>NZ_JBIOAO010000001.1:0-4266392 GCF_044452385.1 Polaromonas sp. UC242_47
CTGGCGAGCAACTGAATCATCTGGTCGAGGCCATGAAGCTCTGGGGTCAGCGCGTTAAAGCAAACATCTATTGACTGACATGACCCGCCACATCCCCCACACTCACCACCCAGCCCGAGGCGCTGCCTGCGGCCGTCCGTGAACTGGCGCGGGTGTTGGGTGACGCCGACGCGATGCGCCTGATCGGCCCTCAATGCCAGGCGCCCGCATATCGGTGCCCAAGCCGGACAAGGCCAAAGAAGACCACCCTCTGCGCATGGCGCTTAGCCCGACCGGTTTCGCAGAAGCTGGTCGCCGAGTGGGGCGGCGGTATGCTCGAAGTGCCCAAGGGTGACGCCTACCTTCGCCGACTGCGCCACGACCATGTGCGCCAATGCCCGCGAGCAAGGCCTGACCTTTGACGAAACCGCCCAGGCCACCGGCTACAGTCGGCGCCAGGCCATCAACATCATGGGCGGCGATGCCAGCATGACGGACATGAAAGCCGGGCTATGTTCGATGAGCTTGAAGAGCCCGAGAACTACGCCGTGCGAGCCAACGACCCCTTCGGTCTGGGGAACCGGCCTGACGACCGGGCCGGGCAAGCGAAACGGCTTTCAAAACCGCCGCAAACCCCTTCGAAACCGCCGCGCAGGACCTGCGCGGCACCACTGAGGCTCTAACAGCCTCCAGGCCCGCCAAGGGCCTGATTTCACAACACCCTCAAAACTGCCTCTGTTCAATCAATGGCCTTTGGCGCCTGGTCGGGCAAATGACCCATAATTGCGACGTTGCCCAGAAAAAGTGGGCGACCGGTGTGAGAGCCCGTTGAGACGCGGCAAGAGGCCGCAACCCCGCACTGGTTTGCAGCTTCTTCCTTTGGGCGCCAGTTTTTGGCGGCCCGAATGGAGGGGCGCAAGCTCCTGCCGGTAACGCCAAGCGTCTCCCGGTCTCTCACACCTGTTCGGGCCGCCGCCACCATTTGATGTGGTTGCGCCGTTTGTTCAATTTCTGAGACGACGCGGCATTTATGAATAAAGCAGTTTCCTTTGATCAGCCCACAGTGCAGGCGATCCATGTCACCACTGAACAGCAGCGTCGTGCATTCCGTGTGGTGGACGCCGTTGACGAATTGCATAACCAGCTCGGCGCGCTGCGCGCCGTGCAGCAGCTGACGACCAATGACAAGGCGGGCTCTCTGGAAAACCTCCCTCAATTGCAGCGCGGCGACCTTGCCACGCTGTTGTCGTGGTCAGCGCTGAGCTTGAAGCCCATTGCGCCAAGGCCCGCGAAGCGGCAACGCGGGCAGCCAAAGGCGACTAACCGCCACCACGCCCGTCCAGGGCGTTTCCCAGAGCCTCGTAAAGCCAATACGGTGAAACGCTTCACCAAGATTTAGCGCGACCGTCTGGGCACAGTTGGGGCATGAGTAAAGCACCAACCAAGAAAAGCCCGGTCGCCAAAGCTATTGATGCGACCGTCAAAGGCCTGCGCGGCTTTGTCGAGGTCTTCAAGACCGGCACGCACACCGACAGCAAGGGCCGACAGGTCACCTTCAGCAAGGCCGACGTCGAGCAGATGGTGGACAACCACAAGCTCGGCGCCGCGCCGGCCGTCATCGGTCACCCCAAGGACACCGCCCCGGCATATGCCCAGGTGGCCGAGTACAAGCTGGAAGACGACGGGCGCCTGTTCGCCAAATTCGACAAGATCAACCCGGCCTTTGAGGCTGGCGTCGATTCCGGCGCCTATTACAACCGTTCGCTTTCCGTCATTAAGGACAAGGTCCACGGCTGGCGCGTGCGCCATGTTGGCTGGCTGGGCGCCGTGCCGCCCGCCATCGACGGACTGCAGCCGGTCGAGTTCGCAGCCGACGACGAAACCTGCTTTGAATTCGCCGCGCCTGGCTATTCCCTAGTCTGGGGCCTGGAGAGCGCCGCCAAGCTGCTGCGCCGCCTGCGCGACCGAATGATCGAAAAGGACGGCCTGGAGGCCGCCGACGCGACCCTGCCGCAATGGGAAATCGACTCGATGACTGAAGCGGCCAGCACCGCCCGCGCCCAGTTCAACGACGACAAGCCCGCATCCCTTTTCAACCAACCGACCGAGGACGAAACCATGATCACTCAAGAGCAACTCGACGCCGCCGTGGCGCTGGCCCGCAGCGAGGGCGAGACCGCAGGAAAAAGGGCATGGTCCCTGAAGCCGAATTCAGCGCCGCCCAAACTCAACTGACCGACCTGAAGAAGGCCGAGCAGAAAACCCGCATTGCCGGCCTGATCAAGGGCTGGAAAGACAAAGGGCTTGTGCTGCCCGCCAACGAAGCCGGCCTGTACGAGTACATGGCCCAGTTGGAAGACGCGGGCCAAGAGTTCAGCTTTTCCAAGGCCGAAGGCGGCGAAGGCAAGAAAACCCCGGCGCAGTTTTTTGCGGATTTCATGGCCGCGCAGCCGCCTGTCATCAAGATCGGCGGCAATGGTCGGGTAATCGACGAGGGCGCGCTGGACGTCAACAACACGGAGGCGGTGACCAAGGCGGCCAACGACTTCATGGCGGCTGAAGAAAAAGAAGGCCGGACCATCAGTGCGGCCAACGCGGTGCAACACGTCATCCGCACCGCTACCGACGCCAAGTAAGCCAGCACCGACCATCCCCGCCCTTCCAACCATCCACGAACACTTCAGGAGCATTTCAATGTCTGCACCTCTTCAACACCGGAGCGTCCTTGCCCAAGCGGCCATCGCCGGTTTTCTGATCATCAAGCACGGCACCGTCGACAACTCGGCAGCGCTGGCCACCGCCGCGACCGACAAGCTGATCGGCACCAACGACGCCCTGGGTAAGGACGTCGGCGAACAGGTGGACTACCCCACCACGGGCACTGGCGAGGTGAAGTTGGGCGCCGCCGTGACGCGGGGCGACCCGATCACCGCCGATGCGTCCTCCAAGGGCATCACGGCGGCACCGGCTGCCGGCTCCAACGTTCGCATCATCGGCTTCGCTCTGCAGAGCGGTGTGCTGGACGACGTCATCGACTACCAGATCGCCCCCGGCGTGATGCAAGGCTAAACAGCCATAGCACCCGCCAGTACCTGACCCGAACCAGCCTCAAGCCAACCCAAATTTTCTAGGAGCAACCATGTCGAAAGCGCCTTTTGTAGTAACTCCCGTCCTCTGCGCCGTCGCAGTGGCCTATAAAAATGGGGCCATGATCGCCGATGGCGTTCTGCCCGTGTGCCCGTCGCGGCGCAGAACTTCAAGTACAACAAGTTCCCACTGGGTGAGTTCTTCAGCCCGCCCGAGACCAAGGTCGGCCGCAAAGGCCAGGTCAACCAGGTCGAGTTCACATCAACCGAAACGCCGGACTCCACCGAAGACCACGGCCTGGATGATCCCATCCCCAATTCGGACAGCATGAACGCTGCGGCAATGCCCGCATGCCCGACCCCAAACTGCGCGCCGCGCAAGGTTTGACCGAGTTGATTTTGGTGAAGCGCGAAGCACGCGCCGCCAGCCTGGTTTTCAACGCCGCGAACTATGGCGCGGGCAACAAGCAGACGCTGGTCGGCCAAGCCCAATGGAGCGACTATGCCAACAGCAACCCGCAAGCCGACATCCTGGCAGCACAAGACGCCATGATCATGAAGGGCAACATCGGTGTCATTGGCCGCGCCGTTTGGACCGTGCTGCGTCAGCACCCCAAGATGTGCAAGGCCATCTTCGGCAACAACACAGACGCCGGCATCATCAGCCGCCGCCAGTTCGCCGACCATTTCGAACTGGACGAGCTGTACGTCGGCGAAGGCTGGTTGAACACCGCGCGCAAGGGCCAGGCGCCCGCCATGACGCGGGTCTGGGGGCAAGAGCTGCGCCATCCTTCACCGCAACATGAGCGCTGACACCGAATTCGGCATCACCTTCGGCTTCACCGCCCAGTTCGGCCCCCGCGTAGCCGGTGAGATTGTCGATCCGGACATCGGTCTCCGAGGCGGTGTGCGTGTCCGCGTCGGCGAGTCCGTCAAGGAACTGGTTACGGCTCCAGACTTGGGCTATTTGTTCAGCGCAGCGGTCGCGTAGGGATTCAAAGGAGCCGCTAGGCAGCACCTGTGAAGCGCCAGAGCCGGGAGTTGGCGAAAGCGCAGAGGTGAACGCAAGGCGGGTGGCTTAACCCCAAGCCCCCGCCATTTGTTTATTGACAGGAGTACGACATGGGAAAGCTAAACGAAGAGGCGGTGCTGGTGGACATCATCGCAATTGAGCCAATTCGGTTCAATGGCCGCGTCCACCCGACCGGCGCCCGCGTCAAGGGGCTCACTCAGCAGCAATCCGACGAGCTGGAGGCCATGGGTCACGCCAGGCCGGCTACCGACGAGGACGATGCCATCGAAGAGGCCGGTAGCGCGGTTGGCAGCCCTGCCGCGCCAGGCCCCGATGCAAACGCTGCAGGTGCCGGCACGCTGATCTCGCCGCCGGTTGCAGCAGCGGTCGCAGAGGCCAAAGCCTCCAAGCCCGCGACCAAGACGGCCCCTGCAAAAACTGCCGCCCGAAAGACGGCCCGCGCCTGATGCCCTACGCCACGCCCCAGCAAGTCATTCAGGCCTACGGTCTGAAGGAAGTCACGCAACTGCTGGCCGATGAGCAGGACTTGCTCACCGAGCAGCTTCTGACTGACGCCATTGCAGAAGTGTGGACGGGTGCGCCGAGCCAGGAGGAAAAGGACGCTGCTACTGGGGCGCTGGCGCGGTTCGTGCGAAAGATCGAAACGAGCAGCAGCTTCATGGACGGCTACCTTCGCAACGCCGTCACGCTGCCGCTGTCGGCCGATGACGTCAACATTGGCACGCTTAATGAGTGCTGCATGGCCCTGGTGCGCTGCAGCCTGTCTGATGATCCTGACAACGCCACCGAGCGCATGGACGATTGCTGCAACACGTGGCGCGCTTGGCTCAAAGACGTGTCACGCGGCACCGTTCAGTTGGTCAATCCGGCTGGTGAAACGTTGCCCGGCAAAAGCCGCATCCGCTTCGGACCGGCCGCCAGCTCCTACAACTGGGCCGCGCACAAGGTGGCACGATGAGCGGCGTTTATTCGGTCTGGGGCGCGGGCTCCCAATCTACCCATATCAAGCAAACGCTGGACACCACGCCCATCACGCGGCACCTGCGCGGTCTTGAGCGGCTCAACAACTCGCATTTCATCGCCGTGCGCCGCGAGATCGGCGAGTACATGCTGGGCAACGTGCAGGACAACTTCGACGGTCAGCGCCTGTTTGACGGCACCGCCATGCCGCCCAGCAAAGCCGCGCAGGGCCGCACCACGCACTGGAAGGCCAACAACCGCAGCAAGGGTCGTGTCAGGGGCAACGTGCGCGCCGCAGGCAAGACGCTGATCGACCGGCACCATCTGTATGACAGCTACGTCTACCAGCTCGCGGGCAGCGGCGTAGAGATCGGCTCGGCGCTGATTTATGCGGCCATCCATCACTTTGGCGGCGAGACCGGGCGGCTCGGCCACCGCTTCACCATGACGGCCAGACCCGTGCTGGGCGTGGCGCCCGCGCAGGAACGCGCCATCGGTGACTTCATGGTCGCCGCGATTGGGCGTATCCAATGAGCGGCGTGTTGTTGCTTGAACAGGCCGTGGCCTACGTGCGCGCCAGCTTTACCAAGGCGCAGGTCAAGGACGTGCGCGCCTACGCGGGTGAGTTCTCGACCGCTGAAATGAAAAACGTTAGCTACAACTGCCCGGCCATCCTGATCAGCCTGCTCGGCTGGAAGAAGCCGGACGAGGGCGGGCGGTTGACAGGCCGGCACGCCAAGAACCACCGCATGGTCGCCTTTGTGGTGACCAAGAACGCCAAGAGCCGCGAGGCGCGCATGACGGAAGCGATGCGCCTGGCCGAAGACCTGTCTGTGCTGCTGCGCCAGTGGGCGCCTATGGCTCAACAGCCCTACGCCAGCGCCATACAGGCGCAGGGCGTCACCATCGTGGGACTGGACGATCAGCCGACGTGCGAGAACCTTTACAACCGCGCCGTCGATGAACAGGGGCAGGCGCTCTGGATGGTGGACTGGTATCAGTGCGCCAAGGGCGTGATCCCGCTCAACCAGGAGCGCCCTGATGTGCCCTACGCGGACAGGCCGAACATGCGCCACGTCAAGATTTACGACACCGCCCGAGGCGGCCAAGCGCCTGGCGACACGCCTGACACGAGCATCGTCCCCGATGTGCAGGAAAAAATTGATTTTGAAAAACCCTAAAGGAGCTGACATGGCCAAAAACGACACGCAAGCCGCTACATCACAAATCGCCGCGCTGGCCGCTGGAACCATCGGCATCAGCGGCAAGCCGAAGACGCCGCTACCCATGCCTGCGCTGGGCTCAACCTGCGGCGTGATGGTTGCCGAGGGCCAGGTGCTGGTCAACAACGAAACCGGCGCCCGTTTCGAGGAAGGTAAGGAGACGCCGCAAACGGTGACGGTCACCACGCTGCGACGCCTTGAAGACGGCTGCCTGGTGCGCGTGAGCTGAAGCGGAACTTAAAGCGGCCTCAAACGCCTTTCAAAACCTTTTAACTGGAGCCTACCCATGTCACTGCCCAACCTCTTTAGCCTCGGCTTTCTGCTGCCGGGCGTCGCCGCAAAGATTGACTTTTCCCGCGCCATTCGCGGCATGCGCGGCATGCCCCGTCGCGTGCTGCTGATCGCCCACAAGCTGGCGGCCGGCACCGCCGCCACAAACTCCATCCTGACAGTGACGACGGACTCCGACGCTGTGACTCTGTTCGGTGAAGGCTCGCTGATGCTGATCCTGTGGCGCGCCGCGAAAGCGAACGCCGACCGTGGCCTGCCCATTGACACGATTTGCATTGCTGAAGGCACCGCGGCCGTCAAGGCCAGTAGCACGGTGGTCATTGCGACCGCAGGCGCTACGCTGGGGACTTCTGGCGAGTTCATGTTTTACATCGCCAGCCAGCGCATCAGCTTTGGCGTTATCGCCTCGGACACGCCGACGACGATTGCCGCCAAGCTGGCTGCCGCAATCAGCGCCATTCCGAAGCTGCCCGTGACCGCCGCGACGAACGCCAACCCCGGCGAGGTGGTTGTTACCTGCAAATGGGGCGGCCCTACCGGCAATGACATTAGCTTGGTCACGCAGCACTATGCCGACGACTACCTGCCGGTTGGCCTGACCGTCACTCTCCCGGCTATGACCGCAGGTGCGGTCGCACCGGACGTGACGCCGGTCATCCAGAAGATGCTGGGCTATCGTGCGACCGAGATCGTGAACCCTTTCACTGACAGCGCCAACATGGGACTGCTGGAAACCGAAATGGCCGTGCGCTGGTTGCAGAACAACATGCGGGACGGCGCAATCGTCGTCGGAGCGCGTGGCACCGAAAGCGCTTTGACAACGCTTCTTTCGACCCGCAACAGCCCGCACGTGCACACCATGACCACCTGCAAGGACTTGACCAGCCCTTGGGAAACCGCCGCCATGGCTGGTGCCGCCATCGAGAGCAGCGCAGCCATTGACCCGGCCATCCCACCCACATCGCTGCTGGTCGGCTACGTTGGCCCCAAACAGGGCGACGACCTCACCGACGACCAAAAGGGCAACCTGCTGGCGCTTGGCGGCTCACCGTTGCAGATCGACCAGGATGGCACGGGTCGCCTCTGGCGCATGGTGACGAACTACACGCAGACGGCGGGCGGCGCGCCCGACCGCAGCATGGCGAACTTGATGTGGATCAAGACCATGAGCTACTACCGCTGGTTCCGGGTGACCGAGTTTCAGACGAAGTACACCGGCTACAAGTTGGCGCAGTACATCACTGATCCGATCCCTGGCCAGAAGATCATGACCAAGGAGCTGGGCGAGGAAATCATGCTCGGCTTGTACAAGCTCTTCTGCGATGCCGGGCTGTGCCAGAACATGCCTTACTACCAGAAGACGATCGTGGTCGAGGTGGACGGCCCGAACGAAAAGCTGAAGATTCTGGACGAGCCGGTCATCGTGACGCAGCACTACCAGACCGAGATCACCAGCAACGTCATCGCTGGCCAGGTCTAGGCAGCAACAAACCTTTCAACTTCAGGAGAGATAAATGGGAACTGAAAACATGCTGCTGCACATCGACCAGATCACGGTCGATGGAAAACCACTGCCTTTCGAAGACGGCTCTGGCATCGCCTCCGGCTTTGCGAGCTTCACGAACACCGTGGTGCCCAGCGCCAGCGGTGATGACTTTGAAAAGCGCGCCCGCGTGCCGCGCATCTTCAAGGCAAAAATCCAGTTCGGCAGTAACCAGCAGCCGGGCGACTACAACAAGCTGCGCGGCATCCAGATCACGGCCCGCGACAGCCAGACTGGCCGCCGCTGCCTGATGACCAAATGCAGCTTCGGCGAGATGGGCGACCTCGGCGGCGGCTCGGTGGACATCACGTTTAACGTGCTTTCTGAGCCGCAATGGCTCTAAAGGGATAGTTTGCGATTTGGTGCAAGTCGCACCGAAATGAAGAAGGCTGGGTAATACCGGCCTTTTTCATTGGCGCGGTGAAGTGTTTCACCAAGACCCAAAGCGCCTGCAGCCGGACACTGCATGCATGACCGAACAAAGCACCCCCAATGCCGAGTCGTCCCCCGCAGTGCGGATCGACAACCTCTACAAACTCGTTCTAGCCGACGGGCTCAAGCTGGAAAGCGGCGGCAAGGACATCCTCTACAAGGTCGTCAGCCTGCGCGACACCAACGTAGCCGACGAACGCAAGGCCGAGGCGCTGTCCGAGCGCGCGATGATGGTGGGCGGTGGTTGGAAGCTGCTGGTCAGTGACTCCAATTTCAAACACGTGCTGAACATGCTGCACATCGAATCGTTTCATTGCGACGACACGGTGATCCCGCGGGGGCTGATTGATCTGGATATGTACGACAGGCTCTCGTCCCGCGACCTTGAGCTGATCGAACAGCGCATCTTCTTGCTGACACTGGCCAGCGAAGTGCGGTACGGCAACATCACGCAGGCTGAGTTTGACAGCGCCGTCGCTGGCGCGTCAAAGCCGATCAATTCGCCCCCACAGCATTCGGGCCAGGCTCCAACAGTGGGAGCGGTTGCTGACCTTCCTGAGTCTGGCCCTTCACTGCTCGCCGACTTCGCTGGAAGTTCTGCCGAAGGCCAGACTTAAGGCGATGGTCAAGCAATTGACCAAATCGAAATGACCCGCCATGCGTGAGTTAAAGCTGAAGTATTTTCTTGAGCTGGCCAGCAACATCGGCTCCAAGGCGCGCACCGAGGCGCAGGCGCTGGAGCAGTCGCAAGCCGCCATCAAGTCGTCGGTGGACAAGACCACGGGGTCTTTTGTGAAGCTGGACACCGCTTACCTGCGCTTCCTGAACAACACCGGCACCGAGCGGCAGATCGGCTACATGCAGCGCCTGGCGCGGTCGGTTGACCATGCGCACGCCCGGATGGAACGGCTGGGCGCGACGGCCGTCAAGCTGGGAAAGGCCGGTGCTGCAGGGTTTGCGGGCTATCAGGCGGCTAAAGCGGTTTTGGCGGAGCCGCTCAAGATTGAACGGACCTATGAGCGCTCTCTGGCTGACGCGGCCAACATCGCCTTCCCATACGGCTCACGCAAGCAGGGTATGGCGGCCATGAACAAGCAGATTGAAAGTGCCGTGAGCAGCGGCGGCGGGACAAGGGATTCGGCCCTCAAGGCGATGAACGACCTGTACGCGGCCAACATCGACAAGGACGTTGTGGAATCCGTGCTGCCGCACATGCAGAAATACGCGACGTCGGGCAACGCTGATCCGGCCAACATCGCCCAGCTCGTGATTTACGGCCTGCGGTCGCTCAAGCTCGACGCAAAGGACATTCCCCTGATGCTGGACAAGACGCTGCAGTCAACCAAGGGGGGCAGCATGGAGTTCGACAGCCTGGCCAAGTGGATGCCACAGGTCGGCGCTGCGGGTAGCATGGCGGGCCTGCGCGGCATGAAGGGCTACGAGTCCATGCTGGCAGGCGTGCAAACGTCTCGTCTGACCGCTGGCACCAAGGACGAGGCGGGCACGAACTTTAAAGACCTGCTGTCCATGATCAATGGCCACGCGCTGATGACGGCGGCCAAGAAACTTGGCATCAGCCCTTCGGACGCCATTGCCAAACATATTGCCGAAGGCGGCGATGCGATCACCGGCATCGTTGGCCTTGCCGACCGCGTGGCAAACAGTGACCCACGCTACATGGCCCTTGATAACAAGCTGAAGGCCGGGGGCATTGCCAGAGATAAAGGTGGCCAGCCGCTGTACACGCCCGAGCAGCAAGAAATCATGCAACAGCAGGCGGCGCTTTTTCAGGGTAGCGCCTTGGGAAAGCTGTTCCACAACCAGCAGTCCATGCAGGCGCTGGTGGCGCTGCGGAACAACCGCGACTATTACAAGGATCAGATCGCTGCCACGGGCCTGGCCAAGGGCCAGATCGGCGGACAGGACTTCGAGACCATCGCCCAGACCAATGACTACAAGATGCAGCAAAAGGCCAACTCGGAGCTTTTTGCGCAGACCAGCAGCACTGGTGGGCTCAACGCGGTGCTTGGCAAATTTGCCGAGGGCACAACCGCGCTTTACCAAAAATACCCCGAGTTCGCCCAGTACATCGAAGGCGCAAAGCTGGCTGTCGGCGGACTTGCCGCAGCCGCTGGCGGCGCTGCAACTGCGCTGGCCGTTCTTGGTTTGTTAGGGGCAAAGAATGCTGGGGGACTTCCGGGGTTTGGCGGGCCAGGGGGTGGGCTGCCACGTGCCGGAGGTTCTCCCGGCGCCTTCCCGTGTTGGAGGGCGCTACGCCCGCAGCCGGGGCGAGCGCCGGGGGGAAGTGGCAGGCGCAATGCGCAGCCTGGGCTGGATCGGCTCAGGGCTGGCGTTGGCCAGCGAACTGTTTATGACAAGCGACGCGGACATCGCCACGCTCAATGCGGCTGATGCTCGTAAAAACGGGGATGGACTGAGAGGCAAGGGCTACAACGACCCGCGCCTTTTGAGCCTAACAACCCCTAGCATCGCCGACCAGGCCATGGCCATGGGCCAGACCACGAAGATCGAGCTGGGCGAAGGCAAGCTGGCCGTGGACGTTCGGGTGACCGATGAGCGCGCTTCTGCCAGCACCACGCTGACTACGCCCATGTCAAGCGTCAAGGTCAGCGCCGGGGCCACCAACCCTGCAGGACTCTAAAGATGGGTTGGCTCGAACAACTCAAACGCGCCAGCCTGGCCGGTGTGCCGTTTCACGTGGACAGCATCGACGTCAGTTTCGGTGACAACACTGTCCTGCGCGAATACCCATTTCAGGACTTGCCGACTGTCTTTCGCATGGGCGATGGCGTGGAGGAGATCAAGTTTTCAGCCTATGTGATTGGCGACGATTACATCGAACAGCGCGAGGCGCTGCGTGCAGTGCTGACGGGCGAGCGCGTGCTGATTCATCCAACGGCCGGCGCGATCCGCGTTTACGTGGTGGGCAAGACCACGATCAAGGAGAACCCGACCGCAGAGGGCGGCATGGCCCGCTTCGACCTGACCTTTGTTCGGGCCGAGGCACGCCGCTACCCGGTGGGCGTGGCCAACACCGGCAGCCAGGCCAAAGACGCGGCCAAGGCGGCATCCCAGGCCGCGCAGGACCAGTTCAAGATTGACTGGAACCTACTCAAGGCGCCGGGCTGGGCTGTCAACGGCGCCATCAAGAACCTGACCTCGTCGCTAGACGGCGTGTGGGGCCAGCTCAAGGGCGTGCAGACCGGGTTGGGCGACTACAGCAATGGGCTGATCGGCGGCTACCAGACCATGCGCGCCAATCTGGGCGACCTGGTACGTGTGCCCCAGCAGTTGGCCAGCGAGATCGCCAACCTGTTCAGCCTGCCGAGCGACCTGCAGGCAGCGACCGCCGCAGCCTTTCAAAGCGCCTTTAGCTGGGGGTTTGACCTTGATAAAAAGGTCGCCCGAAACGACTTTGAAAGCTTTGTGATCCCGGCCCCGGCCAGTAGCGGCCATGCGGGGGGCAGCGGTGATGCCGGGCTGGTGATCTACGGCGCGGGCAATCCGGCCGCCCTGCAGACCGATACCGCCGCCCGCCAGCAGTTGACCCAATTGACCGCCGCCAGTGACCAGCTTTTCGAAACGCTGGCCACGGCGAGCTATGTGCAGGTGGTGGCCGATACCGACCTGACAGCCTATGACGAAGCGCTGGCGCTGCGCACGGTCATTAACAACCAGTGCACGCGCCTGTTGATGGAGGCGTCCAGCATGACGCCGTCGGGCGGGCTGACGGCCACCTCATGGCATGACGCCATGCGGCAACTGCACACCGCAGCGCTGGCCGACCTGCAGGTGCGCAGCCGTGACCTGGTGCGCCTGACGACGTACACGCCGCAAGGCTGGGAATCCATCTGGTCCATCAGCTACAAGCTGTTTGGCACGGCGGACTACGCAGACGAAATCATGGCCATGAATCCGCACATTCGCCACCCGCTGCTGGCGCAGCCCGGCAGGCCGCTGCGCATCGTGAGGCACGACTGATGGCCGAGCGGCGCGTACCACGGGACAACGTCAAGATCACGGTCGAGGTGAAAGGCCTTGAGTACGAAGGCTGGCTGGAAAGCGAAGTCGAGCGCAGCCTTGAGGCGATCAGTGGCACTTTCAGCATCCCCGTGTCCATGATTCCCGGTCAGCCCCCGGCCATCAAGCGCCAGGACGCCATAACGGTGCGGATTGGCGGCGTGCAGGTCATTACCGGCTCTGTGCTGGCCGCTGAGCCGTTTTACGACAAGGACAACTGCGGCTACCGCGTCACAGGCCGCGACCGCACGGGCGACCTGGTGCGCTGCTCGGCCATCCACAAGGGCGGCCAGTGGCGCAACGCCCGGCTTGAGCAGGTCGCCAGGGACTTGCTGGCGCCCTATGGCATAGAGGTGAAGGTGGACGCCGACACCGGGGCGCCCCTGCATGACTTCAAGCTATCCCACGGTGAGTCGGTGGTTGACGCTCTGGCCAGGGCGGCCCGGCTGCGCGGCGTGCTGGTCACCCGCGACGACTTTGGCCGCCTGCTGCTGACCAAGGCGGGCACCACCAAATTCACCGGCGCCATCGTGCGCGGCCAAAACGTCATCAGCATGCAGGGCATAGGCTCTGATGAGCAACGTCACAGCCAGTACATCGCCTACGGCCAGCAAAACACTATTGCCGACTTTGAGACTTCCCGCAGCTTGAAGGCCATGGCCAAAGACCCCGAGGTGACCCGCTACATGCCATTGGTCATCAACGCTGACGGCAACATCACGCAAGCCGATCTGCAGACCCTGGTTGACCACACCGCCCGCGTCCGACGTGGCCACGCCTTCGGCTTCAAGTACCTGCTAGAGGGGTGGACGCACCAGGGCGCGCCGTGGCCGCTGAATCAGCGCGTGCCGGTGTATGACGACATTGCCGGTCTTGACGGTGAGGAATGGCTGCTTTGCCAAGTCAAGCAGCACTGCACGCTCAAGGAGGGCGACGTGACAGAGGTCGTCGTGCGGCCCATCGAGGCCTACGACACCGCGCCACTCAAAACCAAGGTCAAGCATCGCAACTTCGGGAACAAGGGCAATACCACCAACCACGCACGCGGACCGCGTGACAAGGCGCAAGGCGGGGCACGGTGAGTACGCCCGCCATCTTCTTGCGCCGTGCGCGTTTGCGCAGCCTGAAAGAGGGCCTGGTGCAGACCGTGCGCACCGAGGCAACGGAGAACGATGCCAAGGACGCTATCGAGCGTATGCAGGATTACGGCTTTGCCGCCAACGTGGTGGACGGGCAAGGACTGGTTTTGACCATTGACGGCACCGTGATCGTTCTGCGTATGGACCGTATTGCAGACCGCCCCAGGCTCGCCGCTTACGAGGTAAGCGTATGGCACAAGGAAGGCCACAACGTGACCCTGCGCGACGGTAAGGTGGTAGAGACCAACTGTGATATTTACCGGGTCAACGCGGCGGTCAAGGTTGAATTGAACACGCCGACCGTGGCCATGTCGACCAAGGCCACGGTCGGCGACACGCTGGATGTGAAAAACGGCCTCACAGGTGGCGGTAATGCCACCTTTGCGGCGGGCCGCGTTAGCGCGCTGGGCGTGACGGCTGCGGGCAAGAACCTCGACGGCCACGACCACAACGAGACGGGCGTCCGCACCGGGCCAAACAACTGACCCCGCTGGTGAAGCGTTTCACCAAGACCCAAAACGCTTAAGAACCGAGACTGGCTGCATGTTTGATGTGGCTACTCGACCCCTCCCCAGCAGCGCACGCGGCGGCATGGCCAGCGTTGTGCCGTTTGACTGGCGGCTGACCCTGCCGACAGCGCCGTCCGACTACCCGTGGACAGACTTCGGAAGCCCAACCGGCGCGCCGCAGCAGTTTGTTGAGAAGTTGGTCACCTATGCGCTGGAGCTGGAAGACACGCTGGCAACACCCATCATCCTTTCGCTCTTCACAGACGCACGGGCCAGCCTTGACGACATGCTGCCAGCGAATGAAACCAACCGGCGCGGCTGGGTGGGCGATGAGTTCATGGCCAGCAGCGCGACCGACCAGCGCGACGACTGGGGCACGCTGCTATGGCTGTACTACACCGGCAAGGTGACAGACGACGTACTGGGCATGGTCGAGTTCACCTGCAAGGAAGGGCTGCGCTGGCTCATTCGCGCTGGCATTGCCAGCCGCGTTGACGTGACCGCCCTGTGGACCGGCGAAGGCCTCGACCGGCTGGCTGTTCGGCCGCAGATTTACAAGCCCAACCAGGTCACGCCCGTTTACGACGTGCTGTGGGGCACATCCATCCGCAGGTTCGGCCAATGACCCCTCTAAACGTACCCATCCCCTCAATCCGCCAAGCGGCGGAAAACGCCGCTCGCCTGCTGCAGCAAAGCCTGTCACAGGCGGCGCAGGTTGCCGACCCGGCCTCGCTCAGTTCCGTCGATCTGGAGCTGGCGCGCTCCAACGTCAAGGCGCTGGCCTTTGTAGAGGGCGCCGGGCTGCACGGCGCCTACCGCTACCTGCGCGACTTCATCGCACGGCAGGCCATCCCCATCAAGTCGGTCGGCGAGTTTCTGGACGGCTGGCTGGAAACCTACGGCCTGAAGCGCAAAGAGCCCGCTGCAGCTATCGGCCCGGCTGGCGGCACGGGGGTGCCCGGCACGCTGCTGACCACCGGCACGCTGATGGCCGACGACCAGGGCAGACAGTTCAGGGTCACGTCAGACGTCGCCGTGGCTGTTGGCGGCACGGTCACGCCTGGCCTGATTGCCACCGTGACCGGCATTGCCGGCAACGCCGTGGCGGGGCTGAAGCTGACGCTTGTATCGCCAATGAACGGCATTGATTCGGCCTTCACCGTCGGCGTAGACGGTCTGGGCGGCGGTGCGGACCAGGAAAGCGACGACCAGGCCATTTACCGCCTGCAGCAGCGCCTGAGCAATGAACCCATGGGCGGGTGCCCGGCAGACTATGTGCGCTGGGCGTTGCAGCTACCTGGCATCACGCGAGCGTGGGGCGTGCGCAACCCGGCTGGGCCGACCTCGGCGGGCGTGATCATCATGGCCGATGGCAATGTAGCGCCGGGCCTGCCCAGCGCCATGCAACAGCGCCAGGTGCTGGACTACATACGCGACCCCAAGCGCGGCCCGCCCGATGAGCTGTTTGTGATCATTCCCACGGCGGTGACCAAGAACTGGGTGCTGTCCATCACGCCGGACACGGCGGATAACCGCAAGGCGGTCATTGCGGCGGTGCAAGACCTGTTTTTCCGCGAAGCGATTCCCGGTGGGCAAATTCCGCACAGCCACGTCAAGGAAGTGATCAGCGCCTCGCCCGGTGAGTACAACCACAACATCATGTCGCCCGTGCTGACCGAGGGCGGGATTTTCACGGTGGCCAGCATCTATGAGTTGCTGGCGTCGGGCAGTTTTACCTTTGTCCCGTGATGGAAAAGTTTCTCCAGTCCCTTGCCAACCTGCTGCCCACCGGCTTCGCATGGCCACGCGACCCGCGCTCGACGCTGATGCGGGTGATCAGGGGCGTGGCGGCATCGTTTAACGAACACCACGAAGTCGTCGCGGAAACGGTGCGCCAGTGGCAACCGGCCACCACCGTCAACCGCATGGCCGAATGGGAAGAATCCACCGGCCTGCCGGATGCCTGCTTTGGACTTGACCAGCCCCTGGCCCTGCGCCGCAAGCTGTTGCTGGCCAGGCTACGGCCAGTTGAGTTGTTTTATGGGGATTCGAGCCCTGCGGCGACCGGCTCCATCGAGGCGATCTGCGCCTGGCTGGGCTACAAGGCGACCGTCCGCTACAACACGCCGTTCCGTGTGGGCCGTAACCGGGTGGGCGAGCGGCTGGGCGCGCTCAATGGCCGCTTGTGGATCACAGTGACGCTCGAAACCGCCCCTTTTCGCGTGGGCGTCAACCGCGTGGGCGACCGCCTGCGCATCGGCACTTTGAACGGCGGCGAGCTGGCCTGCTACCTGCAGCGCATCGTGCACGCCCGGTATGAAGTCAACGTCATTTTTATCTGAGGAAAACCCATGGATTACACCCAATCAAACGCCTTTGTTGTTGACGCGGGCACGGGCTTTAACCGGCATGAGGACAATGCCGCTGTCCCGACGGCGGTCACAAAAAAAGACATGAATTCGTTGATATGGTCCTTGATGGAGGTCGTCAAATTCGGCGGTCAGGCGGGCGCGCAGTTTGACCCAGCAGTGCCCGCCACCTATAAGGTGCTGCTCAGCGCGTTAAAGGCCGCTTTCGGCGGCAATGTCACGACGGTCAACGCCGCTAACTCGCCGTTTGTGCTGACTAAAGACCACGCCGGGCTGGTGATCATGGACGCGACGGCTGGCAACGCGAGCGTCACGCTGCCAGCGGCCAACGCGCTGTCGGCTTTGAAATTTGACTTCCGACGAAAAGACGCTTCGGCAAACATGGCCACAGTCAACCGCGCAGGGGCAGATACGATTGACGGCGCTCTAACTTCTTTCACGCTCAGCCCCGGCAAAGCCTGCAAGGTAGCCTCAGACGGCGGCGCCGCTTGGTCTACTGTCGCCTTTGTTGACGGGCTGAAAGAGGGCTTTTCGCGCTGCGTTAACAATGCTTCCCAAAGCAACGCCGCTACCCCGAATTCCAAGGTCGATCTGCTCGCCGATGTTGTCATTGTGTATAGCCCCGCAACCGGCGAGACCATCCGCAAGGCGGCACCGGGCACCATCACCAACGACGTGACAGTGGCCGGTCCTGCCGCCAATGGGCGGGATCGAGCCGCAGTGTTCCCGGCGTCTTCATGGGTGCATTTCTATTGGGCCCTGAACCCCTCGACCGGAACGTTGATCACACTTTCTAGCCTTCAGCCACCCACCGCAGGACCAGCGCTGCCCGCGGGTTACACGCATTGGGCATATTCGCACCCGCAGTGGTACGACGGGGCCAGCATTCTGAGGCGGGTCTACGTTTCGCGGCGGGTGGGTTGGCTACCAAGCGACGCAGCTCGCCTTGTCCGGAGGCACGTCTACCGCCGAGGCGACGGTTAGTCTGGCCCCGTATGTGCCCCCAAACGCGCTGCGAGCGCATTTGGATTTTTCGCTCAGCAATGGGGCGGGCACCTCCCGGTCGGCTTCGATCCGCCTCGCTGCTGGCGTCATCTTCGCGTCTTTGAACGTGACGATCTCCGGCTACGCGAATCAAGGCATCACCGTGCCCAACGTGGGTCAGAGTGTTTTGTACACGGTGTCGGATACGAGTGTTGCGCTAACCATCGCCGTTTTCGGTTACGCCGTATCAAATGGAGATTCCTGATGAAAAAAGCATTTATTGACGCGTCCGGCGTTTTGACCGCGTGGGGCTATGTTGACAGCAACGGTACTGACTTGCCCGTTGATGTTCCTGATGATTTTTTGCTTGAGCCCGGTCGGTGGCAATTGGTCGAGGGCGAGTGGGCAGAATTGATATCTTTGGTGGACGCTGCCAAGGCGGCCGCACAAGCCGCCATCGACAGCCACTATCAGGCACTGTTCGACCAAGCCGTGCCCAACAGCGCCCTGAAGGCTGAATACGATGCGGCTTACATGGTGGCCAAGCGCTGGCTGGAAAACCAGGCTGAGCCAGCGCCCGAGCGCGTCAAAGCCCTGGCCGAGAGCTACGGCGTGACCAATGAGCAGGCCGCAAATGTCGTGGTTCAAAAATGGACCGAGGCGCAGGCCGTCGCCTTTGACCTGCGCGGCGCCGCCAGACTGCGGGCCAAGCTGGCCATCCGCCAGGCTGTGGACGCCGAAGGCGTAGCAGCCGCCGAGCTGGCTGGTCGCGCTGCAATGGAGGCGGTGGTTTACACGGTCTAAATGCCTGAAAAGCTAGAAGAAATACGGTGCGGCAGCTGCCAGCGCAAGCTGGGCGAAGGCCGCTACACCAGCCTAAACATCAAGTGCCCCCGCTGTGGGGCCTTGAACATCTTGAGAGCCAGTGCCGCTGATCCCAGCAGCCAGAGCGCCCCACCAGCACGCCGTCGAGCGTCGTCCAAGAATGGAAACGACAATGACGCGCAAAACCGGGGCCGTAGCGCCCCTTAACAACCCGAACGGGGCAGACGCCCCAGCCATGCCACTGGTGCCTTGGGTGGGTGGCAAGCGCCGCCTGGCGCCCCACATCCTGCCCTTGTTCCCCGACCACAGCTGCTACGTTGAGCCCTTCGCCGGGGCGGCCGCGCTCTTTTTCATCAAGGAGCCGGTCAAGGTAGAGGTGCTGAACGATGTGAATGGCGACCTGGTCACCCTGTACAGGGTCGTCCAGCATCATCTGGAAGAGTTCGTCAGGCACTTCAAGTGGGCGCTGGCCAGCCGCCAGATTTACCAATGGCTGCAGGAAACCCCGCCTGAGACCCTGACGGACATCCAGCGGGCGGCGCGCTTCTTCTACCTCCAAAAACTCGGTTTCGGCGGCAAGGTCGATGGCCAGAGCTTTGGGACCGCCACGACCAGTGGCGCCCGCTTGAACCTTTTAAGGCTGGAAGAGCAGCTCAGCGCCGTCCACCTGCGCCTGCACCAGGTGTTTATTGAGAACTTGAGCTGGGCAGACTGCTTTAAGCGTTACGACCGGCCGCACAGCCTGTTCTACCTGGATCCGCCGTACTGGGGCACCCAGGGTTACGGCGTCGAGTTCGGGCTGGAGCATTACGACCAGATGGCCGCCCTCATGGGCACCATGAAGGGCAAGGCAGTGGTCAGCGTCAACGACATCCCGGAAATGCGCCAGGCCTTCAAAGGGCACACCATGAAGCGGATCACGGTCAACTACACGGTAGGGGCGTCAGGGAAGGGGCGGGATGCCAAGGGCGAGCTGGTGATCAGCAACTTCAAACCCTGACAGTCATACTGTGGGCTTCGATTGAAAGGGACGCCATGGCTGCTTTGGATCATCTTCATGACGAATGCCTGCGCCAGCTGAATGAGGCTGGTGCAGGTCAGCCGGTGCTGAACGGCTGGGAGGCTGGCTGGAATTGGGCTGTTGGCCATCCAGGCCAACCGCTGCCCTGTCCGGTTTGTTTCATGGCTGGCAACGAGGGGCGGCTTGTGCCTCTTACTAGCCCGGTCGGAACTGGCTTGGCCAGGTGCAAGCACTGCAAGACTGAATTCAGCTTCACCGAATAGCGCCGGAGCCATGAACGCTCTTCAAAGCCGTTTTAATGCTGGTTCACAATTGCGGCGTTTTGTTGCTTAAATGCTGGATCAAACCAAACGCTTCTCTAGCTCAAACCAAACGGCGCGCTACTGCGCCGGCTTCGCGTCGCTCCGCCTCAGCCCAACATCAGCCCCGCATCAAGGCCTCAATTTCATCGGCTTTCACCGGCACGCCGCGTGTCAGCAGCTCACAGCCTTTGGCCGTGACCAGCGCATCGTCTTCAATCCTGATGCCGATGTTCCAGAACTCCTTGGGCACGCCTTTGGCGGGCCGCACGTAAATGCCGGGCTCCACCGTGGTCACCATGCCGGGTCGCAGGATCCGTGAGGGTTTGCGCATCACGGTCTGGCCCAGCGCGTCTTTTTTCTTCGCGTGCTTTGCTACCGGGTTCGGTGTAGTCGCCGCAGTCGTGCACGTCCATGCCCATCCAGTGGCCGGTGCGGTGCATGTAGAACTGGCGATAGGCGCCCGAGGCCAACACGTCATCGACGTTGCCGTGTTTGTTTCTGGCCAGCAGGCCTGTGTCCAGCATGCCTTGGACCAACACACGGGTGGCGGCGTTGTGCGGGTCCATGAAACGTTTGCCAGGCTTGGTGACGGCGATGGCGGCTTCCTGCGCGGCCAGCACGATGTCGTACAAGGTGCGTTGCGCCGGTGTGAATTGGCCGCTGGCCGGGAAGGTGCGGGTGATGTCGCTGGCGTAACCGTCGAGCTCGCAGCCGGCGTCGATCAGGCAGAGATCGCCGTCTTTCAGTTCGGTGTTGCCGGCGCGGTAATGCAAGACACAGGCATTGGTGCCGGCGGCGACGATGCTGGTGTAGGCCGGAAACTGCGAGCCGTGGCGGCGAAACTCGTGCAGCAGCTCGGCCTCCAGGTGGTATTCACGCAGGCCGCCTTTCACGGGGGCTCGCAGCATGGCGGCCGAGGTCTGCATGGCGCGCACATGGGCACCGGCGGAAATTTTTCCAGCGCGGCGCAGGATGGCGATTTCGTGGTTGTCCTTGAACAGCCGCATCTCGTCGAGCAGCTTGCACAAATCGTGCTGGCTTTGCGGGCACTCGGCGCCCAAACGCACGCGCGCGCGCACCTGGTTCAGCCAGCCATCGACCTGCGTCTCCAGGCCCTTGTGCGTGGCAAACGGAAACCACACGGCATTCTGGTTGGCCAGCAGGGCCGGCATTTTTTCATCAAGCGTCTCCACGCTGAAGGCCGCATCCACACCCAGTGCTGCCGGCGCGGCTTTGGGGCCTAAGCGGAAGCCGTCCCAGATTTCGCGTTCCAGGTCTTTGGGGCGGCAAAACAAGGTGCTGCGACCATTGGCTTCAATCACCAGCCAGCCTTGCGGTTCGTCGAAACCGGTGAGGTAATAAAAATAGCTGTCGTGGCGGTAGGGGAAGTCGCTGTCGCGGTTGCGGGCCAGCTCGGGCGCGGTGGGCAGCAGGGCCACACCGCCGCCGGCGGCTTTGAGGGCACGTGCCACGGCGGCACGGCGTTTTTCGTAAATCGTGGTCATGGGTTGAAGCGCCTGGTTGTCAACGGTGGGTGTTCAGTTCGGCCAGACGTTCGGGCGTGCCCACGTCGGTCCATGGCCCTGAATATAGCGCCGCCGTGACCTCGCCGTTTTGCATGGCCTGGCGCAGCAGCGGTGCCAGCGCCGCTTTCTGGCCGGGTGGGGTGTGTTTAAAAAGTGCAGGCCGATACAGGCCCAGGGTGCTGTAGGTGAATTGTTCTTTGGCCTGGGACCGCGCCAGCCCTTGGTCGCTGATGCCAAAGTCACCACGCGGGTTGTGCGGCGGATTCGGCACCAGGTAGATATGCGCAAGTGCGCTGGAGGCCGCAAAACGCTGCGCATCGGCGGCCGGAAATTCAAAGCCCGGCATGAACACATCGCCGGCCACCAGCCAGAAGGGCGCGTCCTGCAGCAGTGGCAAGGCGGTGGCAATGCCGCCTGCGGTTTCCAGCGCGCCGCCATAACGCGCGCCTTCGTGCGAATAACGAATGCACAAGCCAAACGTACTGCCGTCGCCCAGCGTGGCCGGAAACTGTTCTTCCAGCCAGGCGGTGTTGATCACCACGTCGGTGACGCCGGCACGCGCCAGACTTTCCAGGTGCCAGACGATCAGCGGCTTGCCCTGCACGGGCAACAGCGGTTTGGGGTGTTGGTCGGTCAGCGGTCGCATGCGTTCGCCGCGACCGGCGGCCAGAATCAGGGCTTGGGTGCTCATATTGGTTTTGATTATCACCTTTTTACAAGCTAGATTGGCCTCTAACCCTTATGTCACGGGCGCAAGCAGCTATTGAATTGCTAGCGACTGGGGTGTTGGTCGTTAGTCATATCGCCGACCTGCGCGCTGCGCCAAGTCGCCGCAGCGGCACTGCCGGCGGGCACATCCCGTAAAATCCGGGTTTTCCCGCGTGCGCCCGCCATCTCCACCATGGCCTGCCGGACAAGGGATTTGCCTCATTACCCACCTGGACTTCAAGCAATGGCTGACAACACTTCATCCCTCATGGCCAACTCCATCCGTGCTCTGGCCATGGATGCCGTGCAACAGGCCAATTCCGGCCACCCCGGCGCGCCCATGGGCATGGCCGACATCGCGGTCGCGCTCTGGGGCCAGCACCTCAAGCACAGCCCGCAGAACCCGAACTGGTTTGACCGCGACCGTTTTGTGCTGTCCAACGGCCATGGCTCCATGCTGATTTATGCGCTGCTGCATCTGACCGGTTACGCCTTGTCGATGCAGGAGCTGAAAAACTTCCGCCAGTTGCACAGCCAGACCCCGGGCCACCCCGAGTTCGGTTACACCGCCGGCGTCGAAACCACCACTGGACCGCTGGGCCAGGGCCTGAGCAACGCGGTCGGCATGGCGCTGGCCGAGAAGCTGATGGCCAAAGAGTTCAACCGTGACGAGCACAAGGTGGTGGATCACCACACCTATGTCTTCATGGGTGACGGCTGCCTGATGGAAGGCATCAGCCACGAAGCCAGCGCGCTGGCCGGCGCCTGGAAGCTCAACAAGCTGATCGCGCTGTACGACGACAACGGCATCTCCATCGACGGCCAGGTCGCGCCCTGGTTTGTCGACAACACGCCGCTGCGTTTTGCCGCCTACGGCTGGAACGTGATCGGCCCTATCGACGGCCACGACGTGGACGCGGTGTCACGTGCGATTGCCGACGCCAAAAACAGCGCCGACAAACCGACGCTGATTGTTTGCAAGACCCACATCGGCCAAGGCTCGCCGAACCGCGCCAACACCGCCAAGGCCCACGGCGAGCCCTTGGGCGCCGAAGAAATCAAACTCACGCGTGAAGCGCTGGGCTGGCCTTACGCGCCTTTCGAAATCCCGCAAGAAAGCTACGAGGCCTGGGACGCCAAGGCCCAGGGCCTGGCACTGGAAACCGATTGGGATGCCAAGTTCGCCGCCTACCAACTGGCCTACCCCGAACTGGCCGCCGAGTTTGTGCGCCGCATGAAAGGCGAGCTGCCCAAGGCGTTTGCGCAGATCGCCGTGGACACCGTGGTGGGCGCCCACACCAAGTACGAAACCGTGGCTTCGCGCAAGGCCTCGCAACTGGCGCTGGAAGCCTTCACCGCCGGCCTGCCGGAAATGCTGGGCGGCTCGGCCGATTTGACCGGCTCCAACCTGACCAACACCAAATCCACCCCCAGCCTGCGTTTTGACCTGGCCGGTGAGGTGGTGCAAACCGAGACGGCGGACGGCAGCAAAATCGGCGGCCGCCACATCAACTACGGCGTGCGCGAATTCGGCATGGCCGCCATCATGAACGGCATTGCGCTGCATGGCGGCTACATCCCTTACGGCGGCACCTTCCTGACCTTCAGCGACTACAGCCGCAACGCCATCCGTATGGCCGCGCTGATGAAGTTGCGTGTGGTACATGTGTTCACCCACGACTCCATCGGCCTCGGTGAAGACGGCCCGACCCACCAGTCGATTGAACATGCGGCCAGCCTGCGCCTGATCCCCAACCTCGACGTCTGGCGTCCGGGCGATACCGCCGAAACCGCCGTGGCCTGGGCCGTGGCCCTGCAAAACAAAAACAAGCCGACAGCTTTGTTGCTGAGCCGCCAGAACCTGCCTTACGCGCCGAAAAACGACCTCGGCGAAATCAGCAAAGGTGCTTATGTGCTGGCCGAACCGGCCGAAGTGGGCCTGAACAAAAAAGCCCAGGCCGTGATCATTGCGACCGGCTCCGAAGTGCAACTCGCGCTGAAGGCGCAAGAGCTGCTGGCCACCACCTACAAAATCGCCGTGCGTGTGGTTTCCATGCCCAGCACCACGACTTTTGACAAACAAAAAACCGCCTACAAAACCGAAGTCTTGCCCGAAGGCCTGCCACGTATCGCGGTGGAGATGGGTGTCACCGACGGCTGGTGGAAATACGGCTGCGCGGCCGTGGTTGGCATCGACACCTATGGCGAGTCGGCACCTGCACCGGTGCTGTTCAAACATTTCGGCTTCACGCCGGAAAACGTGGCCGACACCGTGCGCAAGGTGTTGAAGAAATAATTCCGCATTCAGCGTGAACCGGGTTTTGTATTAACTTTTCTGGAGAGACAAGCATGACGATCAAGGTAGGCATCAATGGTTTCGGTCGCATCGGCCGCAATGTGTTCCGCTCGGCGGTGCAGAGCTTTGGCGATATTGAAATCGTCGGCATCAACGATTTGCTCGAGCCCGACTACCTGGCCTACATGCTGCAGTACGACTCGGTGCACGGCCGCTTCAAGGGCGAGGTCTCGGTTGACGGCAACACCTTGATCGTCAACGGCAAAAAAATCCGCCTGACACAAGAGCGCGACCCGGCCAACCTGAAGTGGAACGAAGTCGGCGCCGATGTGGTGATCGAATCCACCGGCCTGTTCCTGGACAAGGCCTCGGGTGAAAAACATCTGGCCGCCGGCGCGAAAAAAGTGATTTTCTCGGCACCCTCCAAAGACGACACCCCGATGTTTGTGTTTGGCGTGAATGACAAGACCTACGCGGGTCAGGCCATCATCTCCAATGCGTCCTGCACCACCAACTGTCTGGCCCCTGTGGCCAAGGTGTTGAACGACAAGTGGGGTATCAAGCGCGGCCTGATGACCACCGTGCATGCGGCCACCGCCACGCAAAAAACCGTGGACGGCCCGAGCAACAAAGACTGGCGCGGCGGCCGCGGTATTCTGGAAAACATCATTCCTTCGAGCACGGGCGCGGCCAAGGCTGTCGGTGTGGTGATCCCAGAGCTGAACAAAAAGCTGACCGGCATGTCTTTCCGCGTGCCGACCTCCGACGTGTCGGTGGTGGACCTGACCTGTGAGCTGAACAAGGAAGCCACACTGAAAGAAATCTGCGCCGAAATGAAAGCGCAAAGCGAAGGCGCGCTCAAAGGCGTGCTGGGTTACACCGAAGACAAGGTGGTGGCCACCGACTTCCGCGGCGATACCCGCACCTCGATTTTTGATGCGGATGCGTCCATCGCACTGGACAGCACCTTCGTCAAGATCGTCGCCTGGTACGACAACGAATGGGGTTACTCCAACAAGTGCCTGGAGATGGTACGCGTGGTCGCGAAGTAATCCGGCCGCACACATCCAACAAAAAACGCGCCTGAGGGCGCGTTTTTTGTTGGCGATGAGCTGGTTTTTCAGGGCCTTTTTTCCGGCAATGCACGCCGAAAAAACATGGCCCAATCCAAGACTCATTCCTTCGGAGCGCCTGAGTCTTTGACGATAGTCTCGTAGCGCTTGATTTCCGAAATGGAAAACTTGGTGAATTCTTCCGCGCTTCCGCCGGCTATCTCGGCGCCTATTTCATGGAACCTGGTTCGAATTTCCGGTTTTTGCAGCAACAGGTTGAATTCTTTGTTGAGCCGGCTGGTCACCTCTGCGGGCGCGCCGGCCGGCAGCATGATGCCGTACCAGGCCGATGCCACCATGGGTACACCCGCTTCCTTGAAGGTGGGAACCGTCGGCAGGGCCTGAAGCCGCTTGTCGGAGGCCACGGCAAGCGGCCTCAACAGCCCGCCCTTGATGCTGCCCAGGGAGCCGGTGTCGATCATCATGTCGATATGTCCTGCCATCAGGTCTTGCGCCGCCGGGCCGCTCCCCTTGTAAGGTACATGCCGGATGTCGATGCCGGAGACGGTCTTGAACTGCGCGCCGGCCAGATGCTGCGAACTCCCTATGCCCGCCGACCCGTAGGTGTACTGACCGGGGGCGCCGCGGCCAGCCTCCAGAATGTCTTTCAGGCTTTTCCACGGTGATTTGGCCGGAACCACCATCACATTCGGTATGGCGCAGAGAAGGACAACGGCGGTAAAGTCCTTGACCGGGTCAAAGCCTTGCTTCGCGAACAGATGAGGCCCGGCCGCGTTGGTCGAGCTGGTGGCGAGCAAGAGGGTATAGCCGTCCGGCTTCTCCTTCACAAAGGCCTGTGTGCCGATGTTGCCGCCCGCGCCCGCCTTGTTGTCCACCACGACGGCCACCCCCATCGATTGCGCCAGGCCCTGGGCGAGCAGGCGTCCGACCTGGTCTGTGGCGCCACCGGGCGCCCAGGGAACAATGATCTTGATGGGTTTGTCTGGGTAAGCAGCAAGGGCCCATGACGAGGGCAGGAAACCGAGTGTCAGCACCAAAGCACAGCGGCGCAGCTTGCCGAAAGGCTTGTTTTTCAGGCTTGTCGTCATTTCAGGCTTTCTTTTGCTGGAGGAGTACATCGACCCATGGGGCGGAATAACTACCGTTGAGAATCGACTGGATCGTTGCCTGCTCCTGCGCGACCTTGTCGCCGGCTTTTTTGGCAACCGTCAAAGCCTCCTGGGGGGTGACGGCCACCAGCCCATCCGAGTCGCCAACGATGATGTCACCCGGGTTGACCAGCATGCCGCCTATGCTGATGGGCCGGTTGATAGTTCCGGGGCCATCCTTGTAGGGGCCGCGAAGATTGATACCCCGCGCCCAGCAGGGAAATTGCTGTTGCTCAAAGGCTTCCACATCCCGGATCGCGCCATCCACCACAAAGCCGGTGGCGCCGCGCCAGCGGGCCACGCTCATCATGATTTCTCCTACCAGGGCGCGTGAAACATCGCCTTCGCCGTCAATCACCAGCACGTCGCCGGGTTGCAGCAGTTCCAGAGCCTTGTGGATCAACAGGTTGTCACCCGCGCGCACGCTGACGGTGAAGGCGTTGCCGCACACCGTGACGGGCGAGCGGTTCACAGGGTGCAGCCCGGTGGTACCCACCAGACGACCCATCACATCACCGATCACGGATGAGGGCATGCCGCGCAGTGCCTCAATCCCGGGCCCGAAAGCATTGCGTCTCGCTTCAATCACGATTCCATTTGACATGTTGATTCCTCTTTTTGTGCATTCAATCCACGGTCGCGCCAGAGCGCTTCACCAGGGACTCCCAATAGGGAAGCTCTTTGACAATGAACTGCGAGAACTGCTCTGTGGTTCCCGCCACATCGCTGGAGCCCATCTTGTTGAGGCTGGCCGCAACTTCCGCGCTCTTGAGCACTTTGTTCAGGTCCTGGTTCAGCCGCTTGACGAGGTGGGCAGGTGTTTTGGCAGGGACAAAAATGCCGTACCAGTTTTCAATCACGAAGCTGGGGTAACCCAGTTCTTTCATCGTGGGAACATCAGGCATGCTTTTAGAGCGAACAGCCCCCGTGGTCGCCAAAGCGCGGATGCGACCGGAGTTGAGTTGGGAAGCAATGGCGGTGGTCGTCTCGAAGGCCATCGGCACCTGGCCGGACAACACATCTGCCAGCGCAGGGCCCTGGCCCCGGTACGGGATGTGCGTGATATCCAGCTGCTTCTCCAGCTTCAACAGTTCACCCATCAGGTGTTGTGGGCTGCCGCTGCCGCCGGAGGCGTAGCTGTACTTTCCGGGGCTGGCCTTGATCAGCTCAAACAGCTGGTTCACGCTGGTCGCGGGCACCGCTGTGTTGACGTAGAGAACCAGGGGCACCGAGGCGACCTCGCCCACGGGCACAAGATTCTTGACGGGATCGACACGCAACTTGTAGAGGTTGCGGTTGATCACGATGCCGGTGTTGTTGCCCAGAAGCAGGGTGCAGCCGTCACCGGTGGCATTGGCAACAAATTCAGTGCCGATGTTGCTGCTGGCGCCGCCCTTGTTGTCCACAATCACGGTGGTGCCCAACTCTTTGGCCAGGCCTGGCGCCAGCAGGCGCGACAGGATGTCGGTTGTGCCGCCGGGCGGGTAGGGCGAGACGACTTTCACCGTGGCGCAGGGGTACGCCGTTTGGGCGGCGACGCCCAGCCCGGTGAGGGCCAGGCCCAAGCCTGTCGCCAGGGCCAATACGGTTTTCTTCAAGGGTTTCATGTTGTTTGTTGCCTGCGTTGCTGATTTGATTTATTGAGCCAGCCCGCTTGCGCAAGCGCGTTGGAGCGTGTGGTAGCCAAACTTTTTGCGGGCTTCGGACAAGGCCATGCCGCCGAGTGCGGCCTTCAATATTTGTTCTTCGGTTTCGCGGGTCTGCAATGCCTTAGCAAGGACTTCATGCATCCTCAGCCTGGGCACCACCACGATGCCGTCTGCATCGCCGATGACCAGATCGCCAGGCAGCACACGCACATCACCCAGCGTCACCGGCTGTTCGTAAGCCTCCACCTGGACACGGTCCTTGCCTGTGCGCATGAACTTGCCGCTGGCGTACAAAGGGTAGCCCGCTTCGTCGGCTTCGGACGTGTCCCGGCAGACGCCATGGATCACGGTGCCGCCTATGCCCTTGTGGGCGGCGAGCCGGCTGAGAATGCCGCCCCAGACCGTGCAGTCCAGGCGGCCGCCATTGTCCAGAACCACCACCGTGCCTGGCACCAGGGTGTCGATGAAATCGCCCACGGTGCCGGGCTCGAACCGGTCAATCGGCGCGAAGCGGATCGTGAAAGCAAAACCAAACAGCTTTTGCGGGCCGGCCACCGGCTTGATGCCCAGAGCGCTGCCCGGCAAGCCAAAGTAGTCCAGCGCATCGGACACTTCGGCTGTGGACAGTGACCTGGCCTGGTTGAACCAGTCCAGTTTTTCGAAATCGTCTTGCATGCTTGCGCTCTTGAATGAAGGAGGCGCTATTCTTTAGTAAAGTTAGATTGAATTCAATGGCTGAATTTTGATTAGAAATTCAATATTTATGAACTTACGGCAACTCAAATACTTTTGTGAAGTGGTGGAGTCCGGCAACGCAAACACGGCGGCCCACAAGCTGTTTGTCGCGCCCACGGCGATCAGCATGCAAATGAGCCAGCTCGAGGATTTGCTGGGCGGCAAGCTGTTTGATCGCTCCTCCAGGCCGATGGCACTGACGCCGCTGGGCCGTTTTGTTTATCCCAAAGCCAAGGAGCTGCTGGCGGATGCCGGCCGGCTCGTCGAGGAAGCCAAGGGCATCGCGTCTGGAAACCTGGGATGGCTGAGCATCGGTTTTACGCGATCAACGATTTTTTCGGTGGTGCCCGACGCCGTGAGGGAGATGAAATCTGCCTTCCCCAAAGTGCAGATCGATCTGGTCGAAATCCTGACCGAACACCAGGCGGAAAACATTCGAAAAGGAGTCATCCACATCGGTGTTTCGCGAACCATTGGTGAATTCGAGGCCGAGCCCGACTTGGCGTACACCCCTCTGTTCAAGGAGGCGTTGATTGCGGCCATTCCCCTGCATCACCCGCTTGCCGCGCGAAAGTTTCTCAAAGCCACGGATCTGGAGGAATTGCCCTTCATCAGCTACCCGAAAGATTCGCAGAGCAATTTTGCAAAGTTGTCGCTGAGGTTGCTGGAAGCGGCGGGCGCCAAACCGCGCATCGGCTATGAAGCCAAGGAAATTCATACGGCCTTGGGTCTGGTGGCAGCCGGACTGGGTGCGACACTGGTTGGAAAAACGGTGGCGGTGAACAACCGGACAGATGTTTGCTTTTTGCCGATCCGCGGCGCCAGGATGACGGCCAAGGTGTTTGCCGTTCACAAGCGGGACGAGCACAGCCGGTTGACCGATGCATTTCTGAAAATCATCCAGGCGCAATCTGCGCGGCGGCTCTAGCTGTTGTCATTGCAGCCGCGCCGCGATGAAATCCAGAAACGCCGAGATGCGCGATGACAGCGCCGTGTTGCGGTAGTACACCGCGTTCACGGGCTGGCGCAGCTCCACGGTGTGGCGCATCAGCACTTGCACCAGGCTGCCGTTGGCGCGGTAAAACCAAATGGCCTCCTCGAAAGTTGGGGCGCTTCAATACCTTTGCTGCGCCCCAGGGTCTTTTGCGCCGGTTCTATTCAACCACGATGTGCGCACTTCTCACGACCTCACCCCACTTTTTGATTTCCGAATCGAGAAATGCAGAAAACTCTGCAGGCGTACCGCCCACGGGCTCGACGCCCATCGCAATCAAGCGCTCCCGAAAGGCGGGTTGAACAAGCAATTTGTTCACGGCCTCGTTCAGGCGATCAACAATTGCCTTTGGAGTGCCTTTCGGCGCCATCAGACATAGCCAGGTATATGACTCCAAACCGGGAAAGCCGGCTTCAGCCATGGTTGGCACATCTGGCAGAGTTGGTGAGCGTCGCGGCGACATGACCGCAAGTGCGGTGACTTTCTTGTTGCTCACAAATTGTGAGATCCCAGGCACCAGTTGGAACATGGCTTGAATATTGCCGCTCAGCAAGTCAGTGGTCGCTGGCCCCGCGGAGTTGTAGGGAATATGGGTCATGGACGTCGAAGTCTTTTGCCGAAACAGCTCGCCGGCCGTATGCATTGAGCTACCGTTTCCAGTGGAGCCAAATGACACCTTGTCCGGATTTTTCTTCAAATAGTCAACGAGTTCCTTGACGTTTTTTGCAGGAAGCGACGGATTGACAACCAGGATATTGGCAACGCTACCAACGACAACCACCGGTTCAAAATCTGCCTTTGTGCTGAATCCGGGATCCTTGTACATGGCGGGATTGGTCGCCAGGGTGCCGGCACCGGTGAAAAGGAAAGTCTGCCCGTTCGGCGCCGAACGCTTGACAAAAACTGCCCCCAGGTTGCCATTTGCTCCGGGCTTGTTGGCGACTACAAAGCTTGCTCCTAGCTGTTTACCAAGCTCCTCGGAGACGATTCGAGCGAGCGGGTCTGTAGTCCCCCCTCCTGCACCAAAAGGGACAACAACTTGAACGGGTCCATTGGGCCAAGGCGCCGTCTGAGCGTGCGCCGGCAGTGCCGAAAACCCGAATGCGGAAACGATAGCCAATAGTAATCGACGATACATCATGAGTCCTTTAGTTGAGGGGGAAAACACGCATCACTCGTGTTTCTGACACGAGGGGTTGCCGGCAATCAAGCGAACGCAGCACCGTTTCGGCACAAGGCCTTCAATTGCTCAAGAGAAAGCGACTCCATCGCAATTGCAGGCAAGAGATCATTCTCCTTGGTGAAGTCACGTCCATAGGCGCCAGAGAACAGGGCGACTCCTGCTTCGTGGAGTGGAGCGGGAACGCCAACCAAGCGTCCGAGTTGAGCCGTCGCTTCCAGGCCAAATGGAACATCTTCAAGGACGTAACGAGATTCCGCTGTCTTGGGCCCGAAGCCACCATTGCCATTGCGATGCATTTCCTGATTCATATCTGAAACGTTCGCCTGTGCAACGTGGAAGGACAATGAGAAATGTTCCTGCACCGTTCTTACTTTGAGACCCAATGCTTGCGCGATAGCAATCCGCTCAAGGTCCAAAGCCTCAATCAATCTTCCGACTGCTGGCGTTACGTTCTCCGCTTGTCCCCAAACCTCGCCACGCTCCATGCGCGTGAGGTTCATCAAAGCAATAGCGAGGTGGTTCTGGGGATTGAGATTGCTCAAAGCAATCGCCAAGAGCCCATCGCGTTCAACAAAGCGGTCTCCGAAAAGCTTTGAACACAGTGCGACAGCTGCCGCCGTTTCGCTCTCAGGCACCGCTGCAACATCAATCTTCTTTCTGACAGTCCCCACATGGACCTTGGCGCCATTCTTAGGCCCCGTGGTCAGCGTTGTGCCCCAGACAATGATGGGTGCACGTATGCCGCGGATAGCCAAGAGCTTGGAAAGATATAGCGCGCCGAACGAACTGTGCGAACTAATAATGATCGGCTGACCGTTGCGGATGTGGGGTGCCATGGCATCCATGGTGGCCTTGTGACAAAAGCCCGGAAGACAGATCATGACGACGTCAGCGTCCGACACAGCTTGCGCGCAATCACTGGCGATGCGAGGCAAGAATTCAAGTTGAACTGCACCTTCGGCGACCAGCGGCTCACCCGCCTTAAACGGGGCGGTACCTTTTCCAGAAGGAGACCACAGTGTTGGGGTGTGGCCCGCCTGCTTTAGAAAAGCTGCGGTGCCAAATGCGACGCCGCCAGCGCCAAGAATACTCACATTCATATCGACCTTTCTCGTCGGAGTTGTTAGAAGAAAATCAAAAAATGCGTGATCACTTAGACGGTCAAGCTGTAGCGCTATGCGACCAGAAGTGCAAAGAAATGAGGCGAACGAAACGACTATTTATTCTTTTGCAAAGAATCGAACGCATATGGAAATGAATTAATAAAATTCCTGTAAATCGAATTTTATTTCACTAAATCGAAATAAAAACGACCTTGAAGCTAGGGTTTACGCGGCTCTTTCTTCTAGCCAGACTGGACTTCATCACTGCCGAACTGACTGCCCTGCCCAGAGTGAATCATCACCGGGGTCTTGGGCCTCCTGTACTCATCAAGAAATTGATGAATGTTCAATCTGGTATTGCTGCGATGCGCTCTTTAAAGCTGTGACGGCGTGGCGCACGGCAATGCGAGTCCAGGTATCCCGGCGAGCCTTGGGCTGGACAAGCCTCATTGAGAAAGTCCCGTAACTCCCTAAGCTCTGCCGCTGTGACGTGGCGCTGAAACCTAACGAACTCCTCGTTGCTTTTCCCGAGCGCGTTCCGTGTACTTAACATCAAGTGGTAGCCCTCCTCCATTGGCACCACCGAAGCCACGAGGCGCTCTGCACCATTCGATTGCAATGTTCTGAACATAGGCACCTCAGTGATCACGATTGGAGCGCGTGTTCAAGTCGCGAGTCTGCGCGGCTCATCTTGCTCTGGGCCGCCGTCAAACGCTTCAAGTTCGCCAACATCTCGGAGGTCATCTGCGCCAATCCAAACTCGGGAGCCCAAGCCCAGTCGCGGCGCGCCAGAGCATCGTCGATTGAATTGGGCCAGGTTTGCGCAATCGCCTGACGGAAGTCGGGCGCGTAGGAGATGCGAAAGCCTGCGACACGTTGCGCGATCTCGGCAGCGAGCTGAGCGGGCGTGAAGCTGACGCCAGCCAGGTTGTAGCTGCCATGCTCGGAGATGCTGGAAGCGGGCGCTTCCATCAATTGGATAGCGGCTCTAACCGCGTCATCCATGTACATCATCGGCAGTGCTTCGTCTTCTTTGAGGAAACATGCATATGCTTCTCCCATGAGCGCGGAATGGAAGATATCGATCGCATAGTCGGTGGTACCGCCACCTGGCGCCGTCTTGTAAGAGATGAGACCCGGGTAGCGCACGCCTCTGACGTCCACGCCATGGTTCTCAAAGTACCACCGGCACAAGCCCTCACCAGCCAACTTGGAGATTCCGTAGATGGTTGTGGGCTCCATGACAGTACGCTGAGGTGTGTCATCAGGAGGGGTCGAGGGGCCGAAGGCGGCGATCGAGCTTGGCCAAAAGATGCGATCCAGTTTCTTGTGCCTTGCCAACTCCAAGACGTTGAGCAAGCCAACCATGTTGAGATTCCAGGCCCAGGCCGGTGCTCGCTCGCCCGTCGCGGAAAGAGCGGCGGCCAAGTGGTAAATCTGCGTGATGCCATGACCTTCAACGATGGACTTCAACTGACCAGCATCGGTGACGTCCAGCATCTCATGCGTGAGATGTTCGTGGCGGCCATGGGGTGCCACGTCGCTGGTGATCACGTTTTTTGCACCATAACGCTCTGCCAGCGCGGCCGCGAGCTCTGTCCCCAACTGGCCGTTTGAGCCGATGATCAGGATTTTTGGTTGTGCGTTCATTTCAGGATTCCAATTTCTGTGCCCGCTTTGGCGAAAGCGGCTATGGCCAAATTCAACTGTTCCGTGGTGTGTTGCGCGCTGACTTGCACGCGAATCCGGGCCTGCCCCTTGGGCACGACCGGGTAGAAGAAGCCGATGACGTAGACCCCGAGTTCAAGCAGACGCCGGGATAGCTCCTGCGCCTTGTCGGCGTCGTACACCATCACGGGAATGATCGGATGGCTACCCGGCTTGAGGTCGAAACCCAGTTGCTCGAGTCCCTTGCGGAAATGCCTGGCGTTGCTTTCCAGCCTGTCACGCATGCTGGTGTCGGCTTCCAGCAAATCCAGCACCTTGATGCTGGCTCCGGCGATGGCAGGCGCAATGGTGTTGGAGTACAAATAGGGCCGGGACTTTTGGCGCAGCAGGGAGATAACTTCCGATCTGCCGCTGGTAAATCCACCCGATGCGCCGCCCAGCGCTTTGCCCAGCGTTCCCGTTATCAAATCAATTTTTCCGAAGACGCCATGGTGCTCCTGGGTGCCGCGCCCGGTGGCTCCCAGGAAGCCGGTGGAATGGCAATCGTCGACGCCCAGCAAGGTGCCGAACTCGTCGCAGATGGAGCGCATCTCATCGAGTTTTGCGATGGTGCCATCCATGGAAAACACACCATCGGTAAAGACCAAGATAAACCTTGCACCATCCGCACGGGCCGCCTGAAGCTGCTGGCGGAGATCGGCCATGTCATTGTTCTTGTAGCGAAAACGCTTGGCTTTGCTCAAGCGTATGCCGTCGATGATGGAGGCATGATTGAGCTCATCACTGATGACCGCGTCCTGCGCGTCAAGCAGGGTCTCGAAAAGACCGCCGTTCGCATCGAAAGCTGAGCCATAAAGAATCGTGTCCTCGGTACCCAGAAACCGGGACAAACGCTGTTCCAGTTCTTTGTGAATATCCTGAGTGCCGCAGATGAAGCGAACGGAGCTGAGGCCAAAGCCGCGCTGAGACAAGGCTTCGCCCGCCGCCGCGACCACCTCTGGGTGCGAAGACAAACCCAAATAGTTGTTGGCGCAGAGGTTGATCACCTCTTTTCCGTCAGCCGTGCGGATCTGACTTCCCTGGGGACTGGTGATGACCCGCTCGGTCTTGTACAGACCGCTGGCCTTGATGTCGTCAAGCTGCTGCCGGACGGATGCATAGAAAGTGCTGGTTGTGGATACAGTGGCTGTCATGTAAACTCTCTTTTAGCTGGAAAATTCCAACATATCGAACATGATTTGCACTATATCGAACTTTTTTAGAGCGAGCAAGCATGCTTTGACATCTGCGCCAAACAAATTTTTCGCTACCAAGTTACAAAAATGACCCGCGCCACATCAGCAACCCCCAGTCCGCAAGAAGCCGGTGGTATTCAGGCACCTCCAGCCGTAGGCGCGCAGCTTTCAAAACTTCGAGAGCGGCGCAACTGGTCCTTGGAATCTCTCTCGCAAAGAGCCGGGGTTTCGAAGTCAATGCTGTCGCAAATTGAAAGAGGCCAGGCGAATCCGACAGTCGCCGTCGTCTGGCGTCTTGCAAATGCACTGGGCGTACCGCTATTGGAACTGTTAGAGCCGGGCAACGTGCAGAATGCGCAACCCAAGGTGGTGGTGGTCCCTGCCGCACAGACGCCAACCCTTAGAACCAGCGATGAGCTGGGTGAGCTACAGATCTTGGGGCCCATAGAAACCGCAGGTCATTTTGAGTGGTATCAACTGCAGATGAAAGCCGGCGGCGGCTTGCTTTCCCAACCTCACGAACCCGGAACCCAAGAACATTTCACAGTCTTGTCGGGCAGCTTCGAGGTCAGCGCAGGCACCGTATCGACCAAGGTCACGGTGGGGGAAACGGCCCGCTACCCAGCGGACGTTGCTCACAGCATCCGGAACATAGGCCGCGCCGCTGGCTCTGGGTTGCTGGTGGTCATGCATCCCGACTAAGCGCCGCTAACAAAACCCTCCTGGTGTCGTTGTTCCGCCTTGCCGTGCTGCAGTATTGTCTGCGGCAACACGCCTAGCAAGGACCGCTGCGCTGGGTTTTTTTAGCGGCTCTAAGCGCTCAGTTCGAGAGGCGTTGCGCGGTGCTTCTTCCTGCAATGGCGTGAAGCGTTTTTGTGTTCGCCTGCCGGATATCCGACTGTAGGCGCTTCCCCGACAGCCAACATATCGGTTAGTTTCTTGCCGTTGAGGGGGAATCCATATACGACTGGTTAGACATCAAGGTTTCGCTCCTTCCTGACGCGATTCAAAAACGGGGAGGGTCCATTCCCAGTGAATGGGATTGTCCGAATCGTTGTTGCGAAGGAAGTTCTGTATGCCGTTAGGCTGGCCAAATCGCGCGCCAAAGTAGCAATAAAGATCGCTTGGACCAATCTCCTTTCTAAGGAGCCACCTAGTGCCTCCTCTGGGCTTCGTGCCCAGCCTCAAGGCCAAACCGGCGGCGAGCTGTGCCAGCCGGACAAGTCGGGATGAAGTGGATTGGCGCGTGGTGTGCGTCGCTGCACTGTAGCCGACGGCGGGCCAAAGTGAGATAGGGCCCAGTCGCAAAGCGACGTGGACCCTGCTCTTCATTGGTCCGCCAGCCGCGCCGCCATGAAATCCAGAAACGCCGTGATGCGCGATGACAGCGCCGTGTTGCGGTAGTACACCGCGTTGACCGCTTGCCGCACTTCCACCGTGTCGCGCGTGAGTACCTGCACCAGGTCGCCGCGCGCGCGATCTACCTCGGTCATGAAGTCGGCCAGGCAGACGATACCCACACCCGCCAGCGCCAGATGCCGCATGGTTTCGCCGCTGGACGCGCTGAAGGCCAGTGTCGCCGGGTAGCTGTCGCCCTGAGGTCCGCGCAGCGGCCATTGGTTCAGCGTGGGCAACTGGCTGTTGCCTATGAGCGCATGACTGGCGAGGTCGGCCACACGTTTGGGCTTGCCATGTTTTTCAAGGTAGGCCGGGCTGGCCAGCACACGCAGGCGACTGCTGCACAGCGGCCGCGCATGCAAGGTCGAGTCGCGCAGCGGCCCTATGCGGATCGCGATGTCGGTGCGTTGCGCCAGCAGGTCCACATTCAGCTCATCGGTATTGAGCTCCAGCTGGATCTTGGGATACAGCTGGCTGAATTCCGGCAAGCGCGGCACGATGGCGTGCAGCATGAAGGGCGATGCCGCGTTCACCCGCAGCAGGCCGGCGGGCGCTTGCCGGCGCGCCGCCAGCTCCTCCTCGGCCTCCTCCATCGCATCCAGGATGGCACGTGTGCGCGCCAGAAAGGTCGCACCCTCTTCGGTCAACTCCAGCCGCCGCGTCGTGCGGCGCAACAGCGTTGTGCCCAGTTTTTTCTCCAGACGGCCCAGCGCCCGGCTGATGCCCGACACGGTCTGCCCCAGCTGGTCGGCCGCCGCCGTGATGGAGCCGCTGTCGACCACGGCGCGAAAGGCCAGCAGTTCTTCGAGGGTGGTTTTCATGGCAGCTTCATTATTGACTTGGACTCAATAATATTCTGCTTGAACAGGGCTTTTTCTGCAAAGGTAAAAATCCCACACTACAGGCTTCGTGAACATGACGGAGCTTTTCATGCCTATTGCCCTTCTCGCGCTGACCATCAGCGCCTTTGCCATCGGAACGACCGAGTTTGTCATCGTGGGTCTTTTGCCCACGGTGGCGGCCGACCTGCAGATCGGCCTGCCCTCGGCCGGCCTGCTGGTCAGCCTGTATGCGCTCGGTGTCGCCATAGGCGCGCCGGTGCTGACCGCCCTGACCGGCAAATTGCCGCGCAAAACCCTGCTGCTGGGCCTGATGGCGTTGTTCACGCTGGGCAACCTGCTGGCCTGGCAGGCGCCCGGCTACAACTCGTTGGTGGCCGCGCGTATCCTCACCGGCCTGGCCCACGGTGTGTTTTTCTCCATCGGCTCGACGATTGCGACGGGTCTGGTGCCCAAGGACAAAGCCGCCAGCGCGATTGCCATCATGTTCACCGGCCTGACGGTGGCGCTGGTCACCGGTGTGCCGCTGGGCACCTTCATAGGCCAACATTTCGGCTGGCGCGAAACCTTTCTGGCGGTGTCAGCGCTGGGTGCGATCGCTTTTGTCGTGAGCCTGCTGTTTATCCCGCGCAGCATCAAACACACACCACCGGCCTCCTTGACGCAGCAGTTCAAGGTGTTGACCCAGCCGCGTTTGCTGCTGGTGTACGCCACCACGGCGGTGGGTTACGGCGGCTCCTTTATTCCGTTTACTTTTCTTGCACCCATCCTGCAGCAGGCCGGCTTTGGCGTTGGTGCCGTCGGCTGGGTCATGCTGGTCTACGGTGTGTCGGTGGCGGCCGGCAACATCTGGGGCGGCAAGCTGGCCGACCGCAAGGGCCCCATCGCCGCGCTCAAGCTCATCTTTGCCTTGCTCGCCACCGTGCTGCTGGTGTTTAACTTCACCGCGCCGCATCCTTATCTAGCGGTCGCCACCGTGTTTTTGTGGGGTGCCGTGGCTTTTGGCAACGTGCCCGGTCTGCAGGTTTATGTGGTGCGCCAGGCCGAACGCCACACGCCGCAGGCGGTGGATGTGGCCTCGGGCCTGAACATCGCCGCCTTCAATCTCGGCATTGCTTTCGCGGCCTGGGCCGGCGGCCTGGTGGTGACGCACCTCGGCCTGATGCACACACCCTGGATAGGCGGGCTGGTGGTGCTGGGCGCGCTGGCCCTGACCTACTGGAGCGGTCGCCTCGATACCCGGGACGGCGTGCCGGCCCGCGCGATGAACCAAGCGCCCGTACCTGCGCACTAATTTCTTCAACACTCAACAAGGACATCCTTATGACTATCCCAGCTTTCGGCCTCGGCACCTTCCGCCTCAAAGACCAGGTCGTTATGGCCTCCGTCAGCAACGCGCTGGCGCTCGGTTACCGTGCCATAGACACGGCGCAGATCTACGGCAACGAGGCCGAGATCGGCCAGGCCATTGCCAGCAGCGGCGTGCCGCGCAGCGAACTGTTTCTGACCACCAAGGTCTGGACCGAACACCTGGCCAAAGGCAGCGTCATTCCCAGCCTGAAAGACAGCCTGGCCAAGCTGCACACCGACCATGTGGACCTCACACTGATCCACTGGCCGTCGCCGGGTGCGGCCGTGCCGCTGGCCGACACACTGGGCGCCTTGATGGAGGCCAAGGCACAAGGCCTGACCAAACAGATCGGTATTTCCAACTTCAACATCGCGCTGATGCAGGAGGCGATAGCCATCGTGGGCGCCGCCAGTATCGCCACCAATCAGATCGAGCTCAGCCCCTACCTGCAAAACCGTAAGGTGGCCGACTTCGCGCGCAGCCAGGGCATTCACATCACCTCCTACATGACGCTGGCTTACGGCAAGGTGCTGCAAGACCCGGTGCTCCAGCAGATCGCGGCGAGCCGTGGCGCCACCACGGCGCAGGTGGTGCTGGCCTGGGCCATGCAACTGGGTTACGCGGTGATTCCCTCATCGACCCAGCGCGTCAACCTGCAAAGCAATTTGCTGGCGCAGCAACTGCGTTTGACGGAGGAAGACATGGCACAGATCGCCGCGCTGGATCGGGGCGAACGCCTGGTCAATCCCGAGGGGCTGGCGCCCGCCTGGGACTAGGAGGACGGCCTCAGCGAAGCCGGCCCAGCAAGCCGGTTTTGACCGCCGGCCACTCGGTCTCCAGAATGGAAAAATAAACCATGTCCCGTCGGCGCCCCGATGCTGCAATCAGGTGTTGGCGAAAGATGCCTTCTTCCACCGCGCCCAGGCGTGCCAGCGCCTTGCGTGACTGTTCATTGAGCACTTCCGTCTTGAACACCACACGAATGGTTTTCAGGGTTTCAAACGCATGGCTCAGCAGCAGGAGTTTGGCCTCGGTGTTGGCGCCTGTGCGCTGGCAGGCCGGCGCCAGCCAGGTGGCGCCTATCTCGAGCCGGTCATGGGCCGGCGCGATGTCCATATAACGCGTGCTACCGATCACCTCGCCGGTGCCGCTGTGGAGGATCACAAAAGGCAGGCTGACACCGCGCTGTTGATCAGCCAGTGCCTGGGCAATATAGGCGTGCATGTCGTCCACGCTGATGATGGGCACCGGCTGCAGTCGCCAGAGTTCGGGGGCCAGCCCGACACGCGCCAGTGCAGGCACATGCGCCAGGGTCAACGGTTCCAGCCGGACATGGTGTCCGGACAAGGTGACGGGCTGGAGCGGCGCTTGCATCAGCGCGCCAGCGCCAGTGTCAGCCCCACCACGGCGACGATGGCGACCACCACCGTCACGCCTGACAGCAACAACAGCCGCACGCGGCTGAGTTCGATGCGCTGGATCAGTTGGGTGTTTTGTTCGGCCAGGGTCTTGATCAGCTCGGACGAGGCCAGCATCTGGTTGTGCAGCTCGCCCGTAGCTTCTTCCATGGCGGCGATACGCGCTTGCAAGATGGCCATGGCCTGCGCCTCGGGCGACAGCGCGGCGGTGGTTTCTTCATCCGGCAGCGCCTGGGGCGGCGGTTTTTTACCGACTGCCTTCCACAGCTTTTTGGCACCCTCGGCCACCTTGGGCGCGTTGTTGATCACGTCCGACCAGGGAACCATTTGCAACACTGCCAGCCAACCAATCGCCATCAAACCACCTCGTGTGAATGCGGCGCCAGTGACTGTCACCCGCGCCTGCCCGCAAGGGCATTCTGAGTTTACTTGGCCTGCATAGACCCGCAGGGACTCGGGCTGAATCCGTGTGTGATACCGGATAGGCTGTACAGACGTCAGGGCACACACACGAACGACAGTGGCATGGCGTTGATCGGCTTTATGGCTCACACACAGGCACCACTAACGGCCCTGTTCGTTTGCCTCGCCAGGGCGCGCGACCAGATCACGGTACGTGATGTACGACCCTCAATTTTTCCAAAGCAGCGCCAGTGCCTGGCCTAACCGTTACCAGAACCACGCCGATGCGTTGTTGCGTTTGGCCGCAGCTTCCAAAGCCCGCGCCAAGTCAATCCTGCTGGACATCACTTTCGGGCAAGCGCGTGATGCGCCCACAATCACGCCGCTGGGCCACCTTCTGCAGCGCTTCCTTGAACACATGCCGGTTGGAGGCGTTGGCGCCTCCTCCATCGCACCGCAGCAAGAGACGATGGGCGTCGGCGCATTGAGGCCTGCCATGCTGGATCCACCCGTGCGCGATGCTGTCGCGGCAGAACTCGCTGGTGTCCACGCTGGTATTGAGGTGCAGGCCTCCCTCGTTGCGTGCCACGTCATATAGAGACCGTGTGTTCGCCGGCCATTTGATGCGCTTGCCCTGGGACATCGCCCCAGCGCGACAGCAGGCCGAATGCGCCCGACCAGCGTGATGTGCAGGAGACTGCGTTATTGGCAGGTATGGCATTTTCAAGGCGTCAGGGATCGAAAAAAACTGACTTGAGGCCACCCGTAGCCGAACCCGAAAGAACGCCTTGCACTGTCGGATTTCCTGACAGTCAAGATCTCAGGAAAGCGAAGCAAACATGAGAGAGCATTGATTTATATAGCGTTTCCCATCTCTTGGAAAGATGGTACGACTTATGCATTTGATCTGGCGGAGGGCTTGGCGGGCAAGAAACCTCCAAGTTGAACCTAGCAATTTGAATGGAGACTCATCATGAAAAGATACTCCGCACTCAAGGTCCTGGCTCCGCTGGTGATCGGCTTGGCCGGTTTCACGGCCGCCCATGCGGGACCCCTGGTCACCGACTGGACCTACTCTTTGTCAGGCGTATGGGGTTCATTCGCGCCAGTTGGGGTGGACAACCCCAATTCCAAGACCTTGGTTTGGGGTGACTCAACCGGCTCGGGGCGATCTTCACTGGTGATTACCGACCCGGCCCCTGGCGCTATTCAGACGCAAATCACCGGGACCTCGCCAGTTCCTGGAACCACCGCTGCCGGCGTGACCTTGACCCACAACAACAACCCTATTACAGGAACCACCCTCACCAACGCGGAACTTCGGGTCACCCTGAACCTGTCCGCAGCGTTACCCGCCAACACCCCTGGTATTCCGGGCGCTTTGCCATCCCTCAACTACGACATTTTGTTTTCCGAAACGCCGAATAGCACGCCCTGCGCTGTCGTGGCCAGCCCCATTCCCTGCAATGACATCTTTGTGCAGCAAACAGGTTTCCTGAACCAAATCCTTAACTTTGACGGCAATACTTATTTCATCAACATCTTTCCGACCTCTGGTGGCGTGTTGGGAACCTTGCCAAATGCTGCTTGTGCGGCAGCCGGTGCAGCCAACAACTGCCTGGGCTTCACCACGGTGGAAGGTCAATCAACTGCACTGGCATTTGGCTTCACGATTTCTACCCAGCGTTTGACGCAGCAAATCCCTGAGCCAAGCATTCTTGCGCTGCTCGGCATCGCTTTGGCGGCAGGCTGGTTGGCCAGCCGTAGGCGCAAACTGCATTAATCCGGGCACTATCGCCGCCTGGCCGGTAAGGTGGGTCAGTTGTAACGTATCCCTGGTAAGCCGGAACATGTTTAGCGCATGTTCCGGCTTTGTTACGAATGACGTTTAATCCCTGACCCAGTCTGGGGCAAACCTTAACTTCCCTGAATCAGTTTCCCGTTGGTGCGTCACCTGCAGGCAGTTTGGGCCAGGGGTCTTGAGCACAAAGGGTGTTCAGGATTCCGGTTTTTCCTCGCGCCCGCCAGGATGTTTGGCAAAACGTGTCGGGTCGCGCCCGTGCACAGGCGCTTCGCTGGCAAACGACCAGCCGCCAAACTGCGTGCACCGGTAGTCGGCCAGGGTCTGCACAATCTCGGCCTGCGTGTTCATCACGAAGGGGCCGTGTTGCACCACGGGCTCACCAATGGGTTTGCCTTGCAGCAGCAAAAATTCACTGACTTCGTCGCCGTTGAGCAGCTCCACCGCGGCATCGGCGCGCAACTCGATGGCGGCCGGATGGTCGATGCCCTGGCCGGCGATGTGGACGGTTTTGCCTTTGAAAAAATACAGGCTGCGCCGCGTGTTTTGACCCGTGGCGGCCGGCAGCGTCCAGCGCGCGCCGGCTTCCATGCGAATGGTCCAGATCGCCACGTCGGCGTCCAGCTGTGCGGCCCAGGAGTCGGGCGGTGGCGGTAACGGCGCATCGGCGTTTTGCAACTGGCCGGCGATCACCGCGACGTCGGTGTTGCGGCCGTTGTTATCCGTGGCGGTGAGGCGTGGAATCGCCTGCGACCAGAACATGGTGAAGTGCGGCTCGGCCATCTTGCTGGCGGCCGGCAGGTTGAGCCAGATCTGGAACAGCTCCAGCGGATTCGGCGCGGTGTTGTCCAGCAGCGGAAACATTTCCGAATGCACCACACCTTTGCCGGCCGTCAGCCACTGCACATCACCCTGGCCGAAACGCGCGGTCGCGCCCAGCGAGTCCGAATGGTCGATCAGGCCCTTGCGGGCTATCGTCACGGTCTCAAAGCCGCGGTGCGGGTGCGCCGGAAAACCCGGCACCGTGCTGCCGTGGTACATGCTCCAGCCGTCCTTGCGGCTGAAGTCCTGGCCGAGATCGCGGCCGGCCAGCGAGGCTTGCGGTCCCATCTGCGTATTGGCCGCGGGGTAGGCATCATCGTGGTAGACGCAAAACAGAAACGGGTCTAGGGTCTCCCACGGAAAACCAAGGGGCTTGATCTGGAGGACAGGGCTGGCGGGCATGGCGGGGCCTTTCTGGCGTGAGCTTTCAAACAAATGAGATGAGGCAGGCCGGCATTTTTTCAAGCAGTGGTCAGGCGCGACTTTGCGTCGGATTTTCAAGCTAAATTGGCCTCTGGCCCTTGCTGGGTAGGCGTAATTAGCTATTAAATGAGTAGCGTCCGGGGCGCCGTGTCGGTGGCGCTCAGGCCTTGAGCTTCCAGCCCGTGCGGAAAATCCACCAGACCGTGCCCAGGCAGAGCGCCAGAAAGCCGAGGATGGCGGCCACGCTGATGCCCACATTGACATCGGCCACGCCGTAAAAGCTCCAGCGAAAGCCGCTGATCAGGTAGACCACCGGGTTGACCAAGGCAATCTTCTGCCACAGCGGCGGCAGCATGTTGATCGAATAAAACGCGCCGCCCAGAAAGGTCAGCGGCGTGACGATCATCATCGGGACAAGCTGCAGCTTCTGGAAGTTGTCCGCCCACAGCCCGATGATGAAGCCGAACAGGCTGAAGGTCAGCGCGGTCAGCAGCAAAAAGCACAACATCCAGAACGGGTGCGCAATGCTGTAGGGCACGAAGAGGCGCGCCGTCGCCAGGATCAGCAGACCCAGCAGCACCGATTTGCTGGCCGCCGCACCCACATAACCCAGCACCACCTCCATCGACGACACCGGCGCCGACAGCAGCTCGTAAATCGTGCCCGACCATTTGGGCATGTAGATGCCGAAGGCCGCGTTGGAAATGCTCTCGTTGAGCAGCGACAGCATGATCAGGCCGGGGATGATGAACGCACCGTAGCTGATGCCGTCGATGTCGCCCATGCGCGAGCCGATGGCCGCGCCGAAGACGACGAAGTACAGCGAGGTCGAGATCACCGGCGAGGCGATGGACTGCATCAGGGTGCGGAAGGTGCGCGCCATTTCGAAGCGGTAGATGGCGCTGATGCCGTGCCAGTTCATGCGGCCTCCTTTTGCAGGGCTTGCGCAGGCGGGGCCGCGTGCACCAGGCTCACGAAGATGTCCTCCAGCGAACTTTCGCTCGACTGCAGGTCCTTGAAGTCGATGCCCAGGCCGGCCAGACGTTTGAGCAGCTCGCCGATGCCGGTTTCCTCCTGCTGGGTGTCAAAGGTGTAGACCAGCGTGTTGCCGCCATCGGTCAACGCCAGCGGCAGCCCGGCCAGCGCCGCGGGAATGCTCTGCAGGGCCGAACGCAGCTGTAGCGTGAGCTGCTTCTTGCCAAGCTTGCGCATCAGCACCGCCTTGTCCTCGACCACGATCAGCTCACCCTTGCTGATCACGCCGATGCGGTCGGCCATTTCCTCGGCCTCCTCGATGTAGTGTGTGGTCAGGATGATGGTGACCCCACGGTCGCGCAACTGGCGCACCATCTGCCACATGCCCTGGCGCAATTCGACATCGACACCGGCTGTGGGTTCGTCGAGAAACAGAATCTGCGGCTCGTGCGACAGCGCCTTGGCAATCAGCACCCGGCGCTTCATGCCGCCCGACAGCGTCATGATCTTGCTGTCCTTCTTGTCCCAGAGCGACAGGTCGCGCAACACCTTCTCGATGTGCGCCGGATTCGGCGGCTTGCCAAACAGCCCGCGGCTGAAGCTCACGGTGGACCAGACGGTTTCAAATGCATCGGTGGACAACTCCTGAGGCACCAGGCCGATCTTGGCGCGTGCCGCGCGGTAGTCGCGAACAATGTCGTGCCCGCCGGCCGTCACACTGCCCGAGCTGGGCCTGACGATGCCGCAGACGATGTTGATCAGCGTGGTCTTGCCGGCGCCGTTGGGGCCGAGCAGGGCGAAAATTTCTCCCTGCTGGATGTCCAGGTTGACCGAACGGAGTGCCTGAAAACCCGAGGCGTAGGTCTTGCCGAGTTGGCGAATGGAAATAATGGCGGGCACACGGCGCTCCTGGGGTCGTGACGAGGCAGATGACGGTGAAGGCGCAAGGGCCTGCGCCACTTTAACCGGATCGCGTGAACGCTGCCCAGACCCTGCGCACCGGGCATCAAGCCGGGCCGGATCACAGGTAGCTTGTGACCAAGGGCGCGGCGGACCAGTTGTCGTGTTGGCCGTCCACATAGAGGATGGGAGCCTCGGCCAGCTCCTTGGGTGCCACATCGTCCAGGCATCCCAGATTCACACCATAAATCTGATGGCCCTCCGGCGTGCGGCCGATGCCAAACGGCCGCACGCCGCAGTGTTTGCAGAAATAGTGCTCATGACGCTTTGTGTTGAACAGGTATTTTGTCAAGTCCGACTGGCCGGACAAAAGGCGGAAAGCGCCTGGCGCGACGATCGCCGGCCAGAAACGGTTGCGGGAACAGATCGAGCAATTGCAGCGGTAGGTGTTGGCACGTATATCGATGTCTGCTTCAAAGTGGATTGCGCCGCAGTGGCAACTGCCGTGGTACGTTTTTCTCATCGGCCTGCGTTTAAAAAATTCATGAATTGGCATAACTCAGAACGTCGCTCCCGTCCGGGAAACGAAGCCAGGGTTCTTCGCCGGCTTGCGCGGCGGTGTGGGTTGCTGATGTGACCTCATGGGCATGCTCCAAAAATGCTACTTTGCCCGCCGGTAGGTCGCCGTCATGAAACGTTGCCACGAGCCGTCGGGCTGCCGGGTTTGTGAATGCAGGGTGCGCTCGTCCTGGTTTTTGATGGTGATGACGTCCTGGTAATGCGCCGTGCTGCCGTCGCCCTTGAAGCTCGGCCCTTCGGTGTCCAGCGTCAGCACCTTGCCCGCCGCGTCCAGCGTGCCGCGGTAGACAAACATGCCGCTCATCATGGAGCCGGCCCAGTGACCGACAAAGGCTTTTTTCGCCGTGTCATAACCCAGCGTCATCAACATCTCGCAAGGGGCGCCGCCGGGCATGCTTCCCTGGCCTTCACAGACCACCCACAAGTCGCCCAGGCCGCGCACGCTTTCCGTGCCTGAACTCTTCATGGGTGGCTCGCCTGGCGGGCCGTCACACTCGCCTTCCATGGTCCATTGGCCCAGCAACTGTTGCAGCCAGACATGCTCTTTTTGCGCTTTGACGGTTTCCATCAGACATCTCTCCGCTTGGTTTGAAACGAGGCTTGCCAGCGGCCTCACATGGGTTTCGGGTTGATCACCATCCACGACACGCCAAAGCGGTCGGCCACCATGCCGAAGCTGGTGGCAAAAAAGGTTTCGCTCATGGGCATCTGCACCTGCCCGCCCTCGCCCAGTGCCTTGAACAGGCGCTGCGCCTGCGCGTCATCGCTGGCGCTGATGGACAGCGAAAAGCCCTTGAACTCGGCCTTGCCCTGCGCCATGCCGTCGGACGCCATCACCTGCGTGTCGCCGACGCGAAAGTTGGCGTGCATGATGTGATTGCCCGTGATCTTGCCGGCGCCCGAGCCGCCCGCGCACATCTCCGGCGACGGCGGCTGCGGGCTGTCGCTGTAGCGCATCATCGCCGTCACTTCGGCACCTATGGCGCTCTTGTAGAAATTCAGGGCCTCTTCGCAGCGGCCTTCAAAAAACAGATAGGGCTGAACTAGCATGGGGAACTCCTTTTCAGGGGTGGTTGGGGAATGAATGCCGTGGAGGAATGGATGGGTGCCGGCCTCAGGCCGCGTCGTAAGCCTGCTGCAGCTTCTGGATGTCCAGCTTGACCATCTGCATCATGGCTTTCATGACGCGTTCTGCCTTGACCGGGTCGGGGTCGCCCATCAGCGTCATCAGGACGCTGGGAACGATTTGCCAGCTCACACCGAACTTGTCCTGCAGCCAGCCGCATTGCTGGACGGTGCCGCCGGCAGAGAGTTTTTCCCACAAGTCATCGACTTCTTCCTGCGTCTTGCAGTCCACAAACAGCGATATGCCGGGCGCAAAACCAAAGTCGGCGCCGGCGTTCAGCACCATGAACTGTTGCCCTTCAATCTCGAAAGTACCCGTCATGAACGAGCCTGCCGGGCCAGGCCCCGTGTTGCCGTAGCGCCGGACATCGCCGATCGTCGCGTTTTTGAAGACCGAGGTGTAGAACTTCAGGGCGTCTTCCGCCTGGTCCTTGAAAGTCAGAAAGGTCGTGATCTTTTGCATGGGGTGCTCCTTGTTGGCGCTGGCAAGATCGGGGAAACAAAGGTATTGTGGACACCGTACACAATAGAATAACAAAGATAATGGACAGTGTCCACATTAAAAAGTAAGCAGTCATGACAAATGCATCCCGGCCACCCGTCGCCCGTAGCACCTACCGCCACGGCGACCTGCGGCGTGTGTTGCTGGAGGCCGGCATCGCGCTGGCGCGCAGCGGTGGGCCCGATGCCGTGGTGCTGCGCGAGGCCACACGTCGCGCCGGTGTGGCGCCCAACGCCGCTTATCGCCACTTCGCCAGCCGCCAGGCCTTGTTGCAGGCGGTGCGCGCTGCCGCCCTGTCGGCCGTGGCCGGGGCGATGGAAGCCGAGCTGGCGGCCCTGCCTGGCGGCCTGCCACCCGCCGACCTGGCCCGTGCCAGTGTGCGTGCGGTGGGCACCGGCTACCTGCGTTTTGCCCAGGCCGAGACGGGTTTGTTTCGCACCGCCTTTGGCCCGTCGGACGATTTGACAGAGGCCACGCCTGACCCGGCCCGGGCCGGTCACAGCGGCCTCAACCCCTTCCAATTGCTGGGCGCCGCGCTCGATCAGATGGTCGAAGCCGGCGTGATGCCGCCCGAGCGCCGCCCTGGCGCGGAGTTCATCGCCTGGTCGGCGGTGCACGGCCTGGCCATACTGGTGGTGGACGGCCCGCTGGGCCCGGTCATCGGGCCGCAGATGCAGCAAGTCGGCCAGCGCCTGCTGGATATGGTTGAAAAAGGGCTGTAGCCACCGTCCATATTGCGCAGTTAGCTATTCTTTTGGGAGCGACTGGCGTTTGCCTGACACCGGCGGGCTCAAACCTCCTGCGCACCCACCAGCCACTCGTGAAACGACCGCAGGTGTTTGGGTTTGTCGACGTCGCGCGGCAGCAGCGCGTAATAACTGTTGCCGGGTACGCGGATGTCATCAAACGGCGCCACCAGCCGGCCCAGGTCCAGGTCGCTTTGCAGCGTGGGCACCGGGCCTATGCCTAGGCCCATGCCATCAACCACCGCCTGCAAGGTGACAAAAAAGTGGTCAAACCGCAGGTGCTGCGCCGGCTGCAGGTCCAGGATGCCGGCGGCGGTCAGCCAGGCTTCCCAATCGCCCGGCCGGGTCTCCGTGCTCAGGTGTGACGATGCGGACAAGAAGCGGCGCAGATCGCGCCTGGCCATTTTTTTCTTCACCAGGGCCGGGCTGACGATCACCGTGTTGAACTCCTGGAACAGCGGAACAACCTCGTACTGGCTGGCGTCCCCCGGTGCCCGGCGAATGATCAGGTCGAAACTGCCCTTGAGCGCCGGCTCGTTGCTGAAGGCCGTGGAGACACGCACGTCCACACCCGGAAAGGCGGTGCGAAAACTGTCCAGACGCGGAATCAGCCAACGCATCGCAAAGGTGGCCGGCGCATTCACCCGCACCACTTTTTGCGAGGCCAGCTTGCCGTAACGGCGCGACGCGTCGCTGATGTGGTCAAAGGCAGCACTGACCTCGCGCGCAAAGGCCTTGGCATGGGCAGTGGCCACCATGCGTTGGCCGTCGCGGCGAAACAGCGGTTGCCCCAGCGCTTCTTCCAGCAGCCGAATCTGCCGGCTGATGGCGCCATGGGTCAGGTGAAGCTCCTGGGCGGCCTCGGTGAAGCTGGCCGCACGGGCCGCCACTTCGAAAATCTTCAAGGCGTTCAGCGGGGGTAAATGATGGGGCATATGTGATTATTAGTCACAGATGCCCGAGTTTTTGTCGATAGACCTCACGCAATCTCTGAAATACGCTGCGGGCATGACTCAAACATCCAACCAATTCACCGTCAACACCCGTTCTTACCGGCTGCCCAGCCGGCCCGTCGTGATTGTCTGCATCGACGGCTGTGAACAGGAATACATCAACCAGGCGGTGCAGGCCGGCGTCGCGCCCTTTTTCGCCAGCCTCCGGGACAAAGGCACGGTGCTGACGGGCGACTGTGTGATGCCCTCCTTCACCAACCCGAACAACCTGTCCATCGTGACCGGCGCGCCGCCCAGCGTGCACGGCATCTGCGGCAATTTTTTCTTCGACCCCGAGCAGCAGGCTGAGGTCTTGATGAACGACGCACGTTACCTGCGTGCCCCCAGTGTGCTGGCGGCCCTGGCCGACCTCGGGAAAAAAGTCGCGGTGGTCACGGCCAAGGACAAGTTGCGCAGCCTGCTGGGCCACGGTTTGCGCGGCATTTGTTTCTCGGCGGAAAAGGCGGCGGACACCACGCTGGCCGACAACGGCATCGAAGACGTTCTGCAAAAGGTTGGCCTGCCTGTGCCCTCCGTCTACAGCGCCGACTTGTCGGAATTTGTTTTCGCCGCCGGCGTCACGCTTATGAAGTCGGAGCGGCCGGACCTGATGTACCTCTCGACCACCGATTACATCCAGCACAAATTTGCACCGGGCACCGATGGCGCGAATGATTTTTACGCCATGATGGACCGCTACCTGGTGCAACTGGATGCCATGGGTGCACTCATCGGCCTGACCGCCGACCACGGCATGAATGCGAAGACCGACGCGCTGGGCCGGCCCAACATCGTGTTTCTGCAGGACGTCCTGGACAAGGACCTGGGCGACGGCACAGCACGGGTGTTGCTGCCCATCACCGACCCTTATGTGGTGCACCACGGCGCACTCGGCTCCTATGCCACGGTCTATGTCAAGCACGCCGCGGACACCGCCCGTGTGGCCGCGCTGATCGCCGCCCTCCCCGGTATAGAACGCGTGCTCGGCCGCTCCGAGGCGGCAGCAAGCTTTGAGCTGCCGCCCGACCGCATCGGCGACCTGGTGGTGTTGAGCGAACGCCTGACCGTCATCGGCACCTCAGCCAGCCAGCACGACTTGTCAGGCCTGACGGTTCCGCTGCGTTCGCACGGCGGCATGTCGGAACAACGTGTGCCGCTGTTGTTCAACTGCGTCCTGAGCGACGTGCCCGCGACGCGTCTGCGCAACTTCGACATTCTTTCCCTCGCCCTCAATCACGCCGCCTAGAGCGTGACGTCCTACACCCACCGCCAGGAGACAACATGACCCAGCCACTATTGAAAATTCTTGCCATGACGGCGCTGCTTTTGACGAGCAGCGTCCAGGTCCACGCCCAGGCCTTCCCGGCCAAACCGGTGCGTATTGTGGTGGGTTTCGCCGCCGGCGGCTCCACCGACAAGCTGGCGCGCGTGCTGGCCCTGCGCATGGGGGAGTTGCTGGGTCAACCGGTGCTGGTGGACAACCGGCCTGGCGCGGCGGGCAATATCGCGGCCGAAGGTGTGGCCGCCGCGGCGCCCGACGGCTACACGGTGTTCATGGCCACCTTGAGCAGCCAGGCGATCAACCCTCATCTTTACGCCAAGCTCAAGTTTGATCCGATCAAAAGTTTCGAGCCCATCGGCCTGGTGGCCAAATACCCGCTGCTGCTGGTGGTGCCACCGCAACTGAAGCTGAACTCGGTGCAGGACCTGATCAGCTACGCCAGGGCCAATCCGGGTCAGACTTTTTTTGCCTCGTCCGGCAATGGTTCACCCGCCCACCTGGCCGGTGAAATTTTCAAGACCGCCACCGGGACCGATGTGCGCCACGTGCCTTACCGCGGCGGTGGCCCGGCCATGCTGGCCTTGATGTCCAACGAGGCGCAATTCGGTTTCGAGACCATCCCCAGCGCCATCGGCCACACCCGCGGCGGCAAACTCAACGGCCTGGCCGTCACGTCCGACCAGCGCTCCGCCGCAGCGCCGAATCTGCCCACCATGCAGGAGGCGGGCTTGAAAGGGTTTTCCGTCACCTCCTGGGCCGGTCTGCTGGTGCCCGCGGGCACGCCCAGGGACGTGGTGACCAAGCTGGCCGAAACCACACGGGCCGCGATTGCCAGTCCCGGTGTGAAGGCGGCGCTGGCCAACGACGGTGCCGAACCCGGCGGCGGCAGCCCGGCGGACTTCGCCAGCTTCATGAACGAAGAACTCAAGACCTGGGGCGCCGTGGTGCGCGCAGCGGGCGCCAAGGTTGATTAAGCCCCGGGCAGGCGGAAGGTTCTGATGCGTGTACTTCTGAATCTTCTGGCGGCGATTGCACTTCTGGTCTGGGGCACCCAGCTGGTGCGCACAGGCATCCTGCGGGTGTTTGGTGCCAACCTGCGCCAGGTGCTGGCACGCAGCATCAACAACCGCTACAGCGCCGCCTTGGCTGGCCTGGGCGTCACCGCCCTGGTGCAGTCCAGCACGGCCACGGCGCTGATTGTGTCGGCCTTTGTCGGGCAGGGCCTGATCGCCCTGCCGCTGGCCCTGGCCGTCATGCTGGGGGCCGACATCGGCACCAGCCTGATGGTGGTGGTGCTGTCCTTTGACTTGTCCTGGCTCTCGCCGCTGTTCATCCTCGCCGGGGTGGTGCTGTACATCTCGCGCCAGGCCAGTCCCAGCGGGCGTGTCGGCCGCATCCTGATCGGCCTGGGCCTGATGCTGCTGGCCCTGCGCATGGTCAGCGACAGCACGGCGGTGTTGACCCAGGCGCCGGCCGTCAAGTTGCTGCTGACCTCCCTGTCCAGCGACCTGTTGCTGGAGATCACCGTGGGCGCGCTGCTGGCCGTGGCGGCTTATTCCAGCCTGGCGATTGTGTTGCTCACCGCCACGCTGGCCTCGGCCGGGGTGATCCCGTTGGAGGTGGCGCTGGGCCTGGTGCTGGGCGCCAACCTGGGCAGCGGCCTGCTGGCCGTGCTGACGACGGCGCGCGCCAGCGTGGAGACGCGCCAGGTGCCGCTGGGCAACCTGATGTTCAAGACCGGTGGGGTGGTCCTGCTGGCGCCGTGGGTGGGCCTGTGGCTGCAACATGTGCGGCCCTTGCTGGGCGAGCCGGCGACGGCGGTGGTGTTGTTTCACCTGGGTTTCAACAGCGTGGTGGCCTTGCTGTTTATCGGCCTGACCGCGCCTGTGGCCCGACTTGTCACACGCTGCTTGCCCCAACCCGGCACCAGCCTGCGCGCCGGCCGGCCGCACCACCTGGACCCCTCGGCGCTGGCCACACCGTCGCTGGCGATTTCGTGTGCCGCGCGTGAGGCGCTGCACCAGGCCGATATTGTCGAGACCATGATGATGGGCATGTTGAGCGTGATCAAACACAACGACTTGCGCCTGGCCGAAGAGCTGCGCCAACTTGACGACACCGTGGACGAGCTGTATTCAGCCATCAAGTATTACCTGACCAAAATATCGCGTGACGAGCTGGCCGAGGAAGAAAGCCGGCGCTGGACCGACATCATCAGTTTCAGCATCAACCTGGAGCAGGTGGGCGACCTCATCGAACGCGTGTTGCTGGACATCGAGGAGAAAAAAATCAGAAAGGGGCGCAGCTTTTCGGATGCGGGCATGGCCGAAATTTGCGAGTTACATGCGCGGCTGACCGACAACCTGCGTCTGGGCATGAGTGTGTTTCTCAACGGCAAGCTGCGCGACGCGCACAAACTGCTGGAAGAAAAAGCGCGTTTTCGCGACCTGGAGCATGCCTATGCCGCCGCCCACCTCACACGCCTGACGGACAACACGTCGCGCAGCGTGGAGACCAGCGCGCTGCACCTGGATCTGATCAGCGACCTGAAACGTATCAACTCGCACCTCTGCTCGGTGGCCTACCCCATCCTGGAGGCCGCCGGCGCCCTCGCGCCCAGCCGTTTGACACTTTCGGGCACAGCGGTTCGGGCAAAAAATACGGACAACAAGGCGGGTGTGTTCCAGACGGCTGCGTGAGGACGCTCTTTTAAAACAGGCGGGGCCTGGCGCCAAGCGGGCTTGACGTCGCCATCATCGATAAAAAGGGCAGCCCGCAGGCTGCTCTTTTTGCTGATGCGCATTAATTATGGTTTCGGGAAAGTCTCTCGGGAAGGTTTGACGCGATGTATTGGCCGCGTCTTGTGTTGACGCGGCGCTTTGGGTACCCACTGGCTCAACAGCAGACCGGCCACGACGATGACGGCGCCCACGATCTGCAAACCGGTCGGCACAAAGCCCTTGATCAGCGCGTCCAGCACAAAGGCGGTGATGGGCACCAGCAGGAAGAAAGGCGCGACGACGACCACGCCGACCTTGGCGATGGCGCCGAACCACAGCACAAAAGGCACGGCCGTCAGCACCACCGCCAGAACCACAAAACCCGCGATGTGGGTGGCCGTGAGGGTGCTGGGCAGGTCACCGGCCAGCAAGGCCATCAGCAAAAGTTCTATGCCCGCCACCAGCAACTGCCAGCCGGTGAAGGCGATCATCGAGATGGGCGGCTTGCCCCATTTGTTCATCAACACACCACCCAGCGCCAGCGACAGGGTTCCGCCCAGCGCGGCAGCCACACCGATGGCGTCCAGGCCGGCATCACCCTTGAGCACCACCAGCGCCACGCCGGCCACACCTATCAACACGCTGGCAATTTTCAGCAGGCTGGGTTTCATTTTCAGGATCGCCCAGCCCAGCAGGATCGCAAACAGCGGCCCCAGCGCCTGGAAGATGGCGGCCACGCCGCCGGGCAGGCGCATGGCCGAGATAAACAGCAGCGCAAAAAACAGGCCGGCGTTTAAGGTGCCCAACACGATGAGTTTGTTCCACCAACCCGGCGGCGGCAGATGGCGCGCCAACAGCAGCAGCGCAAAGGCGCCGCCCAGGGCACGCACGGCGGCGACCAGCAAGGGGTTGTGCGGCAGCAGGGTCGTCGAAACGACATAGGTGAAGCCCCAGAGAACGGTGGCGACGGCGGCGGCAGTTTTCGGACCCATGAGAGGCTCCTGAGTGAGGACGGACAGAAACAAGGCTGGTCTGCGGCGCGCCCAGGCGCGTCACGGCCGGCCCGGGTTGGGCTTGGGTCAAGAAGGGGTTGGCGCCCCGACCCGACCCCTGGCGGGGCCGGATCAGGATGCCACTTCAACTCAGCGTGTGGCCTGGCTGATCCGGCCAAAACGGCCGGCATTGAAGTCGCTGATCGCCGTGGCGATTTCGGCCTGGGTGTTCATCACAAACGGGCCGTGACCGACAATCGGCTCGTCGATGGGCTCGCCCGTCAGCAACAAAATCGTCGCATCGCTGTTGGCCTCCAGGCGCAGGCCGTCGCCGTCGCGCTCCAGCAGCGCCATCTGCGCTTCACGCACGACTTCGCCGTTGACCAGCACCGCGCCATGCAAGACCACCACGGCGGCGGTGTGGCCCTCGGGCAAGCTCAAGGCCGCTTCCTTGCCCTGGCCCAGGCGCACATCCCAGACATTGATGGGTGTGAAGGTTTGCGCTGGTCCTTTGTGGCCGTCGTACTCCCCGGCAATCACACGCACGCTGCCGGCGCCGTCAGGCAGCGCCACAGACGGAATCTGCTGGTCGACGATGCCCTGGTAATGCGGCGCGCTCATCTTGTCCTTGGCCGGCAGATTCACCCACAGCTGCACCATCTCGAACGGCCCACCCGATTGCGTGAAGGCCGGTGAGTGAAACTCCTCGTGCAGAATGCCCGAGGCCGCCGTCATCCACTGCACATCGCCGGGGCCAATCGTGCCGCCGCTGCCGGTCGAGTCCTGGTGTGACACCTCGCCCTTGTAGACGATGGTCACGGTTTCAAAACCGCGGTGCGGATGGGTGCCCACACCGCGTTTTTCACCGGGCGTGCTGGCGGGTTTGAACTCCGCCGGGCCGGCGTAGTCCAGCAGCAAAAACGGGCTCACGTGTTGGCCCAACGTGTCGTACGTGAATAAGGAACGCACCGGAAAACCATTGCCCACCCAATGCTGGCGCGGGTTGCTGTAAATGCCAAGAACCTTCTTCATGAGCTGCTCCTTAAAAAGTGGCAGAAGATAGAACTGCCATGTACCGAAGATAAGGCTGGAACGATGAAGCCGGTAGTGGGCAGTATTTGCCATCAGCGTTCTATTTAAGGAACAATGAGTTCATGCAAGACCTCAACGACCTTTATTACTTTGTGCAGGTGGTGGAGCACCAGGGCTTTGCACCCGCCGGCCGCGCGCTCAGCATTCCCAAGTCCAAACTGAGCCGGCGCATCGCCTTGCTGGAAGAGCGCCTGGGGGTGCGCCTGATCCAGCGCTCGACCCGGCGTTTTGCCGTGACCGAGATCGGCCAGGCTTATTACCAGCATTGCCTGGCCATGCTGGTCGAGGCCAATGCCGCGCAGGAGGTGATTGACCGCGTCAGCGCCCAGCCGCAGGGCACGGTGCGCATCAGCTGCCCCACCGCCCTGCTGGACTATCAGATCGGCGACATCCTCGCGCGTTTCCTGGCCACCTGCCCGCGTGTGCAGATGCAACTGGAAAGCACCAATCGGCGTGTTGATGTGATCGGCGAGGGTTTTGACATTGCCATCCGTGTGCGTTTCCCGCCGCTGGAAGACAGCGGCCTGGTGATGCGGGTGCTGGGGGAAAGCACGCAGCGCCTGGTGGCCAGCCCGGCGCTGCTGAAGGCCCATGGCCTCGTTGCGCCGCTGTTGCCGGCCGACCTCTCCAGCCTGCCCAGCCTGGACGAAGGCCCGCCGCACCGCGAGCATGTGTGGCACCTGCTGGGCCCGGACGGCGCCACCGCCACCCTGCACCACCAGCCGCGCCTGATCAGCGACGACAGGCTGGCCTTGCGCCTGGCCGCGCTGCAGGGGGTAGGTGTGTTGCAACTGCCAACCATGATGGTGCAACACGATTTGCAGCAGGGCCGGCTGGTGGATGTGTTGCCTGACTGGCGGCCACGCGCCGGCATTGTGCACGCGGTATTTCCCTCGCGCCGCGGCCTGTTACCGGCGGTGCGTGAGCTGATCGACTTTCTGGCGACTGAATTCGCCCAACTCACGCTGCTCGAGCCGGGCCGCGCGCTGGCGCCGGAACAGGCCGCGCCGGCTGTTTCAGCTAAATTTTCAAGAAAAAAAGGCCTGTCGCCCAGGAAGGACGGGCGAAAACAGCTATCAAAAAAGTAGCGAAAGCGCGACCCTAGCCTGGCGCGAGCGCAACAGGCTGATGATTTTGGTGCTGCTGGATGTGGTCGGCAATCCGCTGCGCCTCCAGGCCAATTTCACGCAACATCCCCGTTGGCGATACATAAAAACCGCTGAAATAAAGCCCCGTTTCACCGGGGGCCGGTGTGGGCCCCGCGTTGGGGGCAGCGTCCGGCGGCGTGAGGAAACGGTCGACCTGCGGCTTGAAACCCGTGGCCGCGATGACAGTATCAAAACGTTGCCAGCGCCCATCGTCAAAACGCACGCAGCCCACGCCCATTTCGCTGATACCGCTGCGCACCGCAATCTGACCGTCGCGCACCAGTTGCAGGATGCCGATGTCGATCAGCGGAACCCTGGCCTTGGTCTTGATCTGCGTGATCGGGCCCATGGGCAGTTTGCGAAAACCCAGCTGGGTGATGTCGCCCACACTGAGTCGCACCAGCGGCGCCGCCAGCGCATCGGCGACACGCGCCGGAAAGCGGCTCAGCGCAATACCGATGGCCAGCACGGGCAGGCCCAGGATCTCGCGCGGGATGATGTTCACCGGGCCGCGCACCGCCAAGGCCACATGCGCGCCGCAGTTGTGGAGATCCATCGCGATCTCGCCGCCGCTGTTGCCAAAACCGACCACCAGGACGTTCTGGCCGCGAAAGGCCTCGCCGTTGCGGTAGGTACTGCTGTGCAGAATGGGGCCGCCAAAACGTTCCTGCCCCCGCCAGTGCGGCAACTGGGGCACGGCGTTGTAGCCGGTGGCCACCACCACGCGCCGCGAGTGGTAGAGGCCGGCCGTGGTGGCCGTGCTCCATCCGCCGTTACCCGGACGCACCGCCTGCACCTCCTGGCCGAAGTGCGGCGCCAGCGCGAAGTGCTGCGCATAGTGCTCCAGGTAATCAATCACCTGCTGGCGCGACGGGTAACGCGGCGTGCCCGCGGGAAAAGGCAGGTAAGGCAGGGCGGAGTGTGCACGGTCGGTGTGTAAATGCAGCCGCTCGTAGTGGCGCCGCCAGCTGGCGCCGACCTCGGCCGAGCGCTCCACCATCAGAAAAGGCAGGCCGCGTCGCTTCAGGCAGGCCCCCACCGCAAGGCCGGCCGGCCCAGCGCCTATCACAAGTGTGTCAACCTGGTGTTCCATGGATGCGACTCCCATCCGAAGATTTGCCAATTTTCCGCCCTGCAGGACCGGCTGTCCAGAAGGCCCTGCCTTATGTGTCAGATTGGCCTATAGCCCTCCATGGGTGGGCGTAAAAAGCTATAAAAATAATAGCGACGCTGAATGGCCTACATGGATCCCGGATCGATTCCGGGATGACAGCCCTTCCTCGAATCGCGTGTTTCCCCGCGTTGTCATTGCGGGCTGGCCCCGCCATCCATGAACCCGGTCTCAAGCACCGTGACCCGGATCAAGCCCGGGATCACAGCGGCACTCCGCGCAAGCCGGCGCCAGAATCAGTTGACCTTGCAGCCGCCCTTGCCGCATGATCCTTGGCAGGGTCGCTTTGAAACCACGCCGTTTGCGGCGTCGGCGGCTTCCAGGGCGTTGACTTCTGAAGAAAAACCACAACCCATCACGCAAGCACCACCATGCTGAACGAACCCAGAGCCGTGCGGCCGACCGGCCGAGCCACGCCGCTTGCCCGCCCGCGCCACAGCGGCCAGCTGCGCGACGGCCTGGAGTTTCTACGCGGCTTTCTGCGCCACCCGGCCCGGGTGGGCTCCGTCGTGCCGAGTTCGCGCTGGCTGGAGCAGCGGCTGGTGCGCGAGGCCCGGGTGGCCGAAGCGCACACCGTGGTTGAACTCGGGCCGGGCACCGGCGGCACGACCGCCGCCTTCCTGCGCGCCATGCCGCCCGCAGCCCAGCTGCTGGCGATAGAGCTTGACGCCCACTTTTACCAGCACCTGCGCATCACGCTGCAAGACCCGCGTTTCACGCTGGAGTTGGGCAGCGCCGAGCAGCTGGAAGACTTGTTGGCCGCTAGCGGCGTACCGATGCCGGATGCCATCGTCTCCGGCATTCCGTTTTCAACCATGGCGCCCGAAGCCGCGGACCGCACCGCCGCGGTCATCGCCGAAGTGCTGCGCCCCGGCGGCCGCTTTGTTGCCTACCAGGTGCGTGCGCATGTCGCCGGTTTTGTGTCGCCCCATTTGGGCCAGCCGCAGAAGCGCTGGGAAGTGGTGAATATGCCGCCGGTGCGCGTGTTTACCTGGGTCAAGCCCGGGCAGTGACACACGCGCAGACCCGGAAATTTGTCCTCCCGGGCTTGATCCGGGCGCCATGCCGCCCGCCACGGCGGGCCGCGGTGGGTAGCGCATGTTCTTAAGGAAAAAAAGGCCTGTAGCCCAGGCGGAACGGTCGCAAGCAGCTATTGAATCAGGAGCGTTTGGTGCCCACCGTCAACCGTGGGTCAGCCGCTCCAGCGCCGCGCGATCAAACACCGCGATACGCCCATAGGCGATACGCAGCAAGCCCTGTTTTTCCCAGAGTTTGAGCTGGCGGTTGATGCTTTGGCGTGACACGCCCAGTTGCGCCGCCAGGTCTTCCTGCGACAGCGACACCACGTCTTGTTCGCCCGAAGTGCCACCGCCTTGCAGCAGCGCCGTGATACGCCTGGCCAGGCGGGCCGGCAGCGGCATCAGGACCGTGTCGTCAATCCAGGCCAGCGCCAGGCGCAGCCGGTGGCAGACCAGTCGCGTCAGCGCCAGATGAACCTCGGGGTGTTTCTCGGCCAGCGGCCAGAAGCTCGCGGCGGGCAACACGGCGACCTCGCAATCACCCACGGCGTGGGCCGCATACACACGCGGCAAGCCGTCGAGCAAGGAGACCTCGCCAAACCAGTGGCCGGCTTGCAGCAGGCCCAACACAAACTCTCGGCCCGAGGCGCTGGTGATGCTGGTGCGCACCGCGCCCGTCACCATGCCAAACATCGCATCCGGCGCCGAGCCATAAGCAAACAAAGGCTCGCCACGCGAGAGTTTGCGGCGCTGCGAAGCCTGCAACAGCAAGTCGGCCACGGGCTCGGGCAGGTTTAAAAGACCGGGAATGGCCGCGCCGGCGGCGACGAGTTGGGGCTGGTGTTGAATTGCCAAGATGGGACAGTGTTGGTGATGCGTCCAAACCATACTAGCAGCAGCCTGCCTGTATCAAGGCCGGTAATAACGAGGAGACAGACATGAGCCCCCACGTTCACATACGTTCACTGCCCCCCGAGGGGGCGCATGCCTCCTTTGGGGCGGCCCGGCAGGAGGCATCCCCATGCCCATAGGCTACGACCCCGCACAACGCGGACCCATCACCCGCGCTTACCGCGCCCTGTCCGGCTGGCTCTCGCAGCGGCCCTCCAGCGCCGACCAGCTCGCCGACGACCAAGCCCGCGCCGGCTTTCAGCGTGCGCAGCGCCTGGCCTACGACTGCGTGACACAAGTAGCCACGCAGTTGCGTGTCGGCATGAGCGAGATCGAGGCCGCCGAGTTGCTCGACAAATACCTGATCGCACATGGCGCACAGCGTTACCTGCACCGGCCTTTTGCCTGGTTTGGTGAACACGCACGTTTTGACGGTTACAGCGGCTATGGTGACTACCACCCGAGCGGGCGCCAGCTGGCCGAAGGCGACACCGCCATCCTCGATGTCTCGCCCATGCTGGACGGCTACATCGGCGACGTGGGTTATGCCTGCGCCTTGGGTGACAACCCCGAACTGAGCCGCGCCATGAGTTTCATGCGTGAGTTGCGTGCGCAAATTCCGCCCATGTTCACCAGCGCCATGACACCCAAGGCCATCTGGGCCGAGGTCGACCGCCTGATCCAGGAAGCCGGTTACGACAACGTACATGCCAAGTACCCGTTTTGTGTGCTGGGCCACCGCGTGTACCGCGTCAAGGTCAAGCCCGGGCGCGGCCTGCGACTTCCCGGCGGCCACATGGGCTGGTTCAGTGTGCAGGCCAACATGGCATTTCTGAACCATGGCGTGTTTAGCCAGCTGCTGACACCCGAACACACCGGCACCAAGCTCGGCCTGTGGGCGATAGAGCCGCACATAGGCTGGGCCGGCAACGGCGCCAAGTTCGAGGAAATCCTGGTGGTTGAACCCGGCCGCGCCTACTGGCTCAGCGACGACGTGCCGCATGTGGCGCCAGCGACGTGGTGAATCAAAAAAATATAAAGGAGCGCCCCATGCGTATCAAGAAAATTCTTCTCTCCGTGCTGGCCCTGCTGGTGTTGGCTTTTGGGGCCTGGTGGGTGCGCGCCGCACCAAGCATTCCCGTGCAGGTGGCGGGGGACCAGTATCCGCTGACCCCGCCTTCGGCCGCCGTGCAGAAAGTGCGTAGCACCCAGGACGATGTGGCCTTGACTACCAAAACCACGCCCGGCGAACTGCCAGGTTACGACGACGTGGTGTTGCAGGAGCCCCAAGGCCGCGCCTGGGTCACGGCCATGGACGGTTATCTCTGGCGGGTGGACCTGGCCAGCGGCCAGCAGGAGCGCTGGGTCAAGACCCCGCTGATTCCGTCGGGCGCACGCGCCGACCCGAGCAACCCAGACGTGTTGTACTTCTGCGCCTCGCGCCTGTATGGCGTGGTGCATCCGGCCGGCGAGCAGCCCGGCATTTACAAGCTGCATATGCCGAGCCGCAAGATAGATCCCGTGGCCTTGCAGGTGCCAGCCACCACCGAACCACCCGCGCACGAACGTGTGGCGGCAGAGCAAGGCGCGGCCTACCTGACACCCGCCGCCATGACCGCCGCCAACAGCCGCCCCATCGCGTTTTGCAACGACCTCGACATCAGTGCCGACGGCAGGCGTATTTATTTCTCCGAGCCTTATGCCTCGGCCGATGCCTCCATGGGTGGCGGCGCCTTCAACGAAGCGATTGCCCGCTCGCGCAACAGCCGCTTGTGGCTGATCGATCTGGACCGCGGCGCGCGCCTAGTGGCGCAAGGGTTTGCGTTTATGGACGGCGTACTGATCGAGCCCGGCCAAAATGGTGCGAAGGAAGGCACGCTGCTAGTCACGGAAACCACCAACTTCCGTCTGCTGCGTTTGCACCTGGCCGGCGCCCAAGCCGGCAGCCACGAGGTGTTGCAGGATTCGCTGCCCGGCCTGCCCGATGGCCTGGACCGCGACCCGCAGGGCCGGCTCTGGATAGGCTTGATCAAGGAGCGCAGCGCCGTCAGCACCTGGGTGCACAACAACAACTGGATCAAACCGTTGCTGGTGCGCCTGCCGCATGCCATGTTGCCCGTGCCCACTCGCACCGGCCTCATGGCCCTGAGTCCCGACGGCCGCACGCCGCTGTTCCTGAGCATGCATGATGGCCACACCGTGCCCGACATCTCTGTCGTCAGCGCAGGTAGCAAGGCCTTGTACCCGGCGCGTTTCAAGGTCGACAGCCGTGGTTTTGTCACCATGCCTTATCCGGAGGCCATGCGTTAAGAAACGGTGGCAAGGGGCTGGCGCGGCAATAATCCAGAAGACACATCCTGGAACCCCGCCATGCCCCAGCACATCGGTATTGTTGGCTGCTCCGCCGAAGGCGCAGCACTTTGTTATCGCACCATCTGCGCCGAAGGCACGCAGCTGTTCGGCCCGCATGCGCACCCCGAGGTCTCGCTGCACACGCCTTCGCTGGCCTTGTATGTGGACTGCCTGAACCGCGGCGACCTGCAGGGTGTGGCCGCGCTGATGCTGGCGTCTGCCCACAAGCTCGCGGCCATGGGCGCCGACTTTCTGATCTGCCCCGACAACACCATCCACCAGGCCTTTGCCCTCGTTGCACCGCACGCCCCGCTGCCCTGGCTGCACATCGCCGAGGTGGTGGCCGCAGAAGCCGCAAGTCGCGGCTTCAAACGCATAGGCATCACCGGCACACGCTGGCTGGTGGACAGCGAGGTCTACCCGGAAAAGTTCAGCGCGTGCGGGCTGGACTACCTGCGGCCCAACAAGGCAGAACGCGACGAGACGAGTCGCATCATCATGGACGAGTTGGTGGCCGGTGTATTCAAACCCGAATCCGTCGCATATTTCCAGCAGGTGATGGCGCGTATGAAAATCGCGGGCTGCGACGCCGTAGTCCTCGGCTGCACCGAAATTCCGCTGATCATGAACGACGCGAATTCGCCGCTGCCAACGCTGGACTCCACACGCCTGCTAGCGAGAGCGGCTTTGCGGCGCTGTCTAAGCCCTGACCTGCTTGTGCCTTCCAATCAAACATCTCCGGGGTCAGTTTGAGAGCTACCCTCCAACACGGAGAGCGTCATGTTTGAATTAGCTCTGAACGACTATGCCTCTCTGATTCCTTTATTCAGGCTGCCGCACAACGGCGCAGAGGTTGCGGGCGCCGTTCTCTCTGGCCACACACAGGGTAAGGTGTTCGTCAGTGCCCGCACAGACCCCCGATCCGCTTTTGTCTACGACAACGGGTTTTGCGTGTTAGCGGGCCCCGTTGTGAATCCGGATTTCGCAAAGGCCTGCTTGCAATGGCTCTACAACCATCTGCATCAGGACTTTTTTTATCCTCTACCCGAGTCATGAGGGATGGATGTCCGCGCTGAACGCGGCCATTGCCCCTTCAACGAAACGGGTTCAGCGCGTCGCCTTTGGATTCGACAAAGACAGCTTCTATGCGCGGCGCTCAGAACCGGCTCTCCCGCCACGTCCTCATGGCCCCCATGGATGCGGCCTTGATGCGAAATGTGGAGGCGACCGTGTACCCATGGATAGGTGGGACGTGGAAATCCGCAATCGACTTCGAGGGGGGTAGTGTTGGATTTTTCGTGTTGATTGACGAGCGCGTCGTGAGTCTTTGTTTTTCGGTTTTTGTGTCCGACGGTTGCCACGCGATTGACATGCTGACGATTGAGAAATTCAGGGGCTTGGGGTTGGCGAAGGCCGTCGCGTCCGCCTTTATGGACGAATGCGTTCACCGATGCCTGAAGCCGACATGGGATTGTTATGAACACAATCTACCGTCGCGCGGCCTCGCTCAAGTGCTGGGTTTCAGGCCAAAAAATGAGTTCCCTGTGTATTCATGCCAACGAACAATTTGGCGATTTTCTTGCGACTTTCCCAGCAGGTGAACGCCCGCTTTCCGGCCGGTGGAATGTCGGCTTCGGGTTCGTTGCTGCCGATCACCGGTGTCGGCTTACCGGCAACCCAATTGATTTCCAGTCAACGGTCGTTCATGACCGGCTCTTGACGCTGCATGGCAGGCGCTCAAGCGGGATCCGTTGACCGGTTGAATCCGCCTCTCAAAGGGGAAGTTCGTCTTTCGTCAAAGCCGACATTCGGTGGTCATCACCAGCATCACTTGTCAGTGACAGCCGCAATGATGGGCAGCGATTTCCAGTGCCCGCAGGTGCTTCAAGAAAGATTGCTGGAGGGCTGAGAGCCTCGTACCAGCTGCGCGGGCCTGCTAGGCCTGAGGGAAGGACTCGATGGGCGTCAGGGGCAGGAAAATGGCCCGGGTATCGCGAAGCACGCGAAATACACAGACCGTCCCAATTCTTGATTCGTCCAGCAGGCGCTGCAAGTCATCGACGTTTGTGACGGGGATGCCGTCAATGCCGACAACGATATCCCCGACTTTCAACCCGCCGTTTGTGGCTGGTGAACCGACTTGGACTTCGGAAACACGAACGGCACTGGCCTGCTCGACCTCGAGAAAGCGGGCAACCCGGCGTGAGAGCGGGATCGTCGAACCTGCCAGTCCAAGACGAGCGCGTCTTACCCGGCCATGCGCGAACAACTGACCAACGACCCATTTGGCCGAATTGATAGCTGTCGCAAAGCAAATAGACTGAGCTCCGAGAATGATGGCTGTATTGACACCAATGACATGGGCGCGCGTATCGAGCAACGGGCCACCGGAGTTACCTGGATTCAAAGCCGCGTCTGTCTGTATGACGTTGTCAATCATCCGGCCTGTGTTCGAGCGCAAAGAGCGCCCGAGTGCGGAAACAACCCCAGCCGTGACTGTGTGCGCAAAGCCCAGCGGGTTGCCGATCGCGATTGCAACCTGGCCGACGCGCAATCGCGACGAATCGCCTAGCTGCGCGTGAGGCAGCGAGCGGCTTGACCAAATGCGCAGCACCGCCAGGTCTGTGTCTGGGTCTTCACCGACAAGTTCAGCGGTGGACTTGACACCGTCGGAGCGGGTCACTTCGAGGGTTGTTGCACCATGCACCACATGGCTGTTGGTGAGCAAGTAGCCATCTGGCGTGAAAAGGAAGCCGGAACCCGAGCCACCCCGAGAGCTTGGGCCGCGCTTTGCTTGTGCGGCGATGAAGACAACTGAGTCCTGCACCCGTTCAACGGTGTCTGCCACGGCCTCGCTGTACGCATCGAGCAGCTCCTCGTCCTGAGCGGGAGCAACAGAGGAGGGATCAGATGAAAGGATTTGACGATCGAGATGAGCGTTCATAGGTATCCTTTGCGGATATTGGCCCTCTCCAGATGGATGCTGGCGCGTGCAATTCAAGGCCCCGTTCCACGCCAGTCTAGCCCTCGTCGTCAGGTTCGGTGCCATAGGCCGAGTGCCACGGTTGTTGCAATAGAGCTCGCCCCGAACGTCCGCCCGGCTGAGCCACCGTTGTCTGCAAAGGCCCCTGCGGTCTTTCAAGTCGTTGCCTCGTAAGGCCGCTTCGCAGCGATTGGCGACGGTCGGGACCGTCAGCTTTGTGGTGCTTCGCTTGTCAACGTGCTCAACACAAGTGCGGCCAGCGCACTGGGCTGCTCACTATGGTTTGACTGCAAGCCCCTTACAGTACCGTGCCGGTCCTGCAAGTCCTCGTCCTGACTTGCCTTGAGCTTGCCTTCTAACCGGTCAATCGAAATTTCGATGCCCACAATGCCACGCATTAATTTTTCAATATAGCCGGAGGGCGCATCTCCCACGCGCCAAGGCATGGCATGTCGTGACTCGTTGGTATCTGTCAGCCGATGGAGCATGTCCAGCATCCAGTCAGGGTCTTCAATTACCCTTGCTGTCCCGTGTGCATGGGCGACAACGTAGTTCCAGGTGGGCACGACCTTTCCATGTTCTGCCTTGCCGGGATACCAACCTGGCGTGATGTACGACTGTGCACCCTGAAACATCACGACGGACGGAGTGTCTGGGAAAAGCTGACGCCAGACACCATTGGCCCGTGCCACGTGGCCCATCAGTGTGCCGTGTTGGCCCCGCGTTCGGTCCAGGAAGAACGGCACATGATTTGCAATCAGTCCATCCCTTGAATGGCAAACCCAAGCTCCCAGGGGGTGGGATTCCATGAGTGACATCACTGCTTCGTAGTCATTGAGTTGGTGATGCTTTGAAATGTACATGCTTATTCCTTATAAACCCGCCAGCGCATGCCTTACCAACAAGAGTGCCAGCGCCCACATGGTCAAGCCAATCAGGCCATCCAGCACTTGCCAGGCCTTGGGTCGGGCAAACCAAGGTGCCAGCCAACGCGCACCAAACCCCAACATGCCAAACCAGAACAGACTGGCAAAGCTCGCGCCCGCTACAAACCAAGGGCGCAATGCAACCGGTTGCTGCGCACCAATGCTTCCGACCAGGAGAACGGTATCCAGGTACACATGCGGATTGAGCAGGGTAAAGGCTGCGGCCTGAGCAATAACACCCGCCAACCGCGAGCTTGCACCTGCTTCTTGCGCACGCAATTGGCTTGATTGCCGGGAACGGCGAAGCGCTTGCCAGCCATAAGTCGCAAAAAACACAGCACCTGCCAATGCAAGCGCGCGTGCAAATCCCTGATGCTCACCCAAGGCCTGTGCCATTCCCAGAACGCCGGCAGCAATCAGCACAGCGTCCGCAAGTGCGCAGAACAGCACCACACTACCTACGTGCTCACGGCGCAAACCCTGTCGCAGCACAAACGCGTTTTGTGCCCCGATGGCCACGATGAGTCCGAAGCTCAGGGCTAGGCCCTGCACAAAGGCCGGCGCGATGATGGAAATGCTTGTTGGCAGGTTGCTCATACCCTGAGATTGCCAGCTTGCGCGGATGAAGACAAACTATCATTCCTTCACCGAATTAAGGAAAACTATCTTCATGCTGGATTACGCATCGCTTTCCGCACTAGCCGCAGTGGTGCGCGAGGGCAGCTTTGAGAGGGCTGCTCGTGCATTGCATGTGACGCCTTCGGCAGTCTCCCAGCGAATTCGCTTGCTGGAAGAGCGCATTGGATGCGCCCTGGTGGTGCGCGGCCAGCCCTGCCATGCCACCGAAACCGGGCGGCGTCTCTGTCAGCATGTGGACCGAGTGCGTCTGCTAGAGCATGAGCTCAACGGCGAAGTACCCGCCTTGGCAACGGACGGAGACACGCGTGTGCCATTGCCCATCGCGGTGAATGCCGACAGCCTGGCCACGTGGTTTGCACCAGCGCTTGCGGCCTTCGCCGCCGATGCTCCGGTTCTGATGGAAGTCTCGGTAGATGACCAGGACTACACATCCGAATGGTTACGCTCCGGCAAGGTACTGGCTGCTGTAACCGGCACTACTCGCACGGCCACAGGGTGCAACAGCCGCCCCTTGGGCGCCATGCGCTATCTGGCTGCTGCCAGCCCTGCATTTGTGGAGCGATTCTTTGCCAAGGGCGTTGGCGCAAGCGGCTTGGCCCGTGCTCCCAGTCTGGTATTCAATACCAAAGACGAACTGCAGTCCCGCTGGGTGCGGCGTCTGTGCCGCCGCCATGTCGAATTGCCACGGCACACATTGCCCTCCCCGCAGGCTTTTGTCGCAGCATCGCTTGCCGGGATGGGGTGGGGTCTGCATCCAGAGTCTTTAATCGGACACCATCTCGAGAGCGGTGCCCTTCAGGAACTGGTACCCAACACACCGCTGGATGTGCCCTTGTATTGGCAACAAGCAAGGGCTGCTTCGTCACTCCTGGATGGACTGACACGGCAAGTACATGCAGCTGCAGGTGCCGCGCTGTTGCGGCGTTAGGCTGGAGCTGAGCCAAAGTGTGGGCTGAATGTCAGGTCACCGGACGCTCTTTTGCAGATTTCTAATTCTGCTTTCAGCCTGAAGCGGTCGAGCAAGGAGACTTGCCGACTGGCTGCTCCTGGCCGATTTGCGTCATGGTAACTCCTTCTGGACTGGGCCCGATACTGTCCTTGGATTCTGCGGAAAGCAGTCATCGAAAACGCTGCCACTCTGGGCAACAAGATTCTTGACCCCGCATTCTCGGTGCCAGGCGGTTACAGAGGGATTGGATGCGCACCCTAGAATGGTGGTTTCAAATGATGAGCCTTAGATGACCACCCCCAAGAAGCCAACCGCATTCAACCGTGCCCTCACTCCCAGCGCCGAGCTGGCCGCTGTGATCGGTGCAACGCCTCAACCCCGCACAGAAGTGGTGAAGCTCATGTGGGAGTACATCAAGGCCAATAACCTGCAAAATCCGAAGAACAAGCGAAACATCTTGGCGGATGCCAAGCTCAAGGCCGTCTTCGGAAAGGATGAAGTCACCATGTTCGAGATGACCGGGCTGGTGGGCAAGCACCTGAGCTAACCGGACACCACGGGGCCCTCGGCAAACATCGATACCAGGAGCGCTTCGAGCGTGAGGGCAGCTCGCACTTCCATCGCCAGGGTCAGGCTCGAATTCCAAACGGGCATCTACCGCCTCCCGGCGAGTGTCACATCTTCAGGCAACGTCTGCTAGTGGCCGGTTACTGTATTCACCGCCGGTCAATTGCATCACCGATCTGTTGGCGTAATAACTTGGCCTCATCAAGCGTCGCGCCAAGACGGACCCCAAAATCCGAAATTTGAATCCCGTTGCAAACCTCGTTCGCGCTAACGAAATATGTGCCGTCTGCTGCTGTGGTGATTTTTATGATGAATGCGTGACGTCTGATTCAGGCTGGAAGTAGCCGCCGCTGGCCTGGAACTAACGCCGCTTCTTGGCTATTTTGACAACGCGCTTTTCTGCAATGCCCAATGCGGCACGCGCGAGTGCATCCGCTTCGCTGTTGCGATGGCGCGGTATCCACACCAGGCTTGCCTGGTCGAACGAATTGAGCAGCGCTCGCGCTTCATCAAACAAGGAAGCCAGCCGGGCAATCGGCTTTGCGGTGTCGCTGCCGACCTGTTCGACAACGACACTGTTGTCGCAGTGTATGAGCAGCCTGCCCGCCCCCCGTAATTTCAGTTCCTGAAGCGTCGCCAGCAGAGCTCTTAGCTCCGCCTCATTGTTGCAGCCGTTCTCACGTGCCGCTTGCGAAAGCGTGTGGCGCGTTCCATCCGGTTCGGTAAAAACCGCGCCAAGGCCGATACGACCGGGGTTCGGAACGGCGCTGCCGTCACAGAAAACAAACCAGGGGTTCATGTGCAATGTCCGCTGTTGACCGATGGTCATCATCTTAGCGATGGTCGCAATGAGCCCAAAGCCGATCTTGAATTTTCTCCGCAGAGGACCTTCCGGCTCCGCCAAAAAAATCATCTGACTTGACGCGTGTCAGCGAAGCGCGCCGTCGAAATTCGCACCGTGGTCTCGCAGCCATGCACGCCATTTTGTCAGCGACATCGGTGAGGGTTTGGGCTAAAGATTTTGCGCGATCTGCCGATATCAGGGGATTCATCCCCCGTGCCACAAGCTTGCGCGAAGGCGGGCTCTATTTCCAGGCAGGCGGCGTTGTCTCAGACGCCAGACCGTCCTGCGCATCTCTAAAGAAAACGCATGCTCGATATCTTGAACATCGCTTACCTGGCAGGGATTCTGCTCTCCAGCATTACCCTGTATCCCGACGGTGAGACCCCCATCTCCCGGGAGAAGGACTCCTACACCCCCATCACTTTCTACCGTGAATGGTGGCGTGAGGACGGTAAAGACAAGTGTTCCTTCAAGGGTATGCTGGTCCCCTACACCCGCACCTGGCCCGAAGAGGTCAAGCGCGGAGAAGATATCGAGGTTCTCCCGCCAGAGCCCGACAAGGTCGCCGGCTACGTGGCCCTGGTCAACCGCCAGGAGTGTGTGGGCAAACCCCCGGTCACTATCTTTCGCGCCGGGTTGGCGCGCCCCCGCAAGCTGCTTTTTGGCAACTTCCAACTGGACAAACACGGCTTCTTTCCGGCCGGCGACATGCTGGAATCTCCCGCGGACAAACTGCCGCCGTGGCTTCCGCAGGTCGTAGCGCGCATGGAACTTCTGGCGCAGAAGGACGACGCGGCCAAAAGTTTCCTCGCCGCCTCTGCCAGCGAGTTGGACAAAGTGCTGCCGGGTCGCACCGCGAAGGCGATACCGGAGGCGACGGAGGCAGGTGTTGACGCCGGCACCGCGACGCAGGTCATGCCGCAGGTCAACGCACCCCAGGACCCACCGACCAGCAACTGAGACCCACGTCCGCAGCGGCCGGTTTGTTCAGAGCTGCCGCTTGGTCACAAAACCGATCAGCAGGCCCTTGTCCGTCACCGTGATGGTGCCCGGCTCTAGGCCCAGGCCATCGGCCAGCATCAGGTCTTGCGGCCTGAGTTTGTGCAGCACCACCTCCAGCAAGGTCTGGCTGGCCAGCGCCTGGCCATAGGTTTGCAATAGCGCGGCCGGGCCGGGCGGCAGGCCCGCCAGCTGCAAGGTGTTGACGCGTATCTGGTGCGCCCGTATCGACTGGTCGCTGGCCTCATAACGCAGCGCAAAATCCACGTCGAAGCTGCCAGTCGTGCTACGCGCCAGGGCCGGGCCGCTGGCTTCGACGGGCATCTCGGCACCCAGCCGGTTCAGCGCGGGCAGCAGGCGCAGGCTCGGCCTTTGCAGGGTCAGGTCCAGCAGCCCGCCCAATGCATAACGCACGGGGAAACGCTGGGCCACGGCCTCCTGCAATTGCGCGCTGGCCACCGTGTAGCTGGGCTGGGCGTGCGCCTGCGACAACACCGTCCAACCGATGCCACCCAGCGCCAGCCGCGCTGCCCCCTGTATCCACTGTCTGCGTTTCATCCGTGGGTCTTTCGCCAAAGTATTCATTGTGCCCATCAGGCCTTGTGCACACCTTGTAACCTGCATACACGTTTTCACCGCAAATACGACATCAGGGCGATACCTGACAGGCGCTCAATGATTGGACCTGGCCAGCACGTTGGGCCGGGTGTCAGGAGATCGTTATGAAAACGCTTCTTTCCCTGCTGGCCGTGGCGGCCCTGTCGGGCTGCGCGGTGTACCCACCTGTCGCTTACGGTCCGTATGACGGCAGCGTGGTGGCGCCATACGGGCCTTATGGCGTGGTGCCGCCCATGTATGTCTATGGTGATGGCGTGTACCCGTTCGGCGCTTATGGCGCTTTCTCCCTCAACTACTACCGGTTTCACCCCGGCGTCTTTCCACACCACTCGTCGCAGTTTCATGCGCCTGGCGCAGGTCGTGGCGCGCGTGGCGGCACTGGCAGGGGTTTCGGTGGCGGTGGTTCGCACCGGCACTAGCGGTTTTTATCTCGCGGCTTGACGTCTATCCCCAAGTCATGGCCATCAGAGGGCGCCCCCGCTGCATGGGCCATGTAAAGCGCAGACAGCGTGTTGCAACAGTGTGTGTGTTGCGTCAACAGAAGAGCCGCGCGCTTCGTTGAACATGTGCTTCTCGTGAAATCAACTGCTTTTAAACGAACTGAATCCAAAGGGCTTTTATGAACAAATTACTCGCTACCCTGATTGCCACCTTGTTTGTTGGCGTTGCTTCTGCACAAACACCTGCGCCTGTGGCCCCTGCCACACCAGCCGTGGTCAAGGCAGAAGCCAAGGCCGACAAATCAGTCGCCGCCGCCGTCAAGAGCGAAGCCAAGGTGGACGTCAAGGCAGACACCAAAGTTGAAAAGGCAGAAGTAAAAGCCGCTGCCAAAACCACCCACGCCCACGACAAGGCCGCCAAGACCAAAGCCAAGGCCCATGCCAACGTCGCCAAGGCGGATGCAGGCGACAAAACCAAGGCTACGGCCGCGGCTGAAAAAACCGATGCCAAGGCCGACGCCAAAGCAGACAAAGCCACTCTCAAAGCCGAAGCCAAACTCGACACCACCAAGGTGAACGCCACCGCCGACAAGGCCGCGGCCAAACTGGACACCACGGCGGTCAAGGCCGAAGCCAAGGCCGATGTGAAAGCGGCCGGCAGCAAGTAAAAAGCCGCCGCAAGTTGCAAAACTTGCACGCGTAAAAAAGACAGGCCTGGCCTGTCTTTTTTATGGGTGATTCATGGTCGGGTCAAGCCCGCGCGGGTGTACGCCAGGCGGCGGCCTGGACACACCGGCCCTCACCCAGCCTTAAGCCGAGCGGCCCACCACCGACCAGCCCGCGTGCAAGTTGGTCTTGTCGTTTTCGTATTCCCAGCGCGTGCCGCAGCGGTCGCAGCAGTAGCTGGTGATGGTGATCAGGCCGTGGCGGCGTGTTTCGTGGCGGTTGTTGCCCTGCACCAGCTCTGGGTGGCCGGGCGCCTTGCGCCAGTTGCGCTGGATGCCGGCGCACGAGTCGCACAGCTCCATCTTTTTCAATTCATTTTGGCGGTTCGGGTCTTCGGTCATGGTGCTGCTTTAAAGGGACGCTGGGCTTGGATTGTCGCCCCTTGGCCAGCCACGGCCAAAGCCCCTGCCGGGAACCCGGTGGTCTGCTAGGGCCGAAAATCGTCAAAATTTAAGAAAAACAGGGCGCCAGTCCTTATGCCATATGCACAAGCAGCTATCAAATTGGAAGCGAATTTGTCGTGCCTCTAAGGCAAACGCAGGCTGCGCAAACGCTGGTGCGCCGCGTCTTCCGGGTCTATTGGCCGCTGGTTTTTGGCATTCAGGTAGTGGTTGGTGAACACATCCAGGTAAGCCTCCAGGGTCTGCGCCGCATGGGGCTCACCGGCCAGCGCCAGGCACAGGGCGGCCACTTCCGAGGTGCAAAAGTGCTCATCACGCTGCGAGCGGCGCAGGCGGTAACGTGACAGCTGTTCGCTCTGCAGGCTGAGTACGGGAAAGTTGTCCAGGTAAGGGCTTTTGCGAAACATCTTGCGCGCCTCGGGCCAGGTCGCGTCCAGCAACACAAACAGCGGCCGCTTGGTGGCTTGGGCCTCCAGTGCTTCGGTGGGCAACACCGCCGTCACCACCCGCCCGGGGGCCACAAACTCGCCCGGAAACACCAAGTAGGGCTGCCACTGCGGATCGGCCAGCAGGGCCAGCAGCGCCGGGTCCACCTCGGTGCGTGCCCAGCCAAAGGCATAGGTGTCGGCCACCACATCGGCAATCAGCCAGCCCGTGTTGCTGGGCTTGAGCGGCTCGACGTCGGCCATGAGCAGGCACACGCCCGCATGGGTAGGCACAAGCGGGCGCAAGGCACACAGGCAGTGGCTGGGCAGCAGGCGGCAACCGGCGCAACGCTCGCCGCTGGGGCCGCCACGGGCCAGAAAGGGTTTGGTGCTGCGCGCCAGGCGGGTGGTGCGCAGGCGGGTGACGGCGTGAGGGGTGTCGGGCATGTAGTTGTTCAGCGGCGGAGTGCGTACTCTAGCGCGTGCGCGCCGCCTGCCGCCGCATACCGCGCATCCCAAACTGCACGACTGCGCGCAACTCTGCGGCGATTGGTGCTCTTATTCGCCGCACAATTTGCGGTGAATAAGGCTCATAATCACCGCATGTGGACCGACAAACCAACCCGCCGCCGCACCTACCTCTGGCAACGCCCCGACTGGCCCCAGTGGCGCTGGGACGCCACTGTGCTGGCCGCGCCACTGGCGCAGGTGCACCGTGCCCAGGGCCATCTCGCAGGCCGCATGGCCGAGTTGGGGCTGGTGCAGCGCGACCAGGCCACCTTGCAGGCGCTCACGCAAGAAGTCATCACCACCAGCGCCATCGAAGGCGAAGCGTTGAACCTCAATGCCGTGCGCTCCTCCATCGCCCGGCGGCTGGGTGTGGATATTGGCGCGCTCACCCCGTCTGACCGCCATGTCGACGGCGTGGTGGACATGGTGTTAGACGCCACCCAGCACTACACCCGGGCGCTCACGTCCGAACGCTTGTTTGGCTGGCATGCGGCACTTTTTCCCACCGGGTACAGCGGGCGGCTGCGCATCCAGGTGGGCGCGTGGCGCAACGACGCCGCAGGCCCGATGCAAGTGGTCTCTGGCCCTGTGGGGCGTGAAAAGGTGCATTACGAAGCACCGCCTGCCCAGACGCTGCAGCACGAGACCACCGCTTTTTTGGACTGGTTCAACGCCCCGGTGGTGGGCGATGCGCTCATCCATGCCGGGCTGGCCCACCTGTGGCTCGTTACTTTGCACCCGTTTGACGACGGCAACGGCCGCATCAGCCGTGCCGTGGGCGACATGGCCCTGGCCCGTGCCGAGGGCAGTGCTCAGCGCTACTACAGCCTGAGTGCCCAAATCCAGCGCGAGCGTAAAACCTATTACGACCAGCTCGAAACGACTCAGCGTGGCCCACTGGACGTCACGCCATGGCTGGCTTGGTTTCTGGCCTGCCTGCTGCGCGCGGTGCAAGGCGCAGACGACCTGCTGGCAGGTGTGCTGGACAAGGCCCAGTTCTGGCAACGCTGGGCCGGCACCCCCATGAACGAGCGCCAGACGCTGGTGCTGAACCGTGTGCTTGATGGCATGGAAGGCAAGCTCACCAATGCCAAGTGGGCGGCGATTGCCAAATGTTCGCCAGATACCGCCTTGCGCGATATCAATGGCTTGTTGGCGCTGGGGGTGCTGGGCAAACTGGAAGGCGGTGGACGCAATACGGCTTACGCATTGCAATCTTTAGCGAACTGAGCCAATGCGTTAATGCACGCATCAGGCGGCAAGCCAAATGGGCCACTAGCGCTTATTTCTCCCGGGCAAGGGTGCAAGAACGGACGCGCGGCCTGTCAAGCGCCCCCGCGCCCCTCAGACTTCCGTGATGAACTGCTCGCGTGGGCGGCGCACCTTGACCAGGTTCACCAGCCAGTCCTTGTCGGCCTCGCGGTAGCCCAGCGGCAGAATGGCGACGCTGCGCAGGCCCTGTGCGCGCAGATTCAGGATCTCGTCCAGCGCGTTTGCGTCAAAACCTTCCATCGGCGTGCAGTCCACCTCTTCAAAGGCGGCGGCCAGCATCGCGGCGGTCATGCCAATGTAGGCCTGGCGGGCGGCGTGCTGGTGGTTCAGCTCCGCATCACGCTGCGGGTACATGCCCAGCAACATGTTGCGGTAGTTTTCCCAGCCTTCGTTCTTGAAGCCGCGCACGGTGTTGGTCAGGTCAAACATCATGTTGATGCGATCCGCCGTGTAGTTGTCCCAGGCGGCAAACACCAGCAGGTGCGAGCCATCGGTGATCTGGCCCTGGTTCCAGGCAATCGGCTTGATGCGCTCGCGCACGTCCTTGCTGCTCACCACGATGATCTCGTAGGGCTGCAGACCGCTGGACGTGGGCGCCAGGCGGGCCGCCTCCAGAATCCGCTCCACCTTGTCTTGCGGCACCGGCTTGGCGGGGTCCAGCTTTTTGGCGGCATAACGCCACTGCAGGCGGTCCATCAGCGCGTCCGATGGCATGTCCTGGGCGGGCGCCGTGTGGACAGAGGGGGTGAGGGTGGCAGAGCTTGTCATTTACGTGTTCCTTGGTGATCAGTTGGCGTCGCGTCAAACGCGCTTGTAGTGAATGTAGGCTTCACTTCGTTGCTTTGGAAGGCCTAATAACGCACAATTGAGTTGTTGAATAGGCAACAATCAAGTTCTGAGCCACCTTCGCCATGCTGAACCCGCAACTCCTGACCACGTTTTCTGCCATCGTCAGCGCGGGCAGCATCAGCGCCGCCGCCATCCGGCTGGACTGCGGCAAGTCGGTTGTTTCGCGCCAGCTGGCTCGCCTGGAGGCCGAGCTGGGCACACGACTGATACAGCGCACCACACGCAAGCTGATGCTGACCGAAGTCGGCAAGCTCGTGCTGCTGGAAGCCCAGCAGATTGACCGTGCGCTCAGCAACGTGGCGCAAATCTCCGGCCAGTTTCAGCAAGAGGTTCGCGGGCCCTTGCGCGTGGCCTGCCCGCGCCCGCTCGGGCAGCGCCATCTGGTGCCCCTGATCACCGAGTTCACCCGCCTGCATCCCCTGGTGGAGGTGACGCTGCTGGTGGAAGACCGCCTGACCGACCTGATTGCCGAGCAGATCGACGTGGCCATTCGCGTCGCGCATCTGGACGACTCCACCCTGGTCGCCCGCAAGCTGGCGGACAACCCCCGCGTCCTGGTGGCCGCACCGGCCTACCTGGCGCGTGCCGGCGTGCCCCGCACCGCCGAGGACCTGACCCGGCACGAATGCCTGTTGTGGACGCGCGACCACCGCGTTTACGACGAATGGTCCTTGAGCCTGGGCGGTGTCACCACGCCCGTGCGGGTGCAGGGGCGCATCCACGTCAACGACGGCATGGCCCTGGTCGCCAGCGCCTGCACCGGCGCCGGCATCACCGTGATAGACCGGCTGCTGGTCGAGCAAGAACTGGCCAGTGGTGCCCTGGTGGAGCTGCTACCCCGCTACAGCCTCACGCCCGGCCCCGCCATCTACGCCGTCTACCCCGCGCGCCAATGGCTGGCGCTGAACACCGCCACCTTTGTCGCGTTTTTGCTGGCCCAGCGCTTCGCCCAACGGGCGTGAGGGGCGAGGCGGATGGCGTCCAGGCTCAACGGCTACCCGCACATTCGAGCTCGAACAGCGGCACATCGAGCTTGCGGCTCAGCCACACACCGCCGCCCAGGTCGATCAGGCCTTCCTGCAGGCCGCGCCGGTACATCTCCGCCCGGTGGCGAAACAGGCGCGGGTCGGCCAGCGCATCGTCAATGATGTCGCGCTCATAGTCCTCGCGCGTCGCGGCCTCCACATACAGCGCGCCCCGGCTCAGCTTGCCCAGGTTGTGCAGGGCCAGCTTCAGGTCCGCCGGGCTCAGGTAGGACAACACGGCCTGGCAGATCACCAGGTCAAACGGCTCGGCCGATGCATAGTCCACCACCGAACCACGCTCCCAGCCAAAACGTTCGCACAGGTATTCGCTGAACTCCACGCCCTGGTAACTCGCATCGGGAAAATGTTTGGCCACAATCTCGCGCCACAGGCCAATGCCGCAGCCCACGTCCAGCACCCGCTTCACGGGCACGCGCAGGTACTTGAGGTAGCTGCAGACAAAGTTGCCCAGCCGCTCGACATGCCCGGGGTCCACCACGCTGGTTTTTTTGTCGAAGTAGTAGCGCTGGTAATACGCCTCGTCGAACCATTGATCACTTGCAGATTTCACGCGCTTTCCTTCTTCCTCTGGCCGCCGGCCACGGCAACAGTGCACGCGGCGTTCGGCAGCGGGTGACGGGCAAGGCGCCCGGCCGCATGCAGGGGAGTATGGCGCAGGGGGAATGGCGGGGTGCGCCGACGGCCTTACTTTTTGGCGGGACGGTGCAGCACGCAGAGCTTGTTGCCGTCGGGGTCGCGCACATAGGCCAGGTACAAGGTGCCGCCTGGGCCTTCACGAAAGCCCGGCGGCTCTTCGCAGCTGGTGCCGCCGTGGGCCACGCCCGCCGCGTGAAAGGCATCCGCCTGCTCAGGCGACTGCGCGGTAAACCCGATGGTGCTGCCATTGCCATGGTTGGCGGGCGCGCCATTGATGGGCGTGGAGATGGCGAAGGTCCCGCCCGGGCTACGGTAGAAATAACGGTTCTTGTTGGCAAAGCCAGGCGCAACCCCCAGGGTGCCCAGCAGCGCGTCGTAAAACTTTTTTGAAACTTCCAGATCGTTTACACCAACCATCACATGACTAAACATCGTTTTCTCCGTTGAAGCCCGGCATCGGGCGAAATATGAGACTGCGCATATTACTTGCCTTGCCTGATGCCTGAGCATCCGGTCCAACCGCAGTACGTAGCTTCACGTAACCCCGGTCACCTCAAACGGCAGTCACTCACCGCACCCGTTCACACCTTGCCGCTCAGGCAATGGCTGGGAAGCAGGCGTCAACCCGCGCAACGCTCCCCGCACGGACCGCCACAGGCAAGAAAGGGTTTGGAGCTGCGCGCCAGGCGCGCGGTACGCGGGCGGGAGACGGCTTGGGTCATGTGGGGGATTTGGAAGCGGCTTGGGTGGGCAAGGGATGCGCTGTAGCAGAGTGGGGTTGACTGCACACGCGGTAAGCCAGGATCTCAATCGCAATTCGGAGAAGGTGAAACAACTAGCCGAGGCTAAAGACACAACAGCCTCGCAAGTGATGTCGACTTGGATAACGCCTGATGAGCGCAATAGGATTTCTCAGATTCCAAACATTAAGCAACGAGCGCAGCCAGCGACACATTTAGTTGAGCTTGGTAGAGCGAAGACTCCTATGCTGCTCGAGCAACAGGTTCGTTGTAGAGGTGTACAGGCTAAAAAAATGGGCTGAAAAAGCAGTGAGTGCGGTCTACGGACCAACTTGCATATCGTAGTGTTTGCGATCTTGCCCTAGCTTGGAGTGCCCGAACGTGCAGCTCTGTTGCTCGGAATAGTGTGCACTATTGAGTCAAGCGCGCCTGCGGCGCTCCCAAGTACATGTTTTGCTCGGGCCCTTGGAATTGCGGTGTCCACTCGGCATCTGCTACCCCACATTTGAATCGAAAATCAGTAGAGGAGATCACTATCTGGGCATTGTGCTTCGATGCTACATGCTTCAATTCGTCCAGATAATTAAGTAGGTCGGCTGGATCCATTTCATGCTGTCTAGGGGTATCCAAAATTAGGAAGCGGAATCCACGCGTTCGATCTTGCAGATAAAGCTGAAAAAATGCCGCATGAATTGCAAGAACTACGCGAATTTTTGTACTTCCTTTAATTGGATCCAAGCGTTCTCCCCCAAAATCGATGTTGAGATCTGAATCGATATTCACATTGCGTGAAACATTTTTTGTTCTAAGAATATCAAGCCACCTCACTATTTCCCCCTTCAATGCCATACGAAATTTTGAATATTCGATATCTCTTTCGTATGAAGACGAGCTTGAGCCAATCTCTTCTTGCAAGTTCTTTCTTCTGTTTAGTAAGTCAAGATAAAGGTTGTTTTGCTTCTGCAATGTTTCCAGCTGTGCACGACTTTTTTCCAGTGCAAATATCTCTTGCGTAAGGCGACCAACCAAATCGACAAGAGAGCTCACGTCATTCGCCGTACGATTCGAATGAATTTTTTTACTTATCTCTTCTAGGTCAGATTTAAGCTGTTCAAGTTGGCCTTCAAGGTGAGATATTTTTGAAGATGCGGAAGCTGAATTGAGCTCCAAGTCCTTCATCTGATCCTTCAAATAAAGAAGATTTTTCGCATACGACTGCGAACTGCTTATGAATAAACAGCAGTCTTCTTTCGAGCAAATTTCTGAGAATGACATGAACTGTCGCCGAGCTTCTTCGTTAAGACCAAGCGTGTCTGCTTCGGCCAAAATTTCATTGCTAATGCTTTCAATGCCCTCCACACGTTCTCGCAAGCTCTCAATGTCCCTCTGTGCTTTTTGAATGGCCTGGCTTTTGGCTGCATACATACCATTCAGTACGGAATTCGTGCTTTCCCCAAAGTTGACGGTAGAGCGCAAGTTGCTTAGCTCGGTCTTAAGTTGTTCAATTTGCCTATGTAGATTTTCGGCGGTTTCGGACGTAGTGATGTCCGCCCTAAGCCCTTCGACGGTTGACTCTTGAAAGACGATTTTTCTGTCGATGCCCGCTAGCTGCTCTTGGAGTGCTAGCAAATTCTTCTGAACGGTAAAAGAGTTTTTTGGATGAAAGCCGTATAGGAAACGAATCGTCTCGACAAATTGGTCTTTGATGAAATTGCCACGCGATTTGTATGCGGCGGAATAACCGGAGTCTTGATCCAGATAAAAAACAGGTAAGGTCGTTGATAGATATGGACTTGCGGGCTGTCTATTCACCCCCACCAAGGTGGGCGTCGTAATTTTCAGCAACTGAAAGAGATGGTCGGAATAGGCTCGCTCGTTGGTAAAAACGATTTCTTTTCCGTCTGAGTCTTTGACGGATACATAAACCTCCTTGTCGATGCTGCGTTCCAAAACGTAGTTTCGCTCGTCTATTGAGCATGTCAGGCGGGCCGCTCTAACCTTGCTTGCGAGATCCTCCCGGAAGGTCTCTGGTACCCCAAGGCAGAACGCAATTGCTTGCATGATTGGAGTCTTGCCGCTACCGTTGCTTGCGTGAAGGGACGTGATCTCTGCCCCAAACACCAGATCCATTGAGGTCCATCCGTTGTCACCTCTAGGAAGTATTTCTAGTTTAAGAAGCCTCATGACAACTCCAACCTGATCTGTTTTTCAACGGCAATATCGCGATAATTTCTAGAAATGCTATGTAGAGTAAATGCAAGATTGGTTTCTCCAGTCATCGCTGACGTAACTATTTTTCGACCGATGTCGGTTGAGGAAACAAATTTGTTGTTCTGATCAACGTTCACAAGGCCCGCGAGCTCTAGAAATGTGAGAGCTTTAATTGTCCTAATACGCAAGTTGGCCGACCACCCTATGTGTTGAGACGATCCTTTAAAGCCGGCTAGAGTGCGTTCTATACAGTCGCCCACAATTTGCCCTAGTTCGCTAGATCGAGGTTTCCGCGCGCCTTTCGATAAAGTCAATATGACCATTGCGAGTAAAGGCAGATGAAAAAGCGCTTCGTTGCTCAATAAAAGCGGGGCATGAGATGACTCATTTACGATGGGAATTCGTAGTTTTAGTCGCTCGGCTTCCAAGAAAAATTCTTCGAAATTCATTGGGCATCGCTCCTCACCAAAGCGGCAAAAAAACCACCAATCAATAAATCGACAGTGACCACCTCGTTAAATCCACTCACTTCCAATTTTTTCTGAAGCGTCGTCAGTTGCTCTCTTAGCCAAGACCAGTTCAGACCATTCCAATCACGCCTCAAAGTCATTAAGTCGCTTTGCAGAATGTTGAAATCAAGTTCTGAAACAAAGTGCCTCTTTTCTCTTACCCATATGTCCCATCTAACCTTTTGTTGTGTACAGAAATCAATTAAGTCAGTGGTCGCCCCTGCTTGGTGAAGCGTTCGCTGAATAACGGAAGCGCTCCGTAGCGCTTTACCGTCGCCGCCATTCATCAGAATTTTGTAAGCACTTTTGGAGATGGACAGGACACGCAAGAGATCATCAATGCCTATCCCCGCTTGTTGATCGAGTTCTGCCGCGCTTACTTCAGTCATCAATCTTGAGAAGGATTTTTGATGAGCCAAAGAAATTAGGTCTTGGGATATTTCTGCCATTTCGCGATAGCTCAACTCGATCTCGCTGTACTTGTAAATCGCCGTCAGAGCTAGCCCTTCAAAGTCATTTTTTTCAATACTGATATATGTCGTGTTCGGAGCAATTACCAGTTTCTTCAAATGCTTTTTTGCGGTATCGATGTCAATCACATCGTTGAGCTGAAATATTCTTTGGAATTGCTCTCGGAGGAAGTTGGCCAATGGCTCTGAGGTGTCATTTCTTATGTCAGATATGAGTTTCTCTGTGTCATCGTGGAAATGCACATTTGTGAGCAAGGTCATCTCTTTGCACGCCGCATCAAAATTAATCGCGTGCGAGAGCAACTTACCAAAGAAACTACTTCTTATTTTTTGAAAATCTTCTTTTTCAGGAGCCTTAAGTTTCTTCTTGTTGATGCCTACTGTTTCTCCTAGGCTCCACTGGTGCTTCTGTTTGACATTTGTTTTTACTTGATGGAAGTGATAGCGAAATTCCGTGCCGGACTTGTGCCGCACAACAAAGTCATCATGAAAATCACAGTAGACACGGTCGATATCCTTTCCGTCCAGTATCTGAAGACTTGCGTACGCGGCAGCAATGCACTGCAGTCGATACCTGAGTATGGTGTCTCGGCCGTTCGCCTCGCGAACCGGCACCTCGTTAAGTCGTTTCATTTTTATGAGGATGAAAGAAGGGATGACGCAAATCTGCGCCCTCCGCTTGGCGAGGGGGCTAGTACTTGAGTGGCTCTCGTTGCTCCAGGATAATGACGCCGGAACTCTTCATGCGCCTCGTCTCGCTCCTCCTGCATCAGTCTAGCTTTAGTGAGCGCCACCAAGGAAGAGGAGCATCCTTTTCTGCGGCGCATCGCAAAAAAAGCGGTCAGTATTTCGACACCTGACTTGAAGGCGCCGGATGGCCAGGGAATCCGCTTCGGTAGTTTCTTGCGAGTTGGTGAATCCGAGCGGTCATTCCTTACCGAGTGGTGCCGATAAATAATCGTCATGTCGCAAAGCATGAAGCTTCGCTCACGCGGAATGCTGATTGGCTGACTCATCGTATCGCTTCGCTAGAGCCGGTTGACTTATGAACTGGTTGCTCCACAAATCGACCTGGTCCAGCGGGCGTATCCGCGTTCTGCACGTCAATCACGCAGTCGAAGAGTTTCGAAGCATCTTCCCAAGATGCTTTTTCACTCCAAAGTGTGACGAAATTTCTGCTCACGTCGATTACAGTGGGTGTGGTCTGAAGCGTCTGTAAGCCTAACGCGTTGAAGGTGTCTTCCTCGTCATGCATGTGTCCTGCTTGCCTCGCGTAGCCATAGAACTGCGCGACCTTTCCTGGTTTAGCAAAGCGCGGTATCTGGGGGCATTGACCACCTGTTTCTGGAAGACGATCGGTGTGCGCTTGTGAAAAGCTGTCTTGCAACATATGCAGCAGCACGCCCAGAGCAACCTTATCCAGCTCCTTGCGCACTTCAACGATGCCTGTGGCGAAGAGGTTAGTGGCAGTTATGTCGCCTGGGAAATAAGGCGTGAGTTCGGCAAAGCCCAATTCACGAATGAATCGATCAGTCGGTACCTGGCCGATTGCGACTCCCCACAGAAATTGCGCCCACATTTTCATGCGTGCCTGAGTGTCTGCGGCGCGCTCCCCGTCATAAGCCGCCATTGAGTGGAAAAACTGAAGGTCACCGTAGTGAGAGCGATAGAGCATGTAGTGGCCGGGACCGAACGCGGGCTGACCGGGTTTTTTGAGTAGCGAAATTTTCGCCTTCGCACCGGCATCGTCGAACAGCCCCTTCCAACACTTTGGTTGTGCCGTGGAGCGCATGGTCACCCGTGCGTCGCAGTCGGCGATGCCCGGTGGGTTGTTCCGATCTAACGAAAACGGTGGGTCATCTGGCCAGCGAACTCCATACAGGAGGATTCGATTGGCCTTTACCGCATTCAGAACGACGCAATCTTTTTCTTGGGCCGGCGCGGTATTACATCCAACCGCTGCCAACGTAATTGCTTCGTGAACCGGGCTCTTGATCATTGGAAGTACGCCCCCCATGCCGAACTGTGCAAGGGGATCAAGCACCCAATTGCTGCCTAACCCGGCTAGCTTGCGATCCACGTCACTAACTTTGGGAAGGACTTGAAAGCCGGCCGCCGACAACGAGATTATTGCAACGCCCAAAGCGATTAGGTAACGCCGTAATACATTTTTTCTGAGTGATCGTTTGCCTGAGTTCATCTTTCCTCCTGGTGATTCTTTTTTCGTCCGATCAGCAGTTCATCTAGCGCTTAGGTCCAAATTAAGTTGACGATCGCTGGGGTCCGGATCGAACTTCCGCCGAGCCAGGCGCAATGCCAGTTTTCCACTTAACCATGCTCTGAGTGAAGACCATGCCACCCACGCCATAGCGATGAGCAGCAATCCAAAAGACTGCCTTTGTTCTGAAACAGTTTTTTTGATAAAGATCTGAGAAGCCTCTTCATTGAGGAACTTGCATATCACCTGTGTTTCTTGTTCGGAAAACTCGGTTTTGGGGGGGATGGCTTGTTTGTCGTTCGAGCAACTGGATTTCTGAATTGCAACCACGCCAAATGACAGCGCTCGAGCTTGCTCGGTACTCGCTAAAAATGAGCGCCCGCTGTCTTTGAACTTTAGAACGGCATAGTCGTTGTAGATACCCAGCATGCTCATGTATGCCGCAACAACAGCGGATCCAGCTAACAGGAGCTTTGCGCCTTGCATTGGCTTCGATGGCAGTTTTTTGACTAGCACTTGCCGCTGATCGGGGTCGAAATATTCGCCGCACAGACTGATTGCGCCCATGTCTATGTCGTTACGTCGCGTCCATTGAATAAGGGCCTGCGCATCCTTCAGTGATTTCACGCGAACGCCCGTGACAAAGCGGAATGACATCAGGCTTGTTTGCTCGTCAATAAAGGCTTTGACTTCTGGGTCGCTTATTTCCTTGCTGCCGTGAACAAGCTGCCATAGGCGATAGAACAAAACATGGCGGGATTCTGTGCGCCACCATACCCATATAAAAAGTAGCACAAAGAGCGCAGGCGCCAAAACGCCAAAGGCGCTGGAAATGATCGAGAGTGTTGCGGAGTCCACTTTGGGCGGTCGGAGTTACGCGCCTGGAACGCTGTGAGGTGCCAGCAGATCAAGTGCCAATCGCCAGCGCAAGCGTTGTGTGCCGTCGGTCATGCGCGAAACACACGTCCCCATCGAAGGAATAAGAGTCGCCATCCGGAATTCACTACCTGGTTAACAATTGGTGACATCCATCATGACCGCGAATTTTGGGCGCAGATCGGTTTTACGGTTTTCAGATACTCCAAAGGTATTCATTCAAAGGAAAACCCCTAGGGAAATAGTTCACCAGGAAGGCGGCGCGCGGCGTAAAGGGCGCTCTGCAGATGCAGGAACCCGATTTTTATAAGAAAAAGAGGCCTCTAGCCCAGGTGGTACGGGCGCAAGCAGCTATAAAAACCGTAGCGGCAGCGCATCAGCCAGGTGTCATCGCTGCGGGCACCGCGTGAACGCCATCACCCCGCCGCCAGCGACGCGGCAAAACGAATCAACGCGACCGTGCCAGCCTCAATGCGTTGGGTACTTGCAGAACTGGCCGTGGCGCTGCGCGCTCATCAGGGCGTGGAAGTTGTCGTGCGACATGCGCAGCAGGCGTTCGTGGTCGCCGCCTTCCATGTACACAACTTCGCTTTCTTCGAGCTCGTCATCGACCACGGTTTCAATGCCCCAGGGCATGCCGATGGAGGGCACGGCACCGGGCTCGCAGCCTTTGAACAACATCGCCACGCGGTCTTCGTCGGCCAGCCGCAACTCCTTGCGCTGGAGCATGCGTGCCAGCTCGCCCACACGCACGGCTTTGTCGGCGGGGATGACGGCCATCACGTAGCCGGCGTCGTCTTCCAGAATCACCGACTTGGCCAGGTGGCAGGCCATGACGTTGGCGCTGCGGGCCGTCTCTGCACTGGTGCGGCTGTGGGCATGCGCGACAACCTCATAGCGCGCACCGCGCTGGTCGAGGTAGGTGGCTAGGTTTGAGGGAATGGACATGGCAGCCTCCTGGAAAAATTAGACCTTCCGGGGCCAGACAGCACTTCGGCCCGTGCAGGCATTAACCAGTTTAGGCCGATTAATACCGCGTTGCCAGTGGGGCGTTTCTGGCGGGGCGGCCAGCGGCAATTTCATGATGAAAACGGCCGCTAGCCCAGATGAATCGGGCGCTAGCAGCTATAAAAACAGGAGCGACTGAGGCTCAGTCGGCCTTGGCTGGCCCGGGCAGCAAGGTGAAGGCGACGGCGCCCGCCGCCAGCAGCGCGGCAATGCTGGCCAGCACGGCGGTGTAGGGTTCGGCGCCGTGGGCGGTGGCGACCGAGGCGACGATGCCGGTGAACCACTGCATGGCGGCCACGCCCAGAAACATGGCCATGGTGAAGACCGCCATGGCGCGGCCGGTCAGTGCGGCCGGGTAGGCGCTGCGCACGTCGGCGTATTGCAGCACCATGTAGCCCGAGAGCACACCAATCACGATGGGGCCGGCCACATCGATGATGGTGCTGTGGGTCATGGCAAAGGCCGCAAACAGCGCGGCCAGCAGCAGCGTGTAGCCGATGATCCAGCGCCGGCGATGGCGCTGGCCGGGGTCGAAGCGGCCAAACAGCGGCGGGCCGAACAGCGAGGCCAGCGACATCGCCAGCGCGACGTTGCCGCTTTGCACCAGTGAAAAGCCGTGGCGCTCGATCAGCAGGGGCCCCAGCCACAGGCCGCGCAGCGAGATGAAAGACGCATAACCCACGCTCGCCAGCAACACGATGCCCAAGGTGTGCGGCATGGCCAGCAAGGTGCCGAATTTGCCAATCGCCTCGCGCATGGATTCTTTGCGCTGCGGCGTTGGCCGTGTCGGTGCTGGTTCATGCACCAGGCCAAAAATCAGCAACCAGGCCAGCGCCGCCAGGCCGCCCAGCACCCAGAAACCCATGCGCCAGGAGGTGGCCTCGATCAGCCAGGCCAGCGGCGTGCCGGTCAGCAACATGCCGATGCCGCCCAGGCCCAAGGTCATGCCGGAGATCGCCGCAAAACGGTCACTCGGCAAATGCCGCGCGATAAACACGGTGCAGACCAGAAACGCCGGTGCGCAACCCACACCGATCAGGACCTGGCCCAGCACCAGCGTGCTGTAGCTGGTGGACAAAGCCGACAGCGCCGAGCCGGCAATCGCCAGCGGAAAGGCCGTGAGCACGGTGCGCCGCACGCCGTGCAGGTCTATGCCTATGCCCATGAAGAGCTGCATGGCGCCAAACGCAAAATGAAAAGCGCCGGCAAACAGGCCCAGCGCCTGCGCGTTCAAATGAAAGTCGGCTTGCAGCGGCGGCGCCATGATGGCGGCCACGGTGCGGTAAGCCTGACTGAGCGCAAACGCGGTGGTCAGCGCAAACAGCATGACCCAGACGGAACGGGGCGAGGTGGTGGCCGGTGCGGTGGCGCTGGCGGCCAGGGACGGGGGAACAGAACTCATGCCCTGAGGTTACATGAGAGCACGGCCATGTGCAGAGCCCGCCTGGTTTTGTCATGGCGGGCGCCGACCCGCCATCCATGACTCGGGGTGATTCAGAGGCGTGGACCCCGGATCCGGTCCCGGGATGACAGCCCGTTCTGAGGCCAAATTAGAAGCGATTTATGCCGCTAGTCCATAGGGAACGGGCGCAAGCAGCTATCAAATCAGGAGCGGCTGCAATGTCAGTCCGCGACCAGGGCCAGCACACGTAACGGGCTGCCCGAGCCCTCTCGTATCTTCAAAGGGGCGGCCACGATCAGTGCGCCTGTGGCCGGCAACTGGTCGAGGTTTTTCAGGCATTGAAGGCCGTAACGGTTGGCGCCGTGCATCAGGGTGTGGCAGGGGTAGGCCAGCGGCCAGCTGTAAGACTGGCCGGCATCGGTGTTGATGGTTTCGACACCGAAGCCGTGCACCTGGCGTTCCTTGATCAGCCATTCCACGGCGGCCTGCGTCGGGCCCGGTGTGTGGGCGCCGTCCTCGCGCATGTTGACAAAGGCGGCGGGGTCGCTCAGGCGTTTGGACCAGTCGGTGCGAAACAGCAGCCACGCGCCCTCCGGGATACGGCCGTGTTTTTCCTCCCAGGCTTGCAGGAAATCCGTGGTCAGCAACCAGTCGGGGTCTTGCGCCACTTGCGCGCTGGCGTCCACCACCACGGCCGGCGCGATAAAACTGGCTGGCGGGATGGTGTCGACGGTGTTGTGGGGGTGGTCCTTGCCGGTGACCCAATGCGCGGGGGCATCGAAGTGGGTACCGGTGTGTTCACCGCAGGTGAAGTTGTTCCAGTACCAGCCCGGGCCGGCGTCGTCGTATTTGGAGATACGTTCCATTTTGAAGCCCGCCACCTGGCCGAACTGCGGCGGCAATTGCAGCGCGGGGAAGTCCTCGCTCAAGGTGTGTGTCAGGTCAATCGTGCGGACGGCTTGGGTGCGCATGGCCTGGGCCAGTTGGGTCAGGAGGGTCATGGAAAAGTCCAGTCAGGAAAGAAGCAGGGCGCGATGCGCCCGGGATGCATCGTGGTGCGGTGTTTATTGCGGCTTGAAGCCGGACTCGCGGATGACTTGCTCCCAGTGGCGCGTGCCGTCCACGACCCATTGCTGCACTTCCTTGCCGGGCACCGCTGACACTTCGTCGCCTATCTTCGCGAGTTTGTCCTGCAAGTCGGGCTGGGCCAGGACAACTTTCATCGCGTCGTCAAAACGCGCGACAAAATCCGCCGGCATGCCCTTGGGTCCGAAAAACGCCAGCCAGGGGTTTTTGTCGATGCCGGTGTAGCCGAGCTCGCGGAATGTCGGAATTTCAGGCGCGGCCTGGCTGCGTGTCTGGCCAGAACTTGCCAGGATGCGTACCTTGCCGGCGCGGTGGTGTTCGATCAGTTCGGTCATGGAGGCGATGGCCATCGGCACCTGGCCGGCCAGCAGGTCTTGCACCATGGGCGCACCGCCCTTGTAGGGAATGGAGTTCATGGTGACGCCAAAGGACTTGCCGATGATATGGCCGATAAACTGCGGCACGCTGCCGGCGGCCGGAATGCCGTAGTTGCTGGCGTTGGGGTTGGCCTTGAGCCAGGGGCCGAGTTCGGCCATGGTTTTCACACCGGTGCTGGTGCTGACGGCCAGCACGTTGTAATACGAGGCCACGCCGGACATGGCCGTGAAATCGCTGACCGGGTTGTAGCCGGCGGCGGCAATGGTCAGGGGAATGATCACCTGCGTGTGGTCGATCGACAGCATGATGGTGGAGCCATCGGCCGGCGCGGCCTTGGTCAGTTGCGCGGCGATCTGGCCGCCGGCGCCGGCGCGGTTCTCCACGATGAACACCTGGCCGCCCAGGACCTTGCTGAGCTTGTCGAGAATGGCGCGGGCCACCACATCGGTGTGGCCGCCCGGGGGAAAGCCCACCAGCACACGAACCGTCCCGGTGTAGGGCTTGGCACTGGCCAGGGTAGAGAGTGTCAGTGCGGGCAGAAACAGCCCCGCTGCAAGCGCTTGGCTGAAAAGGCGTCGGGTCATGGTGGAGTCCTTAAGAGTGGGTTGGCAAAGAACAGGGAAAAACTGTTTACGCGGTGTCGCGCGGGGTGGTGCTTGCCGCCTGCAGGGCCAGGCGCGCCTCGATCAGCAAGACCTCGACCTCGTGGCAACGCACCAGGCGCAGCCAGCGCGCGTCGTCCATGCCCGGGCTGCGTACCGCGTGCAGGCTGACCTGGCAGCAGCCGGCGCCGCGGCCCGAGCTTTCCCCGGCTTGCACCACCGCGCTGATACGCGGCTGCAAGGCGTCGGGGGAAGACCCCACGTGGTAGTCAATCGTCAGGCGGGCCAGGTCGCCGACCGGGCGCACCCAGCTGGGCTGGTCGTCGAACAGCGACTGGCCGCGCACCACTCCCTCGCCCACGGCGACGGTGTGCCAGGCCCCCAGCGCCCACTGGCCAAGCGCCAGGCCGTCGGCGAGAAAGGCGAAAGCCTGCTGCGCCGGCACCTGGCACCAGACCGAGGCGCAATGTGCTTCAGGGGGCTGCGTTTGGGTGGCCATCATTGGGTCAGCCTTGCCAGTTCACGCAGGGCGCCGACCACTTCGTCGGGGGTGTTGTAGAAGTGCGGCGCGACGCGGATCACGTCGTTGCGGGCCGACACCACGTAGCCAGCCTGCAGCATGCGTTCTTCCACCTGCGCGGCGTTGGGAATCCGTATGGCGGTGTTGGCCCCTTTGCTGCCGGGTGTGAGCGGGCTGGCAATCGACAGCCCGAGTCGGCCGGCCTCTTCGATGGCGACGCGGGACAAGTCGCCCAGATAGTGTTCGATGGCCGGGATGCCGATCTCGTTGAGCAGGCCCATGCCGGCACGGGCCACGCTGGCGCACATCATGGGCGGTGTGCCGGTGTGAAAACGTGTGGCGCTGGCAGCGAAGTCCAGTTTGGTCGGGTCGAACTCAAAGGGATTCACGCGGCCGAACCAGCCGGTAACCGTGGGTGTGAGCCGTTGCGCGAGCTCGGGCCGCACATAAAGAAACGCAATGCCGGGAATACCCAGCAGGTATTTTTGTGCGCCGCTGGCCAGGATATCTATGCCCTGCGCCTGGACATCGATGGCCATGCTGCCAGCCGACTGGTAGGCGTCGACAAACTGCAGCGCGCCCTGTTCCCTGGCCTGGCGGCCGGTGGCCGCCACGTCGACAAGTTGGCCGTCGTAGAAGCAGGCCTGGGACACCGAGACCAGCGCGGTCTGCTGGTCGATGGCGCGGGTGATGAGGCTGGTGGCATCGGTGTTGCCGGCCTGCGCCTGCACAAAACGCAGCTGCGCGCCGCGCGGCTGCTGGGCCAGCCAGACATGGCAGATCGAGGGGAAGTCCAGCGTGGTGGTGACGATGGTGTTGCGCTCCGCATTCAAACGCAGGGTCGAGGCAATGCTGGACGCGGCATCGGACACGCTGCCCAGCACCGCCACGTCATCGACGTGGGCGTTGATCAGGCGGGCGAACTCGGCACGCGCAAGCCCGACCTGTTCCATCCAGTAGCCCCAGTCGGCGCCGCGCCGCTGCCAGACATCGAGGTAATCGTTGATGGCGCTACGCACCGGCAGGCTGAGTGCGCTTTGCGAACAGCTGGACAGCTGTGCGGTGTTTTCCAGAATGGGAAAAAGAGATCGGTACGACGAGAATGGATGTTTCATGGAATGACGCTATACCGCAGAGAGGCCTTCAGGCAATGGGTGGAAATGAACAAGGGACCAGCGCGCCCTCGGCCTGGATAGAGCTGCCGGGTTTTACCTGGGAGGGCTTGAGGGGCGAAGGCACACGCACGCTGCGCTTGGCCAAGGGGCAGACGCTTTTTTCGCAAGGCGATGCGGTGCATCACGTGTATGTGGTGGAGCAAGGCCGGGTGCGTCTGGTGCTGATGTCGGCGGCCGGCCACGAGAAACACATGGCCATCGTTGGCACCCACGGCATGGTGGGCGAGTGCAGTGCTTTTCTGGATGGCAAGCACTCGGTGACGGCGGTGGCCTCGTCGGACGTGGTGCTGCGGCAGGTGGAGCGCGAACAACTGCTGGCTTGCCTCGGGCGAGATGCGACCTGCTTGCGTCAGGTGCTGTGGCTGGGCAATGTCAAGCTGCGTATTCTGGCGAACCAGAATTTGTTGCTGAGCCACGCCAGCGCCGCGCAACGGGTGGCTTACCACCTGGTGCAACTGGCCGAGACTTATGGCGAGGAGGTGGCCGATGGCATTGCACTGCGCATCTCCTTCACGCACCAGGAGATGGCCAACCTCACCGGCCTGAGCCGGGTCATGACATCGAATGTCCTGATCCAGCTTCATGAGGACGGGCTGCTTGACAAGGTCGGATCGCATTGCGTGATACATGACATCCAGGGTTTGAGGCAGCGCACCATCTCTTTGTGAAAACAGTGATGAATTTCCGCCTAGCTTAGAACCCCGGTGCTACTCCGTATGTCAACGGCTTTACAAGCGCAAAATATTTTTGAAGCATGGCGCGCCGGATGCGCGCAAGCTCTGTGTGCGGTGGAAAGCTGCCGCTGCAGCGCAACGGAAAAACCGCCGGTGCGGGCGGTTTTCTTAAGCTTTTTAGGCCTCTAGCCCAATAAGGATGGTTGCAGTCAGCTATCAAAACGGGAGCGACTGGCGCACCCAGGCCGCCCACTTACCCAATCAGCTTGGGCAGCCAGGTCGCGATCTGCGGAATCCAGAACACAGCGGCGAGCAAAATCAGGCTCATCGCCACATAAGGCACGACCGCCATGAAGATGTGGCCCATGGTGACCGAGGGCGGCGCGACGCCGCGCATGGTCATCAGCAACAAGCCGTGCGGCGGCAGCAGCAGGCCGAGCTGCATACAAATCAAGAACATCACGCCGAACCAGATCGGGTCTATGCCCAGCGCCTGCACGATGGGCATGAAAATCGGCAGGGTGATCATCATCATGCTGACCTGGTCGACAAAAATGCCGAGAAAAATCAGCATCAGCATCATGCCCACCACAATCATGTTGGTCGACAGGCCCTGGCCGGTGATGAACTGCACCAGGCCATTGCTGGCGCCAGAGAAGGACAAAATTTGCGCGAAGGTGGTGGCGCCCAGGATGATGAACAAAATCATGCCCGAGATACCGGCCGTGCCCTTGAGCGCCTTCAGCACGGCCTCCTTGGTCAGGGCGCGGTAACACACGGCCAGCAGCATGGTCGCAAAAGCGCCCAGCGCCGCGCATTCGGTCGGTGTGGCCCAGCCGGCGGCCAGGGCACCGACGACGACGCCGAAGATGGACAACGTCGGCAAGACATAGGCAAAAAACAGGTGCCAGCGCGCCCAGCCGCGGTGTTGCACGACATCGTCCTGGTCGACCGGCGCGAGCTGCGGGCTGATGCTGACACGAATCACAATCCAGGCCACAAAAGCGATGGACAAAATCACGCCGGGAATCACGCCGCCTATCAGCAGCTTGGAAATCGAGATGCCCGAGAGTGAACCCAGCAACACGGTCAGCGCCGAGGGCGGGATCAACATGTCCACCGCACCAATGGCCATGATGGGGCCGGCGGCAATGGTCGGGTGGTAACCGCGCGACAACATGATGGGCAACATCAGCGAGCCCAGCATGGCCGTGGTGGCAATCGTCGAGCCCGAGATGGCGGAGAAGACGGTGCCCGCCACCACGGCGACCACCGCCAGGCGACCCGGCACATGTTTGATCAGGCGCTCCACACCTTCAATGACTTTGAGCGCCAGGCCGGTGTGAAACAGGATTTCACCCATCAGCACAAACAGCGGAATGGGTGTCAGTGAAAACGCGGTGACCGAACTGACGCTGCTGCGTGCCAGCTGCATCAGCCCGGGCTCGCCGCCCATGTAGAGCCAGGCACCAATGATGTTGATGGTGATAAAGGTCAGCGCCACCGGCATGCCGATAAACAGCAGCACGGTGGAGCCGCCCAGCATCAGCCAGGCGGCTATGCCCCAGCTACTCATGCGGACCCCACGGCGTCGTGGCGCGGTCCGCGCTCGGCGCGTTGCAGGCGAATCATGCGAAAAATCATTTCAATTCCAAGCAAAACAAAAACCAGCGGCAAGGGCGCCAGCGCCCACCACTCGGGGGTGACCAGGGTTTTGATGTTGACGGCGCCCGAGAGATAACTGGACCAGGCGGCCTGCGTGCCAAACCAGGCAATCACGATGCAGCAGGCAAAACCGATCACATCACCCACCCATTCGAGGTACCAGGCGAGCTGGCGCGGAATCGCCTGCAGCATGATGTCGACGCGGATGTGCTGGCCCTGGCGCAGCAGCCAGGGCGCGACACACATGGTGATGAGGTAAAGCATCAGCTCGGAGACCTCGGTGCTCCAGGCCAGGCCCATGGGCAGGCCGGGGATGGCGAGGTTGCGCAACGCCACGTCAACCACGATGAGAAACATCATGGCCATCAGGATGGCGCAGCCGAGCAGGGCCAGGCGCTCCAGAAAACGGCCGTAGAAAAGCGAGATCCGGTCTATCACCTGGCGTGTTCCTGAAAGAGCCCAACGGGCTTATTTGGAGAAAAGGGCTTTGAAACGCGCAGCCACTTCAGGGCTTTGCTTGGCGGCACCGGCCCAGCCGATTTCATACGCCTTGTCGTAAAAAGCCTTGGTCGCAGCGGCGTCAAACTTGATGGTCTGGATGCCGGCTTTTTCCTGGCGTGCGGTTTCTTCCTTGCCGTACTGGGTCCAGAAAATGTTTTGGGCTTCCAGCGCCAGCAACTGTTTTTGCAGGTAGTTGCGCTGTGCATCGTTGAGCTTTTTGTAGGCCGGCAGATTCATGGTCAGCGAGACTTCGGCATCGTAAAAACCGGGGTCCACGCGGAACTTGGTTTTTTCGTGCCAGTTCAAATCAAAGATGCCGCCAATCGGCCAGCCATAACCATCGACCACGCCGCGTTCCAGCGCGGTGTAGACCTCGCCCGGCGGGGTGGTGACCACGCTGGCATTCAGGCTCTGGAAGAAGTCGCGGTACACCGGCGAGATGCGGATCTTCTGGCCGGTCAGATCCGGTTTGTCGATTTTCTTGTTGGTGTAGATGTGAAAGGGCTGGTTTTCCACCATACGCGCCAGGTACTGCGTGTTGCCTTTTTCGTTCCAGACCTTGTTGATCGCATCAAACGCGCCGTTCTTGCGTTGCTCGGCCACCGGGATTTGTGTGAGCTTGAGGAAGTCGGCTTCCGGCATGACGTTGGTGTAAAACGCGCCTGTGTTCATGGCCATGTCGACCACGCCGGTCTTCACCGCATTGCCGGCCTCAAAGGTCGGGATGGCCTTGGGGCCACCCAGAAAGTTGATTTGCAGAACGCCCTTGCCTTCGGCGTTGACCTTCTGAATCCAGGGCAGCAGGCGCTGCACATAAATGCCGTTTTCAGGGAAGGCGCTGACCAGTCGCAGCGTGACTTCCTGCGCGAGTGCGCCTGCGGAAAAGCTGGCGGCCAGCAGCAGGGCTGCGGCGGTCCGGCCGGGTTGGAAAGATGTGATGTTCATGGGTCTTGTCTCCTGTTTTTAGTTAACGCTTGATGGTCCTGCTTGCACACAATCCCGTCCATACGGGGAATCACGATGATTTGTTAAACGGTGGCGGCCAGCAAATGCTCCAGCGCCTTGCCGCTGTCATCGGCCAGCGCGGCCTGGCTCAGTGCCGCCAACTGCTGCGCGCCTTGCGGCATGGTTTGCAACTGCGGCAGTTTGGCCATGACACGCTGGTAACTGCGCCAGCCGCGGGCATGGGTGTCGCCATAACCTTTGACGAGGCGCTGCGAACGCGCCACCTCCAGCGCCAGCGCTGGTTGGGTGGGTGCCAGGCGTGTGATGGTCGCCAGCCAGTCGGTGATGCGCTGGTGCTCGACCTGAAAACGCAGGGAGCGTGGGCGGAGCGGACGCATGGCCGCAATGGTGTAGAGCAGCAGGTAGCCGCGGATCGAGCTGGTCTGCACAATCCGGCCCTTGCGCGTGAAGGGTTCAATGCAGGCACGCGCCCAGGGCGTGGCCAGCAACCAGCGGCCCAGACCGGCGGGCAGGGTGTCGGCAATTTCTTCGACCCGTGGATGCAAAAACTCGTTGATGCCCAGGTGTTGGGTTTGGCTCAGTTTGACTTCGCCACCCACGCGGTTAAAACGCGAACGTCGTGTTTTGAGATCGGCCACACGCACGGTGTCTTCGTACGACATCCACAAGGCGAGATGGCGCGCGGTGTCGTCCATCAGATCGGCGGCAAGCTTTGGGTCGACCGGCAGATGGCTGATCAGCGGCTGCAGGCGGTCCAGGTAACTGGCGGCATAAGCCACATCCTGGTAGTCGGCCGCACGCGTGATGCCGGCGGCCAAGGTGGCGTGGTTGGCCGGCGGAAAGTCTTGTTGAATACGCTGCGCCAGCGCCGCCAGACGGGAGCCCACGGGTGGCATGGGTGCGACTGGCGCGCTGACCTGCGCCGGTGTGGGTGTTTGTTGCGCCACTGCAAAGCCGGCAGCAAACGCTTTCAGGCTGGATTGGACCCCGACACCGCCGCGTGTGATGGTGTCTTCAAACTGCGCGCGGCTAAACGGCAGGCGGCCGGTGGCGGCCAATGCGCCGTACAAGGTGGGGCTGATCAGGCTGCCGGTGTCCTCGGCCAGTTGGGCAAAGTCGGCGCTGACAAACCGTTGGGCGGCGGCTTGCCCGCCGGCCAGCAGCTTGTCCGAGTTGACGCGGCCGTCACCCATGGCCGTGCGTTCGGTCATGGAATACACGCGGTGGGTCGAGGCGATGAAGGTGGTGCGGTTCGCGGTGACCAGACCGCGCTGCAGCGCGCGGCCGGCTTCCATCAGTTCCGACGCAATCACGATATCAACCTCGCCCGGCACCGGGCTCAATGCCATGGTCGGCAGGCGGCCCGTAGGCGCACCGGCTTCGGGGAACATTTCCAGGTAATACACCGTGGCACCGGTGCGTTGTGCCACGCCGGGCACCGAAGTTGTCTGCGCGAAATAACCGTTTTGTTCGGCCAGATCCACCAGCCAGTCGGCCAGCACACCACCGCCTTCGCCGCCCATGGCCAATATCGCTATGGTGATGGAGTGTTGGGTGTTCATGCGGCAATCCCTTCCAGACGGCGTTCGATGCGGTTTTGCAGCCAGCCGATCACGCTGGTGCGCAGCCGCAGCTTGATGCGGTCCCAGGCCGTCGGGTTGTTGATGATTTCCGCGCGGTAAAACGAGGGGCACAACACGGCGGCATGCGCCACCTCACCACACAGGCCGCAGCCCACGCAGCTGTCGATCACGGTCGCAATCGGATCGCGCCGCAGCGGGTCGGGATTGGGTTTGATGGTCAGCGAGGGGCAGCCCGACAGGCGTATACACGAGTGGTCGCCGGTGCAGGTGTCGGGGTCTATGCCGAAACGTTCACGCACCACCCGTTCGCCGCCGGCAATCATCTTGCGGATTTGCGGCTTGACGCGGCGCTGGCGGTTCAACATACATTCGCTTTGCGCGATGATGACCTTGGGGCCTTTTTCTTTGGTGGTCAAGGCCTCGCGCAACACGTTGCGCATCTGTTCCAGGCTGTAGGTGTTGGTCACCGTTTTGGCCCACTTCACACCCACGCCGCGCACGGCTTTCTCGATCGGGTTGTTGGTGCTGCGTATCGGGTTGAGGGCTTTGGACGACAACACGTCCTGCCCGCCGGTCGCGGCCGAATAACCGTTGTCCACCACCAGCAAGACGTTGTCGGTCTGGTTGAACACCGCGTTGCCGACACCGCTGGTCAGGCCGTTGTGCCAGAAGCCGCCGTCACCCATCATGGCAATTGTGCGTTTGGAGGTTTCGCTGGTGTTGAAGGCCGAGGCGCCGGCCCAGCCCAGGCCGTAACCCATGGTGGTTGCACCGATGTTGAAGGGCGGCAGGATGGAAAACAGATGGCAGCCGATGTCGCAGCTCACATGGTGCTGGCCCAGCTCGCGTTCTATCAGTTTCATCGCGGTGAAGATCGGACGCTCCGGGCAGCCGGTGCAAAACGAGGGTGGCCGGCCCTGCACTTCATCCGAGGCGGCCTGGATGGCAAAAGCCTTGGGGTTGCCATCCAGCAGCGCCAGGCCGCTGGACGCCGGCCGTGCCGCCAGCGGCAGCTCGCGGTCTTGCAAGAGCGCGGGCGCATAGATCTCGATAAAACGTGCGATGCCTTTGAGCACCACGCCGCCTGTGTATTCGCCGGCCATGGGCAAGACATCCTTGCCGTGCACCTTGGTTTGGATGTCGGCCTTGCGCAGCATGGAGTTGACGTTTTGCTCGATGAAGTCGGGCTGGCCTTCTTCCACCAGCAGGATGCCGCGTTTGCCGGCGCAAAACCGATGGAACTCGTCGTCGATCAGCGGGTAGGTGATGTTGAGCACATACAGCGGGATCTGCGTTTCGCCAAAGGCATCGGCCAGGCCCAGCAACTCCAGCGAACGCAAGACGCTGTTGTACAAACCGCCCTGCATGACGATGCCGAAGTCTTTCGCATCGGCGGCAAAAAATTCGTTGAGCTGGTGCTGCTGGATGAACTTCACGGCAGCCGGCCAGCGTTCGGTGATTTTTTCCTGTTCCTGTGTGTAGCTGGCGGGCGGCAACACGATGCGGCTGGCGTCGCGCTGCGGATTTTCGATTGCGTCTTTCAGCGTGAAGGTAGGTCGTTTGTTGGCCTTGGTCGCAAAACGCCCGTGCACGTGGCAGGCGCGTATACGCAGCTCCAGCATCACCGGTGTGCGGCTGGCTTCGGACAGCTCGAAGCCCATCTCGACGGCACGCACAATACTTTCCAGATTCGGCCGCGGGTCTATCAGCCAGACCTGGGATTTCATCGCAAACGCGTGGGAACGCTCCTGCATGATGCTGGAGCCTTCGCCGTAGTCTTCGCCGACGATCAACATGGCGCCGCCGGTCACGCCACCGGATGCCAGGTTGGCCAGCGCGTCCGAGGCCACGTTGGTGCCGACCGTGGACTTGAAGGTCACGGCGCCGCGTAACGGGTAGTTGACGGAGGCGGCCAGGGTGGCGGTGGCGGTGGCCTCCGAGGCACTGTGCTCGAAACGCACACCCAGCTCCTGCAGGATGTCGTTGGCATCGGTCAACACATCCATCAGGTGCGAGATGGGTGCGCCCTGGTAACCGGCCACATAGGCCACGCCGGATTGCAGCAAGGCCTTGGTGACGGCCAGGATGCCTTCACCGCGAAACTCGTCGCCGTCGCCCAGGCGCAGCTTTTCGACTTCGTTGGCGAACGAGCGCTCAGCCATGGTGTGCTCCCGAGGCGGCGCGTGGGGCCGGATGAATCTGTTTTTGCTGCATGGCTATCACCGTAGGGTCCGTCGTGGGCAGCCGCCAGCAGGGGTTCTGCGGCCTGGCGGCGTTCTTGTTTCAGGCGAATTTACGCAGGACCATCACATCCGGCAAATGGATTATTCTGATGCAGCACATCTGTTTGGTGAATAATTGGTAAGAACCCTGAGAACTCTTGACCAAGGATGTTGCGATGAATTTCCGCCAACTAGACCTCAACCTGCTGCGTGTGTTGGCAGCGATTCACCGCACCGGCTCGGTTACCCTGGCCGGCAAGGCCTTGTCGCTGTCCCAGCCGGCGACCAGCAATGCGCTGGCGCGGCTGCGCGATTTTTTTGAGGACGAGTTGTTTGTGCGTGCGCCCTCGGGCCTGAAACCCACACGCTTGTGTGAACAGCTGGCGCCCGCGGTGTTGGCCCAGTTGCTGGCGCTGGAAACCGTGGTCACCGGCCACGAAGAGTTTGATCCGGCGCACAGCGACATGCACTGGCAGCTCTCGCTGTCGGACCTGGGGGAAATGTTGTTTTTACCGGAGCTGGCGGGTGCGCTGCGCAGCCAGGCGCCGGGCGCGCGCCTGGCGAACATCTCGGTGGCGGCGGCCGATGTGGCGGCCGCGCTGGAGGCGCGCGAGATTGACCTGGCCATAGGCATCTTGCAGCCCAAACACCGGGGCATACGCACCGAGCTGCTGTTTCGTGAACATTATGTGGCGATTGCCGCACCGCAGTGGCGGCCGGCTTCCGGCCGCAGCGGCCGCACCCTGACGCCGCAACAACTGGCCGAGGCGTCGTTTGTGGTGGCTTCACCCACGGCGACGTTTCACGGCAGCGTTGAGCAGATGCTGGTGCGTATGAAGCTGCAGGACCGCATCGTGCTCCGAGCACGCCACTTCGGCGCCTTGCCCGATTTGGCGCTGAGCTCGGATCTGTTGTCCATCGTGCCGGAAATGTATGCGCGCAACCTGCGCCAGCGTTACGACTTCCGGGTCTGGGGGATTCCCAGCGTGCCGGCCTACGAGGTCCGCCTGGTCTGGCACAGCAGCACCGACAAGGATCCCGCGCACCAGTGGATGCGGGCGCTGGTGCACAAGCTGTTCAAGCGGCCCGTGCGTGCGGAAACGGTGTGAACGACGGCTGTCGCCCCGATTTGGCGTGAGTTATGAGTAAAAAAGGCCTTTAGCCCTTTAACGACGGGCGTAATCAGCTATCAAAACAGAAGCGTGCGCGGTGGGCTTCAGGAGCAGGGCTGCAGCGCCTTGCCTTCGAGTTGTGGCTTGAGCGTATCCAGCCGGGCGTGTTGGGCGGCATCGACGGCGGCGAGTTTCAGGGTGTGACCATGGGTTTCGGCGCGTTCCTGCACCACCTTGGCGGTGCGTACACCTTTGGTGGCAATCCGCGCCAGTTCCCTGTCGGCATCCGCCTGCAAGGGGAAACTGGCCAGCGCCAGCCCGGGTGCCAGGGCCGGGTTGTGCACGGCGCGGAAAGCCACACCCAGCTGGCGCAGTTCACCGCGCTTTTTGGCCAGGGCCTCTTCGGTGGTGTATTTGCCCATGTAGACAATCCAGCGCGCCGGCTCGGTGCTGCTTTCCAGCTGCCAGCTGCCCGGCGGCAACGCGGCTTCCAGGCGGGGGCGCAGGCTGCTGATTTGCTGGTCGTTGAACAGGCCGGCTTGCAGGCACTCCGACGCCGGGGTGTCGGCGCTGGCCGAGGGGCCGTTGTCCAGCTTCTTGACTTCATCCGGCGGCAGCAGGCGGATGGCTTCGGGCTGGATCTGGGTGCCCAGGCGCTGCGGCTCGGTTTGTACCGCCGGCGCCAAGCCGTAAGCCGCCAGCAGGCCTTGCGACCAGGCCCAGTAGCCGGCGTTGGCCAGCACCAGCAACAAGACCAGCAGCCTCAACATGCGGGCGGGTGGCCGGTGACAGGCCGGACGCTGACTTCAGAACTGGTGATTGCTTGCATGCCAGCCGCAGTATGCACCAGCAGCGCGCCGTTTTCGCCAACGCCGTGGGCCATGCCTTCGGTGCCGTCGGACAGGCGCACGGCCCGCCCGGCCAGCGCGTCACGCGCCGCAAAACGCGCCTGGAAGGGCGCAAAGCCAAACAGCTCGAAGGCCTGCAGGGCCTGCACCAGCGGCGCGGCCACCTGTGCCAAGGCCTGCGCCACGTCCATCTCGGGGAACAAGTCCTGCAGCGCACCAGGCGGCAGGGGCGCAGCCTGGCCGGGGACGGTGGCGGTGTCTGCCAGCGCCAGCGGGCGAATGTTGATACCGACCCCGATGACCACATAACGCAACTCGCCCCAGCTCGCGGTTTCGACCAGGATGCCGGCCAGCTTGCGTTCGCCCCGGGCATCGGTGAGCCACAGGTCGTTGGGCCATTTCAGGCGGATGTGGGGCTGGCCGCCATGGCTGGGTTCCAGGCTGTCGGCGAGGCTGATGCCCACCGCCAGCGACAGGCCGGACCAGTCGGCCGGCTGCAAGGGCAGGCCTAATGAAAAGGTCAGGCTGTCGCCAACCCGGCTTTGCCAGCCGCGCCCCATGCGGCCGCGGCCGGCACTTTGTTGTTCGGCCACCAGCAACACGGGTTCGGCGGCAGTCGGCCCGGCGGCGCGGAAACGCCGCATCAGCTCGCTGTTGCTCGAATCAATCTGCGGCAAGACCTCGACCGTGAAGCCGGGCAAAACCGGCGCCACGGCCTCCCAGATGGCCTCGGCGGGCCAGCGGATGGGGGTGGTCGGGTCAGGGCTCACGGCAACAGCCTGTGGGGTGTGACGGCGGACGTTAAGGCGCTGCCTCAGGCCTTTTTGCTTTTCGCCGCTTTCTCGGCTTTTTTGTCTTTTTTCGGGTTTTTGGCCGTCTTGGCCTTGTCAGCCTTGTCGACCTTTTTCACCTTCACGGCCTTGTCAGCCTTATCCGCCTTGGCGGCCTTTTTGGCTGACTTTTTGGCCTTGGCCGGTTTGTCGTCTTTGGGCGCCAGCAAGGTGCCGCGGCAATCCGGGGCGCCACACCAGCAGGGGTACTCGGCCTTGAGTTTCTTGGTATAGGGCGCGTCGATGATCAGGCCGTAGTCGTAAAACAGCTCTTCGCCGGCCTGGATGTTGCGCAGTGCCTTGATGAAGACACGGCTGCCTTCTTCGTCGGCTTCGCAGTTGGGGTGGCAGCTGTGGTTGATCCAGCGCGAGGAGTTGCCGCCGTACTTGGCATCGATCACGTGTTTTTCGTCGATGTGGAAGTAAAACGTGTGGTTCGGGTCTTTCGGGTCGTGCGGATGGCGACGCAGCGCTTCTTTCCAGGTGACCACTTCGCCGATGTATTCAATCAGGGTTTCGCCTTCGGCGAGGTCCTGCACGGCAAACACGCCCTTGCCATGCACGCCCGACACGCGGGTCTGGATGCGGCGGCCCGCGGCTGAAACAGGGCCGGCGGCCGGGCTGGAAGAGGGGGCTAAGACCAGAGTTTTTGACACGGCGGTTTTTTTTGGTATGGTTAATTCATGCATGTGCGCACACCTGCGGGTGCGCGCGTGCGTACGCGCGAAGCCGTATTGTAGTGATGCGCCCGGAAAGCCCCTAGATGTTTACTCGAAGAAACCTGATTCAGTCCCTTGCCGCGCTGGCCACGCTCGGCTTGGCCGCGCGTGCCTGGGCCCGAGACTCGGAAAGCCCCTTGCCGCCGCTGGGCAGCACGCTCAAGCTGCCTGCCCTGACCCTGCTGGACGGGCGGCCCTGGACCCCCGCCGCGGTGGGTGGCAAGACGCTTGTGGTGTACTGGTGGGCCAGCTGGTGCCCTTTTTGTGCGGTGCAGTCGCCGCATATCGAGGCCTTGTGGCGGGCCCAGCAGGCCCAGGGGCTGGAGGTGCTGGCCTTGTCGATTGATAAACAGCCCGCTGCCGCCGTTAACTATATGAAGGCCAAGGGCTACAGCTTTCCCGCAGGCCTGGTAAGCCCCGAGGTTGCCAGGATTCTGCCGAAACCGGCCGGCTTGCCGGTGGTCGTGGTGCTGAAGCTGGCGGCCGATGGCCGCAGCGGAAAAGTCGTATTTGCCGAAGCCGGGGAAATGTTCCCCGAAGATGTACAAGGTTTGAAGAAGTTCTTATGAAAACTCTGGTGATTGCAGAAAAGCCCTCGGTGGCGCAGGACATCGTGCGCGCCATCACGCCGACGGCGGGCAAGTTCGAAAAACACGACGAGTATTTCGAGAGCGAGGACTGGATCGTCACCTCGGCGGTCGGCCACCTGGTCGAGATCCAGGCGCCCGAAGAGTTTGACGTCAAACGCGGCAAATGGAGTTTTGCCAACCTGCCGGTGATCCCGCCCTATTTCGACCTGAAACCCATGGACAAGACCAAGACGCGGCTCAACGCCATCGTCAAGCTGGCCAAACGCAAGGACGTGGGCGCCCTGGTCAACGCCTGTGACGCGGGCCGCGAGGGGGAGTTGATTTTCCGGCTGATCCAGCAATACGCCAAAAGCAAACACCCGGTCAAGCGGCTCTGGCTGCAGTCCATGACGCCGGCCGCGATCCGCGAAGGTTTTGCCTCTTTGCGCAGCGACGAACAAATGTTGCCGCTGGCCGACGCCGCGCGTTGCCGCTCCGAGGCCGACTGGCTGGTAGGTATCAACGGCACCCGTGCCATGACCGCCTTCAACTCCCGCGACGGCGGTTTTTTCCTGACCACCGTGGGCCGGGTGCAGACCCCGACCCTGTCGGTGGTGGTCGAGCGGGAGGAAAAAATCCGCAAGTTTGTCAGCCGTGACTACTGGGAAGTACACGCAAGCTTTAGCGCCGAAGCCGGCGACTACCCCGCCAAGTGGTTCGACCCGAAGTGGAAAAAGGCCGCGGCCAATGCCGAGAATGCCGAGCCCGATGCCGAATTGAAGGCCGACCGGGTCTGGTCTGAAAAAGAAGCCCGCGCGATTGCCGAGGCCGTGCGCGGCAAAACCGCCAGCGTCACCGAAGAAAGCAAACCCACCACGCAGGCCTCGGGCCTGCTGTTTGACCTGACCTCCTTGCAACGCGAGGCCAACGGCAAGTTCGGCTTTTCGGCCAAAACCACGCTGTCGATTGCGCAAAGCCTGTATGAGCGCCACAAGGCCTTGACCTACCCGCGTACCGATTCGCGCGCCTTGCCCGAAGATTATTTGCCGGTGGTCAAGCAGACCTTTGAAATGCTGGCCGACAGCGGCATGAAACACCTGGCGCCGCATGCGGCGACGGCGCTCAAGGGCAATTACATCAAGCCGACCAAACGCGTGTTCGACAACGCCAAGGTGAGTGATCACTTTGCAATCATCCCCACCTTGCAGGCGCCCAGCGGCCTGAGCGATGCCGAACAAAAACTCTACGACCTAGTGGTGCGCCGTTTCATGGCTGTGTTTTTCCCGAGCGCCGAATACCTGGTGACCACGCGTATTTCCGTGGCGGTCGGTCACAGCTTCAAGACCGAAGGCAAGGTGCTGGTCAAGCCGGGTTGGCTGGCGATTTACGGCAAGGAAGCCGAAGACGAAAACACCGACGAAAAAGACAGCAAGACCCTGGTGCCGGTCAAACCCGGCGAGATGGTCCTGGCCGAAACAGTGGATGCCAAGGGCCTGAAAACCCGGCCACCCGCCCGTTATTCGGAAGCGACCTTACTGGGCGCCATGGAAGGCGCCGGCAAAACGATTGACGACGACGAGCTGCGTGAAGCCATGCAGGAAAAAGGCCTGGGCACGCCGGCCACCCGCGCCGCGACGATTGAAGGCTTGATCGCCGAGAAATACATCTTGCGCGAAGGCCGCGAACTGATCCCGACGGCCAAGGCCTTCCAGCTCATGACCTTGCTGCGCGGCCTGGGCGTCGAAGAATTGTCGCGCGCCGACCTGACCGGCGAGTGGGAATACAAGCTGGCGCAGATGGAACTCGGCAAGCTCAGCCGCGAGACCTTCATGGCCGAGATTGCCGCCATGACGGAAAACCTGGTCAACAAGGCCAAGGGTTACGACAAGGACACGATTCCGGGCGACTACGCCACCCTGCAGGCGCCCTGCCCCAATTGCGGCGGCGTCATCAAGGAAAACTACAGGCGCTACACCTGCACCGGCAAAAGCGGCGACGACGGCTGCGGTTTTTCCTTCGGCAAAACCCCGGCCGGCCGGACCTTTGAAGTGGCCGAGGTCGAGCAGTTTCTGCGCGACAAACGCATTGGCCCGCTGGACGGCTTTCGTTCCAAGGCGGGTTGGCCTTTCACGGCCGAGATGGTCATCAAGTTCGACGAAGAAACCAAGAACTACAAGCTGGAGTTCGACTTCGGCGACGACAAAAATGCCGAAACCGGCGAGATTGTGGACTTCGGCGCTCAGGAGTCGCTGGGTCCCTGCCCCAAATGCGGCGCCTCGGTGTTTGAACACGGCAAGAACTATGTCTGCGAAAAGTCAGTGCCCACCCTGGCCCAGCCGACCCCGAGCTGCGACTTCAAGACTGGCCAGATGATTCTGCAGCAGCCGGTGGAGCATGAACAAATGGTCAAGTTGCTGACGACAGGCAAGACCGACCTGCTCGACAAGTTTGTCTCCATGCGCACACGCCGGCCCTTCAAGGCCATGCTGGCTTGGGACGCCGAGGCCGGCAAGGTCAACTTTGAGTTTGCCCCGTCGAAGTTCCCGCCGCGCAAACCGGCGGCCGCGAAGACCGGTACGGTGAAAACGCCCTTTGGCAAAACCGTCGCGGTGAAGGCGGCGAAAGCGCCCGCCGCCAAAAAAGTAGCCGCCAAAAAGGTGCCCGCCGCCAAAACCACCAAACCCAAAGTCGCACGTGTCGCCAAACCAGGCTCAGGCCTCAAACCCAGCGATGCCCTCGCCGCGGTGATAGGCAACGAGCCGGTGGCGCGTACCCAGGTCATTAAAAAACTCTGGGATTACATCAAGGCCGAAGGCCTGCAGGACGCGGCCAACAAGCGCGCCATCAATGCCGATGCCAAGCTGCTGCCGGTGTTCGGCAAGCCGCAGGTGACGATGTTTGAACTGGCGGGGATTGTGGGCAAACACCTGAGCTGACGGTGGTGGATCTGCGATCGCTATTGTTTTTATAGCTGGTTGCGCTTGTAAAGTAAGGGCTTGAGGCCTTTTTGCTTAAAGTTTTCAGGGGTGAGGACGATAAAATTCCCCTGAATTCCGAGGGTCGGAGGAGTTGCCATGGAACGGCTTGCGGGTATTGAGCCCATTGTTTCCTTGCTCTATGACGGGGTTCTGAATCCAGGTGACTGGTATGATGGCCTGGATGCCATCAACCAAATGCTGGGCGGCATCGGGTTTCATTATTTCGCGCTACATGCGCAGAATTTCGCGGTGCTCGACAGCGTCTCGCTGGCCGAATTTCCGGCGGGCAAGGTGCAGGAATACGAGGTGCACTATGCCCAGGATGATCCGCGGGCGGCGCGGGTTTTTGCGCTGCCAGTGGGCGAGCTCATGGTCGACAGCGATCACTTTGATGCCCAAGCCGTCTCCAGCTGGCCCATTTTTGCGGATTGGCTGATGCCACAGGGCATTCGCGACACGCTCTCCGTCAAGCTCCGGACGGATGATGCGCAAAGAGAGTTTCTGGCGTTCTTTCGCTCGCCCGGGCAGCGTCTTTTCAATGTCCACGACAAGGCCGTTTTCGCGCACTTGCTGCCGCACCTGCACCGCGCCAGCGGACTGCGCGCACGCATGGGTCAACTGGAGCAACAGGCCGCTCTGGGCTTGGGTGCGCTCGACAAGTTGTCCCAGGGCATTTTCATTGTGGATGAGACCGGCCGCATCCAGCATCTCAACCGTGCGGCACAGGCCTGCATGGCCGCCGTCGCTGCGCCTTGCCGCGCCGAGCATGAACGCCTCGTATTTGCTGCCAGCGAGGCCAACACCCAATTCCGCCACTTGCTCACCGCCGCTTGCCGCCAGCGTAGCCCGGCCAGTGCCGGCGCCTTCCGCCTGTCACGCGATGCCGGCCCATGGTGGGGTGTCTCCGTGCTGCCGCTCAAAGCCAGTCATCCGCTGGCATCCTTCCGCCAAATTCACCTCGCCATGGTCGTCCTAGCTGACCCCCAGGGGTCCGTCTGTCCCTCGGCGCCTTTGCTGGGCGAGCTGCTGGACCTCACCCCTACCGAAGCCCGCCTCGCCTTGGCCCTGGCCGCTGGCAAAACCATCCACGACTTCGCCAGCACGGAAAGTTGTAGCTGGCACACCGTGCGCACGCACCTCAAGAACCTGCTGCGCAAGACCGGTTGCCACAGGCAGCTTGATTTGGTGCGCCTGATCCAGGCGCTGGCGTTTTAAGCCGCTTGACGCAGCAAGCCGCTGGCTGGTGCGGCGTGTGTGAATGCACCACAACCATGCTCATCCTGCCATGGCGTGTGATGAGGGCGGGCGATAAGATGGCCACTCCTGTTACAACCTGGAGATCGTGATGCTTAGCCAAAACGTTGTGGACCAGATCGGCCGCCATTGGGGTTGGGTCGCGGTGCGAGGTGTTGTCGCCGTTTTGTTTGGCCTGCTGGCCATGTTTTTGCCAGCCATCACCTTTTCAGCCCTGGTAATGGTCTGGGGGGCATTCGCCCGAGTGGATGGCGTGCTCGCCTTGATCGCCGGCTTTAGCATCAAGGAGCATGGCAAGCCTTTGTGGTCCATGGTCATGATTGGCGTGCTGGGCATCGCTGCCGGTTTGGTCACCTTCTTCTGGCCCGGTCTGACCGCACTTTTCCTGCTCTACATCATTGCGGCCTGGGCACTCATTGCTGGCGTGTTCCAGATCGCGGCCGCCATTCGTTTTCGTTTCGCCTGCGCAAGGCAGCGTTGGTCTAGCTGTCTCTGCTTCGCTGCGGAGCTGTGCCGCAAGGACATGCAGGACAAGCCGTTGCCAGAGGCGGCCCCAGCAGCGTAGGCTGGCCAACAGGGACGCCATGTGATTGGGGCGGGATGTTCACGTTCGCGACGGAAGTGCCTCTGCCCACTGGAGCTGCTTGCGCATTTAACTCGGGTGCAAATGTGCTTTGAGTTTGCCCTTGGGGAAAACCACCTCTGGCGTCACGCCATCCAGAAACCATCACAGTCGCATCAAAAAGCGCGTCTGCGCCGCTGGGCTTTTGCCGGTGCAAAAAAGCAGCAAAGGGATGTGATGTCACATCCGTGGGGCGGTCGATCGCATTGAATTGGTCGCCAGGGCCGGTTGATCTGGTGCGTTTGATCCCGACGCCGGTGGTTGACGGACACCTGACTTCCCCGCGCCTCTTCCTTTGAGCGAAAAAATACCGCAATTGCGGGATGGCTGTTTGTTATGCCTTCGGCGACCATTTGTGCGTTTTCGTTGGCTTCGCACGCATGGAGTTGTAATAAACCAACGGTGGGTGCGGGTGAAAAACTTAATGATCAAAAGATAAGTTGATGAACAAGCCTTTTTTCTTTCCATGCCTCAAGCGCATCTTGCCTTGCCTGACGCTTGGACTCCTTGTCAGCCTCATGGCTGGTTGTGGTGCTCCTTCTACGGCCTCTTACCTGGAGCGTGCGGCGCGCGATACGGATTGCGCCGAGGCCGTCTACCACTACAGAACCACCATCCTTAGCGCGAAAAATGACGACAAGCTTCAAAGCGACTATGTCGACAAGGCTGTCGCCGGTCTTCGCGCGACAGTTCCGTCTTGCTCGACCGATCCGGCGAAGGTCATCGACTATACGCAACAGGCTGCGACGGACCTGGCCAAAGCCCGTCCGAAGGACGCCATCGAAGTCGCAAACATGGTCGTGTCTTATATGGACAGTCGCCCGCATGCCTTTGTGTCCATCTCGGGATCATTGCTCGCCCTGGCCAAGGACACGGGCCATGCTGCGCTTTGGACGCGAATTTATGCCATTGGCCTTGACCGCGGAACATGGTCCCCCAGAGACATTTCCTCGCTCACTTACCCTTTTGCCGTGATGCCGGAAGAGCAGAAGGTATTCCTTCCGCAGCTTGAACGCCTTCGCGACCTGCTGCAGGCAGCGAGCGACCGGGCCGCCGCTGCAACAACGGCGAAGTGCGATTTGAAGTATTGCCAGTTTTCCAACGGAAGCCTCACCTCTGTCCATGAGCAAGTTGTGGTCTATCAACGCGCCTATGCAGCGGAGCTGGTTCGCCTCGGCCTTGGGGATTCGAATCGGGTTGCCATCGTCAACGGTCTCGCAGATGCAACGGCCAGGCGGCTGGCGGCAGACAACGCCCGGCGCACGCAGTATGCGGCGCAAGCTGCGGCAGACGCTAGATCGAGCACCAATCTCTTGAACACACTTGCAAGCGTCGCGGGCGGGATCGCGGCCGCAGCACCGAACAGGACGACGGGCGCGGCGAGGCTTCCGGCCACGGCCATCAGCGGTGGCAAAACCGCGCCTCCCTGGCAAGCCGCAGCAACTGCGCCGCAAGGCGGTACGGGCATGACAACATCCGCCGGCGGCGGTACTGGCGCGACAAGCATCACCTCTAACCTTGCAAAACCGTCTGCCGGGACCACTGCTCCTCAATCCAAGTCGCAGCAATGGATTTCCGAGCCAAGTAGCAATGCCTGTGTGCGCTTCGACACCACCAGCAACAAGACATTCATGTTTCTCGTGAACTCATGTGGATACAAGGTCGCGGTTAATTTCTGTTTTACCGGTCGGGGTGTGCGAAGTAGCGATTGCGCCAGAAATGATGTTGGTCTCGAGTTTGTCCGTCCGCATGATCGCAGCAGTGTTGCTGGACCGATGATGGATGTAAAAGGCCCCTACAAAGAGCACTGGTTCGCCTGCAAGGATCCCGCAGGTCCGTACGTCACGGGCAATGCCAACGGACTTTCTGGTGAGTGCCGACGGCGGGGCAGTTAAGGATTCGCGCGAACCAAGGCCACCAAAGAGCGGTGGGTTCTTCGGAGTTTTTTGCCGATGCTTGAACGGGCGGGGATGTCGGGCCAGGCACTTGAGCGGAGGTCAAGTGCCTGGCCCCGCTGCCTGGACCACCGGCCTAAAGTGGCCGGGTCGGCAGCGGGAAGATGTCAGAGCGACATCAGTTGGCCGTCATGCGCAGGTTTTTGTCCAGAAAATCGTTGGTGAACAGCGTGGCCGGGTCGAAGGGTTTGTCGATGCCGATCAGGCTTTGCACCAGGTCGTAGTCGGCCTTCACACGTGCGCCGTCAAAGCTGCCCAGGGCGACCTTGGTGGTGGTGTCGTCGCGCATCAACTGCTTGATGCGTGACCACTGGTTGCGCTGGTTGTCTGGGTTCAAGCCGCTGACTTCTGTCGTCAGGGCTTTCAGGCAGGGTTCGAAGTCCTGGACGCAGGCGGCATAGGCGCGCTGGGTCACGGCGACGAATTTTTTCATGCGTTCGGGGTTGGCCGCCAGGTAGGCGCCATTGGCAACAATAGAGTTGCCGTACACATTCACGCCCATCGAACGCCAGGCCACAAAGCCCAGGTCGGCGCCGAATTCTTGCGCCTTCAGGTCGTGTTCGTTGTAGAAGTCGCTGATGATGTCGACGGACTTGCTTTTCAGGGCCGCCACCTTGGCCGGCGGGCTGATGTTGACAAAAGTCACGGCATCCGGCGCCAGCCCGGTTTTCTTGGCGAAGGCTGGCCACATCATGCGCGAGGCGTCACCCGGGGGGTTGCCGATCTTGCGGCCGGCAAAGTCTTTGGGGCCGGAGATGCCTGAGGACTTGAGCCAGTAAAACCCTTGTGGAGAGTTGGCATACACCACCATCACGGCCTTGAGGTCCGCACCTTTGCCCTTGGCCTGCATGGCCGTGGGCAGGTCGGCGATACCGACGTTGGAAGCGCCCGCCCCCACACGTTGCGCCGCCACACCGGAGCCTTTGCCGGCCTCGATCTTGAGGTCAATCCCGGCGTCGTTGTACCAGCCCTTGGACTTGGCGTAATAAAGCGGCGAATGATCCGCAGTAGGTGTCCAGTTCAGCACCAGGCTCATGGGGTCTGCCGCCATGGCCAAGGGGGCACTTGTCGCCAACAATAGGGTGGTGGCGGAAATAAACAATCTGCGCATGGGTTCAACTCCAGAATGGATGGTTTGTGGTTGAGCGGTTTACAATTTATATTACCAACTGTTTGGTTGAAATGCAATATGGCCACTTCCTTGAAAACTCCAGGCGCTCCAGCGGCTACCAAGCGTGATGCTTCGTCGGCCAGGGCGGCCCTGATTGCGGCTGCGGTGGCCGAGTTCTCGCGCAAGGGTTTTGCCGGCGCCCGCGTGGACGAGATCGCCGTGTCGGCCGGTGTCAACAAACAACTGGTGTATCACTACTTCGACAGCAAGCAGGGGCTGTACCTGGTGGCGCTGGAGGCTGTGTATGCCGAGATCCGCGAGAAGGAACAAAAGCTTTCGCTGGGTGCGCTGGAGCCCCTGGACGCCATGGCCCAGCTGGTGGGGTTTTCCTTTGATTACCTGGCCGAACATCCCGAATTTATTGCGCTGCTGACCGATGAAAACCGCAACCAGGGCAGCCACATCCTGGCGTCCGAGCGCTTGCAGAAAATGCATTCGCCTTTTATCGAGATGCTGGAAGCGACGCTGGAGCGCGGTGTGGCCCAGGGTGTTTTTCGCAAGGATTTTGATGCGATCAATCTCTACATCTCGATTGCCGGCATCTCGTATTTTTTCTTCTCGAACAACCACACCTTGTCGGCCATTTTTGGCAAACCGCTGGGTTCGCGCGGGGCGCTGGTACAGCGCCGCCGCCACGTGATCGAGTTTGCCCTGAACGCCTTGCGGCCCTGACCCCAGGACGCGGCTCACCCCGGAGTTATTTCACCGATGACCCTGAGCGTCCTGGATATTTTCAAGATCGGCATTGGCCCGTCCAGCTCCCACACCGTGGGCCCCATGCGTGCCGCCGCGCGTTTTGTACGTGGCCTGGCACAGGACGGCTTGCTGGCGCAGACTACCGGCGTGCGGGCCGAGTTGTATGGCTCGCTGGGTGCCACCGGCAAGGGCCATGGCAGCGGCAAGGCCGTGATCCTGGGGCTGCTCGGCGAAGAGCCGGACCAGGTCGACATGGCGACGATAGACACCCGGCTGGCGCAGATACGCAGCCAGCAAAGCCTGGCCTTGCTGGGCACACAGCCGGTGCATTTTGTCGAGGCCGAACACCTGCTGTATTACCGCAAGACCCTGCCGTTTCATCCCAACGGCATGCGCTTTGTGGCGGTGGCAGCCGATGGAACTCAGTTGCGCAGCCAGGACTATTACTCGGTGGGCGGCGGTTTTGTCGTCGACGACAAGGCACAGGCCCTGGTCAACGTCAGCCTGCCTCTGCCGCATCCCTTCACCACCGGCGACCAGTTGCTGGCCTTGTGCCGCGCCCAGAATGTTTCCATCAGTGCGCTGATGCGTGCCAATGAAAATGCCTTGCGGCCAGCCGACCAGACCTCGGCCGGCCTCGCCCGCATCTGGGCGGTGATGCAGGAATGTGTACGCAATGGCTGCGCTCATGAGGGTGTGTTGCCCGGCCCCATGCGGCTCAAGCGCCGCGCGCCCGATTTGTTGCGCCAGCTCAACAGCCAGCCGCAGGCCGGGCTGACCGATCCGCTGGTGGTGCTGGACTGGGTCAGCCTGTATGCGCTGGCCGTCAACGAAGAAAACGCCAGCGGCGGGCGTGTGGTGACCGCGCCTACCAATGGCGCGGCCGGCATCATCCCGGCCGTCCTGCATTACTACACGCGGTTTATCCACGGCGCGAATGCCGAAGGGGTGGAGCGTTTCCTGCTGACGGCCGCCGCCATCGCCATTCTCTACAAGGAAAATGCCTCGCTCTCGGGGGCCGAAGTCGGTTGTCAGGGCGAGGTCGGTGTGGCTTGCTCCATGGCCGCCGGTGCGTTGGCCGAGGTCATGGGCGGCACGCCGGCGCAAGTGGAAAACGCGGCCGAGATTGGCATGGAGCACAACCTAGGCCTGACCTGCGACCCGGTGGGCGGCCTGGTGCAAGTGCCGTGTATAGAGCGCAACGCCATGGGGGCGACCAAGGCCATCAACGCCGCACGCATGGCGCTGCGGGGCGACGGCAGCCACTCGGTCTCACTGGACCAGGTCATCAAGACCATGCGCGAAACCGGCGCCGACATGAAGACCAAATACAAGGAAACCTCACGCGGCGGCCTGGCCGTCAATGTGATCGAGTGTTAGGTCGGCGAGCCGGTCCTTAATTAATTCAACTGGTTGGTTGACAAGGGCTGACGTCAAATTTATGATTTGACGATGACTGCTTGCGCGAAGGACTTCACATGACGGCTCCCCTCAACGGTGCGGTGATCACGACCGCCCCGTCCCTGGCGACCAGCGGGCCGCCGTGGCGGCGCTGGCTGGCGATTGTTGGCATTCACCTGGCCTGTGTCGCGTTATGGGAAGCCGTGGTGCGGATTTTTGCGATCCCGGCCTTTATTCTCCCGGCGCCATCGCAGGTGCTGGCAACCCTGGCCAACCCCAACCTGAGCTGGCTCGGCAACACCGCCGTCACGGCCATCGAGGTGTTTGGCGGTTACACGCTGGGCCTGGTGTTTGGCATTTTGTGCGCGCTGCTGTTTGTCACCAGCCGCCGCCTGATGCTGCTGGTGTTCCCGCTGCTGGTCACCCTGAACATGATTCCCAAGGTCGCGCTGGGCCCGCTGGTCATTGTCTGGTTCAGCTACGGCATAGGCCCCAACATCCTCATCACCTTCAGCCTGTGCTTTTTTCCGATTCTGCTCACCACCATTCGCGGCCTGAACGAAACCGAACCTGAACTGCTGGACCTGGTGCACGCTCTCAAGGGTTCGCGCTGGCAGCTGTTTCGCTATATCCAGTTGCCGGGCTCGCTGCCGTATGTGTTTTCCGGTATGAAGGTCGGCACCATTCTGGCCGTGGCCGGCGCTGTGGTCGGCGAGTTCATCGCCTCCGACAAAGGCCTGGGTTATTTGATGATCCAGGTCCAGGCTTCGCTGGACACGCCGGCGGTGTTCATGGCCGTGTTGCTGATCACCGGCCTGGGCGTGTTGCTTTACCTGCTGGTCCTGTTGCTGGAGCGGCTTTTTATCACCCAAGACGCAAGAATCCAATGACCCACCTACCTGCCGCCTCCCCCGCCGTGCTCGACGAGCTGCCTTTTCCCGACAGTTTTGCCGACGAACAAGCCCTTGAAAACTACCTGGCCACGCCTTCGCGCGACCTGATCCGCGACCTGGCCGGCCTGGACGGCGACCTGATGATTCTCGGCGTGGGCGGAAAAATGGGGCCCACCCTGGCGCGCCTGGCGCGCAACGCCATGCCGGGCCGGCGTGTGATCGCCGTGGCGCGTTTCAGCGAGGCCGGCGTGCGCGAGATGCTGGAGCAACACGGCATAGAAACCATCAGCTGCGACCTGCTGGACCGCAACGCCATGGCGGCCTTGCCGCCCTGCGCCAACGTGATCTTCATGGCCGGGCGCAAGTTCGGCGCCGACGGCAACCACCCGCTGACCTGGGCCATGAACACCCATGTGCCGGCCCTGGTGGCCGAGACTTTCAAGGCCTCGCGCATCGTGGCGTTTTCCACGGCCTGTGTCTACCCCTTTGCCCCGGTGAACAGCCAGGGCGCGGCCGAAGACTCGGCGCTCAGCCCCCCCGGCGAATACGCGAACTCCTGTGTCGGCCGGGAGCGTATGTTCGAATACTTCTCGCAGGTGCATGGCACGCCGGGCCGGCTGTTTCGCCTCAGCTACGCGATCGACCTGCGTTACGGCGTGTTGGCCGATGTGGCCACCAAGGTCTGGCGCGGCGAGCCGGTGGATGTGACCATGGGCCATGTCAACGTCATCTGGCAAGGCGATGCCAATGCCCAGGCGCTGCGTTGCCTGGCGGTGGCCACGGTGCCAACTTCGCCGCTCAACGTTAGCGGGCCCGAGACCACCTCCATCCGCTGGCTGGCCGAGGAGTTTGGGCGCTGCTTCGGCAAGCCGGCCAACATCGTCGGCGAAGAAGCCGACACCGCCTGGCTCATGAACACCGGCGAAGCCGAACGCCTGTTTGGTTACCCGCGTGTGTCGCTGTCGCGCCAGATCGGCTGGGTCGCGGACTGGATTTCCCGCGAGCAACGCCTCTACGGCAAACCGACCAAGTTCGAGTCACGTGATGGCAAGTACTGAGACCGCGTTTGCCGTCAAAAGCCTGGACGCGCTGACACCCGCCGTGCAGGCCGAGCTCGATGCGCTGGTGTTGCAAAGCGGCTGGAACCAGACGCCGCAGGACTGGGCAGCTTTCGCGCGCGAAGGCACAATTTGTGTCGTGCGTGATGCGCAAGGACGCATCATCGCCAGCGGCGCGGTCTTGCCCCACGGCGCCAAGGTGGCCTGGATCAGCATGATTCTGGTCGCGCCCGATCTGCGCGGTCAGGGTCTGGGCCGCGCGGTGTTTACGCATTGCCTGGGCCTGCTGCAAGCCGCCGGGCGCACGGCTTACTTGGATGCCACGCCGGACGGTGAACGCCTGTACCGCCAGTTTGGTTTTGCCCCGGTGGACCGGCTCACACGCTGGCAGCGCGAGGCGGTGCCAGAAGTTGTGCCGGCCGGGCGCAGCGCCGTGTCGCATGACGCGCAAGCCCTGGCGGCGCTGGATGCGCAGGCTTTGGGTGCGCCGCGTCACGCCTTGCTGGCTGATTTTCTGGCGCGGCCCGACACGACCTGCGTGCGCGGCACCCAGGGTTTTGCCATCGTGCGCCGCGGGCGTCTCGCTCACCAGATCGGCCCCTTGCTGGCGCTGGACCAGCCCAGCGCCGCCGAACTGTTGGGCCGCGCCGTGTCAGGTCTGGCGGGCCGGGTGTTTATTGATGTGCCCGATGAGCGCGTGCAACTGGGCCAGGCCTTGCGTGTCGCTGGTTTCACGCCGCAGCGGGGATTCATACGCATGGTGCTCGGCGAGCAGCCCTTGCGCGGACAAAACCATTTCATTCATGCCATCGCGGGTCCGGAATTCGGATAAGCGGCAGCACCCCCACAGACACAGGAGTCCCCATGCCCTTGAATCGATCCGACCTGCCCGAAGACGTGCTGGCGCTGCTGGCGCAAGGCACGGTGATCCCGGCCCACCCGCTGGCCCTGAATGCCCAGCGCCAGTTTGACCGCCAGCGCCAGCGCGCGCTGACGCGTTATTACGTGGATGCCGGCGCCGGCGGCCTGGCCGTCGGTGTCCACACCACGCAGTTCAGCATCCGTGAACGTGGCCTGTACGAACCCGTGCTGCGCGCGGCCATGGAAGACCGCCTGGCCTGGTCCAGCCGGCCCATGGTCATGATCGCCGGCTTGTGCGGCAGCACGGCCCAGGCACGTGCCGAGGCACAAATCGCCGTCGGCCTGGGTTACCACGCCGGCCTCTTGAGCCTGGCGGCGCTGGCGCATTGTTCTGAAGACGAACTGATTGCTCACTGCGAAGCCGTGGCGCAAGAAATCCCGCTGATCGGTTTTTACCTGCAGACGGTGGTGGGCGGGCCGATTTTGTCCAGCGACTTCTGGCGCCGTTTTGCCTTGATCCCCAATGTGCTGGCGATCAAGGTCGCGCCTTTCAACCGTTACCGCAGCATCGATGTGGTGCGCGGCCTGGTCGATGCGCGGGCCGAGGATCGGGTGTTTTTGTACACCGGCAACGACGACCATATCGTGCTGGACCTGGCCTTGCCCTTCACCGCCATGCGTGAGGGCCAGGCCGTGAGCGTGCGTTTTCGCGGCGGCTTGCTGGGCCACTGGTCGGTCTGGACTGCCAGCGCGGCCAAACAACTGGCGCAGATCAAGGCCGAACTCGCGGCCCACGGCGGCGCCTTGAGCCCGGAATTGCTGGCACTCGACTCCCGCGTGACCGACTGCAATGCGGCTTTCTTTGATGTGCGCAACAACTTCCACGGCTGTATCGCCGGCTGCCACGAGGTGCTGCGGCGCCAGGGCTTGCTCGAAGGCATCTGGTGCCTGGACCCGGCCGAAGGCCTGGGTGCCGGCCAGTCCGAAGAAATCGACCGCATCTACCAGGCGCATGGTGACCTCAGCGACGATGCTTTTGTGCGCGAAAACCTGCAGCGGTGGTTGTCATGAGTCTGGCCATGCCGCGCCAGGGCGAGCCCCTGATCAGCATGCGCAATCTGCGCAAGGTGTACCGCAAGGGCACGCAGGAGTTTCTGGCGATCTCCGACGTCACCATGGACATCCACGCAGGCGACATGGTGTCGCTGGTCGGACCTTCGGGCTGCGGCAAGTCGACCTTGCTGAAAATACTTTCGGGCCTGCATGGCCATGACGGCGGCGACCTGCAGATTGGCGGCGCCAGCGGCGCGGCTTTCGAGCCAGGGCGTGATGTGGGCATGGTGTTTCAGCAGCCGCTGCTGCTGAAGTGGCGCAACATCCTGGAGAACGTGCTCTTGCCCGCCGACATCCTGGGCCTGCCGCGCAAGGCGGCGGTGGAGCGCGCCCACGGCCTGCTCGACATGGTGGGCCTGAACGGCTTTGCCAACAAGTTTCCCTACGAGTTGTCGGGCGGCATGCAGCAACGCGCCTCGATTGCGCGGGCCTTGATCCACGACCCCAAACTGGTCTTGATGGACGAACCTTTTGGAGCGCTGGACGCGCTGACCCGCGAGAAGATGAACCTGGAAATGTTGCGTATCTGGGCGCAAAGCCGCAAGACCTTTGTGGTCGTGACCCACAGCATCCAGGAGGCGGTGTTTCTCGGTTCACACTGCGCGGTGATGACCGCCGGGCCGGCGCGTATGGCCGACTTTTTCCCCATCGATTTGCCCGGGCCGCGCAAGTTGCACCTCAAAACCACGCCGGCCTTCGGCGCTTATGTGACGCGGATTTACGACCGCTTGGGTGTGGAATAAACGGGTCGCCAGTTGCTATTGAATGAATAGCTGCTTGCGCCCGCCCCTTCTGAGCTGGAGGCCTGTTTCTCTTAAGACTCGGCGGGTTTTATGCCGGCGCGGCGTGTTTTTGCTTCGCCGCCGCCACGGCGTCCAGAAAATCGTCGAGCAAGGCGCGGTCGTCTATCGTGTCCGAACCGGGCTGGTGAAACTCGGGGTGCCACTGCACGGCGGCGATATAACTTTTGGCCGGGTCGCGCCGGCGTATCGCCTCGACCAGACCGTCGCTGATGCTGAAGGCCTCGGCCTGGAACTCGGGCGCCAGGTCCTTGATCGCCTGGTGGTGGATGCTGTTGACGCGCACGCGCTCCACACCCGGGTACAACAGGGACAGGCCAGAGCCCTGGACAATGTCCACACTGTGGTAATTCAAGTCGTAAGACGCCGCATCGCGGTGGCGGAAAGATTCCGGCACCTGGGTCTCCACGTCCTGGTACAAGGTGCCGCCAAAAGCCACGTTGAGCAATTGCAGGCCGCGGCAGACCCCAAACACCGGTTTGCCCAGGCCTTCAAACGCCGTGACCAGCGCCTTGTCGTATTCGTCGCGCAGGCGGTCGCCGCTCCAGCGTTCTTCCAGCGGTATTTCGCCATAACTGCCGGGCCAGACATCGGCGCCGCCATGTAACACCAGGCCGTCCAGCCACTGCGCATAGTGGTCAAAGGTCACGTCGCCGCGCTGGGTGGCGCCGGTCGGGCAAGGCACCATGACCACCATGGCGCCGGAGGACATCAACCAGTGGGCAATCGACTGCTCGACATATTGCAAGGTCTTGCCGGTGAACAGGGAGCGGGCGTGGTCGGGGTGGGAGAAGCAGGCGGACAGGCCAATCTTCAGGCGTCGGGCTGCGGGCATAAGGCATCCTCAAAAAGTTGCGCAAGTCCAGTGTCCTCCAGCGCGGTCGGGCCGGGCTATAGGACAAAGCCGCATTTTTCGGTATTTACCTGCCTTGCTTTGTTTTTGATAGCTGCTTGCGCCTGGTGTATCAGGGCTGGAGCCCTGTTTGATACATGAATGTGCTCATTCCGCCGGCCTGTCCATGCCGATAAAACGCACGGTCACCCGGGTGCCCGGCGACTGCGGGTGACCGGCCACACTGGCGTCGTCGATGCTGATGGTGGCGCCGTGTTGTTTGGCAATTTCCAGCACAATCGCCAGGCCCAGGCCGGAGCCGTCGACGTTGGTGCCGAGGGCGCGGTAAAAAGGCTGGAACACCAGCTCGCGTTCGGACTCCGGAATGCCCGGCCCCGAGTCTTCGACCAGCAGCACAATCACGCCGCTGAAACGGTCGGTCAGCAGCCGCACCGTGACATGGCCACCTTCGGGCGTGTAGTTCAGCGCGTTGTCGAGCAGGTTGCGCACCAGCTCCTTGAGCAGGGTCGGGTTGGCCTCCAGCAGGCTGGCGCGTTCGCCAACGGCTGGGCCCTCGTAACCCAGGTCTATGTGTTTTTCCAATGCGCGTGGCACCGAGTCCTGGATCGCTTCGGAGAGGATGTGCACCAGGTCCAGTTGGTGTTTGGCCAGGCTGCGGCCTGTGGTTTCGGCACGCGCCAGGGCCAGCAACTGGTTCACGGTGTGGGTCGCCCGTATGCTGGCGCGGCCTATGTGTTTCAGCGATTTTTTCAGCTCGTCGGCATCGGTCTCGCGCTGCGCCAGGTCGGCCTGCATGCGCAAACCGGCCAGCGGGGTTTTGAGCTGGTGCGCGGCATCGGCCAAAAACCGTTTTTGCGTGGTCAGCGAAACCTTGAGCCGGCTCAACAAATCGTTGATCGAGGAGACCAGCGGCGCCACTTCTTCCGGCACCACGGTTTCGTCCAGCGGGCTCATGTCGTCGGGCTTGCGCGCACGTATGCGTTTTTCCAGCTGGTCCAGTGGTTTGATGCCGCGCACCAGCGCCAGCCAGACCAGCAACACGGCCAGCGGCAAGGTGACAAACTGCGGCACCATCACCCCCTTGACGATTTCGGTGGCCAGGGTTTTGCGTTTGCCGAGTGTTTCGGCGACCTGCACCAGCATGGGCCGGGCGCCCGGCACATCGACCTTGATCCAGGTGTAGGCCACACGCACATCTTCGCCCTGCACCTTGTCTTCGCGCAGGCGCACCTCGCCGTCAAAAGCGCTTTCTTCGTCGGGTGGTGGCGGCAGGTCTTGTTCGCCGCTGAGGAATTCGCCGCGTGTGCCCATCACCTGGTAATACACCAGGTCGGTGTCATCGGCGCGCAGGATTTCGCGCGCCGGCGCCGTCAGGTTGAACTGCACCTGCTTGTTTTTGACCACGATCAGTTTGGCCAGGGCCTGCACGTTGTATTCCAGCGCGCGGTCAAAAGGTTTGCCGGCAATGTTTTGCGCCACCAGCCAGGTCAGCGCCAGGCTGATGGGCCACAGCAGCAACAGCGGCGTGAGCATCCAGTCGAGAATCTCGCCAAACAAACTCCGGCGTTCACGCTGAAAGAGTCGGAGTGCCACAGATCAGCAAGCGTGGCGGACGTGCTCTTTACGCCAGCCGGGGCCGCGGAACCGGCTTTGCCGGGCCGCAGGCGCAGCGGCCCCCCCGGGGGGCAGAGAGCTACACGCAGTGAGCGAACGTGGGGGCTCCATTTCTAGCCGGGGATTTTTTCTAGGCAGTAGCCCAGGCCGCGCACCGTGGCGATGCGTATCGGGCCTTTTTCAATCTTCTTGCGCAGCCGGTGGATATACACCTCGATCGCGTTGTTGCTGACCTCTTCGCCCCATTCGCAGAGGCGCTCGACCAGCTGGTCCTTGCTGACCAGGCGGCCGGCGCGTTGCAGCAACACTTCCAGCAGGCCTAACTCGCGCGCGGACAGCTCCAGCATCTGGCCGTCTATGGTGGCCACACGCCCGGCCTGGTCGTAAATCAGCGGGCCGTGTTTGATGGTGCTGCTGGCGCCGCCCATGCCGCGCCGCGTCAGTGCGCGCACCCGGGCTTCCAGTTCCTGCAGCGAAAACGGCTTGGCCATGTAGTCGTCGGCGCCGTAGTCCAGGCCTTTGACCCGTTCCTCCACGCTGTCGGCGGCGGTCAGGATCAACACCGGCATGGCCGAGCCGCGGGCGCGCAGGCGTTTCAGCACCTCCAGCCCGTGCATGCGCGGCAGGCCCAGGTCCAGGATCAATAAATCAAACTCGGTGTTGGTCAGCAAGGCCGCATCGGCTTCGCTGCCGCTGGCCACGTGGTCGGCCGCCGCGCCGGAAGCACGCAAGGTGCGTAACAGGCCATCGGCCAGAACCTGGTCGTCTTCGGCAATCAGAATACGCATGGCTGTCTCCTGTTGTAGGGGCGATCTTAGAAGACCGTCTATCGCCGCATTTTACGGCGCCCCTGACTTCAGTGAGACGCGGCCTGTTGCCGCTGCAGGTTGACGGCTTTAGCGCGGGTCCGTGGCCAGCAGCTTGACGACCAGGGCTTGCAGGTCGGTTTGCAGGCGTGCCATGCCGGCCGGGTCGAGCGCCAGGCTTTGCTCGTCCATGTAGAGCTTGCGGTTGATCTCGATCTGGATGCTGTGGCGATGTTGCGCCGGGTCGCTGTAACGGCGCACCAGTTCCACACCTTTGTAGGGGTAGTTGTATTCCACGCTGTAACCGCAGGCACGCAGGTGCGCACAAATCATGTGCGACAGGGCCGGGTCGGCGGTGCTGCCATCGCGGTCACCGATCACAAAGTCGGCATGCACCAGGCCGGGGAAGTTGGTGGCGTGGCTGGCCGCCACGGCCGGCATGGAGTGGCAGTTGATGTGAATGCTGTAGCCGTGGCGCGTATGCGCGGCTTCAATTGCTTGCTGCACGGCGGCGTGGTAGGGCTTCCAGCAACGCTCGATACGCGCACGCACCTCGTCCACGGTGAGCAGCCGGTTGTAGATGGGCTCCCCTTCGTCGGTGAACTTCCAGATCAGGCCTTTGCCCAGGCGCACCTTGGACAAGACCTCGGGGTCGGTCGCCAGCGGCTCGGTCCAGGCGCCGTCCAGCAGCGAGGTGTCGAGTTCGGTGGTGTTGCGGTTGGCGTCCAGGTAAATACGCGGGAAATGCGCTTCCACCCAGGCCACGCCCAGGGCCGGGGCAAAGCCGTAAATTTTTTCGACGTGGGTGTCTTCGGCCCGGCGCAGTGTCGGCAGGTCGCAGACCGAGCCGAAATCGGCCGGATAGACGGTGCCGCTGTGCGGCGAGTCCAGCACCAGCGGCGTGTTGCCGGCCTGCTGGCTGACCATGGCCGGCGCGGCCGTGGTGGGGGTCGATCCCGACGCGCCCGGCTGGGCGTGCTGGAAACGTTGGTTGATGAGTTTCAGTGCTGCGTGCATGGGGGAAATCCGTGAAAGCGCGCCGGGTGGAAAGCCGTCGAGGCAGCCCGGCGCAGCAGGCCTGGTCAGCCATGCTAGCGCTGACCGTGACAACACGGTCAGCGCGGCACAGCAGGGCCGGGCGGGTGGGCTGAGCAGTGCTTAGTCCAGGCTGACCTTGGCGTAGGCGGCCACGCCCTTCATTTTCTTGATTTCTTTCACGATTTGCGCAGAGAAGTCCTTGGACGTGGTGCCCGACGGGTACAGGCCTTGCGCGGTCATGCGCTGGCGCACGGCCGGGTCTTGCAGGGCTTGGGCCACGGCTTGCTGGATACGATCCACGGCAGCGGCTGGTGTGCCGGCGGGGGCCACCAGGCCGAACCAGGACGGGTCGTTGTTGGCGGGGTAACCGAGCTGGGCGTAGGTAGGCACCTCGGGCAACACGTCCAGGCGGGTCGGCCAGGACACGGCCAGGGCCTTCAGTTTGCCCGAGGCGATATGCGGCAGCGACGAGGCGACCTGGTCGAAATACACAGGCACCTGACCGCCCAACACGTCGTTGATGGCCGGGCCGGCACCGCGGTAGGCAATGTGCACCATGGAGGTGCCGGTGCTGCTCTTGAACAGCTCGCCCCACATGTGGCCAATCGTGCCGTTGCCGGGGGTGGCGTAAGACACCTTGCCGGGGTTGGCCTTGAGGTATTTCACCAGTTCGGCGAAATCTTTCACCGGCAGGATCTTGGGGTTGATCACGATCACGCCCGGGGCTTTCACGAGTTCCGTGACGCCAACAAAGTCCTTGATCGGGTCGTAAGGCAGCTTGCTGTAAACCGCGGGGTTCACGCCATGGGTGGACAGTGTGGCCACGCCGACCGTCAGGCCATCGGGTGCGGCACGGGCGACTTCAGCCATGCCGATGGAGCCGCCGGCACCGCCGCGGTTTTCCAGCACCACGGGCTGCTTCAGGATGCGCGACAGCGCTTCCTGCAAGCCGCGCACGCTCATGTCGGTGGCGCCGCCGGGTGGGAAGGGAACGATCACGCGCAGAGGTTTGCCTTCTTGGGCGAAAGACATTCCAGGAATGAAAGATGCGGCGGCCAGGGAAGCGAGCAGATGACGACGTTGCATGAGGGAGTTCTCCAATGAATGAGGACAAGATTAATCGAACTGACGATTAATAAAAAGCAATTCATGTGCCTAACATCATTCCAATATGGAATGTTATGATGCATTTCACCATGTCTTTGCGCCGGCTCACCCCTCCCTTGCATTTGCTGCGGGCGTTTTCCACCGTGACCCGTTTTGGCGGGGTCTCGCGCGCGGCCGAGGCCTTGCACCTGACCCAAAGCGCGGTCAGCAAACAGGTCAAAGAACTGGAATCCTGGGTCGGTGTGCCACTGTTTGAGCGCAGCCGCAAACGCCTTGCGCCCACACCGGCCGGCGAACATTACGAAAAAGCCGTGCGTGCCGTGCTGGCGCAACTGGAAGCCGCCACGCTGGAGCTGATCACCAGTGACGACGGCGGGGGTGCGCTGCACCTGTCCAGCCTGCCGACTTTTGGCGCCAAGTGGCTGATTCCCCGCCTGCCCCAGTTCCAGCAACTGCACCCGCAAATCACCCTGCACTTTGTGCCTTATGTGCACAGCTACGACTTCGAGCGGCCCGAACTCGACTGCTCCATTTTGTTTGGCGAAGGGCATTGGCCGGGCGCCCGGGCGCATTACCTCACGGGCAACGATGTGGCGCTGATTGCGCCGCGCACCCGCGTCGCCGACTGGCCGATAACCTCGCCGCAGGACGTGTCGCGCTACACCTTGCTGCGCCACGTCACGGTGCCCGAGGCCTGGGTGCGCTGGAGCGAGACCCATGGCGTGACGGAGTTGAATTCGCTGGCCGGCCCGCAGTTTGACCAGTTCCAGACCATGATCCGCGCCGTCATGGCCGGCATGGGCCTGGCGTTGGTGCCGCGTTGCCTGGTACAGGACGAAATCACCGCCGGCATGGTGCGCGAGCCGCTGGCGGGCGGCGGTTACCAGAGCGACATGGGTTACTGGTTTTGTTACCCCGAAGCCAGGCGCCAGATCCCGACACTCAGCTGTTTTCGCGAGTGGCTGCTGACGGTGGCTGTGCCGCCCTCTGCCGCACTGCCCCTGCTGGCTGGCCCGGCCGTGCTGGGCTGAAGGACCAGCCGGGTTTATGCGCCGCCGGCGTAAGCCTCCAGCCCAATCGCCACCACCGTGGCCACGTTGTCACCCACTTCCTCGCGGAACTCGGCTTCGGCCTGGGCCACGGCATCCCGAAAAGCCTGCAGCCAGTCCAGACCGGTGGGTGTGAAACACACACGCCGCGCCCTGGCGTCGCGCGGGTCGGCCTCACGGGTGACCAAGCCCCAGGCTTCACACTGGTCCACCAGGTCGCCCATGGCCTGTTTGCTCATGCCGGCACTGTGCGCCAGCTCGGTCAGGCGGGAGCCACCGACCGCCAGGTGCCGCGTGATGTGGATGTGCGCCGCGCCCACCTGTGCCCGCGCCGCCAGATTGGACAGCGCCAGCGGCACATCCACATTGCGCGCCATCAACACCAGTACCCGTTCGTCGAAGCGGCGTAAGGCGTGGCCCAGCAGGCGGCCCAGGTGGGTGAGGCGCCAGTTTTCCTGGTCGGCAGGGCTGGGGGCGGGGCTGGTATCCATGGCCAAAATGATAGCCCAATTGATCAGGCAAACTGACTAAAAACAGGGTTTACTTATTTATACGACGCCCATAAAGTACTGGTCATGCATCCAGCGCTGTGATTAAAAGCAGAGGCTGACGGTGATGCCCCAGTTTTTACCCGATTGATTTTCAAGGAGATTTCCATGGACCTGCCGAACAAAGCCAACCCCGCCCTGAACACCGAAAAAGCCAAAGCCCTGCAAGCGGCCCTGGCCCAGATCGAAAAGCAGTTCGGCAAAGGCACCATCATGAAGCTGGGCGCCGGCGAGGTGATCGAGGACATCCAGGTCGTCTCCACCGGCTCGCTGGGTCTGGACATTGCGCTGGGCGTGGGCGGCCTGCCGCGCGGCCGTGTGGTTGAAATCTACGGTCCGGAATCGTCCGGCAAAACCACGCTGACCCTGCAGGTGATTGCCGAGATGCAAAAACTGGGCGGCACCTGCGCTTTTGTCGATGCCGAACACGCGCTGGACATCCAGTACGCGCAAAAACTGGGCGTGAACCTGCAGGACTTGCTGATCAGCCAGCCCGACACCGGCGAACAAGCCCTGGAAATTGTTGATTCCCTGACCCGTTCCGGCGCGGTGGACCTGATCGTGGTCGACTCGGTCGCGGCACTCACCCCCAAGGCTGAACTCGAAGGCGAAATGGGCGACTCCCTGCCCGGCCTGCAAGCACGTCTCATGAGCCAGGCGTTGCGCAAGCTGACCGCCCACATCAAAAAAGCCAATTGCATGGTGATTTTCATCAACCAGATCCGCATGAAGATCGGCGTGATGTTCGGCAGCCCGGAAACCACCACAGGCGGCAATGCGCTGAAGTTTTACGCCTCGGTGCGCCTGGACATCCGCCGCATCGGCTCGATCAAGAAGGGTGAAGAAGTCGTCGGTAACGAAACCCGGGTCAAGGTGGTGAAAAACAAGGTCGCTTCGCCCTTCAAGATGGCAGAGTTCGACATTCTTTACGGCGAAGGTATCAGTCGCCTCGGCGAGGTGCTGGATCTGGGGGTGGCCGGCCACATCGTCGAAAAAGCCGGCGCCTGGTACGCCTTCAACGGTGAAAAAATCGGCCAGGGCCGCGACAACTCGCGCGAGTTCCTGAAAGAAAACCCTGAACTGGCGATCGAGATCGAAAACAAGGTGCGCGAGTCGTTAGGCATTCCCTTGATCCAGGACGCGGTGGGCGGCAAACCTGAAAAGGCCGAGAAGCCCGAAAAGGCCGAGAAGGCTGAAAAAGCCTCCAAAGCCGCAGCCTGAAGTCCGGGTTAGGCCCCGGTTGCGCCTCAAATCGGGTTCAGCCCTTAATTCATCAGCGCAAGCAGCTATCAAAACAGCAGTGAGTCAATAGCCATGCCTCGTTTGACTTCGGACAAACCGTCCCCGGCCGCCGGCTTCGGTCTGTCCTTGAAAGGCCGGGCCCTGCGTTACCTTGCGGCGCGTGAACATTCACGTGCCGAGCTGGAGCGCAAGCTGGCCGCCCATGCCGAGTCGCCGGAGCAACTGGCCCAAGTGCTCGACGAGTTGCAGGCCAAGGACTTCATCAGCGAGGCGCGGGTGGTCGAATCGGTGATCAACCGGCGCGCCGCCCGTTTTGGCGCGGCGCGTATCCGTCACGAGTTGCAGGGCAAGGGGCTGGCGCCCGAAGCCGTGGCCGACGCCGTCAACCGCCTGAAATCCAGCGAAGTCGAACGCGCCCGCGAAGTCTGGCGCAAAAAGTTTGGCGAACCAGCGCTGGACGCGGCCGCACGCGGCAAACAGATGCGTTTTCTGGCGGCGCGCGGTTTTGGGGCGGATGCGATCCGCCGCGTGGTGTCGCAGGCCGAGGATGACTGAATAGCTCTGCTGGCCAGGATTGCAAGAAAAATTGGCCGCTAGCCCAATAGATTCGGGCGCAAGAAGCTATCAAACTAATAGCGATCGTGGGGACGCTTCATGCCAGCAAGGGCCGCGGAACCGGCTTCGCCGGGCCGCAGGCGCAGCGCCCCCTCGGGGGGCAGCGAACCACGCGCAGTGGGGAGCGTGGGGGCTCTAGAGATTCAGCATCAGTTGGAGGTTCTGGACCGCGGCGCCGGAAGCCCCCTTGCCCAGGTTGTCCAGTCGTGCAATCAGCACCGCGTGGCGATACGTTTCGTTGCCAAACACGCGCAACTCCATTTTGTTGGTGTCCTTGAGCGCCAGAGCGTCCAGCTTGCCGGACTCGGGCGCGGCCTCTACCGTCACCCATGTGCTGCCGGCGTAATGCTTGGCCAGCACCTCGTGCAGCTGTGCGGCCATTGGCTGGCCGGGCAACAGGTCCAGGTGCAGCGGCAGTTGCACCAGCATGCCTTGAATGAAGTTGCCGACGGAAGGCACAAACACCGGGCGGCGCGTGAGGCCGGTGTAGAACATGATTTCCGGCAGGTGTTTGTGTTCCAGACCCAGGCCGTAAAGCTCGTAGGCCGGGGCGTTGCCGGCCTCGTAGGCCTCAATCATCTGGCGGCCACCACCGGAGTAACCACTCACCGACGGCAGGCTCAAGGGGAAGTCGGCCGGCATCAGGCCGGCATCGACCAGCGGGCGGATCAGCGCAATCGCGCCTGTGGCGTAACAGCCCGGGTTGCCCACACGGTCGGCGGCGGCCACGGCGGCGGCTTGTGTCCGGGTCAGTTCGGGAAAGCCATAAACCCAGCCCGGCGTGGTGCGGTGGGCGGTGGAGGCGTCAATGATTTTGGGTTTTTTGCCCGGCAGGGAGTCGATCATGGCGACCGATTCGCGCGCGGCGTCATCGTGCAGGCACAGAATGACAAGGTCGACCTGGGCCATCAGCTCGCGTTTGGCGGCGGCATCCTTGCGCAAGGCGGGGGCGATGCTGACCAATTCAATCTGCGGCATGGCTTGCAGACGCTCGCGGATCTGCAGACCCGTGGTTCCCGCTTCACCGTCGATAAAAACCTTGGCCATGGTGGCTTATTCCCCTGTGGAAAGTGCGTATTACTAAAGTATAAATTCGGCACAAGAATTGTGCATCGCAACATGATACAGTTCTGCGCTGCTGCGTGCAGTGATCGAAGGCCTTACATTTTGGTGAATTCTGCGGAATGTGGCAGACAAACATCAGATCATGCGAGCGCCCCCCATTTACCGACTCCTGGAAGTAATTTCATGAAAATTCACGAGTACCAAGGCAAGGAAATCTTGCGCAACTTTGGTGTCCCTACGCCACGTGGTATCCCCGCGTTCACAGTGCAAGAAGCGGTGGAAGCCGCGCAAAAACTTGGCGGCCCGGTCTGGGTGGTCAAGGCCCAGATCCACGCCGGTGGCCGTGGCAAGGGTGGCGGCGTGAAGGTGGCCAAGACGATTGAAGACGTCAAACGCATCGCTGGCGAAATCCTGGGCATGCAGCTCAAGACGCACCAGACCGGCCCTGAAGGTCAGAAGGTTCGCCGCCTCTACATCGAAGACGGCGCCGACATCCAGAAGGAATACTACGTTTCCCTGGTGACCGACCGCGCCACACAAAAAGTGGCCTTCATCGCATCCAGCGAAGGCGGCATGGACATCGAGGAAGTGGCGCATGCCACCCCCGAAAAAATCATCACCGAATACATCGACCCGCTGACCGGTCTGGGCGCTGAGCAAGCCACCAAGATCGCCAACGGCATCGGCCTGCCCGCCGAGTCCACTGCCCAGGCCGTGGACATCTTCCAGAAGCTCTACAAGTGCTACATGGACACCGACGCATCGCTGGTCGAAATCAACCCGCTGAACCGCGACAGCAAGAACCAGCTGATGGCGCTGGACGCCAAGTTCAACTTCGACCCGAACGCCCTCTTCCGTCACCCTGAAATCGTGGCTTTCCGCGATCTGGACGAAGAAGATCCGGCTGAAATCGAGGCTTCCAAGTTCGACCTGGCCTACATCTCGCTGGACGGCAACATCGGTTGCCTGGTCAACGGTGCCGGTCTGGCCATGGCCACCATGGACACCATCAAGCTGTTCGGCGGCGAGCCGGCCAACTTCCTGGACGTCGGCGGCGGCGCCACGGCCGAGAAGGTGACCGAAGCCTTCAAGATCATGCTGAAGAACCCTGAAGTCAAGGGCATCCTGGTCAACATCTTCGGCGGCATCATGAAGTGCGACACCATCGCCGAAGGCGTGATTGCTGCCTGCAAGGCCGTGAACCTGTCGGTTCCGCTGGTCGTGCGCATGAAGGGCACCAACGAAGACCTGGGCAAGAAGATGCTGGCCGAATCCGGTCTGCCCATCATTGCCGCAGACACCATGGCCGAAGCCGCGACCAAAATCGTGGCCGCCGTCAAGTAAGCCCAGGAGAAACAAGCATGTCGATCTACATCAACAAACACACCAAAGTCATCACGCAGGGCATTACCGGCAAGACCGGTCAATTCCACACCCGCATGTGCCGCGACTACGCAAACGGCAAGGAATGCTTTGTCGCCGGCGTGAACCCCAAGAAAGCCGGCGAAGATTTCGAAGGCATCCCGATTTACGCCAATGTGACCGAGGCCGCCCAGGCGACCGGCGCCACCGTGTCGGTGATTTACGTGCCGCCCGCAGGCGCAGCCGCCGCCATCTGGGAAGCCGTGGAAGCCAACCTGGACCTGGCCATCTGTATCACCGAAGGCATTCCCGTCAAGGACATGCTGGAAGTGCGCAACCGCATGAAGGCCAAGGAAGCCGCCGGCGGCAAGAAAACCCTGCTGCTGGGCCCCAACTGCCCTGGTCTGATCACGCCTGACGAGATCAAGATCGGCATCATGCCCGGTCACATCACCAAGAAAGGCCGCATCGGCGTGGTTTCGCGCTCCGGCACGCTGACCTACGAAGCCGTGGCACAGCTGAGCGAACTGGGCATTGGTCAGTCGTCCGCCGTGGGCATTGGTGGCGACCCGATCAACGGCCTGAAACACATCGACGTGATGCGCGCCTTCAACGATGATCCGGACACCGACGCCGTCATCATGATTGGCGAAATCGGCGGCCCCGACGAAGCCGAAGCCGCTGAATGGTGCAAGGCCAACATGAAGAAACCAATCGTGGGTTTCATCGCTGGTGTGACGGCGCCTGCCGGCAAACGCATGGGCCATGCCGGTGCGCTGATTTCCGGTGGTGCCGACACGGCGGATGCCAAGCTGGCCATCATGGAAGCCTGCGGCTTCACGGTCACGCGCAACCCCTCCGAGATGGCCAGGTTGCTCAAGGCGCTGCTGTAAGGTGATTGCAAAAACTTGACCTCGGTCAAGTGCATAAGCAGTAATACCAATCGTGGTAAGCCGTATTGCGGCTTAGACTCTAAAAAAACGAAAAAGCGCTCCCCAGCGCTTTTTTTAATTCATAACAGGAGCTCTCATGTTTTTCGGTCTCGACTTCGCGTCCCCTCTTTTCTGGAGCGCCTTCGGCTCCATCATGATCGCCAACATCGTTTTGTCCGGCGACAACGCCGTGGTGATTGCCATGGCTGCCAGAACGCTGGAGCCGCATCAGCGCGGCAAAGCCATTTTCTGGGGCAGCGCCGCGGCGATTGTCATGCGGATTATTCTGACCATCGTGGCGATCCAGCTCTTGAGCCTGCCCTACCTGAAGATGATAGGCGCGGTGCTGCTGGTCTACATCGGTGTTGATCTGCTCAAGGGCGAAGACAACGGCGATGAATCCGGCCAGGAAATCAGCGGCATGATGGCCGCGATTCGCACCATCCTGCTGGCCGACCTGGTGATGAGCCTGGACAACGTGCTGGCCGTGGCCGCTGCCGCCAAGGGCAACCTGCCGCTGCTGGTCCTGGGCCTGCTGGTCAGCATCCCGCTGATCGTTTTTGGTGCCACCTTGCTGACCAAGGTCATGGAGCGTTTCCCCATCATCATCACGATCGGCGCGGCCCTGCTGGGTTTCCTGGCCGGCGAGATGTTGTTGACCGATCCGGCCGTGACCAGCCGTTTTGGCCAGATTGCCGAGCAAACCGTGACCTTTGGTGGCATCCTGGGCGCCGTGCTGGTGGTGGCGCTGGGCACCTACCTGCAAAAGCGCGGCAAAAGTCCAGTGACTGGCTCCTGACTTTCCTGTCTGCCCGTCGGTCCACGTTTGACGTGAACTTGCGGGCCGCAAGCTCAGAAAACCCGGGTCAAACCCCGGGTTTTCTGCTTTTGGCGGGCCACTTTCCGTGGGACTACCTAAATCCATTGCAGGATGTGTAAAAGTGCCTTGTCCGCCTGCACGGCGTCTGTTAATGTCCACATCCGGGATATTTGTAACTAATAAGTAACAATCGTCGGCTGGTAGCGACGAAAAAAGAAACATAACAGCGGATATGAACAGCGAACCAGGGGGCGTGGCGTGAGCACCACAGCAAACAAGCGCAGGCAATTCCGGCGGGCCGACAGGGGCGTGGGGGCTCGCGTGGTTTTGGCCGTCCCGATGTTGTACACCGCCACCGACTTTTTCGGTACCAGCACCTTGCGCCAACCCTCAGACCGGATGGCGATCGTGGCCATCGACAAGCAAGGCCTCGCCAGCATGGGGCATCGGCTTGGGTCGCGCGGTGTACACGCCCGGTTGCCTCTTCTCTTTCGGATGCCCCGGCAGGCCACGCCGATACAGATTTGAATCCATAACAAGAATACGATGCTCTACGAGATCTGCACCCAGACCGATCCTGGCTTGACGCGGGACAACAACGAAGATGCGCTGACGTTTGATGCCGTGACCAACCTCTGCATTCTGGCCGACGGCATGGGGGGTTACAACGCGGGGGAAATCGCCAGCGGCATGGCCGTCGCGTTTATCCGCTCGGAACTGGGTCGCTGGTTGTCGCAGGCGGGCAAACACGCGAATTCCCGGGAGGTGCGGCGTGCTATGGAAATTTGCGTAGAAAACGCCAACCACTCCATTTTCAACGCGGCCAATTCCAACCCGCAATATTCCGGCATGGGCACGACGCTGGTGGTCGCTGTATTTCAGGGCACGCGCCTGATGTTGGGCCACATCGGTGACTCGCGTTGTTACCGCTGGCGTGCGGGCCAGTTTCAGCAGATCACCAAGGACCACTCCTTGCTGCAGGAGCAGATTGATGCGGGACTGATCACGCCGGAACAGGCGCTCACCTCGGTGAACAAAAACCTGGTCACGCGGGCCTTGGGCGTGGAAGACTCGGTGTTGCTGGAAGTCAACGAACACCGCGTGGAGTTGGGCGATATCTACCTGATGTGCTCCGATGGCCTGTCCGACATGGTCAGCGACCAAGCGATTGCGGCTATTCTATCGGGGGCCAAGCCGCTGGAGCAAACAGCCCGGCAACTGGTGGTTGCGGCCAATGCGGGCGGTGGGCGGGACAATATTTCAGTGTTGCTGGTGCGCGCCAAGGAGGCCTCGGTCAAGCGCGGCCTGTTGTCCAGAATGATGGGGAGGTAGCCAGAGTGAGTGCCATATTAAAAATAGACAGGAGTCGGCCATGCCGAAAATGATCGTCTCTATTGACGGTGTTGTGATTAAAGAGGTGCAGCTGACCAAGGACCGTACGTCCCTGGGTCGGCGGCCTTACAACGACATCGTTATCGACAACCTGGCCGTCAGTGGGGAGCATGCTGTTCTGCAGATGTCGGGCAATGAAGTTTTTGTCGAGGACTTGAACAGCACCAATGGGACTTATCTCAATGGCAAAGCGGTCAAGAAGCAACAACTGGCCAATGGCGACACGGTCGAAATCGGCAAGTACAAGATCAAATATGTGAATGAAGCCGCGAACGCCGGCTTCGAGAAGACCATGATCATCAAGGCGGGCTCGCCCGGTGTAGCTGCACCCGCCGCGCCAGCACCCGCACCGGTGGAGGGGGGCGCAGCTTCCAGTGCCGCCATCAAGGTGATGTCGGGTGCCGCCGCCGGCCGCGAAGTCGCGCTGGTCAAGGTGGTGACCACCATTGGCAAGCCCGGGGTAGCGGTTGCCGCCATTACCAAAAGGCCTCAGGGTTTTGTGGTGGCCCATGTGGAAGGTGACAACCGGCCCACCCTCAACGGCGCGTCCATCGGGACCGATCCCGTCCCGCTCAAAAACGGCGACCTTCTTGAGCTGGCGGGCACGCAAATGCAGTTCGTGCAGCATTGAACCCGGCGGTTTTCTGGCCTTGACCGGAAAACCGCTTTCAAGCGCAGCTCCCCAAGAGGCCTTATGCGACTTTTTGCCCGGCATTGGCCTCGGATTCTTGTCACGCTGATCCCACTCGTTTTTGCTTTGCTGCATGCCGGCGCGGTGCTGCGCCTGGACGTGTTGCAGCGACTGGACGACATTCTTTACGATGCCCGCCTGCGCGCCACCATGCCGCGCACGCTGGATGAGCGCATCGTTATTGTCGATGTGGATGAAAAAAGCCTCGCCGAAGTGGGTCACTGGCCTTGGGGACGCCACCATCTGGCGGACCTGGTGGAAGAGCTGTTGGGCCGGCAGCAAGCGGCATTGCTGGGCTTTGACGTGGTGTTTGCGGAGGCCGACAACAGTTCCGGCTTGAAGCGGCTCCAGCAACTGGCCCGGCGCGAACTGAAAGACCAGCCGGTCTTTATCGACAAACTCAGCCAACTCCAGGACAGCCTGGACCACGATGCCCGTTTTGCCAAGGCCATTGAAAAAAGGCCGGTGGTGCTGGGGTATTACTTCACCAGCGACCGCGATGGGCGGGTCAACGGCATGTTACCTGCGCCGGTGATGGACCGCGAGGCCCTGCAAGGCCGGCCTATACGCTTCACCAATTGGAACGGTTACGGTGCCAATATCGACCTGCTGGCGAAGGCGGCACCCATGGGCGGGTTTATGAACTCAATCACGGAAGGTGACGGCGTGGTGCGCTCCATTCCCTTGTTGGCCGAGTTCAAAGACCAATACTACGAATCCTTGTCTCTGGCCATGTTTCGCATGCTGGTGGGCCTGCCCGGCGTGGAGCCTGGTTTCCCGCAGGGAAAACTCCTGACCGCTCACTACCGGGGCCTGGAGAGCATCCTGCTCAAACAGGGCAACAAGTCCCTGGCCATTCCGGTGGACGAGCGGGTGGCGACCCTGGTGCCCTTTCGGGGGGCGGGGGGGGCCAATGGCGGCTCGTTCCGCTACATCTCGGCATCCGATGTGCTGGCGCAAAAAATGGCACCAGGCCAGTTAAAGGACAAAATCATCCTGCTGGGTACCACCGCACCGGGTCTGCTGGACCTGCGGGTGACGCCGGTTGGCGAGACCTACCCCGGTGTCGAGACCCACGCCAATGTGATTTCAGGATTTCTGGATGGCAAGGTCCTGGTGAAACCGGACTACGCGGTGGGTTACGAGGTGCTGTTACTCATTCTGTCAGGCTTGACCCTGGCGTTTGTGTTGCCCTTGTTGTCCGCGCCCAAGGCGGTCGCCACCAGCGCAGCCATGGTGGCTGCGCTGGTCGGGCTTAATTTCTGGCTGTATTCGGCGTATGGCCTGGTGTTGCCCTTGGCCACCGCCTTGGTCATGGCGCTCACGGCCTTTGCCCTGAACATGAGTTACGGTTATTTTGTCGAGAGCCGCTCCAAGCGGGAGTTGGCCAACCTGTTCGGCACCTACGTACCGCCCGAGCTGGTCGATGAAATGGTCAAAGACCCCGACAGCTACAGCATGAAAGCCTCGGCCAAGGAGCTCACGGTGATGTTTTGCGACATGCGTGGTTTTACCCAGATGTCTGAAACCATGGAGCCCACGCAACTGCAGGCCTTGCTCAACAGCGTTTTCAGCCGGCTGACGGACCTGATCCGTAGCAACCGTGGCACCATCGACAAATACATGGGGGACTGCGTGATGGCCTTCTGGGGCGCACCTGTGGACACGCCGGCCCATGCCAGCCTGGCGGTCAAGACCTCGATGGAAATGGTGCAGGTCGTGCGCCAGCTCAGCGAAGAGCACCGGATCAAAGGTCTGCCGGAGATCGGTATCGGCATAGGCCTGAACACCGGGAGCATGTGTGTGGGTGACATGGGATCCCACATACGCCGCAGCTACACGGTGATTGGCGACGCGGTCAACCTGGGCGCTCGCCTGGAGGGGTTGTCCAAAACCTATGGCGTTGATACCGTGGCCAGTGAGGCCACCCGCCAGTTGGCGAGCGACTTTGCCTGGCAAGAACTCGACAAGGTTCGGGTCAAAGGCAAAGACCAGGCGGTGGCGATTTTTTGTCCTGTGGCGCCTTTAGACCAGGTCGACCAGCAGCTCGGCAGCGAACTGAAAGAATGGACTTTGGCCCTCAAGGCCTATCGCGACCAGGCCTGGGATGATTGCGATGTGCATTTGCTCAATTTGCAGCGCATGAATGCGAAAAAGTACCTTTACCGGCTGTATGCAGAACGTGTAGCCTCCATGAGGCTGTTGCCGTTGGATCCCGCCTGGGACGGTGCAACCAACTTTGACACCAAGTAAACCCTCACCATCAACGCACCAGACCTTAAAACCATGAAAGTACGTGTACTGGGCTGTTCAGGAGCCATCGCCAAAGACTGCCGGACCACGTCTTTCCTGCTCGATCATGATGTGCTGGTCGATGCGGGGACCGGGGTGGGCGACCTCACGCTGGACGAGATGCGCGGCATTGACCATGTCCTGCTCACACATTCCCATCTGGATCACGTGGCCGCCTTGCCGCTGATGGTGGACGCGATCGCCGCGCAAAGGACGACGCCCATACAGATTCACGCTTTGCAGGGCACGATTGATGCACTTCAGGTGCATATTTTCAACAACACCATCTGGCCTGATTTTTCAAGAATCCCCACGCCGGAGGCGCCCTTTGTCAGCTTCCACCCCCTGACGGTCGGACAAACGCTGTTGCTCGCCGGAAAATCCGTGGAAGTTTTGCCCGCCGTTCATACGGTGCCGGCTGTCGGCTACGCTGTGGCGGCGGAATCGGGTTGCTGGGTATTTACCGGCGATACGGAAAGAAACCCGGCACTGTGGGCGCGTATCAACCAGCTCAAGGTGGCCATGCTGGTCATCGAAACCGCGTTCAGCAACCGGGAGGGCGACCTGGCCAAGCGGAGTTTGCATCTGTCGCCGCATGTCCTGGCGAGCGAACTCGATTGCATCGATAAAAGCCGGAATTACCCCATTTACATCACGCACACCAAGCCCGCCGAAACCGATTTGATCATGGCCGAAATCCAACGTTTTGATCAGACGACCCCGGTGGGGCCCCATGTGATCCACGACATACGCTGGCTGCGCGCGGGTCAGGAGTTTGAACTATGAGTGCCGCCTTGCCGCGAGATCCCGAAGACCAGTTTTTTGTCTCGCAAAAGTTGCCCCCCCAAGAGCGAGGGGTCACGTTTGAAGTGCTGTATTTTCGCCAGTTGCAACTGGTGACCAACCGCATCCACGAAACCGAGAACATTGACCAGATCATGCTGGAGGCCAGCCAGGACATCTGCAAGCTGTTTAATGCCGACCGGCTGACCTTGTATGCGGTTAATGAGGACCGCACGGCCATCATTTCCAAAGTCAAGACCGGCCTGAATACCAGCCGCGAGCTGAAACTGCCCATCAGTGTGCAAAGCATTGCCGGTTATGTGGCGCTGGCCAAAAAAATGGTGAATATTGCGGATGTGTACGACGAAGACGCGCTCAAAAAGCTGCATCCCAAGCTGAGTTTTTTGCAGGAAGTCGACAAACGCTCCGGCTACCGCACCAAACAAATGTTGGTCGCGCCGGTGATGGATGGGAACACCTTGTACGGTGTTTTGCAGGTGATTAATAACCGCAGTGACCAGCCCTTTGCCAAGCTGGAAGAAGAGGGGGCGCAGCAACTGTGCAAGACGCTGGGGATTGCGCTTCGTCAGCGTATGCAGCGGCAGGAAGACGGTCTGCGGCGCAAAGCCACCAAATACGACGGCTTGCTGGCCGAAGGTGTGTTGTCGCCGGACGAGTTGCTGCAGTGTCTTCACAAAGCGCGTGAAGAAGGCCAGTCGGTCGAACATCTGCTGCTGACCCGCTACCGCATCCGTCCGGCGCAGCTAGGCGCCTCACTGGCCAAATTTTTTGGGGTGCCGTACGAGGCGTTTAGCGCCGGGCGCATACGCTCCGAGATGTTGCATGGCCTGCTCAAGCGGCACTTTATCGAGCAACAAGGCTGGATGCCCCTGGAAGAAACACCGGACGGGTTGACCATCATGTGTGTTGATCCCGAGGCTGTGCGCGGCGCTCGGGTGGTTCCGCAGGTGTTTCCGAAACTCGGCAAGTTCTCTTACTGCGTCACTACACAGACCGAATTTGACGAAACCTTGGGTCAGCTGTTTGGCGCAGGCAACGAAGGGGGGTCCATCGACCAGTTGCTGGCCGACATGGATTCGCCGCTGGACAACGATGCCTACGACGACTCCGCCCTGGAGTCCGCGGCGGCCGACAACGAACTGGTCAAGTTCGTCAACAAGGTGATTGTTGACGCCTACAAGCTGAAGGCATCCGACATCCATATCGAGCCCATGCCAGGCAAGGCCAAAACCGGCATCCGCTTTCGTATCGACGGCACCTTGCAGCCCTACATCGAAGTCCCGGCCCAGTTTCGCCAAGCCATGGTCACGCGGCTCAAGATCATGTGTGATCTGGACATTTCCGAAAAGCGCAAGCCTCAGGACGGCAAGATCAAGTTCAAAAAATATGGGCCGCTCGATATCGAATTACGTGTTGCCACCATTCCTTCCTCGGGCGGGGTCGAAGATGTTGTCATGCGTATTCTGGCGGCGGGTGAACCGATTCCACTCGAAAGGTTGGGGCTGACGGCACATAACAAAGAGCGGCTCGAGAAAACCGTCTCCAAACCTTATGGCCTGTTTTATGTCTGCGGCCCCACGGGTTCCGGCAAAACGACCACGCTGCATTCCATTCTGAAGTTTCTCAACACACCGGACACCAAAATCTGGACCGCCGAAGACCCGGTCGAAATCACGCAAAAAGGCCTGCGCCAGGTCCAGATCAACAAAAAGGCCGGCATCGATTTTGCGCTGGTCATGCGAGCTTTTCTGCGCGCCGATCCGGACATCATCATGGTCGGCGAGTCGCGCGACAAGGAAACCGTGTCCATGGGTGTGGAGGCCTCATTGACCGGCCACCTGGTGTTTTCGACCTTGCACACCAATTCCGCCCCGGAATCCATCACCCGCCTGCTGGACATGGGCATGGACCCGTTCAACTTCGCCGACGCCTTGCTCGGCATCCTGGCCCAACGCCTGGCGAAAAAACTGTGCGACTGCAAACAAGCCTACCAACCGAGTTCGCAGGAGATCAAGGACTTCATCAAGGAATATGCCGAGGAGTTACGCCACACCGATGCCTGGAAGGCAGATGTCGGTGGCGAGTCGCAGATGCTGTTGGACGACTGGATGGAGCGCTACGGCAAAGACGGCCAACTCACCCTGTACCGCGCGGTCGGCTGCGATAAGTGCCACCAGACGGGCTACAAGGGCCGCATCGGCCTGCACGAGTTGATGGTTGCCGACGATGCGGCGAAAAAACTGATTCAGGCGCGGGCGCGGGTTGCCGAGCTGTTCTCGTCGGCGGTTAACAGCGGCATGCGTACGCTCAAGATGGACGGCATGGAGAAGGTGCTGATGGGGCTGACGGATCTGAAAATGGTCCGGTCGGTCTGCATCAAGTGACAAAAATGTTAGTCAACCCGATGTTGTGTGTCAAAAAAGTAAGTTTTTATGGCGGCGGTGACAAAAATTGAGAACTAACTTACACATTTCAGCGCCTGAACGGGCTGGCATGAAGCCTGCTCATACTGCCGCGTCAGTATTCCCTCAATCAAGGAGTTTTTCATGAAGCGTTCTATGCAAATGGTCCAAAAGGGTTTCACCCTGATCGAATTGATGATCGTCGTGGCGATTATTGGTATTTTGGCTGCAGTGGCTTTGCCTGCGTACCAAGATTACACTGTGCGTGCCAAGGTGTCTGAAGTGATTTTGGCGGCGTCTTCCTGCCGCACCGCTATTACTGAAGCGGTTCAAACAGCCCAGCAAGTCGATATTTCTTCGTCACTGCCTAGTGCTTGCAGCTTTACACTGACCAAATATGTTGCCTCCGGCTCGGTGGATGGCAACGGCGTCATCACGGTTATTGGCAGTGAGACAGCGTTGGGCGGAGCTACATCTGCCACGGCCAATGCAGTTTCTCTCGTACCCTACAGCGCAAGCGGCACGCTTGTTGGCACAACCGCTGGAGGCACTTCGATTGCCTCTTGGAAATGTGGCCCTGCGGGGACAAACCCAATGCCTCCAAAATATTTGCCAGGTTCTTGTAAGTAAATTTGGCTGAGATCGTTTAGTACGACTTCTGCCTTTTGATCTAAAAAAGCGGCTTAAAGCCGCTTTTTTCATGTTCGAAGTCTTTAAAGTTTCAATCGACCAAGGGGTTGTGTGGCAATAGAAAAATCCCCAATCAGTGCCTTCTGGTTGAGCGGGGCATCATTATTTTTGGCCCTTGCTTGGCTGCTGCCCAACCATTACCCGCCCTGGATGACCTTCCACAGCGATGCCTGGCTGGCGATTGTCTTGCTAATGGTCAGCATCGCGCTCATGTTTTTTGCTCGTAGCTCTGTGCGGTGGCACTGGGCCGCTGTTGTTGTGGCTGGCATGGCATGTGTTCCCCTTATTCAGTACGGTTTTGGGCAGATTCCGTTTTTTGGCGTGGCTTGGATCAATGCCACCTATTTGCTAGGGCTGTGCACGGCGCTGTTATTGGGGGCTTACTGGGAACGGGCTAGCCCAGGGCAATGCGCGGATTTTTTGTTTTTGGCATTGGGCTTGGCTGGGATGGTGTCCGTTGGCATTCAAATACACCAATGGCTGCTGTTTGACAGTCTGGAGTTTTGGGTCAACAAGGCGCTAGGACGTCCTTATGGCAATCTCGGGCAACCCAATCAGTTGGCCACATTGCTTGTTCTTGGGCTGCTTGGCTGTTCGTGGGGCTTTGTGCGCAAGCAACTGTCTGCGTGGAGTAGTATTTTATTGGCGGGCTTTTTCTTGCTAGGCATCGCTTTGACGCAGTCGCGAACGGGTTGGCTGAACGTGTCAATTTTCATCCTGGCCATGTTCTGTTGGGGCTGGACGCGCTCTCAAAAGCGCATCATGGTCACAGCCGTTGGCTTGGGCACTTTTTTTGTCGTATGCGTTTTGGGTTTGTCGTGGCTTTCAGATCTGCTGCAATTAACGGGGGCCTACGATTTGTCGGGCCGGTTTTCGGAACAAGCGCGTCCTGTGATTTGGCGCTTGCTTGCCGACGCTGCATGGGAAAAACCATGGTTTGGTTATGGCTGGGGGCAAACAGGGTTTGCTCATTTGCAAGTAGCTGCAAGTCACCCGTTTCTCGGTGTCATCTTCTTTGAGGCGCACAACCTGTTTTTGGACCTTATTTTGTGGAATGGTATACCGCTCGGCGTGTTTGTCGTTGTTGCCATGACATGGTGGTTAGCTGCAGCGACCCGGGCTGTCAAAGGGGTGTCTGACGCCATATTGCTGCTTTTTTTGCTCGTACTGGGTGTCCATGCCATGCTGGAGTATCCCCTGCACTACGCTTACTTCTTGCTGCCAGCTGGGCTGGTCGCGGGGGTGTTGAATGTCCGTCTCAAGTTTCGCCCTGCGTTTATTTCGGCGCATTGGGTTTGTATGGTCGTGTTGTTGGGTTCCGGAGCGATGCTGGCCGTGACGGTAAGGGATTACATTCGTGTGGAGTCCAGTTTCGCGGATTTGCGCTTCGAGAAAGCGCGGATTCATACAAATAACCCGGGATCTGCACCTGAGCTTTGGGTGTTGACGCAGCTACGAGAGATGATCATATTTGGCCGTACCGAGGCTAGGCCGAATATGAGTGACCAAGAACTGGTCTGGATGCGAGATGTCACCAAGACCTACCCGAGCCCATATAACGCCCACAAGTTAGCACTGGCTCTCGCACTTAACGGTCAAGGCGTGGAAGCGCAGTTGTGGCTCAAAAACCTCTGCAAAGCATTCCCTGTGCAGTTTTGCGAAGGAACCAGGATTACTTGGGCCCAAAAAGCACTCAAGGAACCGGCTATTGCGGCAGTTCCTTGGCCGGCTAACGTTGACGGGGCGCGCTAGAAACCCAAACTAATGGGTTAAGTGGAGATCAGATTCCAATAAGACAATGAAGCCAGCAGTTGCCGCAGTCATTAGGCGTGACGCACTTATCGTTTTTGTCATAACGTTGCCTTGTCTAAATCCGTTTGCGCCGGGTCCATCGCCTGCTGTGTTGCCGTGGCTGCTTGCACTGATGGCGACAGCTGGCTTTATGTTGCTGCAGCCTCTGCTGGGCGGCCCACTTTCTAACCCGAGCGCGCGCTCCACTCTCACCCGGCAATGGACCTACCCCACAGCATGGGTGCTGGCCGGCGTAGTCAGCAGCATGATTGGCTTGTTGCAATACTTTGGTGCTGCGCAAGCGCTGGCCCCTTGGATCAACCAGACATCCGTTGGTGAGGCCTTCGCCAATCTGCGCCAGCGCAACCAGTTTGCGACGTTGACCAATGTTGCGCTGGCTGCGCTGCTATGGTGGGTGGAGCAGGAGCGCTTCTTAGTGAGCAAGCTAAATGTCCAGGCATCAAGTCGGTGGCTGGTCATGTTGACAGCCTGCATTTTGGCATTTGGCAATGCTGCATCTTCTTCGCGTACGGGCTTGCTCCAAACGGGATTGCTGGTGCTGCTTCTTGGAATTTGGGGTGGGCTGCACAAGCCACGAGTACATTGTGTGCTGATGGCATTTGGGCTGACCTACGTGACTGCTTTGGTGCTGTTGCCGTCGCTGACCGGGATGGACCCGCTGATACACGGCGCTTGGGCTCGTATGCGCACCGGGGATGCCGTGTGCGCCAGCCGTCTCACACTCTGGTCCAACGTGTTGCAACTGATCGCGCAAAAGCCCTGGTTCGGCTGGGGCTGGGGCGAGCTGGACTACGCCCACTACACCACCTTGTACGACGGGCCGCGGTTTTGTGACCTGCTGGACAATGCGCACAATCTGCCTTTGCATCTGGCTGTAGAACTGGGTGTCCCGGCGGCTTTGTTTTTTTGCGGCGGGGTGTTGTGGTGGATTTTCAGGCTGCAGCCCTGGTGCGAGACTGACGCCACACGCCAACTGGCGTGGGCGGTGCTGGCGCTGATCGGGCTGCACAGCCTGCTGGAATACCCGCTGTGGTACGGGCCCTTCCAGATGGCGGTGGGCTTGTGTGTGCTGATGCTCTGGCGTGGCAATCACTCGGTGGGTGACCAAAAGCTTAAGAAAAATTGGGCTCTAGCCCATATATACCGGGCGCTAGTAGCTATTTTTTTGATAGTGATGGCGGGCTATGCGGCCTGGGACTATCACCGCATCAGCCAGATATACCTTGCGCCCCAAGCACGCGCTGCGGCCTACCGCGAAGACACCTTGGCGAAAATTCGCAACTCTTGGTTGTTTGCCAATCAGGTGTCTTTTGCCGAGTTGAGCCTGACGCCGCTCACGCAGGCGAACGCGCAGTGGACCTTCGCCACCGCGAAGGCGTTGCTGCACTATTCACCCGAACCACGCGTGATCGAAAAAGTGATTGAAAGCGCCGTCATGCTGGGCCGTGATGATGAGGCGTTGCTGCACCTGGCCCGTTACCGCGCCGCCTTTCCGCAAGCCCACGCCAAATGGCGTGAGGCCAAGGGTTTGATGGACGGTCCTGAGGATTGATGCTGCAAGCAGTGCGTTACGGCGTGGCTATAAAACTGCCCGACTTGCCACCGTGTTTTTCCAGCAGTTTCACGTCGGTCATGGTCATGCCCCGGTCCACCGCTTTGCACATGTCGTAAATCGTCAGCAAGGCGACTTGCACGGCGGTTAGGGCTTCCATCTCCACGCCGGTTGGCCCCACGGTTTCAACGGTGGCCAGGCAGGTGATGCAGGTGTGGGTGGTATCGGGCGTCAAGTCCAGCGCCACATGGGTCAGCGCCAGCGGATGGCACAGGGGAATCAAATCGCTGGTTTTTTTGGCGGCCATGATGCCGGCGATGCGGGCAATGCCTAACACATCGCCTTTTTTCGCACTGCCTGCCAGGATGATGGCCAGTGTGGCAGGATTCATCACAATACGGCCTTGGGCCACGGCCACGCGGTGGGTGGCGGATTTGGCGGCGACATCCACCATGTGCGCCTGTCCTTGTCCGTCAAAATGTGTCAGTGGTGAGGTGGTGGTCATAGAGCGGGTTACGAAACCTTTACAAGAATCCCTCATCATAAGAGCATGTTCGCAACGTCAATATCCCCCTGGAAAAGCCCTTGGCGGGCAGTCGGGCCGCAGTCGACGCTGGGCGATTTCGCTGGATTTCAACACCATGGTTTTTACTTCCATTGATTTTTCCTAAATTTATCAAGCCAATAAGGCATTTTCCCCTTGGCAGTATTGCGCTGGCAGCTATGGTTTTTGTAGCGTCTGCCAACCTGTCGCAAGCCCAGACGCCGGTACGCCCCAGCGGCGCCTTGCCGGCGCTGGGGGACACCTCGGAGTTGGCGGTCAGCGCAGAGCGGCGCCTGGGCGACCGGATTGTCAGCAGCATTTACCGCGACCCGGATTACCTGGACGACCCGGTGCTGGGCGACTACCTGCTGAGCATCTGGCGGCCCTTGATGGTGGCGGCGCGGGCGCGTGGGGAACTGGGGCCCGAGCTGGAAGAGCGTTTTGCCTGGGACATCATGCTGCTTCGCAACCGCACCATCAATGCTTTCGCCTTGCCGGGCGGGTATCTGGGGGTGCATTTGGGGCTGATCAGCGCCGTGGAAACCCGGGACGAGCTGGCTTCGGTGCTGGCGCATGAGTTGAGCCACGTGACGCAACGCCACATTTCCCGGCTGATGAGCAAACAAAGCCAGCAAATGCCCTGGCTGATTGCGGCCATGATTCTGGGCGCCCTGGCCGCCAGCAAAAATCCCGATGCAGCCATGGCCACGATTGCCGGGGGCCAGGCCATGGCCGTGCAAAACCAGCTCAACTTCTCACGCGACATGGAGCGCGAAGCCGACCGGGTCGGTTTTGGCGTGATGGCCGATGCGGGTTTTGACAAGCAGGGTTTCGCCAGCATGTTCGACAAGCTGCAGCAGGCCTCGCGCCTCAATGACAACGGCTCCTACCCCTATCTGCGCAGCCACCCCTTGACCACCGAGCGGATCGGCGATGCCAAGGGCCGCTTGCAGCTGGAAGCGGGCAATGTCCCTGCGGCCACGGCGCCGACGGCAGCGCAGGCGGCCGCCGCCCGCGTGGTGCACGCCATGATGGCCGCGCGTGCGCGCGTGCTGGGCGACAGCAGCGTCGATGGTTTGCGCACCCAACTGATGCAAGCGCAGCGTGTGTCCCTGGCCGCTGGCGCGGCACCGGGCCCGGGCGAAGTCGGTGCCTTGTATGGCGGCGCCATGGCGGCCAGCCAGATGCGCAACTACACGCTGGCGCGCAGCCTGGTCGCCAAACTGAAGTCGGCGACCGCCGCCAACCCGTCGGCTGCCGAGATCGCGGAATGGCTGGCGCTGGAAGTTGAACTGGCGGCCGGCAACACGGCGGATTTGACCAAGCTGGCAGACACCGGCAGCCGTGCCGCGGTGTGGCTGCAGTCCCGGGCCGATCTGGCGGCGGGCCGCGCGCCGGACGCGTCCAACCGCCTGCAAAGCTGGGTGGCCAGCCACCCCAAAGATGCGTTGGCCTGGCAATTGCTGGCGACGGCTTATGGCAAGGAGGGGCAGACCCTGAGGGCCATCCGGGCCGATGCGGAGAGCCGCGTGGCGCAGCTTGATTACGGTGCGGCGCGCGACCGTTTCAAGGCGGCGCAGGATTGGTTGCGCAGCAACCGCGACAACAGCGGGGCCGGCAGTTACATCGATGCGTCCATCATCGACACGCGGGCGCGCGAGATCGACCAGTTACTGCGAGAACAAGCGCTCCAGGAACGCGTCGATCGCTAGTTGCAGCACCGAATAAATCAGTGAGCCCACCAGCGCGGCGAAAAACCCCGTGACCTGCAGGCCGCCTATCAGGCTGGCCGCGGCCCAGAACATCAGGGCGTTGATGACAAACAGGAAGAGGCCCAGGGTCACCAGCGTCACCGGCAGGGTCAGCAACACCAGCACCGGCCTGAGCACGGTGTTGAGTGCGCCCAGCACCGCTGCGGCAATCAGCGCCGAGGTGAAGCTGGACACCACCACGCCGGAATAAATATAGGCCACCAGCAGCAGGGCGGCGGCGCTGAGAAGCCATTTAACAATGAGTTTCATGGGTGCAAGAATAGCACCATGGCACGACCTGCCTGCCGCCTATTGGGCAAGGCCAGGCCGTGACTGGAACGGAAGGCTGCGTTTAGTCCGCAGCCAGCAACACGCCGGCGCCGGCCACCACTGCGGCATAACCCCAGACGCCTTGCGCCTCCTGGGGTTGTTGGTGGGTGACGGGTGGCAGGTCCTGGCCCAGCTTGGGCCGGCGCGCATCAAGCACGCGCGCAGCGCCGTACTGGGTGATCAGCGCCTCCGTCAGGTCGCACAGGGGGCCGCGCGCGACCTGGGTGATCACCGAATCGCCCGGGCCTTGCAGCAGGGGAACGATCTGGTCAAAAACCTTTTCGGCCCACTTGCCGCGCCAGCTCTGGCGGGCGCTGTTGGTCACCCACTTGCTGACGTGGTGGGTGATGCGCGGCGCACAGCCCACCACAATCCAGCGCGTGGGGGTGCGTGTCTCTCCGGAGGGCAGCATAGGCGTCAGCATTTTCAACGCGTAAGCGGCTTCATCGATGTAAACGATCATGTTGTCCATAAAGTTCTCCTTGGTTTTACGTGCTATGTGGACTCTCTGGCTGCGCGGCAGGGGCCGTTCCGGCCCCTGCGATTGCTCTGATGTTTATTCAGCGATGAGTTTGTCGCCATGGCTGGCCTTGGCGCGGCGCGTGGCCAACCAGCCGCCGCCCAGCACACCGGCCACAGCCAGGGCATAAGTGCCCCACTGCGCCAGGCGTTGCGTGGTTTCCATCGCTGTCGCGGGGCCGCCGTAGATGGCGTCCAGCAGGGGCTCGCTGACAATCATCTTGGCGGCGGTAAAGGCCAGCACGGCGGCACCGATGCCGATGATCATGGGGAAGCGCTCGACCAGTTTGAGCACCATGGTGCTGCCAAACACGACGATGGGCACGCTGATCAGCAGGCCGATGATGACCAGGTCAAACGCACCGTGGGCCGCGCCCGCGACACCCAGCACGTTGTCGATGCCCATCAGCATGTCGGCCACCACGATGGTTTTCATGGCGCCCCAGAAGGTGCTGGCCATGGGGCCTTGGTGTTCCTCGCCGCCCTGGTCGGCCAGCAATTTGTAGGCAATCCACAGCAGGCCCAGGCCGCCGACCAGCATCAGGCCTGGCACCTTGAGCAGCCAGACCACGCCTATGGTCATCGCCGAGCGCACGAGGATGGCACCAACGGTGCCCCAAATGATGGCTTTGCGTTGCAAATCCTTGGGCAGGCTGCGCGCGGCCAACGCAATCACGATGGCGTTGTCGCCGGCCAGTACCAGGTCAATCAGGATGATGGCCAACAGGGCCGACCACCAGGGCGTAGAAAAAAGTTCCATGATCACAGACTCCAAAATCCGAGTTTCGACATGGAAATCCGCAGGCGGATTTCCGGTTTTCGTAAAAACTGGACAGGTCAGTGAGTGGTGCAACACCTGGGTGCCGCGAACGCCTCGATCAAACCTGTACAGGTTTCAATCGAAGGTCTGGCTCGACATGCAGTGTCTGTGCATGTCCAGTAAGCCGGAAGTGTGAACTTCGAATTGACGACTTACTGAAGCGATCTTGCTGTTGTGATGTTTTATCTTGTAATGCAGCAAAACGAGGGAGTTACTCCCCTTCGGAATCTGTATTCTAACGAAGGAATCGGACGGATTGCAAGTTCGGCTCGGCAAAGATGGGGGCCACAAGACCCTTTTACGGGCAAGGCCGCTGGCGGTCTCGCCGATAATCCAAGGTCTGGTCCTGGCAAATCCTTGCCCTTGTCATCTGCGCAAACAGGCACCTGTCTGTTGTTCGCTTTTTCACTCCCTATGCCTGGCATCCACATCACTGATATTGAAGCCGCCATTAATTATTGGCGCGAAAAAAAGCCCTCGCCGGACGGCGTGACGCTGGCGCCCGAGCTGCGTGTGTTGGCCGAGGTGTATGCGCTGATGGTTTTTTACCATGAGGAAGAGGCCGACGAAGCCGGTTTTCCGACCCAGGCGCTGGCGGCCTGGCGTGCCTGGTATGACACCACGGCCGACACGCCGTGTATTGCGATCTGCTCGACCAGCCAGGGCGACGAGATGTGCAAGGGTTGCGGCCGCACCTTTGAAGAAGTTCAGCGTTGGCCCGAGATGAGCCCGGCCGCCAAACGCGTGACCTGGCGGCGTATCACGCAGGAAGACACGGCCTGGCGTTTTGGCCGTTATGCCGACCGTGCGCTGGAAAAAAAGAACACGCCGCCAGATTCGGCCTGAGTTGCTGATTTCTTAAGCTTTTCAGGCTTCCAGCCCCGATGGGGTCAGCGCAAGCAGCTATCAATTCAGGAGTAAACTGAGCCATGCTCAGACTTGCCCGCGCGCCCAACATCGCCATCGCCACCTTGTGGGCCGATGCCTTGCAGCAGGCCGGCTTCTCGGCCAGCGTCCAGCGTTATTTCTTGAGCAGCGTGGCCGGCGAGTTGCCGCCGGACCAGTGCCAGCCCGAAGTCTGGCTGGCCCATGACCACGAAAAACCGCAGGCCCAGGCCTTGTTGCACAGCCTGCAAAACCCGCCGCAGCGGCGCTGGTTGTGCGCCTGCGGCGAAACCGTCGAAGGTGGTTTTGAGCAATGCTGGCACTGCGGCGCCGATATGCCCACGACCGCCTGAAACGGTGCCCCCGCATCTGCAAGCCGGGGCCGCGGGACTGGCTTCGCCAGACCGCAGGCGCAGCGACCTCTCCGGGGGGCAGGGAGCTACACGCAGTGAGCGACCCGTGGGGGCTTTTAAACGCGCTTAGCCAATTCCGCAGCCTTGCCGACATAACTGCCCGGCGTCATCGCCAGCAGGCGTTCTTTTTCGGCCTCGGGAATGTCCAGGGAGCGAATCAGTCCGTGTAAGGCTTCGGCGGTCACGGTTTTGCCGCGTGTGACTTCCTTGAGTTTTTCGTAAGCGCCCTGCACGCCGTAACGTCGCATCACGGTCTGAATCGGCTCGGCCAGCACTTCCCACGAATTGTCCAGGTCCTTGTCCAGCGCTTCGCTGTTGAGCTCCAGCTTGCCCAGGCCCACACTCAGGGAGCTGTAGGCCAGCACGGCATAACCAAAAGCCACGCCCATGTTGCGCAGCACGGTGCTGTCGGTCAGGTCACGCTGCCAGCGGCTGATAGGCAGCTTTTCGCTGAGGTGGCGCAGCAAGGCGTTGGCCAGACCCAGGTTGCCTTCGGCGTTTTCAAAGTCGATCGGGTTGACCTTGTGCGGCATGGTGCTGGAGCCGATTTCGCCTTCTTTCAGGCGCTGCTTGAAATAACCCACGCTGACATAACCCCAGACATCACGGGCGAAGTCGATCAGGATGGTGTTGGTGCGCGCGATAGCGTCAAACAGCTCGGCCATGTAGTCGTGCGGCTCGATCTGGATGCTGTAGGGCTGGAAGGTCAGGCCCAGGCCCAGGGGTTCGGGCGACTCGATGACACGGCGGCTCAGCGCCTCCCAGTCAAAGTCGGGCCAGGCCGAGAGGTGGGCGTTGAAGTTGCCAACAGCGCCGTTCATCTTGGCCATCAGCTGGACCGAGGCAATCCGCTCGCGGGCCACGGCCAGGCGGGCCACCACGTTGGCGATTTCCTTGCCCACGGTGGTCGGGCTGGCGGTCTGGCCGTGGGTGCGACTCAGCATGGGTTGGTAGGCGTAGCGGTGCGCCATTTCGCGCAGCTGGGTGATGACTTTGTCCAGGGCCGGCAACAAGACCTGCTCGCGGCTGCTTTTGAGTTGCAAGGCGTGGCTGGTGTTGTTGATGTCTTCGCTGGTGCAGGCAAAGTGCACAAACTCGCTGGCGCTTTGCAGTTCTGGCCGGGCTTCGAACTTGGATTTGATCCAGTATTCGACCGCTTTCACGTCGTGGTTGGTGGTTTTTTCGATCTCTTTGATGGCCGTGGCATCGGCGTGGGAGAAATGTTTGACCAGTCCCAGCAAGTAAGTACGTGCTCCGGGGCTGAGAGGCTTGAATTCGGCAAAGCCTGCATCCGACAGCGCGATAAACCAGGCGATTTCGACCTGGACGCGGCGGTGCATATAACCGAGTTCCGACATCAGGGGCCGCAAGGGGGCGAGTTTGGCGGCATAGCGGCCGTCCAACGGGGACAGGGCGGTGATGGTGAAGCTGGTAGACGGGTTCATGGGGCAATTGTAGGCCGCCCACCCATTTAGAGCTGGGCCGGTTTCGGAGCACGGCTTACTCTATAGAATACAAAAGACTTCGTCCCACGATACAAAATCTACATATGAAACTCATCGGATCCCATGGCAGCCCCTATGTGCGCAAAGTGCGCATTGTGATGGCCGAAAAAAAGCTCGACTACCAGTTCGTGCTGGAAGACGTCTGGGCTGCCGGTACCGCCATGTCCGAATCCAACCCGCTGGGCAAAGTGCCTTGCCTGGTCATGGAAGGTGCCAACGGATCGGAAGAAGCCGTGTTCGACTCGCGTGTGATCGTCGAATACCTGGACACCTTGTCGCCGGTGGGCAAACTGATCCCGGTGCAAGGCCGTGAGCGGGCCGAGGTGAAAACCTGGGAAGCGCTGGCCGACGGCCTGATGGACGCGGCCATTCTGGCCAGGCTGGAAGCGACCTGGTCCGGCCGCGAAGAGCAGCAGCGCAGCCAGGCCTGGATAGATCGCCAGATGGGCAAGATCGAGATGACGGTGCGGGCCATGAGCACCGGCCTGGGCGACAAAGCTTTTTGCAGCGGCATTCATTTGAGCTTGTCCGACATCGCCGTGGGTTGTGCGCTGGGTTACCTGGATTTCCGTTTTCCGCAGATCGACTGGCGCACGCCCCACCCCAACCTGACACGCCTGTACGACAAATTGATGCAGCGCCCCAGCTTCATCGATACCCGCCCCGCCTAGGTCGTTCTTAACGTCAAAATGGCTTGCAGCCCTTGATGGTCGGACGCAGTCAGCTATAAAAACAGTAGCTATTGATAGTCCGCGCCCAAGCGCGTGGCTTGGCTTTGGGCGGGCCGCCTCTGTTATTTTGTGAGCGCGTGTATCGCCCGGTGTGCGGGTGACGCCGAAGGCCGAGGGCGCTGGACGGCCAGAAGATAAAAATGCTGCGAAGCGCCCCAGTGCGAACAAGGGAGGGAGGGAGGAGGAGGAGAACCGCCCCGGGATTCCATCCGGACCGCGGGGGTCCAGAAGTCTTCGCAACAAAAAACTGTGTGTATGGCTGGGTGCTTACGCTGCCATGCCGATGTTGGTATGAGCCCGGCATCTGCGCCCAGTTCCCCGGAAACGCAATTCGGGCTGGGTAAAGATTTGTGAAGAAGCGCTCATGGCATGGCTGGGTGGGACTTATTTGGCCAGCAGTCGTTTTTCGATTTCGGCGACAAAAGCCGGGTCTTTGGGATCCACCCGGGTGCTGAAGCTGCGCACGCCCTGGCCGTCACGCGAGACCACGTATTTGTGGAAATTCCAGGCCGGCGCGCTGCCGGTGATGTCGGCCAACTGTTTGAACAACGGGTTGGCGGTTTTGCCGCTCACGCCGGACTTGGCAAACATGGGAAACTTCACACCAAAGGTGTTTTCGCAAAAATCGGCGATTTCCTTGTTGCTGCCGGTCTCCTGTGCGAAGTCGTTGGATGGAAAACCCAGCACCACCAGACCTTTGTCCCGGTATTTGGCATACAAGGCCTCCAGGCCTTCGTATTGCGCGGTGAAGCCGCAAAAACTCGCGGTATTGACCACGACCAGCACCTTGCCGCTGTATTGGCACAGGGACTGGGGTTTTTCATCCTGCAGGCGCAAAAAGCTGTGTTGCAGCAGGGGTGCACAGGCCGCTGCCGGCGCTACTGCTGTGGCCGGTGTGGCAGCGTGGCTCGCCATGCCGCCCAGGCTGAGGCCTAGCAGTGCGCTGGCCAGCCAAGCTTTGAATGAAACAGGGTTCATGTTCTTCTTTCCAGTTGGATCAAGGGCGGGGCCCAAAAAGTCATTGTGTCCACGGCAAGGACAAAAGCAACAGCCGTTGGCGCCCTGGCCGGTCCGTTCAAAATACGCAGGCCAGGTGCGAACGGATTCAAGCCCGGATCAGACACCCGATAATCGCTCAGCAGCACACTGCCGACCTTGGCCGCTACCCAGGGTCTGGAAAACGGTGTAGAACGATTAAAGGCAGCTAAAAAGCTGCAAGTTCTCATGAAGTGGCCGTAAAAACCCATTTCAGGCAATTTGTCATATTCAAGCCCTAAAATCGTCTTGAATCTAAGTCGGCGCAGGCCGCGTAAAGGAAGTCTCATGCTTTACCCAGAACTCTTTAAACAACTCGAATCCGTCCGCTGGGACATGGACAAGGACATCCCCTGGGCCAGCTTCGACGCGTCCAAACTGACCGATGAGCAGGCCCAGACCATCAAGATGAATGCCATCACCGAGTGGTCCGCCCTGCCGGCCACCGAAATGTTTTTGCGCGACAACAAGGACGACAGCGACTTTTCCGCCTTCATGTCGATCTGGTTTTTTGAAGAGCAAAAACATTCGCTGGTGCTGATGGAATACCTGCGGCGTTTCCGCCCCGAGCTGGCGCCCACCGAAAAAGAGCTGCACGAAGTGCGTTTCGAGTTTGAACCGGCACCCGCGCTGGAAACGCTGATGCTGCATTTTTGCGGCGAGATCCGTCTGAATCACTGGTACCGGCGCGCCAGCGAATGGCATACCGAGCCGGTCATCAAGCAGATTTACACCCAGCTCAGCCAGGACGAAGCGCGCCACGGTGGCGCTTACCTGCGTTACATGAAACGCGCCATCAACAACTTCGGCAACGAGGCCAAGGCCGCCTTCACCAAGGTCGGTGTGTTGATGGCCAGCGCGCGCCGCACCGCGCAGGCTTTGCACCCGACCAATCTGCACGTCAACAAAGACCTGTTTCCGCGCGACACCATCCAGTCGCGCCTGCCCAACCCGGAGTGGCTGGAGCACTGGCTGGACACCCAGATCAAGTTCGACGCGGTCTGGGAGGGCAAGGTGGTGGAACGCATTCTGCACAACATGAGCCTGCTGATGAACCAGAGCTTCAAGACCGTGCAGGAACTCAACCGTTATCGCAAGGAACTGAGCCGGGAGATCACGGCGTCCATCGCCGCCAAACCGGTCGTGACCAGCGTTTGATTCCGCTTGTGGCCTTCCGTTAAAGTGGCGTGATGCAAAGCGCAGCCGCCCCTTCCCATTTCACGCAAAAAATTGTCTCCCGCGCCGAGGCGGCCAAGCGGCGCGTGGCGCTGCCCGGCCCGGTGGTGTTTACCAACGGCGTGTTTGACGTCTTGCACCGGGGTCACGCCAGCTACCTGGCCGCCGCGCGTGCGCTGGGCGGCAGCCTGATCGTGGCGATCAACACCGATGCCTCGGCCCGGCGACTCGGCAAAGGGCCGGACCGGCCCTTGAACAACCAGGAGGACCGCGCTGTTTTGATGGCCGCGCTGGAATCCGTCAGCCTGGTGACCTGGTTTGACGAAGACACACCGCTGGAACTCATCACCGAACTCAAGCCCGACATCCTGGTCAAGGGCGGTGATTACGACATGGACAAGCTGGCGGAAACCGCCGTCGTGCGGGCCTACGGCGGGCAGGCGCAAGCGCTGCCATTTGTCGATGGCTATTCGACGACGGCTCTGGTCAGCAAGATCAAGGCCGGCGCCTAGTTCTCTCGCGGCGGGGGATGGCCAATCAGTGCGCCATCCGGTCGCGCAGCCAGCTGCTGTAGTCCTTGTCGGTCGCCAGCGTCCACAAGGCCAGCGCCAGGACCACCACGCCGGTGACCACGGCCGCCAGCATGGCGTCGCGATGGGTGCTGAAGCCCAGCACCCAGGGGGCGGCAATCAGCCACAAGCCGAGCGCAGCTTCGGTCCACTCTTCCCAGGCGCGCGGAACAAAAATAGCGCCCAGCGCGGCCGCGATCAGGGCCAGCCCGATGATCACGGCGTTGCTCATCGCCGCCGTGTTGTCCTGGAAGCCCAATGCCCATGGCGAAAGAATGACCCATGCCCCGAGCAGGGCGTTGACGGGGTCTTGCCAATGTTTCAGCGGTTTCATGGGACACCTCCAAGAGCCGGACGGAGCGCCAGCTAATGAAGGTTGGATCAGGTCCGCAGGGCTTGGTTCCATGGCGGCCAAGCCCCTGCGTCAAGCGGGGGGCGGTGCCGGCTCCACCGGACGGGGGGTGTGCCGCAGCTTGCCCAGCATGCGTTTAATGTACTGCTCCAGGTCGTCCATGTAGGTGAAGACCGCCGGCACCACCAGCAGGCTCAGCACGGTGGAGGTGATCAGGCCGCCGATCACGGCGATCGACATCGGCGAACGAAAACTCGCGTCCGCCGCGCCAAACCCCAGCGCAATCGGCAACATGCCGGCACCCATGGCCAACGTGGTCATGATGATGGGCCGGGCCCGTTTGTGGCAGGCGTCCAGCAGCGCGTCGCGGCGTGACATCGGTGCCACCACCGGGTGGCCGTTGCTGCCGTCGTTACCGCGGCGCGCGACGATGGCGTATTCGACCAGCAGGATGGAGTTTTTGGTGGCAATACCCATCAGCATGATCAGGCCGATCAGCGAAGGCATGGAAAAACTTTTCTGCGCCATCAGGAGGCCCACAAAAGCGCCACCTAAGGACAGCGGCAGCGCCGCCAGAATGGTCACCGGGTGCAGGAAGTCCTTGAACAGCAAGACCAGCACGATGTAAATACACAACACACCGGTCAACATCGCCAGGCCGAAGCTGGCAAACAACTCGCCCATCACTTCGGCGTCGCCGATCTCCACCACTTTCACACCCGGCGGCAACTGTTTGACGGCCGGCAAGCCCTGCACCGCCTTGGTCACGTCGCCCAGCGGCAGGCCGGACAGCTCGATCTCGAAGTTGACATTGCGCGAGCGGTCGTAACGGTCAATGATGGCCGGCCCGCCCGTCATCTCCAGGGTGGCGACCTGGCCCAGCATCACCGGGCCCTTGCTGCCGGGGATGGACAGGCGTTCGAGCACACCCAGGTCCTGGCGCGCGGACTCGTCGAGCTTGACCACAATCGGCACCTGGCGCTGCGACAGGTTCAGCTTGGGCAGCGCCATGTCGTAGTCGCCGACGGTGGCAATCCGCAAGGTTTCACCGATGGCGGCACTGGTCACACCTCGGTCGGCGGCACGGGTAAAGTCGGGCCGCACGGCGATTTCGGGGCGGATCAGGCTGGCGCTGGAGGCCACGCTGCCCAGGCCGGGAATGGTGCGCAGGTCTTTCTCGACCGCGCGTGCCGCCGTTTGCAGCGCCAGCGGGTCTTGGCCGGTGAGCACCAGCACGTATTTTTCACCCGAGCCGCCCAGGCCGACCTTGGTGCGCACGCCGGGCAAGGCTTCGAGCGCGCTGCGCATCTGGTTTTCAATGCCTTGTTTGAGCGGGCGTTCGCTGCGCTCGGTCAGCAGCACGGTCAAGGTGGCCTTGCGTGTCTCTGCCGCACCCTGCATCGCAAACGGGTCGGTGCCGGCGCTGCCGCCGCCTATGGTGGTGTAGATGCTGCGCACATGGTCGACCTGGCTGACCAGCAGGCGCGCCTGCTCGGCCGCGGCCATGGTTTGCGCCAGCGTGGCGCCAGGCGGCAGCTCCAGGTAGACCTGGGTTTGCGAGTTGTCGTCCGGCGGGATGAAGCCGGTGGGCAGCAGCGGAATCAGCATCACCGAGCCGATGAAAAACAGGGTCGCGGCCAGCATGGTGAGCACGCGGTGTTGCAGCGCCCAGGCGGCGGCGCGCATATAAGTCCTCATCCAGCCCGGCTCCTGGTGGCCGCCCACGATGGGTTTGAGGAGGTAGGCCGCCATCATGGGGGTCAACACCCGCGCGACGATCAGCGAGGCAAACACCGCCAGCGACGCGGTCCAGCCGAACTGCTTGAAAAACTTGCCGGCCACACCACTCATGAAGGCGGTGGGCAAAAACACCGCGATCAGGGTGAAGGTGGTTGCCACCACGGCCAGGCCGATTTCGTCGGCCGCTTCCATGGCCGCCTGGTAAGGCGTTTTGCCCATGCGCAGGTGGCGCACGATGTTTTCCACCTCGACAATCGCATCATCGACCAGGATGCCGACCACCAGCGACATCGCCAGCAAGGTGATCACGTTGATCGAAAAGCCCAGCAAATACATGCCGATAAACGCCGGGATCACCGACAGCGGCAGCGCCACAGCGGAGACAAAGGTCGCGCGCCAGTCACGCAAAAACAGCCACACCACCAACACCGCCAGGATCGCGCCTTCGTACAACAAATGCATGGAGCCGTCGTATTCGTCCTGCACCGGTTGCACGAAGTTGAAGGCTTCGGTCAGTTCCAGATCCGGGTGCTGGCGCTTGAGTTCGGCCAGCGCTTTTTGCACCGCGTTGCCGACGGTGATTTCGCTTTCACCGCGACTGCGCGCCACTTCAAAACCAACCACCGGCTGGCCGTCGAGCAAGGCGGCGGAGCGCGGCTCGGCCGTGGTGTCGCTGACGGTGGCGACCTGGTTGAGCCGGATGTGCCGGCCATCGCTCAAGGCGAGTTCAAGCCGGCCCAGTTCCTCGGCCGATTTGACGGTGGCCAGGGTACGCACCGGTTGTTCGCTGCCGCCCAGGTCGGTGCGGCCGCCGGCGCTTTCCGTCTGCACCTGTTTGAGCTGGCGCGAAATGTCGGCCGCACTGGCGCCCAGCGCCTGCAGCCGTGACGGGTCCAGCGCCACACGCACCTCGCGTGTCACGCCGCCGACGCGGGTGACGGCCCCCACACCCCGCACCGCCAGCAGTTTGCGCGAGACATCGTTGTCGACAAACCAGGACAAGGCCTCGGCGTCCAGGCGATTCGACGCGATGGTGAAGGCCAGCACCGGCTGGCCCGCCAGATCAACCTTGCTGACAATCGGCTCGCGCACATCGGCCGGCAAATCGCTGCGCACCCGCGAGACCGCCGAACGCACATCGTCCACCGCTTCCTGCACCGGCTTTTCGAGGCGGAACTCGGCGGTGACGGTCACGCCGCCGTCCTGCACCTTGGTGTAAATGTGTTTGAGGCCCTGCACCGTGGCGATGGAGTTTTCGAGCTTGCGTGCGACCTCGGTTTCCAGTTGCGCCGGCGCCGCGCCCGGCAAGGACGCCGAGACGGTCACGGTCGGCAGGTCGATGTCGGGAAAGTTCTGCACCTTCATGGCGTTGAAAGACAGGATGCCGCCGAAAGTCAGCAGCACAAACAGCATGAGCGCGGGAATCGGGTTTTTGATCGACCAGGAGGAGACGTTCATGCTCGCTCCTTAATTGCTAGCTGGTAGCGCAGGACTGGCGGGGGCCGGTGCCTGTTTTGGCTCAATATCTTCAACAACGCGGACCAGGTCGCCATCGTTCAGAAAGCCCGCCCCCTTGACCACGATGCGGGCATCCGTCGGCAGGCCGCTGGTGATTTCGACACGGTCGCCGGCGAGCCGGCCGGTCTGTACCTTGAGCTGGCTGACGCGCTGGTCGGGGCTCAGTTGGAACACGTAGTTGAAGCCGTCGCGCACCACCACGGCGGGCTGCGGCACGGTCAGCGCGCGGGAACTGCCCAGGTCAAACTCACCGCGCGCAAACATGCCGGCCTTGGCCGGCATGTTTTTGCCCAGCGAAGACGGCAGGTCCACATAGACCAGCGCGGTGCGGGTCTGCGGGTCCACCGTGGGGGCGATCATGCGCACCCGGCCCTGCAGTTCGGCGCCGCTGGCGGCCACGACGGTGGCGGTGGTGCCGGTGCTGATGCGGCCCAGCTCGCTGGAGGTGACCTCGGCGCGCCACTCCAGCCGGCCACCGCGTATCAGGCGAAACAGCTCGGTGCCGGCGCCGACCACCGCGCCCACGGTGGCGCTGCGCGCCGAAATGATGCCGTTGTCGGGCGCCAGCACCTGGGTGTGGCTGCCGCGCACTTGCTGCGCGTCCAGCACCGCTTGCGCCGCGGCCACACGGGCCTGGGCGGTTTGTTCGGCGGTGTTGTACTGGTTGATCTGCTGCGTGCTCAAGGCGCCGGAGTTTTGCAGCGTGCGGGCACGGGCCGCGTTGGCGGCGCTGTCTTGCGCCGTGGCCTGCGCCTCGACCAGGCTGGCCCGCGCCTGCGCCACGTCGGCCTGCACGCTGTCGCTGGAAAAACGCGCCAGCAACTGCCCGGCCTGGACCGTGTCGCCGACATTGACCAGCACCTGCGTCAGGCGCAGGCCGTTGGACTCGGAACCGATGATGGCCTCCTGCCAGGCCATCACATTGCCGTTGGCGCTGAGGCGTATCGGCAAGCGCGTCTGCTCGGGCCGCGTGCTGGTCACCGTCAGCGCCGGTTTGGCCGGCGCCACCGCCGGCGCAGCCTGGCTCTCGTTTCTTGAGGAAAAAATAGCCGCGGCCCCCGCAATGACGACGAGGAAAGCTATTAAAACGATAGCGATGGGGTGAAGCTTGAAAGCGTGCATGGTGAGGTCGGGTTCGTCAGGGGCAAGGTCGGGAAGGTGGTTCAGGGCCGCGCCGCGGCGCTGTCCAGCGCCGGCGTCCAGCCGCCGCCCATCGCGCGGTACAGCGCCACCCAGGCGGACGCCCGTTCGCGCTGCAGCGAGAGCAGCGCGGTTTCGGCGGCCAGCTGGCTGCGGCGGCTGTCTTCCAGTTCGATCAGGCTGGCCAGGCCGTTTTGGTACAGGGCCTGAATGCCGGCAAACGCGGCGCGGTAACCCTGCTCGGCGGTGCGGGCATCGTCGCTGCGTGCCGCCGTGCTTTGCAGGTTGACCAGCGCTTCTTCCACCTCGCGCACGGCCTGGCGCACCCGGCCCCGGTAGCTGGCGGCGGCGTCTTCGTAACGCGCTTGCGCGGCTTTGATTTCGGCGTCGACGCGGCCGCCGTGCAGCAGCGGAATACTCAGGGCCAGCGGGCCTATGGACCAGGTGTTGAAGTCGGCGCGCAGGCCGTCGCTGCGAAAGGTGTTGGCGGTGACCGCGCCGCTCAAACGCAGGCTGGGGTAACGCGCGGCTTCGGCGTTGCCGACCTCGGCGCTGGCCGCGGCGACTTCGCGCTGCGCGTTAAACACGTCGGGACGTTGCGCGAGGGCGTGCGCCGGCACGCTCGCTATGGAAATGGTAGCTGTTTGCGCAATGCCGACGGTGGCTAAGGCCAGTTTTGATCGCAAATCCGGCTCTGGCAGCGCGGTCAGCGCCACCAGCGCCTTGATGTCCAGCTCACACAGCGCCGCCTGCTGCGTGGCCCGGCTGTTGCCTTCGGCCGCACTGGCGCGGGCCAGCGCGGCGGTGGCCGGCGCGGTGAAGCCGGCGCCGGCGCTGAGTGCCGCCAGCCGGTTGGTCTCGGCGCGCGAGGCGGCGTCGGAACGTGCCACCACCAGCAGTTGTTCGCAGTTGCGCTGGCTGTAATACTGGTTGGCCACTTCGGCCGCCACCAGCACTCGCGCGTCATGCCACTGGGCTTGGGCGCCTTCGTAACGCAGCTGCGCGGCCTTGCGGTTGGCCCGCAGGCCGCCCCACAGGTCCAGCTCCCAGGCCGTCTGCAAGCCGGCTCTCGCGGTGGTGCCGGTTGACGCGGGTGCCGGGATCAGCGGCTGGCTGCGCGCACGGCTGATGTTGGTCAACCCATCCAGCGAGGGCAGCAAGGCCGCGCCGGCGGCGACGCGGCTGGCACGCGCCTGCTCGATGCGTGAACGCGCCGTGGCGACCGAGGGGCTGACGGCTTGCGCCGCCGCGATCAACTCGACCAGCAAGGGATCACCCTGCGCTTGCCACCACTGGCTCAGGTCGGTCAAACTGCCCTGGTGCGGCAGGTCGGGCACAGGCGTGAACCATTGCGCGGGCGGGTTGGCGGACACCGCGGTGGGCGGCGTTTGCAGTGCGCAGGCGCTCAGCAGCAGGGGCGCCATCACGAGGGCGATGCGTCGGGTTTGTTTCATGCTTGGGTTTTCTTCTCAAGAGCGCGGGGCTGGCGCCTGGCCTGTTCGGCCACGACCATGGCCTCGGCAAAATCCGCCAGGCGGGCCGCCCACAGGTCTATGGCCTGGGGTGTGGCGATCAGTTGCGGCCGGACGGCTTCAATCGCGTCACGGGTGACAAACATCTGCATCGCCAGCCCGTGGATGGAAAAAGCCAGGCGGTGCACATCGTCGTCCGCTTGGGGGATGCTCAGGTGGCGACGCAACACCTCGACCAGCGCGGTGTGCGCCGGAAAGACGCCGCTGTCGATCTGCTCGGCCCAGAGGCCGGTGGGCTCCAGCATTTCACGGAAATTCAGGCGGGTGAGTTGCTGCGCCAGCTCGCTTTGTTTCATGGGCGCCAGAAAGTCCGCCATCAAAGCTTCCAGCGCTTGCCGCAAGCTCAGGTGCACCGCCTGGTAACGCGCCACGTCGTCGCAGAGCGGCGTGCCCAGGGCCTCGGTGAACACCGTGCGATAAAGCCCGGCCTTGTCGCCGAAGTAATACCGGATGGCGGCCACATTGGCGCCGGCGGCCTGTGCAATGTCACGGATGGAGGTTTTGGCAAAGCCCTTTTCGGCAAACAGCCGCAGCGCGGCAAGCAGCAACTGGCCCCTGGCCTCGGCGCCGTCGGCGCGCTGCTTGCGGGCTTGGTGAGGGAGCGGGAGCGGGTGGGCAGCGGCTTGCATGCGCCGCATTAGAGCATGAAGTTAAAACAGCTGATTTAAGTTTTAATTAAAGAAGCCGGCTTGCCGTCAAGGGTTTGCGCGTGGCTTGCCGGTGTTGAAGACCCAGGCCCACACCGCCAGGACGGCCGCGCGTTCACCCTGCAGTGCGGGCAGCATGACTTGTGTGGGTTCTTCGTTGAGGCGCGCGCGGTGTTGCACCCGGCGCAGTTCGCGGTAGGCGTCGGCCGCGGCCTGGCCCACGCCGGCCGGCAACAGGCCAGCGACCTCGGCACGTTGCAGCAGCGCGATGTTGCCGACGTTGTCGGCCAGCTCCGGATGCCGGCCCGATTGCGACAACACCAGAAACTGCACGGCAAATTCGGCATCCACCATGCCGCCCGGGCTGTGTTTGACGTCGAAGAGTTCGCCGACGGTGTCGCCCTCGGGCGGTGGTGTGTGCGGGCGCTTGATCGGGTGGGCGGCGCGGACCTTGTCGCGCATCGCCATGATTTCATGCTGCAGCGCCGGGACGTCGCGCGGCGCGCTGATCACGGCCTGCCGCACCTGGTCAAAACGCGTCCGCAAGGACTCGTCGCCGAGGATGAATCGGGCGCGTGTCATGGCCTGGTGTTCCCAGGTCCAGGCGGTGTTGCTGCCGCGTTGCTGCTGGTACTTGGCGTAGGCCTCGAAACTGGTGACCAGCAGGCCCGAGTTGCCATTGGGCCGCAAGGCGGTGTCGATCTCGAACAGGTCGCCTTCGCCGGTCTTGACGGTCAGCCAGTTGATCAGCTTGCGCACAAACGCGGCATAGACCTCGGGCGCACGTTCGTCCTCGTCTTCGAAGACAAACACAATGTCCAGGTCGCTGCCATAACCGAGTTCCTTGCCGCCCAGTTTGCCGTAGGCAATGATGGCGAACTGCGGCGTGTCGCGGTGGCGGTTTTTCAGCCGTTCCCAGCACCAGCCGGTGGTGACCCGCAGCATGGTTTCGGCCAGGGCGCTCAAGTCATCGGCGACCTGCTCGACGGTCAGCGCGCCTTCGACATCACGCGCCAAGGTGCGGAACACTTCCGCGTGGTGCGCGCGGCGCAGCAGGTTGAGGCAGCTTTCTTCGTCGTCCTCGCCGGTGCGGCGCAGGGCAGCCAGGCGTTGCTGCAGTTCCTGGGCGAAGGCGGCGGCATCAAAACGTTCGTGCAACATGGCTGCACTGGCCAGCTCGTCGATCACGCCCGGGTGCTGCAGCAGGTAACGCGCCGGCCACTTGGCCGCGCCCAGCAGGCGCAGCAGGCGCTCATGCACGGCGGGGCGCTCCAGCAACATGGCCAGGTAACTTTCGCGGCGCAGCAGGGGTTCTATCCAGTCGATGATGCGTACCGCCGCGGTTTCATCGACCTTGCCTTCGAGCAGCCATTGCGCCGTGCGTTGCACCAGCCGGGTCAAGCGCGCACGGGCGTCGTCGCGCAGGCCCAGCACGCGGGGATGTTCGCGCCATGCTTCCAGGCGCGCGCGAAATTTGCCGGGCCACTGGTCCGCGAGTTTTTCCAGCAAGTCCTCCAGGTCTTGCGGCGCCGCCGCGGCCGCCTTGCCGCAGCCCTTGCAGTCGGGCTTGTTGCCCAGCAAGGTGTCGAACTCCTGGGCCACCAGCTCGCGGTGGGCGTCCAGCTCGCTCAAAAACGGGCAGCAACTGCTGTAACCCATGGTTTGCGCAATCCAGGCCAGGTCCTCGTCCTGGGTCGGCAACACATGGGTTTGCTGGTCGTCCAGGTACTGGATGCGGTGTTCGACGCGGCGCAGGAACTCGTAGGCCCCTACCAGCGCCTCCGCGGTGGCCTGCGTCATCAGCCCGGCATGGGCGACCCGTCGCAAGGCATCAACCGTGGGCCGGGTGCGCAGTTCGGGGAACTGGCCGCCGCGCACCACTTGCAGCAGCTGCACGGTGAATTCGATTTCGCGGATGCCGCCGCGCGACATCTTCACGTCGTTGGCACGTTCCGGGTGGCCGGCGGCGCGTTTGGCCGCGTGTTCGCGGATTTGGCGATGCAGCAGGCGCAACGAGTCAAACACGTTGTAGTCGAGGTAACGCCGGAAGACAAAAGGCAGGACCGAGCCGCGCATGGCCTGGGCCGAGCCGCTTTGGATGCAGTCGCGCGGCGCCACCACCCGGCTCTTGAGCCAGGCAAAACGCTCCCACTCGCGGCCTTGTGCCTGGAAATATTCTTCCAGCGCATTGAGCGACACCGCCGCCGGCCCTGAATTGCCGTTGGGCCGCAGCGCCAGGTCGACCCGGAACACAAAGCCGTGCTCCGTGGTGTCGCCAATCAGGTTGTAGATGGCCTTGACCTGCTGCGCAAAATATTCGTGGTTGGAGATGACGCCTCGGCCGTCCGCGCAGCCCGTGGTCTCGCCGTCGTGGTCGTAGACGTAGATCAGGTCGATGTCGCTGGAGACATTCAGTTCTCGGGCGCCCAGCTTGCCCATGCCGACCACCCACAACTGTGCCCGCGGGCCGGTCGTCGCGTCCGGCGAACAAGGCGCTTGCGGCGCGCCATACAGAGCATCCAGCGCCGGCCGCGAGTCGCAGATCGCGATGTCCAGGGCCAGCTCGGCCAGTTCTGTCATGGCGGTGGTGACGATCGCCAGGGTCGCGGAGGCTGAGGCTGGCGTGGGCGCGTCCAGCGCGTCGCAATCGAGCACCACCAGGCGCTCCATCACCAGTTGGCGCAACACCCGCAAGGCGGCGCCGGTGTCCAGGCCGCGTGCCTGCAAGGCGTCGTAAGCCAGCTGCATGCTGGCGCGCACCGGCGCACCTGCCGGCAACAATGCAAGCTGGTCGGCATAACGGCGGCGTATGCGCTGGACAAAGCGGGAATGGCCCGATGCGGCGGGAGAGGCGGTCGATGGAACGGTCATCACACTAGTTAACAAAGACTTCCCTGGGTTGGGTTGAACGGACGGAAGCGCTGAAGGTCATAATTCCCATGTCAATGGATCAAACGACTCTCTCCCCGCCAGTGCTTCCTGCACGAGGTCTCAAAGTTGCTGCTTTCGCCACACGCCTGGCCTTGTGGGGGGTACTGGCTTTCTGGCTTCTGTTCGGTATAGCCTGGGCCATCCTCCACGGCTGGATTGTGCCGCGAATCGGCGAGTTTCGCCCACGCCTGGAAATCGAGGCCAGCCGGGCACTGGGTGTACCGGTACGTATAGGCCAGATCACGGCCCATTCCCGTGGCTTGCTGCCTTCGTTCGAACTGCGCGACGTGGCCCTGCTGGATGCCCAGGGCCGGCCGGCCTTGCGCCTGCCGCGTGTGCTGGCGGCGGTATCGCCTGCGTCGCTGTGGCGCCTGGGTTTCGAGCAGTTGTTCATCGACCAGCCCGAACTCGACATCCGGCGCACCGCGGACGGGAAAATTTATGTGGCCGGGCTGGATGTGTCGCAAAACCGCAGCGACGGCAGCAGCGCCATGGCCGACTGGTTTTTCTCGCAAACCGAGTTTGTTGTGCGCGGCGGCACGGTGCGCTGGCGCGACGATATGCGCCAGGTGCCGGTGCTGGCCCTGACCCAGGTGGACTGGACCTCGCGCAACCCGGGCCGCCGGCACCTGATGCGCCTGGATGCCACGCCGCCGGCCGCCTGGGGCGAACGTTTCAGCCTGCGCGGGGTGTTTCGCGAGCCGCTCTGGTCGGGTGGTGCCGGGCAATGGCAACATTGGGCTGGCCAGCTTTACGCCGAGTTCAGCCGCGTGGATGCCTCCGCGGTCAAGCCTTACGCCAGCCTGGACGGCCTGGGCATAGACCTGAAAGCCGGCACCGGCGCCTTGCGGGCCTGGGTGGATGTGGACCACGGGGAGTTCACCGGCGGCACCGCCGACGTGGCGCTGCTGGAGGTGGATGCGCAACTGGGTCAGGCGCTGGAGCCGCTGGCGCTGGAGGCCGTGACCGGTCGCGTGGGTGGCCGGCAATTGGCCAACGGTTTTGATGTCGCCACCCAAGGCTTGCAGTTCCGCACCCGCGACGGCCTGCAATGGCCGGGCGGCAATGCGGCCATTGTCTACACAGCGGCCGAAGGCCGGGCGCCGGCCCGCGGCGAGCTCAAGGCCGACAAACTCGATCTGGCTGCGCTGGCGCAAATTGCCAACCGCCTGCCGCTGGGCGACGCGGCCCATGCCGCGATCGCCGCGCTGGCGCCCAAGGGGCTGGTGGACGTGGTCGAAGCGACATGGCAAGGCCCGCTGGATGCGCCTGTCAGTTATTCCGCGAAAGGCCGAGTGGCCCAGCTGGAAATGGCGTCGCTGGCAGCGGCTGCGCCGCCGGTCAGTACCACGGCTGCAGCCGCAGGCACGGCACATCATGTGGCGATCGGTCGGCCCGGCGTGCGGGGCGCGACCGTGGACTTTGACCTGAGCCAGCAGGGCGGCCAGGCCAAGGTCAGGATCAACGACGGCGAGATTGCCTTGCCGGGAATTTTTGAAGACCCGCACGTGTTGCTGGATCAGTTTTCGACCGAGGCCCAGTGGAAGCTGGCCGGTCCGAAAATAGAGGTGCAGTTGCGCAACATGGTGTTCGCCAATGTGGATGCGCAAGGCGTGGCGCAAGCCAGCTGGCATACCGCCGAGGTGGCCAGCGGCCAGACCTCAGGCACTGCGCACGACGCACGTTTTCCCGGCGTGCTGGACCTGCAGGGCGTGATCAGCCGGGGCGACGGTAGCAAAGTCCACCGTTACCTGCCTTTGATCCTGCCGGATGGGGTGCGCCACTATGTGCGGGACGCCGTGACCCAGGGCGCGCTGTCGGACGTCAAGTTCAAGGTCAAGGGCAACCTGCATGACATGCCGTTTACCGACCCGAAACAGGGTGAATTCCGGGTGTCGGCCAAGGTCGCCAAGGCGGCGTATGCCTATGTGCCCAAATCGATTTTGCCGCGGGACGCCGTGGCCTGGCCGGCCTTGAGTGAACTGGACGGCGAGCTGGTGTTTGATCGCGCTTCGCTGCAGGTGAATGGCGCCACCGGCCGGGTCAGCGGTTTTCCCGGCCTGCAGGTGCTCAAGGCGGACGCGCGTATCCCGGACCTGATGCATGCGGCCACGGTACAGGTCAAGGCCGAGCTCAAAGGCCCGCTCGCCGAGGCCCTGGGGTTTGTCAACACATCACCGCTGGGCAGCATGACCGGCAAGGCGCTGGCCAAAACCGTGGCCAGCGGCGCCGCCGACTACCAGTTCCAGCTCAGCCTGCCGCTCAGTGCCCTGGACAAGACCACGGTGCAGGGCAGCGTCAACGTGCCGGGCAATGACGTGCAGTTCACGCCGGACACGCCGCAGTTCACACGTCTGAAGGGCGTGGTGACGTTTAGCGAGAGTGGTTTTGCCATTGTCGGCGGCCAGGGCCGCATGTTGGGCGGCGACATCCGGCTGGAGGGCGGTACACGCGCCGCCGCCACGGGCGCGGCGCGCTCGGCGGCCGGTCCGATGGAGTTTCCGGATGCCAGTGTGGTGGTGCGCGCCCAGGGCACCTTGAGCGCCGAAGGCCTGCGCCAGGCCAAAGAGCTGGGTCTGGCCGCGCGCCTGGGGGCTCACGCCAGCGGCTCTGCCGCCTACACCGCCAACCTCGGCTTCAGGGCTGGCATGACAGAACTCAGCATCAGCAGCAATCTGCAAGGCATGGCCTTGAGCCTGCCCGCACCGTTGACCAAAAGTGCCGACACGGCCCTGCCCCTGCGCTTTGAGAACACCGCCTTGCGTGAATCGGCCGGCGCCGGCCGGCCGGCTACACAGGACCAGTTGTCGTTGACCGTCGGACAACTGGCCTCGGTGCTGTATGTGCGCGACATCAGCGGGCCCGAGCCGCTGGTGCTGCGCGGCTCCCTGGCCATCGGTCTGCAGCCGGGGGAAAATGCGCCCCTGCCGGACAGCGGCGTGGCGGCCAACATCAACCAGGCCATTCTCGACATCGATGCCTGGGACAAGGTGCTGAGCACCTCCACCGGCACGCCTGTCGCCGCGCCTGCGGGCACCCGGCTGACCCCGGCCAGCGCGGTGCTCAGTTACCTGCCGACCAGCATGGCGATACGTGCCAAGGAATTGCGGCTGGAAGGCCGCACGCTGCACAACGTGGTGCTGGGCGGTTCGCGCGAGGGCCTGACCTGGCGCGCCAACATCGATGCGACCGAGCTCAATGGTTATGCCGAGTTTCGCCAGCCCGGTGGCGCGGGTGCCGGCCGGTTGTACGGGCGGCTGTCGCGTTTGAGCCTGGGCCAGGGTTCTGCCGGCGAGGTCGAGGCCATTCTGAACGAGCAACCCGTGAACATTCCGGCACTCGACATCGTGGTCGAGGACCTGGACTTACGTGGCAAAAAACTGGGCCGGGTTGAAATCGAGGCGATCAACCGGGGTGCCGGCACGGTGGCCCGCGAAGGCGGTGTTCGCGAGTGGCGCCTGAACAAACTCAACATCCTCATGCCTGAGGCCACGCTGACGGCCACCGGCAACTGGGTGGCTGTCAATGCGCAGCAGGCCCAGGCCGCCGGCGCTTCGCCGCGCGCGGTCGAGCGGCGCCGCACCGTGATGAATTTCAAGCTGGATATTGCCGACTCGGGTGAGTTGCTCAAACGTTTTGGCATGGGGGATGTCATTCGCGAGGGCAAGGGGCGGCTGGAAGGCCAGATCGCCTGGGTCGGCTCGCCGCTGAGCCTGGACTATCCCAGCTTGAGCGGGCAATTTAATGTGAATGTGGCGTCCGGCCAGTTTCTCAAGGCCGACCCGGGCATTGCCAAGCTGCTGGGCGTGCTCAGCCTGCAGGCTTTGCCCCGGCGTTTGACACTGGATTTCCGCGACGTGTTTTCGGAAGGGTTTTCCTTTGACTTTGTGCGTGGCGACATCAGCATCAACCAGGGGCTGGCGTTTACCAACAACCTGCAGATGAAAGGCGTGAATGCCGCCGTGCTCATGGAAGGCCGCGCCGACATTGCCAGGGAAACGCAAGACCTGAAGGTGGTGGTGGTGCCTGAAATCAATGCCGGCACGGCATCGCTGATTGCCACCGTGATCAACCCGGCCATCGGCCTGGGTTCTTTCCTGGCCCAGTATTTTTTAAGGCGTCCGCTGATGCAGGCCACGACCCAGGAGTTTCATATTGACGGCACCTGGGCCAATCCGAAAATCACCAAGATCGACCGCAAACCCGTGGTCGAGGGCAAGTCCGATGAAAACTCAGGGGGGACCCGCTGATCATGCAAGTTGCTGCGCTACAAATGGTGTCCGGTCCCAGCGTTCAGGCCAATCTGGACGCGGCCAGGCAGTTGCTGGCACGAGCCGCCGGACAAGGTGCCGAGCTGGCCTTGTTGCCGGAGTATTTTTGCCTGATGGGCATGAAAGACACGGACAAGTTAGCCTCCCAAGAGGCGCCGGGCCGCGGGGCTATCCAGGATTTTCTCGCCGAGTCGGCTCAGGCGTTCAAGCTCTGGATTGTTGGCGGCACGGTGCCGTTGCAGGCCAGTGACAACCAGCATGTGCGCAACAGCTCGCTGGTCTACGCGCCCTCGGGCCAATGTGTGGCGCGTTACGACAAGATCCACCTGTTCCGCTTTGACAACGGGCTGGAACATTACGACGAATCGCGGGTGATCGAAGGCGGCGACCAGCCGGTGACCTTTGAGTTGCCCTCGATCGATGGCCATTGTTACCGGGTTGGCCTGAGCATCTGTTATGACCTGCGTTTTCCCGAGTTGTACCGGGCCATGAAGGCGGATTTGTTGCTGGTGCCCAGCGCTTTTACTTTCACAACTGGTCAGGCGCATTGGGAAATCCTGCTCAGGGCACGCGCCATTGAAAACCTGGCCTATGTCGTGGCTGCGGCCCAGGGTGGTGTGCATGACAACCAACGCCGCACCTGGGGCCAAAGCCTGATTGCCGACCCTTGGGGGAATATCCTGGCGCAGCAGGCCCAAGGCCCTGCGGTGGTCATGGCCGAGGTGTCGGGCGAACACCTGCAGGCGCTGCGTTTGCAGCTGCCAGCATTGCAGCACGGGGTCTTGTGAGCCAGGCTTACGACGAACGCGACGGCCAGGCCGGCCCGGTTTCGGGGCGACGGCGCTGGAGCCGGCGCTGGGCGCTGTGGGTGGTGCTGGTGGCGCTGCTGATAGGCCTGTTGTCGACCCTGGTCTGGCTGGCCGGGCGTTATGAGTCGAGCCAGGTGCAAAGCCGGCTGGAACAGGACGCGGTGCAGACCGCCATCGATATCCAGGCCGCGCTGACACGCAACATCCAGAGTTTTCAGGCGCTGCAGTCGAACAACCCGGGGCCGGACGCGTGGCGTATTCCGGCGACCGAACTGCTGCACGAACACCGCGAAATCATGCGTCTCGAATGGCGCGACCTGGCGCTGGGGACCGTGTCTTTTGCCGAGTCGCCTTATCGCCCCTCGGTGTTTGAGCGCCTGGGCCGCGACGGCACACAGACCGACGTCGGGTTTGCCTGCGCGGCGGCGCGCCGTTTCAACGGCCCGGCGTATTCGAGCAGCTACTTCCTGCCGCAATCCGACGGGCTGGGCATGGAGGTGATAGACATGTGCCTGCCGCTGCTGTCGACGGGCCGGCTGGCCGGTTACCTGGTGGCGACTTATTCTCTGCCGGACATCTTGTCCGAGCTGGTCGGCAAACAACTGGCGCGTGGCCAGGGCCTGTCCTTCACCGAGGCCGACGGCACGCGCCTGGCCATGTACGGCAACCCGACACGTGGCAGCCGGGCCTATGTCGCCCAGCAACTGCTGGATTTGCCCGGCAACACCGTGGTGCTCAGGGTGGAAAGCCACCTCGGCACCCCCGCGCTGTTTCCCAATTTGTTGACCGCCCTGGTCATGGCCATGTCGGTCGCGCTGCTGGCCGTGCTGGCGCTGCTGGGCCGAGACATGCGACGGCGTTTGAAGGTCGAACACGACCTGGCCGACGCGCTGGCGTTTCGCAAAGCCATGGAAGACTCGCTGGTGACCGGCATGCGGGCCCGGGACCTGCAGGGGCGCGTGACCTATGTGAACCCGGCCTTTTGCGAGATGGTGGGGCTGGAGGCCGGCGAGCTGCTCAACCGCGGCATGCCCCAGCCCTACTGGCCGCTGGAGCAGGTGGAGGAATACCAGCAACGCCAGGCGAGCCGGCTGGAGGTCGGCGCGACCTTGCCGCGCGAGGGTTTCGAGTCGGTGTTCATGCGCCCCGACGGGTCGCGTTTTCCGGTGCTGATCATCGAGGCGCCGCTGATCAATGCGGTCGGCAAACAGACCGGCTGGATGAGCGCCATTCTGGACGTCAGCGAGCAGCGCCGCATCGAGGAGTTGTCGCGTACCAGCCAGGACCGCTTGCAGGCCACGGCCAGGCTGGCCACGGTCGGCGAGATGGCGTCGCTGATGAGCCACGAGCTGAACCAGCCGCTGGCGGCGATTTCCAGCTACGCCACCGGCTCCCTGAATTTGCTGCAAAACGCGGTGACCGACGGCCAGCAGTCGCATGACCGCGAAGACCTGCAACTGGCCATGCGCCGCATCGCCGAGCAGGCCGAACGTGCCGGCAAGGTCATCAAAAGTGTGCATGATTTTGTGCGCCGGCGCGAACAGGTGCGCGAGCCGATTCCCCCTCGCCTGCTGCTGGATGCGGTGATGCCGCTGGTCAGCCTGCAGGCGCGCAAACTCGGGGTGCGGGTGGTGATGCAGGTGGACCAGACCTGCGGGCCGGTCTTGTGCGACCGCACCATGGTCGAGCAGGTGTTGCTGAACCTGGCGCGTAATGGCATGCAGGCCATGCAGGGGCTGGACAAAAGTCGGCGTTCTGGAAAAGTGCTGACCTTGCGTGTGCGGCCGGCGGCCTCCAATGCCCGCAGCCGCTGGGTGGAGTTTGCCGTCATTGATCAGGGGGAAGGTATTTCCGAGAAGGTGGCGCAGCAGTTGTTCACGCCGTTTTTCACGACCAAGGCCGAAGGCATGGGCCTGGGCCTGAGCTTGTGTCGCACGGTGATCGAGCAACACGGTGGTTTCCTCGGTTTCGAGCCGGTGTTGCCCCATGGGACTGTTTTTACATTTACATTGCCGGTGGCGACCGCCGCCGCGTCGCCAGCTTAGGAGCTTGCATGGAACCGATACAAAACGCCACGGTGTATATCGTGGATGACGATGCCAGTGTGCGCGAGGCGCTGGCTTGGCTGCTGCGTTCGCGGCGTCTGCCGAGTGAATCCTTTGACAGCGCCGAGGCCTTTGACGCGCGGATTTCCGGGCAGTTTGAGGTCCGTTCCCCGTCCTGCGTGTTGCTTGATGTGCGTATGGGTGGCATGAGCGGCATGACCATGTTCGAAAAGCTGATTGCCTATGGCCTGCTGCCGACCTTGCCGGTGATTTTTCTGACTGGCCATGCCGATGTGCCGACCGCGGTGGACACGGTCAAACGCGGGGCGTTTGATTTTTGCGAAAAGCCTTTTTCAGACAACGTGTTGGTGGACCGTGTCGAGCAGGCGCTGGCGCAGTCGGCCGCGGCCCTGGCCCAGCGCAGCGAAAACACCAGCCTGCGCGCGCGCCTGGAAGGCCTGACGGACAGGGAGCGCGACGTGATGCGCCTGGTGGTGGAAGGCCTGCCGAACAAGCTGGTGGCCGACCAGCTCGACATCAGCGTGCGCACGGTAGAGGTTCACCGCGCCCGGGTATTCGAGAAAATGAGCGTGAAGTCCGCGGTGGAACTGGCTAATTTGCTGCGTAATTTATAGCGAATCGCCGGGTTTTTCCGGCTTCGCAGGTGGCGCTGGGGGGTGGGCATCGCCCTTGAGTTCGCCATTTTTCCGGCCCGAGAACATCGTCCACCAGATGATGAAGACAAAAATCAACAAGGCCCCCAGGGCTTCGAGTAAAAGTAAGGCCATGACTGTTTTTTCCCGGATAACACAAACCGCTGCCATTATCGCCGTCGCCCTGGTGCTGGTGGCCTGCGCCACCGCACCCCTGCCTTTACCGCCGCCGCCAACCGGCAGCGCCGAGCCGGCGCGGCCGGACGCCGGCGCGAGCCAGGCCGGTGTGCGTTTGCAGGGCAAAAGCCGCTGGGTGCCGGTGTCCTGGGCCGAGTTGCCGGGGCTTGAGGGCGATGCCTTGTTTGAAGCCTGGAACGCCTGGATCAAAAGTTGCGAGCGGCCCGGCCCGGTGTTTGCGCCCTTGTGCGGCGAGGTGCGGCGCCTGAGCATCGCCAGCAATGACGAACAACGCGCCTGGATGATGAGCCGGCTGCAGCCCTACCGCGTCGAAACGCTGCAAGGCGTGGCCGACGGCTTGCTGACCAGTTATTACGAACCCGTGCTCAAGGCCAGCCGCCAGCCCGGCAGCAGCTACGCCGTGCCGCTGTACCAGCCGCCGGCCGGGCTGGCCAGCCGCAAGCCTTGGTACACACGCCAGGAAATCGACACCTTGCCCGAGGCGCAGGCCGCCTTGCGCGGCCGCGAAATCGCCTGGCTGGCCGACCCGATTGATGCCATGTCGCTGCACATCCAGGGCTCGGGCCGGCTGGAGATCACCGAAGCCAATGGCGCAAAACGCACGGTGCGTGTGGCTTTCGCCGGCTCCAACGAACAGCCTTTTCGCAGCATCACCCAGTGGCTCAGCGAGCAGGGCCAGGGCCGCATGAGCCCGCCCTGGACCGAGTCCACCAAAGTCTGGGCCGCGCAAAATCCGCAACGTGTGCCGCAACTGCTCTGGAGCAACCCGCGCTACATTTTTTTCCGTGAAGAAGCCTTGAGCGAGCAGGACGCGGGTTACGGCCCGCGTGGTGCGCAAGGGGTGGCACTGACGCCGGGCCGCTCGATTGCGGTGGACAAGGACAGCATTCCCTACGGCACGCCGGTCTGGCTGGCCTCGCGCGGCGCGGCGGCCGACCTGCAAAAGCTGGTGATCGCGCAAGACACCGGCAGTGCCATTGTGGGTGCCGTGCGCGCCGACTATTTTGCCGGCACCGGCCCCGAGGCGGGCCTGTTGGCCAGCCGCGTGAGCCAGCCTTTGCGCCTGTGGGTGTTGTGGCCCAAATGATGCCCCGCATCTTTTGGCCGCTGGGGATGCTGGCTGCACTGACGGCTTGCACCGGTGTCGGCTCATTGTCCGGCGCGCAGTCTTACCGCTGCGAACATGGCATCAGCTTCCAGGTGCGTTTTGTCGACGACAGCGCCTTGCTCGACGGGACTGGCGGCAGCGAGGTCTTGTTTCGCGACGCGGGCGGCCAGGGCCCGCAACAAACGGTTTACAGCAGTCCGCGCCTGCGGGCCGAATTTGGCCTGGGTGCGCAGGGGCGCGAGGCGCAGCTCAGTTATCCACTGCTGCCGCTGAACGCGCGCTGCGTGCAGGACTAGCCAGTCGCTATTAAATAAGTAGCTGCTTACACCCGTGGTGATTGGGCTTCAGGCCTGAAAGGCTTGAGAGTTTGGGCGGCAACCAGGTCGCTGAACACGGGGAGTGCGGCGGCTGGCGCCAGAGGCATGACCCGCGCCGACGGGAGTGTGCTTTTGCGCTGGATCAGGTCGTTTTTGGCAAACAGCTCGGCGATCCAGTCGACAAACACCCGCACCTTGTTGCTCAGGTGGCGGTTCGGCGGGTACACCACGTGGATGGGCGCCGGCTCCGAACACCAGCCGGTGAACAGCGGCTCCAGCCGGCCGCTGCTGATGTGGTCCTGCACCAGCAAGGTCAAGGTGTGGATGATGCCCAGCCCGGCCAGTGCGGCGGCCACACCGGCGTTGGAGTCATTGACGGCCAGCAGATGCCGGCCATGCACTTCCACTTCTTCGCCGTCGCGGCACAACTCGATCGGAAACAGCCGGCCGGTGCGCGGCGAGATATAACGCACCAGGGTGTGGCCTTGCGACAACTCGTCCGGGTGTTGCGGTGTGCCGTGGCGCTTCAGGTAGGCGGGTGCCGCGCAAGAGATGAGGTTGAACTCGCCAATCCGTCGCGCCACCAGCGACTGGTCCTGCAGCTCGCCGCCGCGCACCACGCAGTCCACGTTGTCGCCAATGATGTCCACCGGCCGGTCGCTCACACCCAGCTCAATCTGGATGTCGGGGTAACGCGCGTAAAAATCCGGCAGGGCGGGAATGATCACCGCCATGCCCAGCGAGCCCGGAATGTCGACCTTGAGCCGGCCGCGCGGGCTGGCCTTGGCGCGTGACATGCTGGACTCCAGCTCTTCCATGTCGCCGAGCAGGCGGCCGGCGCGTTCGTAATACGCCGCGCCATCGGCGGTCACCGTGACCTTGCGTGTGGTGCGGTTGAGCAGCTTGGTGTCCAGCTCTTTTTCCAGCGTCTGGATCAGCCGCGTCACCGTGGCCTTGGGCAGGCCTATGGAGTCGGCGGCCTTGGTGAATGTGCCGGCCTCCACGACGCGCACAAAGGCCTGCATGGCAGAAAACTTGTCCATCCTTAAATCCTTTTGACCGGGGGTTGTGAAGAATAGTCGGGAACAGCCAGGAATTCCGGGGTGATTGTTTCACCGGTGAAACAAAGTGTATATAAATTGCCTCTTTATTGCGTGACCGATAACACCTATCTTCTGCGTCATTGCAACAACAAAAGCCCGCTCGCGGTTCCCGATGATGACAAGCCAGCCGCATTCCCGTCCCGGCGTCCCAAAAGCCCCGCCACCCGGCGTGGAAAAGCAGATCCAGATCACGTTTGAAAAAACGCTGGACGTGCGTTTGTACGGCCGTCGCGGCACGGCGCCGGCCTCCCCGCTGGTGCTGCATTTCCATGGCGGGGCGTTCACCAGCGGCTCGCTGGACAGCGGCGCCTGCGTGGCCGGCCTGCTGGCCGGGGCCGGTGCGGTGGTGGTGTCGCTGGACTACCCGCTGGCACCGGCCCACCCCTTTCCCCAAGCGGTGGACACCGCTTATGCCGCCCTTCTCTGGGCCTGGAAGTCCCGTCAGAAACTGGCCGGCCAGGGTGCCCGCCTGTTTGTCGCCGGCGAAGAGGCCGGCGGCAACCTCGCCGCTGCGGTGACGCTGATGGCGCGTGACCGCCAGCAAGCGGTACTGGCCGGTCAGATCTTGCTGTCGCCGATGCTGGACCCCTGCCTGGGAACGCCGTCCTTGCGCGAGGCCGCCGCCGGCCCGGTGGGTTGTGTCTGGGCCGATGGCTGGCAGCGTTACCTGACGCGCCTGGAAGACGCCGCCCACCCCTATGCCACGCCCGGCGCGGCCTGGCGCCTGGCAGGGCTGCCGCCCACCTTGTTGCTCACCGCCCAGGATGATCCGCTGCGCGACGAAACGCTGGCGTATGCCGCGCGCCTGCGTGCCGCCGGCCTGGCGGTGCAAACCGCGGTTTTGTCCGAGCAGACCGGCTGGCCCTGCAGCTACCAGTCAACCGCCGGCGCAGACGTGGCCTGGGCTGCGGCCGTGCAGCAACAAGTCCGTGATTTTTTTGCCAGCGCCGAATCAGCGGCGCTGGCTGCTGCGCGCTAGGCGGGGTGATGAAGTTTTGTCGTCGGGCGTCAGTCCGGGTGCAGCAGCCGCGGCCCCGGACCTTGTGCCGAAAGTTCGTCCGCGGGATTGCGCAGTGGACAGTCCTTGATGGACAGGCAGCCGCAACCAATACAGCTGCTCAGTTCGTCACGCAGCTGGGTCAGCCGGGTGATGCGGTCGTCGAGTTCGGCCTTCCAGCGCGCGGACAGTTTGCGCCAATCGGTAGCGGTGGGCGTGCGGCCTTCGGGCAAGGTCGTCAAGGCTTCGTGGATGGACGCCAGGGGAATGCCGGTGCGTTGAGCGATCTTGATCACCGCCACGCGGCGCAACACATCACGCGCATAGCGGCGCTGGTTGCCTGGGTTGCGCCAGCCCTTGATCAGTCCTTTGGCCTCATAGAAGTGGATGGTGGACACCGCGACACCACTGCGTTCGGCGACTTCGCCCACGCTGAGTTCGCAGCAATAACCGTTTGTCTTTGGGGTTGTCATTTAACGCTTGACCTCAGGTTAAGTTGAGGTCTTAGAGTAACCGTTTTTGGTTTTCAAATAATTTTTAGAGGGAATTCAAATGCAGTCGATTCAATCCAAGGGCTACAAACGCCTTCTTCTGGCCCTTGCGGTGGCGGGGCTGGCCGTGACCGGTGTCGCTGTCGCCGTGCTGGGGACGTCCAACATCCGTGCCCAACCCAGCGCACCGGACCAAGCGCCGGCGACACCCGTGTCCGTTGCGACGGTGGTGCAAAGTGATGTGGCGGCCTGGGACGAGTTCTCGGGCCGGCTCGAAGCCGTGGAGCGCGTCGACATCCGTTCACGTGTGGCCGGCACGATTCAGGCCGTGCATTTCCGCGAAGGTGTGCTGGTCAAAAAAGGCGAGTTGCTGCTGACGATTGATCCGGCGCCTTATGCCGCCGATGTGGAGCGTGCCGACGCCCAGGTGGCTGCCGCACAGGCCCGTGTGGCGCAGGCCCAGGGTGAACATGAACGCTCGCAACGCCTGTGGAACGAGCAGGCGATTTCCAAACGCGAGTTTGACGAACGTGTGAATGGCCAGCGCGAAGCCGCTGCCAATCTGCGCGCCGCGCAAGCCGCCCTGCAAACCGCGCAACTCAGCCTGGGTTACACGCAGCTTCGTGCGCCGGTGTCCGGCCGTGTGGGCAAGCTGGAAGTGACGGTGGGCAACCTGGTGGCGGCCGGCCCGGGGGCGCCGGTGTTAACCACCCTGGTGTCGGTGAGCCCGATTTACGCCAGCTTTGATGCCGATGAGCAGGTGGTGGCCAGGGCCTTGAAAGAAGTGAATGCCACAGGCTCGCGCAAGCTGGAACTGATCCCGGTGCAGATGGGCACCGCGGCCAACAGCGACACCCCGTTTGTGGGCCGGCTGCAACTGGTCGACAACCAGGTTGATGCCAAAAGTGGCACGGTGCGCGCGCGTGCCGTGTTCGACAACCAGGACGGCCAGTTGATGCCCGGTCAGTTTGCGCGTATCCGCATGGGTCAGGCGACCCAGGGCAACGCGCTGCTGATCAATGAACGCGCCGTCGGCACCGACCAGAACAAAAAGTTTGTGCTGGTGGTGGGCGCCGACAACAAGGCGGCGTATCGCGAGGTCACGCTGGGTGCGTCGGTCAATGGCCTGCGTGTTGTGAAAAGCGGTCTGGCGGCCAATGAACGCATTGTGGTCAATGGCCTGCAGCGTATTCGTCCCGGTGCGCTGGTGGCGCCGCAGCCGGTCGAGATGTCGGCCAAGGCCGAGTTGAGCAAACCGCTACAGATCGCCGCGAAATCCTGAACGCGGGGTCTTGCCCCCCGTTTCACCTGAACAAGAACAAGCAAGAGAAGTAGCCATGAATCTTTCCAAATTTTTTATTGACCGGCCGATTTTTGCCGGCGTGTTGTCGCTGCTGATGTTGATCGCCGGCCTGGTAGCCTTGCGCGGCCTGCCGGTGTCCGAGTACCCGGAAGTCGCGCCGCCGTCGGTGGTGGTGCGCGCCCAGTACCCGGGCGCCAACCCCAAGGTGATTGCCGAGACCGTGGCCACGCCGCTGGAGGAATCCATCAACGGTGTTGAAGGCATGTTGTACATGGGCAGCCAGGCCACCACCGACGGCGTGATGACACTGACCGTGACCTTCAAGCTGGGCACCGACCCCGACAAGGCGCAGCAGATGGTGCAAAACCGTGTCTCGCAAGCCGAGCCGCGCCTGCCCGAGGAGGTGCGCCGGCTGGGTGTGACCACGGTCAAGAGTGCGCCCAACATCACCATGGTGGTGCACCTGGTGTCGCCGAACGACCGTTACGACATCGACTACCTGCGCAACTACGCGGTGCTCAACGTCAAGGACAGGCTGGCGCGTATCCAGGGCGTCGGCCAGGTGCAGATTTTCGGTGGTGGCGACTATTCGATGCGGGTCTGGCTGGACCCGCAGAAGGTGGCGCAGCGCGGCCTCTCGGCCAGCGACGTGGTGGCCGCTATTCGCGGACAGAACGTGCAGGCCGCGGCCGGCGTGATAGGCGCCTCACCGGGGCTGGACGGTGTGGACATGCAGCTTTCCATCAATGCGCAAGGGCGCCTGCAAAACGAGGAAGAGTTCGGCGACATCATCGTCAAGACCGGTGCCGACGGCGCCGTGACGCGGCTGCGCGACATTGCGCGGCTGGAGCTGGGCGCGGCCGACTATGCCTTGCGTTCGCTGCTCAACAACAAACCCGCGGTAGGCATGGGTGTGTTCCAGGCGCATGGCTCCAACTCGCTGGAGATCTCGGCCGAGGTGCGCAAGACCATGGACGAACTGGCGAAGAACATGCCCGAAGGTGTGGAGTACCGCATTGCCTACGACCCGACACAGTTTGTGCGTGCCTCCATCCAGTCGGTGATCCACACCTTGCTGGAAGCCGTCGCGCTGGTGGTGCTGGTGGTGATCCTGTTTTTGCAAACCTGGCGCGCCTCCATCATTCCGCTGCTGGCGGTGCCGGTGTCGGTGGTCGGCACCTTTGCCGTGCTGCATCTGCTGGGTTTTTCGATCAACGCACTCAGCCTGTTCGGGCTGGTGCTGGCGATAGGCATTGTGGTGGACGACGCCATCGTGGTGGTCGAAAACGTGGAACGCAACATCGAGGCCGGGCTCACGCCGCGTGAAGCCACTTACCGCGCCATGCGCGAGGTGTCCGGCCCCATCATCGCGATTGCGCTGGTGCTGGTCGCCGTGTTTGTGCCGCTGGCTTTTATCAGCGGCTTGACCGGGCAGTTCTACAAGCAGTTCGCGGTGACGATTGCGATTTCCACCGTGATCTCCGCGATCAATTCGCTGACCTTGTCGCCGGCCCTCGCGGCACTGCTGCTCAAGGGCCACGATGCACCCAAGGATGCACTGACGCGTGGCATGGACAAGGTGTTTGGCCGTTTCTTCGCTGGCTTCAATCGCCTGTTCGGCCGTGCGTCCACGGCCTACAGCACGGGTGTCAAAGGGGCGATCTCGCGCAAGACCTTGATGCTGGCGGTTTACCTGGTGCTGGTGGCCGCGACAGTCGGTGTCTTCAAACTGGTACCCAGCGGTTTTGTGCCGGCGCAGGACAAGCAATACCTGATCGGGTTTGCCCAGCTGCCCGATGGCGCCACCCTGGACCGCACCGAAGACGTGATCCAGCGCATGGGCGAGCTCATGAAAAAGAACCCGAATGTGGAAGACGCGATTGCCTTCCCCGGCCTGTCGATCAACGGTTTTACCAACAGCTCCAACTCCGGCATTGTGTTTGCCACGCTCAAACCTTTTGCGGAACGCAAACGTGCCGACCAGAGCGGCGGCGCGGTGGCGGGGCAGTTGAATCAGGCGTTTGGCAGCATCCAGGATGCCTTCATCGTGATGTTCCCGCCGCCGCCGGTAGAGGGCCTGGGCACCACGGGCGGCTTCAAGCTGCAGCTGGAGGACCGCGCCTCGCTGGGGTACGACGCCATGGACGTGGCCGTGAAAGCCTTCATGGACAAGGTCTCTCAGGCGCCTGAGATCACCGGCGTCTTCACCAGCTGGCAGGTCAACGTGCCTCAGCTGTACGCAGACATTGACCGAACCAAGGCGCGCCAGCTGAATGTGCCGGTGACCGATATTTTTGACACGATGCAGATCTACCTCGGCAGCCTGTATGCGAACGACTTCAACAAGTTTGGCCGCACCTACAGCGTGCGGGTGCAGGCCGATGCGGCCTACCGTGCGCGGGCGGAGGACGTGGGCTTGCTCAAGGTGCGTTCGACCACCGGCGAGATGGTGCCGCTGTCGGCGTTGATGAAGGTGAATTCGAGTTTTGGTCCGGAGCGTGCCATGCGTTACAACGGTTACCTCTCGGCCGATATCAGCGGCGGCCCGGCGCCGGGTTATTCCTCGGGCCAGGCGCAGGACGCGATCGAACGTATCGCGGCAGAAACCCTGCCCAAAGGCATCAGTTATGAGTGGACCGAGCTGACCTACCAGGAAATCCTGGCCGGCAACTCTGCGGTGCTGGTGTTTCCGCTGGCCATCCTGTTGGTCTTCCTGGTGCTGGCCGCGCAGTATGAAAGCCTGACCCTGCCGATTGCCATCATCCTGATTGTGCCCATGGGCCTGCTGGCCGCGATGACCGGCGTCTGGATCACGGGCGGTGACAACAACGTCTTCACCCAGATTGGTCTGATGGTGCTGGTCGGGCTGTCGGCGAAAAACGCCATCCTGATCGTGGAGTTTGCGCGTGAGCTGGAGTTTGCCGGTCGCACGCCGGTGCAGGCCGCGATCGAAGCCAGCCGTCTGCGCCTGCGCCCCATACTGATGACCTCGCTGGCTTTTGTCATGGGTGTGTTGCCGCTGGTGTTGTCCACCGGCGCGGGTGCCGAGATGCGTTCGGCCATGGGGGTGGCGGTCTTCGCCGGGATGATTGGTGTGACGGCCTTTGGCCTCTTCCTCACGCCGGTGTTTTATGTCGCGCTGCGCCGCATGGCGGGCAACCGCCCGCTCAAGCTGCACGGTGAGGTGCCGCACCTGGAAGCTTTTGCCAGCGCCCACGGCGCAGGTGCCGGTGCCGGTGCCCAGCCGCAACCCGCTGCACCACTCGGTCTGCATGAATAAATCACTGAACAAAAACAACAAGGAGTTCATCATGAACAAGCCAACTTCAAAATTGCGCAGCGCGCTGGTACCGCTGGTGCTGGCCATGCTGCTCGCCGGCTGCGCCACCAGCGCGGTTGTTGATTCGGCCAGTCTGCCGGCCACGCCAGCCGCATTCAAGGAAAATGCAGGCGCCGTGGCCGCAAGCTCTGTGGTCTCCGAGGCGCAAGGCCTGTGGTGGACGGTGTTTGCCGACCCGGTGCTGGATCAACTGGTCGAACAAGCCAGCCGCAACAACAACAGCGTGCAGGTCGCTGCGGGCCGGCTGGCGCAGGCCCGCGCCCTCGCCGGCCAGACGGATGCCAACCGCTTTCCGCAAATCGGCATTGGCGCAGGTGCGACACGGCAGAAAAATTCAACAACAAACAACGTCGCACAAACCGTGGTGAGCGCGGGGGCCAACCTGTCGTATGAGGTGGACCTGTTCGGCAAGCTCTCCGGCGCGTCGAATGCGGCGTCGCTTGATGCTGCATCACGCGAGGCTTTGCTGCGCAGCGCACAACTGCTGGTGCAGGCCGATGTGGCGCAAACCTACCTGGGCTTGCGCGCTATCGACGCTGAACGTAGCCTGGTGCGTGACACCTTGCAGGCTTATCGCAACACCTTGCGCCTGACGGAGGTGCGTTTCAAGGAAGGTGATGTGGCCGAGTTGGACGTGGCCCGCGTGCGCTCGGAAGTGGCGTCTACCGAATCCGAAGCCCTGGCGCTGGACCAGCGCCGTGCCGTGCTGGAACACGCCTTGGCCGTGCTGGTCGGGCAAGCCGCCTCCAGCTTCCAGGTGGCACCCGCCGAATGGGCGACGGCCCTGCCGGTGATTCCCGCAGGCGTGCCCAGCACGGTGCTGACACGCAGGCCGGACATATCCGCCGCACAGAACACCATGCAAGCCGCGCAGGCGCGGATCGGGGTGGCCAAGGCCGCCTGGTTTCCGACCTTTTCATTGACGGCCAACGGCGGCTATGCCGCACCCGAGATCAGGGACCTGTTCAAGCTCTCCACGCAAGCCTGGGGCGTGGGCGCCTTGCTGTCGCTGCCCATCTTCGACGGTGGCCGCCGCGAGGCCGGTGTGCAAGGTGCCAATGCAGACCTCAGCATTGCCCTGGCCAACTACCGCGAGCAGGTGCTGGTCGCTTTCCGTGACGTGGAAGACCAGCTCTCGGCCTTGCGCCTGCTGGCCGAGCAGGCTGAAGCGCAGTCGCGTTCCGTCGCCTCCAGCAGCCGCGCCACCTTGTTATCCGATTCGCGTTACCGCAATGGTTTTGTCAGCCAGCTTGAACTGCTGGACGCGCAGCGCAGCGAGTTGCGCAACCGCCGCCAGGCCTTGCAGGTGAAAGCCGCGCAGTACCTGGCGACGGTTGGACTGATACGCGCGCTGGGTGGCGGCTGGGCCTGAGTTCCTGCAAACGGTGTCATCGTGAGCCTGTTTTGCATCCGGTATCAAAACAGGTGAGGCGCAATCTGCTACTTAATTTATAGCTGGTTGCGCCCGTGTAAATTTGGCTACAGACACTTTTTTCATAAAAATGGCGCTTGAAAGGCTTTGCTGGCTCACGCCCCGCCGCGACGGTAGGCCCCGGGGGCGCTGCCGGTCCAGCCCTTGAACGCGCGCTGGAAGGCTGCGCTGTCGGCAAATCCCAGTTCGTCGGCCAGCGCGGCCAGCGGCACCGTACTGGTGTTCAGTCGCACGATTGCCATGTCGCGGCGCAGTTCGTCTTTCAGCGACTGGAATGACGTTCCCTCTGCGGCCAGGTGCCTTTGCAGCGTCGAGGTTGACATGTGCAGTGCGTCGGCCGTGGCGGTAAGGTCGGGCCACGCGGGCTGCGTCTGTTGCAGATGGCTGCGCGCCCGCGTGCTGACCAGGTCGTCGTTGCGCCGCGGCACGATCACATGGGTCTGCGCGTCGGCCAGGAAGGCGCGCAACGCGACCTGGTCCCGGCGCACCGGGTCCTGCAGCCGCGCCGCGTCGAACCAGAACGCCGACTGGCGGCATTCGAAGTGCAACGGCGCCGGAAAGATCTTGCCGTAGCTGCCTGCATGGGGCGGGCTCTCGAACGCGAAGTCGAAGCGTGCGGCGGGCAATTGGCCGCCCGCCAGCCACGCCAGCAGTCGCCAGAAAACGCGCAGCAGCAGTTCGTGCAGAAAGGCCGGCCGCTCAACCGACGGATCGGTGAAGCGCAGGGTCAGGCCGGCCAGCGCGCCGTCGCGCACCGGCTCCAGCACCACGTCGTCCTGCAGCAGGCGAAAGGTGTGTGCGACGCGGCGTGTCGCCACTTCCAGGGTGGCGGCGCCCACCGCCGAGCTGGCGACCAGCGCAAAGCTGCCCCGCTTGAGGGGCCGTGACAGGAAGCCCAGACCTTCGTCGTCGAGACGATCCATCAACAGCCGAAACAGCGCCACATACTGGGCCGTAGTCACGCGGGCGTGCGCTTGCTGCAGCAGTTCCGGGGGTATGCCCGCGTCGGCCAGGAAGGGCTCACAAGCCTGGCCGCGGGCTTGCACCCCGGACAACATGCCTTGCACGAAGGCGATCGGGATCGTGACTGGGGGCTGCAGCATCAAGAGGCGGGGAGTTGTGGATTGAGGTCTTTTGCCATGTGATCGACGCAATGTGCCATTGTGGGCTTGGTCGCTCATTTCTACCATGAGCAACATAAGCAATAGACCCGTGGATTCCCGGGCCAGATGGAGACACAAGTATGTACCTGACTCAAGCCTTGCACCGCGCGGTGCAGCAACACCCCGAGCGCATCGCGGTGCGTTTCGGCAACCGCCAGCGCACCTTCCGCCAGTTGGTCGATCGCGTGGCACGCCTGGCCGGCGCCCTGCAGAAGCTCAGCATGCAAACCGGCGATCGCGTTGCGATGCTATCGCTCAACTCCGACCGCTACCTCGAATACCAGATGGCGGTACCTTGGGGCGGTGGCGTGCTGAACCCCTGCAACATCCGCTGGTCGGCGGCCGAGATCCTGTACTCGCTGAACGACTCGGGCTCGTCCATCCTGCTGGTCGACGAGACCTTTCGCCCCCTGGTCGAGCAGTTTCGCCGCGATTCGAGCAGCTTGCGCGAAGTGGTCTATTGCGGCGACGGTGATGCGCCGGCCGGCATGCACGGCTACGAAGCGCTGCTGGCAGAAACCGAACCGGTGCCCGACGTGGTGCGCCGCGGCGAGGACCTGGCCGGCATCTTCTATACCGGCGGCACCACCGGCTTTCCCAAGGGCGTGATGCTGAGTCACACCAACCTGTGCAGCTCGGGTCTGGCTATACGCGCCGAGGGGCTGGCGACGCCAGGTGGCACCTATCTGCATGCCGCGCCTATGTTCCACCTGGCCGACATGGGGCTCGCGGTGCCGCACTGGATCGAGGGCAACACGCACGCCATCATCCCGGCCTTCAACCCTGAATTGGTGCTCGACACCCTGGAACGCGACCGCGTCACCCATCTGCTGCTGGTGCCGACCATGATCCAGATGCTGGTCGACCACCCGGCGATGAAGAAACCGCGCGACCTGGGCGCGCTGCAGACCATCGCCTACGGCGCCTCGCCGATGTCCGAGGCCGTGCTTGAGCGTGCGATGGCCGCGCTGCCTGGCGTCGGCTTCGTGCAGGCCTACGGCATGACCGAGCTGTCGCCGCTGGCGACCGTCAACCCAGCCTACTACCACACGGCCGAAGGCCGCAAGCTCGGTAAGCTGCGCTCCGCCGGCCGGGCCAGCTTTTGCACCGAAGTCAGCATCGTCGATGCGCAGGGCTGCGAAGTGCCGCGCGGCACGGTGGGCGAGGTCGTGGTGCGCGGCCCCAACGTGATGCAGGGCTACTGGAACAAGCCCGAGTTGACGGCACAGGCTGTGCGCGACGGCTGGATGCACACCGGCGACGGTGCCTGGATGGACGACGACGGCTTCATCTTCATCGCTGATCGACTGAAGGACATGATCATCAGCGGCGGCGAGAACATTTATTCGGCCGAGACCGAGAACGCGGTTGCCCAGCATCCGGCGGTTTCCGCTTGCGCCGTGATCGGCATCCCGAGCGAAGAGTGGGGCGAGACGGTACATGCGGTGGTGGTCTGCAAGCCGGGCGAGACCGTGAGTGCCGACGCGCTGATTGCCCATTGCAAGTCGCTGATCGCCGGCTACAAGTGCCCGCGCAGCGTGGAATTCCGTGATGTGCTGCCGTTATCTGGCGCCGGCAAGGTGCTGAAAACCAAGTTGCGTGAGCCCTTCTGGCAGGGCCGCGAGCGCGCGGTGGCGTGAGCCGACGCCTTTCTTTCTTTTTCTTTCCATCCCTTTGAATCTTCAGGAGTCCTCCATGAGTCAAGACGTCTACGTTGCCGGGGTCGGCATGATCCCCTTCACTAAACCCGGGGCCAACGAGCCTTATCCGCAAATGGCCGCCAAGGCCACCCGCCAGGCGCTGGCCGATGCCGGCATCGGCTACGAGCTGGTGCAGCAGGCCTATGTCGGCTATGTCTACGGCGACTCCACCTGCGGCCAGCGCGCGGTCTACGAGGTCGGCATGATCGGTATCCCCGTTGTCAACGTCAACAACAACTGCTCCACCGGCTCGACGGCGCTGTTCCTGGCCCGCCAGGCGGTGGCCAGCGGCGCCGCCGACTGCGTGCTGGCGCTCGGTTTCGAGCAGATGAGTCCGGGCGCGCTTGGCTCGAAGTTCGACGACCGGCCCAGTCCCTTCGAGCGCTTCGAGGAAGTCGCCGTGGAGCTGGTCGGCCCGATCGAGGTTCCGTTCGCGCTGCGCTACTTCGGCGGCGCGGGCCTGGCGCACATGAAAGAGTTTGGCACCAAGGTCGAGACCTTCGCGAAGATCCGTGCCAAGGCCAGCCGCCATGCCGCCAACAACCCGCTGGCGCTGTTCCGCGCCGTGGTGACCGAAGAAGACGTGATGGTCTCGCCCATGCTTTGGCCCGGCGTGATGACCAAGCTGATGGCCTGCCCGCCGACTTGCGGATCGGCTGCGGCCATCGTCTGCTCTGAGGCCTTTGCAAAGAAGCATGGACTGGACATGAGCGTGCGCATCCGCGCCCAAGCCATGACCACCGACGTCCCCGCGGCCTTCGAGGCGCGCGACATGCGCGAGGTGGTCGGCTTCAGCATGACGCGCAACGCTGCGCGGCAGGTGTTTGAGGCCGCCGGCATCGGTCCGCAGGATATCGACGTGGTCGAGCTGCACGACTGCTTCGCCCACAACGAGCTGATCACCTACGAGGGACTGGGCCTGTGCCCGGTGGGCGGGGCGGAGAAGTTCGTCGTCGACGGCGACAACACCTACGGCGGCAAGTACGTCACCAACCCGTCGGGCGGCCTGCTGAGCAAGGGCCATCCGCTGGGTGCCACCGGCCTGGCGCAGTGCTACGAACTGACGCACCAGTTGCGCGGCACGGCCGACAAGCGCCAGGTCGAAGGTGCGCGGCTGGCGCTGCAGCACAACCTGGGTCTCGGCGGTGCCTGCGTCGTGACCCTTTACGAACGCGTGTGAACTCACAGACCCTAAAGGAAACCTCATGATCGACAAGAAATGGATAGGCCACGAACTGCCCGCATCGGTGCTGCCGATCGAGCGCAGCCGGCTACAGTACTTTGCCAAGGCGATCGGCGAGACCGATCCCATCTACACCGACGCTGCCGCCGCTCGCGACGCCGGCTACCCGGACCTGCCGGCGCCGCCGACCTTCCTGTTCGCGGCCGAGCTCGACTCGGGCGCCTCCGAGGGGCTGATGGCGGACCTGCAAATTCCCATTGCCAAACTGCTGCACGGCGAGCAGAGCTTCAGCTACCACAAGCCGGCCTGCGTGGGCGACACGGTGACGGTGCGCTCCGCCATCAGCGACATCTATGAAAAGAAGAATGGTGCGCTCGAGTTCGTCGTGAAGACTGCGCGCGCCACCAACCAGCGCGATGAGCTGGTGGCCGAGCTGCGCACGGTCATCGTCTGCCGCAACTGATCGGACACCACCATGACCACACCCACCTTTGACACCGTAAAAGTCGGCGACGAACTGCCGGCGCTGCAACTGCCGCCCGTGGACCGCACGACGCTGGCCCTGTTTGCCGGCGCCTCTGGCGACCACAACCCGATCCACATCGACACCGACGTGGCACGCCGCGCCGGCATGCCGGATGTCTTCGCACAAGGCATGCTGGGCATGGCCTGGCTCGGCCGGCTGCTTACCGGCTGGGCGCCGCAAAGCCGGCTGCGCCGCTTCGACGCCCGCTTTCAGGGCATCACGCATCTGGGCAACGCGATGCGCTGCAGCGGCCGCGTGGTCGAGAAGCTCGAGCACAACGGCGAGCGCTGCGTGCGCATTGAGCTGCAAAGCGCCAATCAATTCGGACAAGCCAAGATCGTCGGCGAAGCCCTTGTCGCATTGCCTTAAGCCTTTTCAGAAACTTTTTCAGGAGAACCACACCATGACACGCAAACTCGAAGGCAAGGTCGCCCTCATCACCGGCTCGGGTCGCGGCATAGGCCGCGCCATCGCGCTCAAGCTGGCCAGCGAAGGCGCGCGCATCGTCGTCAACGACCTTGACGCCGAACCGGCACAGGAGGCCGTGCAGGCCATCCGCGAGGCCGGCGGTCAGGCCGTGGCCTGTGTCGGCAGCGTCACTGCGCCGGACTTCGCCGAACGCTTCATTGGCACCGCCGTCAGCGAATACAAGGGCCTGGACATCATCGTCAACAACGCCGGCTACACCTGGGACAACGTGATCCAGAAGATGAGCGACGAGCAGTGGTACGCGATGCTCGACTGCCACCTGACGGCGCCGTTTCGCATCCTGCGCGCCGCGCAGCCGGCGATCCGCGCCCTCACCAAGGCGGAAGCCGAGGCCGGCCAGCGCGTGGTGCGCAAGGTGGTCAACATCTCGTCGATGGCCGGCTTGTTCGGCAACCCCGGTCAGGCCAACTACGCCGCCGCCAAGGCCGGCATCGTCGGCATGACGCAGACGATGGCCAAGGAGTGGGGCCGCATGAACGTCACCGTCAATTGCGTTGCCTACGGCCTGATCAAGACTCGGCTGACCGGCAGCGCGGCCGAGGGATCCACGGCCAACATCGAAGGCCGAGAAATCAAGGTGGGCGTGAATCCCGATTTGATGGCGATGATGGAAAAGTCCATTCCACTCGGCCGTGGCGGCACGCCCGACGAGGCCGCCGGTGCGGTGTACCTGCTGTGTATTCCCGAGTCCGACTATGTGAGCGGACAGACGCTGATGTGCAGCGGCGGCTTGACCGGGCTCTGAGCGATGACAAGCCTTGTGCAAAGCGTGTTGCGCGACGGCGTGGCGACCCTGACGCTCAACCGCCCCGAGACGCTCAATGCGCTTGGGCCTGCGTTGATGACGGCTCTTCTGGCCCAAATGCGCGCCTGTGTGACTGACGACCGCGTTCGTGCCATCGTGCTGACCGGTGCGGGCCGAGCCTTCTCGGGCGGCGGTGACATCGGATGGTTCGGCGAAGTGCTGGCCGGTGGCCCGGCCCATGCAAGCGCGGCGATTGGCACGGCCATGCAGGAAGAGGGTAACCCGCTGGTGCTGGCCATTGCCGAATGCCCGGTGCCGGTGGTCTCAGCGGTGAACGGACCTTGTGTGGGCGGTGCCGTGGGCCTTGCGCTGGCGGCCGATATCGTGCTCGCGGCACGGTCGGCTTATTTTCTGGTGCCCCAGGTGACGACACTAAGGCGCCGTGCCCGACCTGGGCGCGACCTGGGCCTTGCCCCGGCTGCTAGGCCGTAGCCGCGCGCGCGGCATGGCGCTGCTGGGTGAACGCATAGACGCCGCACAAGCCGAACAATGGGGTCTGATCTGGCGCTGCGTCGATGACGCCGATCTACCCTGTCAAGCACAGGAAATCGCGCAACGCCTGGCCCGCGCTTCGACCGCCGCTGCGCGCGACACCCGGCGCATGCTGGACGCGGCCTCGACCAACGAGCTGGCCCGGCAACTCGACCAGGAGTGCGCCTCGCAACGTGTGCATGTGGGTGGCGAGACTTTCAACGCTGCCTGTACGCGTTTCCTCGCCCGCGCGCCGCACGGCTGAGCCGGAATGAACACGAAATAAATTGAAAGAAACCCATGTTTCCCCAACTGCTACGCCAGCCCTGGATGAACGAAGACATCGACGCCTTTCGAGAACAGGTGCGCCGCTACGTCGCCGCTGAGCTCACGCCGCAGCTCGAAGGCTGGCGTCGCCAGGGCTACATCCCACGCGAGGTCTGGCGCCCGTTCGGGCAGCTGGGTTTCCTGCTGCCCGAACTCGACGAGGCCTATGGCGGTGCCGGCGCCACCCTGGCTTATCAGCTGGTGGTGCAGGATGAACTCGCCAAGGCCGAAATCCCCGCCAACACCGGCGTGCACAACCTCGCCGCACACTACATTCTCGACTACGGCACCGAGGCGCAAAAGCGGCGTTGGCTACCGAAGATGGCCAGCGGCGAGATCGTGGCAGGCATCGCACTCACAGAGCCGGGCTGCGGCTCCGACCTGAAGGCATTGCGTACCAGGGCCAGGCGCGACGGCGACAGCTACGTGGTCGACGGAGCAAAAACCTTCATTACCAACGGCTTTACCGCCAACCTGCTGGTGGTGGCGGTGCGCACTGGCGAGAGCGGCAGCCGTGGCGTCTCGCTGATCGTGTTGGAGACTGAGAAGCTGCCCGGTTTTCGGGTCGGGCGGCGGCTCGAAAAGCTCGGCCAGCATGCTTCGGATACAGCTGAACTCTTTTTCGACAATGTACGCGTTCCGGCCGACCAGTTGCTTGGCGAAAAGGAAGGCGAAGGTTTCATCCAGTTGATGAGCCAGTTGCCCTACGAACGCATGTTTCTGTGCGTGCCCGCGGCGGCGGTGATAGAGCGCGCGGTCGAACTCACGCTGGCCTACACCCGCGAGCGCAAGGCGTTTGGCCAGTCACTGGCCGATTTCCAGAACACGCGCTTCAAACTCGCCGAGTGCGCGACGCTGGCGCATGTGGTACGCAGCTTTGTCAACGACTGCATCCAGCGCCTGCTGGATGGCAAGCTCGACCCCGAGGCCGCCTACATGGCCAAGTGGTGGTGTACCGAGCAGCAGTGCAAGGTGGTCGACGAGTGCCTGCAGCTTTTTGGCGGCTACGGCTACATGACGGAATACCCTATCGCGCGGCTGTATGCCGACGCGCGCGTGCAGCGTATCTACGGTGGCACCACTGAGATCATGAAAGATCTGATCTCGCGCAAGCTGTTCGCTTGAGGCAGGTCGCCGTTCGCGCTTGCACGGCGGCGGCGAGAGGAGACATCGATGACAAAAACCAAGGAGACATCCATGACACAACGCGCTCTGGGAAAAATGGTGGTCGGCGACATACTGGCCACAGCGGCCGTGCGTTACGCCGACCGCGAGGCGTTCTACTGCAGCAGTACGCAGCGCCGCTTCAGCTTCCGGCAGACCAACGAACGCTGCAACCGGCTCGCCCACGGTCTGAGTGGCCTGGGCCTGCGCAAGGGCGACGTGGTTGCCTTTCTCAGCAGCAACCGGGTGGAGATTGTTGAAATCTATTTTGCGCTGGCCAAGGCCGGCCTGGTCGGCATCCCGCTGAATTACCGGCTCACGCCTGCGGAGATGATTGTGCTGATGCGCGAGATCGGCGCGAAGGCCTTGCTGGCTGAGCGCCGCTTTGGCGAGGTGATGCGGTTGGTCGAAGGTGAGTTACCCGGAGTTGAGCACCGGGTCTCGTTTGGCGACGGGCCTGCGGGTTCTGAGCATGACTACGAAAGTTTGCTGGCGCAGTCGGCATGTACCGAGCCCGACGTGGAGGTGGAAGAGGCCGACCCCTACTACTTCAACCTCACTTCGGGCACCACGGGTGTGCCCAAGTGTTACCAGATCAGCCAGTACAACAACGCCACGCTGGGTCCGATGTTCGAGGCCATGGACCTGTCGCGCCGCGACGTCGTGCTGAGCGTGTTTCCGATGTACGGCCGCGTTGGTTTTGCCTGGGCGGGCTGTTCGGTGATGTACGGCATCCGCAACGTGTTGGCGAACTTCGAGCCCGATGCGACCTTGCGCCTGATTCACAACGAGCGCGTCACCATCACCAATCTGGTACCGACCATGGCCGCGATGTTGCTGGCCTCTCCCGTACTGCCTGACGTCGATCTGTCTTCGCTGCGTGGCCTGGTTTTTGCCGGCTCGCTGCTGCCGGCGCCTATCCGCGAGGCCGCCACGGCCCGGCTTTGCCCGCATCTGTACGAGTATTACGGCATGCAGGAGACCGGCCCGCTGGTCGTCAGTACCCCGGAGGACCGCGCTCGCCGCCCCAACTCGATAGGGCGCGCTATTCTTTACGCCGAGGTTCGTGTCATCGGCCTGGACGGCCAGGACGTGCCGGCTCTGGCGACCGGCGAGATCATCGGGCGCAGTCCGGGCACGGTCACGATGTACCACGACAACCCGGCGAAGACGGCCGAGACCTTCAAGCAGGGCTGGGTCCATACCGGCGATCTCGGGCACTTGGATGCCGAGGGGTATCTGTACATCAATGGCCGCATCAAGGACTTGATCGTGACAGGCGGGCAGAACGTGCATGCCGGCGAGGTTGAGGAACGTATCCTGCTGCACCCCGGTGTGGCCGAGTGTGCGGTGATCGGTCTGCCCCATCCCAAATGGGGGGAGGGTGTGACGGCGGTGGTTGTGGTCAGGGCTGGCCAGACCCTGCAGGCTGGCGAGATCGAGGCGCTGTGCCGACAACATCTGGCCGGTTTCAAGGTTCCCAAGACGATCCTGCTGCAGACCGAGCCACTGCCGCGCACCGCGACCGGGAAGGTGCAGAAGTTCCGCCTGGTCGAGCGTTATGGTGCCGCATGAGGCCGCCGCTGACAGGTATTCGCATCGTCGAGTTTGAAGGCATAGGTCCCGGTCCGCTGGCCGGCCGCATGCTGGCCGACATGGGGGCGGAGGTGACCGTGATTGCGCGGCCGCAAAAGGGCGCCGTGACCGAAAAACTGGGCGGTGAGGGCGACAACCCGCTGCGCCGCGGCAAGACCGTTGTGCTGCTGGACCTCAAGCAGGCCGCTGCGGTTGCCGAGGCGATGATGCTTGTGGCCGGTGCCGACGCATTGATTGAAGGCAACCGCCCCGGCGTGATGGAGCGGCTGGGCCTGGGGCCCGCCGACTGCGGCGCGCGCAACCCCAAGCTGGTTTATGGCCGCATGACGGGCTGGGGGCAAAGCGGGCCGCTGGGCCAGGCGGCCGGGCACGATTTGAACTATGTGGCGCTGACCGGGCTGCTGTCGCTGTCGGCACACCGCGGCGAACGACCCATCGTGCCGCCTACCGTGGTGGGGGATGCCGGCGGCGCGCTGGGTCTGGCGTTTGGCATGGCCTGCGCATTGCTGGAAGCGCGCAGCAGCGGCCGTGGCCGCGTGGTGGACGCTGCCATCGTGGATGTGCTGGCCATGCTGGGCGGCATCGCGCAGTGGGTGCGCAGCAGCGGGCAGATTGACGGGCCGCAGCCCAGCCCGTTCCACGATTCGCCTTTCTACGATGTGTATGCCTGCGCTGATGGTGGTTTCATCACGCTGGGCGCGCTGGAGCCGCAGTTCTACGTGTTGCTGCTGGACAAGCTGGGCTTGAGCGATGTGGACCCGGCCAGGCAATACGACAAGGCCGCGTGGCCGGCGCTGAAAACCCGCTTCACCGCACTGTTTGCCAGCCAGTCGCGTGAGCACTGGTGTGCGCTGCTGGAAGGCAGCGATGTGTGTTTCGCCCCGGTGTTGGGCATCGCGGAGGCCGCGGCCCATCCGCACAATGCGGCGCGTGGCATTTACAGCGTGGCTGCGAATGGCGCTGTGACGGTAGCGGGCGCGCCGCGTTTTCTGCCGCTTTTACCGGGTTGATGTGAGAGGCCTGTAGCGCAGGGTGGCTCTTACGCCAAGCGTCGGGCGCGCAATCGCTATCAAAACAGGAGCTAATTGCGTCCATGAATCAAGGGCTGGAGGCCGATTTGATGCCTAAACCCGGCACCGGCGGCCGATGTTAAGCCGTTTTGCCCGAGAGGTGGCCCAGCGGCAGCAGGCTGCTGGCCTTGACCTCGCCCAGGGAAAAACTGGTGTGCAGGTCTTTCACATTCGGCAGGTTGATCAGGCTGCGCAGCGCAAAGCGCGAAAAACTGTCCAGGTCTTGCGCCACCACTTGCAGCTCGAAGGTGCCGGTGCCGCTGATGTAGTGGCAGGCCACGATTTCGGGCAGTTTGCGTATGGCTTCTTCCAGCACGCGGGTCGCGTCGCCGGTATTGCGTTCGGCGTCCAGGCGGACAAAAGCCAACACGCCCAGGCCGATCTTGTGGCGGTCTATCTCTGCGCGGTAACCCTTGATATAGCCGTTGTCTTCCAGCGCCCGCACGCGCCGCCAGCAGGGCGCGGCGCTCAGGCCGACGCGGGTGCTGAGCTCGGCATTGCTCAGGCGTCCGTTGTTTTGCAATTCATTCAGAATGGCGATGTCAAACTTGTCCAGCGTTTCCATATAGGCTAATTTTAAGCAAGATTCTTTCTTTGGGCCGGCTAATCAAGGCATAAAAAGCAAAGACTTATCTGTCCATCACGCCTACACTTTGCCAGAGCCTAGAGGCGCCTGCCTATCCGGCGCGCCTGTTTGCAAGCCCCCCGCCCACAAGGCGCTTATTGCCCACGACTGGAGACAAAACAATATGAACGCCCCGCTGCCTGAACACATTCGCAAGTCGCTAGAGAGCGTCACGCTCGACGACAAATACAGCCTCGATTACGGTCAGGCTTTCATGAGCGGGGTGCAGGCCCTGGTCAAGCTGCCCATGTTGCAGCGCCAGCGCGACGCCATGGTCGGTAAAAACACCGCCGGCTTTATCAGTGGTTACCGTGGCTCGCCGTTGGGGGGTTATGACCAGGCTTTGTGGAAAGCGTCGAGTTACCTCAAGGCGCAGAACATCGTGTTCCAGCCCGGGGTGAACGAAGAACTCGCCGCCACCGCCCTCTGGGGCACGCAGCAACTGGGTTTTTCGCCGCCCGGCACCAACAAGTTCGACGGTGTGTTTGGCATCTGGTACGGCAAGGGGCCGGGGGTGGACCGTTGTTCCGACGTTTTCAAACACGCCAACATGGCGGGCACCACCCCCTGGGGGCGGCGTGATTGCCGTGGCCGGCGATGACCATGTGGCCAAAAGCTCCACCGCTGCGCACCAGAGCGACCATATCTTCAAGGCCTGCGGCCTGCCGGTGTTTTTCCCCGCCAACGTGCAGGAAATCCTGGACCTGGGCATTCATGCGTTTGCCATGAGCCGCTTCTCCGGCGTCTGGGCCAGCATGAAAACCATCCAGGAGATTGTCGAATCCAGCGCCACGGCCATGATCGATCCCGAACGTGTGCAGATCAAAATTCCGACCGACTTCCAGATGCCGGCCGGCGGTGTGCATATCCGTTGGCCTGATGCCGCGCTGGAGCAGGAAGCGCGCCTGTTTGATTACAAGTGGTACGCCGCGCTGGCCTATATCCGCGCCAACCGCCTGAACTACAACGTGATCGAAGGTCCGCACGACCGCCTGGGCATCATCGCCAGCGGCAAGGCCTACAACGATACCCGCCAGGCTTTGATCGACCTGGGTCTGGACGATAACGCCTGCCGCCAGTTGGGCATTCGCCTGCACAAGGTCGGTGTGGTCTGGCCGCTGGAAGCACAGGGCACACGCGAATTCGCCACCGGCCTGCGCGAGATCCTGGTGGTCGAGGAAAAACGCCAGATCATCGAATACCAGCTCAAGGAAGAGTTGTACAACTGGCGCGCCGACGTGCGCCCGAACATCTACGGCAAATTTAATGAGGTCGATGGCGATTTCAGCGGCGGCGAATGGTCGATGCCGAATCCGACGGCCAATACCTTGCTGCGTGCCAACGCCGATCTGTCGCCGGCGCTGATTGCCAAGGCGATCGCGCAGCGGGTCAAAAAGCTGGGCCTGGACAGCGACATGACGGCACGTATCGATACGCAGTTGGCGATCCTGGAAGCCAAGGAGCGTTCCTTGCAGGTGCTGGAAATCCAGGCCGACCGCCAGCCCTGGTTTTGTTCCGGCTGTCCGCACAACACCTCGACTAAGGTGCCCGAAGGTTCGCGCGCCATGGCCGGCATCGGTTGCCATTTCATGGCCTTGTGGATGGACCGCTCCACCATGGGTTTCACCCAGATGGGCGGCGAAGGTGTGCCCTGGGTCGGCCAGCAGCCCTTCACCACCGACCAGCACATGTTTGCGAATCTGGGTGACGGCACCTATTTCCACAGCGGTTCGCTGGCGGTGCGCCAGTCGATTATTGCGGGCGTGAACATCACCTACAAAATCCTGTACAACGACGCGGTCGCCATGACCGGTGGCCAGCCGGTGGGCGAACGGCCCGAAGGCCTGTCGGTGGTGCAGATCGCCCAGGCCATGCGGGCCGAAGGCGCGGTCAAGATTGTCGTGGTCACCGACGAACCGGAAAAATACCAGGGAGTCACTCTGGTGGAGGGCGTGACGGTGCACCACCGCGACGAACTCGACGCCATCCAGCGGCAGTTCCGCGAGATCAAGGGCACCACCGTCATCATTTATGACCAGACCTGCGCGACTGAAAAACGCCGGCGCCGCAAACGCGGCAGCATGGTGGATCCGGCCAAACGTGTGGTTATCAACGAGCTGGTCTGCGAAGGCTGCGGCGACTGCGGCGTGCAGTCCAACTGCCTGAGCGTCGAACCGCTGGAAACCGAATTTGGCCGCAAACGCCAGATCAACCAGTCGACCTGCAACAAGGACATGTCTTGCCTCAAGGGTTTTTGCCCGAGTTTTGTCACCGTCGAAGGCGGCCAGCTCAAGAAAAAAGCCAAAGGCAAGGCGACGTCGCCGTTTGAACTGGGCGCCTTGCTGGAGCCGCAGATTCCTGCGATCCAGGGCGTCAACGGTCAGGTCTGGGGCATTGTGGTGGCCGGCGTAGGCGGCACCGGTGTCATCACCATCGGCCAGTTGCTGGGCATGGCCGGGCATATTGAAGGCAAGGGCATCGTCACGCAGGATGCCGGCGGACTGGCGCAAAAAGGCGGCGCGACCTGGAGCCATGTGCTGATAGGCAACAGCCAGGACGACATCCGCACCACCCGCGTCGGCATGGCCGGGGCCGACCTGATCATGGGCTGCGACCCCATCGTGGCGGCCGGCAAGGAAACCGTGTTACGTATGCGTGAGGGCCGCACCCATGTGGCACTCAACACCCACAGCACACCCACCGCGGCTTTTGTACACAACGCCAACTGGCAAAACCCGGCCGATGCCTGTGCCGCGGAAATTGTCAAGGCCGTGGGCCTGGCCGGTGTGGGCGCCTTTGATGCCGACGCCGCATCGACGAAACTGATGGGTGACAGCATTTACACCAACCCGATGATGCTGGGTTACGCCTGGCAAAAAGGCTGGATTCCGCTGGCGCGCGATTCGCTGATGCGCGCCATTGAACTCAATGCCGTGGCGGTGGAGAACAACAAGACGGCCTTCGAATGGGGCCGGCGCGCCGCCCACGACCTGGCCTCGGTGGAAAAACTGTTTGTCTCCGCGCAAGTCATCGCCATGCCGGCCCCACGCCAGGGCGTGGCTGAGCTGGTGGCGCGGCGTGTGGCCTTCCTGACGGACTACCAGAACGCGGCCTATGCCAAACGTTACGAAAGTTTGGTGAACCGGGTGCAGCAGGCCGAATCGGCGTTGGGCAAGACCCTGCTGACCCAGAATGTGGCCAGGTACCTGTTCAAACTGATGGCCTACAAGGACGAATACGAAGTCGCGCGCTTGCACACCGATCGCAGCTTCCATGACAAGGTGAACGCCATGTTTGAAGGCGACTTCAAGCTCAATTACCACTTGGCGCCGCCGTTGCTGGCGAAAAAAAACGAGCGAGGCGAGCTGCAAAAGCAGAAATTCGGCCCCTGGATGTTGTCGGGTTTCAAGGTTTTGGCCAAACTCAAAGGCTTGCGCGGCACCGCGCTGGATCCGTTTGGCCGGACCGAAGAACGCAAGATGGAACGCGCGCTGATCACCCGTTATGAGGCCAGCATCGAGGAAGTGCTGCAAACCCTGGACGCCGGCAACCACGCCGCCGCCGTCGACATTGCCCGCATTCCCGAGCTCATCCGGGGTTATGGGCATGTCAAGGCGCGCCATGTGGCGCAGGCTCAGCAGTCCTGGGACGAGGCCATGGCGGCGTTTCGTCAGCCGGCGTCCGGCCTGCGCCAGATGGCGGCCTGAAGTACGGGCCGGTTGCAAAAACGCAGATTTGGGCGGTATCGGGGCGGATGCCGGCCGGAACAGCCCTGAAAACGCGTGGGTTACAACTTTCGATTCGCCCTCTGCCGCATACAATCAGGCTCTCTGCACCCCCGGCCGTGCGTCGGGGGCGCCCTATTTTTTGTTGTGGAGTCTGCCGTGTTTATTTCTTCCGCGTTTGCTCAAACTGCCCCTGTCGCCGCTGCCGAGGGCGGCATGATGTCCTCATTGACCAGCATGTTGCCGTTGGTGTTGATGTTTGTGGTGCTTTATTTTGTGATGATCCGTCCACAGATGAAAAAGCAGAAAGAACACCGCGCCATGATTGACGCGCTGGCCAAGGGTGACGAAGTGGTCACCGCCGGTGGTCTGCTCGGCAAGGTCACGAAAATGGGCGAAGCCTACCTGGCCGTGGAAGTCGCCAATGGCGTTGAAGTCCAGCTGCAGCGCAGCGCCATCGTTCAAGTCTTGCCCAAAGGCAGCATCAAGTAAACGGCTTTTTCGCCGAACCGGCTCAGGCCGGTCCCTCCCGTCCCTCAGTTTCCCAGGAACAGTACGCTCATGAATCGTTATCCGGTCTGGAAGTACGCGATCATCGTCGTCGCCTTATTGATTGCCGCTCTTTACACGCTGCCCAACTTCTTTGGTGAGGCGCCTGCGGTACAGGTCTCCAGCGCCAAGTCCAGTGTCAAGGTTGATACGACCACCGTGGCACGGGTTGAGCAGGCGCTCAAGGAGGCCAATATCGTGGCCGACCTCGTCAGCCTGGACGGCGCCTCGGTCAAAGCGCGTTTTGGCGACACCGACACCCAGCTCAAGGCCAAGGACGCGATTGAAAAAGCGCTGACACCTGACCCGACGTCGCCTTCGTACATCGTCGCCCTCAACCTGCTGTCGCGTTCCCCCGCGTGGCTGACTGCGCTGAACGCCCGGCCCATGTACCTGGGCCTGGATTTGCGCGGCGGCGTGCATTTCATGCTGCAGGTGGACATGCAGGCGGCCTTGACGAAAAAAGCGGAATCGCTGGCAGGTGACGTCCGCGTCGTGCTGCGTGAAAAGAACATTCGTCACAGTGGCATCAACCGCAACGGTCAGGCGATCGAGGTCAGATTCCGCGACGCCGGCACGCTGGACGCCGCCAAGAAAATTTTCCAGGACCAGTTCCCCGAGTTGCAACTGGTGGACGGCCCCGACGGGACCGACTACAAGCTGAGCGCCCGCGTCAAGCCCGAGGCCGCGCGTCTGGTGCAGGAGCAGGCACTCAAGCAGAACATGGTGACCCTGCACAACCGGATCAACGAGCTGGGCGTGGCCGAGCCGGTGATCCAGCAGCAGGGTCTGGACCGTATCGTGGTGCAACTGCCCGGTGTGCAGGACACAGCCAAGGCCAAGGACATTCTGGGTCGCACGGCCACGCTGGAGATGCGCCTGGTGGACGAAAGCGCGGAAGGCCGCGCGGCGGAAAACGGCTCGGGCAGCGTGCCTTTCGGCTCGGAGCGATTTCTGGAGCGTGACGGCCGGCCCGTGATTGTCAAAAAACAGGTGATCCTGACCGGCGACAGCCTGACCGATGCCCAGCCGGGTTTTGACTCGCAAAGCCAGCAGCCCAAGGTCGACTTGACCGTGGACGCCAAGGGCGGGCGCATCATGCGCGATACCAGCCGCGAAAACGTCAAGAAACGCATGGCCATTTTGCTGTTTGAAAAGGGCAAGGGCGAGGTGTTGACCGCGCCTGTGATTCAAAGCGAACTCGGCAACCGCTTCCAGATTTCCGGCTCCATGAGTGTGACGGAAGCCAATGACCTGGCCTTGTTGCTGCGTGCCGGCTCGCTGGCCGCACCCATGGAAATCATTGAAGAACGCACCATTGGCCCGACCCTGGGCGCAGACAACATTTCCAAGGGTTTCCACAGCGTGGCCTGGGGCTTCCTGGTGATCGTGGTTTTCATGGTGGCGTATTACATGTTGTTCGGCATGTTCTCCGGGCTGGCGCTGGCGGTGAACCTGATGCTGCTGGTGGCGGTGTTGTCCATGCTGCAGGCGACTTTGACCTTGCCGGGCATGGCGGCCATGGCGCTGGCCTTGGGCATGGCGATCGACTCCAATGTGCTGATCAATGAGCGGGTGCGCGAAGAACTGCGTAGCGGCGCTTCGGCGCAGGCCGCGATCCACAGCGGTTACGAACGCGCCTGGGCGACCATCCTGGACTCGAATATCTCGACGCTGATTGTGGGCCTGGCCTTGCTGGCTTTCGGCTCCGGGCCGGTGCGCGGTTTTGCGGTGGTGCACGTCATCGGCATCTTGACCAGCATGTTCTCTGCGGTGTTTTTCTCGCGCGGCCTGGTCAATCTCTGGTACGGCCGGCAGAAAAAACTCAAGACCGTGTCCATCGGAACCGTGTGGCGGCCGGCGGCTGACGCGGGTGTGCCTGCCAACACCGGCAAGTCCAGCGCATCGACGCACTAGACAACAGAACAACGAGTAGAGGACGTCATGGAATTTTTCAAAATCCGCAAGGACATTCCGTTCATGCGGCATGCCCTGATTTTTAATGTGATTTCATTCACGACCTTTGCACTGGCCGTGTTTTTCCTGTTCTCACGCGGCCTGCATTTGTCGGTGGAGTTCACCGGCGGCACGGTGATGGAGGTGAGTTATTCACAACCGGCCGATGTGGAAAAAGTGCGCGGCACGGTGTCCAGCCTGGGCTTCACGGATGTGCAGGTGCAGAATTTCGGGACAGCGCGTGATGTGATGATCCGCCTGCCGGCGCAAAAAGGCGTGACCACGGCCCAGCAGAGCGAGAAGGTGATGACGGCGCTCAAGGCCACGGATCCACAGATCGTGTTGCGGCGGACCGAGTTTGTCGGCCCTCAGGTGGGGGAGGAACTGGCACACGACGGGCTGAAGGCGCTGGCCATGGTGGTGATTGGCATCATGATTTACCTGGCGCTTCGCTTCGAGTGGAAATATGCGGTCGCGGCCATCATCGCCAACTTGCATGACGTGGTGATTATTCTCGGATTTTTTGCCTATTTTCAGTGGGAGTTTTCGCTCTCGGTGCTGGCCGCCGTGCTGGCCGTGCTGGGTTATTCGGTGAATGAATCGGTGGTGATTTTTGACCGGATTCGCGAGAATTTCCGGCGTTACCGCAAGATGAACACCACACAGATCATCGACAACGCGATCACTTCCACCATCAGCCGAACCATCATCACCCACGGTTCGACCCAGGTGATGGTGCTGTCTATGCTGCTGTTTGGCGGACCGACCTTGTTCTACTTTTCACTGGCTTTGACCATCGGCATCTGTTTCGGCATTTACTCCTCGGTGTTTGTGGCCGCAGCCCTGGCGATGTGGCTGGGCATCAAGCGTGAAGACCTGATCAAACCTTCGTCGAACAAGAAGGACGAGGATCCTAACGATCCCAACGCTGGCGCCATGGTGTAAGCTGGCCGGAAACAACCCCTCACGGCTGTGGCTGCAAACAACAAAAGAGAACTTCTTCTTGCAAGGCAAGCGCGCCAACTATTTGTAGGCCAGGCTGCGCGCATCCTGCCCGGGTTGGCCGCCGACATCAAGCTCAAGCTCGCGACCTTGATGGAGCAGGGCGGTAGCGCACGCGACATGCAAGATCGTCGTGATGGCTTCTTGTCCTTTCAGGACAATGCGGTGGTCTGGGTCAACGCCACCGTCGCCGCCTGGCAAAAAACGCTGCTGCCGACCACGGCCAGCACGCCTGCGGCGCTGGACAGCGGGAAGTTCGAGCTGATGGGCAACGAGGTGATGGAGAACAAGATCCTGGCCTCGCGCCTGGCCCTGCGCCTGCTCGACAGCGCCAGCTGGGAGCTTAATGATTTGCGTCTGCGCATCCAGAGCCTGGAAGAGGTGGCCGAACTGGCCAAGGACGATATTTTCCGCCCCGAAATTTTGTCTCAGCACCTTGTGGAGCAATGGACGCTGGCGCCCCTGTCGCGCGAGTTGTGGCTCACGGTGCAGGATCTGATTCAGCAGCGCCTGACCGGACACCTGCTGGAGGCCTATCACGCGGCCAACGCTTTCCTGATCAAGGAAAACGTCATGGTGGACATTGACTTGCGAGCCCTGGTCAAACGCACACCTTCTGCTGTCAATGCGGCGCGGCCCGGCACTCCGCCCAAGCCGGCAGGCGCACCGTCGAACGGCCGCGCGGCCACTGAGGGTGAAGCCCGTCACGGTGCTGGTGGTTTGGGCACCGGGGGGATGGGCGGCGCCGGATATGGCAACGGATCCGGTTCGGGCGGCTCAGGTGCCTCCGGCGACGGTCGCAGCGGCCGAGGTTTCGGGGGCTTTTTTGGTGGCAATGGCGCCGGTGGTGGCTCGGGCGGCAAGGGTACGGGTGGTGGCAGCGGTTCTGCCGGTGGCGGACCGACAGGTCGCGATGCCGGGCACACCGACTCGGCCGCCGCACGCCATGACATCAACGACGAGACCCGCATGCAAACCGGGACCTCACCCCTGGCGCGGGTGCGCATGCGCGCCCAGGGCGTCATGGGCCATCTCAAACGCCTGTTGTCGGACCACGCGGTTGACTTCGACCACACCCACACCAACCGGCCTTCGCCACAACTGGCGCAGGTACTGGCTCAGGCCCTCCCGGGGGTTGGCGACAGCGGCCACGGCTTCGAAGGCACGCTGCTGGATAGCTCCCATCGGGTGTATAGCACGGCCCATGTCGAACAGGCCGCGAGCGCCATACGCCAGCGCACCGCGGAGCTGAAACAAGCGGCCTCTACCTCCAGTGAAAAAGCCACCATTGAAATTGTGGCGCTGATGTTCCAGAGCATTCTGGCGGAAGACCGCATTCCACCGGCCGTGCGGGTCTGGTTTGCCCGGTTGCAGATGCCGGTCTTGCGTGTGGCAATTTCCGAGCCCGAGTTTTTTGGCTCCTTGCAGCATCCAGCACGCCGGCTGATAGATCGCATGGGTTCCAGTGTGCTGGGGTTTGACGCGACGGTTGCTGGTGGTGCGCTGGAAATTGAAATCAAGCGGATTGTCCAGGTGATTGAGCAATACCCGGAAACCGGCCGGCGGGTGTTCCAGCTGGTGCATGACGAATTCCAGAAATTCCTCTCGAAGTTTCTTTCGGAGCAAGGCAGTGCCGCCCGTGTGGTGAGTGTGGCCCAGCAGCTTGAGCAAAAAGAAACCATGGCCATCCAGTACACCATTGAGATGCGCAACATGCTCAATGACATGCCGGTGCGCGAGGAAATCCGTGAGTTCCTGTTCAAGGTCTGGGCCGAAGTGCTGGCGCTCGCCGCCATGAAAAACGGGCCCCAGCACAAAGACACCATCACGCTCAAGCAGGCTGCCGCAGATCTGGTGTGGGCGGCCAGTGCCAAGCCCAACCGCACGGACAGGGCGCGGGTGATTGCCGACCTGCCCAAGCTGTTGCAACTGCTGCGTCTGGGCATGTCCATGCTGGGCATGAGCACGTCGGTGCAGGACCAGCACCTGAAGATCATCAGCGACACCCTGGCCGATGCCTTCATGTCCAAAACCGATGCGATTTCGTTGGAGCGTATCGACGAAATGGCCAAGCGGCTGGCGAATCTGGAGGACTACCTGTCCGACGAGGATGTCGGCGACCTGCCGCTGGACACTGAAAACCTCGTCATGATGATAGGGATCGATGCGGCCGATATCGAGGTCATCGCCGATGGCGGCAGCCGGCCCAGCGAAGCCATGCGCAGCTGGGCGCAGGAGCTGCAGGTCGGCGCCTGGTTCAGCCTGGACCACAACGGCCAGGTCAGCCACGTGCAGTTCTCCTGGCGCAGCGATCGTGGGCAATTACATCTGTTTGCGTCCTCCGATGGCCGCAATTTCCTGATTCAGGCGCGCCGGCTGGCGGCTTATTTGCAAGCCGGCTTGCTGGTGCCGACGGAAGAAGAAGCCCTCACGGTGCGCGCCACGCGCGATGCCTTGGCCAAGCTGGACGCGAACCCGGAGCGCCTGCTGGGTTAATCCGTTTGAGGGCTACCTCTTCACCAGCCGGGGCCGCGGAACCGGCTTCGCCGGGCCGCAGGCGCAGCGCCCCCTCGGGGGGGGCAGCGAACCACACGAAGTGGGGAGCGTGGGGGCTCTTATCAGTGCGCGACACGGAACTCGGCGTCGTCGCAGAGTTCGTCCAGGACCAGGGCGTCGGGCTCTTCGCCAAAACTCCAGTACACCATCAGCACGATGATTTTCAGGTCATCCAGTGCCAGCGGTTCGCCCGGCGCCGCCATGGCGCGGTCCATCACAATTTCCCGCATGTGTGGTGGCAACACGCCAGAGGACTCCAAGAAACTGACAAACCCCAGGGCTGGCGCCCCCAGGTGTTCCTGTTCGGCCACCGAATAAACACGCAGGCTGCCAGCGGATTGCGGCAGGAAACCAGCCGGGGCAATGGCCGGCGGCAGGTCGGGGCTGGTGGCGGTTTCCGCGGCCGGCCGGCTCGCCTGGGTGTTCTGGGCGGCGATGTTCAGGCCGTTGAGCCAGACCAGTGCGGCCTGGATTTCTTCCGCTTCAAACCCGACTGCGGTGAGCTTGCGGCTCAACTGATGCAGCTCGGGGCAGGCATCACCTTGCCAATAATTTTCGTAAACGTACACCAACACTTCAAACATGCGTCCAATATAACGCAGTTAAGGTTTAGCCCGCTGAATCCCGCCTTAGCCCAGGGCCATGCGCTGAAACAGTCCGCCCGGCAGCCTGGCGATGGCGTCGGCCATTTCAAGCGCCAGCAACTGGGCCTGCAACTCGGCCGTGGCCAAGCCGGTGCGGGCCTGCAAGGCGTCCAGGCTGACCGGATCGAAGCCCATGGCCGACAGCAGCGGGTGTTCGGTTGGCGGCGCGTCAGCATCCGTGCCGCTGTCGGGCGGGTCCGCCGCGGCATGCGGCAATTTCAGTTCTTCCAGCACATCCTGCGCCGATTCCACCAGTTTGGCGCCTTGTTTGATCAGTGCATGGCAACCGCGTGACTGCGGGGAGTGGATGGAGCCGGGAATGGCAAAAACCTCTTTGCCCTGTTCGGCGGCCAGGCGGGCGGTGATCAGCGAGCCCGATTTCAGCGCGGCTTCGACCACCAGCGTGCCTTGCGCCAGGCCGGAAATGATGCGGTTGCGTTTGGGGAAGTTGGCGGTCAGCGGGGGCGTGCCCAGCGGGAATTCGCTGATGATCAGGCCTTGCTGGGCAATGCGGTGGGCTAGGTCCAAATGTTGTTTCGGATAGACCCGGTCCAGGCCGGTGCCGACCACCGCCAAGGTGATGCCGCCGCCCAGCAGGGCGCCGTCATGCGCCGCGCCGTCCACGCCGAGCGCCATGCCGGAAACCACACACAGACCGGCTTCGCCAAACACCTTGGCAAATTGCCTGGCGTTGGCCTCGCCTGGGGGTGTCGGGTTGCGACTGCCGACCATGGCGAGGCAGAGCGCTCTGTTTTCAATAGCTGCTTGCGTCCGTCCATCAAGGGCGCCGAGCATATAAAGCATGGAAGGCGGGTCTTCAATGTCCAGCAGGGCGGCCGGGTAAGCGGGGTCGCCCAGTGTCACCACACGCCGGTTGTCTGCTTCTTGCAGCCAGTCCAAGGTGGTTTGCAACTGCTGGGCCAGGGTGTCGGGTGTGGCCTGGAGCGTATCCGCCAGCCGCTCGGAGCCGAACTGGCGCAAGGTGCTGGCGGATTGCTCAAAGATGGCGGGCGCTGACCCAAACGCGACAAGCAGCTTGCGTATGCCGGTGTTGCCGAGACCCGGCGTCAGCGTGAGGCGCAGCCAGGCGCGAAGTTCGGTGGCGTCCACGGGCGGGCGGGGCTGGCCTCTGCGCTTGATCTCAGTTGGGGTTGGTGAAGCGGTCGCCCACTTTCACGCCGTCACTGACTTGCAGGACCAGGGCGTAAGACAACTTTTCATAGGTGCGGAAAACAATCAGCAAACCATTACGCTCGTTCGGCAGCCTGATCTGGGTCCGGGCCGAGTCGGTGCGGTCGGTGACCCGCTCGCCGCTGTGCAAAATCGCCATCACGTGGCCACGTTCCAGGCCGTCCCGGCTGCCACGGTTGATGGTCACCACCTGGTTGCCGGAGGCATAACGCACGGCGCTGCCGTAAAGCGAGACAATTTGCCCTTCGATCTGGGTGGCCGGTGCCCGCGGCACGTAACTGACCAGTTCGCGCGGCGGTTCCGGCGCCAGCCGGTCACCCACACGCATTTCTTCCTTGGACGAAACGATGTTGATGGTGGCCGGCACGGTTTCACTGCTGACCTTGCCATCCTTGCCGGTCACGTTGGCCGTGGATTCGCCGCGAACCAGCTCGGCCTTGCCGACAAACTGGGCTTCGTAACCGAGGATTTCCCCGGTGGACGGGTCTTTCAGCGGTGTGGCATTGCGGAAAACACGGTAGTCCAGCGGCTCTCCTTTGGCGTCGCTCAGGGGTTTGCCGCCCTCTTTGCTGCTGTAGACGCCGCGTGCATAAGCGCGGTCGCCGCGGCTCAGCAAGACCCGGCCTTCCTGGGTGGCGACGATGCGGGGTGCCATGGCAAACGCGCTTTCGTCGACGATCAGGGCTTCGGCCAGGAAGGGCTCAATGGTTTGTGGCGACAAGGTCGGAACGGCCGCGTCCGCCAGCGACTCAAAACGGGTGCGCGGCGACACCCGCACCGTGCCGCCGGGCTGGCCGTCGGCAGAGGCGGACTGGCGGGTGCGCAAGGTGGCGCGCCCATTGGACTTGTCCAGATACAGCTGCTGGCCGGGGTAAATCCGGTGCGGGTTGCGGATGTCCTGCAGGTTCATGCCCCACAACTCGGGCCAGCGCCAGGGGCTTGTCAGAAACACGCCCGAAATGGCCCACAAGGTGTCACCGCTTTTGACGGTGTATTCATCGGGCGCATTGGGGGTCAGGTCCGCCAGCGGTACACCGGTTTGGGCGACCTGGTTGGCCGTGGCCTTCTGGCCGGCGGTGACCGGGAAATTTTGCGCCTGCAAACCCGCCGTGCTGAGCAGCAGGGCGGCGGCTATTGAAACTTGACTGAACCCACCAAAAATAGTTTGCATCTTGAGGCCCTTGGGGCTGGCATGGCCTTTGGCCATGGGGCCGTGCGCCGTGTTTGTAACGTGATAAATCACTAGCGATTCTGTACTTAAGCCCTTGATTAGGCAACGAATATGCGGTTTGGCCGCTGCGCGAATGCTGAAAATTAGCGAAAATAGCGACATCTGATTGCCCGCCACCATGACCATACTGACCATTCTTCGATACCCTGACCAGCGTTTACATACCGTCGCCAAGCCGGTGGTGGCTGTGGATGCCCGCATCCGCCGCCTGGTCGATGACATGCTGGAAACCATGTACGACGCCCAAGGCATAGGCCTGGCCGCCAGCCAGGTGGACGTGCACGAGCGGGTGGTGGTGATTGACGTCAGCGAAGAGCGCGACCAGCCGCTGGTCCTGATCAATCCCGAAATTGTCTGGTCCAGTACCGAAACACAAATCAATGACGAAGGTTGCCTCTCGGTGCCCGGCATTTATGACGGCGTGGAACGTGCCAGCGCCGTCAAGGTGCAGGCGCTGGACCTGGATGGCCAGTTGCAAACCCACAGCGCCGAAGGCCTGCTGGCGGTTTGTGTCCAGCACGAGATGGACCACTTGATGGGCAAGGTGTTTGTCGAATACCTGTCGCCGCTCAAGCGCAACCGCATCAAGACCAAAATGCTCAAGCAGAAGAAGGACGAAGAGCGGGTTTAAATTAGCCCCCACGCTCGCTCACTTCGTGTAGCTCGCTGCCCCCTAGGGGGCAGCTGCGCCTGCGGACTGGCAAAGCCAGATCCGCGGCCCTGGCTGGTTGGGGAAGGGAAAGCTCGCCGGGGAATTTCTTTCACGCGGCCTTAGGCCTTGGCCATCAGCGAAAATAAGACCATGCGTGTTATTTTTGCGGGTACGCCCGAATTTGCCCGTGTGGCTTTGGAGCAACTCCATGCCGCCGGTTTTGATATCCCCCTGGTCTTGACCCAGCCGGACCGGCCGGCCGGCCGCGGCATGAAATTGCAGGCGTCCAGCGTCAAGCAGTTTGCGCTGGAAAAAAACATCCCTGTGGCCCAGCCGCGCAGCCTGCGGCTAGACGGCAAATACCCGGAAGACGCGGCAGCGGCACGTCTGGCGCTGGAGGCCGCGCAGGCCGACGCCATGGTGGTCGCGGCTTACGGCCTGATCTTGCCGCAATGGGTGCTGGACCTGCCGCGCTTGGGGTGTTTCAACATCCATGCCTCCGTGTTGCCGCGCTGGCGTGGTGCGGCGCCTATTCACCGCGCCATCGAAGCCGGGGACAGCGAAACCGGCATCACCCTGATGCAAATGGACGCCGGCCTGGACACCGGTGACATGTTGCTGGTCGAAAAAATGCCCATCGCACCTACCGATACCACCGGCAGCCTGCACGACAAACTGGCCGCGTTAGGCGGCCGCCTGGTGGTCGAGGCGCTGGAGCTGGCGGCTTGTGGTGGCCTCAGCCCGGTGCGACAACCCGAGCAGGGCATCAGTTATGCCCACAAGATTGAAAAACACGAAGCGGCGATTGACTGGACCCAAAGCGCCGAAGTGATCACGCGGCGCATACGCGCTTTTAATCCTTTTCCGGGCGCGGCCAGCCTGCTGGCGGGGGAAACCATCAAGTTCTGGATGGCCACCTCCTTGCCGGGCGGTGTGCGGCCCTATGGCGCCGTGCCGGGCCAGGTGCTGGCCGCCAGCGCGGACGGCGTGGACATTGCCGCGATCGATGGTGTGTTGCGTGTCACCCGCCTGCAAAAGCCGGGCGGCAAAGCCCTGGAGGCTTCGGAGTTTTTGCGCGGTTTTGTACTGACAGCAGGCATGGTTTTTTCCAAATAAACAAGCAGAGGACACCTGTTTTGACCGCTTTGTTGTTCAGGCACCCGGAGTTCCGCCGGGGTGCGCGCGAGATGTTGTCGGTAGCGCCGGGCATTGCCGCCTGGGGTTTGATGACCGGGGTGGCCATGGTCAAGTCCGGCATGAGTGTGTTTGAAGCCGTGCTGATGGGGGTGATGGTGTTTGCCGGCAGTTCGCAGCTGGCGGCCGTGCCGCTGATGATGGCGGGCGCCCCCATGTGGGTGATTCTGGCCACGGCGTTTTGTGTCAACTTGCGTTTTGTGGTGTTCAGCGCCCACCTGCGGCCTTATTTGATGCACCAGCCCCTGTGGCGGCGCCTGCTCAGTGGTTACCTCACGGCCGACCTCAGTTATGTTCTGTTCACCCAGCGTTATCCGAAGCCGGCGGCGCCGGATGACTTGCCGCTGCTGCGCGCCCAGGAGGCTTACCTGGCCGGCAACTGTGGCGTCAACTGGCTCAGCTGGGTAGGCGCGAGTTTGCTAGGCACGGCCCTGGCCAATACAGTGCCGACACATCGGGGCCTGGGTTTTGCCGGCATCCTGGCGCTGGTCGGCATCATGTGTTCGCTGGCCAGCACACGTTTGCGCCTGGTTTCTGCCGGTGTGGCCGGTGCGGCCGCGGTGGCGGTGTTCGCCTTGCCGCTCAAACTCAACATCGTGGTGGCCATTGCCGCCGCCGTGGCGGTGTGCCTGCTGCTCGAAAAACCCAAAGCCCCCGTGGCAGAAACCGGCGGTGCGACATGAACGGGACGGATGCCTGGACCGTGCTCACCATTCTCGGCCTGACCGTGGTCACCGTGATCGCCCGCTCGTTTTTCTTCATCTCCAGCAAGCCCTGGAGCCTGCCGCATTGGGCCCAACGCGGCCTGCATTACGCGCCGATTGCGGCCTTGTCCGGCGTCATCATTCCGGAGATTGTCATGACCCAGGGCCAGTTGATCGACACCTGGCAGGACGCCCGGATCTTTGCCGCGCTGGCCGGCGCCGCCTGGTTTTTCTGGCGCAAAGGTGTGCTGGGCACCATCGTGGCCGGCATGGCGGTGTATCTGCCTTTGCACATCGGACTGGGCTGGTGAATGTGGCCCCCACGGTCGCTCACTGCGTGTAACTCCCTGCCCCCGCGGGGGCTGCTGCGCCTGCGGCCCGGCGAAGCCGGTTCCGCGGCCCCTGCTGGCAGTAAGAACACCCTCTGGGTGGCGCACCTACAATTTGATGATTTTGGGCGTGTTGGCCCGAACCTTTCACTGCGAGTTTTCATGAAATTCATCCGTTTCTCCGACCTCTGCGCCCAAGGCCTTGTCCAAGGCCGGCGTGTGTTTATCCGTGCCGACCTGAACGTGCCGCAAGATGACAGCGGCCGCATCACCGAAGACACGCGTATCCGCGCCTCGATTCCCTGCATCCAGATGGCGCTGGACGCCGGCGCGGCCGTGATGGTGACCTCGCACCTGGGCCGCCCGACCGAAGGCCAGTTCAAGCCTGAGGACTCTTTGGCCCCCGTGGCGCAACGCCTGGGCGAGTTGATGCAGCGCGAGGTGCCGCTGTTGTCGGGCTGGGTGGACGGTGTGGATGTGGCACCGGGCCAACTGGTGCTGCTGGAAAACTGCCGTATCAATCCCGGTGAGAAAAAGAATGATGAAGGCCTGGCCCGCAAAATGGCCGCGTTGTGCGATATTTTTGTGCACGACGCCTTTGGCACGGCCCACCGCGCCGAAGCCTCGACCTACGGCATCGCGCAGTTTGTCCCCACGGCCTGCGCCGGCCCCTTGCTGGCGGCCGAAATGGATGCCATCTCCAAAGCCCTGGCCAATCCCAAACGCCCGCTGGTCGCCATTGTGGCCGGCAGCAAGGTCTCGACCAAACTGACCATCCTCAAGGCGCTGGCCGGCAAGGTGGACCAGTTGATTGTCGGTGGTGGCATCGCCAACACCTTCATGCTGGCCAACGGCCTGCCGATTGGCAAAAGCCTGGCCGAGCGTGAATTGCTGGAGGAAGCCAAAGCCGTGATGGCGGCCATGAAGGCACGCGGCGCCGAGGTGCCGATTCCCAGCGACGTGGTCACCGCCAAAACCTTCGCGGCCGATGCGGTCGCCACGGTGAAAGCCGCGGCCGAGGTGGCGGACGACGACCTGATCCTGGACATCGGCCCCGACACGGCGAAAAAACTCGCAGCCCAATTGATGGCGGCCGGCACCATTGTCTGGAACGGACCGGTCGGTGTGTTCGAGTTCGACGCTTTTGAAGGCGGCACCAAAACCATTGCCGAAGCGATTGCCGCCAGCAGCGCTTTCAGCATCGCCGGCGGCGGCGACACCCTGGCTGCGATTGCCAAATACGGCATTGAAAAAGACGTGGGTTATATCTCCACCGGTGGCGGCGCTTTCCTGGAAGTGCTGGAAGGCAAAACCCTGCCGGCCTTCGAAATTTTGCAGCGCCGGGCAGAAAGCTAAAACGCTATTGTTTCGATAGCTGTTTGCGCCCGTCCCATGAGGGCTAGAGCCCTGTTTTTCTTATAAAACGGCGCGGGCCGGCGGACTGGTGGCGCGGCCGGCAAAGTCGGTCCAGCAGCGGCGCCTGAAGTCATACAACTTGCAGGCACGTGCCGTGTCGAAATACCAGCGCCAGGAAAAACGCTGGACCACGATGCGGCCAGGCAGCAGTTCTTCCAGCCTGGCTTGCGCGGCCTTGAGTTGGTAAAGCGGGATGCTCATGTCCACGTGGTGGGCGGTGTGCTCCATGATGTGATGCACCAGCGTACCTATCTGCCAGGGAAAGGTCAGGTGCACGGTTGTCGAGACAAAAGGCTGGGCGCGTTGCCAGGCGGCGCGGTCGTCGTGCCAGCACACCTTGACGTGGGTGTGGTGACCGTAAATCACAAAACCCATCATGTGGAACCAGAAAAACAGCGGCACGACAAAGCCCAGCAGCAGCAAAAGCAGCGCGGACTGGTAGGTCAGCCAGGCTGCTGCTATCAGCCCAGCAATCCACAGCGCGGCAAACGCCGTCACCAGCAGGCAGTCCCAGGTGAAGATGGCGCGCCGGGTGTTGCCCAGGCTGGAGGCACGCGGAAACATCATCTTTTTCCACCAGATCTCGACCAGGTAATACACGCCAGGGCCCCAGCCGCTGCGATAGATTCGCTGCATCAGGCGGCCCAAAGGCGACAAAGCCCGAAACTCCGCTTGTGTGAGCGGCGCCCAGACAAAATCCACACCTTTGAGGTTGGTGAAGCCGTGGTGCACCGCGTTGTGGCCCACGTCCCACAGGCTGTAGGCGGTCAGCGAGGGCAAAAAGGCGATGCGGCCCAGCCAGCGGTTGAGGCGGCGGTGTGGCGTGAGGCTGTGGTGGCAGCCGTCGTGGCCAATCACAAACAGCCGGCCAATCACAAAACCGGCGGCCAGCCCGCACAAGAGCTTTAGCCAGACCGGCTCCAGGCCCACCACGCCGGCCAGCAAGGCCGTCAGCAGCATGTAGTCGACAGCGAGCAAGACCAGGGCGCGCCAGCTGCTGCGTTGTGCCAAGGGCAGCAGCCAAGCGCGTATGACCTTGCGATGCGGCAAAGCGGCGTTTGTCGGCAGCGGCTGGGGGGCGGCAGAATCGGGCACGGGGTGTTCAGGCGGAGGCATCATGGACGAAAGCGTGGAAGAGGTGGGGGAGTGGCCTGGCGAAACCGGGGCGGCGCCGCGTGGGGTCGCAAGCTGACCCTGTGATGCAAGCTGACCCTGTGATCCTAGAGGCCGAGCGGCGCGCACCATCTGACCAAGATCAAGGCAGAGGCACTGCAGCGGCGGAAGTTGAGCGAGGACAGGGGGGATCGGTAACCGGTTTGTAACTTTTCCGTGTGAGAATCAGAAACTAAATTACAGGAGACAGACATGCACAGCAGTGCCACGAAAATTGTTGCCACCCTTGGCCCCGCTTCCAGCGATCCCGCGCTGCTCGAAAAAATGATACGTGCCGGCGTCACCGTGGTTCGCCTGAACTTCAGCCACGGCACGGCCCAGGACCACATCGACCGGGCCGTCATGGTGCGCGAAGCCGCCCAGCGCGCCGGCCGCGAAGTCGCCATCATGGCCGACCTGCAGGGTCCGAAAATCCGCGTCGGCAAATTTGCCGAAGGCAAGGTCATGCTGGTGGCCGGCGCCAAGTTTGTGCTGGACGCCTCGCGCCAGGAACCCGGCGACCTCAAGGGTGTCGGGCTGGACTACAAGGAACTGCCGCGCGACGTGCGTGCCGGCGACGTCTTGCTGCTCAACGACGGCCTGATTGTGCTGACGGTGGATGCCGTGCGTGGCGAAGAGGTGATCACCACCGTCAAGGTCGGCGGCATCTTGTCCAACAACAAGGGCATCAACAAAAAAGGCGGCGGGCTGACCGCGCCGGCGCTGACCGGCAAGGACATGGAGGACATCAAGACCGCCATGAGTTTCCAGGCCGATTACGTGGCGGTGAGTTTCCCCCAGAACGCCACCGATATGGAAATGGCGCGCCAGCTCTGCAACGTGGCCGCCGCACCCTACAAACACAAGCCCGGCCTGATCGCCAAGATCGAACGCGCCGAGGCCATCCCCAAGCTCGAAGAAATCCTGCAGGTCAGCGACGGCATCATGGTCGCGCGCGGTGATCTGGCCGTGGAAGTGGGCCATGCCGCCGTGCCGGCGCTGCAAAAACGCATGATCAAGCTGGCCCGCGCGTATGACAAACTGGTCATCACCGCGACCCAAATGATGGAAAGCATGGTGTTGAACCCGGTGCCGACACGCGCCGAAGTCAGCGACGTAGCCAACGCCGTGCTCGACGGCACCGACGCCGTGATGCTGAGTGCCGAAACCGCGGCTGGCAAATACCCGCTGGAAACCATTGAAGAAATGGCCAGCATCTGCCTGGAAGCCGAAAAAGCCGAATACGCGGCGCTGGACGCCGACTTCAGCGGCAAAACCTTCACCCGCATCGACCAGTCGATTGCCATGGGTGCCTTGTTCACGGCCCACCACCTGGGCGCCAAGGCCATCGTGGCCCTGACCGACAGCGGCGCCACACCGCTGTGGATGAGCCGCCACGACATCCGTATGCCGATTTACGCGCTGACGCCCAACCTGGCGACCCAGCGCAGGATGGCGCTGTACCGCAACGTGCGTCCGCTGCTGATGGACACCAGCGCCGATCGCGACACCGCGCTGGACCAGGCCGAAGGCCACCTGCTGCGCCGCAACATCGTGCAAAGCGGCGACGTGTACGCCATCACCTGCGGCGAACCCATGGGTGCGCCTGGCGGCACCAATATGCTGAAAATCTGCCGGGTTGCCTAGTCAAATCGGGCTCTAGACCAGTCGTGACAAGCACAAAAAGCTATTAAATCAGGAGCAACTGGTGCTGACCCTGCGGGTCTGCGCCGGCCTGCAGGGTCAGGTGCTTAAGCCCCGGGTGTGTGGGGGCACTGCTGGCCGCCTGGTGCACAGCGGGTAAAATGGGGGGAGTTACCACCCAGTTACCCTCTTTCCGGGAATATATTTATGGCACTCGTTTCCATGCGCGAGCTGCTGGACCATGCGGCAGTTCACACCTACGGCATTCCGGCTTTCAACGTCAACAACCTGGAGCAAGTCCAGGCCATCATGCAGGCCGCTGACGAGGTCAATGCCCCCGTCATCATGCAGGCCAGCGCCGGCGCCCGCAAATACGCTGGCGAAGCGTTTCTCAAACACCTGATCCAGGCCGCGGTCGAGAGCTACCCGCATATTCCTGTGGTCATGCACCAGGACCACGGCCAGAGCCCCGATGTTTGCCAGGGCGCCATCAACCTGGGCTTCAGCTCGGTGATGATGGACGGCTCCTTGATGGCCGACGGCAAGACCATTGCCGACTACGACTACAACGTCGAGGTCACGCGCAAGGTGGTGGACATGGCGCACGCCACCGGCGTCTCGGTCGAAGGCGAACTCGGCTGCCTGGGCAGCCTGGAAACCATGCAGGGCGACAAGGAAGACGGCCACGGCACCGACGCCGTGATGACGCACGACCAGCTGCTGACCGACCCCGAGCAGGCCGCCGACTTTGTCAAACGCACCCAGCTCGACGCCCTGGCGATTGCCATCGGCACCAGCCACGGCGCCTACAAGTTCACGCGCAAGCCCACAGGCGACATCCTGGCGATTGAACGTGTCAAGGAAATCCACCGCCGCATCCCCAACACCCATCTGGTCATGCACGGTTCGTCCAGCGTGCCGCAAGACCTGCTGGCCATCATTCGCCAGTACGGCGGCGACATGAAGGAAACCTACGGCGTGCCGGTCGAAGAGATCCAGAAAGCCATCAAGTTTGGCGTGCGCAAGATCAACATCGACACCGACATCCGCCTGGCGATGACGGCCGCCGCGCGCAAATTCATGGCCGAAAATCCAGCCAAGTTTGACCCGCGCGAGTGGCTCAAACCCGCCACGGCCGCCGCCAAGGCGATTTGCAAGCAGCGTTACATCGAGTTCGGCTGTGAAGGCCAGGCCAGCAAAATCAAGGGCGAGTCGCTCAGCGTTGTCGCCGCCAAATACGCCAAGGGCGAGCTGGTCCAGGTCGTGAATTAAGTAAAAAACGACAAAATCCCGCGCCGGTTTTCGAACGGGCGATAATAAAAAGCTCGCTGATACCAGCGGGCTTTTTTACTTTGGCAAGCACCCATGACCACCGCACTCCACACTTCGGCCCTTACTTCCCTGCCCTTGCTGGCGCGCGGCAAAGTCCGCGACAACTATGCCGTGGGCACAGACCGGCTGCTGATGGTCGCCAGCGACCGCCTGAGCGCTTTTGACGTGATCCTCGGCGAGCCGATTCCCGGCAAGGGCGCGCTGCTGACGCAGATGGCGCTGTTCTGGTTCGACAAGCTGGGCAATCTCTGCCCCAACCACCTGACCGGCGAGGCGCCTGAAAGTGTGGTGACACCGGCTGAAATCCCGCAGGTGAAAGACCGCTCCATGCTGGTCAAACGCCTCAAGCCGATTCCGGTCGAGGCCGTGGTGCGCGGTTACCTGGCCGGCAGCGGCTGGAAGGAGTACCAGGAGAGCCAGGCGGTTTGCGGCGTGGCCCTGCCGCCCGGCCTGAAAAACGCCTCGAAACTGCCGGCGACTATCTTCACGCCGGCCGCCAAGGCGGCCGTGGGTGAACACGACGAAAACATCAGCTACGAGCAAATGGTCAAGGTGGTGGGGCCGGAGCTGGCCGCACAAATCCGCGACCTCAGCATCCGGATTTATGAAGCCGCAGCGGCGTTTGCGCTGACCAAAGGCATCATCATTGCCGACACCAAGTTCGAGTTCGGCCTGGATGAAAACGGCACCTTGACCCTGATGGACGAGGTGTTGACACCCGACTCCTCGCGTTATTGGCCGATTGAAGGTTACGAGCAGGCCTTTGCCGCCGGGCAGAACCCGCCCAGTTACGACAAGCAGTTTGTGCGTGACTGGCTGGAGCAGACCCTGGTCAATGGCAAACCCTGGGACAAAACCCCGCCCGCGCCGCGCGTGCCGCAGGACGTGGTCGAAAAAACCGCAGCCAAATACCAGGAAGCGCTGGCGCGACTGACGGCCTGAGCCGCCTAAATTTCACTGAAATGGCCACCGATTTGCGCAAGCGAATCGGGGAGCGTTTAAAATACATCCAACTCAAGGAGCGTTGCAGCGAAACCCGGTTTCGTCAGGCTTGAGTGACAGCAGGCCGCCGCGGCCTGCCTTTGCAACGGCGCTCACCTTTGATTCCTAAGGTGAGTGATGTCTGAAATTCAAGTCCCCCCGATGAAACTGTCCGGCCTGGAGCCGGTAAACATTGGCGCCGGCACCCTGTTCGTCAACATTGGCGAGCGCACCAACGTGACGGGCTCCAAGGCTTTTGCCCGCATGATTCTCAACGGCGAATACGAGCAGGCGCTGGTCGTGGCGCGCCAGCAAGTCGAAAACGGCGCGCAAATCATCGACATCAACATGGACGAGGCCATGCTGGACAGCCAGGCCGCCATGGTGCGTTTCCTGAACCTGATCGCCAGCGAGCCCGACATCGCACGTGTGCCCATCATGATCGACAGCTCCAAGTGGAGTGTGATCGAAGCCGGCCTGCGCTGCATCCAGGGCAAGGGCATTGTCAACTCGATCTCGATGAAAGAGGGCTTGGAGTCCTTCAAGCAGCAGGCCAAGCTGCTCAAGCGTTACGGCGCGGCGGCGGTGGTGATGGCTTTTGACGAACAGGGTCAGGCCGACACCTACGCACGCAAGATCGAAATCTGCGAACGCGCTTACCGCGTGCTGGTCGACGAGCTGGACTTTCCGCCCGAAGACATCATCTTCGACCCCAACATTTTTGCGATTGCCACGGGGATTGAAGAACACAACAACTACGCGGTGGACTTCATCAACGCCACACGCTGGATCAAGGCCAACCTGCCGGGCGCCAAGGTCTCCGGTGGCGTGTCCAACGTGAGTTTCAGCTTTCGCGGCAACGACCCGGTGCGTGAAGCCATCCACACGGTCTTCCTGTACCACGCGATCCAGGCCGGCATGGACATGGGCATTGTCAACGCCGGCATGGTCGGCGTGTATGACGACCTGGAGCCGACCTTGCGCGAACGTGTCGAAGACGTGGTGCTGAATCGCCAGCCCGTCTACAAACCGGGCGAGCCCGAACTTTCGCCCAGCGAACGCCTGATCGAAGTCGCCGAAACCGCCAAAAGCGGCGCCAAGGACGACACGAAGAAAAACGAGTGGCGCGCCCTGCCGGTGCGCCAGCGCTTGTCACACGCCCTGGTGCACGGCATGAACGAACACATCGTGCCCGACACCGAAGAGGTCTGGCAGGCCATCAAGGCCGAAGGCGGCCGGCCGCTGCATGTGATCGAAGGCCCGTTGATGGACGGCATGAACGTGGTCGGCGATTTGTTCGGCCAGGGCAAGATGTTTTTGCCGCAGGTGGTGAAAAGCGCACGCGTGATGAAACAGGCGGTGGCGCATTTGCTGCCTTATATCGAAGCCGAAAAACTGCTGCTCGAAGCCGCCGGCGGCGACGTCAAGACCAAGGGCAAAATCATCATCGCCACGGTCAAGGGCGACGTGCATGACATCGGCAAAAACATCGTTACCGTGGTGTTGCAATGCAACAACTTCGACGTGGTCAACATGGGGGTGATGGTGCCTTGCCATGAAATCCTGGCACGCGCCAAGATCGAAGGCGCCGACATCGTGGGCCTGTCCGGCCTGATCACGCCCAGCCTGGAAGAAATGCAATACGTGGCCGGCGAGATGCAGAAGGACGACCATTTCCGCATCAAGAAAATCCCGCTGATGATTGGTGGCGCCACCACCAGCCGAGTCCACACCGCCGTCAAAATTTCGCCGCATTACGAAGGCCCGGTGGTTTACGTGCCCGACGCTTCGCGCAGCGTCAGTGTGGCGCAAAGTCTGCTCTCTGACCAGGCCGCCAAATACATCGACGAGCTCAACAGCGACTACGACAAGGTGCGCACGCAACACGCCAACAAAAAACAAATCCCGATGTGGCCTTTGGCCAAGGCGCGTGCGAACAAGACGCCGATCGACTGGGCCCACTACACGCCGCCTGTGCCCAAATTTATTGGCCGGCGCGTGTTCAAGAATTTCGATCTGGCGGAGCTGGCCAACTACATCGACTGGGGCCCGTTTTTCCAGACCTGGGACCTGGCCGGCCCTTTCCCGGCGATTCTGAAAGACGAGGTGGTGGGCACCGAGGCCGTGCGGGTCTATGCCGATGCCCAGCGCATGCTCAAACGCCTGATCGAAGGCCGCTGGCTCACGGCCAGCGGGGTGATGGGGCTGTACCCGGCCAACAGCGTGGGTGACGACATCGAGATTTATACCGATGAGTCGCGCAGCGAAGTCGCCATGACCTGGTACGGTCTGCGCCAGCAAGCCGAAAAAACCGCGCTCGACGGCGTGATGCGGCCCAGCCGCTGCCTGGCAGACTTTGTGGCGCCCAAGCAGCTCGCTCCTGAAGTGATAGCTGCTCGCGCACAAGGAGCGGGGGCTGCAGGCCTGAAAGGCTCACAAATCCAGGACTACATCGGTGTGTTTGCCGTGACCGCCGGTCTGGGCGCCGAGAAGAAGGAAAAATACTTCAACGACGACAACGACGACTACTCGTCCATCATGCTCAAGGCCCTGGCCGACCGCCTGGCCGAAGCTTTTGCCGAGGCCATGCACAAACGCGTGCGGCAGGACTTGTGGGGTTATGCCGCCGACGAAGCCTTGAGTCCCGAGGACATGATTGCCGAAAAATACCAGGGCATACGTCCGGCGCCGGGTTACCCGGCTTGTCCGGACCACAGCGTCAAGAAAGACATGTTCGAGCTGCTGCAGGCGGCGGACATCGGCATGGCGCTGACGGAAAGCCTGGCCATGACCCCGGCGGCCAGCGTCAGCGGTTTTTACCTGAGCCACCCGCAAAGCGTGTATTTCAACGTTGGCAAGATTGGCGACGACCAGTTGCAGGACCTGGCCAAGCGGCGCGGTGAGAAGGCCGAAGACCTGCAACGTTTGCTGGCGCCCAATTTGTAGCCCGGCTGCGTGACGGTTGTCACGAGGGGCGGGATTTTCCCCTCCCGTTGGGGGCGACATCCCCTGTTTTTACAAAAAAACACGCGCGGCAGGCGGGCGCCGTGTACCTTTTGGCTGTTTCGCACGTTCAGGTAAGGGGCCCTTTCCGGGCACTGCGATTCACGTTTCACGAAAGGTCGACCATGAACACCTCCACGGAAAATCTTCAGCCGGGCCAGCAACCGGCATCGTCCGCCAACAAACCCCTGTGGGCGGCTGTGGCCGTTCTCAGTGTGGCGGTGTTGGGCATGGGTGGCACCATGATTTACAACCAGCGTGCGCAGACCCCTCCGGTGGCCACCGTGGCGGCTGTGACGCCGGCCCCGACCATCGTGGCGCCGCCGCCGGCCGCACCGGCTGCTGCTGCCAATGCCGCTGACGACCTGGCCGAAAAGCCGGCGGCGGCACCCGCCAAGCCTGCACCGGCACCGATCAAAAAAGTGGTCAAACCCGCACCCAAGCCAGTACCGGCGCCGGCACCCAGCTATTCCGGCGTGTCGCCCGCGCCTTACCCCGCCCCCGCGCCTGTGGTGGCGGCCGCGCCGGTGTGTGCGGTGTGCGGCAGGGTTGAATCGGTGACGCCGGTCGAACGTTCGAGCAAACCGGCCGGTGTCGGTGTGGGAACGGTGGCTGGCGGCGTGCTGGGGGCGGTTCTGGGCAACCAGGTCGGCCACGGCGGAGGTCGGACCGCCGCCACCATTCTGGGCGCGGTGGGCGGTGGTTTTGCCGGCAATGCGATTGAAGGCCATGTCCGCAAAGAGACGGTGTACCAGGTCGGTGTGCACATGGACGACGGCTCGCGCCGCATGGTGGAAGTGGCGCAACCCCCCAGCATAGGCAGCCAGGTGACGGTGCAGGGTTCTACGCTGCGCGGCAATGACGGCGTCAGCTACGGCCCGAAACCCGTGGCCGCCCCCGCCAGCGTACAGCCTGCGCGCTCGGATGAGCTGAACCGATAACTGTTGCGACCGTCCGGTAGCTGGCGCTTTTTGCGTACGGTGTCGGCCGAAAGAGGCGCGTTTGTTCCGTCGCTCAGTGCGCCGCCTTGAGCACGCGGCGGTATTGCACCGCCTCGGCCACATGGCCGACCTGCACGCTGGCGTCGCCGGCCAGGTCGGCGATGGTTCTGGCCACCTTCAGGCAGCGGTGAATCCCGCGGCCCGACCAGCCCAGGCGGGCTGCGGCGATGTTCAAAAACTTTGCGGCGGCAGCGTCCAGCTGGCACTGCGTGTCAATGGCTTTTCCCTGCAGCGCCTGGTTGCTGCTGCCTTGGCGCGTCATGGCGCGTTCGCGGGCCAGCACCGTCCGCTGCCTGATGCTGGCCGTGCTTTCGCCCGGCGCCGCGCCCAGCAATTCATCGGCGCCCAGTGCGCCGACTTCCACATGCAGATCAATGCGGTCCAGCAGCGGGCCGCTGAGTTTGCCCTGGTAACGCGAGACCTGGTCCGGCGAACAGCGGCAGGCGCGCAAACTGGAGCCCAGGTAACCACAGGGGCAGGGGTTCATGGCGGCGACCAGCTGAAAACGCGCGGGGAACTCCGCCCGTTGGGCCGCGCGCGAAATCGTGATGCTGCCTGACTCCAGTGGCTCACGCAAAGCCTCCAGCGCAGCCCGTGGAAATTCCGGCAATTCATCCAAAAACAACACGCCATGGTGCGCCAGCGAAATTTCGCCAGGCCGGGGGGGCGAGCCGCCACCGACCAGGGCCACCGCGCTAGCTGTATGGTGCGGGGAGCAGGTCGGGCGCTGGGCCCAGCGGTCCATTGAGAAGCGTCCGCCCAGCGAGGCAATCGCCGCGCTTTGCAGGGCTTCTTCGGTGCTCATGGCCGGCAGCAGGCCGGCAAAACGCTGGGCCAGCATGGATTTGCCGGAGCCAGGCGCACCAACCATCAGCAGGCTGTGGCCGCCGGCCGCGGCGATTTCCAGCGCCCGTTTGGCGGCTGCCTGGCCTTTGACGTCTGCCAGGTCGGGGTAGGGCATGTCCTGGTGTTGCGCGCTGGCATGCAGCCGGACCCAGCCGTCCATGGCTTCGGGTGGCGCATCGCCCGGCAGGAATTGCCTGACCACGTCGAGCAGGTGGTGGGCGCGGTAGACCTCGGTTCCCGGCACCAACGCGGCTTCCTGGGCACTGCCTTCGGGCAGCACAAGTTTGGGTTTGGCCTGGCCGGCGTCAGCGCTCGCCAGCGCCAGGCTCATGGCCAGCGCGCCGCGTATGGGGCGCAAATCGCCGCCCAGCGACAACTCGCCGGCGAATTCGTAACCGGCCAGTTTGCTGGTATCGATCTGACCACTGGCGGCCAGGATGCCCAGGGCGATCGCCAGGTCAAACCGGCCAGAGTCTTTGGGTAAGTCCGCCGGAGCCAGGTTGACCGTGATGCGCTTGTTGCTGGGAAATTCCAGCCCGGTGTTTTGAATCGCCGAACGCACACGTTCACGCGCTTCCTTGACCTCGGTCTCCGCCAGCCCGACCAGGGTGAGGCTGGGCAAACCGTTGGCCAGGTGCACTTCAACACACACCGGATGGGCCTGCAGGCCCAGCAAAGCACGGCTTTGCACTAAAGATAAGCTCATTGTCCGTTTTCTCCCTGCTGGCGCACCACGAATGCGCACCCGACTTGGCACTGACTTGGTGCGAACCTCTTTTTCTGCCCTACATCTTGTCACGCGGCCGCCTCTGCAAGAGAAGACGCACAACTTTGACGCTGCGGAGCTTTGGCACGCTCCATGCTAATTGAAGCTGGCTGCAGTTCCTACTTTTAACTATCAATGGAGTTTTTAATGAAATTGACCGCTCAAAAATCAATGCTGGTGATGGTTCTGACCCTGGCAGGTTCGGCATTTGCCCAGACCGCCGCGCCGGCGCCCGTGCCGGAGTCCACGTTGTCCTACAACATAGGCGCCACCACGGACTACCGTTACCGCGGTATTTCGCAAAGCGGCAAGAAGCCCGCTTTGTCGGCCGGCATTGACTACGCCCACAGCAGCGGTTTTTATCTCGGGACCTGGGCCACGACCATCACCTGGCTGAAAGACACAACAGCCAACCCCAACACCACCAAAGGCCCGGCGGAAGTGGATCTCTACGGGGGTTACAAAGGCACCCTGGCCGAAGGCCTGGGTTATGACGTTGGTGGCCTCTATTACTGGTATGCCGGCAACAACCTGAGCAATACGCCTGGCCTGGTGAATCCCAACACCTTTGAGTTGTACGGCGCCCTCACCTACGGGGTGTTCACGGCCAAGTATTCGCACGCCACCACCAATTTGTTTGGCACGGTCAACAGCAAAAACAGCGGCTACCTTGACCTCAGCGCCAACTTTGACCTGGGCTCGGGCTGGTCCATCGTGCCACACGTCGGCGCGCAAAAAATCAAGAACGGCAACTCGTATACCGACTACTCGGTGGCCGTCAACAAGGACATCGACGGCCTGGTGCTGAGCCTAGCGGTGGTGGGCACCAGCGGCCTGGGTTCCGCGCCTTACACCTTGCCCGGTTCGGGCACGCGTGACCTGGCCAAAGATGGCCTGGTCCTCTCGGTCAAGAAAACTTTCTGAAACAAGCCGGCATAAACGCTGGGGCAAAGGAGAACACATGAAACTCGTCACCGCCATCATCAAACCGTTCAAGCTGGACGAAGTGCGCGAAGCGCTGTCCGGTATTGGCGTGCAAGGCATCACCGTGACCGAAGTTAAAGGCTTCGGCCGCCAGAAAGGCCACACCGAGCTCTACCGGGGCGCGGAATACGTCGTCGACTTTTTGCCCAAGGTCAAGATCGAGGCGGCGGTGTCCGACGAGCTGGTTGACCGTGTCATCGAAGCCATCGAGGGCGCCGCCCGCACCGGCAAGATCGGCGACGGCAAGGTCTTTGTCTACAACCTGGAACAAGTCGTGCGCATCCGCACCGGTGAAACCGGCAAGGAAGCCCTGTAAGGCTCAACCCTAAAAAGAGAACATTGCCATGAAAAAAATACTTGCTTCGCTTGCCCTGGGTTTGAGTTTGCTGACCTTGGGCGCAGCCGTGCTGGCGCAAACGCCGGCACCTGCCGCCACAGAGGCGGCCGCGGTGGCGCCGGCGGCTGTGGTGGTGGCGCCCGCCACCGTGGTGGTAGCCCCTGCGGCTGTGGTCGTGGCCCCTGCGCCAACACCCAAGCTCGATAGCGGCGATACCGCCTGGATGTTGACCTCCACCATGTTGGTCATCCTGATGGTCATCCCCGGACTGGCGCTGTTTTACGGCGGCCTGTCGCGCTCCAAAAACATGTTATCGGTGCTGGTGCAGGTCTTTGTGATCTTCGCGCTCATCACCTTGTTGTGGGCGATCTACGGCTACAGCCTGGCGTTTGGTGGTGAAGGCACTTTCTTCGCCGGCTTCGACAAACTTTTCCTCAAAGGTATTGCCGCAGACACCTTGTCGGGTGCCTTGCCGACCATTCCGGAATACGTGTTTGTGGCCTTCCAGTCCACCTTCGCGGCCATCACGGTGGCGCTGATCGTCGGCTCCTTTGCCGAACGTATGCGCTTCTCCGCCGTGTTGCTGTTTTCCGTGTTCTGGTTCACCTTCAGCTACATCCCGATGGCCCACATGGTGTGGGGCGGCGGTCTGCTCGGTAAAGACGGCGCACTGGACTTTGCCGGTGGCACCGTGGTGCACATCAACGCCGGTGTGGCCGGTCTGGTGGGGGCTTACATGCTGGGCAAACGTATCGGCTTTGGCAAGGAGGCCCTGACGCCGCACAGCCTGACCTTGACCATGGTTGGTGCCTCCCTGCTGTGGGTGGGCTGGTTCGGCTTCAATGCCGGCTCGGCGGGCGCGGCCAACGGCGTGGCCGGTCTGGCGTTCATCAACACCATCCTGGCCACCAGCGCCGCAACCTTGTCCTGGATAGGCGGCGAAGCGCTGCACAAAGGCAAGGCGTCCATGCTGGGTGCGGCTTCCGGTGCTGTTGCCGGTCTGGTGGCCGTGACGCCAGCGGCCGGTTTTGTCGGCCCGATGGGCTCCATCGTGCTGGGCCTGGTGGCCGGCCTTGTGTGCCTGTGGGGCGTGGGTGGCCTGAAGAAAATGCTGGGTGCCGACGATGCGTTTGACGTGTTCGGCGTGCACGGTGTCGGCGGCATCATAGGCGCCATCCTGACGGGTGTGTTCGCGTCGCCCAGCCTGGGCGGCACACAGCCTGCCGACTTCGCCATGGGCCACCAGGTCTGGGTGCAGGTCAAGAGTGTGTTGCTCACCGTGGCGTGGTCTGGCGTGGTGGCTTTCCTGTCCTACAAGGTCGCGGATCTGCTGATTGGCCTGCGTGTGAGCGAAGAAGCCGAGCGTGAAGGCCTGGACATCACGTCACACGGCGAAACCGCTTACAGCCGTTAAAGCAGACAGGCCGTGGCTGCGCTGCAGCCACGGCGGGAATGACTAGCGAGAGTCTCCTTTGGATGTTGGGCCCGCACGGACTTCGGTTTGGCGGGCCATTTTTTTTGGGCACACCGATGCACAATCGTGACAGCAAAAGGAGCCCGCCATGACCGAGTCCATCACCTTGTCCAGCGCCAGTCTGCGTTGTGACATCAAGCCCGATCTGGGCGCTTGTATCAGCGGCCTGTGGCTGGGCGATATCCCGGTTCTGCGTTCCACCCCCGCGAACGAGTTGTTGTCCGTGCGTCTGGCCGGCAGTTACCCGCTGGTGCCTTTTTCCAACCGTGTTGGTCATGCCACCCTGAAATGGCAGGGCACCAGCCATCCCCTGGTGCAAAACAACGGGCCGGAACCGCATGCCATCCACGGCCTGGGTTGGCAGCGGCCCTGGCAGGTGCTGGAGCAAAACGACGAGCTGCTGATGCTGGCCTGCGAACACCGGGCCGACGCGTCCTGGCCTTTTGCTTTTGATGCCTCGCAAACCTTCAGGCTCCACGGCAACACCCTGGAGCTCACGCTCAGCATGACCAACCAGTCGGCCACACCGGCCCCGGCCGGTCTGGGCTGGCACCCCTATTTTGTCAAACGTCCTGGCAGCCACCTGGTATTTGAAGCCACCGGGCGCTGGGAGATGAGTGGCGAAAAGCTGCCCACCCATCGCCAGCCTTCGAGCGGACTCGACCTGGACTGCGCCGCCCTCGATGTGGACCACTGTTTTGACGGCTGGACCGGTGTGGCGCATTTGCGCGACGAGCTGCTCTCTACCCGTATCACGTCCAGCCTGCGCCGCCTGGTGGTGTTTACCAACAACACGCGCGACTTTGTGGCGATCGAGCCGGTCAGCCATGTCAACAACGCCGTCAACCTGATGCAGGCCGGTGCCGGTAACGCCGATGCGCTGGGCATCCAGGTGCTGGCGCCGGGCGAGTCCATGAGTGCACACATGAGTCTGCAGGTGGAGCGTGTGCCATAAGCCGGCAGGGGCCGACGGTGGCTTGCAGTTTTTCCTGATTTGTCCATATAGTGAAGCATGGCTTGCGCGGCACGGTTGGCGCAGCCCGAGGACCCAAAAAACTCAGGATGAGGGGTATGCACGCCATGCGAACTTCCTTTTCTCGGCGCTTCAAGATCATCTTGGCATCTTCCGTGCTGCTCCTGCTGCTCGTCCTGGGCTTGCTGGTGGTCCAGGAGATACGCACATCGAGTTACCAGGCGTATTTTTTTTCCCGGCTGGCCGGCAAGGCCAATTACGCACTGGGTCCGGGGCCGAGTCCGGCGATACGTTTTCCGCCGAATGCCCCGTATGACGACAGGCTGGGGTATGCCGAGTTGCCGGTGTTTCTCGACAAGCTCCAGAGCCGGGAGTTCGCGATTGTCCAGCAGGCGCGCATGTCCAAGGGCATGACAGAGATCGTGGATGCCGGTTATTTCGCCCCCTACCCTGAAAAAATCCAGAGCGGCCTGGGCATTGTGGATTGTCACAAGGACCGCCTGTTCCAGGAACGTTATCCGCGGCGGGTGTACGAGAACTTTGAGGACATCGCACCAATTCTGGTGCAAAGCCTGCTGTTCATCGAGAACCGCGAACTGCTGGATCCCGATCATCCCAAACGCAACCCGGCGGTGGAGTGGGACAGGTTGGCCAGTGCGGTCTTGACCAAGGCCAAAACCACACTCACGGGCGAGAGCCGCTCGCCCGGCGGCAGCACCCTGGCGACCCAGATCGAAAAATACCGCCATTCATCCGAGGGCCGCACCTCCTCGATCCGGGAAAAATTTCAGCAAATGGTGTCGGCCGCCTTGCGCGCCTACCAGCAGGGGGAAGATACCAGCGCGGTGCGGCGCCAGCTGGTGCTGAGTTACCTGAACACCATGCCGCTGTCCGCCAAGGCCGGTTATGGCGAGGTGCATGGCCTGGGGGACGGTTTGTGGGTCTGGTACGGCGGCGACATCAAGGAAGCCAACCGCTTGCTGCAAAACGTGGACATGGATGCCGGTGATGCCGACCTCAGCGAGCCGGCGCAACAGTTCAAGCAGTTGCTCAGCCTCTTGATTTCACAACGTCGGCCTTCGTATTACCTGGATGCCAACGAGGCTGAGCTGACGCAACTCACCGACAGCCATCTGCGCCTGCTGGGCAGTGCCGGGGTGATTCCGCCCGCGCTGCGTGATGCGGCCCTCAAGGCCCCGCTGCACCGGCGTGTGAGCCGGGTGCCGGCGCCTGCGGTTTCCTTTGTCACGCAGAAGGCGGCCAATGCGGTGCGCACCCATCTGGCCGGTCTGTTGGGCGGCAGCCGCCTGTATGACCTGGACCGTCTGGACCTCAGCGTGGCCAGCACGCTGAACGCGCCGGTGCAGACCGCCGTGACCGACCTGTTGCGGGACTTGCGCAATCCGGCCAGCGCCAAGGCCGCCGGCTTGTCCGCCAAGCAGTTGCTGGAGCGCGGTGATCCGGCCAAGGTGGTGTACAGCGTCACCTTGTACGAACGTGGTGCCCAGGCCAATTACCTGCGGGTGCAAACCGACAACTTCGACCAGCCGCTGAACATCAACGAAGGCACCAAGCTCGACCTGGGATCGACGGCCAAGCTGCGTACGCTGGTGACTTATCTCGACATCATGGCCAATTTGCACCAGCGCCTGTCGGTGCTGGACAAGAAACAGTTGCGCACGCTGGAAGTGGACCGGCAGGACGTGCTGACACGTTGGGCGGTGGATTATTTTCTCGCGTCCAAAGACCCCGGCCTGAGCCCCATGCTGGAGGCGGCGCTGGAGCGGCGTTATTCCGCCAGCACGGGTGAAGGTTTTTTCACAGGCGGCGGCCTGCATCATTTCAGCAACTTCAACCGCGACGATGCGGGTCGGGTGATGTCGGTGCGTGACGGCCTGCGCAACTCGGTGAATCTGGTGTTTATCCGCCTGATGCGCGACATCGTGCACCACTACATGTTTCTGACACCCGGCTCCTCGGCCAAGTTGCTGCAGGATGCGAGCGACCCGCGCCGCGCCGCCTACCTGAGCCGTTTCGCCGACCGTGAAGGCCAGGTCTTCATGCGCCGTTTCCTGGCCAAATACCAGGGCAAAACCGCGCAGGAGATGCAAGCCCTGCTGCTGGAGAACCGGCGCCCCACGGTGTCGCGGCTGGCGGCCATGTCCCGCAGCATTGCGCCTGAGGCCACGCTGGCGCAGTTCAAGGATTTTGTGAAAGGTAATCTGCCGGACGGCGTGGATCCGGACGAAGCCAGACTGGCCAGACTGTATGTGCAATACGCACCGGCGCAGATGTCGCTGGCCGATCGCGGCTACCTCGCGGGCGTGCATCCGCTGGAGTTGTGGCTGGTGGCTTATCTGCGCCAACACCCGGGGGCGACCCAGGCGCAAGTGGTGCTGGCCAGCAGTGCCCAGCGGCAGGCGGTGTATGCCTGGCTTTTTTCCGTCCATCGCAAACATGCGCAAGACCAGCGGATTCTGGGTTTGCTCGAAAGCGAAGGCTTCCTGGAAATCCACCGGCAATGGGCGCAGATGGGTTACCCCTTCAACTCGCTGGTCCCGTCTTACGGGACCGCGCTCGGCGCCTCGGCCGACCGTCCGGCCGCGCTGGCAGAGTTGATGGGGATTCTGGTCAACGACGGGCTGCACAAACCCACCACACGGATCCAGTCGCTGCATTTTGCTGCCGCCACGCCTTATGAAACCCTGCTGCAAAACCAGCCTGCCAAGGCCGAGCGGGTACTGGCGCCGGAAGTGGCGCAAGCCGTGCGTGGCGCACTTCGGCTGGTGGTGGCGGGCGGCACCGCTCAACGTGTGAAGCAGGCGTTTGTGCGGCCTGACGGCCGCGTTTTTTCCGTCGGCGGCAAGACCGGCACCGGCGATCAGCGCTTTGATACCTATGGCCCAGGTGGCCGCCTGATTGAATCGCGCGTGGTGAATCGTTCGGCGACCTTTGTGTTCAACATCGACGAGCGGTTTTTCGGCACCATCATTGCCTACGTGCCGGGCGGGCAGGCCGCCGGCTACGATTTCACCAGCGGCTTGCCGGTGCAATTGCTCAAGGTGCTGGCGCCTAAACTCATGCCCTTGATCCTGGCCAGTGCCGGGAGTCCCGCGACGACCGGCGCTTGTGCGCATTGAAGGGCGACGGCCGGCGCATGGGGCGTTTCACACGCCCGAATCCAACAAGAAGGTAATTCATTCATGACCTGGCAAACCCTGGTGGCCCAAGCCTGCGAACTGGGCGAGTCCCCTTTCTGGCACCCGCATGAGCAGGCGCTGTATTGGGTGGATATTCCCGGCCGGCAGATTCATCGCTGCAACGTGTTCATGGGCACGGTAGAAAGCTGGGCCATGCCCGCCGAGCCGGGTTGTATCGCGCCAGCGCGCAGCGGCGGTTTGGTCATTGCGTTGCGCGACGGTATTTACCGCGCGCGAAACTGGGGCGGCGCGCTGGAAAAATGGGTGGCTGCGGCGCATGATCCCGCCACCACCCGTTTCAACGACGGCAAGTGTGACCCGCTGGGCCGTTTCTGGGCCAGCACGATTTACGAGCCGCGTGATGCGCGCCAGGCGGCCCTGTATTGTTTGGACGGCAGCGGCCAGCCGCCCAGGCTGGAGGAAAAAACCGGCGACGCCACCGTGGGCAACGGCCTGGCCTGGTCGCCCGACAGCCGAACCTTGTACTGGTCCGACACCACCGCCCATGTCATACGCGCCTGGGACTGGGATGCTGCGGGCAATCAGCTGCAACACGGCCGCGTGTTCTGCCAATTCCCGGCCAAGCCGCCGGGCTGGCAGGCCGGCATGCCGGGTTATGGCGGCCGGCCCGATGGGGCGGCGGTGGATAGCGAAGGCAATTATTACGTGGCCATGTTTGAAGGACAGCGCGTGCTCAAGCTCTCACCCGGCGGCGAGGTGCTGGCCGAGATTCCCACGCCTGTGGTGTGCCCGACCATGGTGTGTTTCGGTGGGGACGATTTGCAAACCCTGTATCTGACGACGGCCCGCCATGGCCGACCGGCCGCCGAACTGGCCGCGATGCCGCTGTCGGGCGCGGTGTTTTCCATGCGGGTGACGGTGCCGGGACTGCCGGTGAATTTTTTCGCTGACTAAGCTCATCAAAAACCGAACAGCCGCCGTTCAAAAAAATCAAACTGCGCCGGCCGGCGCGCCTTTACCATCAGCGCCATGGATTCAGCGCTTCAATTGATCACAGCCCAGGTACACGCGGCCGCCGCCGCCGGCACCGCCTTGCGTATTCGCGGCGGAGGCAGCAAGGACTTTTACGGCGAAGCCACGGACGGCGACTTGCTGGACACCCGGCCGCTGACCGGCATCATCAGTTACGAGCCGAGTGAACTGGTGGTGACCACGCGTGCTGGCACACCGCTGGCCGAGCTGGAAGCCGTGTTGGCCGAACGTGGCCAGTGCCTGCCCTTTGAGCCGCCGCATTTTGCCGGCGGCGCCACCGTGGGTGGCATGGTCGCGGCGGGCTTGAGCGGCCCGGCACGCGCCAGCGTGGGCGCCGTGCGTGACTATGTGCTGGGGCTGACCCTGCTCAACGGCCGGGGCGAGTTGCTGAGCTTTGGCGGGCAGGTCATGAAAAACGTGGCCGGTTATGACGTGTCGCGTCTGATGTGTGGTGCCTTGGGCACGCTGGGCCTGATCACCGAAGTCAGCCTCAAGGTGCTGCCCGTGGCCCCGGCCGAGGCCACGCTGAAGTTCCAGATGGACCAGGCTGAAGCGCTGGCACAGCTCAACCGTTGGGGCGACCAGCCGCTGCCGCTCAACGCCAGTTGCTGGCTGGTGGACGCGGGTGGGCCCACGCTGACTCTGCGTTTGCGTGGCGCCGTCGCCGCCGTGGAGGCCGCCTGCAAGACCTTGGGTGGTGAACGCCAGGACAACAGCGCCGCCGCAACTGACTGGAGCTTGTGCCGCGACCAGCAACTGCCCTGGTTTCAGGCAGGTGGTACGACGCGTGACCTGTGGCGCCTGTCCGTGCCACAAACAGCGACTGTGCTGGACTTGCCGGAGCCGCCGCTGATCGAGTGGCACGGCGGTTTGCGCTGGGTCCACGCGGCCGCGGAGGACGCCCCGCGCTTGCGCGAGGCGGCTGCACGTGTCGGTGGAAGCGCTACGCTTTTTATAGCTGGTGGCGCACATGCAGAAAGGGCTGAGGAGCGATTTGATGCCTTGAAATCGCCGCTGGACCGAATCCACCGCGAACTCAAGCGCCAGTTTGACCCCGCCGGCATCTTCAACCGCGGCCGTATGTACCCGGATTTCTGATGCAAACCCACCTCGCCCCCGAATTCAAAAACACCGCCGACGGCCAGGCCGCCGAGGCGATTTTGCGCAAGTGTGTGCATTGTGGTTTTTGCACCGCCACCTGCCCGACCTACCAGTTGCTGGGTGACGAACTCGATGGCCCGCGCGGTCGCATCTACCTGATCAAACAGGTGCTGGAGGGCGAGAAGCCGACACGCAAAACGCAGATGCATCTGGACCGCTGCCTGACCTGTCGCAACTGCGAAACCACCTGTCCCAGCGGCGTGCAATACGGGCATCTGGTCGACATCGGCCGCAAGCTGGTCGATGAACGGGTGCCGCGCCCGGCGGGTGAAAACGCCTTGCGTTGGGCACTGAAAGAAGGCCTGCCTTCGCCGCTGTTTGCGCCGGCCATGAAACTGGGCCAGACCGTGCGTGGCCTGTTGCCAGATTCGCTGCAAGCCAAGGTGCCGGCGCGGCAGCCGGCCGGCGTCTGGCCGCAGCGTGAACACACACGCAAGATGTTGCTGCTGGCCGGTTGTGTGCAGCCGGCCATGATGCCCAACATCAACACCGCCACGGCGCGTGTGCTGGACGCCGCCGGCATCCAGACCGTGCTGGCGCCCAAGGCCGGTTGCTGCGGTGCCGTCAAGTTTCACCTGAACGACCAGGACGGCGGCAAAGCCGAGATGCGGGCCAACATCGACGCCTGGTGGCCGCATCTTGAAGCCGGCGCCGAGGCCATCGTGATGAACGCCTCGGGCTGCGGCGTCACGGTCAAGGAGTACGGCTACCACCTGAAAGATGAGCCGGCCTACGCGGCCAAAGCGGCGCGTATCAGTGCACTGACACGTGACCTCAGCGAGTTGTTGCCCGAACTGGTGGAGGCCTTGCGTACGCGTGTGAAGGCCCAAGCCGGCCAGATCGCCTTTCACCCGCCTTGCACCTTGCAACACGGCCAGCAACTGCGTGGCGGTGTGGAGCAGCACCTGGGCGCGCTGGGTTTTCAGATCAAGGTTGCCCGTTGCGAGGCGCATTTGTGCTGCGGCTCGGCCGGGACTTATTCGGTGCTCAACCCTGGCATCGCCACCCAGTTGCGCGACCGCAAACTGGAGAATCTGAACGAGATGAAACCCGCCCTGATTGCCTCGGCCAACATCGGCTGCATCACCCATTTGCAAAGTGGTACGGCCACACCGGTGCGGCACTGGGTCGAGCTGTTGGACGAGGCGCTGGGCTGAGCGTGCCTGCTGACACCCCGTTGTCAGCAGCCCCGGTTTAGCATCCAGTGCTTCCATTCTTCACAGGAGTTCTTGATGCAGCCCACCCGCCACACCCTTGCCACGTCTTTTCCGGTGACGGGCCTCATGGTGCGCACCACCAACCGGGCCGAGCAAGACCCCGGCACGGCCAAACTCGGCGCCTTGTGGGGCCGTATTTTTGCGGAGGGGCTGGCCGGGAAAATCCCCGGCCGCCTGCCGGACGCGGGTATGTACGGCGTGTATTCCGCCTACGCGTCCGATCACAGCGGCGCTTACGACGTGACGGCCGGCGTGGCGGTCGCGGCGCCCGCGGCGTCTGCGCCCTGGCACAACGTGAGCATCCAGGCCGGGGACTATTTGGTCTTCATGGCCCAAGGCGCCATGCCGCAGGCGGTGATAGACACCTGGGGCGGGATCTGGCAATTTTTCCAGGACCATCCCGAGATCGCGCGCAGCTACGCCACCGATTTCGAGGCTTATCATGGGGCCGACAAAGTGGCTATTCACATCGGTGTTCAGGCTTAAGCCAAACCTTGGAATGCTCTATTTTTAATAGCTGCTTGCGCCCATGCAGCATGGGCTAGCGCCCTAAAACACCCGAAAATTGCATGCGCTGCGCTGATCGCCTGTTCCAGTTGGTCCAGCTCATACGCGGGCGCCGGCTCAGCACGGCCGCTTATCTGGCCGGGCGGCTGGCGGTGTCGGCACGTACGGTGTATCGCGACATCGCCGAGCTGCAACACCAGGGCGTGCCTATCGAGGGCGAGGCCGGTGTCGGTTACCGCTTAGGCGCGGGTTTTGAGCTGCCGCCGCTGATGTTCACCCAAGAGGAAGCCGCGGCACTGGTGGCGTCGGTGCGCCTGGCACAAATTGGACTGGACGCCGGGCTGTCACGCGCGGCCGATGATGCGCCGGGGAAAATCTTGTCGGTGTTGCCGATGGGCGCACGTGCGGCCGCGGAAAGCCTGGCGGTTTACGCGCCGCTGATCACGCTGGATACGGCCCACCAGCAGCGCCTGCAGCAGTTGCGTGAAGCGGTGCAGGCCCAGCGCAAGGTGCGGCTGGATTATTGCGACCCGCTGGGCAAAACCAGCCAGCGCACGATTCGCCCGCTGGGTTGCTTTTTCTGGGGCAAGGTCTGGACCCTGTCCGCCTGGTGCGAAACACGGCGCGACTTTCGCAGCTTTCGTGTGGACCGCATCCAGTCATTGACGGTGCTGGAGGCCGGGTTTCAGCAGGAGGCCGGCAAAACACTGGCGGATTTTTCGCGCCAGCTCAGCGAAGCCGCCTGATATTGCTGTCTTGCTTGCTATTAAAGAAGGAGCTGTTGACGCCCGTGTAGAAAGGGCCGGAGGCCGATTTGGCTATCAATCAAGCGGCGAGTGCGGCTTCCACGTCTTTCGCCAGGTCGGCCGGTTTGTCGGTCGGTGCATAACGCCGTATCACCTGGCCGTCCTTGCCAACCAGGAACTTGGTGAAGTTCCACTTGATGGCCTTGCTGCCCAGCAGGCCGGGCGCTTCGGACGACAGCCATTTGTACAGCGGGTGCGCGGCCGGGCCGTTGACATCGATCTTGCCCATCATCGGAAAACTCACGCCGTAGTTGATCTGGCAAAACTCCGAAATTTCCCCGTCGCTGCCCGGGTCTTGCGAGCCGAACTGGTTGCACGGAAATCCCAGCACGGCCAGGCCCTTGCCGGCGTAGGTTTTGTGCAGTTCTTCCAGCCCGCCAAACTGCGGCGTGAAGCCGCATTTGCTGGCGGTGTTCACGATCAGCATGACCTTGCCCTTGAATTCCGAGAGCGAGATGTTCTGGCCGTTGATCTGCTGGGCGTCGAAGTCATAGATGCTGCTCATGGGTGCTCCTGATGTGAAACCTCACTTTAACGCAGCGACCAGCAAAAGCAATTTTCCGCAGGGCCGCCCCAGGGGAAATGAGCCTCCTGGGGGGCAGAGAGCTTCACGACGTGAGCGAACGTGGGGGCTATGCCTTGTCGCCAGGCAAGGCGGCTGGGGCCGGCGCCATGGCGGCGAGCACCGCCGCCAGCACGATCAGGCTGCCGCCCAGCAGGATGCGGGGGCTGAACGCGGCTGCGCCCAGAAAGGCGGCGGACAGGCTGGCGAACAGGATTTCGGTCAACATCACAATCGCGGTCGTGCTTGCGGCCAGCCGTGCCGCGCCATATTGCAGCGCCATGTTGCTGACCAGGAAAGCCAGACTCAGGCCCAGGGCCACGGCCAGCCAGTCAGTGGTCCAGGCCGGCGCCGGCACGTGTTGCCAGGCCATGCCCAGCAAGGCCGTGCTGCTCGCCATGATGGCGCCGCCGCCAAACATCGCCATCATGCGTGAGGGGCTGGGGGTGTACGCCAGTTTGCGCAACAAGACATTGGTGGCGGCAAAACACAGGCCACCCATCAGGGCCAGCCAGTCCGCCGTGCCCTGCGGCACGGGCCAGGGCGAGTGAGGCGATTTCAGCACAATCAACACGCCGACCATGGCCAGCAGCAGCCGCAGCAACGATGCACGTGTCGGTTGCTCCCCCAGCACGGCCCAGGCCAGCAGCACCGACCAGGCCGGCATCAGGTAAAACAGCAACACCACACGCACCACGTCGCCCACCGTGACGGCCCAGTTGAAGCCGACATTGGTCAGGCCGGCCGCCACCGCCAGCAGCCACAGTTGCGGATGTTGCGCGAAACCGCGCCAGGCGCGGGGCCAGACGCAGAACACGCAGGCCAGTGAAAAAAAGTAGATCAGCGCGGTGGACCACAGGGGGTGCAGGCCCAGCGACTGCAGTTCACGAAACGGCCACCAGGACACGCCCCAGACAAAGGCGTTGCAAACCAGGGCCGCTGCGGCTAGTAAGGCCCCACGGTTGTTCACTGCGTGTAACTCCCTGCCCCCGAGGGGCCGTCGCTTGCTCGGGGCGGCCCTTCGCGGCGCGTGCCGGTGCCCCGGTCGTTCACGGCCTGTCCCCTGTCCGCATCAGTGTGATTTGTCGCTGCGGGCGATGGTCAGCAGGTGGTCCACCTGCTCTTTGTACTTGATGCAGTTGCTTTTGTGCCAGCGCTGGATCAGCCACATAAAGCCCGCCACCACCACGCCAAAGGTGGTGATCGCGCCAAAGGCCGACAGGCCCATGCCGGTGGACAGGCTGTAACCCGCGCCCAGCGCCAGGATGCAGGACTGCTCGTTGAAGTTTTGTACCGCGATGGAGCGGCCCGCGCCCATCAGGTTGTGGCCGCGGTGTTGCAGCAGCGCGTTCATGGGTACCACCAGAAAGCCACCCAGGCCACCCAGCAAAATCAGAAAGGGTGCGGCGACCCAGACGTTGGTGATGAAGTTCATCAAGATCACCAGAATACCCATGGCAATGCCGAGCGGCATCACGCTGGGGGCGTGTTCCAGCCGCATACGCATGGAGGCCAGGATCGCGCCTATGGCCGTGCCAATCGCCACCACGCCGACCAGGCTGGACGCCTGCGTGGTGCTGTAACCCAGGGCGGCGGCACTCCAGGCCAGCACGATGTAACGCAGGTTGCCGGACACCCCCCAGAACAAGGTGGTGGTGGCCAGCGAAATCTGGCCCAGCTTGTCGCGCCACAGCGCCGCATTGCAGTTCCAGAAGTCGGGCAGCAACTCCAGCTTGTTGCGCGGCATGGCGCGCATCTCAACGCCGGTGAGCGGGATGCGCAAATTGAACCAGGCGGCGATCACGTAGAGCACGATCAGCGCGGCAATGGCCGCTTCGGGTGGTGTGTCTATGCCGGTATTGATGACGGGGAAGTCAAAGGACAGCAGCAAGTTCGACACCGAATGGCCGACCAGTTGGCCGCCCAGCAAAACGCCCAGGATGATGGAGGCAATCGTCAGGCCCTCGATCCAGCCATTGGCCTTGACCAGTTGCGAGGCCGGCAGCAGTTCGGTGAGGATGCCGTATTTGGCGGGCGAATACGCAGCGGCGCCCAGGCCAACAATGGCGTAGGCCATCAGCGGGTGGGTGCCGAACAACATCATCAGACAGCCCACCACCTTGATGGCGTTGCTGATGAACATGACCTTGCCCTTGGGTTGCGCGTCGGCAAAAGCCCCGACAAACGGCGCCAGCACCACATAAAACAGCGCAAACATAGGCACCAGCGCAGCCGGCTGCCACTTGGGCGCGCCACTGGTCCTGAGCAACTCGACGGCGGCGACGAACAGCGCATTGTCAGCCAGCGAGCTGAAAAACTGGGCCGCCATGATGGTGTAAAAACCGCGCTTCATTAATCTGTTTTGATCACCATTGCGTATGCACCAGACGGTCTGGTGCCACAAGATAAAGTGAATGTCTCCTGACGATGAGGGTTTATAGCACGCGCCAAGCTGGCAGAATCGAGAAATTGACCTTGACAGGCTGGCGCTTCCCCGTGTTGGCTTGTCCCTTTTGTTGTTGTCCCGATCTCCTAGCCTGCCATGCCCCGTCCCATTCTTGCCACTGTTCACCCCGCAGCGCTTAGCCACAACCTCGCGCGTGTGCGCGCCGCCACGCCCGATGCCCGGGTCTGGGCGGTGGTCAAGGCCAACGCCTATGGCCATGGCATCGAGCGGGCCTTTGACGGTTTGCGCAGCGCCGATGGTTTTGCGCTGCTGGACCTGGCCGAGGCGCAGCGCCTGCGCGCCCTCGACTGGCGCGGTCCCATCCTGTTGCTGGAAGGCTGTTTTGAACTGCGCGATCTGGAGCTGTGTTCGCGCCTGGGCCTGTGGCACACGGTGCATTGCGACGAGCAGATCGATATGCTGGCCACCCACAAAACCCAGTTGCCGCACCGCGTGTTCCTGAAAATGAACAGCGGCATGAACCGCCTGGGTTTCTCGCCGCAACGTTATCGCGCCGCCTGGACACGCTTGAACGCCTTGCCGCAGGTCGATGAAATTTCGCTGATGACCCATTTCAGCGATGCCGATGGCCCCAAAGGCATCAGCGAGCAGTTGCGGGCTTTCGAGGCCGTCACGCACGACTTGCCCGGCGAGCGCACGCTCAGCAACAGTGCCGCCATCCTGCGCCACGGCGCGCTGATCGGCGAAAAGTCCGACTGGGTGCGGCCCGGCATTGTGGTCTACGGCAGCGCGCCCGACTACCCTGAAAAAAGCGCCACCGACTGGGGCTTGTTGCCGACCATGACCCTGGCCTCCAAAATCATAGGCATCCAGCAACTGGCGGCTGGCGACACCGTGGGTTATGGCTCCAGCTTCACCGCCGACGGACCGTTACGCATCGGGGTGGTGGCTTGCGGTTATGCCGACGGTTATCCCCGGCATTGCACAACAGGCACGCCGATTCTGGTCAACGGGGTGCGCACCCGCCTGGTGGCGCGCGTCAGCATGGACATGCTCACGGTGGACCTGACACCGGTGCCCGAAGCCGGCATCGGCAGCGAGGTGACCTTGTGGGGCCGTTCGGCCCGCGGCACGGTGTTGTCGATTGATGAAGTGGCGCAGGCCGCCGGCACCGTGGGTTACGAGTTGATGTGTGCACTGGCGCCGCGGGTGCCGGTGGTGGTGGACTGATCCAAGCCGAGCGAACGAAAGAACATCACATGCAGTGGTTCATTTTGTCCCTGGCGATTGTGGCGGAAGTGATCGCCACGTCCGCACTCAAGGCGTCCAACGAATTCACACGTTTGTGGCCTTCGGTGATTGTGGTGCTGGGTTACGGTCTGGCGTTTTATTGCCTGTCCATTACCCTGCGCACCTTGCCGATTGGTGTGGTGTATGCGATCTGGTCCGGCGCGGGAGTCGCGCTGATTGCGTTGATAGGCTGGTTGGTGTTTGGGCAGTCGCTGGACGGCCCGGCGATTGCCGGCCTGGGCCTGATCGTTGCGGGGGTGGTGGTGCTCAACGTCTTTTCAAAATCCGTCGCGCATTGACGGGGATCAGCGCTCAGCGCTTTCTCAAGCCCAGCACCATCACCGCACCCACCACCAGCAAGGCCCCGGCCACCTGCACGGGCGCAATCGCCTGGCCCAGGATCAGCCAGGCCAGCACCAGCGCAAACACCGGCTCCACATTCATGATGGCCGAGTTGCCCGCCACCCCGAGTCGGGGCAAGACGGTGAACATGATGGTGAAGGCGGTGCCGTACAAAAAGGTCAGCGCCAGCAGACCCCACCAGCCCACCGCCGCCTGCGGCAGGTGAAAGCCGCCTTGCACGGCCACACCGACCAGTGCAAAAAGACCCACGGTGCTCATGGTGGTCAGGGTGCGCACGCGGCCATCCACATCGCCGGCTTCGTGTTGGGTCAAGACCAGCGCCACGCCGAAGGTGGCTGCCGCGGCCAGCGCAAATGCCACGCCCGTGCCTATGCGGCCCCATTGGCCGGCAGCGCCCAGGCCTGAGGCCGCACCCAACACGTCCAGCGCCAGCGCCAGCCCGATCAGGATCACCGGCATGGCGATCAGCATGGCGCGTTCGGGGGCGCGGCGGTACAAAATCCAGTCCCACAGCGCGGTCCAGATCGGGTAGGTGTTGAAGGCCAGCAAGGCCAGCGCCACCGGCAGCCGCGCCACCGCGGAATACAGGCACAGGCTTTGCACCGCGATCAGCAGGCCGATGACCGGCAGGATACGTTTGTTGCGTGGGCTGAAACGGATGGACACGCCCTGGATGGTCAGCAGCGCCGCCACGGCCAGCGCGGTGACCACACTGCGAAACGCCACGGCCGTGACCACATCCACACCGTTGTTGAAGGCCAGACGCGCCGCCACGTGGTTGGCGCCCATCATCAGCGCGATCAGCAGCAGCGTCGCGAAGGCCGTGCCGCTGATGGCTTTGCCGGCGCTGGGTGCCATCAATACAAACCGTGCACGCGCGCGTGCAAGCGGCTCAGGCCCAGCAGGGCATCGGTAAACGGCGTGGGCACCTGGGTCAGCTCGCCCAGTTCTTTCACCACCGTGACCAGGGCATCCAGTTCAATGCCTTTGCCGGCTTCCACGTCTTGCAACATGGACGTTTTGAAGGCGCCTAGCTTGAGCGTGACCGCGTGCCGGTCTTCCGGCTGCTGGTCAATCGGGATGCCGATACGGGCGCCGATTTCCTTGGCTTCCAGCATCACTTTGGAGATGAAACCACGCACCAGCTCATCACCCATGATCAGGTCGGTGGTGGCGCCGGTGAAGGCACTGATCGGGTTCACCGTCATGTTGCCCCAGAGTTTGTACCAGGCGTCTTTCTGGATTTGCTCGGACAACACGACCTCGTGGCCGGCTTGTTCCAGCAGCGCCACCAGGGCCAGCACGCGCGCGGTTTTTTCGCCCGAGGGTTCGCCGATGATGAGTTTGTTGCCGAAGTGGTTTTTCACAAAACCCGGGCTGTTCAGCGAGCAACTGGCATGCACCACACAGCCAATGATGTGTTTGGCCGGAATGGCGCGCGCAATCGCACCCTCCGGGTCCACCGCCTTGAGCCGGGTGCCGGCGTACTGCGCGCCGAAACCTTCAAAAAACCACCAGGGCACACCGTTCATGGCGGTCAGCACCAGGGTGTCGGGGCCAATCAGCGGCGCGATGGCTTTGGCCACGTCGGCCATGGCCGGCGCCTTGACGGCAACGATGACCAGGTCCTGCACACCCAGCGCGGCCGGATCGGCACTGGCGCGCACGGCCACGGTTGTGATGTCCTCGCCGCGTTGCAGGCGCAGGCCGTGTTCTTGCAAGGCCGCCAGCGTGGCGCCGCGTGCCACCACGCTGAGATCGCAACCGGCTTGTGCGAGTTTCACGCCCATCCAGCCGCCTATCGCACCGGCACCGTAAATACAAACTTTTTTAATGGTCAAAATGGGCTCCAGCCCTTGCTGAATGGGCGCAAGGCGCTCTAGTTTTTATAGCTGTCATCAATCCGGTCCACCTGCCGCACCAGGGCATCAAACACGTCCTGGCCGGCGCCGAACTGGGCGTCGAACTGGAAGGAGTCGTGCGTGGTCTTGCGTGCCACGGCTTCGGACACGGTTATCGCCGGTCCCATCGCCGCCTGCGCCATCTGGATCTCGCAAGCGCGTTGCAAGGTCCAGAGCCGCACAAAAGCCAGCGGCAGGGTTGAGGCCCAGGCCAGCAGGCCGTGGTTGCGCAGAATCACCACCGGTTTGTCGCCTATGTTTTTCAGCAGGCGCGGCGCCTCGTCGGCATGGATGGTGATGCCTTCGAAGTCGTGGTAGGCCACCAAGTCATGCAATTGCGCCGAATAAAAATTGTTCTGCGCCAGCCCGCCTTGCGTGCAAGCCACGGCCACGCCGGCCGTGGTGTGGGTGTGCATCACACAATGGGCGCCGGGCAGGCCGTCATGGATGGCGGCATGCACGGTGAAACCGGCCGGGTTCACCGGCCAGGGGTTGTCATCCAGCTTGTTGCCCAACAGGTCGATCTTGAGCAGGTTGCTGGCCGTGACTTCCGAATAATGCAGGCCAAAGGGGTTGATCAGGAATTGTTTCGCGCCCCCCGTGACGCTGTCCGGCAGCCGCACCGTGATGTGGTTGTAAATCATCTCGGTCCAGCCCAGCATCGCAAAGACGCGGTAGCAGGCGGCCAGTTGTAGTCGCTCCTTCCACTCGTCGGGATGCATGCTGGCTGGCGGTGATTTCAAAACTGCGTTCATGGTGTGCTCACGAAATATCAAACAAGGACGGAGACCGGCGCCGGGCCGCCCCAAGCCGGTCGCGCCCCCTCGGGGGGCAGCGCAGTACGCGCAGCGACCAGCGTGGGGGCTCTTAATTACGCCTCAGCCGTGAAACCCACCGACTTGACGATGGGGCCCCACTTGGCCGTGTCTTTCTTGATCAGGTCGGTCAGCTCGGCCGGTGTGGACGAAATGGCTTCCAGGCCAAAACCGGCCAGGCCATCGATCACGTCTTTTTGCGCCAGCGCCACTTTCAGGGCAGCGTTCATGCGGTTCACCACCTCGGTCGGGGTTTTGGCCGGCATCAGGAAGGCAAACCATTCGCTGTGGATCATGTCCTTCAGGCCTTGCTCGGTGTAGGTGTGCACGTCGGGGGCGAAGCGGCTGCGTTTGGCGCCGGACACGCCCAGGATGCGGACCTTGCCGGTGGGCAGGTGTTGCGTGAGGTCGCCGATCGGGCCGGACACGGCCGAGATGTTGCCGCCCAGCAGGTCCAGCATGGCCGGCTGTGTGCCGCGGTAGGCCGCGTGTTTCAGGTCGACACCGGCGCTTTTGCCGAGCAGGGCTCCAATGAAGTGGGGGGTGGAGCCGGCGGCCGGCGAGCCAAAGTTGGCGCCCAGCGGATTGGCCTTGGCCCAGGCCAGGAACTCGGGCACGGTTTTCACGCTGAGCGGCACGGCCGGACCCACGGCCAGACCGAAGTCGAAGACGCAGGCCAGGGTCACGGGCGCCAGGTCCACCAGCGGCTCATACGGCAGCTTCTTGTAGATGTGCGGGTAGATGGTGAGCATGGACGTGGGCGTCTGCAGCAGCGTCATGCCGTCCGGCGCGGCGCTCTTCACATACTGAATGGCGATCTGGCCACCGGCACCGGTGCGGTTCTCGATCACGGCGGTTTTGGCGTAATCGGGCGCCAGCTTGGTGCCCATGCGGCGGCACAAGGTGTCGGAGGTGCCGCCGGCGGCGAAGCCGGTGATGATCTTGAGGTTTTCCAGCGCCTGGGCCCAGGCGGCCTGGCCGATGCTGGCCAGCAGCGCGGAAGCGCCGGCGGATTGAATGACTTGACGACGTGACATGTTCATGGATTTGTCTCCTGTTGATAGTGAAATAAGAAGTTGAAGATCAGGCTTGGTCGCGCAACCAGATCACGCCACCCGAGTGGGTGACCGCGCCCTGGTGGCTGGGCCTGACTGTCAGCGCATATTTTTCCAGCAAACCGCCCCGGTGCACAGCCGGGGTTACACCAGTCGCGGCCAATCTTTCCCGGATTTGTTCATCACTGAGTTCCACGGAAATACTGCGTGCACCAGCGCGGGCATCGATGCTGACCATGTCGCCGTCACGCAGCGCGGCGATCGGGCCGCCGTCGGCGGCTTCCGGCCCGGCATAACCGATACACAGGCCGCGTGTCGCACCCGAAAAACGGCCGTCGGTCAGCAGCGCCACCTTGTCGCCCATGCCCTGGCCGTACAGCAGGGCGGTGATGCCCAACATCTCGCGCATGCCGGGGCTGCCCTTGGGGCCTTCGTTGCGGATCACGATCACGTCGCCGCTTTCGTAGCGGCGTTGTTGCACCGCGCTTTGGGCCTCTTCTTCCGAATCAAACACACGGGCCGGGCCGCGGTGCACCAGGGTGGCCAGGCCGGCGGTTTTTAGCAGCGCACCGTCCGGGCACAAATTGCCCTTGAGCACGGCCAGGCCACCGTCGAGCGACAAGGCATGCGCCAGGTCGCGCACCACACGACCGTCGGGGGCGGCCGCGCCTTCCAGTTCTTGCGCCAGGGTGCGGCCGCTAAAGGTCAAACAGTCGCCATGCAGGTAGCCGCGTTGCAGCAATTCACGCATCACCACACCGGCGCCGCCCACGTAATACAAATCACGCGCCAGGTATTTGCCGCCAGGGCGCAGGTCGGCGATCAACGGCGTGCGGGCAAACACCTCGGCCACGTCGTCGAGATGGAACTTGATGCCGGCTTCATGCGCAATCGCCGGAATGTGCAACGCGGCATTGGTCGAACCACCGGTGGCCGAGACCACGGCGCAGGCGTTTTCCAGCGCGTGGCGCGTGACGATGTCGCGCGGCAACGGGGCCTCGCCCATCACGGCTTTCATCAAGGTTTTGGCGGCGCGGCGCATCAGCGGCGCGCGTTCGCTGAAAACGGCGGGCACCATGCTGGAGCCTATGGGCGCCAGGCCAATCGCTTCGGACACCATGCCCATGGTGTTGGCGGTGAACTGGCCGGCGCAGGCGCCAGCCGTCGGCAGGCAGGCGTGACTCATGGCGTCGAGTTCGTCCGGCGTTGCGTCGCCGGCCAGCACCTTGCCTATGGTTTCGTAGGTGTCGACCACATTCAGGTCGCGGCCATCGACACCCGGTGCCTGGCCCGGCAGCGCCGAGCCGCCGTGTACAAACACGCTGGGCACATTGCAACGCACCATGCCCATCATCAGGCCGGGCAGGTTTTTGTCACAAGCACCTATGCCGAAAATGCCGTCCCACTGGTGGCCACGGGTCGAGGCTTCCACACTGTCGGCAATCAGCTCGCGCGAGATCAGTGAAAAACGCATGCCCGAATGCGCCATGGTCAGGCCGTCGGAGACCGAGACCACCGGACATTCGTGCGGCATGCCACCATGGGCGTAAATCCCGGTCTTGGCGTGTTGCGCCTGCTCGCGCAGGTTCAGGTTGCAGGGGCTCATTTCGCCGCCGGTGTGGAAGACACCGATGTGCGGGCGCGCGATTTCGTCGTCGTCCTGGCCCAGCGCATACAAAAAGCTGCGTGTGGTGGCGCGCACCGTGCCTTCGTAAATCGTGGCGGAACGGAATTTGCGCGGCGGCGTGGGCGGGTCGTTGTTGTCGTGGTTGCTCATGGGATTCTTTTTATCCTGCGTTCAAATGCAGGCCGTTGTCCATCATCAGCACGGCGCCTGTCATGCCAGGCGCTTGTGCACTTAAATACCAGGCGAGCGCCGCCACCTCGTCGGGCTGCGACACGCGTTTGAGAACCGAGGCGGCGGTTTGGGCCGCCAGCACCTGGGCGTAGTGGGCTTCGTCCAGCACGCGGCCGGGCAGGCCGCCATCGACAAAACCGGGCGCAATCGCGTTGACACGCACTTGCGGTGCCAGCGAACGGGCCAGCGACAAGGTGAGGGTGTTGAGTGCGCCCTTGGACGCGGCATAAGCCATGGACGAACCACGGCCCAACACGCCGCCTATCGACGAGATATTCACCACCGCGCCTTGCCCGCCGGCCTTGAGTGCGTCTGCGCAGGCACGCACCATCTGGTAGGCGCCCACCACATTGACCTCGTAGGTGCGGTGAAACTCGTCCGCGTCCAGCGCAGCCAGGTCGGTGTGTGCGATAAAACGCGTGGTGCCCGCGCAATTGATGAGGGCATCGATGCGGCCAAACCGTGCCAGCACGGCCTGCACATAACCTTGGCAGGCGGCGTCATCACGCACGTCCAGGGTTTGCAGCCAGGCCTGTCCACCGGCGGCCTCGCAGTCCTCGGCGACGGCCTGCGCTTCGGCCCGGGTCTGTTCGTCCAGGTAGCTCAGCGCCACAGACCAGCCCTGGCGCGCGAACAGACGCGCGCAGGCCGCACCTATGCCGGTGGCAGAGCCGGTGATCAGGCAGACGGGGGTAGCAGTGCTCACGGTGTCAGTAGGTTTTGCCAGCGGGCGCCACCGTGAGACCGGTTTTGAACCGTGCGGCCAGCGCACTGGTGTGGCGCACCAGCAGGTTGGTGTCCAGGCCCACGGCGACAAAGCTGGCGCCCAGGGCCATGTAGTGGCGGGCCAGCGCCTCGTCGGTGGTCAGGATGCCGGCGGCCTTGCCGGCCTGGACGATGCGCTGGATCGCTTTTTCAATCGCCGCCTGCACGTCGGGGTGGCCGGGGTTGCCGACATGGCCCAGCGAGGCCGACAAATCGGCCGGGCCGATAAACACGCCGTCGACACCGTCGGTGGCGGCAATCGCGTCCAGGTTGTCGAGTGCGGTCTGGGTCTCGGCCTGCACCAGCAGACAGACTTGTGCATTGGCTTCATGGGCATAGGCCGGGTAACGGCCCCAGCGCGAGGCGCGGGCGCCGGCCATGCCGCGAATGCCGCCGGTCGATTTGCCCTGGGCATCAAACTGCGGGTAACGCGTGGCGCGCACCAGCGCGGCGGCTTGTTCGGCGGTGTCGACCATGGGCACCAGCAAGGTCTGCACGCCTATGTCCAGGTATTGTTTGATCAAGGCCTCACCCACATGGCCGTGGCCCATGGGCACACGGGCGATCGGATGCGAAGGATACGCCGCAACCACTTGCAACTGCGCCAGGATGCTGCGTACATCGTTGGGCGCGTGTTCGCCGTCGATCAGCAGCCAGTCGAAACCGGCGCCGGCGCAAATTTCGGTGCTGTAGGGATCGGCCAGGCTGACCCACAGGCCGATCTGTGTTTGTTTGTTGGCGATCGCCTGCTTGAATGTATTGGTCGGTGTTTGCATGTCGCTTCTCTAAACAAAGGAAAATTCAAAACGGCCCAGCGGACCATAGTCGGCGTCGAACACATCGCCGGCTTTGGCGAGAGCCGGCCGGGTGAAGGAGCCGGCCAGCACCACCTCGCCGGCCTCCAGGCATTCGCCCCAGGGTGCGAGTTTCATCGCCAGCCAGGCTACGCCTATGGCCGGGTGACCCTGTACACCGGCGGCCAGGCCGGTTTCTTCGACCACGCCATTCTGGCGCAGGATGGCACCGACCCAAGGCAGGTCCACCTCGCGCGGCAAGACCTTGCGACCGCCGAGCACAATGCCGGCGTTGGCGGCGTTGTCGCTGATGGTGTCCTGCACCTTGCGCATGGTTTTGCTGTGGCGGTCGAACTGCTCGATACGTGCGTCTATGATTTCGATGGCCGGTTGGACGTAGTCCGTCGCTTCCAGCACATCGGCTACTGTGATGTGGGTGCCTTCCAGCTTGCGTTTGAGCACAAAGGCCAGCTCCACCTCGACACGCGGCGCGATAAAACGCGAGGCCGGAATGTCACCGGGTTCAAAAAACATGTCGTCCAGCAAGGTGCCGTAATCCGGCTCGTCGATCTGGCTGGACAGCTGCATGGCGCGCGAGGTCAGGCCGATCTTGTGGCCGCGCACCTGGCGGCCTTCGGCGATTTTCATCTGCACCCAGGCGCGCGAGATGGCGTAGCCGTCTTCCACCGTCATGGCCGGATACCGTTTGGAGAAATGTTCGACCTGCACACGCGATGTTTCGCTGTGTTGCAGTTCGGCGGCGAGTTGGGTGATGAGGTCTTGAGGCAGCATGGTGTTTTATTTGCTGAACAGTGGATGCAGGTTGCTGTGTTTGGCGTCGTAGACCTGCACACCTTCGTCGATCTGCAGGGTGATGCCCATCAGCGTGTTTGAAAATAGTGATTCAAAATGAGCTTTTGTCCTTGCCAGTAGAGCATCGCCAGCTATCTTTTTGGTAGCGTCGCTGCGTCCTGTGGCAATCCGCAGGTTCAGGTAGACAAAGGCGTAGTCCTGTTTGCCGTCGGCCACCGAGTGGTAAGGCGCGGGGTAGGCCAACACACGAATCCCCCCCACGGGGAAGGCTGCCTGACCCTTTTCGTCCCTGACTTCCAGCAGCACCTGGTTCAGCGCCTTGCACAAGCTGCCCATGTCGGCCCGGGCGTAGATGTTGGCTGTGTATTCGATTTTCAGATGTGGCATGTCAGGCTTTCGTGGCGGACGGTTCGGTCAGCGGCATCACCGGGAAAATCGCGTTGATCTGGCCGGTGCCCGAGCTGCCGAAATAAGGCGTGATGACTTCCGCCGGCGCCGTGTAGTCCTTCCAGCCCAGCAGACCCAGCAACATGGCGGTGTCGTGCATGTCACCTTCGCCCCAGCATTTTTCGGCGTACATGGGCAACATGCCGATAAAGGTTGTCCAGTCGCCGGCTTTCCATAGCTCCACCACGCGCTGGTCGACCTGTTCGAGAAAGGGGTCGTAGACCTTGTGCATGAAGTCGGGGGCGCGCCCGTTGTCGGCAAAGTGATGCGAGAGCGAGCCGCTGGCAAACACCGCCACCGTGCCGTCGTATTTGTCCTCGATGGCCTTGCGCACGGCCAGGCCGAAACGGGCAGACTCTTCCAGGTCGTGCCAGTCGCACCAGGCGCTGACACAGACCACCTTGTAGTGCTGGTCGCTGTTCATGTAACGCATGGGCACCAGCGTGCCGTATTCCAGCTCCAGCGTGGTGTCCGAATGCGCCCGGCTTTTCACCCCCATGTCGTTGGCCACGTCGGCGATCAGGTGGCCCAGTTCAGGGTTGCCGGGATAGGCGTAGGGCAGGTTCTTGATGAAGTGCGGCAGCTCGTTGCTGGTGTACGTGCCTTCAAACTTGGGCGCGCAGTTGATGTGGTATTCGCTGTTGACCAGCCAGTGCACGTCGAACACCACGATGGTGTCCACACCCAGCGCGCGGCAGCGCCTGTCGATTTCCTTGTGGCCGTTGATGGCGGCGTCGCGGCAGCCGAAGTTGGGCCCGGGAAACTCCGACAGGTACATCGACGGGACATGTGTGATTTTGGCGGCGAGTGCGAGGGTGCCCATGTGTGGCTCCAGCGTTGACGGTTGGACGGCTTACGCCTCAGGTCGTGATGTTGGCGCGGCGAATCACCTGCGCGTATTTGGCGATTTCACTCTGGATGAAGGCGGCGAATTGTTCCGGCGAGCCCGACAGCGAGGCAATCCCGCCTTTGTTGAAGGCGTCGGTCACGGCCGAGGTCGCCAGCGCGCGATTCACCTCGGCGTTTATGCGCCGCACCACCGCGTCCGGCGTGCCGGCGGGGGCCAGCAAACCATTCCAGGAATTCGACTCGATGGGCACACCCTGCTCGGCCAGGGTTGGGATGGTCGGTGCATACACCGAACGTTGGGCGGTCGCCATGCCCACGGCGACCAGCTTGCCGCTTTCGATGTGGCTGCGAAATTCGGGCCAGTTGCCGAACATCACGGTGACCTGGCCGCCTAACAAATCGGTCAGCGCCGGTCCCTGGCCTTTGTAAGGCACATGCACGATGTCCAGACCCATCTGGGTCTTGAGCATTTCACCCGAGAGGTGGGCCGAGGTGCCGTTGCCGAAGGAGGCAAAACTCAGGGTGCCCGGTTTGGCCTTGGCGACATTGCGCAAGTCGTTGAGGTTCTTGATGCCGCTGCCCGGATGTGTGGCCAGCACATGTTCCGACATGCCCATCAAGGCCACGGGTTTGAGGTCTTTCAGCGTGTCGTAAGGCAGGTTTTTCAGCAGGGTCTGGTTGGCCGTGAAACTGTTGGCCACACACACCAGCGTGTAGCCGTCGGCGGGTGATTTGGCAACCGCATCCACACCGATCACGGTGCCGGCGCCGGGCTTGTTTTCCACAATCACCGGCTGGCCCAGCAACTTGCCCAGTTCCACACCGACCAGGCGCGAGACAAAGTCGGTGGTGCCGCCGGGGGTGAAAGGCACGACAATTTTGAGCGGCTTACCCGGCCAGGCTTGCGCGTGGCTGAAGGCCGGCAGTGCGGCGAGGGCGGCAGCGCCCGAGGTTTGCAAGAAAGCGCGACGATGTAGATGATGGATAGCCACGGTTAAACCCCCCAGTGCGGAATGTGATGTGAGCCCAGCGAAACTGCCACGTTTTTCGGCTCGCAAAAAACCTCGTAGCTCCAGGTGCCGCCTTCGCGCCCGGTGCCAGAACCCTTGGTGCCGCCGAAAGGCTGGCGCAGATCACGCACGTTCTGGCTGTTGACAAAACACATGCCGGCTTCGACCGCGGCGGCAACGCGGTGCGCGCGGCCTATGTTTTCGGTCCAGACATAACTCGACAGGCCGTATTGCGTGTCGTTGGCCAGGCGGATCGCTTCGGCCTCGTCCTTGAACGGAATGATGCAAGCGACCGGCCCGAAGATTTCTTCCTGGGCAATCCGCATGTGATTGGCCACGTCGGCAAACACGGTGGGCAAGACGTAGTTGCCTTTTTTCACATGGTCGGGCAAGTCCGGTGTGCCCAGGCCGCCGCACAACAAGGTCGCACCTTCCTTCGGGCCGAGATCGATATAGCTGCGCACCTTGGCCAGATGCGCCTGCGAAATCATGGGGCCTATGGTGGTGCTTTCGTCCAGCGGATCGCCGACCTTGATACGTTTTGCGCGCTCCACAAACTTGGCGACGAAGTCGGCGTAAATCGATTGCTGCACCAGGATGCGGCTGCCGGCGGTGCAACGTTCGCCGTTGTTGGAAAAAATCATGAACAGCGCGGCGTCGAGGGCACGTTCCAGGTTCGCGTCCTCAAAAATCACAAACGGCGATTTGCCGCCCAGCTCCATGCTGAATTTTTTCAGGCCGGCCGCCTGCACGATGCGGTTGCCGGTGGCCGTCGATCCGGTGAAGGAAATCGCACGCACATCGGGGTGGCGGCACAGCGGTTCGCCGGCCTCCTTGCCATAACCATGGACCAGGTTCAACACGCCGGGTGGAATGCCGGCTTCCAGCGCGAGTTCCCCCAGGCGTGCGGCCGTCATCGGTGACAACTCGCTCATCTTGAGCACGGCGGTGTTGCCAAAAGCCAGGCAGGGCGCGACCTTCCAGGTCGCGGTCATGAAAGGCACGTTCCACGGGCTGATCAAGGCACAGACACCGGTGGGGTGGTACAGCGTGTAGTTCAGGTGGGTTTCGGTCGGGTAGGTGTGGCCATCCACCCGGGTGCACATCTCCGCGAAGTAATAAAAATTGTCGGCGGCGCGCGGGATCAGCTGTTTGCCGGTTTGGGCAATCACCTGGCCGCAGTCCCGGGTTTCCATTTGTGCGATTTCGGGCACATGCGCGGCGATCAGGTCGCCGAGTTTGCGCACCAGCTTGGCGCGTTGCGGCGCGGGCAGGCCCGCCCATTTTGGAAACGCTTCCTTGGCAGCCGCGACGGCGGCGTTGACTTCCGCTTCGCCGCCCGAGGCGACCTCGGCCAACACCTCTTGCGTGGCCGGGTTGATGGTTTCAAAGTAGTTCTGGCCGGCAACCGATTTGCCGTTGATGAGGTGATCTATTTTCATAATCATTCAATGGTGTTGGTCAAGGCGCCCAGGCGGTCTATGCTGGTGACAATCACGTCGCCGGGCCGGCAGTCGACCACGCCGTCGGGTGTGCCGGTCAGAATCAGATCGCCGGGCTGCAGGGTCATGAAGCTGCTGAAATATTCAATCAAAAACGGCACATCAAAAATCATGTCGCGCGTGTTGCCGGCCTGGGTGATCTTGCCGTTGACGGTGGTTTGCAGGGCCAGCGCCATCGGGTTGGTCACGTCGGCGGCATCGACGAGCCAGGGGCCTAGCGGCGTGCAGGTGTCGCGGTTTTTCACCCGCAGGTTGGGGCGGTACCAGTTCTCCAGGTAGTCGCGAATCGCGTAGTCATTGGCGATGGTGTAACCGGCGACAAAGTCATAGGCGTCATCACGCTTGACCTTCTTCGCGGTTTTGCCGATGACCACCGTGAGTTCACATTCGTAATGCATGAACTGCACCTCGGCCGGGCGCTGCGTGAGTTGCCGGTGTCCGGTCAGCGTGCTTTCGCCCTTGATGAAAACCAGCGGTTCTTCGGGCGCCTTGAATTCAAGCTCTTTCGCGTGGTCGGCGTAGTTCAGTCCCAGCGCGAGGATGGTGCGCGGGCGCGGTGTGGGGGCCAGCGGCGGCAGCCAGATCACGGCCTCTTCGGTGACAAGGCGGCCGTCTTTCAGCAACAGCCGGCCATCGCGTTCCGTGGCATCTTGTACCGCACCGTCGTAAATCACCCGTGCGTGTTTCATGATTTCACCTCTTCCGCAACCAGGGTGTTGCTCAGCGTGCCAAAACCAGGCGCACTGATGTCAATGCGGTCACCGACTTTGGCCAGCGGCCGGCCCACATCGCAACCCAGCATCAACACATCGCCGGGGTGCAAGGTCATAAACTCGCTCACATCCGCCAACAGTTGTGATGCGTTGCGCACCAGGTTGCCAAAATGGACACTTTGTTTGAGCACGCCGTTGATACGCACCTCTAGCGTGAACTGTGCAGGCTCACCCACTTCCGCGGGTGTCACCTGGCGGTTGCCAATGCCGAGAAAACCGTCCAGGCATTTGAACTTGACCGGTGGCCGGAAAAAGCTGGCGTGCGGAATGGAGAGATCGTTCAGCAACACATAGGCCGCGACCGCGCCGGCTTGACCCATCACCATCGCGATGGTGGCGCCTATTTCGACCTCGGGCACACGCGCCGGCACTGGGATGGTCGTGCCGTGTGCGCTCCAGGTGTTGGCTGGTTTCACATACAGGACCGGCGCTTGGGGCGCTGCCTTGTAGGGCGGCTGGTCCATCAGCGCGGCCAGGGCAGCAACTTCGCCGCGGAAATTCAACAGCGTGCCGTACACCGTTCCTTGGGGCATCACGTGCATGGCTGCTCCAGTTCAATCACTTTGTCGAGCAGCTCATACAGCTGCGCCAGTTTTTGTTTGCCCAAGGTGTTTTCCATCCATGCGTAATGTGCTTCTATGGTTTGCGACAAGGTGGCGACCAGCTGCAGGCCTTTGTCCGTGGCTTCAACCACGGTGCGGCGCTGGTCCAGCGGATCACGTGCGCGGCGTATCAGGCCGTCGCGCTCCATGCGGGTCAACACCCCGGTCAGGCTGGGGCCGAGGATAAAAGCCTCACGCGCGACCCGGCCGGTTTCAACCACACCGTGTTCGCCCAGTACCCGCAAGACACGCCACTGCTGGTCGCTCAAGGCGTGTTCGCGCAGGCGCGGCCGGGTGTAGGCCATGACCGACTCGCGCGCCTGCAGCAGCAGGCGGGGCAGGTTGCGGTGAATAAAAGGAGTGGCCATGGTGCTTGTTGAAATTATTTAATATATTAAATGAATGGCGAATTTTGCCAAGACGAATCAGGCCGGATCAGACAGGGATTAACCCGTACTGTGAATAATTACAGTAATATCCCGCATGGCCAAAGACAAGACGATTTACACCTGCACCGAATGCGGCGGCACCAACCCCAAATGGCTGGGCAAATGCCCGCATTGCGAGGCCTGGAACACGCTGATCGAATCCATCGCCGAGACGGTCTCGCCCGTGAAAAACCGCTTTGCCTCGCTGGCCAAAGCTTCGGAAGTCACCACGCTGGCCGACATTGAGGCGACCGATATGGCGCGCACCCCCACCGGACAAGAGGAGCTGGACCGCGTGTTGGGCGGCGGCATTGTCGAAGGCGGCGTGGTGTTGATAGGCGGCGACCCGGGCATAGGCAAATCCACGCTGTTGCTGCAGGCGCTGGATTCGCTGCAGCGCGGCGGCCTGAACACCTTGTATGTCACCGGTGAGGAAAGCGGCGCCCAGGTCGCGCTGCGATCGCGCCGGCTCGGGCTGGACGGCTCGCAGGTCAAGGTGCTGGCGGAAATCCAGCTCGAAAAAATCCTCGCCACCTTGGACGCCACGCGGCCGGCGGTGGCGGTGATCGATTCGATCCAGACGGTTTATTCCGACCAACTGACCTCGGCCCCCGGCTCGGTGGCGCAGGTGCGTGAATGTGCGGCGCACCTGACACGGGCCGCCAAGTCCAGCGGCGTGTGTATCGTGCTGGTTGGCCATGTGACCAAGGAAGGTGCGCTGGCCGGCCCGCGTGTGCTGGAGCACATGGTCGATACGGTTCTGTACTTTGAAGGCGACACCCACTCGAGCTTCCGCCTGGTGCGCGCCATCAAAAACCGTTTTGGTGCGGTCAACGAAATCGGTGTGTTTGCCATGACCGAAAAAGGCCTGAAAGGGGTGAGCAACCCCAGTGCCATCTTTTTGAGCCAACACTCTGAGCCTGTGCCCGGCAGCTGCGTGATGGTCACCTTGGAAGGTACACGCCCCATGCTGGTCGAAATCCAGGCGCTGGTCGACAGTGGCGGCCCAAGTCCACGCCGGCTCAGCGTGGGCCTGGACCGCGATCGCCTGGCCATGTTGCTGGCGGTGTTGCACCGCCACGCCGGTGTGGCTTGTATGGATCAGGACGTGTTTGTCAACGCCGTGGGTGGTGTGCGTATCAGCGAGCCGGCGGCCGACCTGGCCGTGATGTTGGCGATCACTTCCAGCCTGCGTGGCAAGCCGCTGCCCAAAGGTTTCATCGCCTTTGGCGAGGTCGGGCTGGCCGGTGAGGTGCGGCCCGCGCCGCGCGGCCAGGAGCGGCTGCGGGAAGCCGCCAAGCTGGGTTTCAGCGTGGCGGTGGTGCCCAAGGCCAACGCGCCGAAAAAGAATGACAAGGCTTTTGAAGGGCTTACCATTCACTCGGTGGAGCGCATCGAACAAGCCATGGAGTTGGTGCGCAGCCTGAGTTGAATTTTTGTCATCCTCATACCTTACCCAGGAGCGGTGCATGCAACGCGTGATGTCAGCCGGCATGATTGCCATGGTGGTGCTCTGGGGCCTGCTCTCGCCGGACAGCCTGGACAGTGTGCTCAGCCTGCTGCTGGCCAGCATCACGCGTAACTTCGGCTGGTTTTACCTCTGGGTGGTGCTGGGGCTGGTGCTGATGGCCATTTCGGTCACCCGGGCCATCAGCCAGGACTGGCATGCCGAGCAGCGCCGCGACAAAGACCTGCGCAAGAAAATGCGCGAATTCATCAAGGAATAAGTACCGGCACGGAGTCGCCCATGAAAATCGCCGTCATCTCCGACATTCACGGTAACCTGCTGGCGCTGCAAGCCGTGCTGGCCGATATCGCGCGCCAGGGGGTGGACCAGACGGTGAACCTGGGCGATAGCTTGAGTGGCCCGCTGCAGGTGGCGGAAACCGCCGATCTGCTGATGGCGCAGGGCTTTCCCACCATCAGGGGCAACCACGAGCGTCAGCTGCTGGCCCTGCTGGAGCCGCCCGCCGCGCAACTCGATCCGCTGGACAGCGACGGTTATGCCGCCAGCCAGGTCTCGCCGGCCCATGTGGCGTGGCTGAAAGCGCTGCCCGTCAGCCTGGAACTGAACCGCGACATCTGGCTGTGCCACGGCACGCCCGACAGCGACCTGCAGTACTGGCTGGAAACCGTGGTGCCCGGCTTTGCCCAGGGCGCGGGCCCCGGCGTGCGCGCCGCTACAGCGGACGAGGTGGCCGCGCGGCTGGGCAGTGCCACGCATCCTCCGGTGGTCTTGTGCGGCCATACCCATGTGCCGCGCATGGTGCAGTCGGGCGAGGTGTTGATCGTCAACCCGGGCAGTGTCGGTTTGCCGGCCTACGACGACGACCATCCTTACCCGCATGTCATTGAAAACGGGGCGTCGCATGCCCGTTATGCGGTGCTGGAACACACCCGCCAGGGCTGGCAGGTCGATCTGCGTGCCGTGCCCTATGAGCACCTGGCCCAGGCCCGTGTGGCGGCCCGCAACCAGCGCCCCGACTGGGCGCATGCGCTGGCGACCGGGTTTGCGCTGCGTAGTGCAGGATAGTTTTGCTATAAAAATAATAGCTTCTTGCGCCCGTTGCGTATGGGCTGGAGGCCAAAAATGCTTATAAAACGCCGATTTCCCCCTGCGCCGGGCTTGGCTACGCATTCCCCGCAGCCGGGAGCCGGCCGCTGGCTGCGAAAATAGCGCCATGAACTTTCAGAAAATTCTTGTTCCGATCGCCGGTGTCGCCGTGGTGGTGCTGGCTTACCGCAGTTTTGGCTGGGCCGGGGTCGCCGCGGCGGCTGGCGGCGTGGTGATGTGGATACTGCTGCATTTCACCCGCATGCTGCAGGTGCTCAAACGCGCCGCCAACCGGCCTATCGGTTATGTCGACAGCGCCGTCATGCTCAACGCCAAACTCCGGCCCGGGCTCACCTTGCTGCATGTGGTTGCCATGACACGTGCGCTGGGTGAACTGCTGTCGCCCAAGGATGAGCAGCCCGAGATCTACCGCTGGACCGACAACTCGGAATCGTCGGTGACCGCCACCTTTGTAGGCGGCAAACTGAGTCACCATACGCTTTCCCGCCCGGCACCCGCAGAGCCGGAGGCCCTTGCCGCGCCTGATTCCAGCGCGGCCACGGCAGCGCCGCCATCGGCCCCGTAAAATCAAACTTTCGGGGGCGGCCCTGGGGCCGGCAGGTTTTGCGGCCCGCCGCCCTGGTTTCGCAACAGATACCCACAGACATCAACAGAGGATTCGCATCATGTCCCCAGTAGCTCCCTCCATGGCAGACCGCGACGGCAAAATCTGGATGGATGGCCAGATGGTGGATTGGCGTGACGCCAAGATTCACGTGCTGAGCCACACCCTGCATTACGGCTGCGGCGTGTTTGAAGGTGTTCGCGCCTACAACACCGTGGACGGCACGGCGATTTTTCGCCTCGAAGACCACACCACCCGCCTGTTCAACAGCGCCAAGATCCTGCGCATGAAACTTCCTTTCAGCCAGGAAGAAGTCAACGAAGCCCAAAAGGCCGTGGTGCGCGAAAACAAGCTGGAGAGCTGCTACCTGCGTCCTTTGGCCTGGATCGGTTCGGAAAAACTGGGTGTGTCGCCCAAGGGCAACACGATTCACCTGATGGTCGCGGCCTGGGCCTGGGGCGCTTACCTCGGTGAAGACGGCATGAAACGCGGCATCCGCGTCAAAACTTCCAGCTACACCCGCCACCACGTCAACATCACCATGACGCAGGCCAAAGCGGTCAGCAATTACAGCAACTCCATCCTGGCCAACATGGAAGCGCTGGACGACGGTTACGACGAAGCCCTGCTGCTCGACGCCTCGGGTTTTGTCAGCGAAGGCGCCGGCGAAAACGTGTTTGTGGTCAAGGACGGCGTGGTCTACACGCCCGACCTGTCGGCCGGTGCCCTGAACGGCATCACACGCAACACCATCCTGCACATCTGCAAGGATCTGGGCCTGGAGCTGGTGCAAAAACGCATCACACGCGACGAGGTCTACATCGCCGACGAAGCCTTCTTCACCGGCACTGCCGCCGAAGTCACGCCGATTCGCGAACTGGACCGGGTTGAAATCGGCATCGGCTCGCGTGGCCCCATCACAGAAAAAATCCAGGCCGCATTTTTTGACATCGTCAACGGTCGCAATCCTAAATACGCCCACTGGCTCAGCAAAGTCTAATCATGAGTACATCTTTCTCTGTTGAACTGCTGGCTGCTGACCTCAATCCGCAAGGCGGCGTTTATTGCCCCAGCCCCAAGGCCGAGATGGCCGTCTGGAACAGCCACCCCAAGGTCTACCTGGACGTGGCACGTACCGGCGAAGCCAAATGCCCGTATTGCGGAACGCTTTACAAGTTGAAGGCGGGTGAACACGTCGGTGGTGGACATTAAGTCCCCAGGCTTTTCACGGCGTGTCATGCGCTGCGGTCTATGAGTCATCCTTCGGCCACGGCGCGTTCTTTAATCGTTGCGCCCCAGTGGATAGGCGACGCGGTCATGACCGAGCCGCTGCTGCGGCGCCTGCATGCGCGCGGGGAGCAACTCACGGTGGGCGCTTTGCCCTGGGTGGCGCCGGTGTACCGCGCGATGCCGCAGGTGCATGAGGTTATCGAATTCCCGTTTGCCCACGGCGGCCTGCAACTGAAGGCGCGTCGCCTGCTGGCCCAACGTATCGCCGGCCAGTTCGATACCGCCTACGTGTTGCCCAACTCGCTGAAAAGTGCCTTGTTGCCCTTGCTGGCCGGTATTCCCAAACGTGTGGGTTACCTGGGTGAAGCACGGGTCGGTCTGCTGACCCACCGCCTCAAAAATCCGGCCAAAGGCAAACGCCCGCCCATGGTGGCGTTTTATTCGGCGCTCAGTGGCGAGGCCAACCTGGACACCGACCGGCCCGAGTTGCAGATGCCAGCGGCCGAGATAACGCAGGCGCTGGCCGAACTGGGTTTGCAACGCGGCGCTTATGTGGTGTTTGCGCCCGGCGCCGAATACGGTCCGGCCAAACGCTGGCCCGCGGCCCATTTTGCAGAACTGGCGAAACATCTGGCGGTGCCTGTGGTTTTGCTGGGCTCAGGCAAAGAGGCGGCGTTGTGTGAGGAAATCGCCGCGCCGGTCAATGCCGTCCAGGCCGGCAAGTGCCTGAATTTCGCCGGGAAAACCACGCTGGTGCAGGCGCTTTGTGCGATTGCCGCGGCCCAACACGTGGTCAGCAATGACTCGGGCTTGATGCATGTGGCCGCAGCTTTTGGGGTGCCGCAGGTGGCGATTTTCGGGTCGTCCAGCCCCTTGCACACCCCGCCGCTGAACACCCAGGCCACGGTCTTGTGGCTGAAAAACGATGTGTCCTACCAGCCGCCACTGGACTGCGCGCCCTGTTTTGCGCGCGAATGCCCGCTGGGCCACACCCGCTGCCTGAACGACATCAGCGCGGCGCAGGTAGTGGCCGCCTTGTAGCAATCCGACGCCTCAGGCCGGAAAGGCCTGCAGCGCGTCAAAGCCGGTTGGGGCTTGGGTGGGTGTACGCGCCACATTCATGACCCAGCACACCATCGCAAAATAACCGACCAGGGTGGTGAGTTCGACCACCCCCTGTTCACCGAACTGGTCCAGGGCGGCGGCATAAGACGCATCACACACCCCGTGGTGTTGCAGCAGCTCCGTCACCAGCGCCACGGCCGCGGCTTCATCGGCGACGGTCGTCTGCGGGTATTGGCCGGCCGCAATCGCGTCCAGGCAGGACTGCGCCACACCGGCCTTGAGCGCCAGCGGCGCATGCATCAGCCATTCGAACTGGTTGGACACATGGCGTGCCACCAGGCACATCGCGAGTTCGCGGATGCGGGTCTCCAGCACGCTGTCAAAACGCAGGTATTCACCCACCTTGCCCACCCGGTCCATCAGCTCCGGGCTGCGCAGCAGCGGAATAAACGGGCCCATGACGGCCTTGCGCGGGCCGGCGAGCAAGGCGTCCGCCACGGCGCGTTGCGCGGCGGACATGGCATCGCCGGACAGCATCGGAAGCCGCTCTTGCGGCGTTTGGGAAAAGCCCTGGCTGACAGGTGTTGCTTGATGGTTGGGGGTCACGGTAAAACTCCTGCAGTCGGTTGGGTCTTTGGCCAAGACCCGATGGCGCCAGGCCGGATTGTCGCTGGATCGAGGCCTGGGATGGTAACGCGGCGCATGGCCGGCGGGCAAAAAAAAAGCCACCTCGCGGTGGCTTGTAGAAGTCCTTTTTAGGGATGTTTTTGTATGGGGGACGGCGTCAGTCTGTTGTTCGACTTGTTGTGCTCGCCTTTTTTCTGCCTTTGTTCCTATCACAGGTGTTGTCACAGCAACCTGACGACTTTAGGGGGCGGCCCTTGTTTTGACCCTCCCCCAATTGGAGGAGGGCTGTCGTTTTTCGAATGAAGAAGGTGTGAAAACCGGACTTTTTTCACGACTCAGGGTTTGGGTACGTCAGCTACCGCATCTTTTAATCCGTCCAGAAAGCTGCTGGCTTTGCTACCGGCTTTGGCCGCATCGGCCGGCGCGGGTACTTTTTTGAGTAATTCCTCCAGTCCCGACTGGGGCAGGTTCGTGCCTGGCTTGGCCGCAGATAGCTGGTCAAGCGCGTCTTTCTGGGGCTGGGGTGGCCGCAAGCGGGTCGGGTCCGGGGGGTGGACCGCTGCAGCCTGATCGGTCGGGGTGGCGTGGTTGTGGCCGGCAAGTTTTTCGGGTGGTGTCGGAGGGGCCGGCTGGTCCGGAATTTCTGGCGGCCTCGTGCCCGCCGGGATCGCGCCGTCGGCAGGCTGTGAGGGCGGTATCTCCGCTGTGGCCGCCGTGTCGGCTGCAGGCAGCTCGGGTGGTTTCTTGGCGGCAGCAGCGTCAGGCGGGGGCTGGGCCGGGGGCTCATCCGGCGCGGCCAGCTTGTCCGCAGGCTCGCCGCTTGGTGTCTTGGCCGTTGGCGCTTCGCTGTCGGACCTTGCGCCGGTGCTGTTGGCCGCTGAGGCTGGTGTGTCTGCGCCAGCTTCTTGCGGCGCAGTGGCGAACTGATCCTCCGGGGTGGTGCCGGTGCCTGGCGCGCCTTCTTGGGGGGCGTCTGTTGGTGTCGCCGCGTCGCTTGCCGGGCTGGCAGGGCCGGCCGCCTGGCTTGGTGCGGCATCGGTACTTCCGGTATTGCTGGCAGGTTCACCTGCGGCGCCGGCGGCAGCGACTGGGGCCGCGGCGGGTGCCGCAGCAGGCGCAGGTGCCGCCTTGCGCGGCAGCGCTTCGCCACCCTGTTTGACCACCTCCGCGTCCACCATGGCCTCGGCGCTGACCACATCGGCGCGTGCCACTTCGGTTTGTGCCTTGGCGGCTTCGACTTTGGCCATGGCCTCGTCGATCAGGGCCTGGCCCTTGTCGCGGTGTTGCTCGACCTGGCTTCTGGCTTGCGCCGTACGTTCCGCCATTTCCCGGGACGCTGCCTGGACCTGTGCCCGCAGCGCATCCACCTTGGCCGCGACAGCGGCCAGTCGTTCATCCATTTTTTGCTGCTCCTCCCTGGCGGCATCGGCGGGTGGCGCCACGGCGGCCAGGGCGTCCTGCAACAAGGTGGCGAAAGCCTGGCTGGCCGCCGCGAGTTGCTCCTGCGGGCCGGCGCTGGCCTGCTGGGCCTGTTCGCCTTGCGCTTGCGCCTCATCACGCGTCGAGGTCAGCGCTTGCTGCAAAGGCTGGACCGCGCTGAGCAGCGCCGCCATCAGGGCCGAGGTGGCGGCCGGCTGACGACCGGCGGTATCGCCGGCTGCGTCGAATTTTTCGCGCAAGGCGGCGGTGTCATCGGCCGCGCTCTGCACATCGGCCTGCACGCGTTGCAGTGCGGCTTTGACATCGGACTGGAATTTGTCCAATTGACCGCCCAGGTCCGCCACGTTGCCGCTGGCCTCACGCGCCGCCGCTTGTCCTTGGGTGATCAAACTGCGAGCCTCGCCGCTGGCCTGGGTAAAACTGTCCTGCAGGCCGGACAGGGTCTGGCTGGCGGCAGCGCCTTCATTAGCCGCCGAGGCCACAGCCTGCTGCGCTTGGGTGATCAGTACATAGCCCTGCGCCAACACCTGGTCCAACACTTGCCGCGTCTCGCCGACCTGGCTATTTAACTGTTCCTTGAGGCTGTCCAGCAAGGCCATCAGTTTGGCCGGCGGCTGGGCCAGTTGTTCCTTCAGCGCAGCCATGTGGCTGCGCAGCGCCTGGATTTTTTCCTTGAGCTGGTCCACGGGCGGCTGCAGGCTGGCCTGCACCTCGCTGATGGCTTGCACCACCCGCGCTTCGGCGCCTTCCACCTGCAAACGCACGGGTGCCACAAAGCGGCCTTTCAAGCCCAGCACCTGGGCGTGTACGGCATTGACTTTTTCACGTGGCTGCGTCGCCGCCAGAAAATCGTCACGCGCCTGGCGCACTTGCGCGACCAGCTTGTCGGGTTGGGCTTTCACCTGATCCGCGGCGGTGTGCAGGTCGGTGGACACCTGTGTCATGCGTTCCTGGGCCTGTACCAGGGCGGCACGGACCTGGTCCAGCACCGCGACCACCTTGGCGATCGCCTGGCGCACCTGTGCAATGACCTGCTTGAGCACAACCCGCAACTGTTCGACGACGGCGATGGCCTGGTCCAGCAGGGTGATGGCCGTGTTTCCCGCGGTCTTGACTGTGCTGCGCGCGCCGGCAATTGTCACGCGTATGCCCGGGATCATGGCTTTGACACCCAGGAACAAGGTACGTGCGCCGGCCATGGCCAGCGAGCGCGTGATGTATTTGCTGCAGATGGCAATTGCGTTGTCGCACAGGGCATCCGCCTGGTCCATTTCGCGGCTGGCCTGGGCCAGGGTGCTGTCGGCGCGTGCCATGAAATCGCGGATGCGTTGCTGGATGGTTTCTATGGTTTGTTGGGCCTCGTCGATCTGTGCTTCGACGGGCTGGAAACGCTCCGGCAGGGCTTCGAGCGTGGCCTTGAGTTCGTCGATCTCGGTGATCACCTCGCCCAGCGTTTCTTTCAGGCTGCTCAAGGTGTTGTCGACACCGGCCACGGCGCTGTCCATGGTTTGTTTCAGGGTGTCAATCACGCGTTCGAGCCGGCTGATCTGCGCTTCGATGCTGGCCAGGATGCCATCGATCACCTGCCCGACCGCTTCGATCTGTGCGGCCACCGCGTCCATGGAGGCCTCCACCAACAACACCGGCGTGGCCACCGCCAGCGCGATGTCATGGCTGCGATTTTTGAAGCCGCCGATCTGCTCTGTCAGCCCGCTGACTTCCGTGTCCAGTGCCGCAATCGCCGCGTCGACCCGGCCCATCGTTGTATCAAACACGCCGGTTACATCGGCCACCACCGCATCGATTTGCGCCTGGATGCCGTCGAGCAAGCTCGTGACACTTTGTGCCGTGGCCTCGACTTCCGCCTGGGCGTTGCTGGCCGCGGCGCCCACTTCCTGCCGGACAGTCGCAATGTCGGTATTGATGCCGGACAGTGCGTTTTGCACGGCGGCTTGCGCGCCGACGAGGTCGGCGGGCCGAGTGGCCAGATGTTGCTGCAAAGGACCCAGCGTGGCGGCGAACTGCGTCAGGCGCGGTTGCAGGCTCAGCGCGCGGCCGTTCAGGTCTTGCGCACTCTGGGCGATGGCCGCCAGCCGCGAGGGGATGGCAGAGACATCGGGCCGGATCGCGGCCAGTCGGCCCGGCAGCCCGGTGGCGACCGACACGGCGTTCTGGATGTCGCTGGCCACACCGGTCAGGTTTTGGCCGGCTGTGGCCAGCCGCGGACCCATGGCGGCCAGCGCGTTCACCACGCCGCCCAGGTCGGTTTGCAGGCTGGTCAGCGCGGCCACCAGCGGCGCGACCAGCGCTGACGGGTTGAGTGGGGGGACTCAGTTGTGTGACTTGTGTGGCCACCGTGCTGAGCTGCTGCCCCACGGTGCTGATCGCGTTGTGGGCTTCGGAGATGCCCGCACCCAGTTCCGTCTGCAAGGTGTTGGAGGCGGTGGCCACGGATTCCACCACCTGCGCCGCGCCGGTGCTGATGGCCGTGGCGGCTTTGCTGACAAACTGCATGGTGGGTGTCTAGAGCTCGTCCAGCGTTTGGGTCACCGAATGGCTGGCATCGGTCATGGCGGTTTCGATCAGCGGCACTTTCGAGGGTGTGGGCGCCAGCGAGACGGCCGCCAGGTCAATGTTGCCCATGGTCAGGTCGATTTGTTCCAGCGTCTGTTCAATTTCTGGCAACACTTCCGCGCTTTCGATTTGCAACTCTTCCAGCAAGGGCAACAAAGGCGGGACCGGCGGTTTGTCGGGCAGGGTGTTCAGATTGATCAGCGTGGTGGAATCCGGCGTGGCCGCCACAACGGTGGGCACCTGCGGCCAGCCGCCGCCGGTCGGGGGCGCATGGCTCTCGGTCAACAGCAGCGCGCCATGTGCCAGTTTGGCCGACAGGGCTTGAATCACCTGTTGGTCCGAGAACGCAAACACCGCCGGTGAATGGTCGCAGCGGTACAAGGCATAACGCAGGGTCGCCAGGGCGGCGGCCTCGGTTTTCCAAAACCCCAAATAGGCATCAGCCTCGTCGGCCCGGCCAAATACCAGCGCGGGCCCACGGCTACTGGGCAGGGTGCTGAAACGGTCTTGCAGCCAGACGGTTTTCGACTGGCGCCTGAGGGTGGCCAGAGGCAGGCTCATAGCGGCAGCATCCGCAGATCAGGCGCAGGTGGCGGCGACAGGAAGCGCGTGCTTGCGGCGGTAGGCGACATACAAGACCTTCTCCCAGGATGGGATGAAAGAAATCGTATATTTTGCGTGCAAAAGAAGCTCAAGCCAAGCTGGCAAACGCGGCACGGCAGCGTTTGTGCCGCAGGCCAGCAGGTTCAGGCGGCGGTCGTCACCGGCAGTTCCACGACGAACGAGGCGCCACCGCCTGGTCGGGCTTCGCAGCGCACCGTGCCGCCGTGGCGTGCGGTGATGGATTTGACCAGCGCCAGGCCCAGGCCCACACCGCCTTCGCGTTCGCTGGCGCCCGGTAGCCGGTAAAAGGGCTCAAAAATACGCTCGCGCTGGTCCGGCGGAACGCCAGGCCCGCGGTCGTTGACCCGGATCACCGCGTGTTGCCCAGCGCCTTTGTCGGCCAGTGCCAGTTCCAGGTTGATCTCGCCGGTGCCGTAACGCCTGGCGTTTTCCAGCAGGTTGCGAATCAGCCGGCGCAACAGGCGCGCCGAACCCTGCACCGTCAGGCTGTGGGTCTGGGGCGTGGTGTCCAGCTCGGCTTGTACGCGCGCGCATTCTTCCGCGGCCAGGCCGGTCAGGTCCAGCGCTTCAAAAGGTTCGGCATCGGCTTGCCGGGTGTCCAGCCGGCTGGCCAGCAAAATTTCGTCGATCAACTGGTCCAGCTCGCTGATGCTGCGCGAGATTTCAGCGCGCTGTGAGGAGCCGGCCCCGTCGCCCATCAACTCCAGGCCCATGCGGATACGCGCCAGCGGTGAACGCAACTCGTGCGAAGCATTGGCCAGTAGCGACTTGTGCGCCACCAGCAAGGACTTTTGCGACTCCATCAGGGTTTCAATACGTTCGGCGGCATGGTTGAAACGTTCGGCCAGGAAAGCCACCTCGTCGCTGCCCTGCACCGCCACGCGGGCCGACAAATCGCCGTCGCCCCAGCGCTCCACGCCGCGCTGCAGGCCCTCCAGCCGCTGGGTCAGGCGGCGCACGATGGGGTAGGTTCCCAGGGCCACGGCCAGGGCGACCACCCCGAGCATCCAGCCAAAACCGAAGGGCGCGCGCGTCCAGGAATTGCCGGGCGGGCGTTTGGGGCGTGGCAGCACCAGGTTCAGGGTCTGGCCGTCGCTGGTCACCACATCAAACTCCAGGCCCTCGCCCGGCTTGCGGTTGGGCGGGGTCTGGGCCCGGCCGATGACCTCCCCGGCGCTGTTGTGAACCAGGACTTCACGTATCGGCAACTGCGGTGGGTCAGCGCTGAACTGCCATGCGGCACCGACCAGAAAAGCCAGCACCACCACGGTGGCGACCACGGCCAGCCAGATGCGCACATAGAGGTGCGAAGTAAATCGGGGCCACATAAGAAAAATCTAAAAAAGGAAAAGAAGAAAGGCAGGGCGTTGGATGCGCTCAGTCCTGCTGCTTGGCGAAAACGTAGCCCACACCACGCACCGTCAGAATCCGTTTGGGGTCCTTGGCATCGAGCTCGATGGCGCTGCGGATGCGGCCCATGTGAACGTCGATGGAGCGGTCAAAGGCTTCCAGCTCGCGGCCGCGCACGGCTTCCATGATCTGGTCTCTGGAGAGCACGCGGCCGGCGCGCTCGGCCAGGGCCACCAGCAGGTCGAACTGGTAAGAGGTCAGTTCGCAGACCTTGCCGGACACCGACACGGTGCGGGCATCGCGGTCAATCTCGAGTGAGCCGAAACGCATGGTTTTCTGGCTGCCGGCGGTGCTGACGGTGTCGCCGCCGCGGCGCAACACGGCGCGAATCCGGGCCAGCAGCTCGCGCGGCTCAAACGGTTTGGGCAGGTAGTCGTCGGCGCCGATTTCCAGGCCGACGATGCGGTCCATCGGGTCACCTTTGGCTGTCAACATCAATACCGCCGTGCGGCCGGCTTCGCCGCCCAGGCCCTTGATGCGCCGGCAGACTTCCAGGCCGTCCATGTCGGGCAACATCAGGTCGAGAATCACCAGATCGGGTTTGCAGGCCTCCAGCGCCTCCAGGCCCTTGCCGCCGTCGACCGCGTGGGTGAAGCCATAACCGGACTGGCGCAGGTACTCCCCCACCATGGTCGCCAGTCGGGTGTCGTCCTCGATCATCAAAAGTTGCTGTGTCATGGTCTGGCTCGCAGGACGGTTGGAGGGCTGCTGGCCAGTGTAGCCACTGGCTGCTGTGAATGGGCTGGTGGTGCTTGCGCCGCCGTGAACATCGCTCATGGGAACTCCTTCGTCAAGCGCCCATGCTGCGCCTGCCGCGACAAGTCGCGTTGAAGCGCCTGTAAAGTTAGGTAAACGATTCCTGCGAGATGTGCCGGCGCGGTTGTTGGCTGCTATGTTTTTAGTAGCTGCTTGCGTCCGTGTATCAAGGGCTGGAAGGCGATTTCATGCGAGAAGCCAGCCAGACCAGCAACAACACCGGCAGGCCCAGCAAGGCGGTGACGGTAAAAAAGTGGCTGTAGCCGAAGCTGTCCACATAACTGCCTGAATAACCGGCCAGAAATTTCGGCAGCAGCAGCATCATGGAGCTGAACAAGGCGTATTGCGTCGCCGAATAATTGACGTTGGTCAGGCTGGACAGGTAGGCGATGAAGGCCGCCGACGCGATGCCGCTGGACAGGTTGTCGGCGGAAATCACAAAAATCAGCGCCTGCACATCGTGGCCGCGCGAGCCCAGCCAGGCAAACAGCAGGTTGCTGCCGGCGCTGAGCACGGCGCCCAACATCAACACCTTCATCACGCCGAAACGCATGGCCAGCGCGCCGCCGACAAAGGCGCCGACCAGGGTCATGATCACGCCGTAGATTTTGGTGACGGCGGCGACCTCGTCCTTGGTGTAACCCATGTCGACGTAAAAGGGGTTGGCCATGATGCCCATCACCACGTCGCTGATGCGGTACACCGCGATCAGCGCCAGGATCAGCAGCGCCTGTTTGCCGTAACGGCGCAAAAAATCGGCAAAGGGATCGACCAGCGCGCCCTTGAGCCATTCGGCGGCGTTGCGTGCCCGTGGCATCTCGCGCGGGGCCGGCTCGGGCGAACACAAAACCGTCACCATGCCCAACAACATCGAGGCCGCCATGGCGAAGTAGGCGATTTGCCAGGCGCCATGCTGGTAGGCGCCGCCGCTGGCCACTTCGGCACGTGCGGCAATCCACAACACGCCGGCGCCGGACCAGATCATCGCAATCCGGTAGCCGGTCTGGTAGGCCGCTGCCAGTGCTGCCTGGCGCCGCACGTCGGCCGATTCGATGCGGAAGGCGTCCAGCGCAATGTCCTGCGTGGCCGAGGCAAAAGCCACGGCCAGCGCGCACCAGACCACCGGCAGCAAGGCCAGCCGCGGGTCGGTCAGCGCCATGCCGATCAGGGCCGCCATGATGACCGTCTGCGACAACAACAGCCAGCTGCGCCTGCGCCCGAGCAGGCGCGTGAGGATGGGGAGGGGCATGCGGTCCACCAGCGGTGCCCAGACCCACTTGAAACCATAAGCCAGCCCGACCCAACTCAGGTAACCAATGGTGGTGCGGTCTATGCCGGCTTCGCGCAGCCAGAAACTCAAGGTGCCGAAGACCAGCAACAAGGGCAGGCCTGCGGAAAAACCCAGCAGCAACATGCGCAAGGTCGGTGCTTCCAGGTAGACCTGCAAGGTTGCGCTCCAGCTGGGACGGTCGGGGGCAGCGGTGGGATGGGCGGAAGCCGGCACCCCGGTGGGTGGCAAGGGCCGGTGTCCGGCCTGAGGTTCTTCGGATAGGGTGTCGCGCATGCGGGAATAATACGCTGTGCCCCCAGCTTAAAAGATGCCCTTGTACTTTGGAGATGTCATGAAATTTGCTTCGAACCTGACCCTGGCGGCACTGGCCGCGGCTTTGCTGCTGGGCAGCGCCCCGGCGATGGCCCAACGTGAAGGTGTGGAGGTGGGCGGCAACTCCGGCTTCACCAAGCTGGTGCCGGCCGATCAGATCGAGCAAGCCGCGAAACAGCAATATGCCAAGATGCTGCAAGAAGCGGCCAGCCAGAAAGCCCTGGCGCCGGCCAGCAGTGCGCAACTGCAGCGGCTGCGCCGTATTGCGCAACGCATCATTCCGCAGGCCACCGCCTGGAACCCGCGTGCCAAGGACTGGCAGTGGGAGGTCAACCTCATCGACAGCAAACAAATCAATGCGTTTTGCATGCCAGGCGGAAAAATCGCTTTTTACACCGGCATCCTGGAGCAGTTGCAGCTCAACGACGACGAGGTGGCGATGATCATGGGCCACGAAATGGCCCACGCCCTGCGTGAACATGCGCGTGAACGCATGGGCAAATCGGCCGCCACCAACATCGGTGCCAGCCTGTTGTCGCAACTGCTGGGCCTGGGCGACCTGGGCCAGACGGTGGCGAGTTACGGCGTGCAACTGCTGAACCTGAGTTTTGGCCGCGAAGACGAGTCCGAGGCCGATCTGGTCGGGCTGGAGCTGGGCGCACGCGCCGGCTTTGACCCCCGCGCCGGCATCACCTTGTGGCAAAAAATGGCCGCCGCCAACAAAGGCGCGCCGCCGCAGTGGCTGAGCACCCACCCGGCCGGGGCGACGCGGATTGCCGACATGGAGCGCAATATGCCCAAGGTGTTGCCGCTGTACGAACGCGCACGTAAAAACTGATGGGCGCCGGTCGCCGCTCCACGTCGGTTAAGCTGCGCAGCTGACCATGTCTTCCCCCTCCAACAACGCCGAGCCCGACAGCGGCGGCAAGCCGCTTGCGGCTGCCGCCGTGTGGCTGCAGTCGCTGCGCCCGGCCCGCACCCGCATCAACGCCCGCGAGCGCTGGCGCATTGTGGTGGGGGCTTTTCTCGGTATTTTGCTGACCGGCCTGTTGTGCCATTTCGCCGGCGGCACGGCGATCGCCAGCCTGCCCTGGCTGGTGGCGCCCATGGGCGCCAGCGCGGTGCTGGTGTTTGGCGTGCCGGCCAGCCCGCTGGCCCAGCCCTGGTCCGTGGTCGCCGGCAACACCTTGTCGGCGCTGGTGGGGATTGCCTGCGCCCGCTGGCTGGGACCGCCCGAGCTGGCGGCCGCGGTGGCCGTGGGTTCGGCGATTGCCTTGATGCTGGCCTTGCGCTGCCTGCACCCGCCGGGCGGCGCCTCGGCCCTGATGATGGTGCTGGGCGGCATCACCGATCCCTCGTTTGCCTTGTTCCCGGTGTTGCTCAATTCCGTGCTGCTGGCCTCCGCCGGCATGGCCTACAACAACGCCACGCGCCGGCCTTATCCGCACCGGCAACTGCCGGTGCCGGCGGAAAAAGACGCCGCCCCTCAGGCCAATGCCGCCGATGCCGATCTGGACGCGGTGCTGGCCCGCTACAACCAGGTGCTGGACGTCAGCCGCGACGACCTGAAGGCCTTGCTGGAGCAGATGAAGTGGCAGGCTTACCAGCGCAAGCTGGCCGGCGTGCGTTGCGCGGACATCATGTCGCGGGAACTGGTGACAGTGAGCCACAGCACACCGCTGGCGCAGGCCTGGGCCTTGTTGCGGGAGCGTCGCATCAAGGCCTTGCCGGTGGTGGACGCCGACTTCCGCATTGTCGGTATCGTCACCCTGGCCGACTTCATGCGTGCGGCCGACCTCGACGCTTACCCCGGCATGGACACCAAACTACGCAAATTGCTGAGCGAGGTCGGTCCTTCCGGCCAACCCGCGGTGGTGGGACAGATCATGACGCGCCAGGTGCGGGTGGCCGGTATGCAGCGTTACCTGGTGGACCTGGTGCCGCTGTTTGGCGGGACCGGCCACCACCACCTGCCCATCATCGGGACGGACGGCCGGCTGGTCGGCATCATCACCCAGTCCGACATGGTGGCGGCCTTGTTCGAGCCGCCCACACCGCCAGCGGAGCCGGCGTCATGAGCACGCCACAAGAAGCGTTTCAGCAATTTCTGGATCAGCAGCGCGCGGATTACCGGCGCGCCTTGCCGGACAAACTGGCGCAACTTGAGGCGCTGTGGCAAGCCGTGGACGCGGGCGGCCCCAGTGCGCCACCGCTGGCCGATCTGGAGCGCCAGGCACACACGCTGGCCGGCACCGCCGGCACCCTGGGGTTCCGCGAGCTGAGCCTGGCCGCCAGAGCGCTGGAGCTGTTGTTGGAACAGGCCGGCGCGGCCCTGATACCGGCGCAGCGCCCCGACATCGTGCGGGCCGTCGCCGCGTTGCAGGCCAGCCTGCCTATCCCCTGAATCATCAAAGGACGTTTGCATGCCCCAGCCCCTCACCCGCATCCTGTATGTGGAAGACGAACCGGATATCCGTACCGTGGCCCAGATGGCACTGGAAGCGGTGGGCGGTTTTACCGTGATCGCCTGTGCCTCCGGCCGCGAGGCGCTGGCCGCCGCGTCCGTCGCCGATATCGACCTGCTGCTGCTGGACGTCATGATGCCGGGCATGGACGGCCCCAGCACCTTGCAGGCCTTGCGCAACCTGCCGGCCACGGCCCAGACGCCCGTGATTTTCATGACCGCGAAAGTGCAGGCGGCGGAAATTGCGCAGTATCTGGCGCTGGGTGCGCTGGACGTGATCCACAAACCGTTTGACCCGATGACCTTGTCGGAGCAGATCACCCGGATCTGGGCGCAACAGGGCGCATAAGGGAGATTGAAGGCGCGGGGCTATCATGCGGTGGTCCGGGCCGATTCCGCTTGGCCCGGCTCTTCAACCCCATCCTCAAGAGGTGTCCATGTTGTCCCTGCTCACAACCCTGATTGTTGGTTTCATCGTGGGCCTGATCGCCCGCGCCCTCAAGCCCGGCGACGACAAACTCGGCCTGGTCATGACCACGGTGCTGGGCGTGGCCGGCGCTTTCGCCGCGCGTTACCTCGGCCTGGCGATGGGCTGGTACCACGAGGGGCAAGCCGCGGGCTGGATCGCCTCGGTGGTCGGCGCCATCGTGTTGCTGTTTGTGTACAGCCTGGTCAAGCGCAAGGGCGGCGCGGACTGATTTTTTGACGCGGCCCGCAGCTTGTACGTGGGCCGGCCTGACGGCGACGGGCATCTTTAGGGACAATAGGGGCATGCCAGATCACAGCCTGCCCGGCGCCGCTCCCTCTTCCCCTGCTCCCGAACCCGTTTTGCTGTCTGCCTGGGCGCCGCTGCGCGCGCCGGTTTTCCGCATGTTGTGGGGGACCTGGATGGTGGCCAACATCTGCATGTGGATGAACGATGTGGCGGCCGCCTGGCTGATGACTTCGCTCACCACCTCGCCGATCTGGGTCGCGCTGGTCCAGTCCGCCTCCACCCTGCCGGTGTTTTTGCTGGGCCTGCCCAGCGGCGCGCTGGCCGACATCCTGGACCGGCGGCGTTATTTCATCATCACCCAGTTCTGGGTCGCCGCCGTGGCGCTGTTGCTGTGCGCCACCATTCTCTGGGGCACCATGACCGCGCCGCTGCTGCTGGCGCTGACTTTTGCCAATGGCGTGGGGCTGGCGATGCGCTGGCCGGTGTTTGCCGCCATCGTGCCGGAGCTGGTGCCGCGGCCGCAACTGCCCGCCGCGCTGGCGCTCAACGGCGTGGCCATGAATGCCTCGCGCATCATCGGCCCGCTGGTGGCCGGCGCGCTGATTGCCAGCGCCGGCAGTGCTTATGTGTTTGTGCTGAACGCGGTCTTGTCGCTGATCTCCGGCTTTGTGATCATGCGCTGGCGCCGTGAACATGTGCCGAATCCGCTGGGGCGCGAGCGCCTGGTCAGCGCCATGCGTGTGGGTGTGCAGTTTGTGCGCCAGTCCGCGCGCCTGCGTGCGGTATTGCTGCGGGTGGCGCTGTTTTTCTTTCACTCCACCGCTTTGCTGGCTTTGTTGCCGCTGGTGGCGCACGGTCTGCAAGGCGACGCCGGCACCTTCACCTTGCTGCTGGCCTCCATGGGGGCGGGCGCGATTGCCGTGGCCTTTGTGTTGCCGCGTTTGCGCCGGGGTTTGTCGCGGGATGCCCTGGTGCTGGGCGGCGTGGTGCTGCAGTCGGCGGCCACGGCCGTGGTGGCGCTGGCACCCCATGTCTACATCGCCGCGCCGGCCATGGCACTGGCCGGTGCGGCCTGGCTGACCACGGCCAACACCCTGAGCGTGTCGGCCCAGGTGGCGCTGCCCGACTGGGTGCGCGCGCGCGGCATGTCGATTTTCCAGATGGCCATCATGGGGGCCAGCGCCAGCGGTGCAGCGGTCTGGGGGCAACTGGCCACGATGACCAGTGTGCCCACCAGCATGCTGGCGGCGGCCTTGACCGGCACCTTGGCCATTTTTACCGCGCACTGGTTGCTGCGGGACCGCAGCATCGAAGAAGACCTGACGCCCTCCCGCGAGTTCAAGGTGCCCAGCGCCGCCGCACCGCCCTCGACGGGTCAGGTCCGGGTGACGGTGACCTACCAGATCGACCCGGCCAAGGCGGCGGACTTTCGCGCCCTGATGCTGGAAAGCCGGCGCAGCCGCCTGCGCCAGGGCGCCTTGGCCTGGGAGCTGCTGCGCGACATCTCCAACCCCGGACGTTATATCGAGCAGATCACCGACGAGTCGTGGACCGAACACCTGCGTCGTTTTGACCGCGTGACGGCGGGCGACGTGGCACTGCGCGATCGCAAGCTGGCGTTTCATCTGGACGAGACGCCGCCACTGGTGACACGTTGCGTGCTGGAGGTCTAGCGGCTTTTTTTTTTCTGGTAGGCAGCTTCGCCTCCATGCCAGGAGATTTATGGAAAAAGTGGTCGTAGCCAAATACGGATGGGCGTAAGAAGCTATTGTTTTGATAGCTATTGGGGCGCGATCAGTGTCCTGGGCAAGCGCGCGAGCAACTGATCTAGATCAATTGATAAATTTGACTGTTACATCAAATTAATCAATTTCCTATTCATTTAAATCCATGAAGTGCCGATATATAAGCCAAGGCCTATGCTTCGGCAAGTCGGTGATTCACTCGGGTGTATTCGCACCCGGTCGTGCACAGGTCTTCCCTTGTTAAAGAAGTAGCCATGTACGCGACAACACTCCCTCCACCCGTCACCGTGACCGCGCCTCGTTCCCGCGAGTGAGCCGGCTGGTCATGGCGTCTCGCACTGGTGCGGCGCCGGACACCCGGGACCTGCCTGCGCAGGACGCCTGGACCAACACCTTCTGATGTTTAACGACACGCCGGGCGCCTCGGCGTGTGCCGCTTTCCATGGTGCGCTGCCGATCCGGCAGGGCGCCTTCCTGACTCCGCAATACCACTTCCTGAAACCTTACGAGTACCCCTGATGAAGATTAAAAATTTGAAGATTGGCACCCGTCTGGGCATGTCCTTTGCCCTGATCCTGGCTTTGATGGCGGTGATTTCCGCCGTGGGTCTGATGCGCTTGCAGGACGTGGGGCGCGCGGTGCAGTTGATGCAAAGAATGGCGTACGCCGAGAGTTTGTCGCAACAGTGGTTGGGCGGCATCTCCAGCAACGCGGTGCGAACCATCGCCCTGGTCAAAAGCACCACGGTCGACGATGAAACGTATTTCCTGGCCGAACTCGACAAACAAAGTGCCATCAACAGCAAGCTGAACGCGGAACTGGACAGCCTGGCCGGCAACAACGAGGAGAACAAGGCTGCGCTGGCCGTGGTTGCCGCCAAGCGCGATGCCTACAACACGGTCCGCCGGGACCTCGTCAAACGCCGCTCCGATCCCGACCATGGCATGTCGCGTACCGATCTGGAAGACATCATCAACAAGCAATTGACACCGGCGACGGACGCTTATGTCCAGGCGGTGCTGTCTGTGGTCACACGTCAGAAAGCGCGCCTGGCAGCCACCACCACGGAGTCCGAAGCCGTGGTGACTAACGCCGAAATTCTGGTGTCGGTGCTGGGTGTGATTGCGCTGGTCGCCGGTGGCCTGCTGGCCTGGCTGCTGTCGCGCAGCATCACCCGGCCTTTGAGTCACGCAGTGGAGGCGGCGCGTACCGTGGCTTCCGGCGACCTGAGGCACCAAATCCGGGTGAACTCGGAGGATGAAATCGGCCAGTTGCTGAGCGCGCTGAAAGAGATGAATGCCTCCCTGGTCCAAAGCGTGAGCCAGGTCAGGACCGGGGTGGACACCATCGCCACCGCCTCCAGCCAGATAGCCTCCGGCAACCAGGATTTGTCCTCGCGCACCGAAGAACAAGCCAGTTCCCTGGAGGAGACTGCTGCGTCGATGGAAGAGTTGACCTCCACGGTCAAACAAAACGCCGACAACGCGCGCCAAGCGAATCAGCTGGCGGTGTCTGCCTCCAGCGTCGCCGTACGCGGCGGCCACGTGGTCTCCCAGGTGGTGGACACCATGGGGGCGATCAATGCCTCGTCGCGCAAGATTGTCGACATCATCGGGGTGATCGACGGGATTGCCTTCCAGACCAACATCCTGGCCTTGAACGCGGCGGTAGAGGCTGCCCGCGCCGGTGAACAAGGGCGAGGTTTTGCCGTGGTCGCCGCCGAAGTGCGCAACCTGGCGCAGCGCAGCGCGGCCGCCGCCAAAGAAATCAAGGTCCTGATCGACGACTCGGTCAACAAGGTGGAAGAAGGCGGCAAACAGGTCAGCGAAGCCGGCAAAACCATGGACGAGATTGTCGACAGCGTCAAACGGGTGACCGACATCATGGGCGAGATCACGACGGCCAGCCAGGAGCAGACTTCGGGCATCGAACAGATCAACCAGGCCATTGCCCAGATGGACCAGGTGACCCAGCAGAATGCCGCGCTGGTTGAAGAAGCGGCTGCTGCGGCGGCTTCCTTGCAGGAACAAGCCAGCGGTTTGTCGCAAGCCGTCAGCGTCTTCAAACTGGACGACGATCAACAGCGGGACGGCGCGAGCCTGTCGGGTGCGGTGCTGGCCCAGCCACCTGCCGCCAAGCCCGCGATTGCTGCGCCCAAGCGCAGCGTCAGCAGCGCCGCCTTGCCTGCCAGGCGGCTGGCCGTGGCGTCTGCTTCAGGCGCCCCAGGCTGGGAAGAGTTTTAAGAAAAATGGAAGGTCGACCTAGGCGCGGTGAACGCCTAGGCCTCCCGCTGGCGTGCAAATAGGACTAGGATAAGGACATGTTATTTCACGTCTTTAAACCCAGCCCTGGCGACGTTTAGCGCAAGACGAAACCGGGAGGACATCATGCCCGACATCGACCCTCAAAACACTTTTCGTGGACTTCCCCTGACCGCGGAGCAGGACTCGGAAGTCCGGCACTACATCAAGAAAAAAAAGCAGCACGGCGAGCCCTGGGACACGCCCGAGCTGGCGGCCATGCTGCACGACATGCTGGAGCCGCCGGGTGAGGAAGAGGACGACGAACTCGACCTGACCGCTGAAGAAACCAGAGCGGCGGCAGAACGTGCGGCGGCTTCCGTCGACGAAGCCATGGACCCCATCGAAGCCAGCGAGGAGCGTCAGGCGGCCATGGAGGCCGAACGTATGAAGGGGCCTTGAACGGGCGCCGACTCAGATCAGCCGCGTTGTCCGGCGATGTAATGTTCGAGTTGCTCGATGATGAACTTCTGTTCGGAGAGTATGTCCTTGACCAGATCCCCGATAGACACCAGGCCGGTCAGCCGGCCGGCGTCCATCACCGGCAGATGACGCAGGCGGTGTTCGGTCATCAGCGCCATACATTCCTCGCTGGTGCGCTGTGGCGGCACCCCCATGACCAGGGTTGTCATGACGTCGTGCACCGGTGTGTCCTTGGGCGAACGGGCCATCAGGACCACCTTGCGCGCCACGTCGCGTTCAGACACGATGCCTATGACCTGCCCATGTTCCACGACCACCAGCGCACCGATGTTTTTCTCGGTCATCAACTGGACCGCCGCGAACACCGAGGCGCCAGGCGCGATGGTGTGAACGGCCAGGTCGGCTTTTGTCTTGAGGATGTCTACCACGCTTGTCATGATGCTTCCCTCCGTTGCTGGAACAACAAAGCGCGGTTGGTGATGTCTTAGGCCTCGGCGGACGGGCCGACCCACACCCTTGACGCGCAAACCGCCATGAGACATCGTACGGCAAAAGCGCTCTGAAAGCTTGGGCTGGCCAGCCTTACTTCAGGTAGGAACGCAGCGCGGCCACCACCGCTTCCATATCGTTGTCCCGCTGTGTTTCCGAAATGTCATGCGCGCCCAGGTGGGTCCGGATGTGCCCCTCCAGGACTTCCGCCATCAGCCCGTTGACCGCGCCGCGGATCGCGGCAATCTGTTGCAGGATGGCCAGACACTCGGTTTCGGCGTTGAGCGCGCGCTCCAGCCCTTCGGCCTGCCCCTTGATGCGGCGAACCCGCGTCAGCAACTGTTTTTTCCCCTGGATTGTGTGAGCCATGGGGTGATTTTACGTGCTTGTTAATATACTGGGGTACAGTATATTTTTACCCATGCAAGGGACACCTCATGAGCTCTTCATACGCGGCCAAAGGCTGGCAACACACCCATGTTTTTGACGAAGGCAATCCGCTGGCCGAGCGGAACACCTTGTGGGTGGTGATCCTGACAAGCGTCATGATGGTCGTGGAAATCGTGGGCGGCTGGACCTTCAACTCCATGGCCCTGCTGGCCGATGGCTGGCACATGAGTTCACACGCCTTGGCCTTGGGCCTGTCCGTGGCCGCTTATGTCGCCGCTCGCCGGCTGGCGCGGGACACGCGCTTTGCGTTCGGGACCTGGAAAATCGAGGTCCTGGGCGGTTACACCAGTGCCATTTTGCTGGTGCTGGTCGCCGGGCTGATGTTGTATCAGTCCGTCGAACGCCTGATTTCGCCAAGCGCCATTCACTACGACCAGGCCATGGCCATCGGTGGGGTCGGGCTAATGGTCAACCTCGTTTGCGCCTGGCTGCTGCGGGGCGGGCATGACCATGGCCATCAGCATCACGGTCATGGCCACGAGGGACATGGACATCACGAGGACCTGAATTTGCGCTCAGCCTACATCCACGTGGTGGCCGACGCCGCAACCTCGGTGTTGGCGATTTTTGCGCTGATCGGGGGCAAGTGGTGGGGCGCGAGCTGGCTGGACCCGGTGATGGGCATGGTCGGCGCCGGGCTGGTGGCGGTGTGGGCTTACGGCCTGATGCGTGATTCAGGGCGTGTGCTGCTGGATGCCGACATGGACGCGCCCGTCGTCGCCGAAATTCAGGCCGTGATCGATGCCAGCCCTATCCCGGCCACGGTGTGTGATTTGCATGTCTGGCGCGTCGGCAAAGGCAAATACGCCTGCATCGTGTCCCTGGCCACGACGCAAGACGTGGCGCCCGACTATTTCAAGCAACAGCTGCGCGTCCATGAAGAGCTGGTGCATATTTCAGTGGAGGTGAACCGGCTGCCCACCGCTTGCGGCGCCGCCCTGGCCTGAGCCTGGCTACAGCTCCAAATTTAAGAAAAAAGTGGCTGTAGCCCTTGAGATACGGGCGCAGATAGCTACGTTTTTGGTAGCGACGCCGGAGGCGGCCAGCGCCTACAGCGCCAGGTCGTAGTCCACGGTGATGGGCGCGTGGTCGGAGAAACGCTGGGTCTTGTAAATGGTTTCGGTTTTGGCCAGCGCCGCCAAGGCCGGCGTGGCCAGGTGGTAGTCCAGCCGCCAGCCCACGTTTTTGGCATAGGCCTGGCCGCGGTTGCTCCACCAGGTGTAGGCGTCGTCGGTGGTGGTGGGCTGCAGCTTGCGATACACGTCAACCATGCCGCCGCCGCGCAGCAACGGGCTGTTGCCTTGCGTCAACGCGTCGGCCGCTTCATTGGCCAGCTCGGCATCACGCAGCAACTCGGTCATCCAGGCACGCTCCTCGGGTAAAAAGCCGCTGTTCTTTTTGTTGCCCTTGAAGTTTTTCAGGTCGATTTCCTGGTGCGCGATGTTGATGTCGCCGCAGAGCACGAAGTCGCGCTCCTTCTTCAACGCCAGCAGGTGGGGATAAAACTCGGCCAGGAAACGGAACTTGGCGGCCTGGCGCTCCTCGCCCGAGGAGCCGCTCGGGAAGTAGGCGCTGATGATGGAGAGTTTGGGCAGTTTTTTCCGGCCGGGCCGGTCAAAACGCAGCTCCACAAAACGGCCTTCGGCATCAAACTCGGAAGAGCCGTATCCGACGATGACATCGCTGGGTTCGTGTTTGGTGTAGACGCCCACACCCGAGTAACCCTTTTTCTCGGCAAAGTGGAAGTGGCCCTTGAGGCCGGCCATCTCCTCAAACTTGCCGCTGACGTCGGCGGCTTGCGCCTTCAGTTCCTGCACACACAGACAATCCGGCTGGGTCTGCGCGAGCCAGTCTTCCAGGCCTTTGCTGGTGGCGGAGCGTATGCCGTTGAGGTTCAGGCTGGTCAATTTAAACAAGGGGTTCTCCATGGCTTGGGCCGCCAAGTATAGGACGCAGCCGCTGTTTATCGGGCGGCGTCGGCCAGGCGTTGCGCCGCGATTTCAGCCACGCGCCGCACATGCGCCTCGGACGCTTCCTGGGCGGCCTGCGGGTCGCGTTGGTGCAGGGCCTGCACGATGCGCGCCATCTCCGCCGCCGCTTCGGCCTTGCGTCCGCTGGAGCTGATGGTCATGGCGCGCAGGCGGTTGATACGCGCATTGAGGGACTGCACGATATCCCAGGCCATGGTCAGGCCGCTGCCGACAAACATGGCTTCGTAGAAGGCCGAGGTCCGCACCATGACCTCGTGAAAATCGTCGTCACTAAAGGCGGCTTGGATCTGCTCGTTCAGTTCGCCCAGGCGCTGAATCGTTGCATCGCTGGCCTTTTCCGCGCACAGGCGCGCGGCATGGCCTTCCAGCAGCGCACGTAATTCGTAGATTTGCGCGGCCCGGTCGGCATCCAGGCTGGCAACCACCGGACCCTGGTGCGGAATCGACTCGACCAGTCCCTCGGTTTCCAGGTGCCTGAGCACTTCGCGCACGACGGAGCGGCTGACGTCCAGCTGCTCGCAGAGCTTGCGCTCGACCAGGCGCTCCCCCGGCTTGAAATGGCCGCTGAAAATCGCAGCCCGCATGTTTTCAAGCGTGAGTTCCCTCAGGGTCTTGATGCTGCGGTCGACTTTGATGGAGCTGATGGAACTGGTTTGGGGGGCGGGCACTGTTTATTGGTCCTGATCGAGATCACCGAGGCAGAAGTATTTCACATCCAGGTAGTCATCCATGCCGTAGTCGGAGCCTTCGCGGCCATAACCGGATTGTTTGATGCCACCAAAAGGCACGGCTTCGGATGACATCAGGCCGGTGTTGATGCCCACCATACCAGTTTCCAGGGCTTCGGCCACGCGCCAGACCCGCGCAATGTTGGCCGTGAAAAGTAGGCGGCCAAGCCGGCTTCGGAGGCGTTGGCCTGGGCAATCACATCGGCCTCATCCCTGAAACGCAGCAGCGGGGCCACCGGGCCAAAGGTTTCTTCGCGCGCGATCAGCATGGCCGGCGTGACGTCGCGCAGCACCGTGGGTTGGAAAAAGAAACCGCCCAGCGCATGCGGCGCACCACCGGCCGCCAGCGTCGCGCCTTGCGCCAGCGCATCGGCGATATGCGCCTGGACCTTGGTCACGGCTCTCGCGTCTATCAAGGGGCCCTGGGTCACCCCGGGGTCCATGCCGTTGCCGACCTGCAGGCGGGCGACCGCTGCGGCGAGTTTGTCGGCGAAGGCCTCGTACACACCCTCCTGCACGTAAATCCGGTTCGCGCAGACACAGGTCTGGCCGGCATTGCGAAATTTCGAATCCATGGCGCCGCGCACGGCCGCGTCGATGTCGGCGTCGTCAAACACGATAAAGGGCGCGTTGCCGCCCAGTTCCATGCTGACGCGTTTGACGGTGTCGGCGCATTGTTTGATCAGCAACTTGCCGATGCCGGTGGAGCCGGTGAAGGTCAGCTTGCGCACCAGCGGGTTGCGGGTCATTTCGCCGCCTATGGTTTTGGGGTCACCCGTCACGATGTTGATCACGCCGCGCGGAATGCCCGCCAGTTCGGCGAGTCTGGCGAGTGCCAGCGCCGACAGCGGGGTCTGCTCGGCCGGTTTGGCCACCACGGTGCAGCCGGCCGCGAGCGCCGGCGCCAGCTTGCGTGCCAGCATGGCATTGGGGAAATTCCAGGGGGTGATGGCCGCCACCACACCGACCGGCTGTTTGAGCACGACAAAACGCTTGTCGGCCTGCGGCGAGGGAATCACGTCGCCGTAAACACGCTTGGCTTCTTCGGCAAACCATTCGATATACGACGCGCCGTAAGCGATTTCGCCCCTGGCCTCGGCCAGCGGTTTGCCCATTTCTGCGGTCAGGATGTGCGCCAGCACCTCGGTATGGGCAAGCACCAGGTCAAACCAGCGCCGCAACAGCCGCGAGCGCTCCTTGGCCGGCAAGGCCTTCCAGGAGACACCGGCCTGGTGGGCCGCCTCAATCGCCAGCCGGGTTTCGGCCGCGCCCAGCAGGGGAACGCGGGAGACCACGGCTCCGGTCGCGGGGTTGATAACGTCGAAATGTTGTGCGCCGGCCAGCCATTGGCCGTCGATATAACAGCGGGTCGCCAGCAGTTCTTCGTGGGTCAGGAGGGTCGTGCGCATGCGGTCTTTCGTGAAGGTGTTTCGGTGGCGTTCAGGCACGGCGGAGCCGGACCGGGATGGTCCTGGCCCGGCTTCCGTGTGCGCTGGCGGTGGTTCAGGCCGCGAGGTGGCTGGCGGCGGGCATGGTCAGGGGCTGCGCCAGGAATTGCTGCAGGCCCTGGTTGATGCGTTGCGGATCGGTCAGGTTCATCATGTGCCTTGCCCCCGGCACGATGTCCAGCGTGGACACGGGCGTCCGTTCTGCCATGGCTTGCGACATCGCCGGGCTCGAATTCGGGTCGAACTCGCCGGTCATGAACAGGGCCGGCATGGCCAGGGTCGCCAGGCGATCGGCATGGACCCGGTCGCAGCTGGCAAACAGCAGGTAGGTGCGTGCGTAACCCAGTGGATGCACGCGTGCGAGGATGCCGGACACCAGGCTGGCAGAGGCCTGCAGGGCCGGCGGCACCGGATCGCCGAACCAGCGTGCGATGGTCGAGTCCACCGTGGCCTGCACACCGATGTCCTGCAGGGCCGCGGCACGCGCCAGCACGGCGGCCTGTTGCTCGGGCGTACGCATGAACACCGCATTCAGCGCGGCGACACGTAACGTGCGTGCCGGGTAAGTCAGCGCAAACTCCAGCGCCACCAGCGCGCCCATGGAGTGGCCCACCACATTGGCGGCCGGCAGGCCGAGGTGGTCCAGCAGTCCGGCCAGTTGCGCGGCATAGTCGGCGAGCGTCACGCCTTCGTCCGGGATGCGGCTGCCGCCGTGACCCAGCATGTCGTAGACGATGACCTGGTGCTCCCGGGCCAGCGCGCTGATCTGCGGTGTCCAGGCGTCCTGCGCCATGCCGACCCCATGGATCAACACCAGCGGCTCACCGGCGCCATACACGCTGTAGGCCGTCCCGTTTGCCACGCCTTTGACAGGTATCTGCTCAGGCCTCATTGCTGCCCAGCGCCTCCAGGTCCTTGTAGCGGTCACCGATACGGTGGTGCGGCCGGCCGCCTATGGAGGCACCGAGCGCCACCACGATTTCATCGGGGGCCGGCGCATCGTTGATGGCGAACTGCAAGGTCAGGTAATGCGAGCGCATGCCCTCGTCATCCTTGTGCATCATGGGGATGGCGATGGAGCAGTTGGGGCCGCCACGCACGTTGGTAAAACTCAGATAACTTTTGGCGCCCACGGCCTTGCGGTAGAAGTTGCCGAAATGCAGGGTGTGGATCAGGGCCGAGGCGTGTTCCACCTCGCCGCTGGTGCCGACAATCGCCGCCTTGCCATAGGCCTCGATGACGGCGCCGGAGCCGGTCATGCCGAGGATGGTGTCCGTCAGCAGCTTGCCGAGGACGGGGGCGATGGCCATGATTTCCGGCTTGAGGTCTTCCACAAAACCGTGGCCGGCCCAGGGGTTCCTGAGCACGGCGGCGGCGCCAAACATCCTCAGCGGGGTGGCGGCCTGTTTCTGGCCCTCGATCAGGGTTTCTTCGCAATAGGTGACGATTTTGCGGATGCCGCTGTTGTGCATGGCTAATTCTTTCGGGAATGAAAATGGAGGCGTTTTATTGGGCGGTGATCTTCGCGGCCTTGACAACGGCGCGATATTTTTCAACCTCGGTCGCCATGAACTTGCGCAACTCGTCGGCCGATGCGCCGGAAGCGCTGATGCCTTGTTCGGCCAGTTTTTTGCGTATGGCCGGATCGGCCAGCACCTGTTGTGCGGCGGCTTGGACTTTTTGCAGGATCTCGGGCGGGGTTTTGGCCGGCATGAACAGGCCGAACCAGACGCCCAGGTCAAACCCTTCCAGCCCGCGCGCCATGCCCAGCGCCGGGATGTCCGGTGCGAGTTCCGAGGGTTTGGCGCTGGTCACGGCATAGGCCTTGATTTTTCCGGACTTGATGTAGGCCTGGGCGGCGCTGAGTGTCGAGACGCCCAGGTCGATCTGGCCGCCTATCAGGTCCACCAGCGCGGGTGCGGCGCCGCGGTAGGGGATGTGTGTCATGAAGATGTTGGCGCGCATCTTCAGCAACTCGCCGGCGACATGCATGGGTGTGCCGTTGCCCGCCGAGGCATAACTCAGCGTGCCGGGTTTGGCGCGTGCCAGCGCCAGCAACTCGGCGACATTGGCCGCAGGCAGGCCGGGTTTGCCAACCAGCACCATGGGGCCGGTGCCGACAAAAACCGTGGGCGCGAGGTCCTTGATGCCGTCGTAGGCGAGCGCCGGGTTGATGAGCTTGTTGATCAGGATTTCAGAGCCCGAACCCAAAAGAATGGTGTAGCCGTCCGGCGCGGCGCGCACCGCGCGCTGCGTGCCGAGCAGGCCGCCGGCACCGGACACGTTGTCGATGATGACGGGTTGGCCCAGACGTTCACCAAGCATGGGCGCCAGGTTACGCGCCACGATGTCGGAGCTGCCACCCGGTGCAAACGGGACCACCAGCGTGATGGGTTTGTCCGGGTAGGCGGCAAATACGCCGCCCGCGCCCAGCAGCAGGCCACAAATGGCGGCCAGACGGCCTGCGCGCGACAGGAGACCTTGGGGGAGGAGATTGGGCAAGGAGGAGGTAGGCATGGGTGGTTTGTCTGTAGGGAGCAGAGGGTTAAATTGTATTCTTGTATGTTGGTATACCAATTATCTGGAATAAAAGACGACTCAAACCTAGGGAAAACCCTTTTTTAACTTGTCCGGCGGTCGTCAGGGCGGATCGGGACCCTCACCACTCGCAGGCCCGACATGTGCGAAAACAGCTTGTTCAAGGTGGCGCTGACCGGCCCGCGCCACGGCGCCGGGGCTGCGCTGGCCGGGACCGGCCAATACAATCCAGCATGGACGGCACAAGCCGGTCTACAAGGCCCTTGCGGGTGGCAAAGTGGATGCCGCTGAAGGCCGGGCTGGCTAATTTAAACAAGGACATCTTCAATGAGCACCCCAACGGCAACGCCAGGGCAGGAAAACCACAACGCGGCAAACACACATGACAGCGCGCTGGCGCTGGAATTTGTGCAGTTTGCCGTCGAATCGGGGGTCTTGCGTTTTGGCGAATTCAAAACCAAGGCCGGGCGGCTGAGCCCCTATTTTTTCAACGCCGGTTTGTTCGACGATGGTGCCAAGCTGGGCCGGCTGGCGCAGTTTTATGCGCGCGGTCTGTTGCAGCAAGAAAAAACCAGCGGCCTGCAGTTCGACATGATTTTTGGCCCGGCCTACAAGGGCATTCCGCTGGCGGCAGCGGTCGCGGTGGAACTGGCGCGGTTGGGCCGCAATGTGCCTTTTGCCTACAACCGCAAGGAAGCCAAGGACCACGGCGAAGGCGGGACACTGGTGGGTGCACCGGTGCAGGGGCGGGTGTTGATCATCGACGACGTGATGTCGGCCGGCACGGCGGCGCGCGAGTCGATTGCCATCATCCGCGCGGCGGGGGCCATACCCCACGCCGTGGCGATTGCGCTGGACCGTCAGGAAAAAGCCACGGAGAACGGCGTGGACGTCGATCACAGCGCTGTGCAGTTTGTCACAAAGGCCTTGGGATTGCAGGTTTTCGCGATTGCCCGTTTGACCGACTTGCTGCAGTATCTGGCTCAAGCCGACAAAACCCCGCCAGGCGGGTCCGAGTCAAACCCCGGCCAGTCGCTTCAGGCCCATTACCAGCGTGTGCTGGCGTACCGGCAGCGTTACGGCGTCGATGAAGGAATTTCTCTTGGCGATACAAGCACCTAGGCAAACCAGAACGGGCGCAGGCGCTGCGCTGTTGGCCGCCGTCCTGAGCCAGGCCGCCAGTGCGCAGGGCATTTACAGCTGCGTCGATGGGGCGGGCCGCAAGGTCACGGCAGACCGGCCGATTGCCGAATGTATGGACCGCACGCAGCGCGAGTTGTCACGCTCCGGCCTGCTCAAGCGTGAGGTCGGCCCGTCGCTGACCGCGCAGGAGCGCGCCGTGCAGGATGAAAAGGACAAACTGGCGGCCGAAGTGCGCGCCCGCGAGGCCGAGGAAAAACGCCGCGACCGCGCCTTGTTGCTGCGTTACCCAAGCCGGCCGGTGCACGACAAGGAACGCGCCGAAGCCTTAGGTCAGATCGACGAGGTCATCAAGGCCGCCAGCAAACGCACGTCCGAGCTGGCCGAGCAGCGCAAGGCCATAGACATCGACCTGGAGTTTTACAAGTCCGACCCGGCCAAGGCGCCGGGCTCGCTGAAACGCCGGGTCGAAGAAAACGAGAGCAGCGTGGCGGTGCAAAAACGTTTTATCGCCGACCAGGACGCCGAGAAAAAACGCGTGAACATGCGGTTTGAAGAAGAGCTGGTCAAGCTCAAGCAGCTCTGGGCCATGGGTGTGGCGGTGCCGGCCAAGGCCCCGCCGCTGCCGGTGAGCACCAAGAACTGATTTTCTTAATAGAAAAAGGGCCGTAGCCCTTGATGCACGGACGCAAGCAGCTATGTTTTCAGTAGCGAGCTTGCAGCCCTTCCTGTTTAACCCAGCTTTTTCTTCAGCAGCTCATTGACCTGCGCCGGGTTGGCCTTGCCTTTGGTGGCTTTCATGGCCTGGCCGACCAGGGCGTTGAAGGCTTTTTCCTTGCCGGCACGGAACTCTTCGACGTTTTTGGCATTGGCAGCCAAGACCTCGTCGATGATTTTTTCCAGCTCGCCGCTATCGCTCATCTGTTTCAAACCCTTGGCTTCGATGAGGGCATCCACATCGCTGCCTTCACCGTTCCAGAGCGCGTCAAACACCTGGCGCGCAGCGTTGTTGGACACGGTGCCGTCGGAAATGCGAGTGATCAATTGCCCCAGCTGTAGCGCACTGACTCTGGACTGTTCAATGGTTTTGTCTTCGGCATTCAGGCGGCGCGACAACTCACCCATCACCCAGTTGCTGGCCAGTTTGGCCTGGCTGCAAGCCTGGTTGACGGCTTCAAAATACGCGGCCACCGCCTTGCTCTGGGTCAACTGGCCGGCGTCGTAATCGCTCAAGCCGAAGCTGCTCACAAAACGCTCGGCCATCACGCGTGGCAGCTCGGCCATCTCGGAGCGTGTGCGCTCCACCCAGTCGCGCCCAATCACCAGCGGCGGCAGATCCGGGTCCGGGAAATAACGGTAGTCGGCCGCGTCTTCCTTGGTGCGCATGGAACGGGTTTCGCCGGTGTCCGGGTCAAACAGCACGGTGGCCTGCTGGACCGTGTGGCCGTCTTCGAGCTGTTCGATCTGCCAGCGAATTTCATAGTCCATGGCCTGCTGCATGAACTTGAAGCTGTTCAAATTCTTGATCTCGCGGCGTGTGCCGAGTTCGGCGCCGGGTTTGCGCACCGAGACGTTGGCGTCGCAGCGGAAACTGCCTTCCTGCATGTTGCCGTCGCAAATGCCAATCCAGGTCACGATCTTGTGCAGCTCTTTGGCGTAGGCCACGGCCTCGGCCGAGGAGCGCATGTCGGGCTCGGTGACGATTTCCAGCAGCGGCGTGCCGGCGCGGTTCAAATCGATGCCGCTCATGCCGATGAAATCTTCATGCAGCGATTTGCCGGCGTCTTCTTCCAAATGGGCACGCACCAGGCGCACCGATTTTTTCTCGTCACCCAGGAAAAACTCCACCGAGCCACCTTGCACCACGGGAATCTCGAACTGGCTGATCTGGTAACCCTTGGGCAGATCGGGGTAGAAATAATTCTTGCGCGCAAACACGCTGCTTTCGGCAATGTGGGCATTGACGGCCAGGCCGAACTCGATGGCGCGTTGCACCGCACCTTTGTTCATCACCGGCAAGGCGCCGGGCAGGGCGAAGTCCACCGCCGAGGCCTGGGTGTTGGGCTCGGCGCCAAAAGCCGTGGAGGCGCGGCTGAAAATTTTCGAGTGCGTGGTCAGCTGGGTGTGGGTTTCGAAGCCGATGATGACTTCGTAGCCCTGCACGAGGGGCCCGGTGGGCCGGCCGACCTGCAGGTCGGCAAAGGGGTTCGCGGTAGTTTGGGTCTGGCTCATTTCAAATCACTCAAATGTCTTGGGGCTTGCGCTGATGCCAGTCGGTGGCCAACTGGAACTGGTGCGCCGCGCCCAGCAACTGCGCTTCCTTGAAATAGTTGCCTATCAGCTGCAGGCCAACCGGCATGTTGTGTTCGCCAAAACCGGCCGGCACACTCATGCCGGGCAGGCCTGCCAGGCTGCTGGACAAGGTGTAGATGTCGGCCAGGTAGTTGGCCACCGGGTCATCGGATTTTTCGCCGATTTTCCAGGCCACGGTGGGCGACACCGGGCCGGCAATGATGTCGCACTGCGCAAAGGCTTTCTGGAAATCCTCGGCGATCAGGCGGCGGATTTTCTGCGCCTTCAGGTAATACGCGTCGTAATAACCGTGCGACAAGACATAGGTGCCAATCATGATGCGGCGTGTGACCTCGTCGCCAAAACCTTCGGAACGCGACTTTTTGTACATGTCGTTGAGGTCGGTGTAATTCGCCGCCCGGTGCCCGTAACGCACGCCGTCAAAACGGCTCAGGTTGCTGCTGGCCTCGGCCGGCGCAATCACGTAATACACCGGGATCGACAACTCGGTCAGCGGCAGGTTCACATCGACCAGGGTGGCGCCTAGTTTTTCAAATTCGGCGAGTGCGCCACGCACGGCTTTAAGCACGTCGGCCGAGCAGCCGGCGCCAAAAAACTGCGCTGGCAGCCCAATTCTCAAGCCTTTCAGGGGTGTAGCCCCCGTCCGTTGGGCACTGGCAGCTATCAAATCGCTAGCGTAATCGACGGCTGGCAGGTCCAGCGAGGTCGAGTCGCGGTCCAGGTCCGGGCCGGCCATGCTGGACAGCAGCAGCGCGCAGTCCAGGGCGCTGCGCGCCATCGGGCCGGCCTGGTCCAGGCTGGAGGCAAACGCCACCATGCCGTAACGCGAGCAGCGGCCATAAGTCGGCTTGATGCCGGTGATGCCGGTCAGCGACGCGGGCTGGCGGATCGAACCGCCGGTGTCGGTGCCGGTCGCGGCAGGCACCAGGCGCGCGGCCACGGCAGCGGCCGAACCACCCGAGGAGCCGCCGGGAATGCGGCTCAAGTCCCAGGGGTTTTGCACCGGCTTGTAGGCGCTGTTGTCGTTGCCGGAACCCATGGCGAACTCGTCGCAATTGAGTTTGCCCAGGGTCACCATGCCGGCGCCGCCAGCCGCCACGCCGAGTTTGCTGACCACGGTGGCATCAAACGGGCTGCGGTAGTTCTCCAGCATTTTCGAGCCGGCGGTGGTCACGAAATCGCGCGTGACAAACACGTCCTTGTGCGCCAACGGCACACCCAGCAAAGGCGTGTGTTCGCCGGCGGCCAGACGCACATCGGCGGCTTGGGCCTGCGCCAGCGAGACCTCAGTGTTGGTCGCCAGGAAAGCGCCCAGGCTGTCCTGCTGCGCGATACGTGTGAGGAAATGTTGCGTCACTTCGACGCTGGAGACCTCGCGGGCGGCCAGTTTGGCGGCCAGTTGCGCGACGCCGAGCTCGTGCAGATCGGTGTTGTTGCTCATTATTCGATCACCTTGGGCACGAGAAACAGGCCGCGTTCGACGGCGGGTGCGCTGATCTGGCTGATGTCGCGCTGATTCGGTTCGCTGACGATGTCCTCGCGCAGGCGCAAGGCGACCTGGCCGAGCACGGCCGCAGGGTGGGCCAGGGGCTCCACGCCGTCGGTGTTGACCGCGTCCATTTGTGCCACCAGGGCGAAAAATCCGTTGAGCTGTCCGAGTGTGTGCTCGGTTTCGTCGGGACGCAGCTCAAGCCTCGCCAGGTTGGCGACGCGTGTGATGTCTTGAGATGTCAATGCCATAGAGGGTAAAACTGCAGCTGAAACCAGGTGTAAAGGTGAAATAATGAGCCAGATGCCAGCCTGTGATTCACAGGGGATGCGTTATTATCCCGCCTTTGGTGTGAAATCAGGGTTGGATGCACGCTTTAGGCGTTATTTACGCTCTGGAATCAAGGTGTTAGCCCATTTTCTCATCCCATTTGTGACCTTTCGCTGATCAATCATAAAAGGCGATGGAGCAACGAAGTTTGTTCCATGCCCAAAACCAGAACCGGATTCCAACCATGTTTGAAACATTTCGTCGGTACTTTTCCACCGACCTGGCCATCGACCTCGGTACGGCCAACACCCTGATTTTTGTCCGCGACCGCGGCATTGTGCTGGACGAACCCTCGGTTGTCGCCATCCGCCACGAAGGCGGGCCACAAGGCAAAAAAAGCATACAGGCCGTGGGCCATGAAGCCAAGGCCATGTTGGGCAAGGTGCCCGGCAACATAGAAGCCATCCGGCCCATGAAAGACGGCGTGATCGCCGACTTCACTGTGACCGAGCAAATGCTCAAGCAGTTCATCAAAATGGTGCACCCGCGCAGCTTCTTCAAGCCCAGCCCGCGCATCATCATCTGTGTGCCCTGCGGCTCGACCCAGGTCGAGCGCCGCGCCATCCGTGAAAGCGCCCTGGGCGCCGGCGCCAGCGACGTCTACCTGATCGAAGAACCCATGGCTGCCGCGATTGGCGCCGGTTTGCCGGTGTCCGAGGCCAGCGGCTCCATGGTCGTCGACATAGGCGGCGGCACCACCGAGGTCGGCGTGATCTCGCTGGGCGGCATGGTTTACAAAGGCAGCGTGCGTGTCGGCGGCGACCGTTTTGACGAAGCCATCATCAGCTACATCCGCCGCAACTACGGCATGTTGATTGGTGAGCCGACGGCCGAAGCCATCAAGAAAAACATCGGTTCGGCCTTTCCCGGCTCCGAGGTCAAGGAGATGGAAGTCAAGGGCCGCAACCTGTCCGAAGGTGTGCCGCGCAGCTTCACGATTTCCAGCAACGAAATCCTGGAAGCCCTGACCGACCCGCTGAACAACATCGTCAGCGCCGTGAAAACCGCGCTGGAACACACGCCGCCCGAACTGGGCGCCGACATTGCCGACCGCGGCATGATGCTGACCGGTGGCGGCGCCTTGCTGCGCGACCTGGACCGCCTGCTGGCTGAAGAAACCGGCCTGCCGGTGTTGGTGGCGGAAGACCCGCTGACCTGTGTGGTGCGCGGTTGCGGCATCGCGCTGGAACGCATGGACCGCCTGGGTTCGATTTTCACCTCGGAATAAGACACGCCGGGCGCGCATGACGGCAGGCACTGTTCTCCTCCACAGTGCCGGCGCCGGCGGCAAGTTTGACAGCACACCATGCCCTTAGGAACCCTAGACAGAACGCCGCCCCCCTTTTTCAGGCAGGGGCCGTCGGCCTTGTCCAAACTGATGGTTTTCAGCGCGCTGGCGCTGTTTTTGATGGTGGCCGACATGCGTTTTCGTGTCGCCCAGCCGATACGCGCCGCCATGGCGGTGGTGCTTTACCCGGTGCAGTGGCTGGCCTTGCAGCCGGTGCGCGCGGTGCAAAACAGCAGTGGCTATTTCACCGCGCTCAGCCAGGCCAAAATCAGCGAAGAAGAGGCCCGGAAAAAGCTCGCCCTGCAATCGCTGCGGGCCGGCCAGGTCGAACATCTGGCGCTGGAAAACACACGCCTGCGCAAGCTGCTGGACCTGCGTGAACAAAAGGCCATTGACGGCCTGGCGGCCGAGGTCTTGTACGACGCGCCCGATCCCTACACCCGCAAAATCATCATCGACAAAGGCCAGGCGCATGGCGTTGAACTGGCCTCGCCGGTGGTGGACGAGGCCGGTGTGTTGGGTCAGGTCACCCGTGTGCACCCGCTGGTCAGCGAGGTGACGCTGGTGATAGATCGCGAACTGGCCATCCCGGTGCTCAATACCCGCACCGGCGCGCGCAGCGTGGCGTACGGCGAACCGACGGTGTCCGGCGGCGGCCTGGAGCTGCGTTTCATGGGCAGCAATTCGGACGTGCAGCAGGGCGACCTGTTGACCACCAGCGGCGTGGACGGCGTGTATCCGCCTGGCCTGCCAGTCGCTAAAATTGACCGCATCGAGCGTCGCGCCGAATCGGCGTTTGCCCGAATTTATTGCACGCCGCAAGCGCTGGTCGCGAGTGCGCTCCACGTCATGGTGATCAAACCGGGCGCGGCACAAATTCCGCCGCGGCCGGTCGACAGCCCCGCCCCCGCCCCGCTGAAAAAAGGAGGCAACAAGTGATCATGCGTTCAGGCCAGCAGCTGCTGTTGCCGGCCAACCCGGTGTTTATCTGGACCAGCCTGATCGTGGCCTTGTTGCTGGACATGTTGCCCCTGGGACGCGTGCCCTGGATGCCGGACTTTCTGGCGCTGGTGCTGGTGTTCTGGAATGTGCACCAGCCGCAACGTGTGGGCATAGGCCTGGCCTTCATGTTCGGCCTGGGCATGGATGTGCACCAGTCGGCCTTGTTGGGGCAACACGCGCTGGCTTATACCGCCTTGAGTTTTTGCGCCACCATGATTCACCGCCGTCTGTTGTGGTTTACCGTGCCGTCGCAGGCGCTGCAGGTGCTGCCGTTGTTCGCAGCGGCGCACGGTGTGGAAATTCTCATCCGGATGATAGGCGGCGGTATTTTCCCGGGCTGGACGCTGTTGCTGGCGCCCATGGGCGAAGCCCTGTTGTGGCCGGTGGTCAGCGTGATGCTGCTGGCGCCTCAGCGCCGGGCGCCGAATCCGGATCAAAACCGGCCGTTATGACGCCCCCACGGTCGTTCACTTCGTGTAACTCCCTGCCCCCCGAGGGGGCCGCCCGCCTGCGGCCCGGCAAAGCCGGTTCCGCGGCTCAGGCTGGCTTGAAGCGGTTCGTGTCGCATCGCCTTTTGTTTGGGAGCAGAAGTCATTGTGGGCACTTTTCGGCGCTTGGTAGAGTCGGACGGCCATGACTGAACTGCGCAATGTCGAAGCCGATCTTTCGCGCTTTCGCATGCGTGTGCTGGCCGCCAGCCTGGTGGTGCTGTTCGCCTTCATCCTGGTGGCCTCCCGGCTGATTTACCTGCAGGTGATCCGCCATGATGATCTCAATGGGCAGGCTGAAAGCAACCGCACCGCGGTGGTTCCGATTGTTCCCAATCGCGGCCTGATCCTGGACCGCAACGGGGTAGTGCTGGCGACCAATTATTCCGCCTACACGCTGGAAATCACACCGTCCAAGGTGCGCGACCTGGAGGAAACCATCGAAGCGCTGGGACAGCTGGTGGAGATCCAGCCGCGTGACAAACGCCGTTTCAAAAAGCTGCGTGAAGAGTCCAAAAGTTTTGAGTCGCTGCCTATACGCACACGCCTGAGCGACGAAGAGGTGGCGCGTTTCGCCGCGCAACGTTTTCGCTTTCCCGGTGTCGACATCAAGGCACGGCTGTTTCGCAACTACCCGTACGGCGAGTTGGCAAGCCATGTGGTGGGTTACATCGGGCGTATCAACCAGGCCGAAAAAGAGCGCATCGAAGACAACAGCGAAGAGGGCAACTACCGCGGCACCGACTACATCGGCAAACTTGGGGTGGAGCAGGCCTTCGAGCAGCAGCTACACGGCACCACCGGCGTCGAGCAGATGGAAACCTCGGCGGGCGGGCGTGCCGTGCGCAGGCTGGCCAGCAACCCGGCCACACCCGGCAATACCGTCAGGCTGTCGCTGGACATAGGCCTGCAAAAGCTGGTGGAAGACCTGTTTGGCACGCGGCGCGGCGCGCTGGTGGCGATGGACCCGCAAACCGGCGAGGTGCTGGCCTTTGTCAGCAAGCCGACCTTTGACCCCAACCTGTTCGTGGACGGCATCGATCAGGAGAGCTGGCAGGCCCTGAATGAATCCATCGACAAGCCGCTGCTGAACCGGGCGCTGCGCGGTACTTATCCGCCGGGCTCGACCTACAAGCCCTTCATGGCCATGGCCGCCCTGCAGACCGGCACCCGTTCGGCCACCACGCTGATCAACGACCCCCTCTTTTATATGTTCGGCGGTCGCCGCTTTGGCAGTCCCGCGGGCGAGCGCGGCGGCGTCATGGACATGAACCGCGCCATCGTCGAGTCCAGCAATGTGTACTTCTATTCGCTGGCCAACGAACTGGGCGTGGAAACCATACACGACTTCATGGCGCCACTGGGTTTTGGACAGATCACCGGCATCGACATCAATGGCGAGGTACGCGGTGTGCTGCCCAACCAGGCCTGGAAACGCAGCTATTTCAAACGCCCCGAGCAGCAGAAATGGTTCGCCGGGGAAACCATCTCGCTGGGCATTGGTCAGGGCTACAACAGCTTCACCATGCTGCAGCTGGCGCAGGCGACCGCCGCGCTGGCCAACAACGGCATCAAACACAAGCCCAGGCTGGTGATGGCGACGCAGGACACCGTGACCGGCCAGCTGCATCCGCTGCCCGCCGATCAGCCCGTTGATCTGGGCTACAAGCCCGAGAACGTGGCCATTGTGCGCAAGGCGCTGGTCGGCGTGGCGCAGGGGGGCACCGCCGCCCGGGTGTTTGCCGGCGCCGGCTATGTCAGCGGCGGTAAAACCGGCACGGCGCAGGCGGTGAGCATGGGCCAGAAAGAAAAATATAACAAGGCCAGAATGGAAGAGCACCAGCGTGACCACGCGGTCTATATGGCGTTCGCGCCTGCGGACAAGCCCAGGGTCGCGCTGGCGGTGATCGTGGAAAACGCCGGCTGGGGTGTCGGCGCGGCCGCACCGATGGCTCGGCGGGTGTTTGATTACGTGCTGATGGGCCAGTACCCCAGCGAGGATGACCTGGCGGCGGTGCAACAAGGCTTGGGCGCAGCCCCCATAGGCAAGCCGCGCCAGGTGGCCGACATGATGGCGCAACTGGTGGCGGGCAGCGGCGGCGCAACGGCACAGACCAAGGCCGATGCGGCGAGCGCAGTTCAGCCGGCCAAGGCGGAAAACCCGCTGAAACCCGTCAACCCGGCCAAGGCCCAGGTCCGCGACCCAGCCGTCAGCAAGCCGCAGGCAGCGCCGCTCAACACGGACGCCAACTAAGGCGCGTTCCGGACGGTCCCTGGCGGCCTTTTCCGTTTCCCGCTATTTCAGAAACGCATCAAAGCCGGTTTTCAGGATCAGCAGGCTGACCACACCGATAAACACGATGCGCACAAAACCCGCGCCGTGTTTGAGCGCCAGCCGTGTGCCCAGCAGGCTACCCACGACATTGGCAACAGCCATGGTCAGCGCAAAATGCCACCAGACATGGCCCTTGTAGGCGAACAGTGCCAACGCGGCCAGGTTGGTGGCCGTGTTGAGCAGTTTGGCCGAAGCCGAGGCATTCAAAAAGTCGTAACCCAGCCAGCGCACAAACAGGAAGACAAAAAAACTACCGGTGCCGGGCCCGAAAAAACCGTCGTAAAAGCCCAGCACCAGGCCGATACAGCAGGCCGCGGCGGTTTCGGCGTGGCCGCTGAAACGTGGGGTGTGGTGGCGTCCCAGCTCCTTTTTCACCAGGGTGTAGAGCAAGACCGCGAGCAGGATAAATGGCAGGGCCTTGCGCAAAAAGCCCGGATCGATGACGGTCACCAGCCAGGCCCCGCCCAGCGAGCCGGCAAAGCCCGCTAGCGCTGCCGGCAGCAGGGCAGCCCAGCGCATGTCCACACGGCGGGCGTACTGGGCGGTGGCGACCGCTGTGCCCCAGATTGATGCACCCTTGTTGACGCCGAACAGGGTGGCTGGATGGGTGGTGGGGAAAACCGCGAACAGGGCCGGCACCAGAATCAACCCGCCGCCCCCCACAATGGCGTCCACAAAACCCGCCAGCAGCGAGGCAACCGTCACGATCATCAATTCCATGGGGACGATTGTCGCATCGGCCCGGCTCGGGGCCGATGGGCACCGGCTGGGCGCGCAGCGCTTGGTGCTGTCCGGGGATACAGGGGCAAAAAAAAAAGCGCCGGGCTTGCCGGCGCTTTATAAAAAAACATCTCGTTGGATGCCGATATTGTTCTAGTTGCTTGTGTTTGTCTCCTCGGCCCTCTGCGAGCCCGGGGGCTCGTCTGCAGGTCCACCAATGTAGGCTGTGCACCCGGTTTGTGCATCGGGATTTTCCCTCGTTCTGGTAAATACATCGTCGGAACGGGCTGGCATGACTTATGCCTGTTGTGGTTCTTGTTGAGTTCTGCCGCACAAAAACGGGAATCACTATGCATACCAGGCGCGTTGTCACATGGGGTGTGGGTCTTTGGCTGTGTTTTGCCGCCTGTCAGGCCGGCGCGCAGCCACAAGCTGGGCCAGGGGTGGCCGATGAGGCCGCTGTCACGGTGCCCGCGCCGGCGGTCGCGCTACCGGCCGGGCCTGCAACGCCGGCTGCTCCCCTGACCCGGCCCGGCCTGGTCGGGGCCGACACCCTCAACGCGGCGGATACGGCCTGGATGATGACCTCGACCGCCTTGGTGCTTTTGATGACCTTGCCGGGCATTGCCCTGTTTTATGGCGGCATGGTGCGCAAGAAAAATGTGCTGAACAGCATGGCTTGCGTGGTGGCGATTTGTGCAGTGGTCAGCCTGCTTTGGTTTGCTGTCGGTTATTCCCTGGCCTTCACGCCCGGCAGCGGCGCTTGGGGCCATTACCTGGGCGGCACCGAGCGGCTCTGGTTTGCCGGACTGGACTACATCAAGGACACGCAGAAGGTGGCGGTCAGCCATATTGCGCCCAACATTCCCGAGGCTGTGTATGCGATGTTCCAGCTCACGTTTGCCATCATCACGGCGGCCCTGGTGGTCGGCGCTTTTGTCGAACGTATGCGTTTTTCCGCGATGTTGTGTTTCATCAGTCTGTGGACGCTGTTGGTGTATGCCCCGATCGCCCATTGGGTCTGGGAGCCCAATGGCTGGCTGGCCCAGTTGGGTGCGCTGGATTTTGCGGGCGGTTCTGTGGTGCATATCAATGCCGGTGTGGCCGGGTTGGTCTGTGCTTATGCGCTTGGGCCACGCACCGGTTATGGCCGTGAGGCGTTTACGCCATTCAACCTCGGTTTGACCATGGCCGGCGCCGGCCTGTTGTGGGTGGGCTGGTTTGGGTTTAATGCGGGTTCTGCGGTGGCTGCGGATGGGCGTGCCGGCCTGGCGATGGTGGTCACACATATCGCTGCCGCGGCCGGCGCCTTGTCGTGGATGGTCGCCGAGTGGCTGGTGCGTGGCCGTCCTACCTTGCTCGGCCTGTGTTCCGGCCTGGTCGCCGGGCTGGTGGCCATCACGCCGGCAGCGGGTTTTGTGTCGCCCCGCGCGGCGCTGGTGATCGGTCTGGTGGCCGGTATGGCCTGTTATTGGGGCGCCACCGGACTCAAGCGCTTGCTGCAGGCCGATGACTCCCTGGATGTGTTTGGCGTGCATGGCGTGGGCGGCATTGTGGGCTCCTTGCTGACCGGCGTGTTTGCCAGCAAAACCATTTCAGGCGTGGAGGGCAGTGTGTGGACTCAGGCCATTGGTGTTGGGGCCGTGCTGTTGTATAGCCTGCTTATGACCGCGCTGGTGTTGTGGCTCACTTCGCTGTTTGTCAGCCTGCGTGTCAGCGAAGCCTCGGAGTCCGACGGCCTGGACATCGCCCAGCATGCCGAGCGCATGGGCACCTGATGGAAGGGCATGCCATGTCCTCCACCGAAAAAATTGCCATTGCTGCTCATCTGCACGTGTTGCTGCGCCGCAAGACCGGGCGTGTGACCGACACCGAATGGCTGGCCAGCAACGCGGCATACGCCGCCGAAATTGTTCGCTTCGCGCGTGAGAAAGCGGCCGAGGACGGACATGTCGATCTGGGTGTCTGGGCCGACAGGCTGGAAGACATCATGGCCGTCCCGGACGCGAAATACCGGGTACCGCTGGCGCAAGTGATGGCGGATGCCGTCAAGGCGCGTACCTCCGCCGCATCGGCGCCGCCGCTGGCGGACGCGCAGAGTGCGCGTTCTGTGAATACCGAGGAAGAGATTTATCCCGCGTCGGGGTTTATCGAATCAAGCTTTGGTGCCCTTTTTGGCGACAGCGAAGCCCAGCGTAAGCGTGAGCGCCGCGATCCCAATGCGCCACGTTATGTGAAAGGCCTGCGCTGACCGTGGGTGCGCCTTCCCATGGTTCGTACATTCCGTAACCTGCGTACTCCAGGCGCACGCCCGCGCTGAAGCCCAACATTCCCCAGTCCTTCCTTGTCGCCGTCACTGATAAGTTGTTCGCTGTTGTAGCAATAGGTAACAAATTGTTTGTGGCCGGGGGCTGTGCGGGCGCTAGCATAGCGCCCTTGCATCATGGAAGAGGACTTATGAAACGGACGTTGATCACATTGGCGCTGGCCCTGGCAGGTATTTGGGCCGGCCCGCTACACGCCCAGGCGCGGCAACTGGTGCTGGGCATCAGCGAAGGCACGTCGGGTGGCCTGGACCACGCCCAGGTGATGACCAAATACCAGGGGCTGGCTGAAATTATTGGCCGGGCCGCGAAGGCCAAGGTCAGTGTGGTTTTCGCGCGCGAATTCAAGCAACTGGAAGACGGCATGCAGACCGGCCGTTTTGACTTCGTGATGGCCAGGCCCAGCGACTACCCCGCACGCGGGATGCGCGACTATGGCTACAGCTATATCGCGAGCACCCAGCCCGACGGCCAATGCCTGATCATTGTGCCCAAGGGTTCTACCTTGAAGTCGCTCGACGACATCAAGGGCAAACGCATCGCGCTACCTGAAAAAATCGCCTACATGTCGCGTTTTTGTGCAGCCGAGCTCCGGGACAAGGGCATTCTCATTGAGAAGGAAAACGTGCAGTTTGTGCGTGAGCAGGCCGCCGTCGGCTTTTATCTCAGCAACAAGTTTGCGGATGTGGGCGGCGTAGCCTCGTATTCAGGCGTCGCCAAAAAATGGGAAAAAGAAGGCAACCGCATCTTGCACAAAAGTGTGGCCCAGCCCTACTTTCCGCTGGTCGCGCACCAACGGATCAAGCCCGAGCAGATCAAGGCCATCCAGGCCGAACTGCTGGCCATGCCCAACAACGAGGTCGGCAAGGAGGTGTTGCAACGCATCGGTGTCGAGCAATTCGACACCAGTTCCGAGTCACGCATGCGCGATTTGTTGAAGTGGCTCAAGGTGTAGTTTGAAGCGGCCAGGCTAAACCCCGCCGCGTATCCACTCGGCGGCTTTTTCCGCAATCATCAGGGTCGGTGAGTTGGTGTTGCCGCTGGTGATCAGCGGCATCACGCCGGCATCCACCACACGCAGTCCCGCAATCCCCCGCACCCGCAGGTGCGAATCCACCACCGCCATCGGGTCATGCGCCGGGCCCATTTTGGTGGTGCCCACGGGGTGGAAGATGGTGGTGGCAATGTCGCCGGCCAGCCGCGCCAGTTCCTCGTCAGTTTGAAACTGAACTCCGGGCCGAAACTCTTCGGGCTGGTAGCCGGCCAGCGCGCTCTGGCTGACGATGCGGCGCGTGACACGCAGGGAGTCGGCGGCGACCTGCCGGTCTTGCGGCGTGCTCAGGTAGTTGGGGGCGATCGCCGGCGCGTCTTCAAAGCGGCCGGACTTGATCTGCACCGAACCCCGGCTGGTCGGATTGAGGTTGCAGACGCTGGCCGTGAAGGCGTTGAAGCTGTGCAGTGGCTGGCCAAACGCATCCAGCGACAGCGGCTGCACGTGGTACTCGATGTTGGGGTAGGGCTGATCGGGTGAGCTGCGCGTGAACGCCCCCAGTTGCGATGGCGCCATGCTCATGGGGCCGGTTTGTTTGAACGCATATTCCAGGCCTATCTTCGCCTTGCCCCACAGCGATGCGGCCAGGGTGTTCAGCGTGAAGTTTTTCGCCGAGGCTTGGCTGACCTTGTAGACCGAACGAATCTGCAGGTGGTCCTGCAGGTTGGCGCCCACGCCGGGCAGGTCCTGAATCACCGCAATGCCGTGTTGCTGCAGCAGCGCCGCCGGACCTATGCCCGAGAGCTGCAGGATTTGCGGCGAACCTATGCTGCCGGCGCTGAGGATCACTTCGCCGATGAAGCCGGCCTCGTGGGTCACCGTGGCGTTGACTTTTTCGTCGCCGGTCCAGACCTCGACACCGGTGCAGCGCTGGCTGCCATCGTCCTGGCGTTCGATGATGAGTTTGCTGACCTGGGCGCTGGTCCACATCTCGAAGTTGGGACGGCCGAAACAGGTGGGCCGTAAAAAGGCCTTGGCCGTGTTCCAGCGCCAGCCGGCCTTCTGGTTCACTTCGAAATAACCGACCCCTTCGTTGTCGCCGCCGTTGAAGTCCTCGGTGGCCGGAATGCCGGCCTGTTGCGCCGCCGCGGCAAACGCGTCGAGGATGTCCCAGCGCAGGCGCTGCTTTTCAATACGCCATTCGCCGCCCATTTTGCGTGCCATGCCCTGGGCGCCCGCATGCTGGCTTTTGTGGCCGTGCAGGCGCCGGAAGTTCTCGTTGACATTCGCCTCCGTCTGGCCTTTGGGGATGTCGAGTTTGTAATGATCTTCGTGTTGGCGAAACGCCGGCAAGACCTCGTCCCAGCGCCAGTCGTCGTCGCCGGTGAGTTGCGCCCACTGGTCGTAGTCGCGGGCCTGGCCGCGCATGTAAATCATGCCGTTGATGCTGGAGCAGCCGCCCAGCGTTTTGCCGCGCGGATAGAGCAGGCTGCGGCCGTTCAGGCCGGCATCGGGTTCGGTGCTGTAAAGCCAGTCGGTGCGCGGGTTGCCTATGCAATACAGGTAACCGACCGGGATGTGGATCCAGTGGTAGTCGTCCTTGCGGCCGGCTTCAATCAGCAAGATACGTTTGGAAGCGTCGGCACTCAGGCGGTTGGCCAGCAGGCAGCCAGCGGTGCCGCCGCCGACAATGATGTAGTCAAAGACGTTGTCATTCATGCTTTGTTGTCTCGTATTTTTCTTGTGCTGTTTTTAAAGAGGGCGTGCCAGTGCCAGCGCGGAACCGGTTATGCCGGGCCGCAGGTGGCGCCCTGGGGGGAGGCGGCCGAAGGCCGCTTCGGGGGAATCGTGCGCCGAGAAGGGCCGCCCCGAGCAAGCACAGCCCCCTCGGGGGGCAGCGAACCACACGAAGTGGGGAGCGTGGGGGCCATTCACTTCGCCGTCGGCATCACAAACTCGGCGCCTTTGCCAATACTTTCCGGCCAGCGCTGCATGATGGATTTTTGCTTGGTGTAAAACCGCACACCTTCCTCGCCGTAGGCATGCATGTCGCCGAACAGGCTTTTCTTCCAGCCGCCAAAACCATGCCAGGCCATGGGCACAGGAATCGGCACGTTGATGCCGACCATGCCGACCTGGATGCGGCGTGAAAATTCGCGCGCCACATGGCCGTCACGCGTGAAGCAGCTCACGCCGTTGCCGAACTCGTGGGCGTTGATCAGGTCTACCGCTTCGGCAAAATCCTTGACCCGCACACAGCCCAACACCGGGCCGAAAATTTCTTCCTTGTAGATACGCATCTCGGGCGTCACGTGGTCGAACAAGGTGCCGCCCATCCAGAAACCTTGTTCACAGCCGGCGCCGGCCTGGCTGCCCTTGAAGTTGCGGCCATCGACCAGCAGCTTGGCGCCTTCTGCCACGCCTTGGGCTATGTAGCCGGTGATGCGCTGGTGCGCCGCCGCGGTGACGATGGGGCCCATCTCGGCGTCCAGGTTCACGCCATTTTTGATGACCAGGGTTTGGGCGCGGGCCTGCAGCATGGGAATCAATTTGTCCGCCACATTGCCGACCAGCACCGCGACCGAAATCGCCATGCAGCGTTCGCCGGCCGAGCCGTAACCCGCGCCTATCAGCGCATCGACCGCCTGCTCCAGGTCGGCATCGGGCATGACCACCATGTGGTTCTTCGCGCCGCCCAGGGCTTGCACGCGTTTGCCGTGGCGTGCGCCGGTTTCGTAGATGTAGTTGGCAATCGGTGTCGAGCCGACAAAGGAAATCGCCTTGACGTCGGGATGCACCAGCAAGGCGTCGACGGCTTCCTTGTCGCCCTGCACCACGTTGAAGACGCCGTCGGGCAGGCCGGCTTGCTGGAGCAGTTCGGCGATCAGCAGGCTGGGGCTGGGGTCGATCGGGCTGGGCTTAAGGATGAAACAGTTGCCGGCGGCAATTGCGACCGGGAACATCCACATCGGCACCATCACCGGGAAGTTGAAGGGGGTGATGCCAGCGACCACGCCCAAAGGCTGGCGCAAGGTCCAGTTGTCGATGCCAGTGCTGACCTGGTCGGTGAAGTCGCCCTTGAGCAGTTGCGGAATGCCGCAGGCAAATTCCACGATATCTATGCCGCGCGACACCTCGCCCTGGGCGTCGGTGAACACCTTGCCGTGTTCGGCGGTGATCAGCTGGGCGAGCTTGTCCTTGTGCAGATTGAGCAGTTCCAGGAACTTGAACATCACGCGGGCGCGGCGCAGCGGCGGGGTGTCGGCCCAGGCCGGGAAGGCAGCTTGGGCGGCGGCCACGGCGGTAGCCACCTCGGTGGCGTTGGCCAGTGCCACACGGCCGGTGATGGCGCCGGTCGCGGGGTTGAAGACGTCTTGCGCGCGGCCGGAACTGCCGGCCACGACGCGCCCGTTGATCGCATGGCCAATCGCCTGCACGGCGGGGCTCAGGGGAGGGCGGCTCATATCATTCATTGTCAGACTCCAAGGGTGAGTGCCAAGATTACCGGATTGCGGCAGGGTGTACCCGGCGGGTTTCCCCACAGGGCGACGGGTCTCCCCGGACACGCCGCCGTATGTGCGCAGCCTGCTAATTAAAGACGTACAAGCTGCCACGGGGCTGACAAGTGGTCGCATGGCGGCGCTGGCACATGTTTTGTTGCATTAAATTGGTCTCTAGCCCATATGCGATGGGTGCAAGCAGCTATGGGTTTGATAGCGTTTTGGTTTTCTGTCGTATTCGCCTGCTGGCATCACCCCGCTGTAGGACAGGGCGAGGGCGCTTTACAGCCAAATGCCGGTAGCCGTGACGACGCTGGCTGCATTACCATGCATTCAGACCGGCGACCCATGCGCATCTGCATGTGGGCCGCTGCCCCTTGTGCCGAATCATCCCAAGTAGTTGCACGATTAAACACATGCCATCACCGGAGGCCGCCACCGCAAGCGAATCGGCGCCGCATATCGACCAGCACGACACGCCGCAAGGCGCGTGTTACGTGGCTCTGGGCCGATGGACCGCGGCCGAGCTGACGGCCCGGCCGGTGTGGGCGGCCTTGACCACGCGTTTGCAGGCGCTGCGCAGCGCCGGCTCGGGCGGCGTTGCTGGAGCGTGGGATTTGCGCGGCATCATCCTGCTGGACCACCTGGGCGCCCAGGTGTTGTGGAACCACTGGGGCCAGCAGTGGCCCAAACAGCTTGAAGTTTCACCGGCGCAACGCGCCGTGCTGGACCGTGTGGCGCAGTTCAGCGTGGAGCGGCCTGCGCTCCCGGCCGTGGGTTTCAAGCAGGCTTTTTTAAAGCTGGGCGAAGACTTGCTGCAGCTGGTTGACCATGGGGTGGACCTGCTCGCGCTGATAGGCCGCCTGATGCTGAACCTGGTCAAGCTCGCCAAAAATCCACGCGAAGGGCCGTGGCGCGACCTGTCGGGCCATCTGTACCACATAGGTGCCACCGCCTTGCCTATCACCGCCCTGGTCGGCTTTTTGATCGGTGTGGTGTTGGCCTACCTGATCTCGCAGCAGCTCAAGCAGTTTGGCGCCGACGCCTTCATCGTCAACATCCTGGGTATTTCGCTGATTCGCGAACTCGGGCCGGTGCTGGCCGCCATCCTGATTGCCGGGCGTTCCGGCTCGGCCATCACCGCGCAGATTGGCGTGATGCGGGTGACCGAGGAACTCGACGCCATGCGTGTCATGGGCATTGCCCACAGCTACCGGCTGGTCATGCCACGGGCGCTGGCGCTGGCGATGGTGATGCCGCTGATCAGCGTCTGGACCACGCTGGCCGCCCTGTTGGGCGGCATGCTGGCCGCCGACCTGGCGATGGGCGTCACGCCCTCTTTTTTCATCAACAGCCTGCCCGCCGCGGTGGATGCCACCAACCTCACGCTGGCCACCGCCAAGTCGGTGGTTTTTGGCGTGCTGATTGCGTTGATAGGCTGCCATTTCGGCCTGCGTGTCAAACCCAACACCGAAAGCCTGGGCCAGGGCACCACGGCCTCGGTGGTCACCTCGATCACGGTGGTGATTCTGGTCGATGCCTTGTTCGCTGTATTGTTCAAAGGTATCGGTATATGAGCCACCAGCCTCTTGATGAGGCCATCGTCGACATCCGCGGGCTCTCCACGGTGTTCACCAATGGCGACAAACAAGCCGTCATTCACAAGGACCTGGACTTGCGCATCCAGGCCGGCGAATTTTTGTCGCTGGTCGGCGGTTCGGGCACCGGCAAAACCGTGTTGCTGCGCCAAATCCTGGGGCTGGAACATCCGGCGCAGGGCGAGATCATGGTGCTGGGCAAACCGGCGGCCGAACTCGGCAAAAAGGGTGCGGCCAGCCGGGTCGGCATGTTGTTCCAGCAGGGGGCCTTGTTCTCGGCCTTCACGGTGCTGGAGAACATTGCCTTTCCCTTGCGTGAACTCAAGACCTTGCCCAGCGCGCTGATTTATGAAGCCGCCATGGTCAAGCTGCAGATGGTTGGGCTGGCGCCCGAACATGCCGGCAAGATGCCCAGCGATTTATCCGGCGGCATGGTCAAACGGGTGTCGCTGGCGCGCGCCCTGATCATGGACCCGCCGCTGCTGCTGCTGGACGAGCCGACCGCCGGGCTGGACCCGGACAGCTCCGACAGTTTTTGCGCCTTGCTGCGCTCGCTGCACCGCGACATGGCGCTCACGGTGGTGATGGTCACCCACGACCTGGACACCTTGTTTGAGTTGAGCACACGCATTGCCGTGTTGGCCGAGCAGAAAGTCATTGTCAGCGGCCCACCCAAAGACGTGATTGCTTTTCCGCATCCTTTTATTCGCCATTTTTTCCTGGGTGAACGCGGCCAGCGGGCGATGGAGCTGCTGCGTGAATATCCTTTTACGGTCTAGATTTTCAGGAGTCCCGAAATGGAAAACAAAGCCCATGCCATGGCCGCCGGCGCTTTTGTGCTGGCGGTGGCTGCCCTGCTGGCGGTGCTGGCCGTCTGGCTGACCCGCGACAGCGGCACGCGCCACCTGTTTGAAATGTCCACCCGCGAAACCCTTTCCGGCCTGCAGCCGCAGGCACAGGTGCGTTTTCGCGGCGTGCCGGTCGGCAAGGTCGAGTTCATTGGTTTTGACCACAAGATCAAGGGCAATGTGCTGGTGCGTATCTCGGTCGATGAAGGCACGCCGCTGACCAAAACCACGGTGGCCAGCGTCAGCTCGCAAGGGGTTACCGGGCTGGGTTTTATCCAGCTCGAAGACGATGGCCCTGCGACCGCGGCGCCGCTGGTACCCAACGACGACGACCCGCCGCGGATCCCCCTGAGTCCCGGCCAGCTGGACCAGATGCTGGACAAGGCCGAGGTGATCCTGGGTCAGGTCCAAGCGGCCGGCACCCAGCTCAACAAGCTGTTGGCCGACAACAACCAGCAGGCCTTGATGGCCACGGTCCAGCAGTTTGGCCAGGCCGCCGACAGCCTCAACAAGCTGGCCCTGAAGCTGGAGCCGGTGGTGGCGTCCTTGCCCCAGCTCAGCCAGGAAGCCAGCAGCACCATGAAGTCGCTGAAAACCGCCGCCAACGATGTGTCCCAAACCGCCACCGCGGTGACCGCCACGGCGGATCGCCTCAACGCCAAGGGTGGCCCCCTCGACAAGGTCAGCGAAGGCGGTGCGGCGCTGGCCGCCACGGTGGAAACCTTTAGCGCGGCGACCTTGCCGCGCCTGGGCGAGGTGGCGGAGGAAACCGCCCGCGCCATGCGCCAGCTCAGGCGCACCGTCAACGCGGTGGACGACAACCCGCAGTCGCTGATTTTTGGCAATGGCCCGCCCACGCCCGGCCCGGGCGAGGCCGGCTTCACCGCTCCCGGAGGAAAACCATGAGTCTCACATCTGCTATGAATAGCGTAGCTGCTTGCGCTCGTCCCATAAGGGCTGGAGGTCGATTTGGCTTGATGTTGTTGGCTGCGCTGCTGCTGGGCGCCTGTTCGGCCTTGCCCGACAAGCCGGTGCGCGCCGCCATGTACGACTTTGGCCCCGGCCCCTTGATCACGCCGCCCACGACGCGGCAGGCCCCACTGCCGCCGCTGGCGCTGGCCGACGTGGGAACGCCAGGCGGGGCACTGGACAACCAGGCGGTCTTGTACCGGCTGGCCTATACCGATGCGCAGCAACTGCGGCCTTATTCGCAGGCACGCTGGAGCATGCCGCCGGCGCAACTGCTGCGCCAGCGCCTGCGCGAGGCACTCAGCCGCAACCGCGCCGTGCTCACCGCCGGCGAGGGGCCGGCCCTGAATCGCCGTACCAGCCAGGACGTGTTGCCCCGGATGCTGCAACTGGAGCTGGAAGAATTCAGCCAGCTGTTCGACACGCCTGGCAGCAGCGTCGGCCTGGTCCGGCTGCGCGCCACGTTGGTGGAGTACAGCGCCGGTGGGGAAAAACTGCTGGCCCAGCGCAACATCACGGTGCAGCGCCCGGCGCCCAGCAGCGACGCGGCCGGTGGCGTGCGGGCGTTGACCGCCGCGAGCGACGCCGCGATTGAGGAGATAGCCACATGGCTGCAGCAGGTTCCCTGAACCCTGGCGCCACGCCGTCCCAGGGTGGGAATACGCCGCGGGAGGACGCTCGTGACCAGGCCGCGCGCGCCGCGGCCACGCAGCTGGAAGAAGAGCTGCGCCAGGCCGGGCTGGAACTGCTGGGCTGCTGCCAGCACATGTCCGGGCGCGGTCCGGGCGTGTTGCAGCATGCGCCCCTGCTGGAAGACTTCACGCCGGAAGAACTCGACACCCTGGGTGAAGCCATGTTGTTGATCCGGGCCCAGCCCGGCCAGGTCTTGATCCGCGAGGGCGACAAAAGCGACTGGATGCTGCTGCTGCTCAGTGGCACCGTCGATGTGAGCAAGGCCACACCGCCGCGTGCGCATGATCCCGTGACGCAGGACCACAGTTCGCGGCTGGGGGTGGTCATCGAAGGCACCTCCCTGGGCGAGATGTCCATGTTCGACAGTGATGTGCGTTACGCCAGTTGCACGGCGATTGATACCGTGGAGGCCGCGGTGTTGGGCCGCGCCGCGATCGGGCAACTGATACGCCGCCACCCCGGTGTGGGCGCCAAGCTGGTGGTCAAGATCACGCAGCTGCTGGCCCAGCGCCTGCGCAACACCAGCAACCAGCTGGTGAGGTTGCTGCAACAGCCCTGAAGCGCAGCGCGCTGTTTTTGTCGCGCGGCACGCCCGGCCTCAGGACGCGAACACGGCTTCCAGATCCACCTCTTCGGTCGAGCTGTCGAGTTTGAGGCTGCTTTCGATGTGGTTCAGGTGTTCCAGGATCAGTTGTTCGGCGCGTGCGCTGTCGCGTTTCGCAATCGCATCGATGATGTTGCCGTGTTCGTCCGCGCGGCAGCTGGCGGCGGTGGGCGCGTCGTACAGGATGATGATCAGGCAGGTCAGTGTCGACAACTCGCGGATGCTGCGCGCCAGGGCCGCGTTGCCGGCCAGCACCCCCAGCAACTGGTGAAACTCGCCGGACAGGCGCACCACCGCACGTTTGTCGTCGCGCCGCCTGGCGTCCAGTTCAAGCTCCTGGTGCTGGCGCAGGCGCGCCACTTTTTCGGAGGTCAAGGTGTGGATCAGGCGGCGCAGCAGCGCGGGCTCGATCAGGCGGCGCGCCTCGAACACATCGATGGCTTGTTCGGGCGAAGGTTTGGCGACAAAGGCGCCACGCTGCGGGTACAGGTCGACGATTTGTTCATGCGCCAGGCGTGCCAGCACTTCGCGCACCCGTGCCCGGCTCACGCCGAAGATAGTGGCCAGGCGGTCCTCGCCCAGCTTGGTGCCCGGGTGCAGCCGGTGTTCGACGATGGCGCCGTAAATGCGTTCGTAGATGTCGTCGTTCGCCGTTTCACGCTCAAGGCGAACCTCGGGGGGCGTTTTTCGCGCAGTGCGGGTCATGGTGGACGGGTGAAGGTGGGGCGATGGGTCGACACAAGCCGGCACAACTGCCAGCGGTTCGGCACGCGTGTCCCTGGCCACGCGGGGCAGCGTCATCTTACCAAGGGGCTTGCTCAGCATGGTGTGATTCAGCGCCAGCCGTACAACTGGCCCCAGCCGCGCACGCCCGCCGGGTCCACCCCGGCGGCGCGCAACATGCCCCAGACCGTGGTGCTTACGGTGTCCAGCAGCGGGATGCCCAGGTCGGCTTCCACGGCGTCGCTCAGCCCCGCCGCGTGCAGGTTGGTGCAAAACGTGGTGATGGCCTGCGGACGCGCGATGGCGACCTCGCCCATCAGGGTGCGCAAGGTGTCCGGCGTGACCAGCGCAAAGTCATGGTTGACGCAAATGCCCAGGTGGCGTTCGGCCACGATGTCTATGCCCAGGGTGCGGTAGTTGTCGACGATGCGTTGTTGCACGTCCGCCGTGTAGGGCGTGACCAGGGCCAGCCGGGTGATGCCGCGCAGCGCCAGCAACTCGTTGAGCGCCAGCACGGCGGTGGTGGCCGGGATGCCGGTGCGCTCACGAATACGTTCACACAGGCGCTGGTCGGCCTCGAAGCCCAGCCAGCCGGAGGAGGTCCCGCTCCAGCCAATCACGTCGACCTTGGCATCGGCCAGCAATTCGGCGGCCGCCAGGATTTTGCTGTCGTCAAACTGCCCCAGGGCCTGGGCCTGCAGGGAAATCTCCGTCACCTTGAAGCGCGAGAAGTGCGCACTCACGCCAGGCAAGCCGGCAACGATGGCACTGGTCAGCGGCTCCAGGGCGGTATTGGAAGAAGGTGTCAACACACCCAGGCGGACGGGCTGGATCATGGCGGGCTCCTGATGAACGTGGCTCACAAGAATAAGGCATGGACGCCCCAGGGGGCGCGGACTTCTGAAATTTTGTCTGCATAAGTGTAAACACTATTGTTGACATTTTGTTGTCGGCTGATATTAAGCATCACACCGGAGGCTGGCGAAACAAGCGGGCCCGGAATTTGCAAAGAGCATCCTATTCTTGATATGACTATGACGACGCACCAAAAACAAAACGCAAATGAATTGTTGACAACAATGTTTGCACTAAAGATGACACTGATTCGCCAAGATGGTGCGCAAGAGGTCGCTGTATGAGCCCGGCAGCGTTTGATCTTGTCATCCGGAATGCGCGCGTGGCCACCGCCAGCGACAGCTACAACGCCGACATCGGTGTGAGCGACGGGCGCATTGTTCAACTGGGGACGGCGCTGGGCCGCGGTGCAAAGGAAATCGACGCGGCCGGCCGCGTGGTCACGCCCGGCGGCGTGGACGCGCATTGCCACCTGGACCAGCCCATGCCGCCGCCCCTGCGTATGGCCGATGACTTTGACACCGGCACCCGTGCGGCGGCTTGTGGCGGCACGACCACCGTGATCCCCTTCGCCGCACAAGAAAAAGGCCAGTCGCTGCGCGCCGCGCTGGCCGACTACCACCAGCGAGCCCAGGGCCGCGCACATGTCGACTACGCCTTTCACCTGATCGTCAGTGACCCGACGCCGGAAGTCCTGAACGTGGAACTGCCGGCGCTGATCGCCGAGGGTTACACCTCGTTCAAGATTTACATGACCTACGACGACTTGAAGCTGGATGACGGCCAGATTCTCGACGTGCTGGACGTGGCGCGCCAGCACGGCGCCATGGCCATGGTGCATGCGGAAAATGCCGATTGCATCGAGTGGTTGACCAAACGGCTGGAAGCCGCCGGCCGCACCGCGCCGCGTTTTCATGCCCATGCCCGGCCCATGCTGGTGGAGCGGGAAGCGACCCATCGCGTCATCGCCTTGTCGCAACTGGTGGATGTGCCCATCCTGATCGTGCATGTCTCCGGCCGTGAAGCGGTGGAGCAGATACGCCAGGCGCGCGGTCTGGGGCTGCAGGTGTTTGCCGAAACCTGTCCGCAATACCTGTTCCTGACGGCCGAGGATTTGGGGCTGGATGACAGCTACCACGGCGCGCGTTGTGTCTGCAGCCCGCCGCCGCGCGACAAGGCCAACCAGGAGGTGATCTGGAACGGCCTGAGTGACGGCTTGTTCACCTTGTTTTCTTCCGACCACGCACCGTTCAACTACGACGGCAGCGAAGGCAAGAAGCCCGGTGGCGAAGAAGCTTCTTTTCGCCACATTCCGAACGGCCTGGCTGGTATCGAGACACGTATGGCGCTGCTGTATTCGGAAGGGGTGCTGGGCGGGCGTATCACGCTCGAAAAATTTGTGGAGCTGACCGCGACCAACCCGGCCAAGGCCTACGGCCTGCATCCGCGCAAGGGCAGCATTTCCATCGGGGCCGATGCCGACCTGGTGATCTGGGACGAACGCGAGTTTGTCCTGCACAACACACAGCTGCACCACGCGGTGGACCACACACCTTACGAAGGCATGCGCTTGAAGGCCTGGCCCGGCCTCACCTTGTCGCGCGGCGAGGTGGTGTGGGACGGTCGTGAATTCCACGGCCGCGCGGGTCGTGGCCTGTTCCTGGCCTGTGGCGCGCCCTCGCTGCTGCCGCGTCGATCCGAAAGGTCCGCATGAAACTTTTGCTCATCAACCCGAATATCTCGGACAGCGTGTCCGAGTTGATCCGCAGCGAAGCGCAACGCAGCGCGTCGGCCGGCACGGAGATCGAGGTGTTGACCGCACCCTTTGGCGTGGCCTATATCGAAACACGTTTCGAGGCCTTGATAGGCGCTTACGCCGCAGCCCAGTTGGCCGCGGAACACCATCAGCGGTTTGACGCGGTGGTGGTGGCGGCCTTTGGCGACCCCGGGCTCACCGGCCTGCGCGAAGCCTTGCCGCTGCCGGTGACCGGGCTGACCGAGGCGGCGCTGGCCAGTGCCTGCCTGTTGGGAAACCGCATTTCCATCATCGCGATTTCGCAACGTATCCAGGCCTGGTACCGCGAGGTGGTCGAGTCTTATGGTCTGGGTTCGCGCCTGGCCAGCATACGCGCGCTGGACCGGCCGCTGGCCAGCATTGGCCAGGTGCAGGACGAGCATGCCCAGGCCTTGAAGGCGCTGGCCGAACGTGCGGTCGACGAAGACGGTGCCGACGTCATTGTGCTGGCCGGCGCACCGCTGGCCGGACTGGCACGTTCGCTTCGGGGCCAGTTGCCGGTGCCCGTGGTGGACGGCGTCTCCAGCGCCGTGCGCCACGCCGAGACCCTGGTCGCGCTGCAGCCCGGTACGGCGCTGCGCGGCAGTTTTGCACCGCCTCCGATCAAGCCGAATCGCGGTTTGCCGCCCGCCATCGCGCGGCTGCTGGACCGCAGCGCTTAAACCTGATTCGTCCCGTCAACGCCACGAACTTATTCCCGCCACCCTTTCCATCCACCTGCACTTTTCAACCGACTGGAGTTTGTCATGTCATACCCTTCCTGCTTCAAGACTTTTGCCGTCGTGGCCGGCCTTGCCGCGACCCTGGCCTTGCCCGCTTATGCCCAGGACAGACTCAAGTTCAAGGCCATCGGCCAGCCGCTGGCCACCGGCCTGATCCAGAAGAACAAGGAGCAGCCCTTCTTCGAGAACTTCGCGGCGCGCACCGGGCTGCCGATCGACGTGGACTACAAACCGATCGACACGCTGGGCATCAAGGACACCGAGCAGTTGCGCGTGATGAAGACCGGGTTGTTCGACTTTGTGTCATTGCGTGTCTCGCAGAACTCGCGCGACGAGCCGACGCTGCTGGGTCTCGACCTGGTGGGCGCCAGCCCCGATTACGTCACCAGTCGCAAGGTGGGCAAGGCCTACTTCCAGGCCGTCGACGAACGGCTGCAAAAGCAGTTCAACGTCAAGCTGCTGGGCGTCTGGCCCTTCGGCCCGCAAATTCTCATGTGCTCCAAGCCTATCGAAAAACTGGCCGATGTGAAGGGGCTGAAGGTCCGGGTCTATGACCAGAACCTGGCCAAGTTCATTGAAATGCTGGGCGGCACGCCCGTGCCGCTGTCCTTCCCGGAAACCCACCAGTCCTTGTCGCTGGGTGTGGTCGACTGCGCCATCACCGGCCCGAGCTCGGCCAACTCGGCCGGCTGGCCCGAAGTGACGACGCACCAGCTGGCCATCGGCTTCCAGATGGCGCTGAATGGTTACGCCATCACGCTCAAGGCCTGGAAGCAGCTCAAGCCGGACCAGCAGGTCAAGCTGCAGGCCGCCTTTGACACCCTGGGCGACGATATCTGGACCTATTCGGAAGAACTGTTCCAGGATGCGCTGAACTGCAATGCCGGCAAGGACCCCTGTACCACCGGCAAGAAGTTCAAGCTGAAAAACGTGGCGGTCTCGCAGGGCGATCGTGACCTGATCCGCGGTGCCGTCAGCAAGGTGTCGCTGCCGCTCTGGGCTGAGGTCTGCGACAAGACCAACCCGACCTGCTCGCAGAAATGGAAGGCCACCGTCGGCCCGATTGTGGGGGTCAAATGAGCCCGGCGGCCCCCTTTGACCCGTCCGTGCCGCTGACTCCGGCGGCGCCCGCGAGCGCAGCGACCTCGCTGAAAGATCGCATCGAAACCGTGCTGGCCATGGTGTTCGGCGGCATCTTCATCGCGTTTGCCGTTGTCGTCTCCACCGAGACCATCTGCCGCAAGCTGTTCAATTTCTCGCTGCAAGGGGCGGACGAGCTGGGCGGCTATGCGCTGGCGGTGGGGTCGACCATCGCCTTCAGCCTGGCGCTGATGGGCCGCTGCCACATCCGCGTTGACGTCTTCCACGAGCGTTTTTCGCGGCGCGGGCAGGCGTTGCTGAACTGGCTGTCCATTGCCTCGCTGGCCTTGTTCGGCCTGTTCATCGTCTACGTGGCCTTCAAGGTGCTGGCCGACACGCTGGAGTACGGCAGCACGGCGCAGACGCCCTGGGCGACGCCGCTGATCTGGCCGCAAACCATCTGGTATGTGGGCCTGGTCACCTTCGCGCTGGTTGCCAGCGGCTACGCGATTCGCGCCAGCCGCCTGCTGCTGGGCGGGCAGATCAACACCTTGCTGAAGGACTTCAGCCCCAAGAGTGCCAAGGAGGAGTTGAAAGAAGAACTGGACGACTTGACGCAGCGCCAGGCCACAACGGGAGTCCCCTCATGAACGTCGGCATCATTTCCCTTGCTTTTGTGGTCATGCTGGCCATGATGCTGCTCGGCCTGCCCATCGCCGTGTCCATGGCGCTGGTGGGCATCGTGGGCGGCATCGCCGCCTACGGCATCCCTTTCATGGACACCATCGCGCCGGTGGTCTGGGGCGTGCAGAACGAGAACCTGCTGACCTGCATTCCGCTGTTCATCCTGCTGGGCGAGCTGCTGCTGCGTTCGGGCATTGCCGACCGCATGTACATCGCGCTGTCGGCCTGGCTGGGCCGGTTGCCGGGCGGGCTACTGCACACCAACATCGGCAGCTGCGCGCTGTTTGCCGCGACCTCGGGCTCCTCGGTGGCCACCGCCGCCACCGTGGGCACGGTGGCCCTGCCGTCGCTGCAAAAACGCGGCTACCCGATGCGCGCCTCGCTCGGTTCGCTGGCAGCCGGCGGCACCCTGGGCATTTTGATCCCGCCCAGCGTCAACATGATCGTCTACGGCTCCTTGACCAACACCTCCATCGGCAAGTTGTTCATCGCCGGCATCATTCCCGGCATTCTGCTGACGCTGTGTTTCATGGCGTGGATCGCCCTGTCGTCGGTGTTCAGCGGCAAGGTGATGCGCGAGGAAAAAGTGCCGCTGGCCGAGCGCATCCGCGTGTTGCGCTACCTGGTGCCGCCGGCCGTGGTCTTCGGCATCGTCATGGGCAGCTTGTACTTCGGCATCGCTACCACCACCGAAAGCGCTGCGCTGGGCGTGCTGACCGCGCTGTTCTTCGTCTGGCAGTCGGGCAAGCTGAACAAGGAGTTGCTGCGCACCTGCTTCATCTCCTCGGCGCGGGTCAGCGGCATGATTTTGCTGATCATGGTGGCGGCCTTCATCCTCAACCTGACCATCAGCCTGACCGGTGTGGCCGAGATGATGACCAAATGGGTGGCGGGCCTCGGCTTGTCGGCCACCGGCCTGATCCTGGCGCTGATTGTTTTCTACCTGATCCTGGGCATGTTCATGGACGTGTTGTCGATGCAGGTGGCGACCATCCCGATCACCTTCCCCATCGCCACGGCATTGGGCGTGGACCCGATCTGGTTCGGCATCTTCATCGTGCTGATGTGTGAACTGGGGCTGATCACGCCGCCTGTGGGCATGAACCTGTTCGTGGTGCATGGCATCCGGCCCGACAAGGGGGGTATTGAAGACGCGATCTGGGGCGCGCTGCCGTATGCGGCCATCATGATTTTGTTCACCTTGCTGATCATGCTGGTGCCGCAAATCGTGACCTGGCTGCCGGGACATATGTGAGGTCCATGCCATGACGGAATCTACTGAACTCTGGCGCCTGTCGGCCGTGGACCTGCAGCGCCGCTACCGGGAGCGCTCGCTGACCCCCTTGGCGGTGGCGCAGGCCTGCCTGGCGCGGCTGGAAGCCGTGAACCCGCAACTGAATGCGGTGGTGGCGCGGCGCGACGCCTATTTCCTGGCGGAGGCCCAAGCCGCCACGGCGCGGTATGCCAGCGGTCAGGCTTTGTCCGCGCTCGACGGCATCCCGCTGACGGTCAAGGACAGCCTGTTCACCGCCGACCTGCCCACAACCTGGGGCACGCCGGGGCTGCGGTCCTACCAGAGCCAGCACGACGAGTTGGCGGTGGCGCGCGCGTGTGCGGCCGGCGCCCTCATCATCGGCAAGACCAATGTGCCCGAGTTTGCGCTGGAGGGATACACAGCCAATCCGCTGTTTGGGGTCACCCGCAATCCCTGGGATGTGCGGCTCACGCCGGGCGGCTCCAGCGGTGGTGCCGTGGCTGCGGTGGCCAGCGGCATCGCGCCGCTGGCGATTGGTCAGGACGGTGGTGGCTCGATACGCCGGCCGGCCGCACATACCGGCCTGGTGGGTCTCAAACCGACACTGAGCGCCGTGCCGCGTGAACACGTGTTGCCCAGCCTGTTGCTGGACTTTGAAGTGATAGGCCCGCTCGCACGCAGCGTGGCTGATGCCCGGCTGTTGTTTGAGTTCATGCGCGGCCCTGCGGCCGTGGACCGTTCTTCCCTGGCGGCGGCACATGCCGCGGCGCAGCCACAACGGACGGGTCCGCTGCGTATTCTTTACGTGGAGCGCCTGGGCAAGGCCCCGCTGGACCCGCAAGTGGCGGCCAGTGTGGGCCGAGCGGTGGGCCAGATCGCCGCCTTGGGCCACCACGTCGACGTCGGCGCGCTGCCCCTGGACCTGGACTTTTTCAGCGAGGCCTGGCCCCAGGTCGGCCAGATCGGCCTGGCCCGGATATTTGAAGCCAACCCGGCATGGGAAGCGCAGGCCTCGCAGAAATACCGCGACATGGCCGAGAGCGGTCGGCGCCTGCCCGCTGCCAGGCTCTGGCAAATCCTGACACATGTCGCGCAGTTGCGGCGCGATGTTGCGGCCTTGTTCACCGGGGTGGATGTCATTGTGATGCCGGCCGTTGCCGCTTTGCCCTGGGCGGCGGAACAGGCTTACCCCACCCACATCGACGGCCAGGAGGTGGGGCCGCGCGGCCACGCCATCTACACCGGCTGGGTCAACGCCGCCGGCTTGCCCGGCCTGGCGCTGCCTTGCCAGCCCTCGCGTGAAGGATTGCCGATCGGCATGCAACTCATAGGCGCCTACGGGGCGGACGCGTTGTTGCTGGACCTCGGCGCCGCCTACGAAGCGGTTGCCCCCTGGGCCGGGCGTTGGCCCGTGCTAACTGTCAACAACTAAACCAAATTTAATTCCGAAAAATCATCATGCAAAGACGTCATTTCATCCAGACCGCGGGCGCCAGCGCGGCCGTGTTGGGCGCCCCCAGGCTGTTCGCTCAGAGCTGGCCCAGCGGCCCGATCCGCCTCGTGGTCGGCTTCCCGCCTGGCGGCGGCGCCGACGCGTTGGCCCGCGTGGTTGCGCAAAAACTCAGTGTGTTGTGGAACCAGCCGGTGCTCATCGAAAACAAGGCCGGCGCCTCCAGCACGCTGGCCGCCGAATATGTGGCGCAACAGCCCAGCGATGGCAGCACGCTGCTGCTGAGCACCATCAACAGCCACGCGCTGGCGCCGGCCGTGATGCCCAAGCTGCGTTACAACCCCGTGCGCGACTTCGTGCCCGTGGCCTTGCTGGGCCTGACGCCCAATCTGCTGATCGCCGCGCCCACGCAGAACGCCAAAACCGTGAAAGACATCGTGGCCTTGTGCAAGGCACAGCCGGGCAAGATCACCTTCGGTTCTGCCGGCCCGGGCACGGCCCAGCATTTCGCACTGGAGTTGTTCAAGCTGCGCGCCAAGGTCGATGCCTTGCACGTGCCCTACAAAGGCAGTGCCCCCTTGCTGACCGACCTGATTGGCGGGCAAATCCATTACAGCTTCGAGACCATGGCTGCTGCCACGCCGCATGTGAGCAGCGGCCGTGTGATCGCGATTGCCCAAACACGTGGCAAACGGGTCAAGGCCTACCCCAACGTGCCCACCATGCAGGAGCAAGGGTTCGACAAGTTCGAAACCATGAACTGGTACGGCATTTCCGGCCCGGGCCAACTGCCGCCGGCCATCGCCCGCAAAATGAACCAGGACGTCAACACCGTGCTGGCCATGGCCGATGTGCAGGAGAAGTTCGATACCTTGGGCGTTGAAGATGGCGGCGGCTCGATGGAGAAATATGCGCAGCTGGTGCAGTCCGAGCTGAGCAAATGGGCCAAGGTGGCCAAGGAAGCCAACGTCACGGTGAACGGTTAAAGGCTGATCGCGACGCCGGTGCGGCGCGCGTGCCTCAGGCGGCGAAGGCCACGCGCGCTTCGCCGATGTCGTCGAAGCTGGCCACCACCGTGTCACCCGCTTGTGCATGCAGGATGCCGCACCAGGTGCCGGTGGTCACCACGCTGCCGGCCGGCAGCACCTGGCCATCACGCGTGGCGTGGCGCAGCCAGGCGGACAACACATAGGCCGGGTCACCCATGGAATGTGCGCCGCGAAAGACCTGGGCCGGCGCATCGCCGATGTTTACCCGGCAGACCTGCGTCGACCAGTCATGCGCCGCATCAAACGGCAGCCAGTCGCCCAGCACCAGCGCGCCATGCGACTGCAGGTCGGCCAGCTTGAGCAGCGCCGGTGCTTCCAGGCCCTGCACCCAGCGCGAATCCACAACCTCGATGGACACCGTCATGGCGTCCACCAGGCGGCAGGCGCTGTCACGGTCCAGTCTTGCGGCACGTTCCGCATCCACGTCCACCGCCAGGCGCAAGGCGATCTCGGCCTCGATGCCGCGCATGGCAAACGGCCAGGTGCTGCTCGCCGGACTGCGCCAGATGCCGTCGGGCGGCAGCGGCGCATGGGTAGGCACGGCTTCGCGTGAAGGGCCGCCGGATTTCCAGTGACGCGCTGTGTGTTGCTTGAACCACTGCAGACGATCAGCCACACCGCGCTGCACCGCATAAGCCAGTGCCTCGCTGGTCACGTGCTGGAGGGCGGGGGCGTGATCGACGGGGCGCTGCTGAAGACGGGCCTGAACCAGTGCCTCGATGGTCGACTGGAGAGCGCTTGCTGTCATGGCGGGAAATCCTTTTTGAGCCGTTGGGTGGGCTTCGATTTTCGATGCCGGCCTGGGCGCGAACAAGCCTTTTTTGCGTCAGGGTTGTCATGACCCTGGCCCACACAATGGGATTGATGCGCCACCGTTGCGGGCCTGGCGCATCACCACGCCGATGCCGGTCAGCGGCCTAGCACGGGAAAAAGTTTGAGCAGCCCGCCTGTCATCACCTCGATCGCCAGCGCCGCCAGGATCAGACCCATCAGCCGGGTCATGACATTGATGCCGGTTTTGCCCAGCACGCGTGCAATCGGGTCGGCCAGTGCAAAGCACAGCGCCGTGGCCAGGCCTATCACCACGCCGTAACCGACCAGCAGGCCGAGCTGGAAAATGTTCTGAGCCTTTTCGGCGTAAATCACCACGGTAGACATGGTGGCTGGCCCAGTGAGCAGGGGAATGGTCAGCGGCACCACGGCGATGCTGGCGCCCATGGCGGCTTTTTCCGCACCGTCCTCCAGTTCATTGGTCTGGATTTTGGCTTCGGCGGGCTGGGCGTTGAGCATGTTCATGGAACTGATCAGCAGCAACATGCCGCCGCCCACCTGGAAGCTGGCCAGCGAAATATTGAAAAATTCCAGAATACGCAGGCCGAGCAGGGCGCTGGTGGCAATCACCACAAAGGCGCTGAAGGAGGCGGTGATGATGGTGCGCCGCCGCTGCTCCAGGGAAAAGCCGCGCGTGTAATGGATGAAAAACGGCACGATGGCCAGCGGGTTGACGATGGCCAGCAGGGTGACCAGAGGTTTGAAATCCATCAGCGGCCGCCCGTGATGTCCAGCAGAGCGCCGGTCGTGTAGCTCGATTCCGGCCCCAGCAGCCAGACAATGCTTTGCGCCACTTCTTCGGCCGTGCCGGGCCGCAACATCGGGATCTGGGGTGCCAGGTCATGTGCGCGGTCGGGCAGGCCGCCCGAGGCGTGAATCTCGGTGTCTATGATGCCGGGGCGCACGGCGTTGACGCGTATGCCTTCGCCCGCCACTTCCTTGGCCAGTCCCACGGTGAACACGTCCACCGCACCTTTGGCCGCCGCGTAATCCACATACTGCGCGGGTGAGCCCAGCCTGGCGGCCACGCTGGAGACATTGACAATCGCGCCGCCCGTGCCGCCGTAACGTGTGCTCATGCGTTTGACGGCTTCGCGTGCGCAGACCATGGTGCCGATCACGTTGATGTCGAACATGCGTTTGAGGCGCGCCACACTCATGCCATCGACGCGTTCGGTCCGGTCCACCACGCCGGCGTTGTTGACCAGCGCGCTCAGGCGACCGAATTTGGCATCGATTTTTTCAAACATCGCCAGCACCTGGGCTTCGACGGCCACGTCGGCCTGCACGGTGATGGCGTTACCGCCGCTCTGGCGAATCTGGCGCACAACTTCGTCGGCGGCCAGGGAGTTGGCGCTGTAATTGACAGCAACCGCATAACCCTGGCGCGCCGCCAGCAAGGCCGTGGCCGCGCCTATGCCGCGCGAACCCCCGGTGATCAAAACAAGCTTGGACAAAACCAGTCTCCAGCAAAAAAAGGCCATCCCGGTTACAACCGGGTGGGCTACAAGCAAAGCAGCCGAATGCCGCAACGGGCTTCCGGATTAAAGTAACAAATCAATGTACATCAATCGGCGCCTGCGCCGAACAGGAGACACCCTTGAGCGCGACCATCAGTTATTACTTCGCCCCGCAAAGCCCATGGGCCTACCTGGGCCACCAGCGTTTGGTCGAGATAGCCCAGGCCGCCGGCGCGGCCGTGCGTATCTTGCCGGTCGATCTGGGTGGCCAGGTGTTCCCGATCTCCGGCGGCTTGCCGCTGGCCAAACGGGCGCCGCAGCGCCAGGCCTACCGCCTGCTGGAATTGCGGCGTTACAGCGAACATCTGAAGACCCCGATGAACATCCAGCCCACGTATTTCCCGGTGGCTGGCGACGATGCCTCACGCCTGATCATTGCGGTGGACCTGCATGACGGCCCTGCCGCGGCCATGCGTCTTGCCGGCGCGGTGTTTGCGGCGGTCTGGGCGCAGCAGCGCAACATCGCCGACGACAAGGTGCTGGCGGCGCTGCTGGAGGAAGGCGGCCTGGACGCCGCGCGGCTGGCGCAGTCGCACAGCCCCGCGGTGCAGCAGCGTTACGAGGCCAACACTCAGGAGGCGATAGACGCGGGCGTGTTTGGCGCCCCCAGTTATGTGATCGACGGCGAGATTTTCTGGGGCCAGGACAGGCTGGATTTTGTGGCGCGAAAACTCGGGGCGGCGTAAATTCAACACGCCCTTATTTCAAACGGAACCAGGAGATCAAACATCATGGGTAAATTCATAGACCTCACAGCCGCAGACGGCGTTGTTTTCCCGGCCTACGTGGCCGAACCGGCCGGCAAGCCCCGAGGCGCCGTGGTGGTGGTGCAGGAAATTTTCGGCGTCAATTCACACATACGCGCGGTGGCCGACGGTTATGCGGCCGCCGGTTACCTCGCGGTGGCGCCGGCCACGTTTCATCGCGTGCAAGCCGGGGTGGACATGGGTTACACCGAGGCCGACATGAACGCCGGCTTCGCACTGAAAACCAAGGTCGAAGCCCTGCCGCCGCCGGGCGTGTTGCAGGATATCCAGGCCGCCATCAACCACGCGGCGCAAAGCAGCGGCGGCAAGGTCGGCATCGTCGGTTATTGCTGGGGTGGCCTGCTGAGCTGGCGTGCCGCCTGCACCTTGTCCGGTCTCTCCGCGGCCGCGCCGTATTACGGTGGTGGCATGACCGTGGGGGACGAACCTGCGCGCAAACCCGCCTGCCCGGTGATGGTGCACTTCGGCGACCAGGACCACTGGATTCCGCTGGACACCATAGAAGCCTTCAAGAAAGCCCAGCCAGGCGTGCAGGTGTTTGTCTACGCGGCGAACCACGGCTTCAACTGCGACCAGCGCGGCGCCTACAACGAAGCCGCCGCCAAGCTCGCGAAACAGCGCACGCTGGATTTTTTCGCTCTGCATCTGGGCTGACGCCTTGCTCCCGTTGCCTTGCGCAGCGGCGCGCTGGCCGAGGACGGCACATGACCAAATTCATGGGGGGATGAACAAGACATGGTCAAAAAAACGTCGGTGAAGCGCATCGGTGACGCGCAAGCCTGTCTTCAGAATACGCTCGTGGTCTCGGCCCCCGAAAGGGCCGCGGCCGACCAGTTGGTCCAGGCCTTTCTGACGGCCGCCTATCCGCTCGGCGCCCTGTCGGCCGGCTATCCGGCGTTGTCGACCAGCTTGTCGCTGGGCAAACATGTCTTCGAGGATCCGCGCCGGGACATGGCGCGCGCACTGTTCCTGCTGTGGTCTGCGATCAAGTATTTTGATGCGAACTTCAACTTTCCCCAATCCCAGATTGGCCAGATCAGCCTTGCGACGGTGGGCCTGCGGCTCGCCAGCTATATCCACAAGGCATGCTGTGTGCTGGACCAGGTGAATGGCGGCCATGCGGGCACTGACTTGGCCTTGGCTGCGCTGAGCAACAATCCGCTGGCATTTCTGAGGATGAACAAAGTCTTGGTCAGGGGCTCGGGTGCGTACAACCTACTCGCTGCTCAAAACATACAGGCCTGCCAGTTTTTTTACGACCCGCAATACGATCGTTTTGTTTTTGCCGTCGCTGGTGGCATCTTTCCCGCGCATGCCCGGCCGATCCAGGTGGAAAGCGTGACGGCTTTTCACTGGACGGACCCGCGTTATGTGCCACCCTTGATTCCCGTGGCTCCGCACGACATTGCCACCACCAACTTCAACAACCTGACCGGCATCGAACTCAGTGGCGCGCACATCATGGTCACCACGCAGTTCACCGGGTGTGCCTTCAGCATGGCCGAGCACGCAGGCAGCATGTACTGCGCCCACGTTTCGCCAGCAGGCGTGCCGAATATGGCGCCCAACACCACCGGCAACATACTGGCGGCAAGAATCATGGCCACGGGCCAGATGCAAAACGCCGGAGGTGTTGCGCCCCGGGTCTTCGGGCGCAACATTGGTAGCCCACCCAATGGGGGTGGCTACAACATCGGGGGCGGCGGGGGCAACCCCACCTACATGACGGTCCTCGGCTTCCCGGGGGGCACCAGCTACGAGATTTATTCGCAGACGACGATCAATCACGCGCTGGTGGGCTTGCCGGTCCAAATTTACTGAGGCGATCCAAGCATGATGGCCAGTCGATTTTTCAAGCTTTTTTGGCCTCTGGCCCTTTGTCGGTGGGCGCAGGTAGCTATTGTTTTGGTAGCGAATGCATCGCTGCCGGCAAGCGCCGCCGATTACACCGGCCCGCTGTTTGATGCCCACCTGCATTACAACCAGGAGGCCTGGGACGGCCGCACCGGACCACACACGCCGGCCGACGTGCTGGCGCGTATGCAGCGCAACGGCGTCCAGGCCATCGTCGCCAACTCGCGGCCCAACGACGGCACCCAGGCGCTGGCGGCCAGTCCGCTGACGCGTCAGGCGGGGGTGACGGTGGTGCCGTTTATCCGGCTCTATCGCAACCGCGCCGACTACGACAACTGGTTTCGCGACGACACGATTTACGAGATGGTGCAGGCCGAGTTTGCGCGCGGTGTGAGCGGCGCCCAGGCCGGGCCGTACAAGGGTATCGGGGAGTTTCATCTTTACGACAGCGCCAATGCGAATGGCCCGGTTGCCAAAAAGCTGATGCAGTTCGCCGAGAAAAACAAGCTGGCCATCCTCGCGCATGTGGATGACGTGGCCATCGATCTGCTGATGGCGCATGCGCCCCAGGCGCGGCTGATCTGGGCCCACACCGGCATCAGCGGTGTGCCGGTGGCGCGTGTTGATCAGCTGTTGGCCCGTTACCCGACGCTGATGGGGGAGTTGTCTTACCGGCCTGGGCTCACCTGTGACACGGGCAAGTTATGTACTGAGTGGCGCACGCTGCTGCTCAAGTACCCCGATCGTTTCATGATTGGCTCCGACACCTGGGTCAACCAGCGCTGGCTGTATTACGACGAACTGATGCAGGGTTACCGCGCCTGGCTGGGCGACTTGCCGCCCGCGGTGGCGCGCAAGATTGCCTGGGACAACGCGGCCTCGTTGTTCGGTGTGAAATAAGCCGCGTGGTTTTTTATTTTCAAGGACAAACTGTTGTGACGATCCAGCTGCATTACTACCCCAGCACCGCCTCGATGGCACCGCACATCCTGCTCGAAGAACTGGGCATCCCCTACCAGCGTGTGCTGGTGGACCGCACACAGGACGCGCACAAAACGCCGGCTTATTTGCGGCTGAATCCCAACGGCCTCATCCCGGTGCTGACCGATGGTGAGCTGGTCTTGTACGAAACCGCCGCGATCTGTCTGCATCTGTGCGATACCCATGCCGACGCGGCCCTGGTGCCACCGCTGGGCACGGCGGAACGTGCACATTTCTACAAGTGGCTGATGTGGCTGACCAACACCTTGCAGGCCGCGCTGATCACCTACTTTTATCCCGAACGTTGCGTGGCGCCTGGCAACGCCGCCGCTGCGGCCGAAGTCAAGGCGCAGGCCGAAGCCAGGGTGGGTAGCTTGCTCGATCAACTGGATGCCGAACTGGCGCGGCATGGCGGCCCCTGGTTCATGGGCCAGGCCTACAGCGCGCTTGATCCTTATGTGTTCATGTTGTGCCGCTGGACACGCAACTTCCAGTCACCCGCGGCACGCACACGGCCACAGCTCGGGCCCTATTTGCAGCGCGTCTTGGCGCGGCCCGCTGTGCAGCGTGTGTTTGCGGTCGAGGCCTCGGCGCCGCCGTTTGTCTAGGCGCTGCGCCGCGAGTGCGTTCTCAGTAAGGGGCTTGCCGACGTAAATCGCGGGCCATGCGGTCCAGCCGGTTTTCGGCGGCACGCATGTCGTCGCGGGCCTCGTCCATGCGCCGGTCCGAACGCGAGAGTTGTTCACGCAGAAATCTCCGGCGATCGTCGGAGGTTTTGGGGTCGCGCAACTCGGACTGCATGTTTTCCTGCTCGCGTTGCAGGCGCACCAGGGTTTTGCGGGTGTCCTGCTGACGGTAGGCGGCGTCATGAAACAGCCGGAAGTTGGCGTCGATAGGCGCCGGGCACACGTTTCCGTAGTTGCGGCCGGCCAGGCCTTCGGTGATGGCGTTGTCCAAGCGGCAATAAGCTTGCAGGCCCTGGTCGCGGCCGGCGCGGTAGGTGGCCACGTCGACCCGCAGGCCGGCTTTGCTGCAGGATTCGTAATAGTCGGCGCTGCGATCCGATCGGCCCCGGCTGCCGTCCTGCAGACCCAGGCGGCCCCAGTCCGCGGTGGCGCATTCGGCGGGGCTCAAACTTTCGCAAGCGGCCAGCAGGGCCGGGAGCAGCAGCAACAACAGGTAACGTGAGGACCAGCTCATCAACAGGCTTTCAGCAGGAGTTAAGACTAGCGGCCGGTGCGGGCCAGATAACGTTTGCGCCAGAACACGGCGACCACCACGGCCGCCAGCAGCAGCATGAAACCGACCGTCCACCAGAAGCCATGCGAGGTGTGGATCATGGGCATGAATTCGAAATTCATGCCGAAAAAACCGGTGATCAGATTCAACGGCAAAAACACCGCCGTCAGCGCGGTCAGCGTGCGCATGATGTCGTTGGTGCGGTTGCTTTGCGCGTTGAAATGCATTTGCACCGCGGTTTCGGCGTTTTGCTCCATGCGCCGCACATGGTGGACCACACGTTCTATGTGTTCCAGCACGTCGCGCGAGCGGACTTTGAGCAGCTCGCGTTCACGTTTGAGGGCGGGTGTTTCGCCTTCGGGCCAGGTCTCGATCGAATCGATCCAGTCCTGCACGGCCGAGCGCTGGTCCTCGCAGATTTCATCCAGGTGGTGCATGGCCAGCCGCGCGTCCAGCACCGAGTTCCAGTTGGTAAACCGGGTGCCGGGTTTGAGCAGCTCGGACTGCCAGTGGTCCAGCTGGCGTGTGAGTTCGCGTCGTAATTCCAGGTAGCCGTCCACCATGTGGTTGACGATGCGCAACATCAGGTCGGCCGGGCTGGCCGGCAGCTTGACGCCGCTGCCGCGCGCTTCGGTGCTGGTGGCGTTGAGCAGCTTCTGGGCATAGGCGTCGCGCACGGCGCAGTCGGTCGGGTGCACTGTCAGCAAGACCCGGTCAAACACCGCAAAACCCACGGGGCTGGTGTCTATGCGTTTGAGCACGGGCGGCCCGCTGCGTTTCATGCGCTGGTGCAGCGGCTCGCCGGGCTGGTTGAGGTCGGTTTCGGTCTGGCCGGCGGCCAGCCGGCGAAACACCAGGATGTCGTATTGCGAGGTGTAGTCGTAATGCGAGGGCAACTGGTTGTTCAGCAGGTCGGCGACATGCAGGTCCACCAGTTGTGTGCCACACAGGGTTTGCAGGCTGGCCTGGATTTGCGCCTGCGCCACCTCGAACTCGCGGCGCGCGCAGGCGATCCAGACAAAACCCTGAGCCGGCAGCTCGGCCGGCAGCTCCGCGGATTCGCTCACGCCCTGGCTGGCGGCACTGATGTTGAAAACACGCATGGCGGTTTTTGCCCCTGGGTTAAGTGTCAAATCGGGCCCCCGCCCAGACAGTGCGGGCGCAAGCAGCTACTATTTTAATAGCGATAGGTGGCCGCCGTGAAGCCGGCTCAGGCCTGGCGCAGCTTTTTGGCGGCGTCAATCGCAAAGTAGGTCAAGACCCCATCGGCGCCGGCGCGTTTGAAGGCCAGCAGGCTTTCCAGCATCACCGCGTCGTGGTCCAGCCAGCCGTTTTGCGCCGCCGCCTTGAGCATGGCGTATTCGCCGCTGACCTGGTAGGCAAAGGTCGGCACGCCGAACTCGTCTTTCACGCGGCGCACCACGTCCAGATAAGGCATGCCGGGTTTGACCATCACCATGTCCGCGCCTTCGGCGATGTCCAGGGCGACTTCATGCAAGGCTTCGTCGCTGTTGCCCGGGTCCATCTGGTAGGTTTTTTTGTCCGCCTTGCCGAGGTTGGCGGCGGAACCCACGGCATCGCGGAAGGGGCCGTAAAACGCGCTGGCGTATTTGGCGCTGTAGGCCATGATGCGGGTGTGGATCAGCTTGCGCGACTCCAGGGCCTGGCGGATCGCGCCTATGCGGCCGTCCATCATGTCGCTGGGTGCCACGATGTCGACGCCGGCTTCGGCCTGAGTCAGCGCCTGGCCGACCAGCATCTCAATCGTTTCCTCATTCAGGATGTAACCGTTGTCGTCCGGCAGGCCGTCCTGGCCGTGGCTGGTGAACGGGTCCAGCGCCACGTCGGTCATCACGCCGAGTTCGGGGAAACGTTTTTTCAGCTCGCGCACCACACGCGGCACCAGGCCGTCGGGGTTCAGCGCTTCCTTGCCGTCGTAGGTCTTGAGCGAGGCATCAATCACCGGGAACAGCGCCATGACGGGGATGCCCAGCTGCACACACTCTTCGGCCACCGGCAGCAACAAGTCCAGGCTCAGGCGCTCCACGCCGGGCATGGAGGACACGGCCTCGCGGCGCTGCTGGCCTTCGGTGACAAACACCGGGTAAATCAGGTCGTGCGGGCTCAGGGCATTTTCACGCACCAGGTTGCGTGTGAAGCTGTCGCGACGCAGGCGGCGGGGCCGGCCGGCGGGGTAAGGGGCATAAGCAGTCGTCATGGGCAAATTTTGCCATGGCCCCTGATTTGCGGGGGTGCGACGCCGCGCGGACAAAAAAATGCCCGGATGACGCAAGGTCAGCCGGGCCTGGAAGCCTTTTTGCTGTGACACCTAAAGGCACCCGCTCAGGGAGGAAAAGCGGGATGCTGCCACCAAAAGGTAACAACACCTCGTAATTCTAGCCAAGCCCGTCGGGTGTGACAAGCCGCCGCCGGCAAGCGGTCTGCAGGGGTTTGCGGTGCTGGCCGGTCCCGGCGAGCCCGCGGGCTACACTCGCCCCATGCTTTGGGTCAAATCACTTCACATTGTTTTTGTCGCCAGCTGGTTTGCTGGCTTGTTGTATCTGCCGCGTATTTTTGTGAACCTGGCCATGGTGCCGCCGGAAAGTGTCGCCGAAGAGGCGCGCCTGATCCTGATGGCGCGCAAGCTCCTGCGCTTCACCACCCTGCTGGCGGTGCCGGCGCTGGTGTTTGGCCTCTGGCTGTTTCTGGGTTACGGCATAGGGCGTGGTCCCGGCAACGGCTGGATGCATGCCAAACTCGCCGTGGTGGTGCTGGCCCTGGGTTACCACCATGCCTGCGGCCGCCTGCTGGCCAAATTTGTCGCCAAGCGCAATACCCGCAGCCATGTCTGGCTGCGCTGGTTCAATGAAGTGCCGGTGGTCCTTTTGCTGGCCGCGGTCATCCTGGTGGTGGTCAAGCCGTTCTGAGCCGGCAAGCACAAAACGCGAAGTGCCAAACCCGAATTCACCAGCAGACGCGGTCAGGCCGGCTTCGCCGGATGACTTGCGTCGTCCCCTGCAAGGGGAGGCAGAAGGACACGATGCGCAGCATCGTGAGGATGTCAGGGGTGAGCGAACTGCCAGCTGGCCGCTGGCGCTGGCCATGGTCTGCCTGATTGTTTATGCCAGCCTGTATCCTTTTGCCGACTGGCGCAACCAGGGCATCTCGCCGCTGACCTTTCTGACCGCGCCTTTGCCGCGTTACTGGACCGGTTTTGACGTGGGCATCAACCTCGCCGGTTACGCGCCCCTGGGTTTTTTGCTGGCCCTGTCGGCACGCAGCGGCCGCATCCGCTGGGCCATCAGCGTGGCGGTGCTGAGCGCCGGGGCCTTGTCGCTGACCATGGAAACCCTGCAAAGTTACCTGCCGTCGCGGGTGCCCTCCAATGTGGACTTCGCGCTGAATACAGCCGGTGCCTGGCTGGGCGCCTGCAGCGCCTGGCTGATGGAGAAAGCCGGCGCGCTTGATCGCTGGCGCCGTATGCGTTCGCGCTGGTTTGTCGGGGAATCCCGGGGTGCGCTGGTGCTGCTGGCCTTGTGGCCGGTGGCGCTGCTGTTTCCGGCTGCCGTGCCGCTGGGGCTGGGCCAGGTGATTGAACGGCTGGAGTTTGCGCTGGCCGAGGCATTGGCCGACACCCCGTTTCTGGAATGGCTGCCGGTGCGCGATATCGAGCTGCAGCCGCTGGTGCCCGGCGCCGAGGTCTTGTGTGTGGCGCTGGGCGCGCTGATTCCCTGCTTGCTGGGTTATTGCGTGTTGCGCACCTGGGCGCAGCGCGCGGTGTTTCTGGTTTTGACGCTGGCGGTCGGCCTGGGGCTGACGGCCTTGTCCGCCGCCCTCAGTTATGGGCCCGAACATGCCTGGGCCTGGCTGGACTTGCCGGTGCAGGTGGGCGTGGGGCTGGGTGCTGCGCTGGCCTTGCTGCTGCTGCCCTTGCCGCGACGGGTCAGCGCCGCGCTGCTGCTGGTGGCCTTGTGTGTGCACCTGGCCTTGCTGAACCAGGCGCCGGCCGGCCCGTATTTTGCCGAGACCCTGCAAATCTGGGAGCAGGGGCGTTTTGTCCGTTTCAACGGTCTGGTGCAGTGGCTGGGCTGGTTGTGGCCGTATGCCGTGCTGGTTTATGGGCTGGTGTACTTGTCCTCTCGCCCGACGCCCTTATCCCCTGAAAAGTAAAATCCGGCCATGACCCCAAGCCATATTGCAGACGTGAGCCCACCGGACGCCTCCTATTACAAGCGGCACATCTTTTTTTGCCTGAACCAGCGCGACAGCGCGGAAGACAGTTGCGCCAACCACCGCGCCCAGGAAGGGTTTGACCGCTGCAAGGCACAGGTCAAGGCCGCCGGCCTGGCCGGTCCTGGTCAGGTGCGGGTCAACAAGGCCGGTTGTCTGGACCGCTGTGCGGCCGGGCCGGTGGCCGTGGTCTATCCCGAGGCGGTCTGGTACACCTATGTGGACAGCCACGATATTGATGAAATTGTCGAATCGCACCTAAAAAACGGCCAGGTGGTCGAGCGCCTGCTGGTGCCCCCGCACCTGGGACGCTGATTCCGCGTCTGTCCGGCCCAGGTCGAAAGATCAGCATGTTTTATGCCTCTGGCCCTCTGTGGCCGGGCGCAAGCAGCTATTGTTTTTGTAGCGTTTCTCACCCAGCAAAGGTTGCCCCTTGAACGCCCAGACTGAAAGAAGCAGTTTTCCCGGCCCGGCCGGTGCCATCGAGATGGCGCTGGATGCCCCCGCCGGCCCCTCGCGCGGCGTCGCCGTGATCGCCCACCCGCATCCGCTGTTCGGCGGCACCCTGGACAACAAGGTGGTGCAGACCCTGGCACGTGCGTTTACCCAAAGCGGCTGGACCGCCGTGCGTTTCAACTTCCGCGGTGTCGGCGCCAGCGGCGGTGTGCATGACGAGGGCCGCGGCGAAATCGACGACATGTTGGCCGTGGTGCAGCAGGTGGCGCCCGAAGGCGCGCTGGCGCTGGCCGGTTTTTCCTTTGGCGCCTTTGTGACCTCGCACGTGTTCACGCGTTTGTCGGCCACGCGCCCGATTGAGCGGCTGGTGCTGGTCGGCACCGCCGCCAGCCGTTTCACGGTGGCGACCATCCCCGAGGCCGCGCACGAGCAGACGCTGGTGATCCACGGCGAGCAGGACGACACCGTGCCCTTGCAGGCGGTGCTGGACTGGGCGCGCCCGGTGGCACTGCCTGTTACGGTTGTCCCGGGGGGCAGTCATTTCTTTCATGGACAATTGCCCTTGCTGAAAACACTGGTGGTGCGCCACCTGAGATGACTTTTTTTGCTCTTTTCTCCCTGTTTTTTCGCTTTTCCACTTCCAGGTTCTACTCTCCCATGCATCGTTTTTTGACAGCTTTCCGCGGCCTGGCCGCTTCGCTGGCCCTTGTGTCCTTTGTTGCCGTTTCGCCCGCGGCGCATGCCCAGGTGCCGCAGCCGCCCGAAGTGGCTGCCCGCTCTTATCTGTTGCTGGACATCACGGCCAACCAGATCCTGGCCGCCAAGGACATTGACACCCCGGTCGAGCCGGCCTCGCTGACCAAGCTGATGACCGAATACCTGGTGTTTGACGCCCTCAAATCCAAGAAAATCACCCTCAAGCAGACTTTTGGCGTCAGTGAGCGCGCCTGGAAGATGCCGGGTTCGCGCATGTTCATCGACCCCAAGATGCAGGTGCCCGTGGAAGACCTGATCAAGGGCATGATTGTTCAGTCGGGCAACGACGCCACCATGGCGCTGGCCGAAGGTGTGGGCGGCACCGCCGAAAACTTTGTCAGGCTCATGAACGAGCAGGCCAAGGCGCTGGGCATGAAGTCCACAAGTTACAAAAACCCCGAAGGTCTGACCGAACCCGGCCACACCACCACGGCACGCGACCTGAGCATTCTGTCCACCCGCCTGATGCAGGATTTCCCCGATTACATGGGGTTTTCCGCGATCAAGAAGTACCGTTACCCGGGCACACCTGCGGCCAACGATACCAATCGCAACACTTTGCTGTTTCGTGATCCCACGGTGGACGGCCTGAAAACCGGTCACACGGCCGCCGCCGGTTATTGCATGATCGCCACCGCCCAGCGCGAATTCCCCAACCTCGGTGCCGCGAATGCCCCGGGTGGCCGGCGCCTGCTGGTGATTGTGCTGGGCACTGCCAGCGACAGCGCCCGCGCCAACGAATCGCAAAAATTGCTGAATTGGGGTTACACCGCCTTCGAGGCCGTCAAGCTGTTTGACGCCGGGCAGGCCGTGGCTTCGCCCAGTGTCTGGAAAGGCAAGTCCAGCACCGTCAAGCTGGGTCGTCCACAGGCCATCGTGATCGCCGTTGCGGCCGGCAGCTCCGCCAAGGTCCAGACCCAGGTCGCCCGGCCGGACCCGCTGGTTGCACCTTTTGCCAAGGGCCAGGCCCTGGGCACGCTGAAAGTCACCCTGGGCGGCGGCCAGTCCGTGGTCGATGTGCCGCTGGTGGCGCTGGAAGCGGTCGAAGAGGCCGGCATCCTGGGTCGCGCCTGGGACGCGGTCCGGCTCTGGATCAAATAAGCCCGTCGTGTACGGCCTGCGGGCCGGGCGGGCTGGTTTGGGGGCTGCCACCTATCGGTCAGATTTGCAGGTCGGCCCCCGAACTGCTACACTCGAGAGCTTTTCCGGAATTTCCGGGGAGATTCACGTTTTCACGTAAATATTCACGTATTTAGTCAAGTCAGATATCAGACGTTTAGGGACGTTTTTACATGCCAACCATTAATCAGCTAGTGCGTCAGGGGCGCGAGGTCGAAAAGATCAAGTCCAAGAGTCCTGCCATGCAGAACTCGCCCCAGCGGCGCGGTGTGTGCACCCGTGTGTACACCACCACCCCCAAGAAGCCAAACTCCGCTCTGCGTAAAGTCGCCAAAGTGCGCCTGACCAACGGATTTGAAATCATTTCCTACATCGGCGGCGAAGGCCACAACCTGCAGGAACACAGCGTTGTGCTGGTTCGCGGCGGTCGTGTCAAGGATTTGCCCGGTGTGCGTTACCACATCGTTCGTGGATCGCTCGATTTGCAAGGCGTGAAAGACCGCAAGCAGTCGCGTTCCAAGTACGGTGCGAAGAAGCCAAAGGCCAAATAAGCCGTGCCGGCTCGGGTTGTATGGCCCGCGCCAGAAGTAGTCGTCATGACATCTTCAAAAAAAACAGGTGCTTGACCCATCGGGCAGATGTGTTGAGCGAAGTGACCCAAGTGCAAATAGTTGTGCCGGTCGAGTAAGTGAGGGTTTGCTAACTCTCGCGGTGCTGCCAGAAGCAGTGCCAACTGAAGCAAAGAGGTGAAAAAATGCCACGTCGTCGCGAAGTCCCTAAACGTGAAATTCTTCCTGATCCTAAATACGGCAATGTTGACCTTGCCAAATTTATGAACGTGATCATGCAAGGCGGCAAAAAAGCCGTCGCAGAGCGCATCATTTATGGCGCGCTCGACTTTATCGAGAAAAAGAACCCAGGCAAAGACCCGCTAGAAGCTTTCCACATGGCCATCGGCAACATCAAGCCCATGGTTGAAGTGAAATCCCGTCGCGTCGGTGGTGCCAACTACCAGGTGCCGGTTGAGGTGCGTCCCGTCCGTCGTATGGCTTTGGCCATGCGCTGGTTGAAAGAAGCCGCCAAAAAGCGTGGCGAGAAGTCCATGTCCCTGCGTTTGGCCAATGAGCTGATGGAAGCGACCGAAGGTCGTGGCGGCGCCATGAAAAAGCGTGACGAAGTTCACCGCATGGCCGAAGCCAACAAGGCGTTCAGCCACTTCCGCTTCTAATCATCGATTGCAGTGTTGACTGCGTTGATTTGACGGGTTGCCGGCCGGTCTGCAAGGTGTTCAAACCTTGATTCCTGGCGGTTCAACCCCAACTTCTGCCGGCTCGGTGCCAAAAGCGCCCAGCCGGCAGACGCGTAGAAAAACCAGAGAGATATCTTGGCAACGAGTCTTTGTTCGTAACACCGAACTGAAAGTAATTTATGTCCCGCGCTACCCCCATTAAAAACTACCGCAACATTGGTATTTCCGCGCACATTGACGCTGGCAAAACCACCACCACCGAGCGGATCCTTTTTTACACCGGCGTCAGCCACAAGATTGGTGAAGTGCATGACGGCGCTGCCACCATGGACTGGATGGAGCAGGAGCAGGAGCGTGGCATCACGATCACTTCCGCTGCGACCACCTGTTTCTGGAAGGGCATGGACAAGTCCTATCCCGAGCACCGCATCAACATCATTGACACCCCTGGCCACGTTGACTTCACGATTGAAGTCGAGCGTTCCATGCGCGTGCTGGATGGCGCCTGCATGGTTTACTGCGCAGTGGGTGGCGTTCAGCCCCAGTCCGAGACCGTCTGGCGTCAGGCCAACAAGTACAAAGTGCCACGTCTGGCCTTTGTCAACAAGATGGACCGCACCGGCGCCAACTTCTTCAAAGTGGTCGAGGGCATGAAACTGCGCCTGAAGGCCAATCCTGTGCCTATGGTGATCCCTATCGGTGCTGAAGAGCACTTCACTGGCGTGGTCGATCTGATCATGATGAAAGCCATCATCTGGGATGAAGCTTCGCAAGGCATGAAGTTTGAGTACCACGAGATTCCAGCAGAACTGCTGGAGTTGGCCAAGGAATGGCGCGAAAAGATGGTCGAGGCTGCTGCCGAAGCCAACGAAGAGCTCATGAACAAATACCTCGAAGAGGGTGATCTGAGCGAAGAAGAGATCAAGTTCGGCATTCGTACCCGTACCATCGCCAGCGAAATCCAGCCGATGTATTGCGGCTCGGCGTTCAAGAACAAGGGCGTGCAGCGTATGCTGGATGCCGTGATTGACTTCATGCCAGCGCCTATCGATATTCCGCCTGTCAAAGGTACGGATGAAGACGAAGCGCCTGTGACCCGCAATGCCGACGACACGGAAAAATTCTCGGCACTGGCATTCAAGCTGATGACCGACCCGTTTGTGGGCCAGCTCACCTTCGTGCGTGTTTATTCCGGCGTGCTGAAAAAAGGCGACACCGTTTATAACCCGATCAAGGGCAAGAAAGAGCGTATCGGCCGTATCGTGCAGATGCACGCCAACGAGCGCCTGGAAGTCAGCGAAATCGTTGCCGGTGACATCGCTGCCTGCGTCGGTTTGAAGGATGTGACCACGGGTGAGACCTTGTGCGATCCTGATTCCATCATCATGCTGGAGCGCATGGTGTTCCCCGAGCCCGTGATTGCACAGGCTGTGGAACCCAAGACCAAGGCTGACCAGGAAAAAATGGGTATCGCACTGCAGCGTCTGGCCGCCGAAGATCCATCGTTCCGCGTCAAGACCGACGAAGAGTCGGGCCAGACCATCATTGCCGGTATGGGCGAGTTGCACCTGGAAATTATTGTCGACCGCATGAAGCGCGAGTTCGGTGTGGAAGCCAACGTTGGCAAGCCGCAAGTGGCTTACCGCGAAACCATCCGCAAGACCATCGAAGATGCCGAAGGCAAGTTTGTGCGTCAGTCCGGCGGTAAGGGTCAGTACGGTCACGTGGTGCTCAAGATTGAGCCGAATGAGCCGGGCAAGGGCATTGAGTTCATCGACGCCATCAAGGGCGGTGTGGTTCCTCGCGAATACATCCCTGCGGTGGAAAAGGGCATCCACGAGGCTGTGACTTCGGGCGTGCTGGCCGGTTACCCGGTGGTGGACGTCAAGGTCACGCTGCATTTCGGTTCGTACCACGATGTGGACTCGAACGAAATGGCCTTCAAGATGGCTGCGATCTTTGGTTTCAAAGAAGGCTGCCGCAAGGCCGGCCCGGTGATTCTGGAGCCCATGATGTCCGTCGAGGTGGAAACGCCTGAAGACTACGCCGGCAACGTGATGGGCGATTTGTCCTCACGCCGCGGCATGGTGCAGGGCATGGAAGACATGATTGGTGGCGGCAAAGCCATCAAGGCCGAAGTGCCCTTGTCCGAAATGTTCGGTTACTCGACCACGCTGCGTTCCGCAACGCAAGGTCGTGCCACCTACTCGATGGAGTTCAAGCACTACTCGGAAGCCCCACGTAACGTGTCGGAAGCCATCATGGCTGCGCGCGCCAAGTAAGTAAAAAAGAAGCCGGTTTCGCAAGAGACCGGCTTCACCATTCCTTGTCTGCGATTGTGTGCCGCTTTGTACCCGTGCGAAGCGAATCAGCAACACAGTGCAGACGTTAAACCGTACACGGGTATGTTCTTTCTCTGGAGTTAAAAATGGCAAAAGGCAAATTTGAGCGGACCAAGCCGCACGTCAACGTCGGCACGATTGGTCACGTTGACCACGGCAAGACAACCCTGACGGCAGCGATCACGACCGTGCTGGCACTGAAGTTCGGCGGGGAAGCCAAAGGCTACGACCAGATCGATGCGGCACCGGAAGAAAAAGCCCGCGGTATCACCATCAATACCGCCCACGTCGAATACGAAACGGCGAACCGCCACTACGCTCACGTTGACTGCCCAGGCCACGCCGATTATGTGAAAAACATGATCACCGGCGCTGCCCAGATGGACGGCGCGATCCTGGTTTGCTCGGCCGCTGACGGCCCCATGCCCCAGACCCGCGAGCACATCCTGCTGGCCCGTCAGGTGGGTGTTCCTTACATCATCGTGTTCCTGAACAAGTGCGACATGGTGGACGACGCCGAACTGCTCGAACTCGTTGAAATGGAAGTGCGCGAGCTGCTCGACAAATACGATTTCCCTGGCGACGCCACCCCCATCATCCACGGCAGCGCCAAGCTCGCCATGGAAGGCGACAAGGGTCCCCTGGGCGAAGAAGCCATCATGAAGCTGGCCGACGCACTGGACAGCTACATTCCCCTGCCAGAACGCGCCGTGGACGGTGCTTTCCTGATGCCTGTGGAAGACGTGTTCTCCATCTCCGGCCGCGGCACCGTGGTGACCGGTCGTGTCGAGCGCGGCATCATCAAGGTCGGCGAAGAACTCGAGATCGTCGGTATTGCCGATACGCAAAAAACCATCTGCACCGGCGTGGAAATGTTCCGCAAGCTGCTGGACCAGGGTCAGGCCGGCGACAACGTCGGTATCTTGCTGCGCGGCACCAAGCGTGAAGACGTGCAGCGCGGCCAAGTGTTGTGCAAGCCAGGTTCGATCAAGCCACACACCCACTTCACTGGCGAGATCTATGTCTTGTCCAAGGATGAGGGCGGCCGTCACACGCCTTTCTTCAACAACTACCGTCCCCAGTTCTACTTCCGTACCACGGACGTGACCGGTGCGATCGAGTTGCCAGAAGGCAAAGAGATGGTCATGCCAGGCGACAACGTGTCGATCACCGTCAAGCTGATCAACCCGATCGCCATGGAAGAAGGTCTGCGTTTCGCCATCCGTGAAGGCGGCAAGACCGTCGGCGCTGGTGTTGTTGCCAAGATCATTGCGTAATTCCGCAGTCAACTAAGGAATTACCATGGCCACCAAGCAAAAAATCCGCATCCGCCTGAAAGCTTTCGACTACAAGTTGATCGACCAGTCGGCCGCTGAAATTGTCGACACCGCCAAGCGCACCGGCGCGATTGTCAAGGGCCCCGTGCCCCTGCCAACCCGCATGAAGCGTTTTGACATCCTGCGTTCGCCCCACGTCAACAAGACGAGCCGCGACCAGCTGGAAATCCGCACGCACCAGCGTCTGATGGACATCGTTGACCCTACGGACAAAACCGTGGATGCGTTGATGAAGCTCGATCTGCCCGCCGGCGTCGACGTGGAAATCAAGCTGCAGTAAGCAAAACCGGGGTTTTGGCGCGAGCCGAAACCCTTCAAAACATGGGTTCTGGCCCAGGTTTGCCATTTTTGGCAGCCTGGGCTATACTCTTGGGCTGTCCTGATCGTGCTACGCATGGCTGGGGCGGTTTTATTAACAGTCTTTCACATCAAAACGTCTGCGACCAATTGAAGTCGTAGCGGTGGAAGTTACGGAGAAAACTATGAGTCTGAGCAACTCCCTCGGGTTGCTGGGTCGCAAGGTGGGCATGATGCGTCTGTTCACTGATGATGGGGACACAGTTCCTGTCACAGTGGTCGATGTGTCTAACAACCGCGTGACCCAGGTGAAAACCCAAGCAAACGACGGCTACGATGCCCTTCAAGTGGCATTTGGTGCGCGCAAAGCGTCGCGCATCACCAAGCCGGCGGCTGGCCACCTTGCGAAAGCAGGCGTTGAAGCTGGCGAAATCCTGAAAGAATTCCGCGTGACGGCAGACGTCGCAGGCCAATACGCTGCGGGCACGGTTGTGCCTGCCGCTGCTGTGTTTGTGGTTGGCCAAAAGGTGGACGTGCAGGGCACTTCCATCGGTAAAGGCTACGCCGGTACCATCAAGCGTCACAAGATGAGCTCGCAGCGCGCGTCGCACGGTAACAGCCGTTCGCACAACGTTCCCGGCTCCATCGGTATGGCGCAGGATCCCGGTCGTGTGTTTCCTGGTAAACGCATGACGGGCCACCTCGGTGACGTCACCAAGACCACGCAAAACCTCGACATCGTTCGCATTGACGAAGCCCGTCAACTGCTGATGATCCGTGGCGCTGTGCCTGGTTCCAAAGGTGGTTTTGTGACGGTTCGCGCCGCCATCAAGGCCAAACCAATCGCCGCTGAAAAAGGAGCGAACTGATGCAGGTCGAACTCCTGAATGACCAAGGCCTGGCTTCGTCCAAAGTGGATGTGCCGGATACCGTGTTTGGTCGCGAATACAACGAAAGCCTGATTCATCAGGTGGTCGTGGCCTTCCAGGCCAACGCCCGTCAAGGCACCCGTGCCCAGAAAGACCGTGAACAGGTCAATCACTCGACGAAAAAGCCGTTCAAGCAAAAAGGCACTGGCCGCGCTCGTGCCGGTATGACATCCTCCCCGCTGTGGCGTGGCGGCGGTCGTATTTTCCCGAACATGCCTGACGAGAACTTCACGCAGAAAATCAACAAGAAGATGTATCGCGCCGGTATGGCTTCGATCTTCTCCCAGCTGGCCCGTGAAGGCCGCCTGGCTGTGGTTGATTCGCTGACCGTGGACTCGCCCAAGACGAAAGTCCTGGCCGACAAGTTCAAGGCCATGAATCTCAAATCGGTGCTGGTGATCGCTGACGAAGTCGACGAAAACCTGTACCTGGCTTCCCGCAACCTGATCAACATTCTGGTGGTTGAGCCCCGTTACGCCGATCCGGTGTCGCTGGTTCACTACAAGAAGGTTCTGGTGACCAAGGCTGCCATGGACAAACTCAAGGAGATGTTCGCATGAGCGCCGTGAACACCAAACCAAAATTTGACGAAGGCCGCCTGATGCAGGTGCTGGTCGCTCCCATCGTGTCTGAAAAGGCCACCATGGTTGCTGAAAAGACCAACACCGTGCTGTTCAAGGTGCTGCAGGACGCGACCAAGCCTGAAATCAAGGCCGCAGTGGAATTGATGTTCAAGGTGGACGTCAAGGCCGTTGCTGTACTCAACCAAAAAGGCAAAACCAAGCGTTTTGGCAAATCCACTGGCCGTCGGGACAACATCCGTAAAGCCTATGTGACGCTGAAACCTGGTCAAGAGTTGAACATCGGTGGGGAGGCTGCGTAATCATGGCTGTCATTAAAATGAAACCCACATCACCCGGCATGCGCGGGATGGTGAAGATTTCGCGTGACCACCTGCACAAGGGTGAGCCTTACGCGCCGTTGCTGGAGCCACAATTCCAGAAATCCGGCCGTAACAACAACGGTCACATCACGGTTCGCCACAAGGGCGGTGGTCACAAGCACCACTACCGCGTGGTTGACTTCAAGCGCAACAAAGACGCCATTCCGGCCAAGGTCGAAACTATCGAGTACGACCCCAACCGCACGGCCCACATTGCGCTGATCTGCTATGCCGACGGCGAGCGTGCTTACATCATCGCCCCCCGCGGCCTTGAAGTTGGCGCCACGCTGGTGAGCGGTGCTGAAGCCCCGATCCGTGTCGGTAACACCCTGCCTATCCGCAACATCCCTGTGGGTTCCACAATCCACTGCATCGAGATGCAAATCGGCAAGGGCGCGCAAATTGCACGTTCGGCTGGTACCTCTGCGACGCTGCTGGCTCGTGAAGGCATCTACGCCCAGGTGCGTATGCGCTCCGGTGAGGTTCGCAAGATCCACATCGAATGCCGCGCCACCATTGGTGAAGTTGCCAACGAAGAACACAGCCTGCGCCGTCTCGGCAAGGCCGGTGTGAAGCGCTGGATGGGTATTCGTCCAACCGTTCGCGGTGTGGTCATGAACCCGGTCGATCACCCACACGGTGGCGGCGAAGGCAAGACCGGCGAAGGTCGCCATCCTGTCGATCCATGGGGTAACCTGACCAAAGGCTACCGCACCCGCAACAACAAGCGCACGCAAGTGATGATTGTTTCGCGTCGCAAGAAGTAAGGCCAGGAAATGACACGTTCACTCAAAAAAGGTCCCTTTGTCGACCACCACCTGGTAGCCAAGGCTGATAAAGCTGTTACCAACAAAGACAAAAAGCCGATCAAAACCTGGTCGCGTCGCTCCATGATCCTGCCCGAGTTCATCGGCTTGACCATCGCCGTGCATAACGGCAAGCAGCACGTGCCGGTCTACATCACCGATCAAATGGTTGGCCACAAGTTGGGCGAGTTCGCACTCACCCGGACTTTCAAAGGTCACCCGGCTGACAAAAAAGTTGTGAGAAAGTAAGGAAAGACCATGGAAACACGTGCAACCCTCCGGGGCGTTCGTCTGTCGGTCGACAAAGGCCGTCTGGTCGCTGACCTGATCCGCGGTAAAAAAGTGGATCAAGCGCTCAACATCCTGAATTTCACGCAGAAAAAAGCTGCTGGAATCATCAAGAAGGTGGTTGAGTCCGCTATCGCCAACGCTGAACACAACGATGGTGCCGATATCGACGAGTTGAAGGTGAAAACCATTTACGTCGAGCAAGGTACAACGCTCAAGCGTTTCTCCGCGCGCGCCAAAGGCCGCGGCAACCGTATCAGCAAGCCCACGTGCCATGTGTACGTTGTGGTCGGCAATTAAGAAGGCAGACAGGATATGGGACAAAAAATCAACCCAACCGGGTTCCGCCTTGCTGTTAGCCGCAACTGGGCGAGCCGCTGGTACGCAAGCAACCGTGATTTCGCCGGCATGTTGGCCGAAGACATCAAGGTTCGCGAGTACCTGAAAGCCAAGCTGAAGAACGCCGCGGTTTCGCGCGTTCTGATCGAGCGTCCTGCCAAGAATGCCCGTATCACGATTTTCTCGGCACGTCCGGGTGTTGTGATCGGCAAAAAAGGCGAAGACATCGAAGCGCTGAAAAAAGAACTGAGCCGCCAGCTGGGCGTGCCTGTCGCCGTGAACATCGAAGAAGTTCGCAAGCCTGAAATTGATGCCAAGCTGATCGCAGACAGCATCACCCAACAGCTTGAGAAACGCATCATGTTCCGCCGTGCGATGAAGCGCGCCATGCAAAACGCCATGCGTCTGGGTGCCCTGGGCATCAAGATCATGTCGTCCGGCCGTCTGAATGGCATTGAAATCGCTCGTTGCGAGTGGTACCGCGAAGGTCGCGTGCCCCTCCACACCCTGCGCGCCGACATCGACTACGGTACCTCCGAAGCCAAGACCACCTACGGTGTGATCGGCGTCAAGGTCTGGGTCTACAAAGGCGACAACCTGGGTCGTGGCGACTCTCCTGGCGCACGCCTGGATGCCGCTCCGTCCGACGAAGAGCGCAAGCCACGTGGCCCACGCCGCGATGCCCGCCCTGGTGACCGCACGGACCGTCCTTCCGCCCCTCGCGGTGCTGCTCGCCCTGCGCGCGGCCCGGTCGGTGGTGTGAACACGGCCCCTGCCGATGGCAGCGACAAGCCGGCCGAAGCTACCCCTGGTAGCGACGCCCCGAAAACCACCGTTAAGCGCGTCCGCAAAGCCGCGCCAGCTGCAGCAGCTGACGGTGCCAAGACCGAGTAATCGGTCTAATAACGGAGAATACAAATGCTGCAACCCGCTCGCAGAAAATATCGCAAAGAGCAAAAAGGCCGTAACACCGGTATCGCCACACGGGGTAACTCCGTGGCGTTCGGTGACTTCGGTCTCAAATGCACTGACCGTGGCCGTCTGACGGCTCGTCAAATTGAAGCCGCACGTCGTGCGATTTCCCGTCACGTCAAACGTGGCGGCCGTATCTGGATCCGTGTCTTCCCGGACAAGCCAATTTCCCAAAAGCCTGCTGAAGTGCGTATGGGTAACGGTAAAGGTAATCCAGAGTACTACGTGGCTGAAATCCAGCCCGGCAAAATCGTCTTTGAAATCGTCGGTGTGCCTGAAGAACTGGCCCGCGAAGCGTTCCGCCTGGCATCTGCCAAGCTGCCGCTGCGCACCACGTTTGTCAGCCGCATGATTGGCCAGTAATCAGGAGAATGAAGCAATGAAAACTACTGAACTGCGCAAAAAAGACGTTGCCGGCCTGCAAACCGAAGTCAAAGAGCTGCAAAAAGCCCACTTTGGCCTGCGTATGCAAAAAGCCACGCAACAACTCACCAACACCGCCACGCTGCGTTCTGCGCGCCGTGACATCGCTCGTGCCAAAACCATTTTGGCCGAGACCATCGTCAAGCAAGGAGCGAAATAATGACGGAAGCTAAAAAATCCCTCAAGCGCACTTTGGTTGGCCGTGTGGTCAGCGACAAACGCGCCAAAACGGTGACGGTGCTGGTTGAGCGTCGTGTGAAACACGAGCTGTACGGCAAAATTGTGTCCTTGTCGAGCAAGTACCACGCTCATGACGAAAAGGGCGAGTACAAGACCGGCGATCTGATCGAGATCACCGAGAGCCGCCCGATTTCCAAGACCAAGAACTGGGTTGTGACCAAGTTGCTGGAAAAGGCTGTCATCGTTTAAGTCTTCCCGGACTTTGACCTCAGTCATCAAAAACGGCCCACAGTGTGGGCCGTTTTTGTTTTTTGTCCCGGGTTTTTGAAGGGCCGGGCCGAATCGTTGAAAATGGCGGGCGGACCCCGCGTCACATTCCCGTTTTATATTCTTAAGGAGCACCCCATGATCAAAGTAGGCGACACCCTTCCCGCAACCACGCTGATGGAATTTTCGGAAGTCGAAGGCAATGGCTGCAGCATTGGCCCCAACCCGGTGGATGTGGCCAAGGCCACGGCCGGCAAAACCATTGCGCTGTTTGCGCTGCCAGGCGCGTTCACGCCGACCTGCTCGGCCAAACATGTGCCCGGTTATGTCGAGAAAGCCGCCGAACTCAAAGCCGCCGGCGTGGATGAAATCTGGTGCGTCAGTGTCAATGACGCGTTTGTCATGGGCGCCTGGGCGCGTGACCAGAAGACCAACGGCAAAGTGCGTATGCTGGCCGACGGCAGCGCCGACTTCGCCAAGGCCACCGGCCTGACGCTGGACCTGACCGCCAAGGGCATGGGCTTGCGCAGCAACCGTTATTCGATGCTGATCAAGGATGGCAAGGTTGCCGCCCTGAACATCGAAGGCCCGGGCAAATTTGAAGTCAGCGACGCTGCCACCTTGCTGGCCCAGGCCAAGGCCTGAGGGCCGGCCCGCAGCGCGGGCCGCCCAGCAAAAAGCCGCTGTTCGCAAGAGCAGCGGCTTTTTTTATCCCCTCGGTGAAGAGCGGTTTGATGCCGAAATCGCTATGAATAATATAGCTGTCTACGCCCGCAGGATGTGGGCTAGTGCCTGGTTTTAATCCAAATCCACCTTCAGGTAGTGAGCGCCCGCTATCGGGTTATGGTAGTAGGGCGGGATTTCCTTGAAGCCCAGGTCTTCGTACAACACTCGCGCGGCCTCCATGTCGCTGAGGGTGTCCAGCAACACGCTGTGGTAACCGGCGATACGCGCCGCGTCCAGCACGGCTTCGGCCAGTTGCCGTCCCAGGCCGGAGCGGCGAAAGCCCTGGCGCACATACAGGCGTTTCATCTCGCAGGCGTTGGGATAGTCCACGGTCTCCAGCGGCCGCATGGCGCAGCAGCCGGCGATCTCGCCGTCCACCAGGGCCAGCAGCAGGCAGCCCTGGGGCGCGTCGTAAACACCGGGCAGGTCGGCCAGCTCCGCGTCGAAGTTCTGGAAGTCCAGATCGAAACCCAGCTGCCCGGCGTATTCCTGGAAGATCAGGCGCGTCGCGGCCAGCTGCTCCGGCGTGGCGGGCGTGATGAACTGGGTCCGGGGCGTGGGGGAAGAGGGGTCTGGCATGAGGCGGTGAGGTCGAATCAAGTGTATCGACTTTTCAGCCGCCCTGGCCGGGGGGCGTCGGGCAGGCCTTAGAAGGCCGGCGCCGCCAGGCTGCTGACCCAATAAGTCGCGGCGGCGCACAAGCCGAAGACCCCCAGCGCGGCCAGGCGCGAGGCCGCGTCGTCACGCGAGGCGGGCACGGCGGTCACCAGTTCCTTGTCGCCGTGCAACATGGCGTGAACCAGATTGTGTTTGCGCCAGAGGTAAAAAACGATGGCGGCGAGGTGCAGCAGCACCAGTGCCAGCAGCAGCCACTTGCCGATGTTCTTGTGGTAATCGGTCGCCACGCTGACCGCGGTGTTGGAGACAAAACTGGTGAGCGGGCCGGCAAACGCAATCTCGTCGTCGCTGAGCAAACCGGTGCCGACCTGGGCCAGCAGAATCCCCAGCATCGCAAACACCGAGCCCGCGCCAATCGGGCTGTGGCCGGCCGAGTGTTCGGCCTGGCCGCGGCCCTTCAGGTAATTCAGCATGCTGCGCGGCGAATAGATAAAGGCCGAGAACCGCGACCAGCGGCCACCGACCACGCCCCAGACGAGGCGAAACAACAACAAGGCCAGCACCGAATAACCAAAACGGAAATGCCAGACCATGGCGCTGCCGCCCACGGTGCCGCTGATGGCCAGGCCGATCACGGCGGCGGCCAGGGCCCAGTGGAACATCCGCGTGGGCAGGTCCCAGACCCGAACCTTGTTCAAGCTTTGATTGTTATTTTGCATGCGCGCTTTCTCGTTGATGATGGGGTGTTTTATAGCAGGGCGGCGCGTGTCGCCGACCTCGCGTGGCCTCTTGGTGCTTTCCCGTAGCGCATAAGTTCCGGCGGAACTTCCGGCCCTTGGCTGAACTCCAGCTGTGTGGCATCGGCCTGCCGCGTTGCCTTGCACCATAACTCAATAAACCACGAGGAAATTACATGAAAGCTTTTGCCTGTATCGCTGCGGCAGCCACCCTGGTCGCCTTCGCCGCCCCGGCTTCCGCCCAGTTTGCCAAGGCCGAGGACGCCGTCAAATACCGCCAGAGTGCGCTGTTTGTCATGGGCCAGCATTTTGGCCGCCTGGGTGCCATGGCCAACGGCCGCATCCCTTTCGACGCCAAAATGGCCGCAGAGAATGCCGAAGTGGTCGCCGACATGGCCAAACTGCCATGGGTAGGTTTTGGTGCCGGCACCGACAAGGGCACGACCAAGGCCAAGCCTGAAATCTGGACCGAACAGGCCAAGTTCAAGGACGGCCACGAAAAGCTGGTGGCCGAAACCACCAAGCTGGCGACCGCCACTAAAACCGGCAACCTCGACGCACTGAAGACCGCATTTGCCGCCACCGCCGACACCTGCAAGTCCTGCCACGACGCGTTCCGGAACAAGTAGAGCCCCCACGGTCGCTCACTGCGTGTAGCTCCCTGCCCCCCGAGGGGGCCGCCCGCCTGCAGTCCGGCAGAGCCGGCCCTGCGGCTTGAGCTGAACCAGGCAAAAGAAAAGGCCGGCCCCTTGCGGGGCCGGCCTTTTTTCATCACTTACGAGGCACGTCGTATTCAATCAAGCAGGGGCCGCGGAACCGGCTTTGCCGGGCCGCAGGCGGGCGGCCCCCTCGGGGGGCAGCGCAGTACGCGAAGCGACAAGCGTGGGGGCCTACGTCTCGGCCAACAGCTTTTCGATCAACTGGTGCAGGGCCGCAAAATCCGGCTCGCCCACATAACGTTTGACGATCTCGCCGCGTTTGTTGACCAGGTAGGTCGTGGGTGTGAGTTGCACATCGCCCCAGGCCTTGGCCACGGCGCCGGTGTTGTCTATCGCCACCTTGAAGGGCAACTTGCGCGTTTCGGCGTAATTGACGACATAACTGGGCGGGTCGTAACTCATGGCCACGGCCAGGGTGTCGTAACCGCGTTCCTTGTATTTGTCGTAGGTGGAAATGATCCTGGGCATTTCGGCCACGCAGGTGACACAACTGGTGGCCCAGAAGTTGACCAGCGTGACTTTGCCTTTCATGTCGGCGGTGGTCTGCTTGCTGCCGTTGAGCAGCACAAAGGTCGACTCGGGCGCCGCCTGGCTGTCACTGCAGCCGGACAGGCTCAGCAGCCCCGCCACGACCATGGCACTGGCCAGCGCCATGCGGCATACTGACCAGGCGGAAATTGGTTTCATCAGAAAGGACCTCATCATGCAACGTCGAAATTTTAACCAGGCCGGTCTCAGTGCGTTGGGCGCCCTGGTATTGGCCACTTACCAGCAGGCATATGCGCTGTCGCTGAGCGACCTGAGCAACGCCGATGCCAGCAGCGGCCTGAAAACCGCCCTCGAAAAAGGCGCTTTGGCGGCTGTGTCCCTGCTGGGCAAGACTGATGGATTCCTCGGCAACCCAAAAGTTCGCATTCCTTTGCCCGGTTACCTGGAAGATGCGGCCAAGCTGCTGAAAAACTTCGGCCAGGGCAAACGCATTGACGAGCTGGTCACCTCCATCAACCGCGCCGCCGAAGCCGCCGTGCCCATGGGCAAGGACTTGCTGGTGGGCGCCGTGAAAGCCATGAACGTCACCGACGCCAAAAACATCCTGCAGGGCGGCGAGAACTCGGTCACCAACTTTTTCGCCGAAAAAACCCGTGCCCCGCTGGGCGTGAAATTCCTGCCCGTGGTTACCCAAGCCACGGAAAAAGTGGGCCTGGCCAACAAGTACAACGAGTTCGCCGGCAAGGCCGCGGGTTTCGGCCTGGTGAAAAAGGAAGATGCCAACATCCAGCAATATGTCACCGGCAAAACGCTGGACGGGCTTTACGTGATCATCGGCGACGAAGAAAAGAAGATTCGGCAAGATCCGGTCGGCACCGGCAGCGCGATTCTCCAGAAGGTGTTTGGGGCCATGAAGTAGCCTGGTTTGGCCAGGTTGTGAGCTAAATCGGCGCTCTGCCCAGGCGGGTCGGACGCTAGCAGCTATCAAAAAGTGAGCTGATGGCGCGCTGAGGTTGAGGCGCCTGGTTTGCGCCCTGAGCGGCACAGGGCTAGGATGTGCTTCAGGTGACGTGGATGAACCAACCCCCAGCTCTCCATCTGCATGTGCCCGAGCCCTCGGCCCGGCCCGGCCATGAGACCGATTTTTCCTACCTGCATCTGTCGCCGGCCGGCGCGGTGCGGCGCCCGCCGGTGGAAGCCACGCCCGCCGCTACCGCCGACCTGGCCTACAGCCTGGTGCGGGTGCTCGACGAAGAAGGCGGCGCCATCGGGCCCTGGGCGCCGCAGGTTGATGCGCAACTGCTGCGACGCGGTTTGCGCGCCATGATGAAAACGCGTGTCTACGACGCCCGCATGCTGATTGCCCAGCGCCAAAAAAAGATTTCCTTCTACATGCAATGCCTGGGCGAGGAGGCGATTGCCTCGGCGCAGGCGCTGGCCTTGCAGCCCGGCGACATGTGTTTCCCCACCTACCGCCAGCAAGGCCTGCTGCTGGCGCGTGACGACATCGACATGGTGGAGATGATCTGCCAGCTGATGTCCAATGAGCGCGATCCGATGAAGGGGCGGCAGCTGCCGGTGATGTACTCCTACAAACGCGCCGGTTTTTTCACGATTTCGGGCAACCTCGCCACGCAGTTCATCCAGGCCGTGGGCTGGGCCATGGCTTCGGCAATCAAGGGCGACACAAAAATCGCCTCGGCCTGGATAGGCGACGGCGCCACCGCCGAATCGGACTTTCATACCGCGCTGACCTTTGCCCATGTCTACCGCGCGCCGGTGATTCTCAATGTGGTCAACAACCAGTGGGCGATCTCGACCTTCCAGGCGATTGCCGGCGGTGAGGCCACCACCTTCGCGGCGCGTGGTGTCGGTTGCGGCATCGCCTCGCTGCGGGTGGACGGCAACGACTTTCTCGCGGTCCATGCTGCCTCCTTGTGGGCGGCAGAACGCGCGCGCAGCAACCTGGGGCCGACCCTGATCGAATGGGTGACTTACCGCGCAGGCGCACATTCGACCTCGGACGACCCTTCGCGTTACCGGCCGGCCGACGACTGGGCACGTTTTCCGCTGGGCGACCCGATAGATCGCCTGAAAACCCATTTGATACGCATAGGCGCCTGGTCAGAGGATGAGCACGACGCCACGCAGAAAGAGCTGGAGGCCCAGGTCAGCGCCGCGTTCAAGGAGGCCGAACGTTATGGCTCGCTGGCCGCCGGCCACATGGCCAGCGCCGCGGCCATGTTCGAGGATGTCTACCAGGACATGCCGGCGCATTTGCAGCAGCAGCGCGAGCAACTCCTGAAGCTGTCACCATGCAAATGACCATGATCCAGGCCCTGCGTTCAGCCATGGACGTGATGCTGGCGCGCGACGACAACGTGGTCATCTTCGGCCAGGACGTGGGTTATTTCGGCGGTGTGTTCCGCTGTACCGAGGGCCTGCAGGCGAAGTACGGTTCTTCGCGTGTGTTTGATGCACCCATCTCCGAAGGCGGCATCGTCGGTGCGGCCATAGGCATGGCGGCCTATGGTTTGCGCCCGGTGGTGGAGGTCCAGTTCGCCGACTATTTCTACCCGGCCTACGACCAGATCGTCTCCGAGGCGGCGCGGCTGCGTTACCGCTCGGCCGGCGACTTCACGGCCCCCATGACCATACGTATGCCTTGCGGCGGCGGCATCTTTGGCGGGCAGACACACAGCCAGAGTCCGGAGGTTTTGTTCACCCATGTCTGCGGGATTCGCACGGTGATGCCGTCCAACCCCTATGACGCCAAGGGACTGTTGATCAGTTGTATAGAGAACGACGACCCGGTGATTTTTCTGGAGCCCAAGCGTCTGTACAACGGCCCCTTCGACGGCCACCATGACAAGCCGGCCGTGCCCTGGAGCGGCCATGCGCTGGGCGAAGTGCCCGAAGGTTATTACAGCGTGCCGCTGGCGTCGGCGGCCGTGTTTCGCCCCGGCGCCGCGTTGACGGTACTCACCTATGGCACCATGGTTTTTGTGTCGCAGGCGGCGGCCAACGAGAGCGGCATAGACGCCGAGATCATCGATCTGCGCAGCCTCTGGCCGCTGGACCTGCAGGCCGTCGTCGCCTCGGTGAAAAAGACCGGCCGCTGCGTGGTGGTGCACGAGGCCACACGCAGCAGCGGCTTTGGCGCCGAACTGGTGGCGCTGGTGCAGGAGCATTGTTTTTACCACCTCGAAGCGCCAATCGAGCGTGTGACCGGTTGGGACACGCCTTATCCGCATGCGCAGGAGTGGGCGTATTTTCCGGGACCGGCGCGTGTGGCGGCCGCCTTCAAACGTGTGCTGGAGGCATGAATGAGCCCCCACGCTCACATTCGTTCGCTGCCCCCCGAGGGGGCGCGCCTCCCTTGGGGCGGCCCGGCGGGAGGCATGGCATGAGCATCCACGTGATCAAGGTGCCGGACCTCGGTGAAGGTATTGCCGAGGTGGAGTTGGTGGCCTGGCGCGTGAAGCCCGGCGACATCGTGGCCGAGGACCAGGTCTTGGCCGACGTGATGACCGACAAGGCGACGGTCGAGATTCCCTCACCCGTGGTCGGCACCGTGCTGGTCCTGGGTGGTGAGGTGGGGCAGGTGCTGGCGGTGGGGGCGGAGCTGATTCGCCTTGAGGTGGCGGGAGCGGACGCCACCAGCGAGTTGCCCGCAAGCGCTTCGACAGTGTCACAGGCGACTGCCCCGGTCATGGCGACAGCACCCGTACCGACAGCATCACGCGTGGCCGCCCCAACGCCGCCGTCCAGCGACAAGCCCATTGCCTCGCCCGCCTTGCGCCGGCGCGCCTGGGAACTGGGTGTCGATTTGCAGCAGGTCGTCGCCAGCGGTGCGGGTGGCCGCATCCTGCAGGCCGACTTGGATGCCCATGTGGCGGCGCATGGCTCGGTACATGGATGGGGCGCCTCGGCCGCCTCCGGTCTTGCGCCGCGTGACGATGAAGAACGCATCCCGGTGATAGGCCTGCGCCGCCGCATCGCGCAGAAGATGCAGGAGTCCAAACGCCGCATCCCGCATTTCACCTATGTGGAAGAAGTCGATGTCACCGAACTGGAGGCACTGCGGGCGCGGCTCAATGCGAAGTGGGGCGCGCAGCGCGGCCACCTGAGCTTGTTGCCGCTGCTGCTGCGCGCCCTGGTGCTGGCCGTGCGCGAGTTTCCGCAGATCAACGCGCGTTTCGACGACGAGGCCGGCGTGGTGACGCGCTACGGCGCGGTACATCTGGGCATCGCCACCCAGACCGAGGCTGGCCTGATGGTGCCGGTACTGCGCCATGCCGAGGCGCACGACCTGTGGTCCAGCGCGGCGGAAGTAGAGCGCCTGGCCCAGGCCGCACGTACCGGCCAGGTCACGCGGGGCGAACTCACAGGATCAACCCTCACGATGACCAGCCTGGGTGCGTTGGGCGGCATCGTCTCCACGCCGGTGATCAATGCGCCCGAAGTGGCCATCGTCGGTATCAACCGCATCGTGGAGCGGCCGGTGTTGCGCGGCGGCGCGGTGGTGGCGCGGCAGATGATGAACCTGTCGTCCTCGTTCGATCACCGCGTGGTCGATGGCATCGATGCCGCCCGCTTCGTGCAGGCGGTGCGTGCTTACCTGGAATGCCCGGCCACGCTGTTTGTGGAATAAGTTATTTGGCTGTTAGTTCTCGATAAAATAGGCCTCTAGCCCAAACAGGACGGACGAAAGTAGCTATTAAAAACGTAGCGATTGCCTGGACGGCGCCTTACTTGAGCGCAACCACGGCCTTGCGCGCCTGCGCCAGCCTGTCGTCCAGGTAGGCGCCGTAAAAATCCGGCGACGCCACACCGACCAGGCGTTCGGCGACCTCCTGGCCTTGCGGGCCGAGAAACAACACCGTGGGCGTGAAGCCGGCTTTCCAGGCGCTGATCTGCGCAGCGGCGCTGGTGGTTTTGCCGTCGAAGCCCAGCAGCGGTGTCGTGCGATCGGCGATGTTGAGTTGCCAGGCTTGCAGGCCGGTTTGTTGGCGGCCGGGCAGCAGGTAGTTGCGCCTGACCAGTTCGCAATACGGGCAGCCGGGCAGGCTGACCAGCAGCACCATCACTTCGCCCTTGGCGGCGGCGGCCTGAGCAGCCGCGGGCAGCGAGGTTGGCACCGGCAGGGCCGTGTCTTTGGCGTGTACGGTGGCGGGCAAGCTCAGCGCGGGCAGCAGCAGCCCGCCGGCGAGGGCGCGGGAAAACTGGCGTCGGTTGTGCAGGGGTTTCATGCGTTGGCGCAGTCCAGCAGGATGGTTGTCAGCGCGTGGGCTTCGCTGATCATGGGATCGTGGCCGGTGGGGAGTTCGACAAAGTGGGACTTCGGCAACCAGGCGCCGTTCCAGAATTTCGGGTCTTTCGCGCGCAGGCGGCTGGGGTCTATGGTGGCCAGCGCGGGTTGCGTGCAACTCACAAAGGTGCGCGGAATGGCGGCAACACGTTGCACATCAAAATTCAGCGGCGCCTGGTAGGTGTTGCCGGGGTGCGGCGTCTGGCGGCGCTTGACCCAGGCGTGGTCCGCCTCATGCAGGCCGAACACCACCGGGTCGGGCGGCGGAAAGCTGAAACGGGTCGAAGCCTGGGCCGCCGACAGGCGTTGCTGCTGCGTCGCCGCGGACTGGGTGCTGCTCCAGCTTTCGCCGGGTTTGGGCACCACGGCGTCAACGTACACCAGGTGTTTCAGGTGTTTGCCCAGGCGGTCGGCCACGGCGGTGCCTATCATGCCGGCGTAGGAATGCACGACCAGAATCACCTCGTTCAGCTCTTCCACCTCGATGGTGCTGATCACGTCGTCGATGTGGGTGTCCAGTGTGATGGCGGGCGACAACAGGTGGGCACGCTCGCCCAGGCCGGTCAGCGTGACGGCGTAAACCTTGTGGTGATCCAGTTGCAGCGCCTGCGCCACACGCCGCCAGCACCAGCCGCCATGCCATGCACCATGCACCAGAACAAAATTGTGTTTCATCACATCACCTCCTTGCGTCAGGCCAGACCGCTGATGGTGCGGCTCAGGCAAATTCTTCATTAAACAACAGCGACCACGCGTTCCGGTAGGCCACCTGGTGCTGGATGTCCGCCGGCAGGCATTTGAGAAAATACCGATGCTTCTGATCATAGGAGACCATGCGGTCCATGCGGTCGCCGCCCAGGTCCAGGGCCGACAGGAAGCGCCTGGGGTGTGCTGCCAGCAGATCGCGCCATTCGCTGACCAACCCGCCATCGCTGGCCCAGATACGTGCGTGCCGCTGGTTGCTGAGAGGATAAACCGACGCCGAGTCGCCAAACGCCGTGTCGAAATACAGGTTCGGAAAGCGCTTGATCAGGCCATCAACATACGCGGGCGTGTAGCGTGAGGTCCGTTCGATATAACGAATCTGGGCCAGGTGGCACCAGATCACTTTGGCCTTGGGGTATTGCGCCAGCATTTTCTCAAGCGGCACCAGCAATTCGTCTTCAATTTCATAGTGGAGCTGGAAGGCGGCACCGGTTTTTTCGCTGAGGCCGAAGACGCGGTGCCCGGCCGGGCCGTCGATCGGGACGCGGACATCCCGGTCGTTCCCCGCACCGCGTTTGGCCTGCCGGGGCGAGGGGTAATGGCGAAATTCAAACTCGCCCAGGCACATGATTTGCTGCTTGGCGATGGCAGCCTCCTGTGCGTCAAGAAACTCGTCCGGCGCCTCCGTCAGGGCCGGGGGCTGGCCGCCATTGCCGATGGGGATAAAACGGTCCGGGTAGCTGGCGAGCAGTTTTTCGGACAGGTTGTCATAACGCACGCCCTTCTTGAACTCGCCGTGGCCGATATCCGCGGACAGCGCCATCAGCCCGATGTTGAGTCTGTCCATGTTTTTGGCCACAAAATCGATGTCGACCTTGGTGGAATTGCAGGAGCTTTCCATGTCGATATACGGAAGTTCACCCGCGGCCAGGATTTTCTTCAGGCGTTGCGCGTAGCCGGCTTTCAGGGCCGGTAAGCCGGCGATGGCCTGGGCGTGGCCCAGCCCGGGAAGGCTGGCGCCAAAGGGCAATGCAGACATGGCCTGGATCAAGCGGCGTCGGTTCATCATGGGCGGGGGCTTTCTGGCGGTGTGTTTATGCCTTGTGTATGCCCCCATCTGCCCGGCTTGTCAAATTCGCCATTTCAGAGGATGTGGCGGACTCTGGGTTCTGGCCACGTCGTAGAGTTTGGCTGTTTGGGATGCGCCTGCATTCGTACATCCGAGACCGACGTGGATGGCGGGTCAGGCCTGCAATGACCATTTGCCGGGAGCTCAGTACTGCTTGTACGGCAAAAACTTACCCGACAACACCACATTCACCCGATCGCCCTTGGGATCCGGCTGGCGCACGATATCCATCGAAAAATCAATCGCGCTCATGATGCCGTCGCCAAACTCTTCGTGGATCAATTCCTTGATGGTGGTGCCGTAGATGCTGACGATTTCGTACCAGCGGTAGATCAGCGGGTCGGTCGGCACCGGGGTCGGCAGCGAGCCCTTGTAGGGCACGACCTGCAGCCATTTCTGTTCTTCGGCGTTCAGGCCGAAAATTCTGCCAATGACCTTGGCCTGCTTCTCGTCAAACGTCATCTGGCCCAGGCAGCCGGCGGTGACCCATTCCTTGCTGAGGCCGACTTTTTTGGCGACCGACTCCCAGGTGATGCCTTTGCTGACTTTGGCGGTGATGATTTTTTCGGTGATGTCGTTGCGGTTCATGGGTGCTCCTGGGGTTAAGAAACCAGCGATGTGCTGCGGCTAACCTTTAGCAAGCGGCATGCCCAGGCTGGTGCGGCCGGTCGGGTGTGGGCTGCGCCATCCCGGTGCGAATCACGGGCTGGCAGCGGTTCAAGCCTCCGGTCGGTGCAGAAATCCCTGTAAAGTGCCGTGCATACTTATCAATTGCCTCGCCTTGTAGCCCCCGGATGCCTCGACTGACTTTGACCCTTTTTTCGACCTTGCTCGCCGCCTTGTTGGCCCTGGCCGCCTGCAGCCCCACTTTCAACTGGCGCGAGGTGCGGCCCGAGAACACCCGGCTCAGCCTGTTGCTGCCCTGCAAGCCCGACAAGGCGCAAAAAACCGTGCCGCTGGGCGGCCAGACGGCCCAGTTGTCCATGCTGGGCTGCGATGCCGGCGGCGCGACCTTTGCCGTGGCGGTGGCCGACATGGGTGATGCCGCCCACACCGGCGCCGCGTTGGCCCAGTGGCAAAGCCTGACGCTGGCCAACATGAAGGCCGGGCCGGTGGGCAGCGGTGCCGGCGCCACGCAGGTCTTGCCGTTCAAGGCGCCAGGTCTGGCGCCCGGACTGCAGGCCGTGCTGGTCAAGGCGCAGGGGCGCCGTGCCGACGGCAGCGCCGTGAGCGGGCAGGCGGTTTATTTTGTCCAGGGGGCGCAAGTGTTTCAGGTGGTGCTGTATGCCAGCCAGGTGTCGCCCGAAGTGGCGGAGACCTTTTCTCCAGCCTCCAGTTGCAGGCCGCGCCATGACGCAGGTCTCCCAGACTTTGCCTGCCGCTACGCTGGCGCCAACAGAATATCTGAGTAAAAAAGCCGGCGCCATTGTGTTCCTGGCCTTTGCGGCCGCCTATTTCTGCTCAGCCCTGGTGCGCGCCATCACGGCCACCTTGTCGCCGGTGCTGACGCAGGAGTTTTCCCTGCATGCGCGCGACCTGGGCCTGCTGGCGGGCGGATATTTCCTGGGTTTTGCGGCCACCCAATTGCCGCTGGGCGCCTGGCTGGACCGGTATGGGCCGAAACGCGTGATCCTGAGTTTTCTGACGCTGGCGCTGGTCGGTTGTGCGGCCTTTTCGATGGCGAGCAGTTTCGCCTGGCTGCTGGCCTCGCGTGTGTTGTTGGGCATGGGGGTGAGCGCCTGCCTGATGGCGCCGCTGACGGGTTACCGCCGCTGGTTTGACGCCGCCACCTTGCTGCGTGCCAACTCCTGGATGCTGATGACGGCTTCGCTGGGCATGCTGGCCTCGACCCTGCCTGTGCAGTGGCTGATGCCGCTGACCGGCTGGCGCCCCTTGTTCTGGATTCTCGCGGGGATGATTGTGCTGGCCATGGCGGCCATCGCCTGGCTGGTGCCCCCCTGGAAGGTGGCCCCCACGCTTGTCGCTACGCGTACTGCGCTGCCCCCCGAGGGGGCTAATTTTCCTAGGGGCGGCCCGTCGGAAAATTTCGCTTCTACGCTCACCGATGCGCCAGTGGCCGCCGGTTATGCGGACGTCTGGCGCAACCCGTATTTCCGAAGAATGTCGCCGCTGGCTTTTTTCAACCAGGGCGGGCTGGTCGCCGTGCAGACCTTGTGGGCCGGCCCCTGGATGGTCAAGGTGGCGGGTTACACGCCACTGGAGTCGGCCACCGGCCTGTTCTGCATCAACGCCACCATGCTGGTGACCTTCTGGACCTGGGGCATGGTCAACCCCTGGCTGGTCAGACATGGCTGGAGCGCGAACCGGATGATCACCCGGGGCGTGCCGCTCAGCCTGCTGGTGCTGGCCTTCAACATCCTGGGCGGTTCCTCCACGGGCTGGGTCGGCTGGGCGCTGTTTTGTGTGAGTTGCAGCACCATGGGCCTGGCCCAGCCGGCGGTCAGCATGGCGTTTCCGGCCGCGCTGGCCGGGCGCGCCATGTCGGCCTACAACCTGGTTATTTTTGCCGGCGTGTTTGTGATGCAGTGGAGTATTGGCCTGCTGATTGATGTGTTCAGTGCCGCGGGCCTGACGGAAGTCGCCAGCTTCCAGGCCGCCATGGGGGTGTTTTTGTGTTGTTGTATAGCCTCATACACCTATTTCCTTTGCATGAGAGCCGATAATTCCCGGCAATGAACGGCATTCTCATCATCGCCCATGCGCCGCTGGCTTCGGCCCTGCGGCAATGTGTGCTGCATGTGTTTCCCGACAACCCGGCGGGCGTGGTCGCGCTGGACGTTCAGCCCAACATGCCGCCGGAAGAAACCCTGGCGCAGGCGCGTATCGTCTTGCGCCAGCTTGGCACCTCGCATGCGCTGGTGCTGGCCGACGTGTTTGGCGCCACGCCCTGCAACGTCGCGCAAAAGCTGGTGGACGGTGTGCGCTCCAAGCTGATCACCGGCGTCAACCTGCCCATGCTGCTGCGCACGGTATCCTACCGGCACGAGCCACTGGATGCGCTGGTGGCCCGCGCGGTAACGGGCGGAACACAGGGCGTGATGCAGGTGGCGATCACCGCTCCACAGAATCAGGCACCTCGACACCATGATAAAGACCAGCACGACCATCAACAATAAACTGGGCCTGCATGCCCGCGCCTCGGCCAAGCTCACCAAGCTGGCCGGCAGCTTTCCCTGCGAAATCTGGATGTCCAAGGGCGAGCGCCGCGTCAACGCCAAAAGCATCATGGGTGTGATGATGCTGGCCGCCGGCCTGGGCAGCCTGGTCGAGATCGAAGCCGACGGCCCCGACGAGCAAAAAGCCATGGACGGGTTATTGGCGCTGATTCACGACAAGTTTGGAGAGGGGGAGTAAATGCCCCCACGGTCGCTCGCTTCGCGTAGCTTCCTGCACCTTGCAGGCCGCCGCTCGCCAGAGGCTTCGCTTCTGATGCCTGTCCAAACCTGCTCAAGCAGGTTCGGAGCCGCAGGCACCAGCCCCGAGGGGGCCGCCCCGCCTGCGGCCCGGCGAAGCCGGCTCCGCGGCTCGGACTGGCATGGCCGGACGCGCTGCACATCGCGGCTCAGCGTGGAGGATGCGTCGTGACTTTTTCCGTACATGGTCTGGCCGTCTCGCGCGGCATCGCTATCGGGCGTGCCGTGCTGGTGGCGTCCAGCCGGGCCGATGTGGCGCATTATTTCATCGACCCGTCCAAAATCGCTGAAGAAATCCAGCGTGTGCGGGTGGCCCGCGACGCCGTGGCCGAAGAGATCGCCCGGGTGCAGCGGGATTTGCCCAAAGACGCGCCGCATGAACTGTCCGCGTTGCTCGATGTACACCTGATGCTGCTGGCGGACGACCAGCTCAGCGATGGCGTCAAACACTGGATCACCGAGCGGCTTTACAACGCCGAATGGGCGCTGACCACGCAGTACGAAATCATCGCGCGCCAGTTTGACGACATGGAAGACGAGTACCTGCGCGAGCGCAAGGCCGATCTGGAGCAGGTGGTCGAACGTCTGCTGGGTTTTATGAAAGGCGTGGCTTCGCCGGTGTCGCACGCCGCCCATGTGGGTGTCGGCCGCAAGCCGCGCCAGCAAGACCTGCTGCTGGACGACACCATGGACGTGCCGCTGGTGCTGGTGGCCCACGATATTTCGCCGGCCGACATGTTGCAGTTCAAGCAAAGCCTGTTTGTTGGTTTTGCAACCGACGTGGGCGGCAAAACTTCGCACACCGCCATCGTGGCACGCAGCCTGGACATTCCGGCCGTGGTCGGTGCGCGCAGCGCCAGCCAGCTGATCGAGCAGGACGACTGGGTCATCATCGACGGTGACGCCGGTGTGCTGATTGTCGATCCCTCACCCATCATCCTGGCCGAATACGGCTTCAAGCAGCGCCAGGGCGAGCTGGAGCGCCAGCGCCTGAACCGGCTCAAACACACGCCGGCGCTGACGCTGGACGGCCAGAAGGTGGAACTGCTGGCCAACATTGAAATGCCTGACGACACCGCGGGCGCCGTCAACGTGGGCGCGGCCGGTGTCGGCCTGTTCCGCAGCGAATTTTTGTTCATGGGCCGGGTCGGCCGTTTGCCCGACGAGCAGGAGCAATACCTGGCCTACCGCAAGGCAGTGGAGGGCATGCACGGCCTGCCGGTGACGATTCGCACCGTGGACATCGGCTCGGACAAACCGCTGGACAAACTGGCCGGCCGGACCCAGGACGGGCAACTGAACCCGGCGCTGGGGCTGCGCGCCATCCGCTGGAGCCTGGCCGACCCGCCCATGTTCTTGACGCAGCTGCGTGCGATCTTGCGCGCGGCGGTGCACGGCCCCGTCAACCTGCTGGTGCCCATGCTGGCCCACGGCAGCGAGATCCGCCAGACTTTGTCGCTGCTCGACCATGCGCGCGCCGAACTGGACAACAAGGGTGTGGCTTACGGGCCGGTGCAACTGGGCGCGATGATAGAAATTCCGGCGGCGGCGTTGACCCTCAAGCTGTTTCTCAAATACTTCGACTTCCTGTCGATAGGCACCAACGACTTGATCCAGTACACGCTGGCCATAGACCGCGCCGATGAATCGGTCGCGCACCTGTACGACCCCTGCCACCCCGCTGTCTTGCGCCTGATTGCCGACACCATTGCCGAGTGCAATGCCCAGGGCAAAGGTGTCAGCGTGTGCGGCGAAATGGCCGGTGACATCGGTATGACGCGCTTGTTGCTGGGCCTGGGCCTGCGCAGTTTTTCCATGCACCCTTCGCAAATCCTGGCGGTCAAACAACAGGTGTTGCGCGCCGATGCGGGCAAGCTGCAGAGCTGGGCGCAGGATGTGCTGGCCAGTGAAGAACCGGCGGCTCTTCTGTAGTCTACTTGCTATAGAAGTAGTAGCTGCTTGCGTCCGTGGCGTAAGGGCTGGAGCCTAGTTTTATTCATCATCTCGGGCCAGGGTCGTTCCCGCCGCCTTTGATTCCTGTTTTTGTGGTCTGCCTGCTGGCCGGGTCTCGGCCCGGCGGCCGACTTACTTTCTTTTGCTTCGCCAAAAGATAAGTAAGCAAAGAAAAGGCGACCCCGCTGTCTGCGTCCCTTCGCTTCGCTACGGGCAACCTGCGGTGCTCGGTCCAGTCGGGGTCGAGCTCGAACTCGCCTTCGGCTCAAACAATCGCTCGCCCTGATCCGACTGGTCCTGCGCTCCTCGGCGCATACAGAAGGGGGTGGGGAGAGAAATCAATGCGGGGAGGCAGGACGAGCGAAGCTCGTCCTGCCGAACCCTATGAGACCGTCATTCATGCACGCGGGCGCAGCACACTTGGCCAAATGAAGTCCCCCTCCATCGCCCAGCGGGGCGAGGGAGGGGTTAGGGGTGGGAGTGGGGAGTCCAACCTACTGCCCAAGGCAAGCCGCAAAGCAGCGTGATGCTTAACGCCTTGACCATCGAAACAAAGCGAAACACGCCGCAACCGCCCTGAAAACATGTGTCGCGACTACGCGAGCACCATGCAAGCCTCATCCACTCTTTCGCAAGGCTTGACCATGAAACGCTTCATCAAAAGAACCCTGCTCGGCCTGTTTGGCGGGGCGCTGATTGTTGGCAGTCTGGGCGCGTGTTCGCAGCGCGGCCCGGGGGGCTGGCATGCGGCGGATGCTTCGCCGGAAGCCCGCGCCCGTATCGTTGAAAAAATCGGTTCCCGGCTGGACCTGGACGCGGCGCAGAAACAAAAACTGGCTGTGTTGGCCGACAAGTTGCAGGCCCAGCGTGCGGCCTTGCGGGGTGCGGACGATCCGCGCACCGCGCTTCGTGGCTTGTTCGCAGGCAACAAGCTGGACCAGGCCGGCGCCAACAAACTCATCACTGAAAAAACCGCGGCCTTGCAGTCCGGCAGCCCGGAGGTGATTGCCGCCGCCGCGGATTTCTTTGACAACCTGCGGCCCGAGCAGCAGCAAAAAGTGCGCGACTTCATGGAGCGTGGCCGGCGCTGGGGTCACCGTGGTTAAGGCGCTGGCTTTTGGTGTGGCCGGCGGGCGGGTCGTTCGCCTGGCCGAGAGCGAGGGCACGCGCGGCCAGGTCCAGAGCCCGCTGCTGCCGGGCAGCGCGGGCGGCACGGTCCGCGGCGTGTTGCGGCTGGAAGGCCTGGCTGTTGTTGCGTTGGCGCTGGCGGCTTATGCGCAGTTTGGTGCGGGTTGGGGTTTCTTTGCCTGGTTGGTCCTGCTGCCGGACTTGTCCTTTCTGGCTTACCTGGCCGGGCCGCGCGTGGGGGCCATCAGCTACAACGCGGCGCATTCCTATGTCGGTGCGCTGGCACTGCTGGCATGGGGCGTGTTGGGCGCGATGCCGGTGTTGCTGGCCCTGGGGCTGGTCTGGTGTGTACACATCGGTGTTGACCGCGCGCTGGGTTATGGGCTCAAGTACGCCAGCGGATTTGGCGCCACACATCTGGGCCGCCTGGGGCGTGCCGATCCCTGGTGAGCGCCGCTCTTATGATGTCCCCATGCCCCGCATTTTGCTGATCGACGACGACGAACACCTGGCCGCACCGCTGGCGACTTACCTGGCGCGTTTTGGCCTGGTGCTCGACAGTGCTGTGCGTCCCGGCCAGGGCCTGGCCCTGCTGCGTGCCACGTCCTACGACGCGGCCATCCTGGACGTCATGTTGCCGGAGATGGACGGTTTTGCCTTGTGCCGCGAGATCCGCAAAAGCAGCGACATCCCTATCGTGATGCTGACCGCGCGTGGCGATGTGATGGACCGCGTGGTCGGCCTGGAACTGGGCGCCGACGACTACCTGCCCAAACCTTTTGAGCCACGCGAGCTGGTGGCACGTCTGCAGACGATTTTGCGGCGCCAGCGCGCCCGGCCTGCCGCGACGCCAGGCGCGCAGCGGGTATTTCAGGGCCTGGCCATTGATTTGCAGACGCGTGAAGTGTTGTGCCAGGGCCAGCGTGTCGAGTTGACCGGCACCGAGTTCGAGCTGCTGGCCTTGCTTGCGGCAGAGCCCGGCAAGGTCTTCAGCCGCGACGACATCCTGAACCATCTGCGTGGCCACGAGGCCGATCTGTACACGCGTGCGGTGGACATCGTGGTCAGCCGCTTGCGCAAGAAGCTGGAGCCGCTGGACTGTATCAAGACGCTGCGCAACGCGGGTTATACGCTGGCCGTGGGCCAAGCCGAAGCGCGATGAACGCCGCACCCCATCCCGTCCCTGCACCTCGCTGGCGCCACCGCTGGCGGCATTCCTTGCGGCTGCGGTTGATCGCCGTGTTTGTGCTGCTGGCGCTGGCCATGGCAGCGGTGTTTCTGGGCGGCATGCAGCGGGCTTTTTCCACAGGCTGGCGTGACGCGGCGCGGCCCATCGTCAGCGACTATATGGACCGCCTCGCCGCCGAAATTGGGAGTCCGCCGGACATTGCCCGTGCGCAGGCGCTGGTGGCGCGGCTGCCGATTTCGGTGCGTATCAGTGGGCCGACCGTGAACTGGGATTCCCACGCCGAACGGACGCGGCGCGGCTGGCTCGACGACAAGAGCGACGGGCATGAATCGCGCGGGGTGGACTGGCGCACGCGCCGCACGGCCGACGGCCACAGTGTGACCTTCGGCCTGGGCACCTTGCCCTGGCAGCGCGCGCCCGGCGGCATCGGTTGGCTCACGCTGGCGCTGTTGCTGGCCCTGATCGCAGCCGCTTACACCTATGTGCGCCGGCTGCTCAGGCCGCTGGACGACATACGCGCTGGCGCCGAACGTTTTGGCCGGGGCGTGTTTGATGCGCCGATTCCGCTGCGCCGACGCGACGAATTGGGCGAGTTGGCCCAACGCATCAACACCATGGCACACGACATCGAAGGCATGCTGGACGCCAAACGCGCCTTGTTGTTGGCCCTGAGCCACGAGTTGCGCTCACCCCTTACGCGCGCGCGACTCAATGCCGAACTGCTGCCGGCCACCGTTGACGGCGCACGTGAACGAGCCGCCTTGCTGCGCGACCTGGGCGAGATGCGCGACCTGATCAGTGATCTGCTGGAGAGTGAGCGCCTGGCCAGTCCGCACGCCGCCCTGCAACGCGAGCCGGTGGACCTGGCAGCGCTGGTGCGTGAGACGGTGGCCGAGATGCCGGCGGCCAGCGCCGTGGTGCTGGCACTGGCGCCCGAGCTGCCGCTGCTGGCGCTGGACCGCACACGCCTGCGCCTGCTGGTGCGCAACCTGCTCGACAACGCCTTGCGTTACAGCGCCGGGGCGGAGCAGCCGCCGCGCATCACCCTGCAGCAGGAGGCCGGCGGGGTGCTGCTGGAGGTGCGGGATTTTGGTCCGGGTGTGGACGCCGCACAACTCACGCGGTTGACCGAGCCTTTTTACCGCACCGACAACGCACGCCAGCGCGCCACGGGCGGCGTCGGCCTGGGCATGTATTTATGCCGGCTGGTGGCCCAGGCGCATGGCTCGCCGCTGGAGGTGCGCAATGCCGAACCCGGTTTGGGCGTGCGGATTTTGTTTCATTTTGAATCCTGAAAAGAGAAGGATAATTGCGCTCGTTCTTGAGGGATCAGCTTTTTCCGCTCTATCTATAGTCGCCATTGGCAAGCCTGCTTTTGTGCTGTTGATTAAAGACGGGTATCCCTTGTTCTCACAACCTGGCTTTAGGCGCTAAAGATTGATTCCCGAAACCAGCCATCTTTTCCGAGTCCCTCTGCTCGACCCCAAACAACATGCCATCGGCTACAAGCTGGCCTGGCAGCCGGACGGAGAGGACAGCGGTACTCCTGTTGAGGCGGAAATCCATCTGCAGGCCCTGGTGGCAGCGGGGGTTCGCGACATCACCTCAGGCCTGCTGTTTGTGGATGCGAGCCCGGCAGCGCTGTCCGCGGAAACGCTGGCAGGCCTGTTGCCCGAAACCACGGTATGGATCCTGACGCCGGGTGATCTGGCCAATGCGGACGACCTGAAGTTGGCCGCCTCCTTGCGCGAGCGGGGTTTTGGTTTGGCGCTGCGTGGTGCGAACCTGGTCTTTTTGAAGGCCAACGAGGGACGGCTTTCCTCGCTGACCCATGTGTTGATCGATTTTGACCATCCCGACCTGGTGGCCCTGCTGGGTTATGCCCGCCTGCGGTCGCCGTCCTTGTCGGCGGTCGTGGAAAAAATCCCCGACTGGCAGGTGTTCGAGTCTTGCGCTGCGCTGGGGGCTTCCGGATTTTTCGAGAAGCTCTGTGTGGCGCCACGTGCGATCAAACCGCAGGAGCAACTGGGTCCGCAAGCGCAACAGATTTTGCAACTGATGCAAATGGTGCAGGGCGATGCCGACATACGCCACGTGGAAAAAGTCCTGAAAAGTGACGTCACGCTGTCCTACAAATTGCTGCGTTACATCAACTCCGCAGGTTTTGGTCTGGAGGTTCGCATCGAATCGCCGCGCCATGCGGTGTCCATGCTGGGTTATGCACCCCTGTTTCGCTGGCTGCTGCTGTTGCTGGCCAGAACCCACACCACCGGTTTTTCTCCCGCACTGATGCAGGCGGCCATGATCCGCGGACGCTTTGCCGAACTGCTGGGTCAGGGTTTCCTTTCCCGGCGCGAAGCGGAAAACCTGTTTGTTGTTGGCATGTTTTCGTTTCTGGACCGCCTGCTGGGCATCCCGATACAAAAGGTGCTGAGTCAGCTGATGTTGCCGGAGTCGGTCGAGCAAGCGCTGCGTTCTCGTGACGGTGTGTACGGCCCGGTGCTGGCGCTGGCCGAAGCCTGCGAGTGGGAAGACGGGCGCACGGCCGATCTGGCGAAGGCCTTGTCGATGACGGTCAGCCACGTGAACCAGGCGCACTTGTCGGCGCTGGTGTGGGCGCAAAACATCAAGCTTTAGCGTTGCTGACTCATCAAGCCTGAAGGGTTGATGTTGTCAACTTGGCGCGCGCGTGCACCGAGCACTGCCGTGCCAATGATAAAAGCTGGGCCGCGCAGGTGCTGGCCAGCGAAGATCCAGCGGCGCTGCTTTAGGCCTCCCAGGCCTGTCCCGTCACCAGCCGCCAGGCGTTGGCATAGGCAATCTTGTGGCGGGCAGTTTCGCCCAGGGATTCCAGGATCAGCTTTCGTTGGCGAGCCATGGCCGCAGGGTAGTTTTTCTCCACCGGTGGGCGGTAGTCGCTGGCTGCCACAAAGCGGTCGGGAAATTTTTCCAGCAGGGCTTGCCAGCCCTCAGCCAGCCGGCCGTAGCGGTAAAGCGTGGAATCCTGCGCGCCCGAGGGGCGGTAGATGTTCTCCGGGCGCGGCACCGCCAGGTCAAAGTGCAGTCCTGGAAAGCGTGTGATGAGCGACGCGACGTAGTCGGGGCCGTAGGCTTTGCTGCGATCCGGGTAGCGGATCATGCCCAGGTGACACCAGATGACGAGCGCCTTGGGGTGGCGCGCCAGCATGGCCTCCAGCACGGGCAGCAAGCTGTCTTCAATTTCGTAGTGAATCTGGAAGGCCATGCCGGTGTCCTCGCTCAGCTGGAACAGGGCCTGGCCGGCAGGGCTGTCCAGTGCAATCGTGATGTCGCGTGCATTGTTTCTGGCCGCAACCTGCTCGGGAGACGGGTAATGGCGAAACTCGTGCTCACCCATGGTGAAATAGTTGCCCGTTTTCAGGTCTGCTGCGACGCGGCTCACGAATGCGTCCGGGTTGTTCCACCACCGGGGAAACTCACCGCTGCTGGTGGTAGGGATGAAGTAGCCGGGGTATTTGCGGTGCAGCTCCAGCGAAGGCTCCGAGTCCGGTGAAAAGGCGGGGGCAAAGGCGATCTGTGCCACGTCCAGTTCGTCCATCCAGGCCACCATCTGCCCGATGTTGGTGGTGCCGTCCACATAGGTTGCCTCCATGTCGATGATGGGCAGTCGGCCTTTGTCGAGGATAGTCTGCAAACGCCGCCGCCAGCCTTCCATGGCGGCGGTGCGCGACGGGAGACCGGCCGGCTGTGCCAGGGTGGTGGATGGAGAAATCAGGCTTGCCAGCGCAGACGCAGCGCCGGCACTGTAGTGTAGGAATTTGCGGCGATCCATGTGATGTCCTCCGGGGCTGGCCGGCTCGTTGATCAATGTGCCCTGATGGTAATTATTTTTTGCCTGTGGGTCGTGGCCGTGTTTCATGGCATGGCCAACTGGTGCTAAAGCCAGCCCCAATGACAAGGTGTTTTGCTATGAAAAACATAGCTGTCTGCGCCTGTCGATCAAGGGGCATGGGCATAAAAGGTTTAAAAATTCGGCCAATCATCCCCGGGACTGGCGAAACACAGCGCAGCCTACCGCGCCATGCACTCCTACGCCGGTTCATTGGGTTTGCTGGCGATAGGCATCGCTGGCCGCTCCGGTGGTCACCGCAGCCGCGCTGATCAGGGAAGATCCGGCGGCGCTGCCTTGACATTTCTGCCGGGGTCTTGGTTGCTACAACGTTAATAGCTGGTTGCGCCCGTATCCATTGGCCTGCAGACGCTTTCATGCATGAAAAACGGCTATTTTTGAGACTGTTTTTTTAGTCGACATCCTGTTTCCGGCAAAACAGGTGTTGATCTGACACCCTCCATTCGGCGCTTGCCCTTGCATGTTTTCTGGGTAAGAATCACAAATTGATACAACTCGTCGGATGCCTTGTGGACAAACTCATCGCGGCAGAAAACAGCACAAACCCACTGGCGATGGCGCCGCAAAAAAAGCCATCGACGCCTGCCTGGCCACTGGTTTCCCTCGGGCAGGGTTGCGCGGCAAACTGGTTTTGGTCTCGGCCCAAGCCATCCATGGCTCCGCTGATGGACATGAGCGGCGCCAACCAAAGCCCACACCATCATGCTTGCCGGTAAACCCGGTTTTATGTCGGCTGAGTCGGGCATGGATTATCGATACACCCTAAAAAGACCGGCCGTGTTCCGACGCATTGGGGCGGTTCTGGTTTCTGTTGAAGAAATGAAATGAAATGAAAAAAATGATCAAGCAGGCAAGGTGGATTTTTATCAGTGGCCTTGTATTTGCCTGTGCGTTCGCCGCCGCACAACCCAATGAAAAAATGCAGGGACGCGGCGAGAGCCCGCTTCCCAGCAAGGGCGGCGTAGCGGGTTACGACGGTGAGTCCAGAAATGGCCAGCCGAATGGCAAGGGGCTGCAGAAATTCCCCAACGGGGACAGTTACGAAGGTGAGTGGGTCAATGGCAAACGTCAGGGGTCGGGTACCTATCGCTGGGCCAACGGTGTCATGTCCGAAGGAGAGTGGCTCGAGGACGAAAGAAATGGTTTTGACTTTCGTACAGGGCGTGATGGCGAGGTCAATGCGGAATATTTCGTCAATGGCGTCAAGGCGTTGGCGTCCGGCGACCTGAGGCCCCTGTCAAATCGTCCCAATGGATGCAACGGCAAGTTTGACGGCTGGATATTGCTGGCAGGCGTATGTACGAAGCAAGGTCTGGTCAAGGACAAAAATGGCGCCATCCCCGAACTGAGTCACCGCGAAACTTTCGATCGCCTTCAAATCAGCGACAAGCGGGGCGTGCTGACCCTGTTCCGCCAGGGGATTGTCATCGAAGGCCCGCTGCGCGAACCCTTTGATTTTGTCTCTGCCGCGATCAAGCGTCCGGTGCTGGCGGCAGACGGCAAATCCATCGCGTGGGTGGTGGAATATTCCGGGCCGATGCGTGGCCTGGCCATGCATGGGGCCGGCAAATGCGCATTGCCCGCCGGGGGTCTGGAGGACTGCACCATGAACGAAGGGCAAAGGGTTACCGCGTTGATCGCGGCGCCAGCCCTGATGCCGACAGATAACACGCGTCCCGGCACTGCGGCCGCCGCAACAGGTCCGGCCGCCGATGCTGCGCCTCAGTTTTCCGCCTTGCTTGCTTCATGCGACAAGAAAGAGGCGAGAAGTTGCGTCGCAGCCGCCAGAAAAATTCTTGCCAATGAGGCCTTGCCTGAGGTGACGGATACCGACTCCAGGCAGCGACTGGCGCTGGATGTGCTCGATAAAGCCATCGCAACTGGCAGCGTCGATGCCATGACTGTCGAATTCGATGTTTTTGATGCGGCGAAGATGCCATCGCCGATTGCATTTGCCTGGCTGCAACGGCAGACAAGCCTGATCGGCGAACTTGAAAAAGCTGAGGAAGATTCGGCGAAGCTTCGCATCGCGTACCACAATTTGACGACATCGAATCCTTTGAAAATGGTCTTCGGAGCGATTGACGGACGCATGAATGCCTACTGCAATCAACTGAGACTGATCAGGGCCAAAGGCGATTTGGCCGCAACCGACAGTGCCTATGTCGTGAAAGCCCTGGATACAACGTATTGCAAAAAATAGGATCGCGAGCACGGCACACGATCGTTAAAACAGGTCCGGGACACAAGACACACTAAAAACCAGCCGCGTGCTTTTCAACTGTGAGTGACTGCAGGTTCCCGGGGAAAAAATGCCTGGACGATGCAGCTATCCAGGCCTGGAATTCACGGTTAACCCTAGTCAACACCATGCAGGATCAGAAAATGTCCGTTTCACGCCTTGCTTCCGTTGTGGCCGGCTGCCTGTTTTCCACACTGGTTTTTGCCCAGTATGGAAACTCCAGCAATGCGCGGCAACAACAGATGCAGCAGCAACAGATGCAGCAGATGCAGCAGCGAGCGGAACAGCAGCGTGAGGCCGAGAGGGAGCGCCAGGCCGAGCTGCAACGCGAGCGCGCCGAGAGGCAGCGTGAGGCCGAGAAGGAACGCCAGGCCGAGATGCAACGTCAGCGTGCCGAGCAGCAGCGTGATGCAGAGAGGGCGCGTCAAGCCGAGCAATTGCGTGAACGCGCCGACAAGCAGGCGGATGCGCAGCGCCAGCGTGCCGAGCAGCAGCGTGAAGCAGAAAAGCAGAGCCAACAACATCGTGCCGAGCAACAGCGTGATGCGGAGAGAGCGCGCCAGGCCGAGCAGGCGCGCGAGCGTGTTGACAAGCTGGCAGAAGCGCAGCGTCAGCGCGCTGAACAACAGCACGAAGCAGAAAGGCAGCGTCTGCAACAGCAGCAGCGTGTGGTGCAGGAGCGTGAAGCAGAGAAAGATCGTCAACAGCAGCGCGTGATACAAGCGCGGGAAGCCGAAAAAGAACGGCTGGCAGAAAAACAGCGCGCGGTACAGGAACGTGAGGCCGAAAAAGAACGTCAACAACAGCAGCGTGTGACACAAGCACGTGAAGCAGAAAAAGAACGCCAGGCTGAAAAGCTCCGAGCTGCCCAAGAGCGTGATGCTGAAAAAGAACGGCAATTGGCCATGCAGCGTCAACAGTTGCAGCAGCAGAGTCTGGGGAGATCACAACCACAACAACAACCTCAGCAAGCACAACAACCACAGCAGGTGCAGCAAGCACAGCAACAACAACAGCAACAACAACAACAGCAGCAACAGCAGCAGCAACAGCAGCAACAGCAGCAGCAGCAGAATTCACTTGCCCGCGCTGGCTTGCCTCCAGGCGTGGCTGGCTCCATAGCGGATCCGAACCGCGCCGGCATTCAGGCCGGTGGCGGACTGGCGGCACGGCCCCAGCTCTACACACCGCCACCGACGACCGGCCGGCCCCAGGTCGGGTATGGTGACAATGCCTATCGTCCGTCCGGGACGCCCCCGCGCGATACCGCCAATGACAGCACGCCGTTGGCGACGAACCGCCTGATGCCGCAGGCCTTGCCATCCGGACAGGCTTCGACCGATGCCAACAAGCAGGCCGGGAAGGCCTTTGCAGGTTATCAAACGCCGGTTGTCACCATGTCACCATCGCAGCCGACATGCCCGCCGGGCTCGTCACCCGCACGGCATGCCAACGGCACTTACGTCGCCATCCCGCCTACTTCCATTTGCATCAAGAACGAGCAGCATACGCCAGGGCTGGACGATCTTCGCAACCGCAATGGCGAGGCCAATCCTGCTGCTGCACAACGTGTGGGCCAAGGGGCTGCGGCTAGCGGCGCAAACCCGGCGTTTGCGGACCCGGATCTCTATTGCAACCAGCCCGCCCAGTTGCGCAACGGGAGCATTGCATGCATAGAGCCGAAATGTCCGCCGGGCCAGGTCAAAAGCAAAGGCCAATGTGTAGCGCCAACCATCGTTTGCCCGTCACCGAACATGCTTGACGGCAATCGTTGCGTCGCGCCGCCCGTTGCGAATCATGATGCCAATGCTTCGACGAACGTCGCTGGCGGGTCAGGCGGCAGGGCTGGTTCTGCGGGTGGTGGTACGACCGGCACCCAAGCAGGTTCCACCAAGAGGAATCCCGGGAAAGACGCCGCAGGCTGTGTGTCTGACCATAACGGCGTATTGACCAACAACTGCGGCGCGAAGATTTTCATTCTTTATTGTGGCGATCTCATGTATTCAAAGAGGACATGTGGCAGCGGCTCCAAGGGACAGTTTTTTACCCATTCAAATAATCTTGATTCGGGTGCGACGGAGACCATCCGTCAAAAAAGCGGCGGGCAATACAGATGGGCAGCCTGTTTCGGAGGCATATCTTTTGGGAACGATGGGGAATATGTCGATACGCCACAAGGCGGGTATACATGTCTGGAGCGATGAGGCATCAGACAGAAATTCAATTGTTGTCCGGTGATTTGCGTTTTGACATGACCAGCGGCATCACCAGATTCGTCAAGGGTCAACCGGGGGCTTTCGCTTGAGAACGCCCGGATACCGGTGGGCAAGCAACGCCTGGCGCTGATTTAGTCCGCGCGCGTTCCCAATACCGCAGCGCTCACGATCATGAAGGCTGCGACAGCGATGCTCCAGGTCCAGGCGCGGCCGCTGACCAGCATCAGCAGCACGGTAGAGCCCAGCGGTGTGAGGTAGCTCAGGATGCCGATCTGCCGTGCATCCCCCAGTTTGAGTGCCTTGTCCCAGAGAAAAAACGCCGCGCCCAGCGGCCCCAGCCCCATCAGCGCCAGCAGCAGCCAGTCGCGCCCGCTCAGGCTGACCGCCGGCTCCAGCGCCCAGTGGCACAACAATGACAAGAGGCCGGACACCAGGCCGAACAAGCCAATCGCCGCGCCGGGAAAACTGCGGCCGGCCAGCGCCATGCGTTTGGTCTGCAGCGAATAATTGGCCCAGATCGCCGCAGAACCCAGGGCCAGCAGGTAACCCCAGCCTGCACCCCAGGCCGGGCCGGTGCCGGTTTGCGCAAGGCTGTCGCGGCCACCCAGAATGGCCATTGCCGCACCGGTAAAACCCAGCAAGGCGGCGAGCACATGCACCGTGCGCAGCTTGACGCCGGGCAGGTACAGCGGCGCCAGCACCACGATGAACAAGGGCCAGAGGTAGTTGACCAGGTTGACCTCGACCGCGGGCGCGATACGCAGGCCGATAAACAGCAGAAAGTGAAAGCCAAACAGGGTGAAAACGCCCAGGCACAGAGTGCTGCCCGCCATTCGCCATTGCCGGGGGTCTTGGAGTACATGCGGCCAGGCCAGCAGGCTGCCGAGCACCAGGGCGATGCCCGTCAGCAGAAACGGCGGGACATGTTGGAGCGACACCCCGAGTGAAGCGAGGGAGGCCCACAAGGCGATGGCGCCCAGCGCATATAAATTGGCTTGCATGACGCCAAGCATAGAGCTTTGGGTGTGCCGCATCGTCGCGTGACCATGGTGTGCTGTCGCGCAACAACGGTCTGGTGGTGTTGCGCCCGCGTCAAGGCGGTGATTTTTTCACCGGCTGGCGTGCCAGGGTCTGGAAATAAGTTTTCAGCAGCGCCGCGAACTGCTCGGTCATGGCCGACGGCGCGGACTGGCTGGAAAACGCCATGCAGACTTCCACCGGCAGGCGGGGTTTGAGCGGCAGGATACGCAAGGCGTGGGTAAACACCGAGGCGACGTAAGGGTTGACGATGCCTATGCCCGCGCCCTCGGCGGCCAGGGTGCAGATCGTCACGGAGTAACTGGTCTCCACGGTGGCGCTGGCCTCTACGCCATGTTGCTCCATGGAGCGCTGGAACTGCAGGTGGATTTCATCATCGGCGTTCAGGGTCAGCAAGGTCTGGTCCTGCAAGTCGCGCACATGGATGGCTGCGCGTCCGGCCAGGGCGTGGCCGGGATGCATGACACACACGGCGCTGGCGCGGTGCAGCGTGCTGCCGGAAAACTCCGGGTGGTGGATCGGTGTGGTGGTGAGCACCAGGTCGTAAAGCCCATGGACCAGCCCCTCGCGCAGGTGGTGGGCGCTGATGGTTTGCAGATTGATGTGGACGTCGGGGTAAAGCGCGGAAAACGCCGGCACAATTTTCGGCATCACGCTCAAGCCCAGCGCCGGGGTGCAACCTATGCGCAAGGTGCCGGTGCCCGACTTGCGCATCACGGCCACGTCCTGCTCGATACGTTCCAGCCCCAGGAAGTGGCGTTGCACGGTGTCAAACAGTTGCCGCGCTTCCTGCGTGGGCCGCAGCCGACCTTTTTGAATGTCAAACAGCTTGAGTTGTGTGGCGCTTTGCACCTGGGCCAGCAGGCGGCTGATGGACGGCTGCGTGGTGTGCAGCATGGCGGCCGCGGCCGTGGTGGTGCCGCTCAGCATGACGGCGCGAAAGGCTTCAATCTGGCGGAAGTTCAGCAGGCGGGACATGGTGGATTTGGCGGGGAGATGGGAAGAATGGCCATGTATATCTTTTTGGTATAGCTGTGCACTATAAAAGAATTTTTCAGAATGACGTCATCCCCCTAAACTGCACTTTCATTTCCCTGTCACCCGCTTGTTTCTTCCCCAGAGGTCACCATGATGAAGCGCTACCTGCCCTTGAACAGCATTCAATTTGCCGCGCTTGCAGCGCTCCTGGGCGTGGCCAGCCTGTCGCCAGCCCTGGCGCAGCAGGACTACCCGCAGAAGATGATTCGCATCATTGTTCCTTTCACGGCCGGCGGCAGCTCGGACGTGCAAGCGCGTATGCTGGCGGACCAACTGGGCAAGTTTTACAAACAAACCGTGGTGGTTGAAAACCGTCCTGGCGCCGGCGGCCACATTGGCGGCAAGGCCGTCGTCGACGCACCGGCCGATGGTTACACCCTGATGCTGGGCTCCATCGGCCTGCATGCCACCTACAGCATTTATCCCAAGCTGGCTTACAACCCCGGCACCGACCTGAAGGTGGTGACCGTGCTGGCCGAAATGCCGCATGTGGTGGTGGCCACACCCAAGCTGGCTGCGGCCGACCTGAAACAACTGGTGGCAGAAGCGCGCAAAAACCCGAACACCATCAATTTCGGTTCCGCCGGTGTGGGCTCCTCGGTACACATGATTGGCGAGTTGTTCAAACTCACCGCCGATGCACCGATCACCCATGTGCCTTACAAAGGCAGCTCGGCCGCGCTGAACGACCTGATGGGTGGCCAGATCCAGCTGATGTTTGAAAATCCACCGACCACGCTGTCGCAAATTCGTGCCGGCAAACTCAAGGCGCTGGCCGTCACCGGCAAGACCCGCTCGGCGGCGCTGCCCGAGGTGCCGACCGCGATCGAAGCCGGTATTCCGGCGTTTCAGGCCACGTCCTGGACCACGGTTGCGGTGGGGGCGAATGTGCCGGACGCGCTGGCGGACAAACTCAATGCCGACATCCGCAAGGTGGTGGCCACACCCGAGTTTCAGAAAGGCCTGCTGGACCTGGGCATGACACCCGTGGCGAACACGCGTCCGGCGGCGAACAAGTTCATTGCCGCCGAAAAAGCGCGCTGGGAAAAAGTCATTCAGCAAGGCAAGCTCAGCGCCGAATAAACCCGTACAGCCATCGCCTCTTCATCTCATGACACATTTCGCCACCCCTTCGCCCAGTGTTTTCAGCCCTTGCCGCCTTTTGGGCTCGGGCAAGCAGCATCATTTTTTTGGTTATTACAACAAGAGCACCTGGGATCGCAGTGGTCGTTATGTGCTGGCGCAACAAGTCCCCGTGATGGACGCCGTGTTGACGCCCGAGCTGGCGGCCGAGGTGGGTTATTTTGATTTGCAGGATGGCGACACATTCCACAGCCTGGACACGACAACTGCCTGGAACTGGCAAATGGGCAGTCAGTTGCAATGGCTGGACGGCCGGCAGACGCCACAGGTGATTTACAACACCCGGAGTGACAACGCGGATGCGTTTTACCCGGGCTTTGGCTCCAGCATCTGCGATCTGGCAAGCGGCGAAAAAACCAGGCTGCCGCTGCCGGTTTATGTGGTGGCGCCTGACAGCCGTTATGCCTTGTGTGTGGACTACCGCCGCCTGTACATCACGCACCAGACCATTGGCTACAGCGAACACGGTGGGCCGTTCAGTTTGCCACTGGCGCCCGCCGAGGACGGCATTCATCACATGGACCTGGCCACCGGCGAAGCGCGCCTGATCCTGAGTTACCAGGACTTGCGTGAGTTCCATCCGCGCCCGTCCATGGACAAGGCCATCCATTGGGTCAGCCACATCGAGATCAATCCCTCGTCGTCACGGGTGTTGTTGCTGCATCGCTGGACCGAACGTGTCAAGGATGAAACCTGCTTTTTGCACCGCCTCATCACCGTCAATCCTGATGGTAGCGATTTGCGTCTGCTGGAGTGTTCAGACCATCCCCTGCCGCAGCTGGCTGACAATTTTGATCCGAAGGCCGTCGGCACGTTTGACTACGAAAAGTCGGAGTACCAGATCTCCCATCCTTTGTGGCAGGACGATGAACACATCATTGTCTGGGGGCCGCATGCGGGCAGCATTCACTACCACCTGTACCACGACAGCGCTGAGGGCCAGGTCCAGGTGGTGGGCAAAAACGTGTTGCTTGAAAACGGGCACATGACGTTTTCACCCATCAACAAACGCTGGCTGCTCAGCGATACCTACCCGGATGTACAGACCCACGAACGTATCCTGTTTCTGTTCGACATGAAACATGGCACACGCCATGACCTGGGCAGCTTTTATGCCGACCCGGGTTTGAGCAAGGAAAATCGCTGCGACCTGCATCCACGCTGGAGCCGCGACGGGCGTCAGGTGTGTATTGATTCTGTGCACGCGTCAGCGCGGCAGATGTATATGCTGGATGTTTCTGCGATCACACACTCCGAGCCGCACGGCGCGCTTTCCGTTGAAAGCGTCCAGGCGACCTGACCGGTTTCAGGCCAGCCACTGCCGTCGCATGGCGGCTGTCAGCGCCGAGGGCGACTGGTAGCCGCATTGCAAGGCTACCACCGCCAGCTTCATGCCTTGGGCCCGCAGTGTCTGCGCGCGTGTCAGGCGTTGTTGGCGCAACCATTGCATCACGCTGAGGCCGGTTTCGCGCCGGCAACGCATGGCAAACTGCGTCGGGCTCAAGAACACCTGCGCCGCCAGTTGCGCCACGCTGAGCGGCTCATGCAGACGCTGCTGTGTCCAGGTGGCGAGTTGTGCCCAGTCAATGGGACGTGGGGTGCGGGCATACGGTGAAACGGGTGCCGCCTTGGCTTGGGAGGTCGGCTGCCATGCCTCCAGCAGCAAGGCCGGCCCGCAGTGTTGCGCCAGGCTGCCTGGCTGCTGCAGGGCTTGTTCAAGATACCGCGCCAGTGTCAGAACGGTGGCGCTGCTTGCCGGGCCGGGCGCGCAATGCGCCCAGTCGGCTTGTGTGGTGTCCAGCACCAGGCAGCGGCTGCCTTGGCGGGAGGCAAAGTCGTGCCGCTCACCCGGCGCGATCACGCAGCCCTGGCCGGCCGCAAGGCGCTGACCGCGACCCTGCACTTCAAGCTCCAGCACACCGCCCAGACCCAGCAAGACCTGAAAGTGTTCATGCGTGTGGTTGCCGTGTGACGCGCCGTAGTGGCGCAGCGACAGGGTGGCTGGTGACTGTGTCATGGGGTGTCCGGTGAATCGGGTTGACGGAACCTTGCAGTTTGAAATTATCCGGTCTTTGGGCCGCACACGGCAAGGGCATCACGTCCGCAACGCTTTGCATCGCCGGCTTATTGCTTCTCAGGCGCCCAGCGGTTCCAGCAACGCGGCCAGGTCGTCTTCGCTGAGCAGGGTGTCGCCGCGCGCCGTCGCATCGCTGTACAGGCCGTCGGCGAGCGCGGCTTTGCGTTCCTGCAGCGCGAGGATACGTTCCTCAATCGTGCCCTGTGCCACCAGCCGGTAAACCAGCACCGGCTGGGTCTGGCCTATGCGGTGGGCACGCGCCGTGGCCTGTTCCTGCACAGCCGGATTCCACCACGGGTCATAGTGGATCACGGTGTCGGCTTGCGGCAGGTTCAGGCCGGTGCCGCCGGCCTTGAGGCTGATCAGGAACAGCGGCACCTCACCCGAGGTGAAACGATCAATGATGGCGTCGCGGTTTTGCGACTGCCCGGTGAGTTTGACCCAGCGCATGCCGCGTTCGGCCAGCGCCTCTTCAATCAAGGCCAGCATGCCGGTGAACTGCGAGAACAGCAGCACACGCCGGCCTTCGTCCAGCATGCGGGGCAAGGTTTCCATCAACCAGTCGAGTTTGGCCGAGCCCGGCGCATCGCCAGGCGATGAAGTGGACGAGGTTGGCAGGAGGCGCGGGTCGCAACAAACCTGGCGCAACCGCACCAGGGCCTCCAGGATTTCGAACTGCGAGGAGCCCAGCCCCTTGTTGGCCAGCGCATCACGCACGGTTTTTTCGGTCGACAGGCGAATGCTCTCGTAAAGATCAGCCTGGGCGTCGTCCAGCTCGATACTGGCCACCACTTCCTGCTTGTCCGGCAGGTCGGTCGCGACCTCGTGTTTGGTACGCCGCAGCATAAAAGGTGTGATGCGGCGGCGCAGCTGGGCCAGGCGATCGTTGTCCGCCTGTTTTTCAATCGGCGTGCGGTACAAGGCCCGAAAGCGCGCGGCGCTGCCCAGAAAGCCCGGCATCAAAAAGCTGAACAGGCTCCACAACTCGCCCAGGTGGTTTTCCATCGGTGTGCCCGACAGGCAAAGCCGGTGCCGCGTGTTCAGTTCGGCCGCAACACGTGCAGCCTGACTGCTGGCATTCTTGATGTGTTGCGCCTCGTCCAGCACCACGAGGTGCCAAGCCTGTTGCAGCCAGTGTGCCCGGTCGCGCTGCAGCAGCGAGTAGGGCGCAATCACGATGTCGCAGCCGCCCATGCGTGCCGCGGCGCGGTGGCGTTTTTGCCCGTGCACCACAATCACGCGCAGGCCCGGCGTGAAACGTGTCGCCTCGCGCTGCCAGTTGCCCATCAGGCTGAGCGGCGCCAGGATCAGTGCCGGCCGGTCCAGGCGGCCGGCTTCTTTTTCACACTGGATATGGGCCAGGGTCTGCAGCGTTTTGCCCAGGCCCATGTCGTCGGCCAGGATGCCCCCCAGACCGTGGGCACGCAGGAACTGCAGCCAGCGCAGGCCTTGCAATTGGTAGGGGCGAAGTTCTGCTTTCAGTCCGGCGGGCGCGGGGATGTCCGGCAGAGGCACATTGCCGGCCAGTGGCCCGAGTGCGTCGAGCAAGTCTTGTGCGCCTCGCCAGACCGGGCTGTCGCTGCCGGTTTCATGCAGCGCGATGCCCAGGCGAAAGGCCTCCAGCCGCGACAGGCGCAAGCTGCCTTCGTGAAGGGCGTTACTGGCGTCCTTGTGCTGCCCACGTTCGGCCAGGATATCTAGCAGCGCCTGCAGCCAGGGCCGCAGCGGCTCGCAGGGCAGGCGCCAGTAGCTGCCATCGTGCTGGCGCAGGTAGATGTAAGCCGGCAACTGCAGGGTGACCAGCGGCCGGCCCGTGCTGTCGGGCGCGCCGCTGGCGGCCAAGCCCAGTTGCGCCAGCAACTCGGGCAGCAGCGGCAGGATGTTGCGGCGCTCGCCGTTGATGTTCATGCCCAGCGAAAGGCGAAACCACTGGGCCTCACCGGTGCCCGCAGCACCGAGATCGGCGAGATCACCCGCGTCGTCCTCCATGCGTGCGTCCAGCGTGTCGGCCCGCGCGATCCAGCTTGCCAGTCCGGGCGCTACGCTGACCTCAAACCCAGCGGCGCGAAACAGCGCGAAATCGTCGTCCAGCCACTGCAGCCAGGGCTGCTGCTGGGCCATGGAGATAAAGGTCCGCAAGAACTGGCCGCGTGCATCGCCGGCCAGGCCGAGTTTGTGTAACGCGCGGTCTGCGGCATGTTCGGCGGGCAGGTCGCGGTAGAGCAAGGTCTGCTCACCGGCAACAGTGGTTTCGATGCGTACCGGGTTGTGGTCGTTGAGTGCGTAGTGAAACAGGCCGCCGTAGTTGAAACGCAGGGTGGCGCAAAGCAGGCCGCGCTGTTCGACCCCTTCCGGCGGAACGGCTTCGATATGCAGGTGCGGAACGGGCGCGGGGCCGGTCGGTATGTCTGCCGGCTCGGGTGGTGGCATGACCGGGGCCGGGTCACCAAAAAGGTCTAGCGAAGGGCCGCTTGGAAACCGTTGGCTGGATGTGATGTCCGTGGCCGTATCTTGTACTGCGACTGGCTGGACGTACGCCAAGGGTTCGTTGCTCAGCACGCTGAAAAGATCACCGACGCTGGTGGTGATGGGGCGAGGCGATGGCTGGGCGGGGGCGTCGTCTTGGACAGCGGTGTTGGCCGACTGGTAGGCCGCCTTGACGGCCAGCGCGGCGCTGTGCCGGCAGTTGCGGCTCACACCGCAGTTGCAACGGCCGCTGAAAAACGTGATGTCGCCGTCGGCCGAGGCTTCGAGTTCGGCTGTGACCTCATGGCGTGCCGCGGTTTTGCCGCCGGTACGCACCGTGCCTGCCAGGCTCCATTCGCGGGTGTTGACGCGGCTGATGCTGCAGTCTTCCACCTGCTGGCTGCGGTACAGCGCCAGGCCGGTTTCGAAGCTGGCTTTGGTGAACTGCGCGGACAGCGAGGCCAGGTTCAGCCGCAGCCCGTCTCCGCTCAAAGGCTGGGTGGGAACTGGTCCAGCACACCGGCTGGGCGATCCGACACTGTGAAGATTTCGCTCTGATTGAGACAATTAGCCATTCTTTGAGTTTTTAATTCAGAAGTTATTGAGACAAAATGCAGAAGTTAGTGAGACTACTTCGTCTTGATTTCTCTGCGGCAAGGACTCCTGCATGGCGGTTCGTAAAATTCCGAAGAATTACCTGTTCGTCACTGGCGGCTACTCAAGCCGCAAGAACGAAGAAATGGATGCCTTCGAGTCGTTGCTTGAAAAAGATTATCTACTGCTTCTCGACTTTGACGACACCGTCGAGGCATTCGAAGTCCAGCCCGTCCGGATACCTGTAGCCGGGGTGCCCAAGGGGTATGTCCCCGACGTACTGGTCCGGTATCGGTCAGGTCACCACTCTGATGCGGTTCGCAAGCCTTTGCTGGTGGAGGTCAAGCATACCGACCATCTAGAGCGTCACGCAGAAAAATATGCGCCAAAATTCGCGGCCGCGCATCAGTTTGCCGAAGACAAGGGGTGGGAGTTCGCCGTCGTCGATCAGACGCAAATCCGAATACCACGTCTTGCCAATCTAAAGTTTCTGCGCGAATACCGCAACGTTAGCCCGTCAGCTGCTGATATCCAGCAGGTGTTGGGTTGCATGGAGCGTTCGGCCGGCGAGACCTCGTCGCACGCGTTGCTGGACATCCTGGCCCCGACTGACGATGAAAAACTGTATTGGCTACCGGTCATCTGGTCCATGGTCCTCACCAAGCATGTCGCCGTTGACCTTGATCAGCCCTTTACGAACGACGTCCCCCTCTGGATGGCTGGAGTTCACAAATGAAAGCTCAGGCAAAAACGCAGCTGTGGATCACCAAAGGGGCCACGGTTTCAAATGAAGGACGAGACTACGTCATTCTGGCTCTTGCCGACATCAATCTTGTTTTGGCCAAGGACGTCGAGTCTGGTGAACGTGTTCTGCTCAAGATCGGTGATCTCGGCCCACCCAAAGTAATTGGTGAGGCTCAAGGTGCACCAAAAGCGGAGTCCGAGTTGCTGGATGTGTCGGACGAACTGTGGGAAATTGCAGAAACCCGGCGCCGATTGATTGACCCGTTGCTTGGCATCTACTACCAGCATGCGCAAGCGCTGGCCGACCAGATCGCAGCCACAGCCGGCGTGAGTCGGGCCACTATCTATCGCTGGGTGGCCGCCTTCAGAAATACCGGCATGCTTTCCTCCCTACTACCTCAAACCAGCTTGCGAGGTGGCAAGGCGGGTAGTAGGATTTCACCTGACGTTGAAGCGATCATCAAGGATGCCTTGGAGAGTTTTCACGACACGCTTCAAAAGCCGTCGATCGCCGAGACCGTGTCGGAAATTCGGAGGCGCTGCTCCAACGCCGGCTTGACGCTGCCAGCCATCAATACCATTCGGTCGCGGCTGGCCCAAACAGAAGGTCGCGAGCGGATCAGTCGTCGCGAAGGCGTTGCAGTTGCGCACGACCGACATGATCCGATCAAAGGTGTGATTCCCGATGCGGATTGGCCGCTGGCCATCGTGCAGATGGATCACACCCTGCTACCCGTCATCATCGTCGATGACAAGTACCGCAAGCCGATTAACCGCGCCTGGATTACCCTGGCTATCGATGTGAATAGTCGGGTGTGTTTGGGCATGTACCTGACCTTGGAAGCGCCTTCTGCCATGTCGGCCGGCATGTGCATGGCGCACGCCATCCTTCCCAAGGAAGTTTGGGTGCGACGGCATGGCGTGACCAGTGTGGAGTGGCCGTTCTGGGGCGTCATGGGGGCGCTGCATATGGACAATGCCCGTGAATTTCGTGGCGACATGCTCAAGGCGGCTTGCCGCGAGTACGACATTGACGTGCATCTGCGTCCCGTCAAAACCCCGCGGTATGGTGCGCACATCGAACGCCTGATGGGCACCGTTACTCAAGGTCTCAAGACCGTCAAGGGATCCACCTTCTCCGGACCTGAGGAAAAAGGCGAGTACGACGCCGAAGGCAATGCATGTATGACCTTCGAGGAGATCGAGAAGTGGTTGATCCTCTTCTTTGCCAGGTATCACATCAAGAAGCATGACGGTATTGGTATGCCGCCCATCCAAAAGTGGAAGGAAGGACTGCTCGGAACCAAGGGCAAGCCCGGTCGGGGTTTGCCGGCAAGGCGGTTGGACGAGGAAAATCTACGCATCAACTTCACGCCATACGTTGAGCGCACTGTCCAGGGATACGGCGTAGTGATCGATGACGTCCACTATTACCATGATGTCTTGCGGCCCTGGATCAACACACCGCACCCTGAATTTCCCAAGCACAAGCGGAAATTCAGGTTTCACCGGGATCCGCGAGACATCAGTCAGCTGTATTTCTTTGACGAGATTGCGGGCCGTTATTTCGCCATTCCTTACCGGGATACAAGCCTGCCGCCAGTGAGCGTCTGGGAGCTGCGTGAAGGGCATCGAAAAGCAGGTGAGCGTGGCATCCCCGCAGAAAACGAAAAGGCCGTTTTTGCCATCATCAATGAGCAGCGCGTTCTGGAGGCGGACGCTGCAGCCAAAACCAAAACGGCACGGCGTGAACAGCAACGCCGTACCGAACACGAAAAGCAGCGAGGGGACAAGGCGCAAGCCATGCCAAACGTCGCTCGTCCTACTTCTAGCGCACCGCCATCGGCTGTGCGTGGCTACGATCCAGAGAAGGTACAACCATTGGATGACGAATGATGCTGCCTACGTGAGGGCGCTGGAAATCGCTGTCCATCATTCCGGCTGTCACTGACCAGTGATGCTGGCGATGACCACCGTATGTCAGCGTCGGAGAAGAAAAAACTTCCCCTTAGGACCAAACCAGCCGGCCAACGGATCCCGTTTGAGCGCCTGCCATGCAGCGATTGCGGCCAGTGGCCTTCGAATGGGGTACTTTCGTTGTGCGGCAGCAAGCGGTCGTTTCGCCCGGCGAGGGGCAAGCAATCGGCCTGCTCTCCTCGTGCTGCAATTCCCATCGGCAGCATCGAAATCTGGCTTTCCGTCTCGCAGAGTGTTGTCTAATCAGCTCAAACCAAGGGGGCCAGGCATGGATGAAACGGTGACGCAAATGGACGACGGCTGCGCCGAGAAGTTGATGGTTGCGGCTGCGACGCAGCTCGCCTCGGCCGCGGAGCTCATCGGCAGCGTCACTCGCTCGCAGCTTGAGCACGCCTTGGACGGGCAGCGGCGCGGCCTGAAGGTGTACGAGAGCCTGAAGAGCCTGAACGAGATCATCGGTACGCAGTACGGCGACCGCGTCCTTTTCGAGCTCCTTCAAAACGCCCACGACGCGCACGCCGTCGGCCAGAAGGGCGAAGTCGCCATCCACCTGGTGGTCGCCAGCGACCACACAGGCGTACTGCTCGTCGCCAACAAGGGGCGCCCCTTCTCCCACTCGAACTTCGAGGCGATCCGCAACATCGGAACGAGCGATAAGGAAATCGGCGAAGGGATCGGAAATAAAGGCCTCGGCTTTAGAAGCGTCGAGGCGCTCACCAACGACGTTCACATTTTTTCCGCTGGCGCTCAAATGCCGGCGCCCGCGTTCGACGGCTACTGCTTCCGGTTCGCGTCAACGGAAGAGATCGCAGAGCTCTTGGGCGAGCTTGACGCTTCTTCTGAGGTAGCCGCCAAGGTCGCCGCCGACATTCCGCGCTACCTCGTCCCCGTCGCCGTTAGCGAACAGTCGGACGAGGTGCGCCGCCTTGCCGCGCTGGGGTATGCGACGGTCGTTTGCCTGCCATTGGCTTCCTCGCGCGAGGTCGAACTGGCGGAGAGGCAGGTGGCCGCGCTGACCAACGCAGCGGCGCCAGTTCAGCTCTTTCTTGATCGTCTCGCGTCGCTGGATATCTCGATCGTTCGAGCCGGAGTCGAGGTTGAAAGGGCGACGCTCTCCCGCGCGGTGGAACCGCTCTTGAGGGATCCGTCTTCGAGCATTCGAATGCAACGCGTGAAGCTGAGCGACGGAAGCGCGTTCCTCGTCGTCAGGCAGACGCTGCAGAAGGGCGCTGTGCTTGCGGCGGTCGAAAAGAGCATACCGGCGGCGCCGCCGCTCAAGCGCTGGCTTGCCTGGAAGGGCGACGCCGTCGTTTCGATCGCCGTGTGCCTGGACAAGGTAGTCGCACCGCGCCTGTACAACTTTCTTCCGATGGACGACCACGCGGTCTCGCCGATGGCCGGCCACATCGATGCGCCGTTCTTCGCGGACATCGACCGGCGCACCATCAAGGCCGACCTGCCGCTGAACCAACTCCTGATCGAGGCCGCGGCCGACACCGCGGCTAAGGCTTGTTTGGCGATCGTCGATGAGGGCTTGGCCGTACCGCCGAGCGCTGTCGTTGACATGGCCGCCTGGTCGGGGGCGAGCATTGCAACGATCGTCGCCGCGTTTCAGTCGATCGGGCGACCGCTCTCCGACGCTGCCGTCTGGCCCGCCGCGTCCAGCGAAGGCGCCTACTGGGCGTCGTTCCGGATGCTCTACGCTTGGCCGGACGTCCGGACCAAGCAGATATCGCCGACGCGTCTGCGATCGATCGCTGAGGCCGACATCCTCTCCGGCGTCTCGGAGGGGCAGCTCGCGCGGGTCAGGGCGCTCGCCGCCGCCGTCGGCCTGCCGCTCGACCTGAGCGCAGCGCAGCTGGGCTGGTGGGTCGAGGCGACGGCCGAACACCTCGCAAAGAAGACCAAGCCCGGCGCGACCGCGTGGCGAGACTTCTACGCGGACGCGCTCGCGCTCTTCGCCGCTTCCAGTATCAGCCTCGCGGAATTGGTGGGCAGGAAGGTGCTCCTCAGCGACGAGAAGAAGCTTCTCGTCGCGACCGCGGACACGCGGGGCGACGCCCCTCCGGTGTTCGCACGAAGGGCAAGCGCACACGGCAGGCGCGGCGAGGGCGCGCCCAACCCGCCCTCAGCCATCGCGCGCAAGTTTCGATTCCTGAACCAAGGCGTTGGAATCCCCGAAGAGGTCGTCCAGAAGTTCGAGAAGGCCGGCCTCTTGCGGCACTACGACCCCGTCGAAGCGCTGGAGGCCTTGAAGGGCGTGCTGGGGTCCGCGACGGAGAATCAGCGGTACGAGGCCTTGACGTGGGCCTTCCGCGTGTGGCTCGCCGACGGGGATCAGGCCGTCGAAGCCGCGGTGCGCGCAGCCGACCTGATGGTGCCGTGCTCGGGCGGTTGGATGCCCGCCAGAGAGGCACTGATGTCCTCGTCGTGGAGCGCTCTCGGTCGCACGCTTGAGCAGTACTTCGACGAGGCGGCCGCCGCGTCCGCGGACTGCAGGGCCCAGCGCGATCGTCTCCTCGTCGCCTTCTCCAGTTGGCCCAGAGCGCGCGCCGACGACCGCCGCGAAGACTGGACGCAGTTCCTGAGGATCCTGGGAGTAGGAGACGGACTTGAACCCATCCCCGCGACGATGCGGCGCGCCGGCACACCAAGCGGATACTGGAACGCGCTTCTGCAGTATGGAGATTCCAAGCACGGGTTCGACGCGAACTGGACCGGGATCGCCTCCCAGCACGCTCTGTACTTCCCGCAGACCCAGTACAAAATGCACGGCGAGGCTTGGAGGGTGCCGGGGCAGCTTGAGCACGAGCAGCTTCCGGAGTCGGCGAGGGGGCTTCTTTCAAACCTTCTGGTCGCCTACCTGAAGGCCCGCGGCGACGCGCACTTCCAGTTCAGCGTTCACCACTGGCGCGGGCACCCATTCGTTACCCTTCCCACTCCGCTGCAGATATTCCTGCGACACGGCCGCTGGCCCGCGAGCACGCGCGCTGACGATATCGTCTTCGCCCGGCCCTGCGGCAGCTGGTCCACGACCGTGGCCAAGCAGCATCCTCCGCGGTTCGTCGCGCGATTCAAGTCCGAGCCTGGCGCCCGCGAGGAGCTGCCTCCGATTCTTTTCGACCCCAAGATTGGCCTTCGCAACTGGTCTGACGCTGCCAGTGCACCGGGCCGGCTGGCGTCCCTGGCCGGGGCGCTGCCGGAGTTGTCGGCCGCCGAAAGGCGCGACCTGCGCGACCAGCTCCGACGCGCATGGTCCGACGTCGCGGCACAACGCGCGTCGCTTCCCGCGTCGCTTCGACTGGTCGTGGACAGGGTGGGCGTCCTTGAGCTGCTTTCGGGGTGCGAAGAGGACTCGCCGGCCGTCTACGTCACCACCGAACCGCAGGCTTTCGCAGCTCGTTCCCTGACTGACGCCGGGGAAGCGGTGTTGGACGTCGGCGAAACCGACGCCCCGCTTATCTGCGAGCTGCTCAAGGCGACCGGCTGCTTCTCTCCGAGGCTCGCCGATTCCGGCGACGTGCAGCTCGTCGTGGACGGGCTGCCGTTCGCGGCCTCGCCCGCCGATCCCCTGCTGGTGGCCGGCGATCTGTCATGGCTGAGCGACGTGGCGGTGCTTGCGCACGAACACCTGGGCGACCCCCTGGAGACTCGAACGCTTCCGGCGGACGAGCTCGACCGCCGGCTGCGAGCGATCCGCGTTAGGAGGTGCGGCAGCTTCGCCCTCACGATCTCAGGCCAGGAGATACCGGTCCGGGCCAGGGAGCGCGCGCACGCCGTGCCTCACGTCCGCGTACCGACGCTGCTCGTGCAGACCGCCGGCCCCATCGACCTTCGCCTGCTGCTCGAGGCGTCACAGGCGATCACCAAGCTGCTCGGATCCCGCCGCAACACCATAGAGTGGGCGCTGGGGCGGCTTCAGCGCGACGGTTATGACGGCGGCCCAGAGGGCCCGGCGGAAGACATGCTGGCCAACGCCATCGGCAGAGACGCCGGCGTCGTGCGTGAACACTTCGCTGCGACCAAGGACGGCGTTCAGCGCCGGGTCGACGCGGTCCTGCCGGCGGTAGCCTTCCTCAAGGGCTGGGAGGCCGTGGAGCGGCTTCGGGAGAGGCACGCTCAGTTCGGCCCCGCCCTGCAGCTCCGCGCCTGGCTTGCGGGCGAGCTCCCGGCGGAGGTGGTGGACCAGTTGCTCGAAGTCGTCGCCGAGACCGACGACCAGAAGGCGATCCGCGTGCGGCTCAACCTGGACTTCGCCGCCTTCGGCAGCACGCTCGCCGAACTCGGCTACCCACCGATGAACGATGAGGCGGACTTTCGCCGCCTGTTCAGCGCATACCTCGCCGAGTTGGCCTCCTCGATACGCGAACGGCTGAGGCGAGTCTTTCTGCCTGCCTGGCGGGCCGCTGCGCCGCTCGACAAGTACGTGATCCTGCGAACGCTTGAATTCATCCAGTTCGACTCGCAGTGGCCGCTGCAGCTGGAGGAGCTCGATCGAGCCCGCGTCGTCGCCCACGCGGATCTGGCGGTTGAGGCAATGCTCGGGGCCGACGACCCCGCCGTTGAGCTTGAGGTCCTGGAGGTCGTTGCAGCAGCCAACCGGAAGCAGGTGACAGCGCGGCACGCGGAACTGACGAACCTAATGCGCGCCTGGTGCAGGAAGAACGGCACTCAGCAACCGACCGGCGCTGGCGCGGCCGATGCCCAGCAGCTCGTGCGCGAGCTGGACCAGGCGGGCCTGCTGGACTTTGAGGTGATCGCGCCAGGCGCCTTGCCGGCGCTGCTGCGCCGCGCCGGCTGGTGGCCGGAAAACATGCCGACCACCGAGTCCCTGAGTGACCTTGGCCTGACGGCGGAGGACTTGAAACACGAGGAGCAGGAGGCTCGCGAACTCCGCCTGAAGTCCGAGGTGGCTCGCCGCAACGTCCCCTTCGCCGGACGCTTGCTGGACACCGGAAGCCCCGGATTCATCCTGGAGTTCGAGAACCTCGCGGACGCGGCCATCGCACAAAGCGACGAGTGGTTCACCCGTAGCCGCGTCGCTCGCCTGCTTCAGCAGGAGGAAGTAGGCAAACCGCGGCCTGGATCAAGCGGAGGCGGCGGGGGCGGAACCTGGCGCAACCAGCCGTCCGACGCAACCCGCACGGTCATGGGCATGGCGAGCGAGTGGTTGGTGTGGAAGCTGCTTTTCCGGCGCCATCCGAAGGAAATGTCGGACGAGTGCTGGGTCTCGTCGAACCGCGAAAAGTTCTGCAGCGGCCCAGCGGGCGACGACTCCTTGGGCTACGACTTCCGGGTAATGACCGCGCGCCATGAATACCTCTACGAGGTCAAGTCGGCGCTCGACGCCGGCGGCGAGTTCGAGCTGACGGCACGAGAGCTCGAGGTCGCCGGGAGTGCAAGAGAGGACCAAAAGCGCAGGTACCGCATCCTGTACGTGCCGTTCGTGTTCGATCCGACCCGCTGGATGGTGATGACCCTGCCCAACCCGGCCGGCACCAAGACGCGCGATCAGTTTCGCGTCGTGCGAAGCGGCTCCGTTCGGTACCGCTTTGAGCAGCGCTAGACCCGGCGCGGCCGTCGACGCCTTGCGGCGTGAGAGCTAAGCAAGTGCTGACCTAAGAACTGGCGTACGCGCAGGGACAGTCCCAGTGCGGCCAGGTGGTTGTCATCTCGGCCGAGAATTGCCTCGGCAAGGCAGCGGCGCTGGCTTGAACTGCAGGAAGCAGTTGGAACTCCTTCTCCGAGTGATGAGCCAAGATGACTTCGCGAAAGAGCGTGCGGGCTCTGTGAGCGATCCAGCCGCTCGGCGATGACCGGTCCGGACGAGAGCCGTCATCCAGCGGCAAACCGCGAGTGACTCAGATCTGTCTTGATCAAACCCTTAATGCACACGCTCGGATGACCGGATTTGGCCGATAGTACCAATTCGGCTCAGGCTTGCAATTGACGTCATCCTACAGGGTCGGTTCGATGTTTCAGTGGTCATCACCAGAATCTTGCGTATTGCTCGGTCACCAATTCCCGGCACAGATGGTCAAGTCGACCGGAATGCGCACCTACGTTAGCCGCTAACGCTTTTCACGGTGTTTGTTCATCATGGCGCTTCTTTGAAGAGCCAATTCGAGTTCGCGCGCCTCATCAAATTTGTTCTTCTCTTCCATGGATGCATAACACCTTGCCGTTTTTGGTCGTTGAGGTAAATCTGGGAAGAGCGCCGAGGCGCTATCTTGCAGCCGCCCCCAATTTTCTGTAAGCCACTGGAAGCGCTCCTCTGGCGACATTGACTGCACGCGCAGCGCCTCTTGCAGTTCGCGATCTGCCTGGTAGTCCGCCATCTCCTCGACGGTCTGAAAGCATCTTGCTGTCATCGTCCCTCCTGAATCGCAGTTTTACGCGTAGATGAATTTTTAGAGCAAGGGTTCTGGTGGCCAATTTTCGCGCCAATCCCGAAATATGGAAGTCTGGACCTCGATACAGCAATTTACGCCAAAATCAGCATGATGGCCGATCCAAAAGACTACCCACACTTGAATGAGGCAGCCAAGGCGCTCATCAACGAGCCGGATGAGCTACGCATCCAAGCCATACGCGCTGGAACATGGCTAGGCTACGCCCGCGCCAAAGAAATCCTGGCGCGAATGGGGGATTTGCTAACCTATCCGCGCATCACGCGGATGCCCAGCATGCTGCTGGTCGCCCCGTCGTTTAACGGCAAGACCTCCATTTTGGAGCGTTTTTTGGAGCTGCATCCACCCGATCTCGATCCCGAGGGAGAGACAACGATCTGCCCGGTGGTCATGGTTGAGTCCCCGGCAACGCCTGATGTGTCCGCGTTTTACTCGCGCATCCTTGATGCTTTGATGGCTCCGTACAAGCCTACTGCGGCGGCGCAAGAGAAAAACTCCCAAATCAAGCTGTTGTTTAAGCAGCTGGGCGTGAAGATGTTGATCGTCGATGAGATCCACCACCTGATTGCAGGTAGCCTGAATCGGCAGAAGGAATTCCGAAATGCACTCAAGAGTCTGGGCAACGAGACGAAGGTCGTGATTGTGGCTGCGGGCATCGAGGACGCTTACAACGCCTTCAATACTGATCCGCAGATGTCCAGCCGTTTCACGCCGGAGGAGCTACCTCTCTGGCGGTCTGACAATCAGTTCGGGGCATTGCTGGCTACTCTGGAACTGCGTACGCCGCTCAGGACGCCATCGAATCTAAAAGAGTCCGCCAAGATGCAAGAAATCCACTCGCGTAGCGAGGGCACGCTGGGTGATATGTGCGACCTGTTCAAGGAACTAGCCGTGGATGCCATTCGAAGCAGTGCGGAAGAAATTACCTTGGAACGGATCCGATCCTTGCGATGGGTACCGCCGTCCAAACGGAAGCAACACAAGCGGCTTTGACGGCAATGAAAGGGTTCACGTCACCGCTGTGGCCCATTCGGTACAAACCCCTGCCCGATGAACTGCTCTCATCCTGGCTGGTGCGTCTGGCACATGGTCATGGCTTGAAGGTTCAAACTTTCTGCAACCTCATTTTTGGTAATCGCTTACAGGTTTGGAACCGTGATGTGGATCGGCTGGCGCCGCAGTGGCTGGTGGATGAATTGAGCCTGCGCACAGGAACACCGATTGCAACAGCCTATGGCACCACACTTCGGGTTTATGAGGGCCTGCTGTACCAGAGGTTCAGTGCATCCGGCGCTTTATCCTGGATCCAAACGCTCAAGATGTACCACCGCAAGCGTGAAGGATTTGGCTTGCAGTACTGTTGCGCATGCTTAGCAGATGGACCGCAGCCTTACTTTCGCAAGGCTTGGCGTCTGGCGTTCAATACGATCTGCGTCAAACATCAATGCATGCGCCATGACCGGTGTCCGCAGTGCGGTGCCAGTGTGGCATTCCATCGTATGGACATGGGACGAGGTGGTCTCTTTGAATTCGAGTCGCTGGCGGCGTGCCATGTCTGCCAATTCAATCTCTGTGATGCCTTATGCGAGCCTGTCGTCTCGTATGACGCACAGGCGACGGCTTGGCTCGAACAACTGTGTAGTCCGTTGATGGATACGGATGAAAGTAAGGTCGCGGCAATTGGTCTCGACGTATTGCGCGTAATGCACCATCTGGCCGGCCTTCTGACATCAAGGTATCAGACAGTCACGCTGCGTGAACATTTATGTGCCCAGTTGGGCATCGAGGACATCCCGATGACGCATGGACGGGTTTCGATTGAAGCCAGGCCGCTGGCGGAGCGGCACCACCTGGTCCAGTTGGTGGCGTGGTTAATGGTGGACTTGGAGCCACGGCTCTTTCGGGCTTGGCGCAGTAAGGCCGTGCGGTACAACCACCTTCTCAAGGATTTTGATGAGGAGCCACAGTTCTACGCGCAGATTGTGGCGGGATTTTCGGACTGGCGGAGAGGTTAAAGAGCCCAGTACAACTCATATGGCGTTGGCCGGACAACCGCCATGCAGTTTTCTGCGATAGGCATATGGAATTCACTCCTCAGAGGACGGGGTGATCGCATTTTTCACGTTGCTCAACGAAGGGATGGTGTTTAGCCGTTTTTGCCAGCGTCGCCGATGCCGCGTGCGATGACGCTGAACATCGAAAGCGTCTCAGCCTAGCTCATATGTGTACGTTGAGACCTGGTGTTTTGCGTCGAAAAAGGCTATATTCAACCAGGTCCGCAAAGCTAACCTCCCCCAGCGCGACCAGCCAAAAATGCTCAAAGGCTGTAAAACAGACTCTCTTATTGCCGCGCTTCATGCCAAGGAAGACAAGAACGATCCAAGCTTCTGGTCATTTAAGCGTGCCACTCAGCGTAAAGGAGCGCACGCGCTTCTACACTATCCGGCCATGATGGTTCCGAGCTTGCAAGGGCTGATCATGAAGTGCGTGCAAGAGAGCCAGCCTGATGTCGGAACCGTGTTGGATCCCTTTGTTGGGTCGGGAACCGTGCTTGTCGAAGCCATGGGGCATGGTTTGGATTTTCACGGCGTGGACATTAACCCACTCGCTGGACTCGCATGTCTTGCGAAATCCGGGCCTTATTACATTGATGCTTTTGAAGATAAATCAATGGATCTTCTTGTTGCGATCTCAAGCGATAAGAAAAAGCATACGGCTCGTCAGTTTTCAGGTCGAGACAAATGGCACGACCCCGAAGCTATCCCAGCGTTGGAAAAAATAAGTCATCATATTTCTAACGAGCCTGCAAAGTGGGCTCGGCGATTATTTTGGTTGGCGCTGTGCCGTGTGATTCGTACGACTTGTAAATCAAGGAAATCAACTTACAAGTTGCATATCGAAGAGGTAAAGGAAAACGCTAAAACACCAGATGTCTATGCTGAATTTATTAAGGTGATCGAGATTTTTCAGGATCATATAGCGCATGAGCATCAAAGTCTTACTGCAAAAAATCTTCTAAACAGAGGGCGCTATATCGGCACTTTGGATATGAGGGTGGGTGACAACCAGTCGCTCCTAAACGATTCAGACGCTGCCACTGCTGTATATGATTTAGTAATGACCTCGCCCCCGTACGGGGATAACGTCACCACAATTCCTTATGGGCAATTCTCGTACTTACCCCTGCAATGGATAGATGTTCAAGACATAGACGAGCGCGTGGATCTCGCACTTATAGCTAACACGCACTCAACAGACTCCGCTAGTCTTGGGGGGAAATTAAAGGGTGCGTCTGAAAAGGCAGATTCTCTAGGCGACCGGTACCGTAGTGCATCCCATTTTCTTGGATTGCTAAAAAACCAGACAAATGGGCGAAAGCGATTCGCTTCATTTTTCTACGATTTAGATAAATCTATTGATGGGATTGCCAAAGCAACTAAGGCTAATGGCATACATGCCTGGACCATTGCAAATAGGCGAATTTGTGGTCTTGAGGCACCAATGGTGCCAATGATGATCGAGATGCTCGAAGCACATGGAGTGCACACTATCGGAGATATTTCGCGGGGTATCCATTTTAAAAAGATGGCTGCACGTAACGCCCTCGCGGCAACAATGACTAGTGAAACCATTTTGCTTGCTCGCAAGGATAGCGCTACACAATGAACGAAGAATCCCAGAAGGCGGATGACGAAGTACCTCTCGTCGCCGCTGATCAACTACCTCATCTCAGTATTTCTGCCCATGTTGTCGTCCAACTAGGGGAGGAACTGGTAACTGACGTCGAGCAGGCGTTGCTAGAGTTAGCAAAAAACGCGTATGACGCGGATTCGGAACGCTGCGAGATCATTGTTGAGCCTGATTGGGCTTTGACTGATAGTGATCCCGCCTATGAGTTGCTTTATGGTGTCAAGACGGGCTCTCCCCATGTTATCGGGCGAGTACGGATTCGCGATTATGGAACTGGGCTTTCAAAAGAAGCCGTACAGCAAGGGTGGCTACGAATTAGCTCTTCTCTCAAACGAGTTGACGGGACCAAGCCTAAAAAGAAGACGACGAAGGGGCGTACGCCAGTAGGCGATAAAGGTTTGGGCCGTCTTGCAACGATGAAGCTGGGGCAAGTATTGCGAATGAAGACCGCAGTAGAGGGCGAGACTTCCTGGCGAAGAGTGATGTTTTCATGGAGCGACTTCACTCAGGATCGGACGCTTGATCAAGTGCGGGTTGTAGTCGACATCGACACGGAAGAACCTGTAGACAGTAAAGGCACCATCATCGAGGTTCTAGGGTTACACGAGAGGAGCCGATGGTCTGATCTTGGGTATGTGGAAAAACACCTCATTCCGCATCTTTCATCGCTTGTAAATCCTTTTAAAGCCTTTGATAGCTTCGAAATTTTATTGAATACAGGCCGCCACGAATACGAACTACATAGTCTGGATGATGGCGTCCTTAATCTTGCATCTGCCAAATTCACCTTCTCATGGGATGGCAACAAGATGACCCAAGAAGCCTCGATTGCTTCATCACTACTTCGCGGCGCACGAGGGGAAGAAAACGCTAAGCGCTTCGAAAAAATGCTCAGTGATCAGGAGCGGCCTGCGCTAGTTGAATGGTTTCAGCAGGATAAAAAGCTTAAAGATAAGGGTATTTCCTCCGTTGTTGAAAACCCCTGGTTCTTGAAGTTTCACGACGAGCTGACTGGTCAACCCTTTCCTTTTGATCGTAGGTTCCCGGGGGGCTCAATCCGGGGCCGTTCAAGGCCACCATCTACTATTTTATGTTCCACGAGGCGGTAAAACAGAAGCTTACGGCTGCTCAGATTTCTTCTGAAACGTTGCAGGCTATGTCGCAAGTTGCAATCTATCGGGATGGTTTTCGAGTACGGGCGCACCGCGATTGGTTACGCATAGCCGAAGGGACTACCTCGGGTTCTTCTTTTTATGGGCTACGGCCGGCGAACGTACTTGGTTATTTTGAAATTGATAACGAAAACAATCCAGGCCTCATAGAAAAGTCAGATCGAGAAGGGTTCGTTGAAAACTCCGAATTCCGAGGCTTGATGATTCTTGGTTTGAAGGCAAGAGACTACGCGAATGGTTTGTTGGAAGCTGTGCGAAAGTCAGCCAATGAATACATAAAATCGCGCGACCAAGGCAATCAACCAGTCAGCCGCCAACAATTGATTGAATCAGTTTCACTGTCCAGTGAGAAATCAGGAAAGAGTTTTGCACAACTCCAGGCTGAATTAACCCAGACGAGCAAAGCACTTGATGCTTCGAGGGTGGCTGCCGCGCACGCTGCAAGTGCTTCGACTCCTGGCCCTGTGGAGGATTTTGGGAAGTCGGTGAAGGTCGTTGAAGCACACATAACAAATGTAAGCAGGGTAATCCGCGAGATAGATTCAATTGTTAAGAATCAAACACATGCATCGCTCCAGCTTGCCGAACTTAGTGAAGACGACGTGGACTATGCATCACGCCTTCTTGATGCCGCCGCTGTTGGGTTGGCCGCTCGTTCGTTGACTCATGAGTTGCATGAACTTTTGAGGCAGCTGCGCGATGGTGTTGGCATCGTTACTGCCGTGAATAAGAAAATCAAAGCCCCAGAGCTGACTTCAGCTCTGCGTAGTCTGAATGGTGCCATACGTGAATTGGGAAAAATGATTGCCACTATTGATCCTATGTTGCCTGGATCGCGGCAAATCAAAGAAAAAATCGATTTACATAAATTTTTGGCGGAGTTTGTAGCTGCACGCGAAGTGACCGCTCAACGAGCTGGCATCAATATTGGGTTTCATGCGGCCCAGGAAACTACTGACTTGGTGGTGAAGTTCAGCCACACGAGACTACTCCAGATAATGGAGAATCTTTTTCAGAACAGCCTCTATTGGTTACGCCAGGGGCCATTGCCTGATCCCGGGGTTCGGAGAATTGATGTCACATTGACTAGCCAAGGATTAAGGTGGTCCGATTCCGGTCCGGGTATCAAACCCTCTTTTGAGTCCTCCATATTTGATCCCTATGTATCCGATAAGCCAAAATCAGAAGGGTCTGGTTTAGGTTTGCATTTGATTGCGACTTTTCTCGAATTGGAGCGATGCTCAATCTGGCTTAATGAAAAGAGAAACTCAATCGGTAGAAGGTATGAGTTCGAAATCGACTTGTCTGGCGCTCACCCTGATCATCAACAACCAAAACTGGTCAGCTAAATGAGTTCATTCCCTTCATTAATGGAGCGCCTTGCAATTAAATCCGTGTATTGGGTTGATGATGAAAACGCAACGGCGGAGGAGATGTCTGTCGATAGGCTTGCTCTGGTAGTCGCTGAGGAGCTAGAAAAAAGTGAAGCACTGCAACGAAAGAAAGCGCTTGGGAAACTGAATGCTATCGAATCTGCTCGAAAACTTGCCGCTGAAATCGAGGGAGTTTTAACGAAACGTAATGTGGATGATGTGATCGAAGCCATCTGCAACTTATTTGCTAGCAAGCTGAATTCGGCAGTGGATGATCCAGTCAAAATTTTGACCGAGATGTTGTCAGTTCTGCCTCAGCCGCTAAAACCAGAAGAACGTGCGGGGCTTATTGAAACGTTTAAGAACCATACGGGGTGGAATTGGGAGGAGATGTCCTTTGCTCGGTGGAATGCTGAACATTCAAAAATTTTGTCCACGCACACTAACGGTGGCGGCAACGCGCTTTTGATAGTAGACCTGCAGAATTCACGTGAATCATCGCTTTTGTCCGGCAAGGATGTATTAAATCAGTGGGCGCAGCAGATTTCGTTGCAGGAGAAGTCGGTACCGATTTTTGCGGTGGCCTTTACTTCTCAGTTTACGAAGGATAAAGAACTCCTTGAAGGTAGAAAGTTCACAAAAGAACTATTTGAAGAAAAGGATGCACCAGCACTTCCAGTGCTTGTTCTTTCAAAAGATCGGCTTTCCAAATCCGGGACAAACGAGCTACCAGGATCGCTTGTTGAGGCGGCTTTTGTTAACGCTCTCAGTCGTCTTCGTGCTTACACCTTACATGGTTCGCTTGCTGACGAACTGCAAGCCACCCTCGCAACCTCTACAAAGTCTGCGTTTAGCAAGCTCCAACAACTTAGTATTGAAGAGTTGGTTTATGCTGTTTCTTCCACTTCTTTCAGGGAGGGGGCATCTGAAATCGAGACTCTGATTAGGATGATTTCAATCGCTCAAAGGGAGGCGCTACTTGCTGGAGTGATGGGCAGCATGAAAATTCCAGCGGAGCTCCTTGAACTTAGGGGGCTCAATGAGCAAATTGGATTGGTGACTTATGAGGAGCTTGAATCCATCGAAGGTATCGAAAATCTCCGCTGCAGTGAACTTCATGAGCCAGCAGGAGTGGTGAACACCTTACTATCTCCGCTAGCCGCGGGTGATATTTTTGAGGTTCAACATAATGCAGTTACTGCATATCACGTACTGGTTTCCAACGCTTGTGATCTTATGCTCAGAGGGTCAACAGGGACGCGTAAACTCCAGCTTGGACTTTTACTTCCGCTGGAAGTTCATACAGGCTCAAAGGAAAAGTTAGAGCAGACTTTTTTTTCGATCTCCCATTTCCCTAAAGATTCTCCGCTAGCCAATCAATCGCTTGCTGTAAATCTTCAGCGGATATCGCCTATACCTTTGGAGGTTTTGGATCTGAGTTGGACAAATCCTGAAGGTGTATGCCGTTGGAGTTGGGGGCAATACATGCCTCCTGGACTTGCACTTTTACCTTCGCAGTTGCTGCGATATAAAAAAATACACAAGGATCTTGAAGATATTCATGATCTTGAGGGTATTAAAAAATTTGCGTCCGGAAGTGACTTCCAACATGAATTTGTTGGCAACCCCGCAAATTTAGTCAGAATTGAATTTCCCTTTCGACGAATTGGGCGTTTATCTTCGACGGTGGCCGCTGACCTCATTCAGCGATTTGCGCAAGTTCTTGCAAGGCCTTCACGAGGTCACGATTTCTCTGCTCGTCCTAAATAATCAACATTGTCTTTAGTGAGTCGTCGTTAATAAGCATGTTTAAGTTGCTACTGCTTTTGGGCAGGCCTGAAGATCGTTAGGCGAGCGTCCGCTTCTGGTCGCATTCTGCTTCAGCTTCGGACATGCCCAGCAGAGAACTAACCGCGATAGGTGGTCATTTCTGACGGAACCATGAGCGTTTAGGCCTGGTCAATGAATAGGAGCAAGCATGGTCAGCTATTACCGGTACAAGTGGTCAACGGCACTGGAATGCAATAACTAAACTAGCGTCGTTTGGGCTGCTTCAGCGGTAGTGTGGGTATCTCAGGCGCTACTAGCCCAAAAATCCATTGCATTAACTGTGCAAGACCAAGCCCATCGGGTTCTTCTCTAAGTGGACTCACGAAATCCACTGCAGCACATTTCAATGTTTGCCAGACCTCCTCAGGGTCTTGACCAATGGTCGGATACAGCTTGATATGAATTGGTGATGATTCAATTACTGCAGCACAAATGTATTCCTCACCATTACTGAATGCAAACACACTCGCCCTACGCAGGCGAGAGTGGCCAGTCTCGTCTGAGATGAAAAGTCGGGGATCAATCTCACCATCTGAGTCAGCCAGCACAGTTACGGGTACCGTCCATCCATCGTCTGTACTTTTTGTGAGAAGGGCAACATCGAAACCTTTGAGCGTAAGTATTTCCTCCACAGTTGATCGAAGAAAGGCCGGTACGGAGTTGGGCTCCCATGAGGCCGACGACATCAGCACTGCCAGATCAACCGGTCTGACTCTTCTCTCCGAGCCAGGGTTTCCCACCGCGACCTGGTCTACTGGCGCACCGTTGATCCCCGTCCCTGCCTTGGACGAACCTGTAAGTTCGACGCTCTTCCAGATGGGTTTATCCGTCAGGTCGGGAAATCGTGGTTCAAAGCGGATGGCGCGGACCTTCGGTGCGAGGCTGTTGGATGCATCCTTGTCGGTCAGCGATTGATGCGCTGCATCCTTTGCGCCCACCGGCTTGCGGCTGGATGGAAGCTCACTCGTCGTACCGCCTGGCATCACCGATCGAGCGCGACTGTTCTTTACTTCGTAGCGTATGGACTTGAACGGGAAAGGGTGTGAGCATGACCGCAGGTTGTAAACCAAGAAAGTTGTTTTTTCCTGGCCGGCAAATGACAGCCATTTTCCTGCGGCAAGCAAGGTGGTCTTGCCCTCGAAGGGAAAGAACGCCTGAGGATAGATCGATTGACCGGCTACTGATGCCTTGAGTGCCGAGGCGCCGATCTGGGCTGCAGCTCGCCATGCAATCGGATCCATGTGCAGTCGTCCGATGTCGGCCGCCGAAGCGCCAGACACTTTTTCGGCAAGCTCAAGTTTGAGGCGAGCTGTTTGGCGGTCAAAGGTGGCACTTTCATACAGCGAGTCTCGTTCAAGCGGCGGCAGGAAGAGCTTGGAAATCAGGTTGCTCGAAGATCCAAAGTAGAACCGAATCAACTCCATACATGGAATGATGACGCGGCGGTTTTCTGGTAAGTCGACCGTCACACAGTAAGACTGAGTGCATTGGATGTGCCATGGATGCTCCGCTAGGGGAAGCAGGAAACCCTGGTCATCAAGATTCAGTCCAGCCTTGATCAAGGTGACGGTGGCGTTATTGATTTCGAGGTCGGGGAAGCTCTCCAGTTGGTAGTCTGGGCGAGCTTCAAGCTCGCCATTGCGCCAGATGTCCCCAACACGCAACATCGGCAAGGTCCCGACGGATACCCAGACGCGGCGTTGGAATTTGGCTGGAGATGTGGAGTCCGGCGAGAGTAGGACTGCCGGATCTTCGTGGAAGCGGTCAGTCGTTACTCGCGACAGGTGCAGAAATACAGAAGGCTGCTTGCGCCGAACAGAACGATCCGGATAAGCAATGTCGCCAAACCAATCAACTCGCCACGCAGTTTGGCCCTTTGGTAGGGCCGAAATGCTTAAGAGATCGTTGTTTTTATTCAAGTTAATGAAACGCTACTGCATTTCATGCTTGTTGATTTGTCTCACTAACTTCTAATTTGTCTCATTAACTACTGATTGTTGACAGACACACCGGCCGCATGGGCCTGTTCGTCAGCATGGTAGCTGCTGCGCACCATGGCGCCGACAGCGGCGTGGGTGAAGCCCATTTTGTAGGCTTCGGCCTCAAACATCTTGAAGGTGTCGGGGTGTACGTAACGGCGCACCGGCAGGTGGCTGGTCGATGGCGCCAGGTATTGGCCGATGGTCAGCATGTTGATGTTGTGCGCGCGCATGTCGCGCATGACCTGCAAAATTTCTTCGTCGGTCTCACCCAGGCCGACCATGATGCCGCTTTTGGTCGGCACATCGGGGTGCAGGGCCTTGAACTTTTTCAGCAGGTTCAGTGAGAACTGGTAATCGCTGCCGGGACGCGCTTCCTTGTACAGGCGTGCCGTGGTTTCCAGGTTGTGGTTCATCACGTCGGGCGGCGCGGCCTTCAGGATTTCCAGCGCACGGTCGTCACGGCCGCGGAAGTCGGGCACCAGGATTTCAATCGTGGTAGCTGGCGACAGTTCGCGAATCTTCTGGATACATTCCACAAAATGGCCGCTGCCGCCGTCGCGCAAATCGTCGCGGTCCACGCTGGTGATCACCACGTATTTGAGCTTGAGGGCCGCAATGGTTTTGGCCAGGTTCAGCGGCTCGTTCACGTCCAGCGGATCGGGCCGGCCGTGGCCCACGTCGCAAAATGGGCAGCGGCGTGTGCACTTGTCGCCCATGATCATGAAGGTCGCCGTGCCCTTGCCGAAACATTCACCGATGTTGGGGCAGCTGGCTTCTTCACACACGGTGTTGAGTTTGTTCTCGCGCAGGATCTGCTTGATTTCGTAAAAGCGGGTGGTGGGGCTGCCGGCCTTGACGCGAATCCAGTCGGGTTTTTTCAGCACTTCGCCCTGCACCACCTTGACCGGAATGCGCGACAGCTTGGCCGCCGCCTTTTGTTTGGCCAGGGGGTTGTAGTCTTCAGTGCTCTGGATATCGCGAACGACTTCTGTGGTGCTCATGGTGTGTTTTCTTATGTGTGCGGCTTCAAGGCGCCAGATAGGTGACGAGCTTTTGGCCCAGCACATCCGCAGCCTCTTGCCAACTTGCCGATACGCCGATTGTAGAAAGGTCTGTGGTTGTCAGCCCGGCGTAACCACAAGGGTTGATGCGCGAGAAGGGTTCCAGGTCCATGGCCACATTGAACGCCACGCCGTGGTAGGTGCAATGCCGGCTGACCTTGATGCCCAGGGCGGCGATTTTGCCCAGGCCGCGAAACGGGTCTGGCGGGTTCAGCGGGCCGCTGAGGGCGGCGTGTGAGGCCGGATCGTCCATACGCACATAAATGCCGGGCGAGCCCGTGACGCGGTGGCCGGTCACGCCAAAATGCGCCAGCGTCTTGATGACGGATTCTTCAATCCGGTAAACGTATTCCTTGACGTAGTAACCCGCGCGTTTGAGGTCGATCAGCGGGTAAGCCACCACCTGTCCGGGCCCGTGGTACGTCACCTGGCCGCCTCGGTCGGTTTGCACCACCGGGATGTCGCCGGGGTTCAGCACATGGTCGCTTTTACCCGCCAATCCTTGCGTGTAAACCGGATGGTGCTCACAAATCCATAGCTGATCGCGTTCGTCCTGCTTGGGCTGGAGGCCGATTTGGCTCGTAGTCTCGGGGTTGGATGCGGCCAGTGCCGCGCGTGTGGCCGTGAAAGCCTGCATGGCTTCGTAAGTGGGCCGGTAATCCACCCGGCCCAGGTGGCGCACATCGATCTGCATGAAAGGTGTCGGGCTCAGGGCCTCAGAGAACCACTTTGACCATGGGATGGGTCGACAGCGTGCGGTACAACTCGTCGAGCTGCTCGCGGCTGGTGGCCGTCACGGTGATGGTGACGCCCAGGTAGTTGCCGCCCTTGCTTTCGCGCAGCTCGATGGTGGCGGCGTCAAACGCCGGGTCGAACTGGTGCGCCACCGCCGTGATGGCGGCGACCAGGCCGTCGACCTTGTGGCCCATGACCTTGATGGGGAATTGCGACGGGTATTCGATCAGGGATTCCTGGCGCGGTGTTTCGGGTGTGGTGGGTGGGGTCGTCATGAGGTGAGTCCTTGTTTGGCGCGTTGGTAGGCCGCGTGCAGCCGGGCGCAGATGGGGCCGGGTTGACCGCTGCCTATGGGCTGGCCGTCCAGCGAGGTGATGGCCAGCACCTCTTTGGTGGCGGAGGACAGCAGCAGTTCGTCGGCGCCGAAGACTTCGGCGCGGCTGATGCGGCGCAACTCGAAACCGATGCCGGCTTCGCGGCAGATGTCTTCGATCAGGCCGTAACGTATGCCTTCCAGCACCAGATGGTCCTTGGGCGGGCCCAGCACCTTGCCGTTTTTCACCACCCAGACGTTGCAGGCGGCGGCTTCGCTCAACATCCCGTCCCGGAACATCACGGTTTCCACCGCATCCACGTCGGCGCTGATCTGGCGCGCAAACACCGCGCCCAGCAGGCTGGTGCTTTTGATATGGGCTTTTTCCCAGCGAAAGTCGTCGGCGGTGACGCAGGCCACACCGTGCATGCGCTGCGCTGGTGTGGGTGGTTTCATGGTGTTGGTCATGGCAAACACCGTGGGTGTCAGATCGGGCGGCATCACGTGGTCGCGCAGGGCTACGCCGCGCGTGATCTGGATGTAGATCAACTGGTCGATTTTTTCGGGCGACGTATGTTGCGACAAGGCGTAGTCATTCACCAGCTTGTGCGTCACCTCGCGCCACTGATCGAGCGACAGCGGGTTGGGGATACGCAACTCGGCCAGGCTGCGGTCCAGCCGCGCCATGTGTTGCGCAAACCTAAACGCTTGTCCGGCGTACACCGGCACCACTTCGTAAACACCGTCGCCAAAAATGAAGCCGCGGTCCATGACGCTGATCTTGGCGTCCTTGAGTGCGGTGAATTCGCCGTTCAGGTAGCAGGGCGTGGCAGGAAGTGCTGTGCTGGACGTGATGGAGGGCATGAGGGGGAGAGGTGTCTAGGGGGCGGATGCTTATTGTCGCGCAGGCTTGATTTACCTGCCGTGGCGCTGGATACGCCGCTTGAACCAGATACGTGCGCGCCAGATCAGCTTGACCGATACATAACCGATGGCCGCACCGCCGACCGCAAAAATCGCCATGCCCAACACCGCGGGCCAGCCAAATCGCTGCAGCCAGGCCATGGCGTCGAAGCCGGCACTGGCCGTCGCGGCTTGGAAAGCTGCATCTCCCGCTGCCATATCGTGGGATGACAGGCCCAGGATCAGGCTGCCCAGCTTGTAAGCCAGCCAGAGCCAGAAGCCGATGGTGAAGGGGTTGGTGATCAGTGTGGCGGCTGCGGCGACCGGGATGTTGCCGCGCCACCAGACGCAGTGCGCGGCGGCCACCAGGGTCTGGGCAACCGGTAGTGCAAAGGCCCAGAACAGGCCGATGGCCGCGCCGCGCGCCACGGCCTCATGTTGCAGGCGCCAGAGCCCGGGCTCCCGCAGGTGATGCGCCACCGGCTTGAGCCAGGGATGGGCGGCCAGTGTTTCGCGGTTAATCCCGTTGGTGAAACGGTCCGACCAGTGGGCTTTGGGCGACTTGTTGGGCGGGCGTTTGGGTGCTTGTTTGCGCTGATTCATGGGGGCGCCGGCTTGCCTCTCAGGTGAGAAACAAAACGGCGGCGATGGCCAGTGCCCCCAGCACCAGGTTGAGCATAGCCAGGGAGGCAATCTGCCCGACACGGCGCCCGCCTTCGGGCCAGTCCGCGGCAGCCACGGCCAGCTTCAGGCGGCGGTAAGGCCCGAAATAAAGATGGCCGAACAAGGCGAACATCAGCAGGCCAATGCCCAGCATCAGGTGCCAGCCTGTGGGGGCATTCTTCATGCCCACCGCCAGCAGCATGGCCAGGCCGGTGAGCAGCAACAGCCCGATGGCAGGCCAGACCAGTTTGAAAAATTTCTCCAGCACCAGCGCGATCAGCGGCAGGCGCTGGGGCGGGGGCAACTGGGCCGCGGCCGCCGGACGCAGGGCAAACAGCATGAAACTGATGCCGCCCAGCCACACGATGGCGGAGGCAATGTGCAGAAATTTCATCAAGGCAGACATGGCGTTTCTTTCAAAAACATAGACAGTGAGGCGTCGGACGGGAGGGGCACGCCGCAGGCGTAGCGCCGATTGTCACTGGTGTTTGCTGCGCCGCAGCCACATATCACCGCAGCAAGTTGCGGGGCTTTTATCGGACGACAGGGGGTTTCTACGTATAATCAGGGGCTTTGCCAACTACTGCCTTTTAACGTGGCTGGAATTTGTAATGCCAAAAATAGCAAATTCGGTGGATCGGTCAGATGACTGGGATACCAAACAGCAGCTGGAGACCGAGGGGGAGGATTTCAAGCCCCTCACGCATGAAGAGGCTCAAAAGCTTCTCAAGGCAAGTCCCGCGATGTCTCCCTGGAAGGTGTTGGCGTGGCAGTTGGTGGCTGGGGTGTTGGTGGCGTGTGCCGCCTTTGCCCTGACGGGAAAACAAAGTGCTGGTTGGTCGGCGTTCTATGGTGCGCTGGCTGTGGTGATTCCGGCGGCGCTGATGGCGCGCGGCATGAAGCGCGGTTTGGCGGCAGGGAGTGCCGGGGCCGCGATGGCAGGTTTCTTTTTCTGGGAAGCAGTCAAGATTGTTTTGACGGTGGCGATGTTGTTCGCCGCGCCAAGGCTGATTGCTTCGCTAAGCTGGCTGGCCCTGGTGGCCGGCTTCGTGGTGACGATGAAGGTGGTTTGGGTGTTGTTCTTGTTTCGCCCCAAGCGCTTCGCATCGGACAAGGTTTGAGTTAAACGTACGTATTTTTGTAATAGGCAAACTGGTGACTTATGGCTGCTGCTGAACATTCTGGAACTCAAGGTCCTGCCGCTGGCGATTACATCGTTCACCATCTGCAGCATTTGCAGAGGGATTTCAACTTCCAGAGCGTCAAGCAAACCAGCATTGTTGACTTCAGCCTCTTCAATCTGGATTCGCTGATCTATTCCGTGCTTCTGGGTGTGCTGGGCTGCTACTTTCTGTGGCGCGCGGCCCGCAAGGCGACTCCCGGCGTGCCTGGCCGTTTCCAGGCGGCGGTCGAGATCATGTCTGAAATGGTCGAAAGCCAGGCCAAGGGCGTGATCCACAACGCCAACAGCCGCAAGCTCGTGGCCCCGTTGGCGCTGACCGTGTTTGTCTGGATTTTCCTGATGAATGGCATGGACATGCTGCCGGTGGACCTGCTGCCGCGCCTTTGGGCCGAAGCTTACGGCGCTGCCGGCAATGACCCGCACCAGGCCTATCTGCGGGTCGTGCCCACGGCCGACCTGTCCACCACGTTTGGGCTGTCTATCAGTGTGCTGCTGGTGTGCCTGGTTTACAACATCAAGATCAAGGGCGCGGGCGGCTGGGCGCACGAGCTCGTGGCGGCGCCCTTTGGCGACAAGGTATTTTTGTACCCGTTCAACCTGCTGTTGCAGATGATCGAGTACTTCGCAAAGACCGTTTCGCACGGCATGCGATTGTTCGGCAACATGTTTGCCGGCGAGTTGGTATTCATGTTGATCGCCTTGATGGGCGGCACGTGGGCCTGGCAGTTCAACCCGCTCACGGGTGGTTTCTGGCTGGGATTCGGGCATGTTGTCGCCGGAACTGCGTGGAGTATCTTCCACATTCTGGTGATCACGCTGCAAGCCTTCATCTTCATGATGTTGACGTTAATTTACGTGGGACAGGCCCACGATAAACACTAACTTTTTTTGTTTTTACCTTTCCGTACTTTTTAGGAGCAATCATGGAAAACATTCTCGGCCTCGTCGCATTGGCTTGTGGTTTGATCGTTGGTCTGGGCGCTATGGGCGCATCTATCGGCATCGCGCTGATGGGCGGCAAATTCCTGGAAGCTTCGGCTCGCCAGCCTGAATTGATGAACGAACTGCAAGTCAAGATGTTCATCTTGGCCGGTCTGATCGATGCCGCTTTCCTGATCGGTGTAGCGATCGCCCTGCTGTTTGCTTTCGCCAAGCCTTTTGCCATCTAATTTGTGGTCAAGCTTTCACGCTTGAAAGGAATAAGCTGTGAACATTAATTCAACCCTGTTCCTGCAGGCCGTTGTTTTTGCGATCCTGGTGTGGTTCACGATGAAATTCGTGTGGCCCCCGATCACAAAGGCTCTGGACGAGCGGGCGCAGAAAATTGCCGACGGCCTTGCTGCTGCGGACAAGGCCAAATCTGAACTCTCCGTTGCCAACAAGCGCGTGGAAGAAGCCCTGGCCCAGTCGCGCAATGAGTCGGCTGTCCGCCTGGCGGATGCCGAGCGGCGTGCCCAGGCCATGATTGAAGAGGCCAAAGCCAAGGCGACCGAAGAAGGCAGCAAGATCATTGCCGCCGCCCAGGTCGAAGCTGAGCAGCAATCCGTCAAAGCCCGTGAGGCCCTGCGCGAGCAGGTGGCCGCCTTGGCCGTCAAGGGTGCTGAGCAGATCCTGCGCAAGGAAGTCAATGCCACCGTGCATGCCGACTTGCTGGGCCGTCTGAAGACTGAACTCTAAGCGAGCGTATATATGGCCGAACTAGCCACCATTGCCCGTCCTTACGCTGACGCACTGTTCAAGGCCTCCGGGTCTGACCTGAGCGGCGCGGCTGCATGGCTCGATGAGCTGGCGGCCATCGCCGCCAATGTGCAGTTGCAGCAGTTTGCCGACAACCCGGGCGTCACAGCAAGCCAGACGTTTGACGTGATCTCGGGTGTTGCCAAAAACAAGCTGCCGCAAGCTGCACAGAACTTCCTGCGCACGGTGATCGACAACGGCCGCATCAGCGTCCTGCCGGAAATCGCCGCCCAGTTTCGTGTCCTGAAAAATAAGCAGCTCGGTTCGTCCGACGCCACCGTCTATAGCGCTTTTGCGCTGGATGGCGCGGCGCTGGCTGATCTGACCCCAACGCTGGAAAAGCGTTTTGGCCGCAAGCTCAACCTCAAGGTGGAGATTGAGCCGTCCTTGATTGGCGGCGTGCGAGTCGTGGTGGGTGACGAGGTACTGGATACCTCGATCAAAGCCCGTTTGGAACAAATGAAAGTGGCGCTGATTTCCTGATCCTGCGACTAGCGCAAGTTCTCAGTTTTCAGCCAACAACATAGAAAGAAGGAAAGAGTCATGCAACTCAATCCCGCAGAAATTTCTGAATTGATCAAGAGCCGTATTGAAGGCTTGACCGTCAATGCCGACATCCGTAACCAGGGTACCGTTGTCTCGGTGTCCGACGGTATTGTTCGTATCCATGGTCTGTCCGATGTGATGCAGGGCGAGATGCTGGAATTCCCAGCCACCGCCGATGGCACGCCGACTTACGGTCTGGCACTGAATCTGGAACGCGACTCGGTCGGCTCCGTGATTCTGGGCGAATACGAACACATCGCTGAAGGCGACACCGTCAAGTGCACGGGTCGCATTCTGGAAGTGCCGGTGGGTCCCGAGCTGCTTGGCCGCGTGGTCAACGCCCTGGGTCAGCCTATCGACGGCAAAGGTCCTGTCAATGCCAAGATGACCGACGTGATCGAAAAGGTCGCACCGGGCGTGATCGCCCGTAAATCGGTGGACCAGCCTCTGCAAACCGGTATCAAGTCGATCGACTCCATGGTGCCCGTGGGCCGTGGCCAGCGCGAGCTGATCATTGGTGACCGCCAGACCGGCAAGACCGCCGTCGCCATCGACGCGATCATTGCCCAAAAAGGCCAGGGCGTTAACTGTATTTATGTGGCGATTGGCCAAAAAGCCTCGTCCATCAAAAACGTGGTGCGTTCGCTGGAAGAAGCTGGCGCGATGGAATACACCATCGTGGTTGCAGCCTCCGCTTCCGAATCGGCTGCCATGCAGTACGTGAGCGCCTACTCTGGTTGCACCATGGGCGAATACTTCCGCGATCGCGGCGAAGACGCGCTGATTGTGTATGACGATCTGTCCAGCAGGCGGTGGCTTACCGCCAGGTGTCCTTGCTGCTGCGTCGTCCACCAGGCCGCGAAGCCTACCCTGGCGACGTGTTTTATCTGCACAGCCGTTTGCTCGAGCGCGCAGCCCGCGTGAATGCCGACTACGTCGAAGCTTTCACCAAGGGTGCGGTCAAAGGCAAAACGGGTTCGCTGACGGCTCTGCCCATCATCGAAACGCAAGCCGGCGACGTGTCCGCTTTCGTGCCGACCAACGTGATCTCGATCACCGATGGCCAGATTTTCCTGGAAACCAGCTTGTTCAACGCCGGTATCCGTCCCGCGATCAACGCCGGTATCTCGGTGTCGCGCGTCGGTGGTGCAGCCCAGACCAAACTGATCAAGAACCTGTCCGGCGGTATCCGTACCGACTTGGCCCAGTACCGTGAATTGGCTGCGTTTGCGCAGTTCGCTTCCGACCTGGACGAAGCCACCCGCAAGCAGCTCGATCGCGGTGCCCGTGTGACGGAATTGCTCAAGCAGGCCCAGTATTCGCCTTTGTCCATCTCCAACATGGGGGCCACTTTGTTCGCTGTGAACAAGGGCTACATGGACGATGTGGACGTCAAGAAGGTTCTGGCTTTCGAAACCGGTCTGCACAGCTACCTCAAGGACAAACACGCTGCGTTGATGGCCAAGCTCGAAGCCAACAAGGCGATGGACAAGGACGCGGAAGCAGAATTGACCACAGCCGTGTCTGCGTTCAAGAAGTCGTTCGCCTGATTCAGACCTGAAGACATCAAAGCCCAAGGCTTAGAAACCATTTAGGAACCAATATGGCAGCAGGCAAGGAAATACGCGGCAAGATCAAGTCGGTGGAAAACACCCGCAAGATCACCAAAGCCATGGAAATGGTGGCGGCCTCCAAGATGCGCAAGGCGCAGGAACGGATGCGCGCTGCCCGACCCTATAGCGACAAGATTCGCAACATCACGGCCAACTTGAGCCAGGCCAATCCCGAGTACACGCATGCCTTCATGCAGTCCAACGATGCCAAAGCCGGCGGCTTCATCGTTGTGACCACGGACAAGGGTTTGTGCGGCGGCTTGAACACCAACTTGTTGCGCGCCGTCACCGGCAAGCTCAAGGAGCTGCAGGCGGCGGGCCAGGGTGTGCAGGCGGTGGCCATTGGCAACAAGGGCTTCAGCTTCCTGAACCGGATTGGCGCACAAGTGGTGTCGCACGCGACACAACTGGGCGACAAGCCGCATCTGGACAAGCTGATCGGCCCGGTCAAGGTGCTGCTTGATGCCTACAGCGAAGGCAAGATCAATGCGGTGTACCTGTGTTACACCAAGTTCATCAACACCATGCGCCAGGAGCCTGTGGTCGAGCAACTGTTGCCGCTGACCGCGGACCGCTTGCAGGCCGACAAGGACCAGCATGGCTGGGACTACATCTACGAGCCTGATCCGCAGACCGTCATCGACGATTTGCTGATCCGTTACGTCGAAGCACTGGTGTACCAGGCCGTTGCCGAGAACATGGCGTCCGAGCAGTCGGCCCGCATGGTGGCCATGAAGGCTGCAACCGACAACGCCGGCAGTGTCATTGGCGAACTCAAGCTGGTTTACAACAAGACGCGTCAAGCGGCGATCACGAAAGAACTTTCGGAAATCGTCGCCGGTGCTGCAGCGGTCTAAGCCGCCACACCCGATTTAAAGATTAAAGAAAACGGAAAAGGATCCAGTCATGACTCAAGCTCAAGGCAAGATTGTTCAGTGTATTGGCGCGGTGGTGGACGTAGAGTTTGCGCGCGACCAGATGCCAAAGATTTATGACGCGCTCAAGATGGAAGGCTCTTCGCTGACGCTGGAAGTCCAGCAGCAGCTCGGCGACGGCATCGTGCGCACCATTGCCCTCGGTTCGTCCGACGGTTTGCGCCGTGGCAACGTGGTGTACAACACCAACGCCAACATCACCGTGCCCGTGGGCAAGGCCACCCTGGGCCGCATCATGGACGTGCTGGGTGCGCCGATTGACGAGCGCGGCCCGGTTGACCAGACCCTGACCGCTCCGATTCACCGCAAAGCCCCGGCTTACGACGAACTGAGCCCTTCACAGGAACTGCTGGAAACCGGCATCAAGGTGATTGACCTGGTTTGCCCCTTCGCCAAAGGCGGCAAGGTGGGCCTGTTCGGTGGCGCCGGCGTCGGCAAGACCGTGAACATGATGGAACTCATCAACAACATCGCCAAGGCGCACTCGGGTCTGTCCGTGTTTGCCGGTGTGGGTGAACGTACTCGCGAAGGCAATGACTTCTACCACGAGATGGCCGATTCCGGCGTGGTGAATCTGGAGAACCTGGAAGAGTCCAAGGTCGCCATGGTTTACGGCCAGATGAACGAGCCCCCAGGCAACCGTCTGCGCGTGGCGCTGACCGGCCTGACCATCGCCGAGTCCTTCCGTGACGAAGGCCGCGACGTGTTGTTCTTCGTGGACAACATCTACCGCTACACCCTGGCCGGTACCGAAGTGTCCGCGCTGCTGGGCCGTATGCCTTCCGCCGTGGGTTACCAGCCCACGCTGGCCGAAGAAATGGGCCGCCTGCAAGAGCGTATTACTTCCACCAAGGTTGGCTCCATCACTTCCATCCAGGCCGTTTACGTGCCTGCCGATGACTTGACCGATCCTTCGCCTGCCACGACTTTTGCCCACCTGGATTCCACCGTGGTGCTGTCGCGTGACATCGCTTCGCTGGGTATCTACCCCGCCGTGGACCCGCTCGATTCGACCAGCCGCCAGCTGTCGCCAGCCGTCGTCGGTGAAGACCACTACAACACGGCCCGTGCCGTGCAGGGCACGTTGCAGCGCTACAAAGAGCTGCGCGACATCATCGCGATTCTGGGCATGGACGAGTTGGCGCCTGAAGACAAGCTGGCCGTGGCCCGTGCCCGCAAGATCCAGCGTTTCCTGTCGCAGCCTTTCCACGTGGCCGAAGTGTTCACCGGCTCGCCCGGCAAATACGTCAGCCTGGCTGAAACCATTCGCGGCTTCAAGATGATTGTGGCCGGCGAGTGTGATCACCTGCCAGAGCAGGCCTTCTACATGGTCGGCACGATTGACGAAGCCTTCGAGAAGGCCAAGAAGGTCTAAGTCATGGACACCACACACACCATCCACGTCGATGTTGTCAGTGCGGAAGAGTCCATCTTTTCCGGCGAAGCCAAGTTTGTGGCTTTGCCGGGCGAGGCGGGCGAGCTGGGTATTTACCCACGCCACACACCGCTGATCACCCGCATCAAGCCCGGCACCGTGCGTATCGAAAAGGCCGACGGCACCGAAGAGTTTGTCTTCGTGGCCGGTGGCCTGCTCGAAGTGCAGCCCCACGGCGTGACTGTGCTGAGCGATACCGCCATCCGTGGCAAGGACCTGGACGAAGCCAAGGCCACCGAGGCCAAAGCCGCCGCGGAAGAAGCCTTGAAAAACGCCAAAAGCGATATCGATATCGCCATGGCCCAGTCTGAACTCGCTGTCATGGCGGCCCAGATCGCGGCCCTGCGCAAATACCGCCAGAAACGATAAGTCGTTTTCTGCGATAGCAAAAAAAACCGGTCCCAGTGGCCGGTTTTTTATGCCCGCTGTCGCCGCGTCTTTTTGGCCGGCTCCATACAGGTTACTTGTCTGCTATTGAAAATATAGCTGCTTGCGCCCGCCCTTCAAGGGCTGGAGGCTGCTTTGATGCATAAATCAGGTGTTTTCCCTCAACCCGACCTTGCGGCCGGCCCGCGTGTGCGGCCCTCGCGTCCTACAGCAGCAGCGGCGCGTCCGGCAATTCGTTGGGATTGGCCGCGGTGTCAGAGGGCGGCAAGGCAAAGTGTTGCATCAGCAGGGCCGATGTTTCTTCGAGGGCTTGTGTCAGTCCGTCTTCATAACGCAGCTCGCGAAAGGTGCTGCTCATGCGGGCCATGACGGCCTTCCAGTGTTTGTCGCTCGCGTGTATGTTCAGGCCGCGGTCGGCCACAATTTCGATCGCATGTTCGGCCAGCAGGACGTAGATCAACACGCCATTGTTGTGCTCCGTGTCCCACACGCCCAGTTTTCCAAACAGCGCCAGCGCACGTTCACGGATCACCTGTTGCAGGGGTTTGGCACGGTTGATGCGCCAGAGGTAACTCAGGGGCAAGGCGGCCTCGACACAGATGCGGATTTCGCCGCTGTGGCGCTTTTCGCTCGCGGTGACACGTTGCGTCACACGCGCCAGCACCTCGGGCGGGATGGCGCGCTCGGCGTCGGAGCGGTCCAGCCACAGGTGTTTGAGAATCAATAAGAGTTTGGGCATCATGATGATTGTCCGGGTCTTACCAGCCGCCTGAGGCGCCACCACCGCCGAAGTTGCCGCCGCCGCCGCTGCTAAAGCCGCCACCACCGCCGCCGCCCCAACTGCCGCCACTGCGGAAACCACCCCCGCCCATGCCGGGGCCACCCCAGCCGCCACCGCCGCCGCGGCCGGCCGGCGCCAGACTCGCCACCAGCGCAAAAAGGATGCCGGCAACCGCCGCAATCCCGGCCACCAGCAGGCTGGCCGTGACCAACCAGGCCAGCACACCGACGGCGCCGCCGGTTACAAAAGAGCCGGCCTTGCGCCCTATGATGCCGGCCAGCACGCGGCCGCCGATCGGCACCGCAAAAAACAGGAAAACGGCCAGATCCATCCACTGGAAACCGGCAGCGCCACGGCTGCTGCCGAAATCACCTTGGGCGGCCTCCGGCTCGGGGAGTTTTTCGCCCGAGATCAAGGCCATGAGCTGGTCCGTGGCCGCATTCAGGCCGCCGGCAAAGTCACCTTCGCGAAAACGCGGCGTGATGGCGCGGTCAATCACCTGGCGTGCCGCCAAGTCCGGGATCGCACCTTCCAGCGTCTTGGCCGTGGCGATGCGCACCTTGCGATCGTTTTTGGCCACGACGAGCAGCAGCCCGTCGCCCACGCCCTTGCGGCCTATCTTCCAGAGGTCCCCCACACGCTGGGTGTAGTCCACAATGTCCTCGGGCAGGGTGGTGGGCACCATCAGCACCACAATTTGTGAACCTTTGGCCTTTTCAAACGCTTCCAACTTGGCTTCCAGCGCCTGTTTTTGTCCCGCATCCAGCGTGCCGGTGGTGTCCATCACCCGCGCCGTGAGGGCCGGAATGGGTTGCAGGCCAGGCACGGCCTGCGCCCAGGTCTGGCCCTGCAGCAGGCCCAGGGCCAGCCACAAGGCCGTCAGCCAGCCGGCGATACGTGTGCGACACATGGGGTGATACCCGCTGGCTTATTTCTTCTCGAAACTGACGGCCGGTGGCGCGCTGATTTGCGCCTCGTTCTGCACACTGAAGTTGGGCTTGACCTTGTAACCAAACACCATGGCCGTCAGGTTGTTGGGAAAGCTGCGGGTGAGCACGTTGTAGGCCTGCACCGCCTGGATGTAGCGGTTGCGGGCGACCGTGATGCGGTTTTCCGTGCCTTCCAGCTGTACCCGCAGGTCCTGGAAGCCCTGGTTGGCCTTGAGGCTGGGGTAGTTCTCGGTCACGACCAGCAGGCGCGACAAGGCCGAGCTCAGTTCACCCTGGGCCGCCTGGAATTTGGCGAAGGCTTCGGGGTTGTTCAGGGTTTCGGGCGTGACCTGCATGGAGGTGGCTTTGGCGCGCGCTTCGACGACTTTGGTCAGGGTGTCCTGTTCAAACGCGGCTTCCCCTTTGACCGTGGCGACAATATTGGGCACAAGGTCAGCGCGGCGCTGGTACTGGTTGAGCACTTCGGACCAGGCCGACTTGGTCTGCTCGTCCAGGCTCTGGAACTCGTTGTAGCCGCAGCCTGACAGCAGCAGGGCGAACAGGCCGGTAAAAATCCAGCTGACAAAACGCAATTTCATGTAAAGCCTCCAAAAAGCAAGCTGCAACACTACCATAGTCACATGCAATTCCACGTCACCGATTCATCACCAGCCGCCAGTCCCCTGCAGGTATTGCAGGCCGCCCTGCGGCCGGTGGCCAAGGCGAGGGCTAAACCCGGCCTGTTGCTGGCCGGCGCCACCGGTGTGCTGGGCAGCGAAGTTTTGCAGCGGCTGGCCGGGAGCGGCGGTTTTGCCTACACCCAGGTGCTGGCGCGAGAACCCATCACCCCCGGGCTGCTGCAGGTCGGCATCACCTTGGTCGGCGCAGATGACATCGCGACGTGGCCGCTGTGTCCGGTAGCGGTGCAGACCGCGGTGGTGATGTTCGAGCCGTCCCGGCTGTACCACGAGCGCGAGCGCGCCTTGTGGACGCCGGTGCCCGGGCAACTGCTGGCGCTGGCGCACTGGCTCAGGCGTTGCGGCGTCCAGACCCTGGTGCTGGTCTTGCCCCATGCCCAGGGCAGCTTGCCGCAAGCCTTGATGCAGGGCCTGGCCAACATCGATGAGCAGGCTGTCACGACACTGGGGTTTGAGCGGGTCTTGCTGGTGCGCTCTGCGCAAAAGCCGGGCGCGACGGTGGCTGCCGGCGCCCTCGACAAACTCGCCGCCTGGATGTTGTCGATTTCCAAATTCATGATCCCGGCCTCGGCCCAGCCGCTGCGGCCGGCCAAACTGGCCGAGTTTGTCGACGTCGCCCTGCGCGTGTTGCCGGCCGGCACCCACGTGGCCGGGCCTGAGCTGTTGTGGCAGGCCGCGCAGGCGCCAGACATGCACACGGTGGTGTCGGCGTGGCTTAATACGACAGAGCCCACTTCAGCGCCGGGCTGAACCCGACTTTCTTTGAATTCACCCATGCAAAAACCCAAAGTTTCCCCGGCCCATCAAGGCAGCGCCGACGACACCGAGGCGACCTTTTACGAGGCGCTGCAAACCGGCGACATTGAAAAACTCATGGCCTGCTGGGCCGATGAGGACGACATCGTCTGTGTCCATCCGGGCGGGCCGCGCATCGTCGGACCCGGCGCCATACGGGCCGCGTTTGATGCGATGTTTGCCAACGGCAGCATCCGGGCGCAGGCCGAAAAAGTCCGCAAGATAGAAAGCATGGGCACCAGCGTGCACAGCGTGCTGGAGCGCATCGAGCTCATGACCGAAGAAGGTCCGCGCCACGCCTACGCGATTGCCACCAATGTTTACCAGAAGACCGCACAGGGCTGGCGCATGGTGGCGCACCATGCCAGCCCGGGCACGCCGCACGAAATGCAGGAAGCCTCGGACAGCCCGCAAGTGTTGCATTGATGGCGATGCTGTACCAAGCTCCCTGGTGGCTGCCCGGCGGCAACCTGCAAACCATTTACGCGGCCCTGCGCTCCAAACGTTACCTGGCCGAGGCGCCGAGTTTTAGCCGCGAACGCTGGACCACACCGGACGATGATTTTGTCGACGTGGATTTTGCCCGGCACGCCAGTGCCGACGATGCGCCGCTGCTGGTGGTGTTTCATGGTCTGGAGGGTTCGTCGGCCAGCCACTATGCCGAAGCTTTTGCCGATGTCGCGCGGGTGCGCGGCTGGGCCTGCGCCGTGCCGCATTTTCGCGGCTGCTCGGGCGAGATCAACCGCGCGCCACGCGCCTACCATTCGGGCGACTTCGAGGAGATCGACTGGATACTGCGGCGTTTCCGGCGCCAGCACGCGGGCCCGCTGTTTGCCGTCGGCATTTCGCTGGGCGGCAACGCCTTGATGCGTTGGGCTGGCGAAATGGAGTCTGCGGCCGGCGAGGTGGTGGCGGCGGTGGCTTCGGTGTGTTCGCCGCTGGATCTGGTGGCCAGCGGCCACGCGATCGGCCGGGGTTTTAACCGCCTGGTCTACACCCGCATGTTTCTCAGTTCCATGGTGCCCAAGGCGCTCAAAAAGCTGGAGCAACACCCCGGCCTGTTCAATGCCGACGCGCTGCTGGCGGCGCGCGACCTGTACGCTTTCGACAACATCTTCACGGCGCCGCTGCACGGTTTTCAGAACACCGACGATTATTGGTCACGGGCCTCGGCCAAGCCGCACCTGCGGCGTATTGCGGTGGCGGCGCTGGCTGTCAATGCGCTCAACGACCCCTTCATCCCGCCCGCCAGCTTGCCGCAAGCCGCCGACGTGAGTGCGGCCGTCACGTTGTGGCAGCCGCCTGAAGGCGGCCATGTCGGTTTTCCGTCGGCGCCTTTCCCCGGTCATGTGCGTGCGATGCCCGAGGCGGTGTGCGGGTTTTTTGCGGCGCAGGTCGAAGCAGCGCAAAATCAACACCATGGATGACATCGTTCGCCAGGCCATCGCCAAATGGCCCAATGTGCCCAACTGCTACGGCTGGCTGGGCCTGGACGCGCGCGGCAACTGGTATATGCGCGACGACAAGGCGCAAGCTGCCGGCCCTTTTGCCGGCGGGCCGGTTGCCGCCAAAGGGTCGCTGCTCAAACATGAGAAGCTGATTGACTTCATTCAGCGTAACTACGAAAGCGACCAGGCCGGTCAATGGTTTTTCCAGAACGGCCCGCAGCGCGTGTATGTGGAGCTGGAGGCCACGCCGCTGGTCTGGCGCATAGGCGGCGCACCGGATTTCTTTGTGACCGCACACACCGGTGAGGCGGCGCGGGCGCAGCGCTGCGTGCTGGATGAGCAGGGGCGCTTGTATCTGGAGACCGACATCGGTTTTGGCCTGGTGCATACGCAGGACATGATGCATGCGGCCGATGCCGTGGAGCGGGGCCTGTGGGTGCCGCAAGAGGCCGAAGTCCTTGCGTTGCCGGCGCGCTACGGTTATGTCACCAGCCCTCAGGCGCTACAAAAACAATAGCTTATTACGCCCATAATCAGAGGGCTGCAGGCATTTTTGACGTAAAAAAGCCGGTCTGAACCGGCTTTTTCATGTGGGAGGCTCTTGGCCCGCGGATTTATTTCACCGCGTTGACCATGTATTGCACAACGGCCTTGATCTCTGCATCCGAGGCTGTCGAGCCGCCTCGGGGAGGCATGGCGCCGACACCTTTGATGGCAATGGCGGTGATGCCATCAACACCAGCGGCCAGGCGCGGTCCCCAGGCGGCTTTGTCACCCAGTTTGGGTGCACCGGCAACACCCGTGGCGTGGCAGGTGGCGCAAGTCTGTGTGTACAGCGCAGGGACGGCATTGCCCCCGGCCGCTGGTGCGGCCGACTTGTTGGCGGCGGCCAGTGCCGCCACGACATCGGCCGAAGGTCCGGCGGCGGCATCGGTGGCTACAACAGCAGCCGCGGCGGCTTTTTGTGGCTCGGCGAACTTCGCGCCGGCGGCATTCGCCATGTGGGCGACTGCCCGGCCAATTTCAGCATCTTCAAAATCACCACCACCCTGGGGACCCATGGCACCCTTGCCTTTGAGTGCGGAATTCCACAGGCTGTCAAAGCCGGTCTTGATGCGCGGGCCCCAGGCGGCAACATCGCCAAACTTGGGCGCACCAGCGACGCCGGTGGCGTGGCAGGCGGCACATTGGGCGGCGTAGACTTCGGCGCCGGCCTTCAGCGGGCGGTTGGCATCACGGATTTCAACCGTGCCGATTTTCTGGATGCGCTGGGCGATCGCCTTTTCGACATCGACGGCGCCGGCGGCAGGCCGGTGGTCCGAGGTGACGTAATACACCAGCGCAATGATGGCGAAAATCGGGATGACAAAAGAGAAAAAAATCGCTGCCAGCAACTGCTTCGGTGTTTTGATGGGGCCAGTGTGGTCTTCTTCGTGGGCCGTTGTGTGATCGTTTGCGCTCATGGCTTCCTCAAAAAACTAAAAATCGGTAACTAAAGCAACTCATATTCGACAACCTTCGATTATAGCTGCGGCCCTCTTAATAACCTGGGATATGGCCGGCCTGACTGCTAGAATCAAACACTTCCACAGGAATCGGGTTTGCAAAGCCTGACCCTGCGAAGTCTCTGTCCACCGCAAAAGTCGGGCAGGGCACACCTTTCAGCGTTGCGGCTGTAGCTCAGTGGATAGAGTATTGGCCTCCGAAGCCAAGGGTCGTGGGTTCGATCCCCGCCAGCCGCACCAACTTTCTTTTTCAATCCCCCGCTACAGACGCCTGGAACCACAACATGAACGAGGCAAATGCTCACGCGGCGCCCTCCGGCCAACTGGGCTTTGGTTTTGACGATGACCTTGTGCTGAGCCTGCCAGCGCCCAAGCCCCCCAGAACCCGCAAAGCCAAACCGGCCGCACCTGCGCCGCTCGCGCCATCGGCGCTGGAGCCCGAAGCGATGGCGCGCGTGCTCGACAGCCATGCCGATTACCGCGTGTTGCGCCGTCTGCCCGTGGTGCAGCAGTTTGCGCACCAGCCGCTGGGGCCGGTGACACGGGTGTTGATCCTGGACACGGAAACCACGGGGCTGGAGCCTGCGCGCGACCGCATCATGGAACTGGCCCTGCTGCTGGTCGATGTGGAAACCGCCACCGGTTTGCCCACCGGGCAGGTCGAGGTCTATGACGGCCTGGAAGACCCCGGCATGCCGATACCGGCTGAGGTTCAGGCCATCACCGGCATCAGCGACGAGATGGTGCGCGGCCACAAGCTGGATGAACAACGTGTGGCCGCCATGCTGGGGCGCGCCGACCTGGTGCTGGCCCACAATGCCGGTTTTGACCGCCCGTTTGTCGAGGCACGGCTGGCGCAATTTGCGCAACGGCCCTGGGCCTGTTCGTTTGCCGATCTGGACTGGAAAAAAGAAGGCCGCGGCTCGGCCAAGCTGACACAGCTGGCGCAGGACCTGGGCTGGTTTTACGACGCACACCGCGCTGAAATGGATTGCCATGCATTGCTGGCGGTGTTGGCCAGCCCGCTGCCGGTGTCCGGCCAAACCGGGCTGGCGCGCCTGTTGGCCGCCGCCGCCCAAGCCAGCTTCCGCCTGCAGGCCACGGCCGCACCGTTTGAGGCCAAGGACCTGCTCAAGGCCAGAGGCTACCGTTGGGATGGTTTGCACAAGGTGTGGCAAACCCGGCTCAATGACGAAGCCCAGTTGTTGGCCGAATGTGACTGGCTGAAAGTGGCGGTGTATGAAAATCGCCCGGCGCGTGTGCAGGTCGAGCAGTTCGATGCCCTGAACCGTTACGCCGCCCGCCCCGGCAAACTCGATTTCAAAACGCTTTAAACGCTGGCGGCGGGTCCACGCTGCCAGGTGATGCAGCGGTTGTTGGCCGGCATGGCGCGGTCTTCCAGCAACACCAGGCCGGCTTGTGCCGCCAGGGCGTTCACCGCCTCAAAATCGCGCAGCCCGCTGGCCGGGTTGCCCGCGCGCAAGCTGGCATCAAAACGTGCATTGCTGTCGCTGGTGAAGCGCCCGCCGTAATTGAACGGGCCGTACACCACCAGCAAACCCGCGGGTGGCATGCGCCGGCCCAGTTCCGAAAACAGTTGTATGACTTCGGGCCAGCCCATGATGTGCAAGGTATTGGCGCTGAAAACGGCGTCAAAGGCGAGGTCCGGCCAGGCTTGCCGCATGTCCACTTCAACCGGGGCTGGCGTGTTGGCCAAGCCGGCTTCCTGCAGCCACAATGTGATACCCGGCAAGTTGTCCGCGACATCCGAGGTCTGCCAGCGCAAGCCCGGCAGGGCTTGCGCAAAATACACCGCGTGCTGGCCGGTGCCGCTGCCGATTTCCAGCACTTGGCGGCAACCGGCAAGCCGTTCACGCAAGACCTCCAGAATCGGTTCGCGGTTTCTGTCGGTGGCGGGGGCATAGGGTTTGTCCATAGAAGGCTGATTGTCGCTGCCTGGGAACTTTTGCAGGAAAACCGCGTCCTGCCAAGAGAGGGGGCGAGGTATAAACAGCAGGAAAATTGATCGATCGCACGCGTCGCCGGGCGCTGCTTCTCCAACCAGGACCCCACGCCATGAGACTGTACAAACTCCTCCCTATTTTGCTCGCGCCCTTGCTCTGGCTGAGCGGCTGCGCGCTGTTTCCTATCAATTCCATCAGCCCGGGGATGTCGCGCGAAGAGGTGGTGTCGCGCATGGGCACCCCGACAGCGGTGGTGCCTCTGAGCCAGGGCAGCCGTTTGCAATACTCCGGCCAGCCGGGCGGCCAATATGCGTTCATGGTGGACCTGGATGCGGCAGGCCGTGTGGTCAGCGTCAGGCAGGTGCTGGATGAGGCGGATTTCCAGCGCATAGAACTGGGCAAATGGACGCGTGCGGACGTGTTGCGCGAGTTCGGCCGGCCGGCTTTTGTCGAGCGCGTGGCATCCTGGCCGGGCGAGGTCCTGACCTACCGCTGGTACGGCATCCAGGACATGTTTTACTGGGTCTACGTCGACGGCAACCAAGTGGTGCAAAAAGCCCATCCTGGCGTGGAAGAACGCCCGAGCATGGTGCCTGTGATGCCGTAAACAGGCGCTCAATCGGCGTTGTCAGAAGCGTCGTTTTTCTTCAAGGCCAGGGCCGTTTCGTACAACTCGTTGCGTGGTGCACCGGTGATGTCGGCAGCGAGTTTCACGGCGGTTTTGAGCGGCAATTCGGCCAGCAGCAACTGCAAGACCCGGCTGCCGTCGTCCCCGGCCTGGGCTTGCTCAGCCGGGTGCAAAACCAGCGCAAACTCACCCCGGGTGCGTTGGCTGCCGGCGGCCAGCCAGGCGCTGAAGTCCTGCGCCGCAACGCTGGCGATTTCTTCAAACTGCTTGGTCAGCTCCCGGCCTACCGTGATCACACGTGTACCCAGCGGCGCCATGGCCTTGGCCAGGGCCTCGATGCGGTGCGGCGCCTCCAGGATGACCACGGCGCGTGGCTCGGCCTGCAGGGCCAGCACGGCCTGATCCCGTTCCGCCGCTTTGGACGGCAAAAAACCGGCAAAAACAAAACCGGCGTCGCCGCTGATGCCTGCCACGCTCAGGGCGGTGGTCACGCTGCTGGCGCCGGGCAGGGGCAGGATGGTGAGCCCGGCGGCCCGTACCGCCGCCACCAGACGTGCGCCCGGGTCGCTGACGGCCGGGGTGCCGGCATCGCTGACATAGGCCACCCGTTCGCCGCGTTGCAGGCGTTCTATCACCAGCAGGGCCGCCTGCGCCTCGTTGTGTTCATGCACGGCCAACAGGGGTTTGTCGATGCCGTATTGGCGCAACATGGTTTGGGTATGGCGCGTGTCTTCGCAGGCGATGGCCTGCACCAGTTGCAACACATGCAGGGCCCGCAGGCTGATGTCCGACAGGTTGCCTATGGGTGTGGCCACCACATACAGGGCCGCTTCGGGATAATGCTGCATGCCGGCCGCGGCGCGTGCGGCAGCCAGGGCCAGGTCGAAGGAAGCGTTCAATGTGGTTTTCCAAAAAGCAGGTTGCAAAAGAGGCTGTCAGCGGCGGCACTGGTGTGGCCGGCGCGCAGCCGCCGTCCGGCCAGATTACCACCAAGCGCCTGGGCGACGCGGCGGAAGCGCTGGCGCTGGCCTACCTGGTCAAGGCGGGGCTGAAACCGGTGGAGGCCAATTATCGGACGCCGGGCCGCGGTGGCGGCGAGGTGGACCTGATCATGCGCGCGCCCGATGGCACCTTGGTGTTTGTCGAGGTGCGCCAGCGCAAAAGCACGCTGCACGGCGGCGCCGCAGCCAGCATTGGGGCGCTCAAGCAGCGCCGGCTGGTGTTGGCGGCGCGCCACTACCTGATGCGTTTTGCCAGCGCGCCGCCTTGCCGTTTTGACGTGGTGCTGGTCGAAGGCCGTCTCGATGCGCCCGACACAGTTGTGCTTGAATGGCTGCAAGGCGCGTTTGATGCGGACTGAGTGGCTTGTGAATGGCGTATTTGCCCCCATTTTGTAACCATGCATTGCGCGGCGGCGGGCGGAAGGCCTGTGGACGCAAAACTGAAATTTTTGACCCGGTATCATTGACCCATGCTCGAACAACGCATTGAACAGAACTTTATTGACAGCGCTGACCTGAAATACCAGGCGGCGCAGCTACTTTCGAAACCGATTGCTGCTGCGGTGCAGGCCATTTTGGCCAGCGTGACCAGTGGTGGCAAGGTCTTGGCCTGCGGCAACGGCGGCTCAGCTGCGGATGCCCAGCATTTCGCGGCCGAGTTTGTCGGGCGTTTTGAGCGCGAGCGGCCCGAGTTGGGCGCGATTGCGCTGACCACCGACAGCTCCATCCTCACGGCCATCGCCAACGACTACGATTTCAGCGTGATTTTTTCCAAGCAGGTGCGCGCCCTGGGCGGTGCCGGCGACGTCTTGCTGGCGCTGAGCACCAGCGGCAACTCGGCCAACGTGCTGGCCGCCATCGAAGCGGCGCATGAACGCGAGATGACGGTGGTGGCGCTGACCGGCAAGGGCGGCGGCCAAATGACGGCGGCCTTGCGCGAAACCGACGTGCATATCTGTGTGCCGCATGACCGCACGGCACGCATTCAGGAAGTTCATCTGCTGGCCCTTCACTGCATTTGTGACGGCGTGGATGCCCAATTACTTGGCGACCAGGAAAGTCCTTGATGAAAAAAACCAATCCAACCACCACCCGTTTCAAGCGGCTGATGCTGACGGCCTGCACCGTGGCCCTGCTGGGCGGCAGCCTGACAGCGTGTTTTCCGCTGGCACTGGGCGGCGTCGCGGGCGGCGTCATGGTGGCCACGGACCGCCGCACCTCGGGCGCCCAACTGGAAGACGAAGGTATTGAGCTGCGTGCCATGAGCCGCCTGCGCGACGCCATCGGCAGCCGTGCGCGCGTCAGCGTGACCAGCTACAACCGCCAGGTGCTGCTCACCGGTGAAGTCCTCAACGAGCAGGACAAAAAACTCGTGGAGCAAGTGGTGTCCCGGGTTGAAAACGTCAACGGCGTGGTCAACGAGTTGGCCATCATCGACAGCCCCTCGCTGGTGCAGCGTTCTTCCGATGTGTTGATCACCGGCCAGGTCAAGGCCTTGCTGATCGATACCAAGGACTTGTACGCCGGCGCCTTCAAGGTGGTCACCGAACGCGGCACCGTCTACCTGATGGGTCGTGTGACGCAGCGTGAAGCCGAGCGTGCGACCGAAGTCGCCCGCGGTGGCCGCGGTGTGCAGAAGGTGGTGCGGATTTTCGAGGTCATCAGCGACGAAGAGCTGAAGCGCCTCATGCCCCAGCAGGCCGCCAAACCGACGGCCGCCACAGGCACACCGAGCAGCGGCGGGTAAGCCCGTCGTTCCGCCTCCCCAAAAAGAAAACCGGCGCCAGGCCGGTTTTTTTTGTGGGCAGGTGTTTTTTAAGTCAGTCGCTTGATCAGGCTGGAGGTGTCCCAGCGCTGCCCGCCCATGGCCTGGACGTCGGCGTAAAACTGGTCCACCAGCGCCGTCACCGGCAGCCGCGCGCCATTGGCCTTGGCTTCATCCAGCACCAGGCCCAGGTCCTTGCGCATCCAGTCGACAGCAAAACCAAAATCAAACTGACCGGCCACCATGGTTTTGCCGCGGTTGTCGAGTTGCCAGCTTTGTGCTGCGCCCTTGCCGATCACGTCCAGCACCTGCTTCATGTCCAGCCCGGCCTTCTGGCCAAAGGCCACGGCTTCGCTCAAACCCTGGACCAGCCCGGCGATGCAGATCTGGTTGACCATTTTGGTCAGTTGGCCGGCGCCGCTGGCGCCCATCAAGGTGAAGGCCTTGGAAAAGGCCATGCCGGCCGGCTTGACCGCCTCAAAGGCTGCCGCATCACCGCCGCACATGACGGTCAACAAACCATTTTGCGCGCCGGCCTGTCCGCCGGAAACCGGGGCATCAACAAACTGCAGGCCCAGCGCTTGTGCTGCCGCATACAACTCGCGCGCCACATCGGCGGAGGCCGTGGTGTGGTCGACAAACACCGCGCCCGGCGACATGCCGGCAAAGGCGCCGTTGTCGCCCAAGGTGACGCTGCGCAAATCGTCGTCGTTGCCGACGCAGCAAAACACGATGTCGGCGCCGGCGGCGGCTTCGCGCGGGGTTTCAGCATGTTTCAGGCCTTTGGCCCCCGCGTATTCTGCGCACCAAGCTATCGATTTGGTAGCGGTCCGGTTGTAAACCGTGACGACGTGACCGGCCAGCGCGAGGTGGCCGGCCATGGGATAACCCATGACGCCCAGCCCGAGAAAGGCAACGTTCAGGGCAGGGGTCGGTTCATAGGTTTTGGGGTGGGTGCTGGAAATAGTCATGATTTAAACAATGGCCATGTGTTCGGTGCCGGCCGCCAGGTCCTGGGTTTTGGCACGTTGGGAGTTGAGTTTGATCTGCAGCCGCAGGTCGTTGACGGAGTCGGCATTGCGCAGCGCGTCTTCGTAGCTGATCTGGTGGCTTTCAAAGGCATCGAACAGCGCCTGGTCGAAGGTCTGCATGCCCAGGTTGCGGCTTTTCTTCATGATTTCCTTGATCTCGGAGACCTCACCCTTGAAGATCAGGTCGGAAATCAGCGGCGTGTTCAGCATCACTTCCACCGCCGCGACCCGGCCCTTGCTGTCCTGCTTGGGCACCAGGCGCTGCGAGATCATGGCTTTCATGTTCAGCGACAAGTCCATCAGCAGCTGGGCGCGGCGTTCTTCGGGGAAGAAGTTGATGATGCGGTCCAGCGCCTGGTTGGCGCTGTTGGCATGCAGCGTGGCCAGACACAAATGGCCGGTTTCGGCAAAAGCCACGGCGTGTTCCATGGCTTCGCGGTCGCGGATTTCTCCCATCAGGATCACGTCGGGCGCCTGGCGCAGCGCGTTTTTCAGCGCCGACTCCCAGCTGTCGGTGTCCAGGCCCACTTCGCGCTGCGTGATCACGCAGTTTTTGTGCGGGTGCACAAACTCCACCGGGTCTTCAATCGTGATGATGTGGCCGAAGGAATTCTCATTGCGCCAGTCCACCATGGCCGCCAGCGAGGTGGATTTGCCCGAGCCGGTGGCGCCGACCAGAATGCACAGGCCGCGTTTGGACATCACCACGTCTTTCAGCACCTGCGGCAGGCCCAGGCCGTCGATGGTGGGCAGCGTGGCCGGGATCACCCGCATCACCATGCCGACCTTGCCCTGCTGGATAAAGGCGTTGACGCGGAAGCGGCCGACGCCGGGCGGGGAAATCGCGAAGTTGCACTCCTTGGTGCGCTCGAATTCGGCGGCCTGCTTGTCGTTCATGATGGCGCGTGCCAGCGCCAGCGTGTGGCCGGCGTTCAGCGGCTGCGGCGACACCTTGGTCACCTTGCCGTCGACCTTCATGGCCGGCGGGAAATCTCCGGTGATAAACAGGTCGCTGCCGTTGCGGCCGACCATCAGCTTGAGAAGGTCGTTGATGAATTTACTGGCCTGGTCGCGTTCCATTTTGCGACTCCTTTCAAACAGATTCGGTAGCCGTCAGAAAGACGGATGGATTGACGCGCAGGCGAGTGCCTTCTTCAACCCAGCAGGGGCCGCGGGACTGGCTTTGCCAGACCGCAGGCGCAGCAGCCCCCTCGGGGGGCAGCGCTGTACACGAAGTGACAAGCGTGGGGGCCATGTTCAGCCGGGGAAGTTCTCGGGAATTTTGGCTTTGCCGCGGGCTTCCGCGGCAGAGATCACATTGCGTTTGACCAGGTCCGTCAGGTTCTGGTCCAGCGTCTGCATGCCCACGCTGTTGCCGGTCTGGATCGATGAATACATCTGCGCCACCTTGGCTTCGCGGATCAGGTTGCGGATGGCGCTGGTGCCCAGCATGATCTCATGCGCGGCAACGCGGCCCTGGCCGTCCTTGGTCTTGCACAGGGTTTGCGAAATCACGGCCTGCAGCGACTCCGACAACATGGCGCGGATCATGTCTTTTTCTTCGGCCGGGAACACGTCGATGATGCGGTCAATGGTTTTGGCCGCGCTGGAGGTGTGCAGGGTGCCAAAACCAGGTGGCCGGTCTCGGCAGCCGTCATGGCCAGGCGTATGGTTTCCAGGTCGCGCATCTCGCCGACCAGGATGGCGTCCGGATCTTCGCGCAATGCGGACTTCAGCGCCGCGCTGAAGCTCAGCGTGTGCGGTCCGACCTCGCGCTGGTTGATCAGGCATTTTTTCGATTCGTGCACAAACTCGATCGGGTCTTCCACTGTCAGGATGTGGCCGTATTCGGTTTCATTCAGGTAGTTGACCATGGCGGCCAGGGTGGTGGATTTGCCCGAGCCGGTGGGGCCGGTGACCAGCACCATGCCGCGGGGTTTCATCGCCAGCTCGCCGAAAATTTTCGGCGCGTTGAGCTGTTCCAGCGTCAGGATTTTGGAGGGAATGGTCCGGAACACTGCGCCGGCGCCGCGGTTCTGGTTGAAAGCATTGACGCGAAAACGCGCCAGGCCGTCGATCTCGAAGGAAAAATCGATCTCCAGAAACTCTTCGTAATTCTTGCGCTGGGTGTCGTTCATGATGTCGTACACCATGGCGTGAACCTGTTTGTGGTCCAGCGGATCGACATTGATGCGCCTGACGTCCCCATGGACCCGGATCATGGGCGGCAGGCCGGCTGACAAATGCAAATCGGAAGCCTTGTTCTTGACGCTAAAAGCCAGCAGCTGGGTGATGTCCATCCGGGAGGTTCCTCTGAGTCTAGGTTTACAGTTCGATTATGACCACGATTGTTGACAATCTCCAAGCCGTGCACGCACGGATTGTGGCGGCCTGCGCAGCCGCCGGACGCGACCCCGCCAGCGTGCGTTTGTTGGCCGTTTCCAAAACCTTTGGGCCCGAAGCCGTGATGCAGGCGCTGACCGCCGGGCAGCAGATGTTCGGCGAAAACTACATCAAGGAAGGCGTGGAAAAGTTGGGCCTGATCCGGGAGTGGGAGGCCGAGAAGCATGCCCGGCGTTCGGAATGGCATTGCATAGGCCCGGTGCAAAGCAACAAGACCCGGCTGGTGGCCGAAACCTTTGACTGGGTGCAGTCCCTGGATCGCCTGAAAATTGCGCAGAGGCTCAGCGAGCAACGGCCGCCGCATTTGCCGCCGCTGCAGGTGTGCCTGCAGGTCAACATCGACGGTGGCACCAGCAAGTCGGGTGTGGCGCCGCAAGAGGTGCTGGCGCTGGCTGCCGAAGTTGCACGGCTGCCCCGGCTGCAGTTGCGCGGCCTCATGTCTATTCCCGAACCTGCGCCTGATTTCATGGCTTCTTGCGCAGTCCATGAAAGGGCTGCAAGCCTTTTTCATCAGATAAACAGCGCCGGCGTGTTGCCGCAGGCCATGGACACCTTGTCCATGGGCATGACGGCAGACCTGGAGGCCGCCATCCACGCCGGCAGCACCATGGTGCGTGTCGGGACGGCAATTTTCGGCACGAGATAAGCCCCCGCGGTTGCTCACTGTGTGTAGCGCCCAGCCCCACCAGGGGGCACCTGCTTGCACAGGGGAGGGCGCTGACGTGTTATTTTTTCTGCACTGCCATCGGTTTGATGGCGCCGCAATCGCTGTTCAGCCATTTGGCCGAGGTGTTGACGGTGGTGGTTTTGGGTGTGCCCTGACCGCCGCTGTTGATTTTCATGGCCATGGTGTAGGCGGTGTCGCCGGTGAAGGTGAACTGGCCTTCGCCGCTGGAGGGCGGGTTGGTGCAGCTGAAGGTCAGCTTCATGCCGGTGCTGCTTTTGTCGCTGGTTGTGGTGGTGCAGTTGCCTGGTTGCTGGATTGGCAACTGCTGTCTGTCCGCCATGTCCTGGGTGATGCACATCTTCATGACCATGCCACCCTTGGCGGCGCCGCTCACGCTCATGCCCTGTTTGGCCATCATCTCTTCCATTTGTTTGCGTTGCGCCGGCGGCATGTTGGCCATCTGTTGCTGCATCTGGGCCATGGCCTGGTCCATCTCCGGGCTGCCGCCCAGCTTGTTGGTGGCTTCCCACAAACCGGGCTTCATGGTCTGGGCCCCTGCGGGTGCGGCAAAAGCCAGGGCGGCCAGGCTGGCCAGTAACGGAAGATGGCGTTTCATGGGAGTCCCCTGGTGAATGGCAGGCGTTGGCGGATGTTGGCAACGAATGTCCGCATTATTGCCAGCCCCTGGCGCTTTGCAAATCCCCTTCGGTGAGGGGGTTGCGCTGTCGTGTCGAGGTCACTGCCCCAGCGCCAGCCGCGTGCTGCTTTTGACTTCTTCCATCACCGCGTAGGTCCGGGTTTCACGCACGCCTGGCAGTTGCCACAAAACCGTGCCGGCAAAGTGCCGGTAGGCCGCCATGTCGGCCATGCGAGTCTTGAGCAAATAGTCAAAGCCGCCAGCCACCATGTGGCACTCCATGATTTCGGGATGCACCTGCACCGCCGCCTTGAAGGCCTCGAAAACATTCGGCGTGGTGCGGTCCAGCAACACTTCCACAAACACCAGCATGCCGGCACCCAGTTTCATGGGGTTTAGCCGCGCCTCGTAACCCAGGATAAAACCATCACGCGTGAGGCGTTGCACCCGTGCCAGCACCGCCGTGGGCGACAGGCCCACGGTTTCGGCGAGTTTGAGGTTGGACAGGCGGCCGTCCTGCTGCAGAAGATTCAGGATTTTGATGTCAATGCGGTCAAGGTCGGGGCTCGTGTCGATCATGGTTAGTGAATTATTCTGTTTTAGGCGTCAAATTTAGCGGGAAATTGGTGGGAATTCAAGCCACCATGGCCATATTCACCAAGTTATGGAGTTTTTATGCCGCGCCGTCCCCACCTGCCTTCCCCCTACCGGTCCGAAGCCGGCCTTGTGTCGGACCGCCTGCGCCAGCTGGCCGGTAGCCTGGACTGGGCGCTGGCCGCGCAGACGGCAGAGCCTTGGGTGTTGGCCGTGCGCGACAACCCGCCGCCGTTTTGGGCCATGGAAAGCCTGCTCAAGGAGTATCCGATTTCCAGCGCCGAAGGCTTGGCCTTGATGCGCCTGGCCGAAGCGCTGTTGCGTGTGCCCGATGCCGAGACCGCGATCGCGCTGACGGCGGATCAGTTGGGTCGGGCCGATTTTGATGCGGCCGGCGAAGGTGTACTCGCGCAGTGGTCGGCCTCGGCGTTGGCGCTGTCCAAGAAGTTTTTGCCGGCGACGCCCGTTGCCGGTCAGGTCTCCCCTGAGCCCGGCCTGATGGCCAGGCTGGGCGCACGTGCCGTGGTTGCCGCCACCTTGCGTGCGGTGCAACTGCTGGGGCGGCAGTTTGTGCTGGGTCAGACCATCAACGAGGCCATGCATGAGGCGGACCACAGCAAGAAAAAAAACGGCCGCTTGCGCGTTCCGCCGCCGGGCCGCCCCAAGGCGGAACAGCCCCCTCGGGGGGCAGCGCAACCCGAAGGGCAAGCGTGGGGGCTCCGATTCAGCTACGACATGCTGGGAGAAGGTGCCCGCACCGAGGAGGACGCGCAGCGTTACCTGGCGAGTTACACCCAGGCGATAGCCGCCATCGCGGCGCGCGCGGATACCACGGGGGCGGTCGAGGCCAATGACGGCATCTCCATCAAACTCAGCGCCTTGCACCCGCGGTATGAAGATGCACAACACACACGTGTCATGGCCGAGCTGGTGCCGCGTGTCTGGGGTTTGTGCGAGCTGGCCGCAGAGGCCAACATCAACCTCACCATAGACGCCGAAGAAGTCGAGCGGCTGGAGTTGTCGCTGGACGTGTTCGACACACTGGCCGCGCAAGTGGCGCAGCACTGTCCGCAGTGGCAAGGGTTTGGCCTGGCGCTGCAGGCCTACCAGACCCGTGCGCTGGAGTTGATCACGCATGTCGCCGCCATCGCCCGCCAACACAAGTTGCGCCTGATGTGCCGCCTGGTCAAGGGCGCGTATTGGGATGCGGAAATCAAACGCGCGCAGGAACTGGGCCTGCCCTGTTACCCGGTGTTCACACACAAACACCACACCGATGTGTCTTACCTGGCCTGCGCCCAGGCCTTGCTGGCCGCGTCCGATGTGATTTACCCGCAGTTTGCGACGCACAACGCCGGCACCATTGCGGCGATTTTGCAGATGGCCGAGAGAACGGCCCCCCACGCTTGTCGCTTCGCCTACTGCACTGCGGCCTGGTACGCGATTTGAATTGCAACGCCTGCACGGCATGGGCGAAGGTGTGTATCGCGAGCTGCTGAAAAATTCGGACATCGCCTGCCGCGTCTACGCCCCCGTAGGCGCACACCGCGACCTGCTGGCTTACCTGGTGCGCCGCCTGCTGGAAAATGGCGCCAACTCCTCTTTTGTGCATCAGCTGATCGACGAGTCCGTGGGCATGGACCAACTCTTGACCTCGCCGCTGTGGCTGGCGCCGCAACCCTCGCTGCCTTTGCCCGCCGAGCTGTACGGCCCCGGCCGCAAAAACAGCGCCGGGCTGGACCTCACGGTCGAGGCCATGCGGGCGCCGTTGCTGGCCGCCTATGCCGCCGTGCAAGTGCCGCCAGTGCCGCTGTTTGATGCAAAATTGGCCTGTGACCCAGTCACCACGGGCACAAGCAGCTATCAAAAATGGAGCGATCTGGGGGCGCCTGCACGCGCCGCCCTCTTGCGACAGGCGGCCGATACGCTGGAGCAGCAGTTGCCGAAGTTCTGCGCGCTGCTGGTGAAAGAAGCTTTCAAGACCTGGGGCGACGCGGTGTCCGAGGTGCGCGAAGCCGTGGACTTCTTGCGTTATTACGCGAATGAGGCCGAACGCATCATGGCGCCTGTGCTGCTCGATGGGCCGACCGGCGAAAGCAATGAATTGCGCCTGAGGGCGCGCGGCGTCTGGGTTTGCATCAGTCCCTGGAATTTTCCGCTGGCGATTTTTACCGGCCAGGTCGCGGCGGCACTGGCCACCGGCAACGCCGTGCTGGCCAAACCCGCCGAACAAACCCCGGGCGTGGCCTGGGCCATGGTGAAGCTCTTGCATGCCGCCGGTGTGCCCGAAGCGGTGTTGCAACTCTTGCATGGCCCCGGCGAGACCGTGGGTGCGGCCCTGGTCGCCGCACCGCAGATTGCCGGCGTGGTGTTCACCGGCTCGACCGAGGTCGCCAAAACCATCAACCGTGCGCTGGCCGCCAAAGACGGTCCCATAACCCCGCTGATTGCCGAGACCGGCGGCATCAACGCCATGCTGGTGGACTCAAGCGCGCTGCCCGAGCAGGTGGTGGATGTGGTGCTGCAAAGTGCGTTTCGCAGTGCCGGCCAGCGTTGCTCGGCCTTGCGCCTCTTGTGTGTGCATGACGCAATTGCCGACAAGCTGATCGCCATGCTGGCTGGCGCAGTTCAGGAGCTGGTGCAGGGTGATCCGGCGGATCTGGCTACCGATGTCGGGCCGGTTATTGACCAGGCCGCGTTTGACAACCTGCAGCAGCATTGTCTGCGCCTGGGTTCAGCATCAGAAAAGGCCTTGGCCCAGGGTGGGCAAGCGCTATCAGCTACTGATTCGATAGCGAGTGAGGTGCCGCATCTGCTGGCCCCCCGCCTGTTTGAAGTCGCCCGCATCGCCGATGTGACGCAGGAAATTTTCGGCCCGGTGTTGCAAATTGTGCGCTGGCGCGGCGATCCGCAGGCGGTGGTCGAGCAGATCAATGCGCTGGGTTACGGCTTGACCCTGGGCATCCAGACCCGCATCGATGCGCGCGCGCAGGCGTTGGCGGCACACGCGCAGGTCGGCAACATTTATATCAACCGCAACATGATTGGTGCGGTGGTGGGTGTGCAGCCTTTTGGTGGCCAGGGCCTGTCCGGCACCGGCCCCAAGGCGGGCGGCCCGCATTACCTTTATCGTTTTTGCACCGAACAAACTGTGACCATCAACACCACGGCAGCGGGTGGCAACGTGGCTTTGTTGTCAGGTCAAACCGCGATGTGATGACGGGCTCTTAACGCGGCCCGATGTCCAACTCGTAATGCGCATCCCCCATGTAGCGCTCGGACCCGAAAGCGGCCTGGGTGGCGGCCAGTTCTGCCGCTTCCCACTGGTCGGCCAGCAACTGCTCGGCCGGGCTCAGGTCCCAGGGCCGCGCGTGTTCGCCGTGGGCCTGCAGCAAACGCAGGTAGGCGCGGTAGACCGGCGCCACCAGGCTGGCATCCCCCAGCGTGTTGTCCAGCGCGGCGCAAAAACGCTGTACCGCCGCCTCGCGTTCCGCGTCGGAGACATCGTCGGTGTGAAAAATTTTGACCGTGTAGTGCATGCCGCAAGTTTATAAGCGTCAGCGCTGTCGACAATTCGAGGCGGCAAATGACGACGCTATGGTGTGATGGTTTGTATCTGCCAATTAATTTCGTTACTCATCTTGCATTAGCAGTGGAGACTTTTGAAATGTGTCTCCGTACCATCAGGTTCTTTTGAAGGAAACCACATGGCACTGCAATCCCCGTTCTTTGGCAAGCGAGATGAGCCCACCACCTTGCGTCACGGCAGCCCGAATCCCAATCCTTACTCGAACGGCACAGCGACCAACACCAGCAACACCGCCAGCAGCGCACAACCCGTCGCCGCTGCCAGCACCCCCGCGTCCAGCACCACCCGCGAAGGCGGCAGCAAGCTGACGGTGGGACCCAACATCAAACTCAAAGGCGTGGAAATCACCGACTGCGACACCCTGGTGGTCGAAGGTCTGGTCGAAGCCACGATGGACTCGCGTGTGATGCAGATCTCCGAGAACGGCGCGTTCAAGGGTTCGGCTGAAATCGACATCGCGGAAATTCACGGCGAGTTTGACGGCAACCTGACGGTGCGCCAGAAGCTGGTGATTTATGCAACCGGCAAGGTCACCGGCAAGATCCGTTACGGCAAGCTCGTGATTGAAGAAGGCGGCCAGCTCGCCGGTGAAATTTTGTTCGGCGCTGCCAGCACGCCCAAAGCCACACTGGTGGGCAAGCCCGGTTTGCAGGTCGCCTGAGCCGCGACTTCGTCCAGGTAGTCAGCACGCGCGTCGCAGGAGCTGCGTAGCGCGTGTGTAGATGGGCTAGGCGGGCGCCCTTGTCACGCAGTTGACGGGGCCGCCCCACGGGCGCGCGCAAAATCAGCGCATGCCCGCCATCCATTCCCCTTTGCAAGCCCAGATTGTTCAATGGCAGGTTCAACCTGGCGACAGCGTTCAGCCGGGTGATTTGCTGCTGATTCTTGAAGCCATGAAGATGGAGCACGAAGTGCGTGCAGTGGCTGCCGGCCAGGTGGCTGAGCTTTTTTTCACGGCGGGAGAATTGGTGGAAGCGGGCGCCTTGCTGGCGACCTTTCACGCGGCTTCGGCCCCTGTCGTATCGATTACGAAACCCGTACCGCTGACCGGTCGCGCCGTGCCGCAAGGCCTGCGGCCTGACCTGCAAGCGGTGCTGGATCGTCACGCCAAAACGCAGGACAACAATCGCCCCGACGCCATCACCAAACGCCACGCCCTGGGCCTGCGCAGCGCGCGCGAAAACATCGCCGATTTGTGTGACGAGGGTTCGTTCATCGAATACGGCGCCCTCGCCGTGGCGGCACAGCGCAGCCGCCGCAGCGAAGAAGACCTGATCACCCAGACACCGGCCGATGGTATGGTCACCGGCATCGCCACGATCAATAGCGCCCGGTTCGGCGCCGAAGCCAGCCGCACCGTGGTGATGGCTTACGACGCCACCGTGCTGGCCGGCACGCAAGGCATGCGCAACCACCAGAAAACCGACCGCCTGTTGGGCCTGGCGCTGGAGAACAAGTTGCCGGTGGTCTTGTTTGCCGAGGGTGGTGGTGGCCGGCCCGGGGACACCGACATGCCCATCGTCGCCGGCCTGCATATCAGCACCTTTGCCAGTTATGCGCGCCTGTCGGGCCAGGTGCCTGTCGTCGGCATCGTGGCCGGCCGCTGTTTTGCCGGCAACGCGGCGCTGCTGGGTTGCAGCGACGTGATCATTGCTACCAAAAACAGCAACATCGGCATGGGCGGACCGGCCATGGTCGAAGGTGGTGGCCTGGGCGTGTTTACGCCCGAGCAGATAGGCCCCAGCGCTGTGCAACACGGCAACGGTGTGATCGACGTGCTGGTGGACGACGAGGCGCAAGCGGTGGCGGCGGCGCGCCACTACCTGTCTTTTTTCCAGGGTTCGCTCAAGACATGGACGGCGCCCGATGCAGCCGTGCTGCGCGATGCCGTGCCGGAAAACCGTTTGCGGGTCTACGACAGCCGCGCTGTGCTTGAAGGGGTGGTGGACAGCGGCAGCCTGTTGATTTTGCGCAGTGGTTTTGGCCCGGGCATTCACACCGCGCTGGCCCGCATCGAAGGGCGCGCGGTGGGTATCCTGGCCAACAACCCGCAACACCTGGGCGGTGCGATCGACGCGGACGCCGCCGACAAGGCCGCGCGTTTTATGCAGCTGTGTAATAGCCACGGTTTGCCGCTGCTGAGTTTTGTCGACACCCCGGGCTTCATGGTGGGCCCCGAGATCGAGGCACAGGCCCAGGTGCGCCATGCCAGCCGCCTGTTTGTCGCGGCCGCCGCCTTGCGTGTGCCGTATTTCAGCGTGGTCTTGCGCAAGGGTTATGGCCTGGGCGCCATGGCCATGACGGCCGGCAGTTTTCATGCGCCTATGTTCACCGTGGCCTGGCCCACCGGCGAGTTTGGCGCGATGGGGTTGGAAGGCGCGGTCAAGCTCGGTTACCGCAAGGAGCTGGACGCCTTGCCCGAAGGTCCAGCGCGCGAGGCGCTGTACCAACAACTGGTGGACCAGCATTACGCCAAAGGCAGCGTCCTGCAGATGGCGGCCACCCTGGAAATTGATGCGGTGATTGACCCGGCGCAGACACGGCCATGGCTGGTGGCCGGCTTGCAGTCGGCGAAGCTCAGGCCATTGGGGAATGATCGTTACATCGACACCTGGTAACGACTAGAAACGCGGCAAGTCCGGGTGTGAGAGCTGGCCGCCGCGCACCAGCATCTTGCCGTATTCGGCGCAGCGCTGCAGGGTAGGGATCACCTTGCCGGGATTGAGCAGGCCCTTGGCATCAAACGCGTGTTTCACGCCTAACATCTGTGCGTTTTCGGCGGCCGAAAATTGCACACACATGGAGTTGAGTTTTTCCACGCCCACGCCATGTTCCCCGGTGACCGTGCCGCCCATGGCCACGCTGGTTTCCAGGATGTCGGCGCCAAACAGTTCGCAGCGGTGCAACTGGTCGGCGTCGTTGGCATCAAACAGAATCAAGGGGTGCAGGTTGCCGTCGCCGGCGTGAAAGACATTGGCGCAGCGCAGGCCGTATTTTTTCTCCATGCCCTGGATGGCCAGCAGGATGTCGGCCAGACGTTTGCGCGGAATCGTCGAGTCCATACACATGTAGTCGGGGCTGATGCGACCCGAAGCGGGAAACGCATTTTTGCGGCCGCTCCAGAAACGCAGGCGTTCGGCCTCGTTCTGGCTCACCGCAATTGCCGTGGCGCCGTGGCTACGCAGCACGGCACTCATGCGGCCGATTTCTTCCTCGACTTCTTCCGGCGTGCCGTCGCTTTCACAGAGCAAAATCGCTTCGGCATTCAGGTCGTAACCCGCATGCACAAAGTCTTCGACCGCGGCGATCATGGGTTTGTCCATCATCTCCAGGCCGGCCGGAATGATGCCGGCGGCAATCACCGCCGCCACCGCGTCGCCGGCCTTGCGCAGATCGTCAAAGCTGGCCATGATGCAGCGCGCCAGCACCGGTTTGGGCACCAGCTTGACGGTCACTTCGGTGGTCACGGCCAACATGCCTTCGCTGCCTATCACCACCGACAGCAGGTCGTAACCGGCGCTGTCGAGGGCTTCGCTACCGAAGCTCACTTCATCGCCTTCCACCGTGAAACCTTTGACCTGGAGCACGTTGTGCAGGGTCAGGCCGTATTTGAGACAATGCACGCCGCCCGAGTTTTCGGCGACGTTGCCGCCTATGGTGCAGGCGATCTGGCTGGACGGGTCGGGTGCGTAATACAGGCCCAGGGGCGCAGCGGCTTCGCTGATCGCCAGGTTGCGCACACCGCCCTGGACCACGGCCGTGCGGCTGGCCGCGTCCATTTTTAATATTTTGTTGAACTTGGCCAGCGACAGGGTCACGCCCAGCTGGTGCGGCATGGCGCCACCGGACAGGCCGGTGCCGGCGCCGCGCGCCACCACCGGCACCTCCAGCGCATGGCAGGTGCGCAACACGGCTTGCACCTGCGCATAAGTTTCGGGCAGGGCGACCACCAGCGGGCGCTGGCGGTAAGCGGTCAGGCCGTCACATTCATACGGTGTGGTGTCTTCCTGGTGCCAGAGCAGCGCATGGGCCGGCAGCACGGCTTGTAATGCGCTGACGACGCGGGTTTGCTGTTGGGCGCGATCCAGCGATGGCGGGGTGTCTGAAGGTGTGTTCATGGAGCAAACACTTTAAGCCAAAGCGCAGGCGGGCGGCGTGAAGAAAGTGGCGGCTTTGTTTGAAAAACAAAACGCTATAAATTCAATAGCTGCTTGCGCCCGTGAGGTAAGGGCTGGAGGCCTGAAAAGCTTAAAACCTTCGGCGGCCAGGTCAGGCGACTGATTTTTTCAGCCAGTCGGCAAAAGCCGCACATTCCCAGCGGTCCATCATGCCGGTGCGCCAGCACAGGTAGTGGGCGTGCGGGCTGGGCACGTTGCGTTCATACAAACGCACCAGCGAGCCGTTTTCCAGCCAGGGCGCGCCCAGCTTGAGCCGCACCAACGCCACCCCCATGCCGGCTGCGGCGCAGTCACACATCAGGCCGATGTCGTTGAACTGCGAGCCGTCCACCGGTTCCGGCCAGTCCAGCTGGTGCGCCGCAAACCAGGTGCGCCAGGGCTCCAGCGGCGAACGCAGCAGCGCTTCGCCATCCAGATCCTCGGGCGCTTCAAACGGCCCGTGTTCGCGCACATAAGCGGGCGAGGCCAGCGGCGTGACCTCGTCTTTCATCAGGCAGACATGTTCGACGTCGGCATAACGCCCGCTGCCAAAACGCACGACCAGGTCGGCGTCTTCGGCCACCACGTCCAGCAACGGAATCGACACCTGCAAGGTCAAGTCGATCTCGGGGTAGGCGTCGGTGAACTGGCGCAGGCGCGGGATCAGGATGGAGCGTGCAAAAGTCGGCGTCACCGCCAGGCGCAACTTGCGTTTGCCCGGTGTACCGCTCTGGCCGGCGGCGCCGGGAAACTTCTGCAAAATGGCCAGGCCTTCACGCACATGGGCCAGGTAGCCGCTGCCTTCGGTGGTCAGCGAAAAATCAGCACGGCCAAACAGCTTGGTGCCAATGATTTGTTCCAGCTGTTTGACCCGGTGGCTGACGGCGCTGGGCGTGACATGCAACTCTTCCGCCGCCTGCGTGACGCTGCGCAGCCGCGCCAGGGCCTCAAAGGTCAGCAGGCACTGGATGGGCGGAATCCGCGCAGCGGTGGCCATCTCTATTTAAAAATGACGGTCTTGTGTCCGTTCAGCAGCACGCGGTGTTCGCTGTGCCACAACACGGCTCTGGCCAGCACCTGGCTTTCGGTGTCGCGGCCCATAGCGGTCAGGGCTTCCACGGTTTTGCTGTGGTCGGCGCGCGCCACGTCCTGTTCGATGATGGGGCCTTCGTCGAGGTCGGCGGTCACGTAATGGGCGGTGGCGCCTATCAGTTTCACGCCGCGCGCATGGGCCTGGTAATAGGGCTTGGCGCCCTTGAAGCTGGGCAAAAACGAGTGGTGGATGTTGATGGCCCGGCCCGCCAGCTTTTTGCACAGGTCGTCGCTCAGGATCTGCATGTAACGCGCCAGCACCACCAGCTCGGCGCCTTCGGCCTGGATGATGTCGTACTGGCGTTTTTTCGGCCTCGGCCTTGGTCGCGGCCGTCACCGGAATGTGGTGAAACGGCACGTTGTAGCTGGCTGCCAACTGGTAAAAGTCGCGGTGGTTGGAAACGATGGCGCGTATGTCCAGCGGCAACAAACCCGACTTCCAGCGGAACAACAAATCGTTCAGGCAATGGCCTTCCTTGCTGACCAGCAGCACGGTGCGCATGGGTTGCGCGGCCTGGTTCAGGCTCCAGCGCATGTCGAACTGGGTGCCCAGCGCGGCGAGTTGTTCTTTCAGGGTTTCGAAAGGCAGTTGCGCGCAGGAAAAACTGACACGCATGAAAAACAGACCGGTGGCGTCCGCGGCGGGATCGTCGCGTTTGTCGTCGCTGAATTGCGCCGCTTCCAGGATGTTGCCACCCCGCTCAAACAAAAAGCCGGAAACCGCATGAACAATGCCCGGTCGATCCGGGCAGGACAGGTTGAGGATATAAGTAGGGCTCATGGGAAGAATTGTCGCAGGCTCTTGGCCACAGATTGTCGCCAAGAATGCCAGAATGTGCCGTGACGTCCTAAAAACGGCTAGTCCTAACTTGAAGCGGGAGATTTTCGAATGGCTTATCAAGACTTGAACATGGATCACCAGTGGTTGCCCTTCACGCCCAACCGCAGTTTCAAGAAGGACCCGCGTGTGTTTGTGGCGGCCGACGGCATGTATTTCACCACCCACGACGGCAAGCAGGTGCTGGACGGCATCTCCAGCCTGTGGTGTGTGGGCGCCGGCCACAACCGCAAACCGATCAACGAGGCCATCAAGAAACAGCTGGATACCCTGGACTACGCCACCGCCTTCCAGGCCAGCAACGACCAGGCCTTCAAAGCCGCCGAAATGATTGCCGCCATGGCGCCCGGCGATTTGAACCAGGTGCTGTTTTGCAACTCCGGCTCGGAAGCGGCCGACACCTCCCTGAAAGTGGCGCTGGCCTACCACCGCGCCCGCGGCGAAGGCCATCGCAATGTGTTTATCGGCCGTGAGAAGGGTTATCACGGCGTCGGTTTTGGCGGCATGAGTGTGGGCGGCATTCCGGCCAACCGCAAGGTCTACGGCTCGGCCTTTTTGCCGCGTGTGGACCACCTGCGTTTTATCCACGACCCGGTGAAACATGCCTACATCCATGGCGCCGAGCCGGTGTGGGAAGAAGACCTGTTGCTGGAGCTGGAGCAACGCATCCTGCCGCTGCATGACCCGAGCAACATCGCGGCCGTGATTGTCGAACCGGTGGCCGGCAGCGCCGGCTGGTATTTGCCGCCCCAGGGTTACCTCAAACGCCTGCGCGAGATCTGCGACAAACACGGCATCCTGCTGATTTTTGACGAGGTGATCACCGGGTTCGGGCGCCTGGGTTGCAACTTCGCGTCAGACTATTACGGCGTGGTGCCGGATATGTTGAACTTTGCCAAATGTGTGACCAACGGCGTGATTCCGCTGGGCGGCGTGATTTGCACAGACCGCATTTACAACACCATGATGGAAGCCAACGCCGGCAGCCCCGAACACGCGATCGAGTTTTTCCACGGCTACACCTACTCGGGCCACCCGGTGGCCTGTGCGGCGGCCATGGCCACCTTGACGCTTTTCAAGGAAGAAAAGTTGTTTGAACGCGCTGGCCAGATGGGCGTGGTGCTGGGCGACGCCCTACACAGCGGATGCAAGGGGCTGCCGAACGTGATCGGCATCCGCAGCCTGGGCTTGGCTGGTGCGGTGGAACTGGCGCCGCTGGCCGGCGCACCGGGCAAACGTGCTTACGACATCTTCATGGATTGTTTCAAACACGGCGTGCTGGTACGCCCGGCGGCCGACAACATCGTGATTTGCCCACCCTATATCGTCGAGCGTGAACAGATTGATCACCTCGTGAATGTGGTGGCGGATTCGATTCGCAAAAACGCCTGAGCGTCTGCAGTAGCAGCCGGGAAAAGCGTGGGGCACATGTTTCTCCCCGCATATTCCAGCAGGGGCCGCGGAACCGGCTTCACCGGGCCGCAGGCGTAGCGGCCCCTGGTGGGGCAGCGTTGATACGCAGTGAAAAAGCGTGGGGGCGCTATTTCTTCAGACTCTCGCAGTAGTCCTTGGCCGGCAACGCTGGCGTGGTCCACACCACGTCGAACGCGCCGGTGTCGGCCGGCAGCCGGCCGTTGGCGGTGCTGGTTTCCGGCCCGGCCCGCAGCAGCACGGCTTGGGTCTTTAATTCTCGCGGCAGATGTTGTGGCACGCCCAACATGCGGTTGACATGGCCGCTGCCGGCCAGCAAAACCACCACCTTGCCGGGCAAGACGGCTTTCTCCAGGGTGCGCGCCATGTGCATGTCGCGCGCGACCTGAATCCGTGTCATGGGTGAAATCTTATCTTCCGGCAGCAGGCCGCAATGACCCAGGCCTATCAGTTGCTGCTGCGCCTTCAGGGCCGGACCGGGCAATTGCTGGTCCAGCCGGCTGTCGGCCATGGCGTCGCGCATTTGCGCGGCCGGCAAGTTGGCGCCCAGCACAGGCACACCGGCCCGGACCGCCGTCATCACCGCCGGGCCGTACGCGGCCCAGGGCCAGCCCTTGTTGTTCCAGCCCAGCGTGTCCTGCACCTGTTGTTCGCTGCTGTTGGCCGGCAGGCCAGCCGTGTTTCGGCCGGCTTCGGCCATCTCCAGCGCCAGGGCACCCAGTTGGCCGCGCGCCGCCAGGTGGGCCACGACCTGCTGCTGGATCTGCTGGTGCTCTGACGCATCGTGCTGTTCGCCGAGCAGGATCACCTCGGCCGGCAACAAGGCCTCGGTGCGGGCCGTGATGGCTGGCGGCAAGGTGGTGCAGGCCGTCAGCAGCGCGAGCAAGAGGGCGGCGGCCCAGCGTTTGCCGGCTTGTGGGTACTTCAAATCAATCATGGGTCGGGACCAAGGCGATACTGGAGCCCTATTAGAGCCCACCGGGCACTGTTCCCCATCCCTTTGTTGTTCTGTTGCCGATGCCTGTCAAGCCTGTGCCTGTTGTGTTGACCCTGTTGCTGGCGCTGGCCGGCGCCGGATTGTGTGTTTTTTCTCCGTACCCCGCTGCCGTGGATGATTGGCCCGTTGCTGGCCACGGCCATCGCCTCCATGGCCGGCGCGCGCACGGCCAGCTGGCGGCCGCTGGGCAACAGCGGGCAATGGGTGATCGCCATCGCCTTGGGCCTTTATTTCACGCCGCAGGTGACGGCGCTGGTGGGCAGCTTGTGGTGGGCGATTGCGCTGGCGATTGTCTGGGCCTTGGGCCTGGGCTGGGCCTTTGGCGTCTGGCTGCACCGCGTCAATGCGCCGCACATGGGCGATGTGGCGGCCCCGGCGATGCGGGCCACCAGTTATTTTGCGGGCGCGATTGGCGGCGCCTCCGAGATGACCTTGTTGGCCGAACGGGCCCATGCACGCACCGATCTGGTCGCGGCCTCCCATGGCTTGCGTCTGCTGTTGGTCACGGTGACGGTGCCGTTTGCCATGCAATACAGCGGCTTGCACGGCCTGGACCTGCATCCGCCGCTGTTACGCACGGTGAACTGGACCGGCTTTGCCGGGCTGGTGCTGGCCACCGGCCTGGGTGCCTGGCTGATGCAGCGGCTGGGGCGGGCCAATCCCTGGTTCATGGGGCCGCTGCTGGTGTGTATGGGCCTGACCATGGCCAGCATTCATCTGTCGGGGATTCCGCAATGGCTGACCAATGCCGCACAACTGTTGATCGCCACGGGGCTGGGGGTGCGGTTTTCAAAGGCTTTTTTGCATGCGGCGCCGCGCTGGCTGGCGTCGGTGGTGTTGGGCACCATCGGCATGATTGTGTTGTGTTGCGGTTTTGCCTGGCTGCTGGCCTGGGGCACAGGTCTGCCGCTGGCCACGCTGATTTTGGGCACCTCGCCCGGCGGTATCGCCGAAATGGCGATCACCGCCAAGGTCTTGCAACTGGGGGTGCCGGTGGTGACGGCGTTTCAGGTCTGCCGGCTGGTGGCCGTGTTGATCCTGGTCGCGCCTATGTACCGCTGGTTGTACCCGACCGCGCGGGAATAGCGGCGCGTTGCTGCGTCAGTGCAGCGCGATGGGGGTGTGCGCCAGTTCGGCGTAACCTTCGAGCGTGTCTTCGATTTCTTCCTGGGTGGGCGTGTTTTGCTGCCAGGCCGTGACCCGCTGCTGGAACATTTCGGCCCAGGAGCCATCGAGGTAAACCTCTTTGCCCGAGCGCTTGTCCACAATTTCAAAGCCGTTGCGTGCCAGTTGCGGCACGGTCGGTTTAGGCGCGGATTCTTCAGGCGCGTTGGCGTGAATCTGCACCACCACAAAAGATTCGGAGTCGTAGAGCATTTGCATAGATGTTTTGTCCTTGTCCATCAGATAACAACGACTGAGCCCAATTCAAGGGGGACAAGGTAAACCTGAGATGCAAAAATAATCACGGAAAAGCGGTCTTTACACCGCGCGGCGTGCCGCGCCAGCCGCGATGCGTCTCAAGGGGGTTCCGCGACCCGCAACTGCTGGTCGATAAAGTCGCCGTTTTGCTGGGTGATGCGGCTGCGCACCGGCAGCCAGGCCAGGGAGGGTGCGAGCCAGACCTCGACGGTCTGGTCGTAATCGCGCTGAGGCTTGCGTACGAGTTTGACGGCAGTCATTTCACCGGCGGGCAAATTGAGTTTTTCTTCGGCCTCCACCTCAAAGGTCCAGGTGTCGGCGTTGGTCGGGCCGACGGTGTACAGGGACACGCTGCTGCCGGCCGGGTATTTGCCCGGGTCGCCAGCCAGCAGGCTGGCCAGTTGCACAAACACACTCACGCGGTCTTGCGCGCCCTTGGCCCAGGGTAGGTCAGGCGTGTTGGCGCTGAAGCTGATCTTGCCCTGCTCGGGGGTGAAGTGTGCCGCGCGTTCGCTGCGTGCCTTGTCCAGGAAACGCGTGGGCGCCAGGCCGTCGGCCGTGATGCGACCGCTGCTGCTCATGGAGCGTGAACCCAGGAACAAGGCGCTGACCCCCATTTTCGCGTCGTAAGTCTGGCCGTCCTGCAACCAGTCCAGCTGGGCGGAGGCGTTGTAGTCCATGTTCTTCGAACGGCCGGTCATGGTGTATTTGAGGCGCATCGAGCCGGGGATGGTCAGCGCGGTGGCCGCGGCCTTGGGTTCGGCGGCTACGGGCGGCGCTGGTGCCGGTTCCGCGGCGGCGACGGGTTCTGGCGCTGCTACTGCGCCGGGTGGCCCCGTGTCGGGATTCGGTGTCGCTATTGATTCAGTAGCTGCTTGCGCAGATGCACCGGGGGCTGAGGGCTGTTTTGGCTGTGATTTGGGGGTGCTGCGCCGGGGCGCGGGCGGGCGCACCGGCGCTGCCGCCACAGCGGGCGCCGGCTTGATGTCAATCGTGCGCGTGATGAAGGGGCGCTGGTTTTTGCCGGGGTCGGCGTCCATGCCCCATTGCGAGGGCGCGGCTTGCAGGACCAGGACATGGACCAGCACCACGATGGCCGTCAGCACGACCAGGCGGCGCGTCGGCAGCGCTGCGGTATGCCGTGCCGGCCCGGTGTTCATGGGGCGGCGTAACCCAGGTCGCTGCTGAGCTGGCGCGCTGCCTGCGCCAGCGGCCTGGCCACGGCGCCGTCCCAGTCCGGATCAAAGGTGGCGAGCGAGCCCAGCGCCACGATGCCCAGCGCCAGGTGGCCGTCGGCGTCGAACACCGGGGCGCAAAAACCGGCCACGCCGGGCAACAAGGTGTCGACCACGCGGGCCATGCCGCGGCGCCGCACCTCGTCCAGCACGGCCGTGACGTCGGCCATGGTTTTGGGCACATCCTTGCGCGCCAGTTTTTGCAGGTGGGCCAGCTCGGCCTTGAGCATGGGCGGCAGCCGTTCATGCAGATGGTGGCTGTTGTTGCTGCCCAGCTTGCCCGGCGGCTGCGCCATGAAGGCGGAAAAACACAGGCCGGTGGCCGAGGACAGCAGCGGCATCACATCGCCCAGGCGCAAATTGACGGTCACGGCCTGCGGCGATTCTTCCCAATGCACGATGGTCGGGCCCTGGTTGCCCCACACCGCCAGCGCCAGGGTTTCGCCGATTTGTTCCATCAGCGGCGCCAGGCGCTGGCGCGCGAGTTTCACACTGTCCAGCCGTGACAGCGAGGCCAGGCCCAGCTTCAGCGCGGCCGGGCCCAGGTCATAACGTGTGGTGCCGGCGTCTTGCGTGACCAGCTCCAGGCGCTGGAAACTGACCAGGTAGCGGTGGGCCTTGGCCGCGCTCATGCCGGCCGCCGAGGCCAGGTCGCGCAACATCAACGGCCCGGGCGAGGCGCCCAGCACCTGCAACAAACTGAAGCCGACCTCCACCGACTGGATGCCGGCGCGTTGGGCCGGCAAGCTGTCAGGCGGGGTGTCGTCTGGAGAAGTTTTGCGCTCTGTCATGGAATTCGACTAAAATTTAAAATTACATTTAGGTAAACTGATTTCACTTATCGTAACTCCAGTTCGGGGTCACGGCCAGCCGGCGCAGTGTGTGGTCAGCCTGATCCATCCGCCCTCTACCCTCTAACCAGAAAGAAACTGATGAAACTCGCGACATACAAAGACGGTTCACGTGACGGCCAACTGGTGGTGGTCTCGCGCGACTTGACGACGGCTCATTATGCGACGGGCATTGCGAGCAAATTGCAGCAGGTGCTGGACGACTGGAACTTCCTGGCGCCACAATTGCAGGACCTGTCCGACACCCTGAACAATGGCAAGGCACGCCACGCCTTCCCGTTTGACCCGGCGCAATGTATGGCGCCGCTGCCACGCGCCTACCAGTGGGCCGACGGCTCGGCCTACATCAACCACGTGGAGCTGGTGCGCAAGGCGCGTGAGTCCGATGTGCCCGGCAGCTTTTACAGCGACCCGCTGATGTACCAGGGCGGCAGCGACGACTTCATCGGCCCTTGCGACGACGTGGTCTGCCCCAGCGAAGACTACGGCATCGACTTTGAAGCCGAGGTGGCGGTCATCACCGGCGACGTGCCCATGTGCAGCACACCGGCGCAGGCGCTGGAAGGCATACGCCTGGTGATGCTGGCCAACGACGTGAGCCTGCGCAACCTGATCCCCAACGAACTGGCCAAGGGTTTCGGCTTTTTCCAGAGCAAACCGGCCACAGCCTTCAGCCCGGTCGCCGTGACCCTGGACGAACTCGGCGAGGCTTGGGACAAGGGCCGCGTCAACCTGACCATGCAAAGCACCTGGAACGGTCGCAAGGTCGGCATGTGTGACGCCGGCCCCGAAATGACTTTTCACTTCGGCCAGCTGATCGCCCATATCTGCAAAACCCGCAATGTGCGCGCCGGCTCCATCGTCGGCTCCGGCACGGTCAGCAACAAAGGCATTGAGGTCAAGGGCAAGACCGAATGGCCCAAGGGTTACAGCTGCATCGCCGAAAAACGTGCGATCGAAACCATCCAGGACGGCAAACCCTCTACCGCCTTCATGAAATACGGCGACACCATACGGATCGAAATGAAGGGGCTGGACGGCGGGCCGCTGTTCGGCGCGATCGAGCAAAAGATCGTGGAATTCGTCGCGGCCGAATAAAACAGGCCAGCGGCCGGGGCTTCAGGCGGCGTAGACCGCCGCTAGATCCCGAAAGCCCTTGATCTCCAGCGGGTTGCCAAAGGGGTCGCAGAAAAACATGGTCCACTGCTCGCCCGGCTGGCCTTCGAACCGCACTTGCGGTGCGAACAGGAAGTCGGTCTTGGCGGCCTGCAGGCGCTCGGCCATGGCCTGCCAGTCGGGGAGCGCCAGCACCAGCCCGAAATGTGGCATGGGCACCAGGATGTCGCCGACATGGCCGGTGCGCTCGGTCTTGAAGGGCTGGCCCAGGTGCAGGGACAGCTGGTGACCCATGAAGTCGAAATCGACCCAGGTGTCCGTGCTGCGCCCCTCGGTGCAGCCCAGCACATCGCCGTAAAAACGGCGGGCTTGGTCCAGGTCGGTGACATTGAAGGCAAAGTGAAACAGGCTTTTCATGCCCGCAAGCTTATCAAAGCTGGGCCCGGCAGGGCGATCCCTGATTCCCGCGCGCGCCTGAGCGGGGCATGATGGTTCGTATGAACCCCGACTACAGCACTTACGCCACCCTCGCCATCACCCGCCGCGGCCCCTTGTTGAACGGCCTGGGCTGCGTGCTCGACATCCAGATGAAAGCCGCCAACGGCAAGTTGCCGACCGCCGGCCATGACGGGCACCGCGAGCTGGCGCAGATCTGGCGCGACGTGGGCGGCGACGATTCGGTGCGTTGCGCCGTCTTGCGCGGCGAAGGCCTGGGTTTTTCCGGTGGCGGCGACCTGGCGCTGGTGCAGGACATGGCCGACGACTTTGCCACCCGCACCCGGGTCTGGAAGGAGGCGCGCGACCTGGTCTACAACGTGATCAATTGCGACAAGCCGATTGTCAGCGCGTTGCACGGCCCGGCGGTCGGTGCCGGGCTGGTGGCCGGTTTGCTGGCGGATATTTCCATCGCCGCCAAAAGCGCCAAGATTGTCGACGGTCACACGCGCCTGGGCGTGGCCGCCGGTGACCACGCGGCCATTGTCTGGCCTCTGCTGTGTGGCATGGCCAAGGCCAAGTATTACCTGATGCTGTGTGAGCCGATCAGCGGCGAAGAGGCCGAACGTATCGGCCTGGTCTCGCTGGCGGTCAATGACGACGAACTCTTGCCCAAGGCTTATGAAGTCGCGGACCGCCTGGCGAATGGCTCCCAAAGCGCCATCAGCTGGACCAAATACGCGCTGAACAACTGGCTGCGCCAGGCCGGGCCGGCGTTTGACGCGTCGCTGGCGCTGGAGTTCATGGGTTTTGCCGGATCGGATGTGCGCGAAGGTGTGGCCAGCCTGCGTGAGCGGCGCCCGCCCAGTTATGGCCCGAAGACCTGATCGGTCGCTACTAAATAAGTAGCTGCTTGTGTCCGTCACATCAGGGCTGCAGGCATTATTTCCTTGAAAATCGACGTGGCGGGTTCAAAAACGCTATGGACGACGGCCTGCCTGCACGCCCGGTGTTGCCTTTGCATAAACGGGTTGACGTGTTGCCGCTACCCTGCACAATGAGGCCAAGCGTGCGACGCGCCTGGGTTCAGCGCTCGTTCACTGTTGAGGCCGGCTTTTATACCTACCAGGAGACACCATGAGCGACGCAGACAACCCTTCTTTTGCCGGGTTTGGCAAGCTGGTCCCCGGGTTTGATTTTTTGCAAAACCTGGCCAAACAGGCGGCCGGTAGCGCCGCGCAAAACATCCCGCAGTTGCCCAATCTGGGCAACTGGGTCGCGCCCACGCTGAATGTCGAAGAACTGGACAAACGTATCGAGGAACTCAAGGCTGTGCAGTTCTGGCTGGACCAGAACGCCATGGCGCTGAAAGCCACCATCCAGGCGCTGGAGGTGCAGAAGATGACCCTGGCCACGCTCAAGGGCATGAACTTCAACATGGGCGATGTCGCCAATGCCTTTAAGCTCAAGGTCGCCGACACGGTGGCCGGCAGCGTGCAAAAAGTCGCCGACAAAGCCAAGGCCTTCTCGGGCCTGGAGACCCCGCCCCCTGCCGAGCCCAAGGCCAAACCCAAAGCCGGCAAAGCCGCCGCGGCGGCCCCCGGCGTGGTGGACCCGATGCAGTGGTGGGGCGCACTGACGCAACAGTTCCAGAACATCGCCACCACGGCCATGCAGGACGCCGCCAAAAAAACCGCCATGAGCGCCACCAAAAACATGGCCACCGGCCTGGCGAAAGACGCGGTGAAAGGTGCGACCGGCATGGCCAAGGACATGGCCAGAGGCATGGCCGATTCGGCGGGCAAAACCATGGCCCAGGGCGCCCGTTCGGCCATGAACACCGCGCTGCGCGGCGCGCAGGCCTGGCCCGCGCCGGGCGCGTCCACCACGACCCGGGCCAAAGCCAAACCCAAAACCGCGGCGCGTAAAACCGCACGCAAGACGGCGCCTAAACCGGCGCGATGATTTTCCTCTCGGGACCCCATGAAACTTTTTCCCTACGGCCACGCCACCCACCCGCAATGGCGGATGGCGGCTGGCCTTGTGCTGGCGCAGTTGCGCGCCCACATGGCCTTGCCGGCGTATGCGAGTGCGCCGACTTTGGGTTTGCTTTACATCACCGACCACTACGCCGCGCAGGCGCAGGAGATCCTGGATTTTCTGGGCGGCGAGTTGCCCGAGATCACCGACTGGGCCGGCACGGTGGGCATAGGCATCGCCTCCAACAACGTTGAATATTTCGACGAGCCGGCGCTGGCGGTGATGTTGTGTGGTTTGCCCAGCGACCAGTATCGCGTCTTCTCCGGTGTCTCGCCCCTGCCGCCGGCCAGCGCCACCCATTTCAAGGCGCATACCGCCCTGGTCCATGCCGATGCCAGCACACCTGATGTGGCCGAGCTGATCGACGAGATGGCCCAGCGCACCGGCAGTGGTTATGTGTTTGGCGGGCTCGCGTCCAGCCGCAGCAACGCGGTGCAGTTCGCACTCAGCGGCAACGGCAATGTCAAGGGGCAGGGCGCCGCCGGCGGGGTCTTCAGCGGCGGCCTGAGCGGCGTGGCCTTTGCCCAGGGCGCGGCCTTGATGTCGCGTGTGACCCAGGGCTGCCAGCCGATTTCCGGTGAACATGACATCACCGCCTGCGACGCCAATGTGGTCACCGCGCTGGACGGCGAAAGCGCGTTGGACGTGATGCTGGCCGACCTCGGCGTGTCGCTGGACAAGCCGCGTGATGCGCTGGAAAAAGTACGCACCACGCTGGTTGGCCTGCGCAGCGCCGATGACGCGCAGCAGGATGGCCGTATGCAGCGGCCCGGCCAGTTTGGCGCCGACGTGGTGGTGCGCCACATCATCGGCCTGGACCCGGCGCGCAGCGGCATTGCGATTGCCGACGTGCCCATGCTGGGCATGAAGCTGGCTTTTTGCGAACGCAACGTCGCGGCGGCGCGCGCCGACCTGGTGCGTGTCTGCGCCGAAATCCGCGAAGAACTGGAGCCCGAAGAAGTCAGCCTCGATGTCGCCAACGCCCTCAGCGGTTTACACGCCGACGCCGCGCCGCACCCGGCCCGGCGTATCGCCGGCGCGATTTACGTCAGTTGTTCGGGGCGCGGCGGACCACACTTCGGTGCGCCCAGTGCCGAACTGCAGATCGTGCGGCGCGCCTTGGGCGACGTGCCGCTGGTCGGTTTTTTCGCTGGCGGCGAGATCGCCCGCCACCAGCTCTACGGTTACACCGGCGTCTTGACGGTGTTCACCACCGGCGCCTGAACCCGGCCAGCCGCGACTGGCGAGCGTTGGGGCACAGCGCCCTGGAACGCAAAATCAAGCTCGGGCCTGCGGCCGCTCACGATGTCGGCCAGCGCCTTGCCCGAACCGCAGGCATGGGTCCAGCCCAGCGTGCCGTGGCCGGTATTCAGGAACAGATTGCTGATGCGGCTCTGGCCAATCAGCGGCACATTGCTGGGTGTGGCCGGACGCAGGCCGCTCCAGAATTGCGCGCGCTTCACGTCGGTCGCACCGGGGAACAGCTGCTGCACGCGCCGCACAATCGCCTGGCAGCGGGCCGCATTGAGCTGGCGGTCGTAGCCGTTGAACTCGGCGGTGCCGGCGATACGCAGCCGGTCTTCGGCCTCACCGTCGCTGCCTGGCGTGGTGTAGCGGCTGAACACCAGCTTGAACTCGTCGTCGGTCAAGGACACCTGGTAAGCGCGTGTGGGGTCTATCACCGGCAAGGTGACCGAATAACCCTTGGCGGGATAAATCGGCAACTTCAGGCCTATCGGCTCGGCCAGCGCCGCGCTGAAACTGCCGGCCGCCAGCACGTAGCTGTCGGCGGTCAGCTGCAGGTAGCGGCCTTGTGGATCGGTGGCCTCCACCGCGGTGATCTGATTGCCGTCCTTGAGCAGGCGTGTGATGTGGTGGCCCATCAAAAAGCGCACGCCGCGCGCTTCGCAGAGTTGGGCCAGGGCCAGCGTGAATTTGCGGGCGTCGCCCGACTCATCCTCGGCGGTGTAGGTGGCGCCTGCGAGTTGGCTGCGCAGGGTGGCCAGCGCCGGTTCTATGGCCACCGCCTCATCGGCCGAGATCACCCGGCGTTCGCAGCCCAGCTCGCGCATCTGGCGCGAAGGCTCCAGCGCGCCTTCGAACTCCTGCTGCGAGGTGTAGAAATGCAGAATGCCTTGCGTGCGCTGGTCGTAGTTGATGCCGGTGTCGCGCCGCAGCTGTTGCAACATGTCCCGGCTGTAACTGCCGAGCTGGACGATCTGGCGGATGTTGTGGCGGGTGCGGGCCGGTGTGCATTCGCGCAGGAACTGCAAACCCCAGGCCCACTGGCGCGTATCGGCCCGCAAGCGGAACAGCAGCGGTGCATCTTCCTTGCCCAGCCATTTGAGCACCTTGAACGGGGCGCTGGGGTTGGCCCAGGGTTCGGCATGGCTGACCGAAATTTGCCCGCCGTTGGCGTGGCTGGTTTCTGCCGCCGGCGAGGTTTGGCGGTCGATGACGGTGACCTCATGGCCGAGTTGTGAAAGATACCAGGCCGAGCTGACGCCGAGCAGGCCGCTGCCGAGAACAATAACGCGCATTTTGATAACCTTTTAGACAGTGGGTCCAAGCAGAACGGGCGCAGCTAGCTATCAAATGGATAGCGTGTTGACGCCGGAAACGGGTGTCGTTCTGTTGGTTGCCGCTCCCCCTGTCCTTGGTACCTGAGAGATTCACGCCGCAGCGGGCGCTGCGGGTTTGCTCCTTCGGTGCGATGCATCAAGGTGATGCAAAGGCTCTCCAGACGGCTATTTTCAGCATGCAGTACGGGACCTGAGCGTGTATGGGAGTTTGCGCCTTCGGTGGGACGCCTGGGGGCGTCCACTCTCCTGCATGAGAGCCCGATTCTCCCCGAAGCCGGGCCGGCTTGTCAAAGTGTTTAACGTCGCAAGGCCGCAAACGCTTCAAACTCCCAGCTGCGCATGGCCAGCAGCAAGGTGTAACCCTCGCGGTCCTTGTCGGCCAGTTTCTGGTCGGCCTGGTGCTGCTGCGCAAAGTCCTGCGCCACGCGTTGCATACGTTCCATGAAGGAGGGCGCCAGGCTGCGGCTGATGGCGCCATGCACCAGCAGCAGGCCTTCACCGCTGCCGTCAAAGCCGCCGGAAAAATAATCCAGCAAGGCGTTGTCGCGAAAATAATCCATCACCGGGCCATGCGGCCGCCAGCGAAAAGTCTTGGCGAGTTTGAGCCGGTAACGGTTCAGGGCCTTGAGTTCGATGATGCCGATGCGGTCCAGCTGCGCCAGGTAAGTGATGCACTCGGCCTCGGTCACGCGGTAGCTGCCGGTGATCTGTTCCAAGGTCCACTGCGACAAGACACAAATGGCGGTCAGCAGCAGTTTCTTGTCGGCCACCACGGCTTTTTCCTGCGCTTCGGTGAGTTCCGCCAGCAAAGGCTGGGTGTCGGCGACCCGCCGCGCGAGATCGGCAAAGTCCAGTTTCAGGGCGCGGCAAATCGCATCCACCCGCGACAGCGGCATGTCACCCCGCGACAACATCCGTTTGACGCTTGACTCGGCCATGCCGAGTGCGCGCGCCAGGTCTGCATACGTCATCTGGGCGGATTTGAGCTCCTTTTTCAGGGCAGTCACCAGGTCAGCGCTTGTGCTCATCAGAACTCCTTGGTATCAATGGTCGATACTTTAAGTCTTCTGGTGTGATCTTGTATCGATAAGGAGGGGCAGAGGGCGTTGGTGAGAACAGACTGCGCCCACCTCTTGAAAGGGCTGCGCATGGCATTGATTTTCGAAATACCAAAGATCCAGGGCCGCGGAAAAATCAGGGCAGAATCCGGGGCACTGAGCTGCCAACGGGGCAGGCCCTCCAGGCAGCCTTGGAGCCTGTTTACGTTCTCCATGGGGTCGCGTTGGGGCGCAATCGGGATGAGTTGTTCGCCAAGATCTCGCCGCATGGGCTGATGTCCATGCAAGGGATTTGGTGGGCAAATCGCCCGATTTCGCCCCAACCCGGAGGGCAGGTGGCTTTTCGGGCGGTCTGCTGCGTTGCGGCGCTTGCCAATAGCTCGCTATTGGCGGCGCACCGCGCCTTGCAGCCCATCCCGAAAAGTCATCTGCGCGGCCCCATGGAGAGCGTAAACAGGCTCAAAGAGCGTGTCGCACAAGCATTGAAAAGAGGAGTTCGTCATGAGTGTTGATTCCGCCGCACCGGTGCCCTCGTCCGCGCACGAACACCCGAACCAGTTCGCACTGCTCAAGCAGCGCCGTTTTGCGCCTTTTTTCTGGACGCAGTTTTCCGGGGCCGCCAACGACAACCTGTTCAAGTTCGCGTTCACCGTGATGGTGACTTACCAGTTGCAAGTGAGCTGGCTGCCGCCCGCGATGGCGGGGCTGGTGATTGGGGCGCTGTTCATCCTGCCCTTTTTGCTGTTTTCGGCCACCAGCGGGCAACTGGCCGACAAGTACGAAAAACGCACCCTGATTGTTTTTGTGAAGCGCCTGGAGATGTTGATCATGGCGCTGGCGGCCTGGGGTTTTTTCAGCGCCGACGTGTCTATCCTGCTGGGCTGCACCTTCCTCATGGGCCTGCATTCCACCTTGTTCGGGCCGGTCAAGTTCGCCTATTTGCCGCAACACCTGGGCGAGCGTGAACTGATGGGTGGCAACGGCATGGTGGAGATGGGTACCTTTGTCGCCATTTTGCTGGGCAATGTCGCCGGCGGTCTGATCATTGCCGTGCCCGAGATCGGAGCCCACCATGTGGGTTTCAGCTGTGTCGGCCTGGCCCTGCTGGGGCGTGCGGTTGCGCACTATATTCCGGTGTCGCCGGCGACCGATCCTGGGCTCAAGATCAACTGGAATCCGTTCACCGAGACGGTGCGCAATCTCCGGCTCGCCCACGAAAACATCGTGGTTTTCCGCTCCCTGCTGGGCATCAGCTGGATGTGGTTTTTCGGCGCGGTGTTCCTGAGCCAGTTCCCGAGTTTTGCCAAGGAAGTGTTGCATGGCAACGAGCAGGTCGCGTCTTTGCTGCTGGTGGTGTTTTCCATCGGTATCGGCACCGGCTCGCTGCTGTGTGAAATGCTGAGTCGCCGCCATGTGGAGATCGGTCTGGTGCCGTTGGGCGCCATCGGCATGAGTGTGTTTGCAGTGGACCTGTATTTCGCGTCGCGCGGCCTGCCGCCCGCAGCCACGGCGCTGAGCCTGACGGAATTTCTTGCCGCGTCGGCGCATTGGCGCGTGCTCGCCGACCTGACCTTGTTGTCGCTGTTCGCCGGTCTGTACAGCGTGCCCATGTACGCGCTGATCCAGCTGCGTGCGCAGCCCACACACCGGGCCCGCATCATCGCGGCCAACAATATTCTCAACGCGCTGTTCATGATCGCCAGTTCGGTGATCGCGGGGGGTGTTGCTGCAACTTGGCATGACGATCCCGCAAATCTTCCTGCTGGTTGGCCTGGCCAATGCCGTGGTGGCCTTGTACATCTTCCTGCTGGTGCCTGAATACCTGCTGCGCTTTATCGCCTTGTTCGCCTCGCGTTGTGTCTACCGCTTCAAGGTCCGGGGCGAGGACAACATCCCCGTCCAGGGGCCGGCCGTGTTGACCTGCAACCACGTGAGTTTTGTCGACCCGGTGCTGCTGATGGCCGCCAGCCCCCGGCCGATTTATTTTTTGATGGACCACCGCATCTTCAACATGCCGGTGCTGGGCTGGTTGTTCCGGCTGGCCAAGGCGATTCCGGTGGCACCGCGCGCCGAAGACCCGGCGGCCTACGACGCAGCCTTTGAAGCGGCGGCCCAGGTGTTGCGCAACGGCGATTTGTTGGCCATCTTCCCGGAGGGTGGCATCACCCGGGACGGCACCTTGCAGGAGTTCAAGGGCGGCATCATGAAAATCCTGGAGAACGCCGAGCGGGATGGCCTGACCGTGCCGGTGGTGCCCATGGCGTTGACCAATTTGTGGGGCTCGTTCTTTAGCCGGGTCGAACAGGGCGGGGCCATGGTGCGGCCCTTCCGCCGCGGTTGGCTGAGCCGGGTGGGCCTGAATGCCGGGGCGGCCATGCCGCCGACGCAGGTGCAGCCCGAGGCCTTGCGGGCCCGGGTGATGGCTTTGCTCAAGGCTTAAAAAGTATCAAATAGAGATACGCTTGGGTTCCTGGAAAATCGTTGTATCTCTATTTGCCTTGTTTTCGGCGCGGCCAAGGCACATTGGCAACTCCTCCACTTTTTCAAAGGTTTTTATGTCCATGCGCTTCCCCAAACAGTCAAGCTCCAACGGTGTCAACGTTGAAAAGGCAGGCCTCATGAAAAAGCCATTCGCTGCATTATTGATAGCTGTCTGCGTAGCCGTGGCGGGGGCTGGCACCTCATTGGATGCCCAAGCGCAAAGCGAAGCCTCGGCCTTGAGCGCCGTGTCGGCCTTGCCTGTGGCCTCTGTGGTGGCCAGTTCGGCCGCCAGCCAGGTGGCCGCCGTGCCGCTGGCGCTGTCCGCCGCCGGCGCGGTGCTGGTCGTCAAGGCGGTGGAAGTGTCGGCGCGCGGCACGGTGTATGTGCTGGAACGTATGTCCGATGGCGCCAAGGCCAGCGTCGAAATGGTGGGCAAAGGGGTGGGCACGGCCTCGGTGGCGGTCGGGACGGCGGTCACGGTCAGCGCCATCACGGCCGGGGTGGTGTTGTCGGTGGCGGGCCAGGCCATTGCCTTTATTCCGAATGAGCTGGGGCGCGCCTTGCTGCACAACCAGCGCCTGACCAACTAAGGGCATGTTGATGAACACCTGGATGAAAAAGGCGCAGGCTGTCTGCCGAGCCCTCATGCGACGTACCGGTCTGCTGCTGGTCTGGGCGGGGCTGCTGGTGGGGCCGGCCGCGCATGCCGGGCGCTCTTGCGAGGAGGCGAAGCCGCCGCAGGCCCAAACCGTGGTGCGCAGCCTGAACTTGGCCGCAAGCACACTGGCCGCGCTGGATGCCAGCGGCCAGCAAGTCGTGGTGTTGGCGCGCGTCGGGCAGGACCTGAGCAAATACGGTCTCTATTACTCGCACCTGGGCTTTGCCTACAAGCAGCCCCAAGCCACGTCAGACGGCAAAAACGGCCATGTCTGGCGTGTGTTGCACAAACTCAATCAGTGCGGCACGGCGGACTCGGCCGTCTACCGTCAGGGGCTGGGGGAGTTTTTTCTCGAAGACCTCTGGCGCTTTGAAGCCGCCTGGGTGGTGCCGACACGCGAGGTGCAGGAGCGCCTGCTGCCCCTGCTGCTGGATGCCCAGCAGGACGGCCGGGCCTTGAGCTTGCACCACAAGCCCTACAGCATTGTCAGTTACGCCTGGGGCCGCAAATACCAGCAGTCCAACCAGTGGGCCATCGAAACCCTGGCGCTGGCGATGGAGCCGCAAATCAAGTCCCGTGAGCAGGCCCAGGCCTGGCTGCAGTTCAAAGGCTACGAACCCACACCGCTCCACATCCGGGCGCTGACCCGGCTGGGCGGGCGTGCCACCGCCGCCAACGTGGCCTTTGACGATCATCCCAACGACAAACGGTTTGCCGACCGCATCGAAACCGTGACCGTGGATTCCGTGTTCCAGTGGATGCAACGTACCGGTCTGGGCGCGGCACCCGTTACTTTGCGCCAACCTTGAAAGATGCCTGATGAGTAAAACTTTACGACTGTCGGAAAAGTGGTTTCAACGCGGCCTGTGGCTGGTGGCGCTGGTGTTTGCCGGCTTCCTGATCGGGCTGGGCGGCACCCTGGTGGGCGACTTGCCGCAGGTCGAACGCTCGCTGTCGGTGGATGACTTCATCGCGCAACCGGCCGCATCGGAGCTGCGCGACACGCTCAAAACGGCGGAGCGCAATGGCCGCGATGCGCAGGAGGCGCTGGAGCAGGCCAGGCTCAAACTCAAGGTGGTGCAGGCCAATACACGTTCGGCCAGCGAAACCTTTAACAACTGGCTGGCCACACGGCGCGCCACCGAGCGGGCCGAACAAGACCCCGAGTTGCTGGAACGCACGCGGGCGCTGGACAGCTTGAAAGCGACCGAGCGGCAGGCCTTGGCCGCGCTGGAGGCGCAGCAGCAAAAAGCGCTGGATGCGAGCCAGAGTGCGGTGCGCACCCACGATCAACTCAATGAGTTGCAGCGCGCGGCCCAGGTCAAATGGGAAAGCGCCCGGCGTGCGCAGGAGTTGCGCGTGTTTTTGTACCGCCTGGCGCTCACCTTGCCGCTGCTGGTCGCCGCCGGTTGGCTGTTTGCCAAAAAGCGTAAAAGCACCTACTGGCCTTTTGTCTGGGGCTTTATCTTTTTTGCGCTGTTCGCCTTCTTCGTCGAACTCGTGCCTTATCTGCCGAGTTACGGTGGCTATGTGCGTTACGTGGTCGGCATCCTGGTGACCGTGCTGGTGGGGCGCCAAGCCATCATCTCGCTGAACCGTTATCTGGAGCGGCAGCGCCTGGCCGAACAGTTACCTGACGCGCAGCGGCGTGAAGAACTGAGTTACGACACCGCGCTGGCGCGTCTGGCCAAAAGTGTCTGTCCGGGCTGCGAGCGCCCGGTTGATCTGAAAAACACCGCGATTGATTTTTGCCCGCATTGCGGCATTGGCCTGCACGACCACTGCGGTGTTTGCACGACGCGCAAAAGTGCGTTTGCCAAGTTCTGCCACGCCTGTGGCGCACCGGGGGACGCGCGCCAGGCGCCGCCCAAGCCAGCTGCGCCTACCGTCGCGACGGGCTGATCAGCCTACCGGCCGGCCGAAAAAGGGATAACTCGGGTCGTTGTAGCCGTGGCTGGACGCATGGCCGGGAATGACCAGCTCGTTGACAAACACTTCGTCCTCGCGGTCCAGCCTCAGGTCAAGAGCGCCGTAAACATCTTCCAGGTGTGACAGCAGGCGCGGGCCGGCGATCACCGAGCTGATCAGCGGGTTGGCCAGCACCCAGGCGGCGGCGAACTGGCCGGGCACCCAGCCCTTGGCTTCACAACGTGCCTTGATTTTTTGCGCGATCAGCAACGACTCTTCGCGGAATTCGGTTTCCAGAATACGTTTGTCGCCGCTGCCGGCGCGTGTGCCTTCGGCCGGCGGCTGGCCGGGCGGGTATTTGCCGGTGAGCACACCGCGCGCCAGCGGGCTGTAGGGCACCACCCCCAGGCCGTAGTGGCCGCAGGCCGGCAGAATTTCGACCTCCGGACCGCGGTTGAGCAGGTTGTAATACGGCTGGCAGACCACCGGTTGTGGCACGCCGATTTTTTCGCACAGGCGCATGATCTCGGCGATACGCCAGCCGCGAAAATTGGACAAGCCAAAACTGCGGATTTTGCCGGCGCGTATCAAATCGCCCAGCGTCTGCACGGCTTCCTCGAGGTTTTCGTCGTGGAAGTCGCGGTGCAGGTAAAGAATGTCCAGGTAGTCGGTGCTAAGACGCGCCAGGATGGCGTCGGTTTGTTGTATCAGCCAGCGGCGCGAATAATGGCCGGCATTGACATCTGTGCCCATGCGGTTGCCGAGCTTGCTGGCCAGCACCCAATGCTCACGCTGGCCCGCCAGCAACTGGCCCAGCAGGGTTTCGGCCCGACCTTCGTTGTAGACGTCGGCCGTATCTATGAAGTTGATGCCGTGGTCGCGGGCGGATGCGACGATACGCGCCGCCTCGTCCGCCGGTGTCTGCTGGCCAAACATCATGGTGCCCAGACACAGGGCGGAGACCTTCAGGTTGCTTTTTCCAAGGCGGCGGTACTGCATGGGGACTTCCTTGTGGGTGATCTTGTTGTGGGGCTTAGCGCCTGTTTACGATCTAAACGCCGCGTTGCCTGTCCTGGCGGAACTGCACCACAAAGGCGCCAAACTGACCGGCATCCAGCGCATCACGTACTTCCTGCATCAGGTTCAGGTAATAGTGCAGGTTGTGGATGCTGGACAACATGGGGCCCAACATTTCGCCGCAGCGGTCCAGGTGGTGCATGTAGGCGCGCGAAAAGTTTTTGCAGGTGTAGCAAGTGCAGGTCGCGTCAACCGGCGCATCTTCGGTCTTGTAACGTGCATTGCGGATTTTCAGGTCGCCAAAACGTGTGAACATATGGCCGTTGCGTGCGTTGCGCGTCGGCATCACGCAGTCGAACATGTCGACCCCGGCGGCCACCCCTTCGACCAGGTCTTCCGGTGTGCCCACACCCATCAGATAACGCGGCTTGTTGGCCGGCAGGCGGTGCGGCGTGTGCGCCATGATGCGCTGCATTTCTTCCTTGGGCTCGCCGACACTGACGCCGCCAATCGCGTAGCCGGGCAGGTCCAGTTCCACCAGCGCGTCCAGCGACTCCTGGCGCAAGTTTTCAAACATGCCGCCCTGGACAATGCCGAACAGAGCGTTGGGGTTGTTCAACTTTTCAAACTCGGCCACGCAACGTTTGGCCCAGCGCAAACTCAGTTCCATCGAGGTCCGGGCTTCGGACTCGGTCGTGATGTGGCCCTTGGTGTCGTAAGGTGTGCATTCGTCAAACTGCATGACGATGTCGCTGTTCAGAATGGTCTGGATCTGCATCGAGATCTCGGGTGTCAAAAACAGCTTGTCGCCGTTGACCGGCGATGCAAACTTCACGCCTTCTTCGGAAATTTTGCGCATCTCACCGAGCGACCAGACCTGGAAGCCGCCGCTGTCGGTGAGTATGGGTTTGTGCCAGCTTTCAAACTTGTGCAGGCCGCCAAACTGCTGCATCACTTCCAGCCCCGGACGCATCCACAGGTGAAAGGTATTGCCCAGAATGATTTGTGCGCCCATCTCGTGCAACGACTGCGGCATCACACCTTTGACGGTGCCATAAGTGCCCACCGGCATGAAGATGGGGGTTTGCACCACGCCGTGGTTCAGCGTGAGTGTGCCGCGGCGGGCGTAGGAGCCGAGGTAAGCGCCTTGCTCCGGGTCGGTTTTCAGGACTTCAAAATTCAGCATGGCGCGATGGTCTCAGGGGTGGATTTTTGCAGCAGCATGGCGTCACCATAACTGAAGAAGCGGTAACGTTCCGCGATGGCATGGCGGTACAAGGCCATGATGTGGTCGTAGCCGGCAAACGCGCTGACCAGCATCATCAGCGTGCTTTTGGGTAAATGAAAATTGGTGAGCAACACGTCCACCACTGCAAACTCAAAGCCGGGCGTGATGAAGATGTTGGTGTCCTTGCAGTCGGCGCCAAACTTCGCATGGGACTCCAGCGCCCGCACGGTGGTGGTGCCCACCGCCACCACACGCCCGCCTCTGGCCTTGCACTCGGCAATCGCCTGCAAGGTGGCCGGTGGCACTTCAAAACGTTCGAAATGCATCACGTGGTCGGCGATGTTTTCGGCCTTCACGGGCTGGAAGGTGCCGGCGCCCACATGTAAGGTGACGGTGGCGCGCGACACGCCCTTGGCCGCCAGGTGCGCCAGCATGGCGTCGTCAAAATGCAGGGCCGCAGTCGGTGCCGCCACGGCGCCCGGGTGTTTGGCAAACACGGTCTGGTAGCGGCGCTCGTCGGTCGCCGCATCGCTGTCCGTGATGTAGGGCGGCAGCGGCACATGGCCGTGGCCTTCCATCAGCGCATAAGGCTCGCTGCTCAGGGCAAAGCGGTACAAGGGCCCGTTGGCGTTGGGCCAACGGCCCAGCAAGGTGGCGGTGAAACCGCCGTCCATTTGCATGACGGCGCCGGGCAAGGGTTTTTTGCTGACCTTCATGTGGGCGGCCACTTCGTGGACCGTGTCCTGCGGCGAGGACAAGACCCGTTCGATCAGCAGCTCGAGCCGGCCGCCGCTGCTTTTTTGGCCGAACAGGCGGGCCTTGACGACCTTGGTGTCGTTGAGCACCAACAAGTCGCCCGGCTGGAGCAGCTCGGGCAAATCGGCAAACTGCCGGTCCACGGGCGGGCTGGCCCGGCCGTCGAGCAGGCGCGAGCCGCCGCGCTCGGCCGTGGGTTGCTGGGCGATTAATTCGTCGGGGAGTGTGAAATCAAAGTCACTGAGGCTGAAATGCGTCTTCATGAAGGCACAATTGTCCCATGTCGCCCCCCGGTGCCTCTTCCCGAAAAGTGATTCAGGCCGCAGCCGGGGCTGCGAGCCCGGCCGCGCCCAAGCCGGCGCAGAAGTCGCCGGCCCAAAAAGCCCTGGAAAAACTCGGTTTGCGCCGCGACATAGACCTGGCCTTGCACCTGCCGCTGCGTTACGAAGACGAAACCCGCATCACCCGCCTGGCCGACGCGCGCGACGGCGACACCGTGCAAATCGAGGCCGAGGTGACCCACAGCGAAATCACCCTGCGGCCACGCCGGCAATTACGCGTGACGGTGGACGACGGCAGCGACAGCTGTGTGCTGCGTTTTATCAACTTTTACCCTTCGCACCAGAAAACCCTGAGCATCGGCGCCCGGGTGCGTGTACGCGGTGAGTTACGCGGCGGGTTCGTCGGCCGGGAAATGGTGCACCCCAGCTTTCGCTCGGCCGGCGGCGACTTGCCGGCCGCGCTGACGCCGGTCTACCCGACCGTGGCCGGCTTGCCGCAGGCGTATTTGCGCAAGGCGGTGCTCGGTGGCCTGGCCCGCGCCGACCTGCGGGAGACCATTCCTGCGCCATATTTAAGCAAAAACCTGCCCCAGCCCTTGTCCAGTCTTCGTGAGGCGCTATTGTTTTTGCACCACCCCGCGCCCGATGTGGCGCTGGTCGCGCTGGAAGACCGCAGCCACCCGGCCTGGCAGCGGCTCAAGGCCGAGGAGTTGCTGGCCCAGCAGCTGTCCCAGTTGCAGGCGCGCCGCGTGCGGGCCGCCATGCGTGCGCCGGCCTTGACCGGGCCGGTAATGCGCGGCCCCCAATGCAGCTTGCAGGAGCAGTTGCTGGAGCGCCTGCCATTTCACCTGACGGCGGCGCAGCAACGTGTGGGCGCGGAGATCGCCGCCGATCTGCAAAAAAAGATTCCCATGCACCGCCTGCTGCAGGGCGATGTCGGCTCCGGCAAAACCGTGGTGGCGGCGCTGGCCGCGGCGCGTTGCATGGATGCCGGCTGGCAATGCGCGCTGATGGCGCCTACCGAAATTCTGGCCGAGCAGCACTTTCGCAAACTCATAGGCTGGCTGGAGCCCCTGGGCATCCAGACCGCCTGGCTCACCGGCAGCCAAAAAGCCAAGGAGCGGCGCGAGTCGCTGGCCATGATTGAAAGCGGCGCCGCCGGCCTGGTGGTCGGCACCCATGCGGTGATCCAGGACAAGGTGATTTTCAAAAACTTGGCGCTGGCCATCATCGACGAGCAACACCGCTTCGGCGTGGCGCAGCGGCTGGCCCTGCGCAGCAAGATGACCAGCGACGGGCAGGAGCCGCATTTGCTCATGATGACGGCCACGCCGATTCCGCGCACTCTGGCCATGAGTTATTACGCCGACCTCGACGTCTCGACGATTGACGAGTTGCCGCCAGGCCGCACACCCATCGTGACCAAGGTGGTCAGCGAGGCCAGGCGCGAGGAGGTGGTGGAGCGGATCCGCGCGCAGCTGGACCAGGGTCGGCAGGTGTATTGGGTCTGCCCGCTGATTGAAGAAAGCGAATCCATCGACCTGATCAACGCCACGCAAACACACGAAGCCTTGAGCGCGGCCCTGCCCGGCACACCGGTCGGCCTGCTGCATTCACGCATGCCGCCGGCCGAAAAGAAGGCCGTGATGGCGCTGTTCACCAGCGGCCAACTCGGCGTGCTGGTCAGCACCACGGTGATCGAGGTCGGTGTCGACGTGCCCAACGCCTCGTTGATGGTGATTGAACATGCCGAACGGTTTGGCCTGAGCCAGTTGCACCAGCTGCGTGGCCGGGTCGGACGTGGCGCCGCGGCCTCCGCCTGTGTGTTGCTGTATTCCACCGGCGACGCCCCCCGGCTGGGTGAAACCGCCCGCGCCCGGCTCAAAGCCATGGTGGAAACGCAGGACGGTTTTGAGATCGCCAGACGCGATCTGGACATTCGCGGCCCGGGCGAATTCTTGGGCGCACGCCAGTCGGGTGCGCCCTTGCTGCGTTTTGCCGACCTGGAAACGGATACCGCTTTGCTGGCCTGGGCGCGGGAACTGGCGCCTCAGATGCTGGATCAGTATGCCGACTTGGCGCACCGGCATGTTTTGCGGTGGCTGGGGGGGAAGGCGGAGTTTTTGAAGGCTTGACTGGGGCGAGCTGCGTGCTGCATGGCTGGGGTTTTCCAAACGTTATTGGTGAATGACCAAGCCGGGTCTCGGCCCGGCGGCCGACTCACTTTCTTTTGCTTCGCCAAAAGATAAGTAAGCAAAGAAAAGGCGACCCCGCTGTCTGCGACCCCTTCGCTGACGCTCAGGGGTAACCTGCGGAGCTCGGGAAAAGCGGGGTCTCGCTCGAACTCGGCTTCGCCTCAAACAATCGCGAGCCCTGATCCGCTTTTCCCCGCGCTCCTCGGCGCAGACAGAAGGGGGTGGGGAGAAGGAAGAAAGCGAAGGCGGATGCGGGGAGACGATGACGCGCTTAGCGCGCCATCGGCGGTCAAGAGGCTGCCATTCATACACGTGTTTGCAGCACACGCGGCCAAATGAAGTCCCCCTCCATCGCCCAGCGGGGCGAGGGAGGGGTTAGGGGTGGGCGTGGGGAGTTATGCCTACTGTCCAAAGCGAACCGCAGGCGCAGCGTGAGGCTTGGGACACCGGACAGGACGTGCCTCGCGCGCCGGAGCGAAATCCGCGTGTTCGATCAGACGCAAGGGCTTGCACAACTCAATCCACCACGAAAACCAGCACAATAAGCCCATGACGCTCACCGAACTCAAATACATCGTCGCCGTCGCCCGCGAAAAACACTTTGGCAAAGGCGCGGAAGCCTGCCATGTGTCGCAGCCGACCTTGAGTGTGGCGATCAAGAAGCTCGAAGAGGAGTTGCAGGTCAAGCTGTTTGAGCGCAACGCCAACGAAATCACCGTGACGCCGTTGGGTGAAGAAATCATCCGCCAGGCGCAAAGTGTGCTGGAGCAGGCCGAGAACATTCGCGAGATCGCCAAGCGCGGCAAGGACCCGTTGGCCGGCGCCTTGCGCCTGGGCGTGATTTACACGATAGGCCCTTATTTGCTGCCCGATCTGGTGCGCCAGGCGATTGCGGCCATGCCGCAGATGCCGCTGATGTTGCAGGAAAACTTCACGGTCAAGTTGCTGGAAGAGTTGCGCACCGGCGAGATCGACTGCGCGATCCTGGCCGAGCCTTTTCCCGACACCAACCTGGCGATTGCGCCGCTGTACGACGAACCTTTCATGGCCGCTGTGCCCAGCAACCATCCGCTGGCCGCACGCGACAGCATCACCGCCGAAGAGTTAAAGCAGGAGACCATGTTGCTGCTGGGCACCGGCCATTGTTTTCGCGACCATGTGCTGGAGGTGTGCCCCGAGTTCGCGCGTTTTTCCAGCAATGCCGAAGGCATACGCAAGACCTTTGAAGGTTCGTCGCTGGAAACCATCAAACACATGGTGGCGGCGGGCATGGGCGTGACGCTGGTGCCGCGTTTGAGCGTACCCAAAGAAGCTTTGCTACCGGTCCCGCCCGTCAAAACCCCGGCCAAGTCCAAAGGCAAAGAGGTGCCGGAGCTGCCGTCGTATATCAAGTACCTGCCGTTTTCCGGCCATGTGCCCTCGCGCCGCGTGGTGCTGGCCTGGCGCCGCAGTTTCACGCGTTACGAGGCGATTGCAGCGCTGCGCAATGCGATTTATGCCTGCGAGCTGCCGGGTGTGACGCGGCTATCCTGAGGCACCTGGGCGTCAACGTATTCGCCACGCTTAAAAATAAGGAAATGATGAAGCTCTCTCAACCCGGCATTTTGCAAGCCGTGCCCGCCATCGGGCGTTATGCTTTTTTCTCAATCGCAGCGCCTGCTGCCGCCCAGCCGGCGGCCCTGCGCCAGAGCCTGCAGCAGCTTGTTCCCTTGGTCGATGGACAGGCCGTGGTGGCAGCTTTGGGTGCCAGGCTGGTCGCGGCCCTGGGCGCTGCCGTCCCCGGCCTGCGCGAGTTCCCGGCGCTGTCGGGTGCCGGCGTGGAGGTCCCTTCCACGCCGGCCGCCCTGTGCCTGTGGTTGCGTGGCAATGACCCGGGCGATCTGGTGTTGCTGACGCGCCGGCTTGAAAAAGCGCTGGCCCCGGCCTTTCACCTGGATCGCGTCATCGAGGCCTTTCGTCATGGTCAGGGGCCGACGGGCCATGGCCGGGATCTCACGGGTTATGAAGACGGTACCGAAAACCCCGAAGGCGAGGCGGCCGAGGCCGCCGCTTTTGTGCAGGGCCAGGGGGCTGGCCTGGACGGGGCCAGCTTTGTCGCCATCCAGCAGTGGCTGCATGATCTGGATGCGTTTGAAGCGATGAGCACGCGTGAGCAGGACAACACCATCGGCCGGCGGCGCAGCGACAACGAGGAGCTGGAGGATGCGCCCGAATCGTCCCATGTCAAACGCACCGCACAGGAAAGTTTTCAGCCCGAGGCCTTTGTGCTGCGCCGCTCCATGCCCTGGGCCATGCATGCGCCGGGCGGTGGCAAGGCCGGTCTGGTGTTTGTGGCGTTTGGCTGCGCTCTGGATGCGTTTGAAGCGCAAATGCGCCGCATGGCCGGACTGGACGACGGCATTGTTGATGCCATGTTCCGTATTTCCAGGCCGCTCACGGGCGCTTACCTGTGGTGTCCGCCCATGCACGCCGGCCAGCTCGATTTGCGGCAACTCGGGCTGTGATGCTGCGGCGCAAACTGGGTCTTTACCTGGCGCTGATCCGCTGGAATCGCCCGGCCGGCTGGTTGTTGCTGCTCTGGCCCACGCTGTCCGCGCTGTGGGTGGCCTCGCACGGCTTTCCCGGCTGGCACTTGCTCACGGTGTTCACGCTGGGGACGATTTTGATGCGCAGCGCGGGTTGCTGCATCAACGATGTGGCCGACCGTGATTTTGACCGGCATGTCAAACGCACGGCCCAGCGGCCAGTCACCAGTGGTGCCTTGTCCAGCAAAGAGGCCTTGTGGCTGGGCGCCGTGCTGGCCCTGCTGGCCTTTGGCCTGGTGCTGACCACCAACGCCGCCACCATCGCCTGGTCGTTTGCCGCGCTGGCCGTGACCCTGGTTTACCCCTTTGCCAAGCGTTATGTGTCCATGCCGCAGGCGGTGCTGGGTGTGGCGTTCAGCTTTGGCATTCCCATGGCTTTTGCGGCCGTGCAGTCGCGGGTGCCGACGCTGGCCTGGGTCTTGTTGCTGGGCAACCTGTTCTGGGTGATTGCCTACGACACCGAATACGCCATGGTGGACCGCGACGACGACCTCAAGATAGGGATGAAAACCTCGGCCATCACCTTGGGGCGTTTTGACGTGGCCGGGGTCATGACGAGTTACCTGCTGTACCTGTCCATTTGGGGCTTTGCCCTGATGAATATGGCGCGACCTGCTATCTATTGGATTGCGATCGGGTTGGCGCTGGTGCAGGCCTTGTGGCACGGCTGGCTGATACGCCGGCGCGAGCGCGAGGGCTGCTTCAAGGCCTTTCGCCTGAACCACTGGCTGGGCTTCACGGTGTTTGCCGGTATCGCCCTGTCTTACCTGGGCGTTTGAGTCGAGTCGGGTCGGCCAGGCGTGAAAAAGCCCGCGCGCGGCGGGCTTTTGAAACCGATACTTCAACGGCTTGGCCGGGGCCCCGGCTCATCCGTGAAGTCTCTGGTCTATCAGGCGGCTTTTTTAGCGGCCTTGGCTTTGGCTTTGTGCTTGGCCTTGTGTTTTGCCTTGGCCTTGGGTTTGGCCGGGGTCATTTTTTCAGCAGCAGGTGCAGCTGCGGGCGCGGCGGCCGGTGCAGCCGCTGGGGCGCTGGTCTGGGCGGCGGCTGGCGTGGAAATCACGGCCAAAGGCATGGCAAGGACAACAGCGCTGGCAAGGATGGACAGGATTTTTTTCATGAGAACTCCGGATGTTAGAAAAATTTTAATGCGCCTGCCGCAGAGCCCGGGGGCCAGTGACAGGGTCGCCTGTTCTCAACGTTTGCCCGCCTTGGGCGGTTGACGCAAGTTGCAGGGCCGCTGGCGCCAGCGGTAAATATTTCTGACAGGGATGGCTCGTCGCTATAAAAAATATAGCTGATTGCGCCCGTCCATCAAGGGTTAGATGCCAATTTGATGCCCAAGCTTTCAGCCGGCACCAAATTCGTCACCCAGCTCGACGGCGCGCTGCCGGGCCGCTTCGATGGCGTGTATGAACTGCTGCTGGATGCCGGCTTGCTCCATGGCGGTGAGTGCGGCGTAGGTGGTGCCGCCTTTGGAAGTCACGCGGGCGCGCAAGACCTCGGGCGGGTCCTCGGACGCCGCGGCCAGCGCGGATGAGCCGACAAAGGTGCCCACGGCCAGGGTGTGGGCCTGCGCCGGCGTCAGCCCCATTTGCACACCGGCGGCCACCATGGCCTCGATGAAGTAAAACACATAGGCCGGGCCGGAGCCGGACAAGGCCGTCACCGCGTCCAGCTGTTGTTCTTCGCTCAGCCAGAGGTGTTGTCCCGTGGTGGCAATGACGGCTTCGACAGCCTGCCGGTGGTCGGCGGTCACGGCGGGGCGCGCAAACAGCGCGGTCATGCCCTGGCCGATGAGTGCCGGCGTGTTGGGCATGGCGCGCACGATACGTTCGCTGCCCAGCCAGCGGGCGATGCTGTCCGAGCGGATACCGGCCGCCACACTCAGGTGCAAGGCGTTGCCGGTGTGCGGGCCGGCTTGCTGCGCGGCTTGCTGGAAGGTCTGGGGTTTGACGGCCCAGATCACCAGGCCGGCCGAGGCCAGCGCCGCACCGGGCGCGGCCTGCGCGGTGATGCCGAACTGCGCCTGCAGCTTGCTGCGCTGTTCGTCAAAGGGCTCGACGATCTGGATCTGGCTGGCCGCCAGGCCTTGCTGGAGCAGGCCGCCAATGATGGCGCTGGCCATGTTGCCGCCGCCTATAAAAGCGATGTTGTCAAGGGTGGATGAGGCCATGGGGTGGGTGTCCAGGAAAGGCGGGCGTGGGCCCGGCCGGGGTCAAAAGAGAGGCTGAAAAAGTGATGCCCAAAGTCTAGCGCGAGATTATTCGGCCACGGTCTGGCGCACCGCATGTTCCCAGCGTGCCATCAGTTCGGCGGCGCGGCTGGTGTCCAGGGTTGGCAAAAAGCGGCGCTCGCTGCGCCACAAGCTGGAGAGTTCGGCCGTGTTTTTGTAAACGCCGCTGGACAGGCCTGCCAGATAGGCCGCGCCCAGGGCCGTGGTTTCGGTGACGGCCGGTCGCACCACCGGGATGCCGAGCAGGTCGGCCTGGAACTGCATCAACAAGTCGTTGATACAGGCGCCGCCGTCGACACGCAACTCGGCCACAGGCGCGGCGCCGGCCGCCACCGCATCGCGGCTCATGGCCTGCAGCAGGGCGGCGCTTTGGTAGGCAATGCTTTCCAGCGCGGCGCGCGCAATGTGGGCCAAGGTGGTGCCGCGTGTCAGGCCGGTGATGGTGCCGCGTGCATCGGGTTTCCAGTAGGGCGCGCCCAGGCCGGTGAAAGCCGGCACCACCATGACGCCGCCGGAATCCGGCACACTTTCGGCCAGCGCCTGCACCTCGCCGCTGCCCTTGATCGCGTGCAGGCCGTCGCGCAACCACTGCACCACGGCGCCGCCGACAAACACACTGCCTTCGATCGCGTATTCGGTTTGCCGCGTGACCTGCGCCGCACTGGTGGTGAGCAGGCCGTTGTGCGAGGTCTGGAATTTCTCGCCCGTGTGCATCAGCATGAAACAACCGGTGCCATAGGTGTTTTTGGCCATGCCTTCCTTGAAACAGGCCTGGCCGAACAAGGCGCTTTGCTGGTCGCCGGCCACCCCGGCGATGGGAATGGCCGCGCCCAGCAGCGTTGGCAGCACCTCGCCGTAATGCGCGCTGGAGGGCTTGACCTCGGGCATCAGGCCGGGCGGGATGTCCAGCAAGGCCAGCAGTTCGTCATCCCAGGTGTTGCTGCGCACATTAAACAGCAGGGTGCGCGAGGCGTTGCTGACGTCGGTGGCGTGGACTTGGCCGCCCGTGAGTTGCCACATCAGCCAGCTGTCTATGGTGCCGAAGGCCAGTTCGCCGCGTTCGGCCTGGGCCCTGGCTTGCGGCACGTTGTCGAGCAGCCATTTGAGTTTGGTGCCTGAAAAATAGGCATCAATCAGCAAGCCGGTTTTGGCCTGGATCAGGCCTGCCTTGCCGTCTTCGCGCAGCTTGGCGCAGGTGGCTTCGGCGCGCCTGTCCTGCCAGACGATGGCGTGGTGAATCGGCTGGCCGGTCTGACGGTTCCAGACCACGGTGGTTTCGCGCTGGTTGGTGATGCCCAACGCGCGGATGTCGCCAGCTTTCAGCCCGGCTTTGGCCAGGGCCTCACGCGCGGTGGCGAGCTGGGTGCGCCAGATTTCCATCGGGTCGTGTTCGACCCAGCCCGGTTTGGGGTAGATCTGCGGCAGCTCCTGCTGCGCCATCGCCACGATATGGCCTTGGGCGTCAAAAACAATACTGCGGGAGCTGGAGGTGCCCTGGTCCAGGGCAAGCAGGTAAGTCATGGTGGTGGTCGAGAAAAAGGGTTCAGGGTGGGGCCACGTCGCAACTGACGCCGGCGTCGGCGAGCAGGGCGGGAAAGGGGGCTGGCGGCGGCTGGTCGGTGAACAGGCGGTCGATTTGCGCCAGGGTGGCGAGTTCAACCATGGCCGGCCGGTTGAACTTGCTGCTGTCGGCGGCCAGCCAGACCTCGCGCGCGTGGGTCATGATGGTTTGCGCGACTTTGACTTCGCGGTAGTCAAAGTCGCGCAAGGAGCCGTCGGCCTCTATGCCCGAAATCCCTATCAGCGCGATGTCGACGCGAAACTGCCGGATGAAGTCGACCGCCGCTTCGCCGACGATGCCGCGGTCGCGGGCGCGCACCACGCCGCCGGCGACGATCACCTCGCTGCTGGTATTGCTGCTGAGAATGGCCGCGACATTCAGGTTGTTGGTGATGACGCGCAAACCCTTGTGGTGCAGCAGCGCCCGGGCAATGGCTTCGGTGGTGGTGCCGATGTTGAGGATTAACGAGCAGTTGTCCGGCACTTCGGCGGCGACGGCGCGCGCAATCCGGGCCTTGCCTTCGGCATGCAGGTTTTCGCGCTGCCGGTGGGCGAGGTTTTCGATGGTGGAGTTCGGGACCCGCACGCCGCCATGGAAACGTGCCAGCAGGCCGGCATCGGCCAGGCGCTGGATGTCGCGGCGCACTGTTTGCAGCGTCACCGACAGGGTCTCGGCGAGTTGTTCGACGGTGACGGAGCCGCGTGCGCGGACCTCGTCGAGCAATTTGAGTTGGCGGGGATTGGAATTCACGCTAGATTCGGTTTGAGAATGAATCGACTGTATAGCGAAGCAAAAAGAAGTAAATAAGGGATGGTATCTACTAAAATCGCGTCAAAGAGAACACCATTCGAAAAAATACGAACCGAGGCGACCATGACGTTTGAATCCCCGCAATTGCCGACGCAACGTGCCGACCTGATGGTGCGCCTGAAGACGCCCCACACCTACGACGTCGCCATCATTGGCGGCGGCGCCACCGGGCTGGGCGTTGCGCTGGATGCCGCGGCGCGCGGGTTTTCCGTGGTCCTGGTGGAGTCCCATGACTTTGCCAAGGGCACCTCGTCACGCGCCACCAAACTGGTGCATGGCGGTGTGCGTTACCTGGCCCAGGGCAATATTTCCCTGGTGCGCGAGGCCCTGCATGAACGCACACGTCTGCTGGCCAACGCCCCGCATCTGGCCCAGCCCCTGCCTTTTGTGATGCCTTCTTACAAGTTCTGGGAGGCGCCGTTTTATGGTGTCGGCCTCAAGATGTACGACGCCCTGGCCGGCAAGGCCGGGCTGGGCCCCACCGAGTTTCTGAATCGCCGCGCGACGCTGGGTTGCCTGCCGACCGCCCGCCAGGACGGGCTCAAGGGCGGCGTCAAATATTGGGACGGCCAGTTCGACGATGCGCGCCTGGCGCTGGCGCTGGCACGCAGCGCCGCCCGTGCCGGCGCGCTGCTGGTCAACTATTGCGCCGCCACCGGCCTTGTTCATGAGGACGGCAAGCTGGTGGGTTTGCAGGTGACCGATCATGAAAGTGGGCAAGCACTTACGCTTAGGGCTAAATGTGTGGTGAATGCGGCTGGCGTCTGGGTCGATCAGCTGCGCCTGCTGGACGGCCAGGCCATAGGCCGCGAAGCCAAACCCATGGTGGCGCCCAGCCAGGGTGTGCATATCGTGGTGGACCGCTCGTTTTTGCCAACCGACCATGCTTTGCTGGTGCCCAAAACCGCCGACGGGCGGGTGTTGTTTGCCGTGCCCTGGCTGGGTAAAACCATTCTGGGCACCACCGATACGCCGCGCAGCGATCTGGCGCGCGAACCCCTGGCGTTCCGCGAGGAGGTGGATTTCATCCTGGGCGAATCGGCGCGTTATTTAAGCAAGGGGCCCGGGCCGGCTGATATCAAAAGTATCTGGGTGGGGCTGCGGCCCCTGGTGAAGCCGCCCGAAGACGATGGCGACAGCACCCAGGCGCTGTCGCGCGAACACACGGTGCTGGTCAGCAAAAGCGGTCTGGTGACCGTGACCGGCGGCAAATGGACCACCTACCGGGCCATGGCCGAAGACGTGCTGGACCATTGTTTTGCCGCGGACTTGCTGGCCAAACGGCCCGGCGGGGTGACGGCCGATCTCAGGCTGGTTGGCGCCCAGGCATCCGCCCACAAGATCAGCGAGGCGCCCGGCCTGCACTTATATGGCAGTGATGCGGCAGGGGTGTTGGCCTTGCCGGGGGCGGAGCGGGTTCTGGGCGGCGGCCTGACGGAGGCCATGGTGCGCTTTGCGGCGCGTTACGAATATGCCCGGACGGTTGAGGATGTGCTGGCGCGGCGTTCCCGCCTGCTTTTTCTGGATGCCGCGCTGGCCAAATCGCTGGCGGGGCCGGTGGCCGAACTGCTGGCGCAGGAGAATCAAAAAGACCCCCAACTCGCCGAATTTCTGACGCTGGCGGACCAATACCTGCTGCTGCCAGCCTGAGTGGGGCGGCACGCGGGATGTTGGCGCTTGCAAGCCGGTTCAAGCTTGCTTTGAAATTGATAGCTGCTTATGCCCGTGGCTAAAGGGCTGAAGCCGGATTCCATCAAAATATTGGCAAATACCCGTCGCAACACCAAGATTTTGCAAGAAGAGGTGTTGACAAGGCGGGGCAATTTGATAATAATCGTGGGCTTCGCTTTAAAAAGCTAAGAATTCTGCCTAACGGAAGCATCGCAAGTGGTTTGTGGTGTGGACGACGGGCCCAAGACTGATCGGCAAGTTTTCCTGTTGTGGGAAAAGGCGCTGGTGCAAGTTGGGACTAATTTAAATGATTCAAACGCAATCCAAACTCGATGTTGCTGACAACACGGGTGCCAAATCCGTGATGTGCATCAAAGTGCTGGGCGGATCCAAGCGCCGGTACGCCAGCGTTGGTGACGTCATCAAGGTGAGTATCAAAGAAGCCGCTCCACGTGGCCGCGTCAAAAAAGGCGAGGTTTACAGTGCTGTGGTCGTTCGTACTGCCAAGGGCATCCGCCGCGGCGATGGCTCCCTCGTCAAATTTGATGGCAACGCAGCAGTGTTGCTTAACGCCAAGCTGGAGCCTATCGGCACCCGCATCTTCGGACCAGTGACGCGCGAATTGCGCACTGAAAAGTTCATGAAGATCGTGTCCCTGGCTCCTGAAGTTCTGTAAGGACACGCCATGAACAAGATTCGCAAAGGCGATGAAATTATCGTCATCGCAGGCCGCGACAAGGGCAAGCGCGGCACGATTTCGCTCCGCAAGGACGACAGTTATGTGCTGGTTGAGGGCATTAACCTGGTGAAAAAACACACCAAGCCAAACCCCCTCAAGGGCACCACCGGTGGCATTGTTGAAAAAAGCATGCCGATTCACCAGTCCAACGTGGCCATTTTCAATGCCGCAACGGGCAAGGCGGATCGTGTTGGTATCAAGCTCCTGGCTGACGGCAAAAAAGTGCGCGTCTTCAAGTCCAGCGGCGACGAAATTAAGGCTGCATAAACATGGCACGCTTGCAAGATCAATATCGCGAAAAAATCGCGCCTGCGCTGATTGAAAAATTCGGCTACACCTCGCCGATGCAGGTTCCCCGCATCACCAAGATCACACTCAACATGGGTGTGAGCGAGGCGGTTGCAGACAAGAAGGTCATGGACAACGCCGTCGGCGACATGACCAAGATCGCTGGCCAAAAGCCTGTGGTTACCAAAGCCAAGAAGGCTATCGCTGGTTTCAAGATCCGCGAAGACCTGCCTATCGGCTGCATGGTGACTCTGCGCGGCGTCCAGATGTATGAATTCCTCGATCGTTTCGTGACCGTGGCCCTGCCGCGCGTTCGTGACTTCCGCGGTATTTCCGGTCGTGCCTTTGATGGCCGCGGAAACTACAACATCGGCGTGAAAGAGCAGATCATTTTCCCTGAGATCGAGTACGACAAGGTGGATGCCTTGCGCGGCCTGAATATCAGCATCACCACAACGGCCAAGTCCGATGAAGAGTGCAAGGCACTCCTCACAGCTTTCCGTTTTCCGTTCAAGAACTGAGGCGGACATGGCAAAACAAGCTTTATTGCAACGTGAACTGAAGCGCGACAAACTGGTCGCCAAGTTCGCTACAAAACACGCAGAACTCAAAGCAATCTCCAACGATGCCAAACGCTCCGATGAAGAGCGCGCCCTGGCCCGTCTGGAATTGCAAAAGTTGCCCCGTAATGCGAACCCGACACGTCAGCGCAACCGTTGCGCGATCACGGGCCGTCCACGTGGCACATTCCGTCAATTCGGCTTGGCTCGCGCCAAGATTCGCGAGTTGGCTTTCGCTGGTGATATCCCTGGTATCACCAAGGCAAGCTGGTAAGCATAGGAGAACTACAAATGAGCATGAGTGATCCTATTGCCGACATGCTGACGCGCATCCGCAATGCACAAATGGTTGATAAAGCCGTTGTGTTGGTGCCATCGTCAAAAGTCAAAGTCGCCATTGCACAGGTATTGAAGGATGAGGGCTATATCGATGGCTTCTCCGTCAAGACCGATGATGGCAAACCCCAGTTGGAAATCGCCCTGAAGTATTACGCAGGCAAGCCCGTGATTGAGCGCATTGAGCGCGTCAGCCGCCCAGGCCTTCGCGTCTACAAAGGCCACGGCGCCATCCCCCAGGTCATGAACGGCCTGGGTGTCGCCATCGTCACGACCCCTCAGGGTGTGATGACTGATCGTAAAGCGCGCGCTACCGGTATCGGTGGTGAAGTGCTTTGCTACGTGGCTTAACGGCGGCATTGAGGAGTAACTGAAATGTCTCGTGTAGCAAAAATGCCAGTCGTCGTGCCCCAGGGCGTGGACGTGGCGATGAAAGATGACCAGATCAATGTCAAGGGCGCCCTCGGTGCTTTGGCTCTGGCACAAAATGCCCTGGTCACCATCAAGAATGATGCCGGCCAGCTGACTTTTGTCCCGGCCAATGAGTCGCGTGAAGCCAATGCCATGAGCGGCACCATGCGCCAGCTGGTCAACAACATGGTCACCGGTGTGACCAAAGGCTTCGAGAAGAAGCTGAGCCTGGTTGGTGTGGGTTACAAAGCCCAGGCCCAAGGTACCAAGTTGAATCTGACGGTTGGTTATTCGCACCCTGTGGTGTTTGATATGCCTGCTGGTATCCAGGTTGCAACGCCGACTCCCACTGAGGTGGTGATCAAGGGTGCAGATCGTCAACGCGTCGGCCAGATCGCCGCCGAAGTTCGCGCCGTGCGTCCTCCCGAGCCTTACAAGGGCAAGGGCATCCGTTATTCGGATGAGAAGATCACGATCAAAGAAACCAAGAAGAAATAAGGAGCTGCACCATGTTGACCAAAAAAGAGCAGCGCCTTCGTCGTTCACGCCAGACCCGCATCCGCATTGCCACGCAAGGTGTTGCCCGTCTGACCGTGAATCGGACCAATTTGCATATTTACGCCAGCGTTATTTCTGGCGACGGCACCAAAATTCTGGCCTCTGCTTCGACCGCAGAAGTCGAAGTGCGCAAGGAGCTTGGCGCTTCGGGCAAAGGTGCAAACGTTGCTGCTGCGCAAGCCATTGGCAAGCGTATTGCCGAAAAGGCAAAAGCGGCAGGTGTGGAAAAAGTAGCGTTTGACCGCGCTGGCTTTGCGTACCATGGCCGCGTTAAAGCGCTGGCTGATGCTGCTCGCGAAGCTGGCTTGCAGTTCTAAGCAGACTGGAATTAAGTATGGCTAAGTTTCAAGCAAAATCACAAAACGACGCTCCAGACGATGGTCTGAAGGAAAAGATGATCGCGGTCAACCGCGTGACCAAAGTTGTAAAAGGCGGCCGGATTCTCGGTTTTGCTGCACTGACTGTGGTTGGTGATGGCGACGGTCGCGTCGGCATGGGCAAGGGCAAGTCGAAAGAAGTGCCAGCTGCCGTGCAAAAAGCCATGGAAGAGGCCCGTCGCAACATGACCAAAGTGTCGTTGAAAAACGGCACCATTCACCACAACGTGTTTGGTCACTGGGGTGCTGCCAGCGTCATGATGATGCCGGCCGCCAAAGGTACTGGCATCATTGCCGGTGGACCTATGCGTGCGGTGTTTGAAGTGATGGGTATCACTGACATCGTGGCCAAAAGCCACGGTTCCAGCAACCCTTACAACATGGTGCGTGCAACGATGGACGCGCTGAACAACTCCACGACGGCTTCGGACATCGCTGCCAAGCGTGGTAAATCGGTCGAAGAGATCTTCGGCTAAGGCGGTACCCAATGACGACAGAGAAAAAACTCACAGTGACCCTGGTTCGCAGCCCGATTGGCACCAAGGAATCCCATCGCGCCACCGTGCGCGGCCTGGGTCTCCGCGGTATCAACAGCAAGAGCGAACTGCAGGACACGCCCGCTGTGCGCGGCATGATCAACAAGATCAGCTACCTGGTCAAGGTGCTGTAAGCGGAGTTTATGATGGAATTAAACGGAATCAAGCCTGGCGCAGGCGCCAAACATGCCAAGCGCCGCGTCGGTCGCGGCATCGGCTCTGGCTTGGGTAAAACGGCTGGTCGCGGCCACAAAGGTCAGAAATCCCGTTCGGGCGGCTACCATAAGGTGGGCTTCGAAGGCGGTCAAATGCCTTTGCAGCGTCGTTTGCCCAAGCGCGGTTTCAAGTCGCAGCTGCTGAAGTTCAATGCTGAAGTCACCCTGGCCGCTCTTGAGCAGCTCGGTCTGGCCGAAGTGGACTTGCTGGCGCTGAAAACAGCCGGTCTGGTTGGCCAGCTGGCTAAAAACGTCAAAGTCATCAAGTCTGGCGAGCTCACAAAAGCTGTCAAACTCAATGGCATCGGCGCGACTGCGGGCGCTAAAGCCGCAATCGAAGCCGCCGGCGGCGCACTCGCTTAAAACCTTACACGGATAACTATCAGTGGCAACCAGCTCTGCACAAATTGCAAAAACCGGCAAGTTCGGTGATCTTCGCAACAGGCTTGTATTTTTGCTGCTTGCGCTGGTGGTTTACCGTGTGGGCGCTCACATTCCTGTTCCAGGAATTGATCCGTCCCAGTTACAGCAACTTTTCAGCGGCCAGCAGGGCGGCATATTGAGCTTGTTCAATATGTTCTCTGGCGGGGCCTTGTCGCGGTTCACGGTGTTTGCGTTGGGCATCATGCCCTACATCTCCGCCTCCATCATCATGCAGCTGCTCACATATGTGGTTCCCACATTCGAGCAGATGAAAAAAGAAGGTGAAGCGGGCCGGAGAAAGATCACGCAATACACCCGTTACGGCACCTTGGGTCTGGCCTTATTCCAGTCCATGGGTATTGCGATTGCGCTGGAAAGCTCGCCAGGCCTGGTCTTGGCGCCCGGATTTGGTTTCCGTATGACGGCTGTGGTGAGTTTGACCGCCGGTACGATGTTTTTGATGTGGCTCGGCGAGCAGATTACCGAACGTGGTTTGGGTAATGGCATCTCGATCCTGATTTTTGCAGGTATTGCGGCAGGTTTGCCCAATGCGCTGGGTGGCTTGCTTGAGTTGGTCCGTACCGGTGCCATGAGTATTCTGGTCGCCATTGTGATTGTGGCGGTGGTGGTGCTGGTCACTTATTTCGTGGTATTCGTGGAGCGCGGCCAGCGCAAGATACTGGTGAATTACGCCAGGCGACAGGTTGGCAACAAGGTGTATGGCGGGCAATCGTCCCACCTGCCTTTGAAGCTGAACATGGCCGGCGTGATTCCTCCGATTTTTGCCTCCTCCATCATCCTGTTGCCTGCAACCGTGGTGGGATGGTTTAGCGCAGGTGACGGGATGCGTTGGCTAAAAGATATCGCCAGCACCTTGACCCCGGGTCAGCCGATTTATGTGTTGCTGTACACTATCGCGATCGTATTTTTCTGCTTCTTCTATACCGCGCTGGTGTTTAACAGCCGGGAAACAGCGGACAATTTGAAGAAGAGCGGCGCCTTCATTCCCGGGATTCGTCCTGGTGACCAAACGGCACGTTATATCGACAAGATTCTGGTGCGTCTGACATTGGCCGGCGCGGTGTACATCACCTTTGTTTGCCTGCTGCCAGAGTTTTTGATTTTGAAGTACAACGTACCGTTCTATTTTGGCGGCACCTCGTTACTGATTATTGTGGTTGTGACCATGGATTTCATGGCCCAAGTACAGAACTACATGATGTCTCAGCAGTATGAATCCCTGTTGAAGAAGGCGAACTTTAAAACTTCACCAGGCGCTTGATGGAATGTCGAAAGATGACGTCATCCAGATGCAGGGAGAGGTCGTGGAGAACTTGCCCAACGCGACGTTTCGCGTGAAGCTGGAAAATGGGCATATTGTTTTGGGTCATATTTCGGGGAAGATGCGCATGCATTACATCCGCATACTTCCCGGTGACAAAGTGACAGTTGAATTAACCCCTTACGATTTGTCGCGTGCACGTATTGTGTTTCGCGCCAAATAGGCACAGTAAAAGTTTAGGAGAAAGAAATGAGAGTTTCAGCTTCGGTTAAGAAAATTTGCCGCAACTGTAAAATCATCCGCCGTAAGGGCGTTGTTCGCGTGATCTGCACAGACCCACGCCACAAACAGCGTCAAGGCTGATTTTCAAGAGTTTTAGAGGACGCACATGGCTCGTATCGCTGGTATCAATATTCCGCCGCAGCAACACGCCGAAATCGGCTTGACTGCTATTTTCGGCATCGGTCGCACTCGTGCTCGCAAAATTTGCGAGGCATGTGATATTGCGTATTCCAAAAAAGTCAAAGATCTTTCTGACGGTGACTTGGAAAAAATTCGTGATCAGATCGCGCAATTCACCATCGAAGGTGATCTGCGTCGTGAAACCACGATGAACATCAAGCGCTTGATGGATATCGGCTGCTACCGTGGCTTCCGCCATCGTCGTGGCTTGCCCATGCGCGGTCAGCGCACGCGTACCAATGCACGCACCCGCAAGGGTCCGCGCAAGGCCGCAGCGTCCTTGAAGAAATAATTGAGTAAGAGGTAGTTATGGCAAAAGCCCCAAGCAGTAACGCAGCGCAACGCGTTCGCAAGAAAGTTCGCAAGAACGTCGCCGACGGTGTCGCTCACGTTCACGCGTCCTTTAACAACACCATCATCACGATCACCGATCGCCAGGGCAATGCCTTGTCGTGGGCATCTTCTGGTGGACAAGGCTTTAAAGGTTCGCGTAAATCGACTCCTTTTGCAGCCCAGGTTGCTTCAGAAGTCGCTGGTCGTGCCGCCATTGAGCAAGGCATCAAGAATCTTGATGTTGAAATCAAGGGCCCAGGCCCTGGCCGCGAATCATCGGTGCGTGCATTGGCCGCGTTGGGCATTCGGATCAATTCGATTGCTGACGTGACGCCAGTTCCCCACAACGGCTGCCGTCCTCAGAAACGCCGCCGCATTTAAGTTCGAGTTATCCGGGATGGCTGTGACGCAGTTGCGCAGCCATACCCGGACAACGTTTTTCTCAAGCCCACCGCCGCTCGGGTGACACCGACGGCTCCTGCAGACATATTGCAGCAGATGACATAAGGAATTCAAGTGGCACGTTACCTCGGCCCCAAGGCCAAACTATCCCGCCGTGAAGGCACCGACCTGTTCCTGAAAAGCGCTCGCAGAGCCATCGGCGACAAGGCAAAGTTTGACTCCAAACCCGGTCAGCACGGTCGCACCTCCGGCACCCGCACTTCCGATTTCGGCTTGCAACTTCGCGAAAAGCAGAAGGTCAAGCGCATGTATGGCGTGCTTGAAAAGCAATTCCGCCGTTATTTCGAAGAAGCCGATCGCCGCAAGGGCAATACCGGTGCCAACCTGTTGTCGATTCTGGAATGCCGCCTGGACAACGTGGTTTACCGCATGGGTTTTGGCTCCACACGTGCTGAGGCACGTCAGTTGGTCTCGCACAAGGCGATTACCGTCAACGGTGGTTCGGTCAATATTCCGTCTTACATGGTTAAGGCCGGTGATGTGATCGCTGTTCGCGAAAAGTCCAAGAAGCAGACCCGTGTTGCGGAAGCGCTGCAACTGGCTCAACAAGTCGGCATGCCGGCTTGGGTTGATGTCAGCATTGACAAAGGCGAAGGCATCTTCAAGAAAGTGCCTGATCGCGACGAATTCGCTGCTGATGTCAACGAATCGCTGATTGTCGAACTGTATTCACGTTAATTTTCGTTCCTGCGCTTACGGGGCACTGTAGGCGCAGGGTCGCTTCACCCGGCCTTATCGGTGTAACGAGCCGAGGGTATTGAGAGGAAGAATGCATGCAAACTAATTTACTGAAACCCAAAACAATTAACGTTGAGCAGCTTGCGCCTAACCGCGCCAAGGTGACTCTCGAGCCTTTTGAGCGCGGCTATGGCCACACGCTCGGCAATGCCCTGCGTCGTGTTTTGCTGTCCTCCATGGTTGGCCACGCTGCGACCGAAGTCACCATCGCCGGTGTCTTGCATGAGTACTCTTCCATCGATGGCGTGCAGGAAGACGTCGTCAACATTCTGCTGAATCTGAAGGGTGTGGTGTTCAAGCTCCACAACCGTGATGAAGTCACCCTGAGCCTGCGCAAGGATGGCGACGGTCCCGTGACTGCCGCCGATATCCAGACGCCGCACGACGTTGAAATCATCAACCCTGAACATGTCATCGTCAATCTGTCGCACGGCGGCAAGATCGACATGCAGATCAAGGTTGAAAACGGCCGCGGTTATGTTCCAGGCACCATGCGTCGTTACGGCGACGAGTCGACCAAGTCGATTGGCCGCATCGTTCTGGATGCTTCGTTTTCGCCGGTCAAGCGCGTCAGCTACACCGTTGAAAGCGCTCGTGTTGAGCAGCGCACCGACCTCGACAAGCTGGTTCTCGAAATCGAAACCAATGGCGCGGTGACGGCAGAAGACGCGGTTCGCGCTTCGGCTAAAATCCTGGTTGAGCAACTCGCAGTGTTTGCGCAACTCGAAGGCAACGAATTGGCTGCTTTTGATGCGCCGGTTCAGCGCAGCTCGCAGCAATTTGACCCCATCTTGCTGCGCCCTGTGGATGAACTTGAACTGACGGTTCGTTCGGCCAACTGCCTGAAAGCAGAAAATATTTATTACATTGGTGACCTGATCCAGCGTACCGAGAACGAACTTCTTAAGACGCCAAATCTGGGTCGCAAGTCACTCAATGAAATTAAAGAAGTATTGGCCTCGCGTGGCTTGACACTCGGGATGCGGCTGGAAAGCTGGCCTCCTGCAGGCCTCGACAAGCGTTAATAAAAATATCCTCCTTCGGGAGGGCGTGCACAGGTAGTACCTGATACGGCTACTTGAATTACAAAATTGAAAGGAAAGCACCATGCGTCACGGACACGGACTTCGTAAACTCAACCGGACCAGCTCACACCGGCTGGCCATGCTTCGCAACATGATGAATTCTCTGATTCAGCATGAAGCCATCAAGACCACTTTGCCCAAGGCCAAAGAACTGCGTCGCGTTGTTGAGCCCATGATCACTTTGGCCAAAGAGCCCACACTGGCCAACAAACGCCTGGCGTTTGATCGCTTGCGTGATCGCGACATGGTCGTCAAACTGTTTGCCGAACTCGGCCCACGTTACAAGGCTCGTCCTGGTGGCTACACACGTATCCTGAAAATGGGTTTCCGTGTGGGCGACAACGCGCCTATGGCTTTGGTTGAACTGGTTGATCGTCCTGATGTGTCGGAAGACACTACAGCTGATGTGGCCGAAGCAAAGTAAGAAAAGTAAGCTATAATAAATACATATCGCGCGGTGGAGCAGCCTGGTAGCTCGTTGGGCTCATAACCCAAAGGTCGTAAGTTCAAATCTTGCCCGCGCAACCAACCTCCAGATCACCAGATCTGGTACCCAAAACGCCCACTTCATGTGGGCGTTTTGCTTTCCGGCTGATATTCTCATTTCTTCGGCCGAATGACTTTGGCGTCGCCAGTAATGCACCGTGGCAACGCCTTATTTCATCTATTTTCCACTTTCTGCTGGTGTGATAAATCGTGGATGCCTCCTGATTTGCCTCTTCTTGGCATCGGTTCATACGCTTCAAAGTCATCCATTCAGCCTGCTCGATGATGAGCGGCCAGTGGCGGAGACGATCGCCGGCTTTCATCACGCGCTGGATCTGTCTCCGGTTTGCCCTGGCAAGGCCCTCTGGCGCTCCGTAGCGGCGGCGTTGTGCTCATCGCCATGGTCTCTGGCCGTCCCTTCTGGCGTTTGGCCTCAGAATCAGGCGCCGGCTATCGCTGGCTGTCGATTTTTCGCAAGCTCATTCGTCGTCTCAGTTGAGGGTCATCCTCTGCACTCCAGGAGAACACCATGGCTACCAACACTGTCCGTCTGCACCGTGTGTTACGCACCACCCCGGATCGGCTCTACCGAGCCTTCGTTGAAGCAGGCGCTTTCGCGCGCTGGCTGCCACCGTTCGGATTTACCGGCCAGGTCCACAACATGGACCCCGTGATCGGCGGCGCCTGGCGCATGTCCTTCACCAACTTTGGCACCGGTCACAGCCACGCGTTCGGCGGGAAATACCTGGAACTTGTCCCCGGCCAGCGCATTACATACGATGCGACGTTCGACGACCCCAAGCTGCCGGGCACGCTGAAAACCAGCGTGACGCTGACCCCCGTTTCCTGTGGCACCGACATGTCCGTCGTGCAGGAAGGCATTCCCGAGGTGATTCCTGTCGAAATGTGCTACCTGGGCTGGCAGGAGTCGCTTCTTGCGCTGGCCCAGTTGGTCGAGCCGAATATTCCGGGTTGAAGCGTCCGCTTTGGGCAGGCATCAAAAGAAGATCTTGGATAGCCGGGTCCGCTTAACCTCATTCGCAGGTTGACTCCAACAGGAGTCGCCACCCCTCACCTGACAGCGCGTCCGCCACAATAGGAAGCCGTTCGTGACCAGACCCAGCCACAAAAATGCCTGAGCCTTCCAAAGATAAACGCTGCACGCCGCCGTCTTTTTCGGTCATGCGGCCTCCTCCCAAGCTTCGTTGGCTTGTCGCGCTGGCGTGTTTTTTCGCTGGCGCATGCCTCGCACAGACCCGGATCCCTGGTCTGGATGCCGGGGCGTTGGCCGAGGCGACCCTGGGTACCTTGCCTGGCGTTGCTGCGGGTGGCATCCTCCGCGGGGAGCGCATGGATGTTGCGGTTCTGCGGCGCACCGATGCCGGTGCTGCGTTCAGCGTGGACGACCCATCGCAGACTCCTGAGCCCGTGTTCGAAATCGGCTCTGTCACAAAGGTCTTGACTGGACTGCTTGTCGCGCAGCGCGTAGAGCGCGGTGAGTTGCGCCTGGACCAATCATTGGGCGAGTTGTTATCGGACCGGGTTCATCTTTCCAGTGAGCAAACTCAAGGCATCACCCTGGGGCAACTTCTCACGCACACATCCTGCCTCACGACGTGGCCAAGCAACCCGGCGCGGCTGCCCGTCGACAAACAACGGCGCTATGACAGACCGCATCTGTGGTCGATTCTGGGAAGCACCATCGTGAGCCGCGCGCCGCCGTGCGAGACGAGGTACAGCAACTATGCCTACGCCATCCTGGGCGAACTTCTGGCAGAACGCTCGCAGGTCTCCTGGGAGGCGCTTGTGCAGCGCGACATCACAGGACGCATCGGCATGCCGAGTACACCCAGACCTTGTCTCGCGATCTGGAGCGGAGGCTGGCTCCTGCATTTGCCCAAGAGGACCGCGCGGCGCAATGGGAAATGGACGCCTTTGCAGCTGCTGGAGGGCTGCGCTCCACAGCAACAGACCTGCTCGTCTTCAGCCGGGAATTGCTGCAAGGACGCCGAGGTCAGTTCGGGGCGGCGGCAGAGCGCCTGGTCTCTCCACTGGCACCCTATCGCGAAGGCGCATCCCGGATGGGCTACGGTATGTTGCTTCCCGCCGCATCCTCAAGGGTGTGGGCGCACAACGGCGTGACCGGCGGCTACCTGAGCGAGTGGATCGTCTGGCCCGACTCCCATGAGGCGGTGGTGATCCTGGTGTCGAACAGTGCCGCGCCATCCCATCGGATCGCCCAGGCCTTGGTCGCTCAGACCTGGACCGGAACGGCTCGCCAGCACTGAGCGTCGGACTGTCCGCTTCGGAGAAAACCGGCCAGCCGCACCGAGCCCGATGGGCATGCCCCGTTCAGTCCGGCAGCACGGCCGTGACTTCAATTTCAATACGCGCGCGTTCTTCCACCAGGGCCGACACTTCCACACAGGTCATGGCCGGAAAGCTTTTGCCCATGACCTCGCGGTAGGCCGCCCCCAGTTCCTTCAGGCGCGCGAGGTATTCCACGCGGTCCACCACATACCAAGTCATGCGCACCATGTGTTGCGGTCCGGCGCCGCCGGCCTGCAGCACGGCCAGGATGTTTTGCAGGGCCTGGCGGGTTTGTGCGATGAAGTCGTCGCTTTCAAACTGCTGCTGGGCATTCCAGCCGATTTGGCCGCCCACAAAAATCATCGCGCCGCGCGCCATCACGCCATTGGCGTAACCCTTGGGCGCGGTCCACTCGGCGGGTTGCAATAGTTTCATCATGATTTGTTTTCTTCCAGTTCTGTGTCGAGATAAGGCAGTAACGCCTGGCGCAAGCCGTCCGGGATGGGTAACACCTTGCCGTGTGGCACCTCGGAGCACACCACCACGGTTTTTGCAAGCAATTTGAGGCTCTTGCCCGCATCCGGTATGCGCGAGGCGCTATGAACTTCATAGCGCATGCCGAGGCTGGCATTACCAATGCGGCTCAAGCTCAGGCGGATGTTGATCTCGTCGCCATAACGGCACATGCCGAGAAATTCGGTTTTCAGATCCACGATGGGCACACCTATGCCCGAGGCGATCAGTTCGTGTTCGGGGTAACCGATATGCGCCAGAAAATCTTCCTGGGCTTCGTGCAGCAGGTAAAAATACTGCGGATAAAAAACAATGCCGGCCGGGTCGCAGTGGTGAAAGCGAATCTGTTTTTGGGTGTCGAACTTCATGGCTGGCGCAACCTGAAACGCTGCAATTTGCCGGTCTCCGTGCGCGGCAGGCTGCTCACGAACTTGATCTGGCGCGGGTACTTGAAGGGCGCGAGCGTGGTTTTCACATGGTCTTGCAGAAGTTTGACCATGGCCTCGTCGCCGACCTGGCCGGGCTTGAGCACCACAATCGCCTTGACGATCATGCCGCGCTCTTCATCGGGCACACCAATCACGCCGCATTCGGCGACGGCCGGGTGTTTGAGCAAAGCGTCTTCCACCTCCGGGCCACCCACGTTGTAACCCGAGGTGATGATCATGTCGTCGGCCCGGGCCTGGAAGAAGAAATAACCGTCGGCATCCTGCAGGAAGGCGTCGCCCGGGTAGTTCCAGCCGTCCTTGACGTAATTGGCCTGGCGCACATCGGCCAGGTAGCGGCAGCCGGTGGGCCCGATGACGGCGAGTTTGCCGACGGTGCCGCGTGGCACTTCCTGGCCCAGGTCGTCCACCACCTTGGCGGTATAGCCGGGCACCACCTTGCCGATGGCGCCGCGGCGCACGTCTGCCGGCGCGGCGGAGATGAAGATGTGGAACATCTCGGTTGCGCCTATGCCGTCCGTCATCTCGATGCCGGTGGCTTCTTTCCAGAGCTGGCGGGTCGCGTCGGGCAGGCCTTCGCCGGCACTGACACAGGTGCGCAGGGTCGGCACGCCATGTTGTTTTGCAAATACCGCCATCTGCCGGTAAAACGTGGGCGCGGTGTAACAGATGGTGGCGCCCACCTGGCTGATGAGTTTGACCATGACTTCGGGTGTGTAGGCCACGCCGGGGTAATACACCGAGGCGCCTGCCCACATCGGAAAAATCAGCATGCCGCCCAGCCCGAAGGTAAAGGCCAGCGGTGGGGAACCCATCACGATGTCCTCGGGCGTGGCCTGGAGCACATGGCGCGGCCAAGCCTCGCAGGCGGCCAGCACATCGCGGTGTGTGTGCACCGCCGCTTTGGGTGTGCCGGTGGTACCCGAGGTGAAGGCCATCATGGCGATGTCGTCGGCCGCGGTGGCGCAGGGCGTGAATTGCCCGGACTTGGCGGCGCACAAGGCGCCCAGATCCTGCGGATCGCCCAGCGCATTGAACTTCAACACCGTGCCTAAGACCGGATGCGCCACCTGGGCCTGCGCCAATTCATCCAGCAGCGTGGCGTCGCAGATGGCCACGGTGGGCTGCGCTTTTTCAATGATCTCGCCCAACTCCTTGGCGCGCAGCAAGGGCATGGTGGCCACGGCCACCAGCCCGGCTTGCACCACGCCCAGCCAGGCCAAGGCCATGCCGATGGAGTTGCCGCCGCGCAGTAAAACCCGGTTGCCCGGCACCAGCTTGCAGTCTTCGGTCAGGACCTGCGCGATGCGATTGACGCGCTCCAGTGCCTCGGCATAACTCAGCGTGATCCGGTCCGAGCGCAACATCGGCCTGTCACCATGGCCGTTGGCAAAGGCCTTGCTGAACAGCGTGTCCACCAGGTTGGCCTGGGCGGGAATGTGCATGCCGGGCAGCGGGTAGCGCAGCTCGGGCAGCAGCGCCTGCGGTGGCAGGCGGTCATGCACAAAGCGGTCGGTTTGCGCGGAAGGCGCTGTGGCGGTGGGCGTCGGAGTAGTCATGATTGCAACACCGCCTTGCCAATGATCAGTTGCTGGACTTCGGTCGCACCTTCGTAGATGCGCAGGGAGCGGATGTCGCGGTACAGGCTTTCGACCTTGGTGCCGACCTTGACGCCCAGGCCGCCATGCATTTGCAGCGCCATGTCGATCACGCGCTGGGCATTTTCGGTGGCGGTCATTTTGGCCATGGCGGCTTCGGCGGTGATACGTGTGCCCGCTCCCCTGCGTTCGCTGTCGTCACGCAGCCAGGCGGCGCGGTAGGTCAGCAGGGCGGCGGCGTCGATCAGCGCCGCCATCTCGCCGATCTTGGCCTGTGTCAGCTGGAAGTCGGCCAAGGTCTGGCCGAACATCTTGCGTTCTCGCGCAAAACGCACGGCCTCGAACAAGGCCCGGCGCGCCATGCCCAGGGCGGCGGCCGCGACCGAAGCGCGGAAGATGTCCAGGGTCTGCATGGCCAGCTTGAAGCCGCCGTTGAGCGCGCCCAGTTGGGCCTCACCGGGTACGCGGCAGTGCGCAAACTTCAAGGTGGCCAGCGGGTGCGGCGCCATCACGGCGATGTGTTCGCTGCTGTCCAGGCCGGGTGTGCCGGCGTCGACGATAAAGGCTGTGATGCCACGTGTGCCGGCGCTGATATCGGTCTTGGCGAAGGTGACGTAAAAATCGGCGATGTCGCCGTTGCTGATCCAGGTCTTGCTGCCGTTGAGCGCCCATTCGCTGCCGGTCTGCTCGGCGCTGGTAAGCATGGCGCCGGCGTCGGAGCCGGCCTCCGGCTCGCTCAAGGCAAAGGCGGCAATCTTGTCGCCACGCGCCACCGCCGGCAGGTAGGCGGCTTGTTGCGCCGCCGTGCCGGCCAGGGTGATGGCGCCGCTGCCCAGGCCTTGCATGGCAAAGGCAAAGTCGGCCAGCGGGGAGTGAAAGGCCAGGGTTTCACGCAGGATCACGAGCGCGCGTGAATCGAGTTTTTCCAGCGCACCGCCACTGCTGGCAGGCACGCAATAACGCAACCAGCCGGCGTCGCCCAGGCGGCGTACCCACTCCTTGCAGGCCTGCCGGTCATCACGCTCGTCGACCTGTTGCTCTGGCGCCCAGGCGGCGAGTTGTTCGCCGAGTGCGCGGTGGGCATCGTCAAAAAAAGGCAGGGCCAGGTGGGTGGTGCTCGCTTTCACATCAGTCTCCCTGGAACACGGGTTTTTGTTTGCTGGCAAAGGCCTCGTAGGCGCGCGTGAAATCCTGGGTCTGCATACAGATGGCCTGCGCCTGGGCTTCGGCTTCAATCGCCTGGTCCAGGGTCATGGCCCATTCCTGGTGCAACATGGTTTTGGTCATGCCATGGGCAAAGGTCGGTCCGGCGGCCAGATCGGCGGCCATGGCCTGGGCTTTGGCCAGCACCTCGGCCGGCTCGTGCAAGGCGTTGAAAAAGCCCCAGGCCAGCCCTTCCTGCGCCGTCATGGCGCGGCCGGTGAACAGCAACTCGGACGCGCGGCCCTGGCCGATCAGGCGCGGCAGCAGCGCACAAGCGCCCATGTCGGCGCCGGCCAGGCCCACACGCGTGAAGAGGAAGGCGGTCTTGGCCTGCGCCGTGCCCAGGCGCATGTCGGCGGCCAGCGCCATCATGGCGCCGGCGCCGGCGCAAATGCCGTCAATCGCCGCCACGATGGGTTGCGGGCACAGGCGCATGGCCTTGACCAGGTCACCGGTCATGCGTGTGAACTCCAGCAGTTCGGGCATGGCCATTTTGGTCAGCGGGCCAATGATTTCGTGCACGTCGCCGCCCGAGCAGAAGTTGCCGCCGGCACCGGTGAGCACAATCACTTTCACGTCGGTGGCGCTGTTCAGCTTGCGAAACAAGTCCCGCAGTTCGGCATAAGAGTCGAAGGTCAGCGGGTTTTTGCGCTCGGGCCGGTTCAGGGTCAAGGTGGCGACGCCATGGTCAAAGCTGTAGGCGAAGTGGCGCGCCTGGTAGTTGCCCATGGCATTGAACTGCGCGTGCATGGGGTTGCTGGCGGTGATGTAGTGCTTCATGTGTTTTCCAGTTCCTGGCTGAGGTCGGTTTGGTGTTGTTTGACTTTGCCCAGCAGCTTGTGCAGGGTGTCGATTTCGCGCGGTGACAGGCCACCCAGGGCCTGGACAATCCAGCTTTCGTGCTGGCGTGCCATGTCGTCAAAAATCTTGCGGCCGCGGGGCGTCAGGCGCACGCGGTAGGCGCGGCGGTCGCCGGCGACCGCCACCCGTTCGACCAGGCCTTCGGCCACCAACTGGTCGGTGATGCCGGTGACGTTGCCGCCGGTGACCATCATGCGGCGCGACAACTCGTTCATCTTCAGCCCTTCCGGGTTGCGCTCGAGTTGCGCCATCAAATCAAAACGCGGCAAGGTGGTGTCGAACTGTTCGCGCAATTGCCCGCGCACCTGTTTTTCAATCAGCTGCGTGCAGGTCAGCAGGCGCAACCACAGGCGCAGCGCCTCCGGGTGTTCGCGGTGTCCGCGTGCTTCCATGTCCATGGGGTTCTCCTGACTCTTTTTTGCTATCGTTTTGCTAGCTACTTGCGCTCGTATCTCTTGGGCTCAAGCCTGTTTTTGCTTGGAAAGTTCGCGGTAGAGCTGGTCCCGGCCGCTCAGATACTGTTTCGGCCAGTCCACCGCCCGGCTTTGCAGCTTGGCCGCTTCGTGCAAAGTCCAGGCCGGGTCGGCCAGGTGCGGGCGTGCAATCGCGCACAGGTCGGCGCGCCCGGCGGCGATGATGCTGTTGACGTGATCAACTTCCGAAATCGCACCGACGGCAATGGTCTGGATACCGACCTCGTTGCGGATGCGATCGGCAAACGGCGTCTGGTACATGCGGCCGTAGACCGGTTTGGCGGCACGTGTGGTCTGGCCTGACGACACGTCGATGAAGTCGCAGCCGGCGGCCTTGAACAGGCGTGCGATTTCCACCGCATCGTCGGCGGTGTTGCCGCCAGGCGCCCAGTCGTGGGCCGAGATACGCACACTCATGGGCAGATGCGCCGGCCAGACCGCACGCATGGCCGCAAAAACTTCCAGCGGGTAACGGCAGCGGTTGTCCACGGCGCCACCGTAGTCGTCGGTGCGCAGATTGGTCAGCGGGGTGATGAAACTCGAGAGCAGGTAGCCGTGGGCGCAGTGCAGTTCCAGCCAGTCGAAACCGGCTTGCGCCGCATACAGCGCGGACTGGACAAACTGCGCCTTGATAAGGTCCATGTCCTGCCGTGTCATCGGTGTCGGCACGGCATTGGTCGGCCCGTAAGGCACGGCGCTGGCGGCCAGCAGCGGCCAGTTGCCTGTGGTCAGCGGTTCGTCGGGCGCTTCCCAGCCGACCTGGGGTCGAACCTTTGGGCCCGCTGTGGCCCAACTGCATGCCCATGCGTACACCTTCGCCCGAGCGGTGCCCGAAATCGACAATACGTTTCCAGGCCAGCATCTGTTCTTCATTCCACAGGCCGGGGCAGCCGGGCGTGATGCGGCCTTCGGGGCAGGGCGCGGTCATTTCGGCAAACACCATGGCGGCACCGCCCAGCGCCCGTGCGCCCAGGTGCACCAGGTGAAAGTCTTGCGGCAGACCGTCTATCGCGCTGTAGGTCGCCATCGGCGACACCACGATGCGGTTTTTCAGTTGCAACTCGCGCACCTTCAGCGGCAGCAACATGGGTGGTGGCGCGGGTTGGCCCTGGCTTTTGGCCAGCCATTGTTCGTAACCCTGCAGCCACGACGCATCGCGCACACGCAGGTTTTCGTGGCTGATACGTTGTGAGCGGGTCAGCAGCGAGTAGAAAAACTGTTCGGCATCGAGGCCGCTGTATCGGTCCACGTTTTCAAACCACTCGGTCGAATTGCGTGCCGCGTTCTGGATCTTCAGCACCTCCACGGAACGCACGGCTTCATAGGCTTGCAATGCGGGCTGGGCATCGGTGTGTTGGGCAAAACAGCGGCTCAGCTCGATCGCGTCTTCCAGCGCCAGCTTGGTGCCGCTGCCAATCGAGAAGTGCGCGGTGTGGGCAGCGTCCCCCATCAACACGATGGGCACGTCCTTGCCGTTGATGGCTTCGTGGTGGACCCAGTGCTCGCAGACCACACGCGGGAAACGAATCCAGATCGCCGAGCCACGCACATGGGTGGCGTTGTTGATCAAGGCATTGCCGTCCAGGTATTTGGCGAAGAGGTGCTCACAGAAGGCAATGCCTTCTTCCTGGCTCATCTGGTCCAGGCCGTGGGCTTTCCAGACGGCTTCTGGGGTTTCGACGATGAAGGTGGAGGTGTTTTCGTCAAACTTGTAGGCGTGCGCCGCAAACCAGCCGTGTTCGGTCTGTTCAAAAGCAAAGGTGAAGGCGTCAAAGGTTTTGTGTGTGCCCAGCCAGACAAAGCGGCAGGCGCGCAAATCCACATCGGGCTGGAAGGTGTCGGCGTAACGGTTGCGGATGCGGCTGTTCAGGCCGTCGCTGGCAATCACCAGATCGGCCTGGTACTGCGCGGCGATGGCCTGGTCGTCCTGCACGTCGGTTTCAAACACCAGCTCCACGCCGAGTTCCAGGCAACGCTCTTGCAGGATGTTGAGCAGGCGTTTGCGGCCAATGCCGCAAAAACCGTGGCCACCCGAACGCACGGAGGTGCCTTTGAAAAACACCTCGACGTCGTCCCAGTGGTTGAAGGCGTCGCCTATCAGTTGCGCACTGACCGGGTCGGCCAGCCGCAGGTTGCCCAGCGTCTGGTCGGACAAAACCACGCCCCAGCCAAAGGTGTCAAACGGGCGGTTGCGCTCGACCACGGTGATCTGATGCGCCGGGTTCTGCAGCTTCATCAGCAGCGCGAAATACAAACCGGCGGGGCCACCGCCCAGGCAAAGAATCTGCATTGACTACACCGTTCAAGTGAATTGATCGAGTCTTAATTGTTTAGGTTTAAACTAATTTCGTCAAGCGGGTTTTTCCTAAACCGGGGCGTGGTGATGGTTTTTCGCAGGGTCACCCTCTTCACCAGCCGGGGCCGCGGAACCGGCTTAGCCGGGTCGCAGGCGCAGCGCCCCCTAGTGGGGCAGCGACGTACACGAAGTGACGCGCGTGGGGGCTCAGGTTATGGGGACTGGAAACCGCCCGCCCGGTAAGTCAACACCAGGGTGTCCCGGTGCCCGTCCAGCGTGCCGGCCTCCTGCGGCAGGATGGGCGTGGTTTCATGAATCACCCGGGCATCGTCCAGCAGCAAGGTGGTCAGCGGCTCCTGCATCACAAAACGCAGGCCGTGGGGTCCGTTGGCATCGAACACCCGCGTTTCGCCGCCCTTGACGCCGCGCCGCGCCACCAGCATCACCACCACAAAGTCCACCCCGTCGCGGTGCGCGCCTTCGGGGGTGGGCCGGCCCACGCCGCCGGCGGTGTCGATGCGGAACTGGTGCGCCTCGATAAACCAGTGCGGCACCGGACGCACCTGCGCAAACAGTTGGCCCAGGCTGGCCAGCAAGGTGGTCCAGGCCGGCGCGTTGGCCACGGTGGCTTCAACCGGGTCAAACCAGCGCTCAAAGCCGCCATGCAGGGCGTTGTAATCGGTCGGTTGCCAGTGCGCGCGGTGCGGTGTCTGCGCCAGGCTGCCATCAGCCAGGTCCTGGACGAAACAGGCGTGCCGGCGCTTGCGGTAGTGGCCGCCGTCCTTGAGGTGGGCGTCCGGTGGCAGGCGGTTCCAGGAGTCCGCCAGCGCGGGCCAGCTGTCGGCCCAGCCGGGCGGCAGGGTGGCGGCCAGATCGGTGGCGGACAGCAGGCGCAGGCCGTCCTGGCTCAAGGCTTGTACGGCAGGCTTTGGAGCGGTGGAAATGGTGAACATAGACGCCTATTTTGCTTCAGCGCGCCGACCGGTGTCCGTCAGCCCCGGCGCGGGCGCGCAGGACGCAGAACGGGGCGGCAGCCTACAGGCGCCGGCCGCCAACAACACCCATAATCAATGGCGTTGATGTCAAAAAAGGAACTGCCCATGCTATACAAATTCAAATCAAAAGCGTCCGGCGACTTGCTCATGCTGGAGCCGAACGGCCGGCGTGTGCTGGAGATCATAGGCAAAGACGCCGGGGCCAAAGGCATTGTCCTGCCGGAGCAAATGCCGGCGGCCATTGCCAGCCTGGAAGCCGCCATCCTCAGGGAGGAGGCCGAACGTCATGCGGCCGACGCCGAGGGCGGCGAAGAACACAGTTTTGGCTACGATGGCACGGCGGTGAGTTTGCGCCTGCGCGTCATGCCTTTTATCGAGTTGCTCAAGCGCAGCTACAAGGATAACTGCGACATCGTCTGGGGCGTCTGATATAGCCCCCACGGTCGCTCACCGCGTGTAGCGCCCTGCCCCCCGCGGGGGCCGTTGCGCCTGCGGCCCGGCGAAGCCGGTTCCGCGGCCCCTGCTTGCGGGGGGATGGCCCGGTCGCTTGTTAATCTACCTTGGCGCCTGAGGTTTTCACGACCTGCGCCCACTTCTTGATTTCCGAGTCGATCAGCTTGGCAAACTCCTGCGGCGTGTTGCCGCTGGGGATGGCGCCTTGTGCCAGCATTTTTTCCTTGATGGCCGCGGTGTTCAGTGACTTGGCCACTTCCTGCTGGATGCGGTTGACGATGTCGGGCGGGGTGCCGGCGGGCGCCAGCAGGCCAAACCAGCTGCTGGCTTCAAAACCCTTGAGTTTGCCGGCTTCTTCCACCGTGGGCAGGTCGGGCAGGGCGGCCGAACGCTGGGCGCTGGTGACCGCAAAGGCCTTGAGTTTGCCGCCCTTGATTTGCGGCATGGCCGAGGGCAGGTTGTCGAACATCACGTCCACATTGCCGCCTATCATGTCCAGCAAGGCCGGGCCGGAGCCGCGGTAGGGAATGTGGGTCATGAAAATCCCGTTCTGGGATTTGAACAATTCGCCGGCCAGGTGAATCGAGGTGCCATTGCCGCTGGAGGCCATGCTGAGCTGGCCGGGGTGGGTTTTGGCATAGGCGACAAAATCCGCCACATTGTGGATGCCCAGCTTGGCGGCCTTTTCCGTGTTCATCACCATCACATTCGGCACACCGGCGACCAGGGTGATGGGCGCGAAGTCTTTTTGCGGGTCAAACGGCATCTTGGCGTACAGCGACTTGTTGATGCCGTGTGTGCCCACCGTGCCCATCAGCAGGGTGTAGCCGTCGGCCGGTGACTTGGCCACGATGTCGGCGCCCACGTTGCCGCCGGCTCCGGCCCGGTTGTCCACGATGAAGGGTTGGCCGAAGGCTTTGGACAGCTCGGGCGCGATGGCCCGGGCCAGGATGTCGGTGGTGCCGCCGGGGGCGAAAGGAACCACAATCCGCACCGGCTTGGTTGGCCAGCTGCTTTGGGCGCTGGCTGGCATTGCTATAAAAGAGATAGCTACCAGCGCAAGTCCGGTCAGGGCCAGGCGGCGATTTGGCTTGAAGTTTGGGCGCATGGTGGGGGTTCCTGCCAGAAGGCGGTGAAAGTGATGCGGCCACTGTACGCCCCGCTGTGGCCGCCACCATCGGGGCAATCCCGGTGGGCATGAAAAAAGCCGCCGGGCTTGCGCCGGGCGGCTCTCAGACGGGGACTCGCTGGATCAGTCGGCGAATTTGCCGGCGGCTTCGATCACGGGTTTGAGCTTGGCGATTTCGCTGGCCACAAAAGCCTTGTGTGCGGCCGGCTCCATGCGTTTGTCGGTCACCACAATGGCGCCCAGGCCTTCCTGCTTCTTGATGAAATCAGGGTCTTTGAGTGCGATTTTGAGCGCGGTGTTGAGTTGTGCCTGGATCGCCGGTGGTGTGCCTTTGGGGGCATACAGGCCGTGCCAGATGGTCAGGTCAAAACCTTTCAGGCCCATTTCCTGCAGGGACGGGTAGTCCTTGAGCAGTTTGTGTTTGGTCAAAGGTTTGGCGGTGGTCACGGCAAAGGCCTTGACCCGGCCGGCCTCGATCTGACCGGTGGTGTTGGTGGTCTGGTCACACATCAAATCGACCTGGCCGCCGATCAGGGCATTCATGGCCGGTGCCGTGCCACCAAACGGAATGGTGGTCATGGCATCCTTGGCGTTGATCGCCGCTTGCCACATCAGGCCGCACAGGTGTGAGGCGGAACCCAGGCCGGCATGGGCGATGTTGAGCTTGCCGGCGTTGGCGCGGATGTAGTTCTCGAAATCGCGGTAGTTGTTGGCGGGCAGCTGGGGCTTGCCGATCAGGGTCATAGGCACTTCGTTGATCAGGCCCAGGTACTCAAAGTCTTCCAGCGGTTTGTACTGCAGCTTGCGGTACAGGCCAGGTGCTGCGGCCATGCCGATGTGGTGCAGCAGCAGGGTGTAGCCGTCGGGGTTGGCCTTGGCGACCTTGGTCGCGCCAATCGTGCCGCCAGCGCCGTTGACGTTTTCCACCACAAAGTTGGCATTGCCGCCCATGGCTTTGCGCATGGCTTCGGCCAGGTCGCGCGCCACACGGTCGGTCGGGCCGCCGGCCGCAAACGGCACCACGATGGACACGGGTTTGGTGCCGGGATAGGTTTGTGCATTGGCGAACAGGGCGGTTGCCGCCACGGCCAGAACTAACAGGCGTTTCATGAAGTCTCCTTGGAATTTAAGCGCCAAGTTTACAAACCGCCATGCCACTGTCCATCGCGGGAACTACGTAAGGGCAATCACTCAACGTCTCGGGGGCATCCGCTCAGGACGAACGGACGAGCGTGGGGACTTCCTCCCGACCAGCCAGGGCCGCGGAACCGGCTTTGCCGGGCCGCAGGCGCAGCGCCCCCTTCGGGGGGCAGCGAAGCACACGCAGTGACGAGCGTGGGGTCGCTACTTATAGCTGCGTGCGTCCTCGATAACCTTGCCGTCATTGGGCAGGCTGCCCGTGGCCACCAGCACCACATCGCCGCGCAGCTTGGTCACGTCGCGGATGGCCTCGCTGATCCGGTCAGCCAGCCCTGACGGCAGGTCGCTGACCTCGACCTGCAGTGTCATGTTGTCCTTGGCCATTTCACCGCTCACCACCAGTCTGGCCTTGCGGATTTCCGGGAAACGCCGGGCGATGTCGGCCACCTGGCCGGGATGCACAAACATGCCCCTTACCTTGGTGGTCTGGTCGGCGCGGCCCATCCAGCCCTTGATGCGGCTGTTGGTGCGCCCGCTGGGGCAGGGGCCGGGCAACACGGCCGACAGGTCGCCCGTGCCAAAACGGATCAGCGGGTAGTCCGGGTTGAAGGTGGTGACCACCAGTTCGCCGACCTCGCCCTCGGGAACCGGGTCGCCGGTGCCCGGGCGGACGATTTCCACCAGCACATGTTCATCCAGCACCAGGCCTTCGCGGGCTGATGTTTCATAAGCAATCAGGCCCAGATCCGCCGTGGCGTAACACTGGTAGCCGTCTATGCCGCGGCTGGCAAACCAGGCCTGCAAGCTGGGCGGAAAAGCTTCGGCAGAGACCAAGGCCTTGGTGACACTGGGCAGCGGCACACCCATTTCCGCGGCCTTGTCCACAATGAGTTTGAGAAAACTCGGCGTGCCGATGTAGCCGGCGGGTTTGAGCTCGGCGATGGCCTGCACCTGTTGTTCGGTCTGGCCGGTGCCGCCGGCGAACACCGTGCAGCCCAGCGCGTGGGCGCCGGTTTCCATCATCGAGCCGGCCGGTACAAAGTGGTAACTGAAGCAGTTGTGGATCAACTCACCCGGACGAAAACCCGCGGCAAACATGGCACGCGCCATGCGCCAGTAGTCCTTGCGTGCACCTTCGGGTTCGTAAATGGGGCCGGGGCTGGCAAAAACACGCCGGCATACGCGCGCCGAAGGGCAGCGCGCTGAAGCCGCCAAACACATCGCCGGACCCGCCGGCCTGGCGCGCCGCTTTTTGGCGCTCCAGCAACTCGTGTTTGCGGATGACGGGTAATTGCGCCAGCGCCGCCCGCGAGTCCACGGCCAGGGCATCGACACCGGCCAGCAGCGCAGTGAACGCTGGCGAACGTGTGCGGGCATGGGCAATTTGTTCGGGCAAGGCTGCCAGCAGGGCGGCTTCGCGCTCGGCCGGGGCGCGCGTTTCCAGGGCATCGTAATGTGTGGTCATGTGAGATCTTCCAAATCCTGTCAATACCTCTGTGCGATGCGAACAAGCCAGCCAGGGCCGCGGAACCGGCTTCGCCGGTCCGCAGGCGCAGCGGCGGAGCGTGGGGGCCTAGGCAAGCCAGCGTTTGCGGCGTTTGTAACTCTTGACGTCCTTGAAGCTCTTGCGCTCGCCGCCGCCCACGCCCAGATAAAACTCCTTGACGTCTTCGTTGTTGGCCAGGTCGCTGGCGGCGCCGTCCATCACGACCCGGCCGCTTTCCATGATGTAGCCGTAGTCGGCGTATTTCAGGGCCATGTTGGTGTTTTGTTCGGCCAGCAGGAAAGTAACTTTTTCCTTCTGGTTCAGGTCTTTCACGATGTTGAAGACTTCCTCGACAATCTGCGGCGCCAGGCCCATGGACGGTTCGTCCAGCAGCACCATGCTGGGGTTGGCCATCAGGGCGCGGCCTATGGCGCACATTTGCTGCTCGCCGCCCGAGGTGTAGGCGGCTTGCGAGGTCCGCCGGGTTTTCAGCCGCGGAAAGTAGTTGTAGACCTTGTCCAGGTTGGCCGCCACTTCGGCCTTGCTTTTACGGGTGTAGGCGCCTGTCAGCAGGTTTTCCTCAATCGTCAGGTGGGCAAAGCAGTGCCGGCCTTCCATCACCTGCACCACGCCGCGCTGCACCAGGTCGGCCGGCGACAGGTTTTCAATCCGTTCACCACGCAGTTCGATGCTGCCCTTGGTGACTTCTCCGCGCTCACCCTGGAGCAGGTTGGAGATGGCCCGCAGGGTGGTCGTCTTGCCGGCGCCGTTGCCGCCCAGGATGGCCACGATGCGTCCCTCGGGCACCTGCAGGGACACCCCCTTGAGCACCAGGATCACGTGGTTGTAGATGACCTCGATGCCGTTGACGTTGAGAACGATGTGTGAGTCACTCATGGTGATATATCCGTTTAAATCAACCGAAAGGCCAGCCTCGCCGGCCTTTCGGTTGACGGCTTCCTTTCCCGATCGGGGAAGGAAGGGCCAGGTTCAGGACTGGCAGTCGGCCGGGGTGCGCGGCGTCAGCTTCTTCTCGGCGGCGTACTTGGCTGCGTGGGCCTTGACCATGGGCTTGATGATCTGCTCGTCGCCCTGCATCCAGTCGCTGCTGATCTTCCAGGCCTTGCCGTCCCAGGTTTCTATGCGTGCCCAAGTGGCGCCCATGTGGTCCTGGCAGGAGGTGCTGATGGGGCGCAGCACGCCGCTGAAGCCCAGCGCGTCCAGCTTGGCCTGGGTGAGGTTGAGGTTTTCCAGGCCCCAGCGCACCTGCTCGCCGGTCATGACCTTGCCCTTGCCGAAGCGTTCTTGGGCGGCGCGTATGCCTTCGACGGTGAGCATGGCGCTCATGGCGCCGCGCAGCCACAGTACCTGGCCCACCTCCTCCTTGGGGCCTGTGCCCTGGCCTTTGCCGTGCAGGCTGCTCAGGGTTTCCTTGACCACCTTGGCGTTGAAGTCTGAGCTGTTCTGCAGCGCCACGGCGTTGTAGCCCTTGGCACCGTCACCCACGTCGCGCACATCGGGTTCGGCGCCCGACCACCACACGCCGTACATCTTCTCGCGCGGGTAGCCGGTGGCCTGGGCTTCCTTGAGCGCGGTGGAGTTCATCACGCCGAAGCCCCACAGGATGGTGTAGTCGGGGCGCGACTGGCGCACCTGCAGCCAAGTGGCCTTCTGCTCCACGCCGGGGGCCGTCACCGGCAGCTCGATCAGCTGGAAGCCATGCATCTTGGCGCGCTCCTGCAGGATGGGCAGGGACTCCTTGCCGAAAGGGCTGTCGTGGTAGACCAAGGCGATCTTTTTGCCCTTGAGCTTGTCGAGCCCGCCTTCCTTCTTGCCTATGGCCTGGATGATCACGTCGCCGGCCACCCAGTAGTTGCCCGCCAGCGGGAAGTTCCATTTGAACACCGTGCCGTCGGCGCTTTCGCTGCGGCCGTAGCCCAGGGTCACCAGCGGGATCTTGTCGGCCGGGGCCTTTTCGGTGATGGCGAAGGTGGCGCCGGTGGACCAGGGCTGGATCACAGCGGCGCCCCCCGTTGTTGCCCTTGAGGCGCTCATAACACTCCACGCTACGCGCGGTGTCGTAACCGGTTTCGCACTCCTCGACCAGCAGCTTCACGCCATTGATGCCGCCGCGCGCGTTGGTGAGCCTGTAGTAGTCGACGATGCCGTTGGCGATAGGCGTGCCATTTGGGGCATAGGGGCCGGTGCGATAGGACAACACGGGCATGTACTGTTCCTTGGCCTGGGCGAAGGCCGTGCCGCTGAGCAGTGCGGTTGCACTGGTGGCTGCGAGGGCAGCGGCTAGGACGAGTTGGCGAATCTTCATGAAGTTCTCCTGTTGGTGTTAAAGGAACGAAACGCTGTCAGTAAACATTGCGGAGCCGGTCGGCGCATTGGGACTAGCGAGCACATGTGGCGGCTTGATGCGTACATCTGCGGCATTCTTAATGCGGGAAGGGCCATAGGCGCAGCTTTTGCTTGGCGGTAGACCAGAGTTTGGCCAGCCCGTGCGGCTCGACAATCAGGAACCACACGATCAGGCCGCCAAAGACCATCAGCTCGGCATGCGAGGCGGCAGTGGTCGTGATCTCATGCCCGAACATCGAGGCCAGCAGCGGCAGCAAGCGGCTGAGCGCGATCGGCAGCAGTACGATGAAGGCGGCGCCGAAGAAGCTGCCCATGATGGAGCCCATGCCGCCTATGATCACCATGAACAGCAGTTTGAAGGACAGGTCCACCGAAAATGCGCCTGGCTCCCAGGCGCCCAGGTAGAAGAAGGCCCACAGCGCGCCGGCTACGCCGATGATGAAGGAGCTGACCGCGAAGGCACTGAGCTTGGCGTACATGGGGCGGATGCCAATCACGGCAGCGGCCACGTCCATGTCGCGTATGGCCATCCACTCACGGCCTATGGCGCCGCGCACGAGGTTCTTGGCCGCAAGGCTCAGCACACACAGCACGCTGAGACAGAACAGGTACTTGCTCACATCACTTTCCAGCGGCAGGCCGAAGACCTGCAGGTTGGACACCGCCGCCGAACCCGAGGCGTTGTCCAGCGTAAACCACTTGATGCGCAGGAACATCCAGTCCGCAAAGAACTGCGCTGCCAGGGTTGCCACCGCCAGATAAAGGCCCTTGACACGCAGGCTGGGCAGGCCAAAAAGAATGCCGAACACGGTGGCGCACAGGCCGCCCAGGATCAGGGTTGGTATCAGTGGCATGCCGGGGATGCGGGCGAAAAAGTTGTAGGCGCCATAGGCCCCCACGGCCATGAAGGCGCCCGAGCCCAGCGAGATCTGGCCGCAGTAGCCGACCAGGATGTTCACGCCAAGCGCTGCCAGTGACATGATCACAAAGGGAATCAGGATGGCGCGGAACAGGTAGTCGCTGGCTAGCCCTGGCACGATAACAAAGGCGACGACCAGCAGGGCCAGGATGGCGATGCGATCCTGCGCGATCGGGAAGATCTGCTGGTCGGCGCGGTAGCTGGTCTTGAACTGGCCGTTTTCGCGGTAAATCATGAAAGTCTCCTTGTCGTTCTTATGGTGGAGCTCGGCCGCTCAGACGCGATCGATAATTTTCTCTCCGAACAGGCCCTGTGGCCTGAACAGCAAGAACACCAGCGCCAGCACGTAGGAGAACCAGATCTCTATGCCGCCGCCCACAAAGGGGCCAAGGTAGACCTCGGAGAGCTTCTCGCCCACGCCTATGATCAGCCCGCCTATGATGGCGCCGGGCACCGAGGTGAGCCCGCCCAGGATCACCACCGGCAGGGCGCGCAGGGCCACCGTGGTGAGCGAGAACTGCACACCCAGCTTGCTGCCCCAGATCATCCCGGCCACCAGCGCCACCACGCCGGCCACGCACCAGACGATGACCCAGATGCGGTTGAGCGGTATGCCTATGGACTGCGCGGCCTGGTGGTCGTCGGCCACGGCGCGCAGGGCGCGCCCGGTAGCGGTCTTCTGGAAGAAGATGCTGAGCGCGGCCACCAGTGCAGCAGCAATGGCGGCTGCGATCACGTCTTCCTTGTTGATCAGCACACCACCCTGGTAAACCGACTCCAGCACAAAGACCGGGTCTTTGGGCATGCCTATGTCTATCTTGTAGATGTCGCTGCCAAACATGGCCTGCCCCAGGCCTTCCATGAAGTAGGTGATGCCCAGCGTGGCCATCAGCAGGGTGGCGCCTTCCTGGTTGACGAGGTGGCGCAGCACCAGGCGCTCGATTACCCAGGCCACAGCAAACATCAATCCCCCGGCGCCGATGAAAGCTAGCACGTTGGCCGCCACGGGGTTGGTAATGCCGGTCAAAGCCGGAATCCATTCAGCCAGTCGCGCCATCGCCAACGCGGCGAACAGCACCATCGCGCCCTGCGCGAAGTTGAACACGCCCGAGGCCTTGTAGATGAGTACAAAGCCCAGTGCCACCAGGGAATAAAGCATGCCGGCCATCAGGCCGCCCGTCAGTGTTTCCAGAAAAAAAGCCATGGTTATTCACCCACCCCTGTTGCGGGCTCGCTGCGCGTAGCCGCCTCTCCCCTTCCTGGGGACGCCGCATGTGGCCCGGCAAAGCCGGTTCCACTGCGGCCGCTGGACAAGACAGAGTCTGCGTGTTTGTTGTTGTACATATCAATGACTCGTTCCGAGGTAGGCCTTGATCACATCCGGGTTGTTGCGCACTTCATCGGGTGTTCCGTCGCCGATTTTTTTGCCGTAGTCCAGCACCACGACGCGGTCGGAGATGTCCATCACCACACCCATGTCGTGTTCGATCAGCACGATGGTGGTGCCGAACTCGTCGTTGACGTCGAGTACGAAGCGGCACATGTCCTGTTTTTCTTCCACGTTCATGCCGGCCATGGGTTCATCCAGCAGCAGCACCTGCGGCTCCATCGCCAGCGCGCGGCCCAGGTCCACGCGTTTTTGCAGGCCGTAGGGCAGTTGCCCCACCGGTGTCTTGCGGTAGGCCTGGATTTCCAGGAAGTCGATGATTTTTCAACCGCTTCGCGGTGCTGGAACTCTTCCTTCTGGGCCGGGCCTATGCGCAAGGCCTGCAGCAGCAGATTGCTTTTGATCTTGAGGTTGCGCCCCGTCATGATGTTGTCGAGCACACTCATGCCCTTGAACAGCGCCAGGTTCTGGAAGGTGCGCGCCACCCCCATGACGGCCACCTGGTGGCTGTTCATGTGTTTGAAGGTCTGGCCGCGAAAGGTGATGGAGCCTTGCTGCGGCGTGTAGACACCATTGATGCAATTGAGCATGGAACTTTTGCCGGCGCCGTTGGGGCCGATGATGGCGCGGATTTCGTGTTCCTTCACATTGAAGGAAATATCCGACAGCGCCTTGACCCCGCCAAAACTCAGGCTGATGTTGTGCACGTCCAGGATGACGTCGCCAATTCGCTTGTTCATGCTGCGGCCTTCACCGGTGCAAAGGTTTTGGTATCGCTGATCTTCAGCGTGGCGCTCACGCTGCCGCTGCGGCCGTCTTCAAACTTGACCACGGTTTCAATAAACTGCTCGGCCTTGCCGCTGTACAGCGCATTGATCAGGGGCTGGTATTTGTCGGCGATAAAACCGCGGCGCACCTTGTTAGTCCGTGTCAGCTCACCATCGTCGGCATCGAGTTCCTTGTGCAGCACCAGGAAGCGGCTGATTTGCGAGCCGGCCAGCAAGGTGTCAATACTCAGGTCGGCGTTGACTTTTTCGACGCACTCCTTGACCAGTTGATAGACCTCGGTTTTTTGCGCCAGGTCGGTGTAACCGGCATAAGGCAGGTTGCGCCGTTCGGCCCAGTTGCCCACCGCGTCAAAGTCGATGTTGAGCATCACGCAGACTTTTTCGCGGCCGTCGCCATAGGCCACGACTTCCTTGATGTGCGGAAAGAACTTGAGTTTGTTCTCCACGTATTTGGGCGCAAACATCGCGCCGTCGTTGGCGCCGCCCTTGATACGGCCCACGTCTTTCACGCGGTCTATGATTTTCAGGTGGCCACTGGCATCGAGAAAGCCGGCGTCGCTGGTGTGGTACCAGCCGTCCACGGTCAAGACCTCGGCCGTGGCAGCCGGGTTTTTGTAATAGCCCTTGAGGAGGCCAGCGGACTTGACAAGGATTTCGCCGTTGTCGGCGACCTTGATCTGTACGCCCTTGATCGGCACACCCACGGTGTCGGCGCGCGCCTGGTTGTCCGGCTGCAGGCAGACAAACACGGCGGTTTCGGTCGAGCCGTAGAGCTGCTTGAGGTTGATGCCTATCGAGCGGTAAAAGGTAAACAGGTCCGGACCTATGGCTTCGCCTGCCGTGTAGGCCACACGCACCCGGCTGAAGCCCAGGTTGTTGCGCAGTGGGCCGTACACCATGGCCTGACCCAGGGCATACAGCAGCCGGTTGCCGGCGCTGACGGCTTGGCCGTCCATCAGGGCCGGTCCGACACGTTTGGCGACGCCCATGAAGAAGTGGAACATCTTGCGTTTGAGGACGCCCGCATCTTCCATGCGAATCATCACGCTGGTCAGCAGGCCTTCAAAGATACGCGGTGGCGCGAAGTAATAGGTCGGACCGACTTCCTTGAGGTCGATGGTGACGGTGCTGGCGTTTTCGGGGCAGTTCACCACGTAGCCGCAACACAACCATTGCGCATAGCTGAAGATGTTCTGGCCTATCCAGGCCGGCGGCAGATAAGCCAGCACTTCCTCGTTGCTGCTCAGTTTGTCGAATTCTGCGCCGGCCTGGGCGCGGTCCAGTAGGGTGTTGTGCGTGTGCACCACACCCTTGGGATTGCCGGTGGTGCCGGAGGTGAAAAACATGGCGGCCACGTCATCGGGTTGGGCCTTGTCAATTTCTGCCTTGAAAAACGCCGGTTGCTGGCGGGCAAAGGCCTGGCCTTCGGCGATCAGTGCGTCCAGCGCGCCCAGGCCCGTCTCCTGGTAGTTGCGCAGGCCGCGCGGGTCGTCAAAAATAATCGTGGTGAGCAGGGGGCACTGGCTGCGAATTTCCAGCAGCTTGTCGACCTGCTCCTGGTCCTCGACCATGGCAAAACGCACCTCGGCGTTGGTGATCGGAAACACACATTCGGCACTCACCGCGTCCTGGTACAGCGGCACGGCAATCGCGCCCAGCGACTGGGCCGCCAGCATGGTGGCGTAGAGCCGGGGCCGGTTCGCGCCTATGACCACCATGTGTTCGCCGCGTTGCAGCCCGGCCTGGTGCAGGCCGCAGGCAATGTGCTCCACCAGGGTGGCCATGCCGGCCCAGCTGTGCGCTTGCCAGATGCCGTATTCCTTCTCACGCATGGCCGGCGCCTCGGGGCGCTCGCTGGCATGTTTCAGCAGCAATCGGGGAAAGGTGGTCAACATTCGGTACCCTTGTCTCCAGCGTTGGCGACGTCCGTCAAGGGACGACGCGTCGGTGTATGCATCGCATCCTAGGCCTGCATTTGACGTCGAGTTGTCATTTGGCCGACAATTTAGGGGTCACCCCTCCCCGGACTTTCCCGCATCTCATTGCTTGGACCCCGCCATGACCCACGAGTTGCCACTGCATCAGCGTCGCCGTCGCCCCGAGGCGGGAGAGCTGGCGGGCATTCCCTGGCTGAGGCTGCTGCTGCCGGTCGAGCGCGAGCAGGCGGTGGCCGAATTGACCGTGGGTGATGCCTTGCCGGGCGACTACGTGTGCCGTGTCGGCAAACCGGTGACCTACTGGTTTGGCGTGGTCGAAGGCCTGCTCAAGATGAGCAGCGACAACGCGCAGGGCATGACCATGACGTTTACCGGCGTGCCGCCTGGCGGCTGGTTTGGTGAGGGTACGGCGCTCAAGCGCGAGCCTTACCGTTACAACATCCAGGCCTTGCGCAAAAGTGTGGTCGCCGGCTTGCCGGTCGATACCTTTCACTGGCTGCTGGACCACTCCATCGGTTTTAACCGCTTTGTGATGAACCAGCTCAATGAACGTCTGGGCCAGTTCATCGCCGCACGCGAGATTGATCGCATGAACAACCCCGACCTGCGTGTGGCACGCAGCCTGGCGGCGCTGTTCAACCCGGTGCTTTACCCGGGCGTGGGTGAAATCCTGCGCATCACCCAGCAGGAAATGGCCTACCTGGTGGGTTTGTCGCGCCAGCGTGTGAACGAAGCCCTGGCCAATCTGCAGGCGCAGGGCACGATCCGCATTGAATATGGCGGTTTGCGTGTGCTGGACCTGGAGGCGCTTCGCTCCAGCGTTTTATCCTTAAAAACACCTCTGGCCCAATAGGGGTGATTGCAGGTAGCTATTAATTTGATAGCGATTTGAGTGTCCGGTGCAGGCGCCGGGCAAGCCTTGAGCCGGAGCGTTGCACGGGCCATCGTGCCGCCGGTCCATGTGTTTGCGTGTGGCCATCGATCGGGACTATAGTGAAATAGTTGTACACCAGTTCGGCCGACGGATGCGATGCCTTTTCAAGGAGAAGCTCAATGTCAACAGCAGCCACAACGCCCAAAGCGCCCACAGTCCCCAAGCCACGGCTGTACCGATCGCTTTATGTGCAGGTCATCACGGCGGTGATCATTGGCGTGCTGCTCGGTCACTTCTACCCGTCGCTTGGCGAAGCCATGAAACCGCTGGGCGACGGTTTCATCAAGCTGATCAAGATGATGATTGCACCCATCATTTTTTGTACCGTGGTGGTCGGCATCGCTGGCATGGAAGACATGAAGAAGGTTGGCAAAACCGGCGGCCTGGCCTTGCTGTACTTCGAGGTGGTCAGCTCCATCGCCTTGCTGGTCGGGCTGGTGCTGGTCAATCTCATCAAGCCCGGCGCGGGCATGAACGTTGATCCCGCGACGCTGGACACCAAAGCGCTTTCGGCCTACACCGGCCCAGGCAAGATGCAGGGCACGGTGGAGTTTCTGGGAAGCATCATTCCGAACACGCTGGTTGATGCCTTCGCCAAGGGCGAGATTCTCCAGGTCTTGCTGATCGCCGTCCTGTTCGGCTTTGCCTTGCACCGTTTTGGCGGGCGCGGCACCTTGGTGTTTGACGTGATCGAGAAGGGCTCGCACGTGCTGTTCACCATCGTGGGTTACATCATGAAGCTGGCACCGATTGGCGCTTTTGGCGCCATGGCCTTCACCATCGGAAAATATGGCATTGGCTCGCTTTTTTCACTCGGCAAGCTGATGGCGGTGTTTTACCTGACCTGCCTGCTGTTCATTTTTGTCGTGCTCGGACTGATCGCGCGTTTCCACGGTTTCAGCATCTGGAAGCTCATCAAATACATCAAGGAAGAACTGCTGATTGTGTTGGGCACCTCGTCGTCCGAGTCGGTGCTGCCGCGCATGATGGAGAAGATGGAGAACCTGGGTGCCAATAAGACCTGCGTCGGCCTGGTGATTCCGACGGGCTACTCATTCAACCTCGACGGCACCTCGATTTATCTGACCATGGCCGCCGTTTTCATCGCGCAGGCCACCAACACGCCGCTGACCTTGATGCAGGAGATCACCTTGCTAGGGGTGTTGGTGCTGACCTCCAAAGGAGCGGCCGGCGTCACCGGTAGCGGCTTCATCGTGCTGGCCGCCACGTTGTCGGCGGTCGGGACGGTGCCGGTGGCGGGGCTGGCGCTGATCCTGGGGATTGACCGCTTCATGTCGGAAGCCCGCGCCTTGACCAACTTGATCGGCAATGGCGTCGCCACCCTGGTCGTCGCCAAGTGGACCAATGAGCTGGACATGGACCGGCTGCAGGCAGGCCTCAACAACGAGACCTGGGTGGAGGCGCAGGAGCCCGAAGCACTGGTCAATGCCCGTACCGGGCACATGGCCGCAACCAAGAACTGAGACGCTCGTCTGCGCGCCTTGCGCAGTGAGGACCTGTGGTCAGCCCAGCGCTGGGGAAAGCGCCTGGGGATGCCAGACCGTGGCTTTGCATCTCCTCCAACGGCTCAACTGAGGCCGCCAAGCGGGCCGGATCTTTACGCCTTTTATACATAGTCCGTGCGTCTTTCATCCCTGTTTTTACGCGCCAAAACCTAAGCTTCTTCCATTACTTTTAAGTTGGAGAAGCTTCATGGATATCGCGTATATCGCCCTGGCCGCCGCCTTATGGGGTGTGATGGTTTTACTGGTCTGGGGTTTTCGCAAGCTTGAGAAGCCTGCCGGGGGCCGGCCATGATCAGCCTTGAAATTTTGTATGGCTTTGGCGCCATGGCGGCCACCGCGTTGCTGGCGTATCTGGTTTATGCGCTGATCTGCGCCGAGGAGTTTTGATGACTACTTCTGCCTGGGGCTTGTTGGCTCTTTTTCTCGGCATTTTGGGGGGTGGCCGCCTGGCCGCTGGGGATATGGGTTGCGCGTTTAAACACAGGCCGTTTGCCGGGCTGGATGCTTCGCGCCGAAGCGCCGCTGTACCGCCTGGCCGGCACCTCGGCCGACCAAACCATGAAGTGGTCGCACTACGCGCTGGCGCTGCTGATCTTCAACCTCTTGGGTGTGCTGGTGGTTTACGCCTTGCAACGCCTGCAGGTTTGGCTACCGCTCAACCCGGCCGGCATGGGGGAGGTCTCGCCTGACTCTGCCTTCAACACGGCGATCAGTTTTGTGACCAATACCAACTGGCAGGGTTATGGCGGTGAGTCCACCATGAGCTACCTCACGCAGATGCTGGCGCTGGCGGTGCAGAACTTCCTGTCGGCGGCCACCGGGATTGCCGTGGTGTTTGCCTTGTTCCGCGGCTTCGCAGCGCGTTCCACCGGCGCGATCGGCAACTTCTGGGTCGACATCACCCGCATCACGGCCTGGCTGCTGCTGCCGTTGTCGCTGGTGCTGGCGATTGTTCTGGTCGGCCAGGGCGTGATCCAGAATTTTGACGCCTACAAGGACGTGACCACCCTGGAAACGACCAGCTACCAGCAGCCGAAAAAAGGCGCGGATGGCGAGGTGCTGAAGGATGCCAAGGGCGCACCGGTCCTGGAAGACCTGAAAGCCGACAAGCAGACCCTGGCCATGGGTCCGGTGGCTTCGCAGGAAGCCATCAAGATGCTGGGTACCAACGGCGGCGGTTTCTTTAACGCCAACTCGGCCCATCCCTATGAAAATCCGACCGCGCTGAGCAACCTGCTGCAGATGCTTGCGATTTTTATCATTCCTGCGGCTTTGTGTTTTGCCTTTGGCCGGGTGGTGGGTGACCAGCGACAGGGCTGGGCGGTGCTGGCAGCGATGACGGCGATGTTTGTGATCGCCGTGGTGGCCATCACGCCGGCCGAGCAGGCGGGCAACCCGCTGCTGACGCCGCTGGGCGTGGACCAGAACATCAGCACCCTGCAAGCGGGCGGCAACATGGAAGGCAAGGAAACCCGTTTCGGCATCAATGCTTCCACCTTGTTTGCGGTGGTAACGACGGCGGCTTCCTGCGGTGCGGTCAACTCCATGCACGACTCCTACACCCCGCTGGGTGGCATGGTGCCCATGGTCATGATGCAACTCGGTGAGGTGGTGTTTGGCGGTGTGGGTACCGGTCTGTACGGCATGCTGGTGTTTGCCATCCTGGCGGTGTTTATTGCCGGCTTGATGATAGGCCGCACGCCGGAGTACCTGGGCAAGAAGATCGAGTCGCATGAGATGAAGCTGACCTCGATCGCCATCCTGGTGACGCCTATTCTGGTGCTGGCAGGCACGGCCCTCGCCGTCATGTCGGGTGCCGGCAAGGCCGGGATTGCCAATCCTGGTGCGCACGGGTTCTCGGAAATTTTGTACGCGCTGACCTCGGCGGCCAACAACAACGGCAGTGCGTTTGCCGGTCTCTCGGCCAACACGCCGTTTTACAACATCTTGCTGGGGCTGGCGATGTGGCTGGGCCGTTTCGGTGTGATCGTGCCGGTGCTGGCGATAGCCGGTGCGCTGGCCAGCAAAAAACGTTTGTCGGTCACGGCCGGCACCATGCCTACCCATGGTCCCCTGTTTGTGACGCTGCTGATTGGCACCGTGTTGCTGGTCGGTCTGCTGAATTACGTGCCGGCATTGGCACTGGGACCGGTGATTGAGCACCTGATGCTCTGGCCTGCCCAATAACTGCAAGGCAAAGAAGTAACTGATATGAGTACCCAAAAAACATTTGTATTGCTGGACCCGGCGCTTCTCAAGCCGGCCATCGTGGCATCCTTTGCCAAGCTGAACCCGCGTGTGCAGTGGCGCAACCCGGTGATGTTTGTTGTTTATGTCGGCAGCATCCTGACGACCTTGCTGGGGCTGCAGGCCCTGCAGGGCCAGGGTGAAGCGCCGGCCGGTTTTATCCTGGCCGTGGCCTTGTGGCTGTGGTTCACCGTGTTGTTCGCCAACTTTGCCGAAGCGCTGGCCGAAGGCCGCAGCAAAGCCCAGGCGGCCTCGCTGCGCAGCCTGAAAAAAAGCACCTGGGCCAAGAAGTATCAAGTCGGCGCCGGCAAGGCTTTCCATGGCAGCGCCTGGTTGCCCGATCAGGCTGAAAACCTGCGCAAAGGCGATGTGGTGCTGGTCGAGGCCGGCGACATGATTCCGCTGGACGGCGAAGTCATCGAAGGTGTGGCCACGGTGGACGAGAGCGCCATCACCGGCGAATCGGCGCCTGTGGTGCGCGAGTCCGGCGGCGACTTCTCTGCCGTCACGGGCGGCACCCGCGTGTTGTCCGACTGGCTGGTGCTGCGTATCGTGGTCAACCCCGGCGAGTCCTTCCTGGACCGCATGATCAGCATGGTCGAAGGTGCCAAACGTGCCAAAACACCGAATGAAATCGCCTTGACGATTTTGCTGGTGGCGCTGACCATCGTGTTCCTGGTGGTGACGGTCACATTGCTGCCGTTTTCGATGTTCAGCGTTGACGCAGCTGGCGCAGGCAAGGTGGTCAGCATCACCGCGCTGATCGCCCTGCTGGTTTGCCTGATTCCGACCACCATAGGCGGGCTGCTGTCAGCCGTCGGTGTGGCCGGCATGAGCCGCATGATGCAGGCCAATGTGATTGCCACCTCCGGCCGTGCGGTGGAAGCCGCCGGTGACGTGGACGTGCTGCTGCTGGACAAAACCGGCACCATCACCCACGGCAATCGTCAGGCCACCAGCTTCTTGCCCGCGCCTGGCGTGTCGGAAACAAAACTCGCCACCTGCGCCATGCAGGCCTCGGTGGCCGATGAAACGCCGGAAGGTCGCAGCATTGCCACGCTGGCGCAAAAGCTCAATGCCGCCCAGCCCCTGGTGGGCGAGGCACACCCCGTGCCCTTCACGGCCCAAACCCGCATGAGCGGTGTCGATGTCCAGAAAACGGACGGCAGCATGCGCCACCTGCGCAAGGGCGCTGTGGACGCGATTCGCAAACATGTGGAGGCTTATGGCGGCAGCATGCCCGCGGAAGTCACGCGTGCTGCCGACGAGGTGGCACGCCGCGGCAGCACGCCGCTGGCCGTGGCAGATGGCAGCACCGTGCTCGGCATCGTGGAACTGAAAGACATCGTCAAGTCCGGCATCAAGGAGCGTTTTGGCGAGCTGCGTCGCATGGGTATCAAGACGGTGATGATCACCGGGGACAACAAACTCACAGCCGCGGCGATCGCCGCCGAGGCCGGTGTGGACGACTTCCTGGCCGAAGCCACGCCCGAAGACAAACTCAAGCTGATTCGCCAGTACCAGCTAGAGGGCCGGCTGGTGGCCATGATGGGTGACGGCACCAACGACGCGCCGGCGCTGGCCCAGGCCGACGTGGCGGTGGCCATGAACAGCGGCACCCAGGCGGCCAAGGAAGCCGCCAACATGGTGGATCTGGATTCCAATCCGACCAAGCTGCTGGAGGTGGTGGAGACCGGCAAGGCGCTGCTGATGACACGTGGCTCGCTGACCACGTTTTCGATTGCCAACGACGTCGCCAAATATTTCGCCATCATTCCGGCGATTTTTGTGACCACCTATCCCCAGCTGTCAGCGCTGAACGTGATGCAGTTGGGCAGCCCGAACTCCGCCATCTTGTCGGCGGTGATTTTTAACGCGCTGATCATCGTGGTTTTGATTCCGCTGGCGCTCAAGGGTGTCAAGTACCGCGCTGTGGGGGCTGCCGCGCTGCTGCGCCGCAACCTGCTTATCTATGGCCTGGGCGGTCTGATCGTGCCATTTATCGGCATCAAGGCGATCGACATGTTGCTCGTGGCCATGAACCTCATTTAAGGAAAAAATCATGAACTCCCATACCCACACGCGTTCCTTGCCGTCCAAGGAGGTGCAAGTCCCCGTTGAGGCGGCCCGGCCGATGGCGATGAAAAACATTCTTCGTCCCGCTCTGGTGTTGTTCGGCGCCTTGACCCTGATCACAGGCGTGGTCTATCCGCTGGTGGTCACCGGTGCGGCCCAGGCCTTGTTTCCCGACCAAGCCGCCGGCAGCCTGATCCTGCGCGAGGGCAAACCCGTCGGTTCCAGCCTGATCGGGCAAAACTTCAGCGATCCCAAACATTTCTGGGGCCGGCCATCGGCCACGGGTCCCATGTCTTACAACGCCTCGTCGTCCAGCGGCGCCAACCAGGGCCCGCTGAACCCGGCACTGGTGGAGGCCGTCAAAGGCCGCATCGCCGCGCTCAAGGAAGTCGACCCGGGCAACACGGCACCCGTGCCGGTGGACCTGGTCACGGCGTCGTCCAGCGGACTGGACCCGCACATCAGCCCGGCCGCAGTGGCCTACCAGGTGGCGCGTGTGGCCAAGGCTAGAAACGTGCCGGTCGGGAAGGTACAAGCCCTGGTCGAACAACAGACTGAAACCCCGTTGCTGGGCTTTTTCGGCGAAGCACGTGTGAATGTGCTCAAGCTCAATCTGGCCTTGGAGACGCTTTCCTAAAAGGACATCATGGCTTACGCCGCTTATCGCGAATCCTTCGGTGCAAGCCGTTTCAACCAGGCGCCAGAGGCGCGTGGGCGGCCTGAAAACTCATGGTGCTGGAACTCATCGTCCCCAGCAGTGAGGCTTTCCAGGCGCGACGTCTGCTGGCGGGCTGCCCTGACACTGGCGTTCTGCGCTGCGTGCCGCGGCCACAGGACGGCCTGGTGCGGCTGGAAATTCTTCTGCCCGAGAACCAGGTGTCAGAACTCATGCACATCCTCATGACGCGTATCCCCAGCGGCGAGATGGGCGCTCTGAACTCCTGGCGACGCCATTTGACCAACCATGGGCTGACCCATGGATTCTGAAAGCTTGCGCGACCTGGGGGCATGGATCGTTTGTGGGCTGACACTGTCCGTGCTTCGCTTCCTCGCATGGCAGGCGGGGCTGGCCAAAAAACAGCAGGTGCGCGAGCGCGTTGTTCCGCCTGCGCCCAAGTAGCCCGATCAGGCAGAACATGCGATGAAGGCCGGCTGATCGTGATTGTGGGTGAGGATGCGCCGTCGTTCACGGCGCGGGAGTTCCAGTGTTGCGGCTCGGCGAAGGATGTTCTGCCCAAGCTGCTGGAGCAGACCATACGCCACTACCTGGGCCACCTCAAGGTGATCAAACAGATCACAGCCGAACTCGGCTCCAAGATCACGGGATCGATGGACAAGCAGTATTTGCTGCAAATGCTGGTGCTGGGTGAAAGCCTGATTTATTACATCAACGCCATCGAGGCCAACAGCGGTGTGTTGGCCAGGCTGGAGGCCCATGCGCCCCGGTTGCAGCTCAGCCCCAGCCAGATAGCCACGCTGCACGACCTCACGGTCGACAACCAGCAGTGTGCCCGACAGGCGCGTATTTACAGCGATGTGGTGTCCGGCCTGATGGATGCGCGCGGCACCATCCTCAACAACAACGTCAGCGTTTTGCTGAAGAAGCTGACCCTGATCAGCATCATCTTCCTGCCGCTGAATCTGATCGCCAGCATAGGCGGCATGTCCGAGTTCAGCATGATGACCCAGGGCATCGACTGGCGCATCGCCTATTCGCTGTTCGGCATCGCCATGGTGCTGTTGGGCTGGGGCAGCTGGCACGGGCTGGTGCGTATTTTGGAAAAGCGGCAGCGCCGAAAGTAAGTGCGTAGACGTGACGGTTTTTACGCTTTTTTTTCACCGCGTCGCAGGCCTTTATCCCCGTTTTTACGGCGTATTTTTTATGCTTCATCTGTCGCGATGGCCGTTTCCGGCCGCAAGACCTTGGAGTCCATGATGAGCATTCTTTCCGCCCGGGTTTCTCCGGCCGCCGGTGTCATACACCGCGGCCTTGGCCAGGTATTTTTAGATCAGCCGACGGCCGCGAACCGCTTACCCGCCAAGCAGCGTTTTGAGCAGGTCGACATGCTGGTGGCCAGCAAGGACGTGCTGCAAGCCCGCAAGGCTTTGCTGGCCTGTCCGGACGCCGCCATTCTGCGCAGTGTGCCTATGCCTCGGGATAACCGTGTCAAGCTGGAAATCCGCTTTCCGGCAGGGCAGGTGGCGACTGTGATCGCGCGAATTCAGGCCTGTTTGCCTTGCGGCGAAATTGGCGGCGTGGTCGCCTGCGTCATCCCGTGCGTCAAGCCTCGTCGTGAACACGCCAAAGTCGTACACATCCATGGATTCTGAACTGCTGCGGCTGGTGTGCGCCTTGGCCGCTTTTGGCGTGCCGCTTGGTTTTGCCTGGTTCATCGTGTGGTGGCAAGGCAGACGCCAGACCCGCCGTGTTCGCCAAGCGCGCCGAACCCACGATTAAGTCACGGCCGTTTCTGGCCACAACTTGTTTTCCCCTGGTTGGCGTTCAAGCGCCAACGCTCCCCTTTTTTAACCAAGGAAATTGAATGATCCCGAAAAAACACCTGTTGTCCATTTCTGCAGGCCTGTTGTGCATCCTGGGCGCCGCACATGCGCAAACCAGCGGCGCCGCCGCTGCCGACCAGCCGGCATCGCCGCACACACTGACCGGCAATATCGCCGCAGTGTCCGACTATCGCTTTCGCGGCATCTCGCAAAGCTACCGGCATCCGGCCATCCAGGGTGGTTTTGATTACACCCATGCCAGCGGCTTTTATCTGGGCAACTGGAATTCCAGCGTCTCGTCCAATTCCTACAACAATGGCGCGGGCCTGGAGCTTGATCTTTATGGCGGTTATCGCTTTCCCTTGACCCAGAACCTGAGTGGCGATGTGGGCGTGCTGCATTACATGTACCCCGGCGCCAAACTGAACAGCGCACCGGCGACGCCGACCGGCAACAAGTACGACAACACCGAGATTTATGTCGGCCTGACACAGGGCGCTTTCAACGCCAAACTATCGTATGCCGTCACCGACTATTTCGGCTTGAACAGCACCACCGCCGGTTACGCCTACTTCAACGCCTTGTCCGCACGTGGCAACTCCAAGGGCACGACTTATCTGGATCTGAATTACAGCTTCGACCTGGGCAAGCAGGTTACCTTGGGCCTACATGCCGGCCATACCAGTGTTCGCCGCTACAGCGAGCTGTCCTACACCGACTACAAAGTGTCCGTGGCCAAGGAGTTCGCCGGCGTGACGCTGAACCTGGCCGTGGTCGGCGCCGATGCTGACAACAAGTATTACCAGGCGACGAATTCGGCCGGCGCGAACCCGAAAAAGCTGGCGAAAACTGCCTTGGTGATTTCGGCCAGCAAAACGTTCTAAAACAAACACCCCGGCGCAGGCCGGGGTGTTACGCTTTCGGGCCATGCATTTGACATCAACGATCTCCCCTCATGGCGCTTAGCCCAGACGCCAGACCCGACCCGGACCAGCTCCTGGAGCAGCTCAGGGGCGAGGCCGAGCGCGCGCGCCGCGGCAAGCTGCGCATTTATTTTGGTGCCAGTGCCGGTGTGGGCAAAACCTATGCCATGTTGAGTGCGGCCCAGCGCGAAAGCCGGGCCGGCCGCGACGTCCTGGTGGGTGTGATTGAAACCCATGGGCGCAGCGAAACCGCTGAATTGCTGGTGGGGCTGGAGCAACTGCCGCTGCGCCAAGTGGCTTACCGCGGCCGCAGCCTGCAGGAGTTTGACCTGGACGCGGCGCTCGCGCGCAAGCCTGAGGTGTTGCTGGTCGATGAACTGGCGCACAGCAATGTCGACGGCTCGCGCCATCCCAAACGCTGGCAGGACGTGCAGGAGTTGCTGGAAGCTGGCATTGATGTCTGGTCGGCAATCAACGTCCAGCATCTCGAAAGCCTGAACGGCACGGTGGGCGCCATCACCGGCATCCGTGTCCATGAGACGGTGCCGGACACGGTGCTGGATGCCGCCGATGAAATCATCTTGGTCGACGTGACGCCCGATGAGTTGATGGGGCGGCTCAAAGCCGGCAAGGTCTACCTGCCGCAGCAGGCGGAACGCGCGGCGCAAAACTTTTTTCGCAAGGGCAACCTGATTGCCTTGCGTGAGATCGCCTTGCGGCGCACGGCCGAACATGTCGAAGACGACGTGCGCAGCTACCGCGTGGAAAAATCCATCGCGCCGGTGTGGAACACCGAGGGCGCCATCCTGGCCTGCATAGGCCCGCGCGAAGGCGCCGAGCAGACCGTGCGCACCGCGGCGCGGCTGGCCGGCCAGCTCAATGTGCGCTGGTATGCGGCTTATGTGGAGACGCCGCGCCTGCAACGCCGCGGCGTGGCACCGCGCGATCGGGTGCTGGCGGTGATCAAGCTGGCGGAAGAGCTGGGCGCTGAGACCGCCGTGCTGGCCGGCAGCGATGCGGCGGACGAACTGGTGGCGCAAGCGCAATTGCTCAACTGCGCCATCCTGGTGGTCGGGCGGCCACAGCTGTCGGGCTGGTCCGTATTCTGGAGTCAGCGCAGCATGACGCGTCGGCTGGCCACGTTGGCGCCCACGCTGGACATCGTCGAAGTGGGGCATGCCGAGAGCGCCCGGCGCTTGGTGCGCAGTACCGCGCGCAGCGAGGACGACGTCGATGCCACGGCCTGGCAGGGCCGCCTGCCGCCCTACGCCTGGGCCGCGGCCAGCAGTGCGGCCATCACCTTGCTGGCCTTGCCGCTGCTGGGCTTTTTTGACCTGGCCAACATTGTCATGCTGTTTTTGCTGGGCACGGTGGGCGTCGCGCTGAAGTTCGGCCGCGGCCCGGCGGCGCTGGCGGCTTTCCTCAATGTGGCCACGTTCGACTACTTTTTTGTCGAACCGCGCATGTCGTTTGCCGTGACCGACGTGCAGTACCTGGTGACCTTTGCCGTCATGCTGGTGGTGGGGTTGCTGACCGGGCAATTGACAGCTGGCCTGCGTTTCCAGGCGCGGATTTCGGCGAGTCGCGAACGTCGTGCACAGTCGCTGTTTGAACTTACCCGTGACCTGTCGGCCGCACTGCTGGGCTCGCAAGTGGCCGAACTCGGTGAGGCGGCGGTGCGGCGCAATTTTGGCGGCCAGGCGCTGGTGCTGGCGACCGATGCGTATGACCAGCTGGTGCTGCTTGACAAAAACGTGCCTGTGGATTTTGACCCCAGCGTCGCCGACTGGGCGTTTCGCAACACCCAGTCGGCGGGCCTGGCCACGTCCACCCTGTCGGCCCAGTCCTGGCATTACATTCCGCTGAAAGCGCCTATGCGGGTACGCGGTGTGTTGGCGCTCAAACCGGCGCAGGCGCGCTGGTTGCTGGTCCCCGAACACATGCAGCAACTCGATACGCTGGCGCGGCAAATCGCCATCGCGCTGGAGCGTGTGCATTACGTGGACATTGCCCAGCAGGCCGTGGTGCAGATGGAGTCGGAGCGGCTGCGCAACACCTTGCTGGCGGCGATTTCGCATGATGTGCGGACACCGCTGACGGCGCTGATCGGCCTGGCCGAGTCGTTGCAACGTTTGTTGCCCACGGGCCCGCAGGCCGAGATGGCTCAGGCCATGACGCAGCAGGCGCGCCAGCTCAGCGCCCTGGTGACCAATTTGCTGGACATGGCGCGTTTGCAAAATGGCGGCGTGAACCTGCGCAGCGAGTGGCAGTCGGTCGAGGAGGTAGTGGGTTCGGCGATCCGTGCCGCGCAACATGCGCTGGGCGGCCTGGCCGTACACACCGATGTGCCGCCGGATCTGCCGCTGGTGGAGTTTGACGCCGTGCTGATGGAGCGGGTGCTGGTGAACCTGCTGGAAAACGCCGCCAAATATGGCGCGCCGCCTATAGCGGTCACGGCCCGCGTCACCTCGGACAGCCTGGTGCTCAGCGTGCGCGATCAGGGGACTGGGCTGCCGCTTGCGCTGCGCGGCCGCGAAGCCGAGTTGTTCGACAAATTCACACGCGGCCAGGCCGAGTCCGCCACTCCTGGCGTCGGCCTGGGGCTGGCCATTTGCAAAGCCGTGGTCGACGCGCACCGCGGCCGGATTGTGGCTGGCAATACCAACGGCGGAGGCGCAGAATTCGTTCTGACCCTGCCGCGTCGCGCGCCGCCTGCACCGGCCCTTGACGATTTGTAAGTCCTGCCACTTTGGCTGGGGCGTCCGCGCTGAGCGGTGTTATGCAGGCCCTAAACTCTGACCATGTCTCATCCAGTTGTTATCGTCATCGAAGATGAGCCGCAAATCCGCCGCTTTGTACGCAGCGCGCTCGAGGCCGAGGGCTGGCAAGTGCATGAAGCCGACACCGCGCAGCGCGGCTTGACCGAAGCCGGCACACGCAAGCCGGATCTGCTGGTGCTGGACCTCGGGCTGCCCGACGGTGACGGCCTGGACTTGATCCGCGATGTGCGCGGCTGGTCGGGTGTGCCCATCATTGTGTTGTCGGCACGTGCCGACGAAGCCGACAAAATCGCCGCACTCGATGCCGGCGCCGACGATTACCTGACCAAACCCTTTGGCGTCGGCGAACTGCTGGCCCGGGTGCGCGCCAACCTGCGCCGGCCGCGGGCCGCCGCCACCGACGGCAGCCAGACGGAAGAGGCCGACCCGGTGTTCCGGTTCGGCGAGGTCGAGGTGGACCGGCAGGCCAGGCTGGTACGCCGCAAGGGCGCGGAAGTGCATCTCACGCCCACCGAGTACCGCCTGCTGACCGTGTTGATGGCGAATGCCGGCCGCGTGCTCACGCACCGCCAGTTGCTGCGCGAGGTGTGGGGCCCGTCACACGCCGAGCAAAGCCACTACCTGCGCATATACATGGGACACTTGCGGCAGAAGCTGGAGGCCGATCCGGCCCAGCCGCAGCACCTGCTGACGGAAACGGCCGTGGGTTACCGCCTGTTGCCCATCTGACCGTTTTTATATGCCAAAAAAGGCTCTAGCCCAATATCAACGGGCGCAAGCAGCTATAAAATAGATAGTGAATTTATGTCCGACCTACCACCTGGCAAAGCGCCCAAACCTCTCTCTCCCGCCGCACCCACCGCCACGCGTATACGCGCGGCCGACCCCAAGGCCCCGCCATCGACAGGCGCGACCATTCGCCTGAACAAACGCATGGCCGAACTCGGCCTGTGTTCGCGCCGCGAAGCCGACGACTGGATCGCGCGGGGCTGGGTCCGTGTCAACGGCGCACCAGCGGTGATGGGCCAGCCGGTGGCGGCCAATGCGCGTATCGAGGTGGCGCGCGAAGCCGAACAGCAGCAGCGCCAGCAGGTCACGATTCTGATCAACAAACCCGTGGGTTACGTCAGCGGTCAGGCCGAAGACGGCCATGAGCCGGCGGTGGTGCTGGTACAGCCGCAAAACCGCTGGAGCGAGTGCAACAGCCGCATGCGCTGGGGCCATGAGCAATTACGCGGCCTGGCGCCGGCCGGCCGGCTGGACATCGACTCGATTGGTTTGCTGGTGTTGACCCAGGACGGGCGTGTCGCGCGCCAGCTGATCGGCGAAGACTCGGAAATCGAAAAAGAATATCTGGTACGCGTCAGCTACGGCCCGGAGACTGTGAATGTGCAAGCGGCTTTCCCGCGCGAAAAGCTGGCGTTGCTCTGCCACGGCTTGAGCCTGGACGGCCAGGCCTTGCGGCCGGCCCAGGTCAGCTGGCAAAACCCCGAACAGCTGCGTTTTGTGCTCAAAGAAGGCAAAAAACGCCAAATTCGTCGCATGTGTGAACAAGTTGGCCTGTTTGTCACCGGCCTCAAACGTGTGCGTATCGGCCATGTCAACCTGGGTCATCTGCCGGTGGGCCAGTGGCGCTACCTCGCGCCGCACGAACGGTTTTAAGGCCGAACGCCTGCGGGTTTTAGCCCGTTTTCCACCATGGGGCCACTTTTGGCCCCTTTTTTTCGCCTGTTCTCAGCCATTTTCTGCGGCTGGGGGATGTTTGGCCGGCTGGCAGCGGCCCACAAGGAATGACATGCCGGTTTTTGTGCGGTAAATCACAAGTCTGGCGGGGCATTTGTAACAACAAGTGTTAAACATGGTAGAAACCCTTAAAATTAAGTCTTTCAACCTATCCCTTGAGTCCAGCATGAACACACAAGTAAAAAATAGAAACACGCCCTTGCTCCGGTCCGGCCTGGTGGCTTTGGCCGTTTTGGGCGCTTTCGGCGCGGCTCAGGCGGCGGGGACGGACTTTACGACCTTCAAGGTCAAGCTGGTCATCACCGAGTCCTGCACCATCAGCACCACGGCTCCTACCGACGTTGACTTCGGCTCCCAGGGCCGGGTAACGACGGCCGTCGCTTTTGATGCGGCAGGCGCCCTGAACGTCAATTGTTCCGCCGGCACGCCTTACACCATTGGCCTGAATGGTGGCGTGAATTCCCTGGGAACCGCCAACGCACCTGTGGCTGGCAACCGCCGCATGAAGCTGGGTGCAAGCACCACTTACGTTCCTTACGAGCTGTACCAGAATGCTGGTCGCACCACGTTCTGGGGCAATACGATTGGCACCAGCACCGTCGCCGGCACCGGCACCGGCGCTTCGGTAGCCCTGCCCGTGTTTGGCCGTGTGACCTCGGTCAACTCCGCCGCTGGCAGTTACGAAGACACCATCACCGCGACCGTTACTTACTGATTGATGTCGTGAGCGATTTCTGCCAAGGCGCCCGGCCGGGCGGGCCGGCGCCTTGGCGTCGGGTCAGCTGGTTAGGCCTCTTTCTCCTGTTGGGGCTGAGCCTCCTGCTGGGCCAGGCTGCGTCTGCCGCCAGCCTGCAGGTCGCGCCTATCTCTCTGGAGTTTTCTCCGAAGGAGCAGGCCCAGAGTATCTGGCTGAGCAACACCGGCACGGCACCCGTGCGCGCGCAGGAGCGCGTGCAGCAGTGGACACAGACGGCAGAGGGCGACCAGCTCGCGCCCACACGCGAACTGGTCGCCAGCCCGCCGGTGGTGGAGATTGCCCCCGGCGACAGGCAGATGATTCGTATCATCCGCCTGCAGGGCGGGGTGCCGGCGCGCGAGGAAAGTTATCGCCTGATCGTGGACGAGTTGCCTTCCGCCGGCGTGGCCGGCCCAAGTGGTGCGGCGCCGGCCGGCCTGCAGTTTTTGCTGCGTTATTCGGTCCCGGTGTTTGTCTCGCCGGTGGAGCCGCTACCGGTCACCGGCAAACCCAGCGATATCTCGGCCTTGTCGGCCAGCTTGCAAAGCGGCCCGCCGGCCCCCGTGTTGACCATCGTCAACCATGGCACGCAGCGGGTCAAGATCAGCCAGTTGGTCCATGTCGACAAGCAGGGCCGGCGTACGACCCTGGTGCCCGGCTTGCTCGGCTATGTGCTGGCCGGCCAGCGCATGCAGTGGCCGCTGACCCTGCCGGCAGCGCAGGCCTTGCCGGTCGACGGTACCTTCAAAGCAAAATTTAATGCCGACCTGGAAGAGCAAGTCTTGCCGCTGGTCAATTCTCGCCTCTAGTCTCGCAGCCACCTTCGGGTGGGGCGCCGTTGGTGCCCAGCCCGTTTCCGGCGCGGCGCTTCCTCCGGTCGCCGAGCTGGCGCTGGAGGACGCCGAGGCGCAGGAGCTTTACCTGGATGTGACGCTGAACGGCGTGGCCCTGGGCCGCCTCGCGCGTTTTGTGCGCCAGCGCGGGGCATTGTCCGCCAGCGCTGCCACCCTGCGCGAGTTGGGCCTGAAGTGGCCAGGCAGCGACCAGGCCAGCGGCCTGGTGGCCCTGAGCCAGCTGCCCGGGCTGGAGGTGGTCTACGATGCCGCGCACCAGGGGCTGGTGCTGACCGCGCCGCTGGATTTGCTGGACCGGCCGGTGACCCGGATCGGCCCGGTGCAGGAGTCGCGTGCCCTGGTGGACCCGGCCAGCCGGGTGCCCGGCCTGGTGCTGAACTACGACCTCTACGCCCAGCAGGGCGGTGGCCAGCAGGTGCTCAGCGGTTTTAGCGAAACCCGTTTGTTTGGTATCGGTCCCGGGGTCTGGAGCAACACCCTGATCAGCCGCCGCACCAGCACGCAGGGCGGCCCGTCCAGCAGCGACGTGGTGCGGCTGGACACCTCCTGGCAGCAGGAATTTCCGGACCAGATGTTGTCGCTGACCGTGGGTGACCTGACCAGCGGCGCCTTGTCCTGGTCGCGCGCCACACGCCTGGGCGGCGTGCGCCTGTCGCGCAAGTTTGCGCTGCAGCCCTACCGCATCACCACGCCGCTGGCTTCGTTCCAGGGCGCGGCCGTGTTGCCCTCGACGGTGGACCTGTTTGTCAACGGCTTGAAACAGTCCAGCCAGCAGGTCCAGCCCGGCCAGTTCCAGCTCAACGGCGTGCCCTCGCTGGGCGGCAGCGGCCAGGCGCAAATGGTGATCACCGACATCAACGGCCAGCGCCGGGAAGTGAGTTTTGACCTGTACGGCGCGCCGCAGCTGCTGGCGGCCGGCCTGAGCGACTGGTCGGTGGAGTTGGGCAGCGTGCGGCGCGACTATGGCCTGAAGTCCTTTGCCTATGGTGATGCGATGGCCAGCGGCAGTGCGCGTTACGGCTGGAGCGCTCGCACCACCTTGGAAGCCCATGCCGAGGCCGGGCCGGGCGCTTGGCAGGCCGGCGTGGGCGGGCTCTGGCTGCTGGGCCAACAGGCCGGTGTTGTCAATGCCTCCCTGGCCTTGAGCCAGAACAACAAGGACGGGATGGATCAACAAGGTGCGCAGTGGGGCCTGGGCTACCAGTGGAACTCGCGCCGCCTGACGGCCGCCTTGAGCACCTTGCGCCGCGATGTCGGTTTTCGCGATGTCGCCAGCCAGCCCAACGAGTTGCTGGCGCGCGGCAGCGACTCGGCCTACCTGGGGCTGAACGGTTTGGTCGGCGGCGCGCAACTGGGGCTCAGCTTCATCCGCCAGCAATATTTCAATTCGCCGCCCGTGCGTTATGCGGGCCTGAGCTGGTCGTACCAGATGCCCGGCAACGCCATGCTCAGTTTCAACGTCAACCGCAATCTGGACAACCCGGCCGGCTCCAGCGTCTACCTGTCATGGTCCATGCCGCTGGAGCGCCGCGTCTCCGTTGCGGCGACGGCCCGCTCCAGCGGCAACACGCAAAATCTGGTGTTTGACGCTTCGCGTTCGCCGCCGGGTGACCAGGGCGGCTGGGGCTGGCGCGTGCAGGCCGGCGCGGGGGACAACAGCAGCGCGCAGGCGCAGGTCAGCCAGCTGGGGCGTTACGGGCAATGGAGTGCCGGTCTGAGCCAGTTCGGCGGGCAAGGCGGTGCTTCCTCGGCCCAGACCGTGTTTGGCAGTGCCAGCGGCGGCCTGGTGTTGGTGCAGGGACAGCCCTACGCCTCGCGCCGCGTGGACGACGCGTTTGCGCTGGTCTCCACCAATGGCGTGGCCGGGGTGCCGGTGCGCCTGGAGAACCGCCTGGTCGGCGAGACCGATGCCCGTGGGCTGTTGTTTGTGACCCAGCTCAACGCCTACCAGCACAACCGCATCAGCATAGACACCTTGCGGCTGCCGGTGGACATGCGTATAGACCGTTCCGCGCTGGAGGCCGTGCCCGACAGCCGCAGCGGCATGCTGGCGACATTTGCCATGCGCCGCATCCTGGCCGTGGAGCTGAGTTTGCGTGATGCCCAGGGCCAGTGGTTGCCCGCGGGCAGCCCGGTCTGGCTGGAGGCGCCCACTGCGTCTGCGAACCCGAGCGCAGCCCGCGCGCCCAGCACGACGGTTGTGGGTTACGACGGGCTGGTGTACCTGGAAGACCCCGCACCGGGCGCCAGCCTGCGTGTGCAACTGCCCGACGGGTCCTGCCGTGCGGTCTTGCCGCTGTCGCCCCAGGCCAGCGGGCTGGTGGACCTTGGCGTGCTAAGGTGCCAATGACGTCGGCCGCCCCATGCCTCTTAACGAAAGACTGACCATGCCCGCTGCTGCTCCAACCCCTTTGTCGCCTGTGGTCTTGCTGCGGCGCCTGCTGGCCGTGCTGCTGGCCGGCCTGGCGCTGGGGCTGGTGTCGGCGCCTGCGGCGGCGCAAAGCTGCTTCGTCGGCAAGGTGGATGACATCAGCTTTGGCACCACCAGCCCGGATGCCAACACCGACACTTTCAACAATCTGGTCTACACCTGCCAGTCCAATGCCAGCGCGACCTACTTCCGGGTCTGCATGTATATCCCCGAAGGCAGCCCGCTGAGCGGCATCAACCCGCGGCGCATGACCAACTACAACGGCGCCGCGATGAAGTACGACCTGTATTCAGACGCGGCCCGGACCCGGGTGATTGGTCCCCCGCCCACGGGTGGCGGGTTTCCGATTTACAGCTTCACGGCCCTGGCGCCGGCGGGTTATGTGCAGGTGCAAAACAGCGCGCCGATTTACGCGCGTGTGCCGTCCGGTCAAAGCCTGCCTGCCTCCAACGGTTTCCAGTCCCAGATCGCTGGGGCGATGTTGTACTGGGCCTGGAGCAACAGCAGCACACCGCCGGACTGCACCAGCGGCAGTGGCGGCGCGGGCACGGCCACGTTTCACCAGAGCGTGACGGCGAGTGTGGACAACAGCTGCCGCATCACCCTGGCGACCGATCTCGATTTCGGCAACGCCGGCGCCTTGACGAGCAACCGCGACCAGACCTCGACCATCATGGTGCGTTGCCCCACGGGCACCAACTGGCGCCTGGGGCTGAACAACGGCAGCAACCCCAGCGGCAATGTGCGGCGCATGCGCAACGCGACCGGCAACTATGTCATTTACGAGTTGTACCGCGACGGTGCACGCAGCCAGCGCTGGGGCAATACCGTGGGCACGGACACCGCCAATGGCACCGGGCAGGGTGAAGGCAGCCCGGTGACACAAACCGTGTATGGCCGGGTTCCGGCGCAAGCCTCCGCGCCTTCCGGGTCGTACGCGGACACGGTCACCGTGACCCTGACCTACTAAGCAGTTTTTTGATCGCTATTGAATTCATAGCTGATTGCGCCCATTCGGTGAGGGCTGCAGGCATGTTTTCCTTGTAAAAACCCGAAAATCGGGATGCCTGGCTTCTGGAGGGCGCACACCTCCGTCCCGCGCCACAATGGCGGCATGAACACCCCACCCCCGCCGTCCCCGGAGCCGCCTCACCCGCTGGGCAAGTGGCCCAGCTACCTGCATCTGTCCGACATCCGGGGCCTGGCGCAGCTGGCCACGCAGGGCACCTTGGGGGTGGCCGAACTGGCCGAACAAGTGCAAGGCCATGTCTACAAGGCGGTCGCGGTCCCGTTTGGCGCCGCCGGTCAGAAGTTTGTCGACTCCGCGGCCGGCCGTTCGGGCGTCAAGAAAATGGGTATCACCGGGCTGGTTTACGGCAGTGTCAAAGGGGTGACGCGCCTGGTGGGCGGCGGAGTCGATGCGCTGTTGTCACACCTCGTGCCCAGGGTCGGGCCACAAGCCTCGTCGCCGCAACGTGAGGCTGTCTTGTCGGCGCTTAATGGGGTGCTGGGCGACCAGTTGCGCGACACGGCCAATCCGCTGACCATCCACATGAGTTTGCGTCACCAGGGGCAATCGTTGCCACTGGAGAAAGCCGCACTCGCGCAACGCCTGCCCGCAGCCACCACCAAGCTGCTGGTGCTGGTGCACGGCCTGTGCATGAACGATTTGCAATGGCGGTCAAGCAGCCCGGCCGGTGAACACGACCACGGCGAAGCACTGGCACTTGCGCTGGGTTACACCCCGGTTTACCTGCACTACAACAGCGGGCTGCACACCTCGGACAACGGCCAGCAGTTGGCCGCGTTGCTGGAGCAGCTCTGGCAGGCTTGGCCACAAGCGGTGCAAGAGCTGACACTGCTGACCCACAGCATGGGCGGGCTGGTGGCACGCAGTGCCTGCCACCACGGCGAGCAGGCCGGCCACCTGTGGCGCCAAGGCCTGAAAAATCTCGTGTTCCTGGGCACACCGCACCACGGCGCGCCGCTGGAAAGTCTGGGCAACTGGGTCGATACCCTGCTGGGGCGCAGCGCCGTGACGCTGCCCTTCGCCAAAATCGGCCAGGTCAGAAGCAGCGGTATCACCGATTTGCGTTACGGTTATGTGCTGGCCTCAAGCTGGCAGGATGCCGACCGCTTTGGACGCGCGCCCGATAGCCGCGAACCGTTGCCTCTGCCCGACAGTGTCGCCTGCTTCACGGTGGCGGCCAGCCTGTCGGAGCAAGCCGGCAAGCTCCAGGATCAATTGATTGGCGATGGACTGGTGCCCGTGCCCAGTGCGCTGGGCCAGCACGAAGATGCGCAACACTGTCTGGCCTTTGCGACGGACAAGCAGTGGGTGGTGCAAGGGATGAACCACATGGAACTGCTGAGCCGGCTCGAGGTGACGCGGCAGTTGGTGCGCTGGTTGACCGCGCCAGCCAGTACCTGATCAGAAGGTGACTGTGACGGTGTGCGACTGGCTCGCGCTGCACGTGCTGGTGGCGCAGGTTCCGGGCAGGTTGGCCGGGACCGAACCCGTGACGTTGAAGTTTTGCGGGCCGCCCGTGCCGGTGCCGGCTGGCGCGCTCAGGACCAGGGAGTAGGGCAGGCCCAGCAAGGTTCCGGTGCTGGTCGGGCCTATCGCCATGGTGTAAGGGGTGTTGTAGGTACAACTGAGCTGGAAGGCGGAGTTTCCCGTGGCGGCCGTGGCGCTGAAGGAGGTGTAGTTGATGGACAGCGGTGTGGGGGCCGAGCTGAAATAGCAGGAGTGCTGGATGCTGGCGCTGACACCGAAACTGGTGGCCGTCAGGACGGCACCCGTGGCGCTGCTGTTGTTGTCGCTCAGTCGAACGGTGACGGTGATGGCCAGGTCATCGTAGATGCCGGCTGGCGCGGTTGCTTGTGGCGTGGGTATGCGGAAGTAATAGGGAAAGGAAAAGTTCTGCGCCGTGGCGTTGTTGGCCATTCGGTACACCACGCCGCCGGCGGTCGAGGTGTTTGCCGCCACGCCCGTGCCTTCAGTCCACAGTCCAAGGCCGTAGGTCCGGTGGTAAATCTCGTAGGTCAGGGGCTGGGTTCCGTTTTGCCGCGTCATGGCACGCCCTGCTGGCGGCTCCCCCTGGTTGATGCCAATGTAAATATAGGGGCGATTGATATCGCCGGTTTCTCTGGTGCACGTGCCACTGATGGTGCCGGCGACCTGCGTGGCGGCCCCGCTGGTGTACAAGGTGGACAGCGGTATGGAGGTGGCGTTGACACTGCAGACGACGGCCTGGGCCGCGCCGCCAGCCGTGAGCATCACCAGCAAAAAGAATTTCAGTGCAAGTTGTTTCAACGGCGTACTCCAGAGCATGTCAAAGGTCCCACGCGTGCAATGTCGTCCTGGCTGCTGGCCGGCGGCAGATCTACTGCGAAGGTACAGCTTGCGCCCTCCCATTTCAAGCGCAAACGGTTCGTGAATTGCAATCCCGTGACAAATGCCTCACCACGGCGGGCCACATAGAACACTTGTTTGTCACCTAGCAGTTCGACCTCGGCCCCGGCAGGCGCGGGCTCTCCATCGTCCAGCACAATTTTGACCAAGGCGCCGCGGCCGCTGCGCACCGGGAACTTGACGATCACGCCGGTACGACTGCCCGGCACCACCACCTGCTCAATGCTGTCGAGTTCCGCGCTGATGGGCAACTCGCTCGGGTCCAGCCGTATGCTGTTGGCCTGATAAGGCAGCAGCCGGGGCACCAGCGCCTTGCCGTCCTTGTTGGTGCGCGCCAGCACGCTGCCCTGGAAACCGACACCCACATCGGCATAACCTGGGACCTCGACCAGCGCGAAGCTGTCGAGGATCTGGCGCGAGGCAAAGACCTGGCCATCCATGGCCACCAGCCCGCCCTGCGCGCCCAGGCGCACGGTCTGTTGTAGCGCCGAGGCACTGACGTCCGCCGTCAGCATGCCTTGTGTGCCCTGGTAATATACGCCGCCCTCGGCATAGTTCTGCCCGGTGCGTTGACCTGCCAGTGTGCGCCAGCCCAAGCCGGTGACCCCATTGATGCCCTGGCTGGCACTGGCATAGGCATCGGTCTGGCCACCACGGCGTGTCACATTGCTTGAAAGCGTGAGCTGTTTTTCGAGCGGCACCAGCAGGCTGACGCCCAGCGACGTGGCACTGGCGTTGCTGCCGGCCAGGCCGCTGACGCGAACCACGTTGAAGGACAGCGAGCTGCGCTCCCCCACACGAACGGTGTAGTTGAGGCTGTACGTGGCCAGCTGTCCCTGGTCATAACTGTTCACGCGGGCATAAGCCAGGCCCAGGGCGCCAAAACGTTCGGACGAGTAGGTGTAGCTGCCCGACACCTGGCGTTGGTAGGCCAAGGCATTGGCCTCCTGGCCGATTTGCCGATAGCCGCGCGAAGCGCCCTCGCTTCGCAGGGTGAAGCCGTGGCGCAAGTTGGTGTGTTCCAGCCCGGCCAGCCAGTGGCGTCCGGGCCCGGAGCTGTCGTCGCGGCTGAAGGCCATGGCCACCTGCCCCAGCAGGTTCATGGGCAGGGCCTGTATCAGCCCCAGGCCTGCACCCTGTGTGTTCCGCCCCCATTCACCGCGGGTTTCCAACGTTAGGCTTTTGCTGAAGCCGTGACGCAAGAGGCCGGAGGCGAACACCTGGCCATAGTCCGCGTTGTTGAGTCCGAGGTTTCTGCGCACGGCACCGGCCTCGACGCTCCAGTCGTTCAGGCCTTCTTCCAGCAGCGAGGAATGGCTGAAGAAATCCTGCACCAGCACGGTCTCCCGGCCCAGCACGTCCCGCACCACCACGCGCGCCTGGCCGCTGCCGGTGAGCAGGGGGAAGTTGTCGATGGCAAAAGGCCCGGTGGGCACTTGCGAGGTTTGCCGCAGGGCGTCGTTGATGTAGAGCTCCACCGTGCTGGGGGCGCTGGACAAGCCGGTCACCACGGGCAGAGGCTGGGCGATGAAGCCCGGCTTGAGGCCGAAGTTGCGGCCCAGTTGTATGCCGCCGAAATAAACAGAGCGCCCCAAACTGCCGCTGCGTGTGGTGCTGTCGCCGAGCCGCAGCGTCAGGTTGTCGTCCGGCAGGTCGCGGGTGAAGGTGGTTTCCAGTCGCCGCACATTGCGCGGAGCCAAGGGGTCGCGGCTGGTGAGGCTGCGCGCGGCATAGGTGCTGGTGAACACGCCCCAGTTGTTGGAAAAACCCAGTTCCAGCAGGGCGCCTAAATCCTGTTGGGTGGGGCCTGCGTCGCGCTGCTTGGTGTTGGTGTAGCTGATGTCGTAGTTGGCGAAGACGCCCGGACTGGCCGGCGTCAGCGGCGGCCGGTCAGCAACTGGCTGGGCCAGCCTTGTGGCCGCAAACGCCTGCGGCTGGAACTTGAGGTCCACCGACTGGTTGGCAAAGTTGAGCTGGGCGTCAAAACCCGGCACGGCAGACAGCGGGTACCACGGCACGCCCTGGTGCGTGAACGGAATGGCGGCGGCACGCCGGTTGACGCGCCATTCCACAAAGGCCTCGGCCGGTGCATACAGGGTGCCATTGCGCTCCAGCAGCACCCAGCTGCCGACGGATGCGCCATTGACGGAGATCTCCAGCGGCAGCAGGCGCACGGTGGCGGGCGTGCTTTCGATGACGCGCGGTTCCGTAGCAGGAGGCGATGAGGCGGGGGCGGGCGACTCCAGCGTTCGCGACAGGGTCAGGTTGGGCGTGCCCGTTGGGGTGTCGGCCGCCATCAGCGGCCCGGCGGCGGCCAGTGCCCAGACCCAGCCGATGCGCACGAGGACTGGTGTCAGAGGTGTCAGCCGTGCGGGCGGGATGCGATCTCGCATGGCGCGTGGTCTTGGAGTGGCGGACGGGCCACCCTGCCGCGGGTGACGGTGTTAAGGAAGGGTGAGGTCAAAGGTTTGTACCCTGCCGTCGTCAAAGCCCACGTTCAACTGCGCCGGACCGGGCGAAAGCGCTTGCTCCCCTTTGGCACTCATGATCTGGCGTGCGCCTGGCAGGATGTAGGTGCCGCCTTCAAATTTGGCCAGGGTCTGGGTGCCGCGTTTGACCAGGATCTCGCGGACCTGCGCATAGGCCGTGCCACTGTTGGTGCAGGTCACGTTCAGGGCCTGTGCCGCACCAGGGGCGGCCTGACAGTTGATCTCGCGTTTGGCGGGCGGTGGGGTGATGAACACCGGCATGGACAAGGCCAGTGCAATCGGCATCTGCATGGTCTTGTCACGCGCTGGAGCGGCTTCCGGGACCTCGCGAATGATCATGCGGTAAATCAGTTGGCGGCTGGCGTCGGCGGGCTTGAGCAAGGCCAGTCGCACAACTTGCCGCGCATTGGGTGCCAGCTTGAGGATGGGGGGCGACAGAATCAAGTCCTCGGTCGGGACTTGCTCATCCGTACCATCGGGTTTTTGGCTCCAGGCATTCAGGTCCGCCTGCAGCACCACCTCGGCGTCCCCCTCGTTGGTGATGGTCACGGCCACCGCACGATCACGCGGCGTCATGTAGATACGCACCGGGGTCACCGAGAACACGCCCGCCTGTGCGGGCATGGGCGCGCCGGACAGAATGCCGGATGCTAACAAAATGATAGCTATAGGCCCACGCAGAATGGGCGCCAAGGCAAGATTGAGCATGTTAGGGGTGAGCTTCATGCTCCGAGCTTAACAGCCGCCGCCCCACTTAAAAACTTACGAGCATCTCCAGTGGCCCGTCTGAGCCATTGGCGTTGTAAATCCGCAATGCGGTGACTGTTCCCGCGCCCAGGAGGGGGCTGGCCGAGTTTGCCGTAGCAGGGGAAGCGTTGCCCACACCGAGGTCGTAGCGAAATGCCCCACCATGGGTGCCCAGAAAGGGTTTACCCGGAAACGGGGTGATGCTGACAAACTGCCCCGTGCCGCAGACCACACGTACCAGCGCATTGGTCCGCTCGTTCAGGGTCTCGCTGATACAAACTCCTGAGGCGATGGTGCTGGCCCCACTTCCGCCTCCTGTGCGGGGCGTGACACTACCGGCCTGAGTCAGCGTGATGCCAACAGAAAAACTGCCGGTACTGGTGGCTGCCGCGCAAAAATTCGCCATCAAAGCCAAGCCAAGGGCAATCCACAGTGGATGCGTGCGGCGTGTCATGCCAAGACCTCTTCGGCGATAGCCGGGGTGGGGCCAGGCGGGGGAGAGGGGTCGGTAAACATCGCGGCTTTGGCACGGCTGGTTGCCGTGTGTTGACCCGCACTATCTTGCGCCATGGTGCAAGATAGTGCAATGGCTGGGTCACCGTCTGCCACTGACGGCAGTGACAAACCGGGGATGTGTTTGCCGGTCATACAAGCTGCCTGATGGGCTTATGTCGTGTGACTCAATATGTCACGTACAGGGTGTAGGACTTGTTGGTGGCTGCGGCATTGTCGCAGGAGGCGCTACTTGCGCAGGTGCCGCCCTGGTTTGCTGCCATCGTGCCGCCGATGGTGTAGGCGACAGCGCTACCGTTAGGTGCCGCCACGGTGGGGACCGTGACCGTATAGTCCAAGCTAACCTTGTCGTCCGTCGTGTTCACCGAGGCGGTGCCTGGGCCCGCGGCGGAGCCCAGCGTCAACCCGAGTGATGGCGCGGGCAAACCATTGGTGCATTGCAACGTGAAGTTGCCACCGGTGGCGGTTGCGGCCGTGGTCTGCAGGGATGTGTATGCAAATGCCAGGGGTGTAATCGTGCCGAGCTTGCACACAGCGGTCACATTGATGTTGACATTGAAGGTGCCAGAGGTTGTGGCTGCTTGCACGGGAGCGGTCAGAAGGCCGATAAAACCCAGGGCGGTTACTAAAATAAGCTTTTTCATGACAGTTCTCCGGTTAAAACGAACTACAAGACCAACTTGAAGTTAAGTTGACTGTAACTAGATATTTCACAAATTAGGCCATTTGTATTCGTAACGGCGCCAGAAATCGGGTAATTTGTCACATTTAGGCGTTGATATTGTTGTGTTTCTCCCCCATTTCTTTGAAAACAAGCCATCTGTAACTTTTGTAAACACGTCCGGTGTGAGTAATTCATTGGGTGAAAAGCCCAAATTTGTAACAATTTAGAAACGTATTAAGTCTGAGCATGCAAAAACAAACCCTGTCCTTTCAAGCCGAAGTGGCCCAGTTGCTGAACCTGGTCACCCACTCGCTGTATTCCAACCCGGATATTTTTCTGCGCGAGCTGATCTCCAACGCCTCCGATGCCTGCGACAAGCTGCGTTTTGAAGGCTTGAACAATGCGGCGCTGTACGAGGACGTGCCGAACCTGGAGGTGCGCGTGAGTTTCGACAAGGCGGCGAAGACCTTGACCATCAGCGACAACGGCATTGGCCTGTCGCAGCAGGAGGCCATCGACCACCTGGGCACGATTGCCAAAAGCGGCACGCGCGACTTCATGTCCAAACTCTCGGGCGACCAGAAAAACGACGCGCAGCTGATTGGCCAGTTTGGTGTTGGGTTTTATTCGGGCTTCATCGTGGCCGACAAGATCGTGGTCGAAAGCCGCCGGGCCGGTCTGCCGGCCGCCGAAGGTGTGCGCTGGAGCAGCGCCGGCACCGGTGACTTTGAAGTCGAGACGATTGAGCGCGCCGAGCGCGGCTCCAGCGTGATCCTGCACCTGAAGGACGATGCCGCCGAGTACCTCAACACCTGGAAGCTGAAAAGCATCATCAGCAAATATTCCGACCACATCTCGCTGCCCATCCTGATGAAAAAGGAAAGCTGGAAGGAGGGCGAGAACGACCAGCCCGGCGAGATGGTCGCCAGCGACGAGTGGGAAACCGTGAACCAGGCGGCAGCCTTGTGGACAAGGGCCAAAAAAGACATCACGCCAGAGCAATACGACGAGTTCTACAAACAGATCAGCTACGACAGCGAGCCGCCGCTGGCCACCACGCACAACCGTGTGGAGGGCGCGACCGAATACACCCAGTTGCTCTACATCCCGGCCAAGGCGCCCATGGATTTGTTCAACCGCGACAAGGCCGCGGGCATCAAGCTGTATGTCAAACGTGTGTTCATCATGGACGATGCGCAGGCCTTGTTGCCGACCTACCTGCGTTTTGTCAAAGGTGTGGTGGATTCGTCAGACCTGCCGCTGAATGTCTCGCGCGAGTTGCTGCAGGAAAGCCGCGCGGTCAAGGCCATCCGTGAAGGCTGCACCAAACGCGTGTTGTCCATGATCGAAGATCTGGCCGCCAACGAGCCGGAAAAGTTTGCCGCGTTTTACGCCGAGTTTGGTGCGGTGCTCAAGGAAGGCCTGGGCGAAGACTTTGCGAATCGTGATCGCCTGGCCAAGCTGCTGCGTTTTGCGAGTTCGACGACGGACACCCTCAGCGTGGGTTTTGCCGACTACAAGGCACGCATGAAGGAAGGCCAGGACGCGATTTACTACATCACCGCCGACACCCAGTCCGCCGGCAAAAACAGCCCGCAACTCGAGATCTTCCGCAAGAAGGGCATCGAAGTCTTGCTCATGACGGACCGTGTGGACGAGTGGGCGCTGAACTACCTGCATGAGTTTGACGGCACACCTTTGCAGTCGGTCGCCAAGGGTGCGGTCGACCTGGGCAAGCTGCAGGACGAGGACGAGAAAAAGGCCGCCGAAGAAGCGCAGGTCCAGTTCAAACCCACGCTCGACAAACTCAAGGACGTGCTGAAAGACAAGGCCACCGACGTACGCGCCACCACCCGCCTGGTCGATTCACCGGCTTGCCTGGTGGTGCAGGACGGTGACATGTCCACACAATTGGCCCGCATGCTCAAACAAGCCGGCCAGGCCGCGCCCGAGCTCAAGCCGATTCTGGAAATCAATGCCCAGCACCCGCTGGTCAAAATGCTGGAAGGCAGCGCACATTTCGACGACCTGGCGCACATCCTGTTTGACCAGGCGCTGCTGGCCGAAGGCGGTTTGCCGGATGACCCGGCCAGTTATGTGCGGCGTGTCAACGCCTTGCTCGAAAAAGCCTGATCCGGTTTACTTCGGCAACGGCTCGAAGCCGCCGGCGCTGCGAAGCCCGGCGGCTTCTTCACTGGTGAGCAACTCAATCAGCGCGGCGGCTTCGCGTGGCTGCGTCGCCCGGCTACTGACGGCGGCGGTGTAGACCGTGGCCAGTTCAAACTCCTTGGGCAGGGCGGCGGCCAGCTGCACGCCTGGTGCAAAGATGATTTCGGTGGCCTGGGTGCAGCCGATGGCGCCGGGTTGCTCCGCCTGCGCCAGTGCATGCATCGCGGCTGCGCCATTCGGGTGCGGGCGTAAACGTCCGGCCACATCGCCCGCAACGCCCAGCAATTGCATCACCTTCATGAAATGAATACCCGCCGTGGCCTTGACCGGGTCGGGGAAATAAATGGCCGTGGCCGATAGCAAGGCATGTCGGAGTTGCGCCACCGTCGCCAGCGGTGGTGGGGTGGCGCCGTCCCGCACGGCGATGCCAGTTTTCACGATGCCCAGCGCGCGGGCACTGCCGGCCGTCACGTCGCAACTCTCCGTCAGTTGCGTGATCAGCGCGTCGGTCAGGATCACCACGTCGCAAGGCGAACCGGCCAGCAACTGGTCTTTCATGAGGCCGACCGCATCGAAGCGGCCCGCGATGGCCAGCCCGGTTTGCGCCAGAAAACGTGCTTGGAGTGCGGTGACCAGGCCTTTGGCGGCGCCGCCGCTGAGCAAATGAAGTGTGGACATGGACATGGACGTGGACATAAGGGGGGGCTTTCAGTCGGCCTTGATGCCGGCGGTTTTGATCACACGCGCCCATTTGGCAATGTCCTCGCGTGCATATTTGTCAAACATCTCGGGGGTCATGACCAGCGGCACTGCGCCCTGTTTGGCCCAGACCTGTTTCACCTCGGCCTGGCTGGAAATTTTGGACACCGCGTCGTTGAGTTTGTCGACCACCGCTTTGGGTGTGCCGCGCGGCGCCATCAGGCCCAGCCAGATGGTGGCTTCATAACCGGGCACGCCGGCTTCACTCATGGTCGGTACCTCGGGCAACACGTCGGAGCGGGCCCGGCCTGTGGTGGCCAGGGCCTTGACCTTGCCGGCCTTGATTTGTTCGGCCATGGTGGTGACCGCATCAAACATCACGTCGACCTGTCCGCCTATCACGTCGGTGCGTGCGCCCGAGCTGCCGCGGTAGGGAATATGCACCAGGTAAACGCCGGCCATGCTTTTGAACAACTCACCGGCCATGTGGTAGGGCGTGCCGGGGCCGGAGGACGCGTAATTGAATTTACCGGGCTTGGCTTTGGCCTGTTGCAGCAGGTCCTGGAGCTTGTTGGCCGCCAGTCCGGGGTAAGCCACCAGCACCAGGTCCGAGTAATTGACCGGTGCCACCGCCACGAAGTCGCGCATCAGCTGAAAGGGTTTGTTCGGGATCAGGGTTTCATTGACGGTGTGGGCATTCGACATCATCAACAAGGTGTAGCCGTCGGGCGCCGATTTGGCCGCCATGTCGGTGCCTATGACCGAGCCGGCGCCGGGCCGGTTGTCGACCACAAAGGACTGGCCCAAGGCCTCCTGCAGGCGCTGCGCCATAAAACGCGCGTAGTTGTCGGCCGGACCACCGGCCGCAAAAGGCACGATGATTTTGACCGGCCTGGCGGGATAACTCTGCGCGGCCGCGGGGCCGCCCCAAAGCGCTGCGGCCAGGCCCAAGGCCAGCGTGAAAGTCATCTTGCATCCCATGACGCTCTCCGGTGAACAGGCGCTGAAGCCCGGCGACTTACTCGATTTTGCCCATGCGTTTGACGACGCCTGTCATGCGTTTGGCGTCGGCCTGCACATATTTTTCAAAGTCCGGCGCGTCTTGGTAGAGCACCGGGCTGCCGGCGTTCAGGATAACCTCTTTGACCTTGCTGTCCTGTGCCGCCGCCTTGGCCGCGGCACGCAGGCGCTGGGCGATGGGTTCGGGTGTGTCCCTGGGGATAAACAGGCCAGACCATTGGGCGTATTCGGCGTTGTAGCCGGCCTCTTTCAGGCTGGGGGCCTCGGGCAAGGCGCCCAGGGGTGTGGTGCCCCAATGGGCCAACACGCGGATCTTGCCGGCCTTGACATGTTGCAGCACGGTGGCCGGGCCGGACGACACGGCGTCTATCTGCCCGCCCAGCAGCGCGACCACGGCTGGGCCGGCGCCGGTGAAGGGCACGTGGGTCAACTTGATGCCGGCGCTTTGCGCCAGGATTTCCATGGGCACATGCATGGTGCCGTAGTTGCCCGAGGAGCCGTAGTTGAGCACGCCCGGGCGTTTTTTGGCGTCGTCGACAAACTGCTGCACGGTTTTCCATGGCGCGTCGGCACGCACGGCCAGCACCGTGGGGTCGGCGGTGAAACGTGCGATGGGGCGCAGGTCGTTGAGGGCAAACATGGGCGCGCGGCCCAACACGGCGTCGGCTTCGGGGATCACGGTCAGCGAGGACAGCGCCATCAACACCGTGTAGCCGTCGGCCTTGGCCTTGGCGGCCTGGGCCATGCCGATGCCGCCGCCGGCTCCGGCCTTGTTTTCAATCACCACCGGCTGGCCTAACTCGCGCGACATGGCTTCGGCCACGGGACGCGCCACCAGATCGGCCAGACCGCCGGGCGGGAAGGGCACGATCATGGTGATGGTGCGTACCGGCCAGGCGCCTTGTGCGGCCACCCAGGTGGCGCTGGTCAGGAGCAAGCTGGCGAGCAGGGCGGATCTGCGTTTCATGTGGATGTCCTTGTGTGGCTGAGCTGGCGACAGAGGCTAAACCCAGCGCCTGATTTCATGGTTTGCATGCTAACATCCGCGCGAATTCAGGGGGATCATCGCAATCCCTAAGCCGCCACAAGCCGTGGTTGCTGGGCAAGTCCTTCGACACCTTTTGTCCCATGGGCCCCTGGCTGGTCAGCGCCGACGAATGCGACGGCACCCAGACCCAGGTGCGTTGTTAGGTCAACAACGAGTTGCGCCAGAACGCCTCCATGACCGATCTGATTTTCGACATTCCGAAACTGATAGCAACCCTGTCGGCCGGCATCACGCTTTACCCCGGCGACGTGATCGCCACCGGCACACCGGTCGGTGTGGGCATTGGTGGGCGATTTCTTAAGAAAAAAGTGGCCTTGGCCCTTTACCTATGGGCGCAAGATGCTACTTATTTGATAGCGTCTGTTGGGCTGCCAGCGATGGCCTTGCTGTGTGTGGTGGGGGCGCCAGCGGTGGTTTGAGGCCAGATGCACCCACTGCCTGCTATTTGAGCAGTCCTCGCCAAGCCAATACCGGCGCGGGTTGGCGGACTTGTCCCCATTCTTCTCCACAGCTCCATTCACAGAAGCCGGGCATAACTCTCAGGTGTTTCTTGGATTTTTCTGCAGGGGCTGGCTCAGGTCTAACGCCAGCAGGTTGTGCAGGGCCGGGTTGTGGCTGCCGGGCAGCCAGGCCAGGCCGTGGCTGAGGCGGTGCGCGTCCGGCCCCAGCGACTTGAACACCACACCGCCGATTTCGTCGAGTGACTGCAACTCGCGCGGGATGATGGACACCCCGGCGCCGGCGGCGATCAGACACAACAAGACCTGCGAGCTTTCGCTCTCGCGCACCACACGCGGCTGAAAACCCGCGCGCCGGCATTCGGCGTCCATGGCGTCGCGCAAATGAAAACCCTTGTTGGCGGGGTAACCCACAAAAGCCTCCTGGGCCAGCAGCGCCAGCGGCACCTCGTCGCGTTCGGCCAGGGCGTGTGAGGCGGGCAGGGCCAGCACAAACTCGCTGGCCGCGAAGCTGCGCGAGGCGATGCCGGTATCGGTCAGCGGCAAAAAACACAAGGCCACATCGAGCTGGCCGTCCAGCAGCGCCAGGCGCAAGGCGCCCGTGGCCAGCGGGCCTTCGATGTCCAACACCACCTCGGGGAAACGCTGGCGAAAGGCCAGCACCAGCCGCGGCAACAAGACATGGCTGGCGCGGCCGGTGTAACCCACACGCAGGCGCCCCGTTTCGCCGCGATCGGCTTGGCGGCAGGCTTCGACGGCCTGGTCCAGTTGCACAAACAGCGGCTGCACCGCGTCAAAAAACGTCTTGCCGGCGTGGCTGAGGCTGACCTTGCGCGTGTGGCGCTCAAACAGGCGCACGCCCAACTCCTGCTCCAGCTCGCGTATGCGCTGGCTCAGCGGGGGCTGGGCCATGTGCAGGCGGTGGGCCGCACGGGTAAAGCTTTGTTCCTGGGCCACGGCCAGAAAACCACGCAGATGCCGGAGTTCCATGCGTTGTTGATGAGAAGTTAATTAAGACGCTGCGAGTATAGGTTGGTGTTTAAAACGGTATTGGACATATGAATCAAGGCTTTTTAGCATTCATCTCATAGGTCGCCCTTGCGGCCTGCATGGCTAACAGGAGAGAACACGCGTGACGAATTTGAAAGACAAAGTGGCCCTGGTGACGGGTGGCAACAGCGGCATAGGCCTGGCGATTGCCCAGCGTCTGGCGCGTGAGGGTGCCCACCTGGTGCTCAACGGCATTGCCCCGCAGGCCGAAGGCCAGGCGCAGTGTGACGCCGTGGCCGCCGAATACGGCGTAGACGTGTCTTACGTGATGGCCGATGTGCGCGACCCGGAGCAGATCGAACAGTTGATTCGCCAGGCCGAGCAGCGCAATGGCGCGATCGACATCCTGGTCAACAACGCCGGCATGCAACATGTGAGCAACATCGAGCAGTTCCCGGTGAGCATCTGGAACGACATGCTGGCGGTGAATTTGTCGGCCAGCTTTCACACCATTCGCCTGGCGCTGCCGGCCATGCGTGCACGCGGCTGGGGCCGCATCCTGAACATCGCCTCCATCAGCGGGCTGCGTGGCCGCGCCGGCAAATCCGCTTACAACGCAACCAAACACGGCCTGATCGGCCTGACCAAGGCGGTCGCCCTCGAAACCGCCACCACCAACATCACCTGCAACGCTATCTGCCCGGGCTGGGCGCTGACCGCGCTGGTGCAGCGCCAGGTCGATGCGCTGGCCGAACGGGAAGGCCTGGACGACGCGGCCGCCACGCGCCAGTTGCTGGGCCAGCGCCAGCCCTCGGGCCGTTTTGTGACGACCGGGCAGCTCGCGGCCCTGGCCGCTTTCCTGTGTTCCGACGACGCGCAGGAAGTGCGCGGTGCCGCCTGGACCATGGACGGCGCGACCACGGCGGCCTGAGTGCCGCTTCAAACAAACGTGAACAACACTGCCATGAGCCCAACCTTGAATCCTATTGACGCGACCCATGATTTGAACCTGCGCAGCTGGGTCGAATCGGCCAACGGCCATACCCAGTTTCCTATCCAGAATCTGCCGCTGGGTGTGTTTCGCAGCGACAGCGGGCCGCGCATAGGCGTGGCCATCGGCGACGAGGTGCTGGACCTGCCCGCCGCCTTGCAAGCCGGTTTGCTGATGCAACTGGATGCGGCCACGGCGCAAGCCATGACGGCCCCGGTGCTCAATACCTGGATGGCCTTGCCAGCCGCGCAACGCCGCGCCCTGCGCCTGCAGTTGTCGGCCCTGCTCGCCGCCGAGACGCCCGAAGGCCGGCTGGCCGGCGCACAACGCGCTTTGATCCTGAAACCGCAAGCCGCCTGCGAGATGCTACTGCCCACCGACGTGGGTGATTTTTCGGACTATTACGCCGGCATCCACCACGCCACCAACGCCGGCAAGTTCTTTCGCCCCGACTCGCCCCTGCTGCCCAACTACAAACATGTGCCCGTGGCCTACCACGGCCGGGCCTCGTCCTTGCGACCCTCGGGCACGGTCTTGCACCGGCCCACGGGGCAGGTGCGCCAGGACACGCCCGACGGACCGGTGCCCGTGTTTCAGCCCAGCGCACGGCTGGACTACGAGCTGGAACTGGCGATCTGGGTCGGTCCCGGCAATGCGCTGGCGCAATCGATTCCCGTGAGCGAAGCGGCCGGCCATGTGGCTGGTTTTGGCCTGCTCAATGACTGGTCGGCGCGCGACATCCAGGCCTGGGAATACCAGCCGCTGGGACCGTTTCAGGGCAAAAACTTTCTGTCCAGTCTCTCGCCCTGGGTGGTGACCAGCGATGCGCTGGCGCCGTTTCGTGCGCCCGCCATGGCGCGCGGCGCGGGCGATCCGCAGCCCCTGCCTTATCTGCTGGACGCGCAAGACCAGGCGGATGGCGGTTTGCGTGTGGAGCTGGAGGTGTTTCTCAGCACCCGCAACATGCGTGAACAAGGTCTGGCGCCGCACCGCCTGTCGCGCGGCAACTCCACCTACATGTGGTGGACGCCGGCACAAATGGTCACGCACCACACGGTGGGTGGCTGCAATTTGCGTCCGGGCGACCTGATTGGTTCCGGTACCATCTCGGCGCCCGAGTCCACCGGTTTTGGCTGCCTGCTGGAGATCACCGAAGGCGGCAAAACAGCCGTGTTGTTGCCCAATGGCGAGTCACGCACCTTTTTGCAGGACGGTGACGAACTGGTGATGCGCGGCTTTTGCCAGCGCGAAGGTTTTGCCCCGATTGGTGTGGGTGAATGCCGGGGCCTTATCCAGGGCTGAGTTGTCCACCCTACCCATTTTTTTCGGAGCCATCGCCTGGCGCGGTGCTTTGTACTTCCCGTTGATAAAAGGAGACTTGAAATGAAAAAACTGTTTGCCACCGCCGTCACGGCCATAGGCCTGCTGGCCGCCGCCATCCCAGCCATGGCGCAAAACTATCCGAACCGGTCTATCAAGCTGATCGTGCCGTATTCGGCCGGCGGCGTGACCGACCAGCTGGGCCGCACCTTTGCCGAATTTGCCGGCAAACGCCTGGGCCAGCCCATCATCATCGAGAACAAGACCGGCGCCAACGGCACCCTGGGCGCGGTGCAGATGCTGAACACCGATCCGGCGGGTTACACCCTGACCATGATCCCGATTGGCGTGTTCCGCATGCCGCACATCACTGGTGCGCAATACGACCCGCTGAAAGACCTGACCTATATCTCCACGGTTTGCGGCTTCAACTACTACATTGCCGTGAACGCCTCCTCGCCCTGGAAGACACTGGCCGAACTGGTCGACTACAGTAAGAAAAAAACCGGTCCCGTGTCTTACGGCACACCCGGTGCCTACAGCAGCCAGCACATCGGCATGGCCCAGCTTGGTGAAAAAGCGGGCGCCGACTGGACACACATCCCGTTCAAGGGTGACGCCGATGCCATGGCCGGCCTGCTGGGCAATCACATCCAGGCCGTGGTCAGCGCCAGCTCGGTCTTGCCTTATGTGACGACGGGCAAGATGCGCGTGTTGGCCGCCCTGGGCGACAAACGTTCGCCAGACCTGCCGAATGTGCCCACGCTCAAGGAACAGGGTTACCCCATCGTCCACACCTCGCCCTTCGGTTTTGCCGGCCCCAAAGGCATGGACCCGGCCGTGGTCAAAAAGCTGGAAGACGCCTTCCGCGATGTGTACAACGACCCGCAGTTCCAGGTTGCGCTGCAAAAGCTGGGCATGAGCCCGCTGTACATGGACCAGGCCACTTACACCAAATACGCGCGCGACACCTATTTGGGAGAGCGTGATGCGCTCAAGGCCATGGTGGCCAGCGTCAACAAGTAAGACGGATTGTCTGCCCGGCGCCTGGTGCGCCGGGTCTCAGGCCACCAGTGGGGCTTCCTGCATGGCCTCGGTCTGTTCTTCCAGCATGTCGACCTGGCCCTTCCAGTAATCACTCGATCCGAACCAGGGGAAGTTGATCGGGAAGATCGGGTCATGCCAGCGCTGCGCCAGCCAGGCGCTGTAATGCACCAGGCGCAGGGTGCGTAGCGGCTCGATCAGCGCCAGCTCGGCCCGCGGGAATTCGCGAAACTCTTCGTAACCGTCGACCAGCGCGCCCAGTTGCGGAATTTGCTGAGCCCGTTCGCCGGACAGCAACATCCACAAGTCCTGCACCGCCGGGCCGGATCTGGCGTCGTCCAGGTCCACAAAATGCGGGCCCGCGCCTTCCAGGCCTTCGGGCGTCCACAAGATGTTGCCGGGGTGGCAGTCGCCGTGCAGGCGCAAGCTGCGGGTCTCGCCGACACTTTCAAACACGGTTTGCGCCACGCTCATGGCTTCTTCAAAGGCTTTGAGCCAGCGCGACTCCATGTCCAGCGGCAGGTAGTGGCCGGCCAGCAGCCGGTCGCGGCTGGCGTAACCAAAGGTCTGCAGGTCCAGCGCGGGCCGGTGTGTGAAAGGCTGGCGCGCGCCCACGGTGTGGATACGCGCCAGGAAACGGCCAATCCATTCGAGTACGCTGAAATCGTCCAGCTCAGGCCGGCGCCCGCCGCGGCGCGGCGACACGCTAAAACTAAACCCATCAAAGTGATGCAAGGTGCTGCCGTTCAGGTCCAGCGCACCCACCACCGGAATTTCGGCGGCCATCAGCTCGGCGGCAAACGCGTGTTCTTCGGTGATCTGTACGTCGCTCCAGCGTCCGGGCCGGTAAAACTTGGCCACGACGATGTCGCCGGCGGCCGCACCTTCGCCGGCCGGGCTTTCGAGGTGCACCTGGTACACGCGGTTTTCGTAGCTCGACAGCGCCATCAGGCGGCCGTCGCCGTACAGGCCCACGCTGGCCAGCGCATCCAGCACCAGGTCGGGCGAGAGTTTTTCGTAGGCGTGGAGCGCCTCGCGGGGCAGGGCGGTGGGAGGCTGGTCGGTCATGCCTCCATTGTCGTTGTTCCCGCTGCGGCCTTGTTTTATAAGAAAAATAGGCCGCTAGCCCTTGATGGTCGGGCGTAAATAGCTATAAAAATAGTAGCGACTGATGCCCCTGTCAAAGCCTCAGGATATGTCCGGTGCGCGGGTCGCCGCTGCCGGCCAGCACTTGCTGGTAAATCGCCGCCACCGCTTCGGCGCCCGTGTGGTGTTGCACCAGCAACCAGGGCGCCGGCGGCTGGGCCACACGCGTACTGAAGGTTTGCCAGGCCAGCACCAGGCGCTGGCCCAGGCCGTCCCGGCCCCAGTCGGCACTGCGCTTCTTGATCTGGGCTGGCGCAAAAAACAGGGTGGCGCGCGGGCCGGGCAGGTCTTTGGCATTGCCAAGTTCGGTCACGTGGGTGCCGCCTATCGAGCAGCTGTATTTCAGGTTGGCAAAGCGGCTGTGGATGGCATGGCGCAGTTTGGCGTTGCCGGCAAAGTCCACATAAATGGCGGCGCGGTCGGCGGCGATCTGATCGAGTTGCTCGTAGCTCAACACGCGGCTGTAACAGCCCAGGCTTTCGCAAAAGGCGATGTTGGCCGGCGAGGTCAGGCCTATCACCTCTATGCCCGGGCGTTGCGCCAATTGGAAGGCCGTGCCGTAAGCGGTTTTGCTTGACGCGCTGGACAGCAACATGGCCCCTGTAGAGGCGCCAAAAAAGTCGTTGTCAGCCAGGAAGTCATCAATCAAAAACGAGGTGATGAACAGCGGCCGCAACAAGGCCTGCAAGTCTTCGGTCGAAGCGCTGTAAAACGGGTCGGTGCTGCAGCGTGAATACTGGTTGTAGACCGCATGTAACTCGCGCCGGTGGCTGGCGCCGTCGGCAAAACCGCCGGCATCGACCCGCACCGGCGCCAGCACGGCCTCGGAAGCCATGGGGTAATAACCGTAAAACTTCTCGCCCACCGCCACACCCTCACACAAGGATTCACGCACTGTCGCAAACCCCCAGACCGGAATGTTGCCCCAGCCGCCGTCACCGACCTCGGGCACCGGGTAAAAACCCCAGTACTGCATCGCATCGCCAAAAGCGGCGTAGGTGATGTTGTTGGACGTCAGCGCAAAAGAATCCACCGCCAGTCGCACTTCGCCAACCGCCAATGCGCGCGGCGGGGCGCTGTACAACTGGGTGGTGTTGAGTTTGTCCTTGCGGACCAGAAAGCGGGTGGGGGTGAGGGTGGGGCTTGTCATGGCTGCACCATAAACCAAGCGGCGCGGCGGTTCAAGACCGTGGGGCCGCTTTGGCGACAGGTTGTTATGGCGTTTTTTTTTGCCCGTCAATTTCCCGCCGGGTGTGCATACGGGCAGTCATTGAGCACAGGATGTCGGCTTCGGCGAGGAATGTATTTCCCCTTGGGGCGGTGGATTCAACCGGTCGTGAATGTCTGCTTGGCGCACGCGGACACCATTTACTCGGACGTTCAAGTGAGGGACACTTGAACCCGCTTGAACAACTTGTCTCGGTTGCGTGCGACCGCGATACCCGGCTCTGGCCAGCCCGATACGCGACGGGGGGTCGTCCCGAGGCGTTTCTTTCGCACGGTGGCCGGGTGGCGCAATTCTCACGAAGGCTCATGTTCAAGAACTGAGATCCTCAATCGACGTATAGCCAGCAGGCTACCCCGGAGGGCACTGTGGAAAGATCCGACCATCGAGCAACGGCGCCATTCAAGTGGTCCACCAACGATTTTTCCCCCTCTGAGCGGCTCGATGCCTACGCGGGCATGCTCGACAACCGTATTTTGAGTATCACGACGTCCAGTCCGGTGAGATTCAATTTCAAAGCAGAGCTCACGGCTGCGCAATTAGGTCCTCTCACGGTGTCGCGATTGGGGGGATCGACCCATGACGCGTACCGGACGCGAAAAGACATTGCGCGTGCCCAAGAATTCACCTATCTCCTGACCGTCGGCGTTGGATGCAGTTGGCGGCATTGGAAAAAGGACTGTGAAGCACTGCTTCTGCCAGGCGACGTTCTCTTGGCCGACACCCGCGAAGAACTGTCCGTACATTGGCCGCCCGATTGTTTGGCACTCAATGTACGACTGCCCATCGAATGGCTACAAGCCTGGATTGCGGATCCGAGACAATTGGTCGGTCGACGCATCTCCGGAGATGCCGGTTGGGGCCAAGTCTTGTCGAACTATATGTCTCAACTCACCCCCGAGTTGGCGATGGCCCCCCCGTTGCCTGCCCAGGTCATGGCGGACCAGATGGGTGCGCTGCTCGCACTCGCTGCGCAGGAAGTGCTGGGGTATGTTCCGGCGAGTCAGGCGCCCGATGTTCAGCAGCGTGATCGCATTCACGCGTGTATAGAACAACGCTGCTCAGAGTTGCAGCTGACCGCCGCCGACGTCGCCGCTTCGCTGAATTTATCCCCCCGTACGCTGCATCGAACACTCGCGGCTCATGGGGAAACATTCGGTAAAACACTCATCGATGCACGCCTGGAGGTGGCTTTTCGCATGCTCCTCTCAAGGACATTTGATCGCATCACGGTGGCAGAAATTGGGAAACGCGCCGGCTTCCTGGATCCTTCCCACTTCTCCCGCGTCTGCCGACTGCGTTTTGGGTATACGCCCAACAGCCTTCGCCAAAACCGCGCATCGTAGGACCTCAGCAGCAGGCTTGCCTTTCGGCCTGTTTGCCGGCCTGAGAGTTCATCGTCATAGCCTGATGGCTGGCACTCACAGCCAACGACGTGGCACACACAGGCAATTTCCAATCATGGAAAGCTCCTATATTTTTGTCGCGTGGCCGAAGATTTCTGAGAAGACGAATTGCAGACGGCGATGTTCCATGAGCATGTGGGTGGCGTTGCAAGAACATTGCATTTGCAGGGCATTCAAAAGGTTTTGACGGCACATGACGTTCCCACAATGAATCTACCTGAGGAATCCTATGCCAAACCAAAATAACCCGAAAGCCGGCCTGCAGGCCATGCTCACGCCCGACAACTGCGTTTTGATTCTGATTGATCATCAGCCGTTCCAGTTCGCAGGCCTGCGAAGCCATGACACGCAGACAATCATCAACAACGTTGTGGGACTGGCCAAGTCCGCCAAGGCATTCAAGGTGCCTACCCTGCTCACGACGGTTGTCGAGGACAAGGGCGGGCTGCTCCTCAAGCCGTTGCAAGACGTCTTTCCGGAACAAAAACCGATAGACCGCACCTTCATCAACACGTGGGAGGACGAGCGTGTCGTGGCCTGGGTCAAGAAGACCGGACGCACGAAGATCGTGATGGCAGCACTTTGGACCGAAATCTGCCTGGCCTTCCCTGTCATTCACGCGCTGGGCGACGGGTACGAGGTGTATTTCGTCACCGATGCTTCCGGCGGTGTCAGCCTGGAGGCGCACGAGATGGCGGTGCAACGCATGATTCAGGCTGGCGGCGTGCCTCTGACCTGGACGGTGTTCGCATCGGAACTGCAGCGTGATTGGGCGCGCACGGCGACCGTGCCCGCACTTGGACAAATGCTGGTCGAACACATGGGCAACGTGGGCACGAGCTTGTTGTGGGAGCAGCAGTTGCTCAATACACCTCGGGCGGGCCAATCATGAAGATCGGCGTCGTGGGTGCGGGCGGCATCGGTCAGGCCTTTGCGGGTCATGCCGCGAAGGCCGGCTACGAGGTGATCCTCAGCAACAGCCGCGATCCCGAATCACTGAGCGCTGCCGCGCGCGAGATGGGGCCGAACGCCAGGGCCGGAACGCGCGAAGAAGCCGCCGCCGCCGACGTGGTCTTTCTGGCGGTGCAATGGCCGCAGATGCCGGAAGCACTGGCCGGCCTGCCCGCATGGAACGGCCGCATTTTGATCGATGCGACGAACGCCGTCGGACCGGGCTTCAGTGCCTTCAACCTGAACGGCAAGAGTTCGAGCGAGGTCGTTGCGTCGCACGCGCCAGGCGCTCGCGTCGTGAAAGCGGGAAACACGCTGGTGCGCGCCATGCTTGCCGCCGATCCGCATGTGGCAGGCGGGCGCCGCGTGCTCTTCCTCTGTGGCGATGACAGCGCGGCAAAGCAGGCCGTCGGCGACATCCTGGGCCGCTGCGGCTTCGCCACCATCGACCTCGGAGCCCTGGCGAGCGGCAGTCCGCTTCAACAGTTCCCGGGTGGCGTTCTTCCCACCTTGAATCTGGTCAAGCTGGGCTGAGGAAGGAGCAAGCGGATGTCCACCCTCTTCGAAGGCAAGGTGGTCCTGGTCACGGGTGCGGGATCAGGCATCGGACGCGCGGCGGCGCAGCTTTTCGCCGCCCGAGGCGCGCTCGTTTATTGCGCCGGGCGACAGGAGGCCAAGCTGGCGCAGACGCAAGCGATGATCGAAGCGACAGGCGGCCTGGCTCGCGTTGCGGCCGCCGATGTCTCTCGCGAAGAGGATGTCGCAGCCTTGCTTTCGCGCATAGACCGCGAAGAGGCCAGGCTGGACATCGCCTTCAACAATGCCGGCATCACTGGCGGAGCGCATCGCATCGAGGACTACCCGATGCAGGATTTCGACGAGGTGATGCGCGTGAACCTCACAAGTGTCTTTCTCGGAATGAAGTACGAATTGCCACTCATGAAAAAGACCGGTGGCGGTGCGATCTGCAACACCGCATCGGTCGCCGCGATCACGGGGCCTGGCGGGATGTGCGCCTATGCCGCGTCCAAGCACGGGGTGCTGGGCCTCACACGGGTGGCGGCGATGGAAAACGCAGCCCATCACGTGCGGGTCAACGCCCTCGCCCCGGGCTGGACCGATACGCCCATGGTCGCTGCGAACAGTGTGCAGAACCCCGCCTTCGCCAAGCTGGCGCTATCGGCAATCCCTGCCAAACGCGGTGCGCGCGCCGAAGAGGCCGCAGCCGCGGCCGTGTGGTTGTGCTCGCCAGAGGCCAGCTATGTTGTTGGACAGATGTTGGTCGTCGACGGTGGGATGACCATTGGCGGCTTTGAATTTTGATGGTGCGGAGAGAGATTCAAACGCTGCCCGCCCCATAGCTAGGCGGGCAGCGTTCACGCAGCAACTTATTTGGCTGCAACCTTCACATTCGAGGCGGCCTGTTCGATCAACCTGGCGACGACGTTTGGCTTTGACACGTAGACCGCATGGCTACCTCCGGTTTCCATAACGGTAGCGCCGGCACGTTTGGACATGAGGCGTTGCGCCGGCGGCGGAATCATCTTGTCGTCGGTCGCGACCAGGTACCAACTCGGCTTTGACTGCCACGCCGGATTGGAGACCGCGCCGCCGAGTGCATCCACACCCCAAGGCACTTGCGAGTTGGCCATGAACGCCGCGGTGTCACGGTTCACGTCTGCGGCGAACGAGGCGGCAAACTTCGATTTGTCGAGCAGCAGGAAACCGTCTTGCGGCGGCAGGATGGGCGGCACCGGCGCGCCAGGTTGCGGATCCTTGATCAGTGTGTTGACGGACTCGCCTTTGTCGGGCGCGAACGCGGCAATGTAGACCAGGCCCGTGACCTTGTCGTCATTCCCGGCCTCCGTGATCACGACCCCCCCATAGGAATGCCCGACCAGGACAACAGGTCCGGGTTGTGCCGCAATCACACGCCTGGTGACAGCCACATCGTCGGCAAGTGAAATCGTTGGATTCTGGACGATGGTCACGTCGTAACCATCCTTTTTCAGGATCTTGTAGACACCTTCCCAGCCCGACCCGTCGACGAAGCCGCCGTGCACGAGAACGATGCTGGGCTTGGCCGCATTGGCAGGCGTTGCGGCCGTCGCGCCGCCGCCTGCGGCAAGCAGTGCTGCGCTCATGACGACGGAGACGAATTTGGAGGACTTGAACATGGACATTTGAAACTCCTTACGGCGCGCCCTGGCGCGCTGAAACACAAGAGCGCGATGGAGGAAGGCCTTTGAAAGTCGCACCCAAATCTTTCAATGGCGAATTAAATTTAAATCTAAATAGTTTAAGCGTCAACTATCAGTTTGTAATTTATTGTTCAACCCTAAGCGCAAACAGCGTGTTCGGAATCGAGTGTCGCAAACAGCCACTTGTCGCCACATCCGGCGTATCAAGTGGCAAGGCCTCCGCCAGTCAACTCTCAAATGAACGTTGCGACCTGACTCGTGCTTCCAGCTGGGCCAACTCGGGAATGCCCTTGGCCTGATAAAGCTTCGCCGCGACGCAGGCGTGAGATGTGGGGCTGGCAGCTTCGGGGTGCCAATCCAAGCTCGAACCTGCGCCGGTTTTCGCGTTTGTGAAAACGGAGGTCCAGTGCCTGCAGTTGGTCAATGGCGCCTGTCACGCTGAAGCAGGCGGTCAGCTGGTTGGCCGTATTCTGTCGCAGCTTGAGGCGCGCCACAGCAGCAAGCCGTCAGCGGCAGGGCGCCATTTCTGACAAAAAAATGCACGCTGAGGCCTGGGCAATGAATACCCGTCGCCATGGTTGCTTATGCCCGGCCCAAGTGGTCAACGGCGCTGGAGGCGTCGCGGGCCGCCAAAAAAATGCGCCCCTAAAGGCGCATTGAGCGAGCGTGAAGTCCCGACTTATTTCAGCGTGAGGGTCACGTCAATGTTGCCGCGTGTGGCATTGGAGTAAGGGCAGACCTGGTGGGCGGCGTCGATCAGGGATTGGGCTGCGGCGCGGTCCATGCCGGGCAGGCTGATGTCCAGGCGGGCGGCAATGCCGTAGCCGGCAGGAATTTTGCCCAGGTCCACGCTGGCATCAATCGCGAGGTCGGCCGGGAGGGTGATTTTCTGCATGCCGGCGACGGCCTTCATGGCGCCAATAAACAGGCGGAATAACCGGCGGCAAACAGCTGCTCGGGGTTGGTGCCGGTACCGGCGGTGCCGGGCGAGCTCAGTGTGACGTCCAGGCGGCCGTCGTCGGTTTTGGATTTTCCGTCCCGGCCGCCGGTGGTGTGGGCGTTGGCGGTGTAGAGAACTTTTTCGAGTTTCGTGGTCATGCTGCTTGCCTTTGAAAAATGCCCCGGAATGGGAGCGGGTTGAGAAATACTTGGATTTTTACGCCACCAGGCGCTGGCGCAAAGCCTGCACTTGCTGGGTGAGGGCCATGAGTTCAGGAATCGGGCACTGCGCGGCCGCCAGGATGCAGGCGGGCACTTTGGCGGCACGGGTTTTGAGTTTGCGCCCGGCTGCGGTCAAGGTGATGTGGACGCGGCGCTCGTCTTCCGCGGCGCGTATCCGCGAGATCAGCCCGGACGCCTCCAGGCGTTTGAGCAAAGGGGTGAGCGTGCCGGAGTCCAGGTAAAGCCGCTCGCCGAGTTCGGACACCATCAGGCCGTCCTGCTCCCACAACACCAGCATCGCCAGGTATTGCGGATAGGTCAGGCCCAGCTCCTCCAGCAGCGGTTTGTACAGTCGGGTCATGGCCAGCGAGGTGGAATACAGCGCAAAACAAAGCTGGTTGTCCAGTTGCAGCAGGGCGTCGGTCTTGGTGGGCATGTTGCAATTGTATATCGCAATTAAATTGTGTGCAATGTAATTGTTGGGGCAAGCCCCTGAGGGGTATTTGGGACATGGCAGGAGCGCTGGATGACGCGGCGCTAGACTGGAGGCTCATGCAAAAAACCAGTACCCCCCGCAGCGGCAAAACCGCCCGCCAGGCAAGCAAGGCCGACCCTGCCGTTCAAGTCATTGAAGAAATCCGTCCCGGCCAGTCCATAGAGCTGCTCAAGGAGCTGCACATCCTCACGCGTGAGGGCAAGCTGAACCAGGACACGCGGCGCAAGCTCAAGCAGGTTTACCACCTCTACCAGTTCATCGCACCGCTCTTGGAAGAAGTCTCGGGCGCTGACAAAGGCTTCACGCTGGCCGACCACGGTGCCGGCAAGTCTTACCTGGGTTTTATTCTTTACGACCTGTTTTTCAACGTTGCGCACCAGGGCCAGAAAACCGCCGGTTCGATTTACGGCATTGAAACCCGCAGCGAACTGGTGGAAAAATCACGCACGTTGGCCCAGCGCCTGGGCTTTTCGCGCATGGTGTTTTTAAATTTACTGGTGGCCGAAGCCACCACCTCGGACCAGTTGCCGGCGCAGGTGGACATCGTTACCGCCCTGCATGCCTGCGACACCGCCACCGACGACGCGATTGCGTTTGGCCTAGCCAAACAGGCGCGCCACATGGTGTTGGTGCCCTGTTGTCAGGCCGAAGTGGCCGGCGTGTTGCGCAAGAACAAGGCCTTGACCCTGGCCAAAACACCCTTGGCTGAACTCTGGCGCCACCCGCTGCACACGCGCGAGTTCGGCAGCCAGATCACCAATGTGTTGCGTTGCCTGCAACTCGAAGCCCATGGCTACCAGGTCACGGTGACCGAGCTGGTGGGTTGGGAGCACTCGATGAAAAACGAACTCATCATTGCCAGCCGGCCGGCTACGCCCAGCGCCGCCAAAACCCGTCAGGCCCAGGTGCGTCTGCAGGAGGTGCTGGCCGAACTGAACTTGGGCGAACTCACGGCCCGTTTTGCTCCACCGGGTGGCTGAGCGCCTGCGGCGCATCAACTCGCCCGACGGTGACGGCTTCAGCCGGGCAGCACTGGCAGCACTGGCAGCGTGCCCCCTGATTGCCAAACGCGATGTCACTGGCACCGGTATGGTTTATCGTTTTGATCTCCAAATTCAGGGCGGCAAGGAAACGGGTTTCTTCGACCTCTAAAGGTCTTTCTCAGTCACTGCGGTGGTTTGCCCTGCGGGACAAATGCGGCGGCGCGGGCCACTTGCGCTGACCGCGGGGATGGCGTCAAATGGCCGCGAAGGCACCTTTGCCTTCGTTCTGGAGAGCCGCTTGCCGCCTGTGCCTGACAACTCTGGCCGCCCTTACACCCGCACCGCGATAGTTTTGCACGGGGCCATGGCCCTGCTTGTGTTGATGGGTTTTTCGCTCGGCCTGTACATGGTTGGCCTGCCGCTCAACCCGCTCAAACTCCAGCTTTATTCTTTCCATAAATGGATAGGTGTGAGCGTCGCGGCGCTGTTGCTGCCGCGTTTGTTCTGGCGCAGCCTGCACCCACCACCACCGTTGCCGGTTGGCACGCCGGCCTGGGAACAAAGCGCGGCCCACGCCAGCCATCTTCTGCTGTATGTCTTGATGGCCTGTGTTCCGGTCTCGGGCTGGTTGATGAGTTCGGCCAAGGGCGTGACCACGGTTTATTTCGGACTCTGGGCGTTGCCCAATCTGCTGGTACGTAACGAGGCGCTGGGGCTTTTTCTGGAAGCCTTGCACCGCCTCCTCAATTACAGCCTGCTCGCTTTGGTGACCCTGCATGTGGCGGCGGCGCTCAAACACCATTTCATCAACCGGGACGGCGTGCTGGACCGGATGTTTCGTTTCACCCGGGCCGGCTCATGAAAGCGCTCGCCCTGGCCTTGTGGCTGGCCTGCACAGTCGCGCAGGCCGTGGAGTACCGGCAGGTGGACCTGGCCGGCAGCAACATTCGTTTCACGTCGCGGCAAATGGGGGTGCCGGTGGATGGCGCTTTTCGCAGCTTTGATGCCAGCCTGGCTTTTGACCCCGAGGCGCCGTCTGCCGCCAAAGGCCAGTTACGCATCAAGCTGGCCAGCATTGACACCGGTCTGCGCGAGGTTGATGAGGAGGTGCTGGGCGCACAGTGGTTTGATGCCAAGCGTTATCCTGAAGCGCGTTTCGAGATGCGTCAGCTTCAGCCGCAGGGTGGCGGTCGCTTCCAGGTCAGCGGCGTGCTCAGCCTCAAGGGTGTCAGCCGGCCACTGGTGTTGACTGCCATGCTCAAGCCCGGCGGCCAGCAGGCGGTGCTGGAGGGGGGCTTGGTGATCAAGCGGCTGGACTTCGGCATAGGTGGCGGTCCCTGGGGCGATGTCGGTGTGGTGGCCAACGAAGTCACGGTGCAGTTTTATCTGGTGCTCAAGCCCTAGTACTGGGAGTGAATCATGAAAAAAATGGTTGCCGCGCTGCTCTGCAGTCTGCCCCTGGCCTGGTCGCTGGCGGCACCCGAGGTCTATGAACGCGACCCCGATCACACCTTCGCCTGGTTCGAATTCAACCACCTGGGCTACAGCATGCAACGCGACCGTTTCGACAAGGTGGACGCCACCGTGACATTGGACCTGGAGAACCAGGTCGGCAACGTGGAGGTGGCCATAGACGTCCAGTCGGTCAGCACCGGCTCGCGCATGTTCGACCGGGTGTTGCGCAGTGAGACGTTTTTTGACGCCAACAAGTTTCCCCAGATCACCTTCAAGTCCACACGCCTGAGTTTTGGAAAATTCGACGACGTCACGTCCGTTGAAGGCATCCTGACCGTCAAGGGCATCAGCCGGCCTTTGACCCTGACCGTGACGCATTTCAAATGCATGATGCACCCGATGCTGCGCAAGCCGGCCTGCGGGCTCAACGCCACCGGCAAGGTCAGCCGCAGCGACTTCAACCTGGGCCGTTTTGTACCGCTGATTGGTGACGAGATCACGCTGCATGTGTCCATGGAGGCGCTCAAGCGCTGAGCCCGGACGCTATGCCATGGGCCGGCCAGGGGACTTGTCTGGCGAGGACGGTAGGCGTATCGTGCAGCTTCACCCCCCTGTTGCAAGTTGCCATACCAGGAGACCGTCATGCCACCACGTATGAAATACGCCCTTTGGGCCTCGGCCGTCGCCCTGCTGGGCGCTTGTTCGGCCATGTCTTCGACCTCGCAGAACCCCATGAGTTTTTTTGTGACCAGCGTCAACCCGGGCAAGGGCGGTGATCTGGGCGGGCTGGCCGGCGCGGACGCCTACTGCCAGCAGCTCGCCACCTCGGTCAATGTCGGCGGCAAAAACTGGCGCGCCTACCTCAGCACCACGGCCAGCGCCACCAGCCCGGCGGTCAACGCGCGTGATCGCATAGGCCGTGGTCCCTGGCAAAACGCCAAGGGCGTGGTGGTGGCGACCAATGTGGAGGAGCTGCATGGCGACAACAAGCTGAACAAACAAACGGCGCTGACCGAAAAGGGCGAAATCATCAGCGGCGTCGGCGATCCGGTGGTCATGCACGACATGCTGACTGGTTCCACGACGGACGGCCGCGTCGCCACGGCGACTGGCGACACGACCTGCGGCAACTGGACCCAGAGCGGCGCTGGCTCGGCCATTGTCGGCCATAGCGACCGCACCGGCCTGAGCGAAACCGCGCCGGCCAAGTCCTGGAACGCCTCCCACGCCACACGCGGCTGCAGTCTGGATCTGCTCAAGGTCACAGGCAGCGCCGGGCTGTTTTACTGCTTTGCCGCGAATTGAATGACGGAATGCTACTTTTTTAATAGCTGCTTGCGTCCGTGAATATTGGGCTTATGCCTTGTTTTGCTTGAGGCTCGGGATGAAACCGCCCTTCGGGCCGTTTAGGCTAAGGTTTTTTTAGGGTTGGCGTAAGCAATTCTTAGCAAGAGCGTCAACATCTTCTTTCTAGACTTCCTGCCTGGTTTCCTGCCGTCATGGGTGCACAGTGCACCGTGCCAGTCAACCTGCAAGCAGGCTGTGCCTGAGAAAGAAGTTTTCCGTGAACCTCCATCCCCAAGAAATGGCGCAAGTCGCCGCTGCGCAGGCCGCACCACGCCTGGACCTTTATTCGGGCATTCACAAGGCGCTGCGCGCGCTGATGGCCGATACCCTGCTGGCCGTCGGCCGCATGGACACCGACGATGCGCTGGAGCTGGCCCAGACCAGCCAGCGCGTGCTCGAACTGATGGATTTTTGCCTCTCGCACATCCGGCACGAGAACCAGTTTGTTCACGCCGCCATTGAGGCGCGCGCGCCCGGCGCCAGCGAGGTGATTGCCCATGAGCACCTGACGCACGAGGCGCATGTGGCCGGGTTGGTCGGCCTGGTGGCCGCCCTGCGCCAGTTGCCGGCCGCCGAGCGCGCCAGCGCCGCGCTGACGCTGTACCGTCAGCTGTCCCTGTTCGTGGCCGACAATTTTCAGCACATGCATGTGGAGGAAACGGCACACAACGCCGTGCTGTGGTCGCGCTACACCGACGCGGAACTGGCGCAAATCCACCAGGCGCTGGTGGCATCGATTCCACCCGACGAGATGATGTATGTCTTGCGTTGGCTGGTGCCCTTCATGAACCCGGCCGAGCGCCACGCCATGATGGCCGACATGCAGGCCCATGCGCCGGCACCGGCCTTTGCCGCGGCCATGACGACCGTGCGTCCGCATCTGACGGATCGGGAATGGGCCAAGCTCACGCGCGGCCTGGGGCTGGCGGCCGTTCCCGGACTGGTGTCGGCCTGAATCCGCAGCTCAGATGGCGACTTCCTGCAAGGCCAGGGGTCGCTGCACGAGCAGCCGGAAGCGGCCGCGCCCGGTTTTTGCGATGCGCAGATGCGGGCTGTGTTCGGCCAGGCGGCGCTGCAGCAGCAGGAGTCTGGCTTCCAGGTTGTCGGTCACATCCGGCAGATGAATGGCCGGGTCCAGCCGCAACTCGCGGTTCGAGAATTCGGTGCGGCCCTGCTGGACGTAGTCATTCACCAGTTTCCAGAAAATTGCACCCGCCACGCCCTTGATGAGGTAGTCGTCGTTGATGAACACGCTGTCATTGACCGTGAAGCGCCGGAGTTGCAGGGGGGCGCCGTTTCCCGGGTGCGGGACTGGTTTGGCCGACAAGGGCTCTGGCAAGTCCGCCGTATCGGGGTGGGCCTGCATCAGGTCGATGGCGGCGCCAAGATGACCGCTCAGCGTTACCAGCAGGTCTTCCTCCTCGAAGCCAAACTGCAGGTCCTGGGGGCTCTCGGCAAACAGCACGCCCAGCAGTCGCCCGGCCGACAGTATGGGCACCGCCAGTTGGCTGTGCGGCTCGGCCAGGCCGGGGTAGGGAATGTCGGTGTCCAGGGTCAAGCCGGGCGCATCGGCCTGCAGGCTGCTGCGAATGGCATGGCTGTAAAGATGGGCGCTGGTCATGTGCCCTATGCGCACAGCCGTGCGTTCACGCGCCGCCACGCCGATAACGCCGTGACCCATGCCGATTTCCGAGCCCACGCCCGAGCTGGCATAGCCGCAACTGGTCACGGTGTACAGCCGCTGGCTGGCGGCATCCAGCATCAACACCATGGCGTGGCGAATGTCCAGAAAGTCGTTCAGAGTCGTGAGTGTTGCCGTGAGCAGCTCGTCCAGCCCGCAGCAGCGCGACAGGCGCTCGCTGCCGCGGCGCAGTGCCGTGAGCAGGTTGGCGCGGGGCGGCGGCGGTGCCAGCGGCTCGCCGGCGATGGCCTCTATTGCATGGACTTCATAAATGTCGGAGCCCCGCAACTGGAACACCCCCGCCATGCCGCTGTGCGACGCGATGCCGGCCAGTTGCGCCTTCATGCCTTCAAACACCGCGCCCTGCGTTTCGGTGCGCAGATAGCGGATATGCAGACGAAAGAAGGCGGCGGTGACCGGGTGCAGCACCAGCACGGTGGCATGCGGGTTGGCCAGGATGTTCTCCCGCGTCTTGTTGAAAAACTGGAAGGACAGGGCGACCTGGCTTTCGGCGACATAAAACACCTGCGAGATGTAGGCCACATTGGGTGTGCCGTCCGTCGCGCAGGTGGCGACGACGGCCGGAATGGCGCCTTCCAGGCAGGGTCTGATGTCGGCCAGTGACGGTGCGCTCATGATGTGGGCGGCAGCGCGGCGCCGGCCTTGGGCCCGGGGGTCTGGTCAAAGGCTTGCGAAGGCTCGAAACTGATGGCGACCAGGTCGTCCAGCCGGTTCGCCAGCATGGCCCGCGTGAAGACAGGGCCGTAGCCAACGCGCTCGACCTCCTGTTCCATGGACGCCAGATAGCGCGTCAGCGCGGCTTGGTCGGCGGCCTCGGCGCCGCGCAGGCGCGCATGGCTGGCCTTGAGCTGCACCGTGCGGTGGCTGGCGGGCTCCGAAAACACCACGGCGATGCGGCCGGTGCTGGCAATGTCCTGAATCAGCTGGCGTGACTGCGTCCGCGACACATAGACCGTGACGCTGCGGCCGTCCGCCGCGATGGCACTGCCCACGGCGCGCATGATGCTGGGCCGCAGGTCCAGGCCGCAGGCGCCCACGATGGCCGATACGCCCTTGTCCATCATGGCGATCAACTCGGGCGGCAGCAGTGCCGGGCGCGGGTCGGCGTTCATCGGCAGAGTATAGAAGTACCGGGCCGGCGCCGCAGCCAATTTTGCAGGCCCTGGCGCTGGGCTCTTGAATGGCGTCGGCACCCTTCCGGGCAGGGCTGCGCCCTGGGTCAGTGGCGGCGCGGGGCCGCTGCGAATCAAGCCATGGTAGCGTGGATTGCTATCTTAATGATAGCTGTGTGCGGCCGTACTCATTGGGTTAAAGGGTGTTTTGACTTGAAAAATCAGCGCTGACCGCCTTAACTCCGAAAACGCCGGCGTGTCAGCGCCAGCGCGACCCAGAAGGCCAGCACGGTGTAAATCACCAGCACCAGGCCATGCCGCACTGGCGTGGCCGGCCACTGGTCCATGAACAGCGGACGGATGATTTCCACGGCATTGGTCAGCGGTAACCAGTCGGAAATGATACGCACCAAGGTCGGCAACTGTTCACGCGGGAAAAACACGCCGCTCAGAAACATCATGGGCGTGAGCACCAGGGTGAAGTAATAGGTGAAAAAGTCGTAACCCTTGGCTAGCGCGTTGAAGATCAGCGCAATGCATGAAAACATCATGCCGACCAGCAGCAAGATGGGCCAGGCCAGCAGAAGCTTGGGGCTGTGGCTGATGCCCAGCGCCAGCATCACGCCGAGGATGGCCGTGACGGTGAACAGCGCCTTGAAGGCCGCCCACAACATCTCGGCCAGCAACACGTTGTCCAGGCTGACCGGCGCGTTCATGATGCCGTCCCAGGTCTTTTGCACATGCATGCGCGAAAACGCCGAATACAGCGCCTCGAAACTCGCCGCGTTCATCGCGCTCATACAAATCGAGCCGCTGGCCAGAAACAGGATGTAGGGCACGGCGGTGCCGCCGACCTTGATCTCGCCGACCAGCGCGCCCATGCCGTAGCCAAAAGCCACCAGCCACATCAGCGGCTCGGCGATGTTGCCGACCAGGCTGGGGATGGCCAGCTTGCGCCAGACCAGCAGGTTGCGCAAAAAGACCGGCCACCAGCGACTCGATAAGTCAGGCCTGCGCCAAATGGATTGCGCGCCGCCGTTCGGCGCCTCGTAGGTCGACATGCTTTGTACTTCCTGCTGGGACATCACGCATCCTCCCTGATCTGGCGGCCGGTGAGTTTGAGAAACAGGTCTTCCAGGTTGGCGGGGCGGTGCAGGGTGCGCCAATGGCCGTGTGCGGCCAGCCGCTCCAGCAAGGGGCGCGCGTCCTGGGTGTAGAAAAACACGGTTTCACCACTGACCTCCACACGTGCGGCCAGCGCACGCAAGCCGGCGTGGTCGGCGGCTTCGGCCAGCGCCAGCGCACCGACGCCATACACCTCGACCACATCGGGCTCCAGGTGCTGCGCAATCAAGGCCTTGGGTTGGCCCTCGGCGATTTTTTTGCCGTGGTCCAGCACCAGCAGGCGCGAACACAGGCGCTCGGCCTCGTCCATGAAATGGGTGGTCAACAAAATTGACTTGCCCTGCTGCAGCAGCAATTGCAGGCGCTCCCACATCAGGTGCCGTGCCTGCGGGTCCAGTCCGGTCGTGGGTTCGTCAAGCAGCAGCAGTTGCGGGTCGTTGACCAGGGCGCGCGCCAGGCTCAGGCGCCGCCGCATGCCGCCCGACAACTCGCCGGGTTTGCTGTTCGCCTTGTGCGACAGCGAGGCAAACTCCAAGAGGCTGGGTACACGGGCGCGAATCTGCGCCGCCCGAATACCGAAATAACGGCCATAGACCTGCAGATTTTCGGCGCAGCTGAAGTCCGGGTCCAGCGTGTCGAACTGGCTCACCACGCCCAGTTTGGCCTTGATCGCCAGCGCGTCTTGCGGCATGCGCAAGCCGGCGCTCTGGCCGTTGAGATGGTAGGCGATGGCGCCGGCGTCGGGTGCCGCCAGCCCCAGGCACATGCGCAAGGTGGTGGTTTTGCCGGCGCCGTTGGGGCCTATGACGCCCAGGCATTCGCCGGGGGGCGATTTCAAACGACAGGTCGTCAACCGCCACGGCCTGGCCATAACGTTTGCGCAGGCCCCGGATCTCGAGAAGAGGATGGCTCATGGGCCTATTGTTGCCCATCCCGGGTGCCTAGCTGTCGTCGCCGTAGTCGTGGTCGGGGTGGTTGACCTCGTCCAGCTTCCAGTAGCCCCGGCCCACGATCTGGTTGCGTGGAATGCCCAGCTCGTCGGTCAGCAGCTTGCGCAGGCGGCGCATGGCGGCGGCTTCGCAGGCCAGGTAGATACGCGCGTCCGCAGCAATCGCCGGCAGGCTGCGCAGTGCTTGTTCAAGCGGCAGGCCGGCGGCGCGGTGGTTGCTGCCGCGTGGCAGCCACGTCACCTCGAGTTGCGCGGCGCTGTGCAGCGGGCGTTCCTCGGCGGCTGAGATCACCTCCAGCAACACCCGCGCGCTGGCGCTGGCGGGCAGGGCGGCCAGAATGGTTTCCACGGCCGGCAGCGCGCTGTCGTCGGCAATCAGCAGGTGTTGTGTGGCCTCGGCATCCAGCGTGTAGCCGGGGCCGGGCCCCATCAGGAACAGGACCTGGCCAAGCTTGGCCTGCGCGGCCCAGGTCGACGCCGGGCCTTCGCCGTGCAGCACAAAGTCGACGTCGACTTCCAGGGTCTCGGGCCGAACCGCCAGCGGCGTGTACGTGCGCATGGACACCGCGCGCGGGCCGTCGGGCAGGGGGCGTGTCGGCTCGGTTTGCCCGGGTTCCGGAAAAATCAGCTTGAGGTAGCTGGCGGGACCGGCCGGCGCGAAGCCCTCGAGTTCTGCGCCGGTCAGTGTGATGCGGCGCATGGCCGGACTCAAGACCTCGACACGGCTGACTTCCACACGCCGTGGCGGCCGGCGTTTGCGCGCTGGCGCCGGGCTGGGGGCATCGCTGGGGGAGGGGTCTGCAGGCGTTGTTGGGTTCACAAGCGACTTTCTAAAGAAAAAGACGAGAAAAAGACGGATGGGTTAATGCGAACGATTGTTATCCGAAGTTCTTGGGCGGCTGATGTGTAAGGTTAAATTCCGCCCGGAGCGCCCGGCCGGGTGCAGTAAAGTGGCGGCTGCGGCGCCTGCCCTCTATCAAACATTCTTCACCTGACTTTTCACTTTCGGCACATCCCATGACCACCTTCGGCACCCCCTTGTCTCCCTACGCAACCAAAGTCATGCTGCTCGGCTCCGGCGAGCTGGGCAAGGAAGTCTTGATTGCCTTGCAACGTCTGGGCGTGGAAACCACGGCCACCGACCGTTATGACAACGCCCCCGGCCAGCAGGTCGCGCACCATGCACGCACCATCACCATGAGTGATCCGGCCCAGCTCAAGGCCTTGATCGAAGAAGACCGGCCGCACCTGGTGGTGCCCGAGATTGAAGCCATTGCCACGCCCATGCTGGAAGAGCTCGAAGCGGCCGGTGTGGTGCGTGTGGTGCCGACCGCGCGGGCGGCGCGCCTGACCATGGACCGCGAAGGCATACGCCGCCTGGCGGCGGAAACCCTGGGCCTGCCGACCAGTCCCTATGTGTTTTGTGATTCGCTGGCCGAGCTGCTGGCCGCGATCGACAACAAAATCGGCTACCCCTGCGTGGTCAAGCCGGTGATGAGTTCCTCGGGCAAGGGCCAGAGCAAAATTTCCGGCCCAGCCGACGTGGCCGCCGCCTGGGAGCACGCCATGGCGGGCGGGCGTGTCAGCCGCGGCCGTGTGATTGTTGAAGGTTTCATAGATTTTGATTACGAGATCACCCTGCTCACCGTGCGGGCCATGGGTGTCAACGGGCAGATCGAGACGCATTTCTGCGAGCCCATCGGCCATGTCCAGGTCAGCGGCGACTATGTGGAAAGCTGGCAGCCGCAGCCCATGGCGAGTCCCGCGCTGCAAAAAAGCCGCGACATCTGCAAGGCCGTCACCGACAACCTTGGCATCGGCCACGACGGCCAGCCGTCCGGCCTGGGCCTGTATGGTGTGGAGCTGTTTGTCAAAGGCGACGATGTCTGGTTCAGCGAGGTCAGCCCGCGTCCGCATGACACCGGCATGGTGACCATGTGCACGCAGTGGCAAAACGAGTTTGAGTTGCATGCGCGCGCCATCCTGGGCCTGCCGGTCAACACCGCCCTGAAAAGCCCGGGCGCCAGCGCCGTGATTTACGGCGGCGTGGATGCGCAAGGCATTGTGTTTGACGGGGTGGCCGAGGCGCTGCGTGTGCCCAACACCGACATTCGTCTGTTCGGTAAACCCGAAAGTTTTGTTAAACGCCGCATGGGGGTGGCGCTGGCTTTTGATGCCAATGTGGATGTGGCGCGCACACGGGCCAAGGAGGCCGCCTCCAAGGTCAAGCCACGCGTGGAAAAGTGATGAAATAGGTCGACAGCCCATGGTGGGTGGCTGTCATAAGCTATTTAATTGATAGCTGGCCAGCTAGGCCCAATGGATGTGGTGGTAGTCAAAACCCATCTCCAGCGTGGGTTTGACAATTTCGAAATAGGGCGACACATCGAAATCGCGCGGCGCATACAGGCTGCGGTCGCGGATGTGGAATATTTCCTCGGTCACGGCCTGGTGCCGTTTGGGGTCCTGGTGGCGGTCCAGGGTGATGGCCGGCAGTATGGGATAGGCCACGCTCTGGAAAGCCTCGGCAATGAGGGATGAACAAATGGCCCGGGTCGGGTCGCCGCTGCCCAGCGCCAGCAGGTGTCTGCGCCAGCGGCCCGGAACCGGCGGCGCGGGCAGCAGGTAACGCGCCAAATCAAAAACGTTTTTCAGGTCGTACTGCTCGCCAAGCTTGCTGGTGATCTCCATCAGCAGACGCTGCAAGTCGGCCGCGTTCAGGCCTATGGGCCGGCAAATGCGTGTGGGGTAGGGCAGGTAGTGTTCCAGCGGGCGTTTGCAGACGCCTTGCAAAATGTCGGCCTCTATCAGCAGGTAAGGCTGGCCCTGAGCATCCGCTCCGCCCAGTTGCGGGCCGACAAAAAAGGCGGCATGCGACCAGGTGGACTGCGTCAGGTATTTGATGGCCGTGGAAAAACGGCTATTGCCTTCCACCAGCAGGACATCGCCCGGCCGCAGACACTGCGCCAGCGCGTGACGGTTGGTGGGCATGCCGGTTTGGGCACCGGGGCGCGGGTGCGACAGGTAGCGCGCCAGCAACTGGCCAAGGGCATGAAAAACAGGGTGGCGCATGGGCGTTTCCAGGACGAAGGTGTACACGCGCGGGTGTTCGCCTCCCGGAAACCGCCCGTGCGGCTTTAAATTACCACGATTGCTGCGCGGTCGCACGCCGGTCAGCTTCCGTTTCATGATGGCGTGCTGCTGGATGTGCGGGACCTGCCGAGCCACTCATGGCAACGTGCGTCATGCGATGATCGCGGGCATCACAAAAAGTGATGATCCAACCCCTCGTGAAGGAATGTGTATGGAGCTGCGCCAACTGCGCTACCTGGTCCGGGTGATAGAACTCGGCAGCATCAGCCGGGCCGCGCTGGACCTGGACCTGGTGCAATCGGCGCTCAGCCAGCAAATCAGCCGGCTCGAAAGCGAGTTGTCGACCCGCTTGTTGCAGCGCAGCCCCAAGGGCGTGACACCGACCGAGGCCGGTCTGGCCTTTTTTCGCGAAGCGCAACTGGTGTTGCGCCATGCGGAGCAGGCCGCACGTGCGGCGCAACACTCGCGCCTGTCGGGCAGTGTCAGTGTGGGCATGGCGCCCACCACCGCTGCCGTGCTGGGTTTGTCGCTGATACGCGCCATGCGCGAACGTTATCCCGATGTGCGCCTGCACATGGTCGAAAGCCTGTCCGGCCATTTGACCGGCATGCTCAACGCCAGGCAGCTGGACCTGGCCATGTTGTTCAACACCCAGGCCGGTCGCCGCTGGAGTGTGATGCCTTTGCTGGAGGAAAAGCTGTTTCTGATCCAGTCACGCCGGACCCTGGTGGGCAAGCCGCTCAAACGTATCAGTGTCGCGCAGCTGGCCGGCGTGCCGCTGATTTTGCCCACGGGGGTACACGGTTTGCGCAGCACGCTGGACGGCGCTTTTGCCCGGGCCAAATGCAAACCAAGCCTGGTGGCGGAGATTGACTCGTTGGCCATGCTGATGGATGCGGTGGACAGCGGCCTGGGCCACACCTTGCAGCCCTGGGCCGCGGTGAGCCGTTTTGCGGATGCGTCCGAGCGGTTTCATTTGACGGAAATTTCCGACACCTTGGCACGCCGCGCAAACGCCTTGTGCAGCCTGTCGGACGACGAACTGTCGCCCGCCGGCCTGGCCGCGCGTGTGGTGTTGACCGATTGCGCGAACGAGGCGGTGCGCTCCGGGCGCTGGGTCGGGGCGCGGCTGGTCAGCGCGTGAGGGTGGAGGGCTGAGGCATAGCCATCACGGTTTGTGATGACCGTATGCCGTCTGCCTGCTTTCCCGAGTTGTGGTTCAGCGTTAGATTTCAGTGTTAACGCTTTCAACCATCCGCCACGAGGAAACACCATGGATTTGCAACTGAGAGATAAAACAGCGCTGGTCACAGGCGCCAGCACCGGCATAGGGCGGGGCATTGCGCTGGCACTGGCGGCCGAAGGCGTGAAGCTGGCGATTTCGGCCCGGCGTGTGGGGCTTCTCAACGAAGTGGCCGATGAAATCGTCAGCCGCGGCGGGCACAGGCCGGTGGTCATCGAGTCCGACCTGTATGCCGAAGACGCCGCCAAGACCCTGACCGATGCCGCGCTGGCCGGCCTGGGCGGCGTGGACATCCTGGTCAACAACGCGGGCGGCTCGCGCTCTTTCGCCGATCTGCATGTCAGCGAAGACCGCTGGCAGGAAGCCATCACGCTGAACTTTCATCGCCCGCGCCAGGTCGCGCAGGCCTTGCTGGACCAGATGATTGCACGCAACTGGGGTCGCATCATCAACATCACCGGCAAAAGTGAACCCGACCATGTCAATGGCGCCTTTTGCGCCAAGGCCGGCATTCACAGCTGGGCCAAGGGTTTGAGCCGCATGGTCGGCAAAAACGGCATCACGGTCAACAGCATTCCGCCCGGGCGGATTCATTCCGAGCAGATTTTCCGCAACTACACGCCGGAGTACCGCCAGTGGCAGTGTGACAACGAAATCCCCGTGGGCCGTTATGGCGAGCCGGAAGACCTGGCCAACCTGGTGTGTTTCTTGTCCTCGCCCCTGGCCAGCTACATCACCGGTGCGGTGATCCCGGTCGACGGGGGCTTGCGCCGCTACCAGTTCTGAAGACCGGGCCCGCGGGCGAAAACCCCCGCTGAGATTCATAACGATAACGACAAGGAGACAAAGCATGATGAACGATTCAATGTCGCGGCGCAGCCTGTTGCAGGCCGCTGGCCTGGGCGCTTCGACGCTGCTGCTGCCCACGGCCATGGCACAAGCGGCGTGGCCGTCCCGGGCGGTTCGTTTTGTGGTGCCGTTTGCGCCTGGGGGCACCTCCGAAATTGTCGCCCGCTCCGTGGCCGCCGAACTCAGCAAACAGCTGGGGCAAAGTGTGTATGTCGAGAACAAGCCGGGCGGGGCCGGCACGGTGGCGATGCAGGAAGTGGCAAAGGCGACGCCCGATGGCCATACCCTGATCCTGGGCCATGTCGGCACCCTGGCCGTCAACCCCTACATGCTGAAAAACCAGCCCTATGACGTGAACAGGGATTTCATGCCCGTGACCTTGCTCGCCAAGGTGCCCAATGTGTTCGTGATCCATCCCGATGTGCCGGCCAAAAACTTCCAGGAGTTTGTGGCCTATGTGAAGAAAAATCCCGGCCAGCTCAACTACGGCTCGGCCGGCAATGCCAGTGCCGGCCACCTGGCGATGGAGTACCTCAAGCTGGTGACCGGCATGTTTATCACACACATCCCTTATCGCGGCACCGGCCCGCAGTTGACGGATTTGCTCTCGGGCCGGACCCAGGCCTCGTCGGCCGGCCTGCCTGCCTTGAGTGCACATATCAAAAGCGGCAAACTGCGTGCCATTGCCGTGGGCACGCAGCAGCGTATTTCTGCCATGCCGGAGGTGCCCACGGTGGCGGAGATGGGTTTCAAGAACTTCGAAACCTCGCAGTGGTACGGCATTCTGGCGCCCGCCGGCACACCGGCCGATGTGGTCAAACGCCTGCAGGAAGAGTCGCTCAAAGCGCTGAAGTCCTCGGCGGTGACAGCCCGTTTTGCCACGGACAACGCGGTGGGCGGCGGCGGACCATCGAGTGAATTTGCCTCCTTCATCACAAGCGAACAAAAGGTCTGGAGCGACATCGTCAAACGCGCCGGTATCCATGCCGATTGAGAAAAACTGAAAGTAGTTATAGATGTTTGATGTCCTGGTCATAGGCGGCGGCAACGCCGCCTTGTGCGCCGCGCTGATGGCGCGTGAAGCCGGCGCTTCGGTGTTGTTGCTCGAGTCGGCCCCGCGTGAATGGCGCGGCGGAAACTCCAGCCATACGCGCAATCTGCGCTGCATGCACGATGCGCCGCAAGACGTGTTGATCGAGGCCTACCCGGAAGAGGAATACTGGCAGGATCTGTTGAAGGTCACCGGGGGCCGCACCGACGAACACTTGGCGCGCCTGGTGATTCGGGCATCGTCCAGTTGCCGCGACTGGATGCGCAGCCATGGCGTGCGTTTCCAGCCGCCGCTGTCGGGCGCGCTGCACGTCGCGCGCACCAACGCTTTTTTCATGGGCGGTGGCAAGGCGCTGGTGAATGCCTATTTCCGCAGCGCCGAGCGGCTAGGTGTACAGATCCGTTACGAGACGCCCGTGGTGTCGGTGGAAATGGCCGGCGACCGCTTTGTCGCCGTGCATACCGAGCGCGGCGAACGAATTGAGGCAAAGAGTTGTGTGCTGGCCGCCGGCGGCTTCGAATCGAACCGCGAGTGGCTACGGGAAGCCTGGGGTCAAAACGAGCGCGGCGAGTGGCCGGCTGACAATTTCCTGATCCGCGGCACCCGCTTCAATCAGGGCGTGCTGCTCAAACACATGATTGACGCTGGCGCCGATTCCATCGGTGATCCGTCGCAGGGGCACATGGTCGCCATTGACGCGCGTGCCCCGCTGTACGACGGTGGCATCTGCACACGGATCGACTGCGTATCGCTGGGTGTGGTGGTCAACCGTGACGCGCAACGCTTTTACGACGAGGGCGAGGACTTCTGGCCCAAGCGCTACGCCATCTGGGGCCGGCTGGTCGCGCAGCAGCCAGGGCAGGTGGCCTACTCCATCATCGACCAGAAAGCCGTTGGTCGCTTCATGCCTCCGGTGTTTCCTGGAACCACCGCGGATTCTCTTCCGGAGCTCGCACAAAAGCTGGGCCTGGACGTGGACACCTTCGTGCAAACGATCGCCGACTACAACGCTGCCTGCCGCGTTGGCAGTTTTGACCACACCGCGCTCGACGATTGTCATACCGAAGGCTTGAGCCCGGCCAAGACACACTGGGCGCGACCGATCGACACGGCGCCTTTTTACGGCTATCCCGTCAAGCCGGGTATCACCTTCACCTATCTCGGACTGAAGGTGGACGACACGGCGGCGGTGCGTTTTGGCGGGCGTCCCAGTCCCAACCTTTTTGTCGCCGGAGAAATGATGGCCGGCAATGTGCTCGGCCAGGGCTATACCGCTGGCGTCGGCATGAGCATCGGCACGGCCTTCGGCCGTATCGCAGGAACACGCGCCGCTATGGCGGCAGCAACAGTCAAAACGGACAACCATGCAACAACTTGAATCCCTGACGCGTGAAGCCGTGTCACTCGCCGGCGGCGGGCGCCGCGTGATTCCCATCCTCACCGCCAAAGAAACCGAGGTCGGCCGGCAGATGCAGATCTGCAACTCCTGCCGCTACTGCGAGGGCTTTTGCGCCGTATTTCCCGCCATGACACGCCGGCTGGAATTCGGCAAGGCAGACGTTCACTTCCTGGCCAACTTGTGCCACAACTGCGGCGCCTGCCTGCACGCCTGCCAATATGCGCCACCCCACGAGTTCGCTGTCAACGTGCCCAAAGCCATGGCCGAAGTGCGGGGCCAAACCTATGTCGACTACGCCTGGCCGCCAGCGCTGGGCAAGCTTTACCAACGCAACGGGCTCACCTTGTCGGTGGCCCTGGCTGCGGCGCTGGCGCTGTTTCTGATCATGGCCGTCGCCATCAACGGAACGCTCTGGAATACCCTGCTCGGCGGCAATTTCTATAACTTGTTCCCCCACAACTTGTTGGTGAGCTTGTTCGCGCCGGTGTTTCTTTTCGCCACGTTCGCTTTAGCGATGGGCGTCAGACGTTTCTGGCTGGACATCACGCCGGCCACCAGCGGTGCACCGCTTACCGGACCGGCGGCAGCCGAAGCCACGGATGCGGTGTTGCGCCTGAAGTATCTAGGCGGCGGGCACGGCGAAGGCTGCAACACCGAGGACGATGCCTACTCGCTTTCTCGCCGACGCTTTCACCACCTCACGTTTTATGGCTTCATGCTGTGTTTTGCTGCGACCAGCGTGGCCACGCTCTACCACTATGTCTTTGGCTGGGCCGCGCCCTACGAGTTGCCCAGTCTGCCCAAGCTGCTGGGCGTGGCCGGTGGCGTCAGCCTGATGGCCGGCACGGCCGGCCTCTGGCGCCTGAACCGCAAACGCCATCCTTTGCACGGTGACCTGGCGCAAAAGCCGATGGACCTGGGCTTCATCGCCTTGCTGTTTCTCACCAGCGTGAGCGGCTTGGCCCTCTGGCTGGGGCGGGGTACGCCGGCGCTGGCCGTGCTGTTGTGCCTGCATCTGGGGGCTGTGATGGCCCTGTTTGCCACGCTGCCTTATGGCAAATTTGCGCACGGCATTTTCCGTACCGCGTCGCTGTTGCGTCATGCGATTGAAAAGCGCAAGCCTAATCCAGTTGGCCTGGGGGCCGACTGAGTCACTCAACAAACACCGAGGAAACCACGATGAAAAAATTCCGTCTGCGCCGCGCTATTGTGATGGCCGTACTCCCCTTGTTGCTGGCCAGCCAGGGCCATGCTCAGGATTTCCCACCGAAAAAACCAGTCACCCTGGTGGTCGGCTTCGCCGCGGGCGGCGCCGCCGATGCGGCTGCGCGCCTGATCGCCAAGAAGCTAGGCGAAAACATTGGCCAGACCGTGGTGGTCGACAACCGGGGGGGGGCCGGCGGCAACATCGCGCACCAGCAGGTGGCCGCAGGGCCTGCCGATGGTTCCATGCTGCTGTTTGGTTCGATTGGCCCGCTCACCATCGCACCGCATGTGATGAAGGTGCCCTACGAGCCGTTCAAGGATCTGGCTGCGGTGTCCGGCGGCGTCAACTTCCCCAACGTGCTGGTTGTGCACAAAGGTCTGGGCGTCAAGAACTTGGCCGAGTTTGTAGCCCTGTCAAAGAAAAAACCAGGCAGCGTGGACTTTGCGTCTACGGGCGCGGGTTCGGCATCCCATCTGGCGGGTGAACTGTTTAATCAGCGTGCCGGCATCGACATGGTGCATGTGCCCTACAAGGGCGGCGCCCCCGCCCTGCAAGACTTGCTGGGCGAGCGGATTGCCTCCTACTTTTCAGCACCCCCCACGGCTTTGCCGCATGTGGAGTCCGGCAGGCTCATCCCGCTGGCGACCACTGGTTTGGTCCGGCCTGCCTACATGCCCAACATCCCGACCGTGGCCGAATCGGGTTACCCCGGATTCGAAGCGCTGAACTGGTACGCTTTCGTGGCACCGTCCAAGACGCCCGCGGCCTTGCTGGATCGTTGGAACACAGAAATTGTGAAGGTGCTGAACGATGCCGGCGTCAAGGATGCGCTTAACAAACACGGCCTGACTCCGCAGCCCACTTCGCGCGCAGAGCTGACGGCGTTTATGAAAAAAGAGGACGTCAAGTGGAGCGCCATTGTCCGCGAACGCAAGATCACAGCCAACTGATGTCTGGTAAAACACTCGCGCTATCCGCTGCAGGGCGATGCCGCGCAGAAGCCGATGGGCCGCGACTTTGTCGCGCTGCTGTTTTTCACCAGCCTCACGGGCCTGGCCCTGCTGGCCTGACGCGACACAGCGGCCATGGCGCTGCTGCTGGCGATTCATCTCGGCGTGGTGATGGCCTTGTTCCTGACGCTGCCGTATGGCAAATTCGCCCATGGAATCTTCCGCAGCGCGGCACTGCTCAAGTGGGCGATTGAAAAACGTTTGCCCAGCACGCTGAAGCTGGGTGGCGATTGAGTTTGACGACAACCGTTTTTGGAGAAAGTTCATGCAAGACAAGGGCACGTTGCAGATTGAATCGATGAAGGACCGCTGCTCGCCGGCCGAGTGGCAGGCCCGCGTGGACCTGGCCGCCTGTTACCGGCTGGTGGCGATTTATGGCATGTCCGACATGATGGCCAACCACATCTCCTCACGCGTGCCCGATGAAGACGGCGCTTTTTTGATCAATGCCTACGGCCTGATGTACGAGGAAATCACCGCGTCCAGCCTGATCAAGATAGACCACGCGGGCAACATCCTGGCCAAGCCCGATTTCGGCGCGCTCAACTACGGCATCAACAAGGCCGGTTATGTGATTCACAGCGCGGTGCACGAAGCCCGGCCCGAAGTGGGCTGTGTGATCCACACCCACAGCTGGGCGTCGATGGCGGTGTCGGCCCTGGCATGTGGCCTCTTGCCCATCACCCAGACCGCGATGCGTTTCCTGAAAATCGGCTACCACGACTATTGCGGTGTGGTGCTCAACCTGGACGAGCAGGAATCCCTGGTGCGTGACCTGGGCGACGGCGAAGCGCTGATCCTGCGCAACCACGGCGCGCTGGTGGTGGGGCGCAGCATAGGCGAGGCCTTCAACTGGATGCACAGGCTGGAGCTGGCCTGCCGTTCCCAACTGGCGGCCATGGCCTGCAACTCGCCTTTTGTTCCGGTGGCGCAACCCGTGCTCGAAGAAACCTGGAGCAATTACCAGCCTGGCACACGCCGTCCTTACGGCCTGATGGAGTGGCCCGCGTTGCTTAGAAAACTCGACCGGACCGACCCCGGCTACAAGACCTGACAAAAAAAACAGGCGAGCCATCCCGCGCAAGACAGACCAAAAAAAACAGGAGACAAACCATGTTGACGACGACTTTTGATTCCGCCCTCGCGGCCCCAACACCTGCCGATCGCTGCTGGACCGCTGTGCGGCGCCAGGGCACACGCCTCGTCGCCGCCTTGCTGCTGGGCGCGGCGGGTGTGGGCAGTGTGCTGGCCCAGACCTACCCGGTCAAGCCGGTGCGTGTGGTGGTGGCTTTCACCGCGGGTGGCACCACCGACCTCTTGACGCGGCTGGTGGCGCAGCAGTTGTCGGATCGTTTGAAACAGCAGTTTGTGATTGACAACCGGCCCGGTGCCGGCGGCAACATCGGCACCGAAGCCGTGGTGCGTGCCGCGCCCGATGGCTACACCCTGATCGTCAACTCGGTCGGCCCGATCGCGGTGAACCCCACGCTGTATCCCAAGCTGCCCTACAACCCGCTGACCGACCTGGTGCCCGTGGTGCAGATTGCCGAGGTGCCCAATGTGCTGGTGGTGCATCCGTCCGTGAGCGCCAAAACGGTGGAAGAATTTATTGCCTACGCCAAGGCCAACCCTGGCAAACTCAACTACGGCTCCACCGGGGTCGGCACCTCCTCGCATCTGTCGGGTTACATGATGGCCAAACGTGCCGGTTTTGAGGCCACACATATCGCTTACAAAGGTGCGGACGCCGTGCGCGACCTGCTGGCCGGCCGTATCCAGTTCATGTTTGCCACCATCCCGTCGGTGATGTCGCAAATCCAGGCCGGCAAGCTGCGGCCGATTGCGGTCAGCAGCGTCCAGCGCTCCCGCTCCATGCCCGAGGTGCCGACGATTGCCGAAAAAGGTTTCCCGGGTTTTGAAGCCGGTTCCTGGTTTGGCTTTTTTGCACCCAAAGGGACACCCGAGTCCGTGATTACCGCGCTCAACAAAGCCGTCAACGAGGTGGTGGCGGTGCCCGCGATTCAGCAACAGATGATTCGCGAAGGCGCGGACCCGATGGGCGGCACGCCCGCGCAGTTTTCCCAGTTTGTGCAGCGTGAGTACGAAAAATGGAAAGTCATCGTGGTGGAATCCGGCGCCCGCGCGGAGTGAGCGCCCCGATGACCCGTCCGCTGCGTATTCTGTTGTCGCCGCAAGCCCGGCAGGCGTTGGCGCCCGCCATCGCGGGCGTGCTGGGGGACCGGGTGTTTGAGCTGGTCACCGCTGAGCAAGCCGCCGACCCAGCGCAGGCCGGGGTGGATATTGCTTTTGTCTCGCGTGACGTGACGGGCCTGTCGACCAAACATGTGCTCACCGAGGAGCTGTTGGCTTTTTACGCCGTGTTGCGCCGCTCCGAGGCGCTGCAGTGGGTGCATATCCATTCGGCCGGTGCCGACAGACCGATTTATCCCGAGCTGCGTGCGCGTGGTGTGTCTGTCTGCACCTCCTCGGGCGCCAATGCCGAGGTGGTGGCACAGACCGCGCTGGCGGGTTTGCTGGCCCTGGCGCGCCGTTTTCCGCAGCTCATGGCCGCGCAGCAGGCGCGTACCTGGGCGCCGCTGGTGGGGGAGGCGCAAGCGCCGCGCGATCTGGCCGGGCAAACCGCCGTGCTGGTCGGCTGGGGACCCATAGGCCAGGGCCTGGGCGCGTTTTTGCGCCTGCTGGGCCTGAAGCTGGTGGTGGTGCGCCAGAACCTGCCACGGGCTGCCACGGAGGCTGGTGTGGAGATGGTGAGTTTCCCCGCTTTGCCCACGGTGCTGCCGCGCGCGGACTGGCTGATCCTCGCCTGCCCGCTGACGCCGCAGACCCGCGGCCTGGTGAATCAGGAGGCCCTGGCTGCGCTGCCACCCGGGGCTTGTTTGATCAATGTGGCCAGAGGCGAAGTGGTGGTCGAGCCGGCCTTGATCGAGGCCTTGCGCGCGGGTCACCTGGGTGGCGCTTACCTGGATGTGTTCGAACATGAACCGCTGGGCCGCGACTCGCCGCTGTGGACGCTGCCCAACGTCATCGTGACACCGCATTCGGCTGGCCACTCCGACGGCAACCATCGCCGTGTCTGTGACTTGTTCCTGGCCAACCTGGCGCGCTGGCAGGCCGGTCAGCCCTTGCAGCACAGCATCCCCTGAAGACCTGGCTGCAGTGCCCAAATGGCCCTGGATTATGATAAAAAGTGGCTCCAGCCCTTACCCAATGGGCGTGAGTAGCTATCAAAACAATAGCAACTCCGGCGTTGACCTCAACGCTCTCCGGTGGCACGCGGCGGCAGGCTCTTGAGGTAGAGGTAGAGCGCGTCGGCATCGGTTGCGCTCATGGCCTTGAGGGCCTCGAAAGGCATCACGGCACTGACGGGGCTGCCGTCCGGGCGGCGCCCGCTGGCCAGCATCTGGCGGAACTGCTCGGCCACCGTGTAGCGGGCCATTTCAGTTTGGGGTCCGGTCGTCAGGTTGGCGGCCACCGGCCAGTCGGGTGGCGCGCCGGGGATTTTTCCGCCGCTGAAATTCGCGCCATGGCAACCGATACACATATTGGCCACATAGGCGCCATGGGCGACGCTGACCCCTTCGGGCACCGGTTGCGTCGGCGGCAGCGTGTGGTCGATCCGTTCATAAGCGTCCTGCACCATGCCGGCCGCATACAGCACTTTCACAATGGCCGGCAGGCGCACCACGGCGGCTTCGCCGGCCACGGGCGGCATATGCCGCAGGTGGCTGACCAGCGCGGCCAGGTCCTCGTTGGTCAGGCGGTTGTAGTCTTCGCTGGGCATGATCAGCAGCGGTTTGCCGCCCGGCTTGATGCCGTGCCGGATCGCCCGCACCCAGTCTTCCGGCTGGTAGCCGGCCACCACGTTGCCGGGTCCGGGGCTGATGTTGGGGCCTTTGACCAGCAAGCCGTTGGGTTCGTCGAGGAAAGTTTTTCCGTGGCCGTCGGCCGCATGGCAGGCGACACAACCGCGTGAGTTGTAGAGGTAGCGGCCACGTTCCAGGGCGGCCGCGTCGCTGAGGTAAGCCACCGGCTGTACCTCGGCGTCAACACGACGGTTGGCCTTGCGGTCCGCCAGGTAGGTGCCAGCCAACACGGCCCCGCCAGCCAGCAGGGCCAAGGCGGCAAGTGCAGCCGCTGTGCGAACGATCCAGGGTTTCATCGCGATGCTCCTTGTTGTTTCTACAAGATGCCCATAGCGCTTCAAAACGACTCAATAGATCAACTGGTCAGATTTTAAAAAAACGAATGATGTCCCCATCGTGGGTGTGCCGTCAAGGCCCTCTGTCGGAGGCGCGGGCCGGCCCTTTTCCAGCGCTGGTGCGGCGGCCAGAGCCAGAGGGAGGGGCGCCGCAGGCTTTACTGGAAAGCCACCTCGGCAAAACTTCTGAGTTTGCGGCTGTGCAGTTGGTTGATGCCTTGTTCGCGCAGCAACTCGATGGCCCGCATGCCTATGCGCAAATGCTGGTCCACCCGCTCGCGGTAGAAGTGGTTGGCCATGCCGGGTAGCTTGATCTCGCCGTGCAGAGGTTTGTCGCTGACACATAACAAGGTGCCATAAGGCACACGGAAGCGAAAACCGTTGGCGGCAATGGTGGCGCTTTCCATGTCCAGTGCGACCGCGCGGCTCTGGCTGAAGCGGCGTTGCGGCTGGTTGCCGGGTAGCAGTTCCCAGTTGCGGTTGTCGGTCGAGGCCACGGTGCCGGTGCGCATGATGCTTTTGAGGGCCGCGCCTTCCATCTTGGTCACGTCCTTGACGGCACGCTCCAGCGCCACCTGAATTTCGGCCAGCGCCGGAATCGGCACCCACAGCGGCAGTTCTTCATCTAGCACATGGTCTTCACGCACATAACCGTGGGCCAGCACATAGTCGCCGAGCTGCTGGCTGTTGCGCAGGCCGGCGCAGTGGCCCAGCATGAGCCAGGCGTGCGGTCGCAACACCGCGATGTGGTCGGTGATGTTTTTGGCATTCGCCGGACCGACACCGATGTTGACCATGGTGATGCCGCTGCGGTCGGCCCGCATCAGGTGATAGGCCGGCATTTGCGGCAACCGCGGCGGTGCCAGGCCCAGCGCATCGCCTTCTTGTGCGCTCAGGCCGGCGCGGCGTGTCACCACGTTGCCGGGTTCGACAAAGGCGATGTATTCGCTGGCCGGGTCGGCCATGGCGGCATGGCCCAGACGCACAAACTCGTCGATATAAAACTGGTAGTTGGTGAACAACACGAAGTTCTGGAACCAGTCCGGCGAGGTGCCGGTGTAGTGACGCAGGCGCTGCAGCGAGTAGTCCACCCGCGCGGCCGTGAACAGCGACAGCGGCTGGGGCTCGCCGGGGCGCGGCTCGTAGGTGCCGTTGGCGATGCCGTCGTCCATGGCGGCCAGATCCGGCAGGTCAAACACGTCGCGCATCAACATGCGCCGCGCCTGGCTCAGGTTGCCTTCGATGTGGTCGTGTTCGGCAAAGGAAAAGTGCACAGGAATCGGCTGGGTGCTGGTGCCGATTTCAAGTTCGACCGAATGGTTTTGCAGGAGCAGGCGGAACTGCTCCAGGTAATAAGCGCCGTACAGGTCGGGCCGTGTCAGCGTGGTTTCAAAACGGCCGGGACCGGCGACAAACCCATAACTGAGCTTGGAAATATCGACCGAGGCCAGCGTGGAACGCACCACCGTGTCGGTGTGTATGCGCACAAAGGGGTAACAGGCGCGTACATGGCCGGGCAAGGTCTCGCCGGTCACATAACGCTGCATGGCCGCGCGCAAGTGGCTGATCTGCCGGTCATAAATCGTCTGAACCTGGGCCAGCGCGGCAACCGGGTCGGTGTAACGGGTGGGGGCAATGAAGGTTGGTAGATAAGCCATGACCTTGATTGTGCGCCGTTCCAGCGCGGCAGGCGCAAACGCCTCATCCCGCCATGGCAAGTCCCCTGCAAGGTCAAGGCCTGACACGAAACCGACACATTGCGGCCCTAGATTCAAGCCGTTCACCACCGGAAAAGACCATGCATGCAGCAATTCAAATCAATACCCTGAGCAAAACCTTTGGCAACGGCCGCAAAGCCCTGCAACAGATCAACCTGCGTATTGCGCCCGGCGAAATGGTGGCGCTGATAGGCGCTTCGGGCTCTGGGAAATCCACCTTGTTGCGTCACATGGCCGGGCTGATGGCCGGCGACACGCATGAGCCGGGGTCCATCGAAATCCACGGCCGGACCGTGCAGCGCAACGGGAAAATTGTGTCCAACATCCGCTCTGTGCGTTCCGGCATCGGTTTTGTGTTCCAGCAGTTCAACCTGGTGGGCCGTCTGCCGGTGATCATCAACGTGCTGGCCGGCACCTTGCACCGGGTGCCGATGTGGCGCAGCCTGCTCCGCTGGTTCACCCCCGAGGAAAAAGCGCGCGGCATCGAAGCCTTGCGCCGCGTGGGCATTGCCGAATGCTGGGCCCAGCGCGCCTCCACCCTGTCGGGCGGCCAGCAGCAGCGTGCGGCGATTGCCCGCGCCATGGTGCAGGGTGCCAAGGTGGTGCTGGCCGACGAACCCATTGCCTCGCTGGACCCCGAGTCCTCACGCAAGGTCATGGACATCCTGGCCAGAGTCAACCGGGAAGACCAGTGCACGGTGGTGGTGTCGCTGCACCAGGTCAATGTCGCCATCAAATATTGCGCGCGCACGGTGGCCCTGCACCAGGGCAAGGTGGTGTACGACGGCCTCTCGGTCGGGCTCACCCCCGAGGTGTTGCGCAATCTGTACGGCGCCGACGCCGACGACATCCTGTCGCTTGGCGACCACATTTCCAGCCTGGAAGACAAAGTCAAACCCGTGCCGCATCTGGCCTGGCCTACACCGTTGGCGCATGCGGCCTGAACCCCATTTTTTCATCACTCATTCATAGCCCAAGGAATCCCCATGCTTAAAAAACTACTCACCGGACTGGCCGCCACGGCGCTGGTCGCCCTGACCCCTGTGGGCGCACAGGAAATGAAGGAATTCAATTTCGGCATCATCTCCACCGAGTCTTCGCAGAATCTGAAGTCCGACTGGCAACCCATCCTGGACGACATGGCCAAAAAGACGGGCATGAAAATCAATGCCTTTTTTGCCTCCGATTACGCCGGCATCATTGAAGGCATGCGTTTCAACAAGGTGCATGCCGCCTGGTATGGCAACAAGTCCGCCATGGAGGCGGTGGACCGCGCAGGCGGCGAAGTGTTTGCGCAAATGGTCAATGCCGATGGCAGCCAGGGTTATTACTCGCACCTGATCACACACAAGGACAGCGCGCTCAAATCGCTGGACGATGTGTTCAAGAACGGCAAAAACCTGTCCTTTGGCAACGGCGACCCCAACTCCACTTCGGGTTTTCTGGTTCCCGGTTATTACGTGTTCGCAAAAAACAAGATTGATCCCAAAACATTTTTCAAGGTGGCGCGCGGCGCCAACCACGAGAGCAACGGCCTGGCGGTCGCCAACAAGCAGGTCGATGTGGCCACCAACAACAGCGAGAACCTGGAGAAGATGAAGGAGCGTTTGCCCGAGAAGTTCAACGAGATCCGCATCCTCTGGACCTCGCCGCTGATTCCGCTGGACCCGCTGGTGATGCGCAAGGATTTGCCCGAAGCCACCAAGAAAAACGTGCGCGAGTTTTTCTACAACTACGGCAAGGGCAGCCAGCAGGAAAAAGACAACCTGATGAAACTCTCCAAGCTGTCAGGTTTCAAGGCCTCGACCAATGCGCAGTTGATTCCCATCCGCCAGCTGGAGTTGTTCAAGGAGCGCAACAAGTTTGAAGCCGATGCCGGCATGGCGGCGGCCGACAAGCAGGTCAAGCTTGCCGAAATCGACAAAAAATTGGCCGAACTGGGTCAGTAAACAGATGCCTTTCTCTCCCGTCTTTCTGATTCCAGTCCAACTGACATGAGCACACCTGCTTCTCCTCTGGTGGTGGCCCCCCTCCAGGTCAATTTACCCAAAACCAGCGTGCTGGCCATGCTGGGCTGGGCCGTCGTGATTGCCTTGCTGGGCGCTTCCTGGCAGGGCGCAGACATGCGTCCGCTGGACCTGGTGCGTGATTCCGGCAACATGGCCACCTATGCGGCGGATTTTTTCCCCCCAAACTTCAGCCAGTGGCGTCTCTACCTGCAGGAAATGCTGGTGACCCTGCAGATTGCCTTGTGGGGGACGGCGTTGGCCGTGGTGTTTGCCGTGCCGCTCGGTTTGCTCTCGTCGTCCAATATCGCACCCGCCTGGATTCGGCAACCGGTTCGGCGCTTGATGGATGCGGCACGTGCCATCAACGAAATGGTGTTTGCGATGTTGTTCATCGTGGCCGTGGGCCTGGGGCCCTTCGCCGGTGTGCTGGCGCTGTTTGTCCATACCACCGGTGTGCTGGCCAAGCTGTTCTCCGAAGCCGTGGAGTCGATTGATGCCCAGCCGGTCGAGGGCATACGGGCGACCGGGGCCAATGCGCTGGAAGAAATTGTCTACGGCATCATCCCGCAGGTCTTGCCGCTGTGGATTTCGTATTCCCTGTACCGTTTTGAGTCGAATGTGCGCTCGGCCTCTGTGGTCGGCATGGTGGGCGCCGGTGGCATTGGCGTGATTTTGTGGGAGATCATCCGTGGTTTTCAGTATGCCGAAACCTGCGCGGTGATGATCATCATCATTGTCACGGTCACGGTGATCGATCTGGTGTCCGCGCGTATCCGCCAGGCCCTGGTGTAGGACGGATCATGGCCTTGCAAATAGCCGAGATCACCGACTTGTACCAAACCCAGGGGGCCGTGCAATACGGCGCGGAAGCCATCAGCCAGCAGCAGCATGCCTTGCAGTGCGCGCACCTGGCCGAGCAGGCCGGTGCGTCACCAGCCTTGATCGCCGCCGCGCTGCTGCATGACCTGGGGCATTTGATGGCGCCCAGGACAGAGGCCAGGACGGCGGCGATTGACGATGTGCACCAATACCTGGCGATGCCGTTTTTACGTGGCGTGTTCGACGAGGCCGTGCTGGCGCCCATCCGTCTGCACGTGGACGCCAAACGTTATCTTTGCCAGGTGGACCCGCACTATGCGGCCAGTCTGTCGCCGGCATCCCAGCGCAGCCTGGCCTTGCAAGGCGGGCCGTTTTCGGATGACGATGCCGCGGTTTTTATCCAGCAGCCGTTTGCTGCCGATGCAGTGGCCTTGCGCCGCTGGGATGACGGCGCCAAGGACCCCGCCGCCAACCCGCCCGCCTGGGCGCATTATGTGGCGGTCCTTGAAAGCGCCCGCATCGCCTGAGCGATGCCTCAAGCTGTCAGGTAGTCTGCCAGGCGCTGGCCGGCCACGGCCAGCGTCGCGTCGTTGACGATCACACAGTCGGCCTGCATGTCGGCAAACCCCGTGTTGCGTGCCAGCCGTTCGACCACGGCGCTGGCGGCATCCCTGCCGCGTAGCGCCAGCCGGGTGGCCAACTGCTCGGGGCTGGCCGTGACCTCCACCACCCTTCGTTCAGGCGATGGGGCCAGGCTTTGGACATGTGCGCGCGAACCATTCACCACCACCAACCGCCCGGCTTGTACCTCGGCCGCGTAGTGCTGGGCAATGCCATAGTAAAAACCATGGGCCTGCCAATGCCAGCGCAGTCCGCCAGTCCTCAGCAACGATAAAAAATCCGGCTCCGTTAGTGCATCGTGGTCCGAGCCGGCCTGCATGGCGCGTGTGACCATGCGGCGTGCAAAAACGATGTCCTGGCGCTGGGCCAGCAGTTGTCGGGCCGAGGCCATGACACTGTCTTTGCCGGCACCGGAGGGGCCGCAGACAAAAATCCATGCACCAGTCATAGGGCCCCCACGCTTTTCACTTCGTGTCATACGCTGCCCCCCGAGGGGGCGTGAGCTTGCTTGAAGCGGTTCTGCGCGGCGCTCATGCCTGTAACCTCAGGTCAATGATGCGCTGGAAGGGCGTACCAGGGTTTCTTTCGACAAACAGGCAGAGCCGATCCAGCAACAGCGGTGCTTCGGTATTGAGCCTGTCAATGTGTGCAGAGACAGCCTGGGTCACGCCTTGCGCTACCGCCTCGTCTACCGGGCCGCTCAAGCTCAGGTGCAGGCGAAAACGCTCCAGCACGTAAGGGTAGCCATAGAGGCTCAACAGTTCAGTCTCGCGTTCATCGAGTTGTTCGATACGGCGCCGTTGGAGGTCGGCCGCCAGAAGTGGCGCACGAAAGTGATCCAGCCCGGTCACGCAAGCATCTGCCAGCGCCTGCAGGTCAGCCGAGGCCGTGTGCGGGATCAGCGCCACAAAATTGCCCAGGGTCGCGACACGCATAGGTCCCAGTGCGACAGGCTTCAAGGTCTGCGCCAGCGTGCGCAAGCCTGTGATGAGACCGGGTTCGTCCGTCCCGGCCGCCAGGCGAAAAGGGGCTTTCAGGGTGGCGTGAAAGCCGTAACGCTGGGGTGCTTGTGTGATGCTGGCTAGCTCCGTGGGTGAGACCTCATCCAGCAACGGTTGCGGCAGCGCCGTGTTGTCGTGTTCATCGCGGCCCAGCCAGTGCGCACCAAAGTCCCACCAGGGGGTGTCTTTGGCCGGCGCAAAATAAATGGCATAACGCACGCTCATGGTTTGTCTCCGGCTTCTTGTCCCGCGCTGACCACCAACTGGACCCGGTCGCCGGAAAACACAGTTTCGCCGTATTTGATGGGCTGGCCGTCCATGTCCACGTCCAGGCACTCCACACACAACACCGGTCGGGTGGCCGGTTGCTTCAGCAGACGGGCGGTTTCATCCGAAGGCATTTGGGTGGTGACGTGGCTTTCTGCACGAACGTAATCCTCCACGCCGAAATGGCGCAGGATTTTTGTGGTGCCAGTGCCGTCATGGAGCATTTCCAGCAGTCCCGAAAATCGCAGCGCAGGGTAATACGCCGTGGCCAGGGCGATGGGCTGGCTGTCGGCTTCGTCCAGTGTTTCCACCATCAGCACGGCCATCCCCTTGTCCAGCCGGAGCTCATGGGCGACGCGTTCAGGTGCCGGTATTTCCCGCGCCGTCAACAATTGTTTGCTGGGTAACAAGCCCTGGCGCTGCAGGTTTTCACTGAAGCGGGTCCGGCGTGAGAGCACGTAGTCCAGTAACTCGTGCTGGACAAAGGTACCGCGACCCGGTTCGATACGCACCAGGCCATCAACCTGCAAGGCCGCCACCGCCTGGCGCAATGTATGGCGGTTCACGCCGAAACGTGTGGACAGTTCGTTTTCGCTGGGCAGCCGGCCGCTGGCGGTGAAGGCGCGGTCACGGATCTCGGTGCTCAGCGTGTTGGCGATCTGCTTCCAGACCGCAACACCGCTGCGCCGGCCGGGCGCGCTGGAAAGTGTGTATTCGTTTGTCATCAATTGGTCATGTTGTCCGGTTGAACTAGAGGCTCTTCGCACCCACTGCGGGTGTTTTGCAGCAACCTATCCAACTCTAGTGACTGATTTAGACATCTGTATGACAAACGATGCAATGAATGCAAACCATGCGCCGCGCAGGCGCTGGCTGGGCGTGTTGACACGCGCCACCCGGCCCGAGCTTGAAGACGCGCTGGCGCTTGTGGGGGATTTGCCGGCGCTTGAACATGTGAGGCCGTCCGAGCCCGGCATGGTCATGTTGCGCGGACGTGTAGGCGGCACCGGTGACGCCTTCAACCTCGGCGAAGCCACGGTCACCCGTTGTGCGCTGCGTGTGGGGTCCGGTGCCTTGGGTGTGGGTTACACGCTGGGGCGTGACCGCCGCAAAGCCGAGCTGGTGGCGCTTTTTGACGCGCTGCTGCAAGACGAAACACGTCAGGCGCATTTGCAGCAGACGGTGCTGGATCCGCTGGCCAGGCAGCAAGCGGCGCAGCGCGATGCCGCCAGCCGTTCGGCCGCGGCATCCAAAGTCGAATTTTTTACGTTTGTGCGGGGTGAAGCATGACGCAGCAACATCTACTGAGTGCCGGTTTTACCGACCCGGTGCATGACGCACAACATGCTTTCCGCCGGGTGCTTGATGCCCTGTCGCGGCCTGGCCAGCGTGTGACCCTGGGCCAACCCGTCAAGGGCCTGGCGCTCGGCCCGGCGATGGCGCATCTGTTGCTGACCCTGACCGACGACGACACCGCCGTGTGGTGGCCACAAGGCGATAGCGCGGAGGCGAACTGGTTACGTTTTCATACCGGTGCACCGCGCGCGACCACCCCTGCAGAAGCGGCTTTTGCCGTGTTGACCGGTACAGCCGGCCTGCCTTCGCTCGACATGTTTGCAGCCGGCACCATGGAGGCGCCCGAAACATCCGCCACTTTGCTGGTGGAGGTCGCGTCACTGGAAACCGGACCCGCTGTCGAGTGGCGCGGTCCGGGCATCAAGGACATGCAGACGGTGCGGATGGCCGGTCTGCCGGAGAACTTCTGGGCGCAATGGCAAGCCAACCACGCGTCTTTCCCTCAGGGGGTGGACATTGTTTTTACCTGCGCCGATGCGGCGCTGGGTTTGCCGCGCACCACCCGTGTGCGGCGCCTGGAAGGAGTCCCGGGATGTTCCTCATGATTTGCGCCATGCGCGTTCGAGTCCAAAACGGGATGATTTGCTCGCCAAGACCTCGCAGCGTCTGCCGAGGCACACGCAAGGGGTTGGGTGGGCAAAGCGCCCGTTTTGGTTCGAACCCGAAGGGGAGTGGTTTTGCGGGCGATCCACTTCGTTGCAAAACCAGGCAAGGCGTCCAGCCTTGCCTTGGGTTTTTCGCCTTGCGGCTCATCCCGCAAAACCACGCCGCGCACGGCGGAAATCATGAGGAGCATCCCTGATGTATGTTGCAGTCAAGGGCGGCGCAGCCGCCATCGAGCATTCCTGGCGCCTGCTGGCCGAACAACGCCGGGGCGACACCTCGCTGCCGGAACTGTCGGTGGCGCAAATCCGCGAACAGTTGCCGCTGGCGGTGGACCGCGTCATGGCCGAGGGCTCCTTGTACGACGCGGAACTGGCCGCGCTGGCCATCAAGCAGGCCAGCGGCGACCTGGTCGAAGCCATATTTTTGCTGCGCGCCTACCGCACCACTTTGCCGCGTTTTGGCTACAGCCTGCCGATGGATACCGCGCAGATGCAGCTGGTGCGCCGTGTGTCGGCCACCTTCAAGGATGTGCCCGGCGGCCAGGTCCTGGGCGCTACCTATGACTACACCCAGCGTCTGCTGGACTTTGCCCTGCTGGCAGAAGGCGGCGATGCGGCGTCCCCGGCGGCCCCGGTCGCCGAGCAGGCATTGCCGGAGCACATGCCGCGTGTCAACGAACTGATGGCGCGTGAAGGCTTGATGGAAACGCCACGCCCGACGTCCGGCGCTGAACCCGGCGACCTGACACGTGATCCTTTGATGTTCCCGGCGGAACGGCCGCTGCGCCTGCAGGCCCTGGCACGGGGTGACGAAGGCTGGCTGCTGGCGCTGGGTTATTCGACCCAGCGTGGTTATGCCAATGCCCATCCTTTTGCCGGAGAAATCCGGCGCGGCAAGGTGGCGGTGGAAATCCTGGCGGACGAACTCGGCTTCCCGATCGAGATCGGCGACGTTGAGGTGACCGAATGCCAGATGATCAACCAGTTTGCCGGCAACCGCGAGGTGCCGCCTCAGTTCACCCAAGGTTACGGCCTGGCCTTCGGCGGGGCCGAGCGCAAAAGCATGGCCATGGCGCTGGTCGACAGGGCGCTGCGCGCCCGCGAACTGGGCGAGCTGGCCACAGCTCCCGCGCAGGACGAAGAGTTTGTGCTGTCGCATGCCGACAGCCTGGAAGCCTCCGGTTTTGTGCAACACCTGAAGTTGCCGCATTACGTGGACTTCCAGTCCGAGCTGGAGCTGGTGCGCAAGTTGCGCGCCGCCCATGCCTTGGAGAAAGAAGCGGGCAACGCGCGCGATGAAGACTCAAGCCACAACCCCGCTCCGGCGATACAGAAAGCAGCATGATGGACGGACATTACAACTTTGGATTTCTTGACGAGCGAACGAAGAAAATGATTCGCCGCGCCATGCTCAAGGCGGTGGCGATTCCCGGTTACCAGGTTCCTTTTGGCTCACGCGAAATGCCTTTTGCCTATGGCTGGGGCACGGGCGGTGTGCAGGTCACGGCCAGCATCATCGGGCGTGAGGATGTGCTCAAGGTGATTGACCAGGGCGCGGACGACACCACCAATGCGGTCAACATCCGCCGCTTTTTTGCCCGCACCACCGGGGTGCCGACGACGGAGAAAACAGCGCTGGCCAGCATCATCCAGACCCGCCACCGCATTCCGGAAGCGGCGCTCAGCGAAAAGCAAATCATTGTCTACCAGGTGCCCATGCCGGAGCCGCTGTTCCGCCTGGAGCCGCGCCGCCGCGAGACCATCACCATGCATGCGCTGGCCGAATACGGCCTGATGAATGTCAAGCTTTACGAAGACATCGCGCAACTGGGGGCCATCTCCAAAACCTACGACTACCCGGTGCTGGTCAACGAGCGTTACCTGACCTCGCCTTCGCCGATACCGAAGTTTGACAACCCCAAGATGCACATGAACCCGGCCCTGCAACTGTTTGGCGCTGGACGGGAAAAACGGATTTACGCGATTCCGCCTTACACCTCGGTGCGCAGCCTCGACTTTGAGGACCATCCGTTCGAGGTGCAGCGCTGGGACCATGCTTGCGCCTTGTGCGGAGCGGAGAACAGCTTTCTTGACGAAATGATTGTGGACGACGAAGGCAGCCGTTTGTTTGTCTGTTCGGACAGCGATTTTTGCGGCGAACGCCGTGACGCCGGTCATGTCGGGACACAACAGGCGGTGCAGATGCCAGACGCGTTGGCCAACACAGCACACCACACACAGCCCGCAGGGCAGGGGGCATGATGAACAACAGCGATTTGCTTTTATCCGTACGCGGCGCCGGCAAACAGTTTATGCAGGGCAGTCGCCTGCGCTGGGCTTGCCGCGACGTGAGTTTTGACCTCTACCCCGGGGAAGTGCTGGCCGTGGTGGGGGAGTCCGGTTCCGGAAAATCCACCTTGTTGCGGCTGCTGGCGGCCCGTCTGGCCTGTGACGAAGGCTCGGTGCACTACGACGTGCGAGACGAGGCTGGCGCGGTGTCTGCCGCGCCGGAACGCAGCGAGGCCGGCCTGGTCAATCTCGCGGATTTGTCCGAAGCGCGTTTGCGCTGGCTGGCCCGTACCGACTGGGGTTTTGTCGAACAACATGCCCGTGATGGCTTGCGCATGAATGTTTCGGGCGGCGCCAACATCGGTGAACGCATGATGGCCCTGGGCAGCCGCCACTACGGCAAGCTGCGCGGCCAGGCCCTGAGCTGGATGGAACGTGTCGAGCTCGACGTGGACCGCATCGACGATCTGCCGGGCACTTATTCCGGCGGCATGCAGCAACGCCTGCAGATTGCCCGCAACCTGGTGACCCATCCGCGGCTGGTGTTCATGGACGAACCGACCACCGGGCTGGATGTGTCGGTCCAGGCGCGGTTGCTTGATTTGCTGCGCGAACTGGTGGACCAACTGCAACTGGCGGCCGTCATCGTGACCCATGACCTGGCGGTGGCCAGATTGCTGGCGCACCGCATGCTGGTCATGAAAGACGGCCAGGTGGTGGAGCAAGGGCTGACCGACCGTGTGCTCGACGACCCGCAGCACGCCTACACCCAGTTGCTGGTGTCTTCCGTTCTCACGCCATGAACCGGTGTGCCCCTCTTTTTTACCGTGATGCCCCATGACTGCCTTGCTTGAAACCCATCAACTGTCCAAAACCTTTACCTTGCATGGCCGCGGTGGCCTGGCGCTGCCGGTGTTTGACAACATCGACCTGCAGGTTTTTCCAGGCGAATGCCTGGCGCTGACCGGCCATTCCGGCAGTGGCAAAAGTTCTTTGCTGCGTTGCCTGTATGGCAACTACGGCGCCAGCCGCGGCAAGGTGCGCATTCTTCATGACGAGCAATGGGTGGACTTGTCGAACGCCGCGCCGCGCGAGGTGCTGGAAGTGCGGCGCCGCACGCTGGGTTATGTCTCGCAGTTTTTGCGCGTGATTCCCCGCGTTTCGACCCTGGACATCGTGGCCGAACCGTTGCGCCGTCTGGGTGTGGCGGCCGAGCAGGCGCGCGGCCAGGCCGCGGAGTGGCTGGCGCGGCTGAATTTGCAGGAGCGTTTGTGGCACTTGCCGCCGGCGACTTTTTCCGGCGGCGAACAGCAGCGCGTGAACATCGCGCACGGCCTGATTGCCAACCAGCCGGTGCTGCTGCTGGACGAACCCACCGCCTCACTCGACGCGGACAACCGCCGGGTGGTGGTGGAGCTGATCTGGGAGGCCCGCTCGCGCGGCGCCGCCGTGGTCGGCATTTTTCACGACGACGAAGTCCGCGAAGCCGTTGCGAGCCGCTGCTTTGACGTTGAACACCATAAAAAACCTCTTTAACCCGGACCCCTCTCATGACACAACGAATCATCAGGAATGCAAAAATTGTCACTGCCAGCGAGGAGTTCACCGGCTGCATGGTGATCGAAGCAGGCAAGATCCGCTCCATTGAACGCGGCGACACCTCGGTGCCCGGTGCCGAAGACTGGGCCGGTGACTGGCTGCTGCCCGGTCTGGTCGAGCTGCACACCGACAACCTTGAAAAACACCTGGTGCCGCGCCCCGGCGTGCTCTGGAACGCCCATTCGGCCACCGTGATGCACGACGCCTTGTGTGCGGCCGCCGGCATCACCACGGTGCTGGACTCCATCGTGATCGGTGACATGGACCGGGGCGGCGCGCGCAGCCAGACCCAGCATGTCTCGATTCAGGCGCTACACGACTGCCGCAAGGAAGGGCTGCTGCGGGTGGAACACCTGCTGCACCTGCGTTGTGAAGTGTCCGCGCCTGACATCGTGGAGGTGTTTGAGCAATATGCGGACGATGCGCTGCTGGAACTGGTCAGCGTGATGGACCACACACCCGGCCAGCGTCAGTGGCGTGACCTGAGCAAGTACCGGCGTTATGCCGAGCGTTATGGCAGTTTCGACAATGCCGAGTACCAGGCCCTGGTGGCCGAACTGACCGCCCACCAGCAGCGCTATGCCATCCCCAACCGCGTCGCCGTGATTGCCGGCAGCCACGCACGCAGCGTGCCGCTGGCCAGCCACGATGACACCGAAGTCGAACATGTGGCGCAAGCCAGCGAGGAACGCATTGCGATCTCGGAATTTCCCACCACGGTGGCGGCAGCGCAGGCCGCACGGGCGGCGGGCATTGCCATCGTCATGGGTGGACCCAACCTGGTCAAGGGCGGATCACACTCCGGCAATGTGTCGGCGGCCGAGTTGGCGCAGCTGGATTTGCTCGACATCTTTTCCTCGGACTACGTGCCTGCCAGCCTGTTGCAGTCGGCCTTTTTGCTGCGTGACAGCGTGGGCTGGAGCTTGCCCAAAGCCATCAACACCGTGACGCGCAACCCGGCACGTGCGATTGGTTTGATGGACCGCGGTGAACTTGCGCCCGGGCTGCGTGCCGACCTGATCCGGGTCAAAATGAGCAGCGGCATGCCCATGGTGCGCGGCGCCTGGCACAAAGGGGAGCGGGCTTTCTGACGCGATTTTTCGGCAAGTGCGTGTCAGCCTGCGGCCTACAAGACCTCTGGCTGTCCGCTGACTTTTCCGAATTCTCCAGCGCTCCTACAGTCACCCCATCCAACCCTGACTGTCCCCCGGATTTATTCAAGGAGCCGCTGCCATGAGAACCGATGTCCCTCGCGCCAATCCCTTTGTGTTGATGATGGCGCCCGAGCGGGTGCTGGAAGCGATGAAAAAGTCCGATGCCTTGCGCCACTTGCAGCACAAGGTGTTTCGCCCGCTGGATGCACGTCCAGCGCGCCCGGACGACGCGGAACTGGCGAGTTTTGACGCCGAAATCGATAAATCCGCCCCGCGGGCGGCGGCGAGCAAGCAGGACAACCGGCCTTAGGCCGGTTTTTTCACCGGTTCGCGCAGGGTCACAAATTCTTCCGCCGCGGTCGGGTGTATGCCTATCGTGCTGTCGAACACCGCCTTGGTGGCCCCGGCTTTCATGGCCACGGCAAAACCCTGAACAATTTCGCCGGCATCGGCGCCCACCATGTGCAGGCCGACCACGCGGTCGGTGGCATCTTCGACCAGCAGCTTCATGAAGGTGCGTTCGCTGCTGCCGCTGAGTGTGTGTTTCAGGGCCTTGAAGTCAGAGCTGTAGACACTGATGGCGCCAAATTTTTCGCGTGCGTCGGCTTCCGAATAACCCACGGTGCCGATGTTGGGATGGGTGAACACCGCCGTGGGAATGAAGTCGTAGCTCATGCTGCGCGGCCTTTTGCCGGCGGCGGGGCCAAACAGCTGGTCGACCACGACCATGGCTTCGCCCAGCGCCACGGGTGTGAGTTGCAGCCGCGCGGTGACGTCGCCCACCGCGTAAATCGAAGGCACCGAGGTCTGGTAATGCGTGTTCACCTGGATGGCGCCGGCCTCATTCACCGCCACGTCCGCGGTGTCCAGGCACAGGCCGCCGGTCAGCGGCTCGCGGCCGGTGGCGTACAAGACGGTGTCGACCACCAGGGTCGCGCCGCTTTTGAGTGTCACCAGCAGGCCTTGGTCTGTTTTGCTGATGCTGGCGACGTCGGTGTTGAGTTGCAGGTCAACACCGGCTTTGCGCATTTCGCCGGCAATAAAGGCGCGCACCTCGTCGTCAAAGCCGCGTAACACCTGGGCACCGCGGTAAGCCTGTATGACCTGGGCGCCCAGGCCGTTGAAGATGGACGCGAATTCGCAGGCGATGTAGCCGCCGCCCACCACCAGCAGGCGTTTCGGGAAGGGCGCCAGGTCAAATATTTCGTTGGAGGTGATCACATGTTCACGACCCGGCACTTCCGGCACGGTGGGCGTGCCGCCGGTGGCAATCAGGATGTGTTTGGCGCTGTAGGTCTTGCCGCCCACCTCGATGCTGTGTTTGCCCGCCAGCGTGGCCCAGTCTTCAATGATTTGCACACCGGCGTTTTTCAGCAGCTGGATGTAAATACCGTTCAGGCGCGAAATTTCGCGCGCGCGGTTGGTTTTCAGCAATTCCCAGTCCAGCGTGGGCGCTTCGCCAACCCAGCCGAAACCATGGGACTCCTCAAAACTCTCGGCGTAGTGGGCGGCGTAGCTGTACAGCTTTTTCGGGATGCAACCCACGTTGACGCAGGTGCCACCCATGGCAGCCACCTCGGCCAGCGCCACGCGCGCGCCGCGTTGCGCCGCCATGCGGGCAGCACGTACACCGCCGCTGCCGCCGCCTATGACAAACAGGTCGAAGTCGAAATTTTGCATAAATAATCTTTGGTGTTCTGGTCAGACGTAGGACGCAAGCATGCCTGTAGCGCTTTGAACCCGCAACATGCAGGGGTTTTTAGTATGAAAATGATAGCTGACTGCGTCCGTTGAATAAGGGCTAGAGCCTGTTTTCCTGTAAAGAGCCGTGGCAGGAGGGCCTCAACGGTGCGCCATGAAGCGGCTTCTGTGAGGGACAGCACGGGTCATTCTGGCCCCTAGGGGTAGTTACCTAGGCCGGGCACCGATAATGGGGGATGACCTCTTCCTCTTCCGATTTCAGTACCTTGTCCCTGCCAGCCCACATGCTGGCCAACCTGCAGCAGCTGGGTTACCTGGCCATGACCCCGATTCAGGCTGCCAGCCTGCCTGTGGCGCTGCTGGGCAAAGACCTGATTGCGCAAGCCAAAACCGGCAGCGGCAAGACCGCCGCCTTCGGGTTGGCCCTGCTGGCCAACCTCAACGCCCGGCGTTTTGCCGTGCAGTCCCTGGTGTTGTGCCCCACGCGCGAGCTGGCCGACCAGGTTGCCACCGAAATCCGCCGTCTGGCGCGCGCCGAAGAAAACGTCAAGGTCGTGGTGTTGTGTGGCGGTGTGCCACTGCGCAACCAGACCGCCAGCCTGGAAAACGGCGCCCACATCGTGGTCGGCACGCCAGGCCGCATCATGGACCACCTGGAACGCGGCAACCTGAACCTGGAAGCCCTGAACACCCTGGTGCTGGACGAAGCCGACCGCATGCTGGACATGGGCTTTTTCGAGGACATCGCCACCGTCGCCAAACAATGCCCGAAAGAGCGCCAGACCCTGCTGTTTTCGGCGACTTACCCCGAAGGCATTGCCAAGCTGAGCCAGCAGTTCATGAAAACGCCGCAAACCATCACGGTGCAGGCGCAGCATGAAAAAACCAAAATCCAGCAGCGCTGGTACCAGGTGCCGGACAGCGACCATGACGAGGCCCGCCTGGGCGCCGTCGCGCAGGTGTTGCGGCACTTCCGCCCGGCCAGCACGCTGGCTTTTTGCAATACCAAATCGCAATGCCGCGCGCTGGTGGCCTATTTGAAAGAACAGGGCTTTAGCGCACTCGCGCTGTTTGGCGAGCTGGAGCAACGCGAACGCGACCAGGTGCTGGTGCAGTTTTCGAATCGCAGTTGTTCTGTGCTGGTCGCCACCGACGTGGCCGCGCGCGGCCTGGACATCGCGCAGCTGGCCATGGTCATCAATGTTGATGTGACGCCGGATGCCGAGGTGCATATTCACCGCATTGGCCGCACCGGCCGCGCCGATGAAGAGGGCTGGGCCATCAGCCTGGCCAGCATGGACGAGATGGGGTATGTCGGCAAGATCGAGGTGTTGCAAAAAGCCGAGTCCGAATGGCACAAGCTGACCGAACTGACCTCGGCCAGCAATGAGCCGCTGCTGCCGCCCATGGTGACGCTGCAAATTGTCGGTGGCCGCAAGGAGAAAATCCGCGCCGGCGACGTGTTGGGTGCGCTGACCGGCGATGCTGGCAATGTCCCGCCTTTCACGCGGGAACAGGTTGGCAAAATCAACGTCAACGAGTTCTCCACCTATGTGGCCGTGGACCGCAACATTGCCAGCCTGGCCCAGCAAAAGCTGAGTTTCGGCGGGGTCAAGGGCAAAAGCGTCAAAGTGCGTTTCATGGATGAAGTCGGCGCTTGAGTTGAGCGCTGTTTCAGCGTAAAAAAGGCTGCAGCCCTTATTGGATGGGCGTAAGGGGCTATAAAAAATATAGCGACTGAGCCCCCGTCCTTCTCCGGTGCCAGACGGCACCGCGCTTTTGTAGGCGCACAGGCCGCATCGCTGTCAGGTGCGGCGTGCGCCTGGCATGCGCAGTCAGCGCCAGCACCATGGCCATTTGGCTTGACCTGCCAATCCCCCCGTTGTCCCGTGCCACACTGGTTTGGCGCGCGGCCACGCCTTTGCCCGCAGCCCGATGTTGCCGCCTGGTGCATGCGCCGCGCCGTCACCCCCTTTGCAGGAACCCCACCCGTCCATGTCGGCCGGGTGGCGGCAACACTTCAGGAAGACAGCGTATGGTCAGGCTTAAATTTTTGATTGAACTGAGTTACCAGGTCGCGGACGCCGGCTGCGATTTCATTTTCAACATCCACGCAGCACACACGCCCGAACAAACCGTGCTTTCTGAAACCCTGGGCATCAGCCAGATCGTGCAGCCCGAGATGTACACCGATGCGGTCAGCCGCAACCGCTACCTGAAATTACGGGCCGAGGCCGGCGCCTTGACGGTGAGTTATGGCGCCACGGTCGACATCCGGCACCATGTGGCGCAAGCCGAGCAACTGCTGGAGGTCGGCGTGCTGCAACTGCCTGGGACTGTGCTGCCTTATCTCTACCCCAGCCGTTATTGCCAGTCCGACCGTTTGCACCGGCTGGCGGTCAAGGAGTTCGGCCATTTGCGCCAGGGTTACGGCCGGGTGCAGGCGATTTGCGACTGGGTCCAGCAGCGTGTGACCTTCCGGTCCAACAGCTCCACCGGCAACACCACGGCGGTGGATACGCTGATCGACGAAGTGGGTGTTTGCCGCGACTTTGCCCACCTGATGATTGCCTTGTGCCGCGCGGTCAACATTCCGGCGCGGTTTGTCAGCGGCATCGATTACGGCGCCGACCCGGCCTTGGGCCCGACCGATTTTCACGCGTACGTCGAGGCCTATGTGGGCCACCGCTGGTACCTGTTCGATCCGTCGGGCACCGCGATTCCCATGGGTTTTGTGCGGATTGCCACCGGCCGCGACGCGGCGTCCGCCGCCTTTGCCACCCTGTTCGGGGGTGTCACGCCTTCCGCACCGGTGATCAGCATTGAAGCCTTGCCCGACGACGAGGGGGTTCTGGTGTTGCCGCAACATGGGACCGAGGCCTTGTCGACGGCCGGGGCAGACGATTAGACGCCACATTCATTGACCTGCGTGTAGCTTTCTTCGCCTCGATAGGGCTGTGTTTGCGCATCACCCACTGCACTTCATCCGAAAATGAGCCGGTCGGCACTTTCTAATGGATGCTGGCACCTTCGCTTGCGAAAGGAACAACATGGAAACCAACTACATCCATGAAGCCGTGCCCGGCGGCGTGCCGGTGAAGATGTGGACGCGCGGCGTGCCGATCGAGGACAAAGCCATGCGCCAGCTGACCAATGCCGCGCGCCTGCCCATCGTCTTCAAGCACATCGCCGCCATGCCCGACGTGCACTTCGGCATTGGCGCCACCGTCGGCTCCGTCATTCCCACTTTCAAGGCCATCATCCCGGCGGCCGTGGGGGTGGACATCGGCTGCGGCATGATCGCCTGCAAGACCACGCTCGCGGCCGGGGACTTGCCGGACAACCTGGCGCCGCTGCGTTCGGCGATCGAGCGCGCCGTGCCGCACGGCCGCACACCGGGCACGCGTGACCCGGGCGCCTGGAGCAAGGTACCGGGCGTGGTCGACACGGCCTGGGCCCAACTGGAGCCGGCGTTCATCGAGCTGTGCCGCGGCTACCCCAGGCTGGCCAAGACCAACCACCGCAACCACCTGGGGACGCTGGGTAGCGGCAACCACTTCATTGAGGTGTGCCTGGACGAGGCAGGTTTTGTCTGGTTCATGCTGCACTCGGGCTCGCGCGGCGTGGGCAACGCCATCGGCACCCTGTTCATCGAACTGGCCAAGCAGGACGCGCTGCGTAACAACGTCCATCTGCCCGACCGCGACCTGGCCTACTTCGAAGAGGGCTCGCGCTACTTCGGCGACTATGTGCGCGCGGTGGGCTGGGCCCAGCAGTTCGCACGCCTGAACCGTGAGGTGATGATGCGCCGCGTGATCGAAGCTGCGAAGACAGTGATCCGAAAGAACTTCCAGAACCACATCGAGGCTGTGAACTGCCACCACAACTATGTGCAGAAGGAACACCACTTCGGCCAGGACGTCTACGTCACGCGCAAGGGGGCGGTCAGCGCGAAAGCCGGCGAGCTGGGCATCATTCCCGGTAGCATGGGCACGTGCAGCTACATCGTGCGCGGCAAGGGCAACCCCGAGAGCTTTGAGTCCTGCTCGCACGGCGCTGGCCGGGTGATGAGCCGTGGCGAAGCCAAGCGCCGCTTCACGCTGGCCGATCACCGTGCCGCGACCGAGGGCGTGGAGTGCCGCAAGGACAAGGACGTGATCGACGAAACGCCGGCGGCCTACAAGGACATCGATGCGGTGATGCTGGCTCAGAAGGACCTGGTCGAGGTGGTGCACACTTTGAAGCAGGTGGTGTGTGTGAAGGGGTGAGGCCTGTTTCAGGCCGGCCTGGCGCCTTTCTTCTATAGAAAATAGGCCCGCTGCCCTTGCGGAAATTGCGTAATTCGCTATCTAATTAGTAGCAACCAAGATGGCTAATTAGTCTCCGCCGCTGACAGATCGAGCGAGGTTCCTAAACTGCTCTCGTCCTGAGGAGGTGCAAAGCAGTCATGAACGCCTTGCCTCAGCCTGTACCGGCCGAGCAGACGCTGGCCGCCGAGCACGGCGTGGCGCGGGGCCTCCGGCGCCTCTGGCGCCAGAGGCTTAGTCTGCGTTTGTGTCGGTCGCGGCGCGGCGCCGGCGCTCGCGCCAGGCCTGCAGCTCGCCGACCACACCCTTGCGGAAGGCCAGCACACACAGCACAAAAATCACGCCGATGATCACGGTGACCCAGGAGCCGACCTTGTCGGCCAGCAGGTTTTGCAGCGCGATCACGATGCCCGCGCCAAACACCGGACCGAAGAAGGTGCCCACGCCGCCCAGCAAGGTCATCAAAATGACCTCGCCCGACATCGACCAGTGCACGTCGGACAAGGTGGCAAAACCCATGACCAGGGTTTTGAGCGAGCCGGCCAGACCGGCCAGTGCGGCGGACAGTACAAAGGCCAGCAGCTTGTAGCGGTCCACGTTATAGCCCAGCGAGATGGCGCGCGGTTCGTTTTCACGGATCATCTTGAGCACCTGGCCGAAAGGCGAATGCACGATGCGCGAGATGAGCAGAAAACACAATACAAACACCGCCACCACGAAGTAATACATGGTGGTGTCCGATTCCAGCGAGAGCAGGCCCAGCAGGCGGCCGCGAGGCACGCCCTGCAAGCCGTCTTCACCGCCGGTAAACGGCGCTTGCAGGCAGACAAAAAACACCATCTGGGCAATCGCCAGTGTGATCATGGCGAAATAAATGCCCTGGCGCCGGATGGCGACCAGGCCCACCACCAGACCAATCAGTCCGGCCGCCACGGTGCCGGCCACAATGCCCAGCTCCGGTGTCCAGCTTTGTGACTTGATGAACCAGCCCGTGACGTAGGCGGCCGAGCCAAAAAAGGCGGCATGGCCGAAGGACAGCAGGCCGGTAAAACCCAGCAGCAAATTGAAGGCGCAGGCAAACAGGGCGAAGCACAGCAGCTTCATGACAAACACCGGATAAAGCCCGAGCAGGGGGGCCACCAGCACCAGCACCAGCAGGGCCAGGTAGGTGATGCGGGAGGCAGTCATGACGGGAGCGGCTTTGGGCATGGTGCTTGGATGGACGGCAGTATCGGTCAGGCTGTTGTTCATGGTTCAGGCTTCCTTGCCAAACAGGCCGGCGGGCCTGAACATGAGCACGATGACCATGATCACAAAGACCACAATATTCGAGGCTTCGGGGTAGAAAACACGGGTCAGGCCTTCGACCAGGCCCAGACCCAGACCGGTGAGGACAGAGCCCAGAATCGAACCCATGCCGCCAATCACCACCACGGCAAACACCACGATGATCAGGTTGGAGCCCATCAGCGGATTGACCTGAATGATGGGGGCGGCCAGCACGCCGGCCAGCGCCGCCAGCGCAGCGCCGGCGCCGTAGGTCAGCATGACCATCAGTGGCACATTGATGCCGAAAGCCTGCACCAGCGCGGCGTTTTCGGTGCCGGCGCGCAGGTAGGCGCCCAGCCGGGTGCGTTCAATCAGGTACCAGGTACCCAGGCAGATCACCAGCGACACCAGCACCACCCAGGCACGGTAGTTGGGCAACACCATGAAACCCAGGTTGGTCGCGCCTGACAGCAGTTCGGGCACCGGGTAGTTCTGGCCCGAGACACCGTAGAGTTCGCGGAAAATGCCTTCGGCAATCAAGGCCAGGCCAAAGGTCAGCAGCAGGCCGTACAGCGGATCCAGCTTGTACAGGTGCTTGAGGAAGAGGCGCTCTATCACCACGCCCAGAATGCCCACGACGAGTGGCGCCAGGAACAGCGCCGCCCAATAATTGATGCCGAGCTGGTCCAGCATGATCCAGGCGACAAAGGCGCCCAGCATGTACAGCGCGCCGTGCGCAAAATTGACAATGCCCAGCAGGCCAAAGATGACCGCCAGCCCCAGGCTGAGCAGGGCGTAAAACGCGCCATTGACCAGGCCCAGCAAGAGCTGGCCCATAAAAGCTTGAAGGGGAATGCCGAAAATTTCCATGAAAGCCCGTCAGTTCACGCCTGGAGAGTGAGAAAAATGCAAAGGTAAAAAAGCCCGGTGGCCGATCGCAGGGGCGATGGGCCACCGGCACCGTCAGATCACTTCTTGAACAAGGAGCACTTGGAGTCGGCCACCGTGGTGAAGGCCTGATCGCCAGGCACCTTGGCCACGGTCTTGTAGTAGTCCCATGGTGTGGTGGACTCTTTCGGGCCCTTGACCTGGTAGAGGTACATGTCGTGAATCATGCGGCCATCGGCGCGAATCTGGCCCTTGTTATAGAAGTCGTCGACCTTCATGGACTTGAGCGTGCTCATGACCTTGTCGGCGTCGGTGGTGCCGGCGGTCTGGACGGCCTTGAGGTAGGTCGTGACGGACGAGTAGTCGGCGGCCTGCAGGCTGGAAGGCATGCGTTTGTACTTCTCGAAGAAACGTTTGGCAAATTTGCGCGAGGCATCGTCCTGGTTCCAGTACCAGCTGTCGGCCAGTTGCAGGCCTTCGGTGTTGGCCAGGCCCAGGCTGTGCACGTCGTTGATGAACACCAGCAGACCGGCCACCTTCATGGTTTTGGTGATGCCGAACTCCTTGGCGGCTTTCATGGAGTTGATGAGGTCGCCGCCGGCGTTGGCCAGGCCCAGGATTTGCGCCTTGGAGGATTGCGCCTGCAGCAAGAAGGCCGAGAAGTCAGACGCATTCAGCGGGTGCCGCACCGCGCCCGCCACGGTACCGCCGTTGGCCTTCACCACCGAGGCTGCATCGCTTTCCAGGGAATGGCCGAAGGCATAGTCCGCCGTCAGAAAGTACCAGCTCTTGTTGCCGGCTTTGACCAGGGCGGAGCCGGCCACCTTGGCCAGGGCCACGGTGTCGTAGGCATAGTGCACGGTGTAGGGCGAGCAGTCTTCATTGGTCAGGCGGGCCGAGCCGGGGCCAATCGCGATGAAGGGGCGTTTTTTCTCGGCCGCGACCTTGGCCATGGCCAGCGCCGTGCCCGAGTTGGTGCCGCCCACCAGCATGGCCAGGTTGTCCTTGTCCATCCATTCGCGGGCCTTGGAGCTGGCGATGTCGGGTTTGTTCTGGTGGTCGGCCGACAACACTTCGATCGGGCGGTTCAGCACCTTGCCGCCGAAGTCCTGCACGGCCCACTTGACCATTTCGACACCCGCCGGGCCGTCGATGTCGGCATACAGGCCGGACATGTCGGTGATCATGCCGATCTTGATCGGTCCCGTGTTGGTTTGCGCGGACGCCGCGGCGCCAAATCCAATGGCCAAAGCGGCGACGAGGGTTTTGAGTTTCATGGTGTCTCCTGGTTAAGGTGGGGCTATCGAAAACGAAAAAAAATCCGGTGGGCGCGGCGCGGGGCGCTCAAACGCCCAGGTATTCCTGCAACATGCCCATGTTCTGGGTCAGCTCGTGTTGGGCAAACTGTTTCACGATGGTGCCGTGCTCCATCACGTAAAAACGATCGGCCAGCGGCGCCGCAAAACGGAAGTTCTGCTCGACCAGCACGATGGTGTAACCCTTGGCTTTCAGCGCGAGAATCATCTCGCCGAGTTTTTGCACAATCACGGGCGCCAGGCCTTCGGAGATTTCATCGAGCAGCAGCAGGCGGGCGCCGGTGCGCAAAATACGCGCCACCGCCAGCATCTGCTGCTCGCCGCCCGACAGGCGGGTGCCGGGGCTGGACGCGCGCTCTTTCAGGTTGGGGAACATGTCGTAAATCTCGGCAATGCTCATGCCGCCCGGTGCGATGGTGGGCGGCAGCATCAGGTTTTCTTCGGCCGTCAGGCTGGCGAAAATGCCGCGTTCTTCCGGGCAATAACCCACACCCAGGCGGGCCACCTTGTGGGGTGCCAGCTTGATGGTTTCTTCCCCATTGATTTGGATGGAGCCTTTGCGCGTGCCGGTCAGGCCGACGATGGCGCGCATGGTGGTGGTGCGCCCGGCGCCGTTGCGCCCCAGCAGGGTCACCACCTCGCCCTGGTGCACGGTCAGGTTCACGCCATGCAGCACATGCGACTCGCCATACCAGGCGTGCAGGTTGTCGATGCGGAGGAGTTCTTTAGTCATGCGAAGCTCCGATCAGGCCATTTTCCGACGGGCCGCCCCTAGGAAAATCAGCCCCTTCGGGGGGCAGCGAAGTACACGAAGTGACAAGCGTGGGGGTCATATCAGTGAGCGCCTTGCAACTCGGTGTTGACGGTGCCCATGTAGGCCTCGATCACCAGCGGGTTTTTGGACACCTCGGCATACGGGCCGTCGGCAATGATGGCGCCGCGTTGCAGCACGGTGATGCGGTCGGCAATCGAGGCCACCACGTTCATGTTGTGTTCCACCATCAGGATGGTGCGGCCGGCGGAGACTTTTTTGATCAGCTGGGTCACACGGTCCACGTCTTCATGGCCCATGCCTTGTGTGGGTTCATCGAGCAGCATCAGTTCGGGCTCCAGCGCCAGGGTGGTGGCCAGCTCCAGCGCACGTTTGCGGCCGTAGGGCAGGTTGACGGTGAGTTCGTCGGCAAAGGCGCTCAGGTCGACCTGGGCCAGCAACTGGCGCGCACGGTCGTGCAGGTGAAACAGCGTGTTTTCGGCTTTCCAGAAATGAAACGAGGTGCCCAGGTTGCGCTGCAGCGCGGCACGCACGTTCTCCAGCACCGTCATGTGCGGAAACACCGCCGAGATCTGGAAGGAGCGGACAATGCCGCGCCGCGCCGTCTGCGCCGGCTTTTCGGTGGTGATGTCGTTGCCGTTGAACAGGATGGTGCCCGTGGTCGGGGACAGAAATTTGGTCAGCAGGTTGAAGAAGGTGGTTTTTCCCGCGCCGTTGGGGCCGATCAGCGCGTGGATATGCCCGCGCTGGACCTTCAGGTCCACCTGGTTGACGGCCACGAATCCTTTGAATTCTTTGGTCAAACCCTGCGTTTCAAGAATGAATTCCGCTGGCAAATTGCTCTCCGGCTATTTAGATGGCATGTGGCGGACATCCCCGATCCACGACAAGATAAGCGGATGCTAGCGAGCCCCACTGGCCCACACCAGCGGGTTAGAACTTAAGTAGTTTCACCAGCATGCTGCGATGCACCAATGTGTGGTACGGCTGCGCGCACGCTGGGCACGCGGCTGTCGGCTCTCCAGCGGCGTTGGGCCAGCTTCTTAAGTAAAAAGAGGCTCTGGCCCATGCCGTACAAGCGCAAGCAGCTATCAAAAAAATAGCGACTGCAGCGTGGGTCAAGGACTTGACTAACGTGCGTGGGTGACGCCGCCATCCACCACCAGCGTGGAGCCAACCACGTAATCACCGGCGCGCGAGGCCAGGTAAATCGCCGCGCCGGCCATGTCGGCGTCCTGTCCGACACGCCCGGCCGGAATCCGCGCCGCCACCGCTTCGCCGTGGTCTCTGGCGTCCTTGTTCATGTCCGAGGCAAAAGCGCCGGGCGCAATCGCGCTGACCACGATGTTGTCTTGGACCAGACGAATCGCCATGCGCCGCGTCAACTGGATCAGGCCGGCCTTGCTGGCCGCATAAGAATAGGTTTCCATGGGGTTGACCGAAATCCCGTCGATGGAGGCGATGTTGATGACCTTGGCCGGGCGTTTTTCCGCCGCCTTGCGCAGCAGCGGCATCAAGGCCTGGGTCAGAAAGAACGGGGTTTTGAGGTTCAGGTCCACGACCTTGTCCCAGCCGCTTTCCGGAAACTCGTCAAACGGTGCGCCCCAGGCGGCACCGGCGTTGTTCACCAGGATGTCGAGCTGGGGCTCGTGCGCGGCGTAGGCGGCAACCAAGGCGGCCGCACCGGCCAGGGTGGACACATCGGCCGGCAGCGAGATGCAGTGGCCCAGGCTGGAGAGTTCTTGCGCGGCCTGGTCGCAGGCAGCGGCCTTGCGGGCAGAGATGTATACCCGTGCGCCCTGGGCCAGAAAACCGGCGGCGATCATGCGGCCTATGCCGCGCGAGCCGCCAGTGATCAGGGCGCTGCGGCCCTGGAGGGAAAAAAGATCGTTCATGGGGAGCTCCTGAGTGGGATGTTGTCCCAGCTTAGCGCGGCGGATCCCGCCGGCCCGTCACCTGGGTGTCTGGCGCGCCGCTCCGGCGCCTGGTCCATGGGGTAACACCATGTTTATGAGCGAAATTGGCCTCCAGCCCTTGGTGGATGGGCGCAATAAGCTATAAAAACAGGAGCGAAGGCCGGCGCCTGAACCGCGTTTGTCAGGGTTTTCAGAAGGGATAAAGGGTTTTCCCTAGAGCGTTGTGGCGACAGGGCGATAAGGTAGAACGCTCAGCGAGCCAGCCAAGGAGAAAACCATGCGTGTGGACATTTACCGCCGAGCCGAATCCGATCAGCGGCACTCTTACTTGGCCGTGCCTGAGGGCCGGCTTATTCCCGAGGAGGCGACCAACACCGATTGGGCGTCCGAGGCCCGCGGTGTGGAAGGCGGCGCCCAGGCTGAGTTACTGGGCAAATACGCGATTGACGGGCTGGAGCAGCAGATCGCCGAAAAAGGTTATGCCATCACCAGCCTGAACGGCCGGGTCAACGACGGCGCTTAGTGGCCTGCGGCGGCCGCAGCCGCCCGCAGCTTGTCTTTTTTGCTCGGGCGTTTGCCCTTGATGCCGCCGGTGGAGGGCGGCAGCGCCACCGGGTCTTGCAGCGGTTCAAACCCTGGGACTTGTTCGCGCGGCAGAGCCAGGCCTTGGTGTTTTTCGATCAGGCGGAAATGCGCCTCGGTCTCGGCGCTGACAAAACTCAGGGCCACACCACTTTCGCCCGCCCGGCCGGTGCGGCCTATGCGGTGGATGTAGTCGTGCACTGAACGTGGCAGGTCGTAGTTCACCACCACCGGCAGTTGCGTGATGTCCAGGCCGCGCGCGGCGATGTCGGTGGCAATCACCACCTTGAGCCGGGAGGCCTTGAAGTCGGCCAGCACCTGTGTGCGTTTGCCCTGGCTCAATTCGCCATGGAAAGGTTCGGCGTTGATGCGGGCCTTGCGTAATTTGTCGGCCACCATTTCGGCCGCATGTTTGGTCGCCACAAACACCAGCACCCGGCGCCAGGCGTTTTCCACGATCAGGTGGCGCAGCAATTGGGTGCGTCGCTCGGGATCGACCGCAATCGCCCGCTGCAGGATGTCGGGTTCGTCTTGTTCCTGCGCCAACACGTCGATACGGACCGGATCGTGCAACAACTGATTTGCCAGCGCCTGCACGGCGGTCGGAAAGGTGGCCGAGAAAAACAGGTTCTGGCGCTTGGGTGGCAGCAAGGCGAGGATGCGCGCGAGTTCGTCGGCAAAACCCAGGTCGAACAGGCGGTCGGCCTCGTCCAGCACCAGCGCCGAGACGCCGGACAAAACCAGCGCGTTCTGGTTCATCAGGTCCAGCAAGCGGCCGGGGGTGGCGACCACGATCTCGGCCCCGCCGCGCAGATGCATCATTTGCGGGTTGATGGACACGCCGCCAAACACCACCGCGACCTTCAAGGCCTGCGGCAACTGCTGCGAGAAGCTGTGAATCGCTTCGCCAACCTGGGCCGCCAGCTCACGGGTGGGCACCAGGACCAGGACACGCACGCGACGCGGCTTTTCGCCGGGGATTTGTTGCAACTGTTGCAACAGCGGCAGCGCAAAAGCGGCGGTTTTGCCCGAGCCGGTTTGCGCCGCGCCCAGCACATCGCGGCCTTGCAGCACGGCCGGAATGGCCGCCGCCTGGATGGCCGTGGGGGCCGGGTAGGCCTTGGCGCTGACGGCGCGCAGGAGGGCGGGGGACAAACCCAGGGAAGAAAATGGCATGAACAGGGGCTTTGTGAAGGTGACCGCGGACAGGGCAAAGAGCCCGTCGCAAAGACCCAGTTTAAGCCCCCGCGCCCAAGACGGGGCAACAGGGGGAGGCCGCATAATCGAAGGCTTGCGAATCAGCCGCTTCAGGACTGAGCATCGAGCGACTAAAGGGAAGCCATGAAAAAAACATTCAAACTCACCATCGAAGGTAAAAACCGCGACCGCGTGCTGGACGCCGTCAAACACGAAATCCGCAAATACGTCAAACGGCAGCGCCGTGTGCCCTTGCCCGAGGGTGTGGATTATTGGGACTTTGACTGCCGCTTTGGTAGCAGCGAAGACAAGGCGGAGGTGGTTCACTTTGCCACCATCATGGCCCTGGTGGATGCGGTCGCCAAAGAAGGTGGCGATGCCTTTTACCTGGAACTGCTGGCCAAGGCCGGTCACCGCCAGGCCAGGCCGGCCGGCGAGCCGGGTGCTGCACAGCACGAGTCGGACGAGCAGGACGCGCCCTGAACTTGAACTTCCTGGACTTTGACTACAGCGAGGACCCGCAGGGCGGCGGGACGTTTGACGCCATGGCGTCGGTCCGGCCCGAACAGGTCGCCGCGGTCCGGGCCGAAATCGCACGGGTGCTGGATTGGGCGCATGCTGCCTTTCCGGGCCAGCAGGCGTCGCTGGACGAGGGCGGCGAGTGGGACATGGACTTGCAGGAGGCCAGCGAAGGTGATGGCGCTGCGTCCTGGCAGACTTTGAGCCTGGTGATCAGCGGCAGCCCGCAGTTTTGCGCCGCCTTCCGGCAGCGCTTTGACACCGACTAAGCGTTCAAGCCGGCTGCGGCGACAAGCCGAGTTGGTGAAAGACCTGGATCGCCGCCCAGGCGTCGTTGGCCGAATAAACAAGCTGGCTTTCCGTCAGCTGGCGGTTGGCCCAGTTCGAGGTGGTGGCTTTTCTTGACTTCAAAAACCGCCGCTTGAACACCACGGTCACGGCGCCTCGCACGCCGATCTCCTTGACATAACCCATCTTCCGGAACACGACATTGAGGTCCAGCACATTCTGGGGCTCCACCCCCAGGGTGCGCCGGATCTGCTGATGGTCGCCGGCCAGGCCAAAACCGACCTTGGTGATGCTGGGTGACTGCAGCAAGGCCGAGACCGCCTCGCGGCATCCCGCGTCATGCAATTGAAAGACATACGCCTTGTGCGGCGTGGAAAACTGCACCACATGGGGGCCTTCGGACACCTGGTCTTTGAAAAACGTGGGTTTGGATTCGGTGTCAAAACCCAGCACCGTGCTGGGCGCCAGGTCCTGCAGGGCCAACTCGGCCTGTTCCCGCGTGGCGACCAGCACAATGTCCTTCAAAGCCAGGCGGTCCAGCGGCTCAAGCGCCGACGTTTCTTCTTTGGTCGGCGTGTGGCGATGCGGCATGCCTCAGCGCCCCGGCTTCAAGGGTGACGGCCAGGGCGTGGCGAAGGCCTCACGCATGGGTCACCACGCTGGGAATGGTGGTGGCTGGCGGCGTGTTGCGGCTGCGGCCGCAACGCACCAGGCCGTCGATCATCACCATGCCCACACCCGGAATATCGCCGCGCTGCACGCTGTCCAGCAGGTCGCGGCCGGCCGTGTGCTGGGCCTTGTCCATGAAAACAAAATCCGCGTCGCGGCCGACTGCTATCAGCCCGCAGTTGAGGTTGCGAATGCGTGCGGTGTTGCCGGTGGCAAAACAAAAGGCCAGTTCGGCCGGGATGTTGCCCAGGCTGGACAACAGCGAAATCAGCCGCAACATGCCCAGCGGCTGCACACCGGAGCCGGCCGGGCCATCGGTGCCCAGGATCACGCGGTGCGGGCATTTGAGCTGCAACGCGGCCTGGGCCGCGGCAATCGCGACCTTTTCGTTGCCGTTGTGGACGATCTCGATCGCACGTGATGATTTCTCGCACAACTCGCAAACATGGTTTTCCGACAGGGAGGTGTGGCCGCCGTTGATGTGACCGATCACATCGGCATCGGCCTCCAGCACCACGTCCTTGTCGATCAGGCCGGAGCCGGGAATCGACGGGCCACCGGTGTGGATGGTGCTCTGGATGCCGTATTTGCGTGCCCAGGCCACCATTTCCTTGGCCTCGTAACCGGCCTTGACCGAGCCCAGGCCGACTTCGCCGAGCAGGGTCACGCCGGCTTCGGCCAGTTCCTTGAAATCCTGCTCGACCATGCCCTTTTCAATGACGGGTGCACCGGCCAGCACCTTGACGCCACCGGGCCGGAAGTTGTCAAACGCGCGCTGCGCCGTGATGGCCAGCGCTTTCAGGCCCACAATGTCCTTGGGCCGGCCGGGCAGGTGCACCTCGCCCGCCGAGATCATGGTGGTGACGCCGCCGTGCATGGTGGAGTCAATCCAGCCGATCTGGTTCTGGCGCGGGGTCCAGTCGCCAAAAACCGGGTGCACATGGCTGTCGATCAGGCCAGGTGCCACGCAGGTCTGGTGCGCGTCAATCACGGTTTGTGCATGGGCGGTGTCGCAATCCTTGGCCTTGCCGACGGCCACGATCAGGCCATCGTTCACCACAATGGTGTCGGCGTCCAGGATGGGCTGGTCGATGTCCCCGGACAGCAGCAGGCCTATGTTGGTGATGACGACTTTTCCTGATTTTCCGGTCGAAGCGGCTTCTGCCATGGGGAGTCCTTTTTTATGGGGGGTGTGGGAATGACGCCGGTGCGCGCGACCACGCTGGCGTGGTCGCGGCGCTCAGGGGGTGGTCATGACGGTGCGCAACACGGTGCTGATGATGAAGGCCTGCCATTCGGCCAGGGCTTCCGGCGCCTGCAGGTCTTCACCCAGGAAGGCCGACAGGGTGTGGCGGTTGGAGATGTAAAAATAGGCGGTCGCGGCGATCAGGAGGTAAACATTGCGCGCGGAAACATCGGCGCGAAAAACACCTTTGTTGACACCACTTTCCAGCAGTTTCCGGATGATGGCAATCGCCGGAGACGAATATTCCCGGGCGCGCGCCGACTTGACGATGTGTTTGCCGCGGTGCAGATTTTCCGTGTTCAGCAGCGTGATGAACTCGGGGTTTTTGCTGTAATAAGAGACCACGAAGTTGATGACTTCCGTGAGCGATGCCACCGGTTGTTCGATGTCGAGTTGCAGCGCCAGCTCCGCGTCGTTCATGCGGCGATACATGTCCTCAAGAACCTCGATGAACAGGCCTTCCTTGCTGCCGAAGTAGTAATAAATCATCCGGTCGAAGGATTTCGCAGTTTGCGAGATTTTTTCGACGCTGCCGCCCTCGTAGCCATAACGGGCGAACACCTTGGTGGCCGCGCGCAGGATGTTGTCGCGTGTGGTTTGCGCCGCCTGCTCCCGTACCCCAGGCCGTTTTGCGGGTGCACGCTTGGGGGCGGGTGAACGGGGTGTGGTGGTCTTGGCTGTCATGGCTGGGTGGAATTCCGGTCGCGGTCTGGTGAGTCTTCAGAGGGCTACGTTTTGCCGGGCCGTGCCAGGAAAATCAGCCGCTGTCCGCCGCGTCAGGGGTCGCGCCATATGGGAAGCCCGTTCCGCCGTCGGGCCGCCCCTAGGCGGAAAAGCCCCCTCGGGGGGCAGCTCAGTACGCGTAGCGACAAGCGTGGGGGCCATCCTCTTCATTGCTCGGCAAAAGCACGCTCAATGACGAAGTCGCCGGGTTTGGAGGTGTTGCCTTCCTTGAAGCCGGTTTTTTCAAGCAGGTGTTTCAGATCCTTGAGCATGCCCGGGCTGCCGCAAATCATGACGCGGTCATGGGCCGGGTCCAGCGTTGGCAAGTTCAGGTCGGCAAACATCTTGCCGCTCTCGATGAGGTCGGTGACGCGGCCCATGTTGCGGTAGGCTTCCCGGGTAACGGTCGGGTAATACAACAATTGCTTGGAGATCAGCTCGCCGAGGAATTCGTGTTGCGGCAGGTGGTCGACCACCAGGTCGTGGTAGGCCAGCTCGTCAGCCTGGCGCACGCCATGCACCAGGATGACCTGTTCAAACCGCTCGTAGGTCTCCGGGTCGCGGATGATGCTCATGAACGGTGCCAGACCGGTACCGGTGGACAGCAGGTAGAGGCGTTTGCCGGGGAGCAGGTAGTCAATCACCAGCGTGCCGGTGGGTTTGCGTCCGACGATGATCTTGTCGCCGACTTTCATGTGCTGCAGGCGCGAGGTCAAGGGGCCGTCTGCCACCTTGATGCTGAGAAACTCGAGGTGTTCCTCGTGATTCGGGCTCACGATGCTGTAGGCACGAAGCAGCGGTTTGTCATTGACGCGCAGGCCAATCATGGTGAAGTGGCCGTTGCTGAAGCGCAAGGACTGGTCGCGGGTGGTGGTGAACGTGAACAGCTTGTTGGTCCAGTGGTGGACGGACAGGACAGTTTCTTCGTTGAAAGCGCTCATGGTGATGGACGGATGTAGGAGAGGGGTTGAAGTCTTCAGTTGACAGAGTCTAGGCTCGCCAGCTTACCGGTTTTGTCTTTCCATTGCTCTGCGCTGGACAAGGGCGCGATGCGTTTGGAGATGGTGGGCCAGCCCTGGGCAAGGCGCGCATTGATTTCCAGGAAGGACTGAAAGTGATCGGGCGTGTCCGTGTCGGCATAAATGGCATTCACCGGGCATTCCGGGATGCAGACGGCACAATCAATACATTCGTCCGGATCAATCACCAGAAAGTCCGGTCCTTCCTTGAAACAGTCTACCGGACAGACATCGACGCAATCCGTGTATTTGCATTTGATGCAGGGGTCGGTGACAACGTGAGTCATAGGTGCTCCTTGGTGGCACAGGCCGAGGTGGCTGGCGAATCATCCATGGCTGCCAATGTGCCACATTAATGTAGTGAACGCAACATTGAAATGTAGTGAGTGCAACATTTTTTGCGATTTCAGAAAAACGGCTCGCAAACACTATTGCGCAGGAAATCCGTATGCGCTACATTGATTTTAAATGTAGCGAATGCAACACATGAATTAAGTGTGCACTACATCAAAGACACGATCGAACGGATGGCCGCAAGACGGCGACAACGATGACTGAACATACAAAGACGGATGGTTTGCCCGGCATGGATGCACCCGAGCTTCCCCAGGTGCTGGAGAAAGCCCGGCCGCGCAATGAGCGCATGAACAGCGAAAAAATCGAGTGCAATGCCTGCCCCGTGTTGTGCCAGATTTCGGACGGCCGCAGCGGCGCTTGCGACCGGTATGCCAATCGCAGCGGCACCCTGGTGCGGGTCGATCCGGTGTTGTTGTTGCGTCGCACCCTGGCGGATCAGGAAGCGCCTGTGGTGGCTTTTGCCGGTCGCGTGGCTGTGGATGAGCAAGCCTTGTTGCCGGAAGGTGCCCCGGCGGCGGCTGCGCCAGCGTCGTGGAGTGGGGATTTGTTGCTGGCTGACGAGGTGTTTGTTACCGGTGTCGGGTCGTCGACGACTTACCCGGACTACAAACCAGCGCCATTTATTGTGTCGTCGAAAGCCGCCGGCGTCGATCTGGTCACCGTGGTCACGGAGGGCATCTTCAGTTACTGCAGCTTCAAGGTCAAGATAGACACCGACCGTTTTCTGGGCGCCGAGCAGGCCAATGTCCGCTGCAAGGGGGAGGTTGTTGGCCATGTGACGACGGCGGAGTACGGCTCCCAGATGTTGTCGCTGGGCGGCGTGCATCACCTGACCGGCGGCAGCAAAAAAGAAGGCCGCGTGACGGTGGAGATGATGAAGGCGCTGGGCAACAAGCAGGCCGTGGAGTTCACCATCGACGGCGGCTCCCAGATCCTGATCCAGGCCGGTCGTGCGCCGATTGTCAACGGCGTGGAAGAAAAACGCATGCGTGTCGGCTGCGGTTCGGCCACCATAGGCATTTTTGCGAAGCAGCTGTTCGGCAAGCTGGACGAGGTGGTGGTGGTGGATGACCACATCACCGGTGTGTTGACCGAGCACCAGGCCGGCCGCTGTCTGGACATGCGGGCGTCGGGCATCAAGATGCGCGGGCGAAAATCCACGCCAGGCCGGTATTTCCAGGTGGCCAACCCCGGCACCGGCTGGGGCGGCACCGACATCGCCGACCCTTTGTCCATCATTGAAAGCTGGGATGCGGCCACCGCCTGGCCGGGCTTGCGCCTGCTGATGACCTCAACCACCGGCGAACATGCAAGTTGGTATGTGCTGGATGAAGCGCTTCAACCTGTGGAGCAGGAGATGCCCGCAGAGGTGCGCCGCATCGTGGAGCGGATTGGCGAAAATTGTGAACCGTCTTTGTCCACCGTGCTTTTTCTCGGCGGCGCAGGCGGCAGCTTGCGTGCCGGTGTCACGGAAAATCCGGTGCTTCTGACCCGCGCCATCAAGGAGGCCCTGGTGAATGTCACCTGCGGCGGCGCGCCGGCCTATGTGTGGCCGGGGGGCGGCATCACCGTGATGGCCGATGTCATGCGTATGCCGGACAACAGCTTTGGCACCGTGCCTACACCGGCCATCGTGGCGCCGATTGAGTTCAGCATGAAGCTGGACGACTACCGTGCCCTAGGTGGCCACATGGACTACGTGCGTACGCTGGAAGATGCACTGCGGCGGGGCGCCTGGCACAACGAAGGTGCGCCATCGGCACTGGCGTGGGTCCAGCTGCCGTTGGCCAATCCCTGGCCGCTGGCGCGTCCTCCCTTGCTGGGCTAAACGGATCAAGCATGCTTGCCCAACGCACGCAACTGTCCGATGGCCGCTGGCATTTCCAGCATGGGCCCATGGACATTGTCATTGGTGCCCATGGCAGTCCGGCCTTCGTGGACGCAGCGCATGCCGCGGCGTGGCAACGTTTCACAAGCATTCTGGACGAGCTGGTGCAGGAGCTCGCCGCCCTGCGGCGACCGGTGCAGGGCGACTGCCCGGTGCAAGGGCCGATCGCCAGGCGCATGTGGCAGGCCTGCCAGCCTTATCAAAGCAGCTTTATCACCCCGATGGCGGCGGTGGCCGGTGCGGTGGCCCAGGAGCTTGTCGCCTGTTACGAGCGCAGCGGTGTGACGCGGGCCTGGATCAATAACGGCGGCGACATCGCCTTGCACCTGGCGCCCTCGCAATCGGTGCGGATCGGCCTTTACGCGGATATTGCCCGCCTGGGCCTGGATGAAATTCGGGATGGCATCCTGACAGATGGCCAGTTTGACGTGTCCAGCGTGTTGCCGGTCCGTGGTGTGGCCACCAGCGGTTGGCGCGGGCGAAGTTTTTCGCTGGGAATTGCCGACAGCGTCACGGTCTTGGCGCGCACGGCTTCAGAAGCCGACGCCGCGGCGACCGTGATTGCCAATGCCGTGAACCTGGACGACGCCCGTATCGTGCGCCGGCCCGCCTGCGAGCTAAAAGACGACACCGACCTGGGGTCGTTGCTGGTGACGGTGGATGTGCCGCCACTGGCGCCTGACAGGGTGCAGCAGGCCTTGCGTGCGGGGCTCAAGCGCGCGCAGGCCTTGCGCGCTGCTGGCTTGATCTGGTCTGCCGCGCTGGTTTGTCAGAATCAGATCGCGACCACCGGCGACACCGCCATGAAAACATTGGAAAACCGGCGCGCGCACCAGCGGGTTGGTTCGGTATTTGCTTAATGAAATGGATGGACGCAAAGCGATGATTGAAATACGACGCATTTTTACGCACGTGGAGCAAATTCAGCACGAGTTTGGTCCTGTGGCTTCCACCCCGCTGTTGCGAGGTGCGATTGGGGTTGTGCTCACGAATCCGTATGCGGGCCGTTACGAAGCTGACATCCTGCCGATGATGGAGGCGCTGCAACCCGTCGGTCTCGACATGGCGCAGCGCCTGCGTGCCGCGATGGATGTGCCCGCTGAGCGCATTGAGGGTTATGGCAAAGGCGCGATCGTGGGGGCAGCCGGGGAGCTGGAACATGGCGCGCTCTGGCATGTGCCAGGCGGTTATGCCATGCGCGAACTGTTGGGCTGGAAAGGCGACGCCAAGGCCTACGCCAAAGGCCAGGGCGAAGAAAAAACAGGGCAACCCGGTAACGGCTTGGCCATCGTGCCTTCGACCAAAAAAGTGGGCGGACCCGGCGCCACGCTGGATGTGCCCATGACCCATGTCAATGCCGTTTATGTACGCAGCCATTTCGACGCCATCGAAGTGCGCGTGCCTGGCGCGCCGCTGGCGGACGAAATTGTCTTCATTCTGGCGATGAGTACCGGCCCGCGCGTTCACGCGCGTGTGGGTGGCCTGGCTGCCAGCGCCATCAGCAAGTGGGACGGCTTGCGCTGATCCCGCACGGCATAGAACGACCCCCTTCAAGGAAAAAAATCATGACAGCCAAAATTCGCAAAATCATTGTTCAGGTCGACGAGACCCGTGTTGAAATGGGCCACGCGGTCAATCCGCCAACCCGCAAGGCACTCGCCATGGCCGTGATCGCCAACCCGTTTGCCGGCGTGTACCAGGAAAACCTCGATGAGTTGATCGCCATCGGCGAAGAACTGGGCGCTCTGCTGGGGAAAAAATGCGTGGAAGCCCTGGGTATTGCGCCTGGCCAGGCGCACAGTTATGGCAAGGCGGCGATTGTGGGTGAGGCCGGGGAACTGGAGCATGCCGCGGCCATCCTGCATCCCAAGCTGGGGTGCGCCGCTGCGCCTGGCGGTTGAAAAAGGTGCGGCCCTGGTGCCGTCCAGCAAAAAACGCGGGGGTCTGGGTACTGCGATTGATGTGCCGCTGGGGCACAAGGATGCGGCTTTTGTGCGCAGCCACTTCGATGCGATGGAAGCCCGTGTGGCCGATGCGCCCCGTGCCAATGAAATTGTGGTTGCTGTCGTCGTTACAGACAGTGGCCGGCCACTACCGCGCGTGGGCGGACTGCAGATCCACGACATCAAGGGCGAAGACGGGCTCCGGTAAACACCGAACCCTTCCAGCTTAATCCGATCCACGACAGGAGTTTTTATGAAAATGCAATTCAAAGTTCTGAGCACGGTGACCTGCCTGGGGCTTATGGCTTCGCTGGTGACAGCGCATGCCCAAGGGGTGATCAAGATTGGCGAGGTCAACAGCTACAAGGCCCAGCCCGCTTTTCTCGAGCCCTACAAAAAAGGCATGGAACTCGCGGTGGAGGAGATCAATGCCGCCGGTGGTGTCAATGGCAAAAAGCTCGAACTGATCACGCGTGACGACAATGCCAACCCCGGTGATGCCGTGCGTGTGGCTGAAGAACTGATCTCGCGCGAAAAGATTGACGTGTTGACCGGCACTTTCCTGTCGAACACCGGTTTGGCTGTGGCCGACTTCGCCAAGCAGAAAAAGTTTTTCTTCCTGGCCGGCGAACCGCTGACCGACAAGATGACCTGGCAGGGTGGCAACCAGTACACCTTCCGCTTGCGTCCAGGAACCTATATGCAGGCCGCGATGCTGGTGCCCGAGGCGGTCAAGCTGAAGAAAAAGCGCTGGGCGGTGGTGTACCCCAACTACGAGTATGGCCAGTCGGCCGTGGCCGCTTTCAAGCAACTGCTCAAGGCCGCGCAGCCTGATGTCGAGTTCGTGGCCGAACAGGCGCCGCCACTCGGCAAGGTGGATGCCGGCAGCGTGGTGCAGGCCCTGGCCGATGCCAAACCCGATGCGATTTTCAACGTCTTGTTCGGCGCCGACCTCTCGAAGTTCGTTCGCGAAGGCAACACGCGCGGACTGTTCAAGGGCCGCGACGTGGTCAGCGTGTTGACCGGTGAACCCGAGTACCTCGACCCGCTCAAGGATGAGAGCCCGAACGGCTGGATTGTGACCGGTTACCCCTGGCACGGCATCCAGACACCGGAACACAAGGCCTTCCTCACGGCATACCAGGACAAGTTCAAGGACTATCCACGCCTTGGCTCGGTGGTTGGCTACAGTGCCATCAAGTCCATCGCCGCTGGCGCAGCCAAGGCCAAAAGCACGGATTCCGCCAAGCTGGTGGCCGCTTTCAAGGGCCTGGAGCTCATGACACCCTTCGGCAAGATCAGCTACCGGGCCGAGGACCACCAGTCCACGATGGGCGCTTTCGTTGGCAAGACGAAAAATGACAATGGCAAGGGCGTGATGGTGGACTACACCTATTTCGACGGTGCCATGTTCCAGCCTTCCGCTGCCGACGTGAAGAAATCCCGCGCCGCAGACTGAGCAACCAGCCCGTACCGCATTGCGTGGCTTGAGCAGCGCAATGTGGTCCATGGGCTCCAGAGGATTATTGAATGAGTTTTTCAGGCTTCATCGTCCAGTTGCTCAACGGGCTGGCCGGCGCTTCGTCGCTGTTTTTTGTGGCAGCCGGTCTGTCGCTGATCTTCGGCGTCACGCGGATTGTCAATTTCGCCCATGGTTCTTTTTTCATGGTCGGCATCTACATCGCTTACACGCTGGTCGAGCGCTTGGGCGGTGGCCTGGGTTTCTGGCCCGCCTTGCTGCTGGCCGCGGTGGCCGTCGGTATCCTGGGGGCGCTGATAGAGATGGTGCTTCTGCGCCGCATCTACAAGGCGCCCGAGCTGTTTCAGTTGCTGGCGACTTTTGCGCTGGTGCTGGTTATCAAGGATGCGGTGCTTTATTTGTGGGGCCCCGACGAACTGCTGGGTCCCCGTGCACCGGGCCTATCGGGCTCGGTCGAGATTCTGGGTCGCCAGTTCCCGAGCTATGACTTGTTCCTGATCGTGGTGGGGCCGGTGGTGCTGGGCCTGTTGTGGCTACTGCTGACGCGCACACGTTGGGGCACGCTGGTGCGCGCCGCCACACAAGATCGTGAAATGGTCAGCGCGCTGGGTGTGAACCAGGCCTGGCTGTTTACCGCCGTGTTTGCGCTGGGCGCCATGTTGGCCGGCCTGGGCGGCGCTTTGCAATTGCCGCGCGAACCGGCCACGCTGGAGATGGACCTCAACACCATAGGCTCGGCGTTTGTGGTGGTGGTGGTCGGCGGCATGGGGTCAATTCCGGGGGCTTATGCGGCGGCCTTGCTGATTGCCGAGATCAAGGCGATTTGTATCTGGTTGGGCGTGGTCGAAATTTTCGGCTACAGCATTTCGTTTTCCAAACTCACGCTGGTGGCTGACTTCCTGGTCATGGCCATTGTGCTGGTCTGGCGGCCTTGGGGCCTGTTTGGCCGGCCACAAGCACCCAGCCGTTATGTCGGCATGCAGGAGGAGCCGCTGCGCAAAAGCAGCCGGACCTATGTCATTGCCGCGGCCGTGCTGGGGCTGGTGCTGGCGGCCATGCCTTTATTCACCGCGGGTTCGCCTTACACCACGGTGTTGATGATTGATCTGCTGATTGCGGCATTGTTTGCGGCCAGCCTGCACTTCATCATGGGGCCGGCCGGCATGCATTCTTTCGGCCACGCCGCCTATTTTGGTCTGGGGGCTTACGGCGCGGCCTTGCTGGTGCGTTCCAGTGGCATGCCGATGGAACTGGCACTGGTGCTCGCACCGCTGGTGGCCGCTGCCGGCGCCTTTATCTACGGCTGGTTCGCGGTGCGGCTGTCGGGCGTGTACCTGGCGATGCTGACGCTTGCGTTTGCGCAGATCACCTGGGCCATCACCTACCAGTGGGATTCATTCACCGGTGGCAGCAATGGGCTCACCGGGGTCTGGCCTTCCGGATGGCTGTCGGACAAACGCATGTATTACTGGTTGACCCTGGTGCTGGTGATTGCCGCCGTCCTGTGGTTGCGTCGCGTGTTGTTTTCGCCTTTTGGTTACACCTTGCGCGCCGGACGCGACTCGGCACTGCGTGCCGATGCCATCGGTATCGATGTCAAACGTATGCAATGGACGGCGTTTATCATCGCCGGCGCTGCCGCGGGTCTGGCCGGATCTTTGTATGCCTTCTCCAAGGGCAGTATTTCACCCGAGAGCCTGAGTGTGGGCAAGTCGGTGGATGGCCTGGTGATGGTGCTGCTGGGCGGCATCCAGACCCTGGCGGGACCGGTGGTGGGCGCGGTGACCTTCACCTGGCTGCACGACACCGTGGCGCGCAACACCGACTACTGGCGCGCGATGCTGGGCGCCATCATTTTGCTGCTGGTGCTGCTGTTTCCTCAGGGCGTGGCCGGTTTTGCCAAACAGCTGTTTGATCGGCTGCGCGGAAAAATTTCAGAGGCTGAAACAAAAAAGGTGAAAGCATGACGACAGCTGTGGCCTACTCCGGGCCCATGAACACCTCTTCGGCGGGCAGTCAAGATATGGCCATGCCAGAGGCCGGCACGCGTCGCCAGGGTCTGGCACCTCTGCTTCAGGTCAACAATCTGGGCAAATCTTTCGGCGGCGTGAAAGCCGTGGACGGCATCAGCTTCGATCTCGCGGCCGGCGAATTGCTGGCGCTGATAGGCCCGAACGGTGCCGGCAAGTCCACCACCTTCAACATGGTCAATGGCCAGTTGGCGGCCGACCAGGGTTCCATCCTGCTCAATGGCCAAGAACTGGTGGGGCGTAAACCGCGCGCCATCTGGCGCCTGGGTGTGGGCCGTACGTTTCAAATTGCCGAGACCTTTGCCTCGCTGACCGTGATTGAAAACGTGCAGATGGCCTTGCTCTCACATGACGGCAAGCTGTTTGCGATGTGGCGCCGCGCCGCCGATTACAAACGTGAGGAGGCGCTGGCGCTGCTGGAGCAGGTCGGCATGAAACCCCAGGCCGACCGACCCTGCAGCGAACTCGCGTACGGCGACGTCAAACGTGTCGAACTCGCCATCGCCATGGCCAACAGCCCGAAACTGCTGTTGATGGATGAACCCACGGCCGGTATGGCCCCCAAGGAACGCAATTCGCTGATGGCACTGACCAAACAACTTGTGATCGACCGCGGCATGGCCGTGCTGTTCACCGAACACAGCATGGATGTGGTGTTTGCCTATGCTGACCGCATGATCGTGCTGGCGCGTGGCCGGCTCATCGCCCAGGGCAAACCCCTGGAGATTCGCGACCATCCCAAGGTGCAGGAGGTGTACTTCGGCAGTGGGAAGACTTTTGAGAAGATCGCGCAGAAAGCGGCGGCCGTCGCGGCCTCCATCGGAGATGCATCATGAGCGCGGAACTTCTGTTAGATGCCAAGGGCCTCGCGGCCTGGTATGGCGCGGCCCAGATTCTTTACGACGTGGATCTGCAGGTGCGGCGGGGCGAAGTGGTGGCTCTTATGGGTCGCAATGGCGCGGGTAAATCGACGACGCTCAAGACCTTGATCGGCATGCTTTCCAAGCGCCGCGGTGCTGTGCATTTTCTGGGGCAGGACATTTCCAGAAGCGAGCCGCATGTGGCGGCACGTCTGGGCCTGGGTTTTGTGCCCGAGGACAGGCGCGTGTTCACCGACCTCACGGTGATGGAGAACCTTGACGTCGGCAGGCAGCCCGCGCGGCACTGGTCGGACGGCGCCGCCGCACCGGTCTGGACGCCGGAACGTCTGTTCAAGCTGTTTCCCAATCTCGGTGAAATGCCCGATCGCCCCGGTGGCCGCATGAGCGGCGGTGAGCAGCAAATGCTGACGGTGGCACGCACGTTGATGGGCAATCCTTATCTGGTGCTGCTCGACGAACCGTCCGAAGGTGTGGCGCCGGTGATTGTGGAGCAGATGGCACAGATGATTCTGGAACTCAAGGCCCAGGGCGTGAGCATCCTGCTGTCCGAGCAGAACATGCATTTTGCCGAGTTGGTGTCGGATCGGGCCTATGTGCTTGAAAAAGGGCAGATCCGTTACGAAGGATCGATGGCCGAACTCTCAGCCAACGAAGAGGTCAGGCGCGCTTACCTCAGTGTGTAATACGCCTTTTTGTCGTCGTCATGTCACCTACCGTCAGGAGATCGCATCATGCATCCAGCCCAACGCAGAACCCTGTTGAAAGCCCTGTCCAGTGCCGGCTTGCTCGCGGCCGCCGGTGCGGCTGGCGGCCTTGCCTTCGCAGCGACCAAGGTCAAGCCCGATGCAAAAAGCGCGCTGATTGTGGTCGATGTGCAAAACTGTTTCGTGACTGGCGGCACTTTGCCGGTGAAAGGCGGCGAAGAGGTGGTGCCGGTGATCAATAAACTCGCCACCAGTTTTGAAAACATCGTGGTGACGCAGGACTGGCACACCAAAGGCCATGCTTCGTTTGCCAGTGCACATGCCGGCAAGAAACCTTTCGAGATTCAAAAAATGCCTTATGGCAATCAGGTCTTGTGGCCCGACCATTGTGTGCAAGGTACCGAGGACGCAGCACTGCACAAGGACCTGCAGGTGCCCACCGCGCAGGTCATTGTGCGCAAGGGTTACCACCAGGAGGTCGACAGCTATTCGGCCTTTACCGAGGCGGATGGCAAGACCCCGACCGGCCTGGGCGGGTATCTGAAGCAGCGTGGCATCAAGCGTGTGTTTGTGACCGGGCTGGCGACCGACTTCTGCGTGGCCTGGACGGCGCTGGATGCACGCAAGGCCGGCTTCGAGGTCTATGTAATCGAAGACGCCACACGCGCAATCGATTTGAACGGGTCGCTGGCCGCGGCCTGGAAAAAGATGGCGGCCAGCGGCGTCAAGCGGATCCAGTCCAGCGACCTGGCCTGAGTCACGACGCCGGCACTTGCCGGCGACCCTCAAAGCCTTTGTGGGCGTGGCGGATTGGCCGCGTGACCAGGGCCGAACAACCGATGGAAAAATGTATGAACTCGTTTCGAGCGCGCGGGTGGACCTGTGCGGTGTGGATGCTGGCGCTGGTTGCCGTCCTGCCGGTCCAGGCCGAGACCGGCGTCACTGACACAGCTATCAGCATAGGGCAGACGGCGGTCTTCAGCGGGCCGGTGGCGGCGACCGGCAACAACTACCGGCGCGGCATCGAGCTTTACTTCGAGCAGGTCAACAGGGCCGGCGGTGTGCATGGGCGCAAGCTGGCGCTGACCGCGCTGGACGACGCCTACGATCCCAAACGCACGGTCGAAAATACCCGGCGTTTGATCGAAAAGGACCAGGTGTTTGCGCTGATCGGTTACGTGGCCACGGCCAACCTGATCGCGGCCATACCGATTGCCGAGGAAGCCAAAGTTCCGCTGTTTGCGCCGCTGGTGGGGACAAGCTCGATTCGCCTCAAACACAGCCGCTACCTCTTTCATGTGCGCGCCAGCTACAAGGCCGAGCTAGCGCGTATCACGCAGCAACTGGCTGTGGTGGGTAATGACAAGGTGGCCGTGGTTTACCAGGACAGTGTGTTCGGCAAGTCCAATCTGGACACCTTGCTCGAACTTGCCAAGGCGGAAAAGCTGCAGGTCGTCAAAACCATTCCCATGGCGATTGAGGCGAGCAGCGCCCAGGACATCGCGGCGCAGATCAAGCAGGCCTCGGCCAACGTCATCATCATGATCATGGCCGGCAAGATGTCGGAAGTCCTGATCCGGGATGTGCGCGCCGCCGGCCTGGGTGCGCCGCTGTACACCATCTCGGTGGGCCTGGCCGATGCCAAGGCCTCGGCCACGCGTTTGAACGGCGCCTTGCGTGGTGTCATCACGGCCAGCATCGTGCCGTCGCCAACCCTGGAGCGTTATGCCATCGTCAAGGAATACCGCAAGGCACTGGGTGCGTCGGCAGGATCTGGCGACAACTACACCGTGCTGGAAGGTTATATTGCGGCCAAGGCCTTTGTCGAAGGTTTGCGTCGTGCCGGGCGCCAACTGACCCGCGAGAACTTTGTCGCGGCACTGGAAGGATTTGGCAGTCTGGATCTGGGCGACTTCCGGGTGGACTATGGCCCGAAAAACCACAATGGCTCCAACTTCGTGGAGCTCGAGATGTACACCGCCAGCGGTAGTCTGATCCGATGACACCCCCCCAGGTCGTGACCCTGCACGTCAACCAGGTGGAACACACGCTGGCCGTTTCTGCAGAGGCCTCCTTGCTGGGCGTGTTGCGCAACGACCTGGAACTCAACAGTCCCAAATACGGTTGTGGCCTGGGCGAGTGTGGCGCCTGTACCGTGCTGGTGGATGGGGTTGCGGCACGCGCCTGCGTGATCCCGGCTTGCGGTGTGGCCGGCCGGAGAATCACCACGCTGGAAGGCCTGGGATCACGTGCCGCGCTGCACCCGGTTCAACAAGCATTTATTGACGAGCAGGCCGCCCAGTGCGGCTATTGTCTGAGCGGCATGATCATGATGACCACGGCGCTGCTGGCGCGCAACCCCGATCCGGATGAGGGCGAGATACGCCGCGAGTTGTCGGGCAATTTATGCCGCTGCGGCACCCATCTCGAAATTGTGAAGGCCGTGCAGCGCGCGGCGGTGTTGATGCGGCAAGCCCGTTCTCTTGGGAGCCAGCCATGAGCCGCCGCGCGGACACGCCGCTCACACGGGCCGACTTTCATGCGGCGATGGGGGTATTACTCGTGACGCGCGAGCCGCCGCCCGCGCCGCCTCCGTTCAAGGGCCAGCCTGCTCTGGTGAGTGGCAATCCGCAGGAGGGTGTTGAAATCCTGATTGCCGTGTGGGACGACGGCAGCGTGACGGCCCTCAATGGCCATGTGGACCTGGGCACCGGCATACGCACGGCGCTGAGTCAGATCGTGGCCGAGGAACTGGATGTGGCGCTGGAGCGCGTCAACATGGTTCTCGGCGACACCACACGTGCGCCCAACCAGGGCGCGACGATTGCCAGTGCGTCGATACAGATTCATTCGGTGCCGCTACGGGCGGCGGCGGCGCAGGCCCGCGCGTGGCTGCTGGCCCGCGCTGCCATGCATCTGCAAGTGGACGTCGCCCTGCTGGGTGTGCGTGATGGCATGGTCAGCGTGAAAGGTGACGAGGCCCGATCCATCGCTTATGGGCCTTTGCTGGCACAGCAACAGGTGGCGCTTTCCCTGGCGCTGAATACGCCGCTCAAGGCGCCGGAAGAGCACCGGATTGTCGGGACCAGCACCGCCCGTGTGGACATCCCCGCCAAGGCCACCGGCGAGTTGACCTTTGTGCACGACATGCGGGTGCCGGGCATGTTGCATGGCCGTGTCGTGCGACCACCATATGCGGGTGCGGACCACGGTGATTTCATCGGCAACACGCTGGAGGCGGTGGACGAGTCGTCGATTGCACATATCCCGGGCATACGCGCCGTGGTGGTGATTCGCGATTTTGTTGGCATTGTCGCGGAGCGTGAGGAGGAGGCCGAACAGGCGCTACGCGAATTACGCGTCTTGTGGAAACCCTGGCCGGGGCTGACCAATCTGGACGACCTGGCGCAGGCCATACGCGCCAACCCGTCGACGCAGCGCAAGCTGGTTGACGAAGGCGACGTCGATGCCGCGCTGGCAGGCGCGGCGCAGCCCATGGCGCGCCACTATGTCTGGCCCTACCAGATGCACGGCTCCATCGGGCCATCCTGTGCGGTGGCCGACTGGCGCGCCGACCACATGACGGTGTGGGCCGGAAGCCAGAACCCGCACGTGTTGCGCGCCGACTTGTCACGCCTGATCGGCCTGGCCGATGTGGACATCAATGTGATCCGTATGGAAGCTGCCGGTTGTTACGGACGCAACTGCGCCGACGATGTGGCCGCGGATGCCGCCTTGTTGTCGCGTGCCGTGGGCGCGCCTGTGCGTGTGCAGCTGACACGCGAGCAGGAACATGCCTGGGAGCCCAAGGGTGCGGCGCAACTCATGGAAGTCCAGGGCGGGCTGAACGCAGACGGCTCCGTCGCGGCCTATGACTTTCAGACCTCGTATCCGTCCAACGGCGCGCCCATGCTGGCCTTGCTGCTCACGCGTACCATAGAGCCGCTGGCGCAAGCCTACGAAATGGGTGACCGCACGGCTCGCCCGCCCTACGATTACGACAACCTGCGTGTCACCGTCAACGACATGGCGCCCATGCTGCGTGCCTCCTGGTTGCGGGGTGTCTCGGCGCTGCCCAATTCATTTGCACACGAGTCCTACATTGATGAGCTGGCCACGGCGGCGGGGGTTGACCCGGTGGAGTTTCGCCTGCGTTACCTGACGGAGCCGCGGGCCGCCGAACTGGTTCGGACGACGGCGGACCGCGCCGGCTGGCAGGTGCATACCGGTCCGCAACAGCAGCGCCCGCAAGCGGGCGAGCCCACGGACATCGTGCAGGGCCAGGGCGTGGCTTACGCACGTTATATGCACAGCAAATGGCCGGGTTATGGCGCCGCCTGGGCGGCCTGGGTGGCCGATGTGGAAGTCAACCGGAAAACCGGCGAGGTGCATGTCAAACGTGTGGTGGTGGGGCATGACGCTGGCACCCTGATCAATCCGGCCGGTGTGCAGCACCAGATCCACGGCAATGTGATGCAGACCACCAGCCGCGCCCTGACCGAGCAGGTGCAACTGAACCCGCAAACCAATACCGTGGCCAGTCTGGAGTGGGGCAGTTATCCCATTTTGAATTTCAGGGATGTGCCGGTGATCGAGGTTGTGACCATGGCGCGTCCCGGCGAGCCACCGCTGGGCGCCGGCGAGTCTTCGTCTGTGCCCGGTACGGCGGCCATCGCCAATGCGATTTTTGATGCCACCGGTGTGCGTTTTCGCCAGCCGCCGTTTACGCCTGAGGTGGTGCGAGCGGCGCTCAACCCGGTGCCGGAACAGGAAGCGACACGTCTGCCGGGACCCGCGCGGAGGCCGGCGCGATTGCCAGAAAAGGCGGTCTGGCCGCGAGGTCTGGGCCGCTGGTCCCGAACCGGCGCCTTGCTGACCGGCGTGTTTGGCCTGGCGGCGGCCCTGCTGGGCTGGCGGCCGGCGATTGCGCCCGTGGTGCAGGGCGGTGCGTCGATTTACACGGCGGCCACGCTGGAGCGCGGTCGCCAACTCGCGGCCGCGGGTGATTGTGTGGTCTGCCATACCGCGCCGGGAGGTATCCCCAATGCCGGCGGCCGGGCCATGGACACACCTTTTGGCCAGATAGTGAGCACCAACCTCACGCCCGATGCGACCACTGGCATAGGCTTGTGGTCGTTCAGTGCTTTTCAGCGCGCCATGCGTGAAGGCATCTCGCGCGACGGCCATCACCTGTACCCGGCTTTTCCTTACACCGCCTTTGCCAAAACCAGCGACGAGGACCTGACCGCGCTGTACGCCTACCTGATGGCCCAGCCGGCCGTGCGTTCAGAACTACCGGCGACGAAGCTGGCCTTTCCCTACAGCGTGCGGCCCCTGATGGCCGCCTGGAACGCGATGTTCCACGACCCCACGCCGTACCAGGCCAACCCGACCCAGACGGTGGAGTGGAACCGCGGCGCCTACCTGGTCAATGGCCTGGGCCATTGCGGCGCCTGCCACACGCCGCGCAACGCCTTTGGCGCCGAGCGCAGTGGCAAAGCCTTTTTGAGCGGTGCCATGGTGGATGGCTGGGAGGCGCCGGCGTTGACCGCACTCTCGCGCTCACCCGTGCCCTGGACCGGCGACGCACTGTATAGCTACCTACGCAAAGGCCACTCGCCGCAACACGGCATGGCGGCTGGCCCCATGGGGCCGGTGGTCAAGGAGTTGGGTGCGCTGCCGGACCAGGATATCCGGGCCATGGCCACTTATCTGGCGTCGTACAACGAGCCTGTGTCCGAGGCGGAAAGTGCCGAACGCGCCAGGCAAGTGGTCCTGTCCGCGCAGCAGTCCTTCACCGGTTTGCCGGGCCCGGGCCAGCGCCTGTTCAACGGCGCTTGTGCCTCCTGCCACCACGACGGCGACGGGCCGCGCCTGCTGGGCGTGAACACACCGCTGGCGCTCAACAGCAATCTGCACAGCGAGCGGCCCGACAACTTGATCCGTGTGATCCTCGGCGGCATCCGTGCTCCTGCGACCACAGACCTCGGGTTCATGCCGGCCTTCCGCCACAGCCTGAACGATGAACAGATCGAGTCACTGGCCACTTACATGCGCAGCCGTTATGCGCCGGGCGAGCCGGCGTGGCGCGACTTGAAGAGCAGTATTTCTCGCTTGCGCGACGCCGCGGACGAACATTAAGCCCGCCAGGCTTAGCGCCTGGCGGGGGTCTTAACTCGCGGTGTAAGCGGTCTTGACGATGGTGAAAAATTCGGCGGCATAACGGCCTTGTTCACGTGGCCCGTAGCTGGAGCCTTTGCGGCCGCCAAACGGCACGTGGTAGTCCACACCCGCCGTGGGTGCATTGACCATCACCATGCCGGCCTGGGCGAAACGTTTGAAGTGGGTCGCGTGTTTCAGCGAGGTGGTGCACAAGCCGGCCGACAGACCGAACTCCGTGTCGTTGGCCAGCGTCAGCGCGTGTTCGTAGTTGTCGGCGGCGATCACACAAGCCACCGGGCCAAAAATTTCTTCACGGGCGATACGCATGGACGCGTCGGCGTCGACAAACAGCGCGGGCTCAAAATAAAACCCGTGGGTCTCGCGCTGGAGCGCCACACCGCCGTGGACCAGACGTGCGCCTTCCTGTTGGCCGATCTGCACATAAGACAAATCCTGCGCCAGTTGGGACGCATCCACCACCGGGCCGATGTCGGTGTCCGGTTTTCTCGCGTCACCCACACGCAAGGCGCGCAGCTGTGTGGTCAAGGCGTCCACAAATTGCGGCAGGATGGTTTTTTCAACAATCAGCCGGCTGGACGCGGTGCAACGTTGCCCGGTCGAATAATAAGAACCCTGGATTGCGCAATTCACGGCGGTCTGCAGATCGGCGTCGGCCAGAACAATCAGTGGATTTTTTCCACCCATTTCCAGCTGCACCTTGGCCAGGCGGCTGGTGGCCGCGCCCATCACTTGGCGGCCCACGCCGGCGGAGCCGGTGAAGGTGATGGCATCGATGTCGGGATGGTTGATCATGGTCTGGCCGACCCGGCTGCCGGGGCCCATGACCAGGTTGAACACGCCCTCGGGCAGACCCGCCCGGCTGATGATCTCGGCCAACGCCCAGGCGGAGCCCGGCACCAGGTCGGCCGGTTTGAAGACCACACAATTGCCGTAAGCCAGCGCCGGCGCAATTTTCCAGGCCGGGATGGCAATCGGAAAATTCCAGGGCGTGATGATGCCTATCACCCCCAATGGCTCGCGTGTGACTTCCACATACAGGCCAGGCCGTACCGAGGGCAGGCGTTCGCCGCTTTGGCGCAAAACCTCGCCGGCGAAAAACCGGAAAATCTGTCCGGCGCGGGCAACCTCGCCAATCGCCTCGGGCAGTGACTTGCCTTCTTCACGCGCCAGCAGGTTGCCCAACTCGTCCTTGCGCAGCAGCAGTTCGGCGGCGATTTTTTCGAGTGCCGCGGCGCGTGCCTCGATGGAGCCGGTGGACCAGGCGGGAAAAGCCTGGCGTGCGGCGGCAATCGCGGTTTCGGTCTGCAACACGTCGGCGTGGGCGTAGTCGTCCAGCACATCACTGGTGTCCGAGGGGTTGATGTTGGGTTTGGCGCTGGCGCCAGCCACCCATTCGCCGGCAATGTAGTTGCGTTTCATGCTGCAGAGTCCTGTCGAAAAAACCTCAGCCTTGGCTGAGGAGGAGTGTCAAAGCGCGGGCACCGTGCCCAGCCACTGCGCCAACACCTCGTCCGTGTGTTGGCCCAACATAGGCGGCGGTGAGTGATAACTGACCGGTGAGCCGGAGAGGCGAATTGGGTTGGCCACCAGCGGCACAGTGCCCGCCAGCGGATGGTCCAGGGTGATGTGCAGACCGCGCGCTTGCACCTGCGGGTCGGCAAACACCTCGTCGATGCGGTTGATCGGACCACAAGGCACACCGGCGGCTTCCAGCGCGGTTATCCAGTCGCTAGAGGGGCGCATCACTGTCGCCTGGCGCAGCAGCGGCACCAACACGGCGCGGTTGGCCACACGCTGGGCGTTGCTTGAAAAACGCGCGTCGGCCGACCATTCCGGGTGGCCGGCCACCGCGCAGAACTTCGCGAACTGGCCGTCATTGCCCACCGCCAGGATGATGTCGCCATCGGCTGTCGGAAAGTCCTGGTAAGGCACGATGTTAGGGTGGGCATTGCCCATGCGGCGTGGCACCAACTGACCGGCCAGGTAGTTGGAGGCCTGGTTGGCCAGACACGCAATTTGCACGTCGAGCAAAGCCAGATCGATGTGTTGGCCCAGACCGGATTTTTCGCGTTCGGCCAAAGCGGCTTGCACGGCAATCGTGGCGTAAAGGCCGGTCATGATGTCGGTCAGCGCTACGCCAACCTTCTGTGGCCCGGCGCCCGGCTCGCCGTCGGGCTGGCCGGTCACACTCATCAGCCCGCCCATGCCCTGGATCAGAAAGTCGTAACCCGCACGCGCCGCGTAAGGGCCGGTCTGGCCAAAACCGGTGATGGAGCAATACACCAGGCGCGAGTTGCTTTCTTTGAGACTCGCGTAGTCCAGCCCGTAACGCTTGAGCCCGCCCAGCTTGAAGTTCTCCAGCACCACGTCGGCCTGTTGCGCCAGCGCGCGTATCTGCGCCTGGCCCTCGGGTGTGGCGATGTCGATGGCGACCGAACGTTTGTTGCGGTTGGCACACAAAAAATACGTGGCTTCGCTGGTGTCCCGGCCCGAGGCGTCTTTCAGGTAGGGCGGTCCCCAGGAACGTGTGTCGTCACCGCTCCCGGGTTTTTCGACCTTGACCACATCGGCGCCCAGGTCGGCCAGCATCTGGCCGGCCCAGGGCCCGGCCAGCACACGCGACAAATCCAGCACCCGAATACCGGTCAGCGGCGGCGGGCGAACAGCAGTCGTGTTCATCGGCTTCAGGAGAAAGCGGCGATGCCGGTGATGGCGCGGCCTATGATCAGCGCGTGCACATCGTGTGTACCTTCGTAGGTGTTGACCACTTCCAGGTTGACCAGGTGGCGTGCCACGCCGAACTCGTCGCTGATGCCGTTGCCACCCAGCATGTCACGCGCCATGCGGGCGATGTCCAACGCCTTGCCGCAGGAATTGCGTTTCATGATGGAGGTGATTTCGACCGCGGCCGTGCCTTCGTCCTTCATGCGTCCCAGGCGCAAGCAGCCTTGCAGACCGAGTGCGATTTCGGTTTCCATGTCGGCGAGTTTTTTCTGGATCAGCTGGTTGGCGGCCAGGGGGCGGCCAAACTGTTTGCGGTCCATGGTGTACTGGCGGGCTTTTTCGAAGCAGTCCTCGGCCGCACCCAGGGCGCCCCAGGCGATGCCATAACGTGCGGAGTTCAGGCAGGTGAACGGGCCTTTGAGGCCGCGCACGTCGGGGAAAGCGTTTTCTTCAGGACAGAACACCGCGTCCATGACAATTTCGCCGGTGACCGATGCACGCAGACCGACCTTGCTGTGGATGGCCGGGGCGCTCAGGCCCTTGCTGCCCTTGTCCAGGATAAAGCCGCGGATCGTGCCTTCGTCGTCCTTGGCCCAGACCAGGAACACGTCGGCGATCGGGCTGTTGGTGATCCACATCTTGCTGCCGGTCAGCGCGTAGCCACCGGCCACCTTGCGGGCGCGTGTGATCATGCTGCCGGGGTCAGAGCCGTGGTTGGGTTCGGTCAGGCCGAAGCAGCCAATCCATTCGCCGGTGGCCAACTTGGGCAGGTATTTCTGCTTTTGCGCTTCGCTGCCGAACTCGTTGATAGGCACCATGACCAGCGAGGACTGCACACTCATCATGGAGCGGTAACCGGAGTCGACACGTTCCACTTCACGCGCGACCAGGCCGTAACACACGTAGTTCAGGCCGGCGCCGCCGTAGGCTTCGGGAATGGTGGCGCCCAGCAGGCCCAGCTCACCCATCTCGCGAAAGATGGCGACGTCGGTGCGTTCGTGGCGAAAGGCTTCAAGCACGCGTGGCGCCAGACGCTCCTGGCAATAACTGCGTGCGGAGTCACGCACCATACGTTCTTCGTCGCTTAATTGCTGGTCCAGCAGCAAAGGGTCGGCCCAGTGGAAGCTGGCTTTTTTCAGGGAAGTGCTCATGGGTAAATCTCCAGGGGGTGTGGGGAACGCACTGTGTGCGAAAATCGCAACTCAGGCCTTGAGGGAATCACAAGATTTCCAGAGCATACGACTAGCTGAGGCCTGGACGCAAGCCATTATTTGGAACATGTTTGTGCGAAAATAGAACTCCAAGATCGGAAGGCCCAGCCCCATGCGACGCAAAATCCCCTCGACCACGGCCCTGGCACTGTTTGAGTCGGCGGCGCGCCACCAGAGTTTCACCCAGGCGGCGGAGGAACACTCGGTAACACAAAGCGCGGTTTGCCGGCAGATCGCCGGCCTGGAAGATTTTCTGAGCGTCAAGCTGTTCCGGCGCACCAAACGCGGTGTGCTGCTGACCGACGCCGGTGCCAACTACGCCCGCAATGTGCGCGCCCGCCTGGACGATGTCGAACGCGACACCCTGCAGATGATGGCCAAGGGCGGCGCCGGCGGTGCGCTGGAGCTGGGCATTGTGCCGACCTTTGCCGCCAAATGGCTGGTGCCACGCCTGGGCGCTTTTCACCGCCTGCACCCCGACATCACGGTGCACCTGTCGTCCCGTACACGGCCTTTTTTGTTTGCCGATACGGCCCTGGACGCGGCGATTTGTGCCGTGGAGGCGGGCTGGTCTGGCACCGAGTCCTGTTTCCTGATGGACGAAAGCATCGTGGCCGTGGGCAGCCCGGCGCTGGTTAAACCCCGCCGCACGCTGAAGGCGGCGGATTTTGCCAGCCTGCCGCTGCTGCAGATGAGCACCCGGCCCTATGCCTGGCGCCAATGGTTTGCGTCGCTGGGCCTGTCGGTCGAGAACGACCTGGCCGGTGCCCGCATGGAGCTGTTTTCCATCACCACCGAGGCCGCCATCCATGGCCAGGGCCTGGCCCTGATCCCGCGCTTTTTGATTGAAGACGATTTGCAGCAGGGGCGCCTGGTCCAGCTGATTCCGCATGAGTTTTCCAGCGACCGGCGTTATTACCTGATCTACCCGAACAAAAATCGGACAACCCCGTGCTGGCGCTGTTTCGGGCCTGGCTGGACGAGGAGGCGACGCGTTACCGCGAGACGGTGGGGACGGTGGCCCGCGTGCCGCGGGTTGCCTAGTCCCGGCCCGGGCGTGGCATGGGGCGGGGTGGCCGGGTCGGCGGGCTGGTGTCAGGGCTGAACTGGCGGTTGTCCTGCACCGCGGCGCGGCCCTGTTCCCGCCGGTTCTGCGCCTGCTCGCGCAAGGCGCGCTGGCCCAACGACTCCTGGCTTTGCTGCTGCCGCCAATCATCCTGGCGTGTCAATTCGCGTTGCTGCTGAATTTGCGCGCGCCGCAGTTGCTGCTGTTCGCGCCAGGCTTGCTCCTGGTCGCTGAGCCCGGGGCCGTCGGGTACATAAGTGCCGTTGCGCTGCGCCTGCTCTCGCAAGGCGCGCTGGCCGAGTGACTCCTGGCTTTGCCGGATTTGTTCGTCCTGCTGGCGTGTCAACTCACGCTGCTGGCGCATCTGTTGCTCGCGCTGCCATTGCCAGTTGTCCCTGTCGATGGCGTCGCGGTCCGGCGTTGCGCCTGAGCCGCTCCAGATTTCGGTCCGGTTGCTTGTGGTGGGAAACTGCGCCCAGGCGGGCAGGCCGACCAGCATCAGCAGGCTGGTGGCCAGCAACGCGGACAGGGGGCGTAAACAGAGGGGCAGCGTGATTGTGTTGTTCATCGGGTGTCTCCAGCGGATGGGAACAACGCTACTTTACGCAAAGCCGGGAAACACCGGTGCCGACTTTGCCTCTGGCGGTTTCCCTTCAGCGAGTGATTTGGATCATTTTTATATGAAGAATAGGTCTCTAGCCCTTATCCGACGGGCGCAATAAGCTATTGATTTGGTAGCAAATGAGCGACACTGCGCAATATGCGACGATGGCGTCCATGCAAAACTTTTGGCCTTCCAGCGGCTACAGCCAGCTCCAGCGCAACACGCGGGGCTGGTTGCTGCCCACCGACAACTACCTGCGCCTGTTCCTGGACCGCCCCGAGCTGGCCTTGCTGCCCGAGTCCTGCGCGGCCGAACAGGCTTTGCACGCCGCGCTGCGGGCAGCGCCCTCACGGGCTGTGGCGGATGCCGAGCTGCAGGCCATTGCGGACGGCGATGCGCGTGACAGTTATCGCCTGTTCCTGCTTTTTCGCGACGGCTTGTTGGCTGCCGGCACGCTGGAGGCTTATTACCTGGGTTTGTTTCGCGGCAAGGCCATCACCATCCCGCCGCTGTTCATCGACCTGCTGGCCCAGGCCATCCTGCGCCATCTGCTGGACGATGTGAACGACGCTTACGAAGTACGTGCCGCGGAACTCTTGTTTCGCAGCCAGCGCCTCTCCACGCAGGAGGGGCAGGTGCTGGCCGGCGACCGTGCCGTGATGGACATGTTGAACGAGACCGGCGGGCTGGGCGACTTCGGGCGTTTTCTGGCCGAAGCCAAAGCCCCGCTGCGAAGCATCGAGCTGCAGGTGCTTAGCGACCACAACATGCCCGACTACTGGCCGGCCAGCGACAAACATCACTTTCTGCTCGATCTGACCCACGAAGTCCACAACGACCTCAGCCACGGTCTGGTGTTCACCATGACGCGCGCGCGTTCCGGCTTGAGCGCGCTGGCCCGCGTGCTGGAAAAGTGGGTGCAACATTTCCTCGGTGTCGCCGTCAGCATCCGGCCGTTGCAAAAAATTGACGACGCAGCCTGGCGTTGGCACGTGGGGCTGGACGTGGAAGCCACGGCGCTGCTCAATGATTTGTACGAAGACCGGCCGGTCGAGGCCGAGCGCATGTCGCGCCTGCTGAGTTTGTTCCGGCTGGACTTTGCCAACCCGCAGGAGATGCGCGCCGACGTGGCCGGCAAACCGGTTTACCTGGGACTGATGATGACGGCCGACCAGGTCGTCAAACTCAAGCCGCAGAACCTGCTGCTGAGTTTGCCGCTGGCCGCAGCACGGCAGTAAGCCGCTGCCAAGCTAACGGCGAATAAAATGCGGGCTGCCAGGCGTTTTGCCCGTGCGCCTTTTTTTTTCATTGTTCCTCCGCCCTGCGCGCGGACCTTCCAGGTGATCCATCCATGTTTCGACAGCTTTCTTCTTTTGTGTTGCTCGCCCTCGCATTGACGGCGGGTGCGGCGCAGGCCCAGTCCTACCCGGCCAAACCGATACGCATGATCGTGCCTTTCCCACCGGGCGGCGGCACCGACATCCTGTCGCGGCTGGTGGCCAACAAACTCACCGAGGTCAGCAAGTGGACCGTGATTGCCGACAACCGCGCGGGTGCCGGCGGCACCATCGGTATTGCCGAAGCCGTGCGCGCTGCGCCCGCGGGTTACGACATGGTGATGGGCCAGAAAGACAACATGGTGGTCGCGCCCTGGCTGTACAAAAACCTCAGCTACGACCCGACCAAAGACCTGGTGGCCGTGGCCCATGTGGCCTACACGCCGGTGGTGATTGTCACCAGCACCAATTCGCGCTTCAAGTCGCTGACCGACGTGGTGGCCGCTGCCAAGGCCGCACCCGACGCCATCACCTATGGCTCGCCCGGCAACGGCACCACGATTCACCTGGCCGGCGAAATTTTCAAGACCGCCGCCAACATCAAGATCCGGCACATTCCCTACAAAGGCTCCAACGCCGCCCTGATGGACGTGCTGGCCGGCAATGTGGACCTGATGGTGTCGTCCCTGCCTTCGGCCATGGGCCAGATCAAGGCCGGCAAGCTGCGCCCGCTGGCCGTCACCTCGGCCCGCCGCAGCACCTCGCTGCCCGATGTGCCCACCGTGGCCGAGCTGGGTTACAAGGACTTTGACGTCAGCACCTGGTATGGCCTGTTCATGCCGGCCGCCACGCCCAAGGACATCGTCGCCACGGTGCATGCCGAGGTCAACAAGCTGCTGGCCACGCCGGAGATGAAGGCCGCCATCCATGCGCAGGGCGCCGAAACCCAGAACATGAGCGCCGAGCAGTTTTCAAATCTGCTCAAGACCGATTACCAGAAGTGGAAGGGTATTGTGCAGGCCTCCGGCGCGACGATTGAGTAAGGCTTAAGCGGTCGCTGGCGCGGACTTACGTTAGCCGCGTCGCTGCCGCAAACAGCTCAAAAAACTCGCGCTGCCACGGGCCTTCGCTGTCCACCGCGGTCTGCACCATCACGGTTTGTGTCTTGCGATCAATCAACACACGCTGGCCGTGGTGGCCGTTCATCATCATCCACGCGCCGTCGGCTTTCGGGTGCCAGAAAAAACACTTGTAGCCCATGCCGTTCATGGCCGTGCCATGGCGCACCTGGGCGTCCTTGTCCGACCAGGACGCACATTCGTTGATCCAGCGCGCGCTGACCACCTGCCGGCCTTCCATCGCGCCGTTCTGCGCCACCATCTGACCCAGGCGTGCCCAGTCGCGCAGCCGGGCCGCAAAGCCGATGCAGTTGTACTCCCGGTCTTTTGAATCGGTCAGCCAGCTCGCGTCGGCTTCGGCGCCCATGGGTTGCCACAAGGCTTCCTGGCAAAACGCGGCGAGGGTTTTGCCGGTGACCCGGCGTATCACCATGCCGACCGTCAGCGGGCACAACTCGTTGTAGTTGTAGCGCGCACCCTGCGGGCCTTCGCTGAGGTTCCAGTCCTTGATCGTCAGTTCAAGGTCGCTGTTTTTGCGCAAAAAAGCCTTGGGGTAAATCTGCGGGTTGTCGCGGTCATGCAGGATGGCCGCGCCGCTGGACATATTGGCCAGGTTGCGCAGCGTGATACCGCCGTGCAGCGTGCCCTGGAGTTCTGGGACATAACTTTGCGCCGTGTCATCCAGCGAACGGATCAGGCCGCGGTCCAGGCAAATGCCCAGCAACAAAGAGGTGATGCTTTTGGCTATGGACCAACTGGTCAGGCGCATCTGGGGCTGGCGATCAAATTGGTAATGCTCGGCCAGGATCACGCCCTGGCGCGCGATCAGCAGGCCGGTGACGGGCGAGCCCTTGAGGTACTCCGGGGCCGTCTTGCTGAACAGGCCCCAGCGGTAGCTGAGGTCGTCGCGCAGGTCGACACGGAGCGGGCTGGCGTGTGCCGGCGCGGCGATGGTGTGCCAGGGGAACATTTTTTCGTAACCACCCGAATAGTTGCCTACACGCAAGGTCTTGTGGCCAGCCCAGTTGGGCGGGCTGCCCCAGCCGCCAGGGTAATCCTGGGCTTGGCCCCAAGTTTCACTGGCCTGGGTAGTGGCGGGCAGGAGGGGCAGAGCGGCTGCGGACAGCAGAAGGGCGCGTCGTTTCATGGCGGGTTTCAAAAAACTGGGTAGGCCAACTATCGGCGAAATGTGGCGTAAATCCCGCGCCATCTGGGCTGCCAACCCCTCAATTTCCCTGTTTTTCGCCCCAGTCCATGGTCCCGGCGGCAAGGCCGCGCCGGATTGTGGCCTAATTAGGGGTTTCACTAACCCGAACCGGAGCCCTTCATGCCGAAAAAAATCAGAGTCGAAGCCGACATTTGCGCCCCTAAACCCATTCCTGCCGCCGGCATGACCCGCACCGCCGGCCGTGGCCAGAAAGTCAGCCTGGAGCGTGGCACCTGGACACGCAGCAAGAAAAACCCGGGCAAGCGCCCACACAAAGGCGGCTAAGCCCTTTAGCCCGCCAGGGCGGTTTGCCCGAAACCGCCCATCACCCAGGCACCCTGACTTCGTTCAGGGCCTGGGTTTGTTTTTTGCACTGTTCGCCGCGTTACCGCCGCGCATCGGGTGCCTGCAGCGGCCCACAGGCCTTGCATCCACTTTTTATGAGTCAAATTGGCCTCCAGCCCTTGTCTGCTGGTCGCAAGCAGCTATCTAAAACGTAGCGGTTCAAGGCTGTCCGGTTTATCCGGAGAGACCATGCTCGATCGTCTGGACGCTTCGTTCACGATGTTCACGGTCATGCCGGGTGCTAGCTGTTGACGTCCTTGCAAACGTCGAGTGACTGACTTTGTTGCCTGGACTTTGCCAGTTCGTGTTCCCGAAAATGTGAATCACGGCTGCCTTCACGATTGCGCAAGCCATCGCTTCAAGTCACGGCTTTTTGACCAAAATTTCGTTGGTGGCTCAGCCGCGCATGCGAATGGTTGTGCCGGCGGAGCCCTTCCACGTATGGACGAAATGGATCCACAAGAGGGGATTAAGGAGCGAAGCGGGAACGGACGCGGGGAGTCTTGGAGGCGGTGTTCCGCGTCAAAAATGGCTAGGAGACATCCAGCGGAAATCGCCTGGAAGCAATCTCCAGCAAACCATCAAAAATCAGGCCTTCCACCAGCTCGAACTTGACCGACATGCTGGGGCCCATCTTCCAGCCTGCGCCGCCGGTCATGATGCATTCGGGGGATTCACCGCAATGCCGTGTGACGTTTTCCACCATGCGTTGCACGGCGCCGGCAATCGCGAAGGTGCCGCCGCTGGTCAAGGCGTCGCTGGTATTGGTGGGGAAGTCTCTGACTTCGCCGGTCGGTACATGCAAGCCGGCCGTGCCCGACTCCAGAGCGCGCAGCATGATGCCGTGGCCAGGCAGGATGATGCCGCCCAGAAACTTGCCGGACGCATCAAGCGCCTCGACCGTGACCGCGGTACCGACCATCACCACCACGCAGGGTTTTTGAATACCGCGCGCCAGCAGCCGGTGCCGCGCGCCTATCATCGCGACCCAGCGGTCAGCGCCCAGCCGGGCCGGGTGGTCGTAGCCGTTGCTCACCCCGGCCTCCTGGGCGCTAGGCACGACCCAGCGTGGCGCCACGTCCCACAACTCCATTTGCTCGACCACTCGCCGCTTGATGGCGTCGCCCGCCACGATGCAGCCAAGGATGCGCGAGGGCACGGGCAAGCCGTGCCATTCTTCATCGGCCAGCTTGTCAATGTTTTCGAGAAACACGGCCCCATGGGCCAGCACCCGCGATCCGGCGATCGGCGTTTCGTACTGGGCCCACTTCAGGCGGGTGTTGCCCACGTCAAGTGCAAGGAAAGTCATGTGTCAGGATTATGAACAGGTTCGGGGACCACTCCGAATTGTGGTGCCCAAGGGCTTGTCAGGACGCCAGTGCCACCGGTCGTTTGAAGTCAACCATCCCCGTACGCGCGGCTTCGTAAGCACGCGAGGCACGCAGCACCAGGGCATCGCCAAACATAGGTCCGACAAACTGCAGGCCTATCGGCAAACCCGCCGTCGTCACGCCGCAAGGCACGGTGCTGGCCGGTTGCTGGGTCAGGTTGAAGGGATAAGAAAACGGCGTCCAGCCAAGCATGGCCGCTGAATCCATCGGTGAATGACCGGCCGGTCGCGCCTCGAAGGCCGGCACGGCGACGCTGGGCGTCACCAGCAGGTCAAAACGCCGCATGAACTGGCGCATGTGGCTGCCTAAAGCGCCACGCCGCAAATGCAGGCGTTGCAGCTCAAGCATGCTGAGTTTTTCACCCAGCAGCGCCTCTGCGCGCAAGTCGGGGTCGGTCAGTGCCTGCTGTTCGGCCGACAGTGTGTTCCAGACCGTCCAGGCGCCGGCAAACCACAGGCCGGTGGTGATTTCCAGCGGGTCCTCAAACCCGGGGTCTATCAGCTCGACATGGGCGCCCAGCTCCACCAGTTGCGCCACGGCTTGCGCGACCGAACGGGCCACCTCGGGATGCACGTTTTTTGCATAGCCGAGTGTCGGCGACCAGGCGATGCGCAGACCGCGCACACCGTCCTCCAGGCCTTGCAGGTAGTCGCTGGGGTCGGGTGGTAGCGAGGTCCAGTCGCGGTCGTCGGGCTTTTTCAGCACATTCATCATCAGCGCGGCATCGCGTACGCTGCGGCTATGCGGGCCCAGGTGGGCGACCGAACCAAACGGCGACAGCGGATAGGCCGGCACCCGGCCAAAGCTGGGCTTGAGGCCGAAGTTGCCACAAAACGCCGCCGGGATACGCACCGAGCCGGCGCCATCCGTGCCCATGGCCAGTGGCCCCATGCCGGCCGCTATCGCCGCCGCGGCCCCGCCTGAGGAGCCGCCCGGGGTTTTGCTGAGATCCCAGGGGTTGCGTGTGATGCCGCTGCGTGGCGAATTGGTTTCGCCCTTGCAGCCAAATTCGGGTGTGTTGGTTTTGCCGAGAATCACCGCGCCGGCTTCGCGCAGCCGCGCCGTGACCGGGGCGTCCACGTCCCAAGGCTGTTTCGCATCGACGGTGTGGCTGCCGCGCAAGGTAGGCATGCCGCGGGTCAAGATCAGGTCCTTGATGGACACCGGCACACCGTCCAGTTCGCCGCAGGGCTCGCCCTTGTTGCGAAAACGTTGCCAGCGCGCCTCGCTATTGCGCGCAGTCTGCATGGCGGACTCATGCGCCACCAGACAGAAGGCGTTGACTGTGGGATTCAGCGTGTCAATCCGCGCCAAAACCGCAGCGGTGGCCTGGACCGGCGAGGCCTCGCCGGCTTTGTACAGCTGCAGCAGCTCGGTCGCCGTGCAGTCGGCGAGGTCGGAAGAAGGTGCGGATGGCGTCATCGGGTACTCCAAAGCGGGGGACTGGAAACGGTTCTAGGGCCTGCGCCGGATCGACTCGGGCAAATTTTTCCAGGGCAGGTCGGCCGGGTCGGCGGCCATGGGCCCCGCCGCCTTGGCAATCAGGATGTCGGTGGCGGCGTTGGCCACCAGCGGCGTGAAGTCGGCACGGAAGTGGTTGGAGCTTTTGACCACGATGATTTTCATGGCTTCGGGTTCAATGCCGACCATGCGGAACAACTCGCGGTCCAGCATCTGTTTTTTGCCGCTGGCCACGGCCACCAGCACACCCTCGATCTCGAGGCAGGCGCAAGGCCCGAGGTGCACGGCGAGCCCGGTCATCATCTGGCCCTTGAGCGTGACAGTGCCCTCGTGCACGGCGCGCACCTTGAAGGCGCCGCGCACTGGCGTATCACTCAGTTGGCCAGTGAAGGTGGGCACGGCTTTGCCCAGGGTGGTAGAAATCGTGGCACCCACGCCGGCTGCCGCGGCCATGGCCGCGGCCTCGGGGGTCGAACATCAGGCCGAGGGCGACCTGGCCGGGAAAACGCCGGCCCGCGCCCTGCTGCAGCAAGGCGTGTAAGAGGCCCGTCGTGTTGCTGTCGCCGCCGGCCCCGGGGTTGTCCTGGGTGTCGGCCATCACCACCGGTTTGCCGCTGTGCGCGGCCAGCGCCATGGCTTTCGTCACGGCTTCGGCGGCGTCCAGCGTCGTCAGCCGCCACTGTGTCGGCTCGGCCACGCGATCCCCCAGGCGCTGCACGGCTTGCGCCGCCAACTCGCCATAGCCCCAGACCATAGGCGCACATTCCGCAAAATCAGCCGCCGGAAACGCCATGCAAAAACTCAGGACCGCATCAAAGTCTCGGTCCAGTGCCAGCAACTCCTCGTAAATACTTTTGGCCGGCTCCATCCAGGTGCTTTGCGCATTCAGCGGAATCAAAAAAGGCAGGCGCCGGGCATCCAGCGGCTCACGCCGCCCGAGCTTGAGCCGGCGTGCCAGCAACTGCGCGGCCAGCTCGCCGGTGGCCGCCATGTCGACGTGGGGATAACTGCGGTAGGCCACCAGCGCGTCGGCCTCCTGCAACATGCGTTGCGTGACATTGGCATGCAGGTCCAGGCTGGCAACGATGGGAATGTCAGCGCCGACCACGTGGCGGATGCGGGCCAGCAATTCGCCCTCCGTGTCGTCCACATGTTCGGCCACGGCCGCGCCGTGCAGGTCCAGGTAGACCGCATCAAAACCGCCCCGCTGCACATCGGCCAGGATGGACGCACTGATACGCTCAAAGGCGTCCTTGGTCACATAAGACGACGGGATCGCGCCGCACCAGCTGCTGGGGATGAGCTGCCAACCTTTGGTGTGCGCCGCGTCGATGAACCCGCCCATGGGGATGTTGATGCCGGTGAGTTTGTCCAGCATGGCCTGGCCATGAATAAACGCGGGAAAAGAGTCGCCCCGGTTGAAGGCCGCCCAGTCGGCCAGCGTCGGCGCGAAGGTGTTGGTTTCATGCTGGTAACCAGCGACAAGAACTTTCAGGCTTTTCAAAATACAGCTCCAGGTGCGGCGGCCAGCAGCCGACGTGTGTAATCGTGTTGCGGGCGGGCATACAGCTCGGTGGTTGGCCCTTCTTCGACAATGCGGCCCTGGTGCATGACGATGACACGGTCGCAGAGCTGGGCCGCCACGCGCAGGTCATGGGTGATGAACAGCAGGCCCAGACCCAACTCGGCCTGGATCTCGCGCAGCAGTTTCAAAATCTGCGCCTGCACACTCACGTCGAGTGCACTGACGGCTTCATCGGCCACCAGCACACGCGGCCGGCAGGCCAGCGCACGGGCAATCGCGATGCGCTGGCGCTGTCCGCCCGAGAACTGGCTGGGGTAACGCTGCAGCCCTTCGGCGGGCAGCCGGACCTTATCCATCAAACTGACCGCCAGCGCCATGGCTTCTGCGTAAGTGGCTCCGAAATTGATAGCGCCTTCGACAATCGAATCACCGACCTTGCGGCGCGGATTCAGCGAGCGATTGGGGTCCTGGAACACCACCTGCACCTGGCTGCGCAAGGGCCGGAGCTGGCCTTCGCCGAAGTGGGCCACGTCGAGCAAAGCACCGTTCTGCTCCTGACCAGTCCGGCCCCACCAGACTTGACCGCCGGTGGGATCGATCAGACGGATCAGGCAACGCGCCAGGGTTGATTTACCCGAACCGGACTCCCCAACCACACCCACGGTTTCACCCGCATGGACGGCCACCGAGGCCGCCTGCAACGCATGCGTCGACCGGCTGCGGCCCAGCCAGTCGCGCGCCATATAGGTTTTGCTGACCGCCTGCCCGCGCAGCAAAGGCGGGCCCGCCGGTGCCGGCCGTGCCGGCGGTGGCGTCATGCTGGGCACCGCTGCCAGCAGCATCTTGGTGTAGTCGGCCTGCGGATGGTTCAGCACCGCATCGCGCGTGCCGTATTCAACCGCACGCCCCTGATGCATCACCAGCACATCGTCGGCGATCTCGGCCACCACCCCCATGTCGTGTGTGATGAACAACACGGCGCAGCGATGCCCGCCGGACAGGTCGGCTTGCAACTCTTCAATCAGCCTAAGAATTTCTTTTTGTGTGGTGACATCCAGCGCTGTGGTCGGTTCGTCGCAAATCAGCAGGGCTGGCTGCAAAATCACGGCCATCGCAATCACGATGCGCTGGCGCTGCCCGCCCGAGAGCTGGTGCGGGTAGCTGCGCACCATGCGTTCAGGCTCCGGCAGCTTGACGCGCCGCACGATGTCCAGCACCGCGTCGCTGCGCCGTTTGGCGCCCCAGTCGGTGTGTTGCCTGAGCAATTCGTCAATCTGGTCGCCGCAGGTCATCACGGGGTTCAGCGCCGTCATCGGCTCCTGAAACACCATGCCCATGGCCTGGCCGCGCAGGCTGCGCAGGCGCTGGGCCGAGGCAAGCAGCAAGGATTCGCCCTGCAGCAGAATGCTGCCCGGACCGGCTTTCAGCTCGCGCGCCAGCAAGCCCATCACGGCGGTGGCCATCACCGATTTGCCGGAACCGGACTCCCCCACCACGCATAGCGTCTTACCGGGGTGGATGCCGAAGCTGACGTTTTCGACCGCATAGGCCCGGTCGCTGCCGGGCGGCAAGGCCACATGCAGCTGGTCGATGACCAGGACCGGTTCGGTGCTTGAGCTCATGGGGTACGCCTGGAAAATTTCGGGTCCAGCACGTCGCGTAATCCATCGCCCAGCAGATTGATCGCCAACACCGTCGGTACCAGAAACAGGGCGGGGAACAACACATTGCCCGGGTACTGAGTGAACTGCACCCGGCCCTCGGCCATGATGTTGCCCCAGGTCGGAATGTCGGCCGGCAGGCCCAGGCCGAGAAAACTCAGAATCGCCTCGGTCAACACAGCCGACGCGGCAACAAAGGTGCCTTGCACAATCAGCGGCGCCATGGCATTGGGCAGGATATGTCGCCACAAAATTACCGGCGTTGGCGTCGCCAGCGCGCGTGCGGCTTCGACAAACGGCTCCTCACGCAAGGTCAGCACCATGGCCCGGACCAGGCGCGTGACGCGCGGGATTTCGGGAATGGCTATCGCCACCACCACCGTCCACAACTGCGCGCCCAACGCCGCCACCAGCGCAATCGCCAGCAGGATGGCGGGAATGGCCATCAGCCCGTCCATGAAACGCATCAGCACCGCATCCACCACACGAAAATAACCGGCCAACATGCCCAGCAAGGCCCCTACCCCTATCGCCACCGCCGCGGTGAAAGCCGCGACCAGCAGCGAGGTGCGCGTGCCGTACAAGACGCGGCTGTAAATATCACGGCCGAAGTTGTCGGCGCCCATCCAGAAGGTGTGTCCCACCTGCGTGCCGTCGAGCTGCGCAAACTGGCCATGCACGCCCGCCGCCGTATTGATGTGGGCCGAATCCATGGCCGCCGGGTCGACCGTACCGAGAACGGGGGCCAGCGCGGCCAGCAGCAGCAACAGGCCCAACACCCCTACGCCGAAGCGGAAAGCGCTGTTGCGCCAGAGGCGCTGCAAAAGAAGTTGCCAGGCCGACATCAGTAACGAATCCTCGGGTCGAGAAACAGATAACTCACATCGACCAGCAAGTTGACCAACACGTACAAAAGACTGAAAAACAACACCAGGCCCTGGATCACCGGGAAATCACGGTTCAGCACCGCGTCCACCGTCAGCGAGCCCAAGCCGGGTATGGAATACACGGTTTCGGTCACCACCACGCCGCCGATCAGCAGCGCCACACCAATACCAATCACGGTGACGATGGGCACGGCGGCGTTGGCCAGCGCATGGCGCATCAGCACCGCGGATTCGGTCAGGCCTTTGGCACGGGCCGTGCGGATGTAGTCCTCGGTCAAGGCCTCGGACACGCTCGCGCGTGTGACGCGGGCAATCAGGGCCACATAAATCATGGCCAGTGTGACCCAGGGCAACACCAGCTGGCGCGCCCAGGCCCAGACACCCTGACCGTCGGCGCCGAACAGGCGCCGGTAGCCTTGCACCGGGAACCATTCAAGTTGCACGGCAAAAATGTAAATCAGCAGGTAACCGGTCACAAACACCGGAATTGAAAATCCCGCTACCGAGAAGCCCGACAGCAGCCGGTCTAGCCAACCCCCCATACGCCAGGCGGCGATGGTTCCCAGCGGCACCGCCACCAGCACGGCCAGCAACAGCGTGCCGACCGCCAGGCTCAGGGTCGGCTCCAGCCGCTGGGCAATCAGTTCGGTGACGGGTTTGTTCAGGTAGAACGAATACCCCAGATCCCCCTGCAACACATGGCTGAACCAGATCCAGAACTGGGTCAGCAAGGGTTTGCTCAGGCCCAGCGCTTCGCGGATTTTTTCGATGTCTTCGTTGGTCGAGTTGTTGCCGGCAATCACCGCGGCCGGATCCCCCGGGGTCAGCCGCAGGATCAGGAAAACCACGACAGCCACCACCAGCAGAACCGGGATGGTGGCCAGCAGACGTTGCAGCAGGAATTTCAGCATGCCTGTTTGCCGACCGCCATCCGCCCGGCGTGGGGCGCCCTCTTCACCAGCCGGGGCCGCGGAACCGGCTTCGCCGGGCCGCAGGCGCAGCGCCCCCTAGGGGGGCAGCGAAGTACACGCAGTGACAAGCGTGGGGGCATTAGTTCTTTTTGATGTTCCAGTACACCTGAGCACCACCGGGCACCAGTCCGGTGATGTTGCTCCGCAAGGCGGCCGGGTTGTTGTACTGGCCCAGTGGCACATGGGTGGCGGTTTCTATGGCGCGCAGCTGCAGTTGCTCGGCGAGTTTTTTCTTCTCCGCCTCGCTGCCCGCCTGCGCGAACTTGACCTTGAGTTCTTCAATCACCTTGTCGTCCTGCCAGCCAAACCAACCCTTGTCGCCAGTGGCGTTGAGCATGGCCATGGTCAGCGGGTTCTGGATGTCACCGGCGGTCCAGGCCGTCATGAAGGCATTCCAGCCGCCTTTGTCGGGGGCATCCTTTTTGGCGCGTCTGGCCAGCAGCGTGGCCCAGTCGGACTGCTGCATGTCCACCTTGAAGCCGGCGGCTTCCAGCTGCTGCTTGGCGACCAGCGGCAGCTTGGCAATCGAGGTCAGGTCGGTGGGGCGCATCAGCACCACGGGTTCGCCCTTGTAGCCGGCTTCGGCCAGCATTTGTTTGGCTTTGACGGGGTTGGCCATACCGGTGAAAATGCCGGCGTTGTCGCTGGCATAGGGCGTGCCGCAAGGAAAAATACTCTTGCAGAACTTGTACATGCCGGGCGCACCCACCTGCGTTTTCAGAAACGCCTCCTGGCCCATGGCGACCATCGCGGCTTGCCGGATTTTTACGTTGTCAAACGGCGCATGCAGGTGGTTGAAGCGGAAGATGAATTGCAGGCCGTCCGGCTGGGCGTCCACAATCTTGATGTCCTTGGCGGCCTTGAGCGAGGCGTATTGCTCAAAAGCCGGCTGCTCGATGATGTCGACTTCCCCGGCAATCAGCGCATTGAACTGGGTCTGCGGATCCCGGATGATGATCCACTCGACCCGGTCCAGGTAGACGTTTTTGCCACCTGTGGTGCCATTGGGTACCTCGGCGCGTGGCTTGTATTTTTCGTTTTTGACATAAACCAGCTTCTCGCCTGGCTTGTAGTCGGCGGTGACAAACTTGTAGGGGCCGGAGCCGATGTTTTCCTTGATTTGTTCACTGCCCGGCGTGGCCGCAATCCGGGCGGGCATGATGAAAGGCACGTTCGACGAAGGCTTGCCGAGGGCTTCCAGCATCACGCCAAAAGGCTGCTTGAACTTGATGACAAATGTCTTGGCATTGGGCGTTTCGTAACTGTCAAGGCTCTTGGCCATGACACCGCCAAAACTGTCACGGCTGGCCCATCGTTTGAGCGAGGCCACCACGTCTTCGCTGGTCACGGGCTTGCCGTCGTGAAACTCCAGGCCCTCGCGCAAGGTGAAGGTCCAGACCTTGTTGTCCTTGGAGGCGCTGTAGGTGTCCACCATCTGCGGTTTGACCTTGCCTTCGAGGTCGGTGCCGAACAGCGTGTCGTAAATCATGTAACCGTGGTTGCGTGTCACAAATGCCGTGGTCCAGATCGGGTCCAGGATCGTGATGTTCGAATGCGGCACGATCTTCAGCGTTTTTGTCTGCGCCTGGGCCGCCAGAGGCATCAGAAGACCTGTGATCAAGGCCGCCGAGCTGGCCAGGGCAAAGAGGGAACGACGTTTCATGACAAATTTCCTTCAAGACAAAGTTGGAAAATTCAGACAAGACGCACAGACTAGCCTCGTAATGTAACCACATGCAAGAGGCAACTTTCCAGCCATCTCATTAAACACCATGCACGCCCACCGTCCTGTCAGCGCCTGTACGGGTCATCCTTCAGATCACACCTAGCCAGCAGGCGCGCTGGATCGCCGACATCTTGTTGTCCACCTTGAGTTTGGCCATGGCATTGGCCATGTGGTAATTCACGGTGCGTTCCGTGCACAACAAACGCTCGGCGGTCTGGCGTGCCGTCAGGCCTTCAAAAGCCAGGATCAGGCATTCGCCCTCGCGCGGACTCAAGGGACTGCTGGCCGTGGCCATGGTGCGTTTGAAAAACGGCCAGATATTGAGGGCCGACCAGACCAGGGCGGCGGCTTCGGCCCGGTCGTGAAACTGGCGCGGGCTGAACATGAAGCATTCAAAGGCGCGGCCCGCCGGCAAGGGGAATTCGACCCGCACGACGCTTTGAAACCCGTGCGCCAGCCACAGCAGGCGCCAGCGGCCGCCGCTGGCGCGGTCTGAGTTGGCAATGTGCTGCCAGGCGACCAGCGGCGCATCCGACTCCCGCCAGGGCGCACCAAAGTCCAGGCTTTCGGCCAGCGCCGAAGCTGCGTCCAGAAAGCGGGGAGGGTGCACAGCCGCCACCAGGCGGTCTTGCCGCTGGCCAAACGGGTCGGGCCCCAGAACCACCACCGCTTCCACCGAAAAGTCGCGCAGCGCGGAGATCCAGTCACCCAACATGCCATCGAGCGCAACACTGTCAAAGTTGACAGGTAGGCGCACCTTCAGCGCCCCTCCAGAACGGTGACAATGTGCGGAGATATGTTCCAAGATTTATTCATGACGTCCAGGTGGCCTGCGAGGATCAAACAATGGATTCATGCGCTGTGGCGTCTTCCCGGGACGTGGGGCCGGCTGCTGGCGCGAATCAAGGTGGAACTGTTTCAGGAACAGCTGGTGCCTATTTTGCACCCCTCGCCGTGGCGTTTGCGCGCCCTGGGCCTGTTCACGCTGGTGGGCCACCCGCTGTTTGGCTGGATCTGGGGCCATTGGTTGCCGCAGCCTTATGAAAACCCCGGGCTGCGCGCCGTGCTGGGCGCGCTGGGTTTGCTGCTGATTTCCAACAGCATCACCCGCGATCCGTCGAGCAAACTGTCCGCCCGTATTTTCAGCCTGGTTTTCTGGATCCAGCTGCCGCTGTTTTTTAGCTGGATGTATTTTTGCAACAACGGCAACACGGTCTGGCTGAGCAGCTTCTGCGCCATGGTGCTGATTTATTACCATGTGACCGATTGGCGTGTCGCCACCCTGGGCACGCTCAGCGGCGTGTTCCTGGCCGGTGCGCTGTTCCTGTGGGTCGGACCTGCCGTGCCCCCCATGAGCGAGCAGCAGTTCGCGATCAACGCTGTGGTGATTGCCTTCAGTTGGGCCAGCGCCCTGCTGTTGGGGCTGTCGTCGGCCAACCTGAGGCGCGACCACCTCCAGCACACGCTGACCACCATTGGCATCATGGCCCACGAGTTGCGCACGCCGCTGGCCACCATGTCGCTGATTGGTGATGCCGTGCGCAACGAAACCCGTCAGCCCCGGGAGGCGATCGATGCGCAACGGCTTGAGCAACTGGTGGTGCGGCTGCACACCTTGGTGCGCAACATGAACCAGCAGATCGACACCCAGATCGCCAATGCACGCCTGCAGCGCCTGCCCATCCATAAGGAAACGGTTGTGGCCTCCGAATTGCTGCGTGGCGTGATCAAGGACTACCCTTACCGCAACTCGCGCGAGCGGGACAGCGTCGTCTTGGTGCTGCGCAAGGATTTTTCTTTCGAGTCGTCCTACAGGCTGTTCGCGCAAGTCATCAACAACTTGTTGAAAAATGCCTTTCATTCGCTGGCAGCCGGTAGCGCAGCCCCCAAAACAGGTGACTTGCGCATTGAAATCGGGGTGCTCAACGGTTCCGGGCGTATAGTCATCACGGACCAGGGCAGCGGGATTGCCGCGGAGCTGCAGGCACGTATTTTTGAGCCGTTTTTCTCGACCGACCGGGGAACCGGCCATGGCTTGGGGCTGGCTTTTTGCCGGCAAGTGGTGCAGAGCGCCCGCGGCACCATTCGTGTTAAGTCGGAGCCTGGCCGCGGCGCTATCTTTATCATTGAACTTCCGGTTCTCAGGTAACTCAACCCACAACCGTCACCATGAGTTTCCCCTGTTCCATCGCCCCGGGGCGATTGTTTTTCTTGATGACGATCCTGGCTACCTTGAAATGCTGGCCATGGTGTTGCCACGGCAGTGGCACGTCAAGTTCCACCTGCGGCCTCAGGCCTGTATCAATGAATTGCAGCAGGAGCCCCCGCTGTGGGAGGCTGATGCCTGGGCCCAGCAGGAGATGATCGACAACTGGCGGGCCGGCAGCCTGCTGATCCCGCAAATCCTGCAGTACTGGGCCACCCATACCGAACGTTATGCCTTGACCCAGGTCTGCGTCTTCGACTACGCCATGCCCGGCATGGACGGCCTGCAGGCGCTGACCGAACTGACAGACTGGCCGGGCGGCCGGATATTGCTGACCGGCCAGGCCGACGAACATGTGGCGGTCAGCGCCTTCAACCGGGGCTTGATCGACCAGTTCATCGCCAAACAGACGCCGGATATCTCGCAACACCTGATTGCCGTTGTGCAGCGCATGCTGGACCGGCCGCAGCTGCGCCACACGCAGACCTGGCGTGCCGCACTGACGCAGCCGCAGCATGCCCTGCTGCAAGTGCCCTCGGTGGCCCGGCAACTCACTGGCTTGGCCGGCAGCCACTGGGTCGAACATGTGGTGATTGGTCAGCCCTTCGGCATTCTGGGTATGGATGCCGAAGGCCGGGTCAGCTGGCTGCAACTGGAATCCGCCGCGGGCTTGGCTGAGCTGGCGGAACTGGCCGAATCCCAAGGCCTGGGGGCCGCCGCGGCCGCCGACATCCGCCACGGTCGCCACCTGGTGGATCTGGAGCTTCAGCAAGCCCTGGGGCAAGCCGGCCCACCCCGGCTCACGCCCGCATTTTCGATTGGCCACGAAGGCTCGCTGCTGGCAGCGCTGTTTCCGGTCGAACTGGCGACCCGGCCGCGTGGATGGACGGGCTACAGCCAATGGCTTAAAAAGCACAGCCATCGCACGGTGCAGGACTAGCCAAAGCCAGCTTTCTTGGCCTGTTTTAGTTGGCTGCTGCTTCCGCCGCGCGTGCACGCTTGGCAATTGGCCAGTCCCAAGGTTTGACCAGCGGCGCCACCTCACGCGCCACCGCCTCCACGTGGCAAAGTTCAGCATCCGTCAGGGCTGCATGCAGCGTCAGACGCACCATGGCGCGGTTGCGGCTGGTGGCTGGCGCGCAGAAAACGGCGCCAAAAACCCCGCGGCCTTCCAGATGGTCGCGCAACACCATGGTGTCCGGCTCAGTCCCGGCCTCCAGTGAAATGATTTGCTCCGTGCCCTGGTGAATCGGGTAACCCATGTCGGACAGGCTGGTGCGCAGACGCAGGGTGTGGGCACGCAGACGCTGCCGTTGCTCGTCGCGGTTGCGGATCACGGTCAGGGTGGCATCCAGACCGGCGATTTCATGCGTCAGCAGGCAGGAACTGAAGATGTTCGGGTAGCTTGAGCTCAGGATGTAATACCTCAGTTCCGCCGGTGCGGTGAAAAAGCCGCCGCGTCCGGCAAAGGCCTTGGCCAGGCTGGCCGTGATGAAGTGCACCCGGTCCGTCAGACCCAGTTCGGCACAGAGTCCGGCGCCGCCGGGTCCGTGGGTGCCCAGGGAGTGCGACTCGTCCACCAGGATCATGCAGCCATGGCGCTCGGCCACCTCCACGATCTCGCGCAGCGGACACAGGGCGCCTGTGGTGCTGTAGACCGAATCCACCACCACCACGCCGGGGCCATGGCGCGACAACACCCGGTCCAGGTGGGCCGGGTCGTTGTGGCGAAACGGGTGGGCCGGCGCGCGGGCTGCGTGGGCACCTTCCCACAAGGAGGTGTGCGCCAGCGTGTCGAGGTACACCGGCGTTTGTGCATCGGCGATCGCCTGCAGCAGGCCAACGTTGGCGGAATAACCGGACTGGCACACAAAACCGTCCTCCTTGCCCACCCACTGCGCCAGGTTTTTTTCCAGCGAACGGGCCGGGTGTTCGCCATGGACAAACACGCCGGACTGGATCACGAATTCGTTGTCATTGCGCAGGGCCGCCACCTGGGCGCCCACGATGTCCGGATGGCCGGTCACGCTGAGGTAGTCGTTGCCATCCAGGCGCACGGCGTTAGAACCGGCGGTTTTGCCGTGCAGGACAAATTTTCCGCCCCACTGGTCCTGCCAGCGCGGGGTGAAGTCGCGGGCAATACGCTGCTTCAAATGGGCCGAGAGCCCGGGGTTGATGGCGGATTTGGTGACCGCAGAAAGGGGGGAACGCTCAAGAATTTCAGTATGCATGGTGGTTACCTTGTGAAAAAGTAACACCATTGAAAATGAAATTGACAAATTTGAGTTGTCACCCCCTGTCAACATTAACAGGGGTCAAACGCCAAAAAATGAGATTAAGTGGTAGTGGTTGATTAAACCAATACTTTTGTACTAATCAAATCATGGGGCGTGTTGCCCTTTGGTCAGGCTCAGCGCTGCCAGCGCCATGATTTTGGCGCTGTCCACCAGTTCCTGGATACCCACGTATTCGTCGGGCTGGTGCGCCAGATCCAGAATGCCGGGGCCGTAAGCAATACAGGCATCGAGCTTGCCGGTGCGCACGATGTGTTTCTGGTCGTAGGTGCCGGGGCTGGAGATGTAGCTGGCTTCGCGGCCCAAGACGCGGGCAATCGCGCGGGCGGTGGCCAGTACCACGGGCGCCTCCCTGGGTGTGGCCGTGGGCACAAAACTCATGATGTCCTTGAGGCCGTAATTGAAGCCGGGCCGGTTGCGTTTGAGTTCTTCGAGCATGGCCACGATCTCCGCCTTGACCGCCTCCAGGTTTTCCTCGGCGATAAAACGGCGATCCAGCACCGCGCGGCAGGAATGCGCAACAACAGGCGAAGGCAGGTCGCCGGTAGGCCGGCCCAGGGCGTCCAGCGCAAACAATTGTTCGACCTGGCCGCCATGCAAGCTGTTGATGTTGAGCGTGCTGACACGCGCACCGGGCGGCTCCACCGGTTCGGCGGTGTGGCGCTGCGACAAGCGCGGCTGCAGCTGGGTTTCCAGCAGGTGAATAAAAGCGCTCATGTGGTTGATGGCGCTGTCGCCCAAAAAAGGCATGGAGCCATGGGCGATCCGGCCCAGGGTTTCGACCTCGCCCCACCAGACGCCGCGGTGGCCCAGGCAGATGCGGTCCACCCCCAGCGGCTCGGGAATGATCACGTGGTGCACACGTGGTTTCGTGAAATAACCGCGCTCGGCCAGATACCCGACACCGGCAAAACCGCCTGACTCTTCATCCACCGTTCCGGAAATTTCCAGCGCACCGGGAAAGGGCAGACCTTCCTCCAGAATCGCTTCGCAGGCAATCACGCTGGCGGCCAGCCCGCCTTTCATGTCGCAGGTACCGCGGCCGAAAACCTTGCCGTCTTTGACCTCGGCGCCAAAGGGATCGGTGGTCCAGCCAGAGCCGGCTTCCACCACGTCGATGTGGCTGTTGAAGTGAACACACTCGCCGGCGGATGTACCTTCGTAACGCGCCACCACATTGACCCGCGGATGCGAGTGGCGATCCCCCGGCGCACCTTCGGCACGAATGTATTCGACGGCAAAGCCGCGTTTTCGAAGCCGCTCACCCAGCAGGCGGGCGCAGGCCTCGTATGCATCACCAGGCGGGTTGACGGTAGGGATACGCACCAGGTCTTGCGTGAGCGCCACCACCTCGTCGCGCTTCGCTTCAATGCGTTTGAGCAGGCTGTCGTTGTTCATGCGGCCAGTTTATGTGAACCCCGCATCGCTGTCTTGTCGCCTGGCCATCGTCGGTGCCGGAATTTTCAAGCCGGGGCCGCGGAACCGGCTTAGCCGGGCCGCAGGCGCAGTGGCCCCCTCAGGGGGCAGCGCAGTACGCGAAGCGACAAGCGTGGGGGCTTAGTTCTGCCGCCAGGGCAAACCGCGATAGCGCCAGCCGCCGCGTGCGCCGCGGTGCGCCTCGGCGTCCGGGTCGCCCTCGAAACCTTCGAGGATGTTGTAGGCCTCCAGCCCCAGTTCGGTGGCGCGTTTTGCCGCCGCGATGGAACGCACGCCGCTGCGGCACAACAGCACGGCCTTTTTGCCGGGCGGCACGGCGGCCTGCAGACCCGCGTCGAAGGCCGGGTTCAAGGCCATGCCCGGCCACTGCTTCCAGGCCAGTGCCACCGCACCGGGCACAAAACCGACCCATTCGCGTTCGGCGTCGGTGCGTACATCAATCAAGACCGCCTCGCCGGCTTGCCACCACTGGCAGGCCAGTTGGGCCGAGACATCACCGGCGTAACCGGCCGCGGGCTGCGGCTGCGACACCTCCTCGCCACCGGCATCGTGGCGGCGGGCCACCATGCCTGAATTCTGGTTGGCGGGCAGCGCCTCATCCATGCGTGCAGGCCGGGGCAGCTTGAGCTGCGCCATGGTGGCCACAAATTCGGCCTGGCTTTTGCCGGCGATGCGTGCATTGCCGGCCTTCTCGGCCGCGATTGTCGACTGGGTTCGGCCCTGGTAATCGTGTCCGGGCCAGACCACGGTGTCGTCCGGCAAGGTGAACAGCTTTTGCGTGATGCTTTGGTACAAAGCCTCGGCGCTGCCCGACTGGAAATCCGTGCGGCCACAGCCATTGATCAGCAAGGTGTCACCGGTGAACAGATGCTGGCGCCAGCGATAACACACGCTGCCGGCGGTATGCCCGGGCGTGTGTATCACCGTGATTTGCTCGCCGCCGAACCGCAACACATCGCCGTCCTTGAGCTGGCTGGCGGCCGTCGCGATGCCGCAGCCTTCCGGCGCCGCGGTCTGGGCGCCCGTGTGTTCGGCCAGTTGTCCGGCGCTGGTGATGTGGTCGGCGTGGGCATGGGTTTCCACGGTCCACAAGAGCGTCAAACCGTGCTCGCGCAACACGGCGAGATCACGCTCGACCTGCTGATCCACCGGGTCGATGATCAGGGCCTCGCGTGTCGCGGGATCGAACAGTAAATAAGTGTAGGTACTGGAGGCAGGATCAAAAAGCTGAATCGGGTTCATGGCGGGTCTCCGGACGGGGGGTCAGACCGTTATGCTGACGGGGATCGACAACAAGTTTAGAACGTTAAGGAGTGGTTCATGCATCCCTATTTGCAATCCCTTGTGGGCGGCCTGCTGATTGGGCTGGCCAGCTGGCTGTTGCTGGCGTCACTGGGGCGCATCGCCGGCATCAGCGGCATTGTGTCTGGCCTGCTCAGCCGCGACCGCTCGGACGTCGCCTGGCGCTGGGCTTTTCTTGCTGGCCTGGTGCTGGCCGGTGCGGCGACGGCCGCCTGGCTGCAGCCGCCGGCCACACCGCTGCGGCCTCTGGCGCTGCTGCTGGTCGCCGGCCTGCTGGTGGGGTTCGGCACCGTGCTGGGTTCCGGCTGCACCAGCGGCCATGGCGTCTGCGGCCTGGGTCGCCGTTCGCTGCGTTCACTGGTGGCAACCCTGACCTTCATGGGTGCCGGAGTTGCTACGGTTTTTATAGCTTCTTACGCTTATAGATAAAGGGCTGGAGGCCAAAATGATCAAAAGAATTTTGCTGGCCCTGGCATCGGGCGCCTTGTTTGCTGTGGGGCTGGTGGTTTCCGGCATGACGCAGCCGGCCAAGGTGATGGGTTTTCTGAACGTGGCCGGCATCGTCGACCCCGCGCGTTTTGGTCCCTGGGACCCCAGCCTGGTATTTGTGATGGGTGGCGCCTTGCTGCTCATGCTGCTGGCTTTCGCCCTCACGCCGCCGTCCCGCCAGCACCCAGAACGCAAGCCCTGGCTGGCCGATAAATTTGAGTTGCCCACACGCCGCGATATCGACAGTCGACTGTTGCTGGGGGCGGCGTTGTTCGGCATTGGCTGGGGGCTGGTGGGTTATTGCCCGGGGCCGGCGCTGGCGTCGCTGTTGACCGGCGGTCTGGACGCGGGGGTATTTGTGCTGGCGATGCTTGTTGGTATGGCCTTGGCGCGGCGCTGGATAGGGCGCGTAGCGGCTTGAAACTTGACGTGAAACTGACAACAGAACGCCGGCCAAGGCCGGAAGCACAGTTTCAGCCCAATTAAGTGCCATTGGCTTTGTTCGGTTGGTAAAAACCCTCTTACATGCAAGACGTCAATGACAAAAGATAGCTTGCTAACGTTTTTTAACAACAGGAGACAAACCATGACCGATATCAAAACCCCTCGCCGTCGCAGCCTGCTCAAGGGCGCCGCCATGGCCGCCGGCGCTGGCGCCATGTCAGCGCCCATGCTGGCCACCGCACAAACCGCCACCACCCTGCGCTTCCAGAGTACCTGGCCGGCGAAGGATATCTTCCACGAATTCGCCAATGACTTCGCCAAAAAGGTCAACGACATGGCCGGCGGCAAACTCAAGATTGAAGTCTTGCCTGCAGGCGCTGTAGTGCCGGCCTTCCAGTTGCTGGAAGCCGTCAACAAGGGCACGCTGGACGGCGGTCACGGCGTGGTGGCCTACCACTACGGCAAAAATTCGGCGCTGGCCTTGTGGGGTTCCGGCCCCGGCTATGGCATGGACGCCAACATGGTGCTGGCCTGGCACAACTACGGCGGCGGCAAGGCGCTGCTGGACGAGATTTACAAATCGATCAACATGGACGTGGTGTCCTACCTGTACGGCCCCATGACCACCCAGCCGCTGGGCTGGTTCAAGAAACCGGTCGCCAAAGTCGAAGACATGAAAGGCCTGAAGTTCCGCACCGTTGGCCTGGCGGTTGACATGTTCACCGTGATGGGTACCGCCGTGAATCCGCTGCCGGGCGGCGAGATTGTGCCGGCGCTGGACCGCGGCCTGATCGACGCAGCCGAGTTCAACAATGCCACGTCCGACCGCGTCCTGGGTTTTCCCGACGTGGTGAAAAACTGCATGTTGCAAAGCTTTCACCAAAGCGGCGAGCAATTCGAAATCCTTTTTAACAAAACCAAATACAACGCGCTGCCGCAGGAACTGCGCTCCATCATCGACTACGCCGTGCAAGCCGCCAGCGCCGACATGAGCTGGAAGTCCATCGACCGCAACTCGCAGGACTATGAAGCCATGAAAAAGCAGGGCATCAAGTTCTACAAGACGCCGGATGCGGTGCTGCGCGCCCAACTGGCAGCCTGGGACACCACGATTGCCAAAAAGGCTGGAGAGAACCCGCTGTTCAAGAAGGTGCTGGATTCGCAGCGCACCTTTGCCCAGCGCGCCGGCCAGTGGCATAACGACTACACGGTGGATTTCAAAATGGCCTACAACCATTATTTCAGCAAGAAAAAAGCCTGATCCCGGTATTCCCTTGAAGACGTCAGCCAGCCATCCGGTTGTTCTGGATGGCTGGTTTTGTTTTGTACCGCTCCACCCCTGGGCCAACGAGTATTTTCATGACCGTTCAACAACTTATTCACATGGCTGACCACATCAGCACCTGGGTCGGCAAGGCTGCGGCCTGGCTGATCGTGGCGCTGATGCTTCTGGTTTGCGCCGAGGTTTTCAAACGCTACGCGCTCAACGCGCCAACGGCCTGGATTTATGACGCCAACAACATGTTGTATGGCACGCTGTTCATGCTGGGCGGGGCTTACGCCCTGGCGCATGACGGCCATGTGCGCGGGGATTTCCTTTATGGCAGCATGAAACCGCGCACCCAGGCGACGCTGGACTTGGTGCTCTACCTGGTGTTTTTCATCCCCGGCATCGCGGCGCTCACCTGGGCCGGATGGACTTATTTTCAGGACTCGCTGGCCATCCACGAGCAGACCTTCAACGCCGACCCGATTCCGGTCTACCCCTTCAAGTTCATCATCCCGCTGGCAGGCGCGATTGTGCTGATGCAAGGCCTCTCGGAAATGCTGCGCTGCCTGGTTTGTGTCCGCACCGGCGTCTGGACGCCGCGCCTGCAGGACGCCGAGGAAGCCGACGTGGTCGCGCAGCAACTGGCTGGCAGCGAATATGTCGACGAAGCGTCGCGCCAGTTGGCCATCGAGAAGTCCAAAGGGATGAAGGGTTGATCATGAGTAATGCAGCACTTGGCATGACCATGCTTTGCCTCATCGTGGTGGTCATCATGATGGGTTTCCCGACGGCGTTCACCCTGATGGGGCTGGGCATGTTGTTCGGCTACGCCGCGTTTTACGATCCCGCCGCACACTGGCTGGACAACCGGATTTTCGACCTGATGGTGCAGCGCGCTTTCGGCGCCATGACCAATGAAACGCTTTTATCGATACCGCTTTTTGTGCTTATGGGTTATGTGATGGAACGCGGCGCGCTGGTGGACAAGATGTTCCACAGTGTTCAGCTGGCGTTTCGCAGCGTACCCGGCTCGCTGGCCGTCACCACGCTGATCATCTGCACCTTCTGGGGTATTGCCAGCGGCCTGGTGGGTGCCGTGGTGGTGCTGATGGGTGTGATCGCGATGCGACCCATGCTCAATGCCGGTTATGACACGCGGCTGGCGGCCGGCGTGATCACCGCCGGCGGCACGCTGGGCATCCTGATCCCGCCGTCGGTGATGATCATTGTTTACGCCGCGGTCGCCGGTCAGTCGGTGGTCAAGCTGTATGCCGCGGCCATGTTTCCTGGTTTTTTCCTGGCACTGCTCTACCTGATCTACATCATCGGCTGGGTGCTGATCAATCCGAAGATTGCGCCCAAACTTCCGCCCGAGCAGCAACAGGTGCCGGTGCAGCCCTGGGTGTCCCATGTGTCGAACGTTTATTCGCGCCGTATGTTGCCCGCTCTGGCCGCCGCCGCGGCCGCGCCGGGCAGGGCGCTGCGCGGCGCCGCGGAAGGTGTGACCATCACGCGTGGCCTGCTGGTCAAAAGCCTGGGGCTGTCGCTGGTGCCACTGGCGCTGACCGCTGTCACGCTGGGCGCCGTCTGGTGGTACGTGGTCATCCATTCCCAGGAAGACAACAACGCCAGCACCCCCCAGGTGACACAAACCGCCAAAGCGAGTACCGATAGCCCCGCATCGCCCGGGGACGGCGACGTGCGGGAGCCCCCTGCCGCCGGCAGTTTGCGAGAGCCACCGGCCGAAGACGGCCTGCAAGCCCCGCCAGGCTCCAGCGATGTGCAGGAGCCACCGTCAGGCAGCAAGGGCGAGCCGGCTATGGAGCAGTTTGGCGACCCATCGGCCCATGGCCCGCAAACAGCAGCCGTGCCGCCGGCGTTTTACACCGGCTTCTGGATCGCCTGCGCCATCAGCCTGCTGCTGCTGGCCTGGTATTACTGGCGCTTTGATGCCGAGCAGTTCGAGATCCTGCGCATGCTGGTGTCGTCGGTGATGCCGCTGGCACTGCTGACCTTCATCGTGCTGGCCGTCATCCTGTTTGGCATCACCACGGCCACCGAGTCGGCGGCGGTCGGTGCGGCCGGGGCCTTTCTGATGGCCTGGCATGCACGCACGCTGAACTTCCAGCGTATCAAGGAGGCCGTGTTCCTGACCGCCAAGACCACCTCCATGGTGTGCTGGCTGTTTGTCGGTTCGGCGCTGTTCTCGGCCGTGTTCGCGCTGCTGGGCGGCCAGCGTGTGGTCGAAACGTGGGTGTTGTCCATGGATCTGTCTCCGCTGCAGTTCCTGCTGCTGTCGCAGGCCATCATCTTCATCCTCGGTTGGCCACTGGAGTGGACCGAAATCATCGTGATTTTTGTGCCCATCTTTCTGCCGTTGCTACAGCATTTCCAGATCGACCCCATCCTGTGGGGCGTGCTGGTTTTCGTCAACCTGCAGGCGGCCTTCCTGTCGCCACCGGTGGCCATGGCGGCCTTTTACCTGAAAGGGGTGTCACCGCCGCATGTCACGATCAACCAGATCTTCGCGGGCATGATGCCTTACATGCTGATCGTGATCCTCTGCATGGTGTTCATGTACATCTGGCCGGGCATGACACTGTGGTTACCGCAATACCTGTATGGCGGACCAGCCGGATAGCAGATGCTGTTATTGACCGTTCAAGGGGCGCGCAAGCGCCCCTTTTTGTTGGGAACGCGGTAATATTGACGTTTACGTAAACGTCAACTTAAATTCATCACCCCGCTGAGGTCTTCATGGCAAAAAAGAACCCTCCCAGCCCGGCACTGACCGACTGGCAGCCCGCAGGAAAACACGTGGCGGCCTTTTCTTTGTCCAAGCTGGACCCGGGCGCCAAACCCTGGTCCTCCGGCGACAAGGAACAGGACAAGGCGGCGGTGGAGGCGTTGGCGCTGGAGCTCGACGCGCTGCAAGACCTGTTTTATGCCGACCGGCGCTTCAAGCTCCTGGTGGTGTTGCAAGGCACGGACACCTCGGGCAAAGACGGCACGGTACGCGGGGTCTTCAGCCGCACCAGCCCGCTGGGTGTCCATACCGTCGGCTGGAAAGCGCCCACGGAAGAAGAACGTGCGCACGACTACCTGTGGCGCATTCACAAAGCCCTGCCCGGCGCCGGTGAGATGATGGTGTTCAACCGCAGCCACTACGAAGACGTGCTGGTGCCCGTGGTCAACCAATGGATCACGCCCGAACAGACCGCGCAGCGTTATCGGCACATCAACGACTTTGAACGCCTCCTCAGTGAGACCGGCACCGTCATTCTCAAGTTCATGCTGCATATCAGTTTTGAAGAACAACGTGAGCGCCTGCAAGAGCGGGTAAATGACCCGACCAAACACTGGAAATTCAGCCTGGACGACCTGAAGGTGCGCAAGCAATGGGCCGATTACCAGAAGGCTTATGAAGCCTTGCTGCGTAGCACCAGCACAGAACATGCGCCCTGGACCATCGTGCCCGCCAACTCCAAAACGCACCGCAACCTGATGATTGCCAGCGTGGTGCAGGGCACCCTGAAAAAGCTCAAACTGCGTTATCCGCCCAGCGATCCCGGGCTCCAGAACCTGACGATCTCTTAAAGCCTTCCCGAGAAAGACCACGCCATGACCGACCTGTCCGCCGAATACCAGGCCCTTGCCAGCTACCGTCCCACGCACAAAGTGCGTTTTGTCACTGCCGCCAGCCTGTTTGACGGGCACGATGCGGCCATCAACATCATGCGGCGCATCCTGCAGGGCATGGGTGCCGAGGTGATTCACCTGGGCCACAACCGCAGCGTCGATGAAGTCGTCTCGGCCGCGCTGCAGGAAGATGTGCAGGGCATTGCCATCAGTTCCTACCAGGGCGGCCATGTCGAGTATTTCAAGTACATGGTGGACCTGCTCAAAAGTCGTGGCGGTCAGCACATCCAGGTGTTTGGCGGCGGCGGTGGCGTGATTGTGCCGCCGGAAATCCGCGAGCTGCAAGCGTATGGCGTGACCCGCATCTACAGCCCCGAAGACGGCCAGAAGATGGGGCTGGCCGGCATGATTGGCGAGATGGTCATGCGTTGCGACCAGGACCTGACCGGTTTTGCGCCCAAAGACCTCCAGGCCATCACGGGCCATGGCGAACTGGCCTGGCGGGCGTTGGCGCAACTCATCACCGCACTGGAAAACGACAAGGCCAAGCCGGCCCTGGTCGAGGCTCTGCGGACGCAGGCGGCTGGTAAAAAGATACCGGTGCTGGGCATCACCGGCACCGGCGGCGCCGGAAAATCGTCGCTCACCGACGAGTTGATACGCCGCCTGCGGCTGGACCAGAACGACCAGTTGCGTGTGGCCGTCATCAGCATCGACCCGTCGCGCCGCAAAAGCGGCGGCGCCCTGCTGGGTGACCGCATCCGCATGAATGCCATCAATCCCTGGTCGCAAGGCCAGCGGGTTTTTATGCGCTCGCTCGCCACGCGTGAATTCGGCAGCGAAATCAGCAAAGCGCTGCCCGAGGTGATTGCGGCCTGCAAGGTGGCCGGCTTCGATTTGATCGTGGTCGAAACCTCCGGCATCGGCCAGGGCGACGCCGCCATCGTGCCGCATGTGGATGTGCCCATGTACGTGATGACACCCGAGTTCGGCGCCGCCAGCCAGCTGGAAAAAATCGACATGCTGGACTTTGCCGAGTTTGTCGCCATCAACAAGTTCGACCGCAAGGGTTCGCTGGACGCCTTGCGTGATGTCTCCAAACAGGTGCAGCGCAACAAGGAAGCTTGGACCACCCCGGCCGACAACATGCCGGTGTTCGGCACCATGGCCGCGCGTTTTAACGACGACGGTGTTACCGCGCTGTACCAGGCGCTCAAACCGCGTTTGGCGGCGTTGGGCCTCACGCTGGGTGACGGCACCCTGCCGCTGGTGGATGTGCGCCACAGCACCAACCAGACGCCTGTGGTGCCGGCGGCACGCACGCGTTACCTGGCCGAGATCAGCGACACCGTGCGCGGCTACAAAAAAACGCGCCAGAGTCCAGGCGCAACTGGCGCGCGAGGTGCAGCAGCTCAAGGCCGCCGCCGCCATGCTCAAGGTCGACAAGCCCGAGCGCGCGCCCGCCGCCGAAGCCGCGCTGGACCTGGCGGGCCACCGCAAGGCGCGTATGGACGGCGACGCCCGGGCGTTGCTGGCCCAGTGGCCGGACATGCAGGCCGCTTATGCCGGCGATGAATACGTGGTAAAAATCCGCGACAAGGAAATCCGCACCGCGCTGATCACCAAGTCCCTGTCCGGCACGCCTATCCGCAAGGTGGCCTTGCCGCAGTACGAAGACCACGGCGAAATCCTCAAGTGGTTGATGCTGGACAACGTGCCGGGCAGCTACCCCTACACCGCCGGCACCTTCGCCTTCAAGCGCGAGGGCGAAGACCCGACGCGCATGTTTGCCGGCGAGGGCGACCCCTTTCGCACCAACACCCGTTTCAAGCTGCTCAGCGAAGGCATGGCCGCCAAACGCCTGTCCACCGCCTTCGACTCGGTCACCTTGTACGGCAACGACCCCGACCTGCGGCCCGACATTTACGGCAAGGTCGGCAACTCCGGCGTGTCGATTGCCACGCTGGACGACATGAAGGTGCTGTACGACGGTTTTGACTTGTGCAGCCCGTCCACCTCGGTGTCCATGACCATCAACGGCCCGGCGCCGTCCATCCTGGCCATGTTCATGAACACGGCGATTGACCAGAACCTGGACAAGTTCAAAAAAGACAACGGGCGCGAGCCGACGGCGACCGAAGCCGCCAAAATCCGCGAGTGGGTGCAGGAAAACGTGCGCGGCACGGTGCAGGCCGACATCCTGAAAGAAGACCAGGGCCAAAACACCTGCATTTTTTCAACCGAGTTCAGCCTCAAGGTCATGGGGGACATTGCGCAGTATTTTGTGCACAACCGGGTGCGCAACTTCTACAGCGTCTCCATCAGCGGTTACCACATCGCCGAAGCCGGTGCGAATCCGATCAGCCAACTGGCCTTCACGTTGTCCAACGGCTTCACCTTTGTTGAAGCCTACCTGGCGCGCGGCATGCATATCGACGACTTCGCGCCCAACCTGAGCTTTTTCTTCAGCAACGGCATGGACCCGGAATACACCGTGATGGGCCGTGTCGCGCGCCGCATCTGGGCCGTGGCCATGAAAGAAAAATACGGCGCCAACGAGCGCAGCCAGAAGCTGAAATACCACATCCAGACCTCAGGCCGCAGTCTGCACGCGCAGGAGATCCAGTTCAACGACATCCGCACGACGCTACAGGCTTTGATTGCGATTTACGACAACTGCAACAGCCTGCACACCAATGCGTTTGACGAGGCCATCACCACGCCGACTGAAGAATCGGTGCGCCGCGCCATGGCCATCCAGCTCATCATCAACCGCGAGTGGGGGTTGGCGAAAAACGAAAACCCCTCACAAGGCGCCTTCATCATCGAAGAGCTGACCGAGTTGCTCGAAGAGGCCGTGCTGGCCGAGTTCGAACGTATTGCCGAACGCGGCGGTGTGTTGGGCGCCATGGAAACCGGCTATCAGCGCGGCCGCATCCAGGACGAGTCCATGCATTACGAAATGCTCAAACACACGGGCGAGCTGCCCATCATTGGCGTCAACACCTTCCGCAACCCGCAGGGTGAAGTGGTGCAGGACAAGCTGGAGCTGGCGCGCTCCACCGACGAAGAAAAACAAAACCAGCTCAAGCGCCTGCACGACTTCCAGCAACGCCACGCCGACGAGTCACCGGCCATGCTCAAACGCCTGCAGCAAGCGGTGATTGCCAATGCCAATGTGTTTGAAGTGTTGATGGACGCAGTGCGTGTCTGCTCGCTGGGCCAGATCACCAATGCCTTGTTTGAGGTGGGTGGGCAATACCGGCGGAATATGTAGGCTTTTGGTGCTTCAATGGATGCGACTTAACGCATAGGTTGGCCAAAAAAGGTGACGCCTCCGGCAGCGCTCAGCTGGCTTGTGACAGTCGGCACAAGGAATAACTGCTGCGCGGGGTGACAGACGAAACCTTGAGCTGATCAAATCCGGCGCCTGCCGACCTGGCGCTCCACAACCGGCAACTGCAGCCTGCAGCCTGTCACGCCCCCCAACTGCAGTGTGTACCGTGGCGGTCTGCCATGGGGGACCTGCTGAAAATGTTGGGCGTCGGCGCCAGACAAGGACAGCTTCAGGCGGCTTCCTGCGGCCAGTTTCCAGCCAATGGGCAACATGGCGATCTGGATGTTTTCGATCACAGAGGGGCTCATGCGTTGTGCGTTGTTGCGCGAGTAGTCCCGGAACGGCCACGCCGTCTTGTAATGGTCCGGCGCTTCACTGACTTTGCGGTGTGCCAGACGCAGGCAACCCTCGTTGATGTAGATCAAGCGGCCATTCGTGTCGACTTCCGAGAGATAGGCAAAAATGGCGCCGTCCATCTCGCTGCTGCTGAGACTTAACTCCAGCAAAACATGGCCTGCTAACTCGACATCGGTCGGCAGCGGATCGGAGAGGAAGGACGTCATTTGTGCTTCGTTCTCCGGCCAGTCCTGGTAGTACTGCACGACAGGCTGCGCCGACAGCCGCTCAAAACGCGAATGACAACCGCTGGAGACGGTGAACCTGGTCTGAAAACTGGCCGTGCTCACGGCATCCGGCTGCTCTGGAAGCAATTTTTCACCGTGCAAATACCAGAACTTCGGCGATGCCGCCGGGGGCCAATCAGGCGCCTTGCGCCACTCCTCGGCATGTGTGCAGAAGTAATGCACAGGCTGTTCCGCCTCCAGCCCGGTGTCGAGTCCGGCGAGATGGTGGTCAAAAAATCGCAGAACTTCGGAAAGAATGGAGAACTCCGGCGCGCTGCCTGACGGTGAGCGCCAGGGCGAACCGTTGGTGCGCGCGCCATGGTCCCATGGGCCGAGCAGCAAGCGATCGTTCTTGCCCTTCTGCGTCATGAAGCGGGAGATGGAACCATGCACAAACGCGCTGCCGTCGTACCAGCCGGAGACGGAATACACCGCCACTTTGCCGGCCACTTCCTTCAAGTACCAATAGGGGCTGCAGACGCCACTGTGAAGCTCGGGGTCGTGCAGGCATCCCTCTTCACGGAAAGACATCTCGGGTGCCATGTCCCGTAGCATGAAATTGTCCTTGTGCTCTTCGATAGCTTGAGCCAACAGCACCTCGCTCGTATCCTCGTCAACCGGTGCCGGCCCGGCGTAGCGCGGGTCGCTGAAATAGGGATAGGCCTTGAGTTCGTCTCTCAAATCCCAGTCCAGCGCCCGGATCAAATCGTCATAGTTGGATGTGACCGTTTTGCACATGATCCCACCGGGAAACACGTGATCACTGTAGGTATCCGAGACGGCAAAGAGCGGCGCCACCGCTTTGATCGCGGGATGCCCGGTACTCCCGAAAAAACACGCAGCCGCACCCAGGTAGGAAATCCCCGTGGCACCGATGGACCCGTCACACCATGGCTGTTCGGAGATCCACTGCGCCAGGGCGAGATAGTCTCCACGCTCTTTGGGCGAACGAAAAGCATCACGCCGGCCAAAGCTGGCACCGCTACCGCGCACGTCCAGCACAACCAGCGCGTAGCCACGTGGGACAAAAAAGTCCCGGTAAATGGCAATGTTGGGCGCAGGCTCGGCGCCTGGCGCCGTCACCTTGAAACGCTTGTAGTAGGGTGTCATGATCGCAATCACGGGCACAGAGGTTGGGGCGGCGTCCACACCATCTCCCTCGGGCAAATATACATCCAGGGCAAGCCGGCAGCCATCTTGCATGGTCAGGTAGTGCGAGGTGGGCGCACCGGTCATCCAGCGCGCAGGTCGCCTCGCGCAATACGCACTGGGGGGAATCGTCCACGCCGTCCCGTTGACATCTGAATCTGACATGGTTTTTGTTTAATCCAGGTTGATATTGAGCGACTTGATCAGTTCACCCCAAATTTTTGACTCTTGAATCGCCCTTGCCTTGATTTGTTCGCTGGAGCCGGGGATCGGGAAAAGAAACTGCTCGTTCAGCTTCTTCTTGTTCTGTTCATCTTCCAGGAAGGCCGTGACGGCACCGGAGAGTTTTTTGACGACATCGGGCGACATGCCTGCGGGCCCAACCAGGGCGTACCAACCAGGCAATGCGGGCATCTCGGGGGCCAGGTCTTTGATCAGCGGAATATCCGCCATGCGACTGGCTCGCTTGTCGCCAGACTGGGCCAAGGCTGTGACCGTACGCGCTTCGAACTGTGGCAGGGCCGTCACCGTGGTCACGCACATCAAGTCCGTTTCACCGGAGACCACAGACATCAGCGCCGGGCCCGATCCCTTGTACGGGATATGCCGCAGGTCCAGCTTCAAATCCTTGGCAATCTTTTCCATGTACAGGTGTGTCGAATTGCCTAATCCAGCGCTGGCAAACGTCAGCTTGCCGGGTTCGGATTTTGCTTTCTTCAGAAAATCCGACCAATTCTTGATACCGCTCTTCTTGCTGGCAATCACCATGAAGCTGGCATCGGCCACAGGCGATATGAAGGTGAAGTCATTGATCGCGTCGTAAGGCACTTTTTTGTAAAGATGCTGGTTAAAGCTGGCCAGTGACACGCTGGTCAGAAAAACGGTATTCCCGTCGGGACGCTCCTTGGCCACGATGGAGGACGCCAAGATGCCATTCGCACCTGGCTTGTTATCCACCACGACAGACGTATTGAGGTACTTGGACAGAAACTCCGCCAGTTGGCGGCCGGTCGCATCCGCACCAGATCCGGGCCCTTGTGGAATCATCAGCCTGATAGGACGCGACAGGAAATCCTGCCCAAACGCATGGTTTGCTCCCATACTGGCAACGGCCGCGAACTTGACGAGCGTACGACGCTGGATACCGCTATTGTTCATAACTTCCTCAGATTGATCACAAACCGAAAACTGACTTTCGACTGCGCAAAAATGGATACTCAAATCACAGCAAAAAAATCAATGACACTCCGCAAGCAAGAATCTGCCCTTGAATTTAGAAGTCATTTTTTATTATTTGTGTTTATTCGGCTTCAGGCTACTGAAATTAATCAATGCATACATTAGAAATTGCTCATGCGTGATCTGTACGGCGAATTCGCTTGGGCGCGCAAGCTGAAAGTCCGGCATCTGGAATCGCTGCTGGTACTCGATGAAGCAGGCACGTTGACCGAAGCGGCGGCAAGGCTGCATTTGACGCAATCGGCGATGTCGCACTGGTTGGCTGAAATGGAGAGCCTGGTTGGGACGCCCCTCATGATGCGAGGCCGGCGACTGGAGCTGACGCCTGCGGGCCAGTTGATCAAGCAGTTGGCCATCCGTGTCCTGGGCGATGTGTCACGCGTGGGGAAAGCGCTCGACGCCGTCGCCCAAGGCAAGGCCTCGCGCCTGCATGTGGGCAGCGTTTGGGCCGGCGTGGCAGGCGTGCTTCCCGCGTCAATCAGCCAGTTTCACATCATGCACCCCAGCGTGGCCATCACCGTAACAGAGGGGACCTTCAGCAGTTTGTTGGAACGCCTTGCAAGAAAAGAGCTGGATGTGGTGATAGGAACCATCGACGCGAGGGCCTATGACTCAGGGTTTCACCACGAAATCCTGTTTGAAGATGGTATTTGTGTGGTCGTCGGACAAGGAAGCCCGCTCTGGCAAGACCCGTCGGAACACAAACTCAGCGCCTTGATACACGAGAACTGGATCGTGCCCCAGCACGGGACGTCCATGCGAAGCCAGCTGGACTCGGCGCTCGTTGACGCAGGCGTGCCATGGCTGCAGCCCAAGGTCGAAACCTCGGCCATCACCACCTTGCTCGCCCTGTTGCACTGCGGTAACTACATTGGCATCTGTTCTGAAGAAATGACCCGCTACCAGGTCGCGCGCGGAACAGTACACCGGCTTTCTATTGATCGCGTGCTCAAATTTGGAGCCGTGGGCATCTTGTGGAGTACGGATGTCTTCTCCGAAACGGTTGATGATTTTGTGAAAATTGCCAAGGAAGTTGGCGGCAAGACGAATGGAAGCCTCAGTGTCCATCCCGTCGCCTGAGACACAAAGATCGCTACGAGGCGCAATCTGAATGACCAGGGGGCCGTGACGCGCTTTTCTTTTCTGCGTAGGTGATCAATATCGCCGCGACCAAGGACAGCGCCGAAGACAGCAACATGACGCCCAGCAGCGCAAAGTGTGCGTTCGACGTTGTGACAAGCAGTCCTGAAAAAAAGGCGATAACGCCCGCGCCCATCACGGTCAAGGCCGCCGCCAAACCCGATGCGCTTCCCGCAAGGCCGGGGCGTAGCGACAGAACGCGGGCGTTGGCAACAGGCATGGTCAGTCCGTTGCCCAGGCCCACGAAGATACAAGGGCCGAAGAAGGCAAGCGGGTGTGTCACACCCGAAGCGACCAGCAAGAGGCCCACCACTAAACCCAAGCAAGTAAGCACTCGCCCCGTCAGGATGAACTCGGTCACCGAGTAACGGGAACTGGCGTGCCCCACCAGGTAACTTCCGAGGATGAAGCCTGCGGGGACCATCCCCATGTAAAAACCTAGCGCCGTGCTTGATATTCCCCCCAGTTGTGCGGCCACCAAGGGCGCCCCGCCCAGAAACGCGTACAAACTTCCCAGTGCAAAGGCCATGCAAAACGTGTAGGTCCAGAACCGCGCCGAACGGCTCAACTCGCCATAAGCGCTTAACTGCAGACCCATGGACGTGGTGCGATGAAAGTTTGTCTCCTTCAAATGAAAAATCACCAGGTACAGGCCGGCGATGCCCAGCATGGCGAATACCAAGAAGTTCGCACGCCAGCCGAAGTGCGCGTCCAGCAGCCCGCCCATCGCTGGGCCCAGCATGGGTGCCACGGCCCACGCCGAGGACACATAAGCAATGCGACTTGCCGCCGTTTGATCATCGGCGCTGTCTCTGATCGCCGCCAGGGACACCGCATAGCCGGCGATGACGGTGCCCTGGAACAAACGACAGCACAAAAATGTTTCGATGTCGCTGGCCAGACTGCAGCCTAGGGAGGCGATGGTGAAGATGGCCAGCGCAACGAGCGCAATGGGTCTGCGTCCAAATCGATCGGATAAGGCGCCCGCAATCAAATGGGTGACGGCGATGGCGATGGCATAGCCTGCGACGGCGAGGTTGACCAGTGCGAAGTCCGCATGGAGGTCTTTGGCGATGTTCGGCAGCGAAGGCACGAACATGTTGATAGGCAGGACCGCGAGCGCAGAGAGGGCGACCAAGACCGCAAGAGGAGGAACTTCCTTGGCGTGCATTGCTGTTGAACTCCTGGAGACGGCGCCATCGACCTGGATCAATCGCGCCCGGGGGGGCATCGCTGGGGCCGTACGGTGGTGCGGCCTTGATCTACTCGGTGGAGTCCAACAGAAGCGTCGCCAGTCCTTGTGAAGCTGAACGACATCAGTGTGGGCAGGCTGTCTGCTGCCTGGCAAATTCTACTGCGCTGGCGAACGCCCGGCCGGCACCAGCACCGTGGGCACGGCCACCGCATCGGTCTGCGGGTAATCGCGGCTGAAGTGCAGGCCGCGGCTTTCGTGGCGCGCCTGGGCGGAGCGCACGATGAGTTCGGCGACTTGCACCAGATTGCGCAGTTCCAGCAAGTCACGCGTGACATAAAAGTTGGCGTAAAACTCCTGGATTTCCGCTTGCAGCAAGGCGATGCGGTGCGCCGCACGTTCGAGTCGTTTGTTGGTGCGGACTATGCCCACGTAATTCCACATCAGGCGGCGCAACTCGTCCCAGTTGTGGGCAATCACGACTTGTTCGTCGGCGTCGGTCACCTGGCTGGCATCCCAGGCCGGCAGGAGCATTTGTGCATCATTTTGGCCGCCAGCCCTTTCAGGATGAGCGCAAGATGCTGCTGATTTGATAGCGTCTGCGACCTGCTGGGCAAACACCACACATTCGACCAGCGAGTTGCTGGCGAGCCGGTTGGCGCCGTGCAGGCCGGTGCAGGCGGTTTCGCCGGCGGCGTAGAGGTTGGCAATGTCGGTGCGGCCGGCCAGGTCGGTCATGACGCCGCCGCAGGTGTAGTGTGCGGCCGGCACCACGGGAATCGGCTGGCGCGCGATGTCTATGCCCAGTGCCAAACAACGTGCGTGGATGGTCGGGAAATGTTCGCGCACAAAGGCTTCGCCCTTGTGCGAGATGTCCAGGTAGACACAGTCGACGCCGTGTTTTTTCATCTCGAAGTCAATCGCGCGGGCGACCACGTCGCGCGGTGCCAGTTCGGCACGCTCATCGTGCGCCAGCATGAAACGCGCACCGCCCACCGATGCCGGCAAGCGCAAAATGCCGCCTTCGCCGCGCAGCGCTTCGCTGATCAAAAAGGACTTGGCCTCGGGGTGGTACAGACAGGTCGGGTGGAACTGGATGAACTCCATGTTGCCGATGCGGCAACCGGCGCGCCAGGCGGCGGCGATGCCGTCGCCGGTGGCGCTGTCGGGGTTGCTGGTGTAGAGGTAAACCTTGCCGGCGCCGCCCGTGGCCAGCAAGGTGTGGCGTGCGGCAAAGGTGTGGACCGTCCCGCCGCTGTCGGGGCGGCTGTCCAGCGCGTACAGGCCGACGCAACGCGCCTGGCCGCTGGCCGCGTCCTGCTGCACGATCAGGTCGACCAGCATGTGGTGTTCAAACACCTCAATCGCCGGGTGGGCCAACACGGCGGCGATCAGGGCTTGTTGCACGGCGGCGCCGGTGGCGTCGGTCGCGTGCACGATGCGCCGGTGGCTGTGGCCGCCTTCACGCGTCAGGTGCAGCGTGGGTGTTTCTCCAGCGCCGGGCTCCTGCGTGAACACCACGCCTTGCGCCTGCAGCCAGGCAATCGCCGCCGGCGCGCCTTCCACCACCTGGGTGGTCGCCGCCGTATCGGACAGCCAGGCGCCGGCGACCTGGGTGTCCTGGATGTGCGACTCAAAACTGTCGCCTTGTTCACTTTCTTCCATCACAGCGGCAATGCCGCCCTGGGCCCAGCCACTGGAGCCGTCAGCCAGCGATCGTTTGGTCAGGACGGCGATCCGGCAACGGGTCGCCGTCGGAGGCCGGCCCCCGGTTTTCCAGCAGCTTGAGTGCGGCACTCAGCCCGGCCAGGCCACTGCCGACAATCAGAACATCGAAGGCAAGCTGCGTGCCGGCCAAAGAGGACAGGCCTGTCCCGGAAGGGCGTGACTTTGCGGGGTGTCCGGCGAGGGGCAGGGCATCGGCCAGCGTGTTGCCGGATGGGATTTGTCCCCGTTCGCCGTGGTGTGTGGCGGTGATGTTTTTCATGGGAAGCCTTGCGGCCCTGGTTGGATCTGTGCAACTGCCTCGGTCAGCCGTTGTGGAGCGGCGTCGCCTGACCAGCCTGGTGCCCTGTTCGTCAAACAGCAGATTATCTGTCAGGCTGCGGGACGCAGACCGGCCTGGGGTCTATGTCTGCCGCGACTGCCTCATCGAACCGGCAATGGCACGGGATGCAAGGTGACCGGCGCTGACGCGGCTTCGGCCAGGTCCCGCGCTCGTGCCGGGCCCTCGACGTCATACGACCCGAAGACTTCGCGCGCCGTCCGGGTTTCCGGCAGGATATAGACGACGCCATTTGTGCTGGTGAAGGCCGGGCGCACCACTTTTTCGTAAAACGTGACCGGCACATTGATGCAGCCGTAGGAAATACGGTTGTCCGCCGGAGTCGCGCTGTCCAGGCGCTGGGCGCGCTTTTCACCGGGGGCACCTGCCACCACCCGATGCAGTGAGAGAGCCGTGCTGTAGTCCACCCAGAGGAATTCCTCGCCGCGAAGACCGCGGCCCAAGGAGGCAACGAAACGTCCCGAGGGGGTCGTGCGCTCCTCGGGGCGAATGGTGGACAGCTTGCGGTCACCAATGCCGGGCGTGGAATCGTCGCCGCGCGCCAGGCCGAGCAGCGCGGGCGCCGCGCCTTGCAGCCGTCCGTCGGCATGAAACATCAGGACCTTGGCATGGACCTTGTCCACAATCATGAAGGGCATGCCCTGGTTATCCCCGGAATCAACGATCCAGTCCGCGACGTGCGAGGCCTCCGGGGAGGCCCGTTCCTGTCCAAAGTTGGCGCGCTTCGGGCGACTTGCAGGGACACGTTGTGTTTGTACGGTGGGGGTGGCTGATGCAGATGGCGCGGCAGACAGCGGGCTCGGCTGCCCGACATCCTGGGCGGCGGAGGCCGGCGGCAAGGCAAGACATGCTGCCAGCAGGGCCAGGCAAAGTCCCTGGCCTGCTACGACGCTCACCCGTCCAGGCCCCTGGAGGGACGACTTTTGCTGCGGCAAGCCCATCGCGCGCCCGCCTTTGACTGCCTGGCTTGGGACATGGGCATCATGTGTCACGAGCTGCCTCGGTGCTGACTAGTTGCGCGCTGGCTTGGGTGCATACCGCGGCGCAATGTAAGGTGTCGGCGGAATGAACGGTATGGCGGTGGGAACCACCTCTTCCTCTTCTTTCAGTGCGAGGAAGACGTCGCCGGCATCGGTATAACTCACCGGCATCAGGTCTGCGGGATACGTGGAACCGGCCAGAGCCAGGACCGTCATGCCCGCAAAGGGAGGAACGGGAGGAACGGGAGGAACGGGAGGAACGGGAGAGACGATGTTCGCGGTTGTTTTGTTGACGGCAGGCCCGCAGCAAGACGTTGCGAAGGCATATTGGCTGGCATTCGGACCTGTCAGACGATACCCGCTGAAGGTCACGGTTTTACCTGTTCCCGGGTCAGAGGTGGTGAATGTGGCGGTACTGGCAGGATCGGCAATCAGGGAGGCACCCGCGGGGTTGCCCTTCAGGGAAGTCAGGATCGCCGTGGTTGTGCCGTCGAAGTTTTTGGTGGCTTCGGGGAAGACCAGCATGCGCTGCGTCAGTGTCGCACCCGTGGTCAGGGTGAATTTGGTCAAATAGTCCGTTGGCGTGGTGTACGAGACGGGGTTGTAGGTGATGACGACTGGTGCGTTGGTGACTGCGATGGGTGGCGCGAGTGGCGCGAAGATCACCGTGCCACCCGCGACGCCGGGGCCTGTGCCGTCCGTGTCCGCACTGATGGTCAGGCCACGGGGCAGGCTCAGGCTGCGGCTGGCATCCAGCGTGCCATTGGTCACCGTGATCTTGCTGCTGATGTTGACATCGTTGGCGGCGCACATCATGAGGTTGCCATCGGTGGCGGTGACGGCGGCGTTCAGGCTGACGTTGCGTCCGGCGCTCAGCAGGATGCTTCCGTTGGTGGTGGTCAAGGCGGCGTTCACATTGACATCACGTCCGCAACAGGCCACAAAATTGCCGTTGGTGGCCGTCACGGCCGCATTGATGTTGGTGTCCCGGTCCGCCGTGAGCGTGAGGGTTGTCGGGGCGCCGGCGGCTGTCCAGGTAATCGCGTCGTTGACGAAAATATCCCCGTTGCCGGTACCGGGTGCCGTCGTGATGTTGATGCTGTTGTTCACCAGCTGCGCCGAGAGTGTGACACCGGAAATGTTGCCACCGGCGCCAATGATGAAGTCCTGGGGATCGATCAGCCAGGTGCCCATCAGACCCTGCGGTGCGGCCGTGGTGACACGAACGTCGTCCTTGATCTTGACGTGCGCGGCCGAGGTTTCGATAAAGCCGCCATTGCCACCATGGGGTGCGCTGGCGTCCAGCGTGCCGCCCACATTCATGGTGCCGGTTTGCATGTCGCCCAACAACAAAATGGTGCCGTTGCGGTTCTCAATGGTTTGCGCCTGAATCACGCCCGTGTTGTTCACTGCGGTTTGCAGCAGGTTGCCAGCCGCCTGGGCCGTCAGCAGCACACGGCCGCCATCGGCGCGGATCAGGCCGCCGTTGTCAACCAGCGCGTTGACCGCCCCTTGAGTCACCGAAATATTCAACAAGCCGTCGCCAGCCACGTCCATGGTGATGGCGTTGCCGGCTGCGAGCGCCACCGAACCCAGTTTGGCTGAAATAACCCCCTGGTTGCTGACGCTTTTGCCCATCAGGGCCACGTAACCGCCATTGGCCGCGTTGATGGTGCCCTGGTTGACGACCGTGCCGCTTCCTGCATCCGTGAAGACATGGTTGCCCGCCATGAAGTTCGCATCGGTGATGCTCAGGGTGGAGGCGACCAGCCCGCCGACGTTGACCGATGCGCCGCTGCCAAACAGAATGCCGTTGGGGTTGAGCAGAAAGACTTTGCCGTTGGCAGAGAGGTTGCCAAGGATGCTGGAAGGGTCGGCACCCAAGACTCGGTTCAGGGCCACTGAATTGCTGCCGGGTTGCACGAACTGCACGGTTTGGCCGGCAGCGATGCCGAAGCTCTGCCAGTTGATCACCACGTTGGCGGTCGACTGGGTGATCGTGGTGGCCGATGCGCCACTGACAATGCTCGCGCCCCCGGCCGCAACCACGCCACCAGTGGGCAGGGCGTACACGGACGCGCCAAGGGTGAGCATCAGGCAGGCCGATAGGGCGTTGACGGCGAAGCCCGCCGCACTGGGGCGTCCTGTCGTGCACGACGATTTTTTCTTGCCGGCGCCGCTGGCACTTTCAGAGGCGGCAACGAAGGTGCCTGCGCTGTCGTTCCAGATGGATTGGTGAATGCGGTTCATGGGTGAGTCCTTAAATGCTGTGTCAAGTCCGTGCTTGGGGTGGGCCGCGATCAGAAATACTTGATGGCCTGAATCCAGAATCGGCCCGACTTGTCCGGGGCAGACATTGCGTTCTCGTTGCCCAGCTTGCGGGCGTAATACGCCCTGACCAGGAAATCGCCCGGATCGCCCCAGGTGGCGCCAACGCCGTATGCACCCAGGTTTCTGTGCCTGGTCTCTGCAGCCCAGGGACTCTTGTGGATGGTGACGCTGCCAGCATCCACGAAACCGATCAGGTGGACTTGGCCCGGGACGCGCTCCGAAAAATCGGACAACCACCACCTGGCTTCCAGATTGACCAGGTAGCCCTGGTCGCCGAAGGCTTCACCCTGGGGGTAGGCCCGCACGCCGTTCATGCCGCCGAGTTCCATCTTTTCCGAGGAGTCGAGGTTTTTCGAAGCCACCTGGCCGCTGACGGAGCCATAGAGTGACACGGCATTCGTGACGCGCTGCAGCCGCGATGCGGTGAAGGCGAGCTTGTTGTAGATGCCGTTGCTTCGGGCACTTGCCGCGTCCGCCGCCAGCGCCGCCGGTGTTTGTATGTCGAGCTTGCCGGCCGACCAGGTCAGCGAATAAGCGCTGATCCCGCCACCGCCCAGGTTGTCACGATGGTTGCCATAGAGGCTGGCCATCAAGACGTCCGCCTTCCTGTCGGTGACCGACGGAATCGAATCCACCCGGTCCTGGAAGGTTCGGGCTTCGTAAGCGAGCTGGGTGTAGAGGTTGTTGTTGCGCGAGCGGATCAGCGGGTAAATGCCGTAGACGCTCGCAATTTCCGCCGTGCCGTTGGCCTGCAGGGGTTCGAATTCCTTGCCGAGCGCATACGCCAGCCGGCTGTAAGAGACCCCGGCCGTCACTTTGCCGAAGGGCACCTGGTAGGACGCACGGCCATAGTTGAGCCCCCTGCCGGAGGTGATGGTGCGCAAGCTGGCCACGTCGCCCAGCCCCAGTGGGTTGTTGAGGTTGACGGTCGCGCCAAGGCGGTACTCGCCGGTATAGCGGTTGCCCGCGTTGTCGGCATCCACGCTGCCGCTCACGCGTTTTCCTGGTGTGAGGTCAACGACCAGGTCGGAGGTTCCTGGCGCAGTGCCTGGGGCCAGCGTTGATTTGACATTGACACCGGGGGTGTCCGAGAGCAGCAGGAGGCGGCTTTCGAGCGGGTCGTTGGTGATGGTTTCACCGCTGTTCAGGCCGTCAAGCAGGCGGTTGGCCTGATCATCGGACAGGTTGGTCTGGTTGCGCAGGATGATCTTGCCGTATTGGCCTTCGCTCACGGCAATGGTGACGGTGTTGTCCTTGATGTCCTGTGCCGGAAGATAGGCTTGGGCCACGAAGTAGCCGTTTTGGGCGTAGTGCGCGGTGATCTTTGACGCCAGGCCGCGCAACTCGGAGAGCGTCAGTTCGGTCCCCGGCGCAAAGCCCGTGATCGCGATGAGATCGGCTTCGGGGTAGACCCGTGCGCCAGTGACTCGCAGGCTGCGCACCAGAATCTTTACCTCGGCGGCGCCCGGAGCAGCCGGTGCCGTGCCACGTTCGATGCGGATTTCCGGAGGTGCTTTCTGCGGGACCGGCGCTGGCGGGATCTGCTGCATCTGGCTGCCGGCGCCGGGAATCTGTTGGGCCAAGAGGCTCTGGCTAAGTGCCAGCAGCGCAAACGGCAGCACCCCTTTTTTCAGCACCGAGGGAAGACGCCAGCGGCCGATGGCCGTTGGGTCACATTGTTGCGCGTGGTTCATGGGTGCTCAGCCTTAAAGTTCTGAAGCGATTGTGTTTGTAAATTTTGTTAACGGATGTAGGACAAAGGGACGAGCAATCGTCAGGCGCTGTTGAATTGATAAATTCAATGGGCGTTGATGAATCTCCAATCTTTGAAATTGGGAGTTCGGGAATGACTTCTTTAGATGCTGAGGCGATCAAACAGATGCCAGTGTGGGTGGGCGGTACTTTCCGCTGGGGACGTATTTGCCAGACGGGAAGTCTGCGTTCAGGGGCAACGGCAGCTGATGGGCGCAGCCCATGACCTGATCTTCTTGCGAAATCGGTCCAGACACAGAGGGATGTTTATGGACGGTCAGCGGCCGCAGCTACCCCAACCCGCCGTTTGCGCAGCAAAAGCCATTCACGGCATCGGTTGTCAACACGTTCCGTTCAAGTCGGCGAACTGAACCGGTGAATTCTGCCGAGCGCAGCGGGCAGCGGGCCAATTACCGCGACGGTCTGTGCGGCTCCATGCGATCTTGGGGAATTCGGTGCTGCTCAGGCGGGCGTGTAAGCCAGGCGCACGTAAATCGGCGCGTAGGCCTCGGCCTGGGTCACGTCGAGCAGGCCTTCCTTGGACAGCTCCAGCAGGGCGATGAAGGTGACCACCAGCACCGGCATGCCGCGGCCCGCATCGAACAGGTGTTCAAACTCGACAAACTTCTGGCCCTGCAGCTTGCGCAGCACAATGCTCATGTGTTCACGCACCGAAAGTTCTTCTCGGGAGATCACATGGTGCTGCACCAGCCGGGCGCGTTTGACGATGTCGGCCCAGGCTTCCTGCAGGTCCACCACGTGCACATCCGGGAAACGTGGCTGCAGCGACTGCTCCACATACACCTGGGCGCGTAAAAAGTCGCGGCCGAACTGCGGGATTTCGTTGAGCTTGTGGGCGGCCAGCTTGATCTGTTCGTATTCCAGCAGACGCCGCACCAGTTCGGCGCGCGGGTCTTCGGCTTCCTGGCCTTCCGCGGTTTTCTTGGGCGGCAGCAACATGCGCGACTTGATTTCGATCAGCATGGCGGCCATCAACAGGTATTCGGCGGCCAGTTCCAGGTTGGTGCTGCGGATCTCATCGACATAAACCAGGTACTGGCGCGTCACCGCAGCCATGGGGATGTCGAGGATGTTGAAGTTCTGTTTGCGGATCAGGTACAGCAGCAAGTCCAGCGGGCCCTCAAAGGCCTCAAGAAACACCTGCAGCGCGTCCGGCGGGATGTACAAATCCTGCGGCATCGCAAACAGCGGCTCGCCATACAGCCGGGCCAGCGCCACCTGGTCGATCACCCCCGGCATGCCGGGCAGGGCCAACACGTCGGCGGGCAGGCCCGGTTCGGACGGCGAAGGCGGTAATTCTGTGAGGATGGACATGGGGCTTGCAGTGGCCGGCGTGATCGCTATTAAAAGGGTAGCTGTCTGCACTTATCCAGCAAGGGCTGGAGGCCTTTTTTATGCCTGTTCTGGGCCTATTGGCTGTTCGGGTGGCCGCTGGTGCCGTAGACGTAGGGCTGCTGCTCCACGCGGGCGTCCAGGTAGTCGGCCTGCTCGGAGGCGTCCAGCTTTTTGTCCCACAGCAGGGCGCGCCCCTGGCGTTGTTCGGCTTCCAGCGTGGGTTTTTTCGCTTTGAGGTCGTTGATGAACTGGGTCACGTCTGAGGTGTAGTGCGGCCGGGCGAAAATGGACATGAGATTAAACTGCCTGAAACGTTGATTCGGCCGATTTTACCGGGGACCGCCATGCACCTGCCTTTTTTCGCTTTCCGGGGGCCGGCGGCACCGACCCGCTTGATGTTCAAGAAGTGGATGAGCTGTATGGGAATACTTTCGGTTTTGCTGGGTCTGGTGGCTTGCGACAACCAGCGCATCGCGGCGCTGGAAGAAGGGGTGGCCACCGAAGCCGATGTGCGCCAACGGTTCGGCGAGCCCGAAAAAATCTGGCAGGCGAGCGATCTGGCCGGCAACCCCTTTCCCGGCGCGGCCGCAGAGCCCGGCGCCCGCACCTTTGAATACAACCGCCAGCCCGAAGGCCAGGTCAACTACATGATCACCATAGGCGCGGACGGCAAGATGAGCGCGCTGCGCCAGGTCCTGACGCCGCAAAACTTTGCGCTGGTCCTGCCCGGCATGCCCATGGAGCAGGTGCGCAAGATGCTGGGCAAACCCATGAAAATCACGCCGCTGCCGCTCAAGCAGGAGACTGTTTACGAGTGGCGCTACAGCGACGGCCCGAACACGCCGCGGATTTTCCGGGTCGAGTTCGACAAAGACCTGAAGGTGGTGCGCACCGGCTCGGTGGTCGACGAGCGCGCACCTGGTGTCAACGGCAACGTCAGCTAAGTTTTATCGGTTCTGGCCTGCATTTTTAAGTAGAAAAGGCCTCTAGCCCATATGGGGCGGTCGCAATCAGCTCTTCTTTTGATAGTGACTCAGGACTCTTCGATTTTCGCCAGAAAACCCGAACGTTCCATCACGCGGCGCGGCTGGGCGTTCAGCCCGGAGATCACCAGCCGGCCACCGCGCAACACCACCGCCTTGTAGAGCTGGCCCAAGACGTCCAGCCCCGAGGCGTCCAGCGACTGCAGTGATTGGGCGTCGAGTCGCACCAACAGGCCGCGCGGCGCACTTTCGACCACCGACAAAATCGGGTCTATCTTGGCGACCGCGCCAAAAAACAGCGAGCCGTAGAGCTGGAAGTTGACGGATTCGTCACTGCGCGCCGTCTCCACCACCTGGAACAGCGAACTCATGCGCCGCACAAACAAGACGCAGGCCAGCAGCAGGCCGACCTGCAGCGCCACGGTCAGGTCAAACACCACCGTCAGGAAAAACGTGCCCAGCATCAGCAGCCGGTAGTGGCTGCTGTATTGGCGCAGATGCACAAACTCGCGCCACTCACCCATGTTCCAGGCCACATACAACAAAATGCCGGCCAGCACCGCCAGCGGCACGTGCACGGCCAGCGGCGCGGCGGCCAGCACAATCACGACCAGCATCAGTGCATGCACCAGGCCGGCCACCGGCGAGCTGGCGCCGGCGCGTACATTGGTCACGGTGCGGGCAATCGTGCCGGTAGCCGGCATGCCGCCGAAAAACGGCACGACAAAATTGGCCAGACCTTGCGCCATCAACTCCTGGTTGGGATCGTGTTTGGGCAGGCCAGAGAGCTGGTCGGCGACGCGTGCACACAGCAGCGACTCCACCGCGCCCAGCATGGCAATCGTCAAGGTGGGCGCAAACAGCAGGCGCACCGTGTCCCAGGAAAAATCCGGCAGAGCAAAAGGCGGCAGGCTGCGCGGAATGCCGCCAAAACGCGAACCTATGGTTTCCACCGGCAGACTCAGGAAGTAGGCAAAGGCCGTCAGCGAGATCAGCGCCACGATGGGCCCCGGCACGCGCGAGGCGACCCGGGTGGCGCGCAGCAACTGCAGCCCTTCCATGGCCTGGACCCGCTTGACCAGGCGTATGGCAAAACCCTCGCCAGCTGCGCTGCGCGACGCAAACAGCCGCGGCCAGATGATCAGGCCCAGGAAACACGCCAGGCCCAGGCCCAGCGCATGGACGTTGACGCTGTCCAGGTGGCTGTGGATGGCCTTGATCTGCGAGAAAAAATCGGCCGGCATCTTGGCGATCTGCAGGCCCAGCACATCCTTGAGCTGCGACAGTGCAATCAACACGGCGATGCCATTGGTAAAGCCCACCACGATGCTGACCGGCACATAACGCACCAGGGTGCCCAGCTTGAGCAGGCCCAGCAAAAACAGCAAGACGCCGGCGCAGGCGGTGGAAATCAGCAAATTCGGCAGGCCGTATTGTTCGACGATGCCGTAGACGATCACGATGAAGGCGCCCGCCGGTCCGCCGATTTGCACCGCCGAACCGCCCAGCAGGGCAATCAGCGCGCCGGCAATGATGGCGGTCCAGATGCCGGCCTGGGGCGTGAGACCCGACGCAATCGCAAACGCCATGGCCAGCGGCAAGGCCACAATGCCCACGGTCAGGCCGGCGCCCAGGTCCTTGGTGAAACGTTCGCGGGTGTAGCCCTTCAGGGCCGACAGCAGGCGGGGGCGAAAGGGGGCGAGGTAAGCAGGTAGGTTCATCGGAAAAAAACGGGGCGCCGCCTCCTTCAACTATGGGATGGTCAGACCGGGTGTCCCTTGTTAAAGTGCAGCCAGGCTGGAAAGAATACGTTTCCAATCACTCAACATCGGTCCCAGGCTATCTTAGCTGCCACCTTGCCCATGCCATTTGTTATCAGCCGCTGGACCTGTCTTCTTTCTTTTGTCCAAGCAATTTCCCGGCCATGGAGGCACTGGCGCAAGGCGATGGGTCTGGCCGTGCTGGTTTTGGCCGTGGGCCCGCTGGCGGCGGCTTCCAGCGACCCCTGGCTGGGTCAGCAGGGCGCGGCCCAGGTCCTGATCGACGCGTCGGGCGCGCAGACGCCTGATGAGGTACAGCTGCGTTTCGAGCGCGGTGACGGCCAGCCCGCACAGGTCGACCGCATCATGCCGACGGGTGGCGAGGTGGCGGTGTGGTACCAACTGGCCTTGCCGGCGGTGACGGTGCCAACCTTGCGGGTGCTGGCCGTGCCGCACCCCAGCATGAACCGGGTGGATTTTTACCGGCCGCTGGACAACGGTGATTGGCGCGTCGAACAATCGGGCGATGCTGTTCCGGTGGCGCAGTGGCCGCTGCGTTATTTGCACCCGGCGTTTGAGTTTGTGCAGCAGCCCCATGAGGCCGGGCCCAGCTACCTGCGGGTGCAACACAGCCACCCCATCAATGTACGCTGGACCGTGTGGGCCATGCGCGACTTCCAGGAGTCCAGCAAACGCTGGCACCTGCTGCTGGGTGTCTACATGGGGCTGGTGGCGCTGGTGATGGTCTTGTGCAGTGTGAATGCGTATGCATGGCGCGATCCCATCCATTTTTATTTTGCCGTTTATGTCGCGGTGGCCGCCCTGGTCCAGTTGTCCATGACCGGTCTGGCCGGCGAATATTTCTGGCCCGACAACGCTTGGTGGAACGACGCCGCGGTCAAGGTCTTGCCCATGGCCGGTGCGGCGCTGAGCCATCTTTTCCTGCGCGAGCTGGTGGTCGAACGTGGTGCGCGCTGGGTCACTCACCTGATGCTGGCCATGGCGGCGGTCGGCGGTGTGCTCGCTGCCTGTCTCCTGCTGCTGGGACGTGATCCGGCTTTTGTTCTCAGCGGACCGTATTACCTGGCGAGTTTGGGGATTTACCTGGGGGTGTCGCTCTGGTACGCCTGGCGCCTGCCGCGGGTCGGTGTCTGGATACTGGCCGGCATTGTGGCCTTGCTGGCCGGTTCGATTTATCCCGTCTTGCGCAACATGCAGCTGGTGCCGCTGTCCTTCATGACCCAGTACGGCACGCAGCTAGGCGCGGCCATCGAGATCCCGCTGCTGCTGATGGCCCTCTATTTACGCAACCGCGAACGACGTGACAACAAGGTCCGTGTCGGCGCCTTGTCCCGGGTGGACCCGCTGACCGGCACCGCCAACCACCGGGTGATGCTGGCGCGGCTGGAGCAGCTGTTGCGTCACCAGCAGCGCGACCCCGAGGCCGGCGTGGTGATCCGTGTGCGTATCGGCAATATCCAGGAGATTCGCGCCGATCACGGCCTGCAGGTGGCACAGATGGCGCTGGTGCACGCGGGCGCCTGCATCACCCATGTTGTGCGTGAGGGCGACACGGTGGCGCGCCACCGCGACGGCGATTTTGTTGTGATCCTGGAAGGCCGCGTGGCGCACGACCAGGTGGCCGAACTCGGCCAGCGGCTGATCGCCCGCGGGCTGGCCCCGAGTGAGCTGTTGCCGCCGGGAGCCGTGCTGCAACTCAAGGTCGCCGTGGCGGCCACCCCGTTCCGGGCCTCGGGGGTGGCGTTGTTGCTGCAGGCGCTGGACACCGCGGTCAGCGAACTGGCGGCCAAGCGGGGCAAGGCCTTGCGTTTTGTCGTCTGAGCGCCGTCTCAGGCGGCCAGCGCAACGCCGTTGCGCTCGCGCAGGTAGGCCGCGATGGCCTGCAACACTTCCGTCAGGTCTCGCTGAACCACGGGGAAGTTGGCATTCCGCTCGCGCGTGACCTCGTCCATGTAGACCGGGCGGCGGATTTCCACCTGCAGGCTGTGCTGGTTTTTCGCCGGCTGGCCGATTTTGGCGATCAGCTGCACCCCCTTGTAGGGGTGGTTGCGGGCCACGCTGTAACCCCGGGCGCGCAGCTGCTCCTCCACCAGCGCGACAAATTCCGGCTCGCAGGTGGTGCCGTCGCGGTCACCCAACACGAAGTCGGCGAGTGGGGCTGGGCTCTGGATCTGCAGGCGCTCGAAAGCGTTGTTGGGCATGGAGTGCAGGTTCAGGTGCCAGACGCCACCAAAGCGTTTCACGCTGCGTTCAATCGCTTCGGCCAGGGCCGCATGGTAGGGCTGGTAATAACGGGCTATGCGGTTTTGCACCTCGGCCACGCTCAGTTGGCGATCGTAAATCGGCAGGTCGGCGCTCATCTGGCGCCAGATCAGGCCGAAACCCAGGCGGCTTTTTTCGCTGGGCGCGACCGGCGTTGGCCAAGGCTCGGCCAGCAGCGCCGGGTCGATGTCGTCCAGCGTGCGGTTGGCGTCGATGTAGGTGCGCGGGAAATGCGCAGCCAGCAGGGTGGCGCCCACCGCCGGCGCGGCGTGCCACAGCGCCTCGACATGGGTGTCCTCGCCGCGCCGCAGCAAGGCGCGCGGCACGACATGGGCAAAGTCGTCGGGGTAGCTGGTGCCGCTGTGCGGCGAATCGCAGACCAGGGGCAGCGCCGGCGCCTCGGGCGCGGACAGGGTGAAGGCGTGGATAGGAACTGTCATGCTGTGATCAGTCGATCTGGATCTTGGCGACCTGGGCCACACGCTGGTAACGCTCCATCGCTTGCTGGATCTGTTTGCTGAACTCGGCGGGTGTGCCGGGAATCGGTGTGGCGCCCGATTCTTCGAGTTTTTTGAGGAACTCGGGCTGTTTCATGGCCTTGTGAATCGCCAGGTTGAGGCGGGTGATGACGGCGCTCGGGGTTCCGGCCGGGGCCACGATGCCAAACCAGCCGCCGCCGCCCATCTGGGGCAGGCCCAGCTCGCCATAGGTCGGCACGTCGGGCAGGGCCGGCGAGCGTGTTTCGGACAACACGGCCAGGGCGCGCAGGCGGCCGGCCTTGATGTGGGGCAGGGCCGAGGGCAGGTTGTCGGTGATGGCGTCCACCTGGCCGGCCAGGGCATCGTTCATGGCCAGGCCGCCACCTTTGTAGGGCACATGCAGCAGCTTGATTTTTGCCAGCGAGGCAAAGTGTTCGATGTTGGCATGGCCTAACGAGCCGGTGCCGGGGGTGGCAAAGCTGTATTTGCCGGGATTGGCCTGGGCCAGCGCGATAAATTGCCGCATGTCGTTGGCCGGGATTTTGGGATTGACGGCAAACACGCTGGGGGTGGTGGCCACATTGGTCACCGGCGCAAAATCTTTCACCGGGTCGTACTTGAGCTTGCCGGCATACACCGCCGGGTTGCTGCCGTGGGTGCTGACCGTGGCCATGCCCAGGGTGTAACCGTCGGCCTTGGCCTTGGCCACCATCTCCATGCCCAGGGAGCCGCCCGCGCCGGCGCGGTTTTCCACCACGATGGGCTGACCCAGCTCGCGGCCGGCAAATTCGGCGATCAAACGGGCGGCCAGGTCGGTCGAGCCACCCGGCGCAAAGGGCACGACCAGTTTCACGGGCCGGTCGGGGTAAGCGGTCTGGGCCTGGGCGGTGCCGGCCAGGGCGATTGTGGCGGCGCAGGCGTAGAGAAATTGACGGCGTGTATCCATGGGAATGTTTCCAGATGAGTTGGTGTCTATGAGCGCGAGCTTAGGGTCGGTGCGGGGTGTCCACAAGCAACATTTTGGTCGCAGGTGATGACATGATGTAATAGTCAGACCTTTTTTCTTGTTGACCGTGCGAGACCATCCCCATGCCTGTGCGCAGCCCGTCCCTGGTGGAGTTGAATGCCTTTCTGGCCGTGGCCCGTGCCGGCAGTTTCCGTCAGGCCGCACAAGAGCTGCATGTCACCCAGGCGGCCGTGAGCCGCGCTGTGTTGCGGCTGGAGCAGGAACTGGGGCAGGCTGTGCTGGCGCGCAGCGCTGGTGGTGTGAGCCTGACCCCGGCCGGTACCCAGTTGCGCCAGTTGGTGGAAAAACCCGTGGCCGCGTTGCAGGCGGCGGCCGTGCGCATGCGCAAAACTCCCGAGCGCCTGCGTTTGCGGCTCAGCGTCGTCACCAGCCTGGGCGCTTTGTGGCTGATGCCGCGGCTTGAAGCCTTTCATTTGTTGCATCCCGAGGTGGAAATCGAGTTCCGCCAGTACCACCACGACGAAGACTTCACACGGGATGACATCGACCTGTGGATTGCGATCAAACGCAGCGCGCCGCAGCGCTGGCCGCGCCACATCGCGGCGCAGTACCTGATAGGCCGCGAGGTGGTGGCGGTGTGCACCCACGAACGTGCGCGGACGGCGCAGACAGCGCCCTTGCTGCTGGCCCAGCCGCTGCTGTACCACTCCAACTTTCCCGATAACTGGGCTTTGTGGGCCCAGGCCCAGGGGGCGAAGCTGCCGCTGCAGCGCAAGGGTGCGGGTTTTGATCTGGTGATGAACCTGATTGAAGCCGCGCGTTCGGGCATGGGCGTGGCCATCGTGCAGCAATGCCTGGCCGAAGCCGATCTGGCTTCGGGCCGGCTGGTGATTCCGGTGCCCGGGTCGGCGTCGACCGGCCGTGGTTATTTCCTGTGCCGGCGGCGCGCCCAGGACGCACACCCGGCGGCCGAGCTGTTTGCGCAGTGGCTGATGCAACAGGCCGGCGCGCCACCAACTGTTTAACGCACGCGCATGCCGGGCTGGGCGCCCGCTGTGGGTTCCAGCACATAAATACCGGGCTGGGCTTTTTCGTCGCCATGGCTGGCGGCCAGCACCATGCCTTCGCTGATACCGAACTTCATCTTGCGCGGCGCCAGGTTGGCGACCAGCACCGTGTGTTTGCCGATCAGGTCTAGGGGTTTGTAAGCCGAGGCAATGCCGCTGAACACATTGCGCGTCTTGCCTTCACCGACGTCCAGCGTCAGGCGCAGCAGCTTGGTCGAACCTTCGACGGCTTCGCAGTTGGCGATGAGCGCAATGCGCAGGTCGATTTTGGCGAAGTCGTCAATGGTGATGGTCGGGGCGATGGCTTCACCGCCAGGCGCTATTATTTCAGTAGCTGCTTGCGCTGATGCAGGCTGGGCTGGCGCCTCAAACAATGCTTCAAGTTGCTTGGGGTCAACACGTTGCATCAGGTGTTTGTAGTCGCCGATCAGATGGCCCTGGCCCAGGCTGCCGCTGGCATCCGCAAACGTCAGCGGGTCGATGTTCAGGAAATCTTCCACCTGTGCGGCCAGCGCGGGCAAGACCGGTTTGAGGTAGAGCGACAGCAGGCGGAAGGCTTCGATACACACGGTGCACACGTCGTGCAGGCGCGCTTCCATGCCTTCTTTTTTGGCCAGCTCCCAGGGTTTGTTCTGGTCCACATAGGCGTTCACATGGTCGGCCAGCAGCATGACTTCGCGCTGGGCCTTGGCGTACTCGCGGGCCTCATACAAAGCCTGGAGGTTGTCCTTTTGCGCGCGCAGAACGCCCAGCAAGGCCGTGCCGTCCGCGGAGATCTCGCCCAGTTGGCCGGCAAAACGTTTGGCGATAAAACCCGCGGCGCGGCTGGCGATGTTGATGAATTTGCCGACCAGGTCGCTGTTGACACGGGCCATGAAGTCGTCGGCGTTGAAATCGATGTCTTCATTGCGCGCGTTGAGTTTGGCGGCCAGGTAATAACGCAGCCATTCCGGGTTCATGCCCAGGCTCAGGTATTTGAGCGGGTCCAGGCCGGTGCCGCGGCTTTTGCTCATCTTTTCGCCGTTGTTCACGGTGAGGAAGCCGTGCACGCAGATCTTGGTCGGCGTCTTGCGGCCGCTGAACTTGAGCATGGCGGGCCAGAACAGCGTGTGGAAGGTGATGATGTCCTTGCCGATGAAGTGGTACTGCTCCAGGCCGGGATCGGCCATGTAGGCGTCGTAGTCCTCGCCGCGGCGGGTCAGCAGTTCCTTGAGCGAAGCCAGGTAGCCCACGGGTGCATCCAGCCAGACATAGAAGTACTTGCCCGGTGCGTCGGGGATCTCGATGCCGAAGTAGGGCGCGTCGCGCGAGATGTCCCAGTCGCCCAGGCCTTCGCTGGTCGTGCCGTCGGGGTTGGTGCGCACGCCAAACCATTCCTTGATCTTGCTGGCCACTTCGGGCTGCACATGCACGCCGTCCTGGGTCCAGGTGGTCAGGAACTCCACGCAGCGCGGGTCCGACAGCTTGAAGAAGAAATGCTCGGAGCTTTTGAGCACGGGCTTGGCGCCCGACAGGGCCGAGAACGGGTTGATCAGGTCGGTGGGCGCGTAGACCGAGCTGCAGACTTCGCAGTTGTCGCCGTACTGGTCCTTGGCATGGCAGCGCGGGCATTCGCCCTTGATAAAACGGTCGGGCAGGAACATGTTCTTCTCGGGGTCGAAGAACTGCTCGATGGTGCGGGTCTCGATGAAACCCGCGGCCTTGAGGTCGCGGTAAATCTGGCGCGACAGCTCGTGGTTTTCAGGGCTGTCGGTGTTGCTCCAGTTGTCGAAGGCGATGTGGAAGCCGTCGAGGTACTGTTTGCGGCCGGCGGCGATGTCGGCGACGAATTGCTGCGGCGTCTTGCCGGCCTTTTCGGCGGCAATCATGATGGGCGCGCCATGGGCGTCGTCCGCGCCCACAAAGTTCACCTCATTGCCCTGCATGCGCTGAAAACGCACCCAGATGTCGGCCTGGATGTACTCCATGATGTGGCCAACGTGGAAATTGCCGTTGGCGTAGGGCAGGGCGGTGGTGACAAAAAGGCGGCGCTGGGACATAAGAGTGGCTTTGTGCTGGGTGGGGCTAAGCGGCGATTTTAAGGTGCCCGGGTTTTTGCCACCCGGGCATTCCCCCATGACCCCAGGGCCGGCCGCTGCGGCGTTAGACTTCATGGCAAGCTTATCGGCAGACGCGGCGCACCCAAAGCCCCCGGCCTGCCTTGTCAGATTCAAACGGAGATTTCCCAGATGGCCCTAGAACAGCAGACCTTGTTGACCGCCCTGCAAGCGGTGGTGGACCCCAACACGGGCAAGGACTTTGTCAGCAGCAAGGCACTGAAAAACCTGCAGATCAGCGGCGCTGACGTGTCTTTCGACGTGGAGCTGGGCTATCCGGCCAAAAGCCAGATCGCAGGCATCCGCAAGTCGCTGATTGCCGCCGCCAAGGGTGTGGCGGGTGTGAGCAATGTCTCGGTCAATGTCGGCTTCAAGATCGCCAGCCACAGCGTGCAGCGTGGTGTGCAACTGCTGCCCAACGTCAAGAACATCATTGCCGTGGCTTCGGGCAAGGGCGGCGTCGGCAAAAGTACGACGGCCGTCAATCTGGCCCTGGCCCTGGCGGCCGAGGGCGCCAGCGTCGGCCTGCTGGATGCCGACATCTACGGCCCCAGCCAGCCCATGATGATGGGCATCGAGGGCCGGCCGGAGAGTGTGGACGGCAAAAACATGGAGCCGATGGAGAACTACGGCATCCAGGTCATGTCCATCGGTTTCCTGGTGGCTCAGGACGAAGCCATGATCTGGCGCGGCCCCATGGCCACCCAGGCGCTGGAGCAACTGCTGCGCCAGACCAACTGGAAAGACCTGGACTACCTGATTGTCGACATGCCGCCCGGCACCGGCGACATCCAACTGACCCTGAGCCAGCGTGTGCCCATGACGGGCGCGATCATCGTCACCACGCCGCAGGACATCGCGCTGCTCGATGCCAAAAAAGGCATCAAGATGTTTGAAAAAGTCGGCGTGCCGATTCTGGGCATCGTCGAGAACATGGCGGTCCATGTCTGCTCCAACTGCGGCCACACCGAACACATCTTTGGCGAAGACGGCGGCAAGATGATGGCGGCCGACTACAAGATGGATTACTTGGGTGCGCTGCCGCTGGACATCAACATCCGTCTGCAGGCCGACAACGGCAGGCCGACGGTGGTGGCAGACCCGGATGGCGAGGTGGCAGCGATCTACAAGGCCGTGGCCCGCAAGATGGCGATCACGGTGGCGGCCAAGGCCAAGGACTTCTCGGCCAAATTCCCGACCATCACGATTTCGAAAAACACCTGAGGCCGGCAAAGAAACCGCATCGGCCGTGGGCATGAAGACCGCCGTACACTGCGGACATGTCTGAGTTCCTGCTGCAGTCCCCCGCGACGGATGAGACCGTTCGCCGTCCCTGTGTGATGGTCGCGGTGGTCATGCGCCGCGAGCGCATAGACAACCGCTGGCAGCCTTGGCGCTGGACCTTGGCCGACATCGTGCCGGACGAGCCGGGCTTCGGCGACCGGCCGCGCCTGCTGTTCAAGGAGGAACACGAGGAGCGCTGGTTACACCCGGGTTTCAAGGTAGAGCTGTTTACCGACGATGCCGAGGGGTATTACCTGAATGTCACCACCCAGCAACCCTGCTTCTGGGTGGTCTGGCGCATGGAAGAAGAAGCCGCGCTGGCCGACGAGCCGGTGGCCGTGCCGCAAGTGGTCACCCTGAGTTACCACGACGCCGGGCGCTGGCTGGATGCGCAGGAAACCGTTGAACAACTGCCGGTACCGCCTGCGGTGGCGTTGTGGTTGCAGGCTTTTGTGGATGCCCACTATGTGCTCGAAGCCAAACGCCGCCAGCGGCCCCAGAGTTTCAAGACCTTGCAGGACCGTTTTGGCAACCCGGCACGGGTGAGCACCGACAAGAGCTTTGGCGGGTCCGGCCATGGCTGAGGAAGCACGTGGTTTTTTAGGCCGCTGGTCGCGCCGCAAGACCGATGCCTTGCAGGGCAAACCGCTGGACCAGCCTGCCGTGCCTGCGCAGCCCGTCGCGGTGGCTGTTGCCCCGGTGACGCCGCCGTCAGCCCCGGTCGAATCCGCACCGCCCGAAAAAACGCTGTCGCTGGACGATGTGAGGCTGTTGACCAAGGACTCCGACTTCAAGCCTTTCATGGCCAGTGATGTCGGGCCCGAGGTGCGCAATGCGGCGATGAAAAAGCTGTTCGCCGACCCTCACTTCAACGTGATGGATGGTCTGGATACTTATATTGACGACTATTCCAAGCCCGACCCCCTGCCCGAATCCATGCTCAGGCAGATGGCCAGTGCGAAGTTTCTCAAGCTGTTTGACGACGAGGAAGACGCGGGCAAACAGGACGCCGAGGTGGCTTTACCGCGGGAAAATGCGAATGACCCCCCTGGCGAAATCGTGGCACAGTCTTATGAAAGTGCTGACATAGCGCCCCCGGGTGTTGTCAGCCCCGTCAATGCCAGCCAAGCCGAGCCCTCCCCGGGTTCCGGCGCCAGCCAAGAAGACCATGCCCACACTGATTTGCGACTGCAACCAGACCATGCCGCTCCAGCCCCAGAAGCTGGGCGCGGCACTCAATGAGCCACTGACGCTGCATTCGGCGCTGTGCCGGCGTGAAGCAGGCGCCTTCCAGAAGGCGGCGCAATCCGGCGATGACGTGGTGGTGGCCTGTACCCAGGAAAAACGCCTGTTTGCCGAGGTCGGGCAACAAACCGAAGGCGCCACCTCGGTCATCAAGTTCGTCAACATACGCGAGACCGGCGGCTGGAGCAAAGACGCCGCCAGTGCCATGCCGAAAATCGCGGCCCTGCTGGCGGCCGCGCATCTGCCGGATGCTGAACCCGTGGCAACCGTCACCTACAAAAGCACAGGCCGCCTGCTCATCGTGGGGGCGCTGGATCAGGCCGAACAAGTCGCGGCGCTGCTGGCCGACAGCCTGGACGTGACGATTTTTGCGCAGGGTGTCTCAAGCCCGGCGCAGCCCGGTTTTCCCGAGCAGGAGCGCCAGTACCCGGTGATCAGCGGTGGCGACTTGCGTCTTGGCGGCTGGCTGGGCGCTTTTGAAGCGAAGTGGATCAAAAACAATCCGATTGACCTCGACCTGTGCACCCGTTGCAACGCCTGTGTGGCGGTGTGTCCGGAGGGCGCGATAGATCTGAGCTACCAGGTGGACAGCCACAAGTGCAGCGCGCACCGGGACTGTGTGGCGGTCTGCAAGGTGGCCGGCGCGATTGATTTTGGCCGTGAAGCGCAGGCGCTCAGCGAAGTTTTTGACCTGGTGCTGGATCTGGGCGCCCGGCCCTTGATCGCGCTGCACGCGCCGCCGCAAGGTTATTTCGCCTTGAACCTGTCGGCAGGTCTGGCATCGCCCGGCTTGTTGCCTACCGTGGTCAAGCTGCGCGACATGGTGGGTGAGTTTGAAAAGCCGAAGTTTTTCGCCTACAAACAAAAGCTGTGTGCCCACAGCCGCAACGAAACCGTCGGTTGCCATGCCTGTGTCGATATCTGTTCGGCCCAGGCGATCAGCAGCCAGAAAGAACGCCAGCAGATTGTGGTGAATCCCAATCTGTGTATCGGTTGCGGTGCCTGCACCACGGTGTGTCCGACTGGCGCGCTGACTTATGCCTACCCACGTGCCAGCGAGCAGGGTGTGCGGCTCAAAACCATGTTGAGCACCTATAACAAGGCGGGTGGGCGCCAGGCGACACTGCTGTTCCACAGCCAGGGCAGCGGCCAGCAAGCCGTCGAGGCCCTGGGCCGCGCCGCGCAATTGGACAAGACGGTGCGCGGGGTGCCTGCGAATGTGATTCCGCAGCCGCTGTGGCACACCGCCAGCGTCGGGCTGGACCTGTGGCTGAGCGCGATTGCTTTTGGCGCCACCCAGGTGGCGGTGCTGGTCACCGACGAAGAAGCGCCGGCTTACCTGGCGGGTTTGTCCGAACAAATGGCCGTGGCGCAAGCGTTGCTGCATGGCATGGGGTACACCGGCCAACATTTCCACTTGCTATGTCTCGAAGGCGGACCGGGTGTCCAAGCCCTGGCGGCCCTGGACAGCAGTCTGCAAAAGCTGGCGCGCAACCCCACGCTTGTGCCAACAGTCGCGGCGCGTTTTGCCGTGGCCCAGGAAAAACGCAGCACCCTGGACATGGCGCTGGACCATTTGATGACGCAGGCACCCAAGTCTTTGCCGGAAACCATTGCATTGCCGGCTCAGGGTTCGCCTTTTGGCAGCCTGCTGGTCAACAAGGACAGCTGCACCTTGTGCCTGAGTTGTGTCAGCGCTTGCCCGTCCAGTGCGCTGCAGGACAACCCGGACAAGCCGCAGCTCAAGTTCATCGAGAAAAATTGCGTGCAATGCGGCCTGTGTGCCACGACTTGCCCGGAAGATGCGATCACCTTGCAGCCACGCCTGTTGCTCACGCCGCAGCGCAAGGAAGCGCGCGTGCTCAACGAGAGCCAGCCCTATCAGTGCATACGCTGCAGCAAACCTTTCGGCACCCTCAAGGCCATCGAGTCCATGCTGGGCAAGCTGGCTGGCCATGCCATGTTTCAGGGCGCGGCCGTCGAGCGCCTGAAGATGTGCAGCGACTGCCGTGTCATCGACATTTATTCGGCCGACAACGAAATCAAGATCACCGACATCCGCTAACACCCATGACCCTGCCCGCCCCACTTGTGTCGTCCACGCTGGACGAAGAAACCGCCCGCGCCGAAGTTTATGGCTTGCTGGCGGCGCTGTATTACGCGCCACCGACAGCCGATTTGATGGCGAACCTCCGGGTGGCGGTGACCGAAGCGCCGGCCGCCGGCGCCGTGCTCGAAGTATCCTGGCGCGAACTGGTCGGTGTCGCCCGCCAGTTGTCGGATGACGCCATCGTTCGCGAATACGACGCCTTATTCGGCGGCGTCGGCAAGCCCGAGGTCTACCTGTTCGGCTCCCATTACCTCAGCGGTTTCCTCAACGAAAAACCGCTGGCGGCATTACGCACCGACCTTGCCGCCCTGGGTCTGGCGCGCGACGAAACCATGCCTGAAACCGAAGACCATGTGGCCTACCTGTGCGAGGTCATGCGTTACCTGATTGCCGGCGACGATGTGGAAGTCGCCAACCTGACGCGCCAGCGCGAGTTTTTTGCGCGCCATCTCCAGCCCTGGGCAACGGCGCTGTGCGAAGCCGTCAGCCGTCATCCGAAAGCCGATTTTTACCGTGGCCTGGCCGGATTCACCCAGGCCTTCATCAGTGTTGAAGCCCAGGGTTTCGACATGCTGGACTGAAGCCGGCAAACCCCTGTGCGTGCGAGCTGTGTCACCTGGGACGGGCTGGTTCGCGCTGAGCTTTTGCTGCAGTCGCAGCATTTCTCAAAATGTGACACTTCGGGCGGATTGACCTTGTTCGGGTCAAAACTAAGTTGTCTTATCTTTCCCTATCGTTTTCCCCTAAGCCCCGTCTTTAGGCCGCTTCAAGCCATTGTTGCGCGCCGCGGTCTGGCGTACAGTTAGGCATGCTGGTGCATAGCTCACCGGTGCATATATTCATATTGCTTGGATGTCCGCAAGCTTCCTGGGAGACAACGATGGAAAGCCAGCCCAAACCTTCGCGCCGCAGTTTTTTTGTCGGCGCAGCCGTTACCGGTGCTGCCGCAGCAGCGGTCGTTGCTTTGCCAGGGGTGCAAATCCCCGAGGCGGCCAGCCCGGCGCCCAAGCCGGCGCCTGAGAACGGCGGTGGTTACAGCCTCTCGGAACACGTCAAGCGTTATTACACGACCACGCGTATCTAGTTTCTTCCCGTTTTCTTCTTACGGAGAGCCCCATGCTGCTCACGAAAAAGCCTCACGCTATCCATGGTGATCCAGCGCATCGCGCCGGCTCTGCACGTTTTGTCCAAAGCCTGTCGCGCGGTTTGTCGAACGCCTTGCCCACCATGGACAGACGCGCCTTTCTGCGCCGCTCCGGCCTGGGTGTGGGTGTGGGCCTGGCGGCGAGCCAGTTGGTGCTGGTCGAAAAAATCCCAGGCGGCCAGCCCCGGCACCGGTGACGGCAGCGGGAAAATCGAAGTCAAACGCACGGTGTGCACACATTGCTCGGTGGGTTGTGCGGTAGATGCCGTGGTTGAAAACGGTGTCTGGGTGCGCCAGGAGCCGGTGTTTGATTCGCCCATCAACCTGGGGGCACATTGTGCCAAAGGTGCGGCGCTGCGCGAACACGGCCACGGGGAATACCGCCTGCGTTACCCCATGAAGCTGGTCAACGGCAAATATGAACGTATCAGCTGGGACACGGCGCTCAACGAAATCAGCGCAAAAATGCTGGAGTTGCGCAAGGCCAGCGGCCCGGACTCGGTGTACTGGGTGGGCTCGTCCAAACACAACAACGAGCAGGCCTACCTGCTGCGCAAGTTTGTGAGTTTCTGGGGCAGCAACAACTGTGACCACCAGGCGCGTATCTGCCACTCCACCACGGTGGCCGGTGTGGCCAACACCTGGGGTTATGGGGCGATGACCAACTCCTACAACGACATGCAAAACAGCAAGTGCGCCTTGTACATCGGCTCGAATGCCGCTGAGGCACACCCGGTCAGCATGTTGCACATGCTGCACGCCAAAGAAACCGGCTGCAAGATGATTGTGGTGGACCCGCGCTTCACGCGGACCGCCGCCAAGGCCGACGAATACGTGCGTATCCGCTCCGGCTCCGACATTCCTTTCCTCTTCGGCCTGCTGTATCACATCTTCAACAATGGTTGGGAAGACACCAAGTACATCAACGACCGTGTTTACGGCATGGACAAGGTCAAGGCCGACGTGATGGCCAAGTGGACGCCGGACAAGGTCGAAGAAGCCTGCGGCGTCAAGGAAGAGCAAATGCTGCGTGTGGCCACCATGATGGCCAAGAACCGGCCCTCGACCTTGGTGTGGTGTATGGGGCAAACCCAGCACAGCATTGGCAATGCCATGGTGCGGGCGTCGTGCATCGTGCAACTGGCCCTGGGCAACGTCGGTGTGTCCGGTGGCGGCGCCAACATCTTCCGTGGCCACGACAACGTGCAGGGGGCGACGGACATCGGCCCGAACCCCGATTCGTTGCCGGGTTATTACGGTCTGGCCGAAGGTTCCTGGAAACATTTCGCCAAGACCTGGGGTGTTGACTTCGACTGGATCAAGGGCCGTTATGCCTCGCCCGCGATGATGGGCAAGCCCGGCATCACGGTGTCGCGCTGGATTGATGGCGTGCTGGAGAAAAACGAGCTGATCGACCAGGACGCCAATTTGCGCGCCTGCGTGTTTTGGGGCCATGCGCCCAACTCCCAGACCCGCGGCCTGGAGATGAAACGCGCAATGGACAAGCTGGATCTGCTGGTGGTGGTGGACCCTTATCCGTCGGCGACCGCGGCCATGGCCGCCATGCCAGGCAAGGCCGAAGACCTCAACCCGAACCGTGCGGTCTACCTGCTGCCGGCGGCCACCCAGTTTGAAACCAGCGGCTCCGTGACCGCGTCGAACCGTTCGCTGCAGTGGCGCGAAAAAGTGATTGAGCCGCTGTGGGAAAGCCGCAGTGACCACATGATCATGCACCAGCTGGCTGAAAAATTCGGCTTTGCCAAGGAGTTGTCGAAAAACTTCAAGATGCAGAAAGTCAAAGGCCTGGACGAACCCGTGCCGGAAGATATCCTGCGCGAAGTCAACAAGACCTGCTGGACCATTGGCTACACTGGGCAAAGCCCGGAGCGCCTGAAGGCCCATATGCGCAACATGCATTTGTTCGACGTGAAAACGCTCAGGGCCAAACCCGGCAAGGACAAGGAAACCGGTTACGACGTGACGGGCGATTATTTCGGCCTGCCGTGGCCGTGCTGGGGTACGCCCGAGCTCAAACACCCGGGCTCGCCCAACCTGTATGACACCTCCCGGCACGTGATGGATGGCGGCGGTAATTTCCGCGCCAACTTCGGCGTGGAGAAAGACGGCGTCAACCTGCTGGCCGAGGATGGTTCCCATTCCAAGGGCGCGGACATCACCACCGGTTATCCGGAAGTCGACCACCTGTTCATGAAAAAGCTGGGCTGGTGGGATGAATTGACCGATGCCGAGAAGGTCGCGGCCGAAGGCAAAAACTGGAAAACCGATTCCTCGGGCGGCATGATTCGTGTGACCATGAAAAACCATGGTTGTTACCCCTTCGGCAATGCCAAGGCCCGTGCCGTGGTCTGGAATTTCCCCGATGCGATTCCGCAGCACCGTGAGCCGATTTACGGCATCCGCCCGGACCTGGTGGCCAAGTACCCGACACATGACGACAAGAAAGCTTTCTGGCGTCTGCCCACGCTGTACAAGACCCTGCAGCAGAAAAACGTGGCCGACAAGGTAGAGCTGAAATACCCGCTCATCCTGACCTCGGGCCGACTGGTCGAATACGAGGGCGGCGGCGAGGAAACCCGTTCCAACCCCTGGCTGGCCGAGTTGCAGCAGGAAGCTTTTGTCGAGGTGAATCCCAAGACTGCCGCCGAGCGCGGCATCAGCAACGGCGGCCGCGTCTGGCTGAGCACACCGACCGGTGCACGCCTGAATGTGCAGGCCCTGGTGACCGAACGTGTGGGGGCCGACACGGTATGGATGCCTTTCCACTTCTCCGGCTACTGGCAAGGTGCCGACATGCTGGCCTATTACCCCAAGGGCGCCGCGCCCGTGGTGCGCGGAGAAGCCGTCAATACGGCGACGACCTACGGCTACGACAGCGTGACGATGATGCAGGAAACGAAAACGACGATCTGCAATCTCGAGAAAGCATAAGGAATACATCATGGCAAGAATGAAATTTGTCTGTGACGCCGAGCGCTGCATCGAATGCAATGGCTGCGTCACCGCCTGTAAAAACGAAAACGAAGTCCCGTGGGGCGTCAACCGCCGCCGGGTGGTCACGCTCAATGACGGTGTGCCGGGCGAAAAATCCATCTCGGTGGCCTGCATGCATTGCAGCGACGCACCCTGTATGGCGGTCTGCCCGGTCAACTGTTTTTACCGTACCGACGAAGGGGTGGTGTTGCATGACAAGGATGTCTGCATAGGCTGCGGTTACTGCTCATATGCCTGCCCGTTTGGTGCACCGCAGTTCCCCTCGCAAGGCACTTTCGGTGTGCGCGGCAAGATGGACAAGTGCACCTTCTGCGCCGGTGGTCCCGAAGCCAACGGCAGCCAGGCCGAGTTTGAAAAATATGGCCGCAATCGGCTGGCCGAAGGCAAGCTGCCGGCCTGCGCCGAGATGTGTTCGACCAAGGCGCTGTTGGCTGGTGACGGCGACGTGGTGGCCGATATTTTCCGCAACCGCGTGGTGCAGCGCGGCAAGGGTGCCGAGGTCTGGGGTTGGGGAACAGCGTATGGCTCCCGGCAAGCGGGCCAGCCACCAGCAGGAGCCAAATCATGAAGCGCCTGACCCTCTTGATTCCTGCGCTGTGCGCCCTGGCCGGCTTGTCCGCCTGCGGTGAAAAACCGCAAACCCTGAGCGGCACCAAAAGTGATGTCCCCGCCTACATGGGCACCAACGACGGCTTTTCGGCGCCCGGCTGGAAAGCCGGCGACAAGACCAGCTGGGAGCAGGGCCTCAAGGTGCGCATGCAAAACAGCCAGAACGAATACAACAAGTTGAATTCGGATAAATAATAGCCGGAGGCCATATGCAACATGCGCGACTAGCTATATTTTTAATAGCGCTTGGGTTGGCCGGTTGGACCAGTGCGCAAGCGCCCGCGAGTCCGCCGGCGGCAGCAGGCGTGGTTACGCAACAGCCGGCGACGCCCGCGCCTCCGGCCGCAGGCGGCATCCAGAGCCAGAATATTTTTGAAGTCAAACCCGACGCCAGCGCAGACCCCAACTACGCCAAACAAAACAACGGCGAGCGGGCCAAGGTGCAGCCCGGCAACAACGCGCCCATGTGGCGCGACGTGGGCGCGGGCATCACCGGTTACACCAGCCTGCCCAAAAGCGAAGCGCCCGAAGCCGGCAACCTGATCCAGCCGTTTGTGCAATACCCCGGCTCACGCCTGACCAATGCCGGCGAAGCCTGGCGCCAGGTGCGCAACAACTGGATCATTCCTTATGGCGGTTCGCTGTTTCTGATTGTTCTGCTGGCGATTGCGATTTTTTTCTTCAGCAAGGGCAGCATCAAAACGCACGGCGCAGACACGGGCCGCAAGATCGAACGTTTCACGCCGTTTGAGCGTGCGGCGCACTGGTCGAATGCGATTGCGTTTTCCATCTTGGCGATTTCCGGCCTGGTCATGGCCTTTGGCAAATTTTTTCTGTTGCCGGTCATGGGCAGCACCTTGTTTGGCTGGTTGACCTATGTGCTCAAAACCGCGCACAACTTTGCCGGTCCGCTGTTTGCCGTGTCGCTGGTGATTGTGTTTTTCACCTTTTTGCGCGACAACTGGCCGCAAAAAGGCGATGTGAACTGGCTGCTCAAGGGCGGCGGCCTGCTAGGCGGTGCCGAGCCGGCCTCCAACCGGTTTAACGCCGGTGAAAAGCTGATTTTTTGGGGCGGGGTGTTCTTCCTCGGGGTGGTGGTGGTGTCGTCGGGTTTTGTGCTTGACAAACTGCTGCCTGGCCTGGTTTACGAGCGCGCCACCATGCAAATCGCCCACATGGTGCATGCCGTGGCCACGGTGCTCATGATGTGTATGTTCCTCGGTCATATCTACCTGGGCACCATAGGCATGCAGGGTGCCTACAAGGCCATGCGCAGCGGGTATGTGGACGAGGCCTGGGCCAAGGAACACCACGCTTATTGGTATGAAGACGTGAAGTCAGGCCGTGTGCCGGCCCAACGCAGCGAGCCCGCGCCGCCCAGCCAGACCGTGCAGGTATAAAAAAGAGGACGCCATGAAAAATCTTCTGACTTCCGGCCTGTTCAAGGGCTTGTTCACGGGTTTGCTGCTGGGTGTGTCGGCGCTGGCACTGGCCAAACTTCCGCCGCTCAGCGACGAAGCCAAGGCCAAAGCCGCGGAGGCCGCCGCCAAGGCCGCCTGGGCCGGCAAGGTGGATGCTTACCAGTTGTGCCAGTCGCAGGACAAGGCCGCGGCCAGTTATTACAAAACCGCCAAGGCGGCCGGCAAGGACGTGAAGCCGCCGCTGCCCACGCCGGCCTGCGCCGACCCGGGCGCCTTTGTCTATACGCCGCCTGAAGCGCCCAAACCCATAGAAGCGGCGGGCGCCCATTCACCGGCCGCCACGGCCACCAGCCCGCCAAGTGGCAAGCAGCCTGACGCGGTGGTCAATCCGGCCAACAAATCCTGAGATTTTCCCCTCCCATTCAAGGCCGGCTCCGCAAGGTGCCGGCCTTTTTGCGCTAGGCTTGGGACATGTCACTGCCATTTTTGACCCAAGCCCGTGCGCCGCTAACCTGCGAGATAAGCACCGTCAATGAATACGGCGAGCACCACTCGGTGTCTATCCCCGCCGAACGTGCACTCACGGTGTATGTGGACAAGCGTGAGCTGGTCACCCTGATGACGCTGGGCGCACATCCTGAGCTGCTGGTGCTGGGTTATTTGCGCAACCAGCGCCTGGTCAAAGAGGTGAGCGACATCGAATCCATCACGGTGGACTGGGAGGTAGGCGCCGCAGCCGTTAAAACCCGTCATGGCATCCAGGACATTGAAGAGAAAACCGCAAAACGCGTGGTGACCACCGGTTGCGGGCAGGGCAGCGTGTTCGGCGGACTCATGGACGAAGTTGACCAGATCAAACTGCCGGCCGATGCCGGCATCACACAAGCCCAGCTGTATTCGCTAGTCAACACCATTCGCCTCAAGGAAACAACCTATAAGTCTGCGGGTTCCGTACATGCCTGCGCGTTGTTCGACACGACATCCGCCGAACCCGGCATGCTGCTGTTTGTAGAGGATGTTGGGCGTCACAACGCGATAGACACCATTGCCGGCTGGATGTGGATGCAGGGAAATAAAGCCCCCACGCTCGGCACTGACGTGTCCTCGCTGCCCCCCGAGGGGGCGCTGCGCCTGCGGCCCGGCAAAGCCGGTTCCGCGGCCCCGGCTGGTGAAGAGGGGGAGTCCACGCTAGCCGCCTCCCCGACCGCCTTCGGCCCGGACGGTCTGGTGTTTTATACGACCGGCCGCCTGACCAGCGAGATGGTCATCAAATCCGCCCAGATGGGCGTGCCGATTGTCGTGTCGCGCAGTGGCATCACGCAGATGGGCCACCAGGTCGCGCAATCGGTGGGGCTGTGCGCGATTGGCCGCGCCACCAACAAACGTTTTGTCTGTTATGCCAATCCGCAGCGGCTCAAACTGCAGCCCGAACTGGCTGGTGCCAGGCCGCCGTCACCTTCCTCCTCTTCATCCATGGTGATGCCATGAACGACACCACCATAGGCTCCGAAGTACAGCCCACAGCACGGGATGCAGACGCCACAACCCCAGCCGCCCGCCTTCCCCTGCAGAAATGGTTGGTCGAGGGCTTGCGTGCCGGTGTCTTTTTAATGCCCCGGGTGGCCGGCTGCGCGCCTACGCCGCTGCAGGCGCTGATTCTGACCGCGCTGGTTTTGTTGGTTGAGGTCGGGCTGTTCCGGCTCGGGATTGCCGGCCCCGCGCGCCTGGATGTCCAAGCCTGGCTGTCGGCGTGGTGGGTTACCGGGCTTTTCATCGGCCTGGCGTGGTGGGCTTTTCCGTCTCAGCCCGCGCAGCCGGACGGCGAGGGCGACAGGCGTCCGGCCGGTGTTGGCGCCGGTTTTGTGCTGTGGGTGGTCGCCTCGCTTCCCAATATCTTGGTGTACCAGGGTTTGATAGGCGCCATCGCGCATGGCTGGGTCAAGGGCGAGGTGTTTTCCCAGACCTGGCTGTACTGGGTGTTTTATGCGGTGTTCACGACCTGGTCTTTGGGCGCCGCCATTGTGCTGATTGTGCGGTTCACCGGCCTGACCTTGCGCGCTGCGGTTTTTGCGTTGGCCCTGGTCGCCGCTACTGGCCTGACGGCCTGGCATTTCAACGATCGCGCCTGGCAGGAGGACTATGCCGAGCGCGATGCCGCCGCAGAGAACAAGCCCCGTTTGCACCTGAGCCAGCAAACCTTTGAAACCCAGCAGGCCTTGTTGGAAAGCACTCTTGCGGCGATAGCGCCGGAGCGCCCTGGTGTGGCCGACGTTTACGCGCTGGTGTTTGCGCCTTACGCGGCCGAGGACGTTTTCATGCGCGAGAGCAGCATGGTCAGCCAGGTGCTGGCCGAGCGTTTTGACGCCGGTGGCCGCGTGATCCATTTGCTCAACAATGGCAGCACCACGGCCACCCATCCCTGGGCCACGCCGCTGAACCTGCAGCGGGCCATTGACGCGCTGGCTCAGCGTATGGACAAGGAACACGACGTGCTGGTGGTTTACCTGACCTCCCACGGCGCCAGCGACTTCAAACTCGCCGCCTCGCACTGGCCGCTGCAGGTCGAGCCGCTCAGCCCCGCCGACTTGCGGGCGGCGCTGGACCAGGCTGGCATCCGCAACCGTGTGATCGCTGTGTCAGCCTGTTATTCGGGCGGCTGGATCGATGTGCTGGCCACGGACAACACCCTGGTCATGACGGCGGCGGATGCCACCCACACCTCGTACGGCTGCGGCCGCCTGTCGGAGCTCACCTTTTTTGGCCGCGCCATGTTTGACGAACAGCTGCGCAAGACCCATTCTTTCGAGCGGGCGTTTGCGCGCGCCGTGCCATTGATCCAGCAGCGCGAGATCGACGCCGGCAAGGACGACGGCTTTTCGAATCCGCAAATCAGAGTGGGCGCCAACATCCGCCCGGTGTTGCGTGAGCTGGAGTTGCGTCTGGACGCTGCGCCGCCGGCCGCGCCTGCGGGCGATCCCGACGGGCAACAAAACCCGTCCGTGAGCCAAGGGTGGGGGCTTTGCGTTATGGTCCAAGCATGAACCCACTTTTCCTCAAGCTAGGCTGGCGCAGCCTGCTGCGCGACCTGCGCGCTGGCGATTTGCGCCTGCTGATCGTGGCCGTGACCCTGGCCGTGGCGGCCCTGACCGCCGTGGGCTTTTTTGCCGACCGCCTCAAGGGCGGCTTGCAGCGCGATGCACGTCAACTGCTGGGCGGTGACGCCGTGATCCGCAGCGACGGTGTGACACCCGAGGCCTTTGTCGCCAAGGCGCGCAGCCTGGGCCTGCAGGCGATCAGCACCGTGACGTTTCCGACCATGGGTCGCGCGCCCGAAGAAGACGGCGGCACCAGCAAACTGGTGGCTTTCAAGGCCGTGCCCGCCGCTTACCCGCTGCGCGGCGAGATGACGGTGGCCGACAGCCCCGAGGGCGCCGGCAGTGCCACACGTGATATTCCGGCGCCCGGCACCGCCTGGGCCGATGCCTCCTTGTTTGATGCGCTGGGCCTGCGTGTGGGCCAAACCCTGCTGCTGGGTGACGCCCGTTTCAAGCTGACCCGCGTGATTGTCCAGGAGCCTGACCGTGGCGCCGGATTTATCAACTTTTCACCGCGGGTCATGGTCAATACCGCCGACCTGGCCGCCACCCACCTGATCCAGCCGGCCAGCCGCACCAACTACCGCCTCGCCGTGGCCGGCAGCGATGCGGCGGTGAAGACTTACGTCCAGTGGGCCACGCAGGAGATCAAAAAAGCCGAGTTACGCGGCGTGCGCCTGGAGTCGCTGGAAAGCGGCAGCCCCGAGATGCGCCAGACCCTGGACCGCGCCGAAAAATTCCTCAACCTGGTGGCCTTGCTGGCGGCCTTGCTCAGTGCCGTGGCCGTGGCGATTGTGGCGCGCGGTTTTGCCGCCAAACACCTGGACGACTGCGCCATGCTGCGTGTGTTGGGCCAGCCGCAGCGCACCATTGCGCTGGCCTACACCTTTGAGTTTGTGCTGGCCGGCCTGGTCGCCAGCGCCCTGGGCGTGCTGATTGGTTACGGCGTTCATTATGGTTTTGTCTTGTTGCTGGCCGGCCTGGTCGAAACCGTGTTGCCCGCCGCCACCTTCTGGCCGGTGGCGTTTGGCATGGGCATGGGCCTGACCCTGCTGCTGGCCTTTGGCTTGCCGCCTGTGTTGCAGCTGGCGCAGGTGCCGCCGCTGCGCGTGATACGCCGCGATGTCGGCAACCTGCGGCCGGCCTCGCTGGCGGTGTTGCTGGTCGGTGTGGCCGGCTTTGCCGCCTTGCTGCTGGCCGCCAGCAGCGACCTCAAGCTGGGCCTGGTGGCCGTCGGGGGTTTTGCCGCCGCGGTCTTGGTGTTTGCGGCGGCCAGTTACGTCGCGGTGAAACTGCTGCGTACCAGCGTCAACGAAGCCACGGCGCCGCGCTGGCTGGTGCTGGCCACACGCCAGTTGTCGGCGCGCCCCGCCTATGCGGTGGTGCAGGTCAGCGCCCTGGCCGTGGGTTTGCTCGCGCTGATGTTGCTGGTGCTGCTGCGCACCGATTTGATCAGCAGCTGGCGCAATGCCACGCCGCCCGATGCGCCGAATCGTTTTGTGATCAATGTGCAGCCGGAGCAGGGCGAGGCTTTCAAGCAGGCCTTGCGTGATGGCGGCGTGAAAAAATTCGACTGGTACCCCATGATCCGCGGCCGGCTGGTGGCGGTCAACGGCCAGGTGGTGACGCCAGACAACTTCGAGGACGACCGCGCCAAACGCATGGTGGACCGCGAGTTCAACCTCTCCACCAGTACTGAGATGCCTTCGCACAACCAGGTGGTGGGCGGGCGCTGGACGCCCGGTGAAAAAGACGCCATCAGCGTGGAAGACGGCCTGGCCAAAACCCTGGGCCTCAAGCTGGGCGATAGCCTGCGTTTTGACATAGGTGGGCAGCTCAGCGAGGCCAAAATCACCAGCCTGCGCAAGGTCGACTGGGGCTCCATGCGGGTCAACTTTTTTGTGATGTACCCGGTGGCCCAACTGCCCGACGTGCCGGTGTCCTACATCAGCGCCTTTCGTGCACCCGAGAGGGTGGCGGCGCTGGAGGGCCAGGCCAAGCCGCGCAGTTTTGACAATGAACTGGTCAAGGCTTTTCCCAACATCACCAACGTCGACATGAGCAGCACCATTGCCCAGGTGCAGCGTGTGCTGGACCAGGTGATTCGTGCGGTCGAGTTTTTGTTCGGCTTTACCCTGGCGGCCGGGCTGGTGGTCTTGTTTGCGGCCATCACCGCCACGCGTGAAGAACGCGCGCTGGAGTTTGCCATCATGCGTGCCGTAGGTGCGCGCGCCTCCTTGTTGCGCCAGGTGCAGCGCGCCGAGCTGGCCGGTGTCGGCCTGCTGGCCGGTTTTCTGGCGTCCCTGGTGGCGCTGCTGGTGGGCTGGGGGCTGGCGCGTTATGTGTTTGACTTCAGCTGGACCGGCTCCTGGACGGTGCCGCTGTTTGGCAGCCTGGCCGGTGCCTTGCTGGCGCTGGCCGCCGGCTGGTGGGGCTTGCGTTCCGTGCTGAATACGCCGGTGGTTGAAACCCTGCGCAAAGCCCAATAACTGTTTTCCCTTTTATGAATATGCAGATTGAAGAAAAACCACCGGGCCAGCCGCCCTTTGACACACCGTTTGCCTGGATAGGCGGCGAAGAACGCGTGAAAGCGTTGGTCGACCGTTTTTACGACCTGATGGACCTCGAACACGGCTACACGGCACTGCGCGCCGCGCACGGCAACACGCTGGACAACGCACGCCAGCGCCTGTTCTGGTTTCTCTGCGGCTGGATGGGCGGGCCGCAGCATTACACCGAGCAATTCGGCCACCCGCGCTTGCGCGCGCGCCACATGCCCTTTGCCATCGGCATCCTCGAACGCGACCAGTGGCTGGCCTGTATGGACCAGGCCATGGGAGAGACGGGGGTCGATGAGGACTTGCGCGCGCGCCTGCGGACCTCGTTTTTCCAGACCGCGGACTGGTTAGTGAACCAAGATCCGTTAGTTAAAAAGTTGTTCTAAAAAAGTATTTAGAGTATTCTTTTCCAGTCCCATAGGTAGTGGAGGCGGGGAAAAGATGCTGGCTCTTCTTAATTCAGAACGGATCCGTTTACGGGCTCTAGAGTCTTTGCAGACGCGGCACTTGCTTGCCGACTATGCGAAGGTGCATTGGAGTTTCAAACCGACACATAACCATACCACTGAGCGCGTCCACGTGAGCTCTGCTTGGGGAGATTGCGCGCAACTTCTTGGAAAGCCCAAGTTCTGCGACACAAGGGCTGGTAGGGGGGACGATGTTGCCATCGACCGTGTGATACACCTCTGGACGATGCCTTTCAAAAAGACAGTTTTCATCCTTTAGGATGACAAGCGCTTGAGACTCGTCTTCACCACTGATGATTACATCTATGCCGGGCGACCGAGGCCCGGGTTCCCTGTGATCCTGGGCGACGACATGGCTCCTGCTCGCCCGTTCCATGACTACCTGCACGATAACTTGCTGGGGCGGGGTAAAACGCTGGATGTCAAGACATGGGAGGCATACGGGCGGAGGCTTTGGGACTTTGCACGCTACCTGCACACCAACGGTCTGACGTGGGACCAGCCATTTATTGCGCACGGGCAGAGTGTTGTACGGATCTATAGGGACTGGCAGGCGCAAGACTTGAAGCTGGAACCGGCAACCATCAATGATCGTCTCAAGACCGTCACCCACTTTTACGAATGGGCCCTAGATAAGCGGCTCATCCAGCATTTGCCCTTTGGCTACGAGGATAAGAAGGTCTCGGGCATCGAGCATGACTTGAGGCATGTTACAGGTGGCCAGGCGGTGTTCAGCCGTCCGAATGTTCTGCTGGACGAGTGGGATAAGGAGCCGGTGTTCCTGACTGGCGCCCAGATCAAGCTGGCTCGGGAGTCCATTAGGTCAATGTCGCAACGGTTGTTGCTCGACCTGATGGTCCGCGTTGGGCTCAGGTCAATCGAGGCACGCACCTTTCCCCTCAAGTACGTGGTAGATCCCGCCACCTGCGCGCACTGGAAGCCAGGGATGATGATCGATGTGAGGTTGGATCCCCGGGACATGGACATCAAGTTTAAGAAACCCAGGGTTGTTCATATTCCGTACAGTCTGATGCAAGACATGTACCAGTACACCCTCTTCGAACGAAACCGGTTGCTAAAGGAAGGGCTGGAGGCGCGCGCTCTTATTCTCACTACGTACGGGCAGCCATACAGCAAGGACTCCGCTCGCAAGGTCATGCACGACATAGGCCAGCGCTTGGGCTTTCCCATCCGTCCATTGATGCTCAGGCACAGCTACGCGATCCACACCCTGCTGCTGCTCAGGAATAGGCCAGATTTCAAGGGGGAACCTTTGATGTACGTGCGTGACCGTTTGGGGCACAAGAATGTCCAGACCACCATGATTTACCTTAAGCAAATCGAACGTCTTGCCGGTGGCGAAGCGCTGGCCATGATGGAGGAGTTTGACAGGATGTTCGCTGTGAGGACGACGTTGTTGACGCAGTCAGTCTGCGACCCCAGCGCAGAGCAGAAGCACTAGCCATATCTAGGGAGGGATCTTGTCCAAGAAGAACTACCAAGTAAGTCCAGACCGGATCGTCATCGCATCTGGGGAGCAGGCGCCAGGGCTTATCTTTAGCGAGCATCCTCCCGCCGCCCGTATCGATATGCGTGCGTTGCTGGGGGACGATGCTCGTTTTTCTCGCAATGAGAGGATTCTTGAATTTACTGGGTGGCTCGAGCGAGGCATTGACCCATGGGTCTGGGCTGCAGTGGAGGTTCTTCGGAGTATTTTGCTTTCCGGAACGCGCGAGACCAGTACTGTTACCGGTTACAAGGTTTTCCTCCAATATTTCTTTCGTTTTCTCACTGAAGGACGAACTTTTCCACGTGTCGCCTCTCCCGCCGAGCTCACATCGCTGCATGTTCAGGAGTTCAGCGGATGGCTGCGGAAGCAGGGGCAATTGAACCGTTGGAGTACGGATACGGCGCGCAAGTGCTTCTGTGCTGTCAAGGCTGTTCTACTGGAAATGTTCGTTCAAGGCTTGGTCCCCGGCGAGCCCAAGCGTTACTTTTTTCGCGGAGTATTGCCCTGGGACTTTTCCAGCAAACAGACGGCCATGAGCGAAGCTGAGCAGGAGCGGCTTGCGCAAGCACTCAAACAAGACCTGATTGAGGTTTACCACGGACGGCTGACGCTTAGCCGAAGGGACATACAGGCGGTGCGACTGCTGCTGGTTGCGATCCGGCAGGGATGCACCCCGACCCCACTCCTTGAGATTCGTCGGGATGCGGTGGCACCGGGGCTTCTGCCCGGCACCATACGGATTCGCACCTTCAAGCATCGAGGTCGCAAGGTTCGATCGGGAATCGGTCGATCCATGCCCGATGCAACCGAAGAGGATATGGCGTTCGCATTGAGTGAAGGTGCTGTTCTCAATCGGGCCATTGACGATTCGAAGGAGTTGGTATCAGAGGCCCCTGCCCAGTACAAAGACCGGATCTGGTTGTACCGATCTCAGTCCCCAAGGCATGGATATAAGGTCACGTGCCTGACGCGAGAGACCCTTCAAGTAGCTATATCCTCCCTGATCAAGCGCCGCGACCTGCGGGGGGACGATGGCAAGTCGCTCAAACTCAATCTGAGCCGACTTCGTAAGTCGTACTTCGAGCGCAGTTTCAGGCATGCCGACGGAGACTTGGTAATTACGGCCAACCTGATGGGCAACACGCCAAGCGTGGCAGGCTCAAACTACGCCATCATGAATGAGCACCGCAAGGCGGAAGCTGCCGAGTTTATGAACGGTGACTTTACGGCCTTCATGCGAGCTACCGATTCGATCAATGGTGGTGACGCATGCTCAAACCATCTCCAGGTGATTCCGATCAAGCCCTTCGAGGGCGGTAGCAGGAGGGCGCCGACGCAGACCGCCTTGGCAAGTTGCCAAGACACAAGGATGGGAGCAAACGCCCCACGGGATGGACACAACCACTGCGACAGGTACGTGATGTGCCTGTTCTGCCCGAGTTTCGCGGTAGTGGGTGAGGTGGATGAACTCTGGCGTCTCTTCAGCTTCCAGGTGTTTGCCAGTGAGGAACTGGATCACCTTGACGGCACCTTGGGCCCGCAACGGACGGATGACGCTGTTCTGGAGGAAATGAGAGATCGGTACTGCCTGGCGATCCCTTATATCGATGACTTCACGAAACGCCAGTTTGCAGCGAGTCGGGTGGGGGACGCCAGATCCAAGACGGCGGTCGGGCTGCACCCGTACTGGGTACACCAGATTCACATGAGCCGCAAGGCGCGTGGATCTGGTTCCGGAACCCTTGGAGATCAATCTTTCGTGCGGGGCGCCCTGCCATCATGGGTGATAACACCATCAATGCCGGGGGATACTATCGAGGGGGTTGTAACCGTCGCAACAGGCATCGGATCGCAGGAAGGGCACCATGACACCTAAACAAAAAGTTGTTTCTATGGCGTCCGGAACGTCGGTCATCTCATTGCCACCGCCCGTTCGGGTGCGGGCCTTCGAGTTGCTGGCTGTACAGCCAAGAACCCTCGTGGGGCTGTCACATGCGGAACGCGACCGTATCGTGGTCACCGCAGTCGCAGATGCCGAAGGCAATGAGTACCCCGTAAGCAGAATTGGTGATCGTGAGTGGGATCTTTCTTCCGAGTTCGAGGCCAAGAACAGGAGTAAGGAAACTACCCGTATCGTCTGGCCTGTTGATCTTCCCCAAGCGTTAGTGGACGACGTCAAAGCGGTTCTGTACTGCGTCCTACGGCGTGGCCGAGATTACGCAAAACCCTGGACGGGTAGCGCTGTTGTCAAGACCGCTAAGGATTGCATACGGACGCTCAGACACCTCGTATCATTGGGTATCCGTACCTTCAGTGAACTGCGAGCTTTACACATCTCGGACTACATCGCCGATCTGCATCGTTCGATCAAGCCTACGTTCATTCGCGGTCGCCTCACCTTCATTGATCTTGTGTGGCACTTCTCCTCGGAGGTTTTCTATCCGCTGTCCGAAGATCCGTGGGGCGGTCTCAGCCTCCCGCAGGCCTGCGGGGAGACCGACGACGACGGTCCGGCAAGCCGCACGGGCAAGACACCGGTGATTCCCGTGTCTGTGCAGCGCATACTCTTCGCCCACTGTGAGTCTAGGCTGGAGGAAGCTGAAAGCCTTTTTCGGCGGCGGGATGCGGGAGATATCACCGAATCCTCTTATGAACTCACTTCACTGCGTGATGCAATCCTGTATCTATTGCAAATCTGTTCCGGCATGCGCAACTCCGAAAGTACTGGAGTCCGAAACAATTGTTGGCGCACGGAGGTCAGGAATGGACAGCAGTATCACTGGGTTCGGACCCGCGAGATCAAGACTAGGCGAGGTGATGTGGAATTTCTTGTGCCGCCTGAGGCGATATCTGCGCTGCAAGTTTTGCAGCGTTACGCTGAGCCTCTCCAGGCTCGGTTAGCCGAGGAAGGTCGCTGGCTGGAGGTCTTCCTAATGGATGGGGTGAACAAAGACGGGGAATTGCCAAATGGTATGACGGTCGTCGATGTGGTTCAGAGACTCAACCGCGTGCGGGAGATCGGTCAACACCTGTTCTTGGGTTTGACCAAAAATAGCGGCTCAGACCTCCGTGGAACCGGGCCTCAGGTGGACGTGATGTCGCTTGGAGCTTGCAGCGCGCAACTGAAGACATTAGCTAAGGTCGCAGGAGTGGAGTGGAGTCTTGCCAACCACCAATGCCGCCGGACCTTTGCCTTTAATGTGGCCAATTCGCGTCTCGGCCGCATGGGCCTGATATTCCTGAAGTGGCAGCTCAAGCACGCCTCCGTCAGTTGGACCCAGCTCTACGCCTCCAATCCCTACCAAGATCACGGACTCTACCGGGAAATGGAGGAAGAACTGGTCGCGGCCCGCGTGGGGTTGATGGAGGGCTGGTTGAGACCCGATGAGCACCTAGCTGGTGGGGCTGGGAAGAAGCTGCTACGGACCCGGGCCACTCCCGTGAAAAATCGCGAAGCGCTCTTGAGGCATACGGCGGAGGTTGTGAACATCCGTAGCACCGGACACGCATGGTGTCTGAGCGGTACTGAGGGATGTCGCGGGCAGGGTTTGTACGATCCAACGATGTGCGGTGGCTGCTCGCAGGCCGTCATCGATACGTCACAAGCGAGCCAGTGGCAGATGATCCATCTGGACAACTTGCGCTTGGCGGCCATCACAGACTGTGGACCGGCGGTGGCGCAAAAATCTGGAAGAGCGATCAAACGGTCCGCAGAGGTCTTGACCGACTTGGGCGTGCCGCTGCCGACAGATGCACAGGCTGAGGAATATTACGCCCTGACGAGAGGCTCCCGATGAAGACAAACTCGATTGCCGAGCCAGGCGTTATTGCTCCGGAGCCGACCAATGCTGCACGCTCTCGCGACAGGGTTAGAACGCTTCAGGAGCTGCAGTACGCGATGCTCAGGGTCAAGAATAAAGGTGCGAAAATGAGCATCTCGGCAGTTGCGCGGGAGGCCGGAGTAAATGCCTCGTTGCTTCACAACACTTACCCCGATATTGCAGAAGATATCCGGGAACAGATGGGGCGGGCGACTCGTGTGCAGCGTGACCAAAAAGCCGCAGATTTGGTGAAGGCGCGCGAGACTATCCGAGATCTGAGGCGAAAAATCGACGAGATGGAGGTGGACATCGCCAAGAGCACATCGTTGAACCTCGCCCTTGAAGATGAGGTGACCCTGTTGAAGGCAGCGGTCTCAGGCAAATTAATACTTTATCCTTTTCCCCCTAAAAAACCGTAATGGCTCTCAAATTGGGCCTGCATATTTCATTAGCTTCCTGCCCCCCTCGAGCCTCGGATAACTGCCAAGCCTAGTTCAGTGTCTGGCTGAAACGTCTGGCCAAATTTTTGATTTACTTGGATCTCTGCATCCGACCTCATCAATTCAAGGGATACATGACTCCAACGAAATGGGAGAATTTCAGCGCCGTTATTCAATCGAATACTCATTCCGTTGTGGATTGGGGACCACTGCACGGCCCAATCAAGAGTTTCGTGATTAAGAGAGATGCCGATCTAAGGCTTGTCCTCGAAACGACTTCGGATGGCACCAGTGCTTCCACCGCGATTCCACCACCAGCGGGAACAGTTCGAGAATCGACAGATAAGGTGACATTCGCGAGTCAATATGGCGGAACGGCAACCGCACTTGGCGTAACTCAGCGCCTGCTCAATACGTCTTACAAGAGTACTGAAGCGGCAACGCAAAAAGTCGAGACCGCGTTCGTAAGTACCCTGATATGGGCTTCAACGAGATCCGTTGAATCGGCATATACCATTGACTGGCTTGAGAATTTTCCCGACATCTACCATTGGCCGCACGTGATGGATTCGAAGGACACAGAGACCAAACTAACGAAGTTCACAGCTGACGGTTTTGAAATCACCATCAACGTATCGACTGAAGGGGGCTCTTTTGACCGGTCCTGTGTGCACCTTTGCATCGAGGGCATGGAAATATTCGTTGGGAAGTTTCCGAAGAACTCTATATCTGACATCGAAATGCCGGGCTACATCCTATACAAGGGAAGTCCCGAAGCTTTGTTTCGCGAGAAGCTCCGCAATGCGCTCTCGTTCGCTCTTGGGAAGTACCTTGTTTACCTTGGACATTCGGGTTTCACCGAGCAATGGGAACTAAATTGCATCGAGGCGGTTAGTCCGGCCACATTGGGCGGAGCCGCAACCAAGCTGACAACAATGCCGGCGGCCCCACTTGATCTCAAATATGAGTGGTGGATCACGCCTGGGGTCCTTCAAAGACTAGTTAGGTCAATTTTTGACCAGTACGAACGGTTTCATCTAAGAAGCGTGCTTTGGGGATATTGGCACGGCTGCGCAGCACCCGTTCATATTGCAGCGGTTCACTTCGCTGCTACCGTGGAAGGCCTGCAGAACTCATTTTTTGAAATCGAGGGCCCAGCTTCGAAGAACCTTCTTGACAAGGAATCGTGGAAGCAACTCCAGAAGCGGTTGCTCGCCGAGTTCGAGAAGATTGAAGCCACCGCCGAACTTAAGTCGATTTTTCAGAATAAGTTGGGTGCATTGAATACAGCCCCGCAATCTGTGCTGATGGAGCGATTTCTAGAAAATCTAGGCATCGAGATGGGGGCGGTTGAGAAACGTGCTTGGAGAAATGGCAGAAATCGCGCCGCCCACGGAGGAGTCATTGAGGCGCATGAGTTCATCACCGTGATAAGAGAAAACAAGGCACTGCAAGTCCTTGTCAATCGACTGATCTTGGCTGTCTGCAAAGGGGCAGACCACTATCATGATTACTACACTCTCGGACACCCTATCAGCCCGCTGATGAATCCAGTTTTCGATGATTTGATCGCATAGCGTTCATGCTGCACAAAGCCGATGGATGTCTGATTTTCTATGATCTACATAGATCGCTTGATTATGCAAAATTGTCGTTGAAGCAACTGCTACCCGTGGATTGTCAGGAAGGGCTGATCAGGTATGCAGCGCGTACCTCAAGTGGCATTGGGGACGAGTCAATTTATTGACATTCGACGATGAGTGCTTTTACTTGCCGGCAGCCATCAAGGCTTTTCATAGACTCGATTGGTGTTCGTCCTTGCAGTCCAACTTTGGGTGACGTGAACCACCTTTCAGATTGCTGAGAGCTTCTAAATACCTTTTGAGCAAGGGTCGCAATTTCAGTAATTTCTGCACGCACGGCGGGTGTGATTGCTGCAATACCATTGTGCGTGGTTGGTGTTTGCATATTCCGGGCCTTTTGCTCAGCAATTCCGGCGCCATGCGCATGCTGAACGGTGCTCATGATTGGCGTTGAGGTTTTACCCTCATTACATCAACTGGCTAGTCTTGCGGCGACCGAATACACTCGCTTGACTGCCGCAATCGTCCCAGTGCTCTCTGCTGTCCCCAGGCAGCTCTCAGTCCAGAACGACTGATCCAGCATCAGCGAAGCACTCACGCTAGCGTACGAACCCTTTGCTGCAGTAGTGCCTTGGGTATGTTGATCGCCATGGCCTGCATGCATCGTTCCAACCAGCCATGGCGGGTTTGCATCCTGTTTATCGCCTTGGTAAGGTCCTCTGCCGTATGCCTGTTCGGCCTTCGCCACAGCCTGTCGGAGCAAGCCCAGTGACGGGCGCATCATTGCCAGGTCAATCAGGTCTCGGCTGAAAACGCCATCATCGCCCCAGCGATCCGAGTTTGCCAACAGCTTGCTCGTTGCCATGTCAAGCGCTGTCAACGTGGCGATACCTATCGCTCCTGGCGCAACCTCAATTCACGGCCTGGGCCGTCAACACCAGCGTTGGCCACATGCAACCTGCCTTTGGCAAACCCGTCTATTGAGCGTGTCCATCGCCGTCATCAGCCGTGACCGGTCGCTGCATTAATCAGTTGGATGTCATACGTACGAGAAGGGCCTTGGCCGCGTCTGCATCCAGTCCGACTCTCCCATCGACAAAAAAAACATTCTGATTGAAAGGCCTGAAGTTCCATGAACGGTCATCCAAAGCCAGCCACCGCTGAGCAATACGTCCGTTGACACGCAGCCAAGCGTGGCATTCGGCTTCTCGTTCGTAGCCTTCAAGCGTCTCTGGAATGTCCTCAAGCCGCGCATAGCGGGGAGTCGCTCCAATCACGCGCTCGGCAATATCTTTCGAGAAGAGCGCCTTCAATTCATCCAGTGAGCGATGGTGGCGCCAAGTGCTGGAGATCACTAAGTCGACATTTGACAGTACGCGCATGACAGCTTCAAAAGTATCTCTGTGCAAAAAGTGCTTGGATTCGTGGCAGAACTCGGGATGCAATACGCCATCAAAGTCCACAAACAGTGTCTGAATGGTGGCGTTGGTTCTGGTTGCTCGGCTGGTGGAATCCATTGCAGACTTGGGAGGTAGATATTCCTCCCAAGTCTATACAGCATCTTCAGGAGCGTGTTGCTACGTCTTCAATGGGCCAATATTTTCGACCGATTTGAACTATTTAAGCTCCGAGATTTCGTTAGAAACGAGATCCCATATACGCTCTACGGCCGTAGAGTCCGGTGTACGCAGATATGACATGGCAAGCAGTGTCAGTGGATGTACGCCCAGTACTTCCGCTAAATCATCCACTTTGCTTAGCGTTGGAGACTTAAGGCTTCTTTCCAGGGCGCTGACATAGGTTCGGCTGGACGTGAGGCTGAACGCCTCCTGACTCAAACCCTTTGACTTTCGAATCGATTTGAGCGCTCTGGCGAAGTTATTGTGTGATGCTGCGGCATTGGACATGCACTCCGATTAATTAGTAATGACCTCTATAGGGCTACAATCTATAGTGTTCATTTTGAGTTTCTATGTTCATTACTCGCGACGCATTTCGCTCTCCCATGTCCGCCTTTTTTTGCGCGCCGGGAGATACCGGCTGGACAGCTGCAGAGCTGGCTTTGCAGCAGACGTGGTTCCTGGCGTATTTTGATCAGCTCGAAACAAGCGAGGAAGATGGCTTGGGATGCGGCCGCACCATGCTGTTCACCGACTTCAGAAGTGTTGAGCAGTTGATCAACATGGGACCTGAAAATGGTATCCACTTGAAGTCCGTGCATATTCTTACTCCGGGCCATGTGAATGGCACCGAAAGCTGGCGAATGGACCGGCTTGGCGCGGTTTGGGCTGGCAGGAATCCGAATTCAGCACACCTCCCCATGGATGTTTTTGAAACCACTTCAGGCAAGAAGTATTCGGCATCATTCGTTGGATTACCTGCTGATGAGCTTCAAATTGAATCGATGAAATTTGACTTCACCGATCAAACAGTGCAGACACGCTTCACGACCAACACAACCCAAGTCTGACAAAGTGTCTTGCATTATTTTGGTGGTTGCAACGGGGCCAGATAGACTCCCGATATAGGGCTATCCGGGTTGCTTACTCCGTGGCCACGCAATCTTGCCGCCTTACGAAACTGGGTCCGCTGGACGGGCCTGAGCGACAACGAGCGCGGCAGGCATCCTATTGATCGGAACTCAATCATCACGACTAGGTCACAAGTATGTTCTCAGCCAACATCGATTTGGTACGCTCCGCCGAAGCACTTGATTTTTTGAGATGAACCGCAAAAATGCCCCGCCTCACCCAGGAGAGGTCCTTCATGAATATTTGGGCGATGCTTCTGTGGCTGAGGCGGCCAGGAAATTGGCTGTAAGTCCAACCACTCTGTCGCGGGTACTGAAGGGAGCATCCGGCGTTTCCGCGGACATGGCTATCCGCCTTGGGCTGGCGTTGGGGACGTCGCCGGACCTGTGGGCCGGCCTGCAATGGAAATATGACCTCTATCAGGCGAACAAGCAGCCAAGGCCCAAAATGGGTCGCATCCTGACAAAGCTGAAAAATAAGTCGGTATTGGATCTCAAGGGCATGCTCATCCCGCCTGCAGGTGTGAAGGTTTCAATTAGGGATATGAGGTTCTCGTCTGAGGATCTAGCCCTCTGGGAAAAAATGGCACCTGTTGGGCGGGAATTCGGTAGTCCGGACTATGAGCACCTGGAAGAGTTGGACAGTCTGGCCGTCAAGACGTTCGGAACCATGAAAAAGGCTCGGCACTGGCTTGATGCACCCAATTCCGATCTGGGAGGATTAACTCCAGAGTTAGAGGCCAAAACTGCATTAGGATTCGAAAAAGTGAAGCGCCTGCTGCGCAAAAACTCGGCGCCCGATTTGAGCGCATGATGTTGGGCTTCTTCTGAGTTTTTTGCTTACCCACCATTCCGTTAGACGCAAAACACTTCTCTGGTTTTGTCCCAATGAATGTCGGATTCGGGCCCGTTGCAGTCGTCTAGGTCTTCGGGAAGCGGTCGTTTAGCATGCGCAAGCTCAACGGCGGGTTTTGGGATGTGCGGCAGATGGCTTTGCGCCCGTTGCTGCCTGTCCCCTGGGAGGCTGAACGACTGCTTTGCGTCAGTTTCGGCATCTGGCAGTGACTCCACTGGCATCATCTTGCTCCATAGCATATAGCTGATGTTGATCTACGTCTCTTCCGGCCTTCTTAAGTGCATCGCGGTGAGAAGAATGTTCGCAACGTCAATTTCATCTTGCAGTGCTCTGGGGAAATTCGCAGCAAACTGCATTAGTTCTGCGGAAACGGCGACTGCGTCATCCGCGAACTTCTGAATGTCAGTCAAGTTGTACGCCATATCCTTTTGCTGGTGAAAAATGGTGGCGCTAACGAAGGTATCGGGCCCTTGACCAAACGCTTGTATGAAAAGCGGGTTGTGAGCGATAGCGTTTCGATTGGCCATGACGGGCCAATACTTCCTTTTTTGATCCTTCAGGGCCTTCGCAAGTGTGTCCGACAAGTCGCTTTTCGAGATTTCAGAGACTCGATCAACGCGCGCAGAGAATTCTTCCTTTCGCCAAATCTCGACGTCTTCAGGTGCGAGAACTTCGAGGAGTTCGTTCACAGACCTCTCGATGCTGGCGGCTGCAAGTATTAGGCGACCGACCGGGTTGATCCATTTATCTTGTTCGGCCTTCGCCAAGGCCATGAACTCTTCTGGCGACATCATGTTTTCTGTCCTTTGAGTGAGCTTGTTCAGCACATTTTCGCTGACGATGAGTCGGACAATTCGGTTTTGCAATCAATGACTGAGTACCGTAGATACGGCCGCTCGTCAGTGCTTGGCGAATGCCCCTGAACAGACTGAAGCTGACGGTCGAGCCAGCCGGTCATGCGACCGGCTGCTCTTGGCCTTGGATTCAACCGGTCGATGCAACAAGTTGATGGACCGGGTTGCAGCGCTTGCTGTCCTTTGCGACGAAGCGACAAGCGACCGCTTGACTGCTGAAAACCGCCATCGATTCCAGCTTTTGCAGAGGGATGGTGAGCGCAGGCTTGCAAGCAAGGGCGCCGAACTGGGCGTTCGTTCTGCGCGGCTCCTCCGACCTGAAACAAGCTCACCGACGGGTCGCGCCCTCTTCCGTAGTAGCCGACCCTTCCGCACGCTCTAAAATCCGGTAACAGGAGGTAAGAAGCGTCCAATGGCATACCGAAATAAGACCTACATCGCCTTTGACGGCGACAACGACATGCACTACTACCGTCTCATGACGGCGTGGAAGGCGCATGACGGCTTTTCGCTCAATTTCCACAACGCGCACGACCTAAACACAGCGCGGGATTCGAGCCAGGAAGAAAGCATCAAGCGCCAGCTTCGGGAGCGCTTTGCGAATTCCAGGTTGCTCGTGGTGCTAATCGGAGCCAACACTAGATACTTGACCAAGTTCGTGAAGTGGGAACTTGAGGTGGCGTTGCGGCTCGGTCTGCCCGTCATCGGCGTGAACTTGAATGGGAGCCGGCAGATGGATGACCGTTGCCCGCCCACGATCCGGGATCAACTCGTGGTCTACACCTCGTTCAACCACAACATCATCAAACACGCGATGGACCACTGGCCCGACGAGTTCCACGGGCTGCGCAGCGCGGGCAGGACTGGTAACCACTACTACACCGACGATGTGTATAGGCGGCTCGGACTATGAGGTACTTCTTCGAGTCGATTAGGACTCGGGCCTATTGGCGCTACGCACTGTTCTCCGGCGAAGCGATTGGTAAGTTCTTCGCTGTCGTGGGTATTTTGTACCTTTGCGTCGACTTGGCCGATGCCTTCAACATCTACAAGAAGGACCAGTACAGCTACTACGGGCTGATCATCTTGGTCGTGCTCGCGCTGATGTATGTGTTGTCTACGCGCAGGCCCCTTTCACGCGTCAGCTATAAGATTCCGCAGAAGGACTTTGCTGTCGAAGTCCTGATTGGCGACCTCTTCAAGATCCCTGGCGAAGTAATCATCAGCACCAGCTCCACGTTCGATACGGACATGTCGTCGGGGCTGATCGCCGTGACGAGCTTACAGGGTCAGTTGGCTACGAACTACTTCAATGGTCAAACGACGGAGATTGATCGTCAAATCGAGGTGTCACTTTCGCGGGAGCAGTTCACCATCAACGACAAACGCCCTGGCAAGAAGAAGGAATATCCGATTGGCACCGTCGCTCGTGTGAGCGCGCACAGCAAGAATTTTTACCTTGTGGCGATGTCGCACATGGACGAGAACGGGAATGCTTCGTCAGACTTGAAGATGATTGACGAGGCGCTTGAAAAGCTGTGGGTGAACCTGGCATCTAAGGCCGAGATCGGCGACATCGTTATGCCGTTGATGGGCACGGGACGCGGACGTGTCGCGTATCCTCGGAAGAAGATGATCGAGCGCATCGCTCAGTCCTTCACCGACGCCTGCAACCAGCGAGCGTTCTCCAACAAGCTGATTATCGTCGTGCGCCCTGAGGACGCGTCGAAGTTCTCGCTAAATCTGTTCCAAGTCCGGGACTACCTGGGACAGAGCCTTCACGCCTAGTCGACGTCGTTGGCCTCGCGCCATGCCTTGTGGAGAGAGTCGAGCTTGGCCCTACTACATTGGTCAGCTCGTGTCCTTGCTCCTTGAGGATCGCTTCCCACTCTGCTTCCGTGAACTCGCCCTCGGGATCGAAGTGGGTCATGTAGACCTTCTCATGCCCGCCTATACCGCTGCGAACCCGATCCGTCGCGAACATTGGCCGCATTGACGCGGTACCTTATTCGCAGGTATCGAACGAAGCGACCGTCTGCTTCCCGCCGCAACCGACGTTGGATAGATCGATGGCGAGTGACAGCAATCAGTCTGAAGCAGTCGGCCGGGAGGAGTCATTCACTTTTCTTCATTCAATGACAGCTCTACGTTTGCGTCCGGAGAAGTCGCCTTGACCGCCGAATCGCAGCCGATCCGTGCGCTCACGCGCGATCTGAGGCGGTGGCGCAGCGTGCAAACCTACAGGTGAAAATCGCCCGCAGCTTCCGGCTGGTAAAACACTTTCTCAATCCGGATATGACAGGTTCGATTCGGCATCCGCCAGCTGAAGGCATCGCCCTCCTTGTAGCCCAGAATGGCTGTGCCGATGCCGGAGCTAACCGATAGTTTTCCGGCACTGTCGTCCGCATCCTCTGGGTAAACCAGCGCAACTTCCAACTCCTCGTCGTCCACCATCAGCAAGGCCTTGGAGTTCATCGTGATGACATCCTGCGCCACTTGCCGTGGATCGACGACGATGGCTCGCTCGATCTCATGCTCCAGCTCAAAAATATCCGCGCCCCGTTCGATCTCGACCAGACTCTGGAGCCGGGCCTTGTCGATTTCGGTGATGTAGATGTCGGAGGTGTGCGGAGCAGGGCTTTCGCGCAAGAGACGGAGGTAGCGCTCCGAGCTCATTGCAAGCGACTTCATCCCAGGCGTTTCGCTTTCCAGCAAGAAGCCGCTGTGCAGGAAGGCCTTCAGCGATCGCGCGTTGTCCGGGTGGACTTTGGCGATGAGCTTCTGGGCCCGCATGTCGAAGAAGGCGAGCTTCATGCCTTCGCGGATGGCGCTGGCTCCGAGCTTGCGGCCCCAGTTGTCGCGGTTGCCGACGACCAGGACCATTTCGCAGTCCGGGCCCACCTTGACGAGGCGCACGAAGCCGACCGGCACGTCATGCTGGTCGTAGGCCATGAAGAACCGGCCGCCTTGGTTGAACAGATGGGTCAGGATCGGCAACTGGACCCGACCGATGACCTGCTCGATGAACCGGGAGACATGGCGCGAATCGCTCAGGTAGCGGGTAACGTCCTCATCTTCCAACCAGTCCATCAGAGTCAGCGCGTTTGCCCGAGTGATCTCGGGACACAGAGAAATGAAAGGCTTGTTCATCTTCACCACCTTTGGTTTCAAGAATGAAAGCCTTTCATGGCCGCAGCCATGACGGTTCTTTCGACTAACCCAATATTTTACAACGGTGCGCGAGCGCGGAAGTTCGATGCTTTGCAGAACCCGTGCGTTGCGTGCCGCGGATAGGCCTGTTGCGCCAGGAACTGTCATTCGTTGTAGAGACCGAATTCACCGCTAAGCGGTCGCTTGGGCCATTGGAGTGAATCGCAGCAACGGGTCGAGAGCTGAGCCGAGCGACCGCTACCAGGCAGCCACATCGACCGGCCGGATTTGGCCGTATTCTGCCTTTTTCTTAAGGCTCGACGGTGATGCCCTGAAACTTCATCGCTGCAACGAAGTTCTCACGCATTTGGGTTTGTTTGGTGGCCGAATTGGTTAACCGCAGATTGTCCCAGTGAGAGAACGCGTCAGGCTCTATGCTGACCGACGGTCCACCGCCGAAGCTTCCAGGTTCCACTGCGACGGTCACGACCTGCGCACCCTCTCTATATTCAATTGAGAACCGGTCGACGCTTTGGACCACAAAGCCCTCGCTACTGCTAACGCCTTGCTTATTTAACCAACTGAACATGTTAATTGGGGTGCTTGGTGGAATGACCGCTGTTGGCCGCAAGGAGCCCTTGGCGGCTTTCCGACGGACTGACCTCTCTAGGCAAAAACATCAGAAAGGTCCAGTGGCTGTCTCGAGCTGCTCTCGGTGTAGAAAAAACCCTATCTCCAGCCAGCTTGAGGCAGAAAGTTATGCCGGGTCAGCCAAGGAGCCGTGAATACCGTAGCTCACACTTTGCAGAACACATCGATTCACTTTTTGTAGCGGCTGCCCTTAGGTGAAACGTACGAGCCACCTTTATGGCTGCTGCCCTTGCCACCTGCGTAATGACCTCCTTTGCCCTTTGCGAACGATTCAGCGGGCGTGGCAATTCCGATGAAGGCAAGTGCGAGTACAGCAATGGCGTATTTCAAAGTGATCTCCAATGGTTGTCACTGCATGTTATGCGGCCCGAACTGCAGCGATCTTTCGCGTTTACCCTCAAAACCTCACCGTAGCTCCACCCCGGGCAACAGCTCCATTCCGATCCGTTGCGCCAGTTCGTCGTAGCTTATGGGCCGCCCGGCACGCGCGTCTTCCGAATTCGGCTGCCAGTGGGCCCAGGCCTTGCCTGTACTCACGTCGTAGACAAGCTTGAACAGGTGCGTGGGCACGCGCACGCGGTTGGCTCCGACCGTCTGGCTATCGGGGCCGAACACTGGCCCAGTGATGACGAACACATCACCCTTGGCGCGCAGTACGTACCTGCGCGTGTCCTGCTCGATCTTGGCCCAGGCACCCGAGTTTTGCTTCGCGTTCTGCGGGACCATGTTCGCTAGGCTGAATGACTGCGCCATGGCGGTCGGACTCGGCATGTCACCGGCAGGCGCCATATGCCCACGAGCATAGCCAGAGCCCTTGTAGTCGCTGAGTTCAGCGCGCTCGCTGCGCGGCAACCGAGCATCCGCAAAGAATTTGTTGGTGCGATTTTCGTTGGCGTCTTCGACACTTGCGCGGTTGAGGCGCTCGGCGACGAACACCGGAGTCCTGCTCTCGCCGCTGTGCAGGATGGCGAAGGCCTCATAGCAAAGCTCGCGCTGCATCGGGGCCTTCCGAACCGATGGAGTGACACCCGCAGCGAAGAACTGGCGGCAGTCTGAAAAATGGGTGGCAACGTTCGAGCCAGAGCGCTCAATGGAGGGCGAGGATGGCTGTGACGGCGCAGGCAAGAATCCGCAGCTTGTTGCCTGGATAGAGATTGCACCGGCGGTGAGGAGCCAGACCGCCGTGCGGCGCAGTGTCGAAGCTATGCCGCTGGCTGCAGGACTGCTGCGCTTGTGAGGCTTTTTTTTCTTGGGCATGGAGGCTAAATGCTAACTTGCGCAGTAACCACGAAATGGCTGGCGCTATGCCCGCGCCACGGGCATATCATTCCAGCTCGTCGTGTAATGCGGCGTCCGCCGCTCTTGACGCATTCCCCACTCTCGGCAGGGGCCTTCCACCCCGGTGCTGGCCACATGCAGCGTGCCCTTGCCAAACCGGCCATTGAGCGTGTCCATGGCCGTCATCAGCCGTGACCGGTCCGCGTCTTCATCATCGCCTTCAAGATCTAGTTCGCCCTGGCGCCGGGTGCCTGGCACCAGATCCAGCAGCATCACCCCGGCCTTGATCAACTGGTAGCCTGATTCGTAGATCTGCCGCATGCCGGCGGTGGCCGCGTGTACCAGAAGGGCGGTGTCTGCAGTTGGGCGCCGCAGCGGCACCACAGTGCTGCGTGAGAACTTTGGCCCTGGCCGGAAGGGTGACGTGTGAGCAAACACCAGGAGCTGGCCAGCCACGCTGCCCTGGCGGCGCAGCTTTTCGGCGGCGCGGCCAGCAAACTCGCTCACGGCCTCGATCAATGGCTGGAGGTCGGTCACCGGACGGCCAAAGCTGCGAGTGCAGGCAATCTCTTTCTTGGACGCTGGCGCATCGTCCAGCTCAATGCAGGGCTGGCCCTGCAGCTCGCGCACCGTGCGCTCAAGCACCACGCTCCAGCGGCTGCGCACTGTGGCTGAGTCCATGCGAACCAGGTCCAGCACCGTATTGATGCCGCCCTCCTGCAGCTGTTTACTGATGCGCCGGCCTACGCCCCAGACTTCACCGACCGCGGTGGCCGCCAGCACAGTGTCCATGTCGCTGGCAGGCAGGGCGCACAGGTTGCACACCTGGGCCAGATCCGCGGAATAGCTGCCGGGTTTCCGTTCAGCAGTTTTGGCAATGTAGTTGGCCAGCTTTGCCAGCGTTTTGGAGGAACCTATGCCTATTCCACATGGGATGCCTGTCCACTGGTTGATGCGCGCCCGCACGTCAAATGCCCGTTTGGTCAGATTGCCGCGCACCCCATCCAGTCCAATAAAACTCTCGTCGATGGAATAAATCTCTTGTGTGGGGCCAAGGCCGGCGGCCAGGCTCATCATGCGGTCACTCATGTCGCCATACAGCGTGAAGTTGGCCGACAGGGCCACCAGCCCGTGGCTCTCGGCGAGATGACGGATCTCGAACCATGGCGCGGCCATCTTGACGCCCAACGCCTTGGCCTCGTTGCTGCGGGCAATGGCGCAGCCGTCGTTGTTGGACAGAACGATCACGGGCCGCCCCTGCAAGCTGGGCCGAAAGACCCGCTCACAACTCACATAAAAATTGTTCCCGTCGACCAGCGCGTACATGGTTCACACCGTAAATTGCTTGATGCAGGCGGTCACGACACCCCAGATTTCGATAGTCTGGTCGTCGTGGGGAATGATGTCAGGAAAGGTGGGATTGCCAGCCTGAAGCTTGATACGGCCGTTGCGCTGGTACAGCTTTTTGACGGTGAATTCACCGTCCACCACGGCCACCACGATGTGGCCATGCCGCGGCTTGATGGCCTTGTTGACCACCAGGGTGTCGCCGTCAAATATGCCCTCTTGGATCATGGAAAAGCCGCTGACTTTCAGCAGAAATGTGGCCTGCGGGTGGGTAACCAGGATGGCGGTCAGGTCAATGCGTTTGACCGCAAAATCTTCGGCTGGCGAGGGAAAGCCCGCCCGCACTGTGTCCCCGGCCATCGGCAGCACCAGGCTGACGGCGGAAAGTGGCGCCGGGCGCGCGGGCTCTAAAATACTGTACATTCATACAGTATATTCCCCGCTTAAAGTACAGTCATGTGTAGCCATTTCGAAGCCATCAAATCCCCGCAGTCCTACAAAGAGGTCTTCAAGGTTGAGCCGCCGAAGGGCTTAACCCGGACAGACATCTGGCCAGGCTACGAAAGCGCCTTCATCCGTCGCCCAAAAGAAGCAGTTTCTGGCGACGAAGCCGTGCCTGACCGCGAGGCGGTGCGTGGTGTGTTTGGCCTGGTGCCGCACTGGGCGGATGACCTCAAGCTGGCGAAGCGGACGTACAACGCCCGGAGCGAGACAGTGGCCACAAAGCCCAGCTTCCGGGATGCCTGGAAGTGGGCGAAGCACTGCATCATTCCCGCAGATGCCTTCTATGAGCCTGACTGGCGCAGCGGCAAGGCCGTCGCCACCCGGATCGCCCGGGCAGACGGCCACCCCATGGGTATTGCAGGCTTGTGGTCGACCTGGAAAGGCCCCGAGGGCGAAGTGCACAGCTTCACCATGCTGACGGTCAATGCCACCGACCATGCGGTGATGAAGAACTTTCACAAGCCAGACGACGAGAAGCGTATGGTGGTGATCCTGCCGGTGGGTGCGTATGACGACTGGCTCAATGCAGATCCAGCGAACAGCATGAGCTACATGCAGCAGTACCCGGCTGATCGCCTGGTGGCAACCGCTGAACCGAAGGAGGCATCATGAAGATGTTGCAAGGCGAATCCCAAGGCGAAGCCTGGCGGCGGACGTTTGTCGATCAAATTCTTTTGCTGGCCAACAACGAGGCCGATATGCATCAAGTGGCGGCTTGGTCGGTCCAGGCTCAGCAGGCCCATGGCCGACGAGATCCCGTCGAAGTGGCTAACGAGGAATTCCAGAGTGGCACGCCGCCTGTGCCCGGCTAGTGCGTATTCCTGTCTAGTTGACCATCTGTGCCGGTAATCGGCGACCAGTAATCCAAAATATTCTGGTCTTGACCATGTGGATTTGTGACGTATGCAGCAGAGCGAATTGATACTCCTCGTCAAGAAATAGACGTTTGCCTAGATGGCAGAATACGGCCAGAAGCGGACATTAAAGTACATGCAGTGATATGTTGTTCACATTCGTTTTTGTCCTCACTTTATTTAGTGTCTTACTGGCTGCACTTTGGGCTCCGCTTGCATTTCAACTAATCAAGCATCGGCGCAGCCTTAATAAGGCGCTATGGATTCGTGTAGCGAAGGTGTGCGCGGTACAAGTTTTCGCCTGGATAATTGCATGTGCGATTGCCGCCGGGATTGGGATACTAAATCCCGCAGGTTATTGTTTGGCACTAGCTATTGCGTCCGGTGTTGGATGCGCTCTGTACTGCCGAAGCTTGATACTTCGCGAGCAATCTATTGGCGGTTAGCGGCCAGAAGCGGACATTTAAGGAGCGTAAGAGATGAGGATCGTACACTGGTGCTCCGCTATTGCAGCGGTGATCTGGCTAGTCGCCCTGGCCGTTGGCGCTTCAGGAGTTTTCGGGGTCAGTTCGCGCGATATTCCCGGGTATCCGAACGTCGAGCAAATTCGCTATTACTTGTTCTATCCGGGCGCCGTGCTGATGATCGTGTTGGGCGCTTGGTTCTTTGCGGCTAATCGCCCAATGCGAGGCTTCTTCGCCGTCGGCGTCGCGCTGGGGTCGCTTGTTCTTTTTCCGTTCTACTTCTTTTATTTCACAGGCGGTGTTTGAGATGCCGATCATCCTCTAACAATGTCGGCTCTGGGCCCACAGCAGTCTCTGGGTTTGTCGCAAAGCAGACTGTCGTCGCACACGGAAGAGATTTGAAGCGTGGGCAGCGACATCTGCTGACCAGCGACTCACTCAGGTGACTTTCCAATCAAAGGCAAGCGTGCCAACATGCCCTGCAACGCAAGCGCCTCCCACGGCAAATGCTCCGCGACTCCCAAGCCAACCACGTCTGCCATCTGTGCCACATCAGCCAGTGTCCGAACCACCTGTTCAATCGAAAGCTCACCCTGAGCGACCCCATCAAATGTTCCAGCAGGGACGTTCGGTTTTGCGAACAGCAAGGAGCGGAACATCGAAGGATCGAGCACATCCAAGTCGAGGTGAATCGCCAGATGCTTGGCGCCCGTGGACTTCAACCACTCCAGCACGGGCTGCCGGTGCGAACCACAGCGAAGTTGCAAGCCTCAGCATCCGAACACATGACCGCCCTTGCCAACAAACCAGAGCGCGTGAAAATCTTCTTCTAGGACCCGTTCGTCAAATACGCTGCATGAATCTGTTTGAGGGCCGGATCAATAAGATGCCGATAGATCGGCAATGAGGAAGCCGGAGCCTTCCGCCTCACCCCCGCGCCACCACGCCTCGTCAGCTCATGTGCCGGGACCGTCAGGAAATCTGAAAACCCGTCCTCTTGATGATCGAGCCGAAGGCGTTGCTCGTCTCTTGGATGCGTGCTGCCAGCTCCTCGGGGCTGCTGCTTGTCGGCACGATGGCCAGCTCCGAGAGCTTCTCTGCAAATGAGGGGGAGTTGACGATCTCGGTGATGACCGAGTTGTAGCGCCTGACGATGTCCTGTGGCGTGCCTGCACGAGCCAACACGGCCACGAAGCCACTGGTGTCGTAACCTTCAAGCCCTTGCTCTACGTACGTGGGCACTTTCGGGAGTAAAGCGAGTCGCTTTGGGCCGTTGACAGCGATGATGCGCAGCTTGCCTGCGCGCGCGTGGGGCAGCATGGCGCCTACCGAGCCGATGCCGGCCGGGATCTGGCCGGCAACGACGTCTTGCGTCACGGGACCATCGCCACGATAAGGCACAGGGTTGAGATCTGCCTTGAATGTGCTGGCAAGCAGCCGCACAGCGAACTCGGGATCGCTCGACGGCGCGGGCACCCCAATGCTTGCCTTCTGCGGATTCGCAAGGGCCCATTTCACCAAGCCGCGCAGGTCGGACACCGGGCCCACGACCGACGGATTGACGCTCAGCACGTCCGGGGAGATCGCAACCAAGCCGATGGAGGCGAAGTCCTTGAGAGTCTCGTAGCCGGGGTTTCGTACCGTGAGCGGAATCATCGACAGTGCATGGCTGTTGGACAGGAACAAGGTGTTGCCGTCGGGCGCTGACTGCTTCAGCAGGGTTGCGGCTATCTGGCCACCTGCGCCCGCGCGGTTGTCGACGATGACAGTGCGTTGCAGCAGGCGCGACATGCCTTCGGCCAACACCCGGGCGACGGCGTCGGTGCTGCCGCCGGGCGGGAAGCCAACGAGCAGCCGCACGGGCTGCTGCTGCGCGATCGCGGGAGCAGCGATGGCGCCGAGGGAGAAGCCGGCGGCGGACAGTGCCGCATGACGGATCAGGGAGCGTCGTTTCATGGTGGGTACTTTCTGGTTGAGAAGGAGTTTGGGATGTGTCGATCAAGAACGGCGCCTACCTTGGGCTATAAGGGTCACCCGTTGGCGAATGCAGCAATTTCGGAAATTAGTGGCCCCGACACAGCCTCGAACCAATCGACGTCGATCCCCGAGAGCATGGGTGCGTCACGCCAGGCCTCGAGATTGCCGAACTGGAATGGCAGATCGAAACAATGGCCGCTGTGGAAGCCTTCGAGCGCGCTCTCGGTTCCGAAGCGAACCAGCTGGACGCTCTTCCCCTGCCGCTGAAGCGCTGCAGCGAACGCGACGGGAAAGCTCTGAAACTGACGCCAGGACGACGCGCTCACCAACTGTCGGTACGGCGACAGCCCTGATGCCGCGCCAAGGAGTGCGCCATCGCGTTGAAGATGAGCAGGCAAGTCGGCCAGCGGCCATTGAGACAAAGCTTCGTCTACCTGAGCCTGCGTGGCGTCGCGCTGCCCCGGAAGGTTGAAGAAGAAGGCTGCGGACTCGTCTGCGGTAAACCGGATATACACGGCTTTCGCATGACATGCCTGGGCAGCCCAGTCCGCATCGAGCAGCGCCTGCGGCACGCCCTCGCCCTTGACCGGTAGGAATGCCGATGGCGCGTGGCCCAACCTTGCCGGCTCCCGGCGCAGGGCTGACATGCCGGCCGCGAGAACGTCGGTGACCGTTGCGCGCTGCAGGTCTCCGCCAACGTTCTCGCAAGCCCTTCGGGTCACTTCGATCTGCTGGCCGGGAGACCAAGGCGCACGGGTGCCCATGCTCAAGAGCGCCGCGCGATGGATCATCCCTCGGGTCTGAGGCAAGACCGATAGCAAATGTGCGTACCAGCCGCCCGCCGACTGACCCATCAGGGTGATCCTTGCAGGATCACCGCCGAAAGCCCTCACATGGTCGACGACCCACTGTAGGGCGACAAGAAGGTCCGCCGCCGGGATCGGCAACGGATGCGCGTCGGGCTGGCCGAGATGCCCCAGCGGACCCACGCGATAGTTGACGTTAATCACGACGAGCCCGTCGGAGGCCAGACGCGAACCGTCGTACCAAGACATGGCGCCACCGCCAGTCATCCAGGCCCCGCCGTGGAGGAAGAGAACGACAGGTAGTCCTTGCGCCTCGGAGGGCGCCCAGATGTTCAGGTAGAACGCGTCCTCGGACTGCGGGTTCGCATGGCCATGCCCCATCGCGGCATACAGCCTGCTGGCTACCTGCGGAAAGACCGGCACCTCGTGCTGCCGGGATGCCGTGATCCTTCCGGAAGCAGGCAGCGGTGGCGCGAACCTTGCCTCGGCGACCGCGTAGCGCAGCCCGTGCCAGGCGTGTACCAGCGTGCCTGCGACTCGCACTTGCTCGGAAGGTGTTCCTGGATCCACGCGTTGTCCCATGGGTTAGAGCTTGGTGGAGATGTAGGTCGTCCCGGTCATGCCGTTTCCATGCAGTTCGTAGCCCATCGGGGCTGCGATGGACGCATGACGGGTGCCTGTATTGATGTCGCGCCACATCCGCCCGAGCAGGCTGTTCTCGGCGAAAGCTGCCGTACCGTGCAGCCAGCACAGGTCATTGACGGCGTCTACCAAGACATGTCCGGCATGTCCGATGCCGGCCCGGTGACGGGCTCGCCGCTCCAGAGGCATGGGGATGGTGCCGGCCGCCACAGCGTCGATCTCCGCAGCCGCGCGTTCCAGCAGCAGGCGCGCTCCGTCGACCTTGATGCTGGCTGCCCCCAGGTTCTGGACGAAGGCGCCAGAGTCCACCTGCTTCTTGTAATGCGTATAAGTGACGGGTCGCTTGGCGGAGAGGTCCGTCGTATAGTCCAGCGCCGCATAGGCGGCCCCCAGCGCTGTCGACTGGATGGTGGTGGACATCGTCAGGTGCGGAGTCAACCTTCGGCCAAACGTCGCATGGGGATCCTGTTCGGGACCGTTGCCCATCAGCTGCTCGAATGTGATGACACGGTTCTTCGGGACCCAGAGGTTCTCGGCGACCATCGTGTTGGAGCCGGAGCCGCGCATACCGATGGTGAACCAGGTGTCCTGAATCTCGAACTCGTCGCGCCGCATCAGCACGAAGCCGATTTGCTGCGACGGCGCGGATTCGTTGTCCTTGATGAACAGGATGCCCAGGGCCCAGTCGGAGTTGCCGCTGTTGGAGGCGAACGGCCACTTGCCGGTGATTTGCCATCCGTCACCATGCGGCGTCGCGGTGCCTTGCGGCTGGGCGAAGATCGAAGCTGCCTTGATGGGGCCGTTCGCGAAGACTTCATCCAGCAAGTCGTCGCCGAATCGATTCGCCAACATCACGGATCCATTAGAAATGACCAAGCACCAGGCAGCCGCGGGATCGTAGTACCCGACGGCGCGGGCTACTTCCAAGAGCATCGACGCCCCCCCTTCATGGCCACCGTAGCGTTTCAGGGCGGAAATGCGCCACACATCGGCGGACTCCAGCGCTTCGACGGATTCACGCGGAAGGAGCCGGTTCCGATCCGCGGCGATGGCGTACTCGCGCAGTACCGGCCCGATTTGGTGGACCCGTTCCACGAGACTCGCAGTTTGCTCTGCTGATGGCGGACGATGGACGGTGATACGATCTTCAGTTGAAATGACGGCAGACATGATGTTCCTTTGGGTTGGTGCGCCGCCACGCGCGTGACGCGCTTGAGACGCTGGGAAAATGCTCGTTCGAGCAGCAGGTTCGACGCTGTAGCGCCCTTCTGCGACTTGGGACGGCGAAGACGCCGGAGATCGGATCGTCAGAAATTCGAACGGGAACCTGGCTGCGGGCTTCCGTACTCATGCCAACCCTCCCTGCAATACGCCCTCACGCACGACCACTTGCCCGTCGAGGCTGACGGTGCAATTGCGCATGGGGAAGTCGAAATGGCAAGCACTGAATCGGCCGGCCGCCGGGTTGGCGCCGGTCGAGATCAGAAAGTTGCCGGCAAAGGCGCGCAGTTCGGTGCCATTGGTGTCACGCTTGTCATACATGGCTAGCGAATCCCAGCGAGCGGCGGGCGCCATGCCCCATCCCACATGGCTGATCGCGTAGGCGTTTCGGTCCTGCCAACTTTCATAGTAGGAGCGCATCAACTCGGCGTCGAGACCTTCGCCTTCGATGGCGGTGACGAAGTCGTCTTCGATGCGCAGCGTGACCGGCGACTCCAGGTAGCGCTTGAAGGTGAGGTTCACGTCGCCACGGTCGAGCACAAGCTTGCCGTTCACGCTGCCATTGCTGGGATAGCAGATGCACATGCCGGCGGGCCAATAGCCGAAGCTGCCCGGCTGGTCGGCAATTCCCGCGCTGCCGCGTCCCTGGACCCCGTCGAGGTTGACGGTAAGGTCGGTACCCGCCGCGGAGGTGACGCGCATCGACTTCGCCTCCGTGATCATGCGTCCGCCTGCTTGCGCCTTTTCCTGGACGAGCAAGCTTGGTTTCACCCGTTCCAGGATTTCAGGGTGCTCGTTGCTGATCATCATGATCCGGGCGCCCTTGGCGACCAAGGCGGCACGCTCCACGGAGTGCAGCAATCCCTCCACCGTACAGTCGACGATGAACTGGCTCGACGAGAGCGCCTGGATCACTGGGTCGAGTCCTTCGATCGCCAGGGACGTCCCCGTGGAACGCACCGGAACCGCCTCCTTCAGGCGCGGAGTGACGAGGCGCACATGGAACACCTTTGCACCCAACTGGATCAGCGCCAGCTCGGCGAGCTCCGCCAAGACTGGACGCGATTGCGACTCCGATAGGATCGCCGCGACTTCGCCGGGTTTGACGCGGCAGAGGCCGAACACCTCGACAAAATCGGCGACCCACTTACCTTCGATGCGTTCAATCAACATTCTCAAATCTCCATTTCAAGCATTGCATATCCGAACCAAAACCGGGAACGTTCCCGAGATCGGAGGCGTCTCGCAGCGAGCTAGGCACATGCGAGTTGCGCACCATTCGCGAGCCGCGTGAACTGAGAGCGATGGAACATCAGGGGGGAGGTGTCTCTCTTCAGATGTAAGTCATGGATCAACAGCTGAACGGCGTAGTGATCACCCGCAGGGTGAACGGCAAAAATGCTGCAGTCGAACCAGATTGGCGCGCCAAGGATGTGGAGCGCCCCGTCTTCCGTCACTTCTGTTTGCACGTTCTGAAATCTGGCTTCCTTGTCGTGCGAAGCAAGTTGCCTGCAGATTGATGCGTGCTCTGCGCTGAGGATGGACACGCCCACACGAGGGGCCGCCGACAGGACGCCCCAGGTCGAGGAAGTCCTTTGAACAAAAAAGGCCGCCAGCGGAGGGTCCAGCGATACCCCCACCGAAAAGCTGGAAGCAACGATCACATGCGGCCGTCCGGCATGCAGCGCTGCGATCGCAGCCACTCCCGACGGGTAGTGGCCGAAGGCTTCGCGCACCACCTTGGGGTCCAATCCAACAGCGTTCTTCATAGCGATTACTCCATGGGCGTGCTCTGCACGTTGTTTGAAAGAAAACAATCACCTATATGGCTCAAGTATGTTGCGATCGTCCTATGTTTGCAACATTAGCAAGGGTAAATACCTACACGAAGAATTTTGATCGCTCCGCAGTACTCTGAAGTGGCATCACCTCGGCCTCCGGTAACGCGGGCGCGAGGCTCACAGCTTGTATCGGCTGACGCTGTGTCTCTTATCCGTTACGACCGGATAAACTACCGAACGAATTCAAGCGGCGGGCGCCGCTTGGCCGCGGGCAGTAGAAGGAGAAGCATCTTGTATTTACATGTCGTGATGATGGCGTTCAACCAGGAGGTGTCCGCCTCCTTCAGGTCGCAGATCGAAACCTGCTTTAAGGGCATCGCTGATGAATGCGAAGGCGTGGCTCGTTTCGACCTTGTCGACAACCAATCACGTACCTCGACCGCCTATACCCACGCGCTGGTTTCCGTTTTCTCGGACGAGGCGGCGCTCGATTCCTATCGGACCGGCGCCGCCCACGATCGTTTGATGACGCAGCTGGGTCCCCACATCAACGAAATCGTTGTATTGGATAGCAGCCTCGACAATCGAGCGCAACCGACAAACAAAACGGACGAGATATGAAAGCCCCAATCGCCATTGACGAATTCATTGCGGGACGAGAACGCGGAAGCCATGAACAGCCGACGCACTACCGACACGTCCTCACCTTCTTCGGACTGTACGCACGGCCCGCGGGGAAGGTCATTCCCATCGCCGCAGTGATCCGGCTCCTCGCTGGACTGGATCTAGAACCCTCCAGCGTGCGGTCCTCCATCTCGCGGCTGAAGGCCAAGGGAGTGCTTGTTAGCCAGAGGACGGCGAGCGGCAGTGGCTATACGTTGTCCGAAGACCTCGAGCCGCATATGCTCGCAGGCGACGCGCGGATCTTTTCGACACGCGCTATGGGGGTGGATGAACCATGGCTTCTTGTGTCGTATTCTGTACCGGAGAGTGAACGTCAGCATCGCCGCAAGATTCGTGCGGGACTCGCCCGGATGGGTTTCGGCAGTGTCGTTGCCGGACTGTCGATTGGCCCGGCTCGACTGCAATCCGATGCGGTCGAGTACATCCGAGAACATCAGCTCTGGGAGTATGTCGAGCTGTTCGTATGCCAGCCCAGCGCCTATGGCGATCTCCGTGCCAAGGTATCGCGTTGGTGGGACCTGGACGCGCTGGGCAACGAATACCAAGAGTTCGTGGAGCTCTATCAGCCGGAGGTCGCCCAGTGGCAGGCGCTTCTGCGGGAGGGCAACGGGACGGCGGGCGACGCATTCCGGCTCTACGTGCCGATGATGACGCAGTGGCGAAGGCTGCCTTTCCTGGATCCTGCGCTTCCCCACGAACTACTGCCGGCGAACTGGGTCGGGATCACGGCGCGCAAGGTGTTCAGCGACTTGCACCGCCTACTGAACGCACTCGCCGCAGAACATGTCACACAGGTCATAAACGAGTACGTATGAGGGCCTGCGGTCGTTGCTGCACATGGGCGAACGGTCTCTCGTTCTGCGCTTCGCGGCTGCCCCTCGACGAGGTCGCCCGTATATCCAGGCGCCGCATGTTCCGGCGGGCGAGGCAACGGTGACGAACTGACAATCTTCGCCCGTCCGCTGTTCCATCCGCAATGCCGAGATCCAGTGAACGTCAGCTCGCCCAGAGCGGAAGGACTGCAACGGGCCTTGGATTCAACCGGCCAACGCATCCTGAGGCAGCTTTGGGCCTATTCTGTTGAAAAACTCTTCAACGGTGAATTTTGGAGAAATTCAGGGGTCCCCAAACCATACCCGCCTGGCGATCGTCGCTCCTGGGTTGTTCTAGAGGGCTGATTTTTCAGACCACGGCAAACTCTCAGGCTTGATCGAGTTTTTCAACAGAATAGGCCCCTTGCGGTCATCGGGCCAACTCTGAAGCAGTCACTCAATACGGCCCCGCAATGGGAGATGGCTGCTGCGCAAAAAATTGACAATAGTGTCTCAAAGGTAGCGGCAGTTGATGGCTTGGCGCGATTTGCCCTTGAAATGGGGGAGGTCGAATTTGCCAATCGCTATGGCAATCGAAATCGACGACTACCCAGCTACGTTGTATTTGAAGCCGAAAGAGGAAATCGGACAGAAGCAATGGTATTGCCCGTTCACCCTTACGACACAGTTCATCGAGTGCCGCGAGATGTAGTCTCTGTACTCCTCAGCAAAGATCGTCCTCATACCGAGCTTTTCGGCCTTTGCAAACTGACGCAATCCTTCTCTGACGTTGACTGGAGGTCGTCAGTGCCAATCGTGAAATAGAACGTTGCCCCAAGTTCCGGCTTAGCCTCAACCCAAATTTCGCCTTGGTGCATCTCTATGATTTGTTTGACAATGGCCAGGCCAATGCCGGTCCCCTGGAATTCGGAGGCCGTGTGCAAGCGCTGGAAAGCTCCGAACAGTTCGCCAGCATGCGCCATGTCGAAACCTGCGCCGTTATCTCGCACGAAAAAGACGACCAGCCCATCCAAGCCAGGCTGACAGCCCACTTCAATACGCGCCAGCTTCGTTTTCGAGGTGAACTTCCAGGCGTTTCCGATCAGGTTCGCCATCATCGAGTTCATCAACCGGTTGTCGGCCTGCACCACCATTCCCTCCTGAATGCCGACCTCAACTGTCCGCTCGGGATTTGTCTGGGCGGCTTGCTTGAGCAATGATTTGGCGATGGCGGTGAGATCAACAGGTTTCCGGACCACTCCCGCTCGCGGGAGCGTAGCAAGCGATAGCAGGCCGTCGATCAACAGAGACATTTTGGCGACGCCAGCGCGGACATGACCGACAAGTGCGAGCGCGCTCTCGTCGGTTTTTACCGCCTCGCGGCGCTGCAGCAAGCCACTGAACCCATCGATCGTCGTCAGTGGCCCGCGCAAGTCGTGGGAAACGGAGTATGAGAACGCCTCGAGCCGCTTGTTGGCTTCCTTGAGGTCCCGGGTACGTGCCTCCACACGTTGCTCCAGTTCGTGATTGAGGCGCTCTATTTCTTGCTGTGCCAGCCGCCTGGCGGTGATGTTCTGGATGACACTGATGAGATAGTCCGGGCTGCCGTCGGGCTTGCACGCGATGCTGGAGGCCAGACTGGCCCAAACTACAGCACCGCTTTTGTGCAAAAGCCGGAATTCAGTGACGAGTTGACCGGACAGGTCGGGCATCAAGAGGAGGTCGCGGCGCAATTTGGAAACCACGGCAAGGTCCAGGGGATGCGTGACATCGGCAACAACGGCCTCCCGGAGCGTCTCAGGGGACCAGCCAAGCATGCTGGCCAGCCTTCCGTTGGCCCGGATGAACCGGCCGTCAAGGGTCGTGTGACTGATGCCCACGGCGGCCTGGTCGAAAGTGCCGCGGTACCTGGCCTCGCTCTCTGCCAGCAGCCAGGTGTGCCTGCGTTGCCGGATATAAGCTGCCGACAGCACAAAGGCCAATAACAAAAATAGCAGGCTCGCGCCTGCCGCTGTGAGGGTGTAGCGACGAGCCCGCGTGGTTGCCGCCGCGAGAGCTTCTTCCGACGCCGTGCCAACAACCACAACCATGGACAAGGAAGGGATCACCTTGAAGCTGAACACGCGCTCTACCCCGTCGATTGCACTCTTGACGAACATGCTACCGCTGGGCGCCTGCTCCCTTTCTGCCACAATTTTCTGGAAGTTGGGGCTCTTGGATGAGTCGTCACCAAAGCTCACGACCGACCCCAGGCGCCGCGCACGAGTCAGGCCGTCAAACCCAACGAACGTGACCTGCCCACTCTTTCCCATCTCGACTTTCTGGTAAAGCTTGGTGAAAATCGTCGGATCCAGGCCGGCCACGGCCACCCCCCCAAAGCCGCCCCCCGGCTTGTTGATGCGTCGACTGACATGAACAGTTGGGCGGCCGGTGGTTCGCCCCAAAACCGCTGTACCTACCACCAAATCGTCGGCCTGGCTGGATTTCTGCGACTTGAAATACTCGCGATCCGCAACGTTGACCGGCTCAGGGATTAGAGACCCAATAGCCACCCGACCGTCTTCGTCGATGATCGCGCGGTAGACGAGGGCTTTCGCCGCCACGCTCAACGGAACTGGCACGTCTTCGAGCCGCAACGCGCGCCCTTTGTCGTGGTAGGCCCGACGCATGTCCATGAGAAGACCGTCAACATCTTGCACTGTCGTTACGGCTTGCTCAGCAAAGATCATTGCCAAATTTGCGTTATGCCGCGCCTGTGCGTTGATTGCGTCGTCTCTTTCATGACGAATCTGGACGGCAAAAAACGCCCAAATGAGTATCGATAGGAGTGTGCAAACGGCAAAAATTAACAAGGCGCCAAAATGCCGCCGCTTAAACATAGATCACCTCTGTCAAACGTTGGCTGTACTGCGCAGGAATACCATGAAGCATGGATTATCCAATACCGTCATCTTCGATGAAGTTACAAGTTATGGTCGTCCGACGAATGCAAGGTTCGTCGCATGACTGGATATCGGCCGACCATTCTTTGCCATCATGGGAGGCTCAAGTCCAAACCGAGCATCCTGGCAAGGGCGAAGGCGAAGAGCCCCAGGCCCAGGAGCGATAGCACGAAGACGGCAGCCACCTTGCCGCCCGCGCGCAGCACCCCGCGCTTGTCCGCCCCCTTCTTCCCTTGGTCGTAATGCCACTTGATGGCGAAGAACATGCACGTGCCGAGCGCGAGAGCCTTGAACGTACCGAAGACTACAGGGATCCAATCGAACATTTTGAGAATTTCCAGCCTATGACTTGACACTGTCTATCGTGAGGAGCGCTACCTCCCAGATGAGAGAGGCGAAAACGTCAGCGACTGCCATACAAGGATGGTGTTGCTGCACGTTCCGGGACATACTACTTAAAAGCAATTTCCATACATTGAGACAAAACGTCGCCGTTGAAAACCATGCAAGATGACAATTTGCCAATCTGGTTGCCGCGATTGGCCGCGCAGGGCGGACCACGTTTTTTGCAGATTGCGGATGCCTTGCAGGCGGCGGTGGCAGACGGATCTTTGACCCCGGGTGACCGTCTACCTCCGCAGCGCCAGTTGGCAGCACAGTTGAACGTCGACCTGACGACGATCACGCGCGCATACGACGAAGCCAGACGCCGCCACTTGTTGGAGGGACGCGGCGCTCGAGGCACTTATGTCGCGGCGCCGAAAGTCGAATTGACCGCTATCCTCGATCTGAGCATGAATACCCCACCACCGCCGGATGGCGTGGACTTCGACGACATGTTGAAACAAGGTTTGTCTCAAGTATTGATGCGGGCAGATACTGAATTGCTGATGACTTACCACTTGGGTGGGGGAAGCGACTCTGACCGCAAGGCGGGAGCCAAATGGCTAGCACCGATGTTTGGATATCTGGATTCAGGGCAGGTTGTTGTCTGTCCGGGTGCGCAAGCGGCGATCGCCGCACTGATTCTTGCGCTGACGGAGCCTGGCGATGTGATCCTGGCAGAGCCAATGAGTTATCCCGGCCTGCGTGCCGCAGCGACCCAATTCGGCCGGCGCATCATTGCGGTGGCAGCGGACAAGCACGGGATGCTGCCTGAGGCGCTTGAACAAGCCTGCCGCGAGCACAAGCCTGGGCTGGTCTACCTCAATCCGACATTACAGAACCCGACCGCCATCACCATTCCAGAACGCCGGCGCAAGGAGCTCGCCAGCATCGCGAAGCGCTGCAATGTACGCATCGTCGAGGACGATCCCTACTGGCTCCTTGCCGATGCCCCGCCACCACCTATTGCCACGTTTGCCCCGGAACAGGTGGTCTACATCTCAACCCTGTCGAAATGCCTGACGCCCGGCTTGCGTGTCGCCTTCGTGCTCATACGTGACCCGCACGAACGCGAGCGTTTCCTCGTCGCGCTAAGATCATTTGCGCTGATGGTCGCTCCCCTGACGGCCGCACTGGCCACGCAGTGGATCTTCGACGGTTCGGCTGAAACATTGATGCAAGGCGTACGCAAGGAGGCGCGTCTGCGCCACCGCATGGCCAGGGATGTTCTGGCGGGGCGGTACAGCGGCGCTGGGGACGGCCTGCATGTATGGCTAGAGTTGCCGGGGTATTGGAACTCCTCACAGCTTGCGCGTGCAGCCGACAGCGAGGGCATAGCCGTCACGCCGGCGGAGGCATTCGCCACTGGCAGCGGATCCGTGAATGCCATTCGGATCTCTTTGGGCAGCATCAAGGACCGTGGACGCTTACAGGCGGGTCTTCAACGGCTGTCTCATCTGCTTGCGCGGCGGCCCGAGTCGTTCAGCGCTGCTGTGGTTTAACTGTCCAGAAAACACGGCGCATCATTCAGGAGTTCTCTCAATGCGGTCGCACATGGGTTTGCTGCCTCAGTGTTTATGTATCGTGAGATCACGCGCGAAAGTGGACAGACTGGAAGAAAGCTACGTGAGCCGTGCAGGACAACGTCTGCTTTGGGTCGAGAGCGGCGCCGAGCGGCCGCTATCAGGCAGCCACATCGACCGGCCGGATTTGGCCGCAAACCGTCATTTGCTGATTATCGAAAAAATTCAATTATCAATAGTCAGCCGCTGCGACTGCTTTCGACGGCCACAAGCGGACACTGACAATGGGTTTTAACGAATCATGGACAGAATTAACCCATAGTGATTCTGCAGAGATTAATTCATTCAACGGCCTAGACCAGCGCTAATGCCATCCTGGCGAGCTGGGTAGCATCGGCAGCCGTCAAGTGGTCAATCAAAGCAATCTTCTTCGTAACACCATTCAAGGACGTGCCCATGACCAATCCCTTGCCGCTTTCAGGGTCGAGCCAGAAACGGTCATGGAACTCATCGGTCTTCACGTCTTTTATCTTTATCGCCGGAACAACTTTCGTTAGAACCGCGTGCATTGCCGTGGGATCGGCCTTGGCGCGATCCTTGTCATTTGAATGCGTCTTAGTGAAGAACGTGACGCTCTCAAGCGAGCCCGACAACTCGCGCACCATGTTTTCAAATAGCGCCAGAACTGCCGGCTCCGACGTGTAGAAGTACGGGTCGATGACTAACAGGCTCTTCACTCCTCGCAGTGCGCCTAGGAAGCCAAGAATAAGCTTTTCGATCTCGTCTACCCTAATTCCCGGATGTAGCACAGAATCGCAGGTGATATGGTAGTTGAACAACGATGAAATACCGTTCTCGGTAATCCATTCGCGCAGCACGTCGCTGATGTTGGCTGGCCCCATCCTGGCAATCATGAAATCTCTGCTCAGCTCTGGATCACTAAAGATCCGGGCGAAGAAATCGCTGCTCGCCACATCCCCCTTCAAGCTCGACACGAAAACTATCTCAGTCTTTTTTTTGATCACAACTCCCCCCCGTTTGCAAACCGGACTTATACGATCTCACCGACGCTAAGTCCTCGCGGCCACTCACATGAACAGACGATAGTCATATGACCGATCAGAATACCTGTCAAGCAGTGCGCCGATCCTGGCAACGCGCCTCGAAGTCTCGATGGTTGCCGGAAGTTGCCCATAGAGGTCGAAGCTGTTGAAGTTCATCTTCGAGAGGCCTAGGATCTCGGCGGCCAGCGTCATCAAGTCGCTGGTCCCGGCATGCCGAGTCAGTACAAGAGGTGCTGGAATTCGACGCTTGCCCTGGTAGTACGAACGATTGGCCCTAAGCGCCGTCGAGGCGCCATGCACCCACAGGAGCGCCGTCGTATCGTCCACAACGATCGTGGTGCCTCGATGAATCGGGTATCCGTCGATCTGTAGAGCGCCCGCCCTGTCTGCCTTGGAAGCCACATACCGCAATGTGTCGTCAATGTGAATCTGCAGGAGCTCCACACATTCCACACCCTCCAGGCCGGCCTGCAATCCCTCGCGCTCCTCCTTTAAGAATGGGGTTTGCTTATGAATGACAACGCGCTTGGGCAGCCTGAGGTTGGCTTCGAAGAAGAGTTCACGAATGCCCTCGCCGAGGCGCCTGGCATCATCGAAACTCATGAAGGGGTTCTTCCTGCGCATAATCGGATTTTCAATCTTGCTCAGCCGGAACTGCAGGCCCAGTCCATTTGGACTGTAGAGGTGGCTGCAGCCCAGTATGACGTTCCCCTCCTCCCCAGGCCGATGTCGCAGGCTGTAGCCAATGCCGACATATGCGGAGTCCTTGTCGAGGCCCTCCAGCGCCCAGGGGCTCCTCATGGCCTTCGCATAGGTCGCGAGCGAGAGCCACCAACGAACCCGGCACTGCTGGGGATGTGTGAGCGTGTCTTCCTCCAGGAACTGAGTGGCGACGCCCTGCGGGATGGCTGAGGCCTTGACGAAGTCATGCAAGTCGAACTTTTCGCCCTCGACGTCATAGCCTCGGAGAGCACTCCACCGGGAAGGAATGAAGATGAAGATCACACTGGGGTTGGCAGCTGCCTTCAATGAGGAAACGGCCGCAGCGATCCGCGCCCCCAGCTCACGTGCGGAAGCCGTCGTCCAGTCGGCTGGCTCGTCGAGACCCACAAACCCTTTACCGCCCGGCTGTGTCACCTCCAGTCCGCACTTGAACGCGTTGCTGAAACCCGGAAAGGCCAACAAATAGTCCTCATCCGAGCGAGTCGGATCAATCGCCTCCTGGAGCTTACCGAGATACTCGCTTACTCGCCGTCCATCCCTGGCGGGCGCGATCAGGGCGGCGCGAATGTTGGTGGCGATCCCGCTTTCCGTCAACAGCGCATCGAATGGTCGATCCTGTATCAAGCCACGGATGGGGTGTGTATCGAAAGCCGTCCCCCTCCCCGACTTCGGCAAGAAGGACAGCCGCGGCTCCGCGATCTGCAGCCCAACCTGCGAGGCCAAACGCTCATGCTTGTCGTTCAGCCTGACCGAGGTTGTACGCTCGTCGGTGATCTTGGCGAACAAGGGCCGAGCCGAAACGGAGAACTTGATGCCCTCGTCCACGTCAGGGAAACGGAGCGCAGTCTCACGCTCAGGAAGAAGCTTCCCACGCCAGAACTCGAGCGCCTCATTGAATTCGGCGTTATGCTGGTAGCCAAGCACCTTCATCTTGACCGCATTGGCCACCACCCGTGGCGCTTCGTGGCCTTCCGCATCGGTGACAAAAAGGGTCGGCTTCAATACCAGTGCCAATGCACCGCTCACCGTCTTGACCTGCAAAATGACCGCCCAATAAGCAGTCCATTCCCGTCTTTCCACCCAATGCTTGTTGCTGTTGCTGGGGTCCCATATAAGGCCCTCGTGATCGCATCGCAGCCCCGCCTTCGCGGCCAGCGCCAACGCGGTCGCACGTCGCATCAGGCTGTTAGCAGTACCGTCCTCGTAGCGCAGATCCTCGTCATTGAGTGGCACCCGCTTCACCTCGGAAGCGAGGTTCCCAGCGAATGCCCGCTGAATCTGCTGCGGCGAAGCGAGCGCGTAAACTTTGCCGCGGAATGGGGCGGCAATAAACCCATGCTCTTCGCCAAGGGCACGTAGCTCCGCCCAGACGGTTCCGCGGGCTGGCCACTGAGTTAGGTCGAACTCAAGCAGCTCACCAGGGGGCTGCATCAGAAACGCGTTGCTCTTGACCAGACCGGTAACCGGCAGGTTCGGCAAGGAGAAGGCCGCCCGCTGCGTTGTGGGCGATGCCTTGAACCTGTCGAGGATAGCGTCGACCCGCTGTCGATTGTCGGGCCGCGTCACATGCAAGGCGATTCGACGCATTACGTCGTCGAAGGTCACACCAGGCACGAGGAAACGCTGGGGCTCGACGCCCGCTGCGGTCTCCAACAGCCTTGCCACATCGCCGGTGGCCGCCGCGTCTCCGTACTGCGTCCAGAACAAGGGCAGGCGTTGCTGCTTGGGATTTTGGTAAGCCTCCAGGAATGCCGCCATCACGCTCGCGTCCCTGCCGCTGTAGCCGCAGATGAGCACGGGATGCGATCTCAACAAGGGGATCAAGGCCGTGTGCAGCTCAGCCTCCTGCGCTGCGAGTTCCCCCTGGGTGTTCTTGAGCGGGTCGTACCGGTAGTCGCCGTGCATCGAAACGCACTGCAGCTCGTCTAGGGCCATCGGCCGCGTTGCGCGCTCTTTAGAATCCTGCCCGATCTCGACGGCGGTGACCCCGTGGGCGGTGGCTGCTCGTGCGACGAGCCCATCGAAGTTTGTCGTCCAAACCGAACTCACTAGGCTGCGCCTGGCGAGTTCCGCCAGCAACTGGTAACCCAGGCCGGGATTCGCGGCCTTCACCCAGTCCTGAAAATAGCGACGGCGGTCGTCCCCGCGTGTGTAGCACTCCTCGATAAACACCGAGTATTCGTCCGGCGCCCCCTCCTTGGGGAATCGCCGCTGAGCATCCAGCCAACGCTGGATTCGCTGTCGGACCGTTGGCAGCGATAGCTCATCGAATTGCCGCTCAAGCCCTGGGTTGTTCGTGAGGAAAATCGACCGCTTCCATTCCCAGATGCACTGAGTGGCCGATGGCATTCCCGAGCTCATGGAAGCGCCGGCTCCCAAGAAGACCAGCAACGGCTGGTCCTTCAACATTCCTATTGAACGCACCATGGCGTCCACCGACAGCGTCTGGGTCAAGTTCAGTCCTCCACTTGTGCGGTGCTCCTGAACGGAGCACCAACCGCTTCCGGCGGCTTTACACAAGGTTACCTGAAAACGATATTGCTCACTAGTGTCTCGGCACAGAGGTCAATACGAGTCGTAGCCCGTCGAATGATCGGTGCTGCTTGGATTCAGGGTGCCGGTCGAGAAGGGCTCTGTTTCGCCTCAGCGACCGAGTGTTCGCAGTTCGCTCATGCCAGCAGCTATGCTGACTATCGATAAGTACATATGTTGTCGATAGTTAGCCGATGGCTACTCTTTCTCCCCCTGCAGGCTTTCGGTTCGTCGCTTTGAACGGCAGCTTATGCAGCTATTCTGTTGAAAACTCGATCGAGCCTGCGAGGTTGCAGTGGCCTGAAAAATTGACCCTCTAGAACGGTCCAGGAGCGACGATCGCGTTGCGGTTAATGATTCGGAGCCCTCTAGATTTTTGCAGATTCCGCCAGCGCAGAGGTTTTCAACAGAATCCAGCGGAAGCTATCGTTCGATGGACCTGGCCCGGACTTCAACTATCGGCAAGGAGCAATCTTTGGCGACAAGAAGAAGCCACTCAGTCTTTGCCTTCAGCTACACCCGAAGGTAGCCCGCAGGAAAGAAGGGCTGGAGCCCAGCAAGTATGGCCTCAACAACTGTGTCGTCTAAAGTCTCTCGCTCATAGACGTATCTATCCAGTCCAGTTGTGGGGCCAAGTACCAAAGGCGCATTTGTGGACTGGTCAGTGGTTACCAGTACCGTGAAAGCCGGGTCAGCACCAACCCGTTCTGTTTTGTGAAGCGCACCAGCTTGAACGACGTACGATGAACCAATGCCAAACGTGCTGCGTCTCAGTTCCGAGAGCTTGAGAGTTTTGTTGCTCTTGATCAGCATGGAGCGATCGCCGATGTATTCGGTTCGATAGGCTGCGAACTCCTGCCCCTCAGCCGACACAGCGTACTCAATGTTTTCCACTGCGCCGGCCATAACCCAACTCCGAAACTGAAAGAGATGGTCATGAATCTGGCATTCAGAAGACTGCGGAGACCCCCCTTCAACAGGCCAGAAGTGCAGGCGAAACTTCCGAGACCCTTCGGCCAGCAGTGTGCATGCGAGGAAGCCGAGCGGATGCAGTGTGAATGGCCGATGTAGTTCCCTGCGGAGAGAAAGCAACTCGGACAGACTGACTCGGCCCTGCACAAGTTCGCTCTCAAGTTTCTCAATTGATGGCGCCATTGTCTTAGTACGGGGCGTGCGGGGTGTTGATGGCAGTCAGGAGTCTGGGTATGTCCAAGTCTGCGAGCTTCGCTTCGTCAAAAATATCTGCGCACTTGACCGCTTCCCGCAGTTTGCTCTCATCCAGAGCTCCGGAGAACTCAAGCTTGCCGCAGCACACCATCACTTTGGATTGGCGCTCTGTCAGGCGAACGTCATCCTTGTACGAATCGTAGAAGTACGTGCCAGCATCTGCCCGCAGGGCTGACGCTTCCTTATCTTCCTTAGTGACAACAACATACTGATCCGAGATATCCAGGCGAAACGCAGAAAAGTGGTCAACAAAAAACACGTTGATGCGTAGCAGCGGCTCTGAGAACTGGAACTTAAGAGCGGTTATGGCCGTTGCGAGAATCTCCTCCTGCACCAGTTGACGACTCCATGGCTCGGCAGATTTTCCGGACTTCAGGCTCCTCCTGTACGTCGCGTAGGCAGCACACAGATTGTCATTCTTTGGATTTAGTATGCAGATGGTGATGTCCCGGCCGAGGCCTTCGGTTCGTGCCGCTTCTGCCAGTTTCGGGATGGTCGTAGCTCGGGTATATCGTCCGCAGGCCCCTTTGTAGACCCACGATCGGGTGGCACTCGCGGCCGATTTAAGAAGTGGATTGATCTGCTTTGGCGCAATCACTTCAATTGTGGATCGCTTAACGACAGCAGGCGTAAGCCAGAAAACGAAGCCCCCAAGGAAAACAGCGAGGAGCAGAGAAACGACAAGGTTGTCGAGCAACGAACCAAGTAAAGCCTCACCCGCTAATGACTGTGCTGGCGCGAAGTACGGCAACACGAAGAACCTCGCAACTAGCGCGAGTGTAAGAACGAGCCCAACTACAACGAAGAAGGTCCTGCGGTAATGCTGCTTTGAAAGTATCTCGTCCATTGAGTGCTTCAGGTGGGAGTCTTGAGACTAACGTTTGACATGAGAGGCAACGCCTGGTTTGCTAGGCGACGCTCTATCGATTGAAGGGTTAGCCGTTATCGGTATCCCCGCTACCAAGATTCGATTTCCCAGAGGGGCATTGCCCTGCAATGCAGTTTGTATCGCGGCTAACGCATGTGTTACAAGAAGTATAGCTTGCGCGTAAAGCAGGTCGATGTGCAATGGGTTCTCGGGGTCTGCTAATTGAATGACGGCTCTGCGACTTTTATCGGGAAGACCGCTCAGGGTCGAATCGCGACGGTGACGGAGACGTTTTGAAAGACGGCTCCCGGTCTGTAGCAGACGGTCGCTTGACGTCACACGAACGGCCGGTGTTGGCCGTATTCTGCCTCAGGGCCGAACGTTCGAAAATCGCCGATAGTGCCAATTTGCTCTGCCGTGTACGTTACCAGCCCACATGGCAAGACCAGAATTTATAGGATTACTGGTCAACGATTACCGGCACAGGTGGTCAACTAGACCGGAATACGCACTTGCATGCACTGGCCTGCTTCGACCGCCGTGCCGGACTGAACTGACCCGCCACGCCGGATAGCGTTGGCCCAGCCCGCTGGTGCAGGCCGCCAAGGCATCACGGATCGGGATGCCTGGCCCAGAGGTTAGTCCCGTCAAAGACCTCGGCGGGGGGCAACATACTATGGGCTTGATGGCTGCGAAGCATGTTCCATGCCCAAGTAAATAAATTCAGACTCGTCCTGCAGTGGTTAAGGTCATCCTCAGAAACGAGTGACGCGTCGGCACTACGCACTTTGATGGGATTGAAAGCAAATTTGAGATCCCAGCCAAAGTCCCCGCCTAGGATGCGCCGCATGTACAAGAGCTTCTGACTTTCACTCATCGACGTGTAGGGGACGCCTCGGATGTGCCACAGAAGATCAAGCATAGTCCACACGGTGTCGAGGTAAAGAGTGCTGGGAAAGTAGTAACGGCACCCCTGAGCTCCTTTACATTGACCGGGCTTAGACGCTAGAGGGCAAATTTTTCCTGAGGAATATCGGCCGAGTTTCGGTCCGCTTAGCGGTCGCCGTTGAACTCCCGGTTGTGGCCGGGTGGCGATGGCGATGGAAAATAAACATCTGTCGCGGTTTTTCGGGCCTCGGCGTGGAGATCGGCACTGCTTGTCAACGTGCCGGAATCCGCACACTCCAACAAACAATTGAGTCACCCTCGCACGAAATTGGTCGTTGGGGCGTGCAGACCCGAAAGTGTGAGTTAGGGAAAGTTGATATGAATCAGGTACTTACTGATTACTAATAGTTAGTAGGAATCAGATAGTGGATGCGCAACTGTCCTGCATAAGCTCGCGCGACCGCGTCAGCCCCCCGTCAGCGGGGGGTGAAAATCGCTTATCCGCCGACTGGGGAACTGTCATGCTGCTCAAAGCGTTTGTGCTGATTTCGACCGTCCTGCTGCTCATGTCGCTGGGTTTTTCCGTTCTGGGGTCGACCCCGCTGCTGATCCTCAAGCACGACGTCGCTATGGATTCGCGCGTCATCCGGCAGGTGTTTCACTACTGTTACCGCCTGATCGCGGTTATGGCCACGGCAGCGACGATTGCTTTCGCCTTGGCGGGCCGGCCGCTGCTGTCCGTGTGCCTGGGATGTATGGCGGTCCTCGCACTGGTCCTGCACCACGTGATGCTGACCCGCATGGACGTTTTGCGCACAACGATGCACGACGGCGACACGACCGCCATCAGCCGCTTTCGCAAGCTGCATGTGACCGGTATCGCACTCAACCTGAGCCAGCTGGGGGCGCTCACCTGGGGCATGACGCAGGTCGCACTCTAGGGTGCGCCCGCCCCAGGTTGCTTGCTTCAAGACTTGCTATTAATTCAGTAGCTGTCTGCGCAGGTGGTGCCTGGGCTACAGGCCATTTTTCCTTGTAAATGCGAAGTTGGCGGAGCCAATTTCTTAGATGAAAAAGACCCCCCCGCCCATACCGGACGGGCGCAGATTGCTCTCAAATAGATAGCAAATCAAGGCTTCAGGTGGCTTTGGCCTGGACGGCTTTCAGCGGCGGCGTGCCCGGCTTGAACATGGACGCCAGCTGCTTGCGCAGATCCGGCGAGTCGGTGTGGCCGTGGATGGCCACCGCATGTTGCACCGCGGCTTCCAGCAATTCCTTGTCGCTGTCGGCCGAGAGCGCCACGCTGCAGTTCATGGTGCTGGGGTATTCGCGGCAATCGATGTATTGGCGTGACATGGTGGCTCCTTTCAGGGACGAGCTTCAAAAATCAGGTTGAACGGCGTCTGGGCGGCGCGCCGGAAATGCCGGAAACCGCCTTGTGTGACCACATCGCGCAGGCGGGCCTCGCCGGCCTGGGCGCCCAGACACAGCCCCACCTCCTGCGCGCGTGAAGCGGGCGTGCAGATAAACGTGGAGGCTGAAAAAAATGCCCGGCCAATCGGGTTCAGGTTGTCTTCGAGTTTGTCGTTGGCAAAGGGCTCGACGATCATCCAGGTGCCGTCGGACTTGAGGCTGTCCCTCACATGTTTCGAGGCACCAACCGGGTCGCCCATGTCGTGCAGGCAATCAAACACCGCAACCAGGTCGTAGTTGCTGCCCGGGTAGTCCTTGGCACTCGCCACCTCAAAACGCAGGCGGCCGTCGAGGCCGGCTTTTTGCGCCGCGTCGCGCGCATGCAGGATGGAGGGCTCGTGGTAATCAAAACCCGTGAAACTCGAGGCCGGAAAGGCTTGCGCCATCAGGATGGTCGAGGCGCCGTGGCCACAACCCACATCGGCCACGCGGGCGCCGCGGTTCAGTGCGCCACTCACGCCTTCCAGCGCCGGAATCCACGCGCTCACCAGGTTGGCGGCGTAGCCTGGCCGAAAGAAACGTTCGGTGCCGTGGAACAGTGACGCGTCATGTTCGTGCCAGCCCACCCCCAGGCCGGTGCGCATGGCCTGCAGCATTTTCGGGATGGCCTTGAACTGCGCCACGGTGATCTGGAAGGCGCCGGGAATAAAGGCCGGGCTGCCCTCTTGCGCCAGCGCGAAGGACTGCTCCTCGCTGAGCGAAAAAGTCTGGCTCTCGGGCGCGTAACTGACGTAAGCACTTGCAGCCTGCGCCGACAACCATTCACGCAAATAACGTGCATCGGTGTGGGTGCGGCGTGCCAGTTCCTCGGCCGTGGCCGGCCCCTCGGCCAGCGCCTTGTACAGGCCCAGCTGGTCACCCACGACGATGGTGGCGGCATGCATCACGGCGCCGAAATCATTCACAAACTGCCCCATGAAAGCGTTGAGTTTTTCTTCGTTGATAGCCATGGTTTTCTCCTTACGTTTCTTCCTCTGCGCTGGCTTGCACCGCTGGGGAGTGGCTCCTATACTGAACCGGAAAAATCGCCTGACTCACCATCCTGAGCCTGCCGTCGCCAGGCGCCAATACGCAGCAATGCGTATGTTTGACCCATGGGGGAGCCGCACCATGAACCACCTCACCCGCAACGATTACGCAAGTGCCTTGCAGGTGCTGGCGCGTATCGAGGCGCAGGCGGAGGACGTCGCCAGTTTTGCGCGCGCGGCGGTGCTGGCACTCAACGGTTATGTCGCGTCCGAGCTGACCACGCTTTCGATCTGCGACCTGTTCACCGGCCACCGCCAGGTGGTGGGCCTGCCCGGCGTGCGCCTGGGGGCCGACGAGATCGCCTGTTTTGACCGGCATTTTTTCGAGCACCCGCTGGTGTTGCACCACGGCATGGCCGGGGGCGGGCAGACGCGGCGCCTGTCCGACCTGGTGAGCCGGCACGACTTTCAGCGCAGCGCCCTGTATGGCGACTACTACCAGCGCATCGGGCTGGAATACGCCATCGCCGTGCCGCTGCAACGCAACCCCCGCACCCTGGTCAGTGTGGTGCTGAACCGGCGCGGGCTGGACTTCAGCGAACGGGATCGCGAGCGGCTGGAGTTGTTGCGGCCGCACCTGGCTTTTTTGTACAGCCACGCCTGCCATGGCGCCGCGGTGGTGTCCCACGACAACGCGCCGCCGCCCTGGCTGAGCGAGTTCAACCCGCCCGCGCTGACCTTGCGCGAGGGCGAGGTCATGCACTGGCTGGCCTGCGGCAAGACCGACACCGAAATCGCGGCGCTGTTGTCCATCAGCCCGCGCACCGTGCAAAAACACCTGGAACACATGTATGTGAAGCTGGGGGTGGAGACACGCACGGCGGCGGTGATGCGGGCGCTGGAGATCAGCGAACGTTTGGTGCTGCGCGAGCCCTTGCACTCCAGCAATAACGACATCGCGCTGTCACCGGCCGCGGCTTCGGCGGCACGGATCGGGTCCTCACATCAGCCGGGCTAGGTCAGCCGGCTGTTTCTGAGAATTTGTGAAGAAATGGCATTCCGCCCATACGAGATAAGCGCAGGCAGCTATAAAAACAATAGCTGCTTGCGCCCAGGCCGGCCCGGCGTGCCGCGAGGGCATCACGAAAAGTGTTGTGGTCCGGGACGCCTAGCGCGGGCGATCGAAAATCCGCCTGATTTGCGCCGAGAGTTCCATCGGGTCAAAGGGCTTGGCGATCACGTCCAGCGCGCCCAGCGCCTCGTACTGGGCCAGTTCGGCCGACTGCACCTTGGCCGTCATGAAAATCACCGGCGTGTGGGCGGTAGCCGGTAGCTGGCGCAAGGCCTGCAGCGTGCTGAGGCCGTCCATGCCGGGCATCATCACGTCGAGCAAAAGCAGGTCGACGCCAGCGTCCGGGGCTGTTGCCAGCGCTTCCCGGCCTGAGGCGCAGGCGACAACGGTCAAACCGCCCACAACTTCAAGCGCCATCTGGGCAATGGCGCGGATGTGGGGCTCGTCCTCGACGTAAAGAATGCGCTGAAGGGTGGCCGGCATGGAGAGGCTAGTGGTGTGGTTGACGTGGTGTGGGGCGGGCAAGAACCGGCGCCGGCGTGGCCTTCATTTCAGCCTCGGACCTTGTCGTCTTCAGCAGCAGGGCGATTCTGCGCTCCTGGTGGACGGCGCTCACATCGCTGGCTGAAAAAATCAGCACGGGCGGGGATGGCGCCAGCTCAGCCAGCAGCTCTGCGCCGCTGATCGCCCCCGGGCCCAGATCCAGGTCAAGCAGCACCGCGCCGACCTGGCCGGTGCGCAAATGGGTCCGGGCTTGGTCCAGGGTGGCGGCCGATTCAAAGGTGCCCAGGTCCTGCGACAGGGCGGCCGTGATGCGCTGTATGTCCTGGTCGCCGGCCACATGCAGCAGGCGTGGTTTGTTCCCGGCGATGCCTGCAATCGCACGCCGCAGGCCGAGGAGCAGCCGGTTTTCATCCATCGGTTTTTCCAGCCAGCCCGACACCAGGAGTGGCTGCTGGCTGAAGTGCAGCTGTCCCTGCCTGGCCATGGCCGAGAGCAGCACGATGGGCAAATGGTGCGTGTATTTTTCGCCGCGCAGCGCACGTATCAGCGCGCCGCCGGCCTGGTCTGGCCGTTGCGGGCTCAGTGTCATCGCGGCGTAGGCCTGGATGGTCAACAACTCCAGCGCCTGCGCCGCACTGTCCACCCTGTCCACGTCAAAGCCGCCCTGGTCCAGCAGGGTGCCGAGCAGGCCCGCGACCTCACTGTTGTTTTCGCAGACCAGGATGCGTGGCCTGGGCGCCGTGTAGCTGGGGGCGATGGGGGTGGTGTTTGTATCCAGACCGGCGACGGCGTGGCACTCGGGCAGTTCAAAAAAGAAGACGGTTCCCTGGCCGGGTTCCGAGCTGAAACCCATGCGCCCGCCCATGCGTTCAACAATGGCGCGTGAAATACTCAGCCCCAGGCCGGTGCCATCGTTTTGCCGTGCATCCGATGAGTCGGCCTGCGAGAACTTCTGGAAGATGCGCTTGCGAAACGCCTCGGGGATGCCGGAGCCCTGGTCTATCACCTCGACCCTCACCCGTTCACCGACGCGCAGCAGCCTGAGCTGAACCGGCGTCTGCGGTGGTGAAAACTTCACGGCATTGGACAGCAGGTTGGTGATGACCTGCATCAGGCAGTCACTGTCGATATGCGCATGCAGGCGGCTGTCGGGGGCGTCCAGCGCCAGCGTGACCTGGTGCTGCGCGGCAAAACCTTCGTTGGCCGCCAGTGCCTGCGCCAGCAGGGGCTGGAGGGCTGTCACCTGCAGCGCGAAGTGCATTTTTCCGGACTCGATTTTTTCGCTGTCCAGGATGGTGTTGATCAGGCGGATCAGGCGTTCGCAGTTGTCTTTGGCAATGTCCACCAGTTTTTGCGCCTTGTCGGGCAACACGCCGGCGACACCGCCTGAGATCAGACCCAGCGAGCCGCGTATCGAGGTCAGCGGCGTGCGCAGCTCGTGACTCACGGTAGAGACAAACTCGCTTTTCATGCGGTCAATCCGCTTGAACTCGGTGATGTCGTTGCCCAGGGCGTAATAACCCATCACCAGGCCTTGCTGCTCGCCTTCACCGTAACGCGGGAGGTAGGTGATGTCGTAGTTCCGCAACTCGCCCTGGGCGTTGATTCTGGCCTCTTCGTAGCGAACCGATCGACCCGACAGCGCCTCTTCAATCTTGTCGCTCACCTTTTGATAAAAGGTGTCACCCAGGACTTCGCGCAGGTGTTTTCCATGGATCTGATCGCGGGTCCGGTCAAAGCTTTCTTCGTAGGCCTTGTTGTGAAACTGCAGGCGCTGCTCCGCGTCCACATAGGCCAGCAAGGCCGGCACGGTGTCGCTCATCTGGCGCAACTGGGATTCGCTGGCGTGCAGGGCATCGCTGATGCGCTGGGTTTGCGTGATGTCAAACACAATGGCCGTGAACAATCGCTTGCCGTCCACCGTGACATTGCCGAATGACACTTGCAGCGCCATCTCGTCGCCGTTTTTGTTCACGCCCCGTGTTTCGCGGCCGGACACCTTGAAACCCTCGGGCCGTGAGAGCAGGGAATTGAAAAAAACCTCAAACGCCGGGTGGTGGCGGGCCGGTATCAGTTGCGTCACCGGACGCCCCAGCAGCTCCGGCAGGCGATAACCAAACAGCTTCAGGCCGGCGGCATTGACGTTGGCGATGCGACCATCCGCGGTGGCCGTGATCACCCCTTCGGCCATGCTTTCGGTCACGGCGCGGCTCATGGCCACGCTGTCGGACAACTGGGCTTCGACCCGCCGGCGCCTGGCTTCGTAGCGGTTGATCACGACGATGGCCCAGACCAGCAGTCCCAGCGAGAGCAGGCCGCCGGCCAGGAGCAGCAGTTTGATGGTTTGCGCGCTACGCTGGTTTGTTTCGCGTGAACGCTGCAAGGCGAGGGATTCACTGGTCTTGATACGTTCGACCAGGTGGTCGAGCTTTTCAAGAAGCTGGCGATTCGCGTCGCTGTCAACCAGCATGGACGCGGTCTGCAGCCCGGATTTTGGCCGGCTTCTCAGGGCTTGCGCCATGGCTTCCAGGCGCTGGGCCATGGGAATTTCCGGCCAGGGTCGAAGCCAGGGTGTGTTGGCGACGGCTGCGCGCGCCTCGGTGAGTGCGGGTTTGACGGCGAAGTGGGCCCGCTGGTAGGCCTTCCCATCGCTGGTATTGACCGTGAGCAGGTCGCCGTGCTGCCAGGCCTCGGTGGTTTTCAGCTGGGACACCACCTGCTCCAGCAAGAGCACGGTGTCGTGCAAGTCGCTCTCGCTGCGGGCGTCGTCCAGCAAGGCATTGATGGTCGTGTAAGCGCCCACGCCGATCAGCAGCAGGATGGCCAGTCCTGCGCCCAGGGCCAGGTTGATCTTGGTCAGAAAGCTGAATTTCATGGCTGTGCCGTCAGGGTGCGCCTGCGCGCGCTGGACCGGCTCATGGCGAGTGCCAGGCGCTGCTTGGGTTGGATGTGGAGGGATGGGGTTGGGGCCAAAACCTGCGGCCGGGCGGGCAGGCCGGCGGGTCAGCGGGCAGGCCGGTCACGCTGCGCACGGCTGCCAGCAGGGCGTCGGCTTCAAAGGGCTTGGTGACGTAGCCGTTGGCGCCCCCGGCCAGCCCTTTGATGACCGCTTCGCGCGTGGCCTTGCCGGTCAGCATGATCACCGGCACGCCCTGGAACGCCGGGTGCTGGCGCATTCTGAGCAGAATGTCAAAGCCGTCAACATCGGGCAAGCTCACGTCCAGCAGGACCAAGTCGGGGACGGGGAGCTGGCGCAGTTCGGCCACGACTTCGGCCCGCGTGGCGGCGATACGCACATCGAAGCCCTCAAACCGGAGGTAGTGCTGCAGGAACGTGGCCAGGTGGGGCTCGTCTTCCACGATGAGGACGGACAGCGCTTGACGCTGTGTCAGGGCGCGCTGCGGTCGCTGGTGCGCAATACACACAAAATAGCCGGCTTTTTGCAGCGATGCGCTGCCGGCATCGGCTTGTGCGGTGGCCCAGCTCAGCGCTTTCGTCGATGGCATGATCAGGAACTGATCGGCAAAGGGGTCATCCAGCCGGAGCTGCAGCAGGCCCGTCCTGATCAGCCGCGAGAAGGTGGCGTCGAAGTTGGCCGGCGCAACAGGTTTCATGCCGGCCTTGATCTGGCCCACGGTCAGGATGCCATCCACCCGGACCAGCAATTCAACTTCCGCGGGAAAAGCCGTGGTCATGGCCCCGCGCAGCTGGCGTTCACCCAGAGGGGTCAGGGAATAGATGTCTTGGTCGTGCACGGTGCTGGATCGCTGTTCATGGGGCTGGGTGCTACCCATTGGCTTTTCTTCCAATGGAGTCTATGGGCTGGGTCCGGGCGACCAAGCCCGGATCAGGCAGGGGAAGAGCGCGCTGTTTCCTGGACTGTGTCTCTGGGCCGGGACGGCGTGGCCCTGTCGCTGGACGTCAACATCCACATGCGCAGCGGGCGCAGGCCGTCCCGTTTGAAGGGCGAGCCGGGCCGATACCAAAAAGCAGGCCTGGCGCCTGTATTTCTTGGGGGGTTTTAATGAAAGAGGCCTCCAGCCCAGATGGGACGGGCGCAAGCAGCTACTGAATGAATAGCGACTGAAGGCGACTCAACTTTGCGCCAGCAAGACCACCAGCGCACCGGCGCCACCTTCGGCCGGCCGTGCCTGCACAAACGCCAGCACCTCGGTTTTCTGGATCAGCCAGCTTTGCACCCGGCCTTTGAGCACCGGGGTTTTGCCGGGCGAACCCAGGCCCTTGCCGTGCACCACACGCACGCAGCGCAGGCCGGCTTTGTGGGCTTCGCGGATAAACAGCGACAAGGTATCGCGTGCGTCTTCGCGGCGCAAACCGTGCAGGTCGATCTGGCGCTGGATGCTCCAGTTGCCGCGGCGTAATTTGCGCACCACGTCCGGCCCCATGCCGGGCCGGCGAAAACTCAGGGCCTCGTCGGTGTCCAGCAAAGTCTCGGCGTCAAAACCGTCGGACAAGGCCTCACGCATCACGGCTTCTTCGTCGCGTTGCTGCTGCACAGGGATCGGCGCCGGCGGTGCCACCGACAGTTGGGCCTTGTGGCCGGGCCGGTGTTTGACCGGCAGCGCCACGACCTGGCCGATGGCGCGTGAAAACAGCTCTTTTTCGGCCTTGGTTTTGGCCGCGGCCGCGAGACGCGCGGCTTTGTCTTCGGCCTCCAGGCGCGCACGGGTTTCGATCGCGAGCTTGACGGCTTTCAGGCCCTTCAGGTCTTTGATGGCGGGGTGTCGGCTGGTCATGGCGGTCTCAGAGCAGGCCCAGTTCGGCCATGGACACGGCCTGGCTGCGGGTCACCACAAAGTGGTCCAGCACCCGCACATCGACCAGGGCCAGCGCGGACTTGAGGGTTTGGGTCAGGGCTTCGTCGGCGCGCGAAGGTTCGGCCGCGCCGCTGGGGTGGTTATGCGCCAGCACCACGCTGGCGGCATTCAGCGCCAGCGCGCGCAGCACCACTTCGCGCGGGTAGACGCTGGTTTGGGTCAGGGTGCCGCGAAACAATTCTTCCAGCGCAATCAGGCGATGCTGGCTGTCCAGAAACAAGACCGCAAAAATTTCATGCGGCCGGCTGCCCAGCTGCAACTGCAAATAGTCGCGCACCGCCTGCGGCGTGCTGAACAGCGCTTTGTCCTGCAACTGCTGCGCCAGCGCGCGGCGTGCCAGTTCCAGCACGGCGACCAGTTCGGCGCGTTTGGCCGGGCCCAGGCCCTTGATGCTTTTGAGGGCTTCCGGGCCGGTGTGCAACAAGCCGGCGACGCCGCCAAACCTGTCCACCAGCTCCTGTCCCATTTGCAGCGCGTTTTTGCCGGGCAGGCCGGAGCGCAGCAGCAAAGCCAGCAGCTCGGCGTCGCTCAGGGCGCCGGCGCCACGGGCCAGCAGCTTTTCGCGGGGGCGGGCGTCCTCGGGCAGGTCTTTCAAAAGCATGGGGGTCTCGGGCAGGGGGTGAAAAACACCGTCACAAAGGCAGTATCAGGGGTAAAACGGCGGCTAGTCCCCCGTCGGGGCGGCATTTTCTACAATAGGGGCAGTTTACAAACACTTGATCGCCGCCAGGCTGACCCTAACAATATCCGTCAGCCCAACGTGCTGATCGCCGAAAGTCCTATGTCTATTGTGCAAACCCCCGCGCCCGTCCTGATTCAGCCAGGTTCTTTTCTGACCCTGCATTACCGCATGGCCGGCCCGGACGGCGCCGACATCATCAACACCTTTGCCGGCAAACCGGCCACCCTGAGCCTGGGCACGGGCGAGTTGTCGCCGGCCATCGAGCAGCGCCTGCTGGGGCTGCCGGAAGGCACACGTACCAGTTTCGAGCTGGCCGCCGGCGAAGCTTTTGGCGAGCGCAACCCCGACTTGCTGCAGTGGGTGGCGCGCAAGCTGCTCAATGAGCTGGGCGACCCCCATGAAAAATACAATGTCGGCGACGTGGTGCAGTTTCCGACGCCGGACGGCATGGGCCAATACGCCGGCGCGGTGCAGCAGGTCAAGGACACCGGCGACGCGGTGCAGTTTGACTTCAACCATCCCTTAGCCGGCCAGCCGGTGGTGTTTGAAGTCCAAGTGATTGGTGTCTTATGAGCTCCCCCCAGGAAATCCTCCTCGCCGAGCCGCGCGGCTTTTGCGCCGGCGTGGACCGGGCGATTGAAATTGTCGAACGTGCGTTGGCCAAGTTCGGCGCGCCGATTTATGTGCGCCACGAAATTGTGCACAACACCTATGTGGTGAACGAGCTCAAGGACAAGGGCGCGATTTTTATCGAAGACCTGAACGATGTGCCGCCCGGCGCCACCCTGGTGTTCAGCGCCCACGGCGTCAGCAAGGCCACGGAGCGCGAGGCCGAGGCGCGCGGCTTCCAGATTTTTGACGCCACCTGCCCGCTGGTGACCAAGGTGCACGTCGAGGTCGCCAAGCTGAACAAGGAAGGTTACGAGTTCATCATGATCGGCCACAAGGGCCACCCGGAAGTCGAAGGCACCATGGGCCAGCTCGACAGCGGCATCCATCTGGTGGAAGACGTGGCCGACGTGGCGCGTATCAGCCCCACGCAGACCGACAAGCTGGCGGTGGTGACACAGACCACCTTGAGTGTGGACGACGCGGCCGAGATCAGCGCCGCCGTCAAGGCGCGTTTCCCCAAGGTGCGCGAGCCCAAACAACAGGACATTTGTTACGCCACCCAAAACCGCCAGGACGCGGTCAAGGTGATGAGCCCGCAGGTGGATATTCTGATCGTGGTGGGCAGCCCGACCAGCTCCAACAGCAACCGTCTGCGCGAGCTGGCGGTCAAGCTGGGCACCGAGTCCTACATGGTCGACGACGCCAGCGAGTTGCAGCCCGCCTGGTTCGAAGGCAAAAGCCGCGTGGGCCTGACGGCCGGTGCCTCGGCACCGGAAATCCTGGTCAAGCAGGTGATAGACCGCATCAAGGCGCTGGGCGCTGTGTCGGTGCGCAAGATGCCCGGCATTGAGGAAACCATCAAGTTCCCGCTGCCCAAGGGGCTGCGCATGGACGGCCCCGCGCTGGACGCGATCGGCAGCGACTTGCACGCGGATTCTTGAATGAGTAGCGATCGCTATCAAATTGAGAGCTGTCAGCGCACGTTCCTAAAGGACTACAGCCACTTTATTCATCAAACTCCGGTGTGGAAGCTGCCCGGCCGCGCGTTGGGCGTGGCCTGTGCCGAAGTCTGGCTCAAGCTCGAGCATTTCCAGACCGGCGGCAGTTTCAAGGCGCGCGGTATGTTGAACCGCCTGTTGTCGAATCCGATTCCGGCCAGCGGCGTGATTGTGGCGTCGGGCGGCAACGCCGGCATTGCCACCGCCGCAGCGGCGCGTGAACTCGGTGTGCATTGCGAAGTGTTTGTGCCCGAAGTCTCGTCCCCCGCCAAACGTGCCCGCCTCGCGGCACTGGGCGCGCAGGTGGTGGTGACGGGTGCGACCTATGCCGAGGCGTTGCAAGCCTGTCTGGCGCGCCAGCAGGAAACCGGTGCCTTGTTGACCCATGCCTACGACCAGCCCGAAGTGCTGGCCGGTGCCGGCACCCTGGCGCTTGAAATCGAAGAGCAGGCCAGTTTGCCGGATGCCGTGCTGGTCAGCGTTGGTGGTGGTGGCTTGATTGGCGGTATGGCCCATTGGTTTGAACGCCGGGCGCGTGTGGTGGCGCTGGAGCCGGAACTGGCGCCGACCTTGTTCAAGGCCCGTGAAGCCGGCCAGCCGGTCGATGTGAGCGTGGCCGGCATCGCCGCCGATTCGCTGGGCGCCAAACGTATAGGCGCACTGGCCTGGACCGCGACGCAAGCCCATGTGCAGGATGCGCTGCTGCTCAGCGATGAGGCTATCCGTGCGGCGCAACTCTGGCTGTGGAAGGAGCTGAAACTGGCCGTCGAACCGGCCGCCGCGCTGCCGCTGGCGGCGCTGCACAGCGGCGTTTATGTGCCGCGTGCCGATGAAAAAGTCTGCCTCATCATCTGCGGCGCCAACCTGGACCCGGCCACCTTGGCCTGAGTTTTTGGGATGGGGCGGCGGGCGCTCCATTAAAATCGGCGCATGTTAGACATCAATCTGCTCCGAAAAGACCTCCCCTCGGTGATTGCGCGCCTGCAAACGCGCAAAAATCCGCAAGCCTTTCTGAACGTGGAGGCTTTCCAGGCGCTGGAGGCCGAGCGCAAGACGCAGCAAATCCGCACCGAAGAGCTGCAAAACCAGCGCAACACCCTGTCCAAACAAATCGGCCAGCTCAAGGCCAAGGGCGAAGACGCCGCGCCTGTGATGGCGCAGGTCACCGCCTTCAAGGCCGAGCTGGAGAGCTGCGCCTTGCGCCTGGATGTGATCCAGAGCGAGATGCAGGCGCTGCTGCTGGCCGTGCCCAACCTGCCGCATGACACGGTGCCGCCAGGCGCAGGCGAGGCCGGCAATGTCGAGGTGCGCAAATGGAGCCCGGCACAAGGCGTTGGCGGCACACCCGCGGCGCCGGCGTTTGAAGCCAAAGACCATGTGGATGTCGGCCAGCCGCTGGGGCTGGACTTTGAACTCGGCAGCAAGCTGACCGGTTCACGTTTTACCGTGATGAAAGGTTCGCTGGCGCGCCTGCACCGGGCCTTGTCCCAGTTCATGCTGGACGTGCAGACGCAGGAACACGGCTACACCGAGTGTTATGTGCCTTACATCGTCAACGCCGACTCGCTGCGCGGCACCGGCCAGTTGCCCAAGTTTGAAGAAGACCTGTTTGCCGCCAAAAAAGGCGGTCAGGAAGGCGAGGCCGAGAACGCCGCGCTGTACCTGATCCCGACCTCGGAAGTGCCGCTGACCAATTTCATGCGCGACGAGATCGTGGCCGAGGCCGAGTTGCCGCTGAAGTTCACCGCGCACACCCCGTGTTTCCGGTCGGAGGCCGGCAGCTACGGCCGCGACACCCGCGGCATGATCCGCCAGCACCAGTTCGACAAGGTCGAGATGGTGCAAATCGTGCATCCCGAGCACAGCTACGACGCCCTCGAAGCCATGACAGGCCACGCCGAAACGATTTTGCAAAAACTCGGCCTGCCTTATCGCGTGATGTTGCTGTGCACCGGTGACATGGGTTTTGGCGCCAGCAAAACCTATGACCTGGAGGTCTGGTTGCCAGGCCAGAACGCCTACCGCGAGATCAGCTCGGTCTCCAACTGCGAAGCCTTCCAGGCCCGCCGCCTGCAGGCCCGTTTCAAAAATGCCCAAGGCAAAAACGAGTTTGTGCACACCCTCAACGGCTCCGGCCTTGCAGTGGGTAGGACCTTGGTCGCGGTGCTAGAGAACTACCAGCAGGCCGATGGTTCGGTGATCGTGCCCGAGGTGCTGCAGTCTTATATGGGCGGGATCACGGTGTTGGCCCAATCGGTAAAATAATGCGTTGGCCAGCCTGTTAGAATTGCAGGCTTGAATCAGGAAAGGTGGCAGAGTGGCCGAATGTACCTGACTCGAAATCAGGCGTACCGCAAGGTACCGTGGGTTCGAATCCCACCCTTTCCGCCAGTAAAAATTTCTAAGTCATTGATTTAGAATAAAAAAAGCCACCTTTGGGTGGCTTTTTTGTTTTTCAGCCCATAGTTCTAACCACAACTGCTATCGCGATAGCTATGGGGCGATCTGGTACCTCACGCTGCAAGAGTCAGCGGCGTTTTGGCGGTTTTTGTATTTTTGGAACAAGCGCAGGAACCCAGCCTGGCCGACCACGCGGACACGCTACGTAAACTGCCATTGCGGTCTTTAGGGTGCTGTTGGCCCACCGAGACAACGTGGGATGCCTCGACTGGAGTTCTTCGGTCAAGAGGTCCAGCGACAATTCGCTGACATAGGGACGACTATTTCGTCCGGCCAACGACACGATGCTGTTCGTGGCCTTCGACTCCCGTTGCAAGCAAAAAAGTAGCTCGGCCATCACGAGTCTGCCGCAGCGCCTAATTTTGTCCACTTTCGAGTTCCGCTTGGGCCTAGATCGCTTGACCCACTCCGAATTCGTCCCCGCACGGGTGAGCGACGCTTTTCACAACCAGTGAGACTGGAAGCTTTGGCGGTACCAATTCTTGCAATCCCCGTCCCGTTTTGCCACGCCATTGGCCCTTGTGGATGCGAAGTTTCAGGGTTTTCTCGGGGGAGTATCTAGTAAAATACCTTTATGAATACAGGATATTGATCTATAGTTGTATTTCATTTGCTGATGTTGTTTGAAATATTTCTCAGAATACAGGTGCATTCATTAGTACGTATTCTGTGGATTCACGCACTCCTCGGCCACTAAGAAGAATTTTTTATCAATTTCTGCATGACAGGATCTCCATATGAATGACATCATCCGCATCGATCAGAATGCCCGGCGAAGTCGCGCTGTTGTCCACGCTGGCACGGTCTACCTCGCCGGCCAAGTGGCTGATGACAAGGCTGCATCGATTGCCGAGCAGACGCGACAGGCGTTGGCCAAGGTTGACGACATGCTGGCGCGCGCGGGCACCGATAAATCGCGCTTATTGAGTGCGCAGATCTGGCTCAGCACGATGGATGATTTCGACGGCATGAACGCCATTTGGGACGCTTGGGTCGTGCCAGGGAAAACGCCGACGCGTTGCTGCGGCAAGGTCGAACTGGCCGATCCGGCGTTGCGCGTCGAGATCGTCGTCACTGCCGCCGTCTAGGCTCATGGCGCAAGCCAAAGATATCACCGACGTTCCGTTCGGACGTGTCCATTGCGTTTCGGCGAACCCGACTCGATACGCCGGACTAGATGAAGGGCGCAGCGATCAAGGATCGCTAAGCGCAGAGATCTACATACGGAATTTACCGGGCAGCGACAGTCCTCAGTACTGATCGCGCCTTATTCACAAGGACTCCTTAGAAATGACAATCCGCAAACTTCCGCCCAAAGATCAGCTGACGATCTGCTTCGCTCACCCCGCCTATCGGATGCAGGAGCGCTTTGCGTTGCGCAACACCGGCATCAAGTCATTCGAGGTTCGCAGCCTCGACGAACTCAAGGCACGCATCGGTGATGCGGATGTGTTGTCGGTGTCGGGCTTTTGGCGCAACGAACTCATCGAGTCCGCAAAGAAGCTGGCCTTCATTCAGTCAATCAGTGCTGGCACCGACCAGTACTCTCGCGAGATGTTGGGTGGCGCGGGAGTGCGTGTGGCGAGTGCCCAGGGTTCCAATGAACGTGCCGTTGCCGAACACGCAATCGCACTGATCCTGGCCATCGTGCGCAAGCTGCCGATGGCGCGAGACAACCAGATCGCCCGCAAATGGCGTGGCCTGATCTCCGAAATCCCACAGCGCGAGGATGAACTCGGTGGAAAGACGCTCGTCATCGTAGGCATGGGTCGCATCGGTTCGCGCTTGGCCAAGCTGGCAAAGGCCTTCGATATGCACGTCATTGCCGTCAAGCGCGACCCGACCGCGGGCGCCGAAGCCGCCGACGTGGCGGTGCCGCAATCGCGCCTGCTTGAAGTGCTGCCGCAAGCCGACTTCGTCGCACTCACCTGTCCGCTGAATCCCTCAACCGAAAACCTGATTGATGCTAAAGCGTTTGCGGCGATGAAGCCTTCTGCCTATCTGGTCAATGTGGCGCGAGGGCGGGTGGTGAATGAACCCGCTCTGAGCGAGGCCCTGCAGTTGGGGCGCATCGCGGGAGCCGCCATCGATTGTGTGTGGGAAGAGCCACTGCCGGAGTCCTCGCCGCTTTGGTGCATGCCCAACCTGTTCATCACGCCGCACACGGCGGGTGAAACGCAGAAATACGAAGACAACGTGATCGACCTGCTGCTGGAAAACCTGGATCGTCAGTGGCGCGGAGACAGCACGCTGAAGAACGGCTTCGTCTAAGGCCCGCAAACCTGGCCGGCGGCGAGAGAGGACGGGGTCGTATCGCCGCATTTTTTTGTCATTCCGTATCAACCTTTTGGCGCTGCAGGCGCCTTGGAAAAATCGATGAAATTTAACTCTGGTTTCGGCTTGTCACCTTCGCGCCTTTTGGGCGCGCTCATCCTCATGTTCGCTGCGGCAGTTTCTGCTCTAGCGCAGGACTACCCAAATAAGTCTATCCAGTTTGTGGTGCCATACCCACCGGGCGGGGCATCTGATGTCGTCGCCCGCATCATCGCGCTGAAACTCGGTGAGTCGCTGAAACAGCCCGTGGTGGTTGACAATCGGCCCGGGGCCAACGGAATCATCGCATTGAACCACGTGGCAAAGGCGCCAGCCGATGGCTACACGCTGTTGATGGGTAACGTGGGGCCGAATGCGATCAACCCCAGCATCTACAAGCTGCCGTACGACTCTGTGAAGGACTTTGCGCCGGTCACGCTGACAAACTTGGTGCCGTTGATGCTGGTAGTCAACGCCGCTTCAGGTATCAATTCGGTGGAAGACCTGATCGCCAAGGCGAAGGCTGCACCCGGCTCGTTGTCGTATGGCACCGGCGGTACAGGCACGGCCGGACATTTCGCGATGGAGCTTTTCATGATGAATGCAAAGATCAAGATGGAGCGTATCAGCTACAAGGGTGATGGCCTGTCGTTGCAGGACATGATTGGCGGGCATCTCAATGCCATGTTCACCACAGGTGCCTCCGCCTTGCCGCATGTGAAGAGCGGTCGGCTCAAAGTCATTGCCATAGGCACCAAGAGCCGTCTCGCCAGCATGCCTGGAGTGCCGACAGTCTCTGAACTCGGTATGCCCAGCTTTGAGGCTGTCTCTTGGGGGGGGTGCTGGTACCGGCAAATACCCCAAAACCGGTGATCCTCAAGCTCAATATGGAGATCAACCGGATCCTGAAGTTGCCCGAGGTGAGCGAGGTCTTGGTCAAGACCGGATCCGAAAGTGTCGGTGGTTCGCCGGAAGAGTTTGGTAACTATATCGCCTTCGAAACTGCCAAGTGGGCCAAGGTGGCAAAGATCGCCAAGATCAAAGGCGAGTGAGCCTTAGATCATGACCCAAACCATCGATCTGCGCAGCGATACTGTCACCCGACCTGGCGCAGCCATGCTCTCGGCTATGCACGCGGCCGAGGTGGGTGACGACGACTATGGTGATGATCCGAGCGTTAACCGACTGCAGCAATACGCTGCAAGCATGTTCGGCTTTGAGGCGGCGTTGTTCGTCCCCTCAGGCACACAAAGTAATCTGATCGCCTTGATCACACATTGTGAGCGCGGCGACGAGTACGTGGTTGGCCAGGATGCGCATGCCTACAAATTCGAGGGCGGCGGCGCGGCGGTGTTAGGCAGCATACAGCCGCAGCCGCTGCAGAATCAGCCTGACGGTAGCCTTGCGATAGCGGATATCTTGGCAGCGATCAAGCCTTTGGACAACCACTTTGCGCGTACACGCCTGCTTGCACTGGAGAACACCATCAGCGGCCGGGTGCTGGGACTCGATTATCTGCGCGAGGTCACCACCCGTGCGCACGAGCGTGGATTGGCGACCCATCTGGACGGTGCCCGCGCGTGCAACGCAGCTGTCAAGTTGGGCGTCGCCCCCGCCACCGTCATGCAGGGCTTTGACAGCGTGTCTGTTTGCTTGTCCAAAGGATTGGGCGCGCCGGTGGGCTCGGTTCTGTGCGGTAGCGGCAACTTTATCCTGCGTGCGACCCGTTGGCGCAAGATGCTCGGTGGCGGCATGCGCCAGGCGGGGTCGCTCGCAGCTGCGGGGCTCTATGGACTCGAACACCATGTGGATCGGTTGGCGGATGACCACGCGAACGCGGCGCTTTTAGCTGAGAGATTGTCCGCAATCCGAGGCATCAAAGTGCAGGAGCCTCAGACGAACATGGTCTATGTCGACATCCCCATCGAGCGGTGCGCCGACCTGTCAGCTTGGTTGCTCAGTCGCGGCATCGTGGCGCGTGTTTCGTCGCGCATGCGGATGGTCACCCACCTTGATGTGTCACGCGACAACGTGTTACGCGTGATCGCTGCGTTCGAGGATTTTTTCTAACCAAGATGGTCTTGAGACTTTCAGCGGCTTGCCAATCCCACTCGACGCCCATTTCGCGATTTCTGATATCCAGGATACGGCTATGTAGGTTTGGGACGTTCGAAGTGAAACTGAAGGCGAGAATCAGATCGTTATGGAATTTAATTCCTAAAAGATGTGAATGTCATAAGTAGTAGAAGTCTCCAGAGTCTGCATTCTTATTCTTATATGAATGCAGATTTGGTTTTTTGTATTTTTCAGTAAATTGATATTTGTACACACCAAATTCCACTGAAAGCACCAATGCGGTTCTTTCGTTGGAGTGTGGTGTTCACCCAAACTTGAGAGTAAAGACCAATCATGATTTCCAGCACCGACCCCCATCGCAACCGGAAGCCGCGCAATATCTCCGAGGAGGAATGGAACGTTCGTGTTCAATTGGCTGCGGCCTATCGATTGGCTGCAAAGTTTGCGCTGACTGACCTTATATATACACATATATCGGTGCGTGTGCCAGGTCGTCACGACCAGTTTCTGATCAACCCTCATGGTTGGTTCTTCGATGAGATCACGGCATCCAGCCTCGTCAAGATCGACACAAATGGAAATCCTATCGACGATGACCGTTTTGAAGTGAACGCTGCTGGCTTCACCATCCACAGCGCACTGCATCAAAGTCGAACGGATGTGGAATGTGTGGTGCACCTGCACACGAACGCCGGCATGGCAGTGGCTGCCCTGGAATGCGGACTCCTGCCACTTAACCAGATCAGCATGCAGTTCTTCAACCGCTTGGCTTACCACGACTACGAGGGGATTTCGCTAGACCTTGATGAGCGCGAACGGATAGTTCGCTCCATGGGAGATGCGCATTACCTCATACTCCGCAATCATGGTTTGTTGACTGCGGGACGCTCAGTGGCCGAAGCCTTCACTCGGATGTTTTATCTCAATCGAGCTTGCGAGATCCAGGTGCAGACGTTGTCGATGGGCCAGAAATACATTCTTCCGTCGACCGCTGTGTGCGAACATGCCGCCAAGCAGCATGACGATTACGCCTATCTGGATACAGTGCATCTTGATCGCGAGTGGACAGCATTGCTGCGCCTGCTCGACCGTGACGGTGGCGACTACAACTGCTGAGATGCCTTGCGGCATGAAGCGCGGTCGTATATAGAATTGAACGGGCTTAAAGGGGCGTGTGACACTTGCATGGAGACCGGTACACGGTATCGTATGCTCTTCAGTCGACTGAAACTCGGATAAAATTCTCTTCTACACGGTAGGTGTAGCGAGCATTGCCTCAACGGCTGCTTAAGTGTCACCGGCTAGACCAGCTTGCCAGCCGGGTAGCTCCCGATGAAAGCCGGTGCCGGTCTATAAAGAAACACAAGGTGTTATGTGAGTGAGCCATCGGATAGCGTCGTCGAACAGGTATACGACAAATTGAAGTCGATGAGCATCGACTACACCTTCAAACCGGGCGAACGGCTTAATGAGGGCACCCTCGCTCGCTCGCTCGGTGTTAGTCGAACGCCGCTGCGTGAGGCCCTAATTCGGCTTTATTCGGAAGGCCTGCTGAGCTTAGTTCCCGGCAAGGGCTTCTATTGCAGAAATCTTGATGTCAACGAAGTGTTTTCACTTTATGAGTTGCGCAAGGTGGTCGAGGTGGAGGCCCTCCGCTTATCCTTGGAGCGAGCCAAGGACGAGGATATCGATGCCCTCCTTTCATTCCTAGACCAGACCGGACCCGAGCCGGGAGATCGATCGGTGGCCGAGTTGGTGAAGCTCGACGAAACATTTCATGAACGCCTGATGAAGATGTCGGGCAATGCCGAAATGATGAGAGTGCTCCTGAACATCAATGTGCGTATCCGGTTCGTGCGTTGGATCGACATGGAGCGTTGCGACCGTCTGGTGAGCCAAAATGATCATCGTGAGATCCTGCTCGGGCTGAAAGCCCGAGATCCGGAACTCTGCATTCCCATTCTGAGCAAGCATATCAATCGTCGCCTCGACCAGATATCTTCGGCGCTCAAGGAAGGCTATGCACAGATCTACATGAACCAATCTTCTGGCGCCTGAATTTTTGCCCTGTGTGCCATAGCTGACTTCCAATTCTTATCTCTACCATGCCATCAGGCTGTTGAGTTGCGCTGAAGCCTGACCGAATCTTTCCATCAAATCTTGATCGACACTCTTTGTGAGCAGAAGGTGCTCACGATGCGGATAAGTTCTTGAACTTCTTCCTTTTTAGGTTGAGTTGTGTGGATCTGCCTCAAAGTGTGCCGCTGTTTCCGCGATTTTTTTGCCTAGCTTCCTAGCCAAGTGGCCAGCTCTTCTGCGTAGGGATAGCGCTTGCTTGAGCTGATCCGCCTTGCGTACTTGGGTTCACTCTTTAAAAACTAGCCAGGTAGGGCTTGCGTGGGTCAGATTTTGACGGCATTCAACATGCTTACCTCCAAGGCGTGCTGCCCCGACGGCCTGCGTATCCGAACAGTCGAATCGACCAGCTGCTGCCGCACCTCTGGCTGCTGCGACCCTGGCGCCGCCGGCGGCCACTTCGTCAAGGGTGCCGTGCTTGGCCGCTTACCTTAGAGCCCCTGATGGTTGGCGTTCATCACTTGCGCATGGATCAGGTTTTCGATGTGGCTTCAAGTTCGACAAGCAAATTCCTGAAGCGCGTTGCTGCGGGGGGTTCTGTGTCAGGGTGTGTTGCTACAGCGATGGCAACGTCTAGTTGCTTGGTCGCGCCCAATAGTGGGCGAAAGACAACGCCAGTTGATGCTTGTGCTTGGCTGACAGATGGGACCAGCGCTACGCCCATGCCGCTTTCCACCAGACTGATAATGGTTTGCACTTGCACGGCCTCTTGTGCCACGGTGGGTGTGAATCCCTCTGCTTGGCAAGCGCTGATGACTTGACCGCGTAGGTTTAACGCTGACACCGACGAATACATGATGAATGGCTCCTGCGCCAAATCGATGAGCTTGAGTCGTTTCTTTCTGGCCAGCGGACTGTTGACGGGAAGCACGGCTACCAGCTGGTCGTGCTCGACCGGTAGCAGGTTGGCTCTCGTGGCCTCGCTCACCGGGTAGCGTACAAATCCGAGATCAAGCTCACCGCTTTCTATTTCTCGGAGGATCTGTGTCGTCGTGCGCTCGCGCAGGTCGAGCGAGACGCGCGGATAACGCTTGCGAAACTGCGGCAGCGCGCGTGGAAAAAGTGTGTAGGTTGTTGAGCCCACGAAGCCGATGCGCAGGACGCCGGCAAGGCCGCCCGATGCATTCGCCGCAGATTTTCGCAACTCACCAGAATGAAAGGAGATCTGTCTGGCGTGGGAAAGTATTGCTTCGCCTGCGGGAGTCAGCCGCAGCCCGCGGCGCTCGCGAAAAAATAGTGGGCAATCAAGATCCTCTTCGAGGCGCTTGATCGATACGGACAAAGGTGGTTGTGCCATGTGCAGTCGCTCTGCAGCCTTGCGGAAGTTAAGTGCTTCAGCCACGGCGATGAATTGATAGATTTGACGAAGATTCATTAACAAAAGAGTATCACTAAATGCTAAATATCGTATTGGACTGATATGGCTGAGATCCATAAAGTGGGGTGTCAACCAACGATTTAGGAGCAACAAATGACCGAGCGCGAAGAAACCCTTGAAATGCTTGTCGAGGCGGTTCGTCGCTTTGCCCATGAGGTGTTGCTGCCTGCAGAAACCATCGTCGAAGAAACCAATGAAATTCCGGCGCATGTCGTAGCTGGCCTCAAGGATCTCGGGTTGTTCGGCATGACCGTGCCTGAGGAGTATGGCGGTTTGGGCCTCAGTATGTATGAAGAAGCACGCCTGGTTTTCGAGGTGTGTTACGCACAGCCTGCCTTTCGCTCCTATTTCGGAACCACCAACGGCGTGGGTACCTTGGGCATCATCAACTATGGCTCGGAAGAACAAAAGCGCAAGTATTTGCCCAAGTTGGCTACGGGTCAGATGATGGCTTCTTTTGCCTTGACTGAGCCGGATTCTGGATCTGACTCCGCATCGCTCACAACCAAGGCGGTGCGTGATGGTGACTTTTACGTGATCAACGGTACCAAGCGGTTCATCACCAACGCCATCCATGCAGGCGTGTTCACCGTCTTTGCTCGAACGGCACCCAAGGAAGCGGGCTCCAATGGCATCTCGGCCTTTTTAGTCGATCGTGACACGCCCGGTCTGACCGTGGGCAAACCATATAAAAAGATGGGTTTTGCGGGGTCGCACGAATCCGATGTCATTTTTGAAAATGTGCGTGTTCCGGCGAACGCCTTGCTTGGTGTCGAAGGCACTGGTTTCAAGAACGCGATGAAATCGCTGGATCATGCGCGCTTGCACATGGCGGCCGTGGCCACCGGTCTCTGCCAGCGCCTACTGGATGAAGGTGTTCGCTATGCATCCGAGCGAAAGCAGTTCGGCAAACCGATCGCCAGTTTCCAGTTGATCCAAGCCATGTTGGCGGACAGCCAGGCCGAAACCTATGCGGCCCGCGCCATGGTCGAGCGAGCGGCCCGCGACAAAGACGCAGGCAAACCGTGCACCAAGGAAGCGGCCTGCTGCAAGTATTTTGCAACGGAGGCCGCGGGGCGCATTGCCGACCGCATGCTACAGCTCCACGGTGGCGCTGGATACATCAAGGAGTACGCGATCGAGCGCCTTTACCGCGACGTTCGGTTGCTGCGCATCTACGAAGGAACGAGCCAGATCATGCAGATAATCACGGCGCGCGAACTGATGCGCGAATACGGCGCATGACTGCCTGGAGCAATTAAGTGAGCGGCCCTCTGAGCGGCATCCGGGTGCTGGACTTGACCAGCGTTGTCATGGGGCCGTATGCGAGCTCCGTGCTGGCTGACTATGGCGCGGACGTGATCAAGATCGAACCGCCCACCGGCGACGTGATGCGCAAGTCCGGCCCCATGCGAAACCCGGACATGGGACATTTCTTTCTTTCGATTAACCGAAACAAGCGTTCCGTTGTGCTGGACCTCAAGCAGCCTGAAGCCTTGGCTGTGCTGCTGCGCATGGTGAAGGATGTGGACGTGCTGGTCTACAACATTCGACCCCAAGCGATGGACCGTTTGGGTCTGGGGTACGAGGCACTGCATGCCATCAACCCGAAGCTGATTTATGCTGGGGCCTACGGTTTTAGCCAGCAGGGCCCATATGCTGCCAAGCCGGCCTACGACGACTTGATCCAGGGGATGGTCGGCATTCCTTGGTTGTCACGGGAAGCTGGCGGTGAGAAGCCGCGCTACGCACCCATGGTGCTGGTCGATCGGATGGCGGGTCTGCAGCTGTGCACGGCCGTGACGAGCGCGCTGGTTTACCGTGGGCGAACTGGCAACGGGCAGCGCGTGGATGTGCCGATGTTCGAAGGCCTGCTGTCCGTCGTGCTGGGAGAACATCTGGCTGGTCGCCAATTTATTCCTTCCGAGGGGCCCGCGGGTTATCAACGTAGCCTTGCGCATGACCGTCGTCCTTACCAGACTAGCGATGGCTACATCTGCACGTTGATCTATAACGACAAGCACTGGCGCAGCTTTTTCGACGCCATTGGCAAGTCCGAAGTTTTCAAGGACGATGGGCGCTTTCAGAGCCAGAATCAGCGGTTGGTCAACATCGACTACGTGTACGGTTACCTCAGCGACATCATCAAGACGCGTAGCACTGCCGACTGGCTGACCTTGTTCGAGAAAGCCGACCTGCCGGCCGCGCGTATGTACAGCATTGATGACATTCTTGTTGATGAGCATGTGGCGTCCACAGGCTTCATCCGCAGGGTCACACATCCAACCCAAGGAGATATCTACACCACGGCCATTCCTACCGAGTGGTCGGAGTCCGAGCCCGAGAACCGCTACCACGCGCCGGATCTGGGCGAGAACACACAAGAGGTGTTGGCCGAGTTCGGTTATTCGACAGAGGACGTGGCGAAGCTGCTGGCCAGCGGCGCCGCGGTTTGCCGTACCTGAGGCAGATTCCCTATGTTGATCAAAGAGCGATGGAGGATAACTCAGGTCCGTCAGAGGCGATACACCAGACATCTGGGGCCATGTCGCCATGTGCTGCAGGCCGATGTCCGCAGCCTGCAGCACTTGGCGTGCACCCATGCGCGTCGTGGGAGCGCAGCACTAAATTACCAAGTCACCTCAGCCTCCCTGGCGAGAAGCCTCCCTACCTCACGGGCGGACAGCGAATCTGGATCGATCTCATCACCTTTTATCCCTGGAGACTAAATCATGAAATCAACGAAACCGTTGCGGCTCGCTGCCCTCCTTCTCGCGGCGCTTGCCGTGCCCTTGGTCACAATGGCACAGACGCCCTGGCCCCAAAAGCCAGTTCGCCTCATTGTTCCCTTCGCGGCAGGCGGACCGGCCGATGTGCTCGCGCGTGCATTCGCACGGAACTTTGCAGACGCCATTGGTCAGCCAGTCATCGTCGACAACCGCACGGGTGCCGGCGGTGCCATTGGCATTGACGCGGTAGCCAAGTCTGCTCCCGATGGCTATACGCTAGGCTTGGCGCACACCGGCACTACCGGCATCAATCCGCATGTGATGGCCAAGCATCCGTATAACCCGCTGACCGACCTTACCCCGATCACGCCCCTCGTTTCCTACGCCAATGTGCTGATCGTCAACGACAAGGTGCCGGCACGCAACGTGAAAGAGTTTGTGGCATGGGCGAAGGCCAACCCTGCGGCGGCAACGTACGCCTCCGGTGGCAACGGTGCAACCAATCACCTGGCTGGTGGACTGCTGAAAATGTTGACTGGCGCGCCTTTGGCGCACATCCCCTACAGAGGCAGCGCTCCGGCACTGCAGGACGTTATGGCAGGCAACGTTTCGTCCATGTTCGACATCCCTGTCACGGTGATTCCTCAGCTTAAAAGCGGACGAATCCATCCGTTGGCTATCCTGGCTGCCAAACGCAGCACATTTATGCCCGACGTTCCGACTTTGCGCGAAGCCGGTTACCCTGGTTTTGAAGAGGCGGGTAGCGATCTGTGGTTCGGAATCGTCGCACCAGCTCAAATGCCACCCGCCCTGGTCGAGCTTATCTACGAAGCAACCGTCAAGGCGGCAAATAAACCAGAAATGCTGGAGACCATCCGTAAGATGGCTTATGAACCATGGACCATGCCTCCCGCCGAGTTTAAGACCTTCATTCGTGACGACTTCGCTAAGTGGGAGAAAGTGGTCAAGGCCGCAGGCCTGAAGTCCGAGTAAGGGCAGGTATCCGTCTGCTCTGGTGTCGGCGCCGATTGACTATTGCTCACATGTGCCCATTGAATTTTGACCAGAGGCTAAAGCTGGCCTTGGCTGACACGACCTCTCGTCGCCCCGATTCCAGGTCAAAAAGTTGTCGCGCTCCCGGGGCAATGTATGGGCATGTGTGATCAATGCGTTGATCACCCTCTCCGCCAAAACTGGTTGCCGAACACCTCACCGTGTCCCGGAAAGCTCCTCAAAGCCCCGCCCGCCGGGGCTTTTTTGCGTCTGCGTAGCGGCTTCGCAGGGTTGATGCGGGGGTGGGCGGCGCGCATGAGCATTAAACTCTGAACGTATGAACTCCGCTGCATTGCCCGCACACGATGACAGTCCGCAGCTTGTGACCGATATGGCGGCGCGTGATGAGTGGGTGGATGTGCAACTGATGCACAACTTCATGCGTAATGCCCGGCCGGCGCTGCACATGGTGTCCCTGGTTCTGCCGGTGATCGTGGCCATTCTTTACCACGACGTCAACCAGACGGCGTTGCTGGGCTGGGCCCTGGCCGTGGTGTTGATGACGCTGGTGCGTTACCGGGTGATCAGCCTGTATTACCGTGATTACGCGAATGCGCGTGGCACCGCCGGCGCAGGGGCGCAGTTGCGGGCCTTTCTGTCGCGTTATGGCTGGACCTGGACCGTGAGTGCCATGCTCTGGGGCGGCTCCATGTTTCTCTACTTTCGCAAAGCGCCGGTGTACGACCAGTTCATCTGCCTGATCGTTCTGGTCGGCATGGCGGGTTATGCGACGGGGGCGTTTTCGGCCTCCTGGCGCTGCTTCACCGCTTATGTCAATGGGCTGGTTGGCAGCGCACTGGCGGCGGTGGCCTACAGCGTGGTGAAAGAGCAGCCCTTTCTTGGGACGGGAACGACTTACGGCCTGGTCCTGCTGGTGCTGATTTATTGGGCCGCTGTACGCACAGCCGGCAGGCGCTTCCACCAGGGCCAGCGAAAAACGCTGGAGCTGCAGTTTGCCAATACGGCCTTGATCGCTTCGCTGACCGAGCAAACCCGCACGGCGCTGGAGGCGGTGGAGAGCAAGAATCGTTTCATTGCCAGTGCGGCCCACGATTTGCGCCAGCCGGTGCATGCCTTGAGCCTGTATGCCGACTGGCTGCGGTCCGAACCCGAGATGGTCACGCAGCTTGCACCCAAAATTGTGCAGGCGACGCAGGCGGTCAATGCCTTGTTCAATTCGCTGTTTGACCTGGCCAAGCTGGACGCCAACGTGATTGAGGTGAAATGGCAACGCGTCGATCTGGCCGCGCTGGTGAACGAGATGGCGCTGCAATACGCCCCGCTGGCTCAGGAAAAGGGGCTGGTCTTGCGCCAGCGTGTGGTGCCGGCGGAACTGCTCTCAGATCCCGAACTGCTCAAGCGTCTGATCGGCAACCTGTTGTCCAATGCGATACGCCATACCGAGCGCGGCGGCGTCTTGCTCGCTTTGCGCCAGGGGCCGGCCGGCCCGGCCATCGAGGTATGGGACACCGGTGTCGGAATTGCGCCCGAGCATCAGCAGGCGATTTTTCAGGAATTTTACCGGGTGGCCTTGCACAACGGCACGGAAGAAAGTTTTGGGCTGGGTCTGGCCGTGGTGTCTCGGCTGTGCGAGGCGCTGAATTGCCGTCTGAGCGTGCGTTCGCGGCCGGGTCGGGGCACGGTTTTTCGGCTGGATGCGCCTGCTCTGGAAGACGCTTAGAGCAGGCCTTGCGTGCGGGCGAGATGGCTGGCTTGTGAACGGCTTTTCACGTTGAGCCGGCGAAACAGGCGCCACAAATGCACTTTGACCGTGTGTTCGCTGATCTGCAGTTCGGTGGCAATGTCGCGGTTGCTCATGCCTTTGTCCAGCATGACCAGCAACTGGCGCTGGCGTTTTGACAACTTTTCGGGTTCTGCGCTGGCTTCTGCGTCGGAGCCGTCGTCCAGGAAGTTTTTCAGGACTTTCGCAATTTCGGTGGCGCCCGCCGATTTTTCAATATAAATGTCGGCGCCGGCTTCCAGCGACAACTCCTGGAAGTCCAGTGCCGGTGCGGCTGACAGTACCGCAATCGGCACCTCGGGGTATTGCTGGCGCAACTCGCGTACGCCCGACACGCCATGGGTGTCCGGCAGCTTGAGGTCCAGGCAGACAAAATCCGGGATGCCATGTTGTTCCACCGCCGGACCCATCGCACCCAGCCGGTCCAGCTCAATGACGGAGGCTTTGCTGTACTGGCGACGAAGCAGCATCACCACGGCTTCCCGCATCAATGGATGGTCATCTATGACGAAGATATGCATGGGGCAGTCTCAAAGACGTGAAAAATTGTCAGTTTTTGGGCGAAAAGTAAGCATACCTCTTGAATGCCAAATTGACGAGGACTCCAAAAATATAAATGTCAGGACTATTTCACAGTTTTAGGAATTGTGCCCCTGTCCTGACGCTCACAAAAACGGCCGACGCCGGCGCCAAAAAAGGCCCCGCGCGGCATTCCCCGGGCCTTCAGGCGCTGGCCGCGATCAACTGCTGCAGGGCCGATGCCACCGCGTCCGGTGTCACGCCGTCCACGGCCTGCAGCTTGTTCTCCAGCGCCGGGAGCGCGGCGGCGCCCTGTGTTTGCAGCAGGGCAATCGCCTGCCCGACATCTTTGGGCGAGGCAAACCCCTGGCTTTGCAACAGCAGTTGGCCCTGGGCATCGACCAGTTTGAAGTGGAACTGGCCATCGGCCTCGCGGTATTGCTTGAACACCGGCAAGGCGGTTTTGGCGGCTTTGCCTTTGGGGGCAGTCGCGGCCTGGCTGCCCAGGTTGCGCAAACCCACGGCCTGGCGCAACTCCCGGATGAAGGGGCTCGCCAGCTGGCGTGCCTTCTCGGCGCCGGCTAGCAGGGTGGCCTCGATTTTTGCCGGATCTTGCATCAAGGCCTGGTAGTGGGCTCGCATGGGGGCGACTTCCTGGTCAATCCGCTCGAACAACCGTTGTTTGGCGTCGCCCCAGCCAATGCCTTCGCTGTAAGCCTGGCGCAGCACGGCGGTTTCCTGCGCACTGGCAAAAGCCTGGTAAATCTGGAACAGCGCCGAGCCTTCCACCTCTTTCGGGCTCGCCCGGTGCGCGCGAGTCGGTCACGATGCCGGCGATGAGTTTTTTCAGCTGCTCGCGCGGCGTGAACAGGGGAATGGTGTTGTCATAACTCTTGCTCATCTTGCGCCCGTCCAGGCCGGGCAGCAGGGCCACGGACTCTTCGATCAGCGCTTGCGGCAGCACAAAGTGCTCGCCGTACAAATGGTTGAAGCGCTGCGCCATGTCGCGCGCCATTTCAATGTGCTGGATCTGGTCGCGCCCGACCGGCACCTGGTGCGCCTTGAACATCAGGATGTCGGCGCCCATCAGCACCGGGTACATGAACAGGCCGGCGCTGACATCGGCGTCCGGGTCGTTGCCGGCGGCGGTGTTTTTGTCGACCGATGCCTTGTAGGCATGGGCGCGGTTGAGCACCCCCTTGGCGGTCACGCAGGTCAGCAGCCAGGTGAGTTCGGGGATTTCCGGCACGTCCGACTGGCGGTAAAAAGTCACGCGTTCCGGGTCCAGCCCGGCGGCCAGCCAGCTGGCGGCGATCTCCAAGGTGGAGCGCTGGATGCGGGCCGGCTCGTCACATTTGATGAGCGCGTGGTAGTCGGCCAGAAAATAAAAACTCTCGACCCCCGCGCCGCGGCTGGCGGCCACCGAAGGCCGAATCGAGCCGACGTAGTTGCCCAAATGGGGCGTGCCGGTGGTGGTGATACCGGTGAGAAAGCGCATAGGCGCGTTGTTGGGTTTGTTTGTCATCATCGAACCAGCATGGCCAGGGGCGTCAACACCATATCAAGAAGGGAATAAGTCAGCGCCATCAGCGGGCGCATCCAGAGGTTGCTGATGATTCCGGAAATCACCAGCGCCATCACCACAAAAAAGCCCCAGGGCTCTATGCGCGAAAAAGTCAGCGCCGCCTTGTAAGGCAGCAATCCGACCACGATGCGGCCGCCATCCAGCGGCGGCAGGGGAAAGAGGTTGAACACCATCATCACGACGTTGACCAGGATGCCGGCCTGGCACATCTTGATAAAAAACGGCTCGCTGATGCTTGCGCCCTGCAACAGGTAGAACAGGATGCCCCACAGCAGCGCCTGGATCAGGTTGGCGGCCGGACCGGCCAGCGCGACCCAGATCATGTCGCGTTTTGGGTTGCGCAAATTGCCAAACTGCACCGGCACCGGTTTGGCATAACCGAAGAGAAACGCGCCCGAAGTTGCGAAATACAGCAGCAGTGGCATCAGGATGGTGCCCAGCGGGTCAATGTGTTTGATCGGGTTGAGCGTGACGCGGCCCAGCATCCAGGCGGTGTTGTCACCGAAGTGGCGGGCCACATAACCATGCGCTGCTTCGTGCACGGTGATGGCAAATAACACCGGCAAGGCGTAAATGGCGACGGTTTGAATCAGATTGGCAATGTCCATGCGGGCAATTGTCTCATTGGATGGTGAGCCCCCACGTTCGCTCGCTGCGCGTAGCTCTCTGCCCCACTAGGGGGCGCTGCGCCTGCGGCCCGGCGAAGCCGGTTCCGCGGCCCTGGCTTGAAGGGGAGCCCGCGTTGGCCGGATTCCCGTTCGGCGCGCTAAAGACCCAGTGTCGCCAGCGCACCGCGTCCCTGCCGCACCACCACCGGCTCGCCGCCCTGGCCCATGTCGGTCAGGTCGATCACTGTGGTGGGTTGTTGGGGGCAGGCACCGGCGTCGACTACGGCGCCGAGCTCGTGGCCCAGGCGCTCGCGAATGTCGTTGGCGTCGTTGAGCGGCTCGGTCTGGCCGGGCAGGATCAAGGTGGTCGCCAGCAGGGGGGCGCCGTGCAGCTCCAGCAGCAACTGCAGTCCCTTGCGGTCGGGAACCCGCAGGCCTATGGTCTTGCGGGACGGGTGGCTCAGGCGCCGCGGCACTTCCTTGCTGGCTTCGAGGATGAAGGTGTACGGCCCCGGTGTGGCGGCCTTGAGCAGGCGGTACTGTTTGTTGTCGACACGTGCGTAGTTGGCCAATTCGCTCAGGTCGCGGCACAGCAGGGTCAGGTGGTGTTTGTCGTCCACCCCGCGTATGCGGCGCAGGCGGTCGGCGGCGGCTTTGTCGTCGAGTTGGCAGACCAGCGCGTAACTCGAGTCGGTGGGAACGGCCAGGATATCCCCGCGCGCCAGCAGGGCGACGGCCTGCTTGAGCAGCCGGGCTTGCGGGTTGTCGGGATGGATCTCGAAAAACTGAGCCATGCGCGATTATTTCAGGATTCGGCCGGTCGCACGTTGAACTGGTTCAGCGCGCGGCTTTCGCGGGCCGTGAGCCAGGCGCCGGCGGCGCCGCAAATGGCAATCAGCACCACGCCGGCCATGGACCAGCGGTCGGGCACATGGGAAAAAGCGATCCAGCCGCCCAGCATGGCAAAAGCGATTTGCGCGTAGAGATAGGGGGTGAGCGTGGCGGCAGGCGTGCGCATGTAGGCCAGGATCAGCAGGAAATGCCCGACCGTGGCGGCCACCCCCATCAGCAGCAACCAGCCCCAGAGCGACCACGAAGGCAAACTTGTCCAGACAAAGGGCAGGGCCACCGAGGCCAGCAACGTGCCGACCCAGCCGGTGTACAAATGCATGGTGATCGGGTCTTCGGTCCGGGCCAGTTTGCTGGTCAGCACCTGAAAACCGGTGTTGGTGGCCACCATGCCCAGCGGCAGCAGCAGGGCCCAGTCGAAATCGTCGCCGCCCGGTCGGATGATGATCAAGGTGCCGATAAAGCCGCCTATCACCAGCGACCAGCGCAGGGGCGAGACTTTTTCGCCGAGCGCGGTGGCCGCCAGCAAGGTGATGATCAGGGGCACGATGGCCCCGATGGCGGTGAATTCGGCCACCGGCATGTATTTGAGGCTTAGAAACGCAAACAGGCTGCTCATCAGCAAGAGCAGGCCGCGCAGGCACTGGAATTTCGGATGGGCGGTGCGCAACACGCGCCAACCCCGCAGGGGGCAGCATCGTCGCGGTGGTGGCCACGGCCTGGAAAAAATAGCGAAACCACAGCGCCATCAAGATAGGCACGCTGGCGCTGACGTATTTGGTGGTGGTGTCCAAGGTGGCAAAACAGGCCACCGCCGCGATGACCAGCGCAATGCCTGCCAGGGCCGAAGGCACCCGCTTCACTGGATGCGGTCTTCCAGAAGCTCCCAGACGGGCGTCAGGTCGCCCGGCAAAAAGGGCAGCGTGCCCAGGTCGGTGTGGCTTTCATCGGGGCAGTGGAAGTCGCTGCCGCGCGAGGCGGCCAGGCCAAACTCCTTGGCGGTTTCGGCGTATTTCAGGTATTCCTGCGTGGTGTGGCTGCCGGTCACCACCTCGACGCCCTGGCCGCCGTGCGATTTGAACTCGGTGAACAGCGCGTATTCCTCATTGGGCGTGAACTTGTAGCGCCCGGGATGGGCGATCACGGCCACGCCCTTGGCGCTGGTGATCCAGGTGATGGCATCACGCAGACTGGCCCAGCGGTGCGGCACATAGCCGGGTTTGCCTTCGGTCAGGTATTTGCGAAAGACCTCGGACGTCTCCTTGCAGACGCCGGACTCCACCAGAAAGCGGGCAAAGTGGGTGCGTGAGATCAGCTCCGGGTTGCCGACAAACTTCAGCGCGCCTTCATACGCCCCCTGGATGCCGACCTTGGCCAGGCCGTCGGACATCTCCATGGCGCGCTGGCCGCGGCCGCCACGTGTGGCGTGCAGGCCTTGTTGCATGGCCACGTCGTTGGGGTCAAAGCCCAGGCCGACGATGTGCACGGTTTCGTTGGCAAAGGTCACCGAAATTTCGGTGCCGGTCAGGTAACGCAGGCCCTGCGCTTTGGCCGCGGCGGCGGCGCGGTGCTGGCCGCCGATTTCGTCGTGGTCGGTCAAGGCCCAGAGTTCAACGCCGTTGGTTTTGGCGCGTTCTGCCAGTGCCTCCGGGGTCAGCGTGCCGTCCGACACCACAGAGTGGCAATGCAGGTCGGCGTTCAGGATGTTTTTGGAAGTCACGCTTTTATTTTAGGCTTTATGCCTGGCGGCTGCAGTGTGATGCCCTACCATGGGCGCTCGCCTTGGCTGTCAGGACCTTACCGGGACTATTTCATGATCACTGTGCATCACCTCAACAACTCCCGTTCGCAGCGGGTTTTATGGCTGCTGGAAGAACTGGGGCTGCCGTATGAGATCACGCGTTACGAGCGCGACCGCAAAACCATGCTGGCGCCGGCTTCGCTGCGCGGGGTACATCCGCTGGGCAAATCGCCGGTGATCACCGATGGCGATCTGACCCTGGCCGAGTCCGGCGCGATTGTGGATTATCTGATCGAGCGTTACGGCGCAGGGCGGCTGGCCCCGGCCGCCGGCACGCCCGAGCGCCTGCGTTACAGCTACTGGCTGCATTACGCCGAAGGGTCGGCCATGCCGCCGCTGCTGCTCAAACTGGTGTTCGACAAGATTGAGACCGCGCCCATGCCGTTTTTTGTCAAACCGATTGCCAGGGCGATTTCCGGCAAGGCCAAAAGCGGTTTTATCGAGCCGCAGATCCGGCAACACCTGGACTACCTCGAGGGCGAACTGGGCAAAAGCGCCTGGTTTGCCGGCGATGAGTTCAGCGGTGCCGACATCCAGCTGAGTTTTCCGCTGGAGGCGGCGGCTGCACGTGGCGGCCTCAATGCCAGCCGGCCGCGCCTGATGAATTTTCTGCAGCGTATCCACGCCAGGCCGGCCTACCAGCGCGCCATCGAACGGGGCGGCGAATACAACATCATGACCTGAGTGCTGGGTGTTTTTGGGATCTCAGCCCTGTGGGGGTGGTTGCGAGTAGCTATGAATGTTATAGCAGGCTGGCATCCTGCGTCAACCGGAAACGCGTGGCCACGCATCACCGTCGCTACAAAATAAATAGCTGCTTACGTCCGTAAATATTGGGCTGCAGCCCTGAAATGCTTGAAGTTCAACGGAAACCGAAGTAGGACAGGACGAAACCGATGATGACAACAAGGCCGACGATGTAAATGATGGTGTTCATGGATTCCTCTGGAGCTGGAGTGGCGCACCGATGTGGACGCCGCCTCAATCCAGAGCATGAATGCCAGGCCAGCGGCCGGCTGTAGGCTGCCCTATCCAGGGGCCGTCGGACAAGCACTACAGCTCGGCGGCCTCCACCAGGAAACGCACCCGTTTCACGCCTTGCCACTCGTCCGCATCCAGCCGGAAGGCCAGCTTCACACGCGCCGGCAAAGACTCGGTGTGGCCGAACCAGATGCCGTCCACCGGCTGGCCCTGGTGTTTGAGTTTGAGCGCCAGGTGTTTTTCGCCGACCAGGCGTTGCGACACGACCTCGACTTCTTCGCTGAAGGTGGGCGCCGCAAAACCCTGGCCCCAGACCTCCTTGTGCAAGGTGTCCACCAGGTCGGCGCGCCGGTATTCGGGCGCCAGCGGACCGTCGGTGTCCAGACGCCGTGTCAGGGTGGCGGCGTCCAGCCACTCGTGCGCGACCTCTTGCAGGGCGTGCTCGAAAACGTCGAAATTTTCCTCGGCAATCGTGCAGCCGGCCGCCATCGCATGACCACCAAAACGCAGCAACACGCCGGGATGGCGTTTGGCGACCAGGTCCAGCGCATCACGCAGGTGAAAACCCGGGATAGACCGGCCCGAGCCCTTGAGTTCGTGTTCCTTGCCCGGCGCCTGGCTGGCGGCAAACACAAAGGTCGGCCGGTGTAATTTGTCCTTGATGCGCGAGGCCACGATGCCGACCACACCTTCGTGAAAGTCCGGGTCAAAAATCGCGATCGCCGGCGGCGGTTCTTCGTTCTCGTCGATCATGGCGTCGGCGGCGTACTGGGCCTGCTCGCGCATGTCGGCTTCGATGTCGCGGCGTTCGCGGTTGATGCCGTCCAGGGTTTTGGCCAGCTCCTCGGCGCGGCCCGCGTCGTCGGTCAGCAGGCACTCGATGCCCAGCGTCATGTCGCTGAGGCGCCCCGCGGCATTGATGCGTGGGCCCAAGGCAAAGCCAAAGTCAAAACTGGTCGCCACGGCGGCCACGCGGCCGGCGGCCGTGAACAGGGCCGCCACGCCAGCCGGCAGCGCGCCGCTGCGAATCCGTTTGAGGCCTTGCGCGACCAGGCGGCGGTTGTTGGCGTCCAGCTTGACCACGTCGGCGACGGTGCCCAGCGCGACCAGCGGCAGCAAGGTGTCGAGTTTGGGTTGGGTGGCGGCGTCGAACACGCCGCGTTTGCGCAGCTCGGCGCGCAGCGCCATCAACACGTAAAACATCACACCCACGCCGGCAATCGACTTGCTTTCGAAACCGCAGCCGGGCTGATTCGGGTTGACGATCACATCGGCGGCGGGCAACACGATTTGCCCATCTTTCAGCGCCGGCAGGTGGTGGTCGGTCACCAGCACCTGCATGCCCAGCGCGCTGGCGCGAGCCACGCCGTCCAGACTGGCAATGCCGTTGTCCACCGTGACCAGGATGTCGGCACCGGTGGCCTTGACCCGTTCGGCAATAGGCGCGGTCAGCCCGTAGCCGTCGACCACGCGGTCCGGCACGATGTAGCTGGCCTGGGTTGCGCCCAGCAGGCGCAGGCCGCGCAGGGCGACTGCGCAGGCGGTCGCGCCGTCGCAGTCGTAGTCGGCCACGACACAGATTTTTTTCTGCGCCGCAATGGCATCGGCCAGCAAGACGGCGGCCTCCGCGCAACCTTTCATGGACGCGGGCGGCAGCAGCCTGGCCAAGCCGTCGTCGAGTTCGTCGGCGCTCAAGACGCCGCGTGCGGCAAACAACTGCGCCAGCAGCGGGTGGACACCGGCCTGCTGCAAGGCCCAGACGCTGCGTGGGGGTACTTCGCGTACTATTATTTTCATAGCTGACTACGTCCGTCCCATATGGGCTGGAGCCCTAAAAATTGTTTAAATTGGCGCCAGAAGCCGGTTTTGGCAGGCACAAAGCCTTGCGCCGCGTGTTCGCCGCACAAGCTCAGGCGCGCCTCACCGCCTGCGCGCAGCAGGGCCAGCAGGCTGGCGCATACATCGGCATCCACGTCTTGCCAGGCTTGCGTGTGTGCCGCGGCATCGTGGCGCAGGGCCGGCGCGAGCAGGCGCGATTCGATACGCACGTCGGTCGCGACGGGGATGGCGCGCTCCAGCACACCGGCGCCTGTGACCCAGAAAGAATTGACCGGCCCCAGGCCTTGTTGCTGCCGCCTGTCGTTGGCCGGGTGGGTGTAAAGCAGCATCTGCATCTCGTTTTGCAGGCGGCGCAAGGTGGCGGCCGGCGCGCCGACCGCGTCCAGCAGGGCGGGGGTCAGGCGCCGCCCGCGCAGCCGGTCCAGCGACATACAACGCAGGCCGCGAAACACCTCGCCAGTGGCCAGCCAGGTGCCGGGCTGCTTGCCGTAAGGCTGCAGCGTGATGCCGTCTTCCATAAAATAAGGCGCCATGGCGGCCAGCAGGACGAGCGAGGTCGCGTCGTCGACCGCCAACTGCTCGGGCGGCGACAACATGATGTGGTCCGCGCCCACCTGCCAGTGGCAGAGCTGGATAAAGGCGCAAGGCAGGCCGACCGTGCCGCTCTCAAAGGCCGCCCAGGGAAGGTAGCCGGGCTCACCCGGCAGGCCGTTGGCCTGCGCCAACGCCAGTTCATAAGGTGCGGAGGGGTTGTCTTCGCCGCATTCGATACGTTCTGCCGGCGCCATCGCCGCCAGCAGCGCGCGCAGATTCGGCCCCAGCGGCGGTAATGGCGGCAGGGCCGCGCCGGCCTCGTGCGGCAGCACGGCGCCGGGAATGATGAGATGGAGCTTGTCGGACATACGCCTATTGTCCCGGATGGCGCCGGCGTGACGCCGCCTGATGCCACAATTGCGCCATGCAAATCCCCTACGAGCTGATTTTGGGCTGGCGTTACACCCGCGCGGGCCGTGCGACGCGGCGCAACGGTTTTATTTCTTTTATCTCTGGTGTCTCCATGCTGGGCATCGCGCTGGGGGTGGCGGCGCTGATCATTGTGCTCAGTGTGATGAACGGCTTCCAGAAAGAGGTGCGCGACCGCATGCTGGGCGTGATCTCGCACATCGAGGTGTTTGCGCCCAATGGCGCGGCCTTGCCCGATGTGCAAAAAACCCTGGCCGAGATCAAACAAAACCCGCAGGTGGTCGGTGCCGCCCCTTTTATTGCGGCACAAGCCCTGCTGGCCCGCGGCGAAGACATGAAAGGCGCGATGGTGCGCGGCATTGACCCGGCGCACGAAGGCGAGGTCACCGACCTGGCCGTCGACCTGAAAGACACGGCCTTGCCCCGCCTGATACCCGGCCAGTTTGGCGTGGTGCTGGGCGGCGAGCTGGCGCGGTCGTTGGGGGTGCGCGAAGGCGACAGCGTGACCCTGATCGCCCCCAGCGGCCAGATCACGCCGGCCGGTGTGGTGCCGCGTTTGAAACAGATGACGGTGGTCGGCACCTTTGACTCCGGCCATTTTGAATATGACTCGGCCCTGGTCATGTTGCACCAGGACGATGCCGCGAAAATTTTCCGGCTCGAAGGCCCGACCGGCATACGTATCAAGCTCAAGGACCTGAACCAGGCGCGCGAGGTGGCGGCCGAACTGTCACACAGCCTCAGCGGCAACCTCTTGATTCGCGACTGGACGCGGCAGAACCGGACCTGGTTTTCCGCCGTGCAACTCGAAAAACGCATGATGTTCATCATCCTCACGCTGATCGTCGCGGTGGCGGCCTTCAACCTGGTCAGCACCCTGGTCATGACGGTGACCGACAAACGCGCCGACATTGCCATCCTGCGCACCCTGGGCGCCAGCCCAAAAAGCATCATGGGTATTTTCATGGTGCAGGGCGCCTTGGTCGGCGTCATCGGCACCTTGTCAGGCCTGTTGCTGGGCCTGGCCATTGCGCTCAACATCGACGTGCTGGTGCCGGCGCTGGAGCGTTTGCTGAACGCCAGCTTTTTGCCCAAAGACATTTACCTGATCAGCCGCATGCCCAGCGACCCGCAATACGCCGACATCATGCCGATTGTGGTGATTGCGCTGGTGCTGGCTTTTCTGGCGACCATTTATCCGAGCTGGCGTGCCAGCCGCGTCAATCCTGCCGAGGCCCTTCGTTATGAGTGATATGACCCCCACGCTTTCGCTGCCCCCTGAGGGGGCCGCTGCGCCTGCGGCCCGGCAAAGCCGGCTCCGCGGCCCCGGCTTGAATGGGGAGGTCGTTCTCAGTGCCCAGGGCCTGACCAAACGCTTCCACGAAGGTCCGATTGACCTGACCGTGTTGCATGGCGTGGACCTGCAGGTGTTGGCCGGCGAAACGCTGGCGATTGTGGGCGCTTCGGGCTCGGGCAAAAGCACCTTGCTGCATTTGATGGGGGGGCTGGACGCGCCTACCAGCGGAGAGGTCGAGCTCAAGGGCCAAACCTTGTCCAAGCTGTCGGCGGCCGAGCAGGGTGATTTGCGCAATCAGCACCTGGGGTTTGTCTACCAGTTTCATCACTTGCTGCCGGAGTTCAGCGCCCTGGACAACGTCGCCATGCCTTTGTGGATTCGGCGTCAAACGCCTGCTGAAGCGGCGCGAATTGCCACAAAAATGCTGGCGAGTGTGGGGCTGAAAGACCGCATTCACCACCGGCCCGCCGAGTTGTCGGGCGGCGAGCGCCAGCGGGTGGCGATTGCCCGCGCGCTGGTCACGCAGCCGGCCTGCGTGCTGGCCGACGAACCCACCGGCAACCTGGACCGGAGCACCGCCGACGGTGTGTTTGAACTGATGATGCAACTGGCCCGCGATGTCGGCACCGCCTTTGTGATGGTCACCCATGACGAAACCCTGGCGGCACGTTGCGGCCGGCGTTTCAGGCTGGTGTCCGGGCGTTTGTCCGAGTGGGACTGAGGCGCCGCCACGCCGGTGGCGGTTTTTTCGGGGCAGCGTCGGGGTCCCAAGCCTGAGCCAGCGCCTTGCAAAAGCCCGGTTCACCCGCATGTTATACAGGCCGGGCATAATCATCGGCTCGCTCGTTGTGCGCCCCGGTGCGATTTTGACGGCCAGTGAACCCTCCCAACATGCCGCAGAAGCCTGTCGTTTCCGCTTCCAGGACCCCGCACCACCCGCATGACCGATCACTACACCACCCTTGGACTGGACAGCGCTGCAACGCTGGCCGATGTCAAAAAAGCCTTTCGCCAGCAAGCCTCGTCCTGGCACCCCGATAAAAACGCCGCGCCTGAGGCGCCCGCTCGGTTTCGGGCGGTGCAAGAGGCTTACGAGGTGTTGTCCGATGCGGACAAACGCCAGGCTTACGACGACAACCGCAGGCGCAACCTGCTCGACAGCCCGATAGAGACGGCGCGCGAGATCTGGCAGACCTACTTCAACCCCTTGCTCTAAACCGCGCACCACGAAAAAAAACCTGCATGACCATTTCCCCCTTTTTCCTCGACCTGCGTTCGGCCTACCAGTCCGAGATGGATGACTTGCGGTTTGACTCCGAGGGCCGCGACGTGTTGCGCCAGCGCCTGGCCGAGAAACGCAAGGAAATCGACTTTTTGCTGCAGATGATGGCGCTCAGCCCCGAGATGGTGGCGGTGATTTTTCATCAGGGCTTTAACTTCAAGTCGCCGGCCGTGATGAATCACCTGCTGGGCCATGCGCCAGAGGTATTTCCCGCGTGGAGCAGCGTGGCGGAGGGGATTGAGCTGACGCCGTGGGCGCAGGACCTGGCCGATGTGATTCTGAAAGCGCCCGGCGGCGAGCAGTTTTTGACGGTGGCCGCAGGCCTGGAATTCATGGCTGGCCAGCCCGGTGCGGCGCTGGCTGCACGCGGCGGCCACGACGAATCCGATGAGGATGAAGACGACGAGGAAGATGACGGCGACGATGGCCTGATGGTCCTGGACAGTGATGGGGACGGCGGCGACGATCAAAGCGGCGATACCCGGGCCAAACAAGAGGCCGGCGCCGACTGGCTGGTCGACCAGGGCTTTGACCGCAAAGACCGATAAACCGAACAAAAAACGGAAGCTGAACCCGCCATGAACCACCTTGCCCTGATCGAAAAAACCCAAACCCTGATTGCGGCCGGCGACATCGTCGGCGCCGAGTCCGCGCTGGTTGAGCTGGCCGATACCGAGGGTGATGCCGCCTTGATGGTGGTGCTGGAGATGTTGCCGCCCAAGGACATCCTGGCCGTCATCCGCGAATACGACCATTCCAAAGCTTCGGTGGTCAACCTGCTGGTGTCGCCCGAGCAGTTCGCGCGCGCGGTGGTGATCGAAAAGCTCTACAAGGACTTCACGCGCACCCATTTGCGCGGCATGGTCAACGCGGTGATCTTCCGGGACGACGCGGATCCGCTGGAATTTTTAACGGCGATCGGTGATCTGGAGGGCGGCAGCGAAGCCCTGGCCGACTATTTTTCCGAGAAGTGGAGCCGTGTCGAAGCGTTTGCCCGCACCGGAAGTTTTGATGCCATGGAAGAGCATGGCGAGATGTTGTCCCAGGCTGCCTTGCTGGCCTCGGCCTATGTGAAACCCATTCTCGAGCAGGACGAAGTGGCCGACCAGGACTGGATGCAACTCGCCTGGATTCTGCGTTACGAGTGCCCCGACCTGTTCATCGAAATGATGATGGTCTTGCGCGCCAAGGTCAGCGCCCATGATGCGGCCTTTGGCGAAGAAGAGGACGAAGAAGAGGACGATGGCAAGGTCGAGACCGGCGATACCGATCGCGGCAAGGCCACACCGACGGCGCGCGAGTCGGACGAGGAATCGGCCATCTGAGTCAGGCCTGAGCCCGCGAAAAACTTCACCATGTCCACGCCAGCCTCACCTGTTCTTTCGTCGGTTTCGCTTTACGACGCGCGCCCGTTTTTTGAAAAAGCGCTGCAGTACGGCGTGTTGCACGGCCTGCTCGATCCGCAAAAGCTGGACGCCATGTGCACCGAAGCGCCCAAGGGCATGGTGCAGATTGCGCGTTATTTCGGCAGCGAGTTTTTGCGCCCCGAGCTTGAAAAAGCCAGGGACCGCATGGTCAACCTGGTGAGCCTTTATCTGGAAAGCAGTTGCGAGGGCGACTTGCGGCAAGCCGCCGAATCGCTGCGTGACCATTCCCTGTTGTCCCGCTCCAAAGGCGGCTCGGACATGCTCAAAGCGCTGATTGCCATGCCGCAGAACAGCCACTTCGGCATGAATGAGCGCAGAGGTTTCCGCGACGATCACATTCCGCTGCTGGCCAAATGGTCGCTGCGCAGCCTGGCCGACTACCAGGCCGAACTGGCCAAACGCGAACAGGTGGCCCAGGTGATCGATGCGGCCATCTGGCTGGCCGACCAGCTGGGCCTGGAAGCCGATGATCTTGAAGAGGCCGGCAAAGACGCGGAAGCGGTGATTCGCACCGCGCTGCTGATGCTGGCGACCGGCCGCAGCGAGATGCCGGACTGGATCAGCTTTGAAAAAACCGTGACCGCCTTGCGCAAAAAAAACGCGTTGGCCCCGGCCGCCGGAAAAACCAAGGCGAAAGCGCCGGTGTTGACGATGGCCTTGCCGGCGCAACTGCCGGCCCGTTTGCGGGCGGCGGTCGAGGTGGTGCGGCAATCCGTGATCGCCGACATCCCGAAAATCCTGGACCCTGCCTTGCCGGCCCGGCAACTCTTCGACCGAAGCCCGGCCTTTATGGGGCGCTACTTCTGGGTGGAAGATGGGCTGAACGAGGTGGATCACCACGACCGCCAGACCTCGGCGGCCTGGCACAAAGCCACCGGGGGCAACAGCGATGATGGTTCGCTGCTGACCCTGTTTTTGTGCGTGGCTACCGCGTCCCCGCTCAAAACGCTGCTGACGGAAAAAGGCGCGGCCAGCCTGGTGCGCAAAATCCAGAAATCAGGGATGCAGCCCGAGCTGGCGCAGCAATACATCCTGGAGCATGCGCCTGCGCAGCACCAGGACGGTTATCTTCGTTTGTGGGACGACTTTGTGGATGAGGCGCAGCAGACGCTGCAAAGCGACGCGGTGCATGCGTTGCAGGACGCTGTGGCTTTGTTGCGGCGCGAGTGCCATGTGAAGTCTTCAGGCTGATGCAGCCTGTTGTGGGGTGTTGGCGTGGGTTTTATAAGCATTTTCGGTTGTTTGTCCTTGTCTGGTGGGTGTAAGTAGCTATTGAATTTATAGCGAATACGCCTGTCGAGGCCGCCGTTTTTGCTTTCAATGTTTGAGGTTTGCCGGCAAGCCGGGGTTGCCCGGCAGCAACTCACTTTTCTTTTGCGTCGCCAAAAGAAAAGTAAGCAAAAGAAAAGGCGACCCTGCTGTCTGCGTCCCTTCGCTGCGCTACGGGCTACCTGCGGTGCTCGGCAAAAGCGGGGTCTCGCTCGAACTCGCCTTCGGCTCAGACAATCGCGAGCCCTGATCCGCTTTCCCTGCGCTCCTCGGCGCATACAGAAGGGGTGGGGAGAAAAACCAATGCGAGGAGACAGGACGCGCGAAGCGCGTCCTGTCACGCCCTAGAGACCGTCATTCATGCACGCGTTTGCAGCACACACGGCCAAATGAAGTCCCCCTCCATCGCCCAGCGGGGCGAGGGAGGGGTTAGGGGTGGGAGTGGGGAGTCAGTCCTGCTGTCCAAAGCAGACCGAAGGCGCAGCGTGATGCCGGCTTCTTACACGCCAGTCGGCAGCCTCAAAGAATCCGGTTGAACCACAACATCGACAAGCCGGCCGACAACAAGGCCAGCACCGCGGCTGCCAAAGCCAGCAGCCCGGAAATTTCGGTTTCTTTTTTCTCTATGGTCAGGCGCGAACTCAGGGTTTCATAAACTTTTTTCAGGTCGCTCGCCGTGCCTGCGTAAAAGTAGTCGCCTTGTGTTTTGTTGGCGATGGCCTTGAGGGTTTCCTCGTCGAGTTTGACGCGCATGGACCAGCCTTCAAAACCAATGGTTTCGCCATCCACCGTGCCTATACCCACGGTGTAGATACGCACGCCGCGGTCCGCGGCCATCTTGGCCGCTTCCAACGAGTCGACACCGGTGGTGCGTTGCCCATCGGTCAGCAGGATGATGGCGGCCGAGGTGTAGGAGCCGGGCGCCACCGGCGTGAATTCTTTTTTGGCCTCCTGGGGTGCCTGGTCGATGGCGATGCCGTTGCTGCGGTTGCGGCCATAGGTCAGCGACGCCAGGTCGATGCCAGCATTCGGAAACAGCTCGGCCAGCGACACCACAATGGCGTTACCGATGGCGGTGGCGCGCTGCAGCTGGAAGCGGTCGATGGCGGCCACCAGGTCTTCCCGATTCAGGGTGGGGGCTTGCACCACCGAGGCGGTGCCGGCAAATGCCACGATGCCAACACGCACACCGCGCGGTAACTCGGCCAGAAAGGCCTTGGCGGCGTTTTGCGAGGCGACCAGGCGGTTCGGCTGCACATCGGTGGCACGCATGCTGCCCGACACATCCATGGCCAGCATGATGGTTTCCTGCTGAGACGGCAAGGCGACCACGGCAAACGGCCGCGATGCGGCCAGCAGCATGGCGGCCATGGCCAGCAGAAACAGCAGCGGCGGAATATGGCGGCGGATAGTTTGCCCGGCGCCCATGGCTTCGCGCACGATGGACAGGCTGGCATAACGCAGCGCGATTTTCTTTTTGCGCCGCAACAACCAGACATACAGCCCCACCAGCAGGGGCAGGGCCAGCAGCAGCCACAAAAACTGGGGCCAGAGGAAGGTCACGGGGGCGTTCATTGGGGGTTCTCCCTGGCGCCGGGTTCAGGCGGCCGCCTTGAGATGTTCGGGCAGTTTGTTCCGTCCTTTGCCGGCCGCGCCCGACGCTTGGCCGCGCCGTTTGCGCATGTCGGTAAAACGCATGACGGCATCGACCAGGTCGCCGTCGGTGGACAGTTCCAGAGTATCCACGCCGGCGCGCACCAGGGCTTGTCGCAGATCGGCTTCACGCTGGGCGGCAATACGTGCGAAGCGGTGGCGAAAGCCTGCATCGTGGGTGTCCACCAGCAACTGCTCGCCGGTTTCCGCATCGCGGATGGGGAGCAGTCCGATGTCGGGCAGCGCCAGCTCCAGCGGGTCGAGCAGGCGCACCGCCACCACTTCGTGGCGTTGTGCCAGCTGGCCCAGTGTTTTTTCCCAGCCGGGTTCGCTGATGAAATCCGACACCACAAACACCGTCGAGCGCCGGCGGATCAGGTTGGCGGCCGCCCGCAGCAAGTCATCTAGGCGGGTGCTCATGGCGGCGGTGGTTTCCGGGCGCGCCATCATGGTGTGCAGCAGGTGCAACACATGCTGGCGGCCGCCGCGTGCGGGCAAGACGGTGTCGACCCCGGCGCCGTACAACATGGCGCCGAAGCGGTTGCCGTGGCGTGTCAACACCCGTGCCAGCAAGGCGACAAACTCGGCCGACACCTGGCTTTTGCGCTGCTGGCCGGAGCCAAAGTCGACCGAGGGACTGAGGTCCAGCAAAAACCAGCTGGCCATTTCGCGATCTTCGGTGAACACCCGCACATGCGGCGACTGCAAACGCGCGGTCACGTTCCAGTCGATATGGCGCACGTCGTCGTGGTGCTGGTATTCGCGCAGGTCGGCCAGGTCCATGCCGGTGCCGCGCATCAGCGTGCGGTAGTCACCCTGCAACAGGCCGTCAAGCCGGCGCAACACCGTCCATTCGAGGCGGCGCAAGACCTGTTCAGCGTGGCCGCCGGCTTTGGTGCGCGCCGGTGCTTCCGAAGCGCGGCCGGCGGCTTCGGCAGGCTCAGTCCGAACGGATTTACGCAGCCAGTTTTTCATCATCAGTCAGCGAGCGGGTGCTCTCTCCTTCAAGCAGGGGCCGCAGGCGCAGCGGCCCCCTCGGGGGGGCAGCGCCTTACGCGAAGCGAAAAGCGTGGGGGCCAATTCAAGCGGCGAGTTTTTCATGTTCGAGCGGCCGGGCCGGCGCGGCGACTTTGGCCATGATTTTGGCGATGACGATGTCCGAGTTCAACCCTTCGGACAAGGCCTCGTAAGACAAGACCAGCCGGTGCCGCAACACATCGGGCACCAGGTCGCTCATGTCTTCCGGCAAGGCATAGGTGCGGCCGCGCAACATGGCCAGCGCCCGTGCGCCTTCGGTCAGGGCGATGGTGGCGCGCGGGCTGGCGCCAAAGGTGATGAAACGGGCCAGCTCGGTCAGACCGTGTTTCTCCGGTGTGCGGGTGGCCGACACCAGGCGCACCGCGTACTGGATCAGCGAGGGGTCCACATACACGCGGCGGCATTCGCGCTGCAGCTCCGCCAGTTGTTCGGTGGTCGCCACGCTGGAGACCGCAACGGCCGGGCCGGTGACACGCTGGACGATCACAAACTCTTCCTCGTCGCTGGGGTAGTCCACCAACACCTTCATCATGAAGCGGTCCACCTGGGCTTCGGGCAGCGGGTAAGTGCCTTCGGTTTCAATCGGGTTCTGGGTGGCCATGACCAGAAAAGGCTCGGGCACGCGGTGGGTTTCGCCGGCAATTGTGACCTGGCGCTCCTGCATCACCTCCAGCAGCGCGCTTTGCACCTTGGCCGGCGCGCGGTTGATCTCGTCGGCCAGCAGCAGGTTGGTGAAGACCGGGCCCAGCGAGGTGCTGAAGTCACCGGTTTTCTGGTTGTAAATACGCGTGCCGACCAGGTCGGCCGGCACCAGGTCGGGGGTGAACTGGATACGTTTGAAACGGCCGCGCACGGTGCTGGCCAGGGTCTTGACGGTCAGGGTTTTGGCCAGGCCCGGCACCCCTTCGACCAGCAAATGGCCTTGCGCCAGGATGGCGACCATCACGCGCTCGAGAAAACGGTCCTGGCCAACCACCACCCGTTTGACCTCGTAAAGGATTTGCTCCATGAGTTGTGCGGTGCTGGCGTCCTGCGTGGAGGTCGGTGTTTGCATGGGAGTCCTTCAGAAAGGGGTCAGGCCGATGGCGGAGGCGGCATTTTCAATCGGCACGGCAAAAGCAATACCGACAAAACTGCGCTGCTGGTTGGGGTTGAGGATGGCGGTGACGATGCCGACCACCGCGCCGTCCATGGTCACCAGCGGGCCGCCGGAATTGCCAGGGTTGGCGGCGGCGTCAAACTGGATCAGGTTGCTCATTTCCTGCTTGCCTTCGGGCGAGCGGAAGGTGCGGTTGAGGCCGGACACCACACCGGCCGAGGCCGAGGGGCCGATGCCAAAGGGGTAACCCACGGCCAGCACATGGTCGCCGGGCGCCAGGTCGCCGGTGGAACGCATGGTGGCGGCAATCATGTCGTCGGGAATGGTGTGGGCCTGCAAGACCGCAAGGTCGTTTTCCGGCTGCATGCCGACGATGCTGGCGCTGGACTCCAGACCGTCCGCAAACTCCACCTTGATGCTTTGGGCGCTTCTAACCACATGCAGGTTGGTCAGGATGATGCCTTTGTCCACAATGACCACGCCTGTGCCCACACCCATCTCGACATCTTCCTTGCCGTCCTTGCTTTTGCGGTAACTTGTGACCCGCACGACCGAGGGGCGAATCACCTCGTAGGCCTTGGCCACGGCGGAGGGCAACTGGGTGGTTTCCAGCGTTTTCAGGACGGCGGCGTTGATGTCTTCCTGGGTCAGCTTGCGCGGCAAGGGACGCAGGGCCAAGGCCAGGCTGAGACACAGCAGCACGATCAGCAGCAACAGGGTAGCCCAGAGCAGGCGCGGATTGGATAGAGAAAAAAAACGGGGGGCGGGGACTGTGGGTGCTGAAACCTCTGCGCTGGTATCGCGCGCAGGCGCTGGGTCCTGCGGGGGGCGGCTGGAGCTGCTGTAAAGGGCTGGCCTGCGCATCCGTTTCACCTGTGTCTGTGGGTTTTCGGGACTGACGATGAACGGTATCACGTCTGGCCCATCCCTGCATAGTATTTGGGCATCCGGTGGGGATATCGGTGCAGGGCACTTGAGGCATGATTCGGCCATGCCCTTCTGGATAGACAGCCATTGCCACCTCGATGCAGGGGAGTTCGCCGCCGACCGCGAGGCCATGCGCGCGCGGGCAAACGCGTCGGGCGTGCGGCATTGCGTGTTGCCGGCGGTCGGGGTGGCTAATTTTGCCGCCGTGCGGTCGCTGGCGCAGGCCTGGGGGGACAGTTACGCCCTGGGGATTCACCCGCTGTATGTCTCGCAGGCGCAGGACGACGATCTGGCGCTGCTGGACGCCGAGCTGACCTTGCGCCAGGCCGACCCCCGGCTGGTGGCGGTCGGCGAAATCGGGCTGGATTATTTTGTGCCCGAACTCACACAAAGCCCGCTGCGCGAGCGCCAGGAGTTTTTTTACCGCGCGCAGCTGATGCTGGCAAAAAAACACGGTTTGCCGGTGATTCTGCATGTGCGGCGCTCGGCCGATCGGCTGCTGAAACATTTGCGCGAGGTAGGCGGGCCTGGCGCCAGCTGGTCCGGCATCGCCCACGCCTTCAACGGCAGTACGCAGCAGGCCGACGCGTTCATCCAACTGGGCTTCAAGCTGGGTTTTGGCGGTGCGGTGACTTTTGAGCGCGCCTTGCAACTGCGGCGTCTGGCGGCCGAATTGCCGCTGTCGGCCCTGGTGCTGGAGACCGATGCGCCCGACATCGCGCCGCACTGGCTTTACACCACCGCCGAACAACGTGCCTTGGGTCAGGCCCAGGGCCGCAACGAGCCGGCGGAGTTGCCGCGGATTGCCGCCGTGGTGGCGCAACTGCGCGGCTTGAGCCTGGAGGCGCTGGCGGCGGCGACCACCGCCAACACGCTGGCGGCCTTGCCCAGGCTGAACAGTCTGCTGCCGTGCTGACCGGTTTGCCGCCGCTGGTCGCGCGCGACACACGTTTGCTGATCCTGGGCAGTTTTCCCGGCGTGGCCTCCTTGGTCGCCCAGCAGTATTATGGGCACCCACAAAACCATTTCTGGAAGATATTACAAGCCATTTGGCCCTCTGGCCCAATAGGGACGGGCGCAGACAGCTATCAAGTTCGTAGCGACTGGCTGCTCTCGAAAAAGCTGGGCCTGTGGGACGTGTACGCGGCCTGTGAGCGCGAAGGCAGCCTGGACAGCCGTATCCGCAAGCCGGTGGTGAATGATTTTGCCGAACTGCAGCGCCAGTGTCCGGACCTCGAAGCCATTGCCCACAACGGGGCCGAAAGCTTCAAACATTCCCTGCATACCCCCTTGCTGGACTTGCCGGTTTATAAGTTGCCTTCCACCAGCCCGGCCAATGCCTCCTGGTCGTTTGAGCGCAAACTTGCCGCCTGGCGAGAAGTATTTGAAAAACACCGATTGATCGATTGACTGAGTGACCCGCAACGTGACCCGCAAAGAAACCCAAAACAAGAACCTGACCCAGGCGGATCTGCCTGAGGTCAATTTTTCCGATTACGGCGATATCCGTTATTTGCACCTGGGCACCGAGTGGGTCCAGGGCTCCATGCTGCTGGACAAGCCTTTTGACATCGAGCTGGAGTACGTCCAGCGCATGATGGTCTGGCTGCTGTTCACCGAACCCGGCAAGGTGGCAGCGCGGCGCGCCATGCAGCTGGGCCTGGGCTCGGCCGCGCTGACCAAGTTTTGCTACAAAAAACTGAAGATGAACACCACCGCGGTCGAGCTGAACCCGCAGGTGATTGCCGCCTGCCGCTTGTGGTTCAAGTTGCCGCAGGACGATGTGCGGCTGAAGGTCATCCTGGCCGATGCCGCGCAGGAAATCCGCCAGCCGGAACACCAGGGTCGTATTGACGCCCTGCAGGTGGACCTGTACGACCACGAAGCTGCGGCGCCGGTGCTGGATAGCGCCGACTTTTATGCCGGTTGCCGGGATGTGCTGAGCGAAGACGGTGTCATGACGGTCAACCTGTTCGGCCGCGACTCCAGTTACCTGAGCTCACTCGAAAAAATCGCCGAAGTGTTTGGACCGGAGTCGGTCTGGGCTTTCAAACCCACGCGGGAAGGCAACACCATCGTCGCCGCGCAACGTGAACCCACTCGGCCCGAGCGCACCGAACTGGTGCAACGAGCCGAACTGATTGAGTCACGCTTTGGCTTGCCGGCCAAAAAATGGCTGCGACTTTTCAAACCGGTCTGGTGACGGCCGGATGGTGAGGGCGCTGGTGGGGTGATCAGTTACAGTGCGACCATGCGCGCCGCCATACCCCCTCCACACCGCCCTGAAACTACGGCCCCAGCGGCTCCGGCCGGCCCGCTGGACTGGCGCCGTCTGGTCGAATGGCTGAGCGAAGACGGCGTAATTTCCAGCGCCGATGCACAGCGCACGATTGCGCGTTGCGCCCAGGTGCAAAGCGCCCAGCATCCCTTGATCCGCCTGGCCAGTGTCAGCATGACACGTGTCGCCGACGGCAAACCGCTGGATATCGACACCATTGCCAAGTGGCTGGCCGGCCGGGCCGGCCTGGGTTATTTGCGCATAGACCCGCTCAAGGTGGATGTGGGCAAGGTGGCCGACACCATGTCGGCCGTGTATGCCGAGCGGCACAAGGTCTTGCCGGTGCAGGTCACCGCCGCCGAGGTGGTGGTGGCGACCGCCGAACCTTTTGTGACGGACTGGGTCTCCGAGGTTGAACGCCAGGCCAAACGCAGCGTGCGCCTGGTGGTGGCCAACCCGGTCGAAATTGCTCGCTACACCGCCGAATTTTTTGCCCTGGCCAAATCTGTCAAGGCCGCCATGAAGGCCGGCGGCAACAGCGGGGCCGCCAGTTTCGAGCAACTGGTGGAGCTGGGCAAAACCAATAAACAGCTGGATGCCAATGACCAGGGCGTGGTGCAGGTGGTGGACTGGCTCTGGCAATACGCGTTTGACCAGCGCGCCAGCGACATCCATCTGGAGCCGCGGCGCGACCAGGGCGTGATCCGTTTTCGCATCGACGGTGTCTTGCATCCGGTCTACCAGATGCCCATGGGGGTGCACAACGCCATGACGGCGCGTATCAAGCTGCTGGGGCGTATGGACGTGGTGGAAAAACGCCGCCCGCAGGACGGCCGCATCAAGACCCGCAACCCGCGCGGTGACGAAATTGAAATGCGCTTGTCGACCCTGCCCACGGCCTTTGGCGAAAAAATGGTGATGCGGATTTTTGATCCCGACACCACCGTCAAGGACCTAGATGCGCTGGGGTTTTCGCAACACGATGCCAGCCGTTGGGAGCAACTGGTCAAGCGGCCCTATGGCATTGTGCTGGTGACCGGGCCGACCGGCTCGGGCAAAACCACGACCTTGTATTCCACACTCAAGCGGATTGCCACGGAAGAAGTCAACGTCAGCACGATTGAAGACCCGATCGAAATGATAGAGCCGGCCTTCAACCAGACCCAGGTGCAGGCGCACCTCGATTTTGATTTTGCCGAAGGCTTGCGGGCCCTGATGCGGCAGGACCCGGACATCATCATGGTGGGTGAAATCCGCGATCTGCAAACCGCCGAAATGGCGGTGCAGGCGGCGCTGACCGGGCATCTGGTGTTCAGCACCCTTCATACCAACGACGCGCCCTCGGCGGTGTCACGCCTGATGGAGCTGGGTGTGCCGTCTTATTTGATCAACGCCACCTTGCTGGGTGTGCTGGCGCAGCGGCTGGTGCGCACCCTGTGCAGCTTGTGCCGCGAAAAAGACGAAGGCAGCTCGCGCGAAACCCTGGCCGAGGTGGTGAAACCCTGGCAGATCAACGGCGGCTACCAGCCTTACAAGCCGGTCGGTTGTGTCGATTGCCGCATGACTGGTTTTTTGGGCCGTATGGGCTTGTATGAGTTGCTGACGGTGACTGAAGCCTTCAAGGACAAAGTCACCAAGGAGCCCAGTATTGATGCCTTGCGACGCCAGGCGGTGGCCGACGGCATGCGTCCTCTGCGGCTGGCGGGGGCGCTCAAGGTGGCCGAAGGGCTGACCACCATCGAGGAAATCCTTTCCACCACGCCGCCCATGGCCTGAAAGGCTTAAATGGCGATAGGCGTTAACCCTGTCCCCAGGGCGACACACTTATACTTTTTCCGCTTTTTCGCGTAAGTGAAAGCCACATGTGGTGTGCAGTTAATTACATGCACAATCCAGCGATCCATTTCTTTCTATTTCAGGAGACAACCGTGCATATCAAGAGTCAAAAAGACTTCTTTTGCGGGCTGATGTTCATCGCCGTCGGCGTGGCATTTGCCTGGGGTGCCAGCACCTACAACGTTGGCACAGGCGCCCGTATGGGCCCGGGTTACTTCCCGCTGATGTTGGGCATCTTGCTGGCCATCATTGGTGCCGGTGTGACCTTCGCCGCGCTGGTGGTGGAGACCGAAGGCGGCGACAAAATCGGCAAATGGGCCTGGAAGCCATTGGTCTGCATTATTTCCGCCAACATCGTGTTTGGTCTGTTGCTGGCCGGTCTGCCGTCCATCGGATTTCCCGCCTTCGGCATGATTGTCGCGATCTACGCGCTGACCTTTATTGCCAGCATGGCAGAAGCCGGCTGGAAATTCAAAGCCACTTTTATCCTCGCGACCATTCTGGCTGCCGGCAGCTACGTGGCCTTCGTCCTGGCGCTGAAACTGCAATTCCCGGTGTGGCCTTCCTTCATCACCGGCTAAGGAAAAATAATGGAACTGATTGAACATTTGTCGCTAGGTTTTGGCGTGGCTTTCACGCCCATCAACCTGTTGTATGCGCTGGCCGGTTGTGTGCTGGGTACCCTGATTGGCGTTTTGCCAGGGGTGGGTCCTGTGGCCACGATTGCCATGCTGTTGCCTGCTACCTACGCCTTGCCGCCGGTGTCGGCGCTGATCATGCTGGCCGGTATTTATTACGGCGCGCAATACGGCGGTTCGACCACCGCCATTCTGGTGAATTTGCCGGGTGAATCGTCCTCGGTGGTGACCTGTATTGACGGTTACCAGATGGCCCGAAAAGGTCGAGCGGGACCGGCGCTGGCTGCTGCCGGACTGGGCTCGTTTTTCGCTGGTTGTGTGGGCACGCTGATTCTGGCTGCTTTCGCACCACCACTGACCGAACTGGCTTTCAAATTCGGTCCTGCCGAATACTTTGCCCTGATGGTCCTGGGCCTGATCGGCGCCGTGGTGCTGGCATCGGGTTCGCTGCTCAAGGCCGTGGCCATGATTGTGCTGGGTCTGCTGCTGGGCCTGGTGGGTACCGACGTGAACTCCGGTGTCGCACGTTTCAGCTTTGACGTTCCTGAACTGACCGACGGTATCGGCTTTGTGGTGATCGCCATGGGTGTGTTCGGTTACGGAGAGATCATCAGCAATCTGGCCCAGCCAGAACATGAGCGCGAAGTGTTCACCTCCAAGGTGTCTGGCCTGATGCCGACCAAGGAAGACTTCAAGAACATGACGCCAGCTGTGCTGCGCGGTACTTTCCTGGGTTCTGCACTGGGCATCCTGCCCGGCGGCGGTGCCTTGCTGGCTGCTTTTGCTGCCTATGCGCTGGAAAAGAAAATGAAGATGAAGCCGGGCGAAGTTCCTTTCGGCCAGGGCAACATCCGCGGCGTGGCGGGTCCCGAGTCGGCCAACAACGCTGGTGCACAGACTTCCTTCATTCCCTTGCTGACCCTGGGTATTCCTCCCAACGCCGTGATGGCGCTGATGGTGGGTGCCATGACGATTCACAACATCCAGCCCGGCCCGCAGGTCATGACCAGCAACCCGGAACTGTTCTGGGGCCTGATCGCCTCGATGTGGATTGGCAATGCCATGCTGGTGATTCTGAATCTGCCGCTGATCGGCATGTGGATCAAGCTGCTGACCGTGCCTTACCGCTACCTGTTCCCGGCGATTGTGTTGTTCTGTGCGATTGGTGTGTATTCGACCAACAACAACACCTGGGACATCTGGATGGTTGCCATCTTCGGCATCATTGGTTATCTGTTCGTCAAGCTGGGTGCCGAACCTGCACCGCTGCTGCTGGGTTTCATCCTGGGCCCCATGATGGAAGAGAATCTGCGCCGTGCGCTGCTGCTCTCCCGCGGCGACTGGAGCGTGTTTGTCACGCGTCCATTGTCAGCCGGCTTGCTGGCAGCTGGCGCACTGCTGCTGGTGATCGTGTTGCTACCGTCTGTGAAAAACAAACGCGAAGAGGCTTTTGTCGAGGACTGATCCTTCTCGCCTCTGTCTCCAAAAAAGCGCCTTCGGGCGCTTTTTTTTTGCCTGTCCGGGGTCGGATGTTCGGGCAAAGCCCTAGGCCGTGAACAGGGAAAACGGTTCAGAATTTGAGCGATGCAACGCAAACATATTATTTTTGCGACGGTCGCCTTCACAGCGCTGTCAGCCCTGGCACAAACACCGGCTGCTTCGAGCAGCCAGGCGCAGGCCTATCCCACCAAGCCGATACGTTTGATCGTGCCTTTTCCGGCGGGCGGGGCGACCGACATCCTGGCGCGGGCGCTGTCGCAAAAGCTGGGTGAAAAAATCGGGCAGCCCGTGGTGGTGGACAACCGGCCGGGCGCTGGCGGCACCATAGGGGCTGACGCGGCGGCCAAGGCCGTGCCGGACGGCTACACCTTGCTGCTGGCCACCTCCAGCACACACAGCATAGGCCCGGCCATCAATCCCAAAATCCCCTACAACGTGGAGACGGATTTCACGCCCATCGCCTACGTGGCCAGCTCGCCCAATGTGGTGCTGGTGCCCAATTCCTCGCCGTCCAAAAGCATGCAGGAGTTCATCACCTACGCGCGCAAAAACCCGGGGCGTCTGAACTACGCGTCCAGCGGCAACGGCACCATCGTCAACCTGACCACCGAGTATTTCAAGGCCGAGTCCGGCACCTTCATCCTGCACATTCCTTACCGCGGCACGGCGCTGGCCATGCCCGACCTGATCAGTGGCAAGGTCGATGTCTTGTTTGATTCGCTGGTCACCGGCATGCCCCATGTCCGCGATGGCAAGTTGCGTGCGTTGGGCGTGACCAGCCTGAAACGCACGGCCCTGGCGCCTGGCCTGCCGGCCGTGGCCGAGGTGTTGCCGGGGTTTGAGTCGGTGACCTGGTTTGGCGTGTACGGCCCCAAGGGCCTGTCCGGCGAGTTGACCGCCAAGCTCAACCAGGCGCTGAATGCAGTCCTGCTGGATAACGACGTGAAAGAACGTTTTGCCCGACTGGGCGCCGAACCCACGGGTGGCACGCCACCGGCCTTTGCCGCCATGGTCAAGGCTGACCACGCCAAGTGGAAAAAAATCATCACCGAACGCAAGATCACCGCGGAGTGAACACGCGTTTACCTTGACGCCGGGGCTGGCCACACGTGCGAGCCCAGGCGTTTTCTTTTTTTCAAAGCGTCCCATGAAATTCAATTACACCAACCCCTACACCTCCACCCGCCTTCCGCTGTTTGCACGCAACGTCGTGTCCACCTCGCATCCGCTGGGTGCGCAGGCCGGCCTGCGCATGTTGCACCAGGGTGGCAACGCGGTGGATGCGGCGATTGCCGCGGCGGCTGCGATGACCATCGTCGAGCCCGTCAGCAATGGCCTGGGCAGTGATGCCTTCTGCATCTTGTGGGACGGCAAGGAGTTGCACGGGCTGAACGCCTCCGGCCCGGCGCCGCAGGGCTGGACCCCCGACTACTTCAAACGCAAATACGGCGACCAGGCCAAAACCCCGCCCAAACGCGGCCTGGATTCCGCAACCGTGCCCGGCGCCGTCAGCAGCTGGGTGGCCTTGAGTGACCGGTTTGGCAAGTTGCCTTTTGCCGACTTGATGGCGCCGGCCATCGAAATTGCCGAGCGTGGTTATCTGATCCCGACCGTGGTGCAGCAAAAATGGGCGGCTGCGACCGGGGAGCTGAAGTCGCAACCCGGTTTCGCCCAGTCCTTTCTGCCCTGGGGCCGCGCGCCCGAGATTGGCGAGTTGTTCCAGTTCAAGGCGGCGGCCAAGGCCTTGCGCGCGATTGCCGAGACCAAAGGGGCGGCTTATTACGGCGGCGCCATTGCCCACGCGATTGAAAAATTCTCCAAACAAAACGGCGGCTGCCTCACAGTCAGGGATTTTGAAAATTTCAAACCCGAGTGGGTCCAGCCGATTGGCCAAAATTACCGCGGCTACACCTTGCATGAGATTCCGCCCAACGGCCAGGGCATTGCCGCCCAGATTGCGCTGGGCATCCTGGAGCACTTCGATGTGGCCGGCTTGCCGGTTGATGGCGTGGATTCGCAACACCTGCAGATCGAAGCCATGAAACTGGCGTTTGCCGACATCTACAAATACGTGGCCGAGCCATCGTTTATGGCGGTGACCCCCGCGCAAATGTTAGACGCCAGCTACCTCGCCTCCCGTGCCAAACTCATCGACATGAAAAAGGCACAAGACTTTGGCGCGGGCAACCCGGTCAAGGGCGGCACAATTTACCTGACCGCGGCGGACGAAGACGGCATGATGGTCAGCTTCATCCAGAGCAATTACATGGGTTTTGGCTCGGGTTGTGTCGAGCCGGAGTTCGGTATCAGCCTGCAAAACCGCGGCCACGGGTTCAGCCTGCAGGCCGGGGCCAACCAGGTCGCGCCGGGCAAACGGCCTTTTCACACCATCATCCCGGCCTTCCTCACCAAAGACGGCCAGCCGGTCATGAGTTTTGGCGTGATGGGTGGCAACATGCAGCCGCAAGGCCACATGCAAACCCTGGTGCGTATGCTGGACCATGGTCAGAGCCCGCAAATGGCTTGTGACGCACCGCGCTGGCGCTTCAACGCCGGCATGGAGATCAATGTCGAAGGAGCGATGAACCCGGCCACCGTGCAAGGCCTGGCCGAGCGAGGCCACCGCACGGAAGTGATCAACGACTCTTACCAAGACTTCGGTGCCGGCCAGTTCATCTGGCGCGCGGGTGACCCCAAGGTACAGGGATATATTGCGGCGAGTGATGCGCGGCGCGACGGCCAGGCGGTCGGTTTTTAAACTACAGTTTTGATCCATAAATTCAAGAAAAATAGCCCTCCAGCCCACACCCCACGGGCGCAAGCAGCTACCAAAAACATAGCGACCGGTTTACTGCTGGCAACCTTCGGCGCCATCTTCTTCAGCGGCAAGGCGATCATCGTCAAGCTCGCCTACCGCTACGGCGTGGATGCGGTCACGCTCATCATGTACCGCATGTTGTTTGCGCTGCCGATTTTTGCGCTCATGGCCTGGTGGGCCAGCCGCGGCAAGGCCGCGCTCACACGCAAGGATTGGCTGGGTGTGTTGTGGCTAGGGTTCACCGGTTATTACCTGGCGAGTTTTCTCGACTTTGCCGGGCTGGCCTATATCACCGCCTCCCTGGAACGGTTGATCCTTTACCTCAACCCCACCTTGGTGTTGCTGCTGGGCCTGGTGCTGTACCACCGGCGCGTCAGCACGGCGCAAATCCTGGGCATGGCGATCAGCTACAGCGGCGTGTTGCTGGTGTTTGGCCACGAGATCACCTTGATGGGCCCCAACGCGGCCTGGGGCACCTTGCTGGTGTTTCTCAGCGCCATCAGTTATGCGATCTACCTGGTCTACAGCGGCGAGATGGTCAAACGCCTGGGGTCCTTGCGGCTGGTGGGCCTGGCCAGCACCGTGGCTTGTTTGTGCTGCATCCTGCAGTTCCTGGTGCTCAGGCCACTCAGCGCCGCCGAGGTGGCGCCCGAGGTGATCTGGCTGTCGCTGCTGAACGCCACCTTGTGCACCGCCGTGCCGGTGCTGATGGTGATGATGGCCGTCGAACGTGTGGGCGCCAGCATGGCCGCGCAAGCCGGCATGATAGGTCCGATGTCCACCATCCTGATGGGCGTGCTGATTCTGGGGGAGCCCTTCACCGCCTGGGTGGCGGCGGGCACGGTGCTGGTGATCGCCGGGATTTTTGTGTTCAGTCGCGGTAGATAGGGCCCCCACGCTCGCTCACTGCGTGTAGCTCGCTGCCCCCCGAGGGGGCGCTGCGCCTGCGGCCCGGCGGAGCCGGTTCCGCGGCCCTGGCTGGTCGGGGCCGGGGAGGCGCCGCGGGAGTTAATAGGCGAGTGTCACCGGTTGTCCCACGCGCTGGGCCTTCACGTCCTCTGCGTGGAAGGGCAAGGCCAGCCACTGCTTGGCCGAGAACATGGGCAACTGGTCGTAGAAGCGGGGCGAGGTCGGGTCGCTGCTCTGGCCGTAGGTGAGCAGGCCATGGGCCACCGGGCCGCGTTCGTCGAAACTCACGGCCTGGATGTAGCTGCTGCCGTAGTTGATGCCGTAGCCCTGCTTGTTGAGGGTGGGCTGGCCCTGGCTCTCGACCTTGTTGAGCACACCCTCGAACTCGTCGCCGCCGTGGATCGTGACCGTCTGCCCATTCACCACGCGTGTCTGTACCTGCGCCAGCGGGACGTCGATCGCAAAGCCGGCGCTGCGCACGATGGCGGCTGCGTCACCCAGGGCCTTGAACACGGCGTCACGGGTGGCCGGTGTGGCCATGTCCAGGCCAGCCGGGGTCGCCACCGGGCGCGCCGCGTCAAAAGGCAGGCGCCAGACCTTGGGCACATCTTTCGCCTTGCGCCAGAACTCGCGAAACAGCGGTGCGCCCTTGGAGGCGCTGTTGCTGGTGCGGTCCCAGCCGGCGAGTACCAGGCAGCCCTGGGCGGCGTCCTGCGAGAGTGCTGGCGCGTTGGTCCTGCACGCGGCGACCAGATCGTCCATCACCAGCATGCCGGCCAGATTTTTGTCGCGAAAAATGACGCTGCGCACCTCGGCCGAGCCCATGCGATTGCCGGGCAGGCCATCGTTGCCGGCCAGACGCGCCTGAATCTCCAGGATGGCACTGCGTGTGCGCAAGCGCTGCGGGGTGCCGATAGCGCCGACCAGCGGCGAGACCCCGGCCATAGGCGGAATCGCCGGGTTGCTGAGCCAGTAGCTGTCGTTGCTGTTTTGCACCCAGTCCGGTGTGATGACGACCGGCATACGTGCCGGCGCGATGATGCCGGGCGCCGCAACACCGCTGTCGCGGTTCCAGGCACAGCCTGCGCGCGAGCCGTCCAGAATGGGCAGGCCGGCTGCCGCCAACAGGGCCGCCGCGCGTGGTGAGGGCGCGCAGGTCTTGAGCAGGTCGGCCGACACGTCGGGCACCACCGACAGATCGGCATACATGGCGTTGCCCTCACGATCGGCGGCGAGGGTGTTGATCCACGGGATGCCCTGGTTGCCCATGGCCGCGCGCAACTCACCCACGTTGCGTGCCAGCGCCATCTTCATCCAGCTTTCGGCTGAGCGCACGTTGAGGGTGTTGGCATCGCGGATGGCGTAGGCCGTGGTGGTGGTCCAGCCCAGGCCGGCGGCCGGCAGCGAAACGACAGGACCCCAGTCGGTGCTGTAAAAGGTGCGGCTGGCCGGCGCGGCGCCGGGTGCGGCAGACGCCGCCGGCAGGGTGACCGTGTTCGCCGTCATCTTTTTGCGCTGGCCGTCGACCAGGTAAACGGTCGGGTCGTTCGGATCCAGCTTCAATTCATACAGCGTGAAACGTTTGCCGGTTGAGACCGTGTGGGTCCAGGCCACGTCCTTGTTGAAACCGATTGAGACCACCGGGCTCAGGCCACCGGTGGCCCCCATGATGTCGAGCTTGCCCGGAATCGTGAGGTGCATTTCCCAGAAGCGGTTGGTGCCGATCCAGGGGAAGTGCGGGTTGCCCAGCAACAGGCCGCGTCCATCAGGTGTGGCGTTGCGGCCGAAGGCCCAGCCGTTGGAGCCGAACTCACCGCCCTCGGGGTTGGCGTTGAAGCTGTGGCGGGCGACTTCCGCGACTGCCTGCTGCAGAGGAACAGGGGCAGCGCTTGTCTTTGTGCCCGCTGCAGGTGGCGCTGCCGCCAGCACGGCACCGGCCAGGGCACCCACGCCGCCCAGAATCATGGACTGCTCGGTGGCGCGGGCCAGGTCGGACAGTGACATGGGCCGCACCCACGGCTTGCCTCGACAGGCTTCCGGGAGACCGCTGGGGCCTACGTCCTGCAGGTAGCGGTTGTAGCCGGCCACATAACCACGCAGCGATGCCTGGACATCGGCGCTGGTGGTGGCGCCTGCACGGGCCAGCGCGGCGTCGTCCATGTGGTTGCGGATGAAGAGATCAATCTGTGTGTTCGGCAAGCGGCCCAAGCCGAGTTCGCCGGTGTTTTGTGGGCCGAGAAACTGCGCGCGTTCACCCCGTACCGTCAGCAGGTGTTCGGCCGTCTGGCAGACGTTGTCCTGGGCATGCGCATAAGCCACGCCGTAAGCGATACCCTCATAGTCCTGGGCCGTGATGTGGGCAATGCCGTAAGGCGTGCGTTCGATCTGCACACTGCGCGAACCGGGCGGCGGCACGGTGCTGCAAGCTGTCAGCGCCAGGAGGGTGAGGGCAGCAAGCGCCGCAGGTGCGGCGAAGCGAGACGTCGTGGGCTGGGAGGGTTTCATGGGAGAGCGTCCGTAGCAATGAGAATTTCATTACAGCAGGCGCACGCCATGGCGTCACGCATGAATACCCGGGCGCTGTCACCTAGGCGCTAGGCCATCGTTCTCGCGCTGGAGGTATGCGGTTGGCCGGGGCCCAGTAGCAAGGCGCAGGAAACCAGCCCATGAAGAGGCTTGAATTTACTCAGTATCATGGCCCATCAACTTTCACCAATGAAGCGGGAATTATTATGGATTTAGGTATCACCGGCAAATGGGCTCTGGTCTGCGGCGCGAGCAAAGGACTGGGTCTGGGTTGTGCCCAGGCCCTGATGCGCGAAGGCGTGAATGTGCTGATTGTTGCGCGAGGCGCCGAGGTGCTGCAGGCAGCTGCTGCCAAATTGATAGCTGATAGCGCCCGTCCTGCGGGGGCTAGCGTGCTGTTTGTTGCTGCAGACATCACCACCGTCGAAGGCCGCGCGGCGGTCTTCGCGGTGCGCAAGGATTTCGACATCGTGGTGACCAATGCCGGCGGCCCGCCACCGGGCGACTTCCGCGACTGGGACCGCGACGCCTGGATCAAGGCCGTCGACGCCAACATGTTGACCCCCATCGAGCTGATCAAGGCGACCGTGGACGGCATGGCCGCGCGTGGTTTTGGCCGCATCGTCAACATCACCTCCAGCTCGGTCAAGGCCCCGATAGACACCCTCGGCCTGTCCAATGGCGCACGCAGCGGCCTGACGGGTTTTGTCGCCGGCGTGGCACGCACCAAGCTGGCGGCTCAGGGCGTCACCCTCAACAACCTGCTGCCCGGCGTGTTCGACACCGACCGCATCAAGAACATGTTGCAGGGCGCCTCGGAAAAAACCGGGCAATCGGTGCAGTCGCTGGCGGATGCGCGCCGTAAAAACATTCCGGCCCAGCGTTTTGGCACGCCCGAAGAGTTTGGCGCCATCTGCGCGTTTTTGTGCAGCACCCATGCGGCCTACATCACGGGCCAGAACGTGCTGGCCGACGGTGGGGCGTATCCGGGGACTTATTGATCCCTGGCCGGTTAACGGCGCATGCCGTTAACAGCTCAATCCTTGGACAACTCGCAAAAGCGCAGACGGTTGCCGAAGGGGTCGGCGATTTCCATCAGGCGGCCCCAGTCCACGGTTTGCACGCCGGGTTTGGAAAATTTGTAGTTTTTCGCCGTGAGTTCGCTGTGTAAGGCCGTGATGTCTTGCACCGGCACAAACACCGTGGACCCCGGCGTGGCGTCGCCATGGTGCTCACTCAGGTGCAGGGTCAGGCCGGAGCGCTTGATTTGGGCATACAGGGGAAAGTTCTCCCCAAAGCGGTGTTCCCATTCCAGCGTGAAACCCAGAAAATCCAGGTAGAACTCTTTGGCTTTGTCCTCGGAGAAGATACGCAGGATGGGAATGGCGGGGGCGAGTTGCATGGCGGTTTCTCTTGGGCGGGTGGGGCTGGCAGCATACCTGAGCGGGGGACTGGTGTTTACTCATCCGGTCCAGCCAGGTCACAGCGCACAATGGACCCATGAAAGCACCCCCCAGACTACAAGCCCTGATCGAAGAAGGCCTGATCGATACCGTGGTTCGCCAACTGATGAGTGGCAAAGAGGCCATGGTTTACGTGGTGCGTTGCGGTGACGACACCCGTTGCGCCAAGATTTACAAGGAGGCCACGCAACGCAGCTTCCGCCAGGCGGTGGACTACACCGAAAACCGCAAGGTCAAAAACACGCGTCAGGCGCGTGCCATGGCCAAGGGCACGAAGTTCGGCCGGCAGGCGCAGGAAGCGGCCTGGCAAAGCGCCGAGGTGGATGCCTTGTACCGCCTGGCCGCCGCCGGCGTGCGGGTGCCGACGCCGCACAACTTCCATGAAGGTGTGTTGCTGATGGAACTGGTGACCGATGAACACGGGGACGCCGCGCCGCGGCTCAACGATGTGATGCTGACGCGCGAAGAAGCGCTGGGCCACCACGCCATGCTCTTGACACAGGTGGTGCGTATGTTGTGCGCCGGTGTGGTGCATGGGGATTTGTCGGAGTTCAACATCCTGCTGGCGGCCGACGGCCCGGTGATCATCGACTTGCCCCAGGCGGTGGACGCTGCCGGCAACAACCACGCCAGCCGCATGTTGCTGCGTGACGTCGACAACCTGCGCAACTTCTTCGGCGGCTTTGCGCCCGAGTTGCTGCCCACCCATTACGGCTTGGAGATCTGGGACCTGTACCAGCGCGGCGAGTTGCACACCGGGAGCGTGCTCACCGGCCACTTTGAACGCAAAACCGCGGCGGTGGACATGCACAGCGTGATGCGCGAGATCGACGATGCACGCGCCGAGGAGTCGGCGCGGCGGGTGCGTATGCAGGCCTGAGCTTTATTCGGCCGAGAAGCCCGAAGCCTTGACCACCGGGCCCCACACCGCGATGTCGTCGACGATGCGTTTTTCCAGCGCTTCACCGGGGCCAAAGTCGGGCTCGGTGCCCATCTTCTGCAAGGCTTCGCGCACGTCCTTGAACCCAATCGCCTTGGCGGTGGCGGCCTGCAACTGCTGCACGGTGGCCGCAGAAGTCGAAGCGGGCACAAACAGGCCGGTCCATTCGAGTTGGTCGAATTGCGGGAAACCCAGTTCCTTGAAGGTCGGCACATTGGGCAACTGGTCGGCGCGGCGGGTGCCGTTGACGGCCAGGATTTTCACGCGTGTGCCGTGGTACTGCACCATGTCGGCAATCGGCAACACGCCGGCGGCCAGTTGCCCGCCCACCAGGTCTTGGGTCACCGGAGCCGAGCCGCGATAAGGCACGGACAGCAGCGGGGTCTTGGACACCGTGCCCAGCTGGTAACCGATGAACTGCGGCAGGCTGCCGGGCGCGGGCACGCCGTAGCTCGCGTGTTTCGGGTCCTTGCGGGCCAGCTCCAGCCATTGCGCCACGCTGTTGGCCGGCGAGTTGAAGGGCACGGCGATGGATTCGTAGAAACTGGCGATACGCGCGACGGCCTTGAAGTCGCGCGTGGCCTGGTAACGCACGGTCTTGGTGGTGAGCGGCGCCATGACCATCATGTGGGTGGTGCCCAGCAATATCGTCAGGCCATCGCCGGGCAGGCCGCGCACATAGTCGGCGGCAATCTGGCCGCCGGCACCGGCGCGGTTGTCCACCACCACCGGCACACCCAGTTCATCCTTGAGCTTGTCGGCCAGGATACGCGCCAGCACGTCGGCCGAGCCGCCAGCCGGAAAACCCACCACCAGCTTGACCGCGCCGCGGTCTTTGGGGACCTGGGCTTGCGCCAGGCCGGCAAGGGCGAGTGCCATGGGGAGCAGGGCGAGGGACAGAAAGCGGCGGTGTTGCATGACGGGCCTTTGGTGAAGAATGAAAAACGTGAAAGGAAAAAGAGGCAAACGCTTTACAGCGCTGCCGTGCGCTGGAACCACGGCGTCGCCTGTTCGAGCTGGGCCGCCAGTTGCAGCAGCCGCGCATCCTCGCCAAAACGACCGACCAGCTGCACGCCGACCGGCAGGCCGGCGGCGCTCCAGTGCAAGGGCAAACTCATGGCCGGTTGGCCCGTGGCATTAAAAGCCCCGGTGAAGGGGCAGAACGCGGCCATGGCTTCCTGGAACTGGTTCAGGCTCAGCGTCTGCATCGACAACAGGCCCAGGGCCACCGGTGGTTGGGCCAGTGTTGGCGTGATGAAGATGTCGGCGCTTTCGAAGAAGTGGGCGATGCGCCTGACCTCGCGATTGATCACGGCAAAACGCGAGGCGTATTGGATACCTGTGACCTGACGGCCCAGCGCAATCGCGGCGTGGACCACGGCGTCCATCTCGTCGGGCCGGGCACTGCGGCCCAACTGGGTTTCGCGGGCTTGCACTTGCGCGGCCAGGCCGGTGAGCAGCAAGGTGCCGCAGGCGGCGCCCAAAGCGGCGCCATCGAACTCGGGGTCGGCCTTCCTCGACCTCATGCCCCAGGTCCTGCAGCAGGCGCACGGTGTTTTCCACGGCGGCGCGGCATTCGGCATCCACCGCACGACCGTCGAACGTCGTGGTGGTGAAGGCGATACGCAGCCGTCCCGGCGCGCGCGCAATCGCATGCAGGTAGGACTCGGCCGGTTTGGCGGTGAAGTAGGGCGCGCCAATGTCGGGGCCGGCCGTGACGTCGAGGATGGCCGCGCAGTCGCGCACCGAACGGGTCACCGCGTGTTCGTGGCTCAGACCGTGCGAGGCTTCGCCGCGGTGTGGTCCGGTCGGAATCAGGCCACGTGTGGGTTTCAGGCCGACCAGGCCGTTGCAGGCGGCCGGGATGCGGATGGAGCCGCCGCTGTCGGTGGCATGGCTGGCCGGCAACATGCCGCTGGCCACGGCCGCGCCGGCACCACCGCTGGAGCCGCCGGCGGTGTGGGCCAGGTTCCAGGGGTTGCGCGTGGGCTGGCCTTGCGAAGGTTCTATCGATGCATTCATGCCGAACTCGGAAGACGCGGTGCGGCCCAGGATGACAAAACCGGCACGTCGCAGGCGCGCCACGGTTTCGCTGTCGAAGTTGTGCACATCGCCCGCGAACAGGCGGCTGCCATGGCTTAGCGGCATGCCCGCCACCGGCGCGTGCAGGTCCTTGATGAAGTAGGGCACACCGGCAAAAGGCGCTTGTGTATCGTTATGGGCCTCGTCTGCCGCCGCTTCGTGCAGATAGGTCACGGCATTGACCTGCGGGTTCACGGCCGCCACACGGTCCAGCGTCGCCTCCTGCACTTCGCGGCGCGAGAGTTCGCCGCGCCGCACGGCATGGGCCAGGCCCATGGCGTCGAAGGCGCGGTAATCGTCAAAAGTAATCGACATGATGATTTTTGTAAAAAGGGTTTTCAGCGCCTGACGCTGGCGATGACCTCGATCTCCAACTGACCGCCCATGGCCAGTCCGCTGGCGCCGAAGGCGCTGCGTGCCGGGTAGGGCGCGCTGAAGAAACGTTTGTAAATCTCGTTGAACGCCGGCCAGTCTTTCATGTCGGCCAGCATCACCGTGCATTTGACGATGTGGTCCAGCGAATAACCATGGGCTTCCAGCGTGGCCTGGATGTTCTCCAGCGTCTGCTGTGCTTCGGCCTGCAGGCCGCCCGGCGCCAGAGTCAAGGTGCCGGGCAGGGTGCCCATTTGTCCCGACAGGTACAGCGTGTCGCCCATACGCACGATTTCGGAAAAGGGCAGGCCGAGCTGGCCAAAGGCCGGCGAATTGAGGCGTTCCACATGGGGCGCGGCGGGTGATTCAGGGGTGTTCATGCGGCAAATAAATAAAGGCTGGCTGCCAATGTAGTCAGCCCGCAGCATTCGCACAAATACAATTTTGAGTGCGAAGTCATATAATTTTTGTATGTATCTGGACGGACGCCGACTGCACTACTTTCTCACCGTGGCCGACCTGGGCAGCCTGGGCCGCGCGGCCGAGGTCCTGCATGTGGCACAACCGGCCTTGTCACGCCAGATTCGCTTGCTGGAAGAAGATGTGGGGGTGCCGCTGATGGCGCGTAATACACGCGGCATGACACTCACCGCGGCCGGGCGTGCTTATTACCCCAGTGCCCGCCGGTTGCTGGATGAAGCCAGCGCCGCTTCGGTGCGGGCACAACTGGCGGCGCGCGGCGATGTGGGCCACCTGAGCCTGGGGTTTTCCGAAATTTATGCCTGGCACCCGGACGTCTTGCGTGCCTTGCAGACCTACCGCCATGCCAGCCCGCGTGTGACCTTCATGATCGAGGCCATGTTGTCCGGAGCCGTCACCGAGCGGGTGCTTGATGGCCACCTGGACCTGGGGCTGGCCTACACCGGGCTGCTGGACGCGGACAGCCCCTTGCAGAGTGTGCCGTGGCTGGCGGACGATTATTTGCTGGCGGTCCACGAGGCTTCCCGCCTGGCGAAACATCCGCCCCGGCGACTGGCCGAGCTCAACGACGAGGACTTTATCTTGTTCCGGCGCGACCAGTCGCCACGCTTGCACGACGTGATGATTCATCACTTCCATCAGCAAGGTTTTTCGCCGCGTATCGTGCAGGAAGGCACGACGCATTACACCGTGCTGGGCATGGTGGCGGCGGGACTGGGTTGCAGCGTGATGCCGGCCAGCGCCCGGCAGCGCCTGCCGCCAGGCGTGCGGCTGCTGCGTGTGCCCGACCTCAACGTGCGTATGCCCATAGACCTGGTCTGGCGCCGTGACAACCACACCCCGGTGATCCAGCGTTTTGTCGACTTGTTGCGCGGCAAACCGGACCGGCCTGTCCTGTCCTAGGGGCCTGCAGGCTTGCGGTAACATCCGCTGACAAAGCCCGGGACAAGGGCGCGGACATCGTCAAAAAATAGTGGAGGAGGCTTGGGTGAAGTCAGCATATTCAATTTTGGGGATTCCCGGCAATGCCAGCGCGGCCGACATCGATCAGGCCTTCCAGAAGGCAAGCGCTCACTACTCTCACGCCAGGCTGGCCGATGACCCCGAGGCCGTGGCGCGCCTGATCGACATCCGGCATGCCTACAAACTTTTATCCAGTCCCGAGATGCGCGCGGCGCATGACCGCAAGTTGAGCGCCGCGCTGAGCCAACCGGCCAGCCGTCCACGCGTGGTCCTAGAGTCGGACCCCTCGCCCTGGTACACCAAACCCCTGATCGTGATGGCGCTGCTGGTGGTGGCGATGTTTGCTACCGGTGCTTCCATGAGTTATTCACGTGATCAGACACGCAAGGCCTTGGCCGCGCAGGAGCTGGCCCAAAAGAAACTCGACGCCGAAGCCGCCGCACTGGCCGAGGCACAACAGGCGAAAATCGATGCTGAGCGCATGCGAGCCCTGGCCAAAGCGGAGAACCAGGAACGGCAATTCAGATCGGAAAGCAGCATGATCGCCAGGCAGGCCGCCAACGCCGATATGCAGCAGCAAGCCATGGTGAACCGGCAAGTCGAATCGGACCGGCGTGAGAAACAACGCCGCGAGTCGGAGGTCAAAAACGAAGAGCGGCAGCGGGTCTACGAGGCTCAAAGAAAGCTGGCCGCCGACCAGCAGCGCATCCGCGAGCTGTGTTACCAGCAGTACCGCCAGACCACCTGCTAAAACCATGGTGGGCGAGGCTTTGTGAACCGCGCCACTTTTTCAGCGCCGTGACGACACCACAATCCCGCCGACGATCAGCGCAAAAGCGATGCCGTGGTAAATCTGCGGCGGTTCGCCCAGGAAGGCTGCGGACATCAGCGCCGCAAACAGCGGTGTGAGGTTGGAGAAAAAACCGGCAATGGCGGGCCCGACGCGTTGCACCCCTATGCCCCAGCAGCGGTAGGCCAGAATGGCCGGGCCGATGGCGACATACAGCAGGGCGGTGACCAGCGGCCAGCCCCAACTGATGTGGGCATCCCCCAGCGCCCACTCCCCGGCCGAGAACAGGCCGGACCAGCCCAGCCCAAAGACCATTTGCGCCATCAGAAACGCCGCCCAGTCCTGGCGTATGGCGGTTGGCTCTTTCGGCTGCGACAAGAGCCAGCTGTAAAAGGCCCAGGACAAGGTGGCCAGCAGCACATAAATATCACCGGGCACCAGCCGGACCTGGGCCAGCAGCGCCCACTGGCCGCGCGACATCACCAGCAGCACACCGGCGATGGACAGCAACGCACCCACTATTTGCCGGCGCGAGACGCGTTGGCCGAAACACAGCCAGCCGACCAGCAGCATCCAGATCGGCACGCTGGACGCGACCAGCGTGACGTTGAGCGGGGTCGAAGTCTTGAGCGCCAGGTATTGCAGGGCGTTGTAACAACCCACGCCGAGCAGGCCCAGCAGGGCGAAGCGTTTCCAGTGGGTCCACAGGCCGCTGTCGCGCTTGAGCACCCAGCCGGCCAGCGGCAGCAAAAACACAAAAGCCAGGGCCCAGCGCAGAAAGTTCAGGGTGATGGGCGGCACCAGGTCGTTGACCAGCCGCCCGACCACCGCGTTGCCGGCCCAAAGCAGCGGCGGCAGGGTCAGCAGCAGGGCGGTGCGAAAGGTCAGGCCAGAATTCATGTGGCGACTGTAACCATAGCTCCGCCGGGTTGTTGAAAAGAGGCGGATCAACCGGCGTGTTCTGCGGGGCAGCGCACCGGTGCCAGCAGGTCCTGCTGTTTCGTGGCAGGATGCAGGCCGCATCCCTCGTTCAATCTCATTTCAAGGAAATCCGTCATGGCCCAGACCACCTCCCAAGCCGTCCGTATCGACCAGCACGGCGGCATCGAAGAGCTCAAGTTGGTGACGGTGGAGGTGGGCGAACCCGGGCCCGGCGAACTCCGCATCCGCCACAAGGCGGTGGGCCTGAACTTCATCGACGTGTACCAGCGCAACGGCGTCTACAAGCTGCCCATGCCTTTGCAACTGGGCATGGAAGCGGCCGGTGTGGTCGAGGCGGTGGGTGAAGGGGTGACCCACCTGAAAGCCGGTGACCGCGCGGCTTACGCCAGCCAGCCGCCTGGCAGTTATTGCGAGCTGCGTGTGATGCCCGCCAAATGTGTCTGCAAGCTGCCCGATGACATCTCTTTCGAGACCGGTGCCGCCATGATGCTCAAGGGTTTGACCGTGCAATACCTGCTGCGCCGCACCCAGCCGCAAGGCGGTTTGCAGGCCGGTGACTTTGTGTTGTTCCACGCCGCCGCTGGTGGTGTCGGCCTGATTGCCTGCCAGTGGGCCAAGGCCATGGGCCTGCAGCTGATAGGCACGGCCGGCTCGGACGCAAAATGTGAACTGGCCAAGGCGCATGGTGCAGCCTTCGCCATCAACTACGCGAAGGAAGACTTTGTCGCCCGCGTCAAGGAGATCACCGGCGGCAAGGGCGTGAAGGTGGTCTACGACTCGGTCGGCAAGGACACCTTCCTCAAGTCGCTGGACTGTCTGCGCCCCTTCGGCCTGCTGGCCAACTTCGGCAATGCCTCGGGCAAGGTCGAGCCGCTGGACATCGGCTTGTTGGCCGCCAAGGGTTCGCTGTATGTATCGCGCCCGACCTTGTTCACCCACATCGCCAGCCGCGAAGCCACGCAGGAAATGGCCGACGATTTGTTTGCCATGGTCAGCAGCGGCCAGGTCAAGATTCGCATCGACCAGCGTTTTCCGCTGGCCCAGGTGCAAGAGGCACACCGCTCGCTGGAAGCGCGCCAGACCACCGGCTGCACCATCCTGACCCTGTGAACGGGGATGCGCGCTGATGGACGGTGTTGATCCGCATTGGCTGGCGGCCTTGCGTGCCAGCGCCAGCCAGGCGCCGCGGCGGCCGCGTCTGCCGCTGTTGGCGGGGGACGCCGTCATTGGCTCGGTGGAACCCGATTTATTAAGCCAAATCGTGCTACCGCCCTTATCCAACGGGCGCAAGCAGCTATCAAAAGTGGAGCGACCGGAAGGTGCCGTCTGGCAGCTGCAGGGCGAGGTCACGGCCAGCTTGCAGGCGTTGGCAGTGGCTTTGCGCGAGGCCGGCCTGGCCCATGCCTGGCGTGACGAACAACTGGCGGTGATGGATGTACAGGGCCGTCGTGTCGGCACTGTGGAACGCGCCGTGGTGCGGGTGCTGGGCATCGCGACCCAGGCGGTGCACCTGGTCGCTCAATCTGAAGATGGGCGCTTCTGGGTGCAGCAGCGCGCCTGGAGCAAGGCCAACGACCCCGGCTTGTGGGACACGCTCATGGGCGGCATGGTCAGCGGCGCCGACACGCTGGCCAGCGCCTTGGCGCGCGAGACCTGGGAAGAAGCCGGCCTGCGGCTGGCGGACTTGAAAAATCTCACGCGCGGCGGTCAGCTGGATGTTTGCTGCCCCTGCTCCGACGGCCACGGGGCGGGTTATGTCATCGAACACATCGTCTGGTACCGCTGCACCGTGCCGGACGGGTTGGTGCCGCAAAACCAGGACGGCGAAGTCGAACGGTTTGTGCTGATGGACAGGGCCGAGTTGCTGCGAAAAATGCAGGACCACAAATTCACCCGCGAAGCGGCGTTGATCCAGGTCGCGTTGTTGGCTTAGCTATTACTCATGCGCGGCCACCGTCTGGCCAATCTCCGGCCAGCGGTGGTGCAGGTAGATCCAGGCCAGCAGACCGATACACAACATCAGCAGTGACACCGCGGCCAGCGCTATCGTCGAATGCATGATCAGCGGCGCGATCACGCCGGCCACAATGCCGTTGGCGGTGGAGCCGATAAAGGCCTGCAAGGACGAAGCCATGCCGCGCCGCGCCGGGTACAGGTCCAGCACCAGCAGGGTCACGACCGGCACCATCAGGGCCCAGCCAAAGGCAAACACCGCAATCGGAAACAGCGCCCAGGACACATGCGCCTTGAAGAAGATGTTGGCCAGCAGGTTGATCACCGCGACCACCAGCATGATCACAAAGCCGTGGCGGATCTGCCGCTTGGGCGCGACCTTGCCGGCCATGCGGCCGCTGACCCAGGCGCCGGCCATGATGCCTATGATGGTCAGGATAAAAAACCAGAAAAACCCGGTGGGCGCCAGGCCCAGGTGTGAGCCCAAAAATTCGGGCGCCGACAGCACATACAAAAACATGCCGTTGAAAGGTACGCCGCTGGCCAGCGCCAGCAGAAAAAAGCGCGCACTGGAACCCAGCTGCCAGTAGCCGCGCATTAGGTGTTTCACATTGAAGGGCTGGCGCATGGTGACATGCAGGGTTTCGGGCAGCAGCTTGTAGTTGGCGGTCCACAACAAGACGCCGACGCCGGTGAGAAACCAGAAAATCGCGTGCCAGTTCAGGTGCACAAACAACCAGCCGCCAATGATGGGCGCAATCGCCGGTGCCACGCCGAAATAAATCGTGACCTGGCTCATCACCTTTTGCGCCTGGGCTGGCGGAAACATGTCGCGTATCACCGCGCGTGAAACCACAATGCCGGCGCCTGTGGACAGGCCTTGCAGCGCCCTGAAAAACACCAGCTGGCCTATGCTTTGCGACAGGGCGCAACCGGCCGAGGCGATGGTGAACATCGCAATGCCCCACAAGACCACCGGACGGCGGCCAAAACTGTCGGCCAGTGCGCCATGAAACAGGTTCATGAAGGCAAAACCGAACAGATAGGCCGACAGCGTTTGCTGCATCTCGACCGGTGAGGCGCCCAGCGAACGTGCAATGCCGGAAAATGCCGGGATGTAGGTGTCTATGGAAAACGGCCCCAACATGCCCAGCAGTGCCAGCAACGCGGCCAGCGCCCAGCGCGGTGCGCGCCAGAGTTGAGCGGCGTTGGGGTTCATGCGGCCGCGCGGCGCGGGTCAGCGCGGCAGTTCATCAATCAGCACGTTTTGGCGCAGGCGGTTGGGCGCCAGGGCGCCGGCGGACTCGAGGATGGGATAAGCGATCGAGCAGATGTGCGAGTTGATACGTTTCAGGTCGCTGATCAGGTCGATGTGCAGCGAGCTGGTTTCCATGCTTTGCATGGTCCGATCGGACAGCCGGCCCAGGTGGGTCGTGGCATAAGCCCGTTCCAGGTCACGAAAACGGGCTTTTTCTTCCAGCAGTTTTTGCGCGTCGCGCACGCTGCCGTTGAGGAACACACTCATGCTCAGGCGCAGGTTGTCGATCAGCCGGGCGTGCAACTCGCAAATTTCGGCCATGCCGGCTTCGGAAAAACTGCGGCCAGGTTTGATCTTTTTGTCTTCGATATCGATCAACACCCGTTCAATGATGTCGCCGATCTGCTCCATGTTGATGGTGAAACTGATGATGTCGGTCCAGCGCCGGCTTTCTTCTTCGGCCAGTTCGTCGCGCGAAATTTTGGTCAGGTAATACTTGATGGCCGAATACAGCGCATCCACCGTGTCGTCCATCTTGCGCAGTTCCTGCGCCATCTGGAGGTCGTTTTTCTTGATGACTTCCAGCATGCCCAGCAACATGCTTTCCACCACGTCGGCCTGGTGCAGGGCTTCGCGTGCCGCGTTGGAAATCGCCAAAGATGGCGTGGACAGGGCCGACGGGTCCAGGTGGTTGGGGCGTTCACTGACACCGGGTTTGTCGTTTTTGGGCAGCAGTTTTTGTGTCCAGCGCGCGACCGGGTTGGTCAGGCCTATGAAGGCGATACCGACCACGACGTTGAAACTCAGGTGAAACAGCACCACCGCGCTGGCCCGGTTGCCGAGCAGGGGCAACACGTGGCTGATCCACAAGCCCACAAAAGGGGCGGCCACCAGCACGCCCAGAATCTTGAAGGCCATGGTGCCGAGAGGCACTTGCCGGGTTTCAATCGACGATTTGGCCGTGGTGATCACCGCCAGCAAGCCGCTGCCCAGGTTGGCACCCAGCACCAGGCCCAGCGCCACTTCCAGCGACACGCCGCCGGAAGCCGCCAGGGTGGCAATCAGCAAGACCACCGCCAGGCTGGAATAAGAAATCACGGCCAGCACCATGCCCAAGGTGATTTCCAGCAGCAGGTCGCTGCCGACCGAGTTGAGCAAGGCCTTGACCGCCGGCGACTGGGTCAGGACTTCCGTGGAATCCGTGACCAGACGCAAGGCCAGCAGCATCAGCCCGAGGCCGATCAGGATGCGGCCGACCCGGCCCAGGGTCGAGGCCTGGCGTGGGATGAACAAGACCACACCAACAAAAATCAGCAGCGGCGAGAGCCAGGACAAGTCAAAAGAAAACACCACGGCGATCAAGGCCGTGCCGATGTCGGCGCCGCGCATCACGGCCAGCGCCGCGGGCAGGCTGATCAGGCCCTGGCCGACAAAGGAGGAGGTGATGAGGGCCGTGGCGGTGCTGGACTGCACCAGCGCCGTGACGCCTATGCCCGACAGCGCGGCCGTGAAACGGTTGCCGACGCTGCGCGCCAGGATCTGGCGCAGATTCGCACCAAACACCCGCAGGATGCCGGTACGTACAAGATGGGTGCCCCACACAAGCAGCGCAATGGCTGCCAATAAATTCAACAAGTGCTTCATAACTTCAGGGACGACTATACGCCAGCGCGTCGTCGCTGAAAGCGCTGCCTGTCAGGCAGCGGGCCGGGTTTTCCCCTGAGTCGCGCGCTTCAGGGCTTGGGATAGGTCGGTTTATTTGGCTTTTCGCACGCGCAGCAATTCATCCAGGATCAGGCAGACCGCGCCTATGCTGATGGCGCTGTCGGCGATGTTGAAGGCCGGGAAATGCCAGCCGGCGTAGTGGAAATCGAGAAAGTCCACCACGTAGCCGTGCAACATGCGGTCAATCACATTGCCGATGGCGCCGCCCAGAATACAGGCCAGCGCGAAGGAGAACAGTTTTTGCCCGGCGTGCGACTTGAGCATCCAGACAATAAACAGCGCAGCCGCCAGCCCGATGACCATGAAAAACCAGCGCTGCCAGCCCGAGGCCGAGGCCAGGAAAGAAAAGGCCGCGCCGCTGTTGTGAACCCGCACCACGTTGAAAAAACTCGTCACGTAAGTGGCGTCTCCGAGGCGGTAATAACCCAGGATCAACACCTTGGTGAACTGGTCGACGATCAGCAGGATCAGCGCCAACGCCAGCCAGGGCAACATCGTGCCCGACGTTTTGACGAAGGTGGTGCGAGCCATTATGCGAATTTCCTGACTTCACCGGCACCAAACAAATTGCTGGTGCAGCGGCCGCAAATCGCCGGGTGGGCCGGGTCGCTGCCCACATCGCTGCGGTAATGCCAGCAACGTTCACATTTGGTGTCGGAACTGGCTTGCGTTCTGATGGATTGTGCGTCACCAGCTATTAATTCGATAGCGGATGTGATGAAGACAAATTTCAGGTCATCCCCCAGGCTGGCCAGCAGCGCATGGTCGTCGGCCGGGACTGCCAGGGTCACATTGGCCTGCAGGGACGAGCCCACCTGGCCTTCGGTACGCAAGGCTTCGATGTCCTTGTTGACGGCGTCGCGCAGTTCGCGGATGCGCGACCACTTGGCCAGCAGACCCTCGTCTTGCGCGGCATGGGCCACATAGGTTTCCATGAAGATGGATTCCGAACTGCCGATCACCTTCCAGGCCTCTTCCGCGGTGAAGCTCAGGAAAGGTGCCATCCAGCGCAACATCGCCTGGGTGATCTGGTGCAGAGCGGTCTGCGCACTGCGTCTGGCCAGCGACTTGGGCGCGCTGGTGTACAGCCGGTCTTTCAGGATGTCGAGGTAGAAGGAGCCCAGGTCTTCGCTGCAATAGATTTGCAGCTTGGAGACCACCGGGTGGAATTCATAGACCTCGTAGTGCGCCAGGATGTCGGCCTGCAGCTGGGCCGCACGGCTGAGCGCATAACGGTCGATTTCCAGCATCTGCGCCAGCGGCACGGCGTCCGTCGCCGGGTCGAAGTCGCTGATGTTGGCCAGCAAAAACTTCAAGGTGTTGCGCACGCGCCGGTAGGTGTCCACCACCCGCGCCAGGATTTTGTCGTCACCGGCGATGTCGCCCGAATAATCGCTGGCCGCCACCCACAGGCGGATGATTTCGGCGCCCAGTTTTTCGCTGGTTTTTTGCGGATCCACGCCGTTGCCCTGCGACTTGCTCATCTTGCGGCCCTGGCTGTCCACGGTGAAACCGTGGGTCAGCAGGCCTTTGTACGGCGCGTGGTCGTACATGGCACAGGCCGTGAGCAGCGAGCTGTGGAACCAGCCGCGGTGCTGGTCATGGCCTTCCAGGTAGAGGTCGGCCGGCCAGGTCGATTGCGCCGCATGGCTTTTTTGCAGCACGGTGTAATGCGTGGTGCCGGAGTCGAACCAGACGTCGAGGATGTCGTTGCTTTTGGTGTAGAACTCGGCGTCCGCGCCTATCAGCGACTCGGCCGTGGCCTTGCTCCAGGCTTCGATGCCGCCCTGGGCGACCATGTCGGCCGCCGTGTCCATCAACTCCATGGTGCGCGGGTGCAATTCACCCGTGGCGGTGTGGATGAAAAAGGGCAGGGGCACGCCCCAGTTGCGCTGGCGCGAGATACACCAGTCGGGCCGGCCGGCGATCATGTCGCGCAGGCGGACCTTGCCGTTTTCGGGGTAAAAGCTGGTTTCATCGATGGCGTTGAGCGCCAGCTGACGCAGGGTTTGCGGCGCCTTGTCCTTGGTGAAGACACCTTCGCCTTCGTCCATGCGGATAAACCACTGGGCCGCGGCACGGTAGATCACCGGTGTCTTGTGGCGCCAGCAATGCGGGTAGCTGTGGCTGATGGTTTCGGTGGCCAGCAGGCGGCCGGCGTCGCGCAGCGCATCGACGATCACCGGTGCGGCTTTCCAGATGAACTGGCCGCCGAACAGCGGCAACTCGTCCACGTACACCCCGTTGGCTTGCACCGGGTTCAGGATGTCGTCGTGGTGGAAACCGTTGGCCACGCAGGAGTTGAAGTCATCCACCCCGTAGGCGGGGGAGGAATGCACGATGCCGGTGCCGTCATCGGCCGTGGCGTAGTCGGCCAGCAGCACGGGCGCCAGGCGCCGGTAGCTGTAGCTGCCTGTGCCCGGGTCGGCCACGTCGTGCAGCGGATGTTTGAAGTTCAGCCCGGCGAGTTTTTCGCCGAGAGCGGTGGCCAGGACCGTGCCTTCAAGCTGGTAACGCGCCAGCGCCTTCTCGACCAGGGCCGAGGCCAGCACCAGCAAACCGCGGGGTGTATCGACCAGCGCATATTCCAGCGTCGGGTTCAGGTTCAGCGCCTGGTTGGCCGGGATGGTCCAGGCGGTGGTGGTCCAGATGACGATGGAAGCCGGTTTGTCCATCGCCGGCAGGCCAAAGGCCGCCGCCAGTTTGGCCGGCTCGGCGGACTCAAAAGCCACGTCTATGGTCTGCGACTTCTTGTCGGCGTATTCGATCTCGAACTCGGCCAGCGAGCTGCGGCAGTCGAAACACCAGTACACGGGTTTCAGGCCGCGGTAAACAAAACCGCGTTCCATGATGCGTTTGAGCGCACGGATCTCGTCGGCCTCGTTGCCGGGGCTCATGGTCAGGTAGGGGTTGTCCCACTCACCCAGCACGCCCAGGCGCTTGAAGTCTTCTTTCTGCAGCGCGATCTGTTCGGTCGCGTAGGCGCGGCTTTTGGCCTGCACCTCGTCGCGGCTCAGGTTGCGGCCGTGGGTTTTTTCGATCTGGTTTTCGATCGGCAGGCCGTGGCAGTCCCAGCCCGGCACGTAGATGGCGTCCAGGCCCTTGAGCTGGCGCGCCTTGACGATCATGTCTTTCAGGATCTTGTTGACCGCGTGGCCCATGTGGATCTGGCCATTGGCATAAGGCGGGCCGTCGTGCAGCACAAACTTGGGCGCGCCGGCGCGCACGTCACGCAGCTTTTTGTAAATGCCCTTGTCGTCCCATTCCTTGACCCAGCCCGGTTCGCGTTTGGGCAGGTCGCCACGCATGGGGAAAGGGGTGTCGGGCAGGTTGAGGGTGCTGCGGTAATCGGTTTTATTCTCGGACATGGCGTTCATTCGGGTTGCGAAGGGCTGGAACCGGGTTCAGCCCCAAGGAATTTGCTGGAAGTTCGACAAGGGGGCCGCGGGCCCTGGCGGCAAGAAAGAAGGGCGGCGGCAGGCAAACGAGATCGTCTAAATTCGATCGCGTGTGGTCTGGCGGCTGGTTTCCGTGTGCATGGAGGCAAAAAACGCCCGCGCGTCGTCGCAGTCCCTGGCGATGCCGGTCTGGAGGGCATCCAGGCCATCGTAGGTCAGTTCGTCGTGCAGTTTGTGTAGCAGTTCCACACGGATGATTTTACCGTAAGCCTCCTCACTGCCCAGGCTGGCGGGCCACGCCAGGCAATAGGTCTCCAGCAGCACCCGGCCGGCGTTGATGTCGCGGGCGTCCAGCGAGGGACGCACGCCGAGGTTGGCCACGCCGGGCAGGGGACTGTCGGCCAGGCCGTGCACATGCACCGCAAAAATCCCGGCGGCGGCCGATTTCCAGTGCGAAAACCGCAGGTTCAGCGTGCGAAAACCCAGCTCCCGGCCCAGCTTGCGGCCATGCACCACATGGCCGGAGATGCTGTAAGGCCGGCCCAGCAGGCGCGCGGCGTCTTCCATGCGGCCCTGCGCCAGCGCCTCACGCACGGCCGAGCTGGAGACCCGGTGGCCATGCACCTCGTAGCTGTTCATGCGGGCCACGTCAAACCCTTGTTGGTCGCCGGCGGCATCCAGCATGGCGTAGTCGCCGGCGCGTTTGGCGCCAAAACGGAAATCGTCACCCACCAGCACGTATTTGGCCCGCAGCCCGTCGACCAGCACGTCGCTGATAAAGGCCTGCGGCGTCTGCGTCGCGAGTCTGGCGTTGAAAGGCAGCACGATGGTCTGGTCCACGCCGCAGCGCGCCAGTTCAGTGAGTTTGTCGCGCAAGGTCGAGATACGCGCCGGCGCCGTGGCCGGCGAAAAATATTCGCGCGGATGTGGCTCGAAGGTCATCACGCAGGCCGGCAGGCCGCGGTGTTGGGCTTCGTTTTTGAGCAGGGCCAGCATGGCCTGGTGGCCGCGATGCACGCCGTCGAAATTGCCTATGGTCAGCGCGCATTGCGAGGCGAGCGCCGGGTGTTGATAGCCGCGGAAAACTTTCATCTTGCAGATTATCGTTTTAATAGCGCCTGGGGTCGGCGGTACGTGCCTGCAAGCGCCAAAAGAGGCCCTTGCCATGGCTTTGTCATGAATTCACGGTATATTGAGGCGTCAGACAGTTTGAGTTCGGTTTCCATGCGTTTTTACAATGATGGAGGTTCGTTTGAAGGTCTTGAAACTCTCAGCCCAGGGCTTGCCGCAATCGTGGATCAGCCTGGAACAAGCCGTGTTGCACTATGCCTCGGATGAAGTGCGCTGGGAGATGGGTGCGCAGGTGGCCACTTTTCACGGTGGCCACAACGCCATCACCGGCAACCAGTCCATCATCCACGTCAACAGCATCATCGGCACCAAGGGCGTGCCCAACATCAATCCCTTCAATCTCAAGCCGGGGCTGACCAACAGCAAGCTGTTTGCGCGTGACCGCAATGTCTGCGCCTATTGCGGCGATCATTTCCACGAAGAAGACCTGACGCGGGAACACATCATCCCGTTTGCGCAAAACGGCATAGATATCTGGATGAATGTGGTGACGGCCTGCCGCGCCTGCAACCACCGCAAAAGCAGCCGCACGCCCGAACAGGCCCACATGCCGCTGCTGTACACGCCTTATGTGCCCAGCTTGTGGGAAGACTTCATCCTGCGCAACCGCCGCATCCTGGCGGACCAGATGGAGTTTTTGATGGCACATGTGCCCAAGACCTCGCGCTTGCTGATCTGACGATGTGATGCGGCTTCCCGCGCCGTGAAAGGCGGGATCATGGTTAAATAAGGGTTTACCCTTGGTTTTAACTCCTCATGATTGTCAGAGATCGTCCCTCCGGCCTCAGGCTCTTTTTTGTGGTGCGCGGCTCCATCCTGCCGCGTATACGCACGACCTTGCTGGTCAACACCCTGAGCGCCATCCTGGTGACCTTGGCCCACGGCAATCTGTTCAGCCTCAAGATCACGCTGACCACCATTCCTTTCACCCTGATCGGCCTGCCGCTGGCGATTTTTCTGGGCTTTCGCAACACCGCCGCTTATGACCGCTACTGGGAGGGGCGCAAACTCTGGGGCGAGCTGGTACACCGCTGCCAGTCCCTGTCGCGGCAATGCCAGAGTTTTATCCAGCCGTCCGAGGCCTCGGGCCAGGCACCCGCTGCCGAAGCGGCGCGCCAGCGTTTGGTTTACCGGGCGATTGCCTATGTCCACGCCTTGCGCCTGCAATTACGCGACCAGCCCGAGAGTGGCGAGTTGCAGCGCTGGCTACCGGCGGCCGAATGGCCGCGTGTCCAGGCCTCCGCCAACAAGCCGGCGGCCATCATGCTGGCCATGGGCCAGGAGTTGGGCGCCTGCCAGCGGCAGGGCTGGCTGGACGCCTGCCTCGCGGCCAGCCTGGACGCGACCTTGTCGGCGATGACGGCAGCGGCCGCTTCCTGCGAACGTATCAAAAACACGCCAGTGCCGTTTTCCTATACCTTGCTGCTGCACCGCACGGCCTACCTGTATTGTTTTCTGCTGCCTTTTGGTCTGGTGGACACGATTGGTTTCATGACGCCTTTTGTGGTCGCGCTGGTGGCTTACACCTTCTTCGGGCTGGACGCCCTGGGTGATGAAATCGAAGAACCATTTGGCCTGGAGCCCAACGACTTGCCGCTGGACACCTTGTGCCAGGCGATTGAAGTCAGCCTGCGCGAATCGCTGGGCGAGGTGTTGCCGACCGTCAAACAGGCACCTGTGGACTACCGCCTGACCTGAGCCGCAGCGGCGCTCAATGGCGTGCCATGTGCGAAGCTCCGAGTTTCGCTTTAGCTCTTCTTTTGATAGCTATTTACGCTTATGGAATAAGGGCTGGAGGACTATTTCATTTGGAATTTAGTGAAAACGGTTCAATCCCGAGGGTGAGGCCTGCTTGCCTGCGCGTGCAGGGCCTATGGAGCGCATACCTACAATGGCGGGTTTTTGTGCGCGTATTCCATTAACTACAAGGATGATTCCATGACTTCCATTCGTCGCTCCTTTTTGGCGACCTGCGCGATTGCTGCGCTGACAGTTTCAACCGGTGCTGCTTTCGCGCAGCAAGCCAAAGATGTGAAGATGGGTTATGCCCTGGCGGTGAACTCCCACTACGGTGCGGCGGCCCAGGCCTGGTCCGACTCGGTGGAAAAAAGCACCAACGGTGCGTTCAAGTTCAAGCAGTTTCCGTCCAGCGCCCTGGGTGGCGAGCGCGAGCTGATCGAAGGCCTGCAACTGGGCACGGTCGAGGCCGTCATCGTGTCGACCGGCGCCTTGAGCAACTTCGTGCCCGACGTGGGCGTGGTGGACATTCCCTTCCTGTTTCGTGACACCGCGCACGCCCGTGCCGTGCTGGACGGCAAGTTCGGCCAGGACCTGCTGACCAAATTCCGCGCGCGCGGCCTGATCGCCCTGTCCTGGGGCGAGCAGGGTTTCCGTCACCTCACCAACAGCAAACACGCGGTGAGCAAGCCTGAAGACATGAAGGGCCTGAAAATTCGCGTGACCGAAAACCCGGTGCACATCACGGCCTTCCGCACCTTGGGCGCCTCGCCCACACCCATGTCCTGGCCCGAAGTGATTGGCGCCTTGCAGCAGGGCACCATCGACGGCCAGGAAAACCCGGTCTCCGTCGTGGTCTCGGCCAAGTTGTGGCAAGTGCAAAAACACATGTCGCTGACCGCGCACGTGTACGCCCCCATGGCGCTGATCGTGGCACCGGCTTTCTGGAACGGCCTGAACGACGCGCAGAAAGCCGCTTTTACCCAGGGTGCCCAGGCGGGTGCGCTGGCTTCACGCAAGTTCGTGGATGAGGTCGAGAAAAAGGGCGTGGAAGAGATCAAGTCGCATGGCGTCCAGGTCGTGACCAATGTGGACAAGGCTGCCTTCAAGACTGCCATGGCCCCGGCCTACAAGCAGTACGCCAGCAAGTTTGGCCAGAAGACGCTGGACGAGATCAGCAACTTCAAATAATCCGGGCGCCACGCGCCTGGAGATCACAAGGCCCGGTACACCCGGGCCTTGGTTTGCAACCTTCTTCTCTTGAGGATGGCGTCACCCGGCGCCTGACCGATCTATGTTAAATCGCATTGAGCGCACGCTGGTGGCTTGCAACCGCTGGGTCCTGATCCTGCTGCTGCTGGCCATGGCCTGCATCGTCTTTGCCAACGTGGTGTTGCGTTACACCACGGGCGACTCCCTGGTCTGGGCCGAAGAGGTGGCGCGCCACCTGATGATCTGGGGCACCTTTCTGGGCGCCGGCCTGGTCTTGCGTTTTGGCGGCCATGTGGCCATCGACAACCTGCACACGGCGGTCGGTACACGCTGGGCGCGGGTGTTGCGCGCCGTGGTGGTGGTGGGCATAGGCGTGTTTTCGCTGGTGATGACTTATTTTTCCATCCTCTACGTCTGGGCCACACGGTTTCAGACCACGGCGGCGACCGACATCGCGATCTCCTGGATTTATTCGGCCATGCCCGCGGGATTTTTGCTGCTGTTCATCCATCTGTTGTTCATCGTGCGCAGCTATGTCTCGGAGGGCCGCTTCGCCGAGTCTGCCGAAATGGACGCCGATGCCGCCGCTTCGCTCTGACACCCCCACGGCAGAAATTTCATGACGACCACTCTTTTTTATTGCCGCCATCGTGCTGATGGTGTTGGGTTTTCCGGTTGCTTTTGCGCTGGCCATGTCGGCTGCGCTGGCGGTGTTTGTAGGCGGGCGTTACCCGCAACTCATTGTGTTCAAGGAGATGTTCACCGGCATCGACAGCTTTCCGCTGATGGCGGTGCCGTTTTTTATCCTGGCCGCCGAGCTGATGTCGGGCGGCGCGCTGACGGCGGTGTTGCTGCGTTTTGCGGCCCAGTTTGTCGGCCACCTGCGTGGTGGCCTGGGTTATGCCAACGTCCTGTCCCTGACCCTGTTCTCGGGCATTTCCGGCTCAGCCCTGGCGGACGCCGCCGGCCCAGGTTCCATGATGGTCAAGATGATGGAAAAGGCCGGATATTCGCGCGCGTATGCGGCTTCGCTGACCGCCAGCACGGCGATTGTCGGGCCCATCATTCCGCCCTCCATTGCCATGATCATTTATGCCATGCAGGACGAGCAGGTCTCGGTCGGCGGGCTGTTCATGGCCGGTTTTATCCCCGGCATTCTGATCGCGCTGGCCATGGCTTTTGTCAACTGGCGGGTCTGCCTCAAGCGCGATTACCGCTCACGTGAGCCGCGCCCCACGGCGCGCGAGATGTGGATCAACAGCTTCAAGGCGATTCCCGCGCTGCTGCTGATTGTGCTGATCCTGGTCGGCATTCGTTTTCGGCATCTTCACGCCCACCGAAGCTTCGGTGGTGGCGGTGTTTTACGCGCTGATCTGCGGCAAATGGGTGTACCGCACGCTGGAGTGGAAGGCGCTGCCCGGTATTGCCTCGCGTTCGGCGCTGCTGACGGCCTCGGTGCTGATGGTGATGGCTGCCTCGGCGGCCTTTGCCTGGGTGCTGACGGTGGAAGGCGTGCCGCAGGCGGTGTCGCAACTGATTGTGGGCTGGGACCTCTCGCCCTGGACCTTTCTGATCGCGGTCAACATCCTGCTGCTGATCTTCGGCATCTTCATGGAGCCGCTGCCCGGCATCATGATTCTGGTGCCTATCCTGGCGCCGATTTCTGCCGCGTTAGGCATAGACCCCATCCACTTCGCGATGGTTGTGATCGTGAACCTGACCTTGGGCATGATCACGCCGCCCGTCGGCGGCCTGCTGTTTGTGACCGCCGTGGCGACCCGGGTGTCGATGGCGGAACTCACCAAGGAGTTGCCGCCTTTCCTGATCGCCCACCTGGTCGTGTTGATGTTGCTGACCTTTGTGCCGGCCATCTCGACCTGGCTACCCCACGTGCTGGGCTTCTAAGACGTTTGCCAACAACCTACTCGCCGGCGCCACGCCGGCGGGGGGACGGGCTTTAACGTCAGTTGGTCATTTCCAGCACCACCAGGTGTTGCCCGGCGGTCGGCCAGGTCTGGCCCGTGACTTTTTCGCCGTTGAACTCCGCTGAAATTGGGCGCAGTGGGGTCTGGCTCAGGTTGAGCTTGGAGCTGGCGACGCCGGCGCCCGTGGGCGGCACGCCGGGCAGCGTATTTTTCCCGTCAAAACGCATGCTGTCCCGTGCCGCATCGAAATAACCGCGCGGCCGCGTCATGCTGATGCTGGACTGGGCGGCTTTGTCGGCCTCGGCCAGGCGTTCGGCGCGCAGGTGCACGATGTTGCTGGCGCGCGGGAAGGGGCTGCGGTAAATGTGTGTGATGGCGTAGCCCGGCGCGCTGATGACAAACTCATAAGGCACACCGGCCTGCGCCTGAAACGGCCCCCAGAGACCGTCGGCACCCACGGTTTTGCTGTGCACAGCGCTGCCCACGCGCGCACCGGTAGCCGCATCGGTGGCATAGACCTGCAGTTGCGCGCCCGGCAGCGCCAGGTTGTTGACGTAGTTGCCCGAGGCCGGGTCGGTGGGGGTGAGGCCCAGGCCGGTGATTTTGCCGTTCAGTACCGGCACTTCGGGCTGGATGGGGCGTGGCGGCGTGTTTTTGCCGGTGATGAAGCGGTAGGTCACCTCAAACGCCGCCGGGGAAAAAGAAGTCTCGCGGTGGTCTATGCGCGGGATCACCACATTGGTCGCGCCCTTGAGCGCTGGCCCGTCAAACCCGACGTTGGTTGCTGTGCCCTTGGCGCCTATCCACACGCCATCGGGCTGGGCAAACTTGTCGTTGTTGTCCGAACGCACGGTCAGCCATTGGACCGGGCCTGTGACTTCGTCACCGGCGGCATTTTTGGGCGCATTGAGCCCGGTCAGAAACGGCCCGGTGCCGGAAAATTCATTGCTTTCGCGAAAACCCTTGATGGCCCAGACGCCGTGGTTGGGTGTGCCGCCCAGGATGGCGCGGCTCACACGTTGATCACCGCCGCCGTTCTGGATGTAGTTGCGGATCGCATTCCCACCGCGCGAGTTGCCGACCAGTACGACCTTGCGGGCGCCGGTGGCCTGCAAGACCTTGTCAACCTCGGCTTTCAGAAAAGCCATGTGTTCGGTCGTGGAGCTGCGCCCCGGCTGGGCCTTGCCGTCATCGTCGCGTGCCAGCGGATAGGGCAGGTCGATGGCGTACAGGCGCTCACGCGGCCAGCCATTGGACTCGAAGCGCCAGAAGCTGGTTTGCCACAAGGCCGCGGTGTCGCCATTGCCGTGTACAAAAACAATGGGCGGATGTTCTTCCAGATCGGGCGCGGTGGCGCAGGCTGTCAACAACAGGCTGCTGGCGATCAGTACGAACAGATGGCGACGTGAGGTCATGCGTGCTCCAGATTAAAAAAGCCCGCAGACAAGGGTCTGCGGGCTGTCATGGTAACGCCGCACATCGTGTTCAGCGTTGAGGGAAGGCTGCTTCAGGCAAACACGCCGGCGCTGTCCTGCATGCGGGCTGATACTTCACCGAGATGGTGCAAGGTGTCGCCAAAACTCATTTCCAGTTGGGTCAGCTTCTTGAAGTAGTGGCTGACGATGTATTCGTCGGTCACACCTATGCCGCCGTGCAACTGCACCGCCTGCTGGCCGACAAAACGCATAGAGGTGCCCAGCTGGTACTTGGCCCGGGCCAGCGCGGCGCGGCGTTCTTCGGCCGGCGCATTGAGCTTGAGCGAGGCGTAATAACTCATGGAGCGGGCCAGCTCCAACTGCATCTTCATGTCGGCCACGCGGTGGCGCAAGGCCTGGAAGCTGCTGATGACCACGCCAAACTGTTTGCGCGTGTTCATGTACTCGACCGTGACGGCCAGGGTCTTGTCCATCACACCCACGGCTTCGGCGCAGGTCGCGGCGATACCGATGTCCACCGCATGTTCCAGCGCGCTCAGGCCATCCAGCGTGATCAGGCTGGCGGGCACGTCCTTGCACACCAGGTCCGCAGCCCGGCCACCATCCTGTGTGCCGTAACCACGGGTGCTGACACCGCTGGCCGTGCGTTCCACCAGGAACAGGGCGATCTTGCCTTGGACCTGGGCCGGCACGATGAAGGCCTCTGCCTGGTCACCCGCCGCTACTATGTTTTTGCTAGCTGTCAGCGTCCATCCCGCGCCGGCTGGAGCCGCCTTTGCTTCGCAAACATCGAGTTTGTAGCGGGCGACACGTTCTTGCGAGGCCAGCACCACCAGGGCTTCGCCGCTGGCAATTTTCGGCAGCCAGGCGGTTTTGACCGCTTCCGGTGCGTAGCCGGACAAGACCGCGCCGGCGATCAGGGTCTGGACCAAAGGCTCGAGCACGATGCCGCGGCCCAGCTCTTCCATCACCACCATGCCTTCGACCGGGCCCATGCCCAGGCCGTCGTTGGCTTCGGGGATGTAGAGGCCGCACAGGCCGAGTTCGGCCAGCTGGCCATAAGCTTCGCGCGAAAAACCGCCGGCTTTGACGATGCCGCGGCGGCGCTCGAAGTCATAAGCCTTGTCCACCCATTTGCGGACCGCGTCGCGTAATTGTTCCTGGTCGTCCGAGAAATCAAAATTCATGATGTTGTCCTTTAACCCAGCACGGTTTGCGAAACGATGTTGCGTTGGACTTCATTCGAGCCGCCGTAAATCGTGGTCTTGCGCATATTGAAATAGGTGGAGGCCAGCGGTGCATTGGCCTGCACGCCGCCGGGGAAGTTGCCTTGCCAGCCGGCTTCCATGGCTTCTTCGATGAGGGGCAGGCTGTAAGGGCCGGCGGCCAGCATCATCAGCTCGCTGTAACGCTGCTGGATCTCGCTGCCCTTGATCTTGAGCAGGCCGGCGATGTCCAGCGAATTTTTGCCGGATTTTTCGGCCGACAAGACCCGCAGCACCAGCATTTCGAGGGCCACCACGTCGACTTCAAGCTTGGCGATTTCATCGCGGAAACGCAGGTCGTCGTAGACGTTTTCGGTCTTGGCCACGCGTTTGAGGCGTTCCAGTTCGCGTTTGGCGCGGTTCACGGCGGCGATGCCGGTGCGCTCATGGCTGAGCAGGTGTTTGGCGTAAGTCCAGCCCTTGTTTTCTTCACCGATCAGGTTGCCGACCGGCACCTCGACATTGTCGAACCAGACCTCGTTGACCTCGGCTCCGCCGTCCAGCAGCACGATGGGGCGCACCGTGACACCGGGTGACTTCATATCGATCAACAAAAAGGAAATGCCGGTTTGCGGTTTGCCTTCGGTGCTGGTGCGCACCAGGCAGAAAATCCATTCGCCGTATTGGCCCAGGGTGGTCCAGGTTTTCTGGCCGTTGACGATGTATTTGTCGCCCTGGCGTTCGGCCCGGCATTTGACCGAGGCCAGGTCCGAGCCCGAACCCGGCTCGCTGTAACCCTGGCTCCACCAGACCTCGCCGCTGGCGATGCCGGGCAGGTGGCGTTTTTGCTGCTCGGGGCTGCCAAAGGCCATGATCACGGGCGCGACCATCACCGGGCCAAAAGGCACAACCTGCGGTGCGCCGGCGAGCGCACATTCTTCTTCAAACAGGTGTTTTTGCACCGCGGTCCAGCCGGGGCCGCCGAATTCCTTGGGCCAGGCGTGGCCTAACCAGCCTTTTTTGCCGAGGATTTTGGCCCAGCGCTGCAAATCGTCGCGCGACAGGCGCAAGGCGTTGTGCACTTTGTGAGACAGCTCGGCGGGCAGGTTGGCACCGACCCAGGCACGTATCTCTTCGCGAAATGTCTGTTCTTCAGGGGTGAAAGCTAAATCCATATCGAGGTCTCCAGTGCGGTCTTTTTAGCACGATCGTTCGCTGCCGGGTGTCAGGCTTGAGACAGTCCCAGTTCCTGCTGCAAATGCGCCACCTGGCCCTGCAGCTGCGACACCTGGGTTTCCAGCGTGGCCAGGCGCTGCAGCAGGCGCTCGGCCTGGCCCAGGGAAATCGGCTCGACTTCGGCATCGACAGCGGCATCGCCCGAGCCGGCTTGCTGCACAGGTTGGTCACCGCAAAGCAGGTGGGCCCAGCGCTGCTCGCGCATGCCGGCGGCCCGGGGCAGTTGTTGCACCAGGGCCGCGCCGCCGTCTTCGCTGCGGGTCTTGAGCTCGTCCAGGGCGTCTTCCACGCTGGCGATGTCGGCAAACTTGTACCAGCGCTCGCTGTTGGTGCGCAACTCGCCCGGCGTTTGCGGCCCGCGCAGCATCAGCAGGCCCAGCAGCACGGCCTGCGGCTCGCTGACGCCAAAGCCGCGTTGAAAGTTGTGCTCAAAACGCGGCACCCGGCTGGAACTGGCTTCAAACACCAGGCTGCTGGCCTTGAGCGCATCTATCGCCTCCTGGGCTTGGGTTTCGGTGAGCTCCATCACCGGGTCGCGGCTGGTTTTCTGGTTGCAGCCCAATAACAGGGCATTGAGCGACAAGGGGTAGCTGTCGGGGACAGTGCGGGCCTTTTCCATCAGGGTGGCCAACACGCGGGTTTCATTCGGGGTAAGTGCTCTCATGGCGATAATCTTAAGGGTCTTCTATAAATCCAATTCTCGGGTGCATGGCGGCGTTGCGCGGTGCTCGGAATCCTCATGCACGCAAGTGCATTCCGGTGTCCTGCGCTCCGCGCGCCTTGCCCTGCATCCCGATAATCGAATTTCTAAAACCCCCTAAAACAATGAAAAACATCGTGATCCTGATTTCGGGCAGCGGCTCGAACATGGCCGCCATCGCCCAAACCGCGCAAGATGAGGACTGGCGCAACCAGTTCGGCGCCAACATCGCCGCCGTGATCAGCAACCGGGCCGAGGCCCAGGGCCTGCAACTGGCGCAAGCGCTGGGGCTGGCCACCGAAGTCCTCAGCCACCGGGACTTTGCCTCGCGTGAGGCCTTTGATACGGCGCTGATGGCGCTGATTGACCGCTACCAGCCGGCGCTGGTGGTGCTGGCCGGCTTCATGCGTATCCTGACGCCGGCTTTTGTCGGTCATTACGCGGGGCGCCTGATCAATATCCATCCCTCGCTGCTGCCGGCCTTTCCCGGGCTGAACACGCATCAGCGGGCGATTGATGCCGGCTGTACCCAGGCCGGTGCCACGGTGCACCAGGTGACGGCGGCGCTGGACCACGGCCCCATCCTGGCGCAAGCGGTGGTGCCGGTGTTGCCGGGGGACACGGCCGAGGCCCTGGCCGCGCGGGTGCTGGTGCAGGAGCATGTTCTCTACCCGCAGGCCGTGCGGGACTGGCTGCAAACCCAGCCTTGAAGAACTGCGTTGAAGTGCTGATTGAGGCGGGCCGCGCAAAGGTTTGAATCCAATCGCCGTTGGCGCGCGTATTCAGAACAGCCGTTGATGTCCAAGCCTGGATGCCGGCGCTCTGTTCAACTTCCTCAAAAGGTATTGTTATGCAAACGAAACACAAACTGGCCTCTATCGGCCTGGCGATGCTCCTGTCCGTGACGGCTGCCTCTTCCTTTGCCCAGGTGATGGTGGGTGGCGCGCCCATGCTGGCTTCCAAAGACATCATCGACAACGCCGTCAACTCCAAGGACCACACCACCCTGGTGGCCGCCGTCAAGGCCGCCGGCCTGGTCGATACGCTGAAAAGCCCTGGTCCTTTCACCGTGTTTGCACCGACCAATGCCGCTTTTGCGGCACTGCCGGCCGGCACCGTGGACACCTTGCTCAAGCCTGAAAACAAGGGCATGTTGACCGGCATCCTGACCTACCACGTGGTGCCCGGCAAGTGGGACGCCGCCGCCATCAGCAAGATGATTAACGACGGCAAGGGCATGGCCGCCATCAAGACCGTGGCCGGTGGCACGCTGGTGGCCAAGTCGGCTGGCGGCAAAATCACCGTGACCGACGAAAAAGGCGGTGTGGCGACCGTCACGATCGCCGACGTCTACCAGTCCAACGGCGTGATCCACGTGGTGGACAAGGTGCTGCTGCCTAAATAATCGCGGCGCACAGCCTGAACGACAGCCCGTGGGTGCTTGATGCACCCACGGGCTTTTTCTTTGTCAGGCCTACTTAAGCTGGTGCAACGCTGCCTTGACGATGTTGCTCGCATTGACGCCGAAAAACTCGCGCAAGGCCGCCCGTGTGTCGCTGCGGCCGAAGCCGTCGGTGCCCAGGGTCAGATAACTGCGGCCCTCGGGCAGGAAAGCGCGAATACTTTCCGGCACGGCGCGCACGTAGTCGGTGGCGGCGACGATAGGCCCCTGGCTGGTACGCAGTTGCTGCGCGATGAAAGCTTCATGCGGCATGCTTTCACCGTTCAACGCGCGCTGCTGGCAGGCCGCGCCGTCGCGCGCCAGTTCGCTCCAGCTGGTCACGCTGTACACCGTTGCTGCTATGCCTTGTTCGGCCAGTTGCTGCGCGGCCTTGATGACCTCGGTCAAAATCGCGCCCGAGCCCAGCAGTGTCACTTTCTTAAGCATTTCAGGGCTCTGGTCCTTATCCATCGGGCGTGAATAGCTATTGAATTGGTAGCAACCCCGGATGATGTCGGCTTCCGTGCCTGGCCGCAGATCGGGCTGGGCGTAGTTCTCGTTCATCAGGGTCACGTAATAAAACACGTCTTGCTGCTCGACCATCATCTCCTGTATGCCGCGGTCGATGATGACGGCCAGCTCGCCCGCGAAAGCCGGGTCGTAGGCCTTGCAGTTGGGAATGGTCGCGGCCACCAGGTGGCTGGAACCGTCCTGGTGTTGCAGGCCTTCGCCGCCCAGGGTGGTGCGGCCCGAGGTGGCGCCCAACAAAAAGCCGCGTGCGCGCTGGTCGGCGGCGGCCCAGATCTGGTCGCCCACACGCTGGAAGCCGAACATGGAGTAATAGATGTAGAAGGGCAACATCGCCAGCCCATGCACGCTGTAACTGGTGGCGGCGGCCGTCCAGCTGGCCAGGGCGCCGGCTTCGCTGATGCCTTCTTCCAGAATCTGCCCGTCCAGCGCCTCGCGGTAACTCAGCACCGAGCCGATGTCCTCGGGCGCGTATTTCTGCCCGACGCTGGAATAAATCCCGACCTGCTTGAATAAATTCGCCATGCCGAAGGTACGTGCCTCGTCGGCGACGATGGGCACGATGCGCGGGCCCAGCGCCGCGTCTTTCAGCAAGCCGCCCAACATGCGCACAAACGCCATGGTGGTGCTCATTTCCTTGCCATCGGCGGCCAGCGCAAAACCTGCGTAGGCGGCCAGGGCCGGCACGGGCATTACCTCGGCCTGGGTGTCGCGTTTGGGCAGGTAACCGCCTAAGGCCGCGCGTTTGGCATGCATGTATTGCATCTCCGCGCTGTCAGCGGCGGGTTTGTAGAAGCTGAGATTTTTCGCCTGCTCGTCGGAAAGCGGCAGGTTGAAGCGGTTGCGAAATTCGATCAAATCCTCGCCGTCGAATTTTTTCTGCGAATGGGTGGTCATCTTGCCCTGGCCGGCGCTGCCCATGCCATAACCTTTTTTGGTGTGCGCCAGGATCACCGTGGGCTGGCCGGTGTGGTTCGCCGCCGCTGCGTAGGCGGCGTGGATTTTCACCAGGTCGTGGCCGCCGCGTTTGAGCCTGTCGATTTGTTCATCGCTCATGCCTTGCGCCAGGCGTGCCAGTTCTTCGTTCTGGCCGAAGAAGTTGTCGCGGTTGAAACGTCCGTCCTTGGCCGCAAAGGTCTGCATCTGGCCGTCTACCGTGTGGGCGAAGGCTTGCGTCAAGGCGCCGGTCAGGTCACGCGCAAACAGGCCGTCCCAGTCGCTGCCCCAAACCAGCTTGATGACGTTCCAGCCGGCGCCGGCAAAGAGTTTTTCCAGCTCGTCGATGATGCGGCCGTTGCCGCGCACCGGCCCGTCCAGGCGCTGCAGATTGCAGTTGACGACCCAGACCAGGTTGTCCAGGCCTTCACGTGCAGCCAGGGTCAAGGCGCTCATGGATTCGGGCTCGTCCATCTCGCCGTCGCCAAACACGCCCCAGACCTTGCGGCCTGTGCAGTCGAGCAGGCGTCTGTGTGTGAGGTAATGCATGAACCGTGCGTGGTAAATCGAGCTGATAGGGCCTATGCCCATGGAGCCGGTCGGGAACTGCCAGAAGTCCGGCATCAGATAAGGATGCGGGTAGCTGCACAAACCTTGCGCGTCGCCGGCGGTCAGTTCCTGGCGGTAAAAACTCAGGTCTTTCTCGCTCAGCCGGCCTTCGAGAAAGGCGCGGGCATACACGCCGGGCGCGCTGTGCGGCTGGAAAAACACCAGGTCGCCACGGTGTTGGCCTTCGCCCAAACCTTCGCGCGCGTGGAAGAAATGGTTGAAGCCGGTTTCAAACAAATCCGCCGCGCTGGCATAACTGGCGATGTGGCCGCCCAGCTCGGCGGAGCCGCCGGATTCGGCCTGGTTCGCGCGCACCACCATGGCCAGCGCATTCCAGCGCATCAGCGAGGCCAGGCGTTCTTCCATCGCCAGGTCGCCGGGAAACACCGGCTGCTCGTTGACATCCACGGTGTTGACATAAGGCGTGGAGAGTTCGGGTTTCCAGCCCACACGTTGTTCGCGCGCCAGCCGCGCCAGCTCGTCGAGCAGGTAACGCGCCCGGGCCGGGCCCTGGCTTGCTGCCAGCGCGGTAAAAGCCTCGCGCCATTCGGCGGTTTCCTGCGGATCGGCATCCGGGGACGGCGTAGGAGTGGTCATGTCAGCGGGCAAAAAAACGTGCAAAGGAAGAGGAGCGTTCATGACCTCAATCTACAGACAGGCGGGCCATATATGCAACCAAGATACGCCGTCCCTGCCAATCAAAGAAGCATAAAATGCTGAAAATAACTGAATTTACAAACTATGAAGCTGGATGCCATTGATTTGCGAATTCTGGACGAGTTGCAGCGTGACGGTTCGCTGTCCAACGTGGCGCTGGCCCAACGCGTGCATTTAAGCCCTTCGCCCTGCCTGGCGCGGGTCAAGGCGCTGGAGGCGGCGAAAGTCATAGACCGTTATGTGGCCATCACCAATGCCGCGGCCCTGGGCCTGGGCCTGAGTGTATTTATCTCCATCAGCCTGAGCTCGCAAAGCAAGGCGGCCTTGAGCGAGTTCGAGCGGCGGATTTCCGAACACGACGAGGTCATGGAGTGTTATTTGATGACCGGCGACAGCGACTATCTGATCCGTGTCGCGGTGGCCGACATCGCCGCGCTGGAAAAATTCATACTCGAGCAACTCACGCCTATCCCCGGCATCGACAAAATCCGCTCGAGTTTTGCCCTCAAGCAGGTGCGTTACAAAACCGCCTTGCCGCTGCCGGCACGCTGACACGCTTGCCGGAAGGGCGACGTATCAAGGCCGTTGTGTTTCCGGGCCTTGAAGCTGTTCGCTGGTCAGTGCCGGGTGTGAGATTTCAATCGCATTGATTTTTGCCAGCAGTTCTTCCCGCCGCTGATGATCTTCCTCGGCCGGGGCGCTGGCCGCCTCGTTGGCGGCATCCACAAACTGAACCAGGCGTTTGGTGCCTGAAGCCATCTTGTGCAGACGGGCCTTGAGTTTGTCGATCACGTCCTGGGCCGTGTATCTGCCTGGCCGGCCATGCCAGATGGCGATATGCAGGTGAAACGCGTGGGGGTCGCCGGTTTTGTCGGCGGCCCGTATGCAGTCCGCCAGCAGCTTGGTCGAGACCTCCGACAGGGCGTTGCGGTTGACCGGCCCTTCGACCAGCAACATGAAATGGTTTTCGTCGTAACGCACCACGGTGTCCATGTCGCGCACCGCCCGGCGCAGGATTTCACCGAGACGTGACAGCGCCGCTCCGCGTTTTTCGTCGGCCACGGCATCATGGCTGGGTGCCTGATCCAGCCAGCGCAAGAGCAGGACGCCGCATTCCGCACCCCGGCGCTGGGCCTGCGTCAGGATCTGGGGCAGCCGGCGCTCGACGATACGCGGCAGCATCAGGCCGCTGGCCGGGTCATACGTCGTCAGTGCAGCACCGCGGTGGTTGGAAAACAAGGCGGCCCGGCTGCGCCAGGCCAACACCAGGAAGATCCAGAGCAAGCCAAGGATGGCTGACAAAACACCGGCGACCTGCGCCACTTCCACGTTGGACACCCAGCCGGCGTTGTAAGCCACCCTGGCCAACGTGGCCAGGCCTATGGGCGCCGCACCGAGCAAGAGCAGCCGGTTCCAGGCCTGGCCCCGCAGCGACATCCAGACCAGGCTGCCCATCAGGGCAAAGGTCGCCAACGCCATCCACAGGTTGCGGACAGGACTGGGCAACAGGTTCTGATTGATCAACATCAGACCGGCCATCAGCAGGCTGCCCACGACAACGACCAGCAGCAAGCGGTGGATGAACGGGTGGCCGCTTTTGGCGTAAGTGGCCTGGGTGCAGAACCAGGCCCCGGCAGCCATGCTCAACGCGGAGGAGACCCAGCCCATGATCTGGTTGAGGTAGGCGCTGTGTGGCCAGACACGCCAGCTGCCGTAACCGATCAACACCAGTTGCGTGAACATCAGGGTCATCACCACGGCGCCCAGCCACACAAAGACCTGGTTGCGCGCCATCGCAAACGCGCCCAGGCACAACATGGCCAGGACACTGAACATGCCCCACATCAGCCCCATCACCACACCGACCCGGGACGCGCCATTGACGTATTCGATCGGGGTCAGCAGCATGGGGGGGCGATCGGTGATGGCCCGCCGTTGCTCGAAGCGCATGTAGTAGGTTTGCACCTGGTCACTGTGGGTCAGCAGCTCAAAACTGGGAACACGGGTGCGCAAGGTCCAGTCGGCCGGTGCTATCGCGTGGCCGGCGGACTGGATGCGCCAACCGCCTTGTGATTTTTGCGAAAAAAGACTCACTCGGAAGATGGACTGACCCGGCAAGCGGATGAACCAGGTTTGTGGGGTCTCGGTGATGGGCAAGGCGAAGCGTGCCCAGACATCTTGCTTGTCCGAGGTGGGGAGCACGGTGGTAGGGGTGTAAGGCTGGAAGTCCCAGGTTTCGGTGGCGGCAAAAACATCGGGCGTATCGACCGAATTTTTGGGAACCGCAACCCATTGCAGCGGCTGCGCCAGCGCCAGGGTGGCGCTGTCGTCGTAAACCCGGTCAAAGACCTGGGTATGGCCCGTGCCCAGGAAGCCGCAGAGCACCATCAGTAGAAAAAAACGCACAAGCTCACCCTTTGATACATGTGCGTAGCTTATTGCAAAAATCCGGCCCCTTGGCGTTTCGCCTGCCCAGGGCGCGACGCGGCGGGATCGCCACACCACAGGCCTGTAATCAAGGCGTCACATCGGTTGCGCACCATCAGGTTTTCTTTCAACACTGGATTGCCCATGCCCTTTTCCCGTCTTGCCACCCAGTCCCTGTTCCCGGCTCTGGCCGTGTTGGCACTGGTGTCCCCGCTCCAGGCCCAGACAGTTTTCCCCGCCACCTTGTCCGGCCATGCGCTGCTGCCGGCGCAGTCCTTCATTGCTGCGCCCAAGGATGCGCCGCAGGATCTGAAAAACGCCGGAAAATTCACCACCGGCAAACGGGTGGAAGCCCTGGGCTCGGTGGAAGGGCTGTCGGCCGGACGCCCCACCGGCGTTTCGCTACCGTTCAAGGGCCAGCCGCTGCAAGGCCATTCCGGTATCAAAAAGATGGCTGACGGCAGCTTCTGGATACTGACGGACAACGGCTCAGGCGCCAAGGCCAACTCGCCCGATTCCATGTTGTACCTGAATCGTTACGCCGTGGACTTCAAGGGCGGCGGCATGAAGCGGCTGGAGACGATTTTCCTGCACGACCCGGATAAAAAAGTGCCATTCCGCATCGTTCACGAAGGCACGAAACAGCGCTACCTGACCGGCAGCGACTTTGACACCGAAAGTTTCCAGATCGCCGGCGGCGCCTTGTGGATTGGCGACGAGTTTGGCCCTTTCCTGATCAAGACCGATATGAAGGGCAAGGTGCTGGCGGTGTTTGACACGCTGGTCGACGGCAAGGTCGTGCGTTCCCCCGACCACCCGGCCGTGACCACGCCGGGCGCGCCCGGCGGCGCGGTGGATTTCCAGGTGCGGCGCTCCAAGGGGTTTGAAGGCATGGCGTCGTCCAAAGACGGCGGCAAACTTTATGCGCTGCTGGAAGGCGCCTTGTGGGATGCGCCCGCCAAGGCCAATGAAAAGCTGGACGGCAAGGACTATTTGCGCGTGCTGGAGTTCGACGTGAAAAGCGAATCCTGGACCGGCCGCCACTGGAAATATGTGCTCGAAAATGCCAGCCACGCGATTGGTGACTTCAACATGATCGACGGCACCACCGGCCTCATCATCGAGCGCGACAACGGCGAAGGCACGGCCGACAAAGCTTGCCCCGAAGGCCAGAAACGCAGCGATTGTTTCCACGACCTCGCCAAGTTCAAACGTGTCTACAAGGTTGAACTCAGTGATGCGAATGTGGGCGCCGCCGTGCGCAAGATCGGCTACATCGACTTGATGGCTATTGCTGACCCAAACAAGCTGGCGCGCAAGCCGCTGAACAACGGCGTGTTGACCTTCCCCTTCTTCACAATTGAAAACGTGGATGTGGTGGACAGCACCCACATCGTGGTCGGCAACGACAACAACCTGCCGTTCTCCAGCAGCCGCGAGCCCAACAAGGCCGACGACAACGAGCTGGTGTTGCTGGAAGTCGGGGAATTCCTGAAAGCCAACTAAGCCGCCCGTGACGGGTCGCAAGCGCTATTGAATCAATAGCTGCTTGCGCCCGTTCCACAAGGGCTGGAGCCCTGAAATGCTTAAATTTTCGACTGGAAGACCAGGCCGGCGTGTTCACGCAGCGCATGGAACTTGATCTTGGGCCACTGCTGCTCCACGGCGCGCAAGGTGGCGCTGTGGTCCACCAGCAGGGTGGGCGCATCCACGGCGTCCAGCGCCACGCGGTGTGAGTTGGCGTCCATGAATTTTTTCAACTCGTTGGCGTCGTCCGAGGTCACCCAGCGCGCCAGGTTGAACTGGCTGCCCATGATGCGCGCCTTGACGCCGTATTCATGTTCTAGGCGGTGCGCCACCACCTCAAACTGCAACTGACCGACAGCGCCCAGCAGCAGCAGGGAGCCGGCAATCGGCCGGAACACCTGGATCGCGCCTTCTTCGCCGAGCTGCGTCAGGCCGGCGCGCAACTGCTTGCTGCGCAGCGGGTCGGCCACTTCGACGGCGCGGAACATTTCCGGCGCGAAAAAAGGCAGGCCGGTGAACTGCAAGGCTTCACCTTCGGTCAAGGTGTCGCCCAGCTGCAGCACACCGTGGTTCGGGATACCAATGATGTCGCCGGCAAAAGCCGTGTCCAGCAACTCGCGGCGCTGGCTCATGAAACTCACCACGGTGTTGGGCCGCAGCTCCTTGCCGCTGCGCACGACTTTGAGTCGCATGCCGCGCGTGAACTCGCCGCTGGCGACGCGCAAAAACGCAATGCGGTCGCGGTGCGCCGGGTCCATATTGGCCTGGATCTTGAAGACCACGCCGGAGAATTTCTTTTCTTCCGGATGCACCACACGCTGCATGGCCGTGCGTTCGGCCGGTGCCGGCGCCAGATCCACCAGTGCGTCCAGCACTTCCTGCACGCCGAAGTTGTTGATGGCCGAGCCGAAAAACATCGGCGTTTGTTTGCCGCCCAGAAAGGCGTCACGGTCAAACTCGGGCGAGGCGCCTTCCAGCAGCTCCAGCTCGTCTTGCGCCTGCGTGAACTCAGCGCCAAAACGCTGGGTCGCCTCGGCATTGTCCAGGCCGGACAGGATTTCATCGTCGCCGCCGGCCTTGTCCTCGCCGGGGCTGAAAACACGCATGCGTTTTTCACGGCGGTCATAGACGCCGTGAAAGAGTTTGCCCATGCCGACCGGCCAGGTGAAAGGCACCACCGTCATGCCGAGCTCCTGCTCGATCTCGTCCATCACGCTCATCGGGTCCTGCACCTCGCGGTCCATCTTGTTGACAAAGGTCAGGATGGGCGTGTTGCGCGCGCGGCACACCTGCAGCAGGCGGCGGGTTTGCGGTTCGACGCCATTGGCCGCATCGATCACCATCAGTGCGGCGTCCACGGCGGTCAACACGCGGTAGGTGTCTTCCGAGAAGTCCTGGTGGCCGGGGGTGTCCAGCAGGTTGATCACGCAGTCGCGGTATTCCATCTGCATGACCGAGCTGGCCACCGAGATGCCGCGCTGCTTTTCAATCTCCATCCAGTCGGAGGTGGCGTGGCGCGCGGCCTTGCGCGCCTTGACGCTGCCGGCGATCTGGATCGCACCCGAGAACAGCAACAGCTTTTCGGTCAGCGTGGTTTTACCCGCATCGGGGTGGGAGATGATGGCAAACGTGCGACGGCGCTTGACCTGTTTGGCGATTTCGGTGGTTTCGGACATAACCCGCGATTATCGGCGAGACGACTACCCCCACGCTTTTGGCTACGCCGCTCTTCGAGAACACTGCGTGTAATGCGCTGCCCCCAGAGGGGGCTGGCCTTGCTTGGGGCGGCCCGGCGCTGCGGCCGTTGCTTCCTTACTCCGGTACTGAGTCGGGTTGTTTCGCGAAACGCGGCTGGCGTATCCCGTTAATCACCACCTCTTCATTGAACATCGCGGCCGGCCGCACCCACAGGCCTTGTTCGCCATACAAGGCGCGGTACAGGGTCAGGGGCTCCAGGCTTTCGCTGTGGCGCACCGTGCCCACCACTTCATACATCAAACCTTTGTAGTGGCGGTAGAGGCCGGGCGGGGTCAGGATCAGGGGCGGGAGGGCGTCGGACATGGTCATCAAGATAGCAAAAGGCGCGTCGTAGGCCTGGGGTGGGACAATAGGGGCTATGCATCCTAACGCCTTACTCGACAGTTGTTCCGAGCTTCTCAAGCAGGTTCTCAAATTTGATCACCCCGCCGACATGGTGGTGTCGCGCCATTTTCGCGAGCAGCGCCTCGGCCCGCGGGAGCGGGCCACGGTGGCGGAAACGATTTACGGCGTGCTGCGTAAAAAGAATCTCTACACCTACCTGGCGCAGCATGGCAGCGGCCCGCTGGAGCGGCGCCTGGCCATCCTGGGCTTTGCGGCCGAACGCGATTTTTTGCTGGGCGCCTTGACCGAGCCTGAAAAAGACTGGCTGGCCCGTTGCGACCAGGTCAAACCGGCGGACCTGATGGAGTTGCATCGCCACAACCTGCCGCAGTGGCTGGTCGAGCCGCTCAAGGCCCAGCTGGGGGATGACTTCTGGCCGCTGGTCGAAAGCCTGAATGCCCCTGCCGGCCTCGATCTTCGCGTCAACACCTTGAAGGATAAACGGGCTGAAGTTCAGAAAGAGCTTGCGAAGGAAGCTATCAAAACCGTAGCAACGCCGTATTCGCCCTGGGGCTTGCGGCTGAGCACCAAACCGGCGCTCAACAAGCTGAATGCCTTCACACGGGGTGCCATCGAGGTGCAGGACGAGGGGTCGCAACTGCTGGCCCTGCTGCTGGATGCCAAACGCGGCGAAATGGTGGTGGATTTCTGCGCCGGCGCCGGCGGCAAGACCCTGGCGCTGGGTGCCAGCATGCGCAACACTGGGCGCTTGTACGCCTTTGACACCTCCGGCCACCGCCTGGACGCCTTGAAGCCGCGTCTGGCGCGCAGCGGCCTGTCCAACGTGCATCCGGTGGCCATTGCCCACGAACGTGACGAGCGCATCAAGCGCCTGGCCGGCAAGATTGACCGCGTGCTGATCGATGCCCCGTGCTCCGGCCTGGGCACCCTCAGGCGCAACCCCGACCTGAAATGGCGGCAAAGCCCCAAGGCAATTGAAGAACTGACGGTCAAACAAGCGGGCATTTTGCAAAGTGCGGCGCGGCTGCTCAAACCTGGCGGCCGGTTGGTGTACGCCACTTGCAGCGTGCTGCAGGACGAAAACGAGGCGATTGCCCAGGCTTTTGGCGAGGCCAATAAAGATTTCACACCTCTTGAAGCCAGCGGGATTTTGACCCATATGGGAGTGGAAGGCGCCGCCAAACTCTGTAGCGGCCCCTATTTGCGCCTCTGGCCCTACCTGCATGGCACCGATGGATTTTTTGCTGCCGTTTGGCAAAAGGCTCAAGTAATTTGAGGATAAAAGGCGGTAGATGACAAATTTTTTGACGTCTATCGGCCATTTTGAGTGCTTTTGCTTAAAAACCGGGTTTCCCGGGGTTACTGTTTGGTGATTCCTGGGGCGACGCCTACAATAGAGTGTTGATCTGGCACAGGCTTGGCCGCATGAGCGCGGGGTGTTGCTATGGATCGCTGTTTAAAGGATTTTTTACATGATCGTGTTTGACGCCGCCCTCGACTGGCTGGCTAATGGACTGGTAAACGCTAGCTGGTGGCAAATCGTGCTGTACACCTTGGTGACGACCCACATCACCATCGCCAGCGTGACGATTTATCTGCACCGCCATCAGGCGCACCGCGCCATGGATTTGCACGCCATTCCGGCGCATTTTTTCCGCTTCTGGCTGTGGCTGGGCACGGGCCAGGTCACCAAGGAGTGGGTCTCTATCCACCGCAAGCACCACGCCAAATGCGAAACCGCTGAAGATCCACACAGCCCGCAGGCCTATGGCATCAAGAAGGTGTTCTGGGAAGGTGCCGAGTTGTACCGCGCCGAAAGCAAGAACAAGGAAACCATGGTCAAGTATGGCCACGGCACGCCGAACGACTGGGTCGAGCGCAATGTCTACACGCGTTACAGCTGGCAGGGCGTGGGCTTGATGATGATCATCAACCTGGCTTTGTTTGGCGTGGCCGGTCTGGCGGTCTGGGCTGTGCAAATGGTCTGGATTCCCGTGACGGCTGCCGGCATCATCAATGGCATTGGCCACTACTGGGGCTACCGCAATTTCGAGGCGCCAGACGCCAGCACCAATATTTCGCCCTGGGGCATCATGATTGGTGGCGAAGAGTTGCACAACAACCACCACACCTACCCCACGTCGGCCAAGTTCTCGGTCAAGCCTTACGAATTCGACATTGGCTGGGTTTATATCCGGGCCATGGAAAAAGTGGGCCTGGCGACCGTCAAGAAGGTGCCGCCCAAGCTGCAACTGGGTTCCATCCAGCCCGTGGCCGACGAGAAAACCCTGGAAGCCCTGATTGCTCACCGCTACGAAGTGATGGCCGGGTTTGCGCGTGAATTGCGCCGTGCCGGCCAGGCCGAAATCGAAGTGCTGAAAGCCCGCAAGGCCGACATCTCGGTGCTGCAGGCTGCCAACCGCTGGTTGCACCGCGACGACGACAAGGTGCCAGCGGCTGCCAAGCCCCAGATTGCGCAAGCCCGTGCCGAACATCCGGTGCTGGACAAAATGGTCACCATGCGTGAAGAGTTGCGCCAGATGTGGTTGTCCACTTCGGCCTCGCGTGAGCAGCTGGCCGGCGATCTGCAGGCCTGGTGCCGCCGCGCCGAGGAAAGCGGCATTGCCGCCTTGCGTGATTTCTCCATGAACCTGCGCGCCGCACGCGCCTAAGTTTTCATCACCCAGCCCGCTTTGGCGGGCAGCTCCCTGATTCAGGCTGCACCAGCGTCACCCGCTGCTGCAGCCTTTTTCATGGGCGCATGGTTTGCGGGGCTTGTCTCAGGTGCTTGCGATCAGGTCTGCCGGCGCGTGGTGCTGAGACGTGCTGCGGGTGTTGTTTTCTGTGCCGTGCCAGGAGACCGGGCGCATGCTTTTTGGCAAGCGGGCAAGCTAGGTGATGCGGTATGCAAGGTGAGGGTGGGCCTCATCATTTGCATTCACATCAGTTTCGAGCAGGCATAAAAAAACCCGCGGGAGACCAGCGGGTTTTTTAAAAGCGACGACAAGCATCGCTGAATCAGGCTGAATTACTTCAGCTTGATCTCTTTGTATTCCACATGCTTACGTGCTTTAGGATCAAATTTCATGATCAGCATCTTGTCAGGCGTGGTTTTCTTGTTTTTGGTGGTCGTGTAGAAATGACCCGTGCCGGCAGTTGATTCCAGCTTGATTTTTTCGCGTGCGCCTTTAGCCATGATGATTCTCCTTAGATTTCACCGCGGGCACGAAGGTCCACCAGGACCGCATCGATGCCGAGCTTGTCAACGAGACGCAGACCAGCGCTGGACGTGCGCAGACGCACCCAACGGTTTTCAGTTTCGACCCAGAAACGGCGGTATTGCAGATTAGGCAAAAACCGGCGTTTGGTTTTGTTGTTCGCGTGAGAAACATTGTTTCCCACCATCGGGCCTTTGCCCGTTACCTGACAGACGCGTGCCATGAGCACTCTCCGTATAAAAAAGAAAAAGGATGCTGAAACCAGAAGGTCGCTCAGCTAAGCCCTTGATTATAACCTGAAAACAAATTGCCATCAAGTCGCGTGTATCGAGCCGGCCAAACGGCCGCTCAATTCGGGGTCAGTTGCTCTGCTCCAGGAAGCGTTGTGCATCGAGTGCCGCCATGCAGCCGGTACCGGCACTGGTGATGGCCTGGCGGTACACATGGTCTTGCACATCACCGGCGGCAAACACGCCGGGCACGCTGGTCATGGTGGCAAAACCCTGCAAGCCGGTTTTGGTGATGATGTAGCCGTCTTTCATCTCCAGCTGGCCGGCGAAAATGTCGGTATTGGGCTGGTGGCCAATGGCGATAAAACAGCCTTGCAGCTTGAGGTCTTCGGTTGCGCCGCTGTGTGTGCTTTTGAGCCGCACGCCGTTGACGCCCGAGCTGTCGCCCAGCACTTCATCCAGGGTCTGATTGAGTTTCAACTCGATCTTGCCGGCCGCCACTTTTTCGTGGAGCTTGTCGATGAGGATGGCTTCGGCCTTGAACTTGTCGCGCCTGTGCACCAGGTAGACCTTGCTGGCGATGTTGGACAGGTAGAGAGCTTCCTCCACGGCGGTGTTGCCGCCACCGACCACGCAGACTTTCTGCTCGCGGTAGAAAAATCCGTCACAGGTGGCGCAGCCTGACACGCCCCGGCCCATGAAGGCGGTTTCTGTTTCCAGGCCCAGGTATTTTGCCGAGGCGCCGGTCGCAATGATCAGCGAGTCGCAGGTGTAGGTGCCACTGTCGCCGGTCAAGGTGAAAGGGCGTTTGCTGAAATCAACCTTGTTGATGTGGTCGAAGATGATTTCTGTCTTGAAGCGTTCCGCATGTTCAAGAAAGCGTTGCATCAGGTCGGGTCCCTGGACACCTTGTGCATCGGCAGGCCAGTTGTCCACGTCGGTGGTGGTCATGAGCTGGCCGCCCTGGGCGATGCCTGTGATCAGCACCGGGTTGAGGTTGGCGCGGGCCGCATAAACAGCGGCTGTGTAACCTGCGGGGCCTGAACCCAAAATGAGTACTTTAGAGTGAGTCATGTTGAAAACCTGGTGGGGAAAGCTTGGGAACTCAGTTAGAGTTGCAAGCAGTTGGGGTTGGTCTCAGGGTTTCAAACCCTGAAGCCCGGGAAATTGGCTGGTACAACACATGTATTGTAAGAACCCGCGTGAAGTCCATTCGGCGGCGCGATCTGGAGAAGTTTGTTATGTCAACGATGGTCTCTAACCTGGAACTGATTCGCCGGGTTCCTTTGTTTTCGATACTGACGGCCGCGCAGGCGGAGTCGGTGGCCGCGGCGGTGACCAAACGCCGCTACAAACGCGGCGAAGCGATTGTCGAGCAGGGCAAACAGTCCAACGCCCTGGCCATCATCCTGACCGGGCGGGCACGTGTTGTGACCACCGATGCCCGGGGCCGGGAGGTGATCCTGGCCACCATGAACCCCGGCGACTACATCGGCGAGATGAGCCTGATCGACAGCGAGCCGCATTCGGCCACGGTGCGCACCGAGATCCAGACCGACGTGTTGATGGTGGGCCGGCAGGAGTTTGCGCGTTGCCTGCCGGAAAACGGCTCCATGGCTTATGCGGTGATGCGAGGACTGGTGCAGCGCCTGCGCCAGGCGGACCGCAAGATCGAATCGCTGGCCCTGATGGATGTGTACGGCCGGGTCGCCCGGGCCTTGCTGGAGTCAGCCGCGCTGGACGGCGATGGCAACACCATCATTCGTGAGAAGGTCTCGCGCCAGGACCTGGCCAAGATGGTGGGCGCTTCGCGCGAGATGGTCAGCCGTGTGATGAAAGACCTGGAAGAGCGTGGTTACATCGAGACACGATTAGACGGTGCGACCTGGGTCAAGGACAGGCTCAACACCCTGGGCTGAGACGTACTTTTTTCGCGGCCTTTTCCGTCATGAGAACCTGTTCAACTGAGGTAAGCTCAGCGCTGGTTTTATGACTTATTCACTCGACACCTTGAACTCCAGAAACTCTGCCGCCGCAGCCCCGGTGGGCGGCGTGAAACGCTTCGCACGTGAAGTCAGCCTGATCCTCGGCCTGCTCGCGCTGGTCTTCTGGCTAGTGGCCTTGATCAGTTATGCGCCGCAGGACGCGGCCTGGTCCACCACGGGCGGCAGCGAAGCCGTGATTCACAACTGGGGCGGGCGTTTGGGGGCGTGGCTGGCCGATGCCAGTTATTACCTGTTTGGTTTTTCCGTGTGGTGGGCCGTGGCGGTGGGCGTGCGCGCCTGGCTGGCTTCGCTGGCGCGTGGCTTGCGCGGTCAGCAGGTGCTTCGCACCGCGCTCAGTCGCACCAAATTCTGGTCCAGCCTGGCCTTGCTGCTGCTGGCCAGCACGGCGCTGGAGTGGTCGCGCTTGTACCGTTTTGAAGCCAAGCTGCCCGGCGATGCCGGCGGCGTGTTGGGTTATCTGGCCGGGCCGACCAGTATGAAGTGGCTGGGCTTCACCGGCTCAGGCCTGGTCTGGATTGCGGTCGGCGTGATTGCGGTGTCTGTGGTGTTTGCTTTTTCGTGGGCGCATGTCGCGCAGCGCCTAGGTGCCTGGCTGGACGAGCTGGTCGAGTCGCGCCGGGAAAAACGCGAGATTGCCGAAGACGTGGCCGTGGGCCGGGTTGCCGCGCGCCAGCGCGAAGTGACCCTGCAGGAAGAACGCATAGAGATCGAAGAACATCACCCGGTGCCGGTGCAGATCGAACCGACCTTGGTCGAGATTCCCAAAAGCGAGCGGGTGGCCAAGGAACGGCAAAAACCGCTGTTCAGCGAAATGCCCGACTCCAAGTTGCCGCAAGTGTCCCTGCTGGATGGCGCGTTGATACGGCAGGAGACCGTGGCGCCCGAGACATTGGAGATGACCTCGCGCCTGATCGAGAAAAAACTCAAGGATTTCGGCGTGGAAGTGCGGGTGGTGGCGGCGGCACCCGGCCCGGTCATCACACGTTACGAAATCGAGCCGGCCACCGGCGTCAAGGGTGCGCAAATTGTCAACCTGGCCAAGGACCTGGCGCGTGCGCTGAGCCTGGTGTCGATTCGTGTGATCGAAACCATTCCCGGCAAAAACTACATGGCGCTGGAGTTGCCCAACGCCAAACGCCAGTCCATCAAGCTCAGCGAAATTTTGGGCTCGCAGGTCTACAACGAAGCCAAGTCCATGCTGACGATCGGCCTGGGCAAGGACATCAGCGGCAGCCCGGTGGTGGCCGACCTGGCGAAGATGCCGCATTGCCTGGTCGCCGGCACCACCGGTTCAGGCAAGTCGGTGGGTATCAACGCCATGATTTTGAGCCTGCTCTACAAGGCCGATGCGCGCGACGTGCGCCTGCTGCTGATCGACCCCAAGATGCTGGAGATGAGTGTTTACGAAGGCATTCCGCACCTGCTGGCGCCCGTGGTCACCGACATGCGGCAGGCCGCACACGGCCTGAACTGGTGTGTGGCCGAGATGGAAAAGCGCTACAAACTGATGAGCAAGATGGGTGTGCGCAATCTGGCCGGTTACAACGTCAAGATCGACGAAGCCAAGGCCAAGGGCGAATTCATCTACAACCCCTTCAGCCTGACACCCGAGCAGCCCGAACCGCTGGAGCGCCTGCCTTACATCGTGGTGGTGATCGACGAACTGGCCGACCTGATGATGGTGGTTGGCAAGAAAATTGAAGAGCTGATTGCCCGCCTGGCGCAAAAAGCCCGTGCCGCCGGTATCCACCTGGTGCTGGCCACGCAGCGCCCCAGCGTGGACGTGATCACCGGCCTGATCAAGGCCAACATCCCGACCCGTTTGTCCTTCCAGGTCAGCAGCAAAATCGACAGCCGCACCATCCTGGACCAGATGGGTGCCGAAGCGCTGCTGGGCATGGGTGACATGTTGTACATGCCCAGTGGCACCGGTTTTCCGATTCGTGTACACGGCGCTTTTGTCAGCGACGACGAGGTGCATCGCGTGGTGGCTTATCTCAAGCAGCAGGGTGAACCCAATTACATCGACGGCGTGCTGGAAGGCGGCACGGTCGATGGCGACGGCGATTCGTTGGGAGATGGGGGCGGCAGCGGCGAGGGCGACAAGGACCCGATGTACGACCAGGCCGTGGAGATTGTGCTGAAAAACCGCAAGGCCTCAATCTCGCTGGTGCAGCGGCATCTGAAAATTGGTTACAACCGCGCCGCCCGCATGCTCGAAGAGATGGAAAAATCCGGCATGGTCAGCGCCATGTCGGGCAGCGGGCAACGCGAAATCCTGGTACCCGCTCGCGCCGAAGGATGAGCGAGCAGCCTTTACCGGCGCGATACCGAGTTCAGGCAACCAATCCCCGGCGCGGGAGTCCGACAGTCCTGTGTACCGCCTGGCCGCTTTGCCAAGCCAACCTTGAAAAAATCATGACCCCTATTTTTCCCTCCTTCAGCGCCAACCTCCCACGCTCTTTTACCGGCGCCCTGCGTGCGACGCTGGGAATCTGTGTTGCTGTTTTTTCTATAGCAGCCAGCGCCCAGGTGGCCACGGTCAGTGGCCTGGAAAGCCTGGAAGCTTTTGTCAAGAACACGAAAAGCGGGCGCGCTGCTTTCACCCAGGTGGTGACCAGCCCGCCACGCGACGGGCAAGCCGCCAAAACCAAAACCTCCAGTGGCAGTTTTGAGTTTTTGCGCCCCAACCGTTTCAAGTTTGTCTATAAAAAACCGTTTGAGCAAAGCATCGTGTCCGATGGCCAGACCTTGTGGTTGTACGACGTGGACCTGAACCAGGTCACCGCGCGCAAACTCACCCAGGTGCTGAGCGGCACGCCGGCCGCCGTGATTGCCGCAGCCGCGGACCTCAAGGCCTTGCAGGCCGATTTCACCCTGGCGCCGCAGCCCGCCAAGGACGGCCTCGAATGGGTCTTGGCCACGCCGAAAACCAAGGACGGCCAGGTGCAAAGCATCACCGTGGGTTTCCGCGAAAGCAGCAAGGGCAGCGAGCTGGCCGTGCTGGAAATTCTCGACAGTTTCGGCCAGCGTTCGGTCATGACCTTTAACAACTTTGAGGTCAACCCCGCCTTGGGCGCCGCCAGCTTTCAATTCAAGCCGCCGGCCGGTGCCGACGTGATCCGCCAGTAATGGCTGCGCATACCGAGTCACCGTTTGGCCAGGGCACGGAGGTCCGGGCAGGCGCGCCGCTGGCCGAACGGTTCAGGCCGCAAACCCTGGGTGAGGTGATCGGCCAGCAACATCTGCTGGGCGAAGACATGCCGTTGCGCATCGCCTTTGAATCGGGCCAGCCGCACAGCTGTATTTTGTGGGGGCCGCCCGGCGTCGGAAAAACCACGCTGGCGCGCCTGATGGCCAGCAGTTTTGACGCGCATTTCATCACCATCTCGGCGGTGCTGGGCGGCGTCAAGGACATCCGCGAAGCGGTCGAGCAGGCGAGCATCTGGCAGGCGCAAAGCGGCAAACGCACGATTGTGTTTGTCGACGAGGTGCACCGCTTCAACAAGTCCCAGCAGGATGCTTTTTTGCCGCATGTGGAAAGTGGCTTGTTCACCTTCATAGGTGCGACCACCGAGAACCCGTCGTTTGAAGTCAACTCCGCCTTGTTGTCACGCGCGGCCGTGTATGTGCTGCAACCGTTGGCGGAAGAAGATCTTAAGAGAATAATAGCCAAGGTCCTTTCGGAACGGGCGCTGATAGCTATTAAAAGCATAGCGACTGAAGCAATCGACAAACTCGTGGCCTATGCCGATGGCGATGCGCGGCGCCTGCTCAACACCCTGGAGTCCCTGGGGGTGGCGGCCCAGCGCGAAAAAAAGAGCGACGGCCTGGAGGTCACCGCGGCCTGGCTGCTCAAGGTCTTGGGCCAGCAACTGCGTCGTTATGACAAGGGTGGCGAGCAGTTTTACGACACCATCTCGGCGCTGCACAAATCGGTGCGTGGCTCAGACCCGGACGCTGCCCTTTATTGGCTGATACGTATGCTGGACGGCGGGGCCGAGCCCAAATACATGGCGCGGCGCCTGATACGCATGGCCAGCGAAGACATCGGTCTGGCCGACCCGCGCGCCTTGCGCCTGGCGCTGGACGCGGCCGAGGTTTACGAACGCCTGGGTTCACCCGAAGGTGAATTGGCGCTGGCCGAATGTGTGGTCTACCTGGCCGTGGCGCCCAAGTCCAACGCGGTCTACAAGGCGTTTAACGAGGCCAAGGCCTTCGTGAAAAAAGACGGCACACGACCGGTGCCGCTGCACCTGCGCAATGCACCGACCAAACTCATGAAAGAGTTGGACTACGGCAAAAACTACCGTTATGCGCACGACGAGGAAGACGGTTTTGCCGCCGGCGAAACCTATTTCCCCGACGGCATGGCCGCGCCCGATTTTTACCGGCCGGTGAACCGCGGACTCGAAATCCGGATCGCCGACAAGTTGAACGAGCTGAAGCTGAAAAACGCGCAAAAAAGCTGAGCCCAACCCGCCCCGCCGATCACGGCGGGTGGGTTAAAAATATATATTTTCTCAAGGGTAAACCCCGCAAAAACGAGGCTCCTGGCCCGATTCTCGCTAGAGAGCCGTGGCTACAATTTGCGAATTAGCTCGCCACCCAAGCCCAGCCAGTTTGCTGGTTTTGATAGGCGGGCTTTTTGTTAACTCGGGCGATCCCGTGGTAACCCCATTGGACGCAGCCAGGCCTGGTGCAAGGCAGAGTTGGCAACCTGAACTCAACGGGAGAGTGCGTCATGGAAGTTTTGCTTCAGCAGATCATCAATGGACTGGTCCTCGGCAGCATGTATGCCCTGGTCGCCCTGGGTTACACCATGGTCTACGGCATCATCAACCTGATCAACTTCGCGCACGGCGAAGTGTTGATGGTGGGCGCGCTGACCAGCTGGACCATCATCCGTTGGATGCAGGAAGCCATGCCCGGCACACCCGGCTGGGTGATTCTGCTGATCTCGCTGCTGATTGCTTTCGTCGTCTGCGGCGCACTCAACTTCGCGATCGAAAAAATAGCTTACCGGCCGCTGCGCAACTCGCCCAAGCTGGCGCCGCTGATCACCGCCATCGGCATGTCGCTGCTGCTGCAGACGCTGGCCATGATCATCTGGAAACCCAACTACAAACCTTATCCCACCTTGTTGCCGGCCGAGCCCTTCCAGGTGGGTGGCGCCGTGATCACCGTCACGCAGATTTTTATCCTGGGCGCGACCGTGGTTTCCTTGTCGGTGCTGATGTGGCTGGTGCACTACACCCGACTGGGCCGGGCCATGCGCGCCACGGCGGAAAACCCGCGCGTGGCGGCCCTGATGGGGGTCAAGCCCGACACCGTCATTTCAGCGACTTTCATCATAGGCGCCGTGCTGGCGGCGCTGGCCGGCGTGATGTACGCCTCCAACTACGGCACGGTGCAACACACCATGGGTTTTTTGCCCGGTCTCAAGGCCTTCACGGCCGCGGTGTTTGGCGGCATCGGCAACCTGGGCGGCGCAGTGTTGGGCGGTGTCCTGCTGGGGCTGATCGAGGCCATAGGCGGGGGTTACCTCAGCACCTGGACCGGCGGCGTGCTGGGCAGCCAGTACTCCGACATCTTTGCTTTTATCGTGCTGATTTTTGTGCTCACACTGCGGCCCTCGGGCCTGCTGGGTGAACGTGTGGCCGACCGCGCCTAGGAGCCCATGATGATGAAAAAACACAGACTCCTTTCTTTCCTGGTGGTGGCGCTGGCCCTGCTGGTGTTGCCGGTCTTGCTGCAGCAGGGCGGCAACGCCTGGGTGCGTATTGTCGACATGGCCTTGCTGTATGTCTTGCTGGCGCTGGGCCTGAACATCGTGGTGGGTTATGCCGGCCTGCTGGATCTGGGTTACGTCGCCTTTTTTGCCGTCGGCGCGTATATGTACGCGCTGCTCGGCTCGCCGCACCTGGCCAGTGCTTTTCCGGCGGTGGCGGCGGCTTTTCCGAACGGGCTGCATTTGCCGATCTGGGCGGTCATTCCGATGGCGGCCGGGGTGGCCGGTTTTTTTGGCATCCTCCTGGGTGCGCCCACCTTGAAGTTGCGCGGCGACTACCTGGCGATTGTGACCCTGGGTTTTGGTGAAATCATCCGTGTGTTCCTGAACAACCTGGACCGCCCGATCAACCTGACCAACGGGCCCAAAGGTATTAATCAGATCGACTCGATGAAGTTTTTTGGTTTCGACCTGGGCAAGAGCCACAGCTTTTTCGGCATCGAGGTGACCTCGGTCTCCATGTATTACTACCTGTTCCTGGCGCTGGTGATTGTGTCTGTGGTGATCTGCCACCGCCTGGAAAATTCACGCACCGGCCGTGCCTGGATGGCAATTCGCGAAGACGAAATCGCCGCCAAGGCCATGGGCATCAACACCCGCAACCTCAAACTGCTGGCCTTCGGCATGGGCGCCACCTTTGGCGGTGTGTCCGGCGCCATGTTTGCGGCCTTCCAGGGTTTTGTGTCGCCCGAGTCCTTCAGCCTGATGGAGTCGGTGATGATTGTGGCCATGGTGGTGCTGGGTGGCATCGGCCATTTGCCCGGTGTCATTCTGGGCGCCTTGCTGCTGGCCGCCTTGCCCGAGGTCTTGCGCCATGTGGCCGGGCCGCTGCAGGCCATGACAGGCGGGCGTCTGGACTCCGCCATCCTGCGCCAGTTGCTGATTGCGCTGGCCATGATTCTGGTCATGCTGTCGCGGCCGCGCGGGCTGTGGCCGGCACCCGATCACGGCAAGTCGCTGGCCAACGTGAACGTCAAATAAGGCATGGCCATGAGCGACACCATTCTCAAAGTCTCCGGGGTCTCCAAACGGTTTGGCGGCCTGCAAGCCCTCAGCGATGTGGGCATCCACATCGAGCGCGGCCAGGTCTACGGCCTGATTGGCCCCAACGGCGCCGGCAAGACCACATTTTTCAATGTCTTGACCGGCTTGTACACGCCAGACAGCGGCACCTTCGAGCTGGCCGGCAAGCCTTACAAACCGACCGCGGTGCACGAGGTGGCCAAGGCCGGTATTGCCCGTACCTTCCAGAACATCCGTCTGTTCGCCGACATGACCGCGCTGGAAAACGTCATGGTGGGCCGGCATATCCGCACCAAGTCCGGCTTGATAGGTGCGGTGTTGCGCACGCCCAGTTTCAAGGCCGAAGAAGCGGCGATTGCCAAACGTGCGCAGGAACTGCTGGACTACGTGGGCATAGGCAAATACGCCGACTTCAAGGCGCGCACCCTGAGTTACGGTGACCAGCGCCGCCTGGAAATCGCCCGTGCCCTGGCCACCGACCCGCAACTGATCGCCCTCGACGAACCCGCCGCCGGCATGAACGCCACCGAAAAAGTGCAGCTGCGCGAACTGATAGACCGGATTCGCAAGGACAACCGCACGATTTTGCTGATCGAACACGACGTCAGGCTGGTGATGGGGCTGTGTGACCGCGTCACCGTGCTTGATTACGGCAAGCAGATTGCCGAAGGTGCACCGGCCGAGGTCCAGAAAAACGAAGCCGTGATCAGTGCCTATCTCGGCACCGGTCATTGAAGGAATCAAGCAGCATGGCAAACACATTGCTTAAAGTGACGGGCCTCAAAGTGGCCTACGGTGGCATCAAGGCGGTCAAGGGCGTTGATTTTGAAGTGCATGAGGGCGAACTTGTCACCTTGATCGGCTCCAACGGCGCCGGTAAAACCACCACCATGAAAGCCATCACCGGCTCCTTGCCGATGGCCGACGGCGACATCGAGTACCTGGGCCACAGCATCAAGGGCAAAGGCGCCTGGGACCTGGTCCGGGACGGCCTGGCCATGGTGCCGGAAGGCCGCGGCGTGTTCACGCGCATGACGATTCTGGAAAACCTGCAGATGGGCGCTTACATCCGCAATGACAAACCGGAGATCGCGGCGGACATCGAAAAAATGTTCAGCATCTTCCCGCGTCTGCGCGAACGCAAGGACCAGCTGGCCGGCACCATGAGCGGCGGCGAGCAGCAGATGCTGGCCATGGCGCGGGCGCTGATGAGCCGGCCCCGGGTTCTGCTGCTGGACGAACCGTCCATGGGGCTCTCCCCCATCATGGTCGACAAGATTTTCGAGGTGGTGAAAGATGTGTCGGCGCGCGGCGTCACGGTTTTGCTGGTTGAGCAGAACGCCAGCCGTGCGCTGGGCATTGCCGACAGGGGTTATGTGATGGAGTCCGGCATCGTCACCATGAACGGGAATGCCAAGGACTTGCTGGACGATCCGCGGGTGCGGGCGGCTTATCTCGGGGAATGATTCCTTAAGATTTTTAGGTCCCTGGCCCTTATGGGTCGGGCGCAAGTAGCTATTGAATTAATAGCAAAAACCACGCATGCGCATAGCCGTTCGGGCTGAGCTTGTCGAAGCCGTCTCTGGTCCGACCGCCTGTGGTTTGGCCATCGTCTCTGCACACACCTTGCCTGAAGGTGCCCTTAGAGCCTGTCTACGATCTCGATGCGACCCCATGGAGATCGTAGACAGGCTCTTAGGTTGATAAGCACAGGACAATCAGGGCATGGGAAAAATGAAATCTTTTGGCATGGCGCTTAAAAAAACGCTGATGGCCGGCGTGGCAGGTTTCGTCGTCCTGGCAACCGCCAGCTGTAGTGGGCCGATTGAAAATCAGAAAACTGAAGTAAGAACTGAAGTAGACAACGACAAAAAAATCACCAGTGCCGCGTGGATGAATGCGGATTTCAGCCAGGCACTTGAAAATGCGGGTTCGACGGACTCTGTTGGCATTTTGATTGGAACAAAAGGCTACAAGGAAGGCGAAGAAATCAGTGTCACGATTGACGAGGTGGACGGCGAGGAAAAGGCCGTTGTCTTGAAGGGCAAGGTTCAAGCCGATGGTTTTGCAAGAATCCTGTTCGACTTGGCCGAGAAGAAAGGCAGCCCCCGAGATTTGTTGACTGGCGGCGATGAGGTTTCCCGGTTCACGCACAAAACGGTGCGGCCACCTCAACCGGGTCAGGAAAAGACCAGGAACGTATCCATACCGTCATCTGCCGGTTGATCCGCCAGCGATGCAAGCGGCTTGATGGGGTCTGCGCCATGAGCCGGTCGACTGGGGTCGCGGTGGATGTGCGCCGTATGCGCCAGGATGACCTGGCCAGCGTTGCCGCGATCCAGGCCACGGCCTACCCGCCCCATTTCCTGGAAGACGAGGCCACGCTGCGGGCCCGCCTGAACGGTTTTCCAGACACCGCCTGGGTGGCGCAAGGCCCCTCCGGTGTGTGCGCCTACCTGGTGGCTTACCGCTCGGTGCTGGGCAAGGTGACGCCGCTGGGCGCACATTTTGAGTCACCGCCTGGCGCCGACTGCCTTTACCTGCATGATCTGGCCGTCTCCGGCGCGGCGGCCGGCCAGGGGCTGGGCCCGCGCTTGGTTCAACATGCGCTGGACATGGCGCGGCGTGAAGGCCTGGCGTCGTCCGCGCTGGTGTCGGTCCAGGACTCGCAAGCTTTCTGGCGCCGCATGGCTTACCAGGTCCAGGTGCTGGACGACCCGCAGCAGCAGGCCCACCTGGCCACTTACCCCGGTGCCGGGGTTTACATGACGCAGGTATTTGCTATCAATTAGATAGCTTCTGGCGCCCGTTGCACCTGGGCACAGGGCCTAAAAGGCTTGCAGCTCTTTAGGCGCGTCAGTCGACGCGGGCGCCCGAGGCTTTCACGACTTTTTCGTACTTCGCCAGCTCGTTTTTCATGAAGGCGCCGAACTGTTCAGGTGAACTCGCCACCGGCTCGGCCATCAGCGTCGCAAAACGGGTTTTGGCTTCCGGCGAGTTGAGCGCGGCGACAAAGGCCTGGTTCAACTTGGCGACCACGTCTTTCGGCGTGCCGGCCGGGGCCACCAGACCCCACCAGGTGTCTATGGAAAATCCCTTGAGCATTTCGGCCACTGCCGGCACGTCGGGCAGCATGGGGCTGCGGGTCGCGGTGGTAACGGCCAGGGCCTTGAGTTTGCCGGCTTTGATGTTGGCCGAGGCCGTGGCCAGGTTGTCGAAGTTGAAGTCGACCTGACCGCTCAGCAGTGCCAATTGCGCCGGGTTGCCGCCGTTGTAGGGAATGTGCAGCGCATAAATGCCGGCCTGCGCCTTGAACATTTCGCCCGCCAGGTGGCCGGCGCTGCCGTTGCCGCCGCTGGCGTAATTGAGTTTGGCCGGATTCGCCTTGGCGTACTTGATCAGGTCGGCCAGGTTGTTGATGTGCAGGCGTTTGGCGGTGTCGGCATTCATCACCAGCACATTGGGCACACGCACCATTTGGGTGATGGGGGCGAAGTCGGTCGCCGCGTTGTAAGGCATCTTGCTGAACAGCCAGGGGTTGATGGCATGGGTGGCCACCGCTGCAATCCCCACGGTCAGGCCGTCGGGCGCGGCCTTGGCAATCGCATCGACACCGATGTTGCCGCCGGCGCCGGGTTTGTTTTCAATGATCACGGTGCCCAGCGAATCCTTGACACCTTCGGCCATCAGGCGTGCGGTCACGTCGATCGGGCCGCCCGGTGCATAAGGCACGATGATGCGCATGATTTTGGGCTGGGCCAGGGCCAAGGTGGAGGACAGGGCCAGCGCGACGGCGGCGGTGCCCAGAACGAGATGACGGCGGTTCATGCGACTTCCTTGTGTTTGTCAGCTTCGGTGGTGAAGGAGTCGGCATAAAACTCCTCCGGGGGTAATTGGGCTTGCGCGCTGTACTCGGCCCGGGCCGAATCCACCACGATGGGCGCGCCGCAGGCATAGACCTGGTAACCGGAGAGGTCGGGGAAATCTTCCAGCACGGACTTGTGCACAAAGCCGGTGCGGCCGGTCCAGTTGTCTTCGGGCAGGGCGTTGGAGATCACCGGCACATAACTCAGGTTGGGCATTTCCGCGACCTTGGTTTGCACCCAGTCGTTCATGTACAAATCGTCCGGGCGGCGGCCGCCCCAGTACAAGACGGCCGGGCGCGTGATGCCCTTGAACTGCATGTGTTCGATCAGCGCCTTGATGGGCGCAAAACCGGTACCCGAGGCCAGCAGCACCATGGGTTTGTCGCTGTCTTCACGCAGGAAGAAGCTGCCGTAAGGGCCTTCGATGCGCAGGATTTCTTTTTCTTTCATGGGGCCGAACACATGTTCGGTGAACTTGCCGCCCGGCATGTGGCGGATGTGTAATTCAACGCCCGGGTTCTCGGTCTGGGTGTGCGGGGCGTTGCCCATGGAGTAGGCCCGGCGGTCGCCGTCACGCAGCAAAAACTCGACATACTGGCCGGCGTGGTATTTGAAAACATCGCTGGCCGGCAGTTGCAGGCGCACCATCATCACGTCGTGCGAGGCGCGCGCCAGGGTGTTCACGCGGACCGGCATTTTTTTGATCGGGAAAGCGCTTTCATCGGTCACCTGGCGCGATTCCAGCACCAGGTCGCTGTGCGCGACGCCGCAGCAGGTCAGGATGAAACCGGCGGCTTCTTCCTCGTGTGACAGGGCTTTCAACTGGTGGGGGCCGTGGGTGACCGATCCTTCAATTTTTTTGCACTTGCACGAACCGCAGGCGCCGTCCTTGCAGCCATAAGGCATGCCTATGCCCTGGCGGATGGCGGCGGCCAGCAGCGCTTCGTCGGGATTGGCGGTGAACGAGCGGCCGCTGGGCAGCACGGTGACGTTAAAAGTCATATTGGGTATCCTCTGGCGTTGTCCTGTTTCATACGTTTGCTGTTTTGCAGCAGATGCCCCAATTTTGCCCTCAAACCTAAATCCCCTCGGCGCCCTGCCTTCGCGCTTTCGCCGCCAGCGCGTGTTAGTCATCGGTTGCGGTGACGTCGGCCTGCGTGTGGCGCGGCTGTTGCCGCCGCGTGTGCGGGTGCTGGCGCTGACCTCGTCGGCCGAGCGGGTCCCCTTGTTGCGGGCCCAGGGCGTGTTGCCGCTGGCCGGCAACCTGGACCAGCCGGCCACTCTGCGCCGGCTGGCCGGGCTGGCCACACGCGTGATCCACCTGGCGCCGCCGCCCGGCGACAAGCTGCCGGACTGGCGCCGCGACCCGCGCACCCTGGCCTTGCTGCGGGCCTTGCGTTTGCGCGGCCTGCCGCAGTCGCTGGTCTACGGCTCGACCAGCGGTGTGTATGGCGACTGCCAGGGCGATTGGGCGCCGGAAACCCGGCCCGTCAACCCGCACACGCCGCGCGCCTGGCGCCGTGTCGATGCCGAAGACCAGCTGCGCCTGTTTGGCCGCGCCAGCGGCGTGCCCGTGCATACCTTGCGCATTCCCGGCATTTACGCCCCCGATCGTGAAGGCGGCACGCCGCGCGGCCGTTTGCTCAAGGGCACGCCGGTGCTGGCAGCGCAGGACGACGTGTACACCAACCACATCCACGCCGACGACCTGGCGCGGGCCTGCCTGGCGGCACTGTGGCGCGGCAAGCCGCAGCGCAGCACCAATGCCAGCGACGACACCCAGCTCAAGATGGGCGATTATTTCGACCTCGCGGCCGACCTGTACGGGCTGCCGCGCCCGCCGCGTGTGGCACGCCACACCGCGCAGGATGAATTGCCGCTGGTGTTGCTGAGTTTCATGAGCGAGTCGCGCCGGCTGGACAACACGCGGCTCAAGCAGGAGTTGCGTATCCGCCTGCATTACCCGACGGTGGCCCAGGGTTTGCGCGCCTGAGGGTTCGTCCCGGCAAGGTGGGCTGCTATTAAAAAAGGAGCTTCTTGCGTCCGCCCCTCAAGGGCTGGAGGCTGATTTGACCTGAATTCTCAGATGCTGGACGGTTTTTTCAGCGTCAGCAGCCGGTCCTGGGCCCTGAGCACAATGGTTTTGACGGCGGCGCCCTGCAAGACCGTGAGCCGGATTTCGGCATCGGGCGCGGCCCGGTCCCAGAGTTTTTTGTAAAAGGCTTCCAGCGTGGCCACCGTGGTGCCGTCCACGGCCAGCACCACGTCACCGGCCTCCAGGCCGGCCAGTGCGGCCGGGCTGTCCCTGCTGACGCGCAGGATTTCGATACGCCCGCCCTGGTCGTTCGAGGCCACCCCCAGCCAAGGCCGGTGGCTTTGGCGGCTGGTGCCGGAGTGCTGCAGCTCGGCCAGGATGGGGCGCAGCAAATCCACAGGCACAAACATATTGCCGGGCAGCAGGCGGTTTTCACCGCTGGCGTCGGCGACCAGCAGCGAGCCTATGCCCAGCAACTCGCCTTTCTGGTTAAAGAGCGGCGCGCCGCTGTGGTTGCCGCCGCTGGCCTGTATCGGCGGGCTGGTGAACAAGGCCGTCTCGATGTGGTATTCCCAGCTGCCCGAAAATGCGCGTTTGCTGATCAGCCGGGTCATGCTGATGTCGCCATCGTTGTCGTCTTGCGGACCCGTCATGGCCACCAGCGGTTCGCCGGGCTGCAGTTCCCGGCTGTGGCCCAACGTGACGGCGCTGACCCCTGGCAGCGGCAGCAAGGGCCGCAGCAGCCCGAAGCCAGTCGCCAGGTCGTAGGCCACGGCGCGCGCCGGCAGGGTCTTGTTGTCCTGCGTGATGATTTGAATGTGTTCGGCTTCCAGCATCAGGTAACCGATGGTCAGGATCAGGCCGTCAGGCGCGATCACCACGCCCGAGCCGCTGCGTTGCTGGCCCAGGGTTTCGGCCGAGACGGCGTCTTCGTCGACCGTGACCTGAATACCGACCACCGCGGCGTTGGCCTTGGCCAGCGCGTTGATGATCACCTGCGCCGCGTCAGGCTGCAGGCTGGCCGCGTGGCTGCCCGTGAACCACAGCAGTGAAGCTGAAACCAGGGGGTAAAGCCAGCGACTGAGGGTAAGCATGACGGGCTCCCGACGCAGCAGAAAAAGCCGCGATTCAAGAATGCGCCTAATCGCAGGCCCTTGCAAGTACCCGGGGCAAATAGGCGCTTAACGCGTCAGGCGTGCATGCACCCAGTGCGCGGCGGCCAGCAGCCGGTGGTCGTCGCCATACGCGCCTACCAGTTGCAGGCCCACCGGCAAGCCGCTGGCGCCGCGCGCAAACGGCAGATGTACACAAGGCAGGCCCAGCAAGGTCCAACTGCGGCAAAACAGCGGGTCGCCGGTGTGCTCCAGCCCGGCGGGCGCTTCGCCGATGCTGCTGGGCGCCAGCAACACGTCGTATTGGGTGAACAGTGCTTGCACCTGCTGCCGCGCGCGGGCCGTGGCCAGCAGGTGGGCCGCATGGGTGTCACCGCTGATGGCCAGACCGTCCCTGATCAGGGCTTGCAGCGGCGTACTCGAGTTGCGCCCAATGGCGCAGGCGTTCAGCGCTCAGTGAACGTGCGGTTTCAAAGGCCTGCACGGCTTTTTGCAAGGCCACCAGGCCGGTGAGGCCGTCTGGCAGGTCCACAGGCGTACCGTGTCCGGCCAGCGCGGTTTCGGCCTGCGCCCAGGCGTGCCGGGTGTCGCGGTCGGCCAGAGGCCACTCCGGTGTTTTGCACCAGCCGATGCGCGGCGCCGCCGATGCTGCAAAGAGGCCGGGGTCGGCCAGCCGCGTATCGCCGGTGAGCACGGCGCCGAGAAGCGCGACGTCGCGCACGCTGCGCGCGAAACCGCCCACGGTGTCCAGCGTTTCCGACAGGCTTTTGACACCGGCCTTGGGCACACGGTTGTGGCTGGGTTTGTAGCCGACCACGCCGCAAAAAGCCGCCGGCCGGATCAGTGAGCCCGCGGTTTGTGTCCCCAGCGCCAGCGGCAACATATGATCGGCCACCGCGGCCGCCGAACCGCTGGAAGACCCGCCGGGCGTGTGGGCCAGGTGGTGGGGATTGCGCGTGATCCCCGGGTACATGTTCGCCAGCTCCGTCGTCACGGTTTTTCCCAGCAGCACCGCGCCGGCTTCGCGGCACAAGGCCACGGCGGCGGCATCGGCGCGCGGCTGCTGGCCGGCATAAATCGGCGAGCCGTAAGCGGTTGGCAAATCAACGGTGTCGAACAAATCCTTCACGCCAAACGGCAGGCCATGCAATAGCCCGCGCACGGGCCCGGCGTCAAGCACACGGGCCTGCGCCAGGGCCACATCGGCATCCAGTTGCACAAAGGCGTGGACCTGTGAATCCCGTTCAACGATACGGTCCAGGCAGGCACGCACCAGGTCCACCGCCTTGAGTTCGCGGCGGGCCAGTTGGGCCGCGGCTTGCCAGGCGTCGAGTCGGTGGAGTGGGGTGGTGCGGGCAGTGTCGGGCGAGTTCATGGATGGGTGATTCCGTAAGACGAGTGTGCTTTTCGCGGAGCGGAGGGGCCTTCGCCATGGTAAACCGCGCTGGACTGTGCGCGCTGGATGGCGGCCGGTTCAAGCAGACGGTCCCGCCCATTACCGGAGCGCATGGGACCGCGTTCAAATAGCATGCGTCAAGGCGACGTCCTTCCCCTACAGTGAGGCGTCCACGCATTTTTGAGGAATTTTCATGCACATCTGTGTGCTTGGTGCCGGCATCGCCGGACTGGCCACGGCCTGGCAACTCAGCCAGCAGGGTCATACGGTCAGCGTCATTGACCGGGGCCAGCCGGGCCACGGCGCCAGTGGCGGCAATGGGGCGCAACTCGAGTTACTCCTACGTGGCGCCGCTGGCCGATCCGTCGATCTGGAAACAACTGCCCACGCTGTTGTTCTCGCCTTCATCACCGCTGAAATTGAGGCCACGCCTTGATCCGCTGCAGTGGTATTGGGGCTTGTCTTTTTTGGCCGCCTGCAACAACACCACCGCGCACCGCACGACGGCCCGGCTGCTGGCGCTGGCGGCATCCAGCCGCAACGTGTTTGAAGCCATGAAGGCTGACGTGCAGCCTGACTGCGACTACTCCGCCACCGGCAAACTGGTGCTGTATGGGGATCGTGAAGGGCTGGAGGGCGCGCGCCGCCAGCTTGACTTGCAAAAAGCCCTGGGTAGCGTGCAGCAGATCGTTGGCCCCGAGGAATGTGTGGCCATCGAGCCGGCCCTGCATGGCTACCACCGGCAGATAGCCGGCGCGGTGTACACCCCCAGCGAATGTGCGGCCGACTGTTTCAAGGTTTGTACCGAACTGGCGCGTGTGCTGGCCAGCCGGGGTGTGCGTTTCCTGACGGGAACGGAGATCCTGGGCTTTGAGTTGCGCCAGGGGCAGGCGGCAGCCGTGTTGACCCAGGCCGGGGCGGTCGAAGCCGATGCGTTTGTGTTGGCGCTGGGTTCGGCCTCACATTACTTCGGCCGCCAGTTGGGCGTTTACCTGCCGGTTTATCCGCTCAAGGGATACAGCATCACGCTCGATACGGCGTCCGCGTCTGGCACGGCGCCGTCAGTGAGTGTGACCGACACGGCGCGCAAGGTGGTGTTTGCACGTATCGGCTCGCGCCTGCGTGTGGCCGGCATGGCGGAAATCGTGGGGCATGACACGCGTATCCCGGCTTCGCGTATCGCGACGCTGGTGCAAGCCACGCAGGCTGTGTTTCCGGACTGCAGCCGCTTCGACACGCTACAGCCCTGGACCGGCATGCGGCCGGCCACACCGACCGGCTTGCCGATTCTGGGCCGGCTGGCGCGCGCGCCGTCCAATGTGTTGTTCAACACGGGCCACGGGGCGTTGGGCTTCACGCTGGCCTTTGGTTCGGCGCTGGAAATCGGTCGCGCGGCAGAAGCCTTGCGTCGGCCTGGTGTGCCGCCATCGGCATCCCGCATGGCGAGTCAGCGCAAGGCGGAGATCGCCTCCCGCATGTAACGCAGCAACATGCGCACGGCCACCGAATCCGGTTGGTGCGCAAGGCGCAATGCCCGCACCGGGACGGGAATGCGCGGCTCCAGCGTGAGTACGTCCACCAGGCTGGCGTCGGCCGACAGCGCCGTGCAGTCATCTACCAGCGCCACACCCAGGCCATGGTGCGCCATGGCCAGGGCGGCGTGGTAGGTCTGGACCGTGACCACGCTTTGCAGGCCTATGCCCGCTTCACGGCAAGCCTGGCTGACACCCAGGCCGACCGGGTCGTGGCTGGCCAGTCCGATCAGGGGGATTTCGGTTAATTCGGCCAGAGCCACCGTCTTTTTGCGCACCGTGGCCTTGGGCAGCAGGCCGCGCGGTGCCACACACACCATGTGGCCGTCGGCCAGCGGCTCCTGGATCAGGCCGGGGTGCGGAACGGGGCTGAAGGCGAATCCCACGTCGGCTTCGCGCAGTAGCAGGGCACTCATGATCTGGGGTGAGTGCTGGGCTTCGACATGGATCGCCACGGAAGGGTATTTGGCGCGGAAAGCCTTCAGGGCGCGCGGCAGGATGTCGTAGGTCAGGGCCATCACGGTGACGATGCGTAGTTCGCTGAGGTCACTGGAGGTGCGCAGGCCGGCGGCCAGCCGGTCCACGTCATTGATCTGCGCGAACAGGCGTTCAATGTGTGGATACAGTGCTTGCGCCTCGGCGGTGGCCGTGAGCCGGCCCTTGTCGCGGCGGAACAGGGGAAAACCCAGATGGATTTCGGCGTGCTGCAAGGTGCGGCTGACGGCTGGCTGTGTCACGTTGATCAGGCGTGCGGCACCGCTGACGCTGCCGGTGAGCATGATGGCGTTGAAGACCTCGATGTGGCGTAAGCGCATGAATGGCCGTTCCTTGTTGCGGGAGCGCGATAAAAGCCGGAATCATATCTACACAGCTCATTACCTTTGGTAATGGACTGCAGCTTAAAAGGAATTACCGGGCTATTCATTCGCCCCCTACACTGATCTTTCATTGCCGGGCAAGGTCGACCTGCATACTGCATCCGTCCGCACCGTCGCACTTTTGATTCACAACAACGACTTAACCTCCATGCGTGTATTCAGCGGCTCCCTGGCGACGGAAACCAACACCTTCGGCCCCATGCCCACCGGCCTGGCCTCGTTCAAGGACAGGGGTTACTTCCCCGCCGGCCAGCATCCGGACCAGTTGACGGTTTTTGCCGGCCCCTTGTGGGTGGCACGCGAAGTTGGCGCCGCCAAGGGTTGGACCTTGGTCGAAGGCATGGTCGCCGGCGCACAACCCAGCGGCACCGTGACGCGCGAAGCCTACGAAACCCTGCGTGAGGAGCTGCTGGCCGATTTGCGCGCCGCCTTGCCCGTGGACATGGTGTTGCTGGGCCTGCATGGTGCCATGGTGGCCGAGGGGTATGACGATTGCGAGGGTGACTTGCTGCAGCGTGTGCGCGCCATCGTGGGGCCGGACGTGGTGGTAGGCGCCGAGCTGGACCCCCACGTGCACCTGACCCGCGAGATGGTGGGCAGTGCCGACATGCTGGTGGCTTTCAAGGAATATCCCCACACCGACATCGTTGAGCGGGCACGCGAGCTGGTGGACCTGTGTGAAGCCAAGGCGCAAGGCCGCATCCGTCCCGTGCACGCGGTGGCAGACTGCCACATGGTGGTGCCTATGCATACCACCCGTGATCCCGCGAAGTCTTTTGTGCAGCGTATTCAGGCGTTGGAGGGCAAAGACAGCGTGTTGTCCATCTCCATCGGTCACGGTTTCTCGTTGGGCGATGTGCCGGAGATGGGTTCCAAGGTGCTGGTGTATACCGACGGGGATCAGGCCAAGGCCAATGCGCTGGCCTTGCAACTGGCCCAGGAACTGATAGACATGCGCGAGCGCCTGGCCGTGCCTTACCCCGACGTCGACAGTGCGCTGGACCAAGCACTGGCTTTTGACGGCGGTCCGGTGGTGCTGGCCGACCGGGCCGACAATCCCGGCAGCGGTGCGGCCGGCGATTCAACATTCATTCTGCGTCGCCTGGTCGAACGCGGCATCGCCAACGCGGCCATCGGCCCGATCTGGGATCCGGTCGCCGTGCGAATTGCTTTTGAGGCCGGGGCTGGCTCGCGCCTGATGCTGCGCATAGGCGGCAAGATCAGCCCGATGTCGGGTGATCCCATGGATCTCGACTGCACGGTCAAGGCCTTGCACAGCGACCTGGTCATGACGGGGCTGGCCGGTGCGCCTACCCCCGTGGGCGATGCCGCGCTGGTCGAGGCGTGTGGCATCGAGATCCTGCTCATCACCTTGCGCAACCAGGCCATGGACACCGATGTGTTCACCCAGCTCGGTTGCGATCTGTCGGCAAAAAAAATCATCGTAGTGAAATCGGCCCAGCATTTTCACGCATCTTTCGCCAAGGTGGCCAAGCAGGTGGTTTACGTCGGTGCGCCGGGGGCCGCCACGCCGCATTTGTCCACTTTGCCTTATGGCAAGATCAGGCGCCCCATCTGGCCGCTGGACAACATCGCCACGCCGACGCTGGTCTGACGCAACCTCTTTTCCGATCCTTCTTGACTATGGAGTTTTCACCCATGAATCGACGTATTCCTGCCCGTTTGGCAACGATAGGTGTCTTGTTGCTTGGCACCCTGCTGGCCGGTACCGCGCCAGCGCAGACACCGCCCAAAACGCTGCGGTTTGTCGCTCACGCTGATCTGAAAATCCTGGACCCAACCTTTACCACTGCCTATATCACGCGCAACTTTGGTTACATGGTCTATGACACCTTGTTTGCCCAAGACGAAAAAGGCCAGCCCAAGCCGCAAATGGTGGAGAAGTACACCACGTCCAAAGACGGCAAAGAATGGTCCTTCACATTGCGCCCGGGCTTGAAGTTTTCTGACGGCAGCGCCGTCACCTCGGCCGATGCCGTGGCCTCGATCCAGCGTTGGAGCGCGCGTGATACCTTCGGCGGCGCCCTGAAGGCCGCCGGTGCCGAATGGGCCGTGGTCGATGCGCGCAGCTTCCGGCTCAAACTGAAAGAGCCGTTTGGCATGGTGCTGGATGCGCTGGCCAAGCCCTCGGGCTTTCCGCCGGTGGTGATGCCCGAGCGCATGGCCAAATTGCCCACCAGTTCGCCCATCAATGAAGTGCTGGGTTCCGGCCCCTTTGTCTTCAAGCGCGACGAATGGCGGCCTGGCAACAAGGTGGTCTTTGTCAAGAACCCCCATTACGTGGCACGCAGCGAGCCGGCCAGCGGCCTGGCCGGCAGCAAGAAAACGACCTTCGACCGCGTTGAATGGCTTTATCTGCCGGATGCCAACAGCTCTATCGCCGCGCTCAAAAAAGGCGAAGTGGACATCGTGGAGCAGGTGCCTCCCGACTACGTGACGCCATTGCGCACCGACTCCAACGTGAAGGTGATAGCCGGCAGCGCGCAGCAGGCTCAGTTGGTCATGAACCAGTTGCACCCACCGTTCAACAACCCCAAGGTGCGCCAGGCCTTGCTCAAGGCCGTGAGCCAGGAGCGTTTCAACGCTGCCATGGGTTACCCACTGGACATGCGCATGACTTATTGCGCCACCTATTTCATCTGCGGCAGTGTCAACGACACGCCGGCCGGCTCGGAAGCCTACCGCACGCCAGACGTGGCCAAGGCCAAGCAGATGCTGGCCGAGTCGGGTTACAAGGGCGAAAAAGTGGTGTTGCTGATGACCAGCGACGTGTCTTACCTGAACGCGCTGTCGCTGACCATGCTGCAGACCATGCGCAGCATAGGCCTCAACGTCGAAGGGCTGACCATGGACTGGTCGTCGATAGGCGCGCGGCGCGCCAAGCGGGATGCGCCTGAAGCCGGTGGCTGGAGTGCCTATGCCACGGTGGCCAACGAGTTCGCCATCAACAGCCCCATCACCAGCACTTACCTGAGCGCCTCCTGCGGCAATACCTTGCCTGGCTGGCCTTGCGACAAGGAACTGGACGAGTTGCGTGCTGCGTGGATACGGGAAGCGGTGCCGGCCAAGCGTCGTCAACTGCTGGAAACCTTCCAGCGCCGTGCCTATGAAGTCGTTCCTTATATCAATCTGGGGCAGTACTCGCCTGCAGTTGCAGCGCGCAAGGAAATCAAGGGCGCGGAAAAAATGTGGGGCGTCCCCAATGTCTGGATCATGGACAAATGATGGTTTCTGAACGTCAATCCGTCCGCCTGATTTTGCGCAGTATCTGCTCATGAACTACCTGATTCGCCGGCTGCTGGCGACCCTGCCGGTGATGGCCGTGGTGTCCCTGGTGGTGTTCCTGCTGATTCACCTGTCACCGGGTGATCCCGCCGCGCTGATTGCGGGCGACCTCGCCACCGGCGAGGACATCGCCAACCTGCGGGTGGCGCTCGGGCTGGACCAGCCGCTGTGGCGCCAATTTTTTCTGTGGGTGGGCCGGCTGCTGTCGGGTGACCTGGGCACATCCATCTTCACGCAGATTCCTGTCACGCAATTGCTGGCGCAACGCCTGGAGCCGACCCTGTCGATTGCGGCGCTGACCATGTCGCTGACGGTTTGTGTCGCCGTGCCGCTGGGCACGCTGGCCGCCTACCGTGCCGGCACCTGGGTCGACCGCTTGGTGATGGTGTTCGCCGTGCTGGCATTTTCGGTGCCGGTGTTCCTGGTCGGTTACGTGATGATCTACACCTTTGCCATCCAGATTCCGTTGTTCCCGGTGCAGGGTTATACCCCCCTGTCGGAAGGTGTGGGACCGTGGCTCACCGGTCTGGTGCTGCCTTGCGTCAACCTGGCGCTGGTCTACATTGCGCTGATCACCCGCATGACCCGGGCCACCGTGCTTGAAGTGCTGCAGGAAGACTACATCCGGACGGCGCGCGCCAAGGGATTGGGTGTATTGCCGGTGCTGGGCCATGCCTTGCGCAATGCTGCCATTCCGATTGCGACCACGGTGGGCGTCGGCATTGCGCTGATGATAGGTGGCGTGGTGGTGACGGAAACCGTGTTCGCGATTTCCGGCATTGGGCGCCTGGTCATCGATTCAGTCCAGACCCACGACTACCCCGTGATCCAGAGCGTGTTGCTCCTGTCGGCCGGGGTTTACGTCCTGATCAATCTGCTGATCGACCTGAGTTACCGCCTGTTTGATCCCCGCATCCAGTATTGACGCCACCCTTTCCGGAACCCTTCATGTCCTCTACCTTGACCGCCCCTGTGGTGTCGGCTGCGGCGCCCGCGGCTGACGCCCCCTTTGTGCCAGGACGCTGGCGCTGGGTCCGCAAAAATCCGACGCTGATTCTCGGTGCGCTGCTGCTGATCGTGGTGGCCGTCATTGCGATCGCCGCGCCCTGGCTTGCCACGCACGACCCGCAAAACATCGATCCGATGCTGCGCATGAAACCACCCTCGGCCGAGTATTACTTCGGCACCGATGCCCTGGGGCGCGACGTGTTCAGTCGCGCCGTGTGGGGCGGCCAGGTGTCACTGATTGTGGGCATCTCCGTGGCCTTGCTGTCCATGGTGGTGGGTGTGGTGCTGGGCCTGGTTTCCGGCTTTGTGCGCTGGAGCGACGGCATCATCATGCGGGTGATGGACGGGCTCATGGCGATTCCCGGCATCTTGCTGGCGATTGCGTTGATGGCCGTCACACGTGCCAGCCTCACCACGGTGATTGTGGCCATCACCGTCCCGGAAATTCCACGCGTGGTGCGGCTGGTCCGCTCGCTGGCGCTCACCTTGCGCGAGCAGCTTTACGTGGAAGCGGCACACGCGGTGGGGACCCGTCTGCCGGTGATTTTGTGGCGCCACATCCTGCCCAACATTGTTGCGCCGCTGGTGGTGCAAGCCACCTTTGTCGCGGCCTCCGCCGTGTTGACCGAAGCCACGCTGTCCTTCCTGGGGGTGGGTGTACCCGGACAGACGCCCAGCTGGGGCAACATGATGGCCGAGGGTCGCAACTTCGTGGCCGTGGCGTTTCACATCATCTTGTACCCCGGCATCCTGCTGGCACTGACGGTGCTGGCCATCAACATGTTGGGCGACGGCTTGCGCGATGCGCTGGACCCGCGCCTGGCGCGCCGGTTGTGATGCAGGCGAGAAGGACCATGACCATGAAACCATCCAATCCGTCAGGCGCGGCAGCGCCGCCTTTGCTCGAACTCGACAATCTGTGCACCTCGTTCAACACACTGTCGGGCACGGTGCGCTCGGTCGACGGCATTTCTTACAGCGTCAACGCCGGTGAAACACTGGGCGTGGTCGGCGAATCGGGCTGCGGCAAAAGTGTGACGGCCTTGTCCATCATGCGTTTGGTGCCCACGCCGCCGGGCCGGCATACGGGCGCGGTACGTTATCGCGGCAAGAACTTGCTGGCGCTGAGCGAGCGCGACATGCGTGGCATACGGGGCAACCGCATCTCGATGATTTTCCAGGAGCCCATGACCTCGCTCAACCCGGTGCTGACCGTGGGCCGGCAGATCGCCGAGACCGTGCAACTGCACCAGAAGGCGAGCCGCCAGGAAGCCATGCAGCGGGCCGTGGAAATGCTGCGTCTGGTGCAGATTCCCGAGCCGGAGCGGCGTGTGGCCGAATACCCGCACCAGCTCTCGGGCGGCATGCGCCAGCGTGTGATGATCGCGATGGCCCTGGCCTGCAACCCCGAGGTGCTGATCGCCGATGAACCCACAACGGCGCTGGATGTCACCATTCAGGCGCAAATCATCGACCTCATCAAGCGCCTGCAGAAAGAACTCGGCATGGCCGTGATCATGATCACGCACGATCTGGGGGTGGTGGCCGAGAGTTGTGACCGCGTGGTGGTGATGTACGCCGGCCGCAAGGTTGAAGAGGCCAGCGTGCTGGACCTGTTCGACCGGCCGTTGCATCCCTACACCCGTTTGTTGATGGCCTCCATGCCCTCGATGAACACCCAGGGCACGCGCCTGGCCGAAATTCCTGGCATGGTGCCGGCGCCGCATGAGTTGGGTCGCGGCTGCGCTTTTGCCGCGCGCTGCAGTTATGCGCAGCCGCGTTGCCGCGCGGAAACACCAGGCTTGACCGACCAGGGCGAGCGCCACGTGGTGGCTTGTTTTGCGGTGGAAGAAAACCGGATGATCACCGAGGAGTTGAGCGCATGACCGCGAGCACCGCCCAACCGACGCCAGCGACCCCGCTGCTCAAGGTTGAAAATCTCAAGAAAAACTACCTGGGCGCCAAGCGCTGGCTGGGGCCCTCCCCGAAGCCCATCCAGGCCGTGGCTGGCGTGTCCTTCAGCCTGGCCAAGGGTGAAACCTTGTCGCTGGTCGGGGAGTCGGGTTGCGGCAAGACCACCACCGCCAAGTCGGTGCTACGCCTGGTCGAACCCACCTCGGGCTCGGTGCAGCTCGACGGCGAGGAGTTGACCAGCCTGTCAAAAGAAGCCATGCGCCAGCGCAGGCGCGACATGCAGATCATTTTTCAAGACCCTTACGCCTCGCTCAATCCGCGCCTGACGGCCGGCGAGATTGTGGCCGAGCCGCTGCGCAACTTCGGCTTGGCCACGGGCCAGGAGCGCCAGGAACGGGTGCAATGGCTGTTCTCCAAGGTGGGCCTGCGGCCCGAGTCGGCAAAGAAATTCCCGCATGAGTTTTCGGGCGGCCAGCGCCAGCGGCTGGGCATTGCGCGCGCCCTGGCGCTCAACCCGAAGCTGATCGTCTGCGACGAACCGGTCTCCGCGCTGGACGTGTCGGTGCAGGCCCAGGTCGTGAACCTGTTGATGGATTTGCAGCAGGAATTCGGCATGGCCTACCTGTTTGTGGCACACGATCTGGCGGTGGTCCGCCACATCAGCCACCGTGTCGCTGTGATGTACCTGGGGCACATCGTCGAGGTGGCCGACCGTGACACGCTGTTTACGGCGCCGCGCCACCCCTACACCGAGATTTTGCTGTCGGCCGTGCCCGTGCCCAATCCGCGCACACCGGCCAGGCGCATTCTGCTGCACGGGGATCCGCCCAGCCCGGCCAATCCGCCTTCCGGCTGCACCTTCCACACACGTTGTCCGCAGGCCCAGCCGGTCTGCAAGGAAAAAGCCCCCGAACTCAGCCCCCGGCCGTCCGCCTCGGCTGGTGGCCAGTGGGTGGCCTGCCATTTCAGGTGAGCAGGCCAACAGCCCATCATTTCCAGAACATCCCGACAGGAGCCGCCGTGACAGACACTTCTTTTTATGACCTGATCATTCGCGGCGGTACCGTGATTGATGGCACCAAGGCCCCGCGTTTCGAGGCCGACATCGGCATTCTGGCCGGCCGCGTGGCCGCCATCGGCGATCTTGGCGAGGCCAGTGCCACGCAAACCATAGATGCCGCCGGTCGCATCGTGGCTCCCGGCTTCATCGATTCGCACACGCATGACGACCAGGCCGCGCTGTCGCAGCCCGACATGGTGTTCAAGATTTCCCAGGGTGTGACCACCGTGATCGCGGGCAACTGCGGCATCAGCGCCGCACCGCTGCGGCCCGACATGGACCTGCCCATGCCGCTGAGCCTGCTGGCCGTGCCGGGTGAGGGCCGCTTTACGACCTTTGCCGCCTACCTTGATGCGCTGCGTGTCACACCGTCCTCGGTGAACGTGGCGGCCATGGTCGGACACTCGACCTTGCGTGCCGTCACCATGTCCGCGCTGGACCGCGAGGCGACGGCCGAGGAAATCGCGGCCATGCAGGCCCTGGTCGAAGAGGCCATGCAGGCCGGTGCTATTGGTATGTCGACCGGCACGTTTTACCCGCCCGCGGTGAAAGCCACGACCGAAGAACTCATCGCGGTGGGGCGGCCGCTGACGGCGCGCAAGGCACTGTATGTGACCCACATGCGCGACGAGGCGGACCAGGTCATGGACGCGCTGGAAGAGAGTTTTCACATCGGCCGCGAACTGGACATTCCTGTCGTCATTTCGCACCACAAGGTGCAGAACAGCCACAACTTCGGCAAGACGGCCGTCACCCTGCCGTTTATCCAGGAGACCATGAAACACCAGTGTGTGTCGCTGGATTGTTACCCCTACACCGCCAGCTCCACCATGATCCGCGCTGGCCGCAGCGCCACGGCCACCCGCGTGCTGATCGCGTCCAGCGAGCCGCACCCCGAATGTGCCGGTCGCGACCTCAAGGACATCGCGGCCGAGTGGGGCGTGGACGGCGAAGAAGCGACACGCCGGCTGCAGCCAGGCAGCGCCATTTATTTCATGATGGACGAGAACGACGTGCAGCGCATTCTGGCCTTTGACGAAACCATGATCGGCTCCGACGGCCTGGCCCTGGGTGACAAGCCGCATCCGCGCCTGTGGGGCACTTTCCCGCGTGTGCTGGGTCATTACAGCCGGGACATTGGCCTCTTTCCCCTGGAAACCGCCGTCTGGAAAATGACGGGCCTGACAGCGCGCAACTTCGGTTTGCACCAGCGCGGGACCCTGCAGCTGGGCCAACATGCCGATGTGGTGATTTTTGACGCCGCCACCATCCGCGACATGGCCACCTACGACACCCCGACCCGGCCGGCCGAAGGGATTGAGGCCGTGATTGTCAATGGCGTGTTGACCTGGAGCGAGGGGACACACAGCGGCGCACGCAGCGGCCAGGTAATCACCCGCACGCCGATCGACGGCGTCTGAGGCTTTCAGCGCCTGGCTGTTTACAGGCGGCGCCCAAGGTGCCGTGTGTGAACAGCAGGGTGGCCAGCGCGCAGCCGGCGATACCGGCCACCATGGGCCGCGCCGTGCCGTCGACAAACAGGCCGACCAGCGCAAGCACAGCGGTGGTGGGCAGCACCAGGCCACACCGCCGCCGCCGTGACAGCCCAGAACACGCTGCGCCAGGATAGGCGACACGCTGAACACCAGCATCAGCAGCGACATCAACCGCGCCACGTCGTGGCCGGTGTGCAGGTGACGTACGACGGCGCGCGGCACCACCCTGCCGGCGCAGGCGTCCAGGCCCCGGATAAAACGCAGCACCGCCAGGGTCTGGATGTCGGGCGCCAGCGCGCAGCCTATGCTGCCCGCGGCGAAAAGTAACAGGCCGAAATACAGCGGCGGCTTGCGGCCCACCATGTCGGAGACCGGGCGTAAATGATCAAGCCTATGCCCCGCGAGATAAAAACGCCGTCAGGCTGGCCTGTACGGCGCCCACGGACGCGTCCAGGCTCTGGCCTATGGTCGGCAGCGCCGGCAAATACATGTCGATGGCGAAGGGCCCACTGGCCGATAGCAAACCGGGCACGAGGGCGGTTCGCAGGAAATGTGTGTGTACGAAATAGAAAAGGCCCTTCCACGTTGTGTGGAAGGGCCTATATCTGGTGCCCGGGGCCGGAATCGAACCGGCACGCCTTGCGGCGGGGGATTTTGAGTCCCCTGCGTCTACCAATTTCACCACCCGGGCTGAATAAGTGGAGACCCAAATTATGGCACAGTGCTGGGTATGACTTATCCAACTCTTGAAGACGCCATCGGTAAAACGCCTTTGGTGGCCTTGCAACGCATCCAGGCGACTGCCAACTCCCAGCGCAACAACGTGGTTTTGGGCAAACTGGAAGGCAACAATCCGGCCGGTTCGGTGAAAGACAGGCCCGCCCTGTCGATGATCAAACGCGCGGAAGAGCGCGGCGACATCCGGCCCGGCGACACCCTGATCGAAGCCACCTCAGGCAACACCGGCATCGCGCTGGCCATGGCTGCGGCCATCAAGGGTTACCGCATGGTGCTGATCATGCCGGAAGACCTGTCGATCGAACGCGCGCAAACCATGAAGGCTTTTGGCGCAGAGCTGATTCTGACACCCAAAAGCGGCGGCATGGAACATGCGCGCGACCTGGCCGAACAGATGGCTCAAGACGGCAAGGGCCGGGTGCTGGACCAGTTTGCCAACGAAGACAATCCGCGTATTCATTACGAAACCACGGGGCCGGAAATCTGGGCCGACACTGGCGGCAAGGTCACTCACTTTGTCAGCGCCATGGGCACCACCGGCACCATCACCGGCGTGTCGCGGTTTTTGAAAGAAAAAAACCCGGCGATTCGTATCATCGGTGCGCAGCCCAGCGAAGGTTCACGTATTCCCGGCATCCGCAAATGGCCCGAGGCCTACATGCCGAAAATTTATGATCCTCGCCATATCGATGAAACCGTGCTGGTCAGCCAACTCGATGCCGAAGACATGTGCCGGCGCCTGGCGCGCGAAGAGGGCATTTTTGCCGGCATCTCGGCGGCCGGTGCTTGCTGGGTGGCGCAGGAGATCGCCAAAACCGTCGAAAACGCGGTGATTGTGTTTGTCGTCTGCGACCGCGGTGACCGTTATCTGTCCACCGGCGTTTTCCCGGCCTGAGCGGATTTCTTAAGGAAAAAGTGGCTGTAGCCCTGATTCACAGGGCGGAAGCAGCTATTAATAATGTAGCGAGCAAGGTGCCCCGTCATGAGCCACGAATTCAAGTTTTGTCCCAGCTGCGCGACCCCGCTCGCGCTGGTCACCCAGATGGAAGACGGTGGCGAAAAAGCGCGCCTGCGTTGCCCGGCCTGCGACTACACCCACTGGAACAACCCGACGCCGGTGCTGGCGGCGGTGATTGAACACCAGGGCAAAATTTTGCTGGCGCGCAACGCGGCCTGGACCAGCAAGATGTACGCGCTGATCACCGGTTTCATGGAGGCCGGCGAGACGCCGGAAGGCGGCATCACGCGCGAGGTCAAGGAGGAAACCAACCTAGATGTGAGCGACCTGAAGCTGATCGGTGTCTATGACTTCCAGCGCATGAACCAGATCATCATTGCCTACAGCGCGGTCGGCCATGGTGAGGTCAAACTCTCGCCCGAACTGGTGGACTACAAGCTGTATGCCCACGAAGACGTCAAGTGCTGGCCGGCCGGCACCGGTTATGCAATGGCCGATTTCCTGAGCTCCAAGGGTTACACACCGGAATTTGTCGAGTGGGCGAAGCGGGCTTGAGGGCTTAAGCTTTTCCGGCCTTTAGCCCTTGTACGTCGGGCGCTATAAGCTATAAAAATAATAGCATCTAGCGCGGCAGGGCCAGCACCTCGGGCTGCACAATGCTGCGCAGCAAGGTGTGCATGATCTGGTTCACGATGTCTTCGGCGGCGTATTCCCCGTCCGGCTGGTACCAGCGGCCAATCCAGCTCAAGGCGCCGGCAATCGTGAAAGCGGTTATTTTCGGATCGCAGGCCACCAGCGAACCCTCGGCCATGCCGGCGGTGATCAGACGGCGAAACTCCAGATCTATCGCCGACTTCAGCCGGCGCAATTCCTTGCGGCTGTCCGGCGGCAAGGGGTCTTCGCCGATACGGATCAAACACATGCCGAAGTCCATGGTGACGATGCGGCCGTAAATCCGCATACAGGCCATCAGTTGTTCGACGGCGGTGCCGCCCTGGCGGCGGGTCTCCTCGATGCCGGCCTGCATCATCTGCAGACCGGTGTGTACACACTGGAACAGGATTTCGTCCTTGTTTTTCACGTAGTAATACAGCGTGGGTTTGCTCACGTGCAGGCGCGCCGCGATGTCGTCCAGCGAGGTGGCGTGAAAGCCGCGTTCATTGAACAGCTGCGCGGCTGCTTGCAAGACCGCGTCGCGTTTGGCCTGGCGCTGCAGCTCGCGCGCAGGTGCGGGTGCCCACGGCGAGGCGGAAGGAGCAGGGTGCGCGGGGCGGGGAATTTTTGAAACCATGCTGGGGAAAACGCTTGCGGGTAAGTCCGGATGTTGGATTGGGCTGGCAGATCACAAACTCTACTCGTGAGTAAGCAGTTTACGTAAGGGTAGTGGTCCTTTGCCCCGCACAAACCCTCATTTCCCAAACATCGATGGACATCACTTCCCGCAGCGGCTCGGCCGCACCGCCCCTGTTGCAGATCGACGGCGTTTCGCTGGCCTTTGGCGGGGTGAAGGCGCTCACCGGCGTCGGTTTTGAGGTGCAGGCCGGTTCCATCACCGCCGTCATCGGCCCCAACGGCGCCGGCAAAACTTCGCTGTTCAACACCATCTCGGGCTTTTACCGGCCCACGGCCGGCCACATCTGTTTCAAGGGCCAGGACATCACCCGTGTGCCGGCGCCGCAACGCGCCAAGTTGGGCCTGGGCCGCAGCTTTCAGAACATCGCGCTGTTTCGCGGCATGACGGTGCTGGACAACATCAAGCTGGGCCGCCACGCGCACCTGAAAACCAATGTGCTGGACGCGCTGTTTTACATGGGCCGCGCGCGCCGCGAAGAGGCCGAGCTGCGCGCCGATATCGAGGAGCGCATCATCGATTTTCTGGAGATAGACCACATCCGCCACGCGCCGGTGTCGGCCTTGCCTTACGGCTTGCAAAAACGCGTGGAGATGGCGCGTGCGCTGGCCATGCAGCCCGAGATTTTGATGCTCGACGAACCCGTGGCCGGCATGAACCGCGAAGAAACCGAAGACATGGCGCGTTTTATCCTCGACGTACGCGCCGAGTGGGGCGTGACGGTGCTGATGGTGGAGCACGACATGGGCATGGTCATGGACCTGTCCGACCATGTGGTGGTGCTCAACTTCGGCCAGGTGATTGCCCAGGGCGCGCCCGCCGCCGTGCAGGCCGATCCCGAAGTCATTCGCGCCTACCTGGGCTCGGGTGATGTAGGCGATCTGCGCCAGAAATTCCAGGCCCTGGCGGGAGTAGCCTGATGGATTGGGCTTACCTGTTTGAAATCTGCCTCACCGGTTTGTCGGGTGGCGGGCTGTATGCACTGGCCGCGCTGGCCTTTGTGATGGTGTACAAGGCCACACGCGTGGTCAACATCGCCATCGGCGAGCTGCTGATGGTGGGTGCGTATTTGTTCTTTACCTTTGCCGCGACCTTTGCGTTACCGCTGTGGCTGGCGATTCCGGCCGCCGTGCTGGGCTCCGGCCTGCTGGGCGCGGTGATCGAACGCACCATGATCCGGCCCTTGCTGGGCGAGCCGCCAATTTCCGTTTTTATGGTCACCGTGGGCCTGGGTTCGGTGCTGGTGGGGCTGGTGGAACTGATCTGGACCGCCGACCAGCGTCGCCTGCCCGACTTCATGCCCAGCACACCCATCATGGTGGGCGAGGCTTTTCTGGCGCCCAAGGTGTTCTGGGGCGCCATGATTGCGCTGGTGTTTATAACCGCCGTGTTGCTGGTGTTTCGTTTCTGGCGCGGCGGTGTGGCGCTGCGCGCCACGGCCTCCGATCAGGCGGCGGCTTATTCGATGGGCATCAACGTGCCACGTGTGTTTTCGCTGGCCTGGGTGGCATCCGCCATGATTGCCGCCGTCTCCGGCATCATTGTGGGTTCGATAGGCGGCATCTCTTCATCGATGGGGGTGTTCGGTCTGTCGGTGCTGGTGGTGGTCATCGTCGGCGGACTCGACAGCGTGCTGGGCGCGCTGGTGGGCGGCCTGTTCATTGGCCTGGTGGAAGCGCTGGCGGGCAGCTACCTGGGCGGTGAGTACAAACTGCTGGCGACGTTTATTGTGCTGGTTGTGGTGTTGATGATCCGACCTTACGGCTTGTTCGGCACCCACGAGATCGAAAGGTTGTAATGCGCATCGGCACGCTCAAGGAAAGTTACATCGCCGACGCGGCGCTGTTCGACTCGCGCACGCAAAAAGTCTGGCTGTTCGTGGCTGCGGCTTTGCTGCTGCTCTTCCCCTTCATGGCCAGCGACTACTGGCTCTACCTGGCTTGCCTGGTCAGCATCAACGTGGCAAGTGCCACCGGGCTCAACATTCTCACCGGCTACACCGGCCTGGTGAGCCTGGGCCAGGCGGCCTTCATGGGCCTGGGCGCCTACACCGTGGCGGTGCTCGAGCTCCGTTTTGGCACGCCGTTTCTGCTCAACATTCTGGCCGGTGGTTTTGTCGCGATGCTGGGCGGCCTGGTGGTGGGTATTCCGTCGTTACGCGTCAAAGGCCTGTACCTGGCGATCGCCACCATTGCGGCGTCTTTCATCGCCCACTTTTTGTTCGCGAACATGGCGCTCACCGGTGGCACCGCCGGCCTCACCGTGCCACCCGCCAAAATTTTTGGTGCGGCGCTGGACACCTCGTTCCGGCTCTACTGGGTGATCGTGCCGGTCACGCTGCTGATGTTGCTGGGTGCGGCGAATCTGTTCCGCACACGTGTGGGCCGCGCCTTCATTGCCATCCGCGACCGCGACATCTCGGCCGAGGTGCTGGGCATTCCGCTGCTGCGTTACAAGCTGCTGTCTTTTGGCCTGTCCTCGTTTTACGCCGGTGTGGCGGGCGGCTTGTGGGCCTATTTTTTTCGCGTGGTCACACCCGAGAGTTTTCCGCTGCTGATGTCCATCTTTTTTCTGGCCGCCATCATCGTTGGCGGCATGGGCACCATCCTGGGCGCCATCCTGGGCGCGGTGTTCATGACCATGGTGCCCGAGCTGCTCAAGCTGGTGGTCGACCTGTTGCCAGGCGGCACCGAACTCACGGTTTTCCTGTCGCCCGTGCGCACCATTATTTTTGGTTTGTTAATCATTGGATTTCTGGTGTTCGAGCCGCAGGGGCTCGCAGAAGTGTGTCGGCGCATACGCCGATTTTTTCACCTGTGGCCATTCCGTAATTGATGCCCTGCCGGCCACCGGGGTAACGACAACAATGAAGGAGACAAACATGCAAAAATCACTGACTTCGCAACGCCGCCGCTCACTGCTGCTGGCCGCCGGTGCCACCCTGGCCGCTCCCCTGGTCGCGCATGCCCAGACCGGCGGTGAAGACATCGTCATTGGCGGCTCGATTCCCATGACCGGTGTGTTTGCCTTCGCCGGTGTGGGTATCAACCTGGGCATTGGCGACTACGTGAAGATGGTCAACGATGGCGGTGGCATCAAGGGCCGCAAGCTGCGTTATGTGCCCGAAGACACCGGCTACAAGGTCGATGTGTCGGTGGCCGCGTACAAAAAAATCACCAGCCAGAACAAGGTCAACCTCTATTACGGCGACTCCACCGCCTTCTCCAAAACCATCAACCCCGAGCTGGAGCGCACCGGCACCACGCTGATGACAGGCGCTTCCTTCGCCACCGAACTCAACGACCCGAAAAAATACCCGCACCAGTTCCTGGTCGGCCCCGACTACACCGAGATGTTTGGCATTTTGCTCAAACACATCGCCAAGGAAAAGCCGGGCGCCAAGGTCGCCTTTGTGTATTCCGACTCCGAGTTCGGCCGCGACCCGATCGACAGCAGCGAAGCGCTGGCCAAGAAGCTGGGCCTGACGGTGCCAGTGAAAATCATGACACCCGCTGGCAGCGTGGACGTGTCCACCGAAGTCATCAAGCTGCGCCGCGCCGCGCCCGACTACACCATCTTCCACGGCTACATCCTGGCGCCCATTCCCGAGTTCATCACCCAGGGCAAACAAATGGGCATGACCAGCAAATGGATGGGTACTTTCTGGACCATGGACAGCTCCACCGTCATGAAAATGGGCGAGGCCGGTGACGGCTTCATGGGTGTGATGCCTTATCGTTATTACTACGACACCTCGGCCAAGTCGCCCATGCTGGACAAGATCCGCGCGCTGCGCCCCGAGTACCAGAGCACGGCCTACATCCAGGGTTTCCTGGCCGCCATGTTGTTCACCGAGTCGGCCAAACGTTGCCTGGACGCGGGCAAACCACTCACAGGCAGCAACCTCAAGGCCGCGCTCAACAGCATCAAGGACTTCGACACCGGTGGCCTGATCGGCGTGCCCATCACCATCAAGGGCAACTCGATTCCCGTGGGCCGCGTCTACAAGGCCGACATGAAGGCGCAGAAGATGGTGGCCGCCTCCGACTGGATCGCGCTCTGAGATGAAGCACCCCCTGCGTCGCTTCGCGCCTTCCCCCTCTCCTGCGGGAGGGGGACGCACCCAGTGGCCCGGCAAAGCCGGTTCCACGGATGCCCTGGCAGGGCAGTGCGCCCGTTGCCTACATGGCGGGTTGTTTGATGCGCGCTGAACTCCTTGATTTGCCAACGACCATGACAGACAAAGGCACGGACCACGTCCTCGAAGTCAACAACATCGAGGTCATCTACAACAAGGTGGTGCAGGCCTTGCGCGGCCTGTCGCTGGCCGTGCCGCGCGGCCAGATCGTGGCCTTGCTGGGCAGCAATGGCGCCGGCAAGTCCACCACCCTGAAAGCGATCTCCGGCCTGCTGGCGCTGGAGGATGGTGAACTGGAGAGTGGCAGTGTCTTGTTCAACGGGCAGTCCACGGCGCGCCTGCAACCCCAGCAACTGGTGCGCCAGGGCCTGTCGCATGTGATGGAAGGGCGGCGCGTGTTCGAAGACCTCACGGTCGAAGAAAACCTGGTGGCCGCCACCTATGCGCTCACCGGCCGGCCGGAGGCCAAACCCGACTTCGACCTGGTCTACAGCTACTTCCCGCGCCTGCACGAGCGGCGCAAAGGCCTGGCCGGCTACCTGTCGGGTGGCGAGCAGCAGATGCTGGCCATAGGCCGGGCGCTGATCGCCCAGCCGCAACTGATCCTGCTCGACGAACCCTCACTGGGTCTGAGTCCCAAGCTGGTCGAGGACATCTTCGGCATCATCGCGCGTATCAATGCCGAGCGCGGTGTGTCCATGTTGCTGGTCGAACAAAACGCCACCGTGGCGCTGGCCGTGGCGCACAGCGGCTACATCATGGAAAACGGAAAAATCGTCATCGACGGCACGGCCGAACGCCTGGCGAGTGACCCCGATGTGCGCGAGTTTTACCTCGGCATGGGGGGAGGCGGTGAGACCCGCAGCTTCAAAAATATCAAACACTACAAGCGCAGAAAAAGGTGGCTCTCATGAAGCTCCCTGAACTGACCCTGCCGCAAATGCTGCGCGAGCGCGCTCGAACCATGCCCGAGCGCATCGCCATCCGGCAAAAAGACTTTGGCATCTGGAAGCCTTTCACCTGGTCCTCCTATTACCGGCGCGCCAGCCACTTCGGCCTGGGCCTGCGTGGCCTGGGCCTGTCCGAGGGCGGCCATGTGGGTGTGTTGTCCGAGAACCGCATTGAATGGGTGCTGGCGCAAATGGGCGCGGGCCTGATAGGTGCGGTGGCGGTGGGCGTCTACCCCACCAGCCCGTCGCCCGAGGTGGCTTATGTGGTCGCCCACGCCGACATTGAAATCATGGTCTGCGAAGACCAGGAGCAGACCGACAAGGTGCTCGAAGCTCGTGACCAGTTGCCGCGCCTGCGCAAGATTGTGGTCATGGAAACCAAGGGCTTGCGCAGCTTTGCACCCGAGCTGCGTGGCCTGATCGTGAGCTTTGACGAGGTCGAAAAAGCCGGCGCTGCGGTCGGCCAAACTACGCAAATCGACGCCGCCATGGCGCGCCAGAAGCTGGACGACATCGGCCTGATGATTTACACCTCGGGCTCCACGGGCAAACCCAAGGGGGCGATGATTTCCTACCGCAATATCCGCGGCGTGGTGCCCGGCATCATCGAGCGCCTGGGCATCACGGACCGGACCACGCACCTGTCCTACCTGCCGCTGTGCCATGTGGCCGAACAGATGTTGACCAGCTTTGTGCCCGTGTACACCGGTGCGCAGGTTCATTTTGGTGAATCCATACGCACGGTGCAGGAAGATCTGCGGGAGATTGCCCCGACCTTGTTCCTGGGCGTGCCGCGTATCTGGGAAAAATTACACGCCAGCATCAGCATCAAGCTGCAGGAAACCGGCGGCCTGCGCCGCAAACTGTTCGACAGGGCTTATGCCGCCTGCCAGCCTCTGGCCGAGAAGCCGCGCAGCGCCTGGAGTCTGGCCGACAGGTTGACCTTCGGTGCCAGCTACTGGGCGATATTTCGCGCGCTGCAAAACTTCATAGGCCTGCGCAAGGTGCAAATTGCCCTGACCGGTGCCGCGCCGATTCCGCCCGACGTGGTGCGCTTTTTTCGCGTGCTGGGTGTACCGCTGATCGAGGTTTACGGCCTGACCGAATCCACCGGCATGGTCCTGGGCCACGACCCGCGTGATGTGCTGATCGGTACCGTGGGCATACCTATCTTGGGCGTGGAGCACCGGCTTGCCGAGACCGGCGAGTTGCTGTTGCGCGGCGACATGGTGTTTGCCGGTTATTACAAAAATCCCGAGGCCACGGCCGACAGCATTCGCAAGGGCTGGCTGCACACCGGCGACGTGGTGCGCGAGGAGCGCGGCCAGCTCAAGATTGTGGACCGCCTGAAAGACATCATGATCACCGCCGGCGGCAAAAACCTCACGCCGTCCGAAATCGAAAACACCATGAAGGGCAGCCCTTACATCAAGGAGTGTGTGATCGTGGCCGAAGGCCGCAAGTTTGTAGCCGCGCTGGTGATGATCGATTACGAGACCGTGGGGAAATGGGCCGAGGCGCAGCGTATCGCCTTCACCCACTTTCGCTCGCTGGTTGAGTTGCCGCAAGTGCGGCAGCTGATTGACACCGCGATTGGCGAGGGCAACCAGCGCCTGGCCCAGGTGTCGCAAATCCGCAAGTTCCATTTGCTGACCAAGGAACTGGACCACGACGATGGCGAAGTGACCGCCACCATGAAGGTACGGCGCTCCAGCATCTACAAAACCTACGCGGCCGAGATCGAGGCGCTGTACCACTAGGGTTCTCGGTCAGGCGTGTTTGCGGCTACTTTTTACAATCGTTTTAAGCCTCTAGCCCTTATTCGGTGGGCGCAAGCAGCTATCAATAGAGTAGCGATGCATGCCACGCGGTCATCCGCTGCCCGCATTCCGCTAGAATTTGAACTGCTCCGGGGTGCAGCCTTGCTGGTGACAGCAAGGGTGGCTGAGATGGTCAGAACCAAACCCGCGAACTTGAATCGGTTCATACCGACGTAAGGAGAGCTGCCAGACACCCCCAGTGGGCGTGGCACATCTTTCGGAGCACTTGTTTTTCAACAGGCAACCGAAAGTGTGACGAATGGCTTCTTCTCCTTTGATCGCTGAGCTGCAGGCCTACATCGCCGCCGACCACCCGTCCGAGGACGTATTTGACCGGCAGGCCCTCGCGCTGTTCGCCCACCAATACCAGAACAACCTGCCTTTCCAGCGTTTTTGCCAGCAACGCGGCAAAACCGTGCGCACCGTGAAAAGCTGGCGCGACATTCCGGCGGTGCCCATCAGCGCGTTCAAGGCGCTGACCCTGAGCTGTGTGCCGCCGGAGCAGGCCGAGCGCACCTTCATGACCAGCGGCACCACGCAGGCCGAGGTCAAGGGCAAACACCACCACCCGACACTGGCGGTGTATGACGCGTCGATGATCCGCAACTTCCGCCAGCGCTTCATGGGGAGGTGCGAGAAACTTCGCATGGGCATTCTGTTTCCGGACGAAAGCCTGTTGCCGAATTCATCGCTGGCCCACTACCTGGCGCTGGCGCTGCGGGAGTTTGGCGCGGACGGCAGCCACTACCTGCTGACGCAGCAGGGGCTGGACTTTACGCGCGTGATCACCGAGCTGGAACACGCGCAGCAGAGCGGCGAGCCTTATGCGCTGCTGGGGGCGAGTTACAGCTTTGTGCACCTGCTGGATGAGTTGCAACGCCTGGGCAAAACCTTTGTGTTGCCGCCGGGCAGTCGCGTGCTGGACACCGGCGGCTTCAAGGGCCAGTCGCGCGAGTTGTCCCTGGCGGATTTTTATGCGCAGATCTCTGGCGTGCTGGGCATCGATGCCAGCCAGTGCATCAATATGTACGGCATGACCGAGTTGAGCACGCAGTTTTACGATGCGGGCAACGCCATGTTGCCGTCCGTCAAATCGGGGCCACACTGGATTCGCACCCGCGTGGTTGAACCCTTGAGCGGCGAGGAGTTGCCCCGCGGCGAGCAGGGCATTCTGGCGCACTGCGACCTGGCCAATTTCAACTCCGTCACCACCATCCTGACCGAGGACGTGGGTGTGGCGGTGGACGGCGGCTTTTTGCTGCTGGGGCGTGCCGAGGGCAGCGCGGCCAAGGGCTGCTCGCTGGCGGTGCAGGAATTTTTGCAGGCGGCCGCGGCATGACCTTGCTGCGCGAAACCGCCGGTTATCTGCCTGGCCTCACGGCCGCGGACGTGGCATGGCAGACGCTGACCTTCGAGGGCCAACACGACACGCTGGAGGTCGCGGTTCCCGTGCTGACGGAAGACCAGACGGTGGCCCTGATGGCGCGGGTACGCAGCGCCAGCCGTGCGTATTTGAAGTCGCTGACGGTGGCGCAAATCGTGGACATCATCGACCGCGCCATCGCGCGTTGGCTGGACCCGCAAGACCCCTGGCGGCAAAAGGCCAACACCCTGCTGCCGCTGGTCACAGGTTACGACGCCGACATGGTGCGCCTCGGCCTCACGGCTTATCTCAAAACATTCCGCAAGCCGCAGCTCCAGCGTTTTCTGGCCGAAGATTTCGGCAACCCGCAAGTGCTGGACGACTTTGTACCGCGTACCAAAGGAGGTTTTTCCAAGGCCTTTGGTGCCGACCTGGCGGTGCACATCTGGGCCGGCAATGTGCCCGGCCTGTGCCTCTGGAGTTTGATCTCCGGCCTGCTGGTCAAGTCGGGCACCGTGGGCAAGGTGGCCAGTGCCGAGCCGCTGCTGGCCGGCTGGATGGCTCAGTTGCTGGTCGAAGTGGATCCGCGGCTGGCCGACTGCCTGGCGGTGGTCTGGTGGAAAGGCGGGGACGAGGCGCGCGAGAAATTATTCTTCAAACACGCCGATCTGGTGCTGGCTTACGGCGACAACACCGCGCTGGAACAGGTACGGCGTCAGGTGCCCATCACCACGCGGTTTTTGCCCTTCGGCCACAAGCTCAGTTTCGGCATCGTCGCCAGGCAGGCGCTGGACGCGCGCAAGGCGATCAGAACCGTCCAGCAGGCCGCTTACGACGTGATGCGTTACGACCAGCAAGGCTGTTATTCGCCCCATGTGTTTTACGTGGAGCGCGGCGGGAAAATCAGCCCCGAGGAATTTTCGCGTTACCTCGCGCATGAACTCTCGGCCCTGGAGAAGAAATACCCACGGCGCACCCTGAGTCTGTCCGAAGCGGCGGACCTGGCCGGCTGGCGCCAGGCGGAAGAATTCCAGAGCTTGTCGCCAGACGGCCCGGATGTGGCGGGTGAGGGCGACTGGACCGTTGTCTACAACAACAGCCTGTTGCCGCTGTCCCCCAGCGCGCTGAACCGCAGCATACGCGTGGTGGCGGTCGATCACTGGGCGGATGTGATCCCGCTGATCGCACCGCACCGGGCCTTGCTGCAAACCGTGGGTGTGGCCGCCGCGCCGCGCGAACTGTTTGAAATCGCCGAACAACTGGGCCGCGCCGGCGTGACACGGATTTGCGCCTTGGGCCAGATGACCTCGCCCGAGGCTGGCTGGCACCACGACGGGCGATGCAGCCTGCTGGATCTGGTGCAGATGGTGGATATCGAAGCCTCGGCAGAAACCGCTGCGGAAGGCTTCGCGCCTTATGTCGATTGAACCGGCCATGACTTTTCTCGACATGCGTACCGTGAGTTACAGCTATCCGGGCTACCCGAACGTGGTGGACCAGGTGGACTGGCAGATCGCGCGTGGCGAGGTGCACAGCCTGGTCGGTCGCAGCGGCTGCGGCAAGACCACGCTGCTCAAGCTGGCGGCCGGCCTGTTGCGACCGGATGGCGGACAGATCAGCGTGGACGGGCAAGGGCTGTTCAAGCCGGGTAGCCAGCTTGGTTTTGTCTTCCAGTCGCCGACCCTGCTCGAATGGAAAACGGTGATGGACAACGTGTTGCTGCCGGTTTCGCTGCAGCGCAAGCCCGTGCCGGCCGACATCACGCGCGCCCAGGAGTTGCTGGCGCTCATGGGCCTGTCCGGTTTGGGCCGACGTTTTCCGACCGAACTCTCCGGCGGCCAGCAAAGCCGGGTGGCCATCGCCCGTGCGCTGCTGCTGGCACCGTCACTCTTGCTGCTGGATGAACCTTTCGCCGCCCTGGATGCGATCACCCGTGAAGAGTTGCAGGACGATCTCCTGAGAATCTGCCGCCTGGCGCAGACCACGGTGTTTTTTGTGACACATGACATCACCGAGGCGGTGTACCTGGCCGACCGGGTGGCTGTCATGACCGACGGGAAAATCACCGAAGACCTGGCGGTGGATCTGCCCTGGCCGCGCAATCACGAGCTGCGATACGGCGCGGCCTTCAACACCTTGTGCGCCCAGGTGCGCCATGCCATGGATGGGGTGGTGTCATGTTGAGCAAACACCTCAGCCGCCTGGCGAGTGCGGTGCTGTTTGTGGCCTTGCTGCTGGCCTGGGAGTTGCTGGCACGCGGCTCCCGCCTGTCGGCTTTGGTGTTGCCGGCACCGTCGGTGATCTGGGACGCCTTGTGGACCGGCCTGCGCAGCGGATATTTCTGGCCGCATCTGATGCACACCAGCAGCGAGTTGGTGCTGGGTCTGGCCATAGGTACAGCCGCCGGTTTGTTGGGCGGCATCGTGATGGCCGAGTCGGCCTTTTTGCGGCGCCTGTTGTTTCCCTATGTGGTGGTGAGCCAGGTGGTGCCCAAGCTGGCGCTGGCGCCGCTGTTTATTGTGTGGTTTGGTTTTGGCATGACCTCGACGGTGGTGATCACGGCGCTGATCTGTTTTTTTCCCTTGATGGAAAACATGCTCACCGGTCTGCAGCAGGTGGACCCGCGCAAGCTGGAACTGTTTCGCATGTTGGGCGCCAGCCGTTTGCAAACCTTGTTGCGCCTGAAAATTCCCTCGGCGCTGCCGGTCATCATGGCGGGTTTTCGCGTGGCGGTGGTGCTGGCCCTGGTGGGCTCGGTGGTTGGTGAATTCATCGGCGGCAGCAAGGGCCTGGGCGCGCTCATCATTGCTTCGCAGGGAATGATGGACACGCCCTTGATGTTTGCCGTGTTGCTGCTTATCACCGCGCTGGGTTTGTTTATTTATCAATTGGCCATCGGCCTGGAGCGCTTGCTGCTCTGGCCGCATTTAAAAAATCAGACAAGGACACAAGCATGAAATACATCAGCTCTCTTCTGCGCGCCGCGGCCGTCACGGCTTGGCTCGCCTGCGGCCTGGCGCAGGCCGCCGACAAAGTCGTTGTCGCCGGCTGGAGCCAGCCCATCACCGAAATCACCAACCTGCTGGTCGAGGAAGACAAGGGTTTCTTCAAGGCCCGAGGCGTGGAACTGGGTTACGTGCCGGGCGCCGGCGGCGGCGACGCGATCCGCAACATGTTGACCGGTCAGGCCACCGTGGCCTTCACCGACCCGGGTTCCTTTTTTGCGGCGCTGGACAAGGGCGAAAAGCTGCGTGCGATTTATGACATTTACCCGCAAAACGTGTTCAACGTGGTCTCGCTCAAAAGCAGCAACATCAACAAGCCGGCCGACCTCAAAGGCAAGAAGATTGGTGTCTACAGCCTGTCCAGCGGCACGCGGCAAAACCTGCTGGTGCTGCTGCAGCAGGCCGGTCTCACCGAAGCCGACGTCACCATCGTGGTGACGGGTTTGCTGAACTTCGCGCCGCTGATGCAGGGCCAGGTGGACGCCACCGCCGCCACCGACACCGGCTTGCTGGTCGGCCGGCAAAAAGGCCTGGGCGAGGTCAACGTCATGGCCGTGCGTGACCATCTGAATATTTCGAGCGACCTGTTTGTGGTGACCGAGGCGACTTACCAGGCCAAAAAAGACGTGCTCAAACGTTTCCTGGCCGGCTACCGCGACAGCATGGCCTGGATGATCGCCAACCCGGACGAGGCGGCCGCGCTGGCCGTCAAACGTGCGATCGACGGCAAAAATCCGGCGATCAACCGCGAGGTGATCCAGTTGCGCAACCTCGCCAGCGTGTCGGCCACCACGCAGGCGCGCGGCCTCGGTGCCCTGGACATGGCCATGTTCCAGAAAGCCGCGGACAGCTACAAACAACTCGGCATGATCCAGCGCGACATCAAGGCGTCGGACGTGGTCATGCAAGACCTGCTGCCGCCGAAGTAAACCAAGGAAGGGCTACACCATGAAGTTCAAGGGCAAGGTCGTGCTGGTCACCGGCGCCGGCCGCGGCATAGGTGCTGCGATTGCACGGGCGTTTGCCAGCGAAGGCGCGCTGGTGGTGGTCAACTACCTGCAGGATGCGAGCTCGGCCGCGCAGGTGGTCGAGGCGTGCCAACAGCTGGGCGGCGACGCCTGGGCGGTGCAGGCCGATGTGAGCTCGGCGCCCGCCGTCAATGCCATGGTGGCGCAGGTGTTGCTGGAGATGGGCAAGATCGATGTGCTAGTCAACAACGCCTTTGCGGCCTACAGCTTTGATCCCGAGCAGCGCAAGATGTTCTGGGAGCTGGCCTGGGACGATTACCAGCGGCAGATCGACGGGGCGGTGCGTGCGACCTTCAACGTCTGCCAGGCCGTGTTGCCACATTTCAAAAAACGCAGCCAGGGCGCCATCATCAACCTGGCCAGCGATCTGGTGGAGCGCCCCAGCGTGCCTTACCACGACTACACCACCGCCAAGTCCGCGCTGATCGGTTTCAGCCGCAACCTGGCGGCCGAACTCGGGCCGCTGGGCATACGTGTCAACTGCGTGGCCCCCGGCCTGGTTTATCCCACAGCGGCCAGCCGGCAGACCAAGGAAGAGGTCAGGGACATGATCACCGCACAAACCCCGCTGCGCCGCATCGCCACGCCCGAGGATGTGGCCGGGCCGGTCTTGTTCCTGGCCTCTAGCTGGAGCGGCTTCATGACCGGACAGACCTTGTTTGTGGACGGCGGGCTGGTGATGCGCTGAATAGCCGGGTTTATACGCCTTTCAGGCCTCCAGCCCTTATGTGGCGGGCGCAAGCAGCTATTAAATGCATAGCTTTTACGGACCTTCTCTAAACTGACGACAGCGTCATCCCGGACTCGATCCGGGATCCATGCTTCGCAAGAAGTAGCGCCATTGGAGCGCTGCGATGGATTTTTTGGGTGACGCGTCACAAACGGCCAAGCTGAATCGTCAATACGGTGTCACCTCCAACTTTTAAAGGAAACACCATGAGCACGACAACAGCCCCCATCCGCCACGACCTCACCATTCCCGATGTATTTCAGTCCCTGATGAACGTGCATGAGACCGTGGGCAGCCACGGTTTCAGCAAGACCATTCACCACCTGGTGCATTTGCGGGCATCGCAGATCAATGGCTGCGCGTTTTGCGTCAAGATGCATACCCGCGAGGCCCGGGAAGATGGGGAACGCAGCGACAGGCTGGACCGGCTGGTTGTCTGGCCGCATGTCAGCGACTTCAGTGAGGCCGAAAAAGCCGCCCTGGCCTGGACAGAAGCCTTGACCGTGCTGGACGCCAAAACCGATTACGCCGCGCTGCGCGCCCGACTGCGGGCTGTTTTCAGCGACAAGGAGATCAGCGTTTTGACCAGTACCATTGCCCTGGTCAACCTGTGGAACCGCATCCAGATTTCAGGACACTGAGCCCATGTCCGGCGCCGACACCACTGCCATCTTTGAAGAAAGGCGCCGCCACCTGTTTGGCCTCGCCTACCGCATCCTGGGCTCACGCGCCGATGCGGAAGACGCCGTGCAGGACACCTTCCTGAAGTGGCAAGGCGCTGACCACGCGGCCATAGAAACACCGGCTGCCTGGCTCACCACCCTCTGCACGCGGCACTGCATCGACCTGCTGCGGGACGCGCAGCGCAGCCGCGTCGACTACATCGGCACCTGGTTGCCCGAACCGATCCAGACCAGCACCGGCGACACGCCCGAAACGCATGCGCTGCTGGCCTCGTCCCTCAACACCGCCTTCCTGCTGTTGCTGGAGCGCCTGACGCCCAAAGAACGTGCGGCCTACCTGCTGCGCGAGATTTTCGACACGCCTTACCCGGAGGTGGCCGGCATGCTGGGTATCGAAGAGGCCGCCTGCCGCAAGCTGGTCTCGCGCGCCCATGCCAGCATCGCTCAGGGCAAGGTGCGGCACGTCACCGCACCCGAGGTGCAGAACGGCCTGCTGGACGCCTTCCGCGAAGCCATCACCGCCGGCAGCACCGACTCTCTGGCCCACCTGCTTTCTGAAGACATTACCCTCTGCGCCGACAGCGGCGGCAAGGTCTCTTCCATCGAGGGCGTCATACAGGGCAAGGGCAGCGTGCTTGCCCTCATCGCCAACCAGCTGGCCCGCTACTGGGCCGCTTACGAATGGTTGCCCTGCGAGATCAATGGCGGCCGCGCCATACAGCTGCGCATGAACGGCGAGATCGCGGCGGCCATCACCTTTGCCTACAACGATGAAGGCAAGGCCACGAATATCTACATCATGCGCAATCCTGACAAGCTCGACGGGCTGGCCTTCGGGCCGGAGGTTTTGTCATGAGGATGCCATGCTGCGGCGGGAAACGAGCCGGATACGTCGCTTTTTTAGGTGATTCAGGCCTCCAGCCCTTGTCCCGTGGTTGTAAGAGGCTATCAAAAAAATAGCAATCTGTATGCGTCAACGGGTCGCCGAGAAGCGCTCCCGCCCGTGCCGTTTCAGATTTTGCGACCTGGGCGAGCCAAGCTCATGTTCATGGGGCGGTCGCACCTGCCGCCGCCTTGGTAAACTATGCGTCTGCCTTTGTAGCTCAGTGGATAGAGCGATCCCCTCCTAAGGGATAGGTCGCAGGTCCGATTCCTGCCAAGGGCACCATCTTTTGTTCAGCGCGACAACCCTGGCGGTTTCGTCGGCTGAATCAGGCGTTCAGCCCAACCTAGTCAAACGGAATCGTGAAGATCAGGTCCACCGCGCTTTGATCGCCGGCCTGGGCCCGCACGGTGAAGCGTTGCGACAAATCATAAAAAAGATACAGCGTGCCGAGTGCGCCCGACAGGCTGCGTTCATACGCCGCGTAAAAATTGCGTGAAAACCGTTTGCCCAGGGTGACCGCGCCTTCGCTGGTGCTGCCGTCGGCCTGGGTGGAGGCGCCGCGAATAGACAACTCGTCCAATCCCAGCGAGGCAGCCAGCCCGCCCGACAGGCCACTGGCCTTGCTGCCCAGCAGGGCGATGGCGGCTTGCTGCAGCAACGCGGCTTCGGCGCCGCCACTGGCCGAGGCGCGGCCGACCACCAGCCAGGACAGTTTTTCGCTGTCAGGCAACTCGGGCTCCGCGTACAGGCGCACACGCGGCAGCAGCGCGGTGCCGGTGATTTGCACCCCCACACGTTGCGTGAGGTTGGGGCGTATCGCCAGAATGTCCAAGGTCGGGTTGTCGATGGGGCCGGTAAACCGCAACACACCTTGCTCCACGTCCAGGCGCTGGCCGTAGGCGCGGTATTCGCCGTTCACGGTGTGGACGGTGCCGGTCAGGCGGACACTGTCTATTGATTCGCCTTGCAAGGCCAGCGTGCCTTGCACCCGGGTGTCCAGGCCTTTGCCCTGGATGCGGAAGTCATCACCCAGGTTGAGCTGCACCGCCAGCTTGAGGGAGCGGCCGTCCTTGCCCTCGCTGTTGGGGGCCGAGGCGTCGGCCGGCGCTTTTTTGCCGGAGGCCGCACGACCGGTCGTGCGGACGATGACATCGTTACCCAGTTGCGGCGTACTTTCGTCTGGCAGCAAGATGAGCGCTTTGTCGACGCGCAACTGGCCGGTAAACGCCGCCGCCTTGTTCGCCAGCGTGGCCCGGATATCACCCGACAAGGTGATCTGCCGGTCGGTGCGCAGGCTGGCCCGCAGGCGTTCGAGTTTGGCGTCCAGCTGGACCTGCGGCTGGCCATTGATCCAGCCGGCTTCGCCTTGCGCACGTAGCATGCCGCCCGCGCCTTGCTCGCCGGCGCCCTGCAAGGTGAACTCGCTGATACGCATGCGGGTGCCGTCCAGCGTGGCACGCAGCCGGCCTTTGCCGAACTCGATGCCGTCCACCACCGAACGCAAGGCCAGGTCATCGGCCTGCAGGCTGCCGCTCAGGTGTGGCGCGATACGGGTACCGCTGAGGACCACATCGGTGCCCAGCGAGCCGCGCAGCCGCCAGCCCGGCGGTGCCAGCACCGACCAGACCCCGATGCGTGGCAGTTGCGCGCGCAACTGGCCGTTGATAGGCGAATCCTGCGGCCAGACCCAGCCTTCGGCGCCACGTTTGGCCAGGCGTGTGCTCAAGATGCCATCGGCCTTGCCCGCGCGTTCGCTGTCCCAGCGCAATACCACGGTCACGGCCTCGCCCTCGCTGAGCAGCGAGAGCCGTGCGTCGCGCACACCCGCGGCGACCGGTGTGTTCACACCCTGGGCCGTTTCGGCCTGCACCGTGAGGTCGCCCCGGCTGCGTGCCAGGCTGGCTTTGAGGCGCAAGGTCTCGCCCAGCGCCGCATCCCATTGGCCGTCAAACACCAGGTTGCCGGTCAGGCCAGCGCCGGCCAATTGCGGGCCGGCGATCAGCTCGATCCAGGCCAGCGGCAGGCCGGTGAGTGTGCCGGCCGTGATCAATTCTCCGGCGCGCCATTTCACCGCTTGCCAGGCCAGTACCGCTTGGGATGGCGTGGTGGTCGCGCCTGCCGACGCGCCGCGCGCCGGTGCACTCAGCACCGCTTCGCCGGTGCCGGCTTCCAGGGCGCCGCCGCTGGCGCCAGGAGTCCATTTCAGCGGCACGTTGCCGCGGCTGGCCAGGCGCCAGACGCCCGTGCCCAGCGCCGGGTCTTGGACCGACAGCTCCAGTTGCTGAACCAGGGCCTGCCAGCGTGCGGCCGACCAGGCGGCTTTGGCCGGGCCGATGCGGCCACCACTGGCGGCGGCCTGTAAGGCATAACGGCGTTCGGCCAGTTCAAGCCGTCCTTGGGCCTTGAGTTCGGCCTGGCTCAGGCGGCCAGACACGCTGACTTCGACCGCGCGAACTTTCAATACGTCGGGGCTGGGGCTGGATGCGTCCTTGGTTTTGGGTGCCGGGCCGGCCTGCCAGTCCAGCGACGGGACTTGCAGCTTGGCCTGCAGCGCCGGGTCACGCCAGCCGCCTTGCCAGCCGAGCTGGAGGTCGACCTTGCCACTGGCCGAGGCATTGCGCAGGCTGGCAGGCATACCGGGCAGGCCTTGCAGCCAGCGCAAGGCCTGACCGGCATCCCGGCCGCGCAGGTTGAGTTCGCCTGCACCGCGGGCTTCTCGCAGCTCACCCTGTATCTGGGCGTCCAGGCCGGGCGCGTTCAGGGTTACATGGCCTTTGCCGCTGGGCACGGCGGGTTGCAGCTCCAGCGTGCCGGCCAGCGTGGCGTCGTCGGACCGTAGCTGGAATTGGGTGAGCGACAAGGTGTCACCAGCCCAACGCCCTTGCGCGCTGGCATCGCGCAGCCGCAAGTTGCCGGTGTCCGGCTTCACGGCGGTTTTGGCTGTGGCTACCGGCGCGCCGTTGCTGGTCAGGCGGGTATCAAAATTGATCGCACCCGCTTGACCGCTCAGGTCGGCCTGTCCGTTGACGGGCAAGGCGGCAAACTGTGTGTGCAAGGCGGCCGGGTTGATGTTTTTCAAGGTGGCTTTTGCCTGCCAGTCCGTTGCGTCGGGGGATGGCGTGGCACTTGACCATTGACCGCTGGCCAGCACCTCGCCGCCGCCAAGCTGGGCCTGGAGCTGGCGCACCATGGCCACCCCGTTGCGCCATTCTCCCTGCGCTTGCAGGCGGTCCAGCGGCAGCCTCTGTTGGTCCCAGGGGCCGGGCAGGCTGTTGTGAATGCTGGTTTGCAATTGCCAGGCCGCATGGACCTTGTTGTCGGGCCGCACGCTGAAGGTGCCGGTCAGTCCGGTTTGTGGCGCGCCTGGCCAAAGACTGGCCAGGTCCAATGCGCTGAAGCTGGCATCGGCCTGCGGCAGGGGCTGCGCGGCCCAGGGGGTGAGGCGCGCTGTGGCGCTGGCTTGTGGCGCCGGGCTGGCGCCCACAGCGGGGGTGCTGAGTTTTATTGCCGCCTGGAGGGTCAGCTCGGTCAGCGGCCCACGCGCCGTGGCCGTGACGACCAGCGGCATGTGGGTGTTGCTGCTGGGTACAGCGGCGTCCATAGTGCCAGAAAGCGCCGCGTCCAGCGCCAGTGTGCCTGTGGCGGCCAGGCTCACACGGCCCGAATAATGCCCGCTGGCCACTTGCGCGCCGCTCAGCGTCAGTTGGTGTTGCGCGCCGTCGAATTGATAAGACCCGGTGATGTCGCTGGCGTCAAAGGCTGGGGGACCTGCCCATTGCAGACGATCTACGGAAAATGCATCCAGCGTGATGCGAAAGGGCAGGGCCAAGGAGGTGGGTGGTCCGGCGCTTGGCGAGGCGGCACGCTGGTCATCGATGGACACACTGGCCGCAACCAGGCGCTGCAGCTGGAGCTGGCCGGATAGCAGCGACAAGGGTTGCCAGGCCAGGCTGGCACCGGTGGCCACCACCTTCAGGCCATCCTGCTGCCAACTCAGGGTCTGAACCTGGCCGCCGGCGCGCAAGGAGCCGCTCACCCCTTCCGCGTTCAGGGGGTGATAACGTGCGACCCAGCGCAGCGACGTGGCCAGCGAACCGTCGGTGCCCGACCACCACCAGAGAGCACTGAACCCGGTGAGCAGCACAACAAACACGGCCGCCAGCGCCGTGGCCAGCACGTGGTGCCATCGGCGCGACGGCCGCGCGGGGGCTGGGGCGGTGTGATTGGGCGTGGCCATCAGAAAACAAATCCCACACTCATGTGCAGACGGAACTGCTGGGTTTTCACGCCGTAGGCCAGGTCAATCTGCAAGGGCCCGATCGGGCTGCGCCAGCGTACGCCGGTGCCCAGGCCCACCACGGGTTTCAAATCCTGTGGCCGGTCAGCGACCGAACCGACATCGACAAACAAGGTGTTTTCCCATTCGGACGGCAAACCGTTGCGCAGCATGGGACGCTGCCACTCGACGCTGCCCACGGCCATGTAACGTCCCGGCCCGATCAGGCCGTCGGCCCGCTGCACGCCGATGTCGCGGTAACCGTAACCCCGCACGGTGTTGTCACCGCCGGTACGAAACAGCAGGGTGCTGGGCACACGCGCCGAGTCGGCGGCCACCACAGCGGCGCCCTCGGCGCGCAGGGCGATCCGGCTGCCTGTGAGTGTTTTTACGCCCATCCAGCGTCCGGCCGTGCGCACAAAGGGCTGGCGTTTGCTGTCCAGGGTGATACCGCCACCCAGCTCCAGCCCCAGGCCGTAACCTTTATCCGGGAAAGGCAGGTTGTTGAAATAACGGCCGGTCCACACATAGTTGCCGCTGATGGCCGAGCCGTCACCGCTGTCGCTGTTGGAAATGCTGGTGCCGCTCGCGGGCTGTACGCCGGCGCGGTCGTATTGCAGGTAGACATTGCGGTCTATGCGGTCGCCCGCCTGCGATTTGCCCACACGCAGGCGCTGCGCGCGGGTGATGAGTTCGTTGTCGTCCAGACGTTCGGTCCGTCCCAGTGCACCCCAGCGCCAGCCGTCCTCATCAGGGATGGCTGTCCATTCGGTTTGTGCAAACGGCGACTTGCGCTCCAGTTGCAACTTGGTGGTTGCGCGCCAGTCGATGCCGGGCACACGGTGATGGGTGTATTCCACCGAGGTACGGGGGCCGGTGTCGGTCGCCGCGCCTATGCCCAGCACCACTTTTTGCAGCGGCGCCTCACGCACCTGGACTTGCACCGGTGCCGCCAAAGGGTCGCTTTCCGGGTCGATAAAAATCGAGGCCGAGTCAAAATAGCCGCTGGAGGCCAGCCGTTGTTGCGCTTCCAGCAGCCGGTTCTGGTCGTAGACCGAGCCCGGCTCCAGCCGGGCCAGGCGCGGCACCAGTTGCGGGTCATAACGCTTCAAGCCCTTGACCTGCATCGGTCCCAGGCGGTACAGCGGTCCGGAGTCCAGCGTGAGCGATAGCGCTGCACGCTGGGTCGTGGCATCGATGTCGGCCAGGCTGTCCGACAGCCGGCCCGCCGGGTAACGCCGGACCACCAGTTCGCGCAGCGCCTGGGTCTTGGCGCTGTCCCAGCTGTCCTGGGTAAAACGCTGGCCTATGGGCAGGCGCCAGTCGCGCCGGATGCCTTCACGCTGGGCCACGGCGCCGGTGTCAGTCGACTCGGCGATGTTGCCGGAAAAATCAATCGCCACGCTGCCCGTGCGGGTGAACTCGCCGGGTTCCACGGCCACCACGATGTTGGGGCGCTGCTCCGTGCCTTCACGGGTGATGCTGATACGGGGGCTGAAATAACCGAGCGTGCCGACCAGGTTGCGCACATTGCGCTCGGCCAGCACGATCAGGCGCGCCAGTTCGGCTTCGTCCAGGTCGGTCACGGCGCGGTAACGCCGCAGCTCCAGGTGCCGCTCCAGCAGTTCGCGTACCTCGGTCGGGGCCTTCACCTCGATGTCAAAGGCCGTGACTTCGGGCTGTGCCTGGGTCGTGCCGACCGCGCCTCGGGGAGTCGCCGGCGGCGCGAGGCCGGCGGGCGGCGGGGCCGGTACCGTGGTCTGCGTGATGGGGGCCGGGCTGGTGCCCGGCATGGCGGTATTGGCCGGTGCGGCGGACGTGCCGGTCTGCGCGGCGGCCGCAGACGCAAGAAGAAACAAGAGGGCGGTGGCAGTCAGCTGCGCTGGGGCCGCCCCCCAGGCGCGGCAGGGACTGGTATGGGTCACCTTTCCAGTTTACTTGGACAACAGGCGCATCGCCTCTTCAAGTCCTTTGATGGTCAGCGGGTACATGCGCTGGTTGACCAGTTGCTGGATCACGCTGATGCTCTGGCGGTATTGCCAGACGCCTTGCGGCTCGGGATTGATCCAGACGAATTTCGGGAAGGCGTTGGTCAGCCGCTGCATCCATTCGGCGCCGGCTTCCTCGTTGTTGTATTCGACACTGCCGCCAGGCTGCAGGATTTCATAGGGGCTCATGGTCGCGTCGCCGACAAAGATCAGTTTGTAATCCTTGTTGTATTTGCGAATGATGTCCCAGGTCGGAAATTTTTCGCTGAAGCGGCGGCGGTTGTTCTTCCACATGAAGTCATAGACGCAGTTGTGGAAGTAATAAAACTCGATGTGTTTGAACTCGGTCTTGGTGGCCGAGAACAATTCTTCAACGCGGCTGATATGTTCGTCCATGGTGCCGCCCACGTCCATCAACAGCAGCACTTTGACGTTGTTGTGGCGCTCCGGCACCATCTTGATGTCCAGCCAGCCGGCGTTGGCCGCGGTGGATTTGATGGTGTCGTCCAGGTCCAGCTCTTCGACATGGCCTTCACGTGCGAACTTGCGCAGGCGGCGCAGCGCCACCTTGATGTTGCGTGTGCCCAGCTCCTGCGTGTCGTCGTAGTCTTTGTAGGCACGCTGGTCCCAGACCTTGACGGCGCTTTTGTTGCGGCTTTTTTCCTGGCCTATGCGTATGCCTTGCGGGTTGAAACCGTTGGCGCCAAACGGCGAGGTGCCGCCCGTGCCTATCCACTTGCTGCCGCCTTCATGGCGTTCTTTCTGCTCTTCGAAACGTTTTTTCAGCGTCTCCATGAGTTCGTCCCAGCCCATCTTTTCGATCTTGGCCTTGTCTTCGGGGCTGAGCTCCAACTCCAGGTTTTTGCGCAGCCACTCCAGCGGGATGTCCTTGGTGAAGTCGGCAATCGTCTCCACACCCTTGAAGTAGGCCGCAAAGGCGCGGTCGAACTTGTCGTAGTGTTTTTCGTCCTTCACCAGCACCGTGCGGCTCAGGTAATAGAAGTCGTCGATCTTGTAGGCGCCTTCGCCGTCGTGGGCGTCCAGCTTGTCGCTGTTGGGGCCTACCACACCGGCCTGCAGCGCTTCGAGCAGCATCAGGTATTCCTTGACGGAAACCGGCAGCTTGGCGGAACGCAGGGTGTAAAAAAAATCGATCAGCATGCTGGCGCTCCTCTCAGGCTTTGGTTGCCCTGGGTTTCTCGAGCATGTATAAAAGTTGCGCCTTGACCTCCGGCCATTCACCCGAGCGCAGGCTGTACATCACCGTGTCCCGAATGGTGCCGTCGCGCCGCAGGGCGTGGCCGCGGATCACGCCGTCTTTTTTGGCGCCCAGGCGCTCGATGGCCCGCTGCGAGGCGTGGTTGAAGTTGTCGGTGCGCCAGCCGACCACGTGGCAGCCCAGGGTCTCAAACGCATGCGTGAGCAGCAGGAGTTTGCAGGTGGTGTTGACATGGGTGCGCTGGCAACGGGCGGCGTACCAGGTGTAGCCAATCTCGACACGTTTCACGGCCGGCACGATGTCGTGGTAGCTGCTGGTGCCCAGCACGGTGCCCGTGGCTTGGTCGCGCACGGCGAAGGCAAAACGGTGACCGGCTTCACGGCCCTTGAGGGCGTCTTCGATGTAGGTCCGCGTTTGTTCCGGCTCGGGCACGGAGGTGATGCGCAGATTCCACAACTCGCCGTCGGCGGCCGCGGCGCGCAGGCCGGCTTCGTGCTCCAGCGCCAGGGGCAGCAGTTCCACGCCCCGGCCGGAAAGTGTGACGGCTTGGACAAAACTCATGCGTCTTTGCTCCGCTTTTTCTCTTGCGCACGGCGCCAGCGCCGCGCCAACTGCAGACCGAGGCCGCCTCCGATGCCCACCAAAACGATGCCCGCAATGGCGCTGTTGCCATAACCGGCCGCAAAAATGTCGAAGCCAAAAAAACGGCCCAGCCAGAAGCCGATCAAGGCCCCACCGACAAAACCGACGGCATCGGACAGGCCTTCGAGCAGGAGTTTGGGGGTATCGGCAGCCATGGTTTTAGCGGTTGTGGCGCTGCATGAACACCAGTTTTTCGAACAAGGTGACGTCCTGCTCGTTCTTCAGCAGCGCGCCGACCAGCGGTGGCACGGCCACCTTGTCTTCCTTGCTTTGCAAGGCTTCGAGGGGAATGTCTTCGGCCACCAGCAGCTTGAGCCAGTCCAGCAGTTCGCTGGTGGACGGTTTTTTCTTCAAGCCGGGCAGGTTGCGCACGTCGTAAAAGGTTTTCATGGCCGCGGCCAGCAACTCTTTTTTCAGGCCGGGGAAATGCACGTCAACGATTTGTTTCATCGTGTCGGCATCGGGGAACTTGATGTAGTGGAAGAAGCAGCGGCGCAAAAACGCGTCAGGCAGTTCTTTTTCGTTGTTCGAGGTGATGAACACCAGCGGCCGGTGTTTGGCCTTGATCAGTTCGCGGGTTTCGTAGCAGTAAAACTCCATGCGGTCGATCTCGCGCAGCAAGTCGTTGGGGAATTCAATGTCGGCCTTGTCGATCTCGTCAATCAGCAAGGCCACCGGCTCATCGGCTGTGAAGGCCTGCCAGAGCACACCCTTGATGATGTAGTTGTGGATGTCCTTGACCTTGGCATCGCCCAGTTGCGAGTCGCGCAGACGCGAGACCGCGTCGTATTCGTACAAACCTTGCTGCGCCTTGGTGGTGGATTTGATGTGCCATTGCAACAGTGGCAGTTTCAGTGCTTCGGCCACTTCCTCGGCCAGCATGGTCTTGCCGGTACCGGGCTCGCCCTTGACCAGCAGAGGCTTTTTGAGAGTGGCAGAGGCATTGACGGCAAGCATCAAATCCTGGGTGGCGACGTAGTTTTTGGAGCCTTGGAATTTCATGGTGGATGGCGAAGTGAGCTTGGGAAGAAGCGAATCTGCGGTGATTGAGCGGGGTCAGGACTTTGCCGCAGCAGGCCCAGATATAATCGATGGCTGTTTTATATAACAAATTCTCACCTGATTGTGCGCGCAAAATGAATAAGCTGTTCACCACGATATTTGCCGTTGCTGTCTCATTTGTGACGGTTGCAGCCCATTCCCAGGACATCAAGGGTGATGCCAAAGCCGGCGAGGCAAAAAATGCCATGTGTATCGGTTGCCATGGCATCAAGGGCTACCAGGCCAGCTTCCCCGAGGTTTACAAGGTGCCGATGATTTCGGGCCAAAGCGCCAAATACATCTCTGCTGCCCTGCATGCTTATCAAAAAGGTGAGCGCAAGCACCCGTCGATGCGTGGCATCGCCGACTCCCTGAACGACCAGGACATCGCTGACCTGGCCGCTTATTACAGCCAGCACGGCTTGCCGCAAGATGCCGCTCCGGTGGCCAAAACCATCAAGGCGCCCAGCCCTGAAGTGGCGGCATTGCTGAACAAGGCCAATTGCGCATCCTGCCACGGCGCCGACTTCAGCAAACCGATCGACCCCAGCTATCCCAAACTGGGTGGCCAGCATGCGGACTACCTGTTTGTGGCGCTGAAGTCCTACAAGTTTGAAAACAACCCCAAAGTCGGTCGCGGCAACGCCATCATGGCGGGCATGGTCAAGCAGTACAGCAATGCAGAACTCAAGCAGTTGGCCAAGTACCTGTCGTCCGTGGAAGGCGACCTGAAGGTTGTGCCGCAGAGCGAGTTTCGGCTGAAGCGCTGAGCGCCCGTCCCCCCACAAAAAATGCCGCTGATTCAGCGGCATTTTTTTTGTCGGTCAAACCTGTTGTGCCAGCCGCATCAATCCCGGGTGGCGTGGCGCTGCACGCAGTCGATATAGGCGGCGCCGTCGGGTGGCCGGCCGGCGCGCTGGCTTTCCCAGACCATCTGGCCCAGGCAGTCCATAGTTTCGTGGTGCGCCGCGTGTAGCGAGTTGCGCCGTGCGGTCAGCAACTCGACCGCCTGCCGGATGCCGCGCGGCTGGTCGATGGAACACTGCTCGCTGATCGACAGGTGCATGGAGATGTGCAAAAACGGATTGGTTTTGCCCGCTTCCACGTCGTACATTTTTTCCAGCGCCGCGTCGGCATCGGCGAAGTCGGCATGGTATTCGGGATGTTCGTCTATCCATTGGCTTGCTATGATTTCAATAGCTTCCAGCGCTTGTCCTGAGCGGGCTTTGGCATAAACAGAACAGAAAAAGCGGCGAACGTCGGCTTGCGAAGGTGTGAACATGGGGCAAGCGTAGCACGGGGTCTATGTCCGATGGCGGTGTGGTGTTTCATGCACGGGGACACGGCAGGCGGCCATGTCCTACGCGTTTTGGCCGGGCCATCACGTAGATTACGTGCACGGCAGCGCGGTCCCGGCAAGCGTGCGTCAATTTATCCCATCATCCGGCGAGGAGACCTTTATGAATGCAATCAGAATCACAGGCATTGTTTTAATCGTGCTCGGGCTGGCCGGCTTTTTCACCGGCGGCTTCAGTTTCACCAAAGACACGACGGCGGCCAAGATCGGCCCGATTGAATTGACGGTCAAGGAAAAGCAGTCCATCACGATTCCGCAATGGCTGAGCATGGGTGCGGTCTTGCTGGGCGCCGTGGCACTGGTGATGGGCGGCCGCAAGCCCTGATCTTGCGGGCCGCCAGCGTGGGGGCGACGGATCAGTTGCGCTGCACGCTGAGCAGGCGCGAGATGGTTTGCGCCGCGGCCAGCAGCGACGGCAACATGCTGTCCTGCATGACCTTGGCGCTGGTGCGGTTGGCCTGGCCGCTGATGTTCAGCGCCGCCACCGTGCGCCCCAGCCTGTCCTGAATCGGGGCGGCCATGGACACCAGGCCTTCTTCCAGCTCCTGGTTAACCAGGCACCAGCCCTGCTTGCGGGTTTGCGCGAGTTTCTGACGCAGCGCATCCAGGTCGGTGATGGTGTGCCGGGTCAGCGCTTCAGGCCGGGAGGCTATCAAGCGGGCCATGGCTTGTTCTTCCGGCATCGCGGCCAGCAAGACCCGTCCCAGTGAGGTGCAATAGGCTGGCAGGCGCGAGCCAACGCCCAAGGTGATGCTCATGATCTTGTGGGTGGACACACGCAGCACATACACAATGTCCGTGCCATCCAGCACGGCGGCCGAACACGACTCCCTGACTGCTTCGGCCAGGTTTTCCATCGCCGGCTCGGCCAAATTCCAGATCGGCATGGACGAGAGGTAGGCAAAACCCAGATCCAGGATGCGCGGCGTCAGTGAAAAATACTTGCCGTCGCTGACCACATAACCCAGTGTCTGCAGGGTCAATAAAATGCGCCGGGCACCGGCGCGGGTCAGTCCGCTGCGCGCCGCCACTTCGCTCAGTGTTTGCTGGGGCGACTGGGCGCTGAAGGATCGGATCACCTCCAGCCCACGCGCAAAGGACTGGACATAACTGTCGCCCGGCGTGGGGCCGGGCTGCTGGTCAGGGCTCAGGGGCGATGCTGCGATTGCCATGGCTGGTGAAATCTCCTAAAATTCATTATACGAACATTTGTTCTACATAAGAACAAATTTCTTTTTTTTGATCCTTATTGCGGAGACAGCTTCATGATCAACAAGATTGCCCGCTCGATTGCCGATGCGCTGGCGGACGTGAAAGACGGTTCCACCGTGCTGATTGGGGGTTTTGGGACCTCCGGCATTCCCAGTGAACTGATTGACGGACTGATAGCGCAGGGCGCGAAAGACCTGACCGTGGTCAACAACAACGCCGGTAACGGCGAGGTGGGCCTGGCTGCGCTGCTCAAGACCGGCCGCGTGCGCAAGGTGATCTGCAGTTTTCCGCGCCAGGTCGACAGCCAGATTTTTGACGGCCTGTACCGCAGCGGCCAACTGGAACTGGAGCTGGTGCCGCAAGGCAACCTGGCCGAACGTATTCGTGCCGCCGGTGCCGGCATAGGCGCCTTTTTCTCGCCCACCGGCTTTGGCACGGAGCTGGCCAAAAACGCCGACGGCTCGGCCAAGGAAACCCGTGAGATCAACGGCAAGCACTATGTGCTGGAGATGCCGATTTACGCCGACCTCGCGCTCATCAAGGCGGAGCAGGGCGATCGCTGGGGCAACCTGACCTACCGCATGGCGGCGCGCAACTTTGGCCCGGTGATGGCCACCGCCGCGAAAAAGACCGTGGCCACCGTGCACGAGATTGTTGAACTCGGCGCGCTGAATCCGGAGCACATCGTGACGCCCGGCATTTTTGTCCACCAGATTGTGAAAATTGACCGTGTGGCCACGCAGGCTGGCGGCATCAAACGGGCCGCATGACATGACTTACCAAAAACGCAGCAAAGACCAACTGGCCGCCCGCGTGGCGCAAGACATTCATGACGGCGCCGTCGTCAACCTGGGCATAGGCATGCCGACCCTGGTGGCCAACCATATTCCTGCTGGCATGGAGGTCGTGTTGCACAGCGAAAACGGCATCCTGGGCATGGGCCCGGCACCGGCCGAAGGCGACGAAGACTACGACCTGATCAATGCCGGCAAACAGCCGGTGACGCTGCTCAAGGGCGGGGCCTTTTTCCACCATGCCGACAGTTTTGCCATGATGCGCGGCGGCCACCTCGACATCTGTGTGCTGGGCGCCTTCCAGGTCTCAAGCACCGGTGACCTGGCCAACTGGAGCACCGGCGAGCCCGGCGCGATTCCCGCCGTGGGCGGCGCGATGGACCTGGCGATTGGTGCCAAGCAGACCTGGGTGATGATGGACTTGCTGACCAAAAAAGGCGAGAGCAAGGTGGTGGCCCAGTGCAGCTACCCGCTCACCGGCATTGCCTGCGTCAAGCGCATCTACTCCGAGCTGGCCACACTGGAATGCACGCCGGACGGCCTCAAGCTCATCGACAAGGTCGAGGGCCTGGCGCACGCCGAGCTGGAAAAACTCATAGGCCTGCCTGTGGCACTCTAATCTCTTCCGGCCTGATGTCACCTGATCACCATTTGTTGTAACCCTTTTTCACCAAGAACCTCATGACCCAAGCTTTCATTTGCGATGCCATCCGTACCCCCTTCGGCCGCTACGGCGGTGCCCTGAGCAGCGTGCGCACCGACGACCTGGGCGCGGTGCCCATCCGGGCGCTGATGCAGCGCAATCCGAACGTGGACTGGGCGGCCGTGACCGATGTGATTTATGGCTGCGCCAACCAGGCCGGTGAAGACAACCGCAACGTGGCCCACATGTCCAGCTTGCTGGCCGGCCTGCCGATTGACGTGCCCGGCGCCACCCTGAACCGCCTGTGCGGCTCCGGCCTGGATGCCGTGGGCACGGCGGCGCGTGCCATCAAGTCCGGCGAAGCCGGCCTGATGATTGCCGGCGGCGTCGAAAGCATGAGTCGCGCGCCGTTTGTGATGCCCAAAGCCGAAAGCGCCTTCAGTCGCAACAACGCCGTGTATGACACCACCATAGGCTGGCGCTTTGTGAACAAGCTGATGAAGGCCCAGTACGGCGTGGACTCCATGCCCGAAACCGCCGAGAACGTCGCCACTGATTACAAGATCGAACGCGAAGCCCAGGACCGCATGGCGCTGGCCAGCCAGCTCAATGCCGTGGCCGCGCAAAAGGCCGGTCACCTGGCGCGCGAAATTGTGGGCGTGACGATTCCCCAGAAAAAGGGCGATGCCATCGTCGTCGACAAGGACGAACACCCGCGTGAAACCAGCCTGGAAGCCCTGGCCAAGCTCAAGGGCGTGGTGCGCCCCGATGGCACGGTGACCGCCGGTAACGCCTCGGGTGTGAACGACGGCGCTTGCGCCCTGTTGTTGGCCGACGAAGCCAGCGCCGCCAAATACAGCTTGACACCGCGTGCCCGCGTGGTCGGCATGGCCACGGCCGGTGTGGCGCCGCGCATCATGGGCTTTGGCCCCACGCCCGCCACGCTGAAGGTATTGGCGCAAACCGGCCTCACGCTGGAGCAGCTCGACGTGATCGAACTCAATGAAGCCTTTGCGGCCCAGGGCCTGGCCGTGCTGCGCGCGTTGGGCCTGAAGGACAACGACGTCCGCGTCAACGCCTGGGGCGGCGCGATTGCGCTGGGCCATCCGCTGGGTGCCAGCGGTGCACGCCTGGTCACCACCGCCGTCAACCGCCTGCACGCCACCGGCGGCCGCTACGCCTTGTGCACCATGTGTATTGGTGTGGGCCAGGGCATTGCGCTGATTCTGGAACGGGTTTGAGCACGATGATTGCTGCCTTGCCTGAGGCCACGCTTGTCTCGGGCGCCAGCTCGGGCATTGGCCGCGCCATTGCAGAAGCCCTGCTGGCGCAGGGCCGCCACGTGGTCAACCTTGACTATGTGCTGCCGGACTGGAGCCACCCGCATCTCACCTCCTACCAGGCCGACCTGACCCAGGAAGCCGCCACGCGTGATGCCGCCGCCAAAATCGCAGCGAAGCACAAGGTGACGGCGCTGGTCAACAACGCCGGCGCCACCCGCCCCGGCACCATAGACACCGCGACGACGGCCACGCTGGACGACGTGGTGGGCCTGCACCTGCGCGCGCCCATGCTGCTGACGCAGGCCTTTCTGCCCAGCCTGCGCGCCTGCGGCCGGGGCCGCATCGTCAACATGTCCTCACGTGCCGCCCTGGGCAAGGCGGACCGCATTGTGTATTCCGCCACCAAGGCCGGCATGATAGGCATGACGCGCACCCTGGCCATGGAGCTGGGGCGTGACGGCATCACCGTGAACGCGATTGGCCCCGGGCCGATTGCTACGGAACTGTTCCGCAAGAGCAACCCCGAAGGCGCACCGCAAACACAGCGCATCCTCGACAGCATTGCGGTGGGGCGCATGGGCACGGCAGACGACGTGGCGCGCGCCGCACTGTTCTTCCTGTCGCCCGACAACGGTTTTGTGACCGGCCAGGTGCTTTATGTGTGTGGTGGCACCACGCTGGGTGTGGCGCCCATCTGATTTTTGTCGCCCCTGATGGGGCTTTTCCCTTCCCGGCTTTGCCCCGTGATCCACAAGATCAGCCGCTGGCACAGGACCGGGACTTTCGCTCTCCTTCTCTAGAAAGACTTCTTCATGTCCCGCATTTCCAATTCTGGTCGCCGTCAATTCGCGCTGCGCAGCCTGAGCGCCGCCGTGGCCCTGGGCACCGGCTTGTTGGCCAGCATGCCTGCCGCCGCACAAGCGGTTTACCCGAGCAAGATCATCACCATGGTGGTGCCTTTCTCCGCAGGCGGCACCACCGATATCCTGGCGCGTATCGTGAGCCAGGCCTTGACGGCCGAGCTGGGCCAGTCCGTCATCGTCGACAACCGCGCTGGCGCGGGCGGCAACATTGGCGGGCAGGCCGTGGCCCGCGCGCCGGCTGACGGCTACACCCTGTTCATGGGCACGGTCGGCACACACGCGATCAACGCGGCACTGTATAAAAAAATGCCCTTCGATCCGATCAAGGACTTTGCACCCCTGACCCGCGTGGCCAATGTGCCCAACCTGCTGGTGGCCAACCCCAAGCAGCCCTTCAAAAACGTGAAGGAACTGATTGCCTACGCCAAGGCCAACCCTGGCCAGTTGAACTTCGGTTCGTCCGGCAGCGGCAGCTCCATCCACCTGTCGGGTGAGCTGTTCAAGAGCATGGCCAAGGTCGACATGCAGCATGTGCCTTACAAGGGCAGCGCGCCGGCCGTGACCGACCTGCTGGGCAACCAGATCGCCATCATGTTCGACAACATGCCCTCGGCCATCCAGCATGTGCGTTCGGGCAAGCTGGTGCCGCTCGCCGTCACCACCGCCAAACGTTCGCCCGAACTGCCTGACGTGCCAACCATCGCCGAAGCCGGCGTGCCTGGTTACGAGGCGACCTCATGGTTTGGCCTGTTTGCGCCCGCTGGCACGCCACCGGCCGTGGTGGCCAAGCTCAACACCGCCATCGTCAAGGTGCTGGCCAAGGCCGACGTCAAGAAGAAAATCAACGAGCAGGGCGCCGAGGTCTACAGCGAAACGCCCGAACAGTTCTCCGCCTTCATCCAGAAGGAAGCGGTGAAGTGGGGCAAGGTGGTGCGCGAGTCCGGCGCCAGCGTGGACTGAGGCTGACGCAACACCGGGCCGTGGCCGGTATCCAGAGTGCCTGGTCCTGCGGCATGCTTGCGCCCGGTCCGAACAAGCGCATCCTCCCATCGTCTGAGATCGCTCCCTAGCCGCACCTGGTGCGGCTTTTCTTTTGGTCTTTTTTCCACGAAAGGGAAAACTGATTTCCGCTGGATTCCTTGAACCCCGGCAGACCCTGCTGCACACTGGCCGGCGTCAACAGGAACAAGGAAAAAACAATGAGCAAGCGCATCGGATGGATAGGGCTGGGTCGTATGGGCGAGGCCATGGCCAAACGCCTGATCAAGGCCGGCAACGAAGTGAGTGTGTGGAACCGCACGGCCGCCAAAGCCGCGCCGCTGGCCGAATATGGCGCCACCCTCGTCGGCAGCAAGCAGGACCTGGCCAGTTGCGACATCGTGTTCACCATGGTCTCCACCACCGACGACCTGAAGCAGGTCCTGTTCGGTGACGGTGGCTTGGTGGCGGGCACGGCCAAACCGAAAATTGTTGTGGACAGCTCCTCGATTTCGCAGGAAGGTTCGGCCGACATCCGTGCGCGGCTGGAAGCCATGGGTGTCGGTTACCTGTGTTCGCCGGTGTCGGGCAATGCCAAGGTGGCCAAGGCCGGCAAGTTGCTGCAAGTGGCTTCTGGCCCCAAGGCCTTGTACACCGAGGTCGAGCCCTATCTGCAGGCCATGGCCCGCAAGGTCATGTGGGTGGGTGAGGGCGAGCTGGCTCGCATCTGGAAAATTGCCCACAACACCATGTTTGGCGTGATCATCCAGAACCTCTGCGAGATCACGGTGCTGGCCGAAAAAGCCGGCATCCCGCGCCACATCTTTCTGGAGAGCATCAACGACTCGGTGCTGGGCTCCATGTACACCAAGTACAAGACGCCCATGCTCACCAACCTGAGTTTCGATCAAGTCACCTTCACGCCCAAACTGCTGCTCAAAGACATGGACCTGGGCCTGGGTGCGGCGCGGGCGCACGGCGTGGCCATGCCGGCCGCTGCCGCCACCCGCGAGTCGGTCGCACGCATGGTGGGGCGTGGCCATGAGGACATCGACTTTGCGGTGTTGTTGCTGGAAACCGCGAAAGATGCTGGACTGGAACTCAAGCCCGAAAACGTCAAGATGAGTGACGGCTTGGAGGCTTGAAGATGGCCGCCGCACCCGCCAGAACGCTGATCCGCGGCGCCACCATCGTCACCATGGATGTCCTGGGCGATCTGCCCCAGGGCGACATCCTGGTGACGGGCGACACCCTGACCGAGATTGCGCCGCGCATCCAGGCCGATGATGCGCAGGTTGTGGATGCGACGGGCCACATCATCATCCCGGGCCTGGTCAATGCCCACATGCACACCTGGCAAACCGCCTTGCGCGGTCTGGCCGCCAACTGGACCTTGCTGGAGTATTTCCAGAAAATGCATGCCGGTCTGGCCACGGTGTTCACGCCGGATGACCTCTACATCGCCACCTTGGTGGGCTCACTGAACCAGCTCAACTGCGGCACCACCACCTTGGCCGACTGGTGCCACAACAACCCGACGCCGGCGCACAACGATGCCGCGATTGCCGGCCTGCTGGCCTCCGGCATCCGTGCGGCTTTTTTCCACGGCACACCCAAGCCCGACCCGCAGCCGGGGCAGGCGCCATTCTGGGAGGTGCCGCATCCACGCGCCGAGATCGAACGCCTGCTCAAGGCGCATCAGGGCCAGCCGCTGCTGAGTGTGCAGGCTGCCGTGTTGGGGCCGCATTATTCGACGCTGACGGTGGCGCTGCACGACTTCGCCATGGCCAAAGACCTGGGCCTGATTGCTTCGCTGCACCAGGGCGGCGGGCCGGCGCGTACCCCCGACGGCTGGGAAAAACTGGAGGCCGCCGGCCTGTTGGGCGCGCATATCAACATCGTGCATGGCCATGCGCTGAATGACACGCAGCTGCAGCGCTTTTGTGAGCTGGGCATGAGTTTTTCCGCCGCCGCCGAAAGCGAAATGAGCCAGGGCCACGGCCACCCGTTGACCGGCCGCCTGCGCGCCCTGGGTCGCGCACCGTCGCTGGGGGTGGACCTGGAAAGTGTGCTCAGCGGCGACATGTTGTCGCAGGCGCGGGTGGCGCTGGGCATTCAGCGCTCGCTGGACAACGTCGCCTACCGCGAAACCCACAGCACGATTCCGCCGACCTCGACCATCACGACACGTGAAGCGCTGTCCTGGGTCACGGTCGAAGGCGCCCGCATGCTCCAGCAGTCGCACCGTATTGGTTCGCTGGCGGTCGGCAAACAGGCCGACCTGGTGTTGATACGTGCGAGCGACCTCAACATGCAGCCGGTGCACGACCCGGTCAACTCGGTGGTGATGCAAACCTCGCTGGCCAACATCGACAGCGTGATGGTGGCCGGGCAGTGGAAAAAACGCCACGGCCAGTTGCTGGGTGTGGACCTGGCGCCGCAGCTGACGGCCTTGCGGGCGTCGGGGCAAAAAATTGCGAAAGCGTTGTCGCTATCAAAGTGATAGTTGGTTGCGCTTATCCCTAAAGGGCGGAGACCCGTTTTTATCTTAAACCCCAGGAGACAACACCATGAAACGCTTCACGCTTCTCGTCCTCAGCCTGCTGGCCATGGGCGGCGCGCTGGCCCAGGGCTATCCCAGCAAACCCATCAAGTTTCTCGTGCCTTTCACGGCCGGCAGCGGCACCGACCTGATTGCCCGCAGCATCGCCGACACCATGAGCAAAAGCATGGGCCAGCCCATCGTGATCGAAAACAAGCCGGGCGCCGGCGGCACCATTGCGGCCGGCCAGGTCGCCAAGGGAGAGCCCGACGGTTACACCGTGCTGGTGCATTCTTCGGGCCATGCCCTGAACCCGGCGATTTACAGCACCATCGGTTACGACACGCTCAAGGACCTGACCGGCATCACGCCGCTGGCGGCTCTGCCCAATGTGCTGGTGGTGAATCCGGCCAAGGGCTGGAAGTCCCTGGCCGATCTGGTTGCGGCCGCCAAGGCCAAGCCGGGCCAGCTCAACTACGCGTCGGCAGGGGTGGGCAGCGCCACCCACCTCAATGCGGAAAAATTTCGCCTGCAGGCCGGCATTGATGCCCTGCATGTGCCTTACAAAGGCACACCGGAAGCCATGACCAATGTCATAGGCGGCAGCAACGACTGGTTTTTTGCACCGCTGGCCTCGGCCCTGCCGCTGGTGAAAGACGGCAAGCTGCAGGCGCTGGCAGTCAGCACGCCGAACCGTTCGCCGTCGCTGCCGCAGGTGCCAACCACGGTCGAGGCCGGTGTGCCGGGTTCGGACTACACCTTCTGGGTTGGCATGATTGTGGCCAGCGCCACGCCCGCGCCTGTGCTCAAACGCCTGCACGAAGAAGCGATCAAGGCCATGGCCAACCCCGAGGTCAAGGAACGCATGAACAAGCTGGGCGCCGACCCTTTTCCGATGTCGGTCGAGGCTTTTAATGCCTTTATCAAGACCGAGGTCGAGGCCGCCGCGCGGATTGCCAAGGCGGCCAATCTCAAGGGTCAGTGATGAGCGTGCTGCATGTCGTCGGCGTGGGCAAGATGGGTCTGCCCATGGCCCAACATCTGCAGGCGGCCGGTCATGTGGTGACGGTCAGCGACCCCAGCGCGGAACGCCTGCAGCTCGCGCGCCGGCAAGGCCTGGCGGTGACGGACGATGTGGATGCCGCCCTGGGACGGGCCGAGGTGGTCTTGTCTTCGCTGCCCCACGATGCGGCCTTGCGCCAGGTGGCGGCCCAGGTCGCGCGCACCGTCCGGCGCGGTTCGGTGTATGTGGACACCAGCACGGTGTCGCAAGCGGTTTCTGCCGAAGCCGACCAAGTGCTGGCGGCGGCCGGTGTGTTGTATCTGCGCTGCACGGTGTCGGGCAACAACAAGATGGCCGAAGCGGCGCAGCTCACGGTGATGGTCTCGGGGCCGCGTGTCGCCTATGACGCGGTGTTGCCCCTGCTCAAGCTGTTCGGGCCGCAGCAGTTTTATCTGGGCGAAGCCGAACAGGCGCGCCTGATGAAACTGGTGGTCAACCTGATGATTGCGCAGACCAGCGCCATGCTGGCCGAAGCCCTGACTTTGGGCCGCAAGGGCGGACTCAACTGGCAGGACATGTGGCAGGTGCTGGCTGCCAGTGCGGTGGCCTCGCCCATCGTCAAGGCCAAGGCCCAGCAACTGAGCCAGCGCGACTTCACACCCACCTTCACGGTGGTGCAGATGATCAAGGACCTGAGTTTGATTCTGGACGCCGGCCAGGCCGCGCAGGTACCGCTGCTACAAACCGCGCTGACCCGGCAACTGATGGTTGCGGCCCTGGCCCAGGGGGATGGCCAGGACGACTATGCGGCCCTCATCAAAACCGTCGAGCGCAGCGCCGGTTTGGCAACTGATTTATAAGTGAAGCCATGAAAAACTTTATCTACAACGGCCAGGCGGGCCGGGTGGTGTTTGGGGCTGGCAGCCTGCAACATCTGGGCCGCGAAATCGATGCACTGGGGGCGCGCAAGGCGCTGGTCTTGTCCACCCCCGAGCAGCGCACCTCGGCTGAAATGATCGCCGACCTGCTGGGGCCGCGTGCCGTCGGGGTGTTTGACCGCGCAGTCATGCATGTGCCGATCGAAACCGCGCGGGAAGCGCGGGAACTGGCCCGCCGACTTGGCGCCGACTGCGCGGTCGCCATAGGCGGCGGCTCCACCACCGGGCTGGGCAAAGCCATTGCGCTGGACTCGGGCCTGCCCATTCTGGCCATTCCCACGACTTACGCCGGCTCGGAGATGACCACGGTGTACGGCATCACCGAAGCCGGCCTGAAAAAAACCGGCAAGGACAGCCGGGTGTTGCCGCGCACCGTGATTTACGACCCCGAGCTGACCCTGAGCCTGCCGGTGCGCATGAGTGTCAGCAGCGGCATCAACGCGATTGCCCATGCCACCGAAGGCCTGTACGGGGTGGACAGCAACCCCATCATGGATTTGATGGCCAAGAGGGGATTGCCGCCATCGGACGGGCGCTGCCAGCTATCAAAAACGTAGCGACTGACATTGACGCCCGCAGCAGCGCCCTGTACGGCGCCTGGCTTTGCGGCATCGTGATGAGCAATGTCGGCATGGCCTTGCACCACAAGTTGTGCCACACCCTGGGCGGCAGCTTCAACCTGCCACATGCCGAAACCCATACCGTGGTGCTGCCGCATGCGCTGGCCTACAACGCGGCTGCGGCGCCCGCGGCCATGCAGGCCATCGCCGCCGCATTGGGCGGCCCAAGCGCGGCGCAGGCGGTGTTTGACCTGGCGAAAAACAACGGCGCGCCGGTGGCCTTGCGCGACATCGGCATGCAGGAGGCCGATCTGGACAAGGCCTGCGACATGGCCATGCAAAACCAGTACCCCAATCCGCGTCCGCTGGAACGGACGGCGATACGCCAGTTGTTGCAGGATGCGTTTGAAGGGGCACGGCCGCAGGTGTAGGGCAGGTGGGTGACCACTACACTTGGGTCTTAACAATCGACCCTTGAATGTAGTGATGGATATTATTTTTCTGCTGCTGGTACTGGCGGCTTTTGCTGTTTTTCGACTCAAATCCAAAGACCAGGGCCGGCGTATCGCCTTGCTGGGCCGCCACCTGAGTCAACACCAGATCGAAAAACTGATGGAAAGCCTGACCGACGGTTATCTGCGCGCGCTGGGTGAAAAAGACGCTGAGCGCCAGACACAAATCTGGAATCTGCTGGCCACTTCCGAGCAGGCCTTGTGTGAGCAGTTTGATCGTTTTGTAGCCGATTTTTCCAAAGTGGATGCCGCCGATGCCCGCGTGAGCAAGCTGGCCGTGGCCATTCCTTTTGCCGACAAGCTGTTTCCCGCCGCCACCTTTGATTTGCGCCAGGCCCTGGCCATCCATGCCCAGGGCATACATCGTGCGGTGAACAACGAGGCGCAGCGTTCGCCCAAAAACAAGGCCTTCACTGTGTCGGCTGAATTGTTTTTGATGCAGCACACCTGCCACTGGTACTGCCGCTCCAAAACCGTGGCCTCCGCGCGTATGCTGGCCCGGCACAAGACCGCGTATGTGCAGCTGCTGGCCTCTGTGGACCCCGAGACCCGCCAGGCTTATGGCGCCCTTGTTGGTTCCTGAACACGGCACCCGCAAAAGGCCGCACTGCGCGACCTGTTTGCGCCCGCAAAGTGCCTGCATCTGCCCATGGATCACACCGCTGGTACATCAGGTCGAGGTCTTGATCCTGCAACACCCGCTGGAGGTGGACAACGCCAAGGGCACAGCGCGCCTGCTGCAGCTGAGCCTGCCACACAGCCGGTTGCTGATAGGCGAGGTGTTTGACCCGCAACTGTTAACGGACAGCCCGAAACACCAGCTGTTGCTTTACCCCGAGACCGCGAACGAGCAGGCGCTGGGCCTGCCGGCACCGCCGGTGCTGGATCCGGCGTGTTTGTCGGATCCCACGCAGCTGCGCCTGATCGTGCTGGACGGCACCTGGCGCAAAAGCCGCAAAATTTTGTACCTCAACCCGCTGTTGCAACAACTGCCGCGCTTGTCGCTGCGGGACATGCCGGCGTCCCATTACCGGATTCGCCGCGCCCAGGCGCCGGATCAGCTCTCCACGCTGGAGGCCACCTGCGCCGCGCTGGCCCAACTGGAAGGGGATGCGGAAAAATTCCAGCCGCTGCTGGCCGCGTTTGACGGTTTTGTGGCGCAGCAGCTGGCTTACCGGCCGACCTACACCTGAGGCGAAGGCCGCTGCGGGCCTGGTTTGTGTATCAAATCGGCCTCCAGCCCAGAAGGGACGGGCGCAAGAAGCTATTGAATTGGTAGCGACCGGGCAAGCCACCCGGTGCCGGCGCGGTCAATACACGCCAAAACGCCCGGTCCACTTGCGCTCGTAATTCATTTTCTCGAAGTGTTCGGCCACAAAATCAATAAAGGTGCGCACCTTGGCCGACAGGTGTTTGCGGCTGGGGTAGGCCAGGTTGATGGTCAGGCGCGGCAGGTCCCATTCATCCAGCACCGGCACCAGGCGGCCGGCCACGATGTCGTTGTACAGGATGTAGCTGGGTTGCACCAGAATGCCCAGGCCGTCCAGGGCCGCGCTGCGCAGGATCTGGCCGTCGTTGGATTCCAGCAAACCCTTGACCGTGACCGTGGTGGTTTCGCCGTCCCGCGTGAAACGCAACTCGTTCGGGTTGTTGGCGTAGGTGTAGATCAGCAGCTTGTGGCGCTGCAGGTCTTCCAGCGTTTTCGGAAAACCGTGCTGCGCAAAATAACGCGGCGATGCCGCCAGGATGCGCCGGGTTTCGGCCAGACGGCGTATGGTGATGTTGGAGTCGGGTTCGACCTCGCGGGTGCGTATCGCCACATCGATGTTGTTGTCGATGATGTCCAGGTAGCGGTTGGCGGCCTCGATATGCACGGTCACATTGGGGTAACGCTGTGTGTATTCGCGCAGCAGCGGCGCCACGTGGTGCAGCGAAAACGACAAGGAGGCCGTGATGCGCAACATGCCGGTCGGGTTCAGCGCCGTGGCGTTGACCGCGGACTCCGCGTCCTTTAGGTCGGCGAGTATGCCTTTGGCGCGGCTGAAAAACTCCTGGCCGGTGTCGGTGAGGTAGAGCCGGCGGGTGTTGCGCTCCACCAGCCGCGCGCCCAGGCGTTCTTCCAGCGCCGACAAATGGCGGCTGGCGGCGGCGTTCGAGAGCGCCAGGCTTTCGGCGGCGCGGCTCAGGCTGCCGGTTTCCGCCACCTGCACAAACAGTTCGATTTCAGTCCAGCGATCCACGCCCGGTCTCCTGCATGCTTGATGCGATGTGTTGTTGGCTGCCCGCATTGTGGCGCGGCAGCCGCGCCCTTTTTTCCACCGCGTGGAAAAGTCATTTGCGCCAGCGCGCTTTTCCAAATTGTCGCCGCCACCTACATTTACAACCAAGAGAGCTAACCCGAAGGAATGTATGGACCCCCACGCTCACATTGGTGCGTTGCTCCCCGAGGGGGTATCAGCCTTCTTGGCGGCGGCTCGGCTAAAGGCCTGCTCATGCGCAACCTGAACCAGGACACCATCACCCAGGCCGTGCTTGCGCGTTTTGCCGGCACGCCTGATGCCCGCCTGAAAGAACTCATGACCAGCCTGGTGCAACACCTGCATGCGTTTGCGCGCGAGGTCAAACTGACCGAGGCCGAGTGGCTGGCCGGCATTGAGTTTTTGACCGCCACCGGCCAGAAATGCGACGACAAACGCCAGGAATTTATTTTGCTCAGCGACACCTTGGGCCTGTCCATGCTGACCGTCACCATGAACAACGACAAACCCCCCGGCTGTACCGAGGCCACGGTGTTTGGCCCCTTTCATGTGGACGGTGCGCCGCATTACGAACACGGCGCGGACGTGGCCAACGGCGCGGCCGGCGAGCCCTGCCTGGTGCGGGGCCGGGTGTTGGGCCTGGGCGGCGAGGCGGTGGCCGGCGCCGTGATCGAGGTCTGGCAGGCCGATGCCGAAGGCAACTACGACGTGCAATACCCCGATCTGCACAAACACCAGGCGCGTGGTGTGCTGGCCTCTGGCGCCGACGGCCGTTTTCACTTCAAGACCATCGTGGCCGAGGCTTATCCGATTCCGGTGGATGGGCCGGTGGGCGACATGTTGCGTGCCACGAAGCGCCATCCCTGGCGGCCGGCGCACCTGCATTTCATGATCAAGGCGCCGGGTTATGAAACGCTGGTCACGCATGTGTTTCGCAACGGCGACAACTACCTGGACTCTGACGCCGTGTTCGGCGTGCGCCAGTCGCTGGTGGCCGACTGGGTGAAACAGCCGGACGGGGTGTATCACCTCGACTTCGACTTTGTCCTCAACCCGGACACGAAGCCGTGAGCCCTGGCTTGGTACCAGCCGGGTACGCCGCATGATCAAACACATCGTCATGTGGAACCTGCGCGGCGACACGCCGGCGGAAAAAGCCCAGGGCATGGACCTGCTCAAACGCAGCTTCGAGTCGTTGCGCGGACGTGTTCCGGGGCTGATACATCTGGAGATCGGGGTCGATACCAGCGCTGTCGACTATGCCTGCGATGTGGTCTTGTATTCGGAATTCGAAACCCAGGCCGCACTCGATGGCTATGCCAATCACCCCGAACACATACGTATCAAGCAGGAACTGGCGGACCTGCGTATCGCGCGCCACCAGGTGGACTACGAAGTGCCCGCGCTTGACCAGCCAGCGCCAAAAAATCAACAAAAGGAGACGGTTAATGAATGAACACATGGAAAACGAACTGCTGATCCGCCAGATGCTGGAGCGCTGGGCGGTCTGGCGCGACGCTGGCGACTGGGAACGTTTTGCCAGCGTCTGGCACCCGGACGGGGTGATGATGGCCACCTGGTTCCAGGGGCCGTTCAGGGATTTCATTCGTGTCACGCGTGAAGGCTGGGACAAGGGTGTGAGCATCCTGCATTTTCTCGGCGGGTCGGCCGTCGAGGTGGCGGGCGACCGTGCGATTGCGCAGACCAAGATGACCATCTCGCAGCGCGGCATGGTGGAAGGCGTCTTGTGTGACGTGGTCTGCACCGGCCGTTTCTACGATTTTGTGCAAAAACATGAAGGCCAGTGGAAGCTGCTGCACCGCCAGCCGATTTACGAAAAAGACCGCATCGACCCTGTGGATGCCTCCGCCAGCCTGGCGCTGGACCCGCAGGCGCTGGCCGGCTTCCCCGAGGGTTACCGCCACCTGGCCTACATCCAGACGCGTATTGGCTACACCGTCAAGCTGGACATGCCCATGCTCAAGGGGCCTGTGGTGGACGAGCTGTACCAACGTGGCACGCGCTGGCTGGCCGGCGGCGTGCTGGAGCGGTGATCGCCATGAACACCGCTGCCTTTTCCTGGACAACGTTTCGTGCGCCCCGGTCGTTGGCTGTGGCTTTGGGCCTCGTCGCTGCGACCTGTTGCACGCTGGTCCAGGCGCAAACCAACAGCTACCCCAACAAGGTGGTCAAGGTCATTGTTCCGCAACCGCCGGGTGGTGGTTTCGACTTTGTCGGCCGCCTGCTGGCCGAGCGTATGGGCAAACAAATGGGGCAGAGTTTCATCGTCGAGAACAAGCCCGGCTCGGGCACGCTGGTGGGTACCGACTTCGTGGCCAAATCCGTGCCCGATGGTTACACCCTGCTGGTCGGGTCGGTGTCCAACCTGGCGCTGAACCCCGGCCTGTACCGCAACCTGCCTTACGACAGCCTGAAAGACTTTGAGCCGCTCGGACTGGCCGTGGCTTACAGCTACACCTTGATGGCGCGCAAGGACTTGCCGTTAGCCTCGCTGAAAGAGGTGGTGGCCTATGCCAAGGCCAATCCGGGCAAGCTGACTTATGCCTCGGCCGGCAACGGCTCCGGCCAGCATGTGTTGCCGGCGGCCTTGTGGCACCTGGCGGGGGTGCAGATCACCCATGTGCCTTATCGCGGCGCGCAGGCCGCCTACCAGGACTTGCTGGGTGGCCGGGTGGATTTGTTTTTTGACCTGTCACCCACGGCGCGTGTGCAGGTTGATGCTGGCACCGTCAAGGCCCTGGCCGTGTCGGGCGGGGCGCGCAACCCCATGCACCCCGAGGTGCCCACGGTGCAGGAAACCGGCGTGGCCGCGCTGGAGCTGGAGTCCTGGTTTGGTTACTTTGCGCCGGCCAAAACACCGCCTGAGATACTCAGCCGCCTGCGTACCGAGCTGGCCCAGGTGATTGCCGCGCCCGACGTGGGTGACACCTTCCGCAAAGCCGGTGGCAAACCCATGAGCTTGAACGCCGGTGACACCCGGGCGCTGGTGCAGCGCGACGTACAGCGCTGGACCCAGCTGATCCGCGACGCCGATATCAAGGCGGAATAAATCTCCATTTTTTAACTGTTGATAAAAAAGTAAACCCATGAAAATTTCCCCAGAGTGCCTGGACCAGTTGTTCCTCAAGGCGCGCACCGCCAACGGATTCCTCGACAAGCCCGTGGCCTTGTCCCTGCTGCGCGAGGTGTATGACATCGCGAAGATGGGCGCCACGTCCATGAACACGCAGCCGACCCGGTATGTTTTTCTGGTGTCACCGACATCGCGTGCGCGCCTGTTGCCGGCGCTGTCGCCCGGCAATCTGGACAAGACGCGGGATGCGCCGGTCACCGTGATTGTGGCCAACGACACCCAGTTTTACGAACACATGCCCCAGGTCTGGCACAAGCCGGGTGCCAAGGAAAACTTCGAAGGCAATCCCGGCTTGGCACAAGGCACGGCGACCCGTAACGGCACGCTGGGCGGCGCTTATTTCATGACTGCGGCGCGGGCCCTGGGCCTGGACTGCGGCCCCATGAGCGGCGTGGACCTGGCCAAGGTGAATGCCGAGTTTTTCCCCGACGGCCGGCTACAGGCCAACTTCCTGATCAACCTCGGATACGGCGACGATGACAAGTTGTTTGAGCGCAACCCGCGGCTGTCTTTTGAGCAGGCGTGCACGGTCCTGTAAATCAGCGCAGACATCATCCGATCTGGCCTGCGGCCCGGCGGATGATGTCTGCAAAATGCTTGAGCGTGGGCGAGCGTGTGGCGCCCTTTTGCCAGAGCAGGCCAGGTGTGCGTATGGGCACCGGGTCCTCCAGCGGTACGGCACGCAAGTCGCTCGAAGGTGTCACGGCGGTCTCGCCGAAGATGCCGGCCAGATCCGTCTGCCGGATCAGCTCGAACATGGGCCAGATCGAGTTGAGTTGCGCCACCACCAGCGGTGTGGCGCCGGCCGCTTCAAAACATTCGTCCAGCAGTTGCCGCGTCAGGTATTCCTTGGGCAGCAGGACCATGCGCACATGATGCAACTCCACCATGCGAACACGCCGCCGTTTCGCCAGCGGGTGCGAGGCCGCCACCACCAGCCGCAATTCTTCGTTGTACAGGGGCTCGAACCACAGGCCCGTGCCGTCGGCCGGACGGTAAGACACGGCCAGGTCCAGCTTGCCCGAAGAAATTCCCCTGGCCAGCATGTCCCCCGACAGTTCTTCCACCACCACCTGGATGTTCGGGTAGTGGTGCAAAAAGGTGGAGACACACAGCGGCACCATGCGGGTGTTGAAGCTGGGCGTGGTGCCCAGGCGAATGGTGCCCGAGAGGAACTCGGCGTCACCGCGCAGCGCCTGCACACCCCGGTCGATTTGTTCCAGCGCCGGTGTCATGTAGGTGCGCAGGATTTCACCGGCCTCGGTCATCCGGATTTTCTTGTTGCTGCGGTCAAACAGCGCGACGCCGAGTTCGTCTTCCATCTGTTTGATCTGGTGCGACAGCGTTGATTGTGTGACGTGCAGCCGCTCGGCGGCGCGCGTGAAATTCAGGGTTTCGGCGATGGCGTCGAAGTAGCGGACATGACGGAGTTCCATGGGAAATGCCTCTGATTTTTATCATTGATGGCATCGATGATAACGGTGGAAATTAATCACTTCCAGGACATGGCATGAACTCCTAGACTCGCATTGCTTTCACATGCCAAGCCCCCGGGGCGAACGATTAAAAAGGAGACAAGAGATGGCGCAACTCGAAGCACAAGACCTGGCCCAAGCCGTGGTGGAACGTATGGCGGACTGCCCCGACGCGCGGTTCAAACAGGTGATGACCTCTCTCGTGAAACACGCCCATGCCTTTGTGCAGGACGTGCAGCTCACGCCCGACGAATGGATGACCGCCATCCAGTTTCTGACGGCCACCGGCAAGATGTGTGATGAAAAACGCCAGGAGTTCATCCTGCTGTCGGACACCCTGGGCCTGTCCATGCTGGTGGTCGCCATCGACCAGGCCAAAGGCGCCGCCGCGCACCAGGCCCGCGTTGGTGTCGATGCGCCTACCGAGGCGACAGTGCAAGGTCCCTTTTACTGGGAAGGTGCACCGGAACTGGAACTGGGCGCCGACATCGCCGAAGGCCAATCCGGCGAGCCCTGTTATTACCACGGCCGGGTGACCGACCTGGCCGGCAAGCCGCTGGTTCACTGCGCGGTGGACGTGTGGTCGGGTGATGGCGAAGGTTTTTACGACATGCAAAAAGGCGAAGACGCCGGCATGGCCTTGCGTGCGCGTTTTTACACGGATGCTGAGGGCAACTACCGTTTCTGGTCCATCAAGCCGGCGTTTTATCCCGTGCCCGCCGACGGCCCGGTCGGCGGCATGTTGCACCGCATGGGGCGTCACCCGAACCGGCCTGGCCACATGCACATGATGCTGCAGGCACCTGGGCATGAGCGCCTGACCACACACATTTTTGTCTCCGACAGTCCTTACATCGACTCCGACGCGGTCTTCGGCGTGCGCAACAGCCTGATCGTCGACTTTGATTCACACCCTGCAGGCCCGGCCCCGGGCGGCCGGGTGATGGACACACCTTTTCACAGCGCCAGGTACGACTTCCGCTTGGTCGCCAGCGCCTGAACCCACCCCATTGACTGGAGAACTCACTTGAAAATTGGCAAGGCCACCGTGCCCCGTTCTGCAATTTGCACCTCGAACGAAAACACCATTGTTGTTCGTGGCGCCGATCTGGCCCAGGACTTGATCGGACAGATCAACTTCGGCGACTATTTTTTCCTGCTGGTCACCGGCCGACGCGCCGATGCCGCGACCAGTGCCGTGTTAAATGCCACGCTGGTGGCGATTGCCGAACATGGCCTGGTGCCCAGCGTGCAGGCCGCACGCATGACGCTGGCGGCCGCGCCTGACGCCATGCAGGGGGCGGTGGCCGCCGGCATCCTGGGCTCGGGCTCGGTGATCCTGGGCGCATCCGAAACCGCCGGCCGGCTCTACCTGGAAGTGGAGAAGGAAGCGGCAAACCACCAGGGCGATTTGCGGGCCGCAGCCCGCGTGGTTATCACCGCCCTGCGAGCGCGCAAGCAGCCGATCGCCGGTTATGGCCATCCCGAACACAAGGCCCGTGACCCGCGTGTGGGCAAACTTTTCGAGGTGTCGGTGAAGGCCGGTGGCGGTCAGCGTTATGTCGAGATCGCGCAGGCCGTGGAGGCCGTCATTCCCGAGGTCGTTGGCAAGGAACTCAAGCTGAATGTGTCGGGCGCCATCCCTGCCGTGTTGCTGGGTGTGGGTTTCCCGGTCAATGCACTCAAGGGGGTGCCCATGCTGGCGCGCACGGCCAGCCTGATCGCCCACCTCAACGAAGAACTCAGCGACCCCATCGGTTTTGCCTTGTCCTACCAGGCCACACGCGATCAGCAATACACCGGCACGTTGCCGGCGGAGCGCCAGGCATGAGCAAAGTCCTCCAGGGCGTGCGTGTGGTCGAACACGGCACCTTCATCACCGGGCCGGCGGCGTCCATGCTGCTGGCCGACCTGGGCGCCGACGTGGTCAAGGTTGAACTGCCGGGAACGGGTGATCCTTTCCGTGCCTTCAAGGGTGGCCTGTACAGCCCGCATTTCCAGACCTACAACCGCAACAAACGCAGCCTCACGCTCAACACCAAACAGGCCGAGGACCTGGTGCAGTTCGACGCGCTGATCCGCGAGGCCGATGTGTACATCCAGAACTTTCGTCCCGGTGTGGCCGAGCAGATAGGTGCCGGCGAAGAACGTTTGCGGGCGATCAATCCCAAGCTGATTTATTGCGCCATCAGCGGTTTTGGCGCGACCGGCCCGGCCGCGCACAGACCGAGTTATGACACGGTGGCCCAGGCCGCCAGTGGTTACCTGCGCTTGCTGGTGAATCCGGCGAACCCACGAGTGGTGGGGCCGGCGATTGCCGACGCGGTGACCGGTTATTACGCGGCCTACGGCATTCTGGGCGCATTGCACGAACGCCACGCCACCGGTGTGGGCCGCAAGGTGGAAGTTTCCATGTTCGAGGCCATGGCGCATTTCAACCTCGATGCCTTCACGCACTTGTTTGCTGTGGACGAAGTCATGGGGCCGTTCAGCCGCCCCAGCGTCTCGCAGTCCTATGTTTTGCAGTGTTCGGATGGCAAGTGGATTGCGCTGCATATGTCTTCGCCCGAAAAATTCTGGCAAGGCCTGGCCACCGCCATGGAACGCGCCGACATTTTTGAAGACGAACGGTTTGCCAGCCGGCTGGCACGTATCGAACACCAGGAAGAGCTGATGCAGGTCTTGGGCGGTATCTTCCGCCTGCGGGATCGCGCCGATTGGTGCCGACGGCTGGAAGCCAACGATGTGCCGCATGCCCCCATGTACACCACGGCCGAGGTGCCCGAAGACCCGCAGGCCAAACACCTGCAGTTGTTTGTCGAAACCCGGCATCCGGTGACCGGCTCCTTCCGCACCGTGCGTTCACCGGTGTCCTTTGACGGCGAGCGGGCCCTGGACGTCACCGCACCGCCGCTGCTGGGCGAACACAACGCCGAATTACGTGCCGGCTGGTCCGAACGCGCCGCCCCTCTCGCTTCCACGGAAATCAATACATGAACACCTCACCACTTGTCATCCGCGGCCGTTTGACACGTCTCACCGCCTGGGTGCTGGGCGCCGGTATCCTGGCCCTGGGTTCCACGGCCGTTGTTGCGCAGGACTACCCCACACGGCCCATCAAACTTGTTGTTCCGTTTGGTCCGGGCACTTCGACGGACATCATTTCGCGTGTGATGGCGGAAGCCCTGGCCAAACCCCTGGGCCAGAGCGTGATCGTGGAGAACCGCGCAGGCGCGGGTGGCGTCATCGGTTCCGACCTGGTGGCCAAGTCGCCGGCTGACGGTTACACCATCGTCATGGGCACGGTGGGCACCCATGCGATCAACGCGACCTTGTACAAAAAACTGCCTTACGACCCGCTCAAGGACTTTGCACCCGTGGCGTTTGCCGGTTACACGCCGACCATGCTGGTGGTGGCCGCCAACTCGCCGCTGAAAACCGTGAAAGATCTGGCCGTGCAGGCCGGCAAACCGGGCGGTGTGAGTTTCGCCTCGGCCGGCAACGGCACCTCGGGCCACCTGGCCGGTGAGTTGCTCAAGGCCAGGCTGGGCGGCGACATGGTGCACGTGCCTTACAAGGAGGGCGGTCTGGCCATGTCCGACGTGATGGCCGGTCAGGTGCAGTTCATGTTTTACCACCCGGCGGCCGTGTTGCCACAGATCAAGGCGGGCAAGCTGCGCGCCCTGGGCGCATCCAGTGCAAAACGCAGCGCTGCCGCGCCGGATGTGCCCTCGATTGCGGAGCAGGGTTATGGCGATTTCGACCTTGTGGCCTGGTTCATGCTCTACGCGCCGTCCGGCACGCCTGCAGCGGTTCTTGCACGGCTGCGCGATGCCGCCAGCCAGGCCATGGCCAGCGCCGATGTGGTCGCCCGACTGGGTGCGCAAGGCCTGGAACTGCGCAGCATGAAGCCCGAGGAGATGACGGCCTTTGGCCGCACCGAAATTTCGAAATGGTCCGATCTGGTCAAGCGTTCAGGCGCCCAGGTGGATTGAGTCTTTGAACAAACGATCGATACCCGACATGACCCACAGACGCAAACTCCTGGCCGCAGCGGGTGCCACCGCCCTGGGCGCCGTCCTGCCCCGCATGGCCGCCGCCCAGGGCACCGCCCCATTCCCCAGCAAGCCGATTCGCATCATCATTCCGTACGCGCCAGGCGGCACCACAGACATCGTCGGCCGGCGCATGGGCCAGCGCCTGTCCGACATCCTCGGCCAGCCGGTGATCATCGACAACCGCACCGGTGCCAACACGGCCATCGGGGCCGATGCGGCGGCCAAGTCGCCGGCCGACGGCCATACCCTGTTGTTCACCAACGATGCTACCTTTGTGCTCAACCCCGTGTTGTTTCCCGCGCTGTCTTACAACGTGCAGCGTGATTTTCTGCCGGTGGCCCCCGTCACCTATGTGCCGCTCGTCCTGGTTGTGAATGCCAGCACGCCGGCCAAGGACATGAAGGAACTGGCGGCCTACGCCACATCGCGCAAGGACCTGGGTTATGGCTCTTTTGGCGCGGGCAGCCAGCCACACCTCATGGGGGAGATGTTCAAGCGCCTGACCGGTGCCGACCTGGTCCACGTGGCCTACAAGGGGGCCGGTCCCGCGGTGACCGACGTCATGGGTGGTCAGGTGCTTTTTACCTTCCCGGCGTTTCCCACCATCCAGGGCCACATCGCCTCGGGCAAGCTCAAGGTGCTCGGCGTGAGCGGCGACAAACGTCTGGCCCTGTTGCCCGCGGTGCCGACCTTTGCCGAGGCCGGTTTCAAGGACATGGACATCGGCGCCTGGTACGGTTTTCTTGCGCCCGCCGGCACACCGCACGAGGTGATTACCAAGCTGAATACGGCGGTCAACACCATTCTGGCGAACCGGGACTTTGTCGAGAAAAACCTGAGCAGCCAGGGCATGGCGCCCATGCGTTCCACGCCGGAGCAGATGGGGGCATTGATCCGGAGCGAGACCGAACGCATGACGGCGATCGTGAAGAAGTCGGGCGCAAAGGTGGAGTAGTTCCGTGCGGCGTTTGCGCGCCATGAAACGTGCCATGAGAAGGCCGTGCAAGGCCGGGCCGGTGAAGCGACGAAGACGCAGACCGGTCCGTGTCTCGATTTTTCTGCAGTAAGCGTATCCATAAATCAACAGGAGACAAACCATGAAATTCTTGACATCGCTTCTCACCACGGCGGCAGCCAGTGCGGCGTTGCTTGCCGCCATGCCGGCGGCTGCGCAGGCGCCGGCACCCGTGCGCATCGGCAGCACCTTGGCCTTGACCGGGCCGCTGGCCACCACGGCTTTGACACACAAGCTGGTGGGCGAGATTTATGTGGAGCAGCTCAATGCCAAGGGCGGCCTGCTGGGCCGCAAGGTCGAATGGATACTGAAGGACGACCAGTCCAAGCCGGAGCTGGCCCGTACCCTGTATGAACAACTGGTGACCTCGGACAAGGTGGACCTGTTGATGGGCCCTTATGCGACGGGCGCGATTCTTTCGGCCATGGGTGTGGCCCAGCGTTACAACAAGGTGCTGGTGCATCACACCTTCGGCATTCCGTCGCTGTCCAAGTACGACATGGCATTTCCTGCCTGGTCGCTGGGCTCTGAGCCTGGCACCACGGTGCCGAACTCGGTGTTCGACGCCCTGGCCGCTGCGCCCAAGCCGCCCAAGACCGTCGCCTTCGTGACCAGCAAGTTTCCGTCTATCCACTTCATGTCCCTAGGTGCCCGGGACGTTGCCAAAAAACGGGGCTTGCAGGAAGTGTTGTTTCTCGAATGGGATTTCGGCAACCGCGATTTCGGACCGATTGCTGCGCGTGTCAAGGATGCCAAGCCCGACCTGGTCTGGATCGGTGACATCGGTCTGGAGGGCAACATGCTGCTCGACGCGATGAAAAAAATCGACTATGTGCCGCCGCTTCATTTCCACACCTATCCCGCACCTGGCCCTATGACCAAGTCGCCCGATGGCAAAAATGCACTGTCGCTGACCATCTTTGAAGAACATGCGCCTTTCACCGCCAATCCCGTGGCGGCCGACTTTGTCAAGTTGTTCAACGAACGCGCCACCAAGGCCAAGCTGCCCGACACCTCGGTGGAAGTGCAGGCCGCCGCCTCCTACTCGGCCTGGCAGATCCTGGAGGCCGGTGTGCGCGGCGCCAACAGTTTTGATGACAAGGCCATTGCCGCCTGGTTGCGCAAGAACCGGGTGGACACCATCCACGGTCGCCTGCGTTTCGACGGCCCTGGCAACTACGGCGACGACTTGATGAAGATCAAACAGGTCCAGAACGGCAAGTGGGTGGTGATCCATCCGGCGCAGTTCGCCCCGGCTGGCGCGAAGCTGCAAGTCAATTAACGCCGCGAGCCGCCCATGAGTTTTCCGAGTTTCAACCTGCTCGCCCAGTCCATCCTCTCGGGGATATTCATAGGCGGCCTCTACGGCCTGATCGGTCTCGGGCTGGGCCTGACCTGGGGCCTGCTGCGCCAGATCAACCTGGCCCACTTCGGCCTGGTGTTCCTGGCCGCCTACATGAGTTACCACATGGCCACGGTCTGGCAGGTGGACCCGCTGCTCACGCTGCTGGTCTTGCCGCCGCTGTTTTTTGTGTTCGGTGTGGGCATGCAATGGGTGTTGTCGCGTTTTGCGATTTCACCTTTCAATTCGCTGCTGGTCACCTTCGGCATCACGGTGGTGATGGAAAGTGTGATCCAGGCGATCTGGACCGCCGACTTTCGCCGACTGGAAACGCATTACAACGACCAGAAATTCACCCTCGGCTCGCTCTATCTGCCCGTGCCCGAGCTGGTGACGCTGGGCATGGCGGTCAGCCTGTCGCTGCTGATCTGGGCCGCCATGCGTTACACCGATCTCGGCAAGGCCTTGCGTGCCATGGCCGAGGACGGGCCGATTGCCTCGGCCTTCGGCATCAACCAGAAAGGCATGTCGCTGATGCTGGCGGGCATTTGTGCGGCGCTGGCGGCGGTGGCCGGCATCTGCCTGGCACTGACTTTCACGTTGACGCCTTCGCAGATTTTTGCCTGGGTCGGTGTGGTTTTCGCCGCGGTCATGCTGGGTGGCCTGGGCAGTGCCCTCGGCCCGCTGGTGGCCGGCATCATTATTGGTGTGAGCGAAGCCATCACCATGGCCGTGGCCGCGCCTTCGTGGGCTCCTATCGTGTCGTTCTCGCTGCTGATTGTGATGCTGCTGTTTCGCCCGGGAAAACTATGACCTCCACACTCACCACCTCGCGTGTTGCGCTGCCCCCCGAAGAAGGGCTTCCCTCTGTTTCGGGTGGCCGGACCGGCAGGGCCATGAATAAAACCGTCATCGGCATTCTGGCCGCGGGCGCCTTGCTGGCCAGCGTGCCCTGGCTGGGCGTGCCGGCTTTTTACGAATCTTTTCTCTACCTGATCTGTCACTGGATGATCCTGGCCCTGTCCTGGAACATGCTGTCGGGTTATTCGGGCTACTTCTCCTTCGGCCATGGCGCGTTTTTCGGCATAGGCATGTACACCTCAGCCGGTCTGGCGGCCAACCTGAACTGGCCTTTTCTCTGGACCCTGCCCGCGGCGGCCCTGCTGGCGGCCTTGCTGGGCATGGCCCTGGGCGCCGTGGTGTTTCGCGTCAAGTCGGTGCGCGGCGAGTTGTTTGCCTTGCTGACCTTGGCCATCACCTTTGTGGTGGGCACGATTGTGCTCAACACGCGGATTGACGGCGGGCCGGGCATTTACCTCAATGCCGTGGCCGTCCCGCCACTGGGGCCGACGGCGTCGTCGTCGATTTACCTGATGGCCTTGTTAGGCGCCGTGGCGACACTGCTGATCTCCTGGCGCATCCAGGCTTCGCGGCTGGGCCTGGGCCTTTTTGCCATCCATGACGACGAAGACGTGGCCGAAGTAATGGGGGTGCCAACTTTCCGCTACAAGCTGCTGGCCTTCGGCATCTCCTGTGCGCTGGCCGGCCTGGCCGGCGGCATCCATGCCTTGTTTGTCTCTTATGTCACGGCGGGCGAGACTTTCACCATCGTGGTGCCGCTGACCGTGGTGCTCATGAGTGTGCTGGGCGGCACGCGGCATTGGGCCGGGCCGGCGGTGGGCGCCATCGCGATCACCTGCCTGATGTATTTTTTCACGGCGGGCAACCACCCGGTGGCCGGCAAGGCGGCCGTGGGGGTAATCCTGGTGCTGGTGATTCTGTTCATGCCCAACGGCATCCTCGGTTATTTCCTCAAACGCACGGCGGGCAAACGGTCGGTGCCGCCGGTGTTTGCGGCGCAGGCAGCAACCTCGCCCGAGGTCGTGGCGACTGTCTCCAGCGGCAAGGTCCTGCTGGACGTGCGCCAGTTGTCCAAGGCCTTTCGCGGCGTGCAGGCGCTGGACGGCGTAACCCTGCAGGTGCACGAAGGGGAAATCCTCGGTCTGCTGGGCCCCAATGGTTCGGGCAAATCCACGTTTATCAATGTGGTGAGCGGGCATTTCCCGGCCAGCGGCGGGCAGATGTTTTTTGAAGGCCGCCAGCTCGCGGGGCTGGCGGCGCACCAGATCGCGCAGGCTGGCATCGCCCGCACCTACCAGATCCCCAGGCCGTTTGCGCACCTGAGCGTGCTGCAAAACGTCTCCCTGGTGGCAATGTTTGGCGGCGCGGCCCTGAACCAGGCGCAGGCCACGCAGGAGGCCTGGAAGTGGCTGGCCTTCACCGGCCTGCAGGACAAGGCCGATGCCTTGCCCGACGACCTGAACCTGCACCAGCGCAAGTTCCTGGAACTCACGCGGGCGCTGGCCGCGCGGCCGCGCCTGGTGTTGCTGGACGAAGTCTTGTCCGGTCTGACACCCGGTGAAATCAACGAGGCGATTGCGCTGATCCGCAAGATACGCGACCGCGGCGCCACCATCGTGTTTGTCGAACATGTGATGCGGGCCGTGATGGCCTTGGCCGATCGTGTGGCCGTGCTCAACCATGGCAAGTTGATCGCCGTCGGACCGGCGCAGGAGGTCATGAAAAACGCCGACGTGGTCAGCGCCTACCTGGGGACCCCCCATGCTTGAAGTCAACAACATCCTGGTCAACTACGGCGCGGCGCCGGCCTTGTGGGGCGTGACACTCACGGTCCAGCCCGGCGAACTGGTGTGTGTGGTCGGCCCCAACGGCGCCGGCAAAACCACGCTGATCAATGCCATCGCCGGCCTGCACCGCGTGCGTGAAGGCAGTCTGCGTTTTAACGGCAAAGACATCACCCAACTGGCCAGCCACCGCTTTTGTGAAGCGGGCATAGCCATCGTGCCGGAAGGCCGGCGGCTGTTCACGCAGATGACGGTGCTGGACAACCTGGAGCTTGGCAGTTTTATCCCCCAGGCCAAGGCGCACCGCAAGGCCTCGCTGGCGCATGTGCTGGCGCTGTTTCCGGCACTGGAGGCCAAGCTGCAAAGCCCCGCTGGCGCCTTGTCCGGCGGCCAGCAACAAATGGTGGCGCTGGGCCGCGCCCTGATGGCCAGGCCCGGCCTGTTGCTGCTGGACGAACCTTCGCTGGGCCTGGCGCCGGCCATTGTGCTGGACATGTTCCGCGCCATACGCCAGATCAATGCGCAAGGCACCTCGGTGTTGCTGGTGGAGCAAAACGTGGCCATGGCCATGGAGCTGGCCAACCGCGCCTATGTGATGGAAGAAGGGCGCATCGTTGCGGAGGGCCAGGCCAGCGAGTTGCTGACCCGGCCGGAAATCCAGAAGGCCTATCTGGGACTGGAAATGCAGGCGTGAAGCGCGACGGGGCTGCAGCAACACAGTGTTGCTATCAAAAAAGGAGCTTCTTACGCTCGTTGGTAAAGGGCTGGAGGCCTATTTCATGATGAATCATCGATGAACGCTCTGGCCCGCCGACCTTGTGCTGCCAGCAGCGGGCGTCTTGTTCCAGGGCCGATAATCGGCGACTCTCGACTGTTGGCCCGCCTGTTTCTCCTCATTCTGTGACTTTCCCCCTCATTACCGATCCCTTCTTTTATGCCGTGGCGGTGCCCGCCGTGTTGTTGCTGGGGATCAGCAAGAGTGGCTTTGGCGCCGGCTTTGGTTCGCTGGCCGTGCCCATGATGGCGCTGGCCGTGACCGTGCCGCAGGCGGCGGCCATCCTGATGCCGGTGCTGTTGTTGATTGACCTCCTGGGCATGGCCGCGTTTCGCAAGGACTTCGACATGCGGCTGGTGAAGTTCCTCGTGCCCTGCGGCCTGCTGGGCACGGTGATCGGCACCTTGTTGTTCAAGGTTTTGCCGGCCAACACCGTGGCCGGCATCGTCGGTGGCTTCACCTTGTTGTTCCTGGCCCAGCGCCTCCTGTTTCGGCCCCGACCCGACAGTCCACCGCCGCCGCGCTGGCTGGGCGCTTTGTTCACCGTTACTTCGGGCTTCACGAGTTTTATCGCCCATGCCGGCGGCCCGCCGGTCAGCGCTTATGTGATTCCGCTGCGCCTGTCGCCGGTGACCTTTACCGCTTCGCTGGCCTTTTTCTTTTTTGTCATCAACCTGTCCAAGTGGATTCCTTATGCCTGGCTGGGTCTGCTGGATATGCGCAACATGAGCACCTCGCTGGTGTTGCTGCCGCTGGCGCCCATAGGCGTGTGGATAGGGGTGAGGCTGGCCCGACGTATAGACCCGGTGCTGTTTTACCGGATTCTTTATTTCGGCATGTTTCTCACCGGTATCAAGCTGTTGTGGGACGGTGTGCATTAGCCGCCGCTTGGATGATCCGGCGGCTGCCGTTACGATAAGGTCCAAATTCCAGGAGAGTTGTATGCCTGTGGTTGTGATTGCCAATCCGAAAGGCGGCGTCGGTAAAACGACACTGGCCACCAATGTTGCGGGCTATTTCGCCAGCCAGGGCCATGCGGTCATGCTGGGCGATGCCGACCGCCAGCAGTCGTCCCGGCTCTGGCTGGGGCTGCGTTCACCGGCGGCACGGTCCATCGCCACCTGGGACATCAACGCCGACCTGATTGTCAAACCGCCCAAAGGCACAACCCATGTGGTGCTGGACACGCCGGGCGGTCTGCACGGTTGGCGTTTCAACGACGTGGCCAAGCTGGCCGACAAGGTGATCGTGCCGCTGCAGCCCAGTGTGTTCGATATTTTTGCGACCCGGACTTTTTGGACCAGCTGGCCGAACACCGCCGCGCCGGAAAAATGCAGGTCGGCATCATCGGCATGCGGGTGGATGCGCGCACCATTGCCGCCGACAAGCTGCGCAGTTTTGTCGATGGCCTGGGGCTGCCGGTGCTGGGTTATTTGCGTGACACGCAGAACTACATCCACCTGGCGGCGCGTGGGCTAACCTTGTTTGACGTGGCGCCTAGCCGGGTTGAAAAAGACCTGGAGCAATGGGCCGGTATCTGCCGCTGGCTGGACCAGTGATGCGCCGCCGCCGGCTGTCGCTGGCTGGACACGCTGGCCTGCGGCCTCACGTTACAGTCGGCCCATGAAAACCTTCCAGACCCTTTCCGAGCTGGCCGCCTGTGTGGGCCAGGAAGTCGCCGTCAGCGACTGGCTGACCGTCACCCAGGCGCAGGTCAACCTGTTTGCCGAAGCCACCGGCGACCACCAGTGGATTCATGTGGACCCGGAAAAAGCCAAAAGCGGGCCCTTCGGCGCGACTATTGCGCACGGGTTTTTGACCTTGTCGCTGTTGCCCAAGTTTTTTGAGACCTCCCTGGCCATTGTGCAAAGCCGCATGGGTGTGAATTACGGCCTGAACAAGGTGCGTTTCACGGCGCCTGTGCCGGTCGGCAGCCGCTTGCGCGCGCGCATGAAACTGCTGGCCAGCGAGCCGATTGACAACAACGGCGTGCAGATGACCTGGGAAGTGCTGGTCGAGCGGGAAGGTTCGGCCAAACCTGTGTGTATCGCCGAATCGCTGGTGCGGCGTTATCCGTGAATCCCTGAAGCGTTGGAGACCGGGGCTGATCTTCAAACATCCAACAAAAAACCCGCCAGGGCAAGCCGTGGCGGGTTTTTTGTTGGCAGCTGCATTGCTGCAGCGACAGGCTTAAGCGCGGCCGGGAGCAGCGTTGTAAGACACGCCAGCCTGGACGGCTTCGGCACGGACTTCAGCGCGGCTGCGCTCGCCGGCCACAGGGGCGGCTGCGAAAGCCGTGCCACCGTCAACCAGGTTGCTGGCGGTCACGGCGCCGGGCTGGGCAGCCTGGATCTGGGCACGCACTTCAGCACGGGTGGTGTTGCTGGTCAGGGTAGGTTGGATGTCGACGGAGCCGTCGGCGCCAGCGGCGAAAGCACTCACGGACACCAGGCTGGCAGCAGCGATCAGGGCGGAGGCAACAAATTTCGAGTTCATGATGAAAATCCTTTTTAGAAGTTGATAAGACATTTCCGGGCGGGCGGGTATCCAAAACCTCGTCTGTCCAGCCTCGGTGAGTCGCTTACTAAGTGGTTTCGGCTCATCGATGTATGAACTGTACTATTGCCGATGAAGAAGAAAAACAGCGTATGCTTCAATTATTAATTGCCAAATGTGAAACAATAAAGACTTGACTTTGTAGGTATTAACCCTATGGACCGACTTTTATCGATGCGCGCCTTCCAGCAAGTGGTGGATGACGGGGGTTTTGCCGCCGCCGCCCGGACGCTGGACATGTCACCTGCGGTGATGACCCGGCTGATCACCGACCTGGAGGAACACCTGGGCGTGCGCCTGCTGCAGCGCACCACGCGCAAGCTGTCACTGACCGAGGCGGGGCAGTCCTATTTGCAACGGGTGCGGAACATCCTCAACGATGTGGACGAAGCCGAAGCGTCCACCCGCCAGCAAACCACGGAGCTGGCCGGCCTGCTGCGCATACACACCCAGCCGGTGATGGCCGTGCACATTTTGGCGCCGCTGGTGGCCGAGTTCCGACGGCGTTATCCCAAGGTGGTGCTGGACATCACGGTGGACTCGCCGCTGGTGCCGCCGGTGGAAGATTTTGACCTGACGATTCTGGGGGCCGGCGGGCTGTATGACGCCAATGTGGTGGCGCGGCCGGTGATTGTTTCGGAAGGCCTGCTGTGTGCTTCCCCGCGGTATTTGCGCGCGGCCGGAACGCCGCTAAAACCCGAAGACCTGCAAAAACATGCTTTGTTGCGCCTCATGTACACGGGTGCGCGACAGCGCGAGTGGCGGCTGATCAATCCCGACGAGGGCGACCGGGAAGAGGTGGTGGATATCAAGCCGGTGCTGGTGGCCAACCACAGCGACACCTTGCTGCGGGCCACGCTGGACGGCAGCGGTATTTGCGCGCAACCGCTGGACCTGGTCGCGAACTACTTGCGGGACGGGCAACTGCGGCGTGTGCTGGCGCCCTGGATCACCGGACGCTTCACCTTGTACGCGGCCTTGCCCAGCCGCAAATTTGTGCCGACCCGCGCCAAGGTGTTCATGGAGTTCCTGATCGAACAAACGCGCCTGAAGGCGGCCGAGGCCGAGCGAACCTGGCCGTCCCGGCCGACGCTCACGGCCGATCCTGCAGAGAAGACCAACAAAACCGACAAGTCCGCCTAGGCGGCGGACCCTGGCGCGGCGTCCGGTCGCGCCGCGAAGCCGTTTTGTCGCCAGGCCTCAAACACCGTGACAGCCACCGCGTTGGACAGGTTCAGGCTGCGCTGACCGGCCACCATCGGCAAGGTCAGGCGCTGCGCGGGTGCAAAAGCTTCGCGGACCTCGGGCGCCAGGCCGCGGGTCTCAGCGCCAAAAACCAGCCAGTCGCCGGGTAAAAATTGCGCGTCGTGCACCCGCCGCGTGCCGCGGGTGGTCAGGGCAAACAGCCGCAGCGGATCGGGTTGTTCGGTGTCCAGAAAGGTCTGCCAATCGGCGTGGCGCTTGAGCTCGGCATATTCGTGGTAATCCAGCCCGGCGCGCCGCATGTGTTTGTCGTCCATCGAAAAACCCAGCGGCTCCACCAGGTGCAGGCGGCAACCCGTGTTGGCGGCGAGACGGATCACATTGCCGGTATTCGGAGGGATTTCGGGCTCGACTAAAACGATATTGAACATGGGGGGATTGTCGCTGCTGACGGAACCAGAAAGCCTGGGGCCAGGTTTTTCCGCAGGGCCGCCCCAAGGAAAAATGCGCCCCCTAGTGGGGCAGCGTATGACACGAAGTGAAAAGCGTGGGGGCACTATTCAGTGCGAGCAAACACCACGCCGCAGACTTCGGCCGCGCCGGCATCACGCAAGGCCTGCGCGGCGGCAAACAGCGAGGCGCCGCTGGTCATCACGTCATCCACCAGCAGCACACGGCGGCCCTGCAGTCCGGGTACGCGCAATGGGTCCACAACAAAAGCGCCCTTGACGTTTTGCAGCCTGGCCTCGCGCTTGAGCTGGGCCTGAGGCGGTGTGTGTTTGATGCGTAACAACAGCCGGGCGTCGGTTTGGGCCAGCGTGCCGCTCTGGCGCGCCAGGGCCTTGACCAGTTCCCAGGCTTGGTTGAAACCGCGCGACTGCAGGCGCGCGGGGGACAAGGGCAGGGGCATCAGCCAGTCGCCGGCTTCCAGTGCCGTCAGGGCTTGGGGCACGCCAGGCGCTTGCAGCAGCAACTCGGCCAGGACCGCGGCCCAGGCCGGGTCGCCGCCGAATTTGTAGCTGGCCACCAGTTCTGACCAGGGGTAGGCATAAGTCATGGCGGCAAAACAGGCATTCAGCGGCGGCGGCTGGCGAAGACAGGTCGCACAGCGGCGTGCAGGGTGGCCCCGCCCCAGCGACAGATCGCTGGGCAAACGCAATGCGCAAGTGTCGCAACGCGCCACTACTTGCCCAAAACGCGCCACGCAGGCCGCACACACCCGGCGCGCCGGCCAGCTGTGGCAAACCGCGCACTGGCTGGCCAGGGTTTGCAGCACAGAAGCCGGCTTGGGCAGATGTCGCAACATCGTGTCAATATACTCGGCGCTTCCCTTCTTTCCCACCTCATGCCTACCCAACGCCCCCCCACCCTGGATCCGATCGCTGTCAGCCACTGGCAGCGTATTGCGCCGGCGGCCTCTCCCTGGCTGCACGAAGAAGTCGCGCAGCGCATGCGGGACAGGTTGCAGTGGATCAAGCTGCAGCCCCAGGCCTGGAGCCATTGGGGCGCGGTGCGTGGTGGTTTGCAGGCGCACGGCGAACTGACCAACACTTACCCGGATGCAGCATGTTTTGTGCTTGAAGCCCAGGAAGAACGGGCGCAAGCAGCTATAAAAAACATAGCGAAACCGTGGTGGCATCCAAAACGCTGGACGGCGCCCGCCGTGTCGTTCGAAGCGCCGCCGCCGGGGGGCGTGGACATGTTGTGGGCGAACATGGCGCTGCACGAAAGTGCGGACCCGCAGGCCTTGCTGGCGCAGTGGCACCAGGCCTTGAGGGTGGGCGGCTTTTTGATGTTCTCCTGCCTGGGGCCGGATACCACGCGCGAATTGCGCGAGATCTACACCTTGCTGGGCTGGCCGCCGGCCGGCCACCAGTTGACCGACATGCACGACTGGGGCGACATGCTGGTGCAAACCGGTTTTGCCGAACCGGTGATGGACATGGAACGCATCACGCTGACCTATGAAACGCCGGAACGCTTGCTGCAGGAGCTGCGCGAATTGGGGCGCAATTTTCATCCTGCGCGTTTTCCGGCTTTGCGCGGCCGCGCCTGGAAAGCGCGTTTGCTGGAGGCGCTGGCGCAACATCTGCCGCGCCAGGCCGATGGCCGGCTGGCACTGACGTTTGAAATCATTTACGGCCACGCGATGAAGGCCCAGCCGAAGATCAAGGTCAGCGCCTTGAGTGCCGTCTCTGTGCAGGACATGCGCACCATGCTGCACGACAAACGACCCAAAGCCTGAGTCGGGTCGCGCGCCTTGGCCTGCCTTCCCGGGGGCGGCGGGCGCAACTTGCACACGCGTGGGTGCAGGTGTATAACGAAATCGTGCATGTTCTCATGTTCTATTTCCTGTGGTCACTTGGTGTGATAAGAGGGGGTTTTATGAGCAGACGCATTTACTGGCTGATACCCGATGTGGCAAGCGCCCGGCGCACGATGGATGACTTGCTGCTTGCACGCATCCCGGCCAAGCAGATTCATTTTTTCGGACGCGAAGGCACGGCCATGACAGGTCTGAATGCCGCCAATGTCTTCCAGACGACGGATGTGATTTACGCGGCCGAAACCGGTTTGCTGGTGGGCGGCACCATAGGCATAGTGACGGGTCTGCTGGTGGCCATGTTTTATCCCATCTCCATAGGGGGCGACTCCTTGGGATGGACCATGGTGGGTGTGCTGGGGGTCCTGGGGGCGTTGGTTGGCGCCTGGTCGTCCAGCATGATCGGCATTTCCATGCCCAGCCACAGACTCAAACGTTTCGAAGCCGCCATTGCGCAGGGACAAATCCTGCTGATGGTGGATGTGCCCAGTGCGCGGGTACCCGTGGTCGAGGCGCTGTTGCAGGCCTCACATCCGGAAGCGCGCTTTGAGGGCGAAGATCCGGATACCCCCGTATTTCCCTGAAACACCGGGACCTGTCCGGCGCATGTCGAGCCGGTGCAGGGGTCACGTTTGAAGGAGCGGCCATGGACATTCATATGCATTCCTACCACCGGCAGCGCATGCCGGACTGGCCGGCCGCAGCGGTGGCCGGGCTGGCCGCGGGGGCTGTGCTGATGGTGCTGGAACTGATCTGGCTCACCTGGTTCACCCACGCCAGCCCTTGGGCTGTTTCCCACATGATCGCCGCCATCGTGATGGGGCCGGACACCTTGCAGTCATCCGGCTTCAGCCTGGGCGTCGTGACCGTGGCCTTGTTGGCCCACTACGTGCTGGGTAGCCTGCTGGGCCTGGTGCTGGCTGCTGTTGTTGCGCCGTTTCACCTGGACTCGAATTCGGGCCTGTTGTCGCTGACGGGGGCGGTGTTTGGTGCCGTTCTGTACCTGCTGAACTTTTACGGCATGGTGCAATTTTTTCCCTGGTTCGCCGATTGGCGTGGCTCGGCCACCTTTGTGAATCATCTGATTTTTGGTGTCAGCGCTGCGCTCTTGTACGCCAGACTGGACAGGCATGGAGCTGATCGTTAACACTGAACCGGGAGATGCACGTGCTTATGGCAGTTGCGCTCATCGTTATCGTTATTGGTTCGGTGCTGTTTCACTTTGCCAGTCCCTGGTGGACCACACCCCTGGCGTCGAACTGGCAGCAGATGGACGACATGCTGACGGTGACGCTGGCCATGACCAGCCTTTTTTTCATCGTCATCTGCTGTTTTCTCATCTACACCGTGCTGCGTTATCGCCACCGCGAAGGCCGGCGAGCGGTCTACGAACCCGACAACAAAAAACTTGAGCGCTGGCTGATAGGCATCACTACGGTTGGCATTGCCTCCTTGCTGGCACCAGGCCTGTTTGTCTACGCCAAATATGTCAATCCACCTCAGGAGGCCATGTTGCTGGAGGTGCTGGGCCAGCAATGGCAGTGGCATTACCGCTTCGCAGGCGCAGACGGCAAGCTGGGCCGGAGCGACGCGCGTTTTGTCAGCGCCGCCAACCCCTTTGGGCTCCAGCCCGATGACGCGGACGGGCAGGACGACCTTCTTGTCGCCGGCAACGAGGTGCACCTGCCCCTGAACCAGCCGGTCAAGGTGTTGCTGCGTTCGAACGACGTGTTGCACGATTTTTATGTGCCGCCGTTCCGGGCGCGCATGAACATCGTGCCAGGCCAGATGAGCAGCTTCTGGTTCACGCCGACCAAGCTCGGGCGTTATGAAGCCTTGTGTGCCCAGCTTTGCGGCATTGGCCACCCGAACATGCGCGGTTTTGTGGTGGTGGAAGACCCGGCGACCTTTCAGGCCTGGCTGAAGAAACAACCGACGTTTGCCATGTCCATGGTGGCCAGCGCCGCCCCTGGTACCTCCGCCGGCGCCAGCCCACAGGTCGCCCAAGGCGAGGCTTTGGCCCAGTCCAAGGGTTGTGTGGCTTGCCACACGGTGGACGGCAGTCCCCGGGTAGGGCCAACCTGGAAGGGCTTGTATGGCAAGACCGAAACCATGGCGGACGGCTCCAGCGCGCTGGTGGATGAAGCCTATTTGCAAAACTTCATTCGCAATCCGCAGACCCGCAGCGTGAAAGGTTTCCCGCCCATCATGCCCAAGATAGAGTTGAGTGACGAGGAACTGGCCGCGCTGGTGACGTATATCGGGTCGTTGGGCAGTTCACCTCCGGCCGCGCCCGAACAGAAGGCGCAACGGTGACGTTTTGTCGCCCACAAGGAGCACCATGGCCTACGCTGAAGACACCTCGCACCACCCGCAAAGCTTCTGGACCCGCTACGTCTGGAGCCAGGACCACAAGGTGATTGCGGTCCAGTACGCCTGCACCGCCATCATGGTGGGGCTGGTGGGTCTGCTGCTGTCCAATCTGATGCGGCTGCAGCTCGGGTTTCCCGGCCAGTTCGAATTCATCAATGCCGAGCGTTATTACCAGTTCGTCACCATGCACGGGATGATCATGGTGATTTACCTGCTGACCGCTCTGTTCCTGGGCGGTTTCGGCAACTACCTGATCCCGTTGATGGTGGGCGCGCGCGACATGGTGTTCCCCTACCTGAACATGTTGAGCTTCTGGGTCTACCTGCTGTCGGTCCTGGTGTTGCTGGCCAGCTTTTTTGTGCCAGGCGGGCCCACCGGAGCGGGCTGGACCTTGTACCCGCCGCAGGCCATCCTGCCCGGTACGCCGGGCAACACCTGGGGCATCATCCTGATGCTGGTGTCCTTGCTGATCTTCATCGTCGCCACCACCATGGGTGGGCTGAACTATGTGACGACGGTGCTGCAGGCGCGCTGCGAGGGCATGACGCTCCTGCGCATGCCGCTGTCGGTCTGGGGTATTTTTGTCGCCACCGTGCTGGCGCTGCTGGCTTTTCCGGCACTGTTTGTCAGTGCCGTCATGATGCTGCTGGACCGGACCCTGGGCACCAGTTTTTTCATGCCGGCGCTGGTGTCCATGGGGCAGGTGAGCGGCTACAAAGGCGGCAGCCCGCTGCTGTTCCAGCACCTGTTCTGGTTCTTCGGCCACCCCGAGGTCTACATCGTGGCGCTGCCGGCCTTCGGCATCGTCTCCGACCTGATCAGCGTGCATGCACGCAAGGCCATTTTTGGTTACCGCACCATGGTGTGGGCCATTGTGTTCATAGGCGGGCTGAGCTTCGTCGTCTGGGCGCACCACATGTTTGTCAGCGGCATGAACCCGTGGTTCGGTTTCTTTTTCGCGACGAGCACGCTGATCATTGCGGTGCCCACCGCCATCAAGGTCTACAACTGGGTGTTGACGCTGTGGCGCGGCGACATACACCTGACCGTGCCCATGTTGTTCACGCTGGCTTTTATCCTGACCTTTCTGGCGGGCGGGTTGACGGGCCTGTTCCTGGGCAATGTCAGCGTGGACATCCCCTTGTCGGGCACTTATTTTGTGGTGGCGCACTTTCACATGGTGATGGGCGTGGCGCCGCTGCTGGTGGTTTTCGGCGCCATCTACCACTGGTACCCCAAGGTCACGGGCCGCATGCTGGACGACAGGCTGGGCAAGTTCCACTTCTGGGTCACTTTTCTCGGCACTTACCTGATCTATTTTCCTATGCACTACCTGGGCATCCTGGGCATGCCGCGGCGTTATTACAACTTCAACAACTACCAGTTCATCCCGCCGTCGGCGCATCTGCTGAATGAGTTCATCACGGTGGTTGCCCTCATCGTGGGGGCCATGCAACTGGTTTTTGTCTTCAACCTGGCCTGGAGCTTCTTTCGGGGTGTGAAGGCCAGCCCCAATCCGTGGCGCGCCGCGTCGCTGGAGTGGCAGACGCCTCAAACGCCACCGGTCCACGGCAACTGGGGGCCGCAACTGCCTGTGGTGTATCGCTGGGCTTATGCCTACAGCGTGCCGGGTGCGGCCAGGACTTTGTGGCGCAGAACGAGCCCCCGGGGCGGGGGGCGAAGAGCCTGAGCCGGGCGGTGTCCGGGAGGTCTTGGCATGAACCCGGGCCATGCGATCTTCAGTGTCGGTGCTGAGCGCACCGGCTTGACGGGAACGGGCGGTCAACGCCCCTCCGATCCGCGCGCCGCCGCCGGCCTGGGTCTGTGGGTGTTCATGGCCGTGGCCGGCATGCTGTTTTCGCTTTTCCTGGTGGCCTACGTGATGCGTATGCAAAGTGTCGACTGGTCGTCGATGGCCCTGCCGTGGCCGCTGTGGCTCAGCACGTCGCTGCTGGTCGTCGCCAGTGTGGCCATGCAGCGCGCCAGTACCGCTGCGCGCACCGGTCGCCCCGCACAAGCCCGTCGCTTGCTGTTGGCCGGCGGCCTGTGTGCGCTGGTGTTCCTGGGGGCCCAGTTGTGGGCCTGGCAGCTGTTGCAGGACGCGCGGGTGGCCATGGCCGGCAACCCGGCCGCGAGCTTTTTCTACGTGCTGACCGCGCTGCACGGGCTGCATGTGCTGGGCGGCCTGATCGGCTGGGGCGTCACCCTGCGCGCTGTGTTCCTGTCCGGCGACACGACCCGCCAAGCCTGGCGCATCGCGCTGTGCGCCCGTTACTGGCACTTCCTGCTGGTGGTGTGGCTGCTTCTGTTTGCGGCCCTGGGCTGGTTCACGCCGGCTGTTGTGGCCTTCATTTGTGGCACCACGGTCTAAGAGGCGCAACATGTCTGCCGAACTACACCCCGCCCCCGCAGTGATCAGTGGCTGGCGCGGTCTGGTGGCCGACTGGTCGTCGGATCGTCAGGCTTTTCAGGTGTCGTGGGGCAAGGCCATGATGTGGTTTTTCCTGCTCAGCGACACCTTCATCTTCGGCTCCTTTTTGACTGGCTACATGACGGTGCGTGTTTCAACCACCGTGCCCTGGCCCAATCCCAGCGAGGTGTTTGCACTGCACGTGGGCGGCGCTGATGTTCCGCTACTGCTGATCGCGATCATGACCTTTGTGCTCATCACCAGCAGCGGCACCATGGCGATGGCCGTCAACTGCGCGTACCGGCGCGACCGCTTCAACGCCGCCGCGCTGATGTTTGTCACCGCCGCGCTGGGTGAAACCTTTGTCGCCATGCAGGCCTTCGAATGGTCCAAGCTGATCCTCGATGAAGGGGTGCGGCCCTGGGGCAACGCGATGGGCGCGGCGCAGTTTGGCTCGAGTTTCTTCATGATCACGGGTTTTCACGGCCTGCATGTGTCGGCTGGCGTGATCTACCTGATCATCGTGGCCTGGAAGGTCATGCGTGGCGATTACGAAAAGAGTGGCAACTACCAGATTGTCGAGATCGTCGGCCTGTACTGGCATTTTGTCGACCTGGTCTGGGTGTTTATCTTTGCGCTGTTTTATCTCTGGTGAGGAAAGCCATGAATCTCCATGGGCAGCTTTGTCTTTCGTCCCTGCGCGGGGCGCCAACCCGCCTGGCGGCGGCTCGTCGAAGGGTTTGATCATGAACACCGGCCAACAACACCCCATCAGTCTCTACCTCAAGGTCTGGGGCTTGCTGTTTGTTCTCAGTTCCTTGTCCTACCTGGTGGACTATGTGCATCTCCAGGGCTACCTGCGCTGGACGCTGATCCTGATACTCATGTTGCTGAAGGCCGGATTGATCGTCGCGGTGTTCATGCACATGGCCTGGGAGCGGCTGGCGCTGGTTTGCGCGATCTTGCTGCCGCCGATGTGTCTGCTGGTGCTGGTTTTCCTGATGGCGACGGAAGCGAACCATACTTTTTTGACACGTTTGTTGTTTTTTCGCTAGCCTTGCGGTCTTTCCTGATGGCTTTGGCATTCGTCCGAAAGTCACGTTGCCGGCAAGCCTGAGGCATCGCGCCACAGAGGTAAAACCAGCTTGTATTTGGCTCGACAGAGGCTTGTTTACGGCCCCGGACTGCAGGCTTGCGCGAGTTAAACGCGGCTACAATCACCACTTGAATTTTGGGGATGTTCCCATACCTCATGCGGCCCGTGCAGGGTAGGGGGCGCAGTTTATGAGGGTTGCCACGTGTTGCAGCCGCCACCCGCCTTTCGTTTTGCCACTGTGCCCGCGCAGGGTCACCCCAGCCACGAGGCTGTGCAGTGGCTTCTCAAGCGACATCGTTCCGTGACACCGGCCCAGCTGGGATGGGTTTATGTCTCGCTGTGTGTGGTGTCACTGGGGATGGCGGGGTTTTTCTGGTCGCGGGGCGCGACCCTGGTTTTTCCCTTGGCCTGGGTCGAGATCGTGGCAGTGGGCGTCGCCTTGGTGGTGTATGTGCGTCATGCGGGAGACGGTGAAAGAATCGTCCTGCAAGGCAGGCAACTGGTGGTTGAGTTGGAGTCGGCCGGGCGTACGCGGCGGGCCGAGTTCAAGCGGGAGTGGGTTCGGATTGAACCCAAGGATGGAGATGGTTCGCTGATTGAGGTGTCCGGTCAGGGTCGGACGGTGCGGGTGGGGCGGCATGTGCCGCCCGAATTGCGGCCGGCGCTGGCCCGCGAGATCCGTTTCGCACTGCGGGTCTGCTGAGCAGGCGCTGCAAGTCTTGCATCAGCTGGAGGTGTGGCGGGGTGACTCGCTGCTAACTTTATAATCGGTCGGTAATTGAAGCAGAAAAAGTGATCACGATGAACGTAAGCAACACCATGAGCAAAATGACACGGCTTGGCATGCAGCATGCGGGCGCAATTTTCGGATCTGCGGCCGCCTGGGTCAGTACCGCCGCTTACGCCGTGAATGACTTGCCCGGCGGTCCCGCCGTTAATCAGCTCAATCTGCACCCCGCGGTCACCAAGATCGCCGAAGAGCAGCAGTGGCTGCACTGGTTCATGATGATCATCTGCCTGGTCATTTTCCTGGCGGTGTTCGGTGTGATGTTTTACTCCATCTGGAAACACCGCAAGTCCGTCGGCCACAAGTCGGCCAACTTCCACGAATCCACCACGGTCGAGATCATCTGGACCATTGTTCCCTTTGTCATCGTGATCTTGATGGCCCTGCCGGCCACCAAAGTGCTGGTGGCCTCCAAAGACACGACCAGCGCCGACCTGACCATCAAGGCCACCGGCATGCAGTGGAAGTGGGGCTACGACTACATCAAGGGTGAAGGCGAAGGCATCGGTTTTGTCTCGACGCTGGACAGCACGCACCGCGAAATGTCCGACAACGGCGGCCCGAAAAAGGGCGAAGAGCCGGATGACTACCTGTTCAAGGTGGACAACCCGCTGGTGGTGCCTGTGGACAAAAAAATCCGCATCATCACCACTGCCAACGACGTGATCCACGCCTTCATGGTGCCGGCCTTCGGTATCAAGCAGGATGCGATTCCCGGTTTTGTGCGCGACACCTGGTTCCGTGCTGAGAAAGTCGGCGACTACTACGGCCAGTGCGCCGAGTTGTGCGGCAAGGAACACGCCTACATGCCTATCCATGTGAAGGTTGTGTCGGGTGAAGACTATGCCAAATGGGTGGGCGTCAAGGTCAAGGAAGCCGCGGCAAAGGCCGATGATCCTTCCAAAGTCTGGACTCTGGCCGACCTGAAAGTTCGCGGCGAAAAAGTCTACGGCGCCAATTGCGCAGCTTGCCACCAGGCCAACGGCAAGGGTGCCGGCCCGATCAAGCCGCTGGACGGTTCTGCCATCGTGCTGGACAAGGACCACGGCAAACAAATTCAGGTTCTGCTCACCGGCGCTGCCGGCGGTGCCATGCCTTCGTGGAAAGCACTGAGCGATACCGATCTTGCCGCAGTGGCTACTTACACCAAGAACAACTGGTCGAATCAGACTGGTGAGCTGGTGCAGCCTGCTGAAGTCCAGGCCGCCCGCAAGTAAGAAATTCAGCCACAAGACCTCCCGTCTCCCGTCGGCTGACAGACAGACAAGCCGCAGACAAGTTTCAAAGGAAGCAAGATGAGTGCCGTTCTAGACCATCCCGATCACGCCCATGGCGACCACGATCACGATCACCATGCGCCCACGGGCTGGCGGCGCTGGGTTTTTGCGACCAACCACAAAGACATCGGTACGCTCTACCTGCTGTTCAGCTTCACGATGTTGATGTTTGGCGGCGTGTTGGCGCTGATGATCCGTGCCGAGTTGTTCCAGCCCGGTCTGCAACTGGTCAACCCCGAACTGTTTAACCAGTTGACCACCATGCACGGCCTGATCATGGTGTTCGGCGCCATCATGCCGGCCTTTGTGGGTTTTGCGAACTGGATGATCCCGCTGCAGATCGGCGCCGCCGATATGGCCTTTGCCCGCATGAACAACTTCAGCTTCTGGCTGCTGATCCCTGCCGGCCTGATGCTGATGTTCTCCTTCCTCATGCCAGGCGGTGCGCCGGCTGCAGGCTGGACCTTGTATGCGCCGCTGACCTTGCAGATGGGCCCGTCCATGGACGCCGGTATTTTTGCGATGCACATCCTGGGCGCTTCGTCCATCATGGGTTCGATCAACATCATCGTGACCATCCTGAACATGCGTGCCCCCGGCATGACCTTGATGAAGATGCCCATGTTCTGCTGGACCTGGCTGATCACCGCCTACCTGCTGATCGCCGTGATGCCCGTGCTGGCTGGCGCGATCACCATGACGCTGACGGACCGCCACTTCGGCACCAGCTTCTTCAACCCCGCCGGCGGCGGTGACCCGGTGATGTACCAGCACATCTTCTGGTTCTTCGGCCACCCCGAGGTCTACATCATGATCTTGCCGGCCTTCGGCATCGTCAGCCAGATCATTCCGGCCTTTGCCCGCAAACGTCTGTTCGGCTATGCCTCCATGGTCTACGCGACCGGCTCCATCGCCATCCTGAGCTTTGTTGTCTGGGCGCACCACATGTTCACCACCGGCATGCCGGTGACTGGCCAGCTGTTCTTCATGTATTCGACCATGCTGATCGCGGTGCCCACGGGCGTGAAGATCTTCAACTGGATCGCAACCATGTGGAAAGGCTCGATGACTTTCGAGACCCCCATGCTGTTCGCCGTCGGTTTTATCTTCGTGTTCACCATGGGTGGTTTCACCGGCCTGATCCTCTCGGTCGCGCCGATTGATATCCAGTTGCAGGACACCTACTACGTGGTGGCCCACTTCCACTACGTGCTGGTGGCGGGTTCCTTGTACGCGCTGTTCGCCGGTTATTACTACTGGAGCCCGAAGTGGACCGGTGTCATGTACAACGAAACCCGCGGCAAGATCCACTTCTGGTGGTCGCTGATTTCCTTCAACATCACCTTCTTCCCGATGCATTTCCTGGGTCTGGCCGGCATGCCACGTCGTTACGCCGACTACCCCATGCAGTTTGCCGACTTCAACGCGATCGCCAGCGTGGGCGCCTTCTTCTTCGGTCTGGCACAGGTGTATTTCTTCCTCTTCATCGTCCTGCCGACCATGATGGGCAAGGGCGAAAAAGCCCCCCAGCGTCCCTGGAATGATCCGGACGGCGCAGGCGCCGAAGGCCTGGAGTGGGAAGTGGCTTCGCCAGCACCCTTCCACACCTTTGAAACACCGCCCCGCCTGGACGCCACCGCGACCAAAGTCGTCGGTTATTACTGAGCCGCTGGAAAAGATAGCAACAAGCCATGACACCTGAACAGAAAAAGAACAACCGGCGCCTGGGGCTGATCCTGGCCTCGATCGCGCTCGTGTTTTTTCTCGGCTTCATGGCCAAGCTGGTCTTTTTTGGCAAGGGCTGAGCCATGGGCCTGAAGCAAGAAAACGTCAGGATGGTCAGCAAGCTGGGCGTGATTGTGCTCGGCATGTTTCTCTTCGGTTATGCGCTGGTGCCGATTTACAAGGCCATCTGCGAGATGACCGGCATCAACGTCCTGGCGCTGGGCGACCGGCTGATTCCCGGTGCCACGCCGACCCTGTCGGCCAACACCCAGGTTGATACCAGCCGCAGCATCACCGTCGAGTTTGACGCCAATGCACGTGGCCCCTGGATGTTCAAGCCGGCGGTCAGCTCCTTGCAGGTGCATCCGGGCGAGCTGGCCACCGTGATGTATGAATTCCAGAACGTGCAGGACCGCACCATGTCGGCGCAGGCGATTCCCAGCTATGCGCCAGCCCAGGCCGGTTCCCACTTCAACAAGCTGGAATGTTTTTGTTTCAGCCAGTACACCTTGGCCCCGGGTGAGAAAAAGCAATGGCCCGTGGCCTTTGTGATCGATCCCAAGCTGTCCAAGGACGTGAGCACCATCACGCTGTCTTACACCTTCTTCGAAGTCGGCGGTAAAACGCCGGCAGCCCCGGTGGCTGCCGTGCATGTGAGCCCCAAGCAGGAGCCAGGCGCATGAACGAACCCGTGACTAAGCGCAAGGGATCGATCTGGCGGACCATCAAGGCCGTGGCCTGGTCGTTTGTCGGTCTGCGTGATCGCGGTGACTATGAAAAAGACGTGGAGCAGCTCAATCCGGTGCACATCGTGATCGTGGCGCTGATCGGGGTGCTGGTGTTTGTGGGTAGCCTGATTCTTCTGGCTACCTGGGTGGTGGGCAAATAAGCCACCAGACCATCAATAGAATAAATTCAGAATTTAGCGAAACAGGAGTTGGAAATGTCGTCAGCAGCACATGCAGGAACCCCTTATTACTTCGTCCCGGAGCCCTCGGCCTACCCGGTGATGACGTCGATCGGCCTGTTCTTCGTCATTCTGGGCGCAGGACAGTGGATCAACGGCGCGGGTTGGGGGGCTTACTCCCTGGCGCTGGGCATGGTCTGGTGGCTGGCGGTGCTGTTTTTCTGGTTCCGCGCTGCGGCGCGGGAAAGCGAAGGCGGCCTGTACGGGCACAAGATCGATTTGTCCTACCGCTGGAGCATGAGCTGGTTCATCTTTTCGGAAGTGATGTTTTTCGGCGCTTTTTTCACGGCCTTGTGGTGGGCGCGTTCACATTCGCTGCCGACGCTGGGCAGCCTGGACAACGCCTTGTTGTGGCCTGACTTCAAAGCCGTCTGGCCCAGCATGGCCGCCGGTGTCACCGGATCACCCGCCGACATCATCGAGCCGTTCACGACCATGGGCCCGTTCTGGTTGCCCACCATCAACACCGCCTTGCTGCTGACCTCGGGTGTGACCCTGACCATCGCTCACCACGCCCTGCGCGAAAACCATCGCGGCAAAACCATCGCCTTCATGTGGGCGACCGTGCTGCTGGGTATTGTTTTCCTGTGTGTGCAGGGTTATGAATATTTCCATGCCTACAGCGAACTCAACCTGAAACTCACGTCCGGCGTGTACGGCTCGACCTTTTTCATGTTGACGGGTTTTCACGGCTTTCACGTGTTTGTCGGCATGTTGATGCTGCTGTTCATCACGCTGCGCCTGCAAAACGGGCATTTCACGGCAGAACGTCACTTCGGTTTTGAAGGCGCCGCCTGGTACTGGCACTTTGTGGACGTGGTCTGGCTGGGCCTGTACATCCTGGTCTACTGGCTGTGACCCTGGCCACACCGGAAAAAAGCGCCGCGAGGCGCTTTTTTTACTTTCCAGCCGGAATGCCCGTAGGCTGGATGTAGCCGAACTTCCAGGCCAGCAGAACACAGATGAACAGCACAATAGAAAACCCGACACGGAAGGCCAGCGCGCGCGCCATGTTGCTGGTTTTCTTTTTGCCGTTGCTGCCGTCCTTGAGCATGAAAAACAGCGCCGAGGCCAGGCTGGCCAGGATGGCCAAAAATGCAAGAGCTACGAGATAAGTCATGAACAGGATTATCCGCGCATGAGCTCACGCCTTCAGACCCGCCGCTTTGTGGTGCTGACCCTGGCCGCCGTGTTGATGGTGGCGCTGACGTTTTCGCTGGGCCAGTGGCAGTTGCGCCGCGCCGCGCAGAAAGAAGCGCTGCAGGCTGCGATTGATGCACAAAACAGGCTTCCAGCCATGGATGGTCGGGCGCTGCTAGCTACTAAAAATATAGCGGATGTGATGCACAGGCGCGCCGTGCTGCAAGGCACCTGGCAAGCCGCGCACACGGTTTACCTCGACAACCGGCCCATGGACGGCAAGTCCGGCTTCTGGGTCGTGACGCCGCTGGCGCTGGCGGACAGCGGGCAGTGGATTCTGGTGCAACGCGGCTGGGTGCCGCGCGACTTTGGCGACCGCACACGGCTACCCGCCGTCGTCACCCCCGAAGGCCTGGTCAACGTGCCCGGCCGCATGGCCCCGCCACCTTCCAAGCTTTACGCCTTCGAGGGGGCGGACCAAGGCCGTATCCGGCAAAATCTCGACGTCGCTGCTTTCAGTGCCGAAATCGGGGTGCCGCTGCTTCCGGCATCGCTGCTGCAGACCGGCGCCGCCAGCGAAGGCTTGCTGCGCGACTGGTCGGCGCCCAACACCGGTGTGGACAAACATTATGGCTACGCCTTCCAGTGGTTTGGCCTGTGCGCCCTGGTGGCTGGCCTGTATGTCTGGTTCCAGTTGATTCTTCCGCGTCGCGGCAAGCGGCATTCACAGCATTCCTAAAACGACGATTTTTACCGTGCAACACCCATCTTCTGATTCTTCCCAATCCCCCCCTGGCCTGGCTGCGTCATCCACGCCAGGTGGGCGGGACCAGCCTTTGGGCCTGACCGTGCATGCCTTGCCGACACTGGATTCGGCCGCAGCCGCACGTACGCCCGATACCCGCTCGGGACGCTGGAAAATGCTGGCCGTGTTGCTGGTGTGTGCCGCGCCGGTGATTGCCTCCTATTTCACCTACTACGTGATCCGTCCCGAAGCCAGACGCAGTTATGGCGAGCTGATTGACCCGCAGCGTCCGCTGCCGGCGCTGGCCGGTGTGGCGCCCGACGGCAGCCGCATCGAGCTGCCGGCGCTCAAGGGGCAGTGGCTGCTGGTCAGCGTGGCGGGCGGCGCCTGCGACGCCACCTGTGAGCAGTATCTGTATCTCCAGCGCCAGATGCGCGAGTCCCTGGGCCGGGAAAAAGAGCGGCTGGACCGCGTCTGGCTGGTCAGCGACGAGGCGGCGATTCCCGAAAAACTGAACACCGCACTGCAAGGCGCCACCGTGTTGCGTGTGGCCGGCCTCGAGCAGTGGCTGCAAGCCGCACCCGGCCAGAAGCTGACCGATCACCTGTACGTGGTGGACCCCATCGGTAACTGGATGATGCGTTTCCCGGCCAATATGGACGCGGCCGGTGCCGCCCAGGCCAAACGTGATCTGGAGCGGCTGTTGCGCGCTTCCAGCTCCTGGGACAAGGAAGGCCGGTGAACGTGGCCCCCACGCTTGTCGCTTCGCGTACTGCGCTGCCCCCCGAGGGGGCGCTGCGCCTGCGGCCCGGCTTAGCCGGTTCCGCGGCCCTGGCTGGCGTGAAACCCCTGTGCTGCACGGACTGACATGGACACACAAGACCTTTACAACCTGAGCCCGGCGCTGCGCCTGATGGGCACCGGCCTGATGCTGGCCATGGCCCCGCTGGCCTGGGTCTGGCTGCGCAACAAAAACCAGCCCACCGCCCGCCGCCTGCGTGTGCTCACGCTGGTCACCCTGTTCCTGACCTTTGACCTGGTGTTGTTCGGCGCCTTCACACGCCTGACCGATTCCGGCCTGGGTTGCCCTGACTGGCCGGGTTGTTACGGCCACGCCAGCCCGGTGGGCGCGCAGCAGCACATCAGTGCCGCCCAGACGGCCATGCCGACCGGTCCCGTCACCCATTCCAAAGCCTGGATAGAAATGGTGCACCGCTACCTGGCGACGGGGGTTGGTGTGTTGATTCTGACCCTGGCGGTGTTCACCTGGCGTGAGCGGCGCGTGGCGAAACGCGGACACGCCGGTGCCGAGCGTGGGGGCCATGTTATTTCGCCTTGGTGGCCTACGGCGACCCTGGTCTGGGTCTGTATTCAGGGCGCTTTTGGGGCCTTGACGGTCACCATGAAGCTGTTTCCCATGATTGTGACCCTGCACCTGCTGGGCGGCCTGGTTCTGCTGGCCTTGTTGCAGGCCCAGGCCGTGCGTTACACGCAGGCGCAGGACGCCTCCCGACGGGTGGCCCTGCCGGCCGGCACCTGGCTGCTGCTGGCCGCGACTTTTGTGCTGCTCTGGCTGCAGATTGCGCTGGGCGGCTGGGTCAGCACCAATTACGCCGTGCTGGCCTGCAGTGAGTTTCCGGCCTGTCAGAGCAGTTTCTGGCCGGCCATGGATTTCAGGGAAGGGTTCACTTTCTGGCGGGCGCTGGGCGCCGGGCTGGACGGTGACAACATCAGCTTTCAGGCACTGACCGCCATCCATTATGTCCACCGGCTGGCGGCCTACCTGGTGTTTGCCGCGCTGCTGCTGCTGGCCTGGCAGCTCAAACGCATGCCGGCCATGCGTTCTTATGGGCTGTGGATAGGCGGCCTGGCCTTGTGGCAGTTTGCCACCGGCCTGAGCAACGTCGTGCTGGGCTGGCCCCTGGTGGCGGCGGTTTCCCACACCGGCGGGGCGGCCGCCCTGGTGGTGGTGCTGACCGGTGCTATTTTTTCCAGCCGACCCGCCCAAGCCAGGGTGGGTGCGTCAAAATTGAGTGCTTCGACATCATGAACCCCACCGACTCTTCGGCGGCCCTTGCGGTGCCCCACATCCCTTCCAAATTTGCGCAGTTTTACGCGTTGACCAAGCCACGCGTGGTGCAGCTGATTGTGTTTTGCGCCCTGATCGGCATGGTGCTGGCCGTGCCCGGTGTGCCGAGCTGGGCCGATATCAAACTGGCGCTGGTGGCCTGCGCCGGCATCTGGCTGGTGGCCGGTGCGGCGGCGGCTTTCAACTGCCTGGTCGAGCAGCACATTGACGCCAAGATGCGGCGCACCGCCTGGCGCGCCACCGCGCAGGGGCAGATCAGCAATCCGCTGACCCTGGCGTTTTCTGCCGCGCTGTGTGTGCTGGGCTCCTGGATTTTGTACGTCTGGGTCAACCCGCTGACCATGTGGCTGACCTTTGCGACCTTTGTCGGTTACGCCGTGGTTTACACCGTGATCCTCAAACCGCTGACGCCGCAAAACATCGTGATCGGTGGCGCCTCAGGCGCCATGCCGCCGGTGTTGGGCTGGGCCGCCATGACCGGCAACGTCAGCCCCGAAGCGCTGATTCTGTTTCTGATCATCTTTCTCTGGACGCCGCCGCACTTCTGGGCGCTGGCCTTGTACCGGGTCGAGGACTACCGCAAGTCCGGCTTGCCCATGTTGCCCGTCACCCACGGCAACGAGTTCACGCGCCTGCAGGTCTTTTTGTACACGCTGGTCTTGTTTGCCGCCTGCCTGATGCCGTTTATCTTCAAGATGAGCGGCTGGTTGTACCTGGTGGTGGCGATTGTCCTGAGTTTTGGTTTCAGCTGGTACGCCTGGCGGTTGTGGCGCAATTATTCCGACGCCCTGGCGCGCAAAACCTTTCGTTTCTCGCTGATTCATCTGTCTGTTTTATTCGCAGCCCTGCTGCTGGATCACTACCTCGTATGAGTATTTCATCCACTTCCCTTAGCAAGCGAAACGCTATCCGATTAATAGCTGCTGGCGCTTTATGGACGGGGGCTGCAGCCCTTTTAGGTGCTTGCACCGAAGCCAAGCCGCAGTTTGCCAGCATAGACATCACCGGCGCCGATTACGCCAAGGACTTCCAGCTCACCGATCACAACGGCCAGCCGCGCAGCATCAAGGACTTCCAGGGCAAGGTGGTGGTGATGTTCTTCGGTTACACCCAGTGCCCGGACGTTTGCCCGACCTCCATGGCGGAGTTGGCTGAGATCAAAAAAATGCTGGGTACTGACGGCGACAAGCTGCAAGGCCTGTTTGTCACGCTGGACCCCGAGCGCGACACCCAGGCGGTGCTCAAGGCCTATATGGGTAACTTCGACCCGACCTTTCTGGCGCTGCGTCCCGAACTGGACCAATTGCCGCAACTGGGCAAGGACTTCAAGACCTTTTACAAAAAGGTCGAAGGCAAGACCCCGGGCAGCTACACGCTGGACCATTCCGCCGGCAGCTATATTTACGACCCGCAGGGCCGCGTGCGTTTGTACAGCCGTTACGGCAGTGGCGCCACCTTGCTGGCCGGCGACATCCGGCTGCTGCTCAAGGGCAACTGACCCGCCGCGGGCAAAAAAAAAGCCTGCACGCGATGGTCGGGTGCAGGCTTTGCAATGGCCGCTCTAGCGACCCTTGCAGGCAAGGTGTCAGGCGCTATCAGGCTTTCTCAAGCGAAAGCGGCCAGAACCTTCTTCATTTTTTTCATCGCCGCCACTTCAATCTGGCGAATCCGTTCGGCGCTGACCTTGTATTCGGACGCGAGGTCATGCAAGGTCATGCCGCCCGAGCCGTCGTCGTTGACCTTGAGCCAGCGTTCCTCGACGATGCGGCGCGACCGGTCGTCCAGGTCCTGCAGGGCCGCAGTGATGCCGTCACTCGCCAGGACGTCGCGCTGGCGCGACTCCATCAGCTGTGTCGGTTCCTGCGTTGCATCCGACAGGTAGGCAATCGGGCCAAACGCGTCTTCGCCGTCATCGCTGGGGCTGGGGTCCAGCAACACGTCGCCGCCCGACATGCGTTGCTCCATCTCTATGACTTCCTCGCGCTTGACGTTCAGCGTTTTGGCCATCGAGTTGATCTGGCCTTCGGTCAAGGTGTCGCGGTGTGTCGCCACATCGGCGTCGTCCTTGAAGCCCTGTTTCATCGAGCGCAGGTTGAAAAACAGCTTGCGCTGGGCCTTGGTGGTCGCCACCTTGACCATGCGCCAGTTTTTCAGGATGTACTCGTGCATTTCGGCCTTGATCCAGTGCAGCGCGTAGCTGACCAGACGCACGCCCTGATCCGGATCAAAACGTTTGACCGCCTTCATCAGACCGATATTGCCTTCCTGGATCAGGTCAGCGTGGGGCAGGCCATAACCCAGGTATTTGCGCGACGTGGCCACCACCAGGCGTAAGTGAGAGAGCACCAACTTACCGGCGGCATCCAGGTCATTGTTGTCTTTGAGGCTGCGCGCGAACTCCTGCTCCTGCTCCAGGGTGAGCATGGGCAGGCGGTTGACCGCAGAAATATAAGCGTCCAGGTTGCCCAGCGGCGGCAGCAACGACCAGGGATTGGCATTCGCCAAGGCCGTCGTTGAGGGTGCCACTTGGGGGGAAAGCGCATAGGACATAAGGCAGAACTCCTTTTCTGAAGTCAATATTAGCACTCAGCAGTAGAGAGTGCTAAGCAAGAAGATCAATGGCTTTGATAGGGTCAGGCTAATACGCATAAACCCTAGGTCTACCCCGTATTAGTCCGCGATTTTGCGTTTTAGTTCAGTCGACCTGTGTAGGACGAAAAGCAGTGGCCGGGGCGTCAAAATCCGCCTGTTGAAGAGGTTGTCCCTGCCGGACGGGGCCAGAAAGGCTGGGCCAGGGCCGCTTCACGGCCTGCCAAAGGCGTGAATCTGGCCTATATTTAGATGAAACAGGGCTCTAGCCCAGTAGCTGCGGTCGCAGACAGCTATGAATTCAGTAGCGATTCAGGCTGCGGGCGCCACCACCCGAACCAGTGGCTGCTGACTCAGCCAGGCCTGCAGGCATTCCGTCACGCCCGTCGCAAAACGCTGGAACACCGGCTCGGTCACAAAACCCAGGTGCGGCGTCAGCAACACATTGGGCAACTGGCGCAGCGGCTCGTCCAGCGGCAGCGGCTCGACGTCAAACACGTCCAGCGCCGCAAACCCTGGCCGGCCTTGTTGCAGGGCCTGAACCAGCGCAGCGGTGTCTATCAGTTCCGAACGCGAGGTGTTGACCAGCAGGCTGCCGGGCTGCATCAACGCCAGGCGTTGGGCGTTGAGCACATGCCGGGTGCTGGGCAAGACCACCAAGTGCAGGCTCACCACCTGCGAGCTGGCGAGCAACTCGTCCAGCGGCAAAAAGCCCACGCCTTGTTCGGCCGCGCGTTCGGCCGTCATGCGCGGGCTCCAGGTCACCACGTCCATGCCCAGGGCCTTGCCGACCCGGGCGACACGGCCGCCGATTTCACCCAGGCCGATCAGGCCCAGGCGCTGGCCGACCAGCGTGCCGGGCAGCGGGGCCGCCGTGTCGCTGCGCCACTGGCCGGCCTGCAGCCTGGCGGTCTGGCTGGCCAGTTGTTTGGTGGCGGCCAGGATCAGGCCCCAGGTCAGCTCGCAAGTGCTGTCCTTGGACGGCCCGAACTTGGTGCAACTGACCGGGATCTTGCGCGCGGCCAGGGCTGCCAGGTCCAGTTTGGCATTGCGCGTGCCGGTGAAGACCAGGTAACGCAGCTTGGGCAGTTGCGCCAGCAACTCGGCGGTGAACGGTGTGCGGTCACGCATCAGCACAATCACGTCGGCGTCTTTCAGCGCCGCCACCAGGGCCGAGCCGCTTAACGCCGCGTGGTGGATGCTGACATCGGCCTGCGCATCAATACGGCCCCAGTCGGCCAGGCGGCGCAAGGCGCGTTCGCTGTCGTCGAGGACGACGATGTGGGGCCGGGGCACGCTCATTGGGTCATCTCCGCGCCACGCGCTTCGTTATTCGCCTTGGGGACGGCCCGGCGGCTCATGGCCGTGCGAGCGCAGTCAGGGCGCGTACATCGCCGGCGTTGCCAACGGCCCAGCAGGCCTGGATCAACGCCGTGGTTTGGCCGGCACCTATCACGGCGTCCGACATGCCGCGGAACTTGGCTTCCAGCATGGCATCGGTCATGGGGTTTTGCAACGAGCCGATTGCGTGTTCGACAAACACGTGCACGCGGCGGCCGTCTTTGAGGACGGCGGTGACATCGGCGCTGGCTTCGTCGATCGAGTCGTCCACCGTGGCCACCACCTTGCGGCGCAGCGCCACCAGGTCGGCGCGGTTGACCACCTCGTCGGAAAACTCTTCTTCTGCGGCGCGCCCGAAGAAGAGGCCGGCGGCACAGCCGTGGTAGACACTGAACTTGGCCTGCAGGCCGTCGGCGGGTTCTTTTTTACCGGTCAGTTCCAGCACCAGGGAATGCACCTTGAGTTCGATACGTTCAATCTGTTCCGGCGTGACGCCTTGGGCACGCAACTGCGCACAGGCGTCGATGCTGGGGTGGATCACGATGCCGCAGGCAAAAGGTTTGTAGCTGTTGAAGGAAATCTCAAAACGCTGGCCCAGCTCGCTGGTGATTTCGCTCCAGTCGTTTTTGGTGGAGACGGTTTGCATCATGCCGCGCGGCGCTTCCAGCGCCTTGGGGCTGGCGGTGTAACCCTGGCTGGCCAGCAGAGCCGACATCAGGCCGGCACGCGCTGCGCCGCCCGGGGTGGAAGGGTTTGGTCATGGTGCCGAACTGCTCGCGCATGCCGACCGGCTGCGAAGCGGCAATGCCTAACGCCATCGCGGTTTTGGCCACGTCGAGTTTGAGCAGGCGGGCGCAGGCGGCGGCGGCGCCCAGGGTGCCGGTGGAGCCGGTGATGTGCCAGCCGCGGTCGTAATGTTCGGGGTACATCGCGTTGCCGACGCGGCAGGACACATCAATGCCCAGCACCAGCGCGTCTATCAACTCGCGGCCGGAAGCGCCCGTGTGTTCGGCCAGTGCCAGCACCGCCGACGCGACGGGCCCGGCCGGGTGGATGATGGTTTTCAGGTGCGTGTCGTCAAAGTCAAAGGTGTGCGAGGTGATGCCGTTGAGCAGCGCGGCGCTGGCCATGTCGACCTTCTCGGCCCGGCCCAGCACACTGGCTTGCGCGGCCGGTTGCAGCATGTTGACGGCGGCGAGCGCGGCGTCGGCGGCTTCGTGGTGGGCCGCGCCGACGGCACAGCCCAGCCAGTTCATGAAGGTGCGGTGGGCTTCATGGTCGACCGCAGCGCTCCAGCCACCGGCCAGGTAGCCGGGATGGGTGGCCACGTGTTGGGCCAGGATCTGGGTGACGGGTGGGGCGTTGTGGTCGGCGGCGACCTGGGTATTGCGGGCCATGGTGTCTTTCGGCAGGGAATGCCAGGAGTGAAAAAATGCTATGAATAAAGGAGCTGATTACGCCCGTGGAACAAGGGCTACAGCCCTTATTTTCTTAAACTTGGAGCCTTAACTGTCGAGCTGGATGCCGCGGGCACGCGCCAGCTGGGTCCAGCGCGCGATGTCGGCGCGTATGAATTCACCAAACTGCTCGGGCGTCATGACCAGGGGTTCGACCGCCTCGACGGACAGTTTTTCGCGCAGGTCGGGCGCCCGCAACACGGTGGCCAGGGACTCGTTGAGCTGTTTGACGATGGGTGCCGGGATGCCGGCCGGACCCACCACGCCGTACCACTGCTGCGCGTCAAAACCCTTGAAGCCGGACTCGTCCAAGGTCGGAACGTCCTTGAACTGCGGGTGGCGTGTCAAACCGGTCACGGCCAGCGGCCGCACCCGGCCGGAGCGGATATGTGGCACGGCCGCGGCCAGGCCGGGGAACATGGCCTGGGTCTGGCCGCCTATCAAATCGGTGAAAGCCGGCGCGATGCCGCGGTAGGGAATGTGCACCATGAAGGAATTGACCTGCTGCTTGAACAGCTCCATGGTCAGGTGGGTCAGCGACCCCGCGCCGGCCGAGCCATAACTGACCTTGCCGGGGTTTTTCTTCAGGTAGTCGATGAATTCCTTGACGGTCTTGACCGGCAAGGCGGCATTGACCACCAGCACATTGGGTGTGCCGCCTATCATGCCGATGGGTGTGAAGTCCTTGACGGCGTCGTAAGGTAGTTTGCGTGTGGCCGGGCTGGTGCCGTGGGTGGCGACATAACCCTGCATCAGGGTGTAGCCATCGGGCGCGGCGCGGGCCGTGGTCTGGCAGGCAATCACACCGCCGCCGCCGCCCTGGTTGTCCACGATGAAACTCTGCTTGAGCTGGTTGCCCCAGCGTTCGGTCACGGTGCGGCCCACCATGTCGCTGCCGCCGCCGGCCGAAACCGGCACGATGTAACGGATGGCTTTGGCCGGGTAGCCGGATTGGGCCAGCACCAGGGCAGGGGCGCCCAGCAGGGCGGGGGCGGCATACAGCAGGCTGCGTCGTTTCATGGTTTGTCTCCAGTTGGTTTTTTATTTGAAATTCGGGGCAGCCGGGGTTCAGGCCGCAGGCGCGCTGGCCTGGAGCAAGCGCTCGTAGGCGTCGCCCACGTGATGCGCCATCAAGGCCTCGCAACGTAGCGGGTCGCCCTCGCGCACGGCCTGCACGATGTCCAGGTGTTCGGCAATCGAGGCCTGCATGCCGACGTCGTGCGACAGGTTTTTCAGGCGCGACAAATGCAGCTTTTGCACAATGCCGCGGTAGCTTTCCGTCAGGGTCTGGTTGCCGGCGGATTCGATCAAGGCCCAGTGAAATCGCAGGTTTTCGCCGTAATAACGCTGCACATCATGGTGGCTGGCCGCGTCGCTCATGGCCTGCACGGACGCGTCCAGCAGCGCCAGCAGCGCGGCTTTGTCGGCGGCCGGCAACTGCGCCGCCTGGCGTCCGGCAAAACCATCAAGCAGGCCGCGCATCTGGTACAGGTCACGGATTTCGCGGGCTTCCAGCTGGCGTACAAAAACGCCCGCATGTTTGCGCGCCACCACCAGGCCCGAGCTTTCCAGCTCACGCAAGGCCTCGCGCACCGGCACGCGGGACACCCCCAGGCGGGCCGCCACATCGGGCTCGTTGATACGTTGCCCGGGAATCAACACGCCTTTGAGGATGAGCGCCAGCATATCGCCCTTGACCAGTTTGGCGAGTGAGGTGTCGCGCACGTCGTTAAAACGGTCAGCGGAAGATTCGGTGAGCCAGGGCAGGTGGGTTGTCATGATTGGGATTATTTATATCGTATACGAAAATATGTAAATCAAGCCACCCTCAGGGAAAACCATGAGGGTGCAGGAAGAGGGGATGAGGGGAAGGCGGCGCAGGCTTCGGCCGCTGGGCTCGGTTCAGGGCAGGCGTTTGTCGTCGCGGATTTCGCGGACTTCAACGTCCACGACATCGGCCTGGCGGGTTTTGGCAGCCTCACCGGCGCTGGCACCTGACCATCTGGTTTGCGCCGAGAACTGCTGAAAACCGCCAAACACCATGGGTTTGGGCTTTTGGCCGGTGATCAGCGCCTTCAGCAGGCTGAACATGAGCACGATCAGACCGGCACACAGCAGGCTGAGCGCAAAAAACGCTGCAAACAGCCACAGCATCAGGCGCAGGGCGAAACGTAAAACGCGGCTTATAAAGTTGGGCAAGAGAGGTGTCCCCGGAAAGTCAATGATTTCCAGATGCGGGCGGGGGCCGCTTTTTCAAGCTACCAGCGTATGCCCAGTTTGGTGAAGAGTTTGGCCAGGACAAACAGCGGGCCGACCCAGAGGTATTGCATGTCCTCGAAAAAAGAGGGCTTTTTACCTTCCATTTTATGGCCGATGAACTGCAGCACCCAGGCGCCGACAAAGATGGCAATACACAGCGTCAGCAGCCACGGACCCATGGCCAGGATAAGCGCAATGCTGATCAGCGACCACAGCGCCATGGCGAGCAGAAACACCAGCGACAGGCGTGCGTAATACACCATGCTGGCCGCGATAAACGCGTAAGCTACATAGGGGTGAATGGCAAACAACATGCCGACCAGGCTCAGCATGATGAGCGGGATGGCCACAAAATGAATCAGCTCGTTGGTCGGGTGCTGGTGACTCTCGCCATAGTGCGCCAGCAACTGATCGACCCGGCGTGTGCCGGCGGAGGTGTGGGGAAGGGTGCTGCTGTCCATGGGGGCTCTCCAGCGCCGGAAAGAGGTCCGGCTTGAGAGAGACTTTAATCCAGCGCGGCCGCTTGGGAAAGCCGGGAAAGCACCGTCTTGGCTCAGGTTGCGGTGATTTTTGCGGTCCGTATGATGCGGCTCCAGCGCTCAATTTCGCTTTTCAGGAAGACCGCAAATTCATCGGCGCCTTTGCTGGTGACGCGAAAGCCCTGTTGCCTGGCGCGTTCTTCCACATCGGCGCTGTACATGGTCTTGATTATTTCGCGCGAGTAGCTGTCGACGATGGCGTCTGGGGTTTTGGCCTGGATCATGGCGCCGGTCCAGTTCTCGACGACAAGCCCTGGCATGCCCGATTCCGTGGTCGTCGGCACCTCCGGCACCATGGGGTGGCGGCTCAGGCTGCAAATCGCCAGTGCGCGCAGTTTGCCGCCCTTGACGTGGGCAATCGACTCCGGAAAGTTGGAAAAAATCACATCCAGCTGGCCGCCTATCAAGTCGGACATGGACGGTGCTCCACCGCGGTAGGGCACGTGGGTCATCTGTGTTTTGTTGAGTTCGTTGAACAGCGCCATGGTCAGGTGCGGTGGTGTGCCGTTGCCGCTGGAGCCCGCGTTGAGCTGTTTGTTTTTGGACAACGCGACCAGGTCTTTGAAGTCCTTGATCGGACTGTTGGCCGGCACCACCACCAGCATCGGTGAACCCGCCAGCAGGGCCACCGGGCGCAGGTCCTGGGTGAAGCTGTAGGCCGCGTTGGGAAACAGGGCGACATTGGCCGCATGGGTCAGGGTGATGGCCAGCAGGCTGCTGCCGTCGGGGGCCGACTTGGCGACCTGCTCCGCGCCAATTTGCGCGTTGCCGCCGGCCTTGTTTTCCACAATCATCGACACCTTCCAGGCTTCGCTGAGTTTTTGCGCCACGGTGCGCGCCATCATGTCGGTCAGGCCGCCCGGTGCAAAAGGCACGACATATTTGAGGGTGGCGCCGGGTTTGGGAAAGCCCTGGGCCCGGCTCCAGCCGGGAAGAGCTGCCAAAGCGGCAGCGGCGGAAGCCATGACGATGTCTCGACGTTTCATGCTTGTCTCCTTCTTTTGAATAAAGGCCAGTCCGCACTCCCTCTGGGTCAGAGGCCGTCCGGACTCGCCTAGGCGGCCAGCAGATCGAGCTGGGTTTTCAGTGCATCAGGAATCGTCAACCCTGACGTCATGGCTTGTTGCTCAAGGTGCATTCGGCGGGCGCCTGCGAGGCGCACGCCATCGTCGATCAACATTTCGCCGATCAGTGTTTCCATGCGTTCGTCATACACATCCCTGCCGGCCAGTGCGCCCGGGTCGATGACCACAAAGGCCTGACCGATACGCGGCGCATTGCCTGCATCGACAAAAAACGAAGAGGCTTCAAAACCGAATTGCGCACCGACCACGGCGGTCACCAGCAACTCGACAATCAGCGCCAGCATGGAACCTTTGGGGCTGCTGACCGCGCCCAGCGGCAACATGGAACCGGCCAGCCCAGCTTGGGCGTCGGTGGTCGGCTGGCCCTGGGCGTCGAGCGCCCAGCCCAAAGGAATCGGCTGATTGTTTTTGGCCGCCACCATCAGTTTGCCGCGGGCGACTTCGCTGAGGGACAGGTCAATCATCAGCGGGTCGGCGTTTCTGCGCGGGAAGGCCGCAGCCACCGGGTTGGTGCCAAAAATCGGGTGTTTGCCACCGGCCGCCGGCATGGCCGCCGGTGAGTTGGCAAAACCCAGGCCCACCATGCCGGCGTCGGCCACGGCGCGCAGGTGATCCACCAGCACGCCGCAGTGGTGGCTGTTGGTCACGCCGGCAAAACACACACCCAGTGTTTGTGCAGTGGTGATGGCCGTCGCCACGGCGAGTTCACAGGCCGGAAAGGCCAGGCCTTGTCGGGCATCCACCAGCACGGCTGCGCCTTTGTGCTTGACCATGGCCGCCAGGGCCTGGCCGTCGGCCCTGCCGTTGCGCAAATGGGTGGTGTATTGCGGCACGCGACTCAGGCCGTGCGAGGCCAGGCCTTGTGCTTCGGCACGGACCAGCGCCCGCGCGGTGCTGGCGGCCATGGCATCACCCGCCCCGGCCTGGCGCAGTGCACGCGCCACGAGATGGGTGGCTTCTTCGATAGACAGTTGGGCCATTAACGCAGGTGCTCCAGAATTTTGTCGGCAATCATGAAAGAAACACGCTCGTTGGACTCCACGCTGAGGCCGGACACATGCGGGCTCAACAGCAGATTGGGACAGTTCAGCAGCGCCGCATCGGCGGGCAGGGGCTCCACATCAAACACATCGATGGCAGCGCCGCCCAACTGGCCGGAGCGCAAGGCCGCCGCAACGGCGGCCAGGTCCACGATGTGGCCACGCGAGGTGTTGATGAGGATGGCGCCTTGTTTCATCGCGGCGATACGAGCGGCATTGAACAGTCCGCGTGTGGTGTCCACCAGCGGCACGTGCAGTGTAATCACGTCGGCACTGCTGATCAGCGCATTCAGCGTGGCGCAGTACACACCGGTTTGTGCGAACACCGGTGCGTCGGATGGGAGCATGGCGTCAAAGGCCATCACCTTCATGCCCAGGGCCTGCGCCAGACGCGCGGTGGTTTGCCCGATGGAGCCGAAACCGATGATGCCCAGGGTCTGGCCCGCAGTCTCACGCCCATTGCTCAGGGCATTGCGCGGCCACTGGCCCGCGGCGACGGCGGGTGTCGAGGCATAAACCCCACGCAGCAACAACATCGCACTGGCAATCACGTACTCCGCCACGCTCAAGGCATTGGCGCCGGTCGCGGGAATCACATCAATGCCTTTGGCGGCGCAGCCGCTGACATCGATGTTGTCCAGCCCCACACCCAGCCGGCCCACCACCTTGCAGCGGCCCAACGCGCCTAGCAGGGCATGGCGCACCTGGGTCCGGTTGCGCACGATCAACACATCCGCCCCCTGGGCTTCGGTGATCAGGCGCGGCATGTCGTCCACCAGCAGGGGGTCGTACAACACGTCATGCACCGCCGCCAACTGCGCGACGGCACCTTCGTCCATGAACTCGGTGATGACTATGCGGGATCGCACGCTCAAGCGCTTTCGAATAGTCTCGTCAATACGAATTCGCGGTGGCCCAGCGCTTCTGCCGCCGTCAAACGCCCATTCGCCGTGCGCAACATGTTTTCCAGCAGCTTGTCGCCGGCCTGGTCCAGCGTGATTTCGCGTTGCAGCAAGCCCGAGGTGTCGACGTCAATGTGTTCACTCATCAGGCGCACGGTGCGCGGGTTGGAGCAGATCTTGATGACGGGAACAATCGCGTTGCCGATCACATTGCCCTGGCCGGTGGGGAAAAAGTGCAGGGCGTAACCCGAGGCGGCGCACAAGGTGACCATTTCGGCGGCGGCGCTGGACGAGTCCATGAACCACAAGCCCGGATGAGTTGGCATCTCGGCCTTGTCGATAACACCGTCCACCGTGCATTTTTTACCAATCTTCTGGATGTTGCCCAGGGCTTTTTCCTCGATGGTGGTCAGGCCGCCGGCGATATTGCCCTTGGTCGGCTGCGAGTCCGACAGGTCGCTGGTTTTGTGACGATCAATCATGGCCTGGTAGCGGTTGAACATGAACATGAACTGGTCACGAATCGCATCGGTCGCACAGCGTTCAGCGACAATTTTTTCGCCGCCTGTGATCTCCGAGGTTTCGCCGAAACACAGGTAGTTGCCCAGCGGATGCAGCTTGTCAAACGCATTGCCGACCGTGGGGTTGGCGCCGCAGCCGGAGGTGGTGTCGGACTCGCCGCATTTGGTGGAGACCCAGAGTTCGGCAATGCCGCAGACCTCACGCTGCTTTTCGCTGGCCCACTGCACATACTCGCGCGCGGCCTTGGAGGCACGCATGATGGTTTCGTGGTCGCCATGGCCCTCAATGCCAAAACCCACCACCGGTTTGCCGGTCTTGGCAATGCCGTCCACCACTTTTTTGGTCCAGCTGTCTTCGATGCCGATCACCACCACCGCTGCCACGTTGGGGTTGCAGCCGGCGCCTATCAGGGTGCGAAAGTGCAGCTCCAGGTCGGCGCCAAACTGCAGCCGGCCATAGGGGTGTGGAATCGCCATCGCGCCCTTGATGTTGTGGGCGACGGCTTCGGCAGCGGCATTGGACAAGTCGTCCAGCGGAAGAATGATCACGTGGTTGCGCACACCGACTCTTCCGTTTTCGCGGCGGTAGCCCAGGAAGGTGGTGTTTTTATCGATGACTGACATGGGAGTCCTTTTCAAATTTTTGTGAATCGATGGTTGGTCCGGCGTAGCGAGCGGGCGGCAGGCCAGGCGCGAACCGCAGCCGGGTTGGACCCCGGCGAGGATTCGCAACGACGCATGCGGGTCGCGCAGTAGCTGGATGGGCCGTCAAATTACCAGCGCTTGGTTTTGATGTTATGCACGTGGGCGTGCTGGCCGGCCTTGATGTCGGCCACCACCTTGCCCATATCTATGCCGTATTTCCAGACGGTGTCCCCGGTGGCCATGTCTTTCAGGGCGACCTTGTGGCCAATCGGGATGTCCTGTTGCGCTTTCACATGGATCATGCGGTCTTCGTCCATGATCCAGCCGGTCATGTCCATGCCCGACTTCACACCTTCCACCACCACAACTGCCACGGTGTCTTTGGCATCATGTAATACAAAATGAATCATTGGGTTTCCAGAGGTCCGAAGTTAAATCGAATCGCCAGTCTAGGGACGGGTCCAGGGTTGTCAATCAACTCATCTAAATGACCTGTACGACAGCGGCCGGCGATGTTCCAATAGGGCGGTGGAGATTCAAAACAAAGCCCGCCTCTTGAAGCCGCTGTCCGGATCCGGCTCGCTGCCGCTGTACCGCCAGGTCAAGCGCGAATTGCAAAAAATCATTGAGGCCGGACATTACGGGTCGGGCCAAGCCCTGCCCAGCGAGACGGCGCTGGCGCAGGCCCTGCAGGTCAGCATGGGCACCTTGCGCCACGCGGTGGACGAACTGGTGCATGAACATGTGCTGGTGCGGCGCCAGGGCAAGGGCACGTTTGTGGCACCGCATAACAAGGCCCGTTTCATGTTCCAGTTTTTCCATGTGGAGCCGCGTTGGGACCCGGAAGACGAGAGTTTGCGCGAGCAGGAGTTTCCCGAGATCGACTGCATGTCGTTTGCGCGTGACAAGGCCGATGCAGCCGAAGCCAGGGCCTTGCGTATCAAGCCGGGCGAAGCGGTGTTCAAGATTGAAAACAAGCTGGCGCTGCGCGGGCGGGTGGTGTTACATGACAGTCTGGTCCTGTCGGTCGCCATGTTTCGCAACCTCACGGAAAAACGTTTCTCCGAACGCCCGGGCACCATCTACGCGCTTTTTCAAACAGACTTCGGCATCACCGTGTTGCGTGCGCAGGAGCGCGCCCGCGCCGTGGCCGCGAGCCGGGCCGTGGCGCGTGTGTTGGCTTTGCCGGCCGGTGCGCCGGTGATGGAGGTGCACCGGTTGGCACTGACCTTTGGCGACAAGCCGGTGGAGTACCGCATCTCGACTATCAACACCCAGGCGCATGACTACGTCAGCATGTTGTCCAAAACCACATGAGCTGGGTGCAGACCGTGCGCGAGGCGCCTGGCCGCTGGCGCGCACAACTGGTCTCGTATTTCCCCGGTGTGCTGGTGTGTCTGGTGATTGCGCTGGCCGCGACCTTTGTCTCCGAACATTACGGTGGGCCGCAGCTCTTGTACGCCTTGCTGATAGGCCTGGCCTTTCATTTCCTGAACAGCCACCCGAAAGTGGTCAAAGGCATCAACTTCTGCGGCCGCACGGTGCTGCGTGTGGGCGTGGCCCTGCTGGGCGCACGTATCACTTTTTCGCAGGTGGCCGAGCTCGGTGTGCAGACCGGCGTGTTGATGGTGCTGGCGGTGTTGCTGACGATCTTGCTCGGGGTGCTACTTGCGCGCTGGCTGGGCTGTTCGCGTGACCAGGGGCTGCTGACGGGCAGCGCGGTGGCGATTTGTGGTGCCTCGGCGGCACTGGCGGTGTCTTCGGTGTTGCCGCAGACCCGCGAGAACGAACGCTTCACCTTGCTGGCGGTGGTGGGTGTCACCGTTTTGTCCACCCTGGCCATGGTGATTTATCCCTTCAGCCTGAACGCCATGGGGCTAAGTCCGGCGCAGGCCGGGATTGTGCTTGGCGGCTCCATCCACGATGTGGCCCAGGTGGTGGCGGCGGGCATGATGCTGGGCCCGCAAGCCGGTGACACCGCGACCCTGGTCAAACTTTTTCGCGTCATGTTGCTGATGCCGGTGGTGCTGATCATCGCCGTGTTGTACCGATCCCATCCCGCCGTCAAGACGCCGGAAAACGAAGTGCCGCTGGTGCCCAGTTTTTTGCTGGCTTTTATCGTGCTGGTGATGCTGGCCAGTGTGGGCACCATCACACCGGCCATGGCGACCCTTGCCGGTGATACCTCGCGCTGGATGCTGGTGACCGCGATTGCCGCCGCTGGTGTCAAGACCAGTTTTGAAGACCTGCTCAAGCTCGGCTGGAAGCCGGTGGCCATGCTGCTGGGCGAGACATTTTTTCTGGTCGCCCTGGTGGTGGCCGGGGTCTTGCTGCTGCGCCTGGGCCTGGTGTGAGGGCTCGGCTCAGGCCAGCAGGGCCTGTGCGAATTCCCGGGCGCTGAAGGTTTCGAGGTCTTCGAGTTTTTCGCCAACACCGATGAAATACACCGGCACCGGTCGCAAGTCCGGCGAGGTTTTGCTGCGCTCGCGCGCCCACAAGGCGATGGCGGCCAGCACGCCGCCCTTGGCGGTGCCGTCCAGCTTGGTGACGACCAGGCCGGTCAGTTGCAGGATGTCGTCAAAAGCCTTGACCTGGCTCAGGGCGTTCTGGCCGGTGTTGCCGTCAATCACCAGCAACACCTCGTGCGGCGCACTGGCATCGGCCTTGCTGACCACACGTTTGATCTTGCGCAACTCTTCCATCAGATGCAACTGCGTCGGCAGGCGGCCTGCGGTATCGACCAGCACCACGTCCTTGCCGCGTGCCTTGCCGGCACTGACGGCATCAAAACTCACGGCTGCGGGGTCGCCGCCAGCCTGGCTGACGATCTCCACCATGTTCCGGTCGGCCCAGACCTCCAGTTGCTCACGCGCGGCCGCACGAAAGGTATCGGCCGCCGCTAGCAACACCGAGGCGCCTTCGCCGGCCAGGTGCCTGGTGAGTTTGCCTATGGATGTGGTTTTGCCCGCGCCGTTGACGCCGGCGACCATGATCACGGTCGGCTTGAACTCGCCTATCACCAGCGCCCGCTCCAGCGGCTTGAGCAACTGGGTCAAAGCTTCGATCAAGATGTTTTTGACGGCCACCGGATGGGTCACGCCGCTGTCCTTGACGCGGCGCTTGACCTCGTCGAGCAGGTAGGTGGTGGCGGCTACACCGGTGTCGGCCATCAACAGCGCCGACTCCAGGTCTTCATACAAGGCGTCGTCGATGCGGTTGCCGGTGAAAACGCCCGAGATGCTGGCGCCGGTTTTGTGCAGGCCGGATTTGAGTTTGCTGACCCAGTGCTCACGCGCGGCTGGCACCGCGCCGGGCAGCGGAATATCAATCGGCGCGACCAGCGCGCTGCCTATCAGGCCACCGCTGGCGGGTAGCGCTGCATCGGCTGGCGGCGGGCTGGGGAGAGCTGCGGGCGCGGCGACGGGTGTGTCAACCGGCTTTTTTTTCTTGAAGAAACTGAACATTGGGTGTGCTTTGGAGTCACACTATTCTATGAAACACACGAGGCAGCATTTCATGGGGTTATTTATCCGATTTTCCGTACCATCCCGCAGCATCTATCTGCCTCTGGCGCTTTGCCTTCTCTTCACCCCCTTTCTAGCCCTTCCTTCCCACGCACAAACCAGCACCTCGGCCCCGGCGGCCGCTGTGCCGGTGACCCGGTTCCAGCTGGCCAACGGCCTGACGGTGATTGTCAAAACCGACCGGCGTGCACCTACGGCGGCCCACATGTTGTGGGTGCGGGTGGGGTCCATGGACGAAGTCGATGGCACTTCAGGTGTGGCCCATGTGCTGGAGCACATGATGTTCAAGGGCACGGCCGACCTGAAACCGGGGGAGTTCTCCCGTCGCGTGGCCGCGCTGGGGGGCCGCGAGAATGCCTTCACCACACGTGACGCCACCGGTTTTTACCAGCAGATTCCGTCCAACAAGCTTGAGGACGTGATGCGGCTGGAGGCGGATCGTTTTGCCCACAACCAGTGGTCCGACGAGGAATTCAAAAAAGAAGTCGAGGTGGTCAAGGAAGAGCGCCGTTTGCGTACCGAAGACTCGCCGCATGCCTTGATGTATGAAACGGCCAACGCCATCACCTTTATCGCCTCGCCTTATCGGCGTCCGGTGGTGGGCTGGATGAGTGACATCGAGGCCATGACGCCCGACGATGCACGCGCGTTTTACCGGCGCTGGTATGTGCCCGCCAATGCGGCGGTGGTGGTGGCCGGTGACGTGGATGTGGCCCAGGTGCGGCGGCTGGCCGAAAAATATTACGGCCACCTGGCGGCACGCCCGGTGCCGGTACGCAAGCCACGTGTGGAGCCCGAGCAGACGGGGGTGCGCCGGCTGGACTTCAAGGCCAGCGCCAGCCAGGCTTATGTGAGCCTGTCCTACAAGGTGCCCGGTTTGCGCGCACCGGATGCAGTTGAGGGCAGCGATGTCTTCAACCGTGATGCGCTGGCACTGACGGTGTTGTCGGCGGTGCTGGACGGTTACAGCGGTGCCAGGCTGGAGCGTGCGTTGACCCAGGGTGACCAGCGCCTGGCCGACAGTGCCGGCGCCTCCAACGGCCTGATAGGCCGGGGACCGCAGCTATTCACGCTGGATGGCGTGCCGGCCGAGGGCAAAACCGCGCAGCAGGTGGCCGATGCCCTGCGCCAGCAGCTTGCGCTGGTGGCGCGCGAAGGCGTCAGCGAGGCGGAACTCCAGCGTGTCAAAACCCAGTGGATCGCCAGCGAAACCTATAAACTCGACGCCGTGTTCAGCCAGGCGCGCGAACTTGGTTCTTACTGGGTCAACGGTTTGCCGCTGGACGCCGACACCCGCTTGATTGCCCAGCTGCGCACCATCACCAGCGCCGAGGTGCAGGCCGTGGCCGCGCGTTATTTCGGCGACGACCAATTAACCGTTGCCACCTTGCTGCCGCAGCCGCCGGATCCGAATCGCCGGCCACGTGCGCCGGCTGCGGTGTCCCGGCATTGACGGCTTGGCCGCGGTTTTCTTCAACCCTGATTCCCCGGGACCTCATGTGAAAAGTGCTATCAAAAATAGAGCTGCTTGCGCTTTGTTGATAGGGGCTGCAGGCCTTTTTTGTCATACATTCGCGCTGGCGGCGATTCCCATCCAGAACTGGACCCAGGCCAGCGGCGCCAAGGTTTACCTGGTTGAAAGCCCGGCCATTGCGATGGTCGATGTGCAGATCGATATGGATGGCGGCAGCCGGCGTGTGCCTGCCGACCAGGCCGGTCTGGCCGGCATCACGGCCGCCTTGCTCTCCAAAGGCGTGGCTGCGCGGGGTAGCGAAGGCGCACTCGACGAAAACGCGCTGGGCGAGGCCTGGGCCGATCTGGGCGCCTCGTTTTGGGGCCTCGGCCGGCACGGACCGTTTCAGTTTTTCGTTGCGCAGCCTGACCGATGCCGATTTGCTGAGCAAAGCCGTGGCGCTGGCCGCCCGGCAAATCGCCGAGCCGGCTTTTCCGGACGCTGTCTGGCAGCGCGACCGGCAGCGGCTGGTGGCCCAGCTCAAGGAGTCCTACACCCGGCCTGGCAGTGTGGTGGCGCGTGCCTTCAACAAGGCGGTGTACGGCAGCCATCCTTATGGGAATGAGCTGACCGAAGCCACCCTGGCCCGCATCAACGTGGTCGACATGAAGGTTTTTCATGCGAGCTACATCAACCGCTGCACGGCGCGGGTCAGCATCGTGGGGGCGGTTACCCGTGTGCAGGCCGATGTTCTGGTCACGGGCCTGCTGGCGCGCCTGCCGGCCCTGGACTGCGCGAAGGCGCCGCCTTTGCCGCCTGTGCCTGAAGTGGCCCCGCTGGAACGTGCCGAGGTGTTGCGTATTCCTTTCGACTCGGCGCAAGCCCATGTGTTGATGGGCCAGCCCGGCTTCAAACGCAATGACCCGGATTTTTTCGCGCTGACGGTGGGCAACTACATTCTGGGCGGCGGCGGTTTTGTCTCGCGCCTGACCGAAGAGGTGCGCGAGAAACGCGGCCTGAGTTACAGCGTCTACAGCGGCTTTTCGCCGGGCCGCCATGCGGGCGCCTTCACCGTGGGGCTGCAGACGCGGCCCGACCAGGCCACACAAGCCACCGAGGTGGCGCGGCAGGTGATCACGAAGTTTGTCGCTGAAGGCCCGACCGCGGCCGAACTCAAGGCCGCCAAGGACAACCTGATAGGCGGCTTTCCGCTGCTGATCGACAGCAACCGCAAGCTACTGGGCAATTTGTCCAACATCGCCTGGAATGATTTGCCGCTGGACTACCTGGACCGTTGGACGGCGCAGGTGGGCCAAGTCAGCGCTGCAGAAATCAAGGCCGCTTTTGCGCGCAAATTACAACCCGAAAAAATGGTGACGGTGATCGTCGGAGGAAAACCATGAAATACACCCCTGTCGCCGTCGACAAAAAAGCCCCGGCCAAGACCGGCCCACGCGCCAAATCCGGCAAGGTGGTGGCGCGCAAGTCCGTGCCGCCCGGCGAAATCCGCATCATCGGCGGCCTGTACAAACGCAGCAAGCTGCCGGTCCCCAACAAACCCGGCCTGCGGCCCACGCCGGACCGTGTGCGTGAAACCCTGTTCAACTGGCTGGGCCAGGACTTGCGGGGCTGGCGCTGCATCGACGTGTTTGCCGGCACCGGCGCCCTGGGTTTTGAAGCCGCCTCGCGCGGTGCCGCCGAGGTTGTGTTGTGCGAGCAGGACGCCGGCCTGGCGGCCCAGCTCAAGGCGCTGCAGCTCAAACTGCATGCCGACATGGTCAAGGTCGAACGCGGTGACGGCATGAGCTTGCTCAGGCGGCAGGCGCTAGGCAGCCAGCAACTGGTGTTGCTGGATCCGCCGTTTGACTCGCCGCTGTTCGAGCCCGCGCTCAAGGCGGCGGCGCAAGTGGTGGCCGAGGCCGGTTATGTTTATCTGGAAGCGCCCCAGGCCTGGGACGACGAGGCGCTGGCCGCTTACGGCCTGCAGGTGCATCGCAGCGGCAAGGCCGGCGCGGTGTTTTTCCATTTGCTGGTTCGGACCAGCGTGCCCGCCTAGCCCTGCCAAGCGCAGGGACACGCGGCGCCGTGGGGAGCGGGGCATAATTGCGGCATGGCGACCAGCTCCCGCATTGCGGTTTATTCCGGCACTTTTGACCCCTTCACCCTGGGCCACGAAGACGTCGTGCGCCGCGCCGCCGGCCTGTTTGATGAACTCATCATCGGCGTGGCGGTGGCGCATCACAAAAAGACCTTGTTCAGCCTGGACGCGCGTATTGCGCAGGTCCAGGCCGACACGCGGGCCATGGCCAATGTCCGGGTCTTGCCTTTTGACGGCCTGATCATGGATTTTTGCGCCGAGCAGCAAGCCGTGGCTGTGGTGCGCGGTATCCGCAACCTCACCGACTTTGACTACGAAGCCCAGATGGCGGCGATGAACCGCAAGCTGCGGCCTACCGTCGAAACCGTGTTTTTGCTGCCCGATGCGCCCTTGCAATGCATCAGCAGCACGCTGGTGCGCGAGATCAGCAAGCTGGGCGGCGATGTCCAGCACATGGTCAGCGCCGGTGTGGCGGCCGCCTTGCGGCAGGCGCATGCCGCAGTTGCGCAGAAAGGTCTTTAATCATGGCTTTGCTGATCACTGACGAATGTATCAACTGCGACGTGTGCGAGCCCGAATGCCCGAACCAGGCGATTTATCTGGGCAAAGAGATTTACGAAATCGACCCGCATCGCTGTACCGAATGTGTAGGGCATTTTGACGAGCCGCAATGTGTGCAGGTTTGTCCTGTGGCTTGTATTCCCCTCAATCCCGCTTTTATTGAAAGCCGGGAAACCTTGTGGCTGAAGTACCAGCGTTTGCAGGCGGCTTTGCCTGCGGCTGCGGTGAAATCGCGAACTTCTTAAGCCTTTTAGGCCTCTAGCCATTATCCCTTGGGTGTGAGTAGCTATTGAATTTATAGCTAATTGGCCTGGGCTGTTGACACCTTCTTTGACTTCACTAGGCGTGGTTTGCCTGCTGGCCGGGGTTGCCCGGCGGCAACTCACTTTCTTTTGCTTCGCCAAAAGAAAGTAAGCAAAGAAAAGGCGACCCCACTGCCTGCGTCCCCCTCGCTGACGCTCGGGGGCAACCTGCGGTGCTCGGTCCAGTCGGGGTCTCGCTCGAACTCGCCTTCGGCTCAGACAATCGCGAGCCCTGATCCGACTGGCCCTGTGCTCCTCGGCGCATACAGAAGGGGTGGGGAGCAAAACCAATGCGAGGAGACGGGACGCGCGAAGCGCGTCACCGTCGGCTCAAGAGACTGCCAATCATGCACGCGGTCGCAGCACACCTAGCCAAATGAAGTCCCCCTCCATCGCCCAGCGGGGCGAGGGAGGGGCTAGGGGTGGGAGTGGGAAGTTAGTCCTACTGTCGAAGGCAAGCCACAGCCTTAGCGTGAAGCTTCAATCATTTTCCGCTGCGTCCGCATCCGCCTCAGGCTTGCGCGGCGGTTTCGGCCGCGGCGGCGCGCTGGTATGAATCAGCATCGTGGCTTTTTCCATTTCGCCGGCCAGCAGGGCCGGCACGGCCTTGAGCGATCGGGCAATGCTGTCTTCAATCGCCACGCGGTGTTCCTGAGAAGGCTTTTTCAGCACCCAGTTGATGACCTCGGATTTCACGCCCGGGTGGCCCACCCCTATACGCAGCCGCCAATAGTCGCCGGTGCCGAGTTGGGCATGGATGTCGCGCAGGCCGTTGTGGCCCGCGTGGCTGCCGCCGAACTTGAGTTTGGCCTGGCCGGGAATGATGTCGAGTTCATCGTGGGCGACCAGGATTTCTTCGGGGGCGATCTTGAAAAAGCGCGCCAGGGCGGCGACGGATTTGCCCGACACATTCATGAAGGTCAGGGGTTCCAGCAGCCAGACGGTTTGTCCATTGATGGTCGTACGGGCCACACGGCCATGGTAATTTTTATCCAGCACGGGCGACACCTTGAGTTCGCGTGCGAGTGCTTCTGTCCACCAGAAACCGGCGTTGTGGCGGGTGGCTTCGTATTCGGGGCCCGGGTTGCCCAAGCCAACAAAGAGTTTGATCATGCGGTGTGGTGAGAAAGGAGTGCGGGGCTGGCGTTGTGCGCCCCGCCACCGGGATTATCGATGCAGCAGAAGGCCGGCCCCAAGAAAAACGGCCCTTGGCCTCCGGGGAGGACAAGGGCCGCTGACCTTTTCAGGTCAATGCCACAGTGGGTGTGGAATTATTTCTTGGCAGCAGGCTTGGCGGCGGCCGCTTTTTCCTTGCCTGCGGCAGCCTTGGCGGCCTTGGGATCCACAGGTGCTGCGGCTGCAGCAGCTGCGGCCGCATCGGCTTCGGCTTCGGCCGAAACAGCCGACACGGACACCAGCACGGGGTTTTCCTGGCCCTTGGCCACGAACTTCACGCCCTTGGGCAAAGTGATGTCCTTGACGTGCAGCGAGCTACCTTTTTTCAGGCCGGTCAAATCGACGGCGATGAATTCAGGGATGTCTTTCGGCAGGCAGGAGATGTTCAGCTCGGTCACCACGTGGTTGACCAGGCAGCCTTCGGCCTTGACGGCTGGGGACTCTTCTTCACCGCTGAAGTGCAGTGGCACTTTCATGGTCAGACGGGTCTTGGCATCAACACGCTGGAAGTCGATGTGCAGAATCAGTTGGCGGAACGGGTGCATTTGCAGATCGCGCAGCAACACTTTTTCAGTCTTGCCACCGAGTTCCATATCGAGGATGGAAGCGTGGAACGCTTCTTTCTTGATGGCGTGCCAGAGTGCGTTGTGATCGATTTCGATCAGCGTCGGCTCAGCGGTGCCACCATAAACGATACCGGGCGTGCGGCCCGTGATGCGGAGACGGCGGCTCGCACCCGTGCCCTGCTTTGCGCGCTCAAAAGCGACGAAGTTCATACTATTTCTCCAAAAGAGGCGGGCCGCGACCAGCTCACCCCGACATAAAAAGGCTGCATCTTGATGCAGCCGGCTTTTTTGTTTCGAATCAGAACAGGTTGTCCTGGTCCGAGAACAAACTCATGACCGACTCACCGCTGGCAATACGCTGGATGGTTTCGGCAATCAGCGGGGCCACGGAGAGCTGGCGAATTTTTTTGCATTCCTGCGCGCTCTGGCTCAGTGGAATGGTGTTGGTGATCACGACCTCGTCGAGGGCATCACCCTTGGCAATACGGTCAATTGCCGGGCCCGAAAAAATCGGGTGTGTGCAATAGGCGTAAACTTTTTTGGCGCCGCGCTCTTTCAGCACTTCAGCGGCCTTGACCAGCGTGCCGGCGGTGTCGATCATGTCGTCCATGATCACGCAGTTGCGGCCGTCGATGTCACCGATGACGTGCATCACTTCGGACACATTGGCCTTGGGCCGGCGCTTGTCGATGATGGCCATGTCGCAGCCCAGCTGCTTGGCCAGTGCACGGGCGCGCACCACACCACCGACGTCGGGCGAAACCACCATCAGGTCGTTGTAATTCTTCTGGCGCAGATCGCCCAGCAACACCGGCGAGGCGTAAATATTGTCCACGGGGATATCGAAAAAGCCCTGAATCTGATCGGCATGCAGGTCCATGGTCAGGACACGCGAGACACCCACGGCTTGCAGCATGTTGGCCACGACCTTGGCGCTGATGGGCACACGGGCCGAGCGCGGGCGACGATCCTGGCGGGCATAACCGAAATAAGGGATCACGGCGGAGATGCGTTCGGCGGAGGCGCGTTTGAGCGCATCCACCATGATCAGCAGCTCCATCAGGTTTTCGTTGGTGGGCGCGCAGGTGGACTGCACCACAAACACATCGCGCGCACGTACGTTTTGCTGGATCTCGACCGTGACTTCACCGTCGGAAAACCGGCCTACGTGGGCCGCGCCCAGCGAAATACCCATGTGTTGGGCAATTTCAGAAGCCATGCCTGGATTGGCATTGCCGGTGAAAAGCATGAAGTCGGGGTGGTGCGTTTGCATGTGGGGCCCAGCGGATGTCTAGGAGGGGATCGTGGCTGAAAGTAGAAAGGCAAAAAAACGCATCGGAACACGGGCGCTTTGTGCCCAGTCCATGTCGATGCGACTTGAAGCATGGGGCCCGGGCTGCAAATCCAGTGTGTGGATATTGCGCAAACCCGAAGCCGTCAGCTGAAGTCAATCAACAGTGCAGCGAGCACGGACCCTTTGTCTCAGGGCCTAAAAGCACGGCCTCCCCACGGGAGACCGAAAATTTTGGCAGGGGTGGAAGGAGTCGAACCTGCGAATGCCGGAATCAAAATCCGGTGCCTTAACCAACTTGGCGACACCCCTACACAGGTCACTTGTCAATATTTGCAGGCTGTCATGAATGACAATCAGCAGTTACCGACAAACAACCCTTTAATCGTTGTTCTGAAAACAAATTCAATGACCGTTATTTTACCAAGCGGCCAGAGGATGTGCCTCCAGGTTGTTGCATTTCCTGATTTTCCAGTCGCTTGGAGCAACTGCAAGTTCCACGTCGTGCAACATATGCGCAAAAACAGCACTTCCCGAGCCTGTCATGCGACCTTGTAAATCTTGCATGGACAGCCAATCAAGTGATTGACCAACCTGCGGACACAAGGTCTGCGCGACTGACTGCAAGTCGTTATGGCCGAATCCGTAAACAGAGCCATTTGAGTGTGCAGCAAAGCCTACGATTGTAGCAGTATCTGAATCGCGTTTTAAGCTCGGCGAACGAAAAATCGCATCGGTCGCCAAACCGGCAGGTGGTTTGACCACGACAAAACGCGCGGGAGGCAGTACCAGCGGGGTGATTTTTTCGCCGACACCTTCGACCCAGGCGTTGCCGCCGCAGAGGAAAAACGGCACGTCGGCGCCCAGGCCAAGGGCAATGGATTGCAGTTGTGCCGTGGGCAGTTTCACGCCCCACAAACGCTGCAGGGCCAGCAGGCAACTGGCGGCGTCGGAGGAGCCGCCGCCCATGCCGGCCTGCGAAGGAATACGTTTTTCCAGCCCGATGTGTACACCCAGCGGGGTGCCACAGGCTTTTTGCAGCGCGCGGGCGGCGCGCACCACCAGGTCTTCGGCCGGCAGAACTTCGCTGGCCTCGGTGCCCAGGTCGGCGCGGGTGATCAGGCCGTCGTTGCGCAGTTCGAAATGCAGGGTGTCGCACCAGTCGATCAGCATGAACACCGACTGCAGCAAATGGTAGCCATCGTCGCGGCGACCGGTGATGTGTAAAAACAGATTGAGTTTGGCCGGTGCGGCAACGTCGTAAATCGCCTTCAGCGGTGCGGCGCGCAAGGTTTCTGTGTGTTTCATCGTCATTGCGCCAGCACGATGCGCAGGTCGGTGCGTGGTTGCGGCTGGGTCCGGCTGGCCGAAATTTTCCCCTCTGGCTGTTGCGACAGGTCGGCGTTCCAGCCGTTCAGGGCGGTGTTTTTGCCGCCCAGCCAGTCAAACAGGGCCGGCAGCGGCACCGCCGCACCGGTGGCTTTTTCAATCAGTTCATCGACCGAGCTAAAACGCTGGGTCTTGCCGCTGGATAAAAGAACGGCTTCCCCCGGTGACCAGCGCAGCACGGCCAAGCTGGTGCCCAGCGGGCTGTTGAGCATCAACTCGCCTTGTACGGGTGTGCCGCGGAGTTCAAAACCGGCAAAAAATGCTTGCGGGGGATCGCTTTGCACCTGCAGGCTGATACGTCCTGTCCAGCTTGAGGTTTCTGCATCATTTGGGTTTGTAGCCCTTGTGGTGTTTGCACAACCAGCTATAAAAACAGTAGCGGATAAAAGACAGGTGATCAGGACGAGCAAACGTCGCAACAAGGTCGTCAAGGCCAACACTCCGGATTACAGCTTGACGCGAAGGCGTTTGATGGTTTCAAGCAGGGTTTCGTTGTCCGGATCCATCAGATGGCCTTCTTTCCAGATCGCCACGGCTTTGTCGTGCTGGCCCATGCTCCATAAGACCTCGCCAAAATGCGCGGCGATTTCTGCGTCGGGCTTGGTTTTGTAGGCATCCTGGAAAATTTTCAAGGATTCGGCCTTGTTGCCCAGCCGGAACTCGACCCAGCCCAGGCTGTCCTGGATGAAGGGGTCGGCCGGTGCATATTCCAGCGCTTTCTGGATCAACTGCTTGGCTTCGGGCAGGCGAATATTGCGTTCGGCCAGCGAGTAGCCCAGCGCGTTGTAGGCATGGTGGTAGTCGGGCTTGAGTTGAATCAACTGGCGCAGCAAACGCTCCATGTCGCTCAGGGCGCCTAGTTTTTCGGCCACCATGGCCTGGTCGTAAAGCAGCTCGGGCTCGTTGGGGAATTGGGTGACGGCCTGGGCCAGCAGGTCGTAAGCACTCTGGTAGGCCTTTTGCTCGCGCAGCAGGCCGGCTTCCGCCATCAGTTTGATACGTGCATCCTCGGGCTTGCGCTCGGGTAATTGCCGGATCAGCTGGCGGGCCTCGGCCAGCTTGCCCTGTTTGGCCAGCAACGAGGCGCGACGCGTTTGCGCCTGGACCATCTCCTCTGAATTGGAAATCTTGCCCAGCCAGGCTTCGGCTCCCGCATAGTCCTGGCGTTTTTCCGCCAGTTGGGCCAGCGACAAATACGCCTGGGCCAGGCCGCGGCTGGTTTGCTCAGAAGTTTCAGCGGGCTGCGCCAGCGCGACATAACGCAGCAGGGAGGTTTGCGCCGCTGCGAGCTGGTTCTCCTGCAACTGCAGCGAGCCCAGGACCAGCCAGGCTTCGGGGTGGTTGGGCTTGTCGCGGGTGACCACTTGCAATTGCGCGCTGGCTTCGGCGTAACGCTGGTCATCGATCAACTCGCGTGCGTAGCCCATGCGGATGTCCGGCAGGACCTTGGGATTGCCGCTTATGTATTTTTGAACCAGACTTTCGGCGCGCGGTGTCTTGGGGTCCATCAGTTCCAGCCCCAGCTGGGCCGGGCCTTCGGCGGCCGGGTCCATGGCCTGCGCACGTTCAGCCGCGGCCAGCGCACCCGTGGGGTCCGCGGCCGCCAGCCGCATGCGGCCCACGCTGGTCCATGCGACGGCGCCGGTCGCGGGGGAGGCCAGCTGGTCGGCCAGGGCTTGTTCAAGCACGCTGGCGGCCAGTTTTTTGTCGGAAGCCCGGGCGAACAGCCGGGGCAGGGTGGCAATGGCCTGGGGACGTTCGTCTGGCGGCGACAGCTGCAACTCTGTTTTTATCGGCTCCACGGTTTCGGTGATGCGGTTCAGCGCCACCAGGATTTGCAGCAGATAACGGTTGGCTTCCCGCGACGCCGGCAGCGCCTGGCGCCAGGCCTGCACCGCCTGCAGCGCGGCGTCGCCGGAGCGTGATTGCAGGGCGACGTCGGCCGCGCGCTGGTACAGCTGGGCGTCGCCGGTTTTGCGCGCGGCGTCCAGGATCAGCGCATAACCGGTGGCGGGTTCATCTTCGCGCACATTGATTTCACCCAGCAGCAGCTCATAAAACAAGGCTGCGTCCAGGCGGGATGGTGGCGGTGGTGGGAGGGCTCGTTCCTCGGTCGGTGCTTCCGGTCGGGCGGCGTCCGGCGAGGCGGGGGCCGGCTGGGCCAACACGGCTGGCAGGGCCAGGCAAAGCGAACCGAAAACAAAGAGAAGCTGTTTCATCGAGCCATGATAATTCAAGCATCGCGCCTATGCGAAGCGTCTTTACCGATTGCCCAAAGCCATGCCTGAATTACCTGAAGTCGAAGTGACCCGCCTGAGTTTTGCCGACCGCATTGCGGGCGCAAAAATCATGGCCATACATATGGGCAAGCCGCTGCGCTGGCCTCTGGGCTGCGACAGCGCGCTACTGGTGGGGCATACCGTGCTGCAGGTGCGCCGGCGTGGCAAATACCTCTTGCTCGACACCACGGGCGGTCTGCTGCTGATTCATCTGGGCATGTCCGGCAGTCTGGGGTTTGGCGACGATCTGCCGCCCTTGGGCAAACATGACCATTTTGAGATGGCAACCACGGCGGGCAACCTGCGCCTGCACGACCCACGCCGTTTTGGCGCGGTGGTGTATGCGCCCGACGAAGACGATGCCGTGGCGCGCAAGCTGCTTGGGCGCCTGGGGGTAGAGCCGTTGACGGACGATTTTGAGGCGCTGGCTTTTCACCAGGCCTTGCAGCGCAGGCAAACCGCGATCAAGCAGGTTTTGATGGCGGGCGAGATTGTGGTCGGGGTCGGTAAATCTACGCTTCCGAGGCCTTGTTCATGGCCGGGATACGGCCCACGGTGCGTGCCGCGCGCCTGAGCAAACCGCGCGCCGCCAGGCTGCACGCGGCGATTCGCGAGGTGTTGTCACAAGCGCTTACAAAAGGCGGCAGCACCTTGAAGGATTTTTCCAATGCCCATGGTGAAAGTGGCCACTTTCAGCTCGACGCCCTGGTGTACGACCGTGCCGGCTTGCCCTGCAAGGTCTGTGCGGCGCCTATACGGGTCATGCGGCAGGGACAGCGCTCCACCTTTTTCTGTGTCAACTGCCAAAAACCCTGAAAAACGCAGCCGGTCCTTGGCGGCCGGTTCACGGGCGCGATGCTATATTGATTGACCTATGTCTACAGTCCACCATGTCTTTTAACGAACAATTTGACCAGCACGGCACCTGGCGGCGTGAATTCGCCCTGCGGCTCAAGTTATTGTCCGAATGGCTGAAAGACCACGACCTGCTCAACGCCGCCGTCGAAGAGCGTTTGCTCCGGCTGGAGTCGCAAGTGCGTTCGGACAAGGTCATGGTGGCCTTTGTCGCCGAATTTTCCCGCGGCAAATCCGAACTCATCAACGCCATCTTTTTCGCCGGTTACGGCAGGCGCATCATGCCGGCCAGCGCCGGCCGCACCACCATGTGCCCGACCGAGCTTGGTTATGACGCAGAGGTGCCACCCTGCCTGCGTTTGCTGCCCATCGAGACCCGGCTGAAAAGCCAGGCGCTGATGGAGTGGCGCATGGTCCCGGAAAAATGGACACGGGTTGACCTGGACGTGAACGACCCGGTGCAACTCGCGCAGGCCCTGGAAAAAGTCGCCGAGGTGCGCCACGTGAGCCGCGAAGAAGCTCGCGCCCTGGGCTTCTGGCACGACGACACCCCGGACGACAACCCGCGGGTGGGTGCCGACGGCTTGGTCGAAGTACCCAGGTGGCGCCATGCCCTGATCAATATTGCCCACCCCTTGCTCAAACAGGGGCTGGTCATTCTGGACACGCCGGGACTCAACGCGATTGGCGCCGAGCCGGAACTCACGGTCAGCCTGATTCCGCAAGCCCATGCGGTGGTGTTTATCCTGGCGGCCGATACCGGCGTGACCAAGTCCGATCTGGCGATCTGGCGTGAACACCTGATCACCGACGACAACGATGCGCGTCTGGTGGTGCTCAACAAAATCGATACCTTGTGGGATGCGCTGAGCACGCCCGCGCAAATCCAGGCCCAGATAGACCGGCAGCGGGCGACTTCGGCCGACATTCTCGGCCTGCCGATGGCGCAGGTGATTCCGGTGTCGGCGCAAAAAGGCCTGGTGGCCAAAGTCACCGGCGACGACAAGCTGCTGCAGGCCAGCTGCCTGCCCGGGCTGGAACTGGCGCTGGCACAAGGCGTGATGGGACAGCGGCAGAAAATTTTGCGTTCGGCAGTGGCCGGCGGCATGGTCGAGTTGCGCGCCGAGGCCGGCCGCGTGCTGCATATCCGGCGCCGTGATCTGGCCGAACAAATGATTGAGCTGCGCGGCTTGCGCGGCAAAAACACCTCGGTGATCAAACACATGCGTTCGCGCATCGAGCAGGAGCAGACCGAGTTCAACACCAGTGGTGCCAAGATACAGGCGGTGCGTTCCATTCACCTGAAGCTGCTCAGGGAAGTCTTCAACCTGCTGGGCACGCCCACGCTGAAAACCGAACTGGCGCAATTGACCGCCATGCTCAAGCAGCCCGGCATCAAGCTGGGTGTCAAAAAAGCCTATGGCCAGACTTTTGCGCGCCTGCAGGAGGGGCTGCAAAAAGCCCAAAATACCAGCGCGGAAATCCAGAACATGCTGGCGGGATCGTTCAAACAACTCAACGCCGAATTCGGCTTTTCCCTGCAAGCGCCCAAAGAGCCCGAGATGGGCCGTTTTCTGCAGGATCTGGCTCAAATCGAACGCAGCCATCTGCAATACCTGGGGGTGGCCAATATCCTCAAGTTGGCCCAGCCTGATTTTTCCGAGCGCCTGGTGCGCGCGCTGGCCACCCGGCTGCGTGTGGTTTACGAAAGCGCGCTGGGCGAGGTCGAACTCTGGAACAAGTCGGCGGCTTCGCAACTGGATGCTCAGCTCAAAGAGCGTAGGCGCAATTTCGGCCGTCGCCTGGAGGCAATTGAGCGTATCCAGCAAGCGGCTACCGGCCTGGATGAACGCATTGACGAAATTGATCGCCACGAAGGTGCGATCAATGCGCTGGACGGCAAACTCGCTGAATTGACGGCCCAACTGACCGCTACCCCGGCAGACGACCAGGCCACGCTGGTCCGGCCTGCGGCTGCTGCCGCCGAGGTCACCGACACCACCCTGGCCGCCTGAGCTCGGCATGGTGTTGACCCTCACGCCAGGCGCGGACCTGTCCTTGTTATCTCCTGATCAGGCTGAGGCCGAGTCGGACGCCGTGATCGCGGCGCTGACCCCGGCTTTTGCGACCCAGGTCGTGCGCTGGCAAAAAAGCCACGGCCGCAACAGCCTGCCCTGGCAAAACACACGTGATCCCTACCGCGTCTGGCTGTCGGAAATCATGTTGCAGCAAACCCAGGTGGTGACGGTGCTGGACTACTACGCCCGCTTCCTGCAGCGTTTCCCGACGGTGGCGGATCTGGCCGCGGCGCCCGCCGACGATGTGCTGGGTTTGTGGAGCGGCCTGGGTTATTACAGCCGGGCCAGAAACCTGCACCGCTGCGCGCAAGACGTGGTGCGTCTGCATGGCGGCCAGTTTCCGCCGACCGCCGAACTGTTGCAAACCTTGCCTGGCATCGGGCCGTCAACGGCGGCGGCGGTGGCCTCTTTTTGTTATTCCGAACGTGTGGCGATTCTGGACGGCAACGTCAAACGTGTGCTGACCCGCGTGACCGGTTTTGCGGGCGACCTGGCCTCCAGCGCCCAGGAGCGCGCCTTGTGGGCCATGGCCACGGCGCTGTTGCCGCGCCGCAACCTGCTGGAAGCCATGCCGCGTTACACCCAGGGTGTCATGGACCTGGGCGCCACGATTTGCACGACACGCCAGCCTTCCTGCCTGTTGTGTCCGGTGCAAACCCTGTGCCGCGGCCTGGCCGGCGGCGAGCCCGAACGTTTCCCGGTCAAGACACGCAAGCTCAAACGCAGTGCGCAGTCGCTGAGCCTGTTGTGGGCGCAACGTGCCGATGGCGCAATCTGGCTGGAGCGCCGTCCGGTTCCCGGCATCTGGGGCGGGCTGTATTGTTTTCCGGTGTTTGACAGCGAGGATGACTTGCTGGCCACCTTGCCGACCGCGCAGCAGCCGCGACTGGAAGCGATCAAACCTTTTGTGCATGTGTTGACACACAAGGACTTGCGCCTTTCACCCATGTTGCTGGTGTTGTCGGCGCGCGAGGCCAAAGCCGCCCGTTTGCCGGGGGACGGCGCCTGGTTTGCGCGTGAGGCCTGGACCGGCCTGGGCCTGCCCGCACCGATCCGAAAACTGCTGGATTAGGTTGTAGCCGGCTCAGATCGCCTTTTCTTAAGAGAATAAGGCCGCTAGCCCTTGTTCCACGGGCGCAAGAAGCTATTAAATCAGGAGCGTTTTTGCGCCGACTCGGGGGCAGGCAAGGGCGCGGCGTCAAGCTCGCGGTGGCGTTTCAGGGTGTTCCAATGTGCGCTGAAGGCCTGGGCCAGCCGCTCGACCAGGTAGACCGAGCGGTGTTGGCCGCCGGTGCAGCCGATGGCCACCGTCACGTAGCTGCGATGGTTGCGCAGCAGCACCGGCAACCAATGGCTGATGAATTGTTCGATGTGGTTGAACATGTCGTCCACCTCGGCATGGCCTTGCAGGTAGGCGGCCACCGCGGCATCCTTGCCGGTCAGTTGGCGCAGGCCTGCTTCGTAATGCGGGTTGGGCAACATACGCACGTCAAACACATAGTCGGCGTCGACAGGCACACCGCGTTTGAAAGCAAAAGACTCAAACACCAGGGTCAGCTGGGTGGCCGGTGACGAAATCAGCGCCTTTACATAAGCCTGCAGCTGCGAGGAGCGGATCATGCTGCTGTCGATGACATGGGCGTTTTCGCGCAACTCGCCCAGCAGTTCGCGTTCTTCGTTGATGGCATCCACCAGGGCGCGTTGCTGGTCCGAAGTATCACGGCGCGACAGCGGGTGCAAGCGCCGGGTTTCGGAAAAACGCCGCACCAGGGTGTCGGTGCTGGCGTCGAGAAAAATCGACTGCACAACCACGCCTTGCGCTCGCATTTGTTTGAGCTGCTGCGGCACCTGAGGCAACGCGGTGGCGCTGCGCACGTCCATCGCAATCGCCACCTTGCGCGGAACCTCTGTTTTCTCCAGCGCGACAAAAGCCAGCAGCAGCTCGGGCGGCAGGTTGTCCACGCAGTAATAACCCGCATCTTCCAGCGCATGCAGCGCGACCGATTTGCCGGAGCCCGACATGCCGGTGATCAGCACCATGTCCAGGGTTGGTGCCGGGTCGGGAGGGGTGACAGTTTTCATTGCCCCAGCATCTCCTTGGCATGGGCCAGTGTGGTGCCCGAAAGCTTTTCGCCGCCCCAGCATACGCGCCACCTCGGCGACACGTTGTTCGCTGTGCACCGGCTCGACGGTGCTGGCGGTCCGGCCCTTGTCCGTGCGTTTGGCCACCATCAGGTGCTGGTCGGCGCAGGCGGCGACCTGGGGCAGGTGGGTGACGGCCATGACCTGGCGGTCCTTGCCCAGCTGTTTCATCAGGCGGCCCACGGTTTCCGCGACGGCCCCGCCCACGCCGGAATCGACTTCGTCAAAAATCAGGGTCTGCGCCTGGCCGAGCTGACTGGTGGTCACCGCGATGGCCAGCGCAATACGCGACAACTCGCCGCCCGAAGCGACTTTGCCAACCGGACGTGGTGTGCTGCCGCTGTGGCCGGCGACCAGGAATTCGGCCTGCTCCAGGCCATGTTGCGCCGGTTGTTCCAGCGCGGCCAGTACCACCTCAAACTTGCCGCCCTGCATGCCCAGGCCTTGCATGGCCCTGGGTGATGGCTTTGGCCAGCAAGGGGGCGGCTTTGCCGCGTGCCTTGGAGACGATACGCGCTTCATCCATATACGCCGCCTTGGCGGACTGCTCGGTTTTTTCCAGGCCCAGCAGGTCGGCCGCCGCATCAAGCTTTTGCAACTCGCTGCGCCAGGACGCGAGCAACTCGGGCAACTCGGCCGGTGTGCGTTTGTAGCGGCGTGCCAGGCTGACCCAGAGCGACAGGCGTTCATCCAGTTCGGCCAGTCGCTGCGGCTCCAGCTCGGCGTGGCGCGCGTAACCGTGCAGCGAATGCACGGCATCCTCGACTTGCGCCAGGGCACTGCTCAAAACCTCGGTCAATCCTTTGAATTCAGGCTCGATATGCGCATGGTTTTGTAGCGAGCTGAGGGCGCGGCCTATCAGCGCGGTCGCGTTGTCGTCCGACTCCTGCAGTGCGTCCACCGCGGTTTGCACGGCATCGCGCAGGGCCTGCACATTGGACAGGCGGCTGTGTTGGGTGTTGAGTTCGTCCCACTCGTCGTCGCCGGGTGCCAACTTGTCGAGCTCGCCGATCTGCCAGGCCAGGCGTTCACGTTCGCGCTGCAGGCTGTCCTGCGCGTCGCGTGCTTCAAGCAGGGCCTTGTACGCGCTGCGCCAGTTTTGCCATTGTTGAAGCAACGCTTGGGTTGAGAGGCCGGCATAGGCGTCGAGCAAACCACGCACGGCATCGGGCCGGGTCAGGCTTTGCCAGGCATGTTGTCCGTGGATGTCGACCAGCAGGTCGGCGATCTCGCGTAATTGTGTCGCGGTGGCCGGGCTGCCGTTGATCCAGGCGCGGCTTTTGCCCTGGGTGTCGACGGTGCGGCGCAGCAGCAATTCCTCATCGGCCGCAAAACCGGCCTGGTCCAGCCAGTGGGCCAGTGCGGCGGGACTGTCAAAGGTGGCGCTGATCTCGCAGCGCTGCGCACCCTCGCGCACCACGCCGGCATCGGCACGTGCGCCCAGCGCCAGTTGCAGCGCGTCTATCAGTATCGATTTGCCAGCGCCGGTTTCGCCGGTGAGGACGGTGAAACCGTCTTCCAGGTCCAGCGCGAGTTCGTGGACGATGACAAAGTCGCGCAGGGAGATGTTCTTCAGGCTCATGCCACGCCTTCATTCCAGTGGAGTTTTTTACGCAGGGTATCGAAGTAACTCCAGCCCTTGGGATGCAAAAAGCACATCTGGAACTCCGAACGCCTGACCGTGATGCGGTCGCCGTGCAGCAAGGTGGCCAGCGACTGCATGTCGAAATTGGCGCTGGCATCCCGGCCGGCAACGATTTCGACCGTGATTTCGCCAGCGTCGGACAAGACAATGGGCCGGTTTGACAAGGTATGCGGCGCAATCGGCACCAGCACCCAGCCGGCAATCGACGGGTGTATCAGCGGGCCGCCGGCCGACAAGGCATAAGCGGTGGAGCCGGTTGGCGACGCAATGATCAGGCCGTCAGCGCGCTGGTTGGCGACAAAACGGCCATCCACCTCGACCCGCAGCTCCACCATGCCGGCGGTGGCGCCGCGGTTGACGACCACGTCGTTCATGGCGGTGGCGTTGAAAACGCAGCGGCCGTCACGCATGACCTGGGCCTGCATCATCCAGCGCCTGTCTTCCTCGAACTCGCCGCGCAGCATGGGCCCCAGCGCCGCCTGAAAATCTTCAAAAGCAATATCGGTGATAAAACCCAGACGCCCCTGGTTGATGCCCACCATGGGCACGCCAAACTGCGCCAACTGCCGGCCTATGCCCAGCATGGTGCCGTCGCCGCCGACCACCAGCGCGAGGTCGCATTGTTTGCCCACATCGGCCACATTGAGCACCGGGTATTGCGTCAGGCCGGTGTTGCTGGCGGTTTCTTCTTCCAGCGCCACCTCGCAGCCCTGCGTGTGCAGAAAGCTGGCAATTTCTTCCAGCGCAGAGCGTGAACCCTGCGCGTGGTACTTCCCAATAAGAGCGACGTGGCGAAATTGCGATTTCATCTTCAAATTACATCACAACATGCGACCCAAGCTTCGTAGAATGTCCCCATGCTTGATGAACGTGCCCGCCTGTTGTTAAAAGCGCTTGTGGAGCGCTACATCGCCGATGGCCAGCCGGTCGGCTCGCGCACCCTGTCCCGGGCCTCCGGCATGGACCTGTCGCCGGCCACCATACGCAACGTGATGAGCGATCTGGAGGAACTGGGCCTGATCGTCAGCCCGCACACCTCGGCCGGCCGCATCCCGACGGCCCGCGGTTACCGCCTTTTTGTCGACACCATGCTGACCATGCAGCGGGACCAGTTTTCGGTCGGCGGCCCCCTGGCCACGCCACGCCTGGCGCCGGACCAGCCGCAAAAAGTGTTCAGCAATGCCGCCAACATCCTGTCCAGCCTGTCGCAATTTGTCGGTGTGGTGATGGCCCCACGCCGTACCTCGGTATTCCGCCATATCGAATTTTTACGCCTGTCCGAAAAGCGTTTTCTGGTCATCATTGTGTCGCCCGACGGCGATGTGCAAAACCGCGTCATCTTTACAGAGACCGATTACACCCAGACCCAGCTCATCGAAGCGTCCAATTTTCTGAACTCGCATTACGCGGGCATGGCCATCGAGGAGGTCCGCGAGCGCCTGCAGCACGAAGTGGAAGCCCTGCGCGGCGAGATCGCCAGCCTGATGCAGGCCGCCGTGCAGGTCAGCTCGGAAGCCATTGAGTCACGCGACGAGGTGGTGGTGTCGGGGGAACGCAACCTGCTGGCCGTCAGCGATTTTTCGGGCGACATGGGCAATCTGCGCAAATTATTTGACCTGTTTGAACAAAAAGCCCAGTTGATGCGCCTGCTCGATGTCTCCAGCCGCGCCGAAGGTGTACGCATCTATATTGGCGGCGAAAGCCAGGTGGTGCCCTACCAGGAACTGTCGGTGGTAACCGCGCCTTACGAGGTGGATGGCCAGGTGGTGGGCACCCTGGGTGTCATTGGCCCCATGCGTATGCCTTATGAAAAAATGATCCAAATCGTCGACATTACGGCCAAGATGGTGAGTAGCGCGCTGAGTCACAGCAAGTAGCACCGTACAATCGGTGTTGGCGACGTGGGGCGTTAGCTCAGTTGGTTAGAGCAGAGGACTCATAATCCTTTGGTCGAGTGTTCAAGTCACTCACGCCCTACCACCCATCCATGCGGGTTCCCAGACAATTTGACTTGCTGGTGAATCCTGGCTTTCGATGATTCGGTACAGTTACGGTACAGTCGCAGAACGCGAACACTGTACTGAGGCCTTATGCCGACCATTGTGAAGACGCCTTCGGGCACCTGGAAAGCCGTCATTCGAAAGTCTGGCTTTCCCACCACCATCAAGACTTTTCGACTGAAGAAGGATGCCGACGACTGGGCGCGCCGCGCCGAGGACGAGATGGTTCGCGGTTTATTTATCCAGCGCGGGCCATCCGAGCGGCTCACCTTCGAAAAGGCGATGCAGCGCTACCTGGCCGAAGTCACGCCGACAAAACGGCCATTGACGCAAACCGGCGAATTGAGGCGGTCAGTCCCGTTGATCGGTTTTTTTGGCCAATACTCCCTGGCCGCAGTCACGGCCGAGTTGGTTGCTCAGTACCGGGACAAGCGCCTTGCGGGCGAAGATCGCAAGGGTAAAGACGGAGAACCTATCCCGCGGGCAGCTAATACCGTTCGTCTTGAGTTGGCCTTGCTTGGACACCTCTTCACTATTGCGGTGAAGGAGTGGGGTTTAGGGCTTCCGTACAACCCCGTTTTGAACGTTCGGCGGCCAGCCCCGGGGCCGGGTCGAAATCGGAGGCTGGATACAGCCGAGGAAGCAAAGCTTTTCAAGGCGGTTGATAGGCACTCGAATCCGATGCTCAGTTGGATTGTGCGGATAGCCATCGAGACTGGCATGCGGTCATCAGAGATCACGACCCTGCGCCGCAGCCAGGTCGATTTATCTCGCCGCGTGGTGCGGCTGCTTGAAACGAAGAACACCTTGCCGCGCACCGTCCCATTGTCAGTGGAGGCGACTGCCATGTTTCAGAATGCGCTGGCGAACCCCATCCATCCTATTGACACTGATCTGATTTTTTTCGGGGAACCTGGCAAAGACGGGAAACGCAGGCCCTACAACTTCAATAAGGTATGGCTCGACATTAAGCGAGCCGTCGGATGTGCAGATTTCCGGTTTCACGACCTGCGACATGAGGCTGTAAGTCGCTTTGTCGAGGGTGGATTGAGTGATCAAGAGGTTTCCGCAATCAGTGGCCACAAGTCCATGCAGATGCTAAAGCGCTATACACATCTTCGTGCGGAAGACTTGGTTGTGAAGCTCGACAAGCTAAATGCGTGATGCCATAAGGAAGAGTGCTTCAGGACTTTTGATTTTACGCTTCGATCTCAAGCCAATTTCCCCCTGGTTATAGGATTGCGATATAGAGGGATTTTTTCGTGCCATTGCTGAATCGGCCAGCACAGCCAAAGCCTATTTGGAGACAATTCCACTTTCCCAGCATGCTTTTGCACTTGAGGTCATCCGCAAGGTCGCAACACCGTTCTCAATCGCGATAACGTCTACTTTGAGGTCTCACCGAAACGGGGGGGCGATTGCATGACTTGCCTAGCATCGATAGGAGAAAAAGATGTCATGAGGATACTGCTCAGTGGGTGTGAAAGGTAGTTCTCGCCTCCGCCATGCGGCGTAGGGATTTCGGCGGATGGAAGCGCGGTCCATACTTGCCAGCCAAAACTTCGCATTGGGCGATAAAGGCATCAATCTTGACGTCGTTCATATGCGCGAGAACGCCTCCCCGAAATGGCGGATAACTTGCTGTCAAAGAGTTTTGCAACCTACGGGCTCATAACTCACGCTCAGTTGGCGGGCGTTCAAAGGCGGGTAGAGCGGCTGCGGCTGCGTCTGAATGTACGCGGCACTGGTGTCCGTGCCTTGGTCTGCGTTCTTTGAGGCTGTAGAGCAGACTCGGTGAGTTAGGGGGGGAGTAATGCGCTGTTGTCGCCCGATCTTGGCCGCGGTGCCACTTGAATTTTTCTTGATTGAGGGAAATTCAATGAAAAATTGAGTGGTCATGCTTCAGTGGTTCTATCATTGAGCCAAAATCCAGGGCTAATGCGGCCTTGAAGCATCAACAACAGAGGTTTCCATTGCTCCCCAATTCCGTTCCAATGACACGTGAAAATTCGCCTACAGCCACGTTCCGCGCCATACATTCCACGCGTGCGTTCGAGGAAGTGGCCGCGCAGATCCGCGAGGAACTGGCCAAAGGCCATTTGAAGATCGGCGACCGGTTGCCCTCGGAGCGCGCCTTGTCCGAGCAGTTTGGCGTGTCGCGCAATACCCTGCGCGAGGCGCTGCGATCTCTGGAGCATGCCGGCCTGGTGCGGCTGCAAAAGGGTGCAAGCGGCGGTGCGTTCATCACCGAAGGCAGTGGCGAAGCCATCACCACCGGCATGCTGGACCTCTACCACGTTGGCTCCATCCAGCCCAGTCACCTGACCGAGGCGCGCATCTGGCTTGAGTCCATCATCGTGCGCGAAGCCTGCCAGCGCGCCACGCCGTCGGACCTGCAGGAGCTGCACCAGAACATCAAGGATGCCGAGGAGGCCACCGAGCAGCGAGACTTCAGTCGCCGGGCCGAGGTGCACCTGAACTTTCACCGCATCCTGGCGCGCATGACGGGCAACCCCATCATGGTCATCGTGATGGATGGGGTGCTGTCCGTGCTGAGGCACTACATCGAATCGATCGGCGAATACGAAAACGCCTTTGTACTGCCATCGCGCAAGCGCTTCATGAAGTTCATGGAAGTGCGCGATGCCGAGGGCGCCGTCACCGAGATGGAGGCAAGCCTCAAGCGCCTGCAGCGCAGCTACCTGTCGCATGCCAAGCAGGCGGCACTGGTAGGATCGGTCGAGGTGGCCGGGCAGGCGCCTGCTGCCAAGGCCTCGCCCAAGCCGCGCGCCGCGCGAAAGCTCGGCTGAACGGGGCGGGCGTTTGGATGCCCTCGCAGCACTTCAGGCAGACACCCATGCCGCGGCCGCGCTGATGGTGGCGCGGCTGGTGCGAAACCCATTGGCTGGGTGGGCAGTGTCGGCATAGCCAAAAGAAATACCGCAGACCACGCGCCGGTCATCCCCCAGGTCGAAGAACCTGCGCAACTGCTGCGAGCGCGAGGCCAGCGCGGCCTGCGGGATGGTTGCCACGCCCAGGCTGGTGGCGGCCAGAAGAAAGTTGGCTACATAGGCACCGCAGTCGATGGCGCCGTACACGTCGAGCGCCTCATCGCTGGTGATGATTGCCACATGCGGCGCGCCGAACAAGCGGAAGTTCTCCTGCGCCTGTCGCGCGGACGCCTCACGGTCGCCCCGCACGATACCCACGCTGTCGTACAGCGCAAACCCGCATTCACGCCGGCGCTCCAGGTAGACGCCGCGGTACTCCCTTGGCCAGGGGAAGTCCGAACCTGACTCGCCCGGCTGGGGCGCGGTCCGCAGTACATCGCGCAGCCGCTTTGTCGCCGCACCTTCGGTGATGTGCACTTGCCAGGGTTGGGAGTTACACCAGGAAGCCGTTCGCTGTGCCATTTGCAGCAGGCTCTCTTGCACCTCACGCGGCACCGGGTCGGTCAGAAAAGCGCGGCAACTGTGGCGTTGCGCCAGCAGTCCATTCAATACCTCAGGAGGGGAAGAAGAGTTCATTGCATGGCTCCGTTCTTTGTTGGGTGACGGGGTTCTGAGCGACTGGCAAAGTACCGGCGTTGTCAGTCAGAGTGGATCAATAGTATAATGGTTCTACCAAAATCCACCTGGACCTTGCCGTGTTTGATCAAGAACGAATTGATGCCCTGCCGATCCATGAGAGCGCGACTGCCAGCGCCGAGCCTGTGCTTGCCGGCCTGCGCGTTGTGGACTTCACCCATTTCGTGGCCGGCCCGCTGGCCACAATGACACTGGCCGATTTTGGAGCTGATGTCATCAAGATCGAGGCGCCGGTCAAGGGTGACGATTTCCGCCACTACCCCACCGTGGATCCCGAGATCCCGGCACAGGGGGGGCCCTATCTCTGGACCAACCGCAACAAGAAGAGCTTGGCGCTGGATATGAAGAGCGCAGCGGGTCTGGAAATCGCCAAGGCGCTCATTACTGATGCTGATGTGTTGGTGGAGAACTTCTCTTCGGGCGTAATGGAGCGCTTCGGCCTGGACCACGCGGCCTGCCTGCAACTGAATCCGCGGCTGATCTACTGCTCGGTCTCGGCCTATGGCCGCGAGGGTGCCTATGCCGACCGGCTGGGGTTTGACCCCATCGTGCAGGCCGAAAGCGGCTTCATTTCGATGAACGGTTATGAGGACCGGCAGGGCGTTCGCACCGGTGCCGCGATCATGGACACGGCCACTGCCATGTCTGCCACCAATGCCATCCTGCTGGCTTTGCTTGCTCGTGCCAAGGATGGCAAAGGCCAGCGCATTGAGGTCGCGCTATATGACACCGCCATCCTGATGACGGGCTTTGGCGCCATGCAGCACCTGACCACCGGTCACGAGCCTAGGCGCAACGGTAACGTGAGTCCCGACACCTGCCCCTCGGGGGTATTCATGACGGCCGACAAACCGGTCTATATCAACTGCGGCAACGACAAGATATTTCAGCGGCTTTTTGAGCAGGTGTTTGCGCGGCCAGACATCGCCTACGACCCTGTACTGTCGCTGCGGGCCGAGCGTCTCAAGCATCGCGAGGCGATTTTCAAGATCATGGACGAAGCCTTCGCTCAGCATCCCTGGAGCCACTGGGCGCCGCGATTGCGAGCCGCCAGTGTGCCGCACGGCCAGGTTAAGACGCTGAGCGAGGCCCTGGCCTCCGACGAGTCGCGCTCACGCGGCCTCATCACTCGCATTGCACATCCGGTCAAGGGCTGGGTTCCCAATATCGAAACGCCGCTGCGCTTGTCTCGCACCCCAGCCGTGCCGCCGCAGGCAGCGCCTGCCGTGGGTCAGCACTCCGAGCAGGTGCTGCGCGAGACGCTGCATTACGACGATGCGCGCATTGCCGCACTGCGTGCAGCCGGTGCATTCGGTCACTGAACGAGCACTGCCCCCACCGACCCAACCCGAAAGGACCCCCCGTGAACCGCAGAGTCGCCATTGTTGGAACCAGTGCTATCCCCATCGGCCGTCACCAGAGTGCGGATGACGACGAACTCCAGACGCTGGAGCACGAGATCATGACCCGCCTGGTATCCGAAGCTGTGCGCGATGCTGGCGTGGAGAAAAAGGATATCCAATCCCTTGTCTTCACCCTGCCGCGACCCTACACGCGCCAGAAGTACTTCCACACCTTCCTGATGGGGCAGCTGCGTCTGGCCTGCCGTGGTAGCGTGATGGAAGTAATGGGGAATGGCATGACTGCGGCGCTGGCCTTCGACAAGGCCTGCGATGAAATTTTGCTGGGCCGAGCCGACGTGGCACTGGCGCTGGGCATCAACATGGAGAGCGCAGTCTCGGCATCCGAGCACATGATGAGCAGCATGCGCACCACGGGCGACGTGGATTTTCACACCTCAGGCGGCTTCACGCCCATCGCCTGGTATGCGATGGACGCCATGCGTTACATGCATGAATACGGCGCCACCCGCGAACAGCTCGGTTCGGTGGCCGTGAAGAACCGTTTTCACGCATCGCTTAACCCGCTGGCGCAGTACCGCAAACTCATCTCGCTGGACGAGGTGATCGGCCAGCGTCCCATTGTCGAGCCTCTGGGTCTGTATGACGTGCCCCCGCGCGGCGATGGTGCAGCCTGCATCGTGCTGGCCAGCGAAGAGGTGGCTCGGAGCTTGGGCAAACCCTACGCCGTGGTGCGCGGGCGGGGCTTTTGCCATGACGGCACGCACCAGATTAGCGATGTGCCCAATGACATGATTGCCTTCGACTCAGCGCGCGATGCGGCCGCAACCGCTTATGCCCAGGCCGGTGTCGGCCCCGGCGACATCGACCTCGCCGAGCTTTATGCGCCATGCACCATCGTCGAGGTGCTGGTAAGTGAAGCGTTGGGTCTGCAGCGTCGTGGGCATGGCGCGCAGGCCGCCTTCGAGGGTGAGACGCGCCTGGGCGGACGCATACCGATCTCTACCTCCGGCGGGCTCACCTCGCGGGGGCACCCTGCCTACGTGACCTCCTTGTACAACTACATCGAACTGGCAGACCAATTGCGCGGCCGCGCTGGCGAGCGCCAGGTCCGCAATGCGCGCCTGGGCCTGGCCACAGGTGAGCTGGGCAACTACAACGCCGCGCTGATCCACATCCTGGAGGCCATGCAATGAGCCACGACGTGACCACCCCCTCTGCACTCCCGGGCATCGATATGCCTGGCACGCGCGCCTATCCGCCGCGTCTGTCCGAGTTCACCCAGCACTTTTGGAACGGCCTGCGCCAGGGTATCTGGCAGACCAGTTGCTGCCAGGATTGCAAACGCCAGACCTTTCCGCCCAAGCCGCTGTGCCCCCACTGCTGGTCACCCAACGTGGGATGGAACGCGCTTAGCTCGCGCGGTCTGCTGTATTCGTGGACGCGTATCCACGCAGCCCCCGCGGTCTTTACTGCCGAAGCACCTTACGCTGTGGGCATCGTAGATCTGGACACCGGTATCCGCGTGGCCTGCCGCCTGATCGACGTACCCGGGCAGGCCTTTATCCCCGACATGCCTATGGAAATGCTGGTACTGCAATACGAGGACGGCCCCCTGTTTGCGGCCCGTCCCTGTCTGCCGGCCTGAATTTTCCCCACCAGAACCTTTTTTTAAACTGCTATAGGAGTCAATCATGCGAGGTAAATGCATAGAAGAATTCGAAGTCGGCCAAGTGGATGAGAGTCGTGCACGTACTGTTACCGAGACTGATGTGGTCACTTTTTCCTGGATATCGGGCGATGTGAACCCTATGCACACCGATGCAGTGCATAGCGCTAAATCACCGGTGGGTCAGCGCATCGCACACGGGGCGCTGGGACTGTCAATCGCCACAGGCCTGAGCGCCAGTCTGGGCTACCTGGAAGGCTCGGCCGTGGCCGCGCTGGGCGTGGATGAGTGGAAATTTCTCAAGCCCATTCTCTTCAACGACACCGTCCACCTGCGCGCCACCGTGATCTCGACGCGTCCCACCTCCAAGCCCGACCGAGGCGTGCTGGTACGTCGCATGGAGCTGGTGAACCAGCACGGCGACGTCGTACAAAGCGGATTGATGACCACGATGGTGCTCACCCGCGCTGGGCGCGATGCCGTTCTGAGCCAATCCTGAATCCACTGAACGAACTCCTAAAGGAAAACATCCATGTCCGCATCCCTGATCAACACCACTGGCCTGAACGAAGAGCAGCGCATGATGCGCGAAGGCGTTCTCGATTTGCTGAAAAGGCACCTGCCCTGGGACAAGATCCGCAAGATGGACGAAACCCGCGAGTTTCCCCACGAGGCCTACAACGCACTGGCCGAGGCCGGCTATATCGGCCTGTTCTACCCCGAGGAGCTCGGCGGCATGGGTGGCAGCTACAAGGACATTGCCGTCTTTCTGGAGACGCTGGGCTACTACTACACCGGTATCGCGCAGGCCATCACGACCACGGCGATTTATGCCGGCATGCATGTCGCCAAGTTCGGCACGCCCGAGTTGCAAAAGGAGATCGTGCCCAAAATTATCTCCGGCGAGGTCAAGCTGGCACTGGGTATGTCCGAGCCGGGAACGGGCTCCGACGTCGCGGGCATCAAGACCTCGGCTGTGCGCGAGGGTGATGAATACGTGATCAACGGCAGCAAGGTCTGGATTACCTGCGCCCACGTGGCCGACTACATCGTCGCCATCGTCAAGACGGATACGCAGGCACGCCACAGCGGCATCAGCACCATCCTCGTACCCACCAATGCCAAGGGGGTGACGGTGCGCCCGCTATCTATGCTGGGCCGCCGCACTACCCATGCCAACGAGGTGTTCTTCGACAACGTGCGCGTGCCCGCCACCAACCTGTTTGGTGGCGAAGGCCAGGCCTGGAAGAACATCATGAAAGCCCTGGGCCTGGAGCGCTTGGGCCTTGCCGCCATCTCGGCAGGCCATTGCTTCAAGATCACCGAGTACGCACGCGACTATGCCAAGGAGCGCATCCAGTTCGGCAAGCCGATCTCTGAGTTCCAGGTCACCCAGCACAAGTTGGCGGACATGCTGATCATGTCCGAGACGGCCCGCCAGTCGATCTACCGCGTGGCAGAGCTGCTGGACGCGGGCCAGCCGGTGGTGACGGAGGCTTCCATCGCCAAGATCGTCTGCACCGAGAACAACTTCAAGTGCGCGGACATAGGCATGCAGATCCTGGGCGGCGCCGGCTACTCCAACGAGTACGACATGCAGATGTTCTTCCGCGACTCGCGCGTAGGACCCATTGGCGGCGGAACCAACGAAATCCAGCGCAACATTATCGCCAAGCAACTGGACTTGTGATGCCTAGATGACGGGCCCCCTGCGGGGCACTCTGAATGAAAAAAGACCGCTGAGGCGGTCTTTTTGCTGGGGTCCGTGCCCGTGCATCAGGTCTTTGCGGCCATGCCTGCCGCCCAACTGCGCACATCCGCGACAGTATCGAGAGCCAGGGTCTGGTTGGCAAACGCCCGAGCAGCGGGCGCTCCCATCACCGACGCCGCGAGCGCCATGAACTTGCCCACGACCTCGTCGTCGCCCAAGGGCTCCTGAGGGGAGCCGCGCGGTGCAGCGATGGACTGCGCAGTGCGCGCTCCCGATGCATCCTCGTGCACCACCTCACATTGGTGGTAGTGGGTGATGGCCGTGTCCTGCGCCACGCGGATGCACTGCATGGCGGCTTGTACCTCGGGGCGTGCCAAGTGCGCGGCCAGGTCGATGCTGTGGTCCGGCAGGATCACGTCCGCCCCGCAGGCCACCAGGGCCAGACAGAACTGCAGGTGAAAGCGTGCGTCGTTGGGCGACAGCGGTTGGTGCGGCTTGCTCACCACGTCGGCCACGTAGGGCGCTACACGGACCTCGATGTGGCCCTGCGCGAGCGCCGCCGTCCCGAGGCGGGCGCGCAGGCGACCCAATGCATCAACCGCTGAATGCAGGTAGCCGCAGCAGGCATGCAACTTGCGACGTGGCTGTGCCAGAGCCCAGGTGTCGTGGCTCTGGAAGCGGGCGTCCCGCGCGCTCGTTCGGAAGTAGCCTAGGGGGCCGTCCAGCAATGCCTGGGGACCCGTCATGCCCTGGCGGGCATAGAGCGCCGCTGTGACGCCGGTGGCGCCAGGCTGGGCGCCAAACAGCAGCGGCTTCATGCTGCCGCCTTGGCCGAAGATGACCTCGGCCGGGCACCAGCCCGCCAGGCCGCCAGCAATGGCCATGGCGTGCAAGCTCTGGGCCTCGTCCAGGTCGAGCAGATGGGCCGCCGCTGCAGCAGCACCGATGGACGAAGGAATGCCCACCGGCACCAGGGCTGATTCGGTATAGCGCTTGAGCGTGGGGTACACCGCGTTGTAGACCAGGGTGGTCACCTCGATGCCGCGCACTACGGCTTCCAACAGTCGCTCGCCGCTACTCCCCTCGACCTCGGCAACGGCCAGCGCCGCCGACACGTTGCCGATACTGGCATGCCCGCCAATTAGGTCGTTAAGTTCGAGTACATCTCCCAGATACCCGTTGACGCGCAGCGCCCCCAGCAGCGGTAGCTGCCCCGCATGGCCCGCAATAGTGGCATGTGCTGTCGCGCCCTCGGCGCCAGCCAGGGCCCGTTCGCAGGCCACCATGAGCGCCGCTTCTTCAGTGCGGGTGCCTGCCAGCATGCAGCCGATGGTGTCGAGGATGCACAGGCATGCCTGGCGTTTGACGGCTGCAGGGATGGATGCCGCTGTTATGGTGCCTGCGTGGCGAGCCAGCGTGGCCAGCGCGTTGTGTCCTTGATCTGCTGGCGGTGAAGTCATCGCTGTGATATTTCCGATGCGGGGCAGGATGAGGGGGATGGGAAAGAGGGCAGGGGTCGGCTCATTCTTTCTCGATGCCCGCTTTTTTTGCCACCGATTCGTACTTGTCAAAATCCTTTTTCATCTCATTGCCATAGGCCTGCGAGGACAGCACGGTGGGCTCCAGCCCCAGGCGTGCGTACAACGCCTGCACGTCGGGTGATTTCACGGCGGAGGAAATTTCCTTGTGCAGGCGATCAATGATGGGCTTGGGCGTTCCAGCAGGGGCTAGCACACCCAGCCAGCCGTTGAACTCGAAGCCCTTGTAGCCAAGTTCAACCATCGTAGGCACCTCTGGCAGTGAGGCGGTGCGGCTGGTGCCCAGCACAGCCAGGGCCCGCATGCGCTTGGCTTGGAGCATAGGGCCAGCTGCGCCCAGCGCATCAGGGTTGACCGTGAGGCGACCGGCCAGCAGCTCGGTGGCCGCCTGTGCCGGTCCCCTGAACGGAATGCCCAGCAGGTCGATGTCAGCCTGGTGGTTCAGCGCTTCCATGGCGATACGGTATAGGCCTGCCGAGTTGCCGTAGTTGAGCGTCTTCGGCGCCTTTTTCGCGGCAGCTACCAGGTCGGCAACGCTGGTGAGCGGGGAATCCTGCGTCACGGTCAGCAGCAGCGGGGTGTTGGCCATCGTCGCCACCGGTGTGAAGTCGGTAAACAGATCGAACATCACGGCCTTGGAAATGATGACCGGCACGACGGTGGAGGAGACTGTACCTACGACCAAGGTGTAGCCGTCCGGCTTGCTGCGAGCCACGCTCTGCATGCCGATGCCGCCATTGGCCCCGGGCTTGTTATCGATCAGCACCGGCTGGCCCAACTGGACCGAGATTTTCTGGGCCACGGCCCGAGCTGTCACATCCGAGCTGGAGCCCGGCGTGAAGGGGACAATGAGCTTGATCGGCTGGTTGGGATAGCCGGACTCTGCTTGGGCGCAGAGGGCCAGACATGCTGTAGCCAAGACGAGTGCTTTTTTGAGGGCCATTACTTGTCTCCATTTTTTATCAGGAAAGCCAGGCCGCATTGCTATGCCGCGACCAGCAGCGGTGAAAACTCACAGAGACATAGGCGCCGGCTGCAGCGCAACGGCACGGATCAGCCGCGTCTCCTGCGCGGTGATCAGATGACCCGATGCCGCGAGATAGGCTGCAAAGTCCGGGTGTGTATCGCGCGCGCGGCAGCGCCGCTCGTAATCGGCCAGGTCGTCATAGCCCCACAGGTGCACGAACTGGTTCTGCGGGCCCACCAGACTGGTGTAGAACCCCAGGGGGTGGCCCAGGGTCTCCAGCAGCACTGGCATGGCCAGCTGGTGGAATACATCCAGGAACTGCGGCATCTTGCGTAGCGCAATGGTGTAGATACGGTGATCCACCAGCGGCTTGGCCTGAGGCAGTACGATCCCCGTCATGTCGGCACCGCCTGGCGTGCGACGGTCTGACCGCCACTGGCTGCCTGAGCGTCTCTATCTGCGGTATCTGCGATGTGCAGGGCCGTGAGATAGCCGAAGGTCATGTTTGGCCCATGGGTAATACCGGCGCCGGGGTAGTTGCCGCCCATGATGCTGGCTCGGTCATTCCCCGCTGCGTACAGTCCCGTTATGGCCGAGCCATCGCGGCGCAGCACTTCGCCCACCACGCTGGTCTGAATGCCATCGAAGGTGCCCAGGTCGCCCATGATGAGCTTGATCGCATAGAACGGCCCATTTTGCACCGGCGCCACGCAAGGGTTGGGCTGATTGGCGGGGTCGGCTAGGTAGCGGTTGAAGCTGGTGCTGCCGCGCCCAAATGCCGGGTCCTCGCCCATGACGGCACCGGTGTTGTACTCGCGCACAGTCTGCTCCAGCGCGGTGGGATCGATGCCTGCGCGCGTGGCCAGCTCCGTCAGAGTCTGGCCCTGCAGTAGGTAGCCGTTGCGGATGAAGCGGCCGATGGGCATGGGCGAGGGCTTGACGTAGCCCAGGCCGTATTTGCTCAGCGTGGCTTTGTCGCAGACCAGCCACATAACCGTTTCGGGCAGATCCTTACAGGCCTGCACCATGGCTGCGCCGACATCGTGATACGAATTGGATTCGTTGGTGAAGCGTTTGCCGTTGGACAGCACCCCGATCACGCCGGGCTTGTACCGGTCCAGCAAGTGTGGAAAGACGCCAACCTCGCCGTTGCCAAGGTCGACTCGGGTCACCGGCATCCAGGCCGATGGTTCTTTGAAGCGGATTTCCATGACTCCGCCTACTGTCTCAGCCATGTGGATGCCGTCGCCGGTGTTGGACTCGGGGGTTGGCGAGAGATGTTCATGCCCCCTGCGTACATGCGAGTATGCCTTTGCGATGCGCTGGATGTCGTGCGGGAACCCACCGCAGGCCAGCACCACGCCATAGCGTGCGCGCAGGATGCGTTCGACGTCTCCATTCGCAACAGTCGCCTTGGTGGCGACACCCACGATCCTGTCGCCTTCCATGACGACCCTTTGGGCTGCCGTGGAGGTGAGGATGGGGACGCCCATGTCCAGTGCCGACTGGGCCAGGCGCGCGGCCAGCGCGTTGCCGCTGGTGACGTTGATGGCACGCCGGTATAACGCTAACTCGCGGATGTGATTGGCCAGCCGCCGGGCCACGTACAAGAAGGACGTGAGCGACTTTGTTGCCTGGAAGAAGTGCTTGAGATCGGCGTTGGACGAGTTGAACATCATGCCGATGAAGGTGATGGTCTTCAGTGGTGGCTTGAGCCGCTTCATGTCCTTGCCTAGCCCACGGATATCGTAAGGCGCGGCCAGGATCGAGCGGCCGATGTCCACCCCTCCAGGCACATCGGGGTGGTAGTCGGGGTAGAGTGTGGGGACGAACTTCATCTGAGTTTTACGCTCCATGAAGTCAACCATCCTGGGGCCGTTCTCGATGAAGGCGCTCACGCTCTCCTCGTCGTAGAAAGCGCCGGTCTCCTGCATCAGGTAGGTGCGCACGGCCTGTACCGAATCGGCGGGGTTCTGTTTGCGGCCGTGGTGGTTCAGTGGAATCCACAGTACGCCCCCGGACAGGGCTGTGGTGCCGCCGAATACCGGCTCTTTTTCCAGCACCACGACGTTCAGGCCGCGTTCCTTGGCGGTGATCGCACAGGACAAGCCAGCGGCGCCGGAGCCCACCACGATCAAGTCATATTGGGTTTCCTGGGTCATTGCAATTCTTCGTTCAGTGGGATGGGTATGAGGGAGACGGCCCAGGCGTTACGAGCAAGACCGGGCTGACTCTGTGCGGTCAGGGCTCGGCGGGTTCAGTCGGCCTTGATGTTGTACTTGCCAATGATCTCGCGCCACTGGGCCGACTCGCGCGCCATGATGGTCCCAAATTCGGCGGGGGTGGAGGTCTGCGGCACGGCGCCGGTGGGCAGCAGGCGCACCCGCACAGCGTCATCGGACATTACCTTGCGCACGGCGGCATTGATCTTTTGGATCACGTCGTCCGGTGTGGCTGCCGGTGCCAGCAGTCCAAACCAGACCTCGGAGACAAAGCCGGGAACCACCTTGTTGATCGTCGGCACGCCGGGAACTACGGTCGACGGGGTGGCGCTGGCCACGCCCAGCATGGTCAGGTGGCCCTGCGTCACTTGGCCGAGCATAGCGGCCGATGGCGTGGTCATCAGCATCTGCACCTCTCCCGAGCGCACGGCCATGGTCGTTGCCGCCTCGCCCTTGTAGGGCACGTGACCCACCGTCAGCCCAGCCATTTGCGAGAACCTTGCGGTGGAAAGATGGCCGTACGACGCAGTGCCGGCCGAGGCATACATGATGCCGCTGGGCTGCTTCTTTGCGTACTCGATGAACTCGGCCAGGTTGGCAGCGGGCACCGTCTTGTTGGTGACCAACACCATGGGCACGCTGGTAACAGTGGTCACCGGCTTGAAGTCCTTGAGTGGATCGGACTCCGTCTTGGGGTTGAGCAGCGGTGCGATCAGCACGCCGTTGTTGGGGTAGAGCAGTGTATAGCCGTCTGCACGAGACTTGGCCACGTACTGTGCGGCAATCACGCCGGATGCCCCTGGTTTGTTATCCACGATGACGGGCTGGCCCAGTTCCTTGCCCAACTGCGCCTGGATCATGCGCACCTGCGCATCGCTGGTGCCGCCAGCCGGATAAGGAATGACGATGGTAATGGGGCGGGAGGGAATTTTTCCTGTGCGAAGGCCGTGCCTGCGGCAAGGCCTGTCAATGCAAGGATCAAGGCGCGCGTAGTCAGGTTCATTTCATGTCTCCAATAAGTATGTCGGCAGCCGCAATAAGTACGAAGCATTCAGATGCCATGTGCCATTATGCTTGTACTTTATCAAGGGTTCAATGGTTGGTCCAATGATTGTATAGTGTCAATATGAAAAAAGACAAGCGACTTTGCAATTCCGGGCCTGGACCGACCGGTGGCGTGCTGGCCGCCCCCCCCGGTATTGCGCACACGGGCGTCGCTGTTCGTGAGTGGTTGGTGCCTCTGCTGATGGCGGCCATCCCGGTGTTCACGCTGCTGGACACTCAAGGGGGGCGGTACTGGGCGATGTGGCCTCTGTGGGCGCTGGCAGCCGTCAGTGTCTTGTTCATCGCGCTGGAAGGCGGTCATGCCCCTGCCACCGTACGTCGCACCTCGTTGGTACTAGTGGTTATTACCGTGTGCCTGCTGCCCTTGATCGATGCCCCATGGCAGGCGTTGCAGCGAGGTATCCGCATCGGCGGGCTGATCGCATCACTGCTGGTGACGGTGAACCTGCTTTCGCGCGTGGCACTGCGCATCGTCCGTGTTCGGGAGGTGGTGGGCGGCCTCTACAAGTTGCCGCAGCACCGCCGCTATCTGGGCCTCACGGTGGCCAGCCAGTTCTTTGGCGGTCTGCTGGGCCTGGCGGGCATTGCGATGATGATGGAGATGGCTGCGCGCGAGGCGGATATGACTGACGCGCAGAAGGTCTCAGCGTTTTCGGCCATTGCACGCGGTTATGCAGCTGTGAGTCTTTGGAGCCCCATCTACAGCAACATGAGTATTGCGCTAGCGCTCTATGGCGGGCCGGACTGGGTGGGCGTGCTGCCCTATGTGCTGGCGGTGTCAGTACTGTTGATGGGGCTGGGCTTGCTGATCGACCGGTTTGATCGCGGTAGTCGCGCAGCACTAGGCGCGCAGGAGCCTATTGCAGCGGGTCGCCCGGTGAAGCAGGCAACTCTCTTGCTGCGCCAGGCTTTGCCAGTGGTGGGCGCTATGCTGTGCTTTCTGGGCTTCATGGTTCTGGCCAGCCGCCAACTGGCGCTGCCTATCTCGGTCGTGATCATTGCCAGCACTCCGGTGGCCGCATGGCTGCTAAGCGTGCTGCTGGCTCCACCTGGCCGTCACCGGCTGGCCCAAGGCACGCGCATGCTGGGCACGGATTTCTTGGGCTTCAAGGCTATGGTGGGCGAGGTGATGATGTTCTTTGCCTCCGGCTGCGCGGGCACCGTGATTGCCAGCGCAATCCCGCCGGCCTGGACCGGCACCGTCGGCCAGTGGGTGGCGGGTTCGCCCATGCTCGGGAGCCTGTTCGTCTCGGCCGCCATTGTGCTGCTGTCTGCCACCGCCATCCACCCCATGCTCAGCGCCGTGCTGATAGGTTCAACTTTTTCCCCCCAGCTGCTCGGATTGCCCGTGGTGGCGCACCTGTGTGCCGTGCTCGCTGGCTGGGGGCTGGCGATCATCGTCACCCCGTTCTCGGTGCTCAGCCTGATGGCCAGCCGCTATTCAGGCATTCCCATCCTGGTGATCAGCCTGCGGGCGAACCTGGTCTTCGTTGCGCTGGCCGTGCTGGTCTCTTCGCTTCTTTTGGGCGGCATGAGCCGCTTCATCAACCACCTCTGAGCTACCATGACTCCTTCGCCAAATCCTTCATCCTCTTCCCCCTCCCATGGAGCCTCAGGTCCGCTGCGCGGTGTGCGTGTCGTCGAGTTTTCTGGCCTAGGGCCGGGCCCTTTTGCCTGCATGCTGCTGTCAGACATGGGGGCCGAGGTGATACGCATCGACCGGCCCGGTGCGCCGCAGACGGACCCACGCGACATTACAGGGCGCGGCCGCAAGACGGTGCTGCTGGACCTGAAGGATTCTCAGTCCGTTGCTCAAGTGCTCGACATACTGACCCATGCTGACATGCTGGTAGAGGGCTTTCGTCCAGGCGTCATGGAGCGACTGGGCCTGAGCCCGCAGGCCGTGGCCTGTCGGAACCCGCGCCTGGTGTATGGCCGCATGACTGGCTGGGGGCAGGACGGGCCACTGGCCCAGGCCGCAGGCCATGACATCAACTACATCGCGATTACCGGCGCACTGGCCGCCATTGGCGAAGCCGGGCGCGGTCCGGTGCCTCCACTCAATTTGGTGGGCGACTATGGCGGCGGCAGCCTCTATCTGGTGACGGGGCTGCTGGCGGCGCTGCTGGAGGCGCGCGGGAGCGGCCAGGGTCAGGTGGTGGATGCCGCCATCTGCGACGGCGCTCTCTCGCTCATGAGCAACAACCAGTCGCACCGGCTGCGCGGCCTCTATGAGGATCGGCGTGGCAACAACATGCTGGACGGCGGTGCGCCGTACTACACCACGTACGAGACATCTGATGCGCAGTACGTCTCCATCGGCCCCATAGAGCCCAAGTTCTTTGCACTGATGTGCCGCATGATCGACTTGCCACAGACCCTGTGGGATGCGCAGAACGATCGCACTCGCTGGCATGCAGTGCGCGATGCCATGGCCTCGATCTTTCGCACGCGTAGCCGTGCGCAGTGGTGCGATCAACTCGAAGGCACGGATATATGTTTTGCACCAGTGCTGACTCTGGCGGAAGCGACGGAACACCCGCACGTGCGTGCGCGTAGCGGCTTTGTTGAGGTGGCGGGCGTGCAGCACCCTGCTCCCGCGCCCAGGTTTTCGCGCACGCCTTCGGCTGTCCAGGGGCCTTTTTTGGAAGCGGTGCTTACTCCGCAACAGTTGGTGGAGGCTTGGCGGTAGGGATGATGACCTTTCCTAAACAGCCCAAGGGTACAGATGTCTGATTCTGGCCGAACTCGGTCTCAGACAAGTTTACGGTAGAGGGGATAAAGCACTGGCATGACCGACACAAGACCAAGATAGGCCGCACCGAGCCATGAAGGCGCAAACGACGGTATGCCTTGCTTGACAAACATTACGAAGACGACGAGCGGCCAACTGATGCAAATGGCGATGGCAGCACCAATCGACTTGCCAAGTGGTGGGGCAATCTCAAAAAAAACAAACATCAGCCCCAAGACCGCATACACGAAGGCGCAAGCTAAGACCACCCAGCCTTGAGGAGTGGAGCGCAATGGGCCTCGGAACAATGCAGACACCGACTGGTTCGAATAGTCCATTGGTAAGATTTTGGAGTCGCGGAGGTAGTTAACGAATGTCCGTTGTTGGCCGCTAACGTTGCTGGCATGTCATGTCATGTCATGTCATGTCAGAGATTTGAGATGGGACTGCTGAACTGTGCCGGAAATACGTAAGTTGCCAAAGCATGTCCGCAGCATCAGCCCTAGGAATTTAGCCGAAGCCCGCAATTCGCCGTACGCATTAGCAGGGGCTACTTCGTGTCGCATCTCCTTGGGCATGCAGCGCAATCATGCTGACTAGCGCGATAGATGATGGTGTCTTCTTGGGTAATGTGCGTGCGTGGGTTCTTGAAAGGCCGCCTGTTGACCTGCAGAACATGCCCCTCAGGACAGTGGTACTCATTGGCCTGTTCATGCCAGTGAAATTCGTTGCTCGACAGCGTGTCATCCTTGCGTTGCGTTTTGTCCCACACGGGTACATGTGGCTCGATCTGTTTCTCGTTGACCATCCAGTGGAGCATGGGTGCACTGCCATAGGCGCGCAAATAGACTAGGGTTTTCCCGCCGCCCTGCGATGGCACAATCCGGCCAAGAGCGGTCTTTCCCCCTAACCGTCCGATGAGTCACCCACTGGCTGCGCAACAAGGCATTGAAGTCCGACTTTCGGATGTGCATGATGCCTCTCAAGGGGTTGGCCTACCGCCGTTGGGCACGCCCACATTCAACATCAGGATACGGCTCATGGAAGACCGAACTGCAATCACTACTCCGCTTTGGATGAAGTTCTGCATTGCGGCCATCGTGGCAGCGCTCTTAACGCTCGTTGCATTGTCCATCTCCTGGGGAGGCATGGCCCCAGTAGCAGGCAAGCCGATTGCCGTCGGCGCACTGCTTGTGCTCCCGCTGGTCATTGCCGCGAAGTACGATTGGTCAGCTACAGCCTCAGTCATGCTCACCTTCTTTACCTATTTCGCTTTGAGTGTTGGTGCCGTACTAGCGCTGATGCGAGAAAGGTGAAGCGCAGGACCCGAATGGGTCAGCGAGGCTTTTGGCTACAGTCGGCCAACTCCGGACATTGACCTTGCCTAGTCGCAACATGGATTGCAATGACACAATTCACGAAAATATTTGTTGGTTTTTTTATTTTCCTACTGCTTGTAGCGTCTGCCGTGATGGCTCTTAAGGGGGCATTTGAAGCAGCAGTTTTTTGGCTCGCAATCGCGCTATTTTTTCTGATTACTTCAAGGATGGCGATATTCGAGTCCCGCTATGGCACGGCAAAATCAGAGCCGGGAATGCCGCGCGTCGGACTAAAGACTCAGTTGACCCGCTACTGGAAAGCTCTAGGATGGGAGGGGAAATTATTTCTGGCATTTTTCGTCATAGTGATTTCAGTCTGGTTCGCGCAACGAGTGTTGGTGTTCATTCAGACATTTGCACGTTGACCTAAGTGACTCACTGCACTTCTTTGGATTGCCCCAAACGGCCAAGAGCAGCCCCTTCCAGCCTGTCGAATGGAACATGAAAATCAATCGCGGCGAGCCTGACCATCCTCACTGGAAAAAGCCCTTTACTCATAAAGAAATGGCTGTGGCCTATTGGGGGTTGAGCGCCTGCTCTCTCGCTCTTGGGCTTGCACAATGGCTCAATCCTCCAAAAGCACCGTTTACCGGCCGCTGGGGTTGGTTGAACTCCATGACCACCAGCGTCATGGGCGAGCAGGGGCCTGTTTTCTTCCAGATAGGTATCGCGGCGATTTTGATTCTTAGCGGTTGCGTCAAATGGGCAACGTATCGTTCGCAGACACCTCGTTAGCGAGGTAGTGCCGACGGGCTGCTTCGGAAAAATGTGTACTTCGACTTTGGGCCCAGAGCAGACAGGCCCAGGACCCGGGCTAGTCAACAGGTAGACACCATGGGCCGCCAGGATTCGAGCCAGTCGAGTCTCTTTTTCTACGCCTCCGGCGAAACCCCCAGCGCCACCAGAAAACGCGCAACCATGTTGTAAGTGGCAATGGCGCTGGTCAGCTCCACCAGTTGCGTGGTGTCAAAGTGCTGGCGCAAGGCAGCGAAAACGTCGTCGCTGACTTTCACGTCTTGCGTCATCTGCGCGGCGTAACGAATCACCAGTTGTTCGACCTCGCCGAGATCTGGATGTGCTGTTGAGACACGCGCATCGGCTTTCACCAGAACATTCAGGGCATCCAGTTCTTTCTGTTGGCCGCCGGCGGCCAGAAAGTCCGGTGCGTGGTGGTGGTACTCATACGCGGCGCCGGTCAGCAAGGCCACGGTGCAAATGCCCAGTTCGCGCAGCTTGCGGCTGGTTGGCAGGCCGGTGCGCACGGCGCCCAGGTAGACGTTCCAGGCTCTAGCCAGCGGTTCGCTCCAGAGCAGGGCCTTGTCCAGGTTGATCAGGGTGCCGCCGCGGCGCGCCAGGATGGCGTCCACCAGGTCCTGGGGTTGGGTTTTCAGGGCGGGGCTCCAGTCGGGAATACGCATGTCTGTCTTTCTTGGTGGGATGCTGGGACGAAGGGCGGGCGGCGGGGTGCAGCCTCAGCGGATAATGCCCAGATGCTAATCCGATTTACCAAAATGCAAGGTGCGGGCAACGATTTTGTGGTGCTCGACGAGACCCAAAAACGCCTGAACCTCACGCCCGGTCAATACCGTTTTCTGGCCGACCGCCACTTCGGTGTGGGCGCGGACCAGATTCTGTCGGTGCGGCCGGCGACTGATCCCGGTATCGACTTTGAATATGTGATCCACAACGCCGACGGCGGCGAGGTCGAACAGTGCGGCAATGGGGCGCGTTGTTTTGTGCGTTTTGTTCGCGAGCAGGGCCTGACCACCAAAGACAAGGTGCGTGTCAAAACCATGAGTGGTGTGATCGAGCCACGTCTGCAGCCAGACGGCCGCGTCACGGTGGACATGGGCGCGCCCATCTTCGATTTGCCGCGTGTGCCTTTTGACGCTGCCGGTTTGACGCCACAAACCGTTCATTCATGGCAAAAATGGCCTCTGGCCCTTGAGGGCCGGGCGCAAGCAGCTCCTGTTTTGATAGCGGTTCTGTCCATGGGCAATCCGCATGCGGTGCAACTGGTGGACGATGTGGGCGCCGCCCCCGTGCTGGAGATCGGGCCGCTGATTGAAAACCACGCACGTTTCCCGCGCCGCGTGAACGCCGGGTTCATGCAGGTGGTGTCGCGCAGCCAGATCCGCCTGCGGGTCTATGAGCGCGGCGCCGGCGAAACCCTGGCCTGCGGCAGCGGGGCTTGCGCGGCGGTGGTCGCTGGCATACGCTTGGGCCTGCTGGACGCGCGGGTCGACGTGTGGACACATGGCGGCACCTTGACCATCGAGTGGCAGGGCGGGCTGGACGCCAGTCCCGCACCGGTCTTGATGACCGGGCCGGCCACCACCGTGTTTGAGGCCGAGATTGTTGTCCCCGACCATTTGTAGACTTGCCCAAGCCGACGAACCTGATTTACTGGAAACCACAAGAACATGAATCCAAGCGAACACTCCATCCAGAACCCGATCACCGAAGAAGACATCGCCAACTTCCTGGCCAACACGCCTGATTTTTTCGAGCGCCATGCGGAGCTGCTGGCCACGGTCCAGCTCTCCAGCGGCCATGGCGGGCGGGCGGTGAGCCTGCAGGAGCGCCAGGCCGGCATGTTGCGCGACAAGATCAAGGGCCTGGAGGCCAAGGTCGTCGAGATGATCCGTTACGGCCAGGAAAACGTGGGCATTGCCGACAAGCTGCAGCAATGCACACTGAATCTGCTGCTGACCGCCCATGCGCGTGATTTGCCGGACACCATCGTGAATGAACTCAAGGCGCAGTTTTCTGTGCCGCAGGCGGCGATCAAGGTCTGGCACGTCAACGGCATTTTTTCCGACGAAAACTTCTCTACCGGGGTCAGCGAAGACACGCAAACCTTTGCCTCCTCGCTGAGCACGCCTTATTGCGGTGTCAACTCCGGCTTCGAGGCCGTGAACTGGCTGCCCGATCCGGCGCTGGCGATGTCGGTGGCGCTGATTCCCCTGCGTCCAGGAAAATCGCCGCAGGCTTTCGGCATGCTGGTACTGGCTTCGCCCGATCCCGAACGTTTCAGCAGCAGCATGGGCACGGATTTCCTGGAACGTATCGGTGAACTCGCCGGCGCCGCCTTGTCGCGTCTGCGGCCCCAGGCCAGCTAGGTTCTAACGCCACCATGGCCGAGCAAGCTTCGCCCGGACCGGTGCTAGAAGCCGACCCGCTGGTCGAGCGTTACCTCGAACATGTGCGTGTCGAAAAACGCCTGGCCCAGCGCACGGTCGAGCTGTATGCGCTGGACTTGCACAAACTGCAAGCCCATTGCCTGCAGGCCGGCGTGGTACTGACCGGCGTACAAAACCAACACATGCGGCGCTGGGTCGCGCAAATGCACAGCGGCGGCCGCAGCGGCCGCGGCATTGCGCTGATCTTGTCGGGCTGGCGCGGCTTTTACACCTGGCTGGGGCGCGAAGGCCTGGTGGCCAGCAACCCGGTGCAGGACCTGCGTGCACCCAAAGCTGCCAAGCCGCTGCCCAAGGCGCTGAGTGTGGACGAGGCGGTGCAACTGGCGGCCTACCAGGGGGATGAGGCGTCCGACGACCCGGCCCTGCAGGCGAGGGACAGCTGTATCACCGAACTGCTGTACGGCTGCGGCCTGCGTATCGGCGAGTTGACCGGCCTGGATGCCGTGGCTGGCCCGCAGGCGCGCGGCTGGATTGACCTGCAGGCGGCCGAGGCGCATGTGCTGGGCAAAGGCTCCAAGCGGCGCAGCGTGCCGGTGGGCAGCAAGGCCTTGCAGGCTCTGCAGGCCTGGCTGGCGTTGCGCAGTGCCTGGGCCAGGGACGATGCGGCCTTGTTCATCGGCCAGCGCGGCACACGGCTGACGCCCCAACACATCCGTGTGCGCCTGAAGCAGCGTTCGTTGCAAGCCGGGCTGGCCACGCCTGTGCACCCACACATGTTGCGGCATTCGTTTGCCAGCCATGTGTTGCAGTCCAGCGGGGATTTGCGCGCGGTGCAGGAGTTGCTGGGCCACGCCAACATCAGCACCACGCAGGTTTACACCCGGCTTGATTTTCAGCACCTGGCCAAGGTTTACGACGCGGCGCATCCACGCGCAACGCTGGACCGCGGCAAACCAGCGGACAAGGACAAAAGCTGAGCGACTGGCGCAGGGGCGGCTGCCCCTGCTTTCAGGCGCTGGCCAGGTAATCCGGCAGCATGAAAACTGCGCGTTTGCTAGCGGCCGGTGTGCCGGCCAGGCGCTGCGCCAGCCGGCCCAGCACGATCTCGGCATTGGGCCCTTGCCGCGGCACCAGCGCATAGGCCACACGCACCTGGGCCACACATTCCACCGGCAGGCCTTTGTAGGGCATCAGGCAGCGCGCGACGATGCGTGGCCCCAGAGTGGCGGCTTCTTCGGCCGAAAACGGGCCTTCCACCAGCATGCCAAAACGCTGCTCCGACAGGCGCGCCGCACTGTCGATATCACGAGCCGTTGACAGCAGGCGCTCGGCCACACGCAGCGGCAGGTCCTGGGCGGCCTTGCGGCCAAATTCGCGCTGGATGTGTTCGGTGTTGACCAGATCTATCATCAGCACCGCACCCTGGTGTTTGAGCCGGTCCGAGCGCGCAATCATGCGTTCCATCCGTTCGGCAAACACCGAGTCATTGATCAGGCCGGTGGACGGGTCCACCCGGTCCAGGCCCTGGATGCGGCGCTTGTTTTCACGCTGCTGCTGGCTGCGCACCATCAGCACGACCAGCATGGCTGGCATTTGCAGCGCCATGCAGGCCAGGGCCGCCTGTTCGGTCAGCACACTCAGCGGCAGCCACTGCAGGTAACGGCCTATGGCCAGCGCCAGGCTGAGGGCAAACGGCAGGCTGCAAAGCAGCAGCCAGCCGCCAAAACGATCGCCGCGGCGCCAGGCCCAGAGGTTGAGCCCCAGCATCAGCAACTGCGCCAGCACCAGGTAAGGCACGACCAGCGGGATGCGCAACGCGCTGTCGGTGATCAGCAATATCACCGACAGCGCGGCGCCGGCCAGCACGGTGGCCCAGACCAGACCATGGAGAAAGCGGGAACGCTGGGCCAGCGACACCAGGGTGTCATTGAGCAGCAACAACGCCATCAACATCCAGGTGCCCAGCACCACCAGCGAGCGGTCGGCCCAGGCCGGCGCGTCAGGCCACAGGTGCAAGGCCGCCACGCCGGTGATGGCGGCCTGCGTCAGGCCGATCAGGGTGGCGCAGAGGGCGTAATACAGGTAGGCCCGGTCCCGCAGCCAGAGCGCGCCGGCCAGACCCACCGCGCAGCCCAACAAGGCCAGGCCGAAATAAACCCCGAGAAACAGCGACACCTGCTGCTCGCCGCGCAACACATGGCCGGAGCTGACAAAACGAATGGGTGCGCTAAATCCCTGAACGTTTTCAAGGCGGAGCATGTATTGCGTCGGCTCCTCGGCATTGAAATCGACGGTCAACAAGGGGTGGCGATGCGGCGTCGGCCACTGGTTGACGGCGGTCAGGTCACCGGCGCGTTGCTCGCGCCACTGGTCGGCGCGGTCCAGGCTATAGAGCGAGGCCCGGTCCAGCGCTGGGTAGGGGATTTCAAGCAACCAGCGCTCCGCGTCGGGCGCCGGGGGCACGGTAAAACGAATCCACAAGGCCTGCCGGGGCTGCAGCGGATAAATTCCCTTGGGCAGGGTGGGTTGCCAGTCCAGTCGCGGGTGGCTGGCGACCTGTTCCGCGGTCAGTCTGGCCTGCGGATCGATCCAGTAGTCGCCCCAGTCTGCCAGGGGCACGGGCTGGGTTTTGGCATCGAACTCCAGCACCTGGCGGGACTGGGCCGTCGGGCTCAGCAGGCCCAGCAGCAAGCCCAGGCATAAGCCGATCAGCAAGTTGCGGGGCGCTGTAAGCCAGGCCCTGGTGCTTGCAACATGTGCTGAAAAGCGGCTAAAAATCATCAACTTATTGTCGCAAATTTCCTGGAGGCAGCGGCCGGCGGGCCGCCAGCCGCGACAATAGGGCCATGAAATCAATACGCTTAAGAGAAGGCAAGGAGCGCTCCTTGCTGCGCCGCCACCCCTGGATTTTTGACGGGGCGATTGCCAAAGGCGGCGCCGACGCCGGTGAAACCGTGCGTGTCGAAGGGCATGACGGCCAGTTCCTCGGCTGGGCCGCGTTCAGCCCCAGCTCCAAAATCCGCGCCCGGGTCTGGAGTTTTGACGAGACGGAACGCATCGACGCTTCGTTTTTTACAGCGCGTATCGCTCAAGCCATCAAGGCCAGGGGCTTGTTTGACATACAAAGCAATGGCCTGCGCCTGATCCACGGGGAGTCCGACGGCTTGCCTGGTCTGGTGGTGGACCGTTATGCCGGCACCCTGGTGGCGCAGTTTTCCAGCTGCGGCACCGAGCGCTGGAAAAGCGTGATTGTGGAGGCCTTGCTGGCGCAAACCGGGCTCACGCGCCTGTATGAACGCTCCGACGCCAGTGTGCGTTCGCTCGAAGGTCTGCCCGAAGCCACCGGCTGGCTGGCCGGTGCTGGCGATACCGGCATCACACTCACCGAACACGACTGGAAGCTGAGCCTGGATGTCGCCGAAGGTCACAAAACCGGCTTTTACCTGGACCAGCGCGACAGCCGCCGCAAGTTTGCCGACTACACACGCCGCCTGAAGTTTCAGCGCGTGCTCAACTGTTATTGCTACACCGGCGGTTTCACGGTGGCGGCGCTGGCCGGCGGCGCCGCGCATGTGACCTCGATTGACTCCTCTGGCCCGGCGATCGAACGTGCCAAAGAAAACGTGGCGCTCAATGGTTTTGACGCCAGCCGCACCACCATGCTGGACGCCGACGTCAATGCCTCGCTGCGCCGCTTCCTGGCCGAAGGCAAAACCTTCGACGCCATCGTGCTCGACCCGCCCAAGTTTGCACCGACGGTCGCGCATGCCGAACGTGCCGCCCGTGCCTACAAAGACATCAACCGCATCGCCCTGTCCATCCTGGCGCCTGGCGGCGTCTTGTTCACTTATTCGTGTTCGGGTGGCATCAGTGCCGATCTGTTTCACAAAATTGTGGCCTCGGCGGGCATTGATGCGGGCGTGGATGCCTTTATCACCGAACGTCTGGGCGGCGCCCCGGACCACCCGATGACCGTGACTTTCCCGGAAGGGGAGTACCTGAAGGGCCTGGTTTTGCTCAGGAAGTGAATTCCTTGAGCAAAAAAGGCCTGTAGCCCAGGAGAGACGGGCGCAAGTAGCTATAAAAACAGGAGCGAGTTGGGTGCGGGCAGTGCCGCCGGACTTGACAGCGCCTGTAAAGTGCTGGATATCAGGGCCGCCTATTCATGCCTTCGCGTCAGGGCCTTGACTTGACCGCTAAACTCCCCACCTTTGGCTACGCGCCACGGCGGTTTTTTCACCTGTTTTTCTTGAGGCAGACACCATGAGTTTGATTCCCGTAACCATTCTGACCGGCTTTCTGGGCTCCGGTAAAACCACGCTGCTCAAGCGTATCCTGACCGAGGCCCACGGCCAGAAAATTGCCGTGATCGAGAACGAGTTCGGTGAAGAAAATATCGACAACGAGATCCTGGTCAACGACACCGAAGAAAACATCATCCAGATGAACAACGGTTGCATCTGCTGCTCGATCCGCGAAGACCTGCGCGACACCCTGCAACTGTTGGCCGAGAAAAAACGCAAAGGCCTGCTGGATTTCGAACGTGTGGTGATTGAAACCACGGGCCTGGCCGACCCCGGCCCGGTGGCGCAGACCTTTTTCATGGACGAAGAAATCGCCGAACAATACCTGCTGGACTCGATTTTGACCCTGGTGGACGCCAAACACGCGGAAGGCCAGCTCAACGACCGCCAGGAGGCGCGTCGCCAGGTCGGGTTTGCCGACCAGATCTTTATCAGCAAGTCGGACCTGGTGGCCGGGGACGAGGTCAAGGCGCTGATGCATCGCCTGACCCACATGAACCCGCGTGCGCCGCAAAAAACCGTGCATTTCGGCGAGGTGGCCCTGGCCGAGGTGTTTGACCTGCGTGGCTTCAACCTCAACGCCAAGCTGGACATCGACCCGGACTTCCTCAAGGCCGACGAACATGACCACGCCGGGCACGACCATGAACATGGCGAACATTGCGACCACCCGTCGCATGCGGCTGAACAAGGCCATCACCATCACCACGATGACGACGTCAAGAGTTTTGTGTTCCGTTCCGAGCGCGCCTTTGACCCGACCAAGCTGGAGGATTTTCTGGGCGCCGTCGTCAACATTTACGGCCCGCGCATGTTGCGCTACAAAGGCGTGTTGAACATGGAGGGTACCGAGCGCAAAGTGATTTTCCAGGGCGTGCACCAATTGATGGGCAGCGATCTGGGGCCGGCCTGGGCCGAGGGCGAGGCAAAAAACAGCAAGATGGTGTTTATTGGCATCGATTTGCCGAAAGATATTTTTCTCCAGGGCCTGGAGCAGTGCCTGGTTTGAGGTAGGCTGTCCGCACAATGCCTTTGAAAGGCGGGAGGGTCCTATGTTTGTCTCCATTCTCCAACGTTTAGACCTGCGAGCGTCACAGCGCCCCGGTGAGCCGCTACAATCGCGCGCCGACTCCAATCCCCGGACGTCCCCATCAGGAGGTCAGGGAGGAAAAGTCAGGGTACGTACTGGTCTTCAAACTGTAGGTGCGGCGACAGGCAAACCAGGTCATCAGGTAAAAGACAAGGCGGGGCCGACGAAAATCAGCCCGGTCCGGAGCCAGCATGCGGGCCATCCCGAAGCGGCTTCCCGAGGAGACACGAAGTGAAAGCTCAAGTCAAGAAGTCCAAGCTACCGGTCAAAACCGCTGGAAAAGCCGCCAGCAAAGCCAAAACCCCGGTGAAAACCGCGGCCAAGCCCGCGGCTGCCAAACCTGCTGTCAAAAAGCCGGTGTTGCCTGTCGCAAAAGCCAAGGTCAAGGTAGCGCTCAAGCCGGTGGCAAAGCCAAAGGCCAAACCCGTCGCCAAGTCCGCCCCCGCCAAAAAAGCCCCGCCTGCCGCCAAAAAAACGGTGGTATCCCAGGCGGCTAAAAGTCGTCCGGTCGCCAAGCCCTTAAAAGCTGATAAGCCGATCCGACCTGTTGTTAAACCCGCGGCAAAAGCCGTCAAACCTGTCGCCAAATCAGCCGCCCCGAAATCGGCTGCGGCAGGCAAGGCCACCGCACAATCTAAAGAAGTCATCATCAAAACGAGCAACACCCCGGCTGCCGGCAAAGCGGCGCCCAGCCCTGTAACCATCGCCGCGGCGCCAGCGCCGCTCCAGACCCCGGCGCTCAAGCCGGGACGTCGGGCTTCCCTGCGGAGCTCGTCGTTTGCGCCGCCGCCAGCGCCCATGGTGCCCACCCATTCACCGGATGCCGCCAAAGCCAGCTATTCGACCATTGCCGAACGTGTGATCGCGCCGCCTCCCCATGTGGCGGCCAAGAAAGATCCCAAGCTCGCCAACAACTGGAAGACCACGCCGGCCGAAGCCTTGACCGACGAAGAAGTCAAGGCCATGCCTGATTCGGAATACATGAACGAAAAGCAGCTGGCGTTTTTCCGTCACAAGCTGTCGCTTCTGAAGCAGGACATCCATAACAGCGCCGGTGAAACCACCGAGCATCTTCGCGAAGACACCGTGGTGGTGCCGGATCCGGCCGACCGCGCGACCATCGAGGAAGAACATGCGCTGGAGTTGCGGACCCGGGATCGGGAGCGCAAGCTGCTCAAGAAAATCGAGCAGTCGATCGCTCGCATTGATTCCGGTGACTATGGTTACTGTGACGAAACCGGCGAAGCCATCGGGGTGGGGCGTTTGATTGCCCGTCCCACGGCCAATTTGTCGCTGGAAGCGCAACAGCGTCGCGAACTCAAGCAAAAAATGTTTGGTGACTGATTTTTCTCACCCGCCGTTTTGAATCTTCACTCATGGCCAAAGAAGACACCACACCAGGCTTGCTTTCAAAAGTCGTGAAATTCGTTCGCAATCCGGCGACGAACTGGTCGGATCTCGATAGCAAAGAGAGCGACCGTGAAGATGCCTTGAGCAAACAATTGCTCAAGGAAATGATTGAGCGCAAACGCCGCAACGACTTTGTGCGCAAGCGCGAATTCGACATGTTGCGCAAAATGCGCAAGCGTGAAGCCATGACCGGGCAGGACCCGGCCGCCAGGCCGTCCTTCTTCCAGAGCAGCATGCCGTCCAAGCCGGACGATCGTGCGGTGACCTTGAAGAAAATCGATGAAATTGAAGCCCAGATGTCCATGCAGTGGTGGAAAACCAAACATGGCGCAAGTTCTTCCGTCAGCTCGGTTTCCTCCTCCCTGCCTGCCTCCCGCAGTGCCCATGTGCCCTTGCTGGACAACGCGCTGCCGGCCAACTATGCGCCCACGGCGCCGGGGGCACTGACAGCGGCGCCGTCCAGCGTGAAGGCCGTGGGCACTGCACCCCTTATTTCACAGGATCAGCCGCTTAGCCCCGTGCCGGACTTGTTGGTCAAACTGCCGGCGGCGCCCTCTAAGCCGGCGGCCAGTCTGGGCATGCCCGCGATCTCGCTGGATGGCATCTCGTCAGGGTTTTCCGCCTCCAAGTTTTCCGTGGTGGATGGTGCCGAGGTGGCTCATGACCCTGAACTGGAGGAAGCCTCCATCCGTTTTGCCAATGGTGATGATGCCGGCGCAGAGTCCGGCCTGCTGGATACGCTGGGGCCGCAGGGTAGCCGGGCGCAACATGCAGAGACCTGGCTGGCGCTGTTCGATTTGTACCGCGCGACCGGTCAGCAGGAAAAATTCGAAAACCTGGCGATTGAGTTTGTGGGTCGCTTTGACCGTTCTGCGCCGCAGTGGTTTTCCATGCCGGCCATGATTCAGCAACTGTCGCGGCCGGCGGGCCAAAGTCCGGGGCATGGCCCGGCTGCCGACTGGATTTGTCCTTCCGTTCTGGGCATCCAGACCGTCGCGGCGCTGAGTGCCGCCCTGACCCGAGCCCCCATGCCGTGGCGCCTGGACTGGCACAACCTGAAATCGATCGATGCCAATGCCGTCGAGCCCTTGTGCAAGGTGTTTGGCGGCTGGTCCGCGCAGCCGGTGCAGCTGCGTTTCATCGGTGAATCGCAGTTGCAACAGGTGCTGCAGGATGCCACGCCCTCGGGTGCGCGCGATACGCCCCAGGCCTGCTGGCAACTGCGCATGGAAGCCTTGCGGGTGGTGCACCAGCCTGACGCGTTTGAGCTGACTGCCCTCGATTTTTGCGTCACCTATGAGGTGTCGCCGCCGGCTTGGGACAGCGCGCGCTGCGAGTACAGGTCACTGGATCCCCATGACGTCGCGTCAGCCGGGCAAGCCATCATTGGCGATGTTTACCGCGACTCCGCACCGTCCAGCCTCAGCGGGATGGAGGGCGACACCCTGATGGACGGCAATTCCCAAATGACCAATTTGTTCGCGGTCGAGTTGGCCGGCCAGATCCAGGGCGATGCCATCGAGGTGCTGGACAGGCTGGAGGCCAAGCTGATGGGCGCGGACATCATGGTCATCTCCTGCGCCAAATTGATCCGTGTCGATTTTTCCGCGGCAGGGACCTTGCTCAACTGGGTCTCGGCGCGCGAAGCGGAGCATCGAGCCGTGCAGTTCACCGAGGTGCATCGTCTGGTGGCTGCATTTTTCAATGTGATCGGCATCACGGAGCACGCCAGGGTGTTGACACGCATCGACTAAAGGTGGATGCCTGCCGATTTGACTTTTCAAACGTCTCTAATTTTGATCATCCCAAGGCTGCATTCCAAGCTGAGGGCATGGCGCATCTCCACAAAGAATCATGGGCTTATCGGTTGTTTTTAAGTGCCAGCATGGGCGACATGCCACCGACGCGCCCTGAGCGCCACAAGACGTCCCGCTTTTCCCGTCCCGCCTGCGTCAACGGCGACCTGGCTGCTTTGGCTGTGCAAATGGCTTAAGGCAACACTTTCATTAAGTGGGCTAAGTGCTTAATCTAGAACATCTTTTAACATTGAAATGCTTTGAAATAGCTTTCTAAGTACTTGATTTCATTGAAAAAATTTGTTGCAAAGCACTTGCATGGCAAAACTTTCCTGATAAAGTGGGAAAAAGTGCAATTTAGTGGTGAAAAGTATTCCTTAAAGGTTTTTCGCAGTGTTCCAAGGCGCGTCTTCTGTAGCTCTCGATACCAAGGGTCGGCTTTCTGTGCCGACCCGGCATCGTGACGTGCTCAGCGCCACTGCGGCCAGCCAACTGACTATCACCAAACACCCCCACGGTTGCCTGATGGTATTCCCGCGTAACGAGTGGGAGAAATTTCGCGAGCGCATCGCCTCGCTACCCATGCAGGCACAGTGGTGGAAGCGGATTTTTCTCGGCAATGCCATGGATGTTGATATGGATGCATCCGGCCGGGTACTGGTGTCTCCCGAACTGCGTGCAGCAGCGGGTCTGAGCAAGGACACGGTGCTGCTTGGCATGGGCAGCTATTTTGAGCTCTGGGATGCGGCGACCTACGCGGCCCAGGAGGCCGAGCAGATGAAGGGCGAGATGCCCGATGTTTTTAAAGACTTTTCATTCTGAAAGACGACGGTGCAAGATACATGGACACATCGCACCGTCTTGTTGAACGAAGCCATCGAAGCGCTTCACATCAAGCCGGACGGACACTACATCGACGCGACCTTTGGGCGTGGCGGGCACTCCCGCCTGATTCTTTCCCATCTGTCTGCCCAGGGCCGTCTCACGGCCTTCGACAAGGACCTCGAAGCCATTGCCGAGGCCAACACCCTGGCCGACCCCCGCTTTGTGATTCGCCACGAAGGCTTCAGCCAGTTGGGCGAGTTGCCGGCAGCCAGTGCGACCGGCATCCTGATGGATCTGGGCATCAGCTCGCCGCAGATCGACAACCCGGCGCGTGGTTTTTCCTTTCGTGGCGACGGTCCGCTGGACATGCGCATGGACACCACGCGTGGCCAGAGTGTGGCCGAGTGGCTGGCCGATGCCGAGGTCGACACCATCACGGAGGTCATTCGTGACTATGGCGAAGAACGGTTTGCTGGGCAGATTGCAAAGGCGATTGATCGTCGTAGGCAAGAGGGGGGCGCTTTCAGAACCACGGCTGAGTTGGCCGAAGTCGTGGCTGGCGCGGTCAAAACCCGCGAGCCGGGCAAGGACCCTGCAACGCGCACCTTTCAGGCTTTTCGGATTTTCATCAACGCTGAGCTTGAAGAGCTGCAGCAGGCCTTAGAGGCGTCACTCAAAGTACTGCAACCGGGAGGGCGTTTGGTGGTGATCAGTTTCCATTCCCTGGAAGACCGCATCGTCAAGCAGTTCATTGCCGAACATTCGCGCGAGGTGTATGACCGTCGCGCGCCGTTTGCAGCGCCCAAGCCCATGCGCCTCAAGGCACTGGAGCGTGTCAAGCCAAGCGCCGAAGAAGTGGCTGCCAATCCGCGTTCGCGCAGTGCCGTCATGCGGGTCGCCGAGCGGACCGAGGTGCCGGTTCAGGTGGTGACGCAGCGTTATCCGGGGGCCTCCCCGTGACTCGACTGAACCTGGTGCTCCTCATCGCCGTGCTGTTCAGTGCGTTGTATCTGGTGCGTACCCAGTACGAGTCGCGCCGTCTGTACGTCGAACTGGAAAAAACGGCGGCGCTGAGCCGCAAGCTCGAATCGGACAAGGATCGCCTGCAAGTCGAAAAGCGTGCCCAGGCCACGCCGCTGCGGGTGGAGAAAATTTCCAAAGAGCGCCTGCAGATGCGCACGGCCACGCCGGCCATCACGCAATACGTGAATTACAAAAACGAAGCAGGGACGGAGGGCGCGCGTGAGTAAAAGCGTTCTTTACTCCTCCAGCCCGCTGCTGGCCAGCAAAACACCCGTTTGGCGCAGCAAGTTGATCGTGGCCGGCATTGCGCTGGCCTTTGCCGGTTTGGCTGGCCGTGCCGCCTACGTCCAGGTGTTTGGCAATGACTTTTTCCAGCGACAGGGCCAGGTGCGTTTTGCCCGCACCCTGGAGCTGCCGGCCAACCGTGGCCGCATCCTGGACCGCAACGGAATACTGTTGGCCTCCAGCGTGCCGGCGCCTAGCATCTGGGCCATCCCGGAGGATGTGGATGCGACCAAGGCGCAACTCGCCGAACTGGCCAAGTTGCTGGAGATGGCGCCTGCCGATCTGAATAAAAAGCTGGCCGACGAGGACAAGACCTTTGTCTGGATCAAGCGTCAGGTTGACGAACCCATCGCGCAAAAAATCCACGCCCTGGGCATCAAGGGCATTTACCAGCGCAAGGAATACAAACGCCAGTACCCCGAGGGCGAGACGGCGGCCCATGTGGTGGGCTTCACCAACGTGGAAGACCATGGTCAAGAGGGCATAGAGCTGGCCTTCGACAAGGACCTGGGCGGCAAGCCGGGCTCGCGTCGGGTGATCAAGGACCGGTTGGGCCGCGTGGTGGAAGACGTCGGTGAGCAGGTCCCGCCGCAGGACGGCAAGGACATCCAGCTCAGCCTGGACAGCAAGGTGCAGTTTTTTGCCTACCAGAAGCTGCGTGACGCGGTGATTGAGCGCAAGGCCAAAGCCGGCAGCGTGGTGGTGCTCGACTCGATCACCGGCGAGGTGCTGGCGCTGGCCAATTATCCGAGTTACGTGCCCAACAAGCGGCAGAACTTGACCGGTGAGCAGTTGCGCAACCGCGCGTTGACCGATACCTTCGAGCCCGGCTCGACCATGAAACCGATCACGGTGGCGATGGCGCTGGAAGCCGGCCGCATCAAGCCGCAAACCCTGATCGAAACCGGACCCGGCCGGTTCAGCATAGGCGGCTTCACCATCAGCGACACCCACAACTACGGCACCCTGACGGTGGAAGGTGTGATCCAGAAGTCAAGCAACGTAGGTGCGCTCAAAATCGCGCAGAAGATGAGCCCGCACGAAATGTGGGACACCTACACCGCGCTGGGTTACGGCCAGAAGCCGCAGATCCAGTTTCCCGGTGCGGTGACGGGCCGGTTGCGTCCCTGGAAAAACTGGCGTCCCGTTGAGCAGGCCACCATGGCTTACGGCTACGGGCTGTCGGCCTCGCTGTTCCAGATGGCGCATTCCTACACGTCTTTCGCACACGATGGTCAGATCATTCCGGCCACCATGCTCAAGAGCAGCGAGCCTGCTGTCGGCATCAAGGTGTTTTCCGCCGAGAACGCGCACGCGGTGCGCAAAATGCTGCAGATGGCAGCCGCCCCGGGCGGTACCGGTCAGCTCGCACAGACCATTGGTTATTCGGTCGGCGGCAAGTCGGGAACCGCACACAAGCAGGTGGGCAAAGGTTATGCCAGCAACAAATACCGCGCCTGGTTCACCGGCATGGCGCCTATCGAGAAACCGCGCATCATCGTGGCCGTGATGATTGACGAACCCAGCGACGGCAAATATTACGGCGGCCTTGCGGCTGCGCCTGTCTTCAGCGAAGTGGTGCAGCAGACCTTGCGCATGATGGGCGTGCAGCCCGACATGAGTGTCAAGCCGCAAATCGTCACCAACCCGGTCGAGGAGTCGTTCTGATGGAGCGGCTGCATACCCCCGAGCAGGCCGCGCACTGGTTGCGCCAACGCGTCACAGGCAGCCTGTGGACCGACAGCCGCCAAGTTGGCGCCGGTGACGGCTTTATTGCCTGGCCGGGTGCGGCCACCGATGGACGCAAGTATGTGGCCGGCGTGCTGGCTGCCGGCGCGCAGGCTTGCCTGGTGGAGCAGGACGGAGCCGAAACTTACGGTTTTACCGACAGCCGGGTGGCCACCTACCCAGGCCTGAAAATGGACGCGGCGGCAATTGCCGCCGCTTATTTTGAGCATCCCAGCCAACAACTGGACGTGCTGGCGGTGACCGGCACCAATGGCAAAACCTCGACGGCCTGGTGGCTGGCCCAGGCGCTGGGCAAGTTGGACCGGCTTTGTGGTGTGGTGGGTACCCTGGGTGTCGGTCAGCCGGAGGCCATGGTCTTCAACGGCCTGACAACCCCCGATCCGGTCTTGTTGCAGCAGCAGCTCAGGCGCTGGGTGGATGACGGTTTCGCCGCCTGTGCGCTGGAAGCTTCTTCGATTGGGATTGCGGAACACCGCCTGGACGCCACCGACATACGGGTGGCCATTTTTACCAACCTCACGCAGGATCACCTCGACTACCACCTCACCATGCAGGCCTACTGGGAAGCCAAAGCCAGGTTGTTTGGCTGGTCAGGCTTGAAGGCCGCCGTGCTTAATATCGATGACGCCAAAGGGGCTGAGCTGGCCCTGTCGCTGCGTGATTCGGGGCTCGATGTCTGGACCGTGTCCTGTGCCGGGCCCGCACGTTTGCAGGCCCAGGCCATTCATCACGGCCTGGGCGCCCTGAGTTTTGATGTGGTGGAAGGCGATCAGCGTCAGCGCATCACGACCGGTCTGGTTGGTCAGTACAACGTGTCCAATTTGCTGGGCGTGATGGCGGCCTTGCGCGCCCTCGGCCTGCCTTTGCAGGCGGTGGTCGAAGCTTGCGCCAACTTGCTGCCGGTGCCTGGGCGCATGGACGTGATGTCAGTGCCGGGCCGGCCCCTGTTGGTGGTCGACTATGCCCACACGCCCGATGCGCTCGACAAAACGCTGGACGCGCTTAAGCCGCTGCTCGGCCAAGCCGGCAAACTGTGGTGTATTTTTGGTTGTGGCGGTGAACGCGATGCAGGCAAACGACCTTTGATGGCCGCCGTCGCGGAGAAACACGCGGACCACGTGGTGGTGACCAGTGACAATCCACGCAGCGAAAATCCGGACTTCATCATCAGCCAGATCGTGGCCGGTTTCAGTCACCCGGCGGGTGTTCACGTGCAGGCGGACCGCGCTGTGGCAATTGCATATGCCATCGGCCAGGCGCAGGCAGGTGACGTGATCCTGATCGCCGGCAAGGGCCATGAAAATTATCAGGAGATCGCGGGTGTCAAGCGGCCGTTCTCCGACAGGGCGCAGGCCGAAGCCGCGTTGAATCAGGGAGCTGCGGCATGATGAGCTTGCAACAAGCCCTGCGCTGGCTGCCTTCGGCCCAGTTGGTCGGCGACGGCACGCTGCAGTTCAAGCGTGTCCACACCGACACCCGCAGCTTGCTGCCTGGCGACTTGTTTGTGGCGCTCAAGGGCGAGCGTTATGACGCGCATGATTTCCTGGCCCAGGCGCAAAGTCAGGGCGCAGTCGCAGCTTTGGCGCAGCAAGGCCTGTCGGCCGAGATGCCTGGCTTGCTGGTGGCGGATTCCCGCTTGGCGCTGGGCCAGTTGGCCGCCGGCTGGCGTTCGCAATTCAGCTTGCCGCTGATCGCTGTCACAGGCAGCAACGGCAAGACCACGGTGACACAAATGATCGCCGCCATCCTGCGTGCGTGGAAGCAAGACGCCGCTTTTGCGACCGAAGGCAATCTCAACAACGACATCGGCGTGCCTTTGACCCTGTTGCGTTTGCGCGCAAGTCACCAGGTCGGCGTGGTCGAGCTGGGCATGAACCACCCCGGTGAGATCGCTTATCTGGCCGGACTGACCCAGGCCACGGTGGCTCTGGTCAACAATGCACAGCGTGAACACCTGGAGTTCATGGCCACCGTGGAAGCGGTGGCCCACGAAAACGGCGCCGTGATTGAGGCTTTGCCTGCGTCGGGCGTGGCAGTTTTTCCGGCCGATGAGTTGTACACGCCGATCTGGAAAGCTTTGGCGGGCTCACGCCGCGTGTTGACTTTTGCGGAAGAAGGTGCGGCCGATGTGACGGCGACTTTCCATTGGACAGGCGGTGCATGGCAGGTGAAGGCCAACACACCCGGTGGTGCGTTGGATTTCTCCTTGCAGATCGCCGGTCGCCACAACGTCAAAAATGCCTTGGCCGCGACAGCTTGCGCCCTGGCCGCCGGTGTGCCACTGGCTGCGATTGCTGCGGGTTTGTCATCTTTTTCCCCGGTCAAAGGCCGTTCGCGGGCCTTGCAACTTCATATCAACGGCAAGGCGATCACGTTGATCGACGACAGCTACAACGCCAACCCGGATTCCGTGCATGCCGCCATTGAGGTGTTGGCTGAACTGCCCGGACCACGCCTGCTGGTGCTGGGTGACATGGGCGAGGTGGGCGATCAGGGGCCGGCTTTCCACGCCGAGGCCGGCGTTTATGCCCGCGAACGCGGCATTGAGCAGCTGTTCACTCTGGGGGCGCAGTCGGCCGGTACAGCGCAGGCTTTTGGCCGCGGACAACACTTCGGCGACGATCTGGCCGCCTTGCAGGCTGCGGTCAATGCGGCCCTGCCGGACGTGGCCAGCGTGCTGGTCAAGGGCTCACGTTTTATGAAGATGGAGCGTGTGGTCCAGGCGATCACCGAACGCGCACAGCAAAAAAATCAGGAGGAAAAAAATGCTGCTTAGTCTGGCCCAATGGCTGCAAACCATATCGCCGGAATTTGGCTATCTCCGGGTGTTTCAGTACCTGACGTTTCGGGCTGTCATGGCGGCGTTGACCGCCTTGCTGATCGGTTTGCTGGCGGGACCGTTTGTCATCCGTCGCTTGATCCATCTCAAGATCGGTCAACCCATACGCGAATACGCGATGCAAACCCATTTGAGCAAAAGCGGCACACCCACCATGGGCGGTGTGCTGATTCTTATGGCCATCGGCATCTCGACCCTGTTGTGGTTTGACCTGAGCAACCGTTTTGTCTGGATTGTGCTGATTGTCACGCTGGGTTTTGGCGCCATCGGCTGGGCCGACGACTGGCGCAAGGTGGTGCACAAAGACCCCGAAGGCATGCGCTCTCGGGAAAAATACCTGTGGCAGTCGGTTATTGGTTTGCTGGCCGCTTTGTACCTGGTGTTCAGCATTTCGGAGAGCTCGAATATGCGGGTACTGGAGCTGTTTTTCAGCTGGGTGCAATCGGGCTTTGATGTGAACCTGCCGCCCAAGGCTGGTTTGCAACTGCCTTTCTTCAAAGAAGTCAGTTATCCGCTGGGTGTGTTCGGTTTTGTGCTGATGACCTATCTGGTGATCGTCGGTTCCAGCAACGCCGTGAACCTGACCGACGGCTTGGACGGGCTGGCCATCATGCCGGTGGTGATGGTGGGCTCGGCGCTGGGTGTGTTTGCCTACGTGACCGGCAGCGCCGTTTATTCCAAGTACCTGTTTTTCCCGCATATTCCAGGTTCGGGTGAGCTGCTGATTTTCTGCTCGGCCATGGCCGGCGCCGGTCTTGCCTTTTTGTGGTTCAACACCCATCCCGCGCAGGTGTTTATGGGCGACGTGGGAGCCCTGGCCCTGGGTGCTGCGCTGGGCACAATCGCGGTCATCGTCCGTCAGGAAATTGTGCTGGCCATCATGGGTGGCATTTTTGTTGTGGAAGCCCTCTCGGTGATGATGCAGGTGCTGTATTTCAAATATACCCGCGCCCGTTACGGCGAAGGCCGACGCCTTTTCAAGATGGCACCCTTGCACCATCATTTTGAAAAAAGTGGCTGGAAGGAAACCCAAGTGGTGGTACGTTTCTGGATCATCACCATGCTGCTGTGCCTGATCGGCCTGTCAACCCTCAAGCTGAGATGAAACACCTGGCGCAACAACATGTTCTGATTTTGGGGCTGGGCTTGTCCGGCCTTGCGCTGGCGCGCTGGTGCGCCCGTTGCGGCGCGCAGGTGACGGTGGTCGATACACGCGCCGCGCCGCCGCAACTGCAGGCCCTGAGCGACACGGTGCCCTCCGCGCAGTTTGTTCACAGTGAGATGGTGGCCGAGCTGGTGCTGGGCAGCGACATCCGCATGGTGCTCAAGAGCCCTGGCCTGACACCAGCGTCTGTGGCGCCGGTGATGGAAGCGGCGCAAGCACAGGGACTGCCTTGTGGAAATGAACTCAGTCTGTTTGCGCAGGCCTTGGCGGACCTGAAGGAAACACGTGGCTACGCACCCCAGGTGATAGGTATCACCGGCACCAACGGCAAGACAACGGTCACTTCGCTGACTGGGCAACTGGTGCAGCGCGCCGGCAAGTCGGTGGCCGTGGCCGGAAACATTGGCCCGACATTGCTGGACACACTGGCCGAAAAGCTGGACCAGGAACCGGAGCCGGAAACTGTTTTTGACGCTGAGCCAGCGCCGTTGCCACTGGCCGAACAGTCTCTGGACGAAGATTCGGACATTCCCTCTGTCAATGCGCAAGACCCGGTTCACGAACGTGACGATTCGACAGCTGAACTCGCTGCAGACGCGTCGAGCGAACCGGTAGCGCCTGCTGACGACGAAGCCGTCCTTGTCCTGCCGCCGGCACCGCCAGCTGCGCCCGTGTTTCACGCTTTGCCGGAGGTCTGGGTGCTGGAGTTATCGAGCTTTCAGCTCGACGGCGTCGGCAACTTCGAGCCGACCGTGGCCACGGTGCTGAATGTGACACAAGACCATCTGGATTGGCATGGCAGCCTGGCCACTTATGCCGCCGCGAAGGCCAGGGTGTACGGCCATGGCCTCATGCTGCTCAACCGCGACGATCCGCTGGTGATGACTGCCGTGCCGGCGCCGCTGCCGCTGGTTCGAGGCAAGCAGCCCAAGGGACGCCCCTACATGACTTTCGGCAGCGATGCCCCGCAGCGCCCCGGCGACTATGGCATTGAGACCGTCAACGGCATGGCCTGGCTGGTGCGTGCGGCCGAGGCTGATGAAACCATCAAGCGCCGCAAGGGCGAAGAAATTGAGCTGCATGTGCAGCGTCTGATGCCAGTGGATGCCTTGCGCATCCACGGTCGCCACAATGCCTCCAACGCACTGGCCGCACTGGCCTTGGCCGGCGCCGCAGGCTGCAGCATGGCCGCCATGCTGCATGGTTTGCGCGAATACACCGGCGAGCCGCATCGTGTGGCCTCTGTCGCGGTGATCCGCGATGTCGAATATTTCGACGACAGCAAAGGCACCAATGTGGGCGCCACGGTGGCCGCGCTGGTCGGCCTGGGCGCCGAACGCAAGCTGGTCTTGATTGCCGGCGGTGACGGCAAGGGACAGGACTTTTCTCCGTTGGCCGAGCCGGTGCGCCTGCATGCACGGGCGGTCATCCTGATCGGGCGTGACGGACCTGCCATTCGTGCCGCGCTCGACACGACCGGTGTTCCCCTGCTGGACGCCGGTTCCATGGAGGCCGCCGTCGAGATCGCTGCCCACCATGCGCAAACCGGCGATGCTGTGCTGATGTCGCCGGCCTGTGCCAGTTTTGACATGTTTGACAACTACGAACACCGGGCCCAGGTGTTTTGCCAGGCGGTCGACGCCCTGGTGCTTGACGCGGGAGGCATGGCATGAGCACCCTGACCGGGCGTTTGGCCGGCTGGTTTTCCGGCCTGGGCGGCGCGGCCGCCGACAAACTGCCGGTGCGGCTGGGCGGGCAGGGCGCGTCGCGCTCGCCCTCAACGCCGGTGCGCTTGTCGGGGGTTGACCAGGCGCTGATATGGGTCACAGTGGCCCTGCTGGTGTGGGGCCTGGTCATGGTGTATTCCGCGTCGGTGGCCATGCCTGACAACCCCAAGTTCGCGCGGTATGCCCACACGCATTTCCTGGTGCGTCATGCCTTGTCTTTGGGCGTGGCCTTTGCCGTTGCCCTGCTGACTTTCCAGGTGCCGATTGCGACCTGGGAAAAAGTGGCGCCCTGGCTGTTTGTTGCCTCCTTGTTGATGCTGATGCTGGTGCTGATTCCCTTCATCGGCAAAGGTGTCAACGGCGCACGCCGCTGGATTTCCCTGGGCTTCATGAACTTCCAGCCCTCGGAGCTGGCCAAGTTTGCCGTGTTGCTGTATGCCGCGGACTACATGGTGCGCAAGATGGAAGTCAAGGAGCGCTTCTTTCGCGCCGTCATGCCGATGGCGGTGGCCATTGGTGTCGTTGGCCTCTTGCTGCTGGCCGAGCCCGACATGGGCGCCTTCATGGTCATTTCGGTGATCGCGATGGGCATTCTTTTCCTGGGCGGGGTCAATGCCCGCATGTTCTTCGTCATTGCCACGGTGGTGGTGATTGCATTTGCACTGATGGTGATGCTCAGCGACTGGCGGCGCGAACGGATTTTTGCCTACCTGGATCCCTGGAGCGACAAATACTCGATGGGCAAGGGCTACCAGTTGTCGCATTCGCTGATCGCTTTCGGGCGCGGCGAAATTTTTGGTGTGGGCCTGGGCGGCAGCATTGAAAAGCTGCATTGGTTGCCGGAAGCCCATACCGACTTCCTGATGGCCGTGATTGGCGAAGAGTTTGGCCTGCTGGGTGTTTTGTGTGTGATGGGCGCGTTTGTCTGGATGACGCGCCGCATCATGCATATCGGCCGTCAGTCGATTGCGCTGGACCGTTTGTTTGCCGGCCTGGTCGCGCAGGGCGTGGGCATCTGGATTGGGTTCCAGACCTTTATCAACATGGGTGTGAACCTGGGCGCCTTGCCGACCAAAGGTTTGACACTGCCGCTCATGAGTTATGGCGGCTCGGCGATTTTGATGAACCTGATTTCACTGGCGGTGGTGTTGAGAATTGACTATGAGAATCGTTTGCTGATGAGGGGTGGGCGATCATGAGCAAATGTGCGCTCATCATGGCCGGCGGTACCGGTGGCCACATCTTCCCGGGCCTGGCCGTGGCCGAAGCCCTGCGCGAGCGCGGCTGGCGTGTGCATTGGCTGGGTGGTACGGGCACAGCGGATCGTCCCAGCATGGAAAGCCAGTTGGTGCCGCCGCGTGGATTTGCATTTGAGAGCATTGATTTCTCGGGCGTGCGCGGCAAGGGCCCTCTGACCTTGGCACTGCTGCCGTTGCGCCTGCTCAAGGCCTTCTGGCAGAGCATTGGGGTGGTGCGCCGCGTCAAGCCCGATGTGGTGGTGGGCCTGGGTGGCTACATTGCCTTCCCGGCCGGCATGATGAGTGTGTTGCTGGGCAAACCGCTGGTCTTGCATGAACAGAATTCGGTGGCCGGCATGGTCAACAGGGTGCTGGCCGGCGTCGCTGACCGGGTCTTCACGGCCTTTCCCAACGTGCTGAAAAATGCACAGTGGATAGGCAACCCCCTGCGCCCGGCCTTCACACAGCAGCCCGATCCCGCCGTCCGTTTTGCCGGCCGCAGTGGGCCTTTGAAGTTGCTGGTGGTGGGCGGCAGCTTGGGGGCTCAGGCCTTGAACCGCATCGTGCCGCAGGCGCTGGCCCTGATTCCGCAGGCGCAGCGCCCCAGTGTTACTCATCAAAGCGGTGCCCGGCAGATCGATGAGTTGCGCGAGAACTACCGCGCCGCTGGGGTGGCGGCTGAACTCACCCCTTTTATTGACGACACCGCCCAGGCTTTTGCCGAGGCCGACCTGGTGATTTGCCGCGCCGGTGCCAGCACCGTGACGGAAATCGCCGCTGTCGGCGCCGCCGCGCTGTTTGTGCCTTTTCCGGCCGCGGTGGACGACCACCAGACCAGCAATGCGACCTTCCTGGTGGCGGCCGGCGGTGGCTGGCTGGTCCAGCAAGCGGACTTGACACCGGCCTTCCTGGCAGAAATGCTACAAAAAACAGAGCGACCTGCGCTGATGCAGCGGGCGCTAGAGGCCAAAAATATGCAAAAAATTAACGCCACCGCCGAGGTGGTGGATGCTTGCGAGGAGCTCGCGACATGAAACACGCGATCAAACATATTCACTTCATCGGCCTGGGCGGCTCCGGCATGTCCGGCATTGCCGAGGTGTTGCACAACCTGGGCTACGTGATCTCCGGCTCCGATTTGTCCGACAGCGCGACCTTGCAACGTCTGGCCGGTCTGGGCATCCAGACCTTTGTCGGCCATGCGGCCGCCAACCTGGCCAGCGTGGATGCGGTGGTCACCTCAACCGCCGTGCAGGCTGACAACCCGGAGGTGCTGGCGGCCCGCGAAAAACGCATTCCAGTGGTACCGCGTGCGTTGATGCTGGCCGAATTGATGCGTCTGAAACAGGGCATCGCGATTGCCGGCACCCACGGTAAAACCACCACCACCAGCCTGGTCGCCAGTGTGTTGGCCGAAGGCGGACTGGACCCGACTTTTGTGATCGGTGGTCGGCTGAACAGCGCCGGCGCCAATGCCAAGCTGGGTTCGGGCGATTACATCGTGGTCGAGGCCGACGAGTCGGACGCCTCCTTCCTCAACCTGTTGCCGGTGATGGCGGTGGTCACCAACATCGACGCCGACCACATGGAGACCTACGGCCACGACTTCAACCGGCTCAAGGCGGCGTTTATTGATTTCCTGCACCGCATGCCGTTTTACGGCACGGCGATTTTGTGCACGGACGACGCCGCGGTGCGCGACATCGTGCCGCAAATGTCCTGCCCCATCACCAGTTACGGTTTTAACGAAGAGGCGCAGGTCCGCGCGATCGACGTGAAGGCGGTGGGTGGGCAGATGCATTTCACGGTGCAGCGGCGCAACGGTGTGACCTTGCCCGATCTGGCGGTGGTGCTGAACCTGCCCGGCCTGCACAACGTGCTCAATGCCTTGTCGGCGATTGCGGTGGCCGTGGAACTGAATGTGCCCGACGCCGCCGTGCTGAAAGCGCTGGCTGAATTCAAGGGCGTGGGCCGGCGTTTCCAGCATTACGGCGATGTCGCCGCACCTGCAGGCGGCAGCTTCACGGTGATTGATGACTATGGCCATCACCCGGTGGAGATGGCCGCCACCCTGGCGGCGGCGCGCGGCGCTTTTCCGGGCCGGCGCCTGGTGCTGGCCTTTCAGCCGCATCGTTACACCCGCACGCGGGATTGTTTCGAGGACTTCGTCAAGGTCATCGGCCAGGCCGACAGCGTGTTGCTGTCCGAGGTTTACGCCGCCGGTGAAGCGCCGATTGTGGCGGCCGACGGCCGTTCGTTGACCCGTGCGCTGCGTGTGGCTGGCAAGGTGGAGCCGGTGTTTGTCGGCGACATCGAGGCCATGCCGCAGGCGATTGTTGATAACGCGCTGGATGGCGACGTGGTGATGTGTATGGGCGCGGGCACCATGGGCGGGGTGCCCGGCAAGGTGCTTGAGCTGGTACAGAAACAAGAACATTCAATGAAAGAGGGGAACGGGCTGTGAGCCAGATGAATTCCGAATTTGGCAAAGTCGCCGTACTGATGGGCGGCCGCTCGGCCGAGCGCGAGATCTCCTTGATGTCGGGCCAGGGTGTGCTGCAGGCGCTGCGCGCGCGTGGTGTGGACGCCCATGCGTTTGACCCCGCCGAGCGCGACATTGGCGACCTCGAGCGCGAAAAATTTGAGCGCTGCTTCATTGCCCTGCACGGTCGTTTTGGCGAAGACGGCACGATCCAGGGTGCGCTGGAACTGATGGGTATTCCCTACACCGGTTCCGGCGTGATGGCTTCCAGCATTTCGATTGACAAGGTCACGACCAAACGTATCTGGTTGGCCGATGGCCTGGCGACCCCGAAATACATCCTGCTGCGCCGCGGCGCTTTTGATCGCCAACAGGTCATCGCGGTGCCCGACGAACTGGGGCTGCCGCTGATCGTCAAGCCTGCGCGTGAAGGTTCCTCCATCGGTGTGGTGAAGGTGGAGGGTTATTCCGGCATGACCGATGCGGTGGACCAGGCCGCGCAACTGGATGCCGATGTGTTGTGTGAGCAGTTCATCAGCGGCGACGAGGTGACTTGCCCGGTGCTGGGCACGGGCGACAACGCACGGGCCCTGCCGGTGATTCGTATCGTGGCGCCCGAGGGCAACTACGACTATCAGAACAAATACTTCACCGATACCACGCAATACCTGGTGCCTTGCGGCCTGCCGGCCGGCGAGGAGGCCGCGATTCAGGCCATGGTGCTTCAGGCTTACCGTGTGCTGGGTTGCCGCGGCTGGGGCCGCCTGGACGTGATGATCGACGCGAAGACCCGCCGGCCTTACCTGCTGGAAATCAATACCTCGCCCGGCATGACCAGCCATTCGCTGGTGCCCATGTCGGCGCGTGCCGTTGGCATCCCTTATGAAGACCTTTGCCTGGACGTGCTGCGCACGGCCAGCCTGGACAACACCCCCACACCGGAAGGCGCTGCGTGAACCAGGCCATGCCCATGGACGTCAAGCTGATGAATGCGGCAGCCCTGCTGCTCGGGCTGGCGTTTGCGGGCATGGCGGCGGTGTTGCTGGCATCGTGGCTGATGCAGCACAAGCTGTTCGGGCTGGCGACCATCAAGGTGCGCGGCGACGTGAATCACAACAATGCGGTCACCTTGCGTGCCAATGTGGTGCCCAAGCTGAGCGGAAATTTTTTCACCCTGGATCTGGCCAAGGCGCAATCGGCCTTCGAGGCCGTGCCCTGGGTGCGCAAGGCCGTGGTGCAGCGCGAGTTCCCTAACCGTCTGCGGGTGGTCTTGCAGGAGCACCAGGCCATCGCCTACTGGGGCCAGGAGGGGGATGCCCACATGGTCAACAGTTACGGCGAGGTGTTTGAGGCCAACCAGGGTGACGTCGAGTCCGACGATTTGCCGCTGCTGAGCGGCCCCGCCGGTCAGGCCGGCCAGGTGCTGGCGGGTTACCGCCGGCTGGCCCCGGTGTTTGAAAAAATCGATGCCAGGCTGGAGCACTTGGAGCTGACCAGCCGCGGCAGCTGGCGCGCCTGGCTCGACGACGGCGCGACCCTTGAACTGGGCCACGGTTCCTTCGACGAGATTCAAAACCGTGCCGAGCGTTTTGTCGCGACCTTGACGCAGGTGTCCAGCAAATTCGGCCGGAATCTGGAGTCAGCAGATTTGCGCTACGGCAACGGTTATGCCATCAAGCTGCGCGGTGTCACCACCACAGCGCTGGGTGACAAAGAAAACAGACAAGCAAAAAGGTAAAGATATGGCCAAAGAATACAAAGATCTGGTGGTGGGGTTGGACATCGGGACCAGCAAGGTCATGGCGGTGGTGGCCGAGGTCTTGCCTGGCGGCGAACTCAAGCTGGCCGGTCTGGGCATTGCGTACAGCAATGGCCTCAAGCGCGGCGTGGTGGTCAACATCGATGCGACGGTGCAAAGCATCCAGCAGGCGCTCAAGGAAGCCGAACTGATGGCCGACTGCAAGATCGCCCGCGTCTACACCGGTATCACCGGCAGCCATATCCGCGGCATCAATTCCAGCGGCATGGTGGCGGTCAAGGACAAGGAAGTCACGCAGGCCGACGTGGCCCGCGTCATCGAGACTGCCAAGGCCATCAATATTTCCACCGACCAGCGGCTGCTGCTGGTCGAGCCGCAGGAGTTTGTGATCGACGGCCAGGACGTGCGCGAGCCCATAGGCATGAGCGGCATCCGGCTGGAAGCCAAGGTGCACATCGTGACCGGCGCCCAAAGCGCGGCGGAAAACATCATCAAGTGTGTACGGCGCTGCGGCCTGGAAGTGGATCAGCTGATGCTCAACCCACTGGCGTCCAGCCTGTCCATCCTCAGCCGCGACGAGCAGGAGCTGGGCGTCGCGCTGGTCGACATTGGTGCGGGCACCACCGACGTGGCGATTTTCACCGGCGGCGCGATCCGCCACACGGCCGTGATCCCGATTGCAGGCGACCTGATCACCAGCGATATCGCCATGGCCTTGCGCACGCCGACCAAGGATGCCGAAGACATCAAGGTTGAAAGCGGTTTTGCGAAACAGTTGCTGGCCGACCCGGATACGCAGGTCGAAGTCCCCGGTCTGGGCGACCGTGGTCCGCGCATGTTGTCCAAGCAGGCGCTGGCCGGCGTGATCGAGCCACGCATTGAAGAGATTTTTTCGCTGGTGCAGCAGGTGATCCGCGAATCGGGTTATGAAGAGGTCTTGTCCTCCGGCATCGTGATCACAGGCGGCAGCGCCGTCATGCCGGGCATGGTCGAGCTGGGCGAGGACATCTTCCTCAAGCCGGTGCGCCGCGGTATTCCCCGTTATTCAAGCGCGTTGGCGGACATGGTGGCTCAGCCGCGTGCGGCCACCGTCATGGGTTTGCTCGAGGAGGCCAGGCTGGCGCGTATGCGCGGGCACCGTGTCGCGCAAAAAGCAGGCAGCGTGCACAACGCTTTTGGTCGGATCAAAGACTTTTTTGTGGGGAACTTCTGATGAAAAGATTTCCAGCTTTTGTCCGTCGGGCCCCACGTTGTCGGCACACGGGAGGCGCAGATCCCCCTGCATGACAGGCCTATTTCCCAAGAACTTTAAAAACAATTTTGGCAACTGCAATTAGTTTATTGATAGGAGGCTCACATGAGCATCGAAATGATTGAAATCGAAGAATTCAACCAGGGCACGCAAATCAAGGTGATCGGCGTGGGTGGCGGCGGCGGCAATGCGGTGGAGCACATGATTGAGCGCAGCGTCCAGGGCGTTGAGTTCATTTGTGCCAACACCGATGCGCAGGCCCTGAGCCGCGGCAGCGCACACAAACAGATCCAGCTCGGTGGCAGCGGTCTGGGTGCGGGCAGCAAACCGGAAAAAGGCCGTGACGCCGCCGAGATGGCGGTGGACGACATCCGTGCCGCCATCGCCGGCGCACACATGCTGTTTATCACCGCCGGCATGGGCGGCGGCACCGGTACCGGCGCTGCACCGGTGATCGCGCGTATCGCCAAGGAGATGGGCATTCTCACGGTGGGCGTGGTGACCAAACCTTTCGAGTTCGAAGGTGGCCGCCGCATGACCAATGCCGACCTGGGCCTGGCCGAGCTGGAAGCCAATGTCGACTCGCTGATTGTGGTGCTCAACGAAAAGCTGCTCGACGTGCTGGGTGACGACGTCACGCAGGACGAAGCGTTTGCCCATGCCAACGACGTGCTGAAAAATGCGGTCGGCGGCATCGCTGAAATCATCAATGTGCCCGGCCATGTGAACGTCGACTTTGAAGACGTGCGCACTGTCATGGGTGAACCCGGCAAGGCCATGATGGGCACGGCGCGGGCCAGCGGTCCGGATCGTGCGCGTATCGCGGCCGAGCAGGCGGTGGCCTGCCCGCTGCTGGAAGGCATTGACCTGTCGGGCGCCAAAGGCGTGCTGGTGCTGATCAGCGCGGCCAAGGGTTCGCTCAAGCTCAATGAGTCCAAGCTGGCGATGAACACCATACGCGCCTACGCATCGCCTGATGCCCACGTGATTTACGGCACGGCCTACGACGACGAGCTGGGCGAAGACATTCGCGTCACGGTGGTCGCCACGGGTCTGAGCCGTCAGGGCGTGCGCCGCCATGCACCGCCGCTGCAGGTTCTGCGCACAGGCACCGACAACATGCCGGTGCTGAACATGGCGGTGGGCGGTGGTGGCAGTGTGGGCAGCACCCATGTGGTGAGTGGCGGCATGGGGTCGGCCCAGCCCGACTACGGCAACATGTCGGTGCCCAGCGTCTGGCGTACCAACCGTACCCAGGCGGCGGCTAAGGTGGACGCGCTGGCATCCGGCGGCATGGACGATTTCGAAATCCCGGCCTTCCTGCGCAAACAGGCGGACTGATTCGAGTCCTTCGCACCGCGGCGGCCTGTGGGCCCGTCGCGGTGCGGTCTGCCTCTTGGGCAGGAAACGCCGGAGATAGCCAATATCAACCGCGGCGATAAACATCCTGGCATGCACAGCAACGCTTACGAAAGTAAAATCTAGCTGTGCTCCAACAAAGAACCCTCAAATCCATCACCAAGGCCGTCGGCGTAGGCCTGCACAGCGGCCAACGCGTGGAACTGACCTTGCGCCCGGCACCGCCGGATACCGGCATCGTTTTCAGGCGTGTGGATTTGCCCCAGCCGGTGGACATCGCGATTTCTGCACAGGCGGTCACCGATACACGCCTGGCCTCGACCATTTCCAGCGGCCATGCCAAGGTGCACACGGTGGAACACCTGATGTCGGCTTGCGCCGGCCTGGGCATTGACAACCTGATCATCGACATCACGGCCGAAGAGGTGCCCATTCTCGATGGCTCCGCGTCTTCCTTTGTTTTTCTGCTGCAGTCGGCCGGTATCCAGTTGCAGGACGCCCCGAAAAAGTTTGTACGTGTGCTGAAGCCCGTCGAGGTGCGTGAAGGCCAGGGGCCGACTGAAAAGTGGGCGCGCCTGTCGCCTTACAACGGCTACAAGCTGGGGTTTGAAATCGACTTTGACCACCCGGCGGTGGACTCCACCGGCCAGCGTGTCGAGTTCGACCAGGGCACGGGCTCCTACAGCCGCGACATCGCCCGTGCGCGCACCTTCGGTTTCACCAAGGATGTGGAAATGATGCGCGCCAATGGACTGGCGCTTGGCGGCGGTCTGGACAACGCCATCGTGATGGATGACTACAAGGTGCTCAACACCGACGGCTTGCGTTACAACGACGAGTTCGTCAAACACAAAATCCTGGATGCCATGGGCGACTTGTATTTGCTGGGCAAACCGCTGCTGGCCGCCTACAGCGCCTTCCGTTCCGGCCATGCGCTGAACAACAAGCTGCTGCGCGAGTTGCTGTCACATCCTGATGCGTATGAAATCGTCACGTTTGACGACGAGAAACAGGCGCCACAAGGTTTTGCGACGCTGGCGCGGGCCTGGTAATACGCGGAGCGAAGGGCAAGGGGCCCGCGCGGCGGGATTGATCCATATCGCGGCTGGCAAGCGTGTCGGGCCTGATGCCTGAAGCACGAATACAAGGAACACCAACAATGCTTTTATTCCGCTGGGCCATTCTTCTTTTGCTGCTCAGTGCTGTGGTGTCTTTCATGTTTTATGCAGGAACCGGGCAGACCCGCTTCAAACGGTATGGCCTGACCATCCTCAAGTGGACCTTGATCGCCGCTTTCGGGTTTTTTGCCGTCCTCATTCTGGAGAACCTGGCCTGAGGCCGTGCCGGTCGGCGTTCAATCGGCTCAGCCAGGCAGTTTCATTGCAAGCACTTCAACCGCTTCGATGACCGGTGCCTGGGACAGCAGCTCTGGCGCCTTGGCCATCAGGGCCGCAGCAATCTGGCCTCCCAGATGCGCCTGACGCCCTGCGTCGTCGGCAAAGGCATCAAAAATCCCGAAAGAGGAGGGGCCGAACTTCAGCGCAAACCAGACCGGTGTGCTGGCTTCCTGGTTGGCCAGAGGCAGCGCATTTTCCAGGAAGGCGGCGACTTCAGCTTCTTTGCCGGGCTTGGCCTCAAGCCGAACAGCCAATGCGACACGTACCATGATGAACTCCTTGGAGGATGCACAGACGGATCATTGTGGTGAGTGGCGGACCTTTTTAACAGCGGCCAGCACGACATTTTTGCTACCAATGTCGCAAGACGTAGTCACAGCTTTTTGAGCAAGTGTTCGGCGCCGGCCTGTCCAGGGCCTAAGTACGAGGCTGTTCAGTGGTGGCGGCCGTCCTTGAACGCTGTCGTTGATGTGCGCTGCAGCGTCGCGGCACGCGCCAAGATTGCCGCCGAGCCGCCTACATGGGCATGGGTGATGGCCAGGCCCAGCGCATCGGCGGCGTCCTTGCCGGGCAGGGTAGGCAGTTTCAGCAGGCGTTTGACCATCTCCTGCACCTCGGGCTTGCCGGCCTTGCCATAACCAGCCACGGCTTTTTTCATTTGCAGCGCCGTGTATTCCGCCACCTCCAGCTGGCAGGACACCAGCGCCGTGAGGCAGGCGCCGCGCGCCTGGCCCAACAGCAAGGTGGCTTGCGGGTTGACGTTGACAAACACAATTTCGCAGGCCGAGCAGTCGGGGCTGTAGCGGGCGCTGATTTCACAAATACCTTCAAACAAGACCTTGAGCCGCGCCGGCAGGTTGCCGGTACCCAGTTGGGTGGTTTTGATGGTTCCGCTGGCCACGTAAGTCAGTGCCGGGCCGTCGACGTCGATCACGCCAAAGCCTGTGATCTGCAGGCCAGGGTCAATTCCCAGGATACGCATAGGCCCCCACGCTTGTCACTTCGTGTAATGCGCTGCCCCCCGAGGGGGCGCTGCGCCTGCGGCCCGGCAAAGCCGGTTCCGCGGCCCTTGCTGATGAAGACAGCGTCTTCATGCGTGTCACATGGGTCGGCGCGACGCGGCGCACCTTCTTGATCGTGCTAGACAGGCTCATAAGCCAAAATACCATCGAACCGAGTGGAAAAACACGGGTGCGGCAAAACACAGGGCATCCACGCGGTCCAGCAGGCCGCTGGCACCCGTGACCGATTTTCCTTCGCTGCCCCAGTTGGTGATGCCGCGGTCGCGTTTGAGCGCCTTCATCACCAGGTGGCCGAACGAACCGGCCACACAGGCGATCAAGGCCATGGCCACGGCTTGCGCTGGCTTGAACGGCGTCAGGGCCGACATCAGCCCGCCGACAAAAGCACCCGTCGCAATACCGATCAGCCAGCTGGTCCAGTTGAAACTCCGGCTGACCTGGGGGGCGATCGGCGCGCGTGGCCATCTGCGGTTGGCCAGGTGTTGCACCAGCATGCCGGTCTGCACCACAAACACCAGGAAAAAAACCAGGAAGGCGTTTTTCCCGCTGTAATTGGGAAAGCTGAGCAGCAACAGGGCTGGCACATGACTGATGCCATAGACACACACCATGATGCCCCATTGCAGCTTGGCGTTGCGCTCCAGAAAACGCTGCGGGTCGTTGGCCAGGGCGCTGACAACCGGTATTGCCAGAAAAACATAGACCGGGATAAACACCGTCACCAGATCAAAACGTTTGGTGATGACCAGCCAGAACTGCACCGGCAACACCACGAAAAAAGCCAGCACCAGGCTGCGGTGGTCACCGTGGCGTGTGGGGGACAGGGTGATGAATTCACGCAGGGCGAAAAAGGCCACCAGCGCAAACAGCAAGGTCGCCACGGTTTCGCCGGAGGCCCAGCCCAGCCAGAACACGGTGCACATCGCCCAGGAGGTGTTGAGCAGGCTGCTGAGTTCCTTGATGTCCTGTGTGCGCACCTCGTCTTCGCCGTCATCGCGCAGCGACATGATCAGGGCTGCGCTGCCGGCGATGATCAGCAGACCGAAGACGATGACAAACAGCAGGCCGACCTGGTGTGTGGGGCTCAGATTACGCAAAAAACTGTTCATCAGCTGTCTTTCAGCGCGATGACGGCTTGCCGGGCACGGGCCAGGAAGCTGCTGCGGTCTTCGCCGGCTTGCAGGGCCAGCGGCGTGCCAAAGGTGACCGAACACAGGATAGGCACGGGCACCACTTCACCCTTGGGCATCACACGCTGCACGTTGTTGATCCAGGCCGGCACCAGCACGACTTGCGGGAATTTTTGCGCGAGGTTGTACAGCCCCGACTTGAAGGCTTGTGGTTCTTCCTGGTTGCCGCGTGTGCCTTCGGGAAACAGGACGATGGAGTCGCCGCTGTCCAGTGCATCGATCAGTGGCTCCAGCGGGTCCTGGTCGGTGGTTTTGGTGCGGTCCACGTAAATCGCGTTGAACACCGCCGTGGTGAGCCATTGCTTGAACGGTGTTTTGGTCCAGTAGTCCTTGGCCGCGATGGGCCGCGTGATGCTACGCAACTCGCTGGGCAGCGCGGCCCAGATCAGCACCAGGTCGGCGTGACTTTGGTGGTTGGCAAAATAAATGCGCTGCTCGGCCTTGGGCGGGCAACCCTGCCAGCGTGCCTGTGCGCCTGTCAGCACGCGGATCAGGCCCAACAGGAACAGACTCATCAACTTGGCTAGCATGGGACGATGATACAAGCGAAGTTGTGCCGCCTGACGGCGGGCGCCTGTTTACTCGGCCGCTGTCATCAGTTCGTGGTGCCAGGTGGTGTGGATGTTGTCAACCAGTTCCAGCAGCAGCGCTGAATAGGTCTTCACCTGTGCCGTGTGATCACCTTCCTCAAATGGAAAGCTGATGTTCACCGCGTGCACCTTGCCGTCGGGCGTGGTGACCGGTGCCGCAATGGCCACCATGCCCACCTGCCACGTTGCGTGGCAGTAGCCGAGTTTGTGCACGTCAGTGATCGCACGCTGTATCTGCAGCATCAGCGCGGGCCACGCCCGGCCGTGCTTGACCGCAAGCTGCTCCAGCAGCGCGCGCCGTTCGGTGTCGTCCATGGCGGCCAGGCAGGCGTAGCCCAAGGACGTCAGCTCCATGGGGATGCGTGATCCGGGCACGATGCGGCGGAACACCCCCAGGCGGCTTTGCCGGACCGAGTCGAGATAGACCATCTCGCCCTGATCGGCAAGTGCCAGGCCCACATTGATTCTTTGGCCTTCGGCGACGCTGCGCATCAGCGGCAGAGCCAGATCAAGGGCAGGTTGTTCGCTTCGGAACGTCAGGGCGAGGCTCAGGCAGACCGCCGTCAATCGGTAGCCCGCTTGTTCGACGTCATATGCCAGAAAACCGGCGTCGACGAGTGAGCGTGTCAGCCGGCTGACCGTCGGCCGGGGAAGGCCTGTTCGATAGGCCAGTTGTGCATTGCTCAGGACCGCCACCCCTGGACGGAAGACCCGAAGCAGTTGCAGGCCGCGTTCGAGCGACTGGCTGCCGGGCGTCGCACGAGTGAAACGACCCGTCTCCCGAGTGGTCCGGCGTGTCGAAACGGGCTTGATGACGGCTTTCTTCGGCATTCTGGTAATTTCATTAAGCGAAATTGTAGTCTTGCAGAAGAAACACCCCAAAGCAATACTCGGTTGCTACAAAGGAGACAAGGGCCGCATCCGCGGTCTGCCTGCACATGCAATTCGAAGAGCTTGTTTATGACGTGCGTGATCGCGTCGCCACCATCACGTTCAACCGCGCCGAGCGCCTGAATGCGTGGACCCTCACGCTGGAGAAAGAGTTGCGCGAAGCCATCGCTCTGGCTTCTGCGGATGACGGCGTGCGCAGCATCGTGCTGACCGGTGCGGGCCGTGCTTTTTGTGCCGGTGCCGATATGAGCCGTCTTTCGGCCAGTGCCGAAGGCGCCCCTCCACCAGCGTCAAGCGAGCAGGTGTTGAGCCACCAGGATCTGGAGCAACGTTACGGCTATCTGCTGGGCGTTCCCAAACCCATTGTTGCGGGTATCAATGGCGCGATTGCGGGGGTGGGCGTCTGCATCGCGCTTTATTGCGATCTTCGCTACATGGCCGCCGGGGCGAAATTCGAGCACACCCTACGCGCGCCGTGGTCTGGTGGCCGAACACGGCATCGCATGGATGCTCCCCAGACTCATCGGGCCCATGCATGCGTCAGACCTCTTGTTGTCCGGGCGTGCGGTTCAAGCGGAGGAGGCGGCGCAAATGGGTCTGGTCAAGCTGTTGCCGGCGGAAAACTTCGCCGAGGCGGTGCATCAGCGTGCCGCTGATCTGGCCAATTTGTCCTCGCCCCGTTCCGTTCGTGTGATGAAGGCGCAGCTGCTGGCCGCCAGCCACCAGACGCTGGCCGAGGCGACCCAGCTCGCGGATGCCGAAATGGCGCTTTGCCGCGGCACCGAAGACCTTCGCGAAGGCGTCGCGCATTTTGTCGAAAAACGCGCACCGAAATTCACAGGACGTTGAAGATGCCAACTTTTCCCAATCATGCGCTGCCTCTGAAAGGCATCAAGGTCGTCGAGATCGGCCAGAACATCGCCGGGCCTTATGCGAGCGAAATTCTCTCCTCCCTGGGGGCGGACGTGGTCAAGATCGAACGCCCCGAGGGCGGTGACGATGCGCGTGGCTGGGGTCCGCCGTTCTGGCGCGGCACGGCAACCACCTTCCAGGCCATGAACCATGGCAAGCGTAGTCTTGCCCTCGATCTCAAGGACGCCGAATCGGTGGCCTGGCTCAAGTCTTATATCGGGGAGGCGGACGTCCTGATCCAGAACCTCCGGCCGGGCGTCCTGGAGGACTTGGGGCTGGGGCCGACGGCCTTGTGCGCCGCCAACCCGCGGCTGATTTATTGTTCATTGTGGGCGTTTGGTCACAAGGGGCCCATGCATCTGCATCCAGGCTACGAGCCGATGATCCAGGCCTTTGCCGGCATGTTCAGCGTCAATGGCGCGGAAGATGGCCCATCCTCCCGCGTCGGGATGCAGGTGCTGGACCTGGGCACCGGCATCTGGGCGGCGCTGGGTTGTCTGGCGGCCCTGTTCCAGCGTCAGGCGACGGGCAGCGGTTGTGTGGTTGATACCTCGCTTTTTGAAACCGCGATGGGGTGGCTGCAGGTGATGATGGCGGGTTTCAAGGCGACCGGCCAGCAGCCGGAGCGCCACCGCAGTGGTAATCCGCGGGTGGTGGTTTTTCAGGCCTTTCAGGCCAGTGACGGGGAGGTCGTGATTGCCGCCGCCAACGACCGCTTGTTCGCCAAGCTGGTCAAGGCCCTGGGCCATCCGGAGTGGGCGTCCGACCTACGTTACGCCAGCAATGCGTTACGCGTTGAGCACAAGCGCGACATCGTGCCGGCCATCCAGGCCATTCTGGCGACCCAGCCCATGAACCACTGGATCGACTTGCTGGAAGCCGTTGGTATTCCCTGTGCGCCCATCCATGACTTCCAGCAGGTGATCGATCAGCCCCAGACCCAGGCCATCGGCATCTTCCAGGACGTACCGGAGATCGACCTGCAAGTGGTCGGGCTCCCTGTGTCGTTCAACGGTGTGCGGCCACCGATCCGGCACCGTGCGCCCGAGATCGGCGAACACAACGCATCCATTCGACCTGACCGCTCCTGACGAGCGGCAACCACCAAGGAGACACACATGCAACGGCGTCAATTTGTTCAAGTGCTTGCAGCCCTGCCGCTGGGTTCGTCGGCGTTAACGGGCATGGCCCAGATCGTGGGCGACAAGCCCTTGCAGATCATCGTGCCCTTTGGCCCGGGTGGGTCCGGCGACATCACGGCGCGCATGCTGGCCGAGTTCATCACCAAGAAAACCGGCCGGCCCGCCATGGTGGACAACCGGCCGGGGGCCAACGGCATAGTCGGTGTTGAAGCGGTACGGAAAAGCCCGCCCGACGGATCGGTGGTCCTGCTGGCCACCACGTCTACCCATTCGGCCAACCCCAGCCTGTACAAGAAGTTGCCTTATGACCCCGAGCGGGACTTCACACTGGTGGGCCATTTTGGCGGCTCGTCTTCCTACATGCTGGTGAAACCCAATGCGCCCTACAAGACCCTGGCCGACTTCGTCCAGGCGGCCAAAGCGGCGCCCGGCAAGTTGAACTACGGTTATTTCAATGCCTCGTCCCAGGTGCCGGGTGCCTTGCTGGGCCAGGTCGCGGGCATTGAGTTGACGGCGATTCCCTACAAACAGGTCAATACCGCCATGACGGAATTGATCGCAGGCCAGATTGACGTGATTTTTGTTGACAGTGTGGCCGGTGACAGCTTTGTGAACTCCGGCCAGCTGCGGGCGCTGGCCGCCCAGTCGGCCAAGCGCCTGGTGAAATACCCCTCGGTGCCCTTGATTTCTGAAACCTATCCTTCTTACGGTGTCTCGGGCTTTCTGGGGATTGCGGTGCCGGTGGGCACACCGGCGGCTACATTGCAATTTCTGAATGACCTGATCAACGAGGCGATCACCACCGATCCCATGCGGGCACGGCTGGAAGGGTTTGGTTTTTCTCCCAAAAAGATGAGTTTGTCGCAATTGGCGACCTTTGACAAAGAAGAACGCGCCAAGTGGAAGAACTACGTGGCGATTGCCAGAATGGAGCCGCAATGACCATCGCTGCGCCTGACGAACTGCGTGTCGACCGCGACGGCCATGTGGCCCTGGTCGAGATCCGTCGCGGCCCGCACAACCACGTGGATGCGCGTTTCATGGGCATGCTTGCCGATGCCTTCGAGCAACTCGACCGCGAACCGGCTTGCCGCTGCATCGTGCTCGCCTCCGAGGGCCGCGCCTTCTGCGCCGGTGCAGACTTCAATTCTGCCGACCCCAAGGAAGACCGCGATCCTTCGGCTTTTTATGTGCAGGCGATGCGGCTGTTTCGCGGCAGCAAGCCGGTGGTGGCCGCTGTTCACGGCGCGGCGGTGGGGGCTGGCCTGGGGCTGGCGCTGGTCGCCGACTTCCGGGTGACTTGTCCAGAGGCCCGTTTCAGCGCCAACTTCAACCGCTTGGGTTTTCACCCCGGCTTCGGCCTGAGCCTGACCCTGGCGCAACTGGTGGGGCGGCAGCAGGCGGCGCTGCTTTTGTACACCGGCAGGCGCATAGGCGGCGAGGAGGCGGTCCGAATCGGGCTGGCCGATGTTCTGGCGGGTGAGACCGAGGTGCGTGCCCAGGCACTCGCGCTGGCGCAAGAGATTGCTGTGTCGGCCCCTTTGGCGGTGGAGTCGACGCGGGCGGCGTTGCGCCAGGGTCTGGCCGACGAGGTCTATGCGGCGAACCAGCGTGAACTGGTGATTCAGCGGGAGCAGTTTCGCAGCGCCGATTTTCGCGAGGGTGTGGCGGCCATGGCCGCGCGGCGCACACCGGTTTTTGAGCGGCGCTGATCAGGGCAGCTCCACGCCGCCCATGCGCGCAACAATGGTCGATGCGCGCGAAGCCAGGTAGCTGGAGCCGGGCCGGGTCTCGAAATATTTGGGGCGCGGCAACATGACGGCCAGGCGTGCGGCTTCGTAGGCGCTTAATTTGGCCGCGGGCTTTTTGTAATAGTGCTGGGCCGCGGCTTCCGCGCCGAACACACCTTCGCCCCACTCGATGCTGTTGAGGTAAATCTCCAGGATGCGCTGCTTGCTCAGCAGGGCTTCCAGCATCAGGGTCAGCAGCAGCTCCTGGCCCTTGCGCATCAGGGTACGTTCACCGGAGAGAAACAGGTTTTTCGCCAGTTGTTGCGTGATGGTGGAGCCGCCCACAATCTTGGGCGGCTTGGCTGCCGCTTTGGCGGCGCCTGCTGGCGCGGCCTTGCTGATCAGCTTGCTCGCGGATTTTTCGGCGCGCTGCTCGGCCTTGGTGTTTTTCTCCCAGGCTTTTTCCAGGGCCTCGACATCCACACCTTCATGTTCGACAAAGGTGGCGTCTTCGGACGCAATCACCGCACGTTTGAGGTTGTCGGACAGCGCGTTATAGGGCACCCATTGCTGGCGCCATTTCAGCGAGCCTTGTTCAACCGCCAGCCGGTAAATTTCTGAGCGCTGAAAAGCCGTGGACTGCGGATCCACCACCGCCATCAAGGCGATGCGGCCGACAAAATACAGCTGCAAGGCCAGGCCGGCCAGCAGCACCAGGAGCAGCCAGCGCAGCAGGGCTTTCATGACAAGGCCTGGCGCAGTTCCTGCAGAACCTGGGCCGACGGCGGGCGCACGCCGCGCCAGAACAAAAAGGACTCCGCGGCTTGCTCCACCAGCATGCCCAGGCCGTCGCGCGGCACCGCGCCATGGGCTCGTGCCCAGTCGGCAAAACCTTGCGCCGCAGCGCCGTACATCATGTCGTAGGCCAGCGCGCCCGGCTTGAGCACGCGGGCATGCACCGGAATCGCGCCGCCGTCCAGGCTGCTCGCGGTGGCGTTGATGATGACATCAAAATCGGCCTCCAGCCCTTGCAGGTCCTGCGCAAGCAGCTCTGTTTTTTGTAGCAAGTGCTGTAGCGCCGGATGGCTGGCGTGGCGCGCCACCAAGTCCATCGCCTTGGCCGGCGTGCGGTTGACGACCACCAGACGGCGCGGCCCGGCCGCCAGCAGCGGGGCCAACACACCGGCCGCGGCGCCGCCGGCGCCTATCAGCAGCAGGTCACGCCCGGCCAGGCTGAGGCCGGCGTTGTGCTGGATGTCGTTGACCAAGCCGATGCCGTCGGTGTTGTCGGCTGCCACGTGGCCCTCGTCGTCAAACTTCAGGGTGTTGGCGGCTTGGGCCAGTTGCGCGCGTTCGCTGGCTGTGTCGGCCCGCTGGAAGGCTTCGAACTTGAAAGGCACGGTCACGTTGCAGCCGCGTCCGCCGTTGTCCAACCATTGCTGCAAGGTGGCGGCAAAACCGTCCAGCGGCGCCAGCTGTTTGCGGTAGTCCATAACCTGGCCGGTCAGCGCGGCAAAACGCGCATGGATGGCCGGCGACTTGCTGTGTTCAACCGGGTTGCCGAGGACGCAGTAGTGATCCATAACCGCCTAGTGACGCTCGGTGAGCTTTGTTTCCAGGGTTTCGTCGCGCGTGAACTTGAAGCGCGAGACCACCACAATTTGTTCGGCCTCGCGGCGCATCGCCTGGGTGAAACGGCCGAAAGGACCGGTGCTGCGCGCAATGTTTTGCGAGCGCCGGTCCAGCGTCAGGTTACCGGAGGTCTCGACCACCTCGGTGGAGAGCACACGGCCATCAAAATTAATCGTCAGCACCATGGTCAGTTCGCCATACAGTTTTTTGCCGGCCATCTCGGGAAAGTTGACCGTGCCTTTTTCTTCGATTTTGCGCCGCAACTCGTCGTAATACACGGCGTAAACCGCTTCGCGGGTGGCCGGGCTGATGTAGCGTTTTTTCGGCCTGGCGTTTTCTTCGTTGATACGCCGCTCGATCTCGGCGAGTATCTTGATCAGCTGTTTGCGTTTTTCCTCGCGCTCGGCCTGGGCCGCATCCCGCGCCGTCACTTTGGGATCGGGTGGCGGCATGGAGGCCAGCTCTTTTTTGATCTGTGCCAGCAACAGGGTTTGCTGCTCCTGCATGGCGTCTATTTGGCGCTGCGCGTTTTCGCTGGCATCGCCGATGTCGGTCAGCGCCGAGGGCGGCAGGGGGCTGGTGGCCCGGCCTTTTTCCGCCTCACCACCGCCGGCCAGCGAGGCCTGGGCGATGGCTTTGGCCTTGTCCGGGCGCTCGTTGGACTTGGCGTTGACCAGAATCACTTCCAGCGGCGTGTCCTGGAAAACGCGGTTGAAACGTTCCGGATCGACAAAACGCACGGTCAGCACGACCGCATGCAGGGCGACCGATACGCCCAGGGCGATTTGCAGGGTGCTGAGTGACTTCACAGGACAGGATTATCGGTGTTAAGCCGCCTGGCCGACGGCCGTTGCATCGGGCTCGTTCAGATCGACGGCAATCGAAATCGGGCCGGCAGCCAGTTCCGAGTCGTTGTCTTCTTCGTCGACCTGTTCGGCGGCGGCTTCATCCACCACGGCATCCAGACGCTCGATCACGGTGCCCGACACATCGAGCGTGATCTCGTCGATCTCACCGAGCCGGATACGCACCCTGGCGCCGCGCGGCAGGCCTTGGGCGCCCATGGCCGGCAGCACCAGCGGCAAGTCGTCGGCACGCACCAGGTTGTCCTTGAAAAAGGTGGCGGTGAGTTCGGTGATGCCGTTTTGCTCAATGTACTTGAGCGTCCAGTAACGCTCGATACCGGCCTGGAAACCGTTGTAAGCACTGTAGGCCGCATCAAAACCCGAGATGATGGAAAACAGCTCGGCGTCCTTGGGTTTGAAGGGCGCAGCCAAAGCAGCCGTGCGGCCATGTTTGGCGCAGGCGATGATTTGCCACTGGTTGACCAGGTCGGTGTAGCGGCGTAGTGGCGAGGTGCTCCAGGCGTAGCTTTTGACGCCCAGGCCGGCGTGCGGCAGCGATTTGGTGCCCATGCGCACTTTCACGCCGGGCGCCATGCTGGCCTGGCTGCGGTAAATGCCGGGCACGCCGTGATCGGCCAGCCACAGGCCCCAGGTGCTGTTGGCCAGGATCATGGCTTCGGCCACGATCAGGTCCAGCGGTGCGCCGCGTTGGCGGGTGGTGATGCTGACGGTTTCGTCGCCCTGCGGCTCGCCGTCCGTGGACTTGTCCAGCTTGAAGTTGTAGTCGGGCCGGTTGAAGTTTTCCGGCTTGCCGCGCACGATTTCGCGCTGCGCCTTGAGGTGTTTGGCCAGCCGGTGCAAAAACGTCAGTTCCACGCCCCATTGCACAGCGACTGGCGGGCTGGTTTGTGCGGCTTCAAAAAATGCCTCGGTGAAGGTGCTGTCCAGCTTGTCGTGGCGCAGGTTGCTGACGATGGGTACCTGCTCCAGCCGGGTGACGCTTTCCCTGATCTCCAGCGTGGCTTCGTCCAGCGTGAGGTACAGCGACAGGGATGGGCAGTTGCGGCCTTCCTGCAGGGTGTAGCTTTGGACAATCTCGTCGGGCAGCATGGTCAGCTTGTAGCCTGGCATGTACACGGTGGACAGCCGCGCGCGGCCCACAGTGTCGATCGGGCTGCCGGGCAAGACGGCCAGGCCGGGCGCCGCAATATGGATGCCCAGCGTGATGGTGCCGCTGCCCAGGCCCTGCACCGACAGCGCGTCGTCGATCTCGGTGGTGGCCGAATCGTCGATCGAAAAAGCCTGCACATTGGCCAGCGGCAACTCGTCCTTGATGTCCGGCGCCTGCAGTGCCGGAAAGCCCGTGCCTTTGGGAAAGTTTTCGAACAGGAAACGTTTCCAGTGGAACTGGTAGGGCGAGGCAATCGCACCGGCTTGTTGCAACAAGTCCAGCGGTGCCTTGTGGGCGCTTCGCGAAGCTTCGACCACCGCCTTGTATTCGGCGCTGTTTTTGTCGGGCTTGAACAGGATTTTGTAAAGCTGTTCGCGTATCGGTGCCGGGCATTGGCCCTGGACCAGCTCTTGCGCCCAGGCCGTGATCTGCAAGGCGAGCTGTTTTTTCTTTTCAATGGCCGCCAAGGCCAGTTGCAGAATGTCGGCCGGGGCCTTTTTGAAACGCCCCTTGCCGGCGCGCCTGAAATAATGCGGCGCTTCAAACAGGCGGAACAAGGCGGCGACCTGCTGCTCGGTACTGGCGGGTTTGCTGGGGTCGGCGCTGAAATAGTCACGCGCCAGGTCGGCGAAGCTGAACTCTTCGTCGCTGGCGAATTCCCAGGCCAGGTCCAAGTCGATCTCTTCGCTCAACTTCTGCCCGGCGGCGATCAGTTCGGCGGGGGCCGGTTTTTCAAACTTCAGCAAGGCGTTGGCGGTCTTGAGCTTGACCCGTTTGCCCGAGTCCAGTTCGACCTGCAGCGAGCTGTCGGCCTCGGACAAAATACGACCTGCCAGGAACTTCCCGGCTTCTTCAAACAATACAAACAAAACGCTATCCTTCAAACGCGGGCCGGGCTGGTGCCCGGCGATTGCAGCTAGTGTAATCAGGCGGCCGGTGGCCGCTGCCTTCACACCAGTGCCAGAAAATCCATCACCTCGGGCAGGTGGGCCTCAAAATCGCTGAGCGCGTGGTCGCCGCCTTCCAGCAGCCTGGTGCGTGCGCCCGGGTAACGGCCCGTCATTTCACGCCAGTCCAGCACCTCGTCGCCCTTGGCGATGATCGCGAAATAGTTCTCGGGGCTGGCGACAGGTCCGTGTTCCAGCGCCCGCAACTCGTCCACAAAACCGGGTTCAAAGAAAAAACGCTCGGTCGGGTCGTGCCAGGCGCTTTGTTCGCCTATGTAGTTGGCCAGGTCGCGTGCCGGGTTCACGGCCGGGTTGAGCAGCACGGCCTTGCAGCCGCAGGTTTCCGCCACGTGGGTGGCGTAAAAACCGCCCAGCGAGGAGCCCATCACCGCCATCGTGTCGCGCGGCCAGCCGGCGATGCCTTCGCTCAGCATCTGCACGGCTTCGCGCGGCGATGGCGGCAACTGCGGACACCACCAGACCACGTCGGGGTGTTGGTTGGCCACCCAGGCCGCGACCTGTCTGGCCTTGGTGGAATGTGGGGAGGAGCGGAAGCCGTGGAGGTAAAGCAGGTGGGTGGTGGGCATGGGTCCATGGTAAAGGCCAGTTTGCCGGCCTCAGCCTGATCAGGTTGAGAATTTATAAGAAATAGGGCCCTAGCCCAGTCAGGACGGGCACAAGCAGCTACTAAAAGCGTAGCGTCTGGCGCGCTTTACTTGACCTGTTGTTTTTCGAGCTTGCGGGCCAGGGTGCGCCTGTGCATGCCCAGCCGGCGCGCGGCTTCGGAGATGTTGAAGTCGGTCTCGACCAGGGTCTGGTGGATACGTTCCCACTCCAGGGTCTTGATCGACGAGGAGCGGTTGGTCAGTTTCACCTCGGTGTTGCCCGTGACCCGGCCAAACGCGGCCTCGATGTCGTCGGTGTTGGACGGCTTGGCCAGGTAATGGCAGGCGCCCAGCTTGATGGCCTCGACCGCGGTGGCGATGCTGGCAAAGCCGGTCAGCACCACGATCAGCATGTCAGCATCGTGCGCGTGCAGGGCCTGCACACAGGCCAGGCCCGAGGCGTCACCGTTCAGTTTCAGATCCACCACCGCGTAAGCCGGTGAATGGTTTTGCAGCAGGGCGCTGACATCGTCCAGGCTGGTTGCCAGCAACACCGCATAACCCCGGCGTTCAAACGAGCGGCCCAGGGTGCGGGCAAAGGCCGCATCGTCCTCGACGATGAGCAACTGGCGTTCAGCGGCCATCGGTGTTGTCCTTTGCCAGTGTGATGGCGGTGAGTGGCAGGGTGATGGTCACGACGGCGCCGCCCTCGGGGCGGTTGCGCGCAGCGACGCTGCCGCCCAAGGTGCGTGCCACGTTGACGACCAGGAACAGGCCCAGGCCACCGCCCAGGCGCCCCTTGCTGGACTGGTAGGGTTTGCCGAGCTGCGCCAGCATTGCCGGGGCAAAACCGGAACCTCGGTCCGTGACCGTCAGTGTTAGGGTGTCGGCATCACGCGCCGCTTCCAGACCGACCCAGGTGGGCGAGGCTTCCAGCGCGTTGTCCAGCACATTGCAAAGCATCTGCTTGAGGGTCGAGTCGGAGACCATGGGCAAATCCTGGTCCACCCGGTTCTCGTAGGAAAAAGAAGGCACCGGGCGCGTGTTGCGCCATTCCTCGGCCAGCTCGTCGAGAAAGGTGCAGATCGAGGTTTTTTCCGACGATTCGCCCCTGGCCTCGCCGGCCGAGAGCAGGATGCCGCTGACGATGGTTTTGCAACGCAGGACTTGTGCCTGCATTTCGCTGATTTCCTGCTGCAGGTCGGGGTTGGCCGTGAAGGCGGGCATGTGTTTCCAGTCGCCCAGGATCACGGCCAAGGTGGAGAGCGGGGTGCCCAGCTCATGCGCCGCGCCCGAGGCCAGCAGACCCATGCGCACGATGTGTTCTTCCTCGGCCGCACGCTGGCGCAGGCTGGCCAGGCGCGCATCGCGCTCCTGCAGGTTGCGGCTGATACGCATGATGAAGGTCACCAGCAGGCCCGCGTTGAGAACGAAACACACCAGGATGCCCTGCATGTGGGGGCTGGCGAGTCCGTTTTCCAGATCCAGCGGCAGCGGCAGCGGACGGCCGAAAATGGTCAGCCCGACCAGGCAGGCCGTGGTGATGGCGACCATGGTCCAGACCGACCAGGCCTGCAGCAGCACGGCGCCCAGGGCGATCTGCAGCAGGTACAAGAATGTAAACGGGTTGCTCGCGCCGCCGCTGAGGAAAAGCTGCGCGGTCAGCATTGCCACGTCCACCAGCAAGGCCAGAAACAACTCGTTGTTGCTGACCCTGCGCCGGGTGCGCCAGCGCAGCTGGCTGATGAGGTTGAAGAGCACCAGACCGCTCAGCACCACCAGCATCTGCTGCAGTGGCAGTTCGATATCAAAGCCGAAGTTCACGACGGCGATGGTGGCCAGCTGGCCTATCACCGCGATCCAGCGCAACTGGATCAGCTGTCGCAGGTTTTTCAGGCCGGTGGCATCGTCCAGGCGTTCGAGGCCGCCTGGCGCGGGCGGCGGGCTGCCGGCCTCAGTCGGACGTGGCATGGTCGGTTTCGCGGTCGACATGGCTGGTATTGTCCCCCAGGTGCTCGCGCCGCCGGCGGCGCTCTTCGCGCAGCACCAGGATGCTCGCACCCAGCACCATCAGCGCCAGGCCAAACCAGGTGAGTGCGTACACCAGATGGTTGTTTTTGAACGTGATGACGGTCAGGCCGCCGAGTGGCCAAACTGGTGCAGCGCTGGTGCTGTTGCGAGGTGATGCGTCGGCATCGAGAAAAAAGGGCGCGACCTGGCTTAAGCCTCGGGCCTGGGCGATGGCAGCGACATCGCGCGAAAACCAGCGGTCGCCGGCGGGGTCGTTGTGGCGCAGAAATCCGCCGACTGGCTCGCTCAGGCGCAGCAGGCCGGAGAGGGAGACTGGCGCATCGCTTTCGGTTGCGCGTCGCGCGGCGCGTGTGCGCGCCTCGGGCGGCACAAAACCGCGGTTAACAAGCAGTGTGGGGCCGTCCGTCAACTGCAGCGGCGTCAGAACCCAGAAGCCGGCGCCCTGGGTGGTCACGGCCTGGACCAGGGTTTCGCGGTCATGAAGAAAATGGCCGCTGACCTGCAAGTGGCGGTACTCGTCGCTGGCGGCCGTGATCTGCGGCCATTCGGCCAAGGGCGGGAGCGGCGCCGCTGGCGCAAACACGCGCTGCGCCACACGATCCATCAGGTCCAGCTTCCAGGCACGGCGCTCGATTTGCCAGAGGCCTAGCGCGAGAAAACCGGCCAGCAACAGGAGCGCGCAGACGGCCAGCGCGAGACAGGCTGCGGTGGAGCGCGGCGCGCGACTGGCCATGGAGGGAGTCAAACCTGGCGCAGGTTCAGGGCATGTTTTTCATGTCGTGGACAGACATGGGCATCATGTTGGCGTTCATGTGGTACATGACCCACAAGGAGCCAGCCAGCGCAATCCCGACGATCAGCAGGGTGAACAGCAAGGCCAGGAAGGACCAGCCGCCCTCGGAGCGGGTGTTCATGTGCAGGAAATAAATCATGTGCACCACGATCTGCACCGCCGCAAGCGCCATCAGCACCAGGGCGGTGGTGCTGGAGGTTTCGAAGACCTTGCCCATCACCAGCCAGAAGGGAATGGCCGTCAGCACCACGGCCAGGATGAAGCCCGTCACATAGCCGCTCAGGGTGCTGTGGCTGGCGCCGCTGTCGTCATGCCCGTGCTCGTCGTGGTGGTCGTGCGCATGTTGTGCGCTGTCATGGTCGTGGTCGGTATGCGCGCTCATGGCAGAGCTCCCATCAGGTAAACAAAGGTGAAGACACCAATCCAGACCACGTCCAGAAAGTGCCAGAACATGGACAAACACATCAGGCGCCGGCGGTTCTCGGCGCCCAGGCCGTGACGCTTGACCTGGAACATCAGGGTGAGCAGCCAGATGATGCCGAAGAAAACGTGCAAGCCGTGGGTGCCGACCAGTGCGAAAAAGGACGACAGGAAGGCGCTGCGTTGCGGACCCGCGCCCTCGTGGATGAAATGCATGAATTCATACATTTCCAGGCCCAGAAAGCCTGCGCCCAGCAGGCCGGTGATGGCCAGCCAGATCAGCACGGCGCGTTGCTTGTTCTTTTGCATCTCCAGCATGGCAAAACCATAGGTGATGGAGGACAGCAGCAGCAGCGAGGTGTTCAGGGCCACCAGCGGCAGATCGAACAGGTCGGCGCCCGACGGGCCGGCCGCATAACTTCGGCCCAGCACCGCATAACAGGCGAACAGGCAGGCAAAGAGCAAGCAGTCGCTCATCAGGTAGAGCCAGAAGCCGAGCAGTGTGCCGTTGGCCGGATGATGTTCGCGCCGCAGGAAGAAACGTTCGCTGAGCGCGCCTGGGCTCTGCAGCGCCGCAGCGCCGGCCGAAGAGGAGGTCAAGGGGATGGTGGTATCAAGCATGGCTGGCGAGCAAACGTGTGCGTTCGTTTTCGATGTGCGTCACTTCATCCACGGGGATGTAGTAGTCGCGCTTGTAGTTGAACGAGTGGTAGATGGCAGCCGCCACGATGGCGACGAAAGACAGCACGGCCAGCAGCCACATCTGCCAGATCAGGGCAAAACCGCAGACCGTGCAGATGGCGGCAATGATGATGCCGGCGGCCGTGTTCTTGGGCATGTGCACGGGGATGAATCCATCCACCGGGCGCACATAACCGTGCTTTTTCATGTCCCACCAGGCATCGATCTCATGCACCACGGGCGTGAAGGCGAAGTTGTAGGCCGGCGGCGGCGACGAGGTCGACCATTCCAGCGTGCGACCATCCCAGGGGTCGCCGGTGTTGTCGCGCAGCGAGTCGCGGCGGATGTAGCTCACGATGAACTGCATGATCATGGAGGCAATGCCCAGCGCGATCAGCACGGCGCCGAAGGCGGCGATCTGGAACCAGATTTGCAGCGACGGGTCTTCGAAGTGGCTCATGCGGCGTGTGACACCCATGAAACCCAACACGTAGAGCGGCATGAAGGCCAGGTAGAAGCCGACCAGCCAGAACCAGAACGAACATTTGCCCCAGAACGGATCGAGCTTGTAGCCAAAGGCTTTCGGGAACCAGTAGGTGATGCCGGCAAATAGGCCGAACAACACGCCGCCAATGATCACGTTGTGGAAGTGGGCAATCAGGAACAGGCTGTTGTGCAGCACAAAGTCAGCCGGGGGCACGGCCAGCAACACGCCGGTCATGCCGCCTATGGCGAAGGTCACCATGAAGCCGATCGTCCACATCATGGGCACATCAAAGGTGATGCGGCCGCGGTACATGGTGAACAGCCAGTTGAAAATCTTCGCTCCGGTCGGGATGGAGATGATCATGGTTGTGATGCCGAAGAAAGCATTGACGCTGGCGCCCGAACCCATGGTGAAGAAGTGGTGCAGCCACACCAGGTAGGACAGGATGGTGATGGCGAAGGTTGCGTACACCATGGACGAATAACCGAACAGGCGCTTGCGACTGTAGGTGGCGACCACTTCAGAGAACACGCCGAACAGCGGCAGGATCAGGATGTAGACCTCGGGGTGGCCCCAGATCCAGATCAGGTTCACGTACATCATGGCGTTGCCACCGAATTCGGTCGTGAAGAAGTTGGTGCCGGCGTAGCGGTCCAGGCCCAGCAGACCCAGCACGGCGGTCAGCACCGGGAAGGCGGCGACGATCAGGATGTTGGTGCACAGGGCGGTCCAGGTGAAGACGGGCATCTTCATCAGGGTCATGCCGGGCGCGCGCATCTTGATGATGGTGGCCAGCAGGTTGATGCCCGAGAGCAAGGTCCCCACCCCCGCCAGCTGCAGCGACCAGATGTAGTAATCCACCCCCACGTCCGGACTGTTGATGATGCCCGACAGCGGCGGATAGGCCAGCCAGCCGGTCTTGGCGAATTCGCCGACAAACAGCGAAAGCATGACGAGGATGGCGCCGCTGGCCGTCATCCAGAAGCTGAAATTGTTGAGGAAGGGGAAGGCCACATCGCGCGCGCCGATTTGCAGCGGCACGACGAAGTTCATCAGACCGGTGACCAGCGGCATCGCCACGAAGAAGATCATGATCACGCCGTGCGCGGTAAAAATCTGGTCGTAGTGGTGCGGCGGCAAAACGCCCAGGTTGTCGCCAAACGCGATGGCCTGCTGCAGCCGCATCATGAGTGCGTCGGAGAAGCCGCGCAACAGCATCACCAGGCCCAGCACCACGTACATGATGCCGATTTTTTTGTGGTCGATGCTGGTCAGCCAGTCACGCCACAAAGGTCCCCACAGGCGGAATTTGGTCAGTGCCGCAAGAATGGCCAGCCCGCCCAGCATGACGGCTGCAAAGGTCACCAGCAAGATGGGTTCGTGGAGCGGAATCGCCTCCCAGGAGAGGCGGCCGAAGATGAGCTTCGTGATATCAAGTTGATCGAACATCGTGGGTGCGTAAGGAGAAGAAAGAGGGTGCGACGAGGGGGCTGCGGCGTCAGATGGGGCGGGTGCCAGGCTCGGTCGCCGGCAGCGGCAAGCCCAGGGGGTTGCCGGGGCTGCACATGGCGCCTACATAGCTGCGCACGGGCTGGTCGTCCAGGCCCAGGCGCGTGCGTGTGGCTTCGTTCAGGGACGCAACGTTGACGGTGCCGGGTATGCCGAGGCCGCCGTTGGCGTCAATCGCCATCATGTCGTGCATGCACATCTTGTTGTCCTCAACGCAACGGTTCAGGATGGCCTTGTAGAGCTCGGGGGGCCACCTTGGCGTAGTGCTGGACGGGGTTGCGCTCGCTAGGTTTTTCGAGCTGCAGGTAGCTGTCGCGGTCCAGCGACTGGCCGCTGGACTTGACCTTCTTGACCCATTGTTCAAAGTCGCCATCGTTCAGGCCATGGAACTTGAAGCGCATGCTGGAAAAGCCCGCACCGCTGTAGTTGGCCGACAGACCGTCAAACTCGCCTGGCTTGTTGATGATCGCGTGCAACTGGGTTTGCATGCCGGGCATGGCGTAGATCTGGCCGGCCAGGGCGGGAATGAAGAAGGAGTTCATGACCGAGGAGGCCGTGATCTTGAACTGGATGGGGCGGTCGACCGGCGCGGCCATCTCGTTGACCATGGCAATGCCCTGCTCGGGGTAGATGAACAGCCATTTCCAGTCCAGCGCCACCACTTCGACGACCAGAGTTTTGGTGTCTTCGGGAATGGTGCGCTGCGCGTCAATACGCTCCAGCGGGCGGTATGGGTCCAGCTTGTGGGTGCTGATCCAGGTGATGGCGCCCAGCACGATGATGATCAGCAGCGGAACCGCCCAGATCACCAGCTCCAGCTGCGTGGAGTGGTGCCATTCGGGGTCGTAATCGCTGCGGTTGTTGGACTTGCGGTAGCGCCAGGCGAACAGCAGGGTCAACGCAATCACCGGGAGAATGACGAGCAGCATCAATGCCGTCGAGATATAGATGAGATTGCGTTGTTGGAGGGCGATATCGCCGGAAGGGCTCAGGAGTACCGCATTACAGCCGCCTAGCAGGGCCAGGGCTGGAACGAGGAGCAGGCCGAGAAGCTTTTTTTTGGAGGGCATGCCGGACAGTAGGGGGTTGTCAATGGGGGAACTACTGAATCTACCTTTTGATCCAAATCAAGGCAATTGGACATTTTGTCCATGGCATGATGGACCCCGGAGGCGCGCCTGCTGACGCCTTTGTTGTAACTTTTTGCATTGTGAAAGGACCGCATGTCAAGCCTGAGTCACAGCCATCCCGAGTCCTTGTTGCCAAGCTCCTCGTCGCCGCACACGGATCGTCCTGTGGACGACGCGTCCACGGTGGCGCCCAGTGAGATCGCTGTCGGCGTGATCATTGGCCGGGCATCCGAATACTTCGACTTTTTTGTTTACGGCATTGCGTCGGCGCTGGTGTTTCCGACGGTTTTCTTTCCCTTTGTGGACAGGCTGGAAGGCACGCTGTATGCCTTTGTCATCTTTTCCTTTGCCTTTCTGGCCAGGCCGCTGGGGACCGCCTTGTTCATGGAGATCCAGCGCCTCTGGGGCCGCGGCGTGAAGCTGGGCATCGCGTTGTTCCTGCTGGGCGTGTCTACGGTGGGCATGGCCTTTTTGCCGGGTTACGTCACTTTGGGCTTTTGGTCCATCGCGTTTTTGTCGATGTTCCGATTTCTTCAGGGGATCGCGCTGGGTGGTTCCTGGGACGGCCTGCCTTCCTTGCTGGCGCTGAGCGCGCCGCCCCAGCGTCGCGGCTGGTACGCGATGATTCCGCAAATTGGCGCGCCGGTTGGTTTTATTGTGGCCAGCGGGCTCTTCTTGTACCTGCACTCCCAGCTGTCCAACACCGATTTTCTGGATTGGGGCTGGCGTTACCCCTTCTACGTGGCATTCGCCATCAATGTGGTGGCGCTGTTTGCCCGCTTGCGGCTGGTGGTGACTGATGAGTACGAGCGCCTGCTCAAAAAACATGGCCTGGAGCCGGCCCCCGTGCTCGAATTGGTCCGTGATCGAGGTAGCAACCTGCTGATCGGTGCTTTCGCGGCCTTGGCGAGTTATGCGTTGTTTCACCTCGTCACGGTGTTTCCCTTGTCCTGGATCGGCCTGCAGTCGACGCAGCCCATCAACGATGTCCTGACCATTCAGCTGCTCGGTGCCGTGATTGCGATTCCGTGTGTGGTAGCCTCCGGCTGGATTGCGGATCGTATCGGCAGGCGCAGCACGCTGGGCATCCTGGCCGGCCTGATCGCGGTCTTCAGCCTGTTTGCGCCCCTGCTGCTCAATGGTGGCGCGCTAGGGCAAAAGGTATTCATTCTGCTCGGTTTTTCACTGCTGGGGCTGTCCTACGGCCAGGCCGCTGGCGCGGTGACCGCCAACTTCGAGGCGCACTACCGTTATACCGGCGCCGCTTTGACCTCCGATCTGGCTTGGCTGATCGGGGCGGCTTTTGCGCCCCTGGTGGCACTTGGCTTGTCGGTGCACTTCGGGCTGGCCGCCGTCAGTGTCTATCTGCTTTCCGGCGCTGTCTGCACGCTGGTGGCGCTGCATATCAATCGGGCGCGGGAGCTCCGGGGCTGACTCTCCCGGGGGCGCTGACGGGGCATTCAAACCGGCAAGGCCGGCAACACATGGCTGACAGATAATCTCCGCCATGGCTGCAGTTTTCGACAAACCCTCTTTTTTCCAGCGTGCCGCCCCGATGTTTCAGGGGTTTGATGGCTTGTTGGCTTTTGCTGTTTTTCTGCTGGCCGGTGCGGGCCTGCTGATCATGTATTCCTCCGGTTATGACCATGGCACCCGGTTTGTGGACCATGGTCGCAACATGCTGATTGCCGGTTTCATCATGTTTGTTGTGGCGCAGATTCCGCCGCAGCGCCTGATGGCTTTTGCCGTACCCATGTATGTGGTGGGCGTGGCCTTGCTGGTGGCGGTGGCGATTTTTGGCATCACCAAAAAAGGCGCCAAACGCTGGATCAATCTGGGCATCATCATCCAGCCCAGCGAGATTTTGAAGATCGCGATGCCCTTGATGCTGGCCTGGTGGTTCCAGAAGCGGGAAGGCCAGTTGCGGCCACTGGACTTCCTGGCGGCCGGGGCCTTGTTGCTGGTGCCGGTGGGTCTGATCATGAAGCAGCCCGACCTGGGCACCTCGCTGCTGGTGATGGCCGCGGGCCTGGCGGTCATCTTTTTTGCCGGGCTGAGCTGGAAACTGATTGTTCCCCCGGTGTTGCTGGGTCTGGTCGGCATCTTCCTGCTGGTCTGGTTCGAACCGGAGCTGTGCGCCAAGGGCATGCGCTGGGCGATATTGCATGACTACCAGCAGCAGCGCATCTGCACCTTGCTGGACCCGACGCGCGACCCGTTGGGCAAGGGTTTTCACATCATCCAGGGCATGATCGCCATCGGCTCGGGCGGCATGTTCGGAAAAGGTTTTATGCAGGGGACGCAGACGCACCTGGAGTTCATTCCCGAGCGCACCACCGACTTCATTTTTGCCGCCTACTCCGAAGAGTTCGGCTTGATTGGCAACCTGGCGCTGATTGCCGGCTTCATTTTCCTGATCTTTCGGGGCCTGGCCATTGCACTGGACGCGCCCACGCTGTTCTCGCGCCTGCTGGCCGGGGCGGTCACCATGATCTTTTTTACCTACGCCTTCGTCAACATGGGCATGGTTAGCGGCATCCTGCCTGTGGTCGGTGTGCCCTTGCCCTTCATCAGCTATGGCGGCACCGCCATGGTGACCTTGGGGCTGGCAGTCGGAATTTTGATGTCGATCTCCAAAGCCAAAAGACTGGTGCAGTCCTGAACCCCTGGCGAGGGGCCCCGCTTCAGCGGGGATCGACAAGGCGAAGGACTGCAAGGGCGCCGACACCTTGTCGCAGGCTTATTCGCTGGTGCAGAGGAGGCGTCGTCCTGATCCCCTGGCGAGGGGCCTGATTTTGGGGGACTAGCCGTTCCGGGTAGCAGAAGCCTTGCCGGGAGGGGGTTGGGTCAGACTGCCTACAATGACCGCATGACCTCACTCAAATCTTCGCCGTCTTCTGCCCGCAAGCCAGCTTTCGCCTCTGTACCCACCCGCCCGCGTGTTGATGCCACGTCGGAGCGCTTGGAGATTGCGCAAAAGTTGCTGCTCGCACCTTTCGGGCTGACCGAGGCGCATTTGAGCCGGGCCCTGGGTGAAATCACCTCGCATGGCGTCGACGACGCCGACCTGTATTTCCAGTACACCCGCAGCGAAGGCTGGAGCCTGGAAGAAGGCATTGTCAAAACCGGTTCCTTCAGCATCGACCAGGGTGTGGGCGTGCGTGCTGTCAGCGGTGAAAAAACCGCGTTTGCCTATTCCGATGACATTTCTGAAGCGTCGCTGCTGGACGCGGCACGCACTGTACGCAGCATCTCGGCCGCCACACGTGTGGGCCGGGCCAAGGTGGGCGCGCGAAAAGTGGCGCCCAGCCGCTCGCTCTACCAGGAGCTGGACCCGATTGCGACCCTGGACAGCACGGCCAAGGTCAAGCTGTTAGAAAAAGTGGAGAAGCTGGCCAAGGCCAAAGATCCGCTCATCGTGCAGGTGATGGCCGGCCTGGCCAGCGAATACGACGTGGTGATGGTGGCGCGCGCCGATGGCACGCTGGCGGCCGATGTGCGCCCGCTGGTGCGCCTGTCCGTGACCGTGATCGCCGAGAAAAAAGTGGCCGGCGTGAGCCGCCGCGAAATGGGCTCGGGCGGCGGTGGTGGCCGTTTTGGACTGGCTTATTTTGACGACGCGCAGATCAACCAGTATGTCAACGAGGCGGTGGCCGCCGCCTTGTCCAACCTGGACGCGCGTCCGGCACCGGCTGGCGAAATGACCGTGGTGCTTGGCCCCGGCTGGCCCGGTATCTTGCTGCACGAAGCGATTGGCCATGGCCTGGAAGGTGACTTCAACCGCAAGGGCTCCAGCGCGTTTGCGGGCCGTATTGGTGAACGTGTGGCGGCCAAGGGCGTCACCGTGCTGGACGACGGCACGATTGCCGATCGCCGCGGTTCGCTCAACGTTGACGACGAAGGCCATGCCAGCCAGCGCAATGTGCTGATCGAAGACGGCATCTTGAAGGGTTACATCCAGGACTCGATGAATGCGCGCCTCTCCGGTGTCAAACCCACGGGCAACGGCCGCCGCGAAAGTTATGCGCATGTGCCCATGCCGCGCATGACCAACACCTACATGTTGGGTGGCGACAAACAACCCGAAGAAATTGTCGCCAGCATCAAAAAAGGCCTGTACGCCACCAACTTCGGCGGCGGCCAGGTCGACATCACCTCGGGCAAATTCGTGTTTTCCGCGAGCGAGGCTTTCTGGGTCGAAAACGGCAAAATTCTGTACCCTGTCAAGGGCGCAACGATTGTTGGCAACGGTCCCGATGCACTGACCCGCGTCACCATGATCGCCAATGACATGCAGCTCGACAGCGGTGTCGGCACCTGCGGCAAGGAAGGTCAGAGCGTGCCTGTGGGTGTCGGCCAGCCGACCCTGCGTATCGACGGCCTGACCGTGGGCGGCACCGCCTGATCCTGCTGGACATGCCAAGCATGCAGCCGTCGCGGCTGCCGATTGATCCATCGACCCAGCTTCCCCGCATCGAGAATTTTGGCGAGCTCAGCCACTTTCTGCGCTCGGCCATGGCCGACGAGGAGTCGCTGCAGCTGGCCGATGGCATGGGTGGTCTGGCGCTGGGGATTGAGTCGGTGTTGTCCCGTATGAAGCAGCAGCCCGACCCCGACCCGGTGCCACTGGCAGGGCCTCTGATGGACTTGATGAGCACCTTGCGCACGCACCGCACGCTGGTGATCGCCTTGTCACCAGCCTGGCGCGGTTTGTATGAATACGCCTCCTACCTGGCGGCGCTGAACAACTTCCGGGTGCTGATTGGCCAGTGGCTGCTGGCTGCCAATCCGCAGGCCCAGCCCGGCCCTGCAGAGCCCCAGGGTGTTAGCTTTGACGATTTCGAACTGGTGGCCTGGCGCACGTTGGGTGAGGGCATGTTGCTGATCGACATGTACGAACAGCTGTGCGGCCAGGACGCTGCTGTGGATTCCGCATCGGCCGCGCTCACTGCCTCACGGCTGGAGCGCGCCAGGAGCTGGTGGGACCGATTGCGCGGGTAACCCGCAACGTCTCCCCCGCTTTATCTAGCAGGGGTGCTGGCGCCTCGGCCAGCCATGAGCAGTGTGCGCTGGAACAGTTGATCAACAGAGATGACACACACCATCAGGAAGGTGACGATGGTAACCAGGGCAGGCAGGCGAAACGCGCTCATGTAGCCGAAACCCTGAGGGATGGCGCCCCGGTTAGGCGTGGTGCAGATAAATTCTGCAGCCGCCATGCCGGTGTAATGCATCGTGCAAACCGCCGCGCCCATCACCAGCGCCGCCAGTACCCGTCCGGTCAGGCTGGGCGTGTTAAAGGCCAGCCACAAGGCCGCCGTGGCCGCCAGCACGGCAATCAGCGTCGACAGGCCGACCAGGCCGATGTCCCGACTCGATGTAACCACCGAACTTCAGGCCGTACATGCCCAGGTAATGCATCAACACCACGCCCAGGCCCAGCAGCAGGCCGGCGCCCAGCAGTCTGGCCAGGCGCTCCGGCGCCTTGGCCACAAAACCCAGGGCCAGCGAGGAGGCCAGGATGGCAGCGCCCAGAGAGATCACGGTTTCGATCAGGGAATAACTGCTTGCCAGGTCCAGGTCCAGGGCCAGCATGCCGATGAAATGCATGGCCCAGACCCCGATGCCGCCCAGTGCCACACCGGCTGTCACGGTGTTGATGAGGCTCAGGCTGCCGTCCGCTTTCTGGATCCGGGTTGCCGCCGTCAGCGCGACAAAAGAGCCGATGATGGACATCAAAAAGGAAATTGCCACATAGGCGGGCTGGTAACTGCTTAAAACACTGCTGCTCATCTGCGGTCATTGAATGGGGAATGGGTTGGGAATGTAACGTTTTGTATAAAAACAGTGCACGCGTCGGGTTATTCCGAGGGGCTCAACACGGCCTCTGCCGCCTGGAATCGACCCCCTGGGGACGCTTTGCTCAGGTGGTGGGGACGCGTCACGTTGGAGGACAGCAGCGCAAGGGGTAAAAAGAACGGATGCTGGGCCAGGGCCGCGCCTGTGCTACATTGCAGTTCATGACATCCGCGAAATCTTATTTTGCTTACTTTTGGTTCTCAAGCGCCTCCGGCGGTAGAGAGATCTCGGCGTAAGCAAAAAATACGCAACAGAATCTTAAAAACCGCCGGCTACCCGGCGGTTTTTTTTTGTCCCTTGTGATCCCGATTTGATGTGTTGAATGTTTTAAAAGGAAGCCAGTCATGAATGCCAAAGCCACCCCAACCAGCGATGCCTGGTATGCGAGCCCTGTCGATAAAACCAGCCAGACCGACGACGAACGCATCAAGGACATCACTGTGTTGCCCCCGCCCGAGCATTTAATCCGCTTCTTCCCGATCAGCGGCACCGCCGTTGAATCGCTGATCACGCAAACCCGCAAATCCATTCACCAGATCATGGCCGGCAAGGACGACCGCCTGCTGCTGGTGATTGGCCCCTGTTCCATTCACGACCCGATGGCGGCGCTGGAATACGCGCGCCGCCTGGCCGAGCAGCGCAAAAAATACGCCGGCACCCTGGAAATCGTGATGCGTGTGTATTTCGAAAAACCGCGCACCACGGTGGGCTGGAAAGGGCTGATCAACGACCCTTACCTGGACGAAACCTACCGCATCGACGAAGGCCTGCGGATTGCGCGTCAGTTGCTGATCGACATCAACCGCCTGGGCCTGCCGGCCGGCAGCGAGTTCCTCGACGTGATTTCTCCGCAATACATCGGCGACCTGATTTCCTGGGGCGCGATTGGTGCACGTACCACCGAAAGCCAGGTGCACCGCGAGCTGGCGTCCGGCCTGTCGGCGCCGATAGGTTTCAAAAACGGCACTGACGGCAACATCCGTATTGCCACCGATGCGATCCAGGCAGCCGCCCGCGGCCACCACTTTTTGTCGGTACACAAAAACGGCCAGGTGGCGATTGTGCAAACCAATGGCAACAAGGATTGCCACGTGATCCTGCGTGGCGGCAAGACGCCCAACTACGATGCCGCCAGCGTGACCGCGGCCTGCAAGGAATTGGCAGCCTCCAAGCTGCCGGCCACCCTGATGGTCGACTGCAGCCACGCCAACAGCTCCAAGCAGCATGAAAAGCAGCGCGATGTGGCGCGCGACATCGCTGGCCAGGTGGCTGGCGGGTCACACCAGGTGTTCGGCCTGATGGTGGAAAGCCATTTGAAACCGGGTGCGCAGAAGTTCACGCCCGGCAAGGACGACGCCAAGGCGCTGGAATATGGCCAAAGCATCACCGACGCCTGTCTGAGCTGGGACGATTCGCTGGAGGTGCTGGAGGTGTTGTCCGAAGCCGTCAAGGCCAGGCGCGCCGCCAATTAAACCTTATCCCCTATTTGGGGGATGTTTTTCTAATTCTTAAGTGCTACATTGATTGCTTGTTGTTACGTTTCCCTGAGCTGGGCGCCTGCCCGGCACAGGGATATGCCCATCAAACGCTCGATGGAAACACGATGTCTTTTGAGCAGCCTGTTCTCTGGTTGGGAATGGCCGGGTTCACCCCGGAGCAGCGCGCGCAGCTGAGCCCCCTGCTTGGCCGACTCTCCAAGGGCTGGCCGGCCTGGCATACCGGTGCGTTTGCCGAGGCCGATGCCTGGTTGGTCAGCGGCGAGAAAAGTCGCCTGCTCAGTGCCAATACCCTGAAAATCCTGCCGGGCTTGCCGACGGAGCGGGCGCTGCAACTCGATCTGGCGGACGTGGATCGCCCCATCGCCTTCTCGCTGCCGCTGGCTTCTGGCGATCTGGACCCGGCCCACACCTTTGACCCGACCTCGGCAGTCAGCCTGCGCAAGGTCTTGCAGCAGTTCGAAAACTGGCTGCGGCCCTTGCGCTCCCAATTTGTATTGGGCGGGCAACTGGTCGAGCGTGAAAGCCAGTTGCTGCCGGGCGTCTACCATGTCAGTTACAAGGGCAGCTTGCTGGCCGTGATGGATTTTCAGGCCTGGCGTATTGGTATTTCGCCCCAGGCCGACCCGGTGGCGTTTGAGCTGGCGCGCTGGGACAAGCGCCCCTCCAGCGCACATGACATTCCCGGGCATTTTCTGCACAGCAGCCTGACACAACTGCGCTGGATTTACGCCCAGCGCACCGAGCGCGACGTGTTGCCGCCGCGTTATCGCAGCCGGCCGATTTATTTTCGCCATGCGCCCGGCGTGCCGCTGCGCTGGCTCAGGGACTCGCAACTGCTGCTGCTGCGCGAGCTGTCGTTCGAGGCCGGCGACTTCGACAGCTTGCTGCCGCGCACCGGGCTGGCACCGGCCCAGCTGGCGCGGGATCTGGCCACGCTGTATTTCGCCGGTTCCGTGACCACCACCGCGGAAAAGGCCGGCAGCACCGGCTTTGCGGGCCTCGAAGAAAACCTGACCGGGAAAATTTTCAGCACGGCGGCCCGGGCGCCGTCCACAGATCTGGCGACGGTGCTGGCCCGGCGCGCGCAGGCTGCGCAGGCCGGGGATTTGACGGCGCCGGTGCAGCTCGGGCTTCAATAATCACTGCGCGCGGGCCGGGTGGCCGGGTTGGCGCCGGTTGCCAGCGCTGGCGCCTGGGTTCATGATGGCGTTTGGCTTTCTCTTGTCCCTTTTGATGCCGAGGTCCCCATGCGCAGCGAAGTCACTGTGACCTTTCACAACCATCCGCCGTTGCGGATGGATCTCAACGAGGTGCAACCCATGCCGCACGATGTGGCCAGAAGCTGGCTGGACCAGCAGTTCACCCAGATGGGTTGCGAGCCGCTGCGGCCCACCGGCAAGTTGTTGACGGCCGACAAGGTGCTGGTGGTGGCCCAGGCCGCCGGCCCGCAACATTTTGCCCAGGCCGACTGGGCCCAGGCTTTTGCCCGGGCCGCCAGCGCGGCGCTGGCCAAACCCGTGGTGCACATCGATGTGCCGGCCATGAGCATCAGCTACTAGCGGGCTGGTTCATTAAGAAAAATAGGGCTCTAGCCCAATCAGAACGGGCATAAGCAGCTATTGAATCAGTAGCGTTTTAGCCAGCCCGCAGGGCGTCCAGCAGTTTGCTGTGAATGCCGCCAAAGCCGCCGTTACTCATACACAACAAATGGTCGCCCGGTTGGGCCGCGGCTTGGACCTGCGCCAGCAACTGCGCGATGTTGTCCGCCACCTGCGCGCGTTCGCCCATGGGCGCCAGCGCGGCGCGGGCGTCCCAGTCCAGCCCGCCCGCATGGCAAAACGCCAGGTCGGCCTGCGCCAGGCTCCAGGGCAGTTGGGCGGCCATGGTGCCCAGCTTCATGGTGGTGCTGCGCGGCTCGAAGATGGCCAGGATGCGCTGTGCGCCGCCCTGGCTGTCGAGCTGGCGGCGCAAACCGTCAATCGTGGTGCGGATCGCCGTCGGGTGGTGGGCAAAGTCGTCATACACGGTGATGGCGCCGCCGGGGCGCTGCACCACGCCGCGCACTTCCATGCGGCGCTTGACGTTCTGGAACTCAGCCAAAGCCCGGGCCGCGTCTTGCGGCGCCACGCCTACATGTTCGGCTGCAGCGATGGCGGCCAGCGCATTGAGCTGGTTGTGCACGCCACTGATCTCCCACTCGACGCGGCCGACGACCTGGCCGTCTTTCAGCACGTCAAAAGCGCTGGGTTCACCGCGCGCCGAAAAGCCCTGTGGCGTGCTGCGACCAAAACCTACCCGCTCACTCCAGCAGCCCTGGTCCAGCACCCGGGCCAAGCTGTCTTCCCCGGCATTGACCACAATCCGGCCGGTTCTGGGCACGGTGCGCACCAGGTGGTGGAACTGGCGCTCGATCGCGGCCAGGTCGTCGAAGATGTCCGCGTGGTCAAACTCCAGGTTGTTCAGGATGGCGGTGCGCGGCCGGTAATGCACAAACTTGCTGCGTTTGTCGAAAAACGCCGTGTCGTATTCGTCGGCTTCGATCACAAAGGTGTTGCCGGCACCGAGACGGGCCGACACACCGAAATTGAGCGGCACGCCGCCGACCAGAAAACCCGGCTGCAGACCGGCGTGTTCCAGGATCCAGGCCAGCATGGAGGTGGTGGTGGTTTTGCCGTGGGTGCCGGCCACCGCCAGCACATGGCGCGGCCCGGTGGCGTGGTGTGTCGGGTGGTGCAACACATGCGCGGCCAGCCATTGCGGCCCGCTGGTGTAGGGCAGGCCGGCGTTGAGGATGGCTTCCATCAGCGGGTATTTGGCCTTGCCGCTGCTGTCGTGGACGCGGGACACCACATTGCCGACGACAAACACGTCCGGCTCGAAAGCCAGTTGTTCGGCGCCGTAACCTTCCACCAGCTCAATGCCCAGCGCACGCAACTGATCGCTCATGGGCGGGTAAACGCCGGTGTCGCAGCCGGTGACGGTATGCCCGGCCTCACGTGCCAGCGCGGCCAGGCCGCCCATGAAGGTGCCGCAAATTCCCAGAATATGTATGTGCATGCCGGTATTCTAGGAGGCTGGCTGACCCTGGGTCGCCTCCGCGGGTTGGGCCATGAATTATTGATAAAATAGGCCTCTAGCCCATATCCATAGAGTGTGGGTAGCTATGAATTCAATAGCGATTTGGTGTCGTGACCTCTGCTTGCAACTTTATCGCTGCTGCAGGGGTCCATCCCTGCAGAGTCAGTCAGCCGCCTTCCCGCCGCTTTTTACCGAGAACATGCCGTGAATCCCCACACCCTGAAGCAGGAAATCGCTGCCACGGCCGCCGCCCTGATCGTCGAAGAGGGGCTGGAATACGGCCCCGCCAAACGCCGCGCCGTCAAACAAATGGACTTGCCCAGCCGCAGCGAGTTGCCCGGCAACGACGAGCTGGAAGATGCCGTGCGTGAATACATTGCCCTGTTTTGCGCCGACACCCAGCCGGCGGAGCTGGCCGCGCTGCGTGAATTGGCCCTGGTCTGGATGCAACGCATGGCGGCATTTCGGCCCTACCTGGGCGGCGCGGTCTGGCATGGCACGGCCACGCGCCTGTCCGACATCTATATCCAGCTTTTTTGCGACGACCCGAAGTCCGCTGAAATCGCCTTGATCGACCACAACGTGGACTACGAGCCGCGCACCGTGACCGGTTTTACCGGTGACCAGGTCGAGGCGCTGAGCCTGAGCAGCCACTGCCAGGGTTTGCAGGAAATGGTCGGTGTGCATTTGATGGTCTATGACCACGACCACCTGCGCGGCGCCTTACGGCCCGATGCGAAAGGGCGTAAACCCCGTGGGGACCTCGCCGACGTGCAAAAATTACTGATATCCCAGACGGAGTCCTCCTCTTGAAACGTAGACAACTGATGTATGTCGGTGCGGCCGCTGTCGCCGGCCTGGCTGGCGCGGGCGTGGCCTGGCGAAAATTTGAGCCCCATGGCGATCCTGCGCTTGCGCAGGATGTGTTCTGGCAGCAGAGTTTTGACACCCCCACGGGTGAGGCGTTGCCCATGGCCAGTTTTGCCGGCAAACCTTTGCTCGTCAATTTCTGGGCCACCTGGTGCCCGCCCTGTGTTGAAGAACTGCCGCTGATTGACCGCTTCCACCAAGACAACCAGTCCAAAAACTGGCAGGTGCTGGGGCTGGCGGTGGACCAGCCGAGTGCGGTGCGCGCCTGGCTGCAACGCAAGCCGCTGAGTTTTCCCGTGGCCATGGCCGGCCTGGGCGGTACCGAACTCAGCAAAGCCATGGGCAATGCGGCCGGTGGCCTGCCGTTTACGGTGGTGTTTGGTGGGTCTGGCCAGGTCTTGCACCGCAAAATCGGCCAGGTATCTGCGAGCGATCTGGCCCAATGGGCGCAACTGGTTTAGCGGTCGGAGGCGGTGCCAATTTGCGGTAAAGTCCAGTCCTGCGAAGCTGTTGACGGGGTGGACGTGCTTTCTCGACTGTCTGGCAGCGCTTCGACATGCTTTCATTTTGATGCGTATTTGATACCGTTAAGTGCAAATCGTGGAAATTGCTTACAAAAAAGCAAAAGTGATTCAAATGGGTGCGCTTGGCAGTTTTCACCCGGCGTCTTTTTCAGAGTCTGCCCGATCAGCGGCTGATCGCGGCGCGGGGGGTCTGCTGCGAATAGGGTAGACTTCGCCCTTTCCCGTTCGGCTCAATAGCCTGAATTAATAAGATTAACTGTTTTTTAAGCGCAGAACGGTGTACAAGGAGGGGTTTGGGTGCAGATTGTTGCCAAACCCACCTGCTTGATGGTTTGCCTATGCAAGCCAGATCTACCCGCCCTGTGTACTGACCGTCGTTGGAGCATATATGGATTTAAGAAAACTCAAGACCCTGATTGACCTCGTCTCGGAGTCCAACGTGTCTGAACTGGAGATCACCGAGGCCGAAGGCAAGGTGCGTATCGTCAAGTCTGGCGGCGCTCCGATGGCGATGCAGCAACCGGTCATGACCATGGCCGCTGCACCTGTGGCTGCCCCCGTCGCCGGTGCCGTGCCCGCCGCTGTCGAGCCGGCCGCGCCTGCTGGCCATGCCGTCAAGTCGCCCATGGTCGGCACGTTTTACCGCTCGGCCAGCCCGGGCGCCAAGCCTTTTGTCGAAGTGGGCAGCCAGGTCAAGGAAGGCGAGACCATCTGCATCATCGAGGCCATGAAAATCCTCAACGAGATCGAGGCCGACAAATCCGGCACCATCACGCGCATTCTTTGTGAGAACGGCCAGGCGGTGGAATATGGACAGCCGCTCTTCACGATCGAGTGATTGACGCATGTTCAAAAAGATACTGATCGCCAACCGCGGCGAAATCGCACTCCGGATCCAGCGCGCCTGCCGCGAACTCGGCGTCAAGGCCGTGATGGTTTATTCGGAAGCCGACCGTGAGGCCAAATACATCAAGCTGGCCGACGAGTCGGTCTGCATTGGCCCGGCGCCGTCGGCGCAGAGCTACCTGAACATGCCGGCCATTATTTCTGCGGCCGAGGTGACGGATGCCGAGGCAATTCACCCAGGTTACGGTTTCCTGAGCGAAAACGCCGACTTCGCCGAGCGGGTTGAAAAAAGCGGCTTCAAGTTCATCGGTCCGACGCCGGACTCGATCCGTATCATGGGCGACAAGGTGTCGGCCAAACAAACCATGATCAAGGCCGGTGTGCCTTGTGTGCCCGGCTCCGAAGGCGCTTTGCCGGACGATCCGGCGGTCATCAAACGCACGGCCAAACAAGTCGGTTACCCGGTCATCATCAAGGCCGCCGGCGGCGGCGGTGGGCGTGGCATGCGGGTGGTTCACACCGAGGCGGCCTTGCTGCACGCGGTGCAAACCACCAAGGCTGAAGCGGGGGCCGCTTTTGGCAACCCCGAGGTCTACATGGAGAAATTCCTGCAGAACCCGCGCCACATTGAAATCCAGATTCTGGCCGACCAGCACAAAAATGCGGTCTGGCTGGGCGAGCGCGATTGCTCCATGCAGCGCCGCCACCAGAAAGTGATTGAAGAGGCACCAGCGCCCGGCATTCCGCGCAAGCTGATCGAGCGTATCGGTGAGCGTTGTGTGGCAGCGGTCAAGAAGATTGGTTACCGCGGCGCCGGCACCTTCGAGTTCCTGTACGAAAACGGCGAGTTCTACTTCATCGAGATGAACACCCGCGTCCAGGTCGAACACCCGGTGACCGAATGGGTGACCGGCGTGGACATCGTCAAGACGCAGATCCAGGTGGCGGCCGGCGAAAAGCTGCCTTTCACCCAGCGCCAGATTGAAATCAAGGGCCATTCGATCGAATGCCGCATCAATGCGGAAGACCCTTACAAGTTCACCCCCTCGCCGGGGCGCATCACCACCTGGCACACACCGGGCGGTCCGGGCGTGCGTGTGGACTCGCACATCTACGCCAACTACTTTGTGCCGCCCAACTACGACTCGATGATAGGCAAGATCATTGTGCATGGCGACACGCGTGAGCAGGCCCTGGCCCGCATGCGCACCGCGCTGGCGGAAACCGTGGTCGAAGGCATCAACACCAACATTCCGCTGCACCGCGAATTGATGGTGGATGCCAAGTTCATGGACGGCGGCACCAATATTCACTACCTTGAAGAGTGGTTGTCCAAGCGTGATCGCTAGACCACCGTTTGTCCGCCATGAGCTTGTTTGAACTTGTTTTGCTGGCCCCGGTCGCCAGTGTTGAAATGCTCGGCGACGCACTGGATGCCCTGGACGCGCTGAGTGTGTCGGTGGAAGACGCCGATGCCCAGACCCCGGCCGAGCAGGCCTTGTTTGGCGAACCCGGCATGCCGCCACCCCAAGCTGGCTGGGAGCGTTCGCGCGTGGTCTCGCTGTTCAACAGCGAAGCCCTGGCGCGTGATGCCGCCACCGTGCTGGCCGCGCAGGACTTTTTTGACGGCTGCCAGGTGGTCGCCATTCAGCCTGTGCCCGAGCAAGACTGGGTGCGGTTGACCCAATCGCAGTTCACGCCGGTGGAGATCACGCCCGAGTTCTGGATTGTGCCGACCTGGCACGAACTGCCGGCGCAAGCCACGCAGGTGATCCGGCTGGATCCGGGCCTGGCCTTTGGGACCGGCACGCACCCGACCACCCGCATGTGCCTGCGCTGGATTGCAAAAAATGGCGCAGCCAGGCCCCTGGAGCGTGTGCTGGACTATGGCTGTGGTTCCGGCATCCTGGCCATCGGTGCGGCCAAGTTTGGCGCCTCGGCCATCGATGCGGTGGATATTGACGAAGCGGCGGTGCAGTCCACCCTGGCCAATGCCGAAGCCAATCATGTGGCGCTGAACGCCGGCCTGCCCGACAAGGTCGATGGCCTGTACCAGACGGTGCTGGCCAATATTCTGGCCACGCCTTTGAAAGTACTGGCGCCTTTGCTCTGCGCGCGGGTCGCCCCGGGCGGCTCGCTGGTGCTGGCCGGAATTCTGGAGCGGCAGGCGGATGAGCTGAAGGCCGCGTACGCGCCTTATGCCCAGTTGCAGGTGTCCGACCAGGAAGACGGCTGGATACTGATGACCGCACGGCTCTGATCCGGCCGGTGCGCAGCCCCTGGTCAGACTGAGGGACCGCGGCGCATCACCGCCTTACAATACGGCGCTACATGAGCCTGATTACGCGCTGTCCTGCTTGCGGCACGATGTTCAAAGTCGTGGCTGACCAACTCAAAATCTCCCAGGGTTGGGTGCGTTGCGGGCAGTGCTCCGAGGTCTTCGATGCCGCGGCCCATTTGCAGCCGCGCGATGCGCAAAGTTCCCCTCTCGCTGGCAGTGGCGCCGCAGCGGCAGAAGCCGCTGACACGGACGTACATGTCTCTCCGGCCAGTCTGTTTGTTGCCCCGGAGGCGGCCGATCTGGATGAGCTGCCGCCGCAGGCGCACGCGGATGCGCTCTCCGTGCCCGAAGTCCAGGTGTCCATGCCCCCCGATCTGGCGGCCGAGGTGTTTGCTTCATCGGTGAGTCCTGACGCCTTTGCCTTTTCCGAGCCGGCACCGCCAGCGTCGCCCAAGGACAAGCAGACTTTTGGCGAGCCCGAAGCGCCTGGGCACGAAGCCAGTGAGGACGTGTCTTTTGTGCGTGATGCCAGGCGCCATGCGTTTTGGCGCCGGCCGCTCATGCGCTGGGCCTTGGGCCTGGCGGCACTTGTTTTGCTGCTGCTCTTGCTGTTGCAGGTGGCCGTGTTCCAGCGGAATACGCTGGCTGCGTCGCAGCCCTGGTTGAGTTCAAGCCTGCAGACCTTGTGCAATTCCCTGGGTTGCGAGATCAAACCGCCGCAACACATCGAATCCATCGTGATCGACAGCTCGTCGTTCAACAAGGTCGGTGCAGACACCTACCGGCTCAAGGTGGTGATCAAAAATACCGGCGCTGTGGCCATGGCCATGCCCTCGCTGGAACTGACCCTGACCGATACCCAGGACCAGGCCTTGCTGCGGCGTGTATTGACACCCGGCGATCTGGGCGCCACGGCGGCCACGCTGGCGGCCGGCGCCGAGTTTTCGGGCGTGCTGACCCTGGCCATTGCCAACCCTGTTTCCGCCCCCGCTGCCAGCGCCTCTGCGCCCAAAGCTTCCGCGCCCTGGCGGATCGCTGGTTACCGGGTTCTTGCTTTTTATCCCTGATTGAATTGAAACCTCCATGCCTGCTGTAATTTGTGGTTCCCTGGCCTTTGACACCATCATGACTTTTGAGGGACGCTTCTCCGAGCAAATCATGCCCGACCAGTTGCACATCCTCAACGTGTCTTTTCTGGTGCCGGCCTTGCGCCGCGAGTTTGGCGGTTGCGCCGGCAACATTGCCTACAGCCTGAAACAACTGGGCGGCATCCCTTTGCCGATGGCGACCGTCGGCAGCGACGGGGCCGAATATGTGACGCGTATGAACACCTTGGGCATCAGCACGGAATTTGTCCGTGAAGTGGCTGACAGCTACACCGCCCAGGCCATGATCATGACGGACCGCGACAACAACCAGATCACGGCGTTTCACCCGGGCGCCATGATGCAGGCGCACATCACGAGCATCCAGGCGCGTGAGGACATCAAGATCGGCATCATCTCGCCGGACGGGCGCGATGCCATGTTGCAGCACGCCGAGCAGTTCAAGGCGGCCGGGATTCCTTTTGTGTTTGATCCAGGCCAGGGTTTGCCTATGTTTGACGGCAAGGACCTCGCCCATTTTGTGGAACTGGCGACCTGGGTCACCGTCAACGACTACGAAGCCAAGCTGCTGTGCGACCGGACCGGCCTGTCTTGCGCCGAGATTTCAAAACGCGTGCAAGGCCTGGTCGTGACCCTGGGCGCCGAAGGTTGTGAAGTCTGGGTGGCGGGCGAGAAGACGCTGGTGGCGCCCGTGGCGGCCAAAGAGGTGTTGGACCCCACGGGTTGCGGTGACGCTTTCCGCGGCGCCTTGTTGTTCGGTCTGGAAAAAGGCTGGTCATTGGCGCGCTGTGCCGAACTCGGCAATCGCGTCGGCGCCCACAAGATCGCGCACCGTGGCGGCCAGAACTACACGCTGACTGCTGATCAAATCGGCCTCTAGCCCTTGATGGACGGGCGCAAGCAGCTACTGATTCGATATCTCGAATTGGTGGTTGCCACGCGGCGGCTGTGACAACGCGTTGCGGGTGCAGCGTGCCCAAACGGAAGCACCCATGAAAAAGCCCGACATCGCGAGATGTCGGGCTTTGAAGCACAAGGATCTTGTTGCTTACGGCTTGCTGGCTGTCGGAAACGGCCAGGCGGCTTGCGGGTTCAGAGTTGTCTGAGCCGAAGGGGAAGCCGGTGCAGCAGGAGCTTTGGCAGCGGGTTTTTTCGCGGCTTTCTTCGCAGCGGGCTTTTTCGCTGCTTTCTTGGCGGCAGGCTTTTTGGCAGCGGGTTTCTTCGCAGCAGCTTTCTTCGCTGGTGCTTTTTTCGCTACTTTTTTAGCCGCTGGTTTTTTCGCTGCTACTTTTTTCGCAGCTGGTTTTTTGGCCGCTACTTTTTTAGCCGCGACTTTCTTCGCTGCTACTTTTTTGGCCGGGGCTTTTTTCGCTGGCGCTTTTTTCGCTGCTACTTTTTTAGCGGCTACTTTTTTCGCTGGCGCTTTTTTGGCCGGGGCTTTCTTCGCTGCTACTTTTTTAGCAGGTGCTTTTTTCGCCACTACTTTTTTCGCAGGGGCTTTTTTCGGAGCAGCTTTTTTAGCCGCAGATTTTTTCGCAGTTGCCATAGTTTTCTCCTTGATCACATTGCAAAGAGCACTTCACGTTTGGAGTACGCAAAGCGATTCACGGCGTTGGGCCAGCATAACGGGCCCAGCGCCGCGAACACAGGAGCAAAGCCCAACGCGCACTCTGCGGTGTCGTCATTGGTCATTGCAATTCTAGAAATCATTGTAGTGTGGGTGCTTGATCAATCCCAGGACAGAGCACCACCCGACTGGTACTCAATCACACGGGTTTCAAAAAAGTTGCGTTCTTTTTTCAGGTCGATCATCTCGCTCATCCACGGGAACGGATTCTCTTCGTTCGGGAACAAGGTTTCAAGTCCAATCTGCGTGGCCCGGCGATTGGCGATGTAGCGCAGGTAACCCTTGAACATGGAGGCGTTGAGGCCCAGCACGCCACGGGGCATGGTGTCTTCCGCGTAGCGGTATTCCAGCTCGACCGCTTTCATGAACAGGGCCTTGATCTCGGCCTTGAACTCGGCCGTCCACAGGTGTGGGTTTTCGAGCTTCAACTGGTTGATCAGGTCGATGCCGAAGTTGCAATGCATGGACTCGTCGCGCAGGATGTACTGATACTGCTCGGCGGCACCGGTCATCTTGTTCTGGCGGCCCAGCGCAAGGATCTGCGTGAAGCCAACGTAGAAGAACAGGCCTTCCATCAGGCAGGCAAACACGATCAGCGATTTCAGCAGGGTCTGGTCCGCTTCGGGTGTGCCGGTCTTGAAGTTGGGGTCCGAGATGGCGTCGATGAACGGAATCAGGAACTGGTCCTTGTCCTTGATCGACTGCACTTCGTTGTAGGCGTTGAAGATCTCGGCTTCGTCCAGGCCCAGCGACTCGGTGATGTACTGGTAGGCATGGGTGTGAATGGCTTCTTCAAAGGCTTGGCGCAGCAAAAACTGACGGCATTCGGGTGCCGTGATGTGGCGGTAGGTGCCCAACACAATGTTGTTGGCGGCCAGCGAGTCGGCGGTGACAAAAAATCCCAGGTTGCGCTTGACCAGGCGGCGCTCGTCGTCGGTCAGACCGTTCGGGTCTTTCCACAACGCGATGTCGCGCGTCATGTTCACTTCCTGCGGCATCCAGTGGTTTGCGCAGCTGGCCAAGTATTTTTCCCAGGCCCATTTGTACTTGAAGGGAACCAGCTGGTTCACGTCGGTCTGGCCGTTGATGATGCGTTTGTCGGCGGCCCTGACACGTTGTGCCGTCGGTGCTGCTGCGGCCGGTGCCGCCGAGGTCGTTTGTGCGGAAATCAGGGCGCTGTCGTCAAGCGTGCGGGAGGCCGCTTGAGGCTGCTGCAAAGAAAGAGGCGGAAGTTCCATCGAGCGGCTTTCGGGCAAGCTGCTGTTCAAAGATGTTTGCAACGATGGTTTGGCTTCTTCGTCCCAGGTCAACATAGAGGTTTCCAATAAGTTGGATTATGAAAGCAGCGATACAAAATGAAAAGTGTTCATTTACATCGCTATAAATTTGTGTTGCTCAATTACATCGAATCGCGGCGCTGAATTTTTTCGGCGCCGCGATTTTTTGTTATTGGCAGGCCTCGCAACCGGGATCGTCAATCGCGCAAAACTTGATGTCGGTGGCAGGTGATGCATCCATCTGAACCTGCGCTGCGGCAGCGGCTGCATCGAGTGCATTCATGCTGCCGGTGTCATCGGTATTGCCCGATGCGACGGAGTTCATCTTGCCGGCTTTGACGGTGGATTTTTCCGCATGGGTGGCGCTCATGGTGCGCAGGTAATAGGTGGTCTTCAGGCCACGCAACCATGCCAGCTTGTAGGTGTCGTCGAGCTTCTTGCCGGACGCGCCTGCCATGTAGATGTTGAGCGATTGCGCCTGGTCAATCCATTTCTGGCGACGTGATGCGGCTTCGACCAGCCAGGTGGCATCCACTTCGAAAGCCGTGGCGTAAAGTGCCTTGATGTCTTGCGGCACACGGTCGATGGGGCGCAGCGAGCCGTCAAAGTGTTTCAGGTCCACCACCATCACGTCATCCCACAGGTTCAGACGTTTGAGGTCGCGCACCAGGTAGTGGTTAATGACCGTGAACTCACCGGACAGGTTGGACTTGACAGAGAGGTTACCGAAGCAGGGCTCGATACAGGCATCCACACCAATGATGTTGGAGATGGTGGCCGTCGGGGCGATGGCCACGCAGTTGGAATTGCGCATGCCGTCCTTGGCGATTTTCTGGCGCAGCGCGTCCCAGTCCAGGGTGGCGGAACGATCCACTTCCAGATAACCGCCACGTTCCTTGGCCAGCAAGTCCAGCGTGTCCAGCGGCAAGATGCCTTGGTCCCACAGCGAGCCCTTGTAGCTGCTGTATTGGCCGCGCTCTTTGGCCAGCTCGGTGGACGCCCAGTAGGCGTGGTAGCAAATCGCTTCCATGGATTTGTCGGCAAACTCGACCGCCGCATCCGATGCATAAGGAATACGCAGCTCGTACAGGCAGTCCTGGAAGCCCATCAGGCCCAGGCCGACCGGACGGTGGCGCAGGTTGGAGATGCGTGCCTTCTCGACCGCGTAGTAGTTGATGTCGATCACGTTGTCCAGCATGCGCATGGCCGTGGTGATGGTCTTTTTGAGCTTCTCGTGGTCAACCGCGCCGTCCTTCAAATGCTGGACCAGGTTAACGGAACCCAGGTTGCAGACGGCGGTTTCGGTGTCGCTGGTGTTGAGCGTGATTTCGGTGCACAGGTTGGACGAGTGCACGACGCCGGCATGTTGCTGGGGCGAACGCACATTGCAGGCGTCCTTGAAGGTGATCCAGGGATGGCCGGTCTCGAACAGCATAGACAGCATCTTGCGCCACATGTCCACGGCCTGCAGTTTGCGCGCAGGCTTGATCTCGCCACGCTCGGCCCGGGCTTCGTAGGCGGTGTAGGTTTTTTCGAACTCGATGCCGTATTTGTCGTGCAGGTCGGGCGTGTCGGACGGCGAAAACAGCGTCCAGCTGCCTTTTTCCATCACGCGGCGCATGAACAGGTCGGGAATCCAGTTGGCGGTGTTCATGTCGTGCGTGCGGCGGCGGTCATCGCCGGTGTTTTTGCGCAATTCCAGGAACTCTTCGATGTCCAGGTGCCAGGTTTCCAGGTAGGCGCAGACCGCGCCCTTGCGTTTGCCGCCCTGATTCACCGCCACGGCGGTGTCGTTGACAACTTTCAGGAAGGGCACGACGCCTTGTGATTCGCCATTGGTGCCCTTGATGTGGGCGCCCAGGGCGCGCACCGGCGTCCAGTCGTTGCCGAGGCCGCCGGCAAACTTGGACAGCAGGGCGTTTTCCTTGATGGCATCGTAAATGCCGCCCAGGTCGTCGGCCACCGTGGTCAGGTAACACGAGGACAGCTGCGAACGCAGGGTGCCGGCGTTGAACAGGGTGGGTGTGCTCGACATGAAGTCGAAGGAGGACATGATTTCGTAGAACTCGATGGCGTGTGCTTCGCGATCGGTTTCTTCCAGCGACAGGCCCATGGCCACACGCATGAAGAAAGCCTGGGGCAGTTCGATGCGCTGTTTGCGCACGTGCAGGAAGTAGCGATCGAACAGCGTCTGCAGGCCGAGGTAGTCAAACTTCAGGTCGCGCTCGGGCTTGAGTGCGGCGCCCAGGCGCTCCAGGTCGAACTCCATCAATTTTTCATCGAGCAACTCGTTTTTCACGCCTTTGGCGATGAATTGCGGGAAGTACTCGGCATAACGCGTGTCCATGTCGCCCTGTGTGACTTCCCCACCCAGGACCTCGCGGCGAATGGTGTGCAGCAACAGGCGGGCGGTCGCGTAGGTGTAGTCCGGATCTTTTTCAATCAGGGTGCGGGCTGCCAGGATGGAGGCCTTGTAGACCTCGTCAATCGGCACGCCGTCGTACAGGTTGCGCATGGTTTCGGCAACGATGGGGTCGGGCTTGATGTCTGCACCCAGACCGGCGCAGGAGGCTTCGATCAGCGCCTGCAACTGGCGGATGTCCAGCGCCACGGTTTTGCCGTTGTCCAGTACATGCAGTTGTGGCGCGGCGGGCGCCGTCACCTCGGGCTGGCGTGCGCGTTCCTGCGTGCGCTTTTCGCGGTACAACACATAAGCGCGGGCGACCTCGTGGTGGCTGCCGCGCATCAGGCCGAGCTCGACCTGGTCCTGCACGTCTTCAATATGGAAGGTGCCGCCGCCTGGACGTGAACGCATGAGGGCGCGCATCACGGTCTGGGTCAGTTCGTCGACGGTTTCCCGCACGCTGGCAGACGCCGCGCCCTGGGTGCCGTGCACCGCCAGGAAGGCTTTCATCATCGCCACGGCGATCTTGTTCGGCTCAAAAGGCACGACGGCGCCGTTGCGGCGGATGATCTGGTAGTGGTTCAGCGGCTGGTCCTGGGTCTGGCTGCCAGTGGATTGATCTGCGGCCGGCAGGCTGGTGCTGGCGGGTGTTGCATGTTGGGCTGTTTGCATGGCTTCCTCGTTGTGCTTTGTTGTCGGGTGAATTCGATGTGATAGGGGGCAAAGGAGAAGGCTGACGGTTGCCGGTGTTGGGCTCGTGTGGCGTTGATTCCTTGAGTGGCTGGTGCCCGGATGTATCAAAGTGAATACTGGGCTAAGACACTATACCTAGGGTCTAATGTGATTTCAAGCACTACAGGTAGTGTATCGCCTCATGGCGCCGCCGTTACTTTGTGTAGCTATTTTTTGCCGGTAAAAATGCACACAAGGGGTTATCGGGCCGCTGCCCGGCAGGCCTTGCGCCATCTCTCAAAAAAGCGCTGATCCAGTCCTGATGCGGGCTGTCACGCATTTTGCCCGCCGAGCCCTTGTCGATATTCAGGCTGACCAAAAAATGGCGTATTTATTTTTTTAAAAACCACCGGCTGGCGGTGGTTTTTCGGGGGTGTGATTTAAATGTTCCCGGGAAAACACTGAGCCGGCAAACCCAGTGCTCGCTGTAGCCAGGGCCAGTCGAAGCCAACGCCGGGGTCTTGCTTGCGGCCGCTGGCGATGTGTTCGTGCCCGGCCAAGTGCGCCACCGGGTAGTGCCGCAGCAAGGCGGCGCAGATGCTGGCCAAGGTCTCGTATTGCGCGGCTTCAAACAGCCCGCCCTCCAAGCCTTCCAGTTCGATGCCAATGGAGTCGTCGTTGCAGTTGTTCCGGCCGCGGTAGCAGGATTCACCCGCATGCCAGGCGCGATCGTCGCAGCTGACGAACTGCCACAGCTGGCCGGAGCGGGTGATGAAGAAATGCGAGGAAACCTTCAGCCCGCGAATACTTTGAAAGTAGGGGTGGGCGTCCCAGTCCAGCTGGTTGGTGAACAGGCGCTGCACCTGGCCGTTGCCAAACTCGCCGGGCGGCAGGCTGATCGAGTGGATGACCACCAGGTCGATGGATGCGGTCGCAGGGCGGGCGCCGAAATTCGGCGAAGCCAGCGCCCTGGCGTGTTGGTACCAGCCTTGGTGCCACAAGGCAGGCGCGACGTCCGTCGGGCTAGGGTGCATCGGGCGTATCGTCCCCATTGGGGGTGACGATATTCAGTCGGGCAATGCGGTAACGGATCTGACGCAGGCTGATGCCCAGCTTGGCTGCGGCCGCCGTGCGGTTGAAGCCGGTTTCCTGCAGGACTTTGGACAGGATGCCGCGTTCCTGGCCATCCAGAAAGTTCTGCAAGTTCTCTGGCACCGTCACTTCCTCGGCCGGAGGCGACTCCAGGTGCAGGTCGCCGCCTTCACCGAGGGCAACCGCGCGATGCAGAATGTTTTCCAGTTCCCGCACATTGCCGTTGAAGGGATGGGCTTGCAGGCTGGCCAGGACCTGGCTGGAGATATCAGGCATGTGCAAACCCGACTCCTTGCAAATCCGGCCCAGCAGGTCTTTGCACAGGGCGGGCAGGTCTTCGCGGCGCTCCCGCAGCGGCGGGACATGGATTTCAATGACGTTGAGCCGGTAATACAAATCCTGGCGGAACAGCCCGGCCGCCACACCTGCGCCCAGGTCTTTGTGGGTGGCGCTGACGATACGTACATCCACGGTGTCTTCCTGCGCCGACCCCAGCGGTCTGACCACACGTTCCTGGATGGCGCGCAAGAGCTTGGACTGCATGGCCAGTGGCAGGTCGCCAATCTCGTCGAGAAACAGGGTGCCGCCTTTGGCCGCCTGGAAATAACCCTGGCGGTCTTGCGTGGAACCGGTGTAAGCGCCTTTGCGCGCGCCAAAAAACTCAGCCTCCAGCAGGTTCTCCGGAATTGCGCCGCAGTTGACGGCCACAAACGGCCCGGCCGCGCGGTGGCTGCAGTCGTGCACAGACCGTGCGACCAACTCCTTGCCGGTGCCGGACTCGCCTTGGATCAACACCGGTGCCATGCTGCCGGCGACCTTGACGATGCGGGACTTGACGGCTTGCATCACGGTGGATTCGCCAACCAGGCGTTGCAAGGTCAGCGAGGCATCGCCGGATTTGGCCATTTTGGGCGCGGCAGCGTTGGAATCGCCGTCCGGCCGGGTCCGTTCGCCGCCGGCCAGCGCGGCAGTGCTCGCGGGGCCCTGGATGGCTGAGGCCACCACGTTGCGAAACTGCTTGAGGTCCACCGGCTTGGTCAGGTAGTCAAAGGCGCCGGCCTTCAGGGCCTCGACCGCATTTTCGGCCGAGCCATGGGCGGTGATGATGACGCAGCGCTCGGGTCGCTGCTGGCTGACCATCTCGCGCAGCAACTCCAGGCCCAAGCCATCGGGCAGGCGCATGTCGGTGATCACGGCATCAAAGCGCTTTTCCTGCAACTGGGCGCGGGCTTGCGCCAGGTCGGCGGCGGCTTCGACCCGGTAACCTTCGCGCAGCAAGGTGAGTTCGTAGAGGGTGCGCAGATCCGGCTCGTCGTCGATCACCAGTATGTGGGCCTGATTCGGGGTGGTCATGGATGGTTCAAGCGGTGGTCAGGCGGAGATTGTGTCAAAAGCTGCAGCCGGTTTGAAAATGACAAAAAATTCATTGCCTTCCACCCGGTTGCGCGCAATACGCTGGTAACCCACCAGGGCACCATGGCGTTCGCACAATTCCCTGCATATATATAACCCCAATCCGCTGGAGCGGCTTTCGGACGAGAAAAATGGCTCAAACAAATGGGATTGCACCGTTTTTTCCAGCGGCTGTCCATCACTCCAGACCGACAGCCGCAATTGCCCGGAGGCCGAATGGTCGGTCGCCACCCGGATGGCACCGGCCGCGGTACTGGCATAACGCAAGGCGTTGTCCAGCAGGTTGACCATCAGGCGCCGCAGGTGTTCGGCTTCGAACAGGATGGCGGCTTGGCCCGTGCCCGTTTGCACATGCAGCCGTGGGCCGGTTGCGGTCTGCTGGGCCCAGTCTGTGCAGATACGCTGCACCATGTCGTCAAGCCGCAGGGCGCGTGTTTGTGTTTGGGGCGTTTGTTCCTGCACCCGCGACAGGTTGAGGATTTCCTCGACGATACGGGCGAGCCGCTGTGCGTTTTGCGCGACCATGCCGGTCAACTGGCGATGCCCGGCATCCTGCAGGTCTTCTTCGAGCAAGGCATTGGCCTGGGTGATGGCGGCCAGCGGGTTGCGGATCTCATGGGCGACGGCGGCCGACATGCGGCCCATGGCCGCCATTTTTTCGGTGCGTATCCTGGCTTCCATTTCGCGCAGGTCTTCCAGAAACATCACACACAGGCTTTCGTGCGAACCATCGCGCGAGGCCGCCAGCCGCGTACGCACCTGCAGGCGCCGCGCATGGCGCGAGGCGTGTTCCAGGGTGACATCGGCTTGTTGTGGGGTTTGATGCTCCAGGGTGCGTTGGGCCAGCCTGGCCAGGGGCAACCAGGCCAATTCGGCCGCCAGCATGAAGGGGGCGCTGCTGGCCACACCATGGGTGGCCAGCAGACGCCTGGACGCGGGATTGGCCGCACGCACCAGGCCGTTGATATCGATCACCAGCACACCATCCACCAGGGTGTCTATCACCAGTTCGTTGACCTGGGTTTGCATACGTGCCACCGACTGGCTGCTGTAGGCACGCTGTTCTTCCCGCGACAGGCGCAGCGCCAACTGGTTGGCCAGCAAGGCCACGACAAAAAAGCCGGAACCGCTCAGGGCGGCCTGCAGAAAACGCGAGGTGGACTCGCCCTGTGCTTGCAGCGACACCCACCAGGCATCGCCGAGCAGCAGCAATGTCACGCTGGCGGCAGTGCCCAGGGCCAGCAAAATCGGCCCCAACACGGACGCCAGCAAGACAGGCAGGGCAAACAGCGCGGTGTAGTTGATCGAGCCCGACTGCAAAAAATTGAGGGCGGAGAAAGCCAGCACGTCGATACCGATCGTGAACAACCACTGCGTATCGAAGGTGCTGCCCGGTGGTCTGGGCTGGGCCCAGACCCGCACCACCAGTGTCGCTACAAAGTAGACCAGGCACAGCAAGATCATCGCTTCGCGGACCGGCTGCCCCAGGGCGTAAATCGAGGCCTGCAAGGCGAGCAACACGCCGGCAATGGTCACACGCGCTGTCATGAAGGCGCGCCACAGGCGGCCAAAAGATTCGCCGCTGGCGCTGGCGCCCCAGGCGCCGTGGCGTTTGTCTACCGGTCCAAACCAGGAGTGGCCTGTGTCCGGTGGCATTTAATCCTCGGCCTGGCGGCGGTGGGCGTCGCTGCAATACAGGCCGCGTTTGCCGGCCACGGCATCCGGTCTGGGCAGGTGCACCGCGCAGACAGCGCAGGCCACGATCTCGGTGGGCAACTGGTGCGGGCCGGTGACAGGGCGGCGCGGTGCGGATTTTTCGCGCAACTCGGCACGCCGGTTGTTGCGCCAGAGCCAGACGGCGACCAGCACCACGGCAATCACGATCAGGTATTTCATATGCGGTGCAGGATGATTTCAAGGACAAAACGCGAGCCGGCGTAACCGAGCAGCAGCAGCCCCGAGCCCAGGTACAACACCCGCACCGCCTGGCGTCCGCGCCAGCCCAGGCGCGCCCGGCCTATCAGCAGGCCGGCAAAGGTGAGCCATGCCAGCACCGAGAAAAAGGTTTTGTGGTTCCACTGCCAGGCCCGACCCGGGCCGTACAGGGTTTCGGCAAACAACCAGCCGACCAGCAAGGTGGCGGTCAGCAGCACAAAACCGGCCTGCACAAAACGAAAGGTCAGGCGTTCCAGGGTCAGCAGCGGCATGCCGGTGTCCGGCTGGGTTGCCGAACGGATGGAGCGCTCGGAGCGGTTCATCAACCAGCCATGCACCACCGCCGTGGCGAACAGGCCATACGAGGCAATACCCAAAGCCCAGTGCAGGGGCAACCAGGGCGAAGAAATCAGGTGGTAGCTGGCGCCGGGAAACACCAGCGCCAGCAAGACGGCGGCACTGCCCAGGCCGGCCAGCGCCCAGCGTGCCTGCAACTGCGGAAAGAGCCGGCTTTCCACCGCATAAACGCTGAGCACCAGCCAGACCGTCATGGACAGGGCGGGCGCAAAACCAAAACGCGGCGGCTGGCCGAGCAGGCCGTTCGCCAGGGTCAGGGCATGTAGCAACCAGGCCAAAAACAGCACGATGCGGGTGCTGCCGGGGCTCAAACGCGGCGTGGCGAGCGCCAGCACCGCGTAGGCCAGCGCGGCCCCAATGGCCGTGGCCAGACCCCACCCAGCGCTCAAAGTTAAAATCATGGCTACAGTTTAGCTGTAGCAGCCTGCGGCGCAGGTCGGCTTTCTTCTTCCACTTCCTTTTAGCTCCAGCTGTGGAGCCTGTTCATGGCCTCTGCCCTTACCGACAAACTTTCCCGCCTCGTCAAGGAAATGCGAGGCCAGGCCCGCATCACCGAATCCAATGTGCAGGACATGCTGCGCGAGGTGCGCATGGCCTTGCTGGAGGCCGACGTGGCCCTGCCCGTGGTGCGCGACTTCATCGCCCGCGTCAAAGAGAAGGCGCTGGGCCAGGAGGTGATGGCCTCCCTCTCGCCCGGCCAGGTGCTGGTCAGCATCGTCAACCGCGAACTGGCCGCGACCATGGGTGAGGGGGTCAGCGACATCAACCTGGCGGCCCAGCCGCCGGCCGTGATCCTGATGGCCGGTCTGCAAGGTGCGGGTAAAACCACCACCACCGCCAAACTCGCCAAACACCTGATCGAAAAACGCAAGAAAAAGGTGTTGACGGTCTCGGGCGACGTATATCGCCCGGCGGCCATCGAACAGCTCAAGACGGTGACGGCGCAGGCTGGCGCTGAATGGTTTCCCAGCTCCATCGAACAGAAGCCGGTGGACATCGCGCTGGCCGCGCTGGATTACGCCCGCAAACATTTCTTTGACGTGTTGCTGGTCGACACCGCCGGCCGCCTGGCGATCGACGAAGCCCTGATGGCCGAGATCAAGGCCTTGCATGCGGCGCTGAACCCGGTCGAAACCCTGTTTGTGGTGGACGCCATGCAGGGCCAGGATGCGATCAACACCGCCAAGGCTTTCAAGGAAGCGCTGCCGCTGACCGGCATCATCCTGACCAAGACCGATGGTGACTCGCGCGGCGGTGCGGCCCTCAGCGTGCGCCAGATCACAGGCGCACCGATCAAGTTCTCCGGCACCAGCGAGAAAATCGATGGGCTGGAAGTCTTTGATGCCGAACGCCACGCCGGGCGCATTCTCGGCATGGGCGACATCGTGGCGCTGGTCGAGCAGGTCACCGCCGGCGTCGACATGGCGGCCGCGCAAAAACTCGCCGCCAAGATGAAGTCCGGCAGCGGTTTCGACCTGGAAGATTTTTTGGGCCAACTGCAGCAGATGAAAAACATGGGTGGCCTGTCCAGCCTGCTCGACAAGCTGCCGACGCAAATGGCGGCCAAGGCCGGCCAGGTTGACATGGCCAAGGCCGAAAAGGACATCAAACGCAAGGAAGGCATCATCCAGAGCATGACGCCGCTGGAGCGCCGCAAGCCCGAACTCATCAAAGCCACACGCAAGCGCCGCATCGCGGCCGGCTCGGGCGTGCAGGTTCAAGACGTGAACCGGCTGCTCAATGAGTTTGAGCAGATGCAGGGCATGATGAAAAAAATGAAGGGCGGCGGGATGATGAAGATGATGAAACGCATGGGCGGCATGAAAGGCATGCCCAAGTTCTGAAAATTATCTGAGGCTGGTTTTCTTAAGGGAAATTGGCCTATGGCCCTTATGCCTAGGGCGTAGGTAGCTATTTAATTTATAGCGAATCTTGCGCCTTTTTTGTTTCCGCTGTTCGTGGTTGGCCTGCAAGCCGGGGTTGCCCGGCGGCAACTCACTTTCTTTTGCTTCGCCAAAAGAAAGTGAGCAAAGAAAAGGCGACCCTGCTGTCTGCGTCCCCTTCGCTGACGCTCAGGGGCAACCTGCGGTGCTCGGTCCAGTCGGGGTCGAGCTCGAACTCGCCTGCGGCTCAAACAATCGCTCGCCCTGATCCGACTGGCCCTGTACTCCTAGTCGCAGACAGAAGGGGTGGGGGGAAAACCAAAGCGGGGAAAGAGGACGCGCTTTGCGCGTCTTTTTTAGTCTTACGGGACTGTGATTCATGCACGCGGACGCAGCACACAAGGCCAAATGAAGTCCCCCTCCATCGCCCAGCGGGGCGAGGGAGGGGTTAGGGGTGGGAGTGGGGAGTCTGACCTTACTGTCCAAGGCACGCCACCAACGCAGCGAGACGCCTCAGCAAAGATTCAACTCACACCACCTGCAACCGCGGCTTGACCAACAGCCCGGCATGCTGCCAGGCACGGCGCAGGACGGCGGGTGAGCGGGCTTCTTCTGGAATCAGCAAATAACTCTTTTCTTGCATCATCCGGCCCACGCCGACGCGGCTGGTCAACACGGTCATGGGAATGGCCAGCAGCAAAGGCAGGCCGACCGGCAGCAGCCAGACCAGGGCGCGCGCGTCAATCGCGGCAATGCCCAGCGCCAGCGCGACGATGATGAGGCTCATGGGGGCAAAACGTTGCAGGGCGTCGCGCCAGGGCACGGCGGCGGCTTCGCGGGGTGGGGACTTCCAGTCCAGCTTGAGGCCGGTGATGGCTGCGGCGACAAATAACGAATGCGCCAACATGCGAATCGGGGCTTGCAGCAGGGCAATCACGGTTTCCAGCACGGCGCTGCGCAGCAGGCTGAGGCGGCCGCCGTAGGCTTGTTGTTCACCTTTGAGCAGGACCGCGGAGATACCGAGGATACGTGGCAAAAACAGCATGCTCAAGGTCCAGGCCCAGAGCGCGGCGAGTTCGCTGGGCACCAGCATCCAGTCGGTGACGATGTGCGAGCCGGACAGCCACAACGCGGTGCCCAAGGTCAGGAAACACAGCCACAAGGGCGCGGACAGGTAGGACATGGCACCGGTGCCAAACATGGCGCGGTGTACCGGGTGCAGGCCGGGCTCGGCCATCAGGCGGGCGTTTTGCAGATTGCCCTGGCACCAGCGGCGGTCGCGTTGCAGCTCGGCCAGCAGGTCGGGTGGCTGCTGCTCATAACTGCCGACCAGGTCCGAGGCCAGCCAGACGTGGTAGCCGGCACGCCGCATCAGCGCGGCTTCGACAAAGTCGTGCGACATGATGCCGCCGGCCATGCCGCCTGTGCCCTTGATCGGGGCCAGCGCGCAATGTTGCATAAAGGGTGCGACGCGCAGGATGGCGTTGTGGCCCCAGTAGTGCGACTCGCCGAGCTGCCAGAACTGCATGCCCAGGGTGAACAGCCGGCCCGTCATGCGCGAGGCGAACTGCTGTGCGCGTGCATGCAGGGTGACGTGGCCGATGGCCTGCGTCGCGGTCTGGATGATGCCGGCCGTGGGGTTGGCTTCCATCAGTTTGACCATGTTGAGCAGGCAGTCGCCGCTCATCACGCTGTCGGCGTCCAGCACCACCATGTAGCGGTAATCGCGGCCCCAGCGGCGGCAAAAGTCCGCCACATTGCCGGCCTTGCGGTGGGTGCGGCGCTGGCGCAGGCGGTAATAGACCTCGATCAGCGGTTGACCAGTGGGTGTGGCCAGTTGCGTGCGCAGTTCTTCCCAGGCGGCGCGTTCGGCTTGCTGGATGGCCGGGTCATTGCTGTCTGACAACACAAACACGTCAAACGCCTTGGCCTGACCGGTGGCCGCGACCGATTCGCAGGTGGCGCGCAGGCCGGCAAACACCGTGCGCACGTCTTCATTGCAGATCGGCATGATGATGGCGGTGCGTGCGGCGGGGTCCAGCACAGCGTGCTGGACGCTGCGTGCGGTCAGCGCGTATTTGTCGCCGAACAGGGTCACATAAAACCCCATCAGCGCGGTCATGAAACCGGTCACGACCCAGGCCGAGAGCAAGCTGAACAGCGCCATCTGGCCGTATTCCAGCCAGGCGTTGTTGTAGTCCGGCTGCATGTCGGCGAACAGGGTGGTGGCAAAAGCGGTGCTGAGCAAGGTCAGGGCCACCAGCACGGCGCGCCGGCGTTTGGCCGCATGTTGCCAGGGCTCCAGCGCTTGGGCGGGGGCTTGTGTTGCGGTGCGCGCGCCGCTGCGCGTCACGGTCAGCAACAGGGCGGTGCCTAGGCTGTTCCAGAAACCACGCCAGGGGCGTGGTGTCATGGAGCCGCGGTTCAGCGGCGGCGTGGTGACGGAGTTGGGGTGCCGCTCTTCGCGCAGCAGACTGCGGCTGGAAGATGTTGCGGGCGCTGCGGGCTGTTGCGCGTGTGGAGCTAAGGCGTGACGACGGTGGTCCATGTTTCGCTCACTGTGTGATTGTTATGTTGAAGAAAAGCGCGCAGCTCGACCGGCTTGGCCGGGTCGATACGCTGCACTCGCAAAGTCATGCGCCAGCGGCCCGTGGCCGGGTTGCGCCAGGTGTTGCTTTCGAGGACGCGGCCATTTGCATCGCTGCTGGCCACCGCGCGCACGGGCGCGTTGTGGTCCAGCGGGTCGAGCGCCGGGCCGGCAAAGTCGATCACGTACTGAATGGTTTGCTGCAGCGTGGCGGCATCTAACTTGCTGTAGCCGATGCCGCGGCGCGACTGTGTGACCCAGCCATTGGGCGGGTATTGCTGCTGCTCGCCTTGCCAGGCCAGCTGGTAGGCAAAGTCCAGCGATTCGCCAGCTTGCGGCAAACGTTCGGGCACCCAATAAGCGACCACGTTGTCGTGGGTTTCGTCGGGTGTGGGCAGTTGCAGCAACTCGACCCGGCCTGGGCCCCAGTCGCCTATGGGCGTGACCCAGGCGCTGGGGCGCAACTCGTAACGCGCCTCGGTGTCTTCATAACTAGCAAAGGCGCGGTCGCGCTGCATCAGGCCAAAACCCTTGAGGCCGGTCATGGTGAACGAGGTGACCAGCGGGGCGCCGGGGTTTTGTAGCGGGCGCCACAACCATTCGCCGCCGCCCTTGCCGTCATCGGTGGCGATCATTAAGCCATCCGAGTCATGCACTTCGGGCCGGAAGTCACCGGCGCGTGGCTGGTTCTCGCCAAAAAAGAACATGCTGGTCAGCGGCGCCAGGCCCAGGGTGGCCACTGCGGGATTCGCACCGGCGCGCATGAACACGCGCGCATGCACCTCGGTCACGGTCTGTTCGCCGGGACGGATGTCGAAGCGGTAGGCACCACTCATGCGTGGCGAGTCGAGCAGGGCGTAAACCGTCAACTGCTTGGCATCGGCCGCGGGTTTTTCAAGCCAGAAATCCGTGAAACGTGGAAACTCTTCGGGGCGTGTGCCAGCGCCTGCCGTGTCCACCGCCAACCCGCGCGCCGACAGGCCGTAACGCTGGCCGGCGCCCAGGGCGCGGAAATAACTCGCGCCCAGAAAAACCACCAGCTCGTCTTTGTAGTCGGGTGAATTCAGCGCGGCGTGGACGCGAAAGCCGGCGTAACCCACGTCGCCCCAGGTGTCCGGTTTCAGTGTGTTTTTGCCGAAATCGAAGTCGCGGGCGTCATAAGGCAAAGGTGCGGGCAAAGCTTTGTTGTCCAGCGCAGACACTTCGTGAATACGCACCGCATCGCTCTGCCGGCCGACATGGAAAAACTTGGCTTCATACGGCAGCTTGTCGGCCCGCCATAAAGCCTTGTCATCGTTGAAACGGATGTCGCGCAAGCCGTCGTAGTCCAGGCCGGCCAGTTCCGCCGGCAGGGGCTGGCTCAGGGGCACAAAGGGCGTTTGAGCCCGCTGACGGGCCAATTGGGCGACGTCGTCCAGCGTCCAGGCCTGGGCGCTGGCCAGCAGCGCGCCCAGTGCCAGCAAGGCCAGGGTGCGTGCCTGGCGGGCCAGCGAACGAGGGGCCGGAAAAGCGGCTGAAACAGGTGACATACCTTGATTAGGGCAAACCCTGTGCCAGGTCAGAAAAACCTATTTAAATCAACAGCTTGGAAGAATTCGGCGGAATGAGCGGCGTGCCGGGCTTGAAAAAGGCCGGTTTAGCCGGATTTTGTCGCCAAAAAGCGACAAGGATGGGGGTGTTGAGGAGATTACTCTTTTAAATCAGGTACTTGGCCCTGTCGCTCGTCGGCGACAGCCTCAGACGAGGCCGTGGTGGGCAAGGCCTTGAAGTGGCCGGGCGTGAGCCCGTGTTTTTGCATCAGGCGGTAAAACTCGGTGCGGTTCCGGTCCGCCAGCCGTGCTGCGTCGGCCACGTTGCCATCGGTGAGTTTGAGCAGGCCGACCAGATACTCGCGCTCGAAACGCTGGCGTGCTTCGGCCAGCGTGAGCACCTGTACGCTGGGCGCACGCAGGGCGCGCTGGATCAGCGCCAGCGGGATCAGCGGTGTGCTGGCCAGCGCACAGACCTGCTCGACCACGTTGTAAAGCTGGCGCACATTGCCGGGCCAGGCCGCGGTACTGAGCGCTTTCAAGGCCTCCGGTGCAAAACCGCTCAGGCGTTTGCCGTATTTGCCGGCGAGTTTGAGCAGGAAGTGGTTGGCCAGCAGCGCAATGTCTTCGCGCCGCTCGGCCAGCGGCGGCAAGGTCAAGGTGACCACATTGAGGCGGTAATACAGGTCGGTGCGGAACTGGCCATCGGCCATGGCCGCGTCCAGGTCGCGGTGGGTGGCCGAGAGGATGCGCACATTGACCGGAATCGACTGACTGGAGCCCAGCGGCCTGACCACACGCTCCTGCAAAACCCGCAACAACTTGACCTGTAAGGACAGCGGCATGTCACCAATTTCGTCCAGCAGCAGGGTGCCGCCTTCGGCCGCCTGGAACAAGCCCTTGTGGTTGGCCGAGGCGTCGGTGAACGCGCCTTTCATGTGGCCAAACAGTTCGGACTCCAGCAAGGCTTCGGGAATGGCGCCGCAGTTCACGGCCACAAAAGGATGTTTGGCGCGCGGGCTGACCTGGTGAATGGCCTGGGCCAGCAATTCTTTGCCGGTGCCGCTTTCGCCGCGCAACATCACACTGGCATCCGAACGCGCCACCATGCGGGCCTCGGCCAGCGTTTCGGCCATGCGGCTGGAGCGGCTGATGATGCCGGTCTGCCAGGCGGGCTCCTGGCCGGCTTTGGCGACGGGCGCCGGCGCACTCAGCGACAGGGCTTGCGTGATTTTGTCGAGCAGGTTTTTGCCGTCAAAGGGTTTGGTCAGGTAGGTGAAGACGCCGCGTTCGGTGGCTTCGACGGCATCCGGAATGGTGCCGTGGGCGGTCAGCAGAATCACCGGCAGTGACGGGTGGCGGGCACGGATCTCGTCAAACAGCGCCAGCCCATCCTTGCCGGGCAGGCGCACATCGCTGAGCACCAGTTGCGGACGTTCAATGTCGAGCTGGGTCAGCGCCGCTTCGGCCGAACTCACGGCGCTGACGCGGTAACCTGCGGCGGTCAGGCGCATGGTCAGCAGACGCAACATGTCGGCGTCGTCGTCGACAACCAGCAAGTGGGTGGCGGTGGGGGCGGTCATGGGCGGTTTCGTCCGTTGGGCGATGAGGCCGGCGCGGCCGGGGGGCGGCTGGTCAGGCTGCGTTCAATTTCCTTGAGGGCGTCGAGTTTGTCCTGGGTTTGTTCGACCCGGCGCTGCAGATCGCGCAGTTGCTGGTTCTGGCGGTCCAGCTGGTCTTCGACTCGCCTTTGGTCGGCAAAACGGGTGGCCAGCAAGCGGGCCAGGCCGTGCAGGGGCCGCGCGTCGTCGCTGCTATTGGTCAAAACACGTTGCACCAGTTCTTGCGCACGCACCAGGTCGTACAACTGGCGTGTCTGGGTCAGGGTGATGGCCAGGCGCAGCTGGTCGGCCGGCAACGCCGGGTCACCCAGACGGGCGATTTCTTGCGCCAGCTCGGTGCCTTGCAGGCCGCGCGTGCGGTCGGCGTGTTCGAGCAGGGCCGAGACCGCATCCCGGCTCTGCGCGGGCGGTGCAGGCGACGCGGCCACAGCGGCGGGCGACGGGTTGGCCGTCATGGCCTGGGCGGCGGTTTTTTCCATGGGCAGGCTGCAGCCGGCAACAAACAGGCTGATCAGCAGTGCGGCGGGCAAGGCCGTGGGAAGGACGGGTTTAAGGCTTGAGCGCATGGGGAAGTTCGATTCTGAAATGGGCGCCGGGGTGGTCCGGCAGCAACAGCACCCGGCCGCCATGGGCGGCCACGTACTCCTGCACGATGGACAGGCCAATGCCGCTGCCACGTACGGTTTGCGGCGGTTGCCGCTCGCCCCGGTAAAAAGGTTCAAAAACACGGGTTCGGTCGGCAGCGGCGATGCCGGGGCCTTCGTCACCGACATCGATATGTACGTTATCGGCGAGCCGACTCAGCTTGATCTGTATCCGGCCCTGGACCGGGGAAAAATGAATGGCATTGGACAACAGGTTGGCAATCACCGTGCCCAGCTTGTCGCGGTCCACCTCGGCTTGTACGGCCAGACCTTCGACGCTGATTTGCAGCTCACGCGCGCGCCATTGCAGTCGCTGGCTTTCGACCTGTTCTTCGATCAGTTGCCGCAGGTTGGTTTTTTCCCGGCGCAGCTGGCGCGCTTCAAAAGCTGCGGCGTTAAAACGCAGCAGGTCTTCAATCTGGCCCTGCAAGACACCGGTGTTGTGGCGCAGGATTTTTGCCACCTCGCGCTGGTTGTCGCTGAGTTCGCCGGCCACGCCATCCTCCAGCAGCGACACGCCTTCGCGCAGCGAAGCCAGCGGGGTTTTCAGTTCGTGCGACACATGGCGTAAAAAGCGCGATTTGTCGGCGTCCAGCTCTACCAGCCGCAGGCGTAACCACTCCAGGCGCTGGCCGACCAGTTGCAAGTCGGCCGGGCCGGCGATGGCAATCGCCTCGTCCAGGCGGTTTTCACCGAGGCCGATGATGGCTTTTTCCAGGCGGCGTAGCGGCCGTGTCAGCCAGATGCCGAAGGCCAGTGCCAGCAACACGGCGAGCACGATGGCGCTGATGACTTGCTGCGTCAGTTGCCGGCTGCGTGTCTCCAGCGTTTCCTGCAGGCTGGTGTTTTGCGCGGCAATGGTTTGCCGCACCTGCTGGGCAATGGCGGCGTTGACGAGGTCGAGTTCGCGAAACTCATGCGCAACCTGCCGGTCCCGGTCCAGTGCGGTGTCGGGCGGGCCGGCCAGCAGCGCGGTGATGGTTTTCAGACGGTCTTTCCAGTCATTCACCAGGGCCTGGGACACGCCTTGTGTGGCCAGGCGCGCCAGCACGGTTTTGCCATCGGCCGCCGCCTCGTCAAAACGCCGGCGCAACAAACGATCGGCCAGCACCACCGACTGGCGTGCCGTGCGTTCCATGGCGACGCTGCGCTCCGTCAACGACTGGGCGGCCGCGCTCAGGTCCAGCGCACGTGCGGCGCTGTCGCGGCTTTGCAGGGTCAGTTGTTCCAAGGTGAACAAGGCGCGCAGCGAGGCCGCGGCCAGCAAGGCCGCGATCAGTAAAAAGGCGACGACCAGCAATTGCCGGAAAGAAACGTGCTTCAGCATCCTGGAAAGCTGCGGGCCGGCACGGTCAGCACCACCGGTCTCAGGCCGGCAGGGCTGCGTCTTCGTGCAGCAACACTTGTCCGCGCAGCGAGCGCTGCGAGGCTTCGGTGATGGTCACGTCAATCATCTGGCCGATCAGCCGGGCGGGGCCCTGGAAGTTGACGACGCGGTTGCATTCGGTACGGCCCATCAGTTCGGCGCTGTCCTTGCGTGAGACACCCTCGACCAGGATGCGCTGCACCGTGCCCTGGCGGCTGGCGCTGATGGCGCGCACGCTGTCGTCAATCGCGGCTTGCAGGCGCTGCAGACGTGCCAGCTTGACGGCATGCGGCGTGTCGTCGGCCAGGTTGGCGGCCGGCGTGCCGGGCCGCGGGCTGAAGATAAAGCTGAAGGAGGTGTCATAACCCACGTCGTCAATCAGCTTCATCATCTTGTTGAAGTCGTCGTCGGTTTCGCCGGGGAAACCCACAATGAAGTCGCTGCTCATGGCCAGGTCGGGGCGGATGGCGCGTAACTTGCGGATGGTGGATTTGTATTCCATCGCCGTGTAGCCGCGTTTCATGGCCATCAGAATCCGGTCCGAGCCGTGTTGCACCGGCAGGTGCAGGTGGTTCACCAGTTTGGGCAGCTTGGCGTAGGCGTCGATCAGGCTTTGTGTGAACTCGTTGGGGTGGCTGGTGACGTAACGGATACGTTCGATGCCGGGAATGTCGGAGACATATTCGAGCAGGGTGGCAAAGTCGGCGATGTCTGCCGTGCCGCCCATGGGGCCGCGGTAGGCATTGACGTTTTGCCCCAGGAGTGTCACTTCTTTCACACCCTGGTCGGCCAGGCCGGCCACTTCGACCAGCACGTCTTCAAAGGGGCGCGACACTTCTTCGCCGCGGGTGTAAGGCACAACGCAATAACTGCAGTATTTGGAGCAGCCTTCCATGATGCTGACAAAGGCGCTGGCGCCTTCGACACGTGCCGGCGGCAGGTGGTCGAATTTTTCAATCTCGGGAAAACTGATGTCGACCTGCGATTTGCCCAGGCTCATGCGTTTGTTCAGCAAATCCGGCAGGCGGTGCAGGGTTTGCGGGCCAAACACCACGTCCACATAAGGCGCACGTTCGATGATGGCGTCACCTTCCTGGCTGGCGACACAACCGCCTACGCCGATCAACACGCCTTTTTTCTTCAGGTGTTTGACACGACCCAGGTCGCTAAACACTTTTTCTTGCGCTTTTTCGCGCACCGAACAGGTGTTGAACAGGATCAGGTCGGCCTCGTCGACATTGGTCGTGGGCTCGTAACCCTGGGCGGCGTGCAACACGTCGGACATTTTGTCCGAGTCGTATTCGTTCATCTGGCACCCGAAGGTTTTGATAAAGACTTTTTTGCTCATGATTTTCGCTATCGAATTACTAGCTGCTTGCGCCCGTGGAATAAGGGCTGGAGGGCAATTTGGCTTATAAAAACAGCAGATTTACTGTTTGTAGCCCGGCAACTGGTGGTAAGGCGTCTTGCCGTCGTCCTGCGGCGCGGTGCTGGACTCGAAGCCGAAGCTAAAGCTACGTGTGGCCAGGCCTTCGCGTTTTTCCTTGGCTTCTTCCGCGCTCAGCACCCAGACCTCGGACACCAGGCCGGCGCTGTCGCGGGTGTAGTTGACCAGCAGTTCCTGGCCGACCAGGCTGCCCGACATGGTGTGGGTGTTGTTGAGATTGCGGATGCGCGCGCCGGGCGAGAGTTTGTCCGGCTTGCCGTTCAGGCTGATTTCAGGCGGTGCGGTGACCACCAGCAGGCCGCGCCGCGCAGATTTGGGAAACTGCCGCACGCTCAGGCTGCCGTCACTGTCGCTGCTTTGGGCTGCTGCGGGCAGGGCCGCTGTCAGCAGAACAGCCAGGAGGGAGGCGGGCAGGGCCCAGGGGAGGTGTCGCAGGCAGCGTTTCATGGTTTATATCCAGAGGCTGTGAAGTAATAAAGCCCCAGAGGCCGCTGCCTGTGGGGCTGTCGCCCAATTTGTAAAAACTTGGCGTGAAATGAGTGGTGGTGATAGGTGGACTTGAACCACCGACATCAGCATTATGAATGCTGCGCTCTAACCAACTGAGCTATATCACCGCGCGACGCATATTATAGCTGGAGTATTCAGCGGTTCTTGAAAACCGGTTTGCGTTTGTTGACAAAAGCGTCCATGCCTTCTTTCTGGTCGCTGGTGGCGAACATGGCGTGGAACATGCGGCGCTCGAACATGATGCCGTCGGCCAGCGTGCTTTCAAAGGCGCGGTTGATGCTTTCCTTGGCGGCCATCACGGCAATCTGGCCGTAGTCGCAAATCTGCAGCGCCGCGCCCAGCGCCTCGTCCATGAGTTTGTCCAGCGGCACCACGCGGCTGACCAGTCCGCTGCGTTCGGCTTCGGTCGCGTCCATCATGCGGCCGGTCAAGGCCAGGTCCATGGCCTTGGCCTTGCCGATGGCGCGCGGCAGGCGCTGCGTGCCGCCGGCGCCCGGGATGATGCCCAGCTTGATTTCGGGCTGGCCGAAACGGGCGTTGTCCGCGGCAATGATGAAGTCGCACATCATGGCCAGCTCGCAGCCACCGCCCAGCGCAAAACCGCTGACCGCAGCAATCACCGGCTTGCGGATGCCGCGGATCTGTTCCCAGTTGCGCGTGATGTAGTCCTTGTTATAAACATCGGCAAAACCGTAAGTCGCCATGGCCCCGATGTCGGCGCCGGCCGCAAAGGCTTTTTCGCTGCCCGTCAAAATCATGCAGCCGATGTTTTCGTCCGCGTCGAAAGCCTTGAGCGCCGCGCCCAGCTCGTCCATCAACTGGTCGTTCAGCGCATTCAGCTGCTTGGGCCGGTTCAGGGTGATGATGGCCACACGGCCCTCGGTTTTGGTCACAATCAGTTCGTAAGTCATGGTCGGTGTCCTTGTTGAACCTGAATGATGCCACGATCTTTTTGGTGTTTGCCCCCGTTTAAGCGGTCGAAAACAAGGGAAAACATTAACCGACCGATGAGTCGGTTAATGCTAAATTCAAAACAGGAGATGCTTATGAACCACGCCCCGTCCGACACAACCGCCGAATCCACCGTCTTGTATGCCGAACAAGGCACCGTGGCGGTCCTCACGCTGAATCGCCCGCAGGCGCTCAACAGTTTCACCCGCCAGATGCACCACGATTTATGGACTGCGCTGGACAGCGCCGAGGCCAACCCCATCATTCGTGCGCTGGTCATCACCGGCGCCGGACGCGGCTTTTGCGCCGGCGCCGACCTGGGTGAATTCGACTTTGCACCCGGCCCCGACCTGGTTGAACGCGCCAACCCTGGCCCGGTGATCGAGCAGGCCTTCAACCCCACGGTGCGCCGCCTGCAAAACCTGCGCATGCCGACCATTGCCGCGGTCAACGGCGTGGCGGCTGGTGCCGGCGCCTCGCTGGCCATGACCTGCGACATCGCGATTGCCGCACCGACGGCCAGCTTTATCCAGGCCTTCAGCAAGATAGGCCTGATTCCCGACGCTGGCGGCACCTGGTTTTTGCCGCAGCGCCTGGGCCTGGCACGGGCCATGGCGCTGGCCATGACCGGCGACAAGCTGGCGGCCGCGCAAGCCAAGGAGTGGGGCATGATTTGGGACGTGGCCGACGACTGTGTGGCTGCGGCCCTGGCGCTGGCCCAGCGTCTGGCCAGCATGCCGACCCAAGCGCTGGTCGCCACCCGGCAGATGTTGCGTGAGAGCTCCACCCGCAGCCTGAACCAGCAACTCGATGCCGAACGTGACACCCAGTCGGCGATGGGCCGCACACATGACTATATAGAAGGCGTGACGGCTTTCCTGGAGAAACGCCCGGCGGCGTTCAAGGGCGAATAGGCATGCAAGCCCAAGAACTGGCGCAGGCCGTGGGTGAGGCCATGTTTGCCGCCGACAGCGCTTCGCGCGAGTTCATGCAGATGGAACTGCTGAGTTGCGCACCCGGCCGCGCCGTGATGCGTATGACCGTGCGTGAACCCATGCTCAACGGTCACAAAATTTGCCACGGCGGGCTGATCTTCACCCTGGCCGACTCGACCTTTGCTTTTGCCTGCAACAGCTACAACAAGGTGGCGGTGGCCGCGGGTTGCAGCATCGAATTCCTCAAGCCCGGCCAGCTCGGCGACGTGTTGACCTGTGAAGGTGTGGAGCAGGTGCTTCAGGGCCGGCACGGTGTGTACGACATGAAAGTCAGCAACCAGCGTGGCGAGGTGATTGCCATGTTTCGCGGCAAAAGTGCGCAGATTCCAGGTCATGTGATTCCGGAGACTCCATGAAAAGTTTTCCCCTTGAGCCCATAGAAAAAGCGAGCCTGGACGAGTTGCGCGCCCTGCAGCTCAAGCGCCTGCAGGCCACGCTGCAACAGGCTTACCGGCATTCACCGGTGTACCGGGCCAAGTTTGATGCCGCTGGTATGCACCCGGACGATTGCCGGTCGCTGGCCGATCTGGCGAAGTTTCCTTTCACCACCAAAAAAGACCTGCGCGAGAGTTACCCCTTTGGCATGTTGGCTGTGCCGCGCGAGCGCTGTGTACGTATCCATGCGTCCAGCGGCACCACCGGTAAACCGACGGTGGTGGCCTACACCCAAAACGACGTGGACATGTGGGCGGGCTGTGTGGCCCGCAGCATACGCGCGGCCGGCGCACGTCCGGGTGACATGGTGCATGTCAGTTACGGTTATGGCCTGTTCACGGGTGGGCTGGGCGCCCATTACGGCGCGGAAAAACTGGGTTTGACGGTGGTTCCTTTTGGCGGCGGGCAGACCGAACGCCAGGTGCAGCTGATCCACGATTTCAAACCCGACATCATCATGGTCACGCCCAGCTACATGCTGGCGATTGCCGACGAGTTTGAAAAACAGGGGCTGTCTGCCGCCGATTCCAGCCTGCGTATAGGCATCTTCGGCGCCGAACCCTGGACCAACGACATGCGGCGCGCGATCGAGCAACGTGTGGGCATCGACGCCGTGGATATTTATGGCTTGAGCGAAGTCATAGGCCCGGGCGTGGCCAGCGAATGTGTGGAGACCAAGGACGGTCCAACCATCTGGGAAGACCATTTTTACCCCGAGATCATTGACCCCGACAGCGGCGAGTTGTTGCCCGACGGCGAAATCGGCGAACTGGTGTTCACCAGCCTGAGCAAAGAGGCGCTGCCCATCATCCGTTACCGCACGCGCGACCTGACGCGCCTGCTGCCCGGCACCGCGCGCAGCATGCGGCGCATGGAAAAAATCACAGGCCGCAGCGACGACATGATGATTGTGCGCGGCGTCAATGTGTTCCCGACACAGATCGAGGAGTTGATCCTCAAACGCAGCGAGCTGGCGCCGCATTACCAATGCATCCTGACGCGTGAGGGCGCGCTGGACTGTTTGCGTGTGGCGGTCGAAACCCGTCCCGGCTTGTCACCCGACAGTGCGCCTGCACAGGCCGCCGCGGTGTTGCTGCAACACGAGATCAAGGCCTACATAGGCACGGCTGCCGACATCGAGTTGCGCGCCGAAGGTGGCGTGGAACGCAGCCTGGGCAAGGCCAAACGGGTGCTGGACCGCCGGGTTTAGCGCATTTTTTAGTCTGCTGCGGCTAACCAGCGGTCAGCTTGCGCCGCATCGCGCAAGACCAGGCGCCAGGTCGTCACGCCGCTGGGCAGGCTCAACTCCAGCCGCAGCAGGCGTTTGTCACGCGCGACCAGGGCCAGCACTTTTTGGCCGTTCCGGCGTAGAGCGGCAGGTCGTCGAGTTTGTCCAGGCGCCAGCCTTCGGTCGGGGGTTTCTTTTTTCCCGTCGCGACAGCTTCTATCCCCAGCCATTCGTCACCGGCGACAAAACCGGCGCGTTCGGCGGCGCCGCCGCGCAATACCGTCTTGACCTGGATGCTGCCGTTTTCCAGCACACGCAGGCCCAGGGCCTGGGCCAGTTGGGCCGGTTCCTGCAACACCGCCACGCCGTGGCGCTGCAACAAGTCCTGCAGTGGCAAGTCGCCGGTGCCGTGTACCCAGCTGGCGATTTCGGCCGCGTAAGAACGCCCGCCGACTTCCTGCAGCGCGTCCGCAAAGTCCGCCTCGCCCATGGGGCCGCCCTTGCAACGTTGCCACAGGTTGCGCATCACCTCGTCCAGCGTGGCGGCTTGACCGAGCTTGCTTTCGGCGCGCAAGCTCAGGTCAAAACACAGGGCGACCAAAGCGCCCTTGGTGTAATAACTGACGGTGGCGTTGGGTGTGTTTTCATCCTGGCGGTAATACTTGACCCAGGCATCAAAGCTGGCCTGGGCCACCGACTGCAGCAGCCGGCCCGGCGTCTGCAGCACTTGGTTGATGGTTTTGTTCAGCAGTTTCAGGTAGGCCGCATCGTCCAGCAGGCCGGCACGACGCAGCAGCAGGTCGTCGTAATAACTGGTGAAACCTTCAAAAAACCAGAGCAGAGGCGTGTAGTTTTCCGCGTCGTAGTTGTAGCTGGCAAACTCCGCCGGGCGCAGGCGTTTGACGTTCCAGGTGTGAAAATATTCGTGGCTGATCAGGCCGCGCAAGGTGGTGTAACCCTCGGAGGTTTTGCTGTCGCCCAGGCGTGGCAAGTCCTTGCGTTTGCAGATCAGTGCGGTGGAGTTGCGGTGCTCCAGCCCGCCGTAACCATCGTCCACGGCGTTGAGCATGAACACATAGTTTTTGTACGGCGGTTTTTTGCTGTCGTGCCAGAAGCGGATTTGCGTTTCGCAAATTTTCCGGGCATCGTCCAGCAGCCGTTCGCCGTCAAAACTAGCCATGGCGCCGGCCACCACAAAACGGTGCGGCACACCGCAGGCGAAAAACGAGCCGCTCCAGAAGACACCCATCTCGACCGGGCAGTCGACCAGTTCGTCGTAGTCGGCGGCCAGGTAGCTGCCGAAACCTTGCTTGTTGATTTTCAGCGGGCTGAGGCCGGTGGCCACCGACCAGTCGGCCAGCGCGGCATGGGGCACGATGTCGAGCTGGTGCGGGGCCTGAGTCTGGCCCTCGACCCGCAGACACAAGGAGCTGTTGTTGAAAAAGCCGCGGCTGGCATCCAGGCAGGCGGTGCGCACCGAGTTGTCGTTGGCGTAAACCTCGTAGCTCAGCAGCAGCGGCTTGTCGCTGTTGCAGCGGACCTGCCAGCTGTTTTTGTCCAGTTGTGTCAGTTGGCCGGCGGGCAGGGCGCGTGTGCCTTGCCGCGCGCGCAGGTTTTGCAGGTTTTTGGAAAACTCGCGCACCAGGTAGCTGCCCGGAATCCACACCGGCAAGCTGAGCCGCTGCAGCGCCGCCGGTCGCGCAATTGTCAGCGTGATGCGGAACAAATGGGCTTGCGGGTCGGCGATTTCGACGCGGTAATGAATCGCTGCGGCATCAGGTGAGGGGGGCTGGGCGCGTGGCTTGGGCATAAGGACTCAAGAAAGCCCTGACCAGCCCGCAGCGCCTTGTGACGCTCCAGCCTGCCCCGGGTATGGTGGAGATGCTATCAAAAGTAGAGCTTATTGCGCCCGTGAATTAAGGGCTGGAGGCACTTTTGACCATTATTTGTCTGCGCGTCGCCGCAATCAGGGCATCTTGGCGTCGTTCAGGTATTTTTCGACCTGCTGGGAACTGATGGCGCCGGGCACACGTGTACCGTCGGCAAAAATCACGGTCGGGGTGCCGGTGATGCGGTATTTCTTGCCGAACTCGATGTTGCGGGTCAGCGCGCTGGTGTCGCAGGTGGCGGCGGTCAGCGGTTGGTCACGCACCATCAGGTCTTGCCAGACCTTGGCTTTGTCTTTGGCACACCAGATGTGTTTGGATTTTTCCACCGAGTCCGGGCTCAGGATGGGGTACAAAAACATGTGGATGGTCACGTCGCTGACCTTTTGCATGTCGCGCTCAAAACGTTTGCAATAACCGCAGTTCGGATCTTCAAACACCGCCATCTTGCGTTTGCCGTTGCCGCGCACAATCGTGAACGCGTCCTTGACCGGCAAGGCATCGAAAGCCACCGCATTGAGTTTGTCGACCCGTTCTTCGGTCAGGTTGCGCCTGACCTTGGTGTCGATCAGGCTCCCCTGGATCAGGAAGTTGCCGTCGGCATCGGTGTAAAAAATCTCGCTGCCGTTGACGCGCACTTCATACAGGCCATTCATCGGCGTTTTGCTGATCTCGTCGATCTTGGGCAGGGTGGGCAGGCGGTCGGTCAGGTTTTTGCGGATCACCGCTTCCTGCGCAAAAGCGGCGCCCAGACTCAGTGCCAGCAAGCTGCAGGTCACGATTGATTTGAATAGTTTCTTCATTATTTTTTCCAGTTCTATAAACCCATGGCCTGCCGCGTGACCCATGTTTTTAATGGGCCGCTGCGTGCAAAACCTTTCATACCCCAATTGCGCAAGGCCTGCCAGCGCACATCACTTTGCGCAAATAAACCGTGCAAACCGTCGGTCACGGCGCCCATGGCCGCCACATCGGCTTTGCGCGCACGTTCATAACGGCGCAGCAATTTTTCATCCCCCAGGCCGCGCCAGTACTCACGTGCGTGAACCACTGCTGCCAGGCCGGCCGCATCGGCCAGCCCCAGGTTCAAACCCTGGCCGGCCAGCGGATGCACCGTGTGGGCCGCGTCACCGGCCAGTGCCCAGCCGGGGCCGACCCAGCGTTCTGCTTTGGACAGCGACAAGGGCCAGCTCGACAAGGCGCTGCTCAGTTGCAACTGCCCGGCTTCAACACCACACACGGCTTGTATCGCCGCAGCAAATTCTTCAGGCGACAACTTTTCCAGCGCGGCAGCGCGTTCCACAGAGACAGACCAGACCAGCGCCATAGAGTTCCCCTCGGCGCCACCCATCGGCAAAAGAGCCAGGATGTCGCCGCCGCAAAACCACTGGCGCGCCAGGCCTTGGTGCGGCTGGTCGCTGCTCAAGCGGCCGGCCATGGCTTTTTGCTGGTAAGGCTTGACGGTCCAGGCTGCGCCGAATTCGTTGCGGCTGCTGCTGTGTTTGCCCTCGCAGATCACGCTGAGTGTGGCTTTGACGGGTTCCGGCACGATTTCTATCTGCGACTGGTAACGCACGGCCTCGGCCAGTTGTTGCTCCAGCGCCGGCACATCCACGATCCAGGCCAGGGCCGCGCTGCGACCGGCTTCCGGCGCGAAATCCAGTTGGCCACCATCGTCGCCCCAGACGCGCATGGCTTGCACCGGCGTGGCAAAAGGTGCTTCCGGCCAGGCGCGCAGGGACGCCAGCAACTGGCGTGATGCGCTGTTCAGGGCGTAGGCCCGCACATCCTGGGCCGCGGGTGCGGCCGGGATGGGACGGGTGACCAGCGCCACCCGCAGGCGCTCGCGCGCCAGCAGCAGGGCCAGGGTGCGGCCCACCACACCGCCGCCGCGGATACAAACATCAAAAGGCTTGGACATGGCCCATTTTAGAAGGCAGTGCAAAATCGGACGCGTGTGGAGACTAAAACGAAAATTCAAAGGGTTTTTCAAGTGAGCCAATCATTGAGCGAAACATCCGGGGCGATCGCCGCCACAGCCGCTGACGCCGATCTACAAGCGGTCATCACCGGCCTGTGGGTGTATCCCGTCAAGTCCTGCGCCGGGGTGCCCGTGACCGAAGCGATCCTGACCGAAACCGGGCTGGAGTTTGATCGGGCCTGGATGGTGGTGGACGAAAACGGCGTGTTTGTGACGCAGCGCGAGTTGCCGCGCATGGCGCTGATCCAGCCCCAGCTCAAATACCACGACATGGTCTTGCGCGCGCCCGGCATGTTGGCCCTGCACATTGCGCTGGACCAGGTGCAGGAGCCGGTGCGGGTCAAGGTCTGGGACGACGAGGTCCAGGCTTACGACATGGGGCCTGTCGCCGCCCAGTGGTTCAGTGATTTTCTGGGCGCCAAGCTGCGCCTGGTGCGTTTTGATCCGGAACACAAACGGATTTGCAGCCCCAAATGGACCGGTGAGGTGGAGGCACTGAACCAGTTCAGCGACGGTTATTCGCTGCTGGTGCTCAGCCAGGCCTCGCTGGACCAGCTCAACGCCAAACTGGCGGCCCAGGGTGTGGCGGCTGTGGAGATGGCGCGGTTTCGGCCCAACATCGTGCTGGGCCATGCGGCCGGGAGCAGCGAGATGGCGCCGCACGATGAAGACCGGCTGGAGACCCTGCAGATCAGCACCGCGGAGGGCACAGTGCAACTCAAGCCGGTCAAGCCTTGCCCGCGTTGCCCGATTCCCAATATTGATCCGGCAACCGCAATCAGCAGCCCGGAGGTGGGTGACATGCTGCAAACCTACCGCCAGGACCCGCGTGTGAATGGCGGGCTGACCTTTGGCATGAACACCATTGTGCTGGGCGGTGTTGACCATCTGCTCAAGGTCGGTCAGGCTGTCGAGTCCAATTTCCGCTTCGATTAGCCCTTTGGATGTTGATTTTTCAGCATCGCATACACTTCTACCCCTGTTTTTGAAGGTTTGTCATGAGTTTGAAGTGCGGAATCGTAGGCTTGCCTAACGTCGGTAAATCGACCCTGTTTAATGCCTTGACCAAGGCGGGCATTGCGGCGGAAAACTACCCGTTTTGCACCATCGAGCCCAATGTGGGCGTGGTTGAAGTGCCTGACCCCCGGCTGGCGCAGCTGTCTGAGATCGTCCAGCCCGAACGTGTGGTGCCTGCGATTGTGGAGTTTGTGGACATCGCCGGCCTGGTCGCCGGCGCCAGCACCGGTGAAGGCCTGGGCAACAAGTTTCTGGCGCACATCCGCGAGACCGATGCCATTGTCAACGTGGTGCGCTGTTTTGACGATGACAACGTGATCCATGTGGCCGGCAAGGTGGATCCGATCTCCGACATCGAAGTGATCCAGACCGAACTTTGCCTGGCCGACCTGACGGCGGTTGAAAAAGCCTTGCACCGCGTGACCAAACTGGCGCGTTCGGGCGACAAGGAATCGATCAAGCTGGTCGCCATCCTGGAGAAATGCCAGGCCGCGCTCAACGAAGGCAAACCGGTACGCACGATTGACTTTGGCAAGGAAGAGTTGCCTTTGCTGAAGCAGTTTTTCTTCATCACGGCCAAGCCGGCCATGTTTGTCGGCAACGTGAGCGAAGACGGTTTCGAGAACAATCCCTACCTGGACCGCCTGAAGGCCTACGCCGCGACGCAGAATGCCCCGGTGGTGGCCATCTGCGCCAAGATCGAGGCCGAGTTGTCCGAGATGGACGATGCCGACCGCCTGGAGTTTCTCAAGGAACTGGGCCAGGATGAGCCGGGCCTGAACCGTCTGATCCGCTCGGCCTACAAGCTGCTGGGCCTGCAGACCTACTTCACGGCCGGTGTCAAGGAAGTGCGTGCCTGGACCATCCATGTGGGCGACACCGGGCCGCAGGCCGCCGGTGTGATCCACACCGATTTCGAGAAGGGCTACATCCGCGCCCAGACCATCGCCTTTGACGACTTCATCGCCTGCAAGGGTGAGCAGGGTGCCAAGGACGCCGGCAAGATGCGCGCCGAAGGCAAGGACTACGTCGTCAAGGACGGCGACGTGATGAACTTCCTGTTCAGCAGCTGATCTGACGCTGAGGCGGGCGATCTGTCGCCCGCTTGAGTATATTTTAGGCCTCCAGCCCTTGATGGGTGGGCGCAAGTAGCTATTGATTTTGTAGCGAATTTTTTCGAATCCCCTGAGGCCCTTGTCCATGACAGAACCCGTACGCCTCGATCAACGTCTGGCCAAACGCCTGGCCGAAATGTTGTCGTGTTCGCGCCGCGAGGCCGAGCAATACATCGAAGGCGGCTGGGTGCGGGTCGACGGCGTGGTGGTCGAGGAGCCGCAGTTCCGCGTGCTGGACCAGAAAATCGAAATCGATCGTGATGCCAGCCTGCTGGCGTTGACGCCGGTCACCTTGCTGCTGCACAAACCGGCGGGTTTCGCCTCCGGGCTGGACGACGGCGCGAGGCGGCCCGCCACGCCGGCGGTGCATTTGTTGAGCCTGGACAACCGGGCCAAAGACGACCGCTCCGGCATCCGGCCGCTGAAAAAACATTTCAGCAGCCAGGCGCTGGCGACACCGCTGGCCACGCCGGCCAGCGGTCTGGTGGTGTTCACGCAGGATTGGCGTGTGGCGCGCAAACTCAGCGAAGACGCCTCGGAGATGGAGCACGAAGTGATTGTCGAGGTCACCGGCACCCCGACGGGTGGCGGGCTGGATAGGCTCAACCGCATCGACCATGGCTTCACCTTCAACGGGTTCTTGCTGCCGCCGGCCAAGGTGAGCTGGCAAAACGAAACCCGGTTGCGCTTTGCGCTCAAGGGTGAGCGGCCCGGGCAGATTGCCTATATGTGTGAATGTATCGGGCTCAGCATCCAGGCCATGAAACGTATCCGTGTGGGTCGTGTGCCCATGAGCAGCTTGGCTGTGGGGCAGTGGCGTTATCTGTTGCCAAACGAACGGTTTTAAGGCGAAGGGGCTGGCGCCAGCTGCCTAGAATTTAAAGCCGCCCGGAAAAGCCCAGATCAAGGCACCGGTCATCGTGACGTAGCGCGCGAATTTGCCGATGGCCATGTAGGCCACACAGGGCCAGAACGGAAACTTGAGCCAGCCGGCCACCGCACACAGCGGGTCGCCGACCGCGGGCAGCCAGGCCAGCAGGCAGGCTTTGGGGCCCAGCTTTTCCAGCCAGCGTACGGCCCGACCGTGGTGCGAGGAGTGTTGGTATTTATCGACCACCTTGTGCGCGCCAAAACCCATCCACCAGTCCAGCGCCCCGCCCAGGGTGTTGCCGGCCGTGGCCACCAGCACCGCCGGCCAGAACATCTGCGGGTTGAGTTTGACCAGGCCAAACACCACCGGCTCCGAGCCCAAGGGCAGCAGGGTCGCGGAAATAAAAGACATGACAAAGACCGAACTCAGCCCGTACTCGGGCAAAGCCAGGGCTTCCAAAAGCTGTCGTATCCAGTGTTCCATCTGCAGCGAGTATAGGCAGGGCGCAGGCGCCCCTACCGGGACGCGGGCTGCTTACAAATTCCTGGCCAGATTCCAGGTGCTGAAATTTTAGGCAGTTACAATCACCCCTCGCTTTTTCGCATTCACCCCCCCAGCACGTCCATGAACATCGGTCCCTACGTATTGGCAAACAATCTGTTTGCCGCGCCGATGGCGGGCGTCACCGACAGGCCGTTCCGGCGCCTGTGCAAAACGCTGGGCGCGGGTTATGCGGTCAGTGAAATGGTGACCTCGCGCCGCGACCTCTGGGACACGCTGAAGACTTCACGCCGCGCCAACCACGACGGGGAAGTGGCGCCGATTGCCGTGCAGATCGCCGGCACCGACGCGCAGATGATGGCCGAGGCGGCCGCTTACAACATAGACCGCGGCGCGCAAATCATCGATATCAACATGGGTTGCCCGGCCAAAAAGGTCTGCAACAAATGGGCCGGCTCGGCCCTGATGCAGGACGAACCCCTGGCCCTGGCGATTGTGCAGGCCGTGGTCGCCGCCTGTGCGTCCCGCGGTGTGCCGGTGACCCTGAAAATGCGCACCGGCTGGGCCGAATCGCACAAAAATGCCGTGACCCTGGCGCGCGCCTTCGAGACCGCCGGCGTGCAGATGCTCACCGTGCACGGCCGCACCCGCGAGCAGGGTTACAAGGGCCAGGCCGAATACGACACGATTGCCGCGGTCAAGGCCGCGGTGGGGATTCCGGTGGTGGCCAACGGCGACATCAGCAGCCCGGAAAAAGCCCGCGATGTGTTGGCTTACACCGGCGCCGACGCCGTGATGGTGGGCCGCGCGGCCCAGGGCCGGCCCTGGATATTTCGCGAGATTGCGCATTTTCTGGCGACCGGCACCCATCTGGCGCCGCCGCTGGTGGCCGAGGTCAAACGCCTGCTGCTGGATCACCTGCTGGACCATTACGAGCTGTATGGCGCTTTCAGCGGCGTGCGCACGGCGCGCAAACACATAGGTTGGTATGTGAAGACCCTGCCCGGCGGCGAGGCCTTTAGGGGTAGCATGAACCGGCTGGAGGACTGCGAGACGCAGTGGCAGGCGGTGGCCGATTTTTTTGACGGGCTGGGTGGATTCATGGACCGCATGCCCGTGATAGGGGAAGGCGCCACGCCGAACGCGGCGGGTGACCAGGAAAAACAAGATAACAAAGAGGAGGGAGAGCTCGCATGAGCAAAAAACACATAGAGGAGTGCGTGCGCACCAGTCTTGAAGGTTACTTCAAGGACTTGCACGGCACCGAACCCGACGGCATGTACGACATGATGGTGCGTGTGGTTGAAAAACCGCTGCTCGAAGTGGTGATGCATCACGCCGAGAACAACCAGTCCCGCGCCGCCGAATGGCTGGGCCTGAACCGCAACACCTTGCGCAAAAAGCTGGTCGAACACAAATTGGTCAAGTGAGCGCGGACCCTGCGCCGCCTCCAGAAAATAGAAGTAAAGCATGAACGCATTAATCTCCGTCTCCGACAAAACCGGCATCCTTGAATTTGCGCAGGCGCTGCATGCCCTGGGCATCAAACTGCTTTCTACCGGCGGCACGGCCAAGCTGCTGGCCGACGCCGGCCTGCCCGTCACCGAAGTTGCCGATCACACCGGTTTTCCCGAAATGCTGGACGGCCGCGTCAAGACCCTGCACCCCAAGGTGCACGGCGGTCTGCTGGCCAGGCGCGATCTGCCCGAACACATGGCCGCGCTAAAAACGCACGGTATTGAGACCATAGACCTGCTGGTCGTCAACCTTTATCCGTTTGAAGCCACGGTGGCCAAACCCGGCTGCACGCTGGAAGACGCGATCGAAAACATAGACATTGGCGGCCCGGCCATGGTGCGCTCCGCCGCCAAGAACTGGAAAGACGTGGCAGTGTTGACCGATGCGTCGCAATACGCGGGTGTACTGGAAGAGTTGAAAGCCGGCCAGGTCAGCAACGCGACCAAGTTTGCGTTGTCGGTGGCCGCCTTCAACCGCATCAGCCAGTACGACGGCGCCATCAGCGACTACCTCTCCGGCATCCAGGCTGATGGTGCGCACAGCCTGTTCCCGGGCCAGGCCAATGGCCGTTTCATCAAGGTGCAGGACCTGCGTTACGGCGAAAACTCGCACCAGCAGGCCGCGTTGTACCGCGATTTGTATCCCGCCCCCGGCTCGCTGGTGATGTCCAAACAGCTGCAGGGCAAGGAACTGTCGTACAACAACATTGCCGACGCCGACGCTGCCTGGGAATGTGTCAAGAGTTTCACCGGCCCGGCATGTGTGATCGTCAAACACGCCAACCCCTGCGGTGTGGCGGTCGGCGCCGATGCGCTGGAGGCCTACAGCAAGGCCTTCAAGACCGACCCGACCTCGGCATTCGGCGGCATCATTGCGCTGAACTGCACGCTGGACGAAGCGGCTGCGCAGCAAATCTCCAAACAGTTTGTGGAAGTGCTGATGGCGCCCGCCTTCACGCCGGAAGCGCTGGCCGTGTTCAAGAGCAAGGTCAATGTGCGGATTCTGCAAATTGATTTGCCGCCGGGTGGCGACACCGCCTGGAAGCAAGGTCGCAACCTGATGGACGTCAAACGTGTGGGTTCCGGCATGCTGATGCAGACCGCCGACAACCACGAGCTGACGCTGGCCGACCTGAAAGTTGTCAGCAAGCTGCAGCCTACGCCGGCGCAATTGCAGGACCTGCTGTTTGCCTGGACCGTCGCCAAATACGTGAAATCCAACGCCATCGTGTTCTGCGCCGGCGGCATGACGATGGGGGTCGGGGCCGGCCAGATGAGCCGCCTTGACTCGGCCCGTATTGCCAGCATCAAGGCCGAGCATGCCGGCTTGTCGCTCAAGGGCACGGCGGTCGCCAGTGACGCCTTTTTCCCCTTCCGCGACGGCCTCGACGTGGTGGTGGACGCGGGCGCGACCTGTGTGATCCAGCCCGGCGGTTCAATGCGTGACCAGGAAGTGATTGATGCGGCCGACGAACGTGGCGTGGTCATGGTGCTCTCGGGCGTGCGCCACTTCCGTCATTAAGTTGGTGGCCTTGGGTCCAACATCTCGTGGCTTGGCAGCGGCCCTGCTGCTGGTCTGCTGCTTGACGGCTGTGGCCCAGACACCATCGCCGCAGGACCTGGCCCGCAAAAACGGCTGTATGGCCTGCCACGGCATGGTCCGCAAGCAGGTCGGACCGGGCTTCGCCCAGATCGCAGCGCGTTACCGCGACGATACCGAGGCGCCGCGACGCCTGGCGGGGAAAATTCAGGAAGGCAGTGTGGGCACCTGGGGCCGCGTCATCATGCCGCGGCAAACCTTGGTGACGCCGGCCGACGCAGAGGTGCTGGCGCGCTGGGTGTTGTCCCAGCCGCCGCTCCCGTGATCAGCCGGCGTGTTTACTTCGAAGCGCTTGCGTTGAAGAAGTCGCGCGCCGCAGCCACCGTGCTTGCTATGTCTTCGGCCGTGTGCGCCGAACTGACAAAGCCGGCTTCGTACAGTGCGGGTGCGTAGTACACACCTTTGTCCAGCATGGCGTGGAAAAAGCGGTTGAAGGCCGGGCTGTCCGTTTTCATGACCTGGGGATAATTCTGCGGCAAGGTGTCCAGCAGGAAAAAGCCGAACATGCCACCTTCGCTGTCGCCGCAAAACGGCACGCCCGCCTGGGTGGCGGCTTGTGTCAGGCCGGCAACCAGGCTTTGGGTGCGTGCGCCCAGTGCCTCGTAAAAACCAGGTTTCTGGAGTTCGCGCAGGGTCGCCAAGCCGCAGGCTGTGGCCACCGGGTTGCCTGACAATGTGCCGGCCTGGTAGACCGAGCCCAGGGGCGCAAGGTGTTCCATCACGGCACGTGTGCCGCCAAAGGCTGCCATCGGCATGCCGCCGCCAATCACCTTGCCGAGTGCTGTCATGTCGGGTTTGAAGCCAGGAATACTCCGGGCATAAACACTTTGCGCGCCGCCCAGGGCCACGCGAAAGCCTGTCATCACTTCGTCAAACACCAGCAGCGCGCCGTATTGCGTGCAGAGTTCGCGACAGCGTTTCATGAAAGGAATACTTGCCCGCACAAAGTTCATGTTGCCGGCAATCGGTTCGATCATCAGGCAGGCGATGTCCTTGCCGTGGACGGAAAAAGCTTCTTCCAACTGGGCGATGTGGTTGTATTCGAGGACCAGGGTGTGCTGCACCACTTCAGGCGGAACACCAGCGCTGGTCGGGCTGCCAAAGGTGGCCAGGCCCGAGCCGGCCTTGACCAGCAGGGCGTCGGAGTGGCCGTGGTAACAACCTTCAAACTTGATGATCTTGCTGCGACCGGTGGCGCCGCGTGCCAGCCGGATCACGCTCATGGTGGCTTCGGTGCCTGAGCTGACCAGGCGCAGCATCTCGATGGAGGGCACGAGCTTGACGATTTCTTCGGCCAGCTCGACTTCGCGCTCGGTCGGCGCGCCGTAGGAAAAGCCTTCCAGCACCGCTTTTTGCACGGCTTCAACCACGGCGGGATGGCCGTGGCCCAGGATCATGGGCCCCCAGGAGCCGATGTAGTCGATGTAGCGTTGGCCGTCGGCGTCCCAGAAGTAAGCGCCTTGTGCACGCTGCACAAAACGCGGCGTGCCGCCGACTGCCTTGAAGGCGCGCACTGGCGAGTTGACGCCGCCGGGGATCAGCGCCTTGGCGCGTTCGAACAGGGCCGTGTTGCGGGAATTGTCAGGACTAATGTTTGGTGCCATTGGGAGGAATATCGAAAGGGGGGAGGGGAGGCGGGGTGTCCAGGCCGTTGTTTTCATCGACCTCATCGTCATCGTCGGTGTCCATGTCGGCTTGTGCCCAGAAGAGGCGGTCAGGCACGATGTTGCCCATGCCGGGGTGAAAACCGGCGTCCAGGCTGTGGTCAAGATAGGTCAGGGCCTCGCTGGTGGCGGCCTGCAGGTTGTGGCCGTTGGCCAGCAAGGCCGACAAAGCAGCCGTCAAGGTGTCGCCGGCGCCGGCAAACACCGCTTCGAAACGCTCGAACTTTTCGCTGTAGAGGATGGCTTGCGGCGTGGCCAGAACGTTGTCGATGAACTGGTCGGGCAGCGGAATGCCGGTCACCAGCGTGTAAGGCACGCCGAACTCGGAGGCAGCCTTGGCGATGTCGCGGGCGGTGGGGCTTTTCTCGCCGCTCCAGTCCGGCATCAGCCAGCGCCACAAGCTGCTGTGGTTGCCCACCAGCACGGTGGTTTGCGGCAGCAACAACTCGCGAAAAGCATCCAGGTAGTTGTCGATGGCTTCTTCTTCCCACCAGGACAGGTTGGGCATGTAGGCGATCAGCGGCACGTCGGCATAATCCGAGGCGATCTCCGCGATGGCGCTGATGTTTTCCGGATTGCCGACAAAGCCGACCTTGATGGCGCTGACCGGCATGTCTTCGAGGGTGGTGCGCGCCTGTTCAGTGACGGCTTCATCGTCGAAGGAAACATGGTCGAAAATTTCAGCCGTGTCGCGCACATAACTGCCCGTGACGACGGCCAGTGCGTGGGCGCCAGCCGAGGCGATGGCGCTGATGTCCGCCGTCAGGCCGCCGGCGCCACTGGGGTCGTTGGCATTGAAGGTCATCACGCAGGCGGGAGATGTTTCGCTGTCCTCTGCGTCGATGGGCCGGGTGTCCAGAGGAGGTATGTTGGGGTTTGCCATAGGCTGGATTTTGCCTTGTACGCGAATAAGCAACGCCGCCTCGATACAATTGTTGCATTCTATTCGAAGGCAACTTAAGCTGTGACTCAATCAATGACCTGGATGTGTTTAATTTGTGGCTGGATTTATGACGAAACAACGGGCGCGCCAGAACATGGCATTGCGGCCGGTACGCCTTGGGCCCAGGTTCCTATGAACTGGACTTGCCCTGAATGTGGCGCGCGTAAAGAAGACTTTGAAATGGTTCAGATCTGAATGACTGGGCCGATTGTCTAAACAAGCGCGAGGCAGGCGTTGCCATGCCGGCGGCGCTTTATAAGGAGCACAGTCAGTGAGTATTACCAGTTCAGGGCTCAAGGTTTTGGTCATAGACGACAGCAATACCATCAGACGCAGTGCGGAAATATTCCTGAAACAGGGCGGCCATGAGGTCTTGCTTGCAGAGGACGGCTTCGACGCCCTCTCCAAAGTCAATGACTACCTGCCCGACCTGATCTTCTGCGACATCCTGATGCCTCGCCTGGATGGTTACCAGACTTGCGCGATCATCAAGCGCAACCCCAAATTTTCAGGCGTACCGATTGTGATGCTGTCTTCCAAAGACGGCGTCTTCGACAAGGCGAGAGGCAGGATGGTTGGCTCGCAAGACTACCTGACCAAGCCGTTTACCAAAGACCAACTGCTGCATACCGTGCAGGAGCTTGGCAGCGCAAAACAAGGAGTAGCGTGATGGCGATTAAAAAAATTCTGATAGTGGACGACTCTAAAACCGAACTGATGTTCATGACCGACCTGCTGGGCAAGAACGGCTTTGCCGTGAAAACCGCCGAGAATGCGGAAGACGCCTTTCGTCGGCTGGCCGAGGAAAAACCCGACCTGATCCTGATGGATGTGGTGATGCCTGGGCAAAATGGTTTCCAGCTCACACGCGCCATCACGCGGGACCCCCTGTACGCTGACGTGCCCATCATCATGTGCACCAGCAAGAACCAGGAAACCGACCGTGTCTGGGGCATGCGTCAAGGTGCCAAGGACTACATCACCAAGCCGGTGGATGCCGATGACCTGATGGCCAAGATCAAGGCGCTGGGCTGATTTTTTTTCACCGACCGCACTAAAGCATGGCCAATCGACAAGCACTTAGAGAATTGCAAAGCCGCCTGGCCGACAGGTTGCAGGCGGCCAAGACCCAGGGTGTTTCAGCGTCCTGGCTGGCTGTGGAGGCGGGCGGTGGCAAATACCTGTTTCCGCTGAACCAGTCCGGCGAAATTTTCCCGTGGGTCAGTGCGCAGAACGTGCCCTACACCCAAGCCTGGTTTGCTGGCGTCGCCAATTTGCGCGGCGGCTTGTACGGTGTGGTGGATCTGGCCAGCTTTGTGACCGGCACCACGCCGCCGCCACGCAGCGAAATGGCGCGCACCGAATCGCGTCTGGTCGCGCTCAACAGTGCGCTTGAAATCAATTGCGCCTTGCAGATCGACAAGCTGGCCGGATTACGCAATCCGGAAGCCTTCACCGACTTTGCAGAACGATCCCCTGACTCGCCTGAATTCTTTGGCCATAGTTACGTCGATTCAAACGGCGCCACGTGGCAGGAAATCAATCTGCAGTCGCTCGCGCAACAAGCTCATTTTTTGACCATCAGCGCCTAGCGCTATCACGTTTTCCCTGGAAGGCTCACCATGTCTGTGATTGAAACTATTCAGAAGCTATTCAAAACAAAGCCCGCGCCCCCCCAGGACAGCATGGATGATGTTTCGCTTGACATGTCGGTCGATCCCCTGGCAGCGGGAAGCATGAACTCGATGGCCAGCACGGCCGCGAGCGCGCAGGCTGAGGGCAGTGCCGGCCCCGAAAGCCAGAATGCGGACGAAGCCTCTCGCCAGGTCGAGTTGTTGTCGCTGCCTATCCTGGGCAGACGCCCCATGGGTTCGCATCAGCGGATTCTGGTGCTTTTGCTGGGTGTGGCGGTGGCGGTGCTGGCTTCGGTGACCTTTGTGGCCCTGAACCAGGCGGACCAGGTGGCGCAGCAGGTGGCGGCCACCGGTCAGTCCCTGATGCAGTCGCAGCGGCTTGCCAAATCGGTGTCTCAGGCGCTGGTGGGCAGTGCCCAGGCCTTTCCCGACGTGAAGGAAAGTTCCGACGTGCTGGCCAAGACCGTGCGTGGTCTGAAGGCCGGTGAAGTGTCCTTGCGCCTGGAGCCGGTGGCGATTGAACTGCAGACCAATGTTGACGTCGTGACGCCGTTGATGGAGCGTGCCGAGAAGAATTCGGCGACCGTGATGGGGCAGCAGGCAATTTTGACCCAGGTGGGCAACGCGTTGCGCACGATTAACCGCCAGTCTTCGGACTTGCTGGAAATCGCCGAAACGGTTTCTTCGCTCAAGCTTCAGCAAAATGCGGCGCCGGCGGAAATCTCCGCAGCCGGCCAACTGGTGATGTTGACGCAACGTATTGGTAAATCGGCCAATGAGTTCCTGACCATGGAAGGTGTGAGTCCGGAAGCCGTGTTTTTGCTGGGCAAGGATTTGAACTCCTTCAAGGAAATTGCACAGGGTTTGCAGGAAGGCAGCCCAGAGTTGCGCCTGTCGGGGTCCAAAGATCCGCAGACCCGCGAGCGGCTGGAAGCGCTGATGGCTCTCTATGAGCAGACACGTGTGCAGGCCGGCGCGATTCTGGGCAATTTGCAGGGTCTGGTGTCGGCGCGCGAGGCCCAGGCATCGATCATTTCCGACAGTGAATCCTTGCGCCGTGGCCTGGAGGATATCCAGGGTAAGCTTTCATCACAAACCGGTCTGGGTGCCGGCGCCTTGACCACCTTGGCGGTGGCGGCTGCTTTTGCGCTGCTTTGCGCGGCAGGTTTGGCCCGTTTGCAGGTGCTGGACAGCCGGCAGCGCCAAGGGGTTGCGGAAAGCCAGCGTATGGAAGCCAAGGGCCAGGAGCAGGACGCCAAACGCGTCAATGACGCCAACCAGGCGGCCATTTTGCGCTTGATGAACGAATTGCAGACAGTGGCCGAGGGTGATTTGACTCAGGAAGCCACGGTGACCGAAGACATCACCGGCGCCATCGCCGACTCGGTGAATTACACGGTGGAAGAGTTGCGCCAGCTGGTGGGTAACGTGCAAAACACGGCGACCCGGGTGGCACAAACCACCGCCCAGGTGGAAAGCACCTCGACCGAGCTGCTGGCAGCTTCCACCGAACAGCTGCGCGAAATTCGCGAAACTGGCCAATCGGTGCTCGACATGGCGACCCGAATCAACCAGGTGTCCAGCCAAGCGCAGGAATCGTCCCAAGTGGCGCGCCAGTCGCTGACCGCTGCCGAATCCGGCCTGCAGGCGGTGCAGAACGCCATCGGCGGTATGAACTCCATCCGCGACCAGATTCAGGAAACCTCCAAGCGGATCAAGCGACTGGGTGAATCCTCCCAGGAGATTGGTGAAATTACCGAGCTGATTTCAGACATTACCGAGCAGACCAACGTGCTGGCGCTGAATGCCGCCATTCAGGCCGCGTCCGCCGGTGAAGCCGGACGAGGCTTCTCCGTCGTGGCCGAGGAGGTGCAGCGACTGGCTGAACGTTCCGCCGATGCGACGCGCCAGATTTCGGCCCTGGTGAAAGCCATTCAGACCGATACGCAGGATGCCGTGGCCGCTATGGAACGCTCCACCCAGGGTGTGGTGGAAGGGGCCAAACTGTCCGACAGCGCCGGTACCGCCTTGTCCGAGATTGACTTGGTGTCACGTCGGCTGGCTGACCTGATCGAGCAGATTTCTGCCTCGGCTTCCCGGGAAGCGGAGTCCGCCAACGTGGTGGCCGGCAACATCCAGCACATTTTTGCCGTGACGGAGCAAACCGGAGAAGGCACCCGTTCCACCGCCCAGCAGGTGCGTGAATTGTCCCGCATGGCGGAAGAACTCCGACAGTCTGTCTCGCGATTCAAGATTGCCTGATCCCTGCCTGATGTGTCTTTGTCCGTGAACTCCGATTTATGAACCGGCCTGCCATTTATGCAATCGAACGATCCGAATTCACCAGCCGCTGAACTCGACCTGGCTGTTAATGATCTGGGCCCGCTGGCCTGGGTGCTGGACGAACTTCGGAAATCACTGGACGGCTCCGCCAAGGCCTTGAAGCGTTTTGTCCGGGACGCCGACCAGGCGCGTGGCTCCGATCTGGCCGCCCTAGATGCCAGCCAGTTGCGCATCGCCCGCCAGCAATTGCATCAGGCCGTGGGTGCGCTGGAGATGGTGGGTTTGAGTGCGCCGGCGCTGGTCTTGCGGGCCATGGAAGCGGCGGTGCAACGCTTTATCCAGCACCCCGAACAATGCAGCCAGGACGCGGCTGCCAAGGTGGAGCTGGCCAGTTTTGCACTGACCGAGTACCTTGAAGGTGTGTTGGCGGACAAGCCGGTGTCCGCCGTTTCCCTGTTTCCCCAGTACCGTGACGTTCAGGGCCTGGTTGGCGCCGATCGCATCCATCCCGCTGACCTCTGGGTTTTTGAGTGGCGATGGATAGAGCCGTCTCTGCCCCTGTCCGTCGATGCCCGGGCTTATGACGATGCGTCGCGGCAGTTGCTGGATCAACTGGTCTTGAAAATCATGCGTACCGGTGATCCCCAGGCCGCGCAAAGTTTCCGGGACATGTGCCTGAGTTTTGCCCAAGCCCAATCGGATCGGGAACCCAGGGTGTTCTGGCAAATCGCCGCCGGCTATTTCGAAGCCCTGGCGCAAGGGTTGCTGAAAGTTGATCTCTACGTCAAACGGGCAGCGTCACGTGTCTTGTTGCAATATGCGTCGTTTGCGCAAGGCAGCACCCATGCGTCTGACCGGCTGGTCCAGGATTTACTTTTTTTCTGCGCCCAGGCTGTGGCCCCGCGTGACAGCGATGCACCCGTCTTGTCGGCGGTTCGTTCCAGTTACGGACTGGCCCGCTTCAAGCCGGTGGATTATGAAGCCGTCCAGTTTGGGCGCTTTGACCCGGCCTTGCTGGCGCAAGCCCGCAAACGGATTGTGTCGGCCAAGGAAACCTGGTCGTCATTGACAGCCGGCGATGTGACCAAATTCAAGACGGTGGCGGACCAGTTCAGCCTTGTGACGGATTCTTTGGTCAAGCTGCATGCGCCCAGCCAGCCGCTGGCCTCGGCACTGTCCCGGGTGATCGACACCACCGTACGCTCCGAGCACGCCCCGCCCATCGAGTTGGCGCTGGAAGTGGCCACGGCGGTGTTGTACCTCGAGGCCGCGTTTGACGATCTCGACCCCCACGATCCGCAACTGACCGTCCGAACGGCCAGGTTGGCGGAGCGTCTTGAAGGTGTCCGAAAGGGCGGCGAAGCGCAGCCGCTGGAAGCCTGGATGGAAGAGTTGTATCGGCGCGTCAGCGATAAACAAACCATGGGCAGTGTTGTGGGCGAGCTGCGCATTTCCCTCAGTGAGCTTGAGAAATCCCTGGACCTGTTTTTCCGCAACCCGCAGGACAAGGCCGTATTGGCCGCGGTGCCGGGGCAGCTGTCGCAGATGCGCGGTGTGTTGTCCGTGCTGGGACTGGACCAGGCCTCTCACGCGGTGCTGCGTATGCGCGACAGCGTGGAGCAGATGCTGGTGACCGAGGTGGACGAACAACTGGCCCGTTCCGCCGGAACCTTTGACCAACTGGGCAACAACCTGGGCGCGCTGAGCTTCTTGATTGACATGCTCAATTACCAGCCCGCGCTGGCCAAAAAGCTTTTTGTTTACGACGAGTTGAAGGGCGAACTCAAACCCCTGATGGGCCGCAGCCACGCAGCGCCCGATGCCGCCGCGGCAACTTCTGCCAGCAGCGAGTTGTCCCAGGAAGTGTTGTCGGTTGTCCAGGATGCAGAGGCCGGCGCTTCGGCTGAAAACTTGAGTGGCAAACTGGACGTGCTGGCCACCCACGCGGCGCTGGCCGACCAGCCCGCTCTGGCGCAGACCGCCCGCGAGGCGGCCATCACCGTGGCTGGGCAGACCCAGGCGGGTTCCGATTCCTTGAGCCATCTGGTTGCGGCCACCGCGCCGGCGGTTGTGTCCGAGGCGACGACTGCCGAGGCGACCGATTTTGAAGAAGACGACTTGCGCGATATTTTCCTGGAGGAGGCCCGCGAAGTGGCCGGCCAGGCGCAAGCCGCCATTGCGGCCCTGGCTAACGAGCCGGGGGCCATGGGTGAACTCACGGTATTGCGTCGCGCCTTCCACACACTCAAAGGCAGCTCGCGCATGGTCGGGCTCAACGAGTTCGGTGAAGCGGCCTGGTCCCTGGAACAAATGCTCAATGGCTGGCTGGCGGAGCAAAAACCGTCCAATGACCTGTTCCGGGCCTTGTGTGTGCAGGCCATGGACGGTTTTGTGGCCTGGATCGACGACATTGCGGCCAATCAGGATGCGTCGTGGAACGCAGCGCCATTTCGCTCAAGCGCCGATGCCATGCGGACGGAAGGGCGTTTTAGCGCCATCCAGTTGCTTGCGGCCCCTGTTGCGGAGCCGTCGTTTGAACCAGTGGACGTGCTTGTGCCAGCCACAGAAGATGCGCCTGCGGCGCAAGTGGTGGCGGATATTGATTTTGACTTCCTGCTCGATGAGCCCGCGCCAGAGCCCGTTGCCGTTGCTGCGGTTGACCAGCCTTTGGCCGACATCCAGGGCATTGACTTTGACAGCCTGTCATCACTGGCCGGTCTCGGTGCCCCGGCACCGGCGGCCGTTCAACCGACCGCTGCCGAGCCGGTGTTTGAGCTGGACCTCCCGGAGCCGGTGCTGGCCGCAGAAGCCAACCCGCTCGAGCTGTCAGACATCGATTTTGATGCGCATTTCCTGACGGCGGTTGTGCCCGACGGCGAGGCAGCGCAGGCCGAGCCCGCCTTGCCGGAGGTGACGGAGAGTTTCGCGGCGGAAACGTTTGACTTTGCCCCTGAAAGCCACCCCGAGTCGGTGGTCGCCGTGACATCGTCTGCGACCGAAGCAGAGTTTTTCCAACCTTTTGAAAACCAGGCCGAGCCCATGCCCATGGACGCGGCCGGAGATGATCAGGTCAAGGTGATCGGTTCCCTGCGTATCGGCATTCCGCTGTACAACGTGTATTTGAACGAGGCCGACGAATGGTCTCGTCGGCTGGTCACCGAAGTCACGGAATGGACCCTGGAGCAGGACCGTCCGATCGCGGATTCCACCCTGGCCTTGACCCATTCACTGGCCGGCAGTTCGGCCACCGTGGGTTTTGATGCCTTGTCGGAAATGGCCAGGGCGCTGGAACATGCCTTGCGGCAGTCGCCGGTTCCGCATGGGCACAGCGGCAGCCGGCACAGCCAGTTGTTTATTGATGCCGCGGAAGACATTCGGCGTTTGTTGCACCAGTTTGCCGCTGGTTTTCTCAAGCAGCCTGACCAGAACCTTCTGCATGCCTTGCGTGACATCGATTTCTCGGAGCCCGCCAAAGCGGGCAACGTGACGGTGGTGCAGTTTGGTGCAGCGCACGCCGCACCTGAGGCGCTCTCGCCCGAGCCCGGGTCCCTGGTTGCCGAAGCCGTCGCGAGTAGTTTTTCGCCTGTAGAAACGCCGGCCGCCAGTTTGGCCAGTTCCCCAATCTTTGAAGCGGTGGCCAGCGCCTCCGCCAGTGCGCCGGCGGCGACGCATTTTTCTGTCCCGGCAGTTTCTGCCGTGCCAACCCCCGTTCCTGTCAGGTCGTTCGCCTCGGCGGCGTTCAACGAAGACATGGACGACGAGTTCGATGCGGTCGACGTCATCGACCCGGATCTGTTCCCGATTTTTGAAGAAGAAGGCGCCGAGCTGATGCCGCAACTGGGTGGCGCCTTGCGGCAATGGGCTGCGCGTCCCGACAACCTGGGCGCGCGCAACGAGGTGTTGAGGGCCTTGCACACGCTCAAGGGCAGCGCGCGGCTGGCCGGCGCCATGCGGCTGGGTGAAATGGCCCACCGCATCGAGTCGGACATCGAACACATGGGTTCCGACGCGGCTGCCTCGCAAAACTTCGATGCCTTGCTGACGACTTTTGACGGGATGCAGGCGAACTTCGAGGCCTTGCGCCACCCTGGTGTGCCTGAAATGCTGGAGCCGCTGTCGCCACTGGCAACGGAAGCTGAACCGGCGCTGGCTGTTCCGCATGAACCGCAAGAGACATTGGCGGTGCCGACCACTGGCCGCAAAGTCATGATGTCCATGGCCCAGTCCACGGCCTTGCAACCCTTGCGTCCGGCAACGTCGGGCTCGATACGGGTGCGTTCGCAACTGCTGGACCGCATGGTGAATCAGGCCGGCGAGGTCATGATCACACGCTCCCGCCTGGAGGCCGAGCTGAACCAGCTGCGCGGCTCGCTCAATGATTTGAGCGGTAACTTGAACCGTTTGCGTTCACAACTGCGCGATGTGGAACTGCACTCCGAAACCCAGATGCAGTCGCGCCTGCAGCAGGCCAAGGAAGCCCAGCTCGGCTTTGATCCGCTGGAGTTCGACCGTTTTACCCGCGTGCAGGAACTGACCCGCATGATGGCGGAGTCGGTCAATGACGTGGCGACCGTGCAGCGCACCTTGCAGCGGACCGTCGAGGCCACCGAGGACGATTTGATCGCCCAGGCGCGCCAGACCCGCGAGTTGCAGCGCGATCTGCTGCGAACCCGCATGGTGGAGTTTGAAGGGATTTCCGAGCGCCTGTACCGCGTGGTGCGGCAGGCGTCCAAAGAAACCGGCAAACAAGTGCGGCTGGACCTGCAGGGCGGCACCATCGAGATGGACCGCGGCATGCTGGACCGCATGACACCGGCGTTTGAACATTTGCTGCGCAATTGTGTGGCCCACGGCATTGAAGATCCGCAGGCCCGGGCCGAGGCCGGCAAAGACGCCAATGGTTTGATCACCGTGAGCCTGCAGCAATCGGGCAATGACGTGTCGGTCGAGTTCCGCGATGATGGCGCCGGCCTGAACCTGCAGCGCATCCGTGAAAAAGCCTTGGCGTCGGGCTTGTTGGCCCAAGGCCAGCAAATGGGTGACGATGAAGTTGCCAACATGATTTTCATGCCGGGCTTTTCCACCGCCGCCCATGTCACCGAGTTGGCTGGCCGGGGTATCGGCATGGACGTGGTGCGCTCGGAGGTGAACGCCCTGGGCGGCCGCATTGAAACCAGCACGGTGGCCGGCCAGGGCACCAACTTCAAGCTGGTGTTGCCGCTGACCACGGCGGTCACGCAGGTGGTGATGTTGCGTGCCGGGACGTCCTCGGTCGGCGTGCCAGCCAACGTGGTGGAAACCGTGCGCCGGATCTCGGCCAAGGATTTGCAGCAGGCTTACAACACCGGCACGCTGGACGTCGCCGGCGAAGCCGTGCCGTTTTTCTGGTCGGGCGCCTTGTTACAGGCTTCACGCCGCAGCAGCGAGCCGCAAGGCAAAACCGCACCTGTGGTGATTTTCCGCAGTGCGGCCCAGCGGCTGGCCTTGCACGTCGATGAAGTGCTGGGCAACCAGGAGGTGGTGGTTAAAAATCTCGGGCCTCAACTGTCGCGCCTGCCGGGTCTGGCAGGTATGTCGGTGCTGGCCTCGGGTGCCGTGGTGCTGATCTACAACCCGGTGGCTCTGGCTACCGTGTATGGCCAGCAAGCGCGGGGCTGGAGCTCCGACAGCGCCGAGCCGCACATGCTGGAGCAGGTGGCGGGCGGCGGCCAGGGTGTGGCGGTCGCCGCATCCATATCCATGCCGGATGCGCCGCAAATCCCGCTGATCCTGGTGGTGGACGACTCCATCACGGTGCGGCGCGTGACCCAGCGCCTGTTGCAGCGCGAAGGTTACCGCGTGGCCATGGCGGCAGATGGCTTGCAGGCGCTTGAACGCCTGCAGGAAGAACGACCGACGGTGGTGTTGTCAGACATCGAAATGCCGCGCATGGACGGTTTCGATCTGGCGCGCAATATCCGGGGCGATGTGCGCCTGAGCAGTTTGCCCATCATCATGATCACCTCGCGCATTGCCGAAAAACACCGCGAACATGCCAAGGAGCTGGGCGTTGACCATTACCTGGGCAAACCTTACGCCGAAGATGAACTGCTGAGCCTGATTCGCCGGTATTCTGCTGCAGAGGCCGCGGCTTAAAGAGAAATAGGCCTCCAGCCCTTGCTGCAATTGCCTGAGTAGCTATAGAAAATATAGCGATTCAAGGCGTTTCCGATTTTTTCACACAGGCATAACGCTGCAGCGTCAGTTGGCGTGCCTCCTCGTGGTCCACGATGGGCAGCGGGTAATCCAGACCCAATTCAACACCGGCCGCCGCCAGCTCCACAGGGCTGGCCAGCCAGGGGCTGTGTAACGCGGTCGTGGGCAGCCGGGCCAGTTGCGGAACGTATTTGCGGATGAATCTGCCGTCAGCATCAAACTTTTCACTTTGACTGGTCGGGTTGAAGATGCGGAAATAGGGTTGTGCGTCACAGCCGGTGCTGGCGGCCCATTGCCAGCCGCCGTTGTTGGCCGACAAATCAAAGTCGTTGAGTTGCTCCGCAAAATAAGCTTCGCCCCAGCGCCAGTCTATCCCTAGGTCTTTCACCAGAAAACTGGCCGTGACCATGCGCAGGCGGTTGTGCATGTAGCCGGTCTGCCTGATCTGCGCCATCGCCGCATCGACCAGGGGGTAGCCGGTCTGGCCATCACACCAGGTCTGGAGCAGCGCCTGCGCGCGCGGCCCCTGCTCCCAGACGATGGCATCGTAGGCCGGCTTGAAGGCCCGTGTGGCCACATGCGGGAAATTGCTCAGGATTTGCGCGTAAAAATCGCGCCAGATCAACTCGTTGAGCCAGACCGCTGCGCCTTCATTTCCCTGCTGCTGTAAACCAAAAGCGGTGGCCGCCAGCTGGCGGATGGACACCGTGCCAAAGCGCAGATGTATCCCCAGGTAACTTGGTCCTTTGACGGCGGGGTAGTCACGCTTGGCGTGGTAGCTGCCTATACGCTCCCGGAAATCGTCAAACAGGCTGGCCGCACCGCTGCTGCCGGTGGGGATTTTCAGCGCGGCGAGGTTGGTTTCTACAAAACCGATGTCGGCCAGTGTAGGCACGGCAGCGCGGTAGGCCAAAGGACGGGCGGCCAGTGCCGCGCCATAAGGCCTGACCGGGTAGGGCCGCAGGTAAAAGTCGTCCACTTTTTTCAACCAGGCGTTTTTGTAAGGGGTGAACACGCTGTAAGGCTTGCCGGTTTGCGTCAGCACTTCCTGACGCTCAAAAATGACATGGTCCTTGAAACTGTGAAAAGCCGTGCCGGCCTGCGCCAGAGCGGTACCCACCCTGGCATCACGAACCAGCGCTTGCGGTTCGTCGTCATGGTTGGCAAAAACGGCATCAATCGACAAGGCCTGCGCCAGGGCCGGCAGGGTTTCGACGGCCCGGCCCTGCAGCACAATCAGCCCGGCATCGGCCAGGCCGTGTTGTTGCCCCAGCTGTTGCAGCTGGCCGTCCAGGTCCACCAGCGATTCACGGATGAATTCAAGCCGACGGTCAGCGCGGGGCAAGGTGTCCAGGATGTCGCTGTCCAGCACAAAAACGCAAAAAACCTGCCGGCACGATTTCAGGGCATGAAAAAGCGCGGCATTGTCGTCCACCCGCAGATCGCGCCGGAACCACATCAGGCTGTGTTGGTATTGTTGGGTCATGGTTGGGGGCTTGGCTTTTGTGGGCGAAATTTGCGTGGCGGCGGCCATGGCGCGGGCGGGGCTTGGTGCCCGGTTTTTTCTTCCCGCGCCCACGCCTGCTGCGCGTAAAATCACCCCATGGCCATGGATTCTGCACCGATCAATCTCACTCACCACTTCCTGATTGCCATGCCCGGGCTGGACGACGAGGCTTTTGCAAAAAGCGTGGTCTATATGTGCGAGCACAGCGACCGGGGCGCGCTTGGCTTGGTGATCAACAAACCCAGCGATATCAACCTCAAAAAGCTGTTCGACAAGGTGGCACTGCCTCTGCGCCGCGATGACTTGACCGACTCGCCGGTATTCCAGGGCGGACCGGTGCAAACCGAACGCGGCTTTGTGCTGCATGAATGCATGCTGGCGGGCAGCGAGTCGGTGTATGCCTCGACCATGACGATTCCGGGTGGGCTGGAAATGACCACCTCCAAGGATGTGCTGGAGGCCTTGTCCACCGGCGCCGGGCCGCGCAAGGTATTTGTCTCGCTGGGTTATTCGGCCTGGGGCGAGGGACAGCTGGAGTCCGAAATTTCAGAGAATAGCTGGCTGACCGTGGAAGCGGATTTGTCGGTGATTTTCGACACACCGGTCGAGCAGCGTTACGACAAGGCGCTGATGCTGCTGGGCTTGCAGAGTTGGATGTTGTCGCCCGAGGCCGGGCACGCATGAGTGCAGCGCCCCCGCCCGTTGTGGCTGCCGCCCTGCAAACATTTCTCGCTTTCGATTTTGGCCTCAAACGCACTGGCGTAGCCACCGGCAACCGCATCACCCACACGGCCACGCCGCAAGGCAGCATTGCCGCCCAAGGGGATGCCCGCTTTGCCGCCATTGCCCTGAAAATTCGCGAGTGGCAACCTGATGCGCTGGTGGTGGGGATTCCGTTCCACCCGGACGGCGCCAGCCACGAGAACACCAAACGCGCCCAGAAGTTTGCCCGCCAGCTGCGCGGTCGTTTTGGCCTGCAGGTGTTCGAGGTGGATGAACGTTACAGCACCACCGAGGCCTTGTCACAGGGCGCAAGCGATGCTGATGCGACGTCTGCCTGCATCATCCTGGAGCAATTTTTAAGGAACCTGTCATGACCAGCTTGACCCTGGATGCCGAAGCCTTGTACCGCGAAGTCTTGCGGGCCATGCGACAGCTGTTGGGCAGTTATGTCCAGGTCCCCCGGCTGGTGGGTGTGGCGTCCGGCGGTGTCTGGCTGGCCGAGCGCCTGCGCGCCGACCTAGCGTTGACGGATGCGATAGGCACTTTGTCTTCGGCGATGCACCGCGATGATTTTGCCCAGCGCGGCTTGTCCGCCAGCGGCCAGACCGTGCTGCCGTTTGACGTCAATGGCGCCAACCTGATCGTGCTCGATGACGTGCTTTACACGGGACGCACCATACGCGCGGTGCTCAACGAGTTGTTTGACTACGGCCGGCCGGCCAGCGTCAAGCTGGTGGTGCTGGTGGATAGGGGCGGTCGGGAGTTGCCGATCCAAGCCGATTTTGCAGCCGCCAGTGTGGCGCTGCCGGCTTCGCAGTCGCTGGCGCTGGCCCGCGGTGATGACGGCCATTTCAATTTTCAAGTCGAAGGAGCGCTGACATGAACCCCTTCATAGGCGGCCACCATGCCCTGCGGAAAGTCTGACTGTGCTGTATCGACGCAACCCGCAACTCAACAAAAACGGTGAACTGATTCACCTGTTGTCCATTGAAGGCCTGCCCAGGGCCACACTGACACAAATTCTCGACACCGCGGCCAACTTTGTCAGCGTCAGTGACCGCGAGGTCAAAAAAGTCCCTTTGCTGCGTGGCAAAAGTGTCTTCAACCTCTTCTTCGAGAACTCCACCCGGACCCGCACCACCTTCGAGATCGCGGCGACGCGGCTGTCGGCCGATGTGATCAACCTCGACATCGCACGTTCCTCGGCTTCCAAGGGCGAGTCGCTGCTGGACACCATCTCCAACCTGAGCGCGATGGCGGCCGACCTGTTTGTGGTGCGCCATAGCGAATCCGGCGCGCCCTACCTGATTGCGCAGCATGTGGCGCCCCATGTACACGTGATCAATGCCGGCGATGGCCGCCATGCCCACCCCACGCAGGGGCTGCTGGACATGTACACCATACGCCACTACAAAAGAGACTTCAGCCAGCTCACGGTGGCGATTGTGGGCGACGTGTTGCATTCGCGTGTGGCGCGTTCGGACATTCATGCCCTGACCACGCTGGGTTGCCCCGAGGTGCGTGTGGTGGGCCCTGAAAACCCTGGTGCCGGCCGACATGGCGCAGATGGGTGTGCGTGTCTGTCACACGCTGGAAGAAGGCATCAAGGGCGCCGATGTGGTCATCATGCTCAGGCTGCAGAACGAACGCATGTCCGGCGCCTTGTTGCCCAGCAGCCATGAGTTTTTCAAAAGTTTCGGCCTGACCAATGAAAAACTGCAACTGGCCAAACCCGACGCGATTGTCATGCACCCCGGTCCGATCAACCGCGGGGTCGAGATCGACTCGGCCGTGGTGGATGGTGCGCAAAGTGTGATCCTGCCGCAAGTGACCTTCGGCATTGCCGTGCGCATGGCCGTGATGAGCATTGTTGCGGGAAATGAATCATGACGTTAAGCCACCACGCTTGTCACTTCGTGTACTGCGCTGCCCCCCTAGGGGGCGTGCGCGCCTTGGGGCGGCCCGGCGGCGCGCCTTCATTCGGAACAACAGCATGAAGATATTGATCAAGAACGGCCGCGTGATCGACCCGGCCTCCGGGCTCGACGAAATTCGTGACGTGGCAATTGCCGCCGGGCGCATCGTCTCGCTCAAGGAAGCGGTCGCCGATTTTTCACCCAACAAAACCATAGACGCGACAGGCTGCGTGGTGGCGCCAGGCCTGATCGACTTGTCGGCACGCCTGCGCGAGCCGGGTTATGAACACGAAGGCATGCTCGAAAGTGAATTGGCCGCCGCCGTTGCCGGCGGCGTGACCAGTCTGGTGTGTCCGCCCGACACCGATCCGGTGCTGGACGAGCCTGGCCTGGTCGAGATGCTCAAGTTTCGTGCCGAGAAGCTGCACCAGTCGCGGGTGTTTCCGCTGGGGGCGCTGACACGCGCTCTGAAGGGCGAGGCGCTGACGGAAATGGTCGAACTGACTGAAGCCGGCTGTGTCGGTTTCAGCCAGGCCGATGTGCCGCTAGTTAACACCCAGGTTTTGCTGCGTGCCCTGCAATATGCGGCCAGTTTTGGTTACACCGTCTGGCTGCGTCCGCAGGACAGCTGGCTGGGCGGCGGCGTGGCGGCCAGCGGAGCGCTGGCCACACGTCTGGGTCTGAGCGGTGTACCGGCGATTGCCGAAACGATTGCGCTGCACACCCTTTTCGAGCTGGTGCGTGTGACCGGTGCCCGTGTGCATGTGTGCCGCATCAGCAGTGCGGCAGGCGTGGCCTTGCTGGCCCAGGCCAAGGCCGACGGCCTGGGTGTGACGGCCGATGTCAGCATCAACAGCCTGCACCTGACCGATACCGATATTGGTTACTTCGACAGCCGCATGCGTGTGAACCCACCGCTGCGCCAACAGCGCGACCGCGATGCCTTGCGTCAGGCCCTGGCCGACGGCACCATCGATGCGCTGGTTTCCGACCACACCCCTGTGGAGGCCGATGCCAAGACCTTGCCTTTTGCCGAAGCCGAGCCGGGCGCCACCGGGTTGGAGCTCTTGCTGGGCCTGGCCTGCAAATGGGGCGAGGACAGCGGCGTGGGCTTGCCCCGCGCGCTGGCGGTGCTGACCAGTGCGCCGGCCCGGGTCCTGGGTAGTGCGTTGGGCACGCTGCAAGCCAGTGCCGGGCAACTGGTGCGAGGCGGGGTTGCTGATATTTGCGTGTTTGATCCGCAGTCCGACTGGACGGTCCAGCCCGATGCCTTGCGCAGCCAGGGCAAACACACGCCGTTTTCCGGTTACCAGTTGCCAGCCCGTGTGCGCTGGACCCTGGTCGGCGGGCAAATCGCGTACGAGGCCTGAGCCGCATGTCCCGGGTTCGCGCCGTCTGGCGTTTGTTGTGGGCTCTGAGCCATATTGCCGGAGGCCTGTGGACTATCTGGCGTTTGTTCCCTCAACTGGATCAGCCGGCCAAAGAGGCCAGGGTTCACGCCTGGGCCCAAGCCATGTTGCGGGGTGTGGGCATCACACTGGTGGTGCACGGCCAGCCTGTGGCCAGCGGGCCGGCGCTGCTGGTGGCTAACCACCTGTCCTGGCTGGACATCGTGGTGATGCATGCCTCGCGTTATTGCCGTTTTGTCTCCAAGTCCGACATCAAACACTGGCCGCTGATAGGTACGCTGGCCGGCGGCGCCGGCACCCTGTACATAGAACGCTCGTCCAAGCGTGATGCGCACCGTGTGGTGCACCAGATGGCGGAGCGCCTGCGTCTGGGCGAAGTGCTGGCCGTGTTCCCTGAAGGCACGACCGCCGACGGCATCCACCTCAAGCCGTTTCATGCCAACTTGCTGCAGGCTGCGATTTCTGCCGATGCGCCTGTGCAACCGGTGGCTTTGCGTTTTGTCGATGCGGACACCGGGCAGACTTGTTTTGCGCCGCGTTACATCGATGACGACTCCATCTTTGTCTCGATCTGGGAAACCTTGTGTGTCAGGGAGTTGCGTGCCGAAGTGATTTTTGGCGAACCTCAGCACTGCCAGGGCCGCGACCGGCGCAGCTGGGCGGCTGATCTGCAAAAAGAAGTGGAAGGACTGCGCGGAACCCGGCTTTGAGGCAGGTTTATTCGGGCTGAAAAGTCACCACGTGGTCGACTTCGGCGCGAATGCCAATCCATTCACCGAGGGCATGGTCGTGGTGTGAAGGCACATGGGCCATCACGGTTTCCCCGGTCTGCAGCTGCAGCGTGTACAAAAATTCGGAGCCGCGAAACGCCTTGCGCAAAATCTGCGCTTTCACCGGCGCTGCATCGTCATGCACGATGTCGTCGGCGCGCAGCAGCAGGTCACACACCCCATCGGCATAGGCGCCGGGCAGCGGGCATTCCAGCACATCGCTCAAGTCACCCAACGCGGTATGCACCACCACGTCGTCGCCTTGCTGCGTGATGTGGGCACGGGTAAACACGCCGTGGCCGATGAAGTCGGCGACAAAACGGGATGCCGGCCTGTGATACAGCGCATAGGCGTCCTCCCACTGGTGCAAGCGGCCCTCGTGCATCACGCCGATGCGGTCGCCAATGGCAAAAGCTTCGAGCTGGTCGTGGGTGACCAGCAGCGCGGTGGCGCCGGCCTGCTTCAAAATGCCGCGCACCTCGTGGGCCAGACGTTCGCGCAAATCCACGTCGAGGTTGGAAAAAGGTTCGTCCAGCAAGAGCAGGCGTGGTTTGGGCGCCAGCGCACGCGCCAGCGCCACACGTTGCTGCTGGCCGCCTGACAACTCATGCGGAAAGCGTTTTTGCACATTGCCCAGGCCGACCAGGTCCAGCGCTTCCTCGACCCGTTGCTGGCGCTCTTGCGGCTTCAAGTGGGTCAGGCCAAAAGCCACGTTGTGCCCGACGTCGAGATGAGGGAACAAGGCGTAGTCCTGAAACACCATGCCGATGCGGCGATTTTCCGCAGGCATATGGACCTTGCCGCCGCTGACGGTTTCATGGGCCAGCGAGATGCTTCCGGCCTGCGCCCGCTCCAGGCCGGCCACGGCGCGCAGCAAGGTGGTCTTGCCGCAACCCGAAGGTCCGATCAGCACGCCAATCTCACCGGCCAGCAGCCCCAGCGACACGCCGTCCACCGCAGGTCGCGAGCGGCCCGCATAGTGCACGACCAGATGGGAAAGGTCCAAAAACATGCTGTGAATTGTAGATGCTTACAATTCTTGTTTGCATTTGCCCGGCCCCAAATCCGTGGCCAGGTGCGGGTATCAGGTATGTCCGGCGATCGCCGCTTTCTTTTTGGACTTCATGCTTCGTCGTTTCATCCCGTCCGTGCTGCTGTTTTTGTTGATGGCCGTGCTCACCTTGCCGGTGCTGGCGGTGTTCCTGTCCTGGTTTGAAGTCGATCCCCAGGCCCTGCCCATCTTGCAGCAAATGCTGCAAACGGTGTTGCCCGAATACGCTTTCACCTCGCTGTTGTTATGTCTGTCGGTAGCTCTGGGGGTGGCTGTGCTTGGCATGGCCACCGCCAGTGCGGTGAGTTTGTTTGAATTTCCGGGGCGGCGGTTTTTCGCCTGGGCGCTGTTGTTGCCGCTGGCCATGCCGGCCTATGTGGTGGCCTATGCGTACACCGATTTTTTGCAATACGCCGGGCCCTTGCAAAGCTGGTTGCGTGCGAGCTTTGGCCTGCAGGGCCGCCTGCTGCCCGAGGTGCGCAGTCTGGGCGGTGCGGTGCTGGTGTTCACGGTTTCGCTGTATCCCTATGTGTATTTGCTGGCGCGCACCGCCTTGTCCGAGCGGGCCGTGCATTTGATGGAAGCTGCCCGTCTGCTGGGTGCGCCCTTGTCGCGCCGCATCCGTGAAGTCGCCTTGCCCTTGGCCAGGCCGGCGGTGGCTGCCGGCGTGGCGCTGGCACTGATGGAAACCCTGGCCGACTTTGGTGTGTCCAGTTACTTCGGCATCCAGACCTTCACGGCCGGTATTTACAAAGCCTGGTTGTCCATGGACAACCGCCTGGCCGCCGCCCAGCTCGCCACGGTGTTGCTTCTGGTGGTGGCGGTGTTGTTGAAGATTGAACACCACGCGCAAAAACGCATGCGGTTTTCCACCAGCCGGGGTGGCCGTGCCGGGGCTGCCGATGCGGCGCCCACACCTTTACGTGGCCTGCGCGCCGGCATGGCATGGGCGGTGTGTGCTCTGCCGATTGCGCTGGGTTTTGTGTTGCCTGTGTTGTTCATGTTGCGGCCCCTGGTGGCCGGCTGGGGCGAGTTGCCCTGGACACAATTTGTGCGTTGGTCCATCACCAGCTTGTGGCTCGCGGGTTTGAGCGCCGCCCTGGCCACCGCCGTGGCCCTGGGCCTGGCCTTCGCGCTGCGGCGCCAGCCTCACCTGATGACACGCGCCGCTGTGCAAGTGGCCAGCCTGGGGTATGCCGTTCCTGGCGCGGTGATCGTGGTGGGCCTTTTGTTGCCGGTGGGTTGGTTGCAGGCGGTGGCGCCGCAAACCGCGGCAGGTTACTGGATCACAGGCACGGTGTTGGGGGTGGTCTGGGCCTACCTGGTCCGTTTCACCGCGGTGGCGCTGCAGTCGGTGCAAAGCGGCTACTCGCGTATTCCCGCCAGCTTTGACGACAGTGCACGCATGTTGGGCAGCACCGGTGTTGCCTTGTTGGCGCGTGTGCATTGGCCTTTGCTCAAACGCTCGGTGGGTGTGGCTGCACTGCTGGTGTTTGTGGATGTGATGAAAGAGTTGCCGGCCACCTTGGTGCTGCGTCCTTTCAACAGCGACACCTTGGCCGTGGTGACTTACCAGTTGGCTCGTGATGAGCGCCTGGGCGAAGCCGCACTGCCGGCGCTGGCGCTGGTGCTGGTCGGCTTGTTGCCGGTACTGCTGTTGGGCCGCACGCTGCGCGCGAAATAAACCAACGCGATTTTCTCTACTGCTGATGGGGTTTGTCCGACTGTAGGCACCCACCTACGCCCATCCTTTGCCTCAACCTACCCGGGTGACGCGGCCTCCCACGTAAGGTGAAGTTCTCTATCGCAAACATCCGGTATGCGATGCAAACTTAGCTCAGGAGTTCAGCATGAACAAGGATCGATTTCAAGGGAACTGGCTGCAGTTCAAAGGCAAGGTCAAGGAACAGTGGGGCAAGCTCACGGACGACGACCTGGACGTCATCGACGGCAAGCGCGAGCAGTTGCTGGGCCGCATTCAAGAGCGGTACGGCATTGCCAAAGACGAGGCTGAGAAACAGGTGGTCTCGTTTCATGAAGGCAACCCCACCAACTTTTTTGAACGTTACTGAGAGCCACACACGCCTGAAAAGGTGTGTCGAAGTGCTTCTCGCGTTCAAGCCATCACGACTGAAGAGGAAACATTATGAAATTGAAGTTAATCATGCTCACGCTGGCGGTGTCCTGCACGTTTGCCGGCAACGCCATGGCCATGTCCAAAGAAGAGTACAAGTCCCAGAAAGACCGCATTGAAATGGAATACAAGGTCAGCCGCGACAAGTGCGCCTCCTTGAGTGCCAACGCCAAAGACATCTGCCAGGCGGAGGCCAAGGGCACTGAAAAAGTCGCCAAGGCCGAACTGGAGGCCCAGTACAAACCCAACCCCAGCCATGATAAAAAAGTACGCGATGCCAAAGCCGATGCAGCGTATGACGTGGCCAAGGAAAAATGTGACGACCTGGCCGGCAACGCCAAGAACGTCTGCGTGAAAGAAGCCCAGGCGGCACGCACCACCGCGAAGGCCGACGCCAAGGTCAGCAAAGTCAGTGCGGACGCGAACAAGGACAAGGCCGCAGACATGGCTGGCGTCCAAAAAGATGCGGCTGTCGACAAGCGCGACGCCAACTACGAAGTTGCCAAGGCGCGTTGTGATTCACTGGCGGGCGGTGCCAAAGACGGCTGCCTGAACGATGCCAAGGCAAAATTCGGCATGAAATAAGCGCTGCGGCGCAAGCCGCTTATTCCTCATACCAGCCCTGAACATCCCGGCCTGCTGCTGCAGGACCGGGATTTCTTGTTTTTACAAGCCAAATTGGCACCCAGCCCAGAAGGGGTAAGCGCAAGCAGCTATTATTTTTATAGCGACTATGTTTCGCCTGAACTGCCGGGCGTTGAGCGCGCATCCGGTGCGGTCTTTCGGAATGCTTAAAATGGCGGCAATCCAAGGACACATGATGCATATCGACAAAGAACTCGACACCCGCGGCCTGAACTGCCCGCTGCCTATCCTGAAAGCCAAAAAAGCGCTGGCCGAAATGAGCAGCGGCCAACTGTTGCGGGTGGTGTCGACCGACTCCGGCTCCACGCGCGACTTCATGGCCTTTGCCAAACAGACCGGCAACGAGCTGGTGGAGCAGCAAACCGAAGGCGCCGACTTCATTCACGTGCTCAAACGCCGCTGAGTAGCCCCCACGCTTTTCACTGCGTGTAATGCGCTGCCCCCCGAGGGTGCCGCTGCGCCTGCGGCCCGGCAAAGCCGGTTCCGCGGCCCCTGCTGGAGCATTGTGACCCCGCGCTCCCGCCCAGTCGCTCCAGGAGATGCGCTTTCAGGGAATCTTGAGATTTTTCAGGTAATTGCGGAAATGTTCGCCGACGTCGGGATGCTGCAGCGCCAGTTCCACCGTGGCTTCCAGAAAACCTTCCTTGCTGCCGCAGTCGTAACGTTTGCCTGCGTACTGGAAGGCATAAACACTTTCCTCGCTCATCAAACCGGCAATGCCGTCGGTCAGCTGGATTTCCCCGCCTACGCCGCGCGGCTGGTTGCGGATGTGCCGGAACACGGCGGGCGTGAGAATGTAGCGGCCGGCCACACCCATGCGTGATGGCGCAACATCTGGCGCAGGTTTTTCGATCATTTTGCTGACTTTCATCAGCCGCTCGTTGACGGCGTCACCCGCGACGATGCCGTAGCGGCGGGTATGTTCCAGCGGCACTTCCTGTACCGCCAGCAGCGATTGCTGCAATTCCTCAAACTGCGCCGCCATCTGGGCGAGCACCGGTGGCATGCCGACCATCAGGTCGTCGGCCAGCAACACGGCAAAGGGTTCGTGGCCCACCAGGTGTTCGGCACACAGGACCGCATGGCCCAGACCCAGCGAGCGCGGCTGGCGAACATAGGAAAAATCCATGTCATCGGGCTGCATGGAGCGCACCAGGGCCAGCAGTTGCTGTTTGCCGGCGGCTTCCAGCTCGGTCTCCAGTTCGTACGCGGTATCGAAATGGTCTTCAATGGCCCGCTTGTTGCGGCCGGTGACAAAAATCATGTGGCGTATGCCGGCTGCGTAGGCTTCTTCGACGGCGTACTGGATCAGCGGCTTGTCCACCACGGGCAGCATTTCCTTGGGCTGGGCCTTGGTGGCGGGTAAAAAACGTGTGCCCAGGCCGGCGACCGGGAAAACGGCCTTCTTTAAAGCTGTGACTTTTTTCATCGACATGGAATTTGAATAAGACTAGAGTGTTGCGTTGCTGACACAAGTCAGGCAGGCAGCAAGAATAACAAACAAGGCCACTCGCGGCCAGGCAATAGGGGCTTTGAGTGGACATCTTACTTCTTGACGCATTGGTTCCGGAGGCCATGGCCTGGCTCGAATCGCGGCACAGCGTGGCCTACAGGCCCGAACTGGCGGACGATCTGGTGGACTTGCGCAAGGCCGCGTACAAGACCCGCGGCATTGTGTTTCCCCGCCAAAGCGTGGTGACCCGCGAGTTCCTTGATTTCCTGCCCAAGCTCAAAGCAGTCGGCCGCCTGCATGTGGGCACCGACAACACCGACCTGGAAGCCTGCAGGGAGCGCGGCATCAAGGTGATCCATGCCAGCAGCGCCAATGTGCGCTCCAACGCCGAATACCTGCTGAGCAGTTTGTTGTTGTTGTACCGGCGCGGTGTGGTGTCGGCCTTGATGGGCAAGCGCCACCCGACGGCGCAGATGGGCCGCGAGTTGCACGGCAGCACCATCGGCATTCTGGGCCTGGCGCCGACGGCTCACACGCTGGCCGGCATGCTCACAGGCCTGGGTGTACGCCTGATCGGTTATGACCCGGCGGTCCACCATACCGCGCCTATCTGGGAGCGTTTGCGCATCCAGCCGGTGACTCTGACCGAACTGGTCAGCCAGTCAGATGCGGTGTCGGTGCAGATGTTGTATGCCACGCGTTTTCGCGGTTTTGTGAATGACAAGCTGCTGGCTGCCTGCAAACGTGGGCAGTTGTGGGTGGGCATCAGCCGCAGCGCCTTGTTTGATGAGGCCGCGTTGGCGGCCGCCCTGAGTGACGGCCGTATCGAGGCGTGCATCCTGGACGGTGCCGAGGACAACTTCACGAATGCAGATGCGCCTGTCCACGGTTTGAAAAACCTGTTCATCACGCCCCGCCTGGGTTCACACACGCGTGAAGCGCGTCTGCGTTCAAGCTGGTATGTGGCGCATCGCATGCATGAAGCCATCATGGCCGGGCAGCGTGGTGCGGAGTTCATGTCCAGCGCCCCCATGGATATGGAACTGCCAGGCGCGGTGTCGCCTTCGCAATGGGGTGAGCCGGAGTTCATGATCAGATGAATGTGGCTCTCTGCCCCCCTAGGGGGCCGCTGCGCCTGTGCGGCCCGGCGAAGCCGCTTCCGCGGCCCCTGCTTGAAGGGGCTCCTACGCGCAGCGCCAAAAAAAGCCCCGTTGACCGGGGCTTTTTTGTGGGTTGCTGTCTGGTTATTTCAAGCGCGCCAGCTGCGCGCTGATTTTTTCAAGCGTTGCCGTGAACTCCACCAGGCGTTTGCGTTCCTGCTCCAGCACGGCCGGCGGCACCTTGTTCACAAAGGCTTCGTTGGCGAGTTTGGCCTTGACCTTGACCAGTTCGCCTTCCAGGCGCGTGACTTCCTTGCCCAGGCGGACTTTTTCAGCGGCGACATCGACTTCCATGTGCAGGCAGACTTTGGCTTCTCCCACAACGGCGACAGGCGCAGCCTCGGCCGCCTTGGCCCATTCGGTTTCGCTTTCAAACACCCTGACTTCGCTGAGCTTGGCCAGCGCCTTGATGACGGGCGCGGACTGCGTCATGAAGGCGTGGTCGCCGACGACAAACAGCGGCAGCCGTGTGGCCGGCGACACCTTCATTTCACCGCGCAGGTTGCGACAGGCATCGACCAGGGTCTTGAGCTTGGCGACATGCGCTTCGGCTTGTTCGTCGATTTTTGCAGGCTGGCTGGTCGGGTAGGCGGCCTGGCCGATGAAGGCACCTTTTTTCAGGCCAGCCACCGGCGCAACCTTTTGCCAGAGTTCTTCGGTGATGAAAGGAATCACCGGGTGTGCCAGGCGCAGGATGGCCTCCAGCGTGCGGATCAAGGTGCGGCGGGTGGCGCGTTGTTGCGCCTCTGTGCCGGTCTGGATCTGCACCTTGGCGATCTCCAGGTACCAGTCGCAGAACTCGTCCCAGATGAACTGGTAAAGGCTGCCCGCGACGTTGTCCAGGCGGTAATCGGTAAACCCTTTGGCGACATCGGCTTCCACACGTTGCAAGGTGGAGGCAATCCAGCGATCGGCTTGTGAGAAATCAAGATAGTTGTGGAACTCGCCGCCGGGCGCGCATTGTTCCTTGCTGTGTTCGGCCAGACCGCAGTCCTGGCCTTCGCAGTTCATCAAGGTGAAACGGGTGGCGTTCCAGAGTTTGTTGCAGAAGTTGCGGTAACCCTCGCAGCGCTTGCTGTCGAAGTTGATGCTGCGGCCCAGGCTGGCCAGCGAGGCAAAGGTGAAACGCAGCGCATCGGCGCCATAGGCCGGGATGCCGACCGGGAATTCCTTCTCGGTGTTTTTGCGCACCTGCGGCGCGGTTTCCGGCTTGCGCAGGCCTTGCGAACGTTTGTCCAGCAACGGCGCGAGTTCAATGCCGTCGATCAGATCGACCGGGTCCAGCACATTGCCCTCGGACTTGCTCATTTTCTTGCCGTGCGAGTCCTTCACCAAACCGTGGATGTAGACATGGTGAAAAGGCACCTGGCCGGTGAAATGGGTGGTCATCATGATCATCCGGGCGACCCAGAAGAAAATGATGTCGTAACCCGTGACCAGCACGCTGGACGGCAAAAAGAGATCCAGTTCCTTGGTCTTTTCGGGCCAGCCCAGCGAAGAGAAGGGCACCAGCGCCGACGAGTACCAGGTGTCCAGCACGTCTTCGTCGCGGCGGAGTAGCTTGCCCCGCGCCTGGGCTTGCGCCGCGGCTTCGTTTTCGGCGACATAGACCTTGCCGTCTTCGTCGTACCAGGCCGGAATCTGGTGGCCCCACCAGAGCTGGCGCGAGATACACCAGTCCTGGATGTTGCCCATCCACTGGTTGTAGGTGTTGACCCACTGCTCGGGCACAAACTTGACGGCGCCGCTGTCTACCGCGTCAATGGCTTTTTGCGCAATCGATTTGCCAGTTGGGTCTTTGTCGCTGACCTTGGTCATGGCGACAAACCACTGATCGGTCAGCATGGGTTCAATCACCTGGCCGGTGCGCGCGCAACGCGGCACCATGAGTTTGTGTTTCTTCACTTCCACCAGAAAGCCCTGCTCCTGCAGGTCGGCCACCACCGACTTGCGGGCATCGAAGCGGTCCAGGCCACGGTATTTTTCGGGCGCGTTGTCGTTGATGGCCGCGTCCAGTGTCAACACGCCGATGATGGGCAGATTGTGGCGCTGGCCCACGGCGTAATCGTTGGTGTCGTGTGCGGGCGTGACCTTGACCACGCCGGTGCCAAAGGCTTTGTCCACATAGTCGTCGGCAATCACCGGGATCTCGCGGTCACACAACGGCAATTTCACCAGTTTGCCGATCAGGTGTTGGTAACGCTCGTCTTCCGGGTGCACCATCACAGCCACGTCGCCCAGCATGGTTTCCGGCCGGGTCGTGGCCACGGTCAGAGAACCGCTGCCATCGGCCAGCGGGTAAGAGATGTGCCAGAGGAAACCGTCTTCCTCTTCGCTTTCGACTTCCAGGTCGGAGACGGCGGACTTGAGGATAGGGTCCCAGTTGACCAGGCGTTTGCCGCGGTAGATCAGGCCTTGTTCATACAGCTGCACAAAGGTCGATGTGACCACCTTGGACATTTTCGGGTCCATGGTGAAGTATTCGTGTTTCCAGGCCACCGAGTCGCCCATGCGGCGCATCTGGCGCGTGATGGTGGTGCCGGACTCTTCTTTCCACTCCCAGATCTTGGCGACGAAGTTTTTGCGACCCAGGTCGTGGCGGCTTTTGCCTTCTCCCTGCAGCTTGCGCTCCACCACGATTTGTGTGGCGATACCGGCATGGTCGGTGCCAGGCACCCACAAGGTGTTGTCGCCCTTCATGCGGTGGTAACGCGTGAGCGAGTCCATGATGGTCTGGTTGAAGGCGTGACCCATGTGCAAGGTGCCGGTCACATTGGGTGGCGGCAACTGGATGGAAAACGAGGGTTTGGCGGCGTCCAGCGTCGGCTCGTAAAGGCCGCTTTGCTCCCACTGCGGGCCCCATTGGCTCTCGATGGCCGCTGGCTCGAAAGACTTGGCCAGGCTGTCCAGCCCCGGCGTGGGCACGGTGACCCGGGCGGGCGAAGGTTCGGCAGCGGCGGGTGTGGCGGGCGTGGGCTTGGCAGAGTCGGTCATCGGGTGCAATGAAAAACGGCATCTGGTGAGATGCCGCTGGGGTGGATACAGTGCCCCGATTTTATTCGACTGGCTGCCTTTGCGGGGCCAGAGGCCTTCAAACCACCGCGAAAGGCCTTTTAAGCGGCTTGAGACGGCTTGGCCGCCGCAATACAGGCTTGCAACACCCGGCTATCGCCGAGCTGGTTGGCCAGGATCAGGATCAGTCTGGCGTTGAACAATTCAGACTGCTCCCGGCTCAAACCCTGGTGGGCGTCCAGCAGGCATTCGTAGAAAGCATCGGCGTCCTGGAAGTTCAGGGTGGCTTTCATGCGGCTTCCCCTTTCAGGCTCAGGTTGGCGCCTAGCGCCGTGGCAATCGCGTGGACCAGCGAGGCTCCCACACTGTTGCCGGTGGCGGCGACATAACTGTCGGGGCGTAGCAAGGCCCAGCCCTGGCCGGACACCTGGCAAGTGGTTTGCAAATGGCCGTGCCGGTCCATCACATGTTCCCGTGCCTGGGCACGTTCGCCTGGCGCCAGCACCTGCACAGCATAAACATCGGTTTGTGCGGACAGCACCCGCAGCCGGGCGGCTGCCGCCGGCGCCAGCTGACCGAACACCAGCAGCAGCAAACGGCCGTCGGCCCAGCGCAGCAAATCGATCAGTTCCCCGGGCTGGCCGTTGGCCCAGACAAAACCGACGTTTTGGGTCGCTTTGCCGCCGGTTTTTTCACAGGCGGTGCTGCGCGAATAGATATTGGGCGCCGACATGCGGCCGGTGTTCACCAGTTGCCGCGCAAACAGGTGCTCCCGGGCCAGGCCCAGGGCCGCGTTGCGGAACAGGCGCTCGGCACCGTCGGCAGGCCGGAGAAAACGGGCGGTGCGGTCGGTGACCTGCACATTCTGTTTGGCCGCCTCGTGGCGTTCCTGGCTGTAGCTGTCCAGCAGCTGCGGGCTGGCGCGGCCTTTCAGCACGGCGGCCAGCTTCCAGGCCAGGTTGTCGGCGTCCTGCACGCCGGAGTTGCCGCCGCGCGCACCAAATGGGCTGACCACATGGGCCGAGTCGCCGACAAAAAACACCCGGCCGTGGCGCAACTCGTCCAGGCATTCGCTGCGGTAGGCATACGGGCCGACCCAGACCACTTCACATTCGTCGGCGCCCAGTTCACGCTTGAACTGGGCATTCAGGCGGGCCCGCACCACCTCTTCGCGGCTGACCTGCTCCGGGTCGCAGTTGGGCGCCATCTGGTAGTCGATGCGCCAGACGTCGTCGGCCATCAGGTGTTGCCAGACCGCGCGGTTTTCGTTGAAGGGCGCTTCGACCCAGGTGTGACGCTCGACCGGCGGGTGGTCCTTGAAACGCACATCGGCAATACACCAGCGGTCATCGCCTTTTTTGGCGGTGACCGAGGCTTTGCACCAGGCCCGGAAGGGGCTGCGCGAGCCGGAGCAGTCAATCACATGGTCGGCCTGCAGGCTGTAGTCGCCAGCGGGTGTGGTGATGGACAGTGTGGCGTGATCGGCATTCTGTTCAAAGGCCGTGATGCGGTTGTTCCAGCGGATGTCTATGCCGGGTTTGGTTTTGCCGAGCTGGTAAATCTGCTCGACCAGAAAACCCTCGATGTAGAACTGCTGGATGTTGATGAAAGGCGGCTCCAGACTCAGCGAATGGGTTTGCTGCTGGCGCAGGTCAAAAGAATAAACCTCGTCTTCACCGGCGAAGGTACGGCCCACGCTCCACTGCACACCCTTGCGGGCGATACGTTCGTACAGCCCCAGGCGTTTGAAAATCTCCAGGGTTTTTTGCGCATAACAAATGCCGCGCGACGACGCGCCCTTGACGCCCACCGTGTTGTCTTCGTCCAGCAGCAGCGCCGGCACGCCGTAGTGGGCCAGCGCGCAGGCCAGGCTCAGACCGGTGATGCCGCCGCCAACGATGACGATGGGGTAACGCTTGACCTCTCCCGAGCGGAGTTCGGGCGGTTCCACAAACGGGTATTCGGGCAGGGTGTAACCCGAACCCTGGGTGAATTCATAACCGTTGGTGAACGCGGTGTCGGTGTAGTTTTCGGGCATGTCGCCTTTCAGCATGCTTGGGGCCTGTGGTTTATGAATGAAATCGGGCTCTAGCCCTTATGAGGTATACGCAAGCAGCGATTGAAAATATAGCTACTGGCGCAGGCTGCGGGCTTACTCCAGCGAAATGCCCTGGTCCTTGATCAGCTTGTGCCAGACCCGGGTTTCGGCGGCGGTGTAAGCGGCCATCGCTGCGGCGTCGCTGGGTACCGGTTCCCAGGCGGCGTCAAACAGTTTTTTGCGCACGGCCGGGTTGTTCAGCGCGGCCTGCATCTCGACATTGAGCTTGAGCTGCACGTCTTTGGGCGTGTGGGCCGGCACCACCAGGCCTTGCCAGGCGTAGGCTTCGACGTCCTTGTAGCCGAGTTCGGCCAGGGTGGGCACATCCGGCAGTTGCGGAATACGCGCGGCCGAAAGAATCGCCAGCGGCACGAGCTTGCCGGCCTTGATGTGGGGCATGCCGCTGGAGGTGTCTATCATCATCAGCGGCACCTGGCCGCCCATCACATCCTGCACGGCGGGCGCCGCGCCGCGGTAGGGCACGTGCACCACCGACAAGCCCGAGCGGCCTTTGAATAGCTCCATGGCCAAGTGGTGCGGGCTGCCGTTGCCGGGCGTGGCGTAACTCAGCTTGCCGGGGTTTTTCTTCACATACTCCAGCAGCTCCTTGGCATCCTTGATGCCCGCGTTGGGCGCCGCCACGATCAGCAGCGGCGCACGGGCCATCAGGCCGATGGGCGCAAAGTCCTTGATCGGGTCATAAGGCAGCTTTTTGTACAGCGCCGGGTTGTAGACCAACACGCCGTTGTCGGCGGTGAACACGGTGTAACCGTCGGCGGGCGATTTGGCCGTGATGTCGGCGCCGATGATGGCGCCGGCGCCGGGCCGGTTGTCGATGAGGATGGCTTGGCCCATCTGGGTGGACATCTGCGCCGCAATGCTGCGCGCCAGGAAGTCCGTGCCTCCGCCCGCGGGATAACCGACCACCCATTTGACGGGTTTGTTCGGAAAGTTCGGGGTTTGGGCATGGGCGGCGGTGGCCACCAGGGCCAGCAGCAAGGCATGGCGGATGAAACACATCAAACGAAGCATGGAGTCTCCTCAAAGAGGGTGGGGCCTAACGATCCCGCATGCCCGCTCTGCGGCAGGCTGGCAGGAGGAAATTCAGGATTTGTTGGTCGCGCTGCCGGTGACTTCCGGCCTGTCGTTTTGTTGCGGTTTGAGCGCCTCGGCCACCTGACCGTTGGCTTTGTCCTGGCGCCACTGCTGCTTGCGCGCCGTCCATTCAGCCAGGCGCGCGTGAGCGGTTTTGCTTTCCTGCAGCATCTGGAATTCATCGGCCAGCTGGGCGGTCAATTCCAGGCGCACGCCGTTGGGGTCAAAGAAATAAATGCTTTTGAAGATGTGGTGGTCGGTCACACCCAACACCTCGATGCCATCGGCCTCCAGGCGGGTTTTCATGGCTTCCAGGTCGGCCACGGTGTTGACGCGAAACGAGATGTGGTTGACCCACAGCGGCGTGTTCGGCGAGGGCAGGGCGGCTTCGTCGTTGCCCAGGTCAAAAAATGCGATGAAAGAGCCGTCCTGCAGGCGGAAGAAAAAGTGCGTGTAGGGACAGTACTCGCCGGTGCTGGGCACGTAGTCGCTCTGGATGATGTGGTACAGCGGCAGCCCGAGGATGTCTTCGTAGAAATGCCGGGTTTCCTCGGCATCTTTGGCGCGGTAGGCGTAATGGTGCAGTTGCTGGACAGGCGCCGGCGCGGGCAGCGAAGACGGTGTCGAATTTTTCATCAGGGCAACCATGGGCAATCTCCAAATTAATCAGCGGGACGGGTTCTGGGTGAGCTCGCTCTGGCACAGCTTTGAGATTTAACTATGCATAACGCATTTACTATAACGTAATTAAAAATGACTGCCAAGCGGGGCGACGAGAGGGGTGAGATTGATTTATTGAGAATAATTATCAATTGCATCAAGTCCATAGCTTTTTCCATTTCCATGGATTGAGGCAAGTTATTAGACGAAGCGCCCGAATCGGACTAAGGTTTATCCGCCCTCGAGGATTTCACTCAAGGCAAGGCGCGATTTTTCACCTCATCACCCATGAAGGAGATATATCCATGGCTGCTCTCAAAGGCTCCAAAACGGAAGAAAACCTGAAGGCCGCATTTGCCGGCGAATCACAGGCCAACCGTCGTTATCTGTATTTCGCGAACAAGGCTGACGTTGAAGGCCAGAACGATGTGTCCGCACTGTTCCGCTCGACCGCAGAAGGTGAAACCGGCCATGCCCACGGCCACCTGGAATGGCTGGAGCAATGTGGTGACCCCGCCACCGGCATGCCCTTCGGTGCGACGCGCGACAACCTCAAATCGGCCATCGCCGGTGAAACCCACGAGTACACCGACATGTACCCCGGCATGGCCAAGACCGCACGTGACGAAGGCCACGACGAAGTCGCCGACTGGTTTGAAACGCTGGCCAAGGCCGAGCGTTCGCATGCCAATCGTTATACAAAAGCCTTGGCCGAACTGGTTGATTGATTGACGGCTACTGCGCGGGCGCATGGCGGCGTTGCGGGTCCTGATCGGGTAATCCTCATGTGCGTCAAGCACATTCCGGTTACCCGACACCCGCGCCTTGCCCTGCACCCGCTCGCTACGCCGTCCGGGCGTGGCGGTTTGGGAAATGATTCGATGAGGAGTTTTTTCCCAAACCCACAACAAGGGATCACATCATGGCTACAGAAGGCAACCTCGCTGCGCCTACCCGTCATGCGATTGACTGGAAAAATCCGGACTATTACAACGAGGCGGCGACCCTCCATGAGATGGCGCGCATCTTCGACATCTGCCATGGTTGCCGGCGCTGTGTGAGTCTGTGCGGTGCCTTTCCCACCTTGTTTGACCTGGTGGACGAAAGCAAAACCGGCGAGGTGGATGGGGTGGACAAGAAGGACTACGTGAAGGTGGTCAACCAGTGTTATATGTGCGATCTGTGCTACATGACCAAGTGCCCTTATGTGCCGCCGCATGAGTTCAACGTGGACTTTCCACACACCATGCTGCGCGCCAAGGCCATCAAGTTCAAAAAAGGCGAGGTCGGTGCGGCAGAAAAGTTTTTGGCTTCCACCGATGTACACGGCCAGTTTGCCGGCATTCCCATCGTGGTGCAGCTGGCCAACGCCGTCACAAAAAACAAACCGGCTCGCGCCGTGATGGAAAAAGTGATGGGCGTGGATAAAAACGCCTGGCTGCCCGAGCTGGCAACACACAAGTTTCGCAGCAGCGCGATGGCGTCGCCACCGCATGCGGTGAAGGACGGCGTCAAGACGCCAGGCAAGGTCGCGATTTATTCGACCTGTTATGTCAATTACAACGAACCCGGCATAGGCCACGACCTGCTCAAGATACTCGACCACAACGAAGTGCCCTACGTGCTGGTTGAAAAGGAAAAATGCTGCGGCATGCCCAAGCTGGAGTTGGGCGACCTGGACTCGGTCAACAGCAGCAAGGAAGCCAACATCCCGGTGCTGGTCAAATACGCCAAGGACGGCTTTGCTATCCTGAGTGCGGTGCCCAGTTGCACCTTGATGTTCAAGCAGGAACTCCCGCTGATGTACCCGGGCGACGCCGACGTGCAACTGGTCAAGGAACACATGTGGGACCCGTTTGAATACCTGATGGCGCGCAAACGCGACGGCCTGCTCAAGACCGAATTCAGCACACCGCTGGGCAAGATCAGCTACCAGATCCCCTGCCACGGCCGGGTGCAGAACATCGGCAAGAAGACCGAGGAAATGCTCAAGATGGTGCCAGGCACCAGTGTGCAAACCCACGAGCGCTGCTCTGGCCATGCCGGTACCTTTGGCGTGAAAGTGCCGTACCACCAGCAGGCCATGAAAATCGGCAAGCCGCTGTTCAAGGCCATGGCCAACCACAAGGACGGCGGCCTGCCTGATGTGATCAGCAGCGACTGCCCGCTGGGCGGCCACCACATTGCCCAGGGTTTTGAGGTCAACCAGCTGGGCACACCGCCGCAACAACATCCGCTGACCTTGATACGCACAGCCTACGGCCTGAAATGAACGGACGACCTGCCATGCAAAACACCGGAAAAATCACCCGCGACAGCCTGATGAGCCTGGAGGCCTACAGCAAGTACCGCAAGGACCACAAGCCCGCCATCATGGCGCACCGCCAACTGCGCAGCGTGCGCCTGGGTGAACACATCAACCTGCAGTTCGAGAGCGAAACCAGCATCCGTTACCAGATCCAGGAAATGTTGCGCATCGAAAAAATCTTCGAGGAAGAGGGCATAGAGCAGGAGATCGAAGCCTATGCGCCGCTGCTGCCCGACGGCAGCAACTGGAAGGGCACCTTGATGCTGGCGTACCCCGATGTCAACGAGCGCAAGCGCGAACTGGCTCGGCTGATTGGTGTCGAGGATCACATGTTTGTCGAGGTCGAGGGCCACGCCCGGGTCTACGCGATTGCCGACGAAGACATGGATCGAGAAAACGACGAAAAAACCTCAGCCGTGCATTTTGTGCGTTTCGAGCTGGACCCGGCCATGGTCGCCGCTATCAAGGCAGGTGCCAGTGTCAAGCTGGGCTGCGACCATACCCACTACCCGGCGCATGTGACGATTGCGGCCGAAACGCTGGCGTCGCTGGCCAGCGATTTGCGCTGACAGGGGAGATCGCAAAGGCCCGCGGACGGCCTGGCCAGGGCCGGTGTCGTAAAGTCGGGGATTGCTTGCCAACCCATTCCCCAGGACCCATGCTGTTTCTTCTCTCGCCCGCCAAATCACTGGACTACGACACGCCTTCCCACACTGCGGCCCACACCCAACCCCTTTTCACGCACCAGTCAGCGCAGTTGATCGAGGTTCTCAAGACCCAGTCACCGCAGCAAATCAGCACGCTGATGAAGCTCTCGGACACCCTGGCCGGCCTGAACGTGGCGCGTTACCAGGCCTGGTCGCCGCGTTTCACCGCCAAAAACTCCAAACAGGCGGTGCTGGCCTTCAACGGCGATGTCTATGGCGGGCTGGACGCCAAAACCCTGAGCGAACAGCAGCTGGTCTGGGCGCAGGCGCATGTCGGCATCCTCAGCGGCTTGTACGGCGTGTTGCGCCCGCTGGACTGGATGCAGCCTTACCGGCTGGAGATGGGCACCAGCCTGGCCACACCCCAGGGCAACAACCTCTACCGTTTCTGGGGCACACAGATCTCGGACTACCTCAACGAACGCGCGCTGGCGGATACCTCCCCGGTGATCGTCAACCTGGCCAGCGAAGAATATTTCAAGGCGGTGGACCGCAAGGCCTTGAAGCCGCGTGTGGTGAGTTGTGTCTTTGAAGAGTTCAAAGGCGGAAAATACAAAATCATCAGCTTCAACGCCAAACGCGCACGGGGCCTGATGTTGCGTTTTGCGATTGAAAACAAAATCCGCAGCGTTAAAAAGCTGGAGAGTTTTGACGCCGAAGGTTATGGTTTTACGCCGGCCGTCTCCACGCCGGACCGGCTGGTGTTCAGGCGCCAGCAGGCGGACTGAGCGCCTTCTTTTTTTCATGTGATCGGAGCTACCGTGACCTTGCCCAGCACCCCCGTTCAGGTCAGCCAGATCATCACGCGCGACCTGCGCGAATGGATGGCCGCGCAGACAGCCCAGGGCCACGGGCCAGAGGAGGTGCTGCAGGCCATGCTGGCGGCCGGCTGGAGCCACCAGGTGGCGACCGAAGCCTTGACCGCCTCCCTGCCGCCGACTGCCATACCCGTGCCCTGGCCGGTGCAGGCCGCATCCAGCTTGCGGCTGGACGCGGGGGACCGCTGGGTGGACCTGAGCACCGTCATGCGTGCGCCCGACCTGCTCGTGCTGGAAAATTTGCTGAGCGAGGACGAATGCCAGGCGCTGATCACCGCGGCCAGGCCGCGCCTGGAGCGCTCACAGACGGTGGCGCTGGAAACCGGTGGCGAAGAAATTCACGAAGACCGCACCAGCGACGGCATGTTTTTCACACGGGGTGAAACCCCGCTGGTCGCGTGTATCGAAGCGCGGATTGCCAAATTGCTGGACTGGCCGGTGGAAAATGGGGAAGGTTTGCAAGTCTTGCGTTACGGGCCGGGCACCGAATACAAGCCGCATTATGATTATTTCGACCCGGCGGAAGCCGGCACGGCCACCATCCTGGCGCGCGGCGGCCAGCGTGTCGCCACCCTGGTCATGTACCTGCAGGAGCCGGCGCAAGGCGGCGCCACCGTGTTTCCCGAGGTACGCCTGCAGGTGGTGCCGCGGCGCGGACATGCGGTGTTTTTCAACTACAGCCAGGCGCACCCCTGCAGCCACACCTTGCACGGCGGCATGCCGGTGCTGGCCGGTGAAAAGTGGATTGCCACCAAATGGCTGCGGGAACGAGAGTTTGTGTAACACCCCCGTCCAGGCTCACTGCGTGTAGCCTGTTCCCCCCTCTAGGGGGCGGCGCCTGCGGCCTGGCGGAGCCAGTTCCGCGGCCCCAACTGGTGGGGGACACACGTCAGGGTGCGCGGACCATAATCCATTATGAAAATCAAAGCCAACCAGATCGACATCGAGATTGAAGACAGCCATCCGGGCGACACCTCAGCCCGGCCGGTGGTGCTGCTGATCATGGGCCTGGGCATGCAACTGGTGGCTTGGCCGCCAGCCATGGTGCAGGCCCTGGTGGACGCCGGCTACCGCGTGATCCGTCTCGACAACCGCGACATCGGTCTGTCGCAAAAATTTGACCACCTGGGCCAGCCCAACCTGGTCTGGGAAAGCCTCAAGTACAAGCTGGGCCTGCCCGTGAAGTCGCCGTATTCGCTGCACGACATGGCCACCGATGCGTTGGCCGTGCTGGATGCCCTGGGCGTGGCCCAGGCGCATGTGGTGGGTGTCAGCATGGGCGGCATGATTGCGCAGCGCGTGGCACTGGCCGCACCCGAACGCATGTTGAGCCTGACCAGCATCATGAGCTCCAGCGGCGCACGCGGCCTGCCGCAGGCCAAGCCGCAAGTCATGCGTGTGTTGCTGGGCCGGCCGGCCGGCAGTGACCCGCAGTCGGTGCTGGACCACTATGTCAAGCTGTTCAAGGCGATTGGCAGCCCGGGTTTTCCGACCGACGAGGCTGAACTGCGCGAACGCATCACCGAAGCGGCTCAGCGCAGTTTTTACCCGGCCGGCACCTTGCGCCAGATGGTCGCCATCGTCGCCGACAATCGGCGTGCCGCCGAACTGGCCAGCCTGCGCCTGCCCACGCTGGTGATCCACGGCAAGGCCGACCCGCTGGTGCCGTTTGCCTGTGGCGAAGACACGGCGCGGCGCATTCCCGGCGCCCGATTGATAGGCATTGACGGCATGGGCCACGATTTGCCGGCCGGTGTGGTCCAGCGTTTGCTGGAGCCGCTGATTCCCCACCTCAATTCTGCAAAGAGCATTTCATGAACACCCCCGAAAAATCCCAGCTGGGCAAAAGCTCGGCCTATATCGATCAGTACGACGCCTCGCTGCTGTTCCCCATCCCGCGTTTGTCCAAACGTGAAGAACTGGGCCTGGGCGATACCCTGCCGTTTGTCGGCGCCGACATGTGGACCGCGTTTGAGTTGAGCTGGCTCAACCAGCGCGGCAAACCGCAGGTGGCGCTGGCGCATATCACCGTGCCTTGCGAGTCGCCCAACATCGTCGAAAGCAAGTCCTTCAAGCTCTACCTCAACAGCTTTAACAACACGCGCTTTCTGGACGCGCGCGAGGTGCGTGAACGTATTCGCGCCGACCTCAATGCGGCTGTCGGTGCCGGTGTGGGTGTCAAGACCTTGGGGCCGGAGCAGTTCGACCAGGAACCCGTGCACGAGCTGGACGGCCTGAACCTGGACCGGCTGGATGTCGAGTGCCAGCACTACACACCGGCACCTGAGCTCTTGTTTGCCGACCATGAAGAACCGTCGGTCAGCGAAACCCTGGTGTCCAACCTGCTCAAAAGCAATTGCCTGGTGACCGGCCAGCCCGATTGGGGCAGCGTGCAGATCAGTTATTCAGGTGCGCCCATTGATCAGGAAGGCCTGCTGCAATACATCGTGAGTTTTCGCAACCACAACGAGTTTCACGAGCAATGTGTCGAGCGCATCTTCATGGACATCTGGACACGTTGCCGGCCGCTGAAGCTGTCGGTCTACGCGCGTTACACGCGGCGCGGCGGGCTGGACATCAACCCCTTCCGAACCAGCCATCCGCAGGCGCTACCGCCCAACATCCGTATGGCGCGACAGTAAGCAGACCAGCGTCGGCAGTGACGATCGGCGCCACGAAGTTCGACATGGCCGCGCAGCTGTGATTCTTTTGAAATGATGCCCATGACACCCAGGACGTCGATGTGAAATTCCCAATCATCATTGATGAGAACGGAGATCTGAGGTTCTTCACTTCCAAAGAGCTTGCCCAGAGATCGTTGGAGCCTGTGGATGTCGAGGCTGGGGAGTATGTGGGATACGACGCCGAAGGCAGATTGCTGTCGATGGTTGCAGTGGACGATTATTCGGTTCGGATAGATTTTCTGGAGGCAGAGCCGACACAGGCTCTTGTGTTGAAAGAAAAACTCCAGGCATATGCAAAACAATTTCCTGCAGCAGTACTAACCGACGACTTGCAGGGACTCATCCGGTTCTTCAAAGCGCGCTTTGATTTGTAATGCGGACTTCCGTCGGGCGATATTAGCGAGTCGATTTTTATCCCTTTCCGGCAGTGGCAGAAGCCGCTAGATGCTATTGAATAAATAGCATATTACGTCCGATATATAAGGGCTATAGCCCGATTTCATTAAAATGTTTAAGCGGCGCCAGCGCGCTGAAGTCACCCGCGCGTTTTTCCTTCATTGCGGTCACGGCTTCGCGCACATGCTGGTTGCTCCAGATCGCGCCTTGCAGCCAGCCCATTTGTTTGAGCGCGTCGTCCACCGAATGGTCACGCGTGTAATGGATGGCCTGCTTGGTGCCCCAGATCGCCACCGGCGGTTTGCTGGCAATTTCCGCCGCGCAATACAAGGCGCCGGCCAGCATGGCTTCTGGCGTGTCGAAGACCTCGTTGACCAGGCCGTAAGCCAGCGCCTTTTGTGCCGGGAGGCGGCGGCCGGTGTAGGCCAGCTCCTTGACCACGGCCAGCGGCACCAGCTTGGGCAGGCGTTGCAAGGTGCCCACGTCGGCCACCATGCCGATGTTGATTTCCTGGATGCAGAAAAAAGCGTCGGCCGTGGCGTAGCGGATGCAGCAGGCGGTGACCATGTCGACCGCGCCGCCTATGCAGCCGCCCTGTATCGCGGCAATCACCGGGATGCGCAGATTCTCGAGTTTGGTAAACGTCGCCTGCATGCCGCCCAGCAGGTCGAAGATGGCGGCCCGGCCTTCGGGGCTCTGGTCGTCCATGGCGATGGCACCGCCAAAAGTCTCCAGCGCCATGCCGGCGCTGAAATGTTTGCCGGTGCTGGAGATCACGAGCACCCGCGCCTCACCGGCCTGGTGAATCTGCGTGAGCACCGCATCCAGCTCGCGCCAGAAGGTTGGGTGCATGGTGTTCATCGCCTCGGGGCGATTGAGCACCAGGTGCGCGATGTGGTTGGTGGTGGTGAGAGAAAAGCAGGTGAGGGCGTTCATGCCTGTGACTGTAAATCAGTCCGGCAGATACAGCCAGTCACACCTGAGACGCCAGACCTCATGGTTTCACGCAAAGCGCAAGGGTTTCCATATTGAGAACACGGCGTTTGCGTTTTGCTGCCTAGCCATCGCCAGTCCCAGTCCTTAAGCTGCCTCCTTCGACCTTGTTCAATACCGCATTTCTCTAGGGTTCGTGTCGGTAGATTCTTTGTGAAAGGACGGCGTCATGAGTGATTTTTTCATTGGTGTTTCCCTGTACGCCAAGGACGGGCGCGAGGACGAATTGCGTGCCAGCCTGATTGCGGTGGTCGCGCCGTCGCGCCAGGATGAAGGCTGCCTGCGTTACGAGTTGTTTGCGGATCAGGCCGATCCGCGGCGCTTCATCTTCCTGGAGCACTGGGCGAGTGCCGAGGCGCAGCACAGGCATCACACACAAACCGAGCACATCCGCCACTTTGAAAAAGATGGCGGTGCGAGCGCCGTGGAGAAATATGAATATGTCTACACGCTCAATCGCATTGCCTGATGGGCAGGACATGCGCCGGCGTATCGCGTTCGGTCCGGTGGCGACACACATCCACCGGAAACCTGCCTGCGGGCAACAGCGGTGCTGCGCTTCAGCACATCTCAACTAATGTCAGGAGAACATCATGGCCAGTGAACCCATCCGAGACCCCGCCAAGGACAAATTGCTCACCCCCAAAAACGCGGCCTTTGTGATCATCGACTACCAGCCTGTCCAGGTGAACTCGATCGCCTCCATGGACAGGCAGCTGTTGGTCAACAACATCGTCGGCGCATCCAAGGCCGCCATGGCCTATGGCCTGCCCATCGTGCATTCCACCGTCAATGTCAAGTCAGGCCTCAACAAGCCGCCGATTCCGCAACTGAGGAAGGCGCTCGAAGGCGTGCCCACCTATGACCGCACCACCATCAACTCGTGGGAAGACGTGGAGTTTCGCGCGGCCGTGAAGGCCACGGGACGCAAGAAACTGATCATGACGGCGCTGTGGACCGAGGCCTGCCTGACCTTTCCCGCGCTCGACGCGATGGATGAGGGCTACGAGGTCTACGTCGTGGCCGATGCGGTGGGCGGTACCTCGGTCGCCGCACATGAAGCCGCACTGCGCCGCATCGAGCAGGCTGGCGGCAAGATGATCAGCGTGGTTCAACTGTTCTGCGAACTGCAACGCGACTGGGCACGCACGGAAACCGTGCCGGCCTTCATCAGCCTCTTCATCGAAACCGGCGGCACGGCGGGCATCCAGTTTTCCTACGACAAGGGCTGAACCCTCACGCGGCCTCAGGCACCGATGCCGCAAGGGCAGGCCCCGGGGCTGCTGGCCGGTCCCAGGGTGCTATCTCGCCGGCCCAGGCCTGTGCCAGCAGGTCGATGATGGTCCGCACTTTGGAGGGCAGGTTGCGCGATTGGGTGTACACCGCGTAAACGCTGTCGCTGGTGGGCACCAGACCGTCCAGCGCCAGTTCCACCAGCGCGCCCGAGCGCAACAGGCCATTGATGAGAAACGTCGGCAGAACGGTAATGCCCAGGCCGGCCAGGGCCGCCTGGACCATGGCTTCGCCGTTGTTCGTCACCACCCGCGCGTGGATGTTGGTGGCCACAATGCCGTCGCCGTATTCGTCAGAGGTTTCGTCTGTCTTGTGGAATTGCCAGACATGGCTGGAGGACACCAGGCCATAACCGATGCGGTCATGCGCCGCCAGTTCCGCAAGCGTGGTGGGCCGTTCTCTCGTGGCCAGGTAGCCGGGGCTGCAACACAAGACCCGCTTGCTGCGGGCGAGCCTGCGCGCGATGAGGTTCGAATCCGCCAGCACGCCAATGCGAATGGCCATGTCGTAACCGCCTTGCACCAGATCGACATGCCGGTCGTCCAGGTCCATATGCACGATCAGGTCCTTGCTTGCTCGAAAAAAAGGCATCAAGGCCGGCAAGACGTGGCGGTGGCCGAAACTCATCGGCAAGGCGAGCCTCACCGTGCCCTGCAAGCCACGGTGCGCCCCGCTGACCGATTGCGCGGCTTCATCGAGGTCTTGCATGATGGCCTTGCTGCGCTCGAAGAACTGCATGCCGCTGATGGTCGGGAGGGCATGCCTGGTTGAGCGTTGAAGGAGCGCCACACCGAGGCAGCTCTCCAGGTTGGTCACCCGTTTGCTGATGACGGACTTCGCGACATCCAGCCTCACGGCCGCCGCGCTGATGCTGCCGGTTTCCACGACAGCGACGAAGGCTTCAATATCTTCCAGTCGGTAACGCACAGCAGTCTCCTTTTTCGCATGTTGGCAGGCCATGGACCGAATCCGGTGCCAGGCCCGTGGTGTCCTCGCCCGCGTCTTCGAAGAATACCCATGTTTCGCGGACCCAGGCCACTTTGACACGCGTTGTGGCGCGTTGTTACTGTCAGCGCACATTGTTCGCAATTCGAGAACACGGTGTTCGCCGGCGGACGGCTACCTCAGCGCACGTAGGGCCAGCAGAATCTCCAGACTCTTAGAGCGAACGCGTGATGGTCGGTGCCGAGCACGAGAACCTGCCCGGACGTCTGATTTCCTTTCATCATTTTCACAGGAGCAATGCGATGAATAATTTCGCCAATGTGGCCAATTTCAATGGCCAGCGTCCCGTCATCGACCCCGACGACGCAGCCATGCTGCTGATTGATCACCAGAGCGGCCTGTTCCAGACCGTGAACGACATGCCCATGCCCAAACTGCGTGCCCACGCCGCCGCACTGGCCAAAATGGCAACGCTGTGCAAGATCCCGGTAATCACCACCGCGTCCGTGCCGCAAGGGCCGAATGGTCCGCTGATCCCGGAGATCCACGAGAACGCCCCGCATGCCAAATACGTGGCGCGCAAAGGTGAAATCAATGCCTGGGACAACGCGGACTTTGTCGCCGCGGTCAAGGCCACCGGCCGCAAGACGCTGATCATCGCCGGCACCATCACCAGCGTGTGTATGGCCTTTCCGGCGATCAGCGCGGTGGCCGAGGGTTACAAGGTGTTTGTGGTCGTCGACGCCTCGGGCACTTATTCGAAGATGGCGCAGGAAATCACGCTGGCGCGTGTTGTGCAGGCCGGCGTGGTGCCCATGGACACCGCAGCGGTGGCCTCGGAGTTGCAGAAGACCTGGCACCGCGACGATGCGTTGCAGTGGGCCGAGATATACACCAAAATTTTCCCGGAGTACCAGTTGCTGATCGAGAGTTACGCGAAGGCGCAGGCGGTGCTGAGCCAGGGCGAACAACTCGACTCGATGCGCAAGTGAGGCCGCGTGGCGAGGGGCTGCCCATCTGCATCAACGGATGAGATGCAGCCAGTCACACCTGAGACGCCCGGCCTCATGCGCGCGCAGGCGCCAAGCCACATACAGGCGCGGGGCCAGCATGCCCAGCAGACACAGCAGGCTGGCCCAGAGGTCGCCCAGCGCAAAAGTCGGCACCCAGCCGACCCAGCCCATGACCCACATCGTCAGGACGGCGTCCCAGGTGTGGTACTCCAGCGGGTGGGTGCGCCTGTGCGCCACTTGCCAAAGCTTGATGCGCTGCAAGGTGGCCAGGGTGAGGTGCCTGCTGGTCTGGGGTGTCGAAGGGTGGGCCATAAAACCTCCGTGCTGAGGATTCACTGTAAGTTTCGTGAAAGCTAAAGTCAACCTGGCCCCGGGCTTTATTTATGGCATGAGCTTCAATCCGGCATGTCGGGACGGATAGGATTTATTTGCTCATGTTTTTATAGCTGATCGCGCTTGTATTTATTGGGCTAGATGCCTGTTTGACTCATAACTAGAGGCGATGCCCGGCCAGGGCATTGGCATAAGGCTTGAGTCTCTCGTTGGGGTGGGCGAAGCTGTGTTGGGGGGACAATCGCCGGCAGGGGATTGTTGTCTCTTGGCAGGTGTGGTTGTTGCACCGGCTGTTTATTGGATGGAGAAAAAACATGTTTGATCGTTGCTGGAAAGGCGCCCGCTGGCTGGCGCTGTGTGGGCTGGTGGCCGTGGCCGCCGGTTGTGCCTCGGCGCCTGGTGCGCCTGATACGCGTGTGGCCCAGCCGGTGCAGGTCAAGGTGTTTGTGGCCGCGATGTTCGAGATCGGCCAGAACACCGGTGACCGTGCCGGCGAGTTTCAGCACTGGTATGAGCATTACTGGAAAGGCGCCACGCCTATCACGGTGCCGGGTGCCTTGAACCCGGTGTATTGCAACACCGACGGTGTTTGCGGCGCGGTACTGGGCATGGGCAAGGTCAACTCCTCGTCCTCCATGCAGGCGATTTTGTTAAACCCGGCCTTTGATTTTTCCAAGGCCTATTACGTGTTGTCGGGTGTGGGCGGCACGCCGCCTGCACGCGGCACCATAGGCGACGTGAGCTGGGCCAGCTGGCTGGTGGACTACGACCTGGGCCACCGCTGGGCGCCCGAAGAAAACAAGGCCGGCGAGCCGACCTTCATGCCGCGCAAGGGTTACGAGGACTACCGCCGCTTTCAGATCAACCCGGCGCTGCTGGGCTGGGCCATGAAACTCACGGCCGACACGCCGCTCAAGGACTCTGACGGCGCACGCCAGTACCGGCAGCGTTATCCCGATGCAGCCGCGCGCCGCGCGCCTGCCGTCGGCACCGGCACCCACATGACGGGCGACACTTTTTTCCATGGCCCCGGCATGTCCAAACAGGCGCAGTACATCGCCAAACTTTATGGCGCCGACGACTACACCATCACCGAGATGGAAGCGGCGGCCATCACCCTGGTGATCAAACGCACGCATGGCACCGAGCGTGTGATGAGCTTGCGCGGCGCCGTCAATTTCGACCAGGGCAACCCGAAAGAAACAACGCTGCAGCACCTGGACCCGGCGCCAGGCGAAACCGCCGGCGGTTTTGCCGAGACCGTGGACAACATCGCGGCGGTGGGCTCGCGCCTGGTGAACCACATCGTGACGAACTGGCCGCAGTGGCAGGGCGGCGTGCCCAAGCCCTGAAATTGTTCTTTTTGAGGTGTACGCAATGCGTAAATCCTCAAAGAAATAAGCGGCTCATGGCGTATACTTTTGCCCATGAGCCAGCAACAAGACCTCCTGCGCGACGCCATGCGCCGCCTCAACCTCACCCGCGACGCCTTCTCCGAACGGCTGGGTGTTCGCCGCCGCGCATTGGACACCTGGCTGCTGCCGGACGACTCGGGCGAGTCGCGGGCCATGCCGGAGATGGTGGGCAAATTTGTCGCCGAAATCCTGCAACGCGAGGCCCTGGGTGCGGTGGTGGCCGGGGGCGCGGCCGATGACCGCAGCATAGGCCAGCGTATCGCGGCCGAAGGCAAGCCGCATCTGTTATCGGTCGCGCAGTTTGACCGCGGCAGCCTGGAAGACCTGTTCCAGGTGGCCGACATCATGCAGCCCATCGCGCGGCGTCAGAAGGTCACACGTATTCTCGAAGGTGCCGTGCTCGGCAGCCTTTTTTTCGAGGCCAGCACCCGCACACGGGTGAGCTTCGGCGCGGCCTTTTGCCGTCTCGGTGGCACGGTCTGCGACACCACGGGTTTTACCTTCTCGTCCATGGCCAAGGGCGAGTCGATTTACGACACCAGCCGTGTGATGAGCGGTTATGTGGATGCGCTGGTGGTGCGCCATCCCGATCAGGGTTCGGTGGCCGAGTTTGCGCGGGCCACCAACATCCCGGTGATCAATGCGGGCGATGGCCCGGGCGAACATCCCAGCCAGGCCATCCTGGACCTTTACACCATACAGCGCGAGTTCTCGCGCATGGGCAAGCTGGTTGACGGCACCCATGTGGCCATCGTCGGCGATTTGAAATACGGCCGCACGGTGCATTCGCTGATCCGGCTGCTGGCGCTCTACCGCAACCTGAAGTTCACGCTGATTGCGCCGCCCTCGCTGGAAATGCCGCCTTATTTGCTGGAACTGGTGGCACGCCACGGCCATGTGATCGAGCAGACCCAGTCGCTCGAAGAAGGCCTGCGCGGCGCGGACGTGGTGTATGCCACCCGCATCCAGAAAGAACGCTTCGCGGGCGAGGAGATCGAGGGCTACACGCCCGAGTTCCAGGTACGCAAGTCCTTGGTCGATGCGGTCTGCAAGCCCGACACCATCCTGATGCACCCGCTGCCGCGCGACGGCCGGCCGGGCGCGAACGACCTGAGTGTGGACCTGAACCACGACCCCCGGCTGGCGATCTTCCGCCAGACCGACAACGGCATCCCGGTGCGCATGGCGCTGTTCGCGGTGCTGATGGGGGTGGAGAAACAGGTGGCGCGTTCCATGCGCGACGCCGGCTGGCGCTCGCCCGCACACATCGGGCCGGACGACGCGGACTTCGACGGGCTCGACTGAGCCTCAGTGCTCAGGGCGTGGCCGGCTGCAGGTGCCACACGACGTTGAAGTCAAACGGCGTCCAGCGGCTCACCGTAACACCCGCTTGCCGCAGGCCACGCCCGGTCAAGGTGTTGCAGGTCTCGAAGAGGTTGTAGCCGCCTTCGGCTTCGTAAAAAGCATCGTTGTCGCCGTAATGCGCACCGGCGATGGGTATGGCCTGGCCTGAAGGCAAGGCCGCGCGCACGTAGTCGACGAGTTGCGCGTACTGGGTCTGCGAGAGCGGCAGCTTGTAAGCCCCGTTTTGCAACTGCCCGCGCTGCAGGTAACTCACGTGGATCAGCGCGCGCTTGCCGCCCAGCAGCGCACCGGCGGCACGCGAGGCTGTGAGATCGGCCCAGGTGGGCGTGTTCAGGTAAAACTCGCGGTCACCCCAGCCGATGGCGATGAACTCGGCGTCCGGCGGCACGGCCCGAAAGTCCGCGAGTGGAAAAAGCTGCCGCCAATCAATGCTGGCCGAGTGGATCGGAAACACCAAATCGGTATGCACGCCGTTGCTCAGCACCCAGGCTTGCACCGTGGGGGTTTCGGTGGACGGCCTGGCATGGGCCGGCCAGAACATCAGCGCGCAGGCCACGGCCAGATACAGGCCCATGAGCAGCACCAAGCCCAGCAGCGTGAAGGCGATACGTTTGAGCCAGCGCTGGATCATGGCGCTCAGAACAGCGACGGCGTTCTGTTTGCTATTGAATCAGTAGCTGCTTGCGAACGACTGGATCGGGCTGGAGCCGTATTTGACTCTAAAGTCTCGGCGCTGCCCAGTTTGGTCAGGGCGCTGGCGCGCACGCCCAGCAGGCGCAGCGGCCGCGCCAGCGGCACCCGTTTGAGGCACTGGCCGGCGATTTTTCGGATGTTGGCAGCGTCGGCCGTGTAGTGCGGCTCCGTCTGGTCGCGTGTCGCAATCTTGAAATCGTCATAACGCAGCTTGATGCCTATGGTTTTGGCAACGTAGCCCTTGCGTTGCAGGTCTTCCGCGAGTCGGCTGCACAGGTCGGTGAAGATCGCGCCCAGCGCCGCCTTGTCACGCACCGCATGCAGGTCACGCTCGAAGGTGGTTTCGCGGCTCATGCTGACGGGTTCGCTTTCCGTCACCACAGGGCTGTCGTCGCGGCCCCAGGCGACTTCATGCATCCAGGCGCCGGTGGCCTTGCCGAAGTTGGCCACCAGCCATTGTGGGTCTTGCGCGGCCAGCTCGCCTATGGTGTGCACATGCAGACCGGCCAGTTTTTCCCCGGCCTTGGGGCCTATGCCGTTGATCTTGCGCACATTGAGCGGCCAGATTTTCGTCTGCAGGTCGGCCTCATGAACAATCGAAATGCCATTGGGTTTGTTGAACTCGCTGGCCATCTTGGCCAGCAGTTTGTTGGGCGCCACGCCGATGGAGCAGGTCAGGCCGGTTTTTTCAAGAATGCTTTTCTGGATCAGCCGCGCCAACACGCGCCCGCCTTCACGCTGGCCGCCGGGCACCTCGGTGAAGTCGATATAGACCTCGTCCACCCCGCGGTCCTGCATCAGTGGCGCAATCTCGGTGATGCTGGATTTGAAGAGGCACGAGTAGCGCCGCACTTCTTCAAAATCGACCGGCAGCACGATGGCCTGCGGACACAGCTTGGCGGCTTTCATCATGCCCATGGCCGAACCCACGCCAAACTGCCGCGCCGCATAGGTGGCCGTGGTGATGACGCCGCGGCCCACATAGTCTTTCAGCAGCGGAAACTCTGCGATGGGGATGAAACGCGGCTGGCGCTCAGGGTCGGCCAGCAGGGCTTCATCAACCTTGCGGCGTCCGCCGCCTATGACCACCGCCAGACCCTTGAGCTGCGGATAGCGCAAGAGCTCAACCGACGCGAAAAAAGCGTCCATGTCGAGGTGGGCGATGCGGCGGATTTTCGAGGGACGGGAAGAGGAAGGAGCGCTCACCCGTCAAGCATAACGTTGAACAGATGCCGGCGCCGCCGCGCGCTCAATGCTCGTGCTGCAGGTAACGCGCCTCGCGCGGCAGGCGGAAGGCCACGAAGAAGGCGATCACCATCATGCCGGTGACGTACCAGTAAAACGCCTGCTCATGGCCCAGGGACTTCAGGCCCAGCGCCACGTATTCGGCCGAACCACCAAATATCGCATTGGCCACGGCATAGGCCAGGCCGACACCCAGGGCGCGCACTTCGGACGGAAACATCTCGGCTTTGACCAGGCCGCTGATGGAGGTGTAAAAACTCACGATGGCCAGGGCCAGGATGATCAGCAAAAAAGCCACGAAGGGATTGGTCACGCTTTGCAAGGTCATCAGGATGGGGACGGTGCACAAGGCGCCCAGGCCGCCAAACCACAACATGGAGGCGCGCCGGCCAATCCGGTCGGACAACATGCCGAAGAAGGGCTGTATCAGCATGTAGACAAACAGTGCGAAGGTCATGATGCCGCTGGCGGTTTTGACCGACATGCCGGCCGAGTTGACCAGGTACTTCTGCATGTAGGTGGTGAAGGTATAGAAAATCAGCGAACCGCCGGCGGTGTAACCGAGCACGGTGAAAAACGCCGCTTTGTGGTGTTTGAACAGGCTGGCCAGGCTGCCGGCTTCCTTGTTGGAACGCGAGGCGGCGGTGGTGGTTTCTTCCAGCGAGCGGCGCAGGAACAGGGCGATCACGGCGGCCATGGCGCCGATCACAAAAGGAATGCGCCAGCCCCAGGCGCGCAGTTCGGCCTCGGTCAGCACAAACTGCAGGATCACCACCACCAGCACGGCCAGCAGTTGGCCACCAATCAGCGTGACGTACTGGAAGGAGGAGAAAAAGCCGCGCTGGCCTTGCAGCGCCACTTCGCTCATGTAGGTGGCGGTGGTGCCGTATTCACCACCGACAGACAGGCCCTGGAACAGGCGGGCCAGCAGCAGCAGCGCGGGGGCCCAGGCGCCTATGCTGGCGTAAGTCGGCAGGCAGGCGATGACCAGCGAGCCGGCGCACATCATGGTCACCGAGATCAGCATGGAGTTTTTGCGGCCGTGTTTGTCGGCAATCCGGCCAAACAGCCAGCCGCCAATCGGTCGCATCAAAAAGCCGGCGGCAAACACGCCGGCGGTGTTCAGCAGTTGGGTGGTGGGATCGCTGGAGGGGAAGAAGGCCGGCGCGAAATAGATGGCGCAAAAGGCATACACATAGAAGTCAAACCATTCCACCAAGTTGCCGGAGGAGGCGCCCACGATGGCGAAGATCCGTTTGCGGCGCTCTTCCGCGCTGTAAAGAGGTGCGGTGCTCATGGCAAGACCTTGTTGGTGCATTCCGGCCATGTTGGCGTGGTCTGCAGCGGCGGCCCAAGAGAAGCCGTGCCCAGCGTCCTCAACATGCTCCGCGAGTCAGGATTACGGAAGAATGCTTTTTTATTAAAGGGTTAACCATTATGCACTTGGCAAAAATTGGGATCAAATGCAGGTGTCGACGCCACTGAAACCACCGGAGTTTGTCCCGTGCCCGTTGAAGACCGTCTCATCATTCGTTCAGAAAAAGCGGCCGATGCCCGGGCGATTTTCAGTCTGACGGCGGCGGCTTTTCTGGGTCATCCGCACAGCCAGCAGACCGAGCACTTGATTGTGGATGCCTTGCGCGAGGCCGGCGTGTTGAGCCTGTCGCTGGTCGCGGAACAAAAGGGTGCGCTGGTGGGCCATGTGGCGTTGTCGCCGGTGGGTATCGCCGATGGCAGCCCCGAGTGGTACGGCCTGGGGCCGGTGTCGGTGTTGCCCGCCTGCCAGGGCCGAGGCGTGGGCACGGCCTTGATTGCCGAAGGTTTGGCGAGGCTACAGGCTGCCGGCGCGCTCGGCTGTGTGGTGCTGGGGGAGCCGGCCTATTACGGCCGCTTCGGTTTTACCCATCAGCCGGGGCTGGTGCTGGACGGTGTACCGCCTGATTATTTTTTGGCTCAGCCGTTTGGCGCACACCTGGCCCAGGGCGTGGTGCATTACCACGCGGCCTTCGCGGCGCGCCGCCCGTAGTTCAGCCTTGACCGGGTTTAAAACGTGCCCGGCAGCAGGATGCGTTTGTCCACCGTGTTGATGTTGGTATGACCGCAAAACGCCATGGTCAGGTCCAGCTCCTTGTGAATGATCTGCAGCGCCTTGCTCACGCCTTCTTCGCCCATGGCGCCCAGGCCATAGAGGAAAGAGCGGCCGATGTAGGTGCCCTGGGCGCCCAGCGCACGCGCCTTGAGCACGTCCTGACCGCTGCGTATGCCGCCGTCCATGTGAACCTCGATCTGGCTGCCGACCGCGTCCACAATCTGCGGCAGGGCGCGTATCGAGGACTCGGCGCCGTCGAGCTGGCGCCCGCCGTGGTTGGACACAATCAGCGCGTCGGCGCCCGAGTCGACTGCCAGCCTGGCGTCTTCCACGTCCTGGATGCCCTTGAGGATCAGCTTGCCGCCCCAGCGTTTCTTGATCCACTCGACATCGCCCCAGTTCAGGGCCGGGTCAAACTGCTTGGCTGTCCATTCCGCCAGCGAACCCATGTTTTCCACGCCCTTGACGTGGCCAACGATGTTGCCGAACTGGCGGCGCGGCGTGCCCAACATGCCCAAACACCAGCGCGGCTTGGTCATCAGGTTCAGGATGTTGGCGACCGTCAATTTGGGCGGGGCCGACAGACCGTTTTTGAGGTCTTTGTGGCGCTGGCCCAGGATTTGCAAATCCAGCGTCAGCACCAGGGCCGAGCAATTGGCGGCCTTGGCGCGATCTATCAGGCTTTCGATGAAGGCGCGGTCCTTCATTACATACAACTGGAACCAGAAGGGGTGGCGGTCCGTGGCCGTGGACACGTCTTCGATCGAGCAGATGCTCATGGTCGACAGCGTGAACGGGATGCCGAATTTTTTGGCGGCACGTGCGCCGTGGATTTCTCCGTCAGCATGTTGCATGCCGGTCAGGCCGGTGGGCGCAATGGCGACCGGCATGGCCACGTTCTGGCCAATCATCTGGGTGGCGGTGCTGCGGTTCTCCATGTTGACCGCCACGCGCTGGCGCAGCTTGATGGTCTGGAAATCGCTTTCGTTGGCGCGGTAGGTGCTTTCTGTCCACGCGCCGGAGTCGGCATAGTCGTAGAACATGCGGGGCACGCGTTTTTGCGCGAGAACGCGCAGGTCTTCAATGGTGGTGATCACGGGCATGGGTGGGCTTTCTCCTCAGGGCGTCATCCTAACGAGTTTGCCCTGGTGCAGTTTGAAAAAATTTGGGAGCGCTCGGAAATTTGCTCAGTCGGCGGTGATTTTCTGCTCGCGCACGACCTTGCCCCATTGCGCCGATTCACGCGGGATGTCGGCGGCCAGCGGCCCGGCGGCCATAAAAGCCGGCACCGCGCCTTGCAGGGCGGCGGCCTGCGCCATGTCGGGGGCGGCCATCACGCTGCGGGTGGCCTCGCTGAGGCGCTCCACAATCGCCGCCGGCGTGCCGGCGGGGGCCAGCAGATACAGGCGCGGCGCGGCGTCAAAACCGGGCAAGGCATCCGCCAGCGGCGCGATGTCTTCGCCACCGGCCAGCTTCACGGGGTTCATGATGGCGATCGCACGCAGCTTGCCGGCCTTGGCCTGGGCAATGGCCAGGGTGGCGCTGACCACACCGATGGGCACTTGTTTACCCATGACGTCGGATGCGATTTGCGCCGCGCCGCGGTAGGGAATATGCACCACGTAAGCGCCGGTCTGGCCCTTGAGCATTTCAAAGCCCAGGTGGTGCACCGTGCCCACGCCGGAAGTCGCATACGAATATTTGCCCGGGTTGGCCTTGAGCAGCGCGACAAACTCCTTGGGCGTCTTCGCCGGAAAGTCATTGCCGGTGACGATCACCAGCGGCAAGGTGAAGAGGCCCGCCACCGGCGTGAAACTCTTGACCGGATCAAAACTCATGCGCGGTTGCAGGTATTGCGCGATCAGCAGCGAGCTGTCGCCCAGCATCAGGGTGTAACCATCCGGGGTGGCCCTGGCCGCCGCGTCGCCGGCGATCAGGCCGGCAGCGCCGGCGCGGTTTTCCACCACAATCTGCTGGCCCAGAATGGCCGACAGGCGTGGCGCCAGCAGGCGCGCCATCGCATCCACACCGCCGCCGGCCGAATAACCGACCAGCAGGCGTATGGGTTTGTTCGGGTAAGCCTGGGCCTGGGCGGCGCCGCTGGCCAGGGTGACGAGGGCGGCCAGGCCGGCCAACACAGCACTGCGGCGGCGCAGGGTGAAAAACGCGTGGGTCATGGTTGTCTCCAATTATTTTTGATAGCGATGCGGCTCTAGCGGCCTTTCAGAATCAGGCCTTGCCGATGCCGCGTGACAGCGGTCGCTGGGCCAGTTCGGCAATCCGTTCGCGGTTGGGCACAAAACCCAGGCCCGGTGTTTCGGGCAAGGTTAGCACCCCGGCTTCCGGCTCGGGCAGACCGTCGAACACCAGCTTGCAACATTCCACAGCGACCGAGTGGTATTCCACCAGCGAGCCATTGGCCAGCCCGGCATGCAGATGCATGTTGTGGTGTGGCCAGGCGCCGCCGTTGGCAAAGCGGGTGTTGAAGGCCGCCGCCATGCCGGCGATGCGCAGGCACTGCGTGAAACCGCCGCTGATACAGGCGTTGGGCTGCACCACATCGACCGCCTGGGCGACCAGCATGTCGCGGAAACGGCTGGCCAGGCCTTCGTTTTGACCGGCCGCCAACGGGATGGAGGTTTTGGCGCGTAATTTGGCCAGGTTGGGGATGTCGTTGTGCGACACCGGCTCTTCGAAGAAGCTGATGCCATACGGCTCGACACGTTGCGCCAGCGACAGGGCATGGAAGTAGTCCAGGCTGCAGTTGGCGTCGATGTAGATCTGCACGTCGGGCCCGACCGCTTCGCGCACCGCGCGTATACGTTGTACGTCTTCGGTTATCACCTCGTCCAGCGGCCGTGGTTCGTCGCGGCGCTGCAGGCCGTGGTGGCCAACCGTCATTTTCAGGCGCTTGAAGCCGCGTGCCACCCAGCTCTTGGCGGCCTCGGCCAGTTCCTCGCGGTCAAAAAACGCGAAGCCGAAGGTGGCGTAGACCGGCACCTGGTGGCGCGCGCCGCCCAGCAGGCGCCAGCAGGGCTGGTTCAGTGCCTTGCCTTTCAAGTCCCACAAGGCCAGGTCCAGCGCGGCCATGGCATGGCTGCCATAACCGGACTGGCCGCGCGGTGTGAGCAGCCAGTAGAGCTTGTCCCAGAGTTGTTCGTGGCGCATCGGGTCCAGCCCGATCAGGTGCGGCGCGGCGATGTCGTTGACGATGCTGCCAATCACTTCTTCTTCGGTGATGGCCGTCATGCCGGTGCCAATCAGGCCGGTGTCGGTTTCGATGTCGACCAGGCAGACCGAGAGCGAGGTGGTTTTGGTGCGGCCTGAAATGCTGACCGATACCGGCAGGTTCAGCGGTGTGGCGCTGACGCGTGTGATCTTCATGGTGTCTCCGTGGCCGTGCGTGGCCCTGTTGGGGTATGCCGACCAGTCTAGAAAGGCCCTGCTTGAGCGGCAAGCATGCCGGCTGAAGGCGGCTTTCGCGGATGGCGAAAGCTCGTACCTGTCTAAGCCGTGAGCGCCGTCATCAGCGTGCGGGTGGCGGGCGAGGGCGCAACGCCGCTGCGCGTGGCGAGCCGGTGTGTGCGCCTGGCCCAGGGATCGCTCAGTCGCACGGCTTTCAGCGGCAAAAAAGCCAGTTGCGGCGCCACCGCCTCCAGCGGCAACACGCCCACGCCCAGCCCGGCCGCGACCATGCGACAGACCGCGTCGAAACCGCGCATGCGCATGCGGATGTGGATCGGTTTGCCGACTTCCGCCGCCGAGGCCATCAGCCGGTTGGACAGCGCGGTGCCGTCCGACAGGGTGATGAAGTCCTCGTCCAGCAGGTCTTTCAGTGCCACCCGTTTGGCGTTGGCCAGACGGTGGCTGGCCGGCGTGACCAGCACCAGCGTGTCGCTGAAAAAATCCGCCAAGGTGATGCCCTGGGGCGCATGGGCCAGGTCCACAACGCCCAGGTCGGCACGGCCTTCAAGCAGCGCCAGCGGAATGTCGGGGCTGCCGCGTTCTTCCAGGTCTATGCGTATCAGCGGGTGGGTGCGGGCAAAGGTCTCCAGCAGACCAGGCAACACTTCCAGCAGGGCCGAAGAATTGGCCAGCACCCGCACATGGCCTTGCAGGCCGTGGCTGTAGTCGTGCAGGTCCATGGCCAGCCGGTCGGCGCCGGTCAGCAGTTCGCGGCTGCGCTGTACCAGCATATGGCCGGCCGGCGTCAGTTGCACGCCGCGCGGTGAACGTTCGAACACGCGAAAACCCAGCGTGTCTTCCAGGGACGTGATACGCACGCTGGCGGCGGCCACCGCCAGTTGCAGGCGGTCGCTGGCCGCGCTGATGGAGCCCAGGTCGGCCGCGGTGACAACCACGCGCAGGGTGATGAGGTCAATCGGTGTGTTCATGCTGTGATTGTGCGGTGCGAGCGATTTGCACGAAACTCGGTGTGAAGGAATTAGCATAGGCATGCACCATTCCAGGAATTTTTTCATGCCAGACGTCATTCCTTCCACGCCACCGACCCTGAAACGTGTCATCAACGCCTGGGGCACGCCCACGCCTTATGGCGTCTCGCGCAGCGACGCTGCCGTGGCTGACGCCGTGGCTCAGATGCTGCAGCGCCACGTGGTGGTGGCCGATTTGCAGGCGCTTGTGGGGCGCGAATTGGCTGCCTGGAGCGGCGCCGAGTCGGCCTGTGTCACGCATTGCGGCGCAGCGGCCGTCACGTTGGCTGTGGCTGCTTGCATGGCGGGCGCCGATGCCGGGCGTGTGGCGCAATTGCCCGACAGCACGGACATGCGCCGCCGCGTGGTGATGTTGGCTGCCCAGCAGGTGCATTACGGCCAGGCCATTACCCAGGCCGTGCGCTTGGCGGGTGCCCAAGCCGTGCCGTGCGAAACGCCGACTGACATGGCCGTAGAACTGGCGCTCGGCACCGCATGCTGCGTGCTGGCTGTCGAGTCGCATCTGGCCGCCGGCTCGGGGCCTGCCACCACAGGCGAACTGCTGGCGTTGGCGCGTGCGGCTGGCGTGCCCTTGCTGCTGGATGCCGCCGCTCAGGACTGGCGCGTGCAAGAACTGGTTGCTGGTGGTGCTGATTTGCTGTTGCTGAGCGGGCAAAAATACCTGCGCAGCCCCACGGCCGGCTTGGTGCTGGGCCGTGCGGACCTGGTCGCGGCGCTGGATGCGCAGCACGGCGGCATAGGCCGGGGCATGAAACCAACGAAGGAGGCGCTGGCGGGCGTGCTGGCAGCGCTAAGGCTGCGTGACAATGTGCCGGCCGCTGACTGGCGTGCGGCCCAGCAACGCAAGGTCGAGGTGGTGGCTGCGTCAGCAGGCGGATGGCCGGGCGTGACCGTGCAACGTACACCTGACCCCCAAGGTAATGGTTTCGATCGGCTGTCGCTCCTGATCGATGCGGCGGTGACTGGCGTGGACGCGGCGCGTGTGCTGGCGCTGCTGCGCGGCGGTGATCCGGTTGTGGCTGTCGCGCCGCACCGCGTGGCACAGGGCCGCATTGGCCTTGAATTGACCGCTGTCGATGACGGGGAGCTGCCGGAGTTATGCGCGCTGCTGGCGGCCGTCCTGAACGTTAACTGAGAGATCGGGCATCAAGGGGCTTGCGCTCCGGCGAGGGCTCAGCGTTTGTCAGGCTTCACACCCGCGCCGCGCACTTCGAGCCGGATTTCATCCAGCACCTTGCCGCCGGCATCCACCAGTTGCACCACATGTTTGCCCGGCCAGGGCAGCCACTGCGTTTGCGCGCCGCGTGCCAAAGGTTTGCCGTCCATCAACCAGCGCAGGTTGCTGCCTTGGGCGCTGAAGCTCACGCGCTGGTGGCTGGGCGGGATGTCCGGGTCCAACGCGATGATGGTGCCGGAGGCGGGGGCGGTGATACGTGCCGGCGTGTCAGGCACTGGCACCGCATTCCTTGAGCTTTTTAGAGCTGTAGCCCTTTCAGGACGGCCGCTATCAGCTCCTGAATTAATAGCGAACAGGGTTTGCTCCGTGCCCCGGATAAACCACTCCTGGCGCGCCGCTTCCAGCGGTGCGCCGGCCTGCGTGCCGAAGCGGATGGCGTTTTGCAGCACGCCGGCGGGCGGCGTGGGCGCGCGGCTGGGCTCCAGCTTGTGCAGGTGATTCATCAGCGCGGCCCAGATGGGCGCGGCGCCGCTGGTGCCGCTGACGTCCCACATGGGCGCACCGCTGGCGTTGCCGACCCCAGACGCCAACGCTGTAACGCTGGGAGTAGCCGACGGCCCAGTTGTCGCGCATGTCCTTGCTGGTGCCGGTTTTCACTGCGCTCCAGAAACGCGTGGCCAACACGCTGTCGGTGCCGAAGGTGCGGGCGCGCGCCAGCGGGTCGGCCAGGATGTCGGTGACGATGAAGGCCGCACGCGCATCGATGGCCGGGGTGAACACGGGTTTGGTGTTTCGGCTGAGCGAGGTGGGGCTGAAACGTCCGCCATTGGCCAGCGTGCGGTAGGTGTTGGTCAGCGCCAGCAACGACACCTCGCTGCTGCCCAGCGCCAGGCTGTAGCCGTAGTAGTCGCCCGATTCTTTCAAAGGCAAACCGGCCGCCTTGAGTTGCTTGTGAAAAGCATCGGGCGAGACCATGACCAGGGTGCGCACGGCCGGCACATTGAGCGAGGCGCCGAGTGCCGTGCGTGCCGAGACCATGCCCTTGAACTGGCGGTCGTAGTTTTGCGGAATGTAGAGCCCGCCCGCAGTCTGGATTTGCGAGGACGAGTCTTCCAGCAAGGAGGCGGCGGTGATGCGTCGCTCGGCAATCGCCTGCGCGTACAAAAACGGTTTGAGCGTGGAGCCCGGCTGGCGCAGCGCCAGCACCCCATCCACTTCGGTCGCAGCACTGAGTTCGCCCGAGGAACCGACCCAGGCCAACACCTCGCCGGTGGCGTTGTCCAGCACAACGATGGCACCGTCTTCGACATGGCGGCCGCGCAACTCGCGCAGATGCTGATTCAGGGTTTGCACCGCAAAACGTTGCAGGGGTGCACGCACGGTGGAGGGCAAGGTGGCTGCTTTGCCCGTTGGCCCCACCGATGCATTGCGCAGCAGTTGCCGCGCCAGGTGCGGCGCCACGCCTTCGGTGGCGTCGAAGGCCTTGCGCTGCAGGACGGCGCTGGCAAACATGTCCAGGCCTTCGCAGTCGGCCTTGGCCGGGGTTTGCATGATTTTGAGCACACCGCAGGCGCGTTGTGTGACCTGTGCCACCTTGGCATTCGGTGCGCGCACCAGCGCAGCGGCCACCGCAGCTTCACGTTCATCCAGCCCGTGCGCGGCCTTGCCGAACAAGGTGCGGCTCAACGCGTCAATGCCGACGATCTCGCCGCGAAACGGCACGAGGTTGAGGTAAGCCTCCAAAATCTGGTCCTTGCGCCAGCGCGCCTCCAGCACCTGGGCGGATACCGTCTGTCCAATTTTTTGCGTGATGCTGCGGCCACCGGCACTGGCGCGCCAGTCTTCGTCCAGCAGCCCAGCCAGTTGCATGCTGAGGGTGGAGGCGCCGCGGGTTTTGGTGTTCCACAAATTGCCCCAGGCCGCAGCCGAGACGGCCCGCCAATCGACGCCGCTGTGTTCGTAAAAACGTTTGTCCTCACTCAGCACCAGCGCCGTGCGCAGCGCCGGCGACACATCGGCCAGCGCCACCCACTGGCCACGCCGCACCTTGGCATCGGTGCGCAGGCGCTGGATGACTTCGCCGTTGCGATCGAGGATCAGCGTGTCGGAGGGGCGAAATTCGCGTTTTACTTCATCAAATGTGGTGGCAGCCGACACCGCCTGTGCCTGGGCAGCCATGAACAGGGCGGCCAGCAGCAGAGGCTTCAGGGCGATGCCACGGGGAAATTTCATAAGGCTCAAGGGGGTTGAATGGCGAGGTGAAAAGACAGCCAGGTCGCGCCTAGACCCAGCGCCACCAGCGTGCTGATCACCGCGCCCAGGAGGGTCAGGACTCTTTCCTTGCCCCGTGTGTTCTTCACGCCTATCCACTGAAGCGGCGCCGCCACAAGTTGGCTTCCGAGCAGCCAGAAGATGGCGTGAAAAAAGCAGGTGATCTGGTCCCAGCCCCGGCAGTTGATGGCGCCGCCATAAGCTTGGGCGCTGAAGAAACTCATGCCGACGCCGAGGACGGCTATCACCTGGCCGATGCGGCCTATGCGCCGGGTGTTCATGGTGTGACCGCCTTCATTTCGCCGCCTCCACCTTGATCCGCGCATTCGGCGCTTCGCCAAACATCTCCGGCGCATAAAGCGCTTCCACCCGGCTGGGTGGCAAGGCGAAGTCGCCGACGTTGTTCAGGCGCACGGTGTATTCCATCTTCACCACACCTTTGGGCAGGTAGTCGTAATAACTGCGGAAGGCCTCAAAGCTGCGCTCCTCAAACGCCGGCCAGCCTGCGCCGGTTTTTTTCTCGCCGCTGGTGGCGATTTCGGAATCGCGTCCCAGGCCGCTGCCCAGGATGGTGGCGCCGCCGGGCACCGGGTCGGTGATCGCCACCCAGGTCATGTCGGCCGAGGCGTTGACTTCCAGCGTGATGCGAATCACATCGCCGCGGGTGTAGATGCCCTTCACGGCCTGCTCCACCGGGGTGATGGATTTCTTGATCTGGTAACCGGCGTTAAACGGCGCTTTCAACTGGACGGCCGCAATCGACTGCAAGGTCAGCCACGGTTTGCCTGTGCCCTGCTGTGTCACCGTCAGCGTTTCCTTGCCCGCACTGGTCCACGGCAAAAATAGGCTGTTGTTGCGCAGGTTGCCGGGGGTGGCCGGTGCACCGAAGAAAGTCGTCTGATTCGGTGCACCCGCGGCGTCCGTTGCTTTGATGCGTTCCACCTTGTTCCAGTCCACGCTGGCCGAGGCCGCGGCGAGTGTGGCTTTGGTCACGCCGGCCACCGGTGTGGCTTCAAATTTGGCCGAGAACTTGTCCAGCGCCAGACCGCCCCAAAGGTTGGCCGTGGTGGTGTGCCAGGCGCCTTTTTGCTGGCGGCCGATAAAACCGTTGGCCAGGCGGCCCATGTCGTCTTTCCAGGCTGGGTCATCCATCACCGCCAGCATCAGGCGTGCGGTGTTGACATCGCCGTTGACCATCAGCCACCACCAGTAATCGTCTTTTTCGGTACTGAACACCAGCTTGGTGCCCTGGAAGGACAGGCGCGAACGCAGCACCTGATTCGCTTCCGCCATGCGCTCCTCGCGCTTGGGCACATCGGCCACACGCTTGAGGATGCTCAGCCAGTCGATCACGGCATTTGTCGGCCACTGATTCGGCGCAATCGTGATGCTGCCCAGCATGCGGCCCTGGGCCTTGCCGTAACGCGACAGGGCTTCTATGGCGGCCAGCTTGCGCACGTCCAGGTCCTTGCGCGGGCTCCAGAACTCGCGCTGAATGCGGCCTTCCACAAACGCGATCAGGCCGCGCTCCATGGGCGCACGCACCTCATCCGGCAGGGCAAACGCCGGGTTAATGCCGGCCGCTTCATGCGTGGCGGCCAGCAAATAGGCCGTCAGTGCATCGCTGCCGCGTGAAGCCTCGCCGTCACGCGGTGGGAAGTAGTTGGCCAGGCCGTCGCTGTCCAGGTAAGTCGGGATCTGGCTGATGACGCTTTGCCAGAGTTTGCCGTCGCGCAGGCCCACCGCTTTGCTGGTTTTTTGCTCCAGACAGGCAAACGGGTAGTTGGCCCACCAGTCACGCACGCCGTCCAAACCTTCGGCCAGTTTGGGTTGCAGCGACATTTTCAGACCACCACGGCCGGGCAGGGCATCGGCAGACGGGTTCACGTCGAGGGTGAAGGAACCATCAACCTGCACCAGCGTGGCCTGCTGCACCGTCAGCGGCACGGCGGGGATGATGCGCTGGCGCGCCTTGAGACCGTCGCGTGCACCGGTCATCGTGTCCTTGGCCTCAATCTCCCACAGGATGGCTTCGGCACGGGTCAGCGCCAGTTGCGCCGGTGCGGTGACCATCCAGGCCACTTCACGTGCTTCGCCGGCGGGAATATCCACGGTCTGTGGTTTCAAGTCGAGCAGCGTGGCGCGCGGGCTGACCTCGACCTTCATTGCAGCCTTGGTCGTGTTGCGCAAGGTGAGCTGGGCGCGGAACTGGTCGTCCTCACGTACCAGCGGCGGCAGGCCGCTGATGATCTGCAGGTCCTGCGTCGCCTTGATCGACGTCTGGCCGGTGCCGAAGATGCTGGTGCCGCTATCGGCCACGGCCACAATCTTGAAGGTGGTCAAGGCATCATTCAGCGGCACGGTCACCACGGCCTGGCCGTTGGCATCCAACATCACCTTGGGGTTCCACAGCAGCAGGGTGTCCAGCAACTCGCGTGTGTTGCTGCGTCCGCCGCCACCGCCGGCCGGCACGGCTTTGCGCCCGTAGTGCCGGCGGCCAATGATTTCCATTTGTGCGGTCGAGGTTTCCACGCCCCAGGCGCGGCGCTGCAGCATGGCATCCAGCAGGTTCCAGCTGTCGTTGGGCATCAGCTCCAGCAAGGCCTGGTCGACCGCGGCCAGCGCGACTTCGGCATTGGCGGCCGGTTGGCCGTTGGGCAGTTTGACGGTGATGGTGACCTTGGCTTGGCCACGCACCGGGTAACTTTCCTTGTCGGCTTTCACGCTCACATCGAGCCGGTGCGCTTTGGTACCGACACGGATTTCGGCCAGGCCCAGGCGGAAGGCGGGTTTGCTCAGGTCCACCAGCGCAGTCGGCGCCACATATTCGCGGCCCTCGTACCAGAAGGAGGTCCACCATTCGCGCGGCGCCTTGTAGCCCCAGGTAAAAAAGCTGTACCAGGGCACTTCACGCAGGCGGCCGCGCAGGGCCAGCACACTCACATACACATTCGGGCCCCAGCCGTCCTTGATCTTGAGATTGATGGTCGGGTCCTGGCCGTTGAGCTGCACCACCTGGGTCTCGATGATGCCTTCACGTTCAATCGCCACCAAGGCGGTGGCAAAACGGAAGGGCATACGCACCTGGAATTTGGCGGTTTCGCCGGGCTGGTAGCTTTTCTTTTCAGGCAAGACGTCCATGCGGTCATGGTCTTCGCCGCCAAACCAGAGTTCGCCCTGCTTGGTGACATAGACCGAGCTGGCGGCCTGGATGCTGTTGCCGTCCTTGTCTTTGGCCGTGACTATCAGTTCGACCTCACCCGGCTCACCAAGTTTGGTTTCGCACAACAACAGGCCACGCGAATCACTCTTGCCGCTGCAGACGCTGCCGAGGTCTTTGGTCTCGGTCTTGTTGTCGTAGGTATAAAAGCCGCCCACCATGCGTTTGCGGCTGGTGGTGACGATGCGCGCCACGGCTTTCACGTCGAGGGACACATCGGCCGCGGGTTTGCCACTCAAATCAAGCGCCAGGGCCTGGAACTTGATCTTCTGGCTGCTGGAGACCCAGCCTTCGGTCTTGATGCCGGCGACCACGGCGGCGGGCCACAAGGTGGAGACGCTGCGTATGGTTTGCACCTCGCCATTCGGGTCGGCGTAGGTCGCTTCCAGCAACAACTCCTGCGGCTGTTTGGCGACGGGCACATCGGGGATGCTGACTTTGCCGGCCCCGTTTTTATCGAGCGTGAGCGGCAGCTTGTCGGCGATCACGCGCTGGTCTTGTGCTGAGGTGTTTTCTTCTTCGCCTTCGGTGCTTTCGCCGCGTTTGGCCCGTGGCGGCGAAAAACTGAATTCTTCGTAATCGTTGTAGTTCAGGGTTTTGCCACGCACCAGCGCCGACACACGTACCGGCAGGTTGACGGCGCCGCCGCCGGCAACGTAGTTGATCTGCACCTCGGTGGGCACCGCTTTCACGTTGACCAGGGCTTTTTTCTCCGTCGGCTGGATACGGCCTTCGAGCACCGGCAGGCGGAACTCCTCGACGCGGAACTGTCCGCTGCTGAAGTTTCGCGATCGCGCGTCGCTGCCCTTGAGTTGCACCTCGTAAACGCCGAGTTTGGCGGCGGGCGGGATGGCAAAGGTGTTTTCTGCGCTCTGGCCGCCGCTGGCGGTCTTGCGCCAACTGATCGCCTGGGTAAATTGCTGGCCACTGCCCACGTGTGTCACGATCAGCGTGGCAGGGACAGCCTCTGGCAGGCCAAAACCTTGGCTGGTCTCGGTGCGCAGAATATGTTTCATGGACACGGTTTCACCGGCGCGCAGCAGTGTGCGGTCAAAAATCGTGTGCGCCCGTTCGTCGGGCCGCGGGTCGCGGCTGGTCGGCACGTTAAAGCGCCAGGGTTCGATCCCTTTGTGCCAGTCGCTCCAGGTGAAGGCCAGGTCTTCCTCGGCCCCCACGCTTTTCGCTTCGCGTAATACGCTGCCCCCCGAAGGGGCTGTGCTTGCTTGGGGCGGCCCTGCGCTGCGCACACGCGCACTCACAAAATAGGCATGGCGGTAGTCGTCACCGGAACAGCGAGGGGGGTCGGACGCCAGGCCGCTGAAATTCGCAATGCCTTGTGCATTGGTGACGGCCTTGGCCAACTCGGTGCCGCTGCAACTGGAGATACGCACGGTGGCGCCGGCCACCGGCGTGCCTTTGTCCAGAGTGGTGACCCAGGCCAGCGAGTTCTCGCGGCCCAGCTTGAAATGCACACCCAGGTTGGTGACCAGGGCGGAGGTGCGTACATACATGGTCCGGTTGACGCCGTAACGCTCGTCTAGCAGGGAACTGCCGAGTTTTTTCGAGGCGATCTCCACCACGTGAAATCCTGGTGACAGTGGAATGCCGACCACTTCAAACGGGCGTGGATCGCCGCTGACAGGCTGGGGCAGGTCCAGTGTTTTCACGCCGGCCTGGCCGGCCAGCAGTGACAACATGCGTGATTGCACATAGTCCTTGTCCTGTTTGTCGAGGGCGCTCGGCAGCGTGCCCTTGATCTCGGCCGCCGCCATCTTTCGGGACACCTGGTAGTCGTCATAACGCTGCACCTTGCGGAACCAGGCAATGATGTCGGCGTCGGTTTTGGGTTGCAGGTCGCTGACCTTGCCGGCTGCGGCAGGTGTCAGCCCTTTGACCTGCAGCGCAGTTTCCACATTGCGCAGGGTGACCGGCAGCAGGGCCGGGTCGCCGGGTTTGGTGTTGGGTTCGGCAAAACGTTCGACTATGCCAAAGGGTGAGGCAGCAAACTTGGCCAGTGGCGGCATGGCACCGGTCGCAACTTTCAATGGAAAACTGTCGGCATTGCGCAGCGTGCGGCCCGAGGCGTCCTTGAAATCCCTGGGCAGTTCCAGGACGTAGGGCGTGGATTCCGCAAACATCGGTTTGAAGCTGATGTTGCTGACCACGTCCGAGGCGTCGCCGCTTTCGGCATCAAACACCGGCTTGAGCGTGTCCGAGCCTGATTTCAGGCGGATCGCTTCCGCCAGCTTGCGCGGCACAGGCGCGTTGAAGTTCAAACTCATGGGCCGAATCGGCAGGCAGGCGGACTGGGCGTTTTCGCGCTCGCAGTTGAAACTGGCCGAAAACGGCTCGCGCACCTGGAAGTTGTAGCGTTTTTCCACCGAGTTGGGCACACCGCTGGGCGTGCTCACACCTTTGCCATACACCAGTTGCAGCTTGCTGGCAGGTGTCAGACGCCGGTTGCAGGCCAGGGTGGCGAAACGCAGCGGGTCTTTGGCCGCGGCCTTGTCCAGGTTTTGCGACTTGAGCAGCGCCTCGCGTTCCAGCCCTTCAATCAGCTTGACCGGGACACGTTCGCCCAGGTCTTCGAGCGCGCACCAGACATTGTCCTTGAGGCTTTGCAGGGTGGCCGGGCCATTGAGCTGCAGCAGAAAATACTGTTCCTCATCAATACGCTGGTAAGTACCGGGACGCAGGTTCTGGATAAAGGGGCCACCGGTGTTGAACTTGTAGCTGGTGTTGCCGGCCAGGGGCTGGCTTTTGGGGGACTTGAAGGTGGGCACCGCATTCAGTGAGCACCTCACGCCGGGTGGCAAGTCGTTTTCAAATTCAAACGCCCATTCGCGTTCGCTGATCCAGCGGCCCGAGCCTTTGGTGGCCTGGGCATCGCTGCAACTGAGGTTGAGCGGGGCAGGGGCTTTGGGGTCACCAAAGTTGACGGCGGCCTCATCAAACTTGGCCACGACCTGCCGCACGCGGGCGACTTCGCCCTGGGGCGACACACTGATCATTTGCAAGGCCTGCGCCTGCAAGGCGCTGGCGGCAATCAGGACGGCGATTGTTTTTGTGATGGAAAAGGCCACGGTTGCTCCCTGTTAGGAGGCAAAGCGTAGCCGATTTGCAAGCGACTCAATTCGTAAACAGGCGCTTGGGCATGAAAAAAGGCGGGCCGCAGCCCGCCTTTTTTCATCTACCGGCGATGACAGGTCTTTAGCCCAGGTTGACCGGCACAAAAATCTTGTCATTGCCGCGCTGGATCAGCAGCGCCACGGATTTTTCTGCTTTGGCCACGGCTGCCCGCACCTGGTCGACATTTTTCACAGGCAAACCGTTGATGGAGATCAACACGTCGCCAGGCATCACACCGGCCAGGGCCGCCGGGCCGCTGGCTTGTTGCACAACCAGGCCATTGTCCAGGCCGGCTTCCTGCTTTTCTTCAGGTTGCAGCGGACGCAGCGCCAGGCCCAGCCGGCCTTGTCCTTGTGCTTCTTTCTTGCTGGCGACTTCGCTGGTTTTGTCGTTCGCATTGGCCAAGCGGGCGGTCAACGCCTTGGCCGTGCCCTGGCGCCAGATCTCCAGCGTCACGTTGTCGCCGGGGGCGGCCAGGCCTATCACGGCCGGCAGGTCGCCCGAAGACACGATGGGCTGGCCGTTGACCTTGCGGATCACGTCGCCGGATTGCAAGCCGGCCTTGTCGGCCGGGCTGCCTTTTTCGACGGTCGAGACCAATGCGCCTTCGGGCTTGTCGAGCTTGAAGGAGTCGGCAAAAGCCTGGTTGACTTCCTGCACCGCCACGCCCAGGCGTGCATGTTCGACCTTGCCCGTGGTCACAATCTGGTTCTTGATCTTGTTGGCGATGTCAATCGGGATGGCAAAAGACACCCCCTGGTAGCCGCCGCTGCGGCTGTAGATTTGCGAGTTGATGCCGACCACTTCGCCACGGGCATTAAACAGCGGCCCACCGGAGTTGCCGGGGTTGATGGCCACATCGGTCTGGATAAAGGGCACGGCGCTGTCGTCGGGCAGCGAGCGGCCTTTGGCGCTGACCACACCAGCGGTCACGGTGTTTTCAAACCCAAACGGTGAACCGATCGCCAGTACCCACTCGCCAACCCGGAGGTCGCTGGTTTTACCCAGGGTGACCACAGGCAGGTTTTTGGCGTCAATACGCAACACGGCGATGTCGGTTTTGGGGTCGGCACCCAGGACCTTGGCGCGGAATTCTCGGCGGTCGGTCAATTTGACAGTGACTTCCTTGGCACCCCTCACCACGTGGGCATTGGTCAGGATGATGCCGTCCGCGCTGACGATGAAGCCTGAACCCTGGCCACGTGTGGGCATTTCCTGCTGGCCACCACGTCCGGCGCCTGGCCTGCCCTGGCCTTGCTGGAAGCGTTTGAAGAATTCAAAGAAAGGATCGCCGGAGGGCGCGTCTTCATCGCCGTCGTCTTGCGCCAGCGGGGAGCCGTCTTTCACCTTGGTCATACCGGTCACGCTGATGTTGACCACCGCCGGGCCATAACGTTCGGTGATCTGCGAAAAGTCAGGCAGAGCCATGGGCGCGCTGAGAGCGCCCGTCGTATTGTTGGCCACGAGGGCGGGAGCTGCCATGGACGGGGTGTGCAAGACGTTGAACGCGCCCACACCGGCGCCACCAATGGCGCCGGCAGCCAGCAAGGCAAGCACCAGCGAGGTATTTTTCAAGGCTGCAGTTTTCATGGTGTTCATCCTTCAGTTGTGGGGCACACATCGGTGCCGATACCCATAACTATGAGGATGCAGTCTTAGGCGGGGCTTAAGCTGGTGCGCAAGCTTCCAAGCCTCTTAGGCCGTGTCCACTTCAATGCGAGAGTAGGCGCCCTGCCGCAGACAGTGCTTCAGCACGGCAAGGCAGGGCAACGACCTATCGTGTTGATGTGGGCGCAGCCTTAAATCTGGAAACCCAGCCAGCGCACCAGACCTTCGGCGGTGTCCCGCAGCAGCGAAGGCTGGGCTGGCCGGTGCAGCGGCAGGTCGTGGAAATGCCCGTCTATCCATTGCGTGACGGTGTTGACATCGTCGCTGGCGTAAAACGCCACCATCAGCTCGAAATTCAGGAACAGGCTGCGCGCGTCCAGGTTCAGCGAACCACACAGCGCCAAGGCGTCATCCACCACCACGGCCTTCGCATGCACCATGCCGGGAGCGAGCCGCACCTGGCCGCCGGCCGCCACCAGGTCGCGCAAGGCACGGGCACGCGCGATGTCGGCCAGCCTGTGGTTGGAGCGTGCCGGCACGATCAATTCCACCTGCACGCCGCGTCGTGCGGCCAGGCACAAGGCCGTCAGCAGGCTGTCGTCGGGCACAAAATAAGGCGTGACCGCCAGCACACGCCGTTCGGCACGGAACAAGGTGGTCAGCAGCAGTTCGTAGAACGTATCCTCGGCCTGGTCGGGGCCGCTGGGCACCAGTTGGGCCAAGTGTGGCTGCGTCCTGTCGGCGGCCGGTTGGGCTTGTTCCGGCCGCGCCTGGGTTTCGGGGCTTGAGTTGTCGTCGTCCCCTTTGGGTCCGCGGCTGTGGTGCCAGTGGCTGTTGAACAGGCCTTGGGCCTGCTCGGCCAGGACGCCTTCGAGCGTGAAACTCAAATCGATCCAGGGCGGCTGGTGAGGCTCGCCGCTGAAATATTCCGCCGCCAGGTTGCGGCCACCCGTCCACAGGTGCCGGCCGTCGGCGATGGCCAGCTTGCGGTGATTACGCAGGTTGACGCGACCGCGCAACGGGTTGTGCAGCAGCGGCATGAACCAGTGCACCTGTACACCAGCGGCGCGTAAATGGCGCACCTGGGCCTTGGACGTGCGCCAACTGCCCACAGCGTCCAGCAACAAACGGACACGAACGCCGGCGGCGGCCCGCTCTGCAAGCAATCGCGCCACGCGGCGGCCCAGCGCATCGTTGCCGAGGACAAAAGTGCAGATGTCCAGTTGCTCCCGGGCGCTGCTGATCAGCGCGGCCAGCCCTTCCCAGGCGGCCTGACCATCGGCATGAAAGTGGACTTGCCGGCTGGCAGCCGCTGGGGCCAGACCCATGCCGGCCAGTGTGGCGATGGCGCAGGCTTGCAGTCCGTCATCGTAGGGACGCAGGGCGGGCCCGACGCCTTGCACGGCGTGCGAGGGGCGCGCAAATTTCCGCGTGCCCAGCACCAGGAACAAGGGCAGGCCCACATAGGGCAGCAGGGCAATGATCAACACCCAGGCCAGTGCGGCGGACGGGTGGCGACGCTGGCCGCCGGTGTGGGTGCCTACCGCATAGACCAGCAGGCCGGCTAGGACAAACACAAAATGGGAAACAAGGGCAAGAGGAAGCAAAAGGACTACCCCGTGGTGGTGGTCAACGCCCTCATGCTAACCGGCTGCGGCCACGCCTGGCGCCACATCCATGCAGACCTCCACACGCAAGCCACCCAGACGAGGTGATTGGTCCAGTCGCAAGGTGGCGCCATGCCGGTCGGCAATGGTTTTGACTATCGCCAGCCCCAGACCGCTGCCGGACGCCAGGGCCACATCGCTGGCGCGGTAAAAACGGTCAAACACGCGCGCGCGGTCTTCTGCGGCTATGCCGGGGCCGCTGTCATCAATCGCCAGAATGCATTGGCCGGCGGGTCCGCTACCCGCGGACGCCAGTTGCAGCGACACATCAACGCGGCCCGACGCGGGTGTGTATTTGACGGCGTTGTCGAGCAGGTTGCGCAACATCATGCGCAGCGCCTCGCGTTGCCCATTGACCAGCACCGGCTGCGCCGAGGTGTCTTCCCCCAGGCCCAGGTCGATGTGTTTGCGCACGGCCTGCGGCAAAACGTCGGCCACGGCCAGCTTGATCACTTCCTGCAGATCAACAGGCGCGTCGGCGGTTTGATGCTGCGCCGTGCTGGCTTCTTCGCGTGCCAACACCAGCAATTGCTCCACCAACCGGATGGCCCGGTCTATGCCCTGGTTCAGGCGGGCGATACCAGCCTCGCGGTCGGCGGGAGTGTCGTCCGTGCGGCGCAAGGCCTGCGCCTGCAGTTTCAGCGCCGTGAGCGGGGAGCGCAACTCATGCGCGGCATCGGCCACAAAGGTCTTCTGGGCATCGAAGGCGCTGCGTACCCGGTCGAAAAGCAGGTTCAGTTCCTCCACCAGGGGGCGCACTTCGTCGGGCAAACCCTCGTCGGCGAGCGGTGAAAAATCATCAGCGGCCCGGCCGGCGACCTGGCGCCGCGCGCGTTCTATCGGGGCGAGAGACTGGCTGATGACCCACCAGACCACCAGCATCAACAAGGGCGTGAGCAGGGCGAAGGGCAACACGGCCCGTGCCGCGAGCGCACGGGCGCGTGCCGTGCGGGCGTTGAGGTCCTGCGCGATCTGCACGGTTTGCGTGGGCGTTTGCAGCGTGTACACGCGGTAGCGGTTGCCATGGGCCTCCACATCCGAAAAACCAAGTACCGCGCGTGGTGGCAAGGCCGAGCGGGTGGATCGAAAAATCTGGGTGCCGTCCTGCCCCCAGATTTGCACGAAGAGGTCAAAGCCCGAGTCGTCCGCGCTCTCAGGCAGGGCCGAACCCAGCGGGATGCCACTGCGCAGCGAACGGGCCATTTGCTGCAGGTGATCGTCAAACATCGCGTCGGCTTGTTGCAGCGCGCCGCGGTAGGCGGTGGTGGCCTGCAGCACGGCCGCCAGCAAAATGGCGGCCAGCACAAACCAGAGCAGCCGTCGGCGTAAGGAATGAGCCCCCACGCTCGGCACTGCGTGTCCTTCGCTGCCCCCCGAGGGGGCGCTGCGCCTGCGGCCCGGCGAAGCCGGTTCCGCGGCCCTGGCTGGTGTGGGCTCCGGGGCGGTGTCGGCGTCTGGGCCTGTGGGACGTGTCATTCTTTGGGGACCAGGTAGCCCAAGCCGCGCACGGTCTGGATGATGTCGTTACCGAGTTTTTTGCGCACGCCGTGAATATAGACCTCCACCGCATTGCTGCTGACATCGTCTTTCCAGCTGAAGAGTTTTTCTTCCAGCTGGGTCCGCGACAGCACCACACCGGGACGGGCCAGCAGCGGTTCGAGCACGGCCCATTCGCGGGCTGACAGCGACACCGGCTGGCCGTTGAGGCTGGCTTCGCGGGTGGCCGGGTTCAGGCTCACGCCCTTGTGTTCAAAGGCCGGTTCGGCCCGACCCGCGCTGCGGCGTATCAGGGCACGGATACGCGCCAGCAGTTCGTCGGTGTCATAAGGTTTGACGACGTAATCGTCAGCGCCGGCGTCCAGGCCGGCAATCCGATCGCCCACGGCATCCCGCGCCGTGGCAATCAGCACCGGGGTGGTGTTGCGCCTGGCCCGCAGCGAACGCAAGACCTCCAGCCCGTCGCGTTTAGGCAGACCGAGGTCTAGCAGCACCAGGTCGTATTTTTCGCTGGCGAGGGCCGCATCGGCCATGCTGCCGTCGCGCACCCAGTCCACGGCATAGTGTTCGGCACGCAGCACGTGCAGCACGGTTTCGCCAATCATGGCGTCATCTTCAACCAGTAACAGGCGCATGGAGATTCCTTGAAGTCACCCAGTGTGACGCGTACAGCTTAGGCGAGGCTTAGTATTTTCGTGGATGGCGCTGCTCACAGCTTGAGTGGCGCAATTTGCAGTCGCCAAGCTCCTTGGCTCGGATAGGCGTCGCTGCTTGGGAGTGCTTCGTACAATAAGCGCTTTACCCGCGCCACCACGGCCGCTGCTTCAACCACTGACATGACCCGACGCTGGGAGCTAGACGCACTTCGGGGACTGATGCTGGTCCTGATGACCCTCACCCATCTGCCCACGCGCCTGAGTTCGCCGTTGGGGCAGCCCTTCGGCTTTGTCTCGGCCGCCGAAGGTTTTGTGCTGTTGTCGGCGTATATGGCCGGCATGGTGTACACCCGCATGGCGCGCAAAAAAGGGATAGAGGCCATGCGCGCTGCCTTCTGGCGCCGTGCCTTGAAGGTGTACGCCTGCCATGCGGCGATGCTGGTGTTCCTGTTCACCGTCATTGCCGCCGTCGGCCTGCGGATTGACCAGCCCGCGGTCAAGGACCTGATGTCGTTTTATCTGGCGCACCCCGCGACGGCGCTGTTCACCGGCTTGCTGCTGATTTATTCACCGCCGCTGCTGGACATCCTGCCGATGTACATCCTCTTCATGCTGGTCAGTCCCTGGCTGCTGGCGCATGCGCTGCGGCGTGGCTGGTTCTGGATCGTGGCGGGGAGTGTGCTGGTCTGGGGGCTGGCCCAGTGGGGCCTGGGACTGTGGGTTTACCAGGCCACGGTGGCCGTGACCGGTTTGAGCGTGCCGTTTCACGAAACCGGCTCGTTCGCGACCTTTTCCTGGCAGCTGTTGTGGGTGCTGGGCCTGTGGATGGGGGCCGGCCGATCGGCCGAGGCGGCCAGTCCGCTGGTATTTCCGCGCTGGGTCATGGTGCTGGCGGTGCTGGTTGCGGTGGTGGGCTTCATCTGGCGCCACCATGGCGAAGGCGGGCAGGCGGCTTTCGGGGGCAATGACGGTTTGAACCTGCTCTTTGACAAATGGTTGCTGGGGCCGCTTCGCCTGCTCGACCTGTTGGCGCTGATGGCCGTCGTCATGCATTTCGGTCCCTGGCTCAAGGCGCGGGTGGGGCGCTTGCGCTGGCTGGAAACCCTGGGCGCGGCCTCGCTGCCAGTGTTCTGCGCGCACCTGATGATTGTGTTGCTGGTGCTGGCGATCTGGGGCGCCAACCCGTATGCCCATGCCTGGTGGGTCGATGCAGCGCTGTTGCTGGGCTGTTTCGTCTCGCTTTACGGGGTGGCCAGAGTCTCGTTACGGCTGAACCGCCTCCAGCGCCCGAGGGCCGGGCCTGCCGAGTCTTTTTTGCCGGGTAGCCCGCCGCATTGAGGGGCAGCCTTGCCCCCTCGTCAGACGTTTTACAGCCGCGCGCGGTGTCGCGCAATTTGTGCCCGCACCTGGGCCGGCGCGGTGCCGCCCAGGATGTTGCGGGCGTTGAGTGAACCGCGCAGGCTCAACACGTCGTAAACGTCTTTTTCGATTTTTGGGTTGAATTGCTGCAACACCGCCAGTGGCAGCTCCGACAGGTCGACCGCGTGTGAAATGGCGGCTTTCACAGCGTGCGCCACGGCTTCATGGGCGTCGCGGAAGGGCAAGCCCTTCTTGACCATGTAGTCGGCCAGGTCGGTGGCGGTGGCATAACCCTTGAGGGCGGCCCGTTCCATGGCTTCGGGTTTGACCGTGATGCCGCCCACCATTTCAGCAAAAATGCGCAGCGTGTCTTTGAGGGTGTCCACGGTGTCGAACAGTGGCTCCTTGTCTTCCTGGTTGTCCTTGTTGTAGGCCAGGGGCTGGCCTTTCATCAAGGTGATCAGGCCCATCAGGTGACCGACGACACGGCCGGTCTTGCCACGTGCGAGTTCGGGGACGTCGGGGTTTTTCTTCTGCGGCATGATGGACGAGCCGGTGCAAAAACGGTCGGCGATGTCTATGAAGCCAAAACTCTGGCTCATCCACAACACCAGCTCTTCGCTCAGGCGGCTGATGTGCACCATGGCCAAGGAGGCCGCGGCGGTGAATTCAATTGCAAAGTCGCGGTCGCTCACGGCGTCCAGGCTGTTCTGGCAAACCTGGGGTTGGCCTTTGTCATCAACCATGCCCAGGGTTTTGGCGACGCGTTCGCGGTCCAGCGGGTAGCTGGTGCCGGCCAGGGCGGCCGCGCCCAGTGGCAGACGGTTCACGCGTTTGCGCACGTCCAGCAGACGTTCGGCGTCGCGCGCGAACATCTCGACATAAGCCAGCATGTGGTGGCCAAAACTGACGGGTTGCGCCACCTGCAGGTGGGTAAAACCCGGCAGGATGACCTCGACGTTTTTCTCGGCAATATCCACCAACGCTTTTTGCAGGTCGACCAGCAGGCCGCCTATCAGGTCGATCTCGCCGCGCAGCCACAGGCGCACGTCGGTGGCGACCTGGTCGTTCCTGGAGCGGCCGGTGTGCAGGCGTTTGCCGGCATCGCCGACCAGTTGGGTCAGGCGCGCTTCGATGTTCAGGTGCACGTCTTCCAGGTCCAGCTTCCATTCAAAGGCGCCGGATTCAATCTCGCTGGTGATTTGCGCCATGCCTTTTTTGATGGACGCGTGATCCTCCGCCCCAATGATTTTTTGCGCGGCCAGCATTTCGGCATGCGCCAGCGAACCGGTGATGTCGGCCTGCCACAAGCGTTTGTCAAAAAACACGCTGGCGGTGTAGCGTTTGACCAGGTCGCTCATGGGTTCGGAGAACAGGGCGGACCAGGCTTGGGATTTTTTGTCGAGTTGGCTCACTTCAGGCTTTCTTTGGGGGTGCCGCTGCCGGCATCACGGGCGCGGTGCCGGGGGCAGGGCGCTTAATTTGCGGGTAAGTAGGGGTTTGGCGCCGGTTTTAAGGCGGCCGCTGGTGCAATACTAATGACCTTGATTTTATCTGTGTGCCCGGCGGGCTGAAATACCCGGCTTCAAACGGTAACAAAGCTGCCCTGCGAAACCCCCCAAGAACAAACCGCCAGCCCCTTTATTCATGAGCCTTCCGTCCGACCTATCTTCTTTTGACGAGTCTTCGGTGCTGGGCGGTCTCAGCCAGACTGAGGACGCGCCAGCCCGGCGGCCGGCGCGTGTCAATGTCTTCGATGCCTGCAATGTTGGGGTGGTGCTGCGGGCGGTCTTGTTTGTGGAGGCGGTGGTCGGTGTGGGCGCCATGTTCAGCGCCGGCCAGTTTACCGAGTGGTTGCTGCGGTTTTCCCTGCTGACCGGCGGTGTGCTGCCGGCCACACTGGCCTGGCTGATTGCCGCCTGTGTGCTCAAGGCTTACCTGGCCCGGCTGCGCAAGGCTTTTCAGTGGGTGGCCGGCATTGGCCTGGGCGCCCTGGCGGGCCTGTACGGCTGCGGCCTGCTGGTCATGATGGGTTTGCTGGATCCGGCGCCCTGGTGGGCCAGCGCCGCCGCCGGGGCCTTGTTGTCGTCGGTGCTGGTGGCCGGCCTGGTCTGGCGCGCCAAGGCGCGCACGCCGGCCGCGACCGCGGCGCGGCTGGCCGAGCTGCAGTCGCGCATCCGGCCGCATTTTCTATTTAATACGCTCAACAGCGCCATCGCCCTGGTGCGGGCCGAGCCGGCCAAGGCCGAGATGGTGCTGGAAGATCTGGCCGAGCTGTTTCGCCACGCGCTGGCCGACGCCACCGAATCGGTGACTTTGGGGCAGGAAATCGAGCTGGCGCAGCGTTATATGGCGATTGAGCAGATCCGTTTCGGCGAGCGCCTGCAGGTGTCGTGGAGCCTAGACCCTGAAGCCAATCCGGCGAAATTGCCGCCTTTGCTGTTGCAGCCACTGGTGGAAAACGCCGTGCGCCATGGTGTGGAGCCCAGCGCGGCGGGTGCGCAGGTCAAAATCTCGACCACACGCCGGGGCAGTCTGGTGGTGCTCAAGGTGACGAATTCCACGCCGGCCGGCGTGGGCGAACGCGGCCACGGGCTGGCGCTGGCCAATGTGCGTGAACGCCTGGCGCTGCTGCATGATGTGCAGGCGCAGTTCAAGACGGTGTTCAAGGACGGTGTGTTCCAGGTGAGGATGGAGATTCCCCTATGACGGCAACCCTCAGGGCATTGATTGTGGATGACGAGGCGCTGGCGCGTTCGCGCCTGCGTACCTTGCTGGGCGACTGCACGGCGCCGGCCGCCACGGTGGCCGCCGAAGCCGCTCACGCGGTGCAGGCCATGGACGCGTTACGCCGTGAGAACTTTGACGTGGTGCTGCTGGACATCCGTATGCCAGGCGCCGACGGCATGAGCTTGGCGCAAGCCATTGCCAGCCTGCCGCAGCCGCCGGCGGTGGTGTTTGTGACGGCCCATTCCGAACACGCGGTGCAGGCTTTCGAACTCGAAGCTGTGGACTACCTGACCAAACCGGTGCGGCTGGAGCGCCTGCAGCAGGCGCTACAAAAAGTGGAGCGGCTTGTGCAGGCCGTTAAAGGGCTGCAGTCTGATTTGACTTCCGAGCACCTGGTGATTCAGGATCGCGGCCGGACCGAACGGGTGCCGCTGACCGAGGTGTTGTACCTCAAGGCCGAGCTGAAATACGTCACCGTGCGCACCGCCGGCAAAAGTTACATCCTGGACGGTAGCCTGAACGAGCTGGAAGAACGTTACCCGCAGTTCATGCGTATCCACCGCAACGCGCTTGTGGCGCGCCGCGCCGTGCGCGCCCTGGAAAAACATTTTGACCCCGAAGAGGGCGAAGGCTGGGCGTTGCGGCTCAACGGCATTGACGATTTGCTGGCGGTGTCGCGGCGCCAGCTCAGTGCGGTGCGGGACGCCATTGCTGGCTGACATCGGACCCTGACAGCGCGGCCGCTGCTGCGTTTCGGTGCAGGCGTCCTACAGCGTGGGCGCCGATTTTCGGCTTGAATGAAGCCTTGCTTACGTTGAGGGCCAGCCCGCCTTGGCTGCGGCTGCCCCCAGAGCTTGACAAGGACTTTGCATGACCGAAGAAGACGCTGCTCCTGCACCACTGACGGAGCCTGACCCGGCACGGGTGCTTTTGCACATGCCGGTGGACATCCGGAATATGTCGCTGATCGTGCTGGCCTTGCTGGCCGGCCTGTTTGTACTGCATTGGGCCAAGGCGGTGTTTATCCCGGTCATGCTCAGCGTCTTGTTCAGCTACGCACTCTCGCCGGTGGTGAACTGGCTGGAGATCAAACGTGTGCCGCGCTGGCTGGGCTCGGCGGTGTTGCTGCTGGCGATCTTGAGCGCGATGGGCTCGACCGCGTATTCGCTCAGCGACGAGGCGGCGCAGTTGCTGGAGTCGCTGCCGGCGGCGGCGCAGAAGTTCAGGCAAACCGTGAAAACGCGCGGCAAACCGGACGGTGCGCTGGAAACCATGCAGAAAGCCGCGTCGCAAATTGAGCAGGCCGCGCAGGAGAGTGCCACCGCCTCAGGCCCCAGCCGCGGCACGCTGCGGGTGGTGGTCGAGCCTTCGCGTTTTAACGTGAAGGACTATTTGTGGACAGGCACCATAGGCCTGCTGGCCCTGGCCGGCCAGACCACGGTGGTGGTTTTCCTCACTTACTTTCTGATGCTTTCGGGCGATACCTTTCGCCGCAAGCTGATCAAGCTGGCCGGGCCCAGCCTGAGCAGCAAAAAAATCACCCTGCAGGCCCTGCAGGAAATCACCGGCCAGATCCAGCGTTACCTGCAGGTGCAGCTGTTGACCAGCGCGCTGGTGGGTGTGTTGACCTGGCTGGCGTTGCTGGCCATCGGGCTGGACAACGCGCCGGTCTGGGGCATAGCGGCCGGTGTGTTCAACCTGGTGCCTTATGTAGGTTCGCTGATCACGGCGGCGGCTTCGGCCCTGGTCGGTTTTTTGCAGTTTGGCTCGCTCAACATGGCGCTGATGGTGGGCGGCGCCTCGCTGCTGATCCACGCCATTGTGGGCAACCTCATCACGCCCTGGCTGACCAGCCGGGCCAGCCGCCTGAGCCCGGTGGCGGTGTTTGTCGGGCTGCTGGCCTGGGGCTGGCTCTGGGGTGTCTGGGGCCTGCTGCTGGGCATTCCCATCATGATGATGGTGAAGTCCGTGTGTGACCGCGTCGACGACCTGAAGCCGATTGGTGAGTTTCTTGGGTCCTAGATGGCCCCCACGCTTGTCGCTTCGCGTACTGCGCTGCCCCCCGAGGGGGCCGCTGCGCCTGCGGCCCGGCGAAGCCGGTTCCGCGGCCCCGGCTGGTGTTGAACTCCAGCGGGCGCTAACATGGCCGCGCTAGATCAATGAAAAGAAAGAACTCAGACCATGATGGAACTGCTGACCGACCCGCAAGCCTGGATTGCCTTTGGCACGCTCACCGCGCTGGAGCTGGTGCTGGGCATTGACAACATCGTTTTCATTTCGATTCTGGTCGACAAGCTGCCCAAGGCGAAGCAGGCGCTGGCCCGGCGCATTGGTCTGTTCATGGCCATGTTCATGCGTATCGGCCTGTTGCTGGTGCTGTCGTGGATCGTTGGGTTGGTGGCGCCGCTGTTCACCGTGCTGAACCAGGAGATCTCCGGGCGCGATCTGATCCTGATTGCCGGCGGCCTGTTCCTGATCTGGAAAAGCACGGGCGAAATCCACCAGTCGCTTGAAGGCGAGGAGGGCCACGCCTCCAGCGCCGTCAAGGCCACTTTCACCGCGGTGATCCTGCAGATCATGGTGGTGGACATGGTGTTTTCGCTGGACTCCATCATCACGGCCGTCGGCATGGTGGACGAACTGGCGGTGATGATTGCCGCGGTGATCGCCTCGGTCGCCATGATGATGCTGTTTGCCGGCGCCATTGGCCGTTTTGTGTCCGAACACCCGACCATCAAGATGCTGGCCCTGTCTTTCCTGGTGGTGGTTGGTGTGGTGCTGATTGCCGAAGGCTTTGACCACCATGTGCCCAAGGGCTACATTTATTTTGCGATGGCTTTTTCCATCGGGGTGGAGATGCTCAACATCCGCATGCGCAAACGTATGGGCAAACCGGCGCACCTGCGGGCGCCTTATGCCGCCGACGAAGGGACAGTCGCCCTGCGGCCGGAGTAGGCAGTTTGTGATTCATTTCGGCTCCTAGCCCTTATACTGCGGTCGCTAACAGCTATATATTTGATAGTGTGTAAGCCCATCTAAAAAGACCGCTATGACCCGCCCAACCCAGACGCCATCCCCAACCGGCCTGAAGCGGGCCGGTTTTAGCTCTGGTTTTGGCGTGCTGGCCGCCACCCTGGGCTCGGCGGTCGGCCTGGGCAATATCTGGAAGTTTCCCTACCTGACAGGGGCCAACGGCGGCGCGGGTTTTTTGCTGGTCTATCTGCTGGCGACCTTGCTGATCGGCCTGCCGGTGATGATGGCCGAGATCACGCTGGGCCGCACCGCCAAGGCCAACCCCATCTCCACCCTGCAAGCCCTGACACCCAACCGCCAGCCCTGGTGGCTGATAGGCGTGGCCGGCATGCTGGCCGCTTTTTTGATCCTGTCTTTCTATTCCGAAGTCGTGGCCTGGGTGTTTGCCTATGTGTTCAAGGCGCTACGCGGCTCCATTCTCAGCAGCGATCCGCAGGTGACCGAGGCCGCGTTTAACGCCTTGATCAGCGACCCGCTGCAAGCGTTGTTGTGGCAGTGGGGCGTGTTGCTGTTCATAGGTGGCATCTTGCTGATGGGCGTGACCAAGGGCATTGAGGCCTTGACCAAAAAACTGATGCCGCTGTTGTTCCTGCTGCTTTTGCTGCTGTGTGCGGTCAGCCTGTCGCTGGACAAGGCCATGGAGGGCCTGGCCTTTCTCTTCAAACCCGACTTCAGCAAAATGAGCGCGACCGTGGTGCTGACGGCCATGGGCCTGGCTTTTTTCAAGCTCTCGCTGGGCATGGGCACCATGATGACCTATGGCAGCTATTTCCGCGACGACCAGAACATTCCGCAGACCACCTTCCGGGTCATGAGCGCGGATTTGTGTGTGTCCATGCTGGCCGGTATCGCCATTTTTCCGGCGGTGTTCACCTTTGGTTTTGCACCGGCCGCGGGGCCGGCGCTGGTGTTTATCACCATTCCGGCGGTGTTTTCGCAGATCCCGGCGGGCCAGGTGTTGATGGTGGTCTTTTTTGTGCTGGCGGCCGTTGCGGCCACAGGCGCCATGTTGTCGATGATGGAAGTGCCGGTGCTGATCCTGCACGAGCGCTGGGGCCTGTCGCGTCCCAAGGCCACCTTGCTGACCCTGTTGCTGCTGGTGCTGATGGGCTCGGGTTGTGCGTTGAGCAACAGCACGCTGGCCGACTTCAAGCTCTGGGGTCTGAACCTGTTCGATTTGTTTGATGTGGTGTCATCCAACATCCTGCTGCCGATAGGCGGGATTTTTATCACCCTGTTTGTTGGCTGGGTCTGGGGCTTTGACAAGTTCCGGCAGGCACTGAGCAATCACGGTCAGTTGCACAATGAAAAACTGGTGCGCGCCGTGTTTTTCCTGCTGCGTTATGTCTCGCCGCTGCTGATCCTGATCGTGATGCTCAAGGGGCTGAACGTTTTTTAGGGAAATACGGATTTCTTAAATAAAAAGTTCCTGTAGCCCTTATCCGACGGACGCAATAAGCTATTTATTTGATAGCGTTTGGCGAACTCAATCGCCGAGATCCATCAGGCCGCTCAGGCGCACTTCGCGGGGCGCCTCGTAATCCGCGACCATCCACGCGCGTGCGGGGTGATCCGCCGCCTCTTGTAGCAGCCCCAGTACAAACCCGATGGAGGCCTTGTCCAGCGCGGCAAAAGGCATGTCCAGCAAGGTGAGCGCCGCGCCCGACGCAAAGGCCGCAGCCAGCCAGACCTTGCGTTTGGAACCCGTGGACAACATGTAAAGCTGCTTGTCCATCTGCGGCGCCAGGGCCAAACCTTCGATCAAGGCCTTCAGCATCTGCTCATCAAACCCGGGATAAAAACCGCGCTGAGCCTCAAGGTATTCCAGTGGCGTCATCTGATCGAAGGCATCGGTTCGCGGGTCCACCCAGAACAGTTGCTGCCGGTAGGCCGGCGCCTGATCCAACAAACCGATGCCCTGGATCTGCAAGCGCCCGGCGTCGGCGGGCAAGGCCCCCGCCAGCAGGCGCAGCAAGGTGGTTTTGCCACGCCCGTCACCGCCACGCACCAGGCTCACGCCGGGCGAGATGGACGCCGACCAGTCGGCAAACAAGGTGCGCTCCGGGTAAGCAAAACACAGGCCCTCGACGTGAAGGATGGCGGGCAGGGCTGGGTGTCTGGTGTCGGGTTGCTGCGGCTGGGTCATGCCCATATTGGACATGAATTTGGCATCTCAATCGCCTTGCTTACAATGTTTGAAGTCTCTTGTGCCTCTTCATTGCAGGCTTGGCATCTCACCAGCGAACTTATCATGATCATCAAACCCCGCGTGCGTGGCTTCATCTGTGTCACCACCCATCCCACGGGCTGCGAAGCCAACGTCAAGCAGCAAATCGACTACGTCCAAGCCCAAGGCGCCATCGCCGGCGGCCCCAAGAAAGTCCTGGTGCTGGGCGCGTCGACCGGCTACGGCCTGGCCGCGCGTATCACCGCAGCCTTTGCTTGCGGTGCTGACACCTTGGGTGTGTTCTTCGAGCGCCCAGGCAGCGAAAGCAAACCCGGTTCGCCCGGCTGGTACAACACCGCCGCTTTCCATCGTTTTGCTGCGGACAAAAACCTGTATGCAAAGAGCATCAATGGCGACGCTTTTTCCGACGAGATCAAGCAAAAAACCATAGCCCTGATCAAGCAGGACCTGGGCCAGGTGGACCTGGTGGTCTACAGCCTCGCAGCGCCTCGGCGCACCCACCCCAAGACCGGCGAGGTTTTCAACTCGACACTGAAACCCATTGGCAAGGCGGTCAATCTGCGCGGCATAGACACCGACGCCGAAGTTGTCAAAGAGACGGTGTTGCAGCCGGCCACGCAGGAAGAAATTGACAACACGGTGGCCGTGATGGGCGGTGAAGACTGGCAGATGTGGATAGACGCGTTGCAGGCAGCCGGTGTGCTGGCCGATGGCGCCAAGACCACTGCGTTCACCTACCTGGGCGAACAAGTCACCCGTGACATCTACTGGAACGGTTCCATCGGTGCTGCCAAGAAAGATCTGGACCAAAAAGTGCTGGGTATCCGCGACGGCCTGGCGGCCAAGGGTGGCGACGCGCGTGTGTCGGTCCTGAAAGCTGTGGTCACGCAAGCCAGCTCCGCCATTCCCATGATGCCGCTTTACCTGTCGCTGCTGTTCAAGGTCATGAAAGAGCAGGGCACCCACGAAGGCTGCGTCGAACAGGTCTACGGGCTGTATGCCGACAGCCTGTATGGCGCTGCGCCGCACCTGGACGAGGAAGGCCGGCTGCGCGCGGATTACAAGGAACTCGCGCCAGCGGTGCAGGCCCGCGTGCAGGAACTCTGGAACCAGGTCACCAACGAGAACCTCTACGAACTCACCGATTTCGCCGGCTACAAGACCGAATTTTTACGCCTCTTCGGCTTCGCGGTCGACGGGGTGGACTATGAGGCCGACGTGAATCCCGACGTGGCGATTCCCAACCTCGTCTAGGTTTGGGCTGTGGATGGTCCGGCCCTGCGCAGCCCATAGCGGTCGCTCAGTGCTGCGTGCTGGCCTCGTTGGCCTGGTTGGCCGAACCGTTCAGCGAATTGTATAAAACCGATTGCCAGGCCTCGAGTGCTGGCTTCAGGCCATTCTCGGGTGCTGTCTGGAGCACTTGACTGGCGCAAGCCGCCATGTCGACCTGTGTCTGGATCATGGCGGCAGCTAACTGCTGCCAATACTGCGTCGCGCCTTGCAGGTTAAAACGCATCAAATCCGCCTGAATGGCCAGCAAGTCGGAGGGTTCGCTCTGACTGCGCAGTTTTTGCGCGATTGCCTCATGGTGCAAGGCCGCATCATGCGCGGCTTGCTGCTGGATTTTTCGCATGGCTTCGGAACCACGGAAGACAGCACAAGCGCTTTCAGTCGCCAGAACAAGCTGTTGATGACCAAAATCGGCCAGCAGGTTCCAGGGTGCCGTTCCGGCGCTTGCGGCCTCGTTGGACGAGGCGGCGCGGGAGGATTTCGTACTCATGGGGACTCCTTTCTGGGTAGTCGGTTGCATCGTGGGGTCAGGCAGCTGCGCCAGGTTTCCATCGGGAACGCCATGGCTTGTGCCGCCTATTTTCTGGTGGGCAGGCGTTGGGTTCTGGAATGAAGCCAGCCATCGGCGGTAAGGGAATCAGCAGTCGTTTGCGCCCGGTTGAGTGAGGCTCCCGTGGCCATGAACCAGTTGCCTGTAACGATTGAGTCGAAAGCGCCCTAGACAGGGAAAAGTTCATTCCCTTTTCTACGCCACAGGCCACTCGTCCATCTCCCCTGGCGCCATGTCCAGACTGTCTTCAAGGACCTCCCAGCCGCGCCGGGTAATTCGTGAAACGACTGCGTAGTGATCCTCGCCATGTCGCACTGGAAGGACGGCTTCCACATAACCCGAAGCCGTCAGGCTCCTTAGCTGATCGATATCGTAAGAATTCGTGATGTTGATCGGCAGCTTTCGGCTGGCGATCACCCTCAAGAAATGCGTTGACACAAGCGCCTCTCCTTTGCTTTAACTCTTAATGCACGGTGATTCGTTTGGCCTCGGTTGAGGCCTTCTTGGGCAGCGCCAATGTCAGCACGCCATCGACGTATTTGGCGTCCACCTTGGTGCTGTCAACGTCCTGAGCAAGGCTGAAGGTGCGCGAGAGGCTGCCCCAATAACGCTCGCTGCACAGGACTTTGTCGCCTTGCCCCTTGGTCTCCTTGCTTCGACTGACCTCGGCGTCAATTTGCACCACGTTTCCATCAATGCGCACGCTGATGTCTTCCTTGCGCACGCCGGGTATGTCGGCCTTGACTTCATAGGCGTCGTTCTTTTCAGAGATATCGACACGCATTATTCTTAGCGCCGGAGCGTCATTTTCCAGCGCAAGAGGAGAAAAGAAGCGACGCAAGGCCGAGTCCAAGGTGTCACCAAATACAGGATCCAGCATACGAAGATTGTTCATGATGGCTCTCCTTTTTGGGCTAAATAGTTTTCTACGATCTCCTTTGGCAGTCAAGCCTCAGAAGCAATGGGTAACCACGGTTGCCTTGTCTGACAGTCATGGGGGCATGTATAAAAACACAAAAAAATTGAGGCGCCGGTTGTGTGGCGAATCTTCCTGCCCCCGTACCTGGGGCGCATCTGCTCCGTCCGAGGACGCGCCTGGGAACTGCCGCAAGGCGGGCAGGGCGGAAAAAGCCCGTGATGGGCATTGCGCTGTGCCCGCGTCAGGGCTCCCAGCAGGAACGACTGGCCGCTTAAAGGGGCGATTTGCTCTAAACCCCTGTGGGTTGCTTGACAATGCGCAAGTAAGGTTTGGGGGCCTTCCAGCCTTCCGGGAACAGCTTTTTGGCGTCGTCGTCGGATACCGAGCCTGCGATGATCACGTCTTCGCCCTGTTTCCAATTCACTGGCGTGGCCACCTTGTGTTTCGCGGTCATTTGCATGGAGTCGAGCACGCGCAGAATCTCGTCGAAGTTGCGGCCGGTCGTCATCGGGTAGGTCATCATGAGTTTGATCGTTTTGTCGGGGGCGATGATGAAGACCGAGCGGACCGTGGCGTTGGTGGCGGCCGTGCGGCCTTCCGATGTGCCAGGCTCCGCGGCGGGCAACATGCCGTAGAGCTTGGCTACCGCCAGGTCGGTGTCACCAATCAACGGATACTGGGGCCGGTGGCCCTGGGTCTCCTCAATGTCTGCGGCCCAGCGTGCGTGGTTGTCCACCGGGTCCACCGACAGGCCGATCAGTTTGCAGTTGCGGCGGGTGAACTCGGGCTCAATCTTCGCCATGTAGCCGAGTTCCGTGGTACAGACCGGTGTGAAATCTTTCGGGTGAGAGAACAGGATTGCCCAGCTGTCCCCGATCCATTGGTGAAAGTGGATACTGCCCTGGGTGGTTTCGGCAGTGAAGTCAGGGGCGATGTCGTTGATGCGCAAGGACATGATTACTCCTTCAGCGCCTGCGGGTTGGCAGCGGCAACGCCACGGCGCTCTGGGGCGTGGCCGCATTAAAAATTTTAGCGATGAACTCGCCGCAAGTCGAGGCAACGCATCCTTCATCCCTAGCGTTGTTAATGAGATTGGCGCAACCCATGTTGACAAGATTTGACCACGCAGACCTGTCACCGGCACGGGGTGAGACGGTATCCACCTCAGTTTCTATACCGAGAGTTCGATATCTCAGTGGGTGCCGACATCAACCGGTGTTGCGCAAGCCCGCCGCAATGCCGTTGATCGAAATATGAATGCCGGTTTGCACCCGCTGGTCGGCCTGGCCGCTGCGGTAGCGCCGCACCAGCTCGACCTGCAAATGGTGCAGCGGATCGATGTAGGGAAAGCGGTGGCGGATGGAGCGTTGCAGCGCCGGGTTGTTGGCCAGGCGTTGTTTGTCGCCGGTGATCAGCGCCAGGGCTTCCGCCGTGCGGTGCCACTCGGTTTCAATCGCGCTGAAAATTTTCTTGCGCAGACGGGCATCACTCACCAGGTCGGCGTAACGCGAAGCCAGCGCCAGATCGCTTTTGGCCAGCACCATGTCCATGTTGCTCAGCAGGGTGCGAAAGAACGGCCACTGCTTGTACATTTTTTGCAGCAAGCCCAAGGCTTCCTTGCGGCTGGCGGGTGTGCCGCCCTGGTTCAGCATTTGTTCAATCGCCGCGCCGAAACCGTACCAGCCGGGCAGGGTCAGGCGGCACTGGCCCCAACTGAAGCCCCAGGGGATGGCGCGCAGGTCTTCGATTTTTTGCGAGGCCTTGCGCGAAGCCGGGCGCGAGCCGATGTTGAGTTCGGCAATTTCGCGTATCGGTGTGGCGCTGAAAAAATACTCGGTGAAACCGGGGGTTTCGTAAACCAGCGCGCGGTAAGCCGCCATGCTGGCTTGCGACAACTCGGCCGCCATCTGCAAAAAGGCCTTGGTCGCCGGTTTGGTCGGTTGCAGCAGGGTGGCTTCCAGGGTGGCGGCGACCAGGGTTTCCAGGTTGCGCCGGCCGATTTCGGGGTTGGCGTATTTGGAGCCAATCACCTCGCCCTGTTCGGTCAGGCGGATTTGTCCGCGCACCGTGCCCGGTGGTTGCGCCAGGATGGCCTGGTAGCTCGGGCCGCCGCCGCGGCCCACGGTGCCGCCGCGGCCGTGGAACATGCGCAGCTGGATGTTGTGTGAATTGGCCAGCTGGTCAAAGAGTTCGACCAACGCAATCTCGGCGCGGTACAGCTCCCAGTTGCTGGTGAAAATGCCGCCGTCCTTGTTGCTGTCCGAGTAGCCCAGCATGATGTCCTGCTCGGCGCCGCTGCGTTGTACCTGTTGGGCCATGCCGGGCAGCGCATAAAACTCGCGCATGATGGGCGCGGCATTACGCAGGTCTTCAATCGTTTCAAACAGCGGCACCACGATCAGGTCGTGGGTCGCGCCGTTGTCCAGCGTGCCGTGCATCAGCCCGACCTCTTTTTGCAGCAGCAACACTTCCAGCAAGTCACTGACGGTTTCGGTGTGGCTGATGATGTAGTGGCGTATGGCCTGCAGACCAAAACGCTGGCGCATGAGCTTGGCGGTTTCGAAAATCGCCAGCTCGCCCTGGGTATGGGCCGAATACGTGGTGCTGATCACGCGCAGCGGCCTGGCGTCGTTGAGAAGTTTCAGCAGCAGTTCGCGTTTGGCCATCTCGTTCAGGCCCGCGTAGTTGGCTTCAATCCGCGCGACGGCCAGCAGCTCGGCGACCACTTCTTCATGTTTGTCCGAGCTTTGGCGCAAGTCCACCGTGGCCAGGTGAAAACCAAACACCTCGACCGCGCGTATCAGCGGGTGCAGGCGTTGCGCGACCAGGGCGCCGCCGTGGTTGGCGTGCAGCGAGGCGGCAATTGTGCGCAGGTCGAGCAGAAATTCTTCGGCCGTCAGGTAGGCGTTTTGCGGTGCCACGGCGTGGCGTGCCGCGTCGCCGCCGGTCAGGTCTTTGAGGGTGGCGGCCAGCCGCGCGTAGACACCGGTCAGTGCGCGGCGGTAAGGCTCGTCCAGCCGGTGTTCGCTGATGTCGGGCGAACTTTCGGCCAGGGCCCGCATCTCGGGCGTGAAGTCCACCAGCATGGCGGACTGCGACAACTCGCCGCCCAGGTAATGCACCTCGGTCAGGTAATGGCGCAACGCGACATCGGCCTGGCGGCGCAAGGCGTAGTCCAGGGTGTCGGCGCTGACGTTGGGGTTGCCGTCACGGTCGCCGCCTATCCACTGGCCCATGCGCAAAAAGCTGTGCACCGGCTGGCTGCCGAGTGCGCGCTCCAGGTCCGCATACAGCTTGGGAATTTCGCGCAGAAAAGTCGACTCGTAATAACTCAGCGCGTTTTCAATCTCGTCAGCCACGGTGAGTTTGGAAAAACGCAGCAGCCGGGTCTGCCACAGCTGCATCACGCGGGCGCGTAATTGCGCCTCGTTGGCGGCCAGCTCGCGCGGGGTCAAGGCGTCGCGCGCGGCGTTCACCGCCAGCGCGTGGGACTTGATCTCGTCGCGCGCGGTCAGCAACTGGGCGATGTCGCGTTCGGCATCCAGAATACTTTTGCGTTGCACCTCGGTCGGGTGGGCGGTGAGTACCGGCGAGACATACGCATGCGCCAGGGTGTTGGCAATGGTTTTGGGCGAGATGCCGGCCCAGCGCAGACGGGCCAAGGCGACTTCGATGCTGCCTTCCTGGGTATCGCCGGCGCGTTCATGGATGGCGCGGCGCCGGATGTGGTGCCGGTCTTCGGCCAGGTTGGCCAGGTGGCTGAAATAGGTGAAGGCGCGTATCACGCTGACGGTCTGGTCGCCCGACAGGCCTTTGAGCAGTTTTTTCAGCGACTTGTCGGCTTCCGGGTCGGCATCGCGGCGAAACGTCACCGACAACTTGCGCACCTGCTCGATCAGCTCGTAGGCGGCCACACCTTCCTGCTCGCGGATCACGTCGCCCAGGATGCGGCCCAGCAGGCGGATGTCTTCGACCAGCGGCCGTTCATTGTCCTTGGCGCGGGCGCGTGGGCGCTCATTGTTCTGAGGAGTCCCCGCTGGCTGGTCTTTAGTGGGCTTCACGCGCGCAGTCGTCACCATGGTTTCACCTTTTGTTGGCTCTTGTATTGCAGTGCAGCATGCTAGCATTCGGGAACCCCCTTAGATACGAACAGGTTACGAGTGCGCGCAGATTCCCCCATCCCCCCCCACGTTGTGATTGCCACCCGCGAAAGCCGGCTGGCGCTGTGGCAGGCCGAACATGTCAAAACCCTGCTGGAGACCCGCCTGGGCTGGCGCGTCAGCCTGCTGGGCATGACCACCCTGGGCGACCAGATCCTGGACCGCTCGCTGAGCAAGGTCGGCGGCAAAGGTTTGTTTGTTAAGGAACTGGAAGTGGCGCTCAGCGAAGGGCGGGCCGATCTGGCCGTGCATTCGTTAAAAGACGTGCCCATGGACCTGCCCGAAGGTTTTGCGCTGGCCTGTGTGCTGGAGCGCGAAGACCCGCGTGATGCGCTGGTGTCCAACGATTTTTCCTCGCTGGCCGAGTTGCCGCCGGGCGCTGTGGTGGGTACCTCCAGCCTGCGCCGCCTGGTGTTGCTGAAAAGCCTGCGGCCCGACCTGAAGATTGAACCCTTGCGCGGCAACCTCGACACCCGGTTGCGCAAGCTGGACGAGGGCAAATACGCCGCGATTGTGCTGGCTGCCGCTGGTTTGAAACGGCTGGGCCTGGCGTCCCGCATTCGCCACGCCTTCGAGCCGGAGCAGATGTTGCCGGCCGCCGGCCAAGGCGCCCTGGGTATTGAGGTGCGGGCCGACCGCCAGGACTTGATCGATGCGCTGGCCACGCTGGCGCACCAGCCGACCTGGCTGGCCGTGACGGCCGAACGCACGGTGTCGCGCGCCATGGGCGGCAGTTGCTCCATGCCGCTGGCGGCGTTTATCCGCGCGCCGCAAGTCGAGGGCGAGATGCGGCTGGAAGCCGCCTGGGGCGAGCCCGGCCCCGATGGCCAGGGCAGCAGCCAGCCGCTGGTGCGCGCCGAGCAACAGGCGGTGGTGCGGACCTTTGCCCAGGCCGAGGCCTTGGGCGAGCAGGTCGCAGCCTCGCTGCGCGCCGGTGGCGCGGTTTGGGCCAGCAACACCCCGGTGGTTTGACCCCCGTGCGTATCATCGTCACCCGGCCCGAGCGTGATGCCCGCCGCTGGGTGCAGGCCTTGCAGCAACTGGGCCTGCAGGCCGAGGCGCTGCCGCTGATACAGATTGCCGCCTTGCCGGAAGACCAGGGCCTGCAGCAGGCCTGGCGCGAGATAAATTCGTATGCCGCGCTGATGTTTGTCAGCACCAATGCGGTGGAACATTTTTTTGCATCAGATCAGGCTCCAGCCCATAGGGAGCGGGTGCAAGCAGCTATGAATGTTGTAGCGACTGATCCATCTGGCGGGCCGCGCTTCATGGCCCCTGGACCGGGCACCGTGGAGGCCTTGCTGGGCGCAGGCGTGCCGGCCGGGCGGATTGATGCGCCGGCGGCCGATGCCCCTCAGTTTGACTCCGAAGCCTTGTGGGCGCAGGTGGCCAGCCGCCCGTGGCAGGGCCGGCGCGTGTTGATCGTGCGCGGGCAAAGCCCGGGCGCTGAGCAACAGGCCGGCGGCAATGGTCGCGACTGGCTGGCGCAACAACTGCGGGCGGCCGGTGCACAGCTCGAATTTCTGTCGGTTTACCAGCGATGCGCGCCTGTATTCACGGCGCCGCAGCGGCAGCGGATGCTCACTGCTGCCGGTGACGGCTCGGTCTGGCTGTTCAGCAGTTCCGAAGCGGTGGGCCACCTGCCGACTCAGGATTGGTCGCAGGCCCGCGCCATCGCCACCCACCCGCGTATTGCCGACGCCGTGCGTGCGGCGGGCTGGGGTGTTGTTATCGAGTCACGCCCGGCGCTGCGCGACATCGTGGCCTCGATAGAATCAATACCACCATGAGCGACAGCGATTCCACCCCCACCCCACTGCCCACGCCCCCCGCGGAGCGCGTGGACGAGCGGGCTGCGGGCCTGGCGCCTGAGTCCGGCCCACCCGCCAGCGGCTGGCTGGTGCCCAAGCCCTGGGCCTTGCTGACCCTGTTGCTGGCCGCCATGGGCTTGTTGTTCAGCGCCTTGTTGTGGCAAAAGTTGGGTGCCATCCAGGAAGAACTGGCGCGGCGCAGCAGTGATGCGACGGCGCAATCGATTGAAGCCCGCACCTTGGCACGGCAGGCGCAGGAAGGTTCGCACGAGCTGACCAGCCGCCTCACCGTGCTGGAAACCCGGCTCAGCGAAGTCAGCCTGCAGCGCACCCAGCTCGAAGAACTGATGCAAAGCCTCTCGCGTTCGCGCGACGAAAACCTGGTGGTGGATGTCGAATCGTCCTTGCGCCTGGCCCAGCAGCAGGCCCAGCTGACCGGCAGCGCCGAGCCCATGCTGGCGGCGCTCAAATCGGCCGACCAGCGCCTGGCACGGGCCGCGCAGCCGCGCCTGAACCCCTTGCAGCGAGCCATTGCCCGCGACGTGGAACGTATCAAGGCCACCACGGTGACCGATGTGCCCGGCCTGCTGCTCAAACTTGATGAATTGACGCGGCTGGTGGACGATTTGCCACTGGCCAACGACATGTTCACAGGCCCTGGCGCCCGCCCGGTCGCAGCCCCCGCAAGCCCCGCCGCGCCCGCACCGGCGCGTGCCGCGTCCGCCCCGGCGACCTCCGACAATGCGGCGCTGGCGCTGCTGGACCGCCTGGCGCTGAAAGACTGGTGGCAGCGCACCTGGCAGGGCGTGCGCGATGAAGCGCGTGGTTTGCTGCGTGTCAGCCGGATTGACCAGCCCGACGCGGCCTTGCTGGCGCCCGAACAGTCATTTTTCCTGCGTGAAAACATCAAGCTCAAACTGCTCAATGCACGCCTGGGCCTGTTGTCACGGCAAACCGCCAGCGTACGCGCCGACCTGGCCGGCGCCGGTGCGCTGATGGGCAAATATTTTGATCCGGCCTCGCGCAGAACGCAGGCGGCCCTGCAGTTGTTGCAACAGGTGCAAAACCAGACCAAGTCCACCGAGCTGCCGCGCCTGGACGAAACCCTGGCTGCGCTGGCCACCGCGGCCGCGGGCCGCTAGGCAGGGGATTACCATGCGTGGCGCACTTTGGCTTCTGGCCCTGTTTGGCATTGCGGTGGCGGTGGCCCTGGTGGCCGGCAACAACCAGGCGGTGGTCACGCTGTTCTGGCCGCCGCACCGCATCGACATTTCCTTCAACCTGCTGGTCTTGCTGTTGGCCGGTTTCTTCACGCTGCTGTATGTGGCGCTGCGTGCGGCCTCGGCGGTGTTTTCCCTGCCGGCGCAAGCCAGGCGCTGGCGTGCCCAGCAAAAAGAACGCGCCATGTACGCCGCCTTCATGGATGCGCTGTCGCACCTGATGGCCGGGCGTTTTATCCGTTCCACCAAACTGGCGCAAAACGCCCTGGTGCAGGAAAAAAGCCTGAGCCAGCTGGCGCAAACCTCCAGCGATGTCAGCAGTTACAACGCCGCACGCGCGACCCAGCTCCGGCTGCTGGCGCATTTGCTGGCGGCTGAAAGCGCGCAGGCGCTGCAGAACAAGCCCTTGCGTGACGAACATTTGCAGCAGGCGCTCGAAAAAAGCACACATCACAGTGCCCAGGAAACCCGCGAAGGCGTGCAACTGCGTGCCGCACGCTGGGCGCTGGACGACCGCGACCCCGCCGCAGCGCTGGAGTTGCTGGGCCAGATGCCGCAAGGCGCGTCACGCCGCACCCTGGCCCTGCGCACCAAGCTGCGCGCCACGCGGCAGGCCGGGCAAACCTTGCAGGCGCTGGAGACGGCGCGTTTGCTGGCCAAACACCGCGCGTTTTCGCCGGACGCCGCGCAAAGCCTGGTGCGCGGTCTGGCGCTGGAATTGCTGGGCGCGGCGCATGACCCGGCGCAGCTGCAGACCGCCTGGTCTTCGCTGGACGCCACCGAACGCGCCATGCCCGAGCTGGTGATTCATGCCGCCTCGCGCCTGATGGCCTTGCAGGGCGACGCCGACCTGGCCCGCTCCTGGTTGTTGCAAATCTGGGAGCCGGTGATGCAGCCGCGCTCTGACATCGGCGACAAACAACGCATCAAACTGATCCAGGTGCTGGAAGCTGGGCTGGACTCGATCGACTCGGCCTGGCTGGCGCGTATCGAAACCGCGCAGCAGCAGCGCCCACGTGATGCCAATCTGCAGTACCTCGCGGGCATGGCCTGCCTGAAGCGCCAGCTCTGGGGCAAGGCCCAGCAACTGTTGTCCCAGGCCTCGCTGGCCTTGCAGGATGCCGGTTTGCACCGCAATGCCTGGCGGGCGCTGGCGTTGCTGGCCGAGCAGCGGGATGATGCGTCGGCGGCTGCGTTGGCTTACAAGCGGGCGGCTGAGGCTTAGTTTCTGCTGCCCCATTCGTGGGCATGTTGAAGTCTGTGCCAGCGTGAGCTGTATTGCAGCTTCGAGCTAGCCGGGTCTCGCCCCGGTGGCCGACTCACTTTTCTTTTGCGTCGCCAAAAGAAAAGTAAGCAAAAGAAAAGGCGACCCCACTGTCTGCGTCCCCTTCACTGCCGCTCAGGGGCAACCTGCGGTGCTCGGTCCAGTCGGGGTCGAGCTCGAACTCGCTACGCTCAGACAATCGCTCACCCTGATCCGACTGGCCCTGCGCTCCTCGGCGCAGACAGAAGGGGTGGGGGAGAAAAATCAATGCGAGGAGACAGGACGCGCGAAGCGCGTCCTGTCATGCCCAAGAGACCGTCGTTCATGCACGCGGGCGCAGCACACGCGGCCAAATGAAGTCCCCCTCCATCGCCCAGCGGGGCGAGGGAGGGGTTAGGGGAGGGAGTGGGGAGTTACGCCCACTGTCCAAGGCAAGCCACTCAACAGCGTGATGCCGACAGCGATCAGTTCAAATATCCAGACGAAAAAAAGGCAGCCCGAAAGCTGCCTTTGATGCTTGAAGCGCCAGGACTGGCGCTGCAATTACTCCGTGCGTTCGCCGGCTGCCGGCGCAGCTTGCTCAAACGGCAGCTTCATGTTGCCCAGATCGCGTTTGGTTTCGACCAGCACCAGCGGGCTGGCGTCCAGCTGAGGTGCTGGGGGACGAACACGTGGAACGTGGATCGGCTTGGGTTCGGCAGCCATGGCGGCCTGGACTTGGGCAATTTTGCCGGCGTCCGAGTTCACCCATTGCAGGCCGGATGCATTGGCCACCTGGGCCAGGTCTTGCAGCGGCAGGTCATAGGATTGAACCTTTGGCAAGGCACGGCCGGCTGGCGCCGCGGCGGCAGGTGCCGCCGCAGCAGCAGGTGCCACGCTGGCTGGCGCAGCCGCCACAGGGGCGGGTGCAGCAGCTGCCACGGGTGCTGGCTGGGGTGCTGTAACTTGCGGTGCCCGCACGGGCTCGGCCTTTGCTACGAATTCAGTAGCTGCCGGTGCACGTTCTTCCTGGGCTGCAGGCTGATTTGGCTGAAGGTTTTCAGCGGCGGCAGCGGGTGCGGTACCTTCGGCGCTGCCATCAGCGGGCAGGTCACCACGCTCTGAACGTTCGCGACGGTCGCGGCCATAACGGTCGCGGCTGCGGCGTTCGCGCGGCTGGCGGTCTTCGCCCTCGGCACGGTTCTGTGTATCGGCCGAGGCGACCGGGTTGCCGGCTTCGTCCAGCTTGGCTGTGGCCGGGGCCTGGGCAGCGTCAAAGTGGTCGGACGGGTTGCCGGCGACCGGGGCGTTGCCTTCGTCACGGCGCTCGTTGCGGCGGTTGCCACGGTCACCTCGTTCGCGGCGGCCCTGGCCTTCAGCACGGCCTTCGTTGCGGCCGCCTGGCTGGCGTTCGCCGTCACGGCCGGCGTCTGCGGCCGGGCGTTCCTGGCGCTGCGGCGCGTCGCCGGCCATGGCGGCTGCCATGGCGGCCTGGTTGGCCAGGGCGAGGTCTTGCTGCTCGGCATCACGTGCCGGTGCGGCGGCGCGCTCGCCGCGTTCACCGCCACGTTCACCACGGCCACGGCGATTGCGTTCGCCACGGCCTTCGGTACCGCCTTGGCCTTCAGGACGCTCGCCGCGCTCAGGGCGCTCGGTGCGTTCCGGACGGGCTTCGTTGTTGCGGGCTTCACCGGCAGGACGTTCCTGGCGCGTACCTTCTGCGCGGCCTTCCGCGTTCGGACGCTCGTTGCGGCCTTCGGTATTGCGCTCGCGGCGCTCACCGCCACGGCCTTCACCACGTTCGCCGCGTTCATTGCGGCCTTCGCCAGCACGCGCTTCGCGCTGCTGTTCCGGACGGCCTTCGCTGCGTGCTTCACCGCCACGGCCTTCGCCGCCACGTCCACCGCGTCCACCGCGACGGCCATCACGGCCACCGCGTTCGCCGCCGCGCTCGCTGCGTTCACCACGCTCGCCGCGTTCGTCACGACGGCCTTCGCTGCGTTCTTCTTTTTTGACTTCCTTGGCCGGAGCAGGTGCTGCGGGGGCTTCGTCGCCGGTAAAAAAGCTCTTGAGCTTGGCGAAAAAGCCTTTTTCCGCAGGCGCTGCAGACGGCGCACGGGGTTTGGCGGCGGCGGGCGCTGCTGCCACGGGGGCCGGCTTGGGCACGGCGGCAGGGGCGGGCGCATCGGGCAAGACGCCCTTGATCACGGGTTCCTGCTTGTTGTGCTTTTCCTGGCTGCGGCGTGTGACGGTGGTCGGATCTTCGATCTCTACCGCCATCTTGTAGCTGGCGTCGATGTTGTCCAGGCGCGGGTCGTCGTGTTTCAGGCGCTCCAGGCGGTAGTTCGGTGTTTCCAGTGTCTTGTTAGGCACCAGCAGCACGTTGATGCGCTGTTTCATTTCGATCTTGGCGATTTCCGAACGTTTTTCGTTCAGCAGGAAAGACGCCACATCGACCGGGACCTGGCACAGCACCGAGGCCGTGCTGTCTTTCATGGACTCTTCCTGGATGATGCGCAGGATTTGCAGTGCCGAGCTTTCGGTGTCGCGGATGTGGCCGGAACCACCGCAACGCGGGCAAGGAATTGAAGCACCTTCCGACAGGGCAGGGCGCAGACGCTGGCGGCTCATTTCCATCAGGCCGAATTTGCTGATGGTGCCGAACTGCACACGGGCGCGGTCCTGCCGCAGCGCGTCGCGCAAACGGTTTTCCACGTCGCGGCGGTTGCGCGACTCTTCCATGTCGATAAAGTCGATGACGATCAGGCCACCCAGATCGCGCAAACGCATCTGGCGCGCGACTTCGTCAGCGGCTTCCAGGTTGGTGCGGGTCGCGGTTTCTTCGATGTCGCCGCCCTTGATGGCGCGGGCCGAGTTGACGTCGACCGAAACCAGGGCTTCAGTGTGGTCGATCACGATGGCGCCGCCGGAAGGCAGTTGCACGGTGCGGGCGTAAGCCGACTCGATCTGGTGTTCGATCTGGAAACGCGAGAACAGCGGGGCGTCGTCGCGGTAACGTTTGACGCGGTGCTCGTGTTCAGGCATCACATGGGCCATGAACTGGCGCGCTTGTTCGTAGACGTCGTCGGTGTCGAACAGGATGTCGCCGATGTCGCTGTTGAAATAGTCGCGAATGGCGCGGATGACCAGGCTGGATTCCTGGTAAATCAGGAAAGCGCCTTTGCCTTCTTTGCCGGCGCCGTCAATCGCGGTCCAGAGTTTGATCAGGTAGTTCAGGTCCCACTGCAACTCGGCGGCGCTGCGGCCGATGCCGGCGGTGCGGGCAATGATGCTGGCGCCGGCCGGGTATTCCAGCTGGTCCATGTTCTCTTTGAGCTCGGCCCGGTCTTCGCCTTCGATACGGCGGCTGACGCCACCGCCGCGCGGGTTGTTGGGCATCAGCACCACGTAACGGCCGGCCAGCGACACAAAGGTCGTCAGGGCCGCACCCTTGTTGCCGCGTTCTTCTTTTTCGACCTGGACCAGGATTTCCTGGCCTTCGCGGATCACGTCCTGGATGCGCGCCTGGCTGACCGACACGCCCTGGGCGAAGTATTGTTTGGAGATTTCCTTGAACGGCAAAAAGCCGTGGCGGTCTTCACCGTAGTCGACAAAACAGGCTTCGAGCGAAGGCTCGACACGTGTCACGACGGCTTTGTAGATGTTGCCCTTGCGCTGTTCGCGCCCTTCAATTTCAATTTCGTAGTCGAGGAGTTTTTGTCCGTCGACAATGGCCAGGCGGCGTTCTTCGGCCTGGGTGGCATTGACCAGCATGCGTTTCATGGGGATCCCTTCGTTCTTCTCTGTCTCAAATCATCACTGCCCGAAAAATGGGCAAACGACGCCGGAGCAGACGTTGTGCGAACGTGGGGAATTGCCGGAGAGCCTTTGACGGCGCTATAGCGACTGGTGTGAACCGGTCAGCTGCGCAGTCTGGGCGTAGGCGCGTGGATGGAGCGGATCAGGGTCTGATAGATATTTGCTACAAAATTCGTAGCGACTTGTGCCCGAAGGACAGGGGCTGGCGGCTGATTAATGCCTGAAAGCGGGGCTAAAAAGCGCCGCAGGCATAAATTCATCAGTACGACCAGTGTTGTCATCAGCAGGCTACCCATTCAAAGACCAGATCTCGCTTGGATCCGTGTCCAGCCCGCAGGGCTGAACACCTTGTATTCCGTAGTTGTATTCGCAAAACGTCGACTCGTCTGCACAGCATTTTCTCGCCGCGGGGTGCCTGGCACCGTGCGCTTGCGGGCATTTGCTGCCAGTGGCGTCGACCTTCCAGCAAGGCTGTTGGCAGCGCGTTGATTGGTGTGTGGACTAAACTCCCAGACAAATCAACCACTTACAGCTTGTCGCTAGTGAAACACATTATAGGCGCAGGTTCAGGCAAAACAAGGCGCCCGGGTAAACCCCCGGCCGCGTCCAGACTCGCCCGGCCGACTTTTTCTCCGCTCCCTCCCATCCCCCCTCCAATGCCTGGAAAAGTAGCAGAATCCGCCGTGGCCAAAGCCGTGCCGCAAGCCACCCTGGTGACCGTGGACGCCGACTTTGCCGGCCAGCGGCTGGACAACTTCCTGATCCGCCAGCTCAAGGGTGTGCCCAAAACCCATGTTTACCGCATCATTCGCAGCGGCGAAGTGCGTATCAACAAGGGCCGGGTCTCGGCCGACACCCGCGTCGCGGCTGGCGATGTGGTGCGCCTGCCGCCGGTGCGCACCTCCGAACGGGCCGACGAAAAAGCCAAGGCCATGGCGGTCGAGGTCGCCCGTCATGGCGCGGCCTCCACCGTCGGGGGTTATGCGCCCTCGCGCGAGTTCCCCATCCTGTTTGAAGACGACCATGTGCTGGCCATCGACAAACCGGCCGGCGTGGCCGTGCATGGCGGCAGCGGTGTGGCTTTTGGCGTGATCGAACAGTTGCGCATGGCGCGCCCGGACTGGAACTTCCTGGAGCTGGTGCACCGGCTGGACCGGGAAACCAGCGGCATTTTGCTGGTCGCCAAAAAACGCATGGCGCTGAAAAACCTGCAAGAGCAGTTTCGCGAGCGTGAAACCGACAAGATTTACCTGGCCCTGGTCAGCGGCGCCTGGCCGGCCAATAAAAAAGTGCTGGACAAGCCTTTGCAAAAATACCTGCTGGCCGACGGCGAGCGCCGCGTCCAGGTGGTCGGCAAAGACCATCCGGACGGCATGCGTGCCGTGACCCTGGTCAAGGTCAAGGCCAGGCTGGCGCCGCCGGCCGGGATGCCGGGCCAGGGGTTCACCTTGCTCGAGGTCACCATCAAGACCGGCCGCACCCACCAGATCCGTGTGCACCTGGCCAGCGAAGGCCATCCGATTGCCGGCGACGACAAATACGGCGACTTCGAGCTCAACAAGGCCTTGCAAAAAGAAGTGGCCGGCCCGGCGCTCAAACGCATGTTTCTGCATGCCTGGCGGTTAAAGTTCACCCATCCGTCCAGCGGCAAACGTATTGATCTGCTGGCCGCACTTCCGCCCGATCTTGAGAGTTTCACCGCCCATGCCATCCCCGTCCCAGCCCCTGAACTTTGACCTGATTGCCTTCGACTGGGACGGCACGCTGTTCGACTCGACCAAAATCATCGTGCGCTGTATCCAGGCCGCGGTGCGCGATGTGGGCGGCACCGTGCCCAGCGACGAGGCCGCCGCCTATGTGATCGGCCTGGGGCTGATGCAGGCCCTGGCCCACGCCGCGCCCGACGTGCCGAAAGACAAATACCCCGAGCTAGGCGCGCGTTACCGCCATCACTACATCGCCCACCAGAACGACATCAGCCTGTTTGACGGTGTGTTGCCGCTGCTGGCCGCGCTCAAAGCGCGTGGCCACAAGCTGGCGGTCGCGACCGGCAAAAGCCGCCTCGGGCTGGACGAGGCCCTGCAGGCGGTGGAGCTCAAGGGTTGTTTTGACGGCTCGCGCACCGCCGATGAAACCATAGGCAAGCCGCACCCGCGCATGTTGCACGAGTTGATGGAAGAGTTTGGCGTGACGCCGGCCCGCACGCTGATGATTGGTGACACCACCCACGACCTGCAAATGGCGCTGAATGCCGCTTGCCCCAGTGTCGGCGTGAGTTACGGCGCCCATGAGAGTGATGTTTTTGCGGCCCTCAGGCCGCGTTTTATTGCCCATTCCGTGCAGGAGCTGCACGACTGGCTGATCCAGCACGCCTGAGATGGCGGACCCGGCTGACCTTCACATCGCGTTGTGTCGGGCCACCGAACTGGTCGAAGGCGGCGAGGCCGTGCCTTTTGATGTCAGTTATGCGGGCCAGACCTGCCGGGCCTTTGCCATCCGTTTTGAAGGCCAGCCGCACGCTTACCTGAACCGTTGCACCCATGTGGCGATGGAGCTGGACTGGCAGCCGAACCGGGTGTTTGACGACAGCGGGCAGTGGTTGTTGTGCGCCAGCCATGGCGCCGTTTACCGGCCGGATACCGGACAATGCCGTGGTGGCCCTTGCCACGGCGGGCTGGTCAAGATCGACCTCTCGGAACGCGACGGACTTATTTTCTGGCATACCTCCTACAAACTTAAAGCCATGGAGTTCTAAACTACCGTATGAACGATTCAAACCGCCCCGATCCGTCTGATGACGAAATTTATAATCAAAATCGGCCTCCAGCCCTTGAGCAGACTGCGCAAGCAGCTCCTGAAAACGTAGCGGGCCGAGGCGCCAAGGCGCTGACCCCGGGCTGGGAGCGGGCAACCCTGGAGAAGCTGGCGTTTGCCGCGCTGAACGAGCAAAAGGCCACCCGCCGCTGGAAAACCTTTGTGCGCCTGTCCTGGCTGGCGTTTTTTGTGTTTCTGCTCTGGTTTGGTTTGCACCGCAGCACGGCCACCACCAGCGTCAGCGGCCCCCACACCGCGGTGGTCGAGATCAAGGGCGAAATCGCAGCAGGTGCCGATGCCAGCGCCGAGTTTGTCAACGCCGCCTTGCGCGCCGCCTTTGAGGACGAAGGTTCCAAGGCCGTGGTCTTGTTGATCAATTCCCCCGGCGGCAGCCCGGTGCAGGCCGGCATGATGAACGATGAAATCGTTCGCCTCAAGGCCAAATACAAAAAGCCGGTGTATGCCGTGGTGGAAGAAACCTGCGCCTCGGCGGCGTATTACATCGCCGCCTCGGCCGACAACATATACGTCGACAAGGCCAGCATTGTCGGCAGCATCGGTGTGTTGATGGACGGCTTTGGCTTCACCGGTCTGATGGACAAGGTCGGCGTCGAGCGCCGCCTGCTGACCGCCGGCGAAAACAAGGGTTTTCTGGACCCCTTCAGCCCGCAAACTGAAAAGCAGCGTGCTTATGCGCAGACCATGCTGGATCAGATCCATCAGCAGTTCATCACCGTGGTCAAGGCCGGCCGCGGCAAACGCCTGAAGGAAACGCCTGAGATGTTCAGCGGCCTGTTCTGGACCGGCCAGCAGTCCATCGAACTGGGTCTGGCCGACCACCTTGGTTCGCTGGAATACGTGGCCCGCGAAGTGGTCAAGACCGAAGAAATCATCGACTACACACGCCGCGAAAACGTGGCCGAACGCCTGGCCAAGAAGTTTGGCGCGGCCATTGGTGACGGTGCGATGCACACCTTGAAACTGGCGCCTGCGATTCGTTAAATACTGCAAGTTCAGCTAACAAAAAAAAGCCCGCATGATGCGGGCTTTTTTACGGGCGAGCCGAAGACAGAAATTGCTCAGCGGCCTATGCAAAACACCGTGGGCAAATCCAGCGGCGTGGCGGGTTTGTCGCGCTTCCAGCCGCTGACCAGTGCGCTGCGCGACCAGCCGTTGGCCATGGTCAGGCCGCCACTCAGGGCCAGGCGGGTGTTTTGTTGCAGGGTTTGCAGCAAGGCCTGCAGCAGGGCGGCGTTGCGGTAGGGTGTTTCAATAAAGATTTGCGTCTGGCCGGTTTTCAGGGCCAAGGACTCCAGCTCCCGGATACGCTGGCTGCGTTCGCCGCCGTCTTGCGGCAGGTAACCGACAAACGCAAAGTTCTGGCCGTTCAGGCCGCTGGCGGCCAGGGCCAGCATCAAGGACATGGGGCCGACCAGCGGCAACACCTGCAGGCCCAGGTCATGCGCCGCACGCACCACCGACGAGCCCGGGTCGGCAATCGCCGGCATGCCGGCTTCGCTGACCAGGCCCATGTCGTGGCCTTCGAGTGCGGCTTTGAGCAGCGGCCGTGCATCAAAATTGCCGCCGTGATCGCCTTTTTATGCACTTCGCGCGGCAGTTCCTGGATTTGCTGCGCCTGTATGGTCTGCAGCAGGGGCTGCACTTCGCCCACCCGTTTGAGGTAGGCGCGTGTGCTTTTGGCGTTTTCGCAAATCCAGTGGGACAAGGTGGCCGCCACTTGCAGCGTGCCCAACGGCATCACGTCCTGAATCGGTGCCTGCACGGCGCAGCCGAAGTCCAAGGGGGCGGGCACCAGGTAAAGCTTGCCTTTGGGTGTGGTGCTCATGACGTGGCTTTCCGGGTGGATAACAGCGGGATGCCGGCGGCCTGGATCATGCGGCAGGTGCGTATCAGGGGCAGGCCGACCAGGGCGGTCGGGTCGTCGTTGTCAATCGAGGCCAGCAGGGCGATGCCCAGGCCTTCGCTTTTGGCGCTGCCGGCGCAATCGTAGGGTTGTTCGGCCCGCAGGTAATTTTCGATTTCCTCGTCGCTGAGCGCGCGAAACTGCACTTTCACCGCCGCCAGGTCGGTCTGCTCGAAACCGCTTTGCAGACAGACCACGGCCACCGCGGTCTGGAAAATGACGGTCTGGCCACGCATCTGGCGCAACTGGGCCACGGCCCGTTCGTGGGTGCCGGGTTTGCCCAGCGGCTGGCCGTTCAGGTCCGCGACCTGGTCGGAGCCTATGACCACGGCGTTCGGGAAGTTGGCGGCCACTGCGCGGGCCTTGGCCAGCGCCAGGCGTTGGGCCAGTTGCGCCGGGGCTTCTTCGGCTTGTGGGGCTTCATCCACATCGGGCGCGGCGACCTCGAAAGGAATGTTCAGGCGTTGCAGCAGTTCGCGACGATAGCGCGAGGTCGAGCCGAGAATCAGGGCGCGGGGAGGCATGTCGGAGAGGCCGGTGCGGGCATCCGTGGGAAGGGCAGGGTTCATGCAGCGATTCTCTTACACTGCTTGCCATGTCGAAAAATCTTAACGCCCAGCGGCTCAATATGCAGGCTTTTGCGCAAGAAGGCCTGCCGCTTGTTGAAATCACGCCGCTACAAAATATGGAGCGCCTGGCGCACGAATTACATGGGCTGCAGCCCGATTTGTCTATCAATTGGCAGGCGGTCGCCGAGCTGCGGCCGCAGGCTGGCGCCGAAGACGTGGTCTGGCTGCACCTGCAAGCCAAGGCCGTGCTGCCGCTGACCTGCCAGCGCTGCATGGGCGCCGTGCCCACCACCGTGGAGGTGGATCAGTGGTACCGCTTTGTTGCCGATGAAGACATCGCCATGGCCGAGGATGACCAGTCCGAAGAAGACCTGCTGGTGATGACGCCGCAGTTCGATGTGCTGGAGGTGCTGGAAGACGAATTGCTGATGGCGCTGCCCCTGGTGCCCATGCACGACACCTGTCCCGAGAACCCGGTGTTCAGTGCTGGCGAAGCCGAACTGGCCGAGCAGGAAGACGCCAAACCCCATCCTTTTGCAGCACTGGCAAAACTCAAAAAATAAACGTGATACGACGGGTTTTCAGAGGTGTTTCGAGTGCGGCCAAAAGCCCGGTATTCGGGTCGCCAAAGTCGCTTCTGGAAAACCTGGCGGTATCGCGCTATAATCAAAGGCTTGGCGCTGCGACCCCGTGATGGGTGAGTGGCGTAATTTACCAACCCTACACCCCCTCAGGAGCGGATTATGGCCGTCCAGCAGAACAAAAAATCACCTTCCAAGCGTGGCATGCACCGCGCCCACAACGCGTTGACCGTTCCAGGCATCGCTGTCGAGTCCACCACGGGTGAGACGCATCTGCGTCACCACATCAGCCCCACCGGTTTTTACCGTGGCCGTAAAGTGCTGAAAACAAAATCCGAAGCGTAATTCCACGCTTTAACGACTGGCCCGCACTCATACTGCGGGCCTTTGTTTTGTTGAAATCATTATTTTTGACTGCGCGGGTCCTGCCATGATCAGGATAGCTGTCGATGCCATGGGCGGAGACTTCGGTCCCTCCGTCACCCTGGCCGCAAGCCTGGCTTTTCTGGATCACCATCCCGAGGCCGCGATTGTGCTGGTCGGTCAGCCCGACGTGCTGGCCGCGCAGCCGCAGTTTTCCCGCATCCAGTCCCACCCGCGCTGCCAGATCCTGGCCGCCACGGAGGTGGTGACCATGGACGACCCGATCGAGGTCGCCTTGCGGCGCAAAAAAGATTCGTCCATGCGTGTCGCCATCACCCAGGTGAAGGACGGTGTCGCCCAAGCGGCGGTCTCAGCTGGTAACACCGGTGCGCTGATGGCGATTGCCCGTTATGTGCTCAAGACGCTGGACGGCATTGATCGGCCGGCGATTGCCACCCAGTTGCCCAATGCGGCTGGCGGCGCGACCACGGTGCTGGATCTGGGTGCCAATATCGATTGCACCGAAGATCACTTGTTTCAATTTGCCGTGATGGGCTCCGCCCTGGTTTCGGCCATTGAGAACAAGGCCAGCCCCAGTGTTGGCCTGCTCAATATTGGCGAAGAAGCCATCAAAGGCAGCGAAGTCATTAAAAAAGCCGGTGAATTGCTGCGATCTGCTTCCAAAAGTGGGGATTTGAATTTCCACGGCAACGTGGAGGGCAATGACATTTTCAAAGGCGTGGTGGACATCGTTGTCTGCGACGGCTTTGTCGGCAATGTGGCGCTGAAAGCCAGCGAAGGCCTGGCCAGCATGATTGGCGGTTTTATCAAAGCTGAGTTTTCGCGAAATATTTTCACGAAAATTTCCGCCATCGTTGCTTATCCGGTCTTATCTGCATTTAAAAATCGCCTGGACCATAGGCGTTACAACGGCGCAGCCTTGTTGGGCCTGCGCGGCCTGGTGTTCAAGAGCCATGGTTCAGCAGATGCATTTGCTTTCGAGCGGGCTTTGAATCGGGCTTATGATGCAGCTCGCAACAACTTGCTGGACAGGGTGAGAGAACGTATTGCACATGCTGCGCCTTTGTTGGCCAGAGCCGCGTTGGCACCGGCGGAAACGGTAGTTGCAGCGGCGCTTGCTGACTCCACCCCCGCACACTAATTCATCCATGAGCCCTTATTCACGCATCACAGGCACTGGCAGCTATTTGCCGCCGCGCCGCTTGAGCAACGCCGAACTGGCTGCCGAACTGGCTGCCAAGGGTGTTGAAACGTCCGACGAGTGGATTGTCGAACGCACCGGTATCCGTGCACGCCATTTTGCTGCGCCTGATGTCTGTAGCAGCGACCTGGGTCTCGAAGCCGCCAAAAACGCCTTGCAGGCCGCCGGCCTGGAGGCCAAAGACATTGATCTGATCATTGTTGCCACGTCGACACCTGACATGGTGTTCCCGTCGGCCGCCTGTATTTTGCAAAACAAGCTCGGCATCGCCGGCTGCCCGGCGTTTGACGTGCAGGCGGTTTGCAGCGGTTTTGTGTATGCGCTGACCGTCGCCGACGCCATGATCAAGACCGGTTCGGCCACCAAGGCGCTGGTGATCGGTGCCGAAGTGTTTTCGCGCATCCTCGATTTTTCGGACCGTACCACCTGTGTGTTGTTTGGCGACGGCGCCGGCGCCGTGGTGCTGGAAGCGTCGGACACCCCCGGCATCCTAGCGACCGACCTGCATGCCGACGGTAAACACGTTGGCATTCTGTGCGTGCCGGGCACCGTGGCGGGCGGCAAAGTGATTGGCGACCCACTGCTCAAGATGGACGGACAAGCCGTGTTCAAGCTGGCGGTCGGCGTGCTGGAGGCGGCGGCCCGTGCCACGCTGGCCAAGGCCGGCTTGCAGGACAGCGACATCGACTGGCTGATTCCGCACCAGGCCAATATCCGCATCATGCAAAGCACGGCAAAAAAACTGAAGATGCCGCTGGAAAAACTGATTGTCACGGTAGACCAGCACGGCAACACCTCGGCCGCCTCGATTCCGCTGGCGCTTGATGTGGCCGTACGCAGCGGCAAGATCAAGAAGGGTGACACGCTGATGCTGGAAGGCGTGGGCGGCGGTTTCACCTGGGGCGCGGTACTCTTAAATCTATAGCTGTTCACGCCCGTCTTATATGGGCTGGAGGCTGTTTTGATTCAAAATTTCATGAAATCTTTTGCTTTTGTTTTTCCTGGACAAGGTTCCCAGTCGGTTGGCATGCTGGACGCATGGGGTGATCACCCTGTCGTGCGTGAGACCCTGCGCGAAGCCTCGGACGCGCTGGGCGAAGACCTGGCCCAACTGATCAAGGACGGTCCGAAAGAAGCGCTGGGCCTCACAACCAACACCCAGCCGGTGATGCTGGTGGCCGGGGTGGCGGCTTACCGCGCCTGGCTCGCCGACACCGGCGCTGTGCCGGCGGTGGTGGCCGGGCATTCTTTGGGTGAATATTCCGCGCTGGTCGCCTCCGGCGTCCTGAGCCTGGCGCAGGCCGCACCGCTGGTGCGTTTTCGCGCGCAAGCCATGCAGGATGCCGTGCCGGTCGGTGTGGGCGCGATGGCCGCGATTCTGGGCATGGACGCCGCCCGCGTGATCGACGGTTGTGCCGAAGCGCTGAGCACTTTTGGCCCGAACACCCTGGAAGTGGTGGAAGCGGTCAATTTCAACGACCCGATGCAGACCGTGATTGCCGGCAGCAAGGCGGCCGTCGAAAAAGCCTGTGAAGTTCTCAAGGCCAATGGCGCCAAACGTGCTTTGCCCTTGCCGGTGTCGGCCCCGTTTCACTCCAGCCTGATGAAACCTGCTGCCGACAAGCTGAAAGAAAAACTCGCCAGCCTGAGTCTGGCCGCACCCACCATTCCGGTGATCAACAACATCGACGTGACGGTCGAGACCGATGCCGCCAACATTCGCGCCGCCTTGTACCGGCAGGCCTTTGGCCCGGTGCGCTGGGTCGAGTGTGTGCAAGCCATCAAGGCACGCGGGCTGACGACGATTGTCGAATGCGGCCCCGGCAAGGTGTTGGCCGGCATGGTGAAACGTATTGATGCGGAACTGACGGGTGCAGCCCTGTTTGATCCCGATAGCCTGGCGCAAGCCAAGGAGTTGCTGGCATGAGCGAAATCAAGTTTGAAGGACAGGTGGCCCTGGTCACCGGAGCATCCCGCGGCATAGGCGCAGCGATTGCGCTGGAATTGGCGCACAAGGGCCTGAAAGTCATAGGCACGGCGACCACCGACGAGGGCGCGGCCAAAATCAGCCAGGCGCTGGCGGCTTTCCCGGGCTGTGTCGGCAAAAACCTCAATGTGAACGATGGTGCCGCAGCCGAAGCGCTGATCGACGAGATCGTCAAGACCCACGGCGGCCTGCAGGTGCTGGTCAACAACGCCGGCATCACACGCGACACGCTGGCCATGCGCCTGAAAGACGAAGACTGGGACGCGGTGCTGGACACCAACCTGAAAGCCGTGTTTCGCATGAGCCGCGCCGTGATGCGCACCATGATGAAGCAGCGTTACGGCCGCATCATCAGCATCACCTCGGTGGTGGGCGCTTCCGGCAATGCCGGCCAGGCCAATTACGCTGCCGCCAAAGCCGGTGTGGCCGGCATGACGCGGGCGCTGGCCCGTGAGCTGGGCAGCCGCAACATCACCGTCAACTGCGTGGCGCCGGGTTTTATCGAAACCGACATGACCGCCAATTTGCCGGAAGAGCAGCAAAAAGCCCTGCTGGGGCAGATTCCGCTGGGTCACCTGGGCAAGCCGCAAGACATCGCGCACGCCGTGGCGTTTGTCGCCAGCCCGCTGGCGGCCTACATCACCGGCCAGGAGCTGCACGTCAACGGCGGCATGTATATGTAACCATCCGGCGGCTGCCGGCCTTGCTTCGCCAGCGCCATGAAAAATGGTGCGGCGAGCGCATGCTGCAGGCGCTGGAAACAAGCCGGGTTTTATCCGTCCGGCTGGCGGGTTAGGGAAAGAAACCTAACAACGCTAAAATCACGGATTAATTCACAACCCTCAGAGGGAACTATGAGCGATATCGAAGCACGTGTTAAGAAAATCATTGCCGAACAACTTGGCGTGGAAGAAGGCCAAGTCACCAACGAAAAAGCCTTTGTGGCCGACCTCGGCGCTGACTCGCTTGACACCGTAGAACTGGTGATGGCTCTGGAAGACGAATTTGGCATTGAAATCCCCGATGAGGATGCCGAGAAGATCACCACGGTCCAGAACGCGATCGACTACGCGAACACCCACCAAAAAGCCTAAAGACCCCGGTCTTTTTTCATCCAGCTTGAAAGGCCATGTCCGGCCTTTCGGGAATTTCTTCAGGATTTGCGCATGAGCCGTCGTCGCGTCGTTGTGACAGGTCTGGGCTGTATCAGTCCCGTGGGTAACACGGTGTCTGAGAGCTGGGCCAATTTGCTGGCGGGTCAGTCGGGTATTGATCTGATCACGCAATTTGATGCAAGCAGTTTTGCCTGCAAGTTTGCCGGTGAGGTCAAAGGTTTTAATATCGCGGATTACATCCCCGAAAAAGAAGCCCGGCACATGGACCGCTTCATTCACCTGGGGCTGGCAGCAGCCTGCCAGGCCGTGGCCGACAGCGGCTTGCCTACCGGCGATGCCCTCGGCGACGAGATGGCCACACGGATAGGTTGCAACATCGGTTCGGGCATTGGCGGTTTGCCGATGATCGAGCAGACACACACCGAACTGACGAATCGCGGCCCACGCCGCATTTCGCCGTTCTTTGTGCCGGCGTCCATCATCAACATGATCTCCGGCCATGTGTCCATCAAGTTCGGTTTCAAGGGCCCCAACATCGGTGTTGTGACGGCTTGTACCACCGGCTTGCATGCGATTGGTCTGTCGGCGCGCATGATTGAATACGGTGATTGCGACGTGATGGTGGCTGGCGGCTCCGAGGCGACCGTGTCGCCTCTGGGTGTGGGCGGCTTTGCCGCGGCCCGTGCCTTGTCCACCCGCAACGACGACCCGAAGACCGCGTCGCGACCCTGGGACAAGGACCGTGACGGTTTTGTGCTGGGTGAGGGCAGTGGTGTGGTGGTGCTGGAAGAGTATGAACACGCCAAGGCGCGTGGTGCCAAGATTTACGCCGAAGTCACGGGTTTCGGCATGAGTGCCGATGCCTACCATATGACGGCGCCGGACATTGATGGTCCGCGCCGCTCCATGGTCATGGCCTTGAAAAATGCCGGCATCAACGCCGATCAGGTCAACTACCTCAATGCGCATGGCACGTCCACGCCACTGGGGGACCTGAACGAAACGAATGCCATCAAGGCCGCTTTCGGTGACCATTCCAAAAACCTGGTGGTGAGTTCCACCAAGTCCATGACCGGGCACCTGCTGGGTGGCGCGGGCGGCATAGAGTCGGTGTTTACCGTGCTGGCGCTGCACCATCAAAAAATCCCGCCCACCATCAACATCTTCAACCAGGACCCCGAGTGCGACCTCGACTACTGTGCGAACACGGCACGTGACGCCAAAATCGATGTTGCCGTCAAAAACAACTTCGGCTTTGGTGGTACCAACGGCACGCTGGTCTTCCAGCGGGTTTAAGGCCTTTTCTCCTCACACGTTGAGCGTCAAGCCTTATCACTGACTGCCCTGATCATGCATAACGCCCCATCGGTTGTTTATCCGCTGGGGCGTTCGCGTTTTCAGGCCGGGGTGTTGCTGGGCCTCTGGTTATCCGGGGTGGTGGTGCTGATCCTCTGGTGGCGCAGCGCACCGGGCTGGGACTGGCGGCTGGGATTGGGCTTGGCCGCCGTGGTGGCGGCTGGTGCCGCGGCCGCTTGGGGGTGGAAAAATTCGCCTGTGGGCCAGTTGCGCTGGGACGGGCAGGTCTGGTCTTGGGAAAGCCAGGGTTACCAGGCCGGGACCGCGGCGCGGGAACTGACGGTGGCGCTTGATTTTCAACGCATCCTCTTGCTCAGGCTGGAAAATCACGACCATGCCACCTTGTGGCTGTGGGCCGACCGGCGTGCCATGCCGGAGCGCTGGCTGGATTTGCGCCGTGCTGTATATTCGCGGCGCAAGGTATGGCCGGATGCCACGCCGTTTGATATCTCGCTGCCTGCTGCGGTGGATACTGCCGCAGCATCCTCTTCGTCACGCCTTTCTTCATGAGTGCCAACATTCCTCCTCCAGAACCCGCCACGGCCGACGACAGCGATGCCTTGCTGGTCGAGCGCACGGTAGCGGGTGACCAGAAGGCGTTTGAGTTGCTGGTCATCAAATACCAGCGCCGCATTCAGCGCCTGATAGGCCGCATGGTGCGTGACGTGGACCTGGTCGAAGACATTGCGCAGGAGACCTTTATCCGGGCTTACCGCGCGCTGGCTCAGTTCCGGGGCGAGGCTCAGTTCTACACCTGGCTGTACCGGATTGCCGTCAACACCGCCAAAAAATCCCTGATGGACCTCAAGCGCAACCCGACGGTCTCGGAAAATTCCTTCAAATCCGGCGAGGATGATGAAACTTCCCCGCTGGAAAACGAACTAACGAGTTCAGAGACGCCGGAAGCCGTGCTCGCCAGCAAGGAAATTGCCCAGATGGTGAACGCGGCCATGGAGGCTTTGCCTGAAGAGTTGCGCCAGGCCATCAGCCTGCGGGAAATCGAAGGTTTGAGTTACGAAGAAATCGCCGAGGCGATGAATTGCCCGATTGGTACCGTGCGTTCACGGATATTCAGAGCCCGGGAAGCGATTTCCGAAAGAATACGGCCCTTGCTGGAGAGTCAGTCCGGCAAGCGCTGGTAAGAAGCGCCTCGCGGCACGAGCAGGTTTTGAAAATCATCGCCATGTCCTTGTAAGCCAAAGCAAATGATTGAACCCGGCAGGCACAAACTGCCCATTGACACCATGAAACCGATAACGCAAAACAGTGAACTGATTTCCGCCCTGGCCGATGGCCAGCTGGAGAACGAAGATTTTGCACGTGCGCTGGCGGTGTGTGAAGGTGATGCCCAGGCGCTGGACAGCTGGAGCACCTACCACCTCATAGGCGACGTGTTGCGTTCACCCGGGGCGATGGCGCCTGGCTCGGATGCCGCGTTTGTCACCCGCTTGCGTGTCCGCTTGAGCCAGGAGCCGGTTTACCATGCGGCGCCAGCGCCGGCTGTGCAGGCCTCTTCCGACTGGGCTTTGCAGGCCGAGATCTTGCCCGCCGGCCGTCCCGCCCGCGAAGCCGTCAACGATGCCAGCTTTCGCTGGAAGATGATCGCAGGTTTTGTGTCCATTGCGGCCGTGGTGGCGGTGACCTGGAACGTCGGGACCGGTTTGCTGGCGCCGTCTGTGGCGCCGCAATTGGCCCGTGCCGAGCCGTCGCAGCAGGTGCTGGTCATGTCGGAGCAGGGCGCCGTGGTGCGTGATGCCCGCATGGAAGAGCTGCTGGCTGCGCACAAACAGTTTGGCGGCACGTCGGCCTTGCAAATGCCTTCGGGCTTTTTGCGCAACGCCACCTTTGAAACGCCCCAGAGCGAGCGGCGTTGAAGCATTCTTTGTGCGCCACGACCAGCCAGTCCCTACCTATGAGTTTTAAGCTTTTTCGCCTCGTAGCCCTTGCCGGATGTGCGCTGATGGCTACTAATTACATAGCGGCTCAAACGCCTGCGGCGCCTGCCCCCGCGTCGGCGGCGGAGTCCAAAAGCATCAACGACTGGTTGATGCGTATGCACGAAGCCTCCAGGAACCGCTCTTACGTAGGCACGTTTGTGGTCTCGTCCGGCGGCGTCATGTCCAGCGCCAGGATTTGGCATGTGTGCGACGGGGCGCAGCAAATTGAGCGTGTTGAAACCCTGACAGGCGCGCCGCGCTCCATCTTTCGGCACAACGACAATGTTGTGACCTTTTTGCCCGAGAGCAAGGTGGTCCGCAGCGAAAAGCGTGAATCGTTAGGTCTTTTCCCCGAACTGCTCAAATCCACCGACAGCCACATTGCCGACTTCTACAAAGTCAAGCAGGAAGGCCGTGAGCGTGTGGCAGGTCTGGACGCCGATGTGATTGCCCTGGTTCCCAAGGACAAGATGCGTTTTGGCTACCGTGTCTGGGCCGAGCACAAGAAGGGCCTGGTGGTCAAGTTGCAGACGCTGGACACCGATGGCACGGTGCTGGAGCAGGCTGCGTTTTCAGAGTTGCAGTTCGATGCGCCCGTCAAGCTCGACAAGCTGGCGCAAATGATGAACAAGGTCGAGGGTTACCGGGTCGAAAAACCCGAGCTCGTCAAAACCACGGCCAGTGCCGAAGGCTGGGTGCTGAAAACACCCGTGGCCGGTTTCCAGCCCATGAGTTGCTACAAGCGCCCGGACACAGCGCAGTCCCAGGGCGAGCCCATGCAGTGGATATTCTCGGATGGCCTGGCGTCGGTGTCGCTGTTTGTCGAACCCTTCGACAGCCAGCGCCATAACAAGGAATCAAAACTCTCCATGGGCGCCACCCAGTCCTTGACCCGGCGCATGGATGCTTTCTGGCTGACCGCGATGGGTGAAGTGCCCATGTCCACCTTGCGCTTGTTTGCCGATGGCCTTGAACGCAAGAAGTAAGGCCCTCATTTCAATCCAAACCTCTTCCGCCGTCATGGCGAGGAGGATGCATGACCCCATGTATTTTTGCTGCTCCGACAATTCTTCAAAGGCTGATGATGCATAAACCGACCTGGAAACAATGCCGTACCTATTTCGCTGCCGGCGCGTTGGCGCTGGGAAGCACCCTGGCTTTGATGCCTGCCCAGTCGGTGATGGCGCAAGCCCGCAGCCTGCCTGACTTCACGGACCTGGTCGAGACGGTCGGCCCTTCGGTTGTGAATATCCGGACGCTGGAAAAAGTCAAAGCCGGTGCGGCAAGCAGCGCCGACGAGCAGATGCTTGAATTTTTCCGGCGTTTCGGCATTCCGGTGCCACCCAACATGCCGCGCGCGCCGCGCCCGGACCGTAACCAGCCGGACGAAGATCAGCCGCGTGGTGTGGGCTCGGGGTTCATCCTGTCGTCCGACGGTTTTGTCATGACCAATGCCCACGTCGTGGAAGGCGCCGACGAGGTCATCGTGACCTTGACGGACAAACGCGAGTTCAAGGCCAAGATCGTTGGCGCCGACAAACGCACCGACGTGGCCGTGGTCAAGATCGAAGCCACGGGTCTGCCAGCCGTGAAAATTGGCGATATCAGCCGACTGAAGGTTGGCGAATGGGTGATGGCCATCGGTTCGCCCTTTGGCCTGGAAAACACCGTGACCGCCGGCATTGTCAGCGCCAAGCAGCGCGACACCGGGGACTACCTGCCTTTCATCCAGACCGACGTGGCGATCAATCCCGGCAACTCGGGCGGCCCGCTTCTGAATATGCGCGGCGAGGTGGTCGGCATCAACAGCCAGATCTACTCACGCTCAGGCGGCTTCCAGGGTATCTCGTTTGCGATTCCCATTGACGAAGCTTCGCGTGTGGCGGACCAGCTGCGCAGCACCGGGCGTGTCACGCGCGGGAAGATTGGTGTGCAGATTGATCAGGTCAGCAAGGATGTTGCCGAGTCCATCGGGCTGGGCAAGGCGCAGGGCGCGCTTGTGCGCGGCGTCGAGGTGGCCTCTCCGGCAGAAAAGGCCGGCATCGAGGCCGGTGACATCATCACCAAGTTTGAAGGCAAGACGATTGACAAGGCGACCGACCTGCCGCGTCTGGTTGGCAATGTGAAGCCGGGCACCAAGTCCACGGTCACGGTGTTCAGGCGCGGCACCACCCGCGACATGAGTGTGACGATAGGCGAGGTCGAGGCGGAAAAGCCGGCGCGCAAAGCCCAGTCGACTGAAAGCAAACCGCCGGTGGCCGGCCCCGCCCAAGCTTTGGGCTTGGTGGTCAGCGAGTTGCCTGATGCCTTGAAGAAGGAGCTCAAACTCAAAGGCGGTGTCAAGGTTGATGCCAGTGAAGGTGCGGCGGCCCGCGCCGGACTGCGCGAAGGGGATGTGATCCTGGCGATCGCCAACACCGAAATTACCGGCGTCAAGGACTTCGAGGCGGTGCTCGCCAAAGTGGAAAAGGGCAAAGCCATCAACGTGCTTTTCCGGCGCAGCGAGTGGACACAATACGCCTTGATTCGCCCCATCCGGTAAACGGTTTGGCGGGATGGCATCGCAAGATGCCGCATTTTGAAGACCCCCATACCCTGTCCGGTTTGGGGGTTTTGTCCAAAATAAGCGGCTTCTTCAAGCTTTAAAAAATATTTTTCGACGCTTGATAAATCAAATTTATGTTGGTATTCACTAACTTTTAAGTCTGTCTAATGACGAATTTTGGTAGAATGGAACCTAGGTTTTGGGTCATTCCCATATATCAAGCGCCAAAAAAACCACCACCTGGCATGAATTAACTCTATTCACTGCTGATCCACAGATCACCCACAAGTTGTCCAGAGCCTCTCAGTTAAAATTGTGAATAAGTTGTGCATAAGATCCCTGTTGTTGGCTTGCAACGAGAACGGTTTGGCAATTTCGAGGCTATGCGTTGCTGGCTTTTTGCCTACAATGAAGCTTCCAACTATCGCAGTTGCCATAGATTGTTGGTTCAGGGCGCGTCATAAGTGACGCGCCCTTTTTATGGCTTTCGCGAATTGACGCTGGTCTCTTCGCAATACTTTCAAGTACTTAGGCGTCCCCTTTGATGAATCACATCAGAAATTTTTCGATCATCGCGCACATTGACCACGGCAAATCCACGCTGGCTGATCGCATCATCCAGCGCTGCGGCGGTTTGCAGGATCGCGAGATGAGTGCGCAGGTGCTCGACTCCATGGATTTGGAAAAAGAGCGTGGGATAACCATCAAGGCGCAGACCGCTGCGCTCAAATACAAGGCACTCGATGGTCAGATCTACAACCTCAATCTGATCGATACACCGGGTCACGTTGACTTCTCATATGAAGTGAGTCGTTCGCTGTCGGCCTGTGAAGGTGCGCTGCTGGTGGTGGATGCGAGTCAGGGTGTTGAAGCGCAGACCGTCGCCAACTGCTACACCGCGCTCGAGCTCGGCGTCGAGGTGGTGCCCGTGCTCAACAAAATGGATTTGCCGAATGCAGATCCCGAAAACGCCAAGCAGGAAATCGAAGACGTGATCGGCATCGACGCGACGGATGCGATTCCGTGCTCTGCCAAAACCGGCATGGGCATCGACGAAATCCTGGAGGCCGTGATTGCCCGCATGCCACCACCGCAAGGCAATCCGGACGGACCGCTGCGCGCCATGATTGTGGACAGCTGGTACGACGCTTATGTGGGCGTGGTCATGCTGGTGCGCGTGGTCGACGGCCGTCTGGCCAAAGGCGAACGTATCAAGCTGATGGCCAGCGGGGCGATGTATAACGCCGAGCAGCTCGGTGTGTTCACGCCGCATACCGAACCGCGTGCCGCGCTGGAAGCGGGCGAGGTCGGTTTCATCATTGCCGGCATCAAGGAGTTGCAGGCGGCGCGTGTCGGCGACACCGTGACCCTGATCAAGCCGGGCACAGGCGGCGCGGCGGCGACGGCCACCGAGGCCTTGCCGGGTTTCAAGGAAATCCAGCCGCAGGTGTTTGCCGGTCTGTATCCGACAGAAGCCAGCGAGTACGACTCGCTGCGCGACGCGCTGGAAAAACTCAAGCTCAACGACGCCTCGCTGCATTACGAGCCGGAAGTCAGCCAGGCCCTGGGTTTTGGCTTTCGCTGCGGCTTCCTGGGCCTGTTGCACATGGAAATCGTGCAGGAGCGACTCGAGCGCGAGTTCGACCAGGACCTGATCACCACCGCCCCCAGCGTGGTGTATGAAGTGTTGCAGGCCAATGGCGACACCATCATGGTCGAGAACCCGTCGAAGATTCCCGACGCTGGCAAGGTCAACGAGATCCGCGAGCCCATCGTCACGGTGCACCTGTACATGCCGCAGGATTACGTGGGCGCCGTCATGACGCTGGCCAACCAGAAACGCGGCGTGCAGATGAACATGGCTTACCACGGCAAGCAGGTCATGCTGACCTATGAGATGCCGCTGGGCGAGATCGTGCTGGACTTCTTTGACAAGCTCAAGTCCGTCTCGCGCGGTTACGCCTCCATGGACTACGAGTTCAAGGAGTTTCGGACCTCCGACGTGGTCAAGGTGGACATTTTGCTCAACGGCGAAAAGGTCGATGCCCTGTCCATCATTGTTCACCGCAGCCAGTCCGCCTACCGCGGTCGGGCCGTGGTGGCCAAGATGCGGGAGATCATTTCCCGCCAGCAGTTCGATGTCGCCATCCAGGCGGCCATCGGGGCCAACATCATTGCGCGTGAGACAATCAAAGCCTTGCGTAAAAACGTGATCGCCAAGTGTTACGGCGGCGATATCTCGCGCAAAAAGAAGCTCCTCGAAAAACAAAAAGCGGGTAAAAAACGCATGAAACAAATCGGTTCGGTCGAAGTGCCTCAGGAAGCTTTCCTGGCCATCTTGCAGGTGGAAGAATAATGCTGCGCTTCATGAGTACGCTCACCGCGCTGGTGCTGGCCGTGTTTGTCGGCTACGGCGGCGCCTGGTACATGGGCATGGTCGAGGGCAATTTTTCCCTGCTGCTCTTCCTGGCTACCGTGGTCACCGGCATTTACTGGCTGGCCGAAAAGTTCTACTTCTGGCCGCAACGCCGCAAGGCCGCCACCGCTCTGGAAGCACGCGACGCACAGCGCCGCGCGGAACTGGCCGCGCAAGGCATCCACAAGGTGGATACCAATATAGAAGAAGCCCGGGCCAAGCTCATTGTGCAGCCCTGGTGGCTGGACTGGACCGCCGGTCTGTTTCCGGTCATCGTGGTGGTGTTTCTGCTGCGCTCCTTTCTGTTTGAGCCTTTCAAGATTCCGTCGGGCTCCATGATCCCGACCCTGCTGGTGGGCGATCTGATCCTGGTCAACAAATTCCACTACGGCGTGCGTCTGCCGGTGATCAACACCAAAATCATCGACAACAACAGCCCGCAGCGCGGCGACGTGATGGTGTTTCACTACCCGCCCAAGCCCAGCCTGGACTACATCAAGCGTGTGGTGGGTGTGCCTGGCGACGAGGTGGCCTACCTGAACAAGAAGCTCAGCATCAACGGCAAACCCCTGCCCAAAGTGGAGCTGGCAGACTTCTTCGACGAAGACGCCTTGCGTTATGCCAAGCAGTTCCAGGAAACCAACGGCAACAAGACCTACCGCCTGCTCAATGACAATGATCGCCGTGCCGGACTGGATGAGCGGGAGGTCATGGACTTTCCGTACAAGGAAAATTGCCGTTACAGTAGCGAGGGCGTGGTTTGCAAGGTGCCCGAGGGCCAGTACTTCATGATGGGCGACAACCGCGACAACTCGCAGGATTCACGTTACTGGGGCTTTGTGCCCGAGGCCAACATCGTGGGCAAAGCCTTTTTTGTCTGGATGAATTTTGGCAGCCTCAAGCGGATTGGCAAGGTTGACTGAACAGGAGGTTGCCAAGCATGCGCTAGCATGGCAGGAAAGCAGCCATGGATGGTGCTCACTTAGCAAGGCAAGAGGGAAAAACACATGAAAAATCGGCAAGGCGGCATTTCGTTCATTGGGGTTTTGTTTGTGGTCGGTGTGCTGGCTTTTGCCGGCGTGATCGCGGCCCAGGCTGTTCCCACGCTGATCGAATTCCAGGCCGTCACCAAGGCAGCCAACAAAGCCAAGGAAGGCTCTTCGGTCCCTGAAGTCAGAACCATTTTTGACAAAGCCGCCCAGATCGACGACATCAAGTCGATCACCGGCAAAGACCTTGAAATCAGCAAAGAGGGCGACAAAGTGGTCGTCAGTTTTGCCTACAACAAGGAAATCCATATCGCTGGGCCAGCATATCTGCTGCTCAAATACACGGGTCGAACCAAGTAAGTGCGCGCCAGTCCCCTGTTAAGCCCTGATCTCCAGGCGTTGCAAAAACGCCTGGACCATGAATTTTCCAATCCCCGTCTGCTGCAGCAGGCTTTGACCCACCGCAGCTTTTCGGCGGATCACAATGAACGTGTCGAGTTTCTGGGCGACTCCGTGCTCAACCTCGCCGTGGCGGGTTTGCTGTACGAACGCCTGAGCGCCTTGCCCGAAGGCGATTTGTCGCGCGTGCGCGCCAACCTGGTCAAGCAGGATACTTTGCACCTGCTGGCGGTCCAGCTCGGTTTGCCGCAAATGCTGCGCCTGGGTGAAGGTGAAGCCAAGTCGGGCGGACAAAAACGTCCGTCCATCCTGGCCGATGCGCTGGAAGCTGTGATTGGCGCGGTTTACCTCGACGCCGGTTTTGCCAAGGCTGACCAGCTGGTGCGCCGCCTGTTCAAGGACGTGGAAATCAACCCGCAAATGCAGGCCATCGGCAAAGACCCGAAGACCGAGTTGCAGGAATGGCTGCAAGGCCGCAAAATGAATTTACCCATCTACCGCGTGGTGGGGACGCTGGGTGCAGCCCACAAGCAGACCTTTGACGTGGAATGCGAAATCAGCGAATTCGGGCGGGCTGAACGTGGCATAGGCGGCTCGCGGCGCGCTGGCGAACAAGCCGCGGCGACAGCCATGCTGGCTTACGTAAAAACGCTCGATTGATAACCCCGGCGGCTGCCTCTGCAGCCGTCAACAGGCACCCGAAAACCATGACCACCCCAGGCAAAAAAACCTCCCCGAAAACCGGCGCGCCCGGCTGCTCCCGCCGCTGCCACGCCAGCGAGGGATGCTGACGCCGGCATGCCGGTGCAGAACGCGGCGCTGGAAGCCATGTTGGCCAAAGCCATGACCTCGCGAGCCAACAATGCACCGCCGGTCGAAGGCCAGCGCTGCGGGCTGATCGCGATTGTGGGCAAGCCCAACGTCGGCAAATCGACCTTGCTCAATGCCTTGGTGGGGCAAAAAGTCAGCATTACTTCGCGCAAGGCGCAAACCACGCGGCACCGCATCACCGGCATGCGTACGGTGGGTCCGACCCAGTTTGTGTTTGTCGACACCCCAGGTTTTCAGACCCGGCACGGCAACGCGCTGAACCGCTCGCTGAACAAAACCGTGCTTGGCGCCGTCAACGACGTGGACCTGATTGTGTTTGTCGTCGAGGCGGGTCAGTTCAACCAGGCCGACGCCAAGGTCTTGTCCCTGTTGCCGGCCGGCACCCCGGCCATTTTGCTGGCCAACAAGTTTGACCTGATCCACCGCCGCGCCGAGATCGCGCCCTGGCTCAAGGAAATGCAGGAGCGCCACAACTTTGCCGAGTTTGTGCCCATGTCGGCCAACAGCGCCAAGGACGTCGAGCGCCTGTTCGGCATCTGCGAAAAATACCTGCCCGAGCAGTCCTGGATGTACGGCGCCGACGAGTTGACGGACCGCAGCGAACGTTTCATGGCCGCTGAAATTGTGCGCGAAAAACTGTTTCGCCTGACCGGCGACGAATTGCCCTACACCTCCACCGTGATCATCGACAAGTTCGAGCAGGAGGGCGAGTTGCGCCGCATTGCCGCCACCATCGTTGTCGAACGCGACGGCCACAAGGGCATGATCATTGGCGAAAAAGGCGAAAAGCTCAAACGCATAGGCACCGAAGCGCGGCACGAGCTGGAGACGCTGACCGGCGGCAAGGTGTTCCTGGAAATCTGGGTCAAGGTCCGTTCCGGCTGGGCCGATGACGAGGCGCGCGTCAAAACCTTCGGGTATGAGTAGCCCCCACGGTCGCTCACTGCGTGTAGCTCCCTGCCCCCCGAGGGGGCCGCTGCGCCTGCGGCCCGGCGGAGCCGGTTCCGCGGCCCTTGCTGGCTTTTGACCGTTCCAGCTGCCATCAGCTGCTGAGTTTTTCTCGTCGGATACATCTACCTTGGCCACCAAACGCATCAGCGACGAACCAGCTTATGTGCTGCACCGCTACGACTGGAGCGAGTCCAGCCTGATCCTGGAAGTTTTCACCCGCAGCTACGGCCGGATTGCGCTGGTGGCGCGCGGCGCGAAAAAACCCAGTTCCAATTTCAGGCCCATTTTGCTGCCGCTGCAGCCGCTGCATGTGGCTTTTGGCGGCGACGCTGAAATCCGCATGTTGCGTAGCGCCGAGTGGCAGGGCGGCCATGTCATGCCGACCGGTGATGCCTTGTTGTCGGGTTATTACCTCAACGAATTACTGATGCGTCTGCTGGCGCGCGACGACCCGCACCCGGCCTTGTTTGACGCTTATGCCACCACCGTGCAGCTGTTGGCCAGCCAGAACACCGACACCTTGCACGTCGCCTTGCGGGCGTTTGAATTGCGCCTGCTGCGTGACATTGGCCTGTTGCCGACGCTGGACGCGCAGACCGCGACCTTGGCCCCGTTGCAGGCGCAGACCCGCTACGTGCTGGTGGCTGAATCCGGGCTGCGCGAGGCGCATGACGACGACCGCGCCAGCCTGGAGGGCGGGCAGTGGCTGAGCCTGCAGCACTCCCTGGCCGATGACGCGCCTTTCACCGACACGGTGCAGGCCTGCGTCAACCATTTGCCCGAACTGAAAACGCAGTTGCGCGCGCTGCTGCACTACCATTGCGATGTGAAGGTTCTTAAAACCCGGCAGATGATGATCGATCTGCAGGCCTTGTAGGCCGCGTAATCAACAGGCAAGCATCATGACAGTACACGCCCCTCTCTCCACTTCAAGTCACAAAACCGCCTTGTCGGTCAACGTCAACAAGGTCGCCTTGCTGCGCAACACCCGGCACCTGGGCATCCCCGATGTCTTGCGCGCGGCGCAACTGTGCCTGGAAGCCGGCGCCCACGGCATCACCGTGCATCCGCGGCCTGACGAGCGGCATATCCGCAGCGACGACGTGTATGAGCTGGCCGCGCTGATGAAAGACTGGCCGGACCGTGAATTTAATGTCGAGGGCAATCCCTGCCAGAACCTGATGGACTTTGTGCACAACCTGTCGGCCCGCGGCCTGCCGTTGCACCAGTGCACGTTTGTGCCCGACAGCGAAAACCAGTTCACCAGCGACCACGGCTGGAGTTTCCCCGCCGATGCCGAACGCCTGAAACCGCTGATCCAGGCCGCCCACGACCGGGGCGTGCGGGTCAGCCTGTTCATGGACCCCGTCGCCGAAGCCATGGCGGCCGCCAAAGCCGTGGGGGCGGACCGCGTGGAGTTTTATACCGAGACCTATGCGCGGGCCTGGAACACGCCGGAAAAATACAAGGCTTTGCAGCCTTTTGTCCTTGCTGGACGGGCGGCAGCCGCTATTAATTTAGGAGTGAATGCCGGCCATGACCTGAATCGCGACAACCTCACGGAATTTCTGCAGGCGGTGCCCGGCGTGCTGGAAGTGTCGATCGGCCATGCGCTGATTGCTGATGCGCTGGAGCTGGGTTATGACGCGACGGTCAAAGACTATTTGCGCTGCATAGACACTGCGGTCCCCGTCGCCTGATGGAAACGGTGTTGCATCTTCTTTTCTTTGCCAACCGGGGCCGCGGGTCCGGCTTTGCCGGCCCGCAGGCGCAGCGGCCCCCTCGGGGGGCAGGGAGCGACACGCAGTGCGCGACCGTGGGGGCGACATCCTCATGATCTACGGCATAGGCACCGACATCTGCGATGTACGCCGCGTGCGCGCCAGCGTGGAACGCCATGGCGAGCGTTTTGCGCAGAAAATTCTCAGCGATGCCGAACTCGCGACCTGGAAAACCCGCAGCGCGCGCTGGCCCGAGCGTGGCCTGCGTTATCTGGCCACGCGGTTTTCGGCCAAGGAAGCGTTTAGCAAAGCCATAGGCATGGGCATGCGCATGCCCATGACCTGGCGCAATTGCGAAATTGCCAAGGCGGCCAGCGGCAAACCTGAAATTGTTTTGCACGGTGCGCTCAAGGAGTGGTTCGAGGCGAACCAGCTCACCGCCCACGTCACCCTCACCGACGAAACCGATTACGCCGCGAGTTTTGTGGTGGTTGAATACCGGGCTTCAAGCTAAGTCCGGCCCCACTCGCTTCCTCATTTTTTCAAAGACTGAACACCCATGAGCCAACACGCCCCCCTGATCATCGACATTGCCGGCCTGACCTTAAGCAAAACCGACCGCCAGCGCCTGAAACACCCGCTGACTGGCGGCATCATCTTGTTTGCGCGCAACTGGGAAAACCGCGCGCAACTGGCCGCCTTGTGCCGCGACATCAAAAAAGTGCGCCAGGACCTGCTGATCTGCGTGGACCACGAAGGCGGTCGCGTCCAGCGTTTCCGCACCGACGGTTTCACCCACCTGCCGCCCATGGGGGCGCTCGGGGAGTTGTGGATCAAGGACCAGATGGCCGCGACCAATGCCGCCACCGCCTGCGGTTATGTGCTGGGTGCCGAGCTGCGCTCCTGCGGCGTGGACTTCAGCTTCACGCCGGTGCTGGACCTGGACTATGGCGCCAGCAGCGTCATTGGTGACCGCGCTTTCGGCCGCGACCCGCGTGTGGTCAGCCTGCTGGCGAAAAGCCTGATGCATGGCCTGCTGCAAAGCGGCATGGCCAACTGCGGCAAACATTTCCCCGGCCACGGTTTTGTGAAAGGTGATTCGCACACCGACATTCCGGTCGACAAACGCAGCCTCAAAGCCATCCTGGCTGATGACGCCGCGCCTTACGACTGGCTCAACACCACCTTGACCAGCGTGATGCCGGCCCATGTGATTTACCCCAAGGTGGATGCACGCCCGGCGGGTTTCTCCGAAAAATGGCTGACCTACATCCTGCGTGGCCAACTCGGTTTTGGCGGCGCGATTTTCAGTGACGACCTGAGCATGGCCGGCGCGCGTTTGCTGGACGGCAAAGAGGTCAGCTATACCGAAGCCGCGATGGCCGCGCTGAACGCCGGCTGCGACATGGTCTTGTTGTGCAACCAGTCGGAGGGCAAGGGCGAGGCGGTGGACGAGTTGCTGGACGGCCTGACGCAAGGCCAGCTCAAGGAGCAGTGGGAGCCGCTGGAATCCAGCGAGTTGCGCCGGCGCGACCTGCTGCCCACGACGGCGGCGCACGACTGGGACGCGTTGATGGTGCACCCGGCTTATATGCATGCCATGGGCCTGCTTCCCTGAATTTGTCATGCCCGCGCAACATGGCGGGCATAAACTTTTTCTCATGCCATACCGTGCCGGCTCGGTGCGGGGGCGAGTTTTACTCGAGAGAAAAAGTGGATGACTATTTTCAGGCTCAATCTGTCGCAGCGTATTTCAATGACGATTGCCCTCCTAGTGGGGGCATTTCTGCTGGTGGCGGCCGTGACCGCTTATGCAGTCCGGGGCATTCAGACGCAGACCACGCAGACGGTGGACGCCGACCTGGCCCAACTGGTGCGCATGGCCGACATCCAGTACAACATGCTGCGCACGCGCCGGGCTGAAAAGGATGTCTCCATCGATCTGCTGATGAAGATGGAGCGTGTTCCGGCGCGCATCGCCGAGTGGAAAAAACACAGCGGCGAGGTCCTGGCGCTGCTGGCGCTGGCGATCCAGGCCGAGCCGGTGGCTGACTTGCGCCGCCTCTTGAGCGAGGCGCTGGCGCAGCAAAAGAACTACACCACACAGGTCGGTGCCGCCATCCAAAAAATAGAGCAGAAAGAGACCCTGGACCAGGCGATTTTCGAGATGGACATTGAGCAACCGGTTCAGGCGGCGCTGCAGGCCGAAACGCTGATGAGCCAGGCGATAGAGCGCAACCGCCAGCAAACCCTGCTGGGCGGTGAGTTCATCCACCAGTCGATACGCCCCCTGGTCTGGACCCTGGGGCTGGGCGTGCTGTTTGTTGTGGGCAGCGGCTTTCTTCTCGGCGCCATGTTGTTGTCGCGCATACGTCGCCCGCTGGCCGATCTGACCCATGGCATCGAGCGGGTCAAGTCGGGCGATCTGGGGCACACTGTGCCGGTGCAGACGCAGGATGAGCTGGGGCAGATGTCCGGTGACTTCAACGGCATGGTGTGGTCGCTGCGCGCCATGGTGTCCGAGGTGCGCCTGGCGGCCGACAGCATCACCGGCGCGACGGCCCAGATTGCCAGCGGCAACCTGGACCTGAGCATGCGCACCGAGCTGGCGGCCTCCAACCTCCAGCAGGCCTCGGCCTCCTTGTCCGAGCTGACCGGTACGGTGGAGACCACGGCCGAGTCGGCACGCCAGGCCCGTGAGATGGCCTCGTCGGCCGCGACTTCCGCGCACCGGGGCGGCGATCTGGTCATGCAGGTGGTCAGCAACATGGCGGGCATCAAGGCTTCCAGCGGGCGCATGGCCGACATCATCGGCGTCATCGATGGCATTGCCTTCCAGACCAACATCCTGGCGCTCAATGCCGCCGTGGAGGCGGCACGTGCCGGCGAACAGGGGCGCGGCTTTGCGGTGGTGGCCAGCGAGGTCCGCAGCCTGGCGCAGCGTTCCTCGGAGGCCGCCAAGGAAATCCGGCTGTTGATCGCCAAGAGCGAGGCCCAGGTGCAGACCGGCTCCCGGCTGGTGCAGGATGCCGGTGCGGCGATGGCGCTGATCGTGAGCCATGTCGGCGACGTCAACACCATGATCGCGGCGATCACACAGGCCACCGGCCAGCAGTCCGGCGGCCTGGGCCAGGTGAATCAGTCGGTGCTGGCGCTGGAGCAGATGACACAGAAAAATGCCGCCTTGGTCGAGCAGGCTGCCACGGCCTCGGCCAGCCTCAAGGCGCAGGCCGAGCGTATGGCGGATGCGATCCGGCTGTTTGCGGTCGGTGCAGCGGCAGCGCCCCGCCTGTTGCTTGCTCGCTGATTAGTTGGCAGCCCACGGCTGCGCGCCGCCCGCGTCCACATGTGTCAGGTAGAGGCGTAAGTCCAGTTCAAACTGGTGGTAGTCCGGCTCCATGTAGGTGCAGAGTTGGTAAAAAGCCTTGTCATGGGCTTTTTCCTTGATGTGCGCCAGCTCGTGCACCGCAATCATGCGCAAAAACTCCAGCGGCACCTCTTTGAACAGGCTGGCCACGCGGATTTCACGTTTGGACTTGAGTTTGTTGCCCTGCACCCGGGACACCGTGGTGTGCGTGCCCAAGGCGTGGGTGATAACTTGCAGCTTGCTGTCAAACGCCACCTTGCTCAGCGGTTCGGCGTTGCGCAGAAAATTGTTTTTCAAATCCATCACGTAGTCGTACAGCGCCTTGTCGGTGCGTATCTCGTGTGTGTGCGAATATTTTTTGCGCAGCAAGGCGCCCAGGCGATCTTGCGCGACCAGCTCCCGCACCTGGGTCTGGAGGGTGTCGGGGTAACCCGTCAGGTATTTCATGGGGAGATAGTGCGAAAGGGCGGGCGTAAGCGGTGGCGAATTTTAGTCCGGCGGCCCTGGCCCGTGTGCTGGCGGGGCTTCATGGGGCTGTCGCCGATTCTTGCTAAGCTGGTGACATGAACCACGCCACCACCCCTGCCGCCGTACACACGGCTGATGTGCCCACCCCGCGTGTCAACCTGGCGCTGCAAGGCGGCGGTTCACACGGCGCGTTCACCTGGGGCGTGCTCGATGCCTTGCTGGAGGACGGGCGCATCGACCTGGAAGGCATCAGCGGCACCAGCGCCGGCGCCATGAATGCGGTGGCGCTGGCCCATGGGTTTGCGGCGTCGGTCGGCAAGCCCCGGGCCGACCGGCACGACGCCGCACGTCAGGCGCTCAGCAGTTTCTGGAACGGCATCGTGGACATGGGCGCCTTGTCGTCTTCGTTGTCGCAAATGCAGCGTGCGCCTTTTGGCATCCTGTTCGGCCACATGGGCAGCGGCAACTGGGCGACCAAGCTCTGGACCGACGCGATGACGCAATACTGGTCGAACGCGATGTCGCCTTACCAGAGCAATCCTTTCGACATCAACCCGCTCAAGGACTTTCTGGAAAAACAGGTGGACTTCGAGCGGCTGGCCGCCGCGCAGCATCCGGACACGCCCAAGGTGTTTGTGGTGGCCACCCGTGTGGCCAGCGGCAAGGCCCAGGTGTTTTCCGGCAAGCGGCTGACGGCCAGCGCGGTCATGGCCTCGGCCTGCCTGCCCATGGTGTTTCAGGCGGTGGAGATTGATGGCGACCACTATTGGGACGGCGGTTATTCGGGCAACCCGGCGATTCACCCGCTGATTTACCACTGCGACAGCCGCGACATCGTGCTGGTGCAGATCAACCCGATTCGGCGCGACGAGTTGCCGACCAAACCCGGCGAGATCATGGACCGCATCAACGAAGTCACCTTCAATGCGGCGCTGATCGCCGAGATGCGCGCGATTGATTTTGTCAAGCGCCTGCTGGCTGAGGGCAAGCTGGATGCCGCGCATTACAAGGACGTGTTGATGCACCGCATCGACGGCGGTGACGCCCTGGAAAAATTCACGGCGGCCAGCAAGTCATCCACCAGCGCCAGCCTGATCCATGCCTTGCGCGACCTGGGTATTCAGTGTGGCAAGGCCTGGCTGGATAAACGTTTCGAGTCGCTGGGCGTGACAAGCACGGTCAATATTGCGCGTGACTACCTCGATGATTTGCGCATGCCGGTGGAGAAGGCCGAGCCGCTGCCGGCGCCGCCTCTGGAGTTTCCGCCCGGAGCCGGCTTGCTGTAAAGGGGGCAATGGCGAAGGTCGCACCCTCTGTGCAAGCCGCTGATTGGGTGCTCAAACGTCGGTCTTTCTCCCCAGACGGCCCCTTTGTTGACGTTACTTATGCATCAAAACAGGTGTTGGCCCTTTGTGAATGGGCGCTAGCAGCTATTGAACTGATAGCATCTCAAACCAGCTAGTCCAGCCACAAATGCTCGGCGCTTCCAGGTTCTGGGCGAGCCCGTCCGACAGGGCGCGCCGCGTATAGTTCACGAAACAAATGGGACCCACGGAGGCAGACCATGTCCGCAGGCGATTGGAAAGATTTATACCAGGCGGCCCTGACGGGCAATCTCCCGCTGGTGGAATACCACATCCGTGAAGGCATCAATCCCAATTACCAGCACCCCGAGATACTGTGCACGCCGCTGGTCGCCAGCCTGATCCAGGGGCATGAAGCGGTTGCGCACTATCTGCTGGCGCATGGCGCCGATCCGACCCTGCGCTCGGAGTTTGACGGCCTCACGCCCCTGCAAGCGGCCCGCAAACATGGGCGCCTGGAGTTTGTGACGCTGCTGCGTGATCTGGGCGCCCAAGAAGCACGTCAGCCCTTCTGGTGGCGCTGGCTTCCCATCTAGTGTTTCAGGAGGCAGGTGCGCGCGCACCTGCCAGGCCTCAGGCCTCGCGCCGCAGGGCCGGGAACAGAATCACGTCGCGAATGCTGGCGCTGTCGGTCAGCAGCATCATCAGGCGGTCAATGCCGATGCCGCAACCGCCGGTGGGAGGCATGCCGTATTCGAGCGCACGCACGTAGTCGGCGTCGTAATACATGGCTTCTTCGTCGCCTTCGTCCTTGGCGCTGGACTGTGCGGAAAAACGCGCGGCTTGGTCTTCGGCGTCGTTGAGCTCGCTGAAGCCGTTGCCGAACTCGCGGCCGGTGATGTACAGCTCAAAGCGTTCGGTCACTTCCGGCCGCGTGTCGTTGGCGCGGGCCAGCGGCGAAATTTCGGTCGGGTGTTCCATGATGAAGGTCGGCTGCCAGAGTTTTTCTTCGACCGTCTCTTCAAAATACATGACCTGCAGGCTGGGCAGCGAGCGCGCCTCCAACTTGTCCTTGGCGCTGAACTTGCCGAGCTTTTTCAGCGCGGCCAGCAGCCAGGCGGCGTCGTCCACATTGGTGCCGGCGTCGGTGTGTTTGACGATGGCTTCGCGTATGGTCAGGCGTTCAAAGGGCTGGCTCAGGTCCACCGGTTTGCCCTGGTAGCTGAGCTGCGTGCCGCCGGCCACTTGTGTGGCGACGTGGCGGATCAGGTCTTCGGTGTAGCTCATCAAGTCCTGGTAGTTCCACCAGGCGGCGTAGAACTCCATCATCGTGAACTCGGGGTTGTGCCGCACGCTGATGCCTTCGTTGCGGAAGCTGCGGTTGATCTCGAACACACGCTCGAACCCACCGACGATCAGGCGCTTCAGGTACAGCTCGGGCGCGATGCGCAGAAACATCTGCTGGTCCAGCGCGTTGTGGTGCGTGACAAAAGGTTTGGCATTGGCGCCGCCCGGAATCGGGTGCAGCATGGGTGTTTCAACTTCAAGAAACTCGTTCTCCACCATGAAGTTGCGCATGGTCGACACGGCCTTGCTGCGGGCCGCAAAACGCTGGCGTGCGGCCGCGTCGGTGATCAGGTCCACATAACGCTGGCGGTACTTGACCTCCTGGTCGGCCATGCCGTGAAACTTGTCGGGCAGGGGACGCAGGCTTTTGGTGACCAGGCGCAAGCTGGTCGCATGGATCGACAACTCGCCGGTCTTGGTGCGAAACAGCTTGCCGCTGGCGGCCACGATGTCACCCAGGTCCCAATGTTTGAACGCGTTGTGGACGTCTTCGCCCACCCCTTCGTTGTTGATGTAGAGCTGGATACGCCCGTTCGAGGGCCCGAAGGAGGCGTCCTGCAGGGTCGCAAAACTGGCTTTGCCCATCACACGTTTGAGCATCATGCGGCCGGCCACGCTGACCGTGATGGCCAGCGACTCCAGCTCTTCGTTGGTCTTTTCGCTGTAGGCGGCAAACAGGTCGGCGGCGCGGTGCGACGGTTTGATGTCGTTGGGAAACGCCACGCCACGTCCTTCGGCCTGCTGCTGGCGCATGGCCTTGAGCTTCTCGCGGCGCTCGGCCATCAGCTGGTTTTCGTCCTGCACGGGGGTTGCTGCAGCGGCCGGGGAAGGGGTAGTGTTGTTGGACATGGGCAAAGGTTCTTGAAAAAAAGGCGACACGCCGGATTGACCGGTGGGTACAAGGGCCGGCCAAAGGGGAAAAGCCCCAAACCCCTGATTTTAGGTTTTTAAGAGCCTGTTTTGGGCGGCGCGTGGGCGGAACACGTATTTAAGCCGCAGAAGCCTCACATGGCGATGCCGGTGCGCTCCAGGATGTCGCTGACCAGTTCCAGCCGGACCAGCGGGTTGTCCAGCGTCATCAGGCGCTGTTTGAGCTCCAGCGGCATGGGCAGCAGCTCGCACCAGCGGTTGGCGACCCAGCCGCAATCATCGAGCTGGTAGGGCGGCAGCAGCGGCATCTCGTCGGCCGGCACGGCGCGCTCCTGCAGGGTTTTGATCAGTTTGCCCAGCGCGTTGGCCGCGCCGCGCAAATCGTCGGGGACCTTGACCGCCTGGTCGTCGTCGAGGCGGGTCACGTCGGCAATCCACAAGCCGTGTTTGAGCTTTTCGCGGCTGGAAATCTCGAAGCGCTGCATTCCGGTGCAGCGGATCATCATCAGGCCCGGCTGCGGCATGGAAAACGAGCTGATGGTGGCCAGCGTGCCCACGGTATTGAAGGCCTCGTCGGCTTCGCCCTCAGGCTTGCGCACCTCGGCGCCCCGTGTCAGCGCGACCACGCCAAAAGGCGCGCCGGTCTTGTGGCATTTGCCGATCATGTCGAGGTAGCGGACTTCGAAAATCCGCAGCGGCAGCAGGCCACCGGGGTAGAGCACCGTGCCCAGCGGAAACAGCGGGAGGGAGGAGAGTCGCAGGGCTTCGGACATGGGAGCGTGCTTTAAATTGCAGTGAGCCATATCATCCCATGCTCTCGTCACCCCGTATTCTTTCTGTAAGCTGATATGCCAAGCCCAGTGAGGGAATATTGCAAGGGGGCTGATTGCTGAGCTGCGCAAGCCGTTTTGCCTGAAGCGGGTCTCAATCTGCGTGTGGTCTGGCAATGCAGCGGTTTTGCGGGTCGGTGCTTTGTAGCTTGCGGTCGATGAAGACGCCGGTCCCTGCAAAGCTCATGGTCTTGCCCCGTCTTGGTGGATGAAGATGGCTTGGGGTTTAATTGGAGTCTGACCCCGGTTGTCCGTGATTTATCGCATTCCGTCCAGTCGCGCCTGTCCTTCGATCAGAGCTTGTAGCCGATTTGCCGCAACAAATTCTTGCGCCAGGCGATGTCGCCCTCATCTTCGATCCCTTGGGGAGGGAAGCCGTCCACCACGCCCAGGATGCCCCGCCCCTGCTGCGTCTCCGCGAGAATCACTTCGACTGGATTGGCAGTCGCGCAGAAAATGCGGCATACCTCCGGAACCATTTTGACGGTGTTCAACACATTCAGCGGGTAGAAGCCGTCCCCCAGGAAAATGATGAAGCAATGGCCGGCAGCAAGGGTCTTTGCGTTGTTGCGGGCCAGTTCGAGCATGGCGGAATCGGTGCCCGACCATCGCACCAGGCATTTGCCGGAAGCTTCGCAAAAGGCCAGACCGAACTTGATGCCAGGCACGGCGGCCACCAGCGCTTCATGGAGGTCCTCGACGGACTTGATGAAGTGTGTCTGCCCCAGAATGAAGTTGGTCGCTTCCGGCTTGTCGATTTTCACGGTAATGAGTTGCATATCGAACTCCTTCTTTTGCTATTCCGATGACCCTATCACTTGACCGCGCCAACGGTGAACCCCGCGACGAAGCGGTCCACGAAGAGGTTGTAAAGCACCGCGATCGGCACACTCACGATCAGGCAGGCACCCATCAGCGAGCCCCAGAAATACACGTCGCCGCGCACCAGGAAAGTCGGCACGCCGACGCTGACCGTATATTGCGACGAGCTGGTGATGAAGGTCAGCGCGTAGACGAATTCCTGCATCACCAGCGTGAGCGTGAAAATGACGACGGTCAGTATCCCGGCCGAGGACAGCGGCACCACGACTTTCAGGAAGGCGCCGAAGCGGCTTAAGCCGTCCATCATCGCCGCTTCCTCGATGTCGCGCGGCACGGCCTTGAAGAAGCCCATCATCAGCCAGGTGCAGAACGGAACGGTGAAGCTCGGATACACCAGCACTAGCGACCAGAGAGAATCCTGCAGGCCGAGCGAGCCGATGATGCGAGAGAACGGGATGAACAGGATCGTGGGTGGAATCAGATAGGTGAGGAAGATGCCGATCGCCAGTTGCCGCCCCCAGCGCCCGGACAGGCGCGCCAGGCTGTAGCCGGCGGGCACCGCGAGCAGCAGCGTGATGAGCACGACGGCAACGCCAACTTCCAGCGTATTGAGCATCCAGCGCGCGTACTGGGTGTCAAAGAACAGTACGCGCAGGTTGTCCAGCGTCGGCGGGCTGTTGAATATGAATGGGTTGTTGGCGGTATTGATCAGGTCAAGGGTGCCCTTGAAGGTGGTGATCAGCATCCAGTAGAACGGGAAGGCGCAGAACGCCACGAACGCGGCCAGCAGGCCGAAATGGCCGCTGCGTGCGCCCCAGCGCTTCCAGCGTGTCGTCGTCATGTTAGTGCCCGCCCGGCCGCCTGAAGGGCACTGAGCGCCCCCTCGGGGGGCAGGGAGCGGAGTGAGCGTGGGGGTGTTTCATCCTTCAGGTCACCTCGGTACGGCGTGCGATGGTCAGCAGCAATATCACGACCGCCACCAGCACGGGGAACAGGAACAGCGAGATCGCCGCGCCCTCGGCCAGATCACCGCCTTGAATGCCGGTGAAAAACGCCAGGCTCGCCAGCACCTGCGTCGTGTCGTACGGTCCGCCGCGGGTCAGCACGAAGATGATGATCATGTCGGTGAAGGTAAACACGATGCCGAACAGCAAGGCCACCAGCATGATCGGCATCACCAGCGGAATGTTGATGCGGAACAGGTGACGCCAGAACCCGGCGCCGTCCATCGCCGCGGCGTCGTGGATGTCCTGCGGAATCCCGCTCAAGCCGGCCAGGATGATCACCGTCGCGAGCGGCAGCAGGCGCCACACGTCGACCAGGATGACCGACGCCATCGCCAGATTAGGCTGGCCGAGCCAGATCGGCCAGGCATTCGGGGCGAGCAAGCCGAGCGCGCGCAGGGTCCAGTTGATGATGCTGTAGACCGGGTCGAAGATCCACAGCCAGCCGATGGTGCCGAGCGAGATCGGCGCCACCCACGGCAGGAGGATCAACAGCCGCACCAGCCATTTGCCGCGGAAATCGCCGTACAGCGCCATCGCCAGGATCTTGGCCAGCACCACGACCAGCAACTGGGACGCCAGCGTGAAGACCAGCGCATTGCGCAGCGAGCGCCAAAAGGTGTCGCTTTCCAGGATGCGCCGGAAATTTTCCATGCCGACGAAATGCAGCGCCCGGCTGCCCACGGTGGCATCGGACAGGCTGTAATAAATCGACAGTAGAAACGGAAAACCGACCAGCAGCACGACGTAAATCACGGCCGGCGCGAGCATCAGGCGGCCGAGCCATTGGTCGTCGTCCAGCCAACGCCGCACCGGACGCTGCGCCGGAGCAGTGGCAGCGGCGGAAACGTGCGCGCTCATCAGCTAACCTCCGCGCTACGCGCTGCGGTATTGGCTACGACATCACAAGTGCTTCGCCCAGTTGTGAGTTTTCGCCGCAACTTCGTTGTCGCCTTGGGAGCGGCCCGGCGGCTCATGGCGGTCCCGCTCCGAGGCTGACGCCGGACTGCGGATCGAATCGCCGCAGGTCGAGGCGGCGCACCGCGAAAGGGTAGTGTGCGCCGGTCGCTATCGGTGTCGCGACCGTGCACGGGATGCGCGAGATGACCTTGGCCGCCGGCTGCGGCGGCTCCAGCACGCCGTACACCAGGCGGTCCGAGCCCAGGTTCTCGATCCGCGTGACGAGAAACGGGAACGGGCTCAGCGCTTCGTCGGCCGGATACGCGTCGTGCGGCAGGAAGTGCTCGGGGCGAAAGCCGGTCACCGTGCCGTCGGCCGCAACCAGGTTCATCGGTGGCGAGCCGATGAAGGTGGCGACGAAGATGTTGGCGGGATGCTCGTACACCTGCTGCGGGGTGCCGAGCTGATGGATCCGGCCGTGATCGAGGATGGCGATGCGGTCACCCAGGCCCAGCGCCTCGATCTGGTCGTGGGTGACGTAGATGGTCGTCGTCGCCAGCCGGCGCTGGAACTGCTGCAGTTCGTCGCGGGCCGAGGTTCTGAGCTTGGCGTCGAGATTGGACAAGGGCTCGTCGAGCAGGAACGCCAGCGGCTCGCGCACCACGGCGCGCGCCAGTGCCACCCGCTGGCGCTCGCCGCCGGACAGTTGGCGCGGTTTGCGGGCGAGCAGGTGAGCGATGCCGAACAGCGTCGCGGCCCAGTCCACTTTCTTGCCGATCGCGTCGCGCGACATGCGCTGCGCCTGCAGCGGAAACGCGATGTTGCCGAACACGCTCAGATGCGGATACAGCGCATAGCTCTGGAACACCATCGCCATGTTGCGCGCCCTGGGCGGCAGCCCGGTCACGACCCGGCCATCCACCAGGATGTCGCCCGAAGTCGGCGCCTCCAGCCCGGCGATCATGCGCAGCAGCGTCGTTTTGCCGGAGCCGGATGGCCCCAGCAGCACCAGAAATTCCGCTTCGCGCACGGCAAGGTCAATGCCGTCCACCGCGTTGCCGCCATCGAAGCGCTTGGTGAGTGAGCGGGTTTCTACGGTCGCCATGATCGGTCATTCGCGCGTGAAAGTCCGGGCTGGTCGGGCTGCGCCGCGCGCAGCCCAAGCTTATTGCCCTGCGGCAGGCTCGGCGCTGCCGCAGATCACACCAGGCCCTTCGCCCGCCACTTGGCGAAAATTCGCTTGCATGCGACTTCCGCCTGCCGCACCGCATTCTCCGGCGTCTCGTCGCCGGTGGCCGCCTTGGCGAACATGGTGTTGAGCACCCAGGTGTTGAAGATCTCGTCGATGGCGGCATTCGCATAGCCGGGGTAACCGACGTTGGTGGCCTGGTTCATCAGCGTGCCGAGCACCTTGTACTTGTCGTGGGGCTGGGCCTTGGGGTCGTCGGTAATCAGCTTCTGCAGGTCCGGCACGGTGCTGGGGAAGCACGGGAAATTGTAGAACTCGCTGCCCAGGAAGCCTTGCCGGAAGTTATCGATGTAGTCGACCAGGAACTTCTTCGCGCCGCCGATGTTTTCGGCAAATTTCCAGATCACGTAGCAGTCCATCACGTGCTCCATGCCGATGCGCCGTACCGGGCCTCGCAGCGCCTGGGTCAGCCAGATGTCGGGCGTGCCCGGGATATTCTTGTTTTCGCCCTCCCGGGTGATGGAAATGGCGTTGAGACAGAGCGAGATCTTGCCGGCGAGCATGGCGCGGTTGTTGGACGACGGGTCCCACGCCAGCACTTCCGGCGTCATGGTGTCCTGATACAGGGCTTTGACGAACTTCACCGCCTCCAGCGTGTTCTTCGAGTTCAAGACCACGTTCGCGTGGTCGTCTTGCACCGAGCCGCCGTAGGCGAACAAGATGGTGCGCATCGCCATCGCGGTGTCGAGCTCGGCGGACAAACCGATGCCCACCGGGATGTTGCGCTTCTGCTTGATCTTGCGACCAGCGGTCAGCACATCGTCCCAGCTGTCGGGCGGCGCTATGCCGATCTCGTCCCACAGGTCCTTGCGGTAGTTGATCGGATCGGGCACGAAGCTGTCGGAAAAGCCGAAATACTTTTTCGTCTTCGGGTTGTACGTGCTCCTGATCGCCAACTCGACCGGCTTGCCGTGCTTGCGCTGGCATTCCTCGTAAATCTCGCGATGGTCGATGACCTGCTCCTCGTACACCGGCGGCGGCGACAGGAACATGAACAGGTCGTGGCCCTTTTGCGCCGAGACTTCGGCGGCGGCGCGTGTGGCGAGCGCAGGAATGCCGACATGATCCACGATCACCTCGGTATCGTTCTTCTGCCCCCATTCCTTCACATAGGTATTGTCGAACCACTTGTCGTAACCCGGCACGAAGTGGTTCCACTGCAGTATCTTCAGCGTTCGTTTCGCTGCGTGTGCCCTGTCCGGAAGAATGAAGGGGCCGAGGCCGGCAGCGAGGCCGGCTGCGCCGGCAGCCTGGATGATGCGGCGCCGGCGGGCATCGGTGCGGGTTAACCGACCGGACGCAATGTCCTGGCGCGAATGAACTACCCTTGTCTCGTTCGCCATGGCTATCTCCTCGTTCAAAAGAGAAGTAGGCACTCGTTCCGATGGTGCTGCGGGTGCTTGCCTTTTTTGATATTAGAGCTTATGCCGGGATAAAGCAAGAATCCCCTGGATGATCGCCCTGCCCGTCAAATGGACCCGTACCGGCCCCAGCGCCGCCGCAGATGCCTGAGCGGGGGCTGAGCTCCTAGTTGGCTGCAACCCACGCCTCCAGGTGAAAGGTTCAAGCGGTGCCGAGCTTGCTAACTAACCGCGTCAGCCGGCTGCTTCAAGAGCATGGCCAGCGAGTTCGCCACCGTCTTGCGCAATTCGCGCCGGTCGCAGATGAAGTCGATCGCGCCTTTGGTCTGCAAGAATTCGGCGCGTTGAAAGCCTTCGGGCAGAGTCACGCGCACGGTGGATTCGATGACACGCGGGCCGGCAAAACCAATCAGGGCTTTGGGCTCGGCAATCACGATATCGCCGACAAAAGCGAAGCCGGCGCTCACGCCGCCCATGGTGGGGTCGGTCAGCACGCTGATATAGGGCAGGCCCTTTTTGGCCAGGCGCGTCAGCGAAGCATTGGTTTTGGCCATCTGCATCAGGCTCAACAAGCCTTCCTGCATACGTGCGCCGCCGGTGGCGGTGAAGCAGATAAACGGCACTTTTTGCTCGATGGCCGCATGTACGCCGCGCACAAAACGCTCGCCGACCACGCTGCCCATGCTGCCGCCCATGAAGTCAAATTCAAAACAGGCGACCACCACACCGATGCTGTGCACCGCGCCGCCCATGACGATGAGGGCATCGGTCTCCTGGGTGTTTTCCAGGGCTTCTTTCAGGCGTTCGGGGTATTTGCGGCTGTCCTTGAATTTGAGCGGGTCCACCGGCAAAACTTCCTGGCCCAGCTCGTAACGGCCTTCGGCATCCAGGAAAGCGTCCAGCCGGGCGCGGGCGCCCATGCGGTGGTGGTGGCTGCATTGCGGGCAGACGTTCTGGTTTTTTTCCAGATCGGTCTTGTACAGCACGGCTTCACAGCTGGGGCACTTGATCCACAGGCCTTCCGGCACGCTGCGGCGCTCGGTCGGGTTGGTCGGGGTGATTTTGGGCGGGAGGAGTTTTTCTAGCCAAGACATGATGGGTCCTTATGTCCTTGTTGGGTGGCGGCCCCTGGGCGGCACAGGCCGTTCGCAGGGGCAAAACCGGAAAAGAAGGGGGATTATGCGCTGTCTCCGGGACCGGGCACGCCGTCCAGCGCCTGGCGGATGCCGAGCAGGAAGTCGCGCACCAGGGGCGCGACCTTATCGCGCGGCTGGCCGTCAATGAGCTGGATGATGCGGCTGCCGATGACGACGGCGTCGGCGACGCGGCTGATGGCCTGGGCCGTGGCCGCGTCGCGTATGCCAAAACCGACACCCACCGGGACACTGACATGCTGGCGTATACGCGGCAACATGGCCTCGACGGCGCCCAGATCGAGCGCGCCGGAACCGGTCACACCCTTGAGCGAGACGTAATACACATAACCGCTGGCGACTTCGGCGATTTGCGCCATGCGTGCATCGGTGCTGGTGGGGGCCAGCAGGAAAATCAGGTCCACGCCGTGGGCGCGCAAGGTGGCGGCAAAAGCCACACATTCTTCGGGCGGGTAGTCGACCACCAGCACACCGTCCACGCCGGCCGCAGCCGCATCGCGCACAAACGCGTCTTTACCGCGTTTGAGGTCGTAGGCTTCGATCGGGTTGGCATAACCCATCAGCACCACGGGCGTCCGGCTGTCGGTTTGGCGAAAAACCCGCACCATCTCCAGCACCTGCACCATGCCAATACCCATGGCCAGGGCCTGGTCGCCGGCCTTCTGGATCACCGGGCCGTCGGCGCTCGGGTCGGAAAAAGGCACGCCGAGTTCAATCACATCGGCGCCGCCGGCCACCATGCCGTGCATCAGCTCGGGGGTGATGTCGGCAAAGGGGAAGCCGGCCGTGACGTAGGGAATCAGGGCTTTGCGTTTGTCGCTTTTCAGCTTGGCGAAGGTGGCAGCGATGCGGCTCATGCTTGCGCTCCCTTGACCGTGTGGCCGCGCATGGACGGGCGGTCGTAAAAATCTGCCCCCGACAAATCCGCCACGGTGCCTATGTCCTTGTCGCCGCGGCCCGAGAGGTTGACGAGGATGGACTGGTCGACCCGCATGGTTTTGGCGAGTTTCATCGCGTAGGCGACCGCATGGCTGGACTCCAGCGCCGGGATGATGCCTTCGGTGCGGCACAGGTAGTGAAAAGCCGCGAGTGCTTCTCCGTCGGTGATGCCGACGTATTCGGCGCGGCCTATGTCTTTCAAAAACGCGTGTTCCGGGCCGACGCCGGGGTAGTCCAGACCAGCGCTGATGCTGTGGGTTTCGGTGACCTGGCCGTCTTCGTTTTGCAGCACATAGGTGCGGTTGCCGTGCAAGACCCCGGGGCTGCCGCGTTGCAGCGAGGCCGAATGTTTGCCGCTGTCCATGCCTTCGCCGGCGGCTTCGACGCCGATCAAGCGTGTGTTTTCGTGGGCGATGTAGGGGTGGAAAATGCCCATGGCATTGCTGCCGCCGCCGACGCAGGCAATCACCGCATCGGGTTGGGGGCCGCCTGTCATTTCGGGCATCTGTGTCAGGCATTCCTCGCCGATCACACTCTGGAAATCGCGCACCATCATCGGGTAGGGATGGGGGCCGGCGACCGTGCCAATGATGTAGAAGGTGTTGTCCACGTTGGCGACCCAGTCGCGCATGGCTTCGTTGAGCGCGTCTTTCAGGGTTTTGCTGCCGGATTCGACCGGCACCACGGTGGCGCCCAGCAGTTTCATGCGGTAGACATTGGGGCTTTGACGCTTGACGTCTTCGCTGCCCATGTAAACCACACATTCCAGGCCGTAACGCGCACAAATGGTGGCCGTGGCCACGCCGTGTTGTCCGGCACCGGTTTCGGCAATCACGCGCGGTTTGCCCATGCGTTTGGCCAGCATGGCCTGACCGATGGTGTTGTTGATCTTGTGCGCGCCGGTGTGGTTCAGGTCTTCGCGCTTCAAATAAATCTGCGCGCCGCCTTGCTCGCGGCTCATGCGGGCCGCGTGGTAAATCGGCGAAGGCCGGCCTACAAAATGTTTGAGCTCGGAATGGAATTCGGCGAGGAATTCCGGGTCGTGCTGGTATTTCGCGTAAGCGTCTTTCAGCTCATTGATGGCGTGGGTCAGGGTTTCTGAAACAAAACTACCGCCGTAAATCCCGAAATGGCCTGTCGGATCAGGTTGCTGGTAATCGAACATGGTGAGAAGGGTTCTTTGCAAGTAAGTCGTCGGCAGCCCGGACGGCTGCGACAAACTGATTGATCTTTTCGGCGCTTTTGATTCCTTTCGAAATCTCGACACCGGAGCTCACATCAACGGCCAGCGTTTTACAACGCGACCGGACTTGCAAAATGCCATCGGTCACGTTTGCAGGTGTGAGTCCACCAGACAAAACGAGGTGAGCATTGACGCTTGGAGGAAGAAGTGACCAATTGAATGTTTTTCCGCCGCCACCATAACCCTCGACATGAGCGTCGAGCAGGATGGCCTGGGCAGCCTTGAAGTCTTCTGCGTATTTTACGAGATCGAAGCGGGCCGGGCCAGGGACGGTTATTTCGTCCAGTGGGATGCGGGCAGCACGCATGAAGGGCCGGCCGGCTTGCAAACAGGTCTCTGGCGTTTCATCGCCATGAAATTGCAGCAAGGCCATTGGTACATGGGTGCAGGCAGCTATGATTTCAGGAGCGGATGCATTGACAAACAGCAGCACCGGCGTCACAAAAGGCGGCAGGCGGCGGGCCAGTTCGGCGGCGCGCTGGGCCGTGACGTGGCGCGGACTGGCGTCGTACATGACAAAACCGATCGCATCAGCCCCGGCGGCGACCGCCGCGTCCACGTCTTCTTCACGTGTCAGGCCGCAGATTTTGATACGAGTGCGCACAGATGGCGAAGAAAAGTTCATAAGCCAGCCCCTGATGGAGGGCAACGCATAAGCGCTTTATTCCAGCCAGGGCCGCGGAACCGGCTTTGCCGGGCCGCAGGCGCAGCGGCCCCCTCGGGGGGCAGCGAACCACGCGAAGCGGGGAGCGTGGGGGCCGTTACTTTCATGGCAACCAATCATAGGCTGCCGTGCGCACCGGCAAGCCGTAGTGGTCTTCGTAGACGGGCCCCAGAAAATACAGGCCGTCGGGGGAAAATGTAGGGGCGGCGACCTGGCGGCTGCGTGCCGCTACCACCTCGGCCAGCCAGTCGGGCGTGTGGCTGCCCTGGCCTATGGCCACCAGGCAGCCCATGATGTTGCGGATCATGTGGTGCAAAAAGGCGTTGGCCTCGAACTCGAAGCGCCAGTAGCGGGACTCGCCTTCCCCACGCCGGCTGATCTCGATCCGGCTGATGGTTTTGACCGGGGACTTAGCCTGGCATTGGGCGGCGCGGAAGGAGCTGAAGTCGTGTTCGCCGATCAGGTGGGTGATGGCCTGCCGCATGGCCGCTTCGTCCATGGGGCGGTAGACCCAGCCGACACGCCCGGCTTCCACGCTGGGGCGCACCGGTGACTCCAGCAGCACATAGGCGTAACGGCGTGCGATGGCACTGCCTCGGCAATGAAAGGTATCGGGCACTTGCCGCGCCCATTGCACGGCGATGTCGCGCGGCAAAAAGGCATTGGTGCCGCGCACCCAGGAGGCGGTTTCACGCGCCAGCAAGGTGTCAAAGTGCACCACCTGCATCAGGCCGTGCACGCCAGCATCGGTGCGGCCGGCACACAGGGTACGGATCGGTTGGGCGGCGAACTTGCCCAGCGCTTTTTCCAGCTGGTCCTGCACCGTGTTGCCCGAGAGCTGGCTTTGCCAGCCTTCGTAACGACCGCCGTTGTAACTGAGGCCCAGCGCGATCCTCACGGACAGCTCCTGGGTGAATGAGACGGGTTCAGACTAGTGCTGCCAAGCGGAAGCAGCTTCAGGTGCTGAAGGAATGGGTGGCTGGAGCGGTGCAAGGCTGGAAGCGCCGCCTTGGATGCAAGGATCAACAAGGCAGCGCACTTTCATGTTTCGGTATTTCCGGGGCGCAGGATGATACTCACGACAGCGCGCTGAGGAAGGCCTTGGCCTTGCCTTTGAGCGCGCCGCTGGAATGTGCCAGCACTTCTTCGGCCAGCGAGCGGGCACCCTCGGTGTCGCCAATGGCCCGGAATTCTTCCGCCAGCGCAAACTTGGTTTCCAGTGGGTCTTCGGGATTCGCGGGTGACGAGACCGTGACCACCTGGCTTTCGGTGGTGGGGTCGTCCAGGTCCAGGGACAGGGCGCCCAGGTCAAACTCCAGCATGCCGCCTGAGGTATCCGGCAGGCTGCTGGCTGTTGCGACGGCCGGTTCGGTGCTGAAATTCAGCCCATGGTCCAGCGGGGCAGGGGTCGTCGTGACCGGCGCTGTCGGGAGCGTCAAGGTGGCCGAGCTGAAGTCCAGGCCATGGCCCTGGGGGGCTGCGGCCGGGACGGACACGGTGGGTTCGATAGGTGGCACGGGCGTCGGGGCAACTGCTGTCGCCGCCGGCTCGTCGTCCAGCGAAAAGTCCAGATCCAGGTCAAAGTCCAGCGCCGAGGCGATCGGTTCAGGCGTCGGCTGCAGGTTTTGCGGCTGGGTTGACATGGAAAACGTCGCAGCGCTGGTCGCGGCAGCAAAACCGGCGCTTGCGGGCGCCGGCTGGCCATCCGGCTGGTACATCGGGTTGGCGGGGTCCAGCTCGCGGCCCATTTCCGCCATGTGCGCCCATTCGACGCCATGGCCCTGGGTCAGGTCGAAGGCCTCGGTCGCCACGGCTTCAAAGGCCTTGGTATCGCGGCGTTTGGCGTAAATTTCCATCAGCTTGGCATGGATGGCCACGCGGGTGGGGCTGACGCGTATCGCTTCCTTGAGGATTTCCTCGGCCTGCAGGTCGCGCCCATAGGCGAGGTAAACATCGGCTTCGGCCACCGGATCCACATCGCCGGCCGCATCGAGCTGGCTGGGCGAATACACCATGGACGAGCCGGTGACATTGGCGTCAGCGGCGTCGTTGGTGTCTATGCGCTGACCACCGCTGGCGCCGAAGAAGGAGTCGGGCTGCAGCCGGCTTTCCAGGAAGGAGCTGTCCACCGAGACTGCATTTTTGCGCTGACGGACCCGGTACAAACCGAGGGCGGCCAGCAAGACCAGCAAGCTGGCGCCGCCCGCCATGAGCAGCGGGTTGTCCATCAGTTCGTCGAGCAGACTGGGCTCGGGCGGCGGTGGCGGGGCCACCACCACGGGCTTCTTGACCGGTGCAACGGCCACCGGGGCCGGTGCGCTGGCGGGTGTGGCCGCGGCGACCGCGGGGGCGGCTGGCTCAAGGGCTGCACTGGCAGCCTGCATGGCTGCCGCTGCGATGGCTGGGACTGCCGCGCTGCTGACCGGACTTTGGGGTGCGGCGGCTGTCAGCGGAGCGGGCGTGGCAAGGGTCACACCCGGTGCTGCCGGGCTGGCTGCAGCGGGGGCCGCGACGGCGGGGCTGGCCGGCGTGCCGCTCAGCTTGTTCAGGTCGCTGATGTTTTTGGACAGCTCGGCCACGCGGGCGGCAGCTTCTTTGGCCTGGCGCTCCTGCACGATTTTTTCTTCGGCGGCGGCTTTGCCCTGGACAGCGCCCTTGGACAGGGTCAGTTTGTCGGGTGTGGCTGCTGCCGGTGCCTTGTCTTCGACCTTGGCCTGGACCTTGCCGGCCGCCTGGCGATCAGCGCTGGCGACCTGGGTGGCGGGTGCACCTTCGGCCAGTTTGCGGCGAAATTCGTTGAAGTCCTTGCTTTGCGCAAGAATGGTTTGTTTGGCTTCGCCTGCAGAAACAGCGCCGGCCTGGTCGGCGCCCGGCACGTCCAGCACGGCACCGGCTTTGAGCCGGTTGATGTTGCCGCCTACAAAGGCATCGGGGTTGCTGTTCAGCAGGGCCACCAGCATCTGGTCCAGCGAGACGTTGGCAGGTTTGTGCTGCGCAGCCAGTTTGCCGGCGGTATCACCAGCCTTGACCGTGACTTTCTGGCCGTCGGCAGCAGGTGCCTTGTCAGCGGGTAGGGCACGTGGTGCCGGTGCTTTGGCTGCAACTGCCGGGGCTTTGGCCTGCACGGGCGGGGAATAAGGTGCTGCGGGAGCCGCAGGCAAAGAGGCGACGGGTGCCGCAGGCCGCGAGACCATGGGGGCGGTCGGGGCCGGCATGGGCGCAGCGTTGGCCTGGCGCAGATTGGGTGGGTCAAACAACATCGTGTAATCACGCACGACGCGTCCGGACGCCCAGCGGGCTTCCAGAATCAAATCGACAAAAGGTTCGCTGACAGGCCGGTCGCTGCTCAAACGCAGGAAAGACCGGCCGTCCGGGCGGCGTTGCAGGCTGATCTGCACATTGGCCATGGCCGGGCTGAATTCCAGGCCGGCGGCCTTGAAGGCGTCGGCGCTGGCCACGCTGGCGCGCAGGCTGGCGGCTTCTTCGGCGTTGATTTCAGCAATGTCGATTTCAGCCCGTAGCGGTTCACCTAGGGCAGACTGAACCGTGATTCGGCCCAAACCCAAGGCATGGGCAGGCAGGGTGGCGAGACTGCCCAACAGGGCAATGGCAGCGGCCACGGCACCCATACGCCAGGGGCGGGGATGGTTCATGGGAATTTGAGCCTCCGTTGCTCGGTCTGCATTTAACTTTATTCGGCTGGTCCGCACAAAAACCTCAACGCTAATTTTCGACAAAACAACATTAACATCAAGGCATTAGGCTGACAAGCTAAGACAGCACTTAAGTTTTGACACACCGGGTTAGCGTCGGCTTACAACTTGGAGTTGTTGTCTGATGGCAACGTCCAGATACAAGTGCTTACCAGCGGTCCGGCCGCTGGTCTGGCTGTTTTGCAAGCTGCAAGTCAGGCGGTTCAGGCCTGCAGCAGGATGCGCAACATGCGCCGCAGAGGCTCGGCCGCACCCCACAACAACTGGTCGCCCACCGTGAAAGCGCCCAGGTAGTCGGGGCCCATGGCCAACTTGCGCAGCCGGCCCACGGGAATCGTCATGGTGCCGGTTACGGCGACCGGGGTCAGGTCGGTGATGCTGGCTTCGCGCGTGTTGGGCACCACTTTGACCCAGTCGTTGTCGGCGGCGATCAGGGCCTCGATATCGGCCAGTGGCACGTCTTTTTTCAGCTTGAAGGTCAGCGCCTGGCTGTGGCAACGCATGGCGCCAATCCGCACGCAAAAACCGTCGACCGGGGTTTCGGCGGTGCCGAAGCTCGCACCCTGGCCCAGGATCTTGTTGGTTTCGGCGCCGCCTTTCCACTCTTCCTTGCTCATGCCGTTGCCCAGATCCTTGTCGATCCAGGGAATCAGGCTGCCGCCCAGCGGCACGCCGAAGTTGGCGGTTTCACCGGCGGAGAGCGATTGCTGCTTGGCCAGAATGCGGCGGTCGATCTCCAGAATGGCCGATTTCGGGTCGTCCAGCAGGGACTTGACTTCGCTGTTGAGCGTGCCGAACTGGGTCAACAGCTCGCGCATGTGTTGCGCGCCGCCGCCGGAAGCGGCCTGGTAAGTCATGCTGGTCATCCACTCGACCAGACCGGCCTTGTACAACGCGCCCACGCCCATCAACATGCAACTGACGGTGCAGTTGCCGCCCACCCAGTTGTTGCCGCCCTTGGCCATGGCATTTTTGATGACGGGCAGGTTCACCGGGTCCAGGATGATGACGGCGTCGTCGTTCATGCGCAGGGTGGAGGCCGCATCAATCCAGTGGCCTGTCCAGCCCGCCGCGCGCAGCTTGGGGAAAACTTCCGAGGTGTAATCGCCGCCTTGTGCGGTGATGATGATGTCGCACTTCTTGAGGGCCGCTATGTCGTAGGCGTCCTTCAGCGTGGTTTCGTTCTTCGCCTGGGCCGGGGCTTTGCCGCCGGCATTGGAGGTCGAGAAGAAAACCGGTTCGATCAGCTCGAAGTCGCCTTCGGCCTGCATGCGGTCGATCAGCACCGAGCCGACCATGCCGCGCCAGCCTACGAGTCCTGTGAGATTGCCTGTGAGTTTCATGGGTGCCCTTCAAAAAGTACTAAAAAGTCGGCTTTTTGGGTCCGGCTCATCGAGCCAGCGGGCACGACGAACCAGGCTTGCTAGCCTTTAATGGTTGTCGTTTTGGTGATCTGGGTAAAAACCGGCGCCACACTTCCCGCGCGCAAGGCGGCGGGGCAGTGGATTAGTGCGGGGTTTTGACGCATAGGTGTTGATTGTAGCCAGGCTTGCCCTGGCACGGGGATGGCCGCCGCAGCAAACCGCCGGAACCCCGGTGATTTGCTGCGAAAAAACGTCAGGGGAAGGTTTTTCCGCCGGGCCGCCCCAAGGAAAAATGCGCCCCCTCGGGGGGTAGAGAGCTACACGGAGTGAGCGAACGTGGGGGCTGGTTACTCCAGTGCTTTGACGACGGCGTTGCCCATCTCGACGGTGCCGACTTTGGTCGTGCCTTCGCTGTAGATGTCGGGTGTGCGCAGGCCTTGGGTCAACACGGCGTCGACGGCTTTTTCGATACGTGCGGCGGCTTCCGGCTGGTTCAGGCTGAAGCGCAGCATCATGGCGGCGCTCAGGATGGTGGCCAGTGGATTCGCCACGCCTTTGCCGGCGATGTCGGGTGCGCTGCCATGGCTGGGTTCGTACAGACCCTGGTTTTTGGTGTTCAGGCTGGCCGACGGCAACATGCCGATGGAGCCGGTCAACATGGCGGCCGCGTCGGACAGGATGTCGCCGAACATATTGCCGGTGACCACCACGTCGAACTTCTTGGGCGCCTTGACCAGTTGCATGGCGGCGTTGTCCACATACATGTGGTCCAGCGCGACGTCGGGGTATTCCTTGCCGACTTCCGAGACCACATCCTTCCAGAACTGGAAGGTTTCCAGTACGTTGGCCTTGTCCACGCTGGTGACACGTTTGCCACGCTTGCGGGCTGCCTGGAAGGCGACATGGGCGATACGTTCGATTTCCGGGCGCGAATAACGCATGGTGTCGAAGGCTTCTTCGGCACCGGGGAAGTGCCCGTCAGTTGCGACACGGCGGCCGCGTGGCTGGCCGAAGTAGATGTCGCCGGTCAGTTCGCGAATGATCAAAATGTCCAGGCCGGACACCAGTTCACGCTTCAGGCTGGAGGCGTCCACCAGCTGCGGGTAACAAATGGCCGGGCGGAAGTTGGCGAACAGGCCCAGGTTTTTGCGCAGGCCCAGGATGGCTTGTTCAGGACGCAGCGGGCGGTCCAGGGTGTCGTATTTCCAGTCGCCGACGGCGCCGAACAGCACGGCGTCGGCGTCTTTCGCGAGTTGGAGCGTGGCGTCGGGCAGCGGGTGGCCGTGGGCGTCGTAGGCGGCGCCGCCGACCAGGGCGGTTTCCATCTCAAATTTCAGGTCGAGGGCGTTCAGGACTTTGACCGCTTCGGCGACGATTTCGGTGCCGATGCCGTCACCCGGGAGAATTGCGATTTTCATGGTTTTACTATGTTTTTTGTAGCTGCTTGCGCCCGTGTATCCAGGGCTGCAGGCATGATTTTCTTAAATTTTCAGGCGTTTATGCATTCAGACGGTTGGCCAACCAGGGTTTGGTCGCCAGCCGTTCGGCTTCAAAGGCCTTGATCTTGTCGCTTTGGCGCAAGGTCAGGCCGATGTCGTCGTAACCGCCGAGCAGGCAAAACTTCTTGAAGGCCTGCACGTCGAAGGGAATTTCTTCGCCCTGGGGTTTGACGATGACCTGGCGCTCCAGGTCAATCGTGAGCTGGTAGCCCGGAAAGGCCAGCGCTTCGTCGAACAACTGGCCAACCTGCGCCTCGCTGAGCACGATGGGCAGCAGGCCGTTCTTGAAGCTGTTGTTGAAAAAGATGTCGGCGTAACTGGGCGCAATGATGGCGCGAAAGCCGTATTGGTCCAGCGCCCAGGGCGCATGTTCGCGCGAGGAACCGCAGCCGAAGTTCTTGCGCGCCAGAAGAATGGATGCGCCCTTGTAACGCGGCTGGTTCAGCACGAAGTCCGGGTTCGGGCGGCGTGTGCTCGGGTCCTGGCCGGGAAAACCGGCGTCCAGGTAACGCCATTCGTCAAACAGGTTCACGCCGAAACCGGTCTTTTTGATGGACTTGAGGAACTGCTTGGGGATGATCGCGTCGGTATCGACGTTTTCGCGGTCCATGGGCGCGACCAGGCCTTTGTGGATGTTGAATTTCTGCATGATGCGGGCCTTATTCAGGAAAACTTGCGGATGTCGACAAAGTGGCCGTGCACGGCGGCGGCGGCGGCCATGGCCGGGCTCACCAGGTGGGTGCGGCCACCGGCGCCTTGCCGGCCTTCGAAGTTGCGGTTGCTGGTGGAGGCGCAACGTTCACCCGGCTCGAGACGGTCGGCGTTCATGGCCAAACACATGGAACAACCGGGCTCGCGCCACTCGAAGCCTGCGGCCACAAAAATCTTGTCCAGGCCTTCACGCTCGGCCTGCTCCTTGACCAGGCCGGAGCCGGGCACGACCATGGCAAGTTTGACGTTGCCGGCGACCTTCTGGCCGATTTTCTGGACCATGGCCGCGGCTTCACGCATGTCTTCGATGCGGCTGTTGGTACAGGAGCCGATAAACACCTTGTCGACCAGGATGTCGTTGATAGCCTTGCCGGGCTGCAGACCCATATAGGTCAACGCACGTTCGATGGCGTCGCGTTTGTTGGCGTCTTTTTCCTTGTCCGGATCGGGCACGCGGTCGTCGATGGACAAGACCATTTCGGGCGAGGTGCCCCAGGTGACTTGCGGTCGGATCTGGCTGGCGTCGAGTTGCACCACGGTGTCGAACTTGGCATCGGCATCGGACTGCAAGGTGTTCCAGTACTGGACGGCCTGGTCCCACTCGATACCTGTGGGTGCCAGCGGCCGGCCCTTGACGTAGGTGATGGTTTTCTGGTCCACGGCCACCAGACCGGCGCGGGCGCCGGCTTCGATCGCCATGTTGCAGACCGTCATGCGGCCTTCCATGCTGAGGGCACGAATCGCCGAACCGCCGAATTCAATCGTGTAACCGGTGCCGCCTGCCGTGCCGATTTTGCCGATGATGGCCAGCACGATGTCCTTGCCGGTCAGGCCGGGGGCCAGCGTGCCGTCCACACGCACCAGCATGTTTTTGGCTTTTTTGGCGAGCAGGGTTTGCGTCGCCATCACATGTTCAACCTCGCTGGTGCCTATGCCGTGCGCCAGCGCGCCAAAAGCGCCATGGGTCGAGGTATGCGAGTCGCCGCAAACCACGGTCATGCCGGGCAGGGTGGCGCCGCTTTCGGGGCCAATCACATGCACGATGCCCTGGCGTTTGGACAGAAAGGGGAAGTAGGCGGCCGCGCCGAACTCGGCGATGTTGCTGTCCAGCGTGGTGATCTGCTCTTTGCTGACCAGGTCGGTGATGCCGTCGTAGCCGAGTTCCCAGCCGGTGGTCGGGGTGTTGTGGTCGGCGGTGGCGACGATGGAGCTGATGCGCCAGACCTTGCGGCCGGCTTCGCGCAGGCCTTCAAAGGCTTGCGGGCTGGTGACTTCGTGCACCAGGTGGCGGTCGATGTAAAGAATGGCCGTGCCATCTTCCTCGGTATGGACGACGTGTTCGTCCCAGATCTTGTCGTAAAGAGTGCGTCCCATGGTGTTTCCTTCGTGGTCTTGAATTTTAAGTGGGGGAGGTGGGCGCCGTAGCAACTGCACGGGCGGTGAGGTGATCCACCAGCAGGCGGGCGGTGACGGGCAGGCTGGAGAAGTCGCGTGCGACCAGTTCAATGCGCCGGGAGGCCCAGGTATTGGTCAGGGCAATCGATTCGAGTTCGCCGACGCCGTGCATCAGCTCAAAGGCGCGCAGCGGCATCACACCGACACCGAGGCCGTTGTGGATCATGCGGCACATGGCGTCCAGGCCGGTGACGTGGATACGCAGCTTGATGGTGCGGCCGGCCAGCGCGGCGGCATCGCGCATGGCGATGTAAATCGAGCTGTTGGAATGCAGGCCCACATGGTCGAACTCCAGGCTGTCTTCAAAGGCGATGGCGTCTTGCGCGCCCAACACATGGCCGCGCGGCACGATCAGCACCAGCTGGTCCTGCCGATAAGGCAAAGTTTGCAGGTCGTCGCTGCCGTCGGCGGTGTTGCAGATGCCGAGGTCGGCCGCGCCTTCCTGCACCGCACGCACGACTTCCGTGCTCAGGTGTTCTTCCAGGTCGATCTTGACCTCGGGGTGCTGGCGGATAAAGGCGCCCAGGTCTTCCGGTAAAAACTGCACGATGGCCGAGATGCTGGCGTGTACCCGCACATGGCCGCGCACACCGTCGGCGTATTCGCTGAGTTCACCCTGCATTTTTTCCAGGCTGAACAAGACCGAGCGCGCATGGTGCAACAGGCTTTGGCCGGCCGGCGTCAGATCGACACCGCGGGTGTGGCGGTAAAGCAGCGGCGTGTCGAGCGCGGCTTCCAGGTCGGACAGGCGTTTGCTGACGGCCGAGGCCGCGATAAATTCGCGCTCCGCCGCCTTGCCTATGCTGCCGAGCTCACACACCGCGACAAACAGTTGCAGCGAGGTCAGGTCGATACGGCGGGCGAAGTTGCGTTCGGAGATTTTCATGAAAAAGGCTTAAAGCCATCGCGTTTCACGATGAATCCCTATTTTGAATGCTTATTGATGGCCTTGTCATCGCGGTGTGCGATGGGTGACTTGCCCGCTGGCTGGGGCAGGGGAGGCCTTTTGACGCAGATTTATAAGCGTTTTAGGCCTCCAGCCCAGGTGGGACGGGCGCAAGCAGCTATATAAATCATAGCGACGGCTTAATCGATGATGTTGCCGGGGTCCAGCGCGCGGACCCGGTGATCGACGTTGTAGCCACCAAACTCGGTGTAACGCAGCAAATGCCGGTCACATTGGGCGCAATGCCAGACCTCGCAGCGGTTGTAGGGAAAAAACTTGATCGCCACCGGCGCATCGGGCGAATCGTAACGGCTGCCCTGGGGGTGTTTTTCCTCCAAGGTCGGCTCGTCCAGGGCCGGGTCGCGCAGTGTGGCGACCAAGTTCATCTGATGCGCGTCCCAGCGGTATTCGGCCAGGCTTTCCCAGCCGGTACAGGCGCCCAGGGCGCAACTGCAGGCGCGGGTTGGGGCGGGCTGGGCGATGGCCGAGCGCAGGTCGGCGGCGGTCTGGAGGAAGGTCATGGCGTGAAGAGATTGCAAAAGGTGTTTAAAAAGGAGCCCGCCAATATTGCCATCCTTTGGACTTGTATTCCGGCAGGCCAACGAATCATCATGCGCTCGTTTTCACAGCCCAAAGCCTTGCGTAAAGGGCAAATCAATAGCTTGAAAAAAACTGCCGGACAAGCCTTGTTTTATTCGCCAGGGAAACCATGGACCTTGATGGTGCCGAAGTGGGTCGTTCTTGAGCACCGTTCCGGTAGACGCTGAGCACTTCGCTGGTGTTGATCTCTGAAAGCCGGTTTCGGTCTCTTTGCAGGCCTTCGGCTGGCTTGCGCTGGCGTTCGGGAACACACATAAAGCCGCGTGGCGGTGTCTGGTGAGGCCAGGTCATGCATCGCTGTCTTCATTTTCCAACATCACCTGTTTGAGGGATTGCCCGCTGTTCGTGGAAACGAGACGATGCAGCAAGTAGTTACCAAGGCAATTCATCTTGAATAGGAAAGTGAAAAAATGAAAAAACAGTTATTGCTCGCATTTGTAGGGACAGCGCTGCTTGCACCGTGGGCCGCGCAGGCTGAGGGCGCATATGTCGGCGTCAACGTTGGGCGTGCTGAACAAAAAGCCTCTATTGCGGAGGGTTCGCTGAAAGACAATTCAACAGGCTACAAGCTGTATGGTGGTTATGCGCTGAATCAAAATTTCGGCCTTGAAGGCGGGTATGTGGATTTGGGCAAGGCTTCTGTCTCAAGCCGCAATGGCGCTGTGACCAGCAAGATCAGTTCCAAACCGAACGCTTTTTACCTTGCCGCAACAGGTACTTTGCCGCTAAACGATCAGTTTTCCCTGTTTGCAAAACTGGGTGTGTCGCTCAATCACACCAAAATACATTTCGAAGATACTACTGGCGCTAACGAAAATTCTTCCAAAAGACGCACCACCGCATTGATTGGTATTGGCGCTGCCTACAATATTTCGAAAGAGATGGCGCTGGTTGCGGAGTATGAAGATTTCGGAAAAATTGCCAGGGCAGATGGCTTGGACTTGAAAGCCAATCTGTTTTCAATTGGCCTGCGTTACAAGTTCTAATCATCTTTGTCGCCAAAAAAAGCCTGCGTATGCAGGCTTTTTTTGTTTTTGCTCGCCACAAGTCCATACCGCCGAACCTAGAAAATTTTGCTGGGCACAGACCCTGTGCCAACCAAGGCGAGATGTGACGGATGAATTGTCCGGGGGGCGCCGATAGCCTCAACGATCTCTCACACCTCTGAAGTTTGCCGCATCTGTTTTTGCGCAATGAAGAAGGCTGGGCTTGCCAACAGCATGGACACCAGCTCCGCTTGTCGCCTGGTACCTGTTTTAAGATAAATATTTTTGAGCTGACTCTTGATGGTGTGAATGGACGTTCCGCGCTCTAGCGCAACTTCGTCCAGCGTCTTGCCGATGCAAAGGGCGATGGATAACTCGGCTTCGGCGTTCGATAGTTTGAAAAGTCTCCGCACCAGATCCATCGTGACACTTGGCCTTGCTTCAGGATCAAAGGCAAACATCAGCGCCGCTCCATGCGTGCGTGGTGTACCTGTTAGCTGCAGTGGCGCAATCATCAGCATCAGCGGCAACTGGTTCTTGCGCGGCAACAAGACGACGCTGTTCAAATCGCCTTCCTGGCTTCGGCTGGCTGCAATCGACTTGGTGATCTCCAGGCCGAGCTTGCGCGTCATCTCGCTATCGTTTGCTTGTAAGTGTCCCGCTTCAAGCCAGAGCGTGTGATTCGTCAGCAGATTGGCGGCGCTACGGTTGTAATGCGTCACTTTGGCATATTCGTCGAACAGAAATGTCGGCATCGCCAGCATATCCAGACCGCCAGCCAGAAAACGCTGATCCAGTTGCAGATCGGCCAAGCGTTGCCGCATCTGAATGGCGCGTTGCAGGTGCGGTACGAGTTGGTTGAGATGCGCCATTTCTTCCTGCTCAAAGGGCGCCTGATTAGCCGCTCGTTGCAGAATCAGTTGCGTGACCCATGGCCCTTCTTGTAGAACCACAGCACCTGAAGCAAAGGCAACACCTTGCGGGGCCAGCCATTCAGTGTAAAAACGGGTTCCGGAAAAGCTGGCGGGAAGCGAGACATGCAGATTGCTGGCATAGAAGTTGGCAATGGGCGCTGTCATGATGTGCTGTGCCAGGAGATCGTCACGCGCGTAATCGAGCGAATAACTCTCCACCCATTGCCTGGTAATACCCGCCAGCCAAAGGCTTTTTACTTCTTGCGTCTCGACATGGCGGATCACCATGGTGACCGCCTTCAGATTAAAAATTTCTAGAAGTTCTTCGATAAAAAATTGAAATCCCGTCGGGGTCATGACGCCATCGTAAAGATGGCCGAGCAAATCGTGATTGAGAGCTTTTGTCATATTACTTTTGCATGAAGACATCAGATTCGCAAAGAAAACTTCTTGCTGTTAAGCATCAATCTAGCATTAAACCGGGACAAGAGGCGCGTGGCTGGGATCGGCCGCGCTTCCCGGGTCTGGTTTTCCCAACCGATGTCGGCGCGGTCTGGCGCGATTGTGGCCATGGCCGAGCGCAGTTCGGCGGCTTCCCGGAGGAAGGTTGTGCTGGCAGGCCGGGCGTGGAGAGATAACAAATGGGCGCGTAAAAAAGCCCGCCGATGTTGCCATCAGGCGGGCTTATTCAAACGTGCTGGTTCAACGTGCGCTGAGCGGCTTCACATCACGCTGGACCGAGCCGGTGAAGAGTTGACGCGGACGGCCGATTTTGTACTCGGGGTCGCTGATCATTTCGTTCAGTTGGGCGATCCAGCCCACGGTGCGGGCCAGCGCAAAAACTGCGGTGAACAGCGGCACGGGAATGCCGATGGCGCGCTGCACGATGCCGGAGTAGAAGTCGACGTTGGGATAGAGCTTGCGGGATACGAAGTAGTCGTCTTCCAGCGCAATTTTCTCGACCTCTTTGGCCAGCTTGAACAGGGGGTCGTTTTCCAGACCCAGTTCGGCCAGCACTTCGTTGCAGGTTTCCTGCATGAGCTTGGCGCGGGGGTCGTAGTTCTTGTAGACGCGGTGACCAAAACCCATCAGCTTGACGCCGGAGTTCTTGTCCTTGACTTTTTCCATGAACTCGCCGACCTTGCTGATGCCGCCCTGGCGCTGGATGTCTTCCAGCATGTTCAGGCAGGCTTCGTTGGCGCCGCCATGGGCCGGGCCCCAGAGGCAGGCCACACCGGCTGCAATCGCTGCAAACGGGTTGGTGCCCGAGGAACCGCACAGGCGCACCGTCGAGGTCGAGGCGTTTTGCTCGTGGTCTGCGTGCAGCGTGAAGATGCGGTCCATGGCGCGCTCAAGCACCGGGTTGACCTTGTATTCTTCGCAAGGCGTGGCAAACATCATGTGCAGGAAGTTGCCGGCGTAGCTCAGGTCGTTCTTGGGGTACATGTAGGGCTGGCCCACGGTGTACTTGTAAGCCATGGCGACCAGGGTCGGCATTTTGGCAATCAGGCGGATCGCCGAGATGTCGCGGTGCTCGGGGTTGGTGATGTCGGTGCTGTCATGGTAGAAGGCCGACAGGGCGCCGACCAGGCCGGTCATGATGGCCATCGGATGCGCATCACGGCGGAAGCCGCGCAGGAAAAATTGCATCTGCTCGTTGACCATGGTGTGGTTGGTCACGCGGGCGGTGAAATCCTTCTTCTGCTCGCCGTTGGGCAGCTCGCCGTAGAGCAGCAGGTGGCAGGCCTCCATGAAGTCGCAGTTGGTGGCCAACTGCTCGATGGGGTAGCCGCGGTACAGCAACTCACCCTTGTCGCCGTCGATGTAGGTGATGGCGGACTGGCAGGATGCGGTCGACAGAAAGCCCGGATCGTAGGTGAACATGCCGGTCTGGGCATACAGCTTGCGGATGTCGACCACGTCGGGACCGACGCTGCCTTGGTACACCGGCAAATCGACACTGGGGCTGCCGTTGCTGAAGGAGAGGGTGGCTTTGTTGTCAGCGAGTTTCATTTCTACTTTCTTTCTACGTCAATTCAATGAAGGGCGGTCACCGGGCCAGTGACGGAACCCGCATCATGGTTAACACTTCCAGCGCTTCAGGAGTCGAGGCGCTAGCGTCCGAAATTTCACCGGGCTCTTTACGTTTTAGCAGCAAGTCCAGCAAGTCGTTGTCAGACAAATCCATCAAATCGCTGAGGCCTTTGGCAAGCCTGACGGTGAGGGTGGATTCGTACTTGAGGAAGAACTTTTCGACGAACAAGTCGTTCTCCAGCAAACCGCGGCGGCAACGCCACTTGAGTTTGCTCAGGGCTCGTTCGTCGAGCAGTTCTTCCATCGTGTTCATCACTACAACAAGTTTGAATTAAAACGGTCTAGACGGTCCGCAGGACCATCATTTCCTTGATCTTGCCAATGGCTTTGCTGGGGTTCAGACCCTTGGGGCAGACATCGACGCAGTTCATGATGGTGTGGCAGCGGAACAGGCGGTACGGGTCTTCCAGATTGTCCAGGCGTTCGGCCGTGGCTTCATCGCGGCTGTCGGCGATAAAACGGTAGGCTTGCAGCAGGCCGGCCGGGCCGACAAATTTGTCCGGGTTCCACCAGAAGCTGGGGCAGGAGGTGGAGCAACTGGCGCACAAAATGCACTCGTACAAGCCGTTGAGCTCGTCGCGTTCTTCCGGGCTTTGCAGACGCTCTTTTTCAGGCGGCACGTTGTCGTTGATCAAATAAGGCTTGATCGAGTTGTACTGCTTGAAGAAGTCGGTCATGTCGACGATCAAATCGCGCACGACAGGCAGGCCGGGCAACGGTTTGAGCACGATGGTGCCCTTGAGCGTGTTCATGTTGGTCAGGCAGGCCAGACCGTTCTTGCCGTTGATGTTCATTGCGTCGGAGCCGCAGACGCCTTCGCGGCAGGAGCGGCGAAAGCTGATGGACGGGTCCTGCGCCTTGAGTTTCATCAACGCGTCCAGCAACATGCGTTCGTGGCCGTCGAGTTCAACCTCGATGGTTTGCATGTAGGGCTTGGCGTCGGTATCCGGGTCGTAGCGGTAGATCTGGAAGGTACGTTTGGTCATGTGGGGTTCTCGCTTCTTGTTCGTCGCAGGGCCGGGTTTAGAACGTGCGCGTTTTCAGCGGCACGGACTCGACCGTCAGCGGTTTCATCTGCACGGGCTTGTAAGCCAGGCGGTTGCCTTCGCTGTACCACAGGGTGTGTTTGTGCCAGTCGGTGTCGTTGCGGCCGTTTGGATGCTCTGGCGTATCGCCGTAGTCATCCACCGAGTGCGCGCCGCGGCTTTCCTTGCGGGCAGCGGCCGACACGATGGTGGCCTGGGCCGCCTCGATCAGGTTTTCAACTTCCAGCGCTTCGATGCGGGCGGTGTTGAAAATCTTGGACTTGTCCTTCAGGCCGATGCTGGCCACGCGTGCACGCATGGCGGCGATCTTGGCGACGCCTTCGTCCAGGATGGCCTGGGTGCGGAACACACCGGCGTGCTGCTGCATGGCGGCGCGGATGTCGTTGGCCACGTCCTGGGCGTATTCACCGTCGGCCGCGCTGTCCAGGCGGGCGATACGCGCGAGCGTGGCGTCAGCGGCGTTGGCCGGCAGCGGCTTGTGCGTGGGGTTGGATTTGTTGAACTCAACGATATGGTTGCCGGCGGCCTTGCCGAAGACCAGCAAGTCCAGCAGCGAGTTGGTGCCCAGGCGGTTGGCGCCGTGCACGCTGACGCAGGAGCATTCGCCCACCGCGTACAGGCCGTTGACGACCTGGCTGTTGTTGTTGGCGTCCTGTGTGACCACCTGGCCATGGATGTTGGTCGGGATGCCGCCCATCTGGTAATGGATGGTGGGCACCACGGGAATGGCTTCCTTGGTGATGTCCACGTTGGCGAAGTTGTGGCCGATTTCCAGCACCGAAGGCAGGCGTTTGGCGATCGCGTCCACACCCAAATGGGTCATGTCCAGCAGGATGTAGTCCTTGTTCGGTCCGCAGCCGCGGCCTTCCTTGATTTCCTGGTCCATGGAGCGCGACACGAAGTCACGCGGTGCCAGGTCTTTCAGGGTGGGCGCATAACGCTCCATGAAACGCTCGCCGTTGCTGTTGCGCAAGATCGCGCCTTCGCCGCGGCAGCCTTCGGTCAGCAACACACCGGCACCGGCCACGCCGGTGGGGTGGAACTGCCAGAATTCCATGTCTTCCAGAGGGATGCCGCGCGCGCGCCGCCATGCCCAGGCCGTCACCGGTGTTGATGAAGGCGTTGGTGGAGGCGGCGAAGATTCGACCGGCACCGCCCGTGGCCAGCATGGTGGTCTTGGCTTCGAAAATGTGAACGTCGCCGGTCTCCATTTCAATCGCGGTCACGCCGACTACGTCGCCGGCTTCGTCGCGGATCAGGTCCAGCGCCATCCATTCGACGAAGAAGCTGGTTTTTTCCTTGACGTTTTGCTGATACAGCGTGTGCAGCATGGCGTGACCGGTGCGGTCGGCGGCGGCGCAAGCGCGTTGCACCGGCTTTTCGCCGTAGTTGGCGGTGTGGCCGCCAAAGGGGCGCTGGTAAATCGTGCCATCGGCGTTGCGGTCAAACGGCATGCCCATGTGCTCCAGGTCATAAACGACCTTGGGCGCTTCACGGCACATGAATTCGATCGCGTCCTGGTCGCCGAGCCAGTCGGAACCCTTGACGGTGTCGTAAAAATGGTAGTGCCAGTTGTCCTCGGACATGTTGCCGAGCGAGGCGCCTATGCCGCCCTGGGCCGCCACGGTGTGCGAGCGGGTCGGGAAGACTTTGGACAACACGGCGACGTTCAGGCCGGCGCGGGCCAGTTGCAGCGAGGCGCGCATGCCGGAGCCGCCGGCCCCGACGATCACCACGTCAAATTTTCGTTTGGGAAGCTTGGAAGTTGCAGTCATGATTGTTTTTCTACAGTCGTTCGTCAGGGGTGGTTTAGAAGCGCCACAGGACTTGAATTGCCCAGCCGGCGCAAGCGACCAGCCACACGATGGTGAACACTTCCAGCAGCAGGCGCAGCCAGACGGGCTTGACGTAGTCCATCCAGACGTCGCGCATGCCGACCCAGACGTGGTACAGCAGGGCGATGATGACCACAAAGGTCAAGACTTTCATCCACTGCGCGGCAAAGATGCCGGCCCACTGGTCGTAGCCGATGGGGCCGCTGGTGAAAATCACCTGGCCGAGCAGCAAGACGGTAAAAATGGCCATCAGGGCCGCGGTGATACGCTGGCTAAGCCAGTCGCGCAGGCCGTAGTGGGCGCCGACAACCAGGCGTTTGGAGCCGTAATTCACAGACATGGGATGCTCCTTCTTATTAGTAGAGGCCAAACAGCTTGGCGCCCAGCACCAGTGTCAAGGCGATGCTGACGGCCAGCGTGAGCAGGGCGGTGGTTTTGCCGAACTGGTTGCTCAGCGCGTGGGTGGCGTCCATGTAGAGATGGCGCAGGCCGGCGATGAAGTGGTGCAGATAGGCCCAGATCAGCGCCAGGACGACCAGTTTCCAGAAAAACCCGGGCAAACCCAGCATGCCGATATTGAAGGCGGCTTTGAAGCGTTCGAATGAGATTTCGGAAGAAATCGAGGTATCAAACATCCAGATGATGAAGGGCATCAGCAGGAACATGATGGCACCACTGGCGCGGTGCAGGATGGAAACCCATGCCGCCGGTGTCATGCGGTAGGTCATCAGGTCCTTGAAGGCGTTGATATTGCGGAATTCAGGCCGCTTGGGACGCTGTTTGGATGCCAGCTCTGTCATTGTTAGTCTTTCGTGGGAGGTCTGGTAACTGGGTGGTAACTGTCAGGCAATTACAACGAAGAACATGCAAATTCTATTGCAACGCAACAAGCCTAGGTGCAAACCCTTGGACTTGCTTGATGAAAGCCATCAACTAAGCTCGTTTTTGTAGTGGTGGGTGTCGGTTTTATACAGGCCGCGGCGCAATTCCATGGGGATGTCGTTGTAGGTGAAAGCCGTGCGCTCCACGCTCAGCAAGGGCGTGCCGGCAGCCACATCCAGCAGCTGTGCTGCCGCCGCATCGGCGGCAACGGCCCGGATTTTTTCCTCGGCCCGCACCATGCGCACGCCGAATTCGGTCTCAAACAGGGCGTACATCGGTCCGCGGTAGTGGGCCAGCCGGTCTGCCGTCAGGCCTTTGAAGGGTCCACCCGGCAGCCACAGGTCTTCCAGAATCGTCGGCGCGCCTTGGAAAGACAGGACGCGGCGTACCTGCAGCACCGCATCGCCGCTGCGCAAGGCCAGCGCCCGGGCAATATCGGCGGGTGCGCGCAGCCGTTTGCAGTCGATGATCTGGCGTTCGGCCGGACCTTCGCTGCTGGCGTCGCCGCTTTCCGGCATCAGGCGCAGAAAGCGGTATTGCACGTGATGTTCGGCATGGGTGGCCACAAAAGTGCCCTTGCCCTGGCGGCGTATCACCAGGTTTTCGGCGGCCAGCTCGTCGATGGCCTTGCGCACTGTGCCCTGGCTGACGCGAAAACGCGCGGCCAGGTCCATTTCACTGGGTATCATCTCGCCCGGTTTCCACTCGCCGGCCTGCAGGCTTTGCAGGATCAGCGACTTGATCTGCTGGTACAGCGGGCTGAAGGCAGGCGCAGCGGCGCCCGCCTCGGCGGGGGGCGCGGCAGGGTCTGACAGGGGGCTGGTGTGGGTCGCCATGGAATGCACTCGATTTGGCGTGAATCATATCTTATATAAGACATAAGACAAATTGACGCCTCAGGGTTTTCGAGCGTAAAATCTTGGGCTGAGTTGAACGCAAAGCTGGCCCCGGTGTGACGCAGTTCACATGTGTTGCCAGGTGACTCCAGCCGCGCAAACTACCTCATTTCTATTCCTATCACCGATTTAAACCTTCCTGGAGTCATCAATCATGAGCAAAAAACCCGTCCGTGTTGCCGTTACAGGGGCCGCTGGTCAAATCGGTTACGCCTTGTTGTTCCGCATTGCTTCCGGCGAAATGCTGGGCAAAGACCAGCCCGTCATCCTGCAATTGCTGGAAGTGCCTGTTGAAGGCCCGCAAAAAGCGCTCAAGGGCGTGATGATGGAACTCGACGACTGCGCTTTCCCGCTGCTCGTGGAGATGACCGCCCACGGCGACCCGATGACCGCCTTCAAGGACGCCGACTACGCGCTGCTGGTCGGCTCGCGCCCCCGCGGTCCCGGCATGGAACGTGCCGAACTGCTGGCCGTCAACGGCGCCATCTTCACGGCACAGGGCAAGGCCTTGAACGCCGTCGCCAGCCGCAACGTCAAGGTGCTGGTGGTCGGCAACCCGGCCAACACCAACGCCTACATCGCGATGAAGTCGGCGCCGGATCTGCCACGCAAGAACTTCACCGCCATGCTGCGCCTGGACCACAACCGCGCTGCCAGCCAGCTCGCTGCCAAAACCGGCAAGGCCGTGGCCGACATCGAAAAACTCACGGTCTGGGGCAACCACTCGCCCACGATGTACGCCGACTACCGTTTTGCCACCATCAACGGCGAAAGCGTCGCCAAGATGATCAACGACCAGGAATGGAATGCCAACACCTTCCTGCCCACCGTCGGCAAACGCGGCGCCGCCATCATCGAAGCCCGTGGCTCCTCGTCGGCGGCTTCGGCTGCCAACGCTGCGATTGACCACATGCGCGACTGGGCCCTGGGCACCAACGGCAAGTGGGTCACCATGGGTATTCCGTCGGACGGCCAATACGGCATTCCAAAAGACACCATGTTTGGTTTCCCCGTGACCTGCGAAGGCGGCGAATACAAGCTGGTCGAAGGCCTGGCGATTGATGCTTTCTCGCAAGAGCGTATCAACAAGACCCTGGAAGAGTTGCAGGGCGAACAAGCCGGCGTTGCCCACCTGCTCTAAACCAAGCCTTGCGAGTCAAGACCTTGTACCCAACGTGCGCATGAGCGACTGGAATCCTTCGCTCTACAGCCGTTTTGAAGACGAGCGGACCCGGCCGGCGCGCGAGCTGCTGGCCCGGGTGCCGCTTGAAAATGCCAGGCAGGTGGTGGATCTGGGCTGCGGCCCGGGCAACTCCACCGAACTGCTGGCCCAGCGTTTCCCGAAAGCCGACCTGGTCGGCACCGACAACTCGCCCTCCATGCTGGACAGCGCCAGAAAGCGGCTGCCCGGTGTGCGTTTTGAGCTGAGCGATATTTCGCAGTGGACGCCGGCGCAAGCCCCCGACCTGATTTACGCGAATGCGGCATTGCAATGGGTGCCGCAGCACGAAACACTGATCCCCAGGCTGTTTGCCGCGCTCGCGCCTGGCGGTGTCCTGGCCATCCAGATGCCGGACAACCGCAATGAACCCACGCACCGTGCCATGCGGGATGTGGCCGGGCAAGCGCCTTGGGCTGCTGCCATTGGCGAAGCGGCTGCATTACGCACGGCCATTTTGTCCTTGCAGGATTATTACGACTTGCTGGCACCACAAGCGCTGCAGGTTGATGTCTGGCACACGATTTACCAGCATCCCATGGCATCACCTGCCGCGATTGTGGAATGGGTCAGCGCGACCGGGCTCAAGCCTTTTGTCGAACCCTTGAATGCCGAATTGCGCGCCAGTTACCTGGCCGAGTATGAAAAGCGGATCGCTGCCGCTTATTTGCCGCGCACTGACGGCCAGTTGCTGCTGGCTTTCCCGCGCATGTTTATCGTGGCACAACGCAAATCATGAAACCACCTGTCCACCCCCGCGAGGCGCTGATGGGCGCGCAGGCCGGGTCTGTCGTTTTGCCCGTGTGTGATCATTACAGCGGCGTCGAAGTGCGCATGCGCAAAAGCCTGCAACTGCAGGCCGAGATGATGCAAGAGTTCGGCGCCTGCGTGTTCGACGTGACACTGGACTGCGAAGACGGCGCGCCCGTGGGCGGCGAGGCCGACCACGCGGCCATGGTGGTAGCGCTGGCGGTGCTGGCCGCGGACCAGGCCCGTGTGGCGGTGCGTGTGCACCCTGTGGACCACCCAGCTTTCGAAGCGGACATGTCCCTGATTGCCGGCAAGTTGTCGCGCCAGTTGTGCCACATCATGGTGCCCAAGGTGGAGTCGCTGGCCGATGTGCTCAAGGCCGAACAGGCGCTGCTGGCCGCATCGGCAGACAATTTGCCGCTGCATGTGCTGGTGGAGTCGCCGCTGGCGGTACGCAATGTTTTCGAGATTGCCGCCCATCCGCGTGTGCAGTCCATCAGTTTTGGTCTGATGGATTTTGTTTCCGCCCATGGCGGGGGCGATTCCTGCCGACGGCATGAGCGGCAAGGGCCAGTTCACACACCCGCTGGTTGTGCGTGCCAAGCTTGAAATCGCGTCGGCCTGCCATGCGTATGGCAAGGTGCCCTCGCACTGCGTGGTCACGGAATTCAAGGACGTGGCCGCGATGGCCGGTGCGGCCCGGCAGGCCGCCCGTGAATTTGGCTATACCCGGATGTGGAGCATTCATCCGAACCAGATTCGACCCATCCTGGAGGCTTTTGCCCCGGATGAGCGCGAGATTGAAAATGCTACAAAAATAATAGCTGCTGCCGCCCATGCTGATTGGGCGCCCATTAGTTTTGACGGTAACCTGCACGACCGTGCGAGTTACCGTTATTTCTGGCAGGTGCTGGAGCGCGCCCACCAGACCGGCCGTGTGTTGCCGCCCGAGGCGCAGGGCTATTTTGCCGCTGCCTCCTGATTGTCTTGATTGATTTGGTCCATTGTTTTCAAGGAAACCCCGTGAAACTTATTCTTGCCTCTGTGATGATTTTCGCCACGCCCGCCCTGTTGCTGGCGCAGACCGAGCAGCCCGCCAAAGCGGCGCCTAAAGCGGCCGTCAAGGCCGCGGCAGCAGACGCCAAGCCGGCGCCCAAACCCCGTGCCCCAATCCGCCGCTCGGCCGCCAAGGCCGTGGAAGAAGTGACGCCTATCGACGACGATCCCAACGTCACCCTGAGCGCCGCTGACCTGGAGGTCGCCAAACAGGTGTACATGGGCAACATTCCCTGCGAGCTGGGCGCCGCTGTCGTCATCACGGCCAGCACCAAACGCCCGGGCTTTTTCCTGGTGCAGACCGGGAAAATGCGCTTCAGCATGCATCCGGTGGAAAGCCGGACCGGCGCGATCCGCCTGGAAGATCCCCGTGCCGGCGCCATGTGGTTGCAACTGGGCAACAAGTCCATGCTGATGAGCCAAAAGCTGGGCCAGCGCCTGGCCGATGAATGTATGAGCCCGGCGCAAATCACCTTCGCCGATGAACTCAAGCGAAACCCGCGCCCCAGCATTCTGGATGCGCCTGTCCCCGTTCCCGCAGCCATCAAAGCCGCCCCTTGACCGTTTGTTGAATACAGGAGAAGAAAACCCATGATGTCAGAATTCATCCAGACCTATCGCAACCACGTCGCAGAACGCGCCGCGCTGGGTATTCCACCGCTGCCGCTGTCGGCCAAACAAACCGGCGAAGTGATCGAGCTGCTGAAAAATCCGCCCAAGGGCGAAGAAGCTTTTCTGGTCGAGCTGATCACGCACCGCGTGCCGGCCGGCGTGGATGACGCCGCCAAAGTCAAGGCCAGCTACTTGGCAGCCGTGGCCCATGGCACGGAAAAATGCGCGCTGATCTCGCGCGAACACGCCACGCAATTGCTGGGCACCATGCTGGGCGGCTACAACATCAGCCCCATGATTGCGCTGCTCGACGACGCGCAAGCCAGCGTGGCCACGCAAGCGGCCGCCGGCCTGAAGAACACCTTGCTGATGTTCGACCAGTTCCATGACGTCAAGGAAAAAGCCGACAAGGGCAATAGCTACGCCAAGGCCGTGTTGCAAAGCTGGGCCGATGCCGAGTGGTTCACCAGCCGTCCCGAAGTGCCAGCGTCCATCAAGCTGACCATTTTTAAAGTCGCCGGCGAGATCAACACCGACGACCTGTCGCCCGCACCCGATGCCTGGAGCCGTCCCGACATTCCGCTGCACGCGCTGGCCATGCACAAGAATGCACGCCCCGGTGTCACGCCCGAAGAAGACGGCAAACGCGGCCCCATCAAGTTCATTGAAGAACTCAAAGCCAAGGGCAACCTCGTGGCCTACGTCGGCGACGTCGTCGGTACCGGTTCCTCGCGTAAGTCCGCCACCAACTCGGTGTTGTGGTTCACCGGCGAAGACATTCCTTTTGTGCCGAACAAACGTTTTGGCGGCGTCTGCCTGGGCTCGAAAATCGCGCCTATCTTCTACAACACCATGGAAGACTCGGGCGCGCTGCCCATCGAACTCGACGTGAGCCAGATGGCCATGGGCGACGTGATCGAGCTGCGCCCTTACGACGGCAAGGCCTTGAAAGACGGCAAGGTGATTGCCGAGTTCAAGCTCAAAAGCGATGTGTTGTTTGACGAAGTGCGTGCCGGTGGCCGTATTCCGCTGATCGTCGGTCGCGGCCTGACCGCCAAGGCGCGTTTTGCACTGGGCCTGCCGCTGTCGACCCAGTTCCGTTTGCCGCAAGACCCGGTCAACAACGGCCGTGGTTTCACCTTGGCACAAAAAATGGTTGGCCGTGCGGTTGGTTTGCCAGAAGGTCAGGGCGTGCGCCCCGGGACTTATTGCGAACCCAAGATGACCTCGGTCGGCTCGCAAGACACCACCGGCCCGATGACCCGCGACGAGCTGAAAGACCTGGCTTGCCTGGGCTTTAGCGCCGACCTGGTGATGCAATCCTTCTGCCACACCGCGGCTTATCCCAAGCCCGTCGACGTGAAGATGCACCACGAGTTGCCTGACTTCATGAGTGATCGCGGCGGCATCCCGCTGCGTCCGGGCGACGGCATCATCCACAGCTGGCTGAACCGCATGTTGCTGCCTGACACCGTCGGTACCGGCGGCGACAGCCACACCCGTTTCCCCATCGGCATCAGCTTCCCGGCCGGTTCTGGCCTGGTGGCTTTCGGCGCCGCCACCGGCGTCATGCCGCTGGACATGCCGGAGTCGGTGTTGGTGCGTTTCAAGGGCGAGATGCAGCCCGGTATCACCTTGCGTGATCTTGTCAACGCGATTCCTTTGTACGCCATCAAGGCCGGTCTGTTGACGGTGGCCAAGCAGGGCAAGAAGAACATTTTCTCCGGCCGCATTCTCGAGATCGAAGGTCTGCCAGACCTGAAGGTCGAGCAGGCCTTTGAATTGAGTGATGCTTCGGCCGAGCGTTCTGCCGGCGGCTGCACGGTGCACCTGAACAAGGAACCCATCATCGAGTACATCACCAGCAACATCACGATGCTGAAGTGGATGATCGCTACGGGTTATTCGGACGTGCGCACCATCAAGCGCCGCATCGCCGCCATGGAAGCCTGGCTGGCCGATCCACAATTGCTCAAGGGCGACGCGGATGCGGAATACGCGGCCGTCATCGAGATCGACCTGGCCGACATCCACGAACCTATCGTGGCCTGCCCGAATGATCCGGACGATGTAAAAACCCTGGCCGACGTGGCCGGCGCCAAGATCGACGAAGTGTTCATTGGTTCGTGCATGACCAACATCGGCCATTTCCGCGCCGCCTCCAAGCTGCTGGAAAACAAGCGCGACATCCCGGTCAAGCTGTGGATGGCACCGCCGACCAAGATGGATGCCAAACAACTGACCGAAGAAGGCCACTACGGTGTGCTGGGTTCGGCCGGCGCGCGTATGGAAATGCCGGGCTGCAGCCTGTGTATGGGCAACCAGGCGCAGGTGAAAGAGGGCGCGACGGTGTTCTCCACCTCGACGCGCAACTTCCCCAACCGTTTGGGCAAAAACTCCAACGTTTACCTAGGCTCCGCCGAACTGGCCGCGATCTGCTCCAAGCTGGGCCGCATCCCGACCAAGGCCGAATACATGGCCGACATGGGTGTGTTGACCGCTGCCAGCGACACCGTGTACCAGTACCTGAACTTTGACCAGGTCAAGGACTACACGGACATGGCCGACACCGTCAAGGACGGCGTGCCCGCCTGATCTTGCGAGCAGCGCAAGCTGAATGAAAAAGCGGCCTTCGGGGCCGCTTTTTTATGCGCATGGCGGATATTCGTGTCCTGCCACCTTGTTCATGATGAATTGTGCCTCTAGCCCATAAAGGACGGACGCAACCAGCTATTGAATTGGTAGCGACTACGACTTCACGCCCGCGTCATCAGGGCCTGCAGCGCCTGCCGGGTGAAGTCGTCGGCCGGGAAAAAGGTTTCCATGGCCAGTTCCTGCAGGGTAACGTCCACCGGTGTGCCGAAGATGGTGGTGGTGCTGATGAAGCTGAGAACACCGCTCGGCGTGGTGAACTTGAAAGGCATGACCACGCCCGCGTGTTCGCCTTCCAGGTGTTGGTGGCTGCCTTCGGGCACCGGGTAGGCGCGTAATTCGTCCAGCAACGCGACCAGCACCGGGTCTGCCGTAGCTGTGATTTGCTGGCGCAAGCGTTCGAACAGGTGGTCCCGCCATTGCACCAGGTTGGCGATGTGAGGGGCGAGTCCCTGCGGGTGCAGACTCAGGCGCAACACATTGACCGTGCCTTGCCGCAGCGAAGCATCGGCGCCGGCCATCAGCAGCGGCACCATGCGATTCGCCGCGACCAGGTTCCAGTGCCGGTCAATTGCCAGCGCGGGGTAGGGCTCGTGGCTTTGGAGTATCAGCTCGACCGCCTGCCGCGCGGCATCCAGCGCCGGATCGTCCAGCGGGCGTTCACGGTACATGGGCGCGTAACCGGCGGCCACCAGCAGCGTGTTGCGCTCGCGCAGCGGGATGTCCAGGCGCTCGGACAGGCGCAACACCATCTCGCGGCTGGGGCTGGCCCGGCCGGTTTCGACAAAACTCAGGTGCCGGGTCGAGATGTCGGCTTCGCTGGCCAGGTCCAGCTGGCTCAGGCGCCGGTGCTGGCGCCAGTGGCGCAGGTGTTCGCCAAAGGCTTGTGGGCTGGCGCGCGAAGTCCGGGCGGGGGTGTGGAGGCTGGTCAACATGGCGCCATCGTAAAGCCAGGCCGGCCGCCGCGCCATTACCTCCCAGGTTATCGACGGGCTGCAGCGGCCCGGGAATGATGCACCCATGGCCGCATCGGTGGATAGCCCGGTGCGGCGGCTGTATCAACCCGCTATCCCCAACCCAAGGAGTTTGTCATGTCTGTTGCTTCCTCTCTGTCGTCCCTGATCGCTTCCCCCCACTTCCTGCGCCGTGTTTTGTGGCTGGACGCCGCCACCGGTGTGGCCACAGGCGCGTTGCAGTTGTTGCTGCCCGGTTTTCTGGCCGGTTTGCTGGGCCTGCCTGAAGGTTTGCTGGTGGCCTCGGGCTGGCTGCTGTTGGGGTATGTGGCGGGCATTGCCTTTATCGCCACGCGGCAGTTTGTCCACGCCGAGCTGGTCTGGACCTTGATTGCGGCCAACCTGTTGTGGGTGCTGGGTTGCCTGGCACTGCTTTTCGGCGGGCTGGTCACGCCGACCTTGCTGGGTCAGGTGTTTGTCGCCGTCCAGGCCCTGGCCGTGGGTCTGCTGGCCGAGCTGCAGTGGTTCGGGCTGCGTAAAAGCGCTGCGCAACACGCCTGGTGAGTGCCGGCAGGGGACCGGGCCGATGTGTCTGGCGCCCTTGTGACAGGACTTTCTTGTATGCTGTGGATTTTGGCGATCACGCGACGTGGCCGCCAACTCCCTTCCCCTTAGAAAGTCCTTTTCATGACACGCGTTTTCAATTTCAGCGCCGGCCCGGCCACCCTTCCCGAACCCGTTCTGCGCCAGGCGGCCGCAGAAATGCTGGACTGGAACGGTTCCGGCATGTCGGTGATGGAAATGAGCCACCGCGGCAAGGAGTTCATCTCCATCCACGCCCAGGCGGAAGCGGATTTGCGCGAGCTGATGGCCATTCCGGCCAATTACAAGGTCTTGTTTCTGCAAGGTGGCGGTTTGGGGCAAAACGCCTGCATTCCGATGAATTTGTTGCGCGGCCATGCCAGCGCGGACTTCATCAACACCGGCGAGTGGATGAAAAAATCCATCAAGGAAGCCAAAAACTACTGCCAGGTCAATGTGGCCGCCAGCGCCGAAGCCACGGGTTTCACCAGCGTGCCCAAGTTTGACACCTGGAAGCTGGACCCGAACGCGGCTTACGTGCATATCTGCTCCAACGAAACCATAGGTGGTGTCGAGTACCACTGGACGCCGGACACCGGTGCCGTGCCGCTGGTCGCCGACATGTCGTCCAACATCCTGTCGCGGCCCATCGATGTCAGCCGTTATGGCCTGATTTATGCGGGTGCGCAGAAAAACATAGGCGGCGCAGGCCTGACCCTGGTGATCGTGCGTGAGGACCTGATCGGCCAGGCCATACAACATACGCCGTTTGTGTTTGACTACAAACAGCAGGCCGACAACGACTCCATGTACAACACGCCGCCGACCTACGCGATTTACATCGCCGGCCTGGTCTTCAAACACCTGAAGGCGCTGGGCGGTCTCAAAGCCGTGGAAGCTCACAACCGCCGCAAGGCCGCGCTGCTGTACGACTACCTGGATGCCACCTCGTTTTACAGCAACCCGGTGGCGCCCGAAGACCGTTCGTTGATGAACGTGCCTTTCAAGCTGAAGGACGAGTCGCTCGACGAAGCTTTCCTCAAGGGTGCGCAGGCACGTGGCATGTTGCAACTCGAAGGGCCACCGTTCGGTCGGTGGCATGCGGGCCTCGATTTACAACGCGATGCCGGTCGAGGGTGTGCAGGCCTTGGTGGCCTACATGAAGGAGTTTGAGGCCAGCCATGGCTGAAGGCCTGCCGGCGCGGCGCTTCGAAATTCTGGTCTTGAACCAGATTTCAGCCAGTGGCCTCAAGCGCCTGCCGGCAGAGCGTTACAGCGTCGGCAAGGACCTGGACCGGCCCGACGCGGTGTTGCTGCGTTCGGCCGACATGCATGGCATGACGGTTCCCGACAGTGTGCAAGCCATCGCCCGCGCCGGTGCCGGCACCAACAACATCCCGGTTCCCGCCATGAGCGCGCGCGGCGTGCCGGTGTTTAATGCCCCGGGTGCCAATGCCAATGCGGTCAAGGAACTGGTGCTGACCGGCATGTTGCTGGCGGCGCGCAATATCGCACCGGCGCTGCGTTTTGTCGGCAGCCTGGACAGCAGCCAACCCGACATGGACAAGCTCGTGGAAGAGGGCAAGAAAAACTTCGCCGGTTTTGAGCTGGCCGGCCAGACCCTGGGCATTGTGGGCCTGGGCAAGGTCGGTTGCCTGGTGGCCGATGCGGCCATCAAATTAGGCATGCAGGTGCTGGGTTACGACCCCGACATCACGGTGGATGCGGCCTGGAGCTTGCCGGCTCAGGTCAAAAAAGCCGGCAGCGTGGCTGAGGTGCTGAAAAACGCGCATTTTGTCACCCTGCATGTGCCGCTGGTGCAGGCCACGCGCGACCTGGTGCATGTCGACAACATCCAACTCATGGGTCCGGGCGCGGTGCTGTTGAACTTCTCGCGCGAAGGCGTGGTCAACGAAAGCGCGGTGCTGGCCGCCCTGGCTGCCAAACAACTGGGCTGGTATGTCTGCGATTTTCCTTCCGCGGCCCTGAACCACCATGAAGGCGTGATTGCACTGCCGCATCTGGGTGCGTCCACCCGCGAGGCCGAAGAAAACTGCGCCATCATGGTGGCCGACCAGTTGCGTGATTACCTGGAACACGGCAATGTGATCAACGCCGTCAACTTTCCGGCGGTGGTCATGGCGCGCGAATCCGCCTACAGGGTGGCGATTGCCAACGCCAATGTGCCCAATATGCTGGGACAAATCTCCACCGCCATGGCCCAGGCCGGCCTGAACATCCACAACATGGTCAACAAGTCACGCGGCGACATGGCTTACACCCTGGTGGATGTGGACAGCCCGCTCTCGGTTACGGTGCTGGACCAGTTGCGCGCCATTGAAGGCGTGCTGGCGGTGCGTTACCTGCCCGATCCAGAGCGCCAGGCGCTAAGCCCTGTCCTTGCGACGTGAAACACAACAGCGTGACAATAGTGTCAAAACCACAAGACTAGGAGTTCACCATGGCCCACGAGTTCGCTTCCACCCTGAAGACCTTCAAGACCGCGTCCGGCAAGACCGGCAAGTTTTATTCGCTGCCCGCGCTGGCCAAACAGTTTCCCAAGGTGTCGCGCCTGCCGGTGTCCATGCGTATTGTGCTGGAGTCCGTGCTGCGTAATTGCGACGGCAAAAAAGTCAGCGCGGAACATGTCAAGCAACTGGCCAACTGGGCGCCCAAGGCCGAGCGCACCGAAGAAATTCCGTTTGTGGTCTCGCGCGTGGTGTTGCAGGATTTCACCGGTGTGCCGCTGCTGGCCGACCTGGCCGCGATGCGCGCCGTCGCCGTGAAGCTGGGCAAAGACCCCAAACGTATTGAGCCGCTGGTGCCGGTGGACCTGGTGGTGGACCACTCCATCATGGTGGACTACTACGGGAAGAAAAACTCGCTGGACCTGAACATGAAGCTGGAGTTCCAGCGCAACCGTGAGCGTTACGAGTTCATGAAATGGGGCATGCAGGCCTTTGACACCTTTGGTGTGGTGCCGCCGGGTTTTGGCATCGTGCACCAGGTCAACCTCGAATACCTGGCGCGTGGTGTGCACAAGAGCGACAAGGGTGTGTATTACCCCGACTCCCTGGTCGGCACCGACAGCCACACCACCATGATCAACGGCATCGGTGTGGTCGGCTGGGGCGTGGGCGGCATCGAGGCCGAAGCCGCCATGCTGGGCCAGCCGGTGTATATGCTGACGCCCGACGTGGTGGGTTTTGAGCTGACCGGCCGCCTGCGTGAAGGGGTCACCGCCACCGACCTGGTGTTACGTGTGACGGAAACCTTGCGTAAGGAAAAAGTCGTCGGCAAGTTTGTCGAATTTTTTGGCGAAGGCACGCGCACGCTGGCCTTGCCTGACCGTGCAACGATTGCCAATATGGCGCCGGAATATGGCGCAACCATGGGCTTTTTCCCGGTCGATGAAAAAACCATTGAATATTTCACCGGCACCGGCCGCACCAAGGCTGAGATCGAGGCCTTTGAAGCCTACTTCCGCGCGCAAGGCCTGTTTGGTGTGTCCAAGGCTGGCGAGATCGATTTTTCGCAGGTGGTCAAGCTGGACCTGGGCGATGTGACGCCCAGCCTGGCCGGCCCCAAACGTCCGCAGGACCGCATCGAGCTGGGCCAGGTGGCCAGCCAGTTTGCGTCCTTGTTCAGCAAGCCAAATGCCGAAAACGGTTTCAACCAGCCGGCCGCCATGTTGGCCACGCGGCATTTGCTGCGGCATGTCGACCATGGCCGCGTGGACACCTTGCCGGGGGCACCGCCCACCCCCTCGGGCGCGCCGCGTTCGGTGGTTGAGATGGAAAGCAACCGCCCCACGCTGGCCACGGCGCAGTCCAACGTGTTGCCCCCCCCATCCAAGTCGGCCGGCATCAGCATAGGCAATGGCGATGTGTTGATCGCGGCCATCACCAGCTGCACCAACACCTCGAATCCCAGCGTGTTGCTGGCGGCCGGTTTGCTGGCCAAAAAAGCGGTGGAAGCCGGCCTGAAGGTGCAGCCGCACATCAAGACCTCGCTGGCGCCCGGTTCACGCATCGTCACCGAGTACCTGACCAAAACCGGCTTGTTGCCCTACCTGGAAAAACTCGGTTTTGCGCTGGCCGGTTACGGCTGCACCACCTGCATCGGCAATGCCGGCGACCTGACGCCGGAGATCAACGAAGCCATCAACAAAAGCGACTTGGTCTGTGCCGCCGTCTTGTCGGGCAACCGCAACTTTGAAGCACGTATCCATCCCAACCTGAAAGCCAACTTCCTGGCCAGCCCGCCGCTGGTGGTGGCTTATGCGATTGCCGGCACGGTGATGCGCGACCTGATGACCGAACCTGTGGGCAAGGGCAAAGGCGGCAAGGATGTTTATCTCGGCGACATCTGGCCGACCAGCGACGAAATTTACAAACTGATGAAGTTCGCCATGAACGGCAAGGCCTTCCGCGAGAACTACGCCAAGGTCAAGTCCGAGCCCGGCAAACTCTGGGAAAAGATCAAGGGTGTGACCGGCACGGCCTACACCTGGCCGACCAGCACCTACATCGCCGAGCCGCCTTTCTTCAAGGACTTTGCTATGGAAACCATAGCTGATCGCGCTCGTCAATCGGGGGCTGGAGGCCAAAAGGAGTCTGTGGCTGTGAAGGGCGCACGCATCATGGCGCTGTTTGGCGACTCGATCACCACCGACCACATTTCGCCGGCGGGTTCGATCAAGGCCAGCTCACCGGCCGGCCAGTGGCTGCTGGCCCATGGCGTCTTGAACACCGACTTCAACAGCTACGGCGCGCGCCGCGGCAACCACGAGGTGATGATGCGCGGCACTTTTGCCAATGTGCGTATCAAGAACCTGATGATTCCAGCAGGCCCCGACGGTTCGCGCGAGGAGGGTGGTGTCACCTTGTTCCAGCCCGGCGGCGAGAAGATGTTCATCTATGACGCGGCCATGCAATACATGGCCAGCGGCATGCCCACCGTGATTTTTGCGGGTGAGGAATACGGCACTGGTTCCTCGCGCGACTGGGCCGCCAAGGGCACGCAGTTGCTCGGTATCAAAGCCGTGGTGGCCAAAAGTTTTGAACGCATCCACCGCAGCAACCTGGTCGGTATGGGCGTGTTGCCGCTGCAGTTCAAGGCCGGTGATTCCTGGCAAACGCTGGGGCTGACGGGCAATGAGGTGATTGATGTGTTGCCCGATCCCGACCTGAAACCGCAAAGCGAAGCCACCCTGGTGATCACCCGTGCCGACGGCACGCAGCAAAAGCTGCAGCTGATTCTGCGCATAGACACTCCTATCGAGGTGGACTACTACCGCCACGGCGGCATTCTGCCCTTTGTGCTGCGGCAGTTGCTGGCGGCATGAACACGGGGACAGTTTTCTTCAAGCCTTTTTTTCGCCATCGCGGTCATGTCGGGCGTGACCCGGCCTGTGCGGGTCGCTGCTCCGTCCCGCCGTCACAGCCCATCGACTCGGCGCGAGGTTTTTCTTGACACAGCAAGCCTTGATCGCCGGCGGCGGCATTGGCGGCTTGGCGGCTGCGCTGGCCTGCGCGCGCGCCGGCTGGCATGCGCGCTTGTACGAACGCGCAGCGGTTTTCAGCGAGGTCGGCGCCGGCATCCAGATCGGTCCGAATGTGGTCAAGGTCTTGCACGACTGGGGCCTGGCCGATGCACTGGCCGCCGTGGCCGCCTTTCCGAAACAGCTCGAGGTGCGCAGTGCGGTCTCGGGCAAGACCTTGGGGCTGCTGCGCCTGGGCGAGGTGATACGGCAGCGTTATGGCGCGCCGTACGCCACCGTGCACCGGGCCGACCTGCATGGCCTGTTGCTGGCGGCCGTGCAGCAAGCGGGTGTGACGCTGCGGCTGAACTGCACGCTGAACCGCTTCACGCAAAGCGCTGAAGCGGTGACGGTGCAGGGCCCAGAGGGCCCGGCGCTGGAGGGCGACGTGCTGGTGGGGGCGGACGGTTTGTGGAGCCCGGTGCGGCAATGGTTATTGGGCGACGGGCCGCCGCGCAGCACCGGCCACCTGGCCTACCGCGCGCTGGTCCGCCAGGCTGATATGCCCGAGGCCTTGCGTTCCAGCCAGATCACGGCCTGGCTGGGCCCACGCCTGCATGTGGTGCAGTACCCGGTGCGCGGTGGTGACTGGCTCAACGTGGTCGGCATCGTGCAGGGCGAGGTACCCGGCGCGCTGGATGATTGGGACCATGGCACCGACGCCGCCGGCCTGCGCGCGGCGCTGGCCGGGAGCTGCACGCCTCTGCAAGACCTGGTCCAGGCCATTCCCGACTGGCGGCTCTGGGCGTTGTGCGACCGGCCACCGCTGCAAGGCGCTTACCAGCATGCCTTGGGCCGCGTGGCCCTGCTGGGCGACGCCGCGCACCCGATGCGCCCCTACCTGGCCCAGGGGGCGGGCATGGCGATTGAAGACGCGGCCGACCTCGGACGGGTGCTGGCCCAGGCGCTGGACCCGGCCCTGGACGTGCCCACCATGCTCAATCGCTACGCGCTGAACCGCTGGCAGCGTAACGCCCGTGTGCAAGCGCGTGCCATCCGCAATGGACAAATTTTCCATGCCAGCGGCCTGGTGCGCTGGGGGCGGGATACGTCGATGAAGTTGTTGGGGGAGCGTTTGTTGGACGTGCCCTGGCTGTATGGCGGGCCGTGAGTTGCTATTAAATTAGTAGCTGCTTGCGTCCCGTCTTTAGGGGCTGGAGGCCGGTTTTATTCATGAGTTCGGGCTGTGCTGGTCAAGCTTGAGTTTGCTTGGCCTGTGTGTGCGCTTCGAGCTTGCCGGGGTTGCCCGGCGGCAACTTACTTTTCTTTTGCGTCGCCAAAAAAAAAGTAAGCAAAAGAAAAGGCGACCCCGCTGTCTGCGTCCCCTGCGCTGCGCTACGGGGCAACCTGCGGTGCTCGGCAAAAGCGGGGTCTCGCTCGAACTCGGCTGCGCCTCAAACAATCGCGAGCCCTGATCCGCTTTTCCCTGCGCTCCTCGGTGCAGGCAGAAGGGGTTGGGGAGCGGGATCGGATGCGGGGAGACAAGGACGCGCCTAGCGCGTCCTTGTTGAATATTTCCACGAGACCGTCATTCATGCACGCGAGCGCAGCACACGTAGCCAAATGAAGTCCCCCTCCATCGCCCAGCGGGGCGAGGGAGGGGTTAGGGGTGGGAGTGGGGAGTTGCGCCTACTGCCCACGGTAGACCCGAGACGCAGCGTGATGCTAATGTTTTTGCTATAAATTAAATAGCTGACTGCGCCCGTTGCTAAAAGGCTGGAGGCCTGTTTGACTTACAAATCCGTACGCAGTTTCCAGATTTCCGGAAACAGCACCACATCCAGCATCTTGCGCAAATAACTCACGCCGCCGGTGCCGCCTGTGCCGCGCTTGAAACCGATCACACGTTCCACCGTGGTGACGTGCCGAAAACGCCAGAGCCGGAAGGTATCTTCCAGGTCGGTGAGTTCTTCGCCGAGCTGGTACAGGTCCCAGTATTTTTTCGGGTCGCGGTAGACGAGCAACCAGGCTTGTTCGACCGCGTCGCTTTCCAAGTAGCCCTGCGTCCAGTCGCGCTGGGTGTGGCTGGCCGGCACGGCCAAACCGCGCCTGGCCAGCAGACGCAAGGCTTCGTCGTAAAGCGACGGCGCTTCAAACGCGGCTTGCACCTGCGCCAACAAATCCGGCCGGTGTGCGTGCGGCTTGAGCATGGCGGCATTTTTGTTGCCCAGCGCAAACTCGATGCAGCGGTATTGCGCACTCTGGAAACCGCTGGAGTTGGCCAGGTAAGGACGGATGGCGCTGTACTCAGGCGGTGTCATGGTGGCCAGCACGTCCCAGGCGTGCACCAACTGCTCCATGATTTTGCTGACACGTGCCAGCATCTTGAAGGCGGCGCCAAGTTCGTCCCTGGCCACGTTGGCAATCGCCGCGCGCAACTCATGCAGCATGAGTTTCATCCACAACTCGCTGGTCTGATGCTGGATGATAAAAAGCATCTCGTCGTGCGCGGGTGAGAGCGGTTTTTGCGCACCGAGGATGGCGTCCAGCTGCAGGTAGTCGCCGTAACTCATGTCGCGGCTGAAGTCGAGTTGGGCTTTTTCGTCAGCGACGATTTTTTCAGGCGTGTTCATCTCAAGTCACCGCATGTTTCTGATTGAATTCTGCGCGTTGCCATTCGCCGGTGTCGAGCACTTGTTTCAGATGTTCCACCGCCTGCCAGACGTCTTCAAAACCAATATAAAGCGGCGTGAAACCGAAACGCAGGATGTCCGGGTAGGCCGCGCCGTCGCCGGCGCGGAAGTCACCAATCACGCCGCGCTTGATCAGCGCCTGCACGATGGCGTAGGCGCCTTCGCTGCGCGAGAGACAGACCTGCGAGCCGCGTTGCGTGTGCTCGCGCGGCGTGGCCAGGCCCAGACCCTGGCCGGCGCAGCGTTCTTCCACCAGCGTGATGAACAGATCGGTCAGCGCCAGCGACTTGGCGCGCAGGGCTGGCATGCCGCCCAGGGCCTCCGCGGTGCCGAACACGTCCAGCCCACATTCCAGCGCGGCCAGGCTGAGGATGGGCTGGGTGCCACACAGGTAACGTGTGATGCCCGGTGCCGGGCGGTAGTCGCTGGTGAACTCAAACGGCGCGGCATGGCCCCACCAGCCCGACAGCGGTTGCTGGAAGCGGTCGGCATGGCGGGGATGGACCCAGACAAAAGCCGGTGCGCCGGGACCGCCATTGAGGTATTTGTAGCCGCAGCCAACGGCGAAGTCAGCGTCTGCGCCTTGCAGGTCCACCGGCACGGCGCCGGCGCTGTGTGCCAGGTCCCAGACCGCCAGGCAACCGGCGGCGTGGGCGGCGGCTGTTATCGCCGCCATGTCGTGCATGGCGCCGGTGCGGTAGTTCACGTGGGTGAGCATCAGCACCGCGGCGTCTCTGTTCAAGGCGGTCAGAATCTCATCGGGCTCGACCAGCTGCAGGCGGTAGCCGCGCTCGCGGCACAAGCCTTCGGCGATGTAAAGGTCGGTCGGGAAGTTGCTGCGTTCGCTGACGATGACTTTTTTATCCGGTGCATCTTGCGCGGCGATGTTGAGCGCGGCGCTGAGCACCTTGTAGAGGTTGACCGAGGTGCTGTCGGTGGCCACCACCTCACCCGGATTCGCGCCCACCAGGCGAGCGATCTTGTCGCCCAGGCCTTGCGGCAGATGGAACCAGCCGGCGCTGTTCCAGGACCGGATCAACTCCTGGCCCCATTCCTGGGTGATGACCTCGGCCACGCGGGCCGCCGCGTTTTGGGCAACACGCCTAACGAGTTGCCATCGAGGTAAATCACGCCCTCAGGCAATACAAATTGGTCGCGCAGCGGGCGCAGGGGATCGCGGGCATCAAGCGCGCGGCAGTTATTCAAGGTGGTCATAGTTCTCTCAAAATGGCTCGAACCGGCGAGGCATCGGCCCGGGTTAATTTCAGGGGCAAGGCGATCAGCTCGTAATCGCCGGCCGGCACGTCGTCGAGCACCAGGTTTTCCAGCACCCGCAAACCGTGTTGCAGCAGCAGGTGGTGGCTGGGCAAGTCCTGGCTGGTGGCGGGGTCTACGCTGGGTGTGTCTATGCCGACAAGCGCTATATTTTTGGTAGCTAGTAGCGCAAGAGTGGCGGGGGCTATGGCTGTAAAAGAAGCCCAAGACTGGCTGGCCACGGCGGCGGTACGCAGCAGCACCCGCGGCGGCAGCTTGTCCAGCGCATGGGCGATGTGTTGCGGCTCCACCAGCGGTCCGCAGTCCAGGCAATGGATCACGCGGCAGGGACCCAGATAGGGCCACAAGTCCACGGCACCAATCGCCGCTTCGCCGTTGGCGTAATGCATGGGCGCGTCGGCATGGGCGCCGGTGTGCGGCGAGAAGGTGAGGGTGTTCACATTCACCGGGCAGCCGGGTGACAGCGCAAAGTGCAGTTTTTGCGAATACGCGGCATCACCCGGAAACACGGCCGCCTGCTCGTCCACGGCTGGCGAGATGTCCCAGATTTTTCGGTTCAAGGTAGGCATGCTTTTAAGTTATCACTATCAAAAAACCATGGTGTCGGTTATTTCCAACAGGGGTCTTAAATAGATCGCGGCCAGCACAAAGCCAGGACGGGCGGTACAGTCGGTGGCTGACGCCGGGGACAGGCGTTTTCAGCATCAACAACCATTTCGAGGAACAGCATGAATTCGAGCGGCAAAGGCAAAGTGGCATTGGTAACGGGCGCGGGCACAGGCATAGGCAAGGCGGTGGCGCTGGCGCTGCTGCGCGAGGACTACAGCGTGGTGCTGGTCGGCCGGCGTGCCGAACCTTTGAACGAGGTGGCTCAGGAATCGGGCGCCGGCAGCCGGGCACTGGCCGTGCCCTGCGATGTCAGCCGGCCTGAGTCGGTGCGTGCAGCCTTCGACCAGGCCCAGCAGGTGTTTGGGCGGCTGGACCTGTTGTTCAACAACGCCGGGGTCGGCGCGCCGCCCGTGCCCATGGACGAGTTGACCTTTGAGCAATGGCAAAACGTCGTCAACATCAACCTGACCGGCTCTTTTTTGTGCGCGCAGCAGGCGATCCGGCTGATGAAAACCCAGTCACCGCAAGGCGGTCGCATCATCAACAACGGCTCGATCTCGGCGCACGCGCCGCGTCCGAACTCGGCGCCTTACACCGCCACCAAACACGCCATCACCGGCCTGACCAAATCGATCTCGCTGGACTGCCGCAAGTACGACATCGCCTGCGGCCAGATTGACATTGGCAACGCCCAGACCGAACTGGCCGCACGTATGGCCAAAGGGGTGCCGCAGGCCAATGGCGAAATTGCGATTGAGCCGCTGATGGATGTGAACCATGTTGCCGATGCCGTGGTGCACATGGCGGCGCTGCCGCTGTCCACCAATGTGCAGTTCATGACCATCATGGCGACGAAGATGCCGTTTGTGGGACGGGGTTGAGGTTTTTTGTTCGCCCTGAGGCTGCGCGCATCGTTTGCTGCTTAATCAGTAACCGGCCGCATTCCGCAGGCTAACAAAAGTTCGTTCGGCCCTTCCCACCCCTCGGGTGACTGAAACGTCCGAAGTTTTTCTTCCATCTCAGCCCAGGCAGCCGCCTGGGCTTGCTGATCAAGCATGCCCAGAATCTGCATGATGGGGGAAGCCGATGTGCGAACAAAGGTGAGGTAGTCTGCGGCCGAGTTCAGGCGAAACGGCGCGGAGACTCGGGCCGTGCTCACGTCTTCGAATCCAGCCTGGCGGAACAACTCATCAAGAAGTCCCGGCTTGCCCAGGCTCAGCAAACTGCCCGGTTGAAACGGGTCGCGGGGCGGCACACCCGCATGCTTGAGCGCCGTTGACATCAGGATGCCAATGCAGGGGTTGTTCTGCGGCTCCGAAAACACCAGCACGCTGACATACCCGCCTGGCCTCACCGCGCGGTGAGCCTGCTGCAGCGCCTTTAGCGGGGCGGGGCAGAACATGAGACCGAGACGGCACACGGCCGCATCGAAGCTCGCCTCCACAGCGTTCAATCCTTCGGCATCGGCAACGCGGGTTTCGACATGGAGCAGCCCGGCCTGCTGCGCATTGTCTTTCGCGAACTGCAGAATGGTTTCGGAAATGTCGGTGGCCAGTACATGGCCGCCGGGTCCCACGCGTCGGGCGACGTCCAGCGTCTGGTCGCCCGCACCGGCGGCAATGTCAAGAACCCGCATGCCGGAGCTGATGCGGGCCGAATCAAGCATGGCCTCGGTTGCCTCGGCAAGCCACGCATGGATGTGTCGGGTCTGACTGTTCCATCCACCCGCCGACTTCTCCCACGCCTGCCGAGTGGCTACCTTGAACTGCTCGGGGTTGGATGTTGTCATGGAACCTCCTGTGGCAAACATGAGGCTGACAGTCTGATACCAGGAAAGCGGTAATGCAAGCGCCGCGCCTGCCGGCACTTTCATGATGAAAAGGGCGTCGGGCTTGGTGGTGCACCTCGTTCTTGGCCTCGCAGCCCTAGCGGATGTGCAGGTTGTGGCTGCCTGACGGCGTTCAGTAAGCCGCGCTGGGCCCCGCCGGCGGCGCGGTGCTGGACGATTTGAAGTCAGCCGCCAGGCGCCGGGCGGCGTTGGCATACATCAGAACATCCACCCCGGTGGCCACAAAGGTGCAGCCCAGGGCCAGGTAACGCCGCGCCAGCGCCGGGTCCGAGGTCAGCGTGCCGGCGGCCTTGCCGGAGGCGATGATGGTTGTCATGGCCTGTTCGATCGCGGCCTGCACCTCCGGGTGACCGGGCTTGCCGCGGTGGCCCATGGAGGCGGCCAGGTCCGCCGGGCCTATGAACACACCGTCCACGCCGTCCACGGCACAGATGGCTTCCAGGTTGTTCAAGGCGGTGACGGTTTCGACCTGCACCAGCAGGCAGACCTCGTCGTCGGCCCGGTCCAGGTAATCCGTGCGTGCGCTCCAGCGCGATGCGCGGCCCACGGCGCTGCCGACCCCGCGAATACCCAGCGGCGGGTAACGTGTGGCGCTGACCAGGGCGCGGGCTTGTTCGGCGGTGTCGACCATGGGCACCAGCAGGTTTTGCGCACCGATGTCGAGCAGTTGTTTGATCAGCGGCACCTCGCCGGCCACGGCGCGCACCACGGGTTGCGAGCGGTAGGGGGCGACGGCCTGAAGTGCCGCAAGTGTGCTGCGCAAATCGTTGGGCGCATGTTCGCCGTCGATCAGCAGCCAGTCGAAACCGGCGGTGGCGCTGACCTCGGCCAGGTAAGGATCGGCCATGGACAGCCACAGGCCGATTTGGGGTTGGCGGGCGGCGAGGGCGGTTTTGAAAGGATTGTTGGCAGGCATGGCGGAGTGTTGGATTCGGAAAAAAATGGCGTGATGGGCCCGGTTCAGCCCGTCACCAGATGATGGGCGGGCAAGCTGCCGGTGGCCAGGTAGTCCACGATGTTGCGAGCCGTGATGTTCGCCACTTGCAGCGCCGCGTTACGGGTGACACCTGCGACATGCGGCGTGAGCAGCACATTGGGCAGGGCCAGCAGCGGGTGGCCCGCGGGCAGGGGTTCGGTGTCGAAGGTGTCCAGCCCGGCGCCTTCCAGATGACCGGAGCGCAAGGCCTCCAGCAGCGCCGCTTCGTTCACGACGGGGCCACGCGCCGTGTTGATGAGCAGGCTGCCGCGCCGAATGAGTGCCAGTTCGCGCTGGCCGATCAGGCCCTGTGTGCGTTCGGTCAGCGGGCAGTGCAGGCTCAGGATGTCGATCTGCGCCAGAAAGCGGTCCAGATCGGGTTCCGTGGCATGGCTGTCCGCCTGCCCATGGGGGCGCAGCACCAGCACCCGGGCGCCCAGCGCGGCGGCGAGCCGAGCCGTGCTGCGGCCTATGCTGCCGTAGCCCACGATGCCGACCACGGCGCCGCGGAAATCACGCCCCTGCCAGCTGCTGTCGGCCCAGCGGCCACCGCGCACCATGCCATCGAGCAAGGTCAACTGTCGGGTGAGTGAGAGCATCAGCGCCAGCGCGTGTTCGGCCACGGCATCGGCATTGGCGGCGGGCGCCACGGCAACGGCGACGCCGTGCTGGCGCGCCGCCGCCAGGTCCACGCTGTCCACGCCCGCCCCATTCTTGGCGACGATCTTCAAGGCCGGGGCCGCCGCCAGAACGCGTGCCGAAATGGGTTTGGAGCCGCGCAACACCACGGCCTGAGCGCCCGTGGCCGCCAGCTGCGCGGCCAACACGTCTTCGGTGATGGGCTCGGGCAGGAAGGTGATTTGCCCACCCGCGTTGCGCACGATGTCTTGCGCGGAAGGGGCCCAGTGGGGCGCGGTGACGAGGACGTGGAAAGTGCTGTTCATGGGCTCAATCGATGCGGATGCCGCCGGCGAGAATGACCTTGCCATAACGGTTCCATTCGTCCTGGGTAAAACGGGCCAGATCTTGCGGTGTGCCGGGTTGGGTTCTCACGCCCAGGTTGCTGAACTTCTCCAGAACGTCGGGCTGTTTGAGCACACTCACCAGTGAAGCGTTCAGGCGGGCCACCACCTCTTTGCTGGTCTTGGCAGGCGCGTACAACGCATACCAGGCATTGACTTCAAACCCCGGGTAACCCGCCTCCGAAAAGGTGGGGACGCCCGCCAGCTCGGGCAGACGGGAGGAGGCTGCGACGGCCAGGGCCCGGACCTTGCCGCCTTTGATCAGCGGTGTGGCGCTGGTCAGGGTGTCCAGGATCATGTCGAGCCGGCCGCCCATCAGGTCCATGGTGTGGGCACTGCCGCCCTTGTAGGGCACATGGTTGATCTGGATATGCGCGTTTTGTTTGAACAGCTCGGCCGCCAGGTGCAGCGGGGAGCCGTTGCCTGCGGAACCATAGTTCAGCGCGTTCGGCTGACGTTTGGCGGCTTCGACCAGCGAGCGCAGGTCGGTGTAAGGCGAGTCTTTGGCGACGATCAGCACCATGGGCACCACACCGATGATGCCCACGGGGGTGAAGTCGGCGATGGCGTCATAACCCGGCTTGGCATAAAGGTGAGGACTGACCGCGTGGCTCGCCAGCGAGCCCAGCACCAGCGTGTAACCGTCGGGCGCCGCCTTGGCCGCCGCGGCGGTACCGATGGTGGTGCCGGCACCGGGGCGGTTGTCGACGATGACCGGCTGCTTGAGGTTTTCGCCCATCTTCAGTCCTACCAGACGGGCCACGGCGTCGTTGGCACCGCCGGCGGGGTAGGGCACCAGCAGGGTCAGCGGCTTGTTGGGATAGTCGCTTTGTGCGAAGGCTGCGGGGCTCAGCCCGCAGCTTGCCACTACGGCCAGCAGCAGCATGTGGCGGGCGGTTTTCCGCAGGGAGGGAAGAAATGTTTGCATGGTGTTGTCTCCTTATAACTTTCAAATAGTCGAAAATCTTTTCAAGGGCATTTCAGGCCTATCGCCTGGGCCAGTCCTCCGGCCACTTGCCGGGGCGGCTCAGTCGAGCAGCCCCTGGCAGAGATACTTGGTGTGCAGGTAATCGTCCAGGCCGTGTGTCGAGCCTTCGCGGCCGTAGCCGGACTCCTTCACACCGCCGAAGGGCGCGGCCTCGGCGGCCAGCGCGCCTTCATTGATGCCGACGATGCCGCTCTCCAGCGCCTCGGCCACACGCCAGACGCGGCGCAGGTCGTTGCTATAAAAATAGGCGGCCAGACCGAAGGGGGTGTCGTTGGCGGCAGCGATAACTTCGGCTTCGTCCGTGAAACGTGTGAGCGGCGCCACCGGGCCGAAGGTTTCCTCGCCGGCACAGGCCATGCTGGCGTCGGCATTCAGGAGCACGGTGGGGGCGTAGTAGGTGGCACCCAGCTCGGGCAGGCGCCGCCCGCCGGTGAGCAGGGTAGCCCCCTTGGCCAGTGCGTCCTGCACGTGGCGCTCTATCTTTTCCACGGCGCGTGTGTTGATCATGGGGCCGATCTGCGAGGCGGCATCGCTGGCCGGGCCCACCTTCAGGGCCGCCACACGTTCGGCCAACTTGGCGGCAAAGGCATCGTGCACGCGGGTATGCACAAACACGCGGTTGGGGCACACGCAGGTCTGGCCGCCGTTGCGGAACTTGGCGGCCATGAGGCCGTCCACGGCCGCGTCCAGGTCAGCGTCCTCGAACACGATGAAGGGCGCGTTGCCGCCCAGTTCGAGCGAGAGTTTTTTCAGCGTATCCGCGCTGCGCCGTGCCAGGTGTTTGCCCACGGGGGTGGAGCCCGTGAAGGTGATCTTGCGCACACGTGTATCGTCCAGCCACACATCCACCACCTCGGGCGTTTTTTCGCGCGAGGCGGTGACGATGTTGAGCACGCCAGGCGGCACGCCGGCCTCGTGCGCCAGCAGCACCAGGGCCAGCGAGGTGAGCGGCGTGTCTTCGGCCGGCTTGCAGACCACGGTGCAGCCGGCGGCCAGCGCCGGGGCGATCTTGCGCGCGATCATCGCGGCGGGAAAGTTCCAGGGGGTGATGGCCGCGACCACGCCGACCGGCTCCTTGATTGCGAACATGCGCCGGCCCGGCACGGGCGCGGGAATCAGTTCGCCGTTCATGCGTGTCGCCTCTTCGGCAAACCACTCGATGTAGCTGGCGGCATAACTCACCTCGCCTTTGCCCTCGGCCAGAGGTTTGCCCTGTTCGCGCGAGATCAGCTTGCCCAGGTCGTCCTGATGGGTCAGCACCAGGTCGTTCCAGCGTTTGAGGATGGCCGCGCGTTGTTTGGCCGGCAGCTTGCGCCAGGCGGGGAAGGCGGCGTGTGCGGCATCCACGGCGGCCAGCGCCTCGGCGGCGCCCGAATCGGGCACCTGGGTGATGACCTCGCCGGTGGCCGGGTCGGTCACGGCCAGCAAGGCGCCGACGGCAGGTTGCCACTGGCCGGCGATGAAGTTGGCGCTGCGCTGCAGGTCGGGGCGGGTGAGGGTCAGGGGCATGGCATTTGAATGAAATAAGGCGTTAGCTCTTATGGTGTAAGCGCAAGTTGCTATTGTTTTGATAGTTATGCTTAACTGACGATGCCCAGGTGCCAGGGCACAAACTCATGGTCGCCCAGGCCCAGCGCCTCGCTCTTGGTGGGCTCGCCTGACGCATGGCGCAGGATTTGTTCGAAAATCTGCTGGCCCATCTGCGGCACGTCCAGGTCGCCATCGAGGATGGCGCCGCAGTTGATGTCCATGTCTTCTTCCAGGCGTTTGAACATCGGCGTGTTGCTGGCCAGCTTGATGGTCGGTGCGGGTTTGGAGCCGAACATCGAGCCGCGGCCCGTGGTGAAGCAGATCAGGTTGGCACCGCTGGCGATTTGTCCGGTCGAAGCCACCGGGTCGTAACCCGGCGAATCCATGAAGACAAAACCGTGGCGGTCTATCGGCTCGGCGTATTCGTAGACCGCCTGCAGCGGCGTGGTGCCGCCCTTCATGGCCGAACCCAGCGATTTTTCGAAAATGTTGGCCAGGCCGCCGGCCTGGTTGCCGTGCCCGACCACGCCGTTGAACTGGGCGTTCTGGCCGGCCGTGTAGGTTTCCCACCAGGCCAGCCGGTCCAGCAGCTTCTGGCCGACTTCGGGACTGACGGCGCGACGCGTGAGCATGTATTCCACGCCGTGGATCTCGGGTGTCTCCGACAAAATGGCGGTGCCGCCGTGGCGCACCAGGATGTCCATGGCCGCACCGAGTGCCGGGTTCGCCGTGATGCCCGAAAAACCGTCCGAGCCACCACACTCCAGGCCAATTTTCAAATGACTGGCCGGCACCGCCTGGCGCCTGGCCGTATTGGCTTCAGGCAGCATGTCATAAATGGCCGCGATACCGGCTTCGATCGTGGCACGGGTGCCGCCTATCTCCTGCATCACCATGGTGCGCATGAGTTTGCTGGTCGCCAGGCCTTGCGACTCCACCAGCGATGACACCTGGTTGCGCTCGCAGCCCAGGCCGACAATCAACACACCGGCCAGGTTGGGATGGCGCGCGTAGCCGGCCAGGGTGCGGCGCAACACGTCGAAATGTTCACTGGGCGAGGACATGCCGCAGCCGCTGGTTTGCGCGAAAGCGGCCACGCCGTCCACATGCGGAAAGGCCGCCAGCCGCTCGGGCGTGAAGTGGGCCGCGATGTTTTTGATGACGGTGGCCGAGCAGTTGACCGACGACAGAATGCCGATGAAGTTGCGCGTGCCCACGCGGCCATCGGGGCGCAGATAACCCATGAATGTGGCGCGTTCGGCTTCCCGCACATAGTCCACCGGCCGCACGTCCTGGCCAAAAGCCGGGTCACGCTCAAAATCCACCAGCTTCATGTTGTGTGCATGCACATAGTCGCCCGGCTCGATGTTTCGCGCGGCCATGCCAATCACCGTGTCGTACTTCAGGATGCGTTCACCCTCGGCAATGGCCCGCGCCGCGATCTTGTGGCCGGCCGGCACTTGTGCGCGTGCGCGAGCGCTTATCTCTGGTAATTCCTGACCCAGCGACAGTGCGGTTTTGGCCACCAGCACGTTGTCGTTGGCGTGCAGGCGTATGAGTGGACTGATGGTGCTAGGGGTCATGGTGTGGGCCGGGCAGATCGCGCGCGATCAGCTTTTCATCAGTTCCTTGAGCTTGAGCCTGTCGATCAGGACGGTTTCTTTCTGGTAGATGCCAGCCACATATTTTTCATAGTCGGGGCCATCCAGGTAGAGCACAGGCGCATCGATTCTGTCGGCCACCTGTTTGAACTCGGGGCTGGCCACAGCGATGCGAAACGCGTCGCGCAGCTTTTTGGCAATGGCCGGGTCCATGCCTTTGGGCGCGCCAATGCCATTGGGCGCATCAACCACAACGTTGTAGCCCAGCTCCTTGAGCGTGGGTGCATCCTTGAAGCGGGCCGTGCGGCGCTCGCCCCAGGTCGCGAGAAGCTTGAGCTTGCCGGCTTCGACATGGGGTGCCCAGGAGCTGGAATCGGCCAGCAGGTCCACATGGCCGCCCAACACGGCTTGTAAGGCCTCGGCACCGCCCTTGTAAGGCACATGGTTGAACTGGATGCCTGCAGCCATTGCAAACTCTTCCATGCCCACGTGGGTGGCGCCGCCTATGCCCGCATGGGCGTAGGTCAGCTTGCCGGGGTTGGCCTTGGCAAAAGCCACAACTTCCTGCAGCGACTTGAAACGTGAATCCGCCGGGGTGGCAATGCCGAAGGTCTGGCCCGAGGTGCGTGCCAGGTAGGTCAAGTCTTTCAGCGGGTCCAGTTGCAGCGTGCCGAGTTGCGAAAAACGCGTGACGGAGATGGGGATCTGGCCAATGGTGTAGCCATCGGCTTTGGCGGAGGCCATGGCCTTGGTGCCAATCATGCCGGAGGCGCCAACCTTGTTTTCAACCGCAATGGCCTGGCCCAGCGTGCGCGACGCCACCTGGCACAAGGCGCGCATCGACTGGTCGGCCGTGCCGCCGGCAGGCCAGGGGCAGATGAAGGTGATGGGACGTTCGGGATAGCCCTGGGCCAACGCACGCATGGGACTCAGCAGGGTTGCCGCAGCGGCACCGGCGGTGGCGATGAGCAGGTTGCGGCGCTTGCCGCTGGCTGGAAAATTCGACGTGGGCATGTTGTCTCCGCGGGGTGGATGGTTTGTGCGCCGATTGTTGCCAGATTCTTCATAACAATCCATTCGAATAATGGAATTGCTTCATAGCCTAAAGGTTAACTTTGGTTAAGATGGCCCATGGCCCATATCGACCGCGTTTTACGCTCCAACATCAAGTTACGTCACTTGCAGCTGATGGTTGCGCTGGACCAGTTCCGGCATCTGGGCCGCACCGCCGAGTTCCTGTCGGTGAGTCAACCCGCGGTGTCAAAAATGCTGACCGAGGTCGAAAACATGTTCGACCTGGTGCTGTTTGAGCGCTCTACCCGCGGCACCGAGCCCACGACCAGTGGCCAGGCCATTGTCCGTTTTGCCCGTTCGGTGTTGGCCGAATATGAGCGCACACGCGACGAGATTGCGGCGGTGGCCAGCGGGGCGGCGGGGCGCACGCGTGTCGGTTCCATGGTGGTGGCCATGCCGGTGTTGCTGGCGGGTGCGGTCAAGTTGCTCAAGCAGCGTTCGGCGCAGGCGACGGTGCTGGTCGAGGAGGGTGACCTGACACACCTGCTGCCCAAGCTGCGCCTGGGTGAGCTGGATCTGTTTGTGGGCCGGCTGGAGCCCGGTTATGCCGCGCCTGATCTGGTGACCGAAGCCTTGTTCAACGAACCCATGGTGGCCGTGGTCAAGCGTGGCCATGCCCTCACGCGCAAGAAAAAACCGGGCTGGAGCGATCTGGCCGGCATGCCCTGCGTGTTGCCCCCGCCCTGGGCTTCGTTGCGCGTGAAGATCGAGCAGACCTTTTATCGCCACGGCCTGAATCCGCCGGTCGACATCCTCGAAACCTCGTCCTTCCTGGCCCTCACGACCTTTGTGAAGGAACGCGACGCCGCCGGCTTTTTGGCGCGTTCGGTCGGTCTGCACTTCCAGAAAGAGGGTTTGCTGGCGGTGTTACCGATCGATGTGCCGATTGAACTGCCGCCCATAGGACTCATCACCCTGCGGGGGCGGCGACTGACGCCTAGCAGCGAGCAACTGATGGATTGTTTGCGTTTGAGCGCCCAAGCTGGCCGACTGCCTGGCAAGGCTGCGGCCAAAAAGGCTTAAAACTTCATTCAATCCGGCCCAGCAGCAGGAACTCCATGAGCGCCTTTTGCACATGCAGCCGGTTTTCCGCTTCGTCCCAGACCACAGACTGCGGTCCGTCGATCACATCGGCTTCGACTTCTTCACCGCGATGTGCGGGCAGGCAATGCATGAACAAGGCGTCCGGTTTGGCGGCTTTCATCATGTCGCTGTCCACACACCAGTCGGCAAAAGCCTTCTTGCGTGCTTCGTTTTCGGCCTCGTAACCCATGCTGGTCCAGACGTCGGTGGTGACCAGGTCGGCACCGGCGCAGGCTTGCATGGGGTCTTTGAAGACCTTGTAACTTTCGGCGGAGCGTATGCCGGCCACGGACTGGTCGACTTCGTAACCACTGGGGGTGCTCAGGTGCACCTTGAAACCCAGGATTTCGCTGGCCTGCAGCCAGGTGTTGGCCATGTTGTTGCCGTCGCCGACCCAGGCCACCGTTTTGCCCTGGATGCTGCCGCGGTGTTCGATGTAGGTGAAGATGTCGGCCAGGATCTGGCAGGGGTGGAATTCGTTGGTCAGGCCGTTGATGACGGGCACGCGTGAATTTTCAGCGAAGCGTTCGATCTTGGTCTGCTCGTAGGTCCGGATCATCACCAGATCCACCATGCGGCTGATGACCTTGGCGCTGTCTTCAATCGGCTCGGCGCGACCCAGTTGGCTGCCCTCCGTGGTGAGGTTCACCACGCTGCCGCCCATCTGGTACATGCCGGCTTCAAAACTCACGCGGGTGCGGGTCGAGGCTTTTTCGAAAATCATGGCCAGCGTGCGGTCCACCAGCGGCTGGTGTTTTTCGTAGGCCTTGAATTTTTTCTTGATCAGGGCGGCACGCTCGAACAGCCAGGCGTATTCAGCAGCGTTGAAGTCGCTGAATTGCAAAAAGTGGCGAATGTCTTTGGTCGCTGCGGTGCTCATGGTTTTTCTCCCAGCAACTGCTTGATCAGCGGGCACAGGATGGACACGATTTCATCGGCTTCGGCTTCCGAGAGGATCAGCGGCGGCACCAGGCGAATCACGGTGTCGGCCGTCACACTGATCAGCAAGCCCTTGTCGGCGCAGTGTTTGACCAGCTCACCACAAGGCTTGGCCAGGTCTATGCCCAGCATCAGGCCCAGGCCGCGAATTTCCTTGACCGCGCCGGAGGCGAGTTCGGTCGCCAGTTCACGGCTGAGTGCTGCTTTCAGGTGAGCGCCCACTTTGGCAGCGTTGGCCAGCAGGCCATCTTCTTCCATGATGCGCAGGGTTTCGACGCCGGCGCGCATGGCCAGCGGGTTGCCGCCAAAGGTGGTGCCGTGGTTGCCGGGGCCAAATATATGGGCCGCCTTGGGGCCGGCCACCACGGCGCCGATGGGCACACCAGAACCCAGGCCTTTGGCCAGCGGCATCACGTCCGGCTGGATGCCGGCCCACTGGTGCGCAAACCACTTGCCGGTGCGGCCCATGCCGCATTGCACTTCGTCAATCATCAGCAGCCAGCCGCGCTGGTCGCAGAGGGCACGGACTTGTTTCATGTAGTCGGCGTCCATCGGGTTGATGCCGCCTTCGCCCTGGATGGCTTCAAAAAATACCGCGACCACGTTCGGATTGCCGGCGGTGGCGGCTTCCAGGGCGGGAATGTCGTTCAGCGGCACGCGGATAAAACCCTCGACCAGCGGGCCAAAACCGGCTTGCACCTTGGCATTGCCGGTGGCGCTGAGGGTGGCGATGCTGCGGCCATGAAAGGCTTTGTCGTAGACCACGATTTCGGGGCGTTCAATGCCTTTGTCGTGGCCAAACTTGCGCGCCAGTTTCAGGGCGGCTTCGTTGGCTTCCAGGCCGGTGGAGCAGAAAAACACGTTTTCCAGGCCCGACAACTCCACCAGCTTGGCGGCCAGCACTTCCTGGTTGGGCACATGGTAGTAGTTGGAGCTGTGGATGATTTTGGCGATCTGGTCCTGCAGGGCCGGCACCAGGCGCGGGTGGTTGTGGCCCAGCGTGTTGACGGCAATGCCGCCCAGACCATCGAGGTAGGCCTTGCCATTGACATCCCACACGCGGCAGCCCTGGCCGTGCGACAGCGCGATCGGCAGGCGGCCGTAGGTGTTCATCACGTGAGGAGAGTCGGCTTCGATGTGTTGGGGCAGGGCAGCGGTCATGGGGGAACTCCGGGAACATTGCAAAACAGGTGGCCGCGATCAGATCGGCGGGTCTGAAGTGATTTTAGGCGCAGAGTTTGCGGTCTTTTGTGAGGATGCTGCATCACAGCAATGCGCGGAGCCGGCTGCTTGTCCTTAAATGTGGGATGCAAGTCTTATATAAGATAGAATCATTGTGCGGTGCAGCATGACGACACTATCCTTGTCTCTGGCACGCGAAAAACCCTCAACCCGATGGTCTCCAACTCCGCCAAAGAAGTCTTCATTCAGGGCATCACCCGCGACGGCAAAACCTTTCGCCCGAGTGATTGGGCCGACCGCCTGTGCGGCGTGATGAGCCAGTTCCGCCCCGGCGGACCGCAGCCCGGCAGCCACCTGACCTATTCCCCCTGGTGTGTCCCCACCTTGATCAACGGCATCAAATGTGTGGTGGTCAACAGCGAGTTGCGCGCGTACGAACCCATGGCCTGGGACTTCGCCATCAACTTTGCCAAAGACAATGACTTGCAGATTGCCGAGGCTTGCCTGCTTCCTGATCCCCCCAAGCCCTGAGCGGCCTTGGGGGACGCCAGTCATTCCGATCCGAAAAGTACCGACGTAAAAAAACCGCCGAAAGGCGGTTTCTTACTTTTGCTGCAGCGCACCCTACAAAACGGCGGAGCGGAATTTCGTGAGAAAGACCGTCCGGGCGATTTGCCTAAATGTTTAGGCGGCTTTCAGGGCCAGGGCTTTCACCTTGGCGGACAGACGGCTCTTGTCGCGAGCGGCCTTGTTTTTGTGGAAGATGCCCTTGTCGGAAATCGTGTCCACAATGCTTTGGGCCTTGGCGAACAAGTCCTTGGCTTTGTCTTTGTCACCAGCTGCAACGGCTTTTTCGACGTTTTTCACAGCGGTGCGGTATTTGGAACGCAGCGAGGTATTCGCGGCATTGAGTTTGACGTCCTGGCGGACGCGTTTGCGACCGGAGGCGAGGCGGGGGTTCTTTTTCTTGGGTTTGGCGGTTGCCATAATAAATTTCCTTTAATCCAGGGAGGAGTCTGTGGATGATGCAGCAAAGCCATAGATTATACGACGGCCGAGTCCAGGGTCACTTGAGTGGCTTTAGACCAGGAACGGGGCCTAGGCCAGCAGGGGCCGCGGAACCGGCTTTGCCGGGCCGCAGGCGCAGCGGCCCCCTTGGGGGGCAGGGAGTTACACGAAGTGAACGACCGTGGGGGCTATAAACTCCACCGGTGTCACTTTTTAAAGCCGCCTCCACCGTTTCCCTGCTGACGCTGGCCTCGCGCGTCACAGGCCTGGTCCGTGATCTGCTGATGGCCTCGGTGTTTGGCGTCAGTGCCATGACCGACGCCTTCAACGTCGCTTTCCGAATCCCCAACCTGTTCCGGCGTGTCCTCGGCGAGGGTGCTTTCAGCCAGGCTTTTGTGCCGGTGCTGGCGGCCTGCAAGGCGGAGAAAGGCGAAGAGGGCGCCAAACAACTGATAGACCATGTCGCGACCTTGCTGACCTGGGCGCTGGTTTTGCTGTGCGTGGCGGGGGTGCTGGCTGCGCCGCTGATGGTGTGGGCCATGGCGAGTGGCCTGAAACCGCAGGGCTACAACGCCGCCGTGGTGATGACCCGCTGGATGTTTCCTTACATCGGCTTTATGTCGCTGGTCGCGCTGGCCGGTGGCATTCTCAACACCTGGCGCCGCTTTGCCGTGCCCGCCGCCTCGCCGGTGTTGCTGAATGTGGCGCTGATCGGCTCCATCACCCTGGGCGCACCCTGGTTCGCCAGGCACGGCATCGAGCCGATTTACGCCCAATGTGTGGGGGTGATGGTGGGCGGCGTGTTGCAACTGGGCCTGCAACTGCCCGCGCTGCGGCGTTTGGGCTTGTTGCCGCGTATAGGCGCGAGCTTCACGGCGCTGCGCCAGTCCTGGAAGGATCCGGAGACGCGCAAGGTATTGGGCCTGATGCTGCCGGCCTTGCTGGGCGTGAGCGTGGCGCAGATATCACTGCTCATCAATACCCAGATCGCCTCGCATCTGGCCACCGGCAGCGTAAGCTGGATCACTTATGCGGATAGGCTCATGGAGTTTCCCACCGCCATGCTGGGGGTGGCCCTGGGCGTGGTGCTGATGCCGCAACTGGCCGCGGCGCGCGGCAGCCAGGATGAGGAGCGTTACTCCGCCATGCTGGACTGGGGGCTGCGTCTGGTGGTTTTGCTGTCGGTGCCTTGTGCCGTGGCTTTGCTGGTTTTTTCGCAGCCGCTGGTCGCGGTGCTGTACCACTATGGCGCGTTCAGCGACTCTGACGTTCAGCGCACGACGGCCGCGTTGAGCAACTATGGCGTGGGCTTGCTGGGCATCGTCGCCGTCAAGGTGCTGGCGCCCGGCTTTTATGCCAGGCACGACATGCGTACGCCCATGCGTATCGCCGTGTGTGTGCTGGTGCTCACGCAGGTGCTGAATTATTTTCTGGTGCCCTTGCTGCAACATGCGGCCCTGACACTCTCGATCGCGATTGGCGCGCTGATCAACGCCTCATGGTTGTTGCTGGGGCTGTTGCGGCGCGGCAGTTACAAACCGGCACCCGGCTGGGCGGTGTTTGCGCTGCAGGTGGTGGCGGCCAGCGCGCTGCTGGCGGTGTTTTTGATGTGGTCGGCCCAGGCCGTCAGCTGGACCGGGCTGCGGGCCGAATCTTTCAAGCGTATTGGGCTCCTGGCCCTTGTCCTGTGTGCGTCAGGCGCTATTTATTTCGGAGCACTTTGGGCAAGCGGCCTGAAAGTGCGCAAGCTCATGCGCCGGTAACGCTTGGTAAAGACTTGGGGCTCGCGCTGCCCGGCGCTTTGTGAGAAAGTAGTGCCATGCCATTGAATTTCGAGGTCCCGTCGCCCCTGCAATACTTTGCCAGCCTGGTGCAGAGCGACGTGCATTTTCCCCTGCTGGAAGCCGCGGCCTGTGTGGCCCAGGACGAGTACCCCGATCTGGATGTGCAGCAGGTGCTGGGCGATATGGACCAACTGCTGGCCCGCCTGAAACGCCGCTTGCCGGGTGATGCCTCGGCCCTGCAGAAGCTGCGCGCGCTGAACCAGTTTTTTTTCCACGACCTGAACTTCGGCGGCAACATCAATGACTACTACGACCCCGACAACAGCTACCTGAACGCGGTGCTGCGTACCCGGCGCGGCATCCCGATCACGCTGGCGGTGTTGTGGCTGGAGCTGGCCGGCGGCTTGGGGCTCAATGCCCGCGGCGTGGCTTTCCCGGCCACTTCATGGTCAAGGTCAACCTGCCCAAGGGTCAGGTGGTCATAGACCCGTTCACCGGCCATTCCCTGAGCCGCGAAGAACTGTCCGAGCGGCTGGAGCCTTTCCGGCAGCGCAGCGGCCTGGTCGACGAGTTTGAGGTGCCGATCGGCCTGTATTTGCAGTCCGTGCCTGCGCGCGACATCATCGGCCGCATGTTGCGCAACCTCAAAGACATCCATAAAACCCAGCACGACTGGCCGCGGCTGATTGCCGTGCAGGACAGACTGATCGTGCTGCACCCCGAAGCCTGGCCCGAATACCGCGACCGCGGTCTGGCGCTGGCCGAGCAGGGCGAGTCCGGTCGCGCCGTGCCCGATCTGGAGATTTACCTGGACCACGCCGAGGACGCCTTGGACCTGGACAAGGTGGCTGAGCGCCTGGCCCAGTTGCGGCGCCAGAAAAGCTGACGCGGCGCACCAAGGACAAATGCACCCCCTCGGGGGCTTGCTTCGACAGGCTCAGGACGAACGGACTACCGCGAACGTGGGTGCTCAGTTTTTCCCTTCCAGCAGGGGCCGCGGGACTGGCTCCGCCAGACCGCAGGCGCAGCGGCCCCCTAGTGGGGCAGAGAGCTACACGCAGTGAGCGAACGTGGGGGTCATCTCAGCCGCCGCGTTTCAGGAACTGAGGAATCTGCCGCCCATCGACCGAACGGCTGGGCGTGCGCGCCAGCGTGGGCTGGCTGGCCGGCTGATGTGGCCCCGGGCGGCTGGCACTCAGCGTTGACAGGCGCCCGCCATGCACCATGGACTCCTGCGCCGGCATCAGGCTGTTGGGCAGTGAACCTCGGTGTTTGGAGACCACTTCCTCGGGCTGGCTTTGCGGCGATGCCGCCCCTTTGGGGATCAGGGTGCGTGCCGGCGGGCGCGCGGTGGCCGCGCTGTCATTGGCCGCTAGCGGCGGGTAAAGCAGGGGTTGCAGCCATTGCAAAATCGGCGCCCATTGCGCCAGATCGGCCGCCGCCAGCTGGGGCTGCAAATCAAACATGGTCAGCCCGCGCTCCAGACTGCGCACGTAGAGCTGTGTTTCCCGCAACGCGCCCAGAAAGGGCAGGCCCAGCGATTCCGACCAGGCATCCAGGATTTGCGCGGCATGGGTGCGCCCGTCGATACGCATGCCTACCACCGCGAGGCGGCAGCGGCCACTGGCCACACGCGGCAGGCTCATCAGTTCGGCATGGCAGGCTTCCGCCGATTCGCGGTCAAAGATGGAATGGCACACCGGCATCACGATGGCGTCGGCAAACATCACCACCCGCGCCAACTCGAAACCATGCATGCCGCCAGGGGTGTCCAGCACCACGTGGGTGATGCCGGTCGGCACCCGCAGCATGTTTTTCTGGTCCACGGCCCAGGGGGCGATCAGCGGCAGGGCGGCGTCGCGGCGTTTCAGCCAGGCGCGCGCCGATTGCTGGCGGTCCACGTCGCCCAGCATGACCGAGCTGCCCTGGCGTGCGCACCAGGCCGCGATATGGGCGGCCAGTGTGCTTTTGCCACTGCCTCCCTTGCGGTTGACGACTGCGATGACCGGCATGATTCCTCCAGAAGCGGATGAATCAAGCAGTTTGATGCAAAAGTAACGAAAAGTCCAGTTGGCCCAAGCTGGGCGGGCGCGAGTAGCTAGTATTTTTTGTAGCGAAAACTAGTTAATTTGGGTCAAAAAAAAGCCCCGATGGGGCTTTCCCGTCGAGGCCTTGTCAGTTGGCTGCTGCGTCTGTCGGGTCAGGCAACCACAACGGCGGCGCTGTCGCCGCGGGCGGCAATCACGCCGATGTCGTAGACCTGCTCACCGGCATCGCGCAGGGTTTTGGCCGTCGCCTGGGCATTGGCGGCGTCCACCACCACCACCATGCCGATGCCGTTGTTGAAGGTGCGGTTCATTTCGATGTCGTCGATACCGGCCGTTTTCTGCAGCCAGGCAAACAGCTCGGTCTGCGGCCAGCTGCCTTTTTTCAGGTGGGCGGCGGTGCCGTCGGGCAACACACGCGGAATGTTTTCCAGCAGGCCGCCACCGGTGATGTGGGCCAGGGCCTTGATCGGGTGGGCGGCCAGCGCAGCCAGCACGTTTTTGACGTAGAGGCGGGTTGGCTCCATCAAGGCGTTCTTGAAGGGTTTGCCGTCCAGCGTGGCGGGCAGGTCGTTGCCGGCACGCTCGATGCATTTGCGCACCAGGCTGAAACCGTTGGAATGCACGCCGCTGCTGGCCAGGCCCAGGACCACGTCGCCGGGTTTGACGTCTTTGCCGGTCAGGATTTTGGATTTTTCGACGGCGCCGACGGCAAAACCGGCCAGATCGTATTCGCCTTCGGGGTACATGCCGGGCATTTCAGCAGTTTCGCCGCCTATCAACGCGCAGCCGCTGAGCTCGCAACCCTTGGCGATGCCGCCGACCACGGCTGCGGCGGTGTCCACATCCAGCTTGCCGCAGGCGAAATAATCGAGGAAAAACAGCGGCTCGGCGCCTTGCACCAGCACGTCGTTGACACTCATGGCGACCAAGTCTATGCCCACGGTGTCGTGCATATTCCACTCAAAAGCCAGGCGCAGCTTGGTGCCCACGCCGTCGGTACCGCTGACCAGCACCGGCTCTTTGTAGCGTTTGGGCACCTCGAACAGGGCGCCAAAACCGCCAATACCGGCCAGCACCCCCTCGCGCATGGTTTTTTTGGCCAGGGGTTTGATGCGTTCAACCAGGGCGTCACCCGCGTCGATGTCAACGCCGGCGTCTTTGTAGCTCAGGGGGGAAGGAGAAGAGGTGGTCATGCTGCTTGGGTGGGTAGGCTGTGGTCTGGTTGCGGGCACCAAGCCCGATAGAATCCAGCCTAAGATTCTAAGGGTTCACCCCTGTCAGGCTGTATGCAATTTACTTCTACCCAAAAACGCACCGCGACCTGGTGTCTGATCGCCGCCCTGGTGGTGCTCGCGCTGTGGTTTCTTGGGCCGGTGTTGACCCCCTTTGTGGTGGCGGGTGTTTTGGCCTATGCGCTGGCGCCGCTGGTGGACAAACTGCAGGGCCGGCTGCCGCGTGTGTTGGCGGTTCTGATCGTGGAAACCGTGTTTATTTTGATTGTGTTGTCCATTTTGCTGCTGGTGGTGCCGATTTTTGCCAAGGAGCTGCCTTTGCTGCGTGAGCAGTTGCCGGTGCTGGCAGACCGGCTCAACAGCTCCTTAGGCCCCTGGCTGGCGCAGTTCGGCATCAAGGTCTCGCTGGACGTGGCCAGCATCCAGGGTTTTGTCCTCAAGTACCTGAATGCCAATGTGGAAGATGCTTTCGGCTCGGTTTTGTCCTCGCTGAAACTGGGCGGCAGCGTGGCGCTGGCCCTGGTCGGCAATCTGGTGCTGATCCCGGTGGCGCTGTTTTTCCTGCTCAAGGACTGGGACCGTTTCATCGCCCTGTTGCTCGAACTGGTGCCGCCCAAGATGCGCGCCTCGTTTGACAGTTTCATGGAAGAGGCCGATTCGGTGCTGGGCCAGTACCTGCGCGGCCAGTTGCTGGTGATGGCGGTGCTGGCGATTTATTTCAGCGTGGCGCTGGTGCTGTTCGGCTTCGATCTGGCCGTGCCTGTGGGCGTGTTCACCGGGATGGCCTTTTTTATCCCCTTCCTGGGCTTCGGCCTGGGCCTGATCCTGGCATTTCTGGCCGGGGTCTTGCAGTTTGGCAGCCTCTACGGCGTGCTGGTGGTGGCCGGGGTTTACGGCGCCGGACAACTGGTGGAGAGTTTTTACCTGACGCCGCGGCTGGTGGGCGAGCGTATCGGCCTGCACCCGCTGGCGGTTATTTTTGCCCTGCTGGCGTTTGGCCAGTTGTTTGGCTTTCTCGGCGTGCTGATTGCGTTGCCCAGCAGCGCGGTGCTGCTGGTCGCGATTCGCCGCGTGCGGGCCGGCTACATCGGCAGCCGGCTGTACCAGGGGTGATGCGGACCATGACTGGCATGAAACAAATTGCACTGGATATCGGGCTGGCCTCGCCGCCTTCACTCGCCAATTTTTTTGCGGGGCCTAACGAGGCGGCGCTCAAACACCTGGAACTGTGGGTCGGCAACAGCCTGCGCTCACCGGTGCCGACTTATCTGTGGGGCGAGCCCGGCAGCGGCAAGACCCATTTGCTCAAAGCCGTGAGTGAGGCCTTGCGCGAGCAGGGCGCCGCCGTCGGCTGGCTCGATGCCTCGATGATGGAGCCGCCCGAGTTCCAGGACAACTGGGCAGCGGTGATCATGGACGATTGCCATCTGTACACCGCGGTGCAGCAGCAGGCCGCGTTCAACTGGTTTGTCAACGCCCTGAACGCCGCTGATGGCCACCCCCGTTGGGTGCTGGCCGCCGGCAGCGCACCGCCGGCCGATCTGGCGCTGCGTGAAGACTTGCGCACCCGCCTGGGCTGGGGCCATGTGTTTGCCCTGCAGGCGCTGACCGAGCCGGAACGCCGGGCCGTGTTGCGCCAGGAAGCCGATGCGCGCGGTGTTTTCCTCAGCGACGACGCCATGGATTTCATCCTGAGCCGCTTCTCACGCGACTTGGGCCATTTGATGCAATTGCTGGATCAACTGGACGTGTACGCGCTGCAAACCAAACGCGCGATCACGATCCCGCTGATCAAGTCCATGCTGGAGAATTTGTGAAACTGGCTTTGTTTGACCTCGATCACACGCTGATCCCTTTTGATTCCGACTACGAGTGGGGCGAGTTCACGATCGCGCTGGGCTGGTGTGACGGCCACGAATTCAAGCGCCGCAATGCCGAGTTTTTCGCGCATTACCAGGCCGGCACCCTCGATGTGCACGACTATGTGCGTTTTGCCACCCAGGCCATCCGGGAGCAAGGCGCTGCAAAATCAATAGCTGCTCACGACCAGTTCATGCGGGACATCGTGCAAAGAGGCATCAAGGCGCAGGCGCTGGCGCTGGTTAAGCAACACCAGGCGGCGGGCGACCAGGTGGTGATCGTCACGGCCACCAACGAATTTGTGACCCGCCCCATTGCCACCGCCTTTGGCGTGACGGAACTGATTGCCGTCGAGCTGGAGCGCGACGCGCATGGCCTGCTGACCGGCGAAATCCGCGGCACGCCGTCTTTTCGTGAAGGCAAGGTGACCCCGGGTCCAGCAGTGGCTGGCCGATCGCGGGCTGGACTGGGACACGGTGGAAACCACGTTTTACACCGACTCCCTGAACGACCTGCCTTTGCTGGAAAAAGTCACCCATCCGGTGGCCACCAATCCCGACGACCGCCTGCGGGCGATCGCCACCGAGCGCGGATGGCGCATACTTGAGCTGTTCTAACTGCTACAGACCGTGGCCCTTGCCCTGCAAGCGCGGCCGGTCCGGCAAAATCTCCTGATTCAATGATCAAAAAATTTATCGACAAGCTGTTTGGCAAATCCGACAGCGCCGCCAACAGCGCCAAGCGGCCCAAAAAATCCATGTTCGGCGAACGCCGCGAAGTGGGCCCCAAAGACCACGGGATTGATCCCAAACTGGTCGACGAACGCGCCATGGACGTGGTGCGCACCCTCAAGCAGGCCGGTTACGAGGCTTATGTGGTGGGCGGTGCGGTGCGCGACCTGCTGGTCGGCTTGCGCCCCAAAGACTTTGACGTGGCCACCGATGCAACGCCCGAGCAGGTGAAAAGCCTGTTCCGCCGCGCCTTCATCATAGGTCGGCGTTTTCGCATTGTTCACGTGATCTACGGCCGCGGCCGCGAGCATGAGGTGATCGAGGTCTCGACCTTCCGAGCCCATCTGGACAGCAGCCAGGCCGAACAGGTTGGCGGCAACGAACGCACCAGCAAAAGCGAACTCGCTGGCATGAAACACGCTGTGGACGCCTCCGGCCGGGTGCTGCGTGACAACGTCTGGGGCCCGATGGAAGAAGACGCCGCGCGGCGCGACTTCACCATCAACGCCATGTATTACGACCCGGAAACACAAATCGTGGTCGACTACCACCACGGCATCCGCGACGCGAAGAAAAAAATCATCCGCATGATTGGCGACCCCGGCCACGCGTTACCGCGAAGACCCGGTGCGTATCATCCGCGCCGTGCGTTTTTCGGCCAAGCTCAGCGCGCTGGGTTTCACTTTCGAAGAAAAGACCGTGGCCCCTTTGCGCGCCATGAAAGGCCTGCTGGCCGATGTGCCGCAGTCGCGCCTGTTTGACGAAATGCTCAAGCTGCTGCAAACCGGCCATGCGCTGGCCAGCATCGCGCAACTCAAATTCCTGGGCCTGAACACCGGCATCTACCCGCTGCTGGACGTGGTGGTGGACACGGCGGAAGAACCCTTTTTGCAACTGGCCCTGCGCGACACCGACCGCCGCGTCGGTGAAGGCAAACCCGTGGCGCCCAGCTTTTTGCTGTCCTGTGTGTTGTGGGCCGATGTGCGCGAAGGCTGGGCGCGGCGCCGCAAGCAGGGCGAACATGTCATGCCGGCGCTGCAGGACGCGATCGACGATGCCTTCAACGCCAAGATCGGCGATGTTTCGGGCCGCGGCAAGCTGGGCACGGACATGCGCGAGATCTGGACCATGCAGCCGCGTTTTGAAAAACGCAGCGGCAGCTCGCCTTATTCCTTGTTGGAGCAACCACGTTTCCGCGCCGGTTTTGACTTCCTGCGCCTGCGTGCGCAAACCGGCGAAGTCGATACCGAGCTGGCCGAGTGGTGGGAAAAGTTCAGCACCGCCTATGACGACGAGCGTCATGAAATGATCGAGCAGGCTCGCCTGGCGCAACTGCAAAAACCGCAGCAGCCGCGCACCCGGGTCAAACGCAGTGATGGTGATGCGCCGCGCAAGGCGGCAAACGCTGACAACAACCCGGATGCAGTCCGGATGCCGCCCGCAGAACAAGGCGAGCCCGGTGAATCGGGTGAATCCGGAGATGCGGCACCTGCCAAAAAGCGCCGGCGCCGCCGCAAGCCCGTCAACCGCGAAGCCGGTGCGGCGCCTGCCAGCCCAGCGTCCGACGGCCAAGCCGACTTCTGAGTCTGGCCATGGGTGCGGGTGAACACCCGTCTGATCGCACCGTCACGGCCTACGTGGCCATCGGTGCCAATCTGGGGGCGGCCAGTGCTGCCGTGCTGCAGGCGATGGTCGCACTGGATGGCCTGCCGCTGACCCGCGTCACCCGGCGCTCCAGCCTGTACCAGACCCGGGCATTGTCCAATGAAGATGGGGTGGAGCGTGAGGCCGCCGGCCCGGACTACATCAATGCCGTGGTGGAACTGGAAACCGGCCTCACGGCGCCGGCTTTGCTGGATCAGCTTCAGCAACTCGAGCAAAGCGCCGGTCGTGAGCGGCCTTACCGCAACGCGCCGCGCACGCTGGATCTGGACCTGTTGTTGTATGGCCGCGCCAGCATCCACTCCGCGCGGCTGATCGTTCCGCATCCACGCATGACGCAGCGCGCTTTTGTGCTGTTGCCATTGGCGGAAATTGCCCCGGCGCTGGTGCCCCAAACACAACGCGACGCGGTGGCGGATCAGACGATACAGCGACTGGACTGAATGTTGTTCAGGGCGCCAGCCGCTCACGCAACCAGCCGCCATTTTCTTGCAGCGTGTAACGCAAGCGGTCATGCAGCCGGCTTTTGCGGCCTTGCCAGAACTGCCAATTGTCCGGCTTGAGCCGGTAGCCGCCCCAATGCGGCGGACGCGGCGGTTGCAGTAAAAACTTTGCGCCGTATTTGGCGGCATTGGCAACCAGCACGCTGCGATTGGCGATCACCTGGCTTTGCGGGCTGGCCCAGGCGCCTATGCGGGAGTCCAGCGGCCGGCTGTGGAAGTAGGCGTCGCTTTCTTCGGCGGACACTTTTTCGACCACACCTTCGATACGCACCACCCGTTCCAGTTCGACCCAGTGAAACTGCAGGGCAGCGTACGGGTTGGTCGCCAGTTCCTGGCCCTTGCGGCTGTCGTAATTGGTGAACCAGGTGATGCCGCGTTCGTCATACCCTTTGATCAGCACAATACGTGTCGAAGGGCGACCGTTGCCGGCCACCGTCGCCAGGGTCATGGCATTGGGCTCGGGCACCTCGGCGCGTATGGCTTCCTGCAGCCACTGGTCGAATTGCAGGAGCGGGTCGGCCTGTGAGGCCTCTTCGTTGAGTTCGGCGCGTTCGTAACTTTTGCGCAGGTCGGCGATGGCGGAAGAAGGGCTCATGTCTGCAATTGTGCCCGCTCGATTAGGCTGATTAGGTGTTGGGTCTTGAAAACGAATAATTATTCGTTTATATTGCCTGATCTCATGAAACCCAAAGACGACGAAAAGCAGCGCGCGATTGCCGAGGCCACCTTTGAACGGGTGGCCCAGACCGGTTTGAGCGGCCTGACCATGGCCGATATCGCCAGGACGGCGGGCATCGCCACCAGCACCTTGTACGTGTATTACCCGTCGAAAGACGAGCTGATCAGCCAGCTTTACCAGGACGCCAAAACCGCCACCATGCAGCGCTTGATGGAAGGCGTGGAGCCGGGCACCCCGTTGCGCAGCCGGGTGCGCCGCCTCTGGAGCAACCTGTTACGACACCGGCTGGAACGTTACGCCGAGGTGGTTTTTCAGGAGCAGTATTACAACTCCCCGTGGTTCACCCAGGGCAACCGCGAGTTGTCGACCCGGCTGGCGGCTGGTTTTTTCGCGCTGATGGAAGAGGGCCAGCAACAGGAGATTTTTAAACCGGTGCCGCTGCCTTTGTTGACGGCCAGTCTCCTGGGTTCGGTGCGGGAAACCGCCAACCTGATCCGGACCCAGGTCTTGCCCGATGACGAAGCGGTGCATCTGGCGGCCTTTACTCTGTGCTGGGATGCGATCAAGGCTTGAATAGTACTCGCGACATCAAAAGTTTTCTCATTTAAGCGAATAAAAATTCGCCAACCAATTTTCTTGTTAACTTCTATTTCACAAGGAGCTTCACGATGCCCACCCTGAACATCAACGGCAAAGACATGGCCGTCAGCGCCGACGAATCCACCCCCATCCTCTGGGCCTTGCGCGACACCTTGGGTATGACGGGCACCAAGTTCGGCTGCGGCGCGGCCTTGTGCGGCGCCTGCACCGTGCACCTGAACGGCGCGGCCATCCGTTCCTGCGTGACGCCGATTTCGTCGGCCGTGGGCCAGAAAATCACCACCATCGAAGCCGTGGCCAGCGACCGTGTCGGCCGGGCGGTTCAGCAGGCCTGGGTCAAACACGATGTGGCGCAATGTGGTTATTGCCAGAGTGGCCAGGTGATGAGTGCCACCGCCTTGCTTAAAACCAAGCCTAAACCAACCGACGCGGACATCAATGCGGCCATGGCCGGCAACATCTGCCGCTGCGGCACTTACGTACGTATCCGCGCTGCCATCAAAGACGCCGCCTTGACCCTGGCTTGAAGGAGATCAGCATGTACACCTCGACACCGTTCAATATCGCCGATCAACTGCCAAAAGGCCTGCAAGCCCTGATGTACCGGGCGCAAGGCGCTATGGATAATGAAGCGAGTGGCCTGCAGCGGCGCAGCTTTCTCAAGGTCGTCAGCGCCAGTGGTTTTGCGCTGGGCGCTTTCCCCTTGCTGACGCAGGCGCAGGCCCAGGCAGCGACCCCTGCCGCTGCCGCCAGCGCCTTGAAGCCGACGCAGCAGCCCTCGGCTTTTGTACACATCGCCAAAGACGGCACGGTTACCGTGACCATCAACCGCCTTGATTTCGGACAAGGTGTGCAGACCGGCCTGCCCATGATCCTGGCCGAAGAACTGGACGCGGACTGGCGCCTGGTGAAAAGCCAGCACGGCAATGCCGATCCGGCTTATGCCGATCCGGTGATGGGCATGCACCTCACGGGCGGGTCCAGCGCGATCAAAAATTCCTACACGCAATACCGCGAACTTGGGGCCCGTACCCGGGCCATGCTGGTGGCGGCGGCCGCGGCGCAGTGGGGCGTGGACGCGAGCAGCCTGCGCACCCGCGAAGGTGTGGTGATCGGCCCCGGCGGCAAACGCCTGGGTTACGGCGAACTTGCCGAAGCCGCCATGTTGCAGCCGGTGCCGGAGAAGGTCACGCTCAAGGACCCGAAACAGTTCCGCATCATCGGCAAGCCCACGGGCCGGCTGGACGCACGCGCCAAATCCAGCGGCGGCCAGAGTTACGGCATCGACACCCGCCTGCCCGGCATGTTGACGGCGGTGGTGGCACATCCGCCGGTGTTTGCCGGCAAGGTCAAATCGCTGGACGACGCGGCGGCCCGTGCCGTTCCCGGCGTGAAGGCCGTGTTACGTGTGCCGCTGGACCGCGGCGGCGAAGGTGTGGCCGTGGTGGCCGAGGGTTATTGGGCGGCCAAGCAGGGCCGCGACGCGCTCAAGGTCGACTGGGACACCAGCACCGTGGAAAAGGTCGACAGCGCCCAGCAACTGGCCAGCTACCGCGCGCTGGCGCAGACAAGCGGTGCGCTCAAATACAACGCTGATGTCAGCCCGTTGGCCACGGCGCCGAAAAAAATCAGCGCCGAGTTTGTGTTTCCTTACCTGGCCCATGCGCCCATGGAGCCGCTCAATTGCACGGTGCAACTGAGCGGGCAGGGCGCGGATACCAAGGCCGAACTCTGGCTGGGCACACAAATGCCCGGGCTGGATACCTTGGCGGCGTCCCAGGTGTTGGGGGTGGCGCCGCAAAACCTCAAGATGAACGTGCAGATGGCCGGTGGCGGTTTTGGCCGCCGCGGCATTCCCAGCAGCGACTACGTGGTCGAAGCCTGCGCGGTGGCGAAAGCGGCGCGCACTGCCGGGCTGACAGCCGCCGTGCGGACCTTGTGGAGCCGCGAGGACGACATCAAGGGCGGTTATTACCGTCCCATGCATGTGCACCGTGCAGAGATCGGTCTGGACGCGCAGGGCAAAATTCTGGCCTGGGACCATGTGATTGTTGGCCAGTCCATCATCGCCGGTTCGCCGTTTGAGCCTTTCATGGTCAAGGACGGTGTGGACGCCACCATGGTCGAAGGCATGAAAGAGCCTTATGACATTCCGATGCGGCTGTCGGTGCATCATCCCAAACTCAATGTGCCGGTTTTGTGGTGGCGCAGTGTCGGTTCCACCCATACCGCGTATGTGATGGAAACACTGATCGACGAGGTCGCGCGCAGCGCCGGGCAAGACCCGGTGGCTTACCGCCTCCAGCGGTTTGGCGACAAACATCCGCGCCATCGCGCCGCGTTGCAACTGGCCGTGAGCAAGTCCGGTTACGGCAAACGCACGCTGGCCGCGGGGCGTGCCTGGGGCGTGGCGGTGCATGAGTCTTTCAACACCGTGGTGGCCTATGTGGTGGAGGCCTCGGTCAAGGGCACGACACCGGTGTTACATGCCGTCACGGCAGGTGTGCATTGCAACCTCGCCATCAACCCGACCAGCATCGAAGCGCAGATCCAGGGCGCGGCACTGATGGGTTTGTCCATGTGTTTGCCGGGTGCGGCCATCACCCTGAAAGAAGGCGTGGTCGAGCAAAGCAATTTTGGCGACTACCAGGTGCCGCGTATCACCGACATGCCCACGGTGGCCGTGTTCATAGCTCCCAGTGCCGACGCACCCACCGGCCTGGGTGAGCCCGGCCTGCCGCCGCTGGCGCCGGCTTTCGCCAATGCGATCGCGAAGCTGACAGGCCAGGCGCCGCGCGAGCTGCCCTTCAAGCTGGCGTGATGAATACAACCCGGCCCACGGTGCTGGTGCTGGCCTCGGGCCGCGGTGAACGTTTCGCCGCCTCGGGCGGCGGCGTCCATAAATTGCAGGCCTTGCTGGCGGGCAAGCCGGTGTTGCAACACACGCTGGATGCCGTGATGGCCAGCGGCTTGCCCTGGCATCTTGAAAGTGTGGGCCATCCCGGCATGGGGGATTCGATCGCCGCGGCCGTGCGCGCCACGCCAGAGGCGGCGGGTTGGCTGGTGCTGCCGGGCGATTTGCCGCTGGTGCAGGCCGGCACCTTGCGCGCCGTGGCTGAGGCCCTGGCGCAACACGCGGTGGTGATTCCCATGTACCAGGGCGCGCGCGGCCACCCGGTCGCTTTTTCGGCCGCCTGCCGCGATGGTCTTCTGAATTTGGAAGGAAATCAGGGTGCAGCCCCCGTGGTACGGGCGCAAGAAGCTATGAATTCAGTAGCATTTCTGGCGCTGGACGATGTGGGTACGGTGACCGACATTGACACGGTGGACGATCTGGCGCGCGCCGAGCAGTGGCTCGCGGCACGTTGAAGAACGACTCTTCGAAGAGCTTATGTCTCCCCGCATTTCCCAGCAGGGGCCGCGGGACTGGCTTTGCCAGACCGCAGGCGCAGCGCCCCCTAGGGGCAGAGAGCTACGCGAAGCGAGCGAACGTGGGGGCCTAGCTTCTTGTGATCACGGCACAGGCCAGGCGTGGCCCCGAATTCCCGGTCGGCTGGGTTTTGTAGTCGTCGGGGTCGCGGTGAACAATCAGGCCTTTGCCGACGATGTCGATGATGCCGCTGCCGACGGCAATTGTGCTGGACTCGAAGCTGAAGCTGGCAACGCCGCTGGCGTCGGCTTTCAGGCTGGGCAAATCGCCGGTGTGGTGCGGGCTCATGGCGTGGTTGCCATGCGCAACGCCGGTGGGGTTGAAGTGCCCGCCGGCGCTCATGCCGTCGCCGCTGGAGCAATCGCCTTTTTCATGCACATGAAAGCCGTGTTCGGTGTTGGGCGGCAGGCCGCGCACTTCGCCGCTGACCTGGACCTTGTCACCCGCCTGCACAAAACGGACATTGCCGCTGGTGCTGCTGCCGGTGGTGGCTTGCAACTGGGCCGTGGCGCGGGGGCCACCGGGGTTGCCGGCGCAAGCACTGAGCAAAACGGCCGAGCTGAACAACAAAATCAGACCTGGTTTCATGTGTTTCTCCGGTGTGGTGTCACAAGGGCCAAAGGTGTGCCGACTTTAGGCCTCGCGCGCATCGCTGGCAAGGCCTGCTTGTGACAACTTGAGGAGGCGTGCCAGCGCCGCATCCGAAATGCCATGGCTTTGCAGGCTTTCCAGGGTCTGGCGTGCATAGTCGTGGGTGGTGCCGTAACGCCCGCAGGCGTCGGCAAAAATCTGCCGGTAACGGGCTTCGCTCAACTCGCCGGTGTAGTTGGGGCTGCGCCGCGACAGGGTGAACGCTAGCGCCTGGACCGGCCCTTTGCCGGTGTGGCAACGCAGCCAGCGTGGGTCGTAGACCCCGGTGACCATCTCGCGCAGCCACAGCCTGGCCACCACCTCCCGCACCTCATGTTTGGGTATTCGGTAGACCACGCCGTGGCAACTGCCGCCCGAGAGCAGTGCAAACACCAGTCCGGGGCATTCCGGTGTGCCGCGGTTGATGCGGCTCCACATCTTCAGCGCGCGGTGCCAGCCATGTACCGTGGCGCGTTGCCGCTCGGCAAACTCGAAGTCCGGCCGCCAGATCAGCGAGGCGTAGCCGAACACCCAGAGGTCGTCCTTGCCGCCCCACTGGTGCAAAAAATGCGCCAGCATGGGGGCAGGATCACGCAAGGTCAGCAGGTCTAGATTCGGCAATTTTTCCACCACCACACTTTACAATGGCCGTTCTGCGTCCGCCATCCTGCAGCCTTTGCAGCGATGCCGGCAGCGCCAGTTTTTACGGAGATATCGACATGGCTTCCCCCTCTGATGATGACCAGCAACGTGTTGCCCTGGGTCTTGTGTTTGCGATCGTCGCGCTGGTGGTCGCTGCGGTGATCGGTACCGCGGTGGGGCACCGTGGCAGCAGCACGGCGAAGTCCGTGGCGGCGGCTGCTGCCCCTGCGGCCCCAGCCGCGGTCGTGGATGTGGCCCCCGGCTCCACGCCGCTGTCGGCACAGGCGGCCGCCGATGCGGCCAGCATCACGGTGGAATATGGCGTGGTGAAGTTTTATTTTGCGTCCGGTAAAGCCGACCTGGCAGCCGGCGCCACTGAGGCGCTGGTCGACGTGGTCAAAGGCGCGCAGGGCGGCAAAAAAGTGATCATTTCGGGTTTTCACGATGCCAAGGGCAACGCCCAGCTGAATGCCGAACTGGCCAAGCAACGTGCGCTGGCCGTGCGTGATGCATTGAAGGCGGCCGGTGTGGCAGAGAGCCAGATCACGCTGGAGAAACCCGCACAAACGGCGGGCAGCGGCAGCGACGCCGAAGCGCGCCGGGTCGAAATCACCCTGCAATAAGGGCGACCATCGCCGCACCCTGGCGGTGATCAAAGAAGCAAAGAAGGGCCTGTTCAGGCCCTTCTTTTTTTTTGTCCTTCATCGGTAACCGGTCTGTACCCGATCGCTTCCCAAAGGATTGGTAACCCAGTAGGATGGATGAAGTAATAAAGTTACGAATCCACTCTCCAAACATTGCCCACCATGACTCTTCATCCCACCATCGCCCGCGTCACCGACAAGATACGTGAACGCAGCCGCGCCATCCGCAGCGCTTACCTCCAGCGCCTGGACAACACGGCGACACGTGCCGTCAGTGTGGACCGCATGGGTTGCGGCAACGTGGCCCACGCCGTGGCCGGCATGCCGCTGGACGACCGTTTCAAGGTGGTCACCCAGCGCGCGCCCAACATCGGCATCGTCACCGCCTACAACGACATGTTGTCGGCTCACACGCCTATGCAGCCTTACCCCGACCTGATCAAGTGGGAGGCCCGTCTGCACGGCGCAACTGCCCAGGTGGCTGGCGGTGTACCTGCCATGTGTGACGGCGTGACACAAGGCACCAGCGGCATGGAGCTCAGCCTCTTCAGCCGTGACGTGATTGCCATGGCCACCGCGGTGGCGCTGAGCCACGACATGTTTGACGCCGCGCTGATGCTGGGGGTCTGCGACAAGATCGTGCCGGGTCTGCTGATAGGCGCGCTGCATTTTGGCCATTTGCCCACGGTGTTTGTGCCGGCCGGGCCCATGCCGTCCGGCCTGCCGAACAAGGAAAAAGCCCGGGTGCGCGAGCTGGCAGCCCAGGGCCTGGTGGGCCGCGACGGCTTGATGGAGGCCGAACTCAAGTCTTACCACAGCCCCGGCACCTGCACCTTTTATGGCACGGCCAACAGCAACCAGATGTTGCTTGAAGCCATGGGCCTGCATGTGCCCGGCACCGCCTTTGTGCAGCCCGGCGGCGACCTGCGTGACGAGCTGACACGCGAGGCCGCACGCACCGTGCTGGGCATCGTCAAGGCCAAACGTTTTGCACCCATCGGCAAGGTGGTGGATGAACGCGCGATTGTGAATGCCATGGTCGCGCTGCTGGCCACCGGCGGCTCCACCAACCACCTGATTCACTGGGTGGCGGTGGCGCGTTCGGCCGGCATCCTGATCGACTGGAACGACTTCTCGGCCCTGTCGGACGTGGTGCCTTTGTTGACCCATGTGTACCCCAACGGCAGCGCCGACGTGAACGAGTTCCAGGCGGCCGGCGGCACGGGGTTTGTGATCCGCGAACTGCTGGACGGTGGCTTCATGCACGAAGACGTGTTGACGGTGCGTGACGGCGGACTCCGCGAATACACGCGCGAGCCGGCGCTGGTGAACGGCCAACTGGCCTGGCACGAGATGGGCGCGTCGAAAGACGACAGCATTGTGCGGCCGGCCAGCCAGCCGTTCAGTGCCACCGGTGGCCTCAAGCTGCTGCAGGGCAACCTGGGCCGCAGCGTGATCAAGGTCTCGGCCGTGCCGGACGACCGCCATGTGATCGAGGCGGCGGCGCGCGTGTTTGATTCGCAAGAAGCCTTGCATGCGGCGTTTAACGCCGGCGAGCTGGAGCGCGACGTGGTCTGTGTGGTGCGCTGGCAGGGGCCGCAAGCCAACGGCATGCCCGAGTTGCACAAACTCACGCCGCCGCTGGCGGTGTTGCAGGGCAAGGGTTTTCGGGTGGCGCTGGTCACCGACGGTCGCATGAGCGGCGCCTCGGGCAAGGTGCCGGCGGCCATCCATGTGTCGCCCGAGGCGGCGGCCGGCGGCCCGCTGGCCAAGGTGCGCGACGGCGACGTGGTTCTGGTCGATGCCAACACCGGCATACTCGAGGTCAAGGTGCCGGCCGCTGAATGGGCGGCCCGCCAAGCCGCCGTGATGCCCGAGGCGCTGCGTGTCAGCAATGGGCTGGGCATGGGACGTGAACTGTTTGCCGGCATGCGCGAGCGCGCATTGACGGCTGAAGAAGGAGCTTTGTCGTGGATTTGAATCTGGATATCAAGGGGTCGCTGACCTCCCTGCAGGTGATGCAGGACGCCGCTGTCATTCCGGTGATTGTGTTGACCGATGTGGCCCATGCCGTGCCGCTGGCACGTGCGCTGGTCGCAGGCGGCATTCGCATGCTGGAAGTGACCTTGCGCACGCCGCAGGCGCTGGCCTGTATCGAAGCCATCGCCCGCGATGTGCCCGAGGTGGTGATTGGCGCCGGCACTGCGCGCAGTGCGGCCGATGTGCAGGCTTGCGCGATGGCCGGTGCGCGGTTTATCGTCAGCCCCGGCTACACCCACGCCGTCGGCCAGGCCTGCCGCGATGCCCACATGCCTTTGTTGCCCGGGGTGGCCACCGGCAGCGAAATCATGGCCGCCCAGGAAGACGGTTTCACCGAGCTGAAGTTTTTCCCGGCCATGCAGGCTGGCGGCCTGGCCATGCTCAAGGCTTGGGGCGGCCCATTCGGCGACGTGCGTTTTTGCCCCACGGGCGGCATCACGGCGGCCAATGCGGTGGAGTTTCTGGCTTTGCCGAATGTGGTTTGTGTGGGCGGCTCCTGGCTGGTGCCGGCGGATGCGATGGCGCGGGGGGATTGGGCGCGGGTGAGCGATCTGGCTCAGCAGGCTGTGGCCTTGCCCCGGTAGCTGCTTGTGGCTTGTCTTTAAGAAAATAAGCCTCTAGCCCATATTCCACGGGCGTAAGTAGCTATTTAATTTATAGCGACTCTTGCGTCTTCTTTGTTTTTGCTGTTCGATGTTTGCCTGCTGGCCGGGGTTGCCCGGCGGCAACTCACTTTCTTTTGCGTCGCCAAAAGAAAGTAAGCAAAGAAAAGGCGACCCCGCTGTCTGCGGCCCTTCGCTGCGCTACGGGCAACCTGCGGTGCTCGGTCCAGCCGGGGTCGAGCTCGAACTGGCCTTCGGCTCAGACAATCGCTCGCCCTGATCCGGCTGGCCCTGCGCTCCTCGGCGCAGACAGAAGGGGTTGGGTGCGGGAGCAAATCCGGGGAGACGAAGACGCGCTTTGCGCGTCTTCGTTCATCTTGCGGGGCTGTGATTCATGCACGCGCTTGCAGCGCACGCGGCCAAATGAAGTCCCCCGCCATCGCCCAGTGGGGCGAGGGAGGGGTTAGGGGAGGGAGTGGGGAGTCAGGCCTACTGTCCGAGGCAAGTCGCCAACGCAGCGTGACGCTAGCGACTTAAAGAAGCAGGGTCAGCGCAGACCGCCGCCCGCCGCATTTTCCTTGCGTTCGATCAGCTCGATCTTGTAGCCGTCCGGGTCGGTGACAAAAGCGATCACGGTGGTGCCGCCTTTAACCGGGCCGGCTTCACGTGTCACGTTGCCGCCGGCTGCCTTGATCTTGTCGCAGGCCGCGTAGGCATCGGGCACGCCGAGCGCGATGTGGCCATAAGCCGTGCCCATCTCATAACTGTCGGTGCCCCAGTTCCAGGTCAACTCGATCTCGGCCTGCGCCGGGTTGCCTTCATAACCGACAAAAGCCAGGCTGTATTTGTACTCGGGGTTTTCCGAAGTGCGCAGCAATTGCATGCCCAGCACCTGGGTGTAGAAGTCGATGGAGCGCTGGAGATTGCCAACGCGCAGCATGGTGTGAAGTAGTCGCATGCTGCGATTATCCTGCGGGTGGGGGAAATCTGCAGGCGGTCCGTGCCGGCCGTTTGATCATTCACAAAGGTGGGTCTGCTTGAGGCTGTTTGCCGTCGCTACGCCTTGATAGCCCAGTGACTGCTGACGCCGAAACTGGACATTAATCGGTGGCCTAGCCGAAAAACGGCAGCACATCTCAAAACGAAAACTCGATAATGTGTTCGGTGAAGCAACCCAGTGGTTGCTCTTACAAGCACTGAATTGCTTCGCGAAGACGGTCATGAGCCACCGACGTAATGGTGCCGGCGATGGTGGCCTTTTACTTAGTGCAGGGCGAGGTTAGAGTTTTTCTAGGCCTGCGCTCTTCGCTGTTCTCTCCCACATTTCCTTCTCGTCCATCACAAACTTTCGAAAGACTTCGTTTTGCAGGGGCAGAACGGTTTGCCCTGAGATCTCGAGTGACTTCTTGAACTCGAATGTCATCAGAACTTTGTGCATGGCATTGCCAATTTTGCGGGTTGCTGCGCCCGGCGTACCCTTCAAGGAAACAATGCCGCTCCATGCTTTCACATCCAGCGCATCTAATTTCGGTAATTTACTGGCGTAGGAGCCAGAAAGCTCACCGGTGACACCGATCGCTTTGACGCGACCATTTTCGATCATGGGGATTGCAACATTGGGGGATAGAAAGGCAAAGTCGAGGGTGCCACCAACAATATCCGTAATGGCGTGTGAGTCACCTCGGTAAGGTATGCCAGTTGCCATTACTCCTGTCTTGTTCTTGAAAAGTTCTAGTGTCAGCTCTTGCGTGTTACTGACGGTGCCTGCGCTCAAGCCTTCTTTGGTTTTTTTAGAGGCCGCTATCAGTTCCCCCAGGGTATTGAACTTGGAGTTCGCACTAGTGATCAACAGCGAGGGATAGGCTGCGACCGCTCCGATGTATTCAAAGTCCTGGTCGATGTCATAGGGGAGTTTTTTATAACGTGCAGGCGCGACGCTCAAACTCCCACTGGTGATAAAGAGCAGCGTGTAGCCATCCGGTTTGGCGCGCTTGAGCTCAGCGATCGAGTTTTGCCCGTTCGCACCCGGCTTGTTTTCGATGATGACCGAGGTGCCTAGCTCCTTGCCAATACCCTCTGCCATAAAGCGCGCAGCGGAATCTGTGGGGCCTCCTGGTGCGAAGCCAACAATCATGCGAATGGGTTTGCTTGGCCAAACGTCATTTGCAAGCACCAAGCTGCTTGGCAGGGTTACCAGCAGCATTAATGCCAGCCATTTGCGACGCGAATACTGAAAATTGAACATTTTGTCTCCTTTTTACTACCTGAGATAGTTATCAACCCTCAAAGTTGGGGTTACGCCGCTCCTTGGCAGCATTTACCCCTTCCTCCAAATCGGCCGTGGTCATTTGCACGGCCTGCACTTCGCTTTCGCGTACCACGGCGAGGCGAACGCGATCGAGAAAATCCCCGCGCAGCGTCTGGCGTGTAGCCTGCACTGCACGTGGAGAAGAAACGGCAATTTCTTCCGCCAAAGCCATGGCACGGGCACGTACATCGCTCTGGGGAACCAATTCATCAAGCAAACCTAGAGACAGTGCCGAGGTTCCATCGATGCGTGCGCCGGTATAAAAAAGCTTGGCAGCATTTTGTTTGCCGATCAGGTGTACAAGGGTGAAAGACAAACCAAAACCGGGATGGAAACCCAGCCGGTTGAAGTTGGCAGCGAACCTCGCTTCTGGGCAGCTGATCCGGAAATCTGCGGTTAACGCCACGCCTAGGCCACCTCCAATCGCTGCGCCTTCGATCGCCGCGATCACAGGCTTGGTGCAGGCATACAAGCGAAGCGCTTCCAAATACAGCGGATTGGTTTGTTTGATACTGCGCTTCTTGTTCATGGTGGACTTCTCCGAGAAGTCGGCACCTGCACAAAAAGACTTACCGTTGGCACACAACACAATCGCGCGGATATTTTTGTCAGCCTCAAATTTTTCCCAGGCATCGGCCAGCGTTGCAATGAGCGTTTGATCAAAGAAATTATGCGGGGGCTTGTTCAACTCCACGATTCCAATGTGACCATGGGTTGAAACTTTCAAAATAGCGTCGTTCATCGCATGCCTTAGACGGGAAGTACACGTTGTGTAAGGTAGTGCCAGAATTGGTCACCCGGTTTTTGGGCGTAGGCTTGGCCAATCAAACGTGCCCATGCAGTGGCATTGCCAAAATCCCCGCGCCATGCCCACAAGCGGCGGGTAGCAAAGTTCAATGGATGCTCATAGGTAAAGCCGATGGCGCCATGGACTTGGTGTGCAATCGAAGTGCCATTGGTCACAGCGTCCCCTGTACAAACTTTCGCTGCTGCCACGCTGAACTGCGCTTGCTCTGAAATTAATCGGTTCACATGGGGCATGTCCTTGCAGGCCATGTAGGCGCTGGCGCGTGCAATGGCAACTTCCCCTGCCATCAAAGCTAGTTGCTGTTGAATGGCTTGGTTTTTTCCAATAGGCTTCCCAAATTGCACTCGGTCTTTCGCGTATTGCACAGACTGGTCCAGCGCAAACTCCAACGCGCCCACCATCATCACGGCGCGAACTCCTGCTCCAAAGGTTTGGATAGGGTCTTCTAAGTTGCTAAATGGATTACGCAGGATGGCATGCGGAGTAACGTTACTTAAGACCAAGTGATCGCTGGGCATATTTGAAGTGTCAACGCCGGGTATAAGTTGCACACCCTGGGCTGTAACTTCAAACAAAGCGACCTCATTGGGATTGAGCGTGACCATGCACCAGCCCGCGTGCTGAGCCCACTTCACGCTCTGAATCTCACCATGAAGGAAGCCTGAGCTGTCTTGTGAAAGTTTGGACTGCGCTTTCGATGCAATGCAGATAGGTAATTCAGTTTGCAGAGCTTGGTCGGCTGCAGACAAAAGTAGATGACCGATTGCTGTTTCTGCCAAAGGCAACGGGGCTTGTGAGTAACCCAAGTGATAGAAGACGGGATAAGCATCTTCCCAAGTGGCTTCAATACCGCCGTCTTGCTCTTTACAAAACAATTGCGTGAATCCAGATTCCAAGACCTGATTCCACAGTGCTTGCGCAAAATTGCCTTTTTCGACGGTTTCGATCAGTCCTTTGTCGACCTCGTTGGCAAACAGTTTTTGCGCAGCGTCGTTGATAAAATCGTTGCTCATCGCAGTCCCATCCCTCGTGCAATAATTCCGCGCAAAATTTCTCTGGTCCCCCCGCGCAGGGAGAAAGAAGGGGCCGCCATCGTTAAGAAGTTCATCACCTTCTCAAGGTCTGAGCCCGTGCCAATATGTTCACCAAATTTTTCGTGCGCAATGTTTGGCATGGACTGCTCCATCAGCGCGCCTTGATCTTTGACTACAGACGCTGCGAGCGCGGGGTCCTCACCCTTGGCCATCATCAAAGCAACACCTTGAGACATTTGGCGCAATGCAGCGTATCTAGCAATCAAGCGACCTACGGCTTCGGTTTGATCGTTGCGCTCGGTGTCTGTGGCATCGATCATCTCGATCAACATCTGGGTGCTGCTGAGAAAGCGCTCCGGTCCAGAGCGCTCATATTTCAATTCGCTGGTGACTTGCTTCCAACCTTCGCCTTCGACCCCAATTAGGTTCCCGTCAGGCACGAACACGTTTTCCAACACTACTTCATTGAAGATGTGGCTTCCTAGCTGGGAATAGATGGGGTTGACCTTCACACCAGGGCGATCCATTTCGACCAAAAATTGGGTCATCCCAGTGTGGCGGTCTTCAGATTTCTCGCGGGTCCGTACCAATGCCACCATGTAGTGAGCATGGTGTGCGCCAGAAGTCCAGACTTTGGTGCCGTTTAATACCCAGCCTCCTTCTACTTTGCTCCCCTTGCTGCGGATGGAGGCTAGGTCAGAGCCCGAATCTGGCTCGCTCATTCCAATACAGAAAGAGCACTCCCCTTTTACTATCTTGGGGACGATTTTTGGAGCGAGGGTGTCTGGCGCATAACGCATTAGCAGCGGTCCCATTTGACGATCGGCGGACCAGTGCCAACCCATCGGCGCTCCTACGGCCAGCATTTCTTCGAGCATCACATAGCGCTCGAGCATGGAGCGCTCAGCGCCGCCGTACTTTTGGGGCCAGGTCATACCGATCCAACCCTGCTTCGCCATTTCTTGGGTGAGCTCAGGGTCTCGCCCCGCCCAGTTGTAAGCGCGTTTCTCTTTGGAGTATTTCCCGATGTGTTGACTCGCGAAAGCACGTACCTCTTGACGCAATTGCTCACATTGCGGTGGCAGCTCTCCGAGTTCGATATGCAGTCCGTCCATGTTTCCCTTAACTTGCTTGTTAGCAAACAACTATATATAGTTGCGCCTACTGTTGTCAACTAAGTAGAAACGTTAAGCTAGAACGAAGAAGGAGCAAACATGGGACCCCTCAACGGAATTCGAGTGGTGGACTTAACCGCAGTGGTGCTGGGCCCCCTGGCAACGCAGGTATTGGCAGACTACGGGGCAGACGTCATCAAAGTGGAGCCCGTTGAAGGTGACTTGATGCGTGCGAACGGGCTGTCACGCAACCGCGGCATGAGCTCTACGTTCATGAATTTGAATCGCAACAAGCGCTCGGTGGCCGTAGATTTGAAAACGCCGCAGGGCCTTGAAGCCATCAAGAAACTGATTGCCACTGCAGATGTGCTGGTGCACAACATGCGGGTGAAGGCCATCAATAAGTTGGGGCTAGGCTATGAGGACGTATGCAAGCTCAAGCCAGATATTGTCTATTGCGCGGCCACTGGCTTTGGTGAATCAGGCACCCATGCTGGCCAACCAGCATTTGATGATGTGATCCAAGGGGCCTGCGGCATGGCCAGTCTGGTGGGTCATGAGAGCAACAAACCCGCGTATCCACCTACTCTGTTGGCTGACAAAGTGGCAGGCATTGCTACCGCCAATGCTGTGTTGGGTGCACTAGTGCACCAGGCCCGTACAGGACAGGGGCAGTATGTAGAAGTGCCTATGTTCGAAACCATGGTGGCGTTCACCATGACAGAGCACATGGGTGGCAATGGCTTTAGCCCCTCGATAGGTCCTGCAGGCTATGCGCGCTTACTCAAGGGCGGCAGAAAACCAATACCTACCAAAGACGGTTACTTAGCTTTGCTACCCTATACGGAAAGCCACTGGAAGGACTTCTTCACGGCCTTAGGCCGGAAGGACTTGTTCGAGAAATACGACTTGAGCAATCGCCATGAACGCAACAAGCGCATTCATGAGTTGTATGCTGATTTGCATTCAGTCACAGCCCAGTTCACCTGTGCGGAGCTGAGGGAGCTGTGCCGTAAGCTCGACATCCCCGTCACCGACATCTACAGCATCGACAACATCCATGAACATGCGCATGTAAAAAGCGTGAAGCTGTTCGAAGAGCACGATCATCCAACTGAGGGGCGTGTGGTATCCATCCGTCCTACAGCGCTGTTTGCAAAGACTCCTTCTGCGCTTCGACAACCTGCACCAAATATTGGTGAGCAAACAGAAGATATCTTGACGGGGTTAGGATTTGATGCCGCATTTATCAAACAGGCTGCCAAAAAGTAGAACCATGACTGAAGAATCAAAAACGTCAAAAAAAACGCAGGCTCAAAGAAAAGAAGAAGCAGTTCGCAAAATTCTGGATGCCGCCATCGAGTTGATCTCTCAGCGAGGAGTGAAAGACCTCACCATGGCAGAAGTAGGTGTCCATGCTGGATACAGCCGTGGCCTGCCTCATCAGCACTTTGGGACAAAAGAAAATTTGATCCATGCGGTTCTTCAGTCGATAGTTGAAAAGTTCAACCAACGACGCAAAAAACAAACGCAAGTGGCTGAGGGGATTGAGAGCGTTAAAGCGTTGATCGCGACGTACTTGGAAAGGGATCCTGCCGATTGGCAAGCATCCAAAGCATTCATCATGTTGATTTCAGATGCTTCTTTGGCTGAGAGCCCGCATCGCGAATTCATCAACAAGCTACATAAAAAGAATGTCGAGTTCATTGCGAAGCACCTGCAAGTTGCCCGACAAGGCGTTCCTCAGCCTATTGATGTCAGTGATCAAGCGTTGGCCGTGATTTTGATGAGTACGATGCGCGGCTTAGCCTTGCAAGCTTTGACCGATTCGGCGATGGATTTCAAAGGGGTTCAGAGAGCCATGAACGGGATATTGGACAAACTAATTCATACTCCTTCGCATATAGAAAACCCCGGCTTGTGATCCCGGACTGTTAGGGAGGCTAAAAAGCTGGGAGCGATATAGTGGTGCTGCCACTTCAGTCCGATACCGGTCAATGAGCGTGGTCCGCCGCCTACCCAGCGTAGTCTGCTTGTCAGCATGTACCGGCCCCTGGAGCGTGGCAGGCTAAAGGCACCTATCGCTGCATTGCAGCCCTTCAAGGAATTTGGCTTGACCGTCGACAGGAGTCGATAGTAATTACCAGGTAACTGCTTCGAAGGTCCGCGTCTGACCTTACTTTGCCTCTACGCTGTGCTTCCGACTTTCACTTTGATGCTACCGGCTACAAGCTGTACTCGCTCTGGACCATCCCATTCTGAAACGTCATCGTGCGGCAGTGCTGCAACGGAACGTCACCTGCGAGGGGCCCGAACAGCGGAATGCCCTGGCCTAAAAGCACCGGGATGCGTGTCACGATCAGCCGCTGGATCAAGCCTGCTTGTAAAAACGCCTGTATGGTTTTTCCGCCGTCGATGTAGGCGTGTTCAGCGCCTTGGGCGGCCAGTTGTGTCAGGACTTCTTGCGGTGTGCCTGACAGCCATTGCAGGCGGCCCACCAGCGAGGCGGGAATGTCGGGCGCCGCTGTGCTCAGCACCACCACCCGCTTGTTGTCGAAGGGCCATTCGCCGAAGCTCAGGACCTTTTCGTAGGTGTGACGGCCCATGACGATGGTGTCTACGCTGTCCATGAAGGCCTGGTAACCAAAGTCGCCGCCATCCACGTCTTTTTCCATGGGCAACCAGTCGAGCTCGCCGTTGCTGCGTGCAATAAAACCATCGACGCTGGAGGCAATGTAGACAGAGGTTTTCATGGGGTGTGGGATCGGGTGGCAGGGACCGATTCTAGCCACTGGCGCGGCCGGCGCACATCCTTCGCTTACGCCGGCTTGGGTACTTCAAACACCAGGCAAGTCGTCGTGGCGTGGGCGTACAGCTTGCCATCGGGTCCGACGATGCGTGCTTCGGCGGTGGCCAGTTGCCGGCCGCAGTGGATGACGGTGCCGATGGCGCGCAGCGGCCCGGTTTTGTGCGAGGCGGCGCGCACGATGTTGACGCTGAGTTCGGCCGTGGTGTAGACCCGGCCCGCCGGCATCATGGTGTGTACGGCGCAACCGAGTGCCGAGTCCAGCAGCGTGGCATACCAGCCGCCGTGCACGCTGCCCAGCGGGTTGTAGTGTTTGAGCTGTGGTGTGCCCTGGAAAACGGCCTTGCCCGCGGCGACTTCCACCAGCGAAAAGTCCAGGGTGTCGGCAATGTGCGGGAAGGGGATTTCGCCGGCCAGCATGGCCTGCATGATTTCCAGCCCGGTTTTGCCGGCCACCATCTCGGGGCGGGCCAGGCCGGGCTTGCCGCCGCCGGCCAGCATACGTGTCACGACGCTGTCGCGCTGCTCGTTCCACAAGGCCAATGTGTCTTCTGCGGTCATCGCTGGATCTCCATGTTGTTGCATATACAATTATTGTAGCTACAATTGAAATATGAAAACTGTCACCCCTGCGTCAACCCCGGCCGGCCTGCGCCCCCAGGGCTGCACCAACCTCAAGCTGCGTCAACTGATGCGCCGCGTGGCGCAGCACTATGACGCCGAAGTGGGCAAGACCGGCCTCAAGGGCACGCAGTATTCGCTGCTGTCCTATGTCTGCAAGCTGGGTCCTATCCGTCCTGGCGATCTGGCGCGCGAGATGAAGGTGGATGCCTCCACGCTGACCCGCAACCTCAAACCCCTGGTCACCGCCGGCTGGCTGGAACTGGCGCCCGGCAGTGATGGCCGCAGCCGCCTGGTCAGCGTCACCGAGGCCGGGCGCGAGAAACGCACCGAGGCGCAGCGCCGCTGGCGTGTAGCCCAAGAAGGCATCAACCAGATCCTGGGCACTGACCGGGTGTTGGCCTTGCACGCCTTGATCGACGAATCTCTGGAACGCCTGTCCCCTTTGCCTGGAAGCGATGATGAATAAACCGACATTTCCCGCGGCCCCCGCCGCACAAAACAACAAACTGCTCTGGCTGGTGTTGCTGGCCGCGGCCGGCACCTTTGCCCTGACCATGGGTGTGCGCCAGACCATGGGCCTGTTTTTGTCGGCGCTCAACACCTCGACCGCGCTGGGCATAGGCAGCATCAGCCTGGCCTTTGCGTTTGGCCAGCTCTGGTGGGGCCTGACACAACCTTTTGCCGGCGCCGTGGCCGATCGCATAGGCACCGGGCGTGTGATTCTGCTGGGGGTGTCGCTGGTCGCCATAGGCACCATCCTCACGCCGCTGATGACCAGCACGGCGGGTCTAATTTTTGCCATTGGGGTGCTGGCTGCGGGCGGCGCCGGCATGGCCGGTCCTTCGGTCTTGATGGCCGCCACAGCCCGTCTGGTGCCGCTGGAAAAACGCGGCCTGGCCAGCGGCATTGTGAATGCGGGCGGTTCCTTTGGCCAGTTCGCCATGGCGCCCATTGCGATTGGCCTGACGGCGGCAGTGGGTTGGGCCAGCGCGATGCAGTGGCTGGGGGCGTTGGTGTTGCTGGCGCTGCCGGCGGTCTGGGTGCTCAAGGGCAACTCCAGGGCGTTGGCCGCGCAAGCCGCAGCGGCCTCGGGTCAAAAAACCTTGAGCGCGCGCGAGGCCATCGGCCAGGCGCTGGCCACACCCAGCTACCGTTACCTGAGCCTGGGTTTTCTGGTCTGCGGTTTCCACGTGGCCTTTTTGGCCACACATTTGCCGGGCGTGATCGCGGCTTGCGGTTTGCCGCCCGCCATAGGCGGTTGGGCGCTGGCCATGATTGGCCTGTTCAACATTGTCGGCAGCCTGGCCATGGGCTGGGCCGTGGGCCGCTGGCGCATGAAGTCCTTGCTGTCGCTGCTGTATGCGACGCGTGGCCTGGCCGTGCTGATCTTTTTACTGGCGCCCAAAACACCGGCCGTGATGCTGATTTTTGCGGCCGTCATGGGTGTGACCTTTCTCTCGACGGTGCCGCCCACGGCGGGGCTGGTCGCCAAGATGTTCGGCACGGCCAACATGGCCATGTTGTTTGGCATCGTGATGCTGGCGCACCAGATAGGCGGCTTTTTTGGCGCCTTCCTGGGTGGCTATGTGTTTCAGGCGACCGGCAGTTACGACTGGGTCTGGTACATCGACATCGTGCTGGCCGCCGGCGCCGCACTGGTGAACCTGCCGATTCGCGAGACGTTGCTACCGCGTCAAATGAAGGCGGCCGCATGAGACCGCTCGATGCGCCGGCCGTGGACTCTTCAAATCAAGCAGGGGCCGCGGGTCCGGCTTTGCCGGCCCGCAGGCGCAGCGCCCCCTCGGGGGGCAGCGAACCACACGCAGTGGGGAGCGTGGGGGTTGGTCTTGACCCTCGCACTCGTTTGCTGCTGGAAGCGCCGATTGCTCCGACCTTGCTGCGCCTGGGCGCGCCCAATGTGCTGGTCATGCTGGCGCAAGCCGGCGTCGGGTTGATTGAAACCTATTTTGTCGGCAAGCTGGGCACCGATGCGCTGGCCGGCATGGCGCTGGTGTTTCCGGTGGTGATGCTGATGCAGATGACCTCGGCCGGCGCCATGGGCGGCGGCATTGCCTCGGCGATTGCACGTGCCTTGGGCGCCCGGCGCCGGGAGGATGCCGATGCGCTGGTCTTGCATGCCACGGTGATTGCAGCGGTGTTTGCGCTGCTGTTCATGCTGGCGCTGCTGGGCGGCGGGCGTTGGCTCTATGGCCACATGGGTGGCACTGGCGCTGCGCTGGACGCGGCCCTGACGTATTCCAACTGGGTGTTTGCCGGCGCCTTGCTGGTGTGGTTGTTCAACACCCTGTCGGCGGTGATTCGCGGCACCGGCAACATGGCGGTGCCGGCCATCGTCACCGTCGTGGGCGCGTTGGTGCTGCTGCCTTTGTCGCCCTTGTTGATTTTCGGCTGGGGCCCGCTGCCGGGGCTGGGTATTGCGGGCGGTGCCATCGCCTTGCTGGCCTATTACCTGGTGGGTAGTGTCGCGCTGGTGGTCTATCTGTGGTCGCCTCGGAGTTTGCTGCGGCCTTCGTTTGCCCACATCCGTTTCCGCTGGGTCTTGTTCAAGGACATCTTGCGTGTCGGCCTGGTCGGCATGGTGTCCACGGTGGCCACCAACCTGGCCATAGGCATCACCACCGCGCTGGTCGGCGGTTTCGGCACGGCGGCCATCGCCGGTTATGGCACGGCTTCACGCCTGGAGTATTTGCTGGTGCCGCTGGTGTTTGGTTTTGGTGCGCCGCTGGTCGCCATGGTTGGCACCTGTATGGGCGCCGGCCAGCGAGAACGCGCCTTGCGCGCCACCTGGATAGGCGCGGCCATGGCCTTTGTGATGACCGAGGTCATAGGCCTCTGGGCGGCGGCTTTTCCCGGCGCCTGGTTGTCCCTGTTCAACAGCGACCCGGCGATGCTGGAAGCCGGCAGCCAGTACCTGCGCGCCGTCGGGCCGGTGTATGGTTTCTTCGGCCTGGGCCTGGTCTTGTATTTTGCGTCGCAAGGTGCCGGGCGCCTGCTCTGGCCGGTGATAGGCAATATCGCGCGGCTGGCGGTGGCGGTGACTGGCGGCTGGCTGGCCTTGCGCTGGGGCAGCGGTTTGACCGGTGTGTTTGTTGCGCAGGCGGTGGCGCTGGTGATTTACGGCCTGGTCAACGCCTGGGCGATTGCCGGCGGCGCCTGGTTTGGTGCGGTTGGCTGGCCGCGCACGACCACCACGCTGCTGAAAAACCTGCCCGTGCTCAAGGTTTGAAGCCAAAATGGCCTCCAGCCCAGAAGGGACGGGCGCAGGAAGCTATCTATCTGATAGCGAATCCCTGGCTCAGCGGAGCGGCGGGACAAACACCGCACGGGCTGCCAGCGCCCGCTCACGGCTGGCGCAGCCTTCCAGGTGATCGTTGACCAGGCCCATGGCCTGCATGAAGGCGTACATGGTGGTGGGTCCGACAAAGCTCCAGCCGCGTTTCTTCAGGTCTTTGGACAGGGCCGTTGAGGCCGGTGAGCTGGGCATGGCCCGCACCGCTGCCAGCGTGATGTATTCAGGCCGGTTTGCCGCGTCAGGTTCGAGGCCCCAGACATAGGCGGCCAGCGAGCCAAATTCGCTGCGCAACTCGATCACGCGTCGGGCGTTGTTGATGGCCGAGGTGATCTTGCCGGCGTGCCGGACGATGCCTGCATCGCCGAGCAGGCGCTGCACATCGGCCGCATCAAAACACGCCATCTGTTCGGCATCGAAATAGGCAAAGGCCTGGCGAAAGGCGTCGCGCTTGTTCAGGATGGTCAGCCAGCTCAGACCCGCCTGAAAACCTTCGAGACAGATTTTTTCAAACAAGCGGCGTTCATCGGCCACGGGAAAGCCCCATTCCGTGTCGTGGTAGTGGCGGTACAGCGGTGTGGCCCGGCACCAGGCACAACGCGTGGTGCAGGCCTCATCGGCAAACAGGCCGTGAGCGTCGTTGTCGGCAGGCATGCGGGAGGGGCGCTTGGGCTTGTTAGACCGGCACCGTGTAATTGAGCGTCATGCGCCCGCCATCGACAACAACGATTTCACCGGTGACATAGCTGGCGGCATCGCTGACCAGCCAGGCCACGACGTCGGCGATTTCCGAAGGTTCACCCAGGCGTTTCATCGGTGTGCGGCTCATGATTTTGGCCTTGGCTTCTTCACTGGTCAGCACGGCTTTGGCCGCCAGTTCGGTGGCGATGGTGCCGGGCGCGACGGCGTTCACACGTATACCCTTGTCGGCCAGCGCCAACGCCATCACACGTGTCAACTGGTTGATGCCGCCCTTGCTGACGTTGTAGCTGGCAATTGTGGGAATTGCGAGCACACCGTTGACCGAACTCATGTTGACGATGTTGCCGCCACCGGCCTGCGCCATCACCCTTGCCACGGCCTGGCCCATCAGGAAAGAACCCTTGATGTTGACGCGCAACACGGCGTCGAAATCGGCTTCCGTGACGTCCAGAAAATCGGCGGCGCGGAAGATGCCGGCGTTGTTGACCAGCACGTCGATGCGGCCATGTGCTTGCACGGTGCGGGCCACCACGGCATCGACCTGTGCCTTGTCGCCCACATCGCAATGGACAAACAGCGCGCCCAGTTCGGTCGCCAGCGCCTGGCCTGGCGTATCGGCCAGGTCGGCGATCACGACCTGCGCGCCTTCGCGGGCGAAGCGCCGTGCGCAGGCTTCACCTATGCCTTGTGCACCGCCGGTGACGATGCAGACCTTGTCTTTTAAGCCGAAGGAAACGCCTGACATGGGAGCCGATGTGGGAGGGGTCATGCCCGGATCTTAGTACTGCAATCCGAAAGTATCAAAACATGAAAGCGCGTCTTCACACCCATGGCTGCGTTGCCATCCTTGCGAAGGCGCATAGCCTTCGCTGCGGCTTGCGCCTTGCCCTGGGCACGAATCCATCACTTTCATTTTGTTTCGCTACTTCCGGCTTGCCGTACCAGCAGCGCTGGCAGCGATGAATTTCAGGGCGTTGTCGGCCACCTCGTCGGCCGCCATGCCGGGTTTGTATAACGCCGAGCCTATGCCAAACCCACTGGCGCCGGCACTGCGGTATGCACCCATGTTCTCGAAAGTGATGCCGCCCACCGGCAGCAGCGGGACGGTGGCCGGCAAGACGGCACGCAAGGCTTTCACCACCGCCGGCGTGATCATCTCCGCCGGGAAAAGTTTGAGCCCGGTGGCGCCCGCCTGCAGGGCGGCGAAGGCCTCGGTCGCCGTCATGACGCCGGGCAGGCAGACCATGCCCAGGCGCAAGGCTTCGCGCACCACCTCGGCATTGAAGTTGGGCGACACCACCAGTTGGCCGCCCGCCGCATGCACGTCGCGCACGTCCGCGGCGCTCAGCACCGTGCCGGCGCCGACCAGGGCCAGCGGCAGGGCGGCGGCGAGGGTTTCTATGCTTTGCAGGGGCTGGGGTGAGTCGAGCGGCACCTCGATCAGCGACCAGCCGGTCGCGGCCAGCGCCTGGCCGACGGCCAAGGCTTCATGCGGTTGCAAACCGCGCAGGATGCCGACCAGGGGAATGGTTTGTAACGCGACGGAAAATTTGTCGTGGGGGCTCATGATGTTTCCCGGTGAATGGTTTGGGCCAGCGCCCACAGGCCGCGCCAGGTCGCTTCGGCGCCGGCGCGCAAGACGGACACATGGCGTTGCGCCAGCGCCCGCGCATAACGTTGGGTCAGCCCATCCGAACCAACCAGGATGACGCGGTCGCCGGTGACCAGGCACTGGGTGCGAATCTCTTCGCCAATTACCAGCCCGGACAAATAACTGGGCCGTGACGCGGCGGCCATGCGCCCGAACAGGGACAGGGTGCGCACGCTGAAGGCGGTATGCAGCAAACTGCTGTGGCTGCGCAGCGCCAAGGCCACGCCCTGGTCGAAGGCCTCCCAGTCAGTGTCGCCGTCCCCCTCGGGCAAGGTGCGTGCCAGAATGGAATGCTGGCGCAGCAGGGCGTAAAACTCGCCGGTCATGAAGGTCGCGAAGTGGGTGATCTGGCCGGCGCGCACATCCACCCATTTGCTGTGGGTGCCGGGTAAGACCAGCAGCCCGTCCTGCAGGCCCAGCAGTTGCAGCGCGCCAAACACCTGGATTTCTTCGCCGCGCATCACGTCGAGTCCACCCTCGTTTTCGCAGCGCAGGCCGGGCACGATGGCGATACGCCTGGGCGTGATCCAGGCCAGGTGCGCGGCCACTTCGTCAAAACCGGCCGGGCAGGTGCAGTAGGTCGCTTCCTTCCAGCCCTGCTGGCTGCCGGCCATGCCGGCTATCAGGCAAAAAGTACCTGTAGCCCGCATCCAGTCTCCGAAGTTCGCTTCAAAAACGGTAGCAAATTCACCCGGCGCCACGGTCAGGATGCCGCGTGCGAAGGCGCGTTCCTGCAACACCTGGCCTTGTGTATCCAGCAAGGCGCCGCGCAGGGACGAGGTGCCCCAGTCCAGGGCCAGCAACTGTTTCATACGCAATTTTTAATGGTTGTCGCGCGGCACAAAAGAGCCGCGTTTGCCCACCAGGAAGTCCAGGTCTACGCCTTCGTCGGCCTGCAACACATGATCGACATAAAGCTTCCAGTAACCCGAGGACAGTGGCGGCGGCGGCGCCGTCCACAAGCTCAGGCGGCGCGCCAGTTCTTCGTCGCTGATCAGCAGTTGCAGCTTGCGCTCAGGCACATTGAGTTCGATCATGTCGCCGTTTTGCACAATGGCCAGCGGGCCGCCGGCCGCCGCTTCGGGTGCGGTGTGCAAGACCACCGTGCCGTAGGCCGTGCCACTCATGCGGGCGTCGCTGATACGCACCATGTCGGTGATGCCTTTGCGCAGCACCTTGGGCGGCAGCGGCATGTTGCCAACTTCGGCCATACCCGGGTAACCCTTGGGGCCGCAGTTTTTCAGCACCATGACACAGGTCTCGTCGATGTCCAGCTCTTCGTCATCGATGCGCGCGTGAAAGTCTTCGATATTTTCAAACACCACCGCACGGCCGGTGTGCACCATCAGCGCCGGTGTGGCGGCGCTCGGTTTGATCACCGCACCACGCGGCGAGAGGTTGCCGCGCAACACGGCAATACCGGCCTTGTCCTTGAAGGGGGTGGCCAGCGGCTGTATCACTTCGGTGTTGTAGTTTTGCGCGTCGGCGATGTTGTCGCCAATCGTTTTGCCGTTGGCCGTGATGGCGTCCAGGTGCAGGTGTTGCGCAATCTCCTTCATCACCACCGGCAGGCCGCCGGCGTAACAAAAGTCTTCCATCAAAAACTTGCCCGAAGGCTGCAGGTTGACCAGGCAGGGCAGTTCGCTGCCCAGGCGGTCGAAGTCGTCCACCGTCAGCTTCACGCCGATACGGCCGGCCATGGCGATCAGGTGGATCACCGCATTGGTGGAGCCGCCAATCGCCGCCAGGGTTTTGATGGCATTTTCAAAGGCTTCACGCGTGAGGATTTTGGACAAGGTCAGGTCCTCGTGCACCATCTCGACCGCGCGGCGACCGGCCATACGTGCCAAGACATTGCGCCGGCCGTCCACCGCGGGGTAGGCGGCGTTGCCCGGCAGGCCTATGCCCAGGGCTTCGACCATGCTGGCCATGGTGCTGGCCGTGCCCATGGTCATGCAGTGGCCGTGGCTGCGGTGCATACAGCTTTCGGCTTCAAAAAAGTCAGCAAGTTTGAGCGTGCCGGCGCGCACCTGCTCGCTCATGCTCCACACGCCGGTGCCGGAGCCCAGCTCCTGGCCGCGCCATTTGCCGCTGAGCATGGGGCCACCGCTGACACCCACGGTCGGCAGGTCCACGCTGGACGCGCCCATCACCAGCGACGGGGTGGTCTTGTCGCAGCCCATGAGCAGCACCACGCCGTCAATCGGGTTGCCGCGTATGCTTTCTTCCACGTCCATGCTGGCCAGGTTGCGGTACAGCATGGCGGTGGGGCGCAACAGGGTTTCGCCCAGCGACATCACGGGGAACTCCAGCGGAAAACCGCCGGCCTCGTACACACCAATTTTCACCTGCTCGGCAATCGTTCGGAAGTGCGAGTTGCAGGGTGTCAGTTCACTGAAGGTGTTGCAGATGCCGATGACGGGCCGGCCGTCGAACTGGTCGTGCGGCACGCCCTTGCCCTTGACCCAACTGCGGTAGGCAAAGCCGTCGCGGTCCTGGCGGCCGAACCATTGCTGGCTACGGAGTTCTTCGGGTTTCTTTTTGGGCTTGGGGGGTGTGGTCATAGGGTAAATCCGGAATAGTTAAACATATTATGGTCATACCATTGCCGTCGTCCCCTCAGTGAAAACCATGATCAAGAACGTCCACGGCAATACAGTTGATCACCTCGGCGAAGCCATCGTCGCCGGGCGGTATGGCGTGGGGGCTTCGATTCCGCCCGAGCCGGTCTTGTGCCAGCAGTTGGGGGTCAGCCGCACCGTGGTGCGCGAAGCGGTGAAGTCGCTGATCGCCAAGGGCCTGATGACCACCGGCCCCAAAGTCGGTACACGCGTGTTGTCGGAAGACCACTGGAACTGGTTCGATCCCGACGTCATCATCTGGCAGTCCAAGGCCGGGCTGACACCCGAATTTTTGCGCGACCTGCAAGACCTGCGCCGCGTCGTCGAGCCCGCCGCGATGCGGCTGGCGGCCGAACGTGCGACGGCGCAGGATATTGCCGAGGTCGAGGCCGCCTACGCCGGCATGAAACGTGCGGTCGACGAGGGCGGCGATTACGTCACCCACGATTTGCTGTTTCACCAGGGCTTGCTGCGCGCCAGCCGCAACCGCATGCTGGTGCAAATGAGCAAGGCGCTGGGTGCCTTGCTGCGCACAAGTTTTGAAATTTCCACACGCCGCAAGGACGGGCCGGCACATTCCCTGCCTTTGCACCGCGCCGTGCTGGACGCGGTGATTGCCCATCAACCGGATGAAGCCGAAATCGCGATCCGGGTGTTGATTGACGGCGCGAAAGAAGACATCGAGGAGGTGTTGGCCTCACGCCGGCGCCTGCCGCGCCTGAACAACCCTGCGTCGCGGCTCAAGGCCGGCTGACCAGGCACCAGACAACAACAGGAATCCAAAAACATCTATGGACGTGCAAACAACAATCGACAAAGCGATTCACTGGTTTTTCAAATTTCTGGAATTCCTGGTGGTGCTTTGCATGGTGGCCATGGTGGTCATGGTGTTCGGCAACGTGGTGCTGCGTTATGCCTTTAATTCGGGCATCTCGGTGTCCGACGAAATGTCGCGTTATTGCTTTATCTGGCTGACCTACATAGGCGCCATGGTGGCCATGCACGAAGGTGGGCATCTGGGTGTAGATACCTTGATCAAACACCTGCCGGTGCTGGGGAAAAAGGTTTGTCTCTTTCTGAGTGAAGGTTTGATGCTGTTTTGCAATGTGCTCTTCTTTATGGGCACTTACGAGATGCATGAGCTGCAGGTCAGCAACGTCTCGCCGGTGGTGGGCATCTCCATGATCTGGATTTACGGCATCGGTTATGTGGTCAGCGTGGTGATGGGCGTCATCAACCTCAATGTGTTGTACCGGCTTGTGACCGGAAAAATCACCGAAGAAGAACTGGTGCAGGTGATAGAGACTGAAGGCCTGGCCGATGTGGAGAAGCAGATGCAGGGAGCCAAGGTATGACGGTTAGTGTTTTTATTCTCAGCCTGCTGGCCGCCATGGCCATCGGCATGCCGATTGCGTATGCCTTGCTGGTTTGCGGCGTCACCTTGATGGGGTATCTGGCGGCCACCAGCGGGCTGGTGACGTTTGACAGCCAGATCCTGGCCCAGCGTTTTGTCGATGGCGCTGACAACTTTCCGCTGCTGGCCGTGCCCTTTTTCCTGCTGGCCGGCGAGTTCATGAATGCCGGCGGCTTGAGTCGGCGCATCGTGAACCTGGCTATGGCCTGGGTCGGACATTTTCGCGGCGGCCTGGGTTATGTCACGGTGATTGCCGCCGTGATCATGGCCTCGTTGTCGGGCTCGGCGATTGCCGACACCGCCGCGCTGGCCGCCTTGCTGATCCCTATGATGCGGGCCGCCGGTTACAACGTGGGCCGGGCTTCGGGTCTGATCGCTTCGGGCGGCATCATCGCACCTGTGATTCCACCGTCGATTGGCCTGATCATTTTTGGTGTGGCGGGCAATGTGTCCATCACCAAGCTGTTTCTGGCCGGCATCGTGCCCGGCCTGCTGATGGGCGTGGCCATAGGCCTGACCTGGTGGTGGGTGGCCAAAAAGGAAAACGTTCCGCCGGCGCCCAGCCTGCCCATGACCGACCGGTTGCGTATCACGGCCGAAGGCGGTTTTGCGCTGACCCTGCCCATAGTCATCATCGGCGGCATGAAGTTCGGCATCTTCACGCCGACGGAGGCCGCCGTGGTGGCCGCGGTGTACAGCTTTGTCGTGGGCATGTTTATCTACCGCGAACTCAAATGGTCGGAACTGTACGGCCTGATCCTGGCTGCCGGCAAAACCACGGCGGTGGTGATGTTCCTGGTGGCCGCCGCCATGGTCAGCGCCTGGTTGATCACGGTGGCCAACATACCCACGGAGGTTGCCAGCATGATGGCGCCTTTCATGGGCAACAAGATGCTGCTGATGTTCATCATGATGGTGCTCATCGTGGTGGTCGGCACGGCGCTGGACTTCACGCCGACCGTGTTGATCCTGACGCCCGTGCTCATGCCCCTGGTGCTCAAGGCCGGCATAGACCCGGTGTATTTCGGCATCATGTTCATCATGAACAACGCCATCGGCCTGATCACCCCGCCCGTGGGCACGGTGCTCAATGTGGTCTGCGGGGTGGCCAAGATCAGCATGGACGAGGCCTTCAAAGGGGTGCTGCCGTTTCTGATGGCCCAGCTGGCCGTGCTTTTTCTGCTGGTGCTTTTCCCAGCCATCGTGACCGAACCTCTGAAGTGGTGGATGCGATGAAGGGCATTTCCATAAATCCACTTTTCAGGCGAATTGCGTCGTTGCGCGGTGCTCGCAATCCTCATGTACCGAAAGTACATTCCGGTTGCTGCGCTCCGGGCGCCTCGCACTTCGTCCCGAAAAGCTGAATTTCTAGAAGTGCCCTGAAGTTTTTTTTCTGACCCCTGTCGTTTATATAAAAGGAGACAACCATGTTCAAACGCAGAACCCTGGCCTTGGCCGCAGCCGCTTTGCTGGTGGCGACTTCAAGCTTCGCGCAATATGCCGAACGCACCATCAAGTTCACCAACGGCGTGAACGAAGACCACCCGGTCGGCGTCGGCGTCAAGAAGATGCAGGAAGTATTGGCCGCCAAAACCGGTGGCAAGATCAAGATCAATGCCTTCTGGGGCGGTGCGGCGGGCGGCGACTTGCCGGCCACCCAGGCGCTGCGTGCCGGCACGCAAGAGATGGTCTGCACCTCGAGTTCGCCGCTGGTGGGCATCGTCAAGGAACTCGGCGCCTTTGATCTGCCTTTCCTGTTCGCCAATGAAAAGGAAGCCGATGCCGTGCTGGACGGCCCGGCCGGTGCCTACTTCAACAAAAAGCTGGCAGATGCCGGCCTGATCAACCTGGCTTATTGGGAAAACGGTTTCCGCAACCTGACCAACAGCAAGCGGCCGGTCGCCAAGGCGGAGGACTTCGAGGGGGTCAAGGTTCGCGTGATGCAGAACAATATTTTTCTCGACACCTTCAAAACGCTGGGCACCAACGCCGTGCCCATGGCTTTTGGCGAAGTGTTCACCGCACTGGAAACCAAGACCATCGACGGCCAGGAAAATCCCTTTGTGACCATCGAGACTTCGAAGTTCAGCGAGGTGCAGAAATACCTGAGCGTGACGCGTCATGCCTACACACCTTTCCTGGTGCTGTACAGCAAAAAACTCTGGGACCAGTTGAACCCGCAGGAGCAGGCGGTGTTGCGTGAAGCGGCGCTGGAAGGCCAGAAAGTCCAGCGTGCGGCCAACCGTGCGCTGAACGAAAAGTCGCTGGCCAACCTCAGGAAAACCATGACGGTCAACGAGGTGAGCGCGGCCGAACAGAAACGCATGTTCGACAAGGTCAAGCCGGTGTATGACAAAAACGTGCCCACCATAGGCGCAGAGCCGGTCAACATGGTGATGGAAGCGCTGAAGAAAGTACGCGGCAACTGATTGCCGTGATCGCCACGGGCCGCAAGAGTCACATCTTGCGGCCTTTTTTACGGAGCATCGATTGAAAATCACCAAAGTCGACACCCTGCGCCTGGGCGAGTTTCCCAACATCATCTGGGTGCGCATACATACTGACGAAGGCCTGGTGGGCCTGGGAGAAACCTTCATGGGTGCGCAGGCGGTGGAAGCCTACATCCACGAATGGGCCGGCCCCAAGCTGCTGGGCAAGGACCCGCTGGCCATCGAGGCACGCAACAAGGACATCACCGGTTACCTGGGCTGGCGCGGCTCCGGCGTCGAGACACGCGGCAACTCCGCGATCGACATCGCGCTGTGGGACATCTTCGGCAAGGCGGCCAACATGCCGCTGTACACGGCGCTGGGCGGCAAGAGCCGCGACAGCATCCGTATCTACAACACCTGCGCCGGCTACCAGTACGTGCGCAGCACGGTCAACCAGAACACCGCGAACTGGGGCATCGGTGACGCGAAGAAGGCCAACGCCGGGCCTTACGAAGATCTGGAGGGTTTTTTGCACCGCGCCGATGAGCTGGCCGAGTCGCTGCTGTCCGAAGGTGTGACGGCCATGAAAATCTGGCCTTTTGATCCGGCGGCCGAAAAAAGCGACGGCCAGTACATCAGCAACACCGACCTGGACCTGGCCTTGGAGCCCTTTCGCAAGATACGCAGCGCGGTCGGCGAGCAGATGGACATCATGGTCGAGTTCCACAGCTTGTGGCGCCTGCCCATGGCGCAAAAAATCGCGCGTGCGCTCAAACCTTTCAACACCTTCTGGCATGAAGATGCGATCCGCATGGATTCGCTGGACCTGCTCAAGCAGTATTCCAAAGATTGCGACGCGCTGATCTGCGCCAGCGAAACCCTGAGCTACAAGTGGGGCTTCAAGGACTACCTGCAGACCGGTGTGGCCGGCGTGGCCATGCTGGACCTGAGCTGGTGCGGTGGTTTGACCGAGGCGCGCAAGATTGCTGCCATGGCCGATGCCTGGCAACTGCCTGTGGCACCGCATGACTGCACCGGCCCAGTGGTCTGGGCTGCGTCCAGCCACCTGTCGTTACACGCGCCGAATGCCTTGATCCAGGAAAGCGTGCGGGCTTTTTACACCGGCTGGTACAAGGAACTGGTGACCGAGTTGCCCACGGTGACTCGCGGCATGCTCAGTTTGAACGACAAACCCGGCCTGGGCCTGGAGTTGCTGCCTGATTTGCACAAACGTGCGGACGCCACGCTGCGCAGCTCGGTGCCCGACTGAACGACCTCTTTCCATTTCACATCGGAGTCCCCTCATGAAAATCAAATCGGTCCGTCCTTTCATCCTGCATGTGCCGGTCACGGGTTCGCAGATTGCCGACAGCACCCACAGCATCTCGCACTGGGGTGTGGTCGGTGCGCAGATAGATACTGAAGACGGTTTGACGGGTTATGGCTTCACCGGCACGCACGCCCATTTGCCCAGTGACCAGCTCATCACACGTTGTATAGAGACTTGCCACGCGCCGCTGCTGATCGGTGAAGACGCGAACGACATCAACCGCCTGTGGCAAAAACTGGCGCGCAACCCGGCGCTGCAATGGGTCGGGCGTGCCGGCATCACCACCCTGGCGCATGCGGCGGTTGATCTGGCCTTGTGGGACTTGAAGGCCAAGGCGGCGCAGCAGCCTTTGTGGAAGCTGCTGGGCGGCCAGGTGCGCGACAAGGTCAGGGCCTACAACACCGACATCGGCTGGCTCAGCATCGCCGATGACAAGCTGGTTGAAGGCGCCCAACGTGCGGTGGCAGAAGGTTTCACCGGCATCAAGATCAAGGTCGGCTCAACGGTGGAGCGCGATTTGCGGCGCCTGGCGGCCGTGCGCCAGGCCATAGGCCCGGATGTGACCCTGGCCATCGACGGCAATGGCAAATGGGACTTGGCGACCTGCCAGCGTTTTTGCCAGGCGGCGCAGGACAAGGACGTGTTCTGGTTTGAAGAGCCCTTGTGGCACGACGATGTGAAAGGCCACGCGCAACTGGCGCGCGCCACGGCCATCCCGGTCGCTTTGGGTGAGCAGTTGTACACGGTCGATGCCTTTGCAGAATTTTTTGCGCAGCAGGCCATCCATTGGGTGCAGCCCGATGTGACCCGCATGGCCGGCCTGACCGAAGTGTTGCGGGTCTGTGAGACGGCACACGCCTTTCGCCTGCCAGTGGCGCCGCACGCGGGCGACATGAGCCAGGTGCATGTGCACCTGGCCTACGCCCACCCGGCCTGCGAGGTGCTGGAATTTATTCCGTGGATCAAGGACTGCTTCACCGACCCGGCCGAGGTGATTGATGGTTATTTCCGCCGGCCCGAATTGCCGGGTGGGGGCACCACACCCACGGCCGCCGCCTGGACGCGTTATCGGCAGGCGACTTCTTGAGCTGTGCTTCCTCGAGGGCCTTGCGCGCTGAGGGAAAATAGGCGGTGATGTATTCGACAATTTTTGTGGTCATGGGGGTCAGCGGCTGCGGTAAAAGCACCGTGGGTGCGCAGCTGGCCGCGGCCCTGGGCCTGGACTTTCTGGAAGGCGACAGCTTGCACCCGGCGCACAACGTGGCGCGTATGGCGGCGGGTTTTGCCCTGAGTGATGCCGACCGCGAAGGCTGGCTGCAAACGCTGGCCGGACGTATACGGCAGGCCAGGGCGGCGGGGCAGGGCCTGGTCTTGTCCTGTTCGGCGCTGAAACACGCCTACCGTGACATCCTGCGCCAGGGCGCGCCCGACATTTTTTTTCTCTACCTGCATGGCGACGCCGCCTTGCTGACCGCACGTATGTCGGCACGGACCGGCCATTACATGCCGCTGTCCCTGCTGGCCAGCCAGCTAGCCACGTTGGAGATTCCAGTCGTAGGGGAAAATGCACAACGTTTTGATGTCGCGAGCCGGCCCGAGGACATCGTGGCCGCGGTGGTCGCTCAACTGCGGGAAAGCCGCAGCACAACACGCTGAATACATCGCGTCTTTCATTTTTTTGCTATTTTTCTCTGGACTCACCATGCTTCACCTCACAAAAGTCACGCTTTATACCGACACCGATGGCCACGCCAAATTCCGCGACGAACCTGTCGCGCTGAGCGAAGGCTCGCCCCAGGCTATGTTGTCGCCGGTGTTTCCTTCCACCGGTTACCAGTTGCGCCATAGCCCGGTGGGTTTTCGCAGCCAGTTTCATTGCACCTTGATACCGCAATGGGTGGTCATTCTCAGCGGCCAGATGGAAATTGGCCTGCAGGACGGGAGCTCGCGGGTGTTTCAGCCGGGCGAACATTTTTATTCGGCCGATGTGTTGCCGCCGGACGCGCCTGTATTTGATGCGGCCGTTCACGGCCACTGGAGCCGCCAGGTCGGGGCTGAGCCGCTGGTGACCCTGTTCGTTCAGGGCTGATTTTTGCCCGCCCATGAAAAAACCCGCCAGGGCAAGCCCTGGCGGGTTTTTTGTTGGCAACTGCAAAAATGCAGCGACAGGCTTAAGCGCGGCCGGGAGCAGCGTTGTAAGACACGCCAGCCTGGACGGCTTCGGCACGCACTTCAGCGCGGCTGCGCTCGCCGGCCACAGGGGCGGCTGCGAAAGCCGTGCCACCGTCAACCAGGTTGCTGGCGGTCACAGCGCCGGGCTGGGCCGCCTGGATCTGGGCACGCACTTCAGCACGGGTGGTGTTGCTGGTCAGGGTAGGCTGGATGTCGACGGAGCCGTCGGCGCCAGCGGCGAAAGCACTCACGGACACCAGGCTGGCAGCAGCGATCAGAGCGGAGGCAACAAATTTCGAGTTCATGATGAAAATCCTTTTTAGAAGTTGATAAGACATTTCCGGGCGGGCGGGGATCCAAAACCTCGTCTGTCCAGCCTCGGTGAGTCGCTTACTAAGTGGTTTCGGCTCATCGATGTATGAACTGTACTATTGCCGATGAAGAAGAAAAACAGCATATGCTTCAATTGTTAATTGCCAAATACGGAACAATAAAAGCTTGATTTATTAGGCGTTAACCCTAGTGTCTCGCAGGGTCATAGCAGGGTTGCTACTGAATTAATAGCTGGTTGCGCCCATTCTGTATGGGCTGGAGGCCAAAAAGACTGAGAGAGTCTCAGCGGGCCTGCATCTCACCCGACAGCAGCCTGCGGCAGCCGGGCTGGCCCGCCTGAACCGCCTGGATCAAGGCCGCGGCCACGTCGGCCGCCGCAATGACGCGGTAATTGGCCGGAATCAGTGGTTTGAGCAGGCGCGTGATGGTCAGCGCGAGTTGTTCGCCGGAGCGGATGGCTTGTGCCAGAGCCGCGCGGTCGCCGGCCAGGACGGAGGGGCGGGCGAAAACCACGCTGTCGTAGCCGAGCTGGCTGACGGCATCTTCCATCTCGCCTTTGACGCGGTTGTAAAAAACAGGGGATTGGGCGCTGGCGCCCATGGCGCTGACGATGCCCAGGCGGCTGGCGCCTGCGACACGTGCCGACCTGGCGAGGGCCACGACGGCTTCAAAATCGACGGCCCGAAAGGCCTGCTGGCTGCCCGCCACCTTGATGGTGGTGCCCAGGGCGATGAACACATCATCGACGGACGGGGCCTTGAAGGCCGGCAGGGAATCGGTGAGGTGCACCACCAGTTGGGGGTGCACCAGATCCAGTTTCCGACGGCCCACGCAGTGGACCGCCGAGTAGGATTTACCGGCCAGTAAACGAGCCAGAATTTCCCGACCGACCAAACCCGTTGCCCCGGCTACCAGAGCCACCCGAGCGGCCGCCACCACCACCGCCGCCTGCTGGCCGGCCACCGCGGAAGTTGCCGCGGTTACCGCCCGTGGGCTGTCCGGAAGAGGGGAAGCCTGAGGAGACATGGCTGGTGGGTTGGGCATCATCATCACGCTCCTGTGAGTGCTGCTGGCGGGGTGCCTGGGCGTTGGGGTTGCGCGCATGGTGGGCCGGCTGGCCGCCTTGCGAATAACCCGAATTCTGACGCGGCTGGCCGCCCTGAGGCTGGCTACGGCCACCATTGCCGCCACCACCGCTGCGGCCACGACCGCCGCCATTACCACCACCGTTGCCTCCGCCATTGCCGCCACCAGCACCACCGCCGGCGTTGCCGCCACGGCCCGACTGGGGTTTGTTTTCGCGGATGCGCGTCATCATTTCGCTGCGTGCGGCCTTGGCGGCTGCCTGCATCACGTCGCGGCTAGGCGGTTTGCCCAGGCCGCCCCAGATGGTCTGGCGGCCCATGGCCAATGGCTCGGCTTTTTCGCCGGGATCGGCTTCAAAGCCGGGAACAATGACTTTTTCAATGTTCTGCTTGGTGAAGCGTTCGATGTCCTGCATGAAACCTTCTTCGTCCAGGCAGACCAGGCTGACGGCTTCGCCGCTGTTGCCGGCACGGCCGGTACGGCCGATGCGGTGCACATAGTCTTCGCTGACGTTGGGGATTTCATAGTTCACGACATGTGGCAACTCGTCGATGTCGATGCCGCGGGCAGCGATGTCGGTGGCCACCAGGGCGCGGATGTCGCCGTTCTTGAAGCCTTGCAACGCCTGCGTACGGGCGGTCTGGCTCTTGTTGCCGTGCAGCGCCATCGCGGGGATGCCGTTTTTGGTCAGGTGTTCGGCCACGTTGTTGGCGCCGAACTTGGTGCGTGTGAACACCAGCACCTGGCTCCAGTTGTGCTCGTTGATGATGTGTGTGAGCAGGGCTTTTTTCTTGCCACGGCCGACCGGGTGAATGGTCTGCGTGATGCGCTGCACGGTGGTGTTGCGCGGCGTCACCTGGATGCTTTGCGGGTTTTTCAGCAGGCCGTTGGCCAGCTCGCGGATTTCATCGCTGAAGGTCGCAGAAAACAGCAGCGACTGCTTCTGCTTGGGCACCAGGGCCAGCACTTTCTTGATGTCGTGGATGAAACCCATGTCCAGCATGCGGTCGGCTTCGTCCAGCACCAGGATTTGCACCTGGCTCAGGTCCAGCGTGCCCTGGCTCGCATGGTCCAGCAGGCGACCGGGGGTGGCCACCAGGATGTCCACGCCGCGGCGCAGTTTTTCGATTTGTGCGCCCATGCCAACACCGCCGAACATCACCATGGAGGTGAGGTCCAGGTATTTGCCGTAGAGGCGTACGCTTTCTTCGACCTGCGCGGCGAGTTCGCGCGTCGGGGTCATGATCAGGGCGCGCACGGCGTTGACGCCGCGTTTGTTTTTCAGTGCCGGCTCGGAGGCCAGGCGGTGCAGCAGGGGCAGCGTGAAGGCTGCGGTTTTGCCGGTGCCGGTCTGGGCGCCGCCCAAAAGATCGCCACCTGCCAGCACGGCGGGAATTGCCTGGGCCTGGATAGGTGTGGGGGTGTCATAACCCTGCTCGAGCACGGCTTTAAGAATGGCCGGGGCCAAGTTCAGATTTTCAAAAGTCATTAGGTAGTGCGCCGTAGAAGCGCTAAAGATCGGCCAGTCGGGGGCTGTTGAAAGCCTCCGCCAGTGAAGGCAGACGGGTAAAAATGTCAGGCTGGGCACCCAAACTGTCACCGAAGGTGTGCCTAAATGTCGCAAGCAACTGGAGCCAGCAACACAGGTATTGTCGCATGGAACGATAATCGAGGGATTCGCGCCGGAAACGCGCCTTGATCCAAGGTGCCTGCCCCCCAGCTAAGGTGTGTGTTGTTCGCTTGTCAGGAAACCCGCAAAATGCCCGCACCCTCCCTGTGTGCAGGCGGTTCGCGACCGGTTTTCCTTGCGTTGTTTTCCCATTTATAGAAGTTGAGACCTGATGGCCCAGTACGTATTCACCATGAACAAGGTCGGCAAGATCGTGCCGCCCAAGCGTCAAATTCTCAAAGACGTTTCCCTCAGTTTTTTCCCCGGCGCCAAGATTGGCGTGCTGGGCACCAACGGCTCGGGCAAGTCGACCTTGCTCAAAATCATGGCCGGCCTGGACACTGAAATCGAGGGCGAAGCCACGCCCATGCCCAACCTGAACATCGGCTACCTGCCGCAGGAACCCAAGCTGGACCCGACACACACCGTGCGCGAAAGTGTGGAAGCCGGCATGGGGGCGGTGTTTGCCGCCAAGGCCCAACTGGAAGCGGTGTATACCGCCTACGGCGAGCCCGACGCCGACTTTGACGCGTTGGCCGCCGAGCAGGCGCGCCTGGAAGCCATCATCGCCACCTCCGGCACCGACTCCGAGCACCAGCTCGAAATCGCCGCCGACGCGCTGCGTCTGCCGCCCTGGGATGCCGTGATCGGCGTCTTGTCCGGTGGCGAAAAACGCCGCGTGGCCTTGTGCAGCTTGTTGTTGTCCAAGCCCGACATGTTGCTGCTCGACGAGCCCACCAATCACCTGGACGCCGAATCGGTGGACTGGCTGGAGCAGTTTTTGCAGCGTTACCCCGGCACCGTGGTGGCCATCACCCACGATCGCTACTTCCTGGACAACGCGGCCGAGTGGATTCTGGAGCTGGACCGCGGTCGTGGCATCCCATGGAAAGGCAATTACAGCACCTGGCTGGAGCAGAAGGGCGAACGTCTGGCGCAGGAGCAAAAGGGCGAAGAAGCCCGCGCCAAGGCTTTGAAGAAAGAGCTGGAATGGTCGCGCCAGAACCCGAAAGCGCGTCAGGCCAAGAGCAAGTCGCGCCTGGCCCGTTTTGAAGAATTGTCGGATTTTGAATACCAGCAGCGCAACGAAACCCAGGAGATTTTTATCCCCGTGGCCGAGCGCCTGGGCAATGAAGTCATCGAGTTCAAGGGTGTCAGCAAGTCGTTTGGTGACCGCCTGTTGATCGACAATCTGAGTTTCAAGGTGCCTGCCGGCGCCATCGTCGGCATCATCGGCCCCAACGGCGCCGGTAAATCCACGCTGTTCAAGCTGATTGCCGGCAAGGAGCAGCCGGACAGCGGTGAAGTGGCGATCGGCAAGACCGTGCGCATGGCTTTTGTCGACCAGCACCGCGATGACCTGGCCAACGAAAAAACCGTCTGGGAAGACATCTCGGGTGGCCTGGATTTGCTGACCGTCGGCAAGTTCACCATGCCCAGCCGCGCTTATGCCGGCCGTTTCAACTTCAACGGTGCCGACCAGCAAAAACGCGTGGGCATGTTGTCGGGCGGTGAACGCGGACGTTTGCATCTGGCCAAAACCCTGATTGCCGGCGGCAACGTACTGATGCTCGATGAGCCCTCCAACGACCTGGACGTGGAGACCCTGCGCTCTCTGGAAGACGCCTTGCTGGAGTTCGCTGGCTCCCTCATGGTGATTAGCCATGACCGCTGGTTCCTGGACCGCATCGCCACCCACATCCTGGCGGCCGAAGGCGACAGCCAGTGGACCTTCTTTGATGGCAACTACCAGGAATACGAAGCCGACAAGAAGAAACGTTTGGGTGAAGAAGGTGCCAAGCCTAAACGTATGCGTTTCAAGGCGTTGAAGTAATTGGCCCCCACGCTCGTCACTTCGTGTACTTCGCTGCCCCCCGAGGGGGCCGCTGCGCCTGCGGTCTGGCAAAGCCAGTCCCGCGGCCCTTGCTGGTATGAAGAGAGTGTGCGGGAGTATTGCGCATGGCTATGACGGACGAAGCCGTTCTTGCGGCGACGCGGCTGTGGCTTGAAAAAGCCGTGATCGGCCTGAACCTGTGTCCGTTTGCCAAGGCGGTATACGTGAAAAATCAGGTGCGCCTGGTGGTCAGCCATGCCCGCCATGCAGATGACTTGCTGGAAGAGCTGGACAAGGAGCTGGATCTGCTGGTGGCGACGCCGGCCGAGGAGATTGACACCACCTTGCTGATTCATCCCACCTTGTTTGACGATTTCCTGGACTTCAATGATTTCCTGGAAATTGCCGACGGTGTGGTGGACGAACATGGCCTGGAAGGCGTGGTGCAACTTGCGAGTTTTCATCCGCAGTTCCAGTTTGATGGTACCGAACCGGACGACATCAGCAACTACACCAACCGTGCGCCGTTTGCGATTCTGCATTTGTTGCGCGAGGACAGTGTGGAACGCGCGGTGGCGGCTTTTCCCGAGGCCGAAGCCATCTTTGAGCAGAACATCCAGACCCTGGAAAAACTGGGCCATGCCGGCTGGAAGGCCTTGGGGCTTTCCTGATCCATCAGGGGCCGGCCGTCACGAAGGAACGGCCGGACGCAGCCGCCAAGCACCAGCCAAAACGTTTCAAAAAATTCGGCGCCGTACGGTTTCACATGGGTCTGCCTCAGGATGGGGCTGTGAAAAAGAGGGCCAGCGATGACCAGGCCGCTATTTGTGCGCATCACCTGTTGCCCGTCCGTCGTGCACCGTGATGATCTTTCGGTTCGGGGCTAAAGCCTTTCCGGTGATTGTTGGCACATTCATGGATTTTTTGGCGTAAGGCGTTCGGATTTCCCCGCTGCCTGACAGCGTGCCAGGCAGTCCGCTTGCCGGGGACGCGTTGGTGACTTTGGCGTGGCATCTGGCCGCTATCATCGACGCTGTTTTGCCACACCGCCGCATGTTTTTAACCGGTCTGGCTTTTGTGCCTGAAAGAGCCCGACCCATCCATGCCCCTGCCCTCTGCCGCACTTGCCCAGGCCTACCAGCCGTGCCTCCATGAAGCGTTCAGCCAAGTCCCTTTGTTGATACAGCGCTGGTGTGCCGGGCTGGTGGCATTGCTGGATCAGCGTGCCCGGGAGGCCCCCAGCGAGGTGGACAGGAAGCTGTACGCGGAGGCTGTTGCCGCACTCAAAAAAAACCAGTCGCTCATCGAGCGAGGCTTCGCGCCGGCATTGAAAAAAGCCATGGCCGAGGACAGACGTCCGTCCGGCGAAAAAATAGACGAAGCCGCGGCTCGCACATGGTCATCGCTGAAGTTTCAAGACCTCGAACGGATGGGCGACGAGCAGATCCAGACCACGTTGGACAGCGCACGCCTGCTGCAGGGGGTCCGCATGGGCTGCGAAGCGGCGCTGGCTGATTTTTCTGCACGCCTGAGCACGGCGCAAGGCCTGGGCGATCTCCCGATGGATTGCAATCCACTGCGCCCGGCGGTGGTTTGCCAAGCCTTGCGCACGCTGCTGCAAGACCTGCCGGCCAGCCTAGCGGTGCTTAGCTGCTGGCTGGGGCAGGGCGCCTCTACCTTGGGGCACGAATTGCAGGCCCTGTATGTGCTGCTGAACGCGCGCCTGGCCAAGCTGGGTGTCGCTGCTGCGGCCTGCGGCGTGCTGGCCCCGCGGCAGAACCGGGACCAGTCCGGTGCCAGTTCTGAAGATCACATGGGCGCTGCGCCTGAGCGCTCGGACCGCGACGAGGTGTTGACGCTGGACCATTTGCAGCATTTGCTGGCCGGCGACTACGACGCGTCGTTTGAGCGCCAGCCTGCTGCTGCAGCACCGGCAGGCACCGGGTCGTCTGTGGTGCCGCAAGCCAGGGGCATGTTGGCCCGGCTCAAGGACAAGGTTTTGGAGGCTTCGTCGCGGCCAGCACCTTGGGTCCGTCACTGGCCCACGAAGTCATGGGTTTGATGATGGCGCAGATGGCCAGGGACAGCTGGCTGTTGCCGCCGGTCCGGCAGGTGATGGCCCAGGCCGAGCAGCGCAACCTGCTGGCGGAAAAAATTGCCGGCAAGATCCGGATGCGCCGTGACTTTTTCAGCGGCAACCGCGTGATCACGGCTTTTCTGACCGGCCCCTGGGCCCAGGTCATGGCCAAGGAACGTTTGCTTGGCGAACACGGCGGGCTGGGCGCGCAGAAGGCCAGGTTCAGCCTGGCGCTGGGCGAGTTGCTCTGGAGCCTGAACATTGCCCAGGCGTCGCACTACCGCGCCCGTTTGCTCAAGATGATTCCCGACATGCTCAAGGCCGTGCGCGAAGGTTTGTTGTCCATCGATTACCCGCTGGCGCAGTCCAAGGCGTTTTTCGACGAAGTCATGCTGATCCACCAGGCGGCCCTGCAGCCACAGTCCGAGGCGGCCGTCCAGACTTTTCTCTGCGCGCGCGTGGCCTGGTGCGGACCAGCCCCCGACGCTGGTCAGCCCTGGCTGGCACCGGCCGAAGCGCAGGACTCCGGCTTCATGGCGGACTGGGCGGCCGACACCCTGCCGCCACCAGGGCTTGAAGCCTGCCAGGCCGACTTACCCGTTGACGTTGAGTCGGCCGCAGGGGCTCAACACGTGGCGCTGCAACTGGGGGATTGGGTGGAGTTGCAGTCGGACGCGCAATGGCTGCGTGCGCAACTGACCTGGGTCAGCCCGCACAACACCTTGCTGATGTTCACCGGCCAGGGCGGCCGCATGCATTCCATGACGGCGCGCGTCTTGCAGAAGTTGCTGCGTATGGAGCAAGTCAAGGTTGTCAGCCAGCAAGGGCTGGTGGACGGCGCGCTGGACGCCGTGGCCCGTACCGCCATGCGCAACAGCATCGAAGGTGGTCGCCACCGCTGATGTGTGACGGGGTCGCCGGGTTGCTACTTTTTCTGCAACTCAGCTGCCGCTGCCATAGGGGCGGGTGATGATTTCCAGGTAGTGGCCAGACGGATCGTTCCAGTACAGGCCGCGCCCGCCATCGTGGTGGTTGATCTGGTCGGCCTGCTGGTGGCGCGGATCGGCCCAGTAGGGGAGTTTGCGCGCGCGAATGCGGCCGAAAATTTCATCAAAGGCCTCTTCGCTGACGAGAAAAGCGTAGTGCTGAATGCTGATTTCGTCGTCATCCTGCAGAAAATCAAGGGTGACGCCGTTGTCCAGAGTCACGCCGTAAAAGCGGCCAAACGGGACAGGCGCCGCGAGCCCCAGAATGTCTGCCAGGAAAGCCGCAGAGGCCTGCGGATCACGGGCCGAAACAATGGTGTGGTTCAGCTGAATGGACATGGCACGGTTTCCTTCAACGCTGCAAGCGGTGCCCCCTGAAAGAAAATAAATGGTAAGGCGCGGCGCCCACTGGCGTCAAGCTTGCGGAATCGCCGCCAGCGCCTCATCCCAGGCCTGGATAGCAGCCGGCTTGGCGCCTTTGAACACGCCCAGCAACTTTTCCGGCGGAACCGTGATGCCGCCTTGTTTGAACTTCATCTTCACCAGAACCTCGGCGTGCCGGATGTGCCGCACGGTGAACGTATGGCAAAACCAGGCACATTTGTCGTCGGCGTACATCACCCGTGACTCCACCCGCACGCGCTGGAAGAGCCGGACCGGTTTCACAAACTTCACCAGTTGGGAGGCGTTGACGAAGCTGTAACCTTTCGCCAGCATGGGGTGGATCAGCGCTGTCTTGATCACGTAGTCGAACTGGGCGGACTCCGCCATCTGGAGATACCTGTCACTTTTCAAGGTGGCCAGGCCGGTGTCCAGCGGCGTGACAAAAAAATGCGCCACGGTGGGCGACAAGGCGCTGGCGCTGCGGTAGCGCAGCAGCGCCCAAACAATGGTCAACAAATTTCTCAGTATTCCGGACAAGGCAAGACTCCCTATGGATGGGCAAAGACAGCAGCGAAGCTGCGGACCTGGAAATTATTCGGTGGTGGCGTCGGCGCGCTGCAGTTTTTTGCGCACAAGGTGGATGTTGCTGCGCAGCGCATACAACTCATCGGTGTAAGACAGCGGGACGCTGATTTTTTCGGCGCGGATTTCCAGGTTTCTGAGTTCTTGAAACAAGGCCTGGTGGTCGGTGTCGCCGTTGTCAATCCGCTGCTCGATGTCGCGCAGCTGGCCATACCACCTGAAGATGCGCGAGCGCACGCGAAACGCGTAAAGCGGCGGCACGATGCGCGACAGCGGCAGCATGATGGCGATGATGATGCCCATCACCAGCCACATGCGTTCGACCAGGTTGGCGACCCAGAAGGGCAGGTAACGCTGCAAAAAAGGTTTGTCGTTTTTGATGCCGCGTTCTGCTTCGGCGGAAATCGGCAACTCGTTGTTGGCCAGGTTGGGGTATTCACGGGCACGCTTGAACCAGCCGGCGCTGCCGTGGATGCGGTTGCCCGCCTGCACAAACAGCTGCAACACGGCCGGGTGCGTGCCCTTGTGGCTGATCAACGCGGTGGTGGGGGCCACCAGCCGCACGTCGTGCGGCGGGATGTTGGCCGCCAGGTCCACCATGCCGCGCGGCAAGACCACCGGGGTCAGGAAGGAAAAGCGGCGCGAGTAGGCTTCGCTCTGCGGAAAATCCATGAGCGCAATACCGGGGGTTTGCAGCAACATCTGCACCATCAATGACTCGGGCGCGGACGCAAACACAATGGCGTCCAGCTCGCCGGCCAGCAGCGCCATGGTGGCGGGTGTTTGCTCCAGGGCGGAAATCTTCAGCGTGGAAGGATCGACTTTGTTGCTGGCCAGCAGCTTGTTCATGAGGTTGGGAATGCCGCTGCCCGGCGTGCCGGTGTTGACGCGCCAGCCCTCTAGCTGCGTCAATGAATTCAAGGTGGTCTGCCCGTCGCTTGCCTTGCCTGCCTGCGGCTTGGTGCTAGGTGTGCCGGGGGGGCCGGCGTCCAGAAGTTTGCGCGCGGCGTCTTCGCGGTAAAACAGCCAGACGGGTTCGACAAACAGGCTGCCCAGCGATTCCAGGTTTTCCTCGTCTTCGGGCCGCTCCTCGCTGGTGCCGCCCTGCACAAAACCGAGGTCGACCTCGCCCTTGCGCAGCAGGTGCAGGTTGTGGGCCGAACCCTGCGAGGGCAGCAGCACGACCTCGATGCCGTCTTCGGCCAGGATTTTGGCGTAACGTTTGCCGAACTCGTCGTAAGCACTTTGCGCCGGGCCGGTGGCCAGGGTCACGCGTTTGGGCGGGTTCGGGTCCAGCCACCAGTAGGCCAGTGCCAGCAGGCCCACGGCCAGCAGTAAAAACGGACCGACGGACACAAGCAGGTCGCGCAGTGACAGCAGGGTGTAACGTATGTTTTTTGACATGCGCCACCATAGCACGGCGCTGGCGGCCGGTGCCTGCTCCATGTTTCAAAATTTACAAGAAAAAGGCCTGCAGCCCTTTGGTATAGCGCGCAAGCAGCTATTGAAAATATAGCGAAAGCGGCGTGTTCAGAAGTCCTGCAACCAGGGCTGGACAAAGGCAAACCAGCCGCCCACGGTATACAGCAGCAGGCTGGCGCCGTACACCCGTGCCGAGGTTTTGCGCGTGCGCAGGCAAGCCTGCCGCAGTGCCGGGTCGACGGGGCAGGGCGCAAAGCGGTTTTGCCATTGCAGCACGCCGCTGAGACCCAGCATCACGCCCGCCACGCCAAACACCAGGCCCTTGTATTCGCTGAGCCAGACCAGGCCGGGAACGGCAGACACCAGCATGGACAGCGCCGCACCCGCGCCCAGCGCCACCAGCAGGGCCGGCAGCGCGCAGCAGACCAGCGTGCCGGAACTGGCGAACAGCGCCACCCAGGACGACCAGGCCGATACCTTTCCGCCGGTCACTTCCAGGGACTGCTGCGTCATTTGGCGGCCTTGGTCTGGGCCTTGATCTCGGCCACCGACTGCTGTATGGTTTCCAGTTTCACCACGTCGTAACCGGCTTCGGTGATTTCGTGGCTGATGGCGGGGCCGTCCAGGGTCTGGCCGTCCTTGGCTTCCACGGCCACGATTTTTTTCTTCAGGTCCACAAACACGGCCTGGGTCGCCGGCATTTTGGCCAGGCGTTTTTCAATGCCTTGCGCGCAAAAAGCGCAGACCATGCCGTTGACCGTGACCTTGATGCTTTCCGCCGCCAAGGCTGAGGAAAAAAGGCCTGTAGCCAAGGTGGCGCTTGCGCAGGCAGCTATGAATTTGAGAGTAAAAGAGGATGTCATGATAAGTCCTTGAATGCGGGTAGGGGGAGGTTGGCGGGGCTCAGAAGATGTACATGAAGTTGAAACGGCCCTGCTTCATGTTGTTGACACCGAGCTCGACAAAATACCGGTTGTGGATGAAACGCAGCATGGGTGTGATCTCGGTTTTTTCCGACAGGCCGCGCATGCGCCGCGCTTCGAGAATGAACCAGGGCTGGATCTCGTCGTAGTCGACTTCGTAGAACGAAAAGCCGGTACGTACCGAGGCAAAGTCATGGTTGATGCCGGGCGCACGGTACAGCCGCAGCGAGCCCGAGGCGTAAAAACGCGTGGTTTCGTAGTCGGCCGAGACGCCAGGCGCCAGCATGGTTTTGCTGCCCGCGAAGTCGTTGCCGCGCAGCTCCCCGGCACCGCCCACAAACCAGAAGTTGGCCTGCGAGTGTTCGCCGTTGATACGTTTGAGCAGCCGGGTGTAGGTCAGCTCGGCAAACTCGCGCGTCAGGCGGTGGTCGTCCGAACGCATGAACAGGCCGCCAGCCCCCAGGGCGTCGCGCGGGGTCAAGGCATGGTTGACCCAGGCCTCGCGCCAGTTCGGGCTGAAGTCGCCCATGGCCATGGTGCTGTCCTTGAAACCCATGGGCCCGGCCTGTGCCGATGCAGCGGCGGCCAGGGCCAGGGTGATCAGCCAGTGCTTCATTTCAGCACCTCGATACGCGTGATGAGCAAGTCGTCGTCCTGCACTTGTACGGAGAAGCGCACCTTGTCGCCGGCCTGGATGCCTTCCAGCATGGCGGCCTCCTTGACCTTGAAGGGCATGGTCATGGCGTCCATGTCTATGCTCGGTATCGCTTCGTGTTTCAGCAGGACTTTGCCGCGGCGCGCATCAACTTTCACGACCTGGGCTTTCACCAACTCGGGTTCAACGCCTGGTGGCGGAGCCGCGCGTGCGGGCGCCAGGTGTATCGCGGCAAGCAGCAGCGCGGGTAAAAATTTCCACATGTCAATCTCCAGAAGGTGGGCAGCACAAACGCTGCGCCAGATAAAGCGCCAGCCGGTCTACAGCGGACGCACCTTGGGCATGGAGGTCAGGAAATGGGTGGTTTGATGCCTGGGCCGCTGTCGGCGCTGCTGAAGCGGCTGCCGTGGGCCAGCGGCCCGGCCTGCGGCGCGAAGGCCTGGGCCGGTACATCGTTCCAGCTGAAAGACGCCAGTGCCAGGCACAACTCACAGGTGTCGCAACTGTTGCAGTGTGCGCCCGCGGTCTCGGCGGGTTTGTCCATCATGTCGCCCGCCTGGGCAAACATGGGGCAGTCTTCAGGCATGGCGTTTAGCTCGGCCGACACCGCGCTCTGGGCCATGATGACTTGTTGCTCCGCCATGTCCATCGCCATCGCATGGCCGACCCAGCCGCGCGCAGGCAGCAGGACGATCATGAGGGCGATGAGCAAATAACGCATGCCTTGATGATACGGGCCCGTCCGGAAAGTTCATTTTTTGGCGGCAGGTACGGACGATTTCCCCAGCTCATCCAGAATCGGGCAGTCCGGCCGCTGGTTGCCCTGGCAGCCGTGGATCAGGTGTTCCAGCGTGTGTTTCATGGCCTCCATCTCGGCCATGCGCTGATTCAGGTCGTCCACGTGTTTGATGGCAATACGCCGCACGTCCGCGCTGGGACGGCGCCGGTTTTGCCAGAGCTTGAGCAGGTCGGCAATCTCCGCCATGCTGAAGCCCAGGTCGCGCGAACGTTTGATAAAACGCAGGGTGTGCACTTCCTTGTCGCCATACTGGCGGTAGCCCGAATCCGTGCGGTGCACGCTGGGCAAAAGGCCCAAGGACTCGTAGTGGCGCACCATCTTGGCGGAGACATCCGACTGGCGTGCGGCTTCGCCAATGTTGAAAGGGCCGGCCGTGAGTTCGTTCATGTGTTGCTTCCTTTCCAGCGGCGCAGCATCAGGGCGTTGGTCACCACACTGACGCTGCTGAACGCCATGGCGGCGCCGGCAATCACCGGGTTGAGCAGGCCGAAAGCCGCCAGCGGGATACCGACCACGTTGTAAACAAAAGCCCAGAACAGGTTCTGGCGAATCTTGGCGTAGGTGCGGCGCGAGATGTCGATGGCGTCGGCCACCAGGGCCGGGTTGCCACGCATCAGGGTCACGCCGGCCGCATGCATGGCCACGTCGGTGCCGGTAGACATGGCGATACCCACGTCGGCTGCCGCCAGCGCCGGTGCGTCGTTGATGCCGTCACCGACCATGGCCACGGCCAGGCCGCCGGCCTTGAGTTCGGCGACGATCCTGGCCTTGTCTTCGGGCAGGACTTCGGCGCGGATGTCATCCAGGCCCAGTTGCCGGCCCACCATCTCGGCGCTGCCGCGGTTGTCGCCGGTCACCAGCACGGCGCGCACACCTTGTTCATGCAACCTGGCGACAGCCAGCGCGGCTGTGGCTTTGAGCGTGTCGCCAAAAGCCAGCAGGCCCAGCAGCACGGGCTGATGGGTCACGTCGGCCACCCAGGACACGGTGCGTCCCTGCGCCTGCAACTCGCTGGCGCGGGCCGCCAGCATGCCCAGGTCCACCTTCAACTCGTCCATGTAACGGGTGCTGCCCAGACGCAACTCACGCTGGCCGACCACGGCCGCCATACCGCGGCCCGCAATCGCTCTGACCTCGGAGGCTGGCATGGGCTGCAGGCCATCGCGGCTAGCGGCCTCGAGCACGGCACGGGCCAGCGGGTGTTCGCTGCCGGCCTGAATCGAGGCGCTGGCGATCAAAAATGCGGCGTGCTCACCGTTCACGCTGTCGGCGGCGACCAGTTCGGGTTTGCCTTCGGTCAAGGTGCCGGTTTTGTCGAAAGCCACGATCTTGATCTTGTGGGCCACTTCCAGGGCTTCCGCGTCCTTGATCAAAATGCCATGCCGCGCCGCCACGCCGGTGCCAGCCATCACAGCCGTTGGTGTGGCCAGGCCCAGCGCACAGGGGCAAGCAATGACCAGCACCGCCACCGCATTGAGAATGGCGATTTCCCAGTTGCCGGTGCCCAGGCCCCAGCCCAGCAAGGTAAGCAGCGCGATGCCAATCACCACCGGCACAAACACTTCGCTGACCCGATCCACCAGGCGCTGGATGGGCGCCTTTTTGGCCTGGGCCGATTCCACCAGCCTGACAATGCGGGCCAGGGTGGATTCCGCGCCTATGGCCGTGGTTTCCACCACCAGCAGGCCTTCGGCATTGACCGAGCCGCCAGTGACCTTGTCACCCGCGTGTTTGGCGACGGGCAGGCTTTCGCCGGTGATCAGGGACTCGTCGATCTGGCTGGCGCCTTCAAGCACCACGCCGTCCACCGCCACACGTTCGCCGGGCCGGATCACCACCAGGTCGCCCTTGCGCACCTGGCTGATAGGCAGCTCGATGTCCTGGCCGTCGCGCCGTACCCGTGCGGTCTCAGGCCGCAAGGCGTTCAGCGCACGTATGGCTTCGGTGGTCTGGCGTTTGGCCCGGGTTTCCAGCCATTTGCCCAACAGCACCAGGGTGATCACGACTGCCGAGGCTTCAAAATAAAGGTGCGGCATGCCGTGATCGCTGTGGACCCACATCAGGTAGACGCTCAGGCCATAACCGGCGGAGGTGCCCAGCGCGACCAGCAAGTCCATGTTGCCGGCGCGCGCCTTGAGCGCTTTCCAGCCTGAGCGGTAAAAACGGGCGCCCAGCCAGAACTGCACCGGGGTGGCCAGGGCCAGTTGCAGCCAGCCGGGCAACATCCACCCGGAACCCCACAACAGGCCAAACATGGGCAGGACCAATGGCAGCGACAGTGCAGCCGCCACGGCGACCGGCCACCAGTCGTTGGCGGCTTGGGTGCTGGCGGCGGTGGTCGATACATCCTGCGTCACGGGGCGGGCGCTGTAGCCGGCTTTGTCGACCGCGGCAATCAGGGCCGCGAGATTGTTCTCGCGGCCGACGAACGTGACCTCGGCGGTTTCGGTGGCCAGATTGACTTCGGCCGAGGCCACACCGGGCACTTGTTTGAGGGCTTTTTCAACGCGGGACACGCAGGACGCGCAGGTCATGCCGTCCACCTTCAGTTGCACAGCTTGCTCGCGCACCGAATAACCGGCTTTGTCGACAGCCGCGCGCAACACCTGCAGCGTGACTTGTTTGTCGGCCTTGACGCTGGCCACCTCGGTGGCCAGGTTGACGCTGGCCTCGCCCACGCCGGGGATGGCGGCCAGCGCTTTTTCCACACGTGCCACGCAGGAGGCACAGGTCATGCCTTCTACTGGCAAAGTCCAGTCGGTTTGTGGCAAGGGGGCTGCTATCGGCAGGGCTGCGGTGTTCATGGGGCTCCTCGGGTGTTGTGCCGTTTGACCGGCGATGAGGCAAGTGTCAAGCTTCCCATAATGGTAAGGTCAAGGGGCTTGAAATCAATCCCGCAGAAGTCATGTGGGTATGGCGCAAAAGGCTTTGACCTTGCCATGGGGGCAAGGTTTAGAGTCAAACTTTCCATTATTTCAGGAGTACCCCATGATTGAATTTGAACTGCAAGACATGACTTGCGGCCATTGCGCCGGCATGGTGAACCGCACCGTCAAGCTGGTCGATCCTGCAGCCAAAGTCGAGGTGGATGTGGCCAGCAAAAAGGTCAAGATCGAGTCCAGCGAGGACCGCGCGGCCTTTGCCGAGGCGCTGACCGAGGCTGGTTACCCACCTGCCGCGTAAACATCGCTGGTTTAAACGCCCACCCGGCCTGATGTTGGCCCGGTGGGTTTTTTTCGCCTTAGTTAACCAGCTGGATATCGGTGACGACAAAGGCCGGACCGGCCTTTTCGGCCCGGAAACGGATTTTGTCGCCGGCCTTGACCTTGTCCAGCAAAGCCGGGTCCTTGACCTGGAACACCATGCTCATGGGCGGCATGTCGAGGTTTTTGAGCTCACCGTGTTTGATGCTGATTTTTTTGGCGTCCTTGTCCACTTTGCGGACTTCACCTTCGCTGAGTTCGGCAGCAGGCTGCACGGCTTCTTTACTGGGCGCGCTGGCAGGTGTGTGTGTTTGCGCGTGGACGGCGCCGGCCAGCAGGGCGGCCAGCAGCAAGAGGGAGTGGCGTGATGTCATGAGTTAGTCCTTTCAGGATTTGGCTGGTATTTTGGTGGGGTAGTCTTGAAAGACGCGGGTGTCGCCGTTCTTTTGAACCAGCAGCACCTTGTAGGGGTCCTGGCGTCCGCCGTAGATGGGCCCATCCATGCCTGGCGAGCCGACCGGCATGCCGGGCACGGTCAGGCCCAAGGCCTGCGGTTTTTCTTTCAGCAGCCGTTGGATATCGCGCGCGGGCACATGGCCTTCGACCATGTATTTGCCGTCCACCAGGGCGGTGTGGCAGGAGCCCAATTTTTCCGGCAGGCCCAGGCGTTTTCTGGCCGCGGCATTGCCGCTGTCATGTACCAGCACCTGAAAGCCGTTGTCTTCCATGTGTTTGACCCAGTCGGCGCAGCAGCCGCAGTCCGGGTCTTTCCAGACCTCGACCTGCGGCCGGGTTTGCGCCATCAGCGCGGGTGTGAGGGTGCAGGCGCCGGCCAGGCTGGCGAGGGTTTGAAGCAGGTAGCGTCGTTTCATCATTTTCTTTCTTGAGATTAAGGGTTTGCAGTCACGCTGATTTTTCCGACCATACCGGCCTGGTAGTGGCCGGCGATCAGGCAGGCAAAGTCAAACTCGCCGGGCCGGTTGAAGGTCCAGACCAGCTCGCCGGCCTTGCCGGCCGCGACGTGGGCCATGTAAGGTTCGTCATGCGCCATGCCAGGAAACTTCACCATCATGACGGCATGTTTATCAAGCTCGTCCTTGGTGCCAATCACCATCTCGTGCAGGATTTTGCCTTTGTTGCGAATCACAAAACGCACGGTCTCGCCTTGTTTGAAGACCAGCTTGTCGGGCGTGAAACGCATGTTGTCGTCCATGGTCAGGGTCACGGTGCGTTTGGCCGATTTGGCGTCGCCAGCTATGCCCCAGGTTTTTTGTTCGGGTGCGCCGGTCGCGGCCTTGGTGTCAGCATGACCTTCATGCGAAAAAGTGCTTGTGGCCCCCGCCAGCAGGGCGCAAGCAGCTACGAATTTAAGAGCGTTGTGAGTGTTCATGGTATTCCTTGGGTCAAGTCAGTGGCCGGCATGGCCTTGGGGTTTGCGGATCTGCACTTCGATGTCTTTGGCTGGCTTGTTGCGCAGCGGCATGGACTTGCCGCCCTCGGCCGCAAAACGCGCCGGGTTGGGCAGGCTGCCCGTCCATTCATAAGCCACTTCACCGGCCGGATGCTGGTACCAGCCCGGGTCCTTGTAGTCGCCGGGCTTCTGGTTTTTGCGCACCTTGAGCACGGAGAACATGCCGCCCATTTCGACCGAACCGAAAGGCCCGGTGCCCGTCATCATGGGCAGGGTGTTATCGGGCAGCGGCATTTCCATCTCGGCCATGTCGGCCATGCCGCGTTCGCCCATCACCATGTAGTCGGGCAGCAGCTTGCTGATCTCACCGGCGACTTGGCGGTGGTCCACACCAATCATGGTGGGCACCTCGTGGCCCATGGCGTTCATGGTGTGGTGGCTCTTGTGGCAATGAAAAGCCCAGTCGCCTTCTTCGTCGGCCAGGAACTCAATCTGCCGCATCTGGCCCACCGCCACATCGGTCGTGACTTCCGGCCAGCGGCTGGTTTTGGAGGTCGGGCCGCCGTCCGTGCCCGTCACGGTGAACTCATGCCCGTGGATGTGAATCGGGTGGTTGGTCATGGTCAGGTTGCCGACGCGGATACGCACCTTGTCGTTTTTGCGCACCACCAGCGGATCAATGCCGGGGAAAAGCCGGCTGTTCCAGCTCCAGAGGTTGAAGTCCAGCATGGTCATGATCTTGGGCGTGTAGGCGCCGGGATCAATGTCGTAGGCGTTGAGCAGGAACACAAAGTCGCGGTCCACCTCCTCGATCAGCGGGTGTTTGGTTTTCGGGTGGGTGATCCAGAAACCCATCATGCCCATGGCCATCTGTGTCATTTCGTCGGCATGCGGGTGGTACATAAAGGTGCCGGGCCGGCGCGCCACAAATTCGTAGACAAAAGTCTTGCCCGCCGGAATCGCCGGCTGGGTCAGGCCGGAGACGCCGTCCATGCCATTGGGCAGGCGCTGGCCATGCCAGTGCACGCTGGTGTGTTCGGGCAGCTTGTTGGTGACAAAAATACGCACGCGGTCGCCTTCCACCACTTCGATGGTGGGGCCGGGCGACTGGCCGTTGTAGCCCCAGAGGTGGGCCTTGAAGCCAGGCGCCATTTCGCGCACCACCGGTTCGGCCACCAGGTGGAACTCCTTGACGCCCTGGTTCATGCGCCAGGGCAGGGTCCAGCCGTTGAGGGTGACCACCGGGTTGTAGGGCCGGCCGGTGTTGGGCAGCAGCGGCGCCATGGTGTCGGGGCTGGTTTGCAACACGGGTTCGGGCAGGGCGGCCATGGCCACCTTGCTGACCGAGGCGGCGGCCACGGCACCTGTCAAGGCACCGGCGCCCGCCAAAAAGTTTCTTCTGTTCGTCATAAATAGTCCGTTGAATGAGGGGATGCCGCGGCTCAGTGCGCAGCGGCGGCAGCAGCACTGCCTGCAGAGGAAGACAGGGTGGTCGCGGCGGCCGGTCGGCCGGTCAGCGAGGCGGCGAGTGCGGCATCGGCCAGCCAGAACTGCTGGCTGGCGTTGATGGCGGCCATCACGCTGTTGATCTGGTCGCGCGTGTCGGCCAGCAGCTCGAAGACGCCTATCAACATGCCGTTGTAACGCAGCAGGTTTTCTTCGGCCATGGTTTTGCGCAGCGGCACAATTTCATCGCGGTAATGTGCGGCCACGTCATACGCCGTGCGGTAGGCCGAGTAACTTTCACGGAGTTGCGACGAGGCGGTACGCACCGTGTTGTCATAACGGTTGGCCGCCGCCAGCGATTGCGCATTCATGGCATCGCGCTGGACATTACCCCAGTCGAAGAGGGGCAAGCGAATGTCCAGCTCAAAACCTTTGCGCGGCGTGCTCGTGCCTTTGCTGTTGTTGAACTCCGTGTCCCGGCGTAGGCCCAGTTCCACATCGACCAGGCTGGTCAGCAGGTTCAGGCCTTGGGACTTACCGGCGATGTCGAGCTGGTTGCGTGCCATCTGCACATCCAGGCGCTGCTCGGTGGCGCTGGTATTCACCACCGCGACGGGCCGCGCTTCTTTGGGCAGATCCGGCAGGCGTTCGGGCAGTTTCAACTGTGTCGCCTGGCTGTCGCTCAAGCCCAGTTGCCGCACCAGCTCTTCCCGGCTCGCCGTGGCCGCGTGTTGCGCCAGGGCCAGCTGGGCCGCACTGTCGGCATAAAAACTTTGCTGGCGGATGCGTTGCAGCTTGGTGAAGTTGCCTACCTGCTGCATGCGCCGCGCCAGTTCCGCGCTGGCTTGCGCCGTGCGATTGACCTGGTTGGCATAGTGCAGGTTTTGCTGCGCGGCCACGGCGCGTACCCAGGCCTGGCGCACTTGCGTGACTTGTTCCACCACATTGGCGCTGAGCTGGACCTTGGCCTGCGCCACCTGGCCGCGCGAAATCGCCTGGCGGTGTGGCAGCGTCAATAAATCCAGCAGCCCAAACGACAAGAGCCGGCCCAGTTCCAGTTCGTCGCCGGCGCGCACCCGTTCAAAACTGAAGATGGGGTTGGCGATGCGGCCGGTCTGCCTAGCTTGTGCCATGTCGGCCCAGCTTTGGGCCAGCAGGGCTTGTACGGCCGGGCTGTTGGCCAGGGCGAGCTGAACGGCGTCGTCCATGCGCAGGGGTTCAGCCAGCAATTCGTTGCTGAGCTTGCGGCGCGCTTCCTGTTGCTCGGCCGTGCGGCTGAGTTCCAGCTTGCCCTGGGTGAAGCTGTTGCGCTGGCTGTTGGTGTCCTCGATGGCCTGCTCCATACCGACCGAGGCGCAGCCGGCCAGCACCAGGCAGGCCGCGGTCAGGGCGCTGTAACGCGTTACTTTTTGCATGGTTGCGCCCCTCATGGTTTGGTGTGTCCGGCATGCGGATCGGCTTGGGGGGCGGCCGCGGGTGACGCAGGGCTTCGGCCTTCTTTGGCGTAGGTGCGCCAGCCGCCGTTGCGGTCCACCTGTTCGTTGGCGGCTTTCCAGGGCGCGATTTTTTCGTCGGTGTAGGGCTGGTAGTTCTCCAGCGCGGAACGGAAGGGCGCAGGCTCAGCCTGGGTCTGCGTGTTGGTCGGCGGCGCTGCTGCCGGCGTCTGGGCCTGGGCGATGTTGGCCCACACAGGCCACAGCACAGCCAGCCCGACCAGCGGTTTTGAAATAAAACGGATGTCCACAAAAGTCTCCTGAAATACAAGCGGGCGATTGAAAAAATCGCGGTGATCCGGGCAGGGCGGCGAGGACCGCGCGTGCCGGAGGCTGGTACAGACCCAATACGGGCCTGGGCTTCAGGAAATCGGTGGTTTTTGGCCGAGCGCAGTATCGGCGCTGGCGAAGGACGCCACCGGTGAATGCGGTGGCGTGAAGGGGCTCAACATGGGCAGGGCCTGGGCCGCCGGCGGCGACAAGGCCACGATGTGGCAGGCCTGGCACAAGGCGCAGGACGCACAATGCGCGTCGCTGCTGGGGGCCGAACCCCCTGCGTCGTGGCCGGCGCAATCGGGCGTGGCCTGGACCACGGGTAATTGTTCGGATGTATGGTCAGAATGGGCGCTGGCCCCCGCTGTATCAGCGTGGTCAGCTACGGTTTCCATAGCGGCTTGTATTTGCACCAGGCGCGGCGCGGCCATCTCGGTTGCCATCACGTCACCGACCCAGCCGCGCAGGGGCAGCAGGACGATCATGAGGGCAAGAAACAAATGGCGCATGGGGGAATGATAAAGGCAGGCGCGAATAGTTCAAACCGCTGCCGATAAAAAAGCCATGCCAGTTCACCGGAATCTGGCCCCACACCGGCCTCGCTCGTGACGCGGTGATGGCATGATGGGCTCGCATCAAGTCACGTCAAGGTCCAACCATGCTGGGTTCCAGTTCATCCACATCGCCGGTTTACCAGATCGGCGAAGCCGCGCGTCGCAGCGGCGTCAGCGCCGCCAACATCCGGTTTTATGAAAAGGAAAAGCTGCTCAGCCCACAAGGTCGGGGCGAGAACAGTTATCGTTTTTACAGCGAAAGCGATTTGCACCAGTTGCGTTTTATCCGCCTGTGCCGGGCCATGGACATGTCGCTGGACGAGGTGCGCACCTTGCTGGCGCTGGACCTGAACAACAAGACCGACTGCGACACGGCCCGCGAGGCGCTGGACGGTCACCTGGGCCATGTGCGTGCGCGGCTGGCCGAACTCAAAGCGCTGGAAAAAGACCTGCAGTCCTTGCGCAAGCGTTGCGACGGCAGCGACAGCCACTGTCACATCATCGAAGCACTGCACCAGCTGGCCGACGAACAAAGCGCGCCGCCGGTGACACCAGCGGCGAAGAAACGCCACGTGTGAACGGGATCAGAGGGATCAGGGCGGCGGGGTGATGAAGGTCGCCAGGCGGTCGGCCAGCACCTTGGCTTCGGTGTAACCGTTGCCGAGCAGATGCGCCTGACCCTGAACCAGCACCAGCAGGGTGGGGAAGCCACTGATGCCCCAGCGCTGGACCTGCGCAAAATCTTCACGTGTGGCTTGCCTGGCGGCATCGCTCTCGAAGGCTTGCAGGAAATCCAGGGACGTGTCGGCTTGACCGGACACCTCGCTCCAGACTTCTGCGAGCACGGCCGCCTGGGTCACATCGCGGCCCCGGGCATAAAAGGCTTGCTGGATCGCCTGGTACATGGGCAGCGCAAGTTCGGGCGCTTGCTGGCGCAACGTGACCACCGCGCGGCAAGCGGGTTCGGTGTCGTAGATGAAATCCTCACGTTCGAACAGGCTGTCAGAAAAAGGCTGGCCTGACCGTTGCGCCACATCGGCCCAGTGATGGCGCAGCTTGTTTTTCAGGTCCGCATCCATGACCTGGGTGTTGTAGGCACGCAGCCCGCCCAGCATGAGCTGCACTGGCAGTTCGGGAAACTGGGCCCGCAGTTGCGCCAGCGGCACCGCAAAGCCGTAACACCAGGAGCACATCGGGTCACCGACGTACAACAGGGACACCGGGGCGGCGGTAGTCATGCGGGTTTGGCCTTGTCGAGTTGCAGCTGCGCCTTGTCCAGCCATAACTGCAGGTTGTCGAGCAGCGCCCCCTGGCTGAAAGAGCAGCTTTCTTCGCTGAACAAGGCGCTGGACTCCAGCCGGTCCAGCAGGTTGTACAAGACCTCGGCGTATTGAGGCGGCAGTGCCGCCAGCAACTCAAGCTGGTTCTGCGCCAGGCGCGAAAACGCCGGCACGGCCAAGGCGTCGCTGCGCAAGTGTTGCAAGGCTTGGGACAGGGTGCTGAGCTGGTCTGAGGGCGTGGTCATCAATGTGGGGCTTGAGGTGGTGGCGCAGTCCAAACGCCTGATTTTTGAATAAAACTGGCCTCTAGCCCAATATCGACGGTCGCGAGCAGCTATCAAATAAAGAGCGCTTGGGGCTGGAGTCAGACACCAGTTTAAGGCTTGGCCGCGTTTATGCCGGATGGGTCGGCAACTGTGCGGACACCAGGGCAGCCAGTTGACGCAGCGCCTGCTCGGTCTGGCTGGAAAACGAAAAGCCGCAACTGATGCGCAAAAAATGGTCAAAGCGGCTGCTGTTGGAAAACATCGAGCCGGGTGCCACGCGTATGCCTTGCCGGATGGCCGCCTCGAACACCGCCTGCGCCGAGGTGCCGGGCGGCAACTCTACCCACAGCAACATGCTGCCGCCGGGCACGGACAGCCGGGTGCCGGCCGGAAAATGCGCCGCAATCGCTTCGGCCATCTGCGCACGCTGAACATTGAGCTGGCGCCGCAGCCTGGCCATGTGGCGGTCATAGGCGCTGGAGGCCATGAACTCGGCCACGGTGAACTGGGCCAGTGCCTCGTTGGCGCGGCTTTGTGTGTACTTGAGCATCTGGATGCGCGCCTGCCAGCGTCCGCCGGCCATCCAGCCCAGACGCAAGCCGGGCGCCAGCGTTTTGCGCAGCGACGCGCAATAAACCACGTTGCCCTGTTTGCCGGGCTTGTCCCAGGCCTTGGCCGCTTTCAGGGGAATGTCGTCCTGACCCAGGGCGCCGTAGGTGTCGTCCTCGATCAGCGCCACCTGCTGGCGCTCGCACAGCACCACCAGTTTTTCTTTCTCAAGGTCGGGCATCACGCTGCCCAGCGGATTGTGAAAATTGGGCATGACGACCACAGCCTTGATCCTGTCATGGGTCCGGAAAGCCAGCTCCAGCGCCTCGACGGACAGGCCGGTCTGGGGGCTGGTGGGAATCTCTAGTGCACGCAGGCCCAGGCTTTCCAGGATCTGCAGCAGCCCGTGGTAGGTCGGCGACTCGACGGCAACGGTATCGCCCGCTTGTGCCACCGCGCGCAGCGCGACATTGAGCGCCTCGATACAGCCATGTGTGACCAGGATGTCCTCTGCCGACAGCCGCATACCGGCTTCCAGCGCCCGCCTGGCCAGCACGGCATTCAGGGGCGAGTCATTGAGCATGTCGGGCGCACTCACCAGCATCTGCGGATGTTTGCGCAAGGCCCGGGTCGCCGCATGTTTCAGGGCCTCGGCTGGGTACATCTCCGGCGAACCGTAGGTGCCCGCCAGGTTGGTGACCAGCGGATAAATCTCGCATTTGGCGACGAAGTCCGACACCCGGTCATGGATGCCGACGTATTGCGCCGGATCGAGCTGGCGACCGGCCTCCGGCTCGCTGGGCGGCTGGATCTCCAGGCGCCGCCGCTTGAGTACAAAATAACCCGAACGCGGCCTGGCCTCCAGCAGGCCCTCGTCTTCCAACGTGTGGCAGGCCTCGACCGCGGTGGACAGGCTGACCTGGTGCAGCCGGGTCAGCGCCCGGATCGAAGGCATGCGCTGGCCAGGCAACAACACACCCGACTGGATGGCCTGGCGGTAGTGGCCTGAAAGCCGAAGGTAAAGCGGTTGCGCGTCCATGGCTCAATGATCGGTGAAAGAAGAGTCGTGACACAGCCACAGATGGGCTGAAATCGAACCATAACAGATGCATCAAACGCCATCTGTACCGATACAGAAAGGCATAGATTGCCTCTGTCGGGCCGCCGGCTCCCTCGGTAATCTCAAGGCATCCCTGACGAAACCAGCCTGCCATGTACCACCACCCCGATCCTCAGACCTCCCTCCAGCTTGGCGCCGGCGAATCCCGGCTTCTGCAGGCCAAAGCCGGGACTTGCCTGATCAGCAGCGCCGGCGCCCTGATCGTGACCGGTGAACCGCTCTGGCTGGGCGAGCAGGTCTTTCGCCCCCGCACCCGGCTGGCGCCGGGGCAGCGCCACCTGATCGCGCAGGACGGCTGGCTCACGCTGACCGCCGGCCCGCAAGGGGCTGCCGTTGGCCTGGTGTGTCCGAGGCAAACGCTGTCGCTGTTGCGTGGCCTCTACCAGATGGGCAGGAAGTTTGTCGCGCGTTATCCCCGCTTCGCAGGAATCTCGGGCATACGGCGCCGCGCTGCAAACCCTGGCTCGCTGGGGTAAATTCGATCCCCGTCCAACCGATCCCACCTTTTTCACCCATGACCGCTTCCGCCTGGCTCCTGTTCATCACCATTTCCCTGGTCACCGCCTTCAGCCCCGGACCGGGCATTTTGCTGGCGGTATCCAATGCCGTCGCCTGGGGGCCGCGCAAAACCCTGTGCAGTTCGGCTGGCAATGTGCTGGGTGTGTTTGCGGTGTCAGGCGCGGCGATGGCCGGCCTGGGGACTTTGCTGCATAGCTCGGCCTGGCTGTTTGCGGTGCTCAAGACCCTGGGCGCGCTCTATCTGATTTACCTCGGTTACCGCCAGTGGACCAGCCAGACCTCGATGTTTGACAAACCCTTGCCGACCGAGGCGCAAACCGAAAAAACCAATGCGGTCCTGTTTCGCCAAGGCCTGCTGGTGGCGCTGACCAACCCGAAAAGTATTCTGTTTTTCACCGCGCTGTTTCCGCAGTTCATCCACGCGCAGGCGCCCATGCTGCCGCAATTCCTGGCCTTGACCAGCGCTTTTGCCGCCTGCGTCTTGAGCTCCCACATGGCGTATGTGCTGCTGGCGCGCCATACCCACCGCTGGCTGGGCACGCCCCAGCGGGCCCGCGTGTTCAACCGCGTCTGTGGTGGCGCGTTTGGCCTGTTGGGCCTGAGCTTGCTGCGTTTGAAAAGTCCGCATTGACATGACGCCGCAGGCGTCGCTGCAGCAGGCCATCCACGAAGAAGTGGCGCTGCTTCCTTACGACCCTGCATGGCCTGCGCTGTTCGAGGCCGAGCGCCAGCGCCTGGCAAGCTTGTTTCCACTGCAGTTGCTGGACATCCAGCACATCGGCAGCACAGCCATGCCGGGCATGTTGGCCAAACCCATCATCGACATCCTGGCCGGGGTCGCGTCCATGGCGGTGGCGGATGCCCTGGTCGGCCCGCTGCTGCAGTCCAGCTATACCACCTCCGCCGAGTTCAATGCCACGCTGAGTGAGCGCCGCTGGTTCATGCGTTGGGACCAGGGCCGGCGCACTCATCACCTGCATCTGGTGGTGCTGGGCGAGTCCGAGTGGCGCCGCCGCCTGTATTTTCGGGATCGTTTGCGTGCCGATCCGGTGCTGGCGCAGTCTTATGCCGTGTTGAAGCAGGACCTGGCGGCGCGGCATGGCGCGGATCGCGAGGCCTACACCCAGGCCAAGACGGCTTTTGTGCTGGCGGTGGTCGCCGCGACTTAGTCCAGTCTCAACGGTGGCACCCCCGCCAGATATTGTTTCTGGCTTCGTGGAACCCGGGGCAGAACCCCGAGAGGGGCTCTGCACTCAATCGAGCTTCGCGCCCGAGGCCTTGACGGCCTGGGCCCAGCGTGGTGTTTCCGTGGCCAGGAACTGGCCAAACTCCTCGCTGCCCATGAAGGCCGGGTCCGCGCCCTGCGTCACCATGCGGTTGCGGATGTCGGGGTTGGCCATGACTTGTTTGAACGCATCGCTCAATTTGGCCGTCACGTCTTTGGGCAGGCCGGCGGGCGCGAGAAAGCCGTAAAAACCAACCACCTCAAAACCCTTGAAGCCCGACTCAATGACTGTCGGAATATCCGGCAGCGCGGGGTTGCGCTCCTTGCTGGTCACGGCCAGCGCACGCACCTTGCCCTGCTTGTGGTAACTGGCGGCCTGCGGAATCGACTCGCCCATGAACTGCACCTGGTCGCCCATCAGGTCGGTGAAGGCCGGGGCGCTGCCGCGGTAGGGAATGTGCACCATGAACAGAGCGGTGGCATTTTTGAACATCTCGGGCACCAGGTGGCTGATGCCGCCGTTGCCGGCCGAGCCGTAGTTGATTTGTCCAGGCCGGGCGCGGGTGTAGTCGACAAACTCTTTCAGCGTCTTGACCGGCAGTTTGGGGTTGACCAGCAAGGCCAGCGGCTGCATGGCGGTGCGGGCAATCGGTGTGAAGTCGCGCAAGGTGTTGTAGGGCAGCTTGCTGTAGAGCGCCGGGTTGATCACCATCACGCCGGTGTTGGCCAGCATCAGGGTGTAGCCGTCGGGCTGGGCTTTCATCACTTCCTGCGCACCCACGGTGCCACCCGCGCCGCTTTTGTAGTCGATCAGCACGGGCTGGCCCAACACCGCCTGCAGGCGCTCGCTCAGCAGGCGGGCGTGTTGGTCCAGCGGGCCGCCGGCCGGAAACCCAATCACCACACGGATGGGTTTTTCCGGAAAGGCAGCAAAGGCTGCGGAACTGGCCGCGATCAGCAAGGCGGCGAGGGCGCGCTGGGGGGTGAACATGGGAGGTCTCCTCGTTATGAAATAGTGAGCCATGATAAACAGCGTCGCGGACGTGACCTTGCTAGCGTCTTCCCCGATGCCGCGATCCGGCCGGCGCGTTAGGCTGGGGTTCTAGGAGATTCCATGGACCGCCCTCACTACAAGTTCTGGCCTAAACGCCTGCCGCATCGCATCAGTCCGCCCGCCACCTCGCTGTGGCACAACCTGGCGGTCAGCGCCCTGCGTTTTCCGGACAAGCCCGCGCTGGTCTTTTTTGGCCAGGTTGTCACCTATGCCGAGGTCTTGCAAAAAGCCGAACGCCTGGCGGCCACCCTGCATGGGCTGGGGGTGCAGGCCGGCGACCGGGTGTTGCTGGACATGCAGAACTGCCCGCAATGGGTGATTGCGCACTTTGCCATCCTGCGCGCCAACGCCGTGGTGGTGCCGGTCAATCCCATGAACCGCGCCGAAGAGCTCAAACACTACATCACCGACCCGGATATCAAGGTGGCCATCATCGCGGCCGATCTGGCGCCCGAGCTGGCCAGAGCCAATGCGCAGCTGGCGCCGGCCGATCGGTTGCGGCACATGATCGTCAGCCATTACAGCGATACCTTTGATCTGGCGGCCCAGCAGGGCGCAGAAGCCTTGCCCGCGGCTTGGCAGGGCTGGCTGGCCACACAACATGACTTGCCGGTGCTGGACAGCGGCAGCACCCTGAGCTGGGCGCAGGCCTTGCAAGGTGATGTCAGCCGCTTGCCGGTCCACACCGCCACGCCGCAGGATCTGGCGGTCTTGCCCTACACCAGCGGCACCACCGGTCTGCCCAAGGGTTGTATGCACACCCACGCCAGCATCATGCACAACGCCGTGGCCAGTTGCCTGTGGGGCAACGCCAGCTTTGAAAACGTGGTGTTGGCGGTGGTGCCCATGTTTCACATCACCGGCATGGTGTCGATGATGCACGCGGCGATTTACGGCGGGGCCACCCTGGTCATCATGCCGCGCTGGGACCGCGAGCTGGCCGGGCGGTTGATCTCGCGCTGGCGCGTGACGCACTGGACCAACATCCCGACCATGGTGATCGACCTGCTGGCCAGCCCGAACTTTGCGAGTTTTGACCTGAGCAGCCTGGTCGCCATCGGTGGCGGCGGGGCGGCCATGCCGCAGGCCGTGGCCCAGCGCTTGTGGGAGTTATACGGCCTGCGTTTTGCCGAAGGTTATGGCTTGACGGAAACCGCCGCGCCGTCTCACAGCAACCCGGTCGACGCGACCAAGCAGCAGTGCCTGGGCATTCCTTTTATCAGCACCGATTCCCGCGTGATAGACCCGCTGACCCTGCAGGAAATGCCGCAGGGTGAGCAGGGCGAAATCATCATGTGTGGCCCGCAGAATTTTTCGGGTTACTGGAAGCAGCCCGAAGCCACGGCGGCGGCCTTTATCGAGTTCGAGGGCAAACGGTTTTTCCGTTCGGGCGATTTGGGCCGGGTGGACGAGGACGGTTATTTTTTCATCACCGACCGGCTCAAACGCATGATCAACGCGTCGGGCTTCAAGGTCTGGCCGGCCGAGGTGGAGTCCCTGATGTTCAAACACCCGGCGGTCCAGGAGGCCTGCATCATCTCGACGCACGACGCCTACCGCGGCGAAACCGTCAAGGCCGTGGTGGTGTTGCGCGCCGAGGCCAAAGGCAAGACCAGCGAAGACGACATCATTAACTGGTGCAAGGACAACATGGCGGCCTACAAATACCCGCGTGTGGTGCAGTTTGTCGATGCGCTGCCGAAAAGTGGCTCGGGCAAGGTCATGTGGCGTACCTTGCAGGAAGCGGAAAAAGGTAACGCTTGAACCTGCTGGCCGGAGATTATTGGTAAAAAAGGCCTCCAGCCCTTGTCCGGTGAACGCAATTAGCTATTAAAAAGAGAGCGATGGCTGGGTGGTCGGAAAATCAGCGCGGCGCTGAGGTATCGTGCGTGACTCGGTAATCAATATGGGCGCGCCAAGCGGCGCAGCCTGCACGCATGGCAAAACCTTCTCTCCCAACTCCCGCATCCCCTGACAACAAGCCGCTGGCCGGCTGGCGCCTGCGCTGGTACACGATTATTTTCGAGGCCGACACCCGCGCCGGCCGCGTGTTCGACCTGTCGCTGATTGCTGTCATCCTGCTCAGCATTGCCGTGGTCATGGCCGACAGCGTGCAGTCTTTGCATCTGGCTTATGGCCGGGTGTTCACGGTGCTGGAATGGATTTTCACGCTGTTGTTCACGGCCGAATACGTGGTGCGTCTGTTGTGTGTGCGCAAGCCGCGTCAGTATGCGGGCAGCTTTTTCGGCGTCATCGACCTGATTGCCGTGTTGCCGACTTACCTGGCGCTGTTTTTTCCGGGGCTGCATGCACTCATCGATGTGCGGGTCTTGCGCCTGCTGCGGGTGTTTCGTGTCTTCAAACTCGCCGCTTATGTGGCCGAGTACCAGTTTTTGGGACGTGCGCTGGCCGCCAGCGGCCGGAAAATCCTGGTGTTTTTATCAGCGGTGTTGATGGTGGTGCTGGTCATGGGCACGGTGATGTATGTGGTCGAGGGCCAGACCAACGGTTTCACCAGCATTCCGACCTCGGTCTACTGGGCCATCAGCACGGTGACGACGGTCGGTTATGGCGACATCACACCCCAGACCGACCTGGGTCGGCTGATCGCGTCTTTCATGATGCTGATGGGCTGGGGCATTCTGGCCGTGCCCACAGGCATCGTGACGGCGGAGATGGCGGCGCAGCGGCAGATGCAGGGCTCGCAGGCGCCGACCACACGCACCTGCCATGAATGCCTGACCGAAGGCCATGGCCCGGACGCCGATTTCTGCTTCAACTGCGGCGCGCGCCTGCCGCCTTACCAGCAGCAGACAGGCGCTTAGCTGCCGGCCGTCAGCCTGCGCGGTGTGATCTCGACCGAGCCGACGGCCGTGCTCATCCACACCGTGCCGTCCTGCACCGTCACCTGCAGTTGCATGCTGCGTTCGGCCAATTTGGCCAGGGCCTGGCTTTCGGCGGCCTCGATCTGCCAGACCACCAGGTTGGCCGCGCGGGTCAGTTTGGTTTCGATGTTTTTCCACCAGACCGGCGTGCTGCTGGCAAAGCTGTAGACGCTGACCCGCTCGGCGCGGCCGGCCGCACGCATCAGGCGTTTGTCATCGGGCTGGCCCACGTCTATCCAGTGCAGGATTTGCTCGGTGTAATCCTTGTGCCAGAGCGCGGGTTCGTCCACGTCCCACAAGTCCTTGGCGAAGTCGAGCTTGCCCTTGTTGTCGTCGGCGGGCACGTTGAGCGCAAAGGCCAGCAGGCGGATCATCATGCGTTCGTCGGCCTCGGACGGGTGGCGCGCAATGATCACGTTGTGGTCCGCATAAACGCCGCGGTCCATGTCGGAGAGCTGGAGTTGGGCTTTGTAGATGGTGGCTTTGAGTGCCATGGTGATTTTTCTGGTTGGTGGCTGGCGTGAACCCTCTATTGGAACAGACCGGCGCCGCTGCTCTTCTCTGGCTATAGTCAGGCCATGATCCGACTCTCTGTTCTTGACCAATCCATCGCCGTGACCGGCCGCAGCGCCGACACCGCCATCCGCGACACCCTGGCCCTGGCCCAACATTGCGAAACCCTGGGTTACGAGCGTTTCTGGCTCAGTGAGCACCACAGCCACCCCAGCATTGTCGGCAGCGCGCCCGAGGTCTTGATGGCCGCCATCGCCGCGACCACGCAGCGTATCCGCCTCGGCAGCGCCGGCGTGATGCTGCCGCATTATTCGGCGCTAAAAGTGGCCGAGCAGTTCCGTGTGCTGGAGGCACTCGCGCCCGGGCGTATCGACCTGGGTGTGGGGCGTGCGCCGGGTTCGGACGGCCGCACGGCGCAACTGCTCAATCCCCCAGGCGCACCATGCCGCCGATCGTTTTCCGCTGCAGGTGCGCGAGTTGCAGGCCTGGGTGGGCGGCAGCGAGCTGCCGGAAGGCCATCCGGGCCGCGGCGTGGTTGCCCAACCCACAGGCCCCGGCACGCCCACCTTGTGGATGTTGGGCAGTTCCAATTACGGCGCGCAACTGGCGGCGCATTACGGCCTGCCCTATGCGTTTGCCTATTTCATCACCGACGGGCAGGGCGCCGAAGAAGCGCTGGCCACCTACCGCGCCTTGTACCGGCCCAGCCCGCAACACCCGACGCCGCAAGCCGCCTTGTGTGTCTGGGCGCTGGCCGCCGACAGCGACGACGAGGCCTGGCACCATTTTTCAAGCCGTGAACGCTGGAAAATAGACCGCAACCAGGGCGTGTTGGGTCCGCTGCAGTCGCCGGCCGAGGTCGCGGCCAGGCCTTATACCGCGGCAGAACAACAGGCGGCAGACAGGCTCAGAAAAACGGCGCTGGTGGGCAGCGGGCCGCAAGTGGCGCACAAATTACGCGCGCTGGCCGAGTCGCTGGCGGTGGAGGATATGGTGGTGATCACCTGGGCGCACGATGCGGCGGCGCGGCGGCGGTCTTATGAATTGCTGGCGGCCGAGCTGTGTGTCGGGGCAGCCCCCGCGCAACCTGCTTAGCCTTCCCTGACCAGCGCCAGGCACAGGCGCTCCATATGCATGGCCCACTGCGCGGCTTCCGCCTCCGTCAGGCCTATCAGCAAGCCATAACGCCGGCCGCCCCAGACCGACAGATGCATGGCCTGGATGGCCTCGGCGCTGGGTCGTGTGGGCAGGTCGTGGCAAACGTCAAAGACCTGGACCCAGGCGGCGAGCAACTCCTCGTGCACCCGCCGGTGATGTTTGGCCTCGGCAATACCGGCTTCCTGGGCCAACATGCCGGCGTCAAACCAGGGCAACTCCGGCGTATGCACGCCGCAGGTCAGCCGCACCAGCGTCTGCAGCCGGACCTGCCAGGACAGGTCGGGCGGCGCCACCGCCTGCTGCGCGATGGCCTGCAGCAACTGCTCCATGCAATGCCGCACGTAACCCGAGAGCAATGCGGCCTTGTTGGGGAAATAGTCGTACAAGGTGCCGACCGAAACACCGGTTTCCAGTGCCACGGCGCGGGTGCTCACGCCAGCCCAGCCGTCCCGGCGCCAAATCCGAACAAACGCGTCATAAATGGCTTGCACGGTGAACACCGCACGGGCCTGCGTGGGGCGTTTCAGGGGTTTGGCGGTGGCGGGGCCGGGTGTGGCCGCAGCGGCTGGTTTTCCGAACCCGGAGGACGTGTGTCGGTTATACATTGGTGCTGACCTGTTCGACTAACTTTCAGAGGAAGACGCACCATGAACTCTCCGCTCTCACTGACACGGCTGCTCACGCGCAAAGATGCATTGAATCACACCCGCATCACGCATGGCGCACCCGGCGATGCGGCGCTTTCCAGCGGCGAGGTGGTCCTGAAAATCAGGCGTGTGGCCATCACCACCAACAACATCACCTACGCGGCTTTTGGTGAGGCCATGCAGTACTGGGATTTTTTCCCCACCGGGGAAGAGGGTTTCGGCCACATGCCGGTCTGGGGTTTTGCCGATGTGATCGCCTCCACGGTGGACGGGGTGGCGGTGGGCGAACGTTTTTACGGTTATTTTCCCATTGCCAGTCATTTGCGGGTGTGGCCGGAACGTGTGACAGCGCGCGGTTTTTATGATGGTGCCGCCCACCGCAAAACACTGACCTCGGCTTACAACCAGTACATGCGTTGCAGCGCCGATGCGGCTTACCGCGAGGCCGATGAAAACTACCAGATGCTGGTGCGCCCGTTGTTCATCACTTCGTTCATGCTGGCTGATTTTTTGCAGGACCAGGCTTTTTTCGGCGCGCAGCAGCTGGTGTTTTCAAGCGCCTCCAGCAAAACTGCGTATGGCACGGCGTTTTGCCTGCAGGCTTATCCGCAGGTCCAGCGTATCGCGCTGACATCGGCGCGCAACAAGGATTTTGTGGCCGGTCTGGGCTGTTATGGCGCTGTGGCCGCTTATGACGAACTGCCGCAAATCGACCCCCGCAAACCCACGCTGTATGTCGATTTTTCAGGCGACGAAGACTTGCGCCGTGCCGTGCACCAGCACTTTGGTGATGCCCTGGTTTATGACTGTTATGCGGGCTCGGCGCAAAACACGCAGTTTTTGCGCCAGCTCGACCTGCCGGGGCCCGCGCCCGAGTTTTATTTTGCACCGGTGCAAATCCGCAAACGCAATGCCGATTGGGGCCATGCCGTGGTGAACCAGCGTTTCAACGACGCGCAACTGGCTTTTATCCGGCGTGTGAGTGATGTGTCAGACCCGTGGATGACGGTGCGTGAACACCAAGGTTTTGAAGCGGCGCAAGGACTGATCGATGACTTGTTTGGTGGCCGCATAGACCCGCAACAAGGGCATGTGGTGGTGCTGGACTGAGTCACCGGTGTTGGTGTAGGCTGAAACCTGCTTCACCCCACCTGCAGGCACCCACGACATGAGCACTGAGCATACCCACGATCACGACGAACCCTGGAAACATGACGGCGTTCGTGTGATTGCCGGCAACCAACTGGATGGCAACACCGCGCAAACGCCAGGCATGGACCGCAAGGCGGCCATCAACTTTGCCCGTGTCGGTGCGCAAAAACTCTGGGCCGGCACCGTCACCATCCATGCCAATGCCAAAACCGGCGCGCACCACCATGGCCCGCTGGAGAGTGTGATTTACGTGGTCAGGGGCCGGGCCCGTTTGCGTTGGGGCGAACATTTGCAGTTCACCGCCGAGGCCGGCCCGGGCGACTTCATCTATGTGCCGCCGTATGTGCCGCACCAGGAAATCAACGCCAGCCCGACCGAACTGCTGGAGTGTGTGCTTTGCCGCAGCGACGGCGAGGCGGTGGCGATCAACCTGGACATCGAGCCGGTTGAAAAGCCTGAGCAGGTCTTGTGGGTCGATCCGACCCACCCACAGGGCGGCGTGTAGGGCGGTCAGCAGGGAGGAGTGACCCTCGGGGACAAGCCGCAAGTCGGCCTCCCACACGCTTCTTGCGCAAACCTTCCCTTACGACTGTCACCTCGTCCTACAAATGCCGGGTCATTTGCTGGTTACAACAGGGGGGTCTTACAAGGATCTCTCTTTTATCATGGATACAAACACACCCACCCCCTCGGTCAATCCCGCTAGCCAGCCCGATTTGTCGCAACGCCTGCAGCACAGCAAAGCCCTGATCGCCATTGCGGCCGTCCTCGGCGTTACGGTGATGGCGCTGGCCGCCGCGCTGGTGGTCAACCGATCCGAGGCGCAGCCGGACGCGGCCGAACGCATGGCGCTCAGCAGCCCGAGCGACAAAACCAGCCCGGTCAACAAGTTCGCCGATACCGGCAAGGCGGTCAACACGCCGAGCTCACGGCCGGCGGCCCAGCCCCGGCCTGTGGCGCAAGCGCCCCGGCCCGAAGTCTGTGCCGCTTGCGGCACGGTGGAAGCCGTGACGGCGGTGCAGCGCCAGGGCCATGTCAACGGTGTGGACGTCGGCAACACCACCGTCGGTCTGGGCACGGTGGCCGGTGGCGTGTTAGGCGGCCTGCTGGGTCACCAGGTGGGCGGCGGCAGCGGCAAAACAGCCATGACGGTGCTGGGCGCCGCTGGCGGCGCCTACGCGGGCAACACCATCGAGAAAAACATGAAGAAGATCACGGTCTACCAGGTGCGTGTGCGTATGCACGACGGCTCGGCCCGCACCGTGGAAGTGTCCAGCGCCGTGCCGGTGGGCTCACGCGTGATTGTGGAAGGCAACAATCTGCGCATGGCTTAAAAAGGGCCCCCACGCTCCCCACTGCGTGTGGTTCGCTGCCCCCCAAGGGGGCGCTGCGCCTGCGGCCCGGCGAAGCCGGTTCCGCGGCCCTGGCTGGACTAAGAGCTTTCAGTGCACCGTCGCTTACGGCTTACTCCGTTTACAAGAAATAAACCTCCTATGAAAACTCTCAAAACTCCCTTGCTCGCGGCTGGCTTTTTCGTGTTGTCCGCGATGTGGGCTGGCGCGGCCATGGCTGCCGGCCCCTACGCGACGGCCACGGTTGAAGGTGCGCTGGCGCCGGGTGTCTACGGGCGCATCGAAATCGGTAACGCACCGCCCCCGCCGCTGATCTATGCGCAGCCTGTCATCATCCAGCGCCCGGCGGTGGTGATGCAGCAGCAGCCGATGTATCTGCATGTGCCGCCTGGCCATGCCAAAAATGGTCCAAGCATTGCGCCAAATACAACGCCTGCGGCCAGCCGGTGTATTTTGTGAAAGTCAAGGGCGACGATGACTATGAGCGCGGCCACGACAAGCACAAGGAAAAACATAAACACAAAGGCGATAGGGATGACCAGGGGCGAGGCGAGAAGCACGGCCGAGGCCGCGACTGAGCGGCACATGTCGCGGTCTCGCCAAAAAACGCCGGTGCCCGTCACCGGCTTTTTTTTTTTGACTGTTATTCTTGTCGGGAAGACGTCATAAACCCCCGGGCTGGCGCTGCCCATGCCAGGGGGCGTAGCATGGAGCCCTGTTCCCATATTCCCCGATCAATACAGCAGCCTCAACATCAGCATTGAGCAGAAAGAAAGACTTCATGAAAGCCATCTGGAACGGCGCAGTGATTGCGCAAAGCGACGACATCGTGACCATCGAAGGCAACCACTATTTTCCCGAAAGCGCGCTGAACCGCGATTACGTGACCTTCAGCAACCACCACACCATGTGTGCCTGGAAAGGGCAGGCGAGTTATTACTCGCTGCTGGTCAACGGCGAAATGAACACCGATGCCGCCTGGTATTACCCCGATCCCAAACGCGAAGCGGAAGACATCAAGGGCCGCGTCGCGTTCTGGAAGGGTGTGAAGATCGAAGCCTGATTTTTAAGGAGTCCGTGATCATGTTCAAACGCATCCTGTTGCCGGTGGATGGCTCGTCGACATCGCGCACCGCGATCGGCAAAGCCAGCGGACTGGCACAAGCCTTTCAAAGCACAGTGACGGTGATTTACGTGATCAATCCTTATGCCTTCAGCGGCGTGGGCACCGACTTTTCTTATGGCCAGGCGCAATACCTCGATGCCGCCACGGCCGAGGCGCATGACGCGCTGGCCGGCGCCACATTGGTGCTGGAGGCGGCCGGTGTCGCGGTCGAAACCTCCGTTGTCGAAAACCACGTCATTTACCGCGGCATTCTGGAGGCCGCCAGCGCGGCCGGAGCTGACCTGATCGTGATGGGTTCGCACGGTCGCCGCGGGCTGGACAAACTGGTGCTGGGCAGCGTGGCCGCGCAAGTGTTGTCCCATGCCCATCTGCCTATTCTGGTGGTGCGCGACTGAAGCCTTTGGCCCGGCATTCAAGCCGGGTTGAGAGTAAAATCGGCCTCCAGCCCATAGTTTACGGGCGCAAGCAGCTATAAAAACAGTAGCGGAAGGCTAGTCCCTTACGTCAGCCACCGGCTGGCTGCCAAAATCCGGTCTGGCCAGGTAAGCCAGCACCTGGCTGGCCGCGTCTTCCGGTGAACTCAGCAAGCCCTTGTTTTTGAGCTGGAGGAAATTGCCCTGGTCCGGAAACACGGCCGTGTCGGCGCTGCGAAGCTGGACCTGCATGTCGGTGTCTATGATGCCGGGCGCGAGCGAACAGACGGCCGCGCCGTTGGGCTTGAGTGCTTCTTCCAGCGCCAGGCAGCGCGTGAAGTGGTCCATGCCGGCTTTGGCCGCGCAATAGACGGTCTGCGAAGCCATGGGTTTGCGGCCCAGTCCGGATGAAATGTTCAGCACCTTGCGCTTGGCTGACCAGCTTTCGGTGGCGCGCAAAAACGCCGCGCTGAGCTGCATGGGGGCTTCCAGGCCAACACTCAGGGCCTGGCGCAGATCGTCGGCGTCCGCGTCGCTCAAGGGGCTGATACGCGGCACCACGCCGGCATTGTTGATCAACACGGCGCTGGCAAAACCGGCGCTGGCCTGTTCACGCAGCCATTGCTCCAGCCGCGCGCTCAGGTTGACGCTGTTGGCCAGGTCCTCGGGCCATTGCAGCAGGGTCGTGCCGGCCATCTGGGCCTGGGCGGCCAGGGTGTCGTTGGTTTTGCGGGAGATACACAGCAGGGTGTTGCCCGGGATGAGCAACTTCCTGGCCATGGCCAGGCCCATGCCGCGCGAGGCACCGGTCAGGATAAAAAGATGTTGGGTCATGGCTGCCGATATTAACCGGGACGCCAGGGTCTTCTCAGGCCGCGACCACGATAGGGAAGTTGGCCCGCAAGCCGTCGCTGCCCGGCGCAAAAGACACGGTCAGGGCGGCACGGTCGTCGGCGCCCAAGTTGCGCCACAGGAAGTCGCGCACATTGCCGGGGTCGCCCGCGACATACAGCTGGGTGGTCAGCAACTCGCGCTGGCCCAATTTGACCTTGACATGGATATGCGGCGTACGGCCGCTGTAGGCGACCGGGCGGATGGTGCGAAAGCGGTAGCGGCCGTCTGCAGCCACGGTCACGCGGCCAAAACCCTGAAACCGGCTGTCGGCCCTGGCGCCGTCTCCTGGGTGGTGGTAGTGGCCGGTATGGTCGCATTGCCAGATTTCTACCTGCGCGCCGGCCACCGGCTGGCCGGCGAGGTCGCTGACACTGCCTTCGAGCCAGGTGCTTTGGCCGTCCGGATAATTCAGCGCGCCGTTGCGCAGCAGGTCATAGTCAGTGTCTTTCGGAAAAACCACAGGATAAAACGGGCCTTCGGTTTGCGCCGGTGTGGCGCGGCGGCTGGGGGCCGGCTGGGCGCGTGGACCCAGCCACAAAACAGGCGCGACCACCAGGGCTGCCGCCACGCTGCGGCGGCGCAGCAACTGTGGGGGCCGTGCTGAGGAAAGCGGTGTTGGAGAGCGCATCAAAATCCTCCGGTGGTCTGCGTGGGACGCAGCCGGTGTGGCGAAGTTCCCCGGGTTTTTCTCAGAAAGGCGCGGCACTTTCAAACTGCAGCAGCACGCCGCTCACGGGATGGCTCAGGCGCAAGCTGCAGGCATGCAGCAGCAGGCGCTCGGCGCGGGCCTGCACCAGGGCCGGGGCGTACAGCTGGTCGCCGAGGATGGGGTGGCCCAGCGCCTGCAGATGCACACGCAACTGGTGCGAGCGGCCGGTGACGGGCTCCAGCCGCAGCCGGGTGTGGTCGGCCGCTGCGTCGTAATGTTGAATACGCCAGCGTGTTTTGCTGGGTTTACCCAGCAGGGCATCAATCACACGCAGGGGCCGCCGCGGCCAGTCCACCACAATCGGCAAATCAATCAGGCCCCAGCCGTCGTCGCTGGGCTCGGGCGGAGCCAGTTGGCCTTGCACCACCGCTTCATAAGCCTTGTGCACCTGGCGTTCGGCAAAAGCCTGGCTCAGGCTGCGTTGCGCAGCGCGGCTGCGTGCCATCAGCAGCAGGCCCGAGGTCGCCATGTCCAGGCGGTGCACCACCAGCGCATCGGGGTAAAGCTGCTGGACCCGGGTACTCAGGCAATCCTGCTTATCTTCGCCCTTGCCGGGCACCGAGAGCAGGCCGGCGGGTTTGTTCAGCACCAGCAGGCTGTCGTCGGCATGTAGCACCTGCACACCTTCAGGCGTTGCGCCATGACCTGCGAGGTCATTGTTTTGTGATGTAGCGGCCATCATGATTCAGTCATCGGCAAGTTGGAAACCCAAGGAGAAAAAATCATGACAGACGCAGGCGCCATTGCCATGGCATGTGGCTTGATCGTCGGCCTGGGCGCCATTGGCGCCTGCCTGGCCCTGGGCCAGATGGGCGGCCGCTTTCTGGAAAGCTCTGTGCGCCAGCCCGAATTGATGGAGCCGCTGCAGGGCAAGATGTTTTTGCTGGCCGGCTTGATCGACGCCAACTTCCTGATCGGTGTCGGCGTGGCCATGATGATGCTGTTCGCCAACCCGCTCGGCGTCTAGCCTTTGTTTTTCGGCGGCGGGAAGTTGTGCACCGGCGGGCTGGCGCGCCTGACCTCGCGCAGCATGAAGAGGTAAAGGCTTTCGACCTTGTCTCTGGCCCACGGGGTTTTACGCAAAAACTTCAGGCTGGATGCCACGCTGGGATCGCTGGTGAAGCAACGGATGTCTATGCGCTGGCCGAGTTCTTCCCAGCCATAATGCGCCGCCAGTGCGGTGACCATGGCTTCCAGCGTGACGCCGTGCAGCGGGTTGCCGGGCTGTGGCGGGCCCGCTGCTGGCGTGTCGGGCTGCGTCATGCGGCCCGCTTATTTGTTCTTCAGCTTGCCGCGCAAGGGGACTTGCGTGACGATGGTCGGGCGCACCGCGTCAGGCGACACTGCCTTAGGAGGCGAGGTGTCCTTCTTCGGTTTTTTGACCATCTTGTTGTTGTGTGTCTGTCCTTTTGCCATGGTTTTCTCCTGTGGATGCTTGCGGAATGCGTCAATAGGGGATTATCAATGCAACTTGATACGCGGGCGGTGCGCGCGGTCAATCATTTCCGACAAAGTGATGAGCACGGTTTTTTTCCAGCCGCCCAGCGCCAGCTGGTGCTGCTTGTGCAGCCCCCAGTACATCAATTTCGCCAGTTGCCCTTCGATGAAGAAACTGCCCTTGGTCAGGCTGCCCATCAGGCTGCCAACCGAGGAGTATTCGGACAGCGACACCAGCGAGCCCTGGTCCTTGAAGACAAAAGGTGCGACCGCCTCGCCGCGTTGCAGCCGCGGCAGGGCCTGCACCAGGTACATGGCCTGCTGGTAGGCGGCCTGCGCGCGCGGCGGCACCCAGGTGCCGTCCGGCTGTTGGCAGGCGGCGCAGTCGCCAAAGGCAAAAATGCTGGGGTCCAGCGTGCTTTGCAGGTTGCCGTTGACCACCAGCTGGTTGAGCTTGTTGGTTTCCAGCGGCGCGCCGTCGCCCAGGGTGCGCAGGAAATCCCCGGCCTTGACACCGGCGGCCCAGACCGTGAGGCTGGACGAAATCACCTTGCCGCTGGCCATCTTCAGGCTGTCTTCGGTGACTTCCACCACTTTTTCATTGGTGTGGACCTCAATCGCCAGCTTGCGTAATTCGCGCATGGCCGACTCGCTCAGGCGTTCGGGCAACTGCGCCAGCAGACGTGGTGCGGCTTCGATCAGCACGATCTGCAAATCCTTTTCCGGGTGGATGTTGTCAAAGCCGTAGTTGGCCAGCACCCGGGCCGCGGCGTGGAGTTCGGCCGCCAGTTCGACGCCGGTGGCGCCGCCACCGACAATCGCCACCGTCAGGCGGCCGCTGCCGGCGCTGCGCGGCACGGTTTGCGCCCGTATGCAGGCGTTGATCAGGCGGTCGTTGAAACGTTTGGCGGCTTGCGGGCTGTCCAGCTTGATGGTGTGTTCGGCCGCACCCGGCGTGCCGAAGTCATTGGTCTGGCTGCCCACGGCAATCACCAGCGTGTCGTAGGCCAGCTCCTGCGCCGGCGTGATTTCGCGCCCGGCCTCGTCATGGCTGGCCGCCAGCTGCAATGTTTTGGTGTGGCGGTCCAGGCCCACCAGTCGGCCCAGACGGAACTTGAAATGGTTCCAGCGCGCCTGCGCCAGGTACTCGATTTCCTCCGCATGGGTGTCGAAACTGCCGGCGGCCAGCTGGTGCAACAACGGTTTCCACACATGGGTGCGCGCCGCATCGACCAGCGTGATCTCGGCCAGGCCTTTTTTGCCCAGCCGTTTGCCCAGTTGGGTGGCCAGTGCCAGACCGCCTGCGCCTCCCCCGACGATGACGATGCGTTGCATGAGCTTTCTTCCTTGGCGCCAGCGCCAGCAGTGGTGTGATGCCGTCCATGTTAACTGCCGCCGGAACACCACCACGCCGGCGTGAACAAACGGAGGTGGGCATAATCCGGCCATTTTTCACAACGCCAGGAAGCCTCCAACATGCCGCAACTCCATTTCATCCAGCAAGGCCAGGGGCCTACCGTCGTCTTGAGTCACGCCCTGGGCTGCGACCTGCAGATGTGGGACGAGGTCGCCACGGCCCTGCAAGCGCGCTACACCGTGCTGCGTTACGACCACCGCGGCCATGGCCAGTCGCCCGCCAGCAGCGGCGCCTTCAACATGGACGACCTGGCCGATGACGCGGCCGCGCTGATCCGGCAACAGGTCCAGGGCCCGGTGCATTTTGTCGGTCTGTCCATGGGCGGCATGACGGCGCAGGCGCTGGCCGCGCGCCATCCGGCGCTGGTGCGCAGCATCACCGTGGCCAACTCGGCCGCCAGTTACGACGCGGCCGCCAAGGCCGGCTGGCAAACCCGCATCGATACCGTGCTGGCCCAGGGCATGGCGGCGATTGCCGACGGCGCCTTGTTGCGCTGGTTCACGCCTGAGTTTCGCGCGGATGCCCAGGGCAGCTTGCGTGTGGCCGCCCTGCGTGCTGTGTTGCTGGGCACCGCCCCCGTGCCTTACGCCGCCAGTTGTGCGGCCGTGGCCGGCATCGCGCTGGACGAGAGCAATCGCCGCATTACCTGCCCGGCGCTGGTGATTGCCGGCACACGCGACGAGGCCACGCCGCCCGCCTTGTCCGAAGCCATCGCGCGCAACATCCCCGGCGCGCAACTCGCCAGCCTGGACGCTTCCCACCTGAGCGCGGTGGAGCGGCCTGCGGAATTTGCCCAGTTGCTCGCGCGTTTCTTTTCGGCGCACTGAACCCTGGGCGGCCTGCCGCCTAACGCTGTGGTCTGAGCAGGGCCGCAAACTCCTGCGCCGCCAGGCTGCGTGAGGCGCCGCGCCGCCACAAGATGCCCGCGTGCCGCACCATTTGCGGCGAGGTCAGCTGAATGGCGTGCAGGTCTGAGGCCCGTTGCGCCGCCCGCTCGGGCACGATGCAGGCCAGGTCGCCCCAGCGGCAGACATCGATCAGCCCCTCCACCGACTCCATCTCGACCCGCACCAGTGGCACCACCCCGGCCTGGCGCAAGCTGTCGTCGACCATGCGGCGGGTGCTGAAGCTGCGCGGCAGCATGGCCAGCGGCAGTTGCGCCAGGCCTTTCAGCGCCAAGGTGCGCCGGCGCGCCAGCGGATGCTGGCGGTTGACCACCAGTTGCATACGTTCCTCGAACAGGGGTTCGGTCTCGATTTCCTCGCGCTCGCCCGGGTGGAAGGCGATGCCCACGTCCAGCTGGCCCTCGACCAGCAGCTCTTCGATGGGGCCGGCGCGCAGGTCGCGCACCACGATGCTGACCTTGGGGTAAGCCATGCTGAAGGCCGCCACCGTGGCCGGCACCAGGGTATGCAGAAAAGTCGGAATGACCCCCACCGTCAGGGTGCCCGACTGCAGCCCGGTCATGTCGGACAGCGCCATGCGGCCGGCCTCGATTTCCTTCAAGGCTCGCGCGGCATAAATGCGAAACGCCGCGCCGGCCTGTGACAGTTTCAACCCCCGGCCCAGGCGGTCAAACAGCTGGATGTTCAGTTCCTGCTCCAGCTGGCGCAGGCCGTGCGACAGCGTGGACTGCGTGACAAACAGGTTTTGTGCCGACAGCGTGAGGTGTTCGGTCTGTGCGATGTCGAGAAAGTAGCGGAGCTGGCGGATTTCCACGGGGTGGCCTTGTTCGTTCGAAGTTATCGAATGATAAGTCTCAAATAAATCATTTGAACCGCATGGGGAATAAACCTAATCTCAGGTTTCTCGGACGCCCTCAGGCGTTTTTTGAGACGTTTTTTCGACACCCCCGAACCCGCAAGAAAGGTTATCGACGATGCACGGTCGTTTCACAGTAGAACGCATGCAGGCGCGGATTCTCGACATCCCGACCATACGCCCGCACAAGCTCTCGTTCGGCTCCATCAGCCGCCAGAGCCCGGTGATCGTGCAGGTGTGGCTGGCCAACGGCGCCAGCGGTTTCGGCGAGGCGGCCACCATAGGCGGGCCGTCGTGGAACGAGGAGTCGCCAGAAAGCATTCAGCACGCGATCGACAACTACCTGGCGCCTGCCCTCATCGGCCAGGATGCCGGCGGGTTTGAAGCCGCGCTGGCCCGTATGGACAAGGCCTGCAAGGGCAATGCCTTTGCCAAAAGTGCGGTCGAGATGGCGCTGATCGACGCCGTGGCCCGCACGCTGGAACTGCCGGCCTGGCAACTGCTGGGCGGCAAGGTGCACCAGAGTTTGCCTCTGGCCTGGACACTGGCCAGCGGCCATGTCGAGCGCGACCTGGAAGAAGCCCATCGCCGCCTCGAAGAAAAACGCCATCGCATTTTCAAGATGAAGATAGGCGCGCGTGCGCCTGCCGACGACGTGGCCCATGTCACACAAATCGCGCGCGGCCTGCAAGGCAAAGCCACGCTGACCGTGGACGTGAACCAGGCCTGGGACCACAACACCGCCCGCCGTTACCTTCCGCAACTGATTGAGGCCGGCGTGACGCTGATCGAGCAACCCGTGGCCCGCTGGAATGTGGAGGCGCTGAAGGACCTCACGGCCACGCTGCAAGGCGCGCTCGTGATGGCCGACGAAACCGTCTGCACACCGCATGACGCCATGATGCTGGCGCGCGCCAAGGCCAGCCACGTGTTTTCGCTCAAGGTCGCCAAACACGGCGGCCTGATACGCACGCGCCAGGTGGCCGCGGTGGCGGCGGCGGCCGACATCGGCTGGTACGGCGGCACCATGCTGGAGACCTCGCTGGGCAGTGCGGCCTCGGCGCATGTGTTTTCCACACTGACAGGCGCGCACCACGGCTGCGAACTGTTCGGTCCCCAATTGCTGGTGGACGACATCGTCGAGCGACAAATGCCGATTGTTGATTTCGAGCTGCGGCTGCCTGACGGCCCGGGCTTCGGCGTCAACATCGTTCCCGCCCAGCTGGAGCGCTTTGACCGCGCCCGCCAGGGCCTCACCCCCGTGCATGTCGACATGGCTGCACACGCCACCCAAGCCTGAGGAAACCCACCTATGCTGTATCTGGTTCGTATGGATGTGAACATCCCGCGTGATCTGCCGCTCCTGGAAGCCAACGAGATCAAGGCCCGCGAAAAGGCCTATTCCCAGGATTTGCAGCGCGATGGCCGCTGGAAAAGCATCTGGCGTGTGGTCGGTGAATATGCCAACTACAGCATTTTTGATGTGCCGTCCAACGACGAGTTGCACCAGCTGTTGCAAGGCCTGCCGCTGTTCCCCTTCATGAAGATCACAGTCACGCCGCTGGCCGCCCATCCCTCGGCCATTTAAGCCCCACGCACCATCCTTAATTTCTTTTCAAGAGACACTCTGATCATGATGAAACGACACATGCTGGCACTGCTGGCTTCCGGCCTGGCCATCACCGCTTTCCCCTCTGCACATGCCCAGGCGCCATCCGACTGGCCCAACAAACCGATTCGCTGGATTGTTCCTTTCCCGCCCGGTGGCGCCATGGACGCGATCGCCCGTACCCTGGGTGAAAAAGCCGGCAAGGCGCTGGGCCAGCCCTTCGTCATCGAAAACCGCGCCGGCGCGGGCGGCAACATCGGTGCCGACTATGTCGCCAAACAGCCCGGCGACGGTTATACCCTGATGATCACCTCCATCGGCATGGCCACCAACAAGCCGCTGTATGGCAAGCTCAGTTACGACCCGATCAAGGACTTCGCGCCCGTGAGCCTGCTGGCCGTGGTGCCCAATGTGCTGGTCACCAATGCCACGCAGCGCGATGTCAAAACCGTCGCCGACGTGATCGCCGCCGCACGCAAGGAACCCGGCAAGCTGACTTATGCTTCGGCCGGCAATGGCACCTCCATTCACCTGGCCGGTGAAGTGTTCACCTCGCTGGCGAAGATCAACATGATGCACGTGCCCTACAAAGGCAGCGGCCCGGCCGTGTCCGATCTGCTGGGCGGACAGACCAACTACATGTTCGACAGCATCACCTCGGCCCGGCCCCACATCCAGTCGGGCAAGCTGCGCGCCCTGGGCGTGACCACCGCCAAACGTTCCAGCTCTTTGCCTGATGTGCCGACCTTGGCCGAAGCCGGCGTGCCCGGTTACGAGGTTTCGCCCTGGTTCGCCGTGTTCATGCCGGCCTCCACACCCAAAGCCATTGTGAACAAGCTCAATGCTGCTTTGCTGGATGCCATGAAACAGCCCGACGTCGTGGCCCGTTTTGACGCCATAGGCGCCGAAGCCGTGGGTTCCAGCCCTGACGAGCTGGCCAAACACCTGGCCAAAGAGTCGGCACGCTGGAGCAAACTCATCACGGAGCGCGGCATCCACCTGGATTGAGTTGAGTACGAGCCCGTGAGGGCTTGACCGCTTGTTAATACCTGAAGGAGAGACCTCATGTCAGAACTGACAAAAGACCAGTTGCTGGACCTCGTCAACAGCAAGCAGGTTGCCCCCGGCAATGCCCGCGTGCGCCAGCTGACGCAGCGCATCGTGAGCGACCTGTTCAAGGCCATCGATGAGCTCGACGTCACGCCCGACGAGTTCTGGGCGGCGGCCGGCTGGCTGGAGCGCCTGGGCAAAAGTGGCCAGATCGGGCTGATCACGGCCGGCCTGGGTTTTGACCGGCTGCTTGACATCCGTTCGGATGAAGCCGACGAGAAGGCCGGCCGCGCGGCCGGCACACCGCGCGCCATCGAAGGTCCGCTGTTTGTCGCCGGCGCGCCGCTGTCCCAAGGTGAGGTTCGCGTCGATGAGGGTGAGCCCAAGGGCGAGGTGCTGGTGATGGAAGGCCAGGTGCTTGACGTTGACGGCCGTCCCGTGGCCGGCGCGCTGCTCGACGTCTGGCATGCCAACGAGCAGGGCGGTTATTCGCACTTTTTCCCTGGCATGAAACCTTTCGAGCTGCGCCGCCGCATAGCAACCGATGCGCAGGGTCGTTACCGCTTTCGCAGCTACCTGCCGCCAGGTTATGCCATTCCGCCGGACAGCCCGACCTCCGAGTTGTTCGCGGCGCTGGGACGCCATGGCAACCGCCCCGCGCACATCCACTTCCTGCTGGCCGCGCCCGGCATCCGAACGCTGACCACCCAGATCAACATTCCTGGCGATACCTACATCGATGATGACTTTGCCTTCGCCACCCGTGATGGCCTGATCGTCACGCTGGAGCCCAACACCGCAGCGGCCGGCTACGAGTCGCTTGGCGTCACGACACCTTTTACCCGGGTACGTTTCAACTTTGTGGTGCAGAAGGCCTTGAACGAGAGCGAAACAGCGCCCGAAGCACGCATGGGCCGCATCGCGGCCTGATACGCGCTTACCTCGACTGGCCCGCAAGGGCCTTTTTTTGGTTTCAGGCGAGTCGGCCCCGCACCAAGGAGTGGCTGGCCGCTCGCCTGCGGCTTACTTCCAGCGGCGTGACTTCACTGGCCTGGTTGCGCCAATACTGGCGGATATCCGGGGGCTTTCGCAAGACTGAGGGCGCCGATACCTGCTTCACCATTCGCTCTTACCTGGCCACCATGCGCAAACAAGACAAGGCGCTTGCCTGTTTGACTGCCTCGTCAGCGCTTTCAGGGGCCGTTCCATTCAGCCTCAATCGGTGGGCTGACCTGAGTAACTAGCGCCAATGCGCAAACAGGCAGCGGTCTTGCCGCACAATGGGCGCGCACTTGGGCGGTGTGCGCAGCCTACTGCTGCAACTGCACCAGCTCGGTTTCATAACACTGATCGGAGACCCCACTTCATGCATTCCCGCCGCCTCATGCTGGCAACTGCCATTGGCCTCGCCCTGGGATTTTCTGCACCCGCCCACGCAGCCTGGCCCGACAAGCCCATCAAACTCATCGTGCCATTCCCCACAGGCCAAGCCACCGACATCTTTGCCCGCGCCTTGGCCGACCAGCTCGGCCAGCGCCTGGGGCAGGCCGTTATCGTCGAAAACAAGGCCGGTGCTGGCAGCAACATCGGCAGCGAATTTGTGGTGCGCTCGGCGCCCGATGGCTATACGCTGCTCGTGGCGGGCAGTGCGATGGCGGTGAACCAGACGCTCTACAAAAAAGTGAGCTTCGACCCTAGCAAAGAACTCGTGGGGATCTCGATGATCGCCAAGGTACCGCTGATCTTCCTGGCCACGCCGGGTTCTGGCATCACGTCCATCAAGCAGCTGCTGGAGCAGGCCAAGGCAGCACCCGGGCGCCTGAACTACGCCAGTGCCGGCATTGGCGGCACCCAGCACCTTTCGGGCGAAATGTTGAAAACCCGGGCCGGCGTGTTCATCACGCACATCCCGTACCGGGGCAGCGGCCCGGCACAGGCCGATTTTCTGGGCGAGCAAGTGCCGCTGATGGTGGACTCCGTCACCGCCGCCTTGCCCCATATCCAGTCCAAACGCGCCGTGCCGCTGGCCGTTACGTCGGCCCAGCGCTCGTCACAACTGCCCAACGTGCCCACGATGCAGGAAAGCGGCGTGCCCGCCTTCAAGAACTTTGAGGCCGTGGGCTGGCTGGGCCTCATGGCCCCCAAGGGCACGCCAGCCGAGATCACCCAGCGGCTGAACCGCGAAGTCGTGGATCTACTGCGCGGCGAGCAGCTTGCGCGCTTCATCCGCGAGCGGGGCTCTGAGCCCGCACCCACCACTGGCCCTGAGTTTGACCGCTTCATTGCCAGCGAAATTCGCCAATGGGGCGCGGCGGTGAAGGCATCTGGCGCAACCGTGGACTGATCCGCTTGGAGGCACCCCAGGGTCCTGGAGCTCTACCGGAGCGCCCTGGGCGGCTTCCGGATGATAGACGTGGCCTCACAAGACGATGCCATCGCCTGGGCCGGGTGCTGCCCCGCCGCGGCCAACGAAGTGATCGAAGTGCGCCGCAGGTACACGACCACGACCTCTTGCGCAGGGGTGAGTGTGGTCTGCAGGCGCTGCGCCGTGTGGGCGCGATCGGTAAAGACCTCACGCTTCTTCCACTTGTGTCGCCTTTTTAGTGATAAAAAGTGCCGCCAGCCCAAGAAGGACGGGCACAAGCAGCTATCGAAAGATGAGCGAACGCTTGGCCCGCGGCAAGCACGGGGCGCTGTTAAGCTTCAGCCCCCATGTTGACTCCGACCTTTAAAGACCTGACCCGCCAGCGCGCCTTCATGCGTTTCTGGTTCGCGCGCCTGTTCGGCACCACCGGCAACCAGATGCTGATGGTGGCCGTGGGCTGGCAAATGTATGAGCTGACCGGCAGCGCCTGGGACCTGGGGCTGGTCGGGCTGTATCAGTTTGCGCCGGCGCTGCTGCTCACGCTGGTCGCCGGCCATGTCGCCGACCGGGTGCACCGCGGCCGCATCATTGCCGCCTGCCTCGTTGGCCAAACCGCCGTGGCACTGAGCCTGGTCGCCGCCACGCAGGGTTGGGGCGGGTCCGCCAGTTGGGCCTCGCGCGAGTTGCTGCTGGGCCTGTCGGTGATGCTGGGTGTGGGCCGCGCCTTCCAGATGCCGGCGCAGCAGGCACTCACCCCCCCTGCTGGTGCCCAAGGCCTTGTTTCCGCGTGCCATGGCTTTCAGCTCGGCCGGCATGCAGGCCGCCGTGATTGGTGGTCCCGCTTTAGGCGGCGTGATTTTTGTGGCCGGTGCCTCGGCGGTCTGCGCCACCTGTGCTTTTCTTTTTGCCACCGGCTGCGTGCTGGTCGCGCTGCTGCGTTACGAGCATGTGCCGTTGCCGCGTGAGCCGGTCTCGTTGCGCAGCCTGCTGGCCGGCGCGGCCTTTGTCTGGCAGCGCAAGGCCTTGCTCGGGGCCGTGTCGCTGGACCTGTTTGCGGTCTTGCTGGGCGGCGCCGTGGCGCTGTTGCCGATTTACGCCAAGGACATCCTGCATGTCGGGCCCTGGGGCCTGGGGCTGCTGCGCGCGGCGCCGGCGGCCGGTGCCTTGCTGGCTTCGGTGCTGCTGACACGCTGGCCACTGAGTCGGCGCGTCGGGCCCACCATGCTGGCCGCGGTGGCGGTGTTTGGCGTGTGTATGGTGGTGTTTGGCCTGTCCACCAGTTTTTTGCTCTCGCTGGGCGTGCTGGCTGTTTCAGGCAGTGCCGACATGGTGAGTGTGGTGGTGCGCCAGACCCTGGTGCAGATCGAAACCCCAGACGCCATGCGTGGCCGCGTCAGTGCCATCAACTCGGTGTTCATAGGCGCGTCCAACCAGCTTGGCGAGTTTGAATCCGGCGCCACGGCGGCCCTGCTGGGGCCGGTGGGTTCGGTGGTGGTGGGCGGCATAGGGACCGTGCTGGTGGCGGCCTTGTGGTTCAAGGCCTTCCCGCAACTGGCGCAGCGCGACCGCATGATGGACTGAACGTGGACCCCACGGTCAGTCACCACACGCAAGCACTCCCCTCCTATTTGTTCTGGTTGGCACGTATGCGGTTGACTTCCAGCGTCGTGACTTCGCTGGCCTGGTTGCGCCAGGACTGGCGGATATGGGTGAGCACGGCGGCAATGTCGCTGTCGTTCAGCACCAGCACAAAAGGCGGCATGCCAAAGGGCCGGGGATTGCCTTCGGTGGCCGGCGCAAAGCCGCCGTTCAGCACGATCTGTACCAGGTTGGCGGTCGAAGGCATGGTCACGGCGCGGTTGCCCGACAGCGCCGGGTAGGCATTAGGCACGCCCTGGCCCTTGTCGCCGTGGCACTGGGCGCAGTGTTGCTCGTAGAGCTTGGCGCCGCGTGCCTGCACGTTGGCGGCGGCGGGCAGGGCCATGGGTTTGGCCGCGTTGTCTGACGCGGGCGCCAACTCTTTCAAAAACTGCGCCATCGCGCCCAGGTCGGCATCGTTCAGGTATTGGGTGCTGCGCAGCACCACTTCGGCCATGGGGCCGGCGGTCGAGGCGCGGGGGGAGACGCCGGTTTTCAACAGGCTGACGATATGCTGGCGGTCCCAGTCACCGACACCGGCTTCGAAGGGCGAGGTCAACGAAGGGGCGTACCAGTTTTGCATGGGGATCAGGCCGCCGGCCAGGTCCAGGCCTTCGTCGCTGGCGCCCATCACGTTGCGCGCCGTGTGGCAGGCGGCGCAATGGCCCAGGCCCTTGACCAGGTAGGCGCCGCGGTTCCACTCGGCGCTGCGGCTGGTGTCGGGCTGGTAGACGCCGGGGCTGAAAAACAGCGCACGCCACACCGCCAGTGCGGCTTGCGACTGGTAGGGGAAACGCAGGCCGTGCGGCTGGTTGCTTTGCGCCACGGCGGGCAGGCTGCCCAGGTAGGCAAACAAGGCATCCGAGTCTTCGCGCGTGACCTGGGTGTAGCTCGGGTAGGGGAAGGCCGGGTACAGCAGGCGGCCGTCTTTGGAGCGGCCGTTGTGCATGGCGCGCCAGAAGTGTGCGGGCGACCAGCTGCCTATGCCGGTTTTTTCGTCGGGGGTGAGGTTGGAGGTGTAGACGGTGCCAAAGGGCGTGGCAATGCCGCGTCCGCCCGCATAACTGGCGCCGCCGCGTGCGGTGTGGCAGGTCATGCAGTTGCCGGCACGCGCCAGGTAGGCGCCGCGCGCAATCAGGGTGTCGCTGGGCGCGGCTGCGGCCACCGGGGTTTTGACATTCACTTCGTCGCGCACATTGAGCGACCAGACCAGCGCGGTCAGGGCTGCGAGCAGCAGGAGGGCGCCCAGCGCCCATTTCAAAAGTTTGTTCATGGCTGGGTTTTTAATGCGGCGGCGGGCGCACTGCCGCAGGTCATGGCGATGCTGCCTGGCACAGGCGCGGGCAGGCTGGTGGCGGGATGGGTGCTGGCCGGCAGGGCTTGGGCCGACAGCCAATGGGAGACGGCGTTGATGTCGTCCAGGCTCAGCCGATCCACCACCTCTTTCATGCAGTCCGGTGCGTGGGCGCGGCGCTGGCCGGCTTTCCAGGCACCGAGCTGGGCATTGAGGTAGTCGCGCGGCAAACCCAGCAGGCCGGGAATGTTGGGCGCCACGCCGGTCATGGCCTGGCCGTGGCATTGCACACAGGCCGGGACACGGCGCGCGGCATCCCCTTCCAGCACCAGGCGCTGGCCCTGGCGCAACACCTCAGCCGAGGTCTTGCCGGGCGCGGGTGCCGGGTAAGGCACGTCCAGCTGCGAGAAGTACGTGGCGATTTCCATCAGGTAGGCATCGCTCAAGGGTTCCAGCAGTTGCGTCATCAGCCCGTAGTGGCGCCGTCCGTCGCGGAAGTTGAGCAACTGGTTGTACAGATAACCCGCCGGTTTGCCGGCCAGGCGCGGGTAATAACCGTCCGGTGCGGCGCGGCCTTGCGGGCCATGGCAGGCGGTGCAGGCCATGGCGCGCTGGGCGATGGTGTTTTCAAAAGGGGCGGGGCTCGCCGCAACAGCCGGGCTGGCGGCCCAAGCCATCAGGCAGGCCAGCAAGCCGGGCACGGCCGAGCGTCGTGCAAAAGAAAAAATTGTTGCCATAAGCCTGAATCATGCGCCACAAGTGCCGCCAGGGTAAGACTCAGATGAGATGTAAAAAACCATATCAGATGCTTAATTTTTGAAAATTACAATATCAGATTTTCCCGAGCCTGGCGGGCTGGCGGGACAGCACATGGCGAAAGCTCAATGAAACGTTACGAACAACTGGTGGAACTGCTGGCCACCGACATCCGCAACGGGCGCCTTGCGCCGGGCACCCGTTTGCCCTCGATCCGCACCATCACGGCCCAGCACGGCCTGAGTGCGTCCACGGCTTTCAAAGCTTATTACCGGCTGGAAGAAAAAGGCCTGGTGCGGGCCCGTCCGCGCTCGGGTTATTACGTCATCGGTCCGGCCAGCCAGCCGCTGGCGACCTCGGTCGCGGCGGCCAAAACGTCAGCCCGCGTCGCGCCCCGGCTGGATATCAGCGAGCTGGTGTTTTCGGTGCTGGGTGCGGTGCAGGACGCCGACATCGTGCCGCTGGGCTCGGCTTTTCCAGCGACCGAGCTGTTTCCCTTGCAGCGCCTGGGCAAGTCGCTGGCGCGCTCGGCGCCGCGTATGCATGGTCAGGACATGGTGGCGCACCTGCCGCAGGGTCACCCGGCCTTGCGCCAGCAAATTGCGCTGCGTTACCTGGCCATGGGTTTGTCCCAGCCGGCGGACGACCTGATCATCACCAGCGGCGCGCTGGAAGCGCTCAACCTCTGCCTGGCGGCGGTGGCCCAGCCGGGCGACCTGGTGGCGATCGAGTCGCCCGGTTTTTATGCGGGTTTGCAGGCGCTGGAACGCTTGAAGATGAAAGCACTGGAGATCCCCGTGCATCCGCAGGACGGGCTGGACCTGGCCGCGCTGGAAGCCGCGCTCAAGCAGCATCCGGTCAAGGCCTGCTGGTTCATGACCTCGTTCCAGAACCCCACGGGTGCCAGCCTGCCGCTGGAGAAAAAGCAGGCGCTGGTGGCGCTGTTGGCCGGCCATGGCATTCCGCTGATCGAAGACGATGTGTATGGCGAGTTGTATTCGGCCACCGTGCGCCGCTGCCCGCCAAGGCCTTCGACCGCAAAGGCCTGGTGATGCATTGCAGCTCTTTCAGCAAAACGCTTGCGCCGGGTTACCGCGTGGGCTGGGTGTCGCCCGGTCGGTTTGGCCAGCAAATCGAACGCCTCAAACTCATGACCACCTTGTCGGCCAGCCTGCCGGCGCAACTGGCCCTGGCCGACTATTTGCAGCATGGCGGCTACGACAAACATCTGCGCAAGTTGCGCCACGCCATGGAGTCGCAGCTGTCCAGCCTGCTGGCGGCGATTGCGCGTTATTTCCCGCCGGGTGTGCGTGTCTCGCGGCCGGCGGGCAGTTATTTTGTCTGGGTGGCGTTTGATCCCGGTTTTGATGCGCTGGCCCTGCACCAGGCGGCGTTGTTGCACGGCATCAGCGTGGCGCCCGGGCCGATATTTTCAGCACGGCGCAATTACCGGCATTGCCTGCGCCTGAACTGCGGCCACCCCTGGAGTCCGCGTTTTGAAGCGGCCATGTCAACCCTGGGCACCTTGGCCGCACAGCAAAGTCCGTACGCGGCGGTGGGCTGAACTCAGGCGCTTCGGACTGGGCGCTCCGGCCGCCAGTGCGCGGTGGCCTGTTGCAGCAAGCGCTCACGCTGCTCGGCCTGCGGCAGCCAGCCGGGCGCGGCAAACGCGACCCGGGTGAGGAAGTCCAGCAGGTCGGCATGACGGCGCAACACCCGTTGGGTGCGGTGCGCCTTGATGGGGTTGAAGATGCCGTGTTTGGACAAAAGCTGGCGCGGATTTTTGCGTATCCACAACCACGAGCCCAGCTCCAGCGTCATCGGCAAAAACACATGGCCGGCCGGCGTGTGCTCGTAGGCATGGTCCCAGAGGTCGCCATGTAACAGGTACTGCTTGCTTTGGGGCTCGAAGCGGTAGTCGTGGTGCGGGTGCGACTGCATCAACATCGTTTTGAGCAGCCACATCTCGGGCAGATGCGGCATCAGGCGGCGGGTTTTGGCATAGGGAAACCAGAGGCTGTCACTGAAGCCGTAACCCGAATGGCAATCCAGCGCCAGGCTGAAAGGCCGGCAGGCCAGTTGTTCGCGCACCACCTGCAGCAGGGCCGCACTTTCGGTTTCCAGGGGCGCGCCGGGCCGGCCGCAATACCAGGGCAGCCAGGGGCTCCAGGTTTGCCCGCCGGCCAGAAAAGGCACGGGGCGTTCGGCCCGGTGCGGCGCATTACGCATCAGGTCCACGCCGCGCGGATTCGCACGTTGCTGTGCCCACATGCCGCCGGGGTTGACGATGGGCATGAAGACCAGCCGGATTTTTTGCAGTTGCTGCAGCAGCAGCGTGTCCCAGGCCAGGCGGAACAGCAGGGCACGCAGGTAATGCAGGATCAGTTGTGAGCCTATACGTTCCAGGCCGTGGATGCCGCCGAAAAAACCAACGGCCGGCGCGTGGGGGTCGCGTGAGCCGATGCTGGCGGTATAGACCGGAAACGAGGGGCCGGCGGTGTGCACCTCGGCCACTTCATGTATCTCCAGATGTGCCGCGCCGGCCAGCAACAAGGCCTTGAAGTCTTCGTGTTCGGCAAAGGTTGCCGCAGCGTCGGGGGTGCGGGACAAGCGGTGGGCGTCGGCAAGAGATGGCGAATCATGCATGGGGCCATCCTTGCAGGCTTGTGTGACAAATCACTGCATACCCGAAGGTGCTATGAAAAATAGAGCTGCTTGCGCCCGTCCTTCCTGGGCTGGCGCCTGTTTTTACTTGTAATTAAAGGGCCGGCAGCGCAATCACTAGGTCCGACAGCGGGTAGGCGACGCAGGGCAGGATGTAGCCCTCGCGTTTTTCGTCGGCGCTCAGGCCCGGCCACTCGATTCGGTAGTTCACTTGTCCACTCTCCAGGAGGCAGATACAGCTGCGGCAGGTGCCATTGCGGCAGGAACTGCCGAGCTCAATCCCGGCTTGTTGCGCCGACAACAGCAACGGCTGCGAGGCCGGGGCGGCAAACCGCTGTCCTTGCGGCTTGAGCCGGGCCTGAAAAGTGGGGTCAAGAGGGGCAGCAGACATGGGTCGAGTTTAGGTGCGTCCGGCGGGAAGGCCTGATCTTGAAAACATTGAAAGTAAGTCCTTGTGGTTACTTCTTGCCTGTATCTCAGCGCGATGTTAGGTCGATAAGGCGTCAATTTGGTGCATTTATCCGACGATGGACCAGAGAAGGACTTCGCTAAATTTTGCTATGCGCGCTTGCGGGCGCATGCACCGACTGACAGCAGAACCTTGGCAGCGGCGTGAGTGGGGGGCAACGCCGGGCATCTGGCGTGGTGAACAACAAGAGACAAAAACATGTCCTGGCTGGATGCCGGCCGGGCCACGATTATTCAACCGGGGGTGCATATGCACACGATAACAAAGACCTCCCAAGCTGCTGCGGTCGCCGCGGCAGTATCGGGCGTTTCAACGACCAAGTCACTGGAATTCCTGGCCTTCACGCTGGGGCAGGAAGAGTACGGCATCGATATCCAGAAGGTGCAGGAGTTGCGCGGCTACGACGCGGTGACGCGTATCGCCAATGCGCCGGAACACATCAAGGGCGTGATCAATCTGCGCGGCATCATCGTGCCCATCATAGATATGCGCATCAAGTTCAAGCTGGGCACGCCAACCTACGACCAGTTCACGGTCGTGATTATTCTGAACATCGCCAGCCGGGTCATGGGCATGGTGGTGGACAGCGTCTCTGACGTGATCACCCTGACGCCGGAGCAGGTCAAGCCCGCCCCGAGATGGGGTCTGTGCTGGACACCGACTACCTGATTGGCCTGGGCACGCTCGACGAACGCATGCTGATCCTGGTCGATCTGGACCGCCTCATGACCAGCGATGACATGGGCCTGGCCGAGATGGCCTCCGCCTGAAAACCTCCCACGCCTTATCTGCCCAACTATTCAAGAAACAAACATGTCATTCGCAAATTTAAAAATAGGCACCCGCCTGGGCCTGGCCTTCGCCCTGATCCTGCTGATTCTGGCCGCTATTCTGGGCCTGGGCTTGAACTCCATGAGCCGCATCGAAACCCGCTTGAACCTGATCGTCGACGAATACAACGTCAAGAGTTTTGCGGCCAATGAGATGGTGGACAACTTCAGGGACATCGCCCTGATCGCCAACACCATCGTCTTGCTGGAAGACGACGCCGGCATGCGTGATCAAAATGACAAGCTGAAGCTTGCCCGTCAAAAATACGGCAAGGCCAAGGAGATTCTGCTCAGCATCCCCATGGATGCCAAAGAAAAAGAATTGATGGACAAGCTGGACCAGTCCATCAAGGTGGCTGCGCCTTTTGTGAACAAGGTGGTCGAGTTGGGCCTGCAGAACAAGACGGCCGAAGCGACGGAAATTTTCATGAAGGACTCTGCGCCGGCCACGCGCCGGGCCATTGCGGTGATTGATGAGTTGGTGGCCTATGAGCGCGTCATGATCCAGGAGGCCTCCGCGCAAACCAAGGCTGAATACGCCCGGGCGCGCCTGCTGATGCTGGTGCTGGGTGGTCTGGCGATTGCGCTGGGCGCGTTTGTCGCCTGGTCCATCACACGCTCCATCGTACGGCCTATCAAGGATGCCGTGCAGGTCGCGCAAACCGTGGCCGCTGGTGACCTGAGCAGCCGCATCGAAACCAGCGGCCAGGACGAAACCGCTCAGCTGATGCAAGCCCTGAAAGCCATGAATGACAGTCTGTCCAAAGTGGTGGGTGAAGTGCGTCAGGGCACAGACACCATCGCCACCGCCTCCAGCCAGATTGCCTCCGGCAACCAGGATTTGTCCTCGCGCACCGAAGAACAAGCCAGTTCCCTGGAAGAAACTGCTGCGTCGATGGAAGAGCTGACTTCCACGGTCAAACAAAATGCCGACAACGCCCGCCAGGCGAACCAATTGGCGGTATCCGCTTCCAGCGTGGCTGTCAGAGGCGGCAGCGTGGTCGCTGAAGTTGTCGGAACCATGGGCGCCATCAATGCCTCGTCGCGCAAGATTGTCGACATCATTGGGGTCATCGACGGCATTGCCTTCCAGACCAACATCCTGGCCCTGAACGCTGCTGTTGAAGCTGCCAGAGCCGGCGAGCAGGGCCGAGGGTTTGCCGTGGTGGCGGCCGAAGTGCGCAACCTGGCCCAGCGCTCAGCGGCTGCCGCCAAAGAGATCAAGGTCTTGATCGACGATTCCGTGGAAAAGGTTGAAGCCGGTGGTAAACAAGTCAGCGAAGCCGGCAAGACCATGGACGAGATTGTCGACAGCGTCAAACGTGTGACCGACATCATGGCCGAGATCACGGCGGCCAGCCAGGAACAGACCTCGGGCATAGAACAGATCAACCAGGCCATCACCCAGATGGACCAGGTGACGCAGCAGAACGCGGCTTTGGTCGAAGAAGCTGCTGCTGCAGCGGCTTCCCTGCAGGAACAAGCCAGTGGCTTGTCGCAAGTGGTGAGTGTTTTCAAGCTGGACAACGAACAGCAGATTTATGTGGCTCAGGCTAGGCGCCCGGCGTCTGCCAGCAGCAGCAGCAGCAGCAGCAAGCCCAGAAAAGCCCCGATGCAGCCACCCGCTGCCAAACAGGCGATTGCCGCGCCGGCGGCCGGTGGGGATTGGGAAACGTTTTAAGCCAGTCTTGTCCGTCTGGGGCTTGATGTTTTGAGGGGCGGCCTCCGCAATTGATGCGGGGGCCTTCCCACGTATGAACCAAATGAAAGATGCACGTGAAACTTAGAACCAAGATGATTGTGGTGATGGCGCTGGTCTGCGCCTGTTTCACCTTTGCCATCGGTGTGGCGCTTGTCGGCATGCAAAACGCCAAAAGTCGATTCGAAATTTTTCTGGCGCAAGACCAGGCGCTGCTTCAGGCGGGCAGCAACCTCTACGCGCAAGGTCTGCAAATGGGCCAGGCTTTGCGAAATATCGTGCTGGATCCGACCAATAAAAAGGCGCATGAAAACCTCCGGGTCGCCAGCAGCGAGTTCAAGGCCTCTCACGACGCTGCCTTGAAGCTTGCCAGCGCGGACGCACCCGCCCTGGCGATCTTGCAGAAGGTGGGGGCTTTGCGCGAGAAGCAAGCTGTGCTTCAAACCAGGATCGCCGAACTTTCCATAGCAGACGTGACCTCGGCTATGGGCCTTCTCAACACCGAAGAAACGCCGGCCTGGCGCGAAATGCGCGCGCAATTGCAGATTTTTATCAAGGACAAAAACGCAGCAGCCGACAATGCCGAAGCTGAGTTGCGCGCCGCCACCCACAAAATGCTGGTCATCAGCCTGGTGATGGCTTTGCTGGCCATTCTGCTGGGCGCTGGCGTCACCTTCTGGTTGACCCGCAACGTCATGAAACAACTTGGCGGCGAGCCGGATTACGCGGCGGATATTGCCACCAGCATTGCTGCAGGCGATTTGTCGGTGGATGTCAAAACTCAGCCGGGTGACCAGTCCAGCCTGTTGTTCGCCATCCAAAGCATGCGCAACAGCCTGGCCAAGGCGGTGGGTGAAGTGCGTCAAGGCACGGACACCATCGCCACGGCCTCCAGCCAAATCGCCTCCGGCAACCAGGACTTGTCCTCCCGCACCGAAGAACAAGCCAGCTCGCTGGAAGAGACTGCCGCGTCGATGGAAGAGTTGACGTCCACCGTCAAACAGAATGCTGACAACGCCAGACAGGCCAATCAACTGGCGGTGTCTGCTTCCAGCGTGGCTGTCAGAGGCGGTAGCGTGGTCGCCGAAGTGGTGGGCACCATGGGCGCCATCAATGCCTCGTCGCGCAAGATTGTTGACATCATCGGTGTCATCGACGGCATTGCCTTCCAGACCAATATCCTGGCCTTGAACGCGGCAGTGGAAGCCGCCAGAGCCGGCGAGCAGGGACGAGGGTTTGCCGTGGTGGCGGCCGAAGTGCGCAACCTGGCCCAGCGCTCCGCGGCTGCCGCCAAAGAGATCAAGACCCTGATTGGTGATTCGGTGGACAAAGTCGAAGAGGGCAGCAAACAGGTGGCCGAAGCCGGCAAAACCATGGATGAAATTGTCGACAGCGTCAAACGTGTCACCGACATCATGGCCGAGATCACGGCGGCCAGCCAGGAGCAGACCTCGGGCATAGAACAGATCAACCAGGCCATCACCCAGATGGACCAGGTGACGCAGCAGAACGCGGCTTTGGTCGAAGAAGCTGCTGCTGCAGCGGCTTCCCTGCAGGAGCAGGCCAGTGGGCTGTCCCAGGTGGTGAGTGTTTTCAAGCTTGATAACGCCCAGCAGATTCATGTCACGCAGGCTGCCAGCAGCCTTCAGCGGAAACGAACCCCGATGCAGCCACCCGCTGCCAGACGGGCGATAGCAGCGTCGGCCACTGGCGGGGACTGGGAAACGTTTTAAAACCGCTCGGGAAACGCAGAGGGCCAGGGGTTCTTGGAGTTTCTCCAGGTGTTGCCGATAAGCGGGTCAGGTAGCCGTCAAGGGCATTGTTTTCCAGTCTCGCAGTGCGGGTGCCTGGCTAAGCGAAGGCTTGGGCCATGGCGCCAATGCGGAGTCTGAAAGCGCTGCCGTGCCCATTCAATTTCATCCGTAAATTTTTTAAGAAGAGTGTCATGAGTTTGAATAATCTGAAAATAGGCACGCGCCTGGGGCTGGGTTTCCTGGCCATGCTGTTGTTGATGATCTTTATTGCCGGCATCGGCATCTGGCGTTTGCAAACCGTGGCCGACGCGACGCGCAACATGATGGAACTGCCCTTGGTCAAGGAACGCATGATCAGTGACTGGGCCCGCCTGGTGTATGTAGGCGTCACGCGCACCAGCGCCGTTGCCAAGAGCAGCGATCCATCGCTGGGGGCATTTTTTGCCAAAGAAACCGCCGCCTCGTCCGAAGCCGCTGGGGCGCTCACAAAGAAGCTTGATCCGCTGCTGACCTCCGACGCAGAGAAGGCCGGCATGCAGATCATGCAGGAAAAGCGCAAGCTTTACCTGGCGGCACGCGACGCCATTTACAAGGCCAAGGCCGCCAGCGACGATGCGGAAGTCACGCGCCTGCTCGAGGTTTATTTGCCTCTGGGCGCCGGCTACCAGTCAGCCTTGCAAGACCTGCTGGACATGCAGCGCAAAAGCATCGACGACATGGCCCGTCAGGTCGACGAATTGGCACAGGCCAGCCGCACGCTGATGACGGTGCTGAGCCTGTTGGCCACGGCGTTCGGCGTGGTGTGTGCCTGGCTGCTGGCCGTCGGTATCACCCGGCCACTGGGCATTGCGGTGAAGCTTGCACAGACGGTGGCCGCTGGTGACCTGAGCAGCCGCATCGAAACCAGCGGCCAGGACGAAACCGCTCAGCTGATGCAAGCCCTGAAAGCCATGAATGACAGCCTGGCCAAGGTGGTGGGTGAAGTCCGTCAAGGCACAGACACCATCGCCACCGCTTCCAGCCAGATCGCCTCCGGCAACCAGGATTTGTCCTCGCGCACCGAAGAACAAGCCAGCTCCCTGGAAGAAACCGCTGCGTCCATGGAAGAGTTGACCTCCACCGTCAAACAGAATGCCGATAACGCGCGCCAGGCGAATCAACTGGCGGTGTCTGCCTCCAGCGTCGCCGTGCGTGGCGGCAGTGTGGTCGCCGAAGTGGTGGGCACCATGGGCGCCATCAATGCCTCGTCGCGCAAGATTGTCGACATCATTGGGGTCATCGACGGTATTGCTTTTCAGACCAACATCCTGGCTTTGAACGCCGCGGTGGAAGCTGCCAGAGCTGGCGAACAAGGTCGGGGTTTTGCCGTGGTCGCCGCCGAAGTGCGCAACCTGGCCCAGCGTTCCGCTGCAGCCGCGAAAGAGATCAAGACTCTTATTGGTGATTCGGTGGACAAGGTTGAAGAAGGCAGCAAACAGGTGGCCGAAGCCGGCAAAACCATGGATGAAATTGTCGACAGCGTTAAACGTGTGACCGACATCATGGCCGAGATCACCGCCGCCAGCCAGGAGCAGACCTCGGGCATTGAGCAGGTCAACCAGGCCATCACCCAGATGGACCAGGTGACGCAGCAGAACGCTGCTTTGGTTGAAGAAGCTGCTGCCGCAGCGGCTTCGCTGCAGGAACAGGCCAGTGGCTTGTCGCAAGTGGTCAGTGTTTTCAAGCTGGACAACGAACAGCAAATCCATGTGACTCAGGCCAAACGTCCGGCCGCTGCCAGTAGCAAGCCGAGAAAAGCCCCGATGCAGCCACCCGCTGCCAAACAGGCGATTGCCGCGCCGACGGCCGGCGGGGATTGGGAAACGTTTTAAAGATTGGGCCAGGAAGAGTACGGGATTGACATCCAGAAGGCGCAGGAGCTGCGCGGTTACGAAGCGGTGACCCGCATCGCCAATGCGCCTGAACACATCAAGGGTGTCGTGAACCTGCGCGGCATCTTCGGCATACGCATCAAATTCAACCTGGGCTTGCCGATCTACAACCCCTTCCCGGAGGTGATTATTTGAACATCGCCAGCCGGATCATGGGCCTGGTGCTGGACAGCGTCTCGGATGTGGCATCCTTGATGTCGAAACAAGTCAAGTCTGTGTCCGGATGGGCTCAGAACTGGACACCGAATGCCAGATGGGCCTGAGCCCGCTGGCCACCGGGCAGACTGAGACAAGAGGTATTTTGTCCAAGAAAAGAAACCGCAGGCGGCGGAGTGTCAGCATTTTGTTTGGTCGGCCCGAAAATCCTCCCAGATGCATGGCAAACTCAATTGGCAGACAGGCGCAGCAAGGCTGGCCCCGGCATCCGCTGGGTACCCACCAAGCAGCGTGAGGCTGATGGGGTCGAAGCTACACGTCAGTCGAAAGGCGTGAGAGTGGCGGCATGGGGTATTGCAGATTCGTGGTATTCCTGCGCAATACAGCCTACGTTTGACAGAGGTGAATGGATGTTTAAGCGGCTGCATTTTGGCGTCTTATTGATCTTTGCCGTTTGCGCATTGATGTCGGCCCTTATTTGGGCATTTTTTGTTGTTCAGATTCGTCACGAAAGAAGCGACGCCATCAACGCACAGGCGCGGCACAACGCGAATCTGGCGGTGATTTTTGCCGAGCAGGCCGCAGCGACAGTGCAAGACGTTGACGGTCTTCTGATGGACATGCGCCGGGCCTACCACGACAAAGGGCGCACGCTGCGGCTCGATGACGTGCCGGCGCCGTTGAGCGTGGCGGCGAAAGCCCTCGTCTATCGCGCGATCATCGACGAAGACGGTAGGGTGGCCGTGGGGTCGCTGATCCCTGAACCGGTCAACGTTGCCGATCGTGAATATTTCAAGGCGCAGAAATCCAGCCGGGCCGACGATTTGGTGGTCGGTGCAGCGGTGTTGGGGCGGACCACCGGTCGCCCAACTGTTCATGTCAGTCGGCGCATCATCAAGCCGGGGGGCGGGTTTGGGGGGGTGGCCGTGGCAGGCCTGGATCCGACGATTTTCACCGAGCTTTACCAGAAAGTCGAGATGGGAAAGAGCGGGCACGTCGCGTTCGTTGGGTTCGACGGTCTGCTTCGTGCGCGACGCCTGGGGGCGGCAGTGAGCTTTGGCGGCGACTCATCCGGCAACTCCAATCTGCGGAAGATTTTGGCGGAAAAGGAGCAAAAGCCCAGCGGGAGCATACACGTTCAAAGTGAACTCGATGGTGTGTCGCGCGTGATCAGCTTCAAGGTGATCCCTTCCTTGTCCATGGTGGTGATTGTTGGCACCACGTCGGAAGAAGCCCTCGCGGCGGCGACCACGCGGGCTCGTCGCTACACCCTCACCGCGGCAGGCGCGAGCCTGTTATTTTTGCTATTGGCCATTGTGCTGTCGGCAGCCTATATCCGGCAACGCAGGCACACCTGGCTGCTGGCAGAGAGCGAGGCCAGGTACCGCGGCACTTTCGACCAGGCTGCCGTGGGCATTGCCCACACGACCCCTGACGGCCGGTTCATCCGGGTGAATGGAAGGCTGGCCAGCATGCTGGGCTGGTCCCCTGAGACGCTCCGGGAGGCCATTGTTGGCGATGTCACGCATCCCTTGGACCTTGCCGTGGTTTCCAAATTGCGCAGCGACCTTCTCTTGGTGCCCGACCTGTCCGGCCAAATCGTCACCGAATTCCGGCTTTTGCACAAAAGCGGTGCCGTCGTTTGGGCCAGTCTTGCCTCCAGCATCGCCTGCAAGCCCGACGGCACCCCGGACTACCTCATCAGTGTCATCCAGAACATCACCGCCAAGCGGCAGGCGCAGCAAGAGATAGAGCGCCTCAATCACGAACTGGAGCAGCGTGTGGAGGCCCGTACCCGGGACCTCAAGGAAGCCAACAAGCGGCTTGGGGCGTTCTCTTATTCCGTGTCCCACGACTTGCGCGGGCCACTGTCGACGATTGATGGGTTCAGTGGACTGCTGCAGCGCCGCGAGTCGATAAAAGCAGACGAGCGCGCGCTCGCACTTGTCGGTCACGTCCGTGCTGGCGTCGCCAAAATGTCTCAGTTGATCGACGGCCTGCTGTCGCTTGCTACGCTCCCGCGAGCGGGGGTGCTCCGGAAAGCTGTTGATCTCACGGCCATGGCCAAATCATTGCTCAAGCAAGCTGCACAGACAAACCCCGAACGGGCGGTTGAGATCGATATCCAAGAGGGCCTGATGGTGCAGGCCGACAAGCGGTTGATGAACTCGATGATGGCGAACTTGATCGGAAACGCCTGGAAGTTCACCTCGAAAACGAAGCAGCCGCGCATTGAAGTCGGCTGTCAGCCCGGCTCGCCTGGGCAGGTCGTTTTTTTTGTGCGAGACAATGGCGCAGGTTTCGACATGGCGCATGCTGGCGAGCTGTTCGGAGCTTTCCAGCGCCTGCACACGGCCTCCGAATTCCAGGGGACCGGCATTGGGCTGGCCATTGTCAAGCAAATCATAGAGATGCACCAAGGCGAAATTTGGGTTGAAGCTGAGCCGGGACTCGGAGCAACGTTTTATTTCACGATTGGCGCTGACGACCTCCAGCCAAGGTCAGAGAACGAGTGTGTCAATCTGCAGACGTCGAACGGTTCGGTATAGGCTACAGCGTTGCGGCCAGGCGCTGGGTTACCTGGACTCAACTTCTCGTACAAGCGAAGGCGTGCAAAAACCATAGGCAACGTTCTTGAAACCACAAGAAGGAGCGACACCCCCCGGCCTCATGGTGTTTTTCCGAACGTTGTAAGCTTGAAGCATTGCCCACATTTGCTGCGACAATCCCAGTCCCCCCTCAACGATTCTTCAGAGCTTCTTTTCCTTCATGTCCAGCTACCTAGTCCGCCCCGCCACCGTGCGCGATGCCAAAGCCATCGCCGAAATCAATGCAGCCTCTTCGCGGGCCGCTTACCAGGGGCTGGTGCCCGATGAACATCTGGGCACCTTGTCGATCGACAAACGCCAGCAGTTCTGGCGCGACGCCATCGAATACATGGAGCCACAAGTCCATGTGGCGACGATAGACGGGCAGGTGATTGGTTTTGTCGGCTTTGATCGCTCGCGCGACAAGGGCACACCTTCCACCTGCGGTGAAATCTGGGCGCTTTATGTGGATCCGGCGCACTGGAACAAGGGTGTCGGCGTGGCCTTGTGGGACGCCGGCAACGACGGCCTCAAAGAAGAAGGCTGTACCAAGGTCACCGTCTGGGTGCCGGTGCGTAATGAACGCGCCATGCGTTTCTTTGAACTGGCCGGTTTCAAACGCGAGATGACCACACTGAAAACCGTGCTGGTCGGTCCGGTCAAACTCGAAGAACTCCGCCTCAAACGCGACGTCGGTTAAACCGTCCGGCCGCGTCTGCGGTTCAGGACGGCATGTCGATGACTCTTTCCTCGTCCGGAATCACCGAGAAGTCATCGTCCGGCGACAGCGGCAAATCTTCGGCTTCTTCCGGCACGGCGATGTCGTCCGGGTTGTCCTGGCGGCGGCGGCCACCGCTGTGGCTGGCGAAAAGAGGGTTCATGCTCATGCTCCGGTTAGAGCGCCATGCTGCACCGCTCACCATCGGCCGCACCTAGGAAAATCTTCCGAGTTGTTGTCAGCGCCGGCTGACAGCCGGTTTATCCATGATTTTGGCCTCTAGCCCAGTGGAGATGGGCGTGATTAGCTATATATTTGGTAGCGAAATCCGGCCGAGTCGGTGCTGCGCGGTGGCAGGCGCTGTATTACGATAAGCCCCACCATGCGCCCTGCCAGCCCGACTGTCTTTTTCACGCTCTTCGATACCGCCATCGGCCCTTGCGGCGTGGCCTGGGGTGATGCGGGCCTGCGCGGCGTGCAATTGCCCGAGGCGGATGCACGGCAGACGCAGCAACGTATGCGCCAGCGTTTTCCCGGCGCGCCCGAAGCTGCGCCGCCGGCCGATGTGCAGGCGGCGATCGCCGGCATCACGGCCATGCTGCGTGGCGAAGCCCACGACTTCAGCACGCTGACGCTGGACATGCGGGGCGTGCCAGCCTTCCATCAGCGTGTGTATGCGGTGGCGCTGGGCATACCGCCTGGCCAGACCCTGACGTATGGCGAGGTGGCGGCGCAACTCGGCGAGCCCGGCGCCGCACGTGCGGTCGGCCAGGCCTTGGGGCGCAACCCGTTCGCGCCCGTGGTGCCTTGCCACCGCGTGTTGGCGGCTGGGGACAAACCGGGCGGATTTTCCGCCAGCGGCGGCATACGCACCAAACTCCGGCTGCTGATCATCGAAGGCGCGATGCGCGGCACGCCCGGCTTGTTCGACGAGGCTTGAGTTCGGGTCCCTTGTCCCCTTGTCCTACAGGCAGGCCATCTCCTCGCGCACAGGCGTGAGCCGCCGGTCGCGTAACAGTGGGATGTGCGCCCCAGTCATGCCTTTTGGCGACGCGGGCACGCTTGCCATCCCACTTATTTTTGAAGGAATCCACCATGGACAAATCGAACGGCACCCAGTACCCAGACCCAAGCACAACGTCCGTCGGCGAAAATGCCTTGCTGCGCGGCGTCAGCCAGGCGGGCAGCACGCTGCACGAAACGATCGACAAGGTCGCCGACCCGGCGCGCAGCACGGTGGACCGGGCTGCGACCGTGGCACACAACACGGTGGACAAACTGACCAGCGGCGCCAGCAGTGTGGCCGGCAAGGTCAGCGACCAGGCACACCGCCTGAGTGATGCACCGCTGCAGGCGGTGGATTATTCCAAGGCCTATATCAAGCAGCATCCGCTGCAGGCTGTTGGTGCCGCCTTGCTGATAGGCCTGGTGATTGGTCGCCTGACCGCCAGTCGTTACTGAAAGTTCTAGGCCGGCACCAGCCGTAAATGCGTGATCTCCGACGGCGCGCCAAAACGTTTGGGTGGCCCCCAATAACCGGTGCCGCGGCTGGTGTAAATCCAGAGTTTGTGCAGACGATGCAAGCCGGCGGTAAAGGGTTGCTGGAAACGCACGAAAAAGTTCCAGGGCCAGAACTGCCCGCCGTGGGTATGGCCTGACAACTGCAGGTCGAAGCCGGCTTTTTCCGCTTCGGTCGCACTGCGCGGCTGGTGCGCCAGCAGCAGCTTGACGGCCGCCTGCACCGGTGCGCCGGCCATGGCGGCATGCGGGTCGCTGCGGTGGCTGCTGTCGAAATGCCCGGCGCTCCAGTCGGCCACCCCGGCCAGCACCAGTACCTGTTGCGGCTGGCCGTGTTGCAGCACCACGTGTTCGTTCATCAGCACACGTATGCCCAGGCGTTGCAACTCGGCAATCCAGGCGTGGGCGCCCGAATAATATTCATGGTTGCCGGTGACAAAGTAGGTGCCATGGGTGGACGACAAGCCCGCCAGCGGCGCCACATGGGGCGCCAGATCGGCCACCGTGCCGTCCACCAGGTCGCCGGTCACGGCCACCATGTCCACCTGCAATTGATTGACCACATCCACGATGGCCTGCAGATAACCGCGCTTGATGGTGGGGCCGACATGGATGTCGCTGATCTGCGCGATGGCAAAGCCGTGCAGGGCCGGCGGCAGCCCTTGAATCGGCACATCGACGCGCACCACGGCAGCGGTGCGCCTAGCGTTGACAAAACCCAGCAAAGTCATGAGCAAGCCCAGCAGCGGCACGGCGGCAGCCGTCCAGGCGCTGAAGGTCTCCAGCGAAAAAGTTGTGGACAGCAGGGTCTGCAGCAGCCAGGCGAGCAGCAGGGCCGCGTCACGCAGCAAGCTCAGTACAAACAGCGAAGAAAACAAACCCATGAACAACATGCCGGCCCAGGCCACGCGGTCCGCCAGCACGGGCGACTTGAAACGCCGCGCCGTCAGCCCCAGCGGCGTGACGACCATGGACGCCAGCAGGGCCAGGCCCAGCAGTCCTTGCGCCGCGGGCCAGGCGCTTAGGCCGGGGAGCAGGCGTGCGCCCACATAGGCGTGCAGCAGGGCGGAAAAAATCAGAAGTGGCATGGGTGGTGCTGGCGGGTGCGCCAGAGGGTGTCACAAGGATGTGGCAACGAAGCGGCCAGATGCAAGGGCTGGCCGGCCCGTCAGTCGCTGCGGTGAGCGGGGTGCAACGGCTGCAGCGCTAGTTCGTGCATCGCCTCCTGCAAACAGGGGTGGCCGGTTTCGCCGCCCTTGGCTAGACTGCAGCGTAGCGCTCAAGCCAGGGGACGAGGTAGGATTTTTCACCAAGGTCGCGGGAGCTTTCATGAAAAAGAGTGACGCCAGTTTTGTGGTGCCGAGGGTCTTGCCATGAGCCTCGCGGCGGCACCGTCGGAGGCTGAACGCCGGCAGGCGGTCCTGGCCCAGTGCCGCGCCAGCCAGCAGGCCTGGGATGACAAACCCGGGCGTACCTTGATGCTGTTTTTGGATGGCACCGGCAACATCCTGGGGGACAGCCGGGACACCAACGTCGTCAAGCTGTTTCGCGCCGTGGACAAATCCGATGCCGCGCGGCAGATCGCGTTTTACGACCCCGGTGTCGGCACACCCAACGAGTTCCCGGCCGTCAATCCCATAGAACGCGGGCTGCGCGCCAGCTCCCAACTGATGGGCCTGGCCCTGGGCCGCGGTGTGTTCGACAACATCGCCGAAGCCTACCGTTTCCTGGTCGAGCAATACCAGGACGGTGACCGCATCTGCCTCTTCGGTTTTTCGCGCGGGGCCTTCACCGCCCGCGCCGTGGCCGGCATGGTCAATATGTATGGCCTGGTGCATGTGTCGGGCCTGGCCATCCTGCCTTTGCTGGTGCGCAGCTATTTTTCACCCCAGGGAAGAGTCAACCGGGCCGGCCGGGTCCGGGAGGATTTCGCCCGCGAGGTGGTCGTTCATTTTTCGCTGAACCGCCGGCCGCTGATCCATTTCATCGGGGTCTGGGACACGGTCGAAAGTGTCGGCATCGACTTGTTCGGCAAGGGCCTGAAAATCTCCAATGCACCCACCGTGGCGGAAAAACGGTTTGTCCATATTCGGCATGTACTGGCGCTGCACGAAACCCGGCGCAAATACACACCGCGAAACTACACCCCGCCGGGATTCACGGCCGAAGAGGGCCAGTGCCGCTCGTTCGACGAACGCTGGTTTCGTGGCAACCACAGCGACATCGGTGGCTCGTATGTCAAAGACGGCCTGTCCAGCATCACGCTGCAGTGGATGCGGGACCAAGCCACCGGTTGCGGGATGCGGTTTGTGCCGGATGGCCTTGGTGCGCCCCATGCGCTGCAAGCCCTGCATGACGAAACGGTGCAGTCGCCGTTCTGGGCCTGGACCGGCCTGGGTTCGCGACCGCGCCGTCCCGAGGCGCTGCTGGACCCCTCGGCCCTGCCCATAGAGGCGGCCAGGTCAGCGCTGCCTATGCGGCGTGCGGCGCCGGCCGTCTTCTGGCTGGGTGGGGTCTTGGCGCTCGCGGCCTTGGTCCTGGGTTGGCAGGCCTGGGGCTTGGCGGCGGCAGCCTGCAGCCGGGGCGGCGCGGCTTTTTCCTTGCTGGGTGCGCAATTGCTGGCACCCTGGTTGACGGAATTGGGCATCAGTTGCCAGCCTGAAACCCTGCGCCGGGCGCTTCGCTGGGACTGGTATTTCTGGGCTGTGTACGGCTTGTTGCTGGCCTGGCTGGTGGCCTGGGGTGCGAGGCGCGCCGCGCCGGCGGCGATTGCCGCGGGCCGGCCCTTTGGCCGCCTGGCGCTGCAGATGCCCTGGCTGATGCTGGGGCTGGTGGGCGCAGACGCCGTGGAAAACCTGTTGAGCCGCGGCCTGGGCGGCAGCGAGTCCGTCCATCGTTACCTCACGGCCGGTGACAACCTCTGGCCGGGGATGTTGTTGATGCTTCTGGCCCTGAGCAGCGTGTTGAAGTTTGCCTGCCTGGCCTTGCTGGCCAAGGTGATTCTCAAGCCGGTTTAAATCGCTGTCGGCCTGCGCCGCTATACTGAAATTCAGCGCGCGTTCCCGCCGGACACTTTGTGCGGCGTGACGCTGGCGTCTGCCGCCCCTCCGCAGATTCGAGACAAGCCCAGCGCTGGTCGGACCTGCCAGACGGGCCCGCTGTACCGCCTTTTTTTACTTACTCCACTCCCAGGATTCCCCATGACACTTTCCATGTACCAAGCTTCAATTCCTGTTTTCAAACAAATGCTGGGCGGCCTGAGCGCTGTGCTGGCCAAGGCCGAAGCCCACGCCACGGCCAAAAAAATCGACCCCAGCGTTTTGCTGCAGTCCCGCCTCTACCCCGACATGTTTGCCCTGCTGCGCCAGGTGCAGGTGGCTTGCGACTTCGCCAAAAGTGTGTCGGCGCGTATGGCCGGCGTGGAACTGCCCAGCTTTGAAGACAAGGAAGAGACGTTTGCCGACCTGCAAGCGCGTATCGCCAAAACCCTGGCGTTTGTCGAAAGCCTGAGCGCCGCACAAATCGACGGCAGCGAAGAACGCAAGATCGTCACGCAAGCCGGCACGCCCAAGGAAAAAATCTTCAGCGGCCAGTCTTACCTGCTCAATTACGGCCTGCCGCATTTCTTCTTCCACATCACCACGGCGTATGCCATCCTGCGCCACAACGGCGTGGAAGTGGGCAAGAAGGACTACATCGGCAGCTACTGATCGGGCTTGGGCCGGGCCGGTGTAGATACCGGCCGCGGCCACGGCGCGGCGGTGTCGTCCCGGTGGTTTTGTGAACCGGCCGCAAAAGGCCAACCCTTGTTGGGGGCTGGTGCGGGGGCTTCCTGCGGCGCCGGGTCGGGTTGACGTTTGTCCGTGCTGCGGGGGCCAGTCAGCCTTGCCATGAGTTCTCCTCGGGTGAAGGTTTGACTGTAGGCCGGCTGCCTGCCGGCGTCTGTCAGACGTGCCCGCTTGTGTTGTAGGACGGCTTTTTTCACCCACTATTTCGCTATCAAAAAAAGAGCTGCTTTCGCCCGTATATAAAGGGCTAAAGGCCTTTTTTACTTATAAACCTCGCTGCCAGCGACAGAGCGCGCTAGCATCATCACCTCATGACCATCCTGCTTGCGCCCATGGAAGGGCTTCTGGACTTTGTGCTGCGCGACATCCTGACGCGGGCCGGCGGCATTGACCGCTGCGTGTCCGAGTTCATCCGTATCACCGACCAGTTGTTGCCCGAACGTGTGTTCACCCGCATCGTGCCCGAGCTGCACAACGGTGGCCGCACCCTGGCCGGTGTGCCTGTGCGGGCGCAACTGCTGGGCTCGGACCCGGTCTGCCTGGCCGAAAACGCCGCAAGGCTGGCGGCGATGGGGCCGGCCGGCATTGACCTGAATTTTGGCTGCCCGGCCAAGGTGGTGAACCGTCATGGCGGCGGCGCGGCCTTGCTGCAAGAGCCCGAGACCATCGCGGCGATTGTGGCCGCCGTGCGGCGCGCCGTGCCGGCCCACATGCCGGTGTCGGCCAAGATGCGCCTGGGGTTCAACGACGACAGTAAAGCTGTGGAATGTGCGCTGGCCATGGCCGAGAACGGCGCCGACGAACTGGTGGTGCATGCGCGCACCAAGTTGCAGGCTTACCGGCCGCCGGCGTATTGGGAGCGTATCGCCGACATCCGCGCCGCGGTGGCCATCCCCGTGGTGGCCAACGGCGAGATCTGGACCGTGGACGATGCGCGCCGCTGCCGCGAGGCTTCGGGCTGCGACATGTTGATGATTGGCCGGGGCGCGGTGGCGGACCCGGGCCTGGGCCTGGCGATCAAGGCCTCGCTGCGCGGGGCGCAGGACGGCATGAGCTGGCCGGCGCTGGTGCCGCTGCTGGCGGAGTTCTGGCAGGTGGTCTGCACGCGGCTGGATGCGCGTTCGCGGCCGGGTCGGCTCAAGCAGTGGCTCAATTTTTTGCGCCGCCGTTTCCCCGAGGCCGAAACCGCCTACCAGGCGCTCAAAACCATCAACGACCCGGCACAAATTGACCGCTGGCTGGCTGGCGTGGTGCAGGCGCAGCGGGCGGAATCTCCAGCACTTCTGGCCGCCTGAGTTTTTAGCGGAACAAGGCCTCAAAGCCGTCCATGGGCTCAAACCGTTTGTTGTGATAACGCAGGCGCGTCGGGCCGGGCAGGGCTTGTTCACGCACCGAGTGGCGCTCATCGCCGGGGTAACAAATCACGCGATTGCCTTCATGTTCAAACGGTTCGGGCTGGATCACTGGCGGCAGCCGGGCACGCGCCGCAGCCAGCACGCTGTCCACCGTGGCGTGGCGCGCCAGGTGGGCCAGGCTCATGATTTGTGGCGGCGCCAGCTCGATGTTCCCATCCCAGTATTGCTGCAAGGCGGCGCGCGGGCTGAGCCAGGTGCTTTCGGTGGTTTCAAAATCATCGTGGCGCGCGACCTGGCCGGCCGGCACGGCCGCGACAAAAAAACGCGTGTCGAAACGTTTGTTCGTCACCGAGGGCACGAGCGGCGTGATCCAGCGTGACCAGGGCACGACGCTGCGTGTCTGCAGGCGCAGCGCCATCTGTGCCAGCACCGCGTTGAAGTTCTTGCTCTCGCGCAGCAAGGCCGCCGCCTGCGCGGCCGGCTCGGGCGAGGTGGCGCTGTGCGCAAACAACACACCCGACTCTTCAAAGGCCTCGCGCAAGGCCGCCACGTAGAGTGAGCCGGCCGTGGTGTTGCTGATGTCGGCTTCGTTCAGGCCGGCGTGCAGGGCGGGCAGCGGCTGGTCCAAGTGGAGCGCCATGTCGAGCTCGGCGTCCGCGACATCGACCTTGCCGCCGGGAAACACATAAGCGCCGCCCAACACGTCGGACAGGCCGTGGCGTTTCATCAGAAAAACTTCGAGCCCGGCCGGCACATCGCGCAGCAACACGATGGTGGCGGCGGGGCGTGGCGGGGTGGTGACGGTTTCGCGGTTCAGTTCCATGGTGGCTTTCAGGGGGCAGGGCCCGGTCAATTACAGTAGGGTTTGGCTGGCTAGGCTACCAGAGCCCAAGCCAGCTGCGAATCACCAACAAGACAGGACATAGACATGGGTATTGATTTCAAAGGCCGCGTGGCCATCGTGACCGGTGCCGGCGGCGGACTGGGTCGGCAACATGCGTTGGCGCTGGCCAGACGCGGCGCCAAGGTGCTGGTCAATGACCTGGGCGGCGCGCGTGACGGTTCGGGCGGCTCGGTCAGTGCGGCCGAAGCCGTGGTCAACGAAATCCGTGCGGCCGGCGGCGAAGCCATTGCCAACGGCGCCTCGGTCACCGACTTTGCCGCGGTGCAAGCCATGGTGCAACAAGCCATGGACACCTGGGGCCGGGTCGATATCCTGGTCAACAACGCCGGCATCCTGCGCGACAAGAGTTTTGCCAAGATGGACCTGGCCGACTTTGCGCTGGTGATGGACGTGCATCTGATGGGTGCCGTGCATTGCAGCAAGGCGGTCTGGGACATCATGAGTGCGCAAAAATACGGTCGTATCGTGATGACCACCTCGTCCTCGGGCCTGTACGGCAACTTCGGCCAGTCCAACTATGGCGCGGCCAAGATGGCGCTGGTCGGCCTGATGCAGACCTTGTCGATCGAAGGCGTGAAAAACGACATCCGTGTCAATTGCCTGGCGCCCACGGCCGCCACCCGCATGACCGAAGGCCTGATGCCCGAAGAAGTGTTGCAGGCCCTGCAGCCCGAAGCCGTGGTGCCCGCGATGCTGGTGCTGGCCGCGCAGGACGCGCCCACACGAACCATTTTGTGCGCCGGTGCCGGCACCTTTGAAGCCGCCCACATCACCCTGACGCAAGGTGTGTGGCTGGGGATCGGTGACGAGGTGCCGGAAGCGCTGGCGGCGCGTCTGGCGGAAGTCACCGCACGCGGCGGCGAAACCGTGCCGCAAAGCGGTGCGGCCCAAGGCCATAACGAGGTGAGTCAGGCCCTGGCCAAAGCCCGTCAACTGCAAGCCACAAGCTGAGCCCCAAAAAAAAAGCAGCCGGGTCCGCTGGGCAATGTTCCGACGTTTCGCTGAAGGGCGGAGGTCAGATACCTGTCTTTGTAGCGCGGCACCCGGCTTGCACGTTCACAGTGTCTGTAGCACGGCCCGCCTGCGCTGCAGTCCATTGCTGATGGCTTCTGTAGGCCCTGTCTGGCGTGTGGCAGACGGTTTGCGCTCCCCATGATTGAATAAAAGTGGCTGTAACCCAGATGGTGCGGGTGCAGACAGCTATTGAAAAGATAGTGCCTGGCGCTGCCGGTTTGTTGGCGTGCCAACGGTCCGCGTCTGGCATCATGGCCGTCCCAACGGCAGCCACGAACCCGCGTCATGACATCCCCCCACACAATCGACACCCCGCGCCTGCGGTTGCGCCCCTGGCGCGACCAAGACCGGGCGCCGTTCGCGGCACTCAACGCCGACCCCAAGGTCATGGAGTTTTTTCCAGCACCGCTGAGCCGCTCGGCCAGCGACGCCATGGTGGATGCTTGCAACAGCTTGATCGCCGAGCGCGGCTGGGGTTTTTGGGCGGCTGAAATCAAGGCTACCGGCCAGTTCATCGGTTTTGTCGGTTTGAACATACCGACGGCCGAGCTGCCGTTTTCCCCCTGTGTCGAAATCGGCTGGCGGCTGGCCGCCGACTACTGGGGCCTAGGGTTCGCGACCGAGGCCGCCACGGGCGCGCTGGCTTTTGCTTTCGACACGCTGGAACTTCCCGAAATCGTGTCTTTCACGGCGCTGGGCAATCGGCGTTCGCAGGCGGTGATGGCGCGCCTGGGCATGTTGCGCTCCAGCGAGACGTTTGAACACCCCAAGCTGCCTGTCGGCCACCCCTTGCGTGAACATTGCCTGTATCGCTTGTCACGCGAGCAATGGGCCCTGCGGCGGGTGATTCCCGGGGTTTGAGCATCAAAAAAGCTGCCAGCCCTTGAAGGACGGGCGCAAGCAGCTATCAAAAACAGAGCGACCGATTCAAGCCATGCGCCGCTTGTCTTCGACCACCACGCAGCCGCTGATACGCCAGGCGTTGCCATGCCGCTCCAGGCCGTAAATCGCCAGCCATGAGGTGCCGGCGGCGTCCAGCACCTGCACGCGTTGTATCACCTGGCCGTCCCGGCTTTCGGGCTTGAGAAAAGTCACCGAGGCCGGTCGGTACACCATGGGGTAGGCCTTGCGCACCAGGGCCAGGAAACTGGCCGCGTTGCCCATGGTTTCGCGCACATGCGGGGTGGCATAAGAAAACGCCTTGTTGGCATCGTCCGCGGCAAAGGCCGCCAGTTGCCCCTGCACCGCCTCACGCACGCCTTGTTCTTCAGCGGCCGTCAGCGGGGTGGCCTGCGCCGATGCCAGCCCAAGCAACACCCAGGCGGCCAGCACCAGCAGCCGGGTCAGGCGGGTGAACAGGGGCGGTGGGCGGCTTGTCATCAGAGGCTCCGGGGCTGACGGAATCGATAAGAACGGTACGCGCCTGGTGGGTTATCTGATGTGGTGGCTGCGGGTCAGCGCATTTTTCTACGCACGCCGCATGGGTTCGGTGTCCAGAAACACGGGCCGGGCCGGTTCGGTGTCCTGAAAATCGGGGGGCGCGACGCCGGCGGCGGTTTGTTGTTCGATATCGGCGTCACGGATGGCAAACATGCGCTGCAGGTCCTGCAAGACCTCGGCGTCGGTATCGCTGCCGGCGCTCACGGCCGCTGCGGCGACGGCTGCCACGGGCGCAACAGCGGCCACCGCGGCAGGCGCCACCACCGGGGCCGGTGCGGGCACGGGTGCGGCCACCGCAGGCGCAGCCGCCTGCTGCCACACCGACGGGGCCGGCATGTCGTGGTAAGGGGCTGGGCAGGTGCTGCCGACATCCAGCTCCCAGGAGATGCCGTGCAGCCAGTTGGCGGCATTCGGCTCGAACTGGGTGATGGCGGATTTGAGCTGCTCCTGGAAGGCGTGGGCATAAGTCAGCAGACGCTGGTCCCAGTGGCGCATGATCAGGTTCAGGTACATGCCCGGGCCGCGGCTGCGGCTGTTGACCAGCAGCATCCGGTATTCCACCCAGCCTGGCGGAATGCCGTGCTGGCGCAGGCCGTCGCGCAGCAACATCTGCACCAACTGGCGGCGCGTGCCGTTGTCGGAGTGCTCTTCAATCGTGTGCTGGCTGTCCCGGTGGCCCGCAGGCGTGCCCCGGACGGAGTGATGCGCGATGGTCGACGGCGAGTCCGCGCCACCCTTGTTTTTCAGGCCGAACAGTCGGCGGATCGCTTGTTTCATGGTCGGAGTCATCCCTTGCCTTGTGGCACACCGGCGATCAGGACGCGTCCGCCAGCATGGTTGCTGTTATGGGAAGGATGGTCGTGCAAGTGTGCGGCCAAGTCAAGCTGCAGCGGGCTTGTGCAGCTTGTCCAGGGCCTCTTGCTGCCAGTAAGCCACAGCGGCGTAATAAGCTTCCCAGACGCAGCCGTTGCAGCCCCGGCCGCAGCAAGCGGTGGGCTCGGGCGGTGGCGCACGCAGCACCACGCCCTGGGCCCCGGCGCGCGCACGCAAGGTCGCAAACATCGCCAGGGCCGCGTCGCGGGCTGAAGGAGGTGCGGGGCAGGCTGACATGAATGGGCGGAGGGCGGGGCGTCTCTAAAAACAGGGACCGGGCATGTTAGCAAACCCCGGCGCCTGAAAAAGCCGGGCCGCCGCAGGCACAATCCGGCGCTAGTTATTACTTTTTTTGCCCACACCATGTCCCTCGAAGTCATTGAAGTTGAAACCGCCGCCAACCCGACCGCCACGGTCTTGCTGATGCATGGCCTGGGCGCCGATGGCCGGGACTTTGTGCCCCTGGCCCAGGAGCTGGACCTGTCGGCCGTCGGGCCGGTGCGTTTTGTGTTTCCCAATGCGCCCGTGATTCCGGTCACCATCAACGGCGGCTACCAGATGCCCGCCTGGTACGACATCCTGGGCGCCGACCTGACGCAGCGCCAGGACGAAGCCGGCCTGCGCCAGACCCAGGCCGCCATCAACTCCCTGATCGCGCGTGAAATCACGCGTGGTATCCCCGCCAGCCGGATTGTGATTGCCGGTTTTTCGCAAGGCTGCGCCATGTCGCTGATGACCGGCCTGCGTTACCCCGAGCGCCTGGCCGGCATCATGGGCCTGTCCGGTTATTTGCCGCTGGCCGACAAGCTGGCGGCCGAACGCAGCCCGGCCAGCCAGGGCCTGCCGATTTTCCTGGCCCATGGCCGGCGTGACGGCGTGGTGCCGCTGATCGCAGCCACCGCCACCCGCGATGCCTTGAGCGCGCTGGGTTACCCGGTGGAGTGGCACGACTACCCCATGGAGCACTCCTTGTGCCAGGAAGAAGTCGCCGATATAAACGCCTGGCTGCTGCGCGTGCTGGCGTAGGGTCTTCACGCGGTTTCCAGGCCTGGAAACCGCGTTTGATCCCGATTTTTAGAGAGAAACAGGGCGCCAGCCCAGGAGCTGTGGGCGCCAGCAGCTATAAAAAACAGAGCGATTCGGCGTCGCCCAAAAAATGTGCGCAGTGCAGCCGGCAGGCACCCGGCCTGGGGCCGCTAGCGCCGCCTGCAAGCAAGACCGGCCTGTGATACCTTGCACGCCACGAAAGACAAAGAAGAGGGACAACCTACTATGAACAGCTTGCATGCGCGCCGAGACGCGCTTTTGGGTGACCGCCTCCGGGCGCTAGACCCTGCCAGGCTGAAAGGCATGCGCCGCGGCATTGAAAAAGAAAGCCTGCGCGCCCAGCCCGGCGGCGGTCTGGCCTTGACACCACACCCGGCGGCCTTGGGCTCGGCCCTGACCCACCCCAGCATCACCACCGATTTCAGCGAGTCACAGATAGAACTGGTCACAGGCGCCCACAAGGAAGTGGCCAGCACGCTGGAAGAACTCACGCAGATTCACCAGTTCACCTACCGGTCCATGCAAGAGATAGGCAACGAAATGTTGTGGGTCTCCAGCATGCCGTGTGATCTGCCGACGGATGAAACCATCCCGATCGCGCGTTTTGGTTCGTCCAATGTCGGGCGTGCCAAAAGTGTCTACCGCATGGGCCTCTCCCACCGTTATGGCCGGCGCATGCAGACGATTTCGGGCATCCACTACAACTGGTCCTTGCCCGGGGTCACGAACGAACAGTACTTTGCGCTGATCCGCAATTTCCGCCGTCAGGCGTTTTTGCTGCTGTATCTGTTTGGCGCCTCGCCAGCGGTGTGTTCGAGTTTTGTGGCCGGCCGCCAGCATGAGTTGCAGCCGCTCAACGGCAGCACCATGTACATGCCGCACGGCACTTCGCTGCGTATGGGCCGGCTCGGTTACCAGAGTGATGCCCAGGCCTCGCTGGCCGTCAGTTACAACAGTCTGGAAGGTTACGGCGCCTCGTTGCAGGACGCCTTGACCCGGCCTTACCCGGCTTACGAAGCCGTCGGCATTCGCAACCCGGGCGGTGACTACAACCAGCTTGCCACCACCTTGCTGCAGATTGAAAACGAGTTTTACGGCACCATCCGGCCCAAACGTGTGATCTTCCCGGGCGAGCGCCCCCTGCATGCCTTGCGTGAACGTGGGGTGGAATATGTCGAGGTCCGTCTGATGGACCTGGACCCGTTCGAGCCCGTGGGCATCACCGCACAAACCATGCGTTTCCTGGATGTGTTTTTGCTGCATTGCCTGCTGGCCGACAGCCCGCCCGACACGCCCGAAGAAATCGCCGAGCTCAAGTTCAACCAGCACCACACCGCCGCACGCGGCCGCGAGCCCGGCCTCACGCTCAAGCGCGGCGGCCAGGAAGTGTTGCTGACGGCTTGGGGCGCCGACGTGATCGCACAATGCCGCCCCATCGCCGATGCGCTGGACGCAGCGCAAGGCGGCAGCGATTACCGTGATGCCTTGCAAAGCGCCGCCGAGCGCCTGGCCCAGCCCGATACCACACCGTCGGCCCGTGTGCTGGCGGCCATGGCCAAGGACTTTGATAATTCCTTCATCCGTTTTGTGCGCGCCCAGGCGCTGCAGACGCAGGCGAGCTTGCTTGCCCTGCCTTTCAGTGACGAGCAGCAGGCACGTTATGTCGCCTTATCGCAAACGTCCATCGCCGAGCAGAAAAAGATAGAAGCCGGCGACACCATGCCGTTTGAAATCTACCGCGAGCAATATGTGTCGGCCGCGCGGCTGGAGCTGGCTGTCGGCGAACCAGCGCAGGTCTGAGTGGGGCCTTGCTTTTGAGGGGAAGAAGGCACCAGCATTGGCGCGCTTCATTTTCTTAAGATAAAAAGGGCTGTAGCCCTTTTTTCACCTGCGTAGTCAGCTATGAATACCGTAGCGAAAAGTCGATCTGCCGTGGTCAGCCCTTGATGTGGGCTGCACCTTGGTGGCTGGTGGCAGCCTTGGCTTGATTTTTTCGACCCGCCACGCATCAGCTTCAACGCGGCGCTGTAGGTGACTTTTGCCTCAGGCTTTGAAACCAGCCGGCACCGCGGCAAACCCCGGTGGCGACCACGCCGGACACCGCCAGCATCGCCGCCGTGTGAACACCCATGGCCGCGAGCGCCAGCAGCAGCGAGCCGGAGGTGCTGATCTCGCGCGCCGGCGTATCGCTCATACACAGCGGGATCAGCGCCGGCACCAGCATCAATCCGGCGCCGTGCGCCGTGGCCATCATGAAAGACCAGAGCGCCAGCCCGGCATGCCCAGCCGGCGCACGTGCCGCCTTGGGTGTACGGCGCCACAGGTGAAGCACCGCGACGACGACAAACAGAGCACCGGCCAGGGCTTGCAGCAGCAAGCGATCCATCGCCAGGCCGAAGATCACCGCGGCGGCCACAAGTGCGACCGATGCGGCGTGCCCGACAGCGATCGGCCCCAGGGCTCGCAACGCCAGCGACCGATCGTGCGACTGCAGCCCCCAGGCGGCGGCCAACAGCCAGCCGGTGGCAGGGTTCAGTCCGTGCAGGGCGCCGACCCCTGCGATCGCCAGCCAGGGCCAAAGGCTTTCCATGTTCGAGGGGGTTTGATGACAGCCGCGTTCACGTCGGCGGCATTTTTTCGAATTTCGGCAGCCCCGGATCGAGCTGGTCCCAGGCGTGGCCGCGCACGGTATATGTCACCAGTTGCGGCTTGTATCGGCCTGGGTCGTCCAGGCTGGCAGCATGCACGGTAAAAAGATCAGGCATGGCCGCAAACGTCAGGTAGATCGGTGACCCGCAGGTCGGGCAGAAGGCGCGAGTCTTCACGTTGCCGGTATCGCTGACGATATCCCAATGTGTTGCCTCGCCCTTGAGTTGCACGCGCTCCCTGCTAGGGAAGGTCAGGTAGGAACCGTGCCCGGTGCCACTCTTGCGCTGGCAGTCGCGGCACTGGCAGTCGCCCGAGACCATGGGTTCGCCGGAAATTTCATACCGGATTGCGCCGCAGGCGCATCCGCCGGTGTAAGGCTTGCTCATGCCTGTTCTCCCGAGCAGCAAGAACTGAGAGCGGGTACCGCATGCGCCAGCGGCGCGGGCTCGTAGCGGTCATGGTGGCGCACCCAGGCCATGCCGTAGGCCAGCTGTTCCTCGTCGCGGCCCTTGGGCGTGAGGTCTATCAAGTGGTAGGCGCCCATCATGACCTCCACCCCACGCCCGTAGGTCGAGTAGGTGTGGAAGACCTCGCCCGCATCATCCTTGTAGAACACGCTGATGCCGGGTGCTTCCTCTCCCTGGAAGGGCTGCGTTCCGAAGTTATAGACGAGCTCGCCACTGGCCTTTTCTTCTGGCGTGAAGCTGACGCGAAAGTCGTAGTTGAAGTTGTTGCCAAACGACGAAACCCATTTGAACTGCCAGCCCATGCGACTGCGAAAGCGCTCGATCTCCGCCAGCGGTGCGCGCGAAATGGCCAGCAAGGTGATGTCGCGATGGGGCAGGTGCCTATTCATGCCGTCGCTGTGGTCGGCCATGAAGGAGCAGCTCGGACAACCTTGCTCCCAGTCGGGGCCGAGCATGAAATGTTGCACCAGCAGTTGGCTGCGGCCGTCAAAAAGATCGGCGAGCGTGCGTCTGCCCTCGGGTGTATCGAAGCTGTAGTCTGTCCCGACGCGTGTCCAGGGCAGGGCGCGTCGTTCGAGTGCGATCTGGTCGCGCAATCGCGTCAGCTCTTTTTCGCGCGCCAGCAGCGCCTTGCGCTCGGCCATCCATCGCTCCTTTGACACGACGGGATGGTTTTTTGTGCTTGTTTCAACAATGCCTGTGTTCATGATGTGCTCCTTGTGTGCCTTCAAATTCCGGCGTTTTTTTTCGGACGGCGTATGGCGCGGACTTTCCCGCTTTCTCCGCCACCGGCATAAAAAGGTCGGCCCCGTCGGACTCCAGCCCGCTGACACCAATGCCGCGCGGCATCTCCAGCCGCTCCAGCACCGCGCCGCTTTGGGGGTCAATGTGACGAATGTCGCTCTCGTCCCCTTCCCAGGTGCCGTGCCACAACTCGCCGTCGACCCAGGTCACACCGGTGACGAAACGGTTGGACTCGATGCTGCGAATGACGGCGCCGGTGGCTGGATTGATCTGGTGGATTTTGCGATCGCGGTACTGGCCCACCCACAGGCTGCCCTCGGCCCAGGTCAGGCCCGAGTCGCTCCCATGGCCGGGCGCCGGGATAGACGCCAGCACCTGGCCGGTGACGGGATCGATCTTGTCGATGCGCTGTTCGGCGATCTGATACAGGTGCGTGCCGTCGAAGGCGGTGCCGGCATCGGCAGCACGGTCCAGCGTACGCGTGGTCTCGCCGCTCCCGGGGTCGAAGGCGATCAGATGGGCGCCGGTGGCGGCCCAGACGCGCTGGCCGTCGTGGGTCACCCCGCCCACGCTGTTGGCGCCGGCGAAGGGGCCGTATTCACGCACGATCTCGGCCGCACGCACGGTGGCCTGAAGTTGGTCTTTGCTGTTTGTCTTGCTGTTCATGGTTGGCTCCTGGTGACGCACCGCGGATCGGCGCCTGGAGACAACTCTACTCAATCGGCAGCGCAGCGGGGAGTAACAAAATCGTCGTGAATCCGCTCAGTGGCGGCGCCAGCCAGCGACGCGCCCGGGCCTGACCGATGGCGCGCACCCGCCCCTCGGCTTCCAGTTCGGCGAGCGCGCGCTGCACGGTGCGCTGACTGGCGCCCAGCGCCAGCGCCAGGGCCGAGGTCGACCAGGCCGCGCCATCCGAGAGCAGCGCCAGCAGCGAGGCCTGATCGCCGTCTATGGGCGGCACCAGCACGGTGACGTCGCGCTCGCCGAGTGGTTTGAGAACAAAGCCCCGTTCAGTGGCTTCGATGGTCGCGAGGGGTCTGACCAGCGCACGCAGTCGGCCGATTTCTACCCTCAGGCGTGCCCTGTGCGTTTCGTCAGGGCGCCTGGTGCGAAAGGCCGATTCAATCAAGGTTTCGCGGCTCACATCGCCCGGCCATCCTTCAGCCAGCAAACGCGCCAGCGAGAACAACATGGGCCGGCGCGCCAGCGTCCGCCACGCGCCACCGGCACTTAAGCCCCGGCGGCAGGCGTCGACCACCAGTGCATCCGAGGCCAGGAGGGTGGCGACCTCATCCAGGCGCAGCATTTGCTCACCACCGGCGACCAGGCGCCGGGCGGCGGGGCGATCCAGCGCGGCCCGCGCCTCCGCCACCTCGGCCAGCAACGCCGGCACCTGCGCGCGCTCCGCCGCCGCGTGTGCATGGGCGAGTGCCGCCCGCGCCGGGGTGATGCGCAGTGAACGCAGCGCCAGTTCCGCCGCGCTCAGTTCGGCCACCGCCGCCAGCGAAGGTGGCAGGCCACGTGCATCGATTTGTGCCAGTGCTGCCTCGGCGTCGTCCAGGCGGCCCAGCAGCAAAAACCTGCGCGCTGCGATGAGCCGTGCCTGCAACACGTTGGCGTGATCGGCATGCGCTTCGAGCGTGGCCAGGGCCGCCGCCAGCACGCGCGGCGAGCTACCGAGATCACGCACGGCCAACGCCACCTCGGCCTCGGCAACGACACAGCGTGCGCGTGCCACTTCCTCATGGGCACCGAAACCACGGGCCGCACGCCGCAGCAGTTCGCGCGCGCGCGGGTGTTCGCCAAGTTGGGCCATGGCGATGCCGCGCAAGGCCAGTGCCGGCGGGTCGTCACGCAAGGCGACCCGCTTGAGGGCGCCCAGCGCATCGCCGGCGGCAAGCGCACGTGCAGAGGCGGCGATCAGGGAGTCCATGCCCCTGAGGCTACACCACCCCGCTGAGGTGGCCCCATGGGGGCTCCGGCAGAATGGGGTCAGGACCGAACATTCGAGGATGGTTATGGCAAAACGCGAAACAAGCCAGGGCGAATCGCCTTCTCTGCTGATCGACGCGAGGATCCAGGCCCTGGACGACTGGCGGGGCAAGACGCTGGCCCATGTCCGCGTGCTGATCAAGCAGGCTGTCCCCGAAGTGGTCGAGGAGTGGAAGTGGCGTGTTCCGGTCTGGTCGCACAACGGCATCCTCTGCACCGGCGAGGCCTACAAAAATGCGGTGAAGCTGACTTTCCCCAAGGGCGCTGCGCTCAAGGACCCTGCAGGCCTGTTCAACGCCAGCCTGGAAGGCAAGGTCAGACGCGCGATTGATCTGCATGAAGGTGATGACATTGATGAGGCGGCCTTCAAGACACTGATACGCGCCGCTGCAGCGCTGAACAACGTATAGGTCCTAACATGCCTCTGACATTTCCCGGTTTTATGGAGACGGACCGTCTGCGGCTACGCCCGCCCGAGGCCGCTGACGCCGAGTGCCTGTTCGCTGCGTACACGAAGGATGCGGATGTGGCCCGCTACATGGTCTGGCGGCCACATACGTCTTTGGAGGAAACGCGCGATTTTGTCAGTCGCTGCATCGCGCAATGGAAGGCTGGTTCGGCCTTCTCCTACATCCTCAGCATGAAGGAAGACGGACAGTTCATCGGCATGCTCGAGGCATGTCCCCGCGGGCACATCGTGAACATCGGTTACTTGCTCGCGCGCAACCACTGGGGCCAGGGGCTGATGGTCGAGGCGATACAGGCCTTGACTACCTACGCGCTGGGTCAAGCAGGGATTTTTCGCGTTGAAGCGACCTGTAATGTTGACAATCGCTCCTCCGCCCGGGTGCTGGAGAAAAGTGGTTTCCTGCTGGAAGGCCGGCTTGCCCGCCACACGGTTCTTCCGAACATCTCCGACCAGCCGCGTGACTGCTTTATCTACGCGGCGTGCCGGCCGTAGTGGCAGGCGCAGAGGCACCTCGCGGTGCCTCCAGAAAAAATTGGCTCCTAGCTCAGATCACCCCGGGGTCGCGAGTTTCAGGCCAATCACGCCAGCGACGATCAGTACCAAGCTGACGATGCGCCCGGTGTTGGCCGCGTCGCCCAGCAGCACGATGCCGAGTATGGCCGTGCCCACTGCGCCTATGCCCACCCACACCGCATAGGCGGTGCCGACGGGTAGTGTCTTCATGGCGAGGCCGAGAAGCACCACGCTGACCACCATGGACGCGGCGGTGCCGACGGACGGCCAGAAGCGGGTAAAGCCTTCTGTGTATTTCAAACCAATCGCCCAGCCGATTTCAAACAGGCCAGCGACAAAAAGAATGAACCAGTTCATGGAGTTTCCTCAAACGATCTCAAGGTCGTCCTTGAGCGGAGTGGGATACGCAGGGTCGTCCCGTGCGTCGACGCGGAGCGAACGTCCACGTGCGAAGGAGAAGACCGATTCTATCGGCGATGGCCGGTTTTACGGCGGCGCACATGTCCGCGCAGGTCTGTAGCGGCTGGGATGGGCGCCAGTCACCTGACCCCCAGCGCTTGGCCGGCATGCAAGCTGCGCACCATGGGCGCCGGAACAGCTGGCTGTGCCGGCAAGCCGCCCAAATGGCCTGGAGGCCAGGTTTATAGGAAAAATCGGCCTCTAGCCCATATCACGTGATCGCAAGCAGCTATTGATTTTGTAGCGAATCAATCAGCCCCGGTCTGCCCGGGGCAACTGACCCAGCGGCCTCAAGCCCCGTCGCCCGGTACCGGCTGGGATGGGCGCCTGTCACCTTGCGGCCCAAGCCTGGGGCCATGCCGGTTTGGGCTTAGCCGATAAAGGACATGACGGAAAACGCAACGCCGTTCATTTCAAAGCCTGCCACCTCGCGCATACCCATGCGCAGGTGGGCACGGATGGACGCTTCGTTGTCGCGGCGGATAAACAGAATGCCTTCGCGGCCGGGTTGCAGGCGGCGCAGTTCCTGAAACAAGGCCTGCGCCAGGCCTTTGCCGCGTTCCGAGGCGGCGACACAAATCGGGCCGTAGACATAGGCGTCGGCCGAGCCGGGGTAGGCGGCGAACATGGCGCGGATGATGGGGAAGTCGGCATTCATGGCCCGCGTGGTGCTCATGAGAAAACCCAGCACGCCTTGTTCCCCGCGCGCCACCACCAGCGGCATGTCACCCATCATGGCTTCGATGCGGGCGCGCGGCAGTTCCGCCGACAGCGTGCCGCCGCGTGCTACCTGGTTCGCGGCCTGCGGTGCCAGGATGCCGTCCAGGTCGGTTTCGGTGGCTTCGCCAATGGCGGGCTGTGGGTTTGTCATGTCTTTCTTCCTGGTGTGTGCATGCTTGTGTCGCAATTCTCTTGCAGCCAGCGCGGGAGATGACATCTGACCGCTGCCAATAGCCAAACCTGATCGCGCCACGCCAGCCTGTATGTCAGCTTCAGCCCGGATTTTCCGGGTTTTCGGCAGGGCGTCGATAATCGGGGGGTCAACTTGCAGGCGCGTACATCCACCGCCCGTTGGCCTGCCCGCTTTTCCGCCGCCATCCAGGCGCCCAACCAAGAAAGAACACCCCGATGGCCATCCAATGGTTTCCCGGTCACATGCACCTGACCAAAAAAGCCATCAGCGAGCGCATCAAGGAAATTGATGTGGTGATCGAGCTGCTCGACGCACGTCTGCCCGGCTCCAGCGCCAACCCCATGCTGGCCGAACTCACCAGCGGCAAACCCGCGCTCAAGGTGCTGAACAAGCAGGATCTGGCCGACCCGACACGCACGCCGCTCTGGCTGGACCACTACAACAGCCTGCCCGCCACGCGCGCGATTGCGCTGGACGCGAGTGAAACCACGCCCGCGCGGCGCCTGATCGAGGCCTGCCACACCCTGGCGCCCACACGCGGCAGCATGGTCAAACCCATGCGGGTGTTGATCTGCGGCATTCCCAACGTCGGCAAATCGACCCTCATCAACACCCTGACCGGCAAACGTGCGACCAAGACCGGCGATGAAGCCGGCATCACCAAGATCGAGCAGCGGATTGTGCTGGCCGACGGCTTTTATTTGTGGGACACGCCGGGCATGTTGTGGCCGCGCATCATCGTCGCCAAAAGCGGTTACAACTTGGCCGCCAGCGGCGCGATTGGCCGCAATGCCTTCAACGAAGAAGAAGTCGCGCTGGAGCTGTTGGACTACCTGATCAAAGATTACCCGGCCCTGCTGGAGGCGCGTTACAAGGTGACGGTCACGCCCGGTATCACCGACGAACAACTGCTGGAAGAAATCGGCCGCAAACGCGGTGCCGTGCTGGGCAAGGGCCGTATCAACTTGCAAAAGGCCGCTGAAATTGTGATTTATGAGTTTCGCGGCTCGACCTTGGGTCGTATTACGCTGGAAACCCCGGACGAGTTTGCCGGCTGGCTGGCGGCCGGGAAAAAGCTGGACGCCGAGCGGCAGATCAAAAAAGACAAGATCGAGACCAACCGCCTGATCAAGTTCAAGAAAATCCCCCGGCCCCCCGCCGAGTAAGCGTTTGTCCTGGATGCGCCCGGGCCGTTGCCCTCAATGCACCTGGGCGCAATAGTCCAGAAAAATGTCCAGCTCCGTGGACTTGTCGAAAACAGCATCGGCACCCAATGCCAGGCAGCGCGTGCGGATGTCGGCGGTGGCGTAGTTGGACAAGACAATCACCCGTTGCCGGCCGGCGTGGCGGCCGCAATTTTTCAGCACACCCAGCCCGCTGCCCTGCAGCAAAAACAGGTCCACGATCAACAACTGCCAGTCCTGCGGGTGTTCTGCCAGCCAGACGCAGGCATCCGCTTCGGTGGCTGCATAACCGATGGTCTGGATGCCGGCGAGTTCCGTCAAAGTCTCGACCAGGTTGTCCCGGATCAAAGCGTTGTCTTCGACGATGTAGGCCTTTGACGGCATCAGGTACCCAGCTTTCAGAGAAGGGGCAGGTTCTTGCCAGGGACTGCCGACGGTAGTTAGTGGGTTCACGCCACCAGTGTCCCGCTGCCGCAAAGGCGTTGCCGCAGGGGATTGCTGTACACCTGTGTAGGACGGCGCCTTCTGGGCGTTCCCGTGCCGGTGGTTTCAATCAAATAGCCCCTCGGCCCTTGCAGGACGGACGCCAGCAGCTATTAAAAGCAGAGCGACCGGTGCTGGCCCGTCTGGCTCAAACAAGCCGGCTTGAAAAAGCCGGAACGGCGGCGTATGTTGCGCCATCTAATGGACAGAACACCATGAAAAACCTCAACCCCCTCCCATCCCGCGCGCTGGACGGCCACACGGACACCGAGCTGGTGGCCCTGGCCGCGGCGGGCAACGAGCTGGCGTTTGCCCAAATCATGCGGCGCCACAACCGCCTGCTGTTTCGCACCGCCCGCAGCATCCTTAAAAACGACGATGAAACCCAGGACGTGTTGCAGGAAGCCTATCTACACGCCTGGCGTGCCCTGGCCGGTTTTCGGGCCGACGCCCGGCTGTCGACCTGGCTGGTGCGGATTGTGGTGAACGAGGCGCTGGGGCGGCTGCGGCGCGGCGGTGCGCTGGTGATGCCGCTACACGCGGCTATGGATGCAGAGGGAGAAACCGCGGAGATGACCATGCCAGCCAACCCCGACGAACAGCCGGAACGCGCGGCTATGCGGGCGCAGGTGCGCCAGCAGATCGAAGCCCGTATCGACACCTTGCCCGATGCTTTTCGCACGGTTTTCATGTTGCGCGGTGTCGAAGAACTCAGCGTGGAAGAAGTCGCGCTGGTGCTGAACATCCCCGAAGCGACGGTGCGCAGCCGCTTTTTTCGTGCCCGCGGCCTGTTGCGCGAAGGTTTGTCACGCGACATCGACCTGGGGCTCGGTGATGCGTTTTCATTTGCCGGCGCGCGCTGCGACGCCATCGTCGAAGGTGTGCTGGCAAACATCGCTCGGGAGCGCGGCCCAGACCGCTCCTGACACTTTCGTCCCACGTGTTTGTTTAACCGGAGATTGCCATGTCCTTCTTGTTGATGCCCACCCCTGTCGCCGCAAGGCGCGTGTTTCTTGGCCGCACGGGCGGTCTGGTGTTGTCGGGGGCGGCGGTTGCGCTGCTGGCCGGCCAGGAGGTGCTGGCCGCCAAGGCCGGCGGCTCCAAAGCCGGTGACATCCAGATTCTCAACACCGCGATCGCGGCCGAACTGGAAGCCATTGCCGCCTACCAGCTGGGCGCTGAAAGCAAACTGCTCAGCAAACCGGTGCTGGACCTGGCCCTGACCTTCCAGGGCCACCACAAACAACACGTGACGCTGCTGTCAAGCACGGTGGAAAAGCTGGGCGGCAAGGCCGTCATCGCCAAAAGCAAATACGACTTTCCGGTGGACCAACTGAAGGCGGAGCTGGACGTGCTCAAGTTCGCCGCCAAGCTGGAGCAGGGCGCGGTCAGCGCCTACCTGGGCGCCGTGCCCCTGTTTGACAACCGCGACCTGTCCAAGGCCGCCGCCAGCATCCTGGGCGACGAAGCCATGCACTGGGCCGTTTTGCGCCAGGCCATCGGCGAGGTGCCGGTGCCCTCGGCCTTCATGGCGTGATGCCGCGCCGTTCTGGCGGGCTGGCGGCTTGGCTGGCGCTGTGTGCCGCCGCCGCAGTCGCTCCGGCGCTGGCCGCCGCGCCCGAGGTGGTACGCGGCGAGCAGCTGTATGCACGCTGCGCCGCCTGCCATGCGCTGGCCAGCGACCGGGTTGGCCCCCGGCATTGCGGCCTGCTGGGCCGGCGTGCCGGCAGTGTGCCGGGGTTTGCCTACTCCGCGGCGATGAAAAAGTCGGACCTGGTATGGGACGAAAAAACGCTGAGCCGGTTTCTGGCCAAACCCATGGCGGTGGTGCCAGGCACCAGCATGACTTACGACGGTGTGCCCGATGCCAAGGAGCGGGGCGACCTGATCGCCTACCTGAAGGCGGCCAACGGCGACGCACCCTGCAAGTAGCCAAAAGTGCCGCGCCTCGTGCCGCGGCGCTTTTTAAGCATGAAATTGGCCTCTAGCCCAGGTGGGACGGGCGCAGGCAGCTATTAAATTGGTAGTCTTACAGCGGACCCGAAGGGCCACTTTTTCCGGCGAGCCGGCGCCGCAGGTAGACGCCGATAAACGCGGCGCCCAGCACCAGCGCAAACCAGCCGACCAGCGAGGCGCTGGCCACAATGCCCTGCATGCCCGGGGAGCTGATGAAATAAGGGCCGATCAACACGGCCAGCCCGATCAGGGCGCACAGGACACCTTTGAACAAAAGTTCGTTGTTGGCCTTGTTGCTGTGCCGGCGGGTAGGGGGAGAAGGTAGGGGCATGGCCTGATTGTCTGCCAAATGCGCCGCCCTGCAGCGATTCAGGCTTGCCCGTATAGTGGTTTCTTGTCCTTGCCCGGCCCGCGCCTCCCGGCGGGCTGCCGGCGAGGTCGCCACCAAGGGGTATTTCTTGACCACTTCCAGCCCAGATTCCCAGACCCCCGCCGCCCGTTTCGGCAGCGGACAAGCGGTGCGCCGCCTCGAAGACGATGCCTTGCTGGCCGGCGCCGGCCGTTTCACCGACGATGTGAGCCTGCCGGGCCAGACCCATCTGTTTTTTCTGCGTTCGCCTTATCCGCATGCACGTATCGTGGCGCTGGACAGCGCGGCGGCGCGGACCATGCCGGGTGTGTTGCAGGTGGTTACCGGCGCCGAGCTGGTGGCCGCCGGCGTGTTGCCGATTGCCGGCTCCATCGGTTTCAAACGCGCCGACGGTTCGCCCAGTGCGTCACCGCCGCGGCACGCGCTGGCCCATGAACGTGTGCGTTTTGTCGGCGAGCCGGTTGCCGCCGTGGTGGCTGAAACAATGCAACAAGCCCGCGATGCGGCGGAAGCCATCAGCGTCGACTATGAGGAGTTGCCCATGGTGGTGGATGTCAATGACGCGCTGGCGGCCGGGGCCCCGGTCTTGTGCCCCGAAGCGCCGGACAACATCGCCGCGGAAACGCGTTATGGCGATGCGGCCGCTACAGCCGCCGCCTTTGCCGGTGCGCGCCACATCGTCAAGCTGGACATCGTCAACCAGCGGCTGGCGGCACTGAGTCTGGAGCCGCGTTCGGTGCTGGCCACGTTTGACAGCGCATCGCAGCGCCTGACCATCCGCATGAGCACGCAAATGCCCTCGGGCGTACGCAACTCGGTGTGCGACGCCCTGGGCCTGGCCAAAGAAGCGGTGCGTGTGGTGGTCGGTGACGTGGGCGGCGGTTTTGGCATGAAAACCGGCGTCTACCCGGAAGACGTGGTTGTGGCTTTTTGCGCCCGCGCCTTGCAACGCCCGGTGAAATGGGTGGCCGAGCGCAGCGAAGAATTTGTCTCCAGCACCCATGGCCGCGACTTGCAAAGCCAGGCCGAACTGGCGCTGGACGAACACGGCAAAATCCTGGCGCTGCGCCTGGCCTCGCTGGCCAATGTGGGCGCGTATGCCACCGGCGCGGGCGTGGCGATCCAGCTGCTGATCGGCCCCTGGGTGCAGACCAGCGTGTACGACATCCAGACCGTTGATTTTCATTTCCGGACCGTGCTGACCAACACCGCGCCCACCAGCGCCTACCGCGGCGCGGGCCGGCCCGAAGCCATCTTCACCATGGAGCGGCTGATGGACGAAGCCGCGCGCCAGACCGGCATCGATCGCCTTGAACTGCGCCGCCGCAACTTTATCCAGCCTGCGCAAATGCCTTACACCAACCCGATGGGCCAGGTCTATGACAGCGGGCGTTTCGAAGCAGTGATGGACCAGGCGCTGGTGCTGGCCGACTGGCCGGGGTTTGAAGCGCGTGCGGCGGCATCCAAACAACGCGGCCTGCTGCGCGGCCTGGGCATTGCCACTTTTCTGGAGTGGACAGGCGGCAATGCGTTGGAGGAACGGGTGACGGTGGATGTGCTGGCCAACGGCGTGATCGAAGTTTTTTCGGCCGTCAACGCCATGGGGCAGGGTATTGCAACCTCGCTGGCGCAACTGGTGGTGGATACGTTTGGTGTGCCCATGAACCAGGTGCGTATCGTGTTGGGCGACACCGACCGTGGTGATGGTTTTGGCAGCGCCGGTTCACGCTCCTTGTTCACGGGCGGCTCGGCCGTGCGTATAGGTGCCGAACGCACCATCGACAAGGCCAGGCATTTGGCCGCGAAGGAATTCGAAGCCGCCGAACAAGACATCAGCTATAGCGATGGCCGCTTCCAGGTGGCGGGCACCGACCTGTCCATCGATCTGTTTGCGCTGGCGGCACGCCAGCCGGAACAACATATTTTCATGGACTCGACTACCGCTGTCGCCGGGCCGTCCTGGCCCAATGGCTGCCACATCAGCGAGGTGGAAGTTGACCCGCAGACCGGCCATGTGGCAGTGGTGGCGTATGCCTCCGTCAACGACGTGGGGCGCGTCGTGAACCCGATGATTGTGCGTGGCCAGCTCGATGGCGGCGCCGTGCAGGGTATAGGCCAAGCGCTGTGTGAACACCTGGTCTACGACCGCGACACCGGCCAGCCCGTGACCGGTAGCCTGATGGACTACGCCGCGCCACGTGCTGACGACGCGCCACCGTTCAGGACCGAAATGGATCCCTCCACGCCTTGCCTGAACAACCCGCTGGGTGTCAAAGGGGTGGGCGAACTCGGCACCATAGGCGCCGGGCCCACGGTGGTGAATGCCGTGGCCGACGCGCTGGCGCGCAACGGCCTGGCAGTACAGGCCAGCCAGTTGCAGATGCCGCTGTCGCCGTCACGGCTTTGGCACTTGCTGCAGGCTTGAGGCCGACGCCATCATTCGCGCTACTTCGGCTGATGCACAGGGCTGCGGGATGACGGTTTCCGGGGTGTTTTAAGTCGCAGGGTTGTTCCCCGAATCATGCGCTGGGCCAGACCTGTGACTGGGCGGCCGCGTATGCCGCCATCCTCACGGCACCGATGTCCGGGTAGCAGGCGCCCAGCCCGCTCAAACTGATGCGTGAAGCTGCGTGTTCGTGGTTTGCACGGCCATGTCCAGGCCTTGGGCCGTGCGCGCCAGGCCGCCTTCTTTGGCGAAAACCCAAAATCAGCCAAGAGTCCGGGTGCTGAAGTGCGGGCTAATAAACATGTTTTTCAGAACTGTTTTTCCTTAATAAGCTGCTTTTTTTAAACCTGTTGTCTCGCTATCGTTGAGGCTTGTTCCGCGACCTGGACGTCGTACGCCAACATTTGTCTAGTGCTGCTCTTCTGCGATCCCGACACGGCCAGCGCCATCTCTGCGGCCTGGCGTGAGCGCCAGGGCGACAAGCACGCCATGGTGATGCATGTTGGCGATGTTGACGTTCTGCGTCCCGGGGCTCCTCCATCTGAAATCAACCGCTGAAAGTACGCCATGCAAATCGCTACCAAAGGCCGCGTGGCCGTCATCGCCATGCTGGAACTGGCTCTCCGCATCGACCACAAGCCGGTGGCACTGGTCAACATCAGTGCACGACAAAAAATCTCACTCTCCTATCTCGAGTTGCTGTTCGGGCGGCTGCGTCGCCAGGGTCTGGTGCGCAGTGCACGCGGGCCGGGCGGCGGCTACAGCCTGGCACGCGACGCGGTTGACATCAACATGGCCGACATTGTGCTGGCGGTTGACGAGCCGGGTCGACATGACCCCCGTGCTGTGATCTCATCGGTGGGCGCTGGCCATCCTCGGGGTCAGCGCATCGCGAGCGACTGGCACGCAGACCTTGAACGCACCATGGTTGAATTTCTGGCGTCGGTGTCGCTCCAGGATTTGGCCGAATCGCAGGGCCGGCTTGGCCCGGGGGCGGCAAGCTGTTTGAAGAGCGCTTGACCGTCCTGACCAACGCAGGACTGGGGAAAAGGTCCGCTCAGAGGTCCAGCACCAGCAGGGCACTTTTGGAGCGCGAACAGCAGGGCAGAAACTGGTCGTTGGCCTCTTGCTCCTCGACGCTGAGGTAGAGATCCCAGTGCTCCGGCTCACCGACCAGCACGCGGGTCAGGCAGGTGCCGCAGACGCCTTGTTCGCATGAGGTGGCGATGGCCACGCCGGCCTCGCGCAGCGCATCCAGCACCGACTGCTCCTTGGCCACCGTGATGACCCGGCCCGAGCGGGCCAGTCGGACCTCGAAATCGGGCGTCATCACGCTTCCAGAAAGTTGCCGGCGGAGAAAAACACAGGCGGCGCCTCGGGATCGAAGTTCACGCCGGCCGGGTCCTGGCCATTCTTGACGGCGTCCAGCTGTTTCTGCAGCAGGCGGCGCAGCATCACAATGCCACGGTCGCTGGTGGCGAGGTGTTCCTCCGAATGTCGGGCGATGAGGCCCTGGCTGGTCATGGCTTCGTAGTCGCCGGGGAAGCGCTGGTGTTCTTCTTCGGTCAGCTCTTCCCACAACTTGCCGCCCAGGCGCGAGCGCATCTTGGCCAGCTCGCCTGCCTCGCGGACACGCCCGACCACATAGATGCGGAAGCTGTGGTCATCGATAGGCAAAATCCAGCCCAGGGACTCGACCCGGCCGTAACGGCCAATGCGCGGGCTGGGGATCACCCGCAGCGTCGGCAGGCCGGCTTCGCTGATGCGGCGCAAGGTCTTGCCATCCGGCAACTTGCGCAGAGAGACGGTGCGCACGCTTTGTTCGGCCAGGTCCCAGCTCACCTCGGGCATCAAGGCCATCTGTTCGACGAACTGTGTGCCACTGAAGGAGGAATGCAGGATAACGACGTGGAAGGGGTCGACTAGGTTTTCGTAATGTTGCAGCCAGTTGCAGGGAATGATCTGCGGGCCGCCGCCACCTATGCTGTTGTCATTGCTTTCGAGAAACTCGCCTTCGTCCAGGGTCTCCAGGCAGTCGTAACGCGGCAGCACCGGTTTTTTCTCCGGCGGACCCATGTAGGTCCAGACCAGGCCATACAGCTCCTGCACCGGGTACCAGGGCTGGCGCACCTTGCCCTTGGCGCGGCCGCCGTCCGGCTCGCAAGGTTGCTCCACACAATGGCCTTCGACGTCGAACAACCAGCCGTGGTAACAGCAGCGTATGCCGCCTTCTTCCACCTTGCCGTAATACAGCGAGGCGCCGCGATGCGCGCAGTTTGGATGCACCAGGCCAGGCCGGCCGGTCTTGTCGCGAAACAGGATCAGGTCTTCACCGAGTACGCGCACCTGGCGCGGTGTGTCGCTGGCATCGGCCGTGAGGCCCACCGGGTGCCAGTAGCGACGCAGCAGCTCGCCCATGGGGGTGCCGGGGCCGACTTCGGTCAGCTCCTTTTTGGAAGTCGGTGGCGGACGGCCGTAAGCCGTGCCTGTGTCGAGGGCGATGGGGATCACACGTGCTGGTGTTGGGGAGGCGATGTCGGTCATGCTGGCGGGTGCCTTTTTGTTCATTGCAAGGTGACGCCGGCCGACTTGATCAGCTCGCTCACGCGTGGAAAGTCGGCCTTGAACACTTCCATGAACTGCGCCGGCGTGTTGCCCAGGGGCTCGAAGCCGTAACCGGTCAGGCGCGCCTGCACATCGGGCATGGCGGTGATCTCGCGCAGTGCCGTGACCCAGGCGTCCTGGATCGCGGCCGGCAATTTCGCGGGGGCATACACACCTATCCAGCTGTCGACGTCGAAACCCTGGAAGCCCTGCTCGGCGAAAGTGGGCACATTCGGCAGGGTGGACACGCGGCGCGTACCGGCAATGCCCAGCACCTTCATCTTGCCGCCTTGCACCTGGGCGCGTGCGGTGGACGGGTTGGACCAGGCAAAGTCCAGGGCCTCGCCAAACAAGTCGTTGTGCGCGGCGGCTTCGGACTTGTAGGCGACATGGGTCAGGTTGGCGCCGCTCTGGCGTTTGAGCAGTTCGCCGAACAGGTGGGCGGCGGAACCGTTGCCCCAGGTGCCGTAATTCATGACTTTCTGCTTTCTAGCAAATTCGACAAACTCCTTGAGGTTGTTGTAAGGCGCATTGCTGCGCGCCACCAGCATGGGGCCGCCGGTGGCCAGCATGGACAACGGGGTGAAATCCTTCACCGGGTCGTAAGGCAGCTTGGGCATCAGGATGGCGCTGTTCACATGCGACAGCGGCAGGGTGAACATCACCGTGTGGCCGTCGGGCGGTGCCTTGGCCACAAAGTCGGCCGCGATGATGCCGCTGGCACCGGGCTTGGCGTCGATGATGACCGCCTGGCCCCAGCGCTGTTGCAGCTTGTCGGCATAGACCCGCGCCAGCGTGTCGATGGGGCCGCCCGCCGTGCCAAAAGGCACAATGCGTATGACCCGGCTGGGGAAGGTCGGCGTTTGTGCCAGCAACGGCGCGCCGGCCAGGGCCGCCAGGCCGGCGACGAAAGTTCTTCGGTTCTGCCCCATGAGCTTGTCTCCTGTTTTTGTTTTAACGCAAACGATGATGCAATACCTGCGGTGTTCAAGGCAATTCGAATGTTTGGATATGAGATATGAACCCGCGTGATATCCGCGGCCTGGAGCTGGGCATGTTGCGCACCTTTGACGCGCTGATGCGCGAGCGCAGTGTCTCGCGCGCCGCGGCCCGCCTGTTTTTGAGTCAGCCCGCCGTGAGCGCCTCATTGAACCGCTTGCGCGAAACCTTTGCCGACCCGCTGTTTACCCGTACCGCGCATGGCGTGGTGCCCACCGGGCGGGCGTTGGCCCTGGCGGCGCCGATTGAAAAAGTGCTGGCCGATGTGGCGGCGCTGCTGGAGGCCGACCTGCTTTTTGATCCCGCCACCTCATCCAGAATCTTCCGCATCACCGGTTCAGACCATGCCAGCCAACTGATCCTGCTGGCGCTGAGCCAGCGGCTGGCCGCATGCAACTCGGCCATCCGCCTGGTCTGGGAGCCGCCCGGCACCTGGCCGCTGGCCGACCGTTTGCGCAAGGGCGAACTGGACCTGGCCGTGGTGGCGCGTATCCACACACCGCGCGATATCGAACATGTGGCGCTGTACGAAGACCACTATGTCTACGTCACACGCCACGATCATCCACACAGTGGCCAGCCGCTCACACTCGACAGTTTTTGCGCGACGCCGCAGGTTTTTCTGGGCTACGGTACCTCGACGCTGGAAGACGTGATCGACGAGACCCTGGCCAAAAGCGGCCGCCAGCGCCTGCCCCAGATCGCCGTGAGCAGCATAGGCCAGATCGTGAACCTGCTGGAGCACAGCACCCACGGTGCGGTGATAGGTGCACGTGTGGCGCAGGCCCATGCCGGCAAGTTGCAGGCGCAGCCGCTGCCCTTTGTGCTGCCGGGCTACAAGTTGCTGGTGTGTTGGGATGCCAGAGCCAACACCGACGCCGGCATTGACTGGCTCAAACGCCAGATTCTGGAAATCGTGGGCCAGGGCTAGCGGCCAGACATGCCGCCGCGCTCAGGCGGGGTCGCTGGCTTCTTTGGCGCGCAACTTGGCGGCGATATATTCGCCATGTGTCAGGTGCAGCAGCCCGGCGATCTTGCTGATCAGGTGGTTTTCATGCGCATCCAGGTGGGCGTCGGCGTAGGCCACCTGCCACATGTTTTCAACCACCTGGATCTTCTGTGCGTGCGTGAAGTGTTCGTTCAGGCTGGTGGTGAAGCGGTGGTAGTCGTAGGCCGTTTGAGCCGTCTGCTGCGCCAGTTCCACCAGCCGGGCCAGCTCGTGTCGTCGGCGAGCGCGAATCGTGTGCGCAGCGTGGCAAGTACGGCCTTTTTTTCGGCCGGGCGAATATCCGGGTCGGCGCGCACGACTTCGACCAGCAACACGGCCGTGGCCAGTTGCAGCGTGTGTTCACGTTCGCGCGACGAGGGGTTGCCGACAGACGCCGTGAAGGTGTCAAACAGGTCTTTGAGGGTTGGCAGCATGGGTGTTGTCCTGTGAGATGTGGGCGCTTGGTGATGGAGCTGGCGCTCGGGTGATTGGTTCCGGGCTCGCTCGCCAATTGTGAATGAAATATGCCTATGTCCCTTACCCCATAAGCGCCAGTAGCTATCGAAAACGTAGCGACTGGAGGCGGCGTAGGGCCTGGGGGTTTCGGCCGGTTTGACTTGTATCAACACGCCCGTGTGCTGGGACTTTTACAGTCGCGGTTTTGGTTTCACTTTTTTTCCAGATTGCCCATGCCTGTTGAACTTTACCGAGATACCGACCATGCCTGCTTGATGTTCACCGACCTGATTGAAGAAGACGGGCAGGCCGTGCAGGCCAATCAGTTTTTGGTCATCGACAACGGCACCGGCGCCATCATCGATCCCGGTGGCAACCTGGCTTTCAACGAATTGTTTCTCGGCATGTCGCGGCATTTCAGTCCGCAGAAACTGTCTTACATCATTGCCTCCCATGCCGACCCCGACATCATCGCCTCGCTGGACCGCTGGTTGACCTCCACCTCGGCCAGCCTGGTGATCTCGCGCGTGTGGGAGCGCTTTGTGCCGCACTTCACCAAGGTGGGGAAAACCGACCAGCGCCTGATTCCTGTGGCCGACGGCGGCGGACGCTTGCCGCTGGGCAAAAGCGAGTTGTGGGTGTTGCCTGCGCACTTTCTGCATTCGGAAGGCAACTTCCATTTTTACGACCCGGTGAGCCGCATCCTGTTCACGGGCGACCTCGGCGTGTCGATGACCTCGGGCCAACAGGCCCAGCTGCCGGTGACAGACCTGACACACCACATCGCGCGCATGGAAGGTTTTCACAAGCGCTACATGGTGGCCAACAAGATCCTGCGCCTGTGGGCCAACATGGCGCGCCAACTCGACATCGCGATGCTGGTGCCGCAACACGGCGCGCCGATGACTGGTGCGGCGATAGGGCAATTTTTTGACTGGGTTGAAGCACTGGCGTGTGGGGTCGATCTCTTCGATGCGCACAACTACCAGTTGCCCCTGAACAAAATCAATCCCTTGCCCGCTGGAGAAAACTGTCAGGTGCTCGGCGCGCTTGCCTGAGGCCGCGTATCCCGGGCTTCCGCCTGCGTCTGATTATTGCGGCTTGATGTTGGCGGCCTTGATCGTTGCAGCCCATTGCTTGCGGTCGTTCTCCAAATAGGTGGAGAACTGCGCGGGCTTCATGCCAACGATGGGTTGCGATCCGAGGCGGGCCATTTTTTCACGCACCGAGGCTTGCTGGACAATCTCCTGCAAGGCGTCGTAGTAGGTCGACAGAACCTGCGGCGGCAGGCCCGCCGGCGCGAACAAGCCTTGCCACGTGGGCATGTCGAAACCGGTCAGGCCCTGCTCCTGCAAGGTGGGCACATCCGGCAGTTGCGGTGCGCGCTTGGCCGTGGTGACACCCACGGTCTTGGCCTTGCCCTCCTTGACCAATTGAGCGGCGGTGGTGATGTTGTCCACCGTCATTGCGATATGCCCGCCCAGGAGGTCCGTGATGACCGGCGCAGCGCCCTTGTAGGGTGCGGCTTCCATCTTCACGCCCAGGCGATGCAGCATCGCCTCGGCGATCAGATGGTTAGAAATGCCAACGCCGGCGATGCCGTAGCTGGCTGACGGCGTTTTGGCAATGTAGGCCTTGAGCTCTGCCAGCGTGTTGGCGGGCACGGCATTGTTGATCAGCACGACGTTGGGCTGGGTGGCCAGCAGCGTGACGGGTGTGAAGCTTTCCGGCTTGTAGCTGGTGCCTTTCGGATTCAACTCGAACGTGATCGCCATGGCGCCTGCGGCACCGATGCCGATGGTGTAGCCGTCGGCTGGCGCGTTGGCCAGGCGAGCGGCCATGATGTTGCCCCCGGCGCCGGCCACGTTTTCCACAATGATGGGCTGGCCCAGTTTCTGGCTCAGAGGTTCGGCCACCAGGCGTGCCAGCGTGTCTGCTGAGCCACCCGGTGCGAAGCCGACCAGCATCTTGATGGGTTTGTCAGGCTTCCAGGCCGGCTGGGCGTGAACGATCGGCAGGGTCAGGGCGGTGGCGACGACGAGCGTGCTGGCGCTGCATAGGATTAGGCGACGAACTGACATGGGGATGGTTCCTTCACTAGATGGGAAATGATGGGAGAGTCTCCTCGACTCCACGTGGAAATGAATCGGTTCCTGGCTTATTCGAGCAATTGCGCCAGGGTGTGCGCAACGATTCGGTTGGAGAGCAGGACGGGGCGTGCAGAGGCGTCGGCAACGGCGTCCCGCATGGCTTGTGCGTAACCCATGCAGTGCATCACGATCAGGTCGCAGTCGGCCAGTTCGCGGCCCGCCCGGGCGAGCGCCTCGGCGGCGCGTGAGGGGTTCGACTCATAGGGCGAGGCATGGGCCAGCCGCAGCTCGCATGGCAGTGTCTGCGCCAGATGGAAAGTCTCCAGTTGCGCTGCCAAAGGCACCATGACGCCAATGCGCCGACAGTGGTGGGCGAGGGCGGCCATGGTCTGGTCGACCACCTGCTGCGGCTCGATGACCAGGGTCTGCAGCGCAGGGATGGCCGTGCCGGTGCATAGCGGCACGAGCAGGTCGTACCCTTGTGTGTCGGCTTCGCGCATGATGTGTGCCAGTCGCGCCTCCGTGCTCTCCTTGTCCAGCTCGATCGATCCGCCATCGCGCAGGCGGGTGGCGAAGCGATGAGCGCCGGCGCGCGGAGAGAGCGCCTGGCGCGCTGCCGCGTCGAGGGTGTCGAGCGCGCCATACTCGTCGATCTGCACGTGTTGCCCCAGGTGGCGCGCCATTTCCGGCACGACATCGGAACGAGGCGATTCGCCAATCGTGAAGAAGGCGATACGGCGATGGCCTTGGCTTGTGGTTCTCATGCCTGACCTGCCCGGCTGTTGCCGACCGTCTGCAGATGCGCCAGCGACCCGTAACGTGCCTGCAGTTCAGCCCAATGTTCTTCGTTCACGAAATGAAGCGTGCGTTGGCCGAACAGCTTGGCCACTTCGATGCAGAAACGCATGGCCACGTCGGCATCCCACGCGTTGGTCACCCCGGTGGCGCAGCCGGGCACCGTGGACTGTGCTGTCAAGGCCACGCCGACCACGGGGGCGTCGGTCGCGATGGCGGGCTGCATGATCGAATTCACATGCGGCAAGCCGTTTTCGTACGGCGTGATGTCCTGCGTGGTCAGCGGCAAGGTCACCGGGAGTTCGCCGCTGACCCAACTCATCACGTCGAGAAGCATCTCGGGAATCGGCAGCAGCCAGCCTTGCTTGGCCACGGGTGTCAGCGCCACGCCACGGTGATTGACGAGCCGGTTGCCACGCGTCGTGTCCACCGACAGGATGGCGTCCATGCGTGGATCGACTTCATGGGACATCATCTCTTGCATGGGAAATGGCGAGCGCATCATGGGGACCGGGTGATGCGGGCGTGTGCTCGCACGCGGGCAAATGTGGGTGTGGATATGCACGCTGCCCGGCAGCGTATCGCCACGCCGGGCCATGTCCAGCAACTTGGCGGCAGCGCCCAGAGCCACGATGGCGCCGTCGCTGTCCGAGACCAGGCCGAGCATGGTGGGCCGCGCACCGATGCCACCCAGGCGGCCGACAATGCCCAGCCTTGGCGCGGTCGGATCAAGCCCCGGCACTTCGATGGACAGGAAGTCGGTGGCGGCCTCGCCGCGTTCGAGTCGGGTGACCTTGACATGGCAGTCGCCGATGTCACGCAAGTATTGCGCGACCGCTTCCCCCGTGACATGCGCAGAGGACAACAATTCGATGATGTCAGAGATGTGTTTCATAGGAAGTGCTCCAGAGGGCCGGGTTGCAGAGGGCGGGGTGTTTCCTGTCCCACGAACAGGCGCGCCGGCGAATCGCCGAGCAGCGTGTGGGCCGTGCCTTGCACGTGCAAGCCTGTTCCTTCGGGCAGCGCCAGCACGGGGACGTCCGGGTGCAGCGTGCAAAACTCGCGCAGACGCTGCATGCGCGTTTCGCCCCGGTGACCGGGGGGATGCGCCTCGGTGTAATGCGGATTGATCTGGAATGGCACCAGGCCCAGGGCATCGAGGCCCTCGGGGTCGACAATAGGCATGTCGTTGGTGGTGCAGACCGTGGGACAAGCGAGGTTCGCTCCGGCACTCCATCCGAGATAGGCGGCAGCGTCCGAGCGCATGCGCGCGGCCACGGCGCCCAGCAATTGGCGCTGCCGCATGTGCCGCAGCAGCGCAAACGTGTTGCCGCCGCCCACGATGAACAGCTGCGCCTTGTTGGCGGCCTCCACGGGGTCCGGTTCGCGGTGCAGCGATCTGACACGCAGCCCAAGCGGCTGCAGCGCCTGTGCCACCAGCGCCTCGTAATCATCCCAGCTGCGCGTGACGCCTGCGAACGGGATGAACACGGCCTCGCCATCACCGCGCTGGCTGGCGGCCCAGGCGTCGATATAGGGCAGGGCGTAGGTGAGATAACCAGCCTCGCTGCTGGAATTGCTCAGGAGCAGAAGGTTCATGAGAGTCCAGGGGTGATGCGGCCATGTCCGGCCATGTGGGGCGAATCCGATGCGTCAGATAACCAGAACCCGTCGTTAAGACGCCGACCCAGGGCGCTGACCTCGTCCAGGACGAGGTGGCGCAAGGCGTCGACTTTGCCTGAGCCGGCTTGCAGACTTGAAACAAACGAAATGCACAGGCCTCTTAGCTCACCGTCTTGCGGGTTGCGCACCGCCGCTGCCACGGCGCCGATGCCGGGCATGGCCCCGTCGATCACGAGCGCATGCCGGTCAAGGGTCGCTTGCGCCACGCACTGCGCCAGATCGGCAACCGTCCGCAGTCCGGCTTGGCTGGAGGCGGGCAGGTTGGCGGCAGGGTCCCGACCGTAGAGGGTCTCGAATTCGGCCGGACTGAGGCGCGACAACAAAGCCCGTCCCATGGCCGTTCCCGCTGCGGCACGGCGCGACCCGGGCGACGACAGCACTTGGACGGGGAAGGAGCCGTTCAGGCGCTGCAGCACAACCGTCTCCGCATCGACCAGTGTTGACAGATAGGCGGTCAGGCCGCTGTGCTCCGACAGGCGTTCAAGCACTTCGCGGCACGCGACGTCCAGCGGTGTGGCGGCATACGCGGCTTGGGCCGCCTGCCCGAGCAATGCGCCCGCCCGGTATCGCCGGGTGACCGGGTGTTGGTCGAGCAGGCCATAGCGGACCATTTGATTGAGCAGGTGTGATGCCGAGCTCTTGGGCAGCGACAAATGGGCGGCGGCCTCGGTGAAGCTGAGATCCGTGATGCCGCCGGCATAGAGCTGCAGTGTTCTTTGAACGTTTTCGAGAATGCTCATAGTTAGTTCGAAAAAATGGAACTATAGTTCGAGATTATCGATATTTTATGGATGACTATTTGTGTTGTCAAACAAAAGTCAAAACCTGGGGGCGCTGGGTTGGCGTCGTGCCTGTGACTTGGTGGGCGCGACCTCGGCAATGAGCTTGGTGTTGAATGCCGTCTCAGCCTGACCTGCAGTCTCCCGGAGACGCGCTGTTGGCCATCAAAAAGGCGCTAAAGAGCTGAGCCAACCTGAGACCGTCTCATGGGAAGGTGCGCGAGGGTTGTCAGCGCCGTTCGGGCTGTAGGTGGGTATTCCCTAGTTGCAGGATACAGTATACCGAATAAGCTCGCTTCACATTCTTGCCCAAAATAGATCCACACACTAGGCGCGATTGCGACGTGTGATGCCAGACGGGAGCCGGTGCCGTCGACTTCATGGGCTTGCGTGATGCGGTTTTGGCGACAAGGCGGTCAGCGTTGGCGCATGAACTGAACGTCGTGTTTTTGACACTGAAAATCAGCAGCTTAGGAGCAAGTGAGATGTCCCAGTTTTCATTTTTCATTCGGTGTGTCGTGCGTGTCTTGATGGTAGCGGGCGCCACCATGGTTGCTACGGGGCCGGCCTTGGCGCAGACGGCAACGGTTGAGCCGGCGCGGACCAAGGTCCGTTACGAAGAGGTGGTGCGCTCGGTGTTGTACCTGCCGGTCTACGTGGCACTGAACCAGGGTTATTTCAAGGAGGTTGGCCTGGACGTTGGCCTCAAGACCTCGCAGGGAACCGACAAGGGTATGGCCGCGCTGTTGTCGGGCAGTGCCGACATCGTTTTGATCGGGCCAGAGGCCACCATTTACGTGGCTAACAGCGAGTCGCCGGTCAAACCCAAGATATTTTCCGGCCTCACGGCAACCGACGGCTTCCTGCTGATGACGCGCAAACCCGTGGAAAAATTCGAATGGGCCATGCTCAAAGGCAAGACCGTCATGGCTTTTCGCCCGGGTTCCAATCCCGATGTATTTCTGGAAGCGGCCATGCGCAAGCACGGCCTGGACCCAAAGCGCGACTTGAAGCTGGTCAACAACATCGGTCCGGCGGCACGCACCGGGGCCTGGATGTCGGGGCAGGCCGATTTCGGTATCTTCCTGGAGCCAGAGGCCACGATTATCGAGCAGTCAGGGCAAGGCCGCGTCGTAGCGTCCGTTGGTCGGGAAGTGGGGGCGGTGGATTACACGGTGTTCACGGCGACCGACGCTTTCCTCAAGCGTAGCCCAGGTGTGGCCCAGGCGTGGACGAATGCGGTGGTACGCGCGCAGAAGTACGTCGCCTCGGCTCCTGCCGCGGACCTGGCCAAGCACATCTCCGAGTATTTTCCGGGCGTGAAACAGGCAGAGTTGGTCAGCGCCGTGGATCGATATCGGGGCATCGGGCTTTGGAAGACCAATCCCACGGTCGAACGCTTTGCGATCGAGTCACTGCAGGATATGTTGGTAGCCAGCGGTGTCCTGGATCAGGGCAAACGCGTCAAGTACGAGCAAATTGTCATCAATGACTTCGCGGCAACAGCCAAGTGATGCAAACGAGTCTCGTCAACAGTGCCCCGGCCGAGGCGGCCTTGTCCGCGGTGCACCCACGCATCCAAATTCGCGATGTCTCGCTGCGCTACTTCACCCATGAAGGGGAAACACAAGCGCTCGACAGGATATCCCTGGAGGTCGCCGCAGGGGAGTTCGTCAGCCTCATCGGCCAATCCGGCTGCGGCAAGAGCACTTTGCTGTCGATCATCGCGGGCATTCTCGAGCCTTCTTCGGGCAGCGTGCTCGTCGACGGCAAGCCCGTTACGGGTCCCTCGCAACGCATTGGCTACATGCTGCAGCAGGACTACCTCTACGAATGGCGCACCATCCTGGATAACGCCGTTCTTGGTGCGCAGATCCAGCGGCGCGACATGAAGCAGGCACGTGAGCGCGCGGCGGACCTGCTTCACAAGTGCGGCATGGGGGACTTCCTGCACCACTATCCGCGTCAACTCTCCGGCGGCATGCGCCAGCGGGTCGCTCTGGCCCGCACACTTGTGACGGAGCCGGATGTGGTGCTCCTCGACGAGCCCTTCAGCGCGCTTGACTCACAAACGCGCCTTGCCATCGCCGACGAAGTGGTGGACGTGCTGCGCAGCGAAGGCAAGTCGGTCGTGCTGGTCACGCACGATATAGGGGAAGCGATCGCGATGGCCGATCGCGTGGTTGTTCTTTCCCGGCGGCCGGGCCGCATCAAGTCCCAGCATCTGATGCGCTTCCCAAGCCACGGCGTCGGGCACCCCAGTCCCTTTGAGGTCCGCACCTTGCCGGAATTCAATAGTTTTTTCAGTACCTTGTGGGACGAGTTGGACGTGCACGTGGAGGGCTGATCGCCATGACAAACACCGCAAAAGTACGGCCGTCAACGAGCGTCAAGCTTACGACGACCGGTCAGACCGGGAAACCAAAAAACATGACGCTGGGGGCGCTTTCAGGTGCTTGATTCCACGTTTGGCGTGATCCCCTATGTGGCGGTTCACCGTCCCCGATCTCGCTGCTGTGCGGCAACGTGTCACAGACGCGTCTGGACTGCGCAGTGCGGGCTGGCCTATCTGGCCCACCTGAGCCTATCCCAACCCGCGGCCTGTGTAAGGGCCGCATATTTTCGAAGAGCATCAAAATGAAAATCTTCCAGAAACTGACAGTCGTCGCGGCGCTATTTTTCAGCGCCAGCATTGCACTGGCCGATGGCTATCCGGACAAGGCCGTTCGCGTGGTCGTCACAACTGTTCCGGGTCCCCTGGATGCGTTCGCTCGCGCCGTGCTCGCGCACGTCCAGACGCGACTGAAGCAACCGTTCGTCATCGACAACAAGCCCGGTGCGGGAGGCAATCTCGGCGCGGACATGGTCGCGAAATCACGCGCAGATGGCTACACCTTGCTGTTCGCTCTCGACACCACCTTTACTGTCAATCCGGCGCTCTACAAGAAAATGCCCTTTGACCCAGTGAAAGATTTCGTGCCGATCGCTGTGCCGGTGACTTACAGCCAGGCGCTTGCCGTCAATCCAAGCAGCAAGGCCCACTCGCTGGCGGAATTCGTCAAGCAGGCCAAGACCCTCAAGATGACCTACGCAACCGGTGGCAATGGTTCGCCGAGCCATCTGACGATGGCCGCCTTCATGGCTGCCGCAGGGATTGAAATGACCCACATTCCGTACAAGGGGACTGGCGCGTCGGTTATCGACGTGATGGGGGGGCAGGTGGATTCCGTGTTCGCCGTTGGCAGCGGAATCCTTCCGCAGGCGAAGGCCGGAAAATTGCGGGCACTGGCGGTGTCCGGTGGCCAGCGTTCCCCGGCTGCCCCCGATCTGCCAACGGTGGCCGAATCAGGCTACCCGGGCTTCAATGCCAGCTTCGCCTATGCCTTCATGGCACCGGCAGGAACGCCGGACGAGATCGTTCAACTGCTCGCTCGGGAGGTGGCGCTTGCCATGAACAGTCCTGAAATCCGAGAATTGAATCGCCTGGCTGATTACACGGCGACGAACCTGTCGCAGCAGCAGTCTGCAACGTGGTTGCAGGATGCGCGCAAGCAATGGGCGGATCTGATCGTCAAGGCCAAGATCACGATGGATTGAGCCTGCGCACGGTGGTCGGGCTGAAACGAGCGTGGTTGGGATGCTGTATTACATATACAAACGTCACATTTGGGGACACGCCGACCATGCCCCAACGCATCTTTCTCTTGAATGTCTGTCCATAGGAATCACCAATGACTGAGCTATTGAATCGAGACGCACTACACGCCGGGATAGAGAGCGCGATCAAGGAGAAAAGTGCCGGACTTCTGTCAGGAATGGCCAGTCCGCGCAACGCTGCTGCTGAACGCGCACATGCGACCGGTGCCCCCCTGTGCAGCTCAACAGCCAAGGTGCCCAGCCCCGGCTATCGTGCGTGGCTGGCCAAGGAAACAAGCAGGAAGCGCTGGATTCTTGCATCCCGCATCATGCTGTTGAGCGTTTTCTTGGGGCTGTGGGAGTTCCTCGCGAAGTCCCACATCGTCAACCCCATGCTGACGAGCTACCCAGTGCACTATGGCCCACCTTTTTGGACTTGCTGCGCAACGGTGATCTGCTGCGCCATACCTGGGCCACATTCCAGGCCACCCTGGTCGGTTTCGTCTTGAGCATGACCATTGGCATCGCCGTGGCCGCCGGATTGTGGTGGTCCGGCTTCGCCTACAAGGTGCTGGATCCTTTCCTTGTTGTGGCCAATGCGCTGCCCAAGATTGCTTTCGTGCCGATCTTCTACATCTGGCTTGGCTCTGAGTACTCCGTGTATGGCATGGCGGTGGCGATTGCCGTATTCGTGACCATTATGGTCGTGTACGACGGTTTCCAGTCCATCGACCCCAACAAGATCAAGCTGGCCCGCATTCTGGGCGCGAGCCGTGCCCAAGTGCTTGCGATGGTCGTGCTTCCCGGAAGCGTGCCGACGCTTATTGCCGCTCTCAAAATGAACATCGGCTTGGCCTTGGTGGGCGTGATCGTTGGAGAGTTTCAGTCAGCCAGTTCGGGGTTAGGTTTCCTGATCGTCAATGGCAGCCAGGTGTTCAAGCTCAATATCGTCATGACTGCGATCACGGTGCTGGCCGCGCTTTCGGGTCTCATGTACCTGGTCATTGCCCGCCTCGAGGCCGCCACGGCCAGGCGCTACGGTTGAATCGCCTCCCACATACACAAGGACATACATGGAGTTTCCGCAATGGGTCGTTGACCGCGTCATCGCCCGACAAGGCTGCCTGCACCCCTATCCAACGCTGGAAGCCAACAAGACGGCTTTTGTCATCATTGACCTGCAGAACTACTACACGCAGCCCGGCTACCTCGGCGAGTGTGCTCCGGCGCGCGCGACCTTCGACGCGGTCAATCGGCTGGCCGATAGGGTGCGATCCATCGGGGGGCATGTGATCTGGGTGCAGACGAGCTCGGACGGCGCGGATCAGTTCTGGTCCCACCACCACGCCAAGATGCTCACACCGGAGCGTAGCGCGCGGCGCCTGCGGGAACTTGGCAGCAAGCATCCTGGCTTTGAGATCGCCCCGGGGCTCCATCCATCGCCCGATGACCTTCGGGTCGTCAAGCGTTGCTACAGCGCCTTGACACCGGGTTCATCCCGCCTCGACGAGGTCCTGAAAGAGCGAGGTGTCACCACCGTTCTTGTCGGCGGTACCGTGACCAATGTCTGTTGCGAATCCACGGCGCGCGACGCGATGATGATGGATTACGCGACCATCATGGTGGCGGATGCCCTGTCGGCTGTGACCCCCGAAGAACACACCCAGAGCCTGTACAACTGGATGCTCTTCTTCGGCGACGTTTTGCCAACGTGCGAAGTGATCAAGTGCCTGCGCTCCGCCGGAGAACGCCCTCAGTAGGTGCCCGGGTAGGCGCCACCATCGACCAGGAGGCTCTGGCCGGTGATGTAGCCGGCATGGATCGACGCGACGAAGGCGCACAGAGCACCGACCTCGTCGGGCTGACCGAAACGGCCTGCGGGGTTGTTCTCCCCACGCTCGCGCCAGAGATCCTCGAACGGGCGACCGGATTCCTGCGCCAGGTGCTCGACATGCCGACGCTGCGCGTCCGTGGCGAACACTCCTGGCAGCAGGTTGTTGATCGTGACGTTGTGGCGCACGGTCTGGCGCGCCAGGCCCGCGACAAAGCCGACCAGGCCGGAGCGCGCACCGTTGGACAGTCCCAGTTCCGCCTGCGGTGACTTCACGCTGCGCGACACGATGTTGACAACACGCCCGAAACCGCGCTCTATCATGGGATCAACTGTGCGGCGGATCATCTCGATCGGTCCGAGCATCATCGCGTCCAGCGCGCTGTGCCAGTCCGAAGGCGTCCAGTGGCGGAAATCACCGGGCGGGAATCCGTCGGCGTTGTTCACCAGGATGTCGGGGGTGGGGCAGGCCGCCAGGGCTGTGTTACGTCCCGTCTCGGTCGTGATGTCCGCCACCACGTAGCGCACTATGTGGGGTCCAAATCGGCTCAACTCCGCCGCCGTCTGCGCAAGCGGCGCCTCGCTGCGGGCCGCAATGCAAACCTGCACACCGGCCTCGGCCAAGTGGCGGGCACATGCGCGCCCCATGCCCTTGCTACCGCCAAACACCAGCGCCGTCTTGCCGGTAATACCAAGATCCATCGATGTATCCTGAGTGAAAAAACTGCGCCCGCTAAAGTGTTACGCGCACGCGAACTGGTCGGTAATCCAAACAATCGGGGAATCAGAAGAGCGCAACGGCCACTGCTGTGGATACAGTCAAACCGATAAGGACCGGCGGGGTCAGCACACGCACCAGGTCGAGGACCGAAACGCGGGCAAAACCGGCGACCGCGATCAGGGACGACCATGCGATCAGGGTGCCGCCACCGGTCCAGATGGCACCCATTTGCCCCACGGCCGCCAGCGTGGCCGAGCTCATGCCAGAGACCGGGGCCATAGCGCCTGCCAGTGCACCGGTGAGTGGCAGGCCGGAGAAACCCGAGCCGTCAACACCAGTGATCATGCCGACGATCAGCAGGCCGTAGGCCACGAACATCTTGCTGTGCGGGAGCCAGTCCTGGGCACCGCTCACCAGGTCGAACAGCAGGCTGGGCGTTTTGTCCGCAGCCATGCCCAAGATGGCGGAGGCTGTTTCGCTATTACCGAGGAAGAAGAAGCCGGCGATTGGCAGCACCGAACCCATGGCACGGAAAGCGAACACAAACCCTTCGGTGATGTGGTTGGCACTTTCTTCCAGCATGGCCTTGGGACCATGAAAGGCTAGGGTGGCGAAAAGCATCAGCATTGCGGCGGCACCGCCGACCAGCGAAGCCCCGGCGCCACCCTTCAGGTCCTGCAAGGGCACGCCGAGCTTGGGCAGCGCCATGATGGTGATGATGACAGCGAACACCAGCGGCGTGACGATGGCGAATACCTTGAACCACGTTTGGCGACTCTGGTCCACGCTGGCGATCTCACGGCGCAGGTCCTGCGTTGTCACTGGCGGTTCTTCGCGGCTGGTGCCTTTGGCAATCTCGAGCTTGTGCGCAGAGCCTTCGGTTTCGTATTCCGAACTGCTTTGCTGGCCCAGTGTCTGCCAGTTGGCGAGCAACTGCGGACTGGCTGCTTTGAACGACTTGCGATGGAAGACGAACACGAGGGTCAGGGCCACCAGGCCCGTGATCCAGGACAACACGAGCGCCCGGTCTGCGATCACCGCTGCAACCGCACCGGCTGCTTTGGCACTGATGCCGGGGGCCACGCCGATCACGTAGTCCGAAGACAGTGCCATGCCTTGGCCTGCGATGGCGATGGTGGCAGCACCCACCAATGGTGGCAGGCCGGCCGCGATGGCGGCGGGCAGCAGCACTGCACACACCAGCGGCACCGCTGGCGTGGGCCAGAAGAACAGCGAGATCATGTAGGTGATGGCGGCGAGGATAAGGTAGGACGTTGCGCCGTTTTTCATCAAGACCCGAAAGGGCTTGACCATCAGGATGTCCGACTTGAGTGCTTTGAGGGCGTTGAGCAAGGCGGTCATCAGGGCAATGACCAGGAAGATGTTAAACAGCTCCTTGGCGGCCACAAAACTGGCGCCAAAGATGCTGCCCACGGCGTCCAGGGGGTTGCCCGTCCAAGCCAGCACAACCAGGAATGTGGCGACGATGGAGGGGACCAGCACGTTGGCCCTGAACATCATGGTCACGATGATGAAGACCACTCCGATCAGGTAGGTCCAGTGCGCCGCGGTGAGGGTGACGGTTGATTCCATAGAGATGTCTTGTTGGGTTGAACACCCGACCCAGGGTCGGGACTTGATTGCGACACGACCGGTACTTCACGTAGTGGGGCAAGGCAGCCGCTCCGGGATCCTGTAGCCAGAGGCACCGTGGCGGTAACTGACTGCAGAACATCGATTTGGCTCGCTGCAATGAATCGTATACAGAATACTAAATTTAAAAAGTTGGGAGTTACCCTGCTTTTTTGTCAATTTTTTTCTGGCATTTTCAGAGGTCGACACATTTTCCGGCTACTTTTTGAAAGTTATTTGATGGCTTGTATACCGTTTTTGTGCATCATGACCGATTGCATCGATGAGTTGCATGGGCGTCCGAGTGGTACTGCCGCGTGTAGGTGGCGCAACGCGTCTGTTAAGCCAGCCGCCCCTGCCTGTACGGCATGGTCGGCGGTGGGTATGCCATTGGGAGATCGTCCTGTCAGCCCTGCTCGACCGGGGTGTTGATGTTTGGCTGATGATTGTGGGATACTTTATACAATCTGACGTGTATGCAAAGATCTTATCGCGTCGTGCCGAGTAGCTACTTCACTTAATGGTGGCCGGCTGGATCGTGCTGACGCTGTCCCGTACAAAGGAAGACACCCAATGAATCTGATTTCCCGAGACGAGCCCTGGGGCGTGGTAGGCGAGCGTCATATGGTGGCCACCGGCCACCCGCTGGCAGCTCAAGCGGCCGCCCAGATGCTGCGCGAAGGCGGCAGTGCGATTGACGCCGCTATCGCGGCAGACGCCGTGTTGGGTGTGGTTGAGCCGATGGCCACTGGAATCGGTGGCGACGTGCTGGCAATGGTCGTTCCTCCTGGCGTCGACCCCGTCAGTTACAACGGCACTGGTCGCGCGCCGGCCCATTTTTCCATGGATGGGCTCAATAGCCTGCCTGGCCACAGGATTCCAGAGCGGCACGGGCTTTCAGTCACAGTGCCCGGCGTGGTGCGTGGCTGGTACGACCTGCACAGCCGCTTCGGCCGCATGCCTTGGCCGCGCCTGTTTCAAGCCGCCATCCGGACCGCGCGCCAGGGCTTTCCTGTCGCTCCCGTGGCGGCGCGTGAATGGGCGCTGTTTGAGCCCGTTCTGCGTCTGGACCCAGTCAGCGCCGCGCTGTACCGGGCCGATGCGTTGCCCGGGGCCGGTGATACGTTTGCCAACCCGGAGCTGGCGGCAGTGCTGGAAGCGATTGCGAACGAAGGTCCCGACGCTTTTTACCTTGGTGCTTCCGCCGCCGCCGCTGAGCGCGCTGTGCAGCATCGCGGCGGCGCGTTGACTGCTCAGGACTTCGCGCGGCACAGCGGCCACTTCGCGGCCCCCGCCAGTGCCTGTTTTCGCGGCCTGACTGTGCTGGAATGCCCGCCCAATACTCACGGCGTGGCTGTGCTGCACGCGCTTGCGGCGCTGGATGCCTTGTCGCTGGATCCTGCCGATCCCGCCACCACGGTCAGCATGGTGGAGCACATGGAGCGCGCAATGCAGCATGCCAAGGAAACGGTGGCTGACCCGTCTGGCAACACGGTGTGCACCGTGGTGGTGGATGACAGCGGTCTGGCCGTGACGCTGATGAGTAGTATCTTCAAGCGCTTTGGCTCGGGAATCGTGGCGCCTGGATGCGGTTTTGTGTTGCAGAACCGGGGTTTTGGCTTCTCACAGCCCGGTCACATCAATGGCCCCGGCCCCGGCAAACGTCCGTATCACACGGTGGTGCCCGCGGCCGTTCTGAAAGAGGGGGCGTTCTACGCCGGCCTCGGCGTGGTCGGCGGCGCTATGCAGCCGCAGGGCCATGTGCAGCTCATCACCCGCCTGGCCGCCTGGAATCAACCCTTGCAGGCCGCCATCGACGCGCCGCGCTGGCGTTTGGAATCTGCTCGGGCGCTTGCGCTGGAAGCGGGCACGTCGCCCCAGGTCGCCAATGCGCTGCGGGCTGCAGGCTACCACGAGCCGCAAGAACTGGGCGAACTCGGTGGGCGTAGCGATTTTGGCGGAGCCCAGGTCGTGCTGCGCGATGCAAGGGGGCGGCTGATCGGCGGCTCGGACAGGCGCAAGGATGGCATGGCTCTGGCGGTCTGAGTCGATCCCATACAACATCCCTCGAAAGAGCTTTTACTCATCACGTTCAAGGTATGCGGCGTGGCAACATCACGCGCCATTCGACCGTTGTGGGTTGCCGCAGAACTGGATATTTCTGCGAGCGCATGCCGGTGCACTACGAAAACGAGATGCTGAAGACGCCGGACTATCTCGCGCTTAACCCGAATGGCGCCGTGCCGGCGATTGATGGCGACGGTTTGCTTTTGTTTGAATCTCTGGCCATCACCTGGCATCGGGCGCGTAACCGTCCCCGCGGTGGCTTGTGGCCCGGAAGTACTGGCGCTCAATTGCAACTGCTGCAATGGAGGCTGTAGACGGCCGCAGAAGTTGAGTTGCTGGCCCGCCAGTGGTTTTTCCACACCAGCTTTCTGTCTCGAGATAGTTTGGCGTTGGGTGGAGTAGGGTGTTCGAAGTGAGTTCCTGCGCCACGAACAGCCAGGTTGGCAAGGACAGGTAGATCATGGCATCGCCAATTCCCAGCAGGTCAGCGGCGTAACCACCCGGGAATCGCCCGAGACCAAGTAGGCGGAGAGGCGTGCGACACTGCTTTTGCTTGACAGTACAGGCACTGGCGGGAAGATTTTCGTAAGGTTGTTTGATTCAAACGGCATTCTGTATCCTGATAAAGAAATAAAATCAGTCACTACCGCTTTTTGGCGGCCCTCCGAACCCGATATAAACAGAGCATCCATGGATCAACACATCAAGGCCCCAAACGTGGGGGTTAGCCACTCGCCGCTGACCGATCTGGTCGTGAGCGCGCTGCGTGAGCGCATCCTCTCAGGCGACATGCCGCCTGGCGAACGGCTGGTGGAGGGTAAGCTTTCGGAGGAGTTGGGGGTGTCGCGTATGCCGGTACGCGAGGCCTTGCGGCAACTGGCTGCTGAAGGGTTGGTGACCATCGAGCCGCGGCGTGGCGCTTCGGTGACGAGCTTCAGCCCGCAGCAGATGCGCGAGTTGGTGGAGGTGCGGGCCACGCTGGAGGGCCTAAATGCCAAGCTGGCGGCGCAGCGGCACGACGACCAGCAGATCGCGGAGATGGAACGTATCCTGGAAGAAGGGACGCGGGCGTCTAACACCGGTGGGGATGATGCGGTCATGCTGAAAATGAACCAACGTTTTCACGACGCCTTGGGCAGTATCGCGGCCAACTCGATTCTGCAGGACATCATGCATTCGCTGCGCGATCGTACCGCGCTGCTGTTCGCGCCCATCAACCGCTCCCGTGGCCCTCAGAACTGGGAGGAGCACGCAGCCATCCTGCGTGCTGTGATTAAAGGCGATGCCGAGTTGGCCTCGCTGCTGGCGATGCGTCACGTGTACAACGCGGCGCAGATGGAGCCCTGAGTCGCTCCGGGGCCTGCGGTTCAGGCCCCCGATTGGATACGCTGCCAGGCCAGGCCGGCCAGGGCAATGTCTTCCAGGCCCACGCCCACCGATTTGTAGAGCGTGATTTCCTCATCATTTTGGCGACCGGGTGCCGCACCGGTTACTAGCGCACCCAGTTCCACCAGCTTGTCGGGCGACACCAACCCGGGCCGCGCCAGCACCAGATCGCCGGCTTCACGTAGGGTCTGAGGAATCCATTCCACCGCAATGCACGAGGCGCGTTCCAAGGCACGGTCGTCCAGCTCACGGGTGTGTGGCAGGCTGGAACCAATGGCTGCCACAAAGCAACCCGGCTTCAACTGATCGCCCGAGAACAGTGGTGTGGTGGAGCGCGAGGCCGTGACCACGATGTCTGCGTCTGCCACGGTTTCGCCAGCCTCGCACAGCCTGACCGGCGTGCCGCACTGTCGTTGCAGGTCGATGACCAGGTCCGGTGCTGCATAAGGATCGCAGACCCGGATTTCCTGGAGCTTGAAGGCCTGGGCCATCTGAATGGCGTGTGCACGTCCTTGCACGCCTGCCCCGAACAGCGCCAACTGTTGCGCCTGCGGGCGCGCCAGATGGCGTGCCGCGATCAGGCTGCAGGCGGCGGTGCGCAGGCGGGTGATGGCCCCGGCGTCAAATGACGCAAGCGCCCTGCCATCATCAGTGGAAAACAGCACGATGACAAAGGTGAATTGCCCCTTGATGGTGGTGTAGATCTTGGCGCCTGCCACCTTTTGTTCCGGTATGACGGCGCCGAGGGTGGAGAGCTTCACGCCTTCAGCCTCAGTCCGGATGCGCTCCTGCATCGCGGCGCGACCGCTGCCAAAGCTGCGGAAGGCGTCGAGCAGCACCTGCTGCGCGTCCTGAGGGCTCACGGCCTCATTGATCATGTCGTCGGTAATGTGTTGCATGGTGAGGAATTCAGGTGAGAGGGATGAGGAGGGGGCATCAAAGACGAGTCAGCGTCTGCACCAGGATGCCCAGCGCGCCGAAGGCGGCCAGGCCGAGCAGCATGGGCCGCAGCGACTGCTGGCGCATGAGAAATTTGAAGCGGCCGGAGAGCATGAAGCCGGTCACCATCCACGGCATGAGCAGCAAACTCAGCCAGATCTTGTCGGCGTCCATTCGCCCGACCAGAGTCAGAGCCGCCAAAGACAACGCCGCGCCTATGAAGAACACCGCGCCCAACGTGCCGCGCAGCCGATCTGCTGGCAGGTGTTGCATGGCAATGGCAAACGGCGGCGCACCGGCCGAGGTTATGGTGCCCATCAGGCCTGATGCCAGACCCGCCAGGGTGGTGTTGCGCCCGCTGTGTGCCACCTGCCAGCCTTTGAGGCTGAGGACCACGCCTGTCAGGATCAGTGCCGCGAACAACAGCGACAGGGTTTGCACTGACAGCAAGGCCATGCAGGCAGCGGCCAGGCCGGTGCCCAGCACCCGCCCCGCAATCGCTTGCCCCGCTGTGCGCCACTCGATGGCGTGGAACTCCCGCAGGCTGCTCATGAGTGCCAGCGGGCAGCTCAGTACAAGCAAGGGCCCGGGCACGAGTTCGGGAAAGAGCAGCGCTGCGATGGGCGCACAGAACATGGCAAATCCAAGGCCGCTGACGCCTTGCAGGCAGGCTCCGACCAGTACCATGGCGCCCATGCCCAGGTAGGTACTCCAGTTCAGGCCCAGCAGCAGGTCGGCTTCACTGCCTGTCATGACGCGGTCGACCAGGACACAGCCACGTCGCCGCGCAGGAAAGTCTGGCACGCCATGCGGTAACCCTCGGCGAGTTGCGCTTCGTTCAGGTGCTTGCGCTCTTTGGCTTTGACCTCGTCCGTGTGCTCAAGACCGCGTTCAATGAGGCATTTGCAGGTGCCGCACAGGCCGCCGCCACATTTGAATGGAATTCCGGCCTTTTCGCGCAGGGACACGCGCAGCAGGTTGCTGTTTTCCGGTGCTTCGACCTGCTTGTTGTCGTTGGTGATGAAGGTGACGTTGATCATGCTGCGGCTGGCGTTGGGAGGTTGAAAGATGCCGCGTCGCGCGGGATAAGGACTGTGTCCATGTCGCCGAAGGCGCACAGGTACTGCAGTTCGCGCCGTGCGCCTTCGATGTTCTCGAACTTCTCCAGAAACTTGGAGGGCACGTCATTGACCGTGACCGGCTCGGTTTCGTCGATCAGTCGAACCCGGGTTTCGCCCGTCAATTCGGCAATCAGGAAGCGGGCACGCAGCCGGCCGTAGAACACATAGTCGTAGGCTTCGACGGGGCGCAGGCTGGCGCCCACCTCTGTCCTGAATTGACCGGGTTTGCTCGTCAGGATCACATACATGGTGGTTCGGCTCCAGTGTTGATGAAACGGATGGGAGGGGGGGGGGCTTAGTCCTGTGCCAGCTCGATGTCGTGCTCCACCCAGAGCTGACAGGCCAGCCGGTAACCCTCGTTCAGGCGCTCTCCCAGCTGTTTTTTCTCTTTCCAGTTGGGCGGCGGCAGGTGCTCGGCGCCCCGTATGACTCTTGTGGCGCACTTGGCGCACTTGCCCATGCCGCACTCGTACTGGAGGTTGGGGTAGGGAAACTGCTTGATACCAGCGCGCACCACGAGGTTGGTGTTCGGCTTGACCTCATCCAGGAAGGTCTGACCGTGCTTGTGAAGAGTGACAAAAGGCATGTGACATCTCGCTGTTGGGTTTGGCCTGTTGCAATTGGCTTAATTGCAGTATACAGTATACAAATCAGTGAGCCATATTGGGCTTTCTGATTGAATTTAGCCGGGTTATTTGCTGCAGGTCAGCATCCAAATCACCTTGCGAGTTCTGATTGAGCTTGTTTTTCATGATTTTCTATGATTTTTTGTATATTGAATACTTTTAATGGCCTGAAAGCTACGACCTGAAGCGCCCAACATCTTTTTCCATACCTTTCTAGGAGAGAACCATGCCGACCCTCATGAACCGCGACGAATTGCGCACTGCCCTGGAGAACGCCATCAAGGGCAAGAGCGCCAACAAGTCTCCCTTCAGCCTGGCCTGGGCTGAGGGCAGCCTCAGCCGCGAACACCTCGCGCGCTGGGCCGAGAACCACTATCACTACGTCGGCCCCTTTGCTGACTACCTCGCCTACATTTATGCCCGCACCCCTGACCACATGACCGACGCCAAGGACTTCCTGCTGGCCAACATGTACGAGGAAGAGATAGGCGGAGATCGCCACACTGACCTGCTGATCCGCTTTGCCGAGGCCTGCGGCACCACGCGTGAGCGCGTGGTCGACCAAGACAATATGTCCCCCACCACGCGCGCCCTGCAAAGCTGGTGTTATGCCGTGGCCATGCGCGAAGACCCGGTGGTGGCCGTTGCCGGCCTGGTTGTGGGCCTGGAGTCTCAGGTACCTTCGATCTACCGCAAACAGACGCCCACGCTGCGTGATTCATACGGTTTTACTGACGAAGAGGTCGAGTTCTTCGACCTGCACATCGTTTCTGACGAGATTCACGGGGAGCGCGGTTATCAGATCGTGCTCGAGCACGCCACCACGGTGGCGCTCCAGCAGCGTTGCATCAAGATCTGCGAGGTTGGTGCTCAGATGCGCTTGCTCTATACCACCGCTCTTTATCACGACTACGTCGCCCCCGAACTCGCCCTGGCCACATGAGTGCAGCCGGGAGCCGGCCGCCAACTGGCAGCCTGCTCCCGGCGCCCATGTATCTTTTCTCCACCATCTATCCGGGGTCCTTGCCCCGCCCAGAACCATGTCCAAGCCTGTCGAAGAGTTCTTCAACCACATCAACGGCGAATGGGTCCGCAGCCTAAGCGGGCGTACGTTCGACAACATCAATCCGGCCGACACGCGGGAAAACGTGGGCCGCTTCCAGGCGTCGGCCTCAGCCGATGCCGAGGCGGCCGTGAGTGCTGCTACGGCTGCTTTTGACGGCTGGCGCAAGATGCCAATCAGTCAGCGCGCGAAGATCTTGAACAAGGCGGCCGATTACCTTGAAGCCAATGCTGATCGCTTCGGCGAAGAGCTCACCCGCGAGGAGGGGAAATCCCAAGCCCTGGGGCGAGACGAGTTTCTGCGCGCGGCCCAAACATTCCGCTTCTACGCGATGGAGAGCCAGACATTTGGTGGCGAGACATTCCCTCAGGACGACCCGGACATGCTGGTCTACAGCCAGCGCGAGCCCTTGGGTGTTGTCACAGTGATTTCGCCATGGAACTTCCCCGCCTCGATTCCGGCCCGCAAGATCGCCCCAGCCCTGGTAACGGGCAACACGGTCGTCTTCAAGCCGTCATCGGACGCGCCGCTCAGCGGTCTACGCCTGACCGAGGCGCTGGTGCAGGCCGGCCTGCCCAAGGGTGTACTGAACCTTATCACCGGGCGCGCCGGCGATGTGGGCCCGATCATCACCACGTCGCGCGCGATCTGCGCGATTTCATTCACGGGATCGACGCAGGCAGGCATGCACATTCAGCGCACGGTACACCTGACCACGCGCCTGCAGATGGAGCTCGGGGGCAAGAACCCGCTGATCGTGATGGAAGATGCCGACCTGGACCAGGCGGTGGACCTGGCCATCAAGGGCGGCTTCTCACTCACCGGCCAGGCCTGCACAGGTACCAGCCGAATCATCGTGGTCAGTGCGGTTAAGGCGGCCTTCACGGCCAAGCTGCTTGAGCGTGTGAAGCAGCTCAAGATTGGCCCAGGCCTGACGCCGGGCATGGACCTGGGGCCGCTGGCCACGGCCAAGCAGTTGGAGACGGTGCTGTCGTATCTGGAGATCGGCAAGAAGGAGGCCACCTTGCTGTGTGGGGGTGAACGCCTCACCGAGGGCCTCTACGAACACGGTTATTACGTCTCGCCTGCCGTGTTTGACGATGTGAAGCAGTCCATGCGCATCGCCCGCGAGGAGATCTTTGGCCCAGTATTGGCGATCATCGAGGCCAGCGGTTTCTCCGACGCCATCACCAAAGCCAACGACACGGAGTACGGCCTCTCGGCCGCCATCGCCACGCGCAACCCGAAGTACATGCACGCCTTCGCGCAGGACATCCAGTCAGGCACCGTGAAGATCAACCGCACCACCACGGGCAACCTGGTCAACGCGCCCTTTGGTGGCGTGAAGAACTCCAGTACCTCAACCTTCCGCGAGTCAGGCAGGGTCGGTATGGAGTTCTTCACCCAGACCAAGATCGTCTACCGCGCCGCTTAAGGCGCACCGCTACAAATCTTAGGAATTTTCATGAAATCAGCACTCAAACTACAACTCGAAGAAGCTCGCCTGATGGCCCGCGCCGCGCTTGCCAAGGCCCAGGACATCGCCGTCCTGGAGACTGTCTGCATCACCGACGAAGGCGGCTTTCCGCTGGTGATGGAACGTATGGACGGTGGTCGCGTGACCGGCCCGCAGATCGCCTGGAACAAGGCCTTTACCGCCGCGGGCCACAAGCGTTCGACGCATCTGTTCAATACCGCGCCCAACGGTCCGGCACTGCCGGGCAACGAGGCCTTCGGCATCCAGTGGAGCTTTGAAGGCAAGTTTGCCGTCTTCGTCGGCGGATTCCCCATCGTTGTCAACGGCGAGGTGGTGGGCGGTGTGGGCCTGAGCGGCGGCAATGGCGAGCAGGACACCGCGTGTGGTCTGGCCGCCCTGCAGGCGCTGAAGGACGCGCTGGCCGTCAGCGGCCATGAGGTCGTGGTCCAGGCCGATATCAAGAAGTGATGCTCAGGCGGCAACTTGATTCACGGAGGCAAGCATGAAGCACCGCGTTGTCTGGCTTGAGACGGGCCAGTCCTTTGAGGTTGAAGCGGGCGAGGCCGTTCTGGCGGCCGCCCAGCGTTGTCAGATCGACCTGCCGCACGAGTGCCAGTTTGGCGGCTGTGGCACCTGCCGTATCAAGTTGGTGGAAGGTGCCGTGGGCTACGAAGACGAATTACCCATGGGCCTGAGTGCCGAAGAAGCTGAAGCCGGCTACGCGCTGGCCTGTCAGGCGCGGCCCAGCAGCAATCTGGTGATCAGCGTCGCGTCGCCGCTGGCGGGCATCAGCGCCACCCGCCTGAACGTGACGGTGGACGGGGTGAACCCGCTGACCCCCGACGTGACCCACTTGCGCTTGCGTCTGCCCGAAGATGCGAACCTGGTGTACCGCCCGGGTCAATACATGAATGTGCAGCTGGGCGATGGTCGCCACCGCAGCTTTTCGATGGCGTCCAGACCGCGTGGCGACACGGTGGACTTCCATGTGCGCCGCATACCCGGGGTATCTTCACCGAGAAACACCTCTCGTCGCTGCGCGAAGGCCAGACGCTGGAGGTGGAAATGCCCCTGGGTAACTTCTGCTTCCACGCCGAGGACTATCGTCCGTTGGTGATGGTTGCCACCGGCACGGGCCTCGCACCGATCAAGAGCATGCTCGAAGCCTTGATGAATGACGAGGACTGCCCACCGGTGAGCCTCTACTGGGGAATGAGGACCGAGGCAGACCTGTACCTGCATGACGAGATCCAGACATGGGCCGATCGACTTTATGAGTTCCAGTACGTGCCAGTGCTCTCGCGCGCCAGTAGCAGTTGGAGCGGCCGCCGTGGTTACGTGCAGGATGCCGTGTTGGAGGATCTAAGCGACCTGTCGGAGCACGCCATTTATCTGTGTGGCTCTCCTATCATGATTGCCGACGCCAAAGTCGCATTTTCCAGTCGTGGGGCGAGCATGGACCACATCTACGCTGACAGCTTCGTGTTCCAGGCAGCTTGAGAAAAACAGGCATCCCACAAGCTGGAAACGAGTGCGCTTTCCTCAGTTTTGGGGAAAGGTTGTTGGGTGTTGGATGTCGTCGAAAAATGAAGCATAAGCGTGCCGAAACGGCACGCTTATGCTTCGCGCGACATAGTTCGTTGTTTTTCTTGATGAAAGTGGTGGAGAGGAGGAGGATCGAACTCCCGACCTCTGCATTGCGAACGCAGCGCTCTCCCAGCTGAGCTACCCCCCCACTGTCTGTTTATCTTAGCGAAATGCGGCCGTCCTTGCCAGTGTTTGCCATGCGGCCTGCCGGCGCCTACCATGGGTGGGCCTACGACCCAACCACCGTCCGCCAAGGAGACAGGTATGCACTACGTTCTTGCCCGCATCACCGTTCAGCCCGCTGCTGCCGACAGCGCGCGGCAATTGCTCCTCACGCTGGTGGCGCAGTCGCGCCAGGAGGCGGGTTGTGTGTCGTATGCGCTGTACCAGCAGGCCGCCGCGCCGCATGTGTTTCAAACCGTGGAGCAATGGCAAGACGAAGCCGCGGCCCAGGCCCACATGGGCACGCCGCATGTGGCTACGGCGATTGCTGCCGCCGGTCCTCTGTTTGCCTCGCCGCCGGAAATTCTGGCCTACACCAAGCTGGCCTGAGGCTGCGGGGCTTGCCGATTGAGTGTTAAATCGGCTTCCAGCCCATACACGACGGACGCAAGCAGCTATTGAAAATATAGCGATTCTTGCTGGAGCAGCTTAGCCCGCCCGCTGGACCGGCAGCAGCTTTTGCACCAGCGGGTGCAGCACTTTTTTGTGGGCACCTATGGCGAAAAAATGTTCCTCGACGCTGTCGCAGGAGCCCACACGCCTGACGTTGTAACGCGCCGTCAGGTCTTCATGCACCAGCTCGGCCGCCGGGAACACGCCCATGCCCGCGGCGCCAAAAGTTTTCAGCAGCGCGCTGTCCTCGAACTCGCCGACCACGCGCGGCTTGATCGCCAGGCGTTCAAACCACTGGTCCAGGCGCACACGTACCGCCGCATGCGTGGTGGGCAGCAACACCGGCACCTTGCCCAGGGACTGGGGGAAACCGCGTTTTGCGGCCGCATACAGCGACGCCGGTGCGTACCAGGCCATGGGTGAGGAGGCCAGGGGGTGGCTGTAGACCTTGAGGTTGGGGTTGGGTGGTGCGGCGCGGTCGGACAGCACCACGTCGAGCCGGTGCAAGGCCAGGCCGGCCAGCAGGTCGGAAAATTCGTCTTCGTGGCACAGCAGCTTGAGGTTGGGTTCCTGCATCACCGGCTGCATCAGGCGGCGCACCGCCAGCTTGGGCAGGCCGTCGGAAATGCCGACCACCAGGCGCACGCTGGGCGAACCGACGGCGTCACGCACCACCCCCGGCAACTGCTCGCCGAGCTGGAAGATCAGCTCGGCCTGCTGCATGGCGGCGACGCCCGCGTCCGTCAGCACCAGGCCGCGGCCGGCCGGCTTGAGCAGGGCGTAACCCAGCGAGCGTTCCAGCTCGCGCACCTGCGTGCTCACGGTTTGCACGGCCATGCCCAGGCGGTCGGCGGCGCGGGCCATGCCGCCTTCCTTGGCGACAACCCAGAAGTAATACAGGTGGCGGTAGTTGAAGTTCATTTTTAAACCTCATGTTTTTAAGAAGAAAGTCTTCTCAATTATCTGCTTTTTCAGAATGATGGAATCCCCTATGGTTGCAGCTTGCCGTGGCCTGGTTGGCCGCGGTGCGATGAATCGATGCAACTTCTGTGAGGTCTTTATGAAATGTCCTGCCTGCCCTGATGCCACCTTGTTGATGACCGATCGCCAGGGGATTGAGATTGACTACTGCCCGCAATGCCGCGGCGTCTGGCTGGATCGCGGCGAGCTGGACAAGCTGGTCGAGCGCGCAGCGCCTGCAGCTGCGGCGCGTCCGGTTGCCGCACCAGCCCGGCCTGACTTTGTGGATTCTGACTACCGCGGCCACAAGGGCCACTATGGCCAGCGCAAAAAATCCTGGTTGAACGAGATTTTTGACTGAGATCGGGCTCTAGTCCAATGGTGCTGGTCGCAAGCAGCTATCAAAGGTATAGCGGGGAATAAAGCTAGCCGGCGTTCAGGCGACAAACTTCATCTCGCGCAGCCAGGCGGCCAGGCGTTCGGCGAACACCTTGTAGCCCTCGCTGTTGGCGTGAATCTGGTCCGAGCGCAATTCGGCGCGCGACAACACATGCGACCAGCCGCCGGCAAACAGGGCCACGCCGGTGTCGCTGGCCACTTCGGCATAGACCTCGTGGTCTTTGAGCGAGCCGGTGGCGGCCGCCAGCAGCACCGGTTTGGGCTGGGCGATCAGCACCACCTGCGTGTTGGCGCCGGCGGTCTGCACGATTTGTTCGAGGGTCGCCTTGGTTCGGTCCAGTGGCAGGCCGCGCAAGAAATCATTGCCGCCTATGGACACCAGCACCAGGCCAGGTGTGTTGGCCTGCAGCAGGCCCGGCAGACGTGCCAGCGCGCCGTCGGTGGTGTCGCCGTTCACACCGGCGTTCTGCGTGACATGGCCGGTCAATTGTTCCAGCCGCTGCGGATAACTGGTGTCCGGCGTGGCGCCATAACCAAAGGTCAGCGAATCGCCCAGACAAAGCAGCGTGGCTTCCTTGGCCAGGGTCTGGCCCTTGGGCTTGGCGGATCTGGAGCAAGCGCTGCTCAGCAAGATGGCGGCGGCGCTGCTGGCCAGCAGCCATTGGCGGCGGGTGGGGTAAGGCGTCATGGCGTTCACATCCTTGGCGGTGGTTGTGGCCTGGACTCTACCAGTGCTTGCGCTGGCGTAGCCGCATGACCCTGGCCTTGTGCTTTTTCACGGTTGCTCAAATTTTAAGCAAAGCCCGGGAGGCCAATGCCGGCGTGGGTTTTTGGGCTTGTTCCATGGGTTATTAACAGGGTGGTTCACAGTGCGTGGGCATAAGTCGGCGGTCTGCGTCACCCCGCGAACAGGCATAGCGCGCGGCTTATTGCGTGGCCGCCAACCCGAGGCGAATGAACAGCAGCACGGCCAGCATCGTAAACTGATCTTCACCCAGCTGTAGGGCTGCGCGCCGGCAATGGCGCCGGTGTAGCCGTTGGCTGCGATCTGGAAATTGCGCGAGCCATATAGCGGTCATAGGTTGACCCGACAATACGCTGTATGAGCTTTGAAGGAGTTGCCCGGTGTTAAATTTTTCCTGGATGCCTAGACTATCCATTGCCCGTTGCCTGGGCCTGTGCAGCCTGTTGGCCTTGCTGGCAGCTTGCGGGACCCCGGTCAAACAGTTTCCGGTGCAAGAGAATTTTGATTCCACCGCGACCTATTCGCGTTTGTTCGACGCTACTGCGCCACAAACCTGCGAGGCGGCTAGGCGCGCCTTGCTGAGCCAGGGTTACATCATCAACACCGCCAGGGACGACCTGGTGGAAGGCCACAAGAGTTTCCAGCCGGAGCCGGAGTCGCATCTGCAGATGGCGATACGGGTGGTGTGTGTGCCCGACACCACCGACGGCAAAGTCAGCCTGGGGTTTGTCACCGCCCTGCAAGACATTTACGCGCTGAAGAAAAGCAACAACTCGGCCAGCCTGGGCGTGGGTGCGATCGGTTCGGTCTCGCTGCCTTTCAGTTCGGGCAGTGACGCCATGGTCAAGGTCGGCAGCGAAACCATCACCGCCGATGCTTTTTACGACCGCTTTTTTGACCTGGTGCGGCGTTACCTGCTCGCCAGCGACTGGATAGAACCCGAACCCGGGCCCTGATCCACCGCGCTTTCGCGCCAGGTTCCCGGCGCCAAACCGTCCAGGCTGTAAGGGCCGATGGCGGCGCGTATCAGCCGCAGCGTTGGAAACCCCACGGCCGCCGTCATGCGCCGCACCTGGCGGTTGCGACCTTCGCGAATGCCCAGCTCTAGCCAGGCCGTCGGGATGGACTGGCGAAAACGCACTGGCGGATCACGCTCCCACAAGTCGGGCGGTGGATCCATCAAACGGGCACGGGCCGGGCGGGTGGGGCCGTCGTTGAGCAACACGCCGCGGCGCAAGGCTTCGAGTGCGGCTTCGTCGGGCTGGCCTTCCACCTGCACCCAGTAAATTTTTTCCATCTTGAAACGCGGGTCGGCAATCCGCGCCTGCAGCTGGCCGTTATTGGTCAGCAGCAACAGGCCTTCACTGTCGGCGTCCAGCCGCCCGGCCACATAAATGCCCGGAATGCTGATGAAGTCTTTCAATCCGCGCCAGCGGCCTTCGGGCGTGAACTGGCTCAACACGCCATAAGGCTTGTTGAAGAGAATCAGGCGCGCGGCAGGGAAAACCGGGGATGAAGGCATGGCGGCGAAGCATAACATTCACCCGATCCGACGGCTGGCAGGGGGCGTTGCAGGCGTATTTATTGATAAAGATTGCCTCCAGTCAAGTAGCAATGGGCGCAGACAGCTATCAAACTGATAGCGCCTCAGCACTCAAACCGCAGGCGGCTTGCCCGGACCGGCGGGCGTTTCACCGCCGGCATGCAACTGCCGGCGCACATAGTCCACATGCTGGCGCAAGGTGTAGACGCGGTCTGAAAAGTCCAGCGAGATTTTCATGTGGCTCACGTCGTGTTCTATCTTGTCGAGCTGGGCCGTGGCCCGTGCGATCTCGCTGGCGCTGAGCTGGCGCGACTGGATGTCGCGCTCCATCTCCAGCAACACGCCGTAGCGGCGGTACAGCCGGCTTTTCTCCCGGAACTCAAAAAGTTTGGGCACCACCCTGAACAGCGGAATCGCAATCGCCACCAGCGGCACCAGCACCAGCAGCAGGCGCTGCAAGGCATTGGCCGCCCAGTAGGGCAGGTAACGCTGCAAAAACGGCCGGCCGTCCTTGTAATAACGTGCGGCTTCGTCGGCCAGCGGGTAGTCCGTGGCGCGCGGGTTGGGAAACTCGCCGGGCTTGTTCAGCAAGGTGCCGCCACGATGAATGTCATGCGCGGCCTCCAGCAGCAAATAGGACAAGGCCGGGTGCAGGTCTTGTTGCACCACCAGGTTGGCGGTGGTGGTCAGCAGCGTGATGTTTTCGCGCGGCAGGTCTTGCGCCGGGTCCACCGAGCCGGCCGGCAGCGTGATCAGCGACAGGTAAGGCAGGCGCCGCGTCAGACCTTCGGCGTGTTCCAGTGACACCAGTTGCACGCCGGGCTGTGCCAGCAGCAATTGCACGGCGGGGGTTTGCGGTGCGCCTATCAGGAGCAAGGCGTCCAGCTCTTTGGCCACCAAAGCTTGGCGGCCAGCAGGCCACCGCTGGGCAGCAAGGTGGCATTGGCCGGCGTCACACCGTAACTTTGCAAAACCTCCAGCCCGACCTTGCGTGTGCCGCTGCCTTCGGCACCAATCGCAATTTTTTTGCCGGCCAGCGGCCCCAGGCCGGTGGCCAGTGACTTGGCGAAAGCGCTGGAGGTAAAGAGCCACACCGGTTCGTAGCCGATCACGCCCAAGGAACGCAGCGGCGTGTCGGCATCGGTATCCGCGCTGTCCAGCGTCAGCTGACCCAGCCCGCCCTGCATGAAACCAATCGCGGTGCCGGCGTTGAGGCGCTCCAGGTTTTGTACTGCGCCGGTGGATGGCAGCAGCTTGAGGTTCACGCCGTTGGCCTTCAGGTAACTCTGGTAGCGGAGCGCAAACTGGTGCACCGCGCCATCCACCGCACCGGTTGTCATCTCCGCCGTGCGTGGCGGTGCCGGGCTGATGGAGCGCGAGAGCAGGGACAGCAGCACCGCCAGCCCGGCGATGACGACAAGCGTGATGAGCAGGGTTTGTTTGCGGGTCAGGGAGGGGATCAACAGCATGGAGGCAGTCTAACCAGAGTGAGCGCTGGGCGATTGGGGGTTTGCATGGGAGGCATTTCGACACCATTGCAGTCGGGCGGTAAATACCCGGTAAATCTCCGTTTGGATTACAAGGCGTTGACAAAGGCCGGCCAACAATGGAGGCACTGAATCGCGAACAGGCTTTCACAAAGCCGCGATGCAGGAGCCGCTCCAACTGACGCCGTTGATGGCTTGAGTTGCTGCCCTTCCACTTGACCAGGAGAATGCCATGACATCGAAACTTTTCACCGCCACAGCCTTGGCCGCCGCCCTGTTCGCCGGTCTGGCCGCAGCGCCTGCCATGGCCCAAAACACCAACACGCCCGGCATTGATAATGCCCAGCAGGCGGTCCATGCCCGCATTCAGCAAGGCCTGCAGTCCGGGCATATCACGCCGTCAGAGGCGCAAGCCTTGTACCGCCGTGACCGCGATATCCAGAACCGTGAGGCCTACTTCAAGTCAGACGGTCGCGCCACGCCGCAAGAACGCCAGCAACTGCGCGCCGACATGGCAAACCTGAGCGCGGAAGTTGAACGCATGATGAACAACCGCGACGTGGTGGGCCAGCACGGGCAGGACAGCGCCACACCCGGCATCGACAACAGCCAGCGCGAGATCAGCCAGCGCATAAACGACGGCCTACGCAGCGGCCGCATCAGCCAGCGCGAAGCCCGCATGTTGCACGGCCGTGAGCGCGCCATTGAACGCCGTGAAGCCGCTTTCAAGTCCGACGGCGTCGTGACCCCGCAAGAGCGCCGCCAACTGCGCGATGAGCTGAGCGCTTTGCGCAACCAGGTGGAGCGCTTGATCAACCCGCGCGGCTAAACACAAGACCCGCAAGCCCCGCCAGGCATTCAGTTTCGAAAGAGCTGAATGGCCTGGCCTTTTTTCGTGGGTCTGACGCCTGCACTCCGGGGAACGGGCGCGCCGGCGTATGACTGTAAAATCGGCCGCCAGCGCATAGTGCGCATGCGCTACAAGCTATTTATTTGGTAGCAAGTCCGGATAGGCAAGTGTTGCCTGAACCCCCTCCAAGGAAACACCGCCGTGATCACCATCCAGCTCGATATCGCCCAAACCGTCGGCATGGCCGCCGTGTTGCTGGTGGTGGGGGAGTTCATCAAGAAAAAGGTCGGGCTGCTCGCACGTTATTTCATCCCCGGTCCCATCATTGGCGGGGTGCTGTTTTCGCTGGTGGCGCTGGTCGGCCATGAGACCGGGACCTTTCTGCTGCATTTTGACGACAACATGCGCACCCTGATGCTGCTGGTGTTTTTCACCACCATCGGTTTTTCCGCCAGCTTCGAGCTGCTGAAAAAAGGCGGCGTGGGTGTGGCGCTGTTTCTGGCGGCAGCCATCGGGCTGGTGCTGATGCAGAACACGCTGGGCGCGTTGCTGGCCTCGGCTCTGGGCGTGCATCCGCTCATTGGTGTGGCGGCCGGCTCGATTGCGCTCACCGGCGGGCACGGCACGGCGGCCGCTTTTGGACCGCTGCTGGAGCAGGCCGGCGTCGTGGGCGCCTTGCCGGCAGCCATTGCCGCCGCCACCTTCGGCCTGGTGGCCGGTTGTGTGATTGGCGGGCCGGTCGGCAAGTTGTTGATGCGGCGCAAGAGCCTGCGCGGACCGGACGAGTCCACCGTTGCCGAAGTGTCTCAGGCCGCGCAAACCCCAGAGGCCAGCGCCAACAGCAAGGGGGCCCTCATGCACGCCGCCATCCTGATTGCCGTGGCGATTGGAGTGGGGACGGTGCTGGTGAACCTGCTCAGTGCGCGGGGTGTGGTGCTGCCGGCTTACCTCGGCCCCATGGTGCTGGCGGCCCTGATGCGCAACGTCATCGACTGGCGCCGCGGGCCCTTGCCGACGCGCCAGTTCGAGGCGGTGGGCCAGGTGTCGCTGGCCTTTTTTCTGGCCATGGCGCTGATGTCCATGAAACTCTGGGAACTGGCCGAGGTGGCCGGCCCGCTGCTGCTGATCCTGCTGGCGCAGACGGCGCTGATGTTTGCCTACGCCTATTGGGTCACCTTCCGCATCATGGGTCGCGACTACGACGCCGCGGTTATCGCCACCGGCCACTGCGGTTTCAGCATGGGCGCCACGCCCAATGCCATGGCCAATATGCAGGCCTTCACCAGTGCCAACGGCCCGTCGGCCAAGGCGTTTTTTGTGATCCCGCTGGTGGGTTCCTTGTTCATCGATTTTTTCAACGCTGTGATCATCACGGGGTTTGTGAACTACCTGAAATAGGCGGGCGCCCCCGCCGCCTCACAGGTAAACCGCTTCAAAACGCGCCAGCACCTGGCTACCGCCCAGCAGGCTTAACTGCTGCCTGTCAATGTGTTGCCCCGTGGTGGTGGCCAGCATGTCAAGCACCTTGTTTTCAAACGCCGCAATCGGCGACTCGCTGCCCAGCGTGATCGTGGCGCGCAGGGCATAACTCAGGCGCGGATCGATGGCGGCACGAGGAAGCTGCACCTTGTAGGCCAGCGCCAAGGGCCGGTAGATTTTTCATGGGAGGTGTGCTTTTGGGGTGGGGGGTTGTTTCTTGTTCAGGATCACCAGCGCGATGCCGCCCAGAATGGTGACAGACGCCAGCACCGTGGGCCAGCTCAGGGCTTCGCCGATAAAGACGATGCCGCCCAACGCGGCAAGGACCGGAACACTCAGTTGCACGGAGGCCGCTTGTGTTGCGGGTAAAACAGGCAAGGCCTGGTACCACAGGGCATAACCCAGGCCGGAGGCCAGCGCCCCCGACAAGACCGCCAGTGCGAGGCCGGCAACGTCCGGCGACAGGTGTTGGATCATGAGCAGGCTCAGCACCAGCGCCATGGGCAGCGTGCGCAAAAAATTACCGGCCGTCACGCGGGTCGGATCACCCGCACCTTTGCCGCGCAGCGAATAAATTCCCCACGCCGCCCCCGCACTCATCATCGAGACCGAGCCGAGCAGGGACGGGGCCGCCAGCCCCGGCAGCATCAGCGCCACCAGCCCGGCCACGGCCAGGCTGAAGCCGACAAGCTGCCACCTTTGCAAACGCTCGCCCTGCCACACGCCATAACCCACCATCGTGGCCTGCACGGTGCCAAACAGCAGCAAGGCGCCGGTGGCGGCCGACATGCTGACATAGGCATAAGAAAAACCCGCCGCATAAACAAACAGCGCACAGGCCGACAGCCAGTTGCCGCCATCTGGCGAAGCCGCGCGGGCGCTTGATGCCTTGCCCTGTCTGAGCCACACCACGCAGCACAACATACACGCCCCGGACAACAAACGCATGGCGGTGAAACTGGCCGGGTCGATGGGGGTGTGTTTGAGCGCCATGCGGCACAGCAACGAATTGCCTGCAAATGCCACCATGGCCAGCACCACCAGAATGACTAAACGAAGTCGGGACATGGTGTGCTCAGCCTGGGGGGATGGCGACTCAGGCCGCCAGAAACAGCGCCGGGTCCACCATGGTGCGGTTCAGCATCACGCCCCAGTGCAGGTGCGGACCGGTCACGCGGCCGGTGGCACCTACCGCGCCCAGGCGGTCGCCGGTTTTGAGTACGTCGCCAGTTTTCACATCGGTGGCGCTCAGGTGGCAATACAGGGTCAGCAGCCCGCCGCCGTGGTCCAGCCAGACGGTGTTGCCGTTGAAAAAATAGTCACCGATGTCAATCACCCGGCCCGACAGCGGCGCCGCCACCGGGGTGCCCGTGGCGGCGGCGATGTCCATGCCGCTGTGCGGATTGCGCCCCTGCCCGTTGAACACGCGCCGCAGGCCGAAGGAACTGGAACGCCGCCCCGGCACCGGCACACGCATGCGCAGGGCCTGCGGCCAGGGTTCGCTGAAGGTCGCCATCACGATCGCCTGGTGGTCGCGCTCACGCTCGTACCGCGCCTGGTCCTGGGGCGACAAGTCCACGGTTTTGGGCGAGACCTTCAGGCGCTGCTCGCTGTAACGTTTGGGGGAGATCGTGTAAGCGATCTGCCGCTGGCCCTGGCCTTCGGCTTGCACCGTGATGTGTGCCTCGCCGGGCACAGCGGCCAGCGGAATACCCACCAGCGCTGTCCACGCGGCTACATCGCCCAGCACCAGCAGGGGCACATCCGCCGCGTGGGCTACGGGCCGCGCCGTGGCCGGACCCAGCGACAGCCGGGCGACACCGCCGGGGACTTGGGAGGCGTGTGGCCAGATATCAGGCAACTGGGGTGTGGCCGCAACTGCAGGCTGGAAAGCTGGCGAGGCCAGCAGGCTCACGGCGCCCAGCAGGGCAGAGCGGCGGGTCAACGCGCGGGGGATGGGCGCAGAGGCAAAGAGGGCCATGGTGGGTTCTGAAAAATTGACGTGTTTCACACAAAACGGGACGGCAGCAGGCGCCGCATCTGCCGGCCCACCACCTCCCGAAAGCGCGGGCTGTGCAGGCAGATGCCGCCAACCAGGCCCACCAGGCATCCCAGCACGGTGTCGATAAACCTGGCCTGAATCAGGGGGCTCGCAGGCGCATGGCCCATCTTGGCGGCTTCTGCCAGCAGGATGGTCATGGGGGTGATGAAAACCATCGCGAAACCATAGTGCCGCACCACCGCCACCTCGATCACGAAGCTCAGCGCCATCATGATCAAGGCAATCGTCCAGTTGTTCAGCGGCAGCAGCAGCAGGCCCCAGGCCACCAGCAGGCCCAGGGCGGTGCCGAGCATACGGTGCAACTGCTTGGTCCATACCGCGCGCAGCGACGCGCCCTGAATGACGGCCAGGCAACTGATGGGCACCCAGTAGGATTTTTCCATTTGCAGCGCCTGTGCCAGTACCAGCGCAATGCCGACAAACACGCCTATCACCACCGAGTCGAAGATCACAAACTCAAAGCTGGGTGTGGGCAAGGGTGCCACCGGCTGAGGCGGCTGAGAACGCAGGGCGTAGACGCTGTAAAAAAATGCGATCAGGCAGGCCAGCAAGGCGCCCATGCTGATCAGCCCCACCATCAAGGGCACTTGAAAGGCAGCCACCGGGGTGAAGGCCCCGATGGCCGCCGCCATGATAAAGAACAGGCTGTTGGGCGGCCCCAGGGCATAAAAGCGGCAGACCATGGAGACCAGGATCGCGATGAAGATGATCACCGGCACCATCAGCACCGGGACAAAGTGACTGATCAACCCCAGCGTGTAGCAGGCGCTCATGGCGAACGCGCAGGCCATCAGCGTGACCATGCGGTGCGACAGCGGTGTGGCGGGCGAATACAAAAACACCAGCCCGCCCATCGAGGCCACCAGCCCGTAGTCCAGCCGGCCAAAAAACGCACCGATCAGCAGCGGCAGGCCGCTGGCCAGCGCCGCAGCAAAAGGCATCTGCCACCGCCGGTCGCTGGGTTTGAAGGTGATCAGATGACGCAGTTCCTCGCCTATCAGTTTCTTCAGCTCAGCCCATCTGTTGCTTGGTGTCATCGGGTCATGCTTTCTGGTCAAGAGCTGGGCTGCAGGCTGCAGAAGGGACATCAGGGCACAACGCAGGCATGGGTCTGGGCAGATACCGTCTGCAGCCAGGGAGCACAAGCGCGGGTTGAATGGCTCGATTTTAGCCCTCCGGCCACAGCGCGCGCTGCTTCTGCGCCGCAAGCGATCAAGGGGGGTATTGGCTGGTTTTTCGCCCGGCTTGAGTGTCAAATAGACCTCCAGCCCTTGCTGCATAAGCGCAAGAAGCTATTGAAAACGTAGCGACGGGTGGCGGGTGCCTGGGTGCACTGCGGGTGGGTTCAGTCGGGTAGCCAGGTGATCTTGCCGTCGCGCACATAGTCCTCGAACTGAACCAGCGGAATGGCGGTGACGCCGGCAATGCCCGGGGCGGCTTCCCAGCTCAAGGTGGCGCTGTCAAAGGACAGCTCGACCTCCACTCGCCCGCGCGGAATTTCGATGGGCGCACCGTCACCCGGCGTGTAGGTCACATCACCGGTAATCATGGCGAATTGGGACATGGCAATCTCCTGAAGGGTGGGGCTGTGGGCATCATCATGCGCTTTTCCTATTTGAGCCGCACGCGCTGCCAAGCCTTGTAGGTCAAGAACCCTTGTGTGTTACGGCTGGGCTCAGCGTCCCGCGCCGCACCTGCTGTTGTTTGCAATTTGTTGCATTTGCTTTTGCATTTAATGCAATCAAATGGTTGCGTTAATGGAGGTGTTGATTCAGAATAAATGCAACCAGGAGATTGCTTATGACTTCATCAACCGACCGTATTGAACGCAAGGTCTTGATCAACGCCCCCGTGCCGCGGGTCTGGCGGGCGCTGACCGATGCCGAGGCCTTTGGCGGCTGGTTCGGTGTGGCGCTGAAAGGCAAACGTTTTGTGGCCGGCCAGCAGGTGCAGGGTCACATCACCATTCCCGGTTTTGAACATGTGGTGTTTGATGTGCTGATTGACCGCGTGGAGCCGGAAACACTGTTTTCCTACCGCTGGCACCCGTATGCGGTCGACCCGGCCATCGACTATGCCAAAGAGTCGACCACCCTGGTGGTGTTCACGCTCAAAGAGGCGGAGGGCGGCACTTTGCTCAGCGTGGTCGAATCCGGCTTTGACAACATTCCTCTGGCGCGCCGCGCAGAAGCCGTTCGCATGAACAGCGGCGGCTGGGAAGAACAGATGAGAAACATCCAGACCTATGTCACCACGCCGTAAAGCTACCGAGCCCTCGTCACCGCAGCCCGGCCCGGCGGGTGTGTTTGCCGCGCTGGGCGACGAAACCCGCTTGCGCCTGGTGGCCGTGTTGTGTGTGGGCGGCGCCGTATCGATTGCGCAGCTCACCGCCACCACCGACGTCACCCGGCAGGCCGTGACCAAACACCTGCATGTGCTGGCCGATGCGGGGCTGGTGCAACATGTCAAGGTCGGGCGCGAGCGCCTGTGGCAGTTTGCGCCGCAGCAACTGGACGAAGCGCGCCGCTCACTCGACCTGATTGCGCAGCAGTGGGATCAGGCGCTGGGCCGCTTGAAGCGGGCGGTGGAGAAAGCTTGACGCCGGCAGGGTGGCCGCTTGGTCGCTGCAAGTTGCTATACCTTTAATAGCTGATTGCGCCGGTTTTACTTGGGCTGCAGCCCCTTTTTTCTCAAGAATGGGCGCGGGCTCTCTTGCTGGCCTGATGCCGCAGCTCACGGCGCGAGCGTCATCGCCACGCGAAAGCCAACATACGATCTACCGCTGTCTTCGTCGCTGAACGTGCGGTAGGCCGAACTGGCTCTTAAGGGCCCCGAGATCCATGAACCGCCACGCAGCACCCGGTCCTGGCTGGTGCAGTCGCTGGTCCACGCGCTGCCATCGGCGGGCGCGCCGGTGTAGCGCTCGTGCCAGCAGTCGGCCACCCACTCCCACACATTGCCGTGTACGTTGTAGAGGCCGAAGGCATTGGGTTGGAAGCTGTTCACCGGCAAGGTGGATGATTGCGGGTCGATCGGGCTGCCGTTCATCGCGGGGTTGTTGTTGATGTTGGCCTGGCGGAGGCTGATTTTTTCGCCAAACCAGTAGGCCGTGCGTGAACCTGCACGCGCAGCGTATTCACGTTCGGCTTCGCTCGGAAGGCGGTAGGCTTGACCGGTTTCCTGACTAAGCCAGCTTGCATAAGCCTGCGCGTCATGCCAGCTCACGCAAACCACCGGGTGCTCATCGGTCTGGACGTTGCCCGGTTCGCGCCAGTTGTTGGTCCCTTTATACAAACCATCCGAATTGAGGCAGCCATCTTCGCTCTTCTCGTCATCGGTTGTGTAGTTGGTGGCCCGTACAAAAGCTGCAAACTCGCCGCGTGTGACCGGATGGCGGCCTGCGGCAAAACGCTTGACATGTACCTTGTGTTGCGGGCCTTCAGGGCTGCGTGATGGCCTCATGCCGCCCGCCGCCTGGATGCGGGCCAGCTCCGCCGGTGCTGCGCCCATGGTGAAGCTGCCAGCGGGGATGATCACCATTTCCGGACAGCCCTGGCAGCTTTGAAAAGTCCCGCCTGTAGCCGGGGTCGTGCCTGCGGCGGCGGGCAGGGTCGCCGACAGAAAAACCATGGCGAAAAAGAAGGGCAAGATCTGCTGGCGAGTCAGGGCGGTGGGCATGGATTCAGTCTGGGCTCAGAGCGTCAGCCACCGCCTGCGCGGCGGTAATCAGGTCGGTGACCAGTCGCTCATCGACATCCAGCAAACCTTCGTACTCACCCAGGTTGCGCGTGTTGTGGCACTTGTCCAGCACGCGCCACACCTCGGGGCCCAGGCCCAGTGTGTGCGGCAATGCCTGAAACACGATGTAGCGGTTGCCAGCACGGTAGCCCATGCGGCGCAGCGCCGCCAGACTCAGGGAGTGCGCGGCGTTGTACGCGAGATCAAACCGGCTTTCAAGCGCCAGCGTGGCGTTGCGTGCATCTTTCAAGCGTGCAATGCCGCTGCGCTGCAGGCCCGCGAGCTCGTTGGTGTCGGGGGCTTCTTGTTGCAAGGGCTTGCCGGGGCCGCAGAGGTTGTCAAGCGGGCTGGGCATGAAGCTCCTCCTCCGTTCCTATTAACCATATCTTGGGCTGCTGCAAAACGCGGGTGACAAACGCGTTGTCCTGCTGGATGCGTTTGGCAATCTCTGCGGCGGTGTACAGCGTCGGATTGACTTTGCGGCCCAGCGTCGTGGTGGCGCTTTCCAACGCCCCAAACACGTCGGCGTAGCCAAGACTGGCGCTCACAATCATCACGTCAATATCGCTTTGGGCGGTGTCTTGCTGTTTGGCGACCGAGCCATAGACGAAAGCCACATCAATCTGCGAGGCCAGTGGAGCCAGGGCGGCACGCAGTACGTCGGCCAAACCCATGGTCTTGAGCACCAGACCGCGCAACTCGGCAAACACCGGCGCCGCCGCGTTGGCCTGGTAGTGCTTCTGGTTGCCTTGTTTGGTGACGGTCAGCAAACCCGCCTCAGACAAGGCCGCCAGTTCGCGCTGCACCGCCCCGGTGCCCGACTGGGCGAGGGCGATCACCTCATTGGCATAAAAGCTGCGGTCGGGGTTGCCGAAGAGCACCGCCAGGACGCGTTGCCGCCCTTTTGGGAACAGGGCATCGGCCATGCTGGACTTTGCCTTCGGGATGTTTTTGATAATACCCATAATGGGTGTTATCGTACCTGAAATGGGGTTTTAAAGGGAGCGAAGACGATGAAAGTCAGGGCCTTGGCATCTGAGCCCCGATATCCTATCGCCAAAACGCTATCCCTTTGATAGCTGCTTGCGCCCGCGTTACTTAGGCTACAGCCTCTTTTTTCTCAAGAAATGGCTCAAGCCGCCTTGGAGGCGCGGCGCTGGCTGAACGCCGAGGATCGTTTGGCGCTTACCGTCGTGACATCGTCGCCGGCGATTTTGCTGGCCAGGTCGGCGGTTTTTTGCTCGATCTGTGTCGCCAGTTTGCTCAGCACCAAGGCGCCGGGTGTCGTGGCCTGGGCCAGCGTCTGCAGGGCGGTCACGCCGGTTTTTTCTTCAAACAGGGCTGCGTTGGCGGCTGCACGCTCGACGCCGGCCTCGGCGACTTTGAGCAATTGGTTGACCACTTGCTGCGCACCGTCGGTCGTGAGGCTCAAACCCTTGACGTAATAGGCGCTGAAAGCCAGTTGCGCGGCCGTGGCGTTGTTGGCGACTTCCGCCGTCAGTTCCGAGCGCGATTCGTTCAAGGCGCGGTTCCAGCGCTGCTCCAGTGCATGAACCACATACTCGCCGCCAGCGCGGTAGGCGTCGATCATGTTTTTGGCGGTGTTGCCGTAAGACGCGATCAGCTCGCTGGCCACGGTGGAAAGATGTTTGGCGCTCATGGGGTGTCCTTGGGGTGAGAGGGAGAGATGCTTGATGATCCCGGTTTCCCCTAGTGATGACGACCTAAAAAGCTAGAGCGACCCCTCCAGACTCAAACGGCGACCACTCGGGACCCAACAAGGCGCTACGCTTGTGGGAGCTGCATGCGCCCGATGGCTAAGGGCTGCAGGCATTTCGGACTTGAAATACGCGGCAGGCAGCGGGGCATGGCTGCTGCTGCTGCAGACGGCGCAAGACCGGGGACTGGGGCGCTGGCGGACGCTGGTCAAGCCGCCTTTGAAGGGGGGCCCAGTGTCACGCGATAAAATCGCTCTCCGGCGCTTATCGCGCACGCAAAAGCTGCTATTTACCTGATAGCACGCACAACCGGCTCATCAGCCCTTTTTCTCCCCCAAGGACCCCCCTTTCGTGATTACCTTTCAGCTCGATATCGCCCAGACCGTCGGCATTGCCGCCGTCTTGTTGGTGGTGGGCGAATTCGTCAAAAAACACATCCCCCTGTTGCAGCGTTATTTCATCCCCGGGCCGGTGATAGGCGGCTTGCTGTTTTCGCTGTTTGCACTGGTCGGCCACCAGATGGGCATGTTTACCTTCGAGTTCTACGACAACATGCGCGCCTTCCTGATGATGGTGTTTTTCACCACCATCGGGTTTTCAGCCAGCTTCGAGCTGCTGAAAAAAGGCGGTGTGGCCGTGGCGATTTTCCTGCTGGTGGCCATCGGGCTGGTCGTGATCCAGAACGTCGCAGGCGCTGCCATCGCCAGCCTGCTGGGGGTACATCCGCTGATCGGTGTGGCCGCCGGCTCCATCTCGCTCACCGGTGGGGTCGGGACCTCGGCCGCGTTCGGGCCCTTGCTGGAGCAGGCCGGTGCGGCCGGCGCCTTGCCGGCGGCCATTGCCGCCGCCACCTTTGGTCTGGTGGCCGGCTGCGTGATTGGCGGGCCGCTGGGGTCGCTGCTGATGCGGCGCCACCACTTGCAGGGGCCGGCCGCCCAGCCGGTGGAAGCACCACCCCACCTCTCGGCCGGGCCTGAAACCATAGAGACCAATGACCGCACGGTGATGTACGCCATCATCCTAGTCAGCCTGGCGATTGGCGCCGGCACGGTGCTGGTGAACTGGCTCAAGGACGTGGGCATCACCTTGCCGGCCTACCTGGGTCCCATGCTGGTGGCGGCCCTGCTCCGCAACGTCATCGACTGGCGCAACTGGGTGTTGCCGGCGCGTCAGTTCGAGGTGGTGGGCAATGTGTCGCTGGCCTTCTTCCTGACCATGGCGCTGATGTCCATGCGGCTGTGGGAAATGGCCAGCGTGGCGGGGCCGCTGCTGGTGATTCTGCTGGTGCAGACGGCGGTGATGTTTGCCTACGCCTACTGGGTCACCTTCCGGGTCATGGGCAGCGATTACGACGCGGCCGTCATGGCCGCCGGCCACTGCGGCTTCGGCATGGGCGCCACGCCCAATGCCATGGCCAATATGCAGGCCTTCACCAGCGCCCACGGGCCGTCGGTCAAGGCGTTTTTTGTGATCCCGCTGGTAGGCTCGCTGTTCATCGACTTTTTCAACGCGGTGATCATCACCGGCTTTTTGAACCTTCTGAAATAGCGTGTCCCGGGGTTTTGCGGGTTTGATCGCAAATATTCAAGTAAAAAAGGCTTGTAGCCCTTGATGTGCGGGCGCAAGCAGCTATTGAAAGAATAGCGAGCCGGGCGCCGTCTCAGTCTGCCAGGAGCAGCGCCGGGTTCACCAGTCTGGGGTTCTGCGTCACGTCCCCGTGCCGGTGTCGCCCCGCCACAGCGCCGGCTGCCTAAATGGCAGGCATTCCAGTGCAAGCCAATGGTGGCGCGGCCTGGCGGACTTGTCCCTGAAGTTTTCCACAGGGTGGCCCACAGCGGCCGGGCATAAGTTCAGGCTTTCGGGTTTTTTATCAAAGGGCTTTGGGCACGGCCGTGGACAGCGGCTGTCCGCCTTTCCAGCGGCGCACCACACGCTGGAAGATCAGCGAATTGGGAATTTGCAGCAAGGTGCTGACGTGTTCGGCGTCGCTGTCTTCGAGGGTGGTGTAAAGCAGGTTGATGTCCACCACGCGGCCCCGGGCGCCGGGCTTTTCGGCGGTGTCCAGCACTTCGATGGTGTCGCCGAGTCGAAACGGCCGCACCGTGAAGATCAGAAACGCGCAAAAGAGGTTGGACAACACGCTCCAGGCGGCAAAAAAAGCTACGGCGCCGACGGTGGCAAAGCCGGTGAACGCGGTCCACAACACGGTGGCCGACACCCCCATACGCTCCAGCACCAGCAGCATGGCCGCGGTCATGATGGTCCAGCGCAGAAAACCCTTGAGCGGCACCGTCAGTTCCCTCGGCAACTGGTAATGGTCGCTCAGGCGGTTCACCAGGCGGCGCAGCAGGTATTGCAACACCCAGGCGACCAGCAGGATCAGCAGGATTTGCAGGCCCGGCACAATGATTTCGAGCCAGTCGCGAGTCCAGTCGGGCAGGTAGGTGGTCAGGGGTCGGCGCATGTCGGTGTGGGCTGGTGGTGTTGGCGTTGGGAAGAAGAGGGTGGGAGCGGAGCCCCAAATTTTAGTGGGCCAGGATGCTTGGCGCGTGTGGCGGATGCACGTGGCGCGTTGTGCGGGGGCGGCCCTGTGGGCCACTGCGATAGCATAGCCGGCATGAGTACCCAATACGAGAGCCTTCACCCCGCCACCCTTTACCCCGAGGTCTTCCATGTGGCGGCCCCGGATTCACCCCTGGGGCGCAACGTGTGGCCGCGCCAGCCGGGCGTGTTTATCCGTGCCGTCAAAGCCGAGGAAACTGCGGAGCCCGAGGAAATCCAAGAGGCCCAAGAGGCCGCAGATGCTGACAAGCCCGCGCGTGCGCCGTTGTCGCGTGAGCTGGTGACCGGTCAGTTTGGCCTGGTGCCGCGCTGGGTCAAGTCGGCGTCTGACGCCAAGCTGCGTTCGACCAAGCTGGTCAATGCCCGCTCGGAAACCGTGAGCACCTCCAACAACTTTCGTGAGGCCTGGCTGGCGGGGCAGCGCTGCATCGTGCCGATGACAGCGTTTTTTGAAGACGATTTTCGCAGCGGCAAAGCCGTGTCCACCCGCATTGCCCGGGTCGATGGCCAGCCCATGGGTGTGGCCGGTGTGTGGGAAAGCTGGACCGGGGCAGACGGGCAGGTCATCACCAGTTACAGCTTGCTCACGGTCAACGCCAACAACCACGCCCTGATCAGCCGCTACCAGCAGCCCGGCAACGAAAAACGCATGCTGGCGATCCTGAACGAAGGCGCCTACGACGCCTGGCTCAGCGCCCGCCCGGAGAAGGCCAAGGAGTTTATGCGGGCTTATGCAGCGAATTGGCTGTTGGCTAATCCGGTTGAGAAGAGTCGCTGATCAGCTTCGGAGACGGCCAATGGGTCATGTAATTCGCGACGTCACCGTGGGTGGTTGAAGGGGCTCGGAAAAGTGGTGAGGGGATCGACATCTAATTGAAATTTGAAGCCGAATTACCCACCTAGTCCGGTCGCCTCAAAACGCTTGACGGCCAGAATGACGAGGCGCCCATCGCCCGAGTCCAAGTCAATCACATGGTTGCCGCACTTGACGCCTGTGTGCTCAGCATCTCGAGCGTGACGTTGTCGGGCAAGTGATGAAGGGTGCTTTTTCTGTGAGTTTGGCATGTGCTGAGTGGGCGGCGAATAGCAGCAGTGCGTATGTCATAAGCAGTGTTACGGTTTCTTTGCTTGGTTCAAAGCCCTGTGCATGTCCGGCTCGGTTGAATGATGGCACTGATGCGCAATTGGGAAGTTCTATGCCCTCAATTTTTCCAAAGCGATTCCCCAATTGGCTACCTTTTTTCCTAGTTCAAACCATAGTTCGCTATTCGAAGACGTCCGAATCCGTTCTACCTGCTTATGCATCGAAATTGTCTGAGTGTGTTCTAGGAAACGTTCAAGCATTTTCTCGCCCAACCCTGGAGCGAGCAGGCACTCGCAGTCTTTCTGGCCCTGAATCTTTGGACATTTTCCAATCGCACAATCCTTTCCTGCCTTGAATGGGTGCGGAATTCGTTCTGACGCTTTGCGCCAAAAGTCTCGCTCTGTTTGATCGACATTGCTTTCGCAACAAAGACTCAATTTTGTGCCAAGTTTTAAATCTGCCCAAAGATGAATAGTCGAGTTCTCAAAAACATTTTTCTGCAAGTACTGAAGCTGATCAGAGGTAGCAAATCTTGCATCTGAAGCCTGTGTTGAGTCACTCAATAGATTGATGGGAAGGATATTCTCAATTTCTCGACATGGCAGAGGGACGTGAGCCGCTACCCAACTACCCTTGTCTGCGATCGCTTCGCATTTTTGAGTCGGCAAACATGCGGCTGCGTCGGGATGGGAGCGATCAGTATCAGTCAGCGCCATTACGAACTGTCTTGCGTCACGCATTTTCTTTTCAAGAGTAGGAGCTATTTCTGCACCTCCCCCACCATCTTCTGTTAAGGAAATTCTGAGTCCTCTGGGGTTGAACTCAATATGAAAATGTGTCGCACAACCGAGTAGTGCGGACGCATCTCTGAGGTTTTCACACAAAACACTTGCAGGCACAAGAGCCACATTTGAAAAGTGTCTTAGAGGTACGTGCCAGTGATTCTTTTCAGGCTGTTGCGTAATATCTAATTCTGCTCGAAGCGTTACTTTAAATACCTGCAACTCTGACAATGAAAGTAACTCTGGTAGTCGATTAATTACTGATCGCAAGACAGCTTTGCTATGTCCAGATAGCGCAGCTTTTTGGAAGCTTTCTAAGGTTTTTCTATTGCCAACTAAGACGTGTTCGCCGCGAAAAACAGAACTCAAAATATTTTCCAGAGCTGCAAGGGCGTCGTTGTCAGCCGCAAAGTCGATATTCTCCAAATCGGGAGATAGCTCAATCCACATACTAGCTTTCTGGGTCAAAAAAACCATAGGGCCAGTTTGTAAGAACCCCTCTCTCGTCAAAACCAGAAACTCTTGTCCTTGTACGTTCGGCCTTCTCGGGATCCGGCTCAAAAAGAACTATGGATACGTCGCTTGGTAAAAGTTGACCGCTTTCTACGAGGGCCCCCAGTCGATTAATTAAATGTTGACTGTGCGTTTCAATAATCAATCTCGGCGCATTTTCTTGTCTTGCTAACGTAGGCCCAATTTCTTCGTTTGGTCGAATAAATCCAGCAAATACATCTCCTAGTTTCGCTTGGTACTGCGGGTGCAAATGCAACTCGGGCTGCTCAACCACCACAAAAGACGTGCGTGAGCCAGTGTTTTGTTGATTACTTGAAGACCAAAGTTGAGCGGCAATAGGTAGCACTTGGGATATTCCAAAGCCCATATCGGCTATGTTGGACATCGCGGTGTCGCGGATGCCCTTAGCCATGACCATAAGTTGGGCACCTTCCTTTTGCGGGCTCACATCTAGCTCTAGATATTTTTTTGTCCATGCCTGAAATGACGACAACTCGTTGGGCGAAAGGCTATCTAGGAACATTGGGAAGTTACGACCTTCCGGGTCTATTTCGGCAACCGCTAAATCAAGTCGGCGGTAGTAACGTTCTGCTGTAGCTCTAAGTGGCTTGAGATATCTAACGCCTTCAAATATTTCCCCAAGGCCTTCATCGACTACCTCAATAATGGATTCAATATTTGAAGCAACTAGTGAGCGTTGAATATCTTTAACAAAGGGGTGATTTTCGCTTAGTGAATTTCTTAAGTTCAACCAAGCTTGAGGACCATGAATTTTCGACATGGTCGCCAACAACTCACTTTTTGTTGAAACCGCTAGCTGAGACGCAATGCGTAGGATAGTCTGCGGGCTAGTGTTGCTTCTTAGTTGTGCGCCTATCAGTCGCATCAATGCACTACGCCAAGGATTTCTGGCTACCAACCATTTTTCTTTGTCTTCGGTGTCTCTTCTGAAAAACAGCAAGCGGGGCGTAATACTTCCTTGATTTGCGGCCACTCGATTTATCGTATCTGCGGCACGAAATTCAACGCCATCAATGAGGATTTTTGATATTTCGTTGGTGTCTGGAGCAATATCCAGAATCACATCGAGATCGTGAAAATTGAGTTTGAGACGGGATGCATAGGCTGAGTCCGACACCGAGTCGTGCGACAGAGTGATGGTGATGGTCGCTTTGCTCAGCCTTACAGTGTTTGCAGAGGAACGAAAAAAAGAGAAGCGATTTTCTCCAATTGTCTGACGGAGACGACGTTCAGTTTCCTTTTCTGAAAACTTCAGAGCGAAAGTTAATTCCAGAGTGTTCTCGCCACGGGTTACAGCTTGAGTGAACGATCCGAAATCAACTAAGTCTCCGAACCATAGTACTGGTGAGCGTTTACGTCTCTCTGAACTTTGCCGCAATAGAGGGAAGAGGCGGGCAAAGGTGCTTTTCCCAGCGCTATTTTTACCAAGTAAAACTGTTAATGGACGCAGTTCAATAGCTGGATCAATTTCATATAGGCTTCGAAGCCTTTTTACTCCCATGCCCGCAAGGTGCGCCATCCTCATCCCCTTTTTGTGATTTACTAATCCATCAAATCTAATAATTATTTTGTTACTAGATACGTCACTATTTTCCTCAAGAGTCTTTCATACCCGTCACCCGATTAAATACAGGCGTTCCCTAGGTGTGATCTACCAAGTCCGTCACAAAGTAGCCATACCGTTCAAACTGGAAGCGTTGACCTGTTGCCACATTGGCTAGTGATGGCTCCACATAAACCGTAACCACGCTCAAGCTGTTGGCGTTCAGGTTTTTCAGAAAATCCTTGCCGTTCGCTTCGGGGTGTGCCTCGGTAAATAGGCTGCCATACAGCCGCACGTCGGCTTCGACCCGTTGTCGCTGCTCTATTTTCCGGTTACCGGCAAGGTGGGGGTGGGCGCATCCTGCGTTGCCACCACAGCTGTCGGAAGGTTCACCTCGATCAGCGCTGCGGTGCTGCCTGTCGTACGTTCCAGCTTCATGGTTTTCAGTGGGCTGCGAATCACGTCATGCTTTTCCACCGCAATGAATTCGCGCTTCAGGACTTTCACATCTTCGTCGTAGTTGTCCTTGAGCACGACACTGAGCGTGCCGCTGCCATAGCCTGAAATTGCCTGATCAATCAGCGGAATGATGCCCCCGGTGGACTGATCGTCCTTGTTGGCTCTTTCCTTGTTAACTGCAGCAATGCGGCCCAGGTAGATCACGGAGTTGGGGGCTACTTCGAACGGCGCGTCTATCGCGAAGTCAATCCCGCCCATGATGGGGAATTTCTGGGACATGCCATAGATCTTGGAGAGTGTGTATTGCCCGGGCTGGATTTGCTGGGTGACAAGATAGGCGTTGGTGCCCGCGGGGATGGCGCTGAAAGCAGGAATTCGTTGGCGAGAATCAGTCCCTGTTTTTTTTATCATGACCACGCCGAGGTGGGTCGGATGGTAATTGGGCTTGTACTCGTTATGTAGCTCCACGCTGAGCGCGACGACGGATCCCTTGGTCCAATCCACAGTGGTCGCCGTTTTGTCGAGACTGGTGGCACATCCACTCAGGACGGCGATGGCTAGCGCGGCGAATAGCGCCTTGATGACGTTTTTCATGATGCTCCCTCTTTGATTTCTTTGTCATGCACCGGATGGTGCTTTTGCTTCCCGAAACTCCAGAGGGAGCTTCGACCTCACTTACCCCAAGAGTCTTTCATACCCGTCACCCGATTGAATACGGTTTTACCCGCACCGTGATCCACCAAGTCAGTGACAAAGTACCCATGCCGCTCAAACTGAAAGCGCTGACCGGCGGCTACGTTGGCCATGGATGGCTCCACATAAGCCGTGACCACGCTCAGGCTGTTCGGATTCAGGTTCTCCAGAAAATCCTTGCCGTTCGCTTCGGGATGCGCCTCGGTAAACAGGCGGTCGTACAAGCGCACTTCGGCTTGCACCGCATCGTTCACGCCAACCCAGGTGATCACGCCCTTGACCTTGATGCTGTCCGCGCCGGGTGTGCCGCTCTTGGTGTCGGGGACCAGCTTGGCCAAGACTTCTGTGACTTGGCCTGAGGCGTCTTTGGTGGCACCCACACATTCAATGACGTGGCCGTATTTCAGGCGCACCTTGCTGGCGGCAATGGCCTGGCCGCCGGCATTGGTGTGTGCGGGGAAGAGGCGGAAGAAACCTTTGGGCGGTGTTTCTTCGTAGTCGGTGCGTTCAATCCACACCTCTTTGCCGATCTTGAAGTGGCGTGTGCCTTGTTCGGGGTGGTGCGGGTGCACGGGGGCGTTGCAATCGTCCAGCTTGCCGGCGCCCATGACCTCGTCCCAGTTGGTCAGCACCAGCTTGATGGGGTCGAGCACAGCCATGGCACGTGGGGCGATCGGGTCCAGCGTGTCGCGCAGCGCGCCTTCGAGCGTGCTGTAGTCAATCCAGCTGTCGCTTTTGGTCACGCCAATACGTTCAGCAAAGAGCTGAATCGCTTCGGGTGTGTAGCCGCGGCGGCGCAGGCCGACGATGGTGGGCATGCGCGGGTCGTCCCAGCCGCTGACCTTGTGGTCATACACCAGTTGCGCCAGTTTGCGTTTGCTGGTCAACACATAGGTGAGGTTGAGGCGGGCAAATTCGTACTGGTGCGGGTGCGGCGTGGCCACCAGGCCGCCTTCGCACAGGCGGTCCAGCAGCCAGTCGTAAAACGGGCGCTGGTCTTCAAACTCCAGCGTGCACAGGCTGTGGGTGATTTGCTCCAGCGCGTCCTCGATCGGGTGGGCAAAGGTGTACATAGGGTAGATGCACCATTTGTCGCCCGTGTTGTGATGCGTGGCGCGGCGAATGCGGTAAATGGCCGGGTCGCGCAGGTTGATGTTGGGGCTGGCCATGTCGATCTTGGCGCGCAGCACCATGGAGCCGTCTTCATGCAGGCCGTCGCGCATTTCGCGAAAGCGCGCCAGGTTTTGCTCGGGCGTGCGGCTGCGGAAGGGGCTGTTGGTGCCGGGGTGGGCAAAGTCGCCGCGGCTCAGTCGCATTTGCTCGACGGTCTGCTCGTCCACGTAGGCGTGGCCGGCTTCGATCAGGTATTCGGCGGCGCGGTACATGAAGTCGAAGTAGTCGCTGGCCTGGTAGAGGTTTGTTTCGCCCTTGTTCTCCCAGCCAAAGCCCAGCCACTTCACCGCATCAATGATGGAGTCGACGTATTCGGTGTCTTCTTTTTCGGGGTTGGTGTCGTCAAAACGCAGGTGGCACACGCCGCCGTAGTCGCGCGCCAGGCCGAAGTTCAGGCAAATACTTTTGGCGTGGCCGATGTGCAGGTAGCCATTGGGCTCGGGCGGAAAACGCAGGCGCACCTTGGCCGGGTCCGTCTGGCCGGCGGCGTGGTGGGCGGCGTCGCCGGGGCTGCCGCCCCATTTGCGGTCGGCATAGGTGCCATGGGCCAGATCGTGTTCGATGATCTGGCGCAAAAAGTTGCTGGGCTTGGAAATTTCTTTGTCGGCAGGGGAGGTCATAGCCTTGATTCTAGGGGCTTGGCGGCGCCAGATCGGGTCTGGACGTTACGTTTGGCTACTCACTTCACTGTGCATGCGGTAAGCCGATAGCCGATTCGCGCGTTTAATACTTACATGGGCACTTAACGCCCCTTCCAAGGAGAATTCAATGTTGAAGTCAAAAATCCAGTCTTTGTCACCCCAGAGGGCTTTGCTGATGGCCGGTGCCACGGCGGTTCTGGCCGTGGCGGCCATGGGTTTTTCCGGTGGTGCCCATGCCCGTAGCGATGTGTCGTTTTCCGTCGGCGTCGCGGTGCCGGGCGTGCAGGTGGGGATAGGCAATGCTTATCCCGTCTACGGCGCACCGGTTTACGGCTATCCGCAGCCGGTGTATGTGCAGCCGCAACCGGTTTACGTACAGCCTGCACCTGTGTATGTCCGGCCGCGCCCGGTGTTTGTGCAGCAAGCGCCTGTGTATTACGGTCCCCCGCCCATGTATTACGGTTACGGCGGTGGTTACTACCGCCACGGTCACCGTGATCACGACCATGGTCATGGCGACCACGGCAACGGGCATCGCGGTGACCGTCGTTAAAACGGCCTGATCATTGCGTCACGCGGGCATGACCCGCAAAAAAGCCCGCAGGCTCAGGTCTGCGGGCTTTTTGTCGTTTGGGATGCCGGGGGCTTAACCCAGGGTGATACACACAATGTCATACACCCGGGGCCGGCTGCAATTTCTCATGGCCTTGTTCAGGCCGGCCGGTTTGACCCGCAGTGTGTAGCTGACAGGGGTCGGGCCACCGGCGTAGATCGACGGTCCGCTGTTGACCGCCGGTTGGGCTTGCGGCTCGGCACTGAGCACCCATTGGTACTCGCCATCGCTGCCGGCGATACGTTCGTAAAACAGGGTGTCGTCGCCGTTCTGGGCCTGCTGCACCGGGTGCAAAGACGGGGTGGCAGCTGCCGGGCGGTACAGGTGGGCGGCAGGCGCCGCACTGGAAAAAACGGCCATCAGGACGGCCGTGCCGGTGACCATCAACAGGGCCAGGCTCATGCCCCAACCCAGCGCGCGAAACTTGTTGTGTGTGCTTTTCATGGCGACTCACTCCTTCCTGCGTTTGTTGTCTGTCCAGTAGACCTCGGAGCCGGTGTGGGCAATGTAGGAAATCGCCCACAAGGCCTGCGGGCGCGCACCCTGTGGTGCCCGCCCGCATATGGGGCGCTGCTTAGACCGGGCGCCAGAAAATGTAGTCAGCCTGGTAGGGCAGGGTCAACTTTTCACCGGTGTTGAGCGCGGCGCAAGGTTTGGTTTTTTCAACGCCGCCTTTGGTCTTGATGCGCTGGATGAAGCTGATGTTTTGCAGAACACCGCTTCCCATGGACGGTTCGGCCCGGGCCAGTTGCAGCGGCAGGGTGTATTCACCGTTGGGCGCGACGGCGATCTGGGTGCCGACCACGCTAGAGCCGTCGATATGTGTCCACTTGGCAGGCGGGCCGGTGTAGGCGACCACGTCCTTGCCGGTGCGGTCCAGCAAATTGGCCTGCGGGCTCATCAGGACCCAGGCGTAGGGGCCGGTGGCGCTCGGGCGGCACTCGTAGTTGAGCAGGCCGGTCGCCGTGGTTTCCAGTACCACCTGGTGGCCCGCAGGAACCAGAACGGATTGCGGCAGGGTGTCCTGGCTGTAGGGCTTGGGCGGCGGCTTGACGCTGGAGCACGCGGCCATGATCAGGAGGGTGCCGCCGGCCAGGCAGGTGGTGCGCAGCAGGCGTTTGCCGAAGGTGCGTGCTTGGGTGTTGTTGCTTCTCATGGTGATTCCCTTGGTTTGTTTGTTAATGGGCCAGTAGAGCCGCAAGGCATGTAAGCGGATGTAGGACGCTGCGCATGGGTGCTGCGAGTGAAGCGCGCATTCGCAACATCGCTGCCGAAGTCGGGAATGCGCGCGGCCCTTGTTTGGCTTGTGGGCTGAAAACCAGCCGCGCAAGGCTTCAGCGCTGGCCGTTCGCTACCCGGAACCGTTCCAGGGCGCATGAATACCACGCCTACAGGGTCTTGTAGAAGATGTAGTCGGCCTGGTAGTTGACGGTCTGTTTGGCGTTCATGTTGCCGGCGTTGCACGGTGCGGCCGGTGCCACGCCGCCCCGGGTGTCCACGCGCTGGATGTAGGTCACACCCTGCATGGCGCCTGTGCCCATGGCCGGGTTGCCCTTGACCAGTTGCAGCGGGATGCTGCCCGCGACGTGGGGGGCGACAGCGAGCTGCACGGCGGTCAGTTTGGAGCCGTCCATGGCTTCCCAGGTGGCGGGTGGGCCGTAATACTTGCCGACCTGCTGGCCGCCCCGGCTCATCAGTTTGGCGTCGGGACCGACAAACACCCATTCGTGCTGGCCGGCCATGTCTTGGCGCTGCACAGGTAGGTGATCTCACCTACACCGACGGTTTCCATGGCGACCTTGTGGCCGGCTGGCACCTGCACGGCGGCCGGCAAACTGGCCTGCGAGTAGGTGGGCATGCCGGGGGACATGCTGCTGCAGGCGGCGACCAGCGAGACGGCGGCGGTGGCGATGGCGGTACGGATCATCATTTGGGGTTCTCCTGGTTTTACGTTGAGCTGGCTGGGCGCCAGCTTGTTGTTAACGCCTGTGCGAGCTGTTTTTGAACAGCCCTACACAGACGCCCTGTCGGGAGTACGCAGCAGATGCGGCGCTGGATTCAGGCGTTTTTCAGGCGTTTATTGCCCAAAGCGCGGGCCGTTTTGCAGGAACTCGATTTCCTGTGCCGTGCTGCTGCGCCCCAACGCGGCGTTGCGGTAGGGAAAACGCCCCAGGCGGGCGATGATGTCGCGGTGCTGCTCGGCAAAACGCAGGTTGTCGGCCATGGTGGCGCGCAGTTCGGTGGGCGCCGCTGCGACCAGATGGGTGAAGCGGCGCACGCACTCTTCCTGCAAGGCGAGGTCTTCGGCGTGCATCAAGGGCATGTACAAAAACACGCGGCCGACCCAGGGCAGTTGTTCGTCCAGGCCTTGTGCCTGGGCCTCGCGCACCAGTTGCTGGGCGCGCGTATCGCCGGCAAACGCCCTGGCCTGGCCGCGAAAGATGTTGCGGGTGAACTGGTCGAGCAGAATCACCAGCGCCAGGCGATGCAGCGGTTCAGCTTCCCAATCGACCAGGCCGCCGTCCAGCGCCTGCGCAACCTGGGCGCCGAATAGCTGACGGATTTGCGCGTCCAGCTCGGGGCCGCCGCCAAACCACTGTTTGTCCATGTCCTGGCTGGGCCAGCCCAAGGCAACGCCATCGCTTAGCCAGAAGTCGAGGACGGATTCAGGGGGAAGGGGGGAAGTCATAGAGGGTCACATGGCTCGAAATTGTTGACTGTACAACCGGCTGACCGCGAGTTTCTCAGTCCGGCCGCGCAGGCTCAAGGCGAGCTTGCCGGCTTCGTCGCGGCTCACCGCTTCGATCGCCGCCGCCTGCACCACCGTGCCGCGGTGGATTTGCCAGAAGTTTTGCGCATCCAGTTGGGGCAACAAGTCCTTGAGCGGCGTGCGTATCAGGTACTCGTGGCTGGCCGTCAAGACACGGACGTATTTGTCGGCGGCTTCAAAATAAAGCACGTCGCCTATGGGCACCATGCGGATGCTGCTGCCGACGCTGACCTGGAGCACCTTGAGCGGGCCGTCGCTGGCAGCGGGCGGCCGGGTGGCGGCCAGCAGCTGGCGCAGTTGCTCCAGCGTAGGTTCCAATGACGGCGCGTGATCCGCTTCTGAATTGATAGCTGCTTGCGCCCGTCCCATCAAGGCTAGCTTCACTTTTGACACTGTTTTTTGCAGGCGGGCTGGCTGCACGGGTTTAAGCAGGTAGTCCACCGCCTGGGTTTCAAAGGCCTGTACCGCGTACTGGTCGTAGGCGGTGACAAACACCAGCGCCGGAAAAGCCTGGCCTTGCGGCCAGTCGTCGGCCAGTTCGGCGGCGGCCTCCAGCCCACCCAGGCCCGGCATACGGATGTCGAAAAACAGCACCTCGGGCAACAACTGCAGCGCTTGCGCCACGGCCGAGGCGCCGTCGCCCACCGTGGCCAGCACGCGCAACTCGGGCCAGGCGCACGCCAGTTCGGCCTGCAGGGCTTGCGCCAACAGCGGTTCGTCTTCGGCAATCAGGGCGGTGGGGGCGGTGGCGAGGCGGTTTTGACTCATGATTGATAAGGAAATATGATGCTAGCCCTTGTTCCACCTGCGTGAATAGCTACTAAATCAATAGCGGCCTGAGGACCGTAAGCGGTTTGCAGGCGCTCGCGCACCTGGGCCAGGCCAAAACCCTGGCGGCTGGCGGCTTCGGGCTGCAGCCCCACGCCGCTGTCGACGACCTCCAGCACCAGCTGATTGCCCTGGCGTCGTGCGCTGACGGTGATGCTGCCGCCTTCGATCTTTGGCTCCAGCCCGTGTTTGATGCTGTTTTCCACCAGCGGCTGCAGCAGCAACGGCGGCACGGGCTGGCCGGCCAGCTCGGCTGGCAGGTCCAGCGTGTAGCGCAGGCGCGGGCCCATGCGCACGACCATCAGTTCCAGGTAGTCGCGCAGCCGGTCAAACTCGGCCTGCAGGGTGTGGCTGCTGGCGAGCGAGCCACTGAGGGTGGCGCGCAGGTAATCGTTCAGGCGGTCCAGCATGGCGACGGCGCGTTCGGGGTCGCTGCTGATCAAGACCCGCAGGTTGGCCAGGGTGTTGAACAACATGTGGGGTTCAAGCTGTGTCTCCAGCAGTTTTAGGCGCGCCTCGGCGGCATCACGTTGCGCCAGGGCCATGCGGGACTGCAGGAATTTGCTTTTGCCCCGGCTGAAAAAATAGTAGGAGCCCGCCACCCCGGCGGACACGGTCACGGCGATGGAGGCCCAGAGCCGCTGCGGCGCGGCGCTGTAAAACCCCCAGGTCGAGCAGCCGCAGTACAGGTCGCCCACCAGGCTGCCTACGCTAAAACCGCAGAGAATGCCGGCCGCCACCAGCAACGGGCCGCGTGGGCCTGTCGGCCAGGGAATCTGCGGATCGGTGCGCAGCAGGTGGCGGCCGATGTCGATGACCAGCCAGGTGGTCGTGCCGATGGCAATCGAATACACCAGCTGGTTGTCCCAGGGCTGCTGGGTGGACACCGTCAGGCCCAGCGCCACCAGGCAACAAAACACCAGCGTGATCAGGCCATGGCGCAGGAGGGCGATCAGGCTGAAGCTGCCGGGGTCATGCAAAGGGGGTTGGTCGGTGATGGGCATGTTGAACGCGAAGGGCGGAGAGGCTCATTTTGCGGCATAGGCGGCCTGGCGGGCGGGCCTCACCACGGGTCACGACCGGTCGGGGTGTTTTGCAGCGCCCGGCGCTCACGCGCCAGCAGCCAGGCATGGAAGCCGCCACCGGGCAGGGCGACGAAGGTCACCAGGCCGTGGATCAGCAGGGCCAGGCCCCAGCCCAACGCCGGAAAAATCGCCCAGTTCCGGCCCGTCATGCCGGCCAGGGTGGCCAGGCCGATGTTGACCGCGATGTAGACCACGGCGTGGATGTACCAGCCCAGCTTGCGGCCGGCGCGTCGGCGTGCGAGTTTTTCCATCGCCTTGTGTTGCAGTTCGAGTGATGTGTTCATGGCGGCCTCCTGGTGTCAGGTGTTGAAGGCCGTGGCGGCCGGGCGAGCACCGGGGCGGCGGGCCAGACGCCAGAGGCGGGCGGCACGACCGGCGAAGAGGCCGCTGAACAGACCATACAGGCCGCCCACGATCAAGGTGTACTGGCCGTCGCGTGCCAATGGGGGCTGCATGCTGAGCTCGATGCCGACGATGTATTTGGTCAGGAAGATGCCCAGGATCAGCACCAGCGGCACCCAGCTGCCGGGCATATGAAAGCGGCGGCTGGTGGCGTCGTAGAAAGTGCCGGCCGGTGCTGCCAAGGGTGCCATCAGGCCCAGCATCAGCGCCGTGCAGACGGCCCAGGCCAGCAGGACATACACAAACAACGGCGAGCTGCCAAAGGCCGAAGCCGTGCCCCACAAGGACAGGCCCGCCATGGCCACCGGCATCAGCGCCATGCGCAGGGCGCTGACGCTGCGTGTGCGCACCTGGCTCAGGCCCAGGGCCAGCAGGGCGGCGAACAGGCCCCAGACCCACACAGGAGTGTGTTGAAGAACAGGCCCCAGGGCCTGCGGGTGTTGGATGAGAAGCTGGATCAGCATGGTGGTTTCTCCTTCGGTGTCGTGAAGAGCGTGAACGCGGGTTTAGAGCAGGCCGAGGCTGCCCCAGAGTTGTTGGCCCAGGTAGCGGCTGGGCAGCAGCGTGAAGGCGCCGGCGACGATGCAACTGACGACGTAGGTGATCAGCATGCGTTTGCGGTGCAGGCGGATGTTGCCCTGGACCAGCGCCCGGAAAGCGCCAAACAGCGCGAGAAAGGTGGCCGGCACCAGCAAGTGGATGGGGGTGTAGCCGGCGAGGTTGGGCAGCTTGAAGTCGCGAATAAAAATAGCCGACAAGGCGGTGATCAGGATCAGCGTGACCCAGGCGTAACCAAAAGCGCGGTGTAGGCGCGGACGCTGGGCTTGGCTGCGGCGTGCCCACAAGGCGATGGGGCCAACCGCCACGGCGGCGATGGCGGCGGTCATGTGCACGGCGATGAGGGGGGTGAGTTGCATGGCAGGCTCCGGTTTCGTTCGATGGAGCGAACTATGCAGGTCGCCCTGCCTGGCCGCGAGCGGGATGCGACGAAATGCGGGAAAGCGGGTGCGGAATGCACCGGCCTGGCGTGAGACGCAGGCGCAGGGGCGGGCTATTTGACGCCAGCGCCCTTGAAAATGAAGGCACTGACCTCGGCGATCAGGTGTTTGCGCAAGTCCGCGTCGATGTGGGTGATCGCGCGAAAGTACAGGACCTGGTCCGCATGGTCGGCATAAAACTGGGTCATGGCCCAGATGTGGAACAACAGGGCCAGGGGGTCCAGCGGGTCCATCAATCCCTGGTTGATCCAGTTCTGGATCACGGCCGCGGCCTGTTCGGTGCGCCGCTTGCTGGTGCCCAGCATGGCGCGCAACACGGGCGCGCCGCGCATCATCTCGGCCGCAAAAATCCGCGAGCGCAGTGGCTGCTCGAAGGAAAACACCATCTTGCGCTGGATTAAATCACCCAGCACCTTGCGCGGCCCGAAGGCTTCGTCGTTAAAGCCGAAGACACCAATCCAGTCGTCCACGATGTCTTGCAAGACTTGGCGGTACAGGTCTTCCTTGCCGGCAATGTAGTAATGCAGCTGGGCTTTGGACAGACCAGCCTTGTCGGCAATCGCCTGGGTCGATGCGCCGCTCAGGCCTTCGGCCGCGAAAACTTCAATCGCAGCCTGGTTGATGGCCGCCAGGGTCTGGCTTCTGCGCTGGGACGGCCGCCGCGTGACTTGGGCCGGAGGTGATTCATGCAGGGCGTCGGTCTTGGACATGGCAGTTGGCTTGCGCAAATGCTTGTCGGTCAGAGGTCGAGCACCAGCGGCCCGCTCTTGGCGCGCGAGCAGCACAAGGCGACCTGGTGTTTGCGTTCACCGGATGTCAGGCAGAAGTCGCGGTGTTCGGCCTCACCTGCCAGGCAACCCACCACGCAGGTGCCGCACAGCCCTTGCTCACACGAGGTCGGGATGTCTATGCCCACGTCATGCAAGGCGTCTACCGCGGTCTGGTCGGCCGCCACGGTGACCGTGATGCCGCGGCGTGCGAGCACCAGTTCAAACGGGCTGTCGCTGCCGCTGCCTGCACCGGTGCTGGGCGGCGCGAAATATTCGCTATGGATGTTGTCTTCGGCCCATGACGCGGCCGCAGAACGCACCGCCTGCATGAAGCCGGCGGGCCCGCAGACGTAGAGGTGGGTGTCGGCGGCGGACTCGGACAGCAATTGTTTCAGGTCGATTTTTTCTTTGGCCGCGGCATCGTCGAAATGCAGGCGCACGTGTGGTGCCAAGGCGGGCTCGCGCAACACATCGGCAAAGGCCAGATGCGTCTGGCTGCGGGCGAAGCAGCAGAACTCAAAATCGGCGCCTTGTTGCGCGAGTGACTGCGCCATGGCCAGCAGCGGCGTCATGCCGATGCCGCCGGCCAGCAGGATGTGTTTGCGGGCTTGCGGCACCAGCGCAAAGGTGTTGCGCGGCGCGCTGACCGGCAACAGGTCGCCTTCGCGCACGCGTTCGTGCAGGGCGGCCGAGCCGCCGCGGCTGTCGGCTTCGCGCTTGACGGCAATCACATAGGGTGCGGCCAGTGCGTCGTCCGCACCGGGTGAGCGGGCCAGCGAATACTGGCGCATGAAACCGCCCGGCATGTGCACATCAAGATGTGCACCGGCGCTGTAGGCCGGCAGTGCGCGGCCCCAGGGATGGGACAGCTCAAAGGCCAGGATGTCCGGCGTCTGGCGGATGATGCGGGTGACGCGGACGGTCAGAATGCGGTCGAGCACGGAGAATCCTTCAGGAAGACGAGGGCGTGGTCGCGCCAGGGCGCGCCAGCGGAATATAGGCCGTGGCCTCGACCTCGATACGCACCGCACGCGAGGGCAACATGCCGCTGACCTCAACCACGGTGGACACCGGCGGCTCGCCCGGATAAAACATGCGGCGCACGCGGTTGTAAAGCGGGTAGTCGCGCAGGTCGGTGAAATACTGCACCAGCTTGAACACGTCGTCCATGGAGCCGCCGGCCTCTTCGGCCAGTTGGCGGATTCGGTCCAGCACAAACCAGCTTTGCACCAGCGCCGGCGCCTGGAAGATGTCCACCGACAACTCGCCGGTCTCGCCGAGTTCGCGCCGCACCTGCTCCGGCAGATCGTCAAAACGCTCGATCACCCGGCCGGCCTGCGGGTCGACCGCGATCACGCCCGACATGTAAACCATGTCGCCCACCCGTTTCCAGGCGGCATAACGGGCCAGCGGCTGGCCAGTGCTCTTGTTCATGACCCAGTCCTTACTTGGCGAGTTTCTTGCGCAGTTCCAGGCCCGCGCCTGTGTTGGCGAACTGCGTGGTGTAGACCGAGGCCAAGGCGAAGTCCGTCGGTTTGTACAGGCCGGCGGCGATGGCCTTGTCGTAGAAGTCTTTCATGCGTGCATCGGTCATGGCGCCTATGCCCAGCTTTTGCGCGTCGCCGGTGTCGATCAGCGCGCGGATCACGCCTATGGATTTTTCGATGTATTCGTCGCTGATGTCGGGGTTGATTTTTTTGATCAACTGATCGGCGGCCTTGCGGTCACCGTAGAGGTAGTTGTACCAACCGATTTGCGAGGCTTCGATGAAACGGCGCACGGTTTCGGGCTTGTTTTTCACGAAGTCCTGGCGGGTTTCGATCACCATGCCGTAAGTGGACCAGCCGGCATCGGCCAGCAGGTGCACCACGGGTTTGAAACCGGCTTGTTTTTCCACCGCCATGGGCTCCGAGGTGGCATAGGCTTGCTGCACCGACTGCTTGTCGGCCAGGAACTGCGACAGGCTGTAGTTGTAGGGCTTGACCTGTTCGTCGCGAAAGCCTTGCGAGGCTTTCATCCATTGCCAGAAGCTGAACTGACCGTCCTTGGACAGCAACACGGTTTTGGCTTTGTTCAGGTCAGACCATTTGTCCAGGCCCTGGCCGGGGTGGGCGATGATGGCCTGGGGATCTTTCTGGAAGTAGCCCGCGACCACCACCGTGGGGATTTTTTGCTTGGCGTTGTCGAAAGCCATCAGCATGTTGCCCGTCATGATGAAGTCGACCTTGCCTGCCGGCAACATGGGCCGGTTGTTGACTTGCGGGCCGCCTTGCTGAATGTCCACGTCCAGGCCGTATTTTTTGTAGGTGCCGTCCACCAGCGCCTGGTAAAAACCGCCGTGGCCGGGCTGGGCCCGCCAGTTGGTGGCGAAGGCGATTTTTTCCTGCGCCTGCGCAGCGAAGGCCGAACCGGCGAGGGCGGCGACCAACAGGGCGCGTAGGGTTTTTGAGCCAAAGGGTGTCATGGTCGAGTTTCCTTTTGTGGTTGGGCTGGGGAGGGGGACTGCGGGACGGGTTCAGGCTTCTCGCGCCATGGACGGCTGCCAGCCGCGCGTTTTGCCGGGATTCATCAGGCCCATGGGGTCGCTGAGTTTCTTGAAATCGATCTGCATCGAGTCTATGGTTTTCATGCCACCGTCTTCGATGGTGACCACATGCGGGTTGAAAATCACGCAGCCGCCTTGCGACTCGATTTCGCGGATCACTTCGTACTGATGCGCTTCGCCTTTCCAGCGCACCAGCAGGATGGCAAAAGTGGCGTAGTCGCCGTGCATGCGCGCGAACTCATGGTGCTGGTAGACGTCGTCGCCGAAGATGGCGATGTGTCTGTCCACCACGGCCGGATCGAAGGGCTGGGCATACGCCACTTGCAGATAAGTCCAGGAGCGGTCGACCTTGAGCACCTGCAAGGTGGTGTGGTTGTAGGCGCATTCGGCGGCCGAGGGCAGGCCTTCGGCATCGAGCTCGGCCTCGGTGCGGGCCAGCGAGATAGTCCCGCCGTGGGCGAGCACCAGCTTTTCGAACGCCGCCATTGACGCAGGTGCGACCATGGCAAACATGGCGTGGCGATCGGCCGGAAAATAAGATTTGAGCGTTGTGTAATACGACGAAAAACGTGCATCGACAGCCGACAGCAGGAACAGTTCCAGCTCGGGTGTGCTGGCCGCCACGCCGAAATCCAGAACCTGGCGGTAGCTGTCGAACAGCGCGATGCAATGCAGCCATTCGACCGCCGGACTCAGGGCCACCTCGACTTCGGTCAGGATGCCGTTGGTGCCGTAAGCGTGGTGCACTTTCTGGATATCGTCGCCAAACAGTTCAATCACCTGGGGCTCGCTCTCCACGGTCACGATGCGTGCGCGTATCAGGTTGCCCGGGTCGCGCAACACGCCGTGGCGCGTGGACCCGATGCCGCCGAAACCACCGGCGATAAAGCCGCCTATGGTCGCCACGCGCCAGGTCGACGGCCACATGCGCAAGGCCTGTCCGGTTTCCCGCACTGCCATTTCAATGTCGTGCATACGCGCGCCGGCCTGTACCGTGACGCGGCCGGGCGCGACGTCGAGCACGCGGCTCATGGGGGTGACGTCCATCACCAGGCCGCCCGCCATGGGCACACATTGGCCGTAGTTGCCGGTGCCGCCCGCGCGGATCGTGAGCGGCAGCTTCCAGCGTGCGGCCACGGCGGCGACCTGCTTGACGTCGGCCTCGGTGCTGACCTTGACCACGAGGTCGGCCACGCAGCCGGCCAACTGCTCGGTCAGGATGGGGCTGTACCAGTAAAAGTCCTTGGAGAGCTGTTTGCGCTGGCGCAATTCGCCAATCACATTCAGGCCGTCCAGGTCACGTTGTACGGCGGCCCAGTCGATGGCGGGACGGGTTTCTTCTGCAGCGGGCAGGGGAACGGAGGAGATCATGGCGCGGGCCTCAGGTGGGTACATGGCGCAGGCCGTCGAGGCTGCGAAAGTCGGGTCGCTCGGCATGGATGCGCTGGCCGGCGCGTATGACCTGGCGGCCCAGCTCGGGCCGGCTCAGGACCTCGGCGCTGGTACGTCCCGGGTGCAACACCAGGTCGGCGGGTGAGCCGCGGCGCAACACGCCATCCCAGGCCAGGCCCAGGGCGTTGGCCGCGGTGCGGGTGATCGCGTGCGCCCATTGCGGTATGGCATCGTCGAGCTGGGCCGCGCAGGCGGCGAGCGCCAGGGTGCGCAGCGGGTCGAGGTCGCCGAACGGTGAAAAACAGTCACGGTGGTTGTCCGAACCAAAAGCCACGGGAATGCCCAGGGCGCGTGCTTCGTGCACGGGCGTGATGCCGCGCCAGCGTGGCGTGTGGCGCGGGGCTTGCTGGCTGCTGTCCTGCAAATACAAATTAGTCAGCGGCAAGGACACCAGGCTTATCCCGGATGCGGCCACAACTTCCAGCACCTCGGCCAGCGGCTGCGGCGCCAGGCGCGACAAGGCGCAGGCGTGGCCACAGACGGTGCGGGCGCCGTAGCCCCGTTCCAGCGCGAGGCGGGCCACCGGCAGGGTGTGGACATGGTTGCTATCCAGGTGTTCGTCGATATGGAAATCGAGCCGCAGATCGAACCGTTCTGCCAGGTCAAACGCGCGTGGCAGCAGGCCGGCAATGTGCGGTGCGGCGTAGGCAAACAGGCCCAGAATGCCGCCGGCCTGAGCGACGTGGCGGGCCAGACGTTCGGCGGCAGTCGTGTCGGCCAGCACATCGACCGGGGCCAGCGAGGTCAGCACCAGCTCGATGCGGCCGCGCCAGCGTTCGCGCGCGTCGAGCAAGGCCTGCCAGGCCAGCGGGCTGTCGGGGTCGGACCAGTCGCAATAGGAGTTGAGGGCCCGCGTGCCATGGGCCCAGGCTTCCTGCAGGCCGAAGTCGATACGCGCCGCCAGTTCTGTGGCTGTCCAGAGTGCGTAGTCGGCCTGCACGGCCTCAATCGCGCCGAACAGGCTGCGCGCGGGCTCCATGCCCACCGAAAGCAGGTCGCCCTTGTCCAGGTGGGTGTGCGGATCAACAAAGGCCGGCAACACGGTGGCGCCGTCGAGGTTGAACACCGGCAGTCCGCCCTGGGCCTGGGGCTCGATGGCGCTGATGAACCCGTCGGTGATTTGCAAAGCCACCGGGTCTGTGCGCCAGGCGGTTGCTGCACGTTCCAGCAGATCGGCGGGCACGCGGGCATGGCTCAGCCAGTAGCTGGGCGGCAGTTGCTGGGGCCAGTGGGCAGCGGCGAAGGGATGGCGTGCGGGCATGGATGATCAGTTTTCGCGCCGCATTTCGCTTTCGTGCCAGTGGCCCAGCACCCAGCGCGAGAGCGCCGCGAACACGACAAAAATCGCAATGCCCAGCAGGGACACCAGCAGCAGCGCCGCGAACATCATGGGGATTTCGGTGCGAAAGCTGGACTCGAGAATACGTGAGGCCAGCCCGGTCTCGCGGCCCGCCGTGCCGGCCGTGAACTCCGCCACCACGGCGCCGATCAGGCTCAGGCCGCCAGCGACCTTCAGGCCCGCCATGAAATAAGGCAGGGCAGTGGGCATCAGGAGATAACGAAAACGCTGCCAGGGTGTGGTCTGGTACAGCGTGAACAAATCGCGCAGGTTGCTGTCCGCGCTTTTGAGGCCGATCACGGTGTTGGAGAGGATGGGAAAAAAGGCAACAATCCAGGCGCACAGCAGCAAGGCGGCCGTGGTGCTGGAGATATAGATCAGGATCAGCGGCGCAATCGCGACGATGGGCGTGACCTGCAGGATCACGGCGATAGGGAAAAATCCGATCTCCACCCACTTGGACATGGAGAACGCAATCGCCAGCAAGACGCCGCCGGCAATCGCGGCGGCCAGTGCCAGCAAGGTGAGTTTGACCGTGAACCACAAGGCCGGCGACAGCGAGGCCCAGTTGTCAAACAGCGTGCTCAAAATCAGTGAGGGCGCAGGCAGGATGTAGTGCGGGATGTTGTTGACACGCACCATGACTTCCCAGATCAGAAACAGGAGGGTGACCACGGTGAGCGGCACGACGATGCGCAGCACAGTCTCGCGACGCCGCGCGCGCGCCAGCCGGTCGTTGTTGCTGCCAACCGTCAGGGTGTCGTCGGAGGAAACCGTTGGAGGCACTGCCATGCGGTCAGTGGTCGATGCTGAGGCCATGAAGGGCTCCGTGAAGCGAACGCGACACCGCAATGCAGTGTTCGTTGTAGCGGGTTGAGGTGCGGAAGGCGTCGCCGCGCGGATAAGGTTCGTCGATGTGAATCTCGTCGATCACCCGGCCCGGTCGGGCCGCCATCACGACGATGCGGTCGGACAGGTAGACCGATTCGTAGACGCTGTGTGTCACAAAAATGACGCTGAAACGGTGTTCCTTCCAGATCGCCAGCAAGTCATTGTTGAGCTTGATACGTGTCATTTCGTCGAGTGCGGCGAAAGGCTCGTCCATCAGCAGTAGGCGTGGCCGGGTCACGAGCGCACGCGCAATCGAGACGCGCATCTTCATGCCGCCCGAAAGTTCACGCGGGTAGACGTCGGCAAAACGTGACAGGCCCACCATCTCCAGCACCTGCTGCACGACCGGTGCGGCTTCGTCGCGTTTCATGCCGCTGAGTTTGAGCGGCAGGTAAACGTTGTCAAACACCTTGGCCCAGGGCATCAGTGTGGGTTCCTGGAACACAAAGCCCAGGTCGCGGTTGATGCCGCTGCTGGCGGTGGGCGCGGAGCCCCAGACCACCTCGCCCGACGTGATGCTGGTGAGTCCGGCGATCAGGCGCAAAGCCGTGCTTTTGCCGCAGCCCGAGGGGCCGAGAAAGCTGACGAAGTCGTGCTCGCCGATGTCGAGCTTCATGCCCTCCAGCGCCAGCGTGCCGTTGGCAAAACGCTTGCCGACGTTGCGCAGGCTGACCAGTGGGTGGTTTGATGAGGTGTCCATGACCATCCTTGGTGGGGCTTATTGCCAGGCGGGGGCGTTGTCCAGGCGCTCGATCGGGAAACGGTCGATCTCGTGCAGCAGTTCGACAAAACGCTGGCCCACATGGTCCAGCACGGCTTCGCCCTTGTCGGCGGTCGCGCGCGTGGCATCACCGGCGGCACCCTCGGGGTTGATGTCCTGGATCTGCCAGCCGAGCTTGCCGCTGGGGCTGATGGACAGAAAGCGGCCTTCCTTGGCGAGTTTCTCGGTCAGGGAGGGGAAGTTCTTGAAGTTCTCGCGGCGCACATGGTCGGGCGTGAGCTTGAGCATGATGGAGCTTTCGAGATCGCCGGCATGGATGCCGTGTTTCATCTCATGTTCTTCAAACATGCCGCCGGGCAGGCCCAGCGTGTACCAGTTGGCGGCGACGGTCATCATCGAATGTTTCTCGCGCAGGTCGCGCGCCACGATGTCCATCACCGACATCTGGCCGCCGTGGCTGTTGAACAGCACCAGCTTGCGCACGCCGGCCGCCGCCACGCAGGCACCGATGTCGGTCCACAGTGCGATCAGGGTCGCGGCCGACACCGTGAGCGTGCCGGGGTAGCGTGAATGTTCGTTGCTTTTGCCGTAGGCCACGGTGGGCAGGAACAAGGCCGGCAGTTCCGGCGGCAGGTGCCGGATTGCCGCTTGCACCATGCCGTCAATGGTTGCGGTGTCTGTGGACATCGGCAGGTGCGGACCGTGCTGCTCGGTGGCGCCCACGGGCAACACGGCGATCAGGCGCGACCGGTCGAGACGGGAAAAGGCCTCGCTGGTCCAGTCGGACCAATAGCGACTGTGAAAAGGCGACGAATTCATGAGCGCTCCAAGACAGAATGTGTCGCGAGTTTAGAAAAATATTTGACCTAATGGTCAAATATTCTTGAAGAATTACCCGTAGAGGTCGAATTCTTGTGCGATATAGGCTTGATTTTCTTACGTTTTTTCGAGAATTGACGAATAGACGCAAAAAAATATATGACCAATTGGAAAATTTATATACCGCCATTATCCGCGGGGGCTGAGCCCTGCCCTGGGCTGCAAGGGCAGGGCGCATTTGCCGCAGGCGGGCCAGCGATAATCAGATTTTCAAATTCCTCGAGGACAGCGCGGGCCTATGTGTGGCAGCGGCCTGTCCCGCCAACCTCAGAAAGCTAAGCGTGGACATTGTGTTGCTGATCAAGGCTGCCGTCATGGGCATCGTCGAGGGCTTGACCGAGTTCCTGCCTATTTCTTCCACCGGTCACCTGATCCTGGCCGGCTCGCTGCTGGGCTTTGACGACGACAAGGCCAAGGTGTTTGACATCGCGATCCAGACCGGCGCCATTTTTGCCGTGATCCTGGTGTACTGGCAAAAAATCCGCGACACGCTGGTGGCTTTGCCGACCGAAAAGCAGGCGCAACAGTTTTCGCTGAATGTGCTGGTGGCGTTTTTCCCGGCGGTGATCCTGGGCCTGCTGTTCGGCAAGGCCATCAAGGCCCATTTGTTCACGCCCATGGTGGTGGCCAGCACCTTCATCATTGGCGGCTTCATCATCTTGTGGGCCGAGCGGCGGCAACAAAACAACCCGGCCGTGGCGCGTATCCAGGAGGTCGAAGCCATGACCGTGATGGACGCGCTCAAAGTCGGCCTGGTGCAGTGCCTGGCCATGATCCCGGGCACCAGTCGCAGCGGCGCCACCATCATTGGTGGCATGTTGCTGGGCCTGTCGCGCAAGGCTGCGACTGATTTTTCCTTTTACCTGGCGATTCCGACGCTGATAGGCGCGGGTGTCTACAGCCTGTACAAGGACCGCGCCCTGCTGTCGATGACCGACCTGCCGCTGTTCGGTGTGGGCCTGCTGTTTTCATTCATCAGCGCCTGGCTGTGTATTCGCTGGCTGCTGCGTTATATTGCCACCCACAGCTTTGTGCCCTTTGCCTGGTACCGCATCGTGTTCGGCATCGTGGTGCTGGTCACGGCCCACATGGGCTGGGTTACCTGGTCGGCCTGAGCCAACCATCCTTTTCAGTCCATCAGGTTGCGCAAGGCAGCCTCGACGGCGGCCGCGGTGGCGATGGGTTTTTCCATAGGGAACAGGTGGCTGCCGTCCAGCATCATGATGCGGCCTTTGGTGACTTTTTCGGTCATGGCCATGCCCACCTGTTTCATCTCGGTCGACTGACGTCCACCTATAAAGGCCGCCGGGCATTTGAGCGGGTGTCGCTTGAGCAGGCCTTCCAGGTTGTGGGGCAAGGTGTTGTAGATGGCGGTTTCCACGTCGCGGTCAAAACTCAGCAGGCGCTGGTTGTCGCCTTCGCCCTGTGCGTCATGCGTGCCGTGTTCGATGTAGTCCAGCAGCACCTGCTCGTCCCATTGCGCAAAAGCCTTTTTGCTGCGGAAATGCGCCAACACTTCGGCCTGACCCAGCCACTGGTGCCGGCGTTTGCGGCTGATGGCCCCGGGTGAAATCGAGCCCACCAGTTGCGCGCGTTTGGCGACGCTGAGTGCCGTGGCGCGCCAGCCGCCGAGGATGGGTGAGTCGATCAGCAACACACCGCGCACCGGCAGGCCACCCAGCACGGGGTTGCGTGCGGCACACATCAGGCTTAAAAAACCGCCCAGCGAATGGCCGACCAGAAACACCGGCTGGCCGGTTTTTTCAACGGCTTCGGTACTGAAGTCGGCCAGTTGCTGCACCAGGTGTGGCCAGTTGCTGGTCACGGGGTAACGCGGGTCGTGGCCGAATTTTTCTATCGCCTTGATCTGGAAACCACGCGTTTTCAGGCTTTGGAACAAGACACCGTAGGTGCTGGCGGGAAAGCTGTTGCCATGGGAGAAAACGATGAGGGGTTTGGTGGTGGTGGGCACGAGGTCGTTCAGAAAGGTCAGTGCGGACGGGTCCGCCATCTGGGACTCCCGGAGCAACTCCGGAAGGACAGGCTGGGACGGGGAGGCCGCCGCCCGGCCTGGGCTTAAATCAGTTTTTCTTCAGGCGAGGTAATTTTTTTCAGCGGCTGGTTGCGCGACAAGGGGGTCAGCAGCGGCACGAGGGTTTCACCGCCGTCCCACATCGGGTCTTCGATGCTGTCAAACACCTGGCGCAGCTTTTTTCCCCAGTTGTCGTGCAACATGCGGAAATAAGGGTTGTCGTAGTCGATGCAGACCACCTTGTCGGTGTGGAAGCTGTTGGCCTCGTACACCACCATGTCCAGCGGCAGGCCGACCGACAGGTTGGATTTGAGCGTCGAGTCCATGGACACCAGTGCACATTTGGCGGCCTCGTCCAGCGGGGTGTCGGGGGTGAGCACACGGTCCAGCACCGGTTTGCCGTATTTGGATTCACCGATCTGGAAATAAGGCGTCTCGGGTGTGGCTTCGATGAAGTTGCCGGCCGAATACACCTGAAACAGGCGCATGGCTTCGCCCTTGATCTGGCCGCCAAAAATCAGCGAGACATTGAACTCCGTGCCGTTGTTTTTCAGGTCATCGGCGTCACGATCATGCACACGGCGTATCGCCGAACCCAGCACACGCGTGGCATCAAACATGCTTTTGGCGTTCCAGATGGTGATGGGCGGGCCGCCCTCAGCGTCCTTGAGTTGTTCGACCTGCAGGATCTCGCGCACGGATTGCGAAACCGACAGATTGCCGGCCGACAGCAGCACCATGAAACGATCATTGGCCTTTTCATAAATGATCATCTTTCGGAAAGTGCTGATCTGGTCCAGCCCGGCATTGGTCCGGGAGTCCGACAAAAACACCAGGCCGGCGTTCAGTTTGATGGCAACGCAATAAGTCATGGGGAAACCATAGTCTGTTGCTTAGCTGGTCGCAAGCTTTTTCAACTGGTACAGGGCGTCCAGCGCTTCGCGCGGACTCAGCGCATCGGGGTCTATGCCGCTCAGTGCTTTTTCCACGACGCTGAGTTCGGCGGCTGGCGGCTCGGGCGGCGTGGCAAACAGGTCGACTTGCGCGCGGCTGGCATCCTGCTGGGTTTCCAGCGCCGCGAGTGCATGCCGCGCATGGTTGACCACACCGGCCGGCACGCCGGCCAGCTTGGCGACGGCGATACCGTAACTTTTGCTGGCCGGGCCGGGCTCGATGTGGTGCAGGAACACGATGTCGGTGCCGGACTCGACCGCGCTGACATGTACGTTGACCGCCGCATGGTGGCGCGCCGGAAACTCGGTCAGCTCAAAATAATGCGTGGCAAACAGCGTGAAGGCCTGGGTCTTGTTGTGCAGGTGGGCGGCGATGCCGCCGGCCAGCGCCAGGCCGTCGAAGGTGGAGGTGCCGCGGCCGATCTCGTCCATCAAAACCAGTGAATGCGGGGTGGCGGCGTGCAGGATTTGCGCGGCCTCCAGCATTTCCAGCATGAAGGTGGACTGGGCGTTGGCCACGTCGTCGGCCGCGCCTATACGCGTGAGGATGGCGTCTATGGGCCCAAGCCGGCAACTGCTGGCCGGCACATAAGAGCCCATGCTGGCCAGCAGCACAATGATGGCGACCTGGCGCATGTAGGTGGATTTACCGCCCATGTTGGGGCCGGTGATGACCTGCATGCGGCTTTTGCCGCTCAGCTTGCAGTCGTTGGCGATAAACGCGCCGCCGCTGGTTTCAGCCAGCCGGGCTTCGACGACCGGATGCCGGCCCTGGCTGATGTCAATACAGGGCTCCCGGACAAACTCTGGCGCGGTCCAGTTCAGCGTGAGCGAACGTTCGGCCAGCGTACACAAGGCGTCCAGGCTGGCCAGGGCGCGTGCCAGCCGGCTCAGGGTCGGCACAAAATTCTGCAACTGATCGAGCAGTTGTTCGTACAGCCATTTTTCCCTGGCCAGCGCGCGTTCTTGCGCCGACAAGGCCTTGTCTTCAAAGGCTTTCAGTTCAGGTGTGATGTAACGCTCGGCGTTTTTCAGGGTCTGGCGGCGCCGGTAGTCGTCGGGCACCTTGTCGAGCTGGCCTTGGGTGACTTCGATGTAAAAACCGTGCACCTTGTTGAACTGCACCCGCAGGTTGGTTATGCCGGTCCGGGCTTTTTCGCGGACCTCCAGGTCGAGCAGAAAGTCGTCGCAGTTGGTCTGGATGCCGCGCAACTCGTCGAGGTCGGCGTCGCAGCCGTGGTTGATCACGCCGCCGTCGCGGATCAGCGCGGCGGGTTCGTCCAGCACATAACGCTTCAACAATTCGGCGCAGGCCGGCGGCGCCTGCAAATCCTCGAAAATAGTGGTCAAAAGTGCCGGTAGCCCTTGCTGGACGGGCGCAAGCAGCTCTGTTTTTTGTAGCGTATCGCGCAGGGCCACCAATTCACGTGGGCGCACCTGGCGCAGCGCGATGCGGGCGGTGATACGTTCCACATCGCTGCAGCCCTTGAGCCCGCTACGCAATTGTTGCTGCAGGCCGCCGCGCAGGACGGCAATCGCATCCAGGCGGGCCTGGGCCTGGCTGCGGTCGCGCCGCGGGCTCAGCAACCAGCTTTTCAGCGCGCGGCTGCCCATGCCGGTGCTGCAGCTGTCCAGCAAGGAAAACAGGGTAGGCGAATCTTCACCGCGCAGGTTTTGCGTCAGTTCCAGGTTGCGCCGCGTGGTTTGCGGCAGTTCGATCAGCTCGCCGGAGCGCACCACCTGCAGGCTGTGCACATGAGGCAAGCTCCGGCCCTGGGTGTGTTCGGCATAACCGAGCAGGGCGGAGGCGGCCGCATGGGCTTCGGGCAAGGCTTCGGCGTTCCAGGAGGCCAGCGAGGCGACCTGCAACTGGGCCAGCAGGCGGCGCGCGCCCAGCGCGCTATCAAACTGCCAGGCGGGCCGGGCGCTGACCGCGCAGCGCTGGCTTTTCAGGCGTTGCTCGAAAGCTGGGGTGACATCCACGTTGTAGAGCAGCTCGCTGGGCGCAATCCGTGCGATCCAGGCTTCCAGCTCGTCGCTGGCGCAATGCGCCAGGTGAATCTCGCCCTGCGTGACGCTGAGCCAGGCCAGGCCGCAGGTGTTGCGGCTGCCCTGGTGCACCGCCAGCAAAATCGATTCGGTCTTGTCGTTCAGCAGCTCGGTGTCGGTCAGGGTGCCGGGCGTGACCACCCGCACCACCTTGCGCTCGACCGGGCCTTTGCTGGTGGCCACGTCGCCGACCTGCTCGCAGATCGCGACCGACTCGCCAAGCTTGATGAGTTTGGCGAGGTAAGCTTCCAGCGAGTGAAAAGGCACGCCGGCCATGACCACCGGCTCGCCGGCGGACTGGCCGCGCCGTGTCAGCGTGATGTCGAGCAGGCGCGCGGCTTTTTCGGCGTCGGCATAAAACAACTCGTAAAAGTCGCCCATGCGGTACAGCAGCAGGGTGTCGGGATAGTCCGCTTTCAGGCCCAAATACTGGACCATCATCGGTGTGTGTTTTCCGGCCGCGGCGGCGGGCGCCAGGTCGGCGGGGGAGATAGATGGGGTGGGAAGGTTCACAGGGGGTTCAGGCGGTGTCGGTCAAAGGCTGAATACACGGGTGAACTCAGAGCGGGTGCGCGGGTGCAACATGACCGGCAAAATAATAGCACTTGCCGGCGGGCGGATTGGCGCGGCCATACAGGCCATGGATGATTTGTGCGATGCAGCGCAAAAACCACAGCCGTGGCGCCGGGATTGCGAGGATTTGTAACGCCGTTTTGGGCAAAGACGTCGTTTATTCGTGGGACGGCGCAAAACATGACGTTGCGGCGGGAAAATTCAGCACAAAAGAGGGTCCTTGCCCGGCGTAAACTCCCTGAACTGACGCATCCCGTGCGCAACTTCCATCCCCCACGCCCCAGCGTTCAGCCATGGCTTGGCGGCAGGCTCCAAAAACTCTCCACCAGGGACCCTTCATGACCGAGCAGAGTTCAGCGACCACCCCATCCCCCGCCATCCTTCATGACTGTGACGTCCTGGTGATTGGTGGTGGCCCGGCAGGCGCCACGGCCGGCGCGCTGCTGGCGCAAAAGGGCCACAAGGTGGTGGTGCTGGAGAAAGAACACCACCCACGTTTTCACATCGGCGAGTCGCTGCTGCCGGCCAACCTGGCGTTGTTTGAAAAACTCGGGGTGGCCGATGCCGTCAAGGCCATAGGCATGGAAAAGTGGGGCGCCGAATTTGTCTCGCCCTGGCATGAAAGCAAAAGCCAGACCTTCCAGTTTGCCGATGCCTGGGACAAATCCATGCCGTTTTCCTATCAGGTGCGGCGTTCCGAGTTCGATGAGATCCTGATCCGCAACGCGACCCGGCTGGGTGCCGAGGTGATTGAGGGCTGCAAGGTGAAAGGCGTGGACTTTGCGCCTGATCGCAGCGGCGCCACGGTACAGGCGCAACACGACGATGGCCGCGTCGAGCAGTGGCGCGCGCGTTTTGTGGTGGACGCGTCGGGCCGCGACACCGTGCTGGGCAAGCAGTTCGACATCAAGCGCCGCAACCCCAAACACAACAGCTCGGCGCTGTATGGCCACTTCACGGGCGCGACGCGGCATGCTGGCCAGGACGAAGGCAACATCACCATCTTCTGGTTTGACCATGGCTGGTTCTGGTTTATTCCGCTGGCGGATGGTTTTACCAGCATAGGCGCCGTGGTCTGGCCGCATTATTTGAAAAGCCGGAGCAAACCGGTCAGGGATTTTTTCTTGGACACGATTGCGATGTGCCCGGCGCTCAGCGAGCGGCTGGCCCAGGCCACCTTGTCGTCCGAGGTGGAGGCGACCGGTAATTTTTCCTATGCCTGTGAGCGCACACACGGGCCCAACTACCTGATGATTGGTGATGCCTTCACCTTCATCGACCCGGTGTTTTCATCGGGTGTCATGCTGGCCATGCAGGGCGGTTTTGTCGGCGCCGACACGGTGGACACCTGCCTGCGCGAACCGACAAAAGCCGCCTCGGCGCTGGCTCGTTTTGACAAACAGGTGCGCCTGGGCCCCAAGGAGTTTTCGTGGTTTATCTACCGCGTGACGAATCCGACCATGCGCGACATGTTCATGGGCCCCAGCAATATCTGGCGCGTGAAAGAGGCCTTGTTGTCCATGCTGGCCGGCGATATTTTTGGTAAGACGCCGATCTGGCCTTCGCTGGTGATACTCAAGGGTTTTTTCTACATAGGTTCTGCCTTGAACTTCAAACGCTCGTGGCAGGCCATGCGTTTGCGCAAGGCCAATATTCGTGTCGTTGAGGGTGTCGAGCCGGCCGCGCGTTAAGCACCGGCTTAAGCACTGATTTATGGACTACAAACCGCATGCCTTGCTGAAAAAATCGCTGAAGCTGCATGCCCGGCGCCGCAGCCTGCACGACACCTTGCGCATGCACCTGGGTTTTGTGGTGCTCGGGGTGATCTGCCTGGCGGTCACGTTGCTGGCTTTTCCTATGCGCGCGATGTTGCCGCGTGTGTTGAGCAAACGCCTGGGCCGCAAGCTGGTCACCACCACGACACGGGCTTATCTGCGGTTTCTGGTGCTGATGGGGGCTTGCCGTTTTGACCTGAGCGAACTCGATAGCTTGCGGGATGGCCCGCCCATGGTGATTGCACCCAACCATCCTTCGCTCCTGGACGCGGTCATGATTTTGTCGCGACTGCCGAATGCGACCTGCATCATGAAGGCCGAGCTCGTCAACAGCGTTTTTTATGGCGCGGGCGCCCGGCTCGCCGGTTACATCCGCAACACGCCGCTGCGCACCATGGTGCAGCTGGGGGTGGATGATTTGCGCAAGGGCAGCCATTTGTTGCTGTTTCCCGAAGGCACACGCACCACACGTTTTCCGGTGGGGCCCATGCAGGGCACGACCGGCCTGATCGCCAAAAATGCCGGCGTGCCGGTGCAGACCGTGTTTATCGAAACCGATTCGGGCTTTCTTGGCAAAGGCTGGTCGCTGCTCTGGACGCCGGCCATGCCCATCACCTACAAGCTCAGGTTGGGCAAACGGTTTGAGCCGCCTCAGCATACCGCGCAGTTTGTTCGCGAACTGGAGGCCTACTTCCAGTCCGAACTCGCGCATGCCCAGTTGCCCGACTTCCCCATCAAGGCGCCGCCGGCCTGAAGGCTGGCCTGCTGATTCCTTATTTATTTCGCCTACTTGCCATGCCGATGACTGCTGTTTTGCCCCGCTTGTCCCGCACCCATCTTGTCCTGATTCCCAGCTACAACCCCGGTCCCAAAGTCTATGAAACCGTGCGTTCGGCACGTGCGCAGTGGACGCCGGTCTGGGGTGGTGGTGGATGGCAGCACCGACGACAGTGCCGCCGGCCTGCAAGCCATGGCTGCGCAGGATGAAGGCCTGCGTGTGATCGTGTTGCCGCACAACGTCGGCAAGGGTGCCGCCGTGTTGCACGGGATTGATCTGGCCGAGGCACAAGGCTTCACCCATGTGTTGACCATGGACTCGGACGGCCAGCATCCGGCGCCGCTGATCCCGGAGTTCATGGCCGCGTCCAGCGCCCAACCGGCCGCCATGGTGTTAGGTGTGCCGGTGTTTGCGGCCGATGCGCCGCGTCTGCGCGTGAATGGCCGCAAGGTGTCCAACGGCTGGGCCGACCTGGAAACCTTGTGGGCCGGCATTGGGGACTCGCTGTTTGGTTTTCGTGTCTACCCGATCGCGCCGCTGCGGCGCGTCATGCACGGGCAGCGCTGGATGCGCCGTTTCGACTTCGACCCCGAAGCCGTGGTGCGCATGTGCTGGTTAGGCGTCAAGCCGGTCAACCTGCCGGCCACCGTCAAATATTTCCGTCCCGACGAAGGCGGCGTGTCGCACTTCAATTACCTGCGCGACAACCTCTTGTTGACCTGGATGCACTCGCGGCTGTTGCTGGGTTTTATCCTGCGCTTGCCGGTGCTGCTGTGGCGGCGCATCCAGGGCATATAGCGAGCGACGCTGAGGTTGTCCGCTATGCAAGCCAGGGCCGCGGAACCGGCTTCGCCGGGCCGCAGGCGCAGCGGCCCCCTTGAGGGGCAGGGAGCTACACGCAGTGCGCGACCGTGGGGGCTATATCATCCCGCCGTTGATAGAAATGATCTGCCCGCTGATATAGGCGGCCTTCTCGGAAGCCAGGAAGCCGACCAGGTCCGCCACCTCTTCCGCCTTGCCGGCGCGTTTCATGGGCACCAGGGTGGCGATGGTTTCCGGGCTGAAACTGCCCTGGCTCATGGCCGTGGTTATGATGCCAGGCGCCACGGCGTTGACAGTGATGCCGCGGCTGGCCACTTCGAGGGACAGCGACTTGGTGGCGGCATGTAAAGCACCTTTGGCGGCCGAGTAGTTGACCTGACCCCGGTTGCCGGCCACGGCGGCGACCGAGGTGATGGTGATGATGCGGCCCCAGCGCGTGCGGATCATCGGCATGGTCAGCGGTTGCGTGACATGGAAAAAACCGTTGAGCGACACATCCAGCACACGTTGCCATTGGGCCAGTTGCATGCCCGGAAAAACGGCGTCGTCGTGGATGCCGGCATTGTTGACCAGCACCTGGATAGCGCCGTCTTCCAGCAAGGCCTGCAAAGCGGTAGCCGTGGCGGCCGCATCGGTCACGTCAAAAGCCACAGCCTGTGCCTGGCCGCCCTGCGCCACGATATCCGCCGCGACAGCTTGTGCCGTGGTCAGTTGGCTGTTGGCATGCACGATGACGCTGAAACCGTCGGCCGCCAGGCGCCGGCAGATGGCCGAGCCTATGCCGCCGCTGCCGCCTGTGACCAAGGCACGTTTGAGGGGCTTGTTCATGAAAATGTCTTTCTTGGTCTGGTGATTCAGGCCGTGTGCGCGCCGGCAGGCGGCGAGAGGGCCGCGGCATCGAGCACCACCACCGCGCGGCCGCTGAGCAGGGTTTGTGCGCCGGCCTGTACGCTGAAGTTGTAGAGCACGGTGTGGTCATCCCCCGTGATGCGTTCTGCCGAAACCGTCAAGAAGCCGGCCACCGCGTCCAGCCGGTCCACATGCAGGGTGACGCTGCGCATGCTGGCCAGGTAACCGGCGCGAGGGGTGGTGCTGGTCTGTCCGTCGGCCAGACTTTCAGCCACCAGCGCGCCGTGTACCGCCATGGCTTGCGCCGCATACTCCACGCCGCAGGCGGCGCCCAGCCGGCCATAGGCGCGCAGCGGGTGGTCGGGTGCGTGGTGGCTGCTGGCCTGGCACTGGATGTGGCTGTCGTCCCAGCTGGTGACCACGTCCAGCAGGCACATATTGCCCTGGTGCGGGATGCGCCTGGCAATCTCGTCGTGTTGCAATGTGGCGGGCATGTATGAAGGCATAAGTGTCATCGTGTCGCAGCGTCAGGGCGCCACGTTCACGGCCAGTTGCAGGCCTTCCAGGTAGTCCAATACAAGGACTCCCGAGCGTTGTGCCGCGACGCTGCGCAGCAGCGGTAAACAACGTGCGGCCGGAATACTCTGGCGGACCTGCTCCAGGGCGGGATCGTCCAGGCCATCCGGCATCACACTCGTGAAGCAGGTATCGGGCGTCAGCGTCCATTGCGCCAGGCTGCGTTCGCTGCGCTGCGGTGCCAGCACCAGGCCCACGCCCAGGGTGTCGGGCACGGGCCGCACGCTGTGCAATGGCTCGGGATAGTCGGTGTCGTAGGCCACCAGCAAGACCGCGGTTTGTTCCATCACCACCTGCGTCATGGCTTCCAGCAGGCCGGCGGCAAAACTCGCATCGCGCGCGCAGAGCACCGATGATGACGCCATGGCGCCACTGGAAATGCTCCAGTAACCGGAGGCGGCGTTGTGCACCGAATTGTGAAAACGCGTCGGTGAGATCAGTCGGTCACTGGATGCCAGGGCGCTGCAGATTTCATGGCAGTTCACGGCGTCGCCGCTGGATGATGAAAATACCGAAGGCAGGCGCGCCGCTTGAAAACCCGAAGCGGTCACGGCCTCCTGGCCCACCGCCAGGGAAACTTTCACGACGGCGCCAGCGCGGCGACGCTCGGCCGGCGGCAAGGCCATGGGCAGAGGCAGGATGCAACGCCCGGCCTGGTAGGGCGACTGGCCGTTGAGCAGTTCGCGGCCTTGCGCCCAGTTGTTCAGGCCGGGGCCTAACAGCCCTATGCCGTCAACAAAAACAGTGAGAGGCCGGGCGGTACTGGCGGAATGCGGCGTCATTTTTTTCTGCCCTCCGCGGCAAGGCCAAAAACCAGGCTGCAATTGGTGCCGCCGAAACCGAAAGAGTTGCTCAGCACGTGGTGGACGGCTTGTTCGCGGTTGGCCAGCAGGTAATTCAGGGGCAACGCGGCATCCAGTTGTTGTGTATTCAAGCCACCGGGCAACAAACCGTGCTGCAGGGCCAAGGCACAAATCACGGCTTCCACGCCGCCTGCCGCGCCCAGGGTGTGCCCGGTCGCGCCTTTGGTGGAACTGCAAGGTGTTGTCGGCCCGAACAGCGCGGCAACCGCCTTGGTCTCGGCCGCATCGTTGCTGGGTGTGGCGGTGCCGTGCAAGTTGATGTAGTCGATATTGGCCGCGTCAAGACCGGCCATAGTCAGCGCGTCCTGCATCGCCAAACGTGCGCCCAGGCCTTCGGGGTGGGGGGAGGACATGTGGTGGGCGTCGCTCGATTCACCGACGCCCAGCAGCAACACGGCGCTTTTGTCGAGCTGCTCGGGTACACGCTCCAGCAGGGCGAAGGCCGCCGCTTCGCCGATGGAGATACCGTCGCGGTCGATGTCAAAGGGGCGGCAGGCCTGCGTGGAGGTCAGGCCCAGGGAGTGAAAACCGTACAGGGTGGTCAGGCACAAGGAATCCACCCCGCCCACCACGGCCGCGTCTATCAGTCCCGCCGCCATCATGCGGCGGGCCGAGGCAAACACCTTGGCGCTGGAGGAGCAGGCCGAGGACACCACGGCAGCCGGACCGTGCAGGCCCAAATACTGGCGCGTGAAATCCGCCACGGAAAACGTGTTGTGGGTGCTGCCGTACACAAAGTCGGCAGGCAATGCGCCGCTCACCGGGTCCAGCCGGCGGTAGGCCAGTTCGGTTTGCAAAATGCCGGAGGTGCTGGTGCCTATGAAAACGCCCACACGTTGCGCGCCATATTTTTGGCTGGCGGCCGTCACGGCATCGGCAAAACCGTCCTGCATCAAACCCAGCAGGGCGAGCCGGTTGTTGCGGCAATCAAAGTCGGCCAGATGTGCGGGAAGCCGTACGTCGTCCACACCCGCGACTTCACCCACATAGGTGCTCAGGTCAACGGTATCGAATGCGCACGGTGCCAGTCCGCCGTGCTGCTGTTGCAAGGCGGAGAGGGTTTGCTGGAGACCATGGCCGATGGCACTGGTCGCGGTGAAATGAGAAAGCCAGAGCGAGTTCAGAGAAAACAAGCCTATCTAGATAAGGTGAGATGGTAGCAAATTCAGAGGGCAGATTGGGGTCAACATATCTTCAGGAATGGGTTTGCGGACGGACTGAAACGGTGTACAGGCGAGGATGGAATGACAGCCAGGCGCCCAGGCCTCCCAGTGCAAGACCGGCCCACACATCGACCGCCACATGCTGGCGTGTGGCCAGGGTGGAATAGACGATCCCGGCACACCAGAGCCAGTTCAATATCAGTAACCACATCGGCCCGCTAAAACGGCGCAGAGAGTGATGCAGCCAGGCTGCGGAAAAAAGGGCCGTGGCGACATGCAGGGAGGGGCTGGCATTGCCGGCTGCGTCCAGGTTCTTGAGGAAATCCACGCCGGGGTAGAGGGCCCAGTCGATATCGGGCACAGGCACTGCGGTCGGCCAGAAGTAGAAAATGATTAGCCCCGTCAAGCAGGTGGCTGCCATGGCCAGGCCGTAACGCTGAAGTTCGGACCGCGTCGCGAGCAACAAGGGCGGCAAGGACACATACACCCACAGGGAGAGGTACAACGGCATCGCCAGCGGCTCAAAGGCGATCAGTTGGTCCGGCCAGGTGATAGGCATCACCGTCACCGGGTAGGCCGGGTGTTTGAGCAGGTAAAAATAAGCCGCAAAAAACAGGGCGATGAAAAGCATGGTCCCGCCCCCCTTCAGCAGCAAATGCTGGGGGATCACCACCGCCATCTGCCGGTACCAGGGGCGTTGTTGCGGTTGGCTCATGCCAGGGCCTGGCGCAGTGTGACGACCCGCAGGCCGGCGGTAGCCGCAGACGCCAGCACCGCAGGTAACACTTCGATAATGACCGGTGTGCCGCGGGGCGTACGTGCCGCGTTGCCATCGTGCAGCAACAAGATGGCGCCGGCTTGCAGTCCTTGCAGCAGTTTGTGGCTGACACGGGCCGCGTCGCCGACACGCGTGTCGAAGCCGCGTACCGACCAGGTCGCCAGCTTCAGCCCAAGCCGGGCCAGCACCGGTTCCAGAAACGGGTTGCGCAAGCCAGCCGGGGCACGAAAAAACAGGGGGTGCTGGCCGGAAATGTGGGTGAGCGTGTCCTGCGCCGCCTGGATTTCCCGTGTCAGGCCGCGTGGCCCCATCAGTGAAAAATGATGGCGATGCTGCTGGCTGTGGTTTTCAACGGCATGGCCGCGCCTAACAATCTCGCGGCACAGTTCCGGGTAACGCGCGGCTTTGTCGCCTATGCAAAAAAAAGTGGCCTGAACCGCATAACGGTCCAGCAGGTCCAGCACCTGAGGCGTGACCTCCGGGTCGGGGCCGTCGTCTATGGTCAGAGCGATTTCATGTCTGGCTGTCGCGGCGGCGGGCAATCGGGTCCAGTTCGGTCCCAGCCAGTGGCTGCGCGGCCACAGGCCGGCGCCGGCAATCAGCAGGTGATTGAACACAAGGGCGGCCAGCACCCAGAGCCATTGTCCAGGCGCTGCGATGAGCGTTACCAGGGCCAGCCCATGCACGGCGATGGAGGCGCGCATCAGCGGTGTGGAATGCCAGCGTGGCTCAGGCATGGGTGGGCTTCGCAAAAATAGCGGCATATACCAGCGCCAGGATCACGCCCGGGGCGACGGTAGACCCCATGGCCTGCAGGATGGAGACATTGGAAAACGCCAGCAGGCCAAAACCCGCAACCGTGGTGAGGTTGGCGAGCAGCATCGAGGCCAGGGTGCGGTGCGGAATCGGTGTGAGCGGTTCGGGGCGATCAAAAAACAGCGCGTAATTCGATCCCACCGCCACCACCAGCAGCAAACCCACCAGGTGCAGAATGACCAAGGATTGGCCAAACAGCGCCAACCCCGCCGTGACGGTGATGACGGAGGCGACCAGCGGCGCGATGATGCGTAGCACCCGCTGGGGTGAACGAAAGATCCCCAACAAAAGCAGGATGATGGCCACCAGCCCGCCCAGCGACAAGAGGGTGGCTTCACGCAGGTAGCCGGAATACAGGCGATCGGACTCGGCCTTCATGTCGACAAACAACACATTTGACAAACCGGTGGTGACCAGGGCCGCACGAATTTTGTCGGCCTGGATGCTCTTCCCTTCGGGCGCCTTGAGCGGTAACAAGGCCGTCCAGCCACCTCGGGATTGCTGGAGCAACAAGGCATCGACGGCCATGGCCATGGAGGTCCGCTCCAGGTCGCTGGCCTGCAACAAAGGCCGGTTGCGGCTGCTTTCCACATCGGCGAGAAAAGGGGCAAACAAGGGCGCACGCACCGGCAGACCTTGCACCGCTTGTCCCAGGCGCGCTTGTAATTCATCGGGCGGCGGCAGGCTGGACTGGCGGGCGCGTTGTGTGGCGATGCTGGGCAGATAACGGCTGGGGCTTTCAAAGCCGGCGAGTTCGCCCTGCTCGACTTGTGCCTGCAACAACGTCGAGACTTTTTCCGAGGAGGTCAGCACGGCTTCCCGGCTGGCGCCGGAGATCACCACCAGGTAACGCACGTCGGGCGCGCCCATGTCGCCGCGCAGGCTTTCATCCAGCGCGATATCGGCGCGCGACACCGGGCTTAGCGAAGAGATTTTTTCATCGAGCAAGCGGTCGTGGTGCAGGACCAGGATGGCGCAGGCCGCCAGCAGGACGATGACCGCCGACCAGCGCAGCGCGGCGGCGCGCTCGGTCAGGCGGCTCAACACGCGGCCTATGGCCGAGACATCATGGATGCGAAACGTTGCCGGCAACAGGTGGGGCAGCACAAAACGTGTCATGGCGGCGGCGGCGACCAGCCCGGCAATCGCATACAAGCCGAGTTGTGCCAGGCCGGGAAAGCCCGAGAACAACAGCGAAGCAAAACCGCAGATCGAGGTCAACACGCCCAGGCGTATGGTGGGCCAGAAACGATGCACCCAATGCTGCTGGTCAGCCTGGGCCTGTTCGGATTGCACAAACAGGTAGATGGAATAGTCCACCGCTTCGCCAATCAAGGCGGTGCCAAAGCCCAGGGTGATGCCATGCACAGAACCAAAACCCAGGCTGACGGCGGCCACCCCGGCCAGCACACCGCTGATCACGGGCAGAAAACCCAGGACCAGCGCGGTCGGGGAGCGGTACACCAGCAAAAGCAAGGTGGCGATGATCAGGATGCTGATGAGGGACAGGCGGCTGACCTGGCTTTGAATGGTTTCGCGCGAGGTCACCGAAAACACGCCGGGGCCTGTCATCACCAGCTTGGCCGTGGGGCTGGCCTGGGACGCCGTGTCAAACGCCTGCCGGATGGCGGCCATGGCGTGTTGCTGGGCATCGGTGTCCGAGCCCAGGGCACGTGTTTGTATCAGCAACAAGGCGCGTGCGCCGTCACGCGAGGCCCAGGCACCCTCGACCAGGGGCGGGTGGGTGCCGCTGTCGAGTTGCCCGAGCAACTCCACCATTTCGCCGGTCGGGTCATTGGGCAGCAGGGACTTGACCATCAGGCCGGCGGGTGAGGCCAGCAGGTCTATGCTGTCACCGAGGGCGGCGTGCAGGCCGTCGGTGCTGAAACGTTGCGGCGTGACGGCCGGGCTGAGCAGGTAGCGGTTGTTGAACAGGTAGGCCCGGTCGCGTTCGGTGTTGACGGGCTCGCCATTGTTGACGGCCACAAAAGCCGGGTCGGCGCGCAGCGGCTGGGCCACCTGTTTGGAAAGCCGGGCGCGGGCGGGCGCATCGGCGCCTTCAATGCCCACCAGGATCAGGCGCGAGGCCAGGCCGTCGCGCAACTGGTCCATCAGCAGTTGCTGCTCGGGCGTCGGGTTGCGCGGCAAAAACGCCGACAGGTCCGTGGTGACATGGGTGCGGCTGATGATGGCGCCGCAGGCCAGCAGAAACGCCAGCCAGAGCCAGACCGGCAGGAAGGCGCGCCGAAAAATCTTTCCCCTCATGGAGCGGCCATCGGGGTGATGACCATGACCGAACGGTCTTTGTCGGTCTGCTCGATGTCTATGGTTTTTACCTCGGCGCGGCTGCCGCCTATGCGGATGCGTTGCACCACGTCCAGCATCTTGGTTTCGACGGGACGCAGGGTCAAGGTCCAGCGCTCCTCATTGCCTTCCAGGTCGAGGTTGTAGATGCGTTTGAGCGCGGCGGTGTCGCCGGCCAGGGTGCCGCGTATGCTTTCGGTGAAAGCGACCAGCTCGGGGTAGTCCTGCAGACGCAACACCATGCGGCGTTTGCCGCGTTCGACGGTGAGCGTGCCGCCGTCAATCACCAGGGATTCGGGCTTGGGCTTGAGTGTGCGTTTTTCCAGCCGGTCGGGTGCGGTGTAAAGCAGCTCGCCGGAGGATTCCACCGGTGCGTCGAGCACAGCGATGTATTTCTTTTCGACAAAACTGGCGCGGCCCGATTTGTTCTGGGCCAGGCCTTGCATGAGCTGCTGGATGTCCCAGGCGGCCAGGGCCGGCGTGCTGCACAGGCTGAGCAAGAGGCCGGCGCCAGCCAGCCAGGTTTTCAGGCCGCGGGTCATCAGGGAGGGGAGCGCATTGTTCATGGGGCGGGGCCGTGGTTTGCGGCAGACGGCGCTTGGCCCGCCTGCCAGAAGTCAAAAAAGTTGAACCAGTTGTAAGGCGCTGCGCGGCAATGTTGTTCCAGCAGTTCGGCATAACGCGCCATGGCGGCTTGCACCGCTGCCTCGCGCCCGCCCGCTGGAATCGCAGAAAAGTCGGCCAGCGTTTCAAAATGAATATCGTAGCGATTGCCGCCTGCATACAGCCCGACCATGAACAGCACCGGACGCCGCATGAGGGCCGCCATGCGAAACGGGCCGAAAGGAAACTCGGCCGTGTCACCGAGGAAAGGCAAGGGGCGGGTGCTGTCCCGGTTCAGGCCACGGTCGGCCAGCATGCCGACGACACAACCGCTTTCCAGCAACTCGTGGACCTTGAGCATGGAGTCAGCATGGCCCAGGGCCACGATGTCTTGCTGGGCCGCGGGATTGATGGCGCTCAGGGCCGCGTTGATCTTGCGCGCGTTTTCTTCGTACATCACCATGGCCACACGCAGGCCGGGTTGGCGCCGGCCGACCGCGCGCAAGACCTCGAAGCTGCCGAGGTGGGCGCCCATCAAAAAGACACCCTGGCGTGTTGCTGTCAGCTCGGCCACCAGGTGTTCCTGGTGAATCCGGATATCGAAGCGATGGAAGTGGTCGTTGACCAGGTAGATCCGGTCATGGGTACAGGAGGCAAAACTCAGGAAATGCCGGAACATCTGGCGCCAGCCGACCTGCGGCAAATTCAGCACGCGGCGCAGGTAATCGCGCGAGGCGCGGCGTGCACCGCCGTTGGTGAGCAGGAAAAAAGCGGCAATGCCATACAGCACACCACGGCCCGCGCTGCGGCCCAGGCGCAGCGAAATCCAGGTCATGATCCGCAGCAGCAACATGTTGCTGCGTTCCGGCCGCTGCTGCCAGGTGGTGGCGGTGTCCGCACCAGGGTGAGGCGTGCTCATGCCCTGGCCCCGAAAACCAGCAGACCGGTCGCCACGGGGCGGCCACTGCCGGCGATGTCAAAACGCGCTTGGCCCGTGCCGCTGCTGCGCCAGGACAGGCTCAGTGTTTCACCTGGCAAGACCGGACTGAGAAATTTGGCCGAACTGATCTGACAGGTCGGCGGCGGGCTGTCCGCTGGGGCCGGATTTGCCTGCATGACGGCATGGATCGCTGCATCCAGCAGCAGAACCCCGGGCACGATGGGGCGCCCCGGAAAGTGCCCGGCAAACGCCGGATGATCGGAGGCAAAGCTCAGGCTGGTTTCACCCTGCATGCGGCAGTCCTTCCTGGTGTGCCCGGGCCAGTGCCTGCAGGGTTTCGCGCGGCAATTTCCCTGTGCTGTTGCGCGGCAAAGTATCGAGCAGCACCAGCGGACGCGGCAGGAAGGTGGTGTCTATGCGTTCCTTCAGTGCCGCATGTAAGGCCGCCGCCGTCATGCCGGGCGCGACCGCAAAAGCCATCACACGCACCACGCTGTCCTGGTCGCTGTCGTCGGGCATGAAGAATGCGCCGTCCAGCACGCCGGGGATGCTGCCCAACTGGTGGTTCAGGTAATCCAGCGAGCTGCGTTTGCCGGCGATGTTGATGAGGTCGCTCAGGCGGCCATGCAGCAAAAAACGCCGGCTGTCGATGGCTTGCAGCACATCGTTCATGGGCACCACCTGCTCGACGTGGCCGCCGCTGGCCCACATGCGGTCGTCGTGGGGCGTCAGCGTGATGCGGGGAAACAACTCCCACTCGGCCGTCCGGGCGCTGCGCCGTGAGGCGATCTGCCCGGTTTCGGTGGAGCCATAAATCTCAAACAGCGGGGCGGCAAAACGGGCTTCGCAGTCTTGCGCCAGTTGCGGCGGCAGGGGCGCCGTGGCCGATAACACCGCGTCTACGGCCGGCAGGTCCATGCCGGACGACAACAACACGCGCAAATGCACGGGCGTGCTGACCAGCAGGCGCGGGCGGGGGACGGCCTCCAGCGCGCTGACGATATCGGCCGGGTAAAACGGTTGGCCGGCGTGGATCACCGCGCCGCTGTGCAAAGGCATCAACACGGTGGATTCGAAGCCGTACATGTGTTGCGGCGGCACCGTGCCTATGATGCTGCAGGGCTGGCCGTCCCCCAGGCCAAGCCGCTCGGCCTCGGCGCGTGCGCCCTGCACCAGGGCGCCCCAGGTTTTGCGGTGCGGCAACGGCAGGCCGGTCGAGCCCGAGGTGAACACATCCGCCACCGGCTGGTTGCCGGGTAGATGCGGGATGTCGCAGGGTGCGTGCGGGTCCACATGGGCCGGGCCGCGCGCAAACGCGTCCTGGTAGGCAAAACCAGGCAGCTTGATGGTGTGGGGGGCGTCGGACAGGCAAAAAACATCCGGCGCCAGGGCTTGCAACTGGCGCACCATTTCCGGCGTGTGGGTGGGCGGCAGCAGGCTGATTTTTTGCGTCAGCAGCGCCGCGCCCAGGCCGACCGTGAAGTGATAACGGTCATGGCAGGCATTAAGCATGTGCTGACGGCCGGCCGGCAGCGCCGCCGCCAGTTGCCGGACGTCGGCGAGAAACTGGCGCACCGTGATGCGTTCGCCATAACGCCAGGCCAGGGTGTCGTCGCCACTGTCGTGGGCGGTCAGTGCATAGGTGGTCGTGGGCATGGGTGGCTTCTCAGGAGGCCGGCGGCACCGTGCCCGAGCTGGCCTGCCGGTAGGCGCGAATCGCCTCCAGCGGCCCGGCCCGGTCGGACGGTGCCAGCAGGCACAGGCGGGCGATGTATTCGGCGGCAAACATCAGGACCAGCAGCGGCAGGTTCAGCAGGTTGGCAAACACCGACCAGACCGCCACCGGCGCCAGCCAGAACAGCAGCAAGGACACGCTGGTGATGGCGGCGAAATAAAGAGTCCACGCCCAGGTGACCTGACGCGTGTAACGGGCCAGCGCGGGCGACAGGTGGCCGCCATGCACGATGGCGGCAAAACGAGACACCATGGGCACCTGGCCGGCGCGCAGGCTGCGGCCGAAGGTCAGGCCCAGCAAGGCCTGGAAGCCGACGTGTTGCAGCAAAAATACCCAGTTGTAATGTTGCACCAGCCAGCCGCTCAGGCCGTACAGCGCGGCACACCCCGCCAGGCAAAGCAGCAGCATCCAGGGCCGCTGCGGCGAGCGCCAGGCCAGCAGGCAGGCCAGCGCCAGCAAGGGGGCGATGGCCACGGCCGCGTCCAGCCGATCCGGGTGGGTGTCGGCGGCCGCGAAATGGGACAGCACCGAGTAGGCGATGCACAAGCCGGCAAGGGCTGCCCAGCGAGCGCCGCGCAGCAGTGTTGCCGTCAAGCCGGGTTTCACTTGGTTCTTTGTTGGGCGATGTGCGCGCTCAGGCTGCGCAGCGACTGGAAAATCGCGGTGTTGTCTTCATGGTCTGCGCGCAGCTGCAGGCCGTAACGTTTGGAGACCACCAGCGCGATCTCCAGGATGTCTATGGAATCCAGGCCCAAGCCCTCGCCATACAGGGCTTCGTCGGGCGCGATGTCGGCCGCGGCGGTTTCGAGATTGAGCGAAGAAACCACCAGTTCGGCGACTTCCAGCAGCAGGGCGGCGTCGACGACGGCAGGCAGGGCGGCCGTGGGTGAAGAGGACTCAGGGATCGTGGATGTGGACATTTTTTGATGATTTCCGGGAGAGGCGTCAGGGGCGTTAGTGGCCCGCTGCGGGGGATGTTTTGATGGTAACTGACATTGTTGGCCCACCTGCGCTGGGCTGTAGGCGTTCCCCTCTGAAACACGTCATCCGGCAACGAAACAAGAGGTAAAAAACAGCAACAGCCTGCCTACGGTGGTTGTCGGTTGGGGCGGGTGTGGGACCGGTTTTCTTCAGGTTCCGGCATCAAATAGGCCTCCAGCCCAGAAGGGATGGCCGCAAGCAGCTCTTGTTTTGATAGCGACTGAGTGTTTATGGGTTCGGGGCCAGCGCACGCGCCGCTGCCAGCCGCAGTTCCCTGGCCATGGCGCAGGCCAGGTCCAGCCGGCGCAGCAGCCAGGGCGTCAGGTCGGCCGCCATCAGCGGGTCAGGCCGGGGCTGATAAGGCTGGCCCGCCACCGGGTGGGTGGCGCTTGGGGGTGCCGCTGTGCTGCCCGCGAGTTCGGCGGCGATACGTTCGGCGGCCGCGGCCAGCGCGGGGGTGGCCACCGCCAGGTCCAGTTGTGGTCGGTGCAGCAAAAGCAGCGACTTGATCGCCGTGAGTTGCGCCAGCAACTGGTAGCTGCGCGCCTGCAAGGCTTCCAGGGGTTCGAGCGGCGGGCGCACCTGGCGCGGCTCGGCCAGGGTGCGCTGGGTCGCCAGGGTCAGGTCCGACAGGCTGTTATAGGCCTCCCGGCGCGCCAGCCGCCAGCGCAAATCGGAGGTTTGCGGCCCGCCCAGCAGCGCCAGCGCCAGTTCTGCGTGTTTGACCTGCGCCTGCACGCTACGCCGGACCAGCCCGGGGAGCTGGTTGCGCTCCCAGGCCGGCAACACATAACTGAAGAGCCAGGCGATCAGCGCGCCCAGCAGGGTGTCGGCCAGGCGTTCACCGACCGCAAACGTGGACTGCACCCCCACCAGCAACAGATGCGCCTGCAGCAGGCCGGACACGGTGGCCGCAATCGAGGTGTAGAGGTAGCGCCGCAAGGCAAAGGCATGCGCCAGGCCCATGCTCAGCGCCACCACCAGGAAGATGGTCCGGGCGCCGGGGTGGGTGGCCAGCATCGCCATGACGAAGCCACAACCGAGCAGGGTGCCGGCCACACGGGCATTGCGGCGCTGCAGCGTTTGCGCCAGGTTGCCGCGCATCACCACCACGATGGTGAGCAAAATCCAGTACTCATGCGCCACCCAGGGCAGGTGCAGGGAGATCACATAACCCGCGGCGACCGCCAGCGTGGCGCGCAGCGCATAACGCAGCATGGGCGCGCGCCAGGCGAGCTGGCCCAGCAGCGGTTTCCAGGACCAGGTGGTGGCGCTGACAAACAACTGCCACTGCGTGCGCACCGCTGCCAGTTCGGGTGACAGTTCGCCGCGCGCCAGGGCTGCCATTTTGACGGCTTCGTCGCTGATGTGGCCGATGCGGTCGGCCATGTTGTGCAGCAGCGCCACGCTGTCGGGCGTTTCCATTTTCAGGGCGTCGGGCGCCAGCTTGTTCGCCGGGGCGCTGCGCGGCGGCAACAGGCCGGCCAGCGGCAGGCGCAGGTCGGCAATGGGCGCAATCGCCGCGCCGGTTCTACCCAGCAACAGCGACATGCCCAGCGCCTCCAGGCGGTCCGCCGTGGTCTCCAGCGCCTGCTGCAGGGCCGGCAGGGTGGCGGTGCCGGCGCCTTGCTCGAGCAAAAAATCCAGGTCCAGGTCGCAGGCCAGTTGGTGGTCGCGTGCTTCGAGCAGGCTGAGCAACATGGCCGCCAGGCGCTGGCGCGCTGCCGTGGTCGGCGACTCCAGCACCACGTCACGGGTGTTCTGCAGGGCGTCGGCCAGCGTGGCCTGCTGCTGCAACATGCTGGCCAGCAGCGCCTGATGGTCGGGTTGCTCGGAAAAACGCTGGGCCTGGGTGCGCAGGATTTGCGCAAAACTGCTCAGGCATTCGGCCAGCAACTGGGTGCGAAAGCGCTGGTTCAGCCAATGGGTACTGAGCACGGCCCAGAGCAGGTAGAGCACCGATCCGGCCAGGAACCAGCCGGTATGCAGGGCGATGTTTTCCAGCGAGCCGGCGGGCGGCGCGGCCATGGAAAACAGCAGGGAAAACAGCAGCGAAAAGCAGATCGGCCCGCCGCGTTTGCCCCAGGACATCATCATCATGGCCAGGAAGGTGCCGGCCACCAGCACCACCCCCAGCAGCACCACGTCCTGGCGCACCAGTTGTACCAGCGCAAACAGCGGCGCGCCCAGCAAGGGGGCGGGCAACATCTGCATGATTTTGCGTTTGCGCGGGGAGGGCACGTCCGGCAGGCTGGTGATTAGCACGCCGACGGAAGCCGTCGCTGCGGCCGCCAGGCCGGCGGCTTCAAAGATGGCCAGCATCACCAGCACCAAGCCGAGTGAGACGGCCAGACCGTTGGCAACGTACTGGCTGAGGACGACACGCAACGTGTCTTGCAACCAGCCTTGTAACCGTTCGGTCAGCTTGGGCGCGGGGGTCATTTCAAGCGTTTGGCAGAGCAGCACATCAGCCACACTGTACCGAATGAATCGGCGCCCAGCCGCGGGGACCGCGGGCCCCCGGGTTTAAATCGCTTAAACCGGTGCGTCTGGCGCTTCAGCGTCGGTCACAACCGGCGCCGTGTTGCCGGCCCGGATGCGTTTGGCCTGCAGTCTGGGTTTGGGTGCCGGGGCGTCTGTCGCCGGGGCGCTGTCGTCCGCATCGGTCTCGCCCAGGGTCGAGTCCAGCGTGGCGTGGCGCACCTTGGCCTTGTCGCCGGCGCCGGCAAACTTGCTGTATTTGGACAGTGTGGTCACCAGTTGGCCGTAAACGTGCGGGTTGCCGGCGACACATTCGCCTTGCTCCAGGAATTCGCTTTCGCCGGTGAAGTTGCCGATCAGGCCACCGGCTTCGGTGACCAGCAGCGAGCCGGCCGCCACGTCCCAGGGCTGCAGGCCGGTTTCAAAAAAGCCGTCGGTGAAACCTGCGGCCACATAAGCCAGGTCCAGCGCGGCCGCGCCGGGTCGGCGCACGCCGGCGCACTGGCTGATGACTTCGCCGAGCATGTTGAGATAGGGTTTGAGTTTGTCGCCGGGGCGGTAGGGAAAGCCGGTGGAGATCAGGCTTTCCTGCAGGCGGGTGCGTTTGGCGACACGGATGCGGCGGTCGTTCACGTAGGCGCCGCGGCCTTTGGTGGCGCAATAAATGTCGTTGCGGGTGGGGTCGTAGACCACTGCCTGCTCGACCTTGCCTTTGACGGCCAGCGCAATGCTGACGCAGTAAAAGGGAAAGCCGTGGATGAAGTTGGTGGTGCCGTCCAGCGGATCGATGATCCACACGAACTCGGAGTCTTTGGCGCCGTGTTCGCTGCCCGATTCTTCGGCCAGGATGCCGTGGCCGGGGTAGGCCGTGAGCAGGGTTTCGATGATCGCGGTTTCGGCAGCGTGGTCGACTTCGGTGACGAAGTCGTTGGTCTGTTTGGCCGAGATGCGGACCGATTCCACATCAAGCGCAGCACGGTTGATGATGGCGCCGGCGGCGCGCGCAGCCTTGATGGCCACGTTGAGCATGGGGTGGAGATTGCTGGACATATAGGACTAAGAAAGAGCGAAAGGGCTGCGCTCCGGTAACCGGTGGGCAGGCGACAATAGCGCCATTTTACCGGCTTGGCCCGCTTTTTCCGCACTTATCCATGAAAACCCGATTTATCCTGATCAACACCAGCCACGCCGGCAATGTAGGCGCCACCGCGCGTGCCATGAAAGTCATGGGTTTTGGCGATCTGGTGCTGGTGGCGCCGCGCTGGGCCAATGTGCTGAACCGTGAAGAAACCATACAACGCGCCAGCGGGGCGCTGGATGTGCTGAAAAACGCCCGCATCGTGGCCACGCTGGACGAGGCGCTGGACGGCATGACGCATTTGTGCGCCACCGCCATGACACCGCGCGACTTCGGCCCGCCCACGCTGGCGCCGCGTGTGCATTTTGCCAATTTGCTATCAAAAAACGAGCTGCTTGCGTCCACCACACCTGGGCTGGAGGCCGATTTGGCTTCAAAACCCGAAGGTGTGGCCTTTTTGTTCGGCTCCGAGCGCTTCGGCATGCAAAACGAGGATGTTTACCGCTGCCATGTGGCGCTGAGTATTCCGACCGATCCCAAGTTCGGCTCGCTCAATCTGGCGGCGGCGGTGCAACTGATTGCCTATGACTGGCGCGAGGCGCTGGGCGGTTTTGCGGTACAGGCCGCCACCGCCGAGCCGGTGCTGGCCGACGCGGCCGCCGTGGCCGGCATGCTGGGCCACTGGGAGCAGGCGCTGGCCGAAATTGGTTTCCTGGACCCGGCCTCGCCGAAAAAACTGATGCCGCGTCTGAACCAGTTGTTCAACCGCGCGCAACTCAGTCCCGAGGAGATTCACATCCTGCGCGGCATTGCCAAGGCCATGTCGCAGGCGGCTGCCAAAACCACGGCGCCAGCGGACACGCCCGCCAAGCCATAAACTCGCAGCATGTTTTCTCGACTTCGTTCCGATATCCAGTGCATTCTCGACCGTGACCCTGCCGCGCGCAGCACCTGGGAGGTACTGACCTGTTACCCCGGCCTGCACGCCATCATGCTGCACCGGCCGGCGCACTGGTGCTGGACCCATGGGCTGAATTGGCTGGGACGTTTTATCTCGCACATCGCCCGCTGGTTCACGGGCATTGAAATCCATCCCGGCGCCGTCATCGGCGATCGCGTGTTTTTCGACCACGCCATGGGTGTGGTGGTGGGTGAAACCGCCGAGATCGGCGACGGTTGCACGATTTACCAGGGCGTGACCCTGGGCGGCACCTCGCTGTACAAAGGCACGAAGCGGCATCCGACCCTGGGCAAAAACGTGGTGGTCAGCGCCGGCGCCAAGGTGCTGGGCGGCTTTCTGGTCGGTGACGGCGCCAAGATCGGCAGCAATGCCGTGGTCATCAAACCGGTGCCGGCCGGCGCCACGGCGGTGGGCATTCCGGCGCGCATCATCCCGTCCAAAACCGGCGAAAGCGCTGATGTCACGACCGCGCAGAACAAGTTTTCGGCCTATGGCATCACGCTGGACGACGACCCGGTGTCCCAGGCCATGAAGGGCCTGATCGACAACGCGTCCTCCCAAGAGCACCAGATTGCCTTGCTCTGGCAGGCGATCGAGAAGTTGTCGGACAACGGCAGGACTCACCGCGACTGTGTGCCGGATGATGCGGCACGGCAGGAGACGTTTGAGGCTGAGAAGCTGAATCAGTTGATGGGGAAGTAGGGCTTTCGGCATCTGCTCGGTTGCCGGTGGTTGGCCTGCTGGCCGGGGTTGCCCGGCGGCAACTCACTTTTCTTTTGCGTCGCCAAAAGAAAAGTAAGCAAAAGAAAAGGCGACCCTGCTGTCTGCGTCCCTACGCTTCGCTACGGGCAACCTGCGGTGCTCGGCAAAAGCGGGGTCTTGCTCGAACTCGCTACGCTCAGACAATCGCAAGCCCTGATCCGCTTTTGCCTGCGCTCCTCGGCGCATACAGAAGGGGTGGGTTCGGGTGCGGGGATGGATTCCGGCCTTCGCCGGCATGACAGCATGGTTTGTCATGCCGGACTTGATCCGGCATCCATGTTCGCAAACACGCGACCCCGGAGAAGGCAGCGCCGCCGCGCACGAACCAATCAAGCCAAGAGACCGTCATCTTGCAGCACACGTAGCCAAATGAAGTCCCCCGCCATCGCCCAGCGGGGCGAGGGATGGGAGGGAGTGGGGAGTTGCGCCTACTGTCCAAAGCAGACCGCAGGTGCAGCGTGATGCTAGAGAAGTGCTATTAAATAAGTAGCTTTCTGCGCTCACAGGATAAGGGCTAGGCCCCGATTTGACCTATAAATCAGACCGCCGGCACCCGAATCGCCGACTTCGGCCGAAACGCCTTGCACACCGCATCGTCGGTTTCCAGGTAAGGCCCGCCTATCAGGTCTATGCAATACGGCACGGCGGCAAAAATGCCGGCGACGGCTTGGGAACCGTCGGGGTTTTTCAGGCCTTCCAGGGTTTCGGCGATGGATTTGGGCTGGCCGGGCAGGTTCAGGATCAGGCTTTGGTCGCGAATCACCGCGCATTGGCGCGACAAAATCGCCGTGGGAACAAATTTCAGGCTGATTTGCCGCATTTGTTCGCCAAAACCCGGCATTTCCTTGTGTGCCACCGCCAGCGTGGCTTCCGGTGTCACGTCGCGCGGGGCCGGGCCGGTGCCGCCTGTGGTCAGCACCAGCGAGCAGCCGGCCTCGACCAGCTCGATCAAGGTGGCGCTGATACGCGCCTGCTCGTCGGGGATCAGGCGTTCTTCGAAGGTGATGGGGTTACGCAGGGCACGGCCCAGCCACTCTTTCAGCGCGGGCAGGCCTTTGTCTTCGTAGACGCCGCTGGAGGCGCGGTCGCTGACCGAAACAATCCCTATCCTGACCGCGTCGTGTTGCCCGCTCATGGCGCTGCTGGCATCAGCGCCTGCCGCACCAGCTGGAAAATTTCGCGGTAGGACTTGCCGTGGCGTGGCGCTTCGCCGGGTTTTTCGGGCTTGGCGTCTTTGCGGGCCTGACGGATCAGGGCACGCAATTGCTGCGTGTCGGTGTCCGGGTGTTCGGTCATCCAGGTGCCCATGGCCTCGTCGTCGGCAATCAGCTTGTCGCGCCATTGTTCGGCCAGGTGCAGGATCAGCGTCAGATCGGCCGAGCCGTTGGCCTGTTCGTCAATGGCCGCGCGTATGGGTTCGGGGTCCAGCGGGCGCATCAGCTTGCCGATAAATTGCATCTGGCGGCGTCTGCCCTCGAAATTGCTGATACGTTTGGCCTCTTTCAGGGCGTCCAGCAGTTTTTCGGGCAGGTCTAGCCTGGCCATCAGGTCGGCACGCAGGGTCAGTAGCGCTTCGCCGAGCGCCTGTTTTTCATCGGCCTCGGCCTTGAGTTGGGTCTTGCTGGGCGGGCCGACTTCTTCCAAAGCAATTTCTTCGGGTTTGACGAATCGGCCGTTGGACCAGTAGCCCTTAATAGGCTTGGGAGTCTTGTTGTTCATAGCAGTCAGTATCATAGCTACCCATATGACCCTAAAGACCTCCAAGACATCCTCCCGTCCGAAACAATTGGCTCAACCCGAGTCAGGTTTCAGCTACCACCGTGATTTTTTCGAAGAATTGGTGGACAGCGCGCTGGCGCACGCCAAGAAAATCGGCGCCACCGACGCCGCTGCGGAAGCCTCCGAAGGCTGCGGTCTGAGTGTCAGCGTGCGCAAGGGTGAGCTGGAAAACGTCGAGCGCAACCGCGACAAGTCGCTGGGCATCACGGTGTATGTGGGGCAAAAACGCGGCAATGCCTCCACCAGCGATTTTTCCAAGGCGGCGATCGAACAAACCGTGCAGGCGGCTTACGACATTGCCCGTTTCACCGCCGAAGACAAGACCTCCGGCCTGCCGGCGGACCGCGACATTGCCAGAACCCACCGCGAGCTGGACTTGTTCCACCCCTGGGCCATTGATTCCGAAGGCGCGGCCAAACTGGCGCTGGAATGTGAAGCCGCGGCGTTTGCCACCAGCAAACTCATCACCAACAGCGAAGGCGCGGGTGTCTCGGCCCAGCAAAGCCATTTTTTCAGCGCCCACAGCAAGGGTTTTCGCGGCGGTTACGCCAGTTCGCGCCACAGCATTTCGGCCGCGGCGATTGCCGGCAAGGGCAGCCAGATGCAGCGGGACGCCTGGTACAGCTCCATGCGCGACGCCAGCGAACTCGCCAGCCCGGAAGCCGTGGGCCGTTATGCCGCCGAACGGGCCTTGTCGCGCCTGAAAAGCCGCAAGATCAAGACCATTCAATGCCCGGTGTTGTTCGAGTCGCCGTTGGCCGCTGGCCTCCTGGGCGGTTTTGTGCAGGCCGTCAGTGGTGGTGCGCTGTACCGCAAAAGCACCTTCTTGTTGGACAGCCTGGGCAAACCGGCCTTTCCCGACCACATCGACATCAGCGAAGACCCGTTTGTGCTCAAAGGCAAGGGCAGTGCCCCGTTTGACGAAGAAGGTGTGAAAACCCGTGCCCGTCAGGTGGTGGAGGCCGGCATTGTGCGCGGCTATTTCTTGAGCACCTACTCGGCGCGCAAGCTGGGTATGCGCACCACGGGCAATGCCGGCGGTTCGCACAACCTCGTGCTGACCAGCCGCCAGACCGCCGCCGGCGACGACCTGGACGCCATGCTGAAGAAGCTGGGCACAGGCCTGTTTGTGACCGAATTGATGGGGCAGGGCGTGAATTACGTGACTGGCGATTATTCGCGCGGCGCGTCCGGTTTCTGGGTCGAAAAGGGCCAGATCGCCTTCCCGGTGGAAGAAATCACGATTGCCGGCAACCTGAAAGACATGCTGATGGGCATTCAGGCCGTGGGCGCGGATATGTACAACTACGGCGCCAAAAGTGTGGGCTCCATCCTGATCAACCGCATGAAGGTAGCCGGCGCCTGATTGTCAGGCGAAGGGCATGAAAAAGCCCGAAATCAAGCATGATTTCGGGCTCCAGCCCAATCAGAGTGGGCGCAAGTAGCTACTGATTTTGTAGCGAATGAAAACTCAGCCAGCCAGCGCCGCTTTCACCGCTGCCGACACCTGGCCCATGTCGGCTTTGCCAGCCAGCTTGGCTTTCACCGCGCCCATGACCTTGCCCATGTCGCCGGAGCCGGAGGCGCCCAGTTCGGCCACGATGGCCTTGACCTCGGCCAGGACCTCTTCGGCGCTCAGACGCGCGGGCAGGTAGGCCTGCAGCACGGTCAACTCGCTCGCTTCCTTGTCGGCCAGATCGGCGCGTTCGGCCTTCTGGAAGGCTTCGATCGAGTCCTTGCGCTGCTTGATCAGCTTGTCGACGATGGCGACCACGGCGGCATCGTCGAGCACCACACGTTCATCGACTTCTTTTTGCTTGACGGCGGCCAGCAGCAAGCGGATGGTACCCAGGCGCTCGCTGTCCTTGGCGCGCATGGCGGTTTTCATGTCTTCGGTGATTTGGTCTTTGAGTGACATGGCGATCTCCAGGAAACGGGTTGAATAGGCGTCAAAAACACAAAAGCCCGCAGAGCGTCCTCGTGCGGGCTTGGAGTTGCCGTGAGGCAATACCGGAACTGCAGGTTTAGTACAGTTTCTTGGGCAGCTGCATGGCGCGGATGCGCTTGTAGTTACGCTTGACGGCGGCTGCCTTCTTGCGTTTACGCTCGGCCGTTGGTTTTTCGTAAAACTCGCGGGCGCGCAGGTCGGTCAGCAGGCCGAGTTTTTCGATGGTGCGTTTGAAGCGGCGCAGGGCGACGTCAAAGGGCTCGTTATCTTTTACGCGAATGGTCGTCATTGATGAATTGATCCAAAAGGTGCACCTTAATTGATCTGATCAGGATCAGGCCAGGCGCGGGTTTGCTAGCAAAGCCTAAGATTATAGCGGGAATTTATCGTCACTTTGTGACAACTGGATGGGCGGCATTTGGTCAATGGTCGGCCAAGGCAACTTGCCTGGCAACCAGCGCCTGTGCGCAGGCATAAGCCGAAGCCCAGGCCCACTGGAAATTGTAACCGCCCAGCCAACCCGTTACGTCGACCACTTCGCCAATGAAATACAAGCCGGCTTGTTTGGATTCCATGGTTTGCGAGGACAGGTCGCGCGTGTCCACACCGCCCAGCGTCACTTCGGCTTTTTTGTAACCTTCTGTGCCGGTGGGCACCAGTGGCCAGTCGGCGAGTTGGGCGGCCAGTGTTTCCAGGGCCTTGTCGGTGGCGTCGCCCACCGGTTTTTGCCAGGTCGCGTCGCGGCTGACCCAGGCATCGGCGAGCCGGCTGGGCACCAGGGTGGCCAGTTCGTTGGCGATGAGTTTGCGCGAGACCGCCTTGGCGCGCAGCAACTGGCCGGCGAGATCGGTGCCGGGGGCCAGGTTGATACGGATGGCCTGGCCTTCGCGCCAGAAGCTGGAGATCTGCAACACTGCCGGACCGCTGAGGCCCCGGTGGGTAAACAGCAGGTCTTCGGCGAAAACCGTGGCTTTTTTGCGCTGTTTGGGTGTGGCGTCCGGCGGTCCGGCCTCAATCAGCACCGGCAAGGCCAGGCCGCTCAACCCGGCATACGGCGTCCAGCCTTCGCCGTCAAAGGTCATGGGCACCAAGCCGGGGCGAACCGGCACCAGGCGCAGGCCAAACTGCTGGGCGATGCGGTAACCGAAATCGGTTGCGCCTATTTTTGGAATCGACAGGCCGCCGGTGGCGATGACCACCTGGCTGGCGCTGACCGGGCCACGGTCGGTTTGCAGGCGGTAGCTGCCGTCCGCCTCCAGCGCCACGTCCTTGACGCTGCAGGGCTGCCAGCGTGTGACGCCGCCCAGATCACATTCGGCCACCAGCATGTTGATCACGTCTTCGGCCGAGCGGTCGCAAAACAACTGGCCTTTGTGTTTTTCGTGAAAAGCGATGTTGTAACGCTGCAGCAACGCGATGAAATCCTGCGGCGTGTAACGCGACAGCGCAGAGCGGCAAAAATGCGGGTTCTCGCTGAGAAACTGCGCCGGCGTGGCGTCGCGATTTGTGAAGTTGCAGCGGCCGCCGCCCGAGATACGAATTTTTTCGGCGATTTTTTCGCTGTGATCCAGCAATAACACCTTCAGCCCCCGTTGCCCGGCCACACCCGCACAGAACAAGCCGGCTGCGCCGGCACCCACCATCACCACGTCGAAATTTTGCATGGACAGCAGTGTAGGTGTTGCCGCGCGGCGGCGGGACGGTCGTTCAGGCGGTCGCTTGATTGCGCACCGCCAGGTCCATGGCTTTGCGGGACAAGCCGTCGATTTCGCCGGTGATGCCGGACAACACATTGGCGACGACCGAAAACTCGCGGCCGTGTTCGCCGGCACGCGCCGCCATGATCTGGGCGTTGAAACTCACCATTTTGGCTTCGCGCGCCACGGTCTGGATGTCGGACACGATGCTGGTGAGTTCTTTCATCAACAGCTCGGCCTTGCCTCTGGTGATCCGGTCAAAGGTGGTGGTCGCGGTGTTCAGCGCTTCCAGCACCGTGTCGGTGCTGGCGACCAGGGTGTCCAGCGCACCTTGTGCCAGGCTGGCCGCGCCGGTTTCTATGTACTGCAGGGTGGTACGCATTTGCCGCATGAACTGTTCGATGATGGCGCCGACCCCGCGCGGACCGTTGTAGGTGTCGCGTATCAGGCGGGCGCTGGCCTCATCCGCTGAGGTCGACTCCACCAGCACTTTCTGGCTCTCGCAAAACAGCTGAAAGGATGTTTGCGCCGCCTGCAATTTACCGTTTTCGCCGGAAGCGGCCAGCACCGTCTGCAAAATCATGCGCTGGGACAACATGCGCTGGCGGGCCGCCAGGTTGACGATGGACATCGAATCGGTGGCGGTTGCTGCGGTCATGAGGCCTTCTCCAGGAGTTTGTTCCTGGAGCTTGGTGTGCAATAAGCGGGCCAGTGCTGGCCGACTTCGACCTCAGGCGGCCTGCACGGCCTGTGGTGTCTGTTGCAGGGCGAGCAGGCCCTGCAACACGTCGCCGACCACAATCACGCTGGGGCTGGCCAGGTGTTCATGCTCGACGCTGGCCCGTAGTTCCGCGAGTGTGCAGACGATGTGGCGCTGAGTCGGCAAACTGGCGCTCTGGATCACCGCGACCGGCGTGGTGGCCGGCAAGGCGGTCAGCAACTCGTCCTGGATGTGGCGCGAGCCGCTCACGCCCATGTAGATCACCAAGGTGAGTTTGGCCTTGTGCGCGGTGTCGGCCAGGGCGCGCCAGTCGGTGCCGCTGTCGCCGGGTTTGGCGTGGCCGGTGATAAACACCACGCCGTGGGCATGCAGGCGGTGTGTCAGGGGTACACCCAAGGAGGTCACCGCGGCCAGGCCGGCGGTGATGCCGTTGATGACTTTCACGGTGATGCCGGCGGCCTGCAGGTGTTCGACTTCTTCGCCGCCGCGCCCGAAGATAAAGGGGTCGCCGCCCTTGAGGCGCACCACGTTTTCGCCTTCGCGCACGGCCATGATCATGAGTTTTTCAATGAACTCTTGCGGCGTGGACTTGCAACCCCCACGTTTGCCGACATGCACAATGCGCGCACCTGGCCGCGCATAGGCGACGATCTCATCGCTGACCAGGTCATCGACCAGCAACACGGTGGCCGCCTGGATGGCCTTGAGCGCCTTGAGTGTCAACAGTTCCGGGTCGCCCGGGCCCGCGCCGACCAGGGTGCAGAGTCCGGTCGGATGGAGGTGGTGGGTGCTGCTTGTCATAGGTGTGAAGTCAGTTGCAAGATATGTTCCACCTGGCTGGCAATCGAGGCCGGTACCGCGTGGGTGCCCGACAGGACCGCGCGGATATACGCGGCGGTGCTTTCGCTGTCGATGTCCTTGGGCAAGTCCGGCACGCTGGCCAGGGTGCCGGGTTGTGCGGCCTGCAACAAGCGGCGCTGGCCGGCGATGAAAGCTTCCATTTGCGGCGTGCGGCGCGCGTCGGCCACCACCTCGCCCTCGGTGCCGCGCAGCAGCAAGGCATTGGCCTGGATCAGCTCAAAGGTCTGGCCCATGGAGATGGCGTATTCGGGGTGGGTGTAGCTGCTGACCACCAGCGCTTTGCCCAGGCAGGGGCTCATGATTTTGACCAGGCTGTGCGCCGGGTTGCGCAGGCCGACGGCGCGCCGCACATCCAGCAGGCGCTTGAGCCCCGGAAGCAGCAACTCGGTGGCGGCAAAAACCACCTCGCCAGCCGCTATGCTTCTGATAGCTGTCAGCGCATGTATATCCAGGGCGGAGAGCACTTCTGATGAAAATATTCGGCTGGATTCCGTGGCCGTGCCATGCACCAGCACCGGCAGGCCTTCACGTGCCAGCAGCAGCGCCAGCAAGGGCGTGAGCACCGGCAGCTTGCGCGCGCCGTTGTAGCTGGGCAGCACAACCGTGGGTTTGTCCGTGGCGGGGAAACGTTGCATACGTTGGTAGGTGGCATCGAGAAAACCCGCCATCTCTTCGGGCGTTTCGCCCTTGATACGCATGGCCAGGCAAAAGCCGCCTATCTCCAGATCGGTCACCGTGCCGTCCAGCACCTGGCCAAAGAGGTCGCAGGCCTGTTCGCGCGAAAGCGGCCGTGCGCCGTCTTTGCCGCGGCCTATGACTTTGATGTAGTGAGCGATGGACATCGGCTGATTGTCAACCAAGGAAGATAACTTTTTCTTATGAGCTTAAGCCAGCGCCTTGATCGGAATCACTGTGCGCCTGGCCGTGCCATGGCTCCGGATCAAACGTTTGATTTCGGGCACGCAGGAGCCGCAGTTGGTACCGCATTTCAGTTTCTCTTGCAGCCCCAGCAGGCGTTCATCCCCGCTGGCCAGAAAGGCCGCGCCGCCCAGCGCTTGGTCCATGTCGGAGAGGCAAGCATTGATCTGGGCATCACTCACGCTGAAGCAGGTGCAGACCGGTTTGCCGCGCGAAGGCAGGGCGACCGGCGCCTTGGCGCCTGGCAGCAACAGCAGGCGGCCGTAAGTTTGCGCCGGCAACTCGTCCTGCAGCAGGGTTTTGATCCAGGCCTGGGCGCTGACATCGCCGGCGAGTACAAAGCCGGCCAGCCTGGCCTGATCGCCGTCGCGCAGCAGACGCGCCGTGCGGTGCTGGCCTTTCTTTTTGTCGGCATAACGCAAGACATCCGCGCCGCCCAGACCGAGAAGGGTTTCGATTTTTTCCAGCAAACCATCCGGCGGGGCTTCAAAACCGGCCGCACGAAACAAGACGCCGGTGCGCTGGCGGCCAGTCTCGCTCAAAGGCACTTCGTTGGAAAAAGGCACACAGCTGCTGAAGGCAAAGTCCGCCATCAAGGGCTTGAGTTGTTCCCGTGCCGTCAACACCTGCTCATCGGGCAGCCAGGCCATGGCCAGCAGCGACCAGGGCAATTCAGCCTTGAGGATTTTCACCGCCGCATGTTTGAGTTCGGGCTGTTTGGAACTGGGGCAATACGCCGAGGTGGTGAGGGCGTTGACCCCGGCCAGGCGCTCGCCGGTGCTGGACAGGCCGCTCAGGTAGTCGTCGCCCCAGTGCATGGCCATGAAGGCCTGGCTCACCGCCACTTCGGGCGAGGCCTGCAAGGGCACAACGATGGAGCCGCGTTTGGACGTGACATGCACCAGGTCGCCATCTTTCAGCAGGCGCCGCGCCATGTCTTGCGCATTCATCTGGATGGAAGGTTCGGCGACATGGCCGAAGAGCCGGCCCAGGGTGCCGGTACGGCTCATGCCGTGCCACTGGTCGCGCAGGCGGCCGGTGGTCAGCGAGAAGGGGTAACGCGATTCGCGTGGCTCGGCGACCGGCTTGTAAACCGTGTTGACGAATTTTGCCTTGCCGTCCTCGGTCGGGAAAACACCGTCTTCGTACAAACGGACCTGGCCTGTGCTGTCACCTTCGCGCAGCGGCCATTGCTGCGGCGCGTCTTCCAGCATCGCGTAACTCAGGCCGGTGATGTCCAGGTCGCGGCCACGTGTGGATTCGCGATGTTCGTTCCAGATGGTTTCAGGGCTGTCGTAGGCGAACAGGCCTTGCGGTGCAGGGGCGGGCAGCAGTTTTTCCAGCTGCTGCGCAAAAGCCACGGCGATGGCCCAGTCGTGTCGCGTTTCCCCGGGCGCGGGAACGGCCGGCCGCACGCGGCTGATGCGGCGTTCGCTGTTGGTCACGGTGCCGGTTTTTTCACCCCAGGTGGTGGCCGGCAGCAAGAGGTCGGCGTAGTCGCAGGTGGACGGTGTGGCAAACGCTTCCTGCACGATCACCAGCTCGGCGCGCTGCAGCGCGCGGCGCACGGTGGCCTGGTCGGGCATGGACTGGGCCGGGTTGGTGCAGGCAATCCACAAGGCCTTGATCTCGCCATCGGCTGCGGCCTGGAACATCTCGACGGCCGTCTTGCCGGGTTTCTCCGGCACCGACGATACACCCCATAACGCGGCGACCTCGGCCCGGTGCGCGGGGTTGGCCAGGTCGCGGTGTGCACTCAGTAAATTGGCCAGGCCGCCGACTTCGCGCCCACCCATGGCATTGGGCTGGCCGGTCAGTGAAAAAGGCCCGGCGCCGGGTTTGCCAATCTGGGCCGTCGCCAGGTGCAGGTTGATCAAGGCGGCATTTTTGGCCGTGCCGCTGCTGGACTGGTTCAGGCCCTGGCAATAGAGGCTCAGGGTCGCGGCCGAAGTGGCAAACAGCTTGGCTGCCGTGAACAGGTCTTCCTTGCGTATGCCGCAGGTTTGCGCCACCAGGTCGGGCGTGTAGTCGCGCACCGTGGTTTTGAGAGCTTCAAAACCGTTGGTGTGCGCGGCGATGTAGGCGGGCTGCGTCCAGCCCTCCCACAACATGATGTGCAGCAGGCCGTTGAACAGCGCGACATCGGTGCCGGGCTGGACGGGCAAATACAAATCGGCGATGCCGGCCGTGTCGGTGCGGCGCGGATCGCAAAAAATGATCTTGAGCGCCGGGTTGGCCGCTTTGGCGTCCTCTATGCGTCTGAACAAAATCGGGTGCGCATAAGCCGTGTTGCTGCCGACGATAAAAATGCACTGCGCGTGATTCACGTCGTCATAACAGTTGGGCGGCGCGTCGGCGCCCAGGGTTTGTTTGTAACCCGCGACCGCACTGCTCATGCACAGGCGCGAGTTGGTATCTATGTTGTTGCTGCCTATCAGGCCTTTGGCGAGTTTGTTGAAGACGTAATAGTCTTCGGTCAACAATTGGCCCGAGACATAAAAACCTATGGCGTCGGGCCCGTGCTGGTTGATGATGCGCGCAAAACTTGTCGCGGCGAAAGCCAGCGCGTTGTCCCAGGACACGCGTTGGGGCGCCTCATGCCGGTGTTCGCGGCGCATGGGGTGCAGCAGCCGGGTTTGCCGCGTCACTGCCGCAGAAGCTGTCAGCGCCAGCGTGGAGCCCTTGGTGCAGAGCCGGCCGAAATTGGCCGGGTGGTCCGGGTCGCCACGCACACCCGTGATCGCGTCGCCCTGCGATTCAATGATCACACCGCAACCGACCCCGCAGTAGGGGCAGGTGGAGCGGGTTTCGTTGGCGACCACGTCAAGCTTCATGCAGGGGCCAGTTCTTTGCGTGCTGGCCCCGCCAGGGGTCGCGTCAGTTCGGTGGCAAGGGTCGCCAGCTCGGTGCTGTCCAGGTGCACGGCGCCGTCCTCCACCCGAACGCTGAACTTGGGGGTGCAGCCCTGGTCTGGCGCTTTGGCGCAGCCACCTTCCAGGTCTATGGTCCAGTTGTGCAACGGGCAGGCCACGCTGGTGCCGAACACAATGCCCTGGCTCAAGGGGCCGCCCTTGTGTGGGCAGCGGTCCAGCAGGGCAAACACGCCGTCTTCATTGTTGCGGAACACGGCCACATCGAGGCCGTGTGCACGTGCGACCCGGCGCGAACCGAGCACCGGGATGTCGGTGACCAGACAGATTTTTTTCCATTCACTCATGATTTTGTTCCTGTGTGTTTATCCGAGAACGCGTGCATACAGGCCGGTCACCCGGTCCATGACCTGGAGCAGGTTTTCGCTGCTCACAAACACATCGGACGCGGCTTTGTGGCTGCTCACACGGGCCTTGAGGGCGTTGTCAAAAAAGAGCCACTGGTTGTCGGCCAGGGCCAGTTCCTGTTTGATCTCGGTCGTGGCCTCGGGGGCGTTGCGCAGCAGTTCCAGCGCCGGCACAAATTCCTCACGCGCCTTGCCGATTTCCTTTTGGCTGGCGGCGCTGTCCACGTTCCAGTGGCTGGCCAGGTAAAACTGTGCCATGCGTTGCGACAACATGCGCTGGCGGCCGGCGATATTGACCAGCTTGGCGCCCGGCTTGCCCGCCTGCTGCTCGAACAAAGCCGTGCCCTTGTGCGCCAGCGCCAATACTTTGCCGGCCTGGTCCAGCACCGCCCTGGCCTTGTCCTGGGACGGCGCTGCGCCGACCAGCAGCCCTTTGTAGTCCGACCAGGCGGACTCCAGTTGCACATAGGTGTCGCGGGTTTCCCCGGCCGGCGCAAAGGTCTTGAGTTCGACCTGTTGCCGGTCGAACAAGGCCATGGACTGGTCCAGCACACGACGGGCCGACTCGGCTTGTATGCCCAGGCCCAGGCCGAACCAGGCCTTGGCCATGCGCTGCGACAACATGCGCTGGCGACCGGCCTTGTTGATGGCGTCGCCGAGGCCGGCGACCTGTGCGTGCACCGGCGCCAGGGCGGCGAGGGCGAAGCCGCAGAAAACGCGGCGTTGAAGGGTGTAGGTCATGGTGACGTTGATCCTGAAGTTGGCTGCGCTCAGGCGGGGAGGGCGGAAAATTGCCGGGTATCGACCGCCGCTTCTTTCAGTTCAAACCAGGGGTCCGGTTCGCCGTCGAGCGCAAACTGCAGGCGCTCCCACAAGGCCTGGCGGCCGGCGTGGTCCTCAAGAATGCGTTTCTTGACATAGTCTAGGCCCACACGGTTCACGTAATGCACGGTGCGTTCCAGGTACCAGCCTTCCTGGCGGTACAACTCGCAAAAAGCGCCGGTGTACTCCAGCACTTCTTCGGCGGTCTTGAGTTTGGTGAAAAAGTGCGCGACCTCGGTCTTGATGCCGCCGTTGCCGGCGATATACATCTCCCAGCCGGAATCCACACCTATGATGCCCACGTCCTTGATGCCGGCTTCGGCGCAGTTGCGCGGGCAGCCGCTGACGGCGAATTTGACCTTGTGCGGCGCATACATGCGCCACATCGCGCGTTCCAGGTCTTTGCCCATCTGCGTGCTGTCCTGCGTGCCCATGCGGCACCATTCGCTGCCGACACAGGTTTTCACCGTGCGCAAGGCCTTGGCATAAGCGTGGCCGGAAGGCATGCCGATGTCATTCCAGACGTTTTGCAAGTCCTCTTTTTTGACACCCAGCAGGTCTATACGCTGGCCGCCCGTGATTTTCACGGTCGGGATTTTGTATTTGTCCACCGCATCGGCAATACGGCGCAATTCGCTGGCCGTGGTTTCGCCACCCCACATGCGCGGGATCACGCTGTAAGTGCCGTCCTTCTGGATGTTGGCGTGGCTGCGTTCATTGATGAAGCGGCTTTGCGGATCGTCTTTGGCCTCCTTGGGCCAGCTGCTGGTCACGTAGTAGTTGACGGCCGGACGGCAACTGGCGCAACCGTTGGGCGTTTTCCATTCCATGAATTGGTAGACGGCGGAGATGCTGAGCAGCTTGTGTTCTCGGATGGCATCGCGCACGGCCTGGTGGCCGTGATCGGTGCAGGCACACATGGCCTTGAGTTTGGGCGTGGCCGAGTAGTCGCCGCCGGCGGTGAACATCAGGATCTGCTCCACCAGGCCGGTGCAGGAGCCGCAGGAAGCGCTGGCCTTGGTGTGCTTGCGCACTTCATCGAGGGTGAAGAGTCCCTTTTCCTTGATGGCCTTGCAGATGGTTCCCTTGTTGACACCGTTGCAGCCGCAGACCTCGGCCTCGTCCGGCATGCTGGCTGCCTTGTTATGGCCTTCATGGCCGGCGTCGCCGATGTTGGATTCGCCGAACATCAGTTTGTCGCGTATGCCGGCCACGCTGCGGCCATCACGCAGCAGCTTGAAGTAATAACTGCCGTCCACCGTGTCGCCGTACAAACAGGCGCCTATCAGCTTGTCGTCCTTGAGCACCAGCTTCTTGTAGACGCCACCAAACGGGTCACTCATGACAATTTCTTCCGTGCCTTCCCCGCCCATGAATTCGCCGGCGCTGAAGAGGTCTATGCCCGTGACCTTGAGTTTGGTCGAGGTCAAGGAGCCGGTGTAACGGCCAATGCCGAACTGCGCCAGGTGATTCGCCGCGACCTTGGCTTGCTCAAACAGCGGCGCCACCAGGCCGTAGGCGATGCCGCGGTGGGCGGCGCATTCACCGACCGAATAAATACGCGCGTCGGTGGTGGTTTGCATAGTGTCGTTGACCACAATGCCCTTGTTGCAGTGCAGGTGCATGGACTCGGCCAGCTCGGTGTTGGGGCGTATGCCCACCGCCATCACCACCAGATCGGTCGCCACTTCGCTGCCGTCCTTGAAACGAATCGCGCTCACCCGGCCATCAGCGCCACCCACCAGCTCCTGCGTTTGCGCGCCCATCAGGAAGTTCAGGCCGCGTTCTTCCAGCGAATTTTGCAGCAGCTTGCCGGCCACGCTGTCGAGCTGGCGCTCCATCAGGGTGGGCATCACATGCACCACTGTGACGTCCATGCCACGCAACATCAGGCCGTTGGCCGCTTCCAGGCCCAGCAGGCCACCGCCTATGACCACGGCTTTTTTGTATTTTTCCGACGCCGCAATCATGGCGTTGGTGTCGGCGATGTCACGGTAGGCGATCACCCCGGCCAGGTCCTTGCCGGGCACCGGCAGGATAAAGGGGTTGGAGCCGGTACACATCAGCAGGCGGTCGTAACTTTCTTCTGTCCCGTCGTCGGCGCGCACCACACGTTGGATGCGGTCGACTTCGACCACCTTTTTGCCCGCATGCAGGGTGATGTGGTTGTCGCTGTACCAGTCCCAGGGGTTCAGCACGATTTCATCCAGTGTTTGTTCGCCGGCCAGCACCGGCGACAGCAGGATGCGGTTGTAGTTGGGATGCGGCTCGGCGCCAAACACGGTGATGTCGTACAGATCGGGGGCGATCTTGAGCAGCTCTTCGAGGGTGCGCACGCCGGCCATGCCGTTGCCGACCATCACCAGTTTCGATTTTTTCATGTGTTCACTCCGGAGGGGTGGAAGGGGGTCGTCACCAGCGCCCGCTCAAGGCGGCGCTCGCAGGCGGGCGTCTCGCGGCTAAGGCGCTGGACGCCGGATGGCTGGGGATGAAAAATGGCGGTAAAAAACATGATGGTCCTTCCTGTCAAACAGGGACACGGCTGTGGAGCCGGTGTGAGGCACATCCTCACGCACGCCTTTGTGCGCAGACCCGCAGTGCTTTTATTCAGGTTGGGCGCGCCGTTACGCCCGCAGAGATCACAGCAAAAGTTGTGCCATGTCACGCCAAGCCGGCCGGGCTCGCCACATGGCGCGCGACTTGCATGCGTAACAGGCTGTTTTCCTTCTCGAACAAGCGATGGTGATGACTTCCGCACTGGTTTTTTCAAACAACCCGACAGGCCCGCAGCCGCTGGTCACGGACCTGGGCGCCGTGGGGATTCAGGTTTTGGCCTGTGTGGAAAGCCGCCAAAGCCTGCTGCAGGCGGTGTTGCGCCAGGCGCCCGAGCTGCTGATTTGCGACGTCGCCGTGCCTGATGAGGCCTTGTTCACGGCGCTTGAGATCATTGGACAGACCTCGGCGCTCCCCATCATCGTTTTTACCAACGATGCGGATGCCGGCAAGATCACGCGCGCGATGGAGCTGGGCGTGCAGGCCTACGTGGTGAACGGGTATGGCCGGCAGCGCCTGCGTCCGCTGATCCATCTGGCGCAGGCCCGCTTCAAACGTGAGCAGGTTTTGCGTACCGAGCTGGCCGATGTGTCCAGCCGGCTGGAAGAACGCAAGGTGGTGGAGCGTGCCAAGGGCATCCTGATGCGCGCCCGCCAGATGTCGGACGATGATGCTTTCCAGATGCTGCGAACCGCCTCCATGCACAGCAACCAGCGCCTGGGCCAGGTTTCGCAACACATCATTCATTCGGCCCGGTTTGCCGAAGATGTGAACCTCTCCGGCCAGTTACGCATGTTGTCGCAGCGCCTGGTCAAGCTGGCGCTGTTGCAAGAGGCCGGTGTGCCACTGCCTCAGCTGTCAGCGCGCATGCACGAGTCGGTGGCACGCATAGATAGCAACCTGGCGGCGCTGGTAAAAAGCCTGTCCCCGCCGACTTTTGGCGACCTGCTGGGGCAGGTGCAACACACCTGGGCGCAACTGAAACCAGGCCTGATGGATACACGCCAGCCGGGCGCCATGGCGCAGCTGGATGCGCTGGCCGAACAGCTGCTGCAGGAGGCCGAACGCCTGACCGGCAGCCTGGAAAACGCCGGTGCCCTGCCGCCCTTGCAGGTGCTCAACCTGGCGGGCCGACAACGCATGTTGAGCCAGCGTTTTGCGAAATACGCCCTGATCGAGCTACTGGGTGCCCAGGCCGCCATGCCGCGCAATACGCCGGCCATGGCCGAGGCCAGGGCGGCGTTTGAGCAGGCGCTGCGTTATTTGAACGAAATTCCACTGAGCAGCCCGGCGATTCGCAGTTCGCTGGAGGCCGCGGCCATCGGCTGGGCCGCCATGCTGGCCGGTGTGGCGGCTGGTGCGCCAGGGCTGGAAGCTGTGGCAACCGCCAGCGAAGACTTGCTGCAGGTGTTCGAGACGCTGTCCGAGCAGTACGAACACAGCTTGCAGATGCTGGTGGGTTAAGCCGGAATTGCTGCACTGCACCAAAGACGGGCGCCGCACCGCCTGATCCTGGTGCATGGCTTGGGGATGGCGCTTTTTATGCGTGTTTCTGGCCTCTGGCCCATACCCCATGGACGCAAGCAGCTATTTGTTTGATAGCGAATGACTTACGAGGACAAACCCAGCAGTTCCACACCATCGACGGCGCTACTGCGCCCCGGCAGGGAAAACTGCTTGCGGCGCCCGGTTTTCACGGACACCGTCACCTCGTCCAGCAGCGCGGCGCTGGCGGCAATTTTCCAGCCGGCCTGGTAAGCATGTTTTTGCAGCAACAAACTGGTGCTGACGGTGTCGCCGACAGGCAGGATCTGGGATTTTCCGCGCAGCGGGTCCAGCAGTTTGGCCAGGGTGACGGCGCCGCTGTTCAGGCCCACGCAGACTTCAAAACACGGCAGGGCGCGGTCCGGAAAATGGCTGGCCATAAAGCCTTGCACCCGGTGCGCCGAGTTGATCAGGCCCAGGGCCGCCCGCGTGGCGCGCAGGCTGCAGTTGACGGTGTCGGTGTCCGCGCTGCCGGTAAACACCGCCAGCAGGCCTTCGCCGACAAACTGCATGTGGTGGGCGCCGAACAGGTAGACGGTATCGCCGGCATGGTTGTAAAACTGGCGCACGACCGTGCTCAGCTCGGTGCTGGTGAGTTTTTCGGACAGGGCCGGAAAGTTGACCACATCGACAAACAGCACCGTGGCGTGGGCCAGTTTGTTGTCGTCCTCAGCCGATTCGGCCGATGGCCATTTGTCACTGAGCTCGGCCAGCAGCCGGTTCTCGTACAAACGGCTCAAACGTGCTTGCTGCTCTTTCAGCGCCGCGGTGAGGGCGGTTTCCACCGCATTGGCCTGGGCGAACTGGCGCATCAGCTGTTTGTTGAGCTGGGTGGCGGTGGCTTCGCGCAACTCGTCAAACACCAGGGGTTTGATCAGGTAGTCGTCGGCACCGCTGCTCATGCCGCTGCGCACGTTTTCGCGCTCTTGCAGCGAGGTCAGCAAAATGACGGGCGTGGCCTGGATGGCCGAATCGGCGCGCAAGGTTTGCAACATGGCGAAACCATTCATCACCGGCATGTTGACGTCGCTGACCACCAGGTCTGGCCTGTGTTTGCGCACCAGCGCCAGCCCGGTGGCGCCGTTGTCGGCCTCCAGCACCTCGTAACCTTCAAAGCGAAGCGCCGCCGCGATCAGCGTGCGTATCGTTTCGTCATCGTCGACCACCACAATCAAAGCCATGTTTTTTTGTTTCCGTGAACGCTACAAGTTGCAGGTTTTGAGCTTACCAGCGCTTGTGTTGTTTACGGGCCAAACCCCTGCGGCGGCCTTGGTCTGGCCGCCGTGGGGTTATGGTGTGGTCGTGCGCTATTTAATTGATAGCTGCTGACGTCCGCTGCATCAGGGTAAATGCCCTGATGCAGCGAGAGAATACATGGCCTTGCCGGATCAGGCGGCTTTTTCGACGTGGCCCTGGCGGGTGTAGAGGAAGTCGATCACGGCCTTGCGGTAACCCAGGTAAGCGCTGTCTTCGGCCAGCGCCACCCTTGAGCGTGGCCGCGGCAAGTCCACATGTAACACCTCGCCTATGGTGGCCGATGGGCCGTTGCTCATCATCACGATGCGGTCCGACAGCAACACGGCCTCGTCCACATCGTGTGTCACCATCACCACCGTGCTGTGGGTGTTGCTGACAATTTGCAACAATTCGTCCTGCAACTTGGCGCGGGTCAAGGCGTCCAGCGCGCCGAAAGGTTCGTCCAGCAGCAAGACCTTGGGCTCCATACACAGGGCGCGGGCAATCCCCACACGCTGTTTCATGCCGCCCGAAATTTCACCGGGGCGTTTTTGCGCGGCGGCGCTCAGGCCGACCATGGCCAGGGCCGCGTCGGTGCGGGCCTTGAGCTGGGCCCGGGTTTCGGTCGCGGCAAAGACACGTTCCACCGCCAGGTAGACATTGTCAAAACAGGTGAGCCAGGGCAGCAGCGAGTGGTTTTGAAACACCACCGCGCGCTCCGGGCCGGGGCCGGCGATTTCACGGTTGGCGCAAAGCAGGGCGCCTTGGGTTGGTGTGGTCAAGCCGGCGATCAGGTTGAGCAAGGTCGACTTGCCGCAGCCGGAGTGGCCGATCAGCGCAACAAACTCGCCCTTGGCGACCGTCAGGTTGATGTTTTGCAAGGCGCAGAACGGGCCTTTGCGGGTCTTGAAGGTTTGCGCCACACCCTGGATTTCGATGTATTTGCTGCTCAGTGACGGGTTCATGCTTTCACCTCTTCAAACGTAAAGGCCGTGGCCAGCTTGATCAGGGCAAACTCCAGCAGCAGGCCGACGATGCCGATCACAAAAATCGCAATGATGATGTTTTTGACGTTGAGGTTGTTCCACTCGTCCCAGACCCAGAAGCCGATGCCGACGCCGCCGGTCAACATCTCGGCGGCCACAATCACCAGCCAGGCGGTGCCCACTGCCAGGCGCACGCCGGTCAAGGTGTAGGGCAACACAGCGGGAAAGAGGATTTTGGTGAAAATCTTCCACTCGCTGAGATTGAGCACACGTGCCACGTTCATATAGTCTTGCGGCACGCGTTGCACGCCGACCGCGGTGTTGATGATCATGGGCCAGATCGAGCAGATAAAAATCGTCCAGATCGCCGCCGGGTTGGCGCCCTTGAAGACCAGCAGGCCAATCGGCAACCAGGCCAGCGGCGAGACCGGCCGCATCAGGCTGATCAGCGGGTTGAACATGCGGCTTAAAAACGTGAAACGCCCAATCATGAAACCCGCCGGAATGCCCACCGCTGCCGCCAGGCCAAAACCAACGGCCACGCGCTGCAGCGAAGAGAGCACGTTCCAGCCCACGCCCTGGTCGTTAGGCCCCTTGCTGTAGAAGGGATCGCTGAACACCTCAACCGCCTGATGAAAGGTGGCCAGCGGCGAGGGAATGCTGTTGGCTGTGGACGCCGACACCAGCTCCCACAGGCCGACCAGCAAACCCAGGCCCAGCAGCGGCGGCAACACAGCCATCCAGACACCGCGCCAGTCAATAGGCGGTTTGGCGGTAACGGTCGGGTCTGTGGTTTGCAAGTCTTTTGAGGCTGTAGCCCCCGTGTTGATTGCGCTGGCAGCTATAGAAGGAATAGCGGGTGACGCGATGGGTGGCGCGTCGTCGAAGGGGGGATGAAAAGCAGCACTGACCATGATGAGTTCCTTAAACCTTGATCTTGAAACCGTCGGCGTATTTTTTCGGGTCCTTGCCGTCCCAGACCACGCCGTCCATCATCTTGCTGGTGCGCAACACGTCCTTTGGCACCGGCGTTTTGCTGGCGCTGGCGGCGTCCTTGTAGATATCGATGTGGTTGATCTGTTTGGCCAGGGCCAGGTAGTCCGGGTGCTCCTTGATCAGGCCCCAGCGTTTGTGCTGGGTCAAAAACCACATGCCGTCGGACAGGTAGGGGAAGTTCACCGCGCCGTCGTTGTAAAACTTCATGTAGTTCGGGTCGTCCCAGGTCTTGCCCAGGCCGTTCTGGTAACGCCCCAGGATGCGCTGGTTGATCGCGTCCACACTGGTGTTGACGTAACTCTTGTCGGCCACGGTTTCGGCCATCTTCATCTTGTTGGACAGGCTGGCGTCTATCCAGCGGCCGGCTTCGAGGATGGCGGCCGTCACCGCGCGTGCGGTGTTGGGGTTTTTCTTGACGAAGTCGGCGCTGGTGCCCAGCACTTTTTCCGGGTGGTCTTTCCAGATGTCCTGCGTGGTCACGGCGGTGATGCCTATGCCGTCCATGATGGCGCGGTGGCCCCAGGGTTCACCCACACAAAAACCGTCCATGTTGCCGACGCGCATATTGGCCACCATCTGCGGCGGCGGCACCACGATGGCGCGTGCGTCCTGGAAGGGGTTGATGCCGGCGCTGGCCAGCCAGTAATACAGCCACATGGCGTGGGTGCCGGTGGGGAAGGTCTGCGCGAAGGTGTATTCGCGCTTGTCGGTTTTCATCAGCTTGGCCAGCGAGGGACCGTCGACCGCGCCCTTGTCGGCGATTTTTTTCGACAAGGTGATGGCCTGGCCGTTGTTGTTCAGGTTCATCAGCACGGCCATGTCTTTTTTCGGGCCGGCCGTGCCCATGTGCACGCCGTAGACCAGGCCGTAAAGTACGTGGGCAAAGTCGAGTTCGCCGTTGACCAGCTTGTCGCGCACGCCGGCCCAGCTGGCTTCTTTGGTCGGGATGATTTTCACGCCGTATTTTTTATCTATGCCCAGCACCGAGGCCATCACCACCGAGGCGCAGTCGGTCAGCGGGATAAAACCTATCCTGACTTCCTTTTTTTCCGGCGCATCGGAGCCCTGGGCATAGACCACGGCACGCAGCGCCGGGCTGATGCCCGCGGCGCCGACCGCGGCGGCCTGCAAAACGCTACGGCGGGTCAGTGAAGATTTCAGCAGATCGGTCATGGTCTGGACTCCAGAAGTGAAAAACAAAAGGCAAAAACAAAAAAGGCGCTCGACCCTTGTTCACACACGTGGTGTGAAGCTGGGTGCGAACGCCTTTGTTCAGTGAGGCCATCTGCTTCGCCGTTGAAACGAATGGCCTGGTGTTGAGTTCAACGCAAAAGCTGTGCCAGTCTCCGATTTAGTTCATTCAGCCTCTGATTCATGATGAAATTGGCCTCCAGCCCTTGGTGGCCGGGCGCAAGCAGCTATGGAATCCATAGCGAGTGCCGTGGCTGCGGCTCCTGGGTCAGGATTTCGTCGGGTCTGCACTGTATTTGTGCACTGCACCATATCGGCGTCAGGCACCGTGCGCTGATTCAACCCAGCAGGTCGGCGGCGTCCAGCATGCGTTGTGCGACCTCGCCCAGGCGCAAACCCTTGTCCATGGCGGCCTTGCGCAGTTTGTCGTAGGCCGCCTGTTCGCTGAGGTGTTGTCGCTGCATCAGCAGGCCTTTGGCGCGGTCTATGACTTTGCGGTCCTGCAGCTCGGTGCGGGCGTGCGCCAGTTCGCGCCGCAGACCTTGTTCGTGTTCAAAACGCGCCATTGCCACGTCCAGAATCGGGCGTATCCGTTCCGGCGACAGCCCGGCCACGATGTAGGCGGACACACCAGCCGCCACCGCGTCTTTCACGTGGCTGGTGTCCTGGTCATTGGTAAACAGCACAATCGGCCGCCGCGCGTCACGGGTGGCCATCACCACATGTTCGAGTGAGTCGCGGGCTTCGCTTTCGGCGTCCACGATGATCATGTCGGGCTGCAACTCGCCCAGGCGTTTGTCCAGGTAGGTGTCGGCCGGCAACACGGCGACCACGTTGTAACCGTTTTCCAGCAGGCCGATACGCAGCTGGCGCGAGCGTTCCGCCTGCCGCCGCGCATGGGGGTCCGTGGCCACGCCTTCCAGCAGATCTGGTGCAATGATCACAAGGCGCAAGGACTGGGACGGCGTCATGGCCACCTTTGTGCAAGATTCGCGCCATGGGTGGCGCGTCCAAGCCAGCGCCGCCGGTGCTTTACCAGCGGGCCTTGAAGCTCAGGCGCAGTTCGTCGATTTGCGCTTCGCTCAGAGGCTTAGGCACCGAGGGGCTGAGGCACACAAGTTTGGCGGTTTCTTCGAGTTCTTCCAGCGTGGCCATGGCCGCGGCGGGCGAGTTGTGCCAGACATTGGGCCCCAGACGCGCCAGCATGACGGCGCGTAGCGGTGTACCCGCTTCGCCATAACGGCGAATGGTGTCGGCCACCTGCAAGGCGGCCTCGGGCGCGCCGGGCCGGTGGTAGCTGATCAGCGGCACATGGCCGACCTTCATGACGAAGTAAGGGGTTAGGGCGGGTAACAGTTCCGGGCCACCGTTGGGCCTCAAGGTCAGCGCCACGCAGTGGCTGCTGTGGGTATGGATTACACACCGGGTGTCAGGGTCAAACTGGCTTGCAGCCTCATAGATACGGGTGTGCAGTGCTATGGTTTTGCTGGCAGTGTCGCCGCTGACTTGTTGCGCCTGCGCATCCAGCCTGGCGAGCCGGGCCGGGTCCAGCGTGCCCAGGCAGGCATCGGTGGGGGTGATCAGAAAGCCGCCGCCTTCCGACGCATTCAGCCGGACACTGATGTTGCCGGCTGTGGCATGTACGTAGCCGCGCTCGAACAGGCTGCGCCCGACACGGCAGATTTCTTCGCGGGCCTGGTTTTCTGTCATGCCAGCCTCGCAAAAGCTTTGCTGAAAAAATCATCCGTGCCGAAGTTGCCCGACTTCAAGGTCAGGTGTATGCCTTCAGGGTTGGCCGCCTCGGTCTGCGCATAACACCAGGGCACGCCGGGGTCGATTTGTGGACCAATTTTCATGTGCTGGATGGCCAGGGCCTGCACGCAGGCGCCCGAGGTTTCGCCGCCTGCCACGACCAACTGGCGCACGCCGTGTTGCACCAGGGCTCGTGCGATGGCGGCCAGCGTGCGTTCCACCAGGGCGCCGGCTTTTTCAACACCCAGCTGCGCCTGGACCGCCTTGACAACAGTCGGGTCCGCGGAGGAATAAACCAGCACCGGCCCCTGGCCGAGCTTTGGTATGGCCCAGGCCAGCACCTCGGCCGCCACATCCATACCGGCAGCTTCTTTCTCGGCGATCTGCAAGGCATCCAAAGCAAAGGCTGGATGTCCGGCCTGGATAAAAGCCTGCACCTGCCGGTTGGTGGCCAGCGAGCAACTGCCCGACACCACCGCCTGCCAGCCCGTGGCCGGCGGCAAGGCGCTGGCCGTGGACGAAGGGGTGATGCCGAAGTTGGCCGGCAAACCGATCGCCAAACCCGAGCCGCCCGTGAGCAGCGGCATGGTTTTGAGCGCAGGCGCGAGGCGTAACAAGTCGTCGTTGGAAATCGCGTCCACGATGGCGATACCCACACCCTGCTCTCGTAAGGTCGCCATGCGGGCCTGAACGGCGGCCGCGCCTTGGGCCACCACTGTGTAATCGATGAGGCCAACCTTGCGCCTGCATTGCGCCTGCAACACCCGCACCAGGTTGGCGTCCGTCATGGGTGTGAGCGGGTGGTTTTGCATGCCGCTTTCATGCAGCAAGACCTCGCCCACAAACAAATGGCCCTTGAACACCGTGCGCTGGTTGTCGGGAAAGGCCGGTGTGGCGATGCTGAAGTCGCTGCCGGGCAGCGGCGCCAAGGCGTCCATCAGCGCTTCGGTGACCGGGCCGATGTTGCCTTGCGCCGTGCTGTCAAAGGTGGAGCAATATTTGAAATAAATCTGCTGCGCGCCCTGCGCCTGCAGCCAGTGCAGGGCGGCCAGTGACTGCGCGATGGCCTGGTCCACCGGCAGGGTGCGTGACTTGAGCGCGACCACCACAGCATCGATGTCGGCCGCCAGCGGCTGATCCGGCAGGCCTATGGTTTGCACCACACGCATGCCGGCACGCACCAGGTTGTTGGCGAGGTCGGTGGCCCCGGTGAAGTCGTCGGCGATACAGCCCAGCAGCAGTTTTTTCATGTTGCAGCGACTTTACCGTGTCTGAAGATCCGCAACTTGCCGGGCAGCGCCATGGTGCGCGCGGCACAGCCGCCAAACCGCGTGTCCCTTCGAGCAGCGCTTAAGTCTGTTTGGCCTAAACTTCAGGCCTATGCAGGAAAACTTGTTGGTGTTGGGAATTGAGTCGTCATGCGACGAAACAGGCGTGGCCTTGACGGATGCTTCGGGTGCCGGTGTGCCGCGTTTGTTGTCGCACGCCTTGCACAGCCAGATTGAAATGCACCAGGCTTATGGTGGCGTGGTGCCCGAGTTGGCCAGCCGCGACCATATCCGGCGGGTGTTGCCGCTGATCAACGAGGTGATGGGCCAGGCGCAACGTTCGCTGGCAGATGTCGATGTGATTGCTTATACCCGCGGACCGGGGCTGGCCGGGGCCTTGCTGGTGGGCGCCGGTGTGGCCTGTTCGCTGGCCGCCAGTCTGGGCAAACCCGTGATGGGTGTGCACCATCTGGAAGGGCATTTGTTGTCACCCTTCTTGAGCGCCGATCCCCCTGAATTTGCGTTTGTGGCGTTGCTGGTGTCGGGTGGTCATACGCAATTGATGCGGGTGGACCGCGTCGGCAGTTACGAGTTGCTGGGCGAAACCATTGATGACGCGGCCGGTGAGGCCTTTGACAAATCGGCCAAATTGCTGGGACTGCCTTATCCCGGCGGTCCGGCGCTGGCCAGGCTGGCCGGGCAGGGTGATGGCCAGGCCTTCAAGCTGCCCCGGCCCTTGCTGCACAGTGGCGACCTGGATTTTTCTTTTTCGGGCCTGAAAACAGCGGTGCTGACGCAGGCCAAAAAACTCGGCGAAACCATGAGTGAGCAGGCTCGCGCCGATCTGGCGGCCTCGACGCAGGCGGCGATTGTGGAAGTGCTGGTCAAGAAGTCGCTGAAAGCGCTGGAACAAACCGGCCTGAAGCGGCTGGTGGTGGCCGGTGGTGTGGGTGCAAACACCTTGCTGCGCGAGCAACTCAATGCGGCTTGCAAGAAGCGCGGGATTCGCGTGCATTACCCCGAGCTGCATTTGTGCACCGACAACGGCGCGATGATCGCGCTGGCGGCCGGCATGCGTCTGCAGGCCGGGCTGGAAGACATACAGCGCAGCTACACCTTTGACGTGAAGCCGCGCTGGAGTCTGGCAGATATACAAACCGTACCGGCCTGAACCGGCAGGGCCGGTCTGCGCGCCTTGTGGCCTTATTGAATGGGGAGCTGAGCCACTTTGCTCTCAGGGATTTTTTTGCCCAGCGACAATGTCAACACACCGTTTTCCAGTTTGGCGGAGCTGCCGGCGGCATCAATTTCCAGCGGGAAACGCCAGGCGGCCTTGACCGAACGCGCCGCGTCGGCTTTGCTGCTGATACGCACGACGTCGCCTTCGATGCCGATGTCCAGTTGCTCCTTGCTCAGGCCGGGCACATCGAGCTGCAGCGAATAGGCGGTCTCGCCGTCTTCCACTTTGGCCGGCGGGGTGGGGCGGGCGCCGGCCAGGTTGTTCAAGGTGTCACTGAGAAAACTGTCGAGCGCACCATTGTTCACCAGTGAGGGGGAGTGACGTTGAGCGCTATGGACGGGACGGCTGGCAAGTGAATAAAACATGGAGACTCCAAGAGGTTGGGCGGGAAAAATTTCCCCTACACTTCGCGGCTCTCAACCGTGATCGCCGCATGCAGAGCAGGTAGGCGTGTTGCGAAGTATTTCAAGGAAAATGTCGAATGTATTTTTTCATCCCCAAGCTCTTGAAACGCGCGGCCCTGGCCCTAGTGGCCGGCGCCTCCCTGTTGTCGCCAACCCTGTTTGCCCAGCCAGCGGCGGCCGTTCAGCCGCCTGTGCGTGTGGCCCTGATTGAAAGCCTGTCCGGTCCTTTTGCCAACACCGGCGAGGCTGTGTTTCGCAACCTGGCGTGGGCCGCCGAGCGGGTCAATGCGCGTGGCGGCATCAAGCTGCCCGGCGGAAACCGTCCACTGGTTTTTGAACGTTACGACAGCAAGGGCCAGAACGAAGAGGCCTTGTCGGCATTACGTTCGGCCATCGATGACGGCATGACCCTGGTAACCCAGGGCAATTCGTCGTCGACGGCCGCGGTGCTGATCGATGCCATCAACAAACACAATGAACGCGCGCCGTCCAAGCGGGTTCTCTTTTTGAACTATTCGGCGGTGGATCCTGTGTTGACCAACGAAAAATGCAGCTACTGGCATTTTCGTTTTGACGCCCATGCCGACATGCGAATGGCGGCACTGATGGATGTGCTCAAGGATGACAAGGCGCTCAAAAGCATTTACCTGATTGGCCAGGACTACAGCTTTGGTCAGGCCGTTTTACGCGAGGCCCGCAAACAGCTCACGGCGCTGCGCCCCGACGTGCAAATCGTCGGCGACGAATTGCATCCCATGGGTCGCGTCAAGGACTTTCTGCCTTATGTCGCCAAGATCAAGGCCAGCGGCGCGCAGGCCGTGCTCACCGGCAACTGGGGCAATGATTTGACCTTGCTGGTCAAGGCCGCAAAAGAAGTTGGTTTTGAGGGGCGTTTTTATACCTTTTACGGCAACGCGCTGGGCGTTCCGGCCGCGCTGGGTGATGCCGGCGTCGGCAAGGTGATTGCGGTGGCCGACTGGTTTCCCAATGAAGCCGGTGCTGCCTCCGAGACTTTTTACCAATCCTTCCGCCAGCGTTTCCCCAAGCCGCAGGACGACTACGTGCACATGCGCATGCAACTGATGGTGGAGGGCCTGGTGCAAAGCATCGAAAAGGCCGGGACCATCGAGTCTGCCGCGGTGGCTGCGCAAATGGAAAAAATGAAGGTCTTGTTTGCGGGGCATCAGGGCGTGATGCGCGGTGCCGACCACCAGTTCCAGCAACCCCTGCTGGTCGCCGTGATGGACAAGCAGGGCGCACCCGGCGTCAAGTTCGATGTGGAAGGTTCGGGTTATGGTTTTCGTGTGATCAAGACCATTCCCGCGGCTCGTTCCGAGCAACCACATTCCTGCAAAATGATTCGTCCCTGAAAGGCCGTACATGCGACAAGTTGTCCTTGATCTCGAAGAGTCCTTGATCCGCCAGGTGGCCAATGCGGGCATAGGCCGCAGCGACGTGCTCAAGTTCTGGTTTGGCGAAAGTGATGAAGTCACACCGGCTTTTATTCGCGAAGCGGCGGCCCAGTCCCTGAACCAGGGTGAAACCTTTTACGCGCACAACCTCGGGTTGGCCGAGCTGCGCGAGGCCATCGCCGTGTATTGCAGTGCGTTGCGCTGTGAGGGCGCGGCACCTATCGGTGTGGACCGGATCGCCGTGACCTCGGGCGGCGTCAATGCGCTGATGCTGGCGGTACAGGCGGTGGTGAATGTCGGCGACCAGGTGGTGGTGGTCACGCCGGTTTGGCCGAATCTGACCGCGCAGCCGGCCATCATGGGGGCCAAGGTGCACTGCGTCAGCCTGAAACCTGTGGCCGGCCAGTGGCAGCTTGACATGGATGAGTTGCTGGCGGCCATCACGCCCGCCACCCGGCTGCTGATCGTCAACTCGCCCAACAACCCGACCGGCTGGACTTTGAGCCGCGCCGAGCAGCAAACCCTGCTGGCGCATTGTCGCCAGACGGGCACCTGGATTCTGGCCGACGAGGTTTACGAGCGCCTGTATTACGCGGGTGACACGCCGAATGTCTGCGCTCCGAGCTTTCTGGATGTGGCCGCGCCGGATGACCGCTTGATGGTGGCGCACAGCTTTTCCAAGAGTTTTCTGATGACAGGCTGGCGCCTGGGCTGGCTGGTGTTGCCGGCCACGGCCACGACCCAGATGGGCAAGCTGATTGAGTTCAACACCTCCTGCGCGCCGGTGTTTGTCCAGCGCGCCGGTGTGGTGGCCTTGCAACGCACCGAGGAGGTGACCCCGCAGGTGGTGGCCCATCTCAAAAACTGCCGGGACACCCTGATTCCCTTGCTGCAGGCCTTGCCCGGTGTCGAAGTCTCGGCGGCGCCTGGCGGCATGTACGCGTTCTTTCGGCTGGCCGGGCAGGGCGATTCTTTTGAGGTGGCCAAACGCCTGGTGGTCGAGGCCGGCCTGGGGTTGGCGCCGGGCAATGCTTTCAGTGCCGATCCTTCGCCGGCCATGCAGGGCTGGTTGCGCTGGTGTTTTGCCAGTCAGGACCCGGCCCGGCTGCAGGAAGGCGTGGGTCGCCTGACCCGCTGGCTGGCGCAGCGCTGAGTCGGGTGGGATTCCTGGGCTATAATCCAAGGCTCTGCGTCAAGGCGGGCTGATTCATTCGTGAAGCTGCCTGCCGCAGAACACGACGACGCCGGTCAACTCTCACTTCGGGAGCACTGGATCGCTCGCAAGTTACACAAGGAAAACCCATGATTGCAAAATCCATCAAGGCTGAAATCGTTCAGTCCAACGCCCGCTCTGTCGGCGATACCGGCAGCCCGGAAGTTCAGGTTGGTCTGCTGACCGGCCGTATCAATGAACTGATGCCCCATTTCAAGACCCATGCCAAAGATCATCACGGCCGCCGTGGCCTGTTGCGCATGGTGAGCCGTCGCCGCAAGCTGCTGGACTACCTGAAGTCCAAAGATGCGGCCCGTTATGTTGCGCTGATCGCCAAGCTTGGCCTGCGTAAATAAGCGGTAAACCCAATAGTAAGCGCCTGAGTTAGTTCACTAGCTCAGGCGTTTTGCGCTTTAAACGACCCAAAAAACCAATTTCAGAAGCGCCATCGGCGCCCATGAAAAACTTCGGAGCAAGGCAAAACGAATACGCGCTGTGTCATTCCACAAGAAAAATCCTGGATATCAGGTGTTTTGTGGAATGGCATCGTGTTCGGCCAGCCACCGCTCCGGCCTCTCGCGCTGCCTCAAGTGCCTGAAACTAGTGGAGAAAAGAACATGAGCATTTTCAATAAAGTCACCAAATCCTTCCAGTGGGGCCAGCACAAGGTCACGATGGAAACCGGCGAAGTCGCGCGCCAGTCCGGCGGCGCTGTGCTGCTGGACATGGACGGCACCGTGGTGCTGGCCACCGTGGTCGCCAAGACCGAAGCCAAGCCCGGCCAGGATTTCTTCCCGCTGACCGTTGACTACCTGGAAAAAACCTACGCTGCCGGCCGCATCCCCGGCAGCTTCTTCAAGCGCGAAGGCCGCCCCAGCGAATTCGAAACGCTGACCTCGCGCCTGATCGACCGTCCTATCCGTCCGCTCTTCCCTGAAGGTTTCTTCAACGAAGTGCAGGTCGTGATCCATGTGTTGTCGCTGAACCCCGAAGTCGAAGGCGACATTCCCGCACTGATCGCTTCGAGCGCAGCGCTGGCCATTTCCGGCATCCCGTTCAACGGCCCCATCGGTGCCGCACGCGTGGCTTACATCGACGGCCAGTATGTGCTGAACCCCGGCAAGACCCAGCTCAAGGATTCCGTCATGGATCTGGTCGTGGCCGGTACCGAAGCCGCCGTGCTGATGGTCGAGTCCGAAGCCAAGCAGTTGTCCGAAGAAATCATGCTGGGCGCCATCGTGTTTGGCCATGAGCAGGGCAACATCGCCATCAACGCGATCCACGAACTGGTGCGTGACGCTGGCAAACCAGTCTGGGACTGGAAAGCACCTGCCAAGGACGAAGTGCTGATCGCCAAGGTGGTCGCACTGGCCGAGGAAAAGCTGCGCGCCGCCTACCAGTTGCGCAACAAGCAAGCTCGCACCCACGCCACGCGTGAAGTGACGACCTGGACCAAGATGGGCCTGAAGGCCGAAGGCGTCGAGTTCGACAGCGTGGCCGTTGACGGCATGTTGTTCGACATCGAAGCGAAAATCGTCCGTAGCCAGATCCTGGCCGGCGAGCCGCGTATCGACGGCCGCGACACCCGCACCGTGCGTGCGATTGAAATCCGCAACAGCGTGTTGCCCCGTACCCACGGTTCGGCCCTGTTCACACGTGGCGAAACCCAGGCGCTGGTCGTGACCACGCTGGGAACCGAGCGTGATGCGCAGCGTATTGATGCCTTGTCCGGCGACTACGAAGATCGCTTCATGCTGCACTACAACATGCCTCCGTTCGCCACCGGCGAAACCGGCCGTGTGGGCTCGCCAAAACGCCGCGAAATCGGTCACGGCCGTCTGGCCAAGCGCGCGCTGATCGCCGTCTTGCCTTCGAAAGAAGAATTCCCCTACACCATGCGTGTGGTTTCCGAAATCACCGAGTCCAACGGCTCGTCGTCGATGGCTTCGGTCTGCGGCGGCTGCCTGTCGCTGATGGATGCCGGCGTGCCCATGAAAGCTCATGTGGCGGGTATCGCCATGGGCCTGATCAAGGATGACAACCGCTTCGCCGTGTTGACCGACATCCTGGGTGACGAAGATCACCTGGGTGACATGGACTTCAAGGTGGCCGGTACCACCGCTGGTATCACTGCGCTGCAGATGGACATCAAGATCCAGGGCATCACCAAGGAAATCATGCAGGTTGCATTGGCCCAGGCCAAGGAAGCCCGCATGCACATCCTGGGCAAAATGCAGGAAGCCATGGGCCAGGCCAATGCCGAGGTGTCTGACTTTGCACCACGCCTCTACGTGATGAAGATCAATCCCGAGAAAATCCGTGACGTGATCGGCAAGGGCGGCGCCGTGATCCGTGCGCTGACCGAAGAAACCGGCACGCAGATCAACATCGAGGAAGACGGCACCATCACCATCGCGTCGAACGACAGCGCCAAGGCGGACGAGGCCAAGCGCCGCATCGCCGAGATCACCGCTGAAGTCGAAATCGGCAAGATCTACGAAGGTGCCATCACCAAGATTCTGGACTTCGGCGCACTGGTCAACCTGCTGCCCGGCAAGGATGGTCTGCTGCACATTAGCCAGATCGCCCACGAGCGTGTCGAGCGTGTCACCGACTACCTGAGCGAAGGCCAGATCGTCAAGGTCAAGGTCCTGGAAACCGACGAAAAAGGCCGCGTCAAGCTGTCCATGAAGGCGCTGCTGGACCGTCCGGCCCAAGGCCAGGACCAAGGCTGATTCGCTATTGATTTTGTAGCTGCTGGCGCCCATCCCTTGGGGGCTGCAGCCATAAATGACTGAAAATACCATGCGAGCTGTTGAAATTACCTCCTACGGTCCGCCCGACGTTCTGCGTCTGGGTGACCGGCCAGCGCCGCTTGCCGGCGCCGGCGAATTGTTGATTCGTGTGGCCGCCTCCGGCGTGAACCGGCCAGACGTCCTGCAGCGCACCGGCAACTACCCGGTGCCGCCAGGCGCTTCCGATATTCCCGGGCTGGAAGTGGCCGGCGAAATCGTCAGCGGTGATGCCGAGGCCATGGCTCAGGCGGGCCTGAAAGTCGGCGACCGCGTTTGCGCGCTGGTGGCCGGTGGCGGTTATGCCGAGCTGTGTGTGGCCCCGGTCGGACAGTGCCTGCCTGTGCCTGCGGGCTTCAGCGATATCGAGGCCGCGTCGCTGCCCGAAACTTTTTTCACCGTCTGGAGCAATGTGTTTGACCGCGGTCGCCTGCAAAAGGGCGAAACGCTGTTGATCCAGGGTGGCTCCAGCGGCATTGGCGTGACGGCTATCCAGCTCGCCAAAGCCATGGGCGCAACGGTGCTGGTGACGGCCGGCAGCGATGAAAAATGCGCGGCTTGCGTTGCGCTGGGCGCCGACCATGCCATCAACTACCGGACCGCTGATTTTGCCGAAGAGGTCAAAAAACTGACCGGCGGAAAAGGCGTGAATGTGATCCTGGACATGGTGGCGGGCAACTACGTTGCACGCGAGGTCGAGTGTCTGGCCGAAGACGGCCGTCTGGTGTTCATTGGTGTGCAGGGTGGCATCAAGGCCGAAATCAATGCCGGCCTGGTGCTGCGCAAACGTCTGACCATCACCGGTTCGACCTTGCGTCCGCGGCCGCTGGCGTTCAAGACCGCGATTGCCAGCGCGCTCAAGGACAAGGTCTGGCCGCTGCTGGCGAGTGGCGCTGTCAAACCCGTGATCCACAGCACTTTCCCGGCAGCCGATGCCGCGAAAGCGCATGTGTTGATGGAGTCCAACCAGCACATCGGCAAAATCGTTTTGAGCTGGTAAACATCCAAGGCCATGAAAAAGCTGATTGCGGGAAACTGGAAGATGAATGGCAGCCTGGCTGCCAACGAGGCCTTGCTGCGCGACATGCAGGCAGGACTGCCGGCGCAACTGCCTTGTGAGGTGGCGCTTTGTATCCCTGCACCCTATCTGGCGCAATTTCAGGCGCTGGCCGGGCGCTTGCCGGGGCTGGCCGCGATTGGTTTGGGCGCGCAGGACGTGTCGAGCCAGGTTGCGGGCGCGTTCACCGGTGAGGTCAGTGCGTCCATGCTCAAGGAGTTCGGCTGCCGTTACGCCATCGTGGGCCATTCCGAGCGTCGCCAGTACCACTTCGAGACCGACCTTGTTGTGGCCCAGAAGGCGCAGCAGGCCTTGGCTGCCGGGCTGACGCCGATCGTCTGTGTCGGCGAAACGCTGGCCGAGCGAGAAGCCGGGCAGACGCAAGCCGTGGTCAAACGTCAGCTGGCGGCGGTGATTCATGCCAATGGCCACTGCATCAGCGAAATCATCGTTGCGTATGAGCCGGTCTGGGCCATAGGCACCGGCAAAACCGCGACGCCCGAAGAGGCGCAGGCGGTGCATGCCGTGTTGCGGCTCCAGCTCAAGGCGGCGACCGATCAGGCCGCGCGCGTGAAAATTTTGTACGGCGGCAGCATGAATGCGTCCAACGCTGCTGCGCTGCTGGGTCAGGCCGATATCGATGGCGGCCTGATTGGCGGCGCCTCGCTCAAGGCCCTGGATTTTTTAAAAATTATTGCTGCAGCCTCCGTCTGACGGGCGCAGACCGCTATTAAATTAGGAGTTGATATGAATGTTTGGTTAACCGTTGTTTTGGTGGTTCAGATGCTTTCCGCGCTGGGCATGATTGGTTTGATCCTGGTGCAGCATGGTAAAGGCGCCGACATGGGTGCGGCCTTTGGCAGTGGCGGCTCGGGCAGCCTGTTCGGCGCCAGTGGCAGTGCCAACTTCCTGTCGCGTACAACGGCGGTGTTGGCGGTTGTGTTTTTTGTCTGCACCCTGGCGCTGGCCTATTTCAGCAATGCGCGTCCGCACACCGGCTCCAGCGTGCTGGAAGGCGCGGCCTTGACGGCACCTGCACCGGCTCCCGCTGCTTCGGGCGCTGCGCAAATTCCGGGGACGGCTGTTCCGGCCGCTGGCACCGGTGCTTCGACCGTGCCGGCTGCACCCGCAACCCCGGGCGCAGGTCAAATCCCGACGAAATAGCGCGAGAAAGACTTCGCGCCGCACTGGGAGCGGTGCAATTTCAGGGTAAACTCTGAGACTGTCCGGAAAGCTAAAAATCGCAAGATTTCCTCATGCCATCCGGACACAACTTAAAACCGCGGACGTGGTGAAATTGGTAGACACGCTATCTTGAGGGGGTAGTGGCGAAAGCTGTGCGAGTTCGAGTCTCGCCGTCCGCACCATTTAGGGTGATCTGTCTTGCGAACGCAAGAATGGGTTGCCTAAAGCAGCAAACTGGCCCAACTGCAAAGGCGGCTTCCAGAAGTTGAATCGACAATGAACCTCGACCAATACCTTCCTGTCCTGTTGTTTATTCTGGTGGGCGTTGCTGTCGGCGTTGTGCCCCAGGTCTTGGGGCGTCTGCTGGGTCCGCACAAGCCGGACAGCGAAAAAAATTCTCCTTACGAGTGCGGCTTCGAGGCGTTTGAAGATGCTCGCATGAAATTCGATGTGCGCTACTACCTGGTCGCCATCCTGTTTATTCTTTTCGATCTTGAAATTGCCTTCCTGTTTCCGTGGGCCGTGGCGCTCAAGGAAGTTGGTGCGGTGGGTTTCTGGTCCGTGATGGTTTTTCTGGGCATTCTGGTCGTGGGTTTTGTCTACGAGTGGAAAAAAGGTGCGCTGGACTGGGAATAGATAGCCACGATTCAGCGGCAGCGCAAGCGGCCGCCACAAAGGTACGGGTATGTCATTAGAAGGTGTTTTTAACGAAGGCTTCATGACCACGAGTTACGACTCGGTGGTCAATTGGGCCAAGACGGGTTCGCTCTGGCCCATGACATTTGGTCTGGCCTGTTGCGCCGTCGAGATGATGCATGCCGGTGCGGCACGTTATGACCTCGACCGTTTCGGCATGTTGTTCCGTCCCAGCCCACGCCAGTCCGACCTGATGATTGTGGCCGGTACGCTGTGCAACAAGATGGGGCCGGCCCTGCGCAAGGTCTACGACCAGATGTCCGAGCCGCGTTGGGTCTTGTCCATGGGGTCCTGTGCCAACGGCGGTGGTTATTACCACTACAGTTATTCGGTGGTGCGCGGCTGTGACCGCATTGTCCCGGTCGACGTCTATGTGCCGGGTTGCCCACCTACGGCTGAAGCGCTGATGTACGGCATTATTCAACTGCAGCAAAAAATTCGCCGCACCAACACCATTGCGAGAGCTTGATGGGTCCTTTGCATCCCGCTTCTGCTGAACAGCTCGCAGACATTGTTGCTGCCGCCCTGGGTGAAAAAGCCAAACGCACCACGGTGGCGCTCGGCGAGTTGACCGTGGTGGTCGCCGCGGCCGACTACCATGCTGCTGCCCTGATTTTGCGCGACACCCCAGGTTGCCAGTTCGAGCAGCTGATTGACCTGTGTGGTGTTGATTATTCTGAGTACGCCGAAGGGCGTTACGACGGCCGACGCTTTTGTGTGGTCTCTCATTTGTTGTCCATCAGCCTGAACCAGCGTGTGCGGCTCAAGGTGTTCTGTGACGACGATGATTTCCCGGTGGTGGCGTCGATCAATGACGTGTGGAATGCCGCCAACTGGTTTGAGCGCGAGGCGTTTGACCTGTTTGGCATCATTTTTGAAGGTCATAACGACCTGCGTCGCATCCTGACCGACTACGGTTTTATCGGCCATCCTTTCCGCAAGGACTTCCCGACAACGGGCTATGTCGAAATGCGTTACGACCCCGAGCAGAAACGTGTGATTTATCAGCCGGTGACGATTGAGCCCCGCGAAATCACGCCACGCGTGATTCGTGAAGATAACTACGGTGGCCTGCAGTAAGCGGCGCCGGCAAGAGATACGACATGGCTGAAATCAAAAACTACACGCTCAACTTCGGGCCGCAACACCCTGCGGCCCACGGTGTGCTGCGCCTTGTGCTCGAACTCGACGGCGAAGTGATCCAGCGCGCCGATCCGCACATCGGCCTGTTGCACCGCGCCACTGAAAAACTGGCCGAAAGCAAGACCTACATCCAGTCGTTGCCTTACATGGACCGGCTCGATTACGTGTCCATGATGTCCAACGAGCATGCGTATTGCCTGGCTATCGAAAAACTCATTGGTGTGGATGTGCCGGTACGCGCGCAATACATCCGCGTGATGTTTTCCGAAATCACGCGCCTGCTCAATCACCTGCTGTGGCTGGGGGCGCACGGTTTCGACTGCGGCGCGATGAACATCCTGATTTATTGCTTCCGCGAACGTGAGGCCTTGTTTGACATGTACGAAGCCGTTTCCGGCGCGCGGATGCATGCGGCTTATTTCCGGCCGGGCGGTGTGTACCGCGACCTGCCGGAAACCATGCCGCAGTACAAGGTCAGCAAAGTCAAGAACGCAAAGGCGATTGCCGCGCTCAACGAGAACCGCCAGGGTTCGCTGCTGGACTTCATTGACGACTTCAGCACCAAGTTCCCCAAGCTGGTCGACGAGTACGAAACCCTGCTGACGGACAACCGCATCTGGAAGCAGCGCACTGTTGGCGTGGGTGTGGTGTCGCCAGAGCGCGCACTGAACCTGGGTTTCACCGGACCCATGTTGCGCGGCTCCGGCTTTGCCTGGGACTTGCGCAAGCAGCAGCCGTACGACGTGTACGCGCAGATGGATTTTGACGTGCCGGTCGGAAAAACAGGCGACTGTTATGACCGCTACCTGGTGCGTATTGAAGAAATGCGCCAGTCGAATCGCATCATCAAACAATGTGTGGACTGGCTGCGTGTCAACCCCGGCCCGGTGATCACCAGCAACCACAAGGTGGCTGCGCCCGATCGCGAGTCGATGAAATCCAACATGGAAGAGTTGATTCACCACTTCAAGCTGTTCACCGAGGGCTTTCACGTGCCTGAAGGTGAGGCTTATGCGGCGGTGGAGCATCCCAAGGGTGAGTTCGGCATTTACATCGTCAGCGATGGTGCCAACAAGCCTTATCGCCTGAAGATCCGTCCACCGGGTTTTCCGCACCTGGCCGCCATGGATGAAATGTCGCGTGGGCACATGATTGCCGACGCCGTTGCCGTGATCGGCACGATGGACATTGTGTTTGGTGAAATTGACCGATGAAAAGCTGTTGCGCAGCTCGCTACGCTGTTGGGAGCATGGAGTGATATTGTCTGAACAAACCATAACGCGCTTCGACCGCGAAGTCGCCAAGTACCCGGCTGACCAGAAGCAGTCTGCCGTCATGGCCTGCCTAGCCATCGTCCAGCAGGAGCAGGGTTTTGTCAGCGCCGAAAGCGAAAAGCTGGTCGCCGACTACCTCGGCATGGCGCCCATTGCCGTGCATGAGGTCACGACCTTCTACAACATGTACAACCAGAAGCCGATGGGCAAGTACAAGCTCAACGTCTGCACCAACCTGCCTTGCCAGTTGCGCGACGGCACCAAGGCGCTGGCCCATCTGGAGCACAAGCTCGGTATCGCCATGGGCGGTACGACCGACGACGGCCTGTTCACCCTGCAGCAGTCCGAATGTCTGGGTGCTTGTGCCGACTCTCCGGTGATGCTGGTCAACGACCTGACCATGTGCAGCTTCATGAGCAATGAAAAGCTTGACCAATTGATCGATGGCCTTAAATCCGCCGAGGCGAAATAACCATGTCCGCTTCTGCATCCACAGCTGCTTCCAGCCTTCTTGCCCAGTTTGAGGCCACCGGCGTTCAGACTTCCTTCCATGGCCGGCACATCAACCCGCAAATCATGGCGGGCCTGGATGGCACCAACTGGCGCCTGAAAGACTACGAGGCGCGCGGCGGCTACCAAGCCTTGCGCAAGATTCTGGGCAAGGACGGCGGCGAGCCCATGACACAGGACCAGGTGATTGCCGAGGTCAAGGCCGGCAGCCTGCGCGGCCGTGGCGGCGCCGGTTTCCCGACCGGCCTGAAGTGGAGCTTCATGCCACGCCAGTTCCCTGGCCAGAAGTACCTGGTCTGCAACTCGGACGAAGGTGAGCCGGGCACGGCCAAAGACCGCGACATCATGCAGTACAACCCGCACATCGTCATCGAAGGCATGGCGATTGCGGCGTATGCGATGGGCATCAGTGTCGGCTACAACTACATTCACGGCGAAATTTTCACGACCTACCGGCGTTTCGAAGAAGCGCTGGAGGAAGCGCGTGCCGCCGGCTTGCTGGGTGACAACATCCTGGGCAGCAGCTACAGCTTTCAGTTGCATGCGGCCCACGGTTTTGGCGCCTACATTTGCGGCGAAGAAACCGCCTTGCTCGAATCGCTGGAAGGCAAAAAAGGCCAGCCACGTTTCAAACCCCCATTCCCGGCAAGTTTTGGTTTGTACGGCAAGCCGACAACCATCAACAACACCGAAACCTTTGCCGCCGTGCCTTGGATCATCCGCAACGGTGGTCAGGCTTATCTGGAATGCGGCAAGCCCAACAATGGCGGCACCAAGATTTTCACCATCAGCGGTGATGTCGAGCGCCCCGGCAATTACGAAATCCCCATGGGCACGCCGTTTGCCAAGTTGCTGGAACTCGCCGGTGGCATGCGCGGCGGTCGCAAGCTCAAGGCCGTGATTCCCGGCGGTTCCTCCATGCCGGTGCTGCCTGCCGACATCATGATGGCCACCGACATGGACTACGACTCGATTGCCAAGGCCGGCTCCATGCTGGGTTCAGGCGCCGTCATCGTGATGGACGAAACCCGTTGCATGGTGAAAAGCCTGCTGCGCCTGTCCTACTTCTACATGCACGAAAGCTGCGGCCAGTGCACACCCTGCCGCGAAGGCACGGGCTGGCTCTGGCGCATGGTGAACCGCATCGAAAACGGACAAGGCCGCGAAAGCGACCTCGAGATGCTGAATTCGATTTCAGACAATATCCAGGGGCGCACGATTTGCGCCCTAGGCGATGCCGCCGCGATGCCGGTGCGCGCGATGATCAAGCACTTCCGTGCCGAGTTTGAGCACCACATCACCCACAAGACCTGCCTGGTCCCGGTTTACGCCTGACACGCGCCCCCTATAAAAGCAATTCACCATGGTTGAAATCCAACTCGACGGTCAGAAAGTGGAAGTGCTCGAAGGCAGCACGGTCATGCACGCGGCTGAAAAAGCCGGCACTTACATTCCGCATTTTTGTTATCACAAGAAACTCAGCATCGCGGCCAATTGCCGCATGTGCCTGGTCGATGTCGAAAAGGCGCCCAAGCCCATGCCGGCCTGTGCCACGCCCGTGACGCAGGGCATGATCGTGCACACCAAGAGCGACAAAGCCATCAAGGCCCAAAAAGGCGTAATGGAGTTTTTGCTGATCAACCACCCGCTGGATTGCCCGATCTGCGACCAGGGCGGCGAATGCCAGTTGCAGGATTTGGCCGTAGGTTATGGCGGCAGCGGTTCGCGTTACGAGGAAGAAAAACGCGTGGTTTTCCACAAGGACGTGGGTCCGCTGATCTCCATGGAAGAGATGAGCCGTTGTATTCACTGCACACGCTGCGTGCGTTTCGGCCAGGAAGTGGCCGGCGTGATGGAGCTGGGCATGTCGCACCGCGGTGAACATGCCGAGATTGAAACCTTCGTCGGCATGTCGGTGGACTCCGAACTGTCCGGCAACATGATAGACATCTGCCCGGTGGGTGCGCTGACCAGCAAGCCATTCCGCTACAGCGCCCGGACCTGGGAGTTGTCCCGCCGCAAGTCGGTGAGCCCGCATGACTCCACGGGTGCCAACCTGGTGATCCAGGTCAAGAACAATCAGGTCATGCGTGTGGTGCCGCTGGAGAACGAAGAGGTCAACGAGTGCTGGATTGCCGACCGTGACCGTTTTTCCTACGAAGCCCTGGGCAGCGACGAACGTCTGAAGACGCCCATGCTCAAGCAGGGCGGCGAGTGGAAGGCCGTTGACTGGCAGACCGCGCTCGAATATGTGGCCAACGGCCTGAAACAGATCAAGGCCGACCACGGCGCTGACAGTATTGGCACCTTGGCCAGCCCGCATAGCACGCTGGAAGAGCTGTTCCTGGCGGCTGCGCTGATGCGCGGCCTGGGCAGTGACAACATCGACTACCGCCTGCGCAATGCCGAGTTTGCCCCTGCGCAAACCGTGCGCTGGCTGGGCACTTCGATCGCTTCGCTGTCGCAACTGCAGCGTGTGCTGGTGGTCGGTTCGAACCTGCGCAAGGACCATCCGCTGTTTGCACAACGAATTCGGCAGTCTGTCCGCAAGGGCTGTGCGCTGAGTGCTATTAATTCCGTAGCGGAGCTGGCCACGGCCGACGCCTGGGCCATGCCTGTCGCCAACAGCCTGCTGGCCGAACCAGCCGCCTGGGTGCAGGCGCTGGCCGATGTGGCTGCAGCCATAGCGGCGGAGAAGGGTGTTGCTGCGCCGGCCTCCGGCCAGGCCAGCGATAGCGCCAAGGCGATCGCCCAATCCCTGCTGGGTGGCGAACGCAAAGCCATTTTGCTGGGTAACGCAGCGGCACACCACGCCAACGCGAGCAGCCTGTTGAACCTGGCCAACTGGATTGCCGAGCAAACCGGCGCCAGCGTGGGTTATCTGACGGAAGCCGCCAACACCGTGGGTGCGCAGCTGGCCGGTGCCTTGCCTTCGGGCAAGGGCCTGGATGCGGGCCAAATGCTGGCGGGCAAACTCAAGGCCGTGCTCCTGCTGGGCAATGAGCCTGAATTTGATTCGGCCGCCGGTGCGGCAGCCAAGGCTTCGCTCAATGCCGCCCACATGGTGGTGACCTTGAGCCCGTTCAAGGCCAATATGGATTTCAGCGACGTGTTGCTGCCGATTGCGCCTTTCACGGAAACACCAGGCACGTTTGTGAACGCCGAAGGCCGCGTGCAAAGTTTTCATGCGGTGGTCAAACCTTTGGGCGAAACACGCCCCGCCTGGAAGGTCTTGCGTGTATTGGCCAACCTGCTTGGCTTGCCCGGTTTTGATTTCGAGTCCGCTCAGGATGTGCTCAAGCAGATCAAGGGTGCCGAAGGTGCACAAGTGCCTGCAGACCGCCTGGGGAACAAGACCGACGCCAGTGTTCAGCTGGCCGCAGGCGGCGCAGCCCCTGCCGTTGCCAGCATTTACCAGCTCGACAGCCTGGTCCGGCGCGCAACATCGCTGCAGCTGACCGCCGATGCGCGGCAGGCAGCCCATGTTGAAGGAGTTGCCGCATGATTGACGCGATTTTTGCCTTTGGTCAGGGTTTGATGGGCGGCATCTGGCCGGGCACGGTCTGGCCGGTTGTGTGGGCCTTGATCAAGATTATTTGTGTGCTCTTGCCCCTGATGGGTTGCGTCGCCTACCTGACGCTGTGGGAACGCAAGGCGATTGGTTTTACCCAGATTCGTCTGGGCCCTAACCGTGTCGGTCCGTTTGGCCTGTTGCAGCCGATTGCCGATGCACTCAAGCTGCTGACCAAAGAAATCATCATGCCGACGGCGGCCAGCAAAGGCCTGTTTGTGCTGGGTCCCATCATGACCATCATGCCGGCCCTGGCCGCCTGGGCCGTGATTCCTTTCGGTCCCGAGATCGCGCTGGCCAACATCAATGCCGGTCTCTTGTTCCTGATGGCCATCACGTCGATGGAAGTTTATGGCGTGATCATTGCCGGCTGGGCTTCCAACTCCAAATACGCGTTTTTGGGCGCCATGCGCGCTTCGGCGCAAATGATCAGCTACGAAATTGCCATGGGCTTCTGCCTGGTGGTGGTGCTCATGGTGTCGGGCAGCCTCAACATGACCGACATTGTGATGAGCCAGGGCAAGGGCAGCATGGCCAGCCAGGGCTGGACCTTCCTGTCGTGGAACTGGTTGCCGCTGTTGCCGATTTTTGTCGTGTATTTCATCTCTGGCCTGGCCGAGACCAACCGCCACCCCTTCGACGTGGTGGAAGGCGAGTCCGAAATCGTGGCTGGCCATATGGTCGAGTACTCGGGCATGGCTTTCGCGATGTTCTTCCTCGCCGAATACGCAAACATGTGGCTGGTCGCCATCCTGGCCGTGCTGCTGTTCCTGGGTGGCTGGTTGCCGCCCGTCGAAGCCCTGAGCTTCATTCCGGGCTGGATCTGGCTGGGCGCCAAGACCTTTGTTGTGGTCACGATGTTCCTGTGGGTGCGCGCCACCTTCCCGCGCTTCCGTTATGACCAGATCATGCGTCTGGGCTGGAAAATCTTCATTCCTGTGACCCTGGTCTGGCTGGTGGTCGTTGGGGCCTGGATGCAGACCCCTTACAACATCTGGAAATAGAGTTATGTCTGCAATCGCGTCCGTCAAGGATTTTGTTTCGAGCTTTATGCTCACCGAGCTGTTCAAGGGCATGGCCCTGACCGGCAAGTACATGTTCAGCCGGAAAATCACGATCCAGTTTCCGGAAGAAAAAACGCCGCTGAGCCCGCGTTTCCGCGGCTTGCATGCGCTGCGTCGTTATGACAACGGTGAAGAGCGCTGCATTGCCTGCAAGTTGTGCGAGGCGGTGTGTCCGGCCATGGCCATCACGATTGAATCGGATGTGCGCGAGGACGGCAGCCGCCGCACCTCGCGTTACGACATCGACCTGACCAAGTGTATTTTTTGCGGCTTCTGCGAAGAAAGCTGTCCGGTGGACTCCATTGTGGAAACCCATATCTTTGAATACCACGGGGAAAAACGCGGCGACCTGTACTTCACCAAGGACATGTTGCTGGCGGTCGGTGACCGTTACGAAAAAGAAATTGCGGCCAATCGGGCCGCTGATGCCAAGTACCGCTGAACAAGACCAATAAGTAGTTGGCTCAAGAAAGATTCGCAGAACATGGACGCTAAAACAGGTCTCTTTTATGTCTTCGCCCTGGTGTTGCTGTTTGCCGCATTCAAGGTGATCACTGCCCGCAATCCGGTGCATGCCGCGCTGTATTTGGTCTTGGCTTTTTTCCAGGCGGCCGCCGTCTGGATTTTGCTCAAAGCCGAATTCCTCGCCATCACCCTGGTGCTGGTGTACGTCGGCGCCGTCATGGTGCTTTTCCTCTTTGTGGTGATGATGCTGGACGTCAACCTGGACGGTGTGCGCAAGGGCTTCTGGAAGCATTTCCCGCTGGCCGCCACCGTCGGTGCCCTGATTGCCCTGGAAATGGCCGCCGTCCTGATGGGTGGTTTTCGTCCCAGCCAGGAGCCCAAGCCGGTGCTAGCCGTGGCCGGTGAGGTAGTCGCCCAGGTGTCGAACACCAAAGATCTTGGCAAGGTGCTGTATTCGGAATACATCTACCCGCTGGAAATCGCGGCGGTGATTTTGCTGGTGGCCATCATTGCGGCCATTGCCCTGACCCTGCGCGCGCGCAAGGACTCCAAATACATCAACCCGTCCGACCAGATTCGCGTCAAACCGGGTGATCGGGTCCGCCTGGTCAAGATGAAGCCTACCGTTGCCGCACCTGTGGTGGCTGCTACCGAGGAGAAGGCATGATGGTCACGCTTGGACATTTTCTGACATTGGGCGCGATGTTGTTCGCGCTGTCGGTGATCGGCATTTTCCTGAACCGCAAAAACCTGATCGTGTTGCTGATGGCCATCGAGCTGATGCTGCTGGCGGTCAACATGAACTTTGTGGCGTTCTCTTATTACCTGAACGACATGGCCGGCCAGATATTTGTCTTTTTCATCCTGACGGTTGCTGCTGCCGAATCGGCCATTGGTCTGGCGATTCTGGTGCTGCTGTTCCGCAACAAGTCCAGCATCAACGTGGACGAACTCAACACGCTCAAGGGTTAATAGAAAATGAGTCAAACCCTTTCCGCAGCCACGCTGCTGGTTGTTCCACTGGCGCCGCTGGCTGGCGCTTTGCTGGCCGGTATTTTTGGCACCACCTTTGGCGGCAACTGGATAGGCCGTCGCCTGTCGCACACGCTGACCATTCTGGGCGTGCTGGTTGCTTTCGTCATCTCGGCCATGACGCTCAAAAGCGTGGTCATGGATGGCGCGCGTTTTAATGAGACGCTTTACACCTGGATGGTGGTCGGCGGCCTGAAGATGGAAATCGGCTTTCTGGTCGACGGCCTGACGGCGATGATGATGTGTGTCGTGACTTTTGTCTCGCTGATGGTGCACATCTACACCATAGGCTACATGGAAGAGGACGAGGGTTACAACCGCTTCTTTGCCTACATCTCGCTGTTCACCTTCTCCATGCTGATGCTGGTCATGAGCAACAACATGCTGCAGCTGTTCTTCGGCTGGGAGGCCGTGGGTCTGGTGTCCTACCTGCTGATCGGCTTCTGGTTCAACAAACCGACCGCCATCTTCGCCAACATGAAGGCCTTCCTGGTCAACCGCGTCGGCGACTTCGGTTTTATTCTGGGCATTGGCCTGCTCGCGGCCTACGCCGGTTCGCTCAATTACACCGAGGTGTTTGCCAAATCCGGCGATATCGCCAAGATCGGTTTCCCCGGAACCGACTGGATGCTGATCACCGTGATCTGCATCTGCCTGTTTATCGGTGCCATGGGCAAGTCGGCTCAGTTCCCGCTGCATGTCTGGCTGCCTGATTCGATGGAAGGCCCGACACCCATCTCCGCACTGATCCACGCCGCCACCATGGTGACGGCAGGTATCTTCATGGTGGCGCGTATGTCACCGCTGTTTGAGCTGAGTGACACCGCCCTGAGTTTCATCATGGTGATTGGTGCCATCACGGCGCTGTTCATGGGTTTTCTGGGCATCATCCAGAACGACATCAAACGTGTGGTGGCTTACTCCACCTTGTCGCAGCTCGGCTACATGACGGTCGCGCTGGGCGCCTCGGCTTATTCCGTGGCGGTCTTCCACCTGATGACACATGCTTTCTTCAAGGCCTTGCTGTTTCTGGCAGCGGGTTCGGTCATCATGGGTGTACACCACAACCAGGACATCCGCTGGATGGGTGGCTTGCGCAAGTACATGCCCATCACCTGGATCACGGCCTTGCTGGGTTCGCTGGCGCTGATCGGTACGCCGCTGTTTGCCGGTTTTTATTCGAAAGACAGCATCATTGAAGCGGTCCATGCCAGCCACTTGGCGGGTGCAGGGTTTGCGCATTTTGCCGTGCTGGCCGGCGTTTTTGTGACGGCGTTTTATTCCTTCCGCATGTATTTCCTGGTCTTCCACGGCAAGGAGCGTTTTGACCAGAATCCTGACGCGCATCACCATGATGCGGACGAAGAGCCAGATCCTCACCACCACCGTGATGAGCACCATGCGCCGCACGAGTCGCCCTGGGTGGTGACCGTGCCGCTGGTCCTGCTGGCCATTCCTTCGGTGGTGATTGGTTTCATGACCATTCAGCCCATGTTGTTCGGCGATTTCTTCAAGGACGCGATTGTGGTTGACGCGGACAAACACCCGGCCATGGCCGAGCTGGCGGAAATGTTCCACGGGCCGGCGCAGATGGCGCTGCACGGCCTGATGACCGCGCCGTTCTGGCTGGCCTTGGCGGGTGTGGTCGCAGCCTGGTATATGTACCTGGTCAACCCGGCCTTGCCGGCAGCAATCAAGCGCCGCGTCGAACCCCTCTACACGCTGCTCGAGAACAAGTACTACATGGACTGGTTCAATGAAAACGTGCTGGCCCGCGGCACACGCGCCCTGGGCACCGGCCTGTGGAAGGGCGGTGACGAGAAGATCATCGACGGCGCCCTGGTCAACGGCTCCTGGAAGCTGGTGGGCTGGGTCGCGGGGGTGGTGCGCAAGGTGCAGACCGGTTACATCTACCACTACGCACTGGCCATGATTCTTGGCATCTTTATTTTGATCAGCTATTTCGCGACTTGGCCAATGATCAAAGAACTGCTCAACAAATAAGCGACTAGGAGAAGAATAAAAATGGGATTGTTGAGCCTTGCCATCTGGACGCCGATTGTTTTTGGCGTCGTCTTGCTGGCACTCGGACGTGACGACCAGGCGCGCAGCGTGCGCTGGATCGCACTGATTGGTGCCCTTGTCAGTTTTCTGGTGACCCTTCCGCTGTATGGCGGGTTTGAGCTGGGCACGCCGGCGATGCAGTTTGTCGAAAAAGCTGTCTGGATCGAGCGTTTTGATGTCAATTACCACCTTGGTGTGGACGGCATTTCGCTGTGGTTTGTGTTGTTGACGGCGTTTATCAACGTGGTGGTCATCATCGCCAGCTGGGAGTCCATCACGACCCGTGTCAACCAGTACATGGCGTCCTTCCTGATACTCAGCGGATTGATGATCGGCGTGTTCTCGGCGCTGGACGGCATGTTGTTTTATGTATTTTTCGAGGCGACGCTGATACCGATGTACCTGATCATCGGTATTTGGGGCGGCCCGAACAAGATTTACGCGGCGTTCAAGTTTTTCCTTTACACGCTGCTCGGCTCCTTGTTGTTGCTGATCGCGCTGATCTTTCTGTACGTCAAGTCGAACGGCAGCTTTGATATCGCCACCTGGCACCAACTGCCTTTGAGCGGTACGGCACAAACGCTGCTTTTCTTCGCCTTCTTTGCGGCTTTCTCCGTGAAAGTGCCGATGTGGCCGGTCCATACCTGGCTGCCCGACGTGCACGTTGAAGCGCCGACCGGTGGTTCTGCGGTGCTGGCGGCCATCATGCTCAAGCTGGGGGCTTACGGTTTTCTGCGCTTTTCGATGCCAATTGCCCCCGATGCCGCGCGTGAATGGGCGTGGCTGATGATTGCACTGTCGCTGATCGCCGTGATCTACGTGGGCCTGGTGGCCATGGTCCAGCAGGACATGAAAAAGCTGGTGGCCTATTCGTCCGTGGCGCACATGGGTTTTGTGACCCTGGGTTTCTTTATCTTCAATGACATCGGTGTGTCCGGCGGTCTTGTGCAGATGATTGCCCACGGTTTTGTGTCCGGCGCGATGTTCCTGTGCATAGGCGTGTTGTACGACCGGGTGCATTCGCGCGAGATTGCGAGTTACGGCGGGGTGGTCAACACCATGCCCAAGTTTGCGGCCTTTGCGTTGCTGTTCGCGATGGCCAATTGCGGCTTGCCTGCCACGGCCGGTTTTGTGGGTGAGTGGATGGTCATCCTGGGCGCGATCAAGTTCAATTTCTGGATCGGCCTGGCGGCTGCCACGGCACTGATCTTCGGCGCGGCCTACACCTTGTGGATGTACAAACGTGTGTACCTCGGTCCTGTCGTCAATGACGATGTCAAAGGCCTGAGCGACATCAATGCCCGCGAGTTCCTGATGTTGTCCCTGCTGGCGATTGCCGTGATGGTCATGGGCATCTATCCCAAGCCTTTCACCGATGTGATGGACAGTTCGGTTGCCGGCCTGCTCAAGCACGTCGCGATCTCCAAACTGCAATAAGCAACCCTTCCAAAGAATTCAGATGATTGACAAACTCAGTTGGATCGCGGTTTACCCGGAAATCGTCCTTTTGGTCATGGCCTGTGTGGTCATGCTGGTGGACCTGGGCGTCAAAAGCCCGCAACGCACGCTGACTTATGTGCTGACCCTGCTGACACTGGCTGTGGTGGCGACGCTGGAGGCTGTGTATGCCCTCAACGGCCACACGGTCCGCGGTTTCGGCAACATGGTCGTGAGCGACCCCATGGGCAACTGGCTCAAGTGTTTCGCCTCGGTGGCCATGATGGTCACGCTGGTCTACGGCCGGCCTTATGCGGCGGACCGCCAGATGTTGCGCGGCGGCGAGTTTTTCACGCTGGCCATGTTTGTGCTGCTGGGTATCTTCGTGATGATTTCCGGCAACAACTTCCTCGTGATCTACATGGGACTGGAGCTGATGACCCTGTGCAGCTACGCCCTGGTGGCGCTGCGTCGCGACAACGGGACGGCCACCGAAGCCGCCATGAAGTATTTTGTGCTGGGCGCGATGGCGTCGGGGTTCCTGCTCTACGGCATGTCCATGATGTACGGCGCCACCGGTTCGCTCGACATCAACGAGGTCTACAACGCCATCGCCAGTCGCCAGGTCAAACATTCGGTGCTGGTGTTCGGCCTGGTCTTCATCGTCGCAGGCCTGGCTTTCAAGCTGGGCGCCGTGCCTTTCCATATGTGGCTGCCTGACGTTTACCAGGGCGCGCCCACGGCCATCACCTTGCTGATTGGCGCTGCACCGCAACTGGCCGCGTTTGCCATCTGTATCCGTTTGCTGGTGCAAGGCATGTTGCCGCTGGCCATCGACTGGCAGCAGATGCTGGCCTTGCTGGCAATAGGCTCCTTGCTGGTAGGCAACCTGGCGGCGATCGCGCAGTCCAACCTCAAGCGCATGCTGGCGTTTTCGACGATTTCCCAAATGGGTTTTCTGCTGCTGGCCTTGCTGGCGGGTGTTGTCAACGGCAACAAGCTCAATGCCGAATACGCCTACGGCTCGGCCATGTTCTACGTTCTGACCTATGTGCTGACGACGCTGGCGGTGTTCGGCATCATCTTGCTGCTGGCGCGCGAGGGCCATGAGTCGGAGGAAATCAACGACCTGGCCGGACTGAACCAGCGCAGCCCGCTGTTCGCCGGCGTCATGGCCATCTGCATGTTCTCGCTGGCGGGTGTGCCGCCCGTGGTCGGCTTCTATGCCAAGCTGGGGGTGTTGCAGGCGCTGCTGGCGTCGCAGCAGACCGCTTATATCGTGCTGGCCGTGTTTGCCGTGGTGATGTCGCTGATAGGCGCCTTCTACTACCTGCGTGTTGTCAAGGTGATGTATTTTGATGCGCCCAACCCCGGCATGCCCACCACCATTGAGGCCCCGGCCGATGCCCGCGTGGTCTTGTCGATCAATGGGGCGCTGGTCCTGTTGCTCGGGATCATGCCCGGCGGCTTGATGACCTTGTGTTCGCAAGCCATTGCCAGTGTTGTCAAATCGCTCGGTTCTTGAGTAAGTCATGAGCCAAACTGCTTCGGTATGGCTGGTGGTGGCGCTCGCCTTTCTGGCCGCCAACCTGCCTTTCCTCAGCAACCGCCTGCTTGCGGTTTACCCCCTGGCCAAACCCAAGATGCTGGCCGTGCGTGTGGCTGAACTGGTGTTCTGGTATTTTGTGGTGGGGGCCATCGCACTGTTCCTGGAGCAGCGGGTCGGACAAATCGCGCCGCAGGGCTGGGAGTTCTACGCGATCACGGCAACGATGTTCATCACCTTTGCCTTTCCGGGCTTTGTGTACCGCTACCTGTTCAAACACCGCTGACCATGGCATTGGCCGGCACGCCTGCACATCTTCCTGATCCGGCGGCGGATGGCCATCTGCGCGAAGAAAAAATCGACAGCCAGGAATTGCTGAAGGGCAATTTTTTGCACGCCTTTCGCGACACCGTTCGCTTGCCGGATGGGCGTGAAGCTTCGCGTGAATATGTGCGCCACCCGGGCGCGGTGATGATTATTGCCCAGCTCGACGACGGCCGGCTGGTGCTGGAGCGGCAATACCGCTACCCGGTGCAGGCCGTGATGCTGGAGTTCCCGGCCGGCAAGCTGGATGCGGGCGAAAGTTCTCTGGCCTGCGCACAGCGCGAACTGCTGGAAGAAACGGGTTACACCGCCAGACACTGGGCCAAGGCCGGTGTGTTGCATCCGGTGATTTCCTACTCCACCGAATTCATCGACATCTGGTTTGCCAAAGACCTGACCGCGGGGCCACGGCAACTCGACGAGGGCGAGTTTCTGGATGTGTTCACGGCCAGTCCGGCCGAGTTGCTGCAAGGGTGCCGGGACGGCAGCGTCACCGACGGCAAGACACTGGCCGCTGCCTTGTGGTTGCAAAACGTGTTGTCGGGCGCGTGGGTTTTGGACTGGCAAAAACACGGGGCTTGAGGCGCGGCCTGATAATTCGCACATGAAAGTTCTCAACCTCCAGTGTTCGCACCAGCATGCCTTTGAAGGCTGGTTTGCGTCGGAAGACGATTTTCAAAGCCAGCTCACGCGTGGCCTGATCAGTTGCCCTTTGTGTGCCGATCCCGCGATCCAGAAAATGCCCAGTGCGCCCCGGCTCAATTTTGGCGCCAGCGCACAAGCCGATGCACAGACCCAGCCTTCGCGTGAAGTGTCTGTGCCCGCCCCAGCAAGCAGTAGCCCGGCGCAAGACGTCGTGGCGGCCGCTAACCCGGCCGGGCAGGCGGCTTTTCTAAAAGCGTTGCGACATGTCATGGCCAACACTGAAGATGTGGGCCCACGTTTTGCCGACGAAGCGCGTGCCATGCATTACGGCGATGCCGAGCAACGCAACATTCGCGGCCAGGCCAGCCGGTCTGAAGCCATTGAGCTGATCGAGGAAGGTATTGATGTGATGGCTTTGCCCTTGCCGGCAGCGGTCAAGGAAACACTGCAATGACCCCCACGGTACGCTCTACTAGCGTGTAGCTCCCTGCCCCCAGAGGGGGCCGCTGCGCCTGCGGGCCGGCAGAACCAGTCCCGCGTCCCCGGCTTGACGTGGAGCCGGGGAGCCGTGGTCCGCTGATCAGGGGTACAAACCGCGCAACTCGCGCGTGTGCAAGATGCGTTTGCAGGCCACGATAAAGGTCGCCGTGCGCAGGCTGACCTTGTGGTCCTGCGCGACTTGCCAGACGCCGGCAAAAGCTTCTTTCATGATGCGCACCAGCCGCGCATTGATTTCGGCTTCGTCCCAGAAGAAGCTGGAGAAATCCTGCACCCATTCAAAGTAGCTGACGGTCACGCCGCCGGCGTTGGCGATCACGTCGGGCAGCACCAGCACATTGCGTTCCTGCAGGATGTCGTCGGCTTCCGGTGTGGTGGGGCCGTTGGCGCCTTCGATGATCATGCGCGCCTTGATGCGCCCGGCGTTGTCCTTGGTGATTTGTTGCTCCAGCGCGGCGGGAATCAGGATGTCACAATCCACGTCCCAGAACTTGTCATTGGCAATCACTTCCGCGTGCTCAAAGCCGGCCACGCTGCCGGTCGTGGCCACATGCCTGAGCAGTGCCGGTACATCCAGCCCGGCTTCGCGGTAAATCGTGCCGCCATGGTCCTGCACGGCCACCACGCGAGCGCCGGCTTCGGCAAACAGCTTGCCGGCCACGCCGCCCACATTGCCAAAACCCTGGACCGCGACGCGCGCCGTGCTGATGTCCATGCTGATGTGTTTGGCCGCTTCAACGCCGACGGTGAACACGCCGCGGCCGGTGGCTTCGCGCCGTCCCAGCGAGCCGCCCAGATCGACCGGCTTGCCGGTGACCACACCCGTGGAGGTCGAGCCGGTGTTCATGGAGTAGGTGTCCATCATCCACGCCATGATTTGCTCATTGGTGTTCACGTCGGGCGCGGGGATGTCCTTGTTCGGGCCGATGATGATGCCGATCTCGCTGGTGTAGCGGCGTGTCATACGTTCCAGTTCACCGCGTGACAAGGTTTTCGGATCAACGCGTATGCCGCCCTTGGCGCCGCCGTAGGGCACGTTGACAGCGGCATTCTTGATCGACATCCAGGCCGACAAGGCCATGACTTCGGACAGGGTCACGTCCTGGTGAAAACGCACGCCGCCTTTGCCGGGACCGCGCGAGACGTTGTGCTGCACGCGGTAACCCTCGAAGTGCGCCACCGTGCCGTCGTCCATGTGGATGGGCACATCCACAATCAGGATGCGTTTGGGACGTTTGAGGGTTTCGGCCCAGCGCGCCAGGCTGCCCAGGTGCGGGATGACACGGTCGACCTGCTGCAGGTAATTGCCCCAGGGGCCGAGCTGGTCGGCTTGCAGGTAAGAGGGCAGGCGATGGTTGCCGGAGGTGGCGACGGGGCCGGAAGCATGCGACATAAAAAGCTCCTTGTGAACAATCAATGGGCACAGCTTAGGCCTGCCGCGCTCAGCTGTCCAAGGCCGCGTTTATGTTGGGTTATGTGAATAATGCATAACCAGGGTTTTGGCGATTCAGCGAGCGACTGTCGCGACCCGGCGGTGGTGGCGTGCTCAGTCCATGAACTGCAGCGCCGCCAGACGTGCATAGACGCCGTTGGCTGCGACCAGCGAGTCATGGGTGCCTTGCTCGACCAGCTTGCCATGGTCGAGCACGATGATGCGGTCGGCTTTCTGCACCGTCGCCAGGCGGTGCGCAATCACCAGCGTGGTACGGCCCTTCATGGCCGACTCCAGTGCCGCCTGCACCATGCGTTCGCTTTCGGCATCCAGCGCGCTGGTGGCTTCGTCGAGCAGCAGCAGCGGTGAATTTTTCAGCATGGCGCGGGCAATTGCAATGCGCTGGCGCTGGCCGCCCGACAGGCGCACGCCGCGCTCGCCCAGAAAGGTGTCATAACCTTCGGGCAGGGCGCTGATGAACTCATGCGCAAAGGCTGCCTGGGCTGCCGCCTTGGTTTCCTCGTCGCTGGCGCCTGGCTTGCCGTAACGGATGTTTTCCAGCGCACTGGTGGAGAAAATCACCGCGTCTTGCGGCACGATGCCGACGCGGTGGCGCAAGTCTTCCAGGGCCATGTCGCGCGTGGCCACGCCGTCGAGTTCGATGCGGCCAGCGACCGGGTCGTAAAAACGCAGCAGCAACTGGAACACCGTGCTTTTGCCGGCGCCGCTGGGCCCGACCAACGCCACGGTTTCTCCCGGTGCCACACTCATGCTGAAATTGCTCAAGGCCGCCTGCGCCGGGCGTGACGGGTAGTGAAACGTCACCGCTTCGAATTTGATAGCGCTTCCCGTCCGTACTTCGGGGGCTGGAGCCGGATTTGATGGTGAAAGTACAGGCGAGCGGCTGGCCAGCAATTCCATCAGGCGTTCGGTGGCGCCGGCGGCGCGTAACAGGTCGCCGTAGACCTCGCCCAGCACCGCGGCCGCACTGGCCAAAATGATCACATAAACCACGGTCTGGCCCAGGTGGCCGGCCGTGATGTCGCCGCGCATGACGGCTTGTGTGCCCTGGTACAGGCCCCACAGCAGCGCGGCCGAAGTGGCGATGATGATAAAAGCCACCAGCACCGAACGTGCCCGGGTGCGGCGCACAGCCACGTTGAAGGCGTTGGTCGTCGAGACATTGAAGCGGGTGGCTTCGCGGCCCTCGGCGGTATAACTTTGCACCACGGGAATCGCATTGAGCACCTCGGCGGCGATGGCGCTGGAGTCGGCGACGCGGTCCTGGCTGGCGCGCGAGAGTTTGCGCACACGCCGGCCGAACCAGACCGAAGGCGCCACGATCAGCACCAGCCCGCCCAGCACCTGCACCATCAAATAGGGGTTGGTGTAGACCAGCATGGCCAGCGCGCCCACTCCCATCACGGCGTTGCGCAGGCCCATGCTCAGCGACGAACCCACCACGGTCTGCACCAGCGTGGTGTCGCCGGTCAGGCGGCTCAACACCTCACCGGTTTGTGTGGTTTCAAAAAACTCCGGGCTTTGCCGAAGCACGTGGGAATAGACCGCGTTGCGCAGGTCGGCCGTCACGCGTTCACCCAGCCAGCTGACCATGTAAAAACGCCCGGCCGAAAAAAGCCCCAGCGCCGCGGCCACGGCAAATAGTTCGAAAAAGTGGGTGCGCAGCCCCATCAGTTGCGCCCCTTTGTCCGACGCCGTCAGGCCGCCGTCGATCAGGCTGCGCAAGGCCAGCGGAAACACGAGCGTGGCCACAGCGGCCATCACCAGAAAAAGGATCGCGAGGCCGATCCGGCCGCGGTAAGGTCGCAAAAACGGCAACAGGCCGGACAGTGAGCGGGGAGAGCCCTTGCTTGCGGCGCGGGAGGCGGACAGGGAGGAGGATGTGGCCATCTGGCAAGTTTAGCGACAAAGTTGCTATTACAAACATAGCCTTGACAATGGTTGCCTAAGCAAGTATTATTCGGGCATGTCTTCAACTAGTAAATCCAACCCGTTCATCGACGCGATGTCCTGTTCGCTGGTCGATTTTTACCGTGCCGAAGGTTATGCGCCGAAGGAAAGCATTGGTTACCTGATGCGTCGCATCCTGGTCCTGATCGCCAATGAGGTGGAGCGCGAGCTCGAACCCCGAGGCCTGACCAATGCCCAGTGGGTGCCCTTGCTCAAGCTGTACATGGGCAGCGCCTCCACGGCGGCCGAACTGGCGCGTGAGTGTGAGCTGGATGCCGGCTCCATGACCCGTTTGCTGGACCGGCTGGAGGCCAAGGGCTTGTGCCGCCGCATCCGTTCGTCGGAAGACAGGCGTGTGGTCAACCTCGAGCTGACGGAGGCCGGGCGCGCGGCGGCCAAAGATATCCCGGCCATTCTCTGCCGGGTCCAGAACGCGCACCTGGCCGGTTTCACTATCGAAGAATGGCAAACCCTCAAGAGTTATTTGCGCCGCATTTTAGAGACGGCACAAACCCTGCAAGCCTCGGCTGAAAAAAAATGAAAAACACAACAAACACCTTTCCCGTCGCCGCGCCCACACCGCGCCCACTGCCGGTGTGGCAGGCCTCTTTTCGCATGGCCGCAGTGGCCTCGGCCAGCGTGGTGGCTGCGGGCCTGATCGCCGGCGGCCTGGTCGGTTGCGCCGACATGTCCGGCATCCAGTCGCAGTCCAGCCTGCGCGAGGCCTCGTCGCTGGGCCTGCCCACGGCTTCCGCCACACCCACGGCCCAGCCTGTTGCCGCCGACTGGTGGCGCGATTTCGGCGACGAACAACTCAATGGCCTGGTGACCCAGGCCTTGCAAAACAGCCCCAGCCTCAAGCTGGCGCAGACCCGGCTGGCGCGTGCGCAGGCGGTGACCGAGGTGGCCGATGCCGCCAAGATGCCGCAACTCAGTGGCGGCATCGACCTGACGCGCCAGAAATACACGGCCAATGGCGCCGTGCCCGCGCCGCTGGCCGGTTCCATCCGCGAAAGCGGCACGGTCCAGCTCAGCGGCAGCTGGGAGCTCGACTTCTTCGGCAAATACAGCGCTGCGCTGGAGTCCGCCCTGGGCAGCGTGCGCGCCGCGCAGGCCGACACCGAGGCCGCGCGTGTGCTGCTGGCCAGCAACGTGGCGCGCAGTTATTTCCAGATCGCCCGGCTGAACGATCAGTTGGGCGTGGCGCGTCGCACGCTGGCGCAACGCCAGGAAACCTTGGGTCTGGTGAAGGACCGCGTCAATGCCGGGCTGGACACCCAGCTGGAATTGCGCCAAAGCGAAGGCGGCCTGCCGGAAGCCCGCCTGCAGATCGAAACCCTGCAAGAACAACTGACCCTGGCGCGAAATGCCATGGGCGCCCTGGTGGGGCAGCCCAATGTGGCCTTGGCCCTGACGCCACCTGCACTGTCAGCTATGAAAACGGTAGCGCGTTCGGAGAACATTCCGGCCGACCTGCTGGGCCGGCGCGCCGACATTGCCGCCGCCCGCTGGCGGGTGGAGGCCGCGTCCAAGGACGTGGTGAATGCCAAGACGCAGTTTTATCCCAACATCAACCTGGTGGCCTTCGCCGGCTTTTCCAGCATTGGCCTGAGTCGCCTGCTCGACGCCGGCAGCCAGCAGTGGGGCGTGGGCCCGGCGCTGCGCCTGCCGATTTTTGACGCAGGCCGCCTGCGCGCCAACCTGCGCGGCAAGACGGCCGACCTCGATGGCGCGGTGGAGAGTTACAACGCCGCCGTGCTTGACGCGGTCCGCGACGTGGCCGACCAGGTCGCGTCCAGCCAGGCCATCACGCGCCAGCAGACCGAGCAGCGCGCCGCGCAAACCTCGGCCGAAGGGGCGTATGACATTGCGGTGCAGCGTTACCGGGCGGGCCTGGGTAATTACCTGAATGTGTTGACCGCCGAAACCAGCGTGCTGAACCAGCGCCGGCTGGCCGTGGACCTGGCGGCCCGCGCGCTCGACACGCAGGTGGCACTGATGCGTGCCCTGGGCGGCGGTTATACGCCGGAGGCCACCACGGCGCGCCAGGATGCTCCTGAAAAAGTAGCTGGCAGCGCAGGTACAGCAAGGGCAACAAGCCTTTTTTCCTTAAATTCTGGCATGGCGAGCCAATAAACCGCGCCCACCCCTGAATTCAATACCGGCCACAACAAACACATAACAGTCATCATGAATACTCCTCAAACCCCTGACAACAAACCCGCTGGCAACCCCAAACGCAAAAAGGCGCTGACCGCGCTGGCCAGCGTGGTGGTGGTCGGCGGCCTGGGCTGGGCCGCTTACAACTACCTGGTTTCCAGCCATTACGAAACCACCGACAACGCCTATGTGCAGGGCAATGTGATCCAGATCACGCCGCAAATCGGCGGCACCGTCACGGCCGTGCTGGCCGATGACACCGACTTCGTGAAGGCCGGCCAGCCGCTGGTGCAACTGGACCCGGCCGATGCCAAGGTCGCGCTGGACCAGGCCGAGGCCGGGCTGGCCCAGGCCGTGCGCCAGGTGCGCACGCTGTACGCCAACAACGGTTCGCTCACCGCCCAGATCACGTTGCGTGAGTCGGACGTGGTGCGCGCCCAAAGCGAGATCGCCCGCGCCAATGAAGACTTGAACCGGCGCCAGGCCCTGACCGGCAATGGCGCGGTGTCGCGCGAAGAACTCGGCCACGCCCAGACACAGCTGGCCAATGCCAAGAGCAGCCTGGCGGCGGCGCAGGCCGGCGTGGCTGCGGCGCGTGAACAACTCGCCAGCAACCAGGCGCTGACCGAAGGCACCAGTGTCGAGCAGCACCCCAGCGTGCAGGTCGCGGCGGCCAAGATGCGCGAGGCTTATCTGGCCACCCAACGTGTCGCCATGCCGGCGCCGGTGGATGGCTACGTCGCCAAACGCACGGTGCAACTGGGCCAGCGCGTGGCGGCAGGCACACCCATGATGTCCATCATTCCGCTCAAGCAGGTCTGGGTCGATGCCAATTTCAAGGAAGTGCAGTTGCGCAACATCCGCATCGGCCAGCCCGTCAAACTGACGGCGGATTTGTACGGCAACAAGATCGAATACAAAGGCACGGTCGCCGGCCTGGGCGTGGGCACAGGTGCCGCCTTTGCCTTGCTGCCGGCGCAAAACGCCACCGGCAACTGGATCAAGGTGGTGCAACGTGTGCCGGTGCGTGTGGCGCTGGATGCGGAGCAGATCGCGAAAAATCCGCTACGTGTGGGCCTGTCGATGGACGTCGAAGTGGACATCCGTAACCGCGACGGCAAGACGCTGGCTGACGCCCCAGGCACGGCCGCCACGGCGCAAAGCCCGGCTTTGCCGCTGCCGGACAGCGGGGCCGAGGCCCAGGTCCGTCGTGTGATCGCCGCCAACCTCGGCCGCGGCCGGGTCGCCAGCGGCAGGACTGAAGCTGCCGCTGCGCCCACCGTGGCACCCGCCGTCACTGCCAGCGTGAACTGAACATGGCCAGCGCCGCCATGCCTGTTGCGCACCCGCCGCTCGAAGGATCGGCGCGCACCTGGGGCACGATTGCCTTGTCCGCCGCCACGTTCATGAACGTGCTGGACACCTCCATCGCCAACGTCTCCTTGCCGGCCATCGCCGGCGACCTGGGCGTCAGCCCGAACCAGGGCACCTGGGTCATCACCAGTTTTGCCGTGGCCAACGCGATTGCCGTGCCGCTCACCGGCTGGCTGTCGCAACGTTTCGGCCAGGTCCGTCTGTTTGTCGGCAGCGTCATCCTGTTTGTCATTGCCTCGTGGTTGTGTGGCCTCGCGCCCAACATGACCACCTTGATCGCGTTTCGCGCACTGCAGGGTTTTGTCGCCGGGCCCATGATCCCGCTGTCGCAGTCCTTGCTGCTGGCCAGTTATCCGCGCGCGCTGGCGGGACTGGCCATGGCGATGTGGGCCATGACCACGCTGGTCGCGCCGGTGATGGGGCCGCTGCTGGGCGGCTGGATCACCGACAACATCGCCTGGCCCTGGATTTTTTACATCAACATTCCTGTGGGCATTGTGGCCGCGCTGGCGGCCTGGGGCATTTATCACAAGCGCGAAAGTGTCACGAAGAAACTGCCTATTGATACCGTGGGGCTGTCACTGCTGGTGATCTGGATCGGCGCCTTGCAGATGATGCTGGACCTGGGCAAGGAACACGACTGGTTCCACTCGCCCATGATCATCGGCCTGGCCGTCACGGCGGTGGTGGGTTTTGCCTTCTTCCTGATCTGGGAGCTCACGGATGAACACCCGGTGGTGGAGCTGCGCCTGTTTGCACGCCGCAACTTCTGGGCCGGCACTATCACCACCTCGGTGGCTTATGGTTTGTTTTTCGGCAACGTGGTCTTGCTGCCGTTGTGGCTGCAGCAGTTCATGGGTTACACCGCCACCAGTGCCGGCATGGTCATGGCGCCTGTGGGCTTGATGGCGCTGATGTTGTCGCCGCTGGTCGGCAAAACCGTCGGCAAGGTGGATCCGCGCCGTTACGCCACCTTTGCGTTCCTGGTGTTCGGGCTGGTGCTCTGGATGCGTTCGCAGTTCAACACCCAGGCCGACTTCAACACCATCCTGATTCCCACCGTGATCCAGGGGGTGGCCATGGCGTTTTTCTTCATCCCGCTGATGACCATCACGATGTCTGGTCTCACGCCGGACCGCATGCCGGCCGCCTCGGGCCTGACCAACTTTGTGCGTATCACGGCCGGTGCCATGGGAACCTCCATCTCGACCACGGTGTGGGAAAGCCGCGCCGCCTTGCACCACGCCCATCTGGCCGAGGCCGTCAATGTCGGCAACCCGGCGGCGCAGGCCGCCCTGTCGGGCCTGACCGCCTCCGGCTTGAGCCCCGAGCAGGCCTTGTCGCAAATTAACCGGCTGGTGGACCAGCAGGCCTTCATGCTGGCGGCCAACGACATCTTCTACATCTCGGCCTTGATGTTTCTGGCCTTGATTCCGCTGGTGTGGCTGACCCGTCCGCAAAAAATCACGGCCGACGGGCTGGACGCCGCCGCCGGGGCACACTAAGGCGAAGACACTCCCGCATTGCCGGCCTTGCGGGGCCGGCGATGCGGGGTGCCGCCCACCACTTGCCGCAAGCCGGCCAGGGCGGGCGCCAGCACCGTCATGTCGGCGTTGCCGGCATACACGGCGTAAGCCGGGTACATAAATTCAGGCGCACCCGGCACCCGGTGCAGGCGTCCTTCCGCCAGCAGGTCGCGCACGACGTTTTGCCGGAAGTAACCAGCGCCGCCCACGGCCAGCAGGTAAGCCAGTCCCAGCGGGCCGAGGCTGGAGGACACCCCCACACTGGACAGCTCGGGAAACGCCAGGCTGTGTTGGGCCGCGAACTCGCGGCCCCAGTCCACATACACATAGTCGGCCGCCTGCGGTTTCTCCAGGCCGGCCGCGGTGGTGACCATCACCAGTTTTTCCTCGATCAGCAACTCGATGCGCAGGCCAGTGCGGTGACGCGGCGCATAAGCAATCACAATGTCCAGCGTGCCATTGGCCACGCGTTCCAGCAGGTCTTCCGCCACGCCGACTTCGGTGCGTAATGCCAAGTCAGGTGCGTTGGGTCGCATCCAGAGCAACCAGTCCAGCATCAAGGGGTCCCAGAGGCTGGTTTCACAAGCCACGGTGACCACCGCCCGGCGCCCGGGTGGCACCGCCACCTGGTGGCGGGCGCGCTCCCAGACCTGCACCAAAGCCTGCGCATGGCGCACAAACTGCTCGCCGGCCGCCGTCAAGGATGCGCCGGCCTTGTTCCGCACAAAAAGTTGCCGGCCCAGCAAGTCCTCCAGCGTCTTCACACGTGCGCTGATCGCGGTCTGGGTGACATGCAGGCGCTCCGCGGCCTGGGCAAAACTGTGGCTGGACACGATTTCCAGAAAGGTACGGGCGAGGGTGATGTCCATGGCCGACTCCAGTTCATCAAGGCTGGTTTTTAAAGCAATTTAATTGCATTTAAATCAAATATAAGTCGTTTTGTTGATATCGGCGTAAACCCTATAATTTTGACGTGACCCCTGTTTCGGCAGTCTTCTTCTGCCGTTTACGTCCGTTTGAAAGGAAACTCCATGACACGCACCGTACTTTTTGCCGACCAAGCCCCAAGCACCGCGAGTGGCAAGCGCACAGCGCCGGCGGCCTCCCCGGTCCGCAAGACGCTGGACGCCGTGTATTTCCTGATGTTTGGCGCCTCGCCCCGCGCGCTGGTCAAGGCGGAACAGCCTTATGCCTGGTTGCCGGCGCATATACGCAGCAACATGAGCCCGCGCGCCCAGCGTTTGATGCGTTCGGATTATTGAGGCCAGGCGCCGAGTCGCCGCCCAATCGCCATGGACCGCGTTTCTTCCGTGTCCAACGGCCCGCTGGCCATCATTTCCGAGTGCCATGCACAGACCTTGCACCAGTGCACCGCTTTGCGGCGCCTGCTGCTTGTTCTCTGTGAACACGGCTGCGATGTCCAGGCGCAGCAACTCAGCCTGCACATCCTGCAACACTTCGATGCGGCGGCGTTTCAGAACCATGCCGAAGAAGAGGAATTCCTGTTTCCGACCTTGCTGGAGTCCATGGCCGGATCGGACGCCGTCTGCCTGCGCGACATGACCTCGGGCCTGACCCAGCAACATCGTGTGCTGGAGCACATGTGGGCAGCTTTGCGCACGCAGGTGAGCGCCATTGCAGGCGCCCAATCGGCCGCTCTGGATGCCAGCGCCGTTGAGGCATTTATCGAAGCGAACCAGCAACACATTGAGCGCGAAGCCTCGGAAATGTTGCCGATGGCAGGCCGCCTGTTCACCGACAACGAGCTGGCCTACCTGCGTCACGCCCTGGACGGGCATCGCCAGCCGGCCATGTTTTAAAGCGAAGTCGGACCGAGGCGATTCGCTGGGGTCAAGGACAGTCGCGCGGCAAGAATCCTCTGTAACTGCTCTTCCGTCGAGAGCTCACCCTCCAGGTAAAGCACCGGGCACTTGCGCTGTTTCAGCCAGTGCCTATGCCGCTCCAGGCTGCGGCCTTCGGCGGTGCCCGCGTCGTACTGCGCCGCCCACGTCAGGAAGGCCAGATCCGCCTTGCCGAATCGACGTTCTTCCCGCAGCTGGAGGCGTGCCATGCGGATGGCGGTCGGAAGATAGAGAAAAACCACCAGATCGAAAGCATCTTCGAGGTCGTCGCCCCACCCGATCAAGGAGCCCGCGACGACAGAACTCGGGCTGCTGCGCAAATCCTGCAGCAAAGCCAAGCAGCGCTCTTCTTCATCGTACTTGTCCCGGTAAGGCGGATCACTGGGACGCCAGAAGTAGTCGTCCGTTTCAAGGTGTCGCGAGGGGGCCGCCTCAGAAAATGCTGCGGCCAAGGTCGAGGTGCCGGAGCCGGCGGCGCCCGTGATCAGGATATACATGGCCTGCAGGAAAAGTTGGGATGGCGGGTTGACGAATCGCCGCGGGTTTGAATGTCCGCAGTTGACCGTATTCTGCCGGAGCCGTATTCTGCGCAACGTCCCATGTCTGCAAAGCCGGGCGAATCTTTCCCGCGGCATGGGGTTTGTCTTACCCATACAAAGCGCGTAAGCTTTTGCCGGACAGGCGGATCAACTCTTTGGAGCAATGCGATGAGCAATCATGTCTATAAGCTGCTTGAACTGACCGGTTCCTCCAGTGTCAGTATTGAAGAGGCTGTGAGTTCCGCCATCGCCAAGGCGCATGAGACGGTACGCAGCATCCAGTGGTTCAGCATCACCGAAACCCGGGGCCATGTGGTCGATGGCAAGGTGGCGCACTGGCAGGTTTCCCTGAAGATTGGATTTACGCTGGAATAGCCGCCAGGGTCATGCTTCCCACTTGTCGGGAGGCTGTCAGCGGGCAATATTTGCGGAGTCAGACGGTGAGGTTGTGCGCTTCCTCCGCCTTGGGCGATACCAGCGCACGGCTTTTGGCGGGAAGTATGTTTGCGCGCTAAATCGCCTTGTGCACCCTGGGTTTCGTTGAGCCAACTAGAGGAGAGTTTCAATGCAGGAAGCAAAGACCATTGGTTTGGGAAAAATGGAGATCCGCTATCTGATAGACGGGTCGCACACAGGAACGATGGGGATGTTTGAGTTAACGGTTTTGCCCGGTGCCAACGTTCCGCCCCCGCACAGCCATTCCCACAACGAAGAAATCGTCTATGTCCTTGAGGGCAAGTTGCGCTACGCCGTGGGGGCTGACAAACGCGACCTTCAGGCAGGCGAGGTGATGCACACCCCCAAGGGCATAGGCCACGAATTCTCCAATCCATTCACCGAAGTCGCTCGTGCCTTGATTGTGTTGTCTCCGGATATTGGCGCGCAGTACTTTGTGGATGTCAGCGAAGTGATGCGCAAGGGGATGCCACCCGACAAGGCCGCGCTGGTCGCCGTCATGACGCGTTATGGCCTGGTTCCCTGTGCACCTGCGGGCACCTGATATTTCGCTACGGGGGCGACATCACAACCTCAACACCGCCGCATACCCCGTCATCTCCAGGTAACCGCGCCCGACGCGTTGGCCATTGCTGTCGATTAATTCACTCAGGCCTTCCCAATAAATCGCGCCTGTGGACTGGCGGCTGTCAAGTTCCTGGTTGTCGATGATGGCGCGCACGGTGTAAAAATCGGCCGGCGTGCGCACCATCCATTCGACCGGGTAGCTGGCCTGGCTGAGCGGACTTTTCCAGTGCCGTATCGGTTTGAAAACCACCTCGCCGCGGCTGAAGGTGTAAAGCTGGCCCGGGGCCGAACGGAAGGAGCCACCGTCCCACAAGGTGTTGCCTTGTTTGTCGCGCAGGCGAAAAGCGGTGAGGGCGCTGCCGTCGTCCAGGTTCATGCCTATCCAGTCCCAGCCCACGGCGTCGGGGTGCATCAAGGCTTGGCTCCACTCGTGGTCCAGCCAGGCTTTGCCGCTGACCTCGAAGGTCTGATCCTTGATGCGCAGGCGGCCACGGGTGGCCAATTGCGGCTGGCTGTAGTAATAACTCGCCTGCTGGGGATCCGGGCCTTTGCGCGACAGCCCTTTGTTGCCCTGCAGCAAGATCGCCTGTGTTTCGGCCAATTGCAGATCGAGTGTGAAGTCCGCCACCGGCAGGGTGGCGAGGTATCGGTCCTGTTGGTGTTCCAGGGACCAGTCACGCAAGCGAATATGGGTGTTTTGTTCGCTGGCGCTGGCCAGCTCGAATCCTTCACGCGCTATGCGCTGGTCGTGCCAGAGCTTTTTGCCTTGTACGTCGGTGACGGCGGCATGCGCGAAGATCAGTTGTTTGGCGGCGAAGCGGGAGCGCATGCCTTGTGTGGCATCCACCCGCGAGCGAAAAAACGTCAGCTGAAAACCAAACTCCCGCGCACCCGACGTCAGGTATCCGGTGATGTACCACCACTCGGTGCGAAAGTCGGGATGTGCGCCCAGGTCGCGCGGAAACTGCAAGGTCCTGGCCGGCAAGGCCAGCACGGGGTCACTGCCGACCATGCCCGCCAAGCCAGCGGCCAGCAAAAAGTGGCGCCTGTGCAGGCCGGGCATCAAGGATGGGCTCATTGTTTGATTCTCGCAGCAAGGGATGACCTGCCTTGCAGCGCGCCAAGGGAAGGTCTATGCTCGAAACTGTTCATGGGCACCATGGACTTCAGGTCTATACAGGAGGTTCATCATGTACAAACGAATTTTGTTGGCTTATGACGGTTCCAAATCCGGGCAAAAGGCTTTGCTGGACTGCCAGGATATCGCGCAGTGGAGCAACGCCACCTTGAACCTGATCGCCGTGACGCCGCTGTATATGGACCTGATCGGCGTGGAGGGTGGCGTCTACGACCGCAGCCTGGCCGACAGCGAGAAAGAAAAATACAAAGGCATTCTTGACGAAGGTCTGCGCCAGTTGGCTGCTTCAGGCCATCAGGCGCGTGGTGAAGTGCTGGTGGGCGAAACCGTCGACGAAATCAGCAAATACGCGAGCAAGATAGAGGCTGACTTGATCGTTGTCGGGCACAAACACCTGGATGGCTGGGCTGCGCGCTGGTGGCGCGGATCGGTGTCCAAGTCGCTGATTGAAAATGCACCCTGCAGCGTGCTGGTGGTCATCACGCACTGAGCCGGCGAAAGACCGGGGCGTCTTAACGTCCCCGCGCCTGGTGCGGTACCACGGTGTGGCGTTTGCCGGTTTGTTTGTGCGCCGGCGCATTGGCGTGCGGCTGTTTGTGGCTACGCCGCGGTGTGGCGGTCTGGCCAGGCGGCGGGTCGGTTTCTACCGCGGGTGTTTTTGAGAAATAAGAACCCAGTTGCGCGCTCAGCGCGCCCCAGCTTGGCAGCAGCCAGATGATCAGCAGGCAAACCAGTGCCAGAACAATGGCGGCAAACAGGATGTTCATCGCGTACCTCCTAAAAGATGGCTCCCCGGACCGACTCCCACCATGCTACGCCTGTTGAGCGCGTTGTGCATGGTTTTTTGATCTGTTTCAGCGCCTGTCCTCGCGCCATAAGGTGGGTGTTTCCAGCAGCGCGGGGATGTCGCTGCGGCCCAGGCCCAGATCCTTGAGTTCGCGCTCGTTCATTTGCCCAAGTGCGGCCAGATCCTGCCTGCGCTGCCGGTGTTGCCGGGCCCGTTGGTGCAGGCGCGCAAGCCAGGACAAGCCCAGCCGCCTGGCCAACACATTCGGCAGCACGCCGAAAAAAACGCCCCTTGCTTTGAGCAACATCACAAGACTCCTGAAACGGGAAGACTCCGATGGTGCGATGGATCATGGTATTGTGGAAGTTGAATTTACTGATGCTGTCTATCAGGAACACTGATGCGTGAACTCAATCTGGATCAACTGAGAACCCTGGTCGCCATCACGGATCTGGGTACTTTTTCAGCGGCGGCGCGGGCGTTGCACCTGGCCCAGCCCACGGTGAGCCTGCATGTCAGCGAACTGGAGAGCCGCCTGGGCACGCCGCTGGTGGTGCGCGGCGGCAGGAACGTGCAGCCGACGCCCGCGGGGGCGGTGCTGGTGGAGCGCGCCAGGCAACTACTGCGGGCGGCCGACGATGCGGTGGATGCGGTGCAACGCCACGTCGAAGGCCGGACCGGCCGGGTGCGCCTGGGCACCTCCACCGGCGTGCTGGTCTACCTCTTGCCCCAGGTGCTCAAGGCCATGGAGCGCGCACATCCTGGCATTGATGTCGAGGTCAACATTCTCGGCTCAGCCGACACCGTGGAGCGTCTGGCCCAGGGCAGGCTGGACGTGGGGCTGGTCGCCACGCCGCGCCCCCCGCAGCGCGGGCTGGTCATGACGCACTGGCGCAGCGACCCGATGATGGCCTTTGTGCCGCAGAGCTGGCCCGCACCCAAACGCATCACGCCGCAATGGCTGGCCAGCCGGCCGCTGATTTTTAACGACGCGACCACCCACATGCACCGCCTCACCATGCAATGGTTTGCCGAGGCGGGGTTGACGCCGCGCGCCCGCATCGAACTCAATTTCACCGAGGCCATGAAAAGCCTGGTGGCCGCCGGTTATGGCGCGGCCTTGTTGCCGCTGGAGCAAACCGGCAAACCGCTGATTCCGCAGGGTGTGCAGGTGATTCCCCTGAGGCCGGCGCTGACACGCCACACCGCGGTGGTGCATAAACCCGCAGCGTCTGTGGACGGCGCCACACGCAAGCTGCTGCAGACTTTGACGCAATTTCGCCAGGCCTAGTCAGTGGCCGGCGGAGGTCTGGAAAACAACTTCACCGCTGGGGATATGCACCACGCGAATTTCCTGGCACGTCGGGTCGGCCAGGCTTTTGACCGCCACGGCGACGGCCAGTGAACGATCCGCGTAAAACTCCTGGAAGGTGGCGGGCGGTAGCAGGCTGCCCTGCAGCGGGTTCCTGCTTTCAATGCGGTATTGAGCGGACGCCATGTGAATGCCCCCTTGAAGTGAGGCCTCCATCGTAGGGGGGGCCGTGAGGCGCGGTGATGACAATTCGACGACGAAGGTAAGCAAACGAAAGAGTCAATGGCGATGTGTAGGTGCATAGCGAGTGACAAGCAGCAGACTTACCAGTCTTCCTTGACCGCCAGCACCGCGTCCTTGCCGGCTGCCGCGCGCCCGGCCAGCCAGGCGGTGAAGGTGCCGGCCAGCACCACCGCCGCACACAAGAGCAGCAGCCGGGTCCAGGGCAGGGCCAGGTCCATGGTCCAGTGAAAACTTTGCGGATTCACCACATGCACCAGCACCAGCGACACCGCCAGGCCCAGGCCCAGGCCGGCGATGGCGCCGGCCAGCGTCCAGGCCGCACCTTCACCGGCCACCAGGGCCAGGATTTGCCGCCGCGTCAGGCCCAGGTGGGCCAGCAGGCCAAACTCCTTGCGTCGCGCCAGCACCTGCGCGCTGAAACTCGCCGCCACACCGAACAGGCCGATCGCAATCGCCACCGCCTGCAGCCAATAGGTCACCGCAAAACTGCGGTCAAAAATTTTCAGCGAGCTGGCGCGGATCTGGCTGCTGGAGGCAAACTCGATCAGCGCACCGGCGCCGGACTGTTCCTGCGCCAATTCGCGCACGGCCTGTTGCAGTTGCGCCGTGTCGGTGCCTGGCGCCAGCCACAGCGCCAGGTCGTTGATGCGCCGGTCGCCGGTCAGGTGTTCAAAGTCGTGCTGGTCCATGGCGATGGCGCCGAACTGGCGCGCGTAGTCGCGCCAGACACCGGCCACGTAAAACTTCGGGGGCGCTTGATCTGCTCCTGAATCAATAGCTACTTGCGCCCGTCCTTCAAGGGCTAGAGCCTTAAAAGATGCTGATAAAGGCGTAAACACCGTGCCGGGACGGGCGCCGTACAAATCCACCATGGGTTCGCTGACGTAAATGCCTACCTGGCCCGCAGGCACCGGCAGCGGGCTGCCGACCAAAGGCAGGTTGCGCGCCGGGTCCTGCAGCTCACGCGCGATCAGCGCCACCGTGGGCTGGCCGGGGTCCAGCAACAATGGGGTGAGTCGCAGGGTGCTGACACGGGTCACGCCCGGCAACTGCGCCACCGCCTGCACCAGGGTTGGCGTGAAATACACGGTGTCGCTGGCTGCGCTGGCCAGGCCGGTACGCACGTACAAATCGGCCGGCAGCACCACGTCCAGCCAGTGCGTGACCGAGTCGCGAAAACTCGCCACCATCACCGTCAGCGCCACCGCCAGACTGAGCGAAGCCACCACGCCGCTGACCGCCACCGCCGCGCTGCCACGCACGCGGCGCGCGCGTTCCACCGCCAGCAGCGGCAGCAGGCGACGCGCCACGCGTGGGCTGAGGTGGTTGTAAAGCAGGGCGATCAGCCCCGGCAAAGCACTGATGCCGCCCACCAGCAGCAAGCCGACCGAGAGGTAGGCGCCTAAAGGAATGCCAAAGACCGGCGGCAGCAGGGCCAGCATCACCCCGGCCGCCATCAGCGTCAGCCCCACAGCTTGCGACTGGCCGCTGTTGGGCGCCAGGCCCAGGCCTTTGAGGGTTTGCGCAGGCGGCAGTTTTTGCGCCTCACGCGCCGGCCACCAGCCACCCACCAGCGCCGCGGCGACACCCAGCAGGGCGTAGACCACGGCGGCGCCGGTGTTCCATTGCAGGGCCGGCGCCACACCGGAAAAATACCCACCCCCCAGGTCGCCGCCCAGCAGGCGCAGCGCCAGCGCGGCCAGCGCCGTGCCCAGGGCGATGCCGGCGATACTGCCGACCGCACCCAGCAAGGCCGACTCCCAAAGCACCAGGCGCAGGCGTTCGCGGCCGGTCAGGCCCAACACGCCTAACAGGGCAAACTGCTGCGCACGTTTGGCCACGCTGAGCGACAACACCGAAAACACCAGAAAGGCGCCGGTGAACAGCGCTACCAGCGCCAGCACCGTGAGGTTGACGCGGTAGGCACGCGACAAATTGCTGATACGTTGGGCCGCATCACCGGGCTCGGTGGCGGTGATATCTGGTGACTGCAGCGCGGCGATAAAAGCTACGCGGTCGGCGCCGCCGCGCAAACGCACATCAATGCGCGAGAGCTGGCCGATGCGGCCAAACAGATCCTGCGCCGCACCAATGTCCATCACCGCCAGCGGGGCGCCACCGGCGGCCACGCTGCCGGCCACTTGCACGTCCAGCAACTGCAGGCCGCTTTGCAGCCGCAGGCCTGGGCCAGGCAGGGCTTGCCGCGCAGCGGGGTTCAAAAAGACTTTGCCGGGCGCGAACAGCGACAGCCGGTCGGCATCGGGCGCCGGCATAGGCATCAGGGCCGGCGCCAGCGCGGCCACCACCAGCGCATCCACACCCACCACACGCAGCGCGATACGTTGGCCGCCGGCGGTGAGGGCATAGGTGGCCAGCTCCAGCACCGGGCTGGCGGCGGCCACCTGCGGGTCGTTGGCCACACGTGCGTACAGCGCTTCGTCAAAACCGCCACGCACGGCGCGCAACTCCAGGTCGGGCTGGCCGTTGACGGAACGTACCGCCTGGGAAAATTCGCTGAGGGCCGAGGCATTGATCAGTTGCACCGAAAACGCCAGCGCGACGCCCAGCATCACGGCCAGCACGGCGGCGGCGTTGCGCCAGCGGTGATGCTTCAGTTCCTGCCAGGAAAACGTGCTCAGCAGGCGCAGCATGAGCAGCATGCGCGTGGCCTCAGAGCGCGCGCCAGAAGCGCAGCGGCACGCAGGTCTGCAGGCGTTTCACGGCCTGGTCCATCAGCGCCGGGTGTAACTCGTGGCCGATGCTGGAGGCGATGTCGCAGGTGGCGTCGGCCTTCAGGGCCATCAGGTGCGCATAGTCCTGTTGCACTTCTTGCACGGGCACCACGGCATCGGTCCGGCCATGTAACAGGTGCAAGGTGGTCAGGGTCGGCACCTTGTCGGGCAGGGCGGCGAAGCGGCCGCAGAAAGCCAGCACCCGGCCGACCAGGCCGTCATGCAGGTTGCTGAGCGCCAGCGCCAGGGTCGCGCCTTCGGCAAAACCGGCCAGCGCGGTATCGGACTGCAGGATGCCAAAACGCTCCTGCTGCTCGCGAATAAAAGCAGCCAGCGCAGGCACGGCGGCGGCCACATGCTGGGGCCGGTTCTCGTCGTTCAGCCCCAGGACGGGAAACCACTGCCGCTCGGTCTTGCCGAGGTGGATGGATTCAAAACCTTCGGGAATCACGATGGCTGCTTCCGCAAACGCTTCGCCCAGCACCGAAGCCAGGTCCAGCATGTCGACCGCCGCACCGCCGCCGCCATGGAGCAGCACAAACAATTGCCGAGGCGTGCCGACAGGCAGCAGGTCGATGGAAGCGATGTTGTGGGTCATACCGGTATTTTTACGCGGTGCTGCGTTTTTGTCAGCCGCTGATGCCTTCGCTGCGCAGGTGCAACACGCGGTCGGCCCGGGCCGCGGCCGCTTCCGAATGGGTGACCAGCACCAGTGCGGCGCCGTGTTCGCGCGCCTGGCCGGCCAGGGCGTCCATGACCTTGGTGGCGGTGGCCGGGTCCAGGTTGCCTGTCGGTTCGTCGGCCAGCAGCAAGCTGGGGCGGTGCACCAGGGCGCGGGCGATGGCCACACGCTGCAGTTGACCGCCCGAAAGTTGTTGCGGCAGACGGCTACCCAGACCCCCCAGGCCTACGGCCTCCAGCATGGCCTCCACACGCTGGTCGTCGTGCTGGCCCAGCAGCAGCAAAGGCAGCGCCACGTTTTGCGCCACGTCCAGATGCGGCAAGACGTGAAAGGCCTGGAACACAAAGCCGACTTTTTCGCGACGCAGCAGCGCGCGTTGGTCGTTGTTCATGGCGCCCAGGTCCTGGCCTTCCAGCAGCACCGAGCCCGCGTCCCAGTTGTCCAGACCGGCCAGGCAATTGAGCAAGCTGGATTTGCCGACGCCGGACTCGCCGACGATGGCGACAAATTCGCCGCGCGCCACTTGCAACGACACATCGCGAAACACCGCGACCTCGCCGTAATGTTTGCTCAAGCCGCGAACCAGTACGCTCATAAGGCTTGACGCACCAGCGCCAGCACCTGTTGCAGCACCGCCGGCCCATCGCAGGCCACGACCTGGCGCTCGGGCATGGAGCGCAGCCAAGTGATTTGCCGCTTGGCGAGCTGGCGTGTGGCGGCAATGCCCTTGTCGCGCAGTTCGGCCATGGGCCAGCCGCCATCCATGGCTTCCCAGGCCTGGCGGTAACCGACGCAACGCATGGACGGCAAGTCGGTGTGCAGGTCGCCACGTGCACGCAGGGCGCGAACTTCGTCGAGAAAACCCGCGGCCAGCATGCTGTCAAAACGCAGGGCGATACGTGCGTGCAGCCAGGCCCTGTCCTGTGGCTCAAGAGAAATAAGGGTTGCAGCCCCCATGGCTTGGGCGCCAGCAGCTCCCTTTTCGATAGCGTTTTTCTTCTGGAAAAACGATAACGGTTGACCCGAGGCCCGGAACACTTCGAGCGCGCGCGAAATGCGCTGCGAGTCGTTGGGCGCCAGCCGCGCCGCCGTGACGGGATCCACCAGGGCCAACTCGGCATGCAGGGCCGGCCAGCCTTTGTCGGCGGCTTCGGCCTCCAGTACAGCACGCAAGGCCGGGTCGGCCTTGGGCATGTCGTCCAAGCCGTCGCGCAAGGCCTTGAAATAAAGCATGGTGCCGCCGACCAGCAAGGGCAGCTTGCCGCGTGCATTGATCTCGGCGATCAGCCGCCCGGCATCGGCCACAAACTCCGCCGCGCTATAGGCCTGCAGCGGGTCGCGGATATCGATCAGGTGGTGCGGCACGGCGGCCAGTTCGGCGCGGCTGGGTTTGGCCGTGCCTATGTCCATGCCGCGGTAGACCAGGGCCGAATCGACGCTGATGATTTCGATCGGGTGGTGTTCCGCAAGGCTTAAGGCAGCGGCGGTTTTGCCCGAGGCTGTGGGGCCGGCCAGGCCTATCCAGCGCGCTGTGCTCATGGCTGGGCGGGCGGCGCGATCACGACCGGTTCGCCATATTTCTGCACCAGGATCCAGGCGGTGGCGGCGATGCAGATACTCCAGAACAACACGCCGTTGGCCAGCGGAAACACCGTGCCGTCCATGTGTGCGCCCAGCCAGCCGCCCATGGCAAAAGCGGCCAGCATGGTCAGGCAACCGCTGAGCGCCGATGCTGCGCCGGCAGCGCCCGGAAAGGGTCCGACTGCGCCGCTTTGGCTGCAGGGCTGGTGCACGCCGTGGGCCAGGATGAAGAGGTAAAAAGGCAGCAGCAAAGCCCAGACCGACACCACCCCGGCCCAGGCCAGCGCGGCCATGCTCACGCCGCCGCTCAGGGTCAGGACGGCGGCCATGGCCACCGAACGCCGCACGCCAAAACGCGGCAACATGCGCCGGCACAAAAAAGTGCCTAACAAGTAGACGAAGGACATGGAAAACATCAGCAAGCCGTATTGCGTTTTGCCCAGGCCCAGGACCTTGATGAACACAAAGGACGAGGACGCCAGAAAAGTAAACAGGCCGCCATAAGACGCGGTGGACAGGGCCGAATACGCGACAAAGGTGGGGTTGCGGACAATCGCCCACCAGGTGCGCGCCAGCATGCGCGGCTCCAGCGCGCGGGGATTTTTATGCGTGAGGGTTTCCTCAAAACGCAGCACAATCACGGCCAGCGAGGTCGCGCCAAACACGGCCAGCGCCAGCAGTGCCACGCGCCAGTTGAAAACGTCGGAGATCAGGCCGCCCAGCGGTGCGCTGAGGCAGGCGATCACACCCAGGCCACTCAGGCCGCGCGACATGGCGCGGGCGCCGGCCACGGGGCTGTAGAGGTCACGCACGATGGCACGTGCGCACATCACGGCCGCACCCATGGCCGCGCCTTGTAGGGTGCGCCAGATCACCAGCAGCGCCATCGAGGGCGCCAGCGCGCTGCCGATGGCCGCCACCACATAAGCGGCCAGACCCAGCAGCAAAATCGGCCGGCGCCCGAAACGGTCGGACAGCGGGCCCCAGAACAGTTGCGAGATGCCGAAGGCCAGCAGCAGTGCGCTGAGGGTGAGTTGGGCTTGCGCCACCGGGGCGCCAAAACCCTCGGTCAGCGCGGGCAGGGCCGGCAGGTAGAGGTCGGTGGTGACGGGCTGGATGCCCAGCAACAAGGACAACACCAGCACCACCAGGGCGGGGGACATGGCGGAGGGCGTGGCAGCCAGGGACAGGGAAGCAGGAGGTGTGGAAGACATTCATCTGAGGGTATCAGATCGCCTGCACAAATAGCACTTCCGGGAAGGTTCAGTGGGCGCCCATCAGGGCGTGTAAACGTGCAAAGTCGGGGTGCTGGCGCAGGCCGGCATTTTCGGGGGTGTGGAGGATCAGCGGTAACTGGCCGCAACCCTGGCGCGCGGCCGCCAGGGCCAGTGCCATGGCCTGGTCCAGCTCGCCCAGGCACAACAGGACCGCGATGTGGTTGGCGCGCATGCTCACGCCCTCGTTGGCGGCCTTGGCCACCAGCTTGCGTGCCTGCTCGGACGCCCCGCAGCGCGCAAAAATGTAGGCCAGGGTCGAGTCGGCAAAGGCCCAGGTGCCGGGGCCCAGGGTGATGTGTTCGGCCTGGGCCAGCAGTTCGGGTCGTGGCGCGAGAAAGGCCTGGTAAGCCAGCAGGTAGATCTGTGCGGCCAGGTTGTCGGGGGCCATGTGACTCGTCTGCTCGGCCTGTGCCAGTCCGGCCTGCAGCTCGCCACAGGCGCTCAGGCAACGTGCCCGCAACACACCCAAGGTCACTGAAAAGGGGTTTAAATCCAGCGCCAGTCGCAACGACTCGGCGGCTTCCCGCGCCTGGCCGGTGCACAACTGGTGCCAGCCCAGGTAGTGCAGGGTCTGGTCGTCCGGCGCCGCGCTGGCGGCCGCCAGTGCATGCATGTCACGGGCTTCGGAAAAGCGCCACTGGCAATCGAGCAGGTGGGCCATTTCGGCGTGCAGGCCGGGCAGGTCCGGGGCCTGTACTTCAATCAAACGGAGCTGTGCCAGCGATTCGCGCAGATTGTCGCTTTGCACCGTGAGGCCGCAACTTACCGCGCTGGTCATACATTCGGCCAACGCCAATTTGGCGGCCAGGTAATCCGGGGCTTGGGTGATCAGTTCGCGCAGCAAGGCTTGCGCGCGTAGCAGGCCGGCGCCGGTGCGCTGGTGGGTCAGTTGCCGCGCATGTAAGAGGGTGGCGACCTGCCGGGGCTGGGCCATGGCTTCGTGGTGCAGCCGGGACAGCGGCGGAATGGCCGCCGCCGGGGCGCTTGCGGGAGCCAGCGTCAGGCGGTAACCGGTCCGGTAAACGGCGCTGATGCCGAGGCCACCGTGTGCGCTCAAGGTCGGCCGCAGTTGCGCCACGCAGCGGGCCAGGCTTTCGTCAGACATGGCTTGGGCGCGCCAGACGCGGTTGGCAAACACTTCTTTGGGCACCACGTCCGGCCAGCAGGACAGCAGCAGATGCAACACGGCCCGCTCCTTGGGCGGCAGTTGCAGCGGCAGGCCGTGCAGGCAGACAAACCCATCGTCCCGCGCGGTGTAACCGTGTTCGGCTGGGCTGTGGGGCGCTGGCGGCTTGTCCGGAAAGTGACGTCTCATCATGTTTTCATCAAGATTGCGTCCGATTGTGCGGGTAACTTGCAGCGCAGGACATCAGGTTTGCCCGAGGGTGTCCCCACAAAAAACCAGGAGACGATTTGCCATGATGACTTTGAACCCCTTTCGCCTTGTTTCGCGCCGGCACCTGGTGTCGGCCCTGGCGGCCTGCGCCTGCGTGGTCGCCCACGCGCAAGCGCCTCAGCTGCCGCCACCGGATTCGGTGCTGCTGGACAAGCTGGGCTACATGAACACCTTCCCCCCCGCGCCTGACAAGCTGGTGGATGATGCCAATCGCGGGCGTTATCCGCAAATGAGCTGGGCGCTGCAGAACGCGCGCCAGCTGACCTCGACACGTAATATCCGGCGCGGCAACCAGCCGCCGTCCGAGCTGCCGCGCTGGGACAAAAACCTGGACGACTGGGCGTTTGCCGACGACAAGGGCCAGCGCACCACCTTGGCCGAATGGCAGCGCAACACCTATACCGACGCCCTGGTGGTCTTGCACCGTGGCCGCATCGTCTACGAGCGTTACCGCAACATCAAGCCTGAGACACCGCACCTGCTGTTTTCCATCACCAAAAGTTTCACCGGCCTGCTGGCCGCACAACTGGTCCATGACGGCAAGATAGACCCGAATGCGCTGGTGACCCAATACGTGCCGGAACTGGCCGGCAGCGCCTGGGGCGACATGAAGGTGCGCGAGGTGATGGACATGACGGGCGCGGTGCGTTTTCGCGAGGTCTACACCGACCCCACGACAGAAATTTTCCCCTACCTGTTTGCCAGCAACATGATTCCTTCACCGCCCAACTACGCCGGGCCTAAGAATATTTACGACTTCCTCAAGACGCTGAAGAAAGAGGGCGAACACGGTGCCGGTTTTGTGTACCGCACCGTGCATTCGGAGGTGCTGGGCTGGGTTGTTTCGCGTGTGAGCGGCCAACATTTTGCGGACCTGATGAGTGAACGCATCTGGAGCAAGCTGGGCATGGAAGAAGACGCTTACGTCATGGTCGACGCTGTGGGCACGCCGCTGCAGGGCGCCGGACTGAATGCCACGGCCCGCGACCTGGCGCGTTTTGGCGAAATGTTGCGCCGGGGCGGCGAGTTCAACGGCCAGCGGGTCTTCGACAAGGCGGTGATTGCCGACACCGTCAAGGGCGGCGACCGCGAAAAGTTCAAGGCCGCGGGCATGCCGTTTCGCGCTGGTTATTCGTACCACAACCAGTGGTGGGTGCTGCACAACGCCGATGGTGCGTTTGAAGCCTCGGGCGTGAACGGCCAGATGTTGCACATCAACCCGGCGGCCGAGATGGTGGTGGTCAAACTCTCGTCACACCCGGTGGCCGGTGCGGGTTATACCCACCCGCTGACGCTCAAGGCCTGGGCGGCGCTGGCGGAAGCGGTGCGCCGATAAATGGGGTGAAGGCCTGCGTTAGTGCAGGCCGAACAACTGCGTCAGCGCTTGCCGGTACTGCGTCTGGCCCACCGCGTTGGTGTTGTGGTGTGAGCCGCCTTCCACCAGCACAAAGAGTTTGGGCTGGGCCGCGGCGTCGTAAAGCTTGCGACCCAGGCTGGGCAGGATCAGGCGGTCATCGCTGCCATGCACCACCAGCAGCGGCGAGCCTATGGTCGCGACCTGGCGCACCGCTTCAAAACGCTGGGTGATCAGCAGCGACACCGGCAGCCAGCCCCAGGAGGTGCTGTCCACCACGTCGGCAATCGAGGTGAAGGTGCTTTCCACCAAGGTGCCGCGTTCATCATCGACCTGCGTGGCCAGGCGGATGGCAATCGGGCCGCCCAGCGAATGGCCAAAAATATAACGAGGCCGGTCCGGGTATTTTTTCGCCAGCCAGTCCCAGGCCGCGCGGGCATCTTCATAGGCGCTGTCTTCCGAGGGCAAGGCCGGCGAGCTTTTGCCGAAGCCGCGGTAGTCCACACCCAGCACCGAAAAGCCCAGCTCCTGCATGCGGCGCATGCGTGGGGCCGAGCCGGTCACGTTGTAACGCGCGCCGTGCAGGTAGAGCAGGATGGGTGCATTCGGCTGTTCGGCGGGGAGCCACAGGCCATGCAGGGTGGCGGGGGGCTGGCTGGACGTGGTTGAAAGCTTGATCCAGACCTCGTCCATGCCATCGGCGGCTGCCAGGCCGCCACTCCAAGTCCGGTCGCTGGGCTGGAAAATCCAGGCGCGTTGTTTTTCGTCAAGCACCGCGCAACTGGCCGTGATGAGCGCCACCAGCGCCAGGCAAACAAGGAGGAGCCAGCGTTTCATCGTTGGATGGAGTGCGGCGGTTGGCAAAAAGTTCGCAGGCGGGGCGCAACCCGACTTTAAGGATTAAGGCAGCAGCGGCTTTTGCGCCTCGGTCAGCGCCTGACGTGCTTCGTCGAGCCTGCGCTGCCGCTGGGCGATTTTGTCGGGATCACCCTTGCGTTGGGCCTCGGCCAGATCCTTCTCACGTTTCGCCACCTTTTTTGTCGCCTTCTGGATGTCGCGCTCGCGCTCGGCGGCCAGCGAGGCATCGCTGCAGTGGGCCTGGTTGGCGCGCAAAGCCTTTTTCAGGCCAGCCACTTCCTGACTGTTGCCCGCGGCCTGCGCCCGGCTGATCTGGGCCTCAATACGCGCCCGTTGGGCCTCGCAGGCGGCGGACGGCTGCTGCGCCAACAGCGGGGCTGCGGCCAGGGCCAGCAAGCTGGCGAGGATGAGTTGTTTCATTGATTTCCTGCAAGGCGATGGGGACGGTCCATGGTAATGGCAGTCTGCAGGCGGCGCAGCCCAAAGAAAAAGGGGCCGCGAGGCCCCTTTGTTCATCGATACCGGCAGGGTGTTTACACCACGCCCTGGGCCATCATCGCGTCGGCGACCTTGACGAAGCCGGCCACGTTGGCGCCATCGATGTAACTCACCGTGCCGTCGGCGCGTTTGCCGTATTTCAGGCAGGCGGCGTGGATGCCTTGCATGATTTGCAGCAAGCGGGCATCGACTTCTTCAGCCGGCCAGGACAGGCGGGCCGAGTTCTGGCTCATTTCCAGGCCCGAGGTGGCGACGCCACCGGCGTTGGAGGCCTTGCCCGGTGCGTACAACACGCCAGCGGCTTCGAAGGCCTTGGCGGCTTCGTTGGTGGATGGCATGTTGGCGCCTTCGGCCACGCAGATAACACCGTTTTTGATCAGCACGGCGGCGTCTTCAATGGTCAACTCGTTTTGCGTGGCGCAAGGCAGGGCCACGTCCACGGGGATGTGCCAGGGTGTCTTGCCGGCCTGGAACTCGGCACCCACCAGCTTGGCGTACTCGTCCACGCGGCCGTACTTGTGGTTCTTCACGTCCATCAGGATGGCGAGTTTTTCAGGGGTGAAGCCGTCCTTGTCGTAGACCGTGCCGCTGGAGTCGGACACGGTCACCACCTTGGCGCCCAAAGCCATGGCTTTTTCGACGCCGTATTGCGCCACATTGCCCGAGCCGGACACCGACACGGTTTTGCCTTCGAAGGACTTGCCTTGCGTCTTGAGCATTTCCTGGGCGAAATACACCATGCCGTAACCCGTGGCTTCGGGGCGGATCAGCGAACCACCAAAGGCCAGGCCCTTGCCGGTGAACACGCAGTCGGAACGGTTGCTGAGTTTTTTGTACATGCCGGCCATGTAGCCGACTTCGCGGCCACCCACGCCGATGTCACCCGCCGGCACGTCGGTGTCGGCGCCCACATGGCGGAACAGCTCGGACACAAAAGCCTGGCAGAAACGCATGACTTCCATGGGGCTCTTGCCCTTGGGGTCGAAGTCGGCGCCGCCTTTGCCGCCGCCCATGGGCAGCGTGGTCAGTGCATTTTTCAGGGTTTGTTCGAAGGCCAGGAACTTGAGCACCGACAGGGTCACCGAGGGGTGAAAGCGCAGGCCGCCTTTGTAGGGGCCAATCGCCATGCTGTGCTGGATGCGGTAGCCGCGGTTGACCTGCACGGTGCCGTGGTCATCGATCCAGGAGACGCGGAACATGATGGTGCGTTCTGGCTCGACCAGGCGTTCCAGCAGGCCATGTTCGGCGTACTTGGGGTGTTTTTCGATGAAAGGCCAGAGGCTTTCCATGACCTCGGTCACGGCTTGCAGGAACTCGGGCTGTCCGGGGTTGCGCTGAGCGACCTGGTGAAGGAATTGGTCGACGGACTCGTACTTCATATGCAAGGGCTTTCTTCAAAAAACGGAGGGTTATGCGGCAGCGCAACCCGACATTATGCCAAATGCTTATGGGCTTATGCCCATCTTGGTGCATCGACTCGCGTCAGGCACGAAATGGCACCTGATTGGTGTTTTGATGGGGTGAGGCGGGTTCGGGGGCGTGCCGTGTTGCACCGTTCTGGGGTGTTTTGGTCGGAGGCCTCTGCCATACCCGGGTTTGCAGGCGTGCGGCGTTGGCTTTTTGATGGCGCTGATTTGCTATTTAATCAATAGCTGCTTGCACTTATATATAAAGGGCTGGAGGCCTGTTTGACTAAGAATTTCGAGAGTCAGGCCCAAGCTCAAGGCTGGGGGCATGTATCCCAGGCCCCGAAAAGGTGCTTGTGCCGCAGGGCGTTGCGCCTAGCGACCGCGCATGAACAAGGCGTCCAGTTCCTTGATGCTGACCTGGCGCCAGGTCGGCCGGCCGTGGTTGCACTGATCGGAGCGCTCGGTGGCCTCCATCTGGCGCAAGAGGCCATTCATCTCTTCAAGCGTGAGTTTGCGGTTGGCACGCACCGCGCCATGGCAGGCCATGGTGGACAAGAGCTCGTTTTGCGCGCGCTGGATCACGGTGCTGGCGTCGTGTTGTGCCAGCTCGGCCAAGACGCTGCGTGCCAGTTCCACCGCATCGCCCTGGACCAGGCTGGTCGGCACGGCGCGCACGGCCAGGGTGCGTGGCGAGAAAGGTGTGATCTCCAGGCCCAGGGCGGCCAAGGTGTCGGTGGCGGCTTCCGCGGTGGCGACCTCTTGCGGGCTGGCGGCGAAGGTGGCGGGGATCAGCAGCGGCTGGCTGGCGATGGCCGTGCTGGTGTCCAGCTGGTTTTTCAGGCGCTCGTAGACGATGCGTTCGTGCGCGGCGTGCATGTCCACCACCACCAGGCCCTGGGTGTTTTCGGCGAGCACATAAATTCCCTGCAACTGGGCGATGGCGCGACCCAGCGGCCAGTCGCCGGGTGGCAGGGCGGCGGCCTCCAGAGGCCCGTTGTGCGGGCTGGTCCCGGCTGGCGCCGGCTCGGGCGCGAACCCAGTCGTGGCGGCGGCAGGCTGCACCGGCCACATGGCCTCGAAGTCGGACACCCGCGGGTTTTGCTGGTAGCTCTGATTCGCTCCGAAATTAATAGCTGGTTGCGCCCATGGCGACAGGGTTGGAGGCCGATTTGATTCAAAACTTCCAGTCACGATGCCATTCGGGCTGGCCAACGCGGCGGCGGCGGCCCGCGGCGCAGCCAGGGCGTTTTCGACCGCATGGCGCACGGCCTGGTGCACTTCGCGGCTGTCACGAAAACGTACCTCGATTTTGGTCGGATGCACGTTGACGTCCACCCGGGTCGGGTCCATCACCACATACAGCGCATACACCGGCTGGCGGTGGCCGTGCAACACGTCTTCGTAGGCACTGCGTGCGGCGTGGGTCATCACCTTGTCGCGCACATAACGGCCGTTGACATAGGCAAACTGCTGGTCGGCACGCGAACGTGCGGCATCCGGAATACCGGCGCGTCCGGTGATGTGCAAGTTGCCTGAGCGGTAGTCCACGGCCACACTTTGCGCCAGCATCTCACTGCCCAACACATCGCCCAGGCGTTGCGCGTGGGCGTCCAGCTCGGCCGTTGCCTCGCAGGCGCGCCACTGCTCGACCAGTTTGCCTTCGTGCCAGATCGCAAAACCCACGTCGGGCCGCACCAGCGCGTGGCGGCGCACGGCTTCTATGCAATGCGCCAGTTCTGTGGCATCGGTTTTCAAAAACTTGCGGCGTGCCGGCGTGGCGTAAAACAGCTCACGCACTTCGACGGTGGTGCCGCGGCTGCGCGCGATGGGTTTGAGCTCGCCCGAGCGGCCGTCGAGCAGCCAGGCGTGGGCGGTGGCATCCCCTTCGGTGCGCGACAAGAGGCTCATGTCGGCGATGGAGTTGATGGCAGCCAGCGCCTCGCCCCGAAAACCCATGGTGCCCACGGATTCCAGGTCTTGCAGCGACGCGATTTTGCTGGTGGCGTGGCGCTTGAGCGCGACCGCTAACTCCTCACGCGGAATGCCCGAGCCGTCGTCCTCGACCGAAATCAGGCGCACACCGCCGGCCAGCAGCCGCACCGTGATCTGCCGCGCGCCGGCGTCCAGCGCGTTGTCCACCAGCTCACGCACCACCGACGCGGGGCGTTCCACCACTTCGCCGGCCGCAATCTGGCTGACCAGTTCGTCGGGGAGTTCGCGGATGGGGCGGCGGGGGAGGGAGTCTGGGGTGCTGGGGAGGTTCACGGTTTTATTTTAGGGTGTTGTGGTTTTTGGGGGCTTCTGGTGGATTTCTGCTTGCTGTGGTGTGCCTGCTAGCCGGGGTTGCCCGGCGGCAACTTACTTTTCTTTTGCGTCGCCAAAAGAAAAGTAAGCAAAAGAAAAGGCGACCCCGCTGTCTGGGTCCCTGCGCTGCGCTACGGGCAACCTGCGGTGCTCGGCAAAAGCGGGGTCTCGCTCGAACTCGCCTTCGGCTCAGACAATCGCGAGCCCTGGTCCGCTTTTCCCTGTGCTCCTCGGCGCAGACAGAAGGGGTGGGGAGCAGGAACGGATGCGGAGAGACGAAGACGCGCTATGCGCGTCTTCGTCGGTCAAGAGACCGTCATTCATGCACGCGTTTGCAGCACACAAGGCCAAATGAAGTCCCCCTCCATCGCCCAGCGGGGCGAGGGAGGGGTTAGGGGTGGGAGTGGGGAGTTCGTCCTACTGTCCAAGGCCGGCCGCAAACGCAGCGTGATGCCGGCCGTACGTGATTCCAAGTCCATGTGCCAGCATGTCAAAATCCCCACCATGGAACTTGTGACTTTTCTGATTGACTTCATCCTGCACGTGGACAGCCACCTGGAGGCCTTTACCCAAACTTATGGCATGTGGGTTTACGCCCTGCTGTTTCTGATCATCTTTGTCGAAACCGGCGTGGTCGTCATGCCGTTTTTGCCGGGCGACTCGCTGCTGTTCATTGTTGGTGCTTTGTGTGGCGCCGGTTTGCTCAGCCTGCCGCTGGCCATGGGGGTGTTGGTGGTGGCGGCGATTCTGGGGGGACCAGTGCAACTACACGATAGGCCGTTTCTTCGGTCCCAAGGTGTTCCAGTGGGAGCAGTCGAAGTTTTTCAACAAGCGGGCGTTTAACCAGGCGCATGCGTTTTACGAGCGTTACGGCGGCATCACCATCATCATTGCGCGTTTCATGCCTTTTATTCGCACCTTTGCGCCTTTTGTGGCGGGTGTGGCCGAGATGAGCCGCGGCAAGTTCAGCGCCTACAACGTGCTAGGTGCGCTGATCTGGGTGGTCGGCTTGTGTGGCGCCGGGTATCTTTTCGGCAACCTGCCCTGGGTGCAGGCCAATCTGAGCAAAATCATCTGGGCCATGATTTTTATTCCCGGGTTGTTTGTGCTGTTCGGTGCCTGGAAGGCCAGCCGCAACAAGGCTGCGGCGCCGCTGGAAAACAGCTAAAACACAACCGGGCGGCGCGTTATTGCCGCTCTCTTTTCCCTTTGCGGTGGGGGAGTTGTATTCGCCGATGGGCTGTCGCATACTGATAGCGTTGCAGCCTGCCGCAAGGCGCTGCGGCCAACACCAGTGAGGCCCTTGCCATGCTGACACCTGCCATGTTTCGCCCAAGCCTGATTCGGGGTCCGGCCAAGTGGATCTTGTGTCTGTTGTTGGTGCTCTGGTGTGTCGGTGCCGCCGCCGCCCCGGTGCTGGTGCTCAAGTTGCAGGATGCGATTGGACCAGCCAGCGCCGATTACATCGTGCGCGGCATTGCCAAGGCCCAGGAGCGCCAGGCCGGCCTGGTGGTTCTGATGCTGGACACGCCGGGCGGGCTGGACAGTTCCATGCGCCAGATCATCCAGGCCATCTTGTCTTCGCCCATCCCGGTGGCCGTGTATGTCGCGCCGGAAGGTGCCCGGGCCGCCAGCGCCGGAACTTACATCCTCTACGCCGCCCATGTGGCCGCTATGGCGCCCGCGACCACCTTGGGCGCGGCAACACCGGTGGCGATCGGCTTGCCCGGTGCCAGATCGGACAAGGACAAAGACAAGGCAAGCTCCCCACGGCGCCTACCGACGCCATGGGGGCCAAAGTCATGAACGATGCCGCCGCCTTCATACGCGGCCTGGCGCAGACCCGGGGCCGCAACGCGGAGTGGGCCGAACGGGCAGTGCGCGAAGCGGTCAGCCTGAGCGCCGGTGAGGCCTTGCGCGACAAGGTGATCGACCTGGTCGCCGTGGACTTGCCGGACCTGTTGCGGCAGATGGACGGCCGGAGCGTCGAGGTTCGGGGCGCGCACCTCACCTTGCACACGCAGGGCCAGGTGGTCGAGTGGATGTTGCCCGACTGGCGTCAGCGCTTGCTGGCCGTGATCGCCCATCCCAGCGTGGCTCTGATTCTGTTGATGGTGGGGTTTTATGGGCTGGTGTTCGAGTTTTCATCGCCTGGTCTGGCCCTGCCCGGGGTGGCCGGCGCCATCTGCCTTTTGCTGGGGCTGTTTGCCTTGCAGCTTTTGCCCGTGAACTATGCGGGCCTGGCCCTGGTTCTGCTTGGTATGGCTTTTCTTGCCGCCGAACTGGTGGTGCCCAGCGGCCTGCTGGGCGCAGGAGGGGTAGTCGCTTTTGTGGTCGGCGGTATTTTGCTGTTTGACCGCGACGTGCCGGGTTTTGGCGTGCCGATCTCCCTGGTGTTGGGGCTGGCCCTGAGTTCCGCGGTGGTGGTGTTTGTGTTGGCAACCATGGCCTTGCGCGCACGCCGGCGGCCGGTGCTGGGCGGGCGCGAGGAAATGGCCGGTACCCTGGGCGAGGTGGTTTATGTCGAGGGTGATGAGGCCTGGGCCGAGGTGCGCGGCGAACGCTGGCGGGTGCGCAGCGAGGCGCCGCTCAGGATGGGGCAACGGATCCGGGTGCTGCGCATCGACGGCCTGTTGTTGCAGGTTCAGGGTGAAGCGGACATTCTCAAAGGAGCAGCGTCATGATCATGATTGGTTTGCCTCTCGGGCTGCTGGTGCTGCTTTTTCTGCTGCTGATCAGCAGTTCACTGCGCATTTTGCGTGAATACGAACGGGGTGTGGTGTTCCAGCTCGGTCGTTTCTGGAAGGTCAAGGGCCCGGGCCTGGTCATCCTGATTCCGGTGATTCAGCAAATGGTGCGTATCGACCTGCGTGTGGTCACCATGGACGTGCCGCCGCAGGATGTGATCTCGCGTGACAACGTCTCGGTCAAGGTTAATGCGGTGGTGTTTTTCCGGGTGGTGGACGCGCAAAAAGCCATCATCAATGTCGAAAACTTCCTGATGGCGACCAGCCAACTGGCGCAAACCACCTTGCGTGTGGTGCTGGGCAAACATGAACTGGACGAGATGCTGGCGGAGCGCGAGCGACTGAACCTCGACATCCAGCGCATTCTGGATGCACAAACCGACGGCTGGGGCATCAAGGTGACCAATGTCGAAATCAAACACATAGACCTCAACGAGTCCATGGTGCGGGCCATCGCACGCCAGGCCGAGGCTGAACGTGAACGCCGCGCCAAGGTGATCCATGCGGAAGGCGAAAAACAGGCCGCGTCCGCCTTGCTGGAGGCCGCGCGCATGCTGGCGCAGCAGCCCGAAGCGATGCAGCTGCGTTACCTGCAGACCATGACCCAGGTCGCCGGGGACCGCGCCTCCACCGTGATCCTGCCGCTGCCCATGGACTTGCTGGGTGCCTTGATGCGGCCGCAAAAATCAACAGGCGAGGGCGGAGATCATAAGTAAGCGTATCATTTCTGCTGATCCAATTCGCTGACCAGGTAGAGATGAACGCACCTCCTTCTTCCCCTTCCGTCCTGTCCCGCTGGAGCCAGCCCGGCTCCAGCCGTGTGCCCTTCTGGGCCTATACCGACGAGCAGCTGTACCAGCGCGAGCTGGAGAAAATTTTCTACGGCCCGCACTGGTGTTACGTCGGGCTGGAGGTCGAGATCCCGAATCTGGGTGATTTCAAGCTCAGCCATGTCGGTGAACGCCAGGTGGTGATGGTGCGTGACCGCGTGGCACCCAAGGACCGCGGCATGGACCACGGCATCCGCGTTGTTGAAAACCGCTGCGCGCACCGCGGCGTACGTTTTTGTCAGAACCCGCAAGGCAATGCGCGCAGCTTTGTCTGTCCCTACCACCAGTGGACTTACAAACTCAATGGCGATCTCGCCGGCCTGCCGTTCAAGGACGGCGTGAAAGAGGGCGAGTGTGTCAACGGCGGCATGCCCGAAGGCTTTGACCTCAAGGACCACGGCCTGACCAAACTGCGTGTGGCGGTCTTGCACGGCCTGGTGTTTGCGACTTTCAGCGACACGGTGGAGCCGCTGGAGGACTACCTGGGCCCGAACATCCTGCCCTGGGTAGAGCGCATTTTCAAAGGCCGGCAACTGACCTTGCTGGGCTACAACCGCCAGCGTATTCCGGGCAACTGGAAGCTGATGATGGAAAACATCAAGGACCCCTACCACCCCGGTTTGCTGCACACCTGGTTTGTGACTTTTGGCCTGTGGCGCGCCGACCAGAAAAGCCGCATGGTGATGGATGAGCAGGGTCGCCATGCCGTGATGATTTCGCGCCGCAACGAAGGCGGGCAGGCCGCCGTGACCGAAGGCGTGACCTCTTTCAAGGCCAACATGGCGCTGCACGACGACCGCTTGCTGGACGTGGTGCCCGAACCCTGGTGGAAGGTGCCGGACCCGTCCCAGCCCGGCAGCGAGATCATGCCCACCGTGACCATGATCACGCTGTTTCCCAGCCTCATCATCCAGCAACAGGTCAACTCGCTGAGCACGCGCCACATCGTGCCGCGCGGCCAGGGGGAGTTTGATTTTGTCTGGACCCATTTTGGTTTTGCTGACGACACACCCGAGATGACGCGACGCCGTTTGCGCCAGTCCAACCTGTTCGGGCCGGCCGGTTTTGTCAGCGCCGACGACGGTGAAGTCATCGAGTTCAGCCAGGCCGGTTTCCGGCAGGGTGGTGAAGACGGTTCGACCTTGTGCGAGCTGGGCGGCACCGGCACCGAGATGACCGAACACATGGTCACCGAAACGCTGATTCGCAGCATGTATGCCTACTGGAAGAAAGTGATGGCCGTATGAGTGGGGTGACGCTGGAGCGCCTGCAGCTTCAACACGATGTTGATCAACTCAACGTGGCCTATGCCGCGGTGCTGGACGACAAACGTTTTGACGCCTGGCCGGAGTTTTTTCTGGAGGACGGACGTTACACCGTGCAGGCGCGCGAAAATTTCGACCGGGGTTTGCCGCTGGCGCTGATGGACCTGGAAAGCCGGGGCATGATGAAAGACCGCGTCTATGGCATCACCCAGACGATTTACCACGGGCCGTTTACATGCGCCACGTGATCAGTGCGGCGCAAATTTTGTCGCACGAAGCCGGTGTGATCACGACGCAGACCAACTACGCGGTGTTTCGCACCAAACCGGCGGGTGTCAGCGAGGTCTACAACGTGGGGCGTTATCTGGATGAGCTGGTGCGCACCGATGAAGGCCTGAAGTTCAGACGGCGGTTGTGTGTGTATGACAGCGAGATGATTCTTAATTCCTTGATTTATCCGGTTTGAGTTTTTAGGCTGTTGCTAGCTTGGGATGTTTTTTGTCCTTCGGGCAGGCCGGGAGTTGCCCGGCGGCAACTCACTTTTCTTTTGCGTCGCCAAAAGAAAAGTAAGCAAAAGAAAAGGCGACCCCGCTGTCTGCGCCCCCTTCGCTGGCGCTCAGGGGCAACCTGCGGTGCTCGGTCCAGTCGGGGTCGAACTCGAACTCGGCTACGCCTCAGACAATCGCTCGCCCTGATCCGACTGGCCCTGCGCTCCTCGGCGCAGACAGAAGGGGTGGGAGAAAACCAATGCGAGGAGACAGGACGCGCTTTGCGCGTCCTGTCATGCTCTAAAGACCGTCATTCATGCACGCGTTTGCAGCACACATAGCCAAATGAAGTCCCCCTCCATCGCCCAGCGGGGCGAGGGAGGGGCTAGGGGTGGGAGTGGGGAGTTCGTCCTACTGTCAGCGGCAAACCGCAAACGCAGCGTGATGCTTGAACGGATTCCCTCAGGTATATCTTCGAAAACTGGCTTAACGTTTCTGGTCTTGCCGTTTACCAACTTCATTGCCGATCACCGCACCAGCCGCAGCGCCGCCCACGGTGCCCAGCGTGCCGCCACCCAGGGCGCTGCCTGCAACACCGCCTAGAACAGCACCCGTCGCCGTGCCGATTTGTGCATTGTTCGGGTTGGTTGAACACCCGGTCAGGGCGATCAGGGATGCAGCTGCAGTTGCCATCAATAATGTCTTTGTCATCATGTCCACCTTTGGTTTGTGTTGCAGGCAACTTGCGTTGAACCTGGATCACCGCATGGGGTGGTGTCCCTTCGAACTGCCTGTGACTTGACTGTAGATTTTTCGCCGCTTCGGCGATGTAGGTGATAGCCCCCCTGACCGTCGGCTTGCCGCGTGCATGGCCGGAGGAGAGCAGGAGGCCGGAGTGCAAGCGCTACAGCGGACGATTCCGCGCCAGGGGCGGATTTTTCGAGAAGTAACTGCCTATGCCGCGCATCAACGCATCGGCGAGTTGCACCTGGTAGGCCTCGCTGCGCAGCTTGGCTTCTTCGTCGGGGTTGCTGATAAACGCGGTTTCCACCAGCACGCTCGGAATGTCGGGGGCCTTGAGCACGGCAAAACTGGCTTGTTCGACACGCGGTTTGTGCAGCTTGCCGACGCTGCCGATTTCACCCAGCATGGCGCCGCCGAGTTTGAGACTGTCGCTGATCTGGGCGGTGGTGCTCATGTCGAGCAGTGCTTTTTGCACCTGCGCGTCCTTGACCTTGACGTTGACGCCGCCCACCAGGTCGGCGGAGTTTTCCTTGTCGGCGATCCAGCGTGCGGCGCTGCTACTGGCGCCTTTTTCACTCAAGGCAAACACACTGGCGCCTTGCGGGCGTGGTGTGAAAAACGCGTCGGCGTGAATGCTGATGAATAAATCGGCCTGCACACGCCTGGCTTTTTGCACGCGGACATGCAGCGGGACAAAAAAGTCGGCATCACGCGTCAGGTAGGCGCGCATATTCGGTTGCTGGTTGATACGTTCGCGCAGGCGCAGTGCAATCTGCAGCACCACATCTTTTTCGCGCGTGCCGCCTGGGCCGATGGCGCCCGGGTCTTCACCGCCGTGGCCGGGGTCCAGCGCCACGATGATGAGGCGGTCGGTTTTGTTGCGGCTGCCGGCGCCGGCACCCACGGTTTCCGGCGGCGCCTTGGGCGCGGCGGCGATGACGCGGTCCTTGTCAGTGCCGGTCGCGGGGGGCGTGGCGTCGCCGGCTGGTTTGGCCGGCGTCGGCTTGTCGGTTTGTTTGGCGATCAGCTCGCCCAGCGGATCCGTGGCCGCGGCCGGGGCGACCGTTTTGTCCTTGAGCCGCTCGGCAATCAACGCGGCCAGCGGGTCGGGCGCCTGGGTCGGGTAGAGGTCAAACACCAGCCGGTGCTGGTAGGCCGCGACCGGTGGCAAGGTGAACACCTGGGGCAGGATGTGTTGCTTCAGGTCTATCACCAGGCGCACCACGCCCGGTGCGTTTTGCCCGACACGGATGCCGGAAATGTTCGGGTCGTCGGCCTTGACCTTGGCCACCAGCTCGCGCAGCGCGGGGATCAGGTCCACCCCTTCGATGTCCACGGCCAGGCGTGGCGGCTCGGTGACAAAGGTTGTTTTGGTTTTCAGGCCGGTGTCGGACTCGATGGTGACCCGGCTGTAGTCCGGCGCCGGCCAGATGCGGACCGCCAGGATGGTGGCGCCGCGCGCGAGGTGTTGCACGCCGAGCAGCAACACCAGACTGCCCATTTGCAGGGCACTGCGGCGGCTGTGGCGGCCGCTCACGGCAACAGTGCCGCGGCGGCGGCGGTGTGGGCGCTCAGCGTGACGGCGCGCGCTTCGTTGTCCAGCAGTTCCAGATGGATGTCCAGGTCGGCAGTTGGCAGGTGTTCGCCGGCTTTTTCCGGCCACTCGACCAGTTTCAGGCCAGGGCTGGCGAAGATGTCGCGAAAGCCGGCTTCTTCCCATTCGTCGGGGTCGTTGAAGCGATAAAAATCGAAATGCCAGATGTTGAGGGTGTCGCCCGCCGTGTCGGTCACGCTGTAGGGCTCGACCACCGCATAAGTCGGGCTTTTGACACGTCCCTCAACGCCCAGGGCCTTGAGGAAATGCCGTGCAAAGGTGGTTTTGCCGGCGCCCAGGTCGCCGTGCAACTGGATCAGGGCATTGCGGCCGGGCAGGCTGGCCAGCAAGCGGGTGGCCATGGCCTGGGCGAAAGCCTGGGTATCGGCCTCGGTGGTCCAGGCAATACTTTTTACAATGAGCGTGTGATCTTCAATAGCCATCAATTCGTTTCTCAAATTCAAACGTGGGCGCGCGAGCTTGGATTTTCGCAAATCGGCATTGCAGGGGTGGACTTGTCTTCTGCGGAGCCCGGATTATCGGCCTGGCTGGCGGCCGGATTTCATGGGGACATGAATTACATGGCTGCCCATGGCCTCAAACGCGCCCGGCCGGCTGAACTGGTGCCGGGCACGGTCAGTGTGATCACGGCGCGTATGGACTATTTGCCGGCCTCCACACCGGCGCAGCCGGGTCAGTGGCAGGCCCAGGAACTGGCGCGCCTGCAGCGGCCCGGCGAAGCGATTGTGTCGGTGTATGCGCGTGGCCGGGACTACCACAAGATCATGCGTGCGCGCCTGCAAAAACTTGCCGAACGGATCGCCACCCAGGTCCAGCCCCTGGGCCACCGGGCCTTCACCGATTCGGCGCCCGTGCTGGAGGCCGAGCTGGCCGCACGCAGCGGACAGGGCTGGCGCGGCAAACACACCTTGCTGCTGAACCGCGAGGCCGGCTCCATGTTTTTTCTGGGTGAAATTTATGTGGACATCGCGCTGCCGCCCAGCGAGCCGGTGACGCCGCATTGCGGCAGCTGTAGCGCCTGCATCACCATTTGCCCGACCCAGGCCATCATCGCGCCGCACCAGCTGGATGCCAGGCGCTGCATCTCCTACCTGACCATCGAACATGCAGGCGCGATCCCGCTCGAGTTGAGGCCGCTGATAGGCAACCGCATTTACGGCTGTGACGACTGCCAGCTGGCCTGCCCCTGGAACAAGTTTGCGCAACGCAGCGCCTTGCCCGACTTTGACGAGCGCCAGGGCCTGACCGGCCAGCAACTGACGACCTTGTTCGCCTGGACGGAGGAGGAGTTTTTGCGTTACACCGAAGGCAGCGCGATCCGGCGTATCGGCCACGAACGCTGGCTGCGCAACATCGCGGTGGCCATGGGCAATGCCTTGCAGGCGGGCCGTGATGACGACGGCAGCATACGCGCGGCCTTGTTGGCGCGGCAGGATCATGCGAGCGCGGTGGTGCGGGAACATGTGGTGTGGGCCCTTTCTCAATCCATTATGAATGAAGTTGAGCGCTAGCCCTTTAGCCGCGGGCGCAAGCAGCTACTGATTTTGTAGCATTTTGTTAGGCCGTCGGTTGGCGCGGGCGGTTTTAGCCGGGAAGGACTGCTGTCTCACGCACCACCTGGCCCCAGCGCGTGGTTTGGTCGGCGATAAAACGTCCGAATTCCTCGGGGCTGTTGGCGACCACCACGTTGACCTGCTCTTCGTGGCTTTTCACGACATCCGGATGCCGCAAGGCTTTGGCCATTTCGCGGTGCAGGCTGGCCAGCACCGCTGCCGGCACACCGCGCGTCGTGACGGCGCCCTGCCAGGTGTCGAACACCATGTCGTTATAGCCTGACTCGCGGAAGGTGGGCACGCCCGGCATCTGCGGCATGCGGATGCTGCTGGTCACTGCCAGCGGCACGACCGTCCCGGCGCGCAAGTGTTCCCAGACGGCTGAAGGGGTTTCGTACAAGAGCGGCACCTGGCCGCTGATGAAGTCCTGCACCGCCGGCGCCGTGCCTTTGTAGGGCACATGGGTGATGTCCAGCCCGGCGCGGCGTTTGTAAATCTCGCCCACCATGTGGCCAATGGTCCCGTTGCCGGGGGAGGCATAGGCCAGCGGGCGGCCGGCGCGTACCGCAACTTCCACATCGGCGAGGCTGCGATAGCCCGTGTTGCGGTGCGCCAGCAGCACGGTGACCGAGCGGGAAAACTGCGTGATAGGCTGGAAGTCGCGCGACACGTCATAGGGTTGCTGCGGAAAGATGTGCGGATTGATCGCCAGCGAACCGATGGTTCCTAGCAGTAGCGTGTGGCCGTCCGGCGTGGCCCGGGCGCAGGCTTCGGAGCCGATCATGCCGCTGGCACCTGCGCGGTTGTCCACCAACACCGTCCAGCCGGCGTCCAGGCGCATGCGTTCGGCCACCTGGCGGGCACGCAGGTCGGATGTGCCACCTGCCGGAAAAGGCACGATGAAACGGATGGGTTTGTCAGGCTGAGGGAAGCCGCCGGGCTGGGCGCGCGCGCTGAAGACGGCGGGGGCGGCCACCAGAGCGGGCAAGGTCTGGAGCAGGAGACGACGGCGTGTGAGGGACATCCGGAACAGCTGGTTGTATGAAGAATTTAATAATTGTCATACAGGCCAGGGCCTGGGGCCATACGCCGTTTGGCGGGTGTTCAACTGAGGGGCTTGAGGTGTTTGTGCCCGGCGCCGGGCGCATGGGCATGGCGGTGGCCCGCCGATGCTTGCGCCAGCGGCACCAGGTGTATCTGGCCGTGGCGAACGCCGCGCAGGGCGACCAGTTGCTGCGCGCAAACCTGTACCGCCGTGGTCGGGCCGCGCAGCACCACACTTTCCAGGCAGTGGTCGTGGTCCAGGTGGGTGTGCAGGCTGCTGACGACCAGGTCGTGGTGTTCATGCTGCAAGGCCATGAGGCGGCGGGTGACCTGTGGCTCGTGGTGGTCGTAGACATAACTCACGTTGGCCACGCAGTATTTGCGGCACGGGCGTCGAGTGTGTCCTTGCCCAGGCGCTCGCGAATCAGGTCACGCACGGCTTCGGAGCGGTTGATATAACCGCGGTCCGCAATGAGCTCGTCAAATTGGGCGGCCAGGCCATCATCCAGAGAGATCGTGAAGCGCTGCATGTTTGCCCCGTACTGTAAAAGTCAAAGTCTTGATCCTGGTGTCTCTGCCTATAATCGGTCCCGTGCCCGCCCTCCCAACGATCTTTCGCCCATTCTGGGCGCGCTTTGCAGCTTTGCTGGGGTTTCTGGCTGTGTGCTCGGCGCTGCTGGCGCCGGTGTCCATGCTGGCCGAAGAGGTGCGTACCGGCAAGCTGGGCGGCATTTGCAGCATGGGTTCCGCTGGCTGGTCCCAGGACGCCGGCACGGATGAGGGCGCTAGTGCGAGCGGTCATTGCGACCTGTGCGGCTCCTTGGGTCTGGGGCTGCCGCCGCTGCAACACATGGATGTCTGTCCCGTCGCCGTCACGGCGATGGCTGTTGTTTTTCAGGATGCCGTCCGTTCGGCCTCCTCGCCGGGGCTGCCTTTCAGCCGCGGCCCGCCCGCACTTTGATCTGAACTGAAAACGCCTCGCCCCGAGGCTTGGTGCGCGCTGGCTGCAGAGCCGATGCGTTCGCTACGGTTGATTTCAAAGAGTGGACTCCATGATTCCTTTTCGCCTTCCTGTTGGCGTATTTTTCCTGGGCGGCAGCGCTGCGGCCCTGTTGCTGGCGCCATCCGCCTTCGCCCAAGCGGCACCAGTGTCGACTGACGCGCCGGTCAAATCCCTGGGCATGGTCACGGTGACCAGCGGCCAGCCGACCTCGCTGCCGACGCAGATTCCCACCACCATCGAAGGGGTGACGCGCGAGCAGATCGAGCAAACCATCAACGCGACCGACAGCGAAGATGCGCTCAAATACCTGCCCAGCCTGCTGGTGCGCAAGCGTTACATCGGCGACTACAACCACGCCATTTTGTCCAGCCGCGCTTCGGGCACCGGCAACAGCGCGCGCTCCGCCGTGTATGCCGACGGCATTTTGTTGTCCAACTACCTGGGCAATGGCATTGCCAACGGCACCAACTACGCGCCGCGCTGGGGCCTGGTGACGCCGGAAGAAATCGAACGTGTGGATGTGTTGTACGGTCCGTTCTCCGCCGCCTACCCGGGCAACTCGGTGGGCGCCGTGGTGGACTATGTCACGCGTATGCCGACGCAGTTCGAGGCCCATGCCAAGATCAGCGCTTTCAACCAGGCTTTCAAGCTGTATGGCACGGACAGCCACTTTGGCGGCAGCCAGGCCAGCGCGTCTCTGGGCAGCAAGAGCGGCGACTGGTCCTGGTTCATCAACGCCAACCGCACCCAAAGCGCCGGGCAGCCGCTGACCTTCACAACCAAAGCTCTGAGCAACGTGGTGTCGGCGGTCAACCCGGTCACCGGCGCCGTGGCTGGGCTGAACACCCGCAATCAGCCCTGGCTGCTGATAGGCGGCGCCACGCAGTACCGAACCGAGCAGGAACATGTCAAGCTCAAGGTGGCTTATGACTTTTCGCCGACGGTGCGCGCCAGCTACACCCTGGGCTACTGGGACAACAGCGCGCAGAACCGCTCGGACAGTTATTTGCGCAACGCGGCCGGGGCGCCTGTGTACAGCGGCAACGTCAGCATCAACGGCCGGGCCTACACCCTGGGGCCGACCGACTTTGGTGTGAGCAACGAGGCGCTGACACATCTGATGCACGGCCTGTCGATCAAGTCCAACACGCGCGGCGTGTGGGACTGGGAAGTGGCCGCCAGTTTGTACGACTACCAGAAAGACCAGATCCGCGCGGCCACGACAGCGCAACCCGGCGCGCTGGGCGGCGGCGCGGGCACTTTGCAGGACCAGGGCGGCACCGGCTGGAACAACCTGGCGCTCAAGGGCATCTGGCGACCCGACGGGCTGCAGGGCGCACACATCGTCGATGTGGGTTACCAGCAGGACAGCTACAAGCTGCGCATCCTCAAGTCCAGCGTGCTGGGCAACTGGATGAACGACGGCGCCGGCACCATGCTCAGCGACGTGGGCGGCCGCACACAGTTGCGCAGCGTTTATGCGCAGGACGCCTGGAGCTTTGCGCCCAAATGGAAAACCGTGCTGGGCGCACGCATCGAGAACTGGCATACGTCCAGCGGTTTCACTTGGTTTGGCGCCGGCAACCCGGCCAACACGGCTTACGCCGCGCGCAGCGAGAATGCGGTCTCGCCCAAAGCCGCCTTGTCTTACCAGTGGGCCGCGGACACCACGCTCAAGGCCTCGACCGGCCGTGCCGTGCGTTTCCCGACCGTGGGTGAGTTGTATGGCGCGACGGCCACCGTCAATTCCCAGTACATCAACGATCCGAATCTGAAACCGGAAAAGTCCTGGACCACTGAACTCACGGCGGAAAAAGACCTGGGCAACGCGGTCTTGCGTGTCACGTTTTTCACCGAGAACACACGTGATGCGCTGTATGCGCAGCAGACCTTTGATCCGATGGCGGGCAGCAACATCAGCCGGGTGCAAAACGTCGCACGTATCCAGACCCAGGGCCTGGAAGTGGCCTACAACGGCAACGATGTTTTCAAGAAGGGCTTGAGCCTGGGCGGCAGCGTGACGTATGCGGATTCACGCATCAAGGAAAACAGCGGCTTTGTGCTGACGCCGGGCGACACCGTTGGCAAATACCAGCCGCGTGTGCCGGTCTGGCGCGCCACGGCGCTGGTCAGCTACCGCTTTGACCAGGCCTGGACCGGCACCTTTGCCGCGCGTTACAGCGGCAAGCAGTTTTCCAGCCTGGACAACAGCGACGTGAATGGCTTTGCCTACCAGGGCACCAGCAAGTACTTCGTCACTGACGTGCGCTTCCACTACAAGGTCAACAAGCAGTGGACCGCAGCCTTCGGCATCGACAACCTGAACAACTACCAGTACTGGAATTTCCATCCTTACCCGCAGCGCACCTTCATGGCCGAGCTGAAGGTCGACCTGTAAAACCGATTAACTCATCCTGACGAAAGATCCATTCATGCCTATCTCTATTGCTATCAAAATAATAGCTACATGCGCCCTGGTGGCGGGGGCTGCACCCGCTTTTTCTCACATGGTCCTGGAAGCCGGCAGTGCGGCGGCCGGCAGCAGCTACAAGGCCGTGTTCCTGGTCGGCCACGGCTGCCAGGGCTCGGCCACCACCGGCGTGGCTGTGCAGATCCCGGCCGGGTTTCAGGGCGCCAAGCCTTATCCCAAGGCCGGCTGGAACGTGTCCGCCACCAGCGCGCCACTCGCTACACCGTACACCAGCCACGGCAAACAAATCACGCAAGACGTGAGCGTGGTGCGCTGGACGGCGGCGAGCAAAGAGGCGGCGCTGCCCGACGCGTTGGTGGACGAGTTTTTGCTGCGCGGCAAACTCCCGGAGATGGCGGGGCCGCTCTGGTTCAAGGTGCTGCAAACCTGCGAAAACGGCCACAATGACTGGAGCGAAGTGCCCGCTACCGGCACCTCCACCCAGGGCTTGAAAGCGCCGGCGGTGTTGCTGGAAGTCACACCCGCCCAGGCCGGCCCTCACCAGCACTGAACTCCGATTCCCGATTTATCTCAAAGAAAGAACCATCATGAAATCAAGCATCATCACCGCCTTGCTGGCACTCAGCGCTGGCCTGGCCTCTGCCCAAACCGTCGATGTCAAGGACGCCTGGGTGCGCACGGCCGTGACCGGTCAGCAAGGCACGGGCGCCTTCATGAAAATCACGGCCAAGGAAACGACCCGCTTGGTGGCTGTCTCCACACCTGCGGCCGGTATCGCCGAAGTGCATGAAATGAAGATGGAAAACGACGTCATGAAAATGCGCGGTTTGTCGGGCCTGGATTTGCCGGCCGGCAAAACGGTGGAGCTCAAGCCGGGCGGTTACCACGTGATGTTGATGGATTTGAAACAGGCTTTGCCGGCCGGCAGCACGGTGGCCATGACCCTGGTGTTCAAGGACGCCAAAGGTGTTGAAAGCAAGGTCGCGCTGAGCGTGCCGGTTGCCGCCGCCGCGCCCGGCGCAGCCGCAGGCCAGCCCGCGGCGGCCGCCCACAAGCACTGACTATTTGCCGGGTTTGCTGCCGAGCCGGCGGTACACCGTGGCGCGGCTGATGCCAAGGGTGCGCGCCGCTTTCATGACATTGCCCCTGGCGTCGCTGACGGCTTTGCGGATCAGCGCGGTTTCCACATCCTTGAGCGGCAGGTGGCTGGCGGCGCGGCCGGTCAGCCGCTGGGTGGCGGCGGCGTGGCCCTGCAGCAGCGGCAGCGCATGCAGGCGCAGGCCTGACCACAAAGGCACGTCGATGGCTTGCGGGTAGGCCTGCGTGGTATCGGCTTTCGCGGCGTCAAACAAGAGGCCGTAAGGCATGGCAAAGAGTTCGCTGCAATGCACGGCCGCCGGGTGACCGGCCTGCAGTGCCGGCACCATCTGCCGCGCCGCCGGGTTGGCGCCTGTGACCCAGCCGTCGGCGTCCAGGCAGACCAGGCCGTCGCTGTCTTCCCCCAGGCTGGGGCTGGACCAGTTCAAGCGGATCAGCAACTCGTGTGGCCGGCCCTGCATCAGCGCGTTTTCAATATGGCGCGCCGACTGCGCGACCAGGTGTTTGAGTTCGGGCCGTTCCACCGCGTCCACGCCGGTCAGGTCCAGCATGCCGGCGCAGCGGCCGTCGGGCCCGAACACCGGCGCGCCGGCGCAGCTGTAGGCCGAGTTGGCATTGAAAAAATGCTCGCCGCGGTGCAACCAGACCGGTTGCAGCTCGGTCAGCGCCGCACCTATCGCGGTGGTGCCCACACATTGCTCGGACAGGTCTACCCCTATACGGGTGATCAGATCGGCGCGCCGGTCGCGCCGGTCTATCGAGCCGTTGACATCCACCACCACACCTTGTGCATTGGTCAGGATGGCGAAGTAGTGCGTGCTGGCAATCGCCACCCCGAGTTTTTCCAGCACCGGACGGGCGGCCTGCACCAGCACGTGGTTGGCCTCTTCGGTGCGGCGCAGCAGCTGCGGTGACATCAGCTCAAAGCCGACGGCCTGGTCCGGCCGCTGGCCGCTGGCCAGGCAGCGCTGCCAGGAGCGTTCAATCCAGCTGTCGGCCAGGGCGCCGCCGGGCGGGCTTTTGCCGTCCTGCATCACCGCCTGACGGGCTTGCGCGATGAGATGCAAGCGTTGTTCGGAAGACGGCGAGAGGACAGTCAGCATGGCATGAACACCCGGTGGGGGCAGCCTGACTGGCCTGCCTTGAATGCGCTGTTCTGCCGGTTGGCAGGGAATGTTCCATTTTGAGAATTTCAGCCCCGTTTGGCAAGACTTTGGGGTTTACCCTAGGTCTGGGTGGGGTCGCCAATCCAACAATGGTTTGTTTCGTCCCCGGAGCCCGACACGCTCCCCAGCCTCAAGCCAACAGGAGACAAGCGCATGCAAGTTCAATTCAAAGTCAATGGGAAATCATCGGCCCTGGAGGTCCCCACCAACACCTTGTTGGTGCAGGTGCTGCGCGAACAACTGCAGCTCACCGGGACCCATGTGGGCTGCGATACCGCCCAATGCGGCGCTTGCACCGTCATCATGAACGGGCGCGCCATCAAGTCCTGCAACATCCTGGCGGCCCAGGCCCAAGGCGCCGAGATCACCACCATCGAGGGTCTGGCCCAGCCGGACGGCACCATGCACCCGATGCAGGCGGCGTTCAAGGAGTGCCACGGCCTGCAATGCGGCTTTTGCACCACCGGCATGGTGATGAGTGCGGTCGATCTTTGCAAACACCATCCCAAGGCGACAGAAACGGAAATCCGCGAGTTGCTGGAAGGCAATCTCTGCCGCTGCACCGGTTACCAGAACATCGTCAAGGCCGTGCAGCAGGGCGCTGCGGCCATGGCGACCTGATTCGCGCACGCATTGAGCTTGGTCAATTTTTCAGGAGTACAAAAATGGGTGCATCCGATTTTGTCAACTTGCCCGATATTGGCGCGTCCATACGCCGCAAGGAAGACTACCGTTTTCTGACCGGCGGCGGGCAATACACCGATGACATCACGCTGGCCCACCAGAGCTACGCGGTGTTTGTGCGTTCGCCGCACGCCCATGCCAACATCAAAAGTATCAACACGGCGGCCGCCAAGGCCGCGCCTGGCGTGCTGGATGTGTTTGTAGGTGCCGACGTGGCGGCCGACAAGATCAACGGCCTGCCTTGCGGCTGGCTGATCACCAGCACCGACGGCACGCCCATGAAGGAGCCGCCGCACCCGATCCTGGCGCAGGGCAAGGTGCGCTATGTCGGCGACCATGTGGCCATGGTGGTGGCCGAGACGCTGGAGCAGGCCAAAAACGCCGCCGAGCTGGTGGAGGTGGACTACGAGGTGCTGAGCGCCGTCGTCAAGGTGACCGATGCCGCCAAGGCTGCGGCCCTGCACGATGTTGCCCCTGGCAACCATTGCTTCAAATGGGCGATAGGCGACAAGGCGCAGGTCGACGCGGCTTTTGCCGGGGCCGCGCATGTGACCCAACTTGATTTGATCAACAACCGTCTCGTTCCCAATGCCATGGAGCCGCGCGCCGTGATCGGCTCTTACAGCCGCGCGACCGACGAATACACCTTGTACGTGGCCAATCAGAACCCGCACGTCGAGCGCCTGTTGTTGACGGCTTTTGTGATGGGCCTGCCCGAACACAAAGTGCGGGTGATTGCACCCGACGTGGGCGGCGGCTTCGGCTCCAAGATTTATCTTTATGCAGAAGACGTGTGCCTGACCTGGGCGTCGAAAAAGCTCAACCGCAACATCAAGTGGACGGCCGACCGCAGCGAAGCCTTTGTCTGCGACGCCCATGGCCGCGACCATGCCAGCCACGCCGAAATGGCGCTGGACAAGGACGGCAAGTTTCTCGCGCTGCGCGTGCACACCGACGCCAACATGGGCGCTTACCTGTCGACATTTGCGCCGGCCATTCCGACCATTTTGTACGCGACCCTGCTGGCCGGCCAGTACACCACGCCGCAGATTTATGTCGAGGTCGATGCCTGGTTCACCAACACCGCGCCGGTCGATGCCTACCGTGGCGCCGGCCGGCCTGAAGCGACGTATTTGCTGGAGCGCCTGGTCACACGTTGCGGCTGGGAGTTGGGCCTGGCCCAGGATGAAATCCGCAGGCGCAACATGGTCACCCAATTCCCCTACCAGACACCGGTGGCGCTGCAATACGACGTGGGTGACTTCCGCGCCTTGCTGGAGCGCGCCAACGAGCTGGCCGACGTGGCCGGCTTTGCCCAACGCAAGGCCGCGACCGAAACCAAGGGCAAATTGCGCGGCATCGGTTACTCCAGCTACATCGAAGCCTGCGGCCTGGCGCCCAGCAACATCGCCGGCGCTTTGGGTGCACGCGCCGGCCTGTTCGAATGCGGTGAAGTACGTGTGCATCCGACCGGCAGCGTGACCGTGTTCACCGGTTCCCACAGCCACGGCCAAGGCCATGAAACCACGTTTGCGCAGGTGGTGGCCGCGCGCCTGGGGATTTCGGTGGACCAGGTGGATGTGGTGCACGGCGACACCGGACGTGTGCCTTTCGGCATGGGTACCTACGGCTCGCGCTCGTTGGCGGTGGGCGGCACGGCCATCATGAAGGCGCTGGACAAGATTGAAACCAAGGCCAAAAAAATCGCCGCGCACCTGATGGAGGCCAGCGACGCGGACGTGGAGTTTGCCAACGGCGAGTTCACCATCAAGGGCACTGATAAAAAGGTGACCTTCGGCCAGGTGGCGCTGACAGCGTATGTGCCGCACAACTACCCGCTGGACAAGCTGGAGCCCGGCCTGAATGAAACCGCGTTTTACGACCCGACCAACTTCACCTTCCCGGCCGGCACCTACATCTGCGAGGTCGAGATCGACCCGGCCACCGGCGAGGTGCGGGCCGACCGTTTCACGGCGGTGGACGACTTCGGCAACATCATCAACCCCATGATTGTCGAAGGCCAGGTGCATGGCGGGCTGGTGCAGGGCATAGGCCAGGCGCTGCTGGAGCGTTGTGTGTACGACCCGGAGTCCGGCCAGTTGTTGACCGGCTCTTTCATGGACTACACCATGCCGCGTGCCGACGACATGCCCAACTTCACCTTGGACACCTTGTGCACGCCCTGCAGCCACAACCCGCTGGGTGCCAAGGGCTGCGGCGAGGCCGGCGCCATCGGTTCGCCGCCGGCGGTGATGAATGCGGTGCTGGACGCCTTGAAGCCGCTGGGGGTGACCGACTTCGACATGCCCGCGACTGCCAGCCGCGTCTGGGAAGCCATCCAGGCCGCCAAACACTGACACTTCCAAGGAGTACCCACCATGTATGCATTCACCCTGGAACGCCCAGCCACCACCGCCGATGCGGCCAAGCTCGCCGCCGCCGGCGCCCAACCGCTGGCCGGCGGGCAGACTTTGCTGGCGTCCATGAAATTACGCCTGTCCAGCCCGGAGCAACTGGCCGACCTGAGCGGCATCAAGGAGCTTGTCGGCATCAAACGCGACGGCAATGCCTTTGTGATCGGCGCCATGACGCGCCATGCCGACGTCGCCATTCACGCCGAGCTGAAAGCGGCTTTGCCGGCGCTGGCCGACCTGGCGGGCAACATCGGCGACCGGCAGGTGCGCGCGATGGGCACCTTGGGCGGCTCGGTCGCCAACAACGACCCGTCCGCCTGTTACCCCAGCGCGGTGCTGGCGCTGGGCGCGACGATTCACACCACCTCACGCAAGATCGCGGCCGACGACTTTTTCCTCGGCATGTTTGCAACCGCGCTGAACGAGGGCGAGTTGATCACCGCGATCAGCTTCCCGATTCCCAAGCGCGCGGCCTACATGAAGTTCAAGCAACCGGCCTCGCGTTTTGCGCTGGTCGGCGTTTTCATTGCGCAGTTTGATGCCGGCGTGCGTGTCGCCGTCACCGGTGCCTCCAACGGTGTGTTCCGTCACACGGGGCTGGAAGCGGCTTTGAGCAAAAGTTTCACGCCGGAGTCCGCCGCAGCGGTCAACATTGATGCGACAGACCTGAACAGCGACATCCACGCCACGGCCGCTTACCGCGCCAACCTGATCAGCGTGCAGGCGCAGCGCGGGGTGGCGAAGGCCTTGGCTTGATTTATTGCCTTTCTTAAGCTTTTTAGGCCTCTGGCCCTTGAAGGGCGGGTGCAAGTAGCTATTTAATTGATAGCGATTAGAGAAAATGGAAAACCGATTTGATGACGATTTTCCCAAGCATTGATGCGCTGATCCAGGCGCTGCAGGGGGCCGGTTATTTCGCCGACCGCCGGCTCGCCACGGCGGTTTTCCTCGCACTGAAACTGCAGCGCCCGCTGCTGCTCGAAGGTGAACCCGGCGTTGGCAAAACCGAGCTGGCCAAGGCGTTGGCCCTGGCGCTGCAGCGCCAACTGATACGCCTGCAGTGTTACGACGGGCTGGAACAACGCGAAGCCCTGTACGAGTGGAACTACGCAGCCCAGTTGCTGCACATGCGTGCCGTGGAAGGCCACAGCCAGGCCGCCGACGTTGAGCGCGAGGTCTACCAGGACCGCTACCTGATACGCCGGCCGCTGCTGCAGGCCTTGCAAACACCGGCGCCGGGCGCGGTGCTGCTGATCGACGAGGTGGACCGGGCCGACGAACCCTTCGAGGCCTTTTTGCTCGAGTACCTGGGCGAGTACCAGGTCAGCATTCCCGAAATCGGCACGGTGCGCGCCGAGGTGACGCCGGTGACCATCCTCACCAGCAACCGCACGCGTGAACTCAACGACGCCGTCAAACGCCGTTGCCTCTACCACTGGCTGGATTACCCGGACCGCGAGCGCGAACTGGCGATTGTGCGGGCCCAGGTGCCGCAGGCCGGCGACTTGTTGTCGGCCCAGGTCGCCAGCTTCGTCGACCGCTTGCGCCGGTCGCCTTTTGGCAACGCTTTTCAGCGTGCGCCTGGCATTGCAGAAAGCGTCGAATGGGCCAAAGCGCTGGTCGCGCTGGACACGCTGGTGGTCGACCCTGAGGTGATTGCCGACACGGCCGGCATCTTGTTCAAACAGCGTGAGGACGTGGCGGCGCTCACACATGAGCTGGCCGTTGAACTGCTCAAGCCCGAAGAGACGGCGGCCGAGTGACCGGAGTGCCAGCATGCTTCTAGGGGATGCGCGCAGCGGCAAGTTGGCCGACAACATCACCGGCTTCGGCCGGGCCTTGCGCCGGGCCGGCGTCAAAATCGACAGCCAGCGTATCGCCCTGGCCAAGGAGGCGGCGCTGGCGGTGGGTATTGCCGACAAGGAAGACCTGAGTGCGGCCTTTGAAGCCGTGATGGTCAGCCGCGAGCAGGATCGCCTGGTGTTTCGCGAATTGTTCGAGGTGTATTTCCAGGACCCGAAAGTCGCCAACAAGCTGCTGGCGCAACTGCTGCCCAGCGCCGAAGGCAAAGCCGAGGCCAGCAAACGCCGGCCACGTGTGCGTGAGGCGCTGGCGCCACAAAAAACTTTCGGCCAGCAGGCCCAGCCCGCTGCCGAAGACCAGAAGGTTGAGTTTGACGCAGCCATGACGGCCAGCGACATCGAGCGCCTGCAACATGCCGACTTCAACGCCTTGTCGGCCACCGAGTACCGGCTGGTGGAGCGGCTGGCGCGCGACATCAAGCTGCCCCTGCCCATGTTTGCCTCGCGCCGCAGCCGCCCCGCAGCCTCGGGCGCACGCATGCACTGGCCCGGCGTCATGCACCGGGCCGCACAGACCGGCGGCGAGTTGCTGCAACTGCCGCGCTTGCAGCGGCGCGAGCAGGCCTTGCCTTTGCTGGTGCTGGTCGATGTGTCGGGTTCGATGGAGCGTTATGCCCGGTTGCTGCTGGCTTTTTTGCATGCGGCCACACGCCGTCATCCGCAGCGCGATGTGTTTGCCTTCGGCATGCACCTGACCGATTTGACGCCGGCGTTTCGTCAGGCCGATACCGACGCCATGCTGGCGCATGCCAGTCTGGCGATTGAAGATTTTGCCGGCGGCACGCAGCTGGGCCTGTCGCTGGCCAGCTTGCGCGAACACCATGCGCGCCGCCTGGTCGGGCGCCGCACCATCGTCTTGGTCATCACCGACGGCCTGGACACCGGCGAGCCGGCGGACCTGGCGCGTGAGTTGGCCTGGCTGCGCCGGCGCAGCCGCCGCCTGCTCTGGCTCAACCCCTTGCTGCGTTTTGACGGTTATGCGCCGCTGGCGCGTGGCGCGGCGGTACTGCATGCGCAGGCCCATGGCATGCTCGCGGTGCACAACTTGAGCAAGCTGGAGGAACTGGCGGCCAGTCTGGCGGCTCTGATGAAGACTTGAGCGCGCATTATTCAAACTCCACCAAGAAAAAAAGGACAAGACCATGGACATGTCAGCCAGCCGGCAACTCGCCGTGACCCAGCAACAGGCCTGGGACGCGCTGAACGATCCCGCCGTTCTCAAAACCTGTATCCCCGGTTGCGACAAGGTCGAAGCCTCGGGCGACAACCAATACGCGATCGGCATGGCGTTGAAGATAGGGCCGGTCTCGGCCAAATTCACCGGCAAGATCACGCTCAGCGAAATCAACCCGCCGTCCAGTTACAAACTGTCGTTTGAAGGGCAGGGCGGCCCGGCCGGTTTTGGCAAGGGCAGCGCCGAAGTCCAACTGACGCCCAACGCCGAGGGTTGCGAGCTGGCGTACACGGTGCATGCCTCGGTCGGCGGTAAGGTGGCGCAGCTTGGGCAGCGGCTGATTGACGGCGCGGCCAAGTCCATGGCGGAAGATTTTTTCAAACGTTTTGACGATGAAATGCAGCGCCAGCATCCCGAGAGTTATGCGGCGAAAATAGTCATGGGTGATGTGGAGACGGAAGTCGCCACAACCACACGCCGCGCCGGCCTTCCGGTGTGGGTTTATATCGCCGGCGCGGTGATTTTGGCGCTGGTGCTGGTGGTCGGGCTGGGCGGTTGACGGTCTGCAGGCCACCGGCGAAAGGAAGAGTGATGGAAAATCTGGATGTGATGGTATTGCGCACCCTGCGCGACTGGCGTGCGGCGGGCAAACGCGCCTTGCTGGCCACGGTGGTGCGGACCTGGGGCTCGTCGCCGCGGCCTGTGGGCTCCATCATGGCGCTGTGTGAAGACGGTGCGGTGGTTGGCTCGGTGTCGGGCGGCTGTATTGAAGATGACCTGATCTACAGGCACACGCAAGCGTATGCGTCGGCCTTGTCGCTGGACGGTGGCGGTAAAACCATTCCCTCGGGCCCGCCGGCCTTTGTCAAATACGGCGTCACCGCCGACGAAGCCCACCGTTTTGGCCTGCCTTGTGGCGGCACGCTGGAGTTGTTGCTGGAGTATGACCCCGACGCGACCGCGCTGGCGCAACTGGTGGAAGCGCTGGAAGCCGGGCAGTTGACCCAGCGCCGCGTGCGCCTGGCCGATGGTGTCGTCACGCTGGAGCAAGCCCTGGCGCCGGCCGAACTCAGTGTCTCGGCCCAGGAACTGGTCAACACCTTTGGCCCCGAATACCGCATGTTGCTGATAGGTGCGGGCCAGCTGACCGAGTACTTGGCAACCATGGCCTTGTTCAGCGGTTTTTCCGTCACCGTCTGTGACCCGCGTGAAGAGTACCGCAGCGCCTGGTCGGTGGCCGGCGCCAAGGTGCTTAGCGACATGCCGGACGACGTGGTGATCGCCTTCAAACCGGACCGGCGCAGCTGCGTGATTGCCCTCACGCACGATCCCAAACTCGACGACCTGGCCTTGATGGAGGCGCTGAGCACCGACGCGTTTTACATAGGCGCGATTGGCTCACGGCGCAACAACGAGGCGCGTCACCAGCGCATGATCGAACATTTCAGCCTCAGCGAAGCGACCCTCGCGCGCCTGCGCGGCCCCATCGGTATTTACATCGGCAGCAAGACCCCGCCCGAAATCGCCGTCAGCGTGATGGCCGAGGTGCTGGCCGTGAAAAACGGCGTGGTGTTGCCGCGCGACATGGCTGTGCGGCAGGCCAAAGACGTCCGTGCGGTGGAGGCCAACGAGCCGGGTGAATTGGTGTGTGGTGTTCCGCAGGCCTAGTCTTAAGTGAGTTGTTCTTGGATTTTTTAGCGAAATTGGCCTGTGCCCTGCGTCCGGAATTATCGGGATGCTATAAAAGACATAGCGGGTGTGACGCTGTGAATCGCTGAAATACGGCGATGAGCCCGAAGCGGGTGATCAAGGCGGGTTACTTCAGCGTCTGCAAAGCAGCGGTTGCTGCCGATTGTCGATACAGGCTTACCAGAAACCCAGTTGATTTCCCGTCAACGGTCGTTCATGACTGGCTCTTAACGACCCGTTGCTGCCGTTCGAGCTTCATCGTCATATGTCTGCTGTGCAGCGTTTGCTGCCGATCATCGGTGTCGGCTTACCGGCAATCCAATTGATGTCCAGCCAACTGTCGTTCATGACCGGCTCTTGACGACTCAAAGCAGATGCTGCAAAAAAATCTGATACAGCTCTCGCTGTGCGGGTGACTAACAGACGAAAAAAGCTTTCGCGTCCCGTCACATGTCTGCTGGCTACGAACAACCAATACCCCGGCTCCTGCTCGCCAAGACGGTAGGGGCATTACTGCGGGCGTGGGTTCACTGTTTGCAGCTGCGGTTTGACGCAGTGTGAATGTCCGTTAGCGAACAGACGCGCCTTGCCGTTTCGCGCAAAGTGACTTGATGATTACCGGCGCACTGGTCGTTCGCGGCTTTTACGTCGAAGAAATCATTAATCAGATATGGGGAAAGTTCACGCGCTCTCACCCTTTGTCAAGTCAAATGGTCCTTGAAATACCCTCCCCCCAAATGACTGCAACAGATACTATCGACGTTGAAACCAAATAACCAGTGGAGTCGCTATGCTGAATGAAATCGCGTCGGGTGCGGCGCCGCTGTCAGCAAGCCACACCACCGAAAGCTTGTCGCCGTGGTGGCGACGCGCAGCACTCATCACCATGGCGTTTGGTTTTGCGGTGCTGATTCTGCTGACGACCAAGGTTTATACCGACGCGCCCCCTATCCCCGACCAGGTGATCAGCTCCACGGGGGCTGTGGTGTTCACCGGAAAAAACATCAGCGACGGACAACTGGTGTTTCTCAAATATGCGCTGATGGACAACGGCTCGATATGGGGGCACGGTGCTTTGTTGGGCCCTGATTTTTCGGCCGAGTATCTGCATACCCTGGCGCTGCACAGTGCGACGAGCATCGCCCAGCAGATCTATGACACCCCGCTCGAACAGCTGGCCCCGGCGCAGCGTGCTATGGTTGAGGCAGAAGTGCGGACTGCGCTGAAGGACAATCGCTACGACCCGCAAACCAGGGTGCTGACCGTGGGGCCGGCCTATGAGGCCTGGTTCCAAAGCCGACCCAGCGTGTGGATTGAGTATTTTTCCAGTCCTGTGAAGAACGGTGGTTTGAGCGCAAAAACCATCAGCGACCCGGTTGAGTTGAGACAACTCAGTGCCTTTGTTGCATGGACCGCGTGGGCTTCAAGCGCTAATCGACCGGGCACAACGCATTCATACACCAACAACTTCCCCTATGACCCGGTCGCGGGCAACACGCCGACGGCCAACGCCTTACTGTGGAGCGCCTTGAGTCTTATCTTCCTGCTCGGTGGAACCGCCGCCGTGCTGCTGGCATTCGGGAAGTTTGACTATCTCGGTTGGAAGGCCAGACCCGGTTATTTGCACCCCAAGATATTGGGTGCACAGGTCACCCCAGGCCAGCGCGCAACGCTGAAATATTTTGCTTTGGTAGCCTTGCTGCTGCTGGCTCAAACCCTGGTTGGTGGTGCAGTTGCGCACTACCGCGCCGACCCTGGCACTTTTTATGGGTTTGATCTGGCCGCCTGGTTCCCGAGCAATTTGCTGCGCACTTGGCATTTGCAACTGGCAATCTTTTGGATTGCCACGTCTTATGTCGCCGGGGCACTCTTTCTGGCAGCAACGCTGGGCGGCGGTGATCCGGCCGGGCAGAAGAAAGGCATTGATGCTCTTTTCTTGGGGCTGGTAGTGGTCGTCGTCGGTAGCCTGCTGGGCGAGTGGGCGGGCATGCGCCAGCTTTTGCCCGATCTCTGGTTCTGGTTTGGCCATCAGGGATGGGAATACCTCGAACTTGGTCGCGCCTGGCAAATACTGCTGGCCGTAGCGCTGTTGTTCTGGTTTGGCTTGCTGGTTCGCGCACTGCTGCCAGCTTGGCGCGACCCCGAGAGGCGCGAAATTGCCGGCCTCTTTATGTGCGCTGCAGTGGCGATTCCTGTTTTTTATCTTCCCGCCATGTTTTTCAATGGCACTACTCATTTTTCAATCGTTGACGCGTGGCGGTTCTGGATCATCCATCTTTGGGTAGAAGGCTTTTTTGAGTTTTTCGTGACCGTGATGGTGGCCATCATCTTCCTGCAGTTCGGTGTGGTTACGCGTCTCACGGCAACACGGGTCATTTACCTCGATGCCATTCTTTATTTCGCCGGCGGTTTTATCGGGACTGGGCACCATTGGTATTGGACCGGGCAGACCAGCCTGAACATGGCGTTGAGTGCGCTGTTCTCTGCGCTTGAGGTGGTTCCGCTGACGCTCATTACGCTGGATGCATGGGACTTCGTCAGGCTATCCAGGCCTGGCTCCGATAGCACGCGCGAGCGCGTAGAGGTACCTCATAAGTGGACTTTCTATTTCCTCATGGCAGTGGGCTTCTGGAACTTCGTCGGAGCCGGCATCATGGGGTTTCTCATCAACCTGCCCATCGTCAGTTACTTCGAGACCGGCACGCTACTGACCATCAACCATGGCCATGCCGCCATGATGGGCGTCTTCGGCATGCTGGGCATTGCCTTGATTGTCTTTGCCATCAGGCAGACTGCAGACGAAGCGCTTTGGCGCACTCTTGAAAAATACATATGGGTGGGCTTTTGGGGCCTCAATGTCGGCCTGTTGATGATGGTGGTTTTCAGCCTGTTTCCCGCTGGCGTACTGCAACTGATGGATGTGCTGGATAACGGCTACTGGCACGCCAGAAGCCTGGCTTATACCGGCAGTGATCTTGCGCGGCTGTTGGAGTGGAGCCGCATGCCTGGTGACACGGTGTTCATCGTTTTTGGCGTGATCCCCATCGCTATTGCCGCCGTGCGCGCTTATCTCGCGGCCAGGAAAACGCCCCGAGGTGCCGGCGCTCCAATTCTTTAGCGTGAAGACTAGGGTTTACGCTCATTCGCGCACTGCTGCAGATGCTTCACCAACAGGCTGGACGCGGTTGGAAGTTCTGCGTGGGCGCGCACGCAGATGCCCAGTTCGCGACGAGCCCATGGCTCCGCGAGTTTCACTTCGCAGATATTCAGGCGCTTGACGAAAAGCCGCACGAGATGGCGCGGCGCAATTGCGATGCCAAGGCCGGCAGACACCATCAGGCACAGGGCGTCGTAGCCCGTGACCTGCACGCGCAAACGGATCGTCCGACCAGTTCGCACGGCGGCCTCCGTGAGTTGGCTATTGATGGCGCTGCCGGTGCGAAGTCCGAAAAAATCCCAATCGAGCAGGTCCGTCAGATGGAGGCTCTTATGCACAGCGAGCGGATGGTCACGCCGGAGCACGACAGCCAGCTCATCCTCCTCATAGGGCCGCGTTTCGATGTCATCCCCGTGAGGCTGGCGTGTGTAGATGCCGACATCGGCCGCATTCTCCGCCACTGCCTTCATCGTGACTGCACTATTTCGCTCCTCGAGGTGAAGTTGGATCTCGGGATACTCCTCGGCGAACCTCGCGAGATCCCCAGGCAGGAACTGGGTGATGGCAGAGATGTTGGCAAACAGTCGAACCTGGCCGCGTGTGCCGCTCGCGTAGTCGAGCATCTGGGTGTGGACCTCGTCGAGCGAGTGCAATGCCTGGCGCGCCAATCGCAACAAGGCGATCCCTGCGACGGTCGGCTCAACGCCCTTGTGGCTGCGCGTAAGGAGCTGTGTACCAAGCGTGATTTCGAGTTCGGTGATGCGCTTGCTGATGGCTGCGGCTGCGATGTGCCCGCGTTCGGCTGCCTTGCCGATCCCTTGCTCCTCGACGACTGCAATGAAAAGCTTCAGAGATACCGGATCTAGTTTCATCACACTAGTCTACAACTCGGTTTTTCTTGTCATGCATTGTGAATGCCATGACGCAGAAGGTGGCCCTGCTCCAGAATTGAGAAGCTTCCAGCGCACGATTTATGCAGCCTTTTTCGAGCACCGAAAATCCACAGTGATGCACGCCAGGAACTTCATAGGTCCATTGTGGTCAACAGGCGGCAAGTCCACGATGTCCTTGAGAGTATCTCCAATGGCTGGTTGTGATTCGAGGCTTGCCCGCCACCATAAATCGGATGAGAAATGTATAGCTGACACGTTGGTTGACCCTGATGACAATCTAATTCTTTTGTGCTACAAAGTTTTAGGTTAAAAAAAACAACCTCAAGGAACGCATGGCTGCCGTTCAAATTAGGGGGGTCGAAAAGCATTTCGGCGCAACCCATGTCATTCGCGGCGTGAACATCGACATTGAGGACGGCCAGTTCACCGTGCTCGTGGGCCCGTCAGGCTGCGGCAAATCCACCCTGCTGCGCATGATTGCGGGCCTTGAAGAAATAGGCGGTGGAGAAATCCTCATTGGCGGCAAAGTGGTGAACAACATGATGCCCAAGGAGCGCGACATCGCGATGGTGTTCCAAAACTACGCGCTCTACCCGCACATGACGGTGCGCGACAACCTGGCCTTCAGCCTGATGCTGACCAAGCAATCCAAGGCCATGGCCGATGAACGGGTCATGAAGGCCGCCGACATCTTGGGCCTGGTCGATCTGCTCGATCGCTTCCCGCGCCAGCTGTCCGGCGGACAGCGTCAGCGTGTGGCCATGGGTCGCGCCATCGTGCGAGACCCCCAGGTGTTCTTGTTCGACGAACCCCTGTCTAACCTTGATGCCCAGTTGCGGGTACAGATGCGCACCGAAATCAAGGAACTGCATCAGCGCCTTAAAACAACCTCTATCTATGTGACGCACGACCAGATCGAGGCCATGACCATGGCCGACAAGATCGTTGTGATGCGCGACGGCATCGTGGAGCAGACCGGCTCGCCGCTGGAGTTGTACGACCATCCGGTCAACCGGTTTGTGGCAGGCTTCATCGGCTCGCCAGCCATGAACTTTCTGCCAGGTGTGCTCAAGCGCAGCGCCGGCGCCGCCACCGTCGAGTTCCGTGATGGACTGTCCTTGCCCGCACCGATCCATGCGGGCGGCCAGGACGGCCAGAAAGTAATTTACGGCACACGGCCCGAACACATCGATCTGGCCAGCGCGGGTGACGGCATTGCGACCGTGGTGCTGATGGTCGAGCCTACGGGAGCCGACACCCAGATATTCACCAAGATCGCCGGCATCGAGGTCACCAGCGTGTTTCGTGAGCGCCATGCGTTCAAGCCCGGTGAAACCATCCGCCTGCGACCCGACCTCGCCCGCGCCCATTTGTTTGATGCTGCCAGCGGAATGCGCTTGGCAGGCTGAGTGCTTGACTGCGCCGAGCGGCGCCCGGTTTTTGTTGCTTGACCCAAACTAAAGGAGACATCCATGTCCGATTTAAATCGTCGCAAATTCCTCAAGAAAACATCGGCAGTCGCCGGTGCCGCCGCGGTCGCACCCATGCTCTGGTCCGCAGCGGCTCAGGCACAGTGGAGCAACCAGCCCGAAAAAGGCGCCAAGTTGCGAGTGCTGCGATGGAGCCAGTTCGTGCAGGGCGACATCGACGCCTACATGGTCAACGTCAAGAAGTTCATCGACAAAACCGGGATTGAAGTGCGCGTCGACAGGGAAGGCTGGGAAGACGTGCGCCCGAAGGCCGCGGTCGCAGCCAACACTGGCGCCGGCCCCGACATCATCCTGTCGACCAACGACGACGCCAACCTGTACCCCGAGAAGTTGCTTGATGTGACCGATCTGTGCGAATACCTCGGCAAGAAATACGGCGGCTGGTATCCGGTGTGTAACGCCTTCCTACGCCCCGACGGAAAGAAGTGGATCGGTGTGCCGCTCGGTGCCGCCGGCTCGATGATGGTCTACCGCGAGAGCATGTTGAAAGCGGCGGGCTTCGACAGCTTTCCGAAAGATACCGACGGCTTCCTGAAGATGATGAAGGCACTGAAGGAAAAGGGAACGCCCGGCGGCATGGCGCTGGGCAACGCAACTGGCGACGGCCTGTGGTGTAACTGGCTCATATGGGCCTTCGGCGGCAAGCTCGTCGACATCAACAACAAGGTCGTGATCGACAGCCCCGAGACGATCAAGGCGCTCGAGTATGGCAAAGAGCTGTACGCCAATTTCATCCCCGGCACCTTGTCGTGGCTCGATCCGAACAACAACAAGGCCTTTCTGGACGGACAGATCAGCGTCACCAACAACGGCATCTCGATCTACTACGCGGCGAAGAACTCGCCCGACCCTAAGTTGAAGGAGATCGCACTCGACATCCAGCACGCAACGTACCCGATCGGCCCGGTCGGCGTGCCAACCGAGTCGCAGCTGTACTTCAACCAGATGATCATGAAGTACACCAGGTATCCGAAGGCGGCCAAGGAATTTCTGCGCTTCATGATGGAGCAGGAACAGTACGACCCATGGCAAACGAGCGCCGGCGGCTATGTCGCGCCGCCGCTCGAGGCCTATGCGAAGGGCGCCATCTGGACCTCGGACCCGAAGAACACGCCGTACCGCGATGCGGTCAAGAACATGCGACCGGCCGGTTACGCCGGCAAGCTCGGCTATGCATCGGCGGGCGCTGCGGCCGACTTCATCGTTGTCAACATGGTGGCCGAAGCGGCGAGCGGCGCGAAGACGCCGAAAGAAGCGGCGGAGCGAGCGCAAAAACGCGCCGAGCGCTATTACAAGGTCTGATGATGCGTGCTTGTTGACGCCCAATTCACCTTGGGTCTAACAACCCCGGTTGACTGGGCGGCCAGTCTGAGTTGCAAGATAACTGGCTTTTCTCTTCACGGCAGGACTGAGTGAACTTCATCATGCTGCAAAAACTGCAAAACAACCGCAACGCCCTGGGCTTGATTTTCATGCTCCCGGCTACGGCATTGCTGGTGCTGTTCCTGACCTATCCGCTCGGACTGGGCATCTGGCTGGGCTTCACCGATGCCAAGGTCGGACGTCCCGGTGCCTGGATCGGTCTCGAGAACTACAAGTTTCTGCTGGGTGATAGTGTCACCCAACTTGCCTTGTTCAACACGCTTTTCTATACGACGGTCGCGTCTGTGCTGAAGTTCTTTCTGGGACTCTGGCTCGCGATCCTACTGAACCGCAACATCCGTTTCAAGACCTTCTTTCGCGCCGTCATCCTGCTGCCATACATCGTGCCGACGGCACTGTCGGCAATCGCCTTTTGGTGGATCTACGACTCGCAGTTTTCGATCATCAGCTGGGCGCTGGTCAAGATGGGGCTGATCGACCACTACATCGACTTCCTCGGCACGCCGTGGCACGCGCGCTTCGCCGTCATCGCTGCCAACGTCTGGCGCGGCGTGCCCTTCGTGGCGATCACGCTGCTGGCGGGCCTACAGACGATTTCACCCTCGTACTATGAAGCGTCGGCGATCGACGGTGCCACACCATGGCAGCAGTTCTACCATGTCACGCTACCGCTTTTGACGCCGATCATCGCGGTGGTGATGACCTTCTCGGTGTTGTTCACCTTCACCGACTTCCAACTAATCTACGTGATCACCCGCGGCGGCCCGCTGAATGCGACGCATTTGATGGCGACCCTCGCATTCCAGCGCGCGATCAATGGCGGTGCGCTCGGCGAAGGCGCGGCGATTGCGATCGCGATGGTGCCGTTCCTGCTCGCTTGCATCATGTTCAGCTTCTTCGGTTTGCAACGCCGGGCCTGGCAACAGGGAGGGGCCGACAAATGAGCGGCACCACCGAAGCCGACCCCGGCGGCATGAGTTTTCTAGAATCGATACCGCGCCGCGCGGTCACGGTGTATCTGCCTCTGCTCGTTTTCCTGTTCGTGCTGCTGTTCCCGTTCTACTGGATGGCCATCACGTCGGTGAAGCCCGACGCCGAACTGCTCTCGCGCGAAGGCAACCCCTTCTGGGTGATTGAACCGACCCTAACGCACTTCCACAAGCTGCTATTCGAAACCTCATACCCCGCATGGATGTGGAACACGGTACTGGTATCGGTCGTGTCGACCGCCTTCTCGCTTGCGGCGGCAGTTCTCGCAGCCTATGCAATCGAACGTTTGCGCTTTCGCGGCTCCAAGCACGTCGGGCTGGGGATCTTCCTCGCCTACTTGGTGCCGCCAACCATTCTATTCATCCCGCTGGCCAACGTGGTTTTCAAACTCGGGTTGTTCGACACGCGCTGGGCGTTGATCCTGACCTACCCCACCTTCCTGATACCGTTCTGCACATGGCTGCTGATGGGTTACTTCCGTTCGATTCCGTTCGAGCTTGAGGAGTGCGCGCTGATCGACGGTGCCAGTCGCTGGCAGATTCTGGTCAAGATCGTGCTGCCGCTGGCGGTGCCAGGGCTGATCTCGGCCGGTATCTTCGCGTTCACGCTGTCGTGGAACGAGTTCATCTACGCGCTGACCTTCATTTCGTCGTCGGAGATCAAGACGCTGCCGGTCGGCGTTGTGACCGAACTGGTGCAAGGCGACGTCTACCAATGGGGTCCGCTGATGGCGGGTGCCTTGCTGGGCTCCTTGCCCGTGGCCATCGTCTACTCATTCTTCGTCGAATACTACGTATCCGGCATGACGGGCGCGGTCAAGGAATAAGACCGCACAGCTTCAAGGGTAAGGTTAATCGTAGACTGCATGCTTGGGACGGGTTTATCCCCGTATGGAAAACATCACTCTAAAAGGAGTGAGAAGCCATGTTGACGCGACATTCTGGCGTGCTTCTGTTTGCTGCGACGGTGGTTTGCATTTCAGTGTTGGTCAAACAGTGTTGTTCCCTCAAGTTCCCACGGGCCGCGTGGACACGGTTAAAGTCTTTGACTATAGTCAGAGTGCTGAGTAAATCTCCCTGAGCAAACCCTTAGGTTTCCTCAGGTGCCTTGCCTCAAGTTCGCGTAACTGGCACGCAGCAATACTCCGATCTGAAGACTGGCTCAAACGACCTCGCGAGCATCCGACAGGTGTGGGGACAGTCTAGAGAGGAAGATCGTTTAAGCGAAACTTGACCGGACGCTGCGTATGCTGACGTTGAGCAGCTTGGGTGCATCGGACTGAGTTACCGCAATTGCGGTATTGGCGCGTGATTGGCAACCCCTTAGCACCCGATCCGGCCGCGGTTGCGCCATCACGCTGACGTGATCGCCGTAGATGAAGGCTGGTGCGACTGGCCTCGAAGTCGGAAGCCATCGCGTTGTCCAGCGATTGATTCGTTCGTCATGATGTCTTTTGGCTGGCGGCGTTCTTGAAACGCTCTTACATCCGCCGTTACATCGAAAATGAAAAAGGCCAGAATGCTATTGTTTTAATAGCGTCACGGCCTTGCTGTTGTTGGTGCCGGAGAGATGAATTGAACACCTGACCTTCTCATTACGAACGGCTCCTAGACTGTCCTCGCCTCTGAGGTCATAACGCGTAATTCCATTTTTTTGCTGTCATCGAGCAACACTGGAGTTACGAGAATGCTCTTATTGGCTCGTGCACATGTCCAACGCGGTTTTTATTCGGACCATTCCGTGCCAGTCATGCCATTCTCCTCGATGAAGATGCCATAGTCCTCACGGGCTCGACCGGCAGGCTGCCCGGCGCACCGAATGGCCGCTTCGTACCCCAAGCGTGCCGCCGTGACCGACCGCTGACTGGTACTCCACCCAATCCATTTGGATTGCCAGAAAGGTGCCGCCGTCGGATGCCCGCTTCCGCTGCGAAGCGGTCCCTGGCACCGAAGGATCGTGAGGCTGCGTTGGGCCCTGAGCTAACCATGAGCTGAGGCAGAATGCGGCCACGAGCAGGCGTTCGCGAAGGGCGGCTTTCCGGTGTTCCACTTGATCACGAGACGAGGTTTCGACGCAACTCATCGAGCAACCATCGTCCCCGCCACGCCGAGCGCACGATCACGTCGGTGCGCCGCGTAGATCGTCAGACCTTCTGGAGGCGTCGGATCTTCGTGAATCTCGATCGCCGTGAGTGCCCCTGCGGCGATCGACGTCGCCACGAGGTGCTCGGGCATGCGGCACCAACCGAATCCCGCTAACAGGAAATCGAATCGACGACCGAGATCGACAAATCGCCAAAGTCGGGGGGCCGGCCACGCCGTAATTTGCGCTGCCCGGGTCGACTGGATCCGACAGGACCAATTGGACGTGCGGCGCGAGGTCGCTCTCGGTCGCCGGACGCCCCAACGAGGCGAGCGGGTGACCGGGCGCGACGACCGCGCGCATGGGCGCGCGCAGCAAGGGATAGGCGGCGATATCCTCAGGGACGCCAGGCAGCAGCAAGCAGAGGGCCATGGCCGCTGAACCACCGCGAAGCCGCCGCAATGAGCCGCCCAGCCCTTCGGTCGAAAAGTGCACCGGGAGATCGGGAAAGGTCTCGCTGAGCGCGCGTAGGCTGTCAATCAGCGGTGCGGTCGGCACCAGGGGATCGATCGCGATTGTCAAATCTGGTTCTACACCTGCCCGCGTGCTGGCTGCAACGGCCTCGAAACGAGTGGCGCTTGCGAGCACCAAGCGGGCTTGATCTACCAACACGCGACCCACTTCGGTCAGGCGGGGGCGGTGCCCTCGGCGGTCGAACAGTTCGACGCCTTGGAGTCCCTCAAGATTGGCGACGGCTTGGCTGATCGCCGACTGCGCGCGCCTGAGTTCGCGGCTGGCAGCTGAAAAACTGCCCGCGTCAGCGATGGTCACGAGGACACGCAATTGGTCAAGGGTGAGGCTGCCTATCATTATCCATCTCCAAAACAGATGGAAAGTATCTTACTTTTATCTCTTCCCTAGAAGCATGGTGGCGCCTAAATTACCGTCACCGGCTCCGCTTGTTACTTTGAAATTTGCTAGCCGCTGAACCTTTTGCGGCCCATCCACCGGCAGCCCGCGTATCGCTCACCTACTCCGAAAGAAAGAAACTTCCGATGACCCAGCTTCTCGTTGTTGAGACCAGCCCGCGCGAAGGGCAGTCCGTCTCGCGTCAAATGACCCAACGCTTCCTTGCGACATGGCGCACAGCACATCCGGGAGATCACATCGTGCATCGCGATCTCGTCGACTCCGGGCTCTCATTCGTCACGGCGCCCTGGCTGCAGGCTTATTTCACACCGCCCGCAGATCAATCGCAAGCGATGAAGGAGGAGCTTCGACTGTCCGATGAACTGGTCGCCGAACTGCTCGCGGCCGAGCACCTTGTCATCTCGACGCCGGTCTACAACTACAACGTCCCGGCCTCGCTCAAGGCGTGGGTGGATCACATCGTGCGCAAGGGCGCGACGCTCGGCTTCGACGGCCGGGGTCTTGTCAAGGGCAAGAAGGCGACCCTGCTGCTGGCCTCGGGCGGCGTCTATACCGAGGGATCGCCTATCCAGGATCGCGACATCGCGACGCAATACCTTCGGCTCATCCTCGGCGTTATCGGCATCGAGGACGTCACCGTGGTGGCGGGTGGCGGGGCGAAAGCCGTCGACCTGCATGAGCAGACGATGGATGGATTCATCGCTGCGCTAGAGCCGCAGATCGACCGCGCTGCGAGAGTTGAAATCACCCGCCAATCCTGAGCCTGGCCTGGCGTCAGGGTTTTGCAGGCATTCTGGGCGTCGTTGTTCTGGTGAGCGCTTACAGGCGAGCGACTCGGCGGCCCTGAAGTCGGATTCGGGCCCAACGCAGTCTTCTGCCAGGCGGGTGCCGACGACTGCTTTGCAGCGTTTGCTGGCATTCGCCACCGGCAGCTTTCGGGATGTCGAATTTTTATGGTTGAATTGCCAGTCTGCGGTCGGTCGTGGCGGCCTGGGAACTGCGCGGCTGGCGCGTGTGCCCGTGGCAATCAGCAAGCGGACTAAGAAGGCGCTTGCTATTCCGCTACGTCACGTCTACGGACCACTGGAAGGCGCCATGAATAGCGTAGGGAGAGCAGGCGGATTGCAACGCAAATCAAGGCCCCTAACCAAGGCGTGACAGCGAGCCTCCACTCCATGAGTTGTCCAAGCACTTGGGTGGCGGATCCGACTAACGCCGCAACCGCGTAAATTTCTTTCTCCAGAATGATGGGCACGCGGTTGAGCATCACGTCTCTTGCGACGCCGCCGCCGACTGCGGTCACCATGCCAAGAATGATGGCAACCTCGACGTTGTGGCCAAACAGCAGCGCCTTGTGCGCGCCAATGACGGCGAAGAAGCCCAACCCAAGCGCGTCAAAGAAAACAATTGGGTGCCTGAGGTGCTCAATGACTGGACGCGCCCAGATGGCCATCCCGGCGGCCAAGGCCGATGTCGCAAGGTAGCGCCAATCAGAAATCGCGACCGGCGGTAGCGAGCCAAGGCACAGGTCTCGAACAAATCCGCCGCCACAAGCTGTCAGGTAGCTAATGGCCAGGACGCCAAACAGGTCGAGCCTTCTTTGCCCGGCGGCGAGAGCACCGCTGACTGCAAACGCGAAGGTGCCCAGCAAGTCGACCAATACAAAGAGGTTGTGTTCCATCATGCCTGCGACGAAGGGCCGAGCCAGGCCGAGGTAGCGGTCAGCATGGCGTGCAGGCCCGTTTCCAGCGTTGGGTGAATCACCGGTGCGAACTTGGGCGAATGATTGCTTGGTATCTTGTTGACTTGTTTGGCCGCCTTGGCTTGTGCATATATGCCAGGGTCGGTCCCTCCGACGAACCAAAAGACGTAAGGCACATTCCAGGTCCGGCCGAAGACGCTGAAGTCTTCACTGGCCGAGGCGGGTGCCGCTTCGTAGGTTTTGTCGCCAAACTGGGCCTTGAAGGCATCGGAAACCTGACACGTGGCAGCGGCATCGTTCTCGGTCAGCGGGTATTGGCTGAGCGTGGTGAACTCCGGTGGTCGCTCGGCATTGGACGCATCGCTCTCCGCGCAGCAGATTCGCTTGATGGATGCCAGCATGTACTCGCGCACGTCCTCGTCGAAGGTGCGCACATTCAGCTTGAGGGTGGCTTCGTCGGGGATGATGTTTTCTTTGGTACCCGCTTGCAGCGAACCAATGGTAAGCACGGCGTTATCCATCGGCGAAATTTCACGCGAGACGATGGTCTGCAGGCGCAGCGTCGTGGAAGCGGCCATGATGACCGGGTCAACGGAAGTTTGCGGCTGTGAACCGTGCGAACCGCGCCCGAACAGCTTGATCTTCAGGCTGTCTCCTGCTGACAAAATAACCCCCGGGCGGTAGCCGACCGTGCCGCTAGACCCCACCATAACGTGCTGGCCCAAAATAATGTCTGGCTTGGGAAAGCGTTCAGCGTCCCAGTCGTCAACCATGCTGCTGGCTCCGCGCCCAATCTCTTCACCCGGTTGAAATACCACCATGGCCGTTCCCTTCCAGGCGTCGCGGTGCTCTGCAAGGACGCGCGAAACACCCATCAGCCATGTCACATGCATGTCATGCCCGCAGGAATGGGCAACGTCGACTTCGACGCCATCTTCATCTTTGGCTTTGGCCGTGCTGGCATAGGGCAAGCCGGTATTTTCGGCCATGGGCAGCGCGTCCATATCCGCGCGGAGCATCACCGTAGGACCCTCACCATTGCGCAATACCCCAATGACACCTGTGATGCCCACCTCGCGTGTCACTTCAAAGCCCAACGCCTCAATGTAGTCTGCCGCGACCTTGGCGGTTCGGACCTCCTGCATCGACAGCTCCGGGTGCTGGTGAAGGTCCTTGTAGATAGTTTCAAGTTCCGCCAGCAGCTTGTCGCTGCAGCCCTGCAGCGCTTGAACGAGCGAGTTCATGGAAAACCTCCGAACGTTAGATATTCAGTATGCTCCATGCAGTTGCATTCGCCAAGAGTCGCTCCATGGGCTTGTCTTACGTAAGGCGTAAGGCGCCCGCCGTAGCAATGCCCAGTGCCTCGCGCACATCGCTCAGCAGTGGGGACAGCCCCTGACAGCGTGGCACAAGCTGATGCCCAGCAGCACGAGTCCGACGAGGACGGCGGTCCGACCGTTCCACAGGCTGGGCCACGATTGCGCCGACTCATCCGGCCGACCGAAGATGCGGACGGGCGGATGTCAGCGTTGGTCATTGTTATGACGCGGCTTTGGAATCGCCATTAATGGGAAACATCTGGCCTGAGATGGTGCGGGCGTGAGGGCCTGCAAGGAAAACCTTCACATTCGAGGCGGCCTGTTCGATCAACCTGGCGACGACGTTTGGCTTTGACACGTAGACCGCATGGCTACCTCCGGTTTCCATAACGGTAGCGCCGGCACGTTTGGACATGAGGCGTTGCGCCGGCGGCGGAATCATCTTGTCGTCGGTCGCGACCAGGTACCAACTCGGCTTTGACTGCCACGCCGGATTGGAGACCGCGCCGCCGAGTGCATCCACACCCCAAGGCACTTGCGAGTTGGCCATGAACGCCGCGGTGTCACGGTTCACGTCTGCGGCGAACGAGGCGGCAAACTTCGATTTGTCGAGCAGCAGGAAACCGTCTTGCGGCGGCAGGATGGGCGGCACCGGCGCGCCAGGTTGCGGATCCTTGATCAGTGTGTTGACGGACTCGCCTTTGTCGGGCGCGAACGCGGCAATGTAGACCAGGCCCGTGACCTTGTCGTCATTCCCGGCCTCCGTGATCACGACCCCCCCATAGGAATGCCCGACCAGGACAACAGGTCCGGGTTGTGCCGCAATCACACGCCTGGTGACCGCCACATCGTCGGCAAGTGAAATCGTTGGATTCTGGACGATGGTCACGTCGTAACCATCCTTTTTCAGGATCTTGTAGACACCTTCCCAGCCCGACCCGTCGACGAAGCCGCCGTGCACGAGAACGATGCTGGGCTTGGCCGCATTGGCAGGCGTTGCGGCCGTCGCGCCGCCGCCTGCGGCAAGCAGTGCTGCGCTCATGACGACGGAGACGAATTTGGAGGACTTGAACATGGACATTTGAAACTCCTTACGGCGCGCCCTGGCGCGCTGAAACACAAGAGTGCGATGGAGGAAGGCCTTTGAAAGTCGCACTCAAATCTTTCAATGGTGAATTAAATTTAAATATAAATAGTTTAAGTGTCAACTATCAGTTTGTAATTTATTGTTCAATATTGGATGAGTCAAGCACCCAATCCCGGTCAGAGTGGCCTTGACCGCATCGTCCAGCGGGGTGTGCGGCTCGTGGCCGAGGAAGTCGATCAGACGACGGTTGTCCATGCGCACTTCCTGGCGCCACAGGTAGCGCATCTCCAGTAGTTCACAAAAGGTGAGCACGAACGGCGACGCCAGCCGGACCAGCCGCCATGGGAACGCCTTGAGCTTGGGCAGGGCGTGCCCGTGCTTAACCACGGCGCGTTGAATGGCCTTGCCCAGTTGGGATCCGTCTGCGTCCCAGTGCCCCGCCATGTGGAAAGCGGCGAACGGTGGGAGCGCCTGCCGCTGCGCAAGCAACTGCACCATCGTGCGCGCCACGTCAGGCAGGTAGGCGAACTGGTGGCCCACACCCGCGTCACCCGGCAGATGGACAACGGACACGGGGCGGCCGGGCTTGACCATGCCCTGGGTGAACCAGCTATTGCCAGCCTTCGGTCCAAAGAAGTCACCGGCCCGCACGACGATGACGCGCACCGCGCCGCCTTGTGCCGCTACCACCATGCGGCGTTCCAACTCAACCCGGATGGCACCCTTGCGCGTTTCGGGGTGCTGCGGGGATGCTTCGGTCAGCACGGGAAAAGCGTCGGGCCCGTAGTTGTAGACCGTTCCCGGCAGGACGATAGTGGCGCGGTGCGCCGTGGCAGCGGCAATGGTGTTGTCCAGCATGGGCAGGAGCAGTTCCGACCAACGGCGGTAGCCTGGGGGGTTCACCGCATGCACGATGACCGAGCAGCCGCGGGCCGCTGACATCACGTCGGCACGGTGCAGCGCGTCGCCTTCCACCCAGTCGATGCCATCTTTGAGCCCGGTTTCATCCAGGCCGCGCTTCATGGCGCGCACGTGCCACCCCGCGTCACGCAGCTGGCGGGCCACCTCGCCACCTATGCCCCCGGTCGCGCCCAGTACGAGAACTGTGTTCCTAATTTCCATCATCACTCTCCATGTGTGTTGCAGTGGAGCGAATTTTGGGCGCAATCTGGTAGAAAATAAATTGCCTAATAATGAACTGCCACCATACAATTTTGTATGACTATGCAAATCGGCTGGGAGCTCTATCGCACCTTCCTCGGGGTGCTGCAGGAGGGCTCGCTGTCGGGCGCGGCCCGCGCTCTGAATCTCACCCAACCCACGGTGGGCCGCCATGTCTCCGCACTAGAGGAGGCGCTGGGTTTGGCGCTTTTCACGCGCTCGCAGGCGGGCCTGCTGCCTACCGATGCGGCGCTGGCATTGCGCAGCCATGCCGAGGGCATGCACATCACCGCGGCGTCGCTGGAGCGCGTCGCGCGCGGATTTGGCGAGGGCGTGCGCGGCACGGTGCGCATCTCCGCCAGCGAAGTGGTGGGCGTTGAGGTGCTGCCGCCTATCCTGGCCGCGCTTCAGCAGGTGCATCCAGACCTCAAGGTCGAACTGGTGCTTAGCAACAAAATTCAGGACCTGGTGCGCAGGGAGGCCGACATTGCTGTTCGCATGACTTCCCCGCAGCAGGAGGTGTTGCTGGCCACGCGGGTCGGCAACGTGGTGCTGGGACTGCATGCGCACAAGGCCTATTTGGATCGACGGGGCAGCCCCGCGTCCGTGGCCGAACTGACGCAGCACAGCTTGATCGGCTTCGATCAAGAAACACCTTTCTTGCGTTCTGCGCGGTCGCTCCTTTCGCCCTGGACACGCGACAACTTCGTCCTTCGCTGTGATAGCGATCTCGGTCAGATGGCGCTCATGCGAGCCGGAGCAGGTATCGGTATATGCCAAGTCGCGCTTGCCAAGCGCGATAGGGATTTGGTGTGCGTATTGCCGCAAAAATTTTCATTTGAACTGGCCACATGGGTTGCGATGCATGAGGACTTGCGTGGCAGCCCGCGATGCCGAGCCACCTTTGATGCGCTCGTCCGAGGGCTCCGGCTCTACGTGAGGTGAGCCAGACGTGATGCCACGGAGGAAGTTTGATCAGTACTGCCTCAAATTCCCATTGAAAACAGCACTCTGATCACTTCGCCCGAGAATCCAAGAGCTGGACGGATCATTTGGGTGAAGCGCCCCCCTGCCGCGCGTAGTGACTGGGGGGTTGCCCCACATAGCGACTGAACGCAGTGCTAAATGTGCTGGCCGAGCTGTAACCGACGCGTTCGGCCACCTCTGCCAGTGCGAAGTCGCTGCGACTGAGTAGATCCTTCGCGATTGCCATTCGCCAGGCAAGCAGGTACTCCATGGGCGGCAAGCCCACGGCGCGCGAGAAGCGCTCGAAGAACGCTGACCTCGACAACGCCGCTTTCTTCGCGAGCTCAGCAACCGTCCACGAGCGTGCAGGGTCGCCATGCATGTGCCGCATCGCTGCGGCCAGCCGGGTGTCCGCCAACGCGCGCAGCAGCCCCGGTGGCGCACCTTCACTTGGCGCCCCGCGCAACGCTTCGACAAGCAGCACTTCGATGAGTCGTCCCAGCACAAGCTCGCGACCGGGTCTCTGCGCTATGGATTCTTCCCTGACAAGCTGCACCAGCAGCGGGAGCCGCCCGATGCCGCGCACGTGCAGCAAGGTGGGCAGCAGCGAGACCATCAATGCCGCATCAGGCGAATCAAAGTCGAAGTAGCCGCCAAGCATGCGCACATCGGGCGGGCCTTCACGCGTCCCGTGGCGAATCTCACCCTCGGGCGGCGGCTGCAGCTTGGGGTCGAGAAAGACGGGAACCGCTGGAGCAAACCCGGACAGGGTGAACCCGGGAGTTGCCGGCATGAGCCGGAAATCGCCAGCGACAAGCGTGAGGGGCTCTTGCCCGTCAACGGCAAGAACGCATTCGCCCTCGAGCATTGTGCAGAAGCTTGGCTGGCCGAAGTCCGAGTAGCGGACAGCCCACGAACCGGCGCCGCTGATCACCTTCGAGTACACAGCACGCGGCCTAAGCAGCGAGATGACTTCCGCGAGCGGGTCAACCATGACAGGACTCCTGCAAACGAATGATGGACTGTGGATTGTGGTAAGTCCTGCTTGTAATCGATATCGTTACGCCACCTCAATCCCAACTCATAAGGAAACCCTATGAAAACCGTACTGATCACTGGCTGTTCGTCTGGCTATGGCCTGGCGACTGCCCGCCACTTCCACGCCCAGGGCTGGAACGTCATTGCCACCATGCGAACGTTGCGAGCTGATGCGCTGCCCGCCTCCGAGCGTCTGCGCCTGCTGCTGCTCGACGTGACCAAGCCTGAAAGCATCGCCGCCGCAATCGAGGCTGCAGGACCTATCGATGTCCTCGTGAACAACGCCGGCCTCGGCCTCTTCGGGGCGTTCGAAGTGACTCCGATGGCCACGGTGCGTGAGATTTTCGAAACAAATACCTTCGGGATGATGGCAATGGCCCAGGCCGTGCTGCCGCAGTTCCGGGCTCGTCAATCGGGCTTAGTGATCAATGTCACCTCGACAGTGACGATGGCTCCGATGCCATTGGTGGCGGCGTACACCGCAAGCAAGACCGCGATCAAGGGCTTCACCGAATCGCTCGCGCTCGAGCTGGCCGCCTTCAATGTTCGCGTGAAGCTGGTAGAGCCGGGTTACGGGCCGGGCACCAGCTTCACGGCAAATGGGGCAGAGCGCATGCAAGGTTTGATTCCCGATACCTATACACCGTTTGCACAGGCCGTTTTTTCAGCGCTGGGGAACCCGACTGCAGTGACCACCGGAGCAGATGTGGCTGAAGCGGTGTGGCGCGCCGCGAATGATCCGACCGACAAGCTCCGGTATCCGGCTGGTGCTGACGCGATCGCGCTATCACAGAAGCAGTGAACGATGGCTGGCGCCATGTGACCTCTGTGTCGCATGGTGACGCCAGCCTGTAACGCGCCGTTCCACAGACCTGTCTCCGTTCCAGGCCGCAACTCGCCGGACGGCATCTTGCCCCAAGCGGACTTTGTAGATGGTTCTCCTGGGTTGCATGCCCCAAATGTCCTGCGGCTGTTCATTTTCGAGCCGCTCGATTTCACCGGACCGCTACCGTTTCAAGGTGTGAATCTCTCGTCGCTCTGCCCACTTCAACATCGCGTCCAGGGCAGGGCATAGTTCCTGACCCCAAGGGGTCATGCGATAGTCAACTTTCGGCGGGACCTGCTGATGCACGGTGCGCTCAACGATGCCATCAGCCTCCAACTGTCGTAGCTGCTGGGCAAGCATTTTCTGTGAGATACCGGTCACGCGCTTTTCTAAATCGGAAAAACGCTGAATTTGCCCGCCAAACAGGTAGAACAGGATGACGAGCTTCCACCGCCCTTCCAGCATGCTGAAACATGCTTCGACATCGATGGCTGCGCTGAGTGGGGTGTAGGTCTTGCGTTTAGCCTTGCGCGAGGCACTTACCTTTTGGTTGGTACTATCCATTGAGTGAGCATAAGCCCAGAATGGCTGCATCGCAACTCCCATCGAGCAATACCATGACCCATCACACCCCTGAAGCCGTGACACACTACCTTGCGTCCAAAGGGAATCCAGACAAGTCCCAATTGGCCAACTGTTTCCACAGCAATGCGCTTGTGCTTGACGAAGGCAGGACGTTCCGTGGTCTGGAAGCCATCAAAGCCTGGCAACTAGCGGGAGAAGCGAAATATCAATACAGCCTGAGGCCGCTCGGCGTGTCCCATATTGGCGATACCCTGAAACTTCTTGCAAGGCTGAAGGGCAACTTCCCGGGAGAGGTTGCCGACCTGATGCATGTCTTCACTCTCAAGGATGACCTCATCGTGTCACTGGAAATCCGTAACCCGGTCGAACTCGAAGGCCGCCGGGCGCTTGTAACGGGCGGCACCAAGGGGATTGGCGCGGCAGTGGTTGAACAGTTGACGCGGGCGGGTGCAACCGTGTTGACGACGGCTCGCTCGTGCCCAGCGGATTTTGGAGAAGCTGCATTCGTTGCTGCCGACATCACGACCGTGGCAGGGTGTTCCGCGATTGCTCAGGCCGTAAAAGAGCAGTTGGGGGGCGTTGACATTCTGGTGCACGTCGCGGGCGGCTCGTCTGCGCCGGCAGGTGGCTACGCAGTGTTGGACGAAAACGAATGGCAGAAGGCGTTCGACCTCAATCTGTTTCCGGCGGTTCGCATCGACCGAACCTTGTTGCCTGACATAGTGGCCCAGGGCGCGGGTGTGATTGTGCATATCACATCCATCCAGCGGCAACTACCACTTGCTGAGGCAACCACAGCGTATGCCGCAGCGAAGGCGGCGCTTTCAACTTACAGTAAGAGCCTGTCCAAAGAAGTCAGTCCGAAGGGAGTCCGTGTGGTTCGCGTGTCACCCGGCTGGACTGAAACAGAGGCGGCGGTAGGCCTCGTCAACGAGATTGCGCGAAATAGCGGGACGGACTATGAGGGAGCCCGTCAGTCGTTGATGAACTCGCTTGGAGGAATACCACTAGGCAGGCCTGCAAAACCCAAAGAGGTTGCGGACCTTATCGGGTTTCTTGTGTCCAGCCGCGCAGCATCCATTACTGGTACGGAATATGTCATCGACGGCGGAACTGTTCCAACTGTTTGAGACTTGACAGTGTTGCTTCAGGTCTCCGGCAACCGCAAGCTCGTGGTGATGCCATAAAGCGAAAGCAGACCAAGCATATGCCCAATCGCAACGCCCGGCTCGCCGGACTCGATGCGAGCAATTGTTTGAACGTGGACGCCTAGGCGGGTCGCCGCGGCGGCTTGCCCATCGCCTGCGGCCATGCGGGCGCGTTTCGCCGCGGCCCCCATGTCCTTGATGGCCTGCACTGTATCGCTGCCAATGTCCGAAGATATTCGCTTGCCTTGAGTCATTCTTGGATTGTCTCTGCAAAATGGCTTGTGGAGTGCACACAGTCGATAGCGCCGGACTCCTCGTTTCCATCGCGAAAAGGTCGTAGTCACTGGGACGAAAGACCGTTTTTGGCGGCGGATTCAACCGGTCGATGCCAACGTCGGGTATGAAGCCTGCAGCTTGAATAGCCCTATGTCGGAAGTCACTCTTCAGCAGGCAGCGAATTGGAACTGCTTCACAGCCCGGTGTTGGATGAAACCCGCCTCCAGAAGCTCATTCGCATGAAAATAGGCCTCCAGCCCTTGTCTACTGGGTACGAGTAGCTATTAAAACAAGAGCGCTTTTGATGCCAGCCACCGTCAGCAGCAACGAGCCGAACAGGTGCAGCGACGCCGTGCCCAGGGCGACGGCGTAACGTTCTTGTTGCAGCAGGCCTATGACTTCGGCGGAAAAGGTGGAGAAGGTGGTCAGCGCACCCAGGAAGCCGGTGACCAGTAACAGACGCCAGAGCGGGTCCATGTCCGGCATGGACTGGAAGGTCGCCACACACACACCGATGAGGTAACCGCCCAGCAGGTTGGCGGCCAGCGTGCCCCAGGGCATCAGCCCGCCCGGGTTGAGCCAGAGCCCCAGGCCCCAGCGGGCCAGCGCGCCTATGCAGGCGCCCAAACAGATGGCAAGGACAGAAAGCATGGCAGAAGGTGCTGTAGACAAGAGCGGCAGCCTGGCTTGACTTGGCCGCTTACTTGTGGGGCGTTGGTGTGGAGGTGGCGGCCGGTGGCACGTCACCACCTTTTTGACGCTCGCGGAACAGGGCCGCACGCATCAGGAAGATGGTGGTCACCGGCGCGGTGAGGGCAACAAACAGGGCAATCAGCACCGCATGCAGGAATAAATTGAAACCCTGCACCGAGAAATAAACAATGGTTGCGATCGTGATACACCACACACCGGCGGTGGCGCCCAGCGTGGGGGCGTGGATGCGGCGAAAAAAAGTCGGCAGCCGCACCAGCCCGAAGGAGCCGATGGCCGCGAAAGCCGCACCCAGCACGACAAACACGGCGGTCAGGATCTCGGCCCAGAGTGGCAGTGGCGTGCTCATTCGATCACCTCCCCGCGCAGCAAAAATTTGGCCATGGCCGTGGAACCAACAAACCCGAACAGCGCAATCAGCATGGCCGCCTCGAAATACACATTGCTGGCATAAACAATGCCCAGCACCAGCATCATGAGCATGCCGTTGATGTAGAGACAGTCCAGCGCCATGACACGGTCCTGCGCGCTGGGGCCTATCAGCAGCCGTGTCACGGCGCAGAGCATGGCCACGGCCAGCAGAAAGAGCGCGAACTTGAGGGCCCAGAGCAGTACCGGTGTCATGATTCGAAAATCTCCATCAGCGGTTGTTCGTAACGTTTCTTGATCATGGCGATGAAGGCCGCCTCGTCCTCCACGTCGAACACATGCAGCAGCAGCGCCGAGCGGTCGAAAGACAACTCGCCCCAGGCCGTGCCGGGTGTCAGGCAGCAGATCATGGCCAGCACGGCCAAGGCATTGGGGTCGCGGATGTCCAGCGGCACCAGGATAAAGCGTGAGGCGATGGCCGGGGTGCGACGTGTCAATAACAGCCGTGCCACCGTCAGCGCCGAATGCAACATGTCGAACAGCGCCACGCCGGTCAGCCGCAAGGCCACGCCAGGCCGGCGCATGCGCACAGCGGCGGGTCGCAGGCGCCGCGTCAGCAGCGGCACGGCCACGGCCAGCACCACCGCCAGCAGCAAGGTCGCCAGGTCCAGGGACTGGTTGAGCAGCAACCAGACCACAAACAAGGCCAGCGACAGGGGCGGCGAGGGGAGCCAGCGCTTGATCATGGGGCCGCCTGCTTGGGTGCGGGGTTGGGAATTTGCCGCGCACCCATCACGGCATTGCGGTAAGCGCTGGGTGAAAACAGGCCTTGTGCGGTGGCCTGCGCATGTTGCATCACCGGCCCAGCCTCTATCGTCAGCGCCACACAGGCGGCCAGCAGTGCCGCGACCGGCAGGACCTCGATCGCGCGCAGGGCCGGGATGGCGCTGTGCGGCAGCGTCCAGAAGTGGCGTATGCCGGCGCGGCTGAGTGCGACCAAGGTCAAAAAGCCAGAGACCAGCAACAAGGCCAGGAAGAACCAGCTGGCCAGGGTGATGGCGGGGGCATCAAACAGGCCCGTCAACATGGCGAACTTGCCGACAAAACCCGACAGCGGCGGCAGGCCGGCCAGCAGCAAGGTGCAGCCGACAAAACCCAGGCCAAGGAAGGCCACACCGGCCGGGATGGCGCGGCCATACAGCGCCTGCTGCTCGTCATCAAGGTTCACATCGTCGAAGGTGGTCAGGTCTGGGGACAGGAAGGGCGCGTTGTCGGCCGTTTCGTGCGGCGCGATGCTGGCACCCGCATTGCGCCAGCGTTCGATCATGTCAATCAGCAGGAAGAAGGCGCTGACCGCCAGGGTTGAACTCAAGAGGTAATACAACGCGCCGGCCCAGATCGCCGGCTGTCCAAGCCCGACTGCAGTCAGCAGCGTGCCGGCTGAAATCAGCACGCTGTAACCCGCCAGATGCGAGAGCCGTTGTGTACCGACGATGCCCAGCGCACCGACAAACAGGGTCGCCAGCCCGATGGCCATCAGCACGCTCTGGCCAAACTGCGCCGAGGCGCCGGTGTCAGGTGCAAATAACACGGTCCAGAGCCTAAGCACGGTATAGATGCCGAGTTTGGTCAGCAAGGCAAACACCGCGCTGACCGGCGAGACAGCCGCACTGTAGGCCGGCACCAGCCAGAAGTTCAGCGGCCAGGCCCCGGCCTTGGCGAAAAAAGCTGTGGCCAGGATCGCCGCCGCCGCATGCACCAGGCCGCGGTCGGCCGGGGTCGAGTTGCGCGATACGCATGCCCAGGTCGGCCATGTTGAGGGTGCCGGTCACGCCGTACAGCAGGGCCGCGCCGACCAGGAATAAGGACGAGGCGGCGAGATTGATTGCAATGTAGTGCAGGCCGGCCTGCACACGCAGACGCCCCGAACCATGCAGCAACAGACCATAAGAAGCCGCCAGCATGACTTCAAAAAATACGAAGAGGTTGAACAGGTCGCCGGTGAGGAAGGCACCGTTCAGCCCCATGAGTTGCAACTGCAACAGCGGATGGAAATGCACACCCGCGCGGTCCCAGCGTGAGGTGGAATAAATCGACGCGGCAAAGGCCACCACGCCGGTCAGCGCCACCATCATGGTCGAGAGGCGGTCCGCCACCAGCACAATGCCGAAGGGCGCACGCCAGTTGCCGGGCAGGTAGACGCCGATGGAGCCGGGGCCGCCGCCGGTGTCGGGCGCGTTGACCCAGCGCAGCAAGGCCAGCGCGGCCAGCAGGCCGATCAGGCCAGAGATCACGCTGAGCGCGGATTTGGTGCGGCGGCGTTGTTCGCCCAGCAGCAGCATCAGGGCGGCTGTCAGCAGGGGCACCAGAATCGGCACCGCCACCAGATGCGGCATGGTGGCTTCCAGCAGGCGGTCCAGCCAGTGAAGAAGCCCGTTCATGGTTTGGCTTCCTTGATGTGCAGGCGAGTGTCATCCAGGGCGTCTTCCCGGCCATCCACATGGTCGGTGCCGCTCAGCCCGCGCGAGGCCAGCAGCACGACCAGAAACAAGGCGGTCATTGCGAAACCGATCACGATGGCGGTCAGCACCAGGGCTTGCGGCATCGGGTCGGCGGTGTTGGCCAGTGTGGCGACAACGCCGGGAACCAGCACCGGTTCGCTATCGATCTTGAGCCGGCCCATGCTGAAGATAAAGAGATTGACGGCATAGGAGATCAGGGTCAAGCCCATGATGACCTGGAAAGTGCGCGGACGCAGCAAGAGGTAGACGCCTGAGCTGGTCAACACGCCAATCGCGAGGGCAAGCACCATTTCCATCAGCGGGCTTCCTCTGCGGCAACCTGGGCTTCGGCCTCTTTTTCAGCCTGTTCCTCGGCCCAGCGGTGGCTGCGTATCGACTGGTGGGCCAGCGCGGTCAGGATCAGCATGGTGGCACCCAGCACCAGCGTAAACACGCCGGTGTCGAAAAACAGCGCGCTGGGGATATGGATGTCGCCGAGCAGCGGCAGGTGCAGGTGGGCGGTGTGGGTGGTCATGAAGGGATAACCCAGGACGACGGCACCGCCGCCCGTGGTGATGGCCAGCAGCAGGCCGATGGCGATCCAGCGCCGGGGATAGATACGCAGGTGTTCTTCCACCCATTCGGTGCCCGAAACGATGAACTGCAAAAGCAGCGCCACCGACATCACCAGCCCGGCAACAAAGCCGCCGCCCGGTGCGTTGTGCCCGCGCATGAAGAAATAAACCGACACCAGCACCGACAGCGGCAGCAGCAGCCGGACCAGCACGGCCGGCACCATCAGGTAACCCACCGCCGTGTCGACGGCGCGACGCGGGTTGAGCAGGTCGCTGCTGCCGTGGTCGGTTTGTAGGCGTTGCTGGATGGGAATTGCCATGGATTCGCGCGCCGGCCGGAAGCGGCGCAGCAGCGCATACACCGTCAGCGCGACCACGCCCAGCACCGTGATCTCGCCAAAGGTGTCAAAGCCGCGGAAGTCGACCAGCATGATGTTGACCACGTTGGTACCGCCGCCTTCGCTCAAGGCGTGGTCCAGGAAAAAGGGCGAGATGCTTTGCGGGAAAGGCCGGGTCATGACGGTCCAGGCCAGCGCGGCCATGCCGCAGCCGGCCAGGGCGGCGACCAGCAAGTCCCGTCCGCGCCGACTCAGCAGGCGCACGCGGGTCTGGATGGGCTGGATCGTGACCTTGCGCATGGGCAACCAGCGCAGGCCAAGCAGCAGCAGCACCGTGGTGACCACCTCGACCACCAGTTGGGTCAGGGCCAGGTCGGGCGCGGAAAACCAGATGTAGGTGATGCAGCTGACCAGCCCGGCACCCGCTGCCAGCATGAGCGAGGCCAAGCGGTGAAATTTGGCCTGCCAGGCCGCGCCGATGGCGCAGGCCGCACCAATCAGCCAGGTCATGGCGAACATGGGGGAGAAGGCGAGCAGTTCGCGTGTGCCGCGTTCGGCCGGCGTGAACCACAAGGCCGCTGCCGCACCGCTCACGGCCACGGCCACCAGCAGCAGCAATTGCGATTGCATGCGTCGCGTACCCAACAACTGCCGGCTGCGCCGACCAGCTTCGCTCAGGCGCGCCAGCAGGTTTTCAAAAATGTGCTGGCCATCCAAACGATGCAGCAGCGGCGTATGTTGCAGGCGGCCCTGGGCACGGCCACGACGCTGCAGTCGGTACAGGAGGGCGCCGCCCGCCAGTGCGATAAAACTCATCACCAGCGGCAGGTTCAAGCCGTGCCATACCGCCAGGCTGTACTCGGGCAACACACCACCCACCACCGGTGTTGCCGCCGTGGCCAGCAGGGGACCGACCGACCAGGCCGGTGCAATGCCGACCACCAGGCAGATCAGCACCAGCAGTTCGACCGGCACACGCATCCAGTGTGGTGGCTCATGGGGTTGTTTGGGCACGGCCGGGCCGCAAGGCGGGCCGAAAAAAACGTCAAACACAAAACGTGCCGAGTAGGCGACGCTGAAGATGCCGCCCAGGGTTGCGATGACGGGCAGGCCCCAGTTGAGCCAGCCGGTGGACTGGATGTACACCGTCTCGGCAAAAAACATTTCCTTGGAGAGAAAGCCGTTGAGCAGCGGCACACCGGCCATGGAGGCGCTGGCGATGATGGCCAGCGTGCCGGTGATGGGCATCAGGCGCATCAGCCCGCTGAGTTTGCGGATGTCACGTGTGCCGGTTTCGTGGTCGATGATGCCGGCCGCCATGAACAGCGAAGCCTTGAAGGTGGCGTGGTTCATCACGTGAAAAACCGCCGCGACGGCGGCCAGCGGGCTGTTGAGCCCAAGCAGCAAGGTGATCAGCCCCAGGTGCGAGATGGTGGAATAGGCCAGCAGCGCTTTCAGGTCGCGCTGGAACATGGCCACAAAGCCGCCCAGCAGCAAGGTGATGGCGCCGGCGCCACCGACCAGCCAGAACCACTGCTCGGTGCCGGACAACACTGGCCAGAGCCGCGCCATCAGGAAGACGCCGAGCTTGACCATGGTGGCCGAATGTAAATAAGCGGACACCGGTGTGGGCGCCGCCATCGCGCGGGGTAGCCAGAAATGAAAGGGGAACTGCGCGCTTTTGGTGAAGGCGCCCAACAGCACCAGCACCAGCGTCGGGGTGTACAGCGGATGGGCGCGTATGGCCGCACCCGAAGCCAGCACCACGTCCAGGTCGTAGCTGCCGACCATGCGCCCCAGCATCAGCACGCCGGCCAGCAGGCACAGGCCGCCGGCGCCTGTGACCGTGAGTGCCATGCGTGCACCGCGCCGAGCGTCGCGCCTGTGATGCCAGTAGCCGATCAGCAGAAAGGAAAACAGGCTGGTGAGTTCCCAGAACAGCACCATCTGCACCAGGTTGCCAGACAGCACCACACCCATCATGGCGCCCATGAAGGCCAGGAAGAAGGAGAAAAAACGCGGTACCGGGTCCGAAGCCGACATGTAATAACGCGCGTAGAGCACTACCAGCGCGCCTATGCCCAGCACCAGCATGCAGAACAGCCAGGCGAAACCGTCCATACGGAAGACCAGGTTCAGACCCAGGGCCGGCAGCCACTCGATCTCCTGACGCAACACCTTGCCGCCGGCCAGTTGGGGAAACAACCAGGCCGCCTGAATTGCACAGCCCAGTGCGACCAGGCCTGCCAGGGTTGACTCGCGGTTACGGGCGTTGGCCGGCAGCAGGGCTGCAAGCACACTGGCAACAAAGGGAAGGACAACAAGCAGGACTAGAGGCATTGCTGCCCATTCTATCGAGTCAACCTGGGACGAAGGCAGAAAAAAACCTTCGTGCGGCGAAAGGCGTTACGCCGCACGAAGGTTCAAGAAGTCGAGCGCCTTGCCAGCGCGCCGCACCCGGCGGCTTAACGGATCATTTGCTGCGGTAGCCAGGTGACGATGCCTGGAAAGACATACACAAGGAAGACGGCCGCGCACATCAGGAAAAACATGGGCAGTGTCACCTTGGCTATCCAGGTCAATTCCTTGCCGGTCATGCCCTGCAACACAAACAGGTTGAAGCCGACAGGCGGCGTGATCTGCGCCATTTCGACCACCAGCACAATAAAAATGCCGAACCAGATCGGGTCTATGCCAGCCTTTTGGATGGTTGGCATCAACACACCCATGGTCAGCACGACCATGGAGATGCCATCCAGAAAACAACCGAGCAGGATAAAAAAGAAGGTCAGGGCCAGGATCAACTGGCCCTGGCTCAGGCCCATGCTGGCAATCCATTCGGCCAGGTGGCGCGGCAGCCCGATGTAACCCATCGACAGCGTCAAAAACGCCGCGCCGGCCAGGATCAGCGCGATCATGCAGTACAGCCGCGTTGCGCCCATCAGGGCATCGCGGAACGTCGCCCAGCTCAACGAGCCCTGCAAGGCCGAGATGATCAGCGAGCCGACCACGCCGACCGCGGCGGCCTCTGTGGCCGTGGCAATGCCGGTGTAGATGGAACCCAACACCGCCAGGATCAGCAAGACCACGGGAATCAGGGCGCGTGAGGCGGCGAGCTTTTGCAGAAAGCTGGTTTTTTCATCGGCGGCGGGAATCTGTTCCGGGTGACGCAATGCCCAAACCGCGATATAGCCCGAAAACAGCAGTGCCAGCATGATCCCGGGCAACACACCGGCTATAAACAGTTTGGCGATGGAGACATCGGCACTGACGCCATACACAATCATGATGATGGACGGCGGAATCAAAAGACCCAGCGTACTGGCGCCCGCCAGGGTGCCGACGATCATGTGTTCGGGGTAACCGCGGCGCTTGAGTTCGGGCAGCGTCATCTTGCCGATGGTGGCGCAGGTCGCCGCGCTCGAACCGGAGACAGCCGCAAAAATGGTGCAGCCCACCACATTGGTGTGCAGTAGCCGGCCCGGCAGGGCCTGCATCCAGGGCGCCAAGCCCTTGAACATGTCCTGCGACAGCCGCGTTCGGAACAGGATTTCGCCCATCCAGATGAACAGCGGCAAGGCGGTCAGCGTCCAGCTGGAGGCGGATCCCCAGATGGTCACGGCCATGGCGTCGCCGGCGACACGCGAGGTGAACAGCTGCATGCCGATCCAGGCCACGCCGGAGAGCGTCAGGCCGATCCAGACACCGGTTCCCAGAATCAAGAAGAGTGAAAGCACCAGCAGTGCGGTAACGCCCAGATCACTCATGGGGCCACCGTTTCGAGTATGTGGAAAAAATCATGGAAATCCTATTCGTTGCGCAGGGCTTCGCCGCTGAGTGGCGCCACACGGCGACCCTGAATTTCAAGCACCAACTCGTCGATGAAGGCAATCACCAGGATGACGGCACCGAAAGCCATGGCCAGTTGCGGCAGCCACAGCGGTGTGGCGTCGCTGCCGGTGGAGATATCGTTAAACGCCCGGGACTGCCAGGCCAGTTTGCAGCTGTAGGCAGCAAACAGCAGTGCCAGCAACGTGGCCACACCCAGCGCCCAAAGTTCCATGGCTTTTTTCCAAGGCCCCTGGAGGGCATTGATCACTAAAGTCACGCGAATGTGTTCGCCGCGTTTGAGGGTATGTGCCAGCGCCAGAAAGCCGCTGGCGGCCATCAGGTAGCCAGCATAGGCGTCGGTGCCGGGCACATGGAAGTTGAGTTGCCGGCTCACGACGGACAGCAAGACCATGGCCAGCAGGCCGACCATAAAAAGCGCCGCCAGAGCGGCGGCGCTGTTGTAAATACCATCTAACAGTTTGCGCATGTGGACTCGGTTATTTGCGGTAGGCATCAACCACGGACTGGCCTTCGGGGCCGGCTTTGGCCAGCCATTCCTGGAGCATGGTGTCGCCGACTTTTTTCATGTCAGCCTTGAGCTGGGCCGACGGCGGCAACACCTGCATGCCATTGGCCTTGAGGGTTTCCAGCGTTTTGGTGTTAACGCCCTGGCTGGCCGCCCAGCCGCGTGTTTCCGCTGCGGCGCCTGCTTTGAGCACAGCGGCCTGCGTGGCTTTGTCGAGCGCATCGAACGCCTGTTTGTTCACGATGACGGCATTTTTTGGCAGCCAGGCTTGGGTGTCGTAGTAATACTTGAGGTGTTCATAGAGCTTGCTGTCCACACCCGTGGCGCCCGAGGTCATGGTGGATTCGACCACGCCGGTGGCCAGTGCCTGGGAAAATTCGGCGGCCTGAACCGTGACGGGCTGGGCGCCCACCAGTTCGGCGATGCGGGCCGTGGCCGGGCTGTAGGCGCGCCACTTGATGCCTTTGAGGTCGGCGGCGGAGTTCACCGGTTTTTTCGAGTAAATGCCTTGCGGTGGCCACGCCACGGAATACAGGACAAACATGCCTTGCTCGGCCAGTTTTTTGTCCAGCGCGGGCTTTTGAGCCTTGTAGAGTTTCATGGCCGCGTCGTAACTGTCGGCCAGGAAGGGCAGGCCGTCAGCGCCGAAAAGTTGCGCTTCGTTCTGGAAGTTGACCAGCAGGATTTCACCGGCTTGCGCCTGGCCGCCTTGAACCGCACGTTTGATCTCCGGAGCCTTGAACAGCGAAGCGTTAGCATGTACCGTGATCTTGAGTTTGCCGGCGGTGGCCTTGTCCACGTCGTTGGCGAATTGCACCAGGTTTTCGCTGTGGAAATTGGTGGCGGGGTAAGCGGCGGGCAGGTCCCATTTGGTTTGGGCAAAGGCGGCGGTACCGACGCTGAGTACGGCGGCAATCAGGGCAAGCTTGAATTTCATGAGCGCTCCAGAACAGTAGAGTGATAAGTACGCACAGGATAGACGCAAATCCCGCGCCAGCTTGCTCGGGCATACCCGGAAAAGCGCGCTCGAGAAACCAAAAAATCCTCTTATTTGCGAGCCAGCCCTTGCCAGGCGCTCACGGCGGCCAGAACGGTTTCCATTTGCACGGTATGTGCGAAACGGAAGCGTTCACCCTCCACGGTTTCATCCGGGAATTCCGTGATCAGCGTGATGGGCGCACCGCGATGGTTCACCTCGGATTGTGTGCAGGCACTGCCGTTGAGCACTTCGAAAGGCAGTTCGCCCGCATGGCGTTCATAAAGCGCCATCTGGCGGGTGTTGTATGCGAGCAGTCCCGGGACTTTGGCGAGCGCCGCACTGACATGTTCGAGCAAAGCCCGTCCCTCTGCCTGCCAGCCGGTGTGGTGGCGCAAGATCAGGAAAAAACCTTTGGGGATGGTCCATAACTCGAAGCCGCGCGGAACGTAACCTGAGAGCGGGCGCGTCCATTCATGGGCCGGGTAGCCGTGCAGATTGATGTGCAACTGGGCGCCCGACAAAGTCAGCGCCTTCTCGCGTGCTTCGCGTTCATACAGCGGTGCCTGTTCACGGTATTCGATGTCATCGCCTAACGCGCTATAACGCGCGGCATGGTGCATATGGCCGGGATGCTGGGTGCACAGCTCGCGGTGCAGGGCATAACCGTCAGGGTTTTCCAGCGCGATCAGTGCAAAGTGGGCCTTGTTCCCCGTGCTTTCGCGTGCCTTGAGTATTTGTGCCGCACGCAGGGCGCCCACGACGCCGGAAGTTTCGTTGGCGTGCTGGCCACCACTGATCAAGACGGCCGCTCCCGGTCCGGCCTGGTAGAGACCGTGCACCTCGCGGCCCTGGCAGCTCAGGGCGACAAAACGCTGGCCACCCATGCTGTCCATTTCGGCGGCAATACGTTTCGGATGTGGCGCCGTGTCCAACAGATCAAGAGGCTGCTCCGAACCGGCGTCGGCAGGTGCGCAAAGGTCTTGGGTCTTCGTATCGAAGCTGTTCAGACAGATGCTCAGGCGCGGTGCGGTATGGCTGGCACGCACGTCCGGCACGATCTGGCCAGGCTGCAGGCGGCGGTCATTGGCCGGCCGTCCCGAGTGGCGCTGAAAAATTTCAAGCAGCGAGAAATAAATGTCTTCATGCAGCGCCTCGTAGCTGCTGATGGATTCGTGATCCACCGGCAGCGCCTGTTCGATGCCCGGCAAGTCCACACGAATGTCCAGCCGTTCGAAATACGGCTCTTGTGCTGGCCAGGGGTGTTGCTTGACGGTTTGCACCACCCGCTCGAAGAGTTGCTCGTAGTCCGTCATGTGAGCGCTGTCCAGGCGCGCCTTCAGGTCCGACTGCATTCGGGCACGCAGCCAACCTGTGGGTGACAGCAGGGTGACGTCGATGTGGTCGACATGAATCCGGTTGGGTGCAAAGACACTGGCCTGCTTGTGTGAGCCATCGTGCAGCGTGAAGTCCAACTGGTAATGCAGGTCATCGTTACCCGGCACAAACTCAAGTTTGCAGTCAGGCAGCAGGCCGGCCAGCGGGTAGGCCTCCAGCAAAAAACGGCGCGGCGATGTATTCGGATGCACCGGGTAGCGAATCGTCACGGCGGCCAGCGTGCTGCGATCAATCTCTTCAAGAAAATAATGCAGCAGCGGCTTGTAGGCGCTGCGCAATTGCGCCTGGACACCGGCGGCGGCCAGGCGTTGTTCTGCGGCGCGGCGTGCGGCCACCCCTTCGAACAACCAGCCCTCAAGCTGCGCACCTCGCCACTCGGGTTGCTCGAATTGGCTGACCCACACATCCAGTGTGCGGGGCAGGACGACATCCAGAAGCGGCTTGTTTTTCATGACACTTTGGCCGTGGGGTCTATCCGGTCACGCAGCCAGTCGCCCAGCAGGTTCAGGCCCAGCACGGTGAGCATGATGGCAACGCCGGGGAATACGCTGATCCACCAGGCGGTCTGCATATAGGTGCGGCCATCGGCCAACATGCCGCCCCAACTCGGGATCAGCGGGTCTACACCCAGGCCGAGGAAGGTGAGGCTGCTCTCCAGCAGGATGTTGTTGGCCACGTTCAGCGTCATCAGGATGATCACCGGGCCGATGATGTTGGGCAGGATGTGATGGCGCACCATGGCCAGGTCGCGCACCCCGAAGGCCCGCGCCGCCTGCACGAATTCGCGCTCGCGCACCTGCAGCACCATGCCGCGTACCAGCCGGGCGAACTGCACCCATTGCGAGATCACCATGAACAGGATGATGTTGAACAGGCCGCCGCCCAGGATGGAGATGAAGGTCAGCGCGATGAGGATGAAGGGCAAGGCCAGTTGCACGTCCACGCAGCGCATCAGCAACATGTCCCAGAAGCCGCGGTAGTAGCCGGCGACCAGGCCGATCACGATACCCAGGATGGAGGCACCGAGCACCGAGACGAAGCCCACCAGCAGCGAGATGCGCCCGCCCACCAGCACCCGGGCCAGCACATCGCGGCCCAGCGGGTCGGCGCCAAGCGGATGCGCCCAGCTGGTGAACGGCGGGGCAAGGCGCGCGCTCAGGTCCATGGCTGCGCCACCGTCGGGGAATATCCACACCGAGAGCAGCACCAACAGCAGCATGGTGCCGGTGAGCACCACGCCGAGGATGAATTCGAGCGAACGCCATTGGGCCCAGCGGGAAGCCGGCGCGGCAGAGGCGGAGGAGGGAAGCGCGGTTTGCATGGTCTTCTTCACTTGGTGCGGATGCGTGGATCGACCAGCCCATAGGCGATGTCGACCAACAGGTTGACAGCCACGATCATGATCGACAGCACGGTCACGGTGCCCTGCAGCACCGGGTAGTCGCGGCTGGCGATGGCTTCAAATGCGAGTGTGCCGAGGCCGGGCCAGTTGAAAACGCGTTCGACCACCACGATGCCGCCGATCAGGTTCCCGAACTGCAGGCCGATGTAGGTGATCAGTGGAATGGCGCAGTTGCGCAGCGCGTGTTTGTAGAGCACCACGCGGTCTTTCAAACCCTTGGCGCGCGCGACCATGATGTACTGCGCCGAGAGGGTTTCCAGCATGGCCGTGCGCACCAGCCGCACATTGGTGGCCGAGAGGATGATGGCCATGGTCAGCGCCGGCATGATCAGGCTGAGGGGCCCATCCCAGCCCGAGGGCGGCAGCAGCGGGAAGGTGATCGACAGCAGCAGCACCAGCATGATGGCCAGCCAGAAGTTGGGAAAGGACAAACCCACCAGCGAGAAGATGCGGATGAACTGGTCGGCGCCCTTGCCCTTGTGCACGGCGGCCTGGATGCCCAGCGGGACCGAGACCAGCACCGACAGCACCAGCGACACCAGGGCCAGCGCCAGCGTGGCCGGCAGTGCGTCGGCAATCAGGTGCGATACCGGCGTGCCGCCCATGAAGCTTTTGCCGAAATCACCCACCACCACGCCGCGCAGGAATTCCGCGTACTGCACCAGGAATGGCCGGTCCAGCCCGAGGCCCTCGCGGATGTTGGCCAGGTCCTGCTCGGTCACGCTGCCGGCCCCCTGGGCGAGCATCAGCGCCGGGTCGCCGGAGAGGCGCACGGCGTAGGCCACAAACAGGGTGACGACCAGCACGACGAAGATCGCCTGCAGCAGTCGCTTGATAAGAAATCCACTCATGATGTCAGTAGCTCGTGTCAGTCAGGTCAGGGGAGGCGTCAGTCGACGGTGGCATCCACAAAGCGGAAGCGGCCATCCGCCGGCAGCGCCAGGTTCTTGGCGCGCTTGTTCAGCCCGTAGATGGTGTTCAGGCTGTAGAGCGGCATTTCCAGCGCCTGATCGGCCACGTAGCGGCTGATTTCCTGCAGCGTCAGCTTGCGCGCCGCCTGGTCCCAGGTGTTGCGCTGGGTATGCAGCAGGGCGTTCAGCTTGGCGTCGTCGTCGAACGGGTTCCAGCGCTGTTTGGTGTAGTACATCGAATACGCGGTGTTGTCGTAGTCGAAGGTCCAGCCGCCCCACTGGTTCTGCCACATCTCGCCGGTCTTGCCGCTTGGGATGATGTCGTTGAGCAGCACGTTGGTGTCGTAGGGCTTGAGCGAAGCCACGATGCCCACGCCTTGCAGGTAGCTGGCCACGGCCTGGGCGACTTCACGGAAGTTGCTGTCGGAGCCGCGGAAGTCGATCTGGATCTGCGTGCCCGGTTTCACGCCTGCCTTTTGCAGCATGGCTTTGGCTTGCACGGGGTTGAACGGCACGGGTTTGAGCGCCGGATCATTGCCGAAGGACAACACGCCCTGGAAGCTGGCGATGGGCTTGGCGTTGCCCAGCAGGATGGTCTTGATGATGGCGTCGCGGTCCACAGCCATGGTCAGCGCCTTGCGCACTTCCTTGTCCTTCATGATGCCGCGCTGCGTGTTGTAACGCATGGCCAGCGCGACCGGGCCGTCCATGCTGGCGATGGCCAACTTGCTGTTTTCTTGAGCGTTTCGATCATCGCCAGCGGGATCTGGTTGGCCACATCGAGGCGGCCGGCCTGCAGTTCGGCGGCTTGCGTGGCCGGCTCGGTGATGAAGCGGTAGACCAGGTTGTCCACCTTGGGCGCGCCGCCCCAGTAGTTAGCATTGCGTTCGAACGAGAGGCTGACCTTGGGCTTGTATTCGGTGAACTTGAAGGGGCCGGTGCCCACCGGATTCATGCCGAAGTAGGCGCTGCCTTTTTCCTGGATGTACTTGGGCGGCACGATCATGGCGCCGTAGCCAGAGAGCTTGGTCAGCAGCACCGGATCGGGGTTCTTCAGGATGAAGTCCACCGTGGTCGGGTTCACCACCACCACTTTTTCAATCGCGTTGTAGTTCGATTGCTGCGGCCCCTTCTTGCCCTCTTCGCCGAGCAGGCGGTCGAAGGTGAACTTCACGGCGTCGGCGTCGAACGGCTCACCGTTGTGGAACTTCACGCCGGTGCGCAAGGTGAAGCGCAGTTTGGTGTTTTTGTCCAAAAATTCCCATTTCGTGGCCAGGCCGGGCACGAGCTTCATATCCGGCGTGCGCATGATCAGGCCGTCAAAAATCTGGCTGCCCACCGCACCCCATGAAACGAGGAAGGTGACGATCGGATCCCAGTTGCCCGGGTCCTGGTGGATGGCGACGTTCAGCGTTCCAGCCGCCTGGGCGCTGGGGGCGAGCAGGCTGGCCATGGCCAGGCTGGTGGAGGCGATCAGTGTTTTCAGCTTCATGGTTTTCTCCGGGAGGTGTTCAAAAAGGGTGTGAAAAAAATGGAAGTCAGGCCGCTTGTGCGACGAGGTGGCCGGGGCGGACTTCGTTGAAGCGCAGGATCGCCGGCTCGTTGCCGACCTTGCGCACCGGGCTCGGAATCTCGCCCTGGATCAGTCGCGCGTCGATGTGCCGGCCGGGCTCGGCCACGGGCACGGCGGCCAGCAGCTTCTTGGTGTACGCGTGCTGCGGGTTCTCAAAAATATCCTGGCGATGACCAATCTCAACAATCTGTCCCAGGTACATCACGGCCACGCGGTGGCTGATTTTTTCCACCACGGCCATGTCGTGAGTGATGAACAGGTAAGACAGCTTGCGTTGTGCCTGCAGCGCCATCAGCAGGTCGATGATTTGTGCCTGGATCGATACGTCGAGCGCCGACACGGATTCGTCGGCAATGATCAGTTTGGGGTTGCAGGCCAGCGCCCGGGCGATGCACACCCGCTGGCGTTGCCCGCCCGACATTTCATGCGGATAGCGGTGCATGTGTTCGGGCTGCAGCCCCACGTCCTCCAGCAACTCGGCCAGCCGCGCCTGTATCGCTTTGGGGCTGTCGAGCAGTTTGTGGGTGCGGATCGGCTCGGCGATGCTGAAGCCCACCGTCTTGCGCGGGTCGAGCGAAGCGAACGGGTCCTGGAAGATGTACTGTATCTCTTGCCGCAAGCGCTGGCGTCCCGCCGCGTCGAGGCGATGGATGTCTTGCCCCGCGAAGCGGATGCCGCCGCTGGTGGCGGGTACCAGTTGCTGCAGGGTCTTGCCGATGGTCGACTTGCCGCTGCCTGATTCGCCGACCAGAGCCAGGGTTTCGCCGGGATAGATGTCGAAGCTGACTTCTTCCACCGCATGCACCCGGTGCGTGACGCGGCCGAGCAGCGTGTGGGCCACGTCGAAACGGGTGGTGAGTTTGTCCACCGTGAGCAAGGGCGCGGCGGCGTCCACGGTGTCTTGTACCTGCTCGGTGCCGACTTCGCGCGGCGTGTCGCCCTCGAGCACGATCAGTGGCGTGCGTTTGGGCAAGGGCTGGCCGCGCAGGCTGCCCAGGCGCGGTACGGCCGAGAGCAGGGCGCGGGTGTAAGGGTGTTGCGGCGCATTAAAAATTTGCTCCACCGTGCCTTGCTCGACCTGGCGTCCACGCCACATCACCACCACGTCGTCGGCCATTTGCGCCACCACGCCCATGTCATGGGTGATGAACATCACGGCCGTGTTCAGGTCGCGCTGCAGTTCGCGAATGATGTTCAGGATCTGCGCCTGGATGGTCACATCGAGCGCGGTCGTGGGTTCGTCCGCGATCAGCAGCGCGGGCTGGCACGACAGCGCCATGGCGATCATCACGCGCTGGCGCATGCCGCCCGAGAGGGCGTGCGGGTAGGTGTCGAGCAGCCGCTCGGCATCGGGCAGACGCACTTTTTCAAGTAGCGCGCGGGCTTGTGCACGGGCCTGCACGGGGCTCATGTCCTGGTGCAGGATCAGGGCTTCCGAGATCTGGTTGCCGATGGTGAACACCGGGTTCAGCGAGGTCATCGGTTCCTGGAAGATCATCGCGATCTCGTTGCCACGGATGGCGCGCAGGGTGTCGTCGTTGGCCTGGGTCAGGTCCAGCGCGCCGCTCACCGGCGATTGAAACAGCACCTGGCCATTCACGATGTGGCCGCCGGTGTAATCGGTCAGCCGCATGATGGCCTGCGAGGTGACCGATTTGCCCGAGCCCGACTCGCCGACGATGGCCAGTGTGCGCCCCGCCGTGACATCGAAGCTCAGGCCGTCAACGGCACGAAAACGTCCGCCCGGCGTCTCGAATTCGACGGCGAGGTTGCGAACGGAAAGCAGTGGGGAGACGCTAGGCTGGTCAGGCTGACTCATGGGCTGGAGGCTCGGTGGGGTTACCGTGAACTTTTAAAAGCAGTGCAGTGGCGATGGCGAAAGTCGGGACAGCGATGTTTGGGCGGGCAGGGGCCCGGTGGCAAATTTGCCAAGTAAATGTAAGCCGCATTTGTGGATGATGACTAAGTGATTTCCCTAAATGTCAACAAAATGTTGATAAATTATTATTTAACTCTCTACAATTTGCACATGCAACAAAGATGCCAACCCGGAGTCTGTTAATGGCAAAAAAGTCCATCGCCCCCGAACCTGCTGCTGAGGGGGCTGTCGCACCGCCCATTGTCTCGTCTGCCCATCTGGTCTCGCCCAGAAGCGCGGAAATGAGCGAATTCGAGTTTGGCCTGATCGTTGCGAACAATGCCTTTCATCGCTGGGTGGTGCACTGCATGAGTGCGGCGGGCCTGAAAGACCTGATGCCGCTGGACGTCCTGGTGCTGCACCACGTGACGCACCGCGCCCGCAACAAACGGCTGGCCGACATCTGTTTCATCATGAATGTGGAAGACACCCATCTGATCAACTATTCGCTCAAAAAGTTGCAGAATCTGGGCGTGGTGGTGTCCAGCAAAAGTGGCAAGGACGTGACCTATGCCAGCACCGACTTGGGGCTTGACTACGTGAACCGCTACCGCGAGATTCGCGAGTCCTGCCTGATCAATGCGCTCAATACCAACGATGGTTTGAACCGCGACATTGGCGAGCTGGCGCGTTTGTTGCGCCTGCTTTCGGGTATTTACGATCAGGCGGCACGCTCGGCGGCCAGCCTCTAAGACTTCTCTCAGGATCATCATGGAAAAAAATGGCACCAATCGCTGGCAGTTCTGGATAGACCGCGGCGGCACATTCACCGACATCGTGGCCAAAAAGCCGGATGGCTCGCTGATCACACACAAGTTGCTGTCCGAAAACCCAGAGCAGTACCGTGACGCAGCGGTGGCCGGCATTCGCCACCTGCTGGGCCTGAAGGCCGGTGAGCCGATTCAGGCGGATGTGGTGGACTGCGTGAAGATGGGCACCACGGTGGCGACCAATGCCTTGCTGGAGCGCAAGGGCGAACCCACCTTGCTGGTGACGACACGTGGTTTCCGTGATGCGCTGCGTATTGCTTACCAAAACCGTCCGCGCCTGTTTGACCGCAACATCGTTTTGCCAGAGCTGCTCTACAGCGCCGTGGTCGAGGCCCAGGAGCGCGTCGGCGCGCACGGCGAGGTGTTGCAGGCCCTGGAAGAGGTGCTATTAAAAGAGGAGCTTCTTGCGCAATACCAGAAAGGGCTGCGCAGTGTTTCCATCGTATTTATGCACGGCTACCGCTATACCGCGCATGAAAAAGCCGCGAAACGCATTGCGCAAGAGGTGGGTTTCACGCAGATCAGCACCTCGCATGAAACCAGCCCGATGATGAAGTTTGTCAGCCGGGGCGACACCACCGTGGTCGATGCCTATTTGTCGCCCATCCTGCGCCGTTATGTGGAGCAGGTGGCCGGCGAGATGCCTGGCGTCAAGCTGTTTTTCATGCAATCGTCCGGTGGCCTGACCGATGCCCATGTGTTCCAGGGCAAGGACGCGATCCTGAGCGGCCCGGCCGGCGGTATTGTCGGCATGGCGCGCACGGCCGCGATTGCCGGTATCGAAAAAGTCATTGGTTTCGACATGGGTGGCACCTCCACCGACGTGTCGCATTACGCCGGGGAGTTCGAGCGCGAATTTGAAACCCAGGTGGCCGGCGTGCGCATGCGCGCCCCCATGATGAGCATCCACACGGTGGCGGCCGGCGGCGGCTCCATCCTCAAGTTCGACGGTGAGCGTTTTCGCGTCGGGCCGCAAAGTGCAGGAGCCAATCCCGGCCCGGCCAGTTATCGCCGCGGCGGCCCGCTGGCCGTGACCGATGCCAATGTGATGGTCGGCAAGATCCAGCCGCATTATTTTCCGCAGGTGTTCGGCCACCAGGCCGATGAAGCGCTGGACGCCGAGGTGGTACGGGCGCGTTTCCAGGAGCTGGCCGGCCAGACCGGCCGCAGCGCCGAGGTGGTGGCCGAAGGCTTTATCAACATCGCCGTGCAGCAGATGGCCAACGCCATCAAGAAAATTTCGGTCGCGCGTGGTTACGACGTGACGCGTTACACCTTGCAGTGTTTCGGCGGCGCCGGCGGCCAGCATGCCTGCCTGGTGGCCGATGCACTGGGTATGACCAAGGTGTTTGTACATCCGCTGGCCGGCGTGTTGTCCGCCTACGGCATGGGCCTGGCCGACCAGAACGTGATCCGCGAACAGGCGGTGGAACTCAAGCTCTCGCAAGCGGCCTTGCCCGACATCGCCGCCAAGCTCGATGGCCTGGCGGCTGCGGCCGAGGCCGAGTTGCAGCGCCAGCAGGTCAGCACGGGCGCCATCAGCACACACCGGCGTGTACACGTGCGTTACGAAGGCAGCGACGCCGCGTTGATCGTGCCTTTTGGTGATTTGGAAAAAATCCAAACCGGTTTTGAAACCGCCTACCGCCAGCGTTTTTCCTTCCTGATGCAGGGCAAGGGCCTGGTTGTCGAAGCGGTTTCTGTTGAGGCGGTGGTGGCAGGCGATGCGCCGGCCGAGCCGCGCCACGCGACCCACGAGCCGCGTGAGGTGCCGCGCCGCGAAACCGTGCGTATGTATTCCGGCGGCCAGTGGCATGAGGCCGCCCTGGTGGTGCGTGAAGACTTGCGGCCGGGCGACATCATCTCCGGCCCGGCCATCATTGCCGAGAAAAACGCCACCACGGTGGTCGAACCCGGCTGGGAAGCGGCGCTGACCGCGCTGGACCACCTGGTGCTGGACCGGCGCGCCGCGCGCGCCGTCACGTTTGCCGCGGGCACCACGGTAGACCCGGTGTTGCTGGAGGTCTTCAACAACCTCTTCATGAACATCGCCGAGCAGATGGGTTTGCAGCTGCAAAACACTGCTTATTCGGTCAACATCAAGGAACGCCTGGATTTCAGTTGTGCCTTGTTTGACACCGCCGGCAACCTGATCGCCAATGCGCCGCACATGCCGGTGCACCTGGGTTCCATGGGCGAAAGCATCAAGACCGTGATTCGCGAAAACGCGGGCCGGATGTCGCCAGGCGATGTCTATGTATTGAACGATCCGTACCACGGCGGCACGCATTTGCCCGACATCACCGTGATCACGCCGGTGTATCTGGGCAGCGCCACGCAACCCACGTTTTACGTGGGTTCGCGCGGCCACCATGCCGACGTCGGTGGCATCACGCCGGGCTCCATGCCGCCGTTCTCGACACGGATCGAGGAAGAGGGTGTGCAGATCAACAACGTCAAGCTGGTCGAGCGCGGCGTGTTGCGTGAGGCCGAGATGATTGCCTTGCTCCAAAGCGGCGAATACCCCAGCCGCAACCCGCAGCAAAACATGGCCGACCTGAAGGCGCAGATTGCCGCCAATGAAAAAGGCGTGCAGGAGCTGCGCAAGATGGTCGAGCAGTTTGGCCTGGACGTGGTGTTGGCCTATATGGGCCATGTGCAGGACAACGCCGAAGAGTCGGTGCGCCGCGTGATCACAAGCCTGAAAAACGGCGAGTTCACCTTGCCGCTGGACAACGGCGCGCAGATCAAGGTGGCGATCCGCGTCGACACGACCCAGCGCAGCGCCGAGATCGATTTCACCGGCACCTCGCCGCAGCAGACCAACAACTTCAACGCGCCTACGGCCGTGTGTATGGCCGCCGTGTTGTACGTGTTCCGCACGCTGGTGGACGACGACATTCCGCTCAATGCCGGCTGCCTGAAACCGCTGAAAGTCATCATCCCCCGCCGGCTCCATGCTGAACCCGAACCCGCCGGCGTCGGTGGTGGCGGGCAATGTGGAAACCTCCACTTGCATCACCAACGCACTCTATGGCGCGCTGGGGGTGATGGCGGCCGGCCAGTGCACCATGAACAACTTCACCTTTGGCAACGAGCGGCATCAGTATTACGAAACCATCTCCGGCGGCTCAGGCGCGGGCGGTGTGTTTGATGCCGATGGACGTTTGGTCAATGGTTTCGACGGCACCTCGGTGGTGCAGGCGCACATGACCAACTCGCGCCTGACCGATCCGGAAGTGCTGGAGTTTCGCTTTCCGGTGCGGCTGGAGAGTTACGAAATTCGCCAGGACTCGGGCGGCGCCGGGCGCTGGGTAGGCGGCAACGGCGGTGTGCGGCGCGTGAAATTCCTGGAGCCCATGACGGCCAGCATTTTGTCCAACGGCCGCAAACACGGCGCCTTCGGCATGGCCGGTGGCGAGGCCGGGCAGGTGGGGCAGAACATTGTCGTGCGGGCCAGCGGCCAGGTCGAGGCGCTGGACCACATCGGCCAGGCCGAGATGGCTGCCGGGGATATGTTCGAGATCCACACGCCGGGCGGCGGCGGTTTCGGCAAACACTGAGGTATCGGGTGTCTTGACGGGTTTTGCCGTGATTTATGAGTGAAAATGGCCTCTAGCCCATATACAACGGGCGCAAGCAGCTATTGATTCAGGAGCATCTCATGGACACGGCATTTCTCGACAACTACCGTTTTTTGGCGAAGTACAACCGCTGGATGAACCAGCGCCTGTACCAGGCCTGCGAAACACTGAGCGACGAAGAACGCAAGCGGGAGCGCGGTGCGTTTTTTGGCTCCATTCATCACACGCTGACCCACCTGGTGCTGGCCGACAAGATGTGGCTGCTGCGTTTTGCCTCACAGCCGACGATGTTTGCCGCGCTGTCACCGGCCTTGCTGGCCTTGCCCCCAGGTTCGGACTACACCAGCGATTTGCACCCGGACTGGGCCGACCTCATACACACACGCGAGGCGGTGGATGTCGCCATAGAACTTTGGCTGGCAGAGATGAGGCCTGACTTTTTGCTCAGCACCATGCATTACGCCAATACCAAAGGTGTGCCACGCGCACACCCGGCCTGGCAGGCTTTGACGCACTTTTTCAACCACCAGACCCATCACCGCGCCCAGGCCGGCACCTTGCTGATGCAGGCCGGCGTGGACATGGGTGTGACTGATTTGATTGCGCTGGTCTAGGGCCCAGCGCAACCGTATCGAGCCAGAAGCTAGGGCGCCGTGGGTAGCGCGTTCATGGAGCGTAGAACACTGCGCGTGATGCTCTGCCGCTTTGGGAGGTCGCCGAGCCTGTTCGGCGTGTCCATGTTCAAGGCGAAGAAGACGGGGCCGCTGGGCCACTCTACCCAACCCACCCACCAGCCAATTTTTCCGGTCCATCCTGTTTTTGCGCGCAGTATCCAGTCAGGGCCCGCTTCATTGACCATCACGTCCTTCACAAGCCTCTGGTGTTCAACTTGGAAGGGCAGTTGATTGCGGTAAAGCCGCTGCAAGAACGCAATCTGCTCGAAGGATGAAATGGCGAGGTCGCCTTCAACCCAAAATGGCTTGTCGCCCGTGGCGACCGCATTGCCATAGCCTGTCTTTCGCAGGTAGGCGGTCTCGCGGGTATCGCCGAGTTCCTTGGCAAAGCGCTCATACACCCAGACGGTGGAATTCCTCATCGCGGAGCGCAGATTTTGGTCCATGTTCCATGCCGCCGTGGGCCGCTTCACGCCATCCCACGGGATGACCTGGAATTCGTCACGCAGCAGTCCGGCATCGAGCGCGAACAGGCTGTGTGGAATCTTGAAGGTAGAGGCTGGCGAGTAGCGCCGTTCGGCACGAGATACGTTGTAGACGTAGGTGGTTTCAGACTCACCTCGGGCGTCAAGCACGACGACGCTGCCTTGTGCATCGGCTTCTGTAAAGAACCGAGACCACTCGGTCTTTTCCTGGCGCTGCGGGCCGGCCACCGCCACTTGAGCAAACCCTGCGGCCAGGGCGAATAACACCAAATTTCGTCGATTCATGCGGATAGTTTAAAGGTCACGGAGACTCGTTTTTTTTTTGGCGCTCGGTATGGCTGCGCAAGCACCGTGCGCATGGGAAATCGGTGCCACCTGACGTGTGTCCGCCTACGTGATGTGGTGCTGCGCGTATCCGCAGCCTGATAGGGCTGCAGCAAGGGCAGCTTTGGGGGCGCAGCCATATCGGCTACGGGCTTGAAACCGCCCAGGATAGGTATTGCGTAATCGCTCTTGATTTGATAGCTGCTTGCGCCCACTGCATAAGGACTGGGTGCCAAAAATGGCATGAAAAAACCCGCTCAAAGGCGGGTTTTGCAAGAGTTTGGTGCCGGGCTTATTTTTTGGCGGCGCTAGCGTCTGTTGTGGCGGCTGGCTTGGTTGTGTCTGCTTTGGCAGTTTTAGCGGCTTTGGCCGCATCGGCCTTGGCTTTGGCGTCATCCGCTTTTTTCTTCTTGGCGTCGGCCTTGGCTTGTTTGTCAGCGTCTTTTTTGGCCTTGGCGTCATCCGCCTTGGCTTTGGCTTCTGCCTTGGGGTCTTTTTTCTCGTCCTTGGCGGCTGCGGCGGCTGCTGCAGGCGCGGCGGCTACGGCAGCGGCGGGTTTGGCATCCGTTTTTGCCGCGGCAGCCGGTGCGGCTGGCTTGGCTTCCGTCTTGGCGGCGGCGGCAGGCGCGGGTGCACCCTTGTAAGTGCTGCCGTTGACGGTCAAACCGGCATCCGACAGGGCGGCAGACTTTTTGTCCTTGATACCGGAAATGCGGCTTTCCAGGTCCGCCCAGTTCTTGAAATCACCTTTTTTGCGCTCTTCGACGATTTTGCTTGAGATCACGGGGCCAATACCCTTGACGCCGTCGAGTTCGGCCGCTGTGGCCTTGTTGACATCCACTGCGGCAAAAGACACGGCCATGTACATGGCGGCGATAAACACCAGCAATTTCTTGAACATGAGAAAACTCCTCAAAGATTGGATTGAACGGGAGACACCGAATCCATCCCCGTGAACAAGGATGTCTTAGTGATAACGGGCCGCTTTCCGATGAGGTTGACCGGGCGCCGCCATTTTTCTCGCAGGAAAACCCTAGTCAGGTGCTGGCGCTGCTCAAACGCTGCATGTAAGCCGTCACACCGGTTTGCACATCGGCAAAGGCATGGTCGCAGCCGGCCGCGCGCAGGGCCGTCAAATCCGCCTGGGTGTAACTCTGGTATTTGCCGACCAGGGCAGGGGGGAAGTCGATGTAATCGATCAGGCTGCCGTAGGCGGCTTCTTCCGGCGTCAATGGTTTTTCGCCTTGCTGCTGGCGCAAGGTGTTGACCACGGCCAGCGCCACGTCGTTGAACGGCTGGGCCCGGCCGGTGCCCAGGTTGAAGATGCCGCTGGCCTCGGGGTGGTCCAGAAACCACAGATTGACGGCCACCACATCGTCGATGAAGACAAAATCGCGCATCTGGCCACCGGGGCCGTAACCGCCGTATTCGCCGAAAAGCTTGACCTTGCCATCAGCGCGGAACTGGTTGAACTGATGAAACGCCACGCTGGCCATGCGGCCCTTGTGTTGCTCGCGCGGGCCATAAACGTTGAAGTAGCGAAAACCTGCCACCTGGGTTGCGGTGTTTTCAAAACGTGTGCCGAGTTCGCGCCGCAAGCGCTGGTCGAACAACAGCTTGGAGTAGCCGTAAACATTGAGCGGTTTTTCGAACTCGGGCGACTCGCGGAAGGTGTCCGAGCCGCCGTAGGTCGCGGCCGACGAGGCATAAAGCAGGCGTGTGCCCTGGTCCTGGCAGGCGGCAAACAGTTCGCAGGACAAGGTGTAGTTGTTGTCCATCATGTATTTGCCGTCGGTTTCCATGGTGTCGCTGCAGGCGCCTTCGTGGAAGACGGCTTCGACATCGCCAAAAGCGGCTTCGGCGAACAGGTCGTAAAAATCGTCGGCGTCGATGTAGTCGGCGATCTGCAGGTCGGCCAGGTTGCGGAATTTGTCGCCGTCGCTCAGGTCGTCAACGGCAATGATGTCGCTGATGCCGCGGGCATTCAGGCCCTGGATGATGTTGGCGCCTATAAACCCGGCAGCCCCGGTGACCACGATTTTCATGATATTTCCTTGTTTCTCAGGGCGCGGCGAACAGCTCGTCGTAGCTGACTGTCGCCGTGCCGAATTTGCCGACCACGATGCCGCCGGCCCGGTTGGCCACAGGCACGGCGTTGCGCAGGCTCAAGCCGGCGGCGGCCATGGCGGCCAGCGTGCCGATCACGGTGTCGCCCGCGCCGGTGACGTCAAACACTTCGCGTGCCAGCGCCGGCACATGCAGCTGGCCTTGCGCGTCAAATAGCGTCATGCCTTCTTCGCTGCGTGTCAGCAGCAGGGCTTGCAGCTTTAGCGTTTCACGTAAATTTTGCGCTTTTGTCCGCAAGTCTGCTTCGTCGCGCCAGGGGCCTATGACCTGCTCCAGTTCGGCGCGATTCGGCGTGATGGCGGTGGCGTTTTGGTAACGCGAGTAGTCCGAACCTTTGGGATCGACCAGCACGACTTTGCCGGCCGCACGGGCCAGGTCAATCATCAGGGCGATGTGGGCCAGGCCACCTTTGCCATAGTCTGAAAACAGCACGGTGTCGTGTTGTGGCAGCAGTTTTTCGAACTCGGCCGACTGCGAGGCCAGGACTTCGTTTTCAGGTGTGTTTTCAAAATCCAGTCGCAGCAGTTGCTGCTGCCGGCCGATCACGCGCAGTTTGACCGTGGTTTTGAGCTGGGGATCACGGCCGAAGCAGGGCCGGATGCCGGAGCTGGCCACCAGGGCTTCGAGCTGGTGGCTGGCCTCGTCGTCGCCGACCACACTCAGCAGCGACGCCTGGGCGTTCAGGGTCACGATGTTGTAAGCCACATTGGCCGCGCCGCCCATACGTTCTTCCTGGCGCGTGACACGTACCACGGGCACAGGCGCCTCGGGCGAGATGCGGTCCACCGCGCCGTACCAGTAACGGTCCAGCATGGCATCACCGACCACCAGCACGCGGGCTTGGGCGAGCTGTTCACGGGACAGGTGTGAATGTGTTGTCATGTTCATCAACTCTTACTCCAGTAGACAGCGCGGATCTGGCTTTGCCAGGCCGCAGGTGTCGCCCCCTGCAAGGGGGGAAGGTGCTACACGAAGTGAGCATCCGACGGGGGTGTTCATAACTCTTCTATGCGCCTGGCCGGGTAGCTGTCCCAGGCCTGGCAGCCTGGGCAGTGCCAGAAATGCTGGGTGGCTTCAAAACCGCAGGCGGCGCAGCGGTAACGCATCAGCGGTTTGGTGGCCTTGTCCAGGGCGCGTTGCACCAGGTTTTGCTGGTGGGCATCGCCCAACTTTTCGCCGGCAATCCACTTCGCGGCGGCGACCAGCGAGGGTTCACGCTCCAGGTGTTGAAGATAGTGATCGCGCGGCGTGGCTGCATCGGCATCGAGCTTGGTGATGGCTTCGACCACATCGATGGAGGGCATGTCCGCGTAATGGGTTTGCAACAGCGCCAGCGCCGCTTGTTGCTGGCCGCTTTGTTGTGCGATGTTGCCGAGCAGTCCGGCGGCCAGTGGCAAGGCCTGGGGGGCGGTTTTTTCAAGCTGACGCAAGGTCGCAAATGCGTCCTGGTGCCGGCCCAGCTGGTTTTGCAGCTTGGCCAGATCGATCAGGGGGCGGGGCGAGGCCGGTGCCAGGCTCACGGCCTGCTGCAGTTTGGCCAGGGCCTGGTCGGTGTCGCCTGACGCGGCGGCGGCAATTGCCTGTTCGCACAGGTAGTGGGCCTGGCGGTTGCTGAAGCTACCATGACTGGCGCTGTCGAGTTTGGCGGCGATTTCCGTGGCGTGGGCCCAGTCGCGTGAGCGCTCGTAAATCGACAGCAGGGCAAGCCTGGCTTCTTCTTCGTAGCTGGTGCTTTCAAGTTTTCGCAGCGCGATCTCGGCACGATCAAGCAAGCCGGCTTTCAGGAAGTCCAGCGCCAACGCGTGTTGCGCACGGTCACGTTCGGTCTGGGTCAGGTCGCCGCGTGACATCAGGTGTTCATGCACACGCACGGCGCGTTCGTATTCGCCGCGCCGGCGAAACAGGTTGCCGAGCGCGAAATGCAGCTCCGAGGTGTCGGGATCGTTCTGGACGGCTTCAATAAAGGCGTCAATGGCCTGGTCCTGCTGCTCGTTGAGCAGGAAGTTCAGGCCACGGAAATAAGCCTTGGGCGCTTGCCGGTTTTCGATGCGCAACTGCCGCAGATCGAGCCGCGAGGCGAGCCAGCCCAGGGTGAAGGCGATCGGAAATCCGAGCAGAACCCAGGTGAAATCAAATTCCATGGTGCATGGTGGAAGGGTTCTCGCTGAGAGGGCTGTGCGGGTTCAGTCTGGCGTTTTTGCGTTTTTTCCACCAGCGCGGCATCATCATCAGAATGCCGGCGGCCAGGCCGAAGGCAAACGTGGCCAGCACCACCAGCACCAGCGGCGCCTGCCACTGCGTGCCGAAAAAGAAATAGACGGAAACGACTTGCTGATTGTTCAGCGCGAAAGCAAAAAGCGTAAAAAAAATGGCTGCTTTAAGCAGCCACATCAGGTATTTCACTGGAAGTCCCCTTGTGGTCTGGCGATTGTAGCGAGCCCACCGTGGGAAAGTCTTCAGTTTGGTTTGGTGACCAGCATCTCTTCGGTTCTGGTATCCACCGCCTCACGCAGCGCTTTGCCTGGTTTGAAATGGGGTACACGCTTTTCCGGGATGGCGACACTTTCGCCCGAGCGCGGATTGCGTCCCATGCGGGGCGGGCGCCGATTGATGGAAAAGCTGCCAAAACCACGAATCTCAATCCGGTGCCCACGCACCAGCGCATCGCTCATGGCGTCAAGAATCGTCTTGACGGCATATTCGGCGTCGCGGTGGGTCAGCTGGCTGAATCGGGCGGCCAGTTCTTCGACAAGATCGCTACGGGTCATATGAATTCCTGGACAAGGAAATGGCGTGCTGTTCCGAAGAGCAAGCACGCCATGTTCCGGGGTCCGATTAGATTACTTCTCGGTGTTGTCCAGCTTGGCGCGCAGCAATGCGCCCAGGTTGGTCAAGCCAGCGCTTTCGCGCGAGGACTGCTGGCTCAGGGAAGCCATGGCTTCTTGCTGGTCCACATTGTCCTTGGCCTTGACCGACAGCTGGATGTTGCGGGTCTTGCGATCCACGTTCACCACAACAGCCGACACTTCGTCGCCTTCTTTCAGCACGTTGCGCGCGTCTTCAACGCGGTCACGGCTGATTTCGCTGGCACGCAGGTAACCAATGATGTCTTCGCCCAGGTCGATCTCGGCGCCTTTGGCGTCAACAGTCTTGACCTTGCCGGTCACCACAGCGCCCTTGTCGTTGATCGACACGAAGGTGGTGAACGGATCGGAATCCAGCTGCTTGATGCCCAGGGAGATACGCTCGCGGTCGACATCGACAGCCAGCACAATCGCTTCGACTTCCTGGCCCTTTTTGTAGTTGCGAACGGCGGCTTCGCCGGGCTCGTTCCACGAGAGGTCAGACAAATGCACGAGGCCGTCGATGCCGGCAGCCAGGCCCACAAAGACGCCGAAGTCGGTGATCGACTTGATCGGGCCCTTGACGCGGTCGCCGCGCTTGGTGTCCTGTGCAAATTCTTGCCATGGGTTGGCCTTGCACTGCTTCATGCCCAGGCTGATGCGGCGCTTGTCTTCGTCGATCTCGAGGACCATGACTTCGACTTCGTCGCCCAGGGCCACGAGCTTGCTCGGTGCCACGTTCTTGTTGGTCCAGTCCATTTCGGACACGTGGACCAGGCCTTCGATGCCTGGCTCGAGTTCCACAAACGCGCCGTAGTCGGCGATGTTGGTGATCTTGCCGAACAAACGTGTGCCCTGTGGGTAGCGGCGGTTCACGCCCATCCAAGGATCGTCGCCCATTTGTTTCAGACCCAGGGACACGCGGTTTTTCTCGGTGTCGAATTTCAGGATCTTGGCCACGATTTCCTGACCAGCTGTCACCACTTCGCTTGGGTGACGCACGCGGCGCCATGCCATGTCGGTGATGTGCAGCAGGCCGTCAATGCCGCCCAGGTCAACGAACGCACCGTATTCGGTGATGTTCTTGACGACGCCCTTGACTGCGGAGCCTTCTTTCAGGGTTTCCATCAGCTTGGCGCGTTCTTCGCCCATCGATGCTTCGACAACCGCACGGCGTGACAGCACGACGTTGTTGCGCTTGCGATCAAGCTTGATGACCTTGAATTCCATGGTCTTGTTCTCGTAGGGAGACAAGTCCTTGATGGGGCGGGTGTCGATCAGCGAACCAGGCAGGAAAGCGCGGATGCCGTTGACCAGAACGGTCAGGCCGCCCTTGACTTTGCCGCTGGTCTGGCCGGTGACGAATTCGCCGGATTCCAGGGCTTTTTCCAGGCTCATCCACGAAGCCAGGCGCTTGGCCTTGTCGCGAGACAGCAGGGTGTCGCCATAACCGTTTTCGACGGAGTCGATGGCCACGGAGACAAAGTCGCCGACCTGGACTTCGAGTTCGCCCTGGTCGTTTTTGAATTCTTCGAGGGGGACATAAGCCTCGGATTTGAGTCCGGCGTTCACAACCACGTGGTTGTGATCGATACGCACTACCTCAGCGGTAATGACTTCGCCCGAACGCATTTCGGAGCGTTTGAGCGATTCTTCAAATAGGGCGGCAAAAGATTCAGACATGAAAGTTCCTCATCCACAGAGCAGGTTTCCGACAGCACGATTGCTATCGTTTTTAGGGCTGACTGCGGCGGTTGTGTGCGGATAATCCGCGGGTTAAGTGAAAGAACCTGCTGGTCCGGGCGCCCTGTGAGAAGAGGCGCGGCGCGGGTCAGAAGGGCCGGGTGCTTTGCCACCAGTCCAGCACCAGAGCTGTGGATTTTTCAATCGACAGCTCGGAGTTGTCCAGCGGCTTGGCGTCATCAGCAGGCTTCAAAGGGGCGGTTGGCCGTGACATGTCACGTGCGTCCCTGGCCTCCAAATCCAGCTGAATCCCCGCGATTGTAACCGAAATACCCTTTGAAATCAATTGCTTATGGCGCCGTTCCGCGCGGTGCAGGGCGCTGGCCGTCAGGAAGATTTTGAGTTCCGCATCGGGGGAAAACCACGGTACCCATGTCGCGGCCGTCGGCCACCAGGCCGGGCAACTCGCGAAAGGCCTGCTGCAGCTCCAAGAGGGCGCTGCGTACGGCCGGATGGACAGACACGCGAGAGGCCGCCATGCCGGCGGCTTCGCTGCGGATCGCGTCCGAGACGTCTTCGGCGTCCAGAAACACCCGGTCGCCCCGGAAACGCACCGGCAGGCTGCGCGCCACGGCGGCGACGCCGGCTTCGTCGTCCAACGCCACGCCGGCGCGGCCGGCGGCAAAAGCCGTCAAGCGGTAGAGGGCGCCCGAATCCAGGTAGTGGTAGCCAAGTTTGTGAGCGACCAGGGCCGCCAGTGTGCCTTTGCCCGAGGCGGTCGGGCCATCGACGCAGATCACCGGGACGCGCTTGCGCTCGGTGTGTGACACCAGAAACAGGGTTTCGAAGTAGTTGGGAAAGGTCTTGCCAACGCAGCGCGGGTCGAGAATGCGTATCGGCAGCCGCGCCGGGTTAAAGGCCGCCAGCGAAAAACACATGGCGACCCGGTGGTCGTCGTAGGTGTGGATGGGGGCGGTCTGCCACTGGACGGGTGGTGTGATATGCAGGTAGTCGGCGCCTTCCTCGATATCGGCGCCCAGCTTGCGCAGTTCGCAGGCCATGGCGGCGATGCGGTCGGTTTCCTTGACGCGCCAGCTGGCGATGTTGCGCAAGGTGCTGGGGCCGTCGGCATAAAGCGCCATCACGGCCAGGGTCATGGCCGCGTCGGGAATGTGGTTGCAATCCAGGTCAATCGCCTTGAGCGGCCAGGCGCCGCGGCGTATGGTCAGGCGGTTGGGGCTGCTCTCGATTTGGGCGCCCATTTGCCGGGCCGCATCGACAAACCGGATGTCGCCCTGGATGGAGGCTTCGCCCAAACCGGCAATTTCAATGCCATTTTGGCCTGTAGCCCCCGTCGCTATTGCGCCAAGCGCTATGAAATAACTAGCGGATGAGGCGTCGCCCTCGACGTGGATGTCCCCGGGCGAGCGGTAACGGCTACCGGCGGGGATGGTGAAACGCTGCCAGCCGTCACGCTGGACCTCAATGCCGAAGCGGGCAAGCAGGTTCAGGGTGATTTCGATGTAGGGTCGGGAGATCAGTTCGCCAACCACTTCAATGACGATATCCTGGCGGGCAACCAAGGGCAACGCCAGCAGCAGGGCGGTCAGGAACTGGCTGGAGACGTCGCCGCGCACACGAATGGACGCGTCCAGCGTCAACTGGCCGGTGCGGATACGCAGTGGTGGAAAACCTTCCTGCCCCAGGTAATCGATGGCGCAACCGAGTTGGCGCAGGGCATCAACCAGATCACCAATCGGCCGCTCGTGCATGCGCGGCACGCCGGACAGCTCGAAGTCGCCGCCCAGCAGGGCCAGCGCCGCGGTCAGCGGGCGCATCGCCGTGCCGGCGTTGCCGAGGTAAAGCTGGGCCTGTGTTTGCGCAAGCTGGCCGCCCAGGCCATCGATGATGGCGGTGTCACCGTGTTGTTCGACGCCGCAGCCCAGTTGCCTGAGCGCGGTCAGCATCACCGCCGTGTCGTCGGAGGCCAGCAGATCATGCACCGTGGTGCGGCCCTGGCTCAGGGCGGCCAGCAACAACACGCGGTTGGAAATGCTTTTGGAGCCGGGCAGGCGGACCGTGCCGCCAGCACTGCTCAGGGCTGGAATGTCCAGGAACGGGATATCGAACATGGACCGCCGTTATTGAAAGGATTTGGGGGTGCTGATGCGCCAGTTGGCGCGGGTGTGGCTGGCCTGATCGATCTGCTCTTCCAGCGCATCGCCATTTTCGCCAGTGATCAGTTTTTCCATCGCCTGCAGCGCGTTCTGGAAGAGTTTGGATTGCTCCAGCAGTTCTTCCTTGTTGGCAATCAGGATGTCGCGCCACATTTTGGGGTCGCTGGCCGCGATGCGGGTGAAGTCGCGAAAGCCCGGGCCCGCCAGTGACAGGTAGTCCTTGCCGTGTGCCTGGCCGGAAATGCTGTTGATCAGCGCAAACGCAATCATGTGCGGCAGGTGGCTGACGGCGGCATAGGCCGCGTCATGCGACTGTGGGGACATCTTGATGACGTTGCAGCCCAGCGCGGTCCAGACATCAACCGCTTTTTGCAGCTGAACCGTGAAGGTGCGTTCAATCGGGGTCAGGATGACCTGTTTGCCGACGTAGAGGTCGACATCGGCGTATTCCACGCCGGAGACTTCCTTGCCGGTGATGGGATGGGCCGGCACAAAACATCCCAGGTGGTCGCGCAACACCCGGCGCGCCGCATCGACCACGTCGCGTTTGGTGGAACCAACGTCCATGATCAGGGTGTTGGGACCGATCAGGTGGCGTATGGCCTTGAAGGTGGCTTCGGTGGCGGACACCGGCACGGCCAGCAGCACAATGTCGGCGCCGGAGACGGCCAGCAAGGCCGAGGGGGCTTCCACGTCGATCACGCCCATTTGACGCGCGCGTTCTGTGGTGGATGGCGATTTGCTGTAGCCGACGATACGTTTGACGAGGCCGGCGCGTTTGAGCGCCAGGGCGAAAGAGCCGCCCATCAGGCCGCAGCCGATCAGACCTAACTGTTCAAACATGGCAGGTCGCCACGGTTGTTTGTGATTGCTTCATTGGTTTTTTAGTCGCCTGCGGGGTAGGTGCCCAGCACTTTGTAAAAGGCGCAAAGTTTTTGCAGGTCTTTCAGGGCGGCGGCCACATGGGGCTGCGAGGGATGGCCCTGCAAATCGATGTAAAAGAAATATTCCCACTGGCCCGAGCGGGCAGGGCGCGATTCGAAACGTGTCATGGACACGCCGTGGGTTTTCAGCGGCACCAGAATGTCGTGCACCGCGCCTGGCTTGTTGGGCACGGACACGATCAGGCTGACGCAGTCATTGCCGGAGGCCTGTGGCGCACCCAAAACCTGGGGCAGGCAGATCACGGCAAAACGGGTGCGGTTGAAGGCATCGTCCTGGATCGCCATGGCACACACGTGCAGGCCAAACTCGGCGCCGGCGCGCTCACTGGCGATGCCGGCCCAGGCCGGGTTGCTGGCGGCCAGGCGAGCGCCTTCGGCATTGCTGGAGACAGCGCGCCGCTCGGCGTTGGGCAGGTGGGTGCTGAGCCAGCCCTGACACTGTGCCAGCGCTTGCGCGTGGGCCAGCACCACCTCCACGCCTTCCAGCGAGTCGGACAGGCGCAAGAGGTTGTGGCGGACCAGCAGGCTGGTTTCGCCGATCACATGCAAGGGGGAGTTCAGGAACAGGTCCAGCGTCCGGGTGACCACGCCTTCGGTGTTGTTCTCTACCGGCACCACGCCGTATTGGGCGGTACCGGCGGTGGCGGCGCGAAACACTTCGTCAAAATTGGCGCAGGGCACATGTTCGATGCTGGAGCCGAAAAACTGCACCGCTGCCTGCTCGCTGAAGGTGCCGGCGGGGCCGAGATAGGCCACGCGTTGCGGCGCTTCCAGCGCACGGCAGGCCGACATGACTTCGCGCCAGATGTGCGCAATGCTGTCACCTTTGAGCGGGCCGGGGCTGGCGGTTTGCAGGGCGTGAATGACCTGCGCTTCACGCTCCGGACGGAAGACCGGCGAGCCGTCCAGGCGTTTGATTTCACCGACTTCGTTGGCCAGCGTCGCGCGCTGGTTCAGCAGACTCAGCAATTGCTGGTCCACCGAATCAATTTGATGCCGAAGTTCTTGCAGGGTTTGGGTCATGTCGGGTGTCTATCGTGCGGAGCTAAGAACCGGCTGCGCAAGGCGGTCGACCTTGCGCGTTCAGGCCGGTTAAAAAAACGAAAGGCCGGGTCACTTCTTGGCCGGTTTCGCGGCTGGCGCCGGTGCGCCGGATCCGACTATTTTGGCAGCGGCGGCATCAAACTGCTTGGCGCGGGCCTGGATGTCGGCTTGGGTAGTTGCGACAATTTTCTTGATGAAAACATCGGCCAATTCCGGGGTAACGGCCTTGTATTTTTTGATGACCGGGGACTCGAAAAAGGTGACCAGTTGTTTGAGTTCTTCCAGGTTGAAGCGCTCCATGTAGGCCGGCACCAGGGCCTCGGTGCTGACCTGGCTGACCTTGCTGCTGATGATCTTGTTGGCATCGGCGGCAAACTTGGTCAGTTCGGCATTGAACTCTTCGGTGGCCTTGGCCTGTTTGGCTTTGGGGACATTGGCGTCAAATTTGGGCGCCCAGCCGGCAACCAGATCCTGGGCCGCCGTACCGACCAGTTGCGAGACCAGGCCGTCAAGGTCCGCGCCTTGCTGCAAGGCCACCACTTTGGTCGCCCATTCCAGCTTGGGGTCCGCGGTTTGGGCGTGGGCAGTGAAAGAGAGTGCGCAGCCTGCAAGCAGCAGGGCGGTGATTAGCTTGTTCATCAATTGGTTTCCGGGTTGGCGGCAGGTTTGCCTGAGTCATTGTCTGTATCGCTGTCGTCCAGGCTGGCGTCGTTTTCGACGATGCGCTGAAGACCGCTGAGTTGCGAGCCTTCGTCCAGGCCGATCAGGGTCACGCCCTGGGTGGCACGGCCCATTTCGCGGATTTCGCTGACACGGGTGCGCACCAGCACACCTTTGTCGGTGATCAGCATGATTTCGTCGTCCACGTGAACCAGCGTGGCCGCCACGACTTTGCCGTTGCGCTCGCTTTGCTGGATGGCAATCATGCCCTTGGTTCCGCGGCCATGGCGGGTGTATTCCTGGATGGAGGTGCGTTTGCCAAAACCGTTCTGGGTGGCGGTCAGCACACTTTGCTGTTCGTCTTCCGCCACCAGCATGGCGATCACGCCCTGGCCTTCGTCGAGCATCATGCCGCGCACGCCGCGGGCATTGCGGCCCATGGGGCGCACGTCGTTTTCGTCGAAGCGAACCGCCTTGCCGCCGTCCGAGAACAGCATCACGTCATGTTTGCCATCTGTTAGCGCCGCGCCTATCAGGTAGTCGCCGTCATCGAGGTCCACGGCAATGATGCCGGCCTTGCGCGGGTTGCTGAAGTCTTCCAGCGGGGTCTTTTTGACCGTACCCATGCTAGTGCCCATGAACACATACTGGTCGGCCGGGAAGCTGCGTTTTTCGCCGGTCAGCGGCAGGACCACGGTGATTTTTTCGCCTTCCTGCAGCGGGAACATGTTGACGATAGGACGGCCGCGCGAGCCGCGCGAACCGGCCGGGACTTCCCAGACCTTGAGCCAGTAGAGCCGGCCGCGGTTGGAGAAGCACAGGATGTAGTCGTGGGTGTTGGCGATAAAGAGCTGGTCAACCCAGTCATCTTCCTTGGTGGCCGTCGCCAGCTTGCCGCGGCCGCCGCGTTTTTGCGCCCGGTATTCGGACAGCGGCTGGCTCTTGATGTAGCCGGTATGCGACAAGGTAACCACCATGTCGGTGGGTGTGATCAGGTCTTCGGTGCTCAGATCAAACGAGCTGTGTTCGATGTGGCTGCGGCGTGCGCCCAGCTTGGCCTGGCCGAACTCCTGGCGGATGACCGAGAGTTCTTCACCGATGATGGTGGAGACGCGTTCCGGACGCGCCAGGATGTCCAGCAAGTCATCGATTTCCGCCATGACTTCTTTGTATTCCGCGACGATTTTGTCCTGCTCCAGGCCGGTCAGGCGTTGCAGGCGCATCTGCAGAATTTCCTGAGCCTGCGTTTCCGACAGGCGGTACAGGCCATCGCTGCCCATGCCGTAGCCTTTTTCCAGGCCGTCAGGGCGGTAGTCGTCGGCATTCACGATGCCGCCGTCGGCACGTGTGCGGGTCAGCATCTCGCGCACCAGGCTGCTGTCCCAGGGCCTGAGCATCAGCTCGGCCTTGGCGACCGGCGGTGTCGGTGCGTTGCGGATGATGGCAATGAAGTCGTCGATGTTGGCCAGCGCAACGGCGAGGCCTTCGAGCACATGACCACGCTCGCGCGCCTTGCGCAACGTGAAGACCGTGCGGCGTGTGACCACTTCGCGGCGGTGCGACAGAAAGACCTGGATCAGGTCTTTGAGGTTGCACAGCTTGGGCTGGCCGTTGACCAGCGCCACCATGTTGATGCCGAAGGTGTCCTGCAGTTGCGTCTGTTTGTACAGGTTGTTCAGCACCACTTCCGGCACTTCGCCGCGCTTGAGTTCAATGACCAGGCGCATGCCGGACTTGTCGGACTCGTCCTGGATGTGGCTGATACCCTCGATTTTTTTCTCGTGGACCAGCTCGGCCATGCGTTCCTGCAGCGTCTTTTTGTTGACCTGGTAGGGCAACTCGTCAACGATGATGGACTGGCGCTGCCCCTTGTCGATGTCCTCGAAATGGCACTTGGCGCGCATCACCACCTTGCCGCGGCCGGTGCGGTAGCCGTCTCGGACGCCGTTGATGCCGTAGATGATGCTGCCGGTGGGGAAGTCCGGCGCCGGGATGATTTCCATCAGTTCGTCGATGCTGGCCTGCGGATTTTTCAGCAGGTGCAGGCAGGCGTCGACCACTTCGTTGATGTTGTGCGGCGGGATGTTGGTGGCCATGCCGACCGCAATACCGCCGGAGCCATTGATCAGCAGGTTGGGAATACGGGAAGGCAGAACCAGCGGCTCTTTTTCGCTGCCGTCGTAGTTGGGCCCGAAGTCGACGGTTTCCTTGTCGATGTCGGCCAGCATTTCCTGGGCAATCTTGGACAGACGGACCTCGGTGTAACGCATGGCAGCCGCGCTGTCGCCGTCCACCGAGCCGAAGTTACCCTGGCCATCCACCAGCATATGGCGCAGGGAAAAGTCCTGGGCCATACGCACGATGGCGTCGTAGACCGACTGGTCGCCGTGCGGGTGGTATTTACCAATCACGTCGCCGACGATACGCGCCGACTTTTTGTAAGGCCGGTTCCAGTCGTTGTTCAGCTCATGCATCGCAAACAACACGCGCCGATGCACCGGCTTGAGGCCGTCACGGGCGTCTGGCAAGGCGCGCCCGACGATCACGCTCATCGCGTAATCAAGGTAGCTGCGCCGCATCTCCTCTTCAAGACTGATGGGCAGGGTTTCTTTGGCAAACTGGGTCATGAGAGGCCTGGGTAGGATTTGGCAGGGTGCTTACAGAGATAAGCCCACTGATTTTAAGGCCTGAGTTTAGGTCAGTCGCGGTGTGGCAAGCCTGCAACAGAAAACAAAGAATCTCGATTCTGTGTCGGACGAAGCCTATACCGCGCTTGAACGGCGAATGAGCTATGGCACAATAACTGTAACGCTTTGAGTGATGGTCACTCACGGCGTGATATTCAATCGCAGCAAGTCTGCGGCTTTTCTCTAGAGGAGAACCATGAAGAAACTCAACAAAGTGGCAATGTTGTTTGCTTCCGCAGCGCTTGCTACCGCCGCTGGTGCACAAACAATCGACAACTGGAAAAACGGCACGAACGAGCTGGTCTGGAAAAACGGAACCAACGAACTCTGCTGGCGTGATGCGAACTGGACACCGGCTACTGCCGCTCCAGGTTGCGATGGTGCGATTGCTCCTGCTGCCGCTCCTGCTGCTGCGCCTGCTGCTGCTGCTCCTGCAGCACCTGCCGCTCCTGTCGTGGTTGCTCCTCCTGCAGCCACCAAGGTTACCTACGCCGCTGACGCTTTCTTCGATTTTGACAAGTCTGTGCTCAAGCCTGAAGGCAAAGCCAAGCTCGACGACCTGGTCGGCAAAATCAAAGACATCAACCTGGAAGTCATCATTGCTGTGGGTCACACCGACTCCGTTGGTAGCGATTCCTACAACCAGAAGTTGTCGGTCAAGCGCTCTGAAGCTGTCAAGGCTTATTTGGTGAGCAAAGGCGTTGAGAAAAACCGCGTTTACACCGAAGGCAAAGGCAAGAAACAGCCAGTTGCTGACAACAAAACTGCCGAAGGCCGTGCGAAGAACCGTCGCGTGGAAATCGAAGTGGTTGGCACCCGCGCCAACAAATAATCTTTCCCAGATTATTTAAAAAACCGCGCTACGGCGCGGTTTTTTTATGCCCGGGCGATAATCGTTCCATGCAAACCACTCAAAATGCCGACCCGGCCGAACTGGCCAAATTTTCCGATCTGGCCCACCGCTGGTGGGACACCGAAAGTGAGTTCCGTCCTCTGCACCAGATCAATCCTTTGCGATTGGACTGGATTGAGGGTTTGGTGCCCTTGAAAGGGCAACGTGTGCTGGATATTGGTTGCGGCGGCGGCATTCTGGCCGATGCCATGGCCCGGCAAGGCGCGCAGGTCCTGGGCATAGACCTGGCCACCAAGGCCCTCAAAGTGGCCCAGTTGCACGCGCTCGAGGCCGGCACCGAAGGCGTGGAATACCGCGAAATCAGCGCCGAAGAGCTGGCGCTTGAAGCGCCGGGCAGTTTCGACGTGGTGACCTGCATGGAAATGCTGGAGCATGTGCCCGATCCAGCCTCGGTGGTCCGGGCCTGTGCGACCCTGGTCAAGCCCGGCGGCCATGTGTTTTTTTCCACGATCAATCGCAATGCCAAGGCCTTCCTGTTTGCCATCGTGGGCGCCGAATATGTGCTGAACCTGATACCGCGCGGCACCCACGAATACGCCAAACTCATCAAACCCAGCGAACTGGCGGCTTATTGCCGCAGCGCCGGGCTCAATTTGCAGCACACCCGCGGCATGGAATACAACCCTTTGACGCAACACTATTGGCTCAGCGCCGACACCAGCGTCAATTACCTGCTCGCGACGCAGAAACTCTGAAGACCGCTTTACCCATGTTTGAACATATTGATGCCGTGCTGTTTGACCTGGACGGCACGCTGATAGATAGCGCGCCCGACCTCGGCGCCGCCGCAGACAAGATGCGCACGGACCGTGGACTGCCTTCCCTGCCGCTGGCAGATTACCGCCCCATGGCCGGAGCCGGTGCACGCGGCATGTTGGGCGTGGCTTTTGGCCTCACGCCGGATGACGCTGGTTTCGGGGCCTTGCGGGAGGAGTTTTTTGCCAATTACGAAGCCTGCATGACCGAACGCACTTATGCGTTTGACGGCGTGGCCGAGTTGATCGCGCAAATTGACCGTGCCGGCCTCAAATGGGGCGTGGTCACCAACAAATCGGAGCGTTTTACGCTGCCCTTGACCCGGCAGATGCCGCTGTTCGGCACAGCAAAAACCATAGTGAGCGGCGACACCACGCCGCATGCCAAGCCACATCCCGCCCCTTTGCTGGAAGCGGCCCGGCAACTCCAGGTGGCACCCGGGCGCTGCGTCTATGTCGGTGACGACGAGCGCGACATCGTTGCGGGGCGTGCGGCGGGCATGCCCACGGTGGCCGCGGCCTACGGTTACCTCGGCGTTTTGGTCGATACCCGGGGCTGGAACGCGGACGCCACCATTGTTTCTCCGGCCTCGCTCTTGAATTTGCTGCGGATGGCTTAAACTACTGGGCTTGGGGCTGCATTGGTTTCGACGTGGGTTCGGACGCGGTGTGGTGCATGTCGAGCTGAGTGTGCTCGTAAAACTGATTCAAACAAACTAACTGCAAACGACGAACGTTTCGCACTCGCTGCTTAATTGCCAGTGAGCTTTACAACAGCAGGCCGATGGGCTGGGCAAGGGGTGTTTAGCGCAAGTTAAACACTCCCGGCTGTAAAGATAATTTCATCGGCTGGCTCCGGGCTGGGTACCTTAACCCGGGGCGAGAAAATAGGGTGCTGGCGTCCTGTGTAGCGTGCGACTGCGCGACACAGGTGGCGAGACTCAAATCAGACCGCTAAACATGTAGATCTGCCCGAACAAGGCTTGCGGACGGGGGTTCAAATCCCCCCAGCTCCACCATTCATCGAAAGCCCAGCCGGCAACGGTTGGGCTTTTTTTCGCCTGAAAACGGTAGGCAAGTGCTGCCAAACACAGTGAAAATCCCCCCATGGCCACCATGCAATTACAAGAGATTCTTTTTTCCCAGGGTTTTGGCACGCGGCGCGTTTGCGCCGGGCTGATTCAACAGGGTTTTGTGGCTGTAGCCGGCGTCCCGTGTTCGGAGCCAGCTATGGAATTTATAGCGGAAGATTTGCACTTCACGGTGCAGGGTGTGGCTTGGGAATACCACGAGAAGGCCTACCTCATGCTGCACAAGCCGGCCGGTTACGAGTGTTCGCAAAAACCCAGCACCTACCCGAGCATCTACACCTTGCTGCCGGCGCCTATCCGCCAGCGCGGCGGCGGGGCGGCGGCGGGGGTGCAGGCCGTGGGCCGGCTGGACCAGGACACGACCGGGCTGTTGCTGCTGTCGGATGACGGCAAGTTTATTCACCGCATGAGTTCACCTAAACACCATGTGCCCAAGGTGTATGAGGTCAAGGCCAAACACCCGGTGGACGACAAACAAATCCAGAAACTGCTCAGCGGTGTGGTGCTGGACGATGATCCCAAAGCCGTAAAAGCGGCGGCTTGCGAAAAAACCGGGGACAACACGCTGAGCCTGACCCTGACCGAAGGCAAATACCACCAGGTCAAACGCATGATTGCCGCCGTGGGCAACCGGGTGGAAGACGTGGGCGGCCTGCATCGTTCACGCATCGGTTCGCTGGCGCTGCCGGCCGATTTGAAGCCGGGCCAGTGGCGCTGGTTGACGGCGCAGGACCTGGCCAGTATTTCGGCTTGACAGGTGTTTGCACCGCCTGATCCCTCAGGCGTGCCGTTTTTTTCTTCAGGCCAGCCGGCAACCGTCGGCGGTTCTCAACTCGGCCGGCAGGCTGTTGGCCTGAATCAGGAAGGCATCCTGCCACTGGCTGGGCATGTCGCTGCTGATGGTGTGGTTGTTGTCACCCTTTTCATAAATGCTTCTGAATTGACGCATGCGACGTTGCTGCACCAGGGTCCTTCTCAGGTTGACGCGAGCGGCCTCTATGGCCGCTTCCTCGCGTTTCAAATGCCTGGCTCTTGCTGCAACTTCGCCCAGGATTTCATCGCGGATGTCTGCCGGCGCCGGTAGCCGGCCGGGATTGAGCACGATGTAGGAAATACCGCATTGCTCCAGCAGGCTTTCTTTGAGATCCCGGGTCTTTTGCGGCAAGCCGAAAGACTTGGGAACATCCACACAACCGACCACATGGCCGTCGTTGGCGCAGATGGAAAACGTGCAGTTGGTGTTTTTGAGCAAGTCATACAGGTGACGACCGTTTTCGCTCGCATTGGGCCGGGTGAAGCGGGTGACCGGCATTTTGATCATGACGTGGTGGTCGTCAAAGGTGTCGCTCAGCCAGCGCCAGATCCGCAACTCTTCCTTGTTGACCAGACCCCGCGCATGCAAGGGCCAGTGTTTGGGGATGCGTTTTGTTTTGCGTGCGCTGCCGTGGAGCCAGAGGCCGAACCATGCACAGACCAAGGTGAGCAAACACAGGCCTGCCAACAACCATTCCGTATTCATCGTCATGATGCCACTCCCGGATCGTTACCAATAATTACAAATACTAGACTACGCCTGATCAGGGCATTTGAGAAGTGAAGTAATCACAAGTTCTTACGAAATTGGGAATTAAGTCATGTTTTTTGAGGCTTATAGGCTTCAGTGGACCCAAAAAGATGGGGGACGCCGGGTTTGGCGCGGTTACGGCGTGCCTGCTGTCCGCTCGCGTTGCAAGTGCACAGGCGGCCTGTGGGGGGAGGGGGGCTGATTTGTAAGGAAAAAATAGCTGTAGCCCATATGTACTGGGTGTGAGTAGCTATAAATTCGATAGTGATCAGGGAAGGGGCGCGAGAAACTGTGCCACCGCCTCCAGCGTCTTGCTGCTTTGGTCGCGCTGCGGGGAATGTCCGCAATCGGGCAGCCGGAGTTGTACGGTCTGCGGCGCGGCCAGCGCCAATTCGTCGAGTTGGGCCATGCTGCCGTATTCGTCGTTCAGGCCCTGAATCGCCAGCAGCGGGGCGTGTATGCGCCGGCAGTCGGGACGGATGTCAAAGCGGCGGAAAGCCTCGGACAGCCAGATGTCGTTCCACTGCCAGAAGGCGCCATCGACATCGGCGTGGTGGCGCGCCAGACGCTCGCGCAGGCCGGCATGTTCAAAAGCTGTTTTGGCTTCGGCGATGGCCGCAACCGCGATGTCCTCGACCATCAGGTGGGGCGCCATCACGATGGCGGCTGTGACCGGGTGCCGGCTGGCGTGGAGCAGGGCGATGCTGGCGCCGTCCGAATGCCCCAGCAGTACCGCTTGTGGGATGCCCTGGTCGGCCAGCAGCGCCGGCAAAACCTCCCAGGCTTCGCGGTGCATGTAGTCCGGCGCGAGCCGACCGGTGGCGCGCACATCGGGCACAGCGTCCGACTGGCCATAACCGCGCCGCGAATAGACCAGGCCGGCGCGGCCGGTGGCCTGGCAGACGGCCTCGGGCCAGCTCTGGCCGCGTTGTGTCCACAAGCTGACCGAACCCAGGCCTTCATGCAGAAAAACAAGGGGCGCCAGCGTCGCCGAACCGGCGATACGCTGCACTTCGAGGCGGATGCCCTGGATATTCGCTGAAAAGTTCATCGCAGCATCGTAAAGGATGTAAGCGGGCCCACCTTCTGGCGCGTTGATCCATGTTCGACCGCTACACTTGCCGGTCGCCTCGAAGAAAGTAGTTTGTGAATCTGTTTCCCCGTTTGATTGCCGCCGCCCTGTGCTGTTATGTGGGCGTTGCCGCCCTGGCCCAGTCCGCACCGCTGTTTGTGCTCAATTCGCTGGACGCGAATGTCAGTGTGATCAACCCGGTGGACTGGAGCGAAATCAAGCGCATCCCCACCGGCAAGCAGCCGCACCACATCTACCTCACGCCCGACGAAAAATCGGTGATTGTGGCCAATGCGCTGTCCGACACCCTGACCTTCATCGACCCGAAAACCGCCGCCGTCCAGCGCGTGATTCCCGGCATCCTTGACCCCTACCAGCTGCGTTTTTCGCCGGACATGAAGTGGTTTGTCACGGCCGCCAACCGCCTGAATCACATCGACATCTACCGCTGGGACGGCAGCAACATCACGCTGGTCAAACGCGTGGCCACCGGCAAGACGCCCAGCCATTTGTGGATAGACAGCAAAAGCACCACGGTGTATTCGACCATGCAGGACAGCAACGAGCTGATCGCGCTGGACCTGGCGACACAAACCATCAAGTGGCGCACACCCACGGGATCGATTCCCGCCGACGTGTACGGCAGCGCCGATGACAAGCTGATCCTGGTCGGCCTGACCGGCGGGGATTCGGTCGAGGTCTACGACGTCAGCGGCAAACAGCCCCAGCGCACACGGGTCATCAAGACCGCCGCCGGCGCACACGCCTTCCGGGCGCTGGGCGACGGGCGCCATGTGCTGGTCAGCAACCGCGTGGCCAATACCATCAGCAAGATCGACTTGCAGACCTTGAGCGTGGTGGACAACTACCCCCGCGCCCGGCGGGCCGGACTGTATCGAAGTCTCGCGCGACGGCAAGCTGATTTATGTGACCTCGCGCTGGGCGCGCAAACTCACGGTGATCGACGTGGCCAGCCGCAAGGTGGTGCGCCAGGTGAACGTTGGAAAGAGCCCCCATGGCGTCTGGACACTTGACCACGCGCCTAGATAGGCCCCCACGGTCGCTCACTGCGTGTAGCTCCCTGCCCCCCGGGGGGGCCGCTGCGCCTGCGGGCTGGCGAAGCCAGACCCGCGGCCTCTGCCTGCATGGGGGCGTATTGCGGCCCTTCGTGCTGCTGCTGGCTGCTACTGTCTTAATAGCTTTTAGCGCCCGTCCGGTATGGGCTGAAGGCTGTTTTGATGCCCAAGGCAAGCCTGGGAAGCCGGTTTACCTGACGCTGGACACTGGCCATATGGCGGTGGCGCCGCTGATGGCGGACATCCTCAATAAACACCAGGTCAAGGTGACCTTCTTCGCGGCCAACGAACGCACCAAAACCGGCGATGGCAGTCTGGGCCGGGACTGGGCGCCGTGGTGGAAGGCCCGCGCTGCAGAAGGCCATGAATTCGCCTCGCATACCTTTGACCACACCTACTGGCGTGGTGATGTACCCGGCCATCCTGTCCAGTTCAAGGTCCGGCCGTCGGCGGGACCGTCCGAGGGCAAGGACTTCACCTGGACGGCGAAACAGTATTGCGAGGAGATCGGCAAATCCGCTACCCGCCTGCAGGAGATCACCGGCAAAAAAACCTTGCCGCTGTTCAGGGCGCCGGGCGGGAAAACCTCGCCGGCCTTGCTGGCCGCGGCCAAATCATGCGGCTATGAACATGTGGGCTGGTCGCCTGCCGGCTTTTTGGGTGACGAATTGTCCAGCGACAAATTTCCCAACGAGGCCTTGCTGAAAAAAGCGCTGAAAGACATCCAGCCCGGCGACATCTTGCTGGCCCACCTGGGCATCTGGTCGCGCAAGGATCCCTGGGCGCCCGCCGTGCTGGAGCCGCTGATTGTGGGTTTGAAGGCGCGAGGTTTTTGCTTCCAGACCTTGCGTGAACATCCCCAGTACAAGGCCTGGATTGAATCCCACGCCGGCCCGGCCGCGGCCAAGCCTGCAAAATAAGCGGCATGAACGGTTTCGAAAATTTTTTCTCCGGAGTGCAGCAGGGCTTGTTTGAGGCGGTCGTGCAGCCCGTCATGTTTGCGCTGGGCCTGGGCAACCTGCTGGAAGACGCTTACGAGGCCACGGCCTGGTTCATGGCCGGGGCGATCCAGATCGTCATTTTGCTGGCCGTCATCGGTCCGTTACAGCGCTGGCGGCCGGTAGAACCCGTGACGGACCGCGCCACCATACGCACCGACATTCTTTACACCCTGATCCATCGCCTGGGCCTGTTCCGGATTGCGCTGTTTTTCACGCTGGAGCCCGTGTTTGACAGTTTTTTTGGCATGGTGCGCACGGCGGGCTTTGGTACTTTCCACTTGGACCAGCTCTGGCCCGGCGTGACCGACCAAGCGCTGGTCAGCCTGCTGATTTACCTGGTGGTGTTTGACTTTGTGGCTTACTGGACACACCGCGGCCAGCACCAGCTCGAATGGTGGTGGCGCCTGCATTCGCTGCACCATGCGCAGCGCCAGATGACCATGTGGAGCGACAACCGCAACCACCTGCTGGACGACATCATTGCCGACATCATCGTGGTGCTGGTGGCGCAACTCATAGGCGTGGCGCCCGGCCAGTTCATCGCCATCGTGGCCTTGACCCAGCTCAGCGAAAGTTTTCAGCATGCCAATATTCGGCTCTGGTTTGGCCGCATCGGCGAACGCCTGTGGGTCAGCCCGCGTTTTCACCGGCTGCACCACAGCATAGGCATAGGCCATGAAAGTCATGGCCCGACCACGCTGGGGGGGCACAACTTTGGCGTGTTGCTGCCCTGGTGGGACATGTTGTTCGGCACAGCCAATTTCCAGCTGCGTTACGACCCCACCGGCATCCGCGACCAGGTGGAAAAGCAGCGCGACTATGGCCGCGGTTTCTGGTCTCAGCAGTGGCTGGGCCTGAAGCGCTTAATCGGCCGGGACTGAAGCTCTGGCGGCTACGCCGACGGGTTATCCTCCTTCTTATGCATAAGCTTCTGGATTCATTTTGGCGGGCGGTCATGTACTGCCTGCACCCGCGGGTGATTGCGCTGTCGGTGTTGCCGCTGATCATCATGGTGGTCATTTCGCTGGGGCTGGGTTATTTTTTCTGGGAAGACGCCTTGTCCGCCGTGCGTTCCGGCCTGGAGGGTTACGAGCTGCTGAATGCCATGGCGCGCTGGCTCGAAGGTGTGGGGTTTGGCAATCTGCGTGTGGTGCTGGCGCCGGCATTGCTGCTGTTTCTGGCGATCCCGGTGATCGTCATCGTGTCGCTGCTGTTTGTGGCACTGCTGATGACACCGGCCATGGTGGCCCTGGTGGCCGAGCGCCGTTTCCCGCTGCTGGAGCGCAAAAAAGGCGGTTCGCTGATGACCAGCCTGTTCTGGTCGCTGGGGTCCACCTCGCTGGCCGTGCTGGCGCTGCTCGTGTCGATTCCGCTGTGGCTGATCCCGCCCTTGATTCTGGTCCTGCCGCCGCTGATCTGGGGCTGGCTGACCTACCGGGTGATGTCTTATGACGCGCTGGTGGACCACGCCAGCGCCGAGGAGCGGCGGGAGATCTTCCGCCAGCACCGCGCCAGCCTGCTGCTGATCGGCGTGCTCAGTGGTTACCTGGGCGCCGCACCCAGCCTGATCTGGGCCTCGGGCGCGATGTTTGTCGCCATGGCGCCCATCCTGGTGCCGGTGGCGATCTGGATTTACACCCTGGTGTTTGCTTTTTCCTCGCTCTGGTTTGCCCATTACACGCTGGCGGCCCTGGAACAACTTCGCAAGCAAAAAGTAGCCATAGCCCCCGACCCACTTGCGCAAGCAGCTATTGAATCCATAGCGGACGAGGTTTCGCCCGCGCCGTCGGCCGGCGTGGCAGGCGAGGCTGCGCCGACCTTTGGTGGACCTGGACAACAGCCGTAACCCCTTTTTTCAGGCGTTTCATCATGAGCACTCACTTCGGACTCATCATCATCGGCGACGAAATCCTCTCGGGAAAACGTGCCGACAAACACCTGCCCAAAACCATCGAGCTGCTGGCGGCGCGTGGCCTGCAGCTCAGTTATGCGGACTACGTGGGGGACGAGCCGGCGCGTATCACCGCGGTGCTGGCACGTGCTTTTGCCGCGGCGCGGGCCTCGGGCGACGTGGTGTTTTCCTGCGGCGGCATAGGCGCCACGCCGGACGACCACACGCGCCAATGCGCCGCCGATGCCCTGGGTGTGGCGTTGGCCTTGCACCCGAAGGCCGAGGCCCTGATCCGCGAACGCATGCAGGACGTTGCCAAAGAGCAGGGCGTGCCGTATGAGCCGGACCGGCACGACAATATCCACCGCCTGAACATGGGCATGTTTCCGGTGGGCGCAGCGATCATTCCCAATCCTTACAACAAAATCCCCGGTTTCAGCTGCCGGGCCGGTGCGGGGGCGGTTCATTTCGTGCCGGGCTTCCCGGTGATGGCCTGGCCCATGATCGAGTGGGTGCTGGACACCGACCACGCCGACTTGCACCAACAATCGGCCTACGCCGAAAAATCCGTGATTGTGATGGGCTCCATGGAGGCAACGCTGACGCCACTGATGCTGGCCATCGAGGCCAATTACAGCGGCGTCAAGGTGTTCAGCCTGCCCAGCGTGGACCACCCCGAATACGGCCGGCATATCGAGCTGGGCGTGAAAGGCCCGCCGGAACTGGTCAACGCCGCTTTTCCGGCGTTGCTGGCCGGCTTGCACACATTTAATGCCAAATTAGGCCCTGAATTGGTGCGATAAATGAATGCACCAATAACGAGTTAGTTGGTTTGCACCTATTTGGTGCTTTTTGGGTGTGAGTGATTTTTCCGGCCTGGCAGGCTCGCCATTGGCTCATCCCGCGCCAGATGGCGGCACAATCGAAGGCTTGGCATAAAAACACCGGCCATCGGGTTTGGCATAAAAAGTGCATTCACCCAGCACGAGCATATTTTTTAACCACCATCCAGCAACAGGAGATTCTGATGGCAAAGACCGTCGCAGACGTCATGAAAATGGTCAAGGAAAACGAAGTCAAGTTTGTTGACTTCCGTTTTACCGACACCCGGGGCAAAGAGCAGCACGTGACCGTGCCTGTGTCCCACTTTGACGAAGACAAATTCGTTTCGGGCCATGCGTTTGACGGCTCTTCGATTGCCGGCTGGAAGGGCATCGAAGCCTCCGACATGCAGCTGATGCCTGACGCCAACACGGCCAACATCGATCCCTTCTTTGAAGAAACCACGCTGCTGCTGAGCTGCGACGTGGTCGAGCCCAGCGACGGCAAGGCTTATGACCGCGATCCGCGTTCCATCGCCAAACGCGCCGAAGCCTACCTCAAGGCCACCGGCCTGGGCGACACGGCTTTCTTCGGACCAGAACCAGAATTTTTCATCTTTGACGACGTGCGCTGGAACACCGACATGTCGGGCACCTTCTTCAAGATCGAAGAATACGAAGCGCCCTGGAATTCGGGCACCAAGCTCGAAGGCGGCAACCGCGGCCACAGGCCCACCGTCAAGGGCGGTTATTTCCCCGTGCCACCGGTTGACAGCACGCAAGACATGCGCGCCGAGATGTCCCTGATCCTCGAATCGCTGGGCATCCCGGTTGAAGTGTTCCACCACGAAGTCGCTGGCCCCGGCCAGAACGAAATCGGCACCCGTTTCAGCACGCTGGTCGAGCGCGCCGACTGGACACAGCTGCTGAAATACGTGGTGCACAACGTGGCCAATGCCTACGGCAAAACTGCCACCTTCATGCCCAAACCCATCGTTGGCGACAACGGTTCCGGCATGCACGTGCACCAGTCGATCTGGAAAGACGGCAAAAACCTGTTTGCCGGCGACGGTTATGCCGGCCTGTCCGACTTCGCGCTGTACTACGTGGGCGGCATCATCAAGCACGCCCGTGCGCTCAATGCGATCACGAATCCCGGCACCAACAGCTACAAGCGCCTGGTGCCTGGTTACGAAGCGCCGGTCAAGCTGGCTTATTCGGCCAAGAACCGCTCGGCGTCGATCCGCATCCCTTATGTGGCCAACCCCAAGGGTCGCCGCATCGAGGCACGCTTCCCCGATCCACTGATGAACCCTTACCTCGGCTTCTCGGCCCTGATGATGGCCGGTCTGGACGGCGTGGAAAACAAGATTCATCCCGGCGAAGCCGCGACGAAAGATCTGTACCATCTGCCGCCCGAGGAAGATGCGAAAGTGCCAACCGTCTGCCACAGCCTGGACCAGGCCCTGGACGCACTTGACGTGGGCCGCGGCTTCCTGACCAAGGGCGGTGTGTTCACCGACAGCATGATCGACGCCTACATTGAACTGAAAATGGGTGAAGTGACGCGCTTGCGCCAGGCCACGCACCCTATCGAGTTCGAGATGTATTACTCCCTGTAATTTTTTACAGTTTGTGGTCAAAAAAGGACGGCTTTGGCCGTCCTTTTTTATGGGCCCTGTGTTTATCGCCTGCAGGGTTTTGCATTTCAAGACCTTTGCAGGATACTGGCAGACCGTCCAGGCCTTAATCGGCACATGGGGTTACGCATGAAACCTACAGTACTTCTTTCAATCTCTCTTGTTCTTGTTGCCGGTGTCTCCAGCGTTGTTGCCCAGGAGCGCATTTTCCGTTGCAGCGGCAAAACCGGCACCGAATACATCAACAACGCCAAGGATGCGCAGGCACGCGGCTGCAAGCCGATCGAAGGTGGCAATGTCACCGTGGTCCAGGGCACGCCGGTGAGCCGGCCGTCCGTGCGTGTGGCCTCGGCGGTGCAGGCCGCGCCAGCGTCCAGCAACAGCGAGCAGCGCGCCCGTGACAGCGATATGCGGGCCATTCTTGAGGCTGAACTGAAAAAGGCCGAGCTCAAACTGGCCGAGCAGCTCAAAGAGTACAACAACGGCGAGCCCGACAAACAGGGCATCGAAGGGCGCAACCACCAGCGTTACCTGGACCGGGTGGCGGAGATGAAAGAAAGCATCACGCGCCACGAAAGCGACATTGCCGGCCTGAAACGCGAAATTGCCCGCTTGCCCGGCAACACCGCGCCGCAGTAATTTTTCTGCGTCAGAATGGTGGCTTGAACAAGCCACCTATTTTCACCCCCGCCGCCGCTCAGGCCTCCCCCCGCTTTCAGTCTTTTGACCTGCTGGCCACCTTGGTGGCCGTGGTGCGTACCAACGGCGTGGTGGTGTTTGCCAACGCGGCGCTGGAGGACGCGCTGGGCATCTCGCGCCGCACCATCGAAGGCTCGCAGCTGCCTGATTGTTTCACCGAGCCCCAGATTCTGCACAACGCGCTGGAAGGCGCGGGCAGCAATGAATTTGCGGCCCTGCGTTACGACGCCTGGCTCAAACCGCTGAACCGCGAGCCCATGCCGGTGCACGTGGTGGTGGCGCAGACCGACACGCCGGGCGAGGCGATTGTCGAGCTGCTGCCGCTGGAACAGCAGGCCAAGCAGGACCGCGAGGAACGCCTGCTCGACCAGGCGCAGGCCAACAAGGAGTTGATCCGCAACCTGGCGCACGAGATCAAAAATCCGCTGGGCGGCATACGCGGTGCGGCGCAGTTGCTGCAGATGGAGATCGAGTCCAAGGAGCTGACCGAATACACCCAGGTCATCATCCACGAGGCGGATCGGCTGCAGACCCTGGTGGACCGCCTGCTGGCGCCGCACCGCCGGCCGCACCTGGTGGGCGATGTGAATATCCACGAGGTCTGCGAACGGGTGCGGTCGTTGATCCTGGCCGAGTTTCCCAAAGGTCTGCGTGTGCTGCGCGACTACGACATTTCGATTCCCGACTTTCGCGGCGACCGCGAGCAACTGATCCAGGCGGTGCTCAACATTGCCCACAATGCCGCACAGGCGCTGGCCGAGCGAATTGCGGCGGGGGACGCGCAGATCAGTTTTCGCAGCCGGATTGCGCGGCAAGTCACTTTCGGCAAGCAGCGTTATCGCCTGGCACTGGAATTGCATGTTATCGACAATGGACCGGGCGTTCCGGACTCCATCAAGGACCGTATTTTCTTTCCCCTGATTTCAGGCAGGGAAGGCGGTTCCGGGTTGGGGCTGACATTGGCGCAAACCTTTGTTCAGCAACACCACGGCTTGATCGAGTGCGACAGCGTCCCCGGCCGCACGGATTTCAAGCTGCTGATACCGCTGCCTTGAGATCCGTCCCTGTCATGGATGGATAACCGGTCGACGTACCAAAGGGATAAAAAATTATGAAACCGATCTGGATTGTTGATGATGACCAGTCCATCCGGTTTGTGCTGGAAAAGGCCTTGTTGCGTGAAGGTCTGCCGACACGCAGCTTCACCAACCCGCGCGAGCTGCTGGCGGCGCTGGACGTGGCCACCGACGAAGACGGCCCGCAGGTGCTGGTCAGCGACATTCGTATGCCAGGCGGCTCCGGCCTGGACCTGCTGGCCAAGGTCAAGGAAAAACACCCCGGCCTGCCCGTGATCATCATGACGGCGTTTTCCGACCTGGACAGCGCCGTCTCGGCCTTCCAGGGTGGCGCATTCGAATATTTGCCCAAACCGTTTGATTTGACCAAGGCCGTTGAGCTGATACGCCGCGCGGTCGAGGAAAGCCAGCGCGAGGAAGTGGCCGAAGAACGCATGGCGGCCGCGCCCGAAATGCTGGGCCAGGCGCCGGCGATGCAGGACGTGTTCCGCGCCATAGGCCGGCTCAGCCAGAGCAATGTCACGGTGATGATCACCGGCGAATCCGGCTCGGGCAAAGAGCTGGTGGCGCGTGCCCTGCACAAACATTCGCCGCGTGCCAATGGTCCGTTTGTCGCCATCAACACCGCCGCGATCCCGAAAGACCTGCTGGAGAGTGAACTGTTTGGCCATGAGCGCGGCGCTTTTACCGGCGCACAAACCATGCGCCGCGGCCGTTTCGAGCAGGCCGACGGCGGCACCTTGTTTCTGGACGAAATCGGTGACATGCCGTTTGATCTGCAGACACGGCTGCTGCGTGTGTTGTCCGACGGCAATTTCTACCGCGTCGGCGGCCACAACGCCGTCAAGACCAATGTGCGTGTGATCGCGGCCACACACCAGGACCTGGAGCAACGCGTCAAGGAAGGCGGCTTCCGCGAAGATTTGTTTCACCGCCTCAACGTGATTCGCCTGCGCCTGCCGGCCCTGCGCGAGCGGCGCGAGGACGTGTTCATGCTGACGCGTCACTTCCTGCAACAAAGCGCCAAGCAACTCGGGGTGGCCGAACCCAAACGTATCTCCGACGCCGCGTTGCAGCAGCTCAGCAACTTCAGTTTTCCCGGCAATGTGCGCCAGTTGGAGAATATCTGCCACTGGCTGACCGTGATGGCGCCGGCCCAGGTCATCGAAGCCAAGGATTTGCCGCCCGAGGTGCGTGATGCCGTGCACGAGCCGGTCCGGGCGCCGGCGGTGCCGGTGTTGCTTGAGAGCGGTGTGGCGCCACCCTTGCCCCCGCTGTCTGCAGACCTCATCCAGGCCGCTGCGGCCGACATACTCCCGGCCCACACCTTGGCTGCGTCGGCAGACCCCGCCCTGGCCTTGAACGGCGGTGGTTGGGAGTCGGGGCTGGAGGCCGAAGCCCAGGCCCTGCTGGCGAGCGGCCGCAGCGATGTCTGGGATGTGTTGACCCGGCGTTTTGAATCCAAACTGATCCAGACGGCGCTGCTCAATACCCGGGGCCGGCGTATCGAAGCCGCGCAAAAACTGGGCATCGGCCGCAATACCATCACACGCAAGATTCAGGAATTGCATCTGGAGTGATCAAGCCCCCACGCTTGTCGCTTCGCGTACTGCGCTGCCCCCGAGGGGGCGCTGCGCCTGCGGACTGGCAAAGCCAGATCCGCGGCCCCTGCTTGAAAAGAGATGCCTTCGCGGGCATCGCTTTTCATCCGTTCGCCCTGAGCCTGTCGAGGGTGCCTCATCCCGCCTGGACCGTGTCCTGCTGATTTAAAGTCCAGCCATGAGCCGTTTATCCCTGACCCGCGACAAGATCTACAAAACCGTGGCGCGCCAGCTGCATGGCCAGGTGCCGTGCTGGGTGTGTGGCGAGCATGTGTTGCCTGCCGCCGCCACGCTGGAGCACATCCGTCCGCTCAGCGAAGGCGGCAACAGCCATGCCGAGAACCTGGCGATCAGCCATGAGGTCTGCAACAGCCAGCGCCACGCCAAGGGCGCGGTGCCGGAGTCGCCGACGATTCCCGGTCAGGTGGCCCGTGGTATATGAATGAAATAGGCTTCTAGCCCTTTATGAGCGGGCGCAATCAGCTATTTTATTTATAGCAATTCAAGATCAGCCACCACCGGCACATGGTCGCTGGGGCGTTCATTTTTGCGCGGCAGTTTGTCGATCACGCAGCTTTTCACGGCCGGTTTGAGCGCGTCGCTGACCAGCACGTAGTCAATCCGCAGGCCACGGTTGCGTCGGAAAGCAAACTCGCGGTAGTCCCACCAGGAGTAACTTTTCTCCGGCTGCTCGAAGAGACGGAAGGCGTCGTGCAGGCCTAACCCAATCAGCGCCTGCAGGTGCTGGCGTTCTTCGGTCGTGTGGTGAATGGTTTCGCGCAGGCCTTCGGCATCGTAGGTGTCGCGGTCATCGGCGGTGATGTTGAAGTCGCCGACCAGCACCAGCTTGGGATGGGCAACCAGTTCGCCCTGCAGCCAGTTGCGCAGGGCGTCCAGCCATTTCATCTTGTATTCAAACTTGTCGCTGCCCGGCGCCTGACCGTTGACGAAATAACCGTTGACCAGACGCAGATCGCCTTGCGGCGTGTCCAAGGTCACGGCAATCACGCGCGACTGCTCATCGGCAAAACCCACGATGTTTTTCACAACGTCGCGTGCCGGCGTGCGGCTGAGGATGGCGACGCCGTTATAGGTTTTCTGCCCGAAGAAAGCGCTGTGGTAACCGGCGGCGGCCAGCGCCTCCAGCGGAAACTTGTCGTCGCTGAGTTTGAGTTCCTGCAGGCACAAGGCATCGACCGGGTTGGCGGCCAGCCAGTCCAGCACCTGCGGCAGGCGCACGGCCAGGGAGTTGACGTTCCAGGTGGCGATTTTCATGGGTTTAGGGCTCCTGCCCATGTGAACAGGGCGTAAGTAGCTATTAAATATGTAGCAATGCCAACAGGCCGATGGCCAGGCCCGCCGCCGCCATCGCGAACATTCCGTATTCCAGCCACCTCTTGCGCGTCAGCAGGGCGATGGCCGCCAGGGCGATAGACACCTGCAGCACGGTCGTGGCTTGTGCCCAGCGGTGATGCTGGTGCAGTTGATCGTCGGATGATTTGTCCCAAGCGCTGGCTTCGGCCTCCAGCTTTTCAGCGCCGGTTTTGATCTCGCTTTTTTCTTTGTCGTAGCGGTCCATCCTGCCTTGGTAGGCCGCTTTTTTATCGTCAGGTGCCAGGTCGCGGGCAAACTCTGCCAGCGACTGCTTGGTGCTTTTGGCCTGGTAAAAGGCCCACTGGTTGGCTGCTTCGGTCTTTTTGATGGCGGCGTTGTTTTTATACAGGCCGGCATTGGCCTGCGTGGCGCCGCCCATGTACGCAAAAATGGCGCCTACCGTGGCGATGATGGCCGTGATGACGGCAATTCGACCAATCATGCCGCCAGTCCCATGCCCGCTCTCGGCGGCATGTTCCAGCTCGTGATCATGGGGCCCGTGCACGTGAAATCCGCCTCCTGACATATCAATTCCCTTCAGGCACGTTGTGCTTGTTGTAGGTGACGAAACTGAACTTCAGGCCATTGGACGAGACCCGGTCTTCACGCGCCGTTTCAAGCCAGTCTGGCCCCAGCGTGGGGGCAAAGGCATCACCTGCAAAGTCCTGCGCAATTTCCGTGACCTCGATGCGATGGGCCAGTGGCTCCGCCTGCGCATAAATCTGGGCGCCGCCTATGACCCAGAGGTCGGGCGCGTGAGCCGCCAGTTGCAAAGCTTCTTCCAGGCTGGCGGCGCGTTGTACACCCTCGGCCGACCAGTCGTTTTGCCGCGTGATCACGATGTTGCTGCGCCCGGGCAGGGGGCGAAATTTCGGCGGCAACGAGTCCCAGGTTTTGCGCCCCATGAGCACCGGACAACCGTGTGTGAGTTGTTTGAAATGCGCCATGTCTTCCGGCAAATGCCAGGGCATGGCGTTGTCCTTGCCAATCACGCCGTTGGCGGCGCGCGCGAAGATGAGGTTGATGCTGGCCACCCTAGATCGCCACGGGCGCTTTGATCGCTGCGTGATGCTGGTAATCCACAAACTCAAAGTCATCAAACGCGTAGTCAAAAATCGACGCGGGCTTGCGTTTGATGTTCAGCGTTGGGTAGGCGAAAGGTGTGCGGCTCAGCTGCAGCGCCACCTGTTCGGCGTGGTTGCTGTAGATATGGCAATCGCCGCCGGTCCAGATGAAGTCACCCACATCGAGATCGCATTGCTGCGCGACCATGTGGGTGAGCAGGGCGTAGCTGGCGATGTTGAAAGGCACACCGAGAAAAATGTCGGCGCTGCGCTGGTAGAGCTGGCAACTGAGTTTGCCCTTGCCGCCAGCCTCGGTGGCCGGTGCCACGTAAAACTGGAAAAATGCATGGCAAGGCATCAGCGCCATCTTGGACAGGTCGGCCACGTTCCAGGCGCTGACGATGATGCGGCGCGAGTCGGGGTTGGTTTTCAAGGTCTTGATGACTTCGGCGATCTGATCGATGTGGCCGCCTTCGGGCGTGGGCCAGCTGCGCCACTGTACGCCGTAGACCGGGCCCAGGTCGCCGTCTTCACGTGCCCACTCGTCCCAGATCGTCACGCCGCGTTCTTTCAGCCAGTTGTTGTCGCTGGAGCCCTGCAGAAACCACAGCAGTTCATGCACGATGGACTTGAGGTGGACCTTTTTGGTGGTCACCAGCGGAAAACCTTCATTCAGGTCAAAACGCATCTGGTAACCAAACACGCTTTTGGTGCCGGTGCCGGTGCGGTCGGCCTTGAACACACCATGGGTGTCCACATGGCGCATGAAGTCTTCGTATTGGGAGCGGATGGGGAACGTCATGGGAAAACAGTCGAAAGATGCGGCACAGGTGCCGCCGTGGTCTTGATTATGCCTTCAGCACCCGCCCCGGGTTCATCAGGTTCAGGGGGTCCAGGGCGTGTTTGATGGCGCGCATCATGCTCATCGCGACGGGCGATTTGTGTTTGGGCAAGGTGTCGACCTTGAGGCTGCCGACACCGTGTTCGGCCGAGATCGAACCCCGGTAGCGGTCCACCACCTCGTACACCAGTGCATTCATGGGCGCTTCTTCTTCGTTGAGAAAGCGTGCCTGGTCGTCATGCTCGGGCGCCTGCACGTTGTAGTGCAGGTTGCCGTCGCCCAGGTGGCCATAAACCACCATGCGCGCGCCGGGAAAACGCGCCAGCAGCAGGGCATTGGTTTCATTCACAAACTCGGGGATGCGCGAGACATTGATCGAGATGTCATGTTTGATGTTCAGGCCTTCCTGGGCCTGCGCCAGCGGAATGCTTTCACGGATGTGCCACAACGCGTGGGCCTGGGCCATGCTTTCGGCGACCACCGCATCGACCACACATCCGGCCTCCATGGCCGCTTCCAGCAGGCGTTCGAAGCAGGCACGTGCATGTTCTTCTGACTCGTTGTCCGAGTTCTCCAGCACCACGCACCAGGCCGACTCCTGCCAGAAAGGCACACGCTGCTGCGGGAAATGCTTGGCCACCAGGCTCAGTGCGAACTGGCCCATGACCTCGAAACCCGTCAGGCCGGAGCCCAGGTGCGCGTGTGCCAGGCCGAGCAACTGCACGGCGGCTTCGAGCGTGGGCACGGCGGCAAAGGCGGTGAGCTGGGCCTTGGGCATGGGGTACAGCTTCATGGTCGCGGCTGTGATGACGCCCAGCGTGCCTTCGCTGCCGATAAACAGGTGGCGCAGGTCATAGCCGGTGTTGTCCTTGCGCAGGCCGGACAGGCCGTCCCAGATCTCACCTTGTGCATTCACGACCTCCAGGCCCAGGCACAGCTCACGGGTGTTGCCGTAACGCACGACCTGGGTGCCGCCGGCATTGGTGCCGAGGTTGCCGCCTATGGTGCAACTGCCTTCCGAGGCCAGACTCAACGGGAACAGAAAACCGGCTTGTTCACAAGCTTCCTGCAGGTTTTGCAACACGCAGCCGGCATCGACCGTGATGGTCAGGTTGCCGGCATCCAGGGTACGCACCTGGTTCATGCGGGTCAGGCTCAAAACGACCTGGGTGCCGCTGGCGTCCGGTGTGGACCCCACCACCATGCCGGTGTTGCCGCCTTGCGGCACGATGCTCACGCGTGCTGCAACACAGGCCTTGACCACGGCGGCGACTTCCGGCGTGGACGCAGGGCGCACCACGGCCAGCGCCTTGCCGGTTTCACGCTTGCGCCAGTCCTGTACCCAGGCGGTCAGGTCGCCGTCTATCAGCACGTTGGGCGCGCCCACGATGTGGCGCAGGGATTCAATCAGTTCGTTGTGCGTGTTCACGGTGTTTGGGCTTCCGGTTCAGGGGTTGACGGGTTTTTGGCATTTTTCAGGCGAATGCGCACATGCATGGCGCAGGCGGTAAACAGCAGCAGGCACAAGGCCACCTCGATCATCGCCAGGTAATTGCCGGGCGGTTTGTCGCTCCAGGCGCGCACCGCGCCTTCGGTGAAATACAGCCAGATCATCAGGCTGAGCCAGCGGTAGGTGTACATGCGGTTTTTCAGCAGGCCGGCCAGGGGGATGCACAAGGGCAAAACTTTCAGGGCCAGCAGCGAGCCGCCGGGGCGCACCGGTGCCAGCCAAAGCTCCCAGGCCAGGCCCAGAATGATCAGGCCGCCCAGGCTGCCCAGGGCGAGCCAGCGTGTGGCGTCTATCTGTGTTGTTTTGTGGATGTTGAGGCTCATGTCGATGGCATGATACCGGGGATGAATTTCCAGCAGTTATTGACTGACTTATCCCATTTTCCCTGGCGCGATACCGCCATCACCCTGCGCCAGCGGTTTCGCGAAGACCACATGGGCCTGACGGCCAGCAGCCTGACCTTTACCACCAGCATTGCGCTGGTGCCGTTTTTCACCGTGGCGCTGGCGATTTTCACGGCTTTTCCCATGTTTTCCAAGCTGCAGGGCACCTTGCAGGTGTGGCTGGTCAACAGCCTGATCCCCGACGATATTTCGCGCCAGGTGTTGGGTTACCTGACGCAATTCGCCAAACAGGCCAGCAAACTCGGTGTGGCCGGCCTGGCGGTGTTGCTGGGGACGGCGATAGCGCTGATCCTGACCATAGACCGCACGCTCAACGGCATCTGGCGTGTGAAACAGCCACGGCCGCTGGCTCAGCGCGTGCTGATTTATTGGGCCGCGATCACGCTAGGGCCGCTGGTGCTGGGCGCCAGCCTGGCGGTGACCTCTTATGTGTTGTCCGCCTCGCGCGGCATGGTGGGGTCCTTGCCCGATGGCCTGCGTTTTCTGCTGGACGTGGCGCAGTTTTTCCTGCTGGCCGGCGGCATGGCCGCCCTCTACCGTTACGTGCCCAACACCTATGTGCGCTGGTCACATGCCTGGGTGGGTGGTTTGTTTGTGGCGGCCGGCATCGAGCTGGCGAAAAAGGCGTTGAGCCTGTACCTGAGCAGCGTGCCGACTTATTCGCTGGTGTACGGCGCTTTTGCCACTTTGCCGATTTTGCTGGTCTGGATTTATGTGGCCTGGGTCATCGTGTTGATGGGCGCGGTGATCGCGGCCTACCTGCCCAGCCTGATGGCCGGGGTGAAACGCCGCGGCAGCGCCCACGGCTGGCAGTTCCAGCTGGCGGTGGAGTTGTTGCAGCAGTTGCACCAGGCGCGCAGCACCCGTCATATCGGTCTGGAAGCCTCGCAACTGGCGCAGGCGCTGCAGGTGGACGTGTTGCAGCTGGAGCCTGTGCTGGAAACCCTGATGGCGCTGGACTGGATAGGCCAGTTGACCGACCCGGACAACGCGCACGAAGCGCGTTACCTGTTGCTGGCCGACCCGGATGCCACGGCGCTGGAGCCGCTGATGGCGCAACTGCTTTTGAGCAAGGATGCGTCCATGAAAAATTTATGGGAAAATGGGCGTTTGCCCGCGCTGATGCTGCGTGATGCGTTATGAAAATGATAGCGACGTGATCGGGGCGGGTCGAGTGATCAAGGCCTGTTAGCCGGGTTTCTGCGCTTCATAACGCGCCTTGTTTTCCGCATTCGGCGGGTACAGGCCCGGCAAGGCCGCGCCGTTTTCGACCTCGCTCATGATCCAGGCTTCCAGCCGCTCCTGTTCGGGGGCCAGGAGCAGCATCTCGTCGAGCAGGGCCGCAGGAATCAGCACCGCGCCGTCATCGTCCACCACGATCACATCGTTGGGAAAAACCGCCACGCCGCCGCAGGCAATCGGCTGCTGCCAGGCGACAAAAGTCAGGCCGGCCACGGAAGGCGGCGCGGCCGCGCCGTTGCACCAGACCGGCAGGCCGGTGGCCAACACGCCGGCCTGGTCACGTACCACACCATCACTCACCAGCGCGGCCACACCACGCTTGTGCATACGCGCGCACAAGATGTCGCCAAAAATCCCCGCGTCGCTGACACCCATGGCGTCCACCACGGCGATGCAGCCGGCGGGCATGTCTTCAATCGCGGCGCGGGTTGAAATCGGCGACGACCAGGACTCGGGCGTGGCCAGGTCTTCACGTGCCGGCACAAAGCGCAAAGTGAATGCACGGCCTACCAGCCGGGGCTGGCCGGCGCGCAAGGGGCGTGCGCCGCGCAGCCAGACATTGCGCAAGCCTTTTTTGAGCAACAGGGTGGTCAAAGTGGCGGTGGTGACGCGGGAGAGGATCTCGATAGCCCGGGGATCGAGCGGGAGGGTGGGCGTGTTTGTCATCAGATCTTGACCTTGCCCAGCCAGATGTCCTTGTACATGGCCCAGTCGCCCATGAAGCTGTAGAGCGGGCGTTTGAAGGACGCGGGCCGGTTTTTCTCAAACACAAAATGGCCGACCCAGGCAAAACCGTAACCACAGAACAAACCCGCCAGCAACCACAGCGGCTGGCGCGTGAGAACCATTGCCAGCAGGCATAACAGCGACAGGCTGGCGCCCACAAAATGCAGGCGGCGGCAGGTTCGGTTGCTGTGTTCGCTCAGATAAAAGGGGTAAAACTCGGCGAACCTTTTGAAGGTTTTGGCGTCTACCGCTGCTGGCGGTGCGCTTGAAGTCGTGGTGGCCATGGTTTGTCTCCGGGTGAATCACCCATGATAGCCACGCCGATACACAATTGCACTTATGTCTGACCCTTGCCCGATACCTTCCGCCAGTGACGCAGCCCAACGCTGGGTGGCCTGCCTGTGTGCCGACTGGTGCGGCACCTGCCGCGACTACCGGACTGTGTTCAACCAGGTGGCCATGGAGTACCCGGGCATGGTTTTTCTCTGGCTGGACATTGAAGACCAGGCGGCGCTGGTGGGCGAGCTCGACATCGAAACGTTTCCGACCTTGCTGATTGCCGATGGTGCTGAACTTAGGTTCGCCGGCCCCTTGCTGCCGCACGCCGGCACCTTGTCGCGCATGGTCGGGGCCTTGGCGCCCGGTGTGGCCGCCGCAGCATCGGCCGACCCGGCCCTGACGGCCTTGGCGCGCACGCTGTACCAAAAGGAAATCAGCGTGAATGGACGCTGAACGGCGCTTTCAAAAATCCCCTGAAGCGAGCCCGCCCACCTCGCGTGGGCGGTTCAGTGAGGCGGTAATCGGGAAAACGCTGCAAAAAGCGGCCAATCGCAATCCGGCCTTCCAGCCGCGCCAGGCTCAGGCCGGCGCATTGGTGGATGCCAAAACCAAAAGCCAGGTGACGGTTGTTCTCGCGCGCCAGGTCCAGTTGTTCCGGGTGTTCAAACTGCGCCGGGTCGCGGTTGGCCGCGCCTATACACAGGGTCAGCAAGGTGCCGGCCGGCAGGTCCACGCCGCCGACCTGGCAGGCCTTGAGGGCGCGCCGGTTGCTCAGCTGGTTGGAGGACTCAAAACGCAGGAATTCATCGATTTCAACCGTCAAATCGGCCTCCAGCCCTTGATGGCCGGGCGCAGCCAGCTTCACTTTCGATAGCAATTGCTGTTTCGCTGCCGGCCACTCCTGCAGCGTCACCAGCGCATTGCCGATCAGGTTGGTGGTGGTTTCGTGGCCGGCGTTGAGGATAAACACGCAGTTTTGCAGCAGCTCGGTTTCGCTGAGTTGTTCTCCGGCTTCCTCACCTTGAATCAGGCGGGTCAACACATCGTGTTCCGGGTCGCCAGGGTGTTGGCGGCGTTCGGCCACCAGCGTCTTCAGGTAAGCCGTGAACTCGCTGACGCTGCGGTTGCCGCGCGCTTCCTGCTCGGGGGTGAGTTTGGGCTCCAGCGCGCCGAGGATGGCGAGTGACCAGTCGCGCAAGGGGCCGCGCTCGGCGTGCGGCACACCCAGCAGGTTGCCTATGATTTCCACCGGAATCGCCGAGGCAAAGTCTTCGATCAAGTCGCCGCCGCCCTGGGCTTCGATGCGGTCCAGCAGGCTGTCTACCAGCGTGACCAGGCCGGGCTCCAGGTCGGCAATCGCACGCCGTGTCAGCGCCCCCATGATGAGTTTGCGCACGCGGGTGTGCAGCGGCGGGTCGTTGAACACCAGGCTGGTGGTGTGGTGTTCCAGCAGCGGTGCGCCGACGCCGTACTTGGGCGTGAACTCCACTTTTTTGTCGGAGCTGAAGGTCTGGGCGTCGCGGTACACCGCCACGATGTCGGCGTAACGGGTCAGAAACCTGGAGCCGTCGGGCATGCGCCGCACCGGCTCGGTGTCGCGCAGGCGTGCGTAGACCGGGTAGGGGTTGGCGTAAAAGTCGGGGGGCAACTCGCGCAGATCGAAACTGGCGGCGATGTCACGCACGCGTTGTGGCGACAGGGAAGGCGTGATCTCGGCATTCATCATGGCAGCAAGGTCCATCGGGTGGGCGCGAAAACCTCGCGCCCGATCCTTATACCCGATAGGCTGCCACCCGGCGCCTGCCTGAACAGGCGCCGGGACAGGGCTTAGCGCTTGGCGGGGGCCTGTTTGTAGACGCGTTCCCCGGCCAGCCAGGTCTCCAGAACCTGGGTGTTCCAGAGCTTGGACGGATCAATCTTGAACGGATTCTGATCCACCAGGATGAAGTCGGCCCACTTGCCGGGCTCCAGCGAACCGATGACTTTTTCCTGGTGCTGGGCGTAGGCCGCGTCCAGCGTGAAGGCGCGGAAGGCCTGCGTCAGCGTCATGGCTTCTTCGGGGTGCCAGCCGGCGATGGGTTTGCCGTCATGGTCGGTCCGGTTCACCGCGGAATGCAGGCCAAAAAACGGATTCGCCGACTCGACGGGGAAGTCCGAACCGCCGGCCACCACGGTGCCTTGCTTGAGCATGGTCTGCCAGGCGTAAGCACCCTTGATGCGCTCCTTGCCGATGCGGTCTTCGGCCATGTTCATGTCGCTGGTGGCATGGGTGGGCTGCATCGAGGCGATCAGGCTCAAGGTCTTGAAGCGCGGGATGTCGGCCAGCGAGATCACTTGCGCGTGTTCGACGCGGTTGCGCTGCTCGGCGCCGCCGACTTCCTTGTAGGCCGCCTCATAGGCGTTGAGGATCTGACGATTCGCCGCGTCGCCGATGGCGTGGATGTTGACCTGGTAGCCGGCCTTGAGCGCGGTTTTGGTCTTGGCCTGTATCGTGGCGTCGTCCATGAACAGCAGACCCTTGTTGCTGTGGTCGTCCGAGTAGGGCTCCAGCAGGGCCGCGCCACGGCTGCCCAGGGCACCGTCAGCGTAAAGCTTGACGGCGCGCAGGTTGAAGCGGTCATCCGCATAACCCTTGATCGGGCCTTGAGCGGCCAGTGCCTTGTAGTCGTCGCCGACGTCGCCGATCATGGCGTAGATACGTGTTGTGAGTTTTTTCTGGTCGGCGAATTCGCGGTAGATGCGGACTTCGTTGACACCGGCGCCGGCATCCCCCACGGAGGTCAGACCCAGCGAGTTGAAGTGGCGCTGCGCGGAGTCCAGCGACAGGCGGCGTTCTTCGTCGGTGTACGGGGGCATGACCTTGGCCAGCAAGGCCTGCGCCTTGTCGACCAGCACGCCGCTCGGGTTGCCTTGGGCATCACGTTCGATGCGGCCGCCATCCGGGTCCGGCGTGTCACGTGTGATGCCGGCCAGTTGCAAGGCCTTGCTGTTGGCCCAGGTAGCGTGGCCATCCACGCGGCGCAGCGTGGCGGGGCGGTCGGCAATGGCGGTGTCGAGCTCGGCGGCCGTGGGGAAACGGCCCAGCTTCCAGATCACCTGGTTCCAGCCCGAACCTACCAGCCACTGGCGTGCCGGGTTGGCCTGGGCGTAGGTCTTGATGCGCTCCAGCGCTTCCGGCAAGGTCTGGGTGCCTGTCACCACCACTTCGCTGCGGCGAAAACCGATGCGGAAGACGTGGCCATGGACGTCGATCAGGCCAGGCAGCAGGGTCTTGCCCTGGCCGTTCACGCGGCGTGCGTTGGGGTATTGCTTGGCCAGCGCGGCGGCATCACCAACACGCAACACCTTGCCCTGGTCGAACACCAGGCCGGTGAAGGTGGTGAGTTTGTCCTGGCTGAAGGTGTAGCCCTGGACGTGGTCCACCAGCGTGGGCGCCGCCTGGGCCGCGCCGGCCGCCAGTGCCATGGTCGCGGCCAGTGCCGCGAGGGGTTGCAGCAAATGTTTTTTCATGAGTTCTCCTGTTGGGATAGTTTTAGGGGGACGGGAAAAAGGAAGGCGATCAAGGGTCCACCGAGGCGGCGGCCGCCGCCAGGTGTGCCGGTGTGCGCGCTTGGGTGGGGGCGGGGCGCAGTCCCGGGAAGGGCATGTCCGCGTAGGCGACGATGCGGGTCTTGCGGACCAGCCGGTAGCCCAGCCACATGCCCAGGAAGACGAAGATGCCGATGTAGGTCGCCAGCACCCCGACCCAGTCAATCTTGCCGCCTATGAAGGCGGCATAGTTTTGCCCCAGCGTCACGATCAGGCACAGCCCGAACGCGAAAAAAGGACCGTAGGGGAAAAAGGGCGAGCGGTAAGGCAGCAGGCCCAGGTCCAGGCCCTGAGCCAGCAGGCCCTTGCGGAAGCGGTAGTGGCTGACGGCAATGCCCAGCCAGGCCACAAATCCCGTCATGCCCGAGAGGTTGAGCAGCCAGAGGTAGATGTTCTGGCTTTCGCCCAGCGAGGTCAGAAAACACAGCGCACCGACGGCCGTGGTGGCCAGCAGCGCGTTGAGCGGCACGCCGGCACGGGTCAGTTGCGCAAAACATTTCGGGGCGCGGCGGTCGACCGCGAGGTTGAACAACATGCGGGTCGAGGCGTACATGCCCGAGTTGCCGGCCGACAACACGGCCGTCAGGATCACGGCATTCATCACACTCGCGGCAAAGGCCAGGCCGGCATGCTGGAACACCAGCGTGAAGGGGCTCACGCTGACGGAGCCGAGGTCGGTCTTGATGAGGTTGGGGTCGGTGTAGGGGATCAGCAGGCCGATGACCAGGATGGCCAGCACATAAAACAGCAGGATGCGCCAGAACACCTGCCGCACCGCGCGCGGAATGTTTTTGGCCGGGTCGGCCGACTCGCCGGCCGCCACACCTATCAGTTCAGTGCCCTGGAAGGAAAAACCGGCAATCATGGCCACACCCATCATGGCCGGCAGGCCGCCGACAAAGGGCGCGTCACCGACCGTGAAGTTGGCCAGCCCGCCCGGCGGATGGTCACCCTGCAGGATGCCGAAAATCATCAGGATGCCAATCACGATGAAGGCCACCACGGTGACGACCTTGATCAGCGCCAGCCAGAACTCCGCCTCACCGAAACCCCGCACGGAAATCGCGTTGATCAGGAACATCAGCCCAAGAAACAGCGCACTCCACAACACGCCCGAACTGCCCGGAAACCAGTACTGCATGACCAGTTGCGCCGCGACCAGTTCCACGGCGATGGTGACGGCCCAGTTGTACCAGTAGTTCCAGCCCAGCGCAAAGCCAAAACCCTCGTCCACATACAAGGCGCCATAGGTCGCAAACGATCCCGAGACCGGCATGTAAGCGGCCAGCTCGCCCAGACTGGTCATGAGGAAATACACCATCGCGCCTATCAGCAGGTAGGCGGCCAGTGCGCCGCCGGGGCCGGCTTGCGACACGGTGGCGCCCGAGGCGACGAACAGCCCGGTGCCGATCGAGCCGCCGATCGCGATCATGGTGAGGTGGCGGGAGGTCAGTACCCGATGCAGGGAGGGGGGCGACGGTTCGGTCAGCGGAGTCTCGGAGGGCATGAAGCTTTTTTTGTGATGAATAGGCGGGGCGCAGCCTCCTCCCTGGAGGCCAAACCTCGCAATCATACGCGTGCTTATTAACTTATAACCGGCTACGCCAGAAAGTCGCGGATCGCGGCCAGCGTCTCTTCCGGCGCCTCGCTCATCTGGTTGTGGCCCACGGGCAGGCTGACCACTTGCACGGTTTTGCCGCTGCTTTGGGCCTGCTTGATCAGCAGTTGCGCGGCTTTGGGCTGGGTCATCTGGTCTTGTGCACCCAGCAGGAACAGGACCGGGCAACTGATCTGGGCGATGGCGTTTTCGCCATTGGCATAACTTTCGCAGGCCTTGAAGCCGCGGTGAAACACATTGACCTGGGGGTTGCTGGCCAACACGCGGCGACCCAGCGCCAGGCCGGCGCCATAAACCCAGGTGCCCGGACCGAGTGCCGAGGGCGGCGGGGCCAGGGTGCTGCGCGAGAACACATTGATCATGGTCAAGGCCTTCATGGGCTCATTCAGCGAGGTCTCGAGCAAGGCGGACGAGACCTTCATCGGGAAGGCGGTACCGACCAGCACCAGGTGGCTGATTCGCTCCTTGAGCCTGGCCGCGGCTTCCAGCGCAATCAATGATCCCCAGCTATGGCCGACCAGCGCCGCCTTGGCCACGCCCGCCGCATCTAGCAACGCGGCGATGAAGTCGGCCGCTTCCTCCACACTGGCGGGCGCCTCGCCTTGACTTTTGCAGTGGCCCGGCAAGTCCACGGCCAGCACGTTCCAGCCGTGGCTGGCCAGGGACCGGGTTTGCAGAATCCACACGCTGTGGTCGTTGAGCACGCCGTGGATAAAAACAACCGTGGGTTTGGCCGCGTCAAAAGGTTTGCCGCCGGTGTAGCAGTAGGTGTTGTGGCCGTTGACTTGCAAATACATCGTGTTTCCTCTGTGTGTCATCCCGGACTGCGCCGGAACCCATGGATGGCGGGCAGCCCGCCATGACTCTGTGTTCAGGCCTTTTCCGCCGCCTTCAGCGCCCGTTTCAGATCGTCGATCAGGTCGTCCGGGTCTTCCAGTCCTATGGACAGACGTATCGTGCCTTGTGTGATGCCGCCCGCCGCCAGCGCTTCGTCGCTCATGCGGAAATGCGTGGTGCTGGCCGGATGGATGACCAGGCTGCGGCAGTCGCCCACATTGGCCAGGTGGCTGAAGACCTTCAGCGTTTCGATGAACTTTTTGCCCTGTTCGCGGTTGCCCTTGATGTCAAAGCTGAACACCGAACCGGCGCCGCGCGGCAGCAGTTTTTGCGCCAGCGCATGGCTGGCATGGCTTTCAAGCATGGGGTGACCGACACGTGAGACAAACGGCTGGGCCGCCAGGAATTCAACCACTTTGGCGGTGTTGGACATGTGCCGCGCCATGCGCAGCGGCAGGGTTTCGATGCCTTGCAATATCAGCCAGGCGGTGTGTGGGCTCATGCAGGCGCCAAAGTCGCGCAGGCCTTCGCGGCGGGCGCGCAGCAAAAATGCGCCTACCGTGCTTTCTTCGCTGAACACCATGTTGTGAAAGCCGTCATAAGCCTCGGTCAGTTCGGCGAATTTGCCGGACTTTTCCCAGTCGAAGCTGCCGCCATCGACCACGATGCCGCCTATCACCGTGCCGTGACCGCTCAAGAACTTGGTGGCCGAGTGGTAAACCAGGTCGGCGCCATGCTCGAACGGTTTGACCAGCCAGGGCGAGGTCAGGGTCGAGTCCACCAGCAGCGGCACGCCGGCCTCATGCGCGATGTTGGCAACCGTGGGCATGTCCAGTACGTCCAGGCCGGGGTTGCCGACGGTTTCGCCGAAAAACAGCTTGGTGTTGGGCCGCACCGCCGCGCGCCAGCCGTCCATGTCGCCGGGTTTGACGAAAGTGGTGTCTATGCCGAAGCGGCGCAGGGTGTAGTGCAGCAGGTTCTGGCTGCCGCCGTACAGCGCGGTGGAGGCCACGATGTGGGAACCGGCCCCCATCAAGGTGGCGATGGCCAGGTGCAGCGCGGCCTGGCCGCTGGCCGTGGCGATCGCGCCTATGCCGCCTTCCAGCGCCGACACGCGTTGCTCCAGCACCGCGTTGGTCGGGTTGCTGATGCGCGAATACACGTGGCCGGCCCGTTCCAGGTTGAACAGCGCGGCGGCATGGTCGCTGGACTCGAAGACGAAAGAGGTGGTCAGGTGAATCGGCACGGCGCGAGCGCCTGTGGCCGGGTCGGGCGCGGCGCCGGCGTGCAGCGCCAGCGTGTCAAAGCCGGGGTCAGAGTAGCCAGACATGGAGTCTCCAGTAAGGACGGAACAAATGGCAGGGCCCGCCGCAGCGGCCCTGAAACAAATCGCAATGGCTTGCCAGCCGATTGTGGGCTATATTTGAACTGAATTTTTCGCCTGACGGCACTGCTGAAAATGGGCAGTTGGCCGAGGCCATACACAAAGGAGCACCTCATGAAAGTCCTTGATATCCTGCGTGTTAAGGGCAATACGCTTTACACCGCGCACCCAGACGAAGCGCTGGCCAACGCCGTGAAAGTCATGGCCGACAAAGACATCGGCTCACTGGTGGTGATGGAGCACGGCGACCTGGTCGGCATGCTGACCTTTCGCGAAGTGATTCTGGCCCTGGTCAAAAACGACGGTGCGGTGGGCACCATGGTGGTACGCAGCGCGATGGACGATGCGCCGCTGACTTGTACGCCCGACACCGAAATCGACGAAGTGCGGCGCATGATGTTGGGCCGTCATGCCCGCTACATGCCGGTGCTGAACAAAAAAGTGCTGGAAGGCGTGATTTCGTTTTACGACGTGGCCAAGGCCGTGGTCGATGGGCAGAACTTTGAGAACAAGATGCTCAAGGCTTATATCCGGGACTGGCCTTCTGAGGAAGAAGAGACGCCTGAGACCAAGCTCTGAGGCTGAGTTGGGCTGTGGATTCCCTCCTGGCAGGTCTGATTGACCTGCTTTTTTGTGGGCTCGGACGCGTCGTATGGCGAGTGCTTCGCAGCGCCGGTTTGGTGCAGCAGGAGTTCAGCGATGGCGGCTATGCAACGCTCGGTTTCTTGTTCTTCGTCTTGACGGCAATTGGCCTGTTCATGCTGTGGGACGTGATCTCTTTTGACTGAGCAGGCTAAAACCATCGCAGTTCGAAGTATCTGGGACCGGCCATAGTGCTTCGAGCAAGCCGGGAGTTGCCCGGCGGCAACTCACTTTCTTTTGCTTCGCCAAAAGAAAGTAAGCAAAGAAAAGGCGACCCCGCTGTCTGCGTCCCCTTCGCTGCGCTTCGGGGCAACCTGCGGTGCTCTGCAAAAACGGGGTCTCGCTCGAACTCGCCTTCGGCTCAGACAATCGCGAGCCCTGATCCGCTTTTCCCTGTGCTCCTCGGCGCAGGCAGAAGGGGGGAGACGCGGGGGCGGGAATCCGGTCAGGGAGACAAAGAGCCCGTCGTTCATGCACGCGAGCGCAGCACACGTAGCCAAATGAAGTCCCCCTCCATCGCCCAGCGGGGCGAGGGAGGGGTGGGAGTGGGAGTGGGGAGTCAGGCCTACTGTCCCAGGCAAGCCACATAAGCAGCGTGATGCCGAACCCGAGCCGGAATCGAGTAAATGGGGTTGTTGGTGATTGGCCGGCGGTGCATCGTCTGGGATAATCCCCAGAATGAGCGGCAACACCTTCGGAACCTTATTCGCAGTCACCAACTTCGGTGAATCCCACGGCCCGGCCATTGGCTGTGTGATTGACGGCTGTCCGCCCGGCATGGCGCTGAGCGAGGCGGACATCCAGGGCGACCTGGACCGGCGCCGGCCTGGCACCAGCCGGCATGTGACGCAGCGCAACGAGCCGGACGCGGTGGAAATCCTGTCCGGCGTGTACGAAGGCAAAACCACGGGCATGCCAATCTGTCTGCTGATCAAAAACACCGACCAGCGCAGCAAGGACTACGGCGACATCCTCAACACCTTCCGGCCCGGCCATGCCGACTACAGCTACCTGCAGAAATACGGCATTCGCGACCCGCGCGGTGGCGGTCGGGCCTCGGCCCGGCTGACGGCGCCCATGGTGGCGGCCGGTGCGGTGGCCAAGAAGTGGCTGTTTGAAAAATACGGCACGACCTTTCGCGGCTGCATGACACAAATCGGCGAGATGCCGCTGGACTTCGAGTCCTGGGCCCATGTGCCAAACAACCCGTTTTTTGCGCCCGTGGCCGATGTGTCCAGGCTCGAAACCTATATGGACGCCTTGCGCAAGGCCGGCGATTCCTGCGGCGCGCGTATCCGCGTGACTGCCAGCGGCATGCCCGTGGGCCTGGGCGAGCCGCTGTTTGACAAGCTGGACGCCGACATTGCTTTTGCGATGATGGGCATCAACGCCGTCAAGGGTGTGGAAATCGGCGCCGGGTTTGCCAGCGTCACACAGCGCGGCACCACGCATGGCGATTCGTTGTCGCCCGAAGGTTTCAAGTCGAACAACGCCGGTGGCGTGTTGGGCGGCATCAGCACCGGCCAGGACCTGGAAGTGTCGATTGCCATCAAGCCAACCAGCTCCATCATCACGCCGCGTGAGTCCATCGACATGGCTGGCGCGACGACCAGCGTGGTGACCAAAGGCCGGCACGACCCCTGCGTCGGCATACGCGCGACACCGATTGCCGAAGCCATGCTGGCGCTGGTGGTGATGGAACACGCCTTGCGCCAGCGCGCGCAATGTGGCGACGTCATCTCGCCGATGCGGGCCATCAACGCTTCCGCCTAAGGGGCCGCGGCACATGCCTGAGGCTGCGGCGCGGCGCCGCCAGTTGGCGCCGTTTGCGGCGCTGTCGGCCAGTTATTTCGCCCATATCGGGTTTTTCAACCCGTATCTGCCGCTCTGGCTCAAGGAGCTGGGTTTCAGCATCCTGGCCATCAGCCTGCTGACCTCGGTGCAGGCCGCGACCCGGCTGTTTGCGCCTTATGGCTGGGGCGCGCTCAGCGACCACACCGGTGAACGGGTCAAGTTGCTGCGTTTCGGCGCCAGCGTGGCGCTGATCGCCTCGCTGGGCCTGTGGATGGACTTTGGTTCTGAATCCGGCATCTGGTGGCTGAGCGCCGTGTTGCTGCTGATGTTCACCCACACCAGTTCCATGATGTCCTTGAGCGAGGCCGCGATGGCCCACCTGATCAGCCACGGCGGCGCGTTTGACGCCCGGCGTTACGGGCGTGTGCGTTTGTGGGGCTCGCTGGGTTTTCTGGTCACGGTGTTTGTCGCCGGCAGCTGGTTCGAGGTTTTCGGCATGAAACACTTCCCGGCCTGGACCTTTGTGACGCTGCTGGCGGTGACCATCAGCGTCTGGCTGTTGCCCGATCTGAAGGAATCCGTCAGCCCGCATGAAGAAAAAATTCCGGTAGGACCCATCCTGCGCCGGCCTGTGGTGCAGTGGTTTTTTGCCTCGGCGTTTTTCCATGTGTTGGCGCACATCGGCATTTACGTCTTCTTTTCCCTGTACCTGGACTCGATTGGTTACAGCAAAGCCATGATTGGCATCTTGTGGGCAGTGTCGGTGGTGGTCGAGATCGGCTGGTTTTACACCCAAGGCCGCTGGCTGCCCCAATTCAGCCTGAACGCCTGGCTGGTGGTGTGCGCCGTCGCCATGGCGCTACGCATGAGCATCACCGCCACCGGCGCCGGGGTGCTGGCCTTGCTGCTGTTTGCGCAGATGCTGCATGCGCTGACTTTTGCGACCCACCACACCGTGTGTATTGCCTTGCTTTCGCACCATTTTCCCGGCCGCCTGCGCGGTCGCGGGCAGGCCTTGTACGTGGTGATGGCTTATGGTTTTCCGGGCGTGCTGGGCGGTTTGGCCGGTGGTGTGCTCAGTTCGGCTTTTGGCTTGGTGAGTGTTTATTGGGCCTGCACGGCGGCCAGTCTGGTGGCAATGGCTTGTGCTTACCGCAGTTGGTCTTTGCAGCGACGACTGGATGCTGCAGCGGCCCCAGCACCCTGATTCTTAGGCCTTTCAGGCCTCCAGCCCATGAGGGACGGGCGCAAGCAGCTATGGATTGTGTAGCGTTTTAGCGCGTTGCTGCGGTCTTGAACGGGTTGAAGCCGGTGATCATCACGGTGGCCGCCAGCACCAGCACACAACCCGGTGCCATGCCCCAGGTGACAGGTTCGCCCAGAAACAGGCCGCCCCAGGCGATGCCGAACAGCGGGATCATGAAGGCCGCCGAGGTCGCGGCGCTGGCCTGGATTTCGCGCATCAGCCGCATGCTGATCCAGTACATGAAGCCGCTGGTCACCAGCCCCAGCACCGCGACCGACAGCAGCGCGGCTGTGCTGGGCTGCATGGCCGGCACCGACAGCCCGGTCGGCACCAACAGCAGCAAGGCGGCCGCCACATGCACGGCGGCCGAGGCGGGCAGTGGCTGGTGGGTGTGGCTGGCGCGTTTCATCAAAATCGCGCCGCAGGCGTAACAGGCCGCGGCCGCCACACAGGCCAGGGCGCTGATCAACACTGGGGTGGTCACGGCCACCGGCCCCAGGCGCACCAGCAAGGCGACGCCCGCAAAACCGACAACGCAACCCAGCAGGCGGCGCAGCGTGAGGCGTTCTTCACGCACCACGGCGGCGGCGAGCACGCCGAACAGCGGCGCGGTGGCGTTCAGCACGGCGGAATACCCGGCGGGCAAATGCAGGCCGGCCCAACCGAAGAGCACAAAAGGTGCGACCACCGTCAGCACACTCAGCAGCACCAGGCGCGGCCAGGCGTTGCGTGCCGGCCAGCGCTCGCGCAGCAGTGTCATCAAGCCGGCCAGCACCAGCGCCGCCAGCACGCAACGCAGGCCTGCCAGACCCCAGGGACCCAACGCCGGGCTGGCGATACGGATGAAGGGAAAGGACGCGCCCCAAAGCGCGGACAAGGCAAGGAGTTGGAGAAAGTGGCGGCTGTGCATGGGAGCTTGCATTGTGAGGCACGGCCCGTCCCCGGGTCTTCTGCCTGGAATGTGGCATGCGAATTTTCGAGGATTTTTTCTTCAGCACCGGTCGCTTTGCGGGTGTCGCCGCGCTTGGCGCAATGACGCGCCTCGAGCACCACAAGCCATGGCAACAGCGGTTTTGAACGGGACAAAAGAAGGCCAGGGGCGGTCCGAAATTTTTGTCCGCTGGCTGCATACATGTCTACACGGTATCCGGCAGGCTGGATAATGCCCGCTCACACATGGAAAACCTGATCTCATGAAAACAGTTCTCGTCCTCAATGGCCCCAACCTCAACCTGCTCGGTACCCGTGAGCCCGCGGTGTATGGCTCGCAGACCCTGGCCGACGTGGAGGCCTTGTGTGCCAAAACCTGTGCCGCCCATGGCTTGCAGCTCGACTTTCGCCAGAGCAACCACGAAGGGGTGTTGATCGACGCGATCCAGGAAGCCGGGCGCGCCCAGGCCGCCGGCACCCTGGTCGGCGTGGTGCTGAATGCCGGTGCCTACACCCACACCAGCGTCGCGCTGCATGACGCGATCAAGGGGGCGGGCGTGAGCCTGATCGAGCTGCATATCAGCAACGTGCATGCGCGCGAGGCGTTTCGCCACCACTCCTACATCTCGCCCGTGGCCAAAGCCGTGATGGCCGGGTTCGGCGTCAAGGGTTATGCCCTGGCGATTGCTGGTTTGGCCGATCTGGCCTGATCTGCTTAACAAGTTCTGCCATGTCCACCTTGCCGAAATTCCTGGTGGACGAACGCGAGGTCGAGTTCAGCGCCATCCGTGCCCAGGGCGCGGGCGGGCAAAACGTCAACAAGGTCTCCAGCGCGATTCACCTGCGTTTTGACATCATGGCTTCATCGCTGCCCGAGGCAATCAAGGAGCGGCTGCTGTGCCTGAGCGACAGCCGCATCACGCAGGAAGGCGTGTTGGTGCTGAAGGCGCAGCAGCATCGGACCCAGGAGATGAACCGCGCCGATGCGCTGGCGCGGCTGCAGGAGGTTGTTGACGGCGTCTCCATCCCGCAGAAGGCGCGGCGCGCCACCAAGCCGACCTACGGCTCCAAGCAGCGCCGCCTGGCCGGAAAAAGCCAGCGCTCCGAGATCAAAAGCTCGCGCGGCAAAGTCAGCGAATAAGCGGTTTCAGTGGAGATTTTTGGTGTTTCAGGCCTCTGGCCCATAAGGGGTGGACGCAAGCAGCTATTGAATTTATAGCGACTGGGCATGGCGTGGGTCGACATCAACTGTCGATAATCAGGGGTCCATCAACCGGGTTTTCGCCATGCTCCAAATTCCCCTGTCTTTTTTACACCGGCCCGCCGATACCTCGGCTTTTCCGTCTCCTTGGCTGCTGGTGCTGATGCACGGCGTCGGCAGCAACGAACAAGACCTGTTCGGCCTCGCGCCTTATGTGCCCAAGCCTTTCCACGTGCTCAGCCTGCGCGCACCGTATGTGATGGGGCCGTCGGCCTACGGCTGGTTCGAGTTTTCGGTCACCCCGCAGGGTGGCCGCAACATCAACGAAGCCCAGGAAGCCGCCAGCCGGCAGCTCGTCGCGCAAACACTGGCCGCGGCGGCGCAGCAATTAGGCATTCCGCCCGAACGTGTGGTGGTGGGCGGTTTCAGCCAGGGCGGCATCATGTCGCTGTCCCTGCTGCTCACGCAACCGGCGCTGATGCACGGCGCGATGGTGATGCACAGCCGCCTCTTGCAGCAGATGTTGCCGCAATTGGCACCCGCAGCGGTGCTGCAAGGCAAACAGCTCTGGCTCAGCCACGGCACGCGTGACCAGGTGATTCCGCTCGCAAATGCCCATGCCATCCGGGATTTGGTGGCAAGCCTGCCGATTGATTTGTCTTACGCCGAATACCCGAGTGCACACGAGATCATCCAGCAGGAGCTGGTGGAGGCGATGGGGTGGTTGCAGGGGCTGAGTGCCCAGGGCTGACGGTCATGCGGCCCATTTCGATGCCGAATGTCATCCTGCCAACGACAAAAGGCTTCAAAACCGAAGTTCTGAAGCCTTTGATGCTTGGCTCAGCGCAAGGCTGAGTTAGCTGTTTGGCAACGGCATGGCTGCCGTTGACGGGGTTCGCAGGGCTTAGTAGCCGCCGCGACCGCCGCCGCCGCCGTAGCCGCCACCGCCGGAGCGATCGCCACCACCGCCGTAACCACCACCACCGCCGCCGAAGCCGCCGGTACGGGGAGGACGTGCCTCCATCGGACGGGCTTCGTTCACAGTGATGCTACGGCCGCCCAGGGACTGGCCGTTCATGCCGGCGATTGCGGCTTGAGCTTCAGCATCGCTGCCCATTTCCACAAAGCCAAAGCCTTTGGAGCGACCGGTGTCGCGTTCCATCATGACTTTTGCGCTGGTGATGGAACCGAATTCGCCGAAAGACTGTTGCAGATCTTCGTCGCGCACTGAATAAGGCAGATTGCCGACGTAAAGTTTATTGCCCATAAGGACTCCTCAAAAACACTAAAAAAAAGCGATGGGGTCCCGAAAGCACAACAAACCCAAGAAGTACCGCCGTGGCGCGCGAAACTGACCATTCACCTAACCTGCGCGGGCATTTTGGTACTCGCGCACCTGGATTATGCGCCAGGAAATGAAATATGGGGCAATCACATTCTTTATCCACATTGTGCGACCCGGATTAAACACCCTCTGTCTATAGCGGCTATTCGGCGGCACGGCATGGGCGGTTTGCCGTTGGGCTGAGCCACCCGCATGCCGTGTTGGCCTGGATTTTTAAGAAGATTGACCTCCAGGGCTTTTGAACAGGTTGTAGTTTGCTATCTATTTTGTGGCGTCATGAGGCCCTGAGTCAGCTGCCACAACAAGCCTGGTGCCGGCAAAACCAGCAGCGACAGCATATGCATCGCCAGCGGAACAAGGGCAACCAAGTCACTCGTTCTCGAACAATCCCCCGATGTTCAAAATATCGTGCGCAATTTCAGGCCGCTGCTCCAAACTGCGCTTGATGGCCGCCGGGATAGCCTGCCGCGTCTTTCGGCACAGGCCGGGTTGTTCATGGACCAGGATCGTGATGCCGCGTAGGCTGCGGACAACATTGGGGCTGGTGTTGATGCTCAACCGGATGCCGACTTGCTGTTCCATCCGTTCTTCCATGCGCCGCAGATCGCTGAGGCTGCTCAAGTTTTCCAACCGCTGCAACAGGCGTTTTTCATCCTCGCGGGTCAGTCGCAATACGCGCAGGTCGCCGCTTGGGTTTGCCAGCAGCGCATCGCGCCCGCAGTTGCAGGCACCGGGTGGACATTCGGTGCGTATGGGGAAGGGGGGCAGCGTAGTCGTCATGAGCAAGGCCATCCTTTGTTTCAGACTGGGATGGCAGTTTGAGCGATCATAGTCAGACTTGAATACCCCATCCCTTGGTGGGACAGGCCACAGGACTCAGATCAGCAGCGACCCGCCATCATTTTTTGGTCCGGCTGCGACGCACCGGCTTCGCTTTCAGCGGTATGTCTTGCTGGTTCGCCTGATCGAGCCAGAGCAAGGTGTCCACATGCGACAGAAAACGCCGCAGGTAGTCGGGTGACAGCTTGCGCATCAAGGCGAGGGAGCGAAGCACCAGCATGTGTGAATTCAGCGGGCCGGCATTGACCGGTCCTCGATCGACGGACTGGGCTACCTGGCCTTCGGCCGCAATTTTGGACCACGTCTCCCTGAAGCGACGCACACTCGCCATTTCAGAATTGGCTGCCATATCGCTGACCAGGCTGCTCCCCAGATCGCTTCCCGGGTGATGGTCGACGCTGTCTTTTTTTACGTCCCGGATGTGCTGGTTCAGCTGGGCCAGCGGCGCGCAGGGCCGGTTGATGGCCGAGGACCCGCCCAGCCGCCGCATTGCCCTGAAATCGCCGGCCACGAAAAGCCGCTGCAGTTCACGGGCCAGCTCCGGATGTTGGGCGGACAGGCTTGCCAACTCGTCGCTGGCCGCCTTTTTTGCCTGCCTGAAACGTTGCTCATAGTCCGCCAGCGCAACTTTGAACTTGCCCTCCAGGATGCGCCGCACCTCGGCTGGCGCTGTGTCCAAACGCTGCGACAGCACTTCCAGGTAATGAAAACGTGCGGGATCAAGGTACTGGGCGCCCTGGTTGCGCAAGGACGTTTGCCACGATAGCAGCGACGGCTCTCCCTGTTGCAGCAGATGCGGCCTATCGGCGAGACCCGACTCACTCATGGGGTAGAGGGTTTCAGATTGGCGGACTTGGGCACCGGCGCCATTTCCACGCGCCGGTTCAGCGCGCGGCCCTTGTCATTGGTGTTGGAGGCCACCGGCTGCTCTGCGCCAAAGGCCGCGGCAAAGGCTCGTGAGGAGGGCATGCCTTCCTCGATCAGGGCGCGGGTCACCGTCAGCGCGCGCTGGGCCGACAGCTCCAGGTTGTCCGCAAAACGCTGGTTGCCTTCCTGGATGGGTTTGTCGTCGGTAAAACCGCTGACCATCAACATTTCATCACGTTCACCCAGGTAGACCTGCAGGGGGGGCACCAGGCTTTTCAGTAGCAAGCGGCCGTCGGGCCGCAACTGGTCCGAGTTCAGGGGAAACAACACGCTGCCGCTGATGCCAATGCGTCCGTTGTTCAGCGTGACCCGGCCCGTGGCGAGCGGAACGGCCAGGGCCTTTTCCAGGGCCATGCGGCGCTGCTCTTCGACCCGGCGCTTTTGCACCTCGGACTCCAGATTGGTCATCAGGTCCATCTGGACCACCAGCACCCCCGACCAGGATCAGCACAAAAGCGCCCAGCAAGCCCGACATCAGGTCGCCGAAAACGGCCCAGACCGGCGCGGTCTGTTCTACGCCGTCGCCGTTGTCGTCAAGCTCGCTCATCCAGCGACTCCCTCGGGCAATGCGGCCTGCTTGCTGTGGAGCTGTCGCAGGTCTTCGACAATGCCTTGCTGCGAGCTGATGCTGAGATCGATGACCTCGCGCGCCTGCGCCACGTAGTAGGCCAGTTGTTCGTCACTGCGCACCATGGACTGGCTCATGCTGCCTTCCATGCGCTGCAGGCTGTCGATCAACTTCTCGTTGCTGGTGTTGAAAAGCTGCACGCCGTGGTTGAAGGATTCACCCAGGCTGGCCAGCTCGACCGCGCTGCCGACCACCTGGGCCGCCAGTTCGGCGGACTTGCCGGCCTGCGCGCCCAGCGTGTCGGCAAACTGCTGGCTGGCCTGGTCCATCACCGCCGCCGCAGAGGCAGCCAGCGACTCGATGGCCACGCGCTGTTCGCCCGAGGACTGGTTGATGGTCTGCAGCAGCGCATTGATCTTGTCCATCACGGCGACGCGTTCCTCCAGTGCCAGGTTGTCACGCTCGGTGATACGGCTCATTTCCTGCCGCAACTGCGCAATCACTTCGGCCGCGGCCTGCGGCACCTCGGAGGCCGTTTGCATGAGGCGGGTCATGGGCGCTTCCAGCGCCGAGCCCAGTGTGGCCAGATGGGTGGCCAATGCCGCCTGCAGCTCGCCCAGGCGCTCGACAGCGGCATTGCCCCGTATCGCCTCCTGGTCGCGAAGCGCGCCCAGCTCCGTGCGCCAGACACTGGTCAGTTGATCCATGCGCTCGCCCTGCTGCTGCGTCCAATCGGCTTCGGTCGCTATGCGCGAACGAACCAGCTCCTCGGAGCGGTCCAGCAGGCGGGTCATGTCGTCCAGGGTCCGGCTGGCCTGGTGGCTGGTGCGTTCCGTGATGTCGGCGGCGGTCTTCTCCAGTGCCAGGCAGACGGCCTGTTGCTGGTCCAGCATCTGCACGCCGGCGCGCTGCCATTCGCTGTGTAACGTGGCGGCCATGTGCTCCAGCTGCTGCGACCAGGCGGCCAGCCGTTGCTGATCGGTCGATGCCTGCTCAGCCTGCGAGCTGGCCGCGGCCTCGTTGATGGTGAGCAGATGACCGGCCAGCGCCGCCTGCAGTTCGCCCAGCCGCTCCACCGCGGCGTTGCCGCGCGTGGCCTCGTCGTCTCGGAGCGCGCCCAGCTCCGTGCGCAGCAAGCTGGCCAGTTGCTCCATGCGCTCGCCGTGCTGTTGCATCCAGCGGGCTTCGGCGTCGATACGGGCCCGCGTCAGTTCTTCGGACTGCGCCAGCAGCTTGGTCATGTCGCCCAGGGTCTGGCTCGCATGCTGGCTGGCACGCTCGTTGATCTCGCCGGCGGTTTTCTCCAGCGTCTCGCACACGGCCTGCTGCTGGGCCAGGGTCTGTGCCCCGACGTTCTGCCATTCGCTCTGCAGTGTGGCCGCCATGGCTTCCAGCGCCTGGGTCCAGCTCGCCAGTCGCTGGCTGTCCGCCGCGGCCTGGTCCGATTGCGAGCGGGTCGCGGCCTCGTTGACCGTGGTCAGCAAGGCACTGGCGCGTTGCTCGAAACTGTCCGTGAAGCTGGCCAGTGCCCGGTCCAGGCCCTGGACCTGGTGTTCGCTGGTGCGGGCATGGGTTTGCAGCGCCGTTGTCCAGCCCTCGGACACGCTGCGGGCGGTGGCGCTGAAGGCGCTGCTGAGGCCGTTCAGCTGTGTCTGCGCTGCGTCGCTCACACGTTCGTGTAGGCGTTTTGATTCCTGCGCGATTTCCGTCATCGCCGCCTCGACCACGGGCTTGAGGCTTTCGCCCGCTGCCCTGGCGCTGGCCGTCAGGCTGTCTTTCAGGGTCTGCCCCACGCTGTCGGCCAGACCGGTGTAGGCCACGCTGACTTCCCTGTGGAACTGGGCCTGGCTGCCCAGCAGTTGCTCGTTCAACTGCTGGCTACGGCGTTCCATGCCTTCCATCATGGCCTGCAACTTGTCGACCACCTCAGGCAAGGCATTGGCCTGCAGCTGCAGCGCCTTGAAGGTTTCCTGACGCTGGTGAGCGAGCGACAGCGGCCGAAAGACGGTCGCGATACGGGCGTCCAACTGCCGCGCAACGTCCACCCGCTCACGGCGGCTGATGGCCGACAGCAGGCCCAGCATGGCCGACGAGGCCACCCCGGCCACCGAGGTGCCAAAGGCCAGTCCCAGGCCTTTGATGGGGGCGGCCAGCGCCGAGCGTATGGCGTGCAGATCTGTCGAACCTTCCAGCGCAAACACGGCGCCCTTGAAGGTCACGACCATGCCCAGGAAGGTGCCCAGCATGCCCAGCATCACCAATAGCCCCACCAGGTAAGGTGTCAGCGCCGGGCCCGGCAAGCCGACCCGTTCCCCTTCGATACGCAAACGCACGGCGTTTTGCAGGGAAGGGTGGACACCGCCCAGCCATGCGCCGATATCAGGCCGCGGCTGCGCAATGTCGGCCAGCGCCTTCGCCAGGGAGGCCGTGGCAGCGCGAAACTGCTTGAGTTCAAACGCGCCCAGCAAATACACACCGGCAATCACCGCCGTCATGACCAGGGCCATCCAGCTCGTACCGACAAACCCCACGCCCACCCAGGCCACGGTGATCAGACCGATGGCGAAGGCGACTGCAAAAAAAACTCTGTTCATGGCTGCTTCTTGACCTCGTTACTGAATGCTTCTATCAATCCCACCACCGGCTGCAGCCGGACTTCCAGTTCCGCCAGCAAGACCTCCTGCATCTCCAAGCCGAAGACGTCCTGCTGCTGGGTATTCCGCAAATGCTTGAAACGCCGTTCCAGCAGCACAGGCACTGTCGAGAGCAGTTTTTGCTCCCGGGCGCCGAGCCGCTCGTCCATCACGGCATCGAAGCTGGCCAGTTGCCCGAGCTCGGGCGAGACCCGGGTCATGGCATCCCGGACATAGGCACGCAAGGCCTCAATCCTCAAAACCATCTGACGCTGCTGGCCGAGATAACGCTGGCGATGCGGTGCATAACCTGCGTCCGTTTCCAGGGCGGCCTCCGGCTGGGGCAGGGCGTTCCTGGTTTGGTTGCCGCCAGGGGGGGCGTCGCTTGCCGTGATGGCTTTGGCCAGGGTCGTTCGCACCCGATGAAATTCCTCTTCCAGGGCGGGGGCTTTGGCCAACCGTGCATCCGATGGCTTCTTGTCGTTACCCGCATCAATCGCCTGGTGCGCCGCATGGAGCGTGATGGCATCGAAAACGTTCAGCCACTCGCCCAGTCGTTCCGCAACGTCCTGCTTGGACGCCTCAACCTCCACGGAGGCCAAATCACCAAGCAGCCGAACCAGTCTTGAACTGCTGAAATTCCTGTGCAAATACATTCCTTTGACGTTGAAACCTGGGCGCAAGAGCTGTTGGACGCGACCTGAGTCGCCCAAGTCATCGACAACGCGTCCCTAGTCGAGTCCACCACGGCAGACACCGGCAAAAGACGCTTTTGAACTTTGAAATAAGGTCTGTCGGGACTTGAGCCGTCCCATCCCTGCAACCGGAGATGATTCATCTCTCGGTCAGGGCGACCGTATGACCGCTGGCTGTCTTCGGGTATTCCGCAGCACGCGTTTGACCGTTTGCCACTGGCAGACAGCGCCCATCCTACGTTAAACCCTTGATTTTAAACGAAATCGGCTTCCGGTCTTGGAGGTCTGGATGCAGGTTGCTATCGATTTGATAGCGATTGCCAGGGCTAGCCGATTCGCTGCAACAAACCCGGCAGCGACGACGCCAGCAGCGCCACGCCGGTACCCGTCAGCAGGCTCAGCACCACCTTGCGAAAGGTCGCTTCGCTGATGCCGATATACAGCCGTGCACCCAGCAGCGAGGGTATCAGCATGGCCGGTGCGACGATGGCGAAATAGGGCAGGGTGGCGCTGCTGATGACGCCGGTGGCGACATAACTGGCAAAGGTGACGGCCAGCATGGACAGGTTGAAGTTCTGGATGATGGCGCGCTGCGCATCTTTCTCCAGGCCGCGCAGTGTGCACCACAAAGTGGGCAAGACGCCGGTAAAACCACCCAGCGCACCCATCAGGCCGCCGCCAGCGCCTACCAGTCCGTCAGCCACACGCCCGCCACGCGTGATACGCGGCAATTGCGCGCTCAGCAGCATGGCCGGACACCAGACCAGCAGCAGCGCGCCCAGCAAGGCCTTGAACACTTGCACGTCCAGCCGCGGCAGCAAAAGCAGGCCCAGCGGCAAGCCGAGCAGGCCACCGAGTACAAAAGGCGCGAGCCGTTTCAGATCAAAACCGCGCCGCACGGTGACGGCGGCGATGATTTGCCCGGTCAGCGAGCCAAACACCGCCAGGGCGGCGGCCAGGCGCGGGTCCAGGGTCCAGGCCCAGAAGGACATGGACACCAGCCCGAAGGCAAAACCCGACAGGCCTTGCACAAACCCCGCGGCCATGGCGCCCGCGATGATGATCAGCGTTTGCGAGTCCATGCGTCAGCCGGGGCCGGCTCAGGACGCGTAGTCGCTGATGGGCACGCAGCTGCAGAACAGGTTGCGGTCGCCGTAGACGTTGTCCACGCGGCCCACAGGCGGCCAGTATTTGGCATGCTGGGTGGTGCTGAGGATGGCCGCGCCCACATCGCGGCTGTAAGCATGTTTCCACTCGCCCTTGAGCAGGCTCAAGGCCGTGTGGGGTGCGGCTTTCAGCGGGTTGTCGTCCTGTGGCCACTCGCCTTTTTCGATGCGGCGGATTTCCTCGCGAATGGCGATCATCGCGGTGATGAAACGCTCCAGCTCGTCCAGCGTTTCGCTTTCGGTGGGCTCCACCATCAGGGTGCCGGCGACCGGGAAGCTCAAGGTCGGGGCATGAAAACCGTAGTCGATCAGGCGTTTGGCCACGTCTTCGGCGGTGACGCCGCTGGTTTCCTTGAGGGGGCGCAGGTCCAGGATACATTCGTGCGCAACATGGCCGTTGGCGCTGGCGTACAAGGTCGGGTAATGGTCTTTCAGGCGCGCGCTGATGTAGTTGGCGCTCAGGATGGCCACTTCGGTCGCCTGCTGCAGGCCTTCGGGGCCCATCATGCGGCAATACATCCAGCTGATGGGCAAGACCGCGGCATTGCCCAGCGGTGCGGCGGAGATGGCCCCGACACCGTTGACCGGCAAACCTGCCGTGGCATGGCCGGGCAGATAAGGCACGAGGTCGGCCACCACACACACGGGACCGACACCGGGGCCGCCGCCGCCGTGCGGGATACAAAAAGTCTTGTGCAAATTAAGGTGGCTCACGTCGCCGCCGAACTCGCCGGGTGCGGCCACGCCGACCAGGGCATTCATGTTGGCGCCATCGACGTAAACGCGTCCGCCGTGCGAATGCACCAGCTGGCACAACTCTTTGACCTGGGTTTCAAACACGCCGTGCGTGCTGGGGTAGGTGATCATCACGCAAGCCAGATTGGCGCTGTGTTGCTCACACTTGGCTTGCAGGTCGGCCATGTCCACATTGCCTTGCGCATCGCAGGCCGTGACCACCACCGTCATGCCGGCCATGTGGGCGCTGGCCGGGTTGGTGCCGTGAGCCGACGAAGGGATCAGGCAGATGTTGCGGTGGCCCTGGCCCTGTGCTTCATGGAAGGCCTTGATGACCAGCAGGCCGGCGTATTCACCCTGCGAGCCGGCGTTGGGCTGCAGGCTGATGCCGGCGTAGCCCGTGGCCTGGCACAACCAGTCACGCAGTTGTTTGTCGAGTTCGGCATAACCCTGCAACTGCTCGGCGGGTGCAAAGGGATGGATGTTGGCAAACTCGGGCCAGGTGATGGGAATCATCTCGCTGGTGGCGTTGAGCTTCATGGTGCAAGAGCCCAACGGGATCATGCTGCGGTCCAGCGCCAGGTCCTTGTCGCTGAGCATGCGGATGTAACGCAACATGCCGGTTTCGGAGTGGTGCGTGTTGAACACCGGATGGGTGAGAAAGGTGCTGCTGCGGCGCAGTGCTTCGGGGATCAGGGAGGTGATGCCTTTTTCGAAGCTGCTCACCACCGGCAGGGTCTGGCCGGGCTGGGCAAAAAAGGACCAGAGCAGCTCGATGTCTTTGCGACTGGTGGTTTCGTCCAGCGACACACCCAGGTGATTGTTTAAGCGAAATCGCAGGTTAGCCCCCGACTGGCGGGCGCGATCAGCTATTAAATTAGTAGCGTCTCCGGTCTTGATGGTGACCGAATCAAAGGCGCCGGTATTGGTGATCTCGTAACCCAGCTCCTTCAGGCCTTGCACAAAAATCGCGGTGTAGGCCGCCACACGTTCGGCGATGCGTTTCAGGCCTTGCGGGCCGTGATACACCGCATACATGCTGGCCATCACCGCGGGCAGCACCTGGGCGGTGCAGATGTTGGAGGTGGCTTTTTCGCGGCGAATGTGTTGCTCGCGGGTTTGCAGTGCCAGGCGGTAGGTTGGGTTGCCGTGGCTGTCGACACTGACGCCGACCAGGCGGCCGGGCAGTGAGCGTTTGAACTCGTCGCGGCAGGCCAGGTAAGCCGCATGGGGGCCGCCGTTGCCCATGGGCATGCCAAAACGCTGGGTGGTGCCTAACACGATGTCGGCGTCCCACTCACCAGGCGGCGTGAGCAGGGTCAGCGCCAGCAGGTCGGCGGCGACACACAGGGCGGCGCCATCGGCATGGGCGTGGCCGGCCAGCGGCCGCAAGTCATGGATGCTGCCGGTGGTGGCGGGGTACTGCGCCAGCACGCCGAAATAATTGCCCTCGGCCATCATCATGGGCAGGGTGCTGGAAGCGGTGCTGACCTTGACCTCGATGCCCAGCGGTTTGGCGCGGGTCTGGATCACTTCAATCGTTTGCGGGTGGCAGTCGCCGGCCACCAGGAACACATTGCTTTTGCTTTTGACGCTGCGTTGGGCCAGGGTCATGGCTTCGGCGGCGGCGGTGGCTTCGTCGAGCATGGACGCGTTGGCAATCGGCATGCCGGTCAGGTCACAGACCATGGTCTGGAAGTTGACCAGCGCCTCCATGCGGCCCTGCGAAATTTCGGCCTGGTAAGGCGTGTAGGCGGTGTACCAGGCGGGGTTTTCCAGCACGTTGCGCAAAATCACGCCCGGTGTGTAGGTGCCGTAATAGCCCTGGCCAATGAAGTTTTTGAAGACCTGGTTTTTGGCCGCAATCGCCTTGAGCTGCTTGAGCGCTGCTGCCTCGGTCACCGGCGCCGGAATCGCCATGGCACTTTGGCGCGCGATGGAGCGCGGAACAATCCCGTCGATCAACTCGCGGCGCGAGGCGGAGCCCACCACCTTGAGCATGTGGACCTCGTCCGCCGCATCAATGCCGATGTGGCGGGCGATAAATTCAGCAGGATTTTCAAGCTCGCCCAGCGGCTTGGCGGTTGACATCAACATGGGGATTCTTTCCATTGAATGGGGACGAGGCAATTTTTCGGCGGGCCGCCCTAAAAAAATTGGCCCCTTCTCCGGGTGAAAGGGGCAGCGCAACGCCGAAGGCCCGCGAAGCGACAAGCGTGGGGGCAGCTATTTATGCGTCTTTGGCAAACGCGGCGTAAGCCGCTTCGTCCAGCAGCGCGTCCAGCTGCTTGGCATCCGACAGCTTGACCTTGAAGAACCAGCCGGCGCCCAGCGGGTCGCTGTTGGCCAGCGACGGGTCGTCGCGCAGGGCTTCATTGACTTCGGTGATGTCGCCGCTGACAGGCATATAAACATCGGCGGCGGCCTTGACCGACTCCACCACGCCGGCAATGGCTTTTTGCGCAAACGTGCTGCCGACGGCAGGCAGGTCCACAAACACCACGTCACCCAATGCGTCTTGCGCATGGACGGTGATGCCGACGGTGGCGATGTCGCCGGTCACGCTGAGCCATTCGTGGTCTTCGGTGTACTTGATCATGGTTTTCTCCGTTAATTGAGGTCGTTAGAGTCGGTTGATATCAGCCGCGGAAATAGCGGTTGGGAACAAAAGGCATGGCCGTCACTTCCATGGCGACGGGTTTGCCACGCACGATGGCGTTGACTTTGGTGCCCAGCGTGGCATACGCGGGCGCCACATAAGCCATGGCGATTGGCTGGGCGATTGTCGGCCCCAGCAGGCCACTGCTGACTTCGCCGATACGCTGGCCGTCGGTATTTTGCAACTCGGTGTGTTCGCGCACCGGCACACGTTCCAGCGCGATCAGGCCCACGCGTTTGCGTGTCAGGGCCGCGGGGTCTGCCAGTTGCGCCAGCACTTTGTCGGCACCCGGAAAACCACCGGCGCGTGCGCCGCCGCTGCGACGCACTTTCTGCATCGCCCAGTTCAGGCCGGCTTCCACCGGCGTGGTGCTGGTGTCCAGGTCGTTGCCGTACAGGCACAAGCCGGCTTCCAGGCGCAATGAATTGCGTGCGCCCAGACCGGCGGGTTTGACTTCGGGTTGGGCAAGCAGGGCTCTGGCCAGTGTCTCGGCCTGTGCCGCCGGCACCGAGATTTCAAAACCGTCTTCGCCTGTGTAGCCGCTGCGTGTGAGGAAACAGTCGCAACCCGCGATCTTGAAATGACCGCCGGTCATGAAAACGAGTTTTTCAACATCGGGGGCGAGGCGCGCCAGTGCGGTAACGGCCTGTGGGCCCTGCAGTGCCAGCAGCGCCAGGTCGGGCAGGGGGATGATCTCGCAGCGGCTGCCGATTTTGGCCTGGATATGCGCGATGTCACCGACCTTGCAGGCGCCGTTGACGATGACAAAAATATCATCTCCGCGGTTGAAAAACATCAGGTCGTCGATGATGCCGCCCTCGTCATTGAGCAGCAGGCCGTAACGCTGCTTGCCGACCGCCAGGTCCATGACATCGACCGGCATCAAGGTTTCCAGCGCGGCGGCCGCATCCGGTCCGACCAGGCGCAACTGGCCCATGTGCGACACATCAAACAGGCTGGCGGCCTTGCGGGTGTGGTGGTGCTCGGCCATCAGGCCGGCCGGGTATTGCACCGGCATGGCGTAAGCCGCAAACGGCACCAGGCGTGCGCCAAGCTCTACATGGAGCTCATGCAGCGGTGTTTTCAGCAGAGGGGAATCGGTAGCGGACACAGGCGTTCTCCGGGGCAAAGCGTTATCCATGATAAAAAATCATGGGCTGCCCCTGCTGTCCGCTTTACCTGAGAGATTCACCTGGCGATGCAGGTTTGCTCCTTCGGTGGGCTGCCTTGAAGGCAGCCTCTCTCCAGTAGGGAACGTTGCCGGCAGCACATGCCCAACAACGGTTGCCAGTCCTTTTGCCTGAGCGTTCAGCACACCAGAAAGGGGGTGCATGCGCCTTCGGCGGTTTTCATGTGAAAACTCTCTCCTGACCGGGTAAGTGTAGCCCAAGCCCTGGGGGGCGTCCGCGCATGGAAGTCAATTTTTCGAGGGAGCGCCCCAAGGAAAAATGCGCTCCCTCGGCGGGCCGCGAACCCCCACGAGGTGGGCGCACCTGGGGCCCTGTTTATTTGGCGTAAACGAGGTCGCGCAGGGTCAAGGAAAGTGCCGGGAAGTAGGTAATCACCATAAGGCAGCCGAGGATCACAAGCACAAAAGGTATCAGGTGAGTGACGATCCGATCCAGCGAAATCCGCGCTACCGTGCAGGCCGCAAACAGGTTCACCCCGAACGGCGGCGTGATCATGCCCAGTGCCAGGTTGACCACCATGACCATGCCGAAATGCACCGGGTCGATGCCGAAATGCATGGCCACTGGTGCCAGGATGGGCGCCAGCACAATGATGGCGGCGCTGGTTTCGATGAACATGCCGATGATGAACAAGGCGGCGTTCACCCCGAGCAGGAACAGCGCGGGCGACTGCAGCACTTCTTGCAGCCAGCGGCCAATCGCATCGGGCACACCGGCGCGGGTGATCAGGAAGGCAAACAGCCCCGCATTGGCAATGATGAACATGATCACGGCGCTGGAGATCACGGATTTGCGCAGGACCTGCACCAGGTTCGGCAGGCTGATCTCGCGGTAAATCACCACGCCGACCACCAGTGCGTAAAACACGGCCACGGCCGCGGCCTCGGTCGGTGTGAAGATGCCGCCATAAATGCCGCCCAGAATGATGACTGGCATCAGCAAGGCCCAGCCTGCCTGCCAGGTGGCCTTGCCAAAACTCAGACGGCCGTCACCGTCGTTTTTGCCCCAGCCCTTGAGTTTGCAATACACGTAGACAAAGGCCATCAGGGCGATGCTGATAAAAATGCCCGGGCCGACGCCGGCAATGAACAACTCGCCGATCGAGACTTCCGCGCTGACGCCGTACAGAATCATGGGGATGGACGGCGGGATGATCACACCCAGTTCGGCGCTGGTCGCCTGCAAGGCTGCGGCGTAACTGGTCGGGTAGCCGTGTTTGATCAGCGCGGGGATCAGGATGGCGCCGACGGCAAAGGTGGTGGCCACCGAAGAGCCCGAAACCGCCGCAAAAATCATGCAGGTCAACACGCAGGTCATGGGCAGGCCGCCCTGAACGCCGCCGACGATACTTTTGGCAAACTCCACCAGCCGGCGCGAAATGCCACCGGTTTCCATCAGGTTGCCGGCCAGGATAAAAAACGGAATCGCGGCCAGCGGGAACTTGTTGATCGCGGAGAACATTTCCTTCACCGAGATCAGCATATTGGCGTTGCTGGCCTGAATGCCAAACACGGCCGCCAGGCCGATGGAGACGGCCACGGAAATGGTCAGTGCGAAACACACGATCATGGTGGTCAACATGACAGCGGTCATTGTGCGATTCCCTTGAAAAATACGGTGCCAGACATGCGGCGATTTGCGTTGGTTGGTGCGTGGCTCATGTGGCGGTTTCCAGTTCCTGGCGCTGGGGATCGATCAGGTTGCCGATGATGCCGATGACGCAGAACAGGCCGCCCACCGGCATGGCCACATAACCCCAGAACATCGAGATGGATTCCAGTCCGGCCATGGACTGAACACGGCCGCGCAGGGAATAGTCCCAGCCCCACCAGATGATGACGGCGATCAGTGTCAGCGCGGCCAGGCAGACCAGCCAGTCCAGCCCACGTTTGATTTTGGGCGGGCTCCAGCGGTACAACACATCCACGCTGACCATGGCGCCTTGCCTAAAGGCAGCGGGAATGCCGAGAAACACCATCCAGATCAGGCTCAGGCGGATCAGGATTTCGGTCCACTCGGCCGGTTGCTCAAGTACAAAACGCGTGATGATCTGGAACATGCCCAGCGTCGACGCGATCGCCAGCATGGCGCACGCGCCGACCATGGCCAGACCGGTGCTCCGGCGCTCGAACCTTAAAAAAGCCTGCTTCATGATGTCTCGCTAGCTTGAGAATAAAAACGCCCGCCAGTCCAATGACTGCGGGCGCAGATAGCTATCAAAATCGTAGCGTTTACTTGACGCTGCGGATTTTGTCGATGTTGGCCTTGCCAAACTGCTTTTCGAAATCGGCATTGACCGGGGCCAGGGCGGTGACAAATTTGGCTTTGTCCAGGGTGTCGATCACGGTCATGCCTTTGGCGCGCAGGTCGGCCACACCTTTGGCATCGTCCTCGTCCACGCGGGCGCGGTTGACCTTGGCGCCTTCTTTGGCGGCTTCCAGGAAAGCCTGTTTGTCGGCCGCGCTGAGTTTGTCAAACGAGGCCTTGTTCATCACAAAAATGCAGGGCGAATAAACGTGGCCGGTCAGCGACAGGTGTTTTTGCACCTGGTCAAACTTGGCCGAAATGATGACTGACAAAGGATTTTCCTGGCCATCCACCGTGCCCTGTTGCAAGGCGGTGAAGACCTCGGGGAAAGCCATGGGCGTGGTGATGATGCCGAAACCCTTGTAGGCGGCAATATGCACCGGGTTTTCCATGGTGCGCATCTTCAGGCCCTTGAGGTCGGCTGGCTCTTTTACGTCGCGCTTGCTGTTGGTCATGTGGCGGAAGCCGTTTTCGGCCCAGGCCAGCGCCTTGAAACCCTTGGCGTCGAACTTGGTCAACATGTCCTGGCCGATGGGGCCGTCCAGCACGGCACGTGCATGGGCCTTGTCGCGAAACAGGAAAGGCACGTCGAGGATTTTGGTTTCAGGCACGAAGTTGGGGATGGGGCCGGTCGAGCTGAAAGCCAGCTCCTGGGTGCCCAGTTGCACCGCCTCAATCGACTCGCGTTCGCCGCCCAGGGAGCCGTTGTAAAAGGTCTGGACCTTGTAACGACCACCGGTGCGTTTTTCCACTTCCTTGGCAAAGGTATCAATCGCCACGCCCTGGTGCGAGTTCTGTGCCGTCGAGATACTGATTCGCATTGTGGTCTGCGCTGTGGCGCTGGCCACAAAACCGATGGCGATGGACATGCCGATGATGAGCTTGCTGAGTTTCATGGAGTCTCCGGGAGGATAAGGAAAACCGGCCGCAGCGTGGACCAGACCGTAAGTGCACTTTGCATTATTACTGTTGCTTTAGCCGGCTGGTGTCGGGGTTTTCGCTAAAGAGCCTGTTGACGATCTCCATGGGGTCGCGTTGGGACGCAATCGGGATGAGTTGATCGCCAAGACCTCGCAGCATGGGCTGATGCCCATGCAAAAGGTTTGGTGGGCAAATCGCCCGATTTCGCCCAACCCGAAGGGCAGGTGCCTTTTCGGGCGCTCTGCGGCGTTGCGGCGCTTGCCAATAGCCAGCTATTGGCGGCGCACCGCGCCTTGCAGCCCATCCCGAAAAGACACCTGCGCGGCCCCATGGAGATCGTCAACAGGCTCTAGGTACTCGGCAATGATGGCGTCGAAATTGGCATCCGGCAGCAGTCCCAGTTGGCGTGCGCGCGCGGCATCGATGTGGGCTGGCCAACTGGTGACGATGTTGGCAATCGCCGCGTCGGGCGTCCAGTCGATCAGGGCAGCGACGGCGGAGCCTGCCACGCGTTCCAGCGCCGCGGCCATCTCGCCCGCGGTGGTTTTGAGAGCCGGCAGGTTGATGGCCGTGCGTGCGCCCCAGTCGGCATCACTGGCTTCGGCCGCGCGGATCAGGCCACGAATGGTGCGGCTGGGCGACGACAAGGCCACCGGTGTTTCCGGCGGCACCGGACATGCCGCGCGGATACCGGCCAACGGCTCGCGGATCATGCCGCTCAAAAAGCTGGAGGCTGCGCCGTTGGGTTTGCCGGGTCGCACGCTGACGGTCATCAGTCGCACATTGCGCCCGCGTACAAACCCTTTGCGTGCATAGTCGGCCACCAGTTGCTCGCCGATAAATTTCTGGATGCCGTAGCTGTTTTGCGGCGTCGGCAGCGTGGTGTCGGTGATCACCGCGGGCAGCGGCTGCTCGGGCGAGTTGCCGAACACCGCCAGTGAACTGGCAAACACCACGGTAGGCGCATGTTTCAGCTGGCGGCAGGCTTCCAGCAGCGCGCGTGTGGCGTCGATGTTGCTGCGCATGCCCAGGTCGAAGTCGGCTTCGCATTCACCGCTGACCGCTGCGGCCAGATGGAAAACCAGGTCCGTGCCTTCGGTGATGACGGGCGACGACGCCAGCAGGGCATTCAAATCCCCTTCGAGGACCTGTACCCGGCTGTCGGCCAGCAGGTCGGCCGGCGGTGCCACGCGATCAACCAGGGTGAGGCGGCGTATGGCCTGGGCTGTGCTGCCGGCAAGCGCGAGTGTATTTTGCTGGAGCAGTGTGCGGGCCAGGCGAAGGCCCAGAAATCCGGCGCCGCCGGTGATGACAATGTTCATGCTTTTTAAACTTTCACGATGTAGGGACGGGGGCCGTGGATTGCGCGGCTGACGCAAAGTCTAGCGTGCCCGGAGTTTCAGCAACTTTTCCCTCGCCGCAGCCAGATGTTCGCGCAAGGTGTACCAGCGCTCGGAATATTCGGCCGGCAAGTCCAGCTGGGTGACTTGTTTTTCGATGTGGTCGAGTTTTGCGAGCAAGCGGCGCAGCGCGATCGGGTTGTTGCTGGCCGTGCTGTCCATTTCGGTTTCAAGAAACTTGAGCTCACCATAGAAGTTCTGCATCGCTGCATTGATGCGCCAGTCAAACAGGCGCGGAATCCAGGCCAGCACCAAGAGGGTGAGTGCCAGCACGGGAAGCATTGCGTACAGGATCAGCTCCGCCCATTGCGCCAGGCCGTAGGGCAGCAAGGTCTCCAGCCAAGGTCGGCTGCCCAGGCTGTAGGCCCTGGCCTCGGGTGAGAGCGGGAAGTCGCTGCCTCTAAAGCTGGGGAACTGCCCGTGGCGCTGCAAAAAACTGGGGAATTGATGGATGTCATGGGCCGCATCCAGCAGCACGCGCTGCAAGGCCGGGTGCATGTCGGGGCGCACCAGAAGATGGGTTTGCAAACCCACCAGGATCAGGTCGTGTGCAGGCACGTCGCCGCGCAGTTCTATCGCACCTTGCGGCAGCAGGATGGACTGCAGCCGGGGTTCTTGTGCCGACAAGGCGCCGGCACGTTCCACACCTAACAAATGAATTGTGTTTTTCTGGTGCAGCAACTGAATGGCCTGGGAATTTTCCCCGGCCGCTTCAAAAAGAATATCGATTTTTCCGTCCAGCAGTGTATTGGCCGCCTCGAGCCCAGAGGTGTTAGCGAATTGCACGTCGGTATCACGCAGCCCGGCATGGGCCAGCAAAGCCTTGGCCGCACTGAAGGACGAGGTGTTGCTGGCGCCGGCGGCGACCTTGAGGCCTTTGGCTTGCGACAGCGATGTGAGGCCCGGAAGATTGGTGAAAATCCAGACCGGCTCCTGGCCGATCACCGCCAGGGCTTGCACAGGCGCACTGGGGCTGGCGTAGAGGCCATGTGCAAAACCGATGTCCGCCACATCGCTGCGGGTGAGCAAACGCTCCAGCGAGCCTTGTTGCCGGTCGGAATAAACAATCTCGACCGCCAGTCCGAGCCGCTCCAGTTGTTCTGCATAACGCTGGGCCAGTTTGGCGTAGCTGCCTTGCGGTGACCCGCCGGCGATCACGGCCTTGGCGGGCGGCAGCGTTTTCCAGACCGTGGCCGACCACCACAACACGGCCAAGGCCAGCAGCAACACCGGCAGGTAAAACAGCCCCCAGCGTCGGCGGTAGAGCAGCAAAAGTTTCATCGCCCGCGCATCCGGTACAGCCGTTGCCGGACAAACTCGATGTGTTGGTGCAAGGTGTAGCAGCGCGCGATCAAATCCTTGGGGGTGGCAAAGGCCAGCAAGGTTTTGTCGATGCTGTTCAGGCGCAGCAGGAACTTGCTCAATTCCAGACCCGTTGGTTTGGACTGCGACAAATCGTTTTCAATAAACTTCAGCTCGCCATACCAGCGGTTGACACGGCTTTCGAGCACCCAGCGCAGATAAGCCGGAATCAGGCGCATCAGGGCCAGCGCCAGCAAGGCCAGGGGCAGGCCGATCAGCAGCAGACGTTCAGCCAGTTGCGCCCACCAGAAAGGCAGCAGACCTTCCAATAGCGGCAAGCCATGGGCCAGTGTGGGCCGGGCCTGTTCGGAGATCGGAAAGTCGATGCGCCGCAGTGCGGGAAAGTCGCCAGTCCTGTGGAACAGGCCGTTGCCGGCATGCACCTCGGTGGCCACGGCCACGGCCAGTCGCTGCAGGGCCGGATGCAGGTCTTCGCGCGCCACCAGGCTGGTTAAGGTGGTCAGCAGCGTCTGGTCCCGCGGTGGCAGCCGGGTGTCCAGGGTGCCTTGTGCCAGCAGGCGCGACTCCAGATAAGGATTGCGTTCGGTGATGGCCGATGTTTTTTTCAGGTTGGCGATGTGTATGCCCGGCACACTGAGCATGTTTTGCAGCGCGGCGGACTCGGGCGCGGCGACCATCAAGGCCGCATCAATCGTGCCCTGACGCATGGCCTGAACCGCGGCATTGCCGCTCAGGGCCGACAGCGTCAGATCGCTGTCGCTCATCCGGGCTTGTTCCAGCAGTTTGAGCGCAACCCGGCGATGGCCGCTGCCTTGCGGCCCTATCGCCAGACGCAGGCCCTGCAAGTGCTGGAGTGACTCGATCTCCCGGTTTTTCGAGAAAATCCATACCGGTTCAACATCGATGTTGGCCAGGGTCTGCACGCGGCTGCGGTCCCGGCCTTCGAAGGAGGTGCCCAGGTAACCAAAACCACCCTGGATAAAGGCCAGGTCGCTGCCGGCGTCGGGACGCCGCAGGCGCTCCAGGTTTTGTTGCGAGCCGGCGGAGCTTTGTATGTCCAGGGTGACGCCGTGTTGGGCAAACTTTTCGGCGTAACGCTGCGCATGGAGGTAATAGGCGCCGTCGGTGGCCGCCGTGGTGATGCTTATCCGGTCGGGCGGCATGGGCCAGACCTGAATCCACAGGTAGGCGGCTGCCGCAAGCGCCGCCAGCACGACAGGCAAGCGAATCAGCAGCCATTTACGTTGATACAGCTTTGCCATGCGCACAGGGGGCTTCCTGTTGAGTCTGGCCCGTTATAGCGCAAAGCCCAGCTGTACGGCAGGAAAAATCAAGCAATACAGGGAAAACGCGAACCCGCCGGCAGCCGCTGTTACCGGCGGGTTCGCGCTGACTTACATCCCGCTGTAGTTGGGCCCGCCGCCGCCTTCGGGTGTGACCCAGACGATGTTTTGCGTCGGGTCCTTGATGTCGCAGGTCTTGCAGTGCACACAGTTTTGCGCATTGATCTGCAGGCGATCGCTGTTGTCTTCGTTCTTCACAAACTCGTAGACACCCGCCGGGCAATAACGGCTTTCGGGGCCGGCGTACTTAGCCAGATTGATGCCGACCGGAACGCTGGCGTCTTTCAGCGTCAAATGCGCCGGCTGCTGCTCTTCGTGGTTGGTGTTGGAGACAAACACCGAACTCAGGCGGTCAAAGGTGATCTTGTTGTCGGGCTTGGGATAGATGATGGGCGTGCATTCGGCCGCCGGCTTGAGCATGGCGTAGTCGGGCTGCGTGCGGTGAATGGTCCACGGCGGGCTTTTGATGCCCAGCTTGGGCAACAGCCACTGCTCGATGCCGGTCATGAAAGAGCCCATGTAGACGCCCTTCTTGAACCAGGCCTTGAAGTTGCGCGACTGGTTCAGTTCCTGCGCCAGCCAGCTCTTGGCGTAGGCCTCGGGGTAGGCGCCCAGTTCGTCGTGCTGGCGGCCGGCCGTTACCGCGGCGTAAGCGGCGTCCGCGGCCAACATGCCGGTCTTGATGGCGGCGTGGCTGCCCTTGATACGGCTGGCGTTGAGGTAACCGGCTTCGCAGCCGACCAGGGCGCCGCCGGGGAACACGGTTTTGGGCAGGCTCAGGGCACCACCGGCCGTGATGGCGCGTGCGCCGTAGCTGATACGTTTGCCGCCTTCCAGGTACTTCTTGATGCTGGGATGGGTTTTCCAGCGCTGCATTTCTTCAAACGGGCTGAGGTAAGGGTTGCTGTAATCCAGGCCGGTCACAAAACCGAGTGTGACCTTGTTGTCTTCCAGGTGGTACATGAAACCGCCGCCATAGGTCTGGCTGTCCATGGGCCAGCCGGCGGTGTGCACGACCAGGCCGGGCTTGTGTTTGGCCGGATCGATCTCCCAGAGTTCTTTCACACCCAGTGCATAAGCCTGTGGGTCCTTGCCTTCGTCGAGTTTGAACTTGGCAATCAGCTGGCGGCCCAGGTGGCCGCGTGCGCCTTCGGCAAACACCGTGTATTTGCCATGCAGTTCCATGCCGAGCTGGAAGTTTTCGGTCGGTTCGCCGTCCTTGCCCACGCCGAGGTTGCCGGTGGCCACCCCTTTGACGGAGCCGTCGCCGTTGTAAAGCACTTCGGCCGCGGCAAAGCCGGGGAAAATTTCAACGCCGAGGTTTTCCGCCTGTTGCGCCAGCCAGCGCACCACATTGCCCAGGCTGATGACGTAATTGCCTTCGTTGTGAAAGCAGTCGGGCACCAGGAAGTTGGGTGTCTTGGTCGCGCCGGTTTCGCTGAGGAATAACACTTCGTCGCTGGTGACGGGCTGGTTCAGCGGGGCGCCCAGCTCTTTCCAGTTCGGGATCAGTTCGGTGATGGCACGGGGGTCCATCACGGCGCCGGACAGGATGTGTGCGCCGGGCTCCGAGCCTTTTTCCAGCACCACCACCGAGATCTCCGTGCCTCTTTCAGCCGCCAGCTGTTTCAGGCGAATGGCGTTGGCCAGCCCGCCGGGGCCGCCGCCAACCACGACCACGTCGTATTCCATGGCTTCGCGGGGGCCGAACTGGGCCAGTATCTCTTCGTTGTTCATAGTGGGGCTCGCTGATAATGAATTGCGGAACGGATTGCCGGTGTGGCGGCTGATTTTATTCTGCTAATGTAAGCAGAAAAAAACGGCTGCCCATTATTACCAACAGGAGTCTGCTATGGCCTACAGCATGGATTTGTCGGGGCGCGTCGCTCTGGTGACAGGCGCTTCCGGCGGCCTGGGCGCTCAGTTTGCTAAAACACTGAGCCGTGCCGGTGCTGCGGTGGTGCTGGCCAGCCGCCGGCTGGACAGGCTCAAGGACTTGCGCGCGCAGATCGAGGCCGAAGGCGGCCACGCCCATGTGGTTTTGCTGGATGTGACGGACACCCTGAGCATCAAGGGCGCCGTCGCCCATGCCGAAACCGAGGTCGGACCGATAGACATCCTGGTCAACAACTCGGGCGTCAGCACCACCCAGCGGATTCAGGACGTGGGCGAAGAAGACTACGACTTCATTTTCAACACCAATGTCAAAGGCGCTTTTTTTGTGGCGCAAGAGGTCGGCAAACGCATGCTGGCGCGCGCACGCGGGACAGCGCCAGGCACGTTTTCCGGTGGCCGCATCATCAACATCGCCTCGATGGCCGGCCTGCGGGTGTTGCCGCAAATCGGTGTGTATTGCATGAGCAAGGCGGCCGTGGTGCAGATGACCAAGGCCATGGCGCTGGAGTGGGGCCGCTTCGGCATCAACGTCAACGCCATTTGCCCGGGTTATATCGACACCGAGATCAACCACCACCACTGGGACACCGAGCAGGGCCAAAAACTGGTGCAGATGTTGCCGCGCAAACGGGTCGGCAAGCCCGAGGACCTGGACGCCTTGCTGGTGATGCTGGCCAGCGGTCAAAGCCATTTCATCAACGGTGCGGTCATTGCGGCGGATGATGGCTTTGGGGCTTGAACATAGCCCCCACGCTTGCCACTGCGTGTGCTGCGCTGCCCCCCGAGGGGGCTGGACTTGCTTGGGGCGGCCCGGCGCTGCGTCCCCGCGCTCCGCGCTGGTGGTATTGGGATGCTGACGGGTATTCTGGCTGGCCTGGCCGCGGGGGCCCTGTGGGGCCTGGTCTTTGTTGCGCCGCGCATGTTGGCCATGGGCGAGGGCGCTTATTCGTCGGTAGACCTCACGGCCGGGCGTTTTGCGGTGTATGGCCTGGTGGCCGCTGGGGTGATGCTGTTGCTGGGGCTGTCGGAGCGGGGCAAACGGCGTCTGCCCACATTGCGACAGGCGCTGGCGGCCGGGCTCATGAGTCTGCTGGGTTTCAGCGGCTACTACCTCTTGCTGGTGCTCGCGATTCGTGATGCCGGCACCGAAGTGCCCACGCTCATCATTGGCACGATCCCGCTGTGGGTGATGTTGCTGGGCAAACCACAAGGCTTGCGCTGGTCATCGTTGTGGTTGGGGCTGGTGCTCACGCTGGCCGGTCTGGTGCTCATGATGGCGTCCGCGCAGGGAACGCCCAGTGGCGATGCCGCGCATTTCTGGCGTGGCCTGGCCCTGGCCACCGCCTCGCTGCTGTGCTGGACGGCGTTTGCCATTCTCAACTCCGCCTGGTTGCGGCGTCACCCCGAGGTCAATGCCACCGACTGGGCCAACTGGCTGGGCGTGGCCACCGGGCTGGGGGCGGTGTTGATGTGGCTGGCCGCCGGCTCGGACCTGCGCGTGCTGGCTGCGCGCGAGGACTGGTCCGTGTTTATCCTGCTGTGTGTGCTGGCCGGTTTCGGCTCGACCTGGCTGGCCACCATCTTGTGGAACCTGGCCAGCCAGAAGCTCAGTGCCAGCCTGTGCGGGCAGTTGATCGTCAGCGAAACCATGTTTGCGCTGCTGTATTCTTTCGTCTGGGACGGTCACTGGCCCACGCCGGCCCAACTGGCCGCCTGTGTCTTATTCACAGGGGGCATCCTCGCCTCCATCCGGGCGCATCGCTGAAAAATTCAACTTATGAAAATCGACATTCCCGAGAACAAAAAACTGGTTTTTGAAATGCGCCTGCCGATCCGTTGGGGCGACATGGACGCCATGGGCCACGTCAACAACGCCAGTTATTTCCGTTACCTGGAGACGGCGCGTATCGACTGGCTGTATTCCATCGGCTGTCTGCCCGACCCCGAAGGGCCAGGGGCCGGTGATCGTGAATGCGTTTTGCAATTTCTACAAACAGCTGGAATACCCGGGCGATGTGTTGCTGAAGATGTATGTCAGCGACCCCGGCCGCACCACCTTTGAGACCTGGGGCATCATGGAACGTAGCGACCAGCCCGGCGTGATTTACGCTGCCGGTGGCGGCACCACCATCTGGGTGGACTTTCCGAGCCAGAAAGCGGCCACCTTGCCGGACTGGATGCGCGACATCGTCAGTTGAGCCTGAAACAGGCCTCCAACCCATAAGCGCTGGGCGCAAGCAGCTATTAAATCAGGAGCGACTGCTGGCCGCTCCATCAAGCAAAGCCTGGCCTACTTCTGTTTGGGCACACGCCCCATCAGGTAAAACTCCGGATTGGGCAACATGCTGGAGAAGCTGGCGATGCGGTTCGACAGGCCGAAAAAAGCCGTGATCGCGGCGATGTCCCAGATGTCTTCGTCGTTGAAGCCGTGGGCATGTAAGGCGGAAAAATCGGCGTCCTCGACCTCGTCCGATTTCTGGCACACCTTCATCGCAAAGTCCAGCATGGCGCGCTGGCGCGGCGTGATGTCGGCCTTGCGGTAGTTCACCGCCACCTGGTCGGCCACCAGCGGTTTCTTTTCATAAATCCGCAAAATCGCGCCGTGCGCCACCACGCAATACAGGCATTTGTTGGCGGCGCTGGTGGTCGTCACAATCATCTCGCGGTCGCCTTTGCTGAGGCCGGACTCTTCGCGCAGCATCAAGGCATCGTGATAAGCAAAAAACGCGCGCCACTCGGCCGGCCGGCGCGCCAGGGCCAGAAACACATTGGGCACAAACCCGGCTTTTTCCTGCACCTCCAGCACCTTGGCCTTGATGTCCTCGGGCAGGTCGTTGATGTCGGGGGCGGGGTAACGTGTGGTCATGGTCGTGTCTCCTTCTGTTGGAATGAATCATTTCTACAGCCATGATAGCCAGCCACAAAAAAAGCGCATGGCGGTCAACCATGCGCTTGTATCAAGAGATGGTCGCTTCAGCTCAAGCCAGTTTGGCCAGGGCCTTGGCCACGCCAGCGCCGTAAGCCGGATCCGCCTTGCTGCAGTTGGCGATGTGGCGTTCCTGGATGGCTTTGGAGGCGCCGCCGACAGCGCGTGCCGTGTTGTCAAACAGCAGTTGTTGCTTTTCCGGCGTCATCAGGCGGAACAGATTGCCTGGCTGCGAATAATAGTCCTCGTCGACGCGGTGGTTCCAGTGGTCGGCCGCGCCTTCAATCGACAGCGGCGGCTCGGCAAAGTCGGGTTGCTCCTGCAGCGCGCCCTTGCTGTTGGGCTCGTAACCGACCTCGGCGCCATTGTTGTTGTCCACACGCATGCTGCCGTCGCGGTGGTAGCTATGGAAAGGGCATTTGGGCGCGTTCACTGGAATCTGGTGGTGATTCACGCCCAGGCGGTAACGCTGCGCATCGCCATAGCTGAAGAGGCGCGACTGCAACATCTTGTCCGGCGAGAAGCTGATGCCGGGCACCACGTTGGCGGGCGAAAACGCGAGTTGCTCGACTTCTGCAAAATAATTTTCCGGGTTGCGGTTCAGTTCCAGCATACCCACGTCAATCAGCGGGTAGTCCTTGTGCGGCCAGACCTTGGTCAGATCAAACGGGTTCAAGTGGTAAGTCGCGGCGTCTTTCTCGGGCATGACCTGGATCTTCAGATTCCAGCGCGGGGAAGTCCTTGTTATCTATGGCGTTCAGCAAATCAGCCTGATGGCTTTCGCGGTCGTGGCCGACCAGTGCCGCGGCCTCGGCATCACTGAGATTCTCAATGCCTTGCTGCGAGATAAAGTGGAACTTGACCCAGAAACGTTCATTTTTCGCATTCAAAAAACTGAAGGTGTGGCTGCCGAAACCGTGCATGTGGCGGTAAGACTTGGGCAGGCCGCGGTCGCTCATCACGATGGTGACCTGGTGCAGGGCTTCAGGCAGCAGGGTCCAGAAGTCCCAGTTGTTTTCGGCGCTGCGCAGATTGGTGCGCGGGTCACGTTTGACGGCGCGGTTCAGGTCGGGAAACTTCAGGGGGTCACGCAAAAAGAACACCGGCGTGTTGTTGCCGACCAGGTCCCAGTTGCCTTCTTCGGTATAAAACTTGACGGCAAAGCCGCGGATGTCGCGTTCGGCATCGGCCGCGCCGCGCTCGCCGGCGACGGTGGAGAAACGCAGCACCAGCTCCGTCTTTTTGCCCACCTGTGAAAACAGTTTGGCCTTGGTGTACTTCGTGATGTCATGTGTGACGGTGAAAGTGCCGTAGGCCGCCGAACCTTTGGCATGCATGCGGCGTTCGGGAATCACTTCGCGCGCAAAATGCGCGAGTTTTTCCAGATGCCAGACGTCCTGCAGCAATACCGGGCCGCGCGGTCCTGCGGTTTGCGTGTTCTGGTTGTCAACAACCGGTGCGCCTGCGGCGGTGGTGAGTTTGCTCATGGCTGCTTTCCTTGTTTCGGTGATTGAAATGGTGCTGGGTCGTTTCATTGTGTTCAATCACCCGCCAGGAGGCAAGCGCGCGGCCATAGTAATTTCTCAAGGCGCCGATAGGGGGCGTGGTGTGGCTATGCTTGGGCTTTTTCAGGAGAAGATGTTAATGAATTCCCAATTTGAAAAAGGCCTGGCCACGCGCAAGCAGGTGATGGGTGAAGACTTTGTGGCCAATGCCCTGGGCAAGGCCACCGATTTCACCCAGCCGATTCAGGAGCACATCACGGCCAAGGCCTGGGGCGATGTCTGGCAACGGCCCGGCCTGGACCTCAAGACCCGCAGCCTGATCACCGTGGCCATGCTGACGGCCCTGGGCAAGCAACATGAACTCAAAGCCCATGTGCGTGGCGCGCTGAACAACGGCGTGACACCGGCCGAGCTGCAGGAGGTGTTGTTACATGCCGCCGTGTATTGCGGCGTGCCCACGGCGGTGGATGCGTTTCGCAGCGCGGCCGAGGTGGTGGACGCCCCTGGAAACACCTGAATACCTGGGGTTTTAAGAGTTTTAGGGCTGTAGCCTAGGTGGGATGTGCGTAGTATGCTATTGAAAAAATAGCGACTGTGCCGCCCGCAGGAAACCTCAGATAAGCGTGATGGTGGCCAGCTCACCTTGCGCGATGCCGCGCAGCGTGCGCCAGGCCAGGCCTAACACCAACAGGGTGGTGAAGCCCAGCAACATGAGCGCCAGGATGTGGACCAAGCCAGGTCCCAGGTAGGACGCGTAGTTCAGCGCGGCGATAGCGATGGCACTCATCGGAAAACCTGCGGCCCACCACGACACACGAAACGGGCAAGTGCCCGGCAAGTCGAGCAGCTTGGGCAGCAGCACGACCAGCATGAACAGCGCGAGGTAAAACAGGGCGCTGGCGAATAGGTCGATCTGCCTCACCGTGCCCACATAGGCCGAAAAACCCACGGCAAACGGTGCCATCAAAATCAGCAGCGAAGGCCGCTGCGCCCCGGGCATGGGTTCTTCAAACAGCAGGCGCGCAAAGATCAGGGTGAACAGCGGGATGGTGAAGAACAGGCCCACCGCCAGCGAAAACAAAGCCACTTCGTGCAGGCCGGGCCAGCCCAGCAGGTTGCCGACAATCGGGATGTCCAGCGTGCCGACCACGGGCACGATCCAGGCCGGCGTGGCTTGTGCGAACTTCTGGCGCACGCTCATCCAGCGTGTGACCATCCACCAGGCAAACAGCATCATCAACAGCGCGCCCAGCACCCACAAGGCCTCGGCCAGCGGCCGCGCATAAGGCAGCAACACGGCCGGCAAGAGCAGCAGCGAGATGATGAAGGTGCCGAAAAAGTTGGCGGCCACGGGGTGCATGAACTCGGCCCGCACGGCGGCCGGTGCACGCACCAGTTTCACTCCGTAGGCGGCACACAGCCCAAGAAAGGTCAGCACGGCGACCCCGCCTATGGTTTCCGAGATCAGTGCCGGCAGGTTGTAGGCCACGCCGGCGATGCGCCAGGCCATACACAGGCCGCACAAACTCATGACCGCGCCGAACAGGCTGACCGGCAGGTGGGACAGGGCGCTGTCGGGGCGGGTGGCCGTCGTTGTGTTCATGCCTGTCCTTGAGGAGTTTTCAAGGATTCTAGGCCCATAGCCCCCGTGTGACAAGCGTAATAAGCTATCAAATTAGTAGCGTTTGGGGGGGGGTCAGCCCACCATCAGCTTGTGCACCAGGTCGGCGGTGGTGGAGGCCTTGTATTTGCGCATCAGGCGGGCGCGGTAAATCTCCACGGTGCGGTGGCTGATGACCAGTGCGCGGCCGATTTCCTTGGAGGTCATGCCGTCCATCAGGTGGGCCGCGACCTCGCGTTCACGCGCCGTGAGTTCGGCCTTCACCGGTCGGCGCGAACTCAGGTCTTCAAAAGTCCAGATGCCGGACTCGTGTGGCGCGGCGCGGTTCAGCGCGCGGCCGGTGACATGGCACCAGAAAGTCTCGCCCTTGAGGCGTCCATCCACCCGCTTCATGATGCGGTCGTCGGCGTAATGGCCTTTGGTGTTGAGAATCGGCAACATGCGCGCGCCTATACGCTCGTATTCGTCCACGCTGGGGTAGAGAATCTGGAAAGACTGGCCTATCAGCTGCTCGCGCGCCGCGCCAAACATTTCGCACAGGTGCAGGTTGCAGTCCACAATGGCCCGGTTGCGCGAAAGCACCAGGCCGACCGGTGCCATGTCGAAGGCCAGACGGTAATCGATGTCCATTATGTTTTTGCGTTCCGGCGCTGGTGAGGGTTAAACTTTAAGGGGTACTACGTATGCGGCTAGGTAGTATCGTCAGGTTTTCAAAGTTTGTGTTGAAGTTCTGCAGGAGATTTTTGTGAATAAACTTTTTCCCTCCGCTGCCCAGGCTCTCCAGGGGGTCGTCAAGGATGGCCAACTGATGGCTGTTGGTGGTTTTGGCCTGTGCGGCATTCCCGAGGCTTTGATTCAGGCGCTGCGTGACAGCGGCGTGAAGAATCTCAGCGTCATCTCCAACAACGCCGGCGTGGACGGTTTTGGCCTGGGCAAACTGCTGGAGACGCGGCAGATCAAGAAAATGATTTCCAGCTACGTGGGTGAGAACAAGGAGTTCGAGCGCCAGTACCTGGCCGGCGAACTGGAACTGGAGTTCACCCCGCAGGGCACGCTGGCGGAAAAGCTGCGCGCCGGCGGTGCGGGCATTCCGGCTTTTTTCACCAAAACCGGTGTTGGCACCCAGGTGGCCGAAGGCAAGGAGTTGCGCGAGTTTGACGGCGAGACCTATGTGATGGAACGCGCGTTGATGCCCGAGGTGTCGCTGGTCAAGGCGCATGTGGCCGACAAGGCCGGCAATCTGCAGTTCCGCCTGACCGCACGCAACTTCAACCCGGCGGTGGCGATGGCCGGGAAGATCTGCATCGTGGAAGTCGAAAAAATTGTCGAAACTGGCGAGCTGGAGCCCGACCAGATCCATTTGCCCGGCATTTATGTGCACCGCATCGTGCTCAATGCCACGCCTGAAAAACGCATCGAAAAACGAACCATTACCGAGAAAGCGGGAGCCTGATATGCCTTGGAACCAAGACCAGATGGCCGCACGTGCGGCGCAAGAGCTTGAAGACGGTTTTTACGTCAACCTCGGCATAGGCATCCCGACCCTGGTGGCCAACTTTGTGCCCCAGGACAAGGAAGTCTGGCTGCAGTCGGAAAACGGCATGTTGGGCATAGGCGCTTTTCCGACCGAAGACGCGGTGGATGCCGACCTGATCAACGCCGGCAAACAAACCGTGACCACCATCAAGGGCTCGTCGATTTTTGGCAGCCATGACAGTTTTGCCATGATTCGCGGCGGCAAGATCAACCTGTCCATCTTGGGCGCCATGCAGGTCAGCGAACACGGCGACCTGGCGAACTGGATGATTCCCGGCAAGATGGTCAAGGGCATGGGCGGCGCCATGGACCTGGTGGCTGGCGTCAAACGTGTGATTGTGTTGATGGAACATGTGGCCAAAAAGAAGGACGGCACCGAGGACCTGAAAATCCTCGAAAAATGCAGCCTGCCTTTGACCGGTGTGGGCGTCGTGAACCGCATCATCACCGACCTGGCCGTCATGGATGTCACACCACAAGGCCTGAAAGTGGTGGAACTGGCGCCCGGCGTGACGCTGGAAGCCCTGCAAGCCAAGACCGGCTGCAAGCTGCATTAAAAGCGGATAAATCTTCGCCTACGGGTTAGAAAAGCGGCATTTATTGCCGCTTTTTTTTGACTTTTTTTGGGATTGCAGGACGCTGACCGCTTGCTGACGGGTGTTTGCAGATCGTGCTGTTCTGACAAACTGATACAAGGTTACAACTTTTTGAGCACAGATAATGAGGCGTTAGACTGAAATCACGATGTTCCGCCACCTCTTTTTTTCTCGGCCCGTGGCGTCCCGGGGGGGGTGGCCTGCGACAGGTCTGCTCGTCTTCACAATGCTCGCATTCTGGACGCTTGCCGCCGGCCCGGCTTTTGGCGCGGAAGGTGCCAAGCCGCTGGAGCGTGTGACGCTGCAACTCAAGTGGCTGCACCAGTTCCAGTTTGCCGGCTTTTATGCGGCGCAGGCCAAAGGGTTTTACAAGGACGAAGGGCTGGACGTCACCCTCAAGGAGGGCGGACAGGGCAAACCAGGTCTGGCCAGCGTGGTGGGTGGCCAGGCCCAGTTCGCCATTGCCGATTCGGACCTGTTGATCAACCGTATCAACGGCGAGCCGATTGTGGCGCTGGCGGCCATTTTTCAACATTCTCCGTATGTGATCCTGAGCCGGCAGGACAGCCATTTACGCACGCCCAGCGATCTGGTCGGGAAAACCGTCATGTTGTCGGAAGATCAGGGCGGCATTCAACTGCGTGCCATGTTGGCGCGCGAGGGAATTGACGAGAAACTTGTCAACATTGTTCCGCACTCATGGAAGCTTGAAGATTTGATCCAGGGCAAGGTCGATGCCATGTCGGCTTATGCCACGGTGGAGCCCCTGTTGATGCGTGCACGTGGCGTTGCGTCGGCCTTCATGCTCAGCCCGGACTATGGCGTGGATTTTTATGGCGATGTGCTGGTCACCACCGAAGCCCAGCTGGAGAAATCACCTGAAACAACGGCAGCCTTTCTGCGCGCGACCCGCAAGGGCTGGGATTACGCCATGGCGCATGAGGATGAAATCGCCGGCTTGATCCTGGGCATGGCGGGGGTGGCGCAACGCGGACTGACGCGCGAACTTCTGATCGCGGAAGCCCGCAGCATGCGCCCCTTCATCTTGCCGGAGGTGGTCGAGATCGGGCACATGAACCCGGCCCGGCTCGGGCATACGGCCCGCACGCTCGCGGATCTGGGGCTGGTCCGAGCGGACTATTCGCTGGCGGGGCTGATGTATGAGCCCAATGCCAGGGTCAATCCCCAAATCTTGCGTTGGGCCATGGGCGGTGGCCTGGCCGGCGGTGTGCTGGTGGCGCTGGTGTTTCTCTGGAATGTGCAGATTCGCCGCAACGTGCGCCAGCGGACACAACAATTGCAGGAAGAAGTCACGCGCCGGACCGAGGTGCAGCAGCAACTCAAGGTCAGCGAGGAACTGGTTCAGCTGATGTTTGGCACCGCGGCCGCCGGCCTGGTGATGAACACGCCCGATGGCCGTTTTCTGATGGCCAATCCTGCTTATTACGCGATCACCGGCTACACGGAAGGCGAACTGCGGACCATGGACATGCGCAAGCGGACGTTCACTGAAGACCTTCCGCGTTACGAAGGGCTCAGGGCGCGGATGATGGCCGGCGAGTTCGATACTTTCTCCGACGAGCAGCGCTGCGTCAAAAAAGATGGCGGTTTTGTGTGGATCAATGCCACGGTGTCGCTGGTGCGTTCGATGGATGGGGAGCCGACACATGTCATCGCCGTGGTCGAGGACATCACGGCGCGCCGGGCGACCGAGGAGCGTTTGCGCCAGAGCGAAATGCTGCTGGCGATCGCTGGTCGCACGGCCAGGCTGGGCGGCTGGATGCTGGACCTGTCGGCTGACCACGTGGTCTGGTCGGACGAAATCTGCAAAATCCATGGCGTTCCCTTGGGCAGCAAACCGCTGCGAAGTGAGTCGCAGCGTTACAACGCGCCGGAGTGGCAGGAGAAAATCAACGAAGTCTTCACCGCTTGTGCCGATGACGGGACGCCGTTTGATCTGGAGATGGAAATCATCAACCACCATGGGCACCGGCTGTGGATTCGCGCCATTGGCGAAGCGCTGCGGGACGAGAGCGGCAAAATCACCCGGATTCACGGCTCCTGCCAGGACATCACCGAACGCAAGCAGGCGCAAGAAAGTATTCTGCGCCTCAACGCCGAACTGGAAGAACGTGTGCGCCAGCGTACCGCCCAGCTCGAAGCCTTGAACCGGGACCTGGAATGTTTCTCCTATTCGGTGTCGCACGATCTTCGCTCGCCGCTCAATACCATCGATGGTTTCAGCCAGCTCATGGACCGCATGGATGCGGAAAAGCTGGGCGAAAAGGGCAAACATTACCTGGGCCGGATTCGCGCGGGCGCGCGGCAGATGGGGGCGCTGATCGACGGCCTGCTGGCCATGGCGAAATCCTCACAGGACAAGCTGCATTCCGAGCGCGTCGATCTTTCGGTCCTTGCCAGGCAGGCTGCGCAGGAATGCCGCGAGCGGGAACCCGGGCGCGAGGTCCAGCTGCAGATCCAGGACAAGATGCTGGTGCAAGGCGACCCGGTGTTGTTGTTGGCGATGCTTCAAAACCTGCTGGGCAATGCATGGAAGTTCACCGCCAAGCGGCCCGTCGCGCAGATTGCGGTGGGTTGCGAGCAAGGTGCAGGCGGCGAGCTGGTGTATTTCGTCAAGGACAACGGCGCCGGTTTTGACATGCGTTATGCCGACAAGCTGTTTGGCACTTTCCAGCGCCTGCATTCGGCGTCAGATTTTTCAGGAAGCGGTATTGGTCTGTCCACCGTGCAGCGCATCGTTTTCAGGCATGGCGGCCGGATCTGGGCCCACGCCGTCGAAGATCAGGGGGCGGAGTTTTATTTCACCCTGGGTTTGACGGAAGACCAGATCGCTGCCGTGGCCAGGTGATTGTCCATTTCGGCCAGCGATGATTCGCGGTGTGCGAAGAAATGGAGCGGGTGATGGGAATCGAACCCACGCTATTTGCTTGGGAAGCAAAAGTTCTGCCATTGAACTACACCCGCGTCTAAAAGCTTGCCAGCAAGCTTTTCTCTAAAACCTGGTCATGGATGGCAGGTTTGTGCGCATTTTACACGCCGAAATCAGCTGGCCTTAACGTCGCCAGTAAGGGGCCGGCAACGGCGGCAGCGCGAGCTCCGGCAGCGCGTGTTTCTGCAGGGCTGACAGGAGTTGTTTGTGGACCTGACGGGCGGCGGGCCGGTCCAGGTCGGTGCACAGGGCTCGGAGGTGAATTTTTGCCGCCATCCGGTCATTGCGCGCGCCCAGCACGGCTTGTGCTTTCTTCAGCCAGTCCAGCCACAACGTTGTGGCTTGCGGGTCGTACTGCTGGCCTATGAATTCGGTGAGGTAACGCAATTGTTTGGCCGCGATGCGCAAGCGGTGCAGGCGGGCCGGACTCAGGTGTTCAAGCCGGGCCAGGGCCTGTCGCAAGGGGTGGGCCAGTTTGTCCAGCCGCACCGCGAGTGCATCCGTGGGCAGGGTCGCGGTCGCGTCTGGTTGCGCCAGTCTGCGGCCCAGTTGCAACAACAGGCGCTGGGTCTCCCGTCCTTGCAGGGCGGCACTGGCTTGCAGGTGCGCCGTCTTTTGCAACAGGGCGGCGGCTTCTTGCAACTTTTGGCGCAAGGCGGCATCGTGCAGGGCGTTAACCAGCGGTGGCCAGGTTTCCTCGATGAAGACATCCCAATCGCGCGCCGCGCCCAGCCGCTGGCCCAAGGTCCGTAAACCGTCGCGCACCGGTGTGAGCTCGGCGGTGTTCCATTCGGCTGCGCGTGCCAGGGGGCCGCAAGCCACCCGCAGCCGCCGCACGGCAATTCGGACCTGGTGCAGGGATTCGCTGTCGTAAGGTTGGTGGTCGGGTGGATTCAGAAAACCCGCTTCGTTGCTCTGCCACTGGGCCAGGGACTGCGTGATGGCCTGACGGGCCACGGCCTGCGCATCGGCCCCGGGTTGCAGCGCTGGCTTGGCCGCTTTAAGTATCGGAGCGCTTGGCGGCGTACCGTGGGCCAGCCGGTTGCCGCGTTCGGCCTTGCTGCGATGGCCCAGCACCAGTGGATGCCTTTCGACCAGCAACAGGGCCAGCGAGAACACATCGTCCACGGGCCCATCTAGGAGTTCCAGCTCCAGTTCACACAGCGGTTCACGGCGATCGCCGGCGAGAATTTCGCCCTGATCGATGGCGAGTTCGACGTGGGCGCCCGTGGCGCCGCAAAGCAGTTGAAGCTGGCGCTCGAAGCGGGTGCGAAACTGCGGCCGCAGGGGCTCGCGCAGCGCTGTCAGCGTGGGCTCAAAGCTTGTTCCTGCCAGCGGCTGCCATTCGAGGGCCGGGCCGGCCACCGCAAACTCGATTTCTTCGCGCTGGTGCAAGCCCGCCTGGCTGCTGCCGCGGCCCTTGACGGTTTGTCGCCAGTGTTGGCCGTCGCTGCGCAGACGCAGGCTGATGCCGGCCTGCGCCAGGGCGTGCTGTTCGGTGTCGAAGTAAATGTTCTCGAGCTGCTGGCGGGTGCTGCGCAGTGGCGCCAACAGCGGGTCGGCGCGCAGCGCGGCCAGCGCTGAGGGGGGCAGTTGCAGCTTGAGTTCGATTTCCATGGCGAGGTCCGTCGCGTCTGTCGGGACGCGGGATCAAACCATGGTACTGCGCCGGAGCAGGAAACGCGAGGCCCGCAAAATGCCCGCGCAGTCGCCTCCGGCTTTGGCCGTGATCGAAAAGCTCAGGGCCGCAGGTAAGCCCAGCCTTCACTCTGCCTCTTCACGATTTCGGTCACGCCGGCCGGCACATAAGCGATGGCGGGCAACATATCGTCCTTGCTCAACTTCTGCCCGCGCATGGTGTTTTCGCAGGCCAGCACCTTGACGTTGGCCTTCATCGCGTCGGCGATACGGGCGCCAGTCGGCGAGTCGAGCTTGAGCATGCCTATGCCGGGGCCGTAGGCGACGATTTCAATGTCCACGTTGGCGGCGCCCACATCTTCCTGCAGGTTTCTGGCGTTGTTGAGCGCCAGGTTCCACTTGGCCGGGTCGCCGTCACTCATCTGGATCACGACTTTTTGACGTTTTTGGCCTGTAGCCCCCGCTGACTGGGCGTGAGCAGCTATCAAAAATGGAGTGGTTGCGGCCAGCGAGGCGAAAGCGCCCGCCTGGATAAAAGATCTGCGGTTCATGGGGGATGTCTCCGGGAGAAAGAGAGCGTATTTCACCATAGCGGCCAGCGCCGTGCAAACCACCTTGCCGCGACTGACAAGGTGGTTCGAAGGATGCGCATAGAACACCGCCATCAGCACCATGGCCGTCGCGGTGCGGAAGACCAGCACCGGAATGGCCCAGTTGATGTAGCTGTAAAACTCCCTGCTGCACATGGGTGCCGAACAGGCGTTTGACCCCGCTGTAGCGGTACAGCAGAATGCCCACGGCAAAACTCACGGCCAGCAAAAAATAGTTCAACCCGAACAAACGCATCACCGGGTTGTCGCCCGTGGCCAGCTTCACGAAGCTGGAGTTGACGGTGAAGTTGAGGGCCACCACGGCAAACAGGCCGCCTATGCTGATGTTGGTCAGCTCGAAGGCGTCGACCGCAAATTCGCCGTTTTCGTCGATTCGGTTCAGCCAGAAGACCAGCAGCGGACAAACAGTGGCACGAAGATCGTGGCCAGCAGGCTTTTCTGTTTGCGTTTGACCACCAGTGCGGCTTTCACGCGGGTGTTTTCCTCGCCGCGCCAGGCATTGACCGCGTCCTTGGACAACTCGACCAGACCGACGGACTAGCCGTCTAGCGTCACGCTGTGTTGCGTGTTGCTGAACTCGAGTTCGTCCTGGCGGTAGTCCAGCACCAGCCTTTCCAGTGGTTTACCCCGGCCAGGGTCACACCTTATTGTTTGAGGTAAACCTTGACCGCACGCACCATGAGGTCGGGCTCATCGGACTGAAAATCGCCATTGGTCATGAACACCACACTCACGCCCAGCTTGGGGATGTACCAGGTGTCGGCGTTGAAACCCGAGATCGAACCGTTATGCCCCCAGGCCTCGCCCCAGGGTGTGTCCTGGACCGAGCAACCCAGGCCGTAGCCGCTGTCGACATCTTCTTCCTGCACGCTGCACATCTGCGCTACGGTTTTGCGTGGCAGCAATTTGCCGTCGCGAAACAGGGCGAACAAAAAGGCTTCGTAGTCGGCGGCTGTGGTGACCACCGCGCCGTCGCCGGTGATGGCGCTCCAGCCGGAATAACTGACGTCCTGCCGCTTGTTGCTTTCGTTGACGGTGTAGCCATGGGCCAGCCCGCTGGCTTCCTTGCGCGCGCCTATGCTGGTGGCCGGCATGCCCACACGCTCAAAAATACGCTTTTGCACGGACTGGGCGTAACTGAGCCGGTCGGCCTGGCTGATCAGCTGACCCAGCAAGACATAGTTGGTGTTGGTGTAGATGTGTTCGCGGCCGGGGCGTGCCTGGGCTTTTTCGCCAAAAGCAAAGGCCAGCGATTCTTCGGCGCTCCACTGCTTCTCGGGTTGCTTGGCCGCTTCGCTTTCAAAGTCATCGGTGAAATATTCGGCCAGGCCAGAGCGGTGCTGCAGCAACTGCTCTACTGTGACGGTCTGGATGTTGCGCAGCTTGGTGATGCCGGGCACGTTTTTGACCCAGGGAAACACCGGGTCCGTCAGTTTGAAGCGCTGCTCCTGCACCAGCTGCAGCGTGGCCGCCGCGGTGATCAGCTTGCCGCTGGAGGCAATGTAAAAGCGGGTTTTCGGCGTCATGCGTTCGCGGGTTTTCAAATCGGCGAAGCCGGCGGCCACCACCTCGCGCCCTTGCGGGCCAGACACCAGCAAGACAGCGCCCGGCAGTTTTTCCTGCTTCACCAGGCGATCCAGAAAGGGCTGGAGCGGCGCCGCGAGGACGCGCACGGGCGCAACAGCCGCCACCAGGGCGGCCAGGGCCAGGCCCAGCAGCTGTGGACGTATCACTTGAGCATGTCGCCGAGGCAGAGGTATTTCATCTCCAGGTACTCGTCCATGCCGTGGCGTGAGCCTTCGCGGCCCAGGCCCGATTGCTTGACGCCGCCGAAAGGCACATGTTCGGTGGCGATCACGCCGGCGTTGATGCCGACCATGCCGTATTCCAGCGCTTCGGCCACGCGGAAGATGCGGCCCACATCGCGGCTGTAGAAATAACTGGCCAGGCCGAATTCGGTGTTGTTGGCCGCGTCAATCGCTTCCTGCTCGTGCTTGAAGCGGAACACCGGTGCAAACGGGCCAAAGGTTTCCTCCCGGGCGCACAACATGTCGGCCGTGGCGTCGGCCACCACGGTAGGCTCAAAAAACTGGCCCTGGATGTGGTGACCACCAGCCAGCAGCTTGCCGCCCTTGGCCAACGCGTCATCCACGTGGCGCTGCACTTTTTCAACGGCGGCATCTTCGATCAGCGGACCCTGCAACACGCCGTCTTCAAAACCGTTGCCGACCTTGAGCAGTTTGACCTTGGCGGCGAATTTTTCAACAAACTGGTCGTAGACGCCGTCCTGCACATAAATGCGGTTGGCGCAGACGCAGGTCTGGCCGGCGTTGCGGTATTTGCTGGCCATCGCGCCTTCCACGGCCGAGTCGATGTCGGCATCGTCAAACACGATGAAAGGTGCGTTGCCGCCCAGTTCCAGCGCGAGTTTTTTGACCGAAGGCGCACTTTGCGCCATCAGGATGCGGCCGACCTCGGTGGAGCCGGTGAAGCTGATGTGGCGTACCACGTCGCTGGCGCAAAACACCTTGCCGGCGGCAATCGAGTTGCTGCTGTCGGCCGTCAGCACGTTCAACACACCGGCCGGAATGCCGGCACGCACGGCCAGTTCGGCCGCGGCCAGCGCCGTCAGGGGTGTCAGTTCAGCCGGTTTGATGACCACCGGGCAACCGGCGGCCAGCGCCGGGGCGACCTTGCGTGTGATCATGGCCAGCGGAAAATTCCAGGGCGTGATGGCGGCGCAGACACCAATCGGCTGTTTGATCACCATCAGGCGGCGGTTGTTGTCAAAAGGCGGCAGGGTTTCGCCATTGACCCGTTTGGCTTCTTCGGCAAACCACTCGACAAAACTGGCGCCATAAGCGACTTCGCCTTTGGCCTCGGCAAAAGGTTTGCCCTGTTCGGCGGTCAGGATGCGACCCAGGTCTTCCTGGTTGGCCATCAACAACTGGTACCACTTGAGCAGGATGGCATGGCGCTCCTTGCCGGTTTTGCTGCGCCAGGCGGGCCAGGCGGCGTTGGCGGCGGCAATCGCGGCTTCGGCCTCCTGGGCGCCCAGGTTGGCCACGTCGGCCAGTTTCAGGCCGGTGGACGGGTCATTCACGTCAAAACGGCTGGTGCCCGCCACCCACTGGCCATTGATCAGGGCATCGGTCTTGAGCAGGCTGGGGTCTTTGAGCAGGGCCAGGGGGGAGGTTGTCATGTCCATCAATGTCTCTTTCGGTTGGGGACGCTCTGGTGCGGCGTGTGGGTAGCGAGCATAGCGCGTCAGCCGGTTTGGTGCAGAGGGGCGATCAACCGGACAAGGCCCGGCCAAACTTATAATCCAAAGCTCAGGCAAATCAAGCATTCAGGTGCGGTCGGCCGCGCCAGGCCATTTGCCCGGCCGGCGCCGATGGCATCAGCAACTACCAAAACATGAGCACACCCACTTTCACCGTCGCCGACATCCGCAAGAGCTTTCTTGATTTCTTCGCGTCCAAGGGCCATACCGTGGTGCCGTCCAGTTCGCTGGTGCCGGGCAACGACCCGACCCTGATGTTCACCAATTCGGGCATGGTGCAGTTCAAGGATGTGTTCCTCGGCACCGACAAGCGCCCTTATGTGCGCGCCACGTCGGTGCAGGCCTGCCTGCGTGCCGGCGGCAAACACAACGACCTGGAAAACGTCGGTTACACCGCGCGCCACCACACCTTTTTCGAGATGCTGGGCAACTGGAGTTTTGGCGACTACTTCAAGCGTGAATCGCTGAAGTGGGCCTGGGAGCTGCTGACCGAGGTCTACAAACTGCCGGCCGACCGCCTGCTGGCCACGGTCTACGAAGAGGACGACGAGGCCTACGACATCTGGACCAAGGAAATCGGCCTGCCACCGGAACGTGTGATCCGCATCGGCGACAACAAGGGCGGGCGTTACAAGTCCGACAACTTCTGGATGATGGCGGACACCGGGCCTTGCGGCCCCTGTTCTGAAATTTTCTACGACCACGGCGACCACATTGCCGGCGGACCGCCGGGCAGCCCGGATGAAGACGGTGACCGCTTCATCGAGATCTGGAACAACGTGTTCATGCAGTTCAACATGGCCGAAGACGGTTCCGTCACGCCGCTGCCCGCACCGTGCGTGGATACCGGCATGGGGCTGGAGCGCCTGGCCGCCATCCTGCAGCATGTGCACAGCAACTACGAAATCGACATTTTTGCTGCGCTGATCAAGGCCGCCTCGCGCGAAACCGGTGAGCCGGATCTGGGCAACAAGAGTCTGTTTGTCATCGCTGATCACATCCGCGCGACGTCATTCCTGGTCAGTGACGGCGTGAATCCGTCCAACGAAGGCCGCGGTTATGTGCAGCGCCGCATCATCCGCCGCGCAATTCGCCACGGCTACAAGCTGGGCAAAAAGACGCCGTTTTTCCACAAACTGGTGGCCGAACTGGTGGTGCAGATGGGCGACGCCTATCCCAAACTCAAGACGGATGAAGCGCGTATCACAGCGGTGCTCAAGGCCGAAGAAGAACGTTTCTTCGAAACGCTGGAAATCGGCATGACGATTCTGGACACGGCGCTGGCCGGTGGTGTCAAGGTGTTGCCGGGCGAGGTGGCTTTCAAGCTGCATGACACCTACGGCTTCCCGCTGGACCTGTCGGCCGACGTCTGCCGCGAGCGCGGCGTGGAAGTCGATGAGGCCGGCTTCAGGGCCGCGATGGACAAGCAGAAAAACCAGGCACGTGCCGCCGGCAAGTTCAAGATGGACCGCGCACTGGAATACACGGGCGAGGGCCATGCCTTCACCGGTTACGAGTTGCTGGAAGAGCCCGCCAAGGTGGTCGCGCTGTATGCCGACGGCGTGGCCGTGCAGGCGCTGAATGCCGGGCAAAGCGGTGTGGTCGTCTTGAACACCACGCCGTTTTATGCCGAAAGCGGCGGCCAGGTCGGTGACCAGGGCCGGTTGACGGCAGGTGGTGCGACCTTCACCGTGGAGGACACGCTGAAGATCAAGGCCGACGTGTTTGGCCACCATGGCACGCAGTCCGAAGGCACGCTCAAGGTCGGCGACACCGTGACGGCGCAGGTCAACACTGCCGTGCGCGCCGCCACCGTGCGCAACCACAGCGCCACCCACCTGATGCACAAGGCCTTGCGCGAAGTGCTGGGGGAGCATGTGCAGCAAAAGGGCAGCCTGGTGAATGCCGAACGCACCCGTTTTGACTTCACGCACAACGCGCCGGTGACGGACGAGCAGATCCGCGAGATCGAAGCCCGTGTCAATGCCGAAATTTTGTCCAATGTGGCGACCGACGCCAGCGAGATGGACATGGAAGCCGCGCAGAAAACCGGTGCCATGATGCTTTTCGGTGAAAAATACGGCGACAAGGTGCGTGTGCTCAGCATTGGCTCCAGCAAGGAACTTTGCGGCGGCACGCACGTGACACGTACCGGCGACATCGGCCTGTTCAAGATCGTGGCTGAAAGCGGCGTGGCGGCGGGTGTGCGCCGTGTTGAAGCCGTCACCGGCGACAACGCGCTGGCTTATTTGCAGTCGCTGGAATCCACGGTGCAGGCGGCGGCCGGCACACTCAAGGCCAGCCCGTCCGAACTGCAAAACCGCATTGGCCAGGTGCTGGACCAAGTCAAGACGCTGGAAAAAGAAGTGGCCGCCCTCAAGGGCAAGCTGGCTTCATCGCAAGGCGACGAGTTGATGCTGCAAGCGGTGGATATCAAGGGCCTGAAAGTGCTGGCCGCACGCCTGGAAGGTGCGGACGCCAAGACCCTGCGCGACACCATGGACAAGCTCAAGGACAAGCTGAAAACCGCGGTCATTGTGCTGGCCGCCGTGGACGGCGACAAGGTGCAGATCGCCGCCGGCGTGACGGCTGACAGCGTGGGCAAGGTCAAGGCCGGCGAACTCGTCAACTTTGTGGCCCAGCAAGTGGGCGGCAAAGGCGGCGGCAAGGCCGACATGGCCATGGCCGGCGGCACAGATGCCTCCAAACTGAGTGATGCGTTGAAGTCTGTCCAGGCCTGGGTCACCGAACGCGCCTGATCGCCTGATCGCGGCTGACACCTGTTGCGCCCGCGGAAGCAGCGGACGCAACAAAAACTCCTCAGGCCGCGACCCGATCCGCCAGCTGCCGCAAACTCGCCACGGTGCGCAGGCAGGCTTGCGCCACTTCCGTGCCTTTGACCAGGAAGTGCTCGCTGAAATAACGGCGATGTTCTTCGTGTTCATGGAAATGGTGTGGCGTCAACACGGCCGAGAACACCGGCACGCCGGTGTCGAGCTGCACCCGCATCAGGGCGCTGATCACGGCATCGGCCACAAACTCATGGCGGTAAATGCCGCCGTCCACCACCAGGCCGCAGGCGACGATGGCGGTGTAGCTGCCGGTGCGTGCGAGCAACTGCGCATGCAGGGGAATCTCAAAAGCGCCTGGCACTTCAAACACATCGATGTCCGAGGGCGACACGCCGTTTTTGGCCATTTCCGCCAAAAACGCGTCGCGCCCCTGGTTGACGATGCCGGCGTGCCAGGTCGCCTGGATAAAGGCATAACGGGCGGGATGGGCTTGCGGCTGGATAGCGGCCTGGGGAAGTCTGTCACTCATGGTTTCTCCTGAAAACGGTAAGCAATAACCGGTATCAGGGCGCACGAGTCTACGGCCCACCTGCAGGCCGGCGCTAAAGCACCAGCCCACGGCAGGGGCCATGAACTTCGCGATCTCTTTCATCCGGACTGTGACCGTCGGCTTCGGAGTTGAACCGAATCTGCTGACCCTGGCTTTGCTAACAAAGCCAGGCGCTCGCGGGCTGATGCGTTTGACCGCAAACACCGCCGGTGGGGAATCTCACCCCGCCCTGAGAACGCTTGCCCCGGATGGTTACGGGGACGGTTTATTCTAAAGCGGATCAAAAATACACGTGTCGCCGGTGCTACCGCGCAGGCCGGCGGTAGCTGTGGATCAGTTGATTTCAGCGATCAGTTCAATTTCAACGCAAGCACCGCGGGGGATTTGCGCCACACCAAACGCGCTGCGGGCGTGGGCACCCTTGGCGCCAAAGACTTGCCCGAACAATTCGCTGGCACCGTTGGTCACCAGGTGTTGTTCTGTGAACTCGCTGGTGGAGTTGACCAGGCTCATGAGTTTGACGATTTGTTTGACGTCGTTGAGGTCCTTGCCAATGGCCACCAGGGCCGCATGCAGGGTGCCCATCAGGTCGATGGCGATGGCGCGCGCTGCGGCCTGGCCTTCTTTGGTCTCCATGGTTTTACCGAGTTGGCCCACCCAGGGCTTGTCATCCTTCTTGGCAATGTTGCCGCTCAGAAAAAACAGTTTGCCGGTCTGCATATAAGGCACGTAGGCCGCGGCCGGCGTGGCGACGGGCGGCAGGGTGATCCCCAGGTTTTTGAGCGTGTCGTAAACGTTGGGCGAGGATGTGGTCATGGGAACTCCTGAAGCGCCATTCAAGCGCAGTTTGATGATAAAAAGTGCTTCCAGCCCTTGAGGGACGGGTGCAATCAGCTATGAAAATGGTAGCGAGAGCGGGCGAACTCGCTGCTTGCAGTTTAGCTGCTTGCGCCTGACCCAGGCGCGGGCGCTGTGTCCATGGGCGTCACGGTCACCGCCACGTCCAGCACATGGCGCGCGCCGCCGCGTATCACGCCACGCATGGGCGAGACGTCCAGAAAATCGCGGCCTGTGGCCAGGGTGATGTAGTCCTCGCCGGGCGCGCGGTTGTTGGTCGGGTCGAAGTCCAGCCAGGCGCCGGTCCCATCGGCCGTGGTGCAGTAGACCGAGGCCCAGGCGTGGGAGGCGTCGCTGCCGATCAGGCGCGGCTGGCCGGGCGCCGGCTGGGTCAGCAGGTAGCCGCTGACATAACGCGCCGGCACACCCATGGCGCGACAGCAGGCGACCATGATGTGGGCAAAGTCCTGGCACACCCCTTTGCCCAGTTGCAGCGCCTGCAGCGCCGGGGTGCCGACATCCGTGCTGTCGCTGTCGTAACGCATGTTTTGGTGGATACGTTCCATCAGGTCCTGCGCGGCTTGCGGCAGCGGCCGGCCCGGGGTAAAGCTGGGTTGTGCAAATTCCGCAAACTGCTCGTCGTAAGGCACATAAGGCGAGGCAAACACAAACTCGGCCGCGCTGTTGTAGCGGCCGCCGGCCCGGTAGCAAAACTGCTGGCCTACGTCTTCCCAGGGCAGGCCCGGCTGGACGTTGGGCGCCGGCGCCTGCGTGGCCACCACACTGTCGGCCACCACGGTCAGCTGATCGTGCGGGGCATGCAAGGAAAAAAACGTGCGGATGTTGCCATACACATCCGGCAGCTCGCGTAATTGCGCCGGCTGCGGACTGATGGTGAGTTGGTGGTGCAGCAGTTGCTGGTTTGCCAGGCTGGCCGGTTTGAGATGCAGCACATGGTGGGCATGCTCCACGGGGGGCGTGTAGGTGTACCGGGTTTCGTGGACGAGGTGAAGCAGCATGGCGTGGTAGACGTCCTAGGCGCCCAGGCTGTGCGCGTCTGGCGCCACGTGGCTGAAATAACGGCGGCCCAGGCTGTCCGACAGCGTGAACGCTGCGTTGCAGCATTGCGCCAGATGCGCCAGCAGCGCCTCGTCACGCTGCGCTTGCGGAGTGCTGGACTGGCACAGGTCGGCCAACGGCCAGCTGCCGGGGTCGGGCAGGGCCGCGCCCAAGTCGGGTGGCGACTGCGATGGTTCAGCGGTGTTTTTCGCCAGCCTGGCGAGCCGGCTGCGCAAGGTCTGGATCACGCCGCCCAGCGAGCGCGGATTGTCGCGGTCGAGGACCAGTAAATCCAGCAGCGCCGACACGTCGCGCTGCTGCTGGTAACGCGCACGGAAGGTGATGCTGCTGTCGAACAGGGCGAGGATGGCGTCAAAGCCGCTGTCGTCGTACACCGCGCCGGTTTCAAAACCGAGGATCAGCGCGGCGGCCAGCGTGTTCAGGCGTTCGAGATGGCGGCCTATGCTGAGCAGGCGCCAGCCGTCGTCGCGTGTCATGCGGTCGGTTTGTGCGCCTGTCATGGCGGCCAGAAAACCGCTGGCCGACTCCAGCGCACGCAAGGCTTCCACCGACGAATAGTCGAGGGCCGAAGGCACCGGGTGATGCTGGCCGCTGAAGGCCTCGCAGCGCCGGAAAAAATCCGCCTCGGCGCGCAGGATCACATGCCACTGTTCCTGCGACAAGCGTTCGCGCACTGTCGAGGCGGTGTCCTTGAGCGCGCGCAGGTTGTAACCAACGCTGGCGGTATGTGCGGTGTCGGTCAGGCCGGCGATCAAGGCCCGTTCGAACTCTCGGCGCGCCTGCGTGGCCGGCGGAACGGCATGGGGCAGCAGGCCGTTTCTGAGCGCCAGCGCCGACAACCAGGCCAGCAAGGCTTGTGAGGACTGGTCCTCGCCGCTGAGGGCGCGCAGGGTCAACTGGGCCAGTCGGATGGTGTTTTCTGTGCGTTCGGTGTAGCGACCCAGCCAGAACAGGTTTTCGGCAGCACGGCTGGACACCGGCGGCTTGTGCCGCGCCGGCAGGCTGGGCCAGACCAGCGGGGCGGTGTCGGCGGTGGTGGCCGAAGATGGCGTCGGCTCGGACAAGACCCAGACGTCGGCGCTGCTGCCGCCTTGTGGCATGGACGCCGTTTTGTGGTGGGACCCGCCCAGCCGCGCCAGCCCGCCCGGCAAGACCTGCCAGTCGCCCGCGCCGTCGGCCACGACAAACACGCGCAGCATGGTGGAGCGCGGGGTGATTTTGTGCTTGTGCCAGGTCGGTGCCTGGGACAGCGGCAGACAGGCTTGCAGGGTGTAATCGCCGCTGCGTTTGCCAAGGCGCTCGGCCCAGACGTCCAGCTCAGCGGGCGGCAGGTTTTGCGCCATCACCGATGTGATGCCGGCATCCGGGTAGGTGCCCTTGATGACATGGTCCTGGAGCTGCGGCAGGGCTTGCTGCAGCGCGGCCTGTTCGCCACACCACCAGGTGGCCAGCGAGGGCAAGGCCAGCGGCTCGTTCAGCAGGTGGCGCGACAGCGCCGGCAAAAATCCCAGCAGCGCACTGGATTCGAGAAAGGCCGAACCCGGCGCATTGGCGACCAGCACCTGGCCCGCGCGTATCACCTGCAGCAGGCCGGGCACGCCCAGCGTGGAGTCCGAGCGCAATTCAAGCGGATCCAGAAATTCGTCGTCCAGGCGTGTGAGCAGGCCGTGTACCGGCTCCAGCCCCTGCAAGGTCTTGAGGTACAGCCTGTCATCGCGCACCAGCAAGTCGCTGCCTTCGACCAGGCTCAAGCCCAAGTGGCGCGCCAGGTAGGCGTGTTCGAAATAAGTCTCGTGGTAGGGCCCGGGGGTTAGCAACACGATGCGGCTGTCTTCGCCGGGCGGGGCCGGGCTGGCCGCTTTCATGCCGTCGACCAAGGCCTTGTAGGTCGCGGCCACACGTTGTACCCGCATTTCCCGGAAAGCCTGCGGAAACAGCCGCGAAATGGCCACGCGGTTTTCCAGCAGATAACCCAGGCCGGACGGCGCCTGGGTTTTTTGCGCGACCACCCACCAGTGTCCGTTGGGGCCACGTGCCAGGTCGAAGGCCGCGATGCGCAAAAACGTGCCGCCCACCGGCAACACGCCGTGCATGGCACGCAGGTAGCCGGGGTGGCCTTGCACCAGTGCGGCGGGCAACAGGCCTTGTTGCAGCAACTGTTGCGGGCCGTACACATCGGCCATGATGCGGTCCAGCAGCCGGGCGCGCTGGCGCACGCCCGTGGCGATCTGCGCCCAGTCCTGGGCGCCAAGAATCAGCGGAAACAGGTCCAGCGGCCAGGGCCGCTGCGGGCCATCGGCATCGGCGTAGACGTTGTAGCTCACGTCGTTATCGCGGATTTGTTTATGCAGGTTGGCCGTGCGGTGGTCCAGATCGTCCAGACCCTCGGGGCCCAGCAAGTCGAAGAACTGTTTCCATGGGGGGGCCAGTGCCGGGTTGGGGGCCTGGTCCGAAGGCGCACCGCGAAGCTCGTCAAAATGGCCATCCGCAGCTGGCAGCGCCAGCGCGGCGGCGAGAGGAGATGGGTTGTTTTTCACGGTGTGCCAAGTATGCCTTTCTGCGCGTTCCCGGTCTTGCTTGACGGTGGCGGGATGTACAGAAACAAGGTCCGGCATGCTTCTGCTCCCCCAATCACGGCTTTAAGGCTTTAATACAGGCAGGGCGCATAGCGCGCCCTTGAACCGCTTCGTGCCGCGGGCACACAAGTCGTCAACCAGGGGAGGCCAGTGCGTCGAACGATGTCAGCCACACCGCCGGGCAGGCTGTTGAGCCTGGTTTTTTGCGGCTTTGTTGCGGGCGCAGCCCTGCAGTTGCAGCAGCGGGCGTTGCTGGATTCCTGGCTGTATGCCGTTTTGGTGGCCTTGGTGCTGACCTCGGCCGCCGGGCTGGCGCGTTGGTGGATGGGCAGGAAAGCCGGGTTTCCGCTGGTCGCTGCGGCGACGCTTTTGTTGGCGCTGATTTTCGGTTTTGGGCTGACGGGCTTGCGCGCCGCGATTTTTCAGGCAGGTGCGCTGAACCCGGCGCTGGAAGGCCAAGACATCACGGTGACCGGCCGGGTTCTGGCCATGCCGCAACGCAGTGAGGATGGCCTGCGTTTTCGTTTTGCCGTCGCGTCGGCCCGGCTGGACGGGCGGCCCGTGGTGTTGCCGGCGCAGATCTACTTGGGCTGGTACGCGGGATTTGGCGGCCGCGAGGCTGCGCCTTCCACCACCGGGCCGGACAACCCTGAGACTGACGCGACTCCGGCCGCGACACTGGCGCTGCAGCGCCAGCCACAGCCCCTGCGCGCGGGTGAAACATGGCGCATGACGGTGCGCCTGAAGGCGCCGCACGGCAACAGCAACCCGCACGGGTTTGATTACGAGCTCTGGTTGTGGGAACAGGGCTTGCAGGCCACGGGTTATGTGCGCGTGGGGTCGCATGATGTCCCGCCCATCAAACTGGCCAATGGCTGGCGCCACCCGGTCGAGCGGGCGCGCCAGGCTGTGCGTGACGCCGTGTTTACGCGTGTGGCCGACCGTCAACTGGCCGGCGTGGTGGCGGCCTTGTTGGTCGGTGACCAGAACGCGATCGAACGTGCCGACTGGGATGTATTTCGTGCCACCGGGGTCGCCCACCTGATGTCCATTTCAGGGCTCCATATCACGATGTTCGCCTGGCTGGCGGCGCGCGGCATCGCCTGGCTGTGGCGGCGGTCTGTGCGCTGGACGCCACGGTTATGTCTGGCCTTGCCGGCCAGCACAGCCGGCGCCTGGGGTGGCTTGTTGCTGGCGGCGGCTTATGCGCTGTTTTCGGGCTGGGGTGTGCCGGCGCAACGCACGGTCTGGATGCTGGCGGTGATGGTCTTGTTGCGTCAAAGCGGCAAGCGCTGGCCCTGGCCGCAAGTCTGCTTGTTGGCCATGGCGGCGGTGGTGGCGCTGGATCCCTGGGCCTTGATGCAGGCGGGGTTCTGGTTGTCTTTTGTGGCGGTGAGTGTGTTGTTTGCTAGCAATTCAGGAGCTTCTAGTGTCCATGGGGAGAGGGCTGGCGGCCAATTGGATGCCGAAAGCCAGCCCTTCACGATCTGGCGTATGTCCTGGCTGGCGCGGGCAGCGGGTGCGTTGGGGCGGGCCGCGCGCGAGCAATGGGTGGTCACGCTGGCGCTCACGCCTTTGTCGCTGCTGCTGTTCAACCAGGGCTCCCTGGTCGGCCTGCTGGCCAACGCCTTGGCGATTCCCTGGGTGACCTTGCTGGTGACTCCATTGACCATGTTAGGCGTGCTCTGGGCGCCGGCCTGGGATGGCGCGGCGGCGGCCGTGGCCGGGCTGATGGTGTTTTTGCAGTGGCTGGCCGCCTGGCCGCTGGCCAGCATCAGTGTGGCGGCTGCGCCGCTGTGGTGTGCGCTGGCGGGGGTGGCCGGCGGCGTGTTGCTGGCGATGCGCCTGCCCTGGCACTGGCGGGTGCTGGGTGTGCCCTTGCTGCTGCCGGTCTTGTTATGGCAGGCGTTGCGGCCGGAGCCTGGTCAGTTTGAGTTGCTGGCCGCCGACGTGGGGCAGGGCAATGCCTTGCTGGTCCGCACCGCCGGCCACACGCTGGTGTATGACACCGGCCCGCGCTTCTCGCGCGAAAGTGATGCCGGGCACAGGGTGTTGGTGCCTTTGCTGCGGGCCTTGGGTGACCGTGTGGACACCGTGATGCTGAGCCACCGGGACAGCGACCACATAGGCGGCGCACCGGCGGTGCTGGCCATGCAGCCGCAGGCTGCCCTGCTGAGTTCCATCGAAGCGAGTCATCCGCTGCAGGCCTTGCGCCCCTCGACACGCTGCGTGGCCGGCCAGCGCTGGTGGTGGGATGGTGTTCAGTTTGAGGTGTTACATCCGGCGGCGGAGGATTACGCCTTGCCGAACAAATCCAATGCCATGAGTTGTGTGCTGCGTATCTCCAATGGCCATAGCAGTGTCTTGCTGGCCGGCGACATCGAACTGGCGCAGGAGCAGCGCCTGGTGACGGCGGGCGCACCTGTCCAGGCCGATGTGCTGCTGGTGCCGCACCATGGCAGCAAGACCTCGTCCAGCGCGGTGTTTCTGGATGCCGTGCAGCCCCGACTGGCGCTGGCGCAGGCCGGTTACCGCAACCGCTTTGGCCACCCGGCACCGCCTGTGCTGGCGCGTTACCGCGAACGCGGCATTGCGGTGTTTGCTTCCCCGGTGTGCGGCGCGGCCAGCTGGAGCAGCCAGCAGCCGGGCCTCATCCGCTGCCAGCGGCAGGTGGGTCTGCGTTACTGGCATCACCAGCCTTCGCCGGGAGCGCCTGATCCGGGCAAATAGGGCGCAGCCTTACAGCATACTGGCGCATTACTTGCTAAGCTGGATGCATCGACATACTCAAGACACATTCCGGAGATAAGCCGATGAGCCGACTCAAGTTTGACGAGATGAATACCGCCGATAGCGGGGTGCGTGAACACTACCAGGGTTACCAGCGCTGGCTGGCGCGGCAGACGGCGACTGTCATGCAGGCCAGGCGGGCCGAGGCGGAGATGATTTTCCGCCGGGTTGGCATCACGTTTGCCGTCTATGGCGACAAGGACGACGGCAACCTGGACACCGGCGGCACCGAAAGGCTGATTCCCTTTGACCTGATCCCTCGCATCATCCCGGCGCATGAATGGAAAAAATTGGAGTTGGGCCTGGTGCAACGTGTCACCGCGTTGAACCGTTTTATCCACGACGTCTACCACGGCCAGGAGATCGTCAAGGCCGGCGTGATCCCGTCGGAGCAGATTTTCCAGAACGCGCAGTTTCGCCCTGAAATGATGGGCGTGAAGGTGCCCGGCAACATCTACTCGCACATCAGTGGCATCGACATCGTGCGCGCGCCCAACGCGCAAGGCGAGGGCGAATATTACGTGCTGGAGGACAACCTGCGGGTGCCCAGCGGCGTCAGCTACATGCTGGAAGACCGCAAGATGATGATGCGGCTGTTTCCCGACCTGTTCAGCGAAAACCGCGTGGCGCCGGTGGCGCATTACCCCGATTTGTTGCTGGAGACCCTGCGCGCCAATTCGCCGGCGCACCGCGCCGAACCGACCGTGGTGGTGCTGACGCCCGGCATGTACAACGCGGCCTATTTTGAACACGCCTTCCTGGCGCAACAAATGGGTGTGGAGCTGGTCGAAGGACAAGACCTGTTTGTGAAGGACAACTTTGTGTACATGCGCACCACGCGCGGCCCCAAACGTGTGGATGTGATTTACCGCCGCGTGGATGATGATTTTCTCGACCCGCTGGCCTTCCGGCCGACCTCGACGCTGGGCTGCGCCGGCCTGCTCAATGTCTACCGCAGCGGCAATGTGGCCTTATGCAACGCCATCGGCACGGGGGTGGCGGACGACAAGTCCATCTATCCCTATGTGCCGAAAATGATCGAGTTCTACCTTGGCGAAAAACCGATTCTGAACAATGTGCCGACCTATATGTGCCGCAACCCGGAGGACCTCAAATACACCCTGGCCCACATGAAAGACCTGGTGATCAAGGAAGTGCATGGTGCCGGTGGTTACGGCATGCTGGTCGGCCCGGCGTCCACCAAGGCCGAGATCGAGGACTTTCGCAAAGCCGTGCTGGCCAACCCGGCCGGCTACATCGCGCAGCCGACACTCAGTCTGTCGACTTGCCCGACCTATGTCGACAGCGGCATCGCGCCGCGCCACATCGACCTGCGGCCTTTTGTGCTGAGCGGCAAAACCGTGCAGATGGTGCCGGGCGGGCTGACCCGCGTGGCGCTGAAAGACGGCTCGCTGGTGGTCAACTCCTCGCAGGGGGGCGGCACCAAGGACACCTGGGTGCTGGAAGATGGCGACACATCGGGTCTGTCGCCAAGCCAGCCGCTGGCATAGCAGTAAGGGAGTCCACATGCTTTCAAGAACCGCCGACCATCTTTTCTGGATGTCCCGCTACACGGAGCGTGCGGGCGACATGCCGCAGGCATTCGCGGGGGATGACTCATCAATTGCGCGCAGCGCTTGTGAGGTCATCACCAAAACACGCAAAGCGCGCCAGCGCTTTCGGTGTTTGAGGCCAAGGAGAAAAAATGTTATCTAGAACCGCCGATCACCTATTCTGGATGTCCCGCTACACAGAACGCGCCGGCGACATGCCGCAGGCATTCGCGGGGATGACTCATCAATTGCGCGCAGCGCTTGTGAGGTCATCACCAAAACACGCAAAGCGCGCCAGCGCTTTCGGTGTTTGAGGCCAAGGAGAAAAAATGTTATCTAGAACCGCCGATCACCTATTCTGGATGTCCCGCTACACAGAACGCGCCGAAAACACCGCGCGTATGCTGGACGTCAACTACCAGACCTCGCTGTTGCCGCAATCGGCGGCGGTGGCGCAGGTCGGCTGGCAGGGCTTGCTGAGCATCAGCGAGCTGTCGGACGCCTACGAAACCAAATACGGCGCGATCAATGCCCGTGACGTGATGGACTTCATGGTGCGCGACGAAAAAAATTCCTCCAGCATCATCTCCTGTTTGAAAAACGCGCGCGAAAATGCACGCGCCGTCAGAGGCACCCTGACCACCGAAGTCTGGGAAACACAAAACCAGACCTACCTCGAGGTCTTGCGCATGTTGCGTGAGGGCGAGTTCGAGCGTGACCCGAGCCAGTTTTTCGAGTGGGTCAAGTTTCGTTCACACCTCTCACGCGGTGTCACCGTGGGCACCATGTTGCAGGACGAGGCCCTGCATTTCATGCGTCTGGGGACCTTCCTGGAACGCGCCGACAACACGGCACGCCTGGTCGACGTGAAGTTTCATGCCGTGCAAAGCGACTTTTATGGCACCGCCAGCGTGAAGGACCAAGAGTACGATTTCTACCACTGGAGCGCGATTTTGCGCAGTGTCAGCGCCTTCGAGATTTACCGTCGGGTCTACCGCAACGTGATCAAGCCCGAACGGGTGGCCGAGCTGCTGATCTTGCGCGCCGACATGCCGCGTTCGCTGGCCGCCAGTCTGCAAGAGGTGGTGAGCAACCTGGCGCGGGTGACCGACGACCAGACCTGCGAGACGGTGCGCCGCGCCGGCAAGCTCAGCGCCGATCTGCAATACGCACGCATCGACGAAATTCTGGCCACCGGCCTGCACGCCTACCTGACGCAGTTTCTGGACCGCGTCAATGCGCTGGGCGCGGCCATCAGCCGTGATTTTTTGATGCCGGCGACCACGTGAACGATGAGCACGCCACGGCCGCCGCGCCGGGCCGCCCCAAGCAAGGCCAGCCCCCTAGTGGGGCAGAGAGCTACGCGCAGCGAGCGAACGTGGGGGTAACCGCGCAGCGAAGGGCCGCCCCGAGCAAGCGACGGCCCCCCCGGGGGGCAGAGAGCTACGCGCAGCGAGCGAACGTGGGGGCTCGTATGTCATGAAGCTGCACGTCAAACACACTACTGATTACCGCTACACCGAGCCGCTGCGTTACGCGGTGCAAACGATGTGGCTCACGCCGCAGTCAGGGCCGGCGCAAACCGTGCATTTCTGGAGCCTGGGCGCGCCCGAACAACTGTTTGAGCAACACGACGCGTTTGGCAACAGCGTTCATTCCTACACCTTTGTCGGCCAGGTCGCGGACAACGTGCGCTGGAGCCTGGTGAACGCCGCAGGCGATGTGGAAACTTTCGGCGTCGCCGAGTTCACCGATGCGGACACGATGCCTCACCCGGCTTTTTTCCTGCGTTCCACCGCGCTGGCCGCGCCCCATGCCCGCCTGGCCGAGTTCGGCCGTGGCTTTGTCACCGCGCCGGCAACAGCCGGTCGTGTCGATTTGGGCATGCTTTTGGCTCTTAGCCAAGGTGTGGCGGGCGCAGTCAGCTATCGAAAAAATAGCACCAATGTCACCACCACGGCGCTGCAGGCATTTGAGGCGGGGGCTGGTGTGTGCCAGGACCAGGCCCATGTGATGGTGGCGATCTGCCGCAGCCTGGGAATTCCGGCGCGTTATGTCAGCGGTTATTTTTACGCCGCCAACGAACCCGACCTGGCCAGCCATGCCTGGTGTGATGTGTGTCTGGATGTGGCCACACGCCGCTGGGTCAGCATAGACGTGACCCACAGTTGCCTGATCGACGAGCGCCATGTGCGCCTGGCCATGGGCACCGACTACAACGCCTGCCCGCCCATCAAGGGGGTGCGGCAGGGCGGTGGGGAAGAAAGCATGACGGTGGACATCACCATCGTGCCGGTCTGAACAGGCTTGGCCACGCTGGCGGCTGAAGCCTTTATGCTTTGTGGAAAATCAATTCCCCTTTTGTCAACGACCTGCATGCAACCCGATGACCGCGCCCGCCGCCAAGCTGGCTGCAAAAAACTTGTCCTGGCGCTGGGGGCGGTTTTGTCCCTGCTGACCCTGTCGGCCGGCGCCGTGACCATTCTGGATTCGACCTGGCGCGAGGAGGGCGGCGCCAAGGGGCGGGAATCGGCGGGTTTCGGGCGCATCTGCGGCCGGCGGCGCAGCCGCAATTTCGCCCTGTCCTGGCGTTGTCCACCGATGGGGAAACCTGGGGTGAGGCGTCAGGCACCTGGCTTGGCAACGATGACAAACACGCTTACATCCTGACCTCGGCCCACATTTACGAACTGCCGGCCAAACCCGAGGCCTATGCGGTTCGTTCGCCGGATGGCCGCATCCTGCAGCCGGACCGGATCTGGGTACACCCGCAATGGAATGGCGATACCGACACACGCACGGGTTTTGACCTGGTGGTGTTGCGTTTGCCTGCGCCCTTGTCGGGTGCGGGTGTGCCGCCGCTGCTGTACGGCGGCCAGGCGGAGGCCAGTCAGTTGATCACCTTTGTCGGTTTTGGCAGTCGCGGCATAGGCTCCACCGGCGAGAAGGACAGGTTCTACCGCGGTTCCGACAAGGCGGCAGCGCAGGGTGTGGTGGACCAATGGGTGGCGCCAGCCAAACCCTTGCAGCGCCTGGGTGACGGCGGCAACTACCTGGGCATTTACCTGCCCAGGGAAGACGGCAGCCTGCCGAACCCGTATGGTGGTGCGGCCAAACCCGCGACGCGCCTGGTCGGCTTGCTGGGCTCGGGCGACAGCGGGGGCTCCGCGTGGATGCAGCCCGTCCCCGGGCGTTGGGTGCTGGTGGTGGTCAACTCCAATGGCTCGGGGACGGCGAATTATGGCGAGGAATCCTGGTTCACCCGGATTTCCCCGCACCGGTCCTGGCTCTCCGGCATCTTCCCCGGCGTGCGCTTCGCGGAATGACGGTGCAGGGCCGGCGGATGCCGGTTCAGGGTTTCCGCCTCACGGATGTGCATCGGTCGTTCAGGGAACCGTCTTCGGAGAACCGTATCCAACCCCAGTGGGGCGAGGGTGTGTCAGTCGAACAAGCGCTTAAAAGGCGATAAGCGTCAAAGGTGTTGCTGTGAAGAAAGCTGTGGTTTCATGGCTTGCAATCGTCGCGCTGATAGGGGCAGCGGGCATGGGTTTGGCTGCGGCGCATGGCCGTGGGGGCATGGGGTCGCACCAGGGATTTGTGCATCATGGGTTTGGGCACGCCCAGGGGGTTGGCAGGCCCGCCCATTTTCATCGGTCTGTCGGCGTCATTGTCATAGGAGGGCCTTTTTTCTGGCCGCCTTATTACGCTCCGCCTTTGTACATTGGGCAGCCTTCGCCAGCCTATGTGGCGCCTGTCGTGAACGACAGTTATTACTGCCCTGACCCGAGTGGTTATTACCCCGAGATTCAAAGTTGCGCTAGCGGCTGGTTGCTGGTTGTTCCAGACAATTCACCCAACTGAGTTTGATCATTTTCTGCCGCCGCTAAAGGCCAGTTGCGCAAGATGCGTGGGGGGCGGACTTTGCATTGAATCCGCGCGAATTTACGGCGCCAGCCGCGCCTTCACCTCACGCCCCAACTCAATCACCGCCATGGCGTAATAACTGCTCCAGTTGTAACGCGTGATGGCGTAGAAATTTTCGGTACCGGCGACATACACGGGTGCGCCGCCGCCTTTGTCTGGATCACCATTGAGCAATTCCACCAGCGCCAGCGGCCCACTGTGTTGCAGCGCCGCACCTTCCAGCACCGCGCCCTTGGCCGTGAAACTGGCGACGCTAAAGGTCGGCAAGATGTCGGGCGCCATCAGGGCGTCCATGTCAAGGCGGCTGTTGTCAAAACTGACCGGGTAATGCGTGGGCATGCCGGGCTGCCAGTTGAAGGCCTTGAAATAATTGGCGACCGAACCAATCACGTCGCTGGGACTGTTCCAGAGGTCGACCTTGCCGTCGCCGTCAAAGTCCACCGCGTATTTGACCCAGCTCGAAGGCATGAACTGCGGCATGCCCATGGCGCCGGCAAAACTGCCGCGTGGGAGCATCGGGTCGGTATTCTGCCGGCTTTGCAGGCTCAAGAACTGCTCGATTTCGCCCTTGAAAAATTCGCTGCGCTCGGCCGCGCGCGGGTGCGACGCAGGGAAGTCAAAAGCCAGCGTGGCCAGGGCGTCCAGTACCCGGAAGCTGCCGGTGTCACGGCCATAAATGGTTTCCACGCCGATGATGCCGACGATGATCTCGGCCGGCACGCCGTATTCGTTTTCAGCACGGGCCAGGCTGGCCTGGTTGTCCTGCCAGAACTTCACGCCGGCCGCGATACGCACCGGGTCGATAAAACGGCTGCGGTAGACGCGCCAGTTTTTGGTGAATGTTTTGGCGGGAGGCTGCATCAGCCGGACCACGGTGGGGTTAAAACGCGCCTGGCCTATGACCTGGCGCACCCATTGCACATCCAGATCGCGCCTGGCCGCCAGGTCGTCGGCGAAACGCATGGCCTCGGGACGGCTGGCGTAAGCCGGCCCCTGTGTGGCCGCGGGTCGGTTGGCTGTTTTTTTGAGTTTTGAGTCTTTTTGTGGGTTAGCCCCCGCCGTGCCTGCGCAGATAGCTATCAAAAGAGGAGCGAGCAAAAGGCGGCCAGCAGCCAGCCTGAAGAATGAAGAAGCGATCATGCGAGAAGACAGGTCCTGAAAAAATGAGGCGGAAAACAACCCTAGGGCCACAAGCGTAAACCAGTACGCGCCCGGGGCTGAAAAAATCAGCCTGGCCAGCGCAGTTGCCGGTATTGTTTTTTGAGTTGCGCCAGGCTGGTGTCGGCCTGGTTGGCGTAACGCTGCGCTTCGAGTTGCAGCAGCCAGTCGTGTATGGCCTGACCCTGGGCGCCTTGTCTTTGCAAGACCTGTTGCGCCAACTGGCGCGGTGAACTCGCGGCCTGGCTGGCCAGACCGGCGCGGGCCAGTTGTTGGCGGGCGCTGGCCAGCAGGCGCAGCCAGGGGTCGTGTTGCACACGTTCCCACCAGGCCCAGCCGGCACCGCCCAAACTCAGCAGCACCACCAGGCCTATCAGCACATAACTGAGGTCTTCCCAGCTCGACGACGAAAAACCGAGATTTTTGAGCAGGTTGAGCTGTTTGCTCTGGGTGTAATTGAGCACCCACTGGTTCCAGCCGTTGTTGACCGCCTCCCAAGTGGCCCGCAGCCGCGCTGCCAAGGTCGGGCTGAAGCTGCCCAGCGCCTGACCGACCAGCCCTTGCGGCGCCGCCAGCCTCTGGAAAGCGCCGGTGCGCCCGGGGGCCACGACCGAGGTGGGGTCGACGCGCACCCAGCCCTGGCCGGCCAGCCAGACCTCGGCCCAGGCGTGGGCATCGGCCTGCCGCACCACCCAAAAGCCGTCCACACCGTTGAGCTCGCCGCCCTGGTAGCCGGTGACGATACGCGCCGGAATGCCCATGGCGCGCATCAACACCACAAAGGCTGAGGCGATGTGTTCGCAAAAACCTTGCTTGCGGTCAAACCAGAATTCATCGGCCGTGTGCTGGCCGTAGACGCCGGGCTCCAGCGTGTAGGTGTAGCCGCCGGTCTGCAAGCGTTTGATGGCCGCTTGCACCAGCGTCGCCTTGTCGGCCGGCCCGGCAGGGTTGCCGCGCATCAGTTCCGCCGCCAGCGCCAGCGTGCGCGGATTGAAGTTGGCCGGCAGTTCGAGGTATTGCGGCGGCAGCGCGGCGGCACTGGTCTGCGGGCCATAACGAAACTGGAAATAACTCTCGGCCTGGTAACGCAGCAAGTCGGTGACCGGCCGTGTGGCTATCCATTGCAGCTCGGACGTGCCCAGGGTTTCCAGCGCCGGACTCACCGGCGCGCGCGGGGTAGCGTCCAACACCAGGAGCCAGGGACGGCTGTTCGGCTCCAGGGTCACTTCATAACGCACGGGCGTGCCGAAGACCTGTAGCTGCGACACACCTTGCGGCCGGATAAAACCCCGAACCCAGCCGCGGCTGCAGCGGTCGCCATTCGCGGCCATCGAAGGTCGTCAACACCGGGCCGCGGAAATACAGGTCGCGCTGCGCGGGCGGCGCGCCCTCGAACTTCACACGCATGGCAATGCTGTCGTCCAGCGCCAGGCTGGCGATGTTGCCGACTTGCATGCTGGCCGACAAGCCGCTGCGTCCTGTCATGGCATCGCTGGGAATCCCCCACAGCGGCGCCAGACGCGGGAACAGCAGAAACAGCACCACCATCACAGGCGCTCCCAGCAGCGCCATCCAGCCGGCGGCTTGGGCGGCCTGGCGCAGCGGCGGTTTGCCCACAGGCATGTGCGCATTGACCAGCGCCGTCAACAAACCCAAGAGGCCCAGCAACATGCTGAACGCCGTCAGCAGCGACTGGGAATAAAAGAAGTTGGTGAGCATGGTGAAAAAGCTCAGGAAAAAAATCACGAAGGCATCCCGCCTGGCGCGCATCTCCAGCGTTTTGAGTGCCAGCAACATCACAATCAGCGTGACCCCGGCGTCGCGGCCCAGCAGTGTTTTGTGGGTCAGCCATGTGGCGCCCACAGCCAGGGCCAGCAGACCCAGCAGCCACCATTTGTTGGGCAGCGCCTGGTTGTGTAGGGCCAGCTTGCCGCGCCAGAACAACATGCCGGTGGCCAGGGCGCTGCACCACAGCGGCAATTCATTGACTTGCGGCAGCAGTACCCAGGCGATGACGGTCAGCAGGAACAGCGTGTCGCGGGTGTCGCGGGGCAGGGTGTTGAGGCGGGCTAACATTCTTTGCCCGGTCCTGAGGAGGGTTGCGCCGGTTGGCCGGGGGTTGCCCGGCGGCAACTCACTTTTCTTTTGCGTCGCCAAAAGAAAAGTAAGCAAAAGAAAAGGCGACCCTGCTGTCTGCGTCCCCCTTCGCTGTCGCTACGGGGGAAACCTGCGGTGCTCGGTCCAGCCGGGGCCGAGCTCGAACTCGCTGCGCTCAGACAATCGCTCGCCCTGATCCGGCTGGCCCTGTGCTCCTCGGCGCAGACAGAAGGGGTGGGGGAGCGGGTACCGAAACCGGACTCCGACGAGGACGCGCTTTGCGCGTCCTCGTCTCCCCGCATCCGTATTCTTCCCCCAAGCCCGTTTGGCTGGGCCGAGGAGCACAGGCAAAAGCGGATCAGGGCGAGCGATTGTCTGAGGCGAAGCCGAGTTCGAGCTCGACCCCGCTTTTGACGAGCACCGCAGGTTGCCCGTAGCGCAGCGAAGGGACCCAGACAGTCGGGTCGCCTTTCTTTTCCTTAGGTTTCTTTGGCGAAGCAAAGAAAAGTAAGTCGCCCGCCGGGGCGAGACCCGGCTTGCAGGCAAACCACAAGCACTCAAATCAGAGACGGCCTCAACAAAACTCAACATAAAGCCAGCGCCTCCAAACATTGCCGCTTATGCGCCTCCCCACTGGCAGGCTTGATCAGCAAACCCGGCAAGCGCAAGCCATAACGCAGGCCAAACTGATCAGCCTGCAACACCCAGGCGCACAGGCGCGAGAGCCTGGCTTCGGTATCCAGCGAGCCGGCCTGCACAAAATCCAGCCAGAGTTCATGGCGCTGGGCTTGTTGGGCGTCACGCACCACCAGGCCGTTGCCCTGCTCATCGGCCTTGGCGGCTTTTTTCCAGACCACCAGTTTGAGCGGGTCGCCGCGGCGGTAGTTGCGGATGTTGTCGAAGTCGCCGCTGCTGGGCACCCGGGCCGCCGCCGCAGCACCGCCCGCGCGCGGTTCGCCCGGCGGCAGGGGTGGGGCTTGCAGCTCTGGTCTCGGGTAGACCAGAATCTGCGCGGCAGGACGCCAGATGGTCCAGACGCGAAATGTGCCCAGCGGGAAACGGGTTTCGGCGGTCAAGGTGGGCAGGGGGTGCTGGCCGCGGCGGCGCGGCGTGAAGGCCACTTGCACGGTGCTGCTGTTTTGCGCCGGCACATCGGTCCAGGCCCAGTGCCGAGCGCCCGGGTCGCCTAGCGTATCCAGCACACTGAGACCGATGGCATGGCGGGTGGCGCGCCTGTTGTTCGTGAGTTTGATATCAAAAATAGCCAGAGCCCCCGCAAACTGGGCGGGAGGCGCTATCAAATTCATGGCAAGCCCGCGCAGGGTGGCGTGGCACACATGCATGCCCACCACGGCGCTGCCGGCCAGCAAAAAGGTCAGCAGATAACCCAGGTTCAACTGGTAGTTGATGGCCGCGACCAGCAACACCAGCAAGGTGAGAGCCAGCATCAGGCCGGGCCGGGTGGGCAGGATATACACGTTGCGCTGGGTCAACACCACGCTGTCGCTCAGCGGCAGGCGGCTTTGCCACCACTGCTGGAAGCGACCGCGCAGGAATGTGGCCCCCACGCTGGTCGCTTCGCGTACTGCGCTGCCCCCCGAGGGGGCTAATTTCCCTTGGGGCGGCCCGGCGGGAAATTGCCTTGCCACGTTGCTCGCATTTTCTCTTCCTGCCGGAGGCTTCATGGCAGAGGCACGGCCTCAAGCATGGCGCGCACCTGCTCCACCGAGCCGCGTCCGGCATCCGTCACCGGGACCAAGCGGTGGGCGGCGGTTTGCGGCAGGATGGCCACGATGTCGTCGGGCGCAACGTAATCACGACCGCTTAAAAAGGCCTGGGCACGGGCCGCGCGCATCACCGCAATGCCGGCGCGCGGGCTCAGGCCCTGGAGGAACCAGCGGCCCGAACGGGTGGCGGCGATCAGGTCCTGCAGGTAGTTCAGCAAGGGCTCCGCGGCATGCACGTGCAAGACCTGCTGCTGCAGTTCCAGCAAGTCATGCGGCATCAGCAAGGTGTCCAGTTTGTCCACCATGTCGCGGCGGTCGCTGCCGCTGAGCAGTTCCCGTTCGGCGGCGCGGTCCGGGTAACCCAGCGAAATCCGCATGTGAAAACGGTCCAGCTGAGACTCGGGCAGGGCGTATGTGCCCAGCTGGTCGTGCGGATTTTGCGTCGCAATCACAAAAAACGGGATGGGCAGGGGCCTAGTTTCGCCTTCCACCGTGACCTGTTTTTCTTCCATGGCTTCGAGCAGCGCGCTTTGTGTGCGCGGGCTGGCCCGGTTGATCTCGTCGGCCAGCAACACCTGGGCAAACACCGGCCCGGGATGGAACACAAAACTTTCCTTCTGGCGCTCATAAATCGACACGCCCGTCAGGTCGCTGGGCATCAGGTCGGCAGTGAACTGCACGCGTGAAAACTGCAGCCCGAAGGAACGCGACAAGGCATGCGCCAGCGTGGTTTTTCCGACGCCAGGCACGTCTTCGATCAACAAATGGCCACCGGCCAGCAGGCAGGCCACACAGTCCTGAACCTGGGCGCTTTTGCCAACAATGACCGTGTTAAGCTGATTCAATAAGGTCTGAATTTTTTGTTTCGCGTTCATGCCACCAACCTTACCGCAAAATTTTCGCTATGAATGCCACTGCTTATTTCACCCATCCGGATTGCCGAAAACATGAAATGGGGCCGGGTCATCCCGAGTGCCCGGAGCGGCTGGATGCCATCGAGGACCGCCTGCTGATGTCGGGTGTTGGCGACGTTTTGCAGCGGCGCGAAGCGCCGCTGGCCTCCCTGGGTGACCTGGAATTAGGCCACGACCGCATGATGATTGCCGCCATACGCGGCCTGGGCAGCCAGCTGGCCGACGACCTGCGGGCCGGTGGGCCCAAATATGCGCAGATCGACCCCGACACCGCGCTCAACGTCCACACCTGGAACGCGGTTTTTGCGCGCCGCTGGGGCCTCGCTGGCCGCCACCGATGCGGTGATGGCCGGCGAGATCGAGAATGCTTTTTGCGCGGTGCGTCCGCCGGGTCACCACGCCTGCCATGACAAGGCCATGGGCTTTTGTTTTATCAACAACATCGCGGTCGCCGCCAAATACGCGCTGGAGCGCCACGGCCTGGAGCGGGTGGCGATTGTGGATTTCGACGTGCACCACGGCAACGGCACGGAAGACATCATTCGCGGCGACGACCGCATCCTGATGGTCAGCTTTTTCCAGCACCCGTTTTATCCCTACTCGGGCGCCGACATATTGGCCAACAACATGGTGAATCTGCCGGTGCCGGCTTACACCAAAGGCCAGCAGGTGCGCGAGCTGATAGACATCGCGTGGATGCCACGTCTGGAAGCCTTCAAGCCGCAAATGATTTTTATCAGCGCCGGCTTTGATGCGCACCGCGACGATGACCTGGGCCAGATGAACCTGAACGAGCAGGACTACGCCTGGATCACCCAGCGTATCAAGGACGTTGCCAAACGTCACGCCCAGGGCCGCATCGTGTCCTCGCTGGAAGGCGGCTACAACCTGGGCGCGCTGGCGCGCAGCGTGGAAGCGCACATTCGTGTGTTGGCCGATTTGTAATCTGTTTTTTGGACCTTGCCATGGAAAATTTATCAGCCCCCGTGTTGCATACACGTGATGAACGCGGCGTGAACTGGCTGACGCTGAACCGCGCCGCGAGTTACAACACCCTGAGCGAAGAAATGCTGGCGGCCTTGCAGGCCGCGCTGGACGCGGTGGCCCAAGACCCGGACGCCCGCATCGTGGTGTTGGCCGCAGAGGGCAAGGCCTTTTGCGCCGGCCACAACCTCAAGGAAATGCGGGCCCAGCCCGAGCTGGCCTATTACCAGAAGCTGTTTGCCCAGTGCACACGCATGATGTTGTCCATCCAGAACCTGCCGGTGCCGGTGCTGGCCCGGGTGCAGGGTGTGGCCACGGCGGCCGGCTGCCAGCTGGTGGCGCAATGTGACCTGGCCGTGGCCAGCAACGACGCCAGTTTTGGTGTCAACGGCATCGATGTGGGCCTGTTTTGCGCCACGCCCAGCGTGCCGCTGGTGCGCAACATTCCGGCCAAGCAGGCTATGGAAATGTTGCTGACCGGTGGCTTCATCACGGCAGAAGAAGCCCGTGTGCGTGGCCTGGTCAACCGCGTGGTGCCGCTGGAGGCGCTGGATGCCGAGATCGAGCAGTTGCTGCAATCCATTTTGGCCAAACCGCGCGAAGCGATTGCCATCGGCAAGGCGCTTTTTTACCAGCAGCGTGAAACCGGCGTGGCGGCCGCCTACCAACTGGCCGGCCAGGCCATGGCTTGCAACATGGTGCATGCCGTGGCGCAGGAGGGCGTGCAGGCCTTCATCGACAAAAGGGCGCCGCAATGGTCGCGGTGAAACCCAGCGTCCGGATTGACGACCTCAACAGTTGGCTCAGCGCCATGGCCCAGCCCAGCGCGCTGGCCGAGCTGGCTGTGTTGGCCCTGTGTGTGGGCGCCGCCTGGGCGCTGGTCTGGCTGGTGCGCCGGGCCGCGGGCAAGGTTGACGAACACTCCATCTGGTTTGGCCGAAAAATCATCGACGGCGTGATGTTTCCGCTCTTGCTGCTGTCCCTGACTTACCTGTCTTTCCTCTTGCTGGCGCGCTGGTTGCCGCTGGCGGTTTTCAAGATCGCCATGCCGGTGCTGGTGGCGCTGGCGGTGATTCGCCTGGGCGTGAAAGTGCTGCAGGTGGTGTTTGCCGACGCGCCTTTTGTGCGGGTGCTTGAACGCAGCATTTCCTGGGTCGCCTGGCTGGCGATGGTGCTCTGGGTCAGCGACCTGTTGCCGCTGTTGCTGGACGAACTGGACGACATCCGCTGGAAAGTCGGTAATTCCACCATGTCGGTGCGCACCTTGCTCGAAGGTGCGCTCACGGCCGGCATTGTGCTGATCATCGCCTTGTGGATTTCCTCGGCGATCGAGCGGCGCCTGCTCCGCTCGGCGACTGGCGGCCAGTTGTCGCTGCGCAAGGCCTTGAGCAACGCCACACGGGTGTTGCTGATGTTTGTGGGTCTGCTGATTGCCTTGTCGGCCGTGGGGATTGACCTGACCGCCTTGTCGGTGCTGGGTGGTGCCATTGGTGTGGGTGTGGGTTTTGGCCTGCAAAAACTGGCATCCAACTATGTCAGCGGTTTTGTCATCCTGGCGGAGCGCCAGTTGCGCATAGGCGACAACGTCAAGGTGGACAACTACGAAGGCCGCATCACCGACATCAATGCGCGTTACACCGTGATCCGGGCCCTCAATGGTCGCGAGTCCATCGTGCCCAATGAAATGTTGATCATCAACCGGGTGGAGAACCTGTCGCGTGCCGATCCCTTTGCGGCGCAGACCACGGTGGTGTCGGTGGCTTATGACAGCGATGTGGACCTGGTGATGCGGTTGCTGGTTGAAGCTGCGAACCGGCAGGACCGCGTGTTGCGCGAACCGGCTGCGTATGCGGCCTTGTCCGGCTTTGGCGCCGAGGGCCTGGAATTTACCCTGACTTATTCGATCACCAGCCCGGAAAGCGGCGCGCTGGCGCTGCGTTCACGCATCAACCTGATTGTTTTGCAGTCGCTGCGCGAGAACGGCATCAGCATACGTGCACCCAGCGTCCTGCTGCAGCGTACTACTTCATAAACGAAGGCAGCCAGAGGCTGAGCGAGGGGAAGGACAACAAAATCCCCAGCGCCACCACCTGCATGAACACAAAAGGCCAGACCCCGCGGAATATCTTGCCCAGCCCGACCTTGGGCAGCAAGGTATTGAGCACAAACAGGTTCATGCCCACGGGCGGCGAGATCAGCCCGATCTGGATGACCATCACGATCAAGACGCCAAACCAGACCGGATCAAAACCCAGCGACACCACGATGGGGAAAAACAGTGGAATGGTCAGCAGCACCATGGTCAGTTCTTCCATCACCGTGCCCAGCAGCACATAAATCGCCATCATGGCAGCGACCACCATCAGCGGCGACAGGCCCAGGTGGGTGATCCACTCCTTCAGGTCGTTGGGCATGGAGGTGAAGTTCACAAAGTTGGCAAAAATGGTGGCCGCGATCAGCAGGGTGAACAACATGGCCGTGGTGCGGGCCGACTCCACCAACACCTCCAGCGTGGTTTTGTAGCTCAGCCGGCGCCGCGCCAGCGCAAACAAAAAGGCGCCTGCCGCACCTATGCCCGCACCTTCGGTAGCGGTGAAAATGCCGCCATAAATGCCGCCCAGCACCAGCACCACCAGCAGCAACACGCCCCAGATGCCGCGTACGGCTTTCCAGCGTGTTGGCCAGCTGGATTTTTCTCCGGCCGGTGCGTGGTCCGGGTCCAGATAGGTCATGAATAACACGGCGATCATCAGCAGCAGGGCGGTCAGGATGCCGGGAATCACGCCGGCCGCAAACAGCTTGCCGATATTGGTTTCCGTGACGATGCCGTAAATCACCATGATGGTCGACGGTGGAATCATGATGCCCAGGGTACCGCCGGCAGCAATCACGCCGGTGGACAACGAGTCGCTGTAACCCAGTTTTTTCATGGACGGATAAGCCACCTTGCTCATGGTGGCGGCGGTGGCGATCGACGAGCCGCAGATGGCACCAAAACCGGCGCAGGCGGCGATGGTGGCATGGGCCAGGCCGCCGCGCAGGTGACCGATGAAGGCGTAGGCCGCATGAAACAGCTCATGGGCCAGCCCGGCCCGGGCCACAAAATTGCCCATCAGGATAAACAGCGGGATGACCGACAAGGTGTAGGCAAAACCGGTCTCATGCACGACCTGGGCCGTGCTGGCCAGGGCCGGGTGCCAGCCGCGTGTCAGGCCCATACCGACGATGCCGACCAGGCCCATGGCAAAAGCCAGTGGCAGGCGCATCAGCGCCAGGATAAAAATGGCGGCAAAACCAAGCAGGGCGGCGGTCACAGGGTGGCCCCTTCGCCGGCTTGTTGATCCGCCGCGGGCCGGAACACAAAGCCCAGATGAATCAAGCCGGCCACCCCGCACAAGACCGCCATGCCGTACATAAACGGGGCTTTCAGGATTTTCAACTGGGCGGTGGTTTCGCCGGTCTCCAGGTATTGGCCGCCGGTATCCCACATCAGCCAGCCCAGGCCCAGCAAGGCCGCCGCGCACAGGCCGTGCATCAAGGCGCGCTGGAACTTGCGTACCGTCTCGGGCAGGTAATGGTCCAGCGAATCGAAGACCACATGTTCGCCGCGCAGCGACACCAGCGGCAAGGCCGCAAAAATCACCACCACCATCAGCAGTTCCGTGAGTTCGAGTGAGCCCGTGATGGAGTTGGAAAACAATTTGCGCCCGCCCACGTCAAAAAAAGTTAGCGCCATGATGGCGAACAGGGCGGCGGCGGCCAGCAGGCCGCACACGGTTTCAATGAGCTTGTTCAATCTGTGTGCCTCGATCAATAAAAAGCGCGGCCTCATGGGCATGAGGCCGCGCTGTCAAACCCGGGTCTTCGCTGGCAAGAGGCTTACTTTTCCTGGCGGCTGATTTCCGCGCGGAACTCGGCCAGGATTTTGGCGGGGGTCTTTCAGGCCCTTGGCTTGGGCATCCTTGACCCACTTTTGCTCCAGCGGTGCAGTTTTGGCTTTGACCTCAGCCACAAACTTGGCGTCGGCCTTGACGATTTGTACGTTGTTGGCCTGCATCAAGGCCGTCGCGCGTCTGTCCATCCGGTCCCAGCCGCGGCCATACATGCGGGCGGCCACTTCACCGGAGATGGCGTCCACGGCCTTTTTTTCGTCGGGCGTGAGTTTGTCGTATTTGCCCTGGTTCATCATGAAGACAAAACTGGTGTTGTACAGGCCGCCGGGAAAGGTGGTGGCGTATTTGATGAGTTTGTCGATCCGGAAGGACTCGGTGGACTCGGCCGGGAACAAGGTGCCGTCCATCACGCCGCCGGACAACAACTCATAAGAGTCGGGCGCCGGTTTCAGGGTCACATTCATGCCCAGCACCTTGGAAATTTCGTTGACCATGCCGCCGCCCACACGCCACTTCAGGCCGCCCAGTTCTTCGACGCTGGTCACCGGCCGCTTGGTGTTGAACACGATGCCCGGGCCATGGGTGAAGAAGGAAATCACCTTCACGCCCTGGTGTTCGGCCAGAAACTGCGGGTTCTGGATGGCCACCTTGTTGAAGGCAACGGAAATCGGCTCGGAGGTGTTGCCCAGGAAGGGGAATTCGGCCATCTGGGTGTAGACAAAACGGCCCGGGGTGTAACCGTGCACGGTGTAGGACACATCGGCCAGGCCATTTTTGACCGCATCAAAAGTACCCGGCGCGGCCGTGACACCACGCGGCAGGATGTTGCATTTCATCTTGCCCGCCGTGTTTTTTTCCAGCAGGTCGCACCATTCTTTCTGGGCCAGGCTCAAGGCGTGCGTGGGCGGCAGCCAGCTGGAAACGGTGAACACGGTTTGTGCAGAGGCCAGACCACTGCAAACAGTCAACAGCGCGACGGCGATGGGTTTGATGTTCATAAACACTCCGGGGTGGTCTCACGGGGGATGAGGGGGCCGACGCGGCAGCGGTTGCCACCTGATGCATTCGGAATAAGCACTTTAAGCCCGCGATTTGCGCCGGTCTGTCCTTACTTACCCGAATTAACCGACCCATCGGTCTGCTAATTGTCGCCAGAGCAACAATGATGGATGTGTGGCTCTAATTCGGGCCGGGCAGGTCTTTATAATGAAATAGAACGATCGTTCTTTTTTCTGCTGGCCTGGCGGATTCTCCTCCGAAGAGGCTTATTTTTCGGGACATTGTGCAGGTGCAGCATAGAATCAAAAGCTTTACGTGAACGTCAATCAATAAACTCTGGAGTTCTCCCATGAAGGTCCTGGTCCCGGTCAAACGCGTCGTCGATTACAACGTGAAGGTGCGCGTCAAGAGTGATGGCAGCGGCGTGGATATCGCCAACGTCAAGATGAGCATGAACCCCTTTGACGAGATTGCCGTCGAGGAAGCCACGCGCTTGAGAGAAAAAGGCCTGGCGACTGAAGTGATTGCCGTCAGCTGCGGCGTCGCCCAATGCCAGGAAACCCTGCGCACCGCCATGGCCATAGGCGCCGACCGCGCCATCCTGGTCGAGACGGCCGAAGAGCTGCAACCCCTGGCCGTGGCCAAACTGCTCAAGGCCCTGGTCGAGAAAGAACAACCCCAGCTGGTGATCCTGGGCAAACAGGCGATCGACGACGACTGCAACCAGACCGGCCAGATGCTCGCCGCCCTGCTGGGCTGGCCCCAGGCCACCTTTGCCTCCAAGGTCGACATCATTGACGGCCAGGCCGTGGTCATGCGCGAAGTCGACGGCGGCATGGAAACCCTGTCGCTCACGCTGCCCGCCATCATCACCACCGACCTGCGCCTGAACGAGCCGCGTTACGTCACCTTGCCCAACATCATGAAGGCCAAGAAAAAGCAGCTCGACAACTTCAAGCCCGAAGACCTGGGTGTCGATGTCAAACCCCGCCTGAAGACCCTCAAGGTCAGCGAGCCGCCCAAACGCAGCGCCGGCATCAAGGTCGCCGACGTCGCCACCCTGGTCGACAAACTCCGCAACGAAGCCAAAGTCATCTAAGGAACCGACGACATGACCGCACTTGTTATTGCAGAACACGACAACGCCAGCATCAAGCCGGCGACTCTGAACACCGTCACCGCCGCCGCCCAATGTGGTGGCGAGGTGCATGTGCTGGTGGCCGGCCTGAACGCCGCCGCCGCCGCCCAGGCCGCCAGCCAGATCACCGGCGTGGCCAAGGTGATCCACGCCGATGCCGCCCACTTCGAACACGGCCTGGCCGAAAACATGGCCGCCCAGGTGCTGGCCCTGGCCGGCAGCTACAGCCACATCCTGTTCCCGGCCACCGCCTCCGGCAAAAACATCGCCCCCCGCGTCGCCGCCTTGCTGGATGTGGGTCAGATCTCCGACATCACCAAGGTCGATGCGGTGGACACCTTCGAGCGCCCGATTTACGCCGGCAACGCCATTGCCATCGTGCAAAGCCTGGACGCCACCAAAGTCATCACCGTGCGCACCACCGGCTTTGACGCCGCCCCCGCCAGCGGCGGCGCGGCAGCCATTGAAACGGTGAGCGGCGTGGCCGACAGCGGCAAGTCCCGCTTTGTGGGCAGCGAAATTGCCAAAAACGACAGGCCAGAGCTGACCGCCGCCAAAATCATCGTCTCCGGTGGCCGCGCCCTGGGCAGCGCCGAGAAGTTCAACGAAGTCATGATGCCGCTGGCCGACAAGCTGGGTGCCGCCCTGGGCGCCTCCCGCGCTGCGGTGGACGCGGGTTACGCGCCCAACGACTGGCAGGTCGGCCAGACCGGCAAGATCGTCGCGCCGCAGCTGTATATCGCGGCCGGTATCAGCGGCGCGATCCAGCATCTGGCCGGCATGAAGGACAGCAAGGTGATTGTGGCGATCAACAAGGACCCGGAAGCACCCATCTTCTCGGTGGCCGACTACGGCCTGGAAGCGGACCTGTTCACGGCCGTGCCTGAGCTGGTGGCTGCGCTGTAACCAAGCGCTTGGACAAGGCATCGTTCGCGGTGCCTTTTTTCTGGCCAATCGATATCTGGATACTGGAGACAAGACATGAGCTACAAAGCCCCCCTCAAGGACATGTTGTTTGACATCAAGCACCTGGCCGACATCGATGCCGTGGCGCAAATCCCCGGCTTTGAAGAAGCCGGTTTTGACACCGCGCAAGCGGTGCTGGAAGAATGTGCCAAGTTCAATGAAGGGGTGCTGGCACCCTTGAACCGCGAAGGCGACATCAATCCTTCGAGCTTTCAATCCGGTGAAGTCACGACGACACCCGGCTTCAAGGACGCCTACAAACAATATGCCGAGGGCGGCTGGCAAGGCCTGCAACATCCGCTGGATTTTGGCGGCCAGGGCCTGCCCAAAACCATAGGGGCGGCCTGCGGCGAAATGCTCAACTCGGCCAACATGAGTTTTGCGCTGTGCCCCTTGTTGTCGGACGGCGCGATTGAAGCGCTGCTGACGGCCGGCTCGGACGAACTCAAGGCCACCTACCTGGAAAAACTGGTCAGCGGCCAATGGACAGGCACCATGAACCTGACCGAGCCGCAAGCCGGCTCCGACCTGGCGATGGTGCGCAGTCGCGCCGAGCCGCAGGCCGACGGTACTTACAAAATTTTCGGCACCAAGATTTTCATCACCTATGGTGAACACGACATGGCCGAAAACATCGTGCACCTGGTGCTGGCACGGGTCACCGGTGCGCCCGAAGGCGTGAAAGGCATCAGCCTGTTTGTCGTGCCCAAGTTCATGGTCGGCAAAGACGGCGCACTCGGAGCGCGCAACGACGTGCATTGCGTCAGTATCGAACACAAGCTGGGCATCAAGGCCAGCCCGACGGCGGTGTTGCAATACGGTGACCACGGCGGCGCCGTGGGTTATATCGTGGGCCAGGAAAACCGTGGCCTCGAATACATGTTCATCATGATGAACTCGGCGCGTTACGCCGTGGGCATGCAGGGCATTGCGATTGCCGAACGTGCCTATCAGAAGGCCGTGGCTTTCGCCAAGGATCGGGTGCAAAGCCGGCCGGTGGATGGCTCGATCGCTGCCAGCGCGCCCATCATTCACCACCCCGACGTCAAACGCATGTTGATGACCATGCGCGCCTACACCGAAGGTTGCCGCGCGATGGCTTCGGTGGCCGCCGCCGCCTACGATGCGTCGCACCACCATCCCGATGCGGACGTGCGCAAGCAAAACCAGGCTTTCTACGAATACATGGTGCCGCTGGTCAAGGGTTACAGCACCGAGATGAGCCTGGAAGTCACCTCCTTAGGTGTGCAGGTGCATGGCGGCATGGGTTTCATCGAAGAAACCGGCGCAGCGCAGTATTACCGCGACGCCAAAATTTTGACGATTTACGAAGGTACGACGGCCATCCAGGCCAACGACCTGGTGGGCCGCAAAACCGCGCGTGACGGCGGCCAGACGGCCAAAGGCATTGCCGGCCAGATCGAGAAGACGGAAGCGGCGCTGATCAAGCAGGGCGGCGCGGCCGCAAAAGCCGTGGCCAAACGCCTGAAAGCTGCACGCGAGGCTTTTGTGGACGTGGTGGAATTTGTCGCCGGCAACACCAAAGCCAGCCCGAACGCTGTTTTTGCGGGCAGCGTGCCTTACCTGATGTTGGCCGGCAACCTGGTGGCCGGCTGGCAACTGGCGCGTTCGCTGCTGGTGGCGGAAGAAGAGCTGACCAAAGGCAACGACGCCGACTTCATGAAAGCCAAGATCATCACCGCGGTGTTTTACGCCGACCATTTGCTGAGCAAGGCGCCCGGCCTGCGCGACAGCATTGTTGAAGGTGCGGACAGCGTGACGGCGCTGGCGCTGGAAGCGTTTTAAACCGGCGCTTGCTGAAATCGCTATTAAAAGAGTAGCTGTTTGCGTCCATAAGACGGGGGCTACAGCCTCTTTCTTCATAAATTCTTGCTTCTACACACGGAAAACACCATGTCCAGACTGCCTGCTCCGCTCGACAAACTCACGCTGCCCATCATCGCTTCGCCGCTTTTTATCATCAGCAACCCCAAGCTGGTGATTGAACAATGCAAGGCCGGTGTGGTGGGTTCCATGCCCGCGCTCAACGCCAGACCGGCGGCGCAACTCGAAGACTGGCTGGCCGAAATCACCGAGACCCTGGCTGCCTACAACCAAACCAATCCCGACAAACCTGCCGCGCCGTTTGCCATCAACCAGATCGTGCACAAGTCCAACGACAGGCTGGACCACGACATGGAAATGTGCGTCAAATACAAGGTGCCGATTTACATCACCTCGCTGGGTGCGCGCGAAGACATCAATGCCGCAGCGCACAGCTACGGCGGCGTGGTCTTGCACGACGTGATCAACAACAAGTTCGCGCGCAAGGCGATTGAAAAAGGCGCGGACGGCCTGGTGGCCGTGGCGGCCGGTGCCGGCGGCCATGCCGGCGTGAAAAGCCCGTTTGCGCTGATCCAGGAAATCCGCCAGTGGTTTGACGGCCCGATCGCCTTGTCCGGCGCAATCTCGACCGGCGGCGCCGTGCTGGCCGCGCAGGCCATGGGCGCCGACTTTGCCTACATCGGCTCGGCCTTTATCGCCACCGATGAAGCCCGCGCCGCGGATGCCTACAAACAGGCCATCGTGGACAGCAGCTCCGACGACATCGTCTACAGCAACCTGTTCACGGGTGTACACGGCAACTACCTGGCGCCGTCCATCATCGCCGCCGGCATGGACCCGGCCAATCTGCCCGAGAGTGATGCGAGCAAGATGAACTTCGGCGGCGACGCCAAAAAAGCCTGGAAAGACATCTGGGGCTGCGGCCAGGGCATAGGCGCGGTCAACAAGGTGCAAAGCACGGCCGACTATGTGGCTCAGCTCAAACGCGAGTACCAGCACGCACGCCAACGGGTGGGCGTCTAGGCCTCGCGCCGCATGGTTATTCCGGCCGCCGCCACGGCGCCGCCTGCGCAGCGCCTGCCCGGGATCGACGCGCTCAAGGCCTTGGCCTGCGTGTTGATCATCTGGCACCACCTGGCTTTTTACGGCCCGATGTCGGATGTGGTGCACCACGCCGCACCCGGCCTGATGGACTGGCTCTACACCTATGGCCGCATGGCGGTGCAGGTGTTTCTGGTGGTCGGCGGTTTTCTCGCGGCCTGTTCCCTGGCGCCAAAGGGTGTCGCGGTGTTCCAGCAACCCGGTCGCCTGATCCTGCGCCGTTACCGCCGGCTGGCGCTGCCCTTGATGGTGGCGGTGTTCATCACGGTCGCGGTCGCGGCCCTGGTGCGTCCCTGGTTGGCCGGTGATTCGGTGCCGGACGCGCCCACCTTCTGGCAATTGCTGAGCCACATCTTTTTGCTACAGGACGTTCTGGGTCAGGAGGCCTTGTCGGCCGGCATCTGGTATGTGGCGATTGATTTCCAGTTGTTTGTGATCAGCGTGGCCGTGTTGTCGCTGCTGCGTGATACGCGGCACCGCTGGCTGGTGCTGGCCCTGGCGGCGGTGTCCTTGTTGTATGTCAACCGGGTTGCCGGACTGGACGCGACGGGGCTGTACTTTTTTGGTTCTTACGCGCTGGGCATGTTGGCCTGGTGGGCCTCGCGCAGCACCCAGCCGGCGCGCTGGTTGCTGGCCATCGCCGTGTTGGGCGGGCTGGCGCTGGCGCTTGATTTCAGGGGCCGGATACTCGTGGCCGTGGTGGTGGCGCTGGGTTTGGTGGGGCTGCAGCGCGGCCTGTGGACCGCACGCTGGTTACAAGCGCCTGGGCTGCTGCAGCTTGGGCAAATTTCGTATTCGGTGTTCCTGATCCACTTCCCGGTGTGTCTGCTGGTGAATGCCTTTGTCAGCCATTTCTGGCCAACGCAGTTGCTGGCCAATACCCTGGGTTTGCTGGCCGCGTTTCTGCTGTCCCTGCTGGCCGGTGCAGCGCTGTACCGCGGTGTTGAGTCGCCGCATGCGCCTTTGCGCGCCTGGCGCAGAAACCGCCTGATGCCGCAGTAACGCCCGCTACAGGTGCTTCTTTGAGTGAAAGTGCCTCCAGCCAACAGCTGATGGGCGCAAGCAGCTATCAAATAAGTAGCGATTCAGGCTGTCCGCTCAGCGCCTGAACATATCCAGCTTCAGCACCGAGGCCTGGCCCAGCCAACTGGCATGGGTCGTGTGGTCGGCCAGATCGTCGCCCGTGAGGCCGTGCACAAACACATCGAGCCCGTTGCGGTGTTGCTCCAGCCAGGGGATCAGGCGCTCAAACTCCGCGCTGTCAAAGGCCAGCTGGCAACTCCAGTGCGGATGCGGGCCAACCTCGCGTTCATGCACGCGCCCTACAGTGACCTTGAAAATTGCGCCCGCCTGCTGGCACAAGGCACGTGCCTGTTCCACGGTATCCGGGCCGAAATAAACATGGGCGTGGTAGCGGTCGTAGATGTTTTGGGGGCGTTGGGTCATGCGAGGGCAGGGCTATGAAAAAGAAGCTTTGATTGTCAGGCCAGCATGGTTTTTCTGAAGTCGTCAGGGGTGTTGGATAAAATAACTGTATATTTATACAGTCAATGCTAACTGCCATGAGCGACGCGATCATTTCCCTCCACGCCATCAAGGGCCGAGGCACGGCCACACGCATCGCGCACCGCTTCGAGAAAGATACGCGGGCCGCCTACGACGACGGCTGGGGCACGCTTCAAGAAGCGGGCGAAGAGGAACGGCGTCTGGATACCGAAGTTTTGTTTGAAGACGCGCGCAGCGCCATCGTGCGCAACGATTCGCCCGACATCTTTTTTGACTACAGCCTCAACCCTTACCGGGGCTGTGAACACGGTTGCATTTATTGTTACGCGCGGCCCACCCACAGCTACCTGAATTTGTCGCCGGGCCTGGACTTTGAAACCAAAATCATTGCCAAGCGCAACATCGCCGAGGTCTTGCGCGCGGATCTGGCTAAACGCAGTTATGTGCCCAAGCTGCTCAACATCGGCTCGGCCACCGACTGTTACCAGCCGGCGGAGCGCGAGTTGCGGTTGACGCGCCGCGTGATTGAAGTTTTGCAGGAGGCGCGCCATCCGTTTTCGCTGGTCACCAAGTCCAGCGGCGTGGAGCGCGATCTCGACCTGATCGCACCCATGGCGGCCGACAAGCTGGCCGCGGTGTATATCACCATCACCACGCTGGACGGCGAACTGGCGCGCAAGCTGGAGCCGCGTGCCGCCGCGCCGCATCGACGGCTGCGCACCATAGCAACCCTGGCGGCGTTGGGCATACCTGTTGGTGTCAGCGTCGCGCCGCAGATCCCGTTTGTGAACGACGACATGGAGAAGGTGCTGGAGGCCGCCTGGCAAGCCGGCGCACGCACCGCGTTTTACACCGTGGTTCGCCTGCCTTGGGAGGTGGCACCCTTGTTCAAGCAATGGCTGGAGCTACATTACCCGCAGCGTGCGGCACGCATCATGGCGCGTATCCAGGAGATGCGCGGCGGCAAAGATTACGACAGCGACTTCGTCTCGCGCATGAAGGGCAGCGGCCTGTGGGCCGAGTTGATTGCCCAGCGTTTTTCCAAAACCTGTCAGCGCCTGGGTTTGAACCGCGCCCGTGTCGAGCTGGACCTGAGCCGGTTCAGACCGCCCAGCGCGTCGGGCCAGGCCAGTCTGTTCTGAGTTTTTGGGCGACTGCACCGCTCGCCAGACGCAATATCGCACTGCCAACGTGCGATATTGCGAGCTGGCTAAGATACCGGACTTTGTCCAACCCGCCTCGCCGCAGCCTGCCTGTGGCCGCAGGCAACACTTGTGGAGAAGTGGATTCATGCACGGCTTGCATTTCATGGCAAACCTGTGCCCGTGCCGGGCAGGGGCCTGGGTGCCCGCCTGCCTGCTCATGACTCTCCCGCGTGGCCGCAGCCGCCACGGCGCTGCCGTGCCACGCTATATCGACGGACCCCAGGCCGCACGCTAAGTCAGCGTCGACCTGAGTGTGGCAGGTCGACGCATCCAGCGCCCAGGGGCAGGTTCGCCTTACGCCTCACGCGCCATCAACACACCTTTCGCGCACCTTTTCGGCAGCACTAGTTTTGGCTGGCTGCCCAAGGTCTTGTTACGGCCGCCTGTGATTGGCCGCGGCCTTTGCACGTCTGGAGTTTTTCATGGTGCTTGCCATGCCCCCCTTGTTTCCCGGTCTGCCGCCCTGGCCGTCCTGGTCGGCCTTGTCGTCGTGGTTCAACCGCCCGATGGAGCTGCGCATAGACGTCAGCCACAAACCGGCCGAAGATGAATTCGAATCCCTCTACGATCGTATGTACACCCCGGGCGACCGTTTGCACGGCATCCCTGCGATGGAACTGCCCGGCCAACCCGAACTGATGATTCGTTTCCGCGAGGCCGATGGCGAGTTTTATGTGTACGTGGAAGATATCCGGCACAAGCGGCTGGCCGGTTACACGGTGTTCAACCGCCTGATCGAAGTGAATCGCCGCGCCGACCGCTATATACGGGCACCACACTCCCGCTACGACGAGGCCTACCAGCGGCGCGGCCTGGCCAGCAGCATTTACCAGTGGGGCCTGGGCGCGGGCTTGTGCCTGGTCTCGGGCGCACGCCAGTCGACGGGCGCGCATGCCTTGTGGCATGCGCTGGCCAGGCGCCATGAGCTGGGTTATGTGGACCTGCGCAACAAGACCCTGACTTATCTGGGCCGGGACGTGCCCGCGCGCACCCTGGACGATTTGCACACCCGCATGATCTTGCTGGGCGAGGCCTGGACGGTGGATCGTTTTGCCGCGGCGACCGGCATGCGCTGAGTTCCGCATAGAAGAACCTCAGCGCCCTAGTGCCAACCGCGCGGCGCTTCAGATCACATACAGGTCCACATAATCGTTGACCGCCATCGCATCCAGCAGCTGCGGGTCCAGGCTGACCGCGGCGATACGGTCTTGCTGCTTCTTGGGGAAACGCCGGGCCAGGTTGGTGCGGAACTTGGCTTCGAGCAGCGGCAGGCCATCGGCGCGGCGGCGCTTGTGGCCTATCGGGTACTCGACCACGATCTCGGGTAACACGGTGCCGTCCTTGAGTTCAACCGTCAGGGCGTTGGCGATGCTGCGTTTTTCCGGGTCGTGGTAGTCCCGTGTGAACTGCGGATCCTCGACACAGCTGATCTTGTCGCGCAGGGCATCGATGCGCGGGTCGGCGGCGACCTGGTCTTCGTAATCGGCGGCCGTGAGGCGGCCGTGGATCAGCGGCACCGCCACCATGTACTGGATGCAGTGGTCGCGGTCGGCCGGGTTGTTCAGCGGGCCTTTTTTGTCGATGATGCGCAGGCAGGCCTCGTGGGTGCGTATCGTCACGCGCCGGATGTCGTCGCTGGTCTTGTTCAATGCGGCGAGTTGTCCGCGCAGCGTCATCGCCGCTTCGACCGCCGTCTGGCTGTGGAACTCGGCCGGGTAGCTGATCTTGAACAACACATGTTCCATCACGTAGCTGCCGTAGGGGCGCTGGAACTTGAAGGGCTGGCCCTTGAACAACACGTCGTAAAAGCCCCAGGTCTTGGCGCTCAACACACTCGGGTAACCGATTTCGCCGGTGCGGGCGATCAGCGCCAGGCGCACCGCTCGGCTGGTGGCGTCGCCAGCGGCCCAGCTTTTGCGCGAGCCGGTGTTGGGTGCATGGCGGTAGGTGCGCAGCGCTTGTCCGTCCAGCCAGGCCAGCGACACCGCGTTGATGATCTCGTCGCGGCTCAGACCCAGCATGTGCGCGACCACCGCGGTGGAGGCGACCTTGACCAGCACCACATGGTCCAGGCCCACCTTGTTGAAGGAGTTTTCCAGCGCAATCACGCCCTGGATTTCGTGCGCCTTGATCATGGCGGTCAGCACGTCGCGCATGGTCAGTGGTTTTTTGCCGGCCGCGACGGCTTGGCGGCTCAGCCAGTCGGCGGTGGCCAGGATGCCACCCAGGTTGTCGCTGGGGTGGCCCCATTCGGCGGCGAGCCAGCAGTCGTTGAAGTCCAGCCAGCGGATCATGGTGCCGATGTTGAAGGCGGCCGCGACCGGGTCCAGCTGGAACTGCGTACCTGGCACCTTGGCGCCGTGGGGCACCACGGTGCCGGGCACCACCGGTCCGAGCAGCTTGGTGCAGGCCGGGTATTCAAGGGCTTCGAGGCCGCAACCCAGGGTGTCGATCAGGCAGGTGCGCGCGGTGTCATAGGCAAGCGGGCTGTCGACGATGTACTGGCTGACGTAGTCGGCGATATCGACCAGCACCTGGTCGGGTTGGGGGCGGACGTTGGAGATGGAATCTGACATGGTGTGGTTGCTTATTTTTGGGAGGCGAAAAGGGCGTCGAGTTTTTGCTCGTAGGCGTGGTAATTGAGATAGTCGTACAGATCTGCTCGCGTCTGCATGGTTGGTATGGCTGCTTTCTGGTGGCCGTCGCGGCGCAAGACCTGGTAAAAATTCAGGGCTGCGGCATTCATGGCGCGGTAAGCCCCGCAGCAATACAGCGCCATGTCGACATCGACCGAGCGGAGCTCGTCGAGCGAGAAGATGGGCGTTGCGCCGAACTCGGTGAGGTTGGCCAGCACCGGCCGCTGCACGGCTTTTTTGACCTGGCCGTACATCGCCAGCTCGGTCATGGCTTCGGGGAAAATCATGTCGGCACCGGCCTCGGCGTAGGCGCAGGCGCGGTCTATCGCGGCCTGCAGGCCCAGCGTTGCGGCCGCATCGGTGCGGGCCATGATCACAAAACTCTCGTCGGTGCGGGCATCGACAGCGGCCTTGATGCGGTCCACCATCTCGGCCGTGTCCACCAGCTCCTTGCCGGGCCGGTGGCCGCAGCGCTTCTGGCTGACCTGGTCCTCCAGATGCACGGCGGCGGCGCCAGCCTTGCTGAAGGAGCGTATGGTGCGGGCGATGTTGAAGGCGCCGCCCCAGCCGGTATCTATGTCCACCAGCACCGGCAAGGTGGTAGCGTCGGTGATGCGGCGCACATCCACCAGCACATCTTCCATGGTGCTGATGCCCAGATCCGGCATGCCCAGGGAATTGGCGGCGACACCGCCGCCCGAGATATACAGGGCCTGAAAGCCGCAGGCCTCGGCCATGCGGGCGGTGTAGGCCGTGATGGCGCCTACGATCTGTAGCGGCGCTTCCCGGTCGACTGCCGTGCGAAAGGCGGCGCCTGCGGAGAGGCGTGGCAAGGATGTTGGCATGTTCATTGGTCCACCTTGATGCCGGCCTGGCGAATCACCTTGCCGTAACGTTCCACTTCGGCCTGCAACAAGCTGCCGAACTGCGCCGGCGAACCGCCTGCCGTGCCCACACCGTTGCTGGCAAGCCTGTCCTCCATTTCCTTGGATGCCAGGGTCGCATTGATCTCACGGTTCAGGGCTTCAATGATGGGGGCCGGCACACCCTTGGGGGCGATCAGGCCATGCCATGCCACCACGTCGTAGCTGCTCAGGCCGCTCTCGGCCACGGTCGGGATGTTGGGGAAGGCGGTCAGCCGCTTGGCCGTGCCGACGGCCAGCGCCCGCAGCTTGCCCGATTTGACATGTTGCATCACGGCTTCTGTGCCCGCGAACATCATCTGTATGTTGCCGGCGATCAGGTCCGTGATCGCGGGGCCGGTGCCCTTGTAGGGCACATGGGTGGCCTTGACCTTGGCGAGGTCCAGCATGTATTCGGTGACGACGTGAAGATGGCCGCCCTGGCCGCTGGAGCCGTAGGTGATTTTCCCCGGTGCCTTGCGCATCAGCTCCAGCAACTCGTTCAGGTCCTTGGCTGGCACGGCCGCGTTGACCGCCAGCACATAAGCGCCGCGAGACAGCTGGATCACCGGTGTCATGTCGGCGATGGGGTCGAAGTTGAGTTTGTAGACACCCGGGTTGACGGTGTAGCTGCCGGCCACCAGCAGCAAGGTGTAGCCATCCGCCGGGGACTTGAGCGCGAACTCCGTGCCCAGAATGCCGCCGGCACCGGGACGGTTTTCTACGATCACAGGCTGGCCCAGCCGTTCGCCCAGCTTGCTGGCCACCACGCGCGCAATGTAATCGGTGCCGCCGCCGGGGGCAAAGGGCGCAATGATCTTGATGGGTTTCATCGGGAAGCTGCCGCTTTGCGCAAAACTGGCTGGGGCCGCAAGTGCGCCCAGGGCGCCAAGCGCCAGCGTAGCGAAATCTCGACGCGTGATGTCTGGATTCATATCAGGTCTCCTAATATTTATTGAATGACTTGCCTCCAGGTAGAGGCTAGCCGTTAAGCGCAAAAGCTGTGCCTGGAAGATGCTTTTGGAGAAAAGCATGAAAGGCATTGATTTGATTGAGGATTTTTCTATGCCTTCAAGCAGGGTGGCATTTGTGTTTCATTTTTGTTGTTGCAAAGATGGTTTATTTTTCAAAATTGAAACATAAGCACCATAATCCAAAGCACCTACTCAGCATTCCTGGACAGTCCCATGAGCCTTAAAGACACAAGTAGCCGCCCTGTGATATGGGCGGTGAGCGCCTACCGCCTGACCGACATTTTTCGTAGCATCGCGCCGGAGTTTTCGGCGCAGGCCGACATCCACATCATCAACAAAGGCTTCGCGGACGCGGTGGAGGAGATTCAGGCGCGCCTTAGGCATGAACGCTGCGATGTGATTGTGGCGGCCGGTTCCAACGGGGCCTATTTGCGCCAGCATCTGGCGCTGCCTCTGGTGCTGCTCAAGGTCGGCGGCTTTGACCTGCTGGCCGCGCTGACGCGTGCGCGCCAGGTGTCGGAGCGCATCGCCATCGTGACCCATAAAACCACGGCGCCGGAACTGAGTCAATTCATTCAGTTGTTCGATTTGCCGATTCAGGAGCGCGCCTACGAGACGGCCGACCAGGCCAGGGATTGCATACGGGCGCTGGCGGCCCAGGGCATGGACGTGGTGGTGGGTCCGGGACTGGTCGCCAACCTGGCCGACGAGTTGGGCCTGCACGGCGTGTTTCTCTACGCCCCGGATTCGGCGCGCCAGGCTTTTTCGGACGCCGTGGAGATCGCCCGCATCAAACATGTGGAGGCTTCGCGCCATGCGCAGCTGGATGCGGTGTTGCAGCATCTGAGCGACGGCGTTGTCGCCATAGATATGCAGCAGCAGGTGCTCTCCGTCAACCCGGCCATGTTGCGCCTGGCGGGCAGCCCGGACACACCGATGGCGCAATGGCTGGGGAAGCCGCTGCGTGAGGTGCTGCCGGCCGTTCGCGCCGGCTCGGTGCTGACGCGGGGCTGGCCCGACCTGGGCAGTGTGGAACAGGTCGGCCAGCGCACGCTGGTCATCAACCGGGTTCCGGTGTTTGAGCAAGGCGTGCAAACCGGCGCCGTGCTGACCGTCATTGACTCGGGCGACGTTGAGCAGGTCACCAGCCGTTTGCGCCTGCACCAGCAGGTCAAGACCCGCCACGCGCGTTACCACCTGCAGCAGGTGGCGGCTGTGTCCCCGCGCATGAAACAACTGGTCACCCTGTGCGAGACCTATGCCAGGCGCAGCGACGCCACGGTTTTGATTTCAGGCGAAAGCGGCACCGGCAAGGAGCTGATTGCGCAGGGAATTCACAATGCCAGCCGGCGTGCCGCAGAGCCTTTCCTGGCCATCAATTGCGGCGCGTTCACGGAATCGCTGCTGGAGAGTGAACTGTTTGGTTACGAGGACGGCGCGTTCACCGGCGCCCGCCGGGGCGGCAAGGCCGGCCTGTTCGAGTCGGCGCATCTGGGCACTATTTTTCTGGATGAAATAGGCGAAATGCCGCTGGCGCTGCAGACCCGGCTGTTGCGTGTGTTGCAGGAAAAAGAGGTGATGCGGGTCGGCGGCCGCGAGTCCATTCCGGTCGACGTGCGAGTCATTGCCGCCACCCACCGCGATTTGCTGGCCATGGTGGGGGCGCAGCAGTTTAGGCAAGACCTGTTTTACCGCCTGAACATCCTGCAGGTGGTGATCCCGCCGCTGCGGCAACGCCCGGAAGATCTGGCGCTGCTGGCCGTGACGCTGTTCGATGCCGCGTTCAAACGTGCTGGTCTGCAGGACGAGGCGCGCGACATCATCAAGGCGGTGCTGCCCTTGTTCATGTCCCACAGCTGGCCCGGCAATGTGCGGGAGCTGGAAAATGCCGCCGAACGGCTGGCCATAGGTTGCATCGCCCTCCACGGCATCCCCAGCCCGGACGATTTGCAGCGCCTGCTGCCCGAGTTGCATGGGCCGCGCCTTGCTGGCGGCGGCGTCCAGCCTCCTGCAACAGCCGCGTTCGGCACCACCGATCTCAAGGCCCTCACCCGGCAGACGGAGAAAGCCCATTTGCAGGCCGTGTTATCGGAATGCGCCGGTAATCAGGCAGAGGCCGCGCAGCGGCTGGGCATCAGCCGGGCCACACTCTGGCGCAAGTTGCGCGCCTGAGAGAACTTCTCGCGTTTACTCCGACAGTTGTCGGGCGTGGTGGTTCAGGTGGTCGGCCATGAAGGTGGCGATGAAGTAATAACCGTGGTCGTAGCCCGGATGCCAGCGCAGTTGCAGCGCCTGGCCGGCTTTGGCGCAGGCCGCTTCAAACAGATGCGGCTGCAGTTGCTCCGAAAGAAACTGATCGGCCAGCCCCTGGTCGATCAGGATGCCGCCGGGGTAGGGCGCCGCGTTCAGTTTCGCCATCAAGGCCGTGGCGTCGTGCTCCGCCCAGGTGGATTCATCGGCCCCCAGGTAACCGGTGAAGGCCTTGCGGCCCCAAGGGCCGTGGCGGGGCGCACAGATAGGCGCAAAAGCCGACACCGACTTGAACAGCGCCGGGTGGCGCAGGGCCAGGGTCAAGGCGCCGTGCCCGCCCATGGAGTGCCCAAAAATGCCGATGCGGCCGGGCTGGATAGGCAGGGTCTGCGTCAGCAGCGGCAGCAGTTCGGCCGTGATGTAACTTTCCATGCGGTAGTGCTGCGACCAGGGCGCTTGTGTGGCGTCGAGGTAAAAACCGGCGCCCACGCCAAAGTCCCAGTGGTCGGCTTCACCGGGCAGGTTGGCGCCGCGCGGGCTGGTGTCGGGTGTGATCAGCGCCAGGCCCAGGATGGCGGCCAGCCGCTGGGCGCTGGCCTTGATCATGAAGGTTTCTTCGCTGCAGGTCAGGCCCGCCAGGTAGATCAGCGCGGGCACCTTGCCGCCGGCCTTGTCGATCAGGATTTGCGGCGGCAGAAACACCGAAAACTTCATCGGCAAGCCGATTTCGCGCGAGTCGTGGCGGTAAAAACGCTGCACACCGCCGAAGCAGGCATGGTCGCTGAGGAGTTCCATTTGCGGGTTCATAGGGCTCTTTCAGTTCAAGCAGGAATGCTACCAGCGCACGTGGGACTACCTCTTCATCAGCCGGGGCCGCGGGACTGGCTTCGCCAGACCGCAGGCGCAGCGGCCCCCTCGGGGGGCAGGGAGCTACACGCAGTGAGCGAGCGTGGGGGCTAATACAACACCACGCCGCGAATCGATTCGCCACTTTTCATCAGCTCAAAACCTTTGTTGATGTCTTCCAGCGGCATCGTGTGCGTAATTAAATCGTCGATATTGATCTTGCCTTCCATGTACCAGTCGACAATTTTCGGCACATCGGTGCGGCCGCGTGCGCCGCCAAAGGCCGAACCTTCCCACTTGCGGCCGGTGACGAGCTGGAAGGGCCGCGTGCTGATCTCGGCGCCGGCTTCGGCCACACCGATGATGATGCTGCGGCCCCAGCCCTTGTGGGTGCATTCGAGGGCCTGGCGCATCACCTGGGTGTTGCCAATACATTCAAAGCTGTAGTCGGCGCCGCCGTCGGTCAGTTGCACGATGGCATCGACCACGTTCTCGACTTCCTTGGGGTTGATGAAATGTGTCATGCCGAACTTGCGCGCCATTTCCTGACGCGCCGGGTTGATGTCCACACCAATGATCTTGTCGGCACCCACCATCTTGGCGCCCTGGATCACATTCAGGCCAATACCGCCCAGACCAAACACCACGACGTTGGCGCCGGCCTCGACCTTGGCTGTGAACAACACCGCACCAATGCCGGTGGTCACGCCGCAGCCGATGTAGCAGACCTTGTCGAAAGGGGCGTCCTTGCGGATTTTGGCCAGCGAAATTTCAGGCGCAACCGTGTAGTTGCTGAAGGTGCTGGTGCCCATGTAGTGGAAGATGGGTTTACCGTCCAGGCTGAAACGCGAGGTGGCGTCGGGCATCAGGCCCTTGCCCTGGGTGCCGCGAATCAACTGGCACAAATTGGTCTTGCGCGACAGGCAGAACTTGCACTGCCGGCATTCCGGCGTGTACAGCGGAATCACGTGATCGCCTTTTTGCAAGGTGGTCACGCCGGGGCCGACGTCGACCACAATGCCCGCGCCTTCATGGCCCAGGATGGCCGGGAAGATGCCTTCCGGGTCCGCGCCCGAGAGTGTGTAGTAGTCGGTGTGGCAAATGCCGGTGGCCTTGATCTCGACCAAGACTTCACCGAATTTCGGGCCTTGCAGGTCCACGGTTTCAATGGTCAGGGGTGCGCCTGATTTCCAGGCGACGGCGGCTTTGGTTTTCATGGGGTGGGACTCGTGCTGAGGGGAAGAAATAAGCGAACAGGCACTATAAGCCAGTCCCCGCAAGGTCGTGTGCTGTCAGCGCCGAAAATCCTGCAGCAGGTGTTCAATTTTGAGAAAATATGCGCCGCATCGTGTGGCCGCTCAAGAAGCCGGGTGTTCAATAAAAAATAGCCACTTGGCCCTTGGTGAATGGGCGCAAGCAGCTATCAATTTAATAGCGAAAGCCGTGTTGCGAAAACCCCGGCTCTCTCAACGCAGATGTCAGCGGCCGGCTTCTTTCAGGTGCTGCGCGCGCGCGGCCAGCGCGGTGTCGGTGAAGTCGGTGAAGACGCCGTCCACACCCAGGCGGTAGTAGGCCAGATATTCATTTTTGGCATCGCCCTTGTAGTCGGCGGCCAGGCGGCGCGACTCGTTGCGGAAGGTGAAGGGGTGAACAAACAGGCCCGCCTTGTGGGCGTCTGCTACAAGGGTCGTGGCGGTGGTCGAGGTTGCATCCGCGTCGTTGACCTTGCCGTCGCCATTCATGTCCATCGCCTTACCGTCTGCGCCTATCGTGCCCTTGATGCTGATGATGAAGCGCTTCCAGGGGCCGATGCCGTCGGCATAGGTTTTGATTTCAGCGAGGCCCGCAGGCGTGACCATGGCGTCGAAAAAGCGCTTGTCGCCGGCTTGGGTCCAATCATAGGGACGGTCGCTGGGAACGGCGAAAGTCACGGCGCCGGTTTTCATGTCAACGCCGTCGCCGTCAATCAGCTGGACCAGGCGCGTGTTCAGGCCCTTGCTTTTCATGTACTTCAGGCTGCCGGGTTCAAACGACTGCACAAAAATCGGGGGCGGTCTTGCTGTTCCAGCCGGCGGCCTTGATGATGGCGATCAACTTGTCTTCCAGCGGCAGGCCGAGCGCGCGGAAGTAGGTTGGGTTTTTGGTTTCCGGGTAAATCGCAATGCTGCGGCCGGTTTGCGCCGATTTGGCTTTGGCCAGGTCCAGTACTTCCTGGAACGTCGGCACCTTGTAGAGGCCGTTGAACTGTTGCGGGCGCTCTGCGTCGGTGGAAATCGCGCCCAGCGTGCGGATTTCGGCCAGCGTGAAGTCATTGCTGAACCAGCCCGTTTGGGTTTCGCCATCGACCTGGATGATTTTTTTGCGCGATGCGAATTCAGGATGTTTGGCCACGTCGGTGCTGATGGCCAAGTTGGGGTCGTGGCGGGTGATCAGCACGCCGTCTTTGGTCGAGATCAGGTCCATCTCGATCACATCGGCGCCGAGCTCAATCGCGCGCGCATAGGCTTCCAGCGTTTCCTCAGGCACATAGCCCGATGCGCCGCGGTGGGCGATCACCAGCGGTGCCTTGCCGTCCAGCGTGGGCAGGCCGGCGCTATGGCGCGTATCGCTCATGCTGCAGGCGCCCAGCAGTAGGCTGCCGGCCACCAGTGTGAGCAAACTGATCCGCTGCTGCGCGGGATTTTTTGTCGATACGGTCATGGCATTCTTCCCCCGGTTAAAAGGATTGATCCTAAGCGACGGATGACGGCAGCGGTGTGTCAGCAGACGAGCGGCGGGTAAGCCGAATGGGTTTCAACGAAAAAAAGCCGGATCAAGTCCGGCATTCAAGAAGAAGCTTCATTGAGCTTGGCGCGATGCTCGCCTCGGCAATCAATCAGGCGCTGAAGAAACTTTTCAGCTTGTCGGTCCAGCTTTCGCCGCTGGGCGAATGTTTGGCGCCGCCTTTTTTCAGGGACTCGTCGAGTTCCTTGAACAGCTTGCGCTGGTGCTCGGTCAGTTTCACCGGTGTTTCCACCGTGATGTGGCAATACAGATCGCCGGGGTAGCTGGAGCGCACACCCTTGATGCCTTTGCCGCGCAGCCGGAACTGCTTGCCGGACTGCGTGCCTTCCGGAATGTCGATGGCCGCCTTGCCGGCCAGGGTCGGCACTTCGATTTCGCCGCCGAGTGCGGCCGATGCCATGCCGATGGGCACGACGCAATGCAGGTCGTCGCCGTCGCGCTCGAAGATGTCGTGTTTCTTCAGCCGGATCTCGATGTAGAGGTCGCCCGGCGGGCCGCCGTTGGTGCCCGGCTCGCCGTTGCCGGTGGAGCGGATACGCATACCGTCGTCGATGCCGGCCGGAATCTTGACTTCCAGGGTCTTGTTGTTTTTGGTCTTGCCCACGCCGTGGCAGGCCACACAAGGCTCGGGAATCAGCTTGCCCGTGCCTTTGCACTGTGGGCAGGTTTGCTGCACGCTGAAAAAGCCCTGGCGCATCTGCACCGCACCGTGGCCGTGGCAAGTGGTGCAGGTGACCACCTTGGTGCCGGGCTTGGCGCCGCTGCCGTGGCAGGTCGTGCAGTCGTCCCAGCTTGGGATGCGGATCTGGGCATCCTTGCCGGTGGCGGCTTCTTCGAGGGTGACTTCCATCGCATAACTGAGGTCGCCGCCGCGGTAGACCTGGCGGCCGCCGCGCTGGCCGCCGCGTCCCTGCTGGCCACCAAAAACGTCGCCAAAGATATCGCCAAAGGCCTCGGCGAAACCACCAAAACCTTCCGCACCCGGGCCGCCGCGGTTCGGGTCCACGCCGGCGTGGCCGTACTGGTCGTAAGCTGCGCGTTTTTGCGCATCGGACAACATCTCGTAAGCCTCTTTGGCTTCCTTGAATTTTTCTTCCGAGGCTTTCCCGGTCTCGCCCTGGTTGCGGTCCGGGTGGTGCTTCATCGCCAGCTTGCGATAGGCTTTCTTGATGTCTTCGTCGCTGGCGTTTTTGGGAACACCCAGCGTGTCGTAATAGTCTTTTTTGATGGCCATGGAAATTGCGTGTTCAGTAGGGAGAAATTCTTGCGGCCCGAATATGGCGAAGCGGAATCCGGGGTGAACCCTGGCTTCCGCTTCGCTGCATCGAGGCTATGCCTCAAAAATGGGCATTACCCCTTTTTGACTTCCTTGACTTCGGCATCCACCACATTGTCGTCGGCCGCCGGTTTGGCCGCCGTCGTTTCTTCGGCACCGGCTGCACCGCCGGCCTGAGCCGCCTGTGTCGCCTGCATGTCGGCGTACATTTTTTCGCCGAGTTTCTGGCTGGCTTCCATCAGCGCGGTGTTTTTCGCGTCAATGGCTTCCTTGCTGTCACCCTTGAGGGCTTCTTCCATCTCGGTGATGGCGGTCTCGATTTTTTCCTTCTCGCCGGCTTCGAGCTTGTCACCGTATTCGGCCAGCGATTTTTTCACGCTGTGAACCATGGCTTCGGCATTGTTCTTGGCGGTCACGAACTCGACTTTTTTCTTGTCGTCTTCGGCGTTCAGCTCGGCGTCTTTTACCATTTGCTGGATCTCGGCTTCGCTCAAACCCGAGTTGGCCTTGATGGTGATCTTGTTTTCCTTGCCGGTGCCTTTGTCTTTGGCGCCCACGTGCAAGATGCCGTTGGCGTCGATGTCGAAGGACACTTCAATTTGCGGCGTGCCACGTGCGGCTGGCGGAATACCCTCGAGGTTGAACTCGCCCAGCGCCTTGTTGCCCGAGGCGATTTCGCGTTCACCCTGGAACACCTTGATCGTCACGGCCGGCTGGTTGTCTTCAGCGGTCGAGAAGGTCTGCGCGAACTTGGTCGGGATGGTCGTGTTTTTCTTGATCATCTTGGTCATCACGCCGCCCATGGTTTCAATACCCAGGGACAGGGGGGTCACGTCGAGCAGCAGCACGTCGGTGCGGTCGCCGGACAGGACCTGACCTTGAATGGCAGCGCCCACGGCCACGGCCTCGTCGGGGTTCACGTCCTTGCGCGGGTCCTTGCCGAAGAAGGCCTTGACCATTTCCTGCACCTTGGGCATACGCGTCTGGCCACCAACCAGGATCACGTCGTGGATGTCGCCCACGCTGACACCGGCGTCCTTGATGGCGACGCGGCAAGGGGCAATCGTGCGCTCCAGCAACTCTTCCACCAGGGCTTCCAGCTTGGCGCGGGTCAGCTTGATGTTCAGGTGTTTGGGGCCCGAAGCGTCTGCCGTGATGTAGGGCAGGTTGATGTCGGTCTGCGCGCTGTTGGACAGCTCGATCTTGGCTTTTTCAGCGGCTTCTTTCAGGCGCTGCAGGGCCAACACGTCGTTCTTGAGGTTGACGCCGGATTCCTTCTTGAACTCGTCGATGATGAAATCGATGATGCGCTGGTCGAAGTCTTCGCCGCCCAGGAAGGTGTCGCCGTTGGTGGACAGCACTTCAAATTGTTTTTCGCCGTCAACGTCGGCAATCTCGATGATGGAGATGTCGAAGGTGCCGCCGCCCAGGTCATAAACGGCGATCTTGCGATCGCCTTTTTCCTGCTTGTCCATGCCGAAAGCCAGGGCCGCAGCCGTGGGTTCGTTGATGATGCGCTTGACATCCAGACCGGCAATGCGGCCGGCGTCCTTGGTGGCTTGGCGCTGGGCGTCATTGAAATACGCAGGCACGGTGATCACGGCTTCCGTGACCGGCTCGCCGAGGTAGTCTTCGGCGGTTTTTTTCATCTTGCGCAGGATGTCGGCACTGATCTGCTGGGCCGACAGTTTCTTGCCGCGTACTTCGATCCAGGCGTCGCCGTTGTCGGCCGCCACGATGGAATAAGGCATCAGACCGATGTCTTTTTGCACTTCTTTTTCGGCAAACTTGCGGCCGATCAGGCGCTTGACGGCATACAGCGTGTTCTTGGGGTTGGTCACGGCCTGGCGTTTGGCCGAGGCGCCGACCAGCACTTCACCGTCTTCCTGGTAGGCAACGATGGAGGGCGTGGTGCGTGCGCCTTCCGAGTTTTCAATGACGCGTGGCGTGTTGCCTTCCATGACGGACACGCAGCTGTTGGTCGTGCCCAAGTCGATACCGATGATTCTTCCCATGATCGTTTACTCCTAAATTTTCTATTTGCTTGATTGAACCCAGCGGGGATGGCCCTTCAGGCCAGCCGCTGTGAATGACTATGTTGATGACTTGTGGATAACTTGGATTGTTTCAAGTGCCGCATCTGTCTGGACAGGGATTTATTTGGGGGCGGCCACCATCACCAGCGCCGGACGCAAGACGCGGTCGGCGATCAGGTAACCTTTTTGCAGCACGCTGACCACGGTGTTGGCTTCCTGCTCGGCCGGCACCATGCTGATGGCCTGGTGCTGGTGCGGGTCAAATTTGTCGCCGGTGGCGGGATTGATCTCGACCACCTTGTTGCGTTCCAGCGCGCTTTTGAGCTGCTTGAGTGTGGCTTCGGTGCCTTCACGCAGCTGCTCGGCGCTGGCGTCCTTGATGGACAGGCCGGCTTCCAGGCTGTCGGCGACTGGCAGCAGGCTTTCGGCAAAACCCTCGACGGCAAACTTGCGTGCCTTGGCAATTTCATCGTCGGCGCGGCGGCGGGCATTTTCAGCCTCGGCCTTGGCGCGCAGGAAGTTGTCGGCCAACTCGCTGTTTTTGGCCTGCAGCACGGCCAGTTCGGCTTGTGCCGCCGTCAAGGCATCGGCTTCGTTGGCGGCCTGGGCGGCTTCCAGTTCTTCCGGGCTGGGAGCGCCTGTAAGTACTTGATTTTGTTCGGATTGATTGTTTTCTGGCATGGTCGGAGGCGGTTATTCAAAAGGACAAGTGAGCTAGCTGGGGGCAGCAAAGCCCTTTTCAAGGCAAGGGTTTGTGCCCGGATGCCTGACCTGCAACGTGCGCCTGCGTTAGCGGGCGCCGTCAACATGCTATGAAATAAATAGCTTCCTGCGCACGCAGGAAAAGGGCCAAGGGCGAATTTTATACAAAAAAATCAAGCACCCAGCCAGGTGGCGCCCAAATGAAAAGACAGGCGCCAGGCCTGTCTTTCAGGAGGGGGGACGGTTTATTTTTTCTTGACGGGGGTGCCGGCGGCAGCGGCCTTGACCTGGCTGGCGGTCCACTTGGCGGCAAAAGCCTGCATGTCGTTCAGGCGCTTGAGCAGGTCGGCGCCCAGGGTGGTGACGGTGTAGCCTTCGCTGCCGTGGCCCATCAGGCCGGCGTTGCGCAGCTCTTTGATGCGGGTGTTCAAGGTGTTGGGCGTGATGCTGCCGATGCTGTCCTGCAGCAGGCGGAAGGTTTGTGGGTGACCGTCTTTCAGGGCCCACAACACGCGCAAGGCGTAACGCGATTCAAGCAGTTCAAACAGCTGGCCGACGGCGGCATTTTCTTTGGAACTCATTAGGGGGATCTCCTGGTCACGTTTTTGTCACGGTTAATCGGTAAGCACGGGCTTGATGCGAAATATAACGGAAATTTTGGACTGCTACTAGTTTTGTAGCTGCCTGTGCCCGCGCAGTGTAGCCTGGGGGCCAAAAGGGCTTGAAAATTCGGGAAGGATGGGGTAAGCCCCCACGCTCCGTTCACGACCTGGGCGTCAGAGGTAAATTTTCTGCAGCAGGCGGAGCAGGGTTTTGCGTTCGGTGGCGCTCAGGCGGGCGGCGGCGTCGGATTCCAGTTCCTGCGCTGTTTGTTCGGCCTGGCGCATCAGTTTCTGGCCGCTGGGGGTCAGGTGCAGGCCAAAGGCCCGGCCGTCGCGCGGGTGTGGTTTGCGCTGAATCAGCTCGCGGCGTTCCAGCGCATTGATCATGCCGACCAGGTTGGGCGGCTGGATGTTCAGCGCCGCGCACAACTGGCGCGAGGTGATACCAGCGTTGTGTGTGATCAGCGAGATCACAGAAAAATCGACAGGCCGCAAGTCATACACCGCCATGCGTTCCAGGAAACTTTCGATCACAACCACCGCGGCGCGCCTGGCGTTGTAACCGAGCAGGCTTTCCAGGTAGCGGGTATCGACGGTTTCGACAGCCGGGGGCAATTTTTCTGGCATGGGTGAGGGCGGGTCTGCGGGTGGTGGGGAGGGGCGTTAGTATCGCCGCTGCCGGGCAAGGACGGCTTGGTGCTTCACGGCTTTCTTTCTTTTAGCGGCAACTGAAACTGGCCGCATTTTCGCTGTCGCCGCTGCCCTGGTAACGCGGCACCTGCGGGTAAGGACACAACAGACGGGTGCGGGTCGGGCTCCAACTGGCGGGTATTTCGGGGTTGGGCACGGCGGCGCCAGCACCACGCGCCTGCGCCACCACGGTTTGTGGCGCCTGGCCGAGTTCGACCCAGCGCACCAGCGCCTCCAGCATGTCCATCTGGTCGGTGGCCGGACCGCCGCGGCTGTGGTTCATGCCCGGCACCAGGAAGAGGCGGGCATGGCTGTCAGCGGCGGCGCCATGGGCTTGGCGGAAGTTGTCATACCAACTGATGCTGTCCAGCGCGGAAAACACCGGATCGGCCGTGCCGTGAAAGACCAGCAACTTGCCGCCGCTGGCCACGAAGCTGCGCAGCGTGGGGTCGGGCGGCGTCATGAAACTGATGGCGGATTCCTGGTAAGGCCCGGCTGTGGCCGACAGGCGCGGCAGGTCGCGGTCGATGTTGAACTGCAGGGCGTAGTCGATCAAGGTGTTGCCCTGGCCCGTGACCACGGCGGGTGAAGCCGGCGGGGTGCTCATCACAAAGGCCAGTGCGATGGCATCGCGCGGGCCCACGCTGTTGACAAATTTCCAGCTCGCCCAGTCGCGACCCGCCATGCCTGGGTCCCAGGGCAGGCCGGCATAGACACGTTGGCCTGCGGCCGTCACGGGTCCGTGGGCGACACTGGCCATCGCTGTTTTTTGCACAGCACTCAGGCAATGCCCGTCGGGCGCCGTGCCGGCGGCGCAACTGGGTACGTCGCGGGTGATGTTGAAGGCCGCCTGGCAGCCCTGCAGGTCGGCGACGATGCCGTCGGCCAGACCATCGAGGGCATCACAACGCGCGAGCACCTGCCGCGCCAGCAGAGCCAGGTCTGCGGGCGTGAGGGCCGTGCTCAGGTCGGGCCGGCCGGTGGCGGGACTGGTTTTGGCGATGCGCGCGAACTGCTGCGCCCCCCACACCTGCGCCGCAGCCGCCAGCGGCAACCGGTAACCCGGTGTGCTGACCAGAATACCGTCGTAGGCCGCCGGCAGGCGCGAGGCGGTGACAAAACCGTGGCGCCCGCCGTTGGAACTGCCCACCAGGTAAGAGGTGTCGGGCCCTTTGCCGTAATAGGTCTTGATCAGCGCCTTGGCCATAGGTGTGAGTTGCGCCACGGCGTTGTAGCCGTAGTCCAGCCGCGCCTGCGGGTCCAGCCCGAAGGTGGCGCCGCCTATCGGTGTGTTTCGGTCGAAGGCATGGCCGGCGTCCGAACTGATCACGGCAAAACCCTTGAGCAGGCCGTTACTGATCGGGCCACCGCCCAGGATGTCGCCATAAGCCGGCGTCTGGAATCCGTCCAGGCCGCCGTTGGCCTGGTAAAAGAAGCGGCCATTCCAGGCCGTGGGCAGGCGCATCTCGAAACCGATCGCATAAGGCTTGCCGTCCATCGGGCCTATGCGTTCATGCATGGCCCCTTTGAGCACACAATGCGCGGGCATGGCCTCTGCGATGCCTGGCAGTTTGAGTTGTCCGGCGTCCACCCGTTGCGTCGACAGGATGCGTGTGCCGGCAAAACTGAAACCCGCCGCCAGCCCTTCGCAGGCCACGACGGCGCTGGCGCCGGTGGCGGCAGGCCGCATCGGCGGCGTGCTGCTGCAGGCGGCCAGCAGCAGCAGGCCGGCGGCGCTGGCTGCCAAGCGGGTGACGGTGTGGGGCATGGGTGTCTCCTTCGGTTGGCTGGCGCCTGAAGTTTGCTATAAATTCAATAGCTTCTTACGCATATGCGGTATGGGCTAGAGTCTGTTTTTATGCATCAATGGGGTGAAATGGCCATTTGCGGCCTCAGGCCGGCGCCCCGTTTTTGCGCGAGGCGCCCAGGTAGGTGTCGACCACACGCGGGTCGCGTGCGAGTTCGGCGGCCGGGCCGCTGAGGCCGATTTCGCCCATCTCCAGCACATAGCCGTGGTCGGCCGCTTCCAGTGCGGCGCGCGCGTTTTGTTCCACCAGCAGGGTGGTCACGCCGGTTTTGCGCAAGGCTTCGATGGTGCGGAAAATCTCCTTGACGATGAGCGGCGCCAGGCCCAGGCTGGGTTCGTCCAGCATCAGCAGCTGGGGGCGCGACATCAGGGCCCGGCCCAGGGCCAGCATTTGTCGTTCGCCGCCCGACAAGGTGCCGGCTTCCTGGGCGCGGCGCTCCTTGAGGCGCGGAAACAGATCAAAGACCACGGCCATCTGGTCGCGCCAATCCTTGTTGCGCAAGCGCACCTGGCGAAAAGCGCCCAGCACCAGGTTGTCTTCGACCGACATGCTGCCGAACAACTCGCGTTTTTCGGCACCAGGGCAATGCCCAGCATCACACGTTCTTCCAGCGGCAGCCCGATGATGGACTGGCCGGCGTATTCGATGTTGCCGGTGGCTGGCAACACACCCATGAGTGCGTTGAGCAGGGTGGACTTGCCCGCGCCGTTGGGGCCTATGACGGTGATGATGCTGCCGCTGTCGGCCTGCAGGTCTATGCCGCGCAAGACCTCGGCCTTGCCGTAACCGGCGTGCAGATTGTGGACCTTGAGAAGAGGGGTGCTCATGAGGGGGAAACCTTCAGTGTTCGGTGCCGAGGTAGGCGGCGCGTACCGCCGGGCTGGCCTGGATTTCTTCGGGCGTGCCTTCAATCAGCCGGGTGCCGAACTCCATCACCACGATGCGGTCGGTCACCTGCATTACCAGGTCCATGTCGTGTTCGACCAGCAGGATGCTCATGCCTTCGCTCTTGAGCTGGCGCAAGACCTCGATCAGCGCCTGTTTTTCCAGGTAACGCAAACCGGCCGCGGGTTCGTCGAGCAGCAGCAGGGCCGGGTCGTTGCACAGCGCCCGGGCAATCTCCAGCAAGCGCTGCTGGCCCATGGCCAGATTGCCGGCCAACTCGTGGATATGTTCACCCATGCCAACCCGTCGCAACTGGTGTTCGGCTTCACGCAGCAGGCCTTGTTCTTCCGCGCGATCCAGCCGCAGCATCGCAGCCGTCGCGCCCTTGTGGCCGCGCAGGTGGGCGCCCAGCGCCACGTTCTCCAGCACGGTCATGTCGGCAATCATCTTGACATGCTGGAAGGTGCGCGAAATGCCGCGTTTGGCGATTTCGCGCGACGGCAGGCTGCTGATGGTTTCACCGCGGAAACTCACGCTGCCGCGGGTCAGGGCCAACACGCCGGTGATCAGGTTGAAGGTGGTGGATTTGCCGGCGCCATTGGGGCCGATCAGGCCGACGATCTGGCCCGAGGCGACCGAGAAGTTGATGTCGTTGACCGCGACCAGGCCGCCAAACTCCTTGCGGATGTTGCTGGCCTGCAGCACGATTTCACCGGCCGCCGGTTTGGCACGTGCCGGCAGGGGGGCTGCGTCCTGCCAGTCCACCTTGCGTCTGGCTTTGGGCAGCTTGCGGTCGACAAAGGCCCAGATGCCGTCGGGTGCGTATTTGAGCGTGAGCACCAGCAACACGCCGAACACAATCACTTCATAGCTGCCGCTGGTGCCCAGCAGTTTGGGCAGCAAGACCTGCAGCTGGTCGGCCAGCAGCTTGGTGATGGTCACGCCGGTGATGGCGCCCCAGACATGGCCGGCGCCGCCCAGCACCGCCATGAACAGGTACTCGATGCCCACATGTACGCTGAAGGGCGAGGGGTTGACCGAACGCTGGAAATGCGCGTACAGCCAGCCGGAGAGGGAGGCAAACAAGGCGGCGATCAGGAAGATGCCGATCTTGAAACGCAAGGTGTCCACCCCCATGGACTCGGCCATGTGTGAGCCGGTCTTGAGCGAACGAATGGCCCGGCCGACACGCGAGTCCAGCAGGTGTAACAGGCTCAAGCTGCCCAGCAAGACCAGCGACCAGGTCAGCAGCAGGTAGACCCGTCCCTGGCCCAGTTCCCAGCCGAAGATGGACAGGCCGGTGACACCCAGGATGCCGTCGTATTTGCCCAGCGCCTGCAGGTTGCCCATGGTGTAGTACAGCGACAGGCCCCAGGCCAAGGTCGCCAGCGGCAGGTAGTGGCCGGACATGCGCAGCGTGATCCAGCCCAGCACCACCGCACACAGGGCTGTCAGGCCCAGGCCCACAAACAGCGTGAGCCAGGGCGAGAGACCGGCGTTCACCGTGAGGTAAGCGCTGGTGTAAGCACCTATACCGACAAACGCGGCCTGGCCGAAGGAGGTGAGGCCACCCACCCCGGTCAGCAGAATCAAACCCAGCACCGCCAGGCTGGAGATGCCGATGTAGTTGAGCTGGGTGATCCAGAACTCGGGCACGGGCAGGATGCAGACCAGTACCAACGCGGCGATCAGGAGCCAGCCGCCCCATTTGCGAAGCGTCATGTCAGTGCTCCTCGTCCGAATGGCCGCTGGTGAGCGAACGCCACAAGAGCACGGGCAGGATCAGCGTGAACACAATCACTTCCTTGAAAGCACTGGCCCAGAAAGAACCCAAAGCCTCGATCACACCGACCAGCAAGGCACCTATGGCCGCGCCCGGGTAACTGGCCAGACCACCAATCACGGCGGCCACAAAACCTTTGAGGCCGATCAGAAAGCCGGAGTCGTAAAACACCGTGGTGGTCGGGCCTATCAGCAGGCCAGAAAGCGCGCCTATCAGGGCCGCCATGGCCAGGGTCAACTGGCCGGCCGTTTGTGAGGAGATACCCATGAGGCGTGCGCCCAGACGATTGACGGCGGTGGCACGCAAGGCCTTGCCGTACAAGGTGCGTTCAAAAAACAGCCACAACAACACAATCAGCGCCATCGAGGCCAGCGCGATGATCACGGCCTGGCCGGACAGGTTGACCGCCCCCAGGCTGAAACGTGCATCCCAGAAGGGCGGGTTGCGAAAACCTTCGGCGCCAAAAAACACCAAGCCCAGGCCGGTCAATGCAAAGTGCACGCCGACCGACACAATCAGCAGCACCAGCGAGCTGGCATCGGCCAGCGACTGGTAGGCCAGGCGGTAGACCAGCGGTCCGAAACAGGTCACGATACAGACCGACAGCAAGGCTTGCACCAGCAGCGAAAACTGCTGCGGCGCGGCCCACAGCGTGATCAGCGCGACGACGACCGGCATCACCAGCACCTTGAGTCCGGCGCGCAAGGCGCCCAGCGCTTGTTTGTGCCTTTTCCAGGTGTGCCAGGACTCGGTCAGCGCCGCCAGACCGGCCAGCAGCAACAGCAGCCAGATGGTGCCCGGCACCTTGCCGGTTTGCAGAATGGCCAGGGTGAGTGCGCCATACGTCACAAACTCGCCCTGCGGAATAAAAATCACCCGCGTGACGGCAAACACCAGTACCGTGGCCAGGCCCAGCAGCGCGTAAATCGCGCCATTGGTCAAGCCGTCAACCAGCAGGATGCTGGCAATTGAAAAATCCATAAAAACCTTCAGGGGTGCCCGTGAAACCTGTTCGGGCCGAACCGCGCGTGGGCGGTCCGGCCCGGGAGAGCCGGAGAAATGCCGCGTTTATTTGGGCTGCAGCTTCCAGTCGCCGTTCACGATCTGCATGATCACGCCGGTGTCATCGGTGTAACCCGCATGGTTGCTGGCGGTGTAGTTGACGGTGCCGTGGAACAGCGCAATCGGGCCGGCGTTTTCCAGCGCGGACTTGAGGGCGGCGCGGAACTCCTTGGTGCCCGGCTTGGCGGTCTTGAGCGCGATAGGAATGATTTTCTGCAGCACCACGGAAGCGTCGTAAGCATGGCCGGCAAAGGGGTTGCGGCTGTTGGGACCGTAGACTTTTTCCCAGGCGATCACGTGGGCCATGGCGACCTTTTTGCTCGGGTGATCGGCCGGCAACTGCTCGGCCACCACGCCCGGACCGGCAACCACAAACGCGCCTTCCACATCCTTGCCGCCGACGCGCATCAGGTCGCGTGAGGCCGCGCCGTGGGTCTGGTAAATCTTGCCCTTGTAGCCACGCTCGATCAGCGCTTTGTGCGGCATGGCCGCGCCGCTGCCCGAGGCGACGATCAGGATGGCGTCGGGGTTGCCGGCGGTGACCTTCAGGGCCTGGCCGGTGACGCTGGTGTCGGTGCGGGCAAAACGTTCTTCGGAGACAAACTTGATGTCTGTGCCGGCCATCTTGACCTTCATGTCGCGCAGGAACAACTCGCCATAGGCATCGGCGTAACCGATGAAACCAACGGTTTTGACGCCGGTCTTTTTCATATGCGCCACGATGGCATGCGACATCACCAGGGTGGACTGCGGCATGTTGTAGGACCAGGGCGACTTGGCCGTGGACACATCGATGGGCGCGAAGGTGAAATGCATGGTGCCGCTTTCAGACGCGACGGCGGCGACCGCGTTGGCCGGCGGCGTGGCGGCCGAACCCATGAGGATGTCGACCTTGTCGTCGGTCACAAAACGGCGGGCGTTTTTGGTGGCATTGGTCGGGTCGGTGGCGTCGTCAAGAATGATGACGTTGAGTTTTTCGCCGCCTATGCTGGAGGGCCACTGCGCGATGGCATTCTTGATCGGGATGCCCAGCGCGGAGGTGGGGCCCGTCAAGGGCAGGCTCACACCAATGGTGATATCGGCCAGGGCGCTGCCGGCGGCGACCAGGGCCACGGCAGCGGTGATGATTGTTTTTTTGAATGTCATGGGAATGTCTCCTGCGGGTGGGTGAAGAAAAAAAACCTCAGCGCGGCGCCATGCGCAGCGCGCCGTCAAGGCGTATCACTTCGCCATTGAGGTGAGTGTTGGTCACGATGTGGGCCGCCAGTTGGGCAAACTCCTCGGGCTTGCCCAGGCGCGCGGGGAAAGGAATGGAGGCGGCCAGCGACTGCTGCACGGCTTCCGGCAACTGTTTCATCAGCGGCGTGGCAAACAAGCCAGGTGCGACGGTGCAGACCCGAATGCCGTATTGCGCCAGGTCACGCGCCATCGGCAGGGTCATGCCGACCAGCCCGCCCTTGGAGGCGCTGTAGGCCTGCTGGCCGACCTGGCCGTCAAACGCGGCAACCGAGGCGGTGAACATCATCACGCCGCGTTCGCCGTCTTCCAGCGGCGCGAGCTTGACACATTCGGCGGCAAACAGCCGGCTGATGTTGTAGCTGCCGATCAGGTTCACCTGGATGACCTTGGCAAAGTCTTCCAGTGGCGCGGCCGAGCCATCTTTTTGCACCACCCGTTTGGCGCTGCCTATGCCGGCGATGTTCATCAAGATACGTGCCGGCCCGTGGGCTGCCGTCGCCTGGGCGAGGGCCGCGCTCACGCTGTCGGTGTGGGTGATGTCGCAGGCGCAGGCAATGCCGCCTATCTCGGCGGCCACTTTTTGGGCCAGGGCCAGGTTGATATCGAACACGGCGACTTTGGCGCCCAGGCGGGCGAGTTCGCGTGCGGTGGCTTCGCCGAGACCGGAGGCGCCACCGGTGACGATGGCGGTTTGTCCCTGGATGTTCATGCCGGGTTTCCTTGTGCTTGGAGGGTAAAGGGCAGGCTGCCGTCGTGCAGCGTGTTGGCCAGTACCTCTCGGTGTTTGAGCACGGCGCGCTGGTTGATCGACCCTTTGTCCGTGACCTCGCCCTTGTCGATGGAGGGTGGTTCATGCATCAGGTGGAGGCGGACAACGCGGTTGGCGCTGCCGGTGGCGCTGGCGGCGAGCTGGTCCAGCACTTTCTGGAAATGCGCCTGCACGGCCGCACTTTCCAGTACCTGCTGCAGGCTGGCTTCGGCCGGCAGCCCGGCCAGCGAACGCACCGCGGGCGTGGGGAAAATCAGGGCGCCGACTTCCTTGAGGTTGATGCCGGTCAACACGGCATCCTGGATGTAGGGCGCGCCGGCCGCGATGATTTTTGCGCGCAACGGGCCGACACTCACAAAGGTGCCGGTGGCGAGTTTGAAGTCTTCGGCAATCCGGCCGTCAAACTTCAGGCCCTGGTGGATGTTGTGTTCGTCAATCCATTTGACCGCGTCGCCGGTGCAGAAAAAACCTTCTTCGTCAAAAGCCTCTTGCGTGGCTTCGGGCGAACGCCAATAACCCGGCGTGATGTTGGGACCGCGGTAACGTACCTCGGTCTTGCCGTCGGTGGGCACCAGCTTGAGCTCCACGCCCGGCGTGGGCACACCGATGTCGCCGGCCTTCACATTGGGGCTGGTCACAAACACGGCAAACGGCGCGGACTCCGTCATGCCCAGGCCCGTGCCCATGACAATGCGTTCGCCAACTTCGGCTTCCTGGGTGGCGTGCAGGCTGTCCCAGATCGGTTGCGCCAGCGCGGCGCCCGAGTAGAAAAACATCTTCACGCGCGACAACAAGGTCTGGCGCAACTGGGCGTCGGTCTTCATCGCGTTGGCAATGGCCTCGAAACCGGTGGGCACGTTGAAGTACAAGGTGGGCGCTATTTCGCGCAGGTTGCGCAGGGTTTCGCCCATCAGCGCCGGTGTGGGTTTGCCGTCGTCGATGTACAAGGTGCCGCCGTTGTAAATCGTCAGGCCGACGTTGTGGTTGCCGCCGAAGGTGTGGTTCCAGGGCAGCCAGTCGACCAGCACCGGCGGCGCTTCGGTCAGCACCGGCATCGATTGCCGCATTTGTTGCTGGTTGGCGCACCACATGCGGTGGGTGTTGATCACGGCCTTGGGCATCTTGGTCGAGCCCGAGGTGAACAAAAACTTGGTGATGGTGTCCGGCCCGGTCGCCTGCAGCGCGGCATCGACTTGCGCCGTGGGTGTGGTGGCCAGCAGCGAGGCGAACGAGGTGCTGGGCAAGCCATCCAGCGACCCTTCACACCACACGATTTCCACACCGGGGTTGGCCGTGGCCTGGATGGCTTTGCCATAACGCGTGGTGTCGCTGGCGAAGATCAGGCCCGGGGTCAGAGTCTTGAAGATATGTCGCAGCTTGTCGTAGTCCAGGCTGACCACGCTGTAGGCCGGCGAGGCCGGGCAGTAGGGAATGCCGGCGTACAGACAGCCCAGCGCCAGTTGTGCGTGTTCAATGCTGTTTTCACTCAGAATCACCACCGGGCGCTCCGCGTTCAGGCCGCGGTTCAGCAAGGCTTGAGCAACAGCGCGGGCCTGCACCAGCGCCTCGCCATAACTGAGGTGACGCCAGTCGCCCAGGCTGCCATCGGCATTTTTGACACGACGCGCCAGGAAGGTGCGATCCGGCACGGTGTGCGCCCAGTGCAGAAAGCGGTCGGTCATGCGCGCCGCATAACTCGACAGCGGCTGGTCGGCCTGAAGGTAACGAACACCGTTGTCGCCGTCGCGAAGGGCCACACGTGTGACGCCGAATTCCAGCGGACGGTAACGCGGGGAAGAAGGGGATGTTGTCTCGCTCATGTTCTTGTTCTTTTGTGCTTTAGACGGTCTTGACTTTGTTGGCCTTGCCGTCGAGGAAGGCGCGTACGCGTTGTTTGGCTTCCGGCGCACTTTGGGCAATCGCCGCCATCAGCGATTCCGTCAGGTAACCCTGGTCGGCCGGTTGTTCGGCAATCCGGGGCAGGGCGTGCATCAGGGCGTAATTGGTCAGGGGGGCGTTTTGTGCGACCCGCAGGGCCAGCTCCAGGGCCTTGTCAAAAGCCTGGCCTTCGGGCACCAGGTATTGCGCAAAACCGGCACGTTCACCGTCGGGCGCGTTGTAGACGCGGCCGGTCAGCATCATGTCGGTCATGCGCGCCACACCTATCAGTTTGGGGATACGCACCGAGCCGCCGCCGCCGACAAAAATGCCGCGCGAACCTTCGGGCAAGGCGTAAAACGTGGATTCGTCGGCCACACGGATGTGGCAGGCGCTGGCCAGTTCCAGGCCGCCGCCAACCACGGCGCCATGCAGGGCCGCAATCACAGGCACCGGGCCGAACTGCACACGTTCCAGCGCGGCGTGCCACATGCGGGAATGGTGCAGGCCCTGGCCTGCATCGCGCTCCTGCAGCTCGCTCAGGTCCAGGCCGGCGCAGAAGTGCCCGCCGTCGCCATGGATCACGGCGGCCCGCACGGTGGCGGGCAGGTTTTCGAACAGATCGCGCAAGGCCAGGATCAGGCCGTCATTGAGGGCGTTGCGTTTGGCGGCGCGGTTCAGGCGAACCACGGCGACCTCCTGGTCGGCGCCGCGAAACTCAAGCTGGATATCTTTGGAGGGGGTTTTAGACGTCATGGTGAGGTTTGCAAAGTGACTGAATTATTGTTATAAACAATAACCAATTCAATCGATTTTCAGACCTTATTTCTCGGTGTTAACCCGCATGCACACGGAAGACGCCGAACTAGCCCCAAAACACCATGGACTACAAAAACCTCATCGCCATTGATATGCACACCCACGCCGAAGTGAGTTGCTGGAACCCGTTTGACAACTATGGCGAGGAATACGACCGCGCCGCCGACAAATATTTCAAAAACAGCCGCCGGCCGACGATTGAAGAAACCATTGCCTATTACCGCGAACGCAAGATAGGCCTGATCATGTTCACGGTGGACAGCGAGTCCAAGCTGGGCCGGCGCCGTATTCCGAACGAAGAAATTGCAGAAGCCGCGCAAAAAAACAGCGACATGATGATGGCTTTTGCCAGCATCGACCCGCACAAAGGGAAGATGGGCGCACGCGAAGCCGAACGCCTGATCAAGGAGTACGGGGTCAAGGGTTTCAAGTTTCACCCCACGGTGCAAGGTTTCCACCCCTACGACAAGATGGCCTGGCCGATTTACGAGGTGATCAACGCCTACAAATTACCGGCGATTTTCCACACCGGGCACAGCGGCATAGGCAGCGGCATGCGTTGCGGCGGCGGGCTGCGGCTGGAGTATTCCAACCCCATGCACCTGGACGACGTGGCCATCGATTTCCCCGACATGCAAATTGTCATGGCGCACCCGAGCTTTCCGTGGCAGGACGAAGCCCTGAGTGTGGCCACGCACAAACCCAATGTCTGGATTGACCTGTCGGGCTGGAGCCCCAAATATTTCCCCAAACAATTGGTGCAATACGCCAACACCTTGCTGAAAGACCGCGTGCTGTTCGGCAGCGATTACCCGCTGATCACGCCGGACCGCTGGATGAAAGATTTTGAAGACGCGGGCTTCAAGCCCGAGGTGATGCCCGGCATTCTGAAGGGCAATGCGATGCGGCTGCTGGGCTTGGGGCAGGATGAATCCCGCCCGGCATGAAAATTTAGGAAAAAAGGCTTCTGGCCCATATCCCCCGGGCGCAAGCAGCTATTGAAACAATAGCGATTGCTGCGCCGGCCCGGGCGCTTCAGCGAACGAGAGACACGGCGGCGCCGCTTGCCGACGAGGCCATCATGGCCGTGATCAGCCGGTGCACCTGCAGCGCGGAGCGTCCGGTCACCGCGGGTTCGGTGTTGGTACGGATGGCGTTCACAAAATCCTGCAAGACCGCGCGATGGGCCTGGTGGTCAAAAGCCATCAGGTTGGCGCCCGAGCCCGAAGTCTGCCTTTCGCCGGCGTGAATTTTTCGGCCATCCAGCAACTCGGCCTGTAACTCGCCGGCTTCCAGTGTGGCGCTGCCTAAAGTGAAGTTCAGGGCGATGTGTTCCGGAAAACCGGGGTAGGCGGCCGTGGTGGCGTCGATGTTGGCCACGGCGCCATTCGCGTAATGCAGCAGGGCGGCCACGGTGTCTTCGCATTCCATGCGGTGCAAGGCGCTGGTGCTGGCCAGCGCGATCACCTTGTCCGGCATGCCGGTCAGGCAAAGCAAGAGGTCCAATGTGTGAATGGCCTGTGTCATCAAGACGCCGCCGCCATCCCGTGCCAAGGTGCCACGGCCCGGCTCGTCGTAATAACTTTGGGGGCGCCACCAACGCACGCTGGCCGAGGCGCTGACCAGGCTGCCAAGGACGCCACTTTCAATCAGTTGCGCCAGCGCGCGGGCCGCGTCGCGCAGGCGGTGCTGCAGCATCACGGCGAGCTTGACGCCGTGTTGCTCGCAAATCGCCACCATCTGTTCGGCCTTGTCCAGGCTGACGTCCAGCGGTTTTTCCACCAGCACATGTTTGCCGGCTTGGGCCAGGCGCATCACGATGTCGCCATGGGTGTTGGGTGGCGTGAGGACCAGCACGGCCTGCACCGAGGCGTCATCCAGCACGTCTTCCAGCCGGGTGCTGGTGGCGGTGCCGGCTGGCAGATTCAGTCCGGCCAGTCGTTCGGTGCTGCGGGCCACCAGCCAGACCAGCTCCAGCTCGGCGCCCAGGTCCTGCAGGCTTTGCAGATGCGGGGCCGAGGCTTGGCCCGCACCGACCACGGCAACCCGCATTCTTGTGCTGGCGCTTTTATTCAAGTTTGATGCCTGCCGCCTTGATGACCTGGGCCCATTTCTCGACCTCGGCTTTCTGGAAGGTGGCGACCTGGTCCGGCGTCATGCTGGAGGGCTGCATGCCCAGGCTTTTCAGGCGATCCTGCATCTCTGTGGTCTGCAGGATTTTCATGGTCTCGGCGTGCAGGCGGTCCACGATGGGTTTGGGCACACCGGCGGGCACAAAAATGCCTTGCCAGGACACCACTTCAAAACCGGGCACGCCGGACTCCGCAATCGTCGGCACGTTAGGCAGCGAGTCCAGGCGTTTGGCCGAACTCACGGCGATGGCGCGCACCTTGCCGCTCTGGATGTGGGGGCCGGCGACCACGGTGGTGTCAAACATCATGTCGACCTGGCCGCCAATCACGTCCTGGATCGCCGGGCCGCTGCCTTTGTAAGGCACGTGGATGAACTGCGTGCCCGAGCGAAAGCCCAGCAGTTCCAGCGTCATGTGTTGCGAGGTGCCATTGCCGGCCGAGGCCGAGGTGACGGTTTTCGGTTTGGCCTTGGCCGCGTTCAGCACGTCCTGCAAGGTCTTGTAAGGACTGTCCGCTTTGACGATCAACACCACCGGGTTCGAGCCAATCAGTGCCACCGGCGAAAAAGACTTGATCGGGTCGTAGCCGAGCTTGGGATACAGGCTGACATTGATCGCATGCGAGCTGATGGTGCCGCCCAACAGGGTGTAACCGTCGGCCGGCGCACGCGAGGCGATCTCCGAACCCACGCTGCCGCCAGCGCCGCCGCGGTTTTCGACCACCACGGTGGTGTCCAGCACCGGGCCCAGCTTTTGCCCGATCAGGCGCGCCAGAATGTCCGTGGTGCCGCCAGCGGGGAAGGGCACGACATAGTTGATCGGCTTGGAAGGCCATTTGTCCTGGGCCCAGGCCGGCAACGCAACGGCGCCACCAAGAACGACCGGGGCGGCCAAGGCGAGGGCTGTGTGAATCAGTGAGCGGCGTTTCATGTTGTCTCCAGGCTGTTGTTTAGGACGAAAAGGCAGGCGTGCAAGGGTGAACGATCTTGCGGGAGGCCCCTGGATCGGCTCACGCACGCTTTCGCTGTGGCCAGCGTTCAGGGCATGCGTGTTCGAGATTCAGAAGTCGGGGGAGCGGTGCATCAAACTGTCAAAATAGATCAGTCATCGTACAACTTGGTCGGATTTTCTGCCAATCGGGGAATTCCCTCATTTGGCTCGCAAACCCCGTTTTCGGCTCAGCGAACCGGCGTGGACTCGGTGTTCTGGCCTTTGCGCAGCCGTTCGCGGCTGTTGGACAGGTGGGTGCGCATGGCGGCCCGGGCGGCGTCCGCATCCTGGTTGCGGATGGCGTTGTAAATGTTTTCATGCTCGCCGTTGACACGTTGCAGGTAGTTCAGCCGGCCCTCGGGTGCGCTTTGCGGCGTGTTCACACGGGTGCGCGGAATGATCATGGTGCCCAGGTAGGTCATCAGGTCCGCAAAATGCCGGTTGCCGGTGGCGCGCGCCACTTCCATATGAAACTGGAAGTCGGGCGGCACCGCATCGGAGTCCGCATGGATAGAGTCCTGGAAGGCGCGCAGCGCATTGGCCATGGCTTCCAGATTTTCCGTGCTTCGCCTCTGGGCGGCCAGGCCGGCAGCCTCGGTTTCCAGGCTGATACGCAGCTCCAGCAGCGAGATGACATCGGCCACCGTGGCGAAGTCGGCGGCGGCAATCTTGAAGTTGCCGGACTCCCGCTGTTGAAGCACAAACGTGCCTATGCCGTGCCTTGTTTCGACCAGGCCGGAGGCCTGCAGCTTGGAAATGGATTCACGCACCACGGTCCGGCTGACGTCAAAACGGACCATGATTTCGGCTTCGGTCGGCAGTTTGTCGCCGGGCTGGAGTTGTCCTTCCCGAATGCTGGCGGCCAGGCTTTCGACGATTTCCGTCACCAGCCCGCGCGGGCGGCGCATGCGCGGGGCTTCGTCAATCAGGGGGCTGCTCGGCTTGGGTTCCATCGGGTTTGCTCGGGTAGGGGTTTGCCATAGTGTCGCCAGAAAATTGTTGACAGACGAAGGCGCGTCACTAAAATTCTTGGTCATCAGACAACATATGACTGATGTGTTGATCAATTCAGGCCACTGTAGCAAACTGGGTAAAAAAGTCCAGTGATGCACCCAGGCAAGTATCTAAAAAGAGACCTTATGACAATCCAGGTTCACAAAAAATTGCTGTTGACCGGTGCTGCCGGCGGCTTGGGTCAGGCCTTGCGCGAGCGCCTGAAAGCGAATTGCACGGTCTTGCGCCTGTCGGACCGGGTGGACTTGGGCGTGGCCGGTGCGCAGGAAGAAGTGGTGCTGGCCGATCTGGCCGATGCCGCGGCTGTGGATGTGATGGTGCAGGGCGTGGACGCGATTGTTCATTTGGGCGGCGTGTCGGTCGAAGGACCTTTCGGCCCCATCCTGCAGGCCAATATCCTGGGCCTTTACAACCTGTATGAGGCGGCGCGTAAACACGGCGTCAAACGCGTGGTGTTTGCCAGTTCCAACCATGTGACCGGCTTTTACCGGCAAAGCGAGACCCTCACGGCCGACGCACCTGCGCGCCCTGACGGCTTGTATGGCGTGAGCAAGGCTTTTGGCGAGGATTTATCGCGCTTTTATTTTGACCGTTATGGCATTGAAACCGCCTGTGTGCGGATTGGCTCCTCGTTTGCCGAACCCAAGGACAGGCGCATGTTGGCCAGTTGGCTGAGTTTTGACGATTTGCACCGCCTGATCACCGCCTGCCTGAGCACCCCCCGTGCTGGGCCACAGCATTGTGTTCGGCATGTCCGACAACGCCGTGACCTGGTGGGACAACAGCCGGGCCAAACATATTGGCTACCAGCCACAAGACAGCTCGGACATTTTTCGCGAAGCGGTTTACGCGCGTACGCCGGCGCCTGATCTGAACGACCCGGCGGTTCAGTTTCAGGGCGGCGGTTTTGTCAAAGCCGGCCCTTTCGCCGATTGACGTGATGAGTACCCAAGCGGAACTCGTGCTGGACAGCCGCAACGCGACCGGCGAAAGCCCGGTCTGGCAGGTCGCTGAACAAGCGCTGTATTGGGTCGATATCCCGGCCCGCCAACTCTGCCGCTGGCAAGCGGCCACCGGGGAGGTCACAAATTGGGCTGCGCCCGAAATGCTGGCCTGTATCGCGCAGGGCCAGCGTCCGGGCACATGGGTGGCAGGTCTGGAAACCGGCATCTTTGAATTGCAGATACAGCCCGGCGGCGAGTTACGCAGCCAGTTGCTGGCCGGTGTGAATCACGCCCAGCCTGGCATGCGTTTCAACGATGGCCGTTGCGACCGCCAAGGGCGTTTCTGGGCCGGCACCATGGTCATGAACATGGGCCTGGCCTCCAGCGCCGGTGCTTTGTACCGTTATGCGCAGCCGAATGGCTTGCAAAAAATGCTGGATGGCTTCATCACGCCCAACGGCCTGGGCTTCAGCCCCGACGGCCGCACCCTATACCTCTCGGATTCCCATCCCTCGGTGCAGATGATCTGGGCCTTTGACTACGACACGGTCACCGGCACGCCCTCGAATCGTCGGGTGTTTGTCGACATGAATGCTTTTCCGGGCCGGCCTGATGGTGCGGCCGTGGATGAAGACGGTTGTTACTGGATTTGCGGCAACGATGCGGGCCTGGTGCACCGCTTCACACCCGACGGCAAGCTGGACCGGTCGTTGGCCGTGCCCGTGAAAAAACCGGCCATGTGCGCCTTTGGCGGCGCTGGCCTGGATACCCTGTTCGTGACATCGATTCGCCCTGATGGAGTCGATTTATCTGACCAGCCGCTGGCCGGTGGTGTGTTCGCGCTGCGCCCCGGCGTGCGCGGGCTGCCCGAGGCTGCGTGCCTGCATTAAAAAGTGTTCATTAGTAATTCCACCACCACTTAGAGGATGACATGAAGATTCAAAAAACACTGTTTGCCGTTGCCGCAGCGCTGGCCATGGCTCCCTTGGCCGGTTTCGCCGCCGAGTTCCGCTCCGCCGACATCCACAACGCCGACGACTATCCGACCGTGGTCGCCGTCAAATACATGAGCGAGGTGATGGACAAAAAGAGCGGCGGCAAATACAAGATCAAGGTCTTCAACAAGGGCGCGCTCGGCACCGAGAAGGAAACCATCGATCAGGTGAAGATAGGCGCGTTGGACCTCACGCGTGTGAACATCAGCCCGATGAACGCGATCTGCCAGAAGACGCAGGTGCCGACCATGCCTTTCCTGTTCCACTCGGTCGAACACATGCGCAAGTCGCTGGACGGCCCGGCCGGCGAGGAGATCCTGAAAAGCTGCGAGTCGGCCGGCTTCATTGGCCTGGCTTTTTACGACAGCGGTGCGCGCTCGATCTACGCCAAGAAGCCGATCAAGACCGTGGCCGACGTGAAGGGCATGAAAATTCGCGTCCAGCAGTCAGACCTGTGGGTGGCCCTGATTGCCGCCATGGGCGGCAACGCAACACCCATGCCTTACGGCGAGGTTTATACGGGCCTGAAAACCGGCCTGATCGACGCCGCCGAGAACAACATCCCCTCCTTCGATACGTCCAAGCACTATGAGGCCGTGAAGTTCTACTCCAAAACCGAACACTCGATGGCGCCAGAAATGCTGCTGATGTCCAAGGTGGTGTGGGACAAGTTGCCCAAGGCTGACCAGGACATGATCCGCAGCGCGGCCAAGGACTCAGTCGCGGTCCAGCGCAAGAAGTGGGACGAGCAGGAAGGCAAATCGCTGGCCGTGGTCAAGGCTGGCGGAGCCCAGATCGTCGAGGTTGACAAGGCCTCGTTCCAGTCGGTGATGGGTCCGGTTTATGACAAGTTCATGAGCACGCCCGACCTGAAACGCCTGGTCAAGGCCATTCAGGACACCAAGTAAGCATCACCTGGCACGCCCTCATCCTCTCCCGAAAAGGACAGGGTGAGCGGCGCTTCACCCGTTGGCGGGAGCGTTGCGGCAAGGGCAAGCAGAGAAATCATATGTATACAAAATTTTGCGCGATGCTGTCCAAGCTCAGCCTGATCCTGGCCGTGATCGGACTGATTGCGATCGTCCTGTGTGTTCAATGGCAGGTCATTGGGCGCTATGTTTTCAACGACACGCCAACCTGGGCCGAAAATCTGGCGCTGCTGCTGGTCCTGTTTGTCACGGCCTTCGGCCTGGCGGTTGGCGTGCGCGACGCCGGCCACATCGGCCTGGAGTCCCTGGTCATACTGCTGCCCGAAAAATGGCAGCACCGTATTGAAATCCTGATCCATGGGCTGGTCGGCCTCTTCGGCGTGCTGATGGTGCAGGGCGGCTGGTTGTGGATGGTCGCCAAGTGGGATGAAAAAAAACCCATGATGCCCGTCCCCGACGGCATCGATTACCTGCCGCTGGTGATTGCCGGCGTGCTGATCGTGCTGTTTTCGATTGAACATATCATCGCGCTGGTGCGCGGCCAAACAGTGGAGCCCGCATGGAACTGACCGTACTCGCCCTGAGCTTCACGCTCTTACTTGTCATCGGCGTGCCGGTCGCGTTTGCGATTGGCCTGTCGTCGGTGGCCACCATTGTTGCGGCGGGTTTGCCTGTTGCGGTGGTGTTTCAGAAGATGGTCGGCGGCATGCAGGTGTTCTCCTTCCTCGCCATCCCCTTTTTCGTTTTTGCCGGCGAGTTGATGCTCTACGGCGGCATTGCCGAGCGCATTGTGCGTTTTGCCAACAGCCTGGTCGGCCACGTGCGCGGCGGCCTGGGCATGAGCAACGTCATCGGCTGCACGCTGTTTGGCGGTGTTGCCGGTTCCCCGCTGGCCGACGTGTCGGCCATGGGTTCGGTGATGATCCCGCTGATGAAGAAGGAAGGTTACGACGCCGACTATGCGGTCAACGTCACCACCCACGCCGCGCTGGTCGGGGCGATCATGCCGACCTCGCACAACATGATCATCTTCACGCTGGCCACCTCGGGCATTGCCTCGGTCAGCGTGCTGAGTCTGATTCTTGCCGGTTTGGTGCCCGCGATCATTCTGACCTTGTGCAACCTCGGTGCGGCCTATTACGTGGCGGTCAAACGCGGTTATCCGACCCACGGCACCTTTCCCGGATGGCGGGAAGTGATGCGCGCCTTCGGCGCCGCCTTGCCGGGGCTGCTGGTGGTGGTGATCATCCTGGTCGGCATCTTGTCGGGGGCCTTCACCGCCACCGAGTCGGCCTCGATCGCCGTGGCCTGGGCACTGGCCATCACGGTGCTGGTCTACAAGACCTTGACCTGGACAAACTTTCTCAAGGCCTGCGCCAAGGCCTGCAAAACCACCGGGGTGGTGTTGCTGTTGATCGGCATCTCGTCGGCCTTCGGTTATTTCATGGCACTGTATGAAGTGCCGCAGTTGACCGGCGATCTGATGAAGTCGGTCAGCAGCGAACCCTGGGTCATCTTTCTGATGATCAATGTGCTGCTGTTCATCCTCGGCACCTTTCTCGACATGGCCGCCACCATACTGATTTGCACACCCATCTTCATGCCGATTGCGATGCAATTCGGCATGGACCCGGTGCAGTTCGGCATCGTGATGCTGATCAACTGCGCACTTGGCCTGAACACGCCGCCGGTCGGCTCGGTGCAGTTCGTCGGTTGCGCGATTGGCGAGATATCTGTGGGCCAGGTGATGCGCTCCATCTTGCCGTTTTACAGCGCACTGGGTGTTTGCCTGTTGCTCGTGACTTACGTGCCGGCGTTTTCTCTCTGGTTGCCGTCTCTGTACAAGTGAGCCTGGGATACCGCACTAAGAGAACTGAACCATGACCGATCCACTCTACATCCGCATGCACCCGGCCGACAATGTGGCCATCGTCGCCAACGACGGCGGCCTGGCGCCTGGCGCCAGGTTTGCCGACGGCCTGACCTTGTGTGACCGGGTGCCGCAGGGCCACAAGGTCGCGCTGGTCGATCTGCCCATGGGCAGCGCGGTGCTGCGTTACAACGTGCCGATTGGTTATGCACTGAAAGACATTCCCGCCGGCAGTTGGGTGCATGAGCGTTTGCTGGAGATGCCGGCCGCACGCGAACTCGTCGGCTTGCCGATGGCGACGCTGCGGGCCGAGCCCTTGCCGCCGCTGGAGGGTTACACCTTCGAGGGTTACCGCAATGCCGATGGGTCGGTTGGCAGCCGCAACATCCTGGCCATCACCACCACGGTGCAATGTGTGGCCGGTGTGGTGGAATTTGCCGTCAAACGGATCAAGGAAGAACTGTTGCCGCGTTTTCCCAACGTGGACGACGTGGTGGGCCTGGAGCACAGCTACGGTTGTGGCGTGGCGATTGATGCGCCCGACGCCATCATCCCGATACGCACCTTGCGCAACATCACGCTGAACCCCAACTTCGGCGGCGAAGTGATGGTGGTCAGCCTGGGCTGCGAAAAACTGCAGCCCGAGCGCCTGCTGCCGCCGGGCACGATCCAGATCGTGGATGAACGCAATGTGGCCGATGTGGGCACCAATGCCGATGCTGTGCTCGACGTGGTGTGCCTGCAGTCGGAACACCATGTCGGTTTCATGTCCATGATTGATTCCATCATGCAGGCGGCCGTGTTGCACCTGGAAAAGCTTGATGCACGACGCCGCGAAACCGTGCCGGCCAGCGAGCTGGTGGTTGGTGTGCAGTGTGGCGGCAGTGATGCGTTCTCCGGCGTCACCGCCAATCCAGCCGTCGGTTTTGCCACCGACTTGCTGGTGCGCGCCGGCGCCAGTGTGATGTTTTCTGAAACCACCGAGGTGCGCGACGGCATTGACCAGTTGACCGCACGCGCCAGCAGCCCGGACGTGGCGCAGGCCATGATCCGCGAAATGGCCTGGTACGACGCCTACTTGCAAAAAGGCCTGGTCGATCGCAGCGCCAACACCACGCCAGGCAACAAAAAAGGCGGCTTGTCCAACATTGTCGAAAAAGCCATGGGCTCCATCGTGAAGTCGGGCACAGCGCCCATCACTGGTGTGTTGGCCCCCGGCGAAAAGCTCAAACAAAAAGGCCTGACCTACGCCGCAACGCCGGCCAGCGATTTTATTTGCGGCACCTTGCAGGTGGCGGCCGGCATGAACCTGCATGTGTTTACCACAGGCCGCGGCACGCCTTATGGTCTGGCCGAAGTGCCGGTGATCAAGGTGGCCACACGCAGCGATCTGGCCAGGCGCTGGCACGACCTGATGGACATCAATGCCGGCCGGATTTCCGATGGCGAGGCCAGCATCGAAGACGTGGGCTGGGAGCTGTTCCACCTGATGCTGGAAGTGGCCAGCGGCCGCAAGAAAACCTGGGCCGAACACTGGAAGCTGCACAACGCCTTGGTGTTGTTCAACCCGGCACCTATCACCTGAACCCTGCACACGCAGATTTTTAGATTATTTTTTCAAGCGAGACCCCATGACACAACCCACGCCTTACCAATCGTTTCCCAATACCTTCAAGCGCGACCTGCTGGCCGGCAAGAAGCTGATCGGCTGCTGGTCCTCGCTGTCCAATGCCATCACCACCGAGGTGCTGGGTGTGGCCGGTTTTGACTGGATTTTGCTGGACGGCGAACATTCGCCCAACGACATGGCCACCTACATTCCGCAGCTGATGGCGCTCAAGGACAGCAAAAGTGCGCCCGTGGTGCGTCCTTCCAGCAACAACGCGGTGGAACTCAAACGCCTGCTCGATGCCGGCTTCTACAACTTCCTGATTCCTTTTGTTGAAAGTGCCGAGCAAGCCAGCAATGCGGTGGCCGCCACACGTTACCCGCCGCAAGGTTTTCGCGGCGTGTCGGTGTCCCAGCGCAGCAACCGTTACGGCACGGTGCCTGACTACTTCAAGTCCATCAACGATCACATCTGCGTGATGGTGCAGATCGAGAGCCGCGCCGGTGTCGCCGCCACGCGTGAAATTGCCGCGCTGGACGGCATCGACTGCATTTTTATCGGCCCCTCGGACCTGGCCGCCGGTTATGGCCACCTGGGCAATGCCGGCCACCCGGAAGTGCAGGCGGCCATGCTCAGCATTTTTGCCGATGCCAAAGCCCACGGCAAACCAGTTGGCATCCTGGCACCGGTGGAAGCCGATGCGCGCCGCTACATGGAAATGGGCGCCACCTTTGTTGGTGTCGGCAGCGACCTGGGCGTTTTCCGCGCGGCCACGCAGGCCTTGCACGACAAGTACACCATTTAATTTTTCTGTCATCCCGGACCTGATCCGGGATCCATGCCCCCGCCTTCTGAACCGCGGGTCATGGCCACAGGTATTTTTTTGACAATCAACGGAGAATTTTCAATGAGCAAGCTAGGTTTTATCGGTCTGGGCATCATGGGCGCGCCAATGGCGGCACATCTGGTCAAGGCCGGCCACGAGGTTTTTCTGACCACCCGCAGCAAGGTGCCGGCAGAGTTGCTGACCGACAAGGCCACGGCCTGCAGCTCGGCGCAAGAGGTTGCTGAAAAAGCCGACATCATTTTCATGATGTTGCCCGACACACCCGATGTGGCCAAAGTGCTGTTCGGCGACCAAGGTGTGGCGGCCGGCCTGAGCAAAGGCAAAACCGTGGTCGACATGAGTTCCATCTCGCCCATGGACACCAAGGAGTTTGCGAAAAAGATCAACGAGCTGGGCTGCGACTACCTCGATGCGCCGGTTTCCGGCGGCGAAGTCGGCGCCAAGGCGGCCAGCCTGACCATCATGATTGGCGGCCCCGATGCAGCGTTCGAGCGTGTCAAGCCGCTGTTTGAACTGATGGGTAAAAACATCACCCTGGTCGGCGGCAACGGCGACGGCCAGACCTGCAAGGTGGCGAATCAGATCATCGTGGCGCTGAACATCGCAGCCGTCGGTGAAGCCCTGCTGTTTGCCAGCAAGGCCGGTGCCGACCCGGCCAAGGTCCGCCAGGCGCTGATGGGTGGTTTTGCCTCTTCGCGCATTCTGGAAGTGCATGGCGAACGCATGATCAAACGCACCTTCAACCCCGGCTTTCGCATCGGCCTGCACCAGAAGGATTTGGGCCTGGCGCTCAGCGGCGCACGCACCCTGGGTGTGGCGCTGCCGCAAACGGCCAGTGCCGCCCAGTTGATGCAGGTTTGCAGCGCCAATGGCATGCAGGACCTGGACCACTCGGCGCTGGTGCGTGCACTGGAACTGATGGCCAACCACGAGGTTGCCAAGGCTTAAGCCACAGGGGGCCACGTGGCCCTCTTTTTTTTCTAATCTGTTCGAGGAGTTGTCATGTCTGTGAACCGCCGCAAAGTTCTGGCCACATCATTGGCCCTGGGTCTGGCCGCGTCCGGCGTGCAAGCGCAGACCTGGCCGGCCAAACCGATACGTATCGTGGTGCCTTACCCGCCCGGCGGCTCGTCGGACATCATTGCCCGCTCCATCAGCCAGGCGCTGTCGGAAGCGCTCAAGCAACCGGTGATTGTGGAAAACCGGGCTGGGGCCAACGGCAACCTGGGCGCCGATGTGGTGGCCAAGTCGGCACCCGACGGCTACACCTTGCTGCTGTGCGACACCGGCGCGCTGGCGATCAGCCCCTCGGTCTATACCAAGCTGGCGTTTGATCCGAGCAAGGACTTGCGCGGCGTCACCATGCTGGCTTATTCGCCGCATTTGCTGGTGGTGCACCCCTCGGTGCCGGCCAACAACCTCAAGGAACTGGTCGCGCTGTCGCACAAGTCGCAGCTTAACTTTGCCGTCACCGCCATGGGCAGCGCGCCGCACCTTGCCGGTGTGGCGGTGGAGCGTGCCAGCAAAGCCAAGTGGCAATACATCCCCTACAAAGGCGGCTCGCAAGCCGTGACCGACACCATCGCCGGGCAAACCCAGGTCTTGATGAATGGCATGTTGGCCACCTTGCCTTTTGTGCAAAGCGGCAAGCTCAAGATTCTCGGCGTTTCCAAGGCCACGCGTATGCCGCTGATCGGCGACGTGCCGACCTTGCAGGAACAAGGCTTGAGTGGTTTCGAGTCCGGCACCTGGCAAGGCATGCTGGTGGCCAATGGCACACCGGCGGCGATTGTGAACCGGCTCAACACCGAGCTGATCAAGATCATTCGCAGTCCCGAGATTCGCGCCAAGCTCAGCGGGCAGGGCGCCGAGGTGGTGACCATGGCGCCGGCCGAGCAGGACAAGTTTTTCAACCAGGAACGCAAACGCTGGGCCGAGGTGGTGACACAGGCTGGCATCAAGCTGGATTGAGGCGTTACTCCTGATTCAATAGCTGCTTGCGTCCGTGGGTAAAGGGCTAGAGGCCTATTTGATCACCAATCCACCGAGAAAAATGTCAAGGCGGGCGTGAAGGGCTTGCTCAAGCCCTGCGCCGCCGCAGCCCATACTCCACCAACTCAAACAGCGCTTCACTCAGCAGCGCCAGCAAGGTCGCGGGCAGGGCGCCGGCCAGCAGCAACTGGCCGTCGTTCAAGGCCAGGCCGGTGACGATGCGTTCACCAAAACCTCCTGCGCCTATGAAAGCGGCAATCGTTGCCGTGCCAATGGCAATGGAGGTCGCCGTGCGTACCCCGGCGACGATGGTGGGCAAGGCCAGCGGCAACTCGATCAAACGCATGCGCTGGCGCCCCGTCATGCCCAGCGCCTGGCCGGCGTCGCGCAGGCCTTGCGACACTTCGGCCAGGCCCGTCACGGTGTTGCGCATGATGGGCAGCAGCGCGTACAGCATCAATGCGATCAGCGCCGGCACGGTGCCTATCAAACCCATCACCGAAATCAGCATCGCCAGCAAGGCCAGCGAGGGCACGGTTTGCAGCAGGCCGGTGCTGCCCAGCACTACTCCGCGCAGCCGCGGATGGGGAAACACCAGCACCGCCAGCGGCACACCCAGCAGCGCGGCCAGGGCCACCGACACCAAAGTCAAGGCCAGGTGCTGACGGGTGAGGCGCGCCAGGTCGGGGCCTAGAGTTTGGCCCAGAAGCCGCGTTGTGAGGGATCGGCGGTGCTGGCGCTGGCGGTGAGGGCACTTCCCGAGGCCTTGGCTGCGAGATGGTCGCGGGCAATGATGTCAAAGGCCACACCTTGCAACTCGGCCCGGGCGTTCATGGTGATCATCGCGTTTTCGTCGATGCTGCCGCTGAGTTTTTGCAGCGCCGCCCAGGCCTGCGGAAAGCGTGTGGGCACGTCCAGCCGGTACAAGACCACCGCGTCATAACGCGGAAAATAAGCGCGGTCGTCCTGCAACACGTAGAGGCCCAGGTGTTTGATCTTCGCGTCGGTGGTGTAGATGTCGATCACGTCCACCTGCTTTTGCGCCAGCGCATCGTAGGCCAGGCCGTGGTCCAGTCCGGTAGGCACCTGCGGCGCGCCATAACGTTGCGCCAGCCCTTGCCAGCCATCGGCGCGGCCTATGAATTCATTGGACAAGCCCAGCTTCAACTCCGGATGCCGCACCAGATCGCTGAGCGACCGGATGCCCAGGCGCTGCGCCTGGTCCGCACGCATGGCCAGCGCATAACCATCGTTAAAGCCCAGCGGAATGGCCACCCCCAGGCCCAGCGGTGCCAGGGCGGTGTTCATCGCGTCCAGGGTCAGGGGCGTGTTGCTTTTGAGGATTTCCTGGCTGATGGTGCCGACGTATTCCGGGTACAGGTCGATATGGCCCGAACGCAGCGCCTCGTAAACAATCGCCGTGTTGCCCAGGCCCTGCAACACCGACGGCGGCGTGGGCGTGTGCGGCGCCGCCGTTTGCGCCAGTACCTGCGCCAGGATGTAGGACTCGGTGAAACGTTTGGAGCCTATGCGCAGCGTGTCGTTGGGAGACGGGGCGGCGAAGCCGAGGCTGCTGACGAGGGCCAGCAGCATGGCAATGCAGCAGGCGGCAAAGGCGGGGAGGCGGCGGGTCATCACGCGAGTATCGCTGTGTCGGCCGCCGGCGCCAACCCGACACACGGCAGCAGCATTAGTCATCTCTGCCCCCGCTTTGTCATCCCGGACGCGATCCGGGATCCATGTCCCCGATCCACATCCTGTGGCAGACTGTTTCGGGCAGCGCGCCTCACGGCATCCATCCACACAACACAGACACCCCATGACCATCCAGCTCCACCCCCAACGGCCGCAAGATCAGTGTCGCCCTGGAAGAAATGGGGCTGCCCTACGCGGTGCAGGTGGTCGACATCACCAAGGACGAACAAACCGCCCCGGCCTTCCTGAAGATCAGCCCCAACAACAAAATCCCCGCGATTGTGGATCCCAACGGCCCGGACGGTCAGCCCATCAGCGTGTTCGAGTCCGGCGCCATCCTGTATTACCTGGCCGAGAAAACCGGCAAGTTCTGGCCGCAGAACCTGCGCGCGCGAACGGCCGTCATGGAATGGTTGATGTTCCAGATGGGCGGCTTCGGCCCCATGCCCGGCCAGGTACATCACTTCATCGCACTGGAGAACGAGGCCGACCGGCGCTACGGGCTGGAGCGTTTCACGGCCGAAACGCGTCGCCTCTACGGCGTGATGGATAGACGCCTGGCTGATCACGAGTTTTTTGCGGGTGAGTTGTCCATCGCTGACTTCGCCATCGTCGGCTGGGCCTGGCGGCATGAGCGGCACAAGGTGGACCTCGGCGACTTTCCGCATGTGCAGCGTTGGTATCGGGCCATGATGGCGCGGCCTGCGGTGGTGCGAGGGTTTGCGGTGCCGCTGAAGTGATCGTCATGACTGTGTGAGTCTGATGTGTTGCTATAAATTACATAGCTGCTTGCGTCCGCTATAAAAGGGCTGGAGGCCATTTTGGTATCCAACTTCTTGTGAGAACGGATTTCGGAGGTGTTCACAAGGCACTTGTGACGTGTCCCCTGATCGAGGGGTAACGTCTGACTGGCGCTCACCTAGAATGGCCCACAGGGGGAGCCATGGCAACAAAGAAGAATCTCAATGAGGACGACACCAGTGCCAAGTTCATCACGCCTGCGCCTTACCAGGCCGGGTGGGACGAGGCGGTCATTCGCCGCCAAGTGCCTTTCACGGCGGGGCGCATCATCGTGCGTGGCAAGCTGGTCACGCGCAGCAAGGCCAAGCGGGCCGACTATGTGCTGTATTACCAGCACTTTCCAATTGCACTGATCGAGGCCAAGCACAACTTCAAGGCTGGCTTTGAGAAAGCCGTGCATGAACTGCAGTTTGCCCTTTACGAGAAATCCGCATGAACACGACAGATAAAAAGGACAACGTGGTCCATACCCCGCTGTTCCAGAGTTATTCGGAAACCCGAATGCTGATGGGCGCTCTCTCGGGCGTCGTCAAAAAAGCCGAATTTTTGCTGTTCCTGAACGCTATCTGGGACCAGACCGGTACGCCGCAGAACCCGGTGGACTGGAGTAAGCCTGATGAATGGATCCCTGAGCGGCTGACCGGCAGCAGCCGCACGTTGGCTCTGCGAATCTGGGAGCAGACAAAAAAGTTGCTCAACCCGCGACACGTTTATGGCGCCTACCTCTTCATCAATAGATACGGTCTTCTGAAAGCAGACGCCGCCGGCGTGTTTCAGGAAACAGAGGCCGGCAAGCTCTTCATGGCCGATGACCCGGCAACGGTGCGCAAGCTTGACGAAGCAGAAGGGCTTCCAAAACTACTTGCGATTTTGGCCACACATTCCCCAGCGAAGCGCGGTGATTTGCTGGAAGAGTGGGGCGAATTTCTTCTGGCTCATTCCAAGTTCGGTACCACTTCCACCATAAAAGACACGCTCCGCCGTCGAATCCTCAATCTGGTGGAGCGCGGCTTCATCAGCAGGGAGGGAAATACCTACACCATCACGGATAAGGGTATTGCTTACGCTGCAAATGGAGCGAGTATCAAGGCCGTTAGCGCGCATCAACAAGTGCTCGCCGCTATCAAGCAACACAACGATAGCGAAGTGGTGGAATTTCGGGAACGGCTAGGCAAGATGAACCCGTACCACTTTGAGATGCTGATCAGAGATCTGCTCGAAGCGATGGACTATGAAGACGTGATCGTCACCAAGCAGAGCGGAGACAAGGGCGTGGACGTTGTGGGCTACTTCCAGTTCGGCATCACCCAGGTCAAAGAGGTGGTGCAGGTCAAGCGACACCAGGGCTCGATCACTCGGCCAGTGCTGGATCAACTGAGGGGCGCGCTTCCGTATCACCAGGCTATACGCGGCACGATCATCACCTTGGGTAAATTTGCGCAAGGGTGTAAGGATGCAGCAATTTTTCCCGGTGCTGCACCCATCACCCTGATTGATGGCGACAAGCTGTTGGAACTGTTTGTCAAACACGAAGTGGGTGTCAAGAGGAGCCCAGTCCCTTTGTTCAAGATTGACGAAAGCATTTTTGAACAGAGTGGTCCCGAAACGGAGCCGGGCTTAGGCCTTCCCATGGAAGCCGAAACTAACAATGCATAAGTCGATAAATTAAGAATTCATGTCCGCAAGAAATACCGTTAAGTCCATTCAAGACATCATGCGCAAAGACGCAGGTGTCGACGGCGACGCCCAACGCCTTTCCCAGCTCTGCTGGATGTTCTTCCTCAAAATCGTTGACGACCAGGGCCAGCAAATGTCGGTCATGGTGGACGGCTACCTGCAGTATTCGTCACATTCGTGATCTCTATGTGAATACGGTGGAGGAGGAAGCTGCTCTGCAATCAAGGCCGAAGCCAAAGCCGCAGACCTTCGCGACCAACTCAAGGGTAGCCTGGGCAGGTTGGCGCGGCCCCACCATCGTGAGGTCTAATCCGATTTTGTGAACGCCATTTCCCATGAACAACGATCTTGCATCCCTGACCCAATCCCTGCGCGATTTCGCCAAAGCACGCGACTGGGAGCCATTTCACTCGCCTAAAAATCTGGCTTCGGCCCTGACGGTGGAGGCTTCGGAATTGCTGGAGCACTTCCAGTGGCTGACGGAAGAGCAAAGCCGCAACCTTGCTGCGCCAAAAAAAGCCGAGGTGGCTGCGGAGGCTGCGGATGTGCTGCTGTACCTGCTGCAGCTCTGCGACAAGTTGCAGATCGATTTGCTGGAGGCGGCGCGTTTGAAGATGGTCGTGAATGCCGAGAAATATCCGGTGGACCGTGTACGCGGCTCCAGCCAGAAATACACGGAGATCAGCGACCCGAATCGGGGGGAGTGATGCTGGCTATATGCTCATGATTTGATAGCTGCTAGCGCTCGTACGGATTGGGCTAGAGGCCAATTTGGCATAAAAAAGCCGCCTTAAAGGCGGCTTTTGAGCATTCAGGCTAGCTGTTCAGGCTTACCCCCAAACCTCTTGCGCCGTCTCGATCACCAGCCGCAGCTTGGCGCGTTGCGCTTCGACGGCGATGTCGTTGCCGTGCACGGTGCTGCTAAAGCCGCATTGCGGTGAGAGCGCCAGTTGCTCCAGCGGCGCGTACATGGCGGCCGCTTCGATGCGGCGTTTCAGGTCGTCCTTGTCTTCCAGGGTGCCGAACTTGGTTGTGACCAGGCCTAACACCACGGTTTTGCCTTTGGGCAGGTAACGCAGGGGTTTGAAGTCGCCGCTACGAGCGTCGTCGTACTCCATGAAGTAGGCGTCGAGGTTCATTTCCTGGAGCAGGGCCTCGGCCACGGGTTCGTAGTTGCCGGCGGCGGCGTGGGTGCTCTTGAAGTTGCCGCGGCACAGGTGCATGGCCAGGGTCATGCCGGCGGGTTTTTGCGCCACCACGAGGTTGATGAACTTGGCGTAGCGGTGTGGCAGCTCATTCGGGTCGTCGCCGCGCTGGCGGGCGGCTTCGCGCATTTTTTCGTCGCACAGGTAGGCCAGGTTGGTGTCGTCCATCTGCACATAGGTGCAGCCGGCGGCGGCCAGGCTGCGCAATTCGTCGCCGTAGGCATTGGCCACGTCCTGGTAAAACTCTGGATCGAGCTCGGGGTAGTGCTGCTTGCTGATGCCGGCGCGGCCGCCGCGGAAATGCAGCATGGTCGGCGAGGGAATCGTCACCTTGGGCGTGTTGCCGGCAGACACCTGGCTCTTGAGGTACTGGAAGTCGGCGAGCTGGATGTCCTTGACGTGGCGCACCTTGTCGACCACACGCATCACCGGCGGGGCCAGCTCCTGGGTGCCGTCGGGCCGGATCACGGTGACCGGGATATCGGTTTTCACGCCGCCAATTTGCTCCAGGAAATCGATGTGAAAGTAGGTGCGGCGAAACTCGCCGTCGGTGATGCTTTTCAGGCCCACGTCTTCCTGAAACTTCACGATTTCGCTGATGGCCTTGTCTTCCACCAGACGCAGCTGCTCGGGCGTGATCTCGCCTTTGGCTTGTTGTTCACGCGCTTCAAGCAGGTATTTGGGACGCAGAAAACTGCCGACATGGTCGTAGTGGGCCGGCAGATGCAGGGCGGGGGTGCTCATGGAAAGTCCTTTGAGATTCTGGATCGAAGCTGGAATATTAAGGCATCTTGAAATGCTATTTATGAATACATTGCAAGCCTGAAAAGGCAGTTTTAAGCCAAAAATTCTTGATTTTTTAGGATAAATGTATACAGTGTGTATTCATGAAAGCCGAAAAACCCCTGTTTCCGCTCAATGCCTGGTATGCCGCCGCGTATGACGTGGAGGTTGCGCGCAGCTTGTTGCCGCGCACCATTTGCAAACAAAAAATCGTGATGTTCCGCAAGACCGATGGCACGGTGGCGGCGCTGGAAGACGCCTGCTGGCACCGGCTGCTGCCGCTGTCCATGGGCCGGCTCGATGGGGATGAACTCACCTGCGGTTACCACGGCCTGGTTTACAACGCGCAGGGCCGTTGCACCCACATGCCGAGCCAGGAAACACTCAACCCCTCCGCCTGCGTGCGTGCCTACCCGGTGCTGGAAAAACACCGCTTCGTCTGGATCTGGCCCGGTGACCCGGCCAAGGCCGACCCGGCGCTGGTGCCCGACATGCACTGGAACGACGATCCGGCCTGGGCTGGCGACGGCAAACTCATCACGGTGAAGTGTGACTACCGCCTGGTGGTCGATAACCTGATGGACCTGACCCACGAAGCTTTTGTACACGGCTCCAGCATTGGCAACCGCGAGGTGGCGGAAGCGCCGTTTGTGGCGACGCATGGCGAGCGCACGGCCACCGTGACACGCTGGATGGACAACATCGAGGCCCCGCCGTTCTGGGCCGGACAGATCCAGCATGCACGCGGCTACAGCGGGGCTGTGGACCGCTGGCAGGTGATCCGTTTTGAAGCGCCATGCACGGTGACCATTGACGTGGGCGTGGCGGAAGCCGGCAGCGGCGCACAACCCCGGGGCGATCATCCCGGTGACCGCAGCAAGGGTGTGAACGGTTTTGTGCTCAACACCATCACACCCGAGACCGACGGCACCTGCCACTACTTCTGGGCCTTTGCCCGCAACTACTGCCTGGGGGAGCAAAGCCTCACCCATCGCCTGCGCGAAGGGGTGGCCACCATCTTCCGCGAAGACGAACATGTGCTGGAGGCGCAGCAGATCGCGATGGACGAACACCCTGACCACCAGTTTTACAACCTCAACATCGACGCCGGTTCCATGTGGGCACGCCGACTGATCGACAAGATGGTGGCGCAGGAAACATCACCCACTCCGGTGATCCCGATTCGGCTGGCCGCCTGAACCCGCAACGCAGAGCAAGGACTTCCATGGTGAACGCTATCAAAAACAGAGCTATCGACGCTGACCTGGAAAGGGCTGAGGGCCAAGTTGGCACTGAAAGTGCGCAGGTGCGGGCCTTGCTGCGGCTGCGCGAGCTGATTCTTTCCGGCGAGCTGGCCGGCGGCACACGCATTGCCGAGCTGGCGATCGTGGAGCGTCTCGGCGTGTCGCGCACACCCATACGCGCGGCCCTGATGCGGCTGGAGCAGGAAGGCCTGCTCGAAGCGCTGCCCAACGGCGGTTATGCAGTCAAGACGTTTTCAGAACGCGACATCGCCGACGCGATCGAGTTGCGCGGCACGCTGGAAGGCCTGCTGGTGCGGCTGGCGGCCGAGCGCGGTGCACCGGCCGTGGTGCTGGCCGAAGCCAAGGACTGTTTACGCCAGGTGGATGCCGTGCTGGCCGACACCGCGCTGAGCGACGAAGCGTTTTCCGCCTACGTGGATTTGAACCAGCGTTTTCACACCCTGCTGTATGAGATGGCCGACAGCCCGGTCACGGTCAAACAACTGGCGCGCGTGGCCGGTCTGCCGTTTGCATCACCGTCTGCCTTTGTGGTGGTGCAGTCGAACTCGCCGCAGGCGCGTGACATGCTGGTCGTGGCGCAAGACCAGCATTGGCAGGTGCTGGACGCGATTGAACGCGGCGAGGGCACACGTGCCGAAGCGCTGATGCGCGAACACTCGCGTCTGGCCCAGCGCAACCTGCGCCATGCGCTGTCGGGCCAGGGCGGCGCACAGATGCCGGCCTCCATGAAAGCCATGAAGCTGATTCGTAGGCGCGGCTAAATATGACCCCCCACGCTCGCCACTTCGTGTGCTTCGCTGCACCTTGCAGGCCGCCGCTCGCCGGAGGCTTCGCTTCTGGCGCCTGTCCAAACCTGCGCAGGCAGGTTCGGAGCCGCAGGCGCCAGCCCCGAGGGGGCGCTGCGCCTGCGGCCCCGGCTTGAAGAGACAGATGCCAACCATTGATGAATCATGAAAAGCAGTCAGACCCTTTACGAGGCCACCATCGTCGCGCTGCGCGATGTCACGCCCACCGTGCGCGAATTCGAGATACGTCCGGTGCAAGGCGCGGCCTTGCCCTGGGATGCGGGCGCACATTTGCAGGTGCAAGTGCTGGTCAATGGCCAGGTGCAGACACGTTCTTATTCGCTGGTGGGTGTGCCCGATGGGCAGGCTTATCACATCGCCGTCAAACACATGGCCGATGGCCGGGGCGGTTCACGCGCGATGTGGCAACTGGCCGTCGGTGACCGCTTGCAAATCAGCGAGCCGCAAAACCACTTCCCGCTGGATTTTTCTGCGCCGCATTACCTGCTGGCGGCCGGCGGTATAGGCATCACACCGCTGGTGATGATGGCCCAGCAGTTGCAGGCCCACGCGCGCCGAGCCGGTGCCACGCTGCGTATGTTGTACGGCGTACGCACGCAGGATGAACTGGCGTTTTTGCCGCTGCTGCGCGAGACCCTGGGCGAGTCCTTGCAGACCTTTGTGGCCGAGCGCGGCGAAAGCATGGACCTGGCCGCCGAAATTGCGGCCTTGCCCGCCGGCGGGCAGTTGTACACCTGCGGCCCGGTGTCCATGCTGGAAGCGATCAAGAAAGCCTGGGCCGATGCCGGGCGTGTGCCGGCCGACCTGCGTTTTGAAACCTTTGGCAGCAGCGGACGGTTTGCCGCGCAGAGTTTTCGCGTGCGGGTGCCGCGCCACCAGGTCGACATCATGGTGCCGGCCGACACCACCTTGCTGGACGCGCTGGAGAATGCCGGCGTCGAAACTCTGTCCGATTGCCGGCGCGGTGAATGTGGCTTGTGTGTGATGGATGTGCTGGCGCTGGACGGCGAGGCCGATCACCGCGACGTGTTTCTCAGCGCGCACGAAAAGCAGGAGAACCGGCGCATCTGCGCTTGCGTCTCGCGGGTGGTGGGCGCCATCACGCTGGATTCCGCCTGGCGGCCCGACGATTTGCCCCGGCCTGCCGCCCGCCAGGCCCTGGAGCCGGCCTAGAGCCTGTTCACGATCTCGATGGGGCCGCGCAGGTGACTTTTCGGGATGGGCAGCAAGGCGCGGTTCGCCGCCAATAGCTGGCTATTGGCAAGCGCCGCAACGCCGCAGAGCGCCCGAAAAGGCGCCTGCCCTCCGGGTTGGAACGAAATCGGGCGATTTGCCCACCAAACCTTTTGCATGGGCACCAGCCCGTGCGGCGAGGTGTTGGCGACCAACTCATCCCGATTGCGTCCCAACGCGACCCCATGGAGATCGTGAACAGGCTCTTAATACCGCAGCTTGCCGTCGCTGCCAATGACGCCGATGTCGACGAAGTTGCTGCCGACATTGCTCTTGGAAAAATCCACGCGGAAGCCGCCAAAGTCCAGCTCGCCCATGGTGCGCAGGGTTTTGGCCAGGCCAGCGGCGGTCGGTTCTTTTTCGGTGTTGCGTTTCAAGGCCTCGGCCACGGTGCGTGCCGACAGGTAACCTTCCAGGTGAAAGGACGTGTATTGCGTCAGTTCCGGGTACGAGGCTTTCATCGCGGCCTGGAAGTCGCGGTGCACCGGCAGGGTGCGGCCGTTCGGGTTGGGATAGGTTTGCGCGATGCCCACGCCCCGCGCGCCTTCCACGCCGGCGAGTTTGACAATCAAGCCTGCCGGCACATAAGACAAGACAAACAGCGATTGCGACACCCCCGCCTTGCGCAGCGCCGCCACACCGTCGGCCATGAAACGCGGCGCGCCCAGCACCAGCACGCCCTGGCCGCCCAGGGTGGCGACCTGTTTGGCGGCGGCGGCCAGTGCCGCCGCATCCAGACCGGACTTCACACCCTTGACGTCCAAACCGGCGACGCGGCCTGCGGCCTCCTGCGCCACCGCCATGCCCGAGATGCCTATGGACAGGTCCTGGTACAACACCGACAAACGGGTCATGCCTATGGTGCGCGAGTGATTCACCATTTTTTCGATCTGCTGCTTGTCACCGGCGCGGATGTGGAACAACCTGGGATGACCGGGCGAGCGGAAACTTTCGGCACCCGGAATCGCGTTCATCACCACCACGTCGGCTTTGTCCAGCAGCTTGTCGTCCAGCAAACGTTTGAGCGCGTCCGAGCCAATCGGCGAGAGCAGGGCGATGGGTTTTTTCTCCATCGCCTTGGCGAACTGTTCGGCAAAACCGTCCGACGAGTACCTGTCATCCAGCTCGAAAAGACTGAAGCTGCGGCCGCGCAGGCTTTGTTTGTTGGCGCTGTTCATGTAGGCCTTGATGCCCTGGTTGATCTCGGGCGCATCGGGCACGGGGATCACGGTGAAGGGGCCGACCTGGCCTAGAACGATGTCTGCGCTGTACGCGGGGAGGGCCGCCGTGGCGGCCGTGAAGAAAGCTGCAGCGAGACAGGTCTGCAGAAGGCGACGGGTCATGAGAAAGCTCCTTGGTTCTTCGCGAAATGGTTGCGTCGTATAACGATAGCGGGCAAGTATAGGCAGTGAGGCGTCGGTGGTGCGCAACGGTGACGGCGCTTGAACCGCAGGCCGCTGCAGCGTCTTTCGATCGCGCGGGCGGCCAATGCCGGATGCGCACGGCTTGCCGCAGCGTCCTCAGGGATTACGGGTTTGCCACAACAAGCCCTGCTGCTGGTATCTGGATTTGCTATAACTGGAAGGCTGAAATCTCTCTTGCGCATCTTTGCCGGGGGGGCGATAGTCATGGCGGACGTTTTCAACCTTTCTTGAACTCTCTGGAGACATCATGCAAAAACGAGTATTTCTGGGCGCGGTCGCCTTTGCCGTCGCCACGCTGGCCGCTGGCAGCGCTGTGGCGCAGGCCAACAACACCTTCAAGATCGGCCTGATCCTGCCCATGACCGGGCAGCAAGCCACCACCGGCCGCCAGATCGAAGCGGCCGCCCGTCTGTACATGGCGCAAAACGGCGACACCGTTGCCGGCAAAAAAATCCAGCTGATCGTCAAGGACGACACCAGCCTGCCTGACGTCACACGCCGGCTGGCGCAGGAACTGGTGGTGAATGACAAGGTCAACGTGCTGGCCGGCTTTGGCATCACACCGTCGGCCATGGCCACGGCCCCGATTGCGACGCAGTCCAAGACCCCCATGGTGGTGATGGCCGCGGCCACGTCCAGCATCACCCAGGCTTCGCCTTATATCGTGCGCAGCAGCTTCACGCTGCCGCAGGTGTCGGTCGCGCTGGCTGATTGGGCGCCCAAAAACGGCATCAAGAAAGTCATCACGCTGGTGTCCGATTACGGTCCCGGCCTGGACGCTGAAAAATACTTCAAGGAACGCCTGACCTTTAACGGCGGCCAGGTGACGGAAGCGCTGCGTGTGCCCATGCGCAACCCCGACTTCGCGCCTTTCCTGCAAAAAGTGCGTGACGGCAAGCCCGATGCGCTGTTTGTGTTTGTGCCGTCCGGCGCAGGTGCGGCGGTGATGAAGCAGTTTCTGGAGCGTGGCCTGGACAAGGCCGGCATCAAGCTGATCGCCACCGGCGACGTGACCGACGACGACCAGTTGAACGACATGGGTGACGGCGCGCTGGGTGTGGTCACCTCCCACCATTATTCGGCGGCCCATCCCTCGGCCATGAACAAGAAGTTTGTTGAAGCCTTCGAGAAGGCGAACAAGGGCTTGCGTCCGAACTTCATGGCCGTGGGTGGTTACGACGGCATGCGGGTGATTTACGAAGCGCTCAGAACCAGCAAGGGGCAGGGCGGCGGCGATGCCTTGCTGGAGGCCATGAAGGGCCAGATCTTCGAGAGCCCGCGCGGCAAAATTTTCATTGATGCGCAGACGCGCGACATTGTGCAGGACGTGTACCTGCGCAAGGTCGAGAAAAAAGATGGCCAGCTGTACAACGTGGAATTTGACGTGATCAAGGACGTCAAGGACCCCGGCAAGGTCAAGTAATTGAACACCCCCATCCAGGCTCACAGCGTGTAGCCTGTTTCCCCCTTGCAGGGGGTGACGCCTGCGGCCCGGCAAAGCCGGTTCCGCGGCGTTCCTGGAATGGCCTCTGCAAGCAGCTTCTGACTATCTGGCCAAAACATGTTGACCATTCTTTTTGACGGTATTGCCTACGGCATGCTGCTGTTCATTCTTGCGGTGGGCCTGGCCGTGACCATGGGCTTGATGAATTTCATCAACCTGGCGCACGGCGCTTTTGCCATGGTGGGGGGCTACATCACGGTGCTGCTGATGCAGCGCCTGGATGTGCCTTTTTTGTGGTGCCTGCCGATCGCCTTCATCGGCTCGGCGCTGCTGGGTGCTGTGCTGGAGCGCACCTTGTACCGACCGCTGTACAACAAGCCGCACCTGGACCAGGTGTTATTTTCCATTGGCCTGGTTTTCATGGCGGTGGCCAGCGTGGACTATTTCATAGGCTCGACCCAGCAGATCATCCAGCTCCCAACCTGGCTCAAGGGCCGTACCGAAATCGGCAGCGGCGACTGGATCTTGGGCATGGGGCATTACCGGCTCTTCATCATTGCCGTGTGTGCGGCGTTGACGGTGGCGCTGCAATATGTGCTGGCGCGTACCCGTTTCGGCAGCCGCTTGCGTGCCTCGGTCGATGACCAGCGCGTGGCCGCGGGCCTGGGCATCAACGTCAACCTGGTGTTTCTCTCAACCTTTGCTTTTGGCTCGGGCCTGGCCGGTCTGGGCGGCGCGCTGGGTGCCGAGGTGCTGGGCCTGGATCCGACCTTTCCCCTGAAATTCATGATTTACTTTTTGATCGTGGTGGCCGTGGGCGGCACCTCGTCCATCACCGGGCCCTTGCTGGCGGCGCTGCTGCTGGGCATTGCCGACGTGGCGGGCAAATACTACATCCCCAAGCTGGGCGCTTTTATTGTTTACAGCCTGATGATCCTGATTTTGATCTGGCGCCCGCAAGGCCTGTTTGTGCGCAAGGGAGGCAAGTGAGATGACTGCCCAACAATCCCTGCTCAACAAAAACCGCTGGAAAGCCTGGGAGCCGCTGCTCTGGTTGCTGGCCTTTGCCGCGCCCGTGGCCTTGCCCAGCCATGCCATGCTGATCAGCGAAATCGCCATCGTTGCGCTGTTTGCGATATCGCTGGACCTGATCCTGGGTTACACCGGCATCGTTTCGCTGGGCCATGCCGCCTTCTTCGGGCTGGGCGGTTATGCCGCGGCCTTGTTCGCCAAGCTGGTCATGCCCGATCCCTTGGTCGGTCTGGCCTTTGGCATTGCCGTGGCCACGCTCACGGGTGCGTTGTTCTCGCTGACCATCATGCGCGGCAGTGACCTGACACGCCTCATGGTGACCCTGGGTGCGGGCCTGATCCTGATGGAACTGGCCAACAAGCTGGACTGGCTCACAGGCGGCGCCGATGGTTTGCAAGGTGTGGTCATGGGGCCGGTGCTGGGACGTTTCGAGTTTGACCTGACCGGCCGCACGGCGGCTTATTACTCCTTGACTGTGCTGCTGGTTTTCTTTCTGCTGATGCGCCGCATCGTGCATTCCCCGTTTGGCGCCACGCTGACCGCGATTCGCGACAACCGGCTGCGCGCCATGGCGATTGGCATTCCGGTGTCGTCACGGCTCGCCTTGTCCTATACCGTGGCGGCCGGTGTGGCCGGCGCCGCCGGCGCCTTGCTGACCCAGACCACGGGTTTTGCGTCGCTGGACCTGTTCGAGTTTCACCGCTCGGCGGATGTGATGCTGATGCTGGTGGTCGGTGGTGTCGGCTGGTTGTACGGCGGCATTGTGGGTGCGGTGGTGTTCAAGCTGATGCAGGACACCTTGTCCAACATCACGCCGCAATACTGGACCTTCTGGATAGGTTTGTTCCTGGTGGTGCTGGTGCTCGTGGGCCGTGAACGCCTGCTGCGGCCCTGGACCTGGTTCAAGAAGCGGGGTGGCGCATGACCGCCCCCGTGCTGGAGGCGCGTGGCCTGGTGATGCGTTTTGGCGGCATCACGGCCACCAACAATGTCACGCTAAAGCTGCAACAAGGCGCACGCCACGCCTTGATCGGCCCCAACGGTGCTGGCAAAACCACTTTGATCAATCTCTTGACCGGGGTGTTGCAGCCGACCGAGGGGCAGATCAGCCTGCTGGGCGAAGACATCACACAACTGGCGCCGCACCAGCGTGTGCAGCGCGGCCTGGTGCGTACCTTCCAGATCAACCAGCTTTTTGATTCCCTGACGCCGCTGCAGACGCTGGCGCTGACCTTGTCGCAGCAGCGCGGCCTGGGTTTGCGCTGGTGGCAAGCCCTGGGCCGGAATCGGGTTGTGACCGAGCGTTGCGAACAACTGCTGGAGCAGTTTCACCTGACCGAGGTGATGAACCAGCCGACCCGCGAACTCGCCTACGGCAAACGTCGCCTGCTGGAAATTGCGATTGCGCTGGCTTGCGAGCCGCGTGTGTTGCTGCTGGACGAACCGGTGGCCGGCGTGCCGGCCGGCCAGCGCGAAGAATTGCTGCAGACCGTCGCGGCCTTGCCGGCCGATGTGTCGGTGTTGCTGATTGAACATGACATGGACCTGGTCTTCAGTTTCGCCACACGCATGACGGTGCTGGTCAACGGCACGGTGCTCACCGAAGGTGACCCGGACCAGATCGCCAACGACCCGCAAGTCAAGGCGGTGTACCTGGGCCATGGCGAGGAGGCCCAACATGAGTGAGTTGCTGAAAGTCGACAACCTCAGCGCCGGTTACGGCGAAGCCGTGGTGCTCAACAACATTTCGCTGACGCTGGACGAAGGCAAAACCCTGGCGCTGCTGGGTCGCAACGGCACAGGTAAAACCACCCTGATCAACACCCTGGCCGGCGCCACGCGCCAGCACGGCGGCAGCATCAGCCTGGGCGGTCTGGCTTTGCACAAGCGGCCCTCGCATGAGCGGGCGGCGGCCGGCATAGGCTGGGTGCCGCAAGAGCGCAACATCTTCAAATCGCTGACGGTGCATGAAAACCTGACGGCGGTGGCCCGCCCCGGCCGCTGGACGCCAGAGCGCGTCTACGAGATGTTTCCACGCCTGGCCGAGCGCAAGACCAACCTGGGCACGCAACTGTCGGGCGGCGAGCAGCAGATGCTGGCCGTGGGCCGCGCGCTGGTGCTGAACCCGCGTCTGTTGCTGCTGGACGAACCGCTGGAAGGCCTGGCGCCCATCATTGTGGAAGAGTTGCTGCGCGCGATTCGCCGCATCACGCGTGAAGAAGGCCTGTCGGCCATCATCGTTGAGCAGCACCCGCAGGCGGTGCTGGCGATCTCCGACAGCGCGGTGGTGCTGGACCGCGGCAGCGTGGTGCATGCCGGCACGGCGCAGCAGTTGCGTGAGCAGCCGCAGTTGCTGGAGCACCTGCTGGGGGTTGCGCGCTAGCTGTTTTTTTTGCTATTGAATCAATAGCTTCTTGCGCAGTTTTGACGGGGGCTGCGGCTATTTTTCTTTTAATTTTTTGCCGGAGCGACAGGGTTTCGTTGCTGTGGCGCGGGATGGTCCAAAATAGCGGGCTTCTCTTCACATTACCTGAGCGACACCATGTCCTTTCAACGTTTGGCTGGCGCTTTGCTGGCTTCCCTGATGCTGGCCTCGCTGGCCGCCGCACAAACCTTTCCCAGCAAACCCGTCAGGATTGTTGTGCCTTTTGGTGCCGGCGGCGTGGCCGACCTGACCGCGCGCACGGTGGCGCAAAAACTGGGCGAGACCCTGGGCCAGCCCGTGATCATCGAGAACAAACCCGGCGCGGGCGGTGTGGTCGCCGGTGACGCCGTGGCCAAGGCCGAGCCTGACGGCCACACGCTGCTGCTGATGTCCAACGGCACGGCGGTCAGCGCGGGCCTGTTCAAGTCGCTGCCTTTTGATACGCTGCGCGATTTTGCGCCGGTGTCCACCCTGGGCTTTTTTGACATCGCGATCATCACGCCGCAGGACAGCAAGTTCAAAACGCTGGGTGAACTGCTGGCGTTTGCCAGGGCCAACCCGGGCAAGCTCAACGTCGGCAGCATCAACATCGGCAGCACCCAGAACCTGGCGGCCGAGCTGTTCAAGACCAGCGCGGGCGTGGACGTGCAGATCGTGCCCTTCAACGGCACACCGGCGGTGATCACCGCCTTGCGCGGCGGGCAGATTGATGCCGCCGTGGAAATCCTGGGCCCCATCCTGCCGCAAATCAAGGCCAATGCCTTGCGTGCGCTGGCGGTCACGGGTGACAAACGCGCCGCCGTGTTGCCCGAGGTGCCGACGGCCAGGGAAAGCGGTTTGCCCACCTTTGTCGCATCGAGCTGGAACGCGCTGGCCGCGCCGGCAAAAACGCCTAAAAGCGTGATTGCCCGCCTGAACAAGGACATTGCCGCCGCCGTCAATTCGCCGGACGTCAAGGCCAAGCTGCAGAACCTGAACGTCGAAGCCCGTTCCAGCTCCCCCGAGCAGGCTGCCGACTTGCTGGCCAGCGAAACCAAACGCTGGGGCGAGGTGATCGTCCGCGCCAGGATCCCGACCCAATAAACAGAGACACCGGGGCAAGGGCCTCGAAGCCCTGGTGATCGAGAGCTACAGCACCGCCCGGGCCTATGGCGTGGACGACCACGTGTTGCCCACGCTGGCCGAGACTTTTCCCGGCATAGACGGGGACCAACAGGGCGCTTATTTTTTCAGCCGCGTCGTGCAGCACGGCCAGCGCCGCGCCGAGGGCATGCGCGAAGCGGCCAACACCGTGCGTGAAGCCGGCTTTGAGCCCTTCATGGCCGGGGCCATTGCTGGGTGGCTGAGTAGGCCCGCGCCGGGGTGTTCGACACGCTCGGCAAGGATGCCAGATGGCAGGATTATGCCGATCGACTGCTGCAGCCGTCGCTATTAAAAAAGTAGCTGCTCACGACCGACCCATCTGGGCGGGAGCCCAATTTCAGTCCGGTTTGATGCGGCCGGCCTGAACCACCGGGCGCCAGCGCGCGAGTTCACTGCTGATCAGTTCGCCGAACACTTCCGGTGGCCTGGGCATGGCAATCGCGCCCTCGTTTTGCAGCCGTGCCTTCAGCTCGCTGGAGGCCAGGGCCTGGTTGATCTGGGTATTGAGCTTGAGCACGATCTCGCGGGGTGTGCCTGCCGGCGCCACGATGCCATACCACTGGTCGGCCTCAAAACCCTTGTAGCCACTTTCGGCGACCGTGGGCACGTCGGGTAGGGCGGCCAGACGCTGGGGCGACGACACGGCGAGAGCCCGCAGCTGGCCGTTCTTGACCTGGCCCACCACCGCCGGCGCGCCCGTGAACAAGAGCTGGATCTGTCCGGCCATCAGGTCGTTGACGGCCGGCGCCGTGCCGCGGTAGGGCACATGCACCATGAAGGTCTGGCTTTGCAGCTTGAGGTATTCGGTGGCCAGGTGCGCGGCGCTGCCGTTGCCGCCTGAGCCGTAGTTGAGCTGGCCGGGTCTGGATTTGGCCAGGGCCACCAGTTCTTTCAGCGATGTCGCCGGCACCGAGGGATGGACCACCAGCACATTGGGCACGCTGGCGACCCAGGCCACCGGGCTGAAACTTTTGACCGGGTCGTAGGGCAGCTTGGGATAAATCAGCGGGTTCACCGCCAGCGTACCGATGTGGGCCATCAGCAGCGTGTAGCCGTCCGGTGCGGCCTTGGCCACGCGGTCGGCGCCTAGCGAACCACCGGCGCCCGGCACGTTGTCGATCACCACCGCCTGGCCCCAGGCCTCGGTGAGTTTTTGCCCGACGGCACGCGCCAGGATGTCTGAGCTGCCGCCCGGCGTGAAGGGCACCACCAGCCGGATCGGCTTGGTCGGCCAGGCTTGCGCCAGCAACAGAGGGGAGGCGGCGAAGAGCAGGGTGCTGAGCAGCAGGTGGCGTTTTGAACATCATGGGGGGTCGGGTGGCTGCTTGCAGGTAGGGGTCAGAACGGCAGCGGGAGGGTGAGGCTTTTGCCGGGTTGCCGTGGCCGTACTTTAACCTCCGTCTTGCCGAGCGCCTGCTGCTTCAGCGGGTTGGTGCCGCAGCTCATACCGACCGGCTCAGGCATAAGGTTTCATGGCCTCCAACAGGACAGACTTCACCACCTCGATGGCCTTTTTTTGCGTTTCCGTGCTGGGCCGGCGTGAGGAACGTACCAGCATCAACTGGCTCATGATGGGCGGGTTGTGAATGCTGCGCAGGGTGAAGGGTTCGGAGTCGTCGAAGTTGCTCAGGGTGTAGCTGGGCAACACGGCGTGGCCCAGGCCTTCCTTGACCAGGCTCAAAATCGCATTCAGGCCATCGACCTCCAGGGTGATCTGGGGTTTGCGGCCGATGGCGATCATTTCACCTTCCACCAGGATGCGAAAAGCATTGGGACGGCTGGGCAGGATCAGCGGCAGCTCGGCGACCTCGGCCAGGCTGATGGGCTGGTGTTTGCCGTGGGTCGCGGGGAGGACGCTGGCGGGCAGGTCATCACTTTTGCGCGAAATCAGCACCAGCTCTTCCGAGTGCAGCGTGGTGATTTCCAGCTCGGGCGAACGTTCGGAGTTGTAGAGCACGGCCAGGTCCAGGTTGCCCACGCGCAAGCCCTCATGCATCAGCACGGAAAAGCCCTCGGTCAGGGTGAGTTGTGCTTGTGGCAACTGCTGCCTGAAGGTTCGGGTGAGCGGGACGGTGATGAGTTTGGACAGGCTGGGCGGCAGGCCGATGGAGACCCGGCCGGCCAGCGCGCCGCGCGCGGCACCCAGTTCTTCACGTGCGACGTCCACCTGGTGCAGGATGCCGCGCCCGTGTTTGAGCAGCAGCTTGCCCGCTTCCGTGGGGATGGCGCCGCGCCCGTTGCGCGTCAGCAGGCTTTGCCGCAGTTCCACTTCCAGCAGTCGGATCTGGCGACTGAGGGCGGGTTGTGCCACGTCCAGGGCGATGGCGGCACGGGTAAAACTGCCCAGTTCGGCCACGCGCACAAAGTACTCAAGTTGTTTCAGATCCATGGCAGGGGAGGGGCGTTGAACTGGCCTATTGGGAATAACTGGTGTCGATCAATGCCGATATGTTATATCAGCTAGAAACCGCGCTGCCTTGGCGAAGGGCAGCGCCAAGGCCACAATCGCTGGCATGTTCATCTCCACTTCCAGCCTCGCATGACGACAGTGATCAAAGGCATTTCTTCCATGGCGACCCGTCTCGTGTTGAGCGAGCTGGTGGCAGCGTTTGAGCAACGCTCCGGCTGTCGCGTGGCGATCGAGTCGGTGGGCGGCGTCGATGCGGCCAAACGTGTGCAGGCCGGCGAGGCGTTTGACGTGGTCATCCTGGCGTCCGACGCCATCGACAAGCTGATCGTTTCCGGCCATGTGCTGGCCGGCAGCAAGGTGGACCTGGTTCGTTCGGGCGTGGCCGTGGCCGTGCGCGCGGACGCGCCCCAGCCCGACATCTCGTCCGAAGACGCCGTGCGTGCGGCCGTGCTGGCGGCGCGCAGCATCAGTTATTCGACCGGGCCCAGCGGTGTGGCACTGGCCCGCCTGTTCGAGCGCTGGGGTATTGCCGGCGACATTCAGGGCCGCATCGTGCAGGCCCCGCCGGGCGTGCCCGTGGGCACCCTGGTGGCGCGTGGCGAGGTCGAGTTGGGTTTCCAGCAACTGAGCGAGTTGATGCACCTGGACGGCATCCGCGTGTTAGGCCCCTTGCCGCCGGCCATCCAGATCATCACCACCTTTTCCGCCGGGGTCTGCAGCGGCAGCACACAGGCCGAGGCGGTGCGCGCCATGCTCGCCGACATGAACACACCCGAGGCCGCCGAGGCCAAGCGCCGCCAGGGCATGGACCCGGCCTGATACGCGCGCTTCGCCGGCTCCCACCTACTTTTCGACCATCAGGAGACCCCCTATGAAGAAACCCATGATCATCGACTGCCACGGCCACTACACCACGGCGCCCAAGGCGCTGGAAAACTGGCGCAACCAGCAAATCGCCGGCATCCAGGACCCGTCCGTCATGCCCAAGGTGGCGGACCTGAAAATCAGCGACGACGAACTGCGCGAGTCGATCGAAAGCAACCAGCTGCGCCTGATGAAGGAGCGCGGCAGCGACCTGACGCTGTTCTCGCCGCGCGCCAGTTTCATGGCGCACCACATCGGCGACTTCAACGTGTCGTCGACCTGGGCCGCCATCTGCAACGAGCTGTGTTACCGCGTCAGCCAGCTGTTTCCCGACAGCTTCGTGCCGGTCGCCATGCTGCCGCAGTCGCCGGGCGTGGACCCCAGGACCTGTATTCCCGAGATGGAAAAATGCATCAAGGAATACGGCAACGTCGGCATCAACCTGAACCCGGACCCGTCGGGTGGCCACTGGACCTCGCCGCCGCTGACTGACCGCCACTGGTACCCCATCTACGAAAAAATGGTGGAGTACGACGTGCCCGCCATGATCCACGTCAGCACAAGCTGCAACGCCTGCTTCCACACCACGGGTGCGCATTACCTGAACGCCGACACCACGGCCTTCATGCAGCTGATCCAGGGCGACCTGTTCAAGGACTTCCCGACCCTGCGCTTCCTGATCCCCCATGGCGGTGGCGCCGTGCCTTACCACTGGGGCCGTTTCCGTGGCCTGGCCCAGGAGATGAAAAAACCGTTGTTGTCCGAGCACCTGATGAACAACGTCTTTTTCGACACCTGTGTCTACCACCAGCCGGGCATCAACCTGCTCAACACCGTGATCCCGGTGAAAAACGTGTTGTTCGCCTCCGAGATGATTGGCGCCGTGCGCGGCATCGACCCGGAAAGCGGCCACTATTACGACGACACCAAACGCTACATCGAGGCCTCGACCATCCTGAGCGCCGAAGACAAGCACCAGATTTATGAAGCCAACACGCGCCGCGTGTTCCCGCGCCTGGATGCGCTGCTGACATCGAAAGGACTGTGATCATGTTTGAACTTGGCGTGGTTTATCGCAACATCACCCGCGCGGACCGCGCGGCCACCGACGCGCTGGCGTCGCTGGGCTCGGCCACCGTGCACGAGGCCATGGGCCGTGTCGGCCTGATGAAGCCCTACATGCGACCCATTTACCCGGGCGTGCAGGTCAGCGGCACGGCCGTCACGGTGCTGCTGCACCCCGGCGACAACTGGATGATGCATGTGGCGGCCGAGCAGATTCAGCCCGGCGACTTTGTGGTCGCGGCCATCACGGCTGATTGCACCGACGGCTATTTCGGCGACCTGCTGGCCACCAGCTTCCAGGCGCGCGGCGCGCGCGGCCTGATCATCGATGCGGGTTGCCGCGATGTGAAGACGCTCAAGGAGATGAACTTCCCGGTCTGGAGCAAGGCCATCAGTTCCAAGGGCACGATCAAGGCCACCATAGGTTCGGTCAACATCCCCGTGGTTTGCGCCGGCATGTCCGTTCATCCCGGCGACGCGATTGTGGCCGACGACGATGGCGTGGTGGTGGTGCCCCGGCTTCTGGTCGCCAAGACCCTGGAAGCGGCGCAGGCGCGTGAGGCCAACGAAGGCGCCAAACGCGACAAGCTGGCCGCTGGCGTGCTGGGCCTGGACATGTACAACATGCGCGAGCCGCTGGCCAAGGCCGGCCTCAAATACATCGATTGATCGCCATCAACATGCTTCGCAGGCAACTCCTTGTACTGGCGTCGGCCGGTGCACTCCTCCTGGCCGGTTGCGCGGCGACACCGCCCGCCGCCGATCCTTCCGTTCGCCAGGCGCTTGCGCCTTCGGGCGCCTTGCGTGTCGGCGTCTATCCCGGCAGCCCCTCGTCCACGGTCACCCACCCCCAGACGGGCGAGAAGGCCGGCGTCACCTACCAGCTCGGTCAGGCATTGGCGCAGCGCATGGGCGTGCCGGTGCAGATCGTCGAATACGAGCGCCTCGCACTTGTGGTCGATGCGGTCAAGACCGGTGCGGTCGATGTGACCTTCACCAATGCCAGCGAGGTACGTGCGCGTGACATGAACTTCACGCCCGTCCTGCTGCAGGTGGAACTGGGTTACCTGCTGCCCCTGCAGTCGACTATCGCCTCGGTGGCCGAGATGGACAAGGACGGCCGCCGCCTGGGCGTGAGTCAGGGCAGCAGTTCGCAGGCGGCGCTCGCGCGCCTGTACAAGAACAAGGTGACGCTCGTTCCCGCCAATTCGCTCAAGCAGGCGCAGGACATGCTGCGCCGCGGTGAGGTGGAGGCTTTTGCCACCAACAAGGGCATCCTGAGCGAAATGCTCGACAGCCTGCCGGGCTTCAAGATCCTGCCGGGCAGCTGGGGCGTGGAGAACATGGCGATTGCCATCCCCAAGGGCCGCGAAGCGGCCATGCCCTATGTGCGCCAGTTTGCGCAGGACATGCAATCGGGTGGACAGCTCCAGTCGTTCATCGCCAAGGCCGGCCTGCGCGGCACGCGCAAGCCGGATTGATCAAGAGACACACATGGGCTTCACCGAGCCGCTGATTTTCATTTGACAGGACATCCCCATGAACACTTCACTTTTTCGCTCGGGCCTGTTTGGCCTGCTGGCTGCGACGGCCGCCGTTTTGCCGCTGCAGGTTGCTGCGCAGGCCTATCCTTCCAAACCCGTGAAAATCGTCGTTGGCTACTCCGCTGGTGGCGCAGTGGACATCGTGGCCCGCACGCTGGGTCAAAGCCTGGGCGGCAGCCTGGGTCAGCCCTTCATCGTCGACAACAAGCCGGGCGCCGGCACCAACATCGCAGTCAAGCAGGTCATCGATGCGCCGGCCGACGGCTACACGCTGATGCTGGCGGCCAATGCGCTGGCAGCCAACATGTCGCTGTACCAGCCCGCACCGTTTGACGCCGAGCGCGACCTGGTGGCGATCTCGCTGGTGGGTCGCGTACCCGTCGTGATTGCAGCCAACGCCAACGCACCGTATGCCAATATCGGCAAGCTGATCGAGGCGGCCAAGGCCAAGCCCAACACGATCGCCTTTGCCAGCCCCGGCAACGGCGCCACGCCGCACATGGCGGTGGAGCTGTTTGCGCGTGCCGCCGGTGTGTCGCTGCAACACATTCCTTACCGCGGCGGTGCGCAGGCCATCACCGACGTGATCGGCGGCCAGGTGCCGCTGCTGGCAATGAATGCCCTCGAGGTGAGCCCGCACGTCAAGAGCGGCAAGCTCAAGGTGCTGGCCGTGCTGAGCCCGAACCGCTCGGCCATCTTCCCCGACGTGCCGACCATTGCCGAGTCCGGCTTTCCGGGCTTCGAGGCCTCGGTCTGGTACGCGCTGATGGCACCTGCCGCCACGCCCAAAGCCATCGTCACCCAACTGCATGCCGAGGTCCAGAAAGCGCTGAAGACGCCTGAGGTTCAGCAGCGCATGACGGCCGTGGGTGGTGAGGTGCTGCCCGGCAGCATGGAGATGGTGGCCAAGCTGATTCGCAGCGAACGCCAGCGTTATGAAAAGCTGGTGCGCGAAGCCAACATCAAGCCTGATTGAGCAAGCCCTGGCCGGACGGAAAGAGCCGGCCATCACGATAGCGATACGTTTTTTTTGTAGATCCCTGGACCCCATGACAATTTCCCTGACTTCTTTGTCCCGCCGCACTGCCGGTACCATTCTCGGCCTGTCCGCTGCCCTGGCTTTGTTGCCCGGCACCAGCGTAGCGCAAGAATTTCCCACCAAACCGGTGCGTATCATCAGTCCCTTTCCTGTAGGCGGCGGACCCGATGGCGTGGCGCGCCTGGTGGCTGACAAGTTGTCGCGCACCTGGGGCCAGCCGGTGATTGTGGAGAACCGCCCGGGCGGCAACGGCTTTATCGCCATCGATGCGTTCAAGCGTGGTGCCAAGGACGGCACCGACATGCTGATCCTCGACAACGTCCACCTCGCGGCCTATCCCAGCCTGTTCAAAAAGCTGCCTTATGACGCGGCCAAGGACTTCGACACGCTGCTGCCCTTGTTCAAGACCTATTTCTTCTTCACCGTGCCGACCAACAGCAAGTACAAAACCGTGGGCGACCTGATCGCCGACGCCAAGGCCAATCCCGGCAAACTGAACTACGGCTCCTGGTCTATCGGTAACCCGGTGCACCTGGGCTCGGAACTGTTTGAGTCCTCCACCGGTACCCAGATGGAGCACATCATCTACAAGGAAACCACCCAGCTCTACACCTCGGTGGCGACCGGCGAGCTGGCTTTTGCGCTGGGTAGCGCGGCCACCGCCGGGCCCTTGTACCGCGCCGGCAAGCTGCGCCTGCTGGCCTCGGCTTCACCCACCCGCACCAGCGCTTACCCCGATGTGCCCACCGTGAGTGAGTCGGGCGGTCCCAAGGGCTTCGAGGTGACAGGCTGGAATGCCGTCGCCGTGCCGCCCGGCCTGCCTGCTGCCACGACCGAGAAGATCAAGCGCGACATCGAGAAAGCCCTGGCGGAGCCCGATGTGGCGGAGAAATTCAAGAGTTTTGGTTATGACGCCTTTCCGACCACACGTGCGCAGTTCAACCAGTTCGTCAAGAACGAGAGCCAGCGTTTTGGCGATGTGATCAAAAAAGCCAACGTTTCTCTCGACTAAGCAGAAAGCACCGCATGGAATTCACCAAAACCCCCGGTTGGCTGGACTGGTATACCGGCCCCAGTAAACCCCGTTTCCAACTGCCCGCAGGGGCCGTGGATGCCCACTGCCATGTGTTCGGCCCGGGCGCGCAGTTTCCCTATGCGCCCGAACGCAAGTACACGCCCTGTGATGCGTCGAAAGATCAGCTGTTTGCACTGCGCGACCACCTGGGCTTCGATAAGAACGTGATCGTGCAGGCGACCTGCCACGGCAGCGACAACCGCGCGCTGGTCGATGCGCTCAAGCATTCCAACAACAAGGCCCGTGGCGTGGCCACCGTGAATCGCAATGTCACCGATGTCGAATTGCAGGAGATGCACGCCGCCGGTGTGCGCGGCACACGTTTCAACTTCGTCAAACGCCTGGCCGACTTCACGCCACGTGAGGTGCTGCTGGAGATCGCCAACCGCATCGCGCCGTTGGGCTGGCACGTGGTGATCTATTTCGAGGCGCAGGATCTGCCCGAGCTCTACGATTTTTTCACCGCCTTGCCGACCACGGTGGTGGTGGACCACATGGGCCGCCCCGATGTGAGCAAACCGGTGGACGGGCCGGAGTTCGGCCTGTTCCTGAAGATGATGCGCGAGCACGACAACATCTGGAGTAAGGTGAGCTGCCCCGAACGCCTGAGCCTGACCGGCCCCAAGGCCCTGAACGGGGAGCAGCGGGCCTACCAGGACGTCGTGCCTTTCGCCAAACATCTGGTGGAAACCTTCCCCGATCGCGTGTTGTGGGGCACCGACTGGCCGCATCCCAACCTGAAAGACCATATGCCTGACGATGGCCTGCTGGTGGACTACATTCCGCAGATCGCAGTGACCCCTGCGCTGCAGCACAAGCTGCTGGTCGACAACCCGACCCGCCTGTACTGGGGAGCCTGAAACATGTCGCTTGAAAAACCTTATCTGAATGTGCCCGGCACCACCATTTTCGACGCGGAACAGTCACGTCTGGGTTACCACCTGAACCAGTTCTGCATGTCCCTCATGAAGGCCGAGAACCGCGTGCGTTTCAAGGCCAATGAACGCGCCTACCTCGACGAGTGGGCCATGACCGAGGAGCAGAAACAGGCGGTGCTGGCGCGTGACCTGAACCGCTGCATCGCGCTGGGCGGCAACATTTACTTCCTGGCCAAGATAGGTGCCACCGACGGCAAGAGTTTTCAGCAGATGGCCGGCAGCATGACCGGCATGACCGAAGAGGAATACCGCAACATGATGGTGGCCGGGGGGCGTTCGGTCCAGGGCAACCGCGTGGTGGGTGAAGACGGTGATGCCCAGGCGAACCGCCAGCCGCAAGGCTCTGCAGGCCAGTCCGGCCAGGCCGGACAGAAAGTGAACAAATAACATGGCAAAAATTACCGCCAGCGTCTACACCTCCCATGTGCCAGCCATAGGCGCCGCCCTCGACCTGGGCAAAACGCAGGAGCCTTATTGGCAGCCCGTGTTCCAGGGTTATGAGTTTGGCAAGCAGTGGTTGAAGGACAACAAGCCGGATGTGATCTTCCTGGTTTTCAATGACCACGCCACGGCCTTCAGCCTGGACATGATCCCGACCTTTGCTATCGGCACCGCAGCCGAGTACACACCTGCCGACGAAGGTTGGGGACCGCGCCCCGTGCCCAAGGTCATGGGCCATCCCGAGCTGGCCGCACACATCGCGCAGTCGGTGATCCAGCAGGACTTCGACCTGACCATCGTCAACAAGATGGACGTGGACCACGGACTGACCGTGCCGCTGTCACTGATGTGTGGTCAGCCTGAGGCCTGGCCCTGTCCTGTGATTCCCTTCGCGGTCAACGTGGTGCAGTACCCCGTGCCTTCGGGCCGGCGCTGCTTCGAGCTGGGCAAGGCCATCTGCAAGGCGGTGGAGTCTTTCGACCGGCCACTCAACGTGCAGATCTGGGGCACGGGGGGCATGAGCCACCAGTTGCAGGGACCGCGCGCGGGCCTGATCAACAAGGAGTGGGACAATAACTTCCTCGACCGATTGATCGCCGACCCCGACGGCCTGGCCAGTGTGCCCCACATCGACTACGTGCGCGAAGCCGGCTCCGAAGGCATCGAGCTGGTGATGTGGCTGATTGCACGCGGCGCCATGAGCGACGTGGCCGGCGGCCCCGCGCCCACAGTGGCCCAACGTTTCTACCATGTGCCGGCCTCGAACACGGCCGTCGGCCACCTAATCCTGGAGAACAATTAAATGAGCAAGACCATCAAAGTCGCCCTGGCGGGCGCGGGTGCCTTTGGCATCAAACACCTGGACGGCATCAAGAACATAGACGGCGTCGAAGTCATCTCGCTGATCAGCCGCGACCTGGAGAAGACAAAAGAAGTGGCTGCCAGATACGGCATCGGCCACGTCACCACCAATCTCGCTGACAGCCTGGCGCTGCCCGAGGTGGATGCCGTGATTCTCTGCACGCCGACCCAGATGCACGCCGAGCAAAGCATCGCCTGCATGAAAGCCGGCAAACATGTGCAGGTCGAGATCCCCCTGGCCGACACACTCAAGGGCGCCGAAGAAGTGGTCGCTCTGCAAAAGCAGACCGGCCTGGTGGCCATGTGTGGCCACACCCGCCGCTTCAACCCCAGCCACCAGTACGTGCACAAGGAAATTGCCGCCGGCCGTTTCAACATCCAGCAACTGGATGTGCAGACCTATTTCTTCCGCCGTACCAACATGAATGCGCTGGGCCAGGCCCGCTCCTGGACCGACCACCTGCTGTGGCACCACGCGGCCCACACTGTGGACCTGTTCGCCTACCAATGCGGCAGCCCCATCGTCAAGGCCAATGCCATCCAGGGTCCGATTCACCCGACCCTGGGCATTGCCATGGACATGAGCATCCAGCTCAAGGCCGCCAACGGCGCGATTTGCACCTTGAGCCTGTCCTTCAACAATGATGGCCCGCTGGGCACCTTCTTTCGTTACATCGGCGACAGCGCCACTTACCTGGCGCGTTACGACGACCTGTTCACGGGCAAGGAAGAAAAAATCGATGTGTCCAAAGTGGACGTGTCCATGAACGGCATCGAACTGCAGGACCGCGAGTTTTTCGCCGCGATCCGGGAAGGCCGTGAGCCCAATTCCAGCGTCACCAAAGTGTTGCCGTGTTACCAGGTGCTGCACGATCTGGAGCAGCAGCTCAAGGGCTGAGCCGTCACCCGGCTGGTCACAATAGGGGCCTTGTCCCCATCTTGATCTTGGGGTCGGATCACTTGCCGCAGCGTGGCAATGTGGGCTGACCCCAAGTCGTTTTTTCAGAAGGAAATCCACCATGCCAACACGCACCATCGGCCCCTTTGAGGTCTCGGCCATCGGCCTGGGCTGCATGAACCTGAGCCACGCCTACGGCACGCCGCCTTCGGCCGAGCAGGCCGAGCGTGTGTTGCTGGCGGCGCTCGACGCTGGTGTCACCTTGTTCGACACCGCGGCGCTGTACGGCTTTGGCGCCAACGAAACCCTGGTGGGCAAGGTGTTGTCGCAGCACCGCAGCCGTTTCACGCTGGCCAGCAAGGGCGGCATGGCCGGTGTGCAGTTTGAGGATGGCGTCAAGCGCGTCATCGACGGCCGGCCCGAGACCGTGCGCAAGAACTGCGAAGACAGCCTGCGGCGTCTGCAGACCGATGTGATTGATCTGTATTACCTGCACCGTTGGGACAAAAAAGTGCCCGTCGAAGACAGCGTGGGCGCGATGGCCGACCTGGTTCGTGAGGGCAAGGTGCGCGCCATCGGCCTGTCCGAGGTCTCGGCGACAACCATCCGCAAAGCCCATGCGGTGCACCCCATCGCGGCCGTGCAGACCGAGTATTCACTGTGGACGCGCAACCCCGAAATCGCGGTGCTTGAAACTTGCCGTGAGCTGGGCGCTGCGTTTGTGGCCTTCAGTCCCGTGGCGCGCGGCTTTCTGTGCGACGCGGTGCACGATGTCGCCACCCTGGACGCGAAAGACATCCGCCGCGCCATGCCCCGCTTTGCGCCAGACAACTACGCCGCCAACCTGAAACTGCTGCCGGCCTACAAAGCCCTGGCCGCCGAGGCGGGCTGCACACCGGCCCAGCTCGCGCTGGCCTGGCTGCTGCACAAGGCACCGCATATCATTCCCATCCCCGGCACCACCAGCGTCGAGCATTTGCATGAGGATCTGGGCACGGCGAAGGTCCAGCTCGGTGCCGACTTGTTCGCCAGGGTCGACGCACTGATCAACCAGGACACGGTGACAGGTCATCGTTACAGCGCCCAAAGCGCCAGCGAAGTGGACACCGAGGAATTTGCAGCCTGACCTGGCGCCAGTAGGGCTTGAGTTGCTTCTGTATTGATAGCTGTTTGCGCCCATGTCATAAGGGCCAGAGGCCTAAAAGGCTTATAAGTCGCGTCTTCTGGTGCGATTGGCGCCTTGCGCCGATCAGCGTGGGTTAAGCTGCCTTGCAAATTGCCTGAGGAGCCAAGGTGTTTTCCCATGTCTTTGTCAGCGTCAGCGATTTCGAGCGCGCCTTGCACTTCTACGGCGCAGTGATGGACAGCCTCGGTATTGAGCTGCGTTTCTGCGAGCGCGACAAACCCTGGGCGGGCTGGCACTGCGCGGGTGGGACGCGCCCCTTCTTCGTCATCTGCCAGCCTTATGACGGGCAGCCACATCAGCCCGGAAATGGCCAGATGGTTGCCTTTGCCGCGGCCTCCAGGGCGGCCGTCCGGGCGGCGCATCAGGTTGCCTTGGAAAATGGCGGCACCTGCGACGGCCCGCCAGGGCTGCGCCCGCAGTACCACGACAACTACTACGGCGCGTATTTTCGCGACCCGGACGGGAACAAGCTTTGCGTGGCCTGTCATGAGCCGACGCTCGACGGTGCATGAGGCGTCTACTCTATGTGGGACGGCAGAAATCGGCCAGAACCCGACATTCGACTTCACCTTCTACCGGCTAAAATCGAGCGCACGTGCACAACAACAACCAGCAACTCGAACCGTGCTGACCAAGACATATCTCGGACGCTGCGTTCGGTGGCGCAGGCCCACGGACCAGGACCACCTTCGCTTTCCGTTTGAACGGGTTCGCTCCACGGGCCCGATGGCGACACTGCCGAATCATCCAAGGCCCGCTGCCGCCGAGCAGTTGACGGTCCCCGCCGCTGGCGCGTGGCAGGGTGGCTCGCTGCAGTCGCTGCTCGCGGGCACGGGAACTACGTCCTTCCTGGTCTTGCGCGATGGACAGTTGGCGCACGAGTGGTACGCTCCGAACTTCGGTGCCGACACCGTTACGCGTACTCTTTCCGTGACCAAGTCGGTCGCCTCGCTGCTGGTCGGTCAGGCTGTGGGCGATGGGCGCCTTTCTGTTGACGCATCCCTTGGCGACCTGTTGCCGGGCTTGGTGGACCCGCGCGTGGCCGCGATGACCGTTGAGCAACTGATGCGCATGTCGTCCGGCATCCGCTATCGTGAAGGCGTGACGCCTTGGAGCGACGACGCGCTCGTCTACCATGGTTCGGGATTGCGCCAAGCCGCTCGACGGGTTCGCGTTGTGGACCCCGTGGACAAGCATTTCCACTACAACGATTGGCATCCTCTGCTGATTGCGATGGTGCTCGAAAATGCGAGCGATGCCAGCGTTGCCCAGTTGCTCTCGAAGGACCTCTGGGCCCCCTTGGACGCCGGGCCGGCCACGATGACCCTCGACCATAGCCACACGGGCAAGCTGGCCCATCTCGAGAGCGGTTTCAATGCGACGCCACATGGACTCGCCCGCCTTGGTCAGTTGGTACTCCAGCGTGGGGTTTGGAATGGCCAGGAACTCGTTCCGGCGGCTTGGCTCGGTCGCCTGGATGACCTTTCGAGCGGCTGGAATTCGGCGCGCGATTTCGCTTACTACGAGTCCCTTCCCTGGGGCCGACCTCTATCCTCAGGCAAGTTCGGATACAAGGACTTTTGGTGGCACTACATGCCTCGTCACGGTGTTCATGACCTGTTCGCGATGGGAGCGCTGGGCGCTCACGTCTACGTGTCACGCGACACGGGGTGCGTTCTGGTACGGACAGCGAGCCGGTTTCCGCGCGGTGTCTGGTGGGCCGGAATCTTGAGGAATGTCGCTGAGCAGATGGCCAACCAATAGGTCCGGAGCCGGCCAAAAGCGGGTCTTCCGTCGTCCGTCATAACCAAGCCAGGCCATACGAAAGCCAAGGAAAGTATGAGCGAGTTGATTCATCTGACGCCCGCCGTGAGGGTTCTGGCGGGCCCGTTTCAGCCCGACTCAGCTTGTGAGGTCGTGTCCATCTCCTATGCGGCCGGCGGCCTGACGATAAGGGTAGAGGCAGCAATGGCTTACACCGACGTTGTGTTTCCCTCAGTCTGGGGATTCCGAGTCCTCGACGAGCTTGACCTGACAGAGTTCTGGTCACAGTGCTCAATGAAGACTGGCTGGCTGTTCGAGGTCACAGACGGCGGATGGAAGGCGCTCGAACTTCAACGTGCGCATTTCGTAAGCGGCCGCATGTATGAAGACCTTCGTGAGTTCTTGGTCATCGGTGTGGATGACTGCGTTAGTGTTCTGAGCAAGGACGAGCCTCAACTTCAGACTGCTTCGAGTTGAGCGACAGCCGCTGGCTGTAAGGTCCAGCTGGCTCAGCGAACGGCCGCTTTGAGGAAACACCGACTACCGCTTTGGGCCCGGAGCGGCCGTTAGATGACGACAAGAGCGGGCACCCAAGGTGCCGTCATTCGACGCTAGGGTGCACCTCTCCGATGGAGCACTGGCCCAAAGTGCCGTTGTAGCGCTCGATCTGTCCTGGCCCTGGCCTCAGCCAAAGCATCCGGACCAAGGGCTGTCCCTTCCACAGAGAAGAAGGTGACATCGTGCAATCCGATGATGGTCAAGATGGCTTTCAGATACGGCGTAAGAAAATCGGGTTGGCGCGCGCGATCCCCCGAAAAGATGCCGCCGGATGACACGGCGACAAAGACCGGTCGGTCGCGCAGCTTGCCGACCTTTCCTTCCCTGCCCACATCGAACGTGCGACGAACTCGAACGACGTGATCGATCCACGACTTCAGCGCTGAGGGCACGGTGAAGTTGTGCATGGGCATTCCAATGACCACCACATCCGCACTCTCCAGTTCCTGGATGAGCGCTTCGGACCTGGCGATGGAGCCCACGCAGGTTGTTTCCGCGGGCGAGGCTCGTGCAGCACCCAGGGCGGTTGCGTAATTTTCGTCAACATGTGGCAGGGAACCACCGCCCACCACCCGGTTGACCAGGACCGCCGCGGGCTCGCCTCGTTGCAAGAGCTCGATGATTTTCCGAGCAAGCCTGTGGCTCTCGGAGGCTTGCCCGCGAGGGCTGCAACTGACATGCAAAATTTTCATTTCCAACCAATTTCAGATGAAGGTCTAAGGTCCCGAAATGCCCCGGCGCTGAAGGCCACGGGCCACTCCCTTACGCGATGTCCATCGGAATCGCGAGAGGTCTTATTCTTGGATAAGGATGGTCCAACAAAAAGATCCATGAATGGATAAAATTGCTGGTCCATGAGAACAGCCCACTCCAGTCCCATCTCACCCTTGGACTCGTCATCGGCTGAGCCCTTCTACCGACAGATTTATGACCGGGTTCGCGGCGCCATCAGCAACGGGGTATTGAAGCCGGGTGACCGAATACCCTCGGCACGGGCGCTGATGAAGGAGTTGGGCCTGGCCCGGGGCACGATCGAAGCAGCGTATTCTTTGTTGGCCGCCGAGGGCTACATTCAGGCCCGCGGTCAGGCCGGGACCATCGTGACGCCGGGGCTTAAGCCGCGAATGCCCGTTGCTTTGACGAAGCCGCCATCCCGCAGCGGCATTGCCGCGGCGAGTTTTCGCCCCGATTCGATTCTTCCGTTCCAGATGGGTTTGCCCGCCCTGGATGCGTTTCCCCGCAAGATATGGGCGCGCCTGGGCGCGCGCTGCGTGCGTTCGATGCAACCCTCGGACATGGCGCACCCTTCCGTGCAGGGCCTGCAGGCCCTGCGTGCCGAAATCGCCGCCTATCTCCAGGTGTCGCGTGGCATCAATTGCTCTCCCTCCCAGGTGTTCGTGACGTCGGGCTATCGCCAAACGATGGAGTTGATCGCACAGGCATTGCTGAAAGAGGGAGATCGCGTATGGCTGGAAGATCCCGGCTACCCTCCCACGCGGGAACTGCTGGGGCACATGCGCATTGCCACCGTCCCGGTGCCGGTGGATGGGGAGGGCATGATGGTTTCCCATGGAACGAAGGTGGCGCCACGGGCGCGAGCTGCCGTGGTCACGCCGGCACACCAGAGCCCGATGTGCGTCTCCTTGTCCCTGCCACGGCGCCAGGCCTTGCTGGATTGGGCTGCGCAAAACCAAGCCTGGATCATCGAAGACGACTACGACGGTGAATACCGGTATGTCAGCCGTCCCCTGCCTGCGCTCAAAAGCCTGGATCGCGACGGGCGCGTGCTCTATGCAGGCACCTTCAGCAAGGTGCTTTTCCCGGCCATCCGGCTCGCCTATCTCGTCGTGCCGGAAACGCAGGTGGAGCGCTTCGAGCAGATCAGTGAAGTCTTTGCCGGCGGCAGCCCCGCACTTACGCAGGGCATCGTCACGGCCTTCATCACGGAGGGGCACTTCGCCCGTCATATCCAGCGCATGCGAAAGCTCTATGCCGAGCGCAGGGAGGCAGCGACAGCCGGCCTGGTCAGCGTGCTGGGCAAACACATGACGATCGATTCACCACCTGGCGGCATGCATCTGGTCTTGCGGCTGCAAGGGCTCCGATCGGATCGCCGGCTGGTCGCGCGCATGCGGGAAGATGGCCTGTACGCAGAAGCGCTGGCTGACTGGGCGGCGGGCACGGACATCGCTTCGGCCTTGCTACTCGGTTTCACGAACATCGACTCTGAGGCCACCGCCGAGAAGCTTGGAAAGCGCATCCTGCGTTTGCTGTGAGGGCGACGGCGGGCCCGTTCTTCGGGTGGCTCGCACGCTGGAAGAGCGTCATGGTCATGGTCCAGTAATTGATGCCAATAATCACACTTTTTGCATGGTCCATGATGCCGCGCGATAACGTCCTTCAATCAACACATTCAAGGATTCGCGCGGAGTTGCAAGGTATGTAGTCATCACTCGCTATGGTCATATTCATTGACGGCGGCTTTCTGCCTGATGCAGTCATCGCTAAGTAACTGTGTTCATGAATCCAAGTCCTTTGGTTGCATGTGTGGACACAACAGCTGGAAATTAACAGGCTTAGCTAATCCCTGCTGGCCAGGGCAATGTCGGAGACAGCCCTGCAGCAAGTAACACCTCAGGCTTTGAGGACCTGTTGCGGCTTGGTGTTGACCGGCAAGCACAGCAGGGCCGTCAACAGCGCCAGCGACGCGTGGCACACGTACAGCGGGACGAAGCTCTGATGTGTCAATCCCGCGTGACCGAGCATCAGCACCGTAATTGCCACACCCATAACCGAGCCAATCTGACGTGTCGCCTGGTTCACAGCACTGCCAACGGCGTATTGGTCAGCCGGCAAACGGTTCACGGCCGCCGCCGATAGCGACGGCAACACCAGCCCGATACCAACGCCGGACAAGACCAGTCCAGGTAGCCAGTGCGTCAGGTAGGCCGGCTGGGCGCCGGGCACGAGCAAAAACCACAAACCACTGCAGGCATAGATCACCCCCCCGCCGACGAGGAATGGTCGGTGCCCGAGGCGGGCCGCCAGGCGACCGGAGATGATCGCAAATGGAATCACGAGCAAAGGCCCCGGCGTGATTGCAAGGCCGGCCTGTGGCAGCGTGTAATGCCAGATCTCGGTCATGTAGAAGAAGAACGCAAAGAACATCATTGAGAAGGCAATGCCGAAGGCCAGGGTTGCCAGATTCACAAAGGTGTAGGTCCGGTGCTTGAAGAGCCGCAGGTCGACCAGCGGTGCGGGGGCGATGCGGGCCCATAGCACGAAGCCGACCAGCGCGATGATACCGGTGCTGGCAGCGGCCGCCAACTCGGTTGCGGACCAGTGCGGTGACTCCGACTGCACGATGCTCAATGCGAGCGCGCCGACGCCAACAATCAGCAAGCCCATGCCGACCGCGTCGACCGGGCGCCGGCTCTCGGGCTTCTTCGCCTCTTTTAGCAAGACGGCTCCGCGCCACAGGGACAACGCGCCCAGCGGCAGGTTCAGATAAAAGGCCCATTGCCAGCCCACCGCATCGATGATGAACGACCCCACGCTCGGCCCGATCGCCGCCGCGAGGCCACCGACTGCGCCCCACAGGCTCACCGCCACTGCCCTCTTGCTGTGCGGGAAGGCGTCGAGCACGATGGACAGTGACGCAGGCGTCAGCATCGCTGCGCCGACGGCCTGTACGACACGCGCCGCGATCAACCAGCCGACCGTGCCAGACAGCCCGCAGGCGGCCGAGGCCACGAGAAACAAGGTGACGCCGAGCATGAACACCTTCTTGCGGCCATGGGTGTCGGCCAATCCACCGGCCGGAATCAGCATCGCTGCGTAGACGACGGTGTAGGCATTCAGAACCCAGGACATGTCGGCCGCCGATGTGCCGGGAAAGCCGGCGCGTATGGCCCGAAACGCGGCGAACAGCATCGTCGTGTCGAGCGAGACCAGAAACACGGCGATGCTGGCGATCCAGAAGATAGGCCAGGGAGACGCGTGTGGCTTGGCGGCGACGATCACCGTTGCCTGTGCAGTGGAGGCGGTCATGGCGTGCTCACCGGTCAAGCGCTTGCAAGTAGACCGCTGGATCTGCCGTCAGACCTGCGTGCACACGTCGCGTCAAGTCGTCGGCCAGCACCTCGCTTGCACCGGCCTCCAGCGCGTCCAGCGCCGTGCGCACCACGTCGTCGGGTGCCAGCTTGGGAACATCCAGGCCGCGCGTCAAATCGGTGTCGATAAAGCCGACATGCAGCGCCAGAACCTGCGTGTACTGGTCATGCAACTCGATGCGCGTGCCGTTCGTCATAGCCCACGCCGCCGACTTGCTCATGCCATAGACGCCGAGCAGCGGCCCGTTGATCCAGCTGGCGATCGACAGCACGTTCAGGATGGCGCCGCCGCCGTGCGCCGCGAGCACCGGAGCGAAGGCCTGGGTCAGGCGCAGCGGGCCAAAGACGTTGGTGTCGAAGTGGCGCTGCGCCGAGGCCAGGCTGGTGTCGCTCAGAAAACCACCGGTCGCAGCAATGCCGGCGTTGTTGATCAGCAACGTCACGTCAGGGCAATCGCGCGCGGCAGCGGCGATGTCGTCGGGCTTCGTCACATCAAGCTTGATGGGCACCACGCCCGGCAGCGTCACGCTGGATGGATCGCGCGCCGCCGCGTAGACCTTGCGTGCGCCGCGAGCCAGCGCCTCGCGGGCAAAAGCCAGACCGAGGCCGCGGTTGGCGCCGGTGATCAGGACGGTGGCATTAGCTAGTTTCATGGGTTGCTCCTTTGAAAAAAAGATTAGTTAATATGATGATCATCATATTTGTAGGCGAAAGAAAAGAAACATAAGCACGGCGCGTTGTGGGCGTTTATGCAGTGTCGTACTGCGACAGCAGTGCACTGCGGGCCGCAGCGAGCATGGCCTTGCCTTGCGCGTTGGCGCCCAGCGTGCGTGCCATCTGCAAGGTGCCGACCATCGCTCCAGCAATGACCATCGCCTGCTCTGGGGTGCCGCCTTCGGGCAAGGCGCGCTGCACCATCTCAATGAGACTGCGCACACGGTCGGTCGAGAGTGCGAGCAGCACAGGCGATTGGCGGGGCATCTCGGAACTAAGGGCGGCAACCACGCAGCCACCCTCGACACCACGGAGATGGGTCTCGGATAGATAGCCTTCGACAAGCGCCCGCAATGGGCTCTGGCCGCGCGCACGGCTGGTATCGATGCGCCGATTCATCACCGCAGCACTGTCGCGGCCGGCCCGCTCGATCGCCTCGGCAAGAAGGGCGTCGCGCGAGTCGAAGTGGGCATAGAAGCCGCCGTGCGTTAACCCCGCTTGTTTCATCACGTCAGCGACGCCGACGCCGCCATAGCCATGACGCCGCAGCGTGCGCGCCGCGACTTCGACGATGCGCTCGTGGGTGGTTTCGCTGCGAGTGGGTTTGGAAGGCATGGGAGTAATGTATCATTTTATGATGTTCATCATATTTCGGGGTCGCGCATCAACCACGGAATCATCATGGATAAAGTGGGCATTCCACGGACGGACCGATCACGCATCGAAGCCTTGCATTTGGTCATGACTTGTCGGCAGCAAGCACCTAGCGGCATGATCGTTGGCAGCGCCCGCGCGTTGCATGCATGTGCAAACGATGGCCAACCCTACGAACTTGAAGCCGCGACACTTCATTTTTTTGAAAATCTGGGCGGAGAGCATGGACGAGTCAACGGCGCTCCTGCCGCCCCCTAAGCGCACGGGTAACCTGTGGAGACGAAGGCAAGAGGATCTTGACTTCAGGAAACTACCGTATGAAGACGCGTCGGAAGCTGAAAACTGGAAGGATCATGGCCTAGCACTCAAGGCGGATCATGGACCTTTCAAGGTAGGTCAAGATGCAGCACGATAGAGTCCTTCAATTAGCACATTCAAGGATTCGTCATGAGCAATCGCATCGACTATGCACAGGTTTCGCCCGAAGTTTACAAGGCCTTTGGCGGGGTGTACGTCAATCTTCAAAAAAGCGGCCTGGCCAAAGGTCTGGTCGATCTTGTGTACCTGCGGGTATCGCAAATCAATGGGTGCGCGTTTTGCATCGACATGCACTCGCGCGACTTGCTCAAGTCCGGCCTGGCGGTGGACAAGCTTGTCCTGGTACCGGTATGGCGCGAAGCCGGTGACGTGTTCACCCGCCGTGAACGCGTCGCGCTCGCCTGGGCGGAAACCGTCACGTGCGTGGCTCAAACGGGCGTGCCTGACGCCGAATACGAAGCCACTGCGGCTGAGTTCAGCGAGAAGGAGCTGGCGGACCTCACCTATGCGATCGGCTTGATGAATGCCTTCAACCGATTTGGCGTTGCGTTTCGCTTAACCCCCTCTGCCGCCAAGGCCTGAAACACCCGCACCCCGGATCAACCCAGGGAGGACTCACCTATGGCATGGACACTGCTCGGTATCGCCGGAATTCTCGAAATCGCATTCGCCTTTGGCATGAAGTCATCCCTGGGCTTCACGCGTCTGTGGCCTTCGCTGTTCACGGTCGCCACCGGCCTGTCGAGCGTGGTGCTTCTTTCACTCTCGCTGCGCACGCTGCCCATGGGTACGGGCTATGCAGTCTGGACCGGTATCGGCGCGGCGGGCACCGCGATCCTGGGGATGGCGGTGCTGGGCGACTCCATCGCGCCGCTCAGGATCTTTTGCATTGCGCTCATCCTGGCCGGCGTGATCGGACTCAAGCTGGTTTCCAGCCACTGAGCGCCTGCGCTATCGACATCTCTCACACAAGGATCCTCCAAGGACCACGTCTCCTGCCTGCCGATGGAATCGGCAGGTTTTTCCCCGAGGAGCATTTTCATGAAATATGACCACGGTTGCCCGCGTATGTCCGTTGGCAGACGCTGTGCGCTGCCCGCAATTTGGTAGTCAGCATCAGCGGAGTGGTTAGCCCCTACCAGAATAGTGGTCCAGCCCGCCTCTCGGACACGAACTCGCGCGCTGTTTATTCCTAAAATCGGCAATGGTTCACCGGCGATGTATCTCGATGAATCTAACCGTCGAGCACAAGATTGCCAGAACGGCAACCAGAGACACAAATCATCATAGATTTGTTCGCTTGGTGTTCCTGCTTGGTGAGAAGCAGCTCATGGAAGAGCTGGATGCGCGCGTGGTCACCGAGGGGGCCAATTTGCTGATCGCCCAGGCAAATTCACCCGGTGAGTTTTTGTACCGCGAGCGAGTTGAGGATGCCTGGCTGGCAAGCCCGATCCAGGCCTATCTGGATCTCCTGCTAGGCAAGGGGTGCGCCAAGGAAATGGTGGAGCATCTGCGCAGGGAAAAAATTGGTTTCTAGTGAGCAAACCCATGGATCACGGCCGCTACCATTCCGGTAAACGCTGACCACCTCGCTGGTGCTGACCACCGAATGTCCGCTTAGGAGCAGCGGCAACTACCGCATCGGGCCCTAAGGCGTCCTTGATCCTCCTCCGACGCCGACATTCAGTGGTCAACACCGGCAAACTGCTCAGCGTCCACCAGAATGATGCTCAACGATGACCAGTGCCTGCAGTAACCCCAAATGAAAAAGGCCGCCACCCGTCGAAACGGATGGCGGCCTTTGTTTTGGGCCTTGCAGCGTTTACTGCAATTTACAGCGTATCGATAAAGCTGCGCAGTTTGTCCGAACGTGAAGGGTGCTTGAGTTTGCGCAGCGCCTTGGCTTCGATCTGGCGAATACGTTCGCGCGTCACGTCGAACTGCTTGCCGACTTCTTCCAGCGTGTGGTCGGTGGACATTTCGATACCGAAACGCATACGCAACACTTTGGCTTCGCGCGGTGTCAGGCTGTCGAGGATGTCTTTGACCACATCGCGCAGGCCGGCCTGCATCGCGGCTTCCAGCGGTGCGGTGTTGGCGCCATCTTCGATGAAGTCACCCAGGTGGCTGTCGTCATCGTCACCAATTGGCGTTTCCATGGAGATCGGCTCTTTGGCGATCTTCATGATCTTGCGGATCTTGTCTTCAGGAATCTCCATCTTCTCGGCCAGGATGCTGGCATCCGGCTCGAAGCCGAATTCCTGCAAATGCTGGCGCGACAGGCGGTTCATCTTGTTGATGGTTTCGATCATGTGCACCGGGATACGGATGGTACGGGCCTGGTCGGCGATCGAACGCGTGATGGCCTGACGAATCCACCAGGTGGCGTAGGTCGAGAATTTGTAGCCGCGGCGGTATTCAAACTTGTCCACGGCCTTCATCAGACCGATGTTGCCTTCCTGGATCAGATCCAGGAACTGCAGGCCGCGGTTGGTGTACTTTTTCGCAATCGAGATCACCAGGCGCAAGTTGGCCTCGATCATCTCTTTCTTGGCGTCGCGCGAGTTGGACTCGCCTTCGTTCATGCGTTTGTTGATGTCCTTGAGGTGGGCCAGCGGCACCACCACGCGGGCTTGCAACTCGGCCAGCTTGGTCTGCAGTTCCTGAATCGGCGGAATGTTGCGCGCCATCACGGTGGACCAGGGTTTGCCGGAGGCGACCTGTTTTTCCACCCATTTCAGGTTCAAGAGGTTGGGCGGGAAGTCCTTGATGAAGACTTCTTGCGGCATGCCGCATTTTTCGACAATGATGCGGCGCAGTTCGCGCTCTTTTTTGCGCACATCCAGCACCTGGCCGCGCAGCAGGTCGCAGAGCTTTTCAATCGTCTTGGCGGTGAAACGCACGGTCATCAGCTCGTCGCTCAGGGCTTTTTGCGCCTTGGCATACGTCGGTGTGCCGTAACCTTCCTTGTCGTAGGTCTTGTGGACCTTGTCGAACAGGACGGCGATGCTGTCGAAGCGGCTCAGCGCTTCTTTTTTCAGCTCTTCGAGTTTTTTGGTCAGGGCCTTGGAGCCGCCTTTGCCGTCGTCGTCGTCTTCTTCGTCGAACTCGTCAAAGTCTTCCTCGGCCACGTAATCGTCGGCTTCGTTGGGGTTGGAGAAACCGTCCACGATGGTGGAGATCACCACCTTGCCTTCGCGGATTTCTTCACCCAGGCGCAGGATTTCGGCGATGGTGGCCGGGCTCTCGGAGATGGCCTCCATCATTTTCATGAGGCCGCCTTCGATACGTTTGGCGATCTCGATCTCGCCTTCACGTGTCAACAGCTCGACCGTGCCCATTTCGCGCATGTACATGCGGACCGGGTCGGTGGTGCGGCCGAACTCGCTGTCCACGGTGGACAGGGCGGCTTCGGCGGCCTCTTCAGCCTCTTCTTCGGTGGAGCCGGCCGGCGCGTTGGCGGTGATCAGCAGGGTTTCGGCGTCAGGCGTCTGCTCGTAAACAGCCACACCCAGGTCGTTCAGGGTGACGATCACCGCGTCCAGCGTCTCGGCGTCGATCAGCTTGTCGGGCAGGTGATCGGAAATTTCGCCGTGGGTCAGGTAGCCGCGGGTTTTGCCCAGCTTGATCAGCGCCTTCAGGCGCATGCGGCGCTTGAGCATGTCTTCTTCGGACAGCACGGTTTCGTCCAGGCCGAATTCCTTCATCAAGGCACGTTCTTTGGCCTTGCTGATTTTCATGCGTAATGGTTTGACCTTTTCAGTCGTTTCCACCACGGGCTCACCGGCCAGATCGTCCTCGATGTCGGACATGTCTTCCTCGCCGTCACCCTTGATGGTCGCTTTAGGCTTGCGGCCACGCTTGGCGCCGGCAGCCGGTGCGGCGCCTTCTACAGCGGCAGCCGGGTTTTTGGGCGGGCGGCCGGGTTTCTTTTTGGCTGGCGCGGCTGCGGCGAGCAGGGCGTTGGCGGCTTCGATGAGCTTGGCTTGGCTGGACTTGGGGGTCACGGTGAGGGCTTTCTTCGGGGGCTTGTCGGATTTCTGGGCCGCTTTGGGCGCCGTGGCTGGACGGCCAGGAGCTGGTTTGGATATGGCGGTTTTTCCGGGTTTTTCAAGCTTGCCGGCCTTGGCGCTTGCCTTGGCAAGCGGCTTTCCAGATGCCAGGGCCGCAGCCTTGGGTTTCACAACGGGCTTGGCGGACTTGTCGGACTGGCGAGCAGGCATGGCGAACTCCAGATGTCAAAACGTCGTATTCAAACAGGCTCCCGGCGCTTGAGGGGCATCAAGGCACGGGCACAAAAAATGCCCGCGCCGTCAGGCTGGGCATTGTGGGCAAGCTGTCTGGGCGAACATTTGGTGTGCAGTCCTTGCGGGAAGGGGGCCCTGTTACCTGTTGGTCCCGATGTCGCGGGGGGCTGGTGCCGGAGGTGCTGCTGTCGCGCTTGCCGTAGCGGAAAAATCGGATTATACCCTGAAGCCTTGTTTTTCGGCGCTCGGCGGGCTGTTTTTAGACGCTTTTTGAGCGTGCCAGCAATTCGCGGTAGGCCTGCATCGCGGCCGGGTCGGTGGCGGCTTTTTCGGCCAGTTCCTGCAGGGTTTGCTGGCGTTTGAGCGCGCCCAACTGCTGCACGATGCTGCGCACCTCGTTCCAGTCGGCCTCTATGCCTTCGGGAATTTGGGCCAGTTGCTGCACCGCGTAGTTTTCCTGCGGGTGCTCGCGCAAACCTTCACGCAGTGCCGCCCAGGGCTGCGGGCCGTGTTCATGCAACTGGCTCTCCAGCCAGACAAACAGCGGGCCGTGCGGCGCCGGCAACTCCGACAGCAAGACATGTTCCTCGTTACTGAGCTTGTCCCAGCTTTGCGGCGCGGTCAGCATCAGGCGCAGCACCCGGTCCTCGCGGCTGGCGGGCAGCATGCGCCCGGCGACGCGGCGCGGTGCGCGGGGGGCGGACGCGTCCCGCCGGAAGCTACGGCCGGACGAGCCGCCGGTAGAGGGTGCGCTGGGCGCGGCCGAAAACGAGGCGGCATAAGCGTCTTCGTCGTGCAAGTCGGCAAAATTGCCGGAAAACTCCTCGAAATGTTCCTCGGGCGCCGAATATTCGGGCTGTTTTAGCCTCTGGCCCTTGCCGGACGGGCGTGAGTCGCTATTGTTTTTATAGCCAGCGGCGGCGGCCGGTTGCCAGAGCTGCAGCAGCTCGCGGCTGTCGATCTGCACGTTGTCGGCGATCTCGGCAAGCAACTGGCGCTTGAGCGTGCCGTCGGGCAACAAGCTCCACAGCGGGCGCGCGTTGCTGGCCATGTGGGCGCGGCCTTCGGCGGTGTCCAGCTCGCAACCTTCGCCGGCGGCTTCCAGCATGAATTTGCTCAGCGGCACGGCCTTGCTGACGTAGGTCGCAAAACCGTCCTTGCCATGTTCGCGGATGTAACTGTCGGGGTCGTGTTCTTCCGGCAGGAACAAAAACTTGACGCTGCGCACATCGGTGGCAAAGGGCAAGGCGGCGTCCAGCGCCTTGCGCGCGGCACGGCGGCCGGCGCCGTCGCCGTCAAAGCTGAAAACCACCGCGTCGGTGAAACGAAACAGCTTTTGCACATGGTCGGGCGTACAGGCCGTGCCCAGGGTGGCGACGGCGTTGGCAAAACCCAGTTGGGCCAGCGCCACCACGTCCATATAACCTTCGGTGACCAGCGCGTAGCCGTGTTCGCGCAGGGCGGTACGCGCCTCGAACAGGCCATACAGCTCGCGGCCCTTGCTGAAAACCGGGGTTTCCGGCGAGTTCAGGTATTTGGGTTTTTCGTCGCCCAACACCCGGCCGCCGAAACCAATACATTCGCCCTTGACGTTGCGGATGGGAAACATGACCCGGTCGCGGAAGCGGTCGTAACGTTTGGCCTCACCCTGTGCGTTTTCTTCACCGGGTTCGCCGGTGATGACCAGGCCGCTTTCGACCAGCAGTGCATCGTTGTAGTCGGGAAAAACACTGGCCAGCGCGCGCCAGCCTTCGGGCGCATACCCCAGGCCAAAGGTTTTGGCGACTTCACCGGACAGGCCGCGGCCCTTGAAATAATCAATCGCGCGCGGCGAGGTGCGCAAATTTTTGATGTAGGCGATGGCGGCTTTTTCCAGCACGCTGGTCAGCGTCGCCTGCTGCTCGCGCGCCTGCGCTGCCCGCGCACGCTCTTGCGGCGATACATCGTCTTCGGGCACTTGCAGGCCGTATTGCTGGGCCAGGTCTTTCACGGCTTCGACAAAGGTCATGCCGCCGTGTTCCATCAGGAAACTGATGGCGTTGCCGTTTTTGCCGCAGCCAAAGCAGTGGTAGAACTGCTTGGACGGGCTGACGCTGAAAGAGGGTGATTTTTCGCCGTGAAAGGGGCACAGCCCCATAAAATTGGCGCCGCCTTTTTTGAGCTGCACATAACGACCGACGATGTCGACCACATCGGCGCGCGCTAAAAGCTCCTGGATAAATGATTGGGGAATGGCCACGCCCGTATTGTGCCTCCAGCCTCATGGGGAAGCGCTGGCATAACGAACGAGACCTTGTTTTAAAAGCAGCTTGGGGGCCAGCGTCCGGTTCTGCGGCTACGATGGCTCTAAAGAGCCTGTTCCCGATCTACAGGGGGTCGCGTTGGGACGCAATCGGGATGAGTTGCTCGCCAAGATCACGCAGCATGGGCTGATGCCCATGCAAGGGATTTGGTGGGCAAATCGCCCGATTTCGTCCCAACCCGCAGGGCAAGTGGATTCTCGGGCGGTCTGCGGCGTTGCAAAATCAGCCAAGGCGCCAGTCTTGGCTTGGATTTTGCGCCTTGCATCCCATCCCGACAATCTACTTGCGTGACCCCCTGTAGATCGGGAACAGGCTCTTAAACCTGACTATCGGAGTAAATTGCCCATGCCCAGCATTTTTGACCAGGACCTGCCACGCACCGAGGCGAATTACGCCGCTTTGTCGCCGCTGTCCTTCATTGAACGCGCCGCCGAGGTTTACCCGCAGCGTACGGCGGTGGTGCATGGCGGTTTGCGCCGGACCTGGTCCGAGGTGTTCATGCGTTGCCGCCAATTGGCCAGTGCGCTGGAGCGGCATGGCGTCGGCAAGGGTGACACGGTGGCCGTGATGTTGCCCAACACCCCGCCTATGGTCGAAGCCCACTTCGGCATCCCGGTGACGGGTGCGGTGCTGAATGCGCTGAACACCCGGCTGGACGCCGAAACCATTGCTTTCATGTTGGACCATGGCGAGGCCAAGGTGGTGATCGTCGATCCGGAATTTGCCACTGTCATGCAACAAGCCCTGGCCTTGCGCCAGTCCACGGCGCCGCTGCTGGTGATTGACGTGGAAGACGCGATGTACACCGGGCCGGTGCTGCGTATCGGCAGCATCCGTTATGATGAATTCCTGGCCGGCGGCGATGCCGGCTACGCCTGGAAGTTGCCGGCCGACGAGTGGGATGCGATTGCGCTGAACTACACCAGCGGCACCACCGGCAACCCCAAGGGCGTGGTCTATCACCACCGCGGCGCGGCGCTCAACGCCGCGTCCAACATCCTCGAATGGGACATGCCCAAACATGCGGTGTATTTGTGGACATTGCCCATGTTTCACTGCAATGGCTGGTGTTTTCCGTGGACGGTGGCGGCGCGTGCCGGTGTCAACGTCTGCCTGCGCAAGGTTGAAGCCCAGGCGATTTTTGACGCGATCCGCCAGCATGGCGTGACCCATTATTGCGGCGCCCCCATCGTGCATGGCTTGCTGGTGAATGCACCCGAGAGCATGAAACACGGCCTGCCCAGCGGCGTCAAGGCCATGGTGGCCGGCGCAGCGCCGCCGGCGTCCATGATCGAAGGCATGGAGGCGCTGGGTTTTGATTTGACCCATGTCTACGGTCTGACCGAGGTGTATGGGCCGGCGACAGTATGCGCGGCGCAGGACGGCTGGGAGAAACTCGACATCGGCGAACGCGCCCGGCTGAATGCGCGCCAGGGTGTGCGTTATCACCTGGAGCGCGATGTGCGGGTGCTGGACGCCTTGACCCTGCAACCCGTGCCCCTGGATGGCGAAACCATGGGTGAGATCATGTTCAAGGGCAATATCGCCATGAAGGGTTACCTGAAAAACGCCCAGGCCACCGAAGAGGCGTTTGCCGGGGGCTGGTTTCACAGCGGTGACCTGGCCGTGATGTACCCCGACGGTTACATGAAGATCAAGGACCGCAGCAAGGACGTGATCATTTCCGGCGGCGAAAACATCTCTTCCATCGAAGTCGAAGACGTGTTGTACCGCCACCCCGATGTGCTGGCCGCGGCTGTGGTGGCCAAGCCCGATGTACGCTGGGGCGAAACCCCCTGCGCGTTTGTCGAACTGAAGGCCGGCGCGCGCACCACGCCCGAAGACATCGTGGCGCATTGCAAAAAACACCTGGCCGGCTTCAAGGTGCCGCGTGCCGTCGTGTTTGGCGAATTGCCCAAAACCTCGACCGGCAAGATCCAGAAGTTCGAGCTGCGCAAGCAGGCCGGCTCGGCGGCGGCGATCGATGTTTGACGGCCGCTACCGTCTTCTTTTTGTTTGAGTTTTGGAGGCGTCTACCTTGTCATTGACCTTTCTGGCGCAGGCCGAACCCTGGTTGCAGGCCATCGCCGGTCTCGCGCTGCTGCTGGCGCTGGCCACGGTCATCCGCCTTTTGGCCTTGTGGCTGTTCATGCCCGTGGTCAGGCGGGTGCGTGTGCGCGCGCAATCCAGGCTCACCGATGTGGTCCTGCACGACGAGGTGTTGCGCCGCCTGGCGCGGATTCTGCCTTTGATCGTGGTGCGCGCCGGGGTGGACAAGGTGCCGCATCTGGATGGCACGGTTGCCACCGTGGTGGGCAACGTGGCCGTGGCCTTCATGGCGATCCAGGTGGCGCGCGCACTGACAGCCATGCTGGATGCCGTGTTGCTGTTGCAACAAGCCAAGGGGCAGGACGGCTCCCAGGCGGCGATACAGAAGGCGAGGTCCATCAAGAGTTACGTGCAACTGGCCAAGCTGGTGCTGATGATGGCCGGTGCCATTGTGGCGGTGGCGTCCCTGCTGGACCGCTCGCCCATGATTGTGTTGTCGGGCCTGGGCGCCATGTCGGCGATGCTGATGCTGGTGTTCAAGGACACCATTTTGTCGTTCACGGCGGGGGTGTTGCTCTCGTCCAACGACATGTTACGTCTGGGCGACTGGATCGAAATGCCGCAGGTCGGCGCCGACGGCGACGTGGTGGACATTGCGCTGCACACAGTCAAGGTGCAGAACTGGGACAAAACCATCACCACCATTCCGACCTGGCGGCTGATGTCCGAAAGTTACAAGAACTGGCGCGGCATGAGCGAGTCCGGCGGGCGGCGCATCAAACGCACCCTGCGGCTGGATGCCAGTTCGGTGCGTTTCCTGGACGAGAAGGAGATGACTTATTTTTCGCGCATCGGTCTGCTGCAGTCCTACATGGACGCCAAGATGGTGGCGGTGCGCGAGGCCAATGCCCAGGCGCGCGCCGAACTGGGTGACAGGGCCGAGTTGTTGGCCAACCAGCGGCGCCTGACCAACATCGGGACTTTCCGCGCCTACGTCGAGGCTTACCTGCGGGCCAACCCGGGTGTGCACCAGGGCATGACCTTGATGGTGCGTTCGCTGGAACCCACGCCTGAGGGCGTGCCGCTGGAGCTGTATTGTTTTACCGCCACCACGGCCTGGGTGGCTTACGAGAGTGTGCAGGGTGACATTTTTGACCACCTGCTGGCGATTCTTCCCGAATTTGGCCTGCGCCTGTACCAAAGCCCCAGCGGCAACGATTTGCGTGTGAGTCTGGCCCGGCGGGTGGAATGAGGCGACCGCGCCGCGATGCCATCAGGCGTGCCATGGCGCCCGGAACGGTCTACAGTGAAGCTTAGAGCCTGTTTACGGTCAAAAGGGGGTCGCGTTGGGACGCAATCGGGATGAGTTGCCTGCCAGCATCTCGTCGCATGGGCCAGAGCCCATGCAAGGGATTTGGTGGGCAAATCGCCCGATTTCGTCCCAACCCGCAGAGCAAGTGGATTCTTGGGCGGTCTGCGGCGTTGCAAAATCAGCCAAGGCTCCAGCCTTGGCTTGGATTTCGCGCCTTGCATCCCATCCCGAGAATCCACTTGCGCGACCCCCTTTAGACCGTAAACAGGCTCTTAACTTCAGGAGAATCTCATGCTCCACTATTCCATCACGCGGCCAGGCGGCATTCTGCGGCTCAACCCCAGCGCGCCCCTGCGCAAAGAAGACTTTGCCGGCCTCAGCGCTGACGTCGACGCCTACCTCGCAGAGAACGCCAAGCTGCACGGCGTGCTGGTTCACGCCAAGGGCTTTCCCGGCTGGGAAGATTTCGAGGGCTTCACCGCTCACATGCACTTCGTCCGCGAGCACCACAAGCAGGTCGAACGCGTCGCGGTGGTCACGGACAGCCCGCTGGCCGGCATGGCAGAGCTACTCGGCAAGCACTTCATCTCGGCCGAAGTCAGACATTTTCCCTTTGCCGATGATGACAAGGCGCTGGCGTGGCTGGAGAACGCCTAGTGGCCGAGAATTTTTGAGAGGAAATCGCGGCTGCGATCCGTTCTGGGTGCAGCAAAAAAGGCCTCGGGCGTGTTCTCTTCAACAATCTGGCCTTCATCCATGAAGATGACACGGTTGGCCACGGCGCGCGCAAAACCCATCTCATGTGTGACGCACAGCATGGTCATGCCCTGATCGGCGAGGCTGACGATCACGTCCAGCACCTCCTTGATCATCTCCGGGTCCAGCGCCGAGGTGGGTTCGTCAAACAGCATGATTTTTGGCGTGAGGCACAACGAGCGGGCAATTGCGACGCGCTGCTGCTGGCCGCCCGACAACTGCAGCGGGTATTTGTGCGCCTGCTCGGCAATACGCACACGCTCCAGCTGCGCCATGGCGATCTGCTCGGCTTCTTTCTTTGGCAGGCCGGCCACCCAGACCGGTGCCAGCGTCAGGTTCTCCAGCACCGTCAGGTGCGGGAACAGGTTGAACTGCTGGAACACCATGCCGACCTGCCGGCGCACGGCTTCAATCGCCTTGAGGTTGTCGCCCAGCACGGTGCCGGCAACGGTGAGCGTGCCTTCCTGGTAGTCTTCCAGCGCATTGATGCAGCGGATCAGCGTGGACTTGCCCGAGCCGGAGGGGCCGCAGATCACGATGCGCTCGCCCGGCTGGACCGACAGCTTGATGTCGCGCAGCACGTGAAAGCTGCCAAACCACTTGTTGACCTTGTCGAAACGGATGATGGGATTGCTCACGTTCTTGTCCTTTGATGTCCCGTTACTTCCCGTTCCTGGCCAGCCGCTTTTCCAGCCGCAGGCTGTAACGCGACATGGCGTAGCAGAAGGCGAAATAGATGGCGGCGATAAACAGGTAGGCCTCGATCTTGAAAGGGCGCCAGTTCGGGTCCGAACCCAGCGCGAGCGACAGCGCACCCGTGAGTTCGTAGAGCGAGACGATGGTGACCAGCGAGGTGTCCTTGAACAGCGAGATGAAGTTGTTCACGATGCTGGGCACCACCGCGCCCAGCGCCTGCGGCAGGATGATCTTGCGCTGCGCCTGCCAGTAGCTCAGGCCCATGCTGGCGGCGGCTTCCGCCTGGCCACGGCCCACCGTCTGCAGCCCGCCGCGAATGATCTCGGCCATGTAGGCTGCGGCAAACAGCGTGATGCCGACAATCACGCGGACCAGCACGTCGGGCGACTTGCCCACCGGCAAAAACAGCGGCAGCATGAAAGAGGCCATGAACAGCACCGAGATCAGCGGCACGCCGCGCACCAGCTCAACGTAAACCACACATAAGGAGCGTATCGCCGGCATGTCCGAACGTCGGCCCAGCGCCACCCCCACCGCGATGGGGAAAGCCAGCACCATGGAGATCACGCTGAGCATCAGGGTCAGCGGCAGGCCGCCCCAGACATCGGTCGGTACTTTTTCAAGGCCGGCCACACCGCCGCCCATCAGCACAAAAAACAGTGCCAGCCCTGCCGCCCAGATCAGGGCCAGCGACGGTTTCCAGAAACGCGTGCTGCAACTGGCCAGCACCGGTGCCAGCAAGGCAAAGGTGGCCAGCACGGGCCGCCACTGCTCGGTCTGCGGGTAGCGGCCCAGCAAGATGAAGCGGGCTTTTTCATGGATGACGCCCCAGCAGGCGCCCAGTCCGCGTGCCGCCTGGCAACGGTCTGCATCCGGCGCAAACACGGCATTCACCAGGCCCCAACTGAAACCTTTCACCACCAGCCAGGCGAACAAGGCCATCAGCAGCAGCGACAGCACGGTGTTGGGCAGGCTGGAGAAAAGATTGCGGCACAGGCTGGCGATGGCGCCGACGGTATGCACCGGCGCCGGCCTGGGGGGAATGGGTTGAAAAGCCTGTGCTTGATCTGGCATGGCTCAGCGCTCCTTGATCGCCGCACGGCGGTTGAACCAGTTCATCAAGGCGGAGGTGATGAGCGATAGCGTCAGATAGACCAACATGATGATGGCAATACATTCCACGGCGCGGCCAGACTGGTTCAGCGAGGTGTTGGCAATCGACACCACATCGGGGTAACCGATGGCCACGGCCAGGGACGAGTTTTTGGTCAGGTTCAGGTACTGGTTGGTCAGCGGCGGAATGATCAGGCGCAGCGCCTGCGGCAAGACGATCAGGCGCATGGCGCGTGCCCGTGACAGGCCGATCGACGCGCCGGCTTCATGCTGGCCTTTGGGGACCGAGGCAATGCCGGCCCGCACCACCTCGGCAATAAAAGCGGCGGTGTAGAGCACGAGGCCCAGCAGCACGGCCATGAATTCGGGGCTGAGCGCCGCGCCGCCTTCCACCTGCATCTCGCCGATCCGCGGGATTTCAAACTGCAGATGTCCATCTGCCCAGCTTAGCGACGGAAAGGCGATGCCGTTTTTGCTCAGAAAGACGCTATCGCCCAGGCTCAAGGCGGCATCGGGCGGCGGCAGGTACTCGATGAAAAGCAGGTACCACATCAGCAACTGCAGCAGCAGGGGGATGTTGCGGAACAGCTCGACGTAGCCATAACTCAAGCCCCGCAGCAGCGCATTGCGCGAAAAGCGGGCGATGCCCAGCAGCGTCCCCAGCAGCGTGGCCAGCACGCAGCCGATCAGCGCCACGCGCAGGGTGTTGACGATGCCGACCAGAAAGGCTTTCCAGTAGGGGCTGGTCGCGTCGTAGGTTAGCCAGCCCTCGCCGATGTCAAAACCGGCCGGCTGCCAGAGAAAATCAAAACCGCTCTGGATGCCGCGCAGACGCATATTGGCCAGCGTGTTGCTGACCAGCAGCCAGCCCAGCAGGCCTATCACCCCCACGGCCAGCACCTGGTAGGCCACGCTGCGCGCCTTTCGGCCGCGCCACGAAAAATGCCGCGTTGCCGCAGGGGCAGGGCGCGGCGGTATCAGGGGAACTGAGGGCTCGGGCATCAACGCACGGGGGGTGCGTACATCAGGCCGCCTTGCGACCAGAGCTTGTTGCTGCCGCGCGGCAGACCCAGCGGGCTTTTGGGGCCGACGTTGCGTTCAAAAATTTCGCCATAGTTGCCGCCGGCCTTGACGGCGCGTGCCAGCCAGTCCTTGTCCAGGCCCAGCAGCTTGCCGGTGTCTTCGGTGGTGCCCAGCAGGCGGCCGATGTTGGGGTCCTTGCTGTCTTTTTGCAAGGCATCGACATTGGCTTGTGTCACGCCATATTCCTCGGCTTCGATCAGGCCGAAGACCACCCATTTGGCCATTGCGAAAAATTCGTCATCGCCGCGCCGCACGGCGGGGCTCAGCGGCTCCTTGGAGATCAGGTCCGGCAACACCACATGCTCGGCCGGTGTCTTGGCCTCCTTGTTGCGGATCGAGGCGAGACCCGAGGCATCGGTGGTGTAGGCCTGGCAGCGGCCGGAGAAATAAGCCGCGTTGGCGGCGTCAAACTTTTCAAACACCACGGGTTTGATGTTCAACTGGTGGATGCGTGAAAACTCGCTCAGGTTTTTTTCAGTCGTGGTGCCGGACTGCACACAGACCGTGGCATTTTTCAGCTGCTTGGCGCTTTTGACCTTGCTTTTGGCCGGCACCATGAAACCCTGGCCGTCGTAATAGGTCACGCCGGTGAAGGCCAGGCCCAGCGAGGCATCACGCGTCAGGGTCCAACTGGTGTTGCGCGACAGGATGTCCACCTCGCCGGATTGCAGCGCGGCAAACCGTTGCTGCGATACCAGCGGCACCCATTTCACCTTGTTGGCGTCGCCGAGTACGCTGGCGGCAATGGCGCGGCAGACGTCCACATCCAGGCCGGACCATTTGCCGCTGCTGTCGGCCTGCGAAAAACCGGCGACACCGCTGCTCACGCCACACACCAGCTGGCCACGCGCCTTGATCGCCTCCAGCGTTTTGCCGGCGTGGGCTGGGGCTGCCAGGGCCACCAGGGCACAGGTGGCGAGCAGGGGTTTTTTAAACAGGTTCAGCATACGGGTCTCCGGAAATTGAGCGTCATTATCGGGTGTGTGGCTTCGAAGCATGTTCGCACAAACCGGCGGACGCGACCCGGGGACGGCGTCGTCCGCAGCGCTCAATCGCCCATCACCCGGCCTTCGCGGCGCGGGTCGGCGCCGCCAAACCAGCCCGTGGCCGTGCGTTGGATGCCCTGCAGGCCGCTGGTCAGGGCCTGCTCGTGTACCTCGTGGCCACGGGCGCGCAAGGCCGCTGTTGTTGCGGCGGGAAAACGTTTGTCTTCCAGCAGGAGCGGGCCGCTGAGGAGGCCAAAGTTCGGCAGGTCGATGGCCTGCTGCACGTTCAGTCCCCAGTTGAAGACGCCGTACAGCGTTTTGGCCGTGTAGTGAATGATCAGCGCGCCGCCCGGGCTACCGGCGCTCATGAGGAGTTGGCCGCTGGCCTTGTCAAACACCAGGGTGGGCGCCATCGCCGATTGCGGCCGTTTGCCGGGCTGCACGCGGTTGGCGACGGGACGGCCTTGCGCGTCGGTGGGCGCGTAGCTGAAATCGGTGAGCTGGTTGTTCAGCAAAAAGCCCCGCACCATCTGGCGCGCACCGAACTGGTTTTCGACGGTGGTGGTCATGGCCAGGGCGTTGCCGTGGGCATCGACGATGCTGATATGCGAGGTGCCGTATTCGGGCTGCGCGGGCATGGGGGCATAAGCGGCTTGTATGCCACCGGGCTTGCCGGGCGGGGCATCCTTCATGCTTTTCCCCCCGGGTTGCTGCGCAATCAGTTTCGCCCGTTCAGCCAGGTAGGCCGGCGCCAGCAGACTCATCCAACTGCCGGCGGGAGGCGGCACAAAGTCGGGGTCGGCGATGTATTGCGCGCGGTCGGCAAACGCCAGGCGCGCGGCCTCGGTGTAAAGGTGCAGCCACTCCGCCGAGGGGGCGGGTCCGGGTGTGCCGGCTGTGCCAGTGGCCAAGGGCAGGCTGGCGGCCCGGGTGTTGTTCAGCATGCCGAGGATCTGGCCGATGGCGATGGCGCCCGAGCTTGGCGGCGGCATGCCGCAGATGCGGTAATCCCTGGCTTGCGCCCGGTAGTCGTGGCACAGCGGCTCGCGTTTTTTGGCCTGGTAGCCGGCCAGGTCGCTGAGCGCCAGCTTGCCGGGATTGCTGGGGTGACCCTGGACCTTGCGGACGATGTCCTGGGCCACCTCGCCTTCGAGCAGTCCGCGTGAGCCCTGGTCGGCTATTTTTTGGAGGACATCGGCCAACGCCGGGTTGCGCAGCACGGTGCCGACCGGCCATGGCTGACCGCTGGCCTGGTAGAAGTAAACGGCGGCCGCCTTGTCATTTTTCAGGTAACGGTCGCTCTTGAGCAGGGTGTGCAGGCGGACGCTGACCGGAAAGCCTTCTTCGGCGAGGCGAATAGCCGGCGCCAACAGCTGGGCCCAAGGCAGCTTGCCGTGTTGCCGGTGCGCCATCTCCAGCATGCGCACCGCGCCCGGCACGCCGACAGCACGGCCGCCGACCACACCTGCGTAAAAGGCCACGGGTTTGCCATCGGCACCCAGAAAAAGTTTGTCGTCGACCGCCGCCGGCGCGGTTTCGCGGCCGTCAAAAGCTTCGACGGTCTTGCCGTTGAAATGCAACAGGAAGGCGCCGCCGCCAATGCCGCTCGATTGCGGCTCGACCAGGCTCAGCACCATCTGCACGGCCACGGCGGCGTCGACCGCCGAGCCGCCGGCCTTGAGCACCTGGTAGCCGGCGTCGGTGGCCAGCGGGTTGGCGGCCGCCACGGCAAAGCGTGTGCTTGCCCAACCTTGTTTGGCGTCGTAGCCCGACGCGGCTTCGGGTTGCTCGGGCGTGTTGGCGCTGAAAGGCGGGGCCGATGTACAGCCCGCGAGCAGCAGGGCCGCGGCCAGAGGGAAGGCAAAGCGTGGGAAGGCTGGCAGGGTCAGGGGGCGAGGGCTGGTCATGGGTGTTCCGGGGTGCATGGCATGTTAAACCCGCGCAAGCCGGTAGCGACCTGACGGGGCAGGCGCCGCCAGTGGATGGCCTTTGCCACGAAAAAAGGCCGATCTGCCTGGGTTAACAGTCAAATCGGCCCCTAGCCCCCGTGGGACGGGCGAAAGCAGCTATTTATTCGATAGCGTTTGCGCTGCAGCGCCTTAACGTGGCGCCAGGCGGATCGCGCCGTCCAGGCGAATCACTTCGCCGTTGAGCATGTCGTTTTCAAAAATGTGCTGCGCCAGCTTGGCATAGTCCTGCGGCGTGCCCAGGCGGCTGGGGAAGGGGACCGACGCGGCCAGCGAGTCCTGCACTTCCTGCGGCATGCCGAACATCATGGGCGTGCCAAAGATGCCGGGGGCAATCGTCATGTTGCGGATGCCGTTGCGCGCCAGATCGCGCGCGATGGGCAAGGTCATGCCGACAATGCCGCCCTTGGAGGCGCTGTAGGCTGCCTGGCCGATCTGGCCGTCATAAGCCGCGACGGAGGCGGTGGAAATCATCACGCCGCGCTCGCCGGTGGCTTCGGGTTCGTTTTTGCACATGGCGTCGGCCGCCAAGCGGATCATGTTGAAGCTGCCCACCAGGTTGACGGTGATGGTTTTGCTGAACACGGCCAGGCTGTGGGCACCGTTTTTACCGACGGTTTTTTCCGCTGGCGCAATGCCGGCGCAGTTGACCAGGCCCATGAGTTTGCCCAGGGACACGGCCTTGGCCACCACGGCCTGACCATCGGCTTCCTGGCTGACGTCGCATTTGACAAAAGCGCCGCCTATGTCCTTGGCGATGGCTTCGCCTTTTTCAACCTGCATGTCGGCAATCACGACCTTGCCGCCTTTGGCGGCCAGCATGCGTGCCGTGCCTTCGCCGAGGCCGGAGGCGCCGCCGGTGACGATGAATACTTTGCCTGCGATGTCCATTGTGTGTCCTTGGAAGAATAAAAACGGGTGACTTTTGGTTGACGTTAACGTCAACGTCAAAACGGATTATCGCGCATAAAAAAAGCCCGGCGGACCGGGCTTTGCAAGAGGATGTGAGCTTACTTATAACCAACCCGGTCCAGCATCTGCTGCACCTTGGTCTGGTTTTTGGCGATCACGCCGAGCGGGATGTTTTCCTGCTTGAAGCTGGAACCGCCCATGGCGACAATCGCCGGGTTGCTGGCGCTCACGCCTTTGGCAGCCGGGAACTCGTTGTTGCCGTTGGCAAAATAGTCTTGCGCAAACGGGCTGGCGAGGAATTCCATGAACTTGACCGCGTTGTCCGGATTTTTGGCGTGTTTGGCCATGGCGGCGCCGGCGATGTTCACGTGGGTACCGGCCGTTGCCTGGTTGGGGAACATGACTTTGACCTTTTGCATGACGGTTTTGTCCTCAGCCTTGTCGGACTTGATCAGGCGCGCCACGTAGTAGCTGTTGGTCAGCGCCACGCCGCATTCGCCGGAGGCCACGGCCTTGACCTGGTCGGTGTCGCCGCCCTTGGGGGCACGTGCCATGTTGGCCACCAGGCCCTTGAGCCAGGCTTCACCCTTGGCGTCGCCCAGGCGTTCAACCACGGTGCTGAACAGCGAGAGGTTGTAGGGGTGCGAGCCGGAACGGGTGCAGAGCAAACCCTTGAGCTTGGGGTCGGCGAGTTTTTCGTAGCTGTCCACATCGCTGGCCTTGACGCGGGCCGGATCGTAAACCACGACGCGGGCGCGGGTCGAAAAACCAGTCCAGGTCACGCCTTCTGGCGTGGCGGCGGCGCGCAGGTTGGCCGGAATGGCGGCGTCCAGCACCTTGGACTTGAAGGGCCGAAACAGGCCTTGGGCGTCGGCCGACGCCAGGCGCGCGGCATCGACCAGCAAAATCACGTCGGCCGGGGAGGCGGCGCCTTCGGCTTTCAGGCGCGCCACGATGCCGGCGTCGTCGGCGTCCACGCGGTTGATCTTGATGCCGGTGGTGCGGGTAAAGGCTTCGTACATGCCTTCATCGGTCTGGTAATGGCGTGCAGAATACAGGTTGACGACCTGTTCCTGCGCACTGGCAGCGCCTGCTGCGCCCAGCAGGGTGGCGGTGGCCAGGGCCATGGCGGCCAATGAAGATGACGTTTTAAACATAAGGCAACAGTCCGTGAAGCTAGTGATGTGTGAGATTTTAATACAAACGCGAATTATTCTTAATCGTTTTATGAGTATTCGAGGCGGGAGTCTGCTCGCGCTGTCCGGTGCGCTGCTGATGGCCGGTTGTGCGACCCAGGGTCCGGGTCAACCGGCGACCACACCGGCCGTGCCGGTGACGGCGCCTGCGCCCAAACCGGTGAAGATCGGCCTGGCCCTGGGCGGCGGCGCGGCCCGTGGGTTTGCCCATGTGGGTGTGATTGCGGTGCTGGAAGAGGCCGGCCTGAAACCGGCCGTGGTGGTCGGCACCTCGGCCGGCAGCCTGGTCGCGGCCCTGTACGCCAGCGGCAAAAGCAGCGCGCAGTTGCAGCAGACGGCGCTGAACATGGATGAGGTCGCCATCACCGACTGGATGCTGCCGATTTTCGGGCGCGGCATGTTCCGTGGCGAGGCGCTGAGCCGTTATGTCAACGAGTTGCTGAAGGGGCGGACCATTGAAAACATGGTGATCCCGCTGGGTATTGTGGCGACCGACCTGAACAGCGGCCAGGCCGTGTTGTTCCAGCGCGGCGACACCGGCACCGCGGTGCGTGCCTCGAGCGCCGTGCCGGCGGTGTTTGTGCCGGTCAAGATCAACGGGCGCGAGTATGTGGATGGCGGTCTGGTGTCGCCGGTGCCGGTGCGTTTTGCGCGGCAAATGGGGGCCGACCTGGTGATTGCGGTGGACATTTCCAGCCCACCCGAGGCGAACCCGGCCAGCGGCACCTTGCAAATCCTGCTGCAAACCTTTGCCATCATGGGCAAAAGCATCAACCAGTACGAACTCAAGGACGCCGACCTGGTGGTTTCGCCCTCGCAGGTAGGCCTGAAAAGCGCCGATTTTTCGGCTCGCCAGCGCGCCATTGACGCCGGCCGGGCAGCGATGTTGGCCGCGCTGCCGGCGCTCAAGGCCAGGCTGGAAGCGTTGCAGGCCCGCTGACGATCAGTTATTGATAGCTGCTTGCGCCCGTTGCTTCTGGGTTGGAGGCCGATTTGATCAATAATTCTGCGGCCTGAGCGGGAGGGTGTTGTGGTTTTGGATGGGCCAAAAAAAAGCCCGATCTTGCAATCGGGCTTTAAGGGGTCCGTGAAACTGAATTTCTGGAAGGACCCGAGGAGACAAGGGGTTGGAACTTGGTTTCGATAAGGGATGATCGAAACCAAGTGCCTGAATCTTCAGGGTTGGCGCGCCAGCCAAAACGTCAACGTAGCACTGGCTGGCCAACCCGGTATGAATCAGCTGGCGGCTGTGCCAGCTAATTCAAGCCCTGTAATTAACGTTTTTTGGCAGCGGTCTTGGAAGCGTTCACAGCGGTGTTGGTCACAGCAGTGAAATTGGCTTCGGCCATGTCGGTGGCTTGCTTGACAGCTTTTTGCATGGATTCGACAGCGTTGTTGGCAGCAGCCACGGCGCTTTTCATCACAGCCACGGCGGTTTCGGAACCGGCCGGTGCGTTTTTGGAAGCGCTGTCCACCAGGCCCATGAATTTGGCTTGGGCTTCGGCCGCCTGGCCTTCAATCGACTTGCCGACTTCAGCGCCGGTGGCAGTGGCGATGTCGTACAGGTGACGGCTGTAAGCGGCCGTTTTTTCAGCCAGGGGCTGGAACAGGCCGGCTTGCAGGGCCAGCAGTTCCTGTGCGTCTTTCACGCCCAGGAGAGATTGCGTATGGTTGGCCGTTTCAGCCAGGGCCGCTTTGGACGCCTGGACATTGAGTTCCACCAGCTTTTCAACACCTTCAAAAGCCTTGCTGGTCAGACCAAACAGGGTCTCGATGTTGGCTTTGTGGGAAGCAATAATTTGTTCAGCGGTCAACATATTCAAATCTCCAATATATAAATGGGGTTTAACAATTTCAATTAGTTGCGCTGCTGGACAATTTGTTTGCTCATTTGTCAATTGCTGCACTGCAACATAATTTGAAGTATAGGGATTGGCGGAGCGATTGCAAGCGATTTTTGCTGCAGTGCAGCATTCTAGGGATCAGGCTCTAGCTTCAAAGGGGACATGCGGGTTTTCTTGATCCGGACACAATGCAGTCTCAGGGGCATCACCCGCGGTTCTCCCTCTCTCTTTCTAGCTGCCCACGACCTTGCAAGCCTTTTACGCCGACCACTTTGTTCTGCCTTTGCCGGACGGGCACCGCTTTCCGATGGCCAAGTACCAGCGCCTGCGCGACCGCCTGGCGCACGAGTTGCCGCGGGTGCAGATGGGTGTGGCGCCGCGGGCCAGCGACGGCGAACTGGCGCTGGCGCATGAGCCGGCTTATATCCAGGCGGTGGCGAACGGCACGCTGAGCCCGGCGGCCGTGCGCGAGATCGGGTTTCCGTGGAGCCCCGAGATGGTCGAACGTTCACGTCGTTCGGCCGGCGCCACGATTGCGGCGGCACGCGTGTCGCTGGGGTCGCAGGGACGGGCCCAGGGCCTGGCCGCCAATCTGGCCGGTGGCACACATCACGCGTCGGCGGGCAAGGGCGGCGGTTTTTGTGTGTTTAACGATGCGGCCGTGGCGGCCCGCCTGATGCAGGCGGAGTGGGCGCGCAGCCACCATCAGCCGCTGCGGGTCGCGGTCATCGACCTGGACGTGCACCAGGGCAACGGCACGGCGAGTATTTTCAGCAGCGACCCCAGCGTCTTCACGCTGTCCATGCATGGCCAAAAAAATTTTCCCTTCCGCAAGGAGGCCAGCGACCTGGACGTGGATCTGCCCGACGGCTGCACCGATGCCGCTTACCTGCAGGCGCTGGAACACGCGCTGGACGAACTCGACCAGCGTTTCGCGCCCGGCCTGGTCATTTATCTGGCCGGCGCCGACCCGTTTGAAGGGGACAGGCTGGGGCGGCTCAGCCTGAGCTTCGATGGACTGGAAGCGCGGGACCGGCGTGTTTTCGACTGGGCCTGGCAAAGGCGCATTCCCATGGCGTTTGCCATGGCCGGCGGTTATGGCGTCAATATCGACGAGACCGTGCAGGTGCAGGTCAACACCTACCGCGTGGCGCTGGACTACTGGCAGCGCTGGCAGAATCAGTCCTCATGAGCTCACCGACACGCCCCCAAGCCGAAGCCCGCAGCGCGTACAAAATCTTTCGTCCCATTGGCACGCGCTGGTCCGACAACGATGTCTATGGCCACGTCAACAACGTCGTTTATTACAGCTGGTTCGACACCGCGGTGAATGGCCACCTGATTGAGGCCGGCGCGATAGACATTCATGCGGGCAGCGTGATCGGGTTGGTGGTCGAGACCCAGTGCCATTATTTTTCACCGCTGGCGTTTCCCGACCCGGTGCTGGCCGGCATTCGTGTCGCCCATGTGGGCTCGTCCAGTGTGCGTTATGAGGTCGGCTTGTTCTCCGGCCGCGCCGGTGACCCGGCGGCGGAATTAAGCGCCGCCAAGGGCCATTTCATCCATGTGTATGTGGACCGGCACACCCGCCGGCCTGTGCCTTTGCCACCCCAGTTGCTGACTGTATTGGAGACCTTGAAGTGACCCAGCCCTTGAACGCGGTCGATGCCGCCATCCACAGCCGCATGTCGACACGTGCCTTCCTGCCGACACCGGTGCCGCGCGAAACGCTGGCGCATCTGCTGGCCATCGCCAGCCGTGCGCCCTCGGGCACCAACACCCAACCCTGGAAGGTCTATGTGTTGCAGGGCGCCAGCCGCGACAGCCTGGTCGACAAGGTCTGCGCCGCCCATGACGCGATCCGCGCCAACCCTGAACTGGCGGCGCAGTACCGGGAAGAATATGCCTACTACCCGGAAAAATGGGTCTCGCCCTATATCGACCGGCGCCGGGAGAATGGTTGGGGCTTGTACGGCCTGCTGGGCATAGGCAAGGGCGACAAGGACAAGATGCATGCCCAGCATCACCGCAACTACCAGTTTTTTGATGCGCCCGTGGGCCTGATGTTCACGCTGGACCGCGTGATGGGCCGCGGCAGCCTGGTGGACTACGGCATGTTCCTGCAAAACATCATGGTGGCGGCGCGTGGCCACGGCCTACACACCTGCCCGCAGGCCGCCTGGAACGGTTTTGCCAACATCATCCTGCCGCACGTGGGCGCCGGCGAGCATGAAATGCTGGTCTGCGGCATGGCGCTGGGTTATGCCGACGAAAGCGCCCTGGTCAACAGCTATCACACGCCGCGCGTCAGCCCGGAAGCCTTCGCCACCTGGCTGGATTGAAGGGCCCCCACGGTCGCTCACTGTGTGTAGCTCCCTTCCCCCCGAGGGGGCTGCTGCGCCTGCGGTCCGGCGAAGCCGGTTCCGCGGCCCTTGCTTGAGGGGGATGGGACCCTCGCGGGCACTTGCCTCCTCTCCATTCGCCCTGAGCCTGTCGAAGGGCGCCCCCGGGGGCCTGCTTGCGGGTAAAGTCAGGGGTTCGCGCAAACAGCGCTTCCCCTTTATTTTTGGAAAGACACGGCTATGACCAACCTCATCACATCCCCCTCCGGCCTGCAATATGAAGACACCGTTTTAGGCACGGGCGCCATCGCCAAGGCCGGTCAGAACGTCAAGGTGCATTACACCGGCTGGCTGTACAACGACGGCGTGCAAGGCGCCAAGTTCGATTCCAGCAAGGACCGCGGCCAGCCGTTCGAGTTTTCGTTGGGTGCCGGCCAGGTGATCAAGGGCTGGGACGAAGGCGTGCAGGGCATGTCCGTGGGCGGCACCCGTCGCCTGGTGATTCCAGCGGCTCTGGGTTATGGCGCACGCGGCGCCGGCGGCGTGATTCCGCCGAACGCCACCCTGCTGTTCGAAGTGGACTTCCTGGGGACCTGATTTTTTCGTAAGCACTGCATCGCCCAGCGCCACCTGGCTCCCTCATGATCATCACCAGCCTGCTCGATACCGACCTCTACAAGTTCACCATGATGCAGGCCGTCCTGCATCAGTTTCCCGCGGCGGAGGTCGAGTACAAGTTCAAGTGTCGCAATGCAGGGGCTCCTGGCATTGCGCCGCTGGCCCCGTTTGTCAATGAAATTCGTGAGGAAATTCGTGGGCTGTGCAGCTTGCGTTTTCAGGATGCCGAACTGGCCTACCTGAAGGGCCTGCGCTTCATCAAAAGTGACTTTGTTGATTTTCTGGGCATCTTCAAGCTCAATGAAAAATATGTGGATGTCACGGCCTTGCCGACGGGCGAGATCGAGGTCTCCATCAAGGGGCCGTGGCTGCATACCATCCCGTTTGAGATTCCGGTGCTGGCCATCATCAACGAGGTCTACTTTCGCAACACCCACAAAAAGCCAGACCTGAGCCAGGGCCGCGAGCGTTTGAACGCCAAAATCCTGGAACTGCAGGCCGACGGTCTGCGCGAGCTCAAAATTGCCGATTACGGCACGCGCCGGCGCTTCAGCAAGGCCTGGCACGAAGAGGTCTTGCGCACCTTGATGGCGCGCCTGGGCACGGGGCGGCAGGGGCAGTTGGCGGGCACCAGCAATGTGCTGTACGCCATGAAGCTGGGCCTGATCCCCTTGGGGACCATGGCGCATGAGTACCTGCAGGCCTGCCAGGCCCTGGGGCCGCGTTTGCGTGACAGCCAGGTGTTTGGTTTTGAGTCCTGGGCCAAGGAGTACCGGGGCGACCTGGGTATTGCGTTGTCGGATGTGTATGGCATGAGCGCTTTTTTGCGCGACTTTGACATGTATTTCTGCAAGCTCTTCGATGGCGCGCGCCACGACAGCGGTGACCCTTTCCAGTGGGGCGAACGCATGCTTGCGCATTATGCGAAAAACCGCGTGGATCCTTTGACCAAAACCCTGATCTTTAGTGACGGCCTGACCATGCCGCGCACCATCGAGTTGTACCAGCAGTTCAAGGGGCGTTGCCTGCTGGCCTTTGGTATCGGCACCAACCTGACCAATGATCTGGGCTACGAGCCGCTGCAGATTGTGATCAAGATGGTTCGCTGCAATGGCCAGCCGGTCGCCAAACTGTCGGACACACCGTCCAAGAGTATGTGTGAGGACGAGAAATACCTGGCCTATCTGCGCCAGGTTTTTGAAATTGCGTGACCGGGACCCGGCTCGGCCGGGCTTCATCCGGTCCATAACAACAATGGAGAACTCATGAAGACTTTGCGTTGCGGCGCAGCCCTGGCCGGGCTGCTTCTTTTGCCCGGTATCGCCCTGGCGGCAGACTTTGACGGCGGCCAGTTGTCGTCCTTGTGGGGCATTCCTTTTGCCGGCCTGTTGTTATCCATCGCCGTGTTTCCCCTGTTGGCGCCGGCGTTCTGGCACCACCATTTCGGCAAGATTTCCGCAGCCTGGACATTGGTTTTTTTCCTGCCCTTCACGCTGACCTTCGGTCCGGCGCTGGCCGGCAGCAGCCTGGTGCATGCGCTCGTTGCCGAATACATCCCTTTCATCATTTTGCTGACGGCCTTGTTCACGGTGGCGGGCGGCATTTTTATACGCGGCAACCTGCACGGCAGCCCTGGGCTGAATACCGGGCTGTTGTTGATTGGTGCGGTCCTTGCCAGCTTCATGGGTACGACCGGTGCCTCCATGTTGATGATTCGCCCCTTGATCCGGGCCAATGACAACCGGCGTCACAGCGCACACATTGTTGTGTTTTTTATTTTTATCGTCTCCAACGTCGGCGGCTCCTTGACCCCGCTGGGTGATCCACCACTGTTTCTGGGTTTCCTGAAAGGGATTGATTTTTTCTGGACCGTCAAGCACATTTTTCCCGAGACCCTGTTTTTGACCGGCAGCCTGCTGGCCATTTTCTACGTGCTGGACAGCTGGTATTACCGCAAGGAGGGTGTGTTTCCGGTCGACCCGACGCCGGATACGCCGCGTTTCGGCTTTGATGGCGCGTTCAACTTTGTGTTGCTGGCGGGTGTGGCCGGGCTGGTGCTGCTCAGCGGTTTCTGGAAATCGGCCGTGGTGTTTGATGTGTACGGCACGGAAGTCGGCCTGCCGGGCCTGGTGCGTGACGTCGGCCTGGTGGCCATCACCTTGCTGTCGCTGAAGATGACGGCCGACAAGGTCCACAAGGACAACCAGTTTTCCTGGGGGCCCATGGCGGAAGTGGCCAAGCTGTTTGCCGGCATTTTCCTGACCATCATTCCGGTGATTGCCATGCTCAAGGCGGGCCTGAACGGTCCCTTCGGCGCCGTGGTGTCCGCCGTGACCCGGCCCGACGGCCAGCCCGATCCGGCCATGTATTTCTGGGCCTCCGGGCTGCTGAGTTCCTTTCTCGACAACGCGCCCACCTACCTGGTGTTTTTCAACACCGCCGGGGGTGATGCGCAGACCCTGATGACCACGCTGGCCCCAACCTTGGCCGCGATTTCCGCCGGCGCGGTGTTCATGGGCGCCAACACCTACATCGGCAACGCGCCCAACCTGATGGTCAAGGCCATTGCTGAAGACCGCGGCATCAAGATGCCCAGCTTTTTCGGCTACATGGCCTGGTCGGGCGGGGTGCTGGTTCCGCTGTTTGTGGTGATGACCTTTATCTGGTTCAGGTAAATTCAGGCATCCCCTTTTCACTGTTCAAAATCAAAATTCAAAGTCAAAAAGAGGCCCCATGAGCAAACCGAAAATCCTTGTCGCCCGCGCGATTTTTCCTGAAGTCATCGCCCGTCTGGAGCAGCACTTCGAGGTCGAGCCCAACCTCACCGACGAGTCCTGGTCCAAAGCGCAGATGATTGAAAAGCTCCAGGGCAAGGATGGTGCTTTCACCACGGGCAGCGACCGCATCGATGCCGATGTGTTGGCCGCCTGCCCGAACTTGAAGATTTGCGCCAACATGGCGGTGGGTTACAACAACTTCGATCTCGATGCGATGACCGCCGCCGGCGTGCTGGCCACCAACGCCCCCGATGTGTTGACCGAAACCACCGCCGACTTTGGTTTTGCCCTGTTGATGGCCACCGCCCGCCGGGTGACAGAGAGCGAGCATTACCTGCGCGCCGGCAAGTGGAACAAGTGGAGTTATGACATGTTCGCGGGTTCGGACATCCATGGCAGCACGCTGGGTGTGCTGGGCATGGGGCGGATCGGGCAGGGCATTGCCAAGCGCGGTGCGCACGGCTTTGGCATGAAGGTGATTTACCACAACCGCTCGCGCCTGGACGCGGCGCTGGAAACCGAGTGCAAGGCCAGCTACGTCAGCAAGGAAGAACTGCTGAGAACCGCGGATCACGTGGTGCTGGTGCTGCCGTATTCACCGGCCTCGCACCACACCATAGGCGCGGCCGAACTGGCGCTGATGAAACCCACGGCCACGCTGGTGAACATTGCCCGTGGCGGCATTGTGGACGACGCGGCGCTGGCCAAGGCCTTGCGCGACAAAACGATTTCCGCCGCGGGGCTGGACGTGTATGAAGGCGAGCCCAAGGTGCATCCCGATCTGTTGACCGTGCCCAATGTCGTTCTGACCCCGCATATCGCCAGCGCCACAGTGCCGACACGCCTGGCCATGGCCAACCTGGCGGTCGACAACCTGATCGGTTTCTTTAAGGAAAAAAGGCCTCTGACCCCCTTGAATCCAGCGGTGCTAGCTACGAAATAAATAGCGAGCATGAATTTGTTGCAAACCTGGCCGCTGCTGCTTCTTTCCGCGGCCACCCTGTTCCTGCTGGTCTGGCTGCTGCTGCGCCAGCCGGCGGACAGCGGCCACGCGGAACTGCTGGCCGCCATGGCGGCGGGCCACGACAAGGTCGAGCGTGAACTGCGGCGCGAGATCAGTGAAAATTCGCGCGCCAGCCGCCAGGAGCTGGCCACCACCTTTGCGACCTTCCAGCAAACGCTGGTGCAGCAAAGCGCCGAGGCCATCCGCACCCAGAACGCGCAGATCGATGCGTTTTCGCAGCAACTGACCTTGCTGCAAAAAACGCTGTCCGACACCTTGAGCACGCAGCTGCAGTCGGTCAGCGAATCGAATGCGCGGCGCATGGGCGAAGTGCGGGAAACGCTGGAAAAACAGCTTGCGCAGCTGCAGCAGACCAATTCGGCCAAGCTCGACGAAATGCGCAAGACGGTCGACGAAAAACTGCAAACCACGCTGGAAACCCGGCTGGGTGAAAGTTTCAAGCAGGTGGCGGACCGTCTCGAGCAGGTGCACAAGGGCCTGGGCGAAATGCAGACGCTGGCGCAAGGTGTGGGTGACCTCAAACATTTGCTGACCAACGTCAAGACACGCGGCATTTTTGGCGAGGCGCAGTTGTCGGCCCTGCTGGAGCAGGTGTTTACCGTCGATCAGTACGCGGCGCAGGTGGTCACGCGCCCGGGCGGCAAAAACCCGGTGGACTTTGCGATCAAGCTGCCCGGCCGCTCCGACTCGGGCGAGCCCTTGTGGTTGCCGATTGATGCAAAATTTCCCAGCGCCGACTACGAGGCCTTGCTGGATGCGCAGCAACGCGCCGATGGGCCGGCGGCCGACATCGCGGGCAAGGCGCTTGAGGTGCGGATTCGGCTGGAAGCCAAATCGATTTCCGAAAAATACATTGAGCCACCTTACACCACCGATTTCGCCATCCTGTTTTTGCCGACCGAGGGTTTGTACGCCGAGGTCTTGCGCCGGCCCGGCCTGATGGAAAGCCTGCAGCGCGACCACCGCATCACGCTGGCCGGTCCGACCACCTTGCTGGCCATGTTGAACTCCTTGCAAATGGGTTTCAGGACGCTGGCGCTGGAAAAACGCTCCAGCGAAGTCTGGCAAGTGCTGGGCGCGGTCAAGACCGAGTTCGGCAAGTTCGGCGACGTGCTGGCCAAGGTCAAGTCGCAGACCGAAACCGTGCTCAACACCCTCAGCAGCGCCGAGCAGCGCAGCCGCGTGATGGGCAAGGCCTTGCGCAATGTCGAGGCCTTGCCCGAGATCGAGTCCGCCCGTCTGATTCCTCTGGATAAAGATGTGGACGACAACTGATGCGTGATTCATGACCCCTGAACTTGCCCGCCTGATTCTGGCGCAGGTCTGCCTGCACGCCTGCATGGCCGGCACACGCATGGCCGCGCCTTTGCTGGCGCTGCGCGAGGGCTACAGCCCGGCAGCGGTCGGTGTGCTGCTGGCCTTGTTTGCCTTGACGCAGGTTTTTCTGGCCCTTCCGGCAGGTCGTTTTGCCGATCGCAATGGCCTCAAACGTCCCCTTGCTTACAGCGTGGTCGCCGCCGTGCTGGGGGCGGGGATGGCCGTGGCTTTTCCGGTGTTCCCGGTGTTGTGCCTGGCCGCGCTGCTCACGGGCGGCGCCACCGGGGTCGCCGTGATTTCCTTGCAGCGCCACGTCGGGCGGGCCGCGGAAGGTGCTTTGCAGCTCCGGCAGGTGTTCAGCTGGCTGTCGATTGGCCCGGCCGTTTCCAATTTCATCGGGCCGTTCACGGCCGGCCTGTTGATTGACCACGCCGGCGCCATGCCCGGCAGTTTGTTCGGCTACCGCGCAGCCTTTTTCCTGATGGCGGTGTTGCCCTTGGCCACCTGGTTTCTGGTGCGGCACACCCGTGAGTTGCCGCCTGTGGTCGTCGCCGCTGGCAGCGTGCCGCCCAAGGCCTGGGACCTGTTGCGCGAGCCCAGTTTCCGGCGGCTCATGCTGGTGAACTGGTTTTTATCGTCCTGCTGGGATGTGCACACCTTTGTCGTGCCGGTGCTGGGTTTTGAGCGCGGCATCAGCGCCTCGGTGATTGGTTCCATCCTGGGTGCGTTTGCCATGGCGGCCGCCGCCATTCGTATGGTGATGCCGCTGCTGGCCGCCCACCTGCGCGAGTGGCGGGTGCTGGCCGGCGCCATGTTGATGACGGCCGTGCTGTTTGGTATCTACCCCTTCATGCGGACGGCGCTGGGCATGGGTGTGTGTTCGGTGCTGCTGGGCTTTGCGCTGGGCACGGTGCAACCCATGATCATGAGCATGTTGCACCAGATCACCCCCGAGGCCCGCCATGGCGAGGCCCTGGGTCTGCGCCTGATGGCAATCAACGCCTCCAGTGTGTTGATGCCCATGTTGTTCGGCACCATGGGCGCTGTGGTGGGCATTGCCGGTGTGTTTTGGGCCACCGGTGCGCTGGTCGGCACCGGTTCCCGCGTCGCGTGGCTGCTGAAGGACAAGACAGAACATGCTCCGACGGGCCACCCTTAGGAAAACGCCCCCTCCCGAGAGAGGGCATGCATGATCACAGCTGGTAGAAAGTCTTGATGGCGTCCCAGGCGACCTGGGGATCATCGACATACTGGAACAGCTTCAGGTCGTCGGGCGAGATCGCGCCTTCTTCGATCAGGACATCAAAGTTCAGCAGCCGTTTCCAGTAGTCCGAGCCGAACAGGATAATGGGCACCGGCTTGGCCTTGCCGGTTTGTACCAGGGTGATGACCTCGAACAATTCGTCCAGCGTGCCAAAGCCGCCCGGAAACGCCACCAGCGCCTTGGCCCGCATCATGAAATGCATTTTGCGCAGGGCGAAATAATGAAACTTGAAGCTCAGCGAGGGCGTCACATAAGGGTTGGAGCTTTGCTCATGCGGCAGCGCGATGTTCAGGCCCACGGTGGGTGCGCCCATTTCGTGCGCGCCGCGGTTGGCCGCTTCCATGATGCCGGGCCCGCCGCCGGTGCAGATAAACAGCTGGTCCTGGGTCGGACGGGGTTTGCTATAGGCCGCCACCAGCCGCGCGAAAAGGCGTGCCTGGTCATAGTAGCGGGCGTTGCGGACATGCCGCTCGGCCAGTGCCAGCGCTTGCGCATCACCGGCGTCCCGCGCCTGTTTCAGGGCCTGCGCAGCCTCTTCCGGCGCCGGAAAACGGGCGCTGCCGAACACCACAATGGTGTTCTCAATGCCCTGGGAGATTTGCTCCATGTCCGGCTTGAGCATTTCCAGCTGAAAACGGATGCCCCGGGTCTCGCGGCGTAATAAAAACTCGGGGTCGGCAAAAGCCAGGCGGTAGGCATTGGCCTGCAAGGGGTTGCCATCGTTGGCATAGGCCTGCAGTTCAGCCCAGGCATCGGCCAGGCGGGTTTGTTTCAGGTCTTGGGTGTTTTCCATGGCTGCATTGTGAAGCAAGTTAAAGCGCGACCGCGAGCGCCAGCGGGATGAACAGCACAGCCAGGACATTGCCCAGCAGGATCATGGCCGCGACTTTTTCGGGTTCCTGGTAATAACGCTCGGCCAGCAGGTACTGCATGACGGCGGGCGGCAAGGCCGCAAACAGCAACAACTGCCCTTTGACCACGCCCTGGAGATCCAGCACCCACACCAGCGGCAGCGCCACCAGTAAGCCCAGCAGCGGGCGCGCCACTGCACCCAGCATGCCGATGGCGACGCCGGAGCGGGTCAAGGCCGTGAGCCGCACGCCAAGCGCGAACAGCATCATGGGCAGCATGGCGTCGCCAAGCAGGCGCAGGCCAGAGAGCAACACGTCGGGCGGGCGGACATCGGTCAGCGCGCTGGCAAACCCCAGGGCTGTGGCCAGCATCAAGGGACTGAGCAGCAAGTCCTTGGTGTGGGCATGGCTGCTGGTGATACGGGCCCCGACGGAAAAGTGCAGCAGGTTGCTGATGGAAAAAAGCGCCACCGCCGCACCCAGGTTTTCCGGGCCAAACGCCAGCAGGGCCAGCGGCAGCCCCATGTTGCCGCAGTTGTTGAACATCACCACCGGGACCAGGGTGCGCGGCTGGGCCCCAAAAGCACGTGCCAGCGGCCAGGCCAGCAAGCCGGTGCCGACGATCAGCAAAGCCCCGCCCAGCAACAGCGGCAGGTGGTGGGTCAGGTGAAAGTCGCGTGAGGCGAGCGCCGAATACACCAGCACCGGGGCCAGCACGTCCAGGGCGATGCGATTGAAGGTGCTCATGTCCGGCTGATGCCGGCGCGCATAAAAATAACCGATACCGACGATCAGAAAAACCGGAATGATGACTTGGGTAATACGCTGCAGGAGTTCCATGAAAATCAGTCAGGCAGGTGAAAAGGCTGGCGGTGCTGGCTCGCCCCTAGGGGGCCGGGGTATAAAAAAAGGCTCCACCAGGGAGCCTTTTTGTGGGGTCTTGCCGGGCAAGACCTGTTTAAACACGTTTGCGGTACTCGCCGGTACGCGTGTCGATTTCGACGACATCGCCCTGAGCGACAAAAATAGGCACACCGATTTCAAAGCCGGTGGCGATCTTGGCGGGCTTGAGCACCTTGCCGGAGGTATCACCCTTGACGGCGGGCTCGGTCCAGGTGATTTCGCGCTGGACGCTGGTGGGCAGCTCAACCGAAATGGCCTTGCCGTCGTAGAACACGACTTCGAGTTCCATGCCGTCTTGCAGGTAGTTCAGCGAGTCGCCCATGTTTTCGGCTTCGACTTCGTACTGGTTGTAATCGGCGTCCATGCAGATATACATCGGGTCGGCGAAGTAGGAGTAGGTGCAGTCCTTTTTGTCGAGGATGACCTGGTCGATCTTGTCGTCGGCCTTGAACACGACTTCGGTGTTGAAGTTGTTGAGCAGGCTTTTCAGCTTCATGCGCACCGTGGCGGAATTACGCCCACCGCGGCTGTATTCGGTCTTGAGCACCACCATCGGGTCCTTGCCGTGCATGATGACGTTGCCAGCGCGTATTTCTTGAGCGATTTTCATAACAATTTCTAGTAGAGTGTTGGCCGCCAGTGGGTCTGTGATGATGCAGGTCCGCGGCAGGAATGCGGCATTGTCCAAACTGGAAAATGCAAAGCCCTGTATTTTACCGTTATTTTGGACAGCCCCCAAGCCGGCTTTCCGACAGCCTTGGGGTCCTGTGGGCTGGCGCGGGGCTCACTATGTCTTAAGGCCAGGTTAAGTCTGCCCCCTGCAAGCTCTGGCCTTCACTGACTCCACGTGCCCGTCCCCGGGTGCCACACCCGCATCATGAATAGCTCCTCGGCCGCTACGCTGAAGCCCTTGGGCGCCCCCTCTTCGCGGCGCTGGCCGCAGCGGCCGACCCTGCAGCTGGAGACCCTGGTGCTGCTGTGTGTCTGTTTTTTCCTGCTGGCCGGCAACGGGCCGTTCTGGCGCGCGGCCATGGTCGGGCGCAGCTGGGAAGATGCTTCCACCTGGGGTTTTGCCGCCGCCATGTTCTGCGCCTTCGCGGCCTTTTATTTCGCTTTTGTCGCGCTGCTGTCTACCCGTCTGACGGTCAAGCCGCTGCTCACCGTGCTGGTCCTGTGCACGGCGTTTGCCTCCTGGTACATGGACCGGTATGCCATCTACATGGACCGGGCCATGTTGCGCAATGTGCTGGCTACCAATGTCCAGGAAGCCAGGGAACTGCTGGTCTGGGGCATGGTGCCGCACGTGCTGCTGCTGGGTGTCCTGCCGGTCGCCTTGTTGTGGTGGCCTCGGTTGAAGCCGCGCAGCCTGCGCCGTGCGTTCGCCTTGCGACTGGCGTGGGTCGCCGCGGCCCTGGTGGTGGGGGTGCTCAGCTTGCTGCTGGTGTTTGCGGATTTTGCGTCGCTGATGCGCAACCACCGCGAAGTGCGCCACCTGCTGACGCCGGGCAATGTGGTGGCCTCCTTGATCGCGAATACCTGGGGCAGCGTCCAGCGCCCCAACCAAGCCAGGCTGCCCGTGGGGGCGGATGCCAAGATGGGCGCGGCCTGGAGCGGCCGCAGCCGGCCGCTGCTGTTTGTGCTGGTGGTGGGGGAGACGGCACGTGCGCAGAATTTTTCGCTCAATGGCTATGCCCGGCCAACCAATCCGCAACTGGCGCAGCGCGACGTGATCAACTATCCGCACGCGACCGCCTGCGGTACCTCGACCGAGGTTTCCTTGCCCTGCATGTTTTCGCCTTTTGGCCGCGCGAACTACGACGAGGACAAAATTCGCTCACACGAATCCTTGCTGCATGTGCTGGCGCGTGCCGGCTTCAAGGTGCTCTGGCGCGACAACCAGTCGGGTTGCAAGGGCGTCTGCGACGGTCTGCCCACCGAACAGATGGACCATGCCAGCGTTCCGGCGTTGTGTGCCGAAGGGCAATGTCTGGACGAGGTGTTGCTGCACGGTATGGAGGGTATCGCGCGGGATGCGGCGAGCAACCTGGTGGTCGTCATGCACCAGCTCGGCAGCCACGGGCCGGCCTATTACAAACGTTATCCGGCGGTGTTCAAGCGGTTTACCCCGGCCTGCGAAAACGAAGATTTGCGCGGTTGCTCGGCCGCTGAAATCGTCAACGCCTACGACAACTCGCTGCTGTACACCGACTTCTTTTTGTCCCGGGTGATCGACTTCCTGGACCGCTCGCAGAAGAACTACGACACCGCCATGCTGTATGTGTCGGACCATGGCGAGTCGCTGGGCGACAACGGGCTGTATCTGCATGGCATGCCTTACCCGATTGCGCCCGATGTGCAAAAACGCGTGCCTCTGGTGATGTGGTTGTCATCCGCTTTTCGCGACAGCTTCAAGGTGAATCAGGACTGCATGCGCTCGCACGCCGGCGCCGAGGTCAGCCATGACAACCTGTTTCATTCGCTGCTGGGGGTGCTCGACGTCGAGACCCAGGCATACAACCCCAAGCTCGATTTGTTTGCACCCTGCCGGCCCGCTCCTGCGCTGGCGCTCAAGGGGCCGGGAAACGCACCGTGACCCGCAGGCCTATGCCGCCAGGCCCGTCTTCCAGCTGGATGGCGGCACCGTGACGCTCGGCGACGGCCTGCACGATGGCCAGGCCCAGCCCGCTGCCGTGTGGGGTGGTGTTGTCGGCCTTGTCGGCGTCCTGGCTGTTCTGGCCTCTGTAGAAGCGATCAAACACCCAGGTCCGCTCTGAAGCCGCGATGCCCGGTCCGGTGTCGGTGACCGACAGGCAGGACAGGCCGTTTTCCAGACTCGCCCCGACGTCAACGCGGCCGCCCACCGGTGTGTGGCGCAAGGCGTTGTCCACCAGGTTGTCCAGCAAAATAGTCAGTTGTTGCACATCGGCGGCGACGGCCGGCATGCCTTCGGCCACGGCGCCCAGATCAATGTTTTTGGCATCGGCGCGGGCGCTGAAACGGCTGACGCTGCTGCGCGCCAGGCCGGCCAGGTCGACCGGTTCGCGGTGCAAGGCCGGCGTTTCGGGTGCCAGCCGCGACAGCTGCAACAATTGCTCGATCAGGTGCTGGGCCCGGTCTATGCCGGCGCGCAAGGCAGCCATGGCGGCTGTGCGCTGGGTTTCATCGTCCGCACGCTCAAGTAACTGCAGTTGCAGTCGCAAAGCGGTGACTGGCGTGCGTAATTCGTGGGCCGCATCGGCAAGAAAATGCCGTTGCAGCGTCAGCGCGGCGCCAAGCCTGGCCATCAAGTCGTTGATCGACCCTATCAGCAGGTGTAATTCCGGCGGATGGGCGGTGAGCGCGATCGGGTGCAGGGCCCGGGCGCTGCGGCCCGTGATCTCGCCGGCCGCCAGCGCCAGCGGCGCCAGCCCTCGCCGCAGGGCCAGCGTCAGCAGGGCCGCCAGCACCATCAGCATCAACACTGCCGGCAGGATCAGCTTGGAACTGGTTGCGCGCGCCAGCGCCTGGCGCTCGCTGTCGCGTTGCGCCGCCTGGACAATACCGTCCTCCAGCACGATGGTGTACAGATGCCATTGTTCGGTACCAATCTTGACCAGGCTCAACCCGCTGCGTGAGCGAAAGGGCAGGGGGATCACGGGGGCGGAGCTGTGCAGCAAGGTGCCGTTGCGCGTCCAGGCCGCGGTGACAAACTCAAACCTGCCGTATTCCTCGTAAACCTTGGGCAACTGGTCGGCGATGCGCGGGACACGCGTCATGCCATAGGTGCCGTGGTGATTGGCCACGGCCAGCGCCACCTGCTTGAGGTTGTCTTCGAAGACCTCGTCCATCTCACGAATCAAAGTCAGGTAGGAGCTGGCGATCAGCAGGCTGGCGCCCAGGGCCAGCGCGCCCATGGCCCAGACCAGCACGCGGCGCTGAATGGATTGAACCGGGCGTGTGTTCACGGCGCCACCACCTTGTAACCCACGCCGCGCACATTGCGTATGGTGTCGGCGCCCAGCTTGCGACGCAGCTTGCTGCAGATGCACTTCGACCGCGTTGCTACCGATCTCTTCGGTCCAGCCGTAAATCGAGTCTTCCAACTGCTCGCGCGAAAGCACGGCGCCAGGGCGTTGCATCAGGGTTTCCAGCAGCGCGAACTCGCGGGCCGACAGTTCCACGGTCTCGCCTTTGAGGCTGACTTGTTTGTGTATTGGGTCGAGAATCAGATCACCGCATTGCAGCAGGGGTGAGCCGCCGCCGGCATGGCGGCGCAGCAAGGAACGCACACGGGCGACGAGTTCGTCCAGGTCGAACGGTTTGAGCACGTAGTCGTCGGCGCCGGCGTTGAGCCCGGCGATGCGGTCGGCGACCGCGTCCCGGGCCGTGATAATCAGCACCGGAATGGCATTGCCGCGTGTGCGCAAACCCCGGAGCACGGCCATGCCATCCTGGCCCGGCAGACCCAGGTCTAGCAAGGCCAGGTCGTAGACGTCGTTGGCCAGCGCCCGTTCGGCGGCCAGGCCGTCCATGACCCAGTCCACGGTGAAGCCGGCGTCGCCCAGGCCCTGGCGGACCGCGCGGCCAATCATGGTGTCGTCTTCGATCAGCAATAACCTCATGGCGTGGGCTGGCGATGGTGCGCGACAAAATGGATCAGCTGTGTGCACAAGTCGTCCTGGCTCAGCAGGCGCTGCCTGGCCGTGGCTGTCCAGGCTGACCAGGCGCCAGGGTCCAGCGCCGGCACCTGGTCCTCCAGGTTATTCCAGGCCGCATGAAAATGCCGCAGCGAGGCCGGCGCGTCCAGCTCGTCCAGAAAGGCCTGCAGCTTGACCTGGTGGGCCTGGTCGGCTTGCGGGTAAATCTGCCAGACCAGGGCCTGGCCAGACCAGAGGGCGCGCACCACCGAATCTTCACCGCGCACGAAGTTGAGCTCGCAAGCCCAGAGCAGGTGGTCAAAGTCGATTTGGCTGAGCAGCGGCAGGTATGAAATTGATAGCTTCTCACGCCCGTCCTGCCTGGGCTGGAGCCACTTTTCATCATTAAGAACGGCTTTGACGGCGTGGCTGGCGCGCCCGTCCGCCACCAGCAGCCGCACCGGCTGGCCGTCCAGGCCGTGTTGCGACAACTGGGTCAGCAGGCCGGCGAGCGCGGGTGGTTCGTAGCAAAACAGCGAGACCAGCTTTTCACCTTGCCAGGCGATGCCGCGCGCCGCCAGCCAGGCCGCACGGTCAAAACCGGCCTGGCGGTCCAGCAGTGTGGGTTCGCGCAGCAGGCCGCCGGTGGCGGGGGTGAAACCAGGGTAAAAAAACCATTTGTTCCAGCCCGCCGCCGGGCCGCGCTGCACCGGCGAGGGCAGGGCGTGGTTGCGCTCCACATAGGGCTCGGCGGACAGATATTCGAGGTTGAGCCATACAGGTTTTTGGTCTGTATCGCTTATCTGGTCTGCGCAGGTAGCTATGAATTCAGGAGCGACCTCGCAACCGAAGGCCTCCACCAGCACGTCGCAGGGCGCCGCATGGAGGCGCAGCATGTTCATGCCCAGCGGTTCCAGCCAGGGCAAGACCGTGACACCCTCGCAGCCCTCGGGTGCCATCCAGCGCAAAGCCGAAGCGTCATCCACCCACAGCCGCACGCGATGGCCGCGTGTCGCCAGTTCGGCGCTCAGGCGCCAGCAGACGCCGATGTCGCCATGGTTATCGATGACTTTGCAAAAAATGTCCCACTGCAGGCTGCGATTCATTCCCGGATTGTCCACAATATGGCATGGACCGTTCCAAGCGGTCTCTGCACAACCATGACCCAAACTCACGAATTTGATCCCCAACTGCTCAGCGAGGTCGCCGCGTTGCCGGCCATGCCGGGCGTCTACCGCTACTTTGACGCGGACGGCACGGTGTTGTACGTCGGCAAGGCGCGCGACCTGAAAAAACGCGTGTCTACCTATTTCCAGAAGAACCACGGCGGCACACGCATAGGCCACATGGTGACCAAGATCGCCAGGATGGAAACCACGGTGGTGCGCTCCGAGGCCGAGGCCTTGCTGCTGGAAAACAACCTGATCAAGACGCTGCACCCGAAGTACAACATCCTGTTCCGGGACGATAAAAGTTATCCCTATCTCAAGCTGGCGTCCCACGATTTTCCGCGGGTGGCTTATTACCGCGGCGCGGTCGAGAAAAAACACCGCTACTTCGGGCCTTATCCCAGCGCCTGGGCGGTGAAAGAAACCATTTTGCTGCTGCAGAAAGTGTTCAAGCTGCGCACCTGCGAAGACACGGTGTTCAACAACCGCACGCGGCCTTGTTTGCTGTATCAGATCAAACGCTGCTCGGCGCCCTGTGTGGGCCATGTGTCGCCCGAGCAATACGCGCTGGATGTCGCCAACGCCGAGCGTTTTTTGCAGGGGCAGGCGCAGGAGATTCTGAGCGAGCTGGAAAAACAGATGCAGGGCCATGCCGAGAAGCTGGAGTTCGAGCAGGCGGCCGAGTTTCGGAATCAGATCGCGGCCCTGTCCAAGGTCTTGCACCAGCAGTCCATGGAAACCGGTGGCGACAAGGATGTGGACATCCTGGCGGTCAAACTACAAGGCGGCAAGGCCTGCGTGAACCTGGCCATGGTGCGCGGCGGCCGGCATCTGGGCGACCGGCCTTATTTTCCGACCCATGTTGAACACGCGGCCGATCTCGCCGGTCTGGATGAAGCCGGCGCCGGGGAGGGCGGCGAGGTTCCCGTCAGCGGTCAGGCCAAGCGCCTGGAAGCGCTGGTGCTCGAAGCCTTTATTGCCCAGCACTACATTGATGTGCCGGTGCCGCCGGTGCTGGTCTGCAGCGAGCCGGTGGACAAGGAGCTGATCAGCGCGCTCACGCTGCAGTCCGGCAGCAAGGTCAATGCGATTTTCCAGCCGCGTGAGCAGCGGCGCATCTGGCTGGAGATGGCGCAGAAAAATGCCGACCTGCAATTGGCCCGCTTGTTGGCCGAGCAGGGCTCGCAGCAGGCCCGCACGCGGGCACTGGCCGAAGCGATGGAGTTGCCGCTGGACAACCTGGAGGCGCTGCGTATCGAATGTTTTGACATCTCGCACACGGCCGGCGAGGCGACCCAGGCCTCGTGTGTGGTGTTCCATGGCCACAAGATGCAAAGCGCCGAATACCGTCGCTACAACATAGAAGGCATCACGCCGGGCGATGATTACGCGGCGATGCGTCAGGTCTTGATGCGTCGTTACAGCAAGCTGGCGGAAGCGGCGCGCAACAACACGGCCAGGCTGCCCGACCTGGTGCTGATCGACGGCGGCAAGGGCCAGGTGTCCATGGCGCGTGAGGTGTTTGAAGAGCTGGGCCTGGACCTGGGCCTGATCGCTGGTGTGGAAAAAGGTGAAGGTCGCAAGGTCGGACTCGAAGAGCTGGTGTTTGCCGATGGCCGCGACAAAGTTTATCTGGGCCGCGACTCGGCCGCCTTGATGCTGATTGCGCAGATCCGCGATGAAGCCCATCGTTTTGCCATCACCGGCATGCGTGCCAAACGCGCCAAGGTGCGGGTCGGTGCGAGTCGGCTGGAAGACATTGCCGGCATTGGCCCGAAACGACGCGCCAGCTTGCTGCAGCGTTTTGGCGGCATACGCGGTGTGAGTTCGGCCAGCGCCGAAGACATCGCCACGGTGGAAGGCATTTCACGGGACCTGGCGGAAGAAATCTACCGCGCCTTGCACTGAAGCTGTCAGCGCATCGCGCAGGAAACAGCAGACGTTTTTGCGCAACGCACGCGGGCAAAGTCGGGCTATTTCGGGGCTGCTTTGGGGCGTGTCAACCTGTGCCGACTGGCTCATGCCAAAATCAGCGCATGTTTCTGACCATACCCACCTTGATGACCTGGACCCGCATTGTTGCGATTCCCTTGATTGTGGGCATCTTCTACCTCGACATTTCTCCGGCCAGTCGCAACCTGATCGCCACCGTGATGTTTGTGGTTTTTGCTGCCACCGACTGGCTGGATGGTTTTCTGGCGCGCAAGCTGAACCAGACCTCATCCTTCGGCGCCTTTCTGGATCCGGTGGCCGACAAGTTCCTGGTCTGCGCTTCTTTGCTGGTGCTGGTGCATCTGCAGCGTGCCGATGTGTTTGTGGCACTCATCATCATCGGGCGCGAGATTGCGATCTCGGCCTTGCGCGAATGGATGGCGATGATAGGCGCGACAAAAAGTGTGGCGGTGCACATGCTGGGCAAGGTCAAGACCACGGTGCAGATGGTGGCCATTCCTTTCCTGCTGTTTGACGGCATTCTGTTCGGCGTCATCAACACCCATCTGTGGGGCACCTGGCTGATCTGGCTGTCTGCCGTCCTGACGGTCTGGTCCATGATTTATTACCTGAAAAAAGCCATTCCAGAAATTCGCGCCCGCACCAAATGAGCACGTCTGGGTCCAACGCGGCCTTGATCAAGGCGATGCCCGCCGTGTTTGTGCTGATCTGGAGCACGGGTTTTATCGTCGCCAAATACGGCCTGCCTTACGCGCCGCCGCTGAGTTTTCTGGCGATTCGTTATGCCTTGTCGCTGCTTTGTTTTCTGGTCTGGATCGCCGTCGCGCGTGTCGCCTGGCCCAGCAGTCGGGCCCAGTGGCTGCACCTGGCTGTCACCGGCATTCTGATTCACGCGGGTTATCTGAGCGGGGTCTGGTCGGCCATCAAGGGTGGCATGGGTTCCGGTTTGTCGGCGCTGATTGTGGGTTTGCAGCCGGTGCTGACCGCCGTCTGGGTTTCCCGGATGGGGGAGTCCGGCCAGGGCGAAAGCCGCGTCAGCGCAAGGCAGTGGCTGGGCCTGGTGCTGGGTCTGGGGGGCTTGCTGTTGGTGGTGTCGCGCAAATTCGGCACGGGCAACGAAGTCACCTTGTACACCCTGGGTTTTGCGGTGTTTGCGCTGTTCAGCATCACCATCGGCACCTTGTACCAGAAGCGTTTTGTCCAGGCGGCCGATGTTCGTAGCGCCAATGCCATCCAGCTCGGCGCAGCTTTGTTGGTGACCCTGCCCTTTGCCTTGCTGGAGACCGAGCCCGTGCAGTGGACCGCCGGCTTCATGGGCGCACTGGCCTGGTCGGTGCTGGGGCTGACGCTGGGCGGCAGCTCCTTGCTGTACATGTTGATCCAGCGCGGCGCCGCCACCGCCGTGACCAGTCTCTTGTACCTGGTGCCGCCCACCACGGCCTTGATGGCCTGGCTGCTGTTTGGCGAGTCCATCACCGCGGCCACGGTGGTGGGCACGGCACTCACGGCGCTGGGCGTTAGCCTCGTGGTGCGGCCCGCGAAGCCGGTGGCCTAGCGCAGTATTGCACGCCATCAGGCACATAAAACCGCGTCTTTTCGCTCATGGCGGCGTTGCAAATCCTCGCCATAGTTGGGCTATGGCTGCGGGTTGCGCCTTGCCCTGAACAAAAATCCAACGGTTTTATTTGTGCCTGCCAGCGCGCAACACTGCACTGGTCTTCCACGGCGCGCCCTGAAACTGCGTCAGCAAAAAATCAATCAACAGGCGGATACGCCGCGGTGAATCCGCGCGGTAGGGCGCCAGCCAGTGGATGTCGGCGTCGGGCATGGCGTAGCTTGGCAACACACGTACCAGCTCGCCCGAGGCCAGTTGCGGGGCGATATCCCAGAGGCTGCGCAGCATGATGCCGCGGCCCGCCAGGCACCAGTCGCGGACCAGCTCGCCGGAGTTGCTCGACAGCGGGCCCTGCACACGTACCCGCGCCGGTGTTTTGTCCCGGTCTTTGTAGAGCGGCCAGATATCAAAATGTTGTCCCGTGGCATTGCCGTTTTCGCGCGCAATCAGGCAGGCGTGGTTTTGCAAGTCGTCCAGGCTGATGGGTACGCCATGCTGCCGGATGTAGCGGGGCGCGGCCACCAGCACGCGCTGGTTGCGCGCCAGCCGGCGTGACACCCATTGCGCGGCCTGCCGGCCCTCGACCTGCCAGAGCCAGATGGCACCGTCAAACCCGTCGGCGGCCAGGTCCGGCAACTGCTCGGTCAGTTGCAGCTGGATATTGATGCGCGGATAACGCTCCTGGAAGCTGGCGAGCGCCGGTCCCAGCCAGAGCCGCCCAAAACCAAAGGTCGCGGCCAGCCGGATGAGGCCCGTGGGTTCGGCCTTGCGCTCCTGAAGTTCCGCTTCCAGCTCGCTAAAACCGCGCAGCAGGACTTGCGCACGTTCGCAGACGGTTTCGCCCTCGGCGGTCGGGCTCACGCGCCGGGTGGTGCGCTGGAACAGGCGCTGGCCCAGCCGCGCTTCCAGCGCGGCGAGCCGTTTGGTCACCACCGGGGGCGCCACATCCAGGCTGAGTGCGGCGGCACTCAGGCTGCCGTGGTTGCGTACGGCCAGTACAAGTTCCAGATCGCTGCGGTCCATTCGTTCCTGAAAGGAAATAATTGATTGCCTGATTATTGCTTGAATCGGGTGGCCGTCTTCTGCAAAATCGACCCAACACAGAAAATCACAGGAGACAGGCATGAACCACGCACAGGTTGCTTCCATCACCAAGGGCAACAAGGCCGCTTGATGTTTGAAGGTTTTGTTGCCTCCGACATCGATGGCCCCGCAGGGCGCCTGCGCACCTTGCGTGCTGGGCACGGCGCGCCGCTTTTGCTGATCCACGGCCATCCGCAAACCCATGTCATGTGGCACAGGGTGGCCAATGACCTGGCCAGTCACTTCACCGTGGTGTTGATGGACTTGCGTGGTTATGGCGATTCAGCCCGGCCTGTCAGTGACGCGGAGCACAGCCCTTATTCAAAACGCGCCATGGCACTGGATGCTCTGGCCGTGATGCGGCATCACGGCTTTGAACAATTCCAGGTGCTGGCGCATGACCGTGGCGCACGTGTGGCGCATCGCCTGGCGCAAGACCATCCGGCCAGGGTCCAGCGGGTGATGCTGCTGGATATCGCCCCCCACGCTGGCCATGTACGACAACACCTCCCAGGCTTTTGCGCGTGCGTATTGGCATTGGTTTTTTCTGATCCAGCCGCCGCCCTTGCCGGAAGCCCTGATCGAGTCCGACCCTGTGCGTTATTTGCGCAGCGTGATGGGCAAGCGCCACGCCGGACTGGCCGCCTTTGCGCCGCAAGCATGGGCTGAATACGAACGTTGCGCGCAGATTCCAGGTACAGCCATGAGCATCTGCGAGGACTACCGGGCCTCCGCCAGCATAGACCTGGACCACGACCGTGCCGATGTGGCCGCGGGACGCCAACTGACGCCGCCGCTGCATGTGTTGTGGGGCGAACATGGCGCGGTGGGTCAGTGTTTCGATGTGCTTGCGCTCTGGCGCGAGCGCGCCGTCGACGTGTCGGGGCACAGCCTGCCTTGCGGGCACTACATTGCCGAAGAGGCGCCGGCGCTGCTGTTGGCCCAAGCCCTGAATTTTTTCATCCCCTAAATCAAAGGATCACCCATGAGCAAACCCATGACCCCCAATACCGGCAAAAAGAGAATTGCCGTGATCGCCGGCGACGGCATTGGCAAGGAAACCATGCCCGAAGGCATCCGGGTGATGGAGGCCGCGGCTTCCAAGTTCGGGATAGACCTGCAGTTCGATCATTTCGATTTTTCCAGCTGGGACTATTTTGAAAAACACGGCAAGATGATGCCGGACAACTGGAAAGACCAGATCGGCGGCCACGATGCGATTTATTTTGGCGCCGTGGGTTGGCCCGAAAAAATCGCCGACCATGTGTCGCTGTGGGGTTCGCTGCTGCTGTTCCGCCGCGAGTTCGACCAATACATCAACCTGCGTCCCGCGCGCCTGATGCCCGGCATCATTGCCCCGGTGGTGCGGCGTGACGGCAGCCCGCGCCTGCCTGGCGAGATCGACATGTACATCGTGCGTGAAAACACCGAAGGCGAATACTCCAGCATAGGCGGCCGCATGTATGCCGGCACCGAGCGCGAGATCGTGATGCAGGAGAGTGTGTTTTCCCGCGTCGGTGTGGACCGCGTGCTGAAGTTTGCTTTCGAATTGGCACAGTCGCGCCCCAAGAAACACCTGACCAGCGCAACCAAGTCCAACGGGATTGCGATCACCATGCCTTATTGGGATGAGCGGGTGGTCGAGATGGCCAAGGGTTATCCCGACCTGAAACTCGACAAATTTCACATCGATATCCTGACCGCGCATTTTGTCCAGCGCCCGGACTTTTTTGATGTGGTGGTGGCCAGCAATTTGTTCGGCGACATTCTGAGCGACCTGGGCCCGGCCTGTACCGGCACGATTGGCATTGCCCCCAGTGCCAACCTCAACCCGGAGCGCAATTTCCCCTCGCTGTTTGAGCCGGTGCATGGCTCGGCGCCGGATATCGCCGGCCGCAACATCGCCAATCCGATCGGGCAAATCTGGTGCGGCGCCATGATGCTGGAGTTTTTGGGGCACAAGGATGCGCATGATGCGGTTCTCGCTGCCATTGAGAAAGTGCTCAGTCCCGGCAGCGGTGCACCCCGCACGCCTGACCTGGGCGGCACCGCCACCGGCACCGATGTGGGCAAGGCCATCGCGATGGCGCTGGGCTGAAACGACAGGTCTGCGAACCTCTTGGCGGCCCCTGAAATACAGGGCATGCATACGATGGGGCGGAGAAAGCTTGAAAAAAAAGACTAGAATCCGCCACCGCACGTTGTAAAAATCTGATGTTGTATTGACACGATAGGAGTCCATGGCTCTAATTGGAATCAGCAGAAGATCTGCACATGCCGCTCCGCTGCCATCTTTTCACAGGTGTCCAGGGAGATTCAAGAGACAACCAGATTAACTTTTTTTATCAACGAGGGGCTCCTTGTGAACAAGACTGAACTGATCGAGCACATTGCCAAACATGCTGACATCTCCAAAGCTGCCGCGACGCGTGCACTGGAGGCCACCATTGGTGCTGTCAAAACAACACTGAAAAAAGGAGGCGCTGTGTCTCTGGTGGGTTTTGGCACTTTTGCAGTGGGTAAACGTGCTGCCCGTACCGGCCGCAACCCACGCACCGGCGATGCGATTAAAATCAAGGCAGCCAAAGTGCCAAAGTTCCGTCCAGGCAAAGCGCTCAAGGACGCACTGAACTGATGCACATGAAGTAAAAGTTGAGGTGGGGTGCTTAGCTCAGTTGGTAGAGCAGCGCCCTTACACGGCGTAGGTCGGCGGTTCGAGCCCGTCAGCACCCACCACCAAAGACTAGACAAAGGCGAACAAATGGTTCGCCTTTTTCATTGATGGCTTAACCCCAATGGCCGATTGACAGCCGCAAGGAAATTCGAGATGTTTGATTTCATTCGCAAGCACACCAAGATCACCATGGGCTTGCTGTTTTTGCTGATTGTCCCGTCCTTTGTGTTGTTCGGCCTGGACGGCTACAACCGTTCGCAGCAAAACACCGTCGTGGTTGCCAAGGTCAATGGCCAGGACATCCAGCAGCATGAGTGGGATGTCGCGCATCAAAACGAGGTGACCCGGCTCAGGGCATCGATGCCGACGCTGGATGCCAAACTGCTCGATACCCCTGAAGCCCGTTATGGCACGCTGGAGCGCCTGGTGCGCGAACGGGTGCTGGCGGCCGCGGCTGCCAAAAGCAATCTGGTGGTCCCGGATCAAAAGTTGCACAGGCTGTACGCCGAAGATCCGGCGATTGCCGCCTTCAGGCTGGCTGACGGAAAATTCGACCGTGCGGGCTTCCTGTCGCAAACCGGCATGACTCCCGAGGCTTACGAAGCCGGCCTGCGCGCGGATTTGTCGGCGCGGCAAGTCCTGCAGTCCGTGGCCGGCAGCGGGTTTGCTACCAAAGCGGTGGCAGATATTTCGCTCAATGCCTTTTTTCAAAAGCGCGAGGTGCAGATCGCCCGCTTCAACACGGCTGACTACGCGGCCAAGGTCAACCCGAGCGAAGCCGAGCTGGAGCAGTTCTACAAGGACAACCAGGCTTTGTTCCAGGCGCCTGAACAGGCCGACATTGAATATGTCCTGCTTGATATGGAGGCCGTGAAAAAAGGCGTCACCGTCAACGAGCAAGATCTGAAAACCTATTACGAGCAGAACGCGGCGCAACTGGCAGGTACTGAAGAACGTCGTGCCAGCCATATCCTGATCGCTGCGCCCGCCAGTGCCCCGGCTGCGGAGCGTCAGAAGGCCAAGGAAAAAGCCGAGCAGTTGCTGGCCGCCGTTAAAAAGGCGCCCGACTCGTTTGCCGAGCTGGCTCGTAAAAACTCAAGCGACACCGGCTCCGCCGCCGCCGGCGGTGACCTCGACTTCTTCTCGCGCAAGGCCATGGTCAAGCCTTTTGCCGATGCGGCTTTTGCCATGAAAAAGGGCGATATCAGCGACGTGGTGGAAACCGAGTTTGGCTACCACATCATCAAGCTGACGGACATCAAGACGCCCAAGCAGAAAAGTTACGAAGAGTTGAAGCCCACGCTGGAAGCCGAGGTGAAGCAACAACTCGCACAGAAGAAATTTGCGGAGACCGCCGAGTCCTTCAGCAATTCGGTGTACGAGCAGTCCGACAGCTTGCGGCCGATTGCCGAACGTCTGAAACTGGACGTCAAAACGGCCAGCAAGCTGACCCGTAGTCCGGTTCAGGGTAGCACCGGTGTGTTGGCCAACCCGAAATTCCGGGAAGCCTTGTTCTCGCCTGACTCGGTGGAGAAAAAACGCAACACCGAAGCGCTGGAAATCGGCCCCAGCCAGCTGGTCTCTGGCCGCATCACGCAATACACACCGGCCAGAACTTTGCCTTTCTCAGAGGTCAAGGCCATCGTGCGTGAGCGTCTGCAGCAGCAGCGCGGCGCCGAACTGGCGCGCAAGGACGGCGCTGAAAAACTCGCAGCCTGGAAGGCCAATCCGGCGTCAGCGACTTTGCCCGCGGCTGTGCTTGTGTCGCGTGAGCAGGCGCAACAACTCCCGATAGCAGCGCTCAAGGCCGCGATGAGTGCCGATACCGCGGCCTTGCCAGCGTGGGTGGGCGTGGATCTGGGTGCTCAAGGTTACGCCGTGCTCAAGGTGCTCAAGGTGTTGCCGCGCGACACGCCCACAGCCGCCATCGCCCAGCAAGAGCAGTCGCAGTACAGCCAGTGGTGGACCTCGGCTGAAGGCCTGGCTTACTACAACATTCTGAAAGAACGTTTCAAGGCCGACATCAAGGTTGCCAAGCCTGCCGAGCAGAAAATCGGCACATAAAAGGCCTTCAGGCAAATAAGGCGCCAAGTTCTCGTTATAATTTGAGGTTCCGGTGGCTGTAGCTCAGTTGGTAGAGTCCAGGATTGTGATTCCTGTTGTCGTGGGTTCGAGCCCCATCAGCCACCCCAGATAAAGAAAAGCCCGCTATCCATTCGATAGTGGGCTTTTTTCATTGCGGCCGGTTGTTGCTCATCTGTCGCAATTCAACCTGCTAAGTCCCCTCCAGGCCGAGCAAGCCCGCAGGCGACGGGGTTCACTTGGGGGCGCTCAGCTTGGCCGCGCCGCGGTTGATAAGATGGTTCTCGGGGAGGCGCTGCATCCCGTACAGCTCGCGCAGGGCGAGCATCGACTTTCCGTGTATCGAAAAAAGCGCAGAAAATGACGCTTTAGAAAAAGAGGTGCCTGTGAATCAATCCGCTACGCATGCTGAACTCATGGCTACTTTCAAGAGGGCGGAGGCAGAGGCTGCTCACAAGTTCGGATTGATCAAGGCGGTTGCAAGCAAGGGCCCCAAGGCGATTCAGGCGGCCGTCGACACCGCCGCAAAGGCCGCCAAACGCAGAGATTCGTATGCGAAAAAGCTTGCTGGGCTAGGGGTGGCTCTCAAGGATTGAGCAGTGCTCAGTCTCCCCACGGCAGGCCAGGCAGCATGACGGCGCCGGTGCTGAAGCCGCCAGCGCTTGCGAAAAGATCCATTGCGTTCACGATGCCCTCAGAAACAGGAACTCCGCCAGAAGGCTGGGATGGGTTGCGGATAATCGGGATTTGGAAAGAAACCCTATGGACATCGAAGAACCCGAGCCGATAGAAGAATACGTCCCTGGCGTTGCAAGCGGCCGGCACTACATGGCCAAGTTGTGCCACCTCCCTGACGGGCCTTGGTATATAGCGGTCATTCACGTCGAATCTCTGGCGCCCTTGCAGGGCAGCGACAAGACTTGGCCCACTCGCGACGAGGCCGTTCAGGCGGCAGATGTATTGGTTGCCAACCTGGGTCACTGATCTGCGCTCAGCAGATCGTCGCTCAGCGTTTCCAGCAAATCAGGAATCAGGCGGGCCAGCTCGCCGGTCTCGATGGCATGGGTTGCCTGATGTGGGATCAAGGACTGATGCCTCAAGATGTGAGTCTTGAGGCTTTTCTTTTGGCCAACCATGTGCCATCGTCGGCTTGCGTGGTTTCCAGGACCAGATGTGATTCCTCAGCACGGGGTTCAAAAACTAATCCGCAGAAGTGGCACGCGCCAGTCTGATCAATCAAGGCACGCGTTGCGACGGCTGCTTAACCGCCGCCAATTCCGCGTCTGGCCTTTGCCTTTTTCAGGCGCTTGATGGCCAGCGTGCTGATCTAAGCGTATGTCCTGATGCGGGCGCGCGCAGATTTGCAAAACATCTGACGGTTTTTTCAGCCTCAGTCCAAATACGCCTGTCTGGCATCGTATAATTCAATCTTGAAAATGCGGGAGTAGCTCAGTTGGTAGAGCGCAACCTTGCCAAGGTTGAGGTCGAGAGTTCGAGACTCTTCTCCCGCTCCAAATTTCTCTCTTACAGACTACTAGTTTGCAAGGATTCAGCAGAAAATTTGGACTTCATTTGAATATCAAGCCACCCTTTGCGGTGGCTTTTTCTTTTGGTGCGCCTTGCCTTGTCACCGCAAGCGCATCAGCCCCCATTTGCATCATGAGCCGTGGCACCGAGAGGCCTTGTGGCCCGTTGTTGCCGATCAGGTGTGCTGGATGGCGCTGAACGGGGCCAGTCTGGTGGAGCGTGCGTATTCCCTGACCTGCCTGAGTTTGTCTTTGAACTCGCGGTAGTCCAGCGGCTTGCAGGCAAAGCTGTTGAGGCCACCCTGGAGTGCCTGAACCGCATCCGACTGTTCATTGCCTGAGGTCAGCATGACGACGGGCACAGAAAAAGTCCGGGGGTCTTCGCGCATGCGTTGCATGAGTTCCAGGCCATTGATCTTGGGCAGCCCGAGGTCGAGCAGCACCAGTTCAGGCTGGTGCGCGGGGTTGCGGTCGCGGTACGGGCCCTGGCAGAACAGATAGTTCAAGGCTTCCAGGCCATCGCGGGCGACCACGATGTCGTGGTTGGAGCCGTTTTCCTGCACGGCGGTCAAAGTCAATTCGAGATGGTCGGGGTTGTCTTCCACCACCAGCATGGTGGGCACGCTGGTGGCTGGCCTCGCGGGATTGAGCATTAAATCTACCTTCTGAATCATTCCATGTGACTATATGAGTCAGGCACGGGGTCTTGATCCGGCGATAAACACCCAAATTGCTGCTCAGTTCACCATTACCAGTTTGCCCTTGACGCCGCGCGAGCCCATGTGGGCATACGCGGCCTTGAGGTCGGCCATGGGCATGGTGCGGTCTATCACCGGTTTGATCTTGCCCTGGGCATACCACTGGGCCAGTTCGGCCATGGCGGCGGCGCTGGCCTTGGGCTCGTTTTTGGCAAAGCCGCCCCAGAACACACCGACGATGGACGCGCCCTTGAGCAGGGTCAGGTTCAGTGGCAGCGAAGGAATCGGTCCGGACGCAAAACCCACCACCAGGTAACGCCCGCGCCAGGCGATGGAGCGGAAGGCCGGCTCGGCAAACTCGCCGCCCACCGGGTCGTAAATCACGTCCGGGCCTTTGCCGTCGGTGAGCGCCTTGATGGCTTCGCGCAGGTTTTCGGTGCTGTAGTTGATGGTGGCATCTGCGCCTATTGATTTGCAGAGCGCACATTTTTCATCGGTGGAGGCGGCGGCAATCACGCGTGCGCCCATGGCCTTGGCAATCTGGATGGCCGAGGTGCCGACACCGCCGGCCGCGCCCAGCACCAGCACGGTTTCGCCGGCCTTGAGCTGAGCCCCGGTCCACCAGCGCGTGGTGGGAGGTTGCATAAATCATGATGAAAGCGGCGGCGTCCACATACGGAAAACCCGCCGGCAACGGCATACACAAGGCGGCCGGCGCGATGGTGTGGGTGGCAAATCCGCCTGTGCCCGAGAGGCAGGCCACGTCCTGGCCGACTTTGAGGTGTTTCACGCCTTCACCCACGGCCTGCACCACGCCGGCGTATTCGGAGCCGGGCACAAAGGGCAGGGGCGGCTTGATCTGGTATTTGTTCTGGACAATCAGCAGGTCCGGAAAATTCAGGCTGGCGGCCTTGATTTCAATCAGCACTTCGCCGGCCTTGGGCGCCGGGGTGGGCAGCTCTTTCCAGTTCAGGGCGTCAACGCCGGTGGGGTCTTCACAAAGCCAGGCATGCATGGGTTTCTCCGTTGTGGTTCAGGGTTGAATCCGCATCATAGGCAGGTTAGGCCGGCAAATAGAAGGGGGCCAGGCCGCCGTTTGTCACCCGTGAGACCTGAGGGCCTGTCTATGCTCGCCATGGGGTCGCGTTGGGACGCAATCGGGATGAGTTGCTCGCCAAGATCACGCAGCATGGGCTGATGCCCATGCAAGGGATTTGGTGGGCAAATCGCCCGATTTCGCCCCAACCCGAAGGGCAGGTGTCTTTTCGGGCGCTCTGCGGCGTTGCGGCGCTTGCCAATAGAGCAAGCTATTGGCGGCGCACCGCGCCTTGCAGCCCATCCTGAAAAGACGCCTGCGCGACCCCATGGCGAGCGTAGACAGGCCCTAAAATGAATTCATGAAAATCCTGATCTGCAACGATGACGGTTACCAGGCTTCCGGCATCATCGCCCTTTACGAAGCGCTGAAAGACATTGCCGACGTCGAGGTGGTGGCTCCCGAGCAGAACAACAGCGCCAAATCGAACGCGCTGACCCTGCATTCGCCCATGTATGTGCAGACGGCGGCCAACGGTTTTCGTTATATCAATGGCACACCGGCCGACTGCGTGCATATTGCGCTGACCGGCCTCCTGGGTTACCGGCCCGACCTGGTGGTTTCCGGCATCAACAACGGCGCCAACATGGGCGACGACACGATTTATTCCGGCACCGTGGGCGCGGCCATGGAGGGTTATCTGTTTGGCATCCCCTCGATCGCGTTTTCGCAAACCCAAAAAGGTTGGGGCCACATCGATGTGGCGGGCCGGCGGGCGCGCGACCTGGTGCTGCAACTGATGCCTTCGCTGGAAGCCATCGCCCCCCGGCGCGTCGCCGACGCAGGCGCCCTGGCTGCTGAATGTGAACATCCCCAACCTGCCCGACGACCAGATCCAGGGTTTCAAGGTTTCGCGCCTGGGGCGGCGCCATGCGGCCGAACGTGTGATCACGCAGACCAGCCCGCGCGGGGACACCATGTACTGGATAGGCGGTGCCGGACCGGCCAAGGAAGAGGGCGAGGGCACCGACTTTCACGCGACCCAGCAGCGGTTTATCTCGATCACGCCGCTGCAGGTGGACCTGACCGACCATGAACGCCTGCCTTACTGGGCACAAACCGCGGCCAAACTGACGCACGGCACCACCGTGCCGCCCACCGCCGCATGAAACCCACGCTGAAGCCGCCGTTCAATCCGTCCGCCAAGCCTGAGGCTGCCGCTGCCAAGCGACCGGGTTTCCCGGTGCGCCTGGCGCCCGATGCGGGCACGCCATCCGCTACCAAAAATATAGCTGGTCGCGCTCATCCAGAGCGGGCTACAGGCATTTTTGACTTGAAGAAACCAGCGCCAGCCATGTTGCCCAGCGGCGTCGGGCTGGATTCCCGGGCGGTGCGCGCACGCATGGTGCAGAAGCTGGCCGCGCAAGGTGTCACCGACGCCCAGGTGCTGGCCGCCATGGGCCAGGTCGAGCGTCACCGTTTTGTCGATACGGCGCTGGCGAACCAGGCCTATGAAGACACCAGCTTGCCGATTGGCCTGGGCCAGACTATTTCCAAACCCAATGTGGTGGCGCGCATGCTCGAATTGCTGCGGCAAAGCCTGGGCGCGAGTGATGGCAAGCTGGGCCGGGTGCTGGAAATCGGCACCGGCTGCGGCTACCAGGCCGCGGTGCTGGGCCAGCTGGCGACCGAGGTTTACAGCATAGAGCGCTTGCGTGGCCTGCACGACAAGGCACGCGAGAACCTGCGCGCTTTCCGTCTGGCCAATGTGCATTTGTTGTTTGGCGACGGCATGGCCGGTTATGCCAAGGGCGCGCCTTATGCGGCCATCATTGCGGCGGCCGGTGGCGAGGCGATTCCGCCAGCCTGGGTTGAACAACTGGCCGTGGGCGGGCGCCTGGTGGCACCCATGCACATGGCCGGCGGCGCGCAGGCGCTGGTGGTGCTGGACAAAACCGCGCAAGGCATCACACAAACGGTTCTGGAGGCCGTGCACTTTGTGCCTTTAAAATCAGGAACAAGCTAGTGCGCAGGGTTGGACAGGTCGCGATGCAAATTGCCATGAACCTCAGTCTGCGCACAGCGTCTTACGGCGTGACAACACGCCGCAGTTGCAAAAGGTAAATCAAGCCATGAATCAAACAACAGGGTCAGCCATGGCAGTGTCTTTCCACACGGCGGCCGAAGGCCAGCGTCCCCAGAAGCCGGCCAGTCGCCTGCTTTTGACCTGCTTGCTGGCCGCCACGGTGGTGCTGGTGTCGGCTTGCGGCCCCCGCAGCCTGACACGCGCCCCGGTCGAAGACCGCGGCACCGGCATGACGCGCCCCATGCAGGGCGCCGAGGACAACGGCAGCGCCAAGTTGCTGCCCGGTGCTGAAAACGCCGGCAAGCCCGGTTATTACACCGTCAAACCCGGTGACACGCTGATCCGTATCGGCCTGGACACCGGCCAGAACTGGCGCGACATCGGGCGCTGGAGCAATCTGGAGAACCCCAACCTGATCGAGGTCGGCCAAGTGCTGCGTGTGGTGCCGCCGGTGGACAACAGCCAGGCAGTGGCACGGCCCATCAGCTCCGGCACGGTGACCGCCAGTCCGGTGCCCAGTGGCTCAGCGGCCCCGGCACCCGCGTCCGCCGCCAGTGCCGCGGCTGCGGCCAAGCCCGCCACACCGGCAGCAAACCCGGCAGCCACGCCTGCCGCCAGCGCGGGTGAAGACGACGTCGCCTGGATCTGGCCGGTGCATGGCGCGGGCACGGTGCTGGCCAATTTTGACGATGCCAAAAACAAGGGCATGGACATCGCCGGCAAGGCCGGTGACCCCGTCATCGCCTCGGCCGACGGCCGCGTGGTGTATGCCGGCGCCGGCTTGCGCGGTTACGGCAACCTGATCATCCTCAAGCACAACAACACCTTTCTGACTGCCTACGCACACAATCAGACGCTGCTGGTCAAGGAAGACCAGTCGGTGCGCAAGGGTCAGAAAATCGCGGAAATGGGCAGCACCGACGCCGACCGCGTGAAGCTGCACTTTGAAATTCGCCGCCAGGGCAAACCGGTGGACCCGGCCAAATACCTGCCAGCCAAATAAAGACCCCGCGTCTCACGCCCAAGGGAGTTCTGCACTGCAGGGCTCCCTTTTTTTATGGATTTTTAGGTCAAAAAGGCCTGTGGCTCTTATGGAGTGGTCGAAAGGAGCTATTTATTTCATAGCATCTGCTGCGGCGGCGCGGCCTGAGACAATAAGGCATGTCCAGAAGAAAACACAACCCGCCACAACACAAACCGGCGCCTGTCTTGGCCGAGTACCCGCCGGATCTGCTCACCATTGAGTCGCTTGATATTGAAGCCCAGGGCATTGCGCACCGGGACGATGGCAAGGTCGTTTTTATTGAAGGCGCCTTGCCTTTCGAGCTGGTCAGCGCCAGCGTTTACCGCAAAAAGCCCAGTTTTGAAAAAGCCACGTTGATGGCTGTGTTGCGCGAGTCCTCGCAGCGGGTGCGTCCGCAATGCCCGCATTTCGGCCAGCACACCGGTGCCTGCGGCGGCTGCAAGATGCAGCATTTACACGTGGGTGCGCAGGTGGCCGTCAAGCAGCGCGTGCTGGAGGACAACCTCTGGCACCTGGGCAAACTCAAGGCCGACACCGTGCTCAGGCCCATCGAAGGCCCGGCCTGGAACTACCGTTACCGCGGCCGCCTGTCGGTGCGTTTTGTGCGTAAAAAGGGCGAGGTGCTGGTCGGTTTTCATGAGCGCAAAAGTGGTTACGTCGCCGACATCCGCGAATGCCATGTGTTGCCCAAACATGTGAGTGATTTGCTGCTGCCATTGCGTGCGCTGATTGCCGGCATGGACGCGAAAGAAACCCTGCCGCAGATCGAGCTGGCCTGCGGCGATGACATCACGGCCATGGTGTTGCGCCACATGGAGCCCTTGTCCGACGCCGACCTGGCCCGGCTGCGGGCGTTTGCCCAGGCCCATCCCGGCCTGCAGTGGTGGTTGCAGCCCGGCGGGCTGGAGACGGTCCAGTTGCTTGATGAGGTGAGCGATCCGGCGCAGCAACTGGCTTACGCGCTGCCGGCCTACGGCATCACCATGCCGTTTCGGCCGACGGACTTCACGCAGGTCAACCCGCACATCAACCAGGTGTTAGTCTCGCGCGCATTGCGCCTGCTGGACGTCCAGCCGCAGGAGCGGGTGATCGACTGGTTTTGTGGCCTGGGCAACTTCACCTTGCCGCTGGCGACGCAGGCGCGCGAGGTGCTGGGTATTGAAGGCAGCGAGGCGCTGGTCGCCCGCTCGCGCGAAAACTATGCCTCCAACAATGCCCCAGGCCAGAGGGCACGTTCGTTGGCAGCTACAAAATTTGTAGCGCGCAACCTGTTCGAGATGACGCCGGGCATGTTGGTGAAAGACGGCGCCGCCGACAAATGGCTGGTCGATCCGCCGCGTGAAGGCGCGTTCGAGTTGTTCAAATCCCTGGCTGCCTTGCACCAGCAAATCGTGACCGGTGTGCCTTGCGACGACGCAGGCCAGCAGCAAAACCTGGTGCTGGGCGACTGGACCTTGCCCAAGCGCATTGTCTACGTGAGCTGCAACCCGGCGACCCTGGCGCGTGACGCGGGTGTGCTGGTGGACAGCGGCGCCTATCGTTGCACGGCGGCTGGCGTGGTCAACATGTTTCCGCATACCGCGCATGTGGAGTCGATTGCGGTGTTTGAGCGGGTGTCAGTGACTATGGCGAAGGCCTGAATCAGGCCTCTCGTGGATCACAGAGGCCCCACCAGCTGGGGCGTTTGGAAACATGTGAGTGCGCCAAGGGCGCCAGCTCCTTGCGATTGGGCGAATCAAAGGTACCCACGGCAATCGCCAGTGTGGGCTTGTCGTCAAGGGCGCCCAGGGTGCTCCCGCAGACGGGGCAGAAAGCACGGCTGGACCCTTGGGATGAGCGCCAGCGGGAGGGCGCGCCACCCGGGCCCGTCCATTGCAGCTGATCGCGCGCAAACTCGACCCAGGTTTGTGTGAGCGCGCCCGAATGCCGCTGGCATTGCCGGCACGAACAGGTGTGGGGCTGAAGCACTGGGCTCGTTGCTGAAAAGCGGATATGGCCGCACAGGCAACCACCTTCGTAGATTTTTGCTTTTGTCATGTTAAACACGTCACGATATCGACTCAAAGAAGGCTCACTTAGGGCGGGTCAGGCCAAAAGCCCGCATACGGCGCACTTGGAGTCCATCGCGGTATTTGAGAGATATGAAGGGGCAAAGAGCCTCGCTTGACCGCAATGTCAGGCAACACCTTATTCGTCTTCTTGCTGCTCTTTGGGTGTGAGTAGGAATTTAGAAATGGCGTGAGCTTTGAATACAAGAAGCATCGCCACGGCAAGCTGAATAACAATAGGCGCCACCCGCATGAAGTGGAACTGCTCAGCATTTTCGATGGATTGTTTGTCGCGAACAATGACGACGAAAAGCGGGATATAGAACGCAAGAGCTGGCAGTACCTTGGCCAAGAAAAGTCCAAGTCCAAAAACTATGCAGGCCACCACCACAGCCTCGTGAGCGGGTACACGAAGAACGTTATCGAATTTTGTTTTTGGCACGAGTTTGTGCGCAACAAGCATGGGGCAGAACCACAAAAAGATGGCAAGAAGAATAACCACGCCACTTACGAGGTAGTGAGCATTCGTCGATCCAAGACCTGGCTGACTATTTACCTCGCTGCCGTAACCAATAACTTGCAGGGCCAAGAAGACAAGCCATATCGAGAAAAGTCGTACAGCCAAACCGACGATTTGTTGTGGAGTCATGCTGCTCTCAAATTCAATGCATACCGCAGGCATTGCGGCATCACGTGGTTGATGGAAAATCGCTAACTAAGTGTTGATCCGTATTTTTCTCTTGTCGGGGGCGTAAGCCGACGGTCAAACGTGAAAAAACTCCAAAATTCAGTCAAAAAAAAGGGTCCGCATGGACCCTTTTCATCGAAACAATAGGCGCAGCCCGCCCGGTGCTTAATCGCGCTCGCCGCCCATGATGCCCAGCAAGGCCAACAGGGCCTGGAACACATTGAACAGGTCCAGGTACAAGGCCAGCGTGGCGCTGATGTAGTTGGTTTCGCCGCCGTCCAGGATTTGTTTCAGGTCGTACAACATGTAGGCGCTGAAGATGCCGATGACGGCAACCGAGATCGCCATCATGCCGGCGGTGGAGCCGACAAACACGTTGATGATGCCGCCCACCATGACCACCATGGCGCCGACAAACAGCCATTTGCCCATGCCGGAGATGTCGCGCTTGATGACGCTGGCCAGGCTGGCCATGACAAAAAACACGCCGGCGGTGCCGCCCATGGCGGTCATGATCAATTCGGCGCCGTTCTTGAAGCCCAGGATCATGCCAATCATGCGCGAGAGCATCAGGCCCATGAAGAAGGTGAAGCCCAGCAACACCGGCACGCCAGCGGCCGAGTTTTTGGTTTTTTCGATGGCGTACATGAAGCCAAAGGCGCCGGCCAGGAACACGACCATGCCCAAGCCACCGGACAGTGAACGGGTGATGCCCGTGGCCACGCCAACCCAGGCGCCCAGCACCGTGGGCAGCAGGCTCAGCGCCAGCAGCCAGTAGGTGTTGCGCAATACCTTGTTGCGCTGCTCGAGGGAAGCAACTTGGCCGTAGTCGAGTGTTTGAACATTCTCATTCATGAGGGTCTTCTCCATAGAAGCCTGCATATGCAGGTGCTTACATTTTAGGGGTGATGCCTGGATTTTCAAGCAATGCCCTTGCGGACTGCCTCCTTTTTGTCAGGGCTGTTGATGCCCGCAGGCAGGCAATGCGGCGCGGGAAGGGCAAAAAATTTGCGTATGCTTGGCCCTTTGCTCAACAACTCTGGAAAGAAACATGAAATCAAAATCAGTGCTGGACTTTGCCGATGTGCAGGCCATTGCCGCCGCTGCCGCTGCAGAAGCTGTCACCAACAAGTGGGCGGTGACGATTGCCATCGTGGACGACGGCGGCCATTTGTTGCATCTGCAGCGCCTGGATGGCGCGGCGCCGATTTCGGCCCACATCGCACCGGCCAAGGCCAATACGGCCGCGCTGGGCCGGCGTGAAAGCAAGATTTACGAAGACATGGTCAACGGCGGCCGCGTCTCTTTCCTGAGCGCGCCCGACCTCAAGGGCCTGCTCGAAGGCGGTGTGCCCATCATGAAAGACGGCCAGTGCCTGGGCGCGGTCGGTGTCAGCGGTGTGAAGTCCAGCGAAGATGCACAGATCGCACGTGCCGGCATGGCTGCGATCGGTCTATAAGCCTCTGAGCACAAGCTTCAGATGCTACTGAATTGATAGCTATCTACGCCCGATCATCAAGGGCTGGAGCCTGATTCAGGCACAAAAAAGCCGACTTTCGAGTCGGCTTTTTGCATCTGGCAGTGGAGAAAAAAAGCCTGGCTACAACACGCGCCCGAAAGCGGATGGCTGGCTGGCAAAAAACGATCTTTGAGGTTATTCAAACCTCGGATCGCCCCACGATGAAACTGGGAGGAGGGGGTGTACCTCGGGTCTATTTGGTCAGGATCAGCTTGCCCAGCCGGGTGGCCTGCAGGCGGTAGGTCAGGCCGTTGTGTTTGATCTCCACGGCCTTCTGGCCGCGCAGGATCTCGGTGCTGTCCAGTGCGATGCTCGACTCGTTGCGACCCGTCGCGGCAGAAGTCGCCACATCCGGCTGGCGGTGTGCGCGAGATGGCAGGCTCAGGGTGGTGGCGTCAAGGGCGAGGGACATGGTGTTTACCTGTTGGGCTGTCGTTTCCGTAATGATAATGATTCGCAATTAAAAGTCAATAAAAAAGCCGGATATTTTTTCGGAGATGGCTTGTTTTTCCGGTCTTCGGTGAGCTGGATAGCGCTGAACCCAGCCTGCAGACGGCAGGCGCGGGGGATGCCCCAATAAAAAACGCCTGGCCTCCTTGCGGAGCCAGGCGTTCACGCCAGCCGATGGGCCGGAAGGGCTCAGGGCAGGTCGGGTTCGGTGATGAAGCCGATCTTGTGCAGGCCGGCATGTTGGGCGGCGGCCATGGCCTGGGCCACTTTTTCGTAACGCACCGCCTTGTCGCCGCGGATATGCAGCTCGGGCTGCGGGTTTTGCGCGGCGGCGGCCTGCAGGCGCGGCGCCAGGTCGGCGTCTTCGATTCTCGCCTCGTTGAAGTAATACGCGCCTTGCGCATCCACCGTCAGCCGAATCGTTTCGGGCTTGATGACTTGCGCCTCGTTGGTGGCGCGCGGCAAGTCGATGTTGACCGCGTGTTTCATCACCGGCACGGTGATGATGAAGATGATCAGCAGCACCAACATCACGTCCACCAGGGGCGTCATGTTGATCTCGTTCATCACCTCGTCGGTGTCGTCCTGGGTTCCAAAAGCCATGCTGTGCCTCGCTTAGGCTTTTTTCATCGGCACAACATTGGCCGGGCCGCTGCTGTTGACGCGGGCGCCGGTGACAAAGTAGGCATGCAGGTCATGCGCAAAGCGGTTGAGCTTTTGGAGCACACCTTTGTTGCCGCGCACCAGCGCGTTGTAGCCCAGCACCGCCGGAATCGCCACGGCCAGGCCCAACGCCGTCATGATCAGCGACTCGCCGATGGGGCCGGCGACCTTGTCGATGGTCGCCTGGCCGGCCGTGCCAATGCTCAGCAACGCGTGGTAAATACCCCAGACCGTGCCAAACAGGCCGACGAAGGGCGCGGTGGAACCGACTGAGGCCAGGATGGCCAGGCCGGACTGCAGGCGCGAGGTGAACTCGTCCATGGTGTTGCGCAGGCTGCGTGTGACCCAGTCGCTCACATCCAGCGAATCATGCAAGTGCACCTTGGTGTTGCGGTGGTGGGCCGTGGCTTCGCGGCCTTCGATGGCCAACAGGCGGAAGGGGTTGGCCGGGTCGTTATCCAGCTTGGCCAGGCCGGCGGCAAAGTCTTCGCTGTGCCAGAAGTCTTCGGCGACGCGCGAGATTTTTTTGTACTTGATCAGGTCCAGGGTCTTGATCAGGATCACGATCCAGGAGGCTAGCGACATACCCAGCAGCAGGAGGGCTACGCTCTTGGTGACAAAGTCGCCCTGCGTCCAGACGCTCATCAAACCAAATTGTGAATTCATAACTTACTTACTCCAGAACAAAATTAATCGGGGCTTTGAGCAGAAACTCGGTGTTGGCATCGGTGCCTGCACGGCGGAAAGGGGTGACCTGCGAGGCCATCACCGCGTCGTAGGCGGCACGGTCCAGGCGTTCAAAACCGCTGGACTTGAAGACGCTGCCGCGCACGGCGCGGCCGGCGGCGTTGTAATAAACCTTGATGATGACCACGCCGGTTTCGCCGCTGCGTTTGCTCAGCGACGGATAAACCACACGCGGCGGCCGGATGTATTCGGTTTCGCCCTGGGTGACCTCGACCAGGCGCGGCGCGGCCGGTGGGGCGGGCGGCGCGGGGGCTGGTGCGACCGGGGTCAAAACGGGCGGAGCCGGCGGTTGCGGCGCGACCACGCCGGTGGGTGCATTCGGCGTCGGCACCGGATCCGGGATGGCCACAGGCATGGGCGGTGGCGGCAGCTTGGCTGTTTTGGGCGCCGGTTTGGCCGGCGGCGGGGGCGGTGGTGGCGGCGGTGCGACCTTGGGCGGCTCGATCTCGATGATGCGGGTCAGGAGCTCGACCGGCACCACAATTTCCGCGGCCCGGCGCAACAAGCCGTTTTGCATGGCCCACAACACCAGCACATGAAACGCGATCACGCTCACGGCAATGACCAGATTGCGATTCAGAGGGAGGCGCACGGGCTGTGAGGGGGCTGAAGAGGGCGAAAAGGCGGGAGCGTTCATCAGGAGTCTAGTGGAGGCGGGCGCGCAATGCAGAACATGCGGTGGCTGCCCTTAGCGGCGAAAAATCCACCAGAGTGGGATGAGGGCCAGTATCAGGCTGCCGGCGAGAGCTGCAAAGAGGGAGAAAGAGGATGCCATGGGCTGCCTTCCAGGGTGTTGGTGGCGAGCTTGATGTTGGCTGTGGGGCGGCTGGCGCTGCATTGCGCCACCACGTCACGGGCACAACCTTCACACCGGCCACACTGGGTGGCCACACCCAGTTCGAACTGGATCTCGTCGAAACCCATACCGGCATGGGCATGGCGGGCAATTTCTCGGTCGGAGATTCGGCGGCAGACACAGACGATCATGGATTGGCTTGCTGGTTGGTCATTCGGTGATGGGATTATAAATGCGAATCTATCGCATTTGCAATACATTGACGCCAACGAGGTTAATCCAGCCTGAAAAGCAGGGCCCGCGATGTCTGCTCCAGGGTCGCGCAGCCGCTGAGGGCCATCGCAATTTCCAGTTCATCACGCAGCAGACGCAACACGTGAGCCACGCCCAATGCGCCCGCATTCGACAGGCCGTAGAGGTAGGGCCGTCCAACCAGCACGGCGGAGGCCCCCAGGGCCATGGCCTTGAGGATGTCGGTGCCGCGGCGTATACCGCCATCGACCAGAAGGGGCAGCTCGCCTTTGGTGGCGTCAGCGATACGCGGCAAAACATGGGCCGTGGCGGGTGTAGTGTCCAGCGTACGGCCGCCATGGTTGGAAACGATGATGCCGGCCAGCTGCAGGGCGGCGGCCTGGCGCGCATCCTCTTCATGCAGGATGCCCTTGAGCAGCACCGGCAGACGGGTTTGGGCTTGCAGCCATTCGACGTCGGACCAGGTGGGCGCGGTGGCCAGCAAGCCATCAAACAGGGCACTCTGGCCCGGCTGCAAGGTGATGGGGGCGGGGGCGCCAAGGCCTTCCAGGTTGACCGCCGAGACATGCGGCGGCAAGCAGAAGCTGGCGCGGCGCTCGCGGTCCCGTGCGCCGCTGCAGGACGCATCCACGGTCAGCACCAGCGCCTCGTAGCCTGCCTGTTCGGCGCGCTGGACCAGTTCGCGCGTGAAACCGCGGTCATGCTGCATGTAAAGCTGAAACCACAAAGGCCCACGCTGTGCTTCGCTCAGTACCGCACGGGCCACCGATTCGAGCGGGGTGCTGGACTGTGTGCTGAGCACCAAGCCGGCCCCCTGTGCGGCGGCGGCATAAGCGCTTGCCATTTCACCGTCCGGGTGCGCCATGCGCTGGAAGGCTACCGGGGCCAGCAATACCGGATGGGCCAGGGTTCGGCCTAGCAATGTCACGCGGGTATGGCCGCCAGTCATCGCACGCAGGACACGTGGCTGCAGGGAAAGTGCATTCCAGGCGCTGTTGTTGGCACGCAGCGTGATTTCGTCTGCCGCACCGCCACTGAAGTAGGCCCAGGCGTTGTCGTCCAGCACGGTGCGGGCGTGCGCCTCATGGTCTGCCAGCGTGACGACGCCCGGCGGGATTTTTCCGAGCTCAGGAACCGGGTTCATCAGACTGAGTCACCCGGATCGGGTGCGGGCTTGCGTCCGCTGAACATGGCTGCGACCAGGTTTTCCCGGTGGCGCAGGCTGGTGAAGGCCACACCGGCCAGATGCAGCGCAATAAGGACGAGCAGCGCCCATGCCAGGGCATGGTGCAGCGTATCCAGCCAGGCCATCCCCCAGAAGTAGTCGGTGGTGTAAAGCCAGCCGGTCAGGCCCAGGCTGGCGACAAGGCCCAGCAAGAGCAGGACCATCCAGCCCCCCAAGGGGTTGTGGCCGATATAACGGGGTTCCTTGCCGGTTCGCAGCTGGTCGGCATAGTGCAAGACCTCGCCCTTACCGCAGACAAACTGGGAAAAACGCGCGTAGTGGCTACCGCAGAACCCCCAGATCACGCGGATGGCGACGACGGCCAGGGCGATATAGCCAGCAGGTTCATGTGCCTTGACAAAGCCCTGGCCGAGTGTGCTGCTCCAGGCCACCACAACTGAGGCCACGAGCACCAAGTGCAGCAGGCGAATCAGCCTGTCCCAGACCTTGATGGGTGCGGTCAAGCCGGACATCCTGGCGGTGCTCAGGCTTAAGAGGGCTGCTTGATCTCGCCCACTTTTTCAAACGTCTTGGGGTTGAAATAAATTTCGATACGCTGGCCTTTGTCGTCGAAGCCATAGACTTCGTAACAACCGTTGTCGGTTTTGACCTGGCGAACTTTCCAGCCGTCTGCCGTCAGTTTGCGCTGCAGTTCCATCTGCGTTTTCCATTCGGCTTTGGGCACATCACAGCGAAAGTCGCCATGCGCCTGGGCTGTGCCGGCAGCGGCCATGCAGAGCAGGGCCAGGGAAAGGATTGAAGCTTGTTTCATGGATTTCCTTTTTCTCACGGGTGGAGAGGGTGGTTTTCGGATTTGCGCTGTGACGGACGTCAGACATCCAGCCAGGTGCGCAGCAAATTGTGATAAGTGCCCGTCAGGCCGATCACGGAAGCATCGGTTTCGCCTATCGTGCTGCGCAGGCGTATCAGATGTGCATCCATGTCAAACAGCAGTTGTCTATGCTCGTTGCTGCGCACCATGCTCTGGATCCAGAAAAAACTCGCCAGGCGATGGCCGCGCGTGACGGGCTCCACGCGGTGCACGCTGGTGCCGGGGTAAATCACCATGTGGCCAGCCGGCAACTTGATGCGTTGCTGCTGGCCGCCGGTGTTTTCAATCACCAGTTCGCCGCCGTCGTATTCTTCGGGTTCGGATAAAAACAGCGTGCAGGAGATGTCGGTACGCACGCGTCCCGCGCCATTGCGCAGGTAACGCACGGCACTGTCGACATGGTTGCCGAAGTGGTTCGCCGCGCCTCCGTAGCGGTTGAACAGTGGCGGGGAGATCTGTTTGGGCAGTGTGGCCGAGAAAAAAACCGGATGGCGCTCCAGCCCGGCCAAGACCAAAGCCTGTAGCTCGCGCGTTTCCTGGCTGGTTTCGGGCAACTGCTCATTGTTTTTGACCTGCGCAGATTGTTCTCCTGCCGTGATGCGCCCGCTGCCCCAGGGGGCTCGGGCGAGCACGTTACGCGCCTGACGGATCTCGTCAGGACTCAGGATGTCAGGAACCTGCAGAAGCATTTAGGAATGATAAGGTCAGAAACGTGTGCCGACGGTCATTTTGAACGTGCGCGGCGCACCGGTAATCACAAACCCGGGATACAGCTGGTCGCCGTAAATCTTGTTGGCGATGTTGCTGACGTTGACCTGCATATACGTGTCCTGGGTGAACTTGTATTCCATCATGGCGTCGGCCAACATGTAACCGGCGGCCCGGGCGGTCAGCTGCGCCGCGCCGCTGGTGCCGGCAAGGGCGAAGTTTTCGCTGCTGCCATTGATGCCGCCTGCCACGCGCAGCTTGGGTGTCGCCTGGTAGCTGACCCATGCGCTGCCGCTGTGTTTGGGTGTGAGGCCCACACGTTGGCCAATGGTTGCCTGGGCCGCCGTACCGGCCGCGTCAATTTTCGCGATCGGTGTGTAGGCATACGAGAGGTAGATTTCCCATTGCGGTGTCAGACGGCCCACCACATCAAATTCAACGCCGGCCGTGTGCCGTTTACCGGACAACAGGAATGCCGTTCCGGCAAAGTCGGCATCGGTGGTGCGTTCGTTGTATTTTTCGGTGCGGAACAAGGCTGCGCGGGTCGACAGCTTGCCGTTCAGCCAATCCAGCTTGGCACCGAGTTCGATGTTGCGGCTTTTTTCAGGCGGCGTGTTCGCGGTTTGCGGCGTCGTGTACTGGTAGGTGTCCGCGTTGGTATTGAACGACGTGCCATAGGAAAAGTGGAAGGAACTGGTGGTCGTTGGCTGGTACAACACACCGCCACGGTAGCTGAAGGCCCCGATGGACATCTGGGAGTTGTCAGTTCTGGTCAGCGTGTTACCTGTGGTGGCGGCGTAAACGAGGTTGTTGAAGTCGCCTTTGAAGCGGTCATAACGCACGCCACCCAGCAGTTTCCAGTCCGGGGCAATCTGTACCAGGTCCTGGACATACGCGCCCATGGACGAGGCCGAATAATTGCTCGAATCACGATAAATCGGGGAGACAGCCAAAGTACGCCCATCATTGGGGGTGCCTATGGTGGTATTGCCCTTGTCGAAGTTGGCACCAATACCGTTGTTGGCCAGATAGCGGTTGGCGCGCTCGCTGGAGGCATCGACCCCAGTCAGGATCTGGTGTTTCATCCCCAACCAGTTGACCTCATTGGAATAGTCGCTCTGGAAATAGGTGCCCTTGAACTGGTCCTTGCGTGGCGTCAGGCCTTGCCGCTGCAGCACGGTGGATGGGTTGAGATTCGCGGCCGTGACCGTCACAGGGTTCAGGGGGGCGGCCGCAAAAGCGGCATTGGTGCCCCATTGCGCCCTGTCAAAGACGCCGCTACGGACCTGGCTGCGAAGTTCGCCGCCTTCATCAAAACGATGGATGTGCTGGGCGGTTCCATAGGTGGCCTCGCCCAGAAGGTAGTCGCTTTGGGTGCCATAAAAGTTGCCTGGCTTGACGTTGGGCACATTGCCGCCCAGGTAACGCATGCTGGACTGGGGGATATTGTCCACTTTCAGGTGAAACAGGCCCACGCTGAATTCGTCGCGGGTACCGATGCCCCAGCGGTAGGTGGGCGCAATGCCGTATTTGTCGACTTTTGCACCGCCGTTGTCGGCCTTGTTCACCATGACGTTGAGGCGCAACGCCGCTTCTTCACCGGTCCTGATGTTGAAGTCGGCCGTGGAACGCACGTAGCCGCGTGAGCCAATGGTGGTCTCGACGTCGTTCTGGTCCAGCAGCATGGGCTGCTTGGTCACCTGGTTGATGACACCGCCAGTGGAGCCCCTGCCGAACAACATGGAGGCCGAACCGCGCAAGATCTCAATGCGGTCGTAATTGAAGGTGTCCCTGTCGTATTGCGATGGATCACGCATGCCGTCGATCAGCAAATCACCCACGGTGGCGACAGGAAAACCGCGCAGGCGGATGTCCTGGTCGGTGCCGTTTTCGGTCGCAGCAAAGGTGATGCCTGCGGTGTGGTGAAGCGCATCTTTCAGGGTGTCGAGCTTGCGGTCATCAATGAGCTTTTCGGTCACGACGCTGATCGATTGCGGGATGTCGCGGATATCCTGCGTGCCCTTGCCAATATTGGTTTTTTTGGTCTGCAAGGCATCCTTGCCTTCCACTTTTTCGGTGACGGTCACCGTTTTCAGTGTTGCCTCCGCGCCAGTTGCTGCATTGCTTTGCGCCCAGCCACTCACGGACGCCGCGAGCATCAGTGCACCCAGTGGCAGCATGCCTTTTTCCGACGCAGCAGATGTGTTACGGGTGTTGCCAGCGGGGGCGGCGGAGCGGGATTTTTTGTTTCGAGCGGAGCGTGACGCTGGAACGGAAGGGTGTGCCAAGATGGCCTCCAAGCGGGGTTCAGCCTTGTGACGGCAAGGAACCGGGTTTCAGAAATGGCTTGGCTGGACTCAGCGGTCCACAGGGACGAGAGTTGGCTGGCGCGTTAAGTTTCGTTAGAAATTGTATGTCAAATGATAATGATTCGCACTAAGTTCTTTGGCGGGTGTTGCGAAAAAGCAAAATCCTTCCGCACTTGAGGCCGAACCCATGTTTGGGCGCCCCAAAGATGAGCGCCTGCGCTTATAGCGCTGCCTTGCCGTCATCCGTTCTGCTTGTCTTTGCGACGCTGCTGAAGCCGCGGGGGCTCGTTACGTTGGTCCGAATCGGGGGCTTTGCAGACCCGCGACGCTCAACGCCGCCGGAACAGCTGGATCTTGTGTTCCTGCACCGGTTTGGCCGGGCCGCAGCTGTCACAGCCGGAGCCGCAGCCGCCTTGTTTTTGCGCCAGCGTTTGCAGCCTGCGCGAGGACCGCAGGCGGCTGGAGCTGGCCATCAAGGCCGTCGCGATACGCCGCTTCAGGCTGGCCGGCAGGAATATCCATACGCTGTAGACCGCGCACAAGGCGACCACCGTGTAGACCACCAGGGATTGCAGGGGAATCGTCATCATGTGGTGAGCGCCAGCACGACGCGGTAGGTGACAAACGAAGCAGCATAAGCCAGTGCAAACAGGTAGGCGGCCATCAGCAGCGGGTAACGCCAGGAGTTGGTTTCGCGTTTGACCACGGCCAGGGTCGAGATACATTGCGGCGCAAACACATACCAGGCCAGCAGCGAATAAGCGGTGGCGATGGACCAGCTCTGGGCAATCAGCGGCGCCAGCGCCACGGCGGTATCGTCGCCGGTGGCGGACAACGCGTAGACCGTGCCGAGTGCGCCGACGGCGACTTCACGCGCGGCCATGCCGGGCACCAGGGCGATGGAGATTTGCCAGTTGAACCCGATGGGCGCAAAAATCACTCCCAGTGCCTTGCCAATCATGCCGGCAAAGCTGTACTGGATGGCCGGCCCGGTCGCGCCATCGGGCGGGCCGGGGAAGGTGGAGAGAAACCACAAAACCACCATCAACGCAAAAATAATCGTGCCCACACGCTGCATGAAAATCTGCACCCGTTGCCACAGGCCTTGCGCCAGGTTGCGCAGATTCGGCACGCGGTAGGGCGGCAGCTCCAGCATCAACGGCTGGTAGCTGTTTTTGGCCCAGGTGCGCTTGAAGACCCAGGCCACGGCCATGGCCGACAGAATGCCGAGTACATACAGCGCAAACAGGGTCAGGCCTTGCAGGTTGAAAAAGCCGATATCGCGGTCCGGGATGAAAGCGCCTATCAGCAGCGCGTACAGCGGCAGCCGGGCCGAGCAGGTCATCAGCGGCGCAATCATGATGGTGGCCAGCCGGTCGCGCGAGTGCGGGATGGTGCGTGTGGCCATGATGCCGGGAATCGCGCAGGCAAAACTCGAGAGCAGCGGGATGAAGGCGCGGCCCGACAACCCGACCTTGCCCATCACGTTGTCCAGCAAAAAGGCGGCGCGCGGCAGGTAGCCGGAGTCTTCCAGCATCAGGATGAAGAAAAACAGGATCACGATCTGCGGCAAAAACACCAGCACGCCGCCGACGCCGGCGACGATGCCGTCCACCAGCAGGCTTTGCAACAGGCCGGGCGCCAGGTTGTTCTGGATCAGCGTGCCAACCGCGGCCACGCCGTCCTTGATCAGGTCCATGGGCAGGTTGGCCCAGGCAAACACCGCCTGGAAAATTAGGAAGAGCACGGTGGCCAGCAACAGCAGGCCGTAGACCGGGTGCATCACGATGGCGTCGATGCGGTGGTTGAAACGTTTGACCTGGCCGGCGTTGGGCACCGCCGCCGCCAGGATGGCGCGCACCTGGACCTGCAGCGCGGCCGCGTCTTGCGGCTCGGTCGCTATGTTTTTGATAGCTGCTTGCGCAGGTGGGGTCTGGGCTGGAGGCCTAAAACCTTCATGATCCGCCTGCGGGACGGCATAAAAGGCGTCTTGGGCCGCCTGCAGCAAGGCCTCGCGCCCGTTGCCATGTTTTTTGCCGCCCCAGGTGCTTTGCACCGCGACGGTTTCCACCACCGGCATGCCGAGTTCGGCCGACAGCTGTTGGATGTCGATCTGCAGGCCGCGCGCCCGCGCCACGTCCATCATGTTCAGCGCCAGCACCATGGGCCGGCCCAGGGCGCGCAGCTGCAGCACCAGGCGCAGGTTCATGCGCAGGTTGGTGGCGTCGACCACGGCGATGATGCCGTCGGGCCGGCTTTCGCCGCTGCGCAGACCCATCACCACGTCATGTGTGATGGTTTCGTCGGCGGTGGCCGGGTTCAGGCTGTAGGCGCCGGGCAAGTCCATCACGGTCAACTCGCGGCCGTCGGGCAGGCGGGTATGACCTTCCTTGCGTTCTACCGTCACGCCGGCGTAGTTGGCGACTTTCTGGCGCGCACCGGTGAGCAGGTTGAACAGCGCGGTCTTGCCGCAGTTGGGGTTGCCGACCAGGGCAATACGCGGCAAGGCGGCACTGGTGACGGGGTGGACGGCGGCGCTCATGCGGGCACCTTCACCTGGATACAACTGGCTTCATGAAGGCGCAGGGCAAACACCGTGTCGCCGACCTGGACCGCAATCGGTTCGCGGCCGCCCGGGCCACGCTGCAACACGCTGACGATTTCCCCTGTCATGAAGCCGAGTTCGGCCAGTCGCTGCAGCAAAGCCGGGGTCCCGTCTTCGCCCTGGGCTGCCGTCAGGCCGAGGATGGTGGTCACCTGGTTCGGCGCCAGATCGGCGAGCAATAAAGCGGCTGTGGACAGGGCTGGGGAGGACGGCATCGCGGCAGGGGTCATAGGGCGGTTTCGGGCATGGCCGGTCGGCTTCGTATGCCACTCTTTATGAGAATCATTATTATTTGCATTGTAAATGAAACAACGCTTCCCCAGGGTGTCAACTTCCGGTAAAGACGGGGCTTTGGCCCCGTGTCAGAGCGCCCGAAACGGCACATGCCCTTCGGGGGGAACGAAATGGTCCTGATTGCGTCCGAACGTGGCCCCCTGGAGATCGCGAACAGGCTTTCAGCGGCACTCGGCGCGCTGTCAGCACCATCGTGGACGGCCTGGACAAGGCAATCGCCGCAGCCATTGCGGCCGCCAAGTGAGGGTCAGCGCGATGGCCATGGCCGCTGCGCAGACCAGCAGTACCCACAACAGGATGCCGAAGCTGGCGCCTTGCGCGGCAATGCAGGCTATCAGGCTGAGACTGATCGCTATGAAAGATATAGCGCGTTGCGCTCGCAGCTTAAGGGCCGGATAGTCATTTGATCCAAAAACACGTTCAAGGTGGCGCTCCTGGCTCAAGGCCAGCAGCGAAAATCCCCACAGGGCCAGCAAACAGGCGGCGAGCATCAGCATGGGCTCACGCATGGCTTGTGCTGCTGTCCGCGCCCCTGGCGCGCCGCGCGGTGACAGGGGCGGCTTGTGCGCGCGCCGCTTTGCGCGTGAGGCGCCGTGCCATGCCGGCCGCCAGGCCGGCGGCGGCCAGCAGCAGCAAGTCCATGCCAGCCACGGCCCAAAGTCCGTGGCCCAGCGTGTGGACGAGGTGCTGACCGGTGGTCAACCAGTTCAGCGCCACGGCCAACAGGGCCAGTCCGGCCACGGCCCATGTTTGCTCCTGCCATGCCGCGCGGGCGCGCCATGCGGCGTGGACCAAGGTGGCCAGCCAGGCCAGGTAGAAGGCCCACATCTCCAGGGCGGCGCGGCCGTGGCCCGCCAGGGTGGCATCGAGGGGTAATAGCCGGTTGGAGATAAAAAACAGCAGCGTGGCAATGACGATGCCCGGCACGCTGGCCACAGTGAGTGCCTCCACCACCCACACCCCGGCCAGGCCCTTTCTGGCATGGCTGGCGCGGCGCGATTCCAGCCAGAACAGAAAACCGGTGGCGATCATGATGCAGCCCGACAAGCCGGCCAGGAAATAAAGCCAGCGCAGCGTCCAATGCTCGAACTGGATGAAATGCAGGCCGCTGATGAAACGCTGCACACGTATCACCGGCGCGGCCTCGAAACGTTGGAGCACCGTACCGGTGGCGGCGTCCAGGTAGATCTGGTCCAGGTTCATCGTCACCATGTCGGTATAAGCGCGGCGCAGCTCCACATGGCTGTTGGCGTCGCCAGGGTGCCAGACGCGGATGAAGTCGGCCTGGCCGCCTTGCCACTGCTTTTCGGCGCCGGCCCGCATGGCGTCGAGCGAAGCCAGGGGCTGGCCGGTCGTATTGGCCTTGGCGCGGCGGTATTGCCCAAAACCTTCGGCCAGAAAAGCCTGCCGCGCATCCTTGGCCTGCGGGTAAGCGGCGTGGTGGGCACTGGGCCAGTAGATGCTGAACAGAATCACGATACCCGACAGGGCGACGGCAAAGTGAAACGGCATGGCCAGCACGCCGGTGAGGTTGTGCAGATCCAGGCTGGCGCGCTGCAGGTGTTTTTGGGGCCGAAACAAAAAGAAGTCGGCAAAGATTTTGCGGTGGATGATGACGCCGCTCACGACCAGCAGCAGCATGGCCATGCCGGCCAGCCCCACCAGCCAATAACCCACGTCCATCCACTTGATGTGCAAGCTGTAGTGAAACGGGAAAATGAAACCGCTGCCCGCCAGTGTGTCGGTGTGCGTCAGCACGGCACCGGTTTGCGGATGCAGGTAGCGCCGCTCGTTCTCGCCCTTGGCATTGCGCCAGCGCAGCTCCACGGCGGGCACCCGCTCGCTGGGCAGGCGGATGGACCATTGCGACGCGCCTTGGGCGAGGCGCTGGGCTTGCGCGGTGATGGCTCCGTCGAGTTTGACGGACTGCGCGGCCAGGCTGGGGGCCAGGCGCGTGCCCGGCATCATCCAGCGATCGATTTCGCGGTCGAAGACGCTGAGCGTGCCCATCCAGAAAATGGCCAGCAGCAGGCTGCCCATCACGACGCCGGCCCAGGTGTGCAGCCAGGCCATGGATTTACGGAAAGTGGGTTCCATCGCCGGCCTCCTTTAGCGAATGAGAAAAAGCAGGCCGCAGGCCAGCGCCGTGCCGGCCGCGAGCACGGCCCACAAGCGGGCCAGGCTGCGCACGCTGAAGGCCCACAGCAGCACCAGCAGGTAGAGCACAAAGCCCGCCATCGCCGCGCTTGCCACGGCTTCGCTGCGCGACAGGCCCAGCCGCGGCAGCCCGGCGGTGAGCAGGGCCACGCAGGCGGCGCTGAAGGCGTAGCCGCCCGGCAGCGCAGCGGTGATGCGCAGAAAAACTGAAAACCCGTTCCAGGTCATCAATGCATGGTGCTCGGCGTAGCGGGCAGGGCGGACAGGATTTTGCGGGTCATGCGGATTCCAGCTGAATAAAAAGATGGGCGGGCGGGTCAGCAAGGCAAAAGGTGCTACTGGTTTGATAGCTGCTTGCGACCGCCGCATAAGGGATGATGGCCTGTTTCTCTCTTATTTCAGAGTGAATTCAGAACTTGGTACGCAGTGTCAGCAGCAGTTGGCGCGGCGGGCCGGGCAGGATCAGGTTGTCGTTGCTGCCGTGGCTGGAGATGAAGTGCTGCTTGTCGGTGATGTTCTTCAGGTTCAGGCCCACCTCATAACGGCCGGTCTTGTAGCTGCCGGCCAAGTCGGCCGTCAGGTAGGACGGCAGGGTGACCAGGTTGGTGAGGGACGTGAAACGTTCACCCACGTAGTTGAGGCCGCCGCCCAGGCTGAAACCGCGTCCCAGGTCTTTCATGGCCCACATAAATGCCGAGTGGCGCGGCGTCAGTGCCGGGACTTTGCCCAGGGAGGCAACCGACACGGTGGGCAGTTGCAGCGATGTGACACGCGCCAGGGACTCCACCATTTCGCCGTCCAGGTAGGCATAACCCGCGCTCACGTCCCAGCGGCCCGGCAGGCGGCCGCTGACGGCCAGCTCAAGCCCGTTGGTGCGCTGCTTGCCCACGTTGATTTGCAGGGTCGGGTTGGCCGGATCGGTGTTCTTGATGTTGCTGCGTTCCAGGTTGAAGAGCGCGGTTGTCACACTGAGCGCGCCGTCCAGAAAATCGAGCTTGCTGCCCACCTCGACGTTGCGCGTGACTTCCGGCGCGTTGTCCGTGTTGTTGGCAGCCAGGGCAAAGGCTTCGGCCGAGGGTTGGTACGAGCGGCTGTAGGACAGGTAGTAAGACTGTGCGTCGGCCGGTTGCCACACAAGGCCCGCGCGTGGGCTGAAGCTGCGGTCGGTGCGTGCCAGGGGGCCGAGCTTGCGGTCCCAGCGGGTGGCTTGCTTGAACTCGTCATAACGCACGCCGACCAGCGCCTTCCAGTTCTGCGCCAGCGTGATCTGGTCTTGCAGGTACAGGCCCAGGACGTCTTGCTGGGTGTGGTTGGGGATGGCGCTGTCGGCCGCGTAGTTTGCCGCTGTAAAGGCCGGCGGCACCACGCCGCCGGGGTTGAACAGGGACACCCGGTCCGTGACGCCCGAGATCGACTCCAACCGGCGCTTCTGCTGGCCCAGCTCCAGGCCGAACAGCCACTCCTGCTTGAAGCCGCCCAAGGTGTTTTTGTAAGTGAAGTCGGTCTGGTTGAACCAGCCCGATTCATCGCGCAGGACGCTGCTGCGGGTGCGCCCCACGGTCAGCGCCACCGGGTCGGTGGTGCCGCTGGGCATGGTGTTGTAGCGGTCCAGCTCGTAGCTGTAGTAGCGGCTGATGTTGCGCACGCTGAGCGCATCGTTGAAGTGGTGGTTCACGGTGGCGGTGTAGGCGTCCACCAGGCTGGTGCTGGTGTCGTCGCGCCTGGCGTTGCCCGAGCCGTAATATGTGCTGGCCGGCACGGCGACGGGTCGGCCGTTCAATGCGGGGATGCCGAAGTCCGTCACGCGCTGGTCGCGCGCCTTCGTGTATTGCAGCAGCACATCGGTCTGCGCGCTCAGCTTCAAGGCCAGCGATGGTGCAAAGCTGTAGCGGTCCACAAACTGCTGGTCGCGGTAGCTGCCCGAGTCCTCGCGCGCCACGTTCAGGCGAAAGGCGGCCGCTTCACCCAGGGACAGGTTCAGGTCGCCCTCGATACGTTTCAGACTGTGGCTGCCCAGGCTTAACGCCACCTCGCCCGAGGTTTCACCGAACTTGGGTTTCTTGGTGATGCGGTTGATCAGCCCGCCCGAGGAACCGCGCCCGTACAACACGGCCGAGGGACCCTTGAGCACTTCCACCCGTTCGATGTTGGACAGGTCGCGAAAGTACAGGGCGTCATCGCGCACGCCGTCGACAAACTGGTCGGTGATGGCAGAGAAGCCGCGAATGATTACTTGGTCGCGCTGGCCGTCGCCATGGCTGGCTGCCACGCCGGGCACATTGCGCAGCACATCTTCCATCGAGCGTGCCGCCTGATCGCGCAGCAACTGGCCCGGCACCACGTTGACCGATTGCGGGATGTCGCGCAAGGGCGCGCTGCCCTTGGTAGCCGTGCTGCTGGTGGACGGGGAGTAGCCTTGTTCTGTGTCCGCCCGGATGGTGAGGGTTGGCAGGGTTTGCGCCGCCGCCAGTTGCACGGCGCACAAGGCCAGCGGCGTGAGGGCGAAGGCTGCTGCAAATTTGCTAGCTGTTTGCGCCCGTCTGGCAAGGGCTGGAGATGGATTTGACTGAAAAAATCGAGGCGGGAAGCAGGTAGGGAGAGTCACGGCGAAGCTCAGGGACAGAACGGTTTCTGGCTGGCTTGTACGTTGGGCAACGCTGGCTGGCGACAATCTTTATTGTAACTTTACAATGAGAATGATTATCGTTTGCGATGTAAAAAAACCAGCCTGAGCTGGTTTTTTTAGCGGGTGGCAGAAAGAAGCAAGGGCTTAGCCGAGTTCGCCCATCTGGCTTTGCAGGTAATTCTGCAGTCCGACCCGGTCGATCAGGTCAATCTGGGTTTCCAGAAAGTCGATGTGTTCTTCGGTGTCGTCCAGAATGCCTTGCAGCAGATCGCGCGAGACGTAGTCACGCACGGACTCGCAATGCGCCATGCCGTCCTTGATGGTGGCCTGCGCGCCGGTTTCGGCGGCCAGGTCGCACTTCAGGGCTTCCGGCACGTCTTCGCCGATCATCAGCTTGCCCAGGTCCTGCAGATTGGGCAGGCCGTCCAGCATGAAGATGCGGTCCATCAGTTTGTCGGCGTGTTTCATCTCGCCGATGGATTCTTCGTATTCCTTCTTGGCCAGCTTGTCCAGGCCCCAGTGCTTGTACATGCGGTAGTGCAGGAAGTACTGGTTGATGGCGGTCAACTCGTTTTTGAGCTGAGCCTGCAAGTGGGCAATGACTTGTGCGTCGCCTTTCATGGGATTCCCTTTATCGTTATGTTGTGATCGGGCGATTGTCCCCCGGCATGCGCCTCAACTCAAGCATTCCCCCACTGGCGCGGTCTGCTTGCGTGTGATTGTGATAACTGTTCGTATTGCGCTGCATCACGCAGCCCGCCAACCCGCGGCTGGCGGGATGGCGGGGCTGGCCCGTCAGAGGGCCGGCGCGCTGCTGCGGATCAGGTGGTCAAAAGCCCCCAGGGCGGCTTTGGCGCCATCACCGGCCGCAATGATGATTTGCTTGAAAGGCACGGTGGTGGCATCGCCCGCGGCGAAAACGCCGGGCACCGAGGTCTGGCCGCGTGCGTCGACGATGATTTCGCCGTGTTTGGACAACTCGACCACACCTTTGAGCCAGTCGGTGTTGGGCACCAGGCCGATCTGGATAAACACACCTTCCAGCTCGACCTTCTTCAGTTCGCCCGTTGCGCGGTCCTTGTAGACCAGGCCGTTAACCTTCTGGTCGCCGGTGATCTCTGTGGTCTGCGCGTTGGTGAAGATGTCGACGTTTTTCAGGCTCTTGAGCTTGCGCTGCAGCACGGCGTCGGCGCGCAGTTGCGTGTCGAACTCGATCAGCGTGACATGGCCGACGATGCCGGCCAGGTCGATCGCGGCTTCGACGCCGGAGTTGCCGCCGCCAATCACGGCCACACGTTTGCCCTTGAACAGCGGACCGTCACAGTGCGGGCAGTAGGCCACGCCCTTGTTCTTGAACTCCTGTTCGCCGGGCACGTTGATGTTGCGCCAGCGTGCACCGGTCGAGATGATGACGGTTTTGCTTTTCAGCGAGGCGCCGCTTTCCAGTTGCACTTCGAAAAAGTCAGGGCCGGGCACCAGGGCCTTGGCACGCTGCAGATTCATGATGTCGACGTCGTAATTGCGCACGTGTTCTTCCAGGGCGTGGGCAAACTTGGGCCCTTCGGTTTCCTTGACCGAAATGAAGTTTTCTATGCCCAGGGTGTCCAGCACCTGGCCGCCGAAACGCTCGGACGCGATGCCGGTGCGAATCCCTTTGCGCGCGGCGTACACGGCCGCTGCCGCACCGGCCGGGCCACCACCAACGATGAGCACATCGAACGGGTCTTTGGCGGCGATTTTTTTGGCTTCGCGTTCAACACCGCTGGTGTCGATTTTGGCCAGGATTTCTTCCAGGCTCATGCGGCCCTGGCCGAATTCGGTGCCGTTCAGGAACACGGTGGGCACGGCCATGATCTGGCGTTCCTTGACCTCGTCCTGGAACAGGGAGCCCTCAATCATGGTGGCCTTGATGCGCGGGTTTTGTACCGCCATCAGGTTCAGCGCCTGGACCACATCGGGGCAGTTGTGGCAGGTCAGCGAGACGTAGATCTCGAAGTCGAAGTCGCCGTCCAGCGCGCGAATTTGTTCCAGCACGGCGTCGTCGACCTTGGGAGGGTAACCGCCGACCTGGAGCAAGGCCAGGATCAGCGAGGTGAATTCATGGCCCATGGGCAGGCCGGCAAAACGCGGGCCGTGGTTTTCACCGGGGCGGTTGATGGAGAAGAGGGCTTGCGCTGATTGTCATCACGGCTTTCCGTGACGCTGACCAGGGGCGAGCAATCGGTGACGTCCTGGAGCAGCGACTGCAGCTCACCCGAGGCCGGGCTGTCGTCGAGCGAGGCAACGATTTCAATCGGCTGCGTGGCGCGTTCGAGGTAGCTTTTCAATTGGGCTTTGGTGTTTGCGTCGAGCATGGTGGACTCACTTTCGTCAAATAAAGGGAACAAAAAAGCCCGGGGCCAGATCAGCGCCCGGGCTTTGGAGCTAGCGCTGCTTAGATCTTGCCGACCAGATCAATCGACGGAGCGATGGTCTTGGCGCCGTCATTCCATTTGGCGGGGCAGACCTGGCCAGGATGGGCCGCGGTGTACTGAGCGGCCTTGAGCTTGCGCAGGGTTTCCTTGACGTCGCGGGCAATCTCGTTGGAGTGCACTTCGGCGGTCTTGATGATGCCGTCCGGGTTGATCACAAAGGTGCCGCGCAGGGCCAGGCCTTCTTCCGGGATGTGCACGCCAAAGGCGTTGGTCAGCGTGTGGGTAGGGTCACCCACCAGCGGGAATTTGGCCTTGCCCACGGCAGGCGAAGTTTCGTGCCACACCTTGTGGGAGAAGTGGGTGTCGGTGGTCACGATGTAGACCTCTGCCTCTGCCTTTTGGAATTCGGCGTAGTTGTCGGCCGCATCTTCGACTTCGGTCGGGCAGTTGAAGGTGAATGCAGCTGGCATGAAAATCAGGACCGACCATTTGCCCTTGAGCGATTCGTCAGAAACCTCGATGAACTTGCCGTTGTGGAAGGCTTGGGTTTTGAACGGTTGGACTTGGGTATTGATCAGGGACATGCAGGGTTTCCTCTTTAAGTAGTGACGTAAAAATTAACGACATGGATAGCTTAAGGGGTGAGCAGTCATTAATCCAATTAATTGAATCAATTAAATCAATGCAGTATGGCTATCGTCATTAATTCTAAATGAGAATTATTCGCATATAATTGCACCACTTGTTTTTCAGCTAGCCACTAAGCCGGAATTTTTGCCCGGTGTTTGCAGCCAGCGGTTGTTTTCAACTGTTTTAAGGCATCAACGTGGCAGCATTCATCTTCCCGGCAGCTCTGTCGGTTCGTCCCGCATCTTTCTCCCCGCTTCCGTTTGCCTTGCGCAAACTCCCCTGGCTCACGGCCCTGGCCTGCGGCTCGGTGTTGACGGTTCAGGCGCAACCGGTCGCACAACTGGCGGCCGCCAAGGCCTTGCAGGAAGTGGTGGTCAGCGGCTCGCGCCACGAACAGGCCATGGACGAGTTGCCGATGTCCATGGACGTGATCAACGCGACCGACATCGAGGAAGGGCAGATTCGCGACATCCGTGACGCGGCCAAAAACCTGCCCAATGTCTCGGTCAAACGGGCCCCGGCGCGTTTCGGGCTGATAGGCGGCAGCGGCGACGGGCGCGACGGCAATGCGGGTTTCAACATACGCGGCCTGGACGGCAACCGGGTGTTGCTGCTGGTGGACGGCATACGCGCGCCGCGCAGTTATGTGTTCAGCAGTTATGCCTTTGGGCGCGACTCCTTTTCCGTCGATTTGCTCAAACGCATTGAAATTGTGCGCGGCCCCGCGTCCGTGTTGTACGGCTCGGACGGCCTGGCCGGGCTGGTCAACTTCATCACCCATGAGCCGGCCGACTTTTTGAGCGACGGCAAAACCCTGGGCGGGCGGGCCTCCATCAGTTACAGCGGCGACAACGAAGGTGTGACGCTGGGCGCCACAATCGCCGGGCGCGCCAACGAGTCGCTGGAGTGGCTGGTGTCGGCCTCCCAAAGCCGCGGCCAGGAACTGGACAACATGGGCACCAACGCCTCGGCTAACGTGGACCGCACCCGGCCCAATCCACAGTCCGATCGCGGCAACGCCTTGCTGGCCAAGGTGGTGCTCAAACCCAGCAGCGCCCAGAAACATGTGTTGACCCTGGAGCGTGTGGAGAAAAAATCCGACTACGACTTGCTGACCACCCGTGCCAAACCGCCGCTGGTGGCGACCTCGGTGCTGAAAGGCAATGCGCTGACGACCGCCGAGCGTACCCGCCTGACCTGGGACGCGCGTTACAAGGTGGACAGCCTGCTGGCGGACAACCTGCAGACGGTCTTGAGTTACCAGGAGGCCGCGTCGCGCCAATACACCTACGAAGACCGCAACACCGCCGCGGACCGGGTGCGCGACATGACCTACGACGAGCGGACCTTGCAGGCCGGCATCCAGGCCGACAAAACCCTCCGCCTGTCACCCGACTGGGCGCAAAAAATCACCTATGGCTTTGACTACGTGCGGGCCGACATCGTCAACCTGCAAACCGGTATCGGGCCCACGCCGCCGGAAACCTTCCCGCTCAAACGTTTTCCGGACACCACCGAGTCCAGCAGCGCTGTTTATCTGCAGGATGAATTCATCAGCGACCACTGGAGCATCACGCCGGGTGTGCGGGTGGACCGCTTCAATCTGGGCGCCAGCCAGCTTGGTTTTAACGCGCCCGCAGCCTCCTTGTCGGGCTCGGCGGTCTCGCCCAAGGTTGGTGTGTTGTTTCGCGCCACGCCTGAATGGAGTGTGTTCGGCAACTACGCCAGCGGTTTCCGCGCACCCAATGCGGGCCAGCTCAATGGCTTTTTTGAAAACGTCAACCAGTTCTACAAGACGATTTCCAACCCCAACCTGAAGCCGGAAAAAAGCAAAAACTTTGAAGTCGGCGTGCGTGGCCGCCTGAACCAGTTGACGCTGGACGTGGCCGCCTTCACCGGCCGTTTTAACAACCTGATTGAAGACAATGTGACCGTGGGTGGTGCCGGTGTGTTCGGCAACCCGACGGTGTTCCAGTCCATCAACATCGGCAACGCGACCATCAGCGGTTTTGAGATCAAGGGCGCGATGGACTGGGGCAAGCTGGCGGACGGCCGGCTCAGCACACCTTTCAGTTATGGACAGACCCGCGGCAAGGACACGGCCACCGGCCAGCCGCTCAACTCCATAGACCCGGCCAAACTTTACGTCGGTCTGAAATACGCCACCGCGGTCTGGGATGTGCGCCTGGACGCCAGCCGGCATTCCGGCAAAAAGGCCAGCGATGTCTATGTGAAAGCCCCCGCGACCCAGTTTGTGGTGCCGGCCGCCACCACCCTGGACCTCAGCGGCCAGTGGCGCATCAACAAAAAGCTGCGCCTCAACGCCAGCATCGTCAACCTGAGCGACAAAAAGTACTGGAACTGGTCCGACGTACGCGGCCAGGCCGTCAATGCCGCGGCCATAGACGCCTACACCCAGCCGGGCCGGCACTTCAATGTGTCGCTGGTGGCTGATTTCTGATCCTGCGCTGTTTTAACTGTCTTATGAAAGGCCTGTCCATGACTCAATCCATGACCCATTTGCCCGACCACGGCATCAACGATCCCGATGTCCAGCGCGACCAGACCTTGCTGGCCATTTCGGAGGTGTTGCCATGAGCGCCGTTCTGCAAACATCGACGCGGCTTGCCGCTTCGTCCGATCCCGTGGCACTGAACGCCGCCAGCCTGCGTGAACGTTTCAGCGCGGCCCGCAGCGCCGGCAAACGCGCCAAGGACGCCGCCGAAAGCCTGGGCGTGAGTGAAGGTGAGGCCATCGCGGCCCATGCCGGTGCGCATCAGCACAGCCTCCAGGCCATGCCTTTGCAAGGCCCCTGGGTCGAGTTGTTGCAGGCTTTGCAGCTCTGCGGCCCGTTGATGGCCTTGACGCGCAACCAGTCCACCGTGCACGAAAAAACCGGTGTCTATGAAAACATCACGGCCACCGGCCACATGGGGCTGGCCCTCGGCGAAGCCATTGACCTGCGCCTGTTTTTCAGCCGCTGGCACGCGGGTTTTGCCGTGCGCGAGCCGGCCAACGATGCGAAAAACCCGCCTTCACAAAGCCTGCAGTTTTTTGATGCCCATGGTGTGGCCGTGCACAAAATTTATGTGCGCCCGGAAACCGATCGCGAGGCCTTTAACGACATCGTGGAGCAGTTCAGTGCTGCGGATAAAAGTTATGCCTTCACACCGGCCCCGCTGAAGCCGCTCATCCCGCCCGACACCGACATGGATGCGGCCGGCTTGTTGCAAGGCTGGCGCGAGATGACGGATACGCACCAGTTTTTCGGTTTGATCCACAAGTTTGGCGCGGAGCGCCAGCAGGCTTTCCGGCTGGTGCAAGGGCACTTTAGCGAACGCGCCGAGCTGGGCGTGGTGCGCCAGTTGCTCGACGAAGCCGCCATGGATGGCACGTCCATCATGGTGTTTGTCAGCAGCAGCGGCTGTATCCAGATTCACAGCGGACCGGTCAAACGCATAGAACCCATGGTCACGCCGACCGCGCAGTGGCTCAACGTGCTGGACCCGGGTTTCAATTTGCACCTGCGTGAAGACATGATGGCCACGGCCTGGATTGTGAAAAAACCGACGGCCGATGGTGTGGTGACCTCGGTGGAAGTGTTTGATGACGCGGGCGACCTGATGGCCATGTTTTTTGGCAGCCGCAAACCCGGCGTGCCCGAACAGCAGGCCTGGCGCGACATCGCGGCGCGCCTGCCGCGGCTGCAGGCCCAGGCCTGAGTCCGTATCGGCCTGACACACCGCATGAAAACCTCACCTTCCAAAGGCTCCCGTGACCATCTCCTACCTGCTGCGCCGGCGCGACGCCTTGCGTCTTTTTTCACTCCCGGCGGCTTCCGCCGCTTGCGCCTTGTCTGTGCCTGCTGTGTGGGCCCAGACAGCCCCGAAGCCGCCGCGCATCGTGTCGGTGAACGGCTCCCTGACGGAAATCGTCTACGCGCTGGGCGCCGAGCAGCAACTGGTCGGGACTGACACCACCAGCCTGTTCCCGGCGGCGGCCTTGGGCACGCCCAAGGTGGGTTATATGCGTGCGTTGTCCGCCGAAGGTTTGTTGTCGCTCAAGCCTGATGCCTTGATCGGTACCAGCGAAGCCGGCCCGGCGGTGGTGATGGACCAGGTGCGCAGCGCCGGGGTCCAGGTGGAACTGGTGGAGGCCGACCACAGCTGGGCCGAGGTGCAACGCAAGGTCGCGGTGGTGGGGCGCGCGACGGGGCGCAGCGCGCAGGCGGCGGCGCTGCAAGCCAGGCTGGATGCCCAGTGGGCCGAGGTGCTGGCGAGCGTCGGGCGCCAAAACGGCCGCCGGCCCCGGGCGATTTTTATCCTTTCGCATTCGGCCAGCCCGCAGGTGGCCGGCAACAAAACCGCCGCACACGCCATGCTGAACTACGCGGGCCTGGACAATGCGCTGGCCGGCGCCGGTCAGGCCAGGCCTTTCAGCGGCTACCGGCCCATGACGGCCGAAGCCCTGGTGGCCGCCGCGCCCGACCTGATCGTCACGACGACCCAGGGCATAGAGGCCAGTGGCGGGCTGGAAAAATTCTGGTCACGCCCCGGCCTGGAATTGACCCCGGCCTACAAACGCCGTGCGCTGGTCGCCCTGGATGCGCTTTACCTGATCGGTTTTGGCCCGCGCCTGCCGCAGGCCGTTGGCGAACTGCACCAGGCGGCGCTGAAGGTGACGGCATGAAACTCGCCATGACGGAAGTGTTGTGCGCGCCTGCACCGGCCGTGTTGTGCGGCCCCGACTTGGGCCGCACGCTGGCTTTTTATGAAGGCAGTTGGGGTTTTGCGCGCAGGCAATACGTGCCGGGTGTGATGGCCGTGCTGGTGCGTGAAACGCTGACATTGCAGCTCTGGCAGCGCCGCGTCGACATGAAAGCCCAAGCCCAAACGTGCCGCCTGGTGGTGGACCGTTTGCTGCCGTGGCAACTGGCGTTGGTATCGGCGCCGGGCCAAACGCCACAGACCCTGGTTGAGCAGGCCTGGGGCACGGAGTGGTGCCTGAGTGATTGCGACGGCAACCGCTTGCGGCTGGTCCAGCCGGCCCTGCAGCCTGTGCTGCGCCAGGCACGCGCATGAGCGCCATCATGCCTCTGGGCGAGCGCCGGCGCTGGTCGGCGCGGGCCGTGCTGAGTCTCGGGGTTTTCTTGCTCGCTATCAGTTTTATAGCTGGTAGCGCCCGTGGCGCTTACGCTATCAGCCCTTTTCAGTTGTGGAATGTGCTGATGGATTTGCTGGCGGGCAGCCCCCAGCCTTCACCTGAACACCTGGTGTTCATGAACATCCGCCTGCCGCGGCTGCTGCTGGGTGTGGCTGCCGGTGCGGCGCTGGGCTTGTCTGGCGCGCTGATGCAAGGCTTGTTTCGCAACCCGCTGGCGGATCCCGGCCTGATTGGCGTCAGCAGCGGTGCGGCGCTGGCAGCGGGGGTGACGATTGTGCTGGGCAGTGTCTGGTTTCCGGAGATGCCGCGCACCCTGGGCAGCTGGACGCTGGTCTTGATGGCGTTTATCGGCAGCCTGGGCGTGACCTTGCTGGTGTATGCGCTGTCGCAGCAGGACGGTGCCACCCGGGTCGGCCTGATGTTGCTGGCCGGTATCGCCGTTAATGCCCTGGCGGGCGCCGGCCTGGGTTATCTGACGTTTCTGGCCAGCGATGAGCAGTTGCGCAACATCCAGTTCTGGTTGCTGGGCAGCCTGGGGGGGCGCGCTGGAGCGCCGTGGCCCTGGTCTTTTCCGTCGTGGGCGCCGCCGTTTGTGCCGGCCTGACCTTGGCCAAACCCCTGAATGCGATTGCGCTGGGCGAGGCGCAGGCGGCCTTGCTGGGGGTGCCGGTGGAGCGGGTCAAACGTTTTGCCGTGCTGGTCACGGCGCTGGCGGTGGGGGCCGTGACGGCGACCACCGGCATCATCGGTTTTATCGGCCTGATGGCGCCGCATTGTGTGCGCCTGCTGGCCGGGCCGGACCACCGCATCGTGTTGCCGGGGTCGGCCCTGCTGGGTGCCGCGCTGGTGCTGGCGGCCGACAGCGTGGCGCGCACCGCCGTGCAACCGGCCGAGTTGCCGCTGGGGGTGTTGACGGCGTTTGTGGGTGTGCCGTTTTTCCTGCTCTTGTTGCGCCACTTCAAAGGCCGCCTGTGAACGCACGTACCCTGACTGATTTTTCAACGCTGACTGGCCGGCTCGAGGCCGTCGATGTGGTCGTCGCGCTGCCGGGCAAAACCTTGCTGCAGGGCGTATCGGCGCAGTTCTCCGCCGGCCAGGTCACGGCCATCCTGGGGCCCAACGGTGCCGGCAAGTCCACCTTGATGGCGGTGCTGAGCGGGCAACGCCAGCCCAGCAGCGGCGAGGTTTGCTTGGCCGGGCAAACACTGGCGGCGCATACGCTGGCCGATCTGGCCCGTGTGCGCGCCTGCGTGGCGCAGGAAACGCAGGTCGCTTTCGAATTCACGGTACGCGAGGTGGTGGAACTAGGCCGTTACCCGCACCGCCGCCAGCCGAGCCGGCACGAAGCCGCGATTGTGTTGCAGGCCATGCAGGCGACCCAGGTCGACCATCTGGCGGAGCGAGCGCTGAACACACTGTCTGGCGGCGAAAAGGCGAGGGCGCACCTGGCGCGGGCTTTGGCGCAGGTCTGGGACAACGTGGGTGATCACAGTGCCCGCTGGCTGTTACTCGATGAACCTACCGCCGCGTTAGACCTGCAACACCAGCACCGCATGTTGCAACTCGCACGTGACTGGGCTTGTGAGCAAGGTGTGGGTGTGGTGGCGGTGTTGCACGACCTGAACCTGGCGCTGCGTTACAGCGAGCGCTGTGTGGTGTTGCAGGGCGGGCAGGTGGTGGCCAGCGGCCTCACCCCCAAGGTTTTGACTCCGGCGTGTATTGCGAAAGTCTGGGGCGTGCATGCGCAAGCTGTGCCGGCGCTTGGCGGTTTGGCGCACAGGCTTCAGTATGTGTTTGAACCTGTTTGAGAGGAAAATTGGGCTCCAGCCCAGAGGGGGTAAGCGCAAGCAGCTATCGAAGTGATAGCGACTGCAGAAGCCTTAAGCCTCAAGCCGCCAGCGCAATCACCACGGCCGCCTCGTCAATCAACGCCTTGACGCGGGTTTGGGTTTTGATGCCGCTGCCGGCGGTGGCAAAACCGACCAGTTGCAGCCCGCCGTCCAGTTGCAGCGAGACCTCGTCGCCGCTGGCGCCCCGGCTGATGCGCAGGGCCTGGCCACCCAGGCCTGCGGTCGTGTCAGGGGTGACGACCACCGCCGTGGCCTTGCACAAGGCCAGCACGCTCTGGCCTTTTTGCAGGCCTAACAACTCGGCGCTGGCCTTGGTGATGCGTGACACCAGCAAGGCATCACCGGCCAGCCGCAAATGCACACGCACGATCTGGCCCTTGCGCTCAAGTTTGTCGACCTGGCAGGGCAACTGGTTGCGCATGCTGGTGCGCACACTCATGTTGGACAACACCGGCAGGGCGCGCGGCAGCAGCAACTCGTTGGCGCCGAACTTGGCGAGGATCTGGCCACGTGTTTCGCTCAGCAGCTTGGCGACGGCCAGCAACTTCTGGCCCGCCGGCGTGAGGGTGGCGCCGCCGCCGCCCGAGCCGCCCACCGCACGTTCCACCAGCGCCACGCCGGCCAGATTGGTCAAGGTGTCTATCGCTTGCCAGGCGGCCTTGTAACTGACCTTGGCTTGCCGGGCCGCTTGCGAGATGGAGCCACTGTCGCCGACCAGGCGCAGGATTTCAATGCGTTTGTCCGCCGGCTCATGGGAAAAGGCACTGGCGAAAGACGGCGCGGCTGGTTTCATCGGTGGCATCAAGGCTGGTGTTGGCGTGGCGGTGGGGTGGCGCTATTCTAAAATAGAATAGCGAAATAAAAGGCGAATGGTCGCCATCCCCAACTTTAACCAATGGAGTCCTCTTGATGTCCCACGCTGTATTTCGATGGATGCCGGCCTTGTGTCTGGCGCTGGTGTCGGCTTCGGCGCTGGCCGCTGAAGTCCAGGTGGCGGTAGCCGCCAATTTCACCGCGCCCATGAAACTGATCGCGGCGGAGTTTGAAAAAGAAAGCGGCCACCAGACGGTCTTGTCTTTCGGCGCCACCGGCAAGTTTTACGCACAAATCACCAACGGCGCGCCGTTTGATGTTTTCCTGTCGGCCGACGACAGCACACCCGCCAAGCTGGAAAAAGAAGGCGCGGCCGTCAGCGGCAGCCGCTTCACGTATGCCACCGGCAAGCTGGTCTTGTGGTCGGCCCAGCCCGGCCTGGTGGACGATCAGGGCGAGGTGCTGAAAAAAGGCGACTTCAAAAAAATTGCGATCGCCGCGCCCAAACTTGCGCCTTATGGCGCGGCCGCGGTCGAGACCTTGACCCAGCTCGGCCTGATGGACAAGCTGCTGCCCAAGCTGGTGCAGGGTGAAAGTATTGGCCAGACCTACAGCTTTGTTTCCACCGGCAATGCCGAGCTGGGTTTTGTCGCGCTCTCGCAGGTGTATGAGGGCGGCAAAATCAAGAGCGGCTCGGCCTGGATCGTCCCGGGCAAGTTGCACAGCGCTATCCGGCAGGATGCCGTGCTGCTCAGCAAAGCCAAGGACAACCCCGCCGCCGTGGCGCTGATGGCTTTTCTGAAAACCGAGAAAGCCAAGGCCGTGATCCGTTCCTTCGGTTACGAGCCCTGAGGCCTGGAACACATGCTTGACGAAGCCGGTTTCCAGGCGATCGCCCTGACCGCCAGGCTGGCCGGCACCACCACGGCGGTGTTGTTGCTGGTCGGCACACCGCTGGCCTGGTGGCTGGCGCGTACACGTTCCTGGCTCGAGGGGCCGGTGGGCGCCTTGGTGGCCTTGCCGCTGGTGTTGCCGCCCGTGGTGCTGGGTTTTTATCTGCTGGTGCTGACCGGGCCGCACGGGCCGGTGGGCCAGCTGATGCAGTCAATGGGTTGGGACTTGTTGCCTTTCAGTTTTGCCGGTCTGGTGGTGGGTTCGGTTTTTTACTCCATGCCTTTTGTGGTGCAGCCGCTGCAAAACGCGTTTGAAGCCATGGGCGAGCGGCCGCTGGAAGTGGCCGCCACCTTGCGCGCCTCGCCGCTGGACACGTTTTTCAGCGTGGTGTTGCCGCTGGCCAAACCGGCTTACCTGACCGCCGCGGTTATGGGGTTTGCCCACACCGTGGGCGAGTTCGGCATTGTGTTGATGATGGGCGGCAACATTCCCGGCAAGACGCGGGTGATGTCGGTGCAGATTTACGACCATGTGGAAGCGCTGGAATACGCGCAAGCCCATTGGCTCGCGGCCGGGCTGCTGGTGTTTTCGTTTTTGGTGCTGCTGGCGCTGTACACCTTGCAGCCCACAGGCCGGCGCCGGGGTCAGGGCGTATGAGCGGCATCAATCTAGCTTTCCAGCAGGTCTACGCCGATTTCTCACTGGACGTGGCGCTGGATTTGCCGGGGCGCGGCGTGACGGCGTTTTTTGGAACCTCGGGCTCGGGCAAAACCACCTTGTTGCGTTGTATCGCCGGCCTGGAGCGGGCGCGTGTGGGCCGGCTGGAGATCAATGGCGAGGTCTGGCAGGACGACGCCCGAAAGATCTTCATGCCGGTGCACCGGCGTCCGTTGGCTTATGTGTTCCAGGAGGCCAGCCTGTTTGCGCACTTGGACGTGCGGCGCAACCTGGACTACGGCTTGCGCCGTGTGCCGGCGGCACAGCGCCGTGTGTCGCTGGACCAGGCGATCGAGTTGCTGGGCATTGCCCCACTGATGCAGCGCCAGACCGGCACCTTGTCGGGCGGCGAACGCCAGCGTGTGGCCATGGCGCGTGCGCTGGCCACCAGCCCGCAACTGCTGCTGATGGATGAGCCGCTGGCTTCGTTGGACATCCAGCGCAAGGCCGACGTCTTGCCTTATCTGGAACGCCTGCACGACGAGTTGGACATTCCCATCTTGTATGTGAGCCACGCACCCGACGAGGTGGCGCGGCTGGCCGACCACCTGGTGTTGATGGCCGCGGGCCGCGTGACGGCGGTCGGTCCACGCGCGAGCTGATGACCCGGCTTGATTTGCCGCTGGCACATGGCGACGCGGCGGCGGCCGTGATTGAGGCCACGGTCACGCATCTGGAGCCGGCCTGGCATTTGAGCCATCTCGCGTTTTCAGGCGGCAGCATCAGCTTGCCGAGTCAGGCCTTGTTGCCCGGGCAGCGCGTGCGGGTGCGTGTCCAGGCGCGCGACGTGAGCCTGACCTTGCAGCGCCAGGAAGGCAGCAGTGTGCTGAACAGCATCGCGGCGACCGTCACCGGCCTGTCGCCCGACAGCCCGGGCCAGCTCATGGTGAGCCTGGACGCGGGCGGCAGCACCTTGTTGGCGCGCATCACGCAAAAATCGGCGCAGGTTTTGCAGTTGCAGCCGGGCAGCGCGGTGTATGCCCAGGTCAAGGGTGTGGCGGTGTTGGGCTGATCCCGCGTGCCATTAATAAAGTAGCTGCCTGCGACCACCCTGATTGGGTTGCAGGCATTTTTTTTTTTGGACAAATTCAGATTCCAGATGCCGCAGGAATGGGTTTTACCTGAGATGTTCGATGAAATCAGGCTGCAGCCCAATCAGAACGGTTGCAGGAAGCTATTAAAAACGTAGCAAATTCGGCCCGGTCACAGGGCCTTTGCCGGTTGGCGCAAGCCTTTTACTTTTATAATTTCGCCGAAGCCAGCCAACAGCGCAGTGCGCCTGCCATGCCAGCCAATTCCATGGCTTCTTCATTTCTGGTTGGCTTTATGCAACTTCATTCCGCTTCCCGTTTTTCACTGGCGCCGCTGGCTGCCGCTTTGGCCCTGATGGGCATATCCGCTGTCCGCGCGCAGACCGAGCCCGTGGCGGCCACCCTCGGCGAGGTCATCGTCAGCGGCGAGCGTCAGGGCAGCTTCGGCTCCAACACGGTGCAGGTCGGCACCTTCCGTGACCAGAGCCCGCTGGACGTGCCCTTGACCAGCAACGTCATCACGCGTGAAGTGTTGGACGCCCAGGGCCAGCGCACGCTGTACGGCGCGCTGCGCAACACTGCCGGCGTGACGCGCTCGCAGCTCAACGGCTCGACCTACGACAACGTCGCGATCCGCGGCATCCTGGTCGAGAACCGCGGTAACTACCGGCTCAACGGTTCGCTGCCTATCATCAACCTGGTGGACGTGCCGCTGGAAAACAAGGAGCGCGTCGAAGTGCTCAAAGGCGCTTCCTCGCTGTATTACGGCTTTGTGCCGCCGTCAGGCATCGTCAACTACGTGACCAAGCGCGCCGGCGCGCAGCCGGTGACCAGTGTGGCCACGTCGCTGAACCAGTACGGCGCCGTGGACCTCCATGTCGACATCGCGCGCCGCTTCGGCATCGATAACGCCCTGGGCATTCGCATCAATGCGGCGGCGGGGCGCGAAGACATCGGCATCAACAATTTTTCGGGCAAGCGCGAGTTGTTGTCGGCCGCACTGGACTTCAAGGTCTCGTCCTCTGTCAACCTCAAGCTCGATGCCGAGTACTACAAGAAAGACTCGTCCGAGCAGGCCGGCATCACGCTGCCCACGGCCGTCGGCGGCGTGATCACCTTGCCGCGCACGCCCGGCAACAAGACCAACCTGGCCGGCGAGTGGCAGCGTTACGTGGCCGATGCAACCAACCTGCTGGCGCGCGCCGACGTGGCGCTCAACGACAACTGGCTGGCGACCTTCGAGCTCGGGCAGGCGCGCAACACCCGCGATCGGCGTTTCTCGCAGTTTGCGCTGGCGAACCTGGTCACTGGTGCCGGCACACTCACGGTCAGCCAGCAGGACGGGCAGACTTTCGAAAACAACAACGCTCGCGCGGAACTTGGTGGGCGCGTGTTGACGGGTTCGCTGGCGCATGAACTGTCCATCGGTTACACCAGCAACGAGCGGGCACAGGACACCCGCGCTGGCATACCGACGCTTGCTTTTGCGCAGAACCTCTACAACCCCGTGCTGATTCCCTTCACCCCGCGCAGCGTCGCGGCCAACGGCAGCACGCCGTCAAAAATCACCGACAAGGGCCTGTATGTGTATGACCGCATGGCGCTCTCCGAGAAGTGGCAGCTTCTCGCCGGCGTGCGGCGCTCCGACTACCTGAGTGAAACCACCACCACACGTTATGCCGCCCAAAAAACCAGCCCAACCGTTTCCGTGATGTACAAACCCGACCCGCGCACCTCGGTCTACGCCAGCTATATCGAAGGCATGGAGGAAAGCGGCACGGCGCCGGCCAACCGTGCCAACGCGGGCGAGGTGTTGCAGCCGTCCGTCAACAAGCAGGTCGAACTGGGTGTCAAGGCTGAAGTGGCGCAGGGCTTGCTGCTGCAGGCCGCCTACTTTGACGTGAAGCGGCAATACACGACGGTCGACGCGCCTAGCAACCTCTTTGTGGTCGGCGGCGAGGCCCGTTACAAAGGCATGGAGTTCGCGGCCTCGGGCGAGATCAACCGCCAATGGTCACTGGTGGCTTCGGCCTTGCTGATGGACCCGAAGATCGTTAAAACCACGGTCGCCAATGAACTGGGCAAGACGCCCGAGAACGCGCCCAAGGTGACCTACAGCGTGTTTGGTGAATACCGTATGCCCACGGTTCCGGGGCTGGCACTTAGTGCGGGCTGGTATTACACCGGCAAACGCCCGGTGAACAATGCCAACCAGGCCGACATCGACGGGGTCGGTCTGCTTGGCCTGGGCGCACGTTACCGCACGCGCCTGTTTGGTACCCATGCCGTCCTCCAGGCGAACCTGGAGAACGTGACCAACAAAACCTACTGGAGCACCGCCGGCAACGGTTTGCTCGGCGTCGGCGCGCCGCGCACGCTGCGCGTCGCTGCCAGGTTCGACCTCTGATGTCCTGGCGACGTTGGCGGCCAGCACTCCTCAAGGTGCATCGCTGGCTGGGCTTGACGGCCGGCCTGCTGCTGATGCTCAACGCGCTGACCGGCTCGCTGATGCTGGGCGGCCGCCCGCTGGACCGGGTGCTTAATGCGCATCTGTTCGCGGTGCCTGTGGGGGGAGAGACGGTGCCGCTGGAGGATGTGCGCCAGTCGCTGGTCAAAGAGTTCGGGTCCCAGGCCAGCTTCACGCTACGCCCGCCGTGGCGGGCGGATGAGTCCATCCTGGTGTACGTGCGCAGCGACAACTGGGCGGGGCAGGCCTATTTTGATCCCTACACCGGGACCCGGTTGGGGGCGCGGGCCGAACATGAAGGCTTTGCCAACGCCTTGTTTGAATTTCATTCCGCGTTGCTGTTGGGCGACACGGGCAAGGGTGTGCTGGCCTTCAACGTCCTGATCATGTTGGCCATGCTGGTCACCGGCCTGCTGTTGTGGTGGCCCAGGCGCTGGCGCGGCGCGTTGTCCATCAGCGTCAAAGGCGGATTGCTGCGCGGCCTGTTCGATCTGCATCGCGTGGGCGGCGTTATTTTGGGCCTGTGGATCATGGTGTGTGTCGCGACCGGCGCCTGGATGGCCTGGCGGCCTATCTCGCAGTGGGTGACGCAGGTTGCCGGCCAGAAGCCGGTGATGGCGCCACCGGTGAAACCCGCGCCGCCAGCGCGCGCCGCCACGGCCGACGAGATGATCGCCGCCGCCAACGCCGCCTTGCCCGGCGGCATCGTGGGTTACCTGGGCCTGCCGGCCAAACCGGCCGCCGCCGTGCGGGTGCGCAAGAAACTGGATGATGACCCGCACCCCAACGGCCTGTCGTCGGTCTGGCTGCATCCGCGGACAGGGGAAGTGCTGCGGGTTGATCACTGGACGCAACTGGACATGGGTGCGCGGCTCTACGCCTGGATTTACCCGCTACATGCCGGCCTGCTGGCCGGGGTGGTTGGCCTGGTGGCCACGGCCGCCGCCGGCGCCATCCTGTTCGGCTTCGGCCTCAGCGGCACCTGGCTGTGGTGGCTGCGCCGCCGGATGCGCCTTCCCAGGCCGATTCCTTAAGGAAAAATGGCTGCAGCCCAATCAAAACGGGTGCTGGCAGCTATTAAAAACAGAGCGAAGCGCTGCCTTGTCAATACTCCAGCCGTTCAGGCCGGATTTCCTGCAGGATGGTGGTGGCGATTTCCTCGATCGACTTGGTGGTGGTCGACAACCAGCGTATGCCTTCGCGCCGCATCATGGCTTCGGCCTCGTGGATTTCGTCGCGGCAGTTGACCAGGCTGGCGTATTTGGAGTTGGGCCGGCGTTCGTTGCGGATTTGCGCCAGGCGTTCGGGCGCAATCGTTAGGCCGAAGATTTTCTTGCGGTGCGGCACCAGCGCCGGCGGCAACTGGCGGCGCTCGAAATCTTCAGGAATCAGTGGGTAGTTGGATGCTTTCAGGCCGTATTGCATGGCCAGGTACAGCGAGGTCGGGGTTTTGCCGCTGCGGCTGACGCCCACCAGAATCACGTCCGAGCCGGCCAGGTCGCGGTTGCTCTGGCCGTCGTCATGCGCCAGCGAGAAGTTGATGGCCTCGATGCGGTCGTCGTATTCCTTGCTTTTGGAGGCATCCGAAAACCGCCCGACCCGGTGATTCGATTTGATGCCCAGCTCGGCCTCCAGCGGCGCGACAAACATGCCGAACATGTCCAGCATCATGCCCTGGCAGTTGGCCTTGATCACCTCCAGGATCTGCATGTTCACCAAGGTGGTGAAAACAATCGGCTTGTTGCCCTCCAACTCGGCCGTGTGGTTGATCTGGCGCACCGCCTGGTGCGCCTTGTCCACGCTGTCGATAAAGGGCAGGCGCACATGGCGCGGCTTGAACTCAAACTGCGCCAGGATGGCGTTACCAAAGGTTTCAGCGGTGATGCCGGTGCCGTCGGAGATAAAAAACACGGTGCGATTGGACATGGGCAGTGGTCAGGGTGGTGAAAGCCGGGCGCGGGCACATCCGGCTGGAGGCACCTACAATCACCGCAATTATCCCGATATTCCCAGCCATGCCCCGCCTCAACCCCTTAGAACTACAACAAGGTTGCTCGCCGCGCATGCGCCACGTCCCGGTTTTTAAACCTCCCGGAGTATTTCTATGTCCAACCTTTTTGAGGCGACCGCTTTAGTCGTACCGTTTGAAAACCTGAGGATGAGCGATGTCGAGGCCGTTGGCGGTAAAAACGCCAGCCTCGGCGAAATGATCTCGCAACTGCCCACCGGCCCGCAAGGCGTGCGTGTGCCGACCGGTTTCGCGACCACGGCCCATGCTTTTCGCGTGTTCCTGGCCCATGACGGGCTGGACAAAAAAATCAACGGCGTGCTGGACGCGCTCAACACCGACGACGTGCGTGCCCTGGCCGAGGCCGGAGCCCAAATCCGCGCGCTGGTCGAAGCCCAGCCTTTCCCGGCTGACTTTGAAAAAGCCGTACGTAGCAGTTTTGCCACGCTGAGCGCCGGCAATGCCCAGGCCAGCTTCGCCGTGCGCTCGTCCGCCACCGCAGAAGACCTGCCCGACGCCTCGTTTGCCGGCCAGCAGGAAACGTTTTTGAACGTGGTCGGCATCGAAGACGTGTTGCACAAGATGAAAGAGGTGTTTGCCTCGCTTTACAACGACCGCGCCATCAGCTACCGCGTGCACCAGGGTTTTGCCCATGCCGACGTGGCCTTGTCGGCCGGTGTGCAACGCATGGTGCGCAGCGACCTGGGCGCGGCCGGCGTGATGTTCACCATAGACACCGAAAGTGGTTTTGAAGACGTGGTCTTCATCACCTCCAGCTACGGCCTGGGTGAAACCGTGGTGCAGGGCGCCGTCAATCCTGACGAGTTTTATGTGCACAAACCCATGCTCAAGGCCGGCCACCGCGCCGTGATCCGCCGCAATCTGGGTAGCAAGCTGCTGCAGATGGAGTTCACCACGGCGGACGAGAAAAAACCGGCGGCAAACTGGTCAAAACCACCGATGTGCCGGCCGAGCTGCGCAACCGTTATTCGCTGAGCGATGCCGACGTCGAACAACTGGCGCGTTACGCCCTCATCATCGAAGACCATTACGGCCGTCCCATGGACATCGAGTGGGGCAAGGATGGCACCGACGGCCAGTTGTACATCCTGCAGGCGCGGCCCGAGACGGTGAAAAGCCAGTCCAAAGGCAAGGCCGAGATGCGTTACAAGCTCAAGGGCACGGGCACGGTGCTGGCCGAAGGCCGTGCGATTGGCCAGAAAATTGGCACCGGTGCCGTGCGTATCGTGCACGACATCAAGGACATGGACCAGGTCCAGCCCGGCGACATCCTGGTCACCGACATGACAGACCCGAACTGGGAGCCGGTGATGAAACGCGCCAGCGCCATCGTCACGAATCGCGGTGGCCGTACCTGCCACGCCGCCATCATTGCGCGCGAACTCGGCATCCCGGCGGTGGTTGGTTGCGGCGACGCCACCGAATCGTTGAAAGACGGCATGCTGGTGACGGTCAGCTGCGCCGAAGGCGACACCGGCAACATCTATGACGGTTTGCTGGAAACCGAGGTGACCGAGGTGCAGCGCGGCGCCATGCCGCCCATCGACCTGAAAATCACCATGAACGTCGGCAACCCCCAGCTGGCCTTTGATTTCTGCCAGATCCCCAACCACGGCGTGGGCCTGGCGCGGCTGGAGTTTGTGATCAACAACAACATCGGCGTACACCCCAAGGCCATCCTGGACTACCCAAATGTCGATGCCGACCTGAAAAAAGCCGTTGAAAGTGTGGCCCGGGGCCATGCCTCGCCGCGCGCTTTTTACGTCGACAAGGTGGCCGAAGGGGTGGCGACGATCGCGGCCGCTTTCTGGCCCAAGCCGGTGATTGTGCGTTTGTCGGATTTCAAGTCCAACGAATACCGCAAGCTGATTGGTGGTTCGCGTTACGAGCCGGAAGAAGAAAATCCGATGCTGGGTTTCCGCGGTGCCTCGCGTTACCTCAGCCCCGACTTTGGCGAAGCCTTTGCGATGGAGTGCGAAGCGCTCAAACGTGTGCGCAACGAGATGGGCCTAGTCAACGTCGAGGTCATGGTGCCTTTTGTCCGTACCCTGGGCCAGGCGAAAAAAGTCACCGACCTGCTGGCGCAACATGGCCTGAAACGCGGCGAGCAGGGCTTGCGCGTGATCATGATGTGTGAAGTGCCTAGCAACGCCATCCTGGCCGACGAGTTCCTCGAATTCTTCGACGGTTTTTCCATCGGCTCCAACGACCTGACCCAGCTCACCCTGGGCCTGGATCGCGACTCCGGCCTGGCCATTTTGGCCGAGGACTTCGACGAACGGGATCCGGCCGTCAAGGCCATGTTGAGCCGTGCCATCCAGGCCTGCAAACGCCAGGGCAAATACGTGGGTATCTGTGGCCAGGGCCCCAGCGACCACCCGGACTTTGCGCAGTGGCTCAAGGACGAAGGCATCGGTTCCTTGTCGCTGAATCCTGACACCGTCATCGCCACCTGGAAACAGTTGGCGAACTGAGGGAAAACCCCGGGTGCCAACGACGCACCCGGTCAGCAACGCGCAAGGCCGTTGGCGACAATCAACAGGCCATGCTTGCCCTTGCCACCACCGTCAAATTAATCGCTGAAATCGCCTTGCTGGCCCTGTTGGGCCAGGGGGTGATTGGCGTTTTTGCCGGCGCGGCGCGCGAGCGCAATGCTTTTTACCGCTTGCTGCAGCTCTTGGGTCGGCCCTGGGTGTGGGTGGCGCGCCGGTTGTCGCCGCGCTTGGTGCTGGACCGGCATGTGCCCCTGGTGGCTTTTTTCCTCTTGCTGATGGTCTGGGCCGTTGCCGCCATCGGCAAGATCAGCATCTGCCTGCAAATCGGTATGGCCTTATGTCGCTGAGGTCGGCCCTGAACTACCACTTTTCAAAAATCCTGGCCATGGGCCTGCTGGCTTGCGGCCGCCCGCAAGCTGCCTTGCCGCGTTTTGATCACATGTTGTCCCTGCGACCGCGCGATGCCTACGCGCTGGCCAGCCGGGCCCATGTGTCGGCCCAGCAGAATGATTTGTCGGCAGCCATCAGCAGCCTGCAAGAACTGGTCGCAGCTTGGCCGCAAGCGGCGGCCCATTGGTTCAACCTCGCCTATGTGTTGCAACAGGCCGGGCGCCACGACGAGGCCGGGCCGGCGTTTCGCCAGGCTGTGGCCTGTGATCCGCGTTTGGACAGTGCTTGGTACGGCTTGGCGCTGGTGCTGATTCATCAGCGGCAGTTTGGCGAGGCGGTCGCGGCACTGGAAAAAAACACGGCCTTACAACCCCTGAGTCCTTATGGCTGGTACCGGCTCGCGCAGGTGCGGCTGGCCATGGGGCAGCCGGATGCTGCGCGTCAGCTCATCACACACCTGCGGCGGTTTGAGCCCCAACTGGCCGAGCAGTTGGCGCGCGAAACCGGCTTGGGCCCGCCAGCCACCTTGCTCCCTACGCACGATGCCGCTCACTGACAGTCATCGCCGTTACTGGCGCAAAACCCGCATGTTGACCGCGCTGCTTTTGTTGGCCTGGTTTGGCGTGACTTTTGGCGTGAGTTATTTCGCGCGCGCGCTGAGTTTTACTTTTTTGGGCTGGCCTTTCAGCTTCTGGATGGGGGCGCAGGGCGCGTTGCTGGTGTACGGCCTGATCATCGGTTTTTACGCCTGGTACATGAACCGCCTGGACGTCGCCTACGGCGTCTCGGACGGAGAGGACTGAGATGGCAGGCTTTTTCGGCTCGCGCGAGGGCACGCTTCTTACCCGCCAGCAGTTCAAGACCCAACTGGACCGGGTTTACCGCTGGTACACCGTCGGTCTGGTGCTGTTTGTGGGGGTGCTGGCGGTGCTGGAACGCATGGGTTTGCCGCGGCTGTGGATAGGCACGGCGTTTTTGCTGGCCACCATTGGCCTGTATGCGGGCATAGGCGTGATGAGCCGGACCACCGACGCCTCCGAGTATTACGTGGCCGGGCGCCGTGTGCCGGCGGTTTACAACGGCATGGCCACAGGCGCCGACTGGATGTCCGCTGCCTCCTTCATCGGCATGGCCGGCACCTTGTACCTCACCGGCTACAGCGGCCTGGCGTTTGTCATGGGCTGGACCGGTGGATATTGCCTGGTCGCGCTGGTGCTGGCGCCTTACCTGCGCAAGTTCGGCCAGTTCACCATCCCGGACTTTCTGGGCGAGCGTTATGGCGGTCATTTGCCGCGTTTTATCGGGTTGTCGGCCGCCATTCTGTGTTCCTTCACCTACCTGGTCGCGCAGATTTATGGCGTGGGCCTGATCACGTCCTACCTCACGGGGATTGCGTTCGAGCTGGGGATTTTCCTGGGCCTGGGCGGCATTCTGGTGTGTTCCTTTCTGGGAGGCATGCGGGCGGTGACCTGGACCCAGGTGGCGCAATACATCATTCTGGTCGTGGCTTACATGATCCCGGTGGTCTGGCTGTCCGTCAAACAAACCGGCGTGCCCGTGCCGCAACTGATTTACGGCTTTCAGTTGGAGAAGGTGAGTGCCAGGGAAAAAGAACTGCTGAGCGATCCCGGGGAGCTGGCGGTGCGGGCCTTGTTCAAGCAGCAGTCCGACGTCCTGGCCGACAAGCTGGCGCATCCGGCGACGGCGCTGGCGGCTGACCGGGCGGCCGCGGGCAAAAAAATAGAGCAGCTTAAAAGTGCGGATGCTTCCGTCGCGGAAATTTCTTCTGCCGCCAAGTCACTGGCGGCCTTGCCAAGAACCGAGGCCGCCGCCGTGCAGGCCTGGACGACCGCCAAGGCCGCGGTGGACGTCAAAACCTTGCCGCTTAATGGCATGCCGGCCCACGCGGCCCAGTTTTCTGGCGACCCGGACGGGACGCCGCAGGAAAAAGCGCTGTACGACACTTCGCGCCGCAATTTTCTGGCGCTGATTTTCTGCCTCATGGTGGGCACTGCGGCCTTGCCCCACATCCTGATGCGTTATTACACCGTGCCCAGTGTGCGGGAGGCGCGGCAGTCGGTGACCTGGTCGCTGTTTTTTATTCTTTTGCTGTATTTCACCGCGCCGGCGCTGGCCGTGCTGGTGAAATATGAAATCTTCACGGTGCTGGTCGGTACGCCGTTTGATCAGTTGCCGGCCTGGGTCAATGCCTGGAGCAAGGTGGATAAGGCGCTGCTGTCGGTGGTGGATGTGAACAAGGACAACATCCTGCAACTCAATGAAATGACCATAGGCGGCGACATCATTGTGTTGCTCAGCCCGGAACTGGCGGGCCTGCCTTATGTCATTTCAGCGCTGGTCGCGGCCGGCGGGCTGGCCGCCGCGCTGTCGACGGCGGATGGTTTGCTGCTGACGATTTCCAATGCGCTGGGCCATGACCTGTATTACAAAATGATAGACCCCAACGCCTCGACCATGAGCCGGGTGACAGTGTCCAAAATCCTGCTGCTGATCGTGGCCCTGTTCGCCGCCTACGTGGCCGCGCAGAAACCCGCGGACATCCTGTTTCTGGTGTCGGCGGCTTTTTCCTTTGCGGCGGCATCCTTTTTCCCGGCGCTGAGTCTGGGCATTTTCTGGAAACGCGCAACCGGCGTGGCGGCCTCGCTGGGCATGATCGCCGGGCTGGGCGTGACCTCCTATTACATGGTCGCCAACCAGCCCTGGCTGCGCGCCATCTTCAACATCCAGTCGCCTATCCAGCTCTGGTGGGGCATAGACCCGATTTCCGCCGGCCTGTTCGGCGTGCCGGTCGGTTTTGTGGTGATTGTGCTGGTCAGCCTGCTGACCCGGCCCCCCAGCCAGAAAGCCAGGGACATGGTGGACAAGGTCCGTTATCCCGACCTAAAACCCTTATAGGGATAGAAGCCCACGTTTGTTCGTGGGAGGGGGCGATTCAACCCAGCAGGGGCCGCGGAACCGGCTTTGCCGGGCCGCAGGCGCAGCGGCCCCTCGGGGGCAGAGAGCTACGCAAAGCGAGCGATCGTGGGGCAGTATATAATCATGGGCTTCGCCTTGCTGCACCCTTAACGACGCTGGGGCAGCTTTTATCTAACCACAAGGAGAGTTTATGCGTCATTACGAGATCGTCTTGCTGATCCACCCGGATCAAAGCGAGCAAGTGCCAGCCATGCTGGAGCGTTACAAGGGCATGATTACCGCCGGCGGTGGAAAAGTGCATCGTGTTGAAGATTGGGGCCGTCGCCAGTTGGTGTACCTGATCCAGAAACTCGCCAAAGCACACTACCTGTGCATCAACATCGAAGCCAGCCAGGCCGTGATGGACGAAATTGAACATGCATTCAAGTTCAATGACGCCGTGTTGCGCCACCTGACCGTGGTCAAGAAAAAGGCTGAAACCGGCCCATCCCTGATGATGAGAAACGTCGAGAGGGAAGAAGCCCGTAAAGCCCAGCAGCAGGAGTATGCGGCGTCGTAAGACGTCACCATGCTGTTGAACGACTCGCTGCTGCGTGATTGATCCTGCAGTGAACCACGTTGAATTGACCGCCGGTATCGCAGAGCTAAGTCCTCTTCGTTACACGCCCGCTGGCATCCCCGTCGCCAATTTCGTCCTCGAACACGAGTCGGAAATGGTGGAGGCAGGTACCAAGCGCCAGGTCAAATTGACGGTCAAGGCGGTTGCTTTTGGAGTGTTGGCTGAACAATCAAGCCGACTTTCTTTGGGCCAAGCCTTCAGGTTCACCGGTTTTCTGGTCAATGCGCGCGCCAGCAAAAGCGTTGTTTTTCATATCCAAGCTTTCGATCAAGTACTGAACCCCATTTAAGGAGTCCATCATGCCCGGACCAAAACGTTTCAATAAAGACAAGCGCCCAAAGCGCAATACCCAATCCCTGCTGTTCAAACGCAAGCGTTTTTGCCGTTTCACAGCCGCTGGCGTTGAAGAAATCGACTACAAAGACATCGACACCCTGCGCGATTTCGTAGCCGAAAACGGAAAAATCATCCCCGCACGCCTGACCGGCACCCGCGCGATTTTCCAGCGCCAAGTTAACACCGCCGTCAAGCGCGCTCGCTTCCTCGCGATGCTGCCTTACAGCGACCAGCACCGTAGCCTGTAAGGAACACGACCATGCAAATCATTCTGCTCGACAAAGTCGTCAACCTGGGCAATCTGGGTGAAGTCGTCAAAGTTAAAGACGGTTACGCACGCAACTTCCTGATCCCTTCCGGCCGCGCCCGTCGCGCCACGGCAGCGAACAAGGCCGAATTCGAAGCCAAGCGCGTCGAACTGGAAAAAGCTGCTGCCGCTAAACTGGCCGAAATGCAAGCCCAAGGCGAAAAACTTGGCGGTACCACCGTCAAGTTGACGCAAAAAGCCGGTGTGGACGGCCGTTTGTTCGGTTCCGTCACCAACCATGACATCTCGGCTGAGCTGACCAAGCAGGGCTTCCCTGTGTCCAAGGCTCAGATCCGCCTGCCTAACGGTCCTCTGAAGACCGTTGGTGATCACGCTGTCAGCGTGGCATTGCACACCGACGTGACCGTGGACATCACGGTGACCGTGTACGGCGAAACCGCTTAATCCGCGTTTTCCGCCTCCAGAAAAAGCCGCTCCCAGAGCGGCTTTTTCAATGGTGTGTCAATTCACATCTTGTACAGGGTTGTCCCCTTGTTATCAACGACTTATCAACAGCGTTACGCAGTGACGCCGGCTGCTCCCGGCGCTAGTATGTAGAGCTGTCAAGGAAACCCATGTCCGCCGTCCTCTCCACCGCTTCCTCTCCCCGTTACACCTCGGACAAACAGATCGAACAGCTGCGTATTCCGCCGCATTCGATAGAGAGCGAATCCAGCGTGCTGGGCGGTCTGTTGCTGGACAACGGCGCCTGGGACCGGGTGGGCGATTTGCTGGTGGACGAGGACTTTTACCGCTTCGAACACAAGCTGATCTACGCGGCCGCGGGGGCATTGATCAATGCCAGCAAACCGGCCGACGTGATCACGGTCTACGAATACCTGCAGAACCTGGGCAAAGCCGACGAAGCGGGCGGCCTGAGTTACCTGAACTCGCTGGCCCAATACGTGCCCAGCGCCAGCAACATCCGGCGTTACGCAGAGATCGTGCGCGAGCGCGCCATCCTGCGCAAGCTGGTGGCGGCCAGCGACGAAATCGCCACCAACGCCTTCAATCCGCAGGGTAGGGATGTGGCCTCGATTCTGGACGAGGCCGAGCAGAAGATTTTCAAGATCGGCGAGCAGGGCTCGCGCATGAAGCAGGGTTTCCAGAGCATGGACACCCTGGTGGTGGATCTGCTGGACCGCGTGACCGAGATGTCGGAAAACCCGAACGACGTCACCGGCGTGCCCACCGGCTTTTACGACCTGGACAACATGACCTCCGGCCTGCAGGCGGGTGACCTGGTGATTCTGGCGGCGCGTCCGTCCATGGGTAAAACCGCGCTGGCCATCAACATCGCCGAACATGTGGCGCTCAACGAAGGGCTACCCGTCGCCGTGTTTTCCATGGAAATGGGCGCCTCCCAGCTGGCCGTGCGTATCGTCGGCTCCATAGGCCGTATCAACCAGTCCAGTCTGCGCACCGGCAAACTGTCCGACGACGAGTGGCCGCGCCTGACGGAAGCCATCGAAAAGCTGCGCACCATCTCGCTGCACATCGATGAAACCGCCGGCCTGACCGTCAGCGAGTTGCGCGCCAACGCCAGGCGGCTGGCGCGCCAGTGCGGCAAGTTAGGCCTGATCGTGGTCGACTATTTGCAGCTCATGAGTGTGTCCAGCGGCATGGCCGAAGAAAACCGTGCCACCGCTGTTGGTGAAATCTCACGCGGCTTGAAGATGCTGGCCAAGGAGTTGCAGTGCCCCGTCATCGCGCTGTCGCAGCTCAGCCGTGGCGTCGAGGCCCGGACCGACAAACGCCCCATGATGAGTGACTTGCGCGAATCCGGCGCCATCGAGCAGGATGCCGACATCATCATGTTCATCTACCGCGACGAGTACTACACCAAGGACGCCTGCAAGGAGCCCGGTGTGGCCGAGGTCATCATCAGCAAGCAGCGTAACGGGCCGACCGGCACCGTCAAGCTGGCGTTCAAGAACAGCATCACCAAGTTTGAAAGCCTGGCGCACGGCGGTGGCGGCGGTTATGAATAAAATCGGGCTCCAGCCCTTTGATGGCGAGCGTAATCAGCTATTAATTTGATAGTGATTGCGCCAGGCGTGGCACATTTTTCTTGCGCCGCGCCAGGGCCTTTTCAGGGCAGTTCTTCGGCCTTGAGTGCGGGCTCCGTCAGGACGCGCGCGGTGCTGGGCAGGCCGTCCAACAACTGGTTGGCAAAAAAGCTGCTTTGGGTATCCGGCTCCAGGGCCGCGATCACCAGGTTGGCCAGCGGCTGGTGCAGGGGCACGTAATAACTGCCGGCCGGGGCGTCAATCACGCCGCGCATCAGGGCGACTTCGGCGTTGATGATCTGATGACCGGCATCGGCAATGGTGCCGCGCACATCCTGGCGCACGCCGGCGGAGCGCGCGGTTTCGCGGTACACCTCGCCCAGCAGGGCGCTGGGCTCCATCACACGCAAGACCTGCACACCATGCAGGCGCAGGCGCTCCACGGCCGTTTTCGACGACGCCGACAGCCAGTAGCCGCAAGGTCGCACACGCGCCTTGATCTTGCGCAAGGTCAGTGACGAGTTCCATTCCACGCGCAGCATTTTGTCTGCGCCTGTGACCGGGTCCAGCATCAGCAACTCGTAGGGAATCGTGGTCGGGCCGGCTTGCACAACCGCTTCGTCCTTGCAGGCCGAGGCGCTGAGTTCTTTCTCGATATAGGGCTGCAACTGGCCCAGTTCACTGGCGCGCTGAGCGGTGCTGGCCAGCACGCTGCTGATGGCGGTCACGTGGGTGTGCACGCGGCGCTGGATGTGCAGCCTGTCAATGCCAACGCCGCGTGTTTCGATCAGCAGGCTGACCGCATTTTTCAGGCCGTTGACGTTGCGGCCGGTGTCGGGCTGGGTGCCGCCCATGGAGATTTTTTTGTCCACCAGGTCGGTGGAGGTGGTGTAGTACCACTCGGTGCTCAGGCCCTGGGCCTTGAGCGCTGCCAGCAGCGGGCGGCGATACCATTCTTCGGCGGCCTTGGTCAGGAACTCGGGCAGGTTGGCGGTGGTGGCGTATTGCAGCAGCGCATCGTACTTTGGCACGCCGCCGAACTTTTGCAGAAAGCGGCCGACCACGGTGTATTCGTGGGCATCCACCACCACGGTCGGGTGGTAGTCGCGTGTGAGTTTGGCCAGCGCGCGGGCTTCGGGCGTGTTGAGCAGCAAGTGGTCCCGGTTCATGTCCAGCCCGCCGCTGGTTACACGTTTGTGCTCGGCCGCACCGTCGGGGTTGGCACGCGGCACGATGATGACGTTGACACGTTCCAGCAAGGGCTGCAACAGGCCTTGCGCCAGTTCGCGGGCGACCACCAGCAGCGCCTCGCTGCCGGCCGGTTCGTTGCCGTGTTGCTGGCCTATCAGCAAGACGGTGGGGCGTCCCGAGGCGGCCAGGGCGGCGGCGCTGGTGTCGGTGCCATGGGTCAGCACCAGGGCTTCCAGCGCTTCGCCGCCTTGGGATTCGCCCATCGGCAACACGGCGGCTTTCAGTTTGGACGTCGGTGCGGCCGAGGCCACCAGGTCGCGCAGCCAGCTCTGGATTTCCGCATTCGAGGTGAAGCTGCTGCGCCCGGCCTGCAGGCCGGGGGTGTTGTAGACCACGGTGGGCGCCGGGAAACGAGCGGCGACGGCGGCACTGTAAGGCGCTTCCGGGGCAGCCGCGGGAGCGGTGCCGGCACCGACCACCACGGCCGGCCTGGCAGGCTCGGCTTGTACCGGCGCGGGGGCGACCGCGACTGGCGGCGCTTTGGCCGCACCGGAAGAGGTCGGCCACGGTGGCAACGGCACCGAGGTACAGGCCGCCAGCGCCAGCAGCCAGGGCAGGACCAGGCCAACACGCATCCGGTCAGGCCGCCAGCCCGGTTGTGACGAGGCGGAGGAGGAGGGGGCGTTTGTTGGTTTTGTCATCCGCATGGGCTGGTCTGTGGTTGGAGGTCTGCTGGCATATTATCCGGCCTGCCGCCTGACCGCTTCGGTGGCCACCCTTGGGGGCATTTTGTGCCGGCCCTTCTCAGCGCTGACCATATGAGAAACTAGGGGGTCATGAGTGAGAACGCTGAATTTTTGAAAAATACCGGGAAAGTCCTGTCCGTCGCACCGATGATGGACTGGACCGACCGGCATTGCCGTTATTTCCACCGCCTCTTGTCGCGCCACGCCTTGTTGTACACCGAGATGGTGACCACGGGCGCGTTAATCCATGGCGATGTCGCACGGCATCTGCGCTTCAATGCCGAAGAACACCCGGTGGCACTGCAACTGGGCGGCAGCGAGCCGGCCGACCTGGCCCATTGCGCCAAACTTGGCGAGCAGTGGGGCTACGACGAGATCAACCTGAACTGCGGCTGCCCCAGCGAACGTGTGCAACGCGGCGCGTTTGGCGCTTGCCTGATGGCCGAGCCGCAACTGGTGGCCGACGGTGTCAAGGCCATGCTCGACGTGGTGGATATACCCGTGACGGTCAAACACCGCATTGGCATCGACAAAACCGAGAGTTACGAGTTTGTGCGCGACTTTATCGGCACCGTGAGCGACGCCGGTTGCAAGGGTTTTATCGTGCATGCGCGCAACGCCTGGCTCAAGGGCCTGAGCCCGAAAGAAAACCGCGAACTGCCGCCGCTACGTTATGAGCTGGTGCACCGCCTCAAGGCCGAGTTCCCGGACCTGCACATCGCCATCAACGGCGGCCTCAATACCGCTGAACTGGTGCGTACGCAGTGGCAGCAACTGGACGGTGTGATGGTGGGGCGCGAGGCTTATCACAACCCCTGGTGGCTGGCCTCGTGGGATGCGGACTTTTTTGGCGCCCAACCGTCTGAGTTGAGCCGCGAAGCAGTCGAGGAAGCCATGGTGGCCTACATGGCGCGTGAAGCCGCGGCACATGGCACACCCTGGAGCACCATCGCCCGCCACATGCTGGGTCTGCGCCATGGCTTGCCGGGCAGCCGGCGCTGGCGCCAGGTCTGGAGCGACCACAAGCTCAAAAGCCTGCACCCGCGCGATGTGATGGCCCTGGCGCACGAAACGGTGCAAGAAGCCGCGTAACGGCCTGTGCGCCAAAAATTTAAGTAAATAAGGCCGCTAGCCCAGGTAGGCCGGGCGCAAGCAGCTATCAAAAGTGAAGCGTATGGGCGACCCCCGCCGGGCCGCCCGTAGGCGCGCTCAGGGGCCGACGCCGACCTGGGTCACAAACTTGGTGTTCAGGTAGGCCTCGATGGCTTCCGAGCCGCCTTCCGAGCCATAACCCGAATCTTTCACGCCGCCGAAGGGCACTTCGGGCAGGGCAAAACCATGGTGGTTGATGGTCACCATGCCGCTTTCAAGCGCGGCGCTGACGGCGCTGGCGGTCTTGAGCGAGCGGGTGTAGGCATAAGCCGCGAGGCCATAAGGCAAGCGGTTGGCCTCCTGGATCGCCTCGTCGAAATGGGTGAAGGGCTGGATGGGCGCGATCGGGCCAAAGGGCTCCTCATTCATGATCTGGGCGTTCACACTGACATGGGTGAGCACCGTCGGTTCGAAGAAGTTGCCCGCGCTGCCTATGCGTTTGCCCCCGGTGAGCAGGCGCGCGCCTTTGGACACGGCGTCATCGACCAGCCGTTCCATGGCCTGCACACGCCTGGCATTGGCCAGCGGGCCCATGCGGGTCGCCGGGTCCAGGCCGCTGCCGACCTTGACACTTTGGGCTGCGCGCACAAAACCGTCAACAAAACGCTCATACAGCGAGGCATGCACCAAGAAGCGAGTCGGGGAGGCGCAGATCTGGCCCGCGTTGCGGAATTTGGCGCCGCTCAGCAAGGCAATGGCCGCGTCCACATCGGCGTCCTCGAAGACGATCGCCGGGGCGTGGCCGCCCAGCTCCATGGTGGCGCGTTTCATGTGCTGGCCGGCTAATGCTGCCAGCTGTTTGCCTACGGGGGTGGAACCGGTGAAGGTGACCTTGCGGATCACCGGGTGCGCAATCAGGTAGCTGGAAATATCGGCGGGCACACCAAACACCAGGTTGAGCACGCCGGCAGGCACACCGGCATCCACATAAGCCTGGACCAGCGCGGCGCAACTGGCCGGTGTTTCTTCCGGGCCCTTGAGAATGACCGAGCAGCCCGCGGCCAGGGCTGCCGAGACCTTGCGCACCGCCTGGTTGATGGGGAAGTTCCAGGGCGTGAAGGCGGCCACCGGGCCCACCGGTTCTTTGACCACCATCTGGCTGATACCTTCGGCGCGTGCTGGAATGAGGCGGCCGTAGGTGCGCCGGCCTTCTTCGGCAAACCAGTCGATCAGGTCGCCGGCCGAGGCGGCTTCGGCCTTGGCCTCGACCAGCGGTTTGCCCTGTTCCAGCGTCATCAGGTGGCCGATGTGGTCGGCCCGGCTGCGCATCAGGTCGGCGGCCTTGCGCAGGATTTTGTAGCGGTCAAAAGCCGAGACCTGGCGCCAGCTGCGAAAACCCGCATCGGCGGCGGCCAGCGCACGGTCCAGGTCGCTGCGGTCGGCATGGGCCAGCCGGGCCAGCGTCTGGCCGGTGGCGGGATCGAGAATGGCTTCACTCTTGCCGCTGGCACCGTCGCACCAGGCGCCGTTGATAAAAAGCTGAACGTTGGTGTACATGACTGTTCTTTCTGATTTTTTGAAATGTGTCGGCAGGTCGCTAGTCCCTCAGGCGAGGGATAACGACCAGTCAGCGATGAGGCGGCAACACGTGCGTTTGTGTTCGGGCTGGTCGAACAGATAGTGTTTGGCACCAGGTATCGGGGTCAGCAACTTGTTGTCATGCGGCACGGCCTCGTACAACATCTTCGCGTGCCCCGGGTAACAGCCGGGGTCGGCCGTGCCGTAAATCACGTGCACCGGTGCCTTCACGGTCTGCAACCGGTCGGGGCCGTTGCCGTTGGACAGGGAGGTGCTCCACTGCGACAGCCAGGAACGCAGGCTGGTGTAGTGACCGATGGAGGCCGGCACCAGGTTGGCCACATAGGGGTCGCCCCATTGTGTGGTGGCCGCGCGGTCCGAGGGGTCCAGCGACAGGTCCAGGTTGCGCGGGTCGGCCATGGTGCCGTGCACCACAAAAGGCAGGTCGTCGACGCGGCCGCCGGTGCGCTCTTTCAGCGCGGCCAGTTGCGCGATGGCCCACTGCGTGATGCGTTCGTTGCGCGCCACTTGCGCCGCACGGTAACGCGCCAGGAAGTCGGGCGTGTAGGGTGGCCCGTTGTCCGGGTTGAACATGTCCAGTGCCGGGTCGCGCTGAAAGGGATCGTTCTCGTCGAGGATGGCCGGGTCGAGTTTTTCAGTGAGCACGATGTTGCGCCCGGGATGCGCCATCAGCATGATCAGCCCGTCGGCCGGGGGCAGGTCGGCACGGGTCAGGTCCGGTGGGCCGCCTGCGGGCGCGGCGGTGATGGTCGGGTGTTCGGCCTGGTTCTGGTACAGCGCCACCAGGCCGCCGCCGCCCGAGTTACCGACCAGCACCACACGTTGGTAACCCTCGTTGCGTAGGTGGCGGACCACCGAGCCGATGTCGACCACACAATGCTCCAGCAGCAGCATGGCTTCGTTGCCGATGTAACGTGTGGTCATGCCGATGGCATCCACGCCGCATTCGGCCAGCGTCTCCAGCGCGTAATGGCCCATGAAGTTGGAAGACGGGTGGATCACCACCACGGCCGTGGCGGCGCGCGGCCCGCCGACACCGGCTGCCCGGTGCCGCGTGCACCACAAGACCCCGGCGCGGCGTGCCACGCCAGACTGGACATCCATGGCCCCGGCGCTTTGCATGGGGACGGCCAGCAGCTCCCGGCGATTGATGGGTGTTTTATCCATGATTCAGCGTGCATTCCATGACTGGTAATAATCGGCTTTTTCCGCGGCCAAGGCGGCGCGCCCCAGCAGCAGCGGCTTGAAGGTGTCCAGCATCACGGCGCATTCCTCGGTGTGTTGTCCCACCCGCGAAGGGCCGGATTCATAAGCGGCCGGTTGTGGGCCGTGGATGTGGCCGGCGGGGTGCAGCGACAGGGCGCCGCGTTCTATGCCGCTGCCCTTGCGGCTGAAGAAGTTGCCTTCCGCGTAAAAAATCAATTCGTCCGAATCGACGTTGGAATGGAAGGAGGGGATGGGCATCGCGCGCGGGTCGTAGTCGAGCATGCGCGGCACAAAATTGCAGAACACGCAGTTGGGCGCTTCGAAGACCTGATGCACCGGTGGCGGGCGATGAAAGCTGCCGGTGATGGGGGAAAAATCGGCGATGTTCAGCGCATAGGGGTAGTTGCAACCGAACCAGCCCACCACATCGAAGGGATGGGTCTGGTAGGTGTAGCAGGTCAGGCCGTTGCGGTTTTTGACAATCACATCGACGTCACTGCCTTCGGCCAGCAAGGGGCCTTCGGGGCGGCGCAGGTCCAGCTCGGAATAGGGCGACTCCTGGTTGTACTGGCCGTTGGCCGTGAGGTAACGCTTCGGTGGGCGGACATGGCCTGCCGTTTCGAACACCAGCGCGCGCAGGGCGGCATCGCCTTGCGGCAACCAGCGGTGGGTGACCCCTTTGGGGATGACCACGTAGTCGCCCTGGCGTACCTCCAGCACACCGAACACCGTCTCCAGCCGCGCGGCGCCGTCGTGGATGTACAGCAACTCGTCGCCACCTGCATTGCGGTACAGCGGCGAGGGCTGGTGGCTCACTGCAAACGACACCAGCACGTCGCTGTTGCCACACAACAGATGCCGGTTGCCTATCATGTCGCCGCTGTCCTGCAACCAGCTGGTGCCCAACAGGCGCGGCAACAGGGGATGGTTGTCCACCAGGTCGGGCGCGGGGTGCGGCAGGGCCGCGACCTTGAGTACCGCCGAGGGCGGCGAGCGGTGGTAAAGCAGGGACATGTTTGAGGAGAATCCCTCCTCGCCCATGACCTCGGCCGCGTAGAGTTTGCCGTCGGGGCGGCGGAATTGCGAGAAGCGCTTGCGCGGTATCTCGCCGACTTGCATGAAGTAAGGCATAGGCACATCCCAATCGTTCAAAAAACACAAAAAGCATTCGCGCTGCTGAGCGTAATTTTTTGGAAAGCCGGGGTCTATTAGGGTTTGTATGAATAAAATGAAATGATGTTCCAAAATAATATATGCTGGTCGCAAGCCAAAAAGGCGGGTGATACAGAGGACTTATGGAAATCACTTTCGACGAATATTTCAAATACCAGCACCACGAAGCGCGCATCCCGTCGTCGTTGCGGCAGGGCTGCGATCCGGTCCGGCACCGCGTGGTGATTGCGGGCGGCGGGCCCACCGGCCTGGCACTGGCGCTCGGGCTGGCCAACTACAACATTCCGGTGGTGGTGCTGGAGGCCGACGACACGGTATGCAGCGGCAGCCGCGCCGGCGCCTTCACACGCCGCACGCTGGAAATTCTGGAGCAACTCGGCGTCATCGACGAGGTCATGCGCACTGGCCACGGCTGGACCACGGGCTGGACTTATTACCGCGACAAGGAGGTGTTCCAGTTCAACATGCCGCATGACGCGAACCAGAAATACCCGCCTGCGATCAGCCATTTGCAAAACTACATCGAACATTGCATGGTGGAGCGGGCGCAACAGCTCGGCGACCTGATCGACATCCGCTGGAAGACGCAACTGAAAGCCTTGCAGCAAGACGCTGAGGGCGCGCGCCTGGAGGTCGAGACGCCAGCCGGCAGCTACGCGCTGGAGGCCGACTGGGTGGTGGCCTGCGACGGCGGACGCAGCACCGTGCGCGACCTGCTTGGCCTGCGCATGCAGGGCAAGCGCCACGAGGGGCGTTACGTGATCATAGATATCCGCATCGACACCGAAGGCCTGCCGGTCGGCCGGCGCTGCTGGTTTGATCCGCCGTCCAAGCCGGGTGGCACGCTGCTGATGTACAAAAAACCGGGCAACATGTTGCGTTTTGATTACCAGCTGAATGACGACGACGATGAGGTCGAGGAGATGAAACCCGAACGGGTGTTTGCGCAGGTGGACCAGCACCTCAAGATGATGGGCATTGAGCGCCAATGGACACCGGTCTGGATGAGTTTGTACCGCGCCAGCGCGTTGACGCTGGACAGCTACTTGCATGAGCGTGTGCTGTTTGCCGGCGATGCGGCGCATCTGGTGCCTATCTTTGGCGTGCGCGGCATGAACTCCGCCATCGACGACACGCACAACCTGGCCTGGAAGCTGGCTTTTGTGGCCAAGGGCCTGGCCGGGACCCGCTTGCTGGAAAGTTACAGCAGCGAGCGTGTGCACGCGGCCCGCGAGAACCACCGCTTCGCCTCCAAAGGCGCGGAATTCATGGCGCCGCCGTCGGCCCCGTTCCGCCTCATGCGGGATGCGGTGTTGTCGCTGTCGGAGCGCCATCCCTGGATCACCAGCCTGATGAACCCGCGCCAGCATGCAGCGATTCCGCTGCATGACTCGCCACTGAATGCCAGCCTGCCAGAGTCGGCGGCTTTCCGCGCCGGGCCGGCGCCGGGAGACATTTTGCGCGAGTGCCCGCTGGAGATCAACGGCCAGCCCGGCTTCCTGAGTGATTTGCTGGGGCCACATTTCACCGCGTTTTATTTCAGCGAAGCGGGGGAGGTACCCGCCACGCTGGCGGCGGCGTGTGACGAACTGGCGACGCGTGTGCCCTTCCAGTTGCGGGTGATTGCCCGTCGCGGGACAGCCCCGGGCGAAGGCGCGCTGGACGCGCAGGGTCATTTGTTGTCTATGTACGGCGCGCAGGTGGGCAGTCTCTACCTGGTACGTCCCGATGGCCATGTGATGGCGCGTTGGCTGGACGCCGACCCCGGGGCCCTTGTTTCTGCCATTGAGCAGGCCCTCAGCCTGCAAGAGGAGGTCTGCGATGTCTGACCAGGAATTCGACGATGTTTACACCCGGCTGTGTTACGCGCTGACCGACGCGGGTGAGGCCCAGACACCGGCCGTGCTGGCGCGCCTGACCCTGTTGCTGATGAAACAGGTGGACGATGCAGCCCTTATTCATCAGGCGATAGGCGCCGCATTGCTGGAAGAGAGTACCTCATGACCGAATCCACCACACCGAGCCACGCACCATCACTGATGACGGGCGGCGAGGCCCTGGCCCAGCAACTGGTGCGCGAAGGCGTACGCGATATTTTCGGCGTGCCGGGTGTGCAGCTCGACTGGGCCGTGGACGCGCTGGCCGGCATGCAGAAGGAGTTGCGTTTTATCGTGCCGCGGCACGAACAAGCCACCTCCTACATGGCCGACGGTTATGCGCGTTCCAGCGGGCGGGTGGGGGTGAGCATGGTGGTGCCCGGTCCCGGCATGCTTAATGCGTTGTCTGGCCTGGCGACCGGTTATGCCTGTAGCTCGCGCATGTTGTTTCTCACCGCACAAATCCCGTCCGACAAGATTGGGCGCGGTCTGGGCATGTTGCACGAGTTGCCGGACCAGACGGGCATTCTCAAAAGTCTGGTGAAGTGGCATGGTCTGGCGCAAACACCGGCGGCGGTGCCGGGCGTGGTGCGCAACGCGGTGCAGCAGCTTCACAGCGGCCGGCCGCGGCCGGTGGGTATCGAAATTCCGCAAGACGTGTTGCAGCGTGCGGAGGCCGTGGCGCTGGCCGACACCACCCAGGCGCCTGAGCCCTGGCTTTGCGACGAAACCATGATCGAACGTGCCGCGGCTTTGCTGCGCGGTGCACGCCGGCCCGTCATCGTGGCTGGCGGCGGCATTGTTGCGGGTGGTGCATCGGCCGCGTTGGCCCGCCTGGCCGAGCGGCTGCAGGCGCCGGTGCTGGTCACGGAGAACGGCACCGGGGCTTTGTCATCCCGCCATCCGCTGGCGCTGAACTGGTTATCCTCGCGCGCCTTGCTGCCACATGCCGACGTGGTGCTGGCGGTGGGCAGTCGTTTCATCGACCCGCAGGGTGTGCCGCCGCGCCTGCGTGCCGATGCGCGCCTGATCCTGGTCAACGCCGACGCGCAGGACCTGGGCGCACCGCGCGAACCTGCCGTGGCGATCCATGCGGACGCACACACGGCGCTGGAGGCGCTGCTTGCCGCGCTGGAGGGCCACCGACCGAGGAGCGATCAATCGCAGGACGTACAGACCCTGCGGGACTGGGCCGCCACGCAACTGGCCGACATTGCGCCGCAGTGTGAGTGGCTGCGTGCCTTGCGCAAAACCATCCCGGACAACGGTTTTCTGGTCAGCGACCTCACGCAGGTCGGTTACCCGGCCCACCTGGCTTATCCGGTGTATGAGCCGGGCACCTTCATCAGCCCGGGTTACCAGGGCACCCTGGGTTATGCCTACACCACGGCGCTGGGTGTCGCCGCGGCGCATCCCGATCGCGCGGTGGTGGCGATTGCCGGCGACGGCGGTTTTGGCTGGACCTTGCAGGAGCTGGCCACCGCGCGCCGTTACCAGTTGCCGGTGGTGCTGGTGGTTTTTAACAATGAGGCTTTCGGCAATGTCCGTCTGTTGCAGGAGCGCCAGTTCGGACGCAGTTATGCCACGGAGCTGACCAATCCGGATTTCATGCAGCTCGCGAAAGCCTTTGGCGTCGATGGCGTGCGCGTGTCCCATCCCGCCGAGTTGTCCGGCGCGCTGGCCAGCGCGCTCGCGGCACGCCGGCCAGCACTTATCGAAGCAAGGACCGGGGCTTTTCCCAGTCCCTGGCATTTGATCCGGGGCGCCGCAGCGGCAGCGCCCAATCCCCTGGGTACACCGATACAAGTCAAAGGAGACACACCATGAAGGTCATCAGCCGGTTGTTGAGCGCTCTGTGCGCCGTGCCGATCTTGCTCTCGCCCGCGCTGGCGGCGCCGGACGCCAGTTTTCCGCAAAAAGGCAAGGTGATTCGCATCATCACGCCGCTGTCGCCTGGCGGTTCGTCGGATATCCAGGCGCGGGCCATTGCCAGTCGCATGTCCCAGCAGATGGGTGTGCCGGTGATCGTCGAGAACAAACCCGGCGCCTCGACGGCGATTGCCGTGCGGGAACTGATGCGTTCGCCGCCCGACGGTTACACGCTGCTGTACACGATCACGGTGACCACCAGCCAGTTGCCGCACCTGTATGCCAAGCCGCCTTTCGACGTTTTTAAGGACATGACACCTTTGGGCGTCGCATCGCGCACACGTACCATTCTGGTCGCGACGGCCAATGCACCTTATAACAACCTGAAGGAGATGGTGGCCTATGCCAAGGCCAACCCTGGCAAGGTGAATTACGGCTCCTACGGCATAGGTTCGTCGGGCCACATCAATGGTGAACTGCTCAAGGCAAATGCCGGCATCGACATTGTCCACGTGCCTTACAAAGGCAGCACCGAGGCCGTGCGCGACTTGCTGGGCGGCCAGATCCAGCTGGTGTTCGACGGGCCGGCCACGGCCATCACCAATGCCAAGGCCGGACTGGTAAAAATTCTCGGTGTACCGGACAAGGAACGCTTGCCGTCGATTCCGGACGTGCCCACCATCACCGAAGCCGGCGTGCCCGGCTTGGACCTGCCTGGTCTGGAACAGTTTTTTGCGCCAGCCGGAACGCCCAAAAAGATTGCGGATGCGCTCAACGTCGAACTGATGAAAGCCGTGCGTTCGCCGGAGGTGACGGAGCTGCTGCTGCGTGGCGGTTCCACCCTGGTCGCCAGCACCCCGGCGGAGCATGCCCGCATGATGCGGGAAGACTCGGAGAAGTGGGGTGCCGTGATCCGCCGGCTCGGCATCCGCATGGATTGAGTTGGGCCTGTTTTGACGCTGGAGCCGCGGGTGCGGCTCCTTTTGTTTTCTGCCGCGTCGAAGGGGCTATGCCTCTAGACCGGCTTTCAAGTGTCACCCCGCGGGTGGCCGGATTGTTGCTTGACCATGCCGCTGTTTCTGGTTTTTTCTGTTTGTGTTTTCGCCAGTGGTTTTGCGCTGCGGGTGATTGATCCGATTGTGTTGCCCCTGGCCGCCCACTATGCGGTGCCGCCCGAGATGGCCGCGATGTTGAACACCGCCTATGCCTTGCCCTACGCCGTGGCCCAGTTGTTCCTCGGGCCGCTGGGCGACCGCTTCAGCAAACTGCGTTGCATGCAGGTCTGCTGCACCGGGCTGACGCTGGCGCTGGTGCTGGGCCTGTTGGCGCCATCCTTCACCTGGCTGGTGGGCACGCGTATCGTGGCGGGCATTTTCGCTGGCGGCCTGATCCCCTTGGTCTTGGCCTCGCTCGGAGAGAAATATGACATGGCGGAGCGCCAAGTCATGATAGGCCGCATGTTGTTTGCGATCATCGCCGGGCAGATGCTGGGTTCCGTGGTTTCCGGTCTGTCCAATGAAGCCTTTGGCTGGCACAGTGCCTTGGTTATTTCAGCGCTGTTAGCTGCCGTTGGCGCCGTGTTTTTGTGGCAGGCCAGGCCCGAGTCCAGTGCGTCGACCGCATCAAAGGGCGCCGCCTTGTCCATGGGGGCGTTGTATGGCCGGGTGTTCCAGAACCCGCGGGCGATCTGGCTGTACGCCTGTGCTTTGGCCGAAGGCACGCTGTTTTTCAGCTTCTTTCCTTACGTTGGCGCCTTGCTGCTGGAGCACACGACGGTGGCCGCCGCCTCGGTATCGGGCCGGGCAGGGCTCATCCTGGGGGCTTTCGGCATCGGGGGCCTGCTCTATGCCATCCTTGTCCGCCGCTTGATCGGCTGGCTGGGGGTGAGTCGCATGTGTTTGATCGGCTCGTTGGTGGCGGCAGCTTGTTACGCCGCGCTGACCTTGTCCTCCTTCTGGTGGGTGGATGCGCTGGTCATGCTGGTCGCGGGATTCAGCTTTTACATGATCCACAACTCGCTGCAGACACAGGTGACCGAACTGGCGCCTTCCGCTCGGGGATCGGCGGTGGCGCTGTTTGCCTGCGGTTTGTTTGCGGGGCAGGGCATAGGGCCGCTGCTTTTGGCGCCCTGATGCACAGCCTGGGGCTGACCGGGGCCTTGCTGCTGCTGGCCGCTGGTTTTGTGTTGCTGGGCCAGGTGGTGGTGCGACGCGTGCTGGTACCCGCCACCTGAGCCGCGGCGGGCGGTTCGCCCGGCTCAGTGGCTGGTGCCGGCTTCTTCGGAGATCAGTTTGGCCGTCTTCAGCAGCTTGGGCGCGATTTTGTCGAGCAGCATTTTTTTAGGCAGCAGGTAAGCGGGGCCGCCACAACTCACGGCATACAACTCCCCACGCGGGCCGCGCAACGCCAGGCCCAACGCGTTGATGTCGTTGTGCCATTCACCAAAAGACGTGCAATAACCCAGCCGGGCGTGTTCCAGCAGCGCCGCGTCCAAACGCGTCTTCACGGCGCGCCAGTTGCTGCCGCTGGCCGTGCGTATGCCTTCCAGCAAGGCCTGGCGTTCCGGTTCATCCACCGAGGCCAGGTAGGCGCGGCCCGAGGCCGAGGTGGCAATCGCCATGCGCGAGCCCACGTCCAGGTTGGACAGGATGACGGCGGAACGCGGGCGGATGTGATCAATCAGCACAATGTCCAGGCCGTCGCGCACGCCCAGGTGCACCGCGGCGCCGGCCTGTTCGGCCAGCTCCGTCAGGTGTTGCCGCGCATGGCTGCGCAGGTCGAAGTTGCGCAGGTAGGCATTGCTCAGTTCCAGCAGCGCGGCGCTCAGGCTGAAACGTTCGCTGTCCGCCAGCTGCCGCAAAAAACCCGCGCCTACCAGCGTGGCCGCCAGCCGCGACACCGTGGCCTTGGGGATGCCTGTGGCTTCGGCCAGTTCGCGGTTGCTCAAAGGCCTGTCAGCCTGCGAGACCACGCGCAAGACGGCGAGGCCCCGGGCCAGGGCGCTGACTTCATCTTTGGGCTGGGTCGGTGTGTCGTCTGTCATGCATTACTCGGTGAATGGGCAGGTTGGGGTTTCATAAATCAACGTTCCATTTTATGGACAAGTCGGGACGGCGTTTCCGGTTTGTCGTTCCGCTGTGTCGCGAGGGTGTAAGGGCTTCGGCGCGCAGGTCCGTCAGGCGAGGCTCAAATGTTTGTATCCCAAGGTCGTCGCGAACAGTTGCCGCTGCGTTATGAACTTATGCGCCGGTGTATGGCGTCAAGCCCGAGTTTTCAGACCGCTGCATTCTTGTCAGCGGCGGTCGCGGGACGGTGTGTGGCTGGGCCAGGCGGCGGAAGGTCGCCTTTAAGTGAGAAATTATGAAAAAAAGGCCTCTGGCCCAGACAGGACGGGCGCAAGCAGCTATCAAATGTGGAGCGTATCACGATTTTGATGCGCACAGTTTTTCCTTGAGTGTGTGCTTTTTCAGGGCACTTCGAGCTTGTTGTTTTTGGCGCCATAAAAGGCGTGAACCGGATTTTTTTCACAGCAGAGCAAGCCATAACGTTGTACGCTGTAGTCTGAGATGCTGGAACTTTTCCCCTGACCCTGCTATCTATCAGGCACAACGATCAGAGCTAACAGTCGAGTCGTCGCGCGGTAAGCTGAAGCGGGTTTGTTCCACGGGTCAGTGATGCTTCGGTTGCAGCGTACATAGGAGGCCCTATGAATGTCGTTCGCAATTTTTTGGCGCGTTATGAACAGACGCGGGAAGAAGAACTGTCCATCGAGGAGTACCTCGAAGCCTGCAAAAAAGATCGCCTTGTCTACGCGACGGCGGCCGAGCGGATTCTCGCGGCCGTGGGTGAACCTGAGATGGTCGATACCCGGCATGACCAGCGCCTGTCGCGGCTCTTCGGCAACAAGGTCATCAAGATCTACCCGGCCTTCCGCGACTTTTACGGGCTCGAAGATCCGATAGAGCAGGTGGTGTCCTACTTCCGCCATGCGGCGCAGGGCCTGGAAGAGAAAAAACAAATCCTCTACCTGCTCGGGCCTGTGGGTGGCGGCAAGTCGTCCATCGCCGAGCGGCTCAAACAGCTGATGGAAAAAGTGCCGTTTTACGCGCTCAAGGGATCACCTGTCAACGAGTCGCCGCTCAGCCTGTTTAACAACGCCGAAGACGTGCCCGTGCTGGAATCCCAGTACGGCATTCCAGCGCGTTACCTGCAACGCGTCATGTCACCGTGGGCGGTCAAGCGACTGGAGGAATACGGCGGTGACGTGCGCCAGTTCCGCGTGGTCAAACGTTTCCCGTCCATCCTGAAACAATGCGCCATCTCCAAGACCGAGCCCGGCGACGAGAACAACCAGGACATTTCTTCGCTGGTGGGCAAGATCGATATCCGCAAGCTGGAGACTTACGCCCAGGATGATCCGGACGCCTACAGCTACTCCGGCGGCTTGTGCCTGGCGAACCAGGGCCTGCTGGAGTTTGTCGAGATGTTCAAGGCGCCTATCAAGGTCTTGCATCCGCTGCTGACCGCCACGCAGGAGGGCAATTACAAGGGCACCGAGGGTTTTGGCGCCATTCCCTTTGACGGCATCGTGATGGCGCACTCCAACGAAAGCGAGTGGAAAGCGTTCAAAAACAACCGCAACAACGAAGCCTTCCTGGACCGTATCTACATCGTCAAGGTGCCGTATTGCCTGCGGGTGTCGGAAGAGGTCAAGATTTATGAAAAATTGATACGCAACTCTTCGCTGCTGAACGCCGTCTGTGCGCCCGGCACCCTGAAGATGATGGCACAGTTTGCGGTGCTCACACGCCTGAAAGAGCCGGAGAACTCCAGCATGTTCAGCAAGCTGCAGGTGTATGACGGCGAGAACCTCAAGGACACCGACCCGAAGGCCAAGAGTTACCAGGAGTACCGCGACTACGCCGGCGTGGACGAAGGCATGAGCGGCATCTCGACACGTTTTGCCTTCAAGATTTTGTCCAAGGTGTTTAACTTCGATTCGACCGAAATCGCCGCCAACCCGGTGCACCTGATGTATGTGCTGGAAAAACAGATCGAACGCGAGCAGTTCCCGCCGGAAACCGAACAGAAGTACCTGGCCTTCATCAAGGAAACCCTGGCTGCGCGTTATGCCGAGTTCATAGGCAAGGAAATCCAAACGGCTTATCTGGAGTCGTATTCGGAGTATGGCCAGAATATTTTCGACCGTTACGTCACCTACGCCGACTTCTGGATCCAGGACCAGGAATACCGGGATACCGACACGGGTGAAATTTTCGACCGCTCGGCGCTTAATGCCGAACTGGAAAAAATTGAAAAACCAGCCGGCATCAGCAACCCGAAAGACTTCCGCAACGAGATTGTCAACTTCGTGTTGCGTGCGCGGGCCAACAACGCGGGTAAAAATCCGACCTGGACCAGTTACGAGAAACTGCGCACCGTGATCGAGAAGAAGATGTTCTCCAACACCGAAGACCTGCTGCCGGTGATCTCCTTCAACGCCAAGGCGAGCGCGGACGAGCAGCAAAAACACGAGGACTTCGTCAATCGCATGGTCTCCAAGGGTTACACCACGCGGCAGGTGCGCTTGTTGTGCGACTGGTACCTGCGGGTTCGCAAGAGTTCCTGAACTTCAAGGGATGTAGCACCAACGCGTCATTGGTAGCCGACCGGGGATCACCATGCTGCAGCAAGTCATTGATCGGCGTCTCTCGGGCAAGAACAAGTCCATCGGCAACCGGGAGAGGTTTTTGCGTCGCTTCCGCGGGCAGATCCGGGAGGCGGTTCGCCGCGCCGTGGCCGGCCGCAGCATCCATGACATCGAGCAGGGCGAGGACATCACCTTGCCGCGGCGCGACGTGTCCGAGCCGGTGTTTGGTCATGGCGACGGCGGCACCCGTGAAACCGTTCATCCCGGTAACCAGGAATACATACGCGGCGACCGCATAGCCCGCCCGCAGGGTGGTGGTGCGGGCGGGTCGGGTCAGGGGGCGAGTCAGGACGGGAGCGGCGAGGACGATTTTGTGTTTCGCATCACCCGCGAAGAGTTCATGCAGTATTTTTTCGATGACCTGGCCTTGCCGCACCTGGTGCGTACCCAGCTCTTGCCGAATGCGCCGGAGTGGACCTCCAGGCGTGCCGGTTTTGTCACGGATGGCACACCGACCAATCTGCATGTCGTGCGCTCCATGCGGGTGGCGCTGAGCCGGCGTATTGCCCTGAGTGGTGAAGCCAGGCGCAAACTGCGCGAACTGGAGGCGCAACTGGCTGTGGTCTTGCGTTTCGGCCCCGGCCAGCCCGGTGAAGTGGCGGCGCTGCAGGAACAGATCGACGTCCTGCGTCGCAGGCTCCGGCGGATTCCGTTTTTCGACCCCTTTGACCTGCGTTACCGCAACCGGGTTCGGGTGCCTTTGCCCACCGCCAAGGCGGTGATGTTTTGCCTGATGGACGTTTCGGGGTCCATGGACGAGGCACGCAAAGACATCGCCAAGCGCTTTTTTATCCTGCTGTATTTGTTTTTACAGCGGCATTACGAACGTACCGACGTGGTTTTTATCCGCCACCACACGCAGGCGGCGGAAGTCTCCGAAGATGAATTTTTCCACTCGGCCGAGACCGGCGGCACCGTGGTGTCCAGCGCCTTGACCTTGATGCACCAGATCATCCAGGCGCGTTACCCGTCGGGCGAATGGAATATTTATGGTGCCCAGGCCTCCGACGGCGACAACTGGCACCAGGACTCGTCCAAGTGCCGCGAGTTGCTGACGGGCAAGCTGCTGCCGCTTTCCCGTTACTTTGCTTATGTGCAGGTGGGTGATGAAGACCAGAACCTCTGGCAGGAGTACACCGAGGTCCTGGCCACCAGCAGCAACTTCGCCATGCGCAAGATCAACGAAGCCTCGGAGATTTACCCGGTGTTCCGGGATTTGTTCAAGAAAGGCAGCAGCACCACATGACCCGGGAATCCCGCAAGCACACCCCTGTGCCGGCACCCGGCTTGCCCGGTGCCGCGGGCAGGCGCGCGCGTCTGCCCAGCCCGTCGGACTGGTCCTTTGAGCTGATCGAGATTTACCACGCCGAAATCGCACGCACGGCCGCGGCCTTTGGCCTGGACACCTACCCGGTCCAGCTCGAAGTCATTACGGCCGAGCAGATGATTGATGCCTACGCGGCGATAGGCATGCCAGTGAACTACCGGCACTGGTCTTTCGGCAAACAGTTCATCGCCACCGAAAAAAGTTATCGCCGAGGCCAGATGGGACTGGCCTACGAAATCGTGATCAACTCCGATCCCTGCATTGCCTACCTGATGGAAGAAAACACCATGCCCATGCAGGCGCTGGTGATGGCGCATGCCTGTTACGGCCACAACTCCTTTTTCAAGGGCAATTACCTGTTCCGGATGTGGACAGACGCCAGCTCCATCATCGATTACCTGGTGTATGCGCGGGCCTATATCGCGGAGTGTGAAGAGCACCACGGCTGGGATGCGGTGGAGCAGTTGCTGGACTCCTGCCATGCCTTGATGAGCCATGGCGTGGACCGTTACCGGCGTTCGCAAAAACTCTCGCTGGCCGAAGAGGAAGCGCGGCGCAAGGACCGCGAAGCCTATCTGCAGCAGCAACTCAACGACCTGTGGCGTACCGTGCCCAAGTCGGCCGAAAAAGAAGCTGAAAAAGTCGGCCGGCGTTTTCCGGCTGAGCCGCAGGAAAATATTCTGTACTTCATTGAAAAAAACGCGCCTCTGCTGGAGCCCTGGCAGCGCGAGGTGGTGCGTATTGTGCGCAAGGTCGCGCAGTATTTTTATCCGCAGCGGCAGACCCAGATCATGAACGAGGGCTGGGCCACCTTTTGGCACTACACCTTGCTCAACACCATGTACGACGAGGGTTTGCTGACCGACGGTTTCATGATTGAATGCCTGCGCTCCCACACCAACGTCATTTACCAGCCGCCGGTCACACACCCGGCCTACAGCGGCATCAATCCTTATGCCCTGGGTTTTGCCATGTTCAGCGACCTCAAACGTATCTGCATGACACCCACGGAAGAAGACCGGTTATGGTTTCCCGACATCGCGGGCTCGGAGTGGCTCAAGACCCTCCATGCTGTCATGCGCGACTACCGGGACGAGAGTTTTATCGGGCAATACCTCTCACCCCACCTGATGCGCGAGTTTCGCCTGTTTTCCGTGCTGGACGATGCGACCGAGCTGGAGCTCGAAGTGGCGGCCATCCACGATGACGCGGGTTACCGCCATGTGCGCGAGGCCTTGTCACGCCAGTTTGACCTGAGTTACCGCGAGCCCAACATCCAGGTCTGGAATGTGGATGTGCGCGGCGACCGTTCCCTGACCTTGCGCCACACCCGCCACAACGACAGGCCGCTCACCGACGACGTGCAGGAAGTGATGAAACATGTGGCGCGCCTGTGGGGCTTCCGTGTCCAGCTCGAAAGTGTGGACAAACACGGCAAAGTGCTCAGGCACTGGGAGGCGGAGCCGCCACACGTCTGAGTCCATGCCCAAATCCCCCGTGCACTTTGTCGGCTTCGCTGGCCGTACGTCTGTACTGTCTGCGCTTCGCCTTCGCCTTCACGAATGCTTTGGAAACGGAATGAGGCGTCAGGCCTATTTCAGCGCGAGGCCGGCCTTTGGTACATCGCATCAATCTGCGACTCGAAATGCGCCATCAGGTTGTTGCGCTTGAGCTTGAGCGTGGGTGTCATGAAGGTGTTTTCTATGGTCCAGGGCGTCAAGGTCAGGCACACGGCGCGTGGCACCGCATAACGCGCGAAACTGCCCATTTGCCGCTCGATACGCACCAGTGCGGCCCTTTCGGCAGCCGGCTGCTGCAGGCTGGCCGGGTCCTGCGGGTCCAGCGCCAGCGCCTGCGCCAGCCGCTGCCATTCCTCGCGCTGCAACACCGCCACGCAGGCGATGAAGGGCCGGTTTTCACCGACCACTAAAGCCTGCTCGAACAGCGGGTCGGCGGTGATCGCCAGCTCCAGGTCGCCAGGGGGCACTTTTTCCCCGGTGGACGTAACGATGATTTCCTTGATGCGGCCCAGGATACGTATGCGTCCGTTCGTGACCTCGGCCTGGTCACCCGTGGCCAGCCAGCCGTCGGCCGACAGAATGCGTGCGCTGTCTTCCGGCCGCTTCCAGTAACCTTTCATGACGGACGGGCCGCGCACCTGTAATTCCTGTTTGTCGCCTATGCGTACCTCGATGCCGGTCAGCGCCCGGCCGACGGTGGCGGGATCGTTGTCGTCCAGGCCATTGGCGGCCACCACGGGTGAGGTTTCGGTCAGCCCATAACCCTGCAGCAGCGGCAGGCCCAGGCCGAGAAAACAATGGGCAATGGCCGGCGACAGCGGCGCGCCGCCGCTGACGGCCACACGCACCCGGCCGCCCAATTGCGCCAGCAGCGGTTTGGCCACCAGGTGTTGCAGCAGCGGCCACGGCAGAAGAGTCCAGGGCGCTGTTGCGCTTTCCGTTGCCCTGTCCGGCGCCGGCAGGCCTTGCGCCGCACAAAAACGCCGCCAGCCGATCGTTTGCGCCGCCGCGAACAGCCGCATTTTCAGGGGCGATGGCGCCAGTTTTTCCTGCAGTTTGGCGTACACCCGTTCGTAAATGCGCGGCACCGAGATCAGCACCGTGGGCCGCACAGTTTTCAGGTCTTCACCCAACTGGGCGACCGAACGTGCATAAGCCACACAACTGCCGGTGGCGATGGCCAGGTAATAACCGGCCGTGCGTTCGAAGGTGTGCGATAGCGGCAAAAAGGACAGGAAAACGTCTTCCGTCGTGGCGTGCACGCGCGCCAACACCGCCTGCACATTGGCGACGACATTGTGGTGGGTCAGCATCACACCTTTGGGTTTGCCGGTGGTGCCCGAGGTGTAGACGATGGCGGCCAGGTCGTCCGGCTTGGGCGGCGCCGGTAGCGGCGTGTTGTTTTGGCCCAGCGCCAGCCAGTCGGCCAGACTCAGCACGGTGACGGCATCACCGCCGGTAGCCACTGAGGAGTGTTTGCCATCCACAACCACCACGGTTTTCAGGTCCGGAAGCGGCAGGCCCACGGCGCAAATTTTTTCCCACAGCGCTGCATGCTCCAGGATGAGCAAGGAGGCTTCGCAGTCGGCCAGGATGTAGGCCATGCTGCCGGGGTTGTCGATGGCGTGCAAAGGCACAGGCACACAAGCGGTGGCCAGCGCCGCCTGGTCCATGCTCATGGCCTCCAGCCCGTTGGGCAGCAGGATGGCCACACGTGCCGCGTTCGGCAGGCCGCTGGCGGCGAGGGCGCGGCTCCAGCGGCCCACACGCGCCAGGGTGCCCGCCCAGTTCAGGCTTTGCCATTGGCCGCTGCTGTTGTCAAAAGTTCGGTACGCCTCGCCCTGCGGACTGAGCCTGGCGCGAAAAGCCAGCAGTTGGGGCAGCGTCTGCACGTCGTTGATGGTGGAGATAGCGGGAGTCATGAATTCAACCGTTCAGGAAGGGGTGCGGCGGCACGGGCTGTCCCAGGCCGGCGCGCTGGCCATCGGGATGGCGTGTTGACTGGGGGTCAGGGGAAACCCTAGATCATAGTGGGGCGCGTGGTATCTCCTTGCCATGGCCTGGCCTCGCAAGCCGCCAACATGGCCTCAGCCAGTTTCTTAAGAAAAAACGAGCCCTGGCCCAGAAGGAGCGGGCGCAAGCAGCTATTAAAAAAATAGCAAATTTGTCAGGCCACACTGCTGGATGCCATCATGTCATGAATCAGCGCAGAAAAAGCCCGTGCCGCCGGCGACATGGTGCGCCGGGTCAGGGTGACGATGCTGTAGTGGGTCAGCATGGTGTTGAGTTTTTTGACCGGCAGCCGCACCAGGGACTCGGCGCCGTGGTTCAATCCAACCGAGTCGGGCGCCAGGATCACGCCCTGGGCCGACAGCGCCAGTTGCCGCAAGGTGCTCATGTCGTTGCACACCACGCTGAACAGGGCGCGATCCGTGCGTTTGATCTGGCCTTCAAAATGGCGCAGCACCAGGTCCGGCAACTGGGGGCAGGCGACCGGGTAGTCCATCAACTGCTCCAGCGACAACTCACCCAGCGCCAGCAACGGATGACCGGTACCCACAAAAAAAGCCACGGCCACATTGGGCAGGCGTTTGAACTGCAGGCCGGGCTGTTTTTTCAGGTCGCGGGTGTCCGCCACAAACAGGTCCAGTTGTTGCTGGTTCAGTTGTTCACACAAACTGGCGGGGTCGGCCACCTCGATCTTCACCGTCAGTTGCGGGTGTTGCTGGATCAGCCGCGACAGGGCGGGCTGGCCCAGCATGGCGGCGGCAAACGGGCCCAGGCCTACCTGCAACTGGCCCATGGCCAGCCCTTGCAGCAGTTGCACGTCGCGCTGGATTTGTTGTGCATCGGCCAGCAGGCGGCGCGCGCCCGCCAGTACCAGGTCGCCGGCGGCGGTCAGCCGCACCTGGCCATAAGCCCGGTCGACCAGGGTCGCGCCGAAATCTTCTTCCAGGCTTTCAATGCTGCGCGACAGGGCCGGCTGTGAGAGGTGCACGGCTTCGGCCGCCCGGCCAAAGCTGCCCTGGTCGGCCAGGGCCACCAGGTGGCTCAATTTGCGTAATTGCATTTTGCGTTTATTGCAAAAAGTAGATAAATATTTTGCATTGGATTTTTATTTTATACGCTTCCAGAATCAGGGCATTCCAACAATTCCGGAGACGCGCCATGGGAAACTTTCGATTCGGCAAGCGTGGCTTGCTGTTGTGTCTGGGCCTGTTGTTCAACCTGTCCCTGGCGGCACAGGAGTTTCCCAGCAAGGTCGTCACCTTCACCGTGCCGTATCCGGCCGGTGGTGGCACCGACATCGTGGCCCGCACGCTGGGCGAGCAGATGGCGAAACAGCTGGGCCAGCCCGTGGTGATCGACAACAAACCCGGCGCCGGCGGCATTCTGGGCACCAGCGCGGTGGCCAAGGCGCCGGCGGACGGTCACACCGTGCTGGTCGGGCTGACCCAGTCGGTGTTGACCAACCGCTTCCTCTATGCCAAGCTGCCTTACGACCCGCGCAAGGACTTTGCCTTTGTGTCCCTGATCGCCACCGCGCCCTTGCTGCTGATGGTGCCGGCGAATTCACCGGTGCAAAACCTGGCTGACCTGAGCCGCATGCTGAAAGCGTCCAAAGCGGCGGCCAGTTGCGGCTCCTGGGGCGCGGGTTCTTACCCGCACCTGGCTTGCGCCCACATGGCGTCTTCGCTGAAGACCGAAATCACGCACGTGCCTTACAAGGGCGAAGCAGTCATGTTGCAAGACCTGGTGGGCGGGCAACTGACGTTTGCGGTGGCCAGCCTGGTTTCGGCCAAGCCTTATATGGACGGCGGCAGGCTGCGCGCGATTGCCGTGAGCGGCGACCAGCGTGTGTCGGTGCTGGCTAGCGTGCCGACCTTTGCCGAAGGCGGCATGCCAGATGCCGAATACCGCGTGACCGGCTGGATCGCCTTGCTGGTACCGATCGCGACCCCGCGTGTTGTGGTTAACCGCTTGCAGCAGGTGGCGCAGCAAGCCGTTAACTCGCCGGAGCTGAAAAAACGTTTCGAAGCCCTGGGCATGGTGGGTGTGGGCAACACGCCTGATCAGTTCCGCCAGCGTTACGCCGAGGACTGGCCGGTCTGGGAGCGGCTGGTCAAGGTCTCGGGTGCCAAGCTCGATTGATGAACAAGGCCGCATGAACATGACGAGCACCCACATGATTGATGAACAAGACGCCGCCCTGCGCGGTTTTATCGCAACCTGGCCGCAGGCCGAAATCCGGGGCGCAAACGGCCGTGTTGTCTGGACCATGGCAGGGTATGAGTTTTTGCAGGACGAGCAGCCGGCACCCACGGTGCACCCCGGGCTGTGGCAACAGGCGCGGCGCAACCTGGCGCATGGGCTGTTCCAGGTGACTGACAAAATTTACCAGGTGCGTGGTTTCGATTTGTCCAACATGACGCTGATTGAAGGTGAGCGCGGCGTCATCATCATTGACCCGCTGACCTGCGCCGAAACCGCACAGGCGGCGCTCGCCTTGTACCGCCAGCAGCGCGGCGAGCGCCCGGTGACGGCCGTGATCTACAGCCACAGCCACGTGGACCATTTCGGCGGCGTGCGCGGGGTGCTGGATGAGCAGGAGGCGATCCGCCAGGGCATTCCTATCATCGCGCCGGCAGGATTCTTGTGGCACGCCGTGTCGGAAAACATGATCGCCGGCAACGCCATGTCGCGGCGTTCGCAGTTCCAGTTTGGCCACACCCTGGCGCGTGGTGCATGCGCCCAGGTCGATTGCGGCCTCGGTAAAAACATGCCCAACGGCACCATCACCTTGATTCCGCCCACACGCACCATCGAGAAAGAGCGCGAACGCCATGTGATCGACGGCGTGGAGATTGTGTTTGCGCTGGCGCCGGAAAGCGAAGCGCCGTCGGAGATGTTTTTTCTTCTTCCGGCAGTTGCGCGCGCTGAACCTGGCCGAGATCGGCCAGCCCACCATGCACAACCTGTGTCCCTTGCGTGGCGCGCAGGTGCGCGATGCAAGGCTCTGGTCGCGTTACCTTGACGAGGCGCTGCACGAGTTTGCGCCGCATGCCGACGTGGTGTTTGCCCAGCACAACTGGCCCACCTGGGGCAGCGAAGCCATCGCGAGCTTTATCGCCCAGCAGCGCGACCTTTATAAATACACACACGACCAGACCGTGCGGCTGATGAACCAGGGCCACACGGCGGTGGAGATTGCCGAAGAATTGCGCCTGCCGCCGGCGCTGGCCGAAGTAATCCATGTGCAGGGGTATTACGGCAGCCTGGTGCACAACGTCAAGGCCGTGGTGCAGCACTACCTGGGCTGGTACGACGGCAACCCGGCGCGCCTGCATGCCTTGCCGCCCGAAGACAGCGGGCCGCGGTATGTGGCTTACATGGGCGGCGCCGACGCGCTGCTGGCGCGCGCGACACTGGATTTTGAACGCGGCGAACACCGCTGGGTGGCCGAGGTCACCAGCCACCTGGTGTTTGCCGAACCCGGTCATGCGGCGGCGCGGGCGCTGTGTGCCAACGCCTTGGAGCAACTTGGTTTTGCCGCCGAATCGGCCACCTGGCGCAATGCCTACTTGCTGGCGGCACGCGAACTACGCCAGGGTGTGCCCCAGACCAAACGGCGGGGCATGAGTTACGACCTGCTCAAGGTTGTGCCCATGGAAATGTTTTTTGATTGCCTGGCGATTCGCCTGGTGGCACCGCGTGCGACGGGCCACAGCCTGCAGATGGTTTGGCATCTGCCCGATCTGGATCAGCGCTGGTTGTTAAGCCTGGACCACTCGGCGTTGACCTACAGGCGTGTCCAGGCGCCGGTTGCGGCGCAGGCCACCATGATCGTTCCCCATGCCCGGCTGGCCGAATTGCTGGGGCACGAGTCAGGTATCGCTCAAGCGATGGCGCAGGGTATTGAACAGGGGAATATATCGGTAGAGGGCGACTTGTTCAAAGTGCACTTGCTGCTGGGCATGCTGGAAGAGTTTGAGCCCATGTTCAATGTTGTCGAGCCCTGAGTCTTTTTTTGAAAGAAGCTGCAATGAAGATCATGAAGATGAGCAGCCAGTTGGGTGCACTTGTGTTGTGCAGCCTGGCGCTGACGGCCGCTGCGCAGCCTGACCTGAGCAAGATCCGACCGCGTGTCGAGAAAATTCCGGTGGCGGACATGGAGCGCGTGGGCAAACAGTCCGGCCTGACCAGCTGTTTCTGGCCCGCCACCGTGAGTCCTTCCACGTTCAACATCCTGATCCCCGACAGCGGTGTTGTCTACTGGGTCTCGCAGTACCGCCTGCCGCCGGGCGCCAGCCTCTCGTTGCGCGGCCAGTTTCCCAAAGCACGCCACATTTCGCTGAACACTTATGACGAAGCCGGCCAGCCGGTCGATCGCCTCAACGACCTGATGATGGCGCCCAACGCCGGCTCGGCCAATCCCTTCAGGCCCCATGCCCGGCGCGATGCAGCGCAGCGCGACTACCATGTGAATTTGACGCAGGCCGCCGTGACGGCAGGGACGCGCGTCGATGATGCCAGCCGGCCCACCAACACGCTGTACGCGCCTCAGGATGCGGCAGTGCAGCTCTGGTACCGGGTCTATGTGCCCGACCAGGGCGCAGACCTCAAGGGGGCTGTGCCGCTGCCCGTACCCGTGCTGCAACTGGCCGATGGGCGCCGGCTCGAAGGCGACGCGGTGTGCGGCGAGATCGTCGTCAAAGAGGGCACGCTTCGTGATGTGCGTGTGCCGACAGAGGCGCTGAAACCCATGTTCGCCCTGGCGGGGGCGACCTCGGCCTACCATCCGGCGCAAAACCCGCCGTCCTGGAATGCGTTTTTCAACGCGCCACTGTCGGCGACCAACCTGCTGATCGGCACGCCCTACGAGGGGATACGCGCGCGGCTCGACGCCAGCCGGCGCGGCGGTTTTTACAGCACGCTGGACAACACTTATATGTCGGCATATATAGACCGCCGCTTCGGCGAGGTGTTGGTGCTGCGGGGCAAGGCGCCCACTACGCCGCGCACCTTTGCCGGCGCCCAGGTCATGGAGCCCGCCCAACTGCGTTATTGGTCCATCTGCAAAAACCGTTCGCTGTCCGATACGGCGGTGGATGGGTGCCTGTACGACGAGCAAATTCCCTTGACTGCTGACAGGAGCTACACGATGGTGGTGTCCACGGCCGCAGCGCGCCCGGCCAATGCCACGGCCAGTTGCGGGGTGGCGTGGCTGGACTGGGGCGCCGCGGGTGACGGCATGGGGAATGCGGCTGGCGGTTTTCTGGCCATCCGGCACATGATGCCATCGGCTGATTTCACCCAAAGCCTGTTTGCGACCCGCAAGCCGGGTGATGAGGCCGCGACCCTGGGGCCGTATTTCCCGTCTTCGTCGTATACGGGCAAAGCAGATTTTGAGAAGCTGGGCTGCAAGGCGTCCTGACCAGCTTGCCGGGCGGGGGGGCCAGCTACCAGCTATGCCGCCTGGGGTTGAAACGTTTGGGGGATGCCCGCCATCGCCACGCCGCCGCGCAGGGTTTCGCCGGGAAGCGACTGGGCCAGCAGGGTTCGCACGCCGACCAGTTGCTGCAAGTCGATCCCGGTGGGGAAGCCCATGCTCTCCAGCATGAAGACGAGATCCTCGGTCACCACGTTGCCCGATGCGCCGGGGGCGAACGGGCAGCCGCCCAGGCCAGCCAGGCAGGCATCAAAGTCGCGGATGCCTTCGTTGAGGCCCGCCAGCGCATTGGCCAGTCCCAGGCCCATGGTGTCGTGCAGGTGGAGCTTGTGAAGCCGGTCGCCAATGGCATCCTGCACCGCGCGCACGGTGTCGCGCACCAGGGCGGGGTGGGCGTATCCGACGGTGTCGGCCAGGGCGATGCGGTCCACGCCGATGGCGGCCAGCGCCGCGGCCACCCGGGCCACGCGGTCCAGCGGCACGCCGCCTTCCATCGAGCAGCCGAATGCGGTGGCGGTGGCGGCGTCGATGCGCATGGGGCGCGGCTGCGCGCGCACCCAGTCGACGATGCTGCGCACCATCTCCACCTGCGCCTCCGTGCCCTTGTTGACGTTGGCGTGGCTGTGTGTGTCGCTCACCGAGATCGGGATGGCCAGCACGTGCGCGCCGGCCTCGTGCGCGGCGATTGCGCCCTTGAGGTTGCAGGCCAGGGCGCAGACCGTCAGGCCCTCGATGGCGAGCGCGCCGCGCACCACGTCGCCGGTATCGGCCATCTGCGGAATCATGCGCGGCGACACGAAGCTGCCGACCTCGATCTCCTTCAGGCCCGCCGCTGCCAGCTGCGCTATCCAGCGCAGCTTGGTGTCCGTCGCCATTCGGCCCTGGGCCATTTGCAGGCCGTCGCGCGGCCCGACTTCGCAGATGTTGACGGCTTTTGCCATGGAATGCTCCTCGCAGGTGTTATTCGACCTTGATTCGGGCGGTGGTGATGATCTCGCGTGACTTCTGGATGTCGGCTTTGATGAGGGCTGCGAACTCTTCCGGCGAGACAGGGGCGGCGTCGAAGCCTTGTGCCTGGAAGGCGGCTTTCATATCGGGGCGGGCCAGGATCTTGTTGACGTCGGTGTTCAGGCGCGCGACCACCGGTGCCGGGATGCCGGCCGGACCCATCACGCCGTAAAAGCTGACGGCGTTGAAGTCCTTGTAGCCGAACTCGGCGACGGTGGGCACGTCGGGCAGGGTGGCGTTGCGCTTGGCCGAGGTCACGGCCAGGGCGCGGAGCTTGCCCGAATGGATCAGCGTGGCGGCCGACGAAATCGACGAGCCCGCGAAGCTCAGGTGGCCGCCCATCAGGTCGGCGAGCGCTGGCGTCGAGCCCTTGTACGGCACGTGCTGCATCGTGCAGCCGGCGGTGAGCTGCAGCAGCTCCATGGCAATGTGCACACCGCCACCGGTGCCCGAGGTGCCATACGACAGCTTGCCCGGTTCGGCCTTGGCGGCCTTGATCAAGTCGCCCAGCGTCTTGAAGGGCGAGTCGTCCTTGACGAGGATGATCAGCGGCGTGACGGCGGCCAGCGCGATCGGCGTCAGGTCTTTGATCGGGTCGTAAGTCACCTTCATCAGCAGCGGAATCAGCGAGACGTTGTCCGACTGCGCGATCACGAGCTCATAGCCGTCGGGCTTGGCCCGGGCCACTTCGGCCAAGCCCAGCGCGGTGCCGGCGCCGGGGCGGTTGTCGGGCACGACCTGCCAGCCGTTCATTTCCGAGAGCTTGGTGGCGAGTTGCCTGCCCGTGAAGTCGGTGCCGCCGCCGGGTGTGGACGGGATGATCATGCGGATCGCCCGGGCCGGCCAGGCCTGCGCCCAGGTGGACAGGGATGCCAAGCTCCCGGCGGCGCTCGCCAGGGCCATCAGGTTGAAATTGCGTCGTTTCATGTCAGTAGTCTCCTGTCCTTTTTGCTTGGTTCATTCTTCTTTCGCCGCGTGAAGGCGCCGCTGGGTGCCCCCCGGCGAAGGCTGACCGCCACTATGCCCTGATCTACCAGTTGTGCGATGCGCGCGTCGTCCAGGCCGAGGCCGCGCAGGATGTCGTGCGTCTGCGCGCCGATGGGCTGAGGGTCGAGCCGCTTGCCGACCTTCTGGCCGTCGAATTCGATGGGAAGCGCCGCGGCCGCCACCTGCTGCCCGTCCGGCATGGTGGTGGGGATCAAGGCCCCGCCGGCGTTCAGGTGCGGGTCGTCCAGCAGCTCGTGCGGCTGGCGGATCGGGCCATAGGACAGGCCGGAAGCCTCCAGCGCGGCGCACAGATCGGCGGTCTTCCAGTGTTTCAGGATCGCCGCAACCTCGGGCACCAGCCAGGGCCGGGCGGCCTCGCGCTGGACGGCCGTGCGCAGCCGTTCGTCGGTGGCCCAGCCTTCGGGCAGGAAGTCGCGGCAGAAGGTCTGCCAGTTGGCGTCGCTCACTACGGCCACGAAGACGCGGCCGTCCTGCGTGTCGAAGATGTCGTAGACGCCCCAGGGCGGCGTGCGCTTGTCGCCCATGGGGATGGGCGGCGTGCCGGTCAGCTGGTATTGCGCGATGAACTGCGCCACCAGCAGCAGGTTGTTCTCGAACAGGCCGGCGCGCACGTGGCGGCCGCGGCCGGTGCGCTGGCGGTCGTGGAGTGCGGCCAGCGCGCCCACCACGCCGAAGGTGCCGCCCAGGATGTCGTTGACCGACGGCGCAACGCGCTGCGGCGCGCCGGTGCCGCCGTTGATGTAGGCCATGCCGCCCATCATCTGCACCACCTCGTCCAGGGCCGTGCGCTGCTTGTACGGCCCCGACAGGAAGCCCTTGAGCGAGACGTAGATGAGGCCGGGGTTTTCCGCGGACAGCGAAGCGTAGTCCAGGCCGTACTGCGTCAGGCTGTCGTCGCGGAAGTTCTCCACCAGCATGTCGCAGCCCAGGGCCAGCTGGCGCACCAGGGCCTGGCCTTCGGGCGATTTGAGGTCGACCGCCAGGCTCTGCTTGTTGCGGCTGAACACGGGGAAGTAGCCTATGCCCGAGCCCTTGAGCCGGCGCGTGCGGTCGCCGTCCAGCGGCTCGACCTTGATGACTTCCGCGCCCAGGTCGGCCAGCACCAGGCCCCCGGCTGGCCCCATGATCATGTGCGACAGCTCCAGCACCTTGATGCCTCGCAGCGGCAGGTCGTGATCGGGCAGGAAGGTCGGGGTTTCGTTCGGGGCAGTGCTGATCCAGCGATCATCCCCCGGACGCGACGATTGCAAAAGTGGTGGTTCGGAACTGTCGCTTTCTCGTTTGAAGAGGCTGGTGAAAACCCGCGGCTGTTCGTCCGCTGGTCAGTCCGTGGCCGGGGCGCTGGCGCGCAGGTGGGCGACGAAAGCCTGTGCCGCCAGTGGCAGGGTGTCGAGGTCGCGCACCGCAATGAAGCTGCGCGGCTGGGCCCAGGCATCGGCCAGCGGCACGAAGCGCAGGCCCATCGTCTTTTCCTTGGTGGCCTGGAGGTACAAGGGCGCCACGCCCACGCCCAGGCCGCGCGCCACCAGGGTGCAGATGGTCTCGAATGAGCTGACGCGCGCCCGCACCGTGCGCGAGGTGCGGGCCTCACGCGCGGCGTCGTCGAACACATGGCTGATGCCGCTGTCGCGGTTGAGCTCGATCAGGTCGTTGTCCAGCAACTGGGCGTAGACGACCTGCGGCGCGCCCGCCAGCGCGTGCCCTGCGGGCAGCACCGCGGCCAAGGCGTAGCGCCGGTACGGGAAGACCTGCAGGCCCTCGTGGCTCGCGAACTCGGACGCCACGCCCACGTCGGCCAGGCCTTCGCGCACGCTGCGGTAGATGGCCGGTGTGGTGCGCTCCTCCACGTCGATCTCGATCTGCGGGCGCTGGGCGCGGAATTGCATGATGTCGTCGGGCAGCTCGCCCGACAGCGAGGTCACGCTGGCCAGCACCTTGATGAGGCCGCGCACGCCGTCCACATAGCCGGCCATTTCGCGCTGCATCCGGTCCATGCCCTGCAGCAGCGCGCGGGCATGGCGCGCCAGCGCCTCGCCGGCGGGGGTGGCCTGCACGCCCTTGACGCTGCGGTCCAGCAGGAGCACGCGCAGCTCGGCCTCCAGCTCGGAGATGCGTTTGCTGACGGCCGAGGGCACGATGTTTTCGCGCGCCGCGGCGCGGGCGATGCTGCCTTCCTCCAGCGTGGCGAGGAAGAGACGGATGGAAACGGGGTCGATGTCGCGCATGGCGGGCTGTCCTTCACATGCCGGAGGCGTAGGGCGCGAAACCGCGCTGGTTCTCGTCGATCTGCAGGGTGCGGCCCAGCGGCGGAAACGCGCGCTGCGTGCAATCGGCGCGGTCGCAGACCTTGCAGCCGGCACCGATCAGGGTGGCGGCGTCCGGGTCGATCAGGTTGACGCCCTTGGCGTAGACCAAGCGATCGGCGTAGCGCGCGTCGCAGCCGAGGGCCACCGCGAACATGCGCCTGGGCGTGCCGTAACCGCCGCGCCGGTGTTCGACGGTGCGCGCGATCCACAGGTAGGTGCGGCCGTCGGGCATGCGCGACAGCTGCGTGAGGATGGCGCCGGGCTGCGAAAAGGCTTCGTAGACGTTCCACAGCGGGCAGGTGCCGCCGTGGCGCGAGAAGTGGAAATCGGCGGTGGACTGCCGCTTGGACACGTTGCCCGCGCGGTCCAGCCGCACGAAGAAAAACGGGATCCCGCACCCCGGCGCATGGTGCATGGTCGATAAACGATGCCCGATGGTCTCGAAGCCCACGCCGAAACGGGCGCTCAGCAGCTCGATGTCGTAGCGCAGTGCCTGCGCCGCGTCCTGGAACAAGCGGTTCGGCAGGACGAGCGCGCCGGCGAAGTGGTTGGCGAAACCGAGCCGTGCCAGGCTCCGGGCCTGCGAGGTGGTGAACGATTCAGCCGTCGTGAAGGCGTCGATGCGCTCGCCCATCTCCAGAAACGCGAGCTGCACGCCCAGCTGGAAAGCCTGCTGCCCCGGGTCCATGTCGCTCGCCAGGGACATGGTGCCGGTGGCCGCGTCATAGCTGCGCAGCGCCTGGTCCGAGGCGCGGTTGGCCGCGTCCTGGCGCTCCTGGATGCACACCTGGATGCCGTGGCGCTTCAGCAGCCTGTCCTGCAGGCGGGAGCGCAGTTCGGCGGCGCTCACCGTACCGGGCGGCAGCCCGGTCATCAGCGTTTCGTGGAGCTGTTCCGCCAGCTCATCCAGCACGGCCATGTGGTGGTGGCGTGCATAGAAGAATTCGCGCACTTCCTCATAGGGCTGCAGGCGGGCCGCCGGGTCGCCGGCGAGCCGGTCGCCGTCGGCGACGATCGAGGACAGCTGTTCCTCGACGGCGCGCGAGCGCCTGTGCAGGTTCAGCAGTACCCTGGCGACCGAGGGCAACTGCGACGCAACGACCTTGGCTTCTGCGAGCGGCACCGCATGGGCCTGCGAGCCATCCGAGAATACCGGCTGCAGTTCGCTCAGTCGCCTGGCGCTCTCGTCGTCCGAGAACAGCTGCAAGTCGATGCCATGCGCCGCCTGCAGCCGCAAGAGCACGGGCACCGTCAACGGGCGTTGGTCGTTCTCGATCTGGTTGAGGTAACTGGGCGAAATCTTGAGCGAGGCGGCGAGGGCGGCCTGCGTCAGGCCCTGCTGTTCCCGCAAGGTCTTGAGGCGGACACCCATATAGGTTTTGGTCATCTTCGCAAACTTTGCAAATTTACACGGAAAATTGCCCGTACATTCTTAGTTTACCCGTTGTCGATCGTCCTTATTTTTGCGAAGATTGCAAGGTTATGACAGATGTGATTGAAAAAACATGAACAAGACCCCGAACCTGGAATCATGGAGCAAGGCGGCCGCCAAGTCTGCCCCTGGCGGCGACGTGGACGCGCTGAACTGGCAAACGCCTGACGGCATCAGCGTCAAGCCGCTCTACACCGCCGAAGACATCAAGGACCTGCCGTACACCAATACGCTGCCGGGCTTCGAGCCTTTCATCCGCGGCCCGCAGGCCACGATGTATGCAGTGCGTCCGTGGACGATTCGCCAGTACGCGGGGTTTTCGACGGCGGAGGAGTCCAACGCGTTTTACCGCAAGGCGCTGGCGGCCGGCGGGCAGGGTGTGTCGGTGGCTTTTGATCTGGCCACACACCGGGGTTATGACTCCGATCACCCGCGTGTGACCGGCGACGTTGGCAAGGCCGGCGTGGCGATTGATTCGGTCGAGGACATGAAAATCCTGTTCGACCAGATCCCGCTCGACAAGGTCAGCGTCTCCATGACCATGAACGGTGCGGTGTTGCCGGTGCTGGCCGGTTATGTGGTGGCCGCCGAAGAGCAGGGTGTGAGCCAGGACCAGTTGAGCGGCACCATCCAGAACGACATCCTCAAAGAGTTCATGGTGCGCAACACCTATATCTACCCGCCAGAGCCCAGCATACGCATCATTGGCGACATCATCGAGTACACGGCGCAGCACATGCCCAAGTTCAACTCGATCAGCATCTCGGGTTACCACATGCAGGAAGCCGGCGCCAACCAGGCGCTGGAACTGGCTTTCACTCTGGCCGATGGCAAGGAGTATGTGAAGACGGCGATTGCCAAGGGCCTGGACGTCGACGGTTTTGCCGGCCGCCTCTCTTTCTTCTGGGCGATTGGCATGAACTTCTACCTGGAAGTGGCCAAGATGCGCGCCGCGCGCCTGCTCTGGTGCCGCATCATGAAGGAGTTCAACGCGAAAAGCCCCAAGAGCTTGATGTTGCGCACGCATTGCCAGACCTCGGGCTGGAGCCTGACCGAGCAGGACCCCTACAACAATGTGGTGCGTACCACCATCGAGGCCATGGCCGCTGTGTTTGGCGGCACACAAAGCCTGCACACCAACAGCTTTGACGAGGCAATTGCCTTGCCGACCGAGTTTTCCTCGCGCATTGCCCGCAACACCCAGCTCATCATCCAGGAAGAAACCCATATTCCGCATGTGATCGACCCTTGGGCCGGCAGCTACATGATGGAAAAACTCACGCAGGACATGGCCGACGCGGCCTGGGCCATCATCGCCGAGGTCGATGCCATGGGCGGCATGACCAAGGCCGTGGACAGTGGCTGGGCCAAGCTCAAGATTGAAGCGGCAGCGGCCGAGAAGCAGGCGCGGATTGACAGCGGCAAGGACGTGATCGTCGGTGTCAACAAATACAAACTCAAGACCGAAGACGCGATTGAAACCCGCGACATCGATAACGTGGCCGTGCGCGACGGGCAGATCACACGCCTGAAAGCCATCAAGGCCCAGCGTGATGCCCAAGCCGTGCAGGTGGCACTGGACGCCTTGACCGCCGCCGCCGAGAATGGCGATGGCAACTTGCTGGACCTGTGCATCAAGGCCGTGCGCCTGCGCGCCACGGTGGGTGAGGTCAGCGACGCGTTGGAGAAAGTTTACGGGCGCCACCGCGCCGATACACAAAAGGTGACCGGTGTGTATGCAGCCGCTTATGACTCGGCCGAAGGCTGGGAGACCCTCAAAACCGAGATCAATGCGTTTGCGGATGCCGAAGGCCGGCGCCCGCGCGTGATGATTTCCAAACTCGGTCAGGACGGCCACGACCGCGGCGCCAAAGTTGTCGCCACCGCCTTTGCCGATCTGGGTTTTGACGTGGACATGGGGCCGCTGTTCCAGACACCCGAAGAATGCGCGCGCCAGGCGATTGAAAATGACGTACACGCCGTGGGTGTGTCCACGTTGGCGGCAGGCCACAAAACCCTGGTGCCGGCCATCATCGCCGAACTCAAAAAGCAGGGCGCCGACGACATCATTGTGTTTGTAGGCGGCGTGATCCCCCGGCAAGACTATGAGATGCTTTACGACGCTGGCGTCAAAGGCATTTACGGCCCGGGCACGCCGATTCCGGCCAGCGCCAAGGATGTGCTGGAGCAGATCAGGGCTGCATTGAAGTGAGCCCAGACGCCAGGATGGATGCCTTGTTGCGCGGTGATGCCGCCGCGCAGCGCCGCGCCATCGCCAAAGCCATCACCTTGCTGGAGTCCACCCGCGCGGACCACCGCGCCCAGGGCGACGAACTGCTGACGGCCTTGCTGCCACACACCGGCCAGGCTTTTCGCCTGGGTATCAGCGGTGTGCCCGGCGTCGGCAAGTCCACCTTTATTGAAGTGCTGGGCCTGTATTTGATCGCGCAGGGTCACCGCGTGGCCGTGCTGACGATTGACCCGTCTTCCACCGTCTCCGGCGGTTCCATCCTCGGCGACAAAACCCGCATGGAACACCTGTCGGTGCACGAGCGCGCTTACATCCGTCCCAGCCCGTCGAGCGGCACCCTGGGCGGTGTCGCCGAAAAAACCCGTGAGGCCATGCTGGTTTGCGAGGCGGCGGGTTACGACGTGGTGATTGTCGAAACCGTGGGTGTGGGCCAGTCCGAGACCGCCGTGGCCAACATGACCGATATGTTTGTGCTGATGCAACTGCCTAATGCCGGTGATGATTTGCAGGCCATCAAAAAAGGCGTGATGGAGCTCGCCGATCTGGTGATCATCAACAAGGCCGATATTGATGCCGATGCCGCGACGCGTGCCGAGGCGCAGATCACCTCGGCCATGCGCCTGTTTGGCTTGGTCAACAACGCCATGGGCAGCGAGCAGGCGGCCAACTACGACAAACTCTGGCATCCGCAGGTGGTCCAGCTCAGCGCCCTGCACAACAAAGGCGTGGATGCTTTCTGGGCGGCGGTGACGCAGTTCAGGACGATTCAAACCGGCAACGGCCAGCTGGCTGCACGCCGCCGCCACCAGTCGCTGGCCTGGATGTGGGAGCGTATAGATGCGGGGCTGAAACAGGCCTTCCGGCACGACCCGGCGGTGAGTGCCATGTTGCCGGCCTTGATGGCGCAGGTTGAAAACGGCCAGCTCCCGGCCTCCACTGCAGCAAGAAATCTGCTCTCAGCCCAGTCGGGACGGGCGCAAGCAGCTATTAAATAAGTAGCGTCTCCAAAGTACACAGAAGGTAAACCATGCAAGACATCCTCGAACAACTCGAAAAAAAGCGCGCAGCAGCACGCTTGGGCGGTGGCCAGAAACGTATTGACGCCCAGCACGGCAAAGGCAAACTCACGGCGCGTGAACGGCTGGAGCTGCTGCTCGACGAAGGCACGTTTGAAGAGTGGGACATGTTTGTCGAGCACCGCTGCACCGACTTCGGCATGCAGGACAACAAGATTCCGGGTGACGGCGTGGTCACTGGCTACGGCATGATCAATGGCCGCCTGGTGTTTGTCTTCAGCCAGGATTTCACGGTGTTTGGCGGCGCACTCAGCGAAGCGCATGCCGAAAAAATCTGCAAGGTGATGGACCAGGCCATGAAGGTCGGCGCACCGGTGATTGGTTTGAACGACTCGGGCGGCGCGCGTATCCAGGAAGGTGTTGCGTCCCTGGGCGGTTATGCGGATGTGTTTCAGCGCAACGTGATGGCCAGCGGCGTGATTCCGCAGATCAGCATGATCATGGGCCCCAGCGCTGGCGGTGCGGTGTATTCGCCGGCCATGACCGATTTCATCTTCATGGTGAAAGACAGCTCCTACATGTTTGTGACCGGCCCCGAGGTGGTCAAAACCGTCACGCACGAAGAGGTGAGCGCCGAAGAACTGGGCGGCGCCATCACGCACACGACCAAAGCGGTGTGGCCGATCTGGCCTTTGAAAACGACGTCGAAGCGCTTTTGATGCTGCGCCGGCTCTACAACTACCTGCCGCTGAACAACCGCGAAAAAGCCCCGGTGCGCCCCAGCGCCGACCCGGCCGGGCGCATGGACCTGAGCCTGGACACGCTGGTGCCCGAGAACCCGAACAAGCCTTACGACATGAAGGAACTCATCGTCAAGACGGTGGACGATGGCGACTTTTTCGAGATCCAGCCCGAGTACGCTAAAAATATCGTCATCGGTTTTGCGCGCATGGAAGGCCAGTCGGTCGGCATCGTCGCGAACCAGCCGCTGGTGCTGGCCGGTTGCCTGGATATCAAGAGCAGCATCAAGGCCGCGCGTTTTGTGCGTTTTTGCGATGCCTTCAACATCCCGGTCATCACCTTTGTCGATGTGCCCGGCTTCATGCCCGGCACCTCGCAGGAATACGGCGGCATCATCAAACATGGCGCCAAGCTGCTCTACGCTTACGCCGAGTGCACGGTGCCAAAAATCACGGTCATCACGCGCAAGGCCTATGGTGGCGCCTACGACGTGATGGCCTCCAAACACCTGCGCGGCGACGTCAACTTCGCCTGGCCCAATGCCGAGATCGCCGTGATGGGCGCCAAGGGCGCGGTGGAAATCATCTTCCGCGAAGACAAGGGCGACCCGGTCAAGCTGGCCGCCAAAGAGGCCGAATACAAGGCACGTTTTGCCAACCCCTTTGTGGCCGGCGCCCGTGGTTTTATCGACGACGTGATACTGCCGCATGAAACACGCAAGCGCATTTGCCGCTCGCTGGTCATGCTGCGTGACAAGAAGATCGAAAACCCGTGGCGTAAACACGGCAACATTCCGCTGTAAGGAGTTGCAATGGCCTTCGTTACTAATATCAAATCTCAGGCACTTCAAGCAGTGTCAAAACACTCGACGGTGGAGTGCACATACACAGTGGTGAGTGTGAATGAAAAAAAGTGTCTTCAGCTAGATACCTATGGGTCTGCTGAACGCGTTATTCCCGGGAAGAAGAGCCAAAGTTTGCGCTTCAGTGCAGAAGCTCTCCAACAGCTCAAACGAATCATTCAAGAAAATGGGTTGTGAAATGTTCACCAAAATTCTGATCGCAAACCGCGGCGAAATCGCCTGCCGCGTCATCCTCACCGCCCGCAAGATGGGCATCAAAACCGTCGCGGTGTATTCCGATGCCGACAAAGACGCGCGCCATGTCGAACTGGCCGATGAAGCCGTCAACATCGGCCCGGCGCCGAGTCGTGACAGTTATCTGCAGACCGACAAAATCATTGCGGCTTGCAAACAGACCGGCGCCCAGGCGGTGCATCCGGGTTATGGTTTTCTGAGCGAAAACGCCGGTTTTGCCAAACGGGTCGAAGAAGAGGGCATCATCTTTATTGGCCCCAAACATTATTCGATTGCCGCCATGGGCGACAAGATTGAATCCAAGAAGCTGGCCGGCGCGGCCGGTGTCAACTGCATTCCGGGTGTTAACGACGCGATCGAAACTGCCGAGAAAGCCGTCGAGATTGCCAAGGGGATTGGTTACCCTGTGATGATCAAGGCCAGTGCCGGTGGTGGCGGCAAAGGCCTGCGTGTGGCCTTCAACGACAAGGAAGCCTTTGAAGGGTTCACGTCCTGCCGCAACGAGGCGCGCAACAGTTTTGGCGATGACCGTGTGTTCATCGAGAAATTTGTCGAAGAACCGCGTCACATCGAAATCCAGTTGCTGGGCGACAGCCACGGCAATGTGATTTACCTGAACGAGCGTGAATGTTCCATCCAGCGCCGTCACCAGAAGGTGATTGAAGAAGCGCCATCGCCTTTTATCAGCGACGCCACGCGCCAAGCCATGGGCGAACAAGCCGTGGCGCTGGCCAAGGCCGTGAAGTACCAGAGCGCCGGTACGGTGGAGTTTGTGGTCGGCAAGGACCAGAGTTTTTATTTCCTGGAGATGAACACCCGTCTGCAGGTCGAACACCCGGTGACCGAATGCATCACCGGCCTGGACCTGGTCGAGCTGATGATTCGTGTGGCGGCCGGCGAAAAGTTGCCGCTGGCGCAAAAAGACGTGCAACGCAATGGCTGGGCCATCGAGTGCCGCATCAATGCCGAAGACCCGTTCCGCAACTTCTTGCCCTCTACAGGTCGTCTGGTTCGTTTCCAGCCGCCCAAACAAACCATGTTTGCAGCGGACACGGCGCAACTGATGGGTGTGCGTGTGGACACCGGCGTGCAGGACGGCGGCGAAATTCCGATGTTTTACGACTCGATGATTGCCAAACTCATCGTGCACGGCAAGGACCGCCAAGACGCGATCGCCAAGATGCGCGAGGCGCTGAACGCTTTTGTGATTCGCGGCATCAGCAGCAACATTCCTTTCCAGGCGGCTTTGCTGGCACACCCGAAATTTGTCGCGGGCGACTTCAACACCGGTTTTATTGCCGAAAACTACGGCAAGGGTTTCCATGCCGAAGACGTGCCGCATGCCGATCCGGCCTTCCTGGTGGCGCTGGCGGCTTATGTCAACCGCCGCATGTTGGGCCGCGCGGCCGGCATCAGTGGCCAGTTGCCCGGCCACGGCGTGACGGTGGGGGAAGAGTTTGTGGTCATCGGCCTAGGGGCTGACGGGCAAAATGCGCCGCAACCGGTCTTGGTGCGGGATTATCAAGCCGAATCGGGCTCCAGCCGAATAGACACGGGCGCAAGCAGCTATGAAATATGTAGCAACTGGCATCTGGGCGGCGCCCGCATTCGCGGCACCGTCAATGGCGAGCCGTTTGCCGCGCAGGTGGAACGCGGCGTGGGCCGCAACCCGCTGGCCATCCGTGTGGCCCACAACGGCACACGGCTTGACGCCATGGTGTTGTCGCCGCGTGCGGCCGAGTTGCACCGGCTGATGCCTTTCAAGGCGGCGCCCGACATGAGCCGTTATGTGTTGTCACCCATGCCCGGCCTGCTGGTGGATGTTGCCGTGCAGGTGGGCCAAAAGGTGCAGGCCGGTGAACGTGTGGCGGTGATTGAAGCCATGAAAATGGAAAACGTGTTGTTTGCCGTGGCCGACGGCGTGGTCGGCAAGGTGCTGGCCGCCAAGGGCGAATCGCTGACCGTGGACCAGCCGATTGTGGAGTTTGTCTAGGTGTGGCCCCCACGCTTGTCACTGCGTGTACTGCGCTGCCCCCCGAGGGGGCCGCTGCGCCTGCGGCCCGGCGAAGCCGGTTCCGCGGCCCCTGCTTGGTGGGAGATTCCCCGCGTTTGTGATCCGCGGCTGTGATTGTTCGTTGAGGAAAATAATATGACGCGTCCCTTCAAAGTGCTGGGCATCCAGCAAATCGCCATCGGCGCTCCCAGCAAGGACCGCTTGCGCACCCTGTGGGTAGACATGCTGGGGCTGGACGTCACTGGCAACTTCGTCAGCGAGCGTGAGAACGTCGACGAAGACATTTGTGCCATAGGCAGCGGCCCGTTCAAGGTGGAGGTCGACCTGATGCAGCCGTTGGACCCGGACAAAAAACCGGCGGTGCACACCACACCGCTGAACCACGTGGGTTTGTGGATTGACGATCTGCCCAAGGCCATGGCGTGGCTGACGGCCCAGGGCGTGCGTTTTGCCCCTGGTGGTATTCGCCCGGGGGCCGCAGGTTTTGATATCTGCTTTTTACACCCCAAGGCGAATGAGGAATTTCCCATCGCCGGGGAAGGCGTGTTGATCGAACTGGTGCAGGCGCCGCCCGAGGTGGTGGCTGCTTTTGCCAGCCTGCAGGGCGCGCCGCACTGAAGCACGGCGTGGGCCGGCCAGGTACAGCAAAGGCCTCAGAGGCCTTCGGCCGCCCAGGCCAGCGCAGCACGCAAGCTGTGCAACGCTGCGGTACCGGACAGCAGTGAGTCCGGCCGGTACAACAGGCAAACCACACGGTCTTGTGGATGCGCCAGCAGCACCGCCCCTTGATGTTCATCGTGGGCCCAGACGGTCCACCCCGGCAACAGGGCGGCGTGATTCGCCAGCGCCAGGCTGGCATAACGCGCCGTGATGAAACCACGTTCGCCGGCTTCCGGCGCCTCCGCCGTCAAGGTGGCGCGCATGATGCGGCCGTGTTCGGGTGCGATGGCCGTCACGGCGAAGCCGGCTTGTTCCAGCACCCGCAGGGCCGCATCACCGATGGCCAACAGGGGTCGCCTTGAGTGGGTGCTCAGCAAGCGCTGACAGGCCACAGCATCTGCGCCTATGAGCACATCGACCGGCGCTTCCGCATCGATGAGCAGGCCCAGGCCTTGACGTGTTTCCCGCACCGCGGCGGGAAAAGGATCCCCCGCATCGTGCAGGGCGACACGGGCTGGCAGCTTGACGGCGGCAGGCATGCTGGACTTGGCCTGCGCTGTTGCCTCTATCCCAAGTGCGCGCCACAAGGAAATCGCCTTGAGCCGCGATTCCTGCTCTTCGCGCGCCGGTGTGGAGTCGGCCATCAGGTCGCCACCGGTGCGGACTTCGGCCATGCCATCCCGGATGGCGGCCGCGCGCAGTATGGTGCCGGCCAGCGCGTCGCCATCGGCACTCACACGCACCATGAGCCCGCCGTACCAGCCGCGCGGGCTGGCTTCCAGTTGCGCAATCGCGGCCAGGGCGTGCTGGCGCGGCGTGCCCGTGACCATCACCGGCGCGGCGGTCGCCACAATCGCATCCCAGGCGTCCGCGCCTTCGCGCAGCCGCCCGCTGAATCGGTCCACCGTATGCACCACGGTGGACAGCGACATGGGCCGGCGCCGGTCCAGCAGACGCAGCGAGCCGGGTTCACACAGCGGCGCCAGGTCGTTGCGCAGCGCATCGGTACACACCGCCAGCGAAGCCGCATCCACGTCTTCGTTGACCAGTTCACGAAACGATTCGGCTTCACCTACCGGGCCGGCACCGCGGGCCACGGTGCCGCAGACCGGCAAGGCCTCGACAACACGCTGGCGCAGCACCAGCTGCAGGTCGGGTGAAGCGCCGAACAAACATTGGCCTTGGCCGTCATTGAGGAAAAAAGCGGCCGGTGCCGGGTTGGCCTGGCGCAGCCGGGCAAAAGCCTGGGCTGGTGACAGGCTGGGTGACACGCGGCGCCGGTAACTCTGGCTCAGGGTTAGCGACACCAGCGCCTGCTCACGCAGGTGCACCAGCGCACGCGCCACCATCTCGGCATACGCGCCGGGCGGGTAGTCGTCCTGCGGTTCTGCTTCACTGATTTTGCGGCGCGTCGGCGTCACGGCCGCTGGCGTTGCGACCGCAACATCCGTCAGCGTCAGCTCAATACGTTGCCAGCTTTGGTCTGCGGCACGTTGCCAATAAGCCTCCGCGAAAAACAGCAGGCCCAGCGATTCATCATCAGAGCCCGGTTCAGGTGCGGCCAGGCGGTGCGCGTTAAAAGGCAGGGCCCCCAGCAGGATGACGTCGGGTGTTGGTGCAAACGCCGCCATGAAGGCGCGCAGGCTGTGAATCGGGTGGCAGCCCTGACCGCGGCTGGCGGTCCCGGCCCACGCGGACAACTCGGGCTGGGCCAGCAGTGCTTGTCCCAGCGCCGAATGGACCTGGATGACCAGCCCGTCGCCATACAAACGCAGCGACAGCGCCGGCCGGTCCAGCAGGGTGGCCTGCAGCGGGTGCAGGCCGGCGATACCGGCATCACAGCCGAAATAGGCGCCCGCCTGATGGTCAAGTTGCGCCAGCGCCTGTTCGGCTTCGCCCTGGGTGGCGGGGCGCCGGCTGGTTTGCAGGCTGAGCATCAGTCGATGGTGACGCCGGTGCGTTTGATGACGGGGGTCATCACGCGCAGTTCCTGTTGCATGAATTTCTGCAGCGAATCCACCGAGCCGCCAATCGGCTCCATGTATTGGGCATGTAATTTTTCACGAACTTCGGGCATGGCCAGCACGGTGTTGATTTCCTGGTTCATGCGCTGCACGATGTCCGTTGGCGTGGTGGCCGGCGCCATCAAGGCCATCCAGGCCAGGTTTTCTATCCCGGACAGACCGGCTTCTTTCATGGTGGGGATGTCAGGCGTGAGCTGGCTGCGTTGGGCCGTGGACACGGCCAGGGTGCGCAGCTTGCCGGCCTTGACTTGCGGGATCACGGCCACGGCGGGCACACAGGCAAACTGCACGTCACCTTGCAAAATGGCCAGGATGGCCAGCGGCGATGAGGCGTAGGGAATATGCACGGCGTAGGTGTCGGTCTTGACCTTGAGCAGCTCGACGCCCAGTTGCGACAGGCTACCGACGCCGGTGGAGGCGAAGTTGAACTTGCCGGGGTTCTTTTTCATCGCCGCGACCAGGTCCTGCAAGGTGTGGATGCCCGAGTCGGCGCGCACGGCGCAGACATTGGCCTGGCCGCCGGCCAGCACCACCGGCCGCAGTTCGGTGAACGGGTCGTAAGACAGCTTGCTGTAAAGCACGGTGTTGTAAACCAGCGGCCCGTTGGTGCTGATCAGAAAGGTGTAACCGTCGCCGGCCGACTTGGCCACCAGGCCGGTACCGTTGTTGCCGCCGCCACCGGCGCGGTTTTCAATGATCACGGGCTGGCCCAGGCGGGGTCCGAGCTTTTCGCCCACGATGCGTGCAATGACGTCGGGGGATGAGCCGGCGCCGTAAGGCACGATGAGCTTGATGGGTTTGTTCGGCCAGCCGGTCGACTGGGCCAGGACAGCTGCGCTTGCGCAGGCCAGCGCCAGCGCGGCGCAGCCTTTGAGCAGGGAGAGGGCGGGGCGTTTTTTGAAGTGCATCATGGCTGGATCAATTCGGTGTCGTGAAAGAAACGTCCTTCGCCGGCAATAAAACCAGCGACGAGGGTACGGTAGGCGGATTCGACGATGTCGGGCAGTCCCGGAAAGCCGGACTCGTGCGGCGCGGCCAGCGCCCGCACCCGTGCAAACACGGCGGCCTGGCGTTCGGGCGCGGAGACCTGGAACGCGTCCAGCTTGAAACGTGTGGCGTCACGCACGCACAGCGCGCGCTGGGCCAGCAGCGCCACGATTTGTTCATCAAGGCTGTCTATTTTTTCGCGCAACTCGCCCAGGGTCTGGGCTTGTGGCACATGACCGGGGGTGATAAAGCGGCGCACCGGCCCGGTGGCGGTGGCGGGTTCCTGGGAAGCTTGCATGGTGGGGTCAAAGGGATTGAATTACTAAGCAAGCTTATCAAATCGCGTGTGGTTTTCCATCGGTAGCATACACATTGCAGCAGGGCAACTTTGGATGTAGGCGGCGGTTGTTTGGGCGCCCCAACGCCGGTGATACGCGCCTGCCGGCGAGGGCCGATCACTGAGGGATTCACCCGAGAGCGGTTTCCGGCTGGCGAGGCGTAAACTGGTCAGGCCTCCTGGCCTTTGTTGTGCCGCCGCAGGAGGCAAGGAGACGCACTTGCAGCCAACCAACGTAGCCAAGCCCTCGTATTTCCACAAGGTCGTCGATTGCCAGTGGGCCTGTCCGGCCCACACGCCGGTTCCCGAATACATACGCCTGATTGGCCAGGGGCGTTACAGCGATGCCTACATGGTCAACTGGGTCTCGAATGTCTTCCCCGGGATCTTGGGCCGCACCTGCGACCGACCCTGTGAGCCGGCATGCAGGCGCAGCCGGGTCGAGGAGGGCGGCGGCGAGCAGCCCGAACCGGTGGCGATTTGCCGGCTCAAACGTGTTGCGGCCGACATGAAAGACGACGTCAGCAAACGCATGCCCAAACTGGCGCCGAAAAACGGCAAACGGATTGCCTGTATAGGCGCCGGCCCGGCCTCGCTGACGGTGGCGCGTGACCTGGCACCGCTGGGTTACGAGGTCACGGTGTTTGATGGCGAAGCCAAAGCCGGCGGTTTTATCCGCACACAAATCCCGCGTTTTCGCCTGCCCGAATCGGTGATCGACGAAGAGACTGGCTACATCCTGGACCTGGGCGTGATTTTTAAAAGCGGCCAGCGTATCGAGTCAATAAAAGGCCTGTTGGAGGATAAAACCGACGGCGGTTACGACGCGGTGTTTGTCGGTTGCGGCGCGCCGCGTGGGCGCGATCTGGAGCTTCCCGGCCGCCGGGACATTACGGACAACATCCATATCGGCATCGACTGGCTGGCCTCGGTGTCTTTTGGTCACGTCACAAGCATAGGCAAACGTGTGATTGTGCTGGGGGGCGGCAACACGGCGATGGACTGCTGCCGCTCGGCGCGGCGCCTGGGCGGCACCGACGTGAAGGTGATTGTGCGCAGCGGCTTCGACGAGATGAAGGCCTCGCCCTGGGAAAAAGAAGACGCCCAGCACGAAGGTATTCCCATCATCAATTTTCACGTGCCCAAATCCTTTGAGCACACCCATGGCCAGTTGACCGGCATGACCTTCGAAGTGGTCAAGGCGGTTTATGACGCAGAGGGCAAACGCAGCCTGGTGCCTACCGGCGAGCCGGATGTGCTGGTTGACTGTGATGCCGTGCTGATCGCCGTGGGCCAGGAAAATGCTTTCCCCTGGATAGAGCGCGACAGCGGTATCAACTTCGACAAACACGGTTTGCCGGTGCTGGGCAAAGAGACCTTCCAGTCGACGGTGGCCAAAGTGTTTTTTGGCGGGGACTCGGCGCTGGGGCCAAAAAACATCATCACGGCGGTGGCGCATGGGCATGAGGCGGCGGTGTCGATAGACCGTTTTCTGAATGGCGAAGACATCCGCCAGCGGCCGGATCCCATGACCAATTTGATGTCCACCAAGATGGGCATCCATGAGTGGAGTTACGACAACGACACCTCCAACGACGCACGTTTCAAGGTGCCCTGGGCCAAGGCCGAAATGGCGCTGGCGAATATCCGGGTGGAGGTGGAGCTGGGTTTTGACGCCGCCACGGCCTTCAAGGAAGCCGGGCGCTGCCTGAATTGCGACGTGCAAACGGTGTTCACCGCGCCGGCCTGCATCGAGTGTGATGCCTGCGTCGATATCTGCCCGATGGACTGCATCAGTTTTACCGACAACGGCGACGAGGCCGACTTGCGCACCCGCCTGAAGGCGCCGGCACTGAACCTGGCGCAAGACCTGTATGTTTCGGGCGAACTCAAGACCGGGCGTGTCATGGTCAAGGACGAAGATGTCTGCCTGCACTGCGGTTTGTGCGCCGAGCGTTGCCCGACCGGCGCCTGGGACATGCAGAAGTTTTTGCTGGAGCCGGTGCAGGCCGGTCCGGCCTGCCGCGATGCAAGCAAACCTGTGGTTCGCGCAGGAGGGGTTCCCGCATGAAAAGAATAGAAGCCGTCAACGACTTTGTCATCAAGTTCGCCAACGTCAATGGTTCGGGCTCGGCCTCGGCCAATGAGTTGTTTGCCAAAGCCATTTTGCGCATGGGTGTGCCGGTCAGCCCGCGCAATATTTTTCCCAGCAACATCCAGGGCCTGCCGACCTGGTATGAGGCGCGTGTTTCCGACAGGGGTTACCAGGGCAGGCGCGGCGGCATCGACATGATGGTGGCCATGAACCCGCAAACCTGGGACGCCGACCTGGCCGAGCTGGAGCCGGGCGGTTACCTGTTTTACGACAGCACGCGGCCCCTGCCGCCGGACAAGTTTCGCGACGACATTCATGTGATAGGCATGCCGCTGACGGAAATTTCCAATGCGGTGTATTCAGACCCGCGCCAGCGCCAGTTGTTCAAGAACATCATTTACGTGGGTGCGCTGTCGGTGCTGTTGCAGATAGAAGCCGAGGTGCTGGAAAAACTGTTTGCCGAGCAATACAAGGGCAAGGAAAAACTGCTGGCTTCCAATGTGCAGGCCCTGCATTTGGGGCGCGACTTCGCCAGCGAACACTTGCAGGGCCCGCTGGGCATTCGTGTGCAGCGCAGCGACAAGGTGGGCCAGAAGATTTTTGTCGATGGCAACAGTGCCGCGGCGCTGGGCTGTGTGTATGGCGGCGCCACCGTGGCGGCCTGGTACCCGATCACACCGTCTTCTTCGGTGGCCGAGGCCTTTCAGTCCTATTGCGCCAAATACCGGGTGGATCCCGAGACCGGCCAGCACAACTACGCCATCGTGCAGGCCGAAGACGAAATCGCCTCCATAGGCATGGTGGTGGGCGCGGGCTGGAATGGCGCACGCGCTTTCACCGCCACCTCGGGGCCTGGGGTGTCGCTGATGACCGAGTTTCTCGGGCTGGCTTACTTCGCCGAGATACCGGTCACCATCATCAATGTGCAGCGCGGCGGACCATCGACCGGCATGCCGACGCGCACCCAGCAGGCCGACCTGATCTCCTGCGCTTATGCCTCGCATGGCGATACCAAGCATGTGCTGCTTTTTCCCGAAGACCCCCACGAGTGTTTTGAACATGCGGCGGCGGCGCTGGACCTGGCGGACCGCTTGCAAACGCCGGTGTTTGTGATGACCGACCTGGACATCGGCATGAACCAGCGCCTGTGCGAACCCTTCAACTGGGATGACAGCCGCAGCTATGACCGCGGCAAGGTGATGACGGCCGAGGAACTGGAGGCGGGCAAGGACTTCGGCCGTTACAAGGACGTCGATGGCGATGGCATACCCTGGCGCACCTTGCCCGGCACCCATCCGACCAAGGGCAGTTATTTCACGCGCGGCACCACGCGTAATGCCTACGCACAGTATTCCGAGCGTGGCCCGGACTACATCTACAACGTGCAGCGGCTGTTGAGAAAGTTCGAGACCGCCGCCACCTTGGTGCCGCAGCCGGTGTTGCGCCTCGCCGCGCGCAAGACCCGGCTGGGTGTTATTTATTTCGGCTCCACCAGTCCCGCCATGCATGAGGCGCTGGACGTGCTGGGCGAAGCCGGCATCCATCTGGACGCCATGCGGCTGCGGGCCTTTCCGTTTCCGGCCAGCGTGGCGCAGTTCCTGGCCGCGCACGACAAGGTGTTTGTGATCGAGCAAAACCGCGATGCACAAATGCATTGCTTGCTGGTCAACGAGGGCGGCGCGGAGCCGGCCCGCCTGGTGCGGGTGCTGCATTACGACGGCACACCCATCACCGCACGATTCATCACCCAGGCCATCTCGCAACATCTGCAGGGCGCTGGGGTGAACCCGCCGAAAATGTCGAAAGCGAGCGCATCATGACCTACCTGGCAAAACCGCGGCTGCACCACCCTTCCTTGACCGAGAACAAGGTCGGTTACACCCGGCGCGACTACGAAGGGAAAATCTCCACCTTGTGTGCGGGCTGCGGCCACGACTCAATCTCGGCCGCCATCATCCAGGCCTGTTGGGAGCTGGATATCGAGCCGCACCGCGTCGCCAAACTGTCGGGCATAGGCTGCAGCTCCAAGACGCCGGATTATTTTCTCGGCGCCTCCCACGGCTTCAACACGGTCCATGGCCGCATGCCCTCGGTGTTGACCGGCGCCAACCTGGCCAACCGGGAGCTGCTCTACCTCGGCGTGTCGGGGGATGGTGATTCGGCGTCGATTGGCCTGGGCCAGTTCGCCCATGCGATGCGGCGCGGCGTCAACATGGTCTACATCGTCGAGAACAACGGCGTCTACGGCCTGACCAAGGGGCAGTTTTCGGCCACGGCGGACCAGGGCTCCAAGAGCAAGAAGGGTGTGGTTAACAGCGACAACCCGCTGGACCTGGTGGCCCTGGCGCTGCAACTGGGCGCCAGCTATGTGGCGCGCGGTTTTTCAGGAGACAAGGCGCAACTGGTGCCCTTGATCAAGGGCGCCATCGCGCACGGCGGTGCGGCTTTCATCGACGTCGTCAGCCCCTGTGTGGCCTTCAACAACCATGCGGGCAGCACCAAGAGTTACGACTATGTGCGCGAGCACAACGAGGCGGTCAGCCGCATCGATTTCATCAGTGCGCGTGACGAGATCACCACCAGTTATGCGCCGGGCGAGGTGGTCGAGGTGGTGCAACACGATGGCTCCAGCCTGCGTTTTCGCAAGCTGCGGGAGGACTACGATCCGACCGACCGCTACGCGGCGCTGGCCTACATGAATGCGCACCAGGCCCGTGGCGAGGTGGTCACCGGCCTGCTTTACCTGGACCCGCTGGCGACCGATTTACATGTGGCGCTGAACACCAGCGAGACGCCGCTGAACCGGCTGGACGCCGCCGCGCTGTGTCCGGGCGCGCAGGCCCTGGACAAGGTCAACCAATCCCTGCGCTGACTTGTCTCTCGACAGGAGGGTCGCCATGGCTGAACGTACCGTGTTTCAATCCATCCCGCACCGGCATGTGGTCAGCCTGCCGCCGCAGGCCAACGTTTGGGAGGCGGCCTGCGTCATGACCCGGGCCAACTGCGGCAGCGTGCTGATCATCGATACCGCAGGCGTCATGTTGGGCATTCTGACCGAGCGTGACCTGATGACCCGCGTGCTGGCCAAGTCCCTGGATGCGGCGAAGACGCTGGTGTCCGAGGTGATGACGCACCACCCGCAATGTGTCCCGCCCGAGATGACGGTGTCGGACGCCGTCCTGATCCTGCTGGAGCGCGGCTTCCGGCATTTGCCGATTGTTTCTTCGACGGGTCAGATCCTGGGTGTTTTCTCGATCCGTGATGCCTTGCCGCGCGAGATTGACAGCGCCGCCAGCCTGGCCGAGTTTCGGGATTCGCTCAACGATGCGCTGGGCTGAGCGCAGGCTCTAACCGCCGCTTGTACCGGGATCGCGCTTGGCGCGCGCGCGGGCCAGGGCGGCTTCGATCACGGCGCGCTTTTTGTCGATCACGGCCGGATCGGTGTGTTGCGTGTGGGCCGGCAGGTCGGCAAGCTTGGCCTGCGCTTTTTTCTTCAAGCCTTTTATCGTTCTCGCCCTTGCTGCGTAGGCGCCTCAAGCTATGAAATTCATAGCGTTTGCCAGCCTGCGCAGCTTCGGGCGCTGACCAGGCGGCCCAGCCGGTGCGTTCGCCCGTGACGTTTTCCAGGCTGATGCAATCCACCGGGCAGACCGGAATACACAACTCGCAGCCGGTGCAATAAGGCTCAATCACGGTGTGCATGAGTTTGTTGCTGCCGACAATCGCGTCGGTCGGGCAGGCGTCCAGGCACAAGGTGCAGCCTATACACCAGGCTTCATCGATAACGGCGAGCTGGCGCGGGCCTTCGCTGCCGTTCTCGGGGTTCAGGGCGGTCACCGGCCGGCCGGTGATGGCCGCCAGCCGGCTGATACCTTCGGCGCCGCCGGGCGGACACTGGTTGATCTCGGCCTGGCCGGCGGCAATCGCCTCGGCATAGGCCGCACAGTCAGGGTAGCCGCAGCGGGTGCACTGGGTTTGCGGCAGGACGGCGTTGATTCTTTCGGCGAGCAGGTTCACGGGGCCATCATATAAGAAGCAGGGCGCAGCATCAGGCTTTGCCGGCCGCTTTGGGTGCTCTCTTTTTGGGAGCTGCTTGCGCACGGCTGGTGGGGGCTGCAGCCTGATTATTCTCAAGAATGAAGGCCTTGACCTGCGGATACACCACGTCGCGCCAGCGGCGGCCGCTGAAGATGCCGTAGTGACCTGCACCCGGAACTTCCAGGTGTTTTTGTTTGGCTTTTGGGATGTTGTAGCAAAGGTCGTGGGCGGCTTCGGTCTGGCCAGCGCCGGAGATGTCGTCGAGTTCACCTTCGACCGTGAAATGGGCCGTGGTCGTGATGTCTTCTGGTCGCACGCGCTCCAGCTGGCCGTCGACAGCGCGTACATCCCAGGTGCCGTGGACCAGTTTGAACTCCTGAAACACGGTCTTGATGGTGTCCAGGTAGTAGTCCGCGTCCATGTCCAGCACGGCGTTGTATTCGTCGTAAAACTTGACATGGGCTTCGGTGCTGGCGTCGTCGCCCTTGAGCAGGTTCTCGAAGTAGTCAAAGTGACTGCTGGCGTGGCGGTCCGGGTTCATCGCGACAAAACCGGTGTGTTGCAAAAAGCCGGGGTAGACGCGGCGCCCGGCGCCGGGGAAGTTACCCGGCACGCGGTAAATCACGTTGTTCTCAAACCACTCGTAACTCTTGTTCGTGGCCAGGTTGTTGACGGCCGTGGGTGACTTGCGTGCGTCAATCGGCCCGCCCATCATGGTCATGGACAGCGGCGTGGTCTCGCCGCGGCTGGCCATCAGCGAGATCGCTGCCAGCACCGGCACGGTGGGCTGACAGACGCTGATGACGTGGCAGTTGCCGTAAATGCCCTGCAGGTGGGCAATAAACTCCTGCACGTAGTTGACGTAGTCGTCGAGGTGGAAAGCACCTTCGGACAGCGGCACGGTGCGGGCGTTTTTCCAGTCGGTGATGTAGACCTTGTGGTCTTTCAGCATGGTTTTGACCGTGTCGCGCAGCAGGGTGGCGTAGTGGCCCGACAAGGGCGCGACAATCAGCACGGCGGGCTGGCCCTTGAGTTGGGTCAGGGTGGCCGGGTCGTCGGTGAAACGTTTGAAACGGCGCAGTTCGCAAAAAGGTTTGTCGATCTCCACCCGTTCGTGGATGGCGATGTTGGCGCCCTCGGCCTCCACCGTGGTGATGCCGAAAGCGGGTTTTTCGTAGTCTTTGCCGAGGCGGTAAATCAGGTTGTAACCGGCCGCCATGCGCTGGGCGAAGGGGTTCTGGCCCAAAGGCGAGGACGGGTTGCTGTAGATTTTTGCCGCGGCCTGGGCAAAGTCGACAAAGGGCTCCATCAGCGAACGCTGGGTTTCATAGACTTGGTAAAGCATGGCAAAAACCTTTATGCAACGGAATATGTTGCGCTGCAGCAAATAATAGCAGGTGTGCTTATTAATTTTTGGAGGGCAAACACCAATACAGGCACCCGCCTGGCCATCCGTCCGCTTTGTCACGATTTCAGCGGGAGGCATGGCGCCACCCCTTGTTATTGCCTTTTGAGAAAATACTGATAAAGACTTACCATGCAACGCCGATATTTCACAAAAGCTGCCGCCGGCAGCCTGCTTGTACCGAATGGACTGTTTATGACCGAGATCGCCGGCGCTTCCGCGCAAGACCTGCTGACTTCCCTGAAAAAAACCGACCGCATGCCGGTGATGTTTGTGGGCCACGGCAGCCCCATGAATGCGATTGGCGACAACGAGTACCGGCGCAGCTGGCAGGTGCTGGGTGCCGAGTTCGGCAGCAAATACCCGGTGCCGCAGCTGATTTTGTGTATTTCGGCGCATTGGCTGACCGAGGGCTGGTGGTTGACCGCCATGGACAAGCCCAAAACCATCCATGACTTTGGCGGCTTCCCGCAGGAGCTGTTTGACCAGCAATACCCGGCGCCAGGCCATCCGACGGCCGCGCGGGCCATCAGCCACCTGGTGCGCCAGCGGGCGTCCGCGCCTTTGGGCCTGGACGTGGGCGAGTGGGGTTTGGACCACGGCACCTGGTCGGTGCTCAAGCCCATGTTTCCCGGCGCGGACATCCCGGTGATCCAGCTCAGCATGGATTACGGCCGTGCGCCTGACGAGCACTATGCGCTGGCCAAACAGCTCAAGGCCTTGCGCGAGCGTGGCGTGTTGATTGTGGGCAGCGGCAACATCGTGCACAACCTGCGCCAGATGCAGCGCGGCGCGGCCGGCAACCAGGCGTACGACTGGGCGCTGGAGTTCGACCAGACCATGGGCGGTTATTTGCAGCAGGGCAACCTGGACAGTTTGCAAAACTTCCAGAAACTGGGCTCGCTGGCCAAAATGGCGCACCCGACCCATGAGCATTTCCTGCCGCTGTTGTATGCGGCGGGTGCGGTGGATGCCAAAGAGCCGCCGCGCTTTTTCAACACCAATTTCCAGGGCGGTTCGATTTCCATGCGCTCCGTGGTCTGGGGCTGATCTTTACGCGCCGCGCCCCGCAGGAGACAAGCACATGCCAAGCCGCCAAACGGTTCAGGACTTCATCGCGCTGGTGGAGCAGGGCCAGTATCTTGAAGCGATCGAACAGTTTTACGCGCCTGACGCCAGCATGCAGGAAAACAGCCAGCCGCCGCGTCGTGGCCGGGAGACGCTGCTGGCTTATGAACGCGCCGTGATGGCGGCCTGTAGCGCCATGCGTACCTTGCCGGTCGAGTCCTGGCTGGTCGATGGCGATTTTGTGGTGATCCACTGGGTCTTCGAGTTCACACGGCTGTCGGGCAAAACCATGCGTATCGACGAACTGGCGCACCAGCGCTGGTTGGGCGACAAAATTGTGGAAGAACGCTTTTTCTACGACCCCGTCGCCGCGCTGACGGAGTAGCCTTTGCTATAAATTAAGTAGCTGCTTGCGACCGTTGGATAAGGGCTAGAGGCATTTTTTATACATAAAGAGCGGCTGAGGGCGCGGTATCGGCCGGATCCGGCATGCGCAGCCAGTGCCAGCGCGCCTGATAGTCCCGCACTTTCTTTTCGTACAAGGGACCGTGATCGACGGAGGGGTTGGCCCGCAGCATGCCTTGGTACAAATCGTCCAGGCCATACGGGGCGTACACCGTGGTCTGGCCGTCTTGCTGGCGCAAACCCACACTGGTGCTGCCGACCAGAAAGCGGTCTATGCCTGCGCAGGCGCTTTGCAGCGGCGGGCAGGGCCGGCCGAAATAAGCCGGGTACCAGGTGTGTACCCGGGCCTGGTTTTTCAGTTCCAGCTGCGCATCCAGGCCGGCAAAACAGGTCTGGGCCCGTTGGTTGATGGCCAACTCGCCGGCTTCGGACAAATCGTCCGGGTCAAAATAAAAGATGTCGTAATCGCGGATACCGGCTTGCGGCGGCCGGCCGGACAGCCGGTTCCACACGGTCTGGAACAGGCAGCCGCCGACCAGCCAGGCGTCCAGCAGAGCCAGCTCGGCCAGACGCTCCAGCAGGACGCGGTTGCAATTATTGTGCAGCGCGTCCTGCACAAAACGCTGCTGCAAGGCGTCCATGGCGCTTTACAGCACCTTGGCGATGGACGCGCAGACGTGGTCTATGTTCTGGCTGTTCAGCGCGGCCACACACATGCGGCCGGTGTCGGTGCCGTAGACGCCGAACTCATTGCGCAGGCGCACCATCTGGTCCTTGGTCAGGCCAGAGTAGCTGAACATGCCGATCTGGGTGGTGATGAAGCTCATGTCTTCCTTCACGCCAGCGGCTTTCAGGCCATCAACCAGCTTCTGGCGCATGGCCTTGATACGCACACGCATTTCGGCCAGTTCTTCTTCCCACTGGGCGCGCAGGGCAGGGTCGTTCAGCACATTGGCCACCACGGTGGCGCCGTGGATCTGCGGATTGCTGTAGTTGGTGCGAATCACCACCTTCATTTGCGACAGGACGCGGTCGGCTTCTTCCTTGCTTTCGCACAGGACCGACAAGGCGCCGACACGTTCGCCGTAGAGGCTGAAACTCTTGGAAAATGAGGTCGCGACAAAAAAGTTCAGGCCAGCCGCGACAAACTTGCCGATCACGGCGCCGTCTTCTTTGATACCGTGGCCAAAACCCTGGTAGGCCATGTCGAGGAAAGCCGTGAGTTTGCGGGCCTTGACGGCGGCGATCACCTGCTCCCACTGGGCGCTGGTGATGTCATAGCCGGTCGGGTTGTGGCAGCAGGCGTGCAACACGACGATGGTGCCTTCGGCCGCGGCATTCAGAGCGGCCAGCATGCCGTCGAAGTTGACGCCGCGTTTGGCCGCGTCGTAGTAAGGGTAACTTTCCACCACAAAGCCGGCCTGGGCGAACAGGGCGCGGTGGTTTTCCCAGCTGGGGTCGCTGATCAGGACTTTGGCGTTGGGGCTGAGTTTTTTCAGGAAGTCGGCGCCAATCTTCAGGCCGCCGGTGCCGCCTATGCCCTGGGCCGTGGCGATACGGCCGCTTTTGACCGGCTCGCTGTCGGCGCCAAACACCAGGGCCTTGACGGCCGCGTCATAGGCGGCCACGCCGTCCATGGGCAGGTAGCCGCGTGGTTTGGGGTGTTCCATCATGGCTTTTTCGGCGGCCTGCACACATTTGAGCAGCGGCAGCTTGCCCTTGTCGTCGTAATAGACGCCCACACCCAGGTTGACCTTGGCCGGGTTGGTGTCGGCATTGAATTGTTCGTTCAGGCCCAGGATGGGGTCGCGGGGGGCCATTTCGACTGCAGTGAACAAAGACATGGAGATCCTTAAAAAGTAAAAAAGTCGTATGCTGCTCGGTTGCCCGTAATTTTAGCGGGGCTGGACTGAGGTTTTTATGCCAGAAGCTGTGGACGTCATTACTAATACGTTTGATTCACCCAATTCCCCACCTGTGGGCAGGTTTGCCACCTTTCCCGACTCGCCCTTCGAGCTGTTCATGCCTTACCCGCCGGCGGGCGACCAGCCGGTGGCAATTGAGCAACTGGTGGAAGGCATCAACGACGGTGAGGTCTTTCAGACCCTGCTGGGTGTGACCGGCTCGGGCAAAACCTTCACCATGGCCAATGTGATCGCCAGGCTGGGCCGGCCGGCGATTGTGTTTGCGCCCAACAAAACCCTGGCCGCGCAGCTGTACAGCGAGTTCCGCGAGTTTTTCCCGAAAAACGCGGTGGAATATTTCGTCAGTTATTACGACTATTACCAGCCCGAGGCCTATGTGCCGCAGCGCGACCTGTTTATTGAAAAAGACTCGGCGATCAACGAACACATTGAGCAGATGCGGCTGTCGGCCACCAAAAGTGTGCTGGAGCGGCGCGACACCATCATCGTGGCCACCGTCAGCGCGATTTACGGCATAGGCGCACCGGAAGACTATACGCAGATGCGATTTATCGCGCGCTCCGGCGACAAGATGAACCAGCGCGATGTGATCTCGCGCCTGATTCGTATGCAATACGCGCGCAACGACCAGGATTTTTCGCGCGGCACCTTCCGGGTGCGCGGTGACGTGATCGATCTGTTTCCAGCCGAACACTCGGAGCTGGCGATCCGCATCGAGCTGTTTGACGATGAAATCGAGTCGCTGCAGCTGTTTGACCCGCTGACCGGCCGGATTCGCCAGAAAGTCCCACGTTTTGTGGTTTATCCGAAAAGCCACTACGTCACGCCGCGCGACAAGGTCATGGCTGCGGTGGAAACGATCAAGATCGAGTTGTCCGAACGTGTCAAGCAGTTCGTCAGCGAAGGCAAGCTGGTCGAAGCCCAGCGCATCGAGCAGCGCACGCGCTTTGACCTGGAAATGCTCAGCGAAATCGGCCATTGCAAAGGCATCGAAAACTACACCCGCCACCTCAGCGGTGCGCCGCCCGGCTCGGCGCCCTCGACCTTGTGTGACTACCTGCCCAAGGACGCGCTGATGTTCCTGGACGAAAGCCACGTCATGATTGGCCAGCTCAACGCCATGTACAACGGCGACCGCGCGCGCAAGACCACCCTGGTCGAATACGGCTTTCGCCTGCCCAGCGCGCTGGATAACCGGCCGCTGAAGTTCGAGGAATACGAAGCCAAGATGCGCCAGGCGGTATTTGTCTCGGCCACGCCGGCCGCCTACGAGAAAGAGCATGCCGGCAAGGTGGTCGAGCAGGTGGTGCGGCCCACCGGCCTGGTCGACCCGGAAGTCGAAGTCCGGCCGGCCACGCACCAGGTGGACGACGTGTTGCAGGAAATCCGCATCCGCGTCGATAAAAACGAGCGCGTCTTGATCACCACCTTGACCAAACGCATGGCCGAGCAACTGACCGACTACCTGACCGACAACGGTGTCAAGGTGCGTTATTTGCACAGTGATGTGGACACGGTGGAGCGGGTGGAAATCCTGCGTGACCTGCGGCTGGGCACGTTCGACGTGCTGGTCGGCATCAACTTGCTGCGTGAAGGCCTGGATATTCCCGAGGTCAGCCTGGTGGCGATTCTGGACGCCGACAAGGAAGGCTTTTTGCGTTCCGAGCGCAGCCTGATCCAGACCATAGGCCGGTCGGCCCGTAATCTGAATGGCCGGGCGATTTTGTACGCCGACCGCATCACCGACTCGATGAAAAAGGCGATGGACGAAACCGAACGCCGCCGCAACAAGCAGATCGCTTTCAACCTCGAGCATGGCATCACGCCGCGCAGCATCGTCAAACGCATCAAAGACCTGATCGACGGCGTTTACAGCGAAAAATCAGGCAAAGAGGCCGAAAAACTCGAAATCCAGAAAGCCCTGGTCGAGGATATGAGCGAAAAAGACATCGCCAAAGAGATCAAGCGCCTGGAAAAACTGATGATCGAGCATGCGAAAAACCTGGAATTTGAAAAAGCCGCGAAAGTCCGTGACCAGTTGCATGTGCTCAAGGCCCAGGCGTTTGGCGCCCCGGGCATAGACAACGTGCCGCTTTAAGGGGGCTGGTCAGGCGGGCGGGGAGGGGCCTGAAAGCGGCGCAAAGCGACCTCGACGGAACAGACCGCCAGAAACTGGATCAAACCCGGCTCTGGGTGTCAGGGAACCCCGGGGCCATGTGTCCCGGACCCGCCTTGGCCGAGTCGGCGAGTCACCTGTGTTATACTTGACGAAAACAGTCAAGAACAACCATGTGACAAAAAAGACCCCGTCGCCAAGCAGGCCGATTGGCCGGGGTGGGTGGAGAAAAAGTTCCTTGTAAGCCATAAGCTCTACAGGGTGAGCCAAACGATAGTCAAGCCAACTTCAAAAGGAGCTTGAAAATGCGCCTCACTACCAAAGGCCGCTTTGCGGTCACAGCAATGATCGACCTGGCTTTGCGCCAGAACAATGGTCCCGTCACGCTGGCGGCTATCAGCCAGCGCCAGCAAATTTCCCTTTCCTATCTGGAGCAGTTGTTCGGCAAGCTGCGTCGCCATGAGCTGGTCGAGTCGACCCGTGGCCCTGGTGGCGGCTACACGCTGGGCCGCAAGGCCGCCGACATCACGGTGGCCGATATCATTGTGTCGGTGGACGAACCGATTGACTCCACCCAGTGTGGTGGCAAGGAAAACTGTCTCGGTGACGGTGGCCGTTGTATGACACACGAGCTGTGGGCATCGCTGAACAGCCGCATGGTCGAGTTTCTCGATTCCGTGACCCTGCAAAAGCTGGTGGACGACCAGCTGGCCAAGGGTGTCGTGGTGGAAAACACCCCCATGGTGAAAAAAGCCATCTTTACCGCGCCGGTGGCCAAACCCATGCGTATCAATGCACCCAACTCGGTGTTTGCCCTGGGCAACGCATTCTCGAAATCCTGATCAGGTATCGCCGGCATTTTTGCCTTGCCGGCTCGTTTTTATGCTGCAAGCCAGCGCTGTGAACTGAAAAGCTAGCCAAATGGAAACCCCACACTTCCCTATTTATATGGACTACAGTGCCACGAACCCGTGTGACCCGCGGGTGGTGGACGCCATGATTCCCTGGTTGCGCGAGCATTTCGGCAACCCCGCTTCGCGCAGCCATGCCTGGGGCTGGGAAGCTGAAGCCGCCGTCGAAAAAGCCCGCGAACAAGTGGCGGCGCTGATTGGTGCCGACCCGCGCGAAATTGTCTGGACCAGCGGTGCGACCGAGTCCAACAACCTGGCGATCAAGGGCGCGGCGCATTTCTACAAGTCCAAGGGCAAACACCTGATCACGGTCAAGACCGAGCACAAGGCTGTGCTGGACACCTGCCGCGAACTCGAACGCCAGGGGTTTGAAGTGACCTATCTGGACGTGCAGGCCGACGGCCTGCTCGACCTCGAGGTGTTGAAAGCGGCCATTCGCCCCGACACGATTCTGGTCAGCGTCATGTACGTCAACAACGAAATCGGCGTGGTCCAGGACATTCCGGCGATCGGCGCCTTGTGTCGCGAAAAAGGCGTTATTTTCCACGTCGATGCGGCGCAAGCCACCGGGCGGGTGGACATCGATCTTTCGACCTTGCCGGTCGACCTGATGAGCCTGACCTCGCACAAGACCTATGGCCCCAAAGGCATCGGCGCCTTGTACGTGCGACGCAAACCCCGCGTGCGCCTGGAGGCGCAGATGCACGGCGGTGGCCACGAGCGTGGCATGCGTTCGGGCACCTTGCCGACACACCAGATCGTGGGCATGGGCGAGGCTTATCGCATCGCCAAGGCTGAAATGCGCGAGGAAAACAAGCGCATTCAAGCCCTGCACGATCGCATGTTGGCCGGCCTGAAGGACGTGGAAGAGGTTTTCCTCAATGGCCACGCCGACAAACGTGTGCCGCACAACCTCAACATGAGTTTCAACTATGTCGAGGGCGAGTCCCTGATCATGGGTATCAAGGGGCTGGCCGTTTCCAGCGGATCGGCTTGTACCTCGGCCAGCCTGGAGCCCAGCTATGTGCTGCGCGCCCTGGGCCGCAGCGACGAGCTGGCCCACAGCAGCCTGCGCATGACGATTGGCCGCTGGAGTACAGAAGAAGAAATCGACTACGCCGTGGCGACGATCAAGGAAAACGTGGCCAAGCTGCGTGAACTGTCGCCGCTTTGGGAAATGTTCAAGGATGGTGTGGATATTTCCAGCATCCAGTGGGCCGCCCACTAAGGCCGGCCAGCAACACAAGACAGCTTAAAGAGGTAAACAAAATGGCATACAGCGAAAAAGTGGTGGACCACTACGAAAACCCCCGCAATGTCGGCTCGTTTGAAAAAGGCGACGACACGGTAGGCACCGGCATGGTGGGCGCACCGGCCTGCGGCGACGTGATGAAGTTGCAGATCAAGGTCAACCCCCTGACCGGCGTGATTGAAGATGCACGTTTCAAGACCTATGGCTGCGGCTCGGCGATTGCGTCCAGCTCGCTGGTGACCGAGTGGGTCAAGGGCAAAACGCTGGACGAAGCAGCGAGCATCAAAAACAGCGCGATTGCCGAAGAACTGGCCCTGCCGCCCGTGAAAATTCACTGCTCCATCCTGGCCGAAGACGCCATCAAGGCAGCCGTGAACGATTACAAGCAAAAGCACACCCATTAATCCTTATTGACCGGCGAGCCTTCCATGTCCGTTACCCTCACTGACGCCGCAGCACGGCACGTCACCCGCTACATGAGCAAGCGCGGCAAAGGCGTGGGTGTGCGTTTGGGCGTGCGAACCACCGGTTGTTCCGGCCTGGCCTACAAGCTGGAATATGCCGATGAAATCGCGCCTGAAGACGTTGTTTTTGAAGACAACGGCGTGAAGGTGCTGGTCGATCCGAAAAGCATGGCCTACATCGATGGCACCCAGCTCGACTTCGTGCGCGAGGGCCTCAACGAAGGTTTCAAGTTCATCAACCCCAACGAGCGTGATCGTTGCGGCTGTGGAGAAAGCTTTCGGGTTTGACGGCGCCGGACCCTCACCGGCCTATGCCGCCTTCACCCCCGGTGCTGGCGGCATTTTCTTGACATGAACCTTCAATCCAACGATTTCGAACTCTTTGACGTGCCTGTGCAATTTGCACAGGACCCGGCCGCCCTCGACGCGCGCTGGAAAGAGCTGCAGCGCGAAGCCCATCCCGACAAGTTTGCGGCCCAGGGCGCTGCGGCCCAGCGCCTGGCCATGCAGTGGTCGGTGCGTATCAACGAGGCCTACCAGCGCCTGAAGAATCCCCTGAAACGAGCGATGTACCTGTGCGAGTTGCACGGGGCGCCGATCCGGGCCGAGACCAACACCGCGATGCCGCCGGACTTCCTGGTCCAGCAAATGCAATGGCGCGAAGCGCTGGAAGATGCCGAGGGGCTGGAGAATTTGGAAGAAATAGCCTCCCAGGCCATGTCCAGAAAGCGTGAGCAGCTATCAAAAATAGAGCGAATCCTGGACCAGCAAAAAGACTTCGCGGCAGCGGCCCAGCAGGTCAGAAGCCTTATGTTTATTGAGCGTTTTGGCAGTGAGGTCGATGCACGCATCGACTCGCTGGGACAATAGACTTTTACAGCCCTTACGGCTTTTCCCCCTCTTTCGCCCCCAGAATATTCATGGCATTACTGCAAATATCCGAACCCGGCCAGACGCCCGATCCGCATCAGCGACGTATTGCCATTGGCATTGATCTGGGGACCACCCATTCGCTGGTGGCCAGCGTGCGCAACGGCGTGGCCGAATGCCTGCCCGACGAGCAAGGCCGTGTGTTGCTGCCCAGCGTGGTGCGTTATTTGCTGGACGCCAGCGGTGCCACCAGCCGCCAGATCGGCGCTGAGGCCCTGGCCGCGCAGGTGTTGGACCCGCAAAACACCATCGCATCGGTCAAACGCCTGATGGGGCGTGGCATCCAGGACATCGGTGACCGCGCGCAACTGTCTTACCAACTGGTCGACAAACCTGGGATGGTCAGCCTGCAAACCGTGGCAGGCGAAAAGAGCCCGGTCGAAATCAGCGCTGAAATCCTGGCCACGCTGCGTTTCCGCGCTGAAGACACCTTCAACGACGATGTTTACGGCGCGGTCATCACCGTGCCGGCGTATTTTGACGACGCGCAACGCCAGGCGACCAAGGACGCGGCCCAACTGGCCGGCCTCAAGGTGTTGCGTCTGATCAACGAACCCACGGCCGCGGCCATTGCCTATGGCCTGGACAATGCCAGTGAAGGGGTTTACGCGATTTACGACCTGGGTGGCGGCACCTTCGATATTTCCATCCTGCGCCTGACGCAAGGTGTGTTCGAGGTCGTGGCCACCGGCGGCGATTCTGCACTCGGTGGCGACGATTACGACCGCGCGCTGGTCGACTGGGTGCTGGCCAAGGCCGGCTTGGCGGCCGATACCTTGACCCCATCCGACAAGGCCATCTTGCTGCAGACTGCGCGGGCCAGCAAGGAAGCGCTGTCTGCTTCCAATTCCGTAGCATTCTCCGCCCGTCTGACAAGGGCTGCGATCAATTTTGAACTGAAATCCGAGGATTTCGAAACGGCCGCCGCCGGTTTGACGCAACGCACCCTGGCCGTTGTGCGCAAGGCTTTACGCGACGCCGAATTCACCAAGGACGATGTCAAAGGCGTGGTGCTGGTGGGCGGCTCGACCCGCATGCCGCAGGTGCGCCGCGCCGTCGCCGGTCTGTTCGGCCGCGAACCCCTGACCAACCTGAACCCGGACGAAGTGGTTGCGCTCGGCGCGGCGATTTCGGCCAACCAGCTCGCCGGCAACCACAGCGGCACCGATCTGCTCCTGCTGGATGTGATTCCGCTGTCGCTGGGTATTGAAACCATGGGTGGCCTGGTCGAACGCATCGTGCCGCGCAACCAGACGATTCCCACCGCGATGGCGCAGGACTTCACCACCTACCAGGACGGCCAGACCGCGCTGGCGCTGCATGTGGTGCAGGGCGAACGCGACCTGGTGGCCGACTGCCGCAGCCTGGCGCGTTTCGAACTGCGCGGCATTCCGCCCATGGCGGCCGGTGCGGCGCGTATCCGTGTCACGTTCACGGTCGATGCCGATGGCCTGCTCAGCGTCAGTGCGAAAGAGCAGGGCAGTGGTGTGGAAGCCAGCATTGACGTGAAACCGTCTTACGGCCTGTCCGACGAGGACATCGCCCGCATGTTGCAGGAGAGTTTTTCCACCGCCCAGCAGGACATGCAGGCACGTGCGTTGGCCGAGGCCCAGGTCGATGCCGACCGCATGATTCTGGCTACGCGCAGTGCGCTGGCCGCCGATGCCGATTTGCTGACACCCGAAGAAAAAGCCGAGATCGACCGCCTGATGGCGGAGCTGGCCGACACGCGGCAAAACGGCGATGCCGCGCAAATCGAAGCGGCCATCAAGCTCCTGGCCAACGGCACTGAAAATTTTGCCGCCCAGCGCATGAACCGCGGCATCCGCCAGGCCCTGGCCGGTAAAAACATCGCGACGGTCTGAGACCGCACGGAAGCACCCCATGCCCATCATCAAAATACTGCCTCATCCTGAATATTGTCCCAACGGCGCCGAGGTGTCGGCACCGGCCGGTACCTCGATCTGCGAGGCACTGCTGGACAACCACATCAACATTGAACACGCGTGCGACATGAGTTGCGCCTGCACCACCTGCCACGTCATCGTGCGCCAAGGCATGCAGTCGCTCAATGAGCTGGATGAAGCCGAGGAAGATCTGCTGGACCGGGCCTGGGGCCTGGAGCCCAACTCCCGCCTGAGCTGCCAGGCTTTTCTGGCACAGACCGATGTCACGGTCGAGATCCCCAAATACTCGATCAACCACGCCAAAGAGAATCACTAGCCCCCAATGCTAGCTACGGCGGCGACCCTTCATCGCTCCGTTACCATTACAAAATGCGCCAAATTGTTCTAGACACCGAAACCACCGGTCTTTCCGCCGCCAACGGCGACCGCATCATTGAAATCGGCTGTGTCGAGTTGCTGGGCCGCAAGCTCACCGGCAACAACAAACATTTCTACCTGAACCCCGAGCGCGAGAGCCATGAAGACGCGCTCAAGGTGCACGGCATCAGCAATGAGTTTCTGCAGGACAAACCCAAGTTCGGCGCCATCGTCGATGAATTGCTGGCCTATCTGCAGGATGCCGAAGTGATCATCCACAACGCGCCATTCGACATCAGCTTCCTGAACAAGGAACTGGAACTGATAGGTCGCCCGCCCATCAAGCATTGTGTGGCCAAGGTCACCGACAGTCTGATGATGGCCAAGGAGTTGTTCCCGGGCAAACGCAATTCGCTGGATGCCTTGTGCGACCGCCTGGAGGTCGACAATTCGGGCCGAACCCTGCACGGCGCCTTGCTGGATGCCGAGCTGCTGGCCGATGTGTACATCAACCTGACGCGTGGGCAAAACTCGCTGGTGATGGACATGGACAGCAGCACGCCGGACGGTGGCGAAGTCGTGGCGATGGATCTCCGCGGTTTTGATTTGCCCCTGCTGCTGGCCAACGAACAGGAAGTCGCCGCCCACGAAAACCTGCTGAGCGACATCGATAAAGCCAGCAAAGGAAAAACAGTCTGGCGTGCTGCGGCATAAGCCCTCAAAAACAGCTTATAATTGAAGGCTGAACAAATAGGGCGGTTAGCTCAGGGGTAGAGCACTGCATTCACACTGCAGGGGTCGCAAGTTCGAAACTTGCACCGCCCACCAGAATCAAAGCCTCAAGTCGTCAAGACTTGAGGCTTTTTCTTTGGCCGATCCATACTCAAACGGTATTTTTCAGCGTCTGAGGGGATGGCCGTTCAGGCTGTCTTCGCCATCGCATGGTTGCGATCTGCTATTGAATCAATAGCTGGTTGCGCTCACTGTATAAGGGCTAGAGGCCAATTTCATTAAAAATTGGGGAGGAGGCCGCAGTTGTGAGTGCGGCCTTCTCCGTTTATTGGGCTGCCCAGCCGCCATCCATGTTCCAGGCCACGCCGCGTACGTTGTTGCCGGCGGGTGAACAGAAAAATACGGCCAGTGCGCCCAGTTCTTCCGGCGTGGTGAATTGCATCGATGGCTCTTTTTCGCCCAGCAATTGCTGCGTGGCTTGTTCGTTGGACAGGCCGCCTGCCGCGGCTTTGGCATCGACCTGTTTTTGCACCAGTGGCGTCAACACCCAGCCCGGGCAGATGGCGTTGCAGGTGATGCCGGAGGTGGCGTTTTCAAGCGCCGTGACTTTGGTCAGGCCCACAATGCCGTGTTTCGCGGCGACATAGGCGGCTTTTTCCGCCGACCCGATCAGGCCGTGGACCGAGGCGATGTTGATGATGCGGCCCCAGCCCTTGCCGCCGTCGGCTGCCTGCATGGCCGGCAGGGCCAGGCGTGTGGCATGAAAGGCGCTGCTCAGGTTGATGGCGATGATGGCGTCCCAGCGGTCCACCGGGAAGTTTTCGATTCTGGCCACATGCTGGATGCCGGCGTTGTTGACAAGAATATCCACGCGGCCGAACTGGCTCGCGGCAAACTTCATCATGTCTTCGATCTCGGCGGGTTTGCTCATGTCCGCACCGTGGTAAGCCACCTTCACGCCCAGCGCGGCGATTTCCGCTTTGGGTCCTTCGGCATCGCCGAAACCATTGAGCACGATGTTGGCGCCTTGTGCGGCCAGCGACTTGGCGATCCCCAGGCCGATCCCGCTGGTGGAGCCGGTCACGAGGGCAGTTTTACCTTTGAGCATGAAATTTTCTCCGGATGATTTACGATGCAAAAGAAACGCTGAAAAGCAGCTTTGGCAATTATCAAGCCTCGAACCCGGATTCACCTGCAATGAATGAACCTACGCTGAACTACGTACCTTGTCCTGACGCCTCGGGCGGCCACCGCATGGCTTATTGGCAGTGGGGCGATCCGGCCAATCCGCGCGTGGTGATGTGTGTGCATGGCTTGTCGCGCCAGGGCCGGGATTTCGACACGCTGGCGCGTTACCTCCAGGATGATGCGCGGGTGATCTGCCCCGACGTGGTGGGCCGCGGCCAAAGCGACTGGCTCAAAGATTCGATGGCTTACCAGGTGCCGCTGTATGCGGCCGACATGCTGGTGCTGCTGACCCAGTTGCACCAGCAGTCGCCGATCCGCACGCTGGACTGGGTCGGCACCAGCATGGGGGGGCTGATCGGCATGGTGATTGCTGGCCAGCCGGGTTTGAGTATTTCCGATGCCGCGACGGGCGCGCCAGCGCTTTTGCCGGCGCCAATCCACAAACTGGTGCTCAACGACGTCGGTCCGGCCATCGCCTGGCAGGCGATTGAACGTATCGCGGCCTACCTTGGCAAGGCCGGACACTTCAGTTCCCTGCAGCAAGCCGCCGATGCAATGTGGGCGGTGTCGACCAGCTTTCGTCCCCACACGCCGGAACAATGGCTGGAGCTGTCGCGCCACATGGTGACACCGGTGTCGGCTGACGGCCCGGATGGGCCGCTGAGGCTGCACTATGACCCGGCGATTGCGGTGCCCGTGCGCGCCACGACCGAAACCGCGGCCCAGCAGGGTGAAGCCATGTTGTGGCAGCTGTATGACAACATCAAGGCGTCCACGCTGATCATGCGCGGCGCGCAGTCGGACCTGCTCAGCCGCGAGACGGCGCTGGCCATGACGCAGCGCGGGCCCAGGGCCAGGCTGGTGGAGTTCGACGGGGTGGGGCATGCGCCCACGCTGGTGGCGATGGATCAGGTCAGCACGGTGAGTGACTTTCTGTTTGTCTGAATTGTTTTTTTGAAATCTGACTGAGTTGCCATGAAAAATACCGGGGCCGGACTGGGTACACCGTCCACAGCGCCCACTGTCAATGCCTCCATCGTGACGGCCACCGCGGACAGCCTGCCGGACCAGCCGCATGCGCTGGCGCGCGCCCGGGCTTTTGCCGAGCCGCTGATCGCCAGTGAAGTCCTGGACACCGGCGAAAACATTCTGGCCCACGCAGACGCGGTTGCCGCCATCCTCAAGGCCATTGGCGGCTCCGAAGCCATGCAGGCCGCCACTTATCTGGTGCATGCCTGCGCGCACCTGAACAAGCCGCAAGAGGTGATCGCCAAGGCGTTTGGCGCCAATTTTGCAGCCCTGGCCATTGAAACCACCAAACTCGTCAATGTGCAAAAGCAGGCCAGGGCCGCCAATGCCAAGGCGCAATTGACGGAAGACCCGGCCGCACAAACCGAAAACGTGCGCAAGATGCTGCTGGCCTTCTCGCGCGATTTGCGCGTGGTCATGTTGCGCCTGGCTTCCCGGCTGCAGACCTTGCGCCACTTTGCGGCCATCCGGCAACCGGCACCGCTGGCAGTGGCGCGCGAGTCCTTGCATGTGTTTGCGCCGCTGGCCAACCGCCTGGGCATCTGGCAAATCAAATGGGAAATGGAAGACCTGGCTTTCCGTTTCCTGGAGCCCGACACCTACAAACACATTGCCCGCCTGCTGGATGAAAAAACGCGCCGAACGCGAAGGCTTCATGGAGGCCTTGCGCGCGCAGCTGGAACGCGATCTGAACATCAACGGCATTGCCGCGCTGGTGCAGGGGCGACCCAAACACATCTACAGCATTGTCAAAAAAATGCGCGGCAAGTCGCTCGACTTTGAGCAGGTGTTCGACATCCGTGCCATGCGTGTGATCGCCGCCGATGTGAAGGGCTGTTATGCCGCGCTTGGTTTTGTGCATTCACATTTCACACCGGTGGAAGGGGAGTTTGACGACTACATTGCCAAGCCCAAATCCAATGGTTACCAGTCTCTGCACACCGTGGTGCGCGACGCGCAGCAGCGCGCAGTGGAAATCCAGATCCGGACCCAGGCCATGCACGACCATGCCGAACACGGCGTGGCCGCACACTGGGCTTACAAGGAAGCTGGCGCCAAGGGTTACGGCGGCGTCTCGGCGAGTGGCGAATACGACGCCAAAATCGCCGTGCTGCGGCAACTGCTGGCCTGGGAGCGGGATCTGTCGGGGCCGCTGGCGGCCAAGGCGCGTGATACGAACCAGGGCTTGTTTGAGGACCGCATTTATGTGTTGACGCCGGATGCCGCCATTGTGGAGTTGCCGCAAGGCGCGACGGCGCTGGACTTTGCCTACAGCGTGCATACCAGCCTGGGCCATCGTTGCCGCGGTGCACGGATTGACGGCGCCATGGTGCCGCTGAACACGCCGCTGCAAAACGGCCAGACCGTGGAGGTGGTCACCACGAAGGAGGGCGGCCCGTCGCGCGACTGGTTAAATCCGGAGTTGGGTTACCTGGCCAGCCACAGGGCGAAGTCGAAAGTGCGCGCCTGGTTCAATGCACAAGCCATGGCCCAAACCGTGGCGCGTGGCCGTGAGGCGGTGGAAAAACTGCTGCAGCGCGAGGGCAAAACCGCGATGAAGCTGGAGGACCTCGCGTCACAACTCGGCTTCAAAAGCGCCGAAGATTTGTTTGAAGTGGTGGGCAAGGACGAGTTGTCTTTGCGCACCATTGAAAACATGCTCAAGCCGCCCGAGCCGGCGCCCACACAAGACGATTACGTGCTGGCCAAAAAAGCCAAACAGTTGGACAAAGGCGGTGAGCGCAAACGCAAGAGTGGGGTGCTGGTGGTGGGCATCGCCTCGCTGCTGACACAAATGGCCAAGTGCTGCAAACCGGCGCCGCCCGATGTCATTGTTGGCTTTGTGACCAAGGGCAAAGGCGTGAGTATTCACCGCGGCGACTGCAGCAACTTCAAAAATATGGCGAGCGGTAGCCCGGACCGTGTGATCGAGGTGCAGTGGAGCCAGCCCAAGAGTGGTGATGGTTCGGTTTACCCCGTGGACGTGGCTGTTGAAGCCGCAGACCGGCAAGGTTTGCTGCGCGATATTTCAGAGGTGTTTGCCAAGGAAAAAATGAATGTGATTGGTGTGCAGACCCAATCGGTGAAGGACAACCGCGGCGGCACGGCGTGGATGACCTTCACGGTAGAGGTCGCGGACTCGGGCCGACTCAACCAGGTTTTGTCCGTGGTGGCCGAGGTGGCTGGGGTTCGTTCCGCACGAAGGCGCTGAAGTCTTTTTAAAAAAATTCGCCCGGAGCCAAAGAAGGCGTTTTGCCCTGCTACAATTGCTAGATCGAACAGTCCTTAGGCGCGTAGCTCAGCTGGTTAGAGCACCACCTTGACATGGTGGGGGTCGTTGGTTCGAGTCCAATCGCGCCTACCAATTTCCTGAAGTTTTCCTCTGTCAATCTGTAGTCAGTACAGATGACACAGGGTAAACCAAGGTGATTGTAGGTATGCATACTTCCTAGAATGCATACCAGACCTGTGCAACCAGCACAGGCAGAAATCTGAGGAGTTCGTGCAGTGTCAAAAAGCAAGCCCACCAGTTCGTCGGGTAGTCAGTCTTCTGACTCGACGCATCCTTCGGGCGATGCCGCTGCAAGCGGTCGGAGCGGCAAGGCCGCCAAGACGCGCATCATCAAAAAATACCCGAATCGCCGTCTCTACGACACCGATACCTCGACCTACATCACCATGGCTGACGTCAAGCAGTTGGTGATGGATACGGCCGACTTTGTCGTGCGCGATGCCAAAACCAATGAAGACCTGACGCGCAGCATTTTGCTGCAAATCATTCTGGAAGAAGAAACCGGTGGCGCCCCCATGTTCACCGAAGCGGTGCTGGGCAACATCATTCGTTTCTACGGCCATGCGATGCAGGGTTTCATGGGCGCTTATCTTGAAAAAAACGTCCAGTCCTTCATGGATCTGCAGGTCAAGATGGCCGAACAGTCCCAGGGGCTGACGCCGGAAATGTGGGCGCAGTTCATCAATGCCCAGTCGCCGATGATGCAGGGCATGATGGGCAGTTATGTGGAGCAGTCAAAAACCGTGTTCACGCAAATGCAGGAGCAGATGCAAAAACAAAGCGAGCAGATGCTGGCTGCTCTGGGTTTGAAGCGCTGACAGCGTAATAAAGTGCTTTTAGACGCCGTCTGCGCATCACAGGCCGGCTCTGAGACAATAGAGGGTATGAGCCAAGCCCTTTCCTCCACTCCTTCTTCCACCCCGAACAAGGCTCCGCGCGTCGGTTTTGTCAGCCTGGGTTGCCCCAAAGCCCTGACCGATTCGGAGCTGATCCTCACGCAATTGAACGCCGAGGGTTACCAGACCTCGAAAACCTTTGAAGGCGCCGACCTGGTAATCGTCAATACCTGCGGTTTTATCGACGATGCCGTCAAGGAAAGCCTGGACACCATTGGTGAAGCGCTGGCCGAAAACGGCCGGGTCATCGTGACCGGCTGCCTGGGCGCCAAAGCCGGCGATGATGGTGGCAACCTGGTGCGACAAATGCACCCCAGTGTGCTGGCCGTGACCGGGCCACACGCGACGCAAGAAGTCATGGATGCGGTTCACCTCAACCTGCCCAAGCCGCATGATCCGTTTGTGGACCTGGTTCCAAATTCTTTTGGCATCGCCGGCATCAAACTCACGCCTCGTCACTATGCCTATCTGAAAATCAGCGAGGGCTGCAACCACCGCTGCACCTTCTGCATCATCCCGTCGATGCGGGGTGATCTGGTGTCGCGCCCTATCGGTGATGTGCTCAGCGAAGCGCGCGCCTTGTTTGAAGGCGGCGTCAAGGAACTGCTGGTGATCAGCCAGGACACCTCGGCCTATGGTGTGGATGTCAAATACCGCACTGGTTTCTGGGACGGCAAGCCGGTCAAGACGCGCATGCTGGAGCTGGTGCAAACGCTGGGCGAGATTGCCGAGCCTTATGGTGCCTGGGTGCGCCTGCATTACGTTTATCCCTACCCCAGTGTGGATGAGGTGATTCCGCTGATGGCCAGCGGCAAGGTCTTGCCTTACCTGGATGTGCCGCTGCAGCACAGCCATCCCGATGTGCTCAAACGCATGAAACGTCCGGCCAGCGGCGAGAAAAACCTGGAGCGTATTGCGCGCTGGCGCGAGATGTGTCCGGAGATTGTGATCCGCAGCACGTTTATCGCGGGTTTTCCTGGCGAGACCGAAGCGGAATTTGAGCACCTGCTCGATTTCATGCGCGAGGCCAGGATAGATCGTGCGGGTTGTTTTGCCTACAGCCCGGTCGACGGCGCCAAAGCCAATGACATCCCCGGCATGTTGCCGCTGGAGTTGCGAGAAGAGCGCAGGGCGCGTTTTATGGCGGTGGCCGAGGCGGTGTCCAGCAGCAAGTTGCAGGAGCGTGTGGGTGCAACCATGCAGGTGCTGGTGGATTCGGCGCCAGGTATGGGTAAAAAAGGCGGCATAGGCCGCAGTTATGCCGATGCGCCCGAGATCGACGGCATTGTGAAATTGTTGCCGCCTGAAAAAATCAGCAAAACATTGAAGGTGGGTGAATTCACCAAGGCCCGTGTTGTCGGAACACAAGGCCATGATCTGGTGGCTGTGCCGGTCTGAAGGCACGGTTTGGAAAGGCGCTTGGCAAGCGCCTGATAAATCTTTTGGGCAACAAAAAAGGCCACTGTTTTGGCAGTGGCCTTTTTGTGTGTTTGCCAGCTTTCGCTGACTTGGTGTATCTGGTGCCCGGGAGAGAACTCGAATCTCCACATCTTGCGATACACGGACCTGAACCGTGCGCGTCTACCAATTCCGCCACCCGGGCACATGCAGCAAAGTGTACCATCACCAAATCGCTTTTCTGGACCGGACCTTAAAAAATTTCGATCTTTCTGCGTGATCACTCGTCACAAGATTGCGCGAAGATCGGGTTTGCTGTGAACCGATGCTGCGCCGACTAATTTTTTGACGCTTAAAACATAACCAACATGACGAATCACGGGCGGCTTTAAAAGCGGCACCGCGATTTTTACAATATAACCATCTCAAGAAGAAAAGAGATTACTTATCAAAACCACTACACAAACCACCACCGGCCAGGGCGCCGGGCTGCTCGCCGAATTTGAAGGCACCGTGTCAGGCCACCGCGATGGTCACGGGTTTGTTCTGCGTGATGACGGCGAAGCCGACATCTACCTGCCGCCCAATGAAATGCGCGCTGTGTTGCACAAGGATCGCGTCAAGGCGCGCATCGTGCGGCATGACCGCAAAAATCGCCCCGAAGGCCGGGTCACCGAGATCATCGAACGTTCGCCCAACCCCATCATCGGCCGCCTGCTGCAGGAAAGCGGTGTCTGGCTGGTGGCACCCGAAGACAAGCGTTACGGCCAGGACGTGCTGATTCCCAAAGGTGCCACCGGCGCGGCCAAAACCGGGCAAATTGTGGTGGTCGAGCTGACCGAACCGCCGGCACTGTTTGGCCAGCCGGTCGGCCGGGTCAAGGAAGTGCTGGGCGAGATCGACGATCCCGGCATGGAGATTGAAATCGCGGTACGCAAATACGGCGTGCCGCATGAGTTCAGCGAGGCCGCGCTCGCGCTGGCCCGCACCTTGCCGGACACGGTCCGTCCCGCCGACAAAAAGAACCGCGTGGACCTGAGCGACATTCCGCTGGTCACCATAGACGGTGAAGATGCCCGGGACTTTGACGACGCCGTGTATTGCGAGCCGGCCAAGGTCGGTCGCGGCAAGGGCTGGCGCCTGCTGGTGGCGATTGCCGACGTGAGCCACTACGTGGAAACCGGCAGCGCGATTGATGTGGACGCCTACGATCGCGCCACCAGCGTTTATTTTCCGCGCCGCGTGATCCCCATGCTGCCCGAAAAACTGTCCAACGGCCTGTGTTCGCTGAATCCCAGTGTTGAGCGTCTGTGCATGGTCTGCGACATGCTGGTCAACGCCAAGGGCGAGGTTCACGCCTACCAGTTTTATCCGGCCGTGATGTTCAGCCACGCGCGTTTCACCTACACCGAAGTGGCCGCCATCCTGGCCAACACCCGGGGGCCGGAAGCTGCCCAGCGCAAGGCGTTGGTGCCGCATTTGCTGGACCTGCATGATGTGTATCAGGCCTTGCTCAAGGAGCGCAGCGTGCGCGGCGCGGTGGACTTTGAAACCACCGAAACCCAGATCGTCTGCGACGACGCCGGCCGCATCGAAAAAATCGTGCCGCGCACCCGCAATGTGGCACACCGCCTGATCGAGGAAGCCATGCTGGCGGCCAACGTCTGTTCGGCGGACTACATCGCGCAGAGCAAACATGTGGGTTTGTTCCGGGTGCATGAAGGCCCGACGGCCGAGAAAAAAGACATGTTGCGCAACTACCTGAAGGCCATGGGCCTGGGCATGACCATCTCCGACGACCCGACCCCGGGCGAGTTCCAGCAAATTGCCGTGGCCACCAAAGACCGGCCGGATGCGCAGCAAATCCACTCCATGTTGCTGCGCTCCATGCAGCAGGCGATTTACACGCCCATGAACAACGGCCACTTCGGTCTGGCCTACGAGGCCTACACGCACTTCACCAGCCCGATCCGGCGTTACCCGGATTTGCTGGTGCACCGTGTCATCAAGGCCATCCTGAACAAGACCAAGTACGTGTTGCCGACCTTGCCCACACCGGGCGAAGCCGTGGCCAAGTTGTCCAAGCGGCTGGCATCACGCGTGAAAGACCCGGAGGAAAAGCCGAAGAAAACCAGCGTGGACCAGCTTGCCTGGCTGGCGGCCGGCCTGCATTGCAGTGCCAACGAACGCCGCGCCGACGAAGCCAGCCGTGATGTCGAAGCCTGGCTCAAATGCAAATACATGCGCGAGCATCTGGGTGAAGAGTTCGGCGGTGTGGTCACCTCGGCGGCTGGTTTTGGCATTTTTGTGACGCTGGATGCCATGTATGTCGAAGGCCTGGTGCACATCACCGAACTCGGCGGCGAATATTTCCGCTTTGACGAGGCGCGCCAGGAACTGCGCGGCGAGCGCACCGGCACCCGTTATGCGATAGGCACACGGGTGCGGGTACAGGTCAGCCGGGTTGATCTGGACGGCCGGAAAATTGACTTCCGCCTGGTGCGCGAGGGCGAAGAGCTGATCAGCCGCGCCATGAAAGACAAAACCGGCGGTCGCACAGCCGAGCTGCCCGAGCAGGAGCGGGCTTTGCCGCGTGTCGCGGGCGACAAACGCGGCAGCGAGAAACGCACGGGCAAACGGGGTGACTCGCGCGCCGGTGCGCGTGGCGGCAGTTCGTCGGACAGCCGGGCGCCCAAGTCGCCGATTCAGGCGCTGAAGGCCGTGGCTAAAAAATCGGCGGCCAGCGCAGGGCGCAAGTCGAGTAAAAAACCCAGGCGTGGATGAGATGAGCCGACCCGTTCCCGTGCAGATTGAAAACCGATGCTGATCCAAATCCTGTCTTTTCTTCTTGAAACCCTGTTTTTTGTGCTGATCGCGGCGGCGCTGCTGCGGGCCTGGATGAACTACCTGCGTGTCAACATGCGTGCCCAGCCGGGCTACTTTGTGATGGCCGTGACCGACTGGCTGGTCAAGCCGCTACGGCGTGTGTTGCCCAAGGCCCTGGCGCAGTCGCGCGTGGACTGGGCCAGTGTGCTGGCCGCCTTGCTGCTGGCGCTGGTCTACGGGCTGCTATGGGTGGTCTTGTTCGGGGCGCTGACCGGCGGGCTGGCGGCCATGTCCGGCTTCGGGCCGGCCTTGGTGCCCGCCGTGTTGCTGTTTGCCCTCAAGATGCTGGTGCGCGTGGCCCTGCAGGCCGCGTTTGTTGTGGTGTTGGCCTACGCGATTGTGTCCTGGGTGCAGCCCGGCTCGCCGCTGTATGGTTTGTTGGGCCGGCTGGCCGAGCCGATGTTGACACCACTGCGCCGCGTTCTTCCGGCCATAGGCGGGGTCGATTTATCGGCGCTGGCGCTGCTGCTTTTATTGCAGATCGGCCTGATGGTTCTGGGCTAAGCCGGAAGCGGTCAGCGGCAGCCCGCCATGGCGGGCTGTCCAGTGATCCGCCAGCCGGCCATGCTGGAATACGGCGCTGCAGGCCGCGTCAAGCGCTGATGCGCCGCCGGCCAGCGTAGCGCCCAGCATGCCGGCCAACACATCGCCGGTGCCGGCCGTGGCCAGACGGGCATTGCCGGTCGGGTTGATGCAGGGGATGCTGCCTGGCGCGGCAATCACCGTGCCGGAGCCCTTGAGCACCACCACACACTGAAATTGCGCGGCCAGTTGTTGGGCGGCTCGCAGACGCTTGGCCTGAACAGCCGCCGTGCTGCTGCCCAGCAGGCGCGCGGCTTCCAGTGGATGCGGGGTCAAGACGGTGCGCCAGCTGCGGCCCTGGCGGGCCAGCAGTTGGGTTTGCAGCTGCGTGTCACGGCTGATAACGTTGAGCGCGTCGGCATCCAGCACCAGTGCCTGGGCCGTAGACAAGACCTGGGGCAGGGCGCCGCGAATGGCCTCACCGCCGCCGCAGCCGCAGACCACGACTTGATTTTTGAGGTCTAGCGCGGCCGGGCTGCGAAACATCAATTCCGGCTGCTGTGGGTCGACGGTCATGTCAGGCGTGCCCAGCAGGGCGACAAACACCCGGCCCGCGCCGGCGTGAAGGGCCGCACGACCGGCCAGCAGGGCGGCGCCCACCATGTGGGTGCCGGCGCCTGATGCACCGCCAATGACAGCGACATCACCAAAACTGCCCTTGTGGCTGGCATGGGCGGCTTCTGCGCGGCTTGAGGCGCTGGCGCGCTCCTGGCCCAGCAGCCAGGCGTCGGGCGCCAGATCCGCTGGCGCCGTCACGCCCAGGTCATCCCACCAGACTTGGCCGGCCCGGTCCCGGCCGGCGGCTGTGAACAAACCCGGCTTCAATGTCAAAAAACTTAAGCAAAATCGGGCTCCAGTCCTGATGGAACGGTCGTAGGCAGCTATGGATTCAGGAGCGAAGACGGTGCCGGTGTCGGCGTCCAGCCCGCTGGGGATATCCAGCGCCAGCACGGGCAGTGGGCTGGCCTGCAGCAAAACCAGCCACTGGCCGAGCTGATCGGCCTTGGCCGGGAGGACCGCAGGGCGCGGCGCGGCGCCTAGGCCGAGCAGGGCATCAATGGCGAAATCGTAGTCTTGTGGTGCCGTCATGGCGAAAGGCACACCCGCAGTGCGTGCGCGCACCAGCGCGGCCAGCGCATCGGCCGGTACCTGGCGCCCGTTTTTGGCGCCCAGCCAGGTCACGACCACGGTTTTGCCCCACTGGTGCAGGTGAATGGCCGCTTCCAGGCCGTCGCCGCCGTTGTTGCCGGGTCCGCAGGCGACCCAGAAACGTTGCGCATGCGGCGCCAGCGCCAGGCTCAAACGTGCGGCCGCCAGACCGGCACGCTGCATCAGGGTGTGTGGCGCCAGGGCGGCCGCCGCGCCTTGCTCCAGCCGGCGCGTCGCCGCCACGCCGTACAGCGGCAAGGTGAGGGCGCTGGAGACTTTCTGCATAGGCCGATTGTGCGGCCTCAGCCCAGGAGTCGGGTCACGCCCAGACCGTCCATGTCGATGTCCGGGGTTTTGCCCGCGACCAGGTCGGCCACGGCGCGTGCACTGCCGCAGCTCAGCGCCCAGCCGCTGGAGCCGTGGCCGAGGTTGAGCCACAGGCCGGGGATACCGCTGGCACCGATGACGGGCGGACCATCCGGCAGCATGGGGCGGGCGCCTTTCCACTCCTGCACGCTGGCGCCGCTATGGGCGGTGTGGGCCGCGCCGGGGAACCAGTCCTGCAGCACCTTGTACAGGGTTTGGATGGAGGTCGCGCGTTTTTTGCTAGGTGCGCCGCCGATTTCGGCGCTGCCGGCGACCCGCACCCGATTGCCCAGGCGTGAAATGGCGACCTTGTAACGTTCGTCCATCAGCGCGCTGCGCGGCGCGTTCAGCGGTTCGCGAAGCGGGGCGCTGATCGAGTAACCGTAAACGGCGGCCAGCGGGATTTTCAGGCCCAGCGGCCTGAGCAAGGACGCCGACGCCAGGCCGGCGCACATCACCAGGGCGTCAAAACGTCGCGGCGCGGTTTCACCCGCTATGAAAAGGCTAGCTGCTTGCGCCCGTTCTATATGGGCTACGGTCGTATTGAATTCAAATTTCACGCCCAGGCGCTGGGCTTCGGCCTTGAGCAGCAGGGCAAACTGGCGGCAATTGGCCACTTCGTCCTCGGGCAGGTGGATTGCCCCCAACAGCGGCGTATCCGGGTTCAGGGCGGGTTCGATCTTGCGCGCCTCGTCGGAGTCAATCTGACGAAAACCCACACCGGCCTCGCGCAACACCTGCAGGCCGGGTTCGACCAGCTTGGCGTCGGCCTCGGCGCGCAGCAGCACCATGTAGCCGAGGCTGCCGTCGTACACCAGTTGTCGCTCGGCGGTCAGGGCGTGCAGGCGTTCGCGGCTGTAAAAAGCCAGGCGCTGCAGGCGGGCGCGGTTGGCCAGGTAGGTTTCCAGCTTGCAGGCGCGCCACCATTTCCAGATCCAGGCGATTTCGCGGGCGGACAGGGGCAGGCCGAGTTTGACCGGGGCATGGCGGCTGAACAGGTGGCCCAGCACCTTGCCCGGCATACCGGGTGCTGCCCACGGCGTGACGTAGCCCGGGGCGACCACACCGGCGTTGGCAAAGCTGCTTTCTTCGGCTGCCGCGCTGCGGCGCTCGAACACGGTGACGTCGTGGCCGTCCAGGGCGAGTTCCCAGGCGGTGGTGATGCCGATGATGCCGGCGCCTATGACGGCGACCCTCATGCGGTGCCGTCCTGGCGCAAGGGGTTGAGAAGGCTAAGGGGCGGGGGATTCATGGGGTTTCTAGTCAAATCGGTGGCTGGCCCCCGCCGGACGGGCGCGGGCAGCTATCATTTTTTAGGGCTTGGCGAAGCGGTCTGGGTGGGTGTTTGTCACCGGCGGTAGCTAAATAGTGCTCCGGTGGCTGCGGCAACAGTGGCGGGGATGTTATACTCAGCGGGTTGTGCGAGAGGCAGTTCGGCCTTCGTGCAATAAATCGCAAATCAGCCATTCAAGGTGTTGTCCGGGATGTTCCCGGCGATAAGCGCTGATTTTAGACACAACCTTTGGAGTAAATCTATGTCAACAAGCATGCGTGAAATGCTGGAAGCCGGCGTCCATTTCGGTCATCAAACCCGCTTCTGGAACCCCAAGATGGCCCCGTACATCTTCGGTCACCGCAACCGTATTCACATCATCAACCTCGAAAAATCGCTGCCGATGTTCGAGGAAGCGATGAAGTTCGCCAAGCAGCTGTCCGCCAACCGCGGCACCATCCTGATGGTGGGCACCAAGCGCCAGGCCCGTGAGCTGGTTTCCGCCGAAGCCAAACGCGCTGGCGTGCCTTTTGTCGACCAGCGCTGGTTGGGCGGCATGTTGACCAACTTCAAGACGGTCAAGACCTCGATCAAGCGCCTCAAGGAAATGAAGGCCCAGCAGGAAGTCGGCCTCGACTCCCTGAGCAAGAAAGAACAGCTCACGTTCAAGCGTGAAATGGAAAAGCTGGAAAAAGACATCGGCGGCATTCAGGATATGAACGCTTTGCCCGACGCGATTTTTGTGATCGACGTGGGTTTCCACAAGATCGCCGTGCTGGAAGCCAAGAAGCTGGGCATTCCACTGATCGGTGTGGTTGACTCCAACCATTCCCCTATCGGCATTGACTACGTCATCCCCGGTAACGATGACTCGTCCAAGGCTGTGGCGCTGTACGCCCGCGGCATCGCCGACGCGATCATCGAAGGCCGCGCCAGCGCGGGTAACGAAGTTGTCAAGATGGTCTCTGCCGAGAGCGCTGACGAATTCGTCGAAGTGGACAACGCAGCTGCCTGATTGTTCCGGCCCTGCGCCTGACGCGAAAAAGGGGCTCGCGTAGCCCCTTTTTCACAGCCTTACCCAAGGCAAAACGTATTTAATTGAAGTCAACACGACACACGGAGAACTGAAGATGGCAATCACAGCAAGCATGGTCGCAGAGTTGCGCGCAAAAACCGACGCCCCGATGATGGAATGCAAAAAAGCCTTGACGGAAGCCGAAGGCAATTTTGAAAAAGCCGAAGAAATCCTGCGCGTCAAACTCGGTAACAAGGCCGGCAAGGCCGCTTCCCGTATCACCGCCGAAGGCGTGATCGCCTATCACAGCGAAGGCGCTGTGGGTGCGCTGGTTGAAGTCAATTGCGAAACCGACTTTGTGACTAAAAACGACAGCTTCCTGGCGTTCACCCAGGCGGTTGCCGAAGGCATCGTCAAAAACAACCCGGCCGATGTGGAAGCCGTCGGCGCCATGCCTTTTTCGCTCGACGGCTTTGGCCCGACGATCGAAGATGTGCGCAAGGGCCTGATCGGCAAGATCGGCGAAAACATGAGCGTGCGTCGCTTCAAGCGTTTTGAAGGCAGCAAGCTGGCCTCTTACCTGCACGGCACACGCATCGGCGTGGTGGTCGAGTTCGAAGGTGAAGAAGCCCCAGCCAAAGACGTCGCCATGCATGTGGCCGCCATGAAGCCGGTGTCGTTGTCCAGCGACCAGGTGCCTGCAGAGCTGGTCGCCAAAGAGCGTTCGGTTGCCGCCGCCAAGGCTGCAGAAGACGCGGCTGTCGCGACCGCCGCCGGCAAGCCCGTGCAGTCCGATGAAATTGTTGCAAAACGTATCGAAGGCGGCGTGCAGAAATACCTCAAAGAGGTGTCTTTGTTCAACCAGCCTTTCGTTAAAAACGACAAGCAAACCGTTGAGCAGATGCTCAAGGAAAAAGGCACGACCGTGAAGGCGTTCACGCTGTACGTGGTTGGTGAAGGCATCGAGAAAAAGGTGGACGATTTCGCCGCTGAAGTTGCCGCCCAAGTGGCTGCCGCCAAAGCCGCCTGATTGCCCCCGCCAAACCGGAAGGCCGCTAAACTTACGCCCATAAAAACGACAGGAACTCCCCTCATGCCAGCCTACAAGCGAATCTTGTTGAAACTTTCAGGCGAAGCCTTGATGGGAGACGATGCCTTCGGCATCAACCGCGCGACCATTGTTCGCATGGTGGAGGAAATTGCCGAAGTCACACGCATGGGCGTGGAGGTGGCCGTCGTGATCGGCGGTGGCAATATCTTTCGCGGCGTGGCGGGTGGTTCTGTCGGCATGGACCGGGCGACGGCCGATTACATGGGCATGCTGGCCACGGTGATGAACGCCCTGGCGCTGGGCGACACCATGGACAAGGCCGGTCTCACGCCGCGTGTCATGTCGGCCATCGGCATCGAGCGGATTGTCGAGCCTTATGTGCGGCCCAAGGCCTTGCAATACCTCGAAGAGGGCAAGGTCGTTATTTTTGCGGCCGGCACCGGCAATCCCTTTTTCACGACCGATACCGCGGCCGCCTTGCGCGGCGCTGAAATCGGCGCCGAGATCGTGCTCAAGGCCACCAAGGTCGATGGCGTGTACAGCGCGGATCCGAAGAAAGATCCTTTGGCGACCCGCTACACCAACATCACCTTTGACGAGGCCATGGGCAAAAATCTTGAAGTGATGGACGCCACGGCTTTTGCGCTGTGTCGCGACCAGAAGCTGCCGATCAAGATTTTCAGCATTTTCAAGCACGGCGCACTCAAACGCGTGGTGCAGGGCGAAAACGAAGGAACGCTGGTCCACGTCTGAAGCTGCTTCGGACCCGACCGGGTTTCCCCGACTTTTTGCAAGCATAAAAATCCATCCGGAGATTGAATCATGAGCATTGTTGACATCAAGAATAACGCCGAGCAGAAGATGCAGCAATCGGTGGAGTCCTTCAAGCATGCACTGACCAAAATTCGCACCGGGCGTGCCAACCCCGGCTTGCTGGACACGGTGCATGTGGACTACTACGGCGCCATGGTGCCTATCAGCCAGGTGGCCAATGTGTCGCTGCTGGATGCGCGCACCATCAGTGTGGCGCCCTGGGAGAAAGGCATGGGCGCCAAAATCGAAAAAGCCATTCGTGACTCCGACCTCGGACTCAATCCGGCTTCGCAGGGTGACCTGATTCGTGTGCCCATGCCGGCCATGACCGAAGAGCGACGCAAAGAGTTGACCAAGGTGGTCCGCGGCGAAGGTGAACATGCCAAGGTGGCGATCCGTAATCTGCGCCGCGACGCCAATGAAGGCGTGAAAAAGCTGGTCAAGGACAAACTGGCGTCGGAAGACGATGAGCGCCGCGCCCATGACGATGTCCAGAAGTTCACCGACCGTTTCATTGCAGACGTCGACAGGCTGGTCGCGGGCAAAGAAACAGACATCATGGCGGTTTGACTTGCCCCCACGGTCGCTCACTGCGTGTAGCTCCCTGCCCCCCGAGGGGGCCATTTTTTCCTTGGGGCGGCCCGGCGGAAAAATCTTCTTCCACATGCGCTCAATGCACGTGGCTTCTTGTCTCCTGAGGACTTCCTCGCGAGTTATGCCATGAGCCAAGTCCCGCACCATGTCGCCATCGTGATGGACGGCAATGGCCGTTGGGCCACGCGGCGTTTTCTGCCGCGTGTTGCTGGTCACCAGCAAGGTGTCGGTGCTCTCAGCCGTTGTGTGCAGGCTTGTCTTGCCCGCGGCATCGGTGTGCTCACGGTGTTTGCTTTTTCATCGGAAAACTGGAATCGGCCCGCTGAGGAAGTTTCCGGCTTGATGGAGTTGCTGGCGCTGTCTTCGGGACGCGAAGTCCCTTCGCTTAAGGCCAACGGGGTGCAACTGCATTTTGTGGGTGACCGGCAGCGCCTGTCGGACAAGGTCCAGGCCGGATTGGCACAGGCCGAACGCGCCACCGAAGACAATCAGCGCCTGGTCTTCAACGTCTGTTTCAACTACGGCGGACGCTGGGATATCGCCCAGGCAGCGCGCAAGCTCGCCGAGCGCGGCGAAGAAATCACGGAAATGGCGCTGGACCGCGCGCTGGCGCTGGCCCATGTGCCAGACCCGGACCTGTTGATCCGCACCGGGGGTGAGCTACGCATCAGCAACTTCCTGCTCTGGCAGGCGGCTTATTCCGAACTGCATTTTTCAGACAAACTCTGGCCCGACTTTGACGACGCTGCGCTGGACGAAGCGATTGCCGTCTACCGCAGCCGTGAACGGCGCTTTGGCCAGACCTCCGCGCAAATCGGCCCGGACCGCAAAAAAACCTCCAAGAAGGCTGCCTGATGCTCAAGCAACGCGTGATCACCGCCATCGTGCTGCTGGCCATCCTGCTGCCTGCGCTTTTCTACCGCACGGCCGTGCCGTTTTGCGTCGTCGCCCTGGTGCTGATTGCCGCCGGGGCCTGGGAGTGGGCGCGCCTGAACGCTTACGGCCCCATGGCTTCGCTGGGGGCCGGCTTTGCCTGTGTGTTGCTGTGCGTGATGGCCTGGGATTTGGGCCTGCTGGAGCAGCCGCTGCCTTTGCTCTGGCGCCTGGCCGGTGCGGCCTGGGTGTTGCTGGGTGCCTGGTTGTTGCGTGGCGGTGTCACGGGCTGGCCACGTATTCCGCGAACCGTTCGCCTGGTGGTTGGCGTTCTGGCGCTCTGGCTGGCCTGGCTGGCTGTCGCGCAAGCACGTGTCATGGGTATCAATTTCTTGCTGTCGGTGTTGCTGCTGGTGTGGGTCGCCGACATTGCCGCCTATTTTGCTGGCAAGGCTTTTGGCGGACGCTTTAGCAAAGGCAAGCTGGCGCCGGCGATCAGCCCGGGCAAAAGCTGGGAAGGCGTCTGGGGTGGCATGGTGGGCGTGCTGGTGTTGTGTTTCGCCTGGCTCGCGCTGGATGCCTCGGGACAAAACCTGTATGCACGGTTGGTCGCGCAGCATGGCCTGGTCGTGACTTTGCTGGCCGTGGTTTTCCTGGCCGCCTTGAGTGTGGTCGGTGATCTGGTCGAGTCTCTGGTCAAACGCAGCGCCGGTGCCAAAGATTCCAGCGGTCTGCTGCCGGGGCACGGTGGTGTGCTGGATCGGGTCGATGCGCTGGTACCCGTCCTGCCGCTGGCCATGATGCTGCTGACCGTCTAGGCTGATTCCATGACACACAAGAAACAACGAATCACTGTGCTCGGTTCGACCGGGTCGGTCGGCGTCAATACCCTGGATGTGATCGCCGCTCATCCGGATCGCTTTGAAGTTTTTGCGCTCAGCGCAGCGACGCGTACCGACCTGATGCTGGCGCAATGCCTGCGCTTCAAGCCGCACTATGCCGTCATGGCGAGCACGCCGCATGCCCACGTTTTGGCCCAAAGTCTTAAGGATAGTGGGCTTCAAACCCAGGTCCTGATTGCGCAAGACGCTCTTGAAATCATAGCGTCTGACGAGCGGGTCGACGCCGTGATGGCGGCCATCGTGGGGGCTGCCGGGCTGGGGCCCTGCATGGCGGCGGCCCGGGCCGGCAAACGTTTGTTGCTGGCCAACAAGGAAGCCCTGGTGGTGGGCGGTGAAGTTTTCATGCAGGCGGTGCGTGAAGGCGGCGCCCAGCTGCTGCCCATTGACAGCGAACACTCCGCCATTTTTCAGTCCTTGCCGGAAGACCCGGCGGTCTGGGCCGAGCGTATCGACAAGATCATCCTGACTGCCTCGGGTGGGCCGTTTCGCACCCGCGCACCGGCAACCCTGCGCGATGTCACACCCGACGAAGCCTGCGCCCATCCCAATTGGGTCATGGGCCGCAAGATTTCGGTCGATTCCGCCACCATGATGAACAAGGCGCTGGAGGTGATCGAGGCGCGTTACCTGTTCGGCTTGGATCCGGCGCAAATCGAGGTGGTGATTCATCCGCAAAGCATCATCCATTCCATGGTGCAGTACCGCGACACCTCGGTGGTGGCCCAGCTCGGTACGCCCGACATGCGTGTGCCTATCGCTTATGGCCTGGCCTGGCCAGGCCGCATCAGCTCAGGCGCTCAGGCGCTTGACTTCAAAGCGCTGGCCAGCATGACTTTTGCCGTGCCAGATAATGAACATTTCCCCGGTCTGCCACTGGCCTGGGAAGTGCTCAATGCGCCGGCCGGCACCCCTGCGGTGCTGAATGCGGCCAATGAGGTGGCGGTGGCCGCCTTCCTTGAAAAACGGATACGGTTTGATCAGATTCACCAGGTCAACCGCGCCACACTCGATGTCATGGTTGTTCCCGCCATTCACGGTATCGGGGACTTACTGGCACTGGATGCGCAAGCGCGTGCCACGGCCACACAAATTGCCGGAAACCTGAAAACTTGACAGGAGTCTTGCCATGCTGACCTTGGTCGCCTTTGTTGTTGCGCTTGGCTTTCTGATCGCCGTTCACGAGTACGGTCACTATCGCGTGGCCGTGGCCTGCGGTGTCAAGGTGTTGAAGTTCTCGGTGGGTTTTGGCAAGCCCATCTACACCAGGCGGCTGAAAAACAGCCCGACCGAATTTTCCATCGGCCTGTTGCCGCTGGGCGGCTACGTCAAGATGCTGGATGAGCGGGAAGGGCCGGTGGACCCGGCCGAACGCCATCTGGCATTTAACAACCGGCCTTTGCGCGCGCGCGCTGCCATCGTGGCCGCCGGCCCGGCCGCCAACCTGCTGTTGGCCATCGTCTTGTACGCCATCGTCAACTGGAGCGGCCTGCAGGAGCCCCAGGCAGTTCTGGCCAGCCCGGTGGCAGGCTCCATCGCGGAACGTGCCGGTCTGCGCGGTGGAGAACGAGTGCAACAAGCCGCGTTTGACGATGAAGCCTTGGAGGATGTTCGCTCCTTTGAAGACTTGCGCTGGCGCCTGACCCCAGGCCGCGCTGAGTGGCCGCGATGTGCGCCTGCAGGTCAAATACAGTGCTTCGGATTCTGCGTCTGAGCGCAGCGTGTTGTTGCCGCTGAGTCAGCTTCCTGCCGCTGACGCCGATGCGCAGCTGTTTCGCAAGATCGGTATTCTGGGTCCGTGGACGCAAGCCGTGATTGGTGATGTGATGCCCGGCGGAGCGGCGGAAAAGGCCGGCTTGCGCCATGGCGACGTGGTGCTGCGAATTGGCAACCAGCCCATCGTGGATGGTCAGCAGTTGCGTGAAACCATACGCGCGTCGGTCGGCGTTCAGGACTGGCAAATTCTGCGGGGAGGGCAGGCGCTGCGGTTGGTCGTCACGCCGGACATCAAACTGGATGGCGGTCAGTCGGTGGGCCGGATCGGTGCTTATGTGGGGGCGGCACCTGCGATGCTCACGGTGCGTTACGGACCACTGGATGGTTTGTGGAACGGCGTCGTTCGCACCTGGGACGTGTCCGTGCTGACGCTGAAGATGATGGGGAAAATGGTCATCGGCGAAGCTTCGCTGAAAAACCTCAGTGGCCCCTTGACGATTGCCGACTACGCCGGGAAATCGGCCAGCCTCGGCTTGAGTGCCTATTTGCTGTTTCTGGCATTGATCAGCGTGAGCCTGGGTGTGCTGAATTTACTGCCGCTGCCGGTTTTGGATGGTGGGCACCTGATGTATTATCTTTGGGAAGCGATAACCGGCAAAAGCGTGTCTGACGCTTGGATGGACCGGTTGCAGCGCGGAGGCGTTGCAATTCTGCTGGGCATGATGTCTGTTGCCCTGTTTTAACGATGTCTCCCGGCTTTTGGGTTAATTCCTTACTTTTTTCATGCACAAAAAAATCAACCGATTCAAGGTCCGCAGCGTATCCGCGATTGTGGCAAGTTTTCTAATCGCGCATGCTGCCTGGGCCGTGGATCCGTTCACCGTGCGCGACATCCGCGTCGAAGGCCTGCAACGGGTCGAGCCAGGAACCATTTTTGCATCGCTGCCGTTTCGCACGGGCGAAACCTATACCGATGACAAAGGCGCCAGCGCCATCCGGGCCTTGTTCGGATTGGGCCTGTTCAAGGATGTGCGCCTGGAGGTCAATGGCGACGTGCTGGTGGTGATTGTTGAAGAGCGACCCACGGTGGCCGACGTGGATTTCGTTGGCGCCAAGGAGTTTGACAAGGAGGTGTTGAAAAAAGCCTTGCGTGATATCGGGCTCGCCGATGGCCGACCTTTTGACAAGGCGCTGGCGGACCGCGCCGAGCAGGAACTCAAACGCCAGTACATCAACCGCAGCCTGTATGGCGCCGAGGTGGTGACCACCGTCACGCCTATCGAGCGCAACCGGGTCAATGTGACCTTCAGCATGGTCGAAGGCGATGTCGCCAAAATCAAGGAAATCAACATCGTCGGCAACAAGGCGTTCAGCGAGTCCACGCTGCGCAATCTGTTCGACCTGAACACCGGCGGCTGGTTGAGCTGGTACACCAAGTCCAATCGTTATTCACGGGCCAAACTCAACGCCGATATCGAAACCCTGCGGTCTTATTACCTGACCCGGGGCTACCTCGAATTCAAGGTCGACTCCACCCAGGTCGCGATTTCGCCGAACAAGCAGGATATTTCGGTCACCATCAACATCTCCGAAGGTGAGCGTTTCATCGTGTCCGGCATCAAGCTGGAAGGCAACTTCCTGGAGCGAGAGAATGAGTTCAAATCGCTGATCACCATCAAGCCGGGTGACCCCTACAACGCCGACCAGGTCGCGCAAACCGTCAAGGCCTTTACCGACTATTACGGCAGCTTTGGTTTTGCGTTTGCCAAGGTCGAGGCCCGGCCCGAGATTGACCGGGCCAACAACCGCGTGGCTTTTGTGCTGCAGGGTGATCCTTCGCGCCGTGCTTACGTCCGGCGTATCAACGTCAATGGCAACAACCGCACGCGTGACGAAGTGGTGCGTCGCGAGTTCCGGCAGTTTGAGTCGTCCTGGTATGACGGCGACAAGATTCGCCTGTCGCGCGACCGCGTTGACCGCCTGGGTTATTTCACGGAAGTCAATATTGACACGCAGGAAGTTCCGGGAACGCCGGACCAGGTGGATTTGAACCTGACAGTGGTTGAAAAACCAACGGGCAACCTGCAGCTCGGTGCCGGTTTTTCCAGTGCCGAAAAGCTGTCTTTCATCTTCGGCTTCAAGCAGGAAAATGCATTCGGCACCGGCAACTACCTGGGCCTGGAGGTCAACACCGGTAAGTACAACCGGCAGTTCGTGCTCAGCACCGTGGACCCTTATTTCACGACCGATGGTATCTCGCGGACGCTTGATATTTATTCGCGCACGACGCGTCCGTACTCTAGCCAGGGCGGTGACTATGCCCTCAAAACGACGGGGGGTAGCATTCGTTTCGGTGTGCCCTTCAGCGAGGTCGATCGGGTCTATTTCGGTGCCGGCGTGGAGCAGATCGATATTTCCGGTCCCGTGCTTCCGCTGGTTTACCAGGATTACATCAACAAGTTCGGCGCCAAAAGTACGTCCCTCCCTCTGACGGTAGGCTGGTCGCGTGATGAGCGCGACAGCGCATTGGTCCCGAGCAAGGGGCGTTACCAGCGCGTTTATGGTGATTGGGGTATTGCCGGAGATGCCCGCTTTGTGCGCGGCAACTACCAGGTTCAGCAGTACATTCCGCTGAACAAACAATTCACCATCGCCTTGAATGGCGAATTGGGCTGGGGCAAAGGTTTGAATGGCCAACCTTTCCCGGTGTTTAAAAATTCCTACTCCGGCGGCCTGGGTTCAGTGCGTGGTTTTGAACCAGGCACGCTAGGCCCTCGTGATGCCCAGGGCAATGCCCTTGGCGGACCGAAAAAGATTACGATGAATGCCGAAATCCTGGCCCCGTTCCCGGGGGCAGGCAATGACAGGACCTTGCGGCTTTTCGGTTTTGTGGACGCGGGTAATGTGTTCGCGGAAAATCAGCCCTACAGTCTGGGCGAGCTGCGTAAATCGGTCGGCCTGGGCATCAGCTGGATCTCGCCGCTGGGTCCGTTACGTTTCGCGATTGCCAATCCGCTGGGTCGGAAGGCAGACGATAGAATCCAGAGATTGCAATTCCAAATTGGTACATCGTTCTAATGAAATCTATTTCATACAAGTTATTTGTAGCTGCCGTGATGGCCTTGGCTGCGTGTGCTGCGAGTGCGCAGGAGTTCAAGATCGGCATCGTCAACATTGATCGCATCTTCCGCGAAGCCAACAGCGCCAAGGCGGCGCAGGCCAAGCTGGAGCAGGAATTCGGCAAGCGTGAAAAAGAGCTTGGCGACCTGGGGGACGACCTTGAAGACACAGGCGGACAGGTTTGAGCGCGAGGCGCCTACCTTGTCGGAAAGCCAGCGCGCCACGCGCCAAAAACAACTGGTCGAGCAGGACAGGGATTTTCAGCGCAAGCGCCGTGAATTCCAGGAAGATCTCAATGCGCGCAAAAATGAAGAGCTGCAGCAGGTGATCGAGCGCGCAAACAAGGTTGTCAAGACGGTGGCCGAGGCTGAAAAATACGACCTGGTGTTGCAGGAAGCGGTTTATGCCAATCCCAAGCACGACATCACCGACAAGGTCATCAAAGCGCTCAACGCGAGCAAATAAGCGGCACAGGACAGGTCCGGTGTGACGCTCAGACTCGGGGACATGGTTGCATCGCTGGCAGGCGAGTTTGATGCCAGGCTGGTGGGTGACCCGGAGCTTCTGATTGAGAGGCTTGCCCCCATCGAGTCCGCCGGCGCTGCCGATCTGTCCTTCCTGAGTCACCTGAAGTACCAGGGCAAACTCAGCCAGTCAGCGGCGGCCTGCGTGGTGGTGGCACCTGCTGCGGCCGAAGTCGCCACGCAGCGCGGCGCGTGCATCATTGTCGACGACCCGTATTTCTATTTCGCCCGGCTCACGCAGCTGTGGAAAAAACACCATTCACCGCCCGGGCCGAGCGGTATTCACCCCAGTGCTTTTATTGATCCGTTGGCCCGGCTGGCGCCTGATGTGGCCGTCTGTGCCTTTGCCTGCATAGGCGCCAACGCGGTGCTGGGCGCGGGTGTGCGTGTCGGTGAACATGCTGTGGTTGGCGCTGGCGTCCATATTGGCGCTGAAACGCGTCTGTCGGCCCGCGTGACCGTGGCCGACGGTTGTGTGATCGGCGAGCGCTGCATTGTGCATCCCGGCGCCGTGATAGGCGCCGACGGTTTTGGTTTTGCTCAGCATGCAGGCCGTTGGGAAAAAATCGAACAACTGGGTGGTGTGCACATCGGCAACGACGTGGAGATAGGCGCCAACACCTGCATCGACCGGGGCGCCTTGCAAGACACGGTCATCGAAGACGGCGTCAAGCTGGACAACCTGATCCAGATTGGCCACAACGTGCGGATTGGCCAACACACGGCACTGGCTGGTTGTGTGGGTGTGGCGGGCAGCGCCAACATTGGCGCCCACTGCACGGTGGGTGGTGGCGCGGTGGTGCTGGGTCATTTGAGCCTGGCCGACCATGTGCATATTTCGGCGGCTTCGGTGGTGATGCGCTCCATCCATAAGCCTGGGCAATACACAGGGCTGTTTCCCATCGACGACAATGCGCAGTGGGAAAAAAATGCAGCCACGCTCAAGCAGCTTCACGGTTTGCGTGAACGCCTCAAGGCGCTGGAGCACACGACTGTCAAAGCCTCTGGAAAGACCCAAGAAAAATCATGATGGATATTCACCAAATTCTCAAACAGCTGCCGCACCGCTACCCCTTTTTGCTGGTGGACCGCGTGCTCGAGCTCGACAAGGGCAAACGTATCAAGGCGCTGAAAAATGTCACGATCAACGAGCCTTTTTTCACCGGCCATTTCCCGCACCGTCCGGTGATGCCGGGTGTGTTGATGCTGGAAGCCATGGCGCAGGTTGCGGCCTTGCTGGCGTTCGACATGCAGGGCGTGACGCCAGACGACAAAACCGTGTATTACTTTGCCGGCATCGACGGCGCACGTTTCAAGCGACCGGTGGAGCCGGGTGATCAGCTGATCATGGAAGTGACACTGGACCGGCTGAAAGCCGGCGTCTTCAAGTTCAAGGGCACGACCCATGTGGACGGCAAGATGGCTTGCGAGGCCGAGCTGATGTGCACCATGCGCAGCATTGCCTGATCTGTTCCTGAAAGAAGAAATTCTCGTGAGCGGTATTCATTCCACGGCCCTGGTTGACCCGAAGGCGCAACTCGACAGCAGTGTCAGTGTGGGGCCTTACACGGTGATAGGCCCGCACGTCAAGGTAGGCGCGGGCACCACGATAGGCGCGCATTGCGTGATCGAAGGCCACACCACGATAGGCCGTGACAACCGGATTTTCCAGTTCAACTCGCTGGGCGCGATTCCGCAAGACAAGAAGTACGCGGGTGAGCCTTGCGAGCTGATCCTTGGCGACCGCAACACCGTCCGCGAGTTTTGCACCTTCAACATCGGCTCGCCCGGCGACACCGGTGTGACGCGGGTGGGCAACGACAACTGGATCATGGCTTATGTGCACCTGGCGCATGACTGTGATGTTGGTAACCACACCATTTTTGCGAACAACTCGCAACTGGCCGGCCATGTGCAGGTTGGCGACTGGGTGATTCTTGGCGGCTTTACCGTGGTGCACCAGTTTGTCCGTCTGGGCGCGCACAGCATGACCTCCATGTGCGCCTTGTTGTTTGCCGACTTGCCGCCGTTTGTGATGTGCCAGGGCCAGCCGGCCGAAGCGCGTTCCATGAACTTTGAAGGGCTGCGCCGCCGCGGTTTCTCCGCGGACCGCATTGCGGCCGTCAAGGGCATGCACAAAGCCCTGTACCGCGATGGCCTGACCCTGGAACAGGCGAAAGTGCGAATTGCCGAACTGCTGGCAAAACATCCCGACGCCGCGCCGGATGTGCAGATGATGTTGTCCTTTCTCGCCGACACCTCGCCGCAACGCGGCATCGTGCGTTAGGCTTTCATGCCCAGCGCACCCAGCTCTCTGCCGGCCCGTGGAGTGGCTGGTGATCTAACCTCTCCCGCCTTGGCCATGGTGGCCGGCGAAACCTCTGGCGATTTGCTTGCGGGTTTGTTGCTCGACGGTTTTCGCGAACGTTGGCCGAACCTGCGGGCCGGCGGCATTGGCGGATCGCAGATGGCGCAACGCGGTTTTGCGAACTGGTGGCCCAGCGACAAGCTGGCGGTGCGCGGTTATGTGGAAGTGTTGCGGCACTACCGTGAAATCGTCGGCATCCGCGAGCAGCTCAAACAAAAACTGCTGCAGCAACGCCCGGATGTTTTTATCGGGGTGGATGCGCCCGATTTCAATCTCGACCTGGAAGCCGCGCTCAAAGCCGCGGGCATCAAGACGGTTCATTTTGTCTGCCCCTCGGTCTGGGCCTGGCGCGCGGACCGGGTGGAGAAAATCCGGCGCAGCTGTGATCACGTCTTGTGCATTTTCCCGTTCGAGCCGGCCTTGCTGGCAGAGCACGGCATTGCTGCGACCTATGTCGGCCACCCGCTGGCCAGCGTCATCCCGATGCTGCCCGACCAGGCCGCTGCCCGGCAACAACTGGGTTTGCAGCCGGACGACAACGTGCTGGCGATTTTGCCGGGCAGCCGTGCTTCTGAAATCCAGTATCTGGCTGATCGCTTCTTTCAGGCGGCAGCCCTTATCAAGCGCGCGCAAGCAGCTATCAAAATCGTAGTGCCTGCGGTGCCCGCCTTGCGTGCTCGCATCGAGCAGGCGGCGCGCGCGGCCGGCGTGCTGGCCGATGTCCAGATCGTGTCCGGGCAATCCCACGCGGTGCTGGCGGCCTGTGATGTCACCTTGATTGCCAGCGGTACCGCCACGCTGGAGGCGGCGCTGTTCAAGCGCCCCATGGTGATCGCCTACAACATGAACTGGTTGTCCTGGCAAATCATGCGGCGCAAACAACTGCAGCCCTGGGTTGGCCTGCCCAACATCCTGTGCCAGGACTTTGTCGTGCCTGAACTGCTGCAGGACGCCGCCACGCCGCAAGCGCTGGCCGCGGGTGTGTTGCAGTGGATGGATGCGAAAATCTCGGCTCCCGAAAAAATACGGGCTGTCGAACAACGATTTACAAAGCTGCATGAAGAACTGCAGCGCGATACCGCCAAAATAGCCACCGATGCGATCCAGAAAATTCTTGAAGGCTGAACAGGTCGCCTTGTCCTGGGACACACCCGGCCTGATGGCCGGTGTGGACGAGGCCGGGCGCGGGCCGCTGGCCGGACCGGTGGTGGCCGCTGCCGTCATCCTGGACGATTTGAAGCCGATTCTGGGCCTGGCGGATTCCAAAAAACTCACCCCCTTGCGGCGCGAAAAGTTGTACCACGAAATCCGTGCCAAGGCCTTGTGTTTCTCCATCGCGCAAGCCAGCGTGGAAGAAATTGATCAACTGAATATTTTGCAGGCCACGATGCTGGCCATGAAACGCGCGGTAGAGGGCTTGCGGCTCAAGCCCAACAAGGTGCTGGTCGACGGCAACCGCCTGCCGACACTGAGCATGCTGGCCGAAGCCATTGTCAAGGGTGATGCCCTGGTGCCGGCGATTTCGGCTGCCTCTATTCTCGCCAAGGTTTACCGCGATCACTGGTGTCAGCAGTACCACCTGGAGTACCCGCAATACGGTTTTGCCGGTCACAAGGGTTATGGCACGGCCGAACACCTGGCCGCGCTGCGCGAACACGGCGCTTGTCCTGAGCACCGCAAGTCTTTCAGCCCGGTGGCCGAGGTCTTGCGTTGAGCGCGGCAGCATCGGGCGCGCCGGTTTTTGTCAGCTCGCGCGACAACGCCCTCGTCAAGGATTTACGCCGCTTGTCGCAAGACAGCACGGCTTACCGCAAGCAGGGCCGGGTCTGGCTGGAGGGCGACCATTTGTGCCGCGCCGCGCTGACCCGTGGCCTGAAACCCCAGATTGCTATTTTTTCAGAGTCTTTTTGGCCTCTGGCCCCCGCCGAATGGGCGCAAGCAGCTATTAAAAACATAGTGATTGCCGATGCGCTGCTGCCCGAGATCAGCGGGCTGGAGTCACCGGCCCCCATGGGTTTTGTGATGGAACTGCCGGTGCCCGGTCTGCTGCAGCCAGGCGCGGCCACCCTGATTCTGGACCGTGTGCAGGATGCCGGCAATGTCGGTTCCATGTTGCGCAGCGCCGCCGCCTTTGGGTTCAGCCAGGTGATTGCGCTCAAGGGCTCGGCCGCGCTCTGGTCGCCCAAGGTCTTGCGCGCCGGCATGGGTGCACATTTTGGTTTGCAATTGCTGGAAGGCCTGCTGCCCGAGGCGCTGGAAGCCTTGACGGTGCCCATCATCGTGACCAGTTCCCACATGGGCAGTTTCCTGCACCAGCAAACCCTGCCCATGCCTTGTGCCTGGGCCATGGGCCATGAAGGGCAGGGCGTCGGCGACGATTTGATGGCCAGGGCCAGCCTGAAGGTGCGCATAGACCAGCCCGGTGGCGAGGAGTCGCTGAACGTGGCGGCTGCGGCCGCGATTTGCCTTTACGCGAGTTCTTTGCGTCGCATTTAAAGGCAAATGCCCACATGTTGCGGGGCTGTGCGGCAGGTAAAGCGGCCGCTGCGAAGGCAAAGAGGCCGCCTCTCGGCTATAATCAAGGGCTTTCCCGCAAACCCCAGTACGCCTAGCGCATTCAAGCCAACTCCCTAATAAAAGCAGCAACCAAGAGTCACCTCTTGAGCACGCTTGGGCGTACCCGTAACCAACCCGGAGAACCCAGTGCTTTTGTCTCTACAGGGAAATTCCCCTCACGCCATCTTGGCGCTCGCAGACGGCACGGTCTTTATTGGCAATTCCATTGGAGCAGCAGGCTCCACCGTCGGTGAAGTGGTGTTTAACACCGCGATGACCGGCTACCAGGAAATCCTGACTGATCCCAGTTATTGCCAGCAGATCGTCACCCTCACATATCCCCACATCGGCAACTACGGCATCAATGCCGAAGACGTCGAAGCCGAAAAAGTCCACGCAGCCGGCCTGATCATCAAGGACTTGCCTTTGCTGGCGTCCAACTTCCGCATGTCCATGACCTTGACGGAATACCTGGTCAAGGAAAACACGGTCGCCATCGCCGGCATTGATACGCGCCAGTTGACCCGTCTTCTGCGTACCAAAGGTGCACAAAACGGCTGCATCCTGGCATTGGCCCAGGGTGAGGCTGTCAGCCAAGCCGTCATTGACAAGGCCATCGCCGCGGCCAGGCGCGCGCCCAACATGGCCGGGCTGGACCTGGCTAAAGTTGTGTCGGTCAAACAGACCTACGAGTGGACCCAGACCGAGTGGAAACTCGGCTCGGGTTACGGCGTGCAGATCACGCCGAAATTCCATGTGGTTGCCTATGACTTCGGTGTCAAGAAAAACATCTTGCGCATGTTGGCCGAGCGTGGTGCACGTATCACGGTGGTGCCGGCGCAGACGCCTGCGGCCGACGTGCTCAAGCTCAAACCCGATGGCATCTTCCTGTCCAACGGCCCTGGCGATCCCGAGCCCTGCGACTACGCGATAACCGCCACGCGCGAACTGATTGAAACCGGCATCCCGGTTTTCGGCATCTGCCTGGGTCACCAGATCATGGCCCTGGCCAGCGGTGCAACCACCTTCAAGATGCAGTCCAGCCACCACGGTGCCAACCACCCGGTGAAAGACCTGGACAACGGCCGCGTCAGCATCACCAGCCAGAACCACGGTTTTGCGGTGGACAACAAGAATCTGCCGGCCAATCTGCGTGCCACACATATCAGCCTGTTTGACGGCACCTTGCAGGGTTTGGCCCGTACCGACAAGCCGGCTTTCTGCTTTCAGGGTCACCCGGAAGCATCCCCCGGCCCGCACGATATTTCGTATTTGTTTGATCGTTTCACGGCCCTCATGGAACAGCATGGAGGGAAAAAATAATGCCAAAACGTACAGACATCAAATCGGTCCTCATCATTGGCGCGGGCCCCATCATCATCGGCCAGGCCTGTGAGTTTGATTATTCCGGTGTGCAGGCCTGCAAGGCGCTGCGTGAAGAGGGCTACAAGGTCATCCTGATCAACAGCAACCCGGCGACCATCATGACCGACCCGGCCACGGCCGACGTCACCTACATCGAGCCCATCACCTGGCAGACGGTAGAGAAGATCATCGCCAAGGAGCGGCCCGACGCCATCCTGCCAACCATGGGTGGCCAGACCGCGCTGAATTGCGCGCTGGATTTGTGGCACAACGGCGTGCTCGACAAATACAAGGTCGAGCTGATTGGCGCCACGCCCGAAGCCATCGACAAGGCCGAAGACCGCCTGAAGTTCAAGGACGCGATGACCAAGATTGGTCTCGGTTCCGCGCGTTCCGGCATTGCCCACAGCATGGAAGAGGCCTGGGCGGTGCAAAAGCTCATGGGTTTCCCTACGGTGATCCGCCCCAGCTTCACGCTGGGCGGCACGGGTGGCGGCATTGCCTACAACCCGGAAGAGTTTGAGACCATCTGCAAGCGCGGCCTGGAAGCCTCGCCGACCAACGAGCTGCTGATTGAGGAGTCGCTGCTCGGCTGGAAAGAATACGAGATGGAAGTGGTCCGCGACAAGGCCGACAACTGCATCATCGTTTGCTCGATCGAAAATCTGGACCCCATGGGTGTACACACCGGTGACTCCATCACCGTGGCGCCGGCCCAGACCCTGACCGACAAGGAATACCAGATACTGCGCAATGCGAGTCTGGCTGTGTTGCGCGAGATCGGCGTGGACACCGGTGGTTCCAACGTGCAGTTCTCCATCAACCCGGTCGATGGCCGCATGGTGGTGATCGAGATGAATCCGCGTGTCTCGCGTTCCTCGGCACTGGCTTCCAAAGCCACGGGTTTCCCGATTGCCAAGGTCGCGGCCAAGCTGGCTGTGGGCTACACGCTGGACGAGTTGCGCAATGAAATCACCGGTGGTGCCACCCCCCGCGAGTTTCGAGCCCAGCATCGACTACGTGGTCACCAAGATTCCGCGTTTTGCGTTCGAAAAATTCCCGGCTGCTGATTCACGCTTGACCACACAGATGAAGTCGGTCGGTGAAGTCATGGCCATGGGCCGCACCTTCCAGGAGTCCTTCCAGAAAGCTTTGCGCGGCCTGGAAGTCGGCGTGGACGGCATGAACGAGAAGACGCAAGACCGCGAGGTGCTTGAGAAGGAACTGGGCGCGCCCGGTCCGGACCGCATCTGGTACGTGGGTGACGCCTTTGCCATGGGCATGAGCGTGGACGAAGTGTTTGCGCTGACCAAGATAGACCCCTGGTTCCTGGTGCAGATCGAGCAGATCGTCAAGATCGAGCTGGAGCTGGAAACCACGTCCCTCGACAAGATCGACGCCGTTACGCTGCGCAGCTTGAAGCAAAAAGGCTTCTCGGATAGACGCCTGGCCAAACAGCTGAAAACCACAGACACCGCGATTCGCGACAAGCGCAAGGCACTGGGTGTGCGTCCGGTTTATAAACGGGTGGACACCTGCGCCGCCGAGTTTGCGACCAACACCGCCTACATGTATTCGACCTATGAGGCCGAAGGCAGCGAGTGTGAAGCCGCACCGACAGACAAGAAAAAGATCATGGTGCTGGGCGGCGGACCGAATCGCATCGGCCAGGGCATCGAGTTTGACTATTGCTGCGTGCATGCGGCCCTGGCCATGCGCGAAGACGGTTACGAGACCATCATGGTCAACTGCAACCCCGAAACCGTGTCCACCGACTACGACACCAGCGACCGCCTGTACTTCGAGCCGCTGACGCTGGAAGACGTGCTGGAAATTGTCGATAAGGAAAAGCCCTTTGGCGTGATCGTCCAGTACGGTGGCCAGACACCTTTGAAGCTGGCGCTGGACCTGGAAGCCAACGGCGTGCCCATCATAGGTACCTCGCCCGACATGATTGACGCGGCCGAAGACCGTGAGCGTTTCCAGAAACTGCTGCACGAACTCAAGCTGCGCCAGCCGCCCAATGCCACGGCCCGTACCGAGCCGGAAGCGCTGGAAAAAGCCGCGGCCCTGGGTTACCCCCTGGTTGTGCGCCCCAGCTATGTGCTGGGTGGTCGTGCCATGGAAATCGTGCACGAGCAGCGCGACCTCGAGCGTTACATGCGCGAAGCCGTCAAGGTCAGCCATGACTCGCCGGTGTTGCTGGACCGTTTCCTCAACGACGCGATTGAATGTGATGTCGATTGCATCCGCGACGGCGTGGGCGCCACCTTCATTGGCGGCGTGATGGAACACATCGAGCAGGCCGGCGTGCACAGCGGCGACTCGGCTTGTTCCCTGCCGCCGTATTCGCTGAGCGCAGAAACCGTCACCGAGATCAAGCGCCAGACCGCCGCCATGGCCCAGGCCTTGAACGTGGTGGGTTTGATGAATGTGCAGTTTGCGATCCAGCATGTGGATGGCAAAGACGTGATCTACGTGCTGGAAGTGAACCCGCGTGCTTCCCGTACCGTGCCTTTTGTCAGCAAGGCCACCGGCATCCAGCTGGCCAAGGTGGCGGCGCGTTGCATGGCCGGCCAGTCGCTGGCTTCGCAGGGCATCACCAAAGAGGTCACGCCACCGTATTTCAGCGTCAAAGAAGCCGTCTTCCCCTTCGTCAAGTTCCCCGGCGTGGACACGATTCTCGGCCCCGAGATGAAGTCCACCGGTGAGGTGATGGGTGTGGGCAAGACTTTTGGCGAAGCCTTTGTGAAGTCGCAACTGGGCGCCGGCACCAAGCTGCCGACCGCCGGCCGGGTTTTCCTGACGGTGAAAAACAACGACAAGCCACGCGCAGTGGAAGTGGCGCGTGCGCTGGCGGCGCTGAAGTTTGACCTGGTCGCGACCAAGGGCACGGCGGCAGCCATCACGGCAGCCGGTATTTCTTGCGGCGTGGTCAACAAGGTCACCGAAGGCCGGCCACATGTGGTGGACATGATCAAGAACAACGAGATTGCGCTGGTCATCAACACCGTGGAAGAGCGCCGCAATGCGATTGCCGATTCGCGGCAAATCCGCACCTCGGCGCTGCTGGCCCGGGTCACGACCTTCACCACGATCGCGGGCGCGGAAGCCGCCGTGGAAGGCATGAAATACCTGGACAACCTGACCGTGTATTCGATCCAGGAATTGCACGCCCAACTGGCCTGAGCTCGGGGCAATTACCGAGCCCAGACGGGCGTATTTGCATTAAACTAAAAGCAGGACAATGACGCCGCCGCCAGGTGACTGGTGGCGGTTTCGCTTTTTGGAGGACTCAAACAATGGCAACCATTCCCATTACAAAAAAAGGCGCGGAAAAGCTCAAGGCTGAACTGCACCAGCTCAAAACCGTGGACCGCCCCTGGGTCATCAACTCGATTTCCGAAGCGCGCGCCCAGGGCGACCTGAGCGAAAACGCCGAGTACGATGCCGCCAAGGACCGTCAGGGTTTTATCGAAGGCCGCATCCAGGAAATTGAAGGCAAACTGTCGGCCGCGCAGGTGATTGACCCGTCAGAACTCGACGCGGGTGGCAAAGTGGTGTTCGGCTCCACCATCGAGCTGGAAGACGAAGACACCGGCGACAAGGTGACCTACCAGATCGTCGGCGAAGACGAGGCCGACATCAAATTTGGCCGGGTCAACATCGGGTCGCCGATTGCCCGCGCCCTGATCGGCAAGGACGAAGGCGACACCGCCGAAGTGCAGGCGCCAGGCGGCATCCGGCGCTACGAGATCATCGCGGTCATGTATATCTAATGTCTAGATTGCGCACATGAAATCACGCCTGTGCATCCTGCTGGCCGCCCTCTGGTGGGGCAGCCTGACGGGTTTGGGTTTTGTGGTTGTGCCCATGCTGTTCAAGTTTTTGGGCAGTCCGGCCGAGGCCGGCGCCATGGCCGCCAAACTTTTCACGGCGCAAACCTGGCTCAGCATTGCCTGCACCTTCCTGCTGCTCCTGGTTTTCAATAAAAACAAGGCCTCAGCCCTTTCTCCATCAGCGCAAGCTGCTATGAAATATGTAGTGGCCGGGCTGCTGCTGGCGGTGCTGGTGGAGTTTGGCGTGGCGCCGCGTATCGTCAGTGCGCGCGCCGAGGGCGGCAATCTTCAGCTCTGGCACGGGCTGGGCAGTGCCATGTACCTGGGCCAGTGGTTGGCCGCAGGCTGGACCTTGTGGCGCCTGAGCCGTTCGACGAAGGATGGCGCTGCATAGCCGGCGCTACCAGGGGCCGCGCCACTCTTTTCTTTTCAAGCAGGGGCCGCGGGTCCGGCTTTGCCGGCCTGCAGGCGCAGCGGCCCCCTAGGGGGGCAGGGCGTTACACGGAGTGAACAACCGTGGGGGCTCTTTCAGCGGCTTCCATGGTGTTGACCAGCAGCATGGTGATGGTCATGGGGCCGACACCGCCAGGCACGGGTGTGATGTAGCCGGCCACCTCTTTGACACCCGCAAAATCCACATCGCCGCAGAGTTTGTGTTCATCGTTGCGGTTCATGCCGACGTCGATCACCACCGCGCCGGGTTTGACCATGTCGGCGGTCAACACATTGCGCTTGCCCACGGCGGCCACAATCACATCGGCCTGCAGGGTCATGGCCTTGAGGTTTGGCGTGGCGCTGTGGCAGATGGTGACGGTCGCGTTCTTCTGCAGCAGCATCAGGGCCATGGGTTTGCCGACGATATTGCTGCGGCCAATCACCACGGCGTGTTTGCCTTTCAGGTCGTAACCGATACTTTCCAGCATCTTCATGCAACCGTAAGGCGTGCAAGGCCAGAAACCCGGCTGGCCGACCATCAGGGCGCCGGCGCTGGCGACGTGGAAACCATCCACGTCTTTTTCCGGCGAAATCGCTTCGATGACTTTTTGCGCGTCGATGTGGGCCGGCAGCGGCAACTGCACCAGGATGCCGTGGATGGCCGGGTCGTGGTTCAGCGCGTCCACGCGGGCCAGCAACTCGGCTTCACTGAGGGAGGCCGGGTATTGCTCCAGCACCGAATGCAGGCCGCTGTCCAGGCAGGCCTTGACCTTGTTGCGGACATACACCTGGCTGGCCGGGTTGTCGCCGACCAGCACCACGGCCAGGCCGGGAACAATGCCGCGTTCGTGCAGGGCGGCGGCCCGTTTCGCGACGTCGGCGCGTAATTGTTTCGACAGGGCGTTGCCGTCAATCAGTTGTGCAGTCATGGTTCAATTCTTTCAAATAAAAACGCCCGCTGGTCCAGGAACCACGGGCGCAAGCAGCTATCGAAAGGATAGCGACCGAGAGTGAGGCTCAGGTCTTGGGTGCGTTCGAGCCCAGGGCAATTTTCAGCAGGTCGGCCACGGTGTTGGCGTTGAGCTTTTCCATGATGTTGGCGCGGTGCGCCTCCACCGTCTTGATGCTGATGCCCAGGTCGTCGGCAATTTGTTTGTTCAGGCGGCCGGCCACGATGCGTTCCAGCACCTGGGCTTCGCGCGAGGTCAGCTTGGCCAGCAGCGCGTCGCGGCTGGCCGATTGCTGGTGTTCGCTGAAGGCGTCCTTGGCCTGGTCCAGCATGCGTTCGACGAGGCTGACCAGGGCGTCTTCCTGGAAAGGCTTCTGGATAAAGTCCATCGCGCCTTTTTTCATGGTGTTCACGGCCATGGGCACGTCGCCGTGGCCGGTGATGAACACGATGGGCAGGGGGGATTTGCGTTCGATCAGTCTGTCCTGCAGCTCCAGGCCGGTCATGCCGCCCATGCGGATGTCAACAATCAGGCAGGCGACTTCGCGGGCGTCATAACGACTCAGAAAGGTCTCGGCAGAGTCGTAACAGCGCACCCGGTAGTCCTTGCCCTCGAGTAACCACTGAAGCGAATCACGCACGCCTTCGTCATCATCGACGACATACACGGTACCTTTTTTGGGAATCAAGCTCATGCCAAACCTTTTGAGTAGACGATACAAGGACCTTGTCAGTGAACGCCGGCCGGCGGTGACGGCGTTTCCGCCGCAGCCGGGGCTGGAGAAAGCAGGGGGGTCACCGGGATCCAGAAAGTAAACCGGCAGCCCACCACTTCGTCGCCATTGTAGAGGTTCTCGGCCAGCATCCGACCCTGGTGCGACTCGACAATACTGCGGCACAGTTTCAGGCCTATGCCCATGCCTTCGGCCTTGGTGGAATAGAAGGCTTCGTAGAGCCGGCCCATGACTTCAGGCGACAAGCCCTTGCCCGAATCCATCACCGAGAACTCGACCACGCTTTGCTCTTCAATCTGTTTGGGCACCACGCGCAGTTCCACCCGGCGGCGGGCGGTGGGCCGGCGTGCCTGCGCAATCGACTCGGCGCCGTTTTTCATCAGGTTGATCAGCACCTGCTCGATCAGGATGGGGTCCACCATCACCTGCGGCAGGCGCGCCGCGATGTAGTGGCTGAGCCGCACGTTGTGGCGACGCAGTTCGATGTCGGCCAGCTCCATCGCGTTGCTGACCAGGGTGGCCACATCGGCCAGGCTGCGGTTGGGTTCGCTGCGTTTGACGAAGGAACGTATGCGCTGGATGATCTGCCCGGCGCGGTGCGCCTGCTTGGCGGTTTTTTCGAGGGCGACCAGCAAGTCTTCGTTGCTGATCTGCTGGCCTTTGATACGCGAGACCATGCCGTTGCAATAGTTGTTGATGGCCGTCAGCGGCTGGTTCAACTCGTGCGCCACGCTGGAGGCCATCTCGCCCATGGTGATCAGGCGGCTGGCCGACTGGGCCCGCTCGGCCTGCAGCGCGGCCTGTTCTTCGGCGTGGCGGCGCGGCGTGATGTCGGTGGCAATCACCATTTGTGCCAGACGCCCATCGACCCAGGTCAGGTAACGCGAGCGCACCTCCAGCCACTTGGACAGGTCGGTCACAAAAATTTCGGCATTGGCGGTTTGCGCCGCGGTCAGGGTGTCGGTCGGAAACCCGGCCAGGCCATCGACCGCATCCAGTGTGTCCTCGGTCGCCGTGACGGGCGGTACACCGGCCTGGGCGATCAGATTCATGTGGCCGGAGACCTCGCCGCCGAACCAGGAGCGGTACAGGCGGTTGGCAAACAGCAGCTCTTCGCTGCCCAGCGGCGCGACCGAGACGGCGGCGTCCAGCCCTTCCAGCACGGTGGTGAAACGTTCGTAGGAGTTGGAGAGTTCTTCGCGAATCCGTTTGGGTTCGGTGATGTCGGTCACCGAGGTCATCCAGCCGGTTTGCTGGCCGCGGGGATCAATCAGCGGCGAGACATACATGCGGGCATCAAAAATGCTGCCGTTTTTGCGCTTGACCCGCACTTCCAGGCCGCCGGGCGGTGCGCGCCCCCCCAGTTCGTCGTCCAGCCGCGCCGCCAGGGCTTCGTGGTCCTGGTCAGGCCAATAAGGAAAGGGCGGCGTGCGGCCAACCAGTTCGGCCTCGCTCCAGCCCGTCATCTGGCAAAAGGCCGGGTTCACATAAGTGATGCGGCCCTGCAAGTCCAGCGCACGCATGCCGGTCAGCATGGAGTTTTCCATGGCCCGGCGGAAGTTGGTTTCCGAGATCAAAGCCTGCTGGGCCTGCACGCGGCGCCGCGTGTGGCGCCAGGTGCCCAGCAGCATCCAGACCGTGAGGGCGCTCAGCGCACTGACCAGCCAGAAAAAGCCGCTGCCGATCACCCCCAGCGACGCCCGGTAACCCTGGGCCTTGAGCAGCAAACCGTTGCCAACCGGGGAGACCGGGATTTCATACTCTGGCGCCTCGTCCGACCAGGGCAGCAGTTTGGCCGCCTTGTTGCGTGGCGGCGGCAGGCTGCCGGCCAGCAGCTTGCCCTTGTCGTCCAGCAGCGCCACCGCGTATTTGGCGCTGACCTCGGTCGGCACGCCAAAACGCAGCAGGCCGTCGATGGCGTATTCGCCCATGATCACGCCGTCGAACTTGCCCTGGTCGTCCAGCGGGATCTGCAGTTGCAGGCTGGGGCCGTTGTAGCTGGCGTCGTCCTTGGGGGTCAGGGGGCGTGAGTAGACCGGTTGGCGCAAATCGCGCGCCAGACCGAAGGTGCCTTCGGTCTCGCCGTATTTGAGCTGTTCGCCCGAGGCCCGCACCTGCGTGGCGTTGGCGCTGGGTGACACATAAGCCGCCTTGACCTTGCGGCGCGCGTCCACCCAGGTCACGGCCAGCAGCTCGGGGTACTGGTTGACCAGCGATTCGGCTTGCGCAATAAATTCTTCGGTGTCCACGTCGCGGTTGGACACATCGCGGCCCAGGCGCATCAACTGCTCCTGGCGCTCCAGCAGACGCAGGCGCAACCTTTGCTGGGCGTACTCCGCATCCCGCTTGACGGCTTGTTGTTCGCGGTCTATCTCTTCAATCCGCAGGTAACCAAAGGCTGCAATCACGGCCGCCAGAAACAGCATCACGGCCAGCAAAGGCCCAAGGGTGACAAAGCGATCCTGCCGCGTCGGGGATTGTTTGCGCCACCAGTGGCGCCAGCGGGCCAGCGGTGCGGTGGCGGATGGGCTGGCGGAAGAGGGGGGCGGGCTTGGTGTCATGGTGGGTGCTCAAGTTTAAGGGACGAGAGATACCCCGCCGATGTATGGGATGCGGCATTCTTTTTCTCTGAAACAGGGTCTCTTCGCGCCTTTGAAAAGCATCTACCCATCTGAAATTTCTTAATGTGAAATCAATATGCGCTATTTGAAATCACGAAAAAATTATGAGAAACTAGAGCCTTGAATCTAAATTGCGTTACAACGTGATGAAGAAGCCACTCAACACAGGCTAGCGACCCTAGCTACCAGCAGGAGACAAACCATGGCTGCAAATCCGGAACAAGCACGTGTCGATACTTTGAACAGTGCTGCCAACGATGCCCAGAATCAGGACCTACAGGAAACGCGCGAGTGGCTGGATGCCCTGACCGCCGTCATTGAAAGTGAGGGCCCGGCGCGCGCCCATGACTTGCTGGAGCAACTGCTCGAGCATGCGCGTCAGAGCAGCATTGACATGCCGTTCTCCGCCAACACCGGCTATGTGAACACCATCGAGTCCTCGCAGGAAAAACGCTCGCCCGGCAACCTCGACATCGAACGGCGTTTGCGCGCCTACATGCGCTGGAACGCCATGGCCATGGTGGTCAAGGCGAACCGCCTGCATCCGGCCGACGGCGGCGACCTGGGCGGCCACATCGGCTCCTTTGCCTCGCTGGCTTCCATGTTTGGCGCCGGCTTCAACCATTTCTGGCACGCCGAGAGTGAAAACCACGGCGGCGATTGCCTGTACATCCAGGGCCATGTGTCGCCCGGTGTGTATGCCCGCGCTTATCTCGAAGGCCGGCTGAGCGAAGAGCAGTTGCTCAACTTCCGCCAGGAAGTCGACGGCAAAGGTTTGTCCAGCTACCCGCATCCCAAGCTGATGCCCAATTTCTGGCAGTTCCCCACGGTGTCCATGGGCCTGGGCCCGCTGATGGCAATCTACCAGGCACGTTTCCTCAAATACCTGCACGCACGCGGCATTGCCAACACCGAAAACCGCAAGGTCTGGGTCTTCTGCGGCGACGGCGAGATGGACGAGGTCGAATCGCTGGGCGCGATCAGCCTGGCGGCGCGCGAAAAACTCGACAACCTGATCTTTGTGGTGAACTGCAACCTGCAGCGCCTCGACGGCCCGGTGCGCGGCAACGGCAAGATCATCCAGGAACTCGAAGGCGAGTTCCGCGGTTCGGGCTGGAACGTCATCAAGCTGATCTGGGGCAAGGGCTGGGACGACCTGCTGGCGCGCGACAAGGACGGTGCCTTGCGCAAGATCATGATGGAGTGCAACGACGGCGACTACCAGTCCTTCAAGGCCAACGACGGTGCCTACGTGCGCAAACATTTCTTCGGCCGCGATCCGCGCACGCTGGAAATGGTCGCCCACATGACAGACGACGAAGTCTGGGACTTGCGCCGCGGCGGCCATGATTCGCAAAAGGTTTACGCGGCCTTCCATGCGGCCAACGAACATAAAAACCAGCCCACCGTGTTGCTGATCAAGACCGTCAAGGGTTTTGGCATGGGCAAGATCGGCGAAGGCAAGAACAACGTTCACCAGACCAAAAAGCTCAGCGACGAAGACATCAAGGCCTTCCGCGACCGCTTCAACATCCCGATTCCGGACAGCCAGATCGCGGACATCCCCTTTTACAAACCGGCCGACGACACACCGGAGATGAAGTACCTGCACGAGCGCCGCAAGGCTCTGGGTGGTTACCTGCCGCACCGCCGCGTCAAGGCCGACGAGCAGTTCACCGTGCCTTCGCTGGACACCTTCAAGTCGGTCATGGAGCCCACGGCCGAAGGCCGCGAAATCTCGACCACACAAGCGTATGTGCGTTTCCTGACGCAACTGCTGCGCGACCAGGCCCTGGGCCCACGTGTGGTGCCCATCCTGGTGGATGAGGCCCGTACCTTCGGCATGGAAGGCCTGTTCCGCCAGATCGGCATCTACAACCCCGCAGGTCAGCAATACACCCCGGTCGACAAGGACCAGGTCATGTATTACAAGGAAGACAAGGCCGGCCAGATCCTGCAGGAAGGCATCAACGAAGCCGGCGGCATGAGCAGCTGGATCGCCGCCGCCACCAGCTACAGCACCAGCAACCGCATCATGGTGCCGTTCTATGTGTATTACTCAATGTTCGGTTTCCAGCGTATTGGCGACCTGGCCTGGGCGGCCGGTGACATGCAGGCGCGAGGTTTCCTCTTGGGCGGTACCTCGGGCCGCACCACGCTGAACGGCGAAGGCCTGCAGCACGAAGACGGCCACAGCCACATCCTGGCCGGCACGATTCCGAACTGCATTTCCTACGACCCGACCTTTGCCCACGAAGTCGGCGTGATCCTGCACCACGGCCTCAAACGCATGGTGGAAAAGCAGGACAACGTTTATTTCTACCTCACCTTGCTCAATGAGAACTATGCGATGCCTGGCCTCACGCCCGGCACCGAAGAGCAGATCATCAAGGGCATGTATCTGTGCAAGCCAGCAAGCAACGGCAAAGGCGCCGTGCAACTGCTGGGTTCGGGCACCATCCTGCGCGAGTCCATCGCTGCGCAAGAGCTGCTGGAAAAAGAGTGGGGCGTGGCCGCCAACGTCTGGAGCTGCCCAAGCTTTAACGAGTTGACCCGCGAAGGCCAGGACTGCGAACGCTGGAACCTGCTGCACCCGCTGGAAGCGCCGCGTGTGTCTTTTGTGAGCCAGCAGCTCGAAAAACACGCCGGCCCGGTGGTCGCCTCGACCGACTACATGAAAGCCTACGCCGAGCAGATTCGCCCCTTTGTGCCCAAGGGCCGCACCTTCAAGGTCCTGGGCACCGACGGTTTTGGCCGCAGCGATTTCCGCAGCAAGCTGCGCGAGCATTTTGAAATCAACCGCCACTACATCGTGGTGGCGACGCTGAAAGCGCTGAGCGAAGAGGGCAGCGTGCCGGTCGCCAAGGTCGCCGAAGCGATCAGCAAATACGGCATCCAGGCCGACAAGATCAACCCGCTCTACGCCTGAACACCACGCGTAGCAAGAACGGAGACATACATATGGCATTGGTAGACATCACCATTCCCGACATCGGCGACTTTGACGAAGTGACGGTCATCGAGCTGCTGGTCAAACCCGGCGACCACATCAAGGCCGACCAGAGCCTGATGACGGTCGAAAGCGACAAGGCCTCGATGGAGATTCCCTCCAGCCAGGCCGGGGTTGTGAAAGAGTTCAAGGTCAAGCTGGGCGACAAGGTCAAGCAGGGCTCGGTGGTGCTGGTGCTGGAGGCTGAGGCCGCTGCCGCAGCCCCGGTTTCAGAGCCAAAACAGGCTGTAGCCCCCGCTGCACCTGCGCAAGAAGCTACTAAAACGGTAGCGGCTCCGGTTACCGCCGCGGCTGGTCGTGTGGACGTGCACGTCCCCGACATCGGTGATTTCAAGGATGTGGTGGTCATTGAGGTGCTGGTCAAGGTCGGCGACACCATACGCGCCGAGCAGTCGCTGGTCACGGTCGAATCCGACAAAGCCTCGATGGAAATTCCGTCCAGCCACGCCGGCGTGATCAAGGAGATCAAGGCCAAGCTGGGCGACAAGCTCAACATCGGCGATCTGCTGGTGGTGCTGGAAAGTTCGGCCGCGCCTGCTGCGCCCGCCGTTGCGGCCAGCGTCGCACCGGCTGTCAGCGTGACCAGCGCTCCGGTGGCGATCGCGGCACCAGCCGCCGCCTTGCCCGCGCATGAACCCGCAGCGCCTACCGGCCAGTTGCCCCATGCCTCGCCCTCGGTGCGCAAGTTTGCGCGCGAGCTGGGTGTGCCGCTGGCCGAAGTCAAAGGCAGCGGCCCGAAAGGCCGTATCACGCAGGACGACGTGCAGGGTTTCACCAAATCCGTCATGGCCGGCGAGCTGCGCACCCAGGCCCAAGCCGCCAAGGGGCCTGCCGCCGCAGCCGGCTCCGGTGTCGGTCTGGACCTGTTGCCCTGGCCCAAGGTCGATTTCGCCAAGTTCGGCGCGATCGAACGCAAGGACTTGTCGCGTATCAAGAAAATCAGCGGCGCCAACCTGCACCGCAACTGGGTGATGATTCCGCACGTCACGAACAACGACGAGGTCGACATCACCGATCTCGAAGCCTTCCGCGTGTCGACCAACAAGGAAAACGAGAAGTCGGGCGTGAAAGTCACCATGCTGGCTTTTGTGATCAAGGCCGTGGTGGCGGCGCTGAAAAAATTCCCCGAGTTCAACGCCAGCCTGGACGGTGATGCGCTGGTCTACAAGCAGTATTTTCACATCGGTTTTGCGGCCGACACGCCCAACGGCCTGATGGTGCCGGTGCTGCGTGATGCCGACAAAAAAGGCATTCTGCAGATCAGCCTGGAGATGGGCGAGCTGGCCAAAAAGGCGCGCGACGGCAAGCTGTCGCCCGCCGAAATGACAGGCGGCTGTTTCTCGATTTCTTCGCTGGGCGGCATAGGCGGCACCCACTTCACCCCCATCATCAATGCGCCTGAAGTCGCTATCCTGGGCCTGTCCAAGAGCGCGATGAAACCGGTGTGGAACGCGGACAAGGAGCAGTTTGTGCCGCGCCTGAGTTTGCCGCTGTCGCTGTCGTACGACCACCGTGTCATCGACGGCGCATCGGCCGCGCGTTTCAACGCCTACCTGGGCCAGATCCTGGGTGATTTCCGTCGCGTATTACTGTGACCCCCACGCTTTTCACTTCGTGTCATGCGCTGCCCCCCGAGGGGGCCGCTGCGCCTGCGGTCTGGCAGAGCCAGTCCCGCGGCCCTGGCTTGAAGGGAATCCCGGCATGACCACCCTGGTTGTTGTCAAGAAAGCCGGGCAGGCCGTGATTGCTACGGACGCGCTCATCACTTTCGGCGACACACGCCTGAGCAGCCGTTACGAGGCCAACAGCAAAATCTTCAAGGTGGACACGCCGACGGGGCGCAGCTACATCGGCATGGCCGGGACGGTGGCGCATTTCCCGGTGTTGCGCAAAGCCATGGAGACCTTGCCCAAGGCCCAGCTCAAGTTCGGCAGCAAGGACGAGGTGTTTGACACCTTCCACAAGTTGCACCCGGTGCTCAAGGACGCGTTTTTCCTGCAGACCAAGGAAGACGACAACGACCCCTACGAGTCCAGCCAGTTCAGCGTGCTGATTGCCAACGCCAGTGGCATCTACGGCCTCTACAGCTACCGCGAAATCTTTGAGTTCAAGGAGTTCTGGGGCATAGGGTCGGGCCGCAGTTTTGCGCTGGGTGCGATGCACGCCAGCTGGGGCAAGGCCAAAACAGCCCGCGAAGTGGCCCTGGCCGGGGTGACCGCGGGCTGCGAATTCGACAAAAACTCCGCCGGACCGGTGGAGCTGTTCACGATCAAGCTGAAAAAGTAAGCGGAGACCAAAAACATGGCATTGATAGACATTCAAATTCCCGACATCGGCGATTTCGACGAAGTGACCGTGATCGAGTTGCTGGTCAAGGCCGGCGATCGCATCCTGGTCGACCAGAGCCTGATGACGGTGGAGAGCGACAAGGCCTCGATGGAAATTCCATCCAGCCACGCTGGTATCGTGAAAGAGCTCAAGGTCAAGCTGGGCGACAAGGTCAAGCAGGGCTCGGTGGTGCTGGTACTGGACGCCGCCGGGGCCGCGGCGCCCGCTGCAGCGCCGGTTTCAGAGTCAAAACAGGTCCCAGCCCCCGCTGCACCTGCGCAAGCAGCTACTAATTCAGTAGCGGCGCCGGCCGCCGCCAGTTTCGCCGGTACGGCCGACCTGGACTGCGACGTCTTGGTGCTGGGCGCCGGCCCCGGTGGTTATTCCGCCGCCTTCCGCGCTGCCGACCTGGGCCTGAAAGTGGTGCTGGTCGAGCGTTACGCCACCCTGGGTGGCGTCTGCCTCAACGTGGGTTGCATCCCGTCCAAGGCCTTGCTGCATGTGGCGGCGGTGATGGACGAGGTCAAACATTTTGAAGCGCTGGGTGTAAGGTTTGCCGAACCCACGGTGGACATCAACAAGCTGCGCACGCACAAGGAAAAAGTCGTCGGCAAGTTGACCGGCGGCCTGGTCGCCATGGCCAAGATGCGCAAGGTCACCACCGTGCGCGGCATCGGCAGCTTTGTCGGCGCCAACCACCTGCAGGTCGAAGAAACCACCGGTGCTGAAGGCCAGGAAAAAACCGGCAAGACACAGACCATCGCGTTCAAGAACTGCATCATCGCAGCCGGTTCACAAGCCGTGCGCCTGCCTTTCATGCCCAACGATCCGCGTGTGGTGGACAGCACCGGCGCCCTGGCGCTGAAAGAAGTGCCCAAACGTATGTTGATCCTGGGCGGCGGCATCATCGGCCTGGAAATGGGCACGGTGTATTCCACGCTGGGCGCGCGCCTGGACGTGGTCGAGATGCTCGACGGTTTGATGCAGGGCGCCGACCGCGACCTGGTCAAGGTCTGGCAGAAGATGAACGCCCCGCGTTTTGACAACATCATGCTCAAGACCAAGACGGTGGGCGCCAAGGCCACGCCCGAAGGCATCGAGGTGACGTTTGCCGCGGCAGAAGAGGGCGGCACCGCGCCCGCGCCGCAGGTCTACGACCTGGTGTTGCAAGCCGTGGGCCGCACCCCCAACGGCAAGAAGCTTGCTGCGGACAAAGCCGGCGTCGCCGTGACCGACCGCGGCTTCATCCCCGTGGATATCCAGATGCGCACCAACGTGCCGCACATCTTTGCCATCGGCGACATCGTCGGCCAGCCCATGCTGGCCCACAAGGCCGTGCACGAAGCGCATGTGGCGGCCGAAGTGATTGCCGGCGAACTGCAGGGCAACAAGGAATTGGCATCCGCCGCCTTCAACGCCCGTGTGATCCCCAGCGTGGCCTACACCGACCCCGAAGTGGCATGGGTCGGCTTGACGGAAGACCAGGCCAAGGCCCAGGGCATCAAGGTCAAAAAGGGCTTGTTCCCCTGGACGGCTTCGGGCCGAGCCATTGCCAACGGCCGCGACGAAGGTTTCACCAAGCTGCTGTTTGACGACAGCCCCGAAGCGCACGGCCACGGCAAGATCCTGGGCGGCGGCATTGTCGGCACCCACGCCGGCGACATGATCGGCGAGATTGCACTGGCCATCGAGATGGGCGCCGACGCGGTGGACATCGGCAAGACCATTCACCCGCACCCGACGCTGGGTGAAAGCATTGGCATGGCGGCCGAAGTGGCGCACGGCAGCTGCACGGATTTGCCGCCCGCGCGCAAGTAGACCAAGCATCCAAGCTACCCTGCAAAGCCCGAGCCCTTACCGGTTCGGGTTTTTTGCCTTGTGGGGTCGGATATGCATAGGCGTGGTGAATCAAGCAGTCACAATCGTGGATACCATAAAGCAAATAGCCTTTAATCAGTCGATAACGTCAATCGCCAACCCATGCCTTCATCCAAGTTCACTTACGACCAGCCATCTAGCGCGCCGAGTCCCGTCGTCAGAGAGGAGCACATCGAATACGGCTTCATCGGCAAACTTCAAGGTCTCAAATACGAATACCGCGCCGACATTCGTGACCGCGCATCACTGGAGCGCAACTTCCGCGAAAAGTTCGAGGCCCTCACCTGTTCAAATCCAAGTGGGTCCGCACTCAGATTCAAAAAGAGTCTCAAGGGACTAAGGTTCTTGGCCTCTCCGGAGGCCGCCTTGCGAAGATCAAAATTCCGTTTCCACACTCGCGAAACGAACAACAAAAAATCGCCGAGTGCTTGAACTCCGTGGACGAGCTGATTGCCGAGCAAGTCCGGAAACTGGACGCCCTCAAGACCAAAAAAAAAGGGCTGATGCAGCAGCTTTTCCCCCGTGAAGGCGAAACCCAACCGTACCGGGAAGACGCGCCTCTCTATGGAGTTTAAGGACGCGGGCAAGCGTCGAAACAGAGGTAACGCCGACACCCTTTACTTCAATGCCTACCCCGCCAGGAAACCCGCGTTTGACGCCGTCGTCGCCAACCCACCCTTCAGCTACCGTTGGGAGCCGACCGACGCCCTGGCCGACGACGTGCGCTTCAAGAACCACGGCCTCGCCCCCAAATCTGCCGCCGACTTTGCCTTTCTGCTGCACGGCTTTCATTTTCTGAAAGATGAGGGAGTGATGGCCATCATCCTGCCACATGGGGTGCTCTTCCGTGGCGGTGCTGAGGAACGCATCCGCACCAAGCTGCTTAAGGACGGTCACATCGACACCGTCATCGGCCTGCCATCCAACCTTTTTTATTCCACCGGTATCCCGGTTTGCATTTTGGTGCTCAAGAAATGCAAGAAGCCGGACGACGTGCTCTTCATCAACGCCGCCGAGCACTTCGTCAAAGGCAAGCGCCAAAACCAACTAACGGAAGAGCACATTGCCAAGATCATCGAGACCTACCAATTCCGTAAGGAAGAGGAGCGATATTCAAAGCGAATCTCGATGGAGCGGATTGCGGAGGAAGGCTATAACCTGAACATCTCCCGCTACATCAGCACGGCGATGGACGAAGCAGAGATTGACCTGAAAGCGGCGCATGGCGAGTTGGCGGAGATTGAGAAAGCCATTGCCGCGGCAAAACAAAAGCACAACGGCTTCCTGAAAGAGTTGGGGTTAAGTCAGTTGCCATAGTCGGTCTGGCTAACAGGTGTGGCCGCATGGCCAAAGTCCCTCAGTTCGCCTACTCATGCCGGCGACATGATTGGTGAAATCGCGCTGGCCATCGAAATGGGCGCCGACGCGGTGGACATCGGCAAGACCATCCACCCGCACCCGACACTGGGCGAGTCGATTGGCATGGCGGCAGAAGTGGCGCACGGCAGCTGCACGGACTTGCCACCGACACGCCAGTAAGGACAAATTGCTACTGATTCAGTAGCTGGCCGCGCAGACCCCGCAAGGGCGGTGTGGCTTTTTTATTGGGGCTAAATACCTTGCGGTTTGACCGCGCTTGCAGAATGCTTTGATCGCCTTCTGCTACGGGCGCAAGCGCGCGGCCGCATAATGGCCGATGACAGATGCTTCCCCTCCCCACAAGCGCCGCGTGCGTTACGCTGGCACCCACCCCCGCCAGTTTGAAGAAAAGTACAAAGAACTGGACCCCACGCGCCATGCGGCCGAGGTCGACAAGGTCATGCAGCGCGGGCAAACGCCTGCGGGCATGCACCGCTCCATTTGCGTTGACGAAATCCTCGCCATCTTGAAACCTTTGCCTGGCGAAACAGGCGTGGATCTCACCCTGGGCTTTGGCGGTCACATGCTGGCCATGCTGCCGCTGGTGCAGCCAGGCGGGCGCATGTTTGGCATGGATGTTGATCCGATTGAGCTGCCCCGCACCACGGCACGGCTGCGTGCCTTGGGTTTTGGCGAAGAGACGCTCAGCGTGCACCGCGCCAACTTCAGCGAACTGGCCACTTTGCTTCCGCAGGCGGGCGGTGGCTTCGACTTTGTGCTGGCCGACCTGGGGGTGTCGTCCATGCAAATTGACAACCCGGCACGGGGCTTTAGTTTCAGGGCTGATGGGCCGCTGGATTTGCGCCTGGACCCGACCAGCGGCCAGTCTGCCAGCGAGCTGCTGTTGTGCGTAACCCGCCACCGGCTGCGCGATCTGCTGACCGACAACTCGGACGAGCCCTTTGCCCAGCCGTTGGCCGCAGCCCTGCAAGGCCAGTATCTCGAGACCACCGTGCAGCTCGCGGACCTAGTGCGGGCCACCATGGCGCTGGCGTTCAAGCGCAGCATGCCTGAGGACGAGCGCTTGGCCGAAACCAAAAAAGTGCTGCAGCGCACGTTTCAGGCGCTGCGCATTGAGGTGAATGACGAGTTTGGTGTGCTGGACACGATGTTGCTGAACCTGCCCGCCTGTCTGAAGCCCGGTGGGCGCGTCGCTATTCTGAGCTTTCACTCCGGGGAAGACCGGCGCGTGAAAAAGTGCTTTCAAACCGGCGAGCGCAACGGCACTTTCAGCAGCGTGGCCGCCGACCCGATTCGCGCCTCGTATGACGAGCAGCGCAGCAACCCGCGTTCGTCGTCCGCCAAGTTGCGCTGGGCGGTGCGGGCGCTGCACTGAGCCCTTTCCTATAGGCAACGGTGTTCTTGGTGATCGGGTGTGGCCCTTGAATGGCGGCGACATGATTGGCGAGATCGCGCTGGCCATCGACATGGGCGCCGATACGGTGGCTATCGGCAAAACCATTCACGCGCATCCGAGCCTGGGTGAAAGCATTTGCATGGCGGCGGAAGTGGCGCACGGCAGCTGCACCGATTTTTCACCAACCAGGACGTGATGCTGGTTTGATGCACAATTGCTACTGAATCAGTAGCTGGCCGCGTAGATTCCGAAAGGGCTGCGCGGCTTTTTCTTTGATATTTTTTCCGTACACCGGATTCCGAACTCCATGCAAGCCTTGCTGAACGCCATCGCCACGATGGACCTGCCTACCGACGCCCAACGTATCTTCCATGGCCGGGGCGGCCTATACCCGGGCTGCGAGCAGTGGGCGCTGGACGCTTTCCCTCCGGTCTTTGTGCTGACGAGCTTTCAGCCCGCCAGCGACGACGAGCTGGCCGCCGTGGGCACGGCATTGGCCACGCGCTGGCAGCAACTGGCGCCCGGCGAGCCGCTCAATTGGGTGTTTCAGTGCCGGCACGAAGGCCGCACCGAGACGCGGCTGATGGATGGCAAGGTGCCCGAGCCGCATGTGGTGACGGAGCAGGGCGCGGAGTTTCGCGTACACGTACTCAAGGGGCAGAACCACGGCCTGTTCCTCGACATGGCCGAGGGCCGGCGCTGGGTGCGTGACTATGTGACGGCGCATCCGGTGGGCGGCCGCGGGGCGACGATTCTGAACCTCTTTGCCTACACCTGTGCCTTCTCGGTGGTGGCGCTGCAGGCCGGCGCCAAACAGGTGGTCAATGTGGACATGAGCCGGGGCGCCATCGCCATCGGTCAGCAAAATCACCAGTTCAATGGCCTGTCGGGTGGCGCCAGTTTTCTGGCGCATGACATCTTCAGCAGCTGGGGCAAGATCAAGCGCAGCGGCCCGTATGAGTTGGTGATCGTTGATCCGCCTAGCTTTCAGAGAGGCAGTTTTGTGGCCACCAAGGATTACGCCCGCCTGATGCACCGATTGCACGATTTGCTGATGCCGGGTGGCCATGTCTTGCTGTGCCTGAATGCGCCCGAACTGGGCGTGGATTTTTTGCAGGACCAGATGCGGGAATTGGCGCCCGAGCTGACCTTTGTGGAGCGCGTGGCAAATCCGGCGGTGTTTGCGGATGTGGACGAGGCGAGGGCGTTGAAGGTGCTGGTTTACGCTGCACCGGGCTTGTGAAAGCAGACGGATCGCAATCGGCGGCTTTGGGTTGCTTTCTCGTCAGATTTTTCTAGATGAAAAGTGCCTGTAGACAAGTCATGGCGGACGCAGGAAGCTATTTAATTGATAGCGGGGTCAATCACCTGAGTCACTCAAACCAGGCCCTCGACCATGGTCGGCATCTGCCCGCGCCAAGCGGCAGGCGTGAAACGCGCCTCCAGCAAGGCCTGCGCGGCCCGTGCCATGGCTTCGCGCCGCGCCACATCGGCCAGCAGTTCGGCGCAGACGGTGGGCATGTCTGGGGGGCATGGACAGATGTAGGCCCGGCTCGATGCTGAACTCTTCCCCGGCGCCTAATGTATCGGAGAGCAAGGGCACTTTCAGCAGCGTGGCCTCCGACCCGATTCGCGCTTCGTATGACGAGCAGCGCAGCAACCTCCGCTCAACGTCTGCCAAGTTGCGCTGGGCGGTGCGGTCGCTGCATTGAGCCGTTACCTGTAGGCAACTGTGTTCTTGGTGATCTGGTGCTGCCCTTGATTTGATCGCCGGTGAACGGCAGGGCAAGCAGGAACTTGCCGCGGCCCTCAACGTCCGTGTGATCCCGAGCGTGGCCTACACCGACCCCAAAGTGGAACGGCCGCGACGAAGGATGCACCAAACTGCTGTTTGACGACAGCGACGAGGCGCACGGCCACGGCCAAATTTTTTGGGCGGCGGCATTGTCGGTACCCATGCCGGTGACATGATTGGTGAAATCGCGCTGGCTATCGAGATGGGTGCCGACGCGGTCGACATCGGTAAAACCATTCATCCGCACCCGACGCTGGGCGAGAGCATTGGCATGGCGGCGGAAGTGGCGCATGGCAGTTGCACGGATTTGCCGCCGGTGCGCAAGTCAGCCAGGCGTTCAAGCAGCAAGGCCAAGCCCGAACCTTCAACGGATCGGGCTTTTTTATGTCTGGGCCGTCACAAGCGCGATGGCTGTCGAGTTGAATATCCTGCCCATCTGGCAGATACTGGTCTTGGTCCGGTTGAATGTCCTGTCACGAACCGAGGGTGCCCACCATGCAACGCATTATTGAAAACATTTTTCCCTCGGAGCGCATCATCGATGATGGCGACATGTTGTTGTGGCGCGCCTTGCCCCTGGACGGGCGTACCTCGCTCGGCCCCTTTGTTTTCATCGACCACTACCGGCACCAGAGCCGGCGCGGCATTGGTGACTCGCCGCATCCGCATGCCGGCATCGAAGTCATCAGTTACCTGCTGGAAGGCGGGGTAGCGCACCGCGACAGCCTGGGTTTCAAGGACACGCTGGGAGCCGGTGATGCGCAATGGATACGCGCCGGGCGCGGTATGTTGCATGCGGAGCAGCCCAGCGGCGGGCGCCACGGCCTGCAACTCTGGACCAGCTTGCCGCCGGCACAAAAGCTGGCCGACCCGGCCTACGCCTCGTTTCGCGCCGCCGACATTCCCGAGATCCGCTCTGCCGGCGCGCGGGTCCGGGTCATCGCGGGCCGCCTGGGCGATGTCACAGGCCCTATGCAAACCACCAGTCCCACGGTCTTTGCCCACATCCGCCTGGACCCTGGCGCCAGTGTGACCTTGCCGGTCGATGCGGCGTTTGAACTCGGTCTGTATGTGCTGGACGGTCGCCTGGAAGGCCAAGCCGGTGGTGCGCCACTGGGATCGGGCGCGCTGGCGCTCTTGTCGGCCGGTTCGTCGCTGACCCTGACGGCCGCGACGGGGGAGGGCGCCGATGTGGCCTTGCTGGGTGGTGCACCGGTGCAAGGCGCGATTTTGTTCGGCGGGCCGTTTGTCATGGACACGCCGGAGCGCCTCGCGCAAGCCAAGCGCGACTTTGCCAGCGGCGCCATGGGGCGACTCGAAGGTGTGCCGTTTTAAAGCGCTCCCGGCTTCGAAGATTGCATCCGTGTTTTTGTCCACCAGGACGCCCAACTCAGGGGAAGCGACATGTTGAACGACCTGCTGCGCCAACAAAACGACCTCCTGATCCTGTTGGCACGCCTGCTGCTGATGGCGCTGTTCCTGGTGACCGGCTGGAAGAAGCTGACAAACTTCACCGCCACCGTGGGTTATATGGCCTCCACCGGTGCGCCGCTGCCCCAGCTTTCGACGGTGGTCGCGATTGCCGTGGAATTTTTCGGCGCCATCGCGCTGGTTCTGGGCATGTACACCCGTCCGCTGGCCTTGTTGTATGTGGTCTTCACGTTGGCGACGGCGCTGATGGGGCATCACTTCTGGACGCAGTCGGGCGCGGAGCGCGAGGGGAACAAGATCAACTTCCTTAAAAACCTCAGCATCATGGGCGGATTGCTGCTGCTGGCCATCACCGGGCCGGGAAAATACGCGCTCTGGCCCTAGCCAGACGGGCAGGCAAGACCGTCGGCTTCGGGGCAAACCCGGGGGGCCGGCGAACGCGGGGCTGGCCCAGAATGAACTTCCCTGTCTGGAGAAGCCATGTCTGATGCCAAGTCCCCGTCCTCCTTGTCGCGCCGCCGTTTTACCCTGGCCGTTGCGGCCGGCGCCAGCGCGGTGTGTGCGCCCCTGCTGGCGCAATCGGCCTGGCCGAACAAACCGATTCGTATCATCGTGCCTTACACGCCGGGCGGCTTCACCGACCAGATGGCGCGACTGGTGCAAGTGGGCTTGCAAAACCGGCTGCAGCAGCCGGTCACCATCGACAACAAACCCGGCGCCAACAGCATCATCGGCGTGGACATGTTGGCCAAGGCGCCGGCCGACGGCAGCACTTTTGCGGTCGTCATCGCCGCCTACGCGGCCAACACCACGCTGTATCCCAAGCTGCCTTACGATCCGCGCAAGGACGTGACCGGCGTCTCGCTGATGGGTGTGTCGCCGCTGCTGGCCGCCGTCAACAACGACGCACCGTTCAAGAATGCGAAAGAGCTGGTGGACTATGCGCGCGCCCATCCGGGCAAGGTCAGTTTTGGCTCCTCCGGCAACGGCTCGGCCGCCCACCTGACCAGCGAACTGCTCAAGTCGCAGACCCAGACCTACATGGTGCACATTCCTTATCGCGGCGCGGTGCCGGCGCTGACGGATTTGATGGGCGGGCAGATCCAGCTATTTTTTGATGCCGCCACCGGGCTGATCAACCAGGGCAAGGCCGGCAAGGTGCGGCTGATCGGCGTGGCCAGCGACAGGCGTTTGCCGGCCGTGCCGGATGTGCCGACGTTTATCGAACAAGGCTTCACGGGTTTCACCGGCAGCACCTGGGCCGGCATGTTGGCGCCGGCCGCGACGCCAAAAGACATTGTCAAACGTATGTCGGAGGAGGTGGCTCGCATCATCCGCAGCGATGAAACGCGGGTTCGGCTGGACGCCATGGGCACCTTTGCCGCCGGTGGCACGCCGGAAGAGTTCAACGCCTTTATTGCGCTGGAAACGGCCAAATGGGGCAAGGTGATACGGGATGCCGGCGTCAAGGCCGACTAAACCCGCAGGACGGACGGCTTATTCGCCGTTGTTGTCGGCGGGCGAGGTGACCGGTACGCGGCGGGCGCCGTCAAAGCGGCGAGCCCAGTAGGCGACACCCATGCTTTCGACCCGCACTTCGGCGCCCGGCTTGGGCGAGTGGATGAACTTGCCGTCCCCCACGTAAATGCCCACGTGGCTGAAAGCGCGTTTCAAGGTGTTGAAAAACACCAGATCGCCGGGTTGTAGATCGTTTTTGTCGATGTTCTGGGTGGCTGCGGCTTGCTGTTCGGCGCGGCGCGGCAGCAACAGGCCGACGCTTTGTTCGTAAATGGCGCGTACAAAACCGCTGCAGTCAAAGCCGGTTTCGACGGTATTGCCACCGCGTTTGTAGGGAACGCCCAGGAAACCCATGGCATTGACAACCAGTTCTGAGGTTTTGTTACCGACCGACTGGCGCACCTGGTCTATCTTGTTGAGCAGGCCTTTGTCGGCCAGGAATTTGTCCATGTCGCCCGCCGGTTGATCCGGGGCTGCGTGCGCGGTGGCGGCAAGCAGAAGGCATGTGGCAAGCAGGGTTAAACGCATGGCCGCTAGGGTACTTGAAGGTGCTGTCCTACGTCAAGCTAAAGTTTTTCTAGATATGGGTGCTAAGCCCTTGATTTGTAACGACTTTATACAAAACGAGAAAAAACGGGCCGAGGAGCCAACCGCTTTGGCGGACACTTGGCGGTGCTGGTTGGGGTCTGTTCAGGCGTGGCGGTGTTGTTTTTGTTGGCGGCCTGTTTTTTGTATTTTTAGGAGAGAAATATGCCTCTAGCCCTTATATTTCGGGCGCAAATAGCTATTGTTTTCGTAGCGTTTGCGAGCCTGGGCGCGCAGGCCCAGAGCGTGCGCCCGGAACTGGTCGCCGGCGATTTGCAACACCCCTGGGCGCTGGCTTTTTTGCCGGAAGGGCGTTTTCTGGTGACCGAGCGTCCGGGCCGTTTGCGTGTGGTGGAGGCCGACGGCCGGCTGGGTCCGGCCTTGCCCGGCCTACCGGCCATTGCCGCGGGCGGGCAGGGTGGTTTGCTGGATGTGATCACGGATGCCGGCTTTGCGAGCAACCGGCGGATTTATTTCTGCTTTTCAGAACCGGCCGCGTCCGGCCCCGGCAACAGCACGGCCCTGGCCCGTGCCACGCTGTCGGCGGACAACAGCCGGCTGGAAGCGGTGCAGGTGATCTTTAGCCAGAAACCCAAGGTCGCCAGCAGCGCGCATTTTGGCTGCCGCATTGTCGAAGTACTGAAAGATGGTAAACCCGATGGCAGCTTGTTTTTGACCCTGGGCGACCGTTATTCGCGCATGTTGGACGCGCAAAAGCTGGACAACCACCTGGGCAAGGTCATCCGTATCAACAAGGACGGCAGTGTGCCCAAGGACAACCCCTTTGTGGGACGGGCTGGCGCCTTGCCGGAAATCTGGAGTTACGGCCATCGCAACATGCAGGGCGCCACCTTGGCGCCTGACGGTACCTTCTGGACCCACGAACACGGGCCGCAGGGCGGCGATGAAATCAATTTACCGCAGCCAGGCCGCAACTACGGCTGGCCGGTGATCACCTACGGCGAAAACTATGGCGGCGGCAAGATTGGCGACGGCCTGACGGCCCAGCCCGGCATGGAGCAGCCGCTGCATTACTGGGTGCCGTCGATCGCACCTTCGGGCATGGTTTTTTTGAGCAGCGACAGATACGGCAAGGCCTGGCAGGGCAATCTGTTCATCGGTTCGCTGAAGTTTGCCTACCTGGACCGGCTGGAGCTGGAGCAGCCTTTCAAGGGCAAGGTCGTGCGCGAACACAAGCTGCTGGAGGGCGGCGAGCGTATACGCGACGTGCGGCAGGGTCCGGACGGCCTGTTGTATGTGTTGACCGACAGCCCGCGCGGGCGCTTGTTGCGGCTATTGCCGAATTGATGGCCTGAAGGCCTTGGGTGTCACCTGCGGTTTTAGTTTATCTCGAAGGCCTCGCCTGCATCGATAGAATGAGCGCTTTTCCAGACCAGAGTGAGCCCGCGTGTCCGAACGATTTGATGTCCTCTTGCAATACCTCCTGCCCAAGCAGGCGCTGACAGAATTCGGCAGCCACATCGCTTCCATGCGGGGCGGCGCCATCACCACGCGCATCATTCGCTGGTTTGTCGGCAAATACGGCGTCAACATGGCCGAAGCGGCCAACCCCGACATCACCAGTTACCCGACCTTCAACGAATTTTTCACACGCGCCTTGCAGCCCGGCGCGCGGCCGCTGGCTGCTGCCGATCTGATCTGTCCGGTGGACGGCGCGATCAGCCAGTTTGGCGCCATCGAAGGGGATCAGATTTTCCAGGCCAAGGGCCACCATTATTCGACCACCGCCCTGGTCGGCGGTGACCGCGAGCTGGCCGCGCGTTTTGAGGGCGGCAGCTTTGCCACGATTTATTTGAGCCCCAAGGATTACCACCGCATCCACATGCCGGCCGATGGGCGCCTGGTGCGCATGATTTATGTGCCGGGCGAGTTGTTTTCGGTCAACCCGGCGACGGCACGCGGCGTGCCCGGGCTGTTTGCACGCAACGAGCGGGTGGTCTGCGTGTTTGAGTCGGCGCGTGGCCCATTTGTGCTGGTGCTGGTGGGCGCGACCATTGTCGGCAGCATGGCCACCGTCTGGCACGGCGTGGTCAATCCGCCGCGGACCAAGCAGGTGCGCGAGTGGTTTTACGACAAGCATCCCATCGAATTCCAGCAGGGCGACGAGATGGGGCGCTTTTTGCTCGGCTCCACCGTGGTTTTGTTGTTCCCCCAAGGGCCGTGCCGTTTCAACCCGGCCTGGGCGCCAGGCGCTGCGGTCCGGCTGGGCCAGGAAATGGCGGACTGCAGCGCTGCAGCTTGAGGTGCTATTGATTGGATAGCTGTTTGCGCCCGTCTGGTTTGGGCTGCAGGCCTTTTTTGCTCAAGAAAAATCAGAAACAATGATTTTTCCTAGGCGCCAATCTCTAAACCTCAGCTTGCCAGGCTGGCCGCTGGATGCCGATGAATTAACATCCGGATCATCTTTTCCACTTCAAAGCAACAGGCCGTTTGTCAACTGGCGGGCCTGGGAGCGAGGGCAACCATGAACTACAGCGTCCAATTGATGGATAAAAAGAAGTTTCCCGAAGCGCAGCGCCGTGCCATCGAGCAGCGTTACAGCCACGAACTGGCGCAACACCTGGGTGGCCCCGAGCAGGTCTTGCCCGCGCACCGCGCCTGGGTCAACGCCAAAACCCGGCAGGATGAAACGCCGGGCGCCGACATCAGTCTGGGTGAAAAAAAAAGCCATCCAGCATTGGGAACATGCCGAAGTCGCCGCCCGCTTGCTGGCGTTTGAAGGTTATACCGGCGCGCTGGAAGACCTGTACATCGAGGTCAAGCCCTGTCCCTGACCAAGCCCTGTCCCTAAACGCTGAGAACGGCCTTTCCTTGTTTGCTCTGCCCCGTCATTTTGGAGATTCCGCATGAGTGCCATATTTCGCGAGCAGTTGCTGGCAGCGGCTGAACAGGCGGCTTTCCCCGCCGAAAAAATACGGGACCCGCAGACCGGCCTGGAGATACTGGACGCCGAGTCCGAAGCTTCTTTGGCGAATGTTTTGGCGCTGTTTGGCATCACGGCCCTGCAGCCCCACGACGATGATTTCGACAAGGTGATCAACACCACCTGCACCCTGGCCACCGAAGTCGCGGCGCATGTGCAGGGCTTGACGGACGTGGACGGCGCCATCACGGCCCTGGCCGCTGCCGAGGGCTGGCACCCGGACTATCGCGCTTATGTGTGTGCCCTGTGGCAGGGTGAGCGCGAAGAGATCAGCCGCTGCGCCGCCAGACTTGGGGTGGCCGGCGGCATCCCGAACGGCTCGCCACCGCTGGAAGACGGCCCGCTGGGCTGAAGCCGCGCAGGCACAGCGCTATCATGGCCGCATGACGCTTCTGGATAGCCGGCCTAACCTTCTCACGGAACTGAACCGCCAGGCGCAAACTTGGCTGCTGGGCTGGTGGCGCCTGGTTTACCTGGGTGCGCAAATCCTGGTGCTGATGTTGTCGCCGTCCAGCTACAGCCGTCAAAGCCGGCTGGTGATGGCCAGGCACATCTACCACAACACCGCGCCCAACCTGATGGGGTTCACCTTGATGTGTGCGCTGATCACCCTGGTCATCACACGCATCGTGATTGCCACCGCGCTGAGTTACGGCTTGTCCCACTACGCCTTGCAAGTGGTGATACGCGTGTTGGTGCTGGAGCTGATCCCGTTGACCGCCGCGCTGTTTGTGGCGCTGCGTTGCGCCATTGCCAGCGGTGTCGAGTTGTCGCTGATGCGCAGGCGCGGAGAGCTGGAAGCGCTGCAGCAACGCGGCCTGGACCCGGTGCGGCGCGAAGTGCTGCCGCGTGTGACGGCAGGTGTTTTCTCCACCGTGACCCTGGCCGCGCTGAGTTGCGTGGTGGCGCTGGTGATGGCTTATCTGGCGGTCTATGGTTTCGAGCTGTCCGGCCTGCCGATTTACACGCGCCTGTTCGGCCAGGTGTTCAGCCCCGAGGTGTCGCTGATTTTTGTGATGAAAACCCTGTTTTTCAGCCTGGCGGTGTCCTTGATTCCCATGGCCTCGGCGCTGTATGACCCGCATGAGTCCAGTGTGCGTACCAGTGCCGAGTTACGCATGCTGGTGCGTATGTTTGCCGTGATCCTGCTCATCGAAGTGGTGTCCCTGGTGGGCAACTATTATTAAAACCAACAAGCGCCAAAACATGCGTCCTGCCACACCATGAGCGAACCCGAAAAATCATCTTCCTCCCCGCCCTTGCCCGACACCTCGGTGGCCATGCCGCCCGTGGCCAACCTGGAGTTCAAGGCGGTCTTGCTGCTGATCTTCATGGTCGCGCTGGTGGTCGGTTCAGCCCTCTACGTGCTGTACGCCCGCGGCGTGTTTGAAAGAACCCAGACCCTGGTGCTGGTGTCCGACGATTCCGAAGGGGTGGTGGTCGGCATGGACCTGACCTTTTCTGGCTTCCCGATTGGCCGCGTGCGCCGCATCGAACTGGCCGCTGACGGCAAGGCCCGCATCGTGGTGGATGTGCCGACCAAGGACGCCCACTGGCTGCGCACCTCCAGCGTGTTCACCCTGGTGCGTGGCCTGGTGGGCAGCACCAATATCCGCGCCTACAGCGGCATCCTGACCGATCCGCCGCTGCCCAAGGACGCGGTGCGCGAAGTTTTGCGCGGCGACACCGGCGCCGAGGTGCCCAAGCTGATGGCCGCGGCCAAGGATTTGCTGGAAAACCTCAACACCCTGACCAGCAGCGAAGGCGCGTTGGGCGCCAGCCTGGGCAATGTGCAGAAGCTGACCGAACGGCTCAACGGCCCGGGCGGGGCCTTGAGTGTGATGCTGGGCAATGACGCCGAAGCCAAAAAATTGATGCTGACGCTGGACCGCACCAATGCCTTGCTGGCCAAACTTGACGGCCTGGCCGCCAAAACCGACACCCAGGTGTTTGGCGCCAATGGCGTCATGCCGGAAACCCGTGCCACCGTGGTACAGCTCAATGGTTTGCTGGGTGAGGCCAGGGGCAGCCTGAAAAAAGTCGATGCCGTGCTGGTCGAAGCCCAGGCCGTGGGCGCCAATGCCCGCGCCGCCACCGACGACTTGGGTGCGCTGCGCGCCGAGGTCGAGTCCAGCCTGCGCAAGGTCGATGGCCTGGTCAATGAAATCAACCGCAAGTGGCCGTTTGCACGCGACACGGAGATCAAGCTGCCATGAGTTCTTTTTCAAGCGCCGTGCTTGCCGCGGCCGCGCTTTTATCGCTATCCGCTTGCAGCAGCGGCCCCCAACCTGCCGACTGGCAGATGGAGACCAAATCATCCATGGAGCGGGCCGTGGCCGCCTACATGGAAGGCAACACGCGGGTCGAGGCCCTGGAGGCCGGGCGTGCATTGAGCGAGGTGTCCAGCACCGGCCGTATGGATCTGACGGCGCGGGTGGAGTTGCTGCGTTGCGCCAGCCGGGTCGCCAGCCTGGTGTTCGAACCCTGCGCCGGTTTTGAGCGTCTGCGGCAGGATGCGCCGGCCGCCGAACGCGCGTATGCCGATTACCTGGCCGGTCGTTTGCCGCCGCAAGACTTGGCCTTGTTGCCCGCGCCGCAACGCGCCGCCGCGGCGGGTGATGTGGCGGGCGTGAAAAACATCAGTGATCCACTGTCCCAACTGGTGGCCGCGGCGGTTTTGTTCCAGTCCGGCCGTGCCAGTCCGGCGCTGTTGCAAGAGGCGGTGGATACCGCGTCAAGCCAAGGTTGGCGCCGGCCCTTGCTGGCCTGGCTGGGCGTGCAGGCGCAGCTGGCCGACAAGGGCGGGGATGCCGAAGCAGCTGCGCGTCTGCGCCGCCGTATCGCGCTGGTTCAGACACCCGCCGCGGGCGCGACGGGGTTCCAGCCTTGAGCCGGGCCAGCACGGACCTGAGCCGCTGGACGGTGGCCATCGCCGGCATGTTGTCGCTGGCGATCGCCATGGGCATAGGGCGCTTTGCTTTCACGCCGCTGCTGCCCATGATGCTCAGCGACGGCGTGATCGATTTGCCCGCCGCCAGCTGGCTGGCCAGTGCCAATTATCTGGGTTACATGGTGGGCGCCTTGTTGTGCACCTTTCAGCCCTGGATCTGGAAACGTTTCGGCTTTTTGCCGGAGGTCGCCAGTGCGACCTGGGTGCGTGCCGGTCTGATCGCCACCACGCTGTTGACCCTGGGCATGGCCGTGTATCTGCCCCTGGCCTGGCCGCTGCTGCGTTTTGCGGCCGGTGTGGCCAGTGCGGTGGTGTTTGTCTACACCTCAGGCTGGTGTTTGTCGCAACTCGCCAGGCTGGGCGCACCGACGCTGGGCGGTGTGATTTACGCCGGTCCCGGCGCCGGCATTGCCTTGAGTGGCCTGTTCGCCAGCGGCATGGTGGCCTTGCACTGGACAGCGGCGGCGGGCTGGCTGATTTTTGGCGGGCTGGCGGCCGTGATGACGGCCATGGTCTGGCGCACGTTTAACGAGCGCCCGCTGCAGGCCATCGGGGCTGGCGCTGCCACGGCCCCTGCGGCGGCGAGCCCAAGCGCGCCGGCCGGCCCCAGTCAGATGGTGTTCCTGACCCTGACTTACGGTCTGGCGGGTTTTGGCTACATCATCACCGCCACCTTTTTGCCGGTGATTGCGCGCGAAGCCATGCCGGGCTCGATCTGGATAGATTTTTTCTGGCCCATCTTCGGCCTCGGCGTGTTCAGTGGGGCGTTGCTGGCGACCCGCGTGCCGGCCCGGCATGACTTTAGGTATCTGCTGGCGGTTTGTTACCTGGTGCAGGCCTTAGGCATTGCGGCCAGTGTCTTCAGTCCGACGCTGGCGGGCTTTGCGATTGGCAGTTTGCTGCTGGGCATGCCTTTCACGGCCATCACTTTTTTTGCCATGCAGGAGGTGCGGCGTTTGCGACCGCAGGCCGCGGCCAGCGCCATGGGTTTGCTGACGGCGGCTTATGGCATAGGCCAAATTGCCGGCCCGCCGCTGGTGGCGCTGCTGCTCAAACACAGCCGCAACCTGGGCGAAGGGTTCACCTTGTCGCTGGAGATTGCCGGCGCCAGCTTGCTGGCCGGCGCGCTGGCATACCTGTGGATGGTCAGCGCCTACCCGGTGGCGGGCAGGGCGCCGCGCTGATTTTTCTAGTCAAATCGGCCTCCAGCCCTTTGGGATCGGGCGCAGGCAGCTATCAAAAGCAGAGCGAGTGGGCTGTGCTGCCTATTTCGCGGCGAGCACGGGCCTGAGAAACTGCGCCAGGTCCGTGCCCTGCATCACGCCTATGCGATGGTCGACGGCAAACTCGCGCGCCTTGTCCGAGACCTCGCCCAGGGTGACAAACAGGCAGCCATCCGCCTTGCGCGCGGCGCGGGCGGCTTCCAGGCTTTCCAGCACCTCCACGCCCAGGCGGGCCGCCTTCCAGCGTTTGCAACAAAGCAGGGTGGTGCCGCCCGACTTGCTGAGCACAAAGTCAGCCGCCGCGCCGTCCAGGCGAGCCACCTCGTAACCCTGGCGCACATAAGCCTGCTCCATGGCGCTGGAAAAATCGCGCCAGGACATGGTGGCCAACTGCGCCAGGGTGCCGGCCACATGGGCGGTGCTGGGCGCCTTGAACTGCCGGTAGCCGGCAATCACGGTGATCACCAGAAAGGGCAGGCCGCCCATGGCGCCGAAGAAAAAATACTTGGGCGGCAGCAAGGCCGCGGCGGCCAAGCCTAGGCCCAGGGCGATGACCAGACTGATCCACCACGGCGAGCGCAGCAAGATGGCGAAGAGTGACTTTTCAGCCATTTTGAATTTCAAGATGTTCCTTTCAAGGCAGGCGCTGTTTGTATCACGCCGGCGAGGGTGACCCGGCAAGGGGCTGGGTGAGGGGCAGCAGCCTGCAGACTGCTTGTGAAGCTGGTAAGCTTCGAAAATGATAGCTGGCTGCGTCCTATTTTATTGGGCTGGAGGCAGTTTTTACTGTTAACCCTCCACGACACCCCGCTTCATGAGCCTTGCGCCCACGCCTTCATCCCCCAGCCACCACGCCTCTCTCGCCTTAGCCGCCGCCCTGGTGCTGGTGGTGATCTGGGGCATCAATTTCTCGCTGCAGAAGTTTGTGTTTAATGCGGTCGGCCCCGGCGGTTTTTTGTTTGCCCGTTACCTGATCATGCCGCTGTGTGCGCTGGCCCTGCTGGTCTGGCGTTATGGCCGGCATTTTCCCAGGATTTCGCGCCGGGATTTCTGGGAACTGGCGCGGCTGGGCGTGGCCGGCCACTTTTTGCATGTGGGCATGGTGAGTTACGGTATCCACTGGTCGACCGCGTTTTCAAGCTCGTTGATCCTGGCCTGCGGCCCCATCTTCACCTTGCTGATCCTGCGCCTCATGGGCCTGGAGCGCTTGCACCGGGCGCAAATCGCCGGCGTCACCGTGGCCTTTGCCGGCGTGCTGATTTTCCTGTCCGACAAACTGCTGGGCGGCCACTGGCTGGCCACCGGAGGCGACTTGTTTTTGCTGGTTGCGGCCAGCTTTTTCTCCTATTACACGGTGGCGGCCAAACCGCTGATCGAGCGCCATGGCGGCATCGTGACCATGACTTACGCCACCTTGTTCGGTAGCGTGCCGGTGTTGTTGTTCGCCTTGCCGGCCGGTCTGGCCGTACCCTGGGGTGACGTTTCCTGGCAGGTCTGGGCCGGCCTGATTTGGTCGGTGACGGTGTCGGCTTTTCTGGGCTGGCTGGTCTGGGGCTGGATCAACGCGGTGCGCGGCGTGGCCCGCACCGCGCCGCTGATGTATTTGATGCCGCCAGTCGCCGGCCTGGTGGCCTGGCTGTTTGCGGGTGAACATTACACCGGCATCAAGCTGGCCGGTGCCGGGCTGACCTTGCTGGGGGTGGCGCTGGCGCAGTTCACCAGCCGCGGCGCACGCGTAGCACCCGCGCCTGTGGACTGAAACGCGGCGCGATCTCAACCCTTCTGCATGGCGGACAAAAGCGGTGGCCGCAGCCGGCCGGAATACTTTCCTTCATACTTGATGCCCGACCACCTACCGACGCCCCCAGACCCATGAGCAAAACCTCGATCGACAAGAAAAAAATCAAGTTCCTCCTGCTGGAGGGCATTCATCCTTCTGCCGTGGAGGTGCTCACGGCGGCGGGTTACACGCAGATTGAAAGCCTGAACGGCGCCTTGTCCGACGAGGAGCTCAAGCTCAAAATCGCCGACGCCCATTTTGTCGGCATCCGCTCGCGCACCCAGCTCACCGCCGAGGTGTTTGCCCAGGCGTCCAAGCTGGCGGCCGTCGGCTGTTTTTGCATAGGCACGAATCAGGTGGACCTGAACGCGGCGCGTGAGCGCGGCATCGCGGTGTTCAACGCGCCGTTTTCCAACACCCGCTCGGTGGCCGAACTGGTGCTGGCCGAGGCGATTCTGCTGTTGCGCGGCGTGCCCGAGAAAAGTGCGGTCGCGCACCGCGGCGGCTGGCTCAAGTCGGCCGACAACGCTTTCGAGATTCGCGGCAAAACCTTGGGCATCGTCGGTTACGGCTCCATAGGCACGCAGTTGTCGGTGCTGGCCGAAGCGTTGGGCATGAAAGTGGTGTTTTTTGATGTGGTCACCAAGCTGCCGCTGGGCAATGCGCGGCAGGTGGCCCAACTGCACGATTTGCTGGGTCAGTGCGACGTGGTCAGCCTGCATGTGCCGGAAACCCAGGCCACCCAATGGATGATTGGCCAGGCCGAAATCGCCGCGATGAAGCCGGGCAGTGTGCTCATCAATGCCTCGCGCGGCACCGTGGTCGAGATCGAGCCGCTGGCCGAAGCCTTGCGCGGCAAAAAACTGCTGGGTGCGGCCATCGATGTGTTTCCGGTGGAGCCGCGCAGCAACAAGGAGATGTTCGAGTCACCGCTGCGTGGCCTGGACAACGTGATCCTGACGCCGCATGTGGGCGGCTCGACCATGGAGGCGCAGGAAAACATAGGCATCGAGGTCGCGGAAAAACTGGTCAAGTACAGCGACAACGGCACCTCGACCTCGTCCGTCAATTTCCCCGAGGTGGCGCTGCCGGCCCACCCCGGCAAACACCGGCTGCTGCATATTCACCGCAACGTGCCGGGTGTGTTGTCGGAGATCAACAAGGTGTTTTCCGACAACAACATCAACATCGCTTCGCAGTTTTTGCAAACCAACGAAGCCATTGGGTATGTGGTGATAGACATCGACGCGGCACACTCAGATATGGCGCTGGCCAAACTGGCCGAGGTGCGTGGCACCATTCGCAGCCGGGTCCTGTTCTGATCAGCTAAGTAGCGACCAGTCGCTATCAAAACAGAAGCTGCCTGCGCCCATGCTGATTGGGCTGCAGGCCTTTTTTCCCTTATAAAAATCAAACGCCGGCACTATAGGCCGGCGTTGGTCTTCAGGGCGCCGGAACCTGCAGGCCCAGCAGGCCCGCCAGCGCGGCCGTGGGCATGGCGCCTTCCTGTGTGACCAGCGCGCCGGTCTGGGCGTGGGTGCCGACAATGGTCGGAATCGACGCAAAGCCAAACCGTGTCAGCAGCGCGGTGTTTTTCGCCACGGCGGCTTTTTGCGCATCGATGTCACTGCCGGCGCTGATGCCGCCACGTTTGGCTTTCATCGAGGCTTCGTGTTCATCCATCGCGGCCACCGGGTCTTTGGCGGCCAGCAAGGTGGCGCCCTGGGCGGTGCTGGAGGCACCGAGGATGCCGACCGGAATCCAGACAAATTTGGCCTGGTTTTTCAGTGGTTTGGCCGCGTCCCACAACACCGTGCAATGTGGGCACTGGGCATCAAAAAACACATAAACCGTGCGTGCGCTCATGGGCGCGCCCACGGCAAAACCCGTGGCTTCGGCATTGATGGCGGCGAGAGACACCGGTGTGCTGCCTTTGGCTGCACTGCCGGCATCCGATCCGTCCTTGCAGCCGGCGACAAACAAGCTGCTGGCCAGGACCCCGGCGAAGAGGAGAGAGAATCGGCGTGATTTGGAAAACATGGGTGGCCTCATGAAAAAACAGCGCACAGGATAACGCACCCACGCGGCCCACACAGGGCAGGTTGGTATTGCGCTGCCGGTGACCACTTTTACGTCTAAAAACTGAGTAGGCTGCTTCGATTCATGAATCAGGTCCCAGTTTGGATTGCCCGGTCATCAATGTCCGGCTATCGCTGACTGCCGACGTACACCTTTTCGATCTACCTGCTCCAAATCGGTCACTGCAGGCTACAGATGGTTAGTCGGTCATGTGGCGGTGACTTCAATGACGGTGGCATCCGCTATCGACTAGATGCAGCTGTTCTGTCATTTCTTTTGTCGCGGTCCATGCGTGTGTCCTGGAACCCGGGAGGACCCCATTTGCAGCGACTACGGTAGCCGCTACCGTAGTCGCGGCGACTGAACACCGTAATGCACACACTGGCGCGCGGGATCCGGCAAAACCATACTTCCTCCATCGACCATCCCACAGGAGAAAGTCATGAACCCCGCCCTTAACCCCCTGCACGCCCTCCCTGGCAACCCTTTCGCCGCTTGGTTGCGTGTTGCGCGTCTCGTGGCGGTGCACCGCCCCATGGTTGTCTCAGGTGCAAGCCGCGATGTTTATGAACTGGTCAAGGGCAGCACCGTCACCGTCTTGCAACCGCAAGGCGCGGTCATTGAGTGCCTGAATGGCTGTGTCTGGATCACGTTCGATAGAGACATTCGGGACACGGTCATCGAAGCCGGCGAGCGCTTTTGCGCTGACCGCAACAGCCGGGCGTTGATCCATGCGTTTGAGGCCTCGCGGGTAAGGGTGGTCCAGGCTGCACCCGCATGTTCGAAGGGTTCATGATGGACAGAGCGCTGCAAGATGTGCTGAAGGTCCACTGTTTCGGATGCGGTGCGCTCAACGCGCACGGCCTTCAGATCAAGAGTTACCGGATAGGTGAGGTTGTGGTCTGCCGATGGCGACCAGAACCCTTCCACATGGGCTACCCCGGCTACGTTTACGGCGGCACCATCGCGTCCATCGTTGACTGCCATGCCATCTGGACGGCGATGGATGAATACTGCCGGGACGTCGGCCATGACATCGAAAATGGGCCACCGCCGTTCGCCTTCGTGACTGGCAAACTGTCGATCAGCTACCTCAAGCCTGTGGTCATTGACGGCGAGATGGAGCTGCGCGCGCGTGTCACGGACAAGGGTGAGCGCAAAACGGTTGTCGCATGCCAGGTGTTCCAGGGAAGCGTCGAGTGCGCCAGCGCCGAGGTCGTGACGGTGCGTGTCAAGGCGATGGGTTGACGGGTGCTTGTCGGGCACGAGACGCCTCCCTACAATGGGCCGTCACCTTCTGGAGGCCGACACCATGGCGCCCAAACAGGATATCCGTTTTTGCACGACGTCCGACGGCGTGCGGCTCGCGACAGCCACCACTGGCGAAGGGCCTCCACTGATTCGCGTCGGGACCTGGCTGAGCCATCTGGAGTGCGACGTTCGCGAAGCTGATTCCTGGGCCACCATCCAGGAGTTCAGCCGCGACCACACCTATGTGCGCTACGACTCACGCGGTTGCGGATTGTCAGACCGGCGTATTCCACCGCTGCAGTTTGAAGACTTGGTCGTCGATCTGGGAGCCGTGGTGGATGCACACTCCCAGGACCCGGTACCCTTGTACGGATTGTCCTGCGGTGTACCGGTTGCCATCGCCTATGCAGCGCGGCACCCGGAACGTGTGAGCCGACTTATTTTGCTCAATGGATTTGGGCGAGCCTATTTCAGCGCCAAGCATCCCGAGCCGGCGGTGTTGGAAGAGGCCAACCTTTTGCTGAACAGTGCGCGGATCAGCTGGGGCAATGAAAAATCGGTTTTCCGCCAAGTGTTTGTTTCTCAGTTATTGGGTAATGCAACGCCGGAAATGCGACGCGGGATCGACGAACGCATGCGGCTGTCCATGACGCCGGAAATGGCTGAGCAGCACCTGCGCAGGAACTACGAGATGGATGTGAAGGCTGAATGTGCACAGCTGAAATGCCCGGTACTGGTGTTGCACGCCCGTGGGGACCAGATGGTGGTATTTGAGCAAGGCCGCAAACTGGCGGCCTGGATTGCCGGTGCCCACTTTGTTCCGCTGGAGAGTGACAGCCATGTTTTATTGGGCGGCGCGCCTGCGGCCGTGCAATTTTTTGCCGAGGTGCGGGCCTTCCTCGGCGTGACTGTGAAGGCTGGCGCCAGCACGGCCAAGTTGAGCCCGCGTCAGTCAGAAATCCTCGCCAGCGTGGCGCACGGACAAACCGACAAGCAGATTGCGCGCGAACTGGGTTTGAGTCCGCGCACCGTCGAGATGCATGTTGCTGGCGCCATGAAAGCGTTGCGTTGCACGACCCGCGCGCAGGCCGTCCACCGCGCCACCAGCGAGGGTTTGCTCGCCATCTGAGCCTGTACACAGCACATCAGGACATTGGCCTCGAAATAAGTGTCTTCTTTTCCAGACGACGAACGCCGAAGAAGGCACCATGCGGCCCACCGTGACCGCACCGTCGACTGGTGCTCCACCCTATGCCGCTGGATTTCCAGAAAGCTGCCGCGGCCGGCGGCGGCTCTGCAATTCTGGGAACGTCATGAATTTGTTGATCCTTGTTCTTATCAAAAGCCTGGCAAATGGGAATGGAACCCCTCCTGCGACTGTGCCGCTATGAATTCCCGGCCTCCAGTGCGGACTGGAGCATCCGGAATGCGGCAGCAAGGTCATCGATGGCGGGTGGGGCGTCATCAAACGCCAACCCGATCAAACGCGGATTGCTGCGGCTTCCGGTCAAGCGGTGCCAGCCATGCGCGGCACGCAACGCAAACCTGGAGTCCGTGATGAAGTTGTCAATGCTGTAGGCGTAAAAAACATGACGCAATTCCCGGCTTCTATCGCGCTGCCAAGTCGTGTGCAACAGAGTCAGACAGTCAGAAGCTACACAACTTGTCTGTTTCTGGACGCGCCTTTCTCGCCAGATACTTTTGTCGCCACTGATGAGCCGGGATTCTTGAAGTTTTGCCGCTGGCGACAAAGTTTCAACGATCACAACGTGCATCTCTTGACCATTACGCTGGTAGGTCAAGGTTAAAGTTTCATTGTTGCTTTGCGGGTCCACGGACCAAGCCGCTATAGGGGAAACAAGTTCCCAGCCCGATATATTCTGGGGATACAAACCAGTCTGCGCTTCGCGTGGCGACCGCGGTGCATTTGTCGGCAAGTTCACCACGGTGCCGGTAATCAACAGCACCGACAGGCCGGCCACCACCGGGGCAAACCGGCGTACCGGCCCGACCTGATCTTGTGGTGGAATCACTGGCGCCACTACAGCTGTGTCCGCTTTTAGCTGGCTCAAGACATAAAACAGCAAACCCAAGGTCAGGAACAAGGCGATCCATTGGATATTGCCGTGAGCGGTCAGCTCCATTTGAGAACCCCGTACCCAGTCAATCAGTACGATCGTATTGACGCGTAGCGCGTTGGCAAAGATACCGAGCAAGGCGCCCAACAATGAGAGGGCCGCGATCTTGAAGACCGAGCGGTACAACAATAAACCAAAGCTGTAGCCAAGAAAAATGGCCAGGGTCACATAGGAGAGACCGGCGCATTCATCCACCACAATGTACCGATTGGCGCCAACGTAGACGACGAAACCGACCACGGTGTGGGGCAGATGGGCGACAAGGGCAAACAGCTCAATGGCCTTGACCGTCAATAAACGTAGCAGGGGCTGAAGCAAATCGCCACTGGGGATCATCAAAAACATCAGAGCCAGGGCCGGGAACAAGCGCCAATAGGCACGCCAGCCCAGCATTGACATGGCGATGCCCTGCACCGTCAGAACGAGGGCGAATTGCCGGCCAACATCGATATTCATCAAAGCCGCAGCGCCCCAGCAGGCAGCAGCGCCAACCGTCACCAAAACGCCAGTGAAATCAGGTTGCGGGCTAACCACCAACCCGATCTGAGGATGATGCCAACCCAGTACATAAACGAGCATCGGAATGACAAGCCAGGCATATTGATAGGCCTCGCCATTGCGCCAGGAAGCCACCAAGTCCAACAGGGTGGGCCACAACGCCAACGCTGCCAGCAGGCAGCCAAGCATTCCCCCCCAAAGTGCGTCTTTCCAGCCTTGAGTCATCACCGAACCGGACGGCTCCGCCAAGACCGCCGCTATCGAGGCGGCCTGACTATCCATGTTGTCCCGATCAGGATACGCAAGGCGGGGATGGAATAAAAAAGGTTGCTGCAGCACCCTTGCCAGGCCGGTGTCCCTGGGCTGATGAAAATAGCCCAAACCAAAATGCGGGATTTTGACGTGCGCAGGATCAACATAGCTGCCAAACAGGCGATCCCAAAGCGTCAGAACCGTTCCATAGTTGCTGTCGGTTTGTGCTTGCAGGTCAGAATGATGCACCGCATGCACGCCGGGCGTGACGATTAACCGGTTCAAGCGGCATTCCAGGGAAGCCGGAAGACGTAGATTCGCGTGCGAGTAAAGCGCGATCACGGTTGCGGTCAACAGATACAGCCCCACTGCCTGGGCGGGCAGGCCAAGGACACCGATCAGCGCCAGCATGACGGCGGTACCGAGCAAAAATTCAAGCGGGTGATGGCGCTCCGACGAGGTGACGTCGATCTGTGTGTCGCTGTGGTGAACCAGATGTAGACGCCACAAAACAGGAACCCGGTGGAACAAGCGATGTTCCCAATAGCGCCAAAAATCTATAAGCAGAAATGTCAGCAGCAACTGTGCGACGAAAGGCAGACTCAGTCGTGCCAGTAATCCTGGTGGCTGATGTAGGGCAAAGGCATAAATACCGACCGGTATGACGAGGGCGGTAACGACGCTGCCGATCAGAAACAAGCCTATATTGCTGGACCACCGCCTCGCCATCTGAACCGGCTGGCGCTGAAATCCGCGCACTCTTTCCAGCAGCACAAGCAAAACCACGGTCGAGAAAAAAACAAGCTGATACCGGACTTCGAATTGTTCAGCCATTGTTCAGCGACCCGATTCGCTTTGAATGGCGGCCTAACGATTCTGTTTGCGCCGCACCATACGGATACCCAGCACCAAACTAACTGCAGCGACGGCCAGCAAGCCCCCGCCTGCGATAGGCAAAGCGGTACCCAGTTGTAGACCCAGTACGGCACCCAACGCATTGCCCAGAGTGATGCCCAATGGCGTACCCAACACCGTAACGCCTCCTGCCAGCGCCATGTTTGCCATTACAAACGACAGGGTACCAAGGATCAGTTTATTCAGCTTCACGATGCTCTCCCCGTTTGTGCAACCAGTTCGACGCCTCAATGCGCATGAATCCTGCGGAACGACAGGTGCGACTGATCCGGCGTTAACGGACGGCAAATGCTGCATGCACTCTTTGTGCCAGGATAATTTATTCCTTATGAATCAGCCTCTTACGGCCAATGCACCGGCAAACTCCGCATCGATTGTCAAATTTTTCGACATTGGGGATTCGGGGCCTCACGGATTTTTCCGCCGCAAGCAGCCCACAGATTACTGCCTGCTGGGGTTTTGGGGGAACGTTTCGGGGCACGATACGGGCGATCGTTGGATGGCTGCTGACAGTTCGGCAAAACGCAGAAATTGAACTTCCAGAAAGCTGCCGGTGGCGAACGTCCGCAGGCGCTGCATTGCTGAAGTGCATCCCGTTCCATCGCAGACCTGCAATCTACATGTCGGGTTCGGAGAACGTTGACCGCCGGGCCCAGACTGGTTGCTGACCTATACCCATTCGACCTGCTCGCTCCAAACCCGACATTGACTTCTGCACCCTGACCGTCGGCAATATAGCGGGAATTTCGAATACTCCGCCACCCGCACACGACCCCAAGCAGTCAATCGACTAGACGGTTCGACTGCGGGAGAGCGGTCGCTCAATGGGCGTCGATGTCAGGCGGCGCAGTTCACGGCAGTCGTACGGTCTCGCTGCCCTTGAGTTCTAGCGCCTCGACGATTCCCTGAATCTGCCGTACCTGCTCGACGCGAATGTGGTTGTAGATCAACTCCGTCCAGCCGATCGAGGCTCAAACGCGGTAGAAGATCGCGAGTTGTTCATGCGCTTGCTATTCCTCGCCGGGGCAGCCTAGCTGGATCATGAATCCTCGGTTCCTGTGAAATCGCCATGCGATAGTTCGATAGGCGTGCCGTGAGACGTGCGATGCTCGGCGTGATGCCAGGCTTCGCGGTAGCGCGTCTGCGTCTCTGCGCTCGCGATGCCTTTGCTTGCCACCAGGCTCTCGAGCGTGGCAAGCCAGTGCCGGTAGTAGGTCTCGCCGGTATCCGGATCGCCGGCAAGCCGCGCGCGCCTGATCTCTTCTGCCAGCGTTGCTGCCCATTCGCGCCAGGTGTAGAGGCCCTGCTGGTGCAAGACCAGCGCCAGAGCAAAAGCCTGCGCCTCCCATGGCTCTCGGAACACCGGGCCTTCCTGGTCACGGGGAACGCCTGGTACGGCCTCGGCGGCATCACGCGCTGCGGTTGGATCGACCTTCATTTCACGCTGATTCGAGGTAGGGCTCGAATGCCTCGATGGAGACGATGAGCGTGGCGTCGGTGTCCTTTCCCCAGAGCTCGCGGCCTTCGAAGACGACGGTGTAGAGCCACTGCGGGTCTTCTCCCGCGCCCATCACGACAGAGTCCGGGAAAACATGGCAACCTCGGATCGCCTCGATCGTTCCTTCATGGCCGCGTGCGTACCGCGGCAAGCGCGTGTGCGTGGGCGGGTTGATGTTCTTCGTGCGCACTCGCTCGCCCTGTTTGAACCTGGCCGGCTTCTTGGGCGGACGAGCGAAAGAGCCTCGGGTGAATGCGTGCTCGATGTCGTTCGTCGTCATGACCCGTTCGACGGGCTGGCCCGGATGCAGGGCGTGTCCTGCGGCGATTTCATCGGCGTCGATCAGCCCTCGCTCGACGGCGTTGCGCTCGATTCCCAATGCCCATCTTTCGTAGTAGGACGCCGACAGGTAGACCGCGGCAGGCAGCCGCTCCTGCGCGTCGCGAGACATGTCGATGTTCCAGGCGCGCGTGAAACGCATGGCCCGCTGCATCGCCAGCACGCGCTCCTCCCACTGCGCGTGGAACGGGGGTTCGTCAGCCTCGGGCTGGACCGTGCCGAAGCCTTGCATGCCCCCCATGTCATGAACTCCGCTCATGGCGATATCTCCTCGAGACGCCGGGGCAAGCCGGTGCCGATCATACAGTCACGGGTGACGAGTCGCGCCAGGCGCTCCTCGGGCCAGCCTTCGGTGCCGGCGGGGCGGGGTGGTACCACCAGGAAGCGGGTCTCCGCGGTCGAGTCCCAGACTCGGATCTGCGTGTTTTCTGGCAGGACGACACCGAAGTCGGCCAGCACGCCGCGCGGATCCAACACGGCACGCGAGCGATAAGCGGCCGATTTGTACCAGACCGGTGGCAGCCCGAGTACGTCCCATGGGTAGCACGAGCACAGCGTGCAGACGACCATGTTGTGATGCCCCGGCGTGTTCTCCACCGCGATCAGATGATCGCCCACATGACTGACGACGCCGAGCGAAGTGATCGCCTTTGTCGCGTCTGCCAGCAGCGCGGTCTTGAACTCAGGATCGACCCACGCCCGGGCGATCACTCTAGCTCCGATGTGAGGGCCGATCCTGGTCTGGTATCGCTCGACAATAAGGTCGAGGACAGCAGGGTCAACGTAGCCCTTCTCGATCAGAATTGTCTCGAGCGCGCGCACCCGCAGTTGGATCGGCGACAGTTCGGAGTGGTCGTGCTCGTCGGGGCTCATAGAGTACTCGGGTAAGACCGACTATTACAGTATAGACCGGCTGGTTCGGGATCGCGAGCCTTGAACTTCCTTCTCCGGCGAAAGGGAAACTGGAAACGTAACGAGCGCGCGGAAGGGTGCCGCGCCTAATGGCAGCTTCACCGGTGCGCGGGCCACTTGAGTGCGCTGTGATGAGCGGCGCAGCACTTCAACGGGGCTCTTCTGAGGAGCGGGCATTCGTGGACAGCCGTATCTGGCCGCTTGCTGGCCGACACGAACGACATCTGACCGGCAATCAAAAATCGCAGTAGGGCTTCCGTAAAGCAGACACTGACCAACGGCAGCTACCGCTGCGGAGCCGACATTTACCTTGGAGCACCGAAGGACTGCAACGGGCCCTAAGGCGTTTTTGATCCTCCTCCGAAGCCGACATTCAGTAGTCAACGCCAGCGACGTGGTCAGCGTCTATCGGAATAGTGCGCAATGATGGCCAGCATCTGCAGGCCGTGCCACAACATGGACGCCGGCAGCAGGGGCAAAAAAAAGCGCCAACAGGAAAACCTGTTGGCGCCAATGGCCGTGGCTGGCCCGCTCAAGGCGCTGTGGCGCGCCCTGGGTCTTACTCGCCCCAGCCGGAGTGCTTTTCGCAGATCTTGCTGATGGTCTTGCCTTTGGGGGTGTCCGAGAAGGTGGCCAGGCCGCCCTTGAAGTCATCCGGTGTTTCGTTCCACAGGCAGGTGCAGAAGGCCTGGGCGTTGGTCTGGCCCTTGACATTGCTCTTGTCGTTGCCGCCTTCCCACTTCTTGTTGGACGTCACCACGCACTGGGCGTATTGTTTGTCGCCAGCCGGTGGTTTGTTGTATTCGTCAGCGGCGATGGCCGAGGTGGCGGCGAAAGCCATCAATGCCGAAGCAATCAGGGAGGCGAACAATTTTGTCATGAGCAATACCAGGTGGGTGATTGAATAAAGAAGTTCCGTGTTTTTGCAAGTTTTGCAACAACATGAAACATACCGTCAAGAAGTGTAGGTGTTAAATCCCATTTCTCTTCTGGTCCTTAATCACCAGCCCAATCCAGGCGCAGCTTGCAGCTCCACAAGGCTCTGGTGTCGCCAAGGTTACCCACGCATCCTGTGTGTCAAGCTGTGGATAAGCGCAGGGAAAAGTTCGCAAAGCCACGCCAGCCGTGGCCTGCGACAGATTGCCTGCGAATTAAGCGGACACCGCCTGGCGGCCGGGATCAGCTTTTGCTGGCCATGCCCAGGCGTTCCATGGTGGCTTTTTCAGAGGCAAAGCTGTCGCGGGCAAACTTGGTGTACTGCTCGGTGTTCATATAAATCACCGACTGGTCGTACTTGTCGAAGGTGGCCAGCACGGCCGGATCGTCCAGGGTTTTCTTGAAGGCATAGTGCAGCGCGCGCACGACGGCGGGGTCCATGCCTTTGGGGCCGCACACGCCAAAAGGCGAGTCCGACACGGTCTGGTAACCCAGCTCATTCAGGGTGGGCACCGTGGCCCAGCGTTTGGTGCGTTTGCTGCCGTAGGTGGCCAGCAGGCGCAGCTTGCCGCTGTCCACATGCGGGGCCCAGCCGGTGGCGTCGCTGGCGCCCATCACGTGGCCACCCAGCACCGCTTGCATGTTGTCGGCATTGCCCTTGAAAGGCACATGCGTGAGCTTGATACCGGCGCGCTGGGCAAACTCTTCCACCGCCAGGTGCGGGCTGGTGCCGGTGCCGGTGGAGCCGTAGGAGAATTTTTCGGGGTTGGCCTTGGCGTAGGCCACCAGGTCCTGGATAGTTTTGATCGGCGAGTCGCTGGGCACCACCAAGCCAAAGGTGTAGCCGGTCAGGCAGGCGATCCAGGTGAAATCTTTCAAGGGGTCGTAAGCCACTTTTTGCATGTGCGGGATGCGAAACACGCCGTGCGGCAGTTGCGTCAGGGTGTAGCCATCGGGTTTGGCGCCCAGCATGTCGATGGCGCCCAGCATGCCGCCCGCGCCGGGTTTGTTTTCGACAATGATGGTCTGGCCCAGGGTTTTGCCGGCGCTGTCGGCCAGGGAGCGTATGACCGCGTCGGTGGAACCGCCGGCCGGCCAGGGGCAGATGTATTTGATGGGGCGCGAGGGAAAACTCTGGGCGCCGACCCAGGCCGGCAGTGCCAGGCTGGCGGCGGCTGCGGTGGTGCGGACAATAAAATCGCGGCGCTGGGTCATGGCAATGTCTCCGTGAAGGTGGACGGGGTCGGATGTGAGGCCCCAGCGTATAGACGCGTCGCTGCGGCGTCATCCGCGTTTACGCGAGGATGCCGTGAGACGCCGTTAGAATCAGCGACCCCGAACCGGGCGGCCTCCTGGCCGGCCTGTTTCGCCTATTTCTTCTGAGGGCGGCTGACTGCCCGCCTGCCTTCCCCCGATTCCCTCTTGACCCAAGTGACGCCTTCGTGACCGATATTGCCTCTTCCTCCCCCGACTTCCCCGCCGACTCGGACGCCCCCATCCAGCAGCCCCGCCTGTGGTGCGGCGACGGCTGGACGGCCAAAGTCCTCAAGAACGAAGACGACGACGGCTGGGCCGTGGCCATGATCAAGGACGGCGAACCCGAGCCTGCGCTGGTCGGGCCCTGGACCATGGGGCGCGACAAGAAAAATCCCAAACCACTGGACAACACGGCTTTCAGCACCTTGGTGAAGACCGCGTCGGAGTTTGTGCGCCGCCATGAGCAGCAGTTGCATGCCACCCTGCACCAAAGCGTGGAAGTGAGTTCGCGCGGCGCCCGTGTCACGGTCTGCCTGGACATCGTGCCGGATGAAGACAACCCTTATGCGACGCTAAGCGCACAGGACGAGACCGGTGAGCAACTGGCGCAGTGGCGTGTGTCGCCGGCCTTCAAGCTGAGCCGGACCAGTGCCACGGCCTGGGCCGACAACGATTTCCAAAAGCCGGTCTGAGCCATGCGCGTATTACCAGACGCCTGCGGCATTGACTTCGGAACCTCCAACTCCACGGCCGGCAGCGGTGTGGTCGGCGCCAGCGGGCAGGTGGCGCTGTTGTCGCTTGAAGACGGCAAGCCGACCTTGCCGTCGGTGGTGTTTTTTCACGCCGAAGATGCCCATGTGAGTTACGGCCGCGCCGCGCTGGCCGACTACCTGGCGGGTTACGAGGGGCGCTTGATGCGCTCGCTCAAAAGCTTGCTGGGCACCTCGCTGATTGACGAACAAACCGAAGTGGCCGGCCGCGCCTTGCCGTTTCGCGCGCTGCTGGCACAGTTCATCGGCGAGCTCAAGCGCCGCGCGGAAGCATCCGCCGGCCGTGAGTTCAGCCGCGCCGTGTTGGGGCGGCCGGTCTTTTTTGTGGATGGCGATGCCGAGGCCGACAAACAGGCGGAAAACACCCTGGCCGAGATCGCCCGCGGTGTTGGCCTGAGCGAGATTGCTTTTCAGTACGAGCCGATTGCCGCGGCTTTCGACTACGAGTCGCAAATCAGTCGCGAAGAGCTGGTGCTGGTGGTGGACATTGGCGGCGGTACCTCGGACTTTGCGCTGGTGCGCCTGGCGCCTGAACGTGCGGGCAGGGCGGAGCGGCGCGACGACATCCTGGCCAGCGGCGGTGTGCATATAGGCGGCACCGACTTCGACAAATACCTGAGCCTGGCCAGCGTGATGCCCATGCTGGGCCTGGGCAGCCAACTGAAAAGCGGGCTGGCCTTGCCCTCGGCCCAATATTTCAACCTGGCGACCTGGCACACCATCAACTTCGCCTACACCAAGAAGGCCTGGGCGCAGATCAGCGACCTGCACCGCGACGCGCAGGACAAAGACAAATTGGGGCGCCTGCAGAACCTGGTGAAAGAACGCGCCGGCCACTGGCTGGCGATGCAGGTCGAGGAAGCCAAGATCGCGTTGTCCGGCGCGGCCGAAACCCGCATGGACCTGGGCCGCATTGCGCCCGGCGAAACCTTGTTGTTGCAGCGGCCCGATTTTGATACGGCGATTGCCCCCTTGGTGGACACCGTGGCGCAAAACGTGGCCAGTCTGCTGCGTGACGCGGGCCTGCAGGCGGACGCTGTGGACACGGTGTTTTTTACCGGCGGCTCCAGCAGCGTGCCTTTGCTGCGCGAGCGCATTGCGGCGCTGCTGCCGCAGGCGCGGCGTGTCGAAGGTGATTTGTTCGGCAGCATTGGCGCCGGTCTGGCGCTGGATGCGCTACGCAAGTTCGGCTAGAACGCTGCTTGGTCATGGCAGGGCTTACCTGCATGCATACACGGTTTTTTTAATGGCGTCCGGGATGACCGGCACATGCCTGAGATGCCCAAACACACCAGCGGGCGGTAACCCGCTGGTGAATTTGCCTTGCAACACGTATCGGTAAATCCGCTTGCCAGAAAGAAGTATCGGCGTGCAGGCGGAGAAAGTGCTTCTGTATTTCTTCAGATAGGCAATCAATTAAGCAATAATTCCTTCAGTAACTTGTTTATGAAGGAAAGTTTGCCAAATGGATAAAACCGACCGAAAAATATTGCAGGTCTTGCAGGCCAACGCCCGCGCCAGCCTGCAGGAGATAGGGCAGGCCGTGGGCCTGAGCCACACGCCGTGCTGGAACCGCATCAAGAAGATGGAAGAGTCCGGTGTGATCGAGGGTTACACCGTGCGCATCAATGCCGCGGCGCTGGACTTGAGTGACACCGTGCTGGTGCAGGTCACGCTGGACAGCCACTCCGACAACACCCTGGAAAAGTTTGGCGAGACCCTGGCCAAAATCCCGGAAGTGATCGAGGCTTACCTGGTTTCCGGCGACTACGACTACTTGCTGCGCATTGCGGTCAGCGGCACCCGGGACTACGAACGCCTGCTGCGTGAGCGCCTCTACAAGATCAAGGGCATACGCCACAGCAAGTCCAGCTTTGTGCTGCGCACCTTGAAGAAGGCCGATTTGCCGCTGTTCCCGGCCTGAGCGCCTGGCGAAAAATCAAGGCGTCAGGCGGCGTGACCTGAGCACCGACAAACGCGCCTCGGTCAGCGCCACGCCCAAGCCGGCGAGGCAGATCAGCGCGATGCCGAGGCTGCTGATCTGCCCCGGCAACTGACCGAACACCAGCCAGCCCAAGGTGGCGGCGGCCACAATTTGCAAATAGCTGAAAGGCGCCAGCAGGCTGGCCGGGCTTTTCCGGAAGGCGGCAATCTGCAGCCAATGCCCGAGAAAACCGGTGAGGCCGGTGGAGAGCAGCAGCGCCCACTGCCAGGGCGACAGCTGCGGCATTTCCCAGAACCAGGGCAGGGCCAGCGTCAGCGCCACCGTGCCAAACAGGCCGCCGTAATAGTTGGTGGTCAGCGGATCGTCGTGGGCGACACGGCGCGTGGCGATCTGGAACAAGGCAAAGGTCAAGGCCGTCAACAGGCCCAGCACCACACCGACCGGGTCGAGCTGGGCGCCGGGCCGCACCACAATCAGCATCCCGGCAAAACCGGCCAGGACACCCAGCCAGCGGTGCAGGCGGTGCGGCTCATGCAGCAGCCAGGGTGCCATCGCCATCAGGAACAGCGGCGCCAGGAAGTTCATGGCCGTGGCTTCGGCCAGCGGCAGCCGGGCCAGCACCGAAAAAAACAGCACGGTGGTGGCAATCATCAACACGCCGCGAACCATCTGGCGCGCCAGCGACTGGGTTTTGAATATCGCCAGGCCGCGTGAAGGCAGGACCACGGCCGTCATCAGCGCGGTGTGCACGGAATAACGTACCCAGGACAACATCAGCACCGGGACGCCGGCCATGACCAGCCACTTGCCGGAAGCGTCCAGCGTCGAGAGCAGCCACAGGCCGGCGATGTGGAGAAGAATCCCGCTTTTGTTCATGGGTGTGTGCCAGCCATTGTTTGCATGCCTTGTATTGTCGGCTGTGGCGCGTGTTGCGGCGCGCTGGCCTGGGCTGCAGCTTGCTGAATGCTCCTCTTTGTATAAGAAATAGGCCTCCAGCCCTTGGTAGTTGTGCACTACATGCTCTCAAATAAATAGCGATCTGGGCTCTTGCAGGTTTGAGCGCTCAGATTCGCTCAGATTTCTCCGGCGAGGAATCCCTATGGTCACCCGCCCGGCGTGCCGTTATCGGAGCTGTGCCCCGCTTAAACCCGCAAGCAGATGACGCAGACCGCATGGCCTTTCTGGCGCGCGCTTTTGTTCATCCGCGCATCAACCTTTGAAATTGTCAGAATGAAAAAAATACACACGCCTCATCCGGCGTCAAACGCATGGGCACGCATTGGCCCAGAGCAAGCGATGTTCCGCCAAAGCCCCCGCAGGTCATTTGCTGAAAATCATCCAGTCGCTGACTCTGGCCATTCCCGGCCTGCTGCTCGCCAACCTGGCCCAGGCCGCCGTGAGCTGCGACCCCTCCGTAAATGTTGTCCTCTGGGATGGCGGCGGTGTGGGCGGTGCGAACTATTTCTGTACCGGCCCAGGAACGGCCGATCTGACGCTGAACGCCAACAGCAGCGTGGCTGTACAAAACGATGTTGTGATTGACGGCGGCACGGCCGCTCCCAATGGCCCCAGGCTGATCTGCACCTTGACCATCGCCGGAAACCGCAGCGGTAGCTTTTATGGTGTGCGAAATATGGGGGGGCCATCACCAACCTGGTGGTGACGGGGCAATTGCGTGCAACATCGCGAGGGCTTGAAAACGATGGATTTATTTCCCAGATCGACAATTCAGGCTTGATCGCAGTCACAGCTGCCAGTGTTTCCGCTTACGCCATCCGTAACACCGCTGGGGCCACGATAGGCACCATCCGAAACGTCAACGGCATCCTTTCTTCGGTCGGCGGGTACTCGATCCGCAACCTCGGCAACCTCACCACGCTGATCAACGGACAAGGCGGCAATGTCACGGCCCTGACCTATAGCGGAAAGCTGCCGGTGAACTACAGCATCGCTCTGGGCAGCACGGCGGCAAGTTATGGGCAAATGGCCGCGACCGGTGTCACGGCGTCCGCCAGCGGCCCGATGCGTTTCGGCATCGACAGCGGTGCGGTCCAGGCCAAGACCTATACCAGCGTGTTGTCCGGGATTTCAGCGCCCTTGCTCAACAGCGGCACCTTGACCGGCAAATACATGGGCCAAACCTGGCTATTGGTGCAGAACGGCGCGGGGATTTGGGACCTGCTGTTTCCTGACTTTGGCCAGCTCGGCATAGAGGTACCTGGCGCAGTCGGTCCCGTTTTTAGCGTGTACAAAGCGAGCGCCAGTTTGAGCAATAGCCCCAGTTACGGCGCGGCGCGTGCCATCGACGGCCATGCCAATCTGCAAGCCCTATTTACGGGGCTGGTTGGTGACCAGGCCGTCTCCAACGCCGTCTCCCAGACTTTGCCGCTGCTCACGGGTGGCTCCATGGTGTCGGCCAATGCGGCGCTGACGGGGGTGAACGGCGTGGTGCAGGCTCGCATTGAGGCCAGCCGTGGTTTGTCCTCCGGCGACGAGCAGGTCAGCGGCAAACATTTCTGGATCAAGCCTTTTGGCTCCTGGGCCAGGCAGGGCGATGTCAGCGGCGTGTCGGGCTACAAGGCGAGCACCTCCGGCCTGGCCGCCGGCCTGGACGACACCTTCTCCGACAAAACCCGGCTGGGCCTGGCGTTTGCCTATGCCAACAGCGGTGTCGACAGCAACTCGGCCACGGTCCCGCAGCGTAGCTCGGTGGATGTCTACCAGTTCATCGCTTACGGCAGCCACAGCCTGGACGAGACCACCAACCTGAATTTCCAGGTGGATGCGGGCCTGAACAGGAACAATGCCCGCCGCACGATTGGCTTCATGTCCAGCGTGGCCAGCGCCAACTACAGCAGCGTCTCCACCCACGCCGGCGTGGGGCTGGGCCAGGTGTTTCAGCTGTCCGACAAGACGGTGTTCACGCCATCCGTGCGTGCCGACTACACCTGGATCAAGGATAGCGCGTACGAAGAAAGTGGCGCCGGCCTGCTGAATCTGGCCGTGGGCAAACGCAGCAGCGATCAGATGATTTTGGCCGTCGACGGCAAGCTGAGCCACCAGCTCAATTCCAGCACGGCGCTGACGGCTAATGCGGGTGTGGGTTATGACGCCTTGAACAGGCAAAGCAGCATCACGGCGGCGTTTGCGGGCGCACCCGGCGCTTCGTTTGTGACTTATGGCCTGACGCAAGACCCCTGGATCGGTCGTGTCGGGGCCGGGTTGGTGCAAAAGCTCAGCAGCGGCGTGGAACTCACGGCGCGTTACGATGCCGAGTTTCGCAACCACTTTTTGAACCAGACCGCGTCGCTCAAGCTGCGCTGGAACTTCTGACACCGTGAAACGCATCCTTCCCCTGGCCTTGTGTGTCTGGCTGCTGGCCGCGTGTAGCAGCGTGCCGGCGCCACAGTTGCGAAGTCAGCGTGCTGATACGTTGGCCGTAAGCAGGGGGTGGTTGCCGTCAACGGTCAACGCGGGCAGGTTCCGGCTGATGCGTTACCTGCCGTCAAGCTATGTCGCCGACGAGCATCTGACGGTGTATATCGAGGGCGATGGCCTGGCCTGGATCAATGGCCAGCAGCCGTCGTCGGACCCCACGCCCAACAACCCGCTGGCCTTGCGCCTGGCGCTGGCCCATCCCCAGGGCAACGCCGCTTATCTGGGCCGCCCCTGTCAGTATGTGGGGGCTGATAGCGCCGGCTGCGCCGAACGCTACTGGACACACCGGCGTTTTGCGCCCGAGGTGATTGAGGCTTCCGGCCAGGCGCTGGACGGTGTGAAGCAGCAGTTTGGCGCGAGGAAAATCACGCTGGTGGGTTATTCCGGCGGCGCCGCCGTGGCGCTGCTGCTGGCGGCACGCCGCTCAGATATTGCGCAAGTGATCACCGTCGCGGGCAATCTGGACCATCACGCGTGGACGCAGAAGATGAAGATAGAAGCGCTGGCCGGTTCGCTCAACCCTGCGGATGCCATCGCTCAACTGCAACACATTCCGCAAACGCATTTTGCAGGTGATGCGGACAAAACCATCCCTCCGTCACTGAGCATCGACTTTGCCCAACGGTTTCCTTTGGACAACAGGCCGGCTGTCATCGTCAAACCCGGCTATGGCCACGAATGCTGCTGGGCCGACCACTGGCCGCAACTGCTGAGTGAGGTCGATGTACACCTGGGTCAAGCCGCCGTTTCAAAAGAACGCTGATGCCAGCGAGGGCGCCAGGCCAGGCAAAAAAGGCCGCAGACATGCACCTACACTTGGGCTGAAAAATTCAATAACAAACACAACATGAATATGCGCCCTCAACCGGTCTTTGTGCCTTGTTCCTCCCTATCACTACGGCTGAGCAGCCTGCTTGCCGCGAGGAGTTTCAGATGAACTTTGCGACTGATCTTTCAACGGTCACACACGGCATACAGCTGGCTGTGGCACCGGTGTTTCTTCTGACGGCGGTCGCCGGCATGATTGGTGCCGTGGCGGGCCGGCTGGCACGCATCATCGATCGTGCCCGTTTCCTGGAAAACCGGCTGGAGGACGGCGGCGTGGCGCCGCCACGTGCCCTCAAGATGTACGCCGAACTGCGGGCGCTCAGGCACCGCGGATGGCTGGTCAACAGCTGCCTGGCCTTGCTGACGTTTTGCGCCATGCTGATTGGCGTCACCATTATTTTGCTGTTTCTGGGCGAGACCGCCGAGTTGCCGATTCTGAAAATCGCGACCATCTCCTTTTTGTCGGGTGTGGTGTGTTTTTCTTGCGGCGCTGGTCTGCTTTCTGGCTGAAACCATGCTGGCCACACGCTTGCTCCGGTTTGCCGAGTTGCCTGCCAAAGAAAGCTGATTCTGTATAAAAATGGGCTGTAGCCGGTGCCTGATAAGCGCAAGCAGCTATTAAAGGCATAGCAAAAGCATGATCCCAGCCAGCACCGATCCCCGCGCCAGCAAGGCTTTGCGCAGCTTTGCCGCTGCCGGCGCGCTGATAGGGTGGGCCATGCTGCTGTTGCAACTCTGGCTGACGGTAGCGCTGGTGATGGCGCAGGGGCGCAGTCCGGCAATGGCCCTGGTGTTGTACTTCGGTTATTTCACAATCCTGACCAACCTGCTGGCCGCACTGGTGCTGTCGGCCTTTGGCGCCGGCCCCGGGTTTGCGGGCTACCGGCTGGCAACCAGCCCGGTGGCGATGACGGCGGTGGCGGGCTGCATCACGATTGTGGGCGCGGTGTACTTTTTGATCCTGCGTCACTTGTGGCAACCGCAGGGCGCGCAGTTTCTGGCCGATGCCACGCTGCATTACCTGATGCCCCTGCTGTTCGTGCTCTTCTGGGCCTGGGCCGCGCCGGCACGCGCCGTGCACTGGTCGGATGTGCCAGGGTTGCTGGTGTACCCGCTGGCCTATCTGGTGTATGTGTTTGTGCGCGGCGAGATCGTCGGTTTGTATCCCTACGATTTTGTCGATGTCTTCAAACTCGGCTACCGCACCGCGCTGCTGAACGCCGTGGGCCTGCTGCTCGCTTACGGTTTTGTCGTGGCATGCTTTGTCGGGCTGAAAGCCGCACTGTCAGGCCGCGGGCGTTAAAGCAAGCCGCTCTTCTTGCTATCGTTTCAATAGCTTCTTGCGGCCATGCCACGCCGGCTAGGGGCCTGTTTTATGCACAAACAGGGCTCAAGTGCCGCGCCGGGACGGCAGTGTGGCCTCTACCGCCGGCAAGTCCACCATCACCGGCTGACCCGGTGTGGTGCAGCCGGTGTCGCAGCATTTGCCGGGCTGGCGGTTCTTTGTAATCGCACGGTCTGGGTCGTGCGCCACGCCGCGCTCCAGGATGCGCTCCACGAGTTCGACCTTGCTGCCCACCGGGTAGTTGCGGTAAATCTCCTGCTTCATCGCTGCGGGCGAGCCACCGCCGTGCAGGCTGATCACGCTGTACCAACCGCCCTGGTAACCGGCCGTCAGGTCTTCGATGAAGCGTGCCGTTTCAATGCGCTGCTCATAAGGCACATCGGGGTTGGCGCGTAACACTTCCGAGAGTTTGGCGCCGGTCTCGGGGTTGTGGTCTTCGTCGGGGCCGGGCAGGGTGACGATCAGGCCGCCGCTGACGTAGTGGGCAATGCGGTGCATGTCGTAAATCTTGGTCGCCAGCAGCAACTTGCCGATGTTGGAAAACACCGGGTCGGGCATGAAGGTCTGGCTGTGCTCGTCGGGCTTGCCGTAGACGCTGGCCGCCACGCCGCAGGCGTAAAAACTTTCGGTGATGGTGATGAGTTCCACCATCTGCTCGCGCAAATGTGTTTCCCTGGCCGGGTCAAAACCATTGGCTTCGCACATCAGCGCACCGGCGCCAATCAGCAGGTCACCAAAACCGGCCCGCGCGCCTATGCAGGTGTGGCGGTGGTGTGTGGCGTAGCTGTAGGTCAGGTGGCCGGAGTGTTCCCATTCACCCGCGTAAAACACGTTGTCCCAGGGCACCAACACCTTGTCGAACATCACCACGCCCGTGCTCTGGCCGTATTTGCGGCTGAACAGGGCGGCGCCGTGTTCGACCTTTTCACCGGGCCGGCCCGCCGGGCGCGCAACGATGGTGATGCCGGGCGCGTCCACCGGCACGGCGCAGCAGACGGCAAAGTCGGCGTCTTCCTTGCCCATGTTGCGGCAGGGCATGACCAGCAACTCGTGCATATAGGGCGCGCCGGTCACGATGGCCTTGGTGCCGCTGATAACGATGCCTTTGGCGTTGCGCTCGACCACATGTACATAGCTGTCGACATCGGCCTGCTCATGCGGCCGGCGGCTGCGGTCGCCCTTGGCGTCCGTCATGGCGATGCCCAGGGTCAGGTCCTGGTCCTGCACGCGGTGCAGGTAGTTCAAAAAACGTGCGGTGTTTTCGGTTGTGCCGCGTGCGTCATCGATGCGGCTTGATACCTGGCCAATCGCGTTGAGCGCGTCATGTGTCAGGTAACGTTGGGCGCAGCCGGTTTCCTGGCAGACCAGGCGCACCGCTTCGAGTTTGTTGAGCAGGTCGCCGCTGCTGGTGTTGATATGGGTGAGGCGGTTCACCCGCTTGCCGCTGGTGTGCTGCAGCGCCGTCATGATGGGCGCGTACTGGGCTTTGAGGGCGTAATCGTAGGTCAGCGCAATGGCATTGATGCCCGGGCCAAAACCACGCTCGTCCACCACGTTATCGACCAGCCGACCATCGAGGAACACACGTGGTTTGTAGCGGCGCAGCGACTCGCGAAAGTCGTCGCCGGACATCAGTGTGGCGGCTGGGGCGGGTGCATTCATGGGGGTGTCTCCGAGTTTGTTTTGGCCATTCTAGTGACAAATTAAACAGTGTTCAATCCATTGTTTTGGTGTTCAAAGCCAACCAGATTGCCCGGGTTTTGGGGGTATATTCATCCGATGCAAGCCAGACTAGCCCGCCAACAAGCCATGAATGATTCGCGCCGGGCGCTGATGCTCGACGCCGCCCGCTCGGTGTTTGAGCGGTTGGGGATCGAGGGCGCCAGCATCCGTGAAATCGCCAAACAGGCCGGTTACACACCGGGCGCGATTTACTCCTATTTTGAAAACAAGGAGGCGATTTACGGCGCGCTGCTGGCCGAGTCGCTGGAACGCCTGAATGCGGTGGTTGATGCGGCGGGTCTGGACGCCGCCAGCCCGGCCGATCTGCTGGAGGCCAAGGCCAGCGCCTGGTTTGGTTTTTACGCCGCCAACCCGCGCGACCTGGACCTGGGTTTTTACCTGGTGCAGGGCATGCAGCCGCGCGGCCTGACGGCAGAGCTGAATTACCAATTGAACGACCGTCTGCACGATGCCTTGCGCCCCTGCGAAATGGCCTTGCAAGCCATGGGGCTGAATGCCGAAGACGCCTTGCGCGAAAATACCTCCTTGTTTGCCCACGGCGTGGGTTTGCTGCTGATGCAGCACACCGGCCGTATCCGCATGTTCGGGCAGGACGCCACCATGCTGTTTGACATCTATGTGATCGGCCTGGTGGAGCGCTTGCAGCGATGAACGCCCCGGGCCTTGATCAATTTTTCCAACCTTCAGAATTTCAGGAATAACCATGTTGCTTGACGCCGATGACTCCCAACTCGTATTGGTGGACTACCAGGTTCGCCTGATGCCCGCCATTTTTGAAAATGAACTCATTGTTGCCAACGCCTTGCGCCTGGCCCGCATGGCCCAGTTGCTGGCGCTGCCGGTCTGGGGCACGGTGCAAAACCCCGAGGGCCTGGGCCCCAATACGCCAGAGATCCAGGCCGCCATTGAAGCGGCCGGCGGCAAAACGCTGAGCAAGATGCATTTCAACGCGGTGGACGAAGGTCTGGGCGACTGGTTGCGCCCGCCGGCGCGCAAACCCACGCAAGGTGGCAATGCCCGCAGCCTGCCCAAACACCTGCAACGCGCCGCGCCGGCCGAAGAAGAAGGCCGCCGCACCATCGTCATCGCCGGCTGCGAAGCCCATGTCTGCCTGCTGCAGACCGCGTTAGGTTTGCTGGAAGAAGAGTTCGACGTCTGGGTCGTCACCGACGCCTGCAGCTCACGCACCGAACGCAACCGCGACGCCGCCTTCGATCGCCTGGCCGGTGCCGGTGCCGAACTGGTGACCACCGAGATGGTCGCGTTTGAGTGGCTGCGCACGGCCGAACATCCGGACTTTGATGCCGTGCTGCGTTTGGTGAAGTAGTGCGCAGAGAAAGACGCAGGCCCCAAGGTTCAAGAGAAAAGGGACTTTGGCCCTTATGCAGCGTGCGCAGATAGCTATAAAAAAGAGAGCATAAAAGAAGCCGCAGATGCAGGAGCTTCAAGCCGCAGATGCAGGAGCTTCAAGCCAGCAGCGCATCCAGCGGGCTGGCCGTGCCGCCTGCGGCGACCTTGAGTACATGGGTGTAGATCATGGTGGTACTCACGTCAGAGTGGCCCAACAACTCCTGCACCGTGCGGATATCGGTGCCCGACTGCAGGAGATGGGTGGCAAAGCTGTGGCGCAGCGTGTGTACCGATACCGGCTTGACGATGCCGGCCCGCACCACTGCCTGCTTCAGGCTGCGCTGCAAACGCTCTTCGTACAGATGATGGCGGCGCTCAATGCCGCTGCGCGGGTCGGTTGACAGCGTGGGTGAAGGAAACATCCAGAACCAACCCCAGGTTTGTCCCAGTCTGGGGTATTTCACGCTCAATGCGTCGGGCACTTGCACGCCGACGCGTTGTGCCTGACGGTCGGCTTCCCAGGTGGCACGAGCGGCAAGCATTTGCAGCCGCAGCGCGGGCGCCAGGGAGCATGGCAGCATCACGACCCGGTCCTTGTTTCCCTTCGCTTCACGCACGATGATCACGTGGCGGTCAAAGTCGACATCCTTGATGCGCAAACGCATGCCTTCCATCAGCCGCATGCCCGTGCCGTACAACAAGCGGGCCAGTAAGGCCGGCTCTCCATCCAGAACGGCTAGCAACCCGGCAACTTCATTTTTGGTCAGCACTGAAGGAATCCTTCGGGCGCGGGTGGGCCGGTTGATGTTGTCGAGCCAGGGCAGGTTGACGCCAAGCACCTCCCGGTACAAAAACAGCAGCGCGCTTAAAGCCTGGTTATGCGTGGATGCTGAAACCTTGCGTTCTGTGGCCAGCATAGTTAGAAAGTCTTCAAGCTCTTTGGCCCCCATGTCGCGCGGATGCTTCAAGCCATGCCAACGGATGAAAAAACGCACCCAGTACACATAGAGCTTCTCGGTGCTGAGGCTATAGTGCAAATATCGAATCCGCTCCCTGACCTGGTCGAGCAAGCGGATTGATTGCAGCGGAGGGGTGCCGGGTTTCATAAGGGCATTTATACCTGTATAAAAATACAGTATATTTGCCTGCAGTCCAATAAACAAGAGGATTTCGGGAGATTTCTATGTCCAGGTTAAACCGCAGTTGCCAAGTTAAACCGCAGGTTTTGCGGTCTAAATTACGTTGGACCGCACTATGAGCCACTTCCCGGAGCTCGAGACTCAGAATCTCCTTTTGCGGGAGATCGCTGACACTGATGCTGAAGATCTTTTGAGCATTCATGGCGACGCCCAGCACATGAAGTGGTTTGGATCAGATCCCTTAACAGACATCGAGGGGGCGAGAAGACTGATCCAGACGTTTGCGAAATGGCGTGAGGAACCTGCGTCCGGCACTCGCTGGGGCATACAGCTAAGAAGCGTCCCCGGCCTGATTGGAACTTGCGGCCTGTTCCGCTGGAACCGAAACTGGAGAATGTGCGTGGTGGGCTATGAAATTTCCCCACTGCACCAGGGCCGCGGCTATATGAGTGAGGCTCTAGCTGCGGTTCTTGCTTGGGGATTCAGGGAGATGGAGTTGAACCGAGTAGAAGCAAATGTGCATCCCGACAACCGAGCGTCCTTAGCCTTGCTTAGGAGGCTCGGTTTTGTGGAGGAAGGGTGCCTACGAGAAGTTGGCTATTGGGCCGGGTCACATCATGACTTGATGCTGCACTCACTCTTGAAGCGGGAGTGGAGGAGCGGCGGTGCGGTCTAACAGGTCGTTCGACGCGGACACGCACCGGCAAGGCGCCGCAAGACGTATGCTCCCGCGCACGGCTTGCGGCGCCTTGCCGGTGCGTGCCGGTCAACTCCGACGTTAGGCATCATTCACTGCCATGAAAATCTACGGATACATGAATCAGGGCTGGGAGCCACAGCATGTTGTGCCAGAGCAGCTCGCGGAGATCACCCTATGTGCGACGCCCAGCGAACTCCGGCGAATGGGCGAATTCCTGGCCTCTTGCGCCGCTGAAATGGAGCGCATGGGCGATACCTACGACCACGTTCACCTGGGTGACAGAATGAAAGAATTCGACGGTGCATCGCCGCATTTTGTGGTCGCCAAGGCCGAGGTGTCGTGATGCCTAACCCTTCCTTCAAGCGGACGCCTGACGTCGCCGCTTAAGTCAAACGTTAAATGGCAAACTCACAAGGTCAAACTCTGCCGCGATTTCGGTTTCGCGTTAGTACGGCGCTCATGTGCTTCGGCTTAGTGTTCTTGCCCTGGTCCGCATACTTCTTAGACCGCCCCAGCTTTCTTGACAATAGTGGGTTTGCTGCAGCAACCTTCAATTTCATCGTCTATCATTTTTCCGGTCAGTTTTTGTTTTTCGGTTTTATCGTGGCTTTGGGTTCGCTGTGTTGGTTTGCATACAAGCGATATTGGCGGGCAGTAGTTCAACATCTTCTGGAAATGGTGGTGTGTGTTGGTGCGGTCATTCTTCTTCCAGCCTACTAAGCCATTTAACAGGTCGGCCAAGAGGCGACCGCCTACGGCGTCGCCTTGCCTTCGACGTTAGGCGTCATCGATGCGAGATCGTCATGGAAATCTGGTGGACGTCGGGGATATCGTCCGAGTTTTGGAGATAGCCCCCGAAATTATCGAATCACTTGCAGACGATGAGCGACCACACATTCAATCGATGCTCAACGAAGAGTACGAGATCGACGACCTACCGGAGGAAGGCAAGGTCAGTGTCTCCATTTCGTGGGAGGAACGCGAAGGACACACCGCGCACGGAGGTCTGTACCTGCTCTCGCATGAATTCGAGCTTGTGCGCAAAGGAGGGACGGATGGCGCCTAACTTGTCAGTCAACCCGGACGCCCAAACGCGTCCGGCCGCTGCGCGGTCACCTTGGGTGGGCGCCGGTTACTTCCAACGTTAGGCCTCACCATGCGACGCCCTGCCTCTTCACAGCTATGGGGATTCCTCATCTTCGTGGTTGCCTTACTGCTCGCATTTTATGGACGCGGGAGGGAGGGCGATGCAGAGGCTTTTCGCCTTTCCGGTGTTGTCTTCCTCCTTGTCTCTGTTGGTTTGACTTTCACTAAACGCATTCCGGTGTACGCTGGCCCGAAACTCGTCGGTGTCCTCGAAGGCTGGCGCAAGCTGTACGTCCTGGTACCTAGCTACTCCATCGCCGCAGTCATTTGTGCGTTCCCGCAGCAAGTAGCATGCGCGTTAGATTTTCGGAGTTACGTTTGTGTTTAGGCCTAACAGGTCGTTCGACGCGGACATGCAGCGGCAGGGCGCCGCGAGCCGTGTAGGTGAACGTACGTCTCGCGGCGCCCTGCCGCTGCGTGCCGGTCAACTCCGACGTTGGACCGCACTATGAGCCACTTCCCGGAGCTCGAGACTCAGAATCTCCTTTTGCGGGAGATCGCTGACACTGATGCTGAAGATCTTTTGAGCATTCATGGCGACGCCCAGCACATGAAGTGGTTTGGATCAGATCCCTTAACAGACATCGAGGGGGCGAGAAGACTGATCCAGACGTTTGCGAAATGGCGTGAGGAACCTGCGTCCGGCACTCGCTGGGGCATACAGCTAAGAAGCGTCCCCGGCCTGATTGGAACTTGCGGCCTGTTCCGCTGGAACCGAAACTGGAGAATGTGCGTGGTGGGCTATGAAATTTCCCCACTGCACCAGGGCCGCGGCTATATGAGTGAGGCTCTAGCTGCGGTTCTTGCTTGGGGATTCAGGGAGATGGAGTTGAACCGAGTAGAAGCAAATGTGCATCCCGACAACCGAGCGTCCTTAGCCTTGCTTAGGAGGCTCGGTTTTGTGGAGGAAGGGTGCCTACGAGAAGTTGGCTATTGGGCCGGGTCACATCATGACTTGATGCTGCACTCACTCTTGAAGCGGGAGTGGAGGAGCGGCGGTGCGGTCTAACAGGTCGTTCGACGCGGACACGCACCGGCAAGGCGCCGCAAGACGTATGCTCCCGCGCACGGCTTGCGGCGCCTTGCCGGTGCGTGCCGGTCAACTCCGACGTTAAACGTCAATGTCAGCGTCCCTCCGTTTTTGGCTCGCAGTGTCTTTGGCGGCATTCGGCAGCCTGGGTGTGTACGTTGGATCAATTGCGAACGCGGTGGCACTCGGCAGCACGCTTGGCTATGTAGCCATCTTTCCTGGCATCGCGTTCATCGGTGTCGCACCGCTGCCCGTCAAGACAGTTCCGCTTCAGATGTGGCGGTCCGTTGTCCTAGGAGCACTGAGGTATTTCTCCTTGCCGGTCTTTCTGCTCGGCACCGTTATGGTCGCGCCCGCCGTGGTAGACCATTTCGGCGCAAGAGCCGGGCAGGTCCATGGGATTTACCTTGCTACTTTTCTGACCGTTGCTGGTCTGTTGGCCATCACGTGGCCCGAGCTACTGTCTCTTGTTCAATGGAGTCGTCGTGGGCGTCGAATTGATGTTTAACAGGGCGCCCAAGGCGGACGCCTTCGGCGCCGTTTGTCTTCGGCGTTAAGCGTCCGCTTTCTTTAGCTGTCACCGGCTGGTATTGGCCGCATTCTGCCTCAGCTCATGATTAGCTCAAGGCCCGAAGCGGTCATTGCATTAAAGACAAAGTTTCCAGCTTTGGCAGCAGCCATGGCTCATGCCCATCAATGGAATAGAAGTCCAATTGCGTAAGCATGCCGCCGTCAGCCATGAGAACGACGCCAACCAAGCCATTCGAAATATCAGTGCCTTGCATAGATACGAGGTCAACCTCTTTCGCTCCATGAGTATGGCGTCGAAAGAATATCGTCGGACAATTCCCGCAGCCACAGCGCCCTACAACCATGAGCTGCTTCAACTGGTCTCGGAACGCAGAGGGGAGGTCAACTGCCATACGCTTTACCAACGCAAATTCCTGCTCTGTTAAGGCGCGCTCGGGCACATCTAAATAATAAGAAGATTGAGTCAACTTTTCACGCGTCATGGAACTTAAGTTTTATAGCCAGCCGAATGTCCTCTTCTGGCCGCATCCTGCCGAACGTGGTACGACTGGCCCCGTACCATTAGCGATACCTTCGACCTGCAGGGGTAGAACAAACGTGCCTTCCTGTTCGGCATCCGCAATAAATGTCTTCATATGTTCGAATGTCGGCTTCTGGCCGAATGTCGTCATGTTAGCTGTTGCAGGCTGGGCCTGACGCGGACAGTGAAACTAACCCGATAACCGGCTTGTCCCGTCAGGACAGTAGCGAACGCTGCTTCTGCAGCAGTGGCAGCACAAGGTGAAAGTTCAACACCAAATCGCGCTCCGACATGACCGGTAGCGGAAAGCGCACTTGGAATACACCCAATCGCCCTTCAGCGGGGCCGGAGATTCGAAGAATGTCGGGGCCATCTGACTCCCACGCTATACCGGCTTGCCAGCCTATAGGGTCAACTGCAACGAGGTCGCCACTCTTCTTTGGCCAAGGTCCTGGCCAAGGTATGCCGATATACCCAAGCGTCCACCCATCGAGCTCCGACCCTGGGATGACATTTTCTGAGTTGTAGGTGTTCTTATCTTGGGCGTGCATATATCGATGTGGTTGGACGACCGCCTTGAGCGTCCGCTTCTGGCCGGAAGTACTCGATGTACATAATTACTTCTTGCTGCTTCTCCGTGTGAATCGAAAGACTACGCCGAGTGCCAGCACGGCCAAGATGCCTCCAAGAATGAATTTCCCGACGAAAACCGCAACGGCGGCTCCGGAAATTAATCCGAATCCAATGGCGCCGTCCAGCAGTTGTAGCGCCCCTTCAAATTTCCGACTTGCGGCTCTATTCTTGCCCATCAATATCCCCCTGCGGAATGCCCGTTTCTGGCCGATTTACGTCATGGTACCCGCCGCTGGAGTGAGCCAATAGCAGACATGATTAAGCGTTGACCACAACTGAAATGCGCGACGGCCACTTCATGTCATCGACCCAAATCGAAATGCGAGTGCACTGCGTAAGTCCATCTAGGCGTTCGAGCGAGGTACCTCCCGAAGTCTCCACGGCGATGGAACATCCGGGAGTCTGAACTTCCCCTTCAAAAGCACAACTGAGTCCTTCGGAGACGACGCTATCAAGCGTGACTTCAGTCTCCCCGTCCACGTCCGCCTGTGTTCCCACACTGACGCAACTATCGGTGTGCGATACCAAGTTTTCGTATTCCGGAATCGCTAGCTTCTTGTTGCTTGGGTCAAGAACAAAGAGGATAGCGTTGGGTACCGCGAGTTTCATATTGGTTAATGTCCGCTTTTGGCCGGAAGCGACCTACGAGGGTTGCACCATGGACGCCTTGTGTCGGCCAGACGCGGACTTTCAAAGTAAAGCAAAGGAGCATGATGTTGAAGCGGCATTTCGCTATTGGATTTCTAGCTGGACTGCTGGTGCCCGCACTACTTATAGTGCTGTCCATTGCGACCAAGTATGTCAGTGAGTCAATGCTTGAAGCCATCCTGGTGTATCCAGGATTTCTTCCGTTTGCCTCTAGCGATCCAGAGATTGAAATGTCATGGCTTTCTACAGCATTGGCATTTATATTAAATGGCTTCTTCTATGGCTCAATCGCCGTGGTTTTTGGGGTGGTCGGGCGCAAGTCGCTTTGGCACTCTTCAAACGGAAAATAATATGCGGGGTCCTGTTACCCATAGGCGGTCATTGTCATGATGACTATCGGCCAGAAGCGGACCTTAAATCGAACTTATGAAACGTCCCCTCGCTATTGCCATACTCGTTGGCACTATTGCATTTACTGGTGTTTGGAGCGCGGCTTGGTGGTCTACTGATGCGCAAAGGGCAAAATCCTTCCTACTCTCAGCCTCAAGCGAATACAGTAACCCAATACTCACTAGCTTTCGGATCGGCGCAGATCGATCTCGGTTTCGCTATTGGCTTTCTACTCCGACGGGCCGTAAATTTATTCAAGTTGTCGTAGATAAGAAAAATGACCAAGTCGCTCTAGAGGAGTAATGACTGATTTGGATCGGCCCAGCGGCAGTTGCCATGACGCAAATCGGCCAACAGCGGTCATTCCACCAAACACCCCAATTAACATGTTCAGTTGGTTAAATAAGCAAGGCGTTAGCAGTAGCGAGGGCTTTGTGGTCCGAAGCGTCGGCCGGTTCTCCATTGAATATAGAGAGGGTGCGCAGGTCGTGACCGTCGCAGTGGAGCCGGGAAGCTTCGGCGGAGGACCGTCGGTCAGCATAGAGCCTGACGCGTTCTCTCGCTGGGACAATCTGCGGTTAACCAATTCGGCCACCAAACAAACCCAAATGCGTGAGAACTTCGTTGCAGCGATGAAGTTTCAGGGCATCTCCGTCGAGCCTTAAGAAAAAGGCAGAATACGGCCAGAAGCGGTCGCCCAACCATACGGTCCAATTTGCAGTCCCCCTCATTTCCTACGGCGGCAAAGCCGGTCACCTTAGTGCTCCTCCCCGGCATGGATGGAACTGGTATTCTCTTCGAGCCGTTTGTGGCATCGCTGGGGGATAAATGCTCAGTTAGCGTTGTGTCCTATCCGCCTTCAGGTGGCTTGCAGACCTATGCTGGCTTACAAGACTTAGCTGCTTGGGCTTTGCCGCATGAGGGCCCGGTGGTCTTGCTGGGCGAATCGTTCTCTGGACCAATAGCTATCTCGTTAGCAGCCGCCAACCCGCAGCGTGTCGTGGGCGTTGTTCTGTGCTGCACGTTCGTTCGCAACCCAAGACCAGGCCTGCGCTGGCTCAGAGGCTTGGCTTCAATGCCGTCACCTCTTCCACCATCGCCAATCGTTAGCGCGATGCTCCTTGGCCGGTTCGCGACGCCAAGACTGCGCCAAATACTGCGTGATGCACTGGTCAACGTAAAGCCGGAGGTACTGCGGGCGAGGCTCCGAGCGGTAATTTCTGTCGATGTGCGGGCTCAGGCGCGCGCCCTCAAAGTCCCGGTTTTATACATGAAGGCGACAGGCGACCGTTTAGTGCCATCGTCTGCTGTTGCGGAGGTAGCGCAACATTGTCGGGACATGACAATTCAATCGTTTGACGCTCCACATTGCCTCCTGCAGGTAGCTCCAGAAGAGACTGCAAAGGCGGTGGCGGTTTTCATCGAGAAGGTGACGGAATCGTGAGGCAGAATACGGCCACAACCGGCCATTCACGAATTCCCCACAAAGCTGCCGCTCACCCCAGTTTTCGGGTTGACGCCCCGTGGCGCGAAAGCTACGATGCTGCGGGGTTTCTCGCTATTTTTAATAGAGCAAATTATTTAAGTGGGATAGGCGTCAATGCCAGTTTTTGTGCCTAAAGTTGCCACGTTATACCGCAGTACTTTGCGGCCTATATTACGTTATCTCTCATGAAGTGCTACCGTCGTGGACCAATTCCTGAGTGGAAGCCTGAACAGATTTTGCGCACAAGCTGGAAGCGCCTCCCCCGTGAGGAGTTAGCTCGCTATCTGCGTCGGGTTTTGGTGGCCGAGCGAAAGTGCATTGATGGTTATTATCCCCGCCGCATGAGGCTTCTCGTTAAATGGCGGCGCCTTATGGTCGCGTCTCTTTTTCAAAAGCTTGGTGGCAATATTAGTCCACTTGTATTAACGCAACCTCATGCGAGGTGCTGGTCCTCGAACAGCTCAACGCCACCGAACGTCCCGCAGCGATATTCATGGCCAGGAGTCTTCGACTTAGTTCCTCTCGGCAAGGAAAGCGATGAGGGATAACATGCCATTCGAGCGGACCGCCTACGGCGTCCGCTCAACTTCACGTTAACCATCAAGCCAGACCATGCTGAAGCGCAGTGCTTTTGCTCTTTTGTTCGTAGTCGTCATAGGCATGGTCCTATGGGGCGGCGATGTTCTTGGTGACCGGAAATACCGAGCAGACGTGATTGCTGCGGCGCCGCTTTACTCCCTTCCACCGCACGAATACCCTAGCTCCAATCCACTTGTTTCAACCTTGCGACCAGGCGAGCACTTGCGAGTTCTTCGAGTACGCTATGGCAAAGACTTTGAGGCGCTCAAAGTGGAAACAAAGGATGGGCATGTTGGGTGGGTCATCGGCGGTGAAGGTATCAAGGTTGCTTCCCGTGGATAGGAGCTTGATGGTTAACCCGTCGCTCGGCGCGTACAGCCAACTGAAGGTTACCGCTTCGCGGCGAGTGTTGCCTGCCGGGCAGCTCGAACGTTAGACCGCAACCCCGCACCCATGACTACAACCTTCACTCTTACCGTAGATGATTTCGCTCGCTTGCAGAAGGTAGTTGCCAAACGCTTTCGTACGAAGCGCGGGCTCCTGTCTTTGCAGTTTGGTCTTCGCGTACTTGTTTGGATGTGCATTGGCCTGGCTGGAGCTACGTTCGCGCGAGTAGTACGCGATTATCCGGAAATCATGCGGCCTCTCGTCACCGTAGCTGTTTTGGTAGCAATCGCTCTTCTTGCCATCGTTGCAATACCCATTCTTGCGCAGGGTGCCCTGCGCAAGCACATGTTGGCTCCTAACGGCGCCTTCCTCTCCCCTCAAACCGTTTCGCTATCGACCACATCGATACACGTAAGTTCCGCTACTGGGATTTCAGAGATTCCTTGGTCGGGTGTGCTCACTCGCGAGGAAGATGAGGTCAACTACTATCTCTTCATTGATGCAATGCAGGCACTCGTATTGCCTCGCGCTGCAATGGCTCCCTTCGAAGCGCAGTTGGAGCAGTGCACAATGCATCTCAAGAATGCGGTCTAACCCTCACTCGGCTCGGACACCCAGCAGCAGAATGCCGCTTCGCGGCGCTTGCTGAGCGCCGGCCAGCTTCAACGTTAGACCGCAGGTGCAGATCGACCATATTCAAACCGAGAGCGCATCGCTTGCCGCGTTTGGTATCGACGCCGCAAGCTTGCTTGTCGCCGACAACGTTTATGCCCTCGTTGAACGGTTTGGGTACGCGCGTGCACTGGGTCGCGACTGCGCCGATGCAGTCCGCGCTGATCTCGCGGCAACGCTTGCCGAACTCGGAGCTACGGCCGTTGTGTCTGCAGATCGCCAGGACCCTCGCGTCAGCTACTTCAAGGCGAGCGACACCGGGCTGTTTGCGCTCGTGGAATGTTTCGTGCCCGCAGACAACGGCAAGTCCGTTTTGCTTGAGCTTGTCGTTACTACGGACGGCATGAGCACTCACATCACACTGGAGGACCTCAGCAGTGCGGTCTAACATTTCGCTCGGCACGGACACGCAGCTACAGGATGCCGCTTCGCGGCGCTTACTGCGCGCCGGGCAGCTCCAACGTTAGGCACCTCGAAACGATCATGTCGCCACCTCGTTCACTATTCGCCCACTCTGCGCGCATCTTGGTGGCGGTCAAGGTCGTGCACACGATCGCGTGGGCGTTCTTCGCTGGATGCATTCTGGCCATCCCGGTTGCTTCGTGGCTGGGCAAGCACACACTGGTGGCCTGGCTCATCGGCATCGTTCTGGTCGAAGTCGCTATATTGGTAATCAATGGGTGGCGCTGCCCACTTACCTCGCTGGCCGGTCGCTTCACTGAAGAGCGGCACGACAACTTCGACATCTATCTTCCCTTGTGGCTGGCAAGACACAACAAGTCCATCTTCGGAGCCCTCTTTTGCTTGGGCATCGTGTATGCATACTCTCAGTGGCCTGCAAATTGAATCAAAACTTTGGTCCGGCATCGCCACAATGAATAATCCGGTCGTACACGTGGTGCTTGCTGCCGCCTAGAGGCACCGTACCTGCTTGGCATAGGGGATGGCGCACAATCCGCCGAAAGACCGAAAGTGACGCCTACGCACGCCTTGAAAATGGCCAAGCGCTGCCGTGGTTTCATCCAGCACAGCAAGGCCACTTCCAGAAAGCCGACGACATGACGCCTCTCCCACGCGGGTTCTTCCTCTGCCTCCTGGCAGGCATCGCCTGTCTGGCCTCGGGCTGCGCCCTCAGCCAGACCGCCTGTGACCCGCGCTTTGCCGCCTCGCCGCAGGCGGACGGCAAATGCGGCTTCAGCAACATGCCCAATCCGGATGCCAAGCCGAGCCAGACCACCTGGAAAATCTGGAGCCGCTTTTTCACGGCGAACAAGGAGGGCACGGTGCCGGTCGATCCGATACCGGTGCGCCGGCTCGACAAGGCCGCGCTTGACGCGCTCGACCCGGCTGCCAACCACATCGTGCGTTTGGGTCACTCGTCGCATTTGCTCAAGCTGCGTGGCAAATACTGGTTGATCGACCCGGTGTTCAGCGACAGGGCCTCGCCGGTCCAATGGGTTGGCCCCAAGCGTTTTCATCCCACGCCGTTGCCGCTGACCGATTTGCCGCCTATAGAAGGGCTGATTCTTTCGCACGACCACTACGACCACCTCGACACGGCCACCATCGAGTCCCTGCGGGGCAAGGTGCAGCGTTACTTCGTGCCGCTGGGCGTGGGCGCCCGGCTCAGGGACATGGGTGTGGCGCCAGAACGCATCGAGGAATTCGACTGGTGGCAAAAGGGCAAGCACGGGGAGGTCGAACTCACGGCGGCGCCGGCGCAGCACTTCTCCGGCCGCACCTTATCGGACCGCAACAGCACCTTGTGGGCTTCCTGGGTGATTCAGAGCGGGCCCGAGCGGATTTATTACAGCGGGGACTCTGGTTATTTCCCGGGCTTCAAACAAATCGGCGAGCGCCTGGGTGGTTTCGACATCGCCCTGATGGAAAACGGCGCTTACGACGACTACTGGCCGTCTGTCCACATGTCGCCCGAGGAAACCGTGCAGGCCTTCAAGGACGTACGCGGCAAGCTGCTTTACCTGGTACACAACAGCACCTTCGATCTGGCCTTCCACACCTGGCGCGACCCGCTGGACCGGGTGGCGGACCTGGCCGGGAAACAGGGCATTGCCTTGGCGACACCTGAGATTGGCGAAGTGTTGACGCTGGGCCAGCCTAGGAAAAATGTGGCCTGGTGGAAGTCGCTGCGGTAGGCGCCAGGTCAGCAAGACGCGTTCGGGCTGCCTGAAGACGGGTTATGTGTGAAACAGGCCGCCAGCCCATGCTGTTAGGGTGAAGAATGCTATCAAAATAATAGCTATTGCGCGTGGTGTCACGGAAGGCTCCCTTTTTTTGCGGCATCGCTAGAATCAGTTTTTATGAGTCTGCCGCCTCCCTCCGGACCTTCTTTCACGCCTCCGTCGGGCGATGAGACCGCGCAAGCGATGTCGCGCGGGGAAACGCCTTTTGTGTACGTGAAGATCCCGGTGGGCAAGCAGGACGCCGACCCCTTCCACCGACGGGAAGACAGCATCGACCAGGGGCTTCGCGAGAAAGGCCTGGGTTGGGTGGTGGGTTGGGGCGACTCGCTGGGCGAGATGCAACCCAATGGCGCCCGTGTGCCGGCCTATATCCGCATCGACATCAGCGTGACCGACGTCGCTGCCGCCATCTTGCTGCTGCGGGTCTTGTTGCCCGAGTTCGGCGAAGCCATCGGCATGGAGATTCATTACATGCTGGACGGCAAACGCACCCAGGATGTTTATGCTGCCACGGGCTGGTTGCTGGCGCAGCCGGTTTCTGTGTCGCGCCTGCGGGTGCGCGGCGCCTGGCGCTGATGGCCGTCGCCTGGGGCGTTGCGCGACGGCGGACAGGGGTTCAGGGCTCGGATCGGTCCAGCGGGCCTTGGGGTGCACTCACCACAGCGGCTTGCTGAGCCGCTGCGTGAACGAGGAGAACATCAGGTTGAAGCTGATGCTGACCCTCTCGTCATCGCTCCTGTTGGCATCGACGGAGTGCTCCAGGTAGGAGGGGAACAAGAGCAGCGTGCCCTCGCGCACCCGGACCACGACCTGATCCGTGTTCTCGGCCGTGAGTTCGGTGACCGGCGGCCGGATGATGCTGGCCTGTTTCCTGGGATCGTGGAAATTGAGGGTATCGGCGCCTTCGCCGGTGCGGACGTAATACACGCCGCTGAGAAAGTTGTTGGGGTGGCTGTGCAACTGATGGGACGCTCCGGGCGCCAGCACGGTGGCCCAGCAGCCCGTGATCTCGCAGCCCTCGGTGCCTATGCGCAGGAAGCGGAGAATACCCGCCGCACAGTGGTCAATGCACGAGACGAGTTCCCGCAGGGCCTCGTGTTGGTGAAAATCGTGTCCCGATTGCCATCCCTGGCCCAGCTTGAGCGGGGGCGCGTCCTGTCTCATCTCGGCCAGCGCCGCCAGGATGCGCGCGCGCATGGCCTCATGCAGGTTTTGCTCAATCTGGGTTTTCCAGACCAGGCTGGGAAACATCGGAATGACCTCCGATGACTCCGCCCACTGACGACCGTCCTTGCCCATGGGCCAATGCTCCCGAAGAACCGGGCCCCGCGTCGCCAAGTCCGTGCAGAACCTGGCCATTCCTGCTGGCCCTTGTTTCATCATAGTCAGTTCAGCCGGAAGCCGCGTTGGTCGTGCGCATGCGCTCAGGCTCTTGTACTCCCCCCGGGAGCGGGCGTAGGATAAAGACCTTGTGCCGCTTCCTTCAGAAGGCACCATGACCGACCCGGATTTTTCGGCGCTGCGCCAGATCATGCTTGCGGAAATCGCCGCTAAGACGATTTATGACAGTGCGCGCCTGGGTAAAGCGGCGCTGGACCCGCGGGTCATGACCGCCATGGCCAAGGTGCCACGCCACGAGTTCGTTCTGCTGGAACTGCGGCCCTACGCCTACGCCGACAGGCCGCTGCCAAGCGGCTTCGGCAAGACGATTTCACAGCCGTTTATTGTTGCGGTCATGACCGACCTGCTTGACCTGCACCCGACCGATACGGTGCTGGAGATCGGCACCGGGCTGGGCTACCAGACGGCGATCCTGGCGGAGCTTGCGCAGCACGTCTACACCATCGAAATCATTGAAGAACTGGCCGTGCAGGCGCGGCAACGGCTGGCCCGGCAGGGGCATGGCAATGTCAGCTGCAAGATGGGGAACGGTTGCGGCGGCTGGCCCGAACACGCGCCGTTTGACAAGGTGATGGTCACGGCGGCACCGGAGTTGATTCCGACACAGCTGATTTACCAGCTGAAACCGGGCGGCAAGATGGTGATACCCGCCGGTCTGCCCGATGAACAGCAACTTATCCTGGTCGAGAAAGACGCCAGTGGCGCGGTATCGACGCGGGAGACTCTTCCTGTGCTGTTTTCACTGCTCGAAGACGCCGAACCCGGCTGATGCCGGGTCAGCCGCTACGCCTGCTGCCACTGCCATGGGGACGGGTGAGTATCTCCAGCCTGTGGCCATCAGGATCATCCCCATAGACGCTGCGGCCGCCAGCGCCGGGGTTGATCTCACCAGCCGGCGTTGGCCGGGATCGGCCCAGTGGCTCAGCCCGCAAGCTGGCTTGGGCGCGGGGGCAGAGTCCCTTGCGCGCGAGGTGACGGTGCATGGGCTGCGGAGAGATGGCGGCCCGCTATGCGCCGTCGATGGCGCCGGCTCTTTGCGTTCGTGACAAGGTCATGATGGATTCGGGGCCGCGTTTCGCTCCATCGGCTGGCGTTGAGACAATGCCTCTCAGCGACGGGCCAAAACGAGAAACCGAGTCAGACAGTTCCTGTTCAAGCCAGGCGACGCGTTGCGCGTACATGGATGCCAGCGCTGAATGATGGTCTGCCGCGATCTGGTGCTCCAGCCGGGCAATGTTGGCCTGTTGCAGGTATTCCTGGGCTTTCCGAATGTGAGCATCGACGCGGGTATGGAAAAGGTCGAATCGCATCTGAACCTCCCGTCACAAGCAGTTGATGAAAGAAACTGTTTTTATTGAAACAGAAAGAATAAATTGCGCAATACCCAGTTTTAGGGAGGGTCTGAAGACATCGCAGCGGGGCACCGAAGGAGCCAAAACGCGCGCGGAGCCCTGTTTCCCCCAAGGTCGGCAATCGGGCCATGGCGTTGCTGGCAGGTCTTGGCCGAAATGGGCCGGTGAATCACCCGCTATGTCAGCAGGGCAAGCGTCCTGGCATCGGCTGCTCCCTCGAAATACTTGGCCAGCGCCCGCTGGAATATTGGCTCTTGCGGTGCGACCTGCGCAAACAAGGTCATGCACGAGCGGAACTTGAGATCGTCCGGTGAGTGAAAAATTTCCCATGCCGACATTCCCTCGACGGCCACGACCCGTTCGCTGCACGCCTTCAGGCGTGGCCCGAGCACGGGGTGTTGCCAGTAGGCCAGCGCCTCGGCCCTGGACGCGATGCCGAAATGCTGCGCGGTGGCGCTGCGGCCCAGTTCCTTGAGTTGCGGAAACACGAACCACATCCAGTGGCTGGTCTTGGCGCCGGCCGCCAACTCAGCGCAAACCTGGGTGTAAACCGGGTCTTGCGCCAGGACAAAACGCTGCAGGTCGTGAGGGTCGGCCATGGTGGACGGCGCCGCGGTTTCTCGGCGTCGACTAATTGACAAACCGCACGGCTGCCAGCGGCGGCAAATCACGCGACAGGCAATGCCAGGCTTCGCCGGCGTTGGCGCTGAGCCAGAGCCCGCCGGTGGTGGAGGCCATGGCCAGGGTCTGGCCGTCGTTGGTGACGTCCAGCGCGTGGCGGTAGACCATGTGGTAGGCCTGGCGTTGCGGCAGGCCTTCGGCCAGCACCTTGAACGTGGCGCCGCCGTCGTCAGTACGGGTGACGACCATCTGGCCGTCGACCGGCACGCGCACAGTGTCGGCCTGCGCCGGCACATACCAGGCGCGCTGCGGGTTGTGCGGATCGCAGGCCACCGCAAAGCCAAAGCCCGAGGGCTGCGGCGCGGCAACGGCCTGCCAGGTCTGCGCGCCGTCGCTGGAGCGGTAGATGCCGCAATGGTGCTGCACCCACAACACCTCGGGTTGGGCCGCGCACTGCACCAGGCGATGTACGTCCTGGATGTTGGGGTCGAACGCGCTTTCTTCGGGCATGTAGTCGGCCCGCATGCCATCCGCCGTCAGCGTCCAGCTGGCGCCGCCATCGCGCGTTTGCCAGACGCCGCCCGAGGACACGGCCAGGGTCAGGTGGCTGGCATCGCGCGGGTCCACCAGCACCGAGTGAATGCCCGGGTGGTCGTAACCGCCGCCAAACCAGCCCAGGCGTTTGGGTTCTTCCCACAGGGCGGTGTTCAGCGCCCAACTGGCGCCGCCGTCTGTGGACTTGAACAGGCCCGCAGGCATGCAGCCGGCCCACAGCGTGCCGGGCTGGTCCGCGCCGCCGGCGGCCAGCGCCCAGATCAGGTCCACGTTCCAGGGTGTTTGGTCATCGGCCAAAGGGCCTTGCTCGGGTTTGCTCGGGAAGGCCGGCGCGGTAATCTCTTGCCAGTTTGCGCCCTGGTCGGTGCTTTTTCGCAGCTTGACGCCGAAATGCCCCATGCGCAGCGCGGCGTACCAGCTACCGTCGCGCGGGTCGGCCAGCACCTGGCTGACCGGGTCGCCGGCGAAGTGGTGCGACGCGATGTCCCAGCGCGTGCCTTCGCCACGGATGACAAACAAACCCTTGCGGCTGGCGACCAGCAGTGTGTGCATGATGACTCCTTGCGATGACGGGTGTGAAAACGGCGGCTGCTCAGCCACCGGTCAAGGCCTGGATGACCAGCACGCGGTCCCCCGGCATCAAGGGTTGATTCAAATGGATGCGGTCCAGCACCATCTGCCGGTTCACGAACACAGCCACATGTTTGCGCACCGCGCGCTGGTCGTCAAACACATAGTGCGCCAGCTCTGGCGCCGCCTTCAGCGCGGCCTCCAACACCTCGCGCAGGCTGCCTGGCGCAACCGACTGCGGCGCGCAGGCCACATGGCGGCGCAGGCTGGGGGCGAATTCCACGGCAACCATCAGTGACGCGGTGGTGGGTACTGCACCGGATAACAGCTTGGAAAACATCGGGAAATTGTCTGGCGCCGGCTTGACCCCGTCAAGGCGCTGCAGGGCTACCGCACCCCTCACGCGGTCTTTGACGGCGTGGAGGGCGCCCGCTTAAACGAGCCGCGGATGCATTTTGTACTTGAGTTTTAGGAGTTTTATGCCTCTGGCCCATATGTGATGGACGCAAGAAGCTATTGAATTCATAGCAAGGCGGCGGCCCTTCACGCGCCAGTGTTCGTGCTGAGCGTGGCCTGCCCTGCGTTTGTCGAAGTCGCCGGCCAACCACAAGTCTCACGACACGCGCTTAGCCCGAGACGGGGAAGTCCTTTTCATTCGCTGGTTGAGAGGCCCAGGGAATGAAGGCCTTGAACGCCTTACAAACAAGAACAGATTGTCATGAAATACATCACCAGCTGGACCTTGCCGCAGGGTGGGTACAGCGCTGCCGTGGCGCGCTTTCCCGAGACCGGGGACGCCGCCCAAGGACGTGGAGATACCGGGGCGCTGGCACGGCATGAGCGGTCAGGGCTTCGCGATCGCCGAGTCGAGCGACGCGAAGGCCATGGGGATGACGCCGGTGACCGGCGATGCCTGTCTTTCACGCGGGAACTTTTACAAAGACCAGGTGCGCGTTGCTGCCGAAGGTCGGCGGAGTCAGTAGACTGGAAAGTGCGACAGTTTCGTCGCAGCTACGAGCCGAAAGGAAATCACATGACTACGATGGAGATTGCCAAAAAACTGGTGGAGCTTTGCAAACAAGGCAAAAACGCGGAAGCGCTGGACACGCTTTTCGCGGACGAGGTGGTGAGCGTGGAAGCTGTGGCCATGCCCGGGGCGCAGCAGGAGGTGAAAGGCCTCGCGGCGGTCAGGGCAAAAGGAGAATGGTGGGTCAACAATCATGAGGTCCATTCCGCCTCGGTGACGGGGCCCTGGCCACATGGCGACCGTTTTATCGTCGGCTTCGAATTCGACGTGACAAACAAGCCTTCTGGAAAGAGGATGCAGATGGCCGAAGCCGCCCTGTACACGGTCCGCAACGGGAAAATCATTCGCGAAGAGTTTTTCTACGACGCGGGGATGTAAGCGGCAATTTTCAGGGCGTGTGGGCCGCGTGGCCCTGTGTCGGATTTGGTTTCATCGGCCAGTGACCGCCGGCCAGTCTGGCTGTCTTCCTGCGTACGCAGGCAGGCGGGCCGACCCCACCGTGGACGTCAGCTTGTCGCAAGTCTGTTCCTCATAATGATCAAGTCAGTTTCTACCTCATCAAGCGGAGACAAACGTGTTCAAAGCCCTGCAGCTCAACAAGACCGACGCCGGTTTTTCGGCCGCCATCACCACCCTCGACGAAGCTGCCTTGCCTCCTGGCGACGTGCTGGTGCAGGTGGACTATTCCACGCTCAACTACAAGGATGGCCTGGCCATCACCAACAAAAGCCCGGTGGTGCGCAGTTGGCCCATGGTGGCGGGGATTGATGGTGCGGGCACGGTGCTGGCATCGACCCATGCCAACTGGAAAGCCGGTGACCGGTTTGTACACAACGGCTGGGGCCTGGGCGAAACACGCTGGGGCTTGATGGCCGAACGTGCACGGCTGCAGGGCGACTGGCTGGTGAAGCTGCCGGTGGCCTTCGACACACGCCAGGCCATGGCGATTGGCACGGCAGGTTACACCGCCATGTTGTGTGTGCTGGCGCTGGAGCAGCATGGCCTCAAGCCCGCAAGCGGCGAGGTGTTGGTGACGGGCGCGACCGGCGGTGTCGGCAGCGTGGCGGTGGCCTTGCTGAGCAAGCTGGGGTACAGCGTGGTAGCGGCCACCGGCAAAGCCAGTGAAGAAACTTATTTGAAACAACTGGGCGCCAGCAGTGTGATAGACCGGGCCGAGTTGTCTGCGTCCGGCAAGCCGCTGCAAAAAGAACGCTGGGCCGGCGTGGTGGACGCGCTCGGCTCGCACACCCTGGCCAACGCCTGCGCGCAGATGCGTCATGGCGGTGTGGTGGCCGCTTGCGGCCTGGCACAGGGGGCCGATTTTCCGGCGACCGTGATGCCGTTTATCTTGCGCGGCATCACACTTTGCGGCATTGACAGTGTGATGGTGCCCCTGGCCAAGCGCCAGCAGGCCTGGGACCGTCTGGCGCTGGATCTGGACCCGGCCAAACTCGACACCATGGTGCAAGAGGTACCCCTGGCCCGTGCGGTGGACAAAGCCGCCGAGTTGATGGCGGGCAAGGTGAGAGGCCGCGTGATCGTGAAAATTTGAAGAAGAAAAAACGGAGACAAGAGATGACGAGTTATGCAGAGTTTTACCGCCAGTCCCTAGAACAGCCCGAGGCTTTCTGGACCGAACAAGCCAAGCTGATCGATTGGCATCAACCCTTTACCCGCGTTTGCAACTACGACAAGCCGCCCTTCGCCAACTGGTACGAGGGTGGGCAAACCAACCTCTGCCACAACGCCGTGGACAGACACCTGAAAGATAGACCGGATCAGGCTGCGCTGATTTACGTGTCGAGTGAAACCGGTATTGAAAAAACCTACAGTTTCAAAGAGCTGCACAGGGAGGTACAACGCATGGCGGCCAGCCTGCAGGCGCTGGGGGTGCAAAAAGGCGACCGGGTGTTGATCTACATGCCCATGATGGCCGAAGCCGCGTTTGCCATGCTGGCCTGCGCACGCATAGGCGCCATCCATTGCGTGGTGTTTGGCGGATTTGCCAGCGGTTCGCTGGCTTCGCGCATTGACGACGCGACGCCCAAAGTGATTGTCAGCGCCGACGCTGGTTCACGCGGCGGCAAGATCGTGGCTTACAAGCCGCTGCTGGACGAAGCCATCCGCCTGTCCAGCCACAAGCCCGAGGCGGTGTTGCTGGCCGACCGCCAGTTGTCACCCGTGGCTTTGGTTGCCGGACGTGATCATCTGTGGGCTGATTTGCGTGCAAAACACATGGATGCCAACGTTGCGTGTGAATGGCTGGATGCCACCGCCATCAGTTACACCATCTACACCAGCGGTACCACCGGCAAACCCAAAGGTGTGCAGCGCGACACCGGCGGTTATGCCGTGGCCTTGGCCGCCAGCATGAAACACATCTTCGACGGCCGCGCCGGCGAAACCTATTTTTCTACCAGCGACATTGGCTGGGTCGTGGGCCACAGCTACATAGTCTACGGCCCGCTGATCGCCGGCATGGCCACCATCATGTACGAGGGCCTGCCGACGCAGGGCATGGACGGCCAGCCGAATGGCGCGATCTGGTGGAGTCTGGTCGAAAAATACAGAGTCACCGCCATGTTCAGCGCACCAACGGCGGTGCGCGTTTTAAGAAAGCAAGACCCGGCACTGCTCAAAAAACACGACCTGTCCAGCTTGCGTGCCTTGTTTCTGGCCGGTGAACCGCTGGATGAACCGACGGGGCGCTGGATTGGCGAAGGGCTGAACGTGCCCATCATCGACAACTACTGGCAGACCGAATCGGGCTGGCCCATCATCACCATTGCCAACGGTGTCGAGAAAAAAGCCAGCAAGTTCGGTAGCCCTGGTGTGCCCATGTACGGTTACCGCGTGAAAATTCTGCACGAGTCCACCGGCGAGGAACTGACCCGTCCCAATGAAAAAGGCGTGGTGGTGATCGACGGTCCGACACCGCCGGGCTTCATGCAAACCATCTGGAAAGACGATGCGCGTTTTGTCAACACGTATTGGAAAAGCGTGCCAGGCAAGATGGTCTACAGCACCTTCGACTGGGGCATACGTGATGAAGACGGCTACTTCTTTATCCTCGGTCGCACCGACGATGTGATCAACGTGGCCGGCCATCGCCTGGGCACGCGCGAGATTGAAGAAAGCGTCTCTGGTCATGCCGGTGTGGCCGAGGTTGCCGTGGTCGGCGTGGCCGATGCGCTGAAAGGGCAGGTCGCCATGGCCTTTGTTGTGCCCAAGGATTCTTCCGTGCTGGATGATGCAACGGCTTCGCTCAAGCTTGAAGGCGACATCATGAAACGTGTTGACGGCGACCTGGGTGCGGTGGCTCGGCCGTCCCGTGTGTATTTTGTGAGCGCGCTGCCCAAAACCCGCAGCGGCAAGCTGCTGCGGCGCGCCATCCAGGCCGTGTGTGAAGGCCGCGATGCGGGCGACCTGACCACGATGGATGACCCGGCGGCCCTGCAGCAAATCAAGGTCCTGATGCAGGCCGTCTGATTGGGGGGGCCTTCGGGTGCCGGCTGTGGCGAGCCGGCTCATCCTTACCCTGCCTGAAATTGTTTCAACTTGAGAAAAGTTGTTATGACTTTGTTTCGACCCAGGGTTTCTACTGAGTACCTGTGGTGGGGCAGTCGTCGCATGCTGTGGGCATCCGGTTCGCTGGACGTTTGCAACGATAACAAAGGACGCCACCATGACGACGAAACTCAATGTGAACGGCCGTGCCGTTTCAGTCAACGCTGAACCCGACACACCTCTCTTGTGGGTCATACGCGACGAGCTGGGCATGACCGGCACCAAGTTCGGTTGTGGCGTGGCTTTGTGCGGCGCGTGTACCGTGCACCTCGACGGACAGCCCGTGCGCTCCTGCCAGACGCCGGTGTCTGCGGCGGCGGGCAAGAAGGTGGCGACGATTGAAAGCCTGTCGCGGAGCAACACCCATCCGCTGCAGGTGGCCTGGATCAAACATGATGTGCCGCAATGCGGTTACTGCCAGTCGGGCCAGTTGATGAGTGCTGCAGCGCTGCTGAGCACCAACAAGAATCCCACGGACGCCGACATCGATGCAGCCATGAGCGGCAATATTTGCCGCTGCGGCACCTACCCCCGCATCAAGGCCGCGATCAAGGATGCTGCTTCAACCATGCGCAAAGCCTGAGGAAGACCATCATGAACACAACTTTCCACACAGACGCTTCTGACCAGGCCGCATCGCTCAATCGCCGCGATTTCCTCATCAGCTCGTCCGCCGTCACCGGTGGCCTGATGTTGGGCGTGACCCTGGGCCTGCCGCTGGCCAGCCAGGCCGCCGGCACGCTTTACACCCCGAACGCCTGGGTGCACATTGCCGACGACAACACCATCACCTTGATCTCCGCCCGTTCGGAGATGGGGCAGGGCGTGTACACCGCGATGCCCATGCTGATCGCCGAAGAGCTCAACGTGGACATCCGCCGCATCAAGGTCGCGATCGCGCCGCCCGATGGCAAGGTTTACGGCAATGCCTTGCTGGGCGGCCCGCAGCTCACTGGCGGCTCGACCTCGGTGCGCGACGGCTGGGAGAAGTTGCGTGTGGCGGGCGCCCAGGTGCGCGAGATGCTGGTGGCCGCAGCGGCCGACAAATGGAAAGTCAGCGCCTCGCAGCTCAAGGCCGAAAACGGCATGGTCACCGGCCCCGGTGGCAAAAAAGCGAGCTACGGCCAGCTCGCCGAGGCAGCCTCCAAACTGCCGGTGCCCAAAGATGTGAAGCTCAAGGACCCGAGCGAGTTCAAGATTGTGGGCAAGCCGACGAAGCGGCTGGACACACCGGCCAAGGTCAACGGCACGGCCGAGTTCGGCATCGACGTCAAGCTGCCGGGCATGGTTTACGCCTCGCTGGAGCAATGCCCGGTGATTGGCGGCAAGGTCAAGAGTTTTGACGGGGCCAAGGCCAAAACCATGCCGGGCGTGATCGACGTGGTGCAGATTCCCGACGGCGTGGCCGTGGTGGCCGACAGCTACTGGCATGCCAAGAAGGCGCGCGAAACCCTGGCGGTGCAGTGGGATGAGGGGCCGGGGGCTGCTATCAACAATGCGTCCATGCTGGAAGGCATACGCAACGCCACCGACAAGCCGCTGCCGCTCAAGGCCGTGGGGGATGCCGATGCGGTGATCAAGGGCGCCGCCAAGGTGGTGAAAGCCGAATACGTGTCGCCGCTGCTGGCGCACGCCACCATGGAGCCCATGAACTTCACCGCCAGCTACAGCAATGGCAAGATGGCGCTGATAGGTCCGACCCAATGGCAGGACGGCGCACAGGGCGCGGTGGCCCAGGCACTGGGCATGAAGCCGGAAGACATCACGCTCCGAACGACGTTTCTGGGTGGTGGCTTCGGGCGGCGCATTGACCTGGACTTCATCGTGCAGGCCGCGCAAATTTCCAAGGCCGTCAACAAGCCGGTCAAGCTGCTCTGGTCGCGCGAAGACGACATGACGCATGATTTTTACCGGCCGATGTCCGTGCACCAGCTGGCCGCTGCGGTGGGGCCAGACGGCAAACCAACCGCCATGACTTTCCGCATGGTCTCGCAGTCTGTCACGGGCCGTGTCTTCGGCCTGCCGCCGGAGGCGATGGACCCGCTGATGAGCGAGGCGGCACTGGCGCCTTACGAGATTCCCGCTACGCGGCATGAAATCGTCAAACACGACAGCGGTTTGCGTGTGGGTTACTGGCGCTCCGTCAGCCATGCACTCAATGCCTTTGCCAATGAAAGTTTCATTGACGAACTGGCTGCGGGCGCAGGCAAAGATCCCTATGCCTACCGCATGTCTCTGCTGGAAAAACAGCCGCGTTTTGCCAATGTGCTGAAGATGGCGGCGGACAAGGCCGGCTGGTCCACTCCGGCGCCGGCAGGGCGTTTTCGCGGCATCGCGCTGATGGAAGGTTACGACACCTACATGGCGCAGGTGGCTGAAATTTCGGTCAAGGACAAACAGATCACCGTGCACAAGGTGACGGTGGTGGCCGACCTGGGCCGCATGATCAATCCGGACACGGTGCAGGCGCAAATCCAGTCCAGTATCGTGTTTGGTTTGACGGCGGCGCTGAACGGCCAGATCACGCTGGACAAGGGCCGTGTGCAGCAAAGCAACTTCGGCGACTACCCGGTGCTTCGCATGCACGAGATACCGGTGATGGACATCACCCTGGTGCCCAGCACGGAAAAGCCAGGCGGCATAGGCGAGCCGGCGACGGCGCTGGTGGCGCCTGCGGTGGCCAACGCCTTGTTTGCGGCAACCGGCAAACGGATACGCACCTTGCCGCTGCATGAGAATCTGGCCAAGGCATGAAGGCGGTGCAAGTTTGAGCAGTGATGGTTGGGCCGGAAGCACGTTCTTATTGATGAAATGTGTTTCTGGCCCTCGTCCTACAAGCACCATCAGCTACTGAATTGATAGCTTTGAAGCCAGCCTGGCCATCTGCGGCCTAGGCATTGGCTCGCGTGCAGGCGAATGTCTTGCGCCTGGGGCAACGCTTCCGACGGCTAACAAGCTCGGCATGCACGCCCTCGAAATCACACATCGCGCTTCCAGGTATTTGTCGTCTTAGGGGTATTCCCCACGAATAAACGCCCTTGAAATCGTTGTAATATCAGTCATTACTTATATTTAAGAATTCACCCCCATGAACGACATGATTCAAGCCGGGGCCAAGTCCGAGCAGGGTCGGGTTTTTGAGCTGGCCGCCGAACTGTTCGCCGTGCTGGCCACGCCGATGCGGCTGCGTGTGCTCAGCGCCTTGTGTGACCGCGAAAAGTCGGTCACCGAGCTGTTGTCTGAAATCGACACGACCCAACCCAATTTGTCTCAGCATCTGGCGGTCTTGTACCGCACCGGCGTGCTGGCCAAACGCAAGGAAGGCACCCAGGTGATCTACCGTGTGCAGAGCGAAAAAGCCGTGGCCTTGTGCCGCAGCGTCTGCACCCAGATTGCCATTGAGCTTGATGAGCCCGGCGCGGTTTCGGCCGAGCAAAGCCTGTCGCCCACTCACCCAACCTGAACCTTTTTATGAACCTTAAACATCCAGAGGCTTGCCCATGTTGAGCCGCTTCATCCGGCGCGCGCCGGAAAACTTTCTGAGCCAGGACGACATCAAGTCGGTTCGTGCTGGCCGTCGCGGCTTTCTGGCCGGAGCGGTGGCCGCTGCCGCCGCCAGCAGCCTGGCGGCGCAACGCGCCATGGCCCAGGACGACCCGGCGATTGTCAATTTGCCGGCTCACAGCAAAGGGCTGGGGCAGGGCGTGGCCACGCGTGCTTACGGCATGCCCAGCGAGTGGGAGAAAAACCTGCAGCGCCGGCAAAGCCCGGGCCTGACCCGTGTGCCCCAATCCAGCGTGAGTTTTGCGCCGCTGCAAGGCCTGTTCGGCATCATCACGCCCAGCGGCCTGCATTTTGAGCGGCATCACCAGGGCTGGTGGGACATCGACCCGACCCAACACCGCCTGATGGTCAACGGCTCGGACGAAACCATGCTCAAACGCCCCATGGTGTTCAGCATGGACGAGTTGATGCGCCTGCCCAGCGTGAGCCGCATGCATTTCATCGAATGCGGCGCCAACACCGGCATGGAGTGGGGCAATGCGGCCGTGCCCACGGTGCAATACACCCACGGCATGCTCAGTTGCAGCGAGTTCACCGGCGTGCCGCTGCGCACGATTCTCGAACTCTGCGGCGCTGACTTCAAACGCGCCAAGTTTGTCTTGGGCGAGGGCGCCGACGGCTCCGGCATGACACGCACCATTCCCATGAGCATGGTGATGAACGGCGAAGTGCTGGTCGCCTACGGCCAGAACGGCGAAATGTTGCGCCCCGAAAACGGCTACCCGCTGCGCCTGATCGTGCCCGGCGTGCAAGGCGTGAGCTGGATCAAATACCTGCGCCGCATCGAGCTGGGCGACATGCCGTATGCCACCAAGGATGAAACCATCCACTACGTGGACCTGATGCCCAACGGTCTGCACCGCCAGTACACCAGCATCCAGGAAGTCAAAAGTGTGATCACTTCGCCCAGCGGCGGCCAGGTGTTGCTGGAAAAAGGTTTTCACAACGTCACCGGTCTGGCCTGGAGCGGGCGCGGCAAGATCAAACGGGTGGAGGTGTCCGTCGACGGCGGCAAAAACTGGAAAGCCGCGCGCCTGGAAGGCCCGGTCTTGTCCAAGTGCCTGACACGTTTCAACAGCGACTTTGTCTGGGACGGCAAACCGGCCTTTTTCCAGAGCCGGGCGATTGACGAGACCGGCCAGATCCAGCCGACTTATGGCGAGTTGCGCAAGGTGCGCGCCTCGCGCAGCATTTATCACAACAACGCGATCCAGTCCTGGGCGCTGACCGAAAACGGCGAGGTCAACAATGTCCAGCTGTCTTAAACCCATGCGAACCACTAGCGCGGCATTTTTCCTGTGTCTGTCTTTCATGGCCGGGGCGCAGGCCGGCGAAAAAGCGGGTGACAAGTTTCCCGGCGTAGGCCGTACCGCCACCACCACGGAAGTCAAAGCCTGGGACATCGACGTGCGTCCCGATTTCAAGGGCCTGCCCAAGGGCCAGGGGACTGTGCACCAGGGCGAAGCCGTGTGGGAATCGCAATGTGCATCCTGCCACGGCAGTTTTGGCGAGTCGTCCGAAATTTTCACGCCGATTGCCGGCGGCACCTCGGCCGAAGATATCAAGACGGGCAAGGTCGACAGCCTGCTGCCGGGCTCCAACCAGCCGCAGCGCACAACTTTGATGAAGGTTTCGACCTTGTCCACCCTGTGGGACTACATCAACCGCGCCATGCCCTGGACCGCGCCCAAGTCGCTGACGGCCGACGAGGTCTATGCCGTCACGGCCTACATCCTCAACCTGGGTAATGTGGTTCCCGCGGATTTCACGCTGTCCGACCGCAATATCCGCGAAGTCCAGGAACGCCTGCCCAACCGCAAAGGCACGACCACCGCCCATGCGATGTGGCCGACCACGGAACTGGGCGGCACCAAACAGCCGGACGTGCAGGGCTCAAGCTGTGTGCGCGACTGCAAAAAAGACGTGGAGGTCAAAAGCTTTTTGCCGGACTACACACGTAATGCCCATGGCCAGTTGTCCGAGCAGTTCCGCCTGATAGGCGGCAGCCGCGGCACCGACACCAGCCAGCCGGCGGGTAGCGCGAGGCCTGTCAAGGTTGCAGCGCTTGCGCCAGCCGCAAAGGCGGCGCCTGAAAAGGTGGCAGCGGCGGCTGCGGGGCCGGCATCGGCCACGGCGGCGGTGATGCCGCTGCTGCAAAAAAATGCCTGCGTCGCCTGCCACGGCATGGACAGCAAAATCGTTGGCCCATCCTTCAAAGATATAGCTAACAAATATAAGGATCAGGCCGACGGGGTGAAGTATCTATCGGGCAAAATCAAGGCTGGTGGACAAGGCGTCTGGGGCAGCATGCCGATGCCGGCCCAGGCCTTGAGTGAGGCCGAAGCCGCGCAGTTGGCCCAATGGCTGACCCGGGATTTTGCGCCCTGAGGCGAAACGAGTGTGCGCACCGGCTTGGGAGAAACACCCTGTCCGTTGCACCGATTTTTGTGTCCAATCAAGTTCAAGTTTTTTAATAAGCTGAAGTTATATCCAAAGGAGTTCAGAGCATGGAACGTCGTCATTTTCTAGCCACCAGTTCAGGCGCCACCGCGCTGGCCTTGGCGGCTTCGGCCGGCTTGTCGCCTGCCCACGCGCAAGCTGCAGCAGGCTGGAACAAGGCCGCTTTTGACAGCAAGACGCTGGCCGAGGCGGCCAAAGCACTGGGCGCCACCAGCGCACCGGTCGAAAGCAAGGATCTGATCCTGCAAGCGCCGGAAATCGCCGAAAACGGCAGCGTGGTGCGTGTTGGCGCCCAGAGCAACATCCCCGGCACCACGCAGGTCGCCCTGGTGGTTGAGAAAAACCCAAGTGCCCTGGCCGCCCTGTTTGACATTCCCGCCGGTACCGACGCCAACGTGTCGACCAACCTGAAGATGGGCCAGTCCTCCAACGTCTATGCGCTGGCCAAGGTCGGCGACAAGTTCTTCTACGCGGTCAAGGAAGTCAAGGTCACGCTGGGCGGCTGCGGCGGCTAAGTCGGCGCTGCGGGCCGGGCCGGCCAGCCTCCCTGAAGGACGTTCCGGTTTCCAGTCACCCGCGCCCAAGCTGCTAGCCCCTCGCTACGCCGCAAGGCGTTATCAACAAACAATTAAAGGAATAAATCATGTCAGATCCGATGAGAATCCGGGCCCAGGCCCAAGGCGACAAAACCACCGTGCGTGTGTTGGTCAGCCACGAAATGGAAAGCGGCCAGCGCAAGGATGCCGCCGGTAAAACCGTGCCGGCCTGGTTCATTCAGAACATCAGCGCCACACACAACGGCAAGACCGTCATGAGCGCCCAGTGGGGCCCGGCTGTCTCCAAGAACCCGTTCATGCAGTTCAGCTTCACTGGTGCCAAAGCCGGTGAAAAAGTCATTGTCAGCTGGGTCGACAACAAGGGCGACAAACGCACCGACGAAGCCGTCATTTCCTGATTCGTCGAATCACAAAATAACGTCATAAAAACCACGAGGAGCGCACGATGAAATGGAAACTGTTGGGGCTGGCAGCCCTGGGCCTGTTGCCTATGTTGGCGGCGGCGCAAAAAAGCACGGCCGAGGGCATTGCCGAATACCGCGCCATGTTGGCCGACGGCAACCCGGCCGAGCTGTACGAAGCCAAGGGCGAAGGTCTGTGGAAACAGGCCCGCGGCCCAAAAAATGCCAGCCTCGCGCAGTGCGACCTGGGCAAAGGCCCGGGCGTCGTCAAAGGCGCTTTCGTGGAATTGCCGCGTTATTTTGCCGATACCGGCCGGGTGCAAGACCTGGAGTCGCGCCTGCTGACCTGCATGGAAACCTTGCAGGGTTTTAACGCCGCGACCATCGCCAAAACACCGTTTGGCCGTGACGAGCAAAAAAACATCGAGTCGCTGGTCGCCTACATTTCCGGCGAATCCCGCGGCATGAGCTTCAACCTGCCGCAGGCGCATAAAGAAGAAAAACTCATGTATGCGGTCGGCAAGCAGGTGTTTTACCAGCGCGGCGGCCCCTACGACTTTTCCTGCGCCTCCTGCCATGGCGAAGACAACAAGCGGGTTCGCCTGCAAGACCTGCCCAACCTGACCAAAAATCCGGGTGCGGGTGAGGGTTTTGGCGCCTGGCCGGCTTACCGCGTTTCCAGCGGTGACCTCTGGAGCATGCAGCGCCGCCTGAACGATTGTTTCCGCCAGCAGCGTTTTCCTTTTCCTGGTTATGCCTCTGACGTCACCATTGCGCTGGGCGTCTACATGGGTGTGAATGGCAAGGGTGGTGTCTCCACGGCACCGGCGCTCAAGCGTTGATCAGAACAGGAAACATCGACATGAAAAAAACCTATCAACACGCCGGTTTGCTGGCCATGACGGTTCTGCTCGCGAGCTGCGCCACCGGTCCATCGCCGCAAGATGTGAGCGAAGCCACGCAAAAAGTGCTGAAGTCTTCCTTTCGCGATGAAGGCATGGCCAAAGTCAGCTGGCTGGACCAGGACGCCTCGAACAAGGCTTGTTCGGAAGCCCAGGGCGCCGCTCTGGACGAAAAGCTGGCCAAAGCCATCGAAGAAGCCAACCTGAAAACCGTGAAAATGCCGGCCAACGGCAAACTGATCGGCGACTGGAAAGAGGGCGAAAAAATCGCACAAAACGGCCGTGGCATGACCTGGTCGGACAAGGCGGACGCGGTCAATGGCGGCAGCTGCTACAACTGCCATCAGATCAGCAAGGAAGAACTCTCCTTCGGCTCCATCGGCCCCAGCCTGTACAACTACGGCAAGCTGCGCGGTGTGACCGACCCGGCGGCCGAAGCCAGCAAACCCATCGTCGACTACACCTGGGGCAAGCTCTGGAATGCCAAGGCGTACAACGCCTGCTCCGGCATGCCGCGTTTTGGCCACGGCGGCATCCTCAGCGAAAACCAGTTGCGTGATGTGATGGCTTTGCTGCTGGACCCGAAGTCGCCCGTCAACAAGTGATTTGTTGACAAGTTATGTGTCTTTTCTGCCTGTAGCCCTTATTCCACGGGCGCAGGCAGCTATTCAATTGATAGTATTTTTAACCTGTGCCTGCAATATCGGGCGGGATGTTTGACGTCATGAATTTGTCGCGCCGAGAGTTTTCCACCGTGATGGCCGCCGCCCTGGCCGCCGGTTTTCCTATCCAGCGCGAAGCCAGCGCCGCACAGGCGAGCAGCCTGTACGAGGTGCCGCGTACCGGCAATGTGCATTTTCTGCACATGACCGATTGCCACGCGCAATTGATGCCCGTGTATTTCCGCGAGCCTTCGGTCAACCTGGGCGTGGGCGCCATGCAGGGCAAGCTGCCGCACCTGGTCGGCGAACATCTGCTCAAGGCCGCCCACATCAAGGCCGGCACACCCGAAGCCCATGCGTTTACGTATCTGAATTTTGAACGCGCCGCGCGCCAATACGGCAAGGTCGGCGGTTTTGCGCATCTGGCCACCCTGGTCAAACAGCTCAAGGGCGGACGCCCGGGTGCGCTGCTGCTGGACGGCGGCGACACCTGGCAGGGCAGTGCGACCGCGCTGTGGACGCAAGGCCAGGACATGGTCGATGCGGCCAAGCTGCTGGGCGTGGATGTGATGACCGGCCACTGGGACTTCACCTATGGCGAAGAACGGATCAAGACCATTGTCGAAAAAGACTTTGCCGGCAAGATCGATTTTGTTGCGCAAAACGTCAAAACCAATGATTTTGGCGACCCGGTGTTCAAGCCTTATGTCATCAAGGAAATGAACGGCGTGGCCGTGGCCATCGTCGGTCAGGCCTTTCCCTACACCCCGATTGCCAACCCGGCCTGGCTCACGCCGAACTGGAGCTTCGGCATCCGCGAAAGCGAGATGCAGGAAACCGTCAACGAGGCCCGCGCCAAGGGCGCGCAAGCCGTGGTGCTGCTGAGCCACAACGGCATGGACGTGGACCTGAAGATGGCTTCACGTATCACCGGTATCGATGCCATCCTGGGCGGCCACACGCATGATGGCGTGCCGGTGCCGGTGATCGTCAAAAACCCGGGCGGCCAGACCATCGTGACCAATGCCGGCAGCAACGGCAAGTTCCTGGGCGTGCTGGACCTGGACGTGAAAGACAAAAAGGTCGTGGGTTTCAACTACCGCCTGTTGCCGGTGTTCTCCAAGCTCCTGCCCGCCGATGCGGCCATGAGTGCCTTGATCACCAACATTCGTGCGCCTTACGAAGCCAAGCTCAGCGAAAAACTGGCGGTCACGGAAGGCACTTTGTTCCGCCGCGGCAACTTCAACGGCAGCTTCGACCAACTCATCCTGGATGCGCTGATGGACGTGCGCGGCGCCGACATCGCGTTTTCGCCGGGCTTCCGCTGGGGCACCTCGTTGTTGCCGGGCCAGGCCATCACGCGTGAACACGTGATGGACCAGACCGCCATCAGCTACCCCTGGACCACGTTGACCGACATGCGCGGCGACATGATCAAGACCATCCTCGAAGACGTGGGTGACAACCTGTTCAACGCCGATCCTTATTACCAGCAGGGCGGCGACATGGTGCGGGTCGGTGGCTTGAGCTACCGCTGCGAGCCCGGCGCCAAGATGGGCTCGCGGATTCAGGACATGCGCCTCAAGGGCAAGCTGATCGAGGCCGACAAGAGCTACAAGGTCGCCGGCTGGGCCCCCGTTGCCGAAGCCAGCAAAAATGCCGGCCCGCCGGTCTGGGAAGTCGTCGAGACCTATTTACAGGCACACAAAGTCGTCAAGCCGCCCAAGCTCAATGTGCCCAGCCTGGTCGGCATGGCCGGCAACCCCGGCCTGGCTTAATGGTCAAATAGGCCTCCAGCCCAGACAGGTCGGGCGCAAGCAGCTATGGAAGTTATAGCGAGCTTGCCTTGCGGCTGCCCCAGACGCCGCTGCCGGCCGTGCGCAACACATAGTCCGTGAAGCTGTGCGGCGCACGCCCCAAGGCGCGCTGCACGCCATCGCCGGGGCGAATGTTCCTGCCGTCCAGCACGGTGGTGAACAAATACATGACCAGATCAATGTATTCAGCGGGAACCTGTTGCTGCACCAGCGCCGCCCGGTAGTCCTGCGGCGTGACCTCGATAAATGAGATGCTGCGGCCGGTCGCGTTGGCGATGGCGGCAATCGCGTCGGCAAAACGGATGGCCTGGGGGCCGGTGATTTCGTAGAGGCGACCGGCGTGGCCCGGCTCCGTGAGGGCGCGAAAAGCGATCTCGGCAATATCTTCCACATCCACAAAAGGTTCCGCCGCCAAGCCGGAGGGCAGGGCGACTTCGCCCGCCAGAATGGGTTCCAGAAAGAAGCTTTCGCTGAAGTTCTGGCTGAACCAGCTGGAGCGCAGGATGGTCCAGTCGACACCGCCGGTTGCTTGCAGCGCCTCTTCGGCCTGCTCGGCTTCCACTTCGCCCCGGCCGGACAGCAATACCAGTTTGCCCACACCGCTGTCCGCCGCCAGCCGGAAAAACGCCCGGACAGTGGCCAAGGCGCCCGGCACCGCCAGATCCGGCTGGTAGGCCACGTAAGCCGCATGGACACCTTGCAGGGCAGGCGCCCAGGTGGCCTGGTTTTCCCAATCAAAAGGCAAGGCGGCATGGCGCGAACCAATACGCGTGGCATGGCCGGCCTGAAGAAGCCGTTGCGCCACCCGGCGGCCGGTTTTGCCGGTACCGCCCAGAACCAGGGTTGTTGCGTCCGTTGAAAGCTCGGTAGTCATGATGTCACCTTTGAAGTTAAAATATGAGCAAATCTCATATTTATGAATATGATAAACACTCACATTCAACTGTCAAGCCCATGAACCAAGCTTTTTCGCAGCCCCCCACGGCTGGTGCCCGGCGCCAGCCGACCCAGCAGCGCAGCCAGGAAAGGCTGGACCGCATCCTGGCGGCGGCCAAGGAGCTGATCGCCGGGACCGGCAGCGACCGGGTCAAGATGAGCGAGATCGCCGCCCTGGCGGATATCTCGATAGGTTCGCTGTACCAGTACTTTCCGGACAAAAGTGCTGTGGTCCGGACCTTGGCCCAGCGTTACAACGCCGAAAGCCACCGCTGCATAGCGGAAGCCCTGGCCAGCGTGAACGACCTGGAGAGCCTGCGTATCGCTTACGACAGCCTCGTCGATCAGTATTACGAGTTGCTGCTGGCGGAGCCGGTGATGCGGGATATCTGGTCGGGCATGCAGGCCGACAAACAACTCATGGCGCTGGAGCTGGAGGAAAGCCGCGCTTGCGGTGCGCTGCTGGCGGCCGCCATGCAGCGGGTATCCCCCGGCGCCGATGCCGAAAAAATCGCGTTCTCGGCATTTCTGATCTGGCAGTTGGGTGAGGCCACCATGCGCCTGGCGATTGCGCTGGAGCGCGCGGAGGGCCAGGCCCTGGTCGCGATCTACAAACGCATGAGTTGGCGGGAGATGGCCGAGCCCTGAAACAGGTGGTTACAGGGGCGGGCCAAGCCGTTCACACGACATTTGGTGGCACAATTGGGCCTGTTTCTGACAGGCCCTTCCTTGCCACAGTCGCATCCGCTAATCGGTCCAGCCGTGTTGCGGAAGGTTAATTAACCAGCTTTAACCAGCTAATGTTTCCCAAAGGGAAACGGAGGTCAGCGGATATGAGTTCCAGCCCAACAGCTTCGTCTGTTTATTCTGCCTATCAAGGCAACACTTATCTCTTCGGCGGCAATGCGCCCTATGTCGAAGAGATGTATGAAAACTACCTCGCCAATCCCGGCAGCGTGCCCGACAACTGGCGCGAATATTTCGACGCGCTGCAAAATGTGCCCGCCGTCGATGGCAGCAACGCCAAAGACGTGCCGCATCTGCCGGTCATCAATGCCTTTGCCGAACGCGCCAAGCAGGGCGGCACCAAGGTGGTGGTCGCCAGCGCCGACTCCGAATTGGGTCGCAAACGCACCGCCGTCCAGCAACTGATTGCGGCCTACCGCAACGTGGGTGCCCGCTGGGCCGACCTGGACCCGCTCAAACGCGCCGAGCGCGACAACATTCCTGAGCTGGACCCGTCTTTTTACGGCTTCACCGACGCTGACCAGGAAACGGTGTTCAACACCAGCAACACCTTCTTCGGCAAAGACACCATGAGCTTGCGCGAGCTGATGAATGCTCTGCGCGAAACCTATTGCGGCACCATTGGCGCCGAATACATGTACATGACCGACCAGGCGCAGAAGCGCTGGTGGCAAACAAAGCTCGAAGGCATTCGCAGCAAACCCAGTTTCAGCAAGGAAAAGAAACTCCACATCCTGGACCGCCTGAGCGCGGCCGAAGGCCTGGAGCGTTTCCTGCACACCAAATACGTCGGCCAGAAACGTTTCTCGCTGGAAGGCGGCGAAAGTTTCATCGCCAGCATGGACGAGTTGATCCAGCGCGGCGGTGAAATCGGCGTGAAGGAAATTGTCATCGGCATGGCGCACCGCGGCCGTTTGAACGTGCTGGTCAATTCGCTGGGCAAAGTGCCCGCTGACCTGTTTGCCGAGTTCGACCACACCGCGCCGGAAGACCTGCCCAGCGGCGACGTCAAGTACCACCAGGGTTTCAGCTCCGACGTGACCACCCCAGGCGGTCCGGTGCACCTGTCCCTGGCGTTCAACCCCTCGCACCTGGAAATCGTCAACCCCGTGGTCGAAGGTTCGGTGCGTGCGCGTATGGACCGTCGCGCCGACCCCAAAGGCCTGCAAGTGTTGCCCGTGCTGGTGCACGGCGATGCGGCTTTTGCCGGGCAGGGCGTGGTCATGGAAACCCTGGCGCTGGCCGAAACCCGTGGTTATTCCACGGGCGGCACGGTGCACATCGTGATCAACAACCAGATCGGTTTCACCACCAGCGATCCGCGCGACAGCCGTTCCACGCTGTATTGCACCGACGTCGTCAAGATGATTGAAGCCCCGGTCCTGCACGTCAATGGTGATGATCCGGAAGCCGTGGTGTTGGCCACGCAGCTGGCACTCGACTTCCGCATGGCCTTCCAGAAAGATGTCGTGGTCGACATCATCTGCTTCCGCAAGCTGGGCCACAACGAACAGGACACCCCGGCGCTGACACAGCCGCTGATGTACAAAAAAATTGCACAACACCCCGGCACCCGCCGCCTGTACGCCGACAAGCTGTCGGCCCAGGGCATGGGTGAGACGCTGGGTGACGACATGGTCAAGGCCACACGCGCCGCACTGGACGCCGGCAAGAGCACCTTTGACCCGGTCGTGACCAACTTCAAGAGCAATTACGCGGTGGACTGGCGTCCTTACCTCGGCAAAAAATGGACCGACGCTGGCGACACCGCGATCCCTATGGCCGAGTGGAAACGCCTGTCTGAGAAAGTCAGCACCATTCCCGCCACCGTGACCGCGCACCAACTGGTCAAAAAGGTTTATGACGACCGCGCAGCCATGGGCCGCGGCGACATTCCTGTGGACTGGGGCATGGGCGAACACATGGCCTTTGCCTCGCTGGTGGCCAGCGGCTACCCGGTGCGTTTGTCCGGTGAAGACTGCGGACGCGGCACTTTCACGCACCGCCACGCGGTGCTTCATGACCAGAACCGCGAGAAGTGGGATACCGGCACCTATGTGCCGCTGCAAAACGTCGCCGAAAACCAGGCCCCGTTTGTGGTCATCGACTCCATCCTGTCCGAAGAAGCCGTGCTGGCTTTCGAATACGGTTACGCCTCCAACGATCCCAACACCCTGGTGATTTGGGAAGCCCAGTTCGGCGACTTTGTGAACGGTGCGCAGGTCGTGATCGACCAGTTCATCGCCTCCGGCGAAGTCAAGTGGGGCCGTGTCAACGGCATCACCTTGATGCTGCCGCACGGTTACGAAGGCCAGGGTCCGGAGCACAGCTCGGCGCGCCTGGAGCGCTTCATGCAGCTGTCGGCCGACACCAACATGCAAGTGGTGCAGCCGACGACGGCCAGCCAGATCTTCCACGTGTTGCGTCGCCAGATGGTGCGCAACCTGCGCAAGCCGCTGGTGATCATGACGCCCAAGTCGCTGCTGCGCAACAAGGATGCGACTTCGCCGCTCAGCGAGTTCACCAAGGGCAGCTTCCAGACGGTGATTCCGGAGAACAAGGATCTCAAGGCCGACAAGGTCAAACGTGTGATCGCCTGTTCCGGCAAGGTTTATTACGACCTGGCCAAAAAACGGGAAGAAAAAGAAATTGACGACGTCGCCATCCTGCGCGTCGAGCAGTTGTACCCCTTCCCGCACAAGGCCTTTGCCACCGAGCTCAAAAAGTACCCGAATCTCGCCGAGATCGTGTGGTGCCAGGACGAGCCGCAAAACCAGGGCGCCTGGTTCTTTGTGCAGCATTACATCCACGAAAACATGGCCGAAGGCCAGAAGCTCGGCTATTCCGGCCGCGCCGCGTCGGCTTCGCCGGCCGTGGGTTATTCGCACCTGCACCAGGAGCAGCAAAAAGCGCTGGTCGACGGTGCTTTCAGCAAGCTCAAAGGCTTTGTCCTGTCCAAATAAATGAAAAGGCCAAGCCCTGAGGCCTGGCCGTCCAGAAACAACACACGAAAGAAGTCAAATGACTATCGTAGAAGTAAAAGTTCCGCAGTTGTCCGAGTCCATCGCCGAAGCCACCATGCTGCAGTGGAAGAAAAAGGTCGGTGACAGCATTGCCATCGATGAAATCCTGATCGAAATCGAGACCGACAAAGTGGTGCTTGAAGTCCCCGCACCAGCCGCCGGCGTGCTGACCGAAATCGTGATGGCCGATGGCAGCACGGTCCTGGCCGAACAGCTGATTGCCAAAATCGACACCGAAGGCAAGGCTGCTGCCGCCGCGCCCGCCGCAGCTGCACCTGCCGCGGCATCTGCTGCAGCCGCAGCGCCAGCTGCCGCCACGGCCGTGGCCGGTGGCAGCATGGCTGGTGTGGCCATGCCCGCCGCCGCCAAGCTGATGGCCGACAACCAGCTGGCATCCGGCTCGGTGCCCGGCACCGGCCGTGATGGCCGTGTCACCAAGGGTGATGTGCTGGGTGTGGTTGCCGCCAGTTCTGCTCCTAAAACGGTAGCTGCTAGCGCAATTCCAACGGGGGCTCCGACCACTTCTTTGCCTCAAGTGACAGTTGCCACCAAGGCCAACGACCTGGGCGAGCGTCCCGAGCAGCGCGTGCCCATGAGCCGTCTGCGTGCCCGCATCGCCGAGCGCCTGCTGCAATCGCAATCGACCAACGCCATCCTGACCACCTTCAACGAGGTCAACATGGCGCCGGTGATGGAAATGCGCAAGCGCTTCCAGGAGAAGTTCGAGAAGGAATACGGCGTCAAGCTGGGTTTCATGAGCTTTTTCGTCAAGGCGGCCGTGCACGCATTGAAAAAATACCCGGTGCTGAACGCCTCGGTAGACGGCAATGATGTGGTTTACCACGGCTACTTCGACATCGGTATCGCCGTCGGTTCGCCGCGCGGCCTGGTGGTGCCGATTCTGCGCAATGCCGACCAGATGAGTTTTGCCGATATCGAGAAAAAAATCGCTGAATTCGGCCAGAAAGCGCGTGACGGCAAACTCGGCATTGAAGACATGACGGGCGGCACCTTCTCCATCAGCAATGGCGGCACCTTCGGCTCCATGATGTCCACCCCCATCATCAACCCACCGCAAAGCGCGATCCTGGGCGTGCATGCCACCAAGGACCGTGCCATGGTCGAAAACGGTCAAGTGGTGGTGCGCCCGATGAACTACTTCGCCATGTCCTACGACCACCGCATCATCGACGGCCGCGAAGCCGTGCTCGGCCTGGTGGCCATGAAAGAAGCGCTGGAAGATCCGGCACGTCTGTTGTTTGACATCTAAGGAGCACCACATGTCCAAACAATTTGACGTGGTCGTCATCGGTGGCGGCCCAGGCGGTTATATTGCCGCCATTCGCGCAGCCCAGCTGGGTTTCAACGTGGCCTGTATCGACGAGTGGAAAAACGCCAAAGGCGGCCCGGCCCTGGGTGGCACTTGCACCAACGTCGGCTGCATTCCTTCCAAGGCCTTGCTGCAGTCGTCGGAACATTTCGACCATGCCAGCCACCACTTTGCCGAGCATGGCATCGAGGTCAAAGGCCTGAGCCTGGACCTGGCGAAAATGATCGGCCGCAAGGATACGGTCGTCAAGCAAAACAACGACGGCATTGTCTACCTGTTCAAAAAGAACAAGGTCACCTTCTTCCACGGCCGCGGCTCTTTTGCTGCCGCCAAAGATGGCCTGTATGAGATCAAGGTGGCGGGTGCGGCCGAGGAAACCATCTCCGGCAAACACATCATCGTGGCCACGGGATCCAACGCACGGGCCTTGCCCGGCACGCCGTTTGACGAAGAAAACATCTTGTCGAACGACGGTGCGCTGCGCATGGGCGCGGTTCCGGCCAAACTCGGCCTGATCGGCTCCGGCGTGATCGGTCTGGAGATGGGCTCGGTCTGGCGCCGCCTGGGTGCCGAAGTCACCGTGCTGGAAGGTCTGCCGACCTTCCTGGGCGCGGTTGATCAGCAGATCGCCAAGGAAGCCAAAAAAGCCTTTGACAAACAGGGGTTGAAGATTGCGCTGGGTGTGACGGTTGGCGAGGTCAAGAACAGCAAAAAAGGCGTCAGTGTTGCCTATACGGATGCGAAGGGCGATGCGCAGACTCTTGAAGTCGACAAACTCATCATCTCGATTGGCCGGGTTGCCAACACCATTGGCCTGGCGCCTGAGGCTGTGGGTCTGAAGCTCGACGAACGTGGCGCGGTGCTGGTCGACGACGAATGCAAAACCAATCTGCCCAACGTCTGGGCGATTGGCGACGTGGTGCGCGGCCCCATGCTGGCGCACAAGGCCGAGGAAGAAGGTGTGGCAGTTGCTGAACGCATCGCCGGCCAACACGGTCATGTCAACTTCAACACCATTCCCTGGGTGATTTACACCAATCCCGAGATTGCATGGGTGGGGCAGACGGAAGAGCAGCTTAAAGCCGCCGGCCGTGCCTACAAGGCCGGTACCTTCCCCTTCATGGCCAACGGCCGTGCGCGGGCGCTGGGCGACACCACCGGCATGGTGAAGATGCTGGCCGATGCCGCGACCGATGAAATCCTGGGCGTGCATATCGTGGGTCCCATGGCCAGCGAGCTGATTGCCGAATGTGTGGTGGCGATGGAGTTCCGGGCCAGCGCGGAAGACATTGCACGAATCTGCCACGCACATCCGTCGCTCAGCGAAGCCACCAAGGAAGCGGCCCTGGCTGTTGACAAGCGCACCCTGAACTTCTGAAGCCCGGAACATCATCAACGATGTCTGTGCGTTCAGAGTACGCGTCTGAGCTGAAGGCGCGGGGATATGCCAGCGATCCAGCCCAGTTGCGTGCAGTGGACGCGCTGGAGCGTTGTGCCAATGAATGGACCGAGTTCAAGGCAAAACGCTCCAACGCGCTGAAGAAACTCATCAATCGGCCGGAGATCCCGCGCGGTGTTTATATGCACGGCGGGGTGGGGCGCGGCAAGAGTTTTCTGATGGACTGCTTTTACAACGCGGTTCCGCTCAAACGCAAGACCCGCCTGCATTTTCACGAGTTCATGCGTGAGGTTCACCGTGAACTGCGTGATCTGCAAGGCATGGCCAATCCGTTGGACGAACTGGGCAAGCGGATTGCCAAACGTTACCGCCTGATCTGTTTTGACGAATTCCATGTGGCGGACATCACCGACGCCATGATCCTGCATCGGCTGATGGTGGCGCTGTTCGACAACGGGGTGGGTTTTGTCACAACGTCCAACTTCCATCCCGACGACCTCTATCCCAACGGCATGCACCGTGACCGCATTTTCCCGGCCATCGCCTTGCTCAAGGAGAAGCTGGAGATATTGAGTGTCGACAACGGCACCGACTACCGCAGGCGCACGCTGGAACAGGTCAAGCTCTACCATACGCCGCTGGGCGCACAGGCCGATGCAGAGATGCGGGAAACTTTTGAGCGCCTGGCGGAGTCTCACGACGAGTCGCCGATTTTGCATATCGAGGCCCGGAAAATCCAGGCCAGACGCAAGGCCGGTGGCCTGGTGTGGTTTGACTTTAAAACCCTGTGTGGCGGGCCGCGTTCTCAAAACGACTACCTGGAGATCGCCAGCCAGTTTCATACGGTCTTGCTCAGCGATGTGCCGCATATGCCCGTGCGTATGGCCTCGGAAGCGCGGCGCTTCACTTGGCTGGTGGATGTGTTGTATGACCGCCGCGTGAAACTCATCATGTCGGCGGAAGTGGCGCCCGAGGCGTTGTACACCGAAGGCCCCTTGGCGCATGAGTTTCCCCGGACGATTTCCAGGCTCAATGAAATGCAGTCCGCCGAGTTTCTGGCGCTGGAGCGCAGAAATGTGGATACAACGTTGACATGAAAAAACTCTTTCTTTTGTGGTTTGCTGGTGCCATCGGCTTCTCGGCCATGGCGCAGCCCGGCGAAGACCTTGCCTCGGTCGCGGCTGACCGTGAGCGGGAGCGAATCAATGCGGAGCGCATGGAACTCGAAGCGCGTTTTAATGCGGAAGAGGCGGCCTGTTACAAGAAGTTTGCTGTCAACAGGTGTCTGAACGCCATCAAGCCCCTGCGGCGTGAGGCGATGGCCCAGCTGCGGCTACAGGAAGTTGCACTCAACGACCAGAAGCGCAAGCAAAAAGCGGCAGAGCAAATCCAGAAAATCGAAGAAAAATCTTCACCCGAAGTCTTGCAGCAAGCGGCCGAGCGTCGGACCAAAGCCCTGCAGGATGCGCAGGCGCGCACCGAACGCTCGCAAACAAAGGCGGATGAACGTCTTGACCTCCAGAAAAACGAGGCGCTGAATGCCGCCAGTGCGGCGGACAAGGCCAAGGGCTCGCAGGAGAGGGCCCAAGCCCGCGCGGACAAACGTGCGGCGGCGGCGGAAGAGCGTGAAAAATATAATGAAAAGCAGCAGGAAGTCGCGGAGAAAAAAGCTGCCAATGAGAAAAAGCGGCGCGAGCAGACCAAGCCTCCGGCGCCATCCCTGCCAACACCCAACTAGTCTTTACTCAGCCTTCGCGGGCTGCGGCCTGTTGGCAGCGCGGGTCAAGCCAGCGCTTCAAGTTTGACAATCACCAGCGACAGGTTGTCGCCGGCGCCATGCGCGCGTGACCTGGCTTTCTGGATCAGGAATTCGGTGGCCTCGCGCGGGGACAACATGGACAGTGCCGAGCCTATTTCATTCGGGCTGAAATAGTGCCAGATCCCGTCGCTGCAGGCGATCAGCGCATCGCCGGGACGCAGTTGCGGAATGAAATGCTGGCTGACAGGTGGAACTTCCTCGGTGCCCAGGCAGCCCATCAGGATGTTGGACTGCGGGTGCACATTGGCTTCGTCTTCGGTGAGTTCACCCTTATCGACCAGTGTCTGCACATAGGAGTGGTCTATGGTCCGTGAGACGAGCTTGGCGCCGTGGAAGTGGTAAATGCGCGAGTCGCCGGTATGCACCCAGTGGCAGTCGCCGCCGGGGTTGATCAAAAACGCAGCCAGCGTGCTGTGTGGTTCCTGCTCGGAAGAAATCGCCGTGAGTTTGATCACCAGGTGGGCTTCTTCCACCAGTTGCTTGAGCATGGAGACCGTGTCGTCCGTCGCCGGCGAATAACGTTCAAACAGCTGTTTGGCGGTGAGCATGACCTGGTCAGACGCCTTGCGCCCGCCGCTTCGGCCGCCCATGCCATCGGCGACGATGCCGAGCATGCAACCGGCAATACGCGGATGACTGAGCAGGGCCACCTGGTCCTGCTGGTAGTCGCGGTCTCCCTTGTGGATACCGGTGGACGCTGTGATTCGATGACCTTTGGACATTTTGAAATGGGTCGAGTCATGTGGACTCGATTTCTCTCCGTAATCGACGTATTATCAGATGAAGCAGCCTGCGCGGATAAAAAACCTTGGACTTAAATTTACACTCACCGGAGCGCCGCCTGATTGACCTCAAAATCGAACACGCGGACCTCAATGCCCTGGTGGACCTCACTTCACACGCCATCCCGATTGACGAGTTGATGCTCAGGCGTCTTAAAAAACGCCGCCTGTTGCTGCGCGACGAGATATCCAAACTCGAGCTCTCCCTGGACCCCCCTGAACCTGCCTGATGAACCTGGAGTCTCAAGTCCTGGCGGCCTTCGACCCTGAAGGCGTGTTGTCGCGTGCCGCCGATCACTTTGTTCCCCGCAGCGGGCAGACCGAGATGGCGCTGGCCGTGGCACGCGCCATTGAAGGTGCTTACCCTCTGGTGGTGGAAGCCAGCACCGGCGTCGGAAAAACCTTTTCCTACCTGGTGCCGGCACTGTTGAGCGGCGAGCGTGTGTTGCTGTCCACGGCCACCAAGGCCTTGCAAGACCAGTTGTACGGGCGCGACCTGCCGGCCCTGGTGAAAGCCTTGGGTGTGCCGGTCAGCACCGCCTTGCTCAAGGGGCGCGGCAGTTACCTCTGCTTGCACCGGATGGAGATGGCCCGCCATGACGCCGGCTTTCCGGAGCGCACTTCGCTTCGCGCTCTCACCAAAGTCGAGGAATGGTCACGCGGGACCAACACCGGTGATCTGGCGGAGCTTCCCGGCCTGGATGAAAAATCGCCTGTGATTCCCTGGGTGACTTCCACGCGGGAAAACTGCCTGGGCTCCCAATGCCCCAAATTTCGTGCCTGCCATGTCAACCATGCCCGCCGCGAAGCCCTGGCGGCAGACGTGGTGGTGATCAACCACCACCTGTTTTTTGCCGACATGGCGGTACGCGAATCGGGCGTCGCCGAACTGTTGCCGACGGTGCGTATCGCGATTTTTGACGAGGCCCACCAGCTCAATGAAACTGGCGTGCAGTTTCTGGGAAAAAACCTCTCGACCGGGCAATTGCTGGATTTTTCACGCGACATCCTGGGCACCGGTTTACAACTGGCGCGCGGTCTGCAGGACTGGCAGTCGCTGGCGGGTGCGGTCGAACACACCGCGCGTGAACTACGCCTGTGTGTGGGCAAAGCCTATCCCGGCAGCAAGTTGCGCTGGACAGAGCCGGTGCCGGAAAGCCTGGACCCTGAGGCCTGGATTTCGGCGCTGGCGGCGGTGTCTACCGCCTTGACCGAGGCTTGTGAAGCGCTCAATACCGTCAGCGACATGGCGCCCGACTTTGTTCGCTTGCAGGAGCGTGCCACGGAGCTGTCGGCGCGGGCCCAGGCATTCACGGGTCCTGCAGAGCCGGGCGGGGTCCGCTGGCTGGACGTGGGCATGCAGTTGCGCCTGGTGGAGTCACCGCTGGACATTGCCAACGCGATCCAGGCCAAGGTGTTCACGGATGACAAGGCTGCGGCCAAGTCCTGGATTTTCACCTCGGCCACTCTGGGCGATGACGAGCAATTAAGCTGGTTCACCGAGCCCTGTGGTTTGGCCGAAGCGCAAGTGTTGCGCGTCGGCAGTCCTTTCGACTACGCGCGCCAGGCCGCTTTTTATGTGCCGCGCAATTTCCCCAAGCCGGGTGACCCTACACATACCGCGGCGGTGGCTGCGTCGGCGGCGGACTGGGCGCGCCGGCTGGGTGGCCGCACCATGGTGCTGACCACCACACTGCGGGCCTTGCGTGCCATCGGTGATGCCTTGCAGGCGACGTTTGAGGCCTCCGGCGACATCGAGGTGCTGGTGCAGGGCGCGATGCCCAAACGAACCTTGATTGAACGTTTTCGCCAGGCCGACATGCATGGCGGCCGGGGTTGTGTGCTGGTGGCGTCTGCGTCGTTCTGGGAAGGCATTGATGTGCCGGGCGACGCCTTGCAACTGGTGATCATCGACAAGCTGCCTTTTCCGCCACCCAACGATCCCATGGTGGAGGCGAAGGCCAGGTTGCTGGAATCGCAAGGCAAAAGCGCCTTCAGCGACTACTTTCTTCCGGAGGCGGCGGTGGCCCTGAAGCAGGGCGCGGGGCGTTTGATACGCCGCGAAACCGATCAGGGTGTGCTGGTGGTGTGTGACAGCCGGCTGGCGTCCATGGGGTACGGCAAGCGCCTGCTGCGTGCGCTGCCGGCGATGCAACGCCTGGCGTCAGAACAAGAGCTGAACGACAGGCTGGATCTGCTTACCAGAAGCGATACCACGGCGTATCAGCCGACCTGACACCCTTGGTCAGGTACTCGCTTTGCGGGTAGGTTTTTTCCATCACGCGTTTGGCGTCGTCGCGCAACTGGGCCATGCCCAAAGCATCGTAAGACTTGTACAGAATAAAGAGTGCGTCTTCCAGCACCGGCACATCGCGGTAGTCGGTCAGTGCCGACTGTGCGCGGTTGATGGCCGAGATGTAGGCGCCGCGGGTGTAGTAATAACGCGCCACATGCACCTCATACTGCGCCAGCGAATTGACGATATAGGTCATGCGCAGGCGAGCGTCGGCGGAATACTTGGACTCAGGAAAACGATTGATCAGTTCCTTGAAAGCTTCAAAGGACTCCTTGGCCGCTTTCTGGTCGCGCTCGGAAAGATCCTGCTTGTACAGAAAGCTGAACAGGCCCAGGTTTTCGTTGAAGGTGACCAAGCCTTTGAGGTAGAGGGCGTAATCAATCGCCGGGCTGGCGGGATGCAGCTTCATGAAGCGGTCCAGCGTGGCTTGGGCCTGGGCCTGCTCGCCGCCTTTGTACTGGGCATAAGCTTTTTCCAGCTGGGCTTGCTGGGCCAGTGGTGTGCCGGCCGCGCGGCCTTCCAGTTTTTCGAACAGCGGAATGGCTTTGTCGTAAGCGCCGGAGTTGGCTTCGTCCCGGGCTTCTGCGTAAATCTTGTTGGGGCTCCAGGCGGCGGTCGGGTCTTTCACCTTGGTGGAAGAGCAGGCCGAAAGAGCGAGTACGCAAACGATCAGGGCCGCTGAAAAAGGCGTCGTCGCTGGAACAACCGATAATTTGGTGGAAAACATCGCAATTGATCCTGTAAATGACTGATTCTGTACAAAGCAAACTAATTATATCGAGCGCCACTGAGGCGGACATCCTGCCGGAAGAGGTCCTGGGCGACGCGGAGGCCGGCGCAGAGTTTGAATTGCGCCAGGTGATGGTTCCGGTAGGCAGCCATGGCGAGCGTCTTGACCGCGCGCTGGCTGGCATTGTGCCCGAGTTTTCCCGCAGCTATCTGCAGCAGTTGATCGAGGCGGCGGCCGTGAAGATCAACGGTACCACCATCACCAAAGTCTCGTCCAAGGTGAAGGCCGGCGACGACCTCCAGATCGAACTCAAACCCACACCGCAAAGTCAGGCTTTCAAGCCTGAGGCGATGGAACTGGAGATCGTGTTTGAGGATGAACACTTGCTGGTGGTCAACAAACCGGCCGGTCTGGTGGTGCATCCTGCCCCTGGTAACTGGAGCGGCACCTTGCTCAACGGTTTGCTGGCCCGCGATCCGCAGGCGAGCCTGCTGCCGCGTGCCGGCATTGTGCACCGGCTGGACAAGGACACCAGCGGGCTGATGGTGGTGGCGCGCAGGCGCCAGGTGATGGACCAGTTGGTGGCCATGATTGCCGAACGGACGGTCAGCCGCGAGTATCTAGCGTTGGCCCACAACGCCTGGCAGGGCGCTGCGGCGCGACAGGTGGAGGCGCCCGTCGGGCGTGATCCGCGCAACCGTTTGCGCATGGCGGTGGTGGATCTGGAAAAAAATGCCGGAAAAACGGCGTCTACCGGTATTTTCCGGCTGGGCAGTGAGGGCGATTTTTGCTTGGTGCGCTGCAAGTTGCAGACCGGGCGGACCCACCAGATCCGTGTACATATGGCCTCGATAGGCCATCCGCTGGTGGCGGACGAGGTTTATGGCGGCCGGCCCGCAGCCGGGCTCACGCGCCAGGGCTTGCATGCCTGCCGGCTGGCTTTTGATCATCCGGTGACCCACGAGGCGCTTGAATTCAAGTCAGCCTTGCCTGCTGATCTGGCGGCAGCCGTGGAAAGTTTGGGGCTGGGATACAATCAAGCCCAGTAGTTTTTTCGCTACCCGCACATGACGCCCGCCGAAGAAGCCGTGGCGCGTGAATGTGAATTGCGCTTCCCGGCGCCTATATCTCGAATATTTTCGGAACCAAGTACATGAATACGACGGATGCCAAGCGCGTCCTCGAAACGGCACTTATTTGCGCTCAGCAGCCTCTGCCTCTGCGTGAAATGGGTGTTTTGTTCAACGGGGCGATGACGGCCGATACCCTCAAGCTTCTGCTTGAGGACTTGCAAAACGACTGGGCTGGACGAGGGGTGGAACTGGTGCATGTGGCCAGCGGCTGGCGTTTTCAAAGCCGGCCGCAAATGCGCGAATTTCTGGATCGACTGCACCCCGAGAAGCCGCCGCGTTATACGCGTGCCACGTTGGAAACGCTGGCCATCATTGCCTATCGCCAGCCGGTAACCCGGGGCGACATGGAAGACATTCGCGGCGTCACGATCAACAGCCTGCTCCTCAAGCAGCTGGAAGACCGGGGTTGGGTGGAGGTCATTGGCCATCGCGAAACCGTTGGACGGCCCGGCCTGTACGCCACCACCCGGCAGTTCCTGGACGACCTGGGTGTCGAGTCGCTGGATCAACTGCCCGCCATGGATAACACGGCGGGGCAGGCCAGCATGCTGGAGCAGATTGAATTTGGTCTGGCGGCGCCTGTGGCCGCTGAGGAGACGGTTCCGGACGAGGCCGGGCTACCCGCCGAGGTGGAGGTTGAAGTGCTTTGTGCCACCGACCCCGCTTCGGCCGATTTTGAAAGCTTGCAGGATGCCTCGCTCAACAGCCAGTCATCCACTGATCCACACGCCTGAACGTATACCGCATGAACCAACACGACAACCCGGCTTCGGCCCCCCCGGCTCCTCAAAATAATGAGTCAAATGAGGCTCCAGCCCTGATCCCTCAAGCGCAAGTAGCTATTGATTTGGTAGCGTCTGAAGCGCTGGCAGGTGATGCGGGTGTCAGCCAGTCCGTTCGCGTGGAGTCGGCGGAGTCCGACCTGGGCTACCGTTTTGACGACGTGGTGACCGGCAAGTTTGATGCCGACGAGGAAGATACGGCTCTGGAGCTGCCCAAGCGCGTGTTGTTGCCCCAGCCGGAAACCCCCAAGCTGCACAAGGTGCTGGCGCAGGCGGGCCTGGGTTCGCGGCTGGAAATGGAGCAACTGATCCTGGAAGGGCGGATTTCCGTCAATGGCGAGCCGGCCCACATCGGCCAGCGCATCCAGTTTGGCGACACCGTCAAGGTCAACGGCAAGCCGATTCGCGTGCGTATCGATCCGCCGCCACCGCGCGTGATCGCCTATCACAAGCCTGCCGGCGAAGTGGTCACCCATGACGATCCGCAAAACCGGCCCACGGTGTTTCGCCGTCTGCCCAAGTTGTTTCAGGGGAAGTGGCAATCCGTTGGCCGCCTGGATCTGAACACCGAAGGCCTGCTGCTGCTGACCAGTTCCGGTGAGCTGGCCAACAAGCTGATGCACCCCCGTTTTGGCCTGGAGCGCGAATACGCGGTGCGGGTGTTGGGTGCGCTAAGCAACGAAGAGAAAAAACGCTTGCTCGAGGGCGTGAGCCTCGAGGATGGTCTGGCGCAGTTCAGCTCGATTGAAGCCGGCGGAGGCGAGGGCGCCAACTGCTGGTATCGGGTGACCATTTCCGAAGGGCGCAACCGCGAGGTGCGCCGTATGTTCGAGGCGGTCGGCCACGCCGTCAGCCGCCTGATCCGGATTCGTTATGGCGCCGTGGTATTGCCGCGCGGCCTCAAGCGCGGTGCCTTTGTTGAGCTCGATGAGCACGACATCCTGGCCTTGACCGGTGCGATTGGTCGCGCGGAAGCCCGCGCCGATTCGCGGGGGGCGAGAAACGCCGCCGAATCCGGCGAAGCGCCTGCCGGCGAGGGGCGCCCAGACCGTGGTCCGCGCAGAAATGAGCGCTCACGCGGCGGCGCGCGGGGACGGCCGGACGCCGGCCCGGCCCGCTCGCCCAACCAGCAGACCGGTGGCGGCCAGCAGGAGCCGAACGAGTTTCAGCCGCCCAGGAACCACAGCGACGCGCCGCGTGACGCCAATCAGCGTCGCGGCGGCAAAGGCCGCGGGCCAGGCGGCGGCAACGGCGGCGCCCTCCGATCCGGCCCTCCCGGCAATTTCGGCGGAAATCCTGGGCGTGGACCCAAGCGCCGTGATGATGCGGGTGGCCGTGGTGAGCGTAACGATAAAGGCTCAGGCGGCGCCCAGCCCGATCCGATGAAAACTTCATTCGGCTACATCGGTGCGGAAACCTTTACCCGTCAGCGTCAGGCGCAAGGGCAGGGTCCGCGGCGCGGTGGTGGTGGTGGCAATTTTGGCGGCGGCGGCGGCGGCGGTGGTTCAGGCCCACGTCGCGGCGGCAGTGGTGGCGGTGGCGGCAACCGCAGCGGTGGTAATCGCGGCAGTGGTGGCGGCAACCGGGGCGGAAACCGCTGATCCCGGCGGTATCGGTCCACGCCTTTTTTTGACCAGGGCCATTGGCGGCAGGTTAAAATCAGAGGCTTTATTCGATTTGAATAAATCAGAAAATCAAGGTTAAGGAAATCTCATGGCGATCGAACGCACTCTCTCAATCATCAAACCCGATGCCGTGGCAAAAAATGTCATCGGTCAAATCTACGCACGTTTTGAAGCTGCCGGCCTGAAAGTGGTCGCGGCCCGCATGGCGCACCTGTCACGCGGCGAAGCCGAAGCTTTTTACGCTGTGCACAAAGAGCGTCCTTTCTTCAAGGATCTGGTCGAGTTCATGATTTCCGGCCCGGTCATGATTTCCGCACTGGAAGGCGAAAACGCGATCCTCAAACATCGCGACCTGATGGGTGCAACCGACCCGAAGAAAGCCGCTGCCGGTACCATTCGCGCCGACTTCGCCGACAGCATCGATGCCAACGCCGTGCACGGCTCTGACGCCGTCGAAACTGCCCAGGTGGAGATCAGCTTCTTCTTCGCGGGCATGAACATCTACGCGCGTTAATCACATGGTTGCCCCCACGCTTCGCTGCCCCGCCATGGGGTCGTCGCTTGCCCGGGGCGGCCCTTCGCGGTGCCTCGCGGCCCGCGCTTTCCCGCAATGACAACCAACCTGCTTGATTACGATCTGGATGGGCTGGCTGCCTTTTGCGAGCAGCTCGGTGAAAAACGTTTTCGGGCCACCCAGCTTTTCCGCTGGATTCATCAAAAAGGCGCGACCGGTTTCGATCAGATGACCGATCTGGCCAAGTCCCTGCGCGAAAAACTTCCCCGCATCGGCACATATTGCCGGCCCCAAGGTGGTGTCACGCCACGATTCGGCCGACGGCACCATCAAATGGCTGTTCGACGTCGGTGCCGGCGATGTCATTGAGACTGTTTTTATTCCCGAATCCGATCGCGGCACCCTGTGTATTTCATCGCAGGCGGGTTGCGCCGTGGGCTGCCGTTTTTGCTCGACGGGCCACCAGGGCTTCAGCCGCAACCTGACCACCGCCGAGATCCTCGGCCAGCTCTGGTTTGCCGAACATTTTCTGCGTAAGCACCTCGGCAAGGACGAACGCGTCGTCTCCAATGTCGTGATGATGGGCATGGGCGAGCCCTTGCAAAATTATTCGCAGTTGCTGCCGGCCTTGCGTGTGATGCTGGACGACCATGGCTACGGCCTGTCGCGCCGGCGTGTGACGGTTTCGACTTCGGGTGTGGTTCCCATGATTGACCGCCTGGCGCAAGACTGCCCGGTGGCCCTGGCGGTGTCGCTGCATGCGCCTGAAGACGAGCTGCGCAGCAACCTGGTGCCGCTGAATAAAAAATACCCGATTGCCGAACTGCTGGACGCCTGCAGCCGCTACCAGGTGGCAGCCCCCCGGGATTTCATCACTTTTGAATATTGCATGCTTGACGGCGTGAACGACCAGCCCGAACATGCGCGCCAACTGGTGGCCTTGATGCAGCGGCATGCGGTCAGCGGCCTGTCCTGCAAGTTCAACCTGATTCCTTTCAATCCATTTCCGGCCTCGGGCCTGAAACGTTCGGACATGCCGCAGGTGATGGCTTTTGCCAAAATCCTGATGGATGCCGGCATGGTCACCACCGTGCGTAAAACCCGGGGTGACGACATCGACGCGGCCTGCGGCCAACTGGCGGGCGATGTGCAGGACCGGACCGGCGTGGAGCAACGTATGGCGTCACAGCGGCAAGGTATGCTCAAAGGCATCAAAATCGTTACCAAAGAGGCCGGTGTATGAAGCTTGTCCGCAACGCCATGTGGCTTTCTGCCTGCTGGGCGGCCGTGCTGCTGGTTGGCTGTGCGGGCCATGCGGGCGCGCCGGCGGCCGGTAGCGGGCACCCGGAGATCGTCACCGAATCGGACGAGCCCGATGGCCGCAAACGCGCCCGCATTCGCCTGGAGCTGGCCGCCAATTATTTCCAGCAGGGTCAGACCAATGTGGCGCTGGATGAACTCAAGCAGTCGCTGAGCGCCGACCCGACGTATGCCGACGCGCACAACCTGCGTGGTCTGGTCTACATGCGCCTGAACGACAACGTGCTGGCGGAAGACAGTTTCCGCCGCGCGATGACGCTGAATCCGCGCGATGGCAATGTGTTGCACAACTACGGCTGGCTCTTGTGCCAGCAAGGCCGCTACAGCGAGTCCGTCGCCACCTTTACACGCGCCATTGCCACACCCTCCTATGAGGGACAGGCCAAAACGTTGATGACGCAAGGTCTTTGCCAGGAACGTGCAGGCCAGCGTGCGGAAGCCGAGCGCAGCCTGTCGCGTTCTTACGAGCTGGACCCGGGCAATCCGCTGACGGGTTACAACCTGGCGAACCTGTTATTCCTGCGCGGCGACCTCACACGTTCGCAGTTTTACATTCGTCGTTTGAACAACAGCGATCTGGCCAATGCGGAAACCCTTTGGCTGGGTATCAAGGTGGAGCGCAGCCTGGGTGATCGTGACGCGATGACGCAGCTGGCCGGTCAATTGAGAAAACGCTTCGGGCAGTCGCGCGAAGCGGCCGCCTATGACAGAGGGGCTTTTAATGAGTGAGTTCGATGGCCAGTTGCCGGGCCATAACGCCATGACACAAGGGGAATCCTTGTCTCATCTATCAACAGCAAGCGCCGGCACCGTGCTGCGGCAGGCCCGCGAGGCCGCCGGCCTGCACATCGCCGCGCTGGCGGTGGCTCTGAAGGTGCCGGTGAAAAAACTGGAAGCGCTGGAGTCCGACAGGCTGGACGAATTGCCCGATTCGGTGTTTGTTCGTGCGCTGGCCTCCAGCGTTTGTCGCACCCTCAAGATTGATGCTGCGCCGGTGTTGGCATTGTTGCCGCAAACCGGCAAGTCGCGTGTCGGTGAGCAAGGCCCCAGCATCAACACCCCTTTCCGTGCCCCCAGCGACGGGCCGGGCCCCTCCTTGTGGGCGCACGTGTCCCGTCCTGCCGTTTTGGTCGGTCTGCTTTTGCTGCTGGGTGCCCTGGTGCTGATCTTTTTGCCGGCGATGCAGTTGCAACTCAAGACGGACGTGCTGGCCGCCGTCCCTGCCGCGGATTCGGGGCAGATGGCAGCTCAGCCTGCCTCCCCGGGTGTTGTCACGACCACTGTGGATGTGCCGGGCAGCGCCAACGCTGCGGTCCCGGACCGTCCGGTTGAAGCAGTGGTGGTTGCGCCCACATTGCCGGCCGCTCCGGTATCTGCGCCCGTGTTGGCTGTCGCCGCTCCTGCAGTCCCGCCTCCTGCGGCGTCCATTGCGGCGGTACAGGTGCCGGCCGCAGCCGCCGGCATCATTGTGTTCACGGCCAAAGGATCATCCTGGGTCGAAGTCACCGATGCCAAAGGCATGGTGGTTTTGCGCCGTACCCTGGCCGCCGGAGAAGCGGCCAGCGCGTCGGGCGCCTTGCCTCTGGCCGCCGTGGTGGGCCGGGTTGACGCCACACTGGTGCAGGTACGTGGCCAGGCTTTCGATTTGAACGCCGTGAGCAAAGACAACGTTGCACGGTTTGAGGTGAAATAGTGACCGCTTGTTTACCGATTGAAGTGGCAGCGCCCAAGGCGCGTGTCTCGTCGCAGGCCCGTGTGGTCTGGGGCTCACGTGTGGTGACGGTGGGGGGTGACGCGCCTGTGCGTGTGCAGTCCATGACCAACACCGACACGGTGGACGCGATCGGTACCGCCATCCAGGTCAAGGAGTTGGCGATTGCCGGCTCGGAGATGGTGCGTATCACCGTCAACACCCCCGAAGCTGCGCAGCAGGTCCCTTATATCCGCGAGCAGCTCGATCGCATGGGCATCGATGTGCCGCTGATCGGCGACTTTCACTACAACGGCCACCGCCTGTTGACCGACTACCCGGCTTGCGCCGAGGCTTTGTCCAAATACCGCATCAACCCGGGCAATGTGGGCAAGGGCGACAAGCACGACCGGCAGTTTGGCCAGATGATTGAAGCGGCTGTGCGCTGGAACAAACCGGTGCGTATCGGCGTCAACTGGGGCAGCCTGGACCAGGAACTGCTGGCCAGTCTGATGGACGAAAACAGCCGCCGGGCCCAGCCCTGGGATGCCAAACAGGTGATGTACGAGGCGCTGATCACCTCGGCCATCGATTCTGCCGTGCTGGCCGAACAACTGGGCATGGACAAAAACCAGATCATCCTGTCCTGCAAGGTCAGCGGTGTCCAGGATTTGATTTCGGTCTACCGCGAACTCTCCAAACGCTCGCGTTACGCCTTGCACCTGGGCCTGACCGAAGCCGGTATGGGCACCAAAGGCACGGTGGCTTCCGCCGCCGCCCTGGCCGTGTTGCTGCAGGAAGGCATTGGCGACACCATTCGTGTCTCGCTTACGCCCCAGCCCGGCGAAGCGCGTACCCAGGAAGTGCTGATCGCCTCTGAAATTCTGCAGGCCCTGGGTCTGCGCAGTTTTGTGCCCAGCGTGACGGCCTGTCCCGGCTGCGGCCGCACGACCAGCACCACCTTCCAGGAACTGACCAAAGAAATCGATGATTTCCTGCGTGCCCAGATGCCGGTCTGGCGGGCGCAATATCCCGGTGTCGAAAAACTCAAGGTTGCGGTCATGGGCTGCATCGTCAACGGCCCGGGTGAAAGCAAACATGCCGACATCGGCATCAGCCTGCCGGGCTCCGGTGAAGCGCCGGCGGCTCCGGTCTATATTGACGGCGAGAAAAGTGTGACCCTGCGCGGCGACCGGATTGCGCAGGAGTTCCGGGTTATTGTCGAAAACTACATTGAAAAGCGCTTTGGCACGCAAGCCGTCGCCCAGGCCGTTTAACTAACTCATGGCTGAAAAACTTACTGCCGTCAAAGGCATGAACGACATATTGCCGCCTGATTCGGCGCGCTGGGAATGGTTCGAAGCCAAGGTGCGCGCGCTGATGGCGCGTTATGCCTATGCCAACGTGCGCACGCCTATCGTCGAACCGACGGCGCTGTTTGTGCGCGGCCTCGGCGAGGTGACCGACATCGTCGAAAAGGAAATGTATTCCTTCGTGGACTCGATGAATGGCGACAGGCTCACGCTGCGCCCGGAGGCCACGGCCGGCATTGTGCGCGCGATGGTCGAGCACAACGCGCTGTACAACGGGCCGATGCGGGTCTGGTCGGCGGTGTCGCTGTTTCGCCATGAGCGGCCGCAGAAGGGGCGTTATCGCCAGTTTCACCAGATCGACGTCGAAGCGCTTGGTTTTGCCGGGCCGGATGTGGACGCCGAACAGATTCTGATGTGCCGTGCGCTGCTGCGCGACCTCGGCATTCCGATGGAACATGTGCGGCTCGAATTGAACAGCCTGGGCCAGCCGGGCGAGCGCATGGCGCATCGGGCCGCGCTGATCGCGCACTTCGAGGCGCACGCCGATGTGCTGGACGAGGACGCCAGGCGCCGGCTGCACAGCAACCCATTGCGCATACTCGACACGAAAAATCCGGCCATGCAGGCGATCGTCGAAGCGGCGCCGCAACTGATGGACTTCCTTGGCGAGGCTTCGCTTGCGCACCTGAACGCGGTGCGTGCGGTTCTCGACGCAGCTGGCCAGTCCTACCGCATCAACCCGCGCCTGGTGCGCGGCATGGATTACTACAACCTCACCGTGTTCGAATGGATCACCGACAAGCTCGGCTCGCAGGGCACGGTTTGCGGTGGTGGCCGTTATGACGGCCTGTTCGAGCAACTGGGCGGCAAGCCAACGCCGGCGGTCGGCTGGGGCATGGGCGTGGAGCGCATGCTGCTGCTGCTCGAGGCGGTCGGCGTGCAGCCACCCGAGAGCGCCCCCGACGTCTACGCGATCGTGCCGTCGGCGCAGGTCATGCCAACCGCGATGGCGGCTTGCGAAGCCTTGCGCACCGCCGGCGTCAATGTGCAAATGCATGCCAGTGGCGCGGACGGCATGGGCAGCATGAAGTCACAGTTCAAAAAAGCCGATGGCAGTGGCGCGCGTTTCGCCCTGATTTTTGGCGAAGCGGAGCTGGCCGAGGGCCGCGTGGCCGTGAAAGCCTTGCGCGGCGACAAGGCCGAGGCCGCGCAGGCCCAAGTGCTGCAGCCGCTGGACAATATTCCCTCGTGGGCGCAGGGCTTGCGCACAGGCGGCTGACGGCCGCCCCCTACAATCAACACAAATCACTGAACAGAACAAGAAGAGCTATATGGCAAAACATCTCGATTTGGAAGAGCAGGAACAGCTTGACGAGCTGAAACACTTCTGGAAGCAATACGGCAACTTGATCACCTGGGCGCTGATTGTCGTTTTGGGTGCGGTGGCGGCCTGGAACGGCTACCACTACTGGCAGCGCAGCCAGGCAGCGCAGGCCGCCGTCATGTACGACGAGGTGGAACGGGCTGCCGCTTCGGGTGATGCCACCCGGGTGGAGCGCGCGCTGGCCGACATGAAGGAGCGTTTCGGCGGCACGGCGTTTGCCCAGCAAGCCGGCCTGCTCGCGGCCAAGACTTATTACGACAAGGGCAATATCGACGCGGCCAAAGCCTCCCTGGAATGGGTCGCCGGCAAAAGCGCCGACGAAGGTTATCAGGCCATCGCCAAATTGCGCCTGGCCGGTGTGCTGGTCGAGGCCAAGGCTTACGACGACGCGCTCAAGCAGCTGTCCGGCGCCTTCCCGAAAGATTTCACCGCTTTGGTGGCCGATCGCCGTGGTGACGTCTTCACCGCGCAAGGTAAAAACAGCGAAGCCAAGGCTGAGTATGAAAAAGCCTACCAGGGCATGGACGACCGCACCGAATACCGGCGCCTGGTCGAGGTCAAGCTCAATGCGCTGGGTGTGAACCCGTCGGCGACATTGCCCAGCACTGCGGCCGTTGCTGCAGCGTCTTCCGCGTCCGTGACCGAGGTGAAGCCGTGATTTTCAAGTCTTTCAGGCCTTTGGCCCTTGCTGTTCGAGCGCCAGTAGCTATTGTTTTAATAGCGTCTTTGTCGGGCTGCTCGATGTTCAGCGGCTTTTTCAGCAGCTCGAGCAAAAAGCCCCAGGCGGCCGAACTGCAACCGGTGGTGGCGCTGGTCCCGGCCAAGCTGGCCTGGAGTGCACGTATCGGTGAGGTGAGCTTCCCCCTCGAAGTCGAGGTGGCGGGTGACACCGTGGTGGTGGCCAGCACCGATGGTGCGGTTGCTGCACTCGATGCGCGTACCGGCCGTGATGTCTGGCGCACCAACATCGGCACGCCGATTGCAGCCGGTGTCGGCAGCGACGGCAAAGTGGCCGCCGTGGTCACCCGCGGCAATGAAGTTGTGGCTTTGGCTGGCGGCCGTGAAATCTGGCGTCAAAAACTCTCGGCCCAGGCTTTTACCTCGCCGTTTGTGGCCGGTGGCCGTGTTTTTGTGTTGGCCGCCGACCGTTCGGTCAATGCCTTTGACGGTCAGACCGGTCGCAAGCTCTGGTCCCAGCAACGTCCCAGTGAGCCGCTGGTGCTGCGCCAGGGTGGCGTGATGCTGGCCGTCGGCGACACCTTGGTGGTGGGCCTGGCCGGCCGCCTGACCGGGTTGAACCCGCTCAATGGCAGCATTCGCTGGGAGGCCCCGATTGCCTCGCCGCGCGGTATCAACGACGTGGAGCGCCTGGTCGATCTGGTCGGTTCCGTCAGCCGCACCGGCAACACGGTCTGTGCCCGGGCCTTCCAGGCCAGCGTGGGCTGCGTGGATGCCGCGCGTGGCACCTTGCTCTGGAGCAAACCCGCCAACGGCGCGCAAGGTATTGACGGCGACGACCAGTTTGTCTTTGGCACCGAATCCGATGGCCGGGTGCTGGCCTGGCGCCGCGCCGACGGCGAAAATGCCTGGAGCACGGACCGCCTGCATTACCGCAGCCTGACGGCGCCACTGGTGGTGGGCCGTTCGGTCGCCATCGGCGACTCTGCCGGCTTTATCCACATGCTGTCGCGCGCCGATGGTTCCCTGTTAAATCGGCTCACTACCGACGGCTCGCCCGTGGCGGCTTCCCCGGTGCTGGCGGCCAACACGCTGGTCGCGGTGACGCGCTCCGGCACCGTTTACGGCTTCGCGCCTGAATAATTCAACCGGCCTTTGTGGTCGTGAAATGTATTGATGAAACCTGTAATTGCCCTGGTCGGTCGTCCCAATGTTGGGAAATCGACACTTTTTAACCGGCTGACCAAATCGCGGGATGCGATTGTGGCCGACTACGCCGGTTTGACGCGGGACCGCCATTACGGCAACGGCCGGCTTGGCTCGCAGGAGTTCATCGTTATCGATACCGGCGGCTTCGAGCCCGACGCCATCGAAGGCATCTACAAGGAAATGGCCAAGCAGACGCGGCAGGCCGTGGCTGAGGCCGACGTCGTGGTGTTTGTGGTGGATGCCCGAGCTGGCGTCAATGCCCAGGACCACGAAATCGCACGTTATTTGCGCAAGCTGGGCAAACCGACGGTGCTGACCGCCAACAAGGCCGAAGGCATGACCGAGGGCGTGCAGCTCTCCGAGTTTTTTGAGCTGGGCCTGGGCGAAATACTGCCGGTGTCGGCTTCGCACGGGCAGGGCATGCGCACGCTGGTTGAACTGGCGCTGCAGCCGCTGAACCTGCCGGATCCCGACGAAGACGGCCCGCAGGTCGATCCGTCTGTGATCAAGCTGGCCGTCGCCGGGCGTCCCAACGTCGGCAAATCGACCCTGATCAACACCTGGCTGGGTGAGGAGCGTCTGGTGGCGTTTGACCAGCCCGGCACCACACGTGACGCGATTTCCGTGCCTTTCGAGCGCGCCGGCCAGAAGTTCGAGCTGATCGATACCGCCGGTTTGCGGCGCAAGGGCAAGGTATTTGAGGCGATCGAGAAGTTCTCCGTCGTCAAGACCCTGCAGGCCATCGAAAGCGCCAATGTGGTCTTGTTGCTGCTGGATGCGACCCAGGGCGTGACCGACCAGGACGCCCATATCGCCGGTTACATCCTGGAAAGCGGCCGCGCGGTGGTGCTGGCCGTGAATAAATGGGATGCCGTGGACAGCTACCAGCGGGAAATCCTGGAGCGTTCCGTCGAAACCCGCCTGTCTTTCCTGAAATTTGCCACCATCCACAATATTTCGGCCATCAAGCGCCAAGGTTTGGGTCCGGTCTGGAAGTCCATCATCCAGGCCCATGCGTCGGCAACCCGCAAGATGTCCACGCCGGTGCTCACGCGCCTGTTGCTGGAAGCGGTGCAGTTCCAGAGCCCGCAGCGGGCCGGCATGTTCCGCCCCAAGCTGCGTTACGCGCACCAGGGCGGCATGAATCCGCCCATCATCATTATTCACGGCAATTCGCTGGAGCATGTCACCGAAGCCTACAAGCGCTTCCTGGAGGGGCGCTTCCGCAAGGAGTTTGACCTGGTGGGTACGCCGCTGCGCATCCAGATGAAATCCTCGAGCAACCCTTACGCGGACAAAGATTCGACCTAGGATGACGTCCACAGCCTATGGGCTGTGGTAAGGTGAAGCCCTATCAACTCTTGAACACGGAAAATATCGTGAGCAATAACAAAGGTCAGCTCTTGCAGGACCCCTTCCTCAATACTTTGCGCCGTGAGCATGTGCCGGTTTCGATTTACCTCGTCAACGGTATCAAACTTCAGGGCCAGATCGAATCTTTCGATCAGTATGTGGTCCTTTTGCGTAACACCGTCACGCAAATGGTCTACAAACACGCGATTTCAACCATTGTTCCCGGTCGTGCAGTCAATTTTGCTGCAGCAGAATCTCAAGAAAGCCCAGCCAGCTGAGTTCGCAGGACTTCTCCCAGACAACACCACCCCTGGCCATCCTGGTCGGGGTTGATCTGGGCTACCCCAATTTTGATGCCGGCCTTGAAGAGCTGGGCTTGCTCGCGCAGACCGCGGGTTTGCAGCCTGTTGCCCGTGTCACTTGCAAACGCAAGGCGCCCGACGCGGCTTTGTTCATCGGCAGCGGCAAAGCTGACGAGATCAAGATGTTGGCCCTGGAGACAGGCGCCAGCGAAATCCTGTTCGACCAATCCCTGAGCCCGGCCCAGCAGCGCAATCTCGAGCGGGTGCTCGGTTTGGCGGTGAATGACCGGACCTTGCTGATCCTGGAGATTTTTGCCCAGCGTGCACGTAGCCATGAGGGCAAGCTGCAGGTCGAGCTGGCACGTCTGCAATACCTGTCGACCCGGCTGGTCAGGCGCTGGTCGCACCTGGAGCGGCAAACCGGTGGTGCCGGCCTGCGCGGCGGCCCGGGTGAGAAGCAGATCGAGCTGGACAAACGCATGATCGGCGAAGCCATCAAGCGCACCAAAGAACGCCTCGGCAAAGTCAAAAAACAGCGGCAAACCCAGCGCAAACAGCGTGATCGCCGCAACGCTTTCACCATTTCGCTGGTGGGTTACACCAATGCCGGCAAATCGACCTTGTTCAACGCCCTGGTGAAGGCGCGTGCCTACGCGGCCGACCAGCTGTTCGCCACCTTGGACACGACGACGCGGCAGCTCTATCTGGGCGATGCCGGACGTTCGGTGTCCTTGTCGGACACCGTGGGTTTTATCCGTGACCTGCCACACGGACTGATCGACGCGTTTGCCGCCACCTTGCAAGAGGCGGCCGATGCCGACTTGTTGCTGCATGTGGTGGACGGCGCCAATCCCAACCACCTGGAGCAGATCGAGGAAGTGCAGCGCGTGTTGTCCGAGATAGGTGCGGCCGATGTGCCGCAAATCCTGGTCTTTAACAAGCTGGACGCCCTTGAAAAGTCACGCTGGCCGCTGCAGCTAAGTGACAGCTTTGAAATCAAGGACGCCTTTTCCGACACCGGCAAGCGGGTCGATCGGGTGTTTGTCAGTGCGCAGAGCGGTGAAGGTTTGCCTTTGCTGCGCGAGTTGCTGGCGCGGCATGCCGCATTGCCGCCTGTCGAAGATACCCTCCCAATAAGTGAGGCTGTCGCCTGATTGGGCACAATGTCGAAGTCATTAAAAAAAAGAGCTTGATTCCATGAACCTGAACCCTGTGCTACAGACGCTGACAACCCTGCCGGGACGCCTGAGGCAAGGCGCCCGAGGAATGTTCAATCTGAACGATCCACGCTGGGGCCGCGACGACGACAACAAAGCTTCTCCCGACGAATCCAAGCCGGAAGCTGGCCGCGACGAAAACGCCCCGGTTCGGCCGCCGGCGCCGAATCGTCCCCAGGGTCAACAAGGCCAGGGTCCGAACCAGGGTCCGCCCGATCTCGACGAGTTGTGGCGCGATTTCAACCGCAAGCTTGGTGGCTTGTTCGGTGGCGCCAAAAATGCGGGTCAGCGTGCGCGCGGTAACGGTGGCAATGGCGGCATGGGCGGCGGCAATGGCGGCCCCGGTGGTTTCCAGCCCGACATGAAAAGCGCCGGCATTGGTGTTGGCCTGATCGCCGGCGTGGCTGTCCTGATCTGGCTGGGCACGGGCTTTTTCATCGTGCAAGAGGGCCAGCAGGCCGTGATCACGCAGTTCGGCAAATACAAATCAACCGTGGGTGCGGGTTTCAACTGGCGCCTGCCGTATCCGCTGCAGCGCCACGAAATCGTGGTGGTGACACAAATCCGATCGGTCGACGTGGGCCGCGATAACGTGATCAAGGCCACCGGCCTGCGTGAGTCGGCCATGTTGACCTCCGATGAAAACATCGTCGAGATCAAATTCGCCGTGCAATACCGCCTGAAAGATGCCCGGGCCTATTTGTTCGAAAGCAAGGATCCCGCCGGCGCCGTGGTGCAGGCGGCGGAAACCGCTGTGCGCGAAGTGGTCGGCAAGATGCGCATGGACGCTGCGCTCGGCGAAGACCGCGACAAGATCGCGCCGCAGGTGCGCAAGCTGATGCAGGAGATTCTGGATCGCTACAGCGTGGGTGTGGAAGTGGTTGCCGTTAACTTGCAGCAAGGTGGTGTGCGTCCGCCCGAGCAGGTGCAGGCCTCCTTCGACGATGTGCTCAAGGCTGGCCAGGAGCGCGAACGCGCCAAGAACGAGGCCGAGGCTTATGCCAATGACGTGATCCCCCGCGCTGTGGGGGCCGCATCCCGTTTGAAGGAAGAGTCCGAAGCCTACAAGGCCCGTATCGTGGCGCAGGCCCAGGGTGACGCGCAGCGCTTCCGCTCCGTCTTGACCGAGTACCAGAAGGCGCCGCAGGTGACCCGTGATCGCATGTACACCGACACCATGCAGCAGGTCTACACCAATGTGACCAAGGTGCTGGTCGACTCGCGCCAGGGTTCCAATCTGTTGTACCTGCCGCTGGACAAGATCATGCAGCAGTCGGTTGCAAGTGGTCCCGCCGCTGGCAGTGACCCAAGCTTGTTGCCGGGCGCCGGCGCAGCCGCGCCCGCCATCCCCAATGTGCCCGCCACCAGCACCGATTCACGTGCCCGTGATGCGTCCCGTACGCGTGACCGCGACACCCGTTAAGAGGAAGATACCGTGAACAGAGTTGGATTTATCGCTTCGTCGCTGCTGGTCGTGCTTGCGCTGGCCAGTTCCATGTTGTTTGTCGTTGATCAACGCCAGTTTGGTGTGGTCTATGCACTGGGGGAAATCAAGTCCGTGGTGACCGACCCCGGCTTGCATTTCAAGCTGCCGCCGCCTTTTCAGAATGTCTCTTATCTCGACAAGCGCCTGCTCACGCTGGACAGCACCGATGTGGAGCCTATCTATACCGCCGAAAAGCAGCGTGTGGTCATCGACTGGTATGTGCGCTGGCGCATCAGCCAGCCGTCCGAGTACATCCGCAATGTCGGGACGGACGAACGTGCGGGTGCCAACCAGTTGAACCGGGTGGTGCGTGATGCCTTCCAGGAAGAAATCAACAAATACACCCTCAAGGACTTGTTGTCGCAAAAACGCGAGACCTTGATGGCTGACGTCAAACGCGAAGTGCTTGCAAAAGCCAAGCCCCTGGGCATAGACGTGGTCGACGTGCGTATCACGCGTGTGGACTATGTTGATGCCATCACCGAGTCGGTTTATCGCCGCATGGACGCCGAACGTAAACGGGTGGCCAACGAATTGCGCTCCACCGGTGCTGCCGAAGGCGAAAAAATCCGCGCCGATGCCGACCGCCAGCGCGAGATCACGATTGCCAATGCCTACCGCGATGCCCAGAAGATCAAGGGTGAGGGCGATGCCGAGGCGGCGCGGACCTACGCCGAAGCCTTTGGCCGCGATCCGCAGTTTGCCCAGTTCTACCGCAGTCTGGACGCCTACAAGGCCAGCTTCAGCAAGAAGAGCGACGTGATGGTGCTGGACCCGTCGTCGGACTTCTTCAAGGCCATGCGCGGTTCCGGTTCCGGTTCCGGTACCGCCCCAGCCCCGGCCAAGAAGTAATTCTCCTTGGACAGCAGCACGCTCTGGCTGGCGCTGGCCTGCCTGCTTGTGATCGAGGGCCTGCTGCCGTTTTTCTCGCCGGCCGGCTGGCGCCGCATGTTTGAGCAAATCCTCAAGCTGAGCAACGGCCAGATCCGTTTTTTTGGCCTGTGCAGCATCGTCGCCGGCCTGGCCTGGATCGCTTTTTTGCTTTGACCATCCGGCTCTGGCGCGAGGGGCAGGCGCCTGAATTTGGGCCTGCTTTTCGCTGCCAATTCCCGAGCGCGCCGGAAACCGCGTCCAAGCCCGGTAAAATCCTGTTTTTAACAGCCCACGATAAATACATGCCCGCCTGGTCGTCATCATGGCAATTGCCGGATCAAATTGCCGATGTCCTGCCTTCCGAGGCGCGTCACATCGAAGAACTGCGTCGTTTGTTTCTGGACACGGCCCGCAGCTACGGCTACGAACTCGTCATGCCCCCGTTGATGGAGCATCTGGAGTCCCTGCTCACCGGCACCGGTGAAGCGCTGGACCTGCAGACCTTCAAGCTGGTGGACCAGCTCTCGGGCCGCACCCTGGGCCTGCGCGCCGACACCACACCGCAAGTGGCGCGTATCGACGCCCATTTGCTCAATCGCCAGGGCGTAGCCCGCCTGTGTTATTGCGGCCCGGTGGTGCATACCCGCGCCGACCGGCCCTACGCCACACGTGAGCCTTTGCAGTTTGGCGCCGAAATTTATGGCCATGCCGGACTCGAAGCCGACCTCGAAGCCCAGTTGCTGGCGTTGCAGGGGCTGAGCGCTGCCGGCGTGACGCAACTGTCGGTGGACATGGCCGACGTGCGCATTGTCAGCAGCCTGCTGGCGGGCGCCAAAATCAGCCCCGCCATGCTGGCGCGGATTCACGCGGCCCTGGCCGGCAAGGATGCCAGCGAGCTGGCCAGCCTGAGCACCAGCCTGGGCAGCGAGATTTCCGCCGCCGCGCGCCAGGGCCTGCTGGCGCTGCTGCAGTTTTATGGTGACGAGAAGGTTTTGCTGGAGGCTGAAAAGGCCTTCCAGGCCGTGCCCGAGGCGCTCAAGGCGCTGCAAAATTTGAAGTGGCTGGCGACCCATGTCGGCAACCTCGCCGGCGAGGTCAAGATCGGCTTCGATCTGGCCGACCTGCGTGGTTACGCCTATTACAGCGGCACCCGTTTTGCGATTTATGGCCATGGCCAGCGCGAGGGTGCACAGGGTGCCGAGCTGGTGCGTGGCGGCCGTTATGACGAAGTCGGTGCGGTGTTCGGTCGCAATCGTCCGGCCGCCGGCTTCAGCCTGGATTTGAAGGAACTGGTCAGCGTGTTGCTGCCCAAACCGCTGAAAGCTGCGATTCGTGCACCCTGGGGCGAAGAGGCCGGCCTGCGCGCCGCCATTGCCCAGCTGCGCGCCAGCGGCGAAACCGTGGCCTGTGTGTTGCCCGGCCATGAACATGAAGTCGACGAGTTTTACTGTGACCGCGAACTGGCCAGCGTGGCCGGCCAGTGGCAGGTCCAGCCCCTGGGCAAAACGCCAGCCTGACCGGCACGGCGTTCGACCCCGCATTCCGCAATCCATTCTTAGTGAGTAAACCAATGATGACAAAAACATTAGCCGCCAGCCCCGGACGCAACGTGGTGGTTGTGGGCACCCAATGGGGTGACGAAGGCAAGGGCAAACTGGTCGACTGGCTGACCGAAAGTTCGCAAGGCGTGGTGCGTTTCCAGGGGGGGCACAACGCCGGCCACACGCTGGTCATCAACGGTGTGAAAACCGCCTTGCACCTGATCCCCAGCGGCATCATGCGCCCCGGCGTCAAGTGTTACATCGGAAACGGCGTGGTGCTGTCGGCGGCCAAGCTGTTTGAAGAAATCGAAGGCCTGGAAAAAGCCGGCGTCGAAGTGCGTTCGCGCCTGCGCATCAGCGAAGCCTGCCCGCTGATCCTGCCTTTCCACGCAGCGATTGACATCGCCCGCGAAGCTTTCCGCGAAAAAGGCGGCGTGACCAAGATCGGCACCACCGGCCGTGGCATTGGCCCCGCGTACGAAGACAAAATCGCCCGCCGCGCGCTGCGCGTGCAAGACCTGAAATACCCCGAGCGTTTTGCCACCAAGCTGCGCGAGTTGCTGGACCTGCACAACTACGTGCTGACCGGTTACCTGCATGCGCCAGCGATTGATTTCGACACGGTCTACAACGAGGCCATGAAACACGCCGAGTTGCTCAAACCCATGATGGCCGACGTGTCGCGCGAGCTCAACGACGCCCATGCCGAAGGCGCCAACCTGCTGTTTGAAGGCGCGCAGGGCACCTTGCTGGACGTGGACCACGGCACCTACCCCTATGTGACCTCCAGCAACTGCGTGGCCGGCAATGCCTCCGCCGGTTCGGGTGTCGGCCCCGGCATGTTGCATTACATCCTGGGCATCACCAAGGCGTATTGCACCCGTGTGGGCGGTGGCCCGTTCCCGACCGAGCTGGACTGGGAAACACCTGGCACGCCGGGTTACCACATGAGCACCGTGGGCGCCGAAAAAGGCGTGACCACCGGCCGCAGCCGCCGTTGTGGCTGGTTTGACGCAGCGCTGCTCAAGCGTTCGGCGCAGGTCAACGGTTTGTCGGGTTTGTGTATCACCAAGCTGGACGTGCTGGACGGCATCGAGCAGCTGGAACTGTGCACAGGTTACGAGCTGGACGGCCACATCACCGACATCCTGCCCATGGGTGCCGACGACATTGCCCGGTGCACGCCGATTTACGAAACCCTGCCGGGCTGGACCCAGAGCACGGTGGGTGTGACCGACTACGACAAGCTGCCTGCCGCGGCCCAGCGTTACCTGAAACGCATCGAAGATGTGACCGGCGTGCCCGTGCACATGATTTCCACCAGCCCGGACCGCGACCACACCATCTTGCTGCGCGACCCGTTCGCGGCGCCGGCGGTTTAAGTCCATTTTTAGAAAAGTTTCAAGCCAAATCGTGGCCTGGCCCAGTATCTGCGGGCATTAACAGCTATTTAATCAGGAGTATTTTTCATGTTGACCGAAGACGGCAAGCACCTTTATGTCAGTTATGACGAATACCACAACCTGATTGAAAAACTGGCGCTCAAGGTCTACCAGTCGGGCTGGGAGTTCGACACCATCCTGTGTCTGGCACGCGGCGGCATGCGGCCGGGCGACATCCTGTCGCGCATTTTCGACAAGCCGCTGGCCATCATGTCCACCAGCTCTTACCGTGCCGAAGCCGGCATGGTGCAGGGCAAACTGGACATCGCCCGCTACATCACCACCCCGCAGGGCGAGATCGCCGGCAAGGTCTTGCTGGTCGACGACTTGGCCGACACCGGTCACACGCTGAATGCCGTGATCAACCAGTTGCGCGACAACTACGAGCCGATTTCCGAGCTGCGCAGCGCCGTGATCTGGACCAAGGGTGTGTCCACCTTCCAGGCGGATTATTCGGTCGAGTTTTTGGCGACCAACCCCTGGATTCACCAGCCCTTCGAAAGTTACGATTCGATGCGGCCGGCGCAACTCATGGAGAAGTGGAAGATCTAGAGCCCCCACGGTCGCTCACTGCGTGTAGCTTCCTGCCCCCCGTGGGGGCCGCTGCGCCTGCGGGCTGGCGAAGCCAGACCCGCGGCCCCTGCTTGGGAAGGCGGGGAGGACAAGTCCCCTGGGTGCTTGTCTTGGTCATTGCGGGCTGGACCCGCAATCCATGGCCGCCTGCCGTTAACATGCGTGCATGAGCGACATTTCCACCCAACTGATCCACCACGCCTACCAGCCGCCATCCGGTTTTGAGTCCATCCAGCCGGGCGTGCACAAGGCTTCCACCATTATTTTTCCCAGTGTCGCGGCCCTGCGCCAGCGCGACTGGAAACACAAGACCGGCTACACCTACGGCCTGCACGGCACACCCACGACCTTCACGCTGGAACAACGTATCGCCACGCTGGAAGGCGGTCAGTTCTGCACCTTGGTTCCCAGTGGGCTGGCGGCGGTGGCGCTGGTCGACATGGCGCTGCTCAAGGCCGGCGACGAGGTGCTGATCCCCGACAACGCCTACGGCCCGAACAAGGCTTTTGCCGAGCATGAGCTGAGGGCCTGGGGCATCAGTTACGCCTATTACGACCCCATGCGGCCCAGTGATCTGGCGGCCAAACTCAGCGCCAGAACCCGCCTGGTCTGGCTGGAAGCGCCGGGTTCGATCACGCTGGAGTTTCCCGATCTGCCGGCATTGGTGGCGGTGGTCAAGGCGCATGCTGACGTGCATCCGGCCGGCATTGTCACCGCGCTGGACAACACCTGGGGCGCGGGTGTGGCTTTCAACGCCTTTGACCTGGGCGCCGACATCTCGGTCCAGGCCCTGACCAAATACCCCAGCGGCGGTGCCGATGTGTTGATGGGTTCGGTGGTCACGCGCAACGACGCCTTGTACCAACTGGTGCATTTTTGCCATATGCGCCTGGGTTACGGCGTAGCCGGCAACGACGTCGAACTGGTCTTGCGCGGCCTGGGCAGCCTGGCCTTGCGTTATGCGGCGCAGGACAACGCCACCCGTACGCTGGCCACCTGGCTGCAGCAGCAGCCGCAGATCGAGGCGGTGTTACACCCGGCGCTGGCCGGCTCGCCCGGCCACGCGGTCTGGCGGCGCGACTGCACGGCGGCGGCCTGTTTGCTCAGCGTGGTCTTCAAGCCGGGCTACACGCAGGCCGAGGTCGATGGCTTTTGTGACCGTTTGCAACTGTTCCAGCTGGGTTACAGCTGGGCCGGCCCCATGAGTTTGTGTGTGCCGTATGACGTGCCCGCCATCCGTAGCACGCCCTGGCCTTATACCGGCGGTCTGGTGCGCTTATCCATCGGCTTGGAGGCTGCTGCAGACCTGCAGGCCGACCTGGCCCAATCGCTGGCTGCGATGCAGTACAGTTAGGGCTATATTCCTGAAGAAAGTACGCCGTGGCAACTCCCAATTATTCCTACGAAAAACGCCAGAAAGAGCTGGCCAAAAAGAAGAAAAAAGAGGAAAAACTCAAACGCAAAGCCGAAGGCAAGCCGGACCTGCCGGACGATGAGGGGACGGACGGCCAGGAAGGTGGCACACCGCCCGCCACGGATGCTGCACCCTGAAGGGCGCATATCGCTGAAAATTTGAATGAGAGAGGGCGCCAGCCCTTGATCAACGGGTGCAAGCAGCTATTGTATTGATAGCGACTGCACCGCACAGGCTCCGCCGGGACAGGCATTCTGTCCCCCGGGGCCTTGTTTTTTTTGGGGGCGTCTCAGGCCGCCAGCAGGGTGCGCGCCAGTTCGTTCATGGCGTCCGCCGTGTGATCGCGCGGTGCCAGCACCCTGGCGGTTTCATACTGGTCAAAGTTGCGCCGTATCGATTGCAGGTAGGCTGGGTCGTAATGGTTGACCAGCAACTCCTGCACCACCGAAGCGACGTCGCCACTGCGTGCACGCGCCTGCCAGTCTTCCACCGTGGCCTTGCCGCGGGCTTCGGTCAGCGCGCCCAGGCGTTCGCAGAAAAACGCGATGTCCTGGACAAAAAACGCATAGTCTTCCAGCAGCAGCGCCACACGTTCGGCTTCGGACAGGTCCACGCGCAGGCAAGGGCTGCGCCGCATGGCCGTGATCAGGCCTTCGGGCACGGCGACGTTGCCGACTTTTTTGCTTTCGCTTTCGATAAACACCGGGCGCGCCGGATCAAAGCGGTGCAAGGCGGCCCAGATCAGGCTGTCAAAAGCCTTCTGGCTGGGCTGGGCCACGCCGGGAATCAGGCCCAGCACCGAGCTGCGGTGATTGGCCAGCGCCTCCAGGTCCAGCACCTGCGCGCCTTGTTTCGCCAGGGCGTGCAGCAGGCGGGTTTTGCCGGCGCCAGTGGGGCCGCACACCACCTGGTAGTGGTGACGTGCCGCCAGCTGCGGCAAATCGGCCACCAGGGCTGCCCGGAAGGCCTTGTAGCCGCCGTCCACCAGGGTGACCTTGAACCCGATCTGATCCAGGATCAGCGCCAGCGAGCCGCTGCGTTTGCCGCCGCGCCAGCAATAAATCAGCGGCTGCCACTCGCGGGCTTTGTCCAGCACCTCGCGCTGGATATGTTCGGCCACGTTTTTGGCGACCAGCGCGGCACCGAGTTTTTTGGCCTCGAACTGGCTGATCTGTTTGTAGCGGGTGCCGACGATGGCGCGTTCCTCGTCGTGCAGGCTGGGCCAGTTGACGGCGCCGGGCAGGTGGTCTTCGGCGTATTCACCCTCGCTGCGGGCGTCGATCACGAGGGAATAATCGGCGAGCGTGCCGAGCGCTTGCTCGGCGGAAATGCGTTCCAGGGTCACTTGATGAGTTTCTTCAGTTCGGGCCAGACATTGGCCAACATACGGGCCTGCGACTGTTCGTTGGGATGGATGCGGTCGGCCTGGAAGTTGGCGACGGCGTCGTCAACATCGGCAATACCTTTGAGGAAAAAGGGCACCAGTGCGACTTTTTCGGCTTTGGCGAGGTTGGCAAACAGCCCGGAAAATTTCGCGCTGTAGTCGCCGCCGTAGTTGGGCGGCACCTGCATGCCGACCAGCAGCACCTTGGCACCGGCTTTTTTGGCGGCCTGGGTCATGGCGCGCAGGTTGTTTTCGGTCATGTCCAGCGGCAGGCCGCGCAGCGCGTCGTTGCCGCCCAGCTCGATCACCACGGTGCTCGGCTGGTGTTGCGTCAGCAGGGCCGGCAGGCGCGAACGGCCGCCGGAGGTGGTGTCGCCGCTGATGCTGGCGTTGACGACTTTGGCGGTTTTTTTCTCGCGGGCCAGTTGTTTTTCAAGCAGAGGCACCCAGCCGCTGCCGCGCTTGAGACCGTATTCGGCACTCAGCGAATCACCAACCACCAGAATGGTTTCACCGGACGCAGAAGAAGCCGGGGCGGGCGCCTGGGCATAGCCAGGCCCGGCCGCCAGTCCGGCCAGCAACAGCGCGGCCAAAGGTCTTAGCAGGCGGCCAGCCGCGGCGCGGGCAAGCTTGGTAAAGTCTGTTCTCAAGTTTTCTGACAAGGCTGACATGTTTGAACCCGCGGTTAATGTGCTGAACGACGCTGCATGCGCGTCCTCTCCCTCTTCAATTATTTCCGTGGAGCATGTATTCAAGAGTGTGAGCGACTCGACCGGCACCCTGACTATTTTGCGCGATATTCATTTCGCACTCGCAGCCAGGGAGACTGCCGCCATTGTCGGGGCTTCCGGCTCGGGCAAAAGCACGCTGCTGTCCATCATTGCCGGGCTGGACACCCCCACCCAAGGCACGGTGCAACTGGCCGGCCAGGACCTGTTTGCGCTCAGTGAAGACGACCGCGCCGCGCTGCGCGCGCAGAAGGTCGGGTTTGTGTTCCAGAGCTTTCAGCTCATGGGCAACCTCAGCGCGCTGGAAAACGTCATGTTGCCGCTGGAGCTGTCGGGCGCCAAAAACGCACGGGCGCAAGCCACCGAGATGCTCAAACGTGTCGGCCTGGGTGAACGCCTGGGCCATTACCCCAAGGTCTTGTCGGGCGGCGAGCAGCAACGTGTGGCGCTGGCCCGGGCCTTTGTGGTGCAGCCGGCGCTGCTGCTGGCCGACGAGCCGACCGGCAGCCTGGACTTCGCCACCGGTGAAAAAGTCATGGCCTTGATGTTCGAGCTCAACCAGGAACTGGGCACCACGCTGGTCCTGGTGACCCACGACCGCAGCATCGCGGCGCGTTGCGAGCGGCGTATCACGCTGGAAGCCGGGCAAATCATTGCTTCTTGAGTATCAAATCGGCCTCCAGCCCGCGAATGGCGGGCGCAAGCAGCTATCAATAGGGTAGCGGTTGCTGGAGTTTCTGCGTGGCAGCCAGGAATTTTTCGCGCTCGGCGGGGGAGTCCACCTGCGCCGCCAGGGCTTGGCGCAGCGACTCCAGCGCCTGATGCCGCATCACTTCCTGTTTGAGGATCATTCTGGCCAGCGGGCCTATGCTTTGGGTCAGGGCTTTTTCCAGCTGTACCAACACGGCGACGCTGAAGTAGGGCGAGGACGGCGGGACCGAACGTCCGCTGATGCTCGCGCTGACCGGCTGGCTGCGGTCTGCCCAGCGTTGGCTGATCGGGGCGGTGAGCTCATGCCGGCCGTCGGGGTAGGGCGTGGGCTGGGTGTTGTGGTTCCCGGGACGGATAAACAGCTCGCGCGCTTTCGGGTCGGGAATGGACACCGCGAGTAATTCACGCAGGCGCTGGGCACTGACACTGCGCGGCAACGCTTTTTTCACCAGCACCCTGGCCAGCGGTCCAATGCTGCGGGCCAGCTCGGTTTCGATCTCCACCACCACTTCCGGCGTCAAGGACGCCAGCGTGGACAAGGACGCGGTGTTTTCAAACTCCTCGCTGGGCACGACCGGCGCTGGCGCGGCGCGAGCCTGAGGCTCCAGCAAGGCATAAATGTCGTGCGAGCGCAGGTGTTTGTCCAGATGTGGCCCCAACGCGCGGTACATGCCGGCGGCGTTGTCGGTGACGCACGAGATCACGTCGTAATAAGCGCGCGAGACCACGATCTGGTTGGGCTGCGCAAAGTCCATGATGCGCTGGGCCACGTTGATGCCGTCACCCACCACCGTGACGCGCTGCTGGGCGTCAAACACGATACGCATGGGACCCAGGTGCAGACCGATACGCAGCGACAGCAGTTGCCCGTATTTCTGCAGCAGCAGGTCGCGCAGCAACTGGGCCGACTGCAGCGCCTCTTCCGGGTCGCCGAGAAAACAGGTGGCCGCGCCATCCGGGGTGTCGATCACGATGCGCGAGGCCTCGGGCACCCCTTTGAGCGCCTTGAGGATCAGCTCGTTGAAACGCGCTTTGAGCTCCACATGCTGCTCGATGGAACGCCTGGATTTGGCCACCAGGTTGATATACATCACGGTGCCAAGCACGTTTTTGCGCGGGCTCTCGGTGCTGTGACCGGGAGTCGTCTGGGCGCTGGCGGCAAAGGCCAGGGCGCCGCTGCCGGGCTTAGATCCGGGGGCGGCGGGGCTCACGGCGGCCACACCGACCAGTACCGCGCGCAACTCGGCCACGTTTTGCGGCCGGCCGGCTTCGTCCAGGCTCAGGGCCCAGTCGATGGCACGCAACACCCCTTCGCCAAAGCTCGCGGCATGACCCAGGGCCAGCGCGCCCGGCATGGTGTCATGCTGCACACGTGCGATCGATTCCACGGGTTTTTGCCCGGTGGTCATCCAGTACATCACCGCGCCCAGCGAATAGATGTCGCTCCACGGCCCTTGTTTGCCCCGGCTGTGGTACTGCTCAAAAGGCGCAAAACCGGGGCTGACGACGTGGGTCAGATCGCGCTCACCGGTGGTGCGCCTGGCCGAGCCGAAGTCCAGCAACACGGGTGTGCCGTCGGCGCGTATGTAGATGTTGTCGGGTTTGATGTCGCGGTGCAAAAAGTCCAGCTTGTGCACCGCTTCCAGCCCGTCCATCAGCGGGTAAATCACCTTCAGCAGGCCGGCCTGATCCAGCGCCGGCTGACGCGCCAGCCAGCGTCTGAGCGGGTCGCCGGACTCGTACTCCATGACGATGTAAGCCGTATCGTTTTCCCGGAAATAACGCAGCACACGCGCGATGTTGGGGTGGCGAAACGAGGCCAGCGCACGCGCCTCGTCGAGAAAACGCTCCAGCCCCCACTGAAACTGCTGTTGGCTGCCAGGGCTGCGCACTTGCACCGACAGATCCAAAGCACGCAGGCTCAGCTCACCGGGGAAATATTCCTTGATCGCGACCGGCAGGTCCAGGTTGATGTCGTGCGCCAGGTAGGTGATGCCAAAGCCGCCGCCGCCCAGCATTTTTTCAATGCGGTACTCAAACACCGTGTGGCCGGCGGGCAGGGCGGCCGCGTCCACACCGGCCGCCACAGGCCGGACACCGGGGTCTGGCAGAACATTCATGGGCTCAGTGTCCGCCCCGTTCAATCATCTGCATGGCTTTTTCCAGGCTGCGGCGCATGCGGTTGAAAGAGCTGCCCAACACGGCGACTTCGTCACGACCCGCATCGGAAAATTCGGGCACATCAAAATCGCCGGTGCTGACCTTGTCGGCCGCCTGGGACATGCGCCGGATAGGACGCACGATGAGCCAGCTCAGCATGAGGTTGAGCGCGATAAATACGACCGCAAACACGCCGGCCAGCGAAGCCATGAAAGTTTTGAAGGCACGGTCGGCGTTCAGGATGGGGATGTCCATGGGCACGGTCACCACCTGAGCGCCGATGATTTCATTGTGTTTCCAGCCAAAACCATTGGCATCGCCGTAAATCCTGAGCATGCTGGCCGGCGCTGCGGCGGGCACGCTGTGGCACTGCAGGCAGGCGGCGTTGCTGATCTGGATCGGTTTGGCGATGTAGAGGGTGCGGCCGGTGCCGCCCACACGTTCGGACACCAGTTCTTTGGACTCCGCGTTGTGGCGGAACTGCTGGACGATGTCGGCTTCCCAGTCGGTGGCCCGGTTGCGCGGGTTGGTGGGGTTCAGCGTGGCTTCCTTGTAACCGTAGTCGCGGTATTTTTTCTGCAACTGGTTCAGGGTTTCGGTGGCGGCATAAGCCGGCACGCTTTGCGGCAAAAACAGGTCTTCGAGTTCTTTGTCCAGGTGCGGCTTGACCTGCTCGACGGTGTAGCTGCGCACCGACAGCGCGGTGTCCATCATCAGGCGGGCGTTGCGCAACACTTCTTCACGCGCGTTCTCCTGCAGCAGCTCGCGCGAGACAAAGCCGACCGCAGCAAAACCGGCCAGAAACACGACGATCAGCACCAAATTGAATTTAAGCCGCAGCCCCATGTCGTCCTCGTTACAAAAACGTCTTGTTACCATTTTAGGCTTAGGGCCGGGTCATCCATGCTTTGCGGATTCCCTTGGGGTTGATGCAGCGATAATCCAGCCATGTCCTCATCCCCCAAAGTCCTGTTCGGATTTCATGCCGTCGGTGTGCGTATCAAGACCGCGCCCCAGTCCGTTTTTGAAGTTTTTTTCGATGTTTCGCGCCGTGACGCGCGTATGCGCCAGTTTGTGGACCGCGCCAAAGAGGCCGGTGTCCGCCTGATCGAGTCGGACGGCTTGCGCCTGGCCAAGATGTGCGGCAGCCATGGCCACCAGGGTGTGGTGGCGCGGGTGGACGCTGTGGCCCAGGTCACCTCGCTGGATGAGATGCTTGAAAACCTGGAAGCGGCGGGCACCGCCCAGCCGCTTTTGCTGGTGCTGGACGGCGTGACCGACCCGCACAACCTGGGTGCCTGCCTGCGGGTCGCCGATGGCGCCGGTGCCCACGCGGTGATTGCGCCCAAAGACCACGCGGCCGGTATCAACGCCACGGTGGCCAAGGTGGCCAGCGGCGCCGCCGAAACCATGCCTTATTTCATGGTGACCAACCTGGCGCGCACCCTGGGCGAACTCAAGGAACGCAATATCTGGATCATCGGCACCAGCGACGACGCGACCAAAACCATTTACGACGTCAAACTCACCGGCCCGGTGGCCCTGGTGCTGGGCGCCGAAGGTGAAGGCATGCGCCAGTTGACACGCAAAACCTGCGACGAACTGGTCAGCATCCCGATGCGCGGCGCGGTCGAAAGCCTGAACGTGTCCGTGGCCAGCGGCGTCTGCCTGTACGAAGCCCTGCGTCAGCGCAGCTGACCATTGGCATTGACTGCCTTCACGGCGCGCCTGCCGCGTGCCCGGCCTGAGACATGCTAAGCGTCAATATCGGCCCTTTCCCATTGCCGCTGAATCAGCTTTTTCTGATGGTGGCGTTGCTGGTGGCTCTGGCGGTGGGCCACCTGGTCGGGCGGAGCCAGAAAACCGGCGGCATCGCCAACAGCTTGTCCGACATATTGCTCATCGGGCTGCTGGTGGCGCGCCTGGTGTTTGTGGGCCAATGGTTTGACAGCTACCGCCAGGCGCCTTTGTCTATTCTCGATATCCGTGATGGCGGCTTTAGCCTCTGGGCCGGCGTGCTGGCGGCTTTGGGGGTGGCGATCTGGCAGGGCAGGCGCCGCGTGGCAATACGCAAGCCGCTGATCCTGGGCTTGGCGGCGGGCGCCCTGGTCTCGGGTGCCATGTCGGCAACGCTGCATTGGGTGAAGGAGGAGCCGCCGGTGTTGCCCACGGTGGTGTTGACGACCCTGGCGGGCGAGTCGGTCCAGCTAGCGGAACTGGCCGCCGGCCAACCCCTGGTGGTGAACCTGTGGGCCACCTGGTGCCCGCCTTGCCGCCGTGAAATGCCGGTTCTCGCCGCCGCACAGCAGCAGGAAAGCGGTGTGCGTTTTGTGTTTGCCAACCAGGGTGAAGACGGCGCGACCGTGCTGCGTTACCTGGCCAGCAGCAAACTGAACCTTTCCCACGTGGTGTTTGACCCCCGCACCGCGCTGGCGCTGGCCGTGGGCTCGCGCTCTTTGCCGACCACCTTGTTTTACGACGCCAGCGGCCGCTTGGTTGACAGCCATCTGGGCGAGTTGTCGGCCGCGTCCCTGGCCAGTAAATTAGAGCAGCTGCGCGTGCCGGCCGCCGTTGTTCCACGGCGCGTCCCCTAGATCAAACCAGCCCAGCAAAGCGCCGCGCCACGCAGCCACAACCAATGCAGCCGGTGGCGATCCGTCGCGCGATCACCATCAGCGCCATTTCTTGTTTGAAGGCGCGCACCCAGCGCAGCTGAGCCTCGACGCCATTTGCGGCGGGTTTTACACCACCATGCACATCACCGAGCTCACCGAAACGATGCAGGCGCGTGTCAGTCGGCCTTGAAGCCGGTGGCGGCGACCGCCTTGCCCCATGTGACGGTGTCGGCGCGGATGATGCGTGCGAACTCTTCGCCCGTGGTGCCGGTCACGCGAAATCCGGCGTCTTCCATCTTCTGCTTTCCTTCAGGCGAACGGACGGCCTTCTGCACGTCGGCGCTGAGTTTGGCGACGATGTCGGCCGGTGTTTTGGCTGGTGCCACGATGCCGAACCATGAGGTGAACTCGAGGTTGCTAAAGCCCTGCTCCTTGATGGTCGGCACATCGGGCAGCGCGCCGGCGCGCGTGGCGCCGGTGGTGCCCAGCGCCACCAGTTTGCCCGCCTTGACATTGGGCGCGGCCAGGCCGACGCTGGCGAATACGCCCTGCACGTCGCCGCTGAACAGGCCGCCCAGCGCATCGCCCGTGGTCTTGTAGTGCACCGGTTCGGGCTTGATCTTGATGGCCTCGCCGAACATGAAAGCGCCGAAATGTCCCGGCGTGCCCGCGCCGAAGGTGGCCATGAACAGGCCTTTTTGCTGCTGGGTCCAGCTCACGAACTCTTTGACATTTTTCGCAGGCACCTTTTGCGGGTTGACCAGCAGCACAAAGTCCGCACTGACGGCCTGGCTGACGGCGACGAAGTCTTTCGCCGGGTCGTAGGGCAACTTGTTGTAGCTGCTGGGGGCAATGCTGAGTTGGCCGGTCTCGCCCAGCATCAGCGTGTAGCCATCGGGCGCGGCGCGTGCGGCCTCCGCTGCCGCAATCAGGCCACCGGCGCCCGGCTTGTTGTCGACGATCACGCCCACGCCGCCCCAGTTTTCAGACAGCTTTTGCGCCAGCAGCCGAGCGACGATGTCGGGGCCGGTGCCGGCAGGAAAACCGACGATGATGCGGACCGGGCGAGCGGGGTAGGTCGCCTGTGCCTGGGCTGCAGCCCAGGGCGCCAGACCGGCGGCCACCAGGGCCAGGGCGAGCGCGCGTCGGGCCAGTGAGAAGGGGCAAGGGCTCATGAAGATGTCTCCGGGTTGTTATAGGAAAAAGTTGCTAGAAAGCGATCAATAACGGGAAGGGTCAGGCCAGCTCGAAAAAACGCATGACCACGCGGTCGGGATGGCGCGCGCCGCAACCGACAAACATGCGCTCGGCGATCCAGCCTAGTGACGTTGACGAGGTCTCGAAGCTGGGCGAGCAGCGAAAGTAGATCTGCGCCGGGTCCACTGGCTCGCCGCGAACCAGCCGCGCCATCAACTCGGGCGGGCCGGCGCGCACCGCCCGGTTCTGCACATAAATCATGTCGCCGCCGTCGGTTTCCAGGACGTAGCGCGCGTCCAGTTCGGCTAGGCGGTCGTTGACGATCAATTGGAAGTCCGCGCCGCCGGGCAAGACCCGGGCGGTCCAGCCTTGGCCGGTCGCTTCTCCGCCGACGATGGGAATAAGGCGGCGCAGGCCGTGAACGGTCTGGCCAACTTCCAGCGGCGCGGCCACTTGGACGGATACATCGGCAAAAGGCACAAGTACGGGGAGGGGAAGGGCATGCATGACCCTAGCGTAATCCCCGTTGCGGTCTGCAGCTGTCATCCCTGAAGATGACAGGCACAGGAGTGGCGATGAGAAAGTGGCATTTGACCGAGGGCAGCGGGGTGGACGTGGGGCAGGCGCTGGCCGGCATGATCAGCCGCCTGGGTCAGCCGCATTTTGAAGAAGCGCTGCTCAACTGCCTGCACCCGCTGGTGCCGGCCGGCTCCTGGTCGGTCTACCGCACAGGCAGAAACTGCCAGCCGGCGATGTTCATGTCGGCCAGCCACGGCATGCCCGACACCACGCGCGATTGCTGGCGCGCCTACCTGTCAGGGCCTTACCTGAGCGACCGCACGCTGGTGCAGGACGGTGCTGCCGCCTCGCCGCAGCCAGCCACCTTGTTGTGCCACATCACCGCACAGGAGGTGGCGAGCGAGCACCGTGCGCGCGTCTATGACGCTCACGGCGTAGCCGAACGGGTGTCCATCGTGCGGCAGCAGGACGATGAGTCGGTGTTCGCCATCAATTTCTATCGCCACACCCACCAGCGGGCCTTCAGCGACGGGCAGGTGGCGGCTTTCGAAGGCCTGGCGCCGGCCTTGCTGGCGCTGACGCAAAAACACCTGGCCCTGGCCGATTCGTTGCCACCTGTGATCGAGGCTGACTCCGGCTCGGTGGCGGTGCTGATGCAGCGCCTGCGCCGCCTGAACGGGCAGTTGACCGCGCGTGAGCTCGATGTGTGCGCCCGGCTGCTGCAGGGTATGACGCAGGCAGGCGTGGCAGCGGACTTGGGCCTGAGCTTGCCCACCGTGAAAACCTACCGCAACCGCGCCTTCGCGCGCCTGGGGATCCACTTTCGCAACGAGCTGTTCGGGTTGCTGCTGAAGGCGCCCCAGTTGCATTGACCGCTTAGAGCCAGCCCGTGGCGCCCAAGAGGGCGCCGGTTGCCAGCGGCGTCAGGCGCTAGCCTGATTCAGCGTCGCCATCGCCTCGGCATCCAGCGTCAGGCGTGTGGCGGCGACCAGCTCCGCCATCTGCGCCAGCGAGGTGGCGCTGGCAATCGGGGCAGTCACGGCGGCTTGCGCCATCAGCCAGGCGGTGGCGATTTGCGTCGGCGTCGTGTTGTAACGTGCCGCCACCTGGTCCAGCGCGGCCAGAATGCGTAATCCGCGCGCATTGAGGTATTTGGCCGTGCTGCCGGCGCCGCGTGCGCTTTTGCCGGCATCGGCCGCCGTGCGGTATTTGCCTGTCAAAAAGCCTGCTGCCAGGGTGTAAAAATTGATCACCCCCACGCCCTGTTTCAGGCACAAGGGCGCCAGCTCATCTTCAAACACGGCCCGGTCATACAGGTTGTACAGCGGCTGCAGGCTTTCATAACGGGGCAGGCTGTTTGTGGCGCTGACCTCCAGTGCCTGGGCCAGCCGGACGGCGCTGTAGTTGGAGGCGCCTATGGCGCGCACCTTGCCGGCCCGGATCAGTTCGCCAAAGGCGGCCAGGGTTTCTTCGAGAGGTGTGTCGGCATCGTCGTCATGCGACTGGTAGAGGTCGATGTGATCCGTCTGCAGGCGACGCAAGGAGTCTTCCACCGCCTGGCGGATATACGCCGGCTTCAAACCTTGTTTGCCCGGCCCCATGGGTTTGCCCACCTTGGTGGCTATCAGCACGCGGTCGCGTTTGCCGCTGTGTTTCAGCCATTTTCCGATCACGGTTTCGGATTCTCCGCCGCTGTGGCCTGGGGCCCAGCTGGAGTACACATCCGCCGTATCTATGAAGTTGAAGCCGGCCTCGACCCAGGCGTCGAGCAGGGCAAAGGAGGTGGGCTGATCCACCGTCCAGCCAAAAACATTGCCGCCCAGGGTGAGCGGTGAAATCTGCAGGCCGGAGCGGCCCAGTTCGCGGTAGCCAGGGTGAGTCATGCGCTGTCCTTGGTGCTTGGGTTGAAATGCGGAAGGGCCATTGTTTCCGCATTTCGCACCTTCTGCAGGCCGCGCTTCAAACGAAACCGAACCAGCCCAGCAACGCCCCCGTGCCCAGCAGCCACAACAAATGCAGCCGGGTGCGCCAGACGATGAAGGCCGTCACCGCGGTCAGCAGCATCACCGGCCAGTTTTTCAGGCTGCTGACGCTGGCGCTGGCCAGAATCCAGCCGGTGGCGATCAGCAGCGCAATCACAATCGGCGCCATGCCTTGTTTGAAGGCACGGACTCCGCGCAGGTTGCGGTTGCGGTGGCCCCAGCTGGCGGCCAGGTAGGTCAGGGTGGTGCTGGGCAACATGATGCCCAGCATGGTGACCAGGACGCCAAACAAGCCGAGCAGCGGGCCGCCGGCGTTCAGGCCCACATGCCAGCCCATCAGGGCGACAAACAAGACGTTGGGGCCGGGCGCGGCCTGCGCAATCGCCACCGAGGCGTTGAACTGCGGGTCGGTCAGCCAGTGCTGGCGGTCCACCAGGTAGCGGTGCATGTCGGGCGCGGTGGTGATCGCGCCGCCCACCGACAGCAGCGACAGGGTCATGAAATGCCCGAACATGGCGAGCCAGTCGCTCCAGTGCAGGGTCAAATTCATGGTGCCAGCTTCCGGTAAGTCAGCGTGCAGGCCGTCACGCCCAGCCCGAGGACCACGTAAGCCAGCGGCAGGCGCAGCAGTCCGATGCCGATGAACGTCAGCAGCGCCAGCCCCATACACAGGGGCCGGCCAAGCGGGTGGTTTTTCAGGGCGCCCATCAGCTTCAGGCCGGTGGCGGCGATCAGGCCGGCGGCGACCGCACCCATGCCGCGCAGGGCACCGGCCACATGGGGGTTGTCGGCAAACTGCGCATACACCAGCGCCAGCAGCAAAACCACGACCAGTGGCACGGTCAACATGCCGGCCAGGCCCACCAGGGCGCCGCGCAGGCCGAAATAGCGGTGGCCTATCATCATGGAAATGTTGACCACATTGGGTCCGGGCATGATTTGCGCGACCGCCCATTCCTCGACAAACTCCTCACGCGTCATCCAGCGTTTTTTCTCGACCAACTCGCGCTGCACGACGGCCAGCACACCGCCAAAACCTTGCAGCGCCAGCAGGGTGAAGGAGACAAACAGATCGGTCAGGGATTCGGGCCGCGGGCGGGCGGTTTCTTCGTCAGTGGGCAAGGCATTCATGCCGCAATTATCACCGGCGAATCGTGGGGTTATTCAGGGTCAGGATTGTGCGTGACTTTTAATTTGCTTCTTTTTTGATAGCTGACTGCGACCGTCCCATCAGGGCTGGAGGCCTAAAAAGCTTGTAAAAACAAGAAAAATCCAGCCAGGCTGGTGTCAGGCTTCTACAGCTTGAGCGCCCAGGTTTCTCCCACCAGGTCTTTCCCAAAACCGGTGTAGGGCTCGCTTTTGACCAGTTTGAAGCCGCGTTTGGCATACAGGGCCCGGGCGCTGTCCAGGCAGCTGTTGGTCCAGAGTACTATTTTTTTGTAGCCCCGGCTGCGGGCAAAAGCAATACATTCGTCGGTCAGCCGTGCGCCCAGGCCCAGGCCGCGCGCCTGCGGTGTCAGGATCAGCATGCGCAGCTGGGCCACGGTGGCGGATTTGCGCACCACAAAGATGGAGCCGACCCGCTCGCCATTGAGCTCGGCGATCCAGCAGCGGTCCGAGTCGGGCCGGTACTTGCGTAGATAGCCGGCCACGATGTCAGCGACCAGGGCTTCGAACTCGCTGTTCCAGCCGTATTCACGCGCGTAAATTTCGCCGTGTTGCTGCACCACCCAGCCCATGTCACCGGCTTGCGGATCACGCAGGATCACGCTCGGTGTGGGCAGGCTGGCCGGCGCCAGCAAACGCTGCACGGTGGCCAGCGCGGCTGTCAGTTCTTGTTGCGCCGGCCCGGGCAGCGGCGCCAGCAACGCGGCGGCTTCGTCGCGCGAGCGTTGCTGCAGCGGCGCAAACGCCTGGTAACCGGCTTCGGTGAGTTGCAACAGGCTTTGCCGCGCGTCGGCCGGGGCGGGTGTGCGGGCCATCCAGCCCTGACTTTCAAAACGGCGCAGGATGCGGCTGAGGTAACCCGCGTCCAGTGCCAGGTCACGCCTCAAGTCGGTGGCGGTGAGTTGCTGGCGGTGCGCCAGCTCGTACAGGACACGCACTTCGGTCAGCGAAAACTCGCTGCCCAGGTAAGGCGCCAGCACCCCGATGCGCTGCGTGTAAAAGCGGTTGAAACCACGTACGGCCTTGACGTGAGCGACGGGAACGGCGGCGGAAGGATCAGCTTTCATGGCGCTGATCATCCGGCAATTACTTGACTTGGTCAAGTAATTGCGGTTCGCAGTTTGGAACGCCAGGCTCAATAAACCGGCTGGTGCTGCTTGATGGTGGCCTTGACCTTGTCGCTGAGAGCAAAACCCGGGCCGAACTTCGCGGCCAACTGCTCGGCACGTTGCACAAACGCATCCACGCCCATGCCGTAGATGAACTGCATGGCACCGCCGGTCCAGGCTGGAAAGCCGATGCCGAAGATGGAGCCGATGTTGGCGTCGTGCACCGTGGTCAACACGTTTTCGCTCAGGCAACGCGCGGTTTCCACGGCCTGGCGGTAAAGCAGCCGGTCTTTCAGTTCGGTGATGTCCCAGGTGGCGCTGGGTGTTTCAAACAGTGTTTTCAGTTGGGGCCACAAGGTTTTCTTCGCGCCTTTCTCAAGCGGGTAGTCGTAAAAGCCGGCGCCCGCCGCCCGGCCCTTGCGGTCGAACTCCTTGACCAAACGTTCGACGAGTAATTCGCCCGGCGTGGCGATGTAGGTCTTGCCCTCGGCCTTGTAGTCGGCACGGGTCTGGTCCAGCACATGCACGCTGAGCGACAAGGCGGTTTCGTCCAGCACGGCCAGCGGCCCGACCGGCATGCCGCACTGGATGCCGGCGTTTTCAATGGCGGCGGCCGGAACACCTTCGCCCAGCATGGCCGCGCCTTCCATCACAAAGGTGCCAAAAGTGCGGCTGGTGTAAAAACCGCGCGAGTCGTTGACCACGATGGGAATTTTGCCCAGGGCCTGTACATAGTCAAAAGCGCGCGCCACGGTTTCGTCATCGGTCTGTTTGCCGCGGATGATCTCGACCAGCTTCATCTTGTCGACCGGGCTGAAAAAATGAATGCCTATGAATTTGGCCGGGTTGGCACTGGCAGCCGCCAGGCCGCTGATGGGCAAGGTGGAGGTGTTGGATGCAAAAAAACCGCCAGGCGCCAGCATGGGCTCGGCCTCTTGCGTGACCTTGGCTTTCAGGTCGCGACGCTCAAACACCGCCTCGATGATCAGCTCGCAGCCGGCCAGGTCGGCGACCTTGTCCGTGGCCTTGATGCGCGCGAGCAGGGCGGCCTGGTCGCTGGTACTCATGCGGCCCTTGTCCACACGCGGCTGCGTGATTTTTGCGCTGTAAGCCTTGCCGGCATCGGCCTTGTCCTGGCTGACGTCCTTGAGCACGGTGGCGATACCTTTGCTGGCCTGCGCATAGGCAATGCCGGCCCCCATCATGCCGGCGCCCAGGAGGCCGACCTTGGCGGGTTTGAAACGCGGCACATCCCTGGGCCGTGACTGGCCACTTTTGATCGCGTTCATGTTGAAGAAGAAGGTGTTGATCATGGCCTTCGCATTGGTGCCCGTCATCAGTTTGGCGAGATAACGGCTTTCAATGCGCAAGGCTGTTTCCAGATCCACCTGCGCGCCTTCGACCATGCAGGCCAGGATGGCTTCGGGGGCCGGGTAGAGGCCGCGTGTCTGCTTTTTCAGCATGGCGGGTGCGACCGTCAGGGCCATGGCGATCTTGGGGTTGGCCGGTGTGCCGCCGGGGATTCTGTAGTCCTTGGTCTCCCAGGGGTGTTGGGCTTTGGCCGGGTCGCCCTGGCTGGCCGTGATCCAGGCCAGGGCTTCGCCGCGCAACTGGCTGGCGTTGCTGACCAGGGCGTGTACCAGGCCCATTTCCTGTGCTTCGTGCGGGCCGAACAGTTTGCCCTCCAGCAAATAGGGCTGCGCCGCCAGCAGGCCCAGATGGCGCGTCATCTTGGTCACACCCGAGGCGCCGGGCAGCAGGCCCAAGGTCACTTCCGGCAGGCCGAACTGGATTTTTTTATCGTCCACCGCAATCCGGTGATGGCCGAGCAAGGCCACTTCCCAACCGCCGCCCAGGGCCGTGCCATTGAGGCAACTCACCACCGGCACACCCAGTGTTTCCAGCGTGCGGAAGTTCTTCTTCAGCAGCTCGATCTCGGTATACGAGGCCAGGGCGTCCGCCGGGCTCAGGCGCATCACGGCCTTGAGATCGGCGCCGGCAAAAAAAGTGGCTTTGGCCGAGGCCAGGACGATGCCTTTGATCGCCGCTTTGTCTTGGAGGACTTGCGCGGTCACTTCGGACATGTCGTGTTGCCATTGCGCACACATGGTGTTGACCGGCGAGCCGGGCTCGTCAAAGGTCAGGGTGGCGATGCCGTTGGCCAATTCGTACTGGATGGTCTTCATCAGATTCTTTCCACAATCGTTGCAATTCCCATGCCGCCGCCCACACACAGCGTGGCCAGTCCGTAACGCAGTTTGCGCCTGTGCAGCTCGTCGACCAGGGTGTTCAAAATCATGGCACCGGTGGCGCCCAGCGGATGGCCCATGGCAATCGCGCCGCCGTTGACATTGACCTTGTCGTGCGGCACCTTCATCTCTTTCATGAAACGCATCACCACGGCGGCAAAAGCTTCGTTGACTTCAAACAGGTCGATCTGGTCTATCGTCAGCCCGGCCTTGGCCAGCGCCTTGCGCGCCGCCGGCATGGGGCCGGTCAGCATGATGGTTGGGTCGGCGCCGCTCAGGGCTGCCGCGACGATACGTGCGCGCGGCGTGAAACCATGGGTTTTGCCGGCGGCGGCGGAGCCGATCAGCATCGCCGCGGCGCCGTCCACAATGCCCGAGGAGTTGCCGGCGTGGTGCACATGCTGGATACGTTCAACCTGCGGGTAACGGGTCAACGCGACCTGGTCAAAACCCATGCTGCCCATTTGTTCGAACGCGGGCTTGAGCGAGGCCAGGCCTTCCAAGGTGGTGTGGGGCTTGATAAATTCGTCCTGGCCCAGAATGGTCTGGTCCAGGAAATCTTTGACGGGCACGATGGAGTGATCGAAGTAGCCGGCCTCACGTGCCTTGGCCGCGCGTTTCTGGCTTTCCAGCGCAAAAGTGTCCACATCGGCGCGGCTGAAGCCTTCCAGCGTGGCAATCAGGTCGGCGCCTATGCCTTGTGGCACAAACGCAGTCGCGCTGTTGGTTTCCGGGTCTTGCGCCCAGGCGCCGCCGTCGGAGCCAATCGGCACGCGGCTCATGCTTTCCACGCCGCCGGCCACCACCAGGTCTTCCCAGCCCGAGCGGACTTTTTGCGCGGCCATGTTGACGGCCTCCAGCCCGGAGGCGCAAAAGCGGTTGACCTGCACGCCCGAGGCGCGAAAGTCCCAGCCTGCCTTGAGTGCGGCGACCTTGGCAATCACCGAGCCTTGTTCGCCGATGGGCGAAACCACGCCCATCACCACGTCGTCGACCTGCGCCGTGTCGAAGTTATTGCGGCGCTGCAACTCCGTCAACACGCCGGCTAGCAGGTTGACGGGTTTGACTTCGTACAGGCTGCCGTCTTTTTTCCCCTTGCCGCGCGGCGTGCGTATGGCGTCGTAGATGAAGGCTTCGGTCATGCTTGTTCTCCTGATCAATAGGATGGGATCGTTGTGTTTTGCAAATAGGGCGCGGTGGCTTCTTGCACCTGTTCGTGAAACCAGGCCACGCCTTGTTCAGCGCGGCCCACCGTGATGTGTGGGTTGGCGCCGCTTTTTATTCCACGCTGAATGCCGATGGCGCAATGGATGTCTTCTTTCTGGAACACGCCTTGTTCGATCAGGCGAAAGGTTTTTTCCCAATGTGGTGTCCAGTCTGGCGTGGCCTTGGCGGCGGGAATCAGCATGCGGTGCGTCCAGCGCAAGGTCTGGGACCGGTGGGCACCACGGTGATCAGGCTCAGATAGTCGGGGTGAAAGATGGTCACCGTGTTGGGGAAAATCACCTGACTCGTCGTCGCCAGCCGGCTCAGGCCTTCCAGCGTGGTGGGCGCCTCGCTGCCTGGCTGCGCGGCCCATTCCTGCGCAGCTTTGCGCGCCACCAGCGAATGGATGTGTGGGCCAAACCGTTCGGCCGAGGTGATGCCGTCCGAGAAATAGGGATAGATGGTGTTCTGGTGCAGTACCCGGATATGGTAGGACTCCAAAAACGCATCGATGATGAGTTTCCAGTTGGCGGGGTAGTCGGCTTCAACCGTGCGAAAGTGCTGCAACTGCTCGATGGCGAAAAAAGGCAGTTCATGGTTGAGTCCGCCCAGAAAATCGTCCAGGTTGATGGCGCCTTGGGGATCAGGCACCACCCAGATCAGGCCATGGCGTTCAGCGCAAGGCACAGGTGTCAGGTCGCGCGCGCCTGCGGGGCAGGCGTCGAAGGCGTCGGCATGCAACATGTGGCGCAACTCGCCGTTGAGCTTGTAGGTCCAGCCATGGTAGGGACAGACCACGCTGTTGCGTGTTTGCGCGCCGCCAGCGGCTTCGATCAGCCGCATGCCGCGGTGGCGGCAAACATTGAGAAAACAGCGCACCGTGCCGTCTGCGTCGCGGCTGAGCAGCAGCGGCACACCAAAACTGTCGTGTGCCATGGTTTGGCCGCGCGCCAGTTCGCTGCTGTGCGCGGCGATCTGGGGCAAGGGGCGAAACAGGGCTTGCAGTTCGGCCTGCCAGACCTCTGGCGAAAAATAACGCGCCACCGGAATATGGGTTTCTGCGGCAGGGTGGGCCTTCCAGTCCGGCTGGGCACTGGCCAGCTGGACCCGGATACGTTCCAGCAAGGCAGCCGTGACGGCGGGAGGCAGAAGGGTGGTGTCATCAACAGCGGCTTGCGACATGGTGCGTCAGTGTCCCGGGTTGTTTTATGGCGTTTGCAGTATATTCTTTTCACCAAGCAATTGCTTTTTATAAATAGTCCTCAAGGTGACACCATGATCGAGCGAACCCTTTTTTCAACGGACCACGAAGCGTTTCGCGACAGCTTCCGGCGTTTCCTGGCGCAGGAAATTGCGCCCCACCACGCCGACTGGGAGGAGCAGGGTTATGTCGATCGCGCGGTGTGGAACAAGGCCGGTGAAAACGGGTTCTTATGCATGACCATGCCCGAGGTTTATGGTGGTGCGGGTGCCGACAAGCTTTATTCGGTGGTGCAGATGGAAGAGCTGGCGCGCGGCGGCTTCTCTGGTATTGGTTACGGCCTGCACAATGAAATTGTTGCGCCCTACATCCTGCATTACGGCACCGAAGCGCAAAAACAGAAATACCTGCCCAAACTCGCCAGCGGCGAGATGGTGGGCGCAATTGCCATGAGCGAGCCGGCCGCCGGCTCCGACCTGCAGGGCGTGAAAACCACTGCCCTCAAGCAGCCCGAAGGCAGCTATTTGCTCAATGGCAGCAAGACCTTCATCACCAATGGCTGGCATGCGGATCTGGTGATTGTGGTCGCCAAGACCAACCCGACGGCGGGCGCCAAGGGCACCAGCTTGCTGCTGGTGGAACGCGGCATGCCCGGTTTTGAAGTGGGCAAACGATTGAAAAAACTCGGCCTCAAGGCGCAAGACACGTCCGAGCTGTTTTTCTCCGACGTGCGCGTGCCCGCAGATATGCTGCTGGGCGGCGAGGCGCATGAGAACCGGGGTTTTATCTGTCTGATGGAGCAACTGCCCTGGGAGCGTTTGCAAATTGCGATCACGGCCGTCGCCTCGGCGCAGGCTGCGATTGACTGGACGCTGGCTTATGTGAAAGAGCGCAAAGTGTTTGGCCAGCCGGTCGCCAGCTACCAGAACACCCGCTATACCCTGGCCGAGTTGCAGACCGAGGTACAGGTCGCACGTGTGTTTGTCGACAAATGCTGCGAGCTGATCAGCCAGGACAAGCTGGACACCGCGACGGCCAGCATGGCCAAATATTGGTGCAGCGACTTGCAGTGCAAAGTCATGGACGAATGTGTGCAGCTCTTCGGTGGTTATGGTTATATGTGGGAGTACCCGATCACCCGCGCTTATGCCGATGCACGCGTGCAACGGATTTACGGCGGCACCAACGAAATCATGAAAGAGGTGATTTCGCGGGCCATGGGCCTGGGGGCCAAATAACGACTTGGCGTGTCCTCAGCAAGGCTCCGTGAGCTGGCCACGGGCCGTTGCTGATCGCTCAGTTGACGCGGCGCTCAATCACAATCTCTTCAACCTCTACCCGGCGGTTGGGCGCCAGGCATTTGATCAGCGCCGCCTGGTTGCGGTCCTTGCAGTCGACGACCGGGTTGGCTTTGCCCTTGCCGATGGCCGTCAGGCGGCTGGCGCTGACGCCTTTGCCGGTCAGGTAGTTTTTCACCGCGTCCGCGCGGCGCTGGGATAACTTCAGGTTGTAGCTGTCCGCCCCCAGGCGGTCGGTGTAGCCCGTCACGGTGATATTGCCGGTGTATTGCCCGCCACTCAAGGCCTGGGCAATTTCGTCGAGCCTGGCCTGCGGCATGCGTAATTCGGCGCTGTCAAATTCAAACAGCTCGGTGGCTGACAGGGTCACGCGTTCAAACCGTGCAGGTGGCGCTGGCGGAGGAGGGGGCGGAGGTGTGACCACTGGTTCGGGGGCGGGCGGCGGGGTGTACTGCGCGACCACCGGTTGCGCCGGTTTGTCAAAGTAGTAACTCACGCCGAAGTTCAGGGAGTTGCTGTTGGTCCGGTCCGTTCCAAAGAGGGTGTCGTCGCGCTGGTAGGTGTGGCTGCGGCGAAGATCGGCCTGCATAAACCATTGCTCGGACAACGCCAGCTGAAACCCCAAACCCAGGTTGATATAGGGTGAGGTCTGGCGGGCGTTGGGCAGTTTGTCGTTTTCTGCGCCCACGCCAGCCAGCAGGAAGGGTCGGAAGTTGCTGCGGTTGAACAGGTACAAGGCATCAACACCGAGTGAACTTTGCTCAAAACGCTGGCCATTGTTGGTCGCGCGTGCGATGCTGCCGCCGACCTGAATGTCCCAGGACGGCGTGATCGCTTTGCCCAGGCGCAGACCAAGGCCGCCCAGATTCTTGTTGCCATTGAAGCGGGAATCGGGGTCCACGATCGTGATGGACGGCATGATGTACAAGGACGAGTTTTGAACGGGCTGGGCCATCAGCAGGCCAGGGCTGGAACAAACCAGGGCGGCCGCTGCGGCGGAAAGGTTGACGAGACGGTTCAGTTTCATAAAGGCTCCAAAAATAGAATGGATAAATAGGCCCCTTGGCGTCAGCCCGGCCCGCGCCCGTACCAGCCGCAACATTGCGGCTGGCAGGAAGGGGCGCTTGTGGGAGCTATCCGCATTGCTGCGTGAGAATTGGCCTACCTCATTTTTGGCGCGGTGCACTTGAGGTTGCGATTCCTGGGGTGTTGGCTGAATACACGAAAAAGTTCTAAAACCAAGCACTTGGCGACTTCTTTGTGCCTAATTCCTGCTATTTGTCACAGGCGCGGCGCTTCAAAATGCCATGTATCCGATCGTGACAACATGTAATGAAAAGCATAGGATGCTTGTTTGCGATAAGTCTGCCCAGCGGCTTGTCAGTACCTCATAACTCGAAGAACGTTTTGCAACGAGGTTGGGAGACCTCACTCAACATCTTTTTCTCCATGTCGCTTTTTCAAAATCTGTTTTCTCCTTCACGCGGAGCCAGGGACAGCAAGGTTGGGCCGGAGACCGGCCCTGTTCAGATGAGCCTGGAGGAACGCATGGCGTTTCGCCGGGAAATGCTTTTTGACTCGATCAACAGCACGATGAAGAGTTGGGGCTTGGTGGGCGAAAGTTACCGGTTCAAGGTTGTGCGTGTTGACAAACGCGGTCATACCTTTGCCGTGATGGTGGACTTGTCAACCGACTATCTGAGCAACGAGCAGGGGCGGCAAGGACCCTTGGCAGCGCTGGGGGCTGCCATCAAGAAAAACGCCTTGAGCCGTTATGGCCTCGGCGTGCCGGCGGTGTACTGGCGTGTCAATGAAGAGCTCAAGGGACTGGACTCCCCGCGCGCCGGAGAGGGCCCGCGTCCGGACCAGACATCGCCACAAGCCTCACGTTCACTGAATGTTCGCCGCTACGAGCGTGCGACCGCGGAAGAACTGGCGGCTTTCGAGGCTGCCTGGCAAAAAAGCAGCCAGATGAACATAGGCGACCGCACTTACGCGTCCGACCTGGTGCCGCTGGGTGAGCTCGACAGCCTGGGCGACAACGGAAAAGACAGCCGATAAGCGGCTGCACGGCAGCGCGTCAGCCGCCTTTGGGTGCGGCACCGGATAATGGGGGTCTATTCATTCACCGGGTTTTTGCAATGTTTCTCCTCTTTTTGCGCCTGTGCGTGCAGCGCATTTCTCACATTGCCCCGAAAGTACTGGCATGAGCACGCAGCCCCAGACCCAGCCCCGCATCGAGTGGACCGAAGCCGGTGAAACGCGTTCTGCGCGCTGGCGCTCCGAAAACGGCGCATTGCCGCCTAAACGCGTGCTTCTTGCCAACGACACCTTGGGCGCGGACGAGGCCTATCGCCTGACCAGTGAAGGCACGGCCTTGTTGTGGCGCGGTGACTTCCAGAATGCACGGCATTTGCTGCAGGCCCTGGCCAGGCGCATCGACAGGCCTAAAAAGGCCAAAAAAGCCAAACCAGGCCTGGCCGAACCTTCTCCTGCAGACCTCTTCAATCTGCATCGGCAAGCGCAGTCGCAGCGCGCGCGTACGCTGGCCATGGTGGTGCTGGAGTTTGACGGCGCGCATCACAGCGTGCTGCGGCGCGCGCCTGACGTGGTGCAAGCCTGCCGCGAGGTCTATGGCCCCGGCGACCTGGCGCAAGGCCCTTACGTGGTTTCGCTGCGGGAGCTGCTGGGGCTGATCAGCGTCCATGAGTGGCGCAGCAAAGGGGTGGAGATTGCGGCCCTGGACGGCCAGCGCATTCACCCGCATTACGGCGTGTTTGCGCCTGTGCGCAGCGAATATCTGGGCCTGGTGGCCGACACCGCCTTGCCGTCGGCCTTGGGTGCTGACGGCGTGGCTTTCGACATTGGCACCGGCACCGGCGTGCTGGCAGCGGTACTGGCGCGCCGCGGCGTGAATCGGGTCGTAGCAACGGACCAGGACCCGCGGGCCATGGCCTGCGCGCGTGACAACATCAAGCGTTTGGCGTTGACCGCCCAAGTCAACCTGCAGCAAACAGACCTGTTTCCCGAAGGGCGTGCGCCGCTGATCGTCTGCAACCCACCCTGGGTGCCAGCCCGTCCGAGTTCGCCCATCGAACACGCGGTGTACGACCCCGACAGCCGCATGTTGCGTGGTTTTCTCAGCGGCCTGGCGGTACACCTGGCGCCTGGCGGCGAGGGCTGGCTGATTCTGTCCGACCTGGCCGAACACCTGGGCCTGCGCACACGTGCCGACTTGCTGGCCTGGATCGATGCCGCCGGCCTGCAGGTGCTGGCCCGTGTGGACGCCAAGCCGCAACACAGCAAGGTGTTTGACGTGGACGATGCCCTGCATGCCGCCCGGGCAGCTGAAGTGACCTCGCTCTGGCGGCTGGGTGCCAAAACGCTTGCTTGACAGTTGCTATGAATGTGATAGCTGCTTGCGCCCGTTTATAAAGGGCTGGAGGCCTATTTCGTTCATATTTTCTGCCAAAAGCAGCTTGGCGCCACTTTAGCCAGCCTACCTGCTTCAAGACAAGGACATCGCCATGCCTTACGAACTGCATTACTGGCCAACAATCCAGGGCCGCGGTGAGTTTGTGCGGCTGGCGCTGGAGGCCGCCGGCGCCGAGTATGTGGACGTTGCGCGTGGCCAAGGCAAACCGGGGCAGGGTCTGGCGGCCACCTTGCGCCGCATGCAAGACCCGGCGCTGGAACATCCGCCGTTTGCACCGCCTTTTCTGGTCCACGGCAAACACACCATAGGGCAGACCGCCGCCATCCTGCTGTACCTCGGGCCGCGTCTGGGCCTGGTGGGCAAAAGCGAAGCCAGCCAGTTGTGGACGCATCAATTGCAACTGACCATGGCCGACCTGGTGGCGGAAGTCCATGAGACACATCACCCGATTTCAAGCCACCTTTATTACGAAGACCAGAAGGCAGAGGCCGTCAAACGGGCGAAGGCTTTTCGCCAACTGCGTTTGCCCAAGTTTTTGGCCTGGTTTGAAACCGTGCTGGCACGCAACCCCAAGGGGCCGGAACACCTGGTCGGCGCACGCCTGAGCTACGCGGATTTGTCCTTGTTCCAAGTGGTTGATGGCTTGCTTTACGCCTTTCCAAGAGCGAGCAAGCGGGTGCTCAAGTCGACGCCGCATGTGTTTGATCTGCACCAGCGCGTGGCGCAACACCGGCGTGTGGCGGCTTACCTGGCCAGCGACAGGCGGATTGCGTTCAACGAAGAGGGCATCTTCAGGCGCTATCCCGAGCTGGACGGCTGACACGGCAAGTCAGTGTTGCGGGTGTGCAAGACATCCATAGTCCGCAGATGCGCCGGGCGAACGAAAAAAAGCTGGCATTGCCAGCTTTTCCTATTTCTTCATGATCGCGCTATGTCAGCGGCGATCGTGATCCCGGTCCCGGTTCTTGCCATGACCTCGGTCATCGTGTTTGTCCCAGTGCTTGTTGCCGTGCTTGTTGCCATGGTTGTCGCCTTGCTGCGGCCTGTAGCTTGGCCTGTTGTTGAACCCCGGCCGTGTATCACGGACCCAATAGCCCGGCTGGCGGTAATAACCATTGCCGCGATGCTCCCAGTGGTCGGGTGCCCAGCGGTAGCCATCGCGTTGCAACATGGGACGTCCACGTACCCAGATATAGCGATTGCCGGTCCATGCCCAGTAACCTGGTGCCCAGACCTGGCTGGGGGCGAGCATGGGCACGGGCTCGTATTGCAGCGGCGGCGGGGCGATACCGATGTTGATGCTGACTTGCGCCATCACCGGGGCGGCGACGGCACCTGCCAACAGGGTCGCGAGCAGGATTTTTTTGATCGGGTTGCTGATGCTCATGAAGGGCTCTCCTTGGTTGTTGATCTCAGTGTCCGGCGGGCTCGCAAACGGCATACCGCATGCTTTGTAAAGTTGCGTAGGGCGTCACGGCGGGTTTGTAAAGCTTTGTGGATGCTATCGATTCAATAGCATCTTGTGCGCGTGCGCGGGTCTTCATCAGGAGGATTCGTGCTGGATTCAAACTTCCCGGGCTTGGCCCAAGGCCATCGCGAGTTGGCTTTGAAGCGCCTCCCCGTGATGCATCACGGCTTTGGGTTGCGGTGCATGCGGCGGGATGTCTGGCGTCCGGGACTGGGGGCAACCGCTGAGGGCAAGCAGAACCAGAACAGCGGGCAGGGCGGTGAAAAGTGACTTCATGTCTTGCTCCCATCAAAGATAAAACGCAGGGCCAACCGGCACATCCGGGGAGGCCTACACCTACCGTAAATCCACGCACCCGCCTTGCCCAGAGGCTGGCAAGCCGCCCCTTTGTCAGTTCAGCACCCAAGCCCCTGTGATGGCGGTCCTACAGGGGCGGCTTCCGTCACCCGTGGTCTGAATGCAGGCTCGCCGTTGCTATTGAATGGATAGCTTCCTGCGTCCATGAATAAAGGGCTGTAGGCCAATTTCATTGCTATTTTTGGTGAGTGCTGAAGGCCTGGCAGGAAGCGCGTGGCAGAGCCTGACTAGCCGGTGTCCTACAGCTTTTGCGTTGCGGGCCGATCTAAGATGAAGCCCGTTCATTCACCTGGAGACAATCATGATGATGAGTTATCGCCACGGCTTTCGCGCTCTTCTGGCGGCTTCTGCCGCTGTGGTCCTGGTGGCTGGTTGCGGCATGATGCCGGGGCAGTCCAACCAGGTGACGTTCACGACGCAACTGCGCGGCGCCAACGAGGTGCCGGCGAATGCCAGCAACGCCAGCGGTCAGGTGGATGCGGTGTTGAACAAGGACACCAACTTGCTGCGCTGGCAACTGACGTATGCGGGCCTGAGCGGTCCGGCCACCGCCGCCCACTTTCACGGCCCGGCCCCAGTGGGCGCGAATGCCGGCGTCGTGGTGCCGTTTTCCAGCCCGGTGACCAGCCCGCAGTCCGGCCAGGCGACCTTGACGGCGGCGCAGGTCGCGGACCTGATGGCCGGCAGGTGGTACGCCAACGTGCACACGGCGCAGTTTCCGGGCGGCGAGATTCGCGGGCAGATGACCATGCGTAACTGAGTCACGCGCTAGGCTGCAGACAAAAGAACCGGGCTGATTGGCCCGGTTTTTTTTCGCCTGTCGCGACGCGCGATAGGTCCTACACCCACAGGGCCTGCCTGCCGACGTCGGCATTCTTCCCTGGCGTTTAAGGTGGGTCCTGACCATCAACACGCTGTTTGCCCGTATCTCTCCGCCATGGCCCGGACCGGGCCAGTCACCAAGGACTTCACCATGTCAACAAAACTCTCGACCTTGTTTGTTTCCGCCGTGCTGGCTGTCGCCGGCTCTGCCGCCCTGGCCCAGCCGGCGGCGATGGAGGACAAGTTGATCGAACGCGGGACCATTCCCGACACCACGCCGCAGCAGAAATACCGCACCGCCATCAACGAGGCGAACGGCGGCTACAAGGGTTACCTCGCCGAATGTGCGGCCATGGCGGTGGCTGAACGCAGCGCTTGCCGGCGTGATGCCAAAGCCTTGTATGACCGCGACATGGCGGCTGCCCGCGCGATCCTGAAAACCAAGTAAGTTGCTTTAGCTGGCCTCGGGCCGACCGGCCGACAACTGCTGAATTTTGTCGCGCGCCTCATCGCCTTCGGGAATTGGCTCGCCGCTGTCGCGCCACTGCACGGCGGCCTTGAAACCTTCGGCTTGGGCGTAACGGCGAAACCACAGGCCCTCCGGGTTGTGGCGGGTGATGCCGTCAAACACGGTGGCCATCATCTGGGTCTGCTCCAGGCCCATGGTCAGCATGACCTGGTTCACCACCATCTTGTGCATGGCCAGATGTGAGCGCGGCACGCCGGCTATACGCTGCGCAAGTTTCAGGGTCGCCGCCTCCAACTGGTCGATCGGCACACTTTCATTCGCCAGGCCCCAGTCGGCCGCCTTTTTGCCGTCTATGGTGTCGCCGGTAAACATCAGTTGTTTGGCGCGCGTGGCGCCCAGGCGGTAAGTCCACATTGCCGTGGTCGGGCAGCCCCAGACGCGGGTCGGCATGTAGCCTATACGGGCATCGTCAGCCATCACCAGCAAATCACAACACAGCGCAATGTCGCTGCCGCCGGCGGCTGCGTAACCATGGACCTTGGCAATCGTCGGTTTGGGGCTGCGCCACAGGCTCATGAAGTCTTCGGTGTTGCGTTTCATATAGGCGTAGTCGACCATCGGGTCCCATGGAAACTTCTCCTGCTGGCAGGGGTGGTCGATGTTGCCTTCGCCAAAGTGATTCAGGTCGTAACCGCCACAAAAGCCTTTGCCCGCGCCTTCCACAATGATCACGTGGACCTCGTCCTCGGCCGCCGCCCAGTCGATGGCGGCGCGGATCTCGCGCGGCATGGCATCGTTGATGGCATTGAGCCGCTCCGGCCGGTTGAGCAGCAGGCGGGCGATGCGGGGGTGGGCGGCATCCTTGTCGATGCGCAGGGTGCTGAAGGTGGGCATGGTCTTGTCTCCTGGTTTTTTTGATGAAAATCATCATAGCCAAGGACGAGCCAGGTGTTTCAACAGGGCGATGTGGATGTGATCTGGTTGCGGCCGCAACCAAGTTGCCTTATAGTTGTGCCCGCAACTAAATAAGCGGGTACCCATGACTTTCACTGCTTCCCCATTTCCGGACCACGTGCCTGTGCTGATCGCCGGCGGCGGTCCTGTCGGAATGACCCTGGCGGCCTTGCTGGCGCGTTACGGCATCGCCAGCCTGGTGATTGAAGCCGACGACGGCTACTGCGCCGGCAGCCGCGCCATCTGCATGTCGCGCCGCTCGCAGGAAATCCTGGGCTGGGTCGGCGCCGACCAGCCGCTGGTCGACAAAGGTTTGTCCTGGGTCGGCGGACGCAGCTACTTTCGCGACCGCGAAGTGCTGCATTTCCAGATGCCCAGCGAACCGACGCAGCGCTACGCGCCCATGGTCAACATCCAGCAGTTTTACGCCGAGGAGTTTGCGCACAAGGCGGCGCTGGCGCAAGGCGGCCGGGTCGATGTGCGCTGGTCCAGCAAGGTGATAGCCGTACGGCCGCAGGCAGACGGCGCGCAAGTGGATATCGAGGCCGTGGATGGCACACATACCGTGCAGGCCGACTGGGTGGTGGCCTGCGACGGCGGCCGCAGCACCGTGCGCGAACAACTTGGCTTACAGCTGGAAGGCACGCAATACGAAGGCAAATACGTGATTGTGGACGTCGTGCAAAAAACCAAACGTGCGGTGGAGCGCCTGGCCTGGTTTGACCCGCCGTCCAACCCGGGCTCCACCATCCTGATGCATCGTCAGCCCGACGATGTCTGGCGTATTGACTACCAGATTCGGGATGACGAAGACCCGGTGGAAGCCGTGAAGCCTGAGAACGTGTTGCCGCGTGTGCAAAGCCATTTGTCCATGATTGGCGAGAACGAGCCCTGGGAGCCGCTGTGGATTTCCATCTACAACGCCAAATGCCTCACGCTGTCCAGCTACCGCCATGGCCGTGTGTTGTTTGCCGGCGATGCCGGCCACCTGGTGCCGATTTTTGGCGTGCGCGGGCTCAATTCCGGCCTGGACGATGCCGGCAACCTGGCCTGGAAGCTGGCGCTGGTACAGCAGGGGCAGGCGGCCGACGCGCTGCTGGACAGTTACTCCAGCGAACGTGTGCAGGCCACACACGAGAACATCGCCTACGGTGCCAAGAGCACCGAATTCATGGCGCCGCCCGATTACGGCTTCAAGCTGCTGCGCGAGGCTGCACTGCGCCTGTGCACCGAAAACCCGGCCGTGAGTTCACTGGTCAACCCGCGCCAGTCCACCCCGGTCGAGTACCAAAATTCACCACTGAACCTGACGGCGCAAGAGGCTGGTTTCAAGGCGGGCGCCCGAGCCGGCATGCCAGCGCCTGAGGCTAAACTGCGCGCCGGCAACGGCGACCTGCACCTGACTTCCTGCTTCGGCGGAGAGTTTGTGCTGTTGCACTTTGCCAAGCAGCCCGGCTTGCCCGCGGCACTGCAGGCCTTGGCCACGCCGGATGTCACCGGCCCCGCTGCGCTCAAGGTGATCTGCATTGCGAGCCAGGGGCAAGCCAATGCCCACACGCTGATTGATGAACTCGGCCAGGCCCATGAGCGTTATGACGCAGAAGAGGGCACGCTGTACCTGGTGCGACCTGACGGTTATGTGATGGGGCGGTGGCGTGAAGGCAGTGCTGCAGACGTACAGGCAGCCCTGCGCCGCCTGGCCATTCACTCCGTCGCCCCTTGACGCTCCAGGAGACCCCTATGACCGACACCCAACTCGACCAAACCTATACCGCGCTGGCACAAGCCACGGCCCGCGTCGGTGAAGCCCAGGCGCCCTTGTTTCTGGCCACACTTTCCCTGGCGCTGCTGACGCGGCAAACGGATGCGGACCAAGCCCTGGCGCTGATTGCCCAAGCCGAGCGGCTGGCCAACACCTGATTTTTTTACACACACAGCCCATAACCTGGAGACACCATGCAACGCATTCCCACTCTTATCCGCCACTCGCTGACACTGCTGGCTTTTGCCGCGACCGCTGCTTCGGCGCAAAACTATCCGGTCAAACCGATTGAATGGGTGGTGCCTTACCCCGCTGGCGGCGGCTCCGATGTGGTGGCGCGTTCGCTGACCGAGGCCATGGGCCAGGCCCTGGGCCAGCCCATCATCATCAACAACAAGCCGGGGGCCGCCACCAACATTGGCGCCGACTATGTGGCCCATGCCAAGCCCGACGGCTACACGATTCTGACCGGCGACACAGCCACCTTGGCCGCCAACCCGGCGCTTTACGCCAAGCTCAGCTATAGCGCCGAAAAAGACCTGGCGCCCATCGGTTTGCTGGCCCGCTTTCCGATGATTCTGGTGGTCAATCCGGCCATTCCGGTGAAGAACCTGGCTGAATTCATGGCCTGGGCCAAGACGCAGAAGAGTGGCGTCAGCTACGCCACACCGGGTGCGGGCAGCCCGCACCACCTAGCCACCGAGCTGTTTCGCGGCACGACCGGTCTGAACCTGGTCCATGTGCCTTACCGGGGCGCAGCACCCGCGGTGCAGGATGTGGCGGGCGGCCAGTTGCCCTTCATGTTTGTCGATACGGCCAGCGGCATGGGCTTCATCAATGCCGGACGCCTGCGCGCCATAGGTATTGCCAGCCCGCAGCGCGTGAAAAACTTTGAAACCATTCCCACGCTGAACGAGCAAGGCCTCAAAGGTTTTGAAGCCTATGCCTGGCAGGGTCTGGCGGCCCCGGCCGGCACACCTGCCGACGTGATCGCCAAGCTGAACAAGACCCTGGTGGATGCCCTGAACTCCACCCCGGTGAAAGCGCGTTTCCAGGTCCTGGGCCTGGAGCCTACGCCGAGCACGCCGGCGCAGATGGGCAGTTATGCCAAGGCCGAGCGTGAAAAATGGGCGCAGGTGATTCGCACCAGCGGTATCAAGCTGGACTGAGCATGTTCAAGCTCGACCGGACCCTGACCTACCGCCTGCATTTGCTGCACAAGCTGACCGACCTGGAAAGTCAGCGCGCTTATGTGGCCGGGGCCGGGCTGTCCATGAGCGATGGCCGCTGCCTCACGGCCGTCGGCTCTTTTGCGCCCTTGTCCGTCAATGACCTGGCGCAAATGGCCAACCTGAACAAAGGGCAGGCCAGCCGCGCCGCCCAGTCGCTGGTGGACCAGGGGCTGGTGCGCAAGGCCGCCAGCCCGACCGACGGGCGCGGCGTGGTGCTCACGCTCACAGCCGAGGGCGATGCAACCTGGCGCCGTGCCATGGCCGTGGTGGACAGGCGTAACCACGAGATTTTTGGCGTGCTGAGTGCCACCGAACGAGAGCAGCTCAGCCGCTTGTTTGACCGCCTGATTGCGCAGGCACAGGCCAGTGACGACGAATGAATTTCACCTGCGGAGCGATTTGATGAACACAAGCACTTTGCGTTACCAGTCCGGTTTTGGTAACGAATTTGTCAGCGAAGCCGTAGCCGGCGCCTTGCCGGAAGGGCGCAACAGCCCGCAGCGCGCGCCGCATGATCTGTATACCGAGCTGCTGTCGGGCACGGCCTTTACCGCGCCGCGCGCCGAGAACCGCCGCACCTGGCTGTACCGGCGCCAGCCCTCGGTCGTGACCAGTGGCTACCAGCCTTATGTACAAGCCGGCTGGACCACGGGCGCCGCCGGCGGCGTGGTGGTGCCGCCGGATCCGCTGCGCTGGGCGCCGTTTGCAATTCCGACTGAGGCGCTGGATTTTGTCGACGGCATGCGCACCGTGGCTGCCAACGGCGACACCCACGGACAAACCGGCCTTGCCGCTCATGTTTACCTGGCCAACCGTTCCATGGTTCAGCGTGCCTTGGTCAACGCCGATGGCGAAATGCTGCTGGTGCCGCAGCAGGGCCGCTTGCGGCTGACCACCGAGCTGGGCTTGCTGGACGTCGCCCCGGGCGAAATCGCCGTGATCCCGCGCGGCATGGCTTTTAGCGTGGCCTTGCCCGATGGCCCCTCACGCGGTTATGTCTGCGAGAACTATGGCGCCGCTTTCCGCCTGCCCGAGTTGGGTCCAATTGGCTCCAACGGCCTGGCCAACGCGCGCGATTTTCTGGCCCCCACGGCGGCCTTTGAGACGAGCACAGGCGCTTACGAGATCGTCAAGAAGTTTGGCGGCCATTTCTGGGCCACGAGCCAGGCCCACACGCCTTTTAACGTGGTCGCCTGGCATGGCAACCTGGTGCCTTACAAATACAACACCGCGCATTTCATGACGATAGGCTCGATCAGCTACGACCATCCGGACCCGTCTATCTTCACGGTGCTGACCTCGCCCTCGGACACGGCCGGCACGGCCAACTGCGACTTTGTGATTTTTCCGCCGCGCTGGATGGTGGCCGAAAATACCTTCCGTCCACCCTGGTACCACCGCAACCTCATGAGCGAGTTCATGGGCCTGGTGTACGGCCAGTACGACGCCAAGCCCGAAGGTTTCAAACCCGGTGGCGCCTCGCTGCACAACTGCATGGTGCCGCACGGCCCCGACACCGAGGCCTTTGAAAAAGCCAGCAGCGCGGACCTGGCGCCGCACAAGCTGGACAACACGCTGGCCTTCATGTTTGAAAGCCGCTACACCTTCGTGCCCACCGCTTACGCCATGCAGGGCGGGGCGCTGGACAGCGCTTATGCCAATTGCTGGCAAGGCCTGAAAGACAACTTCAAAGAAACCCCATGATGAGCCCAAGCCTGACCCCCCTCGACTTCACCCACGATGCCGCGCTCAATTCGTGGGTCGCATCGGCCAACACGCCTGACAGCGATTTCCCCATCCAGAACCTGCCGCTGGGCGTGTTTCGCCGCGCCGGCAGCCAGGAAACGTTTCGCCCCGGCGTGGCGATTGGCGAGCAGATCGTGGACCTGCTGGCCGCGCGTGCCGCCGGCATTTTTCCCGCCGATGTGGCGGCCACGCTGGATGGTTGCGAGCGCGGCGAACTCAATACCTTCATGGCCCAGGGCCGCCCCGCCCGTGTCGCCCTGCGCCAGGCGTTGTCGCAAGCGCTGCGCGAAGGCAGCCGCCAGCAGGCCGCGCTGCAGCCCTGCCTGCTGCCGCAGGCCGAAGCCGAATACGCCGTGCCTTGCCGCATCGGCGACTACACCGATTTCTACACCGGCATCCACCACGCCACCACGGTCGGCAAGTTATTCCGTCCGGACCAGCCCCTGATGCCCAATTACAAATGGGTGCCCATCGGTTACCACGGCCGGGCGTCCTCGATTGCTGTGAGCGGCCAGACGTTTCCGCGCCCGCTGGGCCAGACCAAAGGTCCGAACGAGGAGGTGCCGCAGTTGCGCCCCAGCCAGCGGCTGGACTATGAGCTGGAGCTGGGTTTGTTGGTGGGGCAGGGCAATGCGCTCGGCGAGCCCATCGCTATTGACCGTGCCGAAGACCATGCCTTTGGGCTGGTGCTGCTCAATGACTGGTCGGCGCGCGATGTGCAGGCCTGGGAATACCAGCCGCTGGGCCCGTTTCTGGCGAAAAACTTTGCCAGCACGATTTCGCCCTGGATTGTGACCATGGAAGCGCTGGCGCCATTCCGTGCGCCTTTTGAACACCCAGCGACTGACCCTCAGCCGTTGCCTTACCTGGATTCGGCCAGCAACCGCCAACAGGGCGGGCTGGATGTGGAACTGGAGGTGCTGATAGAGACACAGGCCATGCGTGATGCCGGTCTGGCGCCGCAGCGCCTGTCGCAGTCCAGCTACCGCGACGCCTACTGGACGGTCGCGCAAATGCTGGCGCACCACACGGTCAACGGCTGCAACCTGCAGCCCGGCGACTTGCTGGGGTCCGGCACGCAGTCCGGCCCCAAGCCGGAACAAGCCGGCTCCCTGCTGGAGCTCACAGCGGGCGGCAAAAATCCGCTGACCTTGGCCAATGGCGAAACCCGCACCTTTTTGCAGGATGGCGACGCGATCATCTTGCGTGGTCACTGCGAGCGCAGCGGTTTCAGGCGCATAGGTTTTGGCGATTGCCGGGGCCAGGTGTTGGCCGCGCGCGGCTAGCGGCTGGGGCCAGCCTTCGGCTTGTGAAGGCCGGTGTCACTAGCGGGGTATTGATTTGCTACTGATTTGGTAGCTGCTTGCGCTTATGTCGCCTGGGCTGCAGGCCAATTTGATTGATGGGTTGGCGTTCTACTCCGTTCCGCTCCGGTGCCTCGCGTTGAGTTTCTGCCGGGGCGCGACCGGCAGCGTCAGAGCGCTTATCCGGCATTGACGGGCTTTAACAAGGCCTTTGGGATGCGCAAACCGCTTTAAAACCTTAAAATTACGGGTTATCCCCAAACCGTCCGCCTTATCCCGAGGCCTTTTTGACGGTTTTCAATGATTGCCCCATGAACGCCCCCGTTGACGTCTCCTTCTTTACGCGCGCCGCCAAACCGCTGACCAGCTACCGCAAGTACTGGGCGAGCCGCTTCGGCACGTCCAAGTTTTTGCCGATGAGCCGTGCCGAGATGGACGTGCTGGGCTGGGACAGTTGCGACATCATCGTGGTCACCGGCGACGCCTATGTGGACCACCCCAGTTTCGGCATGGCGGTCATAGGCCGTATGCTGGAAGCCCAGGGCTTTCGCGTCGGCATCATTGCGCAGCCCGACTGGCAAAGCGCCGACCCATTCAAGGCGCTGGGCAAACCGAATCTGTTTTTCGGCGTGACTGCCGGCAACATGGACTCGATGATCAACCGCTACACGGCGGACCGCAAGATCCGCAGTGACGACGCCTACACCCCCGGCGACATAGGCGGCAAACGCCCCGACCGCGCCGCGTTGGTGTATTCGCAGCGCTGCCGCGAAGCCTACAAAGACGTGCCCATCATCCTGGGCGGCATCGAAGGCTCGCTGCGCCGCATCGCGCATTACGACTACTGGTCCGACAAGGTGCGCCGCTCCGTCGTGATCGACGCCAAGTGTGATCTGCTGCTTTACGGCAACGCCGAACGTGCGATTGTCGAAATTGCCCACCGCCTCGCGGCCAAAGAACCGGTGGCCAGCATGACCGACATCCGCGGCACGGCCTTTATCCGCCGCAGCGGCGACGAAACCGCCCAGGGCTGGTTCGAGATCGACTCCACCAACGTGGACGCGCCGGGCCGGGTCGAAGCCCATGTGAATCCGTATCTGATGATTTCGGAGCAGGCCAAAGAGCAGGGCGCCACCTGCGCCCGCGAAGATGAGGCCGCCGAAGTTGCCGTCAAAGCCGAATCGGCCGGCTCGCCGGTGCTGACCAAGCTGCCGCAGGCCAACCCGGCCATCAAGCCGCTGACTTTTGTGCCCAACCCCAGCTTGTCCCACATGCAGGGCAAGATCAAGGTGCCGCCGCGCGACAAGTCGGTGATCCGCCTGCCGTCTTACGAGCAGGTCAAAAGCGATGCCGTTTTGTATGCCCACGCCAACCGCGTGTTGCACCTGGAAACCAACCCCGGCAACGCCCGTGCGCTGGTGCAGGCCCACGGCGAAGGCGCGACTGCGCGCGACGTGTGGATCACACCGCCGCCGATTCCGCTGACCACGGCCGAGATGGACTACGTGTTCGATCTGCCGTATGCCCGTTCACCGCACCCGGCCTACCAGGACGAAGCCGGCAGCCACGACGGCGCGACCAAAATCCCGGCTTGGGAAATGATTCGTTTCAGCGTCAACATCATGCGTGGCTGTTTTGGCGGCTGCACTTTCTGTTCGATCACCGAGCACGAAGGCCGCATCATCCAGAGCCGCTCGGAAGACTCGGTGATTCGCGAGATCGAAGCCATACGCGACACCGTCAAGGGGTTTACCGGCGCAATTTCCGACCTGGGCGGTCCGACCGCCAATATGTACCGCATCGGCTGCAAGTCACCCGAGATCGAGGCCGCCTGCCGCAAACCGAGTTGTGTCTATCCGGGCATCTGCTCGAATCTGAACACCGACCACAACCCGCTGATCAAGATGTACCGCCGCGCGCGGGCGCTCAAGGGCGTGAAGAAAATCCTGATCAGCTCCGGCCTGCGTTACGACCTGGCCGTGCAGTCGCCCGAATATGTGAAAGAGCTGGTCACGCACCACGTCGGCGGTTATCTCAAGATCGCGCCCGAACACACCGAGCAGGGTCCGCTGACCAAGATGATGAAACCCGGCATCGGCAGCTATGACAAGTTCAAGCAGATGTTCGAGAAGTACACGCTGGAAGCCGGCAAGAAGCAGTTTCTGATTCCCTACTTCATCGCCGCCCACCCCGGCACCAGCGACGAAGACATGATGAATCTGGCGATCTGGCTGAAGAAAAACGGCTTTCGTGCCGATCAGGTGCAGACCTTTTACCCGTCACCCATGGCCACGGCCACGACGATGTACCACACCAACAAAAACCCGCTGCGCAAAATCACGCGCGACAGCGAGACGGTGGACATCGTGCGCGGCGACAAACGCCGCCGCCTGCATAAGGCCTTTTTGCGTTACCACGATGCCAACAACTGGCCGCTGCTGCGTGAAGCACTCAAAGCCATGGGCCGCGCCGATTTGATAGGCAACGGCAAACACCATCTGATCCCGACCTTCCAGCCGCTGACCGATGGCGGCTACGTGAGCGCGCGCAAGAAAAACTCGACCACCGTGGCGCTCAAACCCGTCACACCGGTCAAGGGCCGCATCCTGACCCAGCACACCGGGCTGCCACCACGCGACAACGGTTCGGGAAAACCAGGCGGCAAACCCTTTGTGCGCAAGCCGCGCTGAGCGGGTCGTGTCATGCCGGGACGAATCCGGGATGACACAGCAGAAAAATCCTGGTGGCGCTGTTTTCCCGATTTTCTTAAGGAAAAAAGGCCTCCATCCCTTATTTCCCGGGCGCAAGCAGCTATCAAATAGGTAGCGATTCTGGCTTGCGTTTTCGTCGACACACCCCTCGCTTTATAGTGAGGCCATGCCCCAACACCGCACCCTGCTGCAACACACGGCCACCCTGACGGTGGAGCGTGTGGTGCTGCAAGCGCCGTACGCGTCCTGGAGCCCCAGCTACGAAGTGGCGACCCAGCGCCTGGTCTTGCCGGCCTGCGGCGCGACCGAGTTCCGTACGGACGCGGACACGATCTTGCTCGACGGCTTGACCGCCTTGTGCCTGCCCACCGGCGAGCGCTACCAAATGAAAGCCTGTGTCGATGCGCTGCGTGCCAGCATCGTGGTGAGTGCACCGCTGGGCGCCGACCATACCCTGCCGCCGCCCGCCGCCTGGCTGCTGACCGCACGCGCCTTGTGGCAACTGCGGCGGCATTGGCGCGCACTGGCGCAGGGTCGCCAGAGTGACGAGCCCACACAAGCATTGATACAAACCATGCTGCAGCAGGCAGCGCCTGCCGTGCGGGGGCAAGGGCGATCGACCGCCGCCGTGCAGCGGGCTCAGCGCTTCATGGTGGCGCGCACCGCGGCCACGGGCGCCATGCCCTGGACCTTGCACGAGGTGGCCGACGCGGCCTGTTGTTCCTTGTTCCACCTCGCGCGCGCCTTCCGGCGTCACACCGGCCTGAGCCTGCACGGCTACCGCCAGCGCCTGCGCCTGGCCACGGCCTTGCAGCGCCTGGAAGAGGGCGAGCGCGACCTCGCCGCGCTCGCGCATGAGCTGGGCTACAGCAGCCAGAGCCACCTGGGCGCGGCTTTTCTGAGTGAACTGGGTGTGACGCCGGCCCAGGCCAGGCGTGAACTCACAAGCGCAGGAATCTGATAGCCGCCAGGAGCCCGCAGCGCCAGACTGGCGGCATGAAGCACAACCTCGTAATTGGCCTGTTGGCCGCGCTGGCGGCCGCTCTGATCGGCTGCGGCTGGCAAATTGCCACGCGCCACGGCGTGACCACCTCGCTGGGGCCGCTGGAGCTGGCCGTGCTGCGTTATGGCGTGCCCGCGCTGGTGTTGTTGCCACTGCTTCTGAAAACCGGTTTGTTCCCGCCAGGCCTGCCGCGCACGCGACTCGGCGTGCTGGTGTTGGGTGGCGGCCTGCCGTTTGGCCTGCTGGTGCTGGCCGGCGCGCAGTGGGCACCGGCCAGCCACATGGGGGTGTTCCTGGCCGGCAGCGTGCCGCTGTTCACGGCGCTGGGCGCATGGCGGCTGCATGGCGAGCCTATCAGCGGCCCGCGCCTGGGCGGCTTGCTGTTGCTCGTGGCCGGCATGGCGGTGTTTGGCGCGGGCAGCCTGGCCGGCATGGCGCAGAGCTGGCGCGGCGATGTGTTGTTTGTGATGGCCGCCGGAGTCTGGGCGCTGTACACACTGGCCTTCCGCCGCAGCGGTCTGACGCCGTGGCAAGGTGTGGCGGTGGTCAACACCTGGTCCTGCCTGCTGCTCTTGCCGCTGCTGCTGGTCTGGGGCGCGCCGCGCCTTTTGAGCGCGCCATGGACCGAGGTAGCCTGGCAGGCGCTGGGGCAGGGCGTGGCGGCGGGCCTGCTGGGCCTGGTGACTTATATGATCGCCATTGCACGGCTGGGCGCGGCCAGTGCGTCGCTGTCCAGCGCGCTTGTACCCTTGACCACGGCCCTGGGCGCGGCCTGGCTGCTCGGCGAACCGTTGGGGGCCGGCACGCTGGCGGCCAGTGCCCTGGTGGCTTGCGGTGTGGCGCTGGCCAGCGGGGCTTTGTCTCGGCGTGTGGGGTCGGTCTGACTCAGGTGTTGGCCGGGTTTCTCAAGGAGAATAGGCCTCTGGCCCTTATCCTATGGTCGCAGCTAGCTATCAAGAATAGAGCGAAAATCACGCCGATTTGGATGGATTGAAGCCGTGGTTTCTGTGATCGTATTGTGGGTGTCGGCAGGCACGCGCCGACTGTCCCCGGATCAGCATCAAGGCTGGACCGCGGCGATAGACCCGATAAATTGCGCCGAGCGGCAAAAGCTGCAATGAAAGTCCGTGTAGTTGTAGCCGTTGGCCAGCAGCAGGGCGATGACCTGGCTCAAGGTCATGTCGCTGGTAAAGCGCCGGTTTCGGATGGTGACGATGTCTTTGGCGCCGTTTTGATAATCCATCATGAGCTCGACATCGTCATAAGACATGTCATTGCGCTCACCCCAGTAATTGGACCAACTGCCTCCTGCACAACCTTCATTGGTGTGCTGGATCTTGCTGAGCACGTAGTTGGTGCAGTTCCGATTCCCCGCGACGGTTTGCGCCGGAAGGGCGGTTCCCATCAGGATGCGCGTGAGTGTCGTGGTGTAGTGGTGGTCACGTGCGGTGGCGCCATACACCGCACCAAACCTGCGGCTGCCGTTTTGGTAGATTTGCGGGGCATTGTGGGGAACATAGAAGTGCACGTTTTTGTTGGCGGGGACGCGGAAGGCGACGCCCCGGCTGTTGCCGAAGAAGAACTGCTCACCGTGCGCTTCAATCAAGCAGGACGTGTTGACCTGCAGGCCATTGTTGCTGGAGAAGACGTACAGGCGTCCACCGACATCGCGTTTTGCGTAAGGCATGAAGGGATACTCCCTGGCTTGTTTGCTGAATGTCGACCCATTGAGGGGCCACCCTCCAGAAAGTATGAATGGGCGCCGGCGCAGGGTCTAGGCAAGAAAATCACAGCTTTGCGAGCATCACAGCGCGGGCTGATGATTTCGACTTACACCGCACCCACTTATCGCGGCGCCATAGAAAAAAGCGGAGGCAAGCCATGCCGAACGATGAACAGAAAATCCTGATCCAGCGCGCGTTAGCTGGGCCCAGTGCGATTTGAGTGTGAGCCTGTACAGGTCTTCCGTCAGTAATATGGTGATGCTATTGTTTTAGTAGCTTCTTGCGCTTATGGGTAAAGGGCTGCAGCTCAATTTTTCTTGAGAATTTGAGTCGAGCAGGGCACCGGTTGGTGCGGCCCCGGGTGAAGCTCACACATGAGGACATGTCGCGGCTTGTCCCAGGCTGCTCCTTGGTCGGCCGACCTTGGCTATGATGCAGGCCCAGCTTTCTCTCTACCGTCACGCGGCCCTGTCCTGGCTTGCTGCCAGGCTGCGCCTGTTCTGCATGCCCTACGGCATACGTCCACCTGTTGATGCTCCCTTTCATGGCGACACAGCCTTGCACCCAGTGCGTGGCGGGAGAAGCTTTTTTTACACGTACCTGCTAATTGATTTACCAACCATGAACATCACGGTCAACGAAGACTTACTTGCCTACATCGATCCGCTGACCCCTGACGAACACCAGGCCCTGGAGCGCAGCCTGCTGAGCGAGGGCTGCCGCGATGCCCTGGTCTTGTGGGGCGACGTGTTGGTGGACGGGCACAACCGTTACGGCATCTGTACCAAACACGGCATTCCTTTCAACACCGTGCAACACAGCCAGTTCAAGTCCCTGGACGACGTCCACCTGTGGATGATTGACCAGCACCTGGGGCGTCGCAGCGTCTCTGACTTTCAGCGCGGCGTGCTGGCCCTGCGTAAAAAAGACATTCTGGCTACGCGCGAGCAATCCGCGCCAGAAGTGAGTGCGGTGCCCGCCGATGGTTCACCGCCCTGGGATGAGGGCAACAGCCCCGAGCCTTCGACGGCAGCCGCCGCCACGCCCGTCGCCGAATCAGCGCTGAGCCGCGAAGCCATGGCCAAGGCCGCGCGGGTCAGCAGCAACACCATCAGCCAGATTGAAAAGATTCAGAAGTCGGCCGCGCCGGAACTGGTGGCGGCGGTGAAGTCCGGCACGATCTCCATCAACGCGGCCGCCACCGTGGCGTCGCTGCCGGTGGAGGAGCAAGTGGCGGCCGTGGCCGGCGGCCGAAAGGAATTGCAACAGGCCGCACGCCAGGTTCGCGCCGCCAAGGCCGTGGCACGTACCGAGCCCGACACGCCCGAAGGTGTGATCGCCCGGCTCAAACAAACCATCACGGAGCTCAGTGCGGAAAATGCTGCGCTCAAGGCGAAGTTGGCGGAACTGAGCGCCTGATCAGCAGGCTCATTCCAGCGGCCGGTCGAGTGAGCGACTTTCCTTGAGCACGCGCCTCAAGGTGTGCTGCAGTTCGTCGTTGGAAGTTTGCGCCTTCACCAACCCGGCGTCGACGCGTGCGCTCTGGGCCCAATCGATCTCTGTGGCCGAGAAAACCACCACGGGCGGTGATGGGTTCAGTGCCTCGATGTCGGCCAGCAAATCCCAACCCGAGCCTTCTGCCAACGCGAGGTCGAGAAAGATCAGGGCAAAGCGTCGGGCTTGCAGGCAGGCGCGTGCATCCTGCAGCGTGGCCGCAAATTCAAAGATCGCGAAGTCCTGCGCAATGGCTTGGGTGATGCGTTGTATATCCAGGTCGTCCTCGATATGCAAAATTCTGGGCTTGCCCTCGGCCATGCCGTTTATGGCGCGCCGCAAGCTCAGGATGAGCAGGTTTTCGTCGATCGGATTGTCCAGCCAGTCCGACACGGACAGCGTCCGGTTATTGGCCAGCATCTCTTTTTCGCCGGCTTTGGCAGAGACCACGACGATGGGCAGATCACGTGTGCTTTCCTGCTGGCGCAGCGTACAAATCAGTGTGATGCCATCCTGGTCGGGCAGCTTCAGATCCACCGTCATTGCGGCATAGGGGGTTTACGCCAGATAAGCCTGCGCCTGCGCTGCGCTGTAGGCCATGTCGGCGTCAAAACCGCCTTTGTCCAGCATCATGCAGATCAGGCGTGCGATGTCACGGTCGTCTTCGCAGATGAGGACCCGGGGTCGGGCCGCGGGCATGTGCTATGGCGGGGACGGCCGCAGCCGGCAAGCCTTTCCATTGGGGCAATTCAATGAAAAAAGTACTGCCTGCACCCGCTTCGGTTTGAAAACCAATGCTGCCGCCCAGGCGCTCGACGATGGCTTGTGAAATGTTCAGGCCCAGCCCGGTGCCGCCGTTCTGGCGCGTGTCGGATGAATCCGCCTGGGAAAATTTCTGGAAGATGCGCTTGCGAAATTCCAGGGGGATACCCGGCCCGTGATCACGCACTTCGATCCGTACCTTGGTGCCCGGGAGTGACACATGAACTTCCACTGCCCCTCCGAATGGTGAGAACTTGATGGCATTGGACAGCAGGTTAGTGATGACCTGCATCAAGCGGTCGCTGTCCACGTGGACCTGTACCTTGTCGTTGGGGGCATGCAGGCTCAAGCCCACCTTGTGCGCGGCGCCAAAACCTTCGTTGGCCACCAGCGCCTGCGCCAGCAAGAGCTTGAGATCCACGGCCTGCAGATCCAGTTTCATTTTGCCCGATTCAATTTTCTCGATGTCAAGGATGTCGTTGACCAGGCGGATCAAACGCTCGCAGTTGGTCTTGGCAATACCCACCAGCGTCTTGACGGCCTCCGGGAGCTGGCCGGCCACACCGCCCGCGATCAGGCCCAATGAACCGCGTATGGATGTGAGCGGCGTGCGCAATTCGTGGCTGACCGTGGAGACGAACTCGCTTTTCATGCGGTCGATGCGCTTGAGCTCGGTGATGTCGGTGCCCAGCCCATAAAACCCCACGACCCGGCCTTCTTCACCGCCATCGCCATAACGCGGGAAATAGTTGATGACAAAGTCCCTGTTCCCGCCTCGCGGGGTTTTCTGGATGCGCTCGTAAACCACCGGGTAGCCGGACAGTGCGTGCTCCACCTGCGGGCGCACTGTTTCATGGAATTTTTCTCCCAGGACTTCCCACAGGGTTTTCCCGTCGATCTGCCCGGCCGTCAGGCCAATGGCCTCTTCATAGGCCCGGTTGTGAAAGCGAAAACGCTGATCGGCATCGATATAGGTGATCCAGGCCGGCACGGCGTCCGTGATCTCGCGCAGCTGTACTTCGCTGGCGCGCAATGCCTCGGCAACCCGGCGCATTTCGGTGTCGTCACGGCCGGTGCCACGGTAGCCGGTGAAGCGTCCCGAAGCATCAAAAATCGGCACGCCGCTGACGCTCTCGTAACGAATCTCGCCGTCGGGGTAACGCAGAGTGATTTGAAAGTCGCGAAAAACTTCGTGCCGTTCAAGCTGGGCTTTGTGCGCTGCCCAGACGCTGTCGTCCATGTTCACGTGGTCCAGCTCCCAGCGTGTCATGCCGATTACCTTGTCCCTTGTAAATCTCGCCATGCCAGGTGTTTCGCCCGACACCTGGACAAAGCGGAAGTTTTCATCCTGCTCCCAAAACCAGTCGGAAGACAAGGCGGTCAGCGCACGAAACCGCTCTTCGCTTTCGCGTACCGTTCGCTCCGAGCGGACCAGCTGGCGCACCACCGGCGTCACCATGAAATTCAGCAGCAGCATGCCGACGATCGCTAGCACAGCCAGCAGGGGCAGGATATACCTGAGCTGGGCGAAGATGGGGGCGTACAGTTCCTGTTGGTCAATCTTAAGCACCATCCCGAATCCGGAGGACGCCACGGGCACATAGGTCGCCACGACCTGCTCACGCCGGTAGTCCCTGGCGACGATGATGCCGGTATTGCCGAGCAGGGCGTAGTTCATCGGCAGGGCTTTGCCCTCGACGATACGGGCAACACGCTTGAACTCCACGCCGGAAACCCGCCCCAGGAAGCAGTCCATGTCCTTGCCACCGTCTTCCAGCGGCGCGCAGAGGGCAAATTCGGCGGTTTGGCCGATGGCCCCCACTTCGCTAAAGACACGGGTCAACAGCGGCAGGCTGGTCTCCGTCATGACCTCGCCCACGCGAAGGCCCTTTGGGTCGAGGATCTGCAGGTGCGACTGGACAACGAATTTTCCGTTCCACAGCAGGAAGGCGTTGTCTTTTTTGCTCAGCGCGACCTGGCGCTCATCTTTCTGGGAAAAACGGCCGGCGCGGGCCACTTCACGGCCGCGCGCGTCGTAAAAAGACAGGCCGTCAAAGCCGGTAGGCAGAAATGAGGTGGCGGCCCGCTGCATCGCGAGTGTTGCTGCGGCATCGTCAGGTGTGGACTCAAGCGTCTGGAGGCTTTGAACCAGGAAGGGGCGGGTGGCCACGGTACGCGCATCCGCCAGGGCCTGGTGGGTCTGGCTTTCAAACAGGAGGACATTGCTTTGCAGTGCCGCCTGAAGGCTGCGGCTGAGAACGGACTCTGTCTGCCGTTCCATGACGGCAAACACGGCGATGCCTGCCGCCAGGTTTGCCGCCAAAAGGATAAGCCCCCCGATAAGGCTGATCCGGCGGTCCTGAGACATTGAAAACAAGGTGCGCTCTCTCCGTGGTGGGAGTTTGATTATCCAGCACCGCCGCCATGACATCCCTCCTTGGCGCGCGAAACTTTGTCAGGAATAGCGCCGCTTTTGTGCTTTCGGCTTCGCTGCGTGCACCCGGGGCGGCCTGTCTGTGCAATGGCTTCCTACCGGCCTTGCCACACCAGCCACGCCCCGAGCGCCAGCAGCCCCCCCATGAACCATGCACGAAAGCTCTCCTGGCTCAGCTCGTCACGCAGGCGCTGACCCAGCCACATGCCCAGCATGGCGGGCAACAGCATCAGCAGCGACTGTGTGGCCGAGCCGGTATTGAAATGCCGGCTGCTCGCCAGCGCCCCCGCCAGCGCGAGGGTAGAGACGGCGAAGGACAGACCCAGCGCCTGGGCCATCTCGTTTTTCTTCAGCCCCAGCGCCTGGAGGTAAGGCACGGCCGGCAGCACAAACACGCCGGTGGCTGCCGTCAGCAGGCCGGTCAGCGTGCCGACCACGCCCGACACACCCGCTTCGTGCTGCGCTTTCGGTTGCGGCAGTCGCAGGCCCGCCAGCCCGGCCAACGCGTAAACCACCAGGCACAGGCCCAGCCACACCATCGCGTTGCCCGCCGGCGCCGACATCCAGCCGCGACCCAGCCACACGCCGACGCAGACGCCGGACAGCATCGGCCACAGCCGCCGTGCCAGCGCCCGCAGGTGGCCGCCGCGCGCCATCTGCCACAGGTTGGTGACCAGCGAAGGCAACACCAGCAGCGCCGCGCCTTCGGCCACCGGCATCATCAGGCCCAGCAAGCCCATGGCCACCGTCGGCAGGCCCATGCCCAGCACGCCCTTGATACCGCCCGCCGCGAAGAAAACAAAACTCACCACCATGAACTCGTGGGCGTTGGGAACGAACATATGTGCTCCTGAAATAATGAGTGTTGAGTCTGGCCTGGTGTCCTCGTGATGACTATCTGTCTTTGCTTGAGGTAGGCTCAGTGCTGTCTATAGCCACGGGTGACATGTGATGCGTTTCGACTGGACCGACCTTCAGCTTTTTGTGCACGCCTGCGAAGCCGGCAGCATGACGGCCGCCGCAGGACGCTCACACCTCACACTGGCAGCCTCCAGCGCGCGGCTGCGTGGCATGGAAGACCAGGCCGGCGTGGCGCTGCTGCTGCGCCACTCGCGCGGGGTGCGGCCCACGGCAGCCGGCGAGGCGCTGCTGCGCCACGCCCACGCCGTGCTGGCGCAGATGACGCAGTTGCGCGGCGAACTTGCGCTGCATGGCCGCGGCGCGCTCGGGAAAATCCATCTGATGTGCAACACCTCGGCCCTGGTGCATCACCTGCCGCCGCTGCTTGCCGGCTTCCTTCAGCAGCACCCGTCCATCGACATCGTGGTCGAAGAAAGCGCCAGCCCCTTGACCGTGCAGGCGGTCAGGCAGGGCGCGACCGACCTGGGCATTGCTTCGGATGCAGAAGACATGACCGGGCTGCAAACAGCCTTTTTCTGCAAGGACCCGCTGGTGCTCGTGCTGCCGCGCGGGCATGCGTTGGCGCGCAACCGCTTTGTGGCTTTTGAACAAGTGCTCGATCTTGAGCTGGTGGGGTACAGCGCTTCCAGTGCCTTGCACACCTACCTGAGCCTGCAGGCGGCACAGCTGGGCAAGCCCATGCGGGTTCGTGCCAATCTTGGCAGCTTTGAGGCGATGTGTACCTTGGTGGAGCAGGGCGTGGGCGCGGCGGTGGTGCCGGCTGCGGTGTTGGGGACGGGCGTGGGCGGCAGACGGTTGACTGTGCGGCCCTTGTCGGATGCTTGGGCCAAGCGGTCGCTGGTGGTGTGTGCTCCGGTGGATTTGCAGGACTCACAGCCGGCTGGGCGGCTATTTCACTTCCTAAAACCCGCTGTGCGTGGCGGGTAAGCCGCCATAAGTAGATGTTCGTTGAGTTGGAATTGCTGAGTTGGATATCGGCTTGCTTCATCTAAGGATTTTTATATGAATGATTTTTCACAGCAGCAATTTGGAGCGTTCTTCTCGGCGATATCAGCGTGGCGAGCCGCATACCGCCGAGCACGATTGCATTTCTTCGCTGTTCGGCAAAACGATGTGCTTTCGATTATTTCGGCAAGAATATATCTGGACGTTGGAGAGCCTGAAGAGGTTAAGCCGCATTTTTGTGCAGGTTATCTCGAGGTGGGCTAATGGGATATCCCACAAGCAGAGTTATCTGTCGAAGATGCTATCTTGGCTCTGCTCGGAGATGATGGGTTGCACATCGAAGGAATTGGTCGATTGAGGCTAGTTAGTGACGCTGCGAATGAAATCTTTATCTCGCCACCGACATTGCTTCACCCAGAGGGTCTGAATAGCGGAAACCGGCTGGCCGTACTTGCGTTGGCAGGGGCGCACTGGGGGGAATGGGTGCGACAGCCTGAAAGCGACTGGTCACTCAAAGCAAACTCCACTCCGTATGACTCCGTTCAAGAACTTTGTTACGAGTATGAACTTGGTGCTTTGCGCGGCGATCGGTCGTTGATTGAGGTGGTAGCGAGAACTGCGGTTCAAGTGCTTGCGCGATCCGAAGTCAAAGGAACATCCGCAGAGCTAGGGATTTGGATGGCAAATGGGCTTGATCGGAAAAAAGCGAGGATTGGTTTCCGTGTACTCCACAAAGGCAGTGTGTTGAAGCGAGGAGCGGCGTCTGGGAATGATTTGGACTGGCAAGAGGAGAGTCTTGCTGACATTGGTACGACAAAGCTGGCGATCCCCGCGGGAGCACTCGTGCAATGCATCGCGTCCTATGACGGGCACGCTCATCAGCTGCAGTGGCGTGCAGATCCGAACATTTTTCAAAATCCCCGAGCTGCGGTCTTATCCATAGTCGATCAGAGTCAGCAGACTATTCGAGGGTATCTACAGCCTGAGCTTCCTCCAAGGAACAGAGCCGCAGATGATTTTGAAGCGGCTATTGGATGGTTATTGTGGGCGCTTGGGTTTTCCACGGCGACTTTCGGTGTCAACGCGAAGACGCGCGATGCATTCGATACGGTTGCCATCACTCCCAACGGTGATTTCGTTGTTGTCGAATGCACGTTGGGACTGTTGCGGGCGGATAGCAAGCTATCTAAGCTGTCCGCTCGCGCGGCAAGTTTGCGGGAAACACTCGGCGCATCCAACATGAAGCATCTTCGTATATTGCCGGTGATCGTTACAGCGATGACAGCAGAGCAAGTCAACGCAGATTTAGCTCAAGCTGAACAGATAGGTGTCTTAGTTGTGACCAAGGAGAACTTGGACAAAGTTTTCGACGAACTACTTCGTTATCCAGATGCGAATAGCTTGTTTGAAAGAGCACTGATATCGGTAGAGAACAAGCGAATTGCGCGCCAACCTCAGAAGGTCGTTTCTACTACTGCTGTGCCGGGGGTTGCTTTCGAGTAGTTCCTTAGCGGGTAAAATCTTGCGCATGCATCTCCAACTCTCCCCCCCTTCCGTCTAACTCGCACTGCACCCGGCTCACGCCGGGTCGCGCATGCGGCCGCGCTTGTTCTGCTGACAAGGAACAACAGCGCGCGGCCATGAGTTGACGCGCCTGCCTGCCTTTTCTTCACTGGCTGCAAACAGCCTTGCAGCAGGCGCACGGATGGAGAAATTTTTTCATGAATACCCGAACATCGGCCGCTCTGGCCTGGGGTGGCGTCCTGCTTGCGGGCGTCTTGTGGGGCGTGGGCGCGCTGGTTGCCCAGTCTGTGATGGAGGACGGCGGCATGTCGCCGTTCAGTCTGTCTCTGGCGCGGTTCGCGCTGGGCTTGCCGCTGTTGTGGTGGTGGCATTGGCAGCAAAGCGCGAGGGCACCCGCCGCCGGCCGATGGCGGCATTTGCCCTGGCGCGAGCGGATGCTGATCGTGGGAACCGGCCTGGCCATGGCGATGAACGTCAGCTGCTGGTTCATGGGTGTCAGCTACATAGGCGCAGCCTTGCCCACCGTCATTTCGATTTGCTGTGCGCCTGTGATGGTGGCGCTGCTCTCGGTGCTGCGCGGCTATGAACGCGCCAGTGGTCGGTTGCTCGCAGCCCTGCTGCTGGCGCTGGCCGGTGTCGCCTTGATCGTGGTTCCGACGCAGGCCCTGGCCTTGCCGCTCGACTACGTGGCCGGCTTGCTGTGGTCGTTTGCCTCGGCGGCCTTGTATTCGCTGGTGGTGCTGGGCAATGCACGCATGCCGGCCCATGTGCCGGCGGTCAGTGCCTCGGCCTGGGGCATGGCGGTGGCGGCGTTGCTGATGTTGGTCCTGGCCAGCGCACAAGGCCTGAGCTGGCCGCAAGGCAGCACCGCTTGGCTGCAGGTGGCTTACACCGGCGTGGCCACCACCTCGATCGCCTATCTGGCTTTTGCCTGGGGCGCGCGCCGCCTGTCACCGACAGCGACAGTGGTGGGCACGCTGATTGAACCGTTGGTGGCGGCCCTGGCCGCCGCGTGGTGGTTGGCCGAACCGCTGACGGCGCGGCAAGGTGTGGGCGCTTTGTTGTTGGGGGCGGCGATGTTGTTGCTGGCGCGGCGACGCTGAGCCTGAGGATGTGAAACCAGTGTTTACGCGGTAACGGCAAGCAATGAAAAGTCCTATCATCCGGCCATGTTGGAAACATGGCATATCGACGTAGCACCAAGCTCGCAAGCACTGCCTGCAAGCTCGGTGTCCCTGTTGCTGGAGGCCCCGCACAACGAAGAGCCTGCGGCCAAGATGCTGGACTTTCTGAACGTCATGATGCCGGTGCACTACCTGTCCCTGGTCGAATACGTCAACCAGGGCGGTGTGGCTGCGCCTGCGCTGGTGGAAGGCCATGCCAGCAACCGGCAGTTGAGCCAGGTCACGGCCGACTGTTTCTCGCGCTACCGCAAGCACTTCTGGCGCGAAGACCAGGGTACCCAGATTGCCCAGCACCTGAACCGTAGCCATAGCGCCTCGACGCCGGTCACGGCCCTGCATTTTAGTGCCGGGGACATTCTGGTGGATTCCTGGCGCACCGATATCTACGACCGTGCCAACCTGGCCGATCGCCTGAGTTTTTTCTATTCACCGACGCCCGGTTCAGCCTACGCCATCAACCTGTACCGAGACAATGCACAAGGCCCGTTCCAGTCCAGCGAAATCCAGCGCCTGCTGGGCGTGGCGCCGCTGCTCAGGCAAACCCACAGCGGGGCGCTGCGCAGCGTACCGGCGCAGGCCGAAGGGCAGGCGCTGGAGTCACGTATCGCCAGGGCCGAGGCGATCTTGCGTCGCAAGGCGCCCGAGCTATCGCCGCGTGAGCTGGCTGTTTGCGCCCGCATTGCCTGCGGCATCAGCGCGGACGGCATTGCGGCCGACCTGGACGTGGCGCCTTCCACGGTGATCACGCTGCGCAAGCGCGCCTACGCCAAGTTCGCTGGTCGCGGCATCACGGCTAGCCGACTGCAACTGGCCGAACTGGTCCGCCGCTAAGACAACCCCAGCCGTTCCGGCTGGCCGTTCGAAAAACCCCTACTTGTCCCCCATGAGGGGGACGCGCGCCTGCGCGGCCGTCGGCACCATGGCCCATGCATCAACCAGGGTCCGAGAACCCGCAGGAGACAAAAACATGTGGCTACGAAACTGTTGGTACGTCATCGCCTGGGATCACGAAATTCCCGCTGCCGAGTCTGGCAAGCTGTTTACCCGCACGGTGCTCAATGAGCCCATCCTGGTGCTGCGCACCGAAAGTGGAGTGCTCGCCGCGATGGAGGACCGCTGCTGCCACCGCCTGGCACCCCTGTCGAAAGGGCGCAGGGAAGGGGACTGCGTGCGCTGCGGCTACCACGGGTTGAAGTTCGATGCCACAGGCCGGTGTGTGGACGCGCCCGGCATTCCCATCGTGCCGGAAAAGGCGCGTGTGAAAACCTACCCGGTGGTGTCGCACAGGCAATGGGTCTTCGTCTGGATGGGCGAGCCGGCGAAGGCCGACCAGGCGCTGCTGCCGGACAACTTTTCCTGCGATCACCCAGACTGGATTCACAAGCCCGGCTACATGCATTACGACACACCCTACCTGCTGATCTGCGACAACCTGATGGACTTCTCGCACCTGAGTTATGTCCACGAGAAAACACTGGGCGGCAGCACGGCCATTGCCCAGGCCACGCCGGTTATCGAAAAAATAGACGGTCCCGGCCAGCAGGGCATCAGGGTCACACGCCGTGTCGCCAACGTGCCGGCGCCGCCTTACTACCGCAAGATGCGCAGTTTTGAGACGGCGGTGGACCGCTGGTTCATCTACGATTTTCAGTTGCCCGGCACCCTGCTGATGCATTCCGGCGGGCGCCCGGTGACGGACGCCGCCGACGACATGTGCAACGCCGTGCGCCTGCATAGCTGCCAGACGCTGACGCCGGAGACAGAGACCAGCACGCATTACTTCTTCCAGCAGTCACATCCGGCCGACCAGGGCGACGCCTCGGTGACCGAGGGCATCTTCGACAGCCTGATCACGGCCTTCAACGAAGACCGCGACATGATCACTGCCCAGCACCGCAACATGCAACTTAAGCCTGACGCGCCCATGCTGCCACTGGCCATGGACTCGGCCTTGATCCAGTTTCGCCGCCTGCTGGCTCAACGCGTGGTCGAAGAAGCAGCAGCGGCCTGAATTTTCCAGAAAACTTTCAAAAAACAAACCCCAGGAGACAAACCATGCGCCGTATTTTTATCCTTCCTAGCCTGAAGGCCATGGCCTTCACTGCCTTGCTTGCAGGTGCCGCCGGCTTGGCCCTTGCGCAAGCCCCGGCGGCAGGCGCGGTACAGACTTACCCGAACAAACCGATCCGCCTCGTCGTGCCATATCCGGCCGGTGGCGCCACCGACTACGTGGCCCGGCTGATCGGTGAACGTTTGTCCAAGCGATGGGGCCAGCCGGTCGTGGTGGACAACAAATCTGGTGCGGCCGGCGCCATTGGTGTGGCCGACGTGGCCAAGGCGGAACCTGACGGCTACACCGTGCTGTTCACCATCAACGACCCGCTGGTCAACAATGTGGCGTTGTTCAAGACGCTGCCTTACGACCCGCAGAAAGACCTGGCCTTTGTGGCGCAAATCCTGCGCAGCCCGGCGTTGATTTCAGCCAACACCGAGTTGGGTGTGAAGAACTTCGAGGACTTTCGAAAGCTGGCCCAACCGGCCGCCAAATTCAGCTACGGCTCCTGGGGCATAGGCGGCCTGGGCCACCTCGCCGGCGAAACGCTGAACCGGAACCTGAAGGCGCAGATGGTGCACGTGCCACAGCGCGGCGAAGGGCCTGTGGTGCAGGACCTGATGGGCCACACCGTCAGCATTGGCCTGACCAGCGTGGCAACGGCCAAGCAGCAGGTCGCCGCCGGCAAGATTGTGCCGCTGGCGATGATGGGCAGGGAGCGCTCCAGTGCTTTGCCCCATGTGCCCACGCTGCGCGAATTAGGCTTCACGGACCCGCTGTACGACACCAGCGTCTGGATGGCGGTCCTGGTGCCGGTCAGGACTCCGGCACCTATCGTGCAGCGGCTGGCCACGGAAATCCGCGCGATTGCCAACAGCGCGGAGGTACGCAACCAGCTCGTAGACCGCGGCTTCGAGATGCAGGTGAGCACGCCTGAACAGGCGCAGGCCAACTACAAGGCCGAGTTCGACATCATCACCAAGCGCATCCGCGACCTAGGCATAGAGCCGCAATGAGATGGCGTTCGTTTTCTCAGAAGGTTTGAGAGAAATAGGTCTCTAGTCCATAACGGACGATCGTAAGCAGCTATTAATTTGGTAGCGTGTGCAGCGGGATGTCCTTCTCCCGCCCCAACTGGTCCAGTTGCTCGCGTGTCTGTGTGTACAAAAACGCGGCGATGGCCTGATGCGTGGCGGGGGCGAACATGGCTTTCATGTCGGAGGGTGTGATACCCGCGGCGGCGCACAGGCTGGCCGCAAAATGCGGCTCCAGTGCGGCCACGGCGACACGGCCGTCCTGGCAGGGGTAGACGCGGTAGCCGGCATGGCCGCCGCCGACTGCGGCGCCGGGGGTGGTCAGGCCCCAGGCGCGGGGCAGGCCCAGGTAGCGGGCGGCGCTGGACAGGGCCACCTCCAGAAACACGCCCTGGGGATGCGGATCGCCGGTGCCCGCATACGGCGCGCGCTGGTGCAGCACGGCTTGCAACACCGCTTCGCTGGCCATCGCCGAGCCGCCCATGTCGGCATACAAGGTGGGCGGCAGCGCCAGTCCGGTCACCAGGTCGTTGTCGGCCATATAGGTCAGGTCGTGGCCGGGTTCTTCACCTGCTTCACCGGGCGCGCCGACGATGGCGACCTGGCTCAGGGCCGGGTAGCGCTGGTGCAACGCGGGCCAGCTCAAGCCCAGCTTGACCAGTGCGGAAGGGCGAAAAGAGGTGAGCAAGACATCGGTTTTGGCCAGCGCGCGATGCAGGCTTTGCTGACCCTCGTCGGTCTTCAGGTCGGCCACACTCACACGCACGCCTTCGTGCAGCGCGGCATAAGCCGCCGGGTTGTATTGGCCCATGGGGTCGCCCGATGCGCCCGGTGGGGCGTCTTTGTGCGGCGGCGGCTCCAGCTTGAAACAAGTGGCGCCCATCTGCCGGCAACGCATCAACGCGGCGGGGCCGGGCAGGTTGAGCGCCAGGCTCAGGATACGCACACCTTGGAGCGGTTTGAAAGCAGCGGTAGAGGTCATCGGTGGTCGTCGGTAAGAGGAGTAAGGATGGGCCACAGGCCATTGACCTTAACAGACTTTTTCAGCCGGATGGGCGCTGGCGAGTCCTCGGCGTGACGTTTTAGGCGCATTTCAAAATTTGAGAAAATCAATATAAAACAGAAATTAATTATTGTTTTAAGATAAATATTCAGAGATACTCGGCATTTGCAGAAAGGGGTATCTCCATGAAGAACAGATTGACGGCTGCGGCCTTGTCGGGCCCCGACGTACAACGCCTGAGCAGCGTGTTTGCCTGGACCTGTGCCTTGCTGGCGGTGAGCCTGCCGCTGGCCGTGTTCTACCAACTGGTGACCCTCTCGACCGAAAGTTTGCTGCTGCGTTCCGGCGTCACCTTGTCGCTGTCGCAGGTCACCATGCTGGACGTGACCTTGCTGCAGCGTTGCCTGGCCGTGGCGCTGGGCATGCTGCCCGTGTGTTGCGCGTCTTATGGCCTGGTGTGCGCGATGCGCTGCTTTTCAGGCTTGTCGCAGGCGGAATATTTCAGTCTGCGCACCGTGCGTTGCCTGCGCGGTTTTGCGGCCGGCATTTTTGCCTCGGTGGTGACGGGGCTGCTCATGTCCTTGCTGATCAGCGTGGTGCTGACGGCTGGCGCGCCGGGCGGAGAACGTTCGCTGGCGATGGCCCTGGGCAGCAACGAGTTGTTGACCCTGCTGTTTGCCGGCATGGTGTGGCAGATCGCCGCGGTGATGGCCAAGGCCGTGGCGCTGGCCGAAGAAAACGCGCAGTTCGTTTAAGTCCCAACGCCCGTGTCCATCGTCGTCAAACTCGACGTGATGCTCGCACAGCGCAAGGCCAGGTCCAAAGACCTGGCGGCGTATGTCGGCATCACCGAAGCCAACCTGTCCTTGCTCAAGCAGGGCAAGGTCAAGGGTGTGCGTTTTGACACCTTGCTCAGGATCTGCGAGTTTCTGGATTGCCAGCCGGGGGACTTGCTGGTTTACGAAGGGAATGATGGCGGGTGAGGGTGGCCCGCCCGCACGGATCGCGCTTCAAACCCGCCATGACCCATCCTTAATAGGGCAAGCCCACATAGTTCTCCGCCAGCGCCGTCGAGCCGGCTTCCGAATGGATCAGGTAGTCCAGCTCGGCCGCCTGGATTTTCGGGCCGAAACCGGTGTCGTCGGGGAACTTGTGCATCAGCGAGGTGAACCACCACGAGAAACGCACCGCCTTCCAGACCCGGCGCAGACAGGTGTCGGAGTAGTTGTTGATCCCGGCTTCGCTGCCGCCGTAAAACTCGGCAAATGCGCGTGACAGGTAACGTACATCGCTGACCGCCAGGTTCAGGCCCTTGGCGCCCGTGGGCGGCACGATGTGGGCCGCGTCGCCGGCCAGGAACAGGCGGCCAAAACGCATGGGTTCGGCCACAAAACTGCGCAGCGGCGCAATGCTTTTTTCAATCGACGGGCCGGTGACCAGAGTCTCGGCCACTTCGGGGGCGAGGCGGCGGCGCAACTCGTCCCAGAAGGCGGCATCGCTCCAGTTTTCCACCTTGTCGTCAAGTGAACACTGCACGTAATAACGGCTGCGGGTGTGGCTGCGCATGCTGCACAACGCAAAGCCGCGTTCGTGGTTGGCGTAAATCAGTTCTTCCGACACCGGCGGGGTTTCCGACAACACACCCAGCCAGCCGAAGGGGTAGACCTTCTCGTAGGTGCGCAAGGCATCGGCCGGCACGCTGGCGCGGCTGACGCCGTGGTAACCATCGCAGCCGGCAATGAAGTCGCACAACACTTCGTGCGTGGCGCCGTTCTTGGTGTAACGCACCTTGGGCTGTGGCGTGTCGAAGTCGTGCAGGGTGACGTGTTCGGCCTCGTAAATCGTGGTGAGACCGGCGGCGGCTCTGGCCTCCATCAGGTCTTTGGTGACTTCGGTCTGGCCGTAAACCGTGACGTGTTTGCCGGTGAGTTTGTGCAGGTCGATGCGGTGGTGTGCGCCGCCAAACCCCAGGGCCACACCGCCGTGCACCAGGCCTTCGCGGTGCAGGCGCGCGCCGACACCGACTTCATCGAGCAGATCGGCCGTGCCTTGCTCCAGCACACCGGCACGTATGCGGCCCAGCACATAGTCCTGGCTGCGCTGCTCCAGCACCACGGCATCAATGCCCGCCTTGTAAAGCAGTTGGCCGAGCAAATGCCCCGCCGGTCCGCCACCCACAATTGCCACTTGTACACGCATGTTTTTCTCCACCGATCACGTTGAAATTTCGTCGAGAGTCAAGCGTATGTGTTGGACTGGCCGGTGGCTAGATGGTTGCACCGGTCGGAGCCCTCCTTTGCACGATGTGCAGCTCAGTTGTGCGATGATCGCGCAATGAGCGCCGCATCCACTCCCTCCGCCCGGACCGCCGGCGAACTGCAGACCAACAAACCGATTGCCAAGGCCGACCTGATTGAAGGCATGGCCAAAGGCATGGCCGTGCTGGAAAGTTTTGACACCCAGCGCCAGCGCCTGAACGCGACGCTGGCCGCGGAGCGTGCCGGCATCACACGCGCGGCGGCACGCCGGCACCTGCTGACCTTGGCCCACCTGGGTTACCTTGAAACCGATGGCAGTTATTTCTGGCTGGCCGCCAAGGTCTTGCGCTTTTCGGGGAGTTACCTGGCGTCGGCGCGTTTGCCACGTGCGATCCAGCCGACCTTGAACCGGCTGGCGGCGCAGACCCAGGAGTCGTTTTCCGCCGGGGTGCTGGACGGGGATGAGGTGGTGATTGTTGGGCGCAGCGGTTACGAGTGGAAAAACTCGTCGGAAGGCGCGGTTCGGGTGCTGGCCTATGGCCTGCACCTGGGCGCCCGCTTGCCGGCCCACGCCACGTCCACCGGCCGGGTCTTGCTGGCGGCGCAGCCCAAAACCGCCTTCACGCAATGGCTCAAGGGTCGTTCGCTGCCGCGCCTGACCACCCGCACCATCATTGACCCGAAACTGTTTCGCGCCGTGATTGCGCAGGTGAGGGTGGACGACTACTGCCTGGCCGTGGAAGAACACGAGCTGGGTGTACATGCGCTGGCGGTGCCGCTGCGCAATATGCAGGGCAAAACCGTGGCCGCACTCAACGTGGTGGCCTCACCGCAGCGCCTGACCGGGCAGATGATGCAGCGCGACTTGTTGCCGCTGTTGCTGGACGCAGCACGCGAGTTGCGGCCGCTGCTTTGAACTTCACCTCCTGCAGAGCCGGGCACCGTGCCAGCCAGGGCTCAGGGCACTTTCCAAACTCATGCCGCGCCAGCGGCTTTTTCCTTGATAGCCATGCTTCCTGACGAGATTTCCCGGCTGGCGCTTGCCGCCTTCGACCACGCGGTGGGCGCTTCCGCTACCTTCCGGGACAGGCCCGGTCAGCGGCTGATGGCCGAAAAGGTGGCGCAGACCTTTGGCGCCGCCACGCTGGGCAAAACCGAGGGTGACGGCGACGAGCCTGTGCGTGCGATTGCGGTCATCCAGGCCGGCACGGGCGTCGGCAAGTCGCTGGCCTATTGCGCGCCCGCCATCGCGGCGGCCCTGGCGCGCAACACCCGGGTGTTGATCTCCACCGCCACGGTGGCGCTGCAGGAGCAGTTGGTGAACAAGGACCTGCCGGCGCTGGCGGCCATGTTGCCGCAGCCCTTCAAGTTCGGCCTGGCCAAGGGGCGGGGGCGTTATGTCTGCAAGCTCAAGCTGTCGCGCCAGGCCGGCACGGCGGAGGAGGACGACGACCTGTTTGCCGACGAGCTGAGCGCCAGCACGCCGCAACATGTGACCGAGGCCCGCAGCAGCTTTTTTGCCGTGCTGGTGCGCGACCTCGCCAGTGGCGCCTGGGACGGCGACCGCGACAACCTGGCCCAGCCGCCCGCGGCGGACTTCTGGTCGTCGGTGGCCGCCGAGTCCAGTTCATGCACCGGGAAACATTGCCCGGTGTACAGCCAGTGCACCTATTACGACAGACGCAAGGAACTGGTGGGGGCGCAAGTGATTGTGGCGAACCACGACTTGCTGATGTCCTCGCTCGGTTCGCGTCTGTTGCCCGATCTGGATAACTGTTTGCTGGTGCTGGATGAAGGCCATCACCTGCCGGCCGTGGCGCTGGACCAGTTTTCCGCGTCCATGGATTTGAGCCGCAACACCTGGCTGGACACGCTGGCCACGCGTGCGCGCCGCATCGGCGGACTCATGACCGTCGCCGAAGCCGCGGACGTGCCGCGCTTTGCCGCGCAACTTCGCCAGGGCCTGCTGGACATCAGCCGGCTGGTGATGGACCTGTACGGCCAGGCTTTCAAGGACGCGCGGGGCACACACGGGCCAGCGCGGGCACGCCTGCCGCGCGGCCGCCTGCCGCCCGAGCTGGACGAACCTCTGCGTCTGCTGGATGTGCAGGCCGAGAGTTTTCTGGCTGTGCTCAACACGATTGCCAAGGCCTTGCGCGCGGGGATGCGGGACGATCCCGGCGAGGCGCGCCGGCTGTCCACGCTTTACGCGCAACTGGGCATGCTCTCGCCGCGGCTGGAGCAGGTGCATGCCACCACCCAGTTGCTGCTGCGCGAAACAGAAGGCGAGCAGGAGAACGCGCCCGTGGCCAAATGGTTCACCTTCGAGATGGGTGAGGGTGGCCTGGACGGTGGGCTGGTGATCATCAAGGCACATGCCAGCCCTATCCTGCCGGGCAGCACGCTGCGCCACAACTTCTGGTCGCGTGTGCGTGCGGCCGTAGTGACCTCTGCCACCCTGACGAGTTGCGGGCAGTTTGATTTTTACCTGCGCGAGTCCGGCCTGCACAACGATCCGGCGGTGAGCGCGCTGGAAGTCGCCAGCCCCTTCGATTACGCCAGCCAGGGACGCTTCGTCACGGTGGAAACCCGGGCCGACCCCAAGCAGGCCGACGCCTTCACGGCCGAAATGGTGCAGGCCTTGCTGGGAGACCTGGCCCAGGTGGCACACGGCGCCCTGTGCCTGTTTACCTCGCGCGAGCAGATGCGCCAGGCCGTCGAGGCTTTGGCTGGCGGCTTGCGCGAGCAAGTCCTGGTGCAGGGGGAGTTGCCGCGTCCCGTGCTGCTCAGGCGCCATCGCGAGCGCGTGGCGGCGGGTCAGGCCTCGGTGATTTTTGGGTTGCAGTCTTTCGGTGAAGGCCTGGATCTGCCGGGCCAGCTGTGCGAGTCCGTGTTTATTGCGAAGCTGCCGTTTGCGCCGCCGGACGACCCGGTGGGCGAAGCGCGCGCCGAGTGGCTGCGTTCCGTAGGGCGCGATCCCTTCAGTGAGCTGGTGGTGCCGGCAACGGCCATCCGGCTGGCGCAATGGGCCGGGCGAGCCATCCGCACGGAGACCGACCGCGCCTTTGTGTATTGCTACGACCGGCGACTGGTGAACACCGGTTATGGCCAGCGTCTGCTGCAGGGCTTGCCGCCGTTTGTGCAGCAGCGCCGCAGTGCGGCCGGTGTGCTGAGTTAGACGCCCAGGTATTGCGTCAGCAGTTCGGGCCGGGCGTGCAGCTCGGCGGAGCTGCCTTCAAACACCACCTCACCCTTGACCAGGATGATGTTGCGGTCGGTGATCTGGGTGACGTGTTTCCAGTTCTTGTCGACGATCACGCTGCTGATGCCGCTTTCACGGATCACACCGCAGATGCGCCAGATGTCGCGTGCAATCAGCGGCGCCAGGCCTTCGGTGGCCTCGTCCAGGATCAGCACATCGGGGTTGGTCATCAGCGCGCGGCCTATGGTCAACATCTGCTGCTCGCCACCGCTGAGCTGCTGGCCGCCGTGGCCCAGGCGTTCTTTCAGGCGCGGAAAAGTTTCCAGCACCCGGTCGTAAGTCCAGTCGCGCTGGCCGCGGGTGCCGGCGCGCGCCGCCATCTTCAGGTTTTCGACCACGCTGAGGTTGCCGAAGATGCCGCGGCCTTCGGGCACGTAGGCAATGCCCAGTTGTGAAATTTCATAAGGCGCCCGGCCCAACATGGGTTTGCCGACGATGTCCAGGCTGCCGGAGCGCGGTTTGACCAGGCCCATGATGCTTTTGAGCAAGGTGCTTTTGCCCATGCCGTTGCGACCCATCAGACCTATGGTTTCGCCGCGCGCCACGGAAAAATTGATGCCGCGCAAGATGTGGCTGGCACCGTAATAGGTGTGGAGGTCTTTCGCGTCGATCAGTAGAGTGCTCATAAGGTCTCCAGCCGGCCGCAGCGCTGGGCCGCCCCAAGCAAGGCCAGCCCCCTCGGGGGGCAGCGTAGTACACGAAGTGACAAGCGTGGGGGCATTAATGTTCCTCGCCGAGGTAGGCGGCCTGCACGCCGGCGTCGGCGCGGATTTGGGCGGGGGTGCCGCTGGCGATGACCTGGCCGTTGACCATGACGGTCAACTGGTCGGCCAGGGTGAACACCGCGTCCATGTCGTGCTCCACCAGCAGAATGCCGTGTTCGGCCTTGAGCGTCAGCAGCAGGGCGACCATGCGTTCGGCCTCGGCCACACCCATGCCGGCCAGCGGTTCGTCCAGCAGCAGCACCTGTGGCCCGGTGGCCAGCGTCATGGCAATTTCCAGCTGGCGCTGCTCGCCGTGGCTGATGGTGCCGGCAATCGCGTTTTTTCGATTTTCAAGGCCGGAAAGCTCGATTGCCCTGGTGGCGCAGTCGTTAATAGCTACAAAATCAGTAGCGCGGCTGAGCCAGCGTGCAGCATGCGGCTGGCGCGACTGCGCGGCCAGGCGCACGTTGTCCCAGACCGTGAAGGGCAGGAAGATATTGGTTTTCTGGTAGCTGCGGCCCAGGCCCTGGCGCGAAATTTTTTCAGGGTTCCAGCCCGTGACGTCTTGCTCGCCCAGTCGCACCGAACCCGAGGTGGGCGGCAGGTCGCCGGAGAGCAGGTTGGTCAAGGTTGATTTGCCGGCACCGTTGGGGCCGATCACCGCATGGATGTGTTGACGTCGCAAATCGATGGACACATCGTGGACGGCCGCCAGGCCGCCGAAACGTTTGGTCAGGTTTTTGGCCGAGAGCAGGATCTCACTCATGGTCATGCCTCCGACGAGCCGCCTCTAGGCAGGCATGCGCCCCCTCGGGGGGCAGAGAGCGAAGGCGAACGTGGGGGCTCATGATTTTTCCTTGCGCTTGCCGAAACGCTCGACCAGGCCGAGGATGCCGCGTGGCGCAAAAGTGACCAGCAGCACGATGAACAGCCCCATCCACAATTGCCAATGTTTGCCCAGGTTGACACTGCCGACCTGCGGCAAGTCCTTGAACACATGCAACAGGTATTCAAACGCAAATGCACCCACGATGGCGCCGGCGAAGTTGCCCATGCCGCCCAGGATCACCATCATGATGCCGTGTGCACTCATGTGAAAACCCATGAGTTCGGGGTTGATGTAGCCGGTTTGTGTGCCCCACAAATAACCCGCCAGACCGGCCAGCGCACCGGCCAGGGTGAAGGCCGTGAGTTTGTAGCGGAAGGTGCCAAAACCCATGGCGCGCATGCGGTGTTCGTTGATACGTATGCCGGCCAGCGCACGCCCGAACGGGCTCCACAACAAGCGGCGCAAAAAGGCATAGACCCCCAACATCACCGCCAGGGTGAAGTAATACAGGGTCCGTTTGTTGTCGAGGTCAAACGGCACCCAGCCGAAGATGGCGGTGTCCGGCTTGAAGTTGACATACAGGCCGTCCGAGCCGCCCAGTACCTTGTTGTCAAAAAACAGGAAAAACACCATCTGCGCAAACGCCATGGTCACCATGATGAAATAAATGCCGTGGGTGCGCACCACAAAAAAGCCGATGATCAGCGCCGCCAGCCCGGAGGCCAGCACCGCCAGTGGCAAGGTCCACCACAGGCTGACCGCTTCGCCTTGCGGCATCAGAAAGGCCAGCGCATAACCGGCCAGGCCGAAGTAGGCCGCATGGCCCAGCGACACCAGGCCGGTGACGCCTTGCAGCAGGTCCAGGCTCATCGCAAAGATGGCCATGATCATCATGCGTGTGACCATCTGGGTGTAGAAGTCGGTGCCGGCAAAAGGAAAGGCCAGCAGGGCGATCAGGCCCAGCACCAGGGTGAGCTGCACGCCGCGCGGCAGGATTTCGAGATTGGCTTTAGCGGCACTCATACAAGGGATCCAAGAAAAGAAACAGGGTCAATTTTCCGTCGGGCCGCCCCTAGGAAAATGAGCCCCCCAGGGGGGCAGTGCAGTACGCGAAGCGACAAACGTGGGGGCCGGTTAGTCATTGTTTAAACAAACCTTCGGGTTTCCACAGTAATACAGCGGCCATTAACATATACACCAGCATGCCTGCCACCTGCGGCAGCAGCACCTTGCCAAAAGTGTCGACCAAGCCGACCAGCAGCGCCGCGATCATGGCGCCGCGCACCGAGCCTATGCCGCCAATCACCACCACCACAAAACACATGATGAGCACTTGCGAGCCCATGTTGGGGTAGACACTGGCAACCGGTGCGGCGATCATGCCGGCCACCGCCGCCAGGGTGACGCCGAGTGCAAACACCACGGCGTGGATCAGCTTGATGTTGATGCCCAGGGCGCCGGCCATTTCGCGGTTGAAGGCGCCGGCGCGGATTTTCATGCCGAGCCGGGTTTTTGAAATCAAGAGGTAGAGGCCCACCGCTAGCGCCAGGCAGACGCCGGACATGAACAGGCGGTAGACCGGGTAGGACAGGTTGTCGGTCAGTGGGATCGAGGCGCTGAGCAGCTCCGGAATCGGCACACCATGCACGTCGTCACCCCAGAGGATGGAGCGCAACTCTTCAAAGATGTAGATCAGGCCGAAGGTCAGCAAGACCTGGTCGAGGTGGTCGCGCTGGTAGAAGTGGCGAAACAGCAGCCACTCCAGTGCCAGCCCAAAAATTGCCGACAGCACGGCGCCGCCCAGAATGGCCAGGGTCAGGCTGCCGAAATAGGCGCTGAGTGACCAGGCCAGGTAAGCCCCCAGCATGTAAAAACCGCCGTGCGCCAGGTTGACCACGCCCATGATGCCGAAGATCAGCGTCAGGCCGGCAGCCAGCATGAACAGCAGCAGGCCGTATTGCACGCTGTTGAGCAGCTGAATGAGAAAGTTGGCTAGATCCATCGAGGCGTTGTGGGTTCGGGAGAAAAGATAAACGCGGTGTCAGACGTGCATGCAAGGTCTGTACCAAAAAAATGGGAGGTCCGAGAACCTCCCCACTGTGATGCAGGAACGCATCGCCTCACCGTGAGCAATTTTCCGCAGGGCCGCCCCAAGGAAAATGAGCCCCCTCGGGGGGCAGCGAAGCACACGAAGTGGCGAGCGTGGGGGCCACGTCCTCAGCCCATCTTGCAGCCGGCGCCGGAGTCGGCCAGCGCCTTGGCGGCCACGCCGATCACCTTGTTGTCGCCTTTTTCCACGCGGCGCAGGTAGATGTCCTGCACCGGGTTGTGCGCCTTGCTCATGGTCCATTTGCCGCGTGGGCTGTCGATGGTCGCGCCTTCCATGGCCTTGTACAAGGTCGGTTTGTTCGACAAATCACCTTTGACGGCGTTGGCGCCCTGGACCAGCAGCAAACCTGTGTCGTAACCCTGCACCGCGTACACGTCGGGCTGCGAGCGGTAGGCTTTGGCGTAGGCCAGACGGAACTGGTTGTTGCGCGGCGTGTCCAGCGAGTCGGCATAGTGCATCGTGGTGATGATGCCTTCGGCGGCGGGGCCGGCAGCGTCCAGCACACCCTCGGTGAGGAAGCCGGAGCCGTAGAGCGGGATTTTGTCCTTCAGGCCGGCTGCGGCGTAGTCCTTGATGAACTTGGCCGCGCCACCACCGGCGAAGAAGCAGGCCACGGCATCGGGTTTGAGCGCGGCGATTTCGGTCAGCAGGGCCTGGAACTCGACGTTGGGGAAGGGCAGGCCCAGTTCCTTGACGATGGTGCCACCGGCCTTGGTGTAACTTTCCTTGAAGCCTTCAAAGGCTTCGTCGCCGGCTGCGTATTTCCAGGTGATCCAGACGGTTTTCTTCAGGCCCTTGTCCATCATGACCTTGCCCAGCGCCAGGGTGGGCTGGGAGTTGGTGAAGGAGGTGCGGAAGACGTTGGGGGCGCAGAGGGCGCGGGTGGCGGCATGTACGCCGGCATTCGGGATCAGGGTCAACACGCCGCTGTCGCGAGCGACTTTCTGGATGCCCATCTGCACGCCGGAGTGCACGGTGCCGATCAACACGTCGACCTTGTCGCGCTGCACCAGCTTGCTGGCGTTTTCGACACCTTTGGAAGGCTCGGACTCGTCGTCGACCTTGAAGTATTCAATCTCGCGGCCGCCCAGCTTGCCGCCTTGCTCATTGATGGCCATGCGAAAACCGTTTTCGATGGCGACGCCGAGCTGCGCAAACGTGCCGGTGTAAGGCAGCATGAAACCCACACGCACCTTGTTCGGCTGGGCTCGCACGATTTGCGGGAGCAACAAGCCGGTGGATGCCGCACCGATGACGGCAGCACTTTGGCTCAGAATCAAACGGCGTGAAGGAAGGCGTGAGGTCATTGAAAAACTCCTGGTTGAGGCGAAATGTGAAAGCGCAGCAATGCCTGAATACTAACGGTGGCCGTAGGAAAACACCCTAGTGAAAAACCCGAGATTGAGGATTAAATTGTTTATATTTAAAGCAATTTCTCTGCCAGGTTTTGAGTCTAGTCTTGGGTCTGGCGCAATTTGAAGCGTTGTATCTTGCCGGTGGCGGTTTTCGGCAGCTCGGACACAAACTCGATCCAGCGCGGGTATTTGTAGGGCGCCAGTTGTTGCTTCACATGGGCCTTGAGTTCATCGGCCGAGGCGTTTTGCCCGGCCTTGAGCACCACGCAGGCTTTGGGTTTGATCAGGCCGTCACTGTCCGCCAGGCCGATCACGGCCACTTCCAGCACGGCCGGGTGCGTCATCAGGCAGGCTTCAACTTCAAAGGGTGAGACATAAATGCCGCCGACCTTGAGCATGTCGTCGCTGCGGCCGCTGTAGGTGTAGAAACCGTCGGCATCGACCGTGTATTTGTCGCCGCTGCGTGTCCATTCGCCGGCAAAGGTGGTCTTGGTTTTGGCGCGGCTGTTCCAGTACATCAGTGCCGCGCTGGGACCGCTGATCTGCAGCTCGCCGATTTCGCCGACACCACATTCGCGCCCGTCGTCGCCGACGATGCGCAGCGCATAACCGGGCACGGCCTTGCCGGTGCTGCCGTAACGCACTTCACCGGGACGGTTGCTGAGAAAAATGTGCAGCATTTCGGTCGAACCTATGCCGTCAAGAATGTCGCAGCCGTAATGCGCCGTCCATTTTTTGCCGATCTCGGCGGGCAGGGCTTCACCGGCGCTGGTGCAGACACGTAAATTGAGTTCCGACTTTGGCGGGCGCGCCGGGTCGGCCAGCAAGGCTGCGTACAGGGTGGGCACGCCGTAAAAAATGGTGGGCTGGTATTTTTTCAGGAGGCCAAACACATCGGCCGGTGTCGGCCGCGACGGCAGCAAGATGGCCGTGGCGCCCACACTCATGGGAAAGGTCAGGCCGTTGCCCAGGCCATAGGCAAAAAACAGCTTGGCGGCGGAATAAACCACGTCAGATTCCTGGATGCCCAAGACGCCGCGGCCATAGAGTTCGGCGGTTTGCACCAGGTGGCTGTGCAGATGTACCGTGCCTTTGGGGGCACCCGTGGAGCCGCTGGAGTAGAGCCAGAAACAGGCGTCGTCGGCACAAGTATCTGCTACGGTTTTGGTAGCTGCTTGTGACCGCACCATCTGGGCTAGCGTTGTATTTGATGCTGAATTATCGACGCCGGCGACGATCACGCTGCGCAGCGTGGGAATCTGGCTTATCAGTGGTTCGAAAGCCGGCAGCAAGGCCTGCGACACGATCAGGCCCTGGGCGCGTGAGTCGCGCAGCATGAAGTCAAAGTCTTTACTGGTCAGCAAGGTGTTGGCCGCCACCGGCACCACACCAGCCAGGATGCAACCCAGAAAGGCCACCGGCCATTCGGGCGTGTCCAGCATGGCCAGCAGGATGCGGCTCTCGGGCGCAAAACCCTGGGCGCGCAAGGCGTTGGCAAAACGGTGGGATTGTTCGCTCAGTTCACCATACGTCAGCGTGCTTCCGCTGACGGCATCGATAAACGCGACCTTGTCGCTGCGGCCGGCATTGCGCGCCAGCAGATCATGGGCCGCGTTGTAGTCGCGCGGGATGTCGACAAAAGGAGGGCTGATGGAATGGTCGGCGCGGCTGAGATTCATGGGGTCTCCAGATGCTCTTGTTTTTATAGCCGCCTGCGCCCGCTGCGCAAGGGCTGGAACAGCATTTATATGTGAAAGCTTAGGTGATGGCTTCTGCGCTGGCAGAACTGGCCAGCGCCAGGGCCAGCCACTCGCGGCACCAGGCGGCGCCTTCGGTCTCGGGCAGGGTGCCGCCGCTGGCGTCGTGCATCCAGATCTCGCCGATACGCTGGGCGCCCAGGCCTTGCAGGCGTTCGTCGAATTTCTTGCCACCAAAAGCAAAAGTTTGCTGATAGGTGCGGTCGCCCAGCGCAATCACGCCGTAACGCACATGGCCCAGAAACTTGGGCTGGCTGTCCAGCGAGTCGTACAGCGCGCGGGCGTTGTCGGGCACATCGCCCTGGCCGTAGGTGGATGTGCAAATGAGATATACCGCATCTTCATCGACCGGTGCATCAAAGACGCCGATGTTTAGTCCGTCCATCAGCTGGACTTCAATATCATCGACCAGATCGGCACAATCCATCTGAATGGCCTGTGCCACATAGTCAGCGGTGCTGGTCATGGTACCCACCAGGATTTTGAGCTTCATCAAGGATCTCCAAAAAAAGATGCAATAAACTGCTTGACATCGAATTGATGTGAAGTATACTGCAATCCAGTTAGAGCGCAAGTACTTTTCACAAAAAGTGGTGTCCGATGCAAGTCATATCTGAAATGGAAGCAAAAGCAACGCTGGCCGAGCTGGGCGGCCGGGTCCGTGCCTGGCGCGCCCGCCGCGGCATGACTCGCAAGCAGCTCGCCGCCGATTCGGGTTTGAGCGAACGTTTTCTGGCCGACGTGGAAAGCGGCAAGGGCAATGTCTCCATCAACTCGCTGGAAGCCGCCGCCCGCGCCCTGAACATCTCCATTCTTGAACTGCTGCAGGACGCGCCGCGTCCGGCGCTGGCCCGGGTCCACGGGCTGCTGGGCCGGCTGGACGACAGCCAGCTGGACCAGGCCTATGCCTTGCTGGGCGGCACCTTCGGCCTGAGCGAAGCGCTGGGCCGTGAGCGGCGCATCGCCCTGATCGGCCTGCGCGGCGCCGGCAAATCAACCCTGGGCCTGCAACTGGCGACCGAACGCGGCGTGCCTTTTGTCGAGCTGGACCGCGAGATCGAACGCGAAGCCGGCACCAGCATGAACGAAATTTTGTTGTTACATGGGCAGGCCGGTTACCGCCGTTACGAGCGCCGCGCCTTGTTCCGCATTGCCGAGGACCATGCCGACGGCGTGGTCATGACCACAGGCGGCAGCATTGTCAGCGAGCGTGAAACCTTTGACCTGCTGCAAAGCCGCTTTTATTGCGTCTGGCTCAAGGCCAGCCCGGAAGAACACATGGCCCGCGTGGTCGCGCAGGGCGACATGCGGCCCTTTGACACCACACGGGGTGCGACCAACGAAGCCATGGAAGACCTGCGCCGCATCCTCGCCAGCCGCGAGGCCTTGTACGCACGCGCCGATGCCGTGGTCGATACCGCGGCACGCACCCTCAAGCAAAGCCTGACCGACCTGAAGCGGTCGGTGCCCCAGGCGAGCAGCAACTGATACCCACAGGAGACCCCCATGAATGCCATGACTGAACCGCTGTTATTCAAACAGGTGATTGAAGGCCAGGAGCGCGAGCTCGTGAGTTTTGCCACGCATCCGACCAAGTACCAGCACTGGACCTTGAGCGTCGAAGGTGATGTCGCGCGCCTCAAGCTCGACATCAACGAAGACGGCGGCATCAAGCCCGGCTACAAACTCAAGCTCAACAGTTATGACCTGGGCGTGGACATCGAGCTGCACGACGCGATCAACCGCATCCGTTTTGAACACCCGGCCGTCAAGGTGGTGGTGTTTGAATCCGGCAAGGAAAAAATCTGGTGCTCGGGCGCCAACATCTACATGCTGGGCCTGTCCACCCACGGCTGGAAAGTCAACTTCTGCAAGTTCACCAACGAAACCCGCAATGGCCTGGAAGACTCCTCGCGCCACGACGGCCTGAAAGCCATCGCGGCGGTCACCGGCGCCTGCGCCGGCGGCGGTTATGAGCTGGCCCTGGCCTGCGACCGCATTGTCATGGTGGACGACCGTTCCTCCACCGTGAGCCTGCCCGAAGTGCCGCTGCTGGGTGTCTTGCCCGGCACCGGCGGCCTGACCCGCGTGACCGACAAACGCAAGGTGCGCCGCGACCTGGCCGACATTTTCTGCACCACCAGCGAAGGGGTGCGTGCCGACCGCGCCCAGGACTGGAAACTGATAGACGCCTACGCCAAGCCGCAACAGTTCGGCGCCTTGCTCGCTACCGAAATTGAAGCGCTTCGCGCCCAATCCACGCGGGCTGCAGCCTCAAAAGGCATTGAGCTCACACCTTTGAAAGCGCTGATTGACGATACCGGTTACCACTACAGCGTGGTCGATGCCCAGGTGGATCGCAACACACGCATCGCCACCATCACGGTCAAGGCACCGACTGCCGCGATTGAGTCCACGCCCGAAGCGATTGAAGCCGCCAGCGCCAACTGGTACCCGCTCAAGTTGCAGCGCGAACTCGACGACGCCATCCTGAACCTGCGCACCAACGAACTCGAAGTCGGCACCTGGGTGATCCGCACGCAAGGTGATGCCGGGCAGGTGATTCGCATGGACGAGGTGCTGGCCAAGCTCAAAGACCATTGGCTGGTCAAGGAAACCACGGGTGCGCTGCGCCGCACCTTGGCCCGCATCGATGTGACCAGCCGTTCGCTGATCGCGCTGGTGGATGGCGGCTCATGTTTTGCCGGCACCTTTTATGAGCTGGCCCTGGCCTGCGACCGCATCTACATGCTGGACCTGCCGGACTCGCCCGATGCCGCGCCCGCACTGCAACTGAGCCCGGCCAACTTCGGCTGGTTCCCGGCCGTCAACGGCTTGACCCGTCTGCAGACGCGTTTTTACGAAGACAACGCCACCATCAGCCAGCTCGAAAAACTCGGCGACAGCAAGCTGCGCGCCGACCAGGCGCTGGAGCTGGGCCTGGTGACCCTGACGCCGGACGACATCGACTGGGACGACGAAATCCGCATCATGCTGGAAGAACGTGCCTCCATGTCGCCCGACGCCATGACCGGCATGGAAGCCTCGCTGCGTTTCCCGGGCAAGGAGACCATGGAGACACGTGTGTTTGGCCGCTTGTCTGCCTGGCAAAACTGGATTTTCATCCGGCCGAATGCGGTCGGTGAAGACGGCGCGCTGAAACTTTTTGGCACCGGCAAAAAAGCGAAATTCGACTGGAAGCGCATCTAAACAGTATTTTCCCGTCATGCCGGACTCGATCCGGCATCCACGCCTCGCTAGCCATTGGGCTGTGTGACATGGATTGCGGATCAAGTCCGCAATGACAAACCCAGAAAGAGGAAACACCATGAGCAGCATCGACCTTCAAGCCCTGATTCCCAACAACGTAAACCTCGGCGAAAACCGCCAGTTGCAACGTGCGCTTGAGCACTGGCAACCGGCTTTCATGAGCTGGTGGGACGAAATGGGTCCGAGTGACTTCAACGCCAAAGAGGTTTACCTGCGCACCGCTGTCGGTGTGGATGCCTCCGGCTGGGCCAGTTATGGCTACACGCCCATGCCCGACTACCGCTGGGGCATTTTTCTGGCCGACAAGGAAGAAAACCGCAAGATTGGTTTTGGCGACCACATGGGCCAGGACGTCTGGCAGGAAGTGCCGGGCGAATACCGTAGCGCTTTTCGCCGCCTGATTGTGACCCAGGGCGACACCGAGCCGGCCTCGGTCGAGCAGCAGCGTCTGCTGGGCCACACGGCACCGTCCTTGTATGACTTGCGCAACCTGTTCCAGGTCAACGTCGAGGAAGGCCGGCATCTCTGGGCCATGGTTTATCTGTTGCATGCACACTTTGGCCGCGATGGCCGCGAGGAAGCCGAAGAGCTGCTCACACGCCACAGCGGCGATGCCGACAAGCCGCGCATCCTGGGCACCTTCAACGAACCCATGGACAACTGGCTGAGCTTTTTCATGTTCACGTATTTCACCGACCGTGACGGCAAGTTCCAGCTCAAGAGTTTTGCCGAAAGTGCTTTTGACCCGCTGGCGCGCACCACGCGTTTTATGCTGACCGAAGAAGCGCACCACATGTTTGTGGGCGAAACCGGCATTGGCCGCGTCATCAAACGCACGCTGGAAGTGATGAAAGAGCTGGACACCGACAACGTGGACACCTTGCGTAAAGCCGGCGTGATCGACCTGCCGACCATCCAGAAATTCATGAACTTCTGGTTCACGTCTTCGCTGGACCTGTTCGGCTCCGAGGCTTCGTCCAATGCCGCCAACTACTTCAGCAACGGCATCAAGGGCCGGCCCGATGAGGCCAAGTTTGCCGATCACGTCGAGGTCGACAGCGAGATGATCATCCAGGTGCCGGACGGGAAGGGCGGTTTGAAGAACGAAACCATCTCTACCCGCAACGGTATGAACGAAATCACGCGCCTGGAATACGTGAAGGACTGCAATGTCGGCGTGACACGCTGGAACATGGGCATCAAACGTGCCGGTGTCGACTTTGAACTGAGCCTGCCGAACACACGTTTTCGCCGCAGCGTCGGTGCCTGGGCTGGCGCCCATACCGACCCGCAAGGCCATCCCATCAGTGCGGCTGAATTTGAAGCGAAAAAAGACGCCTGGCTGCCCACCGATGCAGACAAAACCTTTATCCACAGTCTGATGCAACGCGTCACCGAGCCCGGCAAGATGGCCGGCTGGATCGCACCGCCGGACCGCGGTATCAATGCCAACGTGCTTGACTACGAATACGTGAAGCTCTGATCTTCGGGCGCAGGCCTGATGCAACAAGCCCCGAACGCGGTATCCGCTTCGGGGCTTTTTTGATGCGTCAGCCGATCAGGGCGCCGCGTTCTTTGAGCAAATCCCGCAACAATGAACGGTGGCAGCGTGCCTCGTTTTCGCAATAACAGCCCATGGTGAAGTTGGACTGATGTGACAGCGCGGCCAGCAGGTCCAAGTTGCGGCTGGCGTCGGCCTCGTTCATTTCGCTGCGGTATTTTTTGCTAAAGGTCGCCCAGTCCTTGTCGGATGCCACCGCCTGGCCCAGCTTCATGGTCTCCGCGCTGGGCGCCAGGTTGGGGTACCAGACGTCATACCAGTCTTGCGAGGCAAATTCGGTTTTGGGTACACCGCGCGGCGGACGCCGCACCGTGCCTATGCGTAGACCTTCGTTGCTGCTTCGTGGTGTGCCAAGCCGGATGATTTTTACTGCCATAACGCTCTCCTGTGGATTTGGGTAGTTCAGGTGCATTATGAAATGCTTGTGCCGGATGTGAAATCCGCTGCAGCACCAGACACCTGCGGTCGGATGCCATATGCAGCAACGGCGCGACCGGGTGGTGGCGATGGTACGACGTCTCAGGCAAGGGGCAGCTTGGCCAATGACCTGCCTGCTGGCGCCTGTTAACGGCAGTGTTTACGGATCAAGACCGGCTCAAGGCAACAAGACCGTAGCGCCCACGGTTTTTCGGGATTCCAGTGCACGGTGTGCCTCGGCTGCCGCTTCGAGCGGGAAGGATTGTGAGGCCTCGCTTTTGATCTTGCCGGCAAGCACCATGTCAAATACCTCCTTGGCCATCTCCAGCATGTGGCTGCGAGGCATGATGTAGTGCATCATGGCCGGGCGCGTCACCCACAGTGAACCTTTGGCGGCCAACAGCTTGGTGTCTATCACCACAGGGCCGGACGAGGTACCGTTGCTCACCAGTGTGCCCCGTGTTTGCAGGCTGTTCAGGGACGCTTCCAGTGTGTCCTTGCCCACCGAGTCAAACACCACGGGCACGCCCTTGCCACCGGTGATCTCTTTGACGCGCTCCGCGATGTTGTCGCGCGAAGTGACGATGACGTGGGCGCATCCGTTGGCTTTGGCGATGGCGGCTTTTTCGTCGGTGCTGACGGTTCCTATCATGGTCACACCCATGGCTTTGGCCCACTGGCAGGCGATCAGGCCCACGCCGCCTGCTGCTGCGTGGTAGAGGATGGTTTCACCGCCCTGGAGTGGAAACACCTGGCGAAACAGGTATTGCGCTGTCATCCCCTTCATCATGAGGGTTGCGGCTGTACTGTCCGAAATGCCATCCGGCAGCCTGATCAGCACCTCGGCCGGCATCACGCGCACATCCGAATAAGCGCCTTGCGGGCCGATCAGGTAGCCGACGCGGTCGCCTGCTGCAATCTCTGTCACGCCGGGGCCTACCGCCTCCACCACACCCACTGCGTCCGAGCCCAGGCCGCTGGGCAATGGCGCGGATAACGCCCGGTGCGAAAGTAGATGTCAATAAAGTTGACTGCAATGCCGGTGTGGCGCACGCGCGCCTGGCCGGGTCCTGGCTCGCCAAGCTCGACGGGTTCAAGCTTGAGGACTTCCGGTCCGCCGGTTTCGTGAAAACGTATGGCCTTGGCCATGGGTCATGCAGCCTTGCGCAGAAAACCCTGGTGCCCGGGCTTGGGGTTGGGCGCAAAGCCGTTTTTGGCCAGTGTCTCTTCGACGGTGTCGTAGAACACGCCGATCTTGCAGATGCGTCGTGCCTCCTGGCCATTCGCCACCTCGCGACCGATTTCGCGGGCGATGCGCACCAGCTGTTCGATCTGCTGCACGGTGCTCATCTTGGCCTTGCGGTCCTGGGTCCACAGGTTGTCTTCAATGCCGCAGCGCACATGCTGACCCAAGGCCATGCCCATCAGGTTGATGGGCAGCACATTACGCATGGAACTTTCCACCGTCAGCATCGAGCCATCGGGAATGGCGCGCAGGAAGTTGGCCATGTTGTAGATATTGGGCGCATCCATGCCGCCGCTGATGGCGACCCAGTTCATGACCAGCGGGCCCTTGTACACGCCGCGCCTGAGCATGCGCTCCACGGTTTCAAAGCTGTTGATGTTGTAGAACTGGAAGGCGCTTTGTATGCCTGCGGCACTCAAACGGCGGATATGTTCTTCGACCCAGGCAGGGCCGGAAGGCACAATCATCTCGCGGTAGGCCTCGTGCGTTGCGGGATCGGCCAGCGAGGTGCCAGCGTAATCCCCCGTGTCCATGTGCTCGAAGATGTTCATCTGTGTGGTGTTCACTGTCACCGTCACCTGATCCGGCTTGGGGTCGAGTTCGGCCAGCATGTGGCGGGTGTCATCTGACAGCCATTTTGCGGCGGCTCCGTCACTTTCCGGCGCGAAGGAAATGGAGCCGCCGACCTGTATCACCATGTCGGGCACGGCCTTGCGAACACCTGCAATCAGTTCATTGAACTTGGACAGGCGCTTGCTGCCCTTGCCGTCGAGTTCACGCACATGCAGGTGCAGCACGGAGGCGCCGGCGGTGTAGCAGTCCACCGCTTTCTGGACCTGCTCTTCCATGGTGACGGCAATGTCCGACGGGAAGTCCGAGGGAATCCACTCGGGTCCGTAAGGCGCGGCCGTGATGACCAGCTTGTCCTGGTTTTCGGGAATGAGGGAGCCGTCGAGGAAGTTCATGGGGTGTCCTTTGATGAAATGACTGAAGTCGTAAAGAAGCGTGAAGTGAGGCTGCCGATGTGTGTTCTGACAGGTTTGCTGTGCGGCTGCGGGAGTCTGGAAAGGCGTATCGCCCATGCTGCCGGCGCGTTCCATCTTGCGCTGCGTGCCGCGCTTGCACAGGTCTGTGGTTCTGCTTTGATGCGGGTGGCTAGCGTCGCAGCCATGGATGTTTCCTCGCTCTGGACAGGATGCTCAGTGACTAGTTCAGCTGGATGTTGAATGTTTTCACAATGGCTGCGTTGCGGTCGTACTCGGCCTTGACCGACTGCGCGAGTTGGCCTGCGGTGAGGCCGGTGTTGGGCTCAAAGCCAACGGCTATCAAGCGGTCTTTCACCTTTGGCGCAGAAGCTGCCTTGATCGTGGCGGCATTGATCTTCTCCACCATCGCTGCCGGAACGGCAGACGCCACGACGGCGCCCACCCAGTTGCTGAAATCGATGTCCGGAAAGCCCTGTTCAGCCATGGTCGGCACATCGGGCAAATGGGCCAAGCGGGTCTTGCTGGCCACACCAAAAATCTTTAGCTTGCCAGCCTTGATCAGAGGCAATGAAGTCGCAATGCCGTCAAACATGACGGGAATCTGACCACCCATTACCTGCACCAGTGCGGGCGGAGAGCCGGGGAAGGGGACGTGTTGCAGGTCCAGTCCGGCTTTCTGGTTGAAGATCATGCCGGCGTATTGGGAGCTGGTGCCCGCGCTGTAAGACGCAAAGCTCAGTTTGCCCGGGTTGGCCTTGACATAAGACACCAGGCCTTTGAGATCCTGCGCGGGAAGGGAGGGGGCGCCGACCAAGACCATGGTCGAGCGCGCCACGGTTGCCACGGGTTTCACATCCTTGAGCGGATCAAAACCGGTTTTCATGACCAGCGGGATTTCGGTCAGAACGTTGCTGGCCGTGACCATGATGGTCTGGCCATCGGCGGGCGCAGCCATCATGGCATGCACCGCAATGGCGCCGCCTGCACCGGGCTTGTTGTCCACGATCACCGGCTGGCCGATGTCGGTGGAAAGTTGTTCGGCCAGGAGGCGGGCGACGACATCCATGGTGCCGCCAGCCGGTGCCGGCACGATCATTTTCACGGGTTTGTCGGTCCAGGCCATGACAGCCGAAGTGCTCATCATGGTCAGCGCAGCCAGAAGCAGGTTCGGCAATAGGCGGGTCTTGGTTTGCTTGCTCATCAGGGTCTCCTGTTGTCTCGGTGTACGGCGGCGAAATGCGTTTTTAGATGCCGCTCAAGAATTGACTATATCGACGGCATTCTGGTTTTGATTTATATTTTGGGACATTGTTTGTCTTAATTGGGACATGTCCGTGCCACAAGCCGTACCCGTTATTCGAAGCGCCAGCCTCAGCGGTTATAGGGAGCTTGCAGGTGCGCTGAAGCTCAATCCCGAGGCCATGATGCGCAAGGCTGGACTGAGTTCGCGCTGCCTGGATGACCCGGAAATGCCGATCAGCGTGATCGCCGTGCGGGAGCTGCTGGAGTCCAGTGCCACAGTGGCCCAGGTGGAGGACTTTGGCTTGCAGCTTGCACGCGGCAGGCGTTTGGCCAATCTCGGGCCTATCAGTATCGTGTTGCGCGAGGAACCCACCGCGCGACAGGCGCTGGACACATTGGGCCGCTATTTGCGTCTGCTGAATGCATCACTGCTAACGCGCATCGAGGACCACGATGATGTGGTGATCATTCGCGAGGACTTTCTGCTGGAGGGCGCAGCCTCGGTCCGACAGTCGATGGAGCTGGCTGTGGGGGTGATGTACCGTATTCTGGAAGAGTTGCTGGGACCTGAATGGCGGCCGCGACGGGTCTGTTTCTCGCACCGGCCGCCCCATGACAAAAGCAGCCATCTCGCTTTTTTTGGTCCGAAGCTGGAGTTCAACGGTAGTTTTAATGGCATCGTGTGCGCGGCGCGTGATCTCGCCACACCCTTGCCAATGGCCGATACCGGCATGGCCCCGTACGCGCGCCGGTTTCTGGATCAGGCGCTTTCCCGCAGCCGGAATAACACCACGGATGCCGCGCGTCAGCTTGTTGCTGCGCTGCTTCCGGGCGGTCGCTGTACCGCCGATCAGGTCGCGCAGCATCTGGCCATGGACAGGCGCACCCTGCATCGCCATCTGCAGGCTGACGGGGAAACGTTTTCTTCGATGATGCAGGCGGTCCGTTCGGAGTTTGCCCTGCGGCAAATCCGCGATAGTGACCGTTCCATGGCCGAGTTGGCCGAGTTGCTGGGCTTCTCCGCCCCCAGCGCATTTGCCTTCTGGTTCAGGCGCAGGTTCGGCTGCACGGTCTCGGTATGGCGAAAAAGCCAGCTGGCGCCGGGCTTGGGCTAGGAGATTGAGATGGGGTTTTGGCCTGTCCGGAGGGGATCGAACCCCCGACCCTCAGCTTAGAAGGCTGATGCTCTATCCAACTGAGCTACGGACAGATATAAAAAAAGCCCACAGAGTGAGCTTTTTTTAAATGGATTCAATGGTCGGAGTACAAGGATTCGAACCTTGGACCCCCTGGTCCCAAACCAGGTGCGCTACCAGACTGCGCCACACTCCGACTAGTCAATTATTATAGCGCGAACTTTGGCCTCTTGAACGCTGTCCGGAGACTATTTGCAGCATCTATTCATCAAGATTCAAACCGGGCCGTTTTTGTCCGCCGGCGCGTGGACAAGTTGCCTTCTACTTTTGCTATCAATTCAAGAGCTTGTTGCGCTTATCTCGCCTAGGCTGGAGGCCTGTTTTTCTCAAAATTTCAGCGTTTTTGGTATTGTGTCTTGCCAAACAGGACCTCGCGTTCCGCGTCGCTGCGCACGGGTTTACGCAGCTCGGCCAGCACCTGGACGCCGCGCTGAACCGCCGGCCGGGCGCCCACCAGATCAAACCATTTCTTCAAGTGGGGGTAATCGGCCCAGTCGATGCCCTGGTTTTCCCAGCTGCGCAGCCAGGGGAAGATGGCGATGTCGGCAATCGTGTACTGGTTGCAGGCAATGAATTTGCTGCCGGCCAGTTGTTTGTCCATCACGCCGTACAGGCGTTTGGCTTCGTTGGAATAACGGTCGATCGCGTAGCCGATTTTCTCGGGCGCATACATCCGGAAATGATGCGTCTGGCCCAGCATAGGGCCGACGCCGCCCATCTGGAACATCAGCCACTGCAAGACCTGGAACTTCAGGCGGTCGGTTTTGGGCAAAATTTTGCCGGTTTTGCCGGCCAGATACAACAGGATGGCGCCCGATTCAAACAGGGCGATGGGTTTGCCGTCGGGACCGTCGGGGTCCACCAGCGCCGGAATCTTGTTGTTCGGGCTGATCGCCAGGAAGTCGGGCTGGAACTGGTCGCCGGCGCCTATATTGATGGGCCGCACTTCCCAGTCGCGCCCCAGTCGAAAGCCGCACTCTTCGAGCATGATGTGGACCTTGTGGCCGTTGGGCGTGGGCCAGGAATAAACTTGAAACATGGCAAAAACCTTTGGAACTATGATCGTCGCTGCACTTTAAGAGAAAAGCCGGAATCATGTTTGAGCGCTTGAAAAAGGTCTTTGCACGAAACGACGCAGACGTTGTGGAGACGGCGCTTTCCGAGGCCGTGTCGCCGCTTTCGGAGTGGGCCAGCACGCAGGGCTTTGGTTACGCCAGTGCGGGCGGCAAAGGTTTTGCGCTGACGGGGAAGGTCCGAGACAAGGCCTGGAAGCTGGAAAGCGGGCCGCCGTCGCGTGACTACATCGAGGGCGAAGAGTTGCGCGCCCGGGCGGACTTGCGTCTCAACCCGGATGTGGCGGTGTTGATCATGAACCGGCCACTCAAGGAAGCGCTGGAAAAACGCGCTGATTCGGTGTACTCCGACAGCTTGCAAACCACGGCTGATCCCGGTTTGCCCGAAGAAATGCGCTGGCTGGCGATGTACCCCGAAGTCGGCTGGAGCAGCCTGGTGCCCGAGTTTTGGGAGCGCTACGCGGTGCTGGCGGACCAGCGCGACCATGCGCTGGCCTGGGTGGACCGCAACCTGGCCGAATTGCTGCTGCATTGGCCGGCGCCCGGCCCCGACGCGCAGACGCCTTTTTTCCTGATGCTGCTGCGTGGCAAGGCTTATTTGCGCATGCAATACAGCCCGGCCGACATGGCGACCTTGCAACATGCGGCCATCATCTACACCAGCGCCTGTGATGCCGCGCTGGCCGGCTTGAGCACCGACATTCCCCTGTAATTCAAGGAAAAAGAGGCTCCAGCCCAGATGGGGCGGGCGCAATCAGCTACTTTTTTTGATAGTGACTGAAGGCGCCCGTCGCGCCCGGCCGGCGCGCTGCTTCAGCCGCCGCGGGTCACCGGCATCTCGACTTCGCCCGGCATCAGCAGGTGTTTGGCCAGCTCCAGCTTGGCCAGCGAGGCGCGGTGCACTTCGTCCGGGCCGTCGGCCAGACGCAAGGTGCGCTGGTGCGCGTAGGCGTAAGCCAGCGGGAAATCGTCCGACACGCCGCCGCCGCCGTGGGCCTGGATCGCCCAGTCGATGATCTGGCAGGCCATGTTGGGCGCCACCACCTTGATCATGGCAATTTCGGCCTTGGCGACCTTGTTGCCCACGGTGTCCATCATGTAGGCGGCCTTGAGCGTCAGCAGACGCGCCTGGTCGATCATGCAGCGCGCATCGGCAATCCGTTCGTGCCAGACCGACTGGCGCGCCACCGGTTTGCCGAAAGCCACGCGGCTGTTCAGGCGTTTGCACATCAGCTCGAGCGCGCGCTCGGCAATACCTATGCTGCGCATGCAGTGGTGGATACGTCCGGGGCCAAGGCGGCCCTGGGCAATTTCAAAACCGCGGCCTTCGCCCAGCAACATATTGCCGACCGGCACACGCACATTGGTCAGGCGCACTTCCATGTGGCCGTGCGGTGCGTCGTCGTACCCGAACACCGTCAAGGGACGGATCACGGTGATGCCCGGCGTGTTGGCCGGCACCAGGATCATGGACTGCTGTTCGTGGCGGCCGGCATCGGGGTTGGTTTTGCCCATGACGATGTAAATGGCGCAGCGCGGGTCACCGGCGCCGGACGACCACCATTTCAGACCGTTGAGCACGTAGTCGTCACCGTCACGCACGATGCTGCACTGGATGTTGGTTGCGTCCGAGGAGGCCACTTCGGGCTCGGTCATCAGGAAGGCGGAACGGATTTCGCCTTTGAGCAAAGGCTCCAGCCAGCGGTCCTTGTTGGCTTCGGAGCCGTAGCGGGCGATGGTTTCCATGTTGCCGGTGTCGGGCGCCGAGCAGTTGAAAATTTCAGGCGCAAACGGCACACGTCCCATGATTTCGCAGAGCGGCGCGTATTCCAGGTTCGACAGGCCTTCGGGCGCACGCGGCGAATGTGGCAAAAACAGATTCCACAAACCGGCCTTGCGGGCCAGGGGTTTGAGTTCTTCAATGAGGGTGGTGGGAATCCAGGCATTGCCCTTGGCCCGGTTTTCGGCAATTTCCCGGAAGAAACGCGCCTCGTTCGGGTAAACGTGTTGGTCCATGAAAGCCAGCAGGCGGGCCTGCATGTCCTGTACCTTGGGGGTGTAGCTGAAGTCCATCAATATCTCCTGGGGTGGGGCGTCGTTAAAGGGGGAGGGTGCTCAGATGTGTTGCTTCTGACTTTTTTGGGCAAAGTCCCAGGCCATGCGGGCCAGCACAGGCGCGCCTTTGGCGGAACTGACCGCCTGGGCGCTAGCGGCGGTGCCGGCTTCAACCCGTTTGGCGATGCCTTGCAAAATTGCGGCAAGTCGAAACAGGTTGTAGGCCAGGTAAAAGTTCCAGTCGGCCTTGATCAGCTCCGGGCTGGCAAAACCGGTGCGTTCGCAATACAGGCGGATGTAGTCGGCTTCTTCCGGAATGCCCAGGCTGGCCACATCGAGTCCGCCTATGCCGCGGAAGGCGCCGGGCGGAATATGCCAGGCCATGCAGTGGTAGCTGAAGTCGGCCAGCGGGTGGCCCAGGGTCGAAAGTTCCCAGTCCAGCACGGCCAGCACATGCGGCTCGGTCGGGTGGAACATCAGGTTGTCGAGCCGGAAGTCGCCGTGCACGATGGAAACCATGCTTTCATCGCGCGCACTGGCCGGAATGTTGGCCGGCAACCAGGCCATCAAGGCATCCATTTCGGGAATGGGGTCGGTGATGGAGGCGACGTATTGTTTGCTCCAGCGGCCGATCTGGCGTTCGAAATAATTGCCGGGTTTGCCGTAGTCGGCCAGACCGCGTTCGGCGAACTTGACCTTGTGCAAGGCCGCAATCACGCGGTTCATCTCGCGGTAAATCTCGCCGCGCTGGGCCTGCGTCATGTCGGGCAGGGCCTGGTCCCACAAGACCCGACCTTCGACAAACTCCATCACGTAAAAGGCGCGGCCGATCACGGCCTCGTCTTCACACAGGCAATACATCTTGGCCACCGGCACGTCCGTGCCTTGCAGGCCGGTCATGACCTTGAACTCGCGTTCAACCGCGTGGGCCGAGGGCAGGAGTTTGGCCACCGGGCCCGGCTTGGCGCGCATCACGTAGGCACGTGCCGGCGTGATCAGTTTGTAGGTCGGGTTGGACTGGCCACCCTTGAACATTTCCACCGTCAGCGGACCCTGAAAACCGGGCAGGTTTTTGGCCAGGTAGGTACTGAGGGCCTCGGTATCAAACAGATGTTGGCCCGAGACCGCGCGGGTGCCCAGGAAATGGTCAAAGTTGCTCATGCTTATTTTTCCAGGTCGGCTTCAGAAATTCGCAGCAGCGTTTCGCGGTTGCGCACCACCAGGCCGCCCGGCTCGATACGGATCGCTTCTTCGCGCTCCATGGCCTTGAGCTCCTGGTTCACACGCTGACGCGAGGCGCCAAGCAACTGCGCCAGTTCTTCCTGCGCCAGTTGCAGGCCGATACGCACCTCGCGCCCGTCGCTCAGGCTGCTGACGCCGTAGCTGCGCACCAGGTGTAACAACTGTTTGGCCAACCGCGCCCGCAGCGGCAAGGTGTTGAGGTCTTCCACCAGGCCGTAGAGCTGGCGGATGCGGCGCGCATGCAGGCGCAACATGGCTTCGTACAACTCGACATGCGAGGCCAGGATTTTTTTGAAGTCGGCTTTGGCCACACACAGGATGGTGGTTTCGCCATGGGCGTAGGCATCGTGTGTGCGCCGGTCGCCGTCGAAGATCGCCACATCGCCGAACCAGATGCCGGGCTCCACATAAGTCAGGGTGATTTGTTTGCCCGAGATCGAGGTCGAACTCACACGCACCGCACCCTTGGCACAGGCAATCCATTGCTCCGGTGGATCGCCGCGAGCGCAGATCAATGCACCGTCTTTGAAACGTTGGACAAAAGCGCATCGAAGTATGTCGTGCCTGAGTGAGGGTGATAGGGATGAAAACCAGCGGCCACCGTTGATGGCTTCTCTTTCGTCTATCGTAAGAATGGGATCGTCCATAACCTGTCTTTTGTGTGACTCAGAAGAAGGCTATTGTCGCGCCAGCGACGGCTTGGGAGGGGCCCATCTGTCGCCTCGGTGTCCCGAGGCAAACCACTCGCACGGGGCCGCTGCGCTGCGGCCCCTTACCGTTTAACTGTAAAGCGGCGGGCGTTTCTCGAGAAACGCGGTGATACCTTCGCCACCGTTGCGGTGGTGCAGGTTGCGCACAAAATGCGCGCGTTCGGCGTCGAGTTGCTGGCTCAAGGTGTTGGTCGGCGCTTCGTTGACCAGTTCCTTGATGCTGGCCAGGGCATTGGGCGCACGCGCATTGAGCATGTCGGCCAGTTTCAGGGCTTCGTTGAGTGCATTGCCGGCCGGGGTGCTGCGGTTGACCAGGCCCAAGGCCTGCAAGCGCGGTGTGCCTATACGTTCACCACACATCAGCAGTTCCGTGACCAAAGCGCGCGGCATGGCGCGGCTCAAAGCCCAACTGCCGCCGCCATCGGGGGACAGGGCCACGCTGCTGTAGGCCATCACAAAAATGGCGTTGTCCGCCGCCACCAGGAAGTCGCAGGCCAGCGCCAGCGAAAAACCGGCGCCTGCGGCAGCCCCTTCGACCGCGGCAATCACGGGTTTGGGGAAGGTGCGTATCGAATCTATCCAGCTGTGCAGGCTGTCTATGCTCTGGGCCTGCACCTCGGCCGGTTGCTGCCGGTTGCCCAGCAGGCGTTGCAGATTGCCACCGGCGCAAAAGGTCGGGCCTTCGCCGGTGATGACCACGCTGCGGATGTCGGGGTTGTTCTCGGCGGCGTTCAGGGCCTCCACACCGGCGGCATAAATTTCAGGCCCCAGCGCGTTTTTGAACTCGGGGTTGCTCAGGGTCAGTACCAGGGTGCTGCCGTCGCTGGTGCTTTTCAAGGAACAGGTCATGTCAGTTCTTTCAGGGTGTTGAGCCAGCGATGAAGTCCGAAACCCACGACCCCATTGCAAGCAGACGCCGCGGAACTGGCTTTGCCAGGCCGCAGGTGTCGCCCCCTGGAAGGGGGGAAGGTGCTACACGAAGTGAGCATCCGACGGGGGTATCACGACTCTTCGTGCATCAGGCTCAAACCAATGGCGCCGCGGCGGCGCAGCCACGGGGAAGGGCGGTAACGTGGGTCGCCATAAACGGTTTGCATGTTGAACAGCACTTCCAGGATGTTGGTGGGACCATAACGGTTGCCCATGGCCAAGGGGCCCAGGGGATAACCCAGGCCTAGGGTCACGGCGGTTTCCAGGTCTTTGGGGCTGCAGATGCCTTGCTGGCAGATGTCGCTGGCGATGTTGACGATGGTGGCGACCACGCGCTGCGTGACAAAACCACCGCTGTCGCGGATCACGCTGACGGCCTTGCCGTCGCGGGCAAACAAGGCGTGCGCGGCGTCGCGCATGTCGCTGCGGGTGGCCGGGTTGGTGGCCAACACGCGGCGTTTGGTCTCCGCGTCGTCGATCAGCATGTCAATACCTATGGTGCGCGCGGGGTCCAGGCGCTCGACCACGGCCACGGTGGTGATGTCAAAACCCAGCGGCGCCACCAGCACCAGCGCGTTCAGCGACGGTGAGGCACCGGTTTCGATGTTGGCGCCTAGGTTTTTGAGAAGCTGCAACAGCTCGGAACGACGCGCCGCCCGCGGCGAAACCCAGACCGGTGGCATCTCGCTGACCGTCGGCGTCGCCGGCTCTGCGGCAACTTGCGCCACGCCGTCCTGGTAGCGGTAAAAACCTTCGCCGGTTTTGCGGCCCAAGAGGCCGCCGGCCAGGCGCTGCGCGGTGATCACGCTGGGGCGGTAACGCGGCTCGCCGTAATACTGCTGGTAGACCGACTCCATCACCGGATGTGACACATCCAGAGCGGTCAAATCCATCAGTTCGAACGGGCCCAGCTTGAAGCCGGCCTGGTCTTTCAGGATGCGGTCTATGGTGGCGAAATCGGCCACACCTTCGCCGACGATACGCAGGGCTTCGGTGCCGTAACCGCGCCCGGCGTGGTTGACGATAAAACCCGGCGTGTCCTGGGCCTGCACCGGCGTGTGGCCCATTTGCCGCGCGTATGCGGCCAGTGCCTCACAGGTGGCAGGCTCGGTTTTCAGGCCGGCGATCACTTCCACCACTTTCATCAGCGGCACGGGGTTGAAAAAGTGATAACCGGCGAAACGCCCTGGCTGTTTCAAGCCGGCGGCAATCGCCGTGACGGACAAGGAGGAGGTGTTGCTGGCCAGAATGGCTTGCGGCGAAACAATGCCTTCCAGTGCTGCAAACAGTGACTTTTTGACATCCAGCCGTTCAACCACCGCTTCGACAACGAGGTCGCAGTCGGCCAGTTCTTCCAGCGTGCCCGCCAGCAGCAAACGGGCTTTGTAGCCGGCCGCCTGCGCCGCGTCGAGCCGGCCCTTGTCGACCAGTTTGTCCCACTGGCTGCCCAGTGCGTCGCGGGCTTTGCCGGTGGCGTCGATTTGCGTGTCAAACAGCTTGACCAGGCTGCCCGCCTGCGCTGCCAGTTGGGCAATGCCGCGACCCATGGCGCCGGTGCCAACAATGCCGACGGTTGTATAGAGTGGTTTCATGGGAAAGGATTATCACGCAGCCCGGGGGTGACGTTAAGCCCCCGTCGGCCGTCTTGTCACCGGCTCTGTTTTTGCATTCGTGGCATGCTGGCACACCCGAGCGCGTCCAATGGGCAACTGATCGATGCCGCAGCGCTCCGCTTGAAACCGCCGGCCTTGGCGGTCAAGCCCGACGCCAAGGCCTGATGGCGATGACGGGCAAGCGCCGGTGGGCGTCCAGCCGGCCGCAGTTTGTCGCTGGGTATTAGCGGCGCACCTGCAAGGCCCCCGGGTTAACGATGTTGGTCGGCGTCCCCTTGATGAAGTTGACCACGTTGTCAAAAGCGGCGCCGAAATAGAGCTCATAGCTTTCCTGCTCCACATAACCGATGTGCGGCGTGCAAATGCAGTTCTCCAGGCGCAGCAGGGCGTGGCCTTGCAAAATCGGCTCGGACTCGAACACATCGACCGCCGCCATGCCGGGACGACCGCGGTTCAGGCCGGCGATCAGCGCATCAGACTCAATCAATTCGGCACGTGAGGTGTTGACCAGCACGGAAGAGGGCTTCATGCGCGACAGGTCGTCGAGAGTGACCGCGCCCCGGGTGTCGTCCTGCAGGCGCAGGTGAAGGCTCAGCACATCGCTCTCTTGAAAAAACTCGCTTTTAGACGAGGCCACTTCATAGCCATCGGCCAAGGCCCGGGCACGCGACGCCTGGCTGCCCCACACCAGCACCCGCATGCCAAAAGCCCGGCCATAACCGGCCACAATCTGGCCGATCTTGCCGTAACTCCAGATGCCCAGGACCTTGCCCTTGAGCACCGAGCCGATGCCGAAGTTGGATGGCATGGAGGCGTTTTTCAGGCCGGCCTGCTGCCAGGCGCCATGTTTGAGGTGTGACACATAGTGCGGAATGCGGCGCATGGCGGCCATGATCAGTGCCCAGGTCAGTTCGGCCGGCGCCGTGGGCGAACCGCCGCCTTCGGAGACCACGATGCCGCGTTCGGTGCAGGCGCCTACATCCACGTGGTTACCCAAACGCCCGGTTTGCGCAATCATCTTGAGCTTGGGCAATTTTTCGATCAGTTGGCGCGGCAAAGGGGTTCGCTCGCGGATCAGCACGATCACATCGGCGTCTTTGAGCCGTACGGAAAGTTGGCCTATGCCTTTGACAGTGTTGGTGTAGACCTTGGCCTGGTAAGCATCGAGTTTGGCGGCACAGGAGAGTTTGCGCACCGCGTCCTGGTAGTCGTCAAGGATCACAATATTCATGCCGATATTGTGCCTGCAAGTTCTGCCGCAACGAGGCGGCGCACCAGCAAGATGTACCTGAACGCAACCGGAAAAACCAGGAGGCCAGCGGCCTGCCGCAAGGGCGCGAGGCCTTGCGCTCCACGCGTTGCGGCAAAAGCTCTTTTGCTGCTTGCTCAGGCGGCTTGCGCGGCGGCTTCCCTCTGGGCCATGCGGTCCAGTTCGGCGCAGACATCGGCCATGCGACCCGAAATCACCATGCGCCCGGCGCAGGCCGGATGGATACCGGCCTCCAGTGCACGCACAATTTTCAGGCGCCGTGGGGACGTGGTTTTGGCTACGGTTTGACAAGGTTTTTGGCCTGTAGCCGATGAGGGGTGAGCGCCATTAGCTATGTTTTTAATAGCGGATGGCGTATGGCCCGAGGCGCAGCGCCGCAACGTGGGAACCGGGGCAAAGACGGGGGATGACGCTGCAGCAGGCGGTGTGGGTACCCAGAAGGCGGCCAGCGCCTGCAAAGGTGCGAACAAGGCCGACAGCCGCGATGAACGTGAAAAACTGGCGATTCCCATGAGAACTCCTAAAGTTAGAGGTTTACACAGGCAGGATTACAGGAACGAACAATCCGCAGCATCAGGGTGTTGGCCAATCGACTTGGCCAAACGCCCGCCACCTGTTGCGCGGAAATGAGGTGGACGCCCGGTGAAGTGGGGCCGTCCGGCATGACGCCTATGCGTGGACTAGACCAGCATGGTGTTTCGAATCAGGCCGACGGCCAGGCCTTCCAGCTCGAAGGGCTCGCCGGGCTCCACCACGATGGTTTTGAAGTCGGGGTTTTCGGGCAGCAACTCGATCAGGTTTTTGGTGCGGCGAAAGCGTTTGACGGTGACTTCATCACCCAGGCGGGCCACAACGATTTGTCCGTTTTTGGCTTCCTTGCTTTGCTGCACGGCCAGCAGGTCGCCGTCCATGATGCCGGCATCCCGCATGCTCATGCCGCGCACCTTGAGCAGGTAGTCGGGCTTGCTCTGGAACAGGCTGCTCTCGAAATGGTAAGTGCGGTCAACATGCTCCTGCGCGAGAATAGGGCTGCCAGCGGCAACCCGTCCCACCAGCGGCAGGACGAGTTGGGCCAGGCTTTGCAAGGGCAAGGGAAACTGTTTGCTGCGGGACTCATGGATGGAGCGCAAGGTGTCGCCACGCAGGCGTATGCCGCGCGAGGTGCCGCTGACCAGCTCGATCACGCCTTTGCGGGCCAATGCCTGCAGGTGTTCTTCGGCGGCGTTGGCGGATTTGAAGCCCAGCTCGTTGGCGATTTCTGCGCGTGTGGGGGGCGCACCGGTGCGGGCAATCGCGGTCTGGATCAGCTCCAGGATTTGCTGCTGGCGTGCGGTGAGTTTGGGCGTTTCCGAAAAATCTGCGAGGCTGCTCATGGCGATGACTCCTTGGGGTACACAGCGAATCAAACGGCGAGAATCGTTGAGGGCTGTTTGAATATCCAGTAGCTGTATTTTTATCCAGTTTTTAAAGGAATGCAAGTGTCTGATGTTGTGACGAATAAAAAGATGGTGATTCTGGGCACGGGTGGCACGATTGCCGGCACGGCAACAAGGGCCGGGGATCACACGGGTTATACCGCCGCGCAACTGGGCATTGCACAACTGGTCGCCGCCGTCCCGGCGCTGGCAGGCAGCCCTTTCGAGTTGCTGACCGAACAGGTGGCCCAGATTGACAGCAAGGACATGTCTTTTAGCGTGTGGCGCGATCTGGCCGGCCGTGTCAGCCACTGGCTGGCGCAGCCCGAGGTGTTGGGCATCGTCATCACACACGGCACCGACACGCTGGAGGAAACCGCCTATTTTCTGCAGGCTTTGCTCCATCCCGCCAAACCGGTGGTGCTGACCTGCGCCATGCGACCGGCCACGGCGCTGGTGCCGGACGGCCCGCAAAACCTGGTCGATGCCGTGGCGGTGGCGACGCACCCGGGCGCGCGCGGCGTGGTGGCGGTGTGTGCGGGTGTGATTCACAGCGCAATGGATGTGCAGAAGGTGCACCCGTACCGGCTGGACGCCTTTAGCTCTGGCGATGCCGGGCCGATCGGTTATGTCGAGGAAGGGCGCTTGCGTTTGATGCGAAATTGGCCTCTAGCCCCGGTGGATCATACGCAAGCAGCTATTGAAAGCATAGCGATGCTGCCAGATGAAGCGGCCTGGCCGCGGGTCGAGATCGTGATGAATTACGCCGGTGCCAGCGCCGCGGTGGTGCAGGCGCTGCTGGCCAGCGGGGTGCAAGGCCTGGTGGTGGCAGGCACTGGCAACGCCACCTTGCATCATGCGCTGGAAGCGGCTTTGCATGAGGCGCAGGCGGCGGGCATTCCGGTGGTGCGCGCCACGCGCTGTTCGGAGGGGCGGGTCTTGCCCACGCCGGACGCTGCCATCCCGGATTCACGGGGACTGAGTCCGGTCAAGGCCAGGGTGGCGCTGATCTTGTCATTGCTTGGCAAGCGCCCATGAAAAAAGGCCGTCCATCGACGGCCTTTTTGGTGGAGACAGCGCGGTCTCAGTCCGACAAGGCCTTGAAGGCCCGGGCCGTGATTTCATCGACACCGCCCATGCCGCTGATGGCGCGGTACTGGGGGGCCACGTCGGGCGCGGCCTTGGCCCAACTGGAGTAATACTCGACCAGCGGACGGGTTTGCGCGCTGTAGACCTCCAGCCGCTTGCGCACGGTTTCTTCCTTGTCGTCCTCGCGCTGGATCAGCGGCTCGCCGGTCACGTCGTCCTGGCCTTCGACCTTGGGCGGGTTGAACTTGACGTGGTAGGTCCTGCCCGAGGCGGGGTGCGAGCGGCGGCCGCTCATGCGTTCGATGATGGCTTCAAACGGCACATCAATCTCCAGCACGTAATCAAGCTTCACGCCGGCGGCCTTCATGGCATCGGCTTGCGGAATGGTGCGCGGAAAACCGTCGAACAAAAAGCCCTGATCGCAGTCGGGCTGGGCGATGCGTTCTTTCACCAGGTTGATGATCAAGTCGTCGCTGACCAGGCCGCCGGCATCCATGACTTTTTTGGCTTCCACGCCCAGCGGTGTGCCGGCCTTGACGGCGGCGCGCAACATGTCGCCGGTGGAAATCTGGGGAATGCCGTATTTCTGGCAGATGAAGGTGGCTTGTGTTCCTTTGCCCGCGCCTGGTGCGCCCAACAAAATCAGTCTCATGAATGTCCTCGGATTTTTATAAAGATGGCAATGAGCGGGTGGCCCGGAACCGGACGCCCGCTTTCAAATAAATGGCTTTGAGCTTGAGGATAGCATGCGCTTCCCCGCGCCTGGCTTACACAAACAGCGCACGCACGCGTGCCAGATCCTCGGGGGTGTCGACGCCGGCGCCGGGCGCTTGCGTGGCGATGTGCACCGCGATGCGGTGGCCATGCCAGAGGGCGCGCAGTTGTTCGAGTTGCTCCAGTTGCTCCAGCGGGGCTTGCGGCAGGGTGGGGAATTGCCGCAAAAAGCCGACGCGGTAACCGTAAATGCCCACGTGGCGCAGGGGCGGCGGCAAGCTGCTGCCGGAGTCCCACCAGGCCTGGCCGGCGAAATCGCGGGCTGCGGGAATTGGTGCGCGGCTGAAATAAAGCGCCGTCTGGCGCGCATCCAGCACCACTTTGACGATGTTCGGGTTCAGCAAATCTTCCCGGGTGTCTATGGCATGGGCGGCGGTGCTCATGGCGCAGTCGCTGCGTTGCGCCAGCAAGCCGGCCACGGCGTTGATCAGCGCCGGGTCTATCAGGGGTTCATCGCCCTGGACATTGACCACCTGCTCCTCGTCACCCAGGCCCAGCAGGTCGCAGGCCTCCGCCAGCCGGTCGCTGCCGCTGGGGTGGTCGGGCCGGGTCAACACGGCCGCGACGTCAAAAGCTTGGCAGGCCGCCACGATGGACGGGCTGTCGGCAGCCACCACGACGCGGGCGGCGCCGCTTTGCAAAGCGCGCTGGGCCACACGCACCACCATGGGCACACCGGCAATGTCGGCCAGCGGTTTGTCGGGCAGGCGGGTGGAGGCGAGGCGGGCGGGGATGAGGACGGTGAAACTCATGCCTTGATCGAAAGGTGCAACATCACAGGCCGAGTTCCTCGTCGGTGAGGGTGCGTGCCTCGTTTTCCAGCATCACGGGCAAGCCGTCGCGAATCGGGTAAGCCAGCCGCGCGCTGCGGGAGATCAGTTCCTGTTTTTCGCGGTCATACACGAGCGGGCCTTTGGTCACGGGGCAGACCAGCAGTTCAAGCAGTTTGGTGTCCATGGGGGAATGGTAATGGAGAAAGCAGGGGATGCAGCAAGCGGTCGAAGGCGGTGAAAAAGGCCGGCTCCGGGGAGAATTCCAGCGGCACGGCCAGCACGTCGTTTTGCCGGGGAAACAGCTTGACCGCATCTTTTTCGGTGCAAATCAGGGTGTAGCCCTTATCCGGCGGGCGCGGATAGCTATCAAAATTATAGTGATCGGGGAGCGCCCGGGTTTCCGCCAGTGGCAGGCCGCGGGCGCGCAGCATCTCAAAAAAGGCTTCGGGTTTGGCTATGCCGGCCAGCGCGATCAAGGGTTGGCCGGTCAGTTCGCTCAGCGGCACGCGGCTGCCATCGGCGCGCAGCGCGTGGTCGGCCAAGCGGCGTGTCGATCCAAACCCATCGAAGGCGGCGCGGGCCCCGGTGTGCAACACCAGATCGACGCCGCGCCCGCCCGCGCGCGCGCTACGGTGCAAGCGTGCCGGCCAGGGCTCACGCAGCGGGCCGGCCGGCAGCAGCCAGCCATTGCCGGCGCCACGTTCGTCAAACACCGCAATCTCGATGTCGCGCTGCAAGGCGTAATGTTGCAGGCCGTCGTCACAAACCACGACCTGGGTGGCCGGGTGCGCCGCGAGCAGGGCGCGCACCGCATCGATACGCCGCGCCGCGACAAAAACCGGTGCACCTGTCGCCCGCCGGATCAGGGCGGGTTCGTCGCCGGAGGTTTCGGGTGGGGTGGACGTCAAAACTTCCAGGCAGGCTTGCCCACTGCGACCGTAGCCGCGCGAGACCACGCCGGCTTGCCAGCCGCCGGCCTGCAGGTGTTGCACCAGGGCAATCACCGCCGGTGTTTTACCGGCGCCGCCGGTCACGACGTTGCCCACCACGACCACGGGCACGGAGACATGTTCGGATTTGAAGACGCCGGCCTGGTACAAAGCCCGGCGCAGCCGCACCAGCAGGCCAAACAACTGGGCCAGCGGCCAGAGCAGGCAGGCGAGGGCGCCGCGGCGCAGCCAGGCCTGCAGCAACAGCCGCTTCACGTCTATTTGGCGCCGGCCTGGGCCGCGCTCTGGGTGGCAAAGGTGATCTGGCTCAGGCCGCTGCGCCTGGCCGCTTCCATCACGGTGATCACCGACTGGTGTGTGGCGCTGGCATCGGCGCTGATGACCACCACGCTGTCCTTGCCGGCCTTGGCGGCGGCCACCAGCGCGGCGCTGAGCGCCTCGATGCTGCGCCCGTTGACCGGGATTTTGCTGACCATGTAACGACCATCACTGCTGACGGCCACGATCACTTCCTTGGGGTAGTCGCGCTGCTGCTCGGCATCGGCCACCGGCAGCTTGATCTGCAGTTCGGTGAACTTGCTGTAGGTGGTCGACAACATCAGGAAAATCAGCACAACCAGCAACACGTCGATGAAGGGGATCAGGTTGATCTCGGGTTCATCCCGTGAAGGTCCGCGGAATTTCATGATTTGCGCAGCGTATTGAGGTGGCGCACAAAACGTTCGGCCGCAATTTCCATAGTCAGCAGGTAACCATCCACCCGCGCCCGGAAGTAGCGCCAGAAAATCAGCGAAGGAATCGCCACGATCAGGCCAAAGGCCGTGTTGTAGAGCGCGATCGAAATACCCTGCGCCAGTTGCGCCGGGTTGCCGCCGGCAGCGTTGGCCACACCGCCACCGCCGGCCTGCGAGCCAAAAATCTCAATCATGCCGATGACGGTGCCCAACAGGCCCAGCAACGGCGCCGCCGAGGCAATCGTGGCCAGCGCTGCCAGATAACGCTCCAGCGTGTGGGCGGCGCGCCGGCCGGCGCCTTCCAGGGTGGAGCGCAGGTCGTCTTCACTGATGCGCGGATTGGCGTTGAGCGCCCGAAAACCGCTGGCCAGCACCTGGCCGAGCAGGGAGTTGTGTTCCAGGTGGGTCACCACGTCCGGGGCCGGCACGGCGCTGCGGGAGACCGTGATGGCCTCATCGAGTAATTTGGGCGGGGCAATCCTGGCGGTCTTGAGGCTGGTGAAACGCTCGATAACCAGCGCCAGCGCCAGGATGGAGCAGGCAACCAAGGGCCAAATAGGCCAGCCTGCGGCTTGTATGATCGAAAACAAGGCAAATCTCCCAGCAGATAATTGCTGTGGATTATGGCCTAGCCGATCACGCTGAATCGGGCTTGTGCGGTCCCTCCCTGATTTGTTTGGATGCCAGCAAGGCGTAGGACTTAACCCACAGAACTTGTGGATAACTTTGTGAGCAAGTACCCGGCGCTACGCTGCGAAGCCGCGCCCATGGGGCTTTGTGACAGAACGATGAAAAATTGAGCAGAATAAAGTTATTCAAAATCAATGACTTACACGTATACATCAGACCTTCCCCGGCAAACCACCGCCAACCCCCCGTCCCTATGCGCTTCTGTGGAGTATTACCCGCATGAAATCAAGGGATTTGCCTGTGTTTGAGACCTCGGGTGAGCCGCCAAGAGCCGCGCCGGGCGTGCGTATCTGGCCCGTCGGTTCCTTGCTGCGCGCGATTGCCGACAGCCTGGAGGCACGTTTCAATCCGGTGGCGGTGCAGGGCGAAGTCAGCGGTTTTTCGCGGGCGGCCAGCGGCCATTGTTATTTTTCGCTGAAAGACACCCAGGGCCAAATCCGCTGCGCCATGTTCCGGCGTGCCGCTGGTCTGCTGGATTTTTCCCCGCGTGACGGGCAACTGGTCGAGGTGCGCGGCCGGCTCGGCGTTTACGAGCCACGCGGCGAACTGCAACTGATTGTCGAATCCATGCAGCAGGCCGGGCAGGGCAATCTGTTTGAGCAGTTTTTGCAGCTCAAGGCCAAGCTCGAAGCCGAAGGCCTGTTTGAGGCCGGCCGCAAGCGGGCTTTGCCCTTGCTGCCCAAAGCCATCGGGGTGGTGACCTCGCTGGGCGCGGCCGCCTTGCATGACGTCGTGACGGCCCTGCAACGCCGCGCGCCGCATATTCCCGTGGTGATTTACCCGGCCAGCGTGCAGGGCGCACAGGCGCCCGAGGAGTTGCGCCAAGCCTTGCGCAAAGCCTACGAACGCGCCGAGGTGGACGTCTTGCTGCTGGTGCGCGGCGGCGGCGCCATGGAAGACCTCTGGGCCTTCAACGACGAACAAATGGCGCGATTGCTGGTGGCGGCGCCCATGCCGGTGGTGTGTGGGGTTGGCCATGAGACCGACTTCACGATCGCTGATTTTTGCGCCGATTTGCGCGCCCCCACACCCACCGCTGCGGCCGAGTTGTGTGCCCAGCCGCAGCAGGTCTGGCTGGGTGCGCTGGAACGAGCCCAGGATCGCTTGCAAGACGGAGTGGAGCGCCAATTGCAGGCCCACAACCAGCGGCTGGACTGGGCCGCGTCCCGCGTCAGCCGGCCCTCGCATCTGGTCACGCGCCAGCAGGCCCGGCTGGCCGGCCAGGCCCAGCGTCTGCGTCACGCGTTGCAGTCGGGCCTGCAACGCGAAAAAAACCAGCTGCAGGCCCTGAGCCTGGCGTTTCCGCAAGCGCTGGCGCAATCACTGCAACAGCAGCAGCGCCGCCTGGAGCGCGCGCAACTGCGCCTGGCGCCGCTGGACCCTCACCATGTGTTGCAGCGGGGTTACGCCTGGTTGGCCGATATGCAGGGCCAAGCCATCAGCAGCGCCGCAGCGACCCGGCCCGGCCAGGCCTTGCGTGCAACCCTTGCCGATGGCGAGGTCGATTTGACAGTTTCTGCACCGCGGCTGATTTAGTTTTTACAATGCGCCCTGACAGTCGGTTTTATCAACACAACACCACACGAGGAAAACATGGAACACACACTGCCCCCGCTGCCTTACGCCATTGACGCGCTGGCGCCTCATTACAGCCAGGAAGCGTTCGAATACCACCATGGCAAGCACCACAATGCGTATGTGGTCAACCTGAACAACCTGCAAAAAGGCACGGAGTTCGAGGCCATGACACTCGAAGAGATCGTCAAGAAGTCGAGCGGCGGCGTGTACAACAACGCGGCGCAGATCTGGAACCACACCTTCTTCTGGAGCTGCATGAAGCCCGCGGGCGGTGGTGAGCCTTCCGGCGCGCTGGCAACAGCCATCAACGCCAAATTCGGTTCCTACGCTGCGTTCAAGGAAGCCTTCGTCAAGTCGGCCGTCGGCAACTTCGGTTCGGGCTGGACCTGGTTGGTGAAAAAAGCCGACGGTTCCGTGGACATCGTCAACACCGGCCCGGCCGGCACACCGCTGACCACCGCCGACAAGGCGCTGATGACCGTGGATGTGTGGGAACACGCTTATTACATCGACTACCGCAACATGCGTCCGAAGTTTGTCGAGACCTTCCTCGACAAACTGGTGAACTGGGACTTCGCGGCCAAGAATTTCGCCTGATCGCCATTCGGCTCGCGGTGTTTCCTGTGAAGCAGGCCTTGAACAAAACAGCCATGTTTTGAATTTGGCTTGCCGTGAGACACCCAGCTTGAATAAAAGGGCTCGAAGATTGATCTTCGAGCCCTTTTGTTTTAGGGCCGTCCATGGGCCCCGGCTCGGCTTCGAATGGGGGAAGACCCACATGATGACCTCCACCCAGGACCATCGCAGAGGCAGTCTTTTTGACGTCGCTGCAGCCCCTTTTTTCGTCAGAGTGAAAAATAGTTCATTTCAAGGGCCTGAAATTCCGCATTGCAAAATTGCATTGCATAAAATGCAGAATGGGTCTGACCCCTAAAGCAAAATCAGACGGCATCCGACTATTGCTACCGGCCTGTGACACAGACGGTGGCCTTCCCGTATCAATTTCTGGAGATAAGCGATGAGTACCGAGCAACCCACCATCATCTACACGCTGACCGACGAGGCCCCGCTGCTGGCGACCTGCGCCTTTTTGCCCATTGTCCGCACGTTTACTGCGCCCGCAGGTATCCATGTCGAGACCAGCGATATTTCGGTGGCGGGCCGCATTCTGGGCGAATTTCCCGAATACCTGACCGAAGCCCAACGGGTGCCCAACAACCTGGCCGAGCTGGGCCGTCTGACCTTGTTGCCGGACACCAACATCATCAAGCTCCCCAACATCAGCGCTTCGGTGCACCAGCTGGTCAGCGCGATCAAGGAACTGCAGGGCAAGGGTTATGCCGTGCCTGACCTCCCGGAAGATCCCAAGACCGACGAGGAAAAAGCCATTCGCCAGCGTTATTCCAAGTGTCTGGGCAGCGCCGTGAATCCGGTGCTGCGTGAAGGCAACTCGGATCGCCGCGCACCGGCCGCTGTGAAGAATTACGCCCGCAAGAATCCACACAGCATGGGCGAGTGGAGCATGGCCTCGCGCTCGCATGTGGCTCATATGAAACACGGCGACTTCTATCACGGCGAAAAGTCCCTGACGCTGGATAAGGCGCGTGATGTGAAGATGGAGCTGATCACCAAAAACGGCCAGTCCGTCGTGCTCAAAGCCAAGGTTTCTCTGCTGGCCGGCGAAATCATCGACAGCATGTTCATGAGCAAGAAGGCCTTGTGCGACTTCTACGAAGAGCAATTCGAAGATGCACGCAAGACGGGTGTGATGTTGTCCCTGCACGTCAAGGCCACGATGATGAAGGTCTCGCACCCCATCGTGTTCGGCCACGCCGTCCGTATCTTCTACAAGGAAGCCTTCGCCAAACACGGCAAGCTGTTCGACGAACTGGGTGTGAACGTCAACAACGGCATGGTGAACCTGTACGATAAGATCGCCACGCTGCCGACGTCCAAAAAAGAAGAAATCATCCGTGATCTGCACGCCTGCCATGAGCACCGTCCTTCGCTGGCCATGGTCGATTCGGCCAAAGGCATCTCCAACCTGCACGCGCCCAACGACGTGATCGTCGATGCGTCGATGCCGGCCATGATCCGCATAGGCGGCAAGATGTGGGACGCCAACGGCAAGCCGCAGGACACCAAGGCGGTCATCCCGGAGTCCACCTTTGCGCGTATCTACCAGGAAGTCATCAACTTCTGCAAGACCAACGGCAACTTTGACCCCGTGACCATGGGCACGGTGCCCAACGTGGGCCTGATGGCGCAGCAGGCCGAGGAATACGGCTCGCATGACAAGACCTTCGAGGTGACGGAAGGCGGCGTGGCCAACATCGTCGACCTCGCCACCGGCGAAGTGCTGCTGTCGCAGAACGTGGAAGCCGGCGACATCTGGCGCATGTGCCAGGTCAAGGATGCGGCGATCCGCGACTGGGTCAAGCTGGCGGTCACGCGCGCCCGCAACTCCGGCATGCCGGCCGTGTTCTGGCTGGACCCCTACCGTCCGCACGAAGCCGAGATGATCAAGAAGGTGGAAACCTACTTGAAAGACCACGACACCCAAGGCCTGGATATCCAGATCATGTCGCAGGTACGGGCCATGCGTTACACGCTGGAGCGCGTCATCCGCGGCCAGGACACCATCTCGGTGACAGGCAATATCCTGCGCGACTACCTGACCGACTTGTTCCCCATCATGGAACTGGGCACCAGCGCCAAGATGTTGTCCATCGTGCCCCTGATGGCCGGTGGCGGCATGTACGAAACCGGTGCTGGCGGCTCCGCCCCCAAACATGTCCAGCAACTGGTCGAAGAAAACCACCTGCGCTGGGACTCACTGGGCGAGTTCCTGGCGCTGGCCGTGTCGCTGGAAGATATGGGCATCAAAACCGGCAACGCCAAGGCCAAGGTTGTTGCCAAGACGCTGGACGAAGCGACAGGCAAGCTGCTGGATAACAACAAGAACCCGTCGCCCAAGACCGGTCAGTTGGATAACCGCGGTAGCCAGTTCTACCTGGCCATGTACTGGGCACAGGCCTTGGCTGCGCAGACCGACATTCCGGAGCTGGCCGCCCAGTTCGCGCCCTTGGCGCAGCAACTGACGGCCAACGAGCAGACCATCGTGGCGGAACTGCAGGCTGTGCAGGGCAAGGCCGTGGACATCGGCGGTTATTACCAGCCTGACCTGGCCAAGCTGGACGCGGTGATGCGTCCAAGCAAGACCTTGAACGCGGCACTGGCGTCCTTCAAGGCCTAAGTCAGCGAAGCGAGCTCCAGGCAGGTACTTGACAGGCGATCCGGGCGGAAGTCCGGATCGCCTTTATTTTTTCCAGAAGGCTGGCGGTTCAGATTTTGGGCCTTGCCAGGCCCCACACCAATTTAGTTGCGGACTTCAAAGGGCTGGCCGCCCAGCTTGCTGCCAGCCTTGATGCCGCGCTTGGCAAACCAGCCCTTGTTCATCTCCAGCACATAACGCACAGGTTGGGCTGAGCAATGCGGATTGGTGGTCTGGGGCTTCATGTCGGCCAGGTTGACGATGGTGCCGTCGTTGGCCACAAAGGCGGCGGTCAGCGGAAGCAGGGTGTTTTTCATCCAGAAACACTGGTCGGCCGGCTGCTCGAAGACGAACAACATGCCTTCGTGCTGCGGCATTTCCCGGCGGAACATCAGGCCGGTGGCGCGTTGCTCGGGTGTCTGGGCGACTTGGGCATCGATCAGGTGCATGCCAGCGGATATCTTGACCCGCGGCAGGTTCATCTGTGGCGCGTCTTGCGCAAGCGCGCAGGTGGCGCTCAGTGCAAGACAGAAAGACAGCGCGGCGGCCATGACGCGCCGGCGCGGCTGGCTAGGATCGTAAGTGGAGGGCATGAGGTCACCGAAAATTGGGCAGATCACCAGCATAAACGACGGCCATGAAAAATGCCCGCTGAAAGCGGGCATTTTGCGAAAAGCGCCGGAAATTACTTGGCGGCTTCAGTTTTCTTGGCGGCCTTGGCTTCTTTGGCAGCCTTGGCTTTTGCTGCTTTCTCTTCCTTGGCAGCTTTGGCCTTGGCGGCCTTTTCTTCTTTGGCAGCCTTGGCTTTGGCCTTTTTCTCTTCTTTGGCGGCCTTGGCTGCGGCGGCTTTGTCAGCCTTGGCGTCAACTTTGGCGGCTGGGGCAGCAGCCGGTGCAGCAACGGCTGCTGGGGCAGCGGGTGCGGCGGCAGGAGCGGCTGCTTGTGCAAAAGCACCAGCGGCGAAGAGACCAGCGATCAGGGCAGCGAGGACTTTGTTCATGAGAGTTTCCTGTAAGTGACGTTGTGTGAAACGACCCCGAACTTTTCGGGGACCCTTTCGTAACGAGGCCGGTTTGGAAACGGTTGACACACGGGCTGATAAAAGTTTCAAACTTTGCTTTGGGACTAAAATTTGTGGGTTATCACCTAAACCGCGCCTCGTAGTTGTCATTGCGATTTCAAGCGCTTTACCGGAGACTTTTCTACATGTACAAGCACATCAAGGTGCCTGCCCAGGGGCAGAAAATCACCGTCAACGCCGACAACTCATTGAATGTCCCTGACGAGCCGATCATTCCCTTTATCGAAGGCGATGGCACAGGCGCGGACATCACGCCTGTCATGCTCAAGGTGGTTGACGCGGCGGTGGCCAAGGCTTATGACGGCAAGAAAAAGATCCACTGGATGGAGGTTTATGCCGGTGAAAAATCGACCAAGGTCTACGGCCCCGACGTCTGGTTGCCTGAAGAAACCCTGCAGGCCGTACGCGACTATGTCGTATCGATCAAAGGCCCGCTGACGACTCCGGTTGGCGGCGGTATCCGCAGCCTGAACGTGGCGATGCGCCAGGAGCTGGACCTTTACGTCTGCCTGCGCCCCATCCAGTACTTCAAGGGCGTTCCGTCCCCTCTGAAAGAGCCTGAAAAGACCAATATGGTCATCTTCCGCGAGAACTCGGAAGACATTTACGCCGGCATCGAATTCGAATCCGGCAGCGACAAGGCCAAAAAACTGATCAAGTTCCTGCAGGATGAAATGGGCGTCAAGAAAATCCGTTTCCCGAATACCTCCGGTATCGGCGTCAAGCCGGTCTCCAGCGAAGGCACGGAGCGCCTGGTGCGCAAGGCGATCCAGTACGCCATCGACAACAACAAGCCCAGCGTGACCATTGTGCACAAGGGCAACATCATGAAGTTCACCGAAGGGGGCTTCCGTGACTGGGCTTACGCCCTGGCGCAAAAAGAATTTGGTGCCGAGCTGATCGACGGCGGCCCGTGGTGCAGGCTCAAAAACCCGAAAACGGGCAAGGACATCATCATCAAGGACAGCATCGCCGATGCTTTCCTGCAGCAAATCCTGCTGCGCCCGGCCGAATACTCCGTGGTGGCGACCTTGAACCTCAATGGCGACTACATCTCCGACGCGCTGGCGGCCCAGGTGGGCGGTATCGGGATTGCGCCTGGCGCCAATCTGTCCGACACCGTCGCCTGCTTCGAAGCCACCCACGGCACGGCGCCCAAGTACGCCGGCAAGGACTACGTGAACCCCGGTTCCGAAATCCTGTCGGCCGAAATGATGTTGCGCCACATGGGCTGGACGGCTGCGGCCGACCTGATCATCCGCGCCATGGAGCAATCCATTGCGTCCAAGAAAGTCACCTATGACTTTGCCCGTCTCATGGAAGGCGCCACCCAGGTCAGTTGTTCCGGCTTCGGCCAGGTCATGATTGACCATATGTAAGTTTGCCGTCTGCGCCGGCAAGCAATGGGCTTGCCGACCGTCAGGCCGAAAATGACTGCAAAACCGCCCCAGGCCCAGGCCGGGGCGGTTTTTTCATGAGCCGCAGCACAAAGCCCCGGGCGTGCGCTTGAATGTCGCGTTACTGCCACCAATTTCCCTGTCAGTCGCATTGAACAACTTCGATGGCTAGAATGAATTCCATGGCAACCCAACCTCCCAAATCTCCCGCACCGCCCAAGGCGCCGGTCGTCAAACCGGACGACGCCAACGGTGGGGATTCGGTCGTGCTTGAGCGACGCCCGCTCAAGACCAAACCACCGCAGATGTACCAGGTGGTGCTGCTCAATGACGATTACACGCCTATGGAGTTTGTCGTTGAGGTGATTCAGGAGTTTTTCGGCAAAGACCGCGAAACAGCGACACAAATCATGCTGAAAATCCACCTGGACGGCAAAGGGGTGTGCGGCGTGTTTTCCAAGGATGTGGCGTCCACCAAGGTCGACCAGGTCACGGAAGCTGCACGAAAAAATGGCCATCCGCTGCAGTGTGTGTGCGAGCCCATTGAATAATGGCAAAAACGGCCCATATCGACATGAAGAGTTATCAAATCACGCCCTCAGATACCCAAGCAGCAAGCCGAAAGGAAAAGCAATGATTGCCCAGGAATTAGAAGTCAGCTTGCATATGGCCTTTGTAGAGGCCAGGCAGCAACGCCACGAGTTCATCACCGTGGAACACCTGCTGCTCGCTTTGCTGGACAACCCGAGCGCCGCCGAAGTGTTGCGCGCCTGTTCTGCCAATATCGATGACCTGCGCAAGTCGCTGGCCAACTTCATCAAGGACAACACGCCGCAAGTGGCCGGCAGCGACGATGTCGACACGCAGCCCACGTTGGGCTTCCAGCGTGTGATCCAGCGCGCCATCATGCATGTGCAGTCCACCGGCAATGGCAAGAAGGAAGTCACCGGCGCCAATGTGCTGGTCGCCATTTTTGGCGAAAAAGACTCGCATGCCGTGTATTACCTGCACCAGCAGGGCGTGACACGCCTGGACGTGGTGAACTTCATCGCCCACGGCATCAAAAAGAGCGATCCGCCGGAACCGACCAAGGCCGGTGAAGGCGCGTCCGAGAACGAAGAGGGCGGCGAGAAGAACGAAAAAGCCTCGCCGCTGGAGCAATACACCCAAAACCTGAACCAGCTCGCCAAGGAAGGCAAGATTGATCCGCTGATCGGCCGCCAGTACGAGGTCGAGCGTGTGATCCAGATTTTGTGCCGCCGCCGCAAAAACAACCCGCTGCTGGTCGGTGAAGCCGGCGTGGGCAAAACCGCGATTGCCGAGGGCCTGGCCTGGCGCATCACGCAAAAAGACGTTCCGGACATCCTGGCCGAAGCGCAGGTGTATTCACTCGACATGGGCGCCTTGCTGGCCGGTACCAAATACCGGGGTGATTTTGAGCAGCGCCTCAAAGGCGTACTCAAGTCGCTGAAAGACAAGCCTAACGGCATTTTGTTCATCGACGAGATCCACACCCTGATCGGCGCCGGAGCCGCCTCGGGCGGCACGCTGGACGCGTCCAACCTGCTCAAGCCCGCGCTCAGCTCAGGCCAGCTCAAATGTATCGGTGCCACCACCTTCACCGAGTACCGCGGCATCTTCGAGAAAGATGCGGCCCTGTCGCGCCGTTTCCAGAAGGTCGACGTGGTTGAGCCGACGGTGCAGGAAACCGTTGAAATTCTCAAGGGCTTGAAGTCGCGCTTTGAAGAGCACCACAGCGTCAAATACGCCGTGGCGGCCTTGCAGGCGGCGGCTGAACTCAGCGCCAAATACATCAATGACCGCCATTTGCCCGACAAGGCGATTGATGTGATCGACGAAGCCGGCGCGGCCCAGCGTATCCTGCCGGCCAACAAGCGCAAGAAAACCATCACCAAGACCGAGGTCGAGGAGATTGTGGCCAAGATCGCGCGTATCCCGCCCGCCAACGTGTCGAACGACGACCGCGGCAAGCTGAAAACGCTGGAACGCGACCTGAAAAGTGTGGTGTTTGGCCAGGACAAGGCCCTCGACGTGCTGGCATCGGCCGTCAAAATGGCGCGCTCCGGCCTGGGCAAGGACGACAAGCCGATTGGCTCCTTCCTCTTCTCCGGCCCCACGGGTGTCGGCAAGACGGAAGCGGCCAAACAGCTGGCCTACATCATGGGCATCGAGCTGATCCGCTTCGACATGTCGGAGTACATGGAGCGCCACGCCGTGAGCCGCCTGATCGGTGCGCCCCCGGGCTATGTCGGTTTTGACCAGGGTGGTTTGTTGACCGAAGCCATCACCAAGAAGCCGCACGCCGTGCTGCTGCTGGATGAAATCGAAAAAGCCCACCCGGACATCTTCAATGTCCTGCTGCAGGTCATGGACCACGGCACTTTGACGGACAACAACGGGCGCAAGGCCGATTTCCGCAACGTGATCATTGTCATGACGACCAATGCCGGCGCCGAGACCATGAACAAGGCTGTGATGGGTTTCACCCAGGTCCGCGAAGCGGGCGACGAGATGGCGGACATCAAACGCCTGTTCACGCCCGAGTTCCGCAACCGCCTCGACGCGGTGGTGAGTTTCAAGGCGCTGGACGAAACCGTCATCCTGCGTGTGGTCGACAAGTTCCTGCTGCAGCTCGAAACGCAACTGGCCGAGAAGAAGGTGGACGTCACCTTCACCGACACCTTGCGCAAATACCTGGGCAAGAAGGGTTTCGATCCACTGATGGGCGCGCGGCCTATGCAACGCCTGATCCAGGACACCATTCGCCGGGCACTGGCCGACGAGTTGCTGTTTGGTCGCCTGATCGACGGTGGCCGCCTGACGGTGGCCATGAAGATCAGCACCGACGAAAAAGGTGTGGAAACCGGTGAAGTGGTGCTCGACATCCAGCCGCTGCCAAAAAAAGAAGGCAAGGCCAAGCCGGAGGCTGAAGAAGCTGCCACGGGTTAAACCCAGGCCTTTCGCGTTGCCAAGGCGACGCGTCAGCATCCCCAAGCCGGTAGCGCATCGCTACCGGCTTTTTTCATGGGCGCAGCCTTGCTCTACACTTTGCCGCATTCCTATGCTGCATGAACCATCCCCTCCTTTGATCGTCTCGCCATGGTGATGCCTCAGCTCGACGCGGAATGGATCACCGGCCTGTCGCTGGCATGGAGCGCCTACATCGCCGTGCTCTCCGTATGGATCGTGCTGCAAAAACGCGCACCGGTGTCCACCCTGGGCTGGATCTTGTCCATGGCCTTGCTGCCTTATGCCGGCTTTTTGATTTATTATTTTTTAGGCCCGCAGCGCCTGAAAAAGCAGCGGCTCAAACGCCTGCGGCACCGGGCCAGTGTTTATGCCGGCAACGACATGGCGCTGCTCGCCAGGAGTTCCAACACCGCACCGGTCGCGCTGCAACAACTGGCGGCCCTGGGCATGGCGGCCTCGCGCCTGCCGGTGTCCAGCGCCATGGCGGTGCAGTTTTTGTCGGGCGGCGCAGCCACCTTTGACGCCATTTTTGCGGCGGTCCGCGAGGCGCGCGACCACGTGCACCTGGAGTACTACATCTTCGAGCCTGACCACATCGGCACGGCGCTGCGTGACCTGCTCATCACCAAAGCCGGGCAGGGCGTGACCGTGCGTTTGCTGATCGACGCACTCGGCTCCAAGGGCACAGGCCGGCGTTTTCTGGCGCCGCTGCTGGCCGCTGGTGCCGAGGTCGCGCTGTTTCATGACACACGTATAGGCCGGCGGCTGCGCCCGGTGCTGAACTACCGCACCCACCGCAAAATCGTGGTCTGTGACGGCCAGGTGGGTTTCACCGGTGGCGTCAACATCACCGACGAGGAGGACGTGCGCCAGCGACCGGACGCTTACCACGACGTGCACCTGCGTTTTGAGGGGGCGGCCGTGCGCTGGCTCCAGACGGTGTTTATCGAGGACTGGCGTTATGCCGGTGGGGTGTTGCCGGTCACCGAGGATGCGGTCCTGCAGCGCCTCTTGCCTCAGTCGCCGCCGGGCCCGATCGCCATGCAGATTGTCACCAGCGGGCCCGACAGCGCGGTCGAAGCGATCCACCGCTTCCAGGTCGATGCCATCACCGCCTCGACCCAACGCGCCTGGCTGACCACGCCTTATTTTGTGCCCAGCGAGGCCGCCATGATGGCGCTGACCAGCGCCGCCTTGCGTGGGGTCGATGTGCAGGTGCTGGTGCCCAGGCGCAGCGACAGCCGCGTGGTCAGCGCGGCGGCGCGTTCGTATTTTGACGAGCTGATTGCCGCCGGCGTCAAGGTGTGGGAGTACCGCGAGCGCATGTTGCACTCCAAGACCCTGCTGATTGACCAGAACTGCGCCATGATAGGCACGGCCAATTTCGACAACCGCAGCTTTCGCCTGAACTTTGAAGTCATGGCCGTGGTTTATGGCCAGTCGCTGGCGGAGCCGCTGGCCAAACAATTCGAGGCCGATTTGCGGCGCTCCGGGCGGGTCCTCGGCCGTCGCCACCAGCCTTTTCTTCAGCGCCTGGGCGACGCCACGGCCCGTCTTTTTTCCCCTTTGCTTTGAGGTTTAGCCATGCCTGCTGCCTTGCCCCACCATACTTTCCTCTGGCACGACTACGAAACCTTCGGCCTTAGCCCGCGGCGTGACCGGCCCGCCCAGTTTGCCGGCATCCGCACCGATGCCGAGCTGAACGAGGTCGGCGAGCCGCTGATGATTTATTGCCAGCCCGCCAGGGACTATTTGCCCGACCCGGCTTCCTGCCTGATCACCGGCATCACGCCGCAGCTGTGTCTGGAGCGCGGTCTGCCCGAGCATGACTTTGCCGCGCAGATCGAACAGCTGCTGGCCCAGCCCGGCACCATAGGTGTGGGTTACAACACCATTCGTTTCGACGACGAGGTGACGCGTTTCATGTTCTGGCGCAACCTGATCGATCCCTATGCGCGCGAGTGGCAAAACGACTGCGGCCGCTGGGACCTGTTGGATGTGGTGCGTATGGCGTATGCGCTGCGACCGGAAGGCATCGTTTGGCCAACCAAAGAAGACGGCAAGCCCAGCTTCAAGCTCGAAGACCTGGCGCGGGCCAACGGCCTGCTGCATGAAGCGGCGCACGACGCGTTGTCCGACGTGCGCGCCACGATTGCGCTGGCGCGGCTGATTCGCACGGCGCAGCCCAAGCTGTTTGAGTTTTGCCTGAGTTTGCACAAAAAAGACCGCGTGGCGACCGAGCTGGGCCTGCCTGCGAGTCTGCAAACGGCGCGGCCGTTTTTGCATGTGTCGGGCATGTTCCCGGCCGAGCGTGGTTGCCTGGCCGTGATGTTTCCGTTGGCGACCCACCCCAGCAACAAGAACGAAATCCTGGCCTGGGACCTGGCCCACGACCCCAGTGAGTTGCCGCTGCTGGATGTGGCCACCTTGCGCCAGCGCCTGTTCACCAAGTCGGCCGACTTGCCCGAGGGTATCAACCGCCTGCCCATCAAGTCCGTGCACCTGAACAAGTCGCCCATGGTGGTGCGCCAGTTGCAAACCCTGACGCCGCAGATGGCTGCCAAATGGGGGATCGATATGGCCGCCGCCATGGCGAATGCCGAAAAAGCCGCCAGCCTGCCCGACATGAGCGCCTTATGGCCCGAGGTGTTCCAGCGTCCCCAGGAAGCGTTGCCGGATGTGGACGAAGACCTGTACGGTGGCTTCATCGGCAATGCCGACCGCCGCCGGCTCAACCAGTTGCGCGCCTTGCCCGCCGCCGAGATGGCGCACAGCCGCACCGGCTTTGACGACGACCGGCTGGAAGAGCTGCTGTTTCGTTACCGCGCACGCAACTTTCCCGACACCCTCACGCCCGACGAGGCCGAGCGCTGGGAGCTACATCGCGCCGCGCGCCTGCTCGACGGCGAGGGCGGGGCGCGCAATGTGGATGCCTACCTAGCCGAGATCGACACCTTGCAGGAAGATGCCGACGAACGTGGCGAGGCGATTCTGGGCACCCTGTATGACTATGCAGAGATGATCGCTCCTGAGCTGCCTTAGAACTTTATCGGTACTTCGCCCCCGTTATTTGCAGGTTTTTCGCTGGAGAAAGCTGGCACCTTTCATTCCGGCTTTGCTTCCAGTGCAAAATAGCACCTAAATAAGTAGCCTCCTACTTATAAGCATGCTTATTTATTTGGACTATGCCGTACTCCTCTGATTTAGGTCAACAAGTCATCATTGCGGCCGGCCTGCTGGCACGCAGTTACCGGCGCCAGGCGGACCTGGCGCTGAAAAGTTGCGGGCTGTCCGAGGTGATGGCCTGGCCGGTGCTGGTGGTCGGGCGGCGGGACGGCCTGCGCCAGATTGAGCTGGCGGAATTGCTGGGCATCGAAGGGCCATCGCTGGTGCGCAACCTGGACCGCGTGGAGGCGGCCGGTTTTATTGAACGGCGCGCTGATCCAAGCGACAGGCGCGCCAAGACGCTGCACCTGACGCAGGCGGGTCGCGCCTTGAGCCTTCGCATCGAGAGTGTGCTTACCGATTTGTCGCTGCGATCCTTCGACGGTATTCCCGCCGCGGATCTGCACACCTGTCTGGCGGTTTTCGGCCAGGTCGATGCGGCACTGGCACGCGGCGTGCAAGGAATAAGGACGTGATGCGCCCGTCGCGGCGGCATCTGGCGCTGGTATTGGCAGCCGTCTTCGCCGAAGGCGTCATGGCGCAGTCCGCAGAGCCGGACGACACCATTCCCAGCCTCAAGCCGCAGATTGTCACCAGCACACGCAGCGAAGCGCCACCTTTCGAGGTGCCCGCTTCCATCGACGTGGTGGCGGGCGACGATATGCGCCAGGGGCAATTGCAGGTCAACCTGTCGGAAAGCCTGGGGGGCATTCCCGGGCTGCTGGTGCAGAACCGGCAGAACTACGCACAGGACTTGCAGCTGTCCGTGCGCGGTTTCGGCGCGCGTTCGACCTTCGGGATTCGTGGTGTGCGCCTGTATGTCGACGGCATTCCCGCCACCATGCCTGACGGCCAGGGTCAAAGCTCGAACATCGACATCGCCTCGGCCGACCGGGTGGAAGTGTTGCGTGGGCCGTTTTCGGCGCTGTACGGCAATTCCTCCGGCGGCGTGGTCCAGGTTTTCAGCGAGGAGGGCGAAGGCCCGCCCACCGTCAGCACCAGTGTCGCCATTGGCAGCAACGGCCTGCATCGTTATGGCCTCAAGGCCAGCGGCGCCACGGCGAGCGGTATCGACTATGTGCTCAGCACCAGCCGCTTTAACACCGATGGCTGGCGCGAGCACAGCGAAACCCGCAAGAACCTGACGAACGCGCGTTTGGGCATCAAGCTCTCGGACGACAGCTCGCTGACCCTGGCGCTCAACAGCGTCAGCCTGAACGCGCAGGACCCGCTGGGCCTGACGGCGGCGCAACTGGCCAGCAACCCGCGCGGCGCCGCGCTCGCTCAGCAATACAACACCCGCAAGACCGTGGACCAGACGCAGGGTGGTCTGGTCTACGAGCGCCGCATTGACGCAGACAACCAGCTGCGGCTGATGCTGTATTCCGGCACGCGTGACACGCTGCAGTTCCAGGCCATTCCTCCTGTAGCCCAGGCCAGTGCCACCCATGCCGGTGGTGTGATCTCGCTGGCCCGCGCGTACGGCGGCCTGGATGCGCGCTGGACCTCGCGCCTGTTGTTTGCAGGGCGGCCGCTGACCCTGGTGGGTGGGCTGAACTACGACACGCTGACCGAACAGCGTCAGGGCTTTCAGAACTTCACTGGTACCGTGGCCTCGCCGCAACTCGGCGTGCTGGGCGCCTTGCGCCGCGATGAAACCAACCGGGTGGCAAACCTGGATCCCTACCTGCAGGCCAACTGGCGGATGGCCGAACGCTGGACCGTAGAGGCCGGCTTGCGCTACAGCACGGTGCGTTTTACCTCGGCTGACTACTACATCGTCGGTGCCAACGGCGACGACAGCGGGGCGGCCAACTACAAAAAAGCCCTGCCGATGGCGGCACTGCGTTATGAGGCCAATCCGGCGCTCAACCTGTACGCCACCCTGGGGCGAGGTTTCGAGACGCCGACCTTCAATGAGTTGTCTTACCGCAACGGTGGCCAGACTGGCCTCAATTTCACGCTGCAGCCCTCGGTGAACACCAGCGTCGAGGTGGGCGCCAAACAACGCGTGGCGGGCGGCCTGTTGACAGCGGCACTGTTCCAGACACGCACCGACAACGAGATCGTCACCGACACCAACAGCGGCGGCCGGGCTACCTTCAGGAACGCCGGACACACACAACGCAACGGGCTGGAGCTGGGCTGGAACGGCAGTGTGGCGCGCCACTGGCGTGTACAAGCGGCCTACACCTGGCTGGACGCGACTTACCAGGACGGCTTTTGTAGCTCGCCCTGCACAACGGCCAGCGCTGTCGCTGCCGGCAATCGTATTCCCGGCATCGCACGTCAGGTGGCCCAAGCCTCACTGGACTGGGCACCGCCCATGGGCTGGCGCGCCGGCGTGCAGGCCCGTTATGTGGGGGCCATCCCGGTCAACGACCTCAATTCCGAATCGGCGGCCAGCGCCACCCTGCTGTCCCTGCATGCCGGCTATTTGCTTAGGCTGCAGCGTTGGGAGATCAGCAGCTTCGCACGTGTCGACAACGTGCTCAATCGCCACTATGCCGGCTCGGTGATCGTCAACGAAGGCAATGGCCGTTATTACGAAAGCGCGCCGGGTCGCAACTGGGCTATGGGTCTCACCGCCGCCTACCGTTTTTAAGCAGCTGCACCCCTGTTCACGCTGCCATTCGGCGGTTGGAGATGAGCAGGTGCATTATTTTTGTATCGTCAAGAAAGAGGAGATTTGATTCATGACATTGACAAGTTCACCCAAGCCCCCACCGCCGGGGACGGCCCGCTGGGGTTTGCTGATTTTCGGCATCGTGCTGGCGCTGATCGGCCTGGCCCTGGCCCTAGGCGGCGTGCAACTCGCCACCTTAGGCGGCTCCTGGTATTACCTGCTGGCCGGCATCGCCTTTGTGGTGTCGGGCGTGTTGTTTGCCCGCCGGCGTGAGGCCGGTGCCTGGGTCTACGCCGCCCTGTTCGTCGCGACTATTTTGTGGTCGCTGTGGGAGGTGGGTTTTTCCTTCTGGCAACTGGTGCCGCGTCTGGCGCCAGTGCTGGTGCTGGGTTTCGTGGCGCTGCTGTTGTTGCCCGCACTGACGCAGGGTCGCTTGCGCGCCCCGGCCCGTGCGCTGGCAGCCCTGATGGCGGTCGTGCTTGTGGCCGGTGGTGCGGCGATGTTTGTGCCGCATGGCGTGATTGAAGCGGGTGCGACGCCGGAGCCGACAGCGAAGACGGCTGCTGCAGCCGGGCCGGCCGATTCCCGTTGGCAGTTTTACGGCCGCACGCCGGCTGGCACGCGGTTCGCACCTTTTGACCAGATCACCAAAGAAAATGTCGCCCAGTTGCAGGTGGCCTGGACCTTCCGCACCGGTGAAATGGCCGGTCCAGGCTCTGAAAACCAGAACACGCCGACGCAGATCGGTGATGCCGTTTATGTCTGCACACCGCGCAACCAGGTGTTCGCGCTGGACGCCGACACCGGTGCGCAGCGCTGGAAGTTCGACCCCAAGGCGGATGCCAAGATATGGAACCGTTGCCGCGGCGTGGGGTATTACGAACCGGCCGCCGCAGCGGCTGCGCTGACGGCTTCCAGCAGCAGCCCTTCGACGCCAGCCGCGCCAGCACCCGCGCTGGCGGCCGCGTCGAATGCGGTGTGCGCCCAGCGCATCGTGATGACCACGGTTGACGCGCGCCTGATTCAGCTCGACGCCAAAACCGGCCTGCCATGCGAAAGTTTTGGCAACAAAGGCACGGTCGACCTGAAGGCCGGCATGGGCCTGGTCAAGCCGATGTATTACTTCCAGACCTCGGCACCCACGGTGGTGCGCAACATGATTGTGGTTGGCGGCTGGGTCTTTGACGGCCGCGAGGTTGACGAGCCCTCCGGCGCCGTGCGCGCCTTCAGCGCCGACACCGGCGAACTGGTCTGGGCATGGGACCTGGGCAACCCGAACATCGACAAGCTGCCCCCAGCCGGTGAGTCTTACACCCGCAGCACGCCCAACGTCTGGTCCACCCCGGCGTTTGACGACAAGCTCGGCCTGGTCTACCTGCCCACCGGCAACACCACGCCCGACTTCTGGGGCGCCCAGCGCACCAAGGCGGCCGAGGCTTATTCCTCATCCGTCGTCGCGGTGGATGTGGCCACCGGCAAGGAACGCTGGAAGTTCCAGACCGTGCACCACGACATCTGGGACTATGACGTGCCGGCCCAGCCCGCGTTGTATGACGTGCCGGACGGCAAGGGCGGCACTGTGCCGGCCCTGGTCCAGCTCACCAAACGCGGCCAAATCTTCATGCTGGATCGCCGCGACGGCAAGCCGATTGCCGAGGTGCAGGAAAAGCCGGTGCCGCAAGCCGGCCAGGCCGGCGACTGGACGGCGCCTACACAGCCGTACTCGGTGGGCATGCCGGCGATTGGCGCCGAGCCGCTGTCCGAAGCCAAGATGTGGGGCGCGACTTTCTTCGACCAGTTGGCCTGCCGGATTGAATTCCGCAAGCTGCGTTACGACGGCGAGTTCACGCCACCCACGACCACACCCAGCCTGATTTACCCCGGCTATTACGGCGGCATGAACTGGGGCAGCGCCTCCATCAACGAGGACAACGGCTACCTGATCGTCAACGACATCCGCATGCCGCAACTGGTGCAGCTGATTCCGCAAGAAAAGGTGGAAAACAAGCAGGTCACCCTGGGCCATGGTGTGGGCCTGGCCCCGCAAAAGGGCACGCCTTATGCCATCACCCAACGCGCCTTCCTGTCGCCGCTGGGCTTGCCTTGCCACGCGCCGCCTTGGGGAACACTGTCGGCCGTCGACCTGAAGACACGTCAACTGGTGTGGCAACGTCCCCTGGGCACGATTCAGGACACCGTGGTGGCCGCAGGCATCAAGGCCGGCTTGCCGATTCCGCTGGGCATGCCCACGCTGGGCGGCCCGATGACCACCGCGTCCGGCCTGGTGTTTTACGCCGGTACGCAGGACTACTACCTGCGCGCCAATGACGTGCATACCGGCAAAGAGTTGTGGAAAGGCCGCCTGCCCGTAGGCGCCCAAGCCACACCGATGACTTATGTCTCGCCAGCCAGCGGCCGCCAGTTTGTGGTGGTTGCCGCAGGCGGCAGCCGGCAGTCGCCAGACCGCGGTGATTACGTGGTGGCTTACACCCTGCCCAAGAAGAACTGAGTCCGGTTCCTGGGCGGCGCGCCTACCCGACGCTGAGGGTAGGCGCGCTGTACCCAGCTGCCGCGTCAAGAGCATCCGAGGTGCCATCTGGCAAGGCCTGCTTTTGCTACGCTATTGATAGCTTGTTACGTATGCTGCATAAGGGCTGGATGCCTAAAAGACTTAAGAAATCCCTGCTAGGGACGCCAAGCTTGCAGAAAGCGGCAACACATGCGCCTGGGTCAGCGGCGCCAGCGGCAGCGTAATCTGGGACAGCGGGTCCACCCAGGCAATTTCCTCAATCTCGGCGGTGGGTATCACCGCCTCGTCGGCGTTGGTGAGATGCAGGCGAAACATCTCGGCTTCAACCGTCCAGCCCGGCTCATTGGCCGCAGGCGCGGCGAAGCAGCCCAGGTAAACCGGCCGCGACGCTGTGATCACCAGACCCAACTCTTCATACAACTCGCGCACCAAGGCCGCAACGGGTTCTTCGCCGGGTTCAATTTTTCCACCCGGCTGCATGAAGGCCAAGGTGCCGCGTTTGCGGACCAACAAGGTGCGCCCATCGTCCCGGGTCAAGAGGGCTGCGGCGATGCGGATGGTGTGGGTTTGTGACGTGGGCAGGGGACTCATCCCCTTATTCTCGAGCAAACAGGGGGGCGACCTCGCGTCGTCCAACCTATTCAGGTTCGCTACGCCTCACGTCCACCCTGGCTGCCCTTGAGCACAGCCACAATCGCCATCGCGTGGCCGTGGCCTAACTCAAAGTCCTCTTTCAGCCACGCCACGACCTGGCCGGCTTTCACGTCGGGCTTGAGTTTGCCTTTAACGCTAAAGCCTTTCTGGTCTGCCATCTTTTTGAAGTCGGCGGGGGACTTGCTGGTCTTGGCCTGGATGTTGTCGATGTAAGCCTGAAAAGTCATGGGACACCTCGTATGGGAATGACATCAGCGAAACAGCCAAGGAGCAAGTCCTCGACCGCCTGCAAGCGCTGCTCGGGCGCGGAAGCTCCTGAGGCCCAGTAGCGAAATACAGCCGCTGTGGGCCCGAGTCAGCCGTGCTTGGTGCGACAGAATACGCCACCCAAAGCAGTCATTCGTTCGAGCCCTGGGCTGCGAGCCCTTTGTGTGGGAGGATTAACCTGCCTGAGACCCAGCGAAAGGCTTACTTACTCTCTGGTGCTCGCGTCACCTGCCACGCGACAACCTTCCAGTTTCCTTTTTGCTTGACCCAAACCACCGTTCTGCGAAGGTCAGTCGGGCTGAACGGTTGTCCGCTGAGCGATCCTTTGAAGGTGAGTAGAAAGTTAACGACCGCCGTATCGCCGTACACCTGTATCTTTCTCTCTCGGACGTCAATGGACTCATATTTGAGAGCGCCGGACTTGAGATCCGCGAGTTCCTGATCCTTCGTGAACAGCTTGCCGTTGCCGTGGACTATCGTGGCATCGTCGGCGTAGTACTTTTCGTAAAATCTGATGTCGTCTTTCAAATTCGCCTGGATCATCTCATCTGACAGCGCCGAGATTTGTTGCTCGACATCACCGCCTTGGCCTAACGCGAGCGGTGCCGCCAGCAAACAGGCAGAGAACAACGCCAACACACGGAGATTCACTGTATTCATGCTGGGTGCTCCTCAAGGGAATTAGGCCACCGTATCGTTCAACTATTTTAAATGCCATTTGAGCGCAGAGGCAAGAACTAAGCCCGAGTCGATACCGGCGAGCGCGTCTTCGGTAGAAGTCAGAGGTGGCTCTTACGGAAACGTCTCCGCGCGAACGGCAGCGCGGCAAGCGGCAGAACGGCAAGGGCGATAGTCGCCCGTTCAGGAAGCGCACGGGCGAGTTCGAGATTGTCGATGTTCGGGAGGCGTCAAGCGGCACCTTCCCCAAGCATCATCGGTAGCTCTTGGCCGATACCGCTCATTGGCGACGAAAATTTCTGACCTGGCGAATGACAGGAGCCAGGCCGGGACCGTGAGTTCGGAGTCTGGCCACGAACGACAGAAACCGCCCTGCTTTGAAGACATCCAAGACAGCATATTGGGCGGCAGCTTCGGACCTCAGGGGTACGTTGATTCTTCTCCGAAGCCGACATCCGGCGCTCAACACCAGCGAAGTGCTCAGCTCCTGCCGGAATGGCGGTCAATGCTTCCCAGCGTATTCCGTTGCTCTACCTTTCATAGCTACTTGCGCCCGTGTCTATTGGGCGGAAGGCCATTTTCATGCGTGACAAGCAAGTGGAATGGCTGAAAAATCGCCAAAATTAAGCATCACAACGGCCTCTAGCCCAGACGGTGTGGTTGCAGGTAGCTATTTATTTGATAGCGACTGCAGCTTCAGGCAACAGGCTGCCAGGCCGGGTGTTTGTCCATCACGCCCGCGTAAAGCGCGCTGCCCTCGAAGCCCGCCAGCCAGCTCTGCAAGCACGGCCAGGGCTGCGCCGAAAACCAGGCCGCATCGGTATGCGCAAACTGGCGCACAAAAGGCAGGATGGCCATGTCGGCCAGGCTGGTATTGGGGCCACACAGCCAGTCGTTCTGCTTGAGCCGGACTTCCAGTTCCACCAGCCAGGCGGCGGCGTTGCTGCGGTGAGTTAAAGCAAATGCCTTGTTGTCACCGTCATGTTCTCCGGCATAACGGTTCGGGTATTTGTAGCGGTCCAGGCTGTATTTGAACGGGCCGTCGTTGGCGGCGATGAGCGCATTCACGATGGTGGTATCGGCCGTCAGCCAGCCTTCGGGGTCATGCCATTGCAAGGCCCAGGTCATGATGTCCAGGCTTTGATCGAGCACGCGGCCATCGGGCAACACCAGCACCGGCACCGTGGCTTTGGGTGAGGCGGCCAACATCTCGGCCGGTTTGTTGCGCAACACGACTTCACGCAATTCGTAAGGCTGGCCGCTCACGGCCAGTGCCAGCCGCGCACGCATGGCATACGGGCAGCGGCGAAACGAATAAAGAACGGGCAGGGCGGCGCCCATCAGGAGCCTTCAAGGTCCTCGGCGGTCGACGACGGCATCTTGGCCCCGATATGCGGCTGGCGGCGCCGGTTGGCGTAGTCGACCTGGCGCTGGCGTTCAATGAAGCCGCGTTTTTGTTCCTCGGTTTTTTTGTCGTGGCAGGCCGGGCAACTCACGCCGGCCACGTACAGCGGTGAGGCCTTGTCGGCCTCGCTGATCGGGTCGCGGCAGGCGCGGCACAAGTCGTAGTGACCGGTGGCCAGGCCATGCACGACCGAGACACGCTCGTCAAAAACAAAACATTCACCCTGCCACAGGCTGTCGGTTTCGGGCACGGTTTCCAGGTATTTGAGAATGCCGCCTTCCAGGTGGTAGACCTCGTCAAAACCCTGGGTACGCATGAAGGCGGTGGATTTTTCGCAGCGTATGCCGCCTGTGCAAAACATGGCGACCCTGGGTTTTTTACCGTCCTTGGCCGCCAGCGCGCCGCCCGGGGCGGACTCTTTTCAACCCAGCCCGGCAGCTCCGAAAAACTTTTGGTGTGGGGGTTGAGCGCGCCTTCAAACGTGCCTATGCCGAACTCGTAGTCATTGCGGGTGTCGACCACCACCACCTCGGGGTCGGCGATCAGGGCGTTCCAATCTTGCGGCTTCACGTACTGGCCGGCCATCTGGCTGGGATTGAGGCCGGGCACACCCAGGGTGACAATTTCGCGCTTGAGGCGCACCTTCATGCGGTAAAACGGCAGCTTTTGCGCCCAGGATTCCTTGTGTGTGAGTTCGGCCAGGCGCGGGTCACTGCGCAAATGGGCCAGCACCGCCCGCACGCCGTCCTCGGGGCCGGCAATCGTGCCGTTGATGCCTTCTTCGGCCAGCAGCAAGGTGCCGCGCACATCATTCGCTTCACAAAAAGCCTGCAGCGGCGCCTGCAACTCGGCGAAGTCGGGCAGGGTGACAAATTTATAAAGAGCGGCGGTGAGGTAGTCGGACATGGCAAGGAGGGGCTGAGCGCGGAACAAGTGCCGCGCTTCCATCGTAAGGGCTGAGGGCGGGGCGGGGCTTGATACGTATCAAGCCCAGCCCCGCTCCCGGTAGCTTCGATTTTAAGGAAAAGCCGGAAACGGCGGCGGGCCAGGGGCAAGATTGGGTCTTAGCGCGCCCGGCACCCGGGATTTTTAAATAAAACAGGCTGCAGCCCTTTCAGCACGGGCGCAAGAAGCTATGAAATGGATAGCATCTCTGGCGCTGTCGGTTCACAGCAGTTGTTGTGTTCCCTGCGGCGGGGCGTCGAGCGCGCTCAGCCCCAGCCCTTCAATCTCCTGCAGCGACTGGCCGGCAATGCCTTGCAGGTCGCCATACATACCCACGGTGGAGTTCATCACGCTTTCGATCTGCGCCTGGCGTTTGGCCCATTGTTTGGTGATGACCTTGCGTTCCTTGTCCAGGTCGTCCTGCATGGACGAGAAGGCTTCAACAATCGCTTCGACTCGTTGCCGGAAACGTGGGCCCGTCAGGTACTGGTAAACCATTTCCGTCTTGGTTTGCAGGCCGTCCGACAAGGCGCGGGTCTGGCTGACCTGCAGCAGGCCCTGGCGCAACATGATGGCGACGGGAATCGCCACGCGTGGCGAGGCAATCCACACGCCGTCTATCAGATCAAACGACTCCACGCCCTTGGGCAACACCTGGCTGACCAGCACGCAGACCTCGGCCTTGGCCGTGCGCTGGTCGTCGCGCAGCTTGGGCAGCCAGCCGTCGCTCCAGTTGCGCGTGCGTTTGGACTCCCACAGAATGGTGCCGCAAGGTATGCCGTTTTGGCTGTTGACGCGCTGCAGCGCATCGCCGCCGAACTCGCCCTTGGGCACGGGTTCGATCAGGTCAAACGGAAACTTGCCACGCAGCAGGTTTTCCAGCTCCATTTCCTGCACTTCGCCCTGCAGTTGCTGCGAGCCCTGTTCGGCTTTCTGTTTGAGCTCTTCGATCTTTTGCTGCATCGAGGCGATGGTCTGGTCTTTTTCGGCCACGCGTAATTTCATGCCGTCTTCGGCTTCGCGCCTGGCCAAGGTGCGCACCTCATTCAGGCCGGTCTGCACACGTTTTTCAATCGTCAGGTCCAGCTCGCGTTTTTCGTCGTCGAGTTCACGCTGCTTCTTGATCAGCTCGGCCTGGGCTTTTTGCGCCTCCAGCAGCTTGGCGTCGCGCACCTTGAGCACGTCCTGCAACTCGGCCAGCTCGCGCGCCTTCGCGTCCAGCTCGTCGGCAGACGCCGCCTTGGCTTTTTTGGCTTCTTCCGCCGCCACACGGGTACGTTCGGTTTTTAACTGGCTGGCGACCTGGTCGGCCACTTGCGTCTCCAGCTCGCGTTTGGCCTCGCTCAGCAGTTTTTCCTTGTCGCGCATCGCGGCTTCGCGCTGGGCGATGTCGCTGTCCTTGCGCGCAAGCTGCGCCTCGAACTGCTGGCGGGTCGAGGCCAGCAGGGGCGCGGCCAGCGATTCGGTGAGTTTGATTTCTGTCCTGCAGCTCGGGCAGGTGATGGTCGGTTCGGTCATGCGGGTCTTTCGTGGGCTGCGGAGGATTATCCCGCCTGCCGTTTTACGAAGCGGTCGTGTCAGTGCCCATTTCGCTATGAATTAAATAGCTGCTTGCGCTTGATGGATCTGGGCTGGAGGCCTTTTTGGCTTGAAGAATTGCCCCCAGGCCGGTTTGGGGCATATTTTTCTATGGACAATAGCGCTTTGCCGCAGGTTTTAGCCGCGGAGAGGCCGCAGCGCCCGTCGCGCGACCCGTCCCCTGGCCGGTTTTTTTTAAAACCACGCCCCCCTTATTTGTTTTGCCCGGCTGTTTGCAGGCCGGCGCATTCAGGAGCCCTTGATGCCATCATCCACGCCCCCTTCGTTTTTCAAACGCCTGCCGCTTGCTTTCGGCGCTTTTTTCAGCATTCTCGGCAACCCGGTGTTTGCCAGCCGTGTGATGGCGCTGAGCCAGCCCGAGGCGCCCGTTCCTCCTGCGCCGACGCCTGCGCCAACACCTACGCCCTTGAAAGAAGCCACGCCCGACGCGGCCCTGCAACTGCTGGCCCTGCTGCAACGCGACGCCCGCCTGATCGACTTCACGCAGGAAAACCTGAGCAGCTATTCAGACGCCGAGATTGGCGGCGCCGCACGTGTGGTGCATGAGGGCTGCGCCAAGGTCTTGCGTGAGCATTTCACCCTGGCGCCTGTGCGTGCTGAAGAAGAAGGCAGCCGCATCACCTTGGCAGCAGGTTTTGACGCCCGCGCGATTCGCCTGACCGGCAATGTGCTTGGCCAGGCGCCGTTCCAGGGCACGTTGAGCCACCGCGGCTGGCGCGCCACCGAGACCCGTCTGCCCAAACTGGCCGAAGGCCACGACGCCACCGTGCTGGCGCAAGCCGAGGTCGAGCTGTGAGCGAAGCCAGCCTGCGGCCCGACGCGCGTTTTTCCATCGGCATAGACCTGGGCACCACGCATTGCGCGCTGGCCTATGTGGACCTGAGCGCCAGCGAGGGCGAGAAGACCCGGCACGGCGTGCTGGCCATTCCCCAGCTCACGGCGCCCGGCAGCGTGGAAAACCTGCCGCTGCTGCCCTCGTTTTTGTACCTGCCGCATGCCAGCGAACTGGCCGAGGGTGACCTGAGCTTGCCCTGGGCCAGCGGCCAGGACTTTGCCGTTGGTGAGCTGGCCCGTGCGCGCGGCGCCTTGACGCCGATACGTCTGGTGTCCAGCGCCAAGAGCTGGCTGTGCCACCCCGGCGTGGACAGGCGCGCCGCCATTCTGCCGGCCGATGCGCCGCCGGAAGTGGCGCGTATCTCGCCGCTGGAAGCCTCCACGCGTTACCTGCGCCATGTACGCCAGGCCTGGGACCACGCCCACCCCGAGGCGCCGTTTGAGCAGCAGGACGTGACCGTCACGATTCCTGCATCCTTTGACCCGGCTGCCCGCGAGTTGACGGCCGAGGCCGCACGCGCCGCCGGCTACAGCTCGTTGAGCTTGCTCGAAGAACCGCAGGCCGCGCTTTACAACTGGATCCAGAACAGCGGCGGCCAGTGGCGCAAGGACGTCAAACCTGGCGACATCATCCTGGTGATCGATCTGGGTGGCGGCACCAGTGACTTTTCGCTGATCGCCGTGCTTGAAAAAGACGGCCAGCTGGAGTTGCACCGCGTGGCCGTGGGAGAGCACATTTTGCTGGGTGGCGACAACATGGACCTGACCCTGGCGCACGTGGTGGCGCGCAAGCTGGCGGCCGAAGGCAAACCGCTCGACGCGTGGCAGATGCGCGCCTTGACCTATGCCTGCCGCAGCGCCAAGGAAAACCTGCTCAGCGATGCCAGCCTGGCGACACAGCCGCTGGTGGTGCCCAGCCGCGGCTCCAAACTGATTGGCGGCTCCATCCGCACCGAACTCACGCAGGACGAGGTGCGTACCACCATCCTCGAAGGTTTCTTCCCGCAAGTCGATGCCTCCGCCCGCCCCGTCATACGCACCCGCAGCGGCCTGACGCAATTAGGTCTGCCCTATGCGCAGGACGCCGGTGTGACGCGGCATCTGGCCGCGCTGCTGGGCCGCCAGGCCGGTGCCACAGCCGAACTGGCAGGTTTTGCCGGCCGGGTGGATGCCTCGGCCAGCTTTTTGCACCCGACGGCGGTGTTGTTCAACGGCGGCGTGTTCAAGTCGGACGTGCTGACCGAACGCACCTTGGCTACGCTCAACAGCTGGCTGGCGGCGGAGCAGGGTGCGCCAGCGCGCGCCTTGACGGGCGCCGACATGGACCTGGCCGTGGCGCGTGGCGCGGCCTATTACGGTTATGTGCGGCGCGGCGAGGGTGTGCGGATTCGCGGCGGCACGGCTCGCGCCTATTACGTGGGTATCGAGTCGGCCATGCCGGCCATCCCCGGTTTTGAGCCGCCGCTGCAAGCGCTGTGCATCGCGCCCTTCGGCATGGAAGAAGGTACGGAAGCCGAGTTGCAGACGCAGGAGTTTGGCCTGGTGGTTGGCGAGCCGGTGCATTTGCGCCTGATGGGTTCGTCGGTGCGCCGGCAAGACCAGCCCGGCACCTTGCTCGAAGCCTGGCAACCCGATGAGTTGCAGGAGCTGGGCGACATCCAGGCGACCTTGCCCGCCGAAGGCCGGCAAAACGGCGAAGTCGTGCAGGTCCGCCTGCGCGCCGTCGCCACCGAAACCGGCACGCTGGAACTGATCGCCGTGGCCAGCCAGGGCGGCGAACGCTGGAAGGTCGAGTTCGACGTGCGCGGCCATGCCTGACGTGCGGCTCTGACACACAGCCTTGATGCGCCAGTACATCGTCGGCATAGACCTGGGCACCACCCACACGGTGGTGGCCTACGCCAAACTTGCCGCCAAAGGCCAGCCGGAGGCGGTGCAACTTTTTCACATCGACCAGTTGGTCGCGCCCGGGGAAGTCGCCGCCTTGCCGCTGCTGCCTTCGCTGCGTTACCACGCTGGGCCTGGCGAACTGGCCGAGAGTAGCTTGCAACTGCCCTGGCCGGCAGAGCTTGAAGCCGGCCAGCCGCCTGTGGTGATGGGCCAATGGGCGCGCCAGTTGGGCGCGCAAGTGCCGGGGCGGCTGGTGGCCAGCGCCAAAAGCTGGCTCTCGCATGCGGCGGTGGACCGGCAAGCGCCCATCCTGCCCTGGGGCGCACCCGAGGAGGTGGCCAAGGTTTCGCCGGTGGAGGCCAGCGCGAGTTATTTGCGCCATGTGCGCGCCGCCTGGAACACGTGTTTTCCGAAAAATCCGCTGGAGCAGCAGGACATTGTGCTCACCGTGCCCGCGTCGTTTGACGAAGGCGCGCGTGCCTTGACCCTGGCGGCTGCGCAACAGGCAGGCTTGCCGAAAGTGCGGCTGCTCGAAGAACCGCAAGCGGTGTTTTACGACTGGCTGCTGCGCCACCGCGAGCGACTGGCCGAAGAACTGGCCGGCACCCGGCTGGTGCTGGTTTGCGACGTGGGCGGCGGCACCACCGACCTGAGCCTGATTGAGGTCGCGCTGGTGAACGGCCAGCCGCAACTGACCCGTATCGGCGTCGGCAATCACCTGATGTTAGGCGGCGACAACATGGACCTGGCGCTGGCCCACGCCGCCGAAGCGCGCATGACTGGCGCTACGGGTGATACGCCGCCGCAACCGCTGTCCGCCAGCCGCCTGGCACAACTGATGGACCGTTGCCGCGTCGCCAAGGAGTTGCTGCTGGCCGACGACGCGCCCGCGCAAACCACGGTCACCTTGTTGGGCGGCGGCTCGAAACTGGTGGGCGGCAGCCGCTCCGTGAGCTTGACGCGCGAGGAGGTGGAATATCTCATCGTCGATGGTTTTTTCCCGCAGGTGGGCGCCGAGGCGCAAGTCCGGCAGGCGCGTAGCGGCCTGGTGGCCTTTGGCCTGCCGTATGCGCGCGACGCCGCCATCACGCGCCACCTGGCCGATTTTTTGCGCCAGCACGACGCGGCCATGCCCGATGCGCTGCTGCTCAACGGCGGTGTGTTCCGCGCCGGCGCGCTGGTGCAGCGCCTGGCCGACACCCTGGGCGCCTGGCGCGGCGCGCCGCTGCGCCTGTTACACAACGCCAATCCCGACTTGGCCGTGGCGCGTGGCGCCGTGGCTTATGCGTTGGCGCAGCAAGGGCTGGCGCCCAAAATTGGTGGCGGTTCGGCGCGCAGTTATTTTCTGCAGCTCGATGACAGCAAGGATGCAAAAGCGACAAGCCAAGGCATTTGCCTGCTGCCGCGTGGCAGCGAGCCCGGGCGGGAAGTCTTGCTCAGTGGCCGCAGTTTTGCGTTGCGTGTCGGCCAGCCGGTGCGTTTTCAGTTGTTCAGCGCGATCAGCAACGCCCACCAAGCCCCGGCGCAAGCCGGTGAGTTGGTGGCTTTAAACGACGATCAGTTTGTGCGTCTGCCGCCCATCGTGATGGTGCTGCCAGCGCCCCCCAACAGGGCAAGCGCTAATCCAGCCCACAGCGGCCGGCAGGACATCGCGGTGCAACTGGCGACCTCGCTGACTGAAGTGGGCACGCTGGAGATGCATTGCGTCAGCCTGGCCGACCCGACCCAGCGCTGGCGGCTCGAATTTGACTTGCGGCACGGCAAGACCGTTGCCGACGAAACCGCATCACCCGAAGACCGCCGCGCCGCCGCCCGCATGGCCGAAGCCATAACCCAGATCGACCGCATCTTCGGCACCAACAAACAGGCCGTCAGCCCCAAGGACGTGACGCAACTGCGCGTACAGCTGGAACGCCTGCTCGGCGATCGCGCGGGCTGGACCACGCCGGTGTTGCGCCAGTTGTACGACGCCTTGTGGCAACGCGCGCGCGGGCGCCGCCGCAGCGCCGCGCATGAACGCGCCTGGCTCAACCTCGCGGGTTTTTGCCTGCGCCCGGGTTTTGGCGATGTGCTGGACGAGTGGCGTGTGCAGCAGCTCTGGCCGCAGCATGCACTGGGCGTTCAGCACACGAACGACAAACAGGTGGGCGCCGAATGGTGGACCTTGTGGCGGCGTGTGGCCGGCGGCCTGGCCGCGCCCGAGCAGTTGCGTCTGCTCGATGATTTTGCCTTCAACCTGCAGATCAACGAAGAGGGTGATGACGAGCCGCTGGCCGCCAAACCCGTTGCCGGCAGCAGCGCCGACATGTTGCGCCTGGGCGCCGCGCTGGAGCGGATTCCGCAGGCCTACAAAACCGAAATCGGCACCTGGCTGCTGGGCCGTGTGTCCAAGGCCGTGGCCTCCAAAAAAGCCCGCAGCGAATCCGAGCTGGCCAACGACAGTCTGACCTTGTGGGCGCTGGGCCGCATAGGTGCGCGCCAGCCGGTTCACGGCAGCACCCACGACGTGGTGCCGGCCGAAGTCGCTGCGTCGTGGGTGGAGGCCTTGCTCACGCTGGACTGGAAACGCCTGGAGGCCGCCGCGTTTGCCGCTGTGCAGCTGGCGCGCGTGACCGACGACCGGGTGCGTGACTTGCCGCTGCCGCTGCGCGAAAAAATCATGGCCAAACTCGCGGCTGTACATGCGCCGCCCGCCTGGCAGACCCTGGTGCGCGAACGTGTGGAACTGGACGAAGCGACCGAGCGCCGTGTGTTCGGCGAAGCCTTGCCGCCGGGTCTGAAACTGATGGCTTCAACACCCGCCAAGCCGGATTTTTAATAAAATGAGGCTCTAGCCCAGGTGGAGCGGGCGCAGGTAGCTATGAATTGTGTAGCGACTACGCCTCGGGGCAACTATCCAGAATAGCCTGCCAATGCGCGGGCTCTACCGGTGTGATCGACAAGCGATTGCCTTTTTTCAGCATCAGCAGATCGGCCAACTCCGGCCGGGCGCGCAAAGCGGGCAGGGTCAGGTTGGGGATTTTGCGTAACACTTGCACGTCCACCAGCAGCCAGCGCGGCGCCTCGGGTTTGGAGGCCGGATCGAAGTAGGGCGACTTGGGGTCGAACTGTGTCGGGTCAACCCGGCTGGTCGAGGCCACGCGGGCGATGCCGACAATGCCGGGCTCCGCGCAACTGGAGTGGTAGAACAACACGCCGTCGCCCACACGCATGGCATCACGCATGAAGTTGCGCGCCTGGTAGTTGCGCACGCCGGTCCAGGGCACGGTCGCATTTGGTGCGGCCAGCGCGTCGTCGACCGAGCATTCTTCGGGCTCGGATTTCATCAGCCAGTAGTTCATGGTGGTGGGTCCTTAGCGTGCGGAGGTGGCGATCTGCAACAGCGCGGGAAGAATCAGCCCCAGGCCCGTCAGCAGCAGCAAAAAGCTGATCAGTTTGCGCATGGCCTGCCGCGACCAGCTTGGCGGGTGCCGCTCCAGCCACCAGCTTAGCGCAAACACCAGTGGCAAGGCCAGCAGACATAACTTCAGCGCGTTGAGGCTGAACTGACCGCTGAGCAACACAATGGCCAGCCGCAGCAGGGAGCCGGCCGCCAGCGTGGCCACCAAGGTGTCGCGCACGGTTTTCTGCGCCATGGGCTGGCGGTAGAGCTGGTAGACCAGCGGCGGCCCGCCGGTTGAAAACAGGCCGGTCAGCAGGCCCGACAAGGCCCCAAAAAGGCGAAACGAGGTGACCGACGAACGCTGGCGCAAGGCCGCCGTATCAAGCAGCACCACGATGGCACAGGCGACCACGGTCAAACCCAGCATCAGGCGCAAGCCCAGGATCACATTGCTGCTGAGCCAGCCCAGCAGCAAGAGGCCGGCCAAAATGCCGGCCAGGCTGCCCATGGAAATATCGCGAAAGGCCGGCACGTCCAGGGTTTTGCCCGTTCGGCGCAAGGCGACCAGGGCATTGGCCAGGGCCAGCACGGTGGCCACATTGGCCAGGTCCGCCAACGGCGCCAGTTCAAACAGGCCGGCCAGGCCCAGCAGGATCAGTGAAAAAGCGAAACCACTCAGGCTCTGGGCGCAGGAAGCCAGGGCCACACAGACTAAAAAAAGCGCTATTTGCCAAATCGTCATGCAGCGGCACCTGGCTGCGAGGACTTGGTTTTATCGCTGAAGTTTGTTGGGTGGATGGGCGTGCGAAGGGTGGAATTTGCGGTGTTCCTGGACCCGCTTGGACATTCAAAAATCATGCCGCAAGGATAACTGCGTATAGGGGCCATCTTGGACCACCACGCCTGTAAAAACCGAGCACTTAGGTGGTCTTGCGCATCGGGTGTCGGTGATGGCGAAGAGCGAACTTCTACTCAGAGTCAAACCGGCCCGCCGTGCGTCTGTTTTGAATGGCCGCAAAGCAGGGCGGAGGCGGTCACGCGCGAACCAGGTTTCTGCGCAATTTTTTCCATTCGTAGATCCCATATTGACAGACCGACTGATCGGTCTGTATTATTTGCCGAATGGCCGCTACAACCTCATCAGTTAAAAAACACGACCTTTCTGCCGAGTCGCGACGGCGCGCATTGGCCGCTGCCGAAGATGCGTTTGCGGCCCAGGGTTTTCATGGTGCGTCCTTGAGCGCCATTGCCCGGTTTGCGGGTTTAAGCAATCCAGGCTTGATTCACCACTACCCGACAAAAGCGGCTTTGTATCTTGCATTGCTCGATCGGGTGGGCGGCGAACTCGTCGAACGCGTGACGACCGCCTTGGTTGATGTGGCCGGCCCCAAGGAACGCTTACGGGCCTTGATGGCGGCACTGGCGACATGGACCATTCAACGCTCCCCAGCCGTCAGGTTGATCCTGAGAGAGCTGATCGACAACGTTGAACGGGTCGACGCTGCAGAAACGCTGCCACTGACCCATCTTGTGACGATTTTGACGCGGGAATTCTCGGCGGCCCAAAACAAGGGGTTGTTGCCGGTCGGTCCTCCCCTGGCATTTTTGACGCAGGTGCTGGGCACCCTGGCCTATGCATTGGTTGTCAGGCCGACCTTCCACCGAATGCAGCTGGATGAGCCCTTGTTATCAGAGGACGAATCCTGGATTCAGAAGATTACAGAAACACTTTTTCAGACTTTGATACGAGACGATTTATGAAGCAGGACGTTATTCGCGATTTGTACCAGCGCACACTGACCGCGGTGCGCGGGGAAAGGCCGGAGCCTGGGACGAGCGTTGGCGAGGTGGCGGTTGATCGCTACCTGAACCCTGGCCATTTCGCGCAGGAAGCGCAGCTTTTCAAACGTTTCCCGCAACCTGTCGCCGCCAGTTCCGAGCTGTCCGCTCCTGGCTCCTGGCTCGCACGTGACCGCGCCGGCACCCCATTCTTGCTCGTACGACAAGAAAATGGCGAGGTCCATGCGTTCCTCAACGTCTGCCGTCATCGGGGCGCGCGTGTTGCGCCCCTGGGCGGTGGCGAACAGGCCAGGGCCTTTGTTTGCCCGTATCACGCCTGGACCTACAAGCCTGACGGCGCATTGCGCGGTTTGCCCCAGGCCTTTGGTTTTCCCTGCCTCGACCATGCCTCTTCCGGCTTGCGTCGGCTGGCCGCGAGCGAACGCGCGGGCCTGATCTGGGTCATCGCTGATCCCGAGCTGGTTGACACCGACGTGGATGCCTGTCTGGGGCCGCTCATGGACGAGCTGGAAACGCTGGATTTGCGTACACCGGTGGCCTTCGCGCCCAGGTCCTACGAGGTGGCGGCCAACTGGAAGTTGCTTGTGGATGGCTCTTTTGAGGCCTACCACTTCAAGGTGGCGCATCGAAAAACGATCGCCCACATGTTTGCCGAAAATGTGCAGATCGTCGACGAATTGGGTCTCAATCGGCGCCTGTATCTCGTCAAGTCGAGTTTCGACGGCAACAGTCCTCCACATGTTGAAGACTTCCAGCCACGTCAGCACGGAAACCTGATCTATTTCTTTTTCCCAAGCACCATGATTCTGGTGCAGCCCGATCATGCCCAGCTCAGCACGCTGGAACTGGTTGCGCCGGGCGTCACGAAAGTTCATGAGATCACCTTGTTGCCCGTCGCGCCGGACGGGCCCAAGGCGCAAGGTTACTGGAACGCCAACGTCGATCTTTATCGCCGCGCCCTGGCAGAGGACTACGAGCTGTCCGAGTCCATCCAGGCGGGCTTGTCCTCCGGCGCCAATGCGGCCTTGACCTTTGGCACCTTTGAGTTCAGCGCGCCACGCTTTCATGAACAACTGAACGAGCAAGTCACCGCCATCCCAGCCGTGATGGACGTCAATGGCTGAGCGAGCCTGGCGTTCGCGCATTCGCCCATAAAACAAAAGGAGACAGCTGTGCAAGATCAAACCCTGATAGCTACCCTGAGACGGCAGCTTGACGTCCGCCCCGATGCCCTTGCCTACGCAGAAGGCGATAGACGCCTGACGTACAAGGATGTCGAGCGCGCGAGCAACCAGATTGCCAATGCGCTGGCTGCCATGGGCGTCGGACAGGGAAGCCGGGTGGCGGCGCTGACCAAGCATCACCTGGATTGCATGTTGCTGCTGCTGGCGGCCTGCAAGCTAGGGGCAGTCTGCATGCCCGTGAATTGGCGGCTGACGGTTCCCGAACTCGAATACATCGTGGACAACGGGGAAGCGTCTTTCCTGCTGGTCGATGCCGCGCTCGCTCCGAACGCGCTGAAGGCCCGCCTGCCCAGGATCAAGACCCTGGTTTGCACCGAACAAGCGTTCGAAGGCCTGCCCAGCTTCGAGGCGTGGTGCAGCGGCTTCAGCACCGACTTCACGCCCGTGAAGGCCGAAACAAGTGATGCGGCGCTGCAGCTCTATTCTTCGGGCACCACGGGATTGCCCAAAGGCGTGGTCCTGTCGCATGAAGGCCTGTTGTCTGTGGCGAAGGCCATCGAAGAAGACTGGGCGTTCGAGCCTCATCACGTGATGGGGAATCCCTTGCCGGTGTTTCATGTGGCCGGCATTTGCGTGCTGGTAGCGACCCTTTATACGGGTGCGCGAACCGAGGCGTACTCGGAATTCGATCCGGCCGCCTATCTGCAAAGCTTCGCGTCTCAAGGTATTACCCACACCTTGCTGGTGCCCGCCATGATTCAATTCATGCTGCAAAATCCCGGCGCGCAGGTTGCCGACTACCAAAACCTCCGCTTGATGGCGTATGCCGGCTCGCCCATCAGCGAGGTTGTGTTGAAGGAAGCGGCAAAAGTTTTCAAATGCAAGCTCGTTCAGGCCTATGGGCTGACCGAAGTGTCAGGCGTGGCGACTTTTCTGTCGCCAGCTGACCATGAAGCCGGGGAGCCCGGTTTGTTGCGTTCGGCCGGACGTCCTGTTGGCGGCGCCTGTCTGCGTATCGTCGATCCGACGAGCTTGAAGGATCTGCCCGAAGGCGAGGTGGGTGAGATCTGGATAGAGACCATACGCAACCTGAAAGAGTACTGGCGCAATCCCGAGGCCACGGCGAATGCTTTTCCCGAAGGCCGCAATGCCAATGGCGGCTGGTTCCGTTCTGGCGACGGTGGTTATTTGAAAAACGGCTATCTCTACATCACCGACCGTATCAAGGACATGGTTCTGTCCGGGGGCGAAAACATCTATCCAGCCGAAGTGGAAAACGTGCTGATGCGCCACCCGGACATCGCGGACGGCGCCGTGATTGGTGTGCCGGACACAAGCTGGGGCGAAGCCGTGAAAGCCTGTGTCGTTCTGCGCGCGGGTGCGCAAAGCAGCGAGCGCGAGATCATCGACTTCATGCGAGCGAACCTGGCGCATTACAAATGCCCGAAGAGTGTGGACTTTCTCGAAGCGTTGCCACGCAACCCGAGTGGCAAGATACTCAAGCGCATCTTGCGCGAGCCCTACTGGCAAGGGCAAACGCGGGCCATTGCATAGTCTGACCAGGACATCGAACAGACACCATGAAACATCCTTTCGCCGAATTGATCGATTTGCAGGCCGCTGAAACCAAGGCCGGCGCAAGCACGCTGACCTTGATGGTGGCGCCTCAACACTTGAATCCACATGAAGTAGTGCACGGTGCCGTCTTGTACGCCATGGCCGACACGGGGATGGGCGCGGCGCTTTATCCAACGCTCGATGCGGGCGAGATTTGCGCCACGATAGAAATCAAGATCAACTACTTCAAACCTGTGTTTCAAGGCCAGGTTGTCTGCAAAACCGAACTCGTCAACCGTGGCAAGACCGTTGCAAATCTGGAGTCACGGCTCTACGTGACGCAAGTCCTGGTGGCACAGGCGAACGGAAACTATGCCATCTTTCGTCCCAAACGCGACCAGGCCTAAGCCTTCTATATGGACGCGTTTCATGTGCAAAGCGGCCTGACCTCCTATTTCTGGCGTGGCGATGCCATCCGCAGTCGAAGCGTGAGTGATGTGGTGCTGTCTGGCGTCGTCGACATACCTGCGCCGCCCGCAAGGCTGACCGCCGATTGGGACAGGGAGATCGCCTTGCGCCTGGGCCTGGAGCCCGGCGATGTCGAGGCCTTGCCTTTGGCGCGTGCGCGTGTACGCTGGCCCGACTACAAACGCTGTGTGCAAGCGGTGTCCGATTGGACACGCAGGCTGGGCTTGTCCGAAGTGCTTGCCGCCAGCGACGTCGCGCTCATGGCCTGCCGCGGCGCGCGTTACCACCATGACGGGGCGCAGTATGGCAGCGCGGCATTTTGCAATCTGTTCCTGAGCGAGGACAAGGGCCTGGACGTGCATTTTCCGTCTACCGGCCAGCGCATCCCCCTGGTTCGGGGGACGGCGCTGATCTTCGACACGGGCCAGCCTCATGCGCTCATTCAACGAACCAGCAGCGGCTTTGACGCGGCCGATTTCGCGCCCGAGCAGGATTGCTCCCAGGTCTTCCTGACCTGGGAGCTTCCCATCGAAGATGCCCATGTGGCGCACGCACTTGGGATCGCCTTCGACATCGACCCCGCTACCGCCTCGCAACTGGATGATGAGCAGGTCTGGCTCAAGGGCGCTCCGGCCCGTGTGTGCCCGGCGTCGGGTCGCTGGTGCCAGACGGACTAGGCTGGCATCGGCTGCGCATCTGCAGAAGCCTTCTTAGAATGACCTTAGCGTTCGCCCTTCGCTTCTCCAAAGGCGCCACTTTTGACGTTGATCCATGACAAGCTCCAACCCTCACTCCAAGTCCATCAAAGTCGCCGTGATGGGCGCAGGTGCCGTCGGCTGCTATTACGGCGGCATGCTGGCCCGCGCCGGGCATGAGGTGGTTCTGATCGCCAGGCCGCAGCATGTCGAGGCAATCACCCGAGACGGCCTGCGCATGGAAACCACGTCCTTTGACGAACAGGTGCGCCTGGCCGCCAGCAGCGAGCCCGGCGCCGTGCAGGGTGCGCAGTTGGTCTTGTTCTGTGTCAAATCCACAGATACCGAAGCGGCTGGCGCCCTGATTCGGCCGCATTTGGCAAGCAACGCGCTGGTGTTGTGCCTGCAAAACGGCGTGGACAACGCCGACCGCCTGCGCAGTGTGTTGCCGCAACATGCGGTGGCCGCTGCCGTGGTCTACGTCGCCACCGAAATGGCCGGTCCGGGCCACGTCAAACACCACGGCCGGGGTGAGCTGGTGATCGAGCCTGCCAGCACCAGCGACGCCGTCGCGCAGGCCTTGATCGCCGCCGGTGTGCCGACCGAGGTCTCCAGCAACGTGCGCGGCGCGTTGTGGGCCAAGCTGATTCTCAACTGCGCCTACAACGCGGTCTCGGCCATCGCCCAGCTGCCTTATGGCAAGACCGTGCAGGGTGAGGGCGTGACAGACCTGATGCGCGACGTCGTCAACGAGTGCCTGGCCGTGGCCCAGGCCGAAGGTGTACAGGTGGTGGGTGATGCCCATGCCGCCGTGGACAAACTCGCCGGCAGCATGCCCAGCCAGTTTTCATCCACCGCGCAAGACCTGGCGCGCGGCAAACGCAGCGAGATCGACTACCTCAATGGCCTGATCGTGAAACGCGGCGAGGTACTGGGGATTGCGACGCCTGCGAACCGGGTCTTGTGGGCGCTGGTGAAGTTGCTGGAAGAGAAGCGGGCTTAGGGTGACTGCGGAAGTCCGCTACCCCCATACGTGTAGCGTTTGGCCGCGTTTACCGTGGGTGGTTTTTAACCGGCCCAGTGCCTTCCCCTCATCCGGGAAGACCTCATGTTTACCTTAATTTCACAGTTGTTGCGCTTGCTGTTGTCTGCGCATATGGGGACTCGGCCGTTATAGGGCTATGCCGACCAACTATGAGGAAGCCATCACCATGCAAGCTCAAAAAAACCGAGTGACAAAAGCCCAGGAAGCGCCACCCTGCGCCGATGAACGTATGTCGTTGCTGGCAGAGGTCGACTTCAAATGGCTCATGGCTGGACAGGGCTGGTGGATTGACTCGACCCGCATGCATAGAGATCCACCGTATGCCATCCGCTTCTTACAGCTGGCCATGACATCTCAATGTATCGCTTTGCGAGATTGCGCCGTTTTGCTGCAGACGCTGATGGACAGCCCCGTTGAGTGCCTGGTTTGATGGTGTCTCAATGCTTCACGGTCTGTACGAATTAGGGCGACACCCGTAGGCATCAGCGCTCGGCGCAGACAGTACGCCACCTTGGCGCAAGCAGCGGGGGGCCGCTCAACCTCAACCGCTACGGCGATTTGCCGCTGCCTCGGCAATATCCGGCGGCAGGCGCTTGAGCAGCCAGCGAATCGCCAGCGGCACCAGCACCAGGTCATCCACCACGCCAATCACGGGCAGCACATCCGGGATGAGATCAATCGGCGAGAAGAGGTAGAGTGCGATCAGCGCGGTGCCAAGCTTCAGCCAAGCCGGTGCCTTGGGGTGGCGTAGCGCAAACCACAACTGCCGCGCGTCGCCGCGCAACACGGCCCACAGCAGGGTCAGGCGTTTCAACATGGCAACTCCTTGGTGACTGGCCCCAACGGGCCGCATTCAGCCCACATGGTAGCGGCCGCGCCTGCTGCAAGGGCTTGTTCACCGGGCCTTACATTTCATCCACAAACTGTGCGTGGCGCTCAAACCTGTTCAAAGTCGATAAAGCTTTTTCTGCATCCACCGCCACCAGCCTGACGCGCACGGCGTCGCCCACGTCCAGCCCTTCAAAACCGCGCACGACCCGGCCTTCCAGTAAGGGGCTGCAGATACGCACAAAGGTGCCCTTGGCTGCAGCGCCGGTGACGATGGCGTCAAAGACCTCGCCCAGGCGCCCCTGCAGCAGCCAGGCCCCTGCGGCCTTCAGCACCTGGCGCTCGACCTTGTTGGCATTGTTTTCCTGCAGCGTGCAGTGACTGGCAATCTCGGCCAGTTGTTCGGCGGAGTAGGGTGATGCCTCGCCCGCGAGGGATGCCTTCAGGAGGCGCTGTGTCACCAGGTCGGGAAAACGCCGGTTGGGCGCCGTGGAATGCGCGTAGTCGTTCACCGCCAGCCCGAAGTGTCCCGATCCCGTCGCGCCGGTCGTGGTGGCCGGTGCGGCCGCGTATTCACCCGCGCCCAACATCTTCACCACGGCCAGCGACAGATCGGCAAAACCGGCCGGGTCGGCCAGGCGACGCGTATTCAGAAAGCGGTCCAGCGCCGGCGCATCGGGTGTCTCAGGCAGTTGCACGCCGTGGCCAGCGGCCAGCGCAACGAGGCGGTCCCAACGGCGCGGCGCCTGCAGCATGCGGCGCAGCGAGGGGAAACCCTTGGCGACCAGAAAGCGGGCCGTTGCGCCATTGGCCGCGATCATGAGGTCGGCGATCAGGTCCTTGGCGCGGTTTTTTTCGTCGGGGCGCAGGTCCACCAGATGCCCGTTTTCAAACACCGGGCGGGCGGACGCCGTGTTGAGGTTCAGCGCGCCGCGCGTCTGGCGCCATTGCCGCAGTTGGCCGGCCAGGGTGTCGTGCCAACGCAACTGGTCTTCCAGCCCCGGCACGCTGGCTATCTGAGGCGGTGGCGGCCCCACGCCGTCCAGCCAGGCCGAGACCGCGTCGTAAGTGAGCTTGGCGCGGTTGAACACCGTCGCCCGGTAGATGGTGGATTCAGACACCGTGCCGTCGGTGGCAACCTGCATATCGACCACCACCGCCAGGCGCTCCTGGCCTTCGTGCAGCGAGGTGAGGTCGGTGGACAGGACCTCCGGCAACATCGGGAACACGCCCGCCGCCGTGTACACCGAGGTGGTGTTGACGGCCGCATGGCCATCCACCGCACCGCCGGGCGCCACCTTCGCATCCACATCGGCCACGGCCACCAGCAGGCGCGAGGTGCCATCGGCCAGGGGCTCGGCCACACTCAACTGGTCCAGGTCGCGCGTGTCGTCGTTGTCGATGGAAAACCAGGTCAGGTGGCGCAGGTCGTGGATGCTGTCATTGCGTTCAGGCGCAGACTGCCGTGCGGCTTCGGCCTCTTGCAAGGCCTGCGGCGCAAAGTCGGGCAGCAGGCCTCGGGAGCGCATGGCTTCGACGGCGATTTGGTGCAGATGGGTGGTGTCCATAAGATGTCAGAGAGTGGTTTGTAGCAATGTACCCGCTGATCCCAAACAGGGACTTGTAGCAATACATTCGGGGCGAACCCGACGTCAGTTACGTCATGAGGTCCGGTTGGGACTCGGATCAGTCTGTCAGAAGGCCCTGCTTGAGCGCCTGCAGCCAGTGTCCGCAGACTGACTACGCCGGGTGATCAATGCAGCGCAGAGACCGATTGATCGTGCCTCGAGCCCGTTGCTTCACGACCAGTAGCGCATGATCGCGAGATGGTTGCGCCGCTCGTCGAAGGGCTACCACCTTGAATCTTTGCTGCCGTTAGCCTCGGTAGCAATGTTGGCTCACGGCCTGACGACGCCGGCGCCACCGTGCGCTTGCTTCGCTCTGGATTCGGAGGTTAAATTGCGGTCTGACGATCTTTTCGGAGAATCAGATGGAACGTCCTTTTCGCGAGGCGCCGCAGCGCTTTGTCATCAGCCACCACAACGAGACCGACTTCAAAACCGGTGGCCTGCGGGACTATTCGGCTTACCGCGATCTGGGCGTCTCGGCGGCAACCAATGGGTTGGCTAAAGCGCATGTGATCCGCATGATCGCGCCGTTCCGCACCGAACTCAGCCTGCGACATCACCACAATGTGCAGTTTCAACTGGTCTACTGTCTGAAGGGTTGGTTCCAGACAGACTTCGAGGGTATCGGACCACAGCGGCTGGTCGCCGGGTCGTGCTGGGTCCAGCCACCCGGCATCCGCCACACGGTCGTCGGCTGGTCGGACGACTGCGAGCTCCTCGAGATCCTCATTCCCGCTGAACACGAGACCATCAGCGATCCATGAAGCCCCAGCGCTGAGTTGAGCGACCGTTTCGCGCAGATCGATCCTGAGCCGCGAGCGCCTGGATCGTGGCGTTTCGGATGGCAACTCGTCGACTAAACGGCCTTTTGCAGTCTTCTGTTGACGGTCGAAAAAAAATCCGATCGGCAAGCGGCACCAAGCTGCACCGAAAGGTCGGTCGACAGTGCTGGCCCGAAAACGGTCATTGGGGACATCCTTCGCAAGATCGCTATTCAATTTGCTCTACCGCGCCTAAGATCGCAGCAAGTCCGAAAGGAGTCATCTCATGGACAAGCCTGCATCTGACGCGCTTTTCACTGGCTCGATCCCCGAGCTCTACGACAGTTATCTTGTCCCACTGATTTTTGAGTCCTATGCCGCCGATCTGGCGCAGCGTGTGGCCGCTCTCGACCCTTCCCATGTGCTTGAGACCGCTGCGGGTACGGGTGTTGTCACCCGCGCGATGGTGCAGGCCTTGCCCGGCCATGTCGAGCTGGTGGCGACCGATCTGAATCAGCCTATGCTTGATCGTGCGATGGCCGTTGGCACGCCTAGGCCGGTGACGTGGCAAGCGGCGGACGCGGCCCGTTTACCCTTCGAGGACGCGAGTTTCGACATCGTCGTTTGCCAATTTGGCGCAATGTTCTTCCCGGACAAGGCGCGCGCGTTTGCCGAAGCAAGGCGCGTGCTCCGTCGCGGCGGTGTGTTGTTGTTCAACGTCTGGGATCGCATTGAGGAAAACGAGTTTGCCCATACCGTGACAACGGTGCTGGCTGGCCTGTTCCCCGAGGATCCGCCGTTGTTCATGGCGCGCACGCCACATGGCTATTTCGACCGGGAAATCATTTCACGCGACCTCGCAGCTGCGGGGTTTGACGCCGCGCCACGTATCGAGACCATTGCAGCGCGCAGTCGCGCGGTGTCGGCGCGCGTGCCGGCCATGGCTTATTGCCAGGGAACGCTTTTGCGCAATGAGATTGAGGCCCGTTCTGGCGCCAATCTGGAGCAGGCGACGTCGGCCTGCGCCGCTGCCATCGCCGAGCGATTCGGCGCCGGCCCGGTTGATGGAAAGATCCAGGCGCACGTCGTCTGCGTCCGGAGCTGACGGAGTCGGGCCAAAAGCCGGCGTTGACCTAGGCCACTTCAAGCAAAAAAGAAGAAAGTAGTTCAGCACACCGGGCCGCATGGCTGGTGATGAGGAAATGGCCAGCACCCGCTACCGCAACGCAGCGCACATTCGGCAGGCAGCCTTGCAAAGTGTCGGTGATGGCAATCATGGCCGGGTTCGCTTCGCCGCCGCGCACCAGCAACACGGGGATGTTCAAGTGGGAACAATCAGACGCGCTGACCTTGAAGGCGAAGTCTGTGCGCCAGTCCAGCACATTCACCGCAGCGGTCTCACGGCAGTAGGTTTTGACGGCATCAGGCATGCCGGCGAAAACCCCGGGGCTGCTCCAAAAGTCAATGACGTGGGCGGGGGCATCGTACCTCGCCGGCATGGACCGCGGCCTCGAAGGCCCGGCTCATGCCCAAGGTTTCCTCATACAGCCAGCCGTCGCCGTGTGCCTGGATGAGGGCCATCGGGTTGGCTTCGAACAGCGTCAGGCTGGCAATCTCAACCGTGCGGGAAAGGGCGGCCGCCAGCGCCACGGTGGCGCCAAAGGAATGACCGACCAGATGTACCGGCTGGTCGATGTGGCGGGCCAGCGCCTGCACCAACTGCACTTCATGCGGAATGTCAAAGTCCTGTTTGGTGCGTGTATCGGTTGTGCCGCCATAGCCGCACAAGCTGCTGGTCACCACGCGGCAACCCGAGTTCATGTGGCGCTGCACCTGGCGCCAGGCCGCTGTTGTGCTGTACGAACCCGGCAAAAACAGCAGCGCCGGACCTTCGCCGGACTCCACACAATCGATGTTTCTGCCGTCGACCTTCAGCATGCCTGTCTCCTGTTTTTGCCACCAACGCCTGAGTGCGGGTGACAGTCATCGCGGTCTCTAGGGGCCGGCCGCACCGATCTGAAACGTGACGCGTTCTGGCCGGCTAGCCGTTTTCAACAAGGCCACCACTTCGGGTGTCTCTGCCAGCAGCTTGCCTTTTTTCCACACCTTCAAGCGGTTTGCCCGCAAGCGGATCGCCTCTACAGGGTCTCGCGCCTGCAGCAGCACAAAACTTGCATCACAGCCCGGCGCGATGCCGTAACCATTCAGGTGCATCACCTTGGCGGCGTTGGTCGTCACTGCCTCAAAACATTGGCGAATGCCTTGCTGGCTGGTCATTTGCGCCACATGCAGGCCCATGTGCGCCACCTCCAGCATGTCGCCGCTGCCCATGCCGTACCAGGGGTCCATCACGCAGTCGTGGCCGAAGGCGACGTTGATACCGGCGGCCATCAGTTCGGGCACGCGGGTCATGCCGCGGCGTTTGGGGTAGCTGTCGTGCCGGCCCTGCAGCGTGATGTTGATCAGCGGGTTGGCGATGATGCTTACCTGCGACTCGGCGATCAGCGGAATCAGCTTGCTCACGTAGTAGTTGTCCATGCTGTGCATGGAGGTGCAGTGACTGCCGTTGACACGGCCCTGCAGGCCCAGGCGCTGGGTTTCAAAGGCCAGGGTTTCGATGTGGCGCGAGAGCGGGTCGTCGGACTCGTCGCAATGCATGTCCACCAGCAGGCCACGCTCGGCGGCGATTTCGCAGAGCAGCTTCACGCTGGCGGCACCTTCAGCCATGGTGCGCTCGAAATGAGGGATGCCACCGACCACGTCTACGCCTTTGTCGAGTGCACGCTTGAGGTTGTCCACACCGCCCGGGCTACGCAACACGCCGTCTTGCGGGAAGGCCACCAGTTGCAGGGCTATGTAGGGCGCGACTTGTTTTTTGACCTCCAGCAACGCGTCCACGGCCAGCAGGCTGGGGTCGCTGGTGTCCACGTGGCTGCGGATCGCCAACAGGCCCTTGGCCACGGCCCAGTCGCAGTAGGTGAGGGCGCGTTCGATGATGGCCTCAAGCTTCAACGTGGGTTTCAACTCGCCCCAAATGGCGATGCCTTCCAGCAAGGTGCCGCTTTCATTGACACGCGGCAGGCCATAGCTGAGCGTGGCGTCCATGTGGAAATGCGGGTCCACAAAAGGCGGGCTCAGCAGATAGCCGCTTGCGTTCACCGTTTCATGGGCGGGCGCATCCAGGTCGGACTCGACGGCGATGATTTTGCCGTTCAACACGGCGATGGACATACCGGTGCGGCCGTCTGGCAGGGTGGCGTTCCGGATCAGCAGGTCGAGCATGACAGTCCTTTGGCCTCAGGGTTTCCAGGCCGCCAGAAACGCCAGCAACACCCGCGCCGAGTTGTCGGCGGCAATGCTGAAAAAAGTCTGCATCTCGTTCTGGCCTTCGCCGCCGCCCGCCAGGTCGCTGAGCGAACGAAAGGCGATGTAAGGCACACCGTTGCTGTAGGCGACCATGCCGACGGCGGCGGTTTCCATGTCCAGCACATTGGCCTGGAAGGTCTTGAAGGCGTATTCGCGGAAGGCGGCGTTGTCGACAAAGGCCTGGCCGGACACGCCATTGCCGCCCACCACTAGCTCGGGCTGGCGCGTGAGGCATTGACTGGCCTTGCAGCGGATCAGTTCAACCTGGCGCAGATTCCGCGCGACGTCCAGCATTTTCGGGTCGGCCTCAAACCAGAACTTGCGCACCAGCGCCGGGTTGGCCGCAGTGCGGGTTTCAACCGTGCGCGGCTGCAACATGCCGAAGGCAGGGAACAGCGGGCGTTCCAGGTGCGGCGGCAGGCTGAATTGGCCGGGCGAGGTTTCGCGCGCCATCGCCACTTCCAGGTACTGGCCCCACTGCGCGGGCACACTCACGTCGCCAATGTGCAGGCCGGGGTTGACGCCGCCGGCGATGCCGCTGAAAACAATGCTTTGGATGTTGAACCGGTCCAGCACCAGTTGCGTGTTCATGGTGGCATTGGTCATGCTGATGCCGGACAGGAACAACACCACCGCCTGACCTTCCAGGGTGCCGGTGGTGAAACGCACGCCGTTGACCTGGTGTTGTACCGGCCCCTGCAGCTTGCCGAGCAGCAAGGCCAGCTCGGGCTCAAAAGCCGACAAAACGGCCATACGCGGCGTGTTGTCGAGCCGGCCGGCGGGCATGCTGGCGCAAGCGGCCAGGCAGAGTGCCATCCCGCAGGCCAAGAAAAAACGCCAGAAGCGGCCTGGGAGAGTGGACTGATGCATGGAAATTTTCGCTATTTAAAAGATAGCTGATTGCGCCCGAAGCTATTGGGCGGGAGGCTTATTTTGTTCCAAATATCCGGTCGCCGGCATCACCCAGGCCGGGCAGGATGTAGCCGTGGTCGCTGAGCTGGCGGTCGATGGCGGCGGTGTAGATGTGCACGTCGGGGTGGGCTTTTTGCAGCGCGGTGATGCCTTCGGGGCAGGTCAGCAGGCAGACAAACTTGATGGATTTGGGGTTCAGTTCCTTGAGTCGCTCGACCGCCGCAATCGCCGAATTGCCGGTGGCCAGCATGGGGTCGACCACCACGATGTCACGCGCTTCCATGTCCTGCGGCATCTTGAAGTAATACTCGACGGCGGTCAGGGTTTTCGGGTCGCGGTACAGGCCCACATGGCCGACACGGGCGCCGGGCACAACGCTGAGCATGCCTTCCAGAATGCCGTTGCCGGCACGCAGGATGGAGACAAACACCAGCTTTTTGCCGTCGATGACCTTGAAGGTGGCGGTTTCCAGCGGGGTTTCGACCTCGACGTCCTGCGTGGGCATGTCGCGCGTGACTTCATAGGCCATCAGCATGCTCAGCTCGTTGAGCAGGGTGCGGAAGGTGTTGGTCGACGCGTCCTTGCGGCGCATCAGGGTGAGTTTGTGCTGGACCAGCGGGTGGTCAATCAGGTGGACTTTGTCGTTGAATTTGGAAGAGGTCATGTCGTTCAGCTTTTTAAAATACGGTGCCGTCGCTCTGGATATTCAGGGGCGGTTTGCCTTCGCGCAATCGCTGGGCCAGGACGCGGCCCGCGGCCCAGGTCCCGCCTTCGAGCACGCAGGCCAGCGGCATTTGCGCAGCCGTCAATCCTAACTGCTCGCGCACCAGCGGCGCGAGTTCGTCGAGCAGGGCAACCGTCAGCGCTCGCCATTCGACGATCAATTCATCCCCGACCTCATGCAAACGCCGAGCCTGCGACTCGTCTCTGAGGTGTATGACGCCGGCGTCCAGGAACAGGCCGCCGTTGCGGTACTCGGGCAGGCCGGTCAGCGCGTCCAGCCCTTCGACACGGATGCCGGCCCATTCAAAAGGCTCCAGCAGCGAATAGGTCAGCCATTGCGAGAGTTTGTGAAACGGCATCCAGCCCTCGCTGAGCGGGCTGTCCGCGCCCTGGGCGCTGGCTGCCGGGTGGCGCCAGCAGTCCCCCAGCGGCGTTCCGTCAATGGCGTTTTGCGCCGGCCAGATCGTCGACAGCCCCCGCAGCAACACCGACAACAGCTCATGCGCCTGGATGGTCGTCTGGCCGTCCCGCGTCAGCAGGTCAAACAAATGGCCGGGCCGGGCCGGCTGGCCGAAGACCCCGGCGTGTTCCTGCAAGACCTGGCCCAGGTGGCGCAACAAGGCCGCACGTCCCTCCAGCCCGACCAGCGTGTTGCCCGCCGTGACCTGAAACGCCAGTCCCAGGCGTTCGGCCGTCACGGCCTGCAAGCCCTGGGCGTCGGCCTGCAGCGGCCGGTCCGGGTCGCTGGAAAAAAGCCCGGCCATGAAGCTGTGAAAGCAGGCCACGCCAAGACCTTCCGAGCGGGTGTATTCATGTTCGGGTTTTTGCGCCAGGCCGGGCTCCCGGTAGCGCCAGTCGGGGCCGGCACCGGCATCAAGCAAGACGCTGACCAGCGCCAGGTCGATCTGGGCGCGGGCGCGCTGGGCCGGCGTGACGGGTCCCAAGGCCTGGGTCAGTTGAGCAGCGCGGTCCACGCCGCCGGCTTCAAAATGCCGCCAGCGGCTGTGGTACGGAATTTTCAGGTGTGGGTAACGAGCTTGCGTCAGCTTGGCCACCAGGATGGCGGCGGTGTCGAGTGCGCCGTCGTTGATCGTGAACCAGCGGGATTCACCACGGCGCGCCCGCGCCAGCAAGGTATTGGCGCGCGTGCGTATCGTGGCTGTAGAACGTAATGTGGCCTCAGCCCCCGTCAGTCGGACGTCACCAGCTACTGTATTCATAGCGAATCCGCCTTATGTGTTGGAGGTTAAACATCCAGACCACGGCCTTTGGCCTTTTTGAGTTCTGCGGCATCGGGCACCAGGCCTGGCGTGAAATAACCGGCTGCCATCTTTGCGTCCATTTCCACGCGGGCGTCTTCGGGGATCAGCGCATCCGGAATGTTCACGCGTTCGACAATTTCTATCCCGGCCTTGACGATCGCATCAAACTTCATGTTGCTCATGGACACCAGGCGGTGGATTTTGCGTACCCCCAGCCAGCTCAACACATCGGGCATCAGCTCCTGGAAACGCATGTCCTGGACGCCGGCCACACATTCGGTGCGGGCAAAATACTGGTCGGCGGTGTCGCCACCGACCTGGCGCTTGCGCGCGTTGTAAACCAGGAATTTGGTGACTTCGCCCAGCGCCCGGCCTTCCTTGCGGAAGTAAACCACCAGGCCCACACCGCCGCGCTGTGCGCCCTGGATACATTCCTCGATCGCGTGGGTCAGGTAGGGCCGGCAGGTGCAGATGTCCGAGCCGAACACGTCCGAGCCATTGCATTCGTCGTGCACGCGGGCCGTGAGTTCGACCGCCGGGTTGGCCAGGTCGCGCGGGTTGCCGAAAATATAAGCGGTGAGGCCCCCGATAGGCGGGAGAAACACCTCCAGGTCGCTGCGTGTGACCAGTTCGGGGTACATGCCGCCAGTTTCCTCGAACAACACGCGGCGCAAATCGGCTTCACTGCAGCCAAACCGATGGGCTACCTCGGGCAGGTACCAGACCGGCTCGATGGCCACCTTGGTGACCATGGCGGCGCCACCGGCCGTGAGGTGTTTGCCGTCGGCTTTCAGCCGGCCGGACTGCAGGGCCTCGATGACTTCCGGAAGAATCACATGGGCCTGGGTCACGGCAATCGTCGGCCGGATGTCATAACCGGCGGCGAGTTCGCGGGAAAACACATCGGCGACGGCGGCGCCCCAGGGGTCCATGGCGACGATACGGCCGGGCTCGCTCCATTGCGGGTAAGGACCGATCAGGTCCGTCGGCGAGGTGTTGGTCAGGTCGGCTTTGTGGTGCGGGGACAGCGCGCCGGAGGCCACGGCCAGGGCGCGGTAAACGCTGTAGGAGCCGCTGTGGGTGCCGATCACGTTGCGGTGGCCGCGGTTGGTCGTGGTGCCGACCACCGGCCCGCGTTCGGCGGCGGTGGCTGCAGCCCAATGGATGGGGAGGGCGCCGTTGCCGCCAGCATGCGAGGTCAGGCGGATATGGTGCGGGGATTGCTCCCGGGCAGGGGTCATGGCGTCAGCAGACATGGGCGGCCCTCAAAAATCCCAATGTACAGAGCCCGCCGGCCGCTGGCAAGTGCGCTTGACCCTCAGCCGGCTCTCAGCTCGCCATCAATTGCGCGAAACGCGACAGGTCGACGTTGCCGCCACTGATCAGTACGCCGACACGCGCGCCGCGCAAGTCCAGCCCGCTGCTGCGCGCGCCGGCCAGCGACAGGCAACCCGTGGGTTCGACCAACATCTTCATGCGTTCGGCGTAAAACCGCATGAATTCGACCAGCTCTGCATCGGTGGCGGTGAAGATGTCGTCCACGTTGCGGCGGATGATCTCGAAGGTAATTTTGCCCAGTTGCTGGGTCTGGGCGCCATCGGCCAGGGTCTCGGGCACGGCGATTTTCACGCGTTCGCCGCTGCGCAGGGACTGCTGGCCGTCGTTGCCGGCCTCCGGCTCCACGCCGTAAACCTTGCAGCGCGGCGACAAAGCACGCGCCGACAAGGCGCTGCCGCTGGTCAAACCGCCGCCGCCCAGGCAGACAAACAGATGGTCCAGCTCGCCGACTTCCTCGAACAACTCCTTGGCCGCGGTACCCTGGCCAGCAATGACGTCGGCGTGATCGAACGGCGGGATCAAGGTCATGCCGCGTTCTTCGGCCAACTGGCGGCTGAGTGCATCGCGGTCGTCCTTGAAACGATCGAAGGTGATGACCTCGGCGCCGTAGCCACGGGTGGCGGCCAGCTTGGCCGCCGGTGCGTCCTGCGGCATCAAAATGGCCGACGGCATGCCCAGGATGCGGGCCGACAGCGCCACCGCCTGGGCGTGGTTGCCGGATGAAAACGCCAGTGCGCCGCGTTTGCGCTGTTCGGGTGTGAAGCGGGCCAGGGCGTTGTAGCCGCCGCGAAACTTGAACGCGCCCATGCGCTGGAAGTTTTCGCACTTGAAAAACAGCTGGGCGCCGAATAGGGCATCGGCCGTGCGCGAGGTCAGGACCGGTGTCTGATGCGCCTGGCCTTTCAGGCGGTGGGCGGCGGCGCTGACGTCTTCGTAAGTGGGAGTCAACATGGGTGCGGCCTACCTTTTTTTGCTGCCGAAGATGCTGCCGAGGGCGCCGCGCAAGACCTGGCGGGCCAGCAGGCGGGCTTCCGACTTCAGGACCGACTGGACCATGCCGTCACGCTGGCCGCCGCGAGGCCCTTTGGAGCCAAACAAGACGTCGCTCAGGCCGCCCATCAGGCCGCCTGAGTCTTCCGCGGCTTTCGCCGTTTCGGCCTGGGCGGTGGCGGTGCGGGCCGTCAGCACCTCGTAGGCGGATTCGCGGTCCACGGCTTTTTCGTAGACACCGGCTACCAGCGAGCCGGCCACCAACGCTTGGCGTTGCTGCGGCGTGATCGGGCCGATCTGGCTGCCGGGCGGCAACACGTAAACACGTTCGGTGACACTGGGCCGGCCTTTGCTGTCGAGAAAACTCACCAGCGCCTCACCAACCGCTAGCTCGGTGATGGCGGTTTCTATGTCCAGCCCGGGCTTTTGCCGCATGGTCTGGGCCGTGGCCTTGACGGCTTTCTGGTCACGCGGCGTGAAGGCGCGCAGGGCGTGTTGCACCCGGTTGCCAAGCTGGGCCAGCACCGAGTCGGGAATGTCCAGCGGGTTTTGGGTGACGAAATACACGCCCACGCCCTTGGAGCGTACCAGGCGCACGACCAGCTCGATGCGTTCAATCAGCACCTTGGGCGCTTCGTTGAATAACAAATGCGCTTCGTCAAAGAAAAACACCAGCTTGGGTTGATCCGGGTCGCCGATTTCGGGCAGTTGTTCGAACAGCTCGGACAACATCCAGAGCAAAAAGGTGGCGTAAAGGCGCGGCGAATTCATCAGCTTGTCGGCCGCCAGGATGTTGACCACCCCCTGGCCGTTGCCGTCGGTCTGCATGAAGTCGCTGATATTGAGCATGGGCTCGCCGAAAAATTTGTCGCCGCCCTGGCTTTCGATCTGCATCAGGCCGCGCTGGATGGCGCCCACGCTGGCGGCGCTGATATTGCCGTATTTGGTGGTGAAGCTGCTGGCGTTGTCGCCCACGTGTTGCAACATGGCACGCAGGTCCGGCAGATCCAGCAGCAGCAGGCCGTTGTCGTCGGCGATCTTGAACACCAGGTTGATCACGCCGGCCTGGGTCTCGTTGAGGTTGAGCATACGGCCCAGCAGCAGCGGCCCCATGTCCGAGATGGTGGCGCGCACCGGGTGGCCCTGCTCGCCAAACACGTCCCAGAGTTGGGTCGGACAGGCGCGTGGGGCAGGGGGATTTATGCCGCGTTCCTTCAGGATGGCTGCCATCTTGTCGCCCAGGCTACCGGCCTGGCTGATGCCGCTCAAGTCGCCCTTGACGTCGGCCATGAAGACCGGCACGCCGATTTTCGAGAAGTTTTCAGCCAGGGTTTGCAGGGTCACCGTCTTGCCGGTGCCGGTGGCGCCTGTGATCAGGCCGTGGCGATTGGCCAGGCCGGGAAGAAGTTCACAATGGGTGGAAGCGTTCTGGGCAATCAGTAAAGGCTCGGCCATGGCAATGTCCTGGGATGAAAAAGTAAAATGCTGCTTGTAGATTAAATCAATTCCAAAGGATTTCCGTGGCTGGTCACAGTAAATGGGCGAATATTCAGCACCGCAAGGGTCGCCAGGACGAGAAGCGCCAGCGTATCTGGACCCGTGTGATGCGCGAGATCATGGTGGCAGCCCGCATGGGCGGCGGCGACCTGGGCACCAACCCGCGCCTGCGCCTGGCCGTGGACAAGGCCAAAGCGGCCAATATGCCGAATGAAAACGTCAAATACGGCATCGCCAAGGCCACCGGCAGCCTGGAAGGCGTGCAGTACGAAGAAGTTCGTTACGAAGGTTACGGCATTGGCGGCGCGGCCATCATCGTGGACTGCATGACGGACAACCGCGTGCGCACCGTGGCCGAAGTGCGCCACGCGTTTTCCAAACACGGCGGCAACATGGGCACCGAGGGCTCGGTGGCCTTCCAGTTCAAACATTGCGGCCAGCTGATTTTTGCCCCCGGCACCAGCGAAGACAAAATCATGGAAGTGGCGCTGGAAGCCGGCGCCGACGACGTGGTCACCGATGAAGACGGGGCGATCGAGGTGCTGACACCTTACACCGCCTTTGAAACCGTCAAAAACGCCCTGGAAGCAGCCGGCCTGGTGCCTGAAATAGCTGGCGTGACCATGCGCGCCGACAACACAATTGAACTGACCGGCGACGATGCCCAGAAGATGCAACGCCTGCTGGATGTGCTGGAAGACCTGGACGATACCCAGGACGTCTTCCACAACGCCGCCATTTCACAATAAGAGTCCAACAATGAAAGTTTTCGCATGAAGGTTTTAGTGGTCGGCGGCGGTGGCCGTGAACATGCGCTGGCCTGGAAGCTGGCACAGTCCCCCAAGGTGCAGGCTGTTTATGTCGCACCCGGCAACGGCGGAACCGCGCTCGACGCCCGCCTTGAGAACATCAACATCACGGATGTCCAGGCGCTGCGGGCGTGGGCAGCTACTGAAAAGATAGCGTTGACGGTGGTGGGGCCCGAGCAGCCACTGGCCGCCGGCATCGTCGACGAGTTCCGCGCGCACGGTCTGCGGGTGTTTGGCCCGACCAAGGCGGCGGCGCAGTTGGAAAGCTCCAAGGCTTTTTCCAAGGCCTTCATGAAGCGCCATGGCATTCCGACGGCCGAGTACGAAACCTTCACCGACGCGGCGGCGGCGCATGCTTATGTCGATGAAAAAGGCGCACCGATCGTGGTCAAGGCCGACGGCTTGGCGGCCGGCAAAGGCGTGGTGGTGGCCATGACGCTGCATGAGGCGCACGAAGCGATTGAGTTCATGCTGGCGCCGGACCCCGACTTCAACCCGCTGGGTGTCAAACACAACGCCGGCGGCGCGCGGGTGGTGATCGAGGAGTTTTTGCAGGGCGAAGAAGCCAGCTTTATCGTGTTGTGTGACGGCAAAAACGTCACCGCCCTGGCTACCAGCCAGGACCACAAACGCCTGCTGGACGGCGACCAGGGTCCCAATACCGGTGGCATGGGCGCGTATTCGCCGGCCCCCGTCGTGACACCCACGGTGCATGCCCGGGCCATGCGCGAAATCATCATGCCCACCATCAAGGGCATGGAAAAAGACGGTATTCCCTTCACCGGTTTTCTGTACGCCGGGTTGATGATTGATGCCGAAGGCAAGGTCAAAACCCTGGAATTCAACTGCCGCATGGGCGATCCGGAAACCCAGCCCATCATGATGCGGCTCAAATCCGACCTGTACGAGGTCATGATGGCCGCCACCTCGGGCAAGCTGGACCAGGTCGAGCTGGAATGGGACCGCCGTGTGGCGCTGGGTGTGGTCATGGCTGCGCACGGCTACCCCTTGCAGCCGCGCAAGGGTGATCTGATCACCGGCCTGCCGCCTGTGAATCCGGTCGAGCCGGAAGACACCGTGGTTTTCCATGCCGGCACGGCCACGGGCAGTGCCAAAGACAGCGTGCTGACCTCGGGCGGGCGCGTATTGTGTGTCACGACACTGGCCAACTCGGTCCGGGAGGCCCAACACCAGGCTTATGACGTCGCACGGACCATCCAGTTCGACGGTGCGCAGTACCGCAAGGACATCGGCTTTCGGGCGCTCAAGTCCTGAGGGCTGATCTGCGGCCAACCCACTTGGCGTAAAGGGCGGCACGGCGGACCACCAAGGTCAGCCGTGACCCCAGCCGATACCATCATCACTTCATGACGATTCAAGACATTTCCGGTGTTCGCCAATACCTGCTCGGTTTGCAGGAAAAAATCACCAGCTCCATCGCCGCGCTGGATGGCCAGGCTTTTGTCGCCGACCACTGGCAGAAGGCGGCCGGGGAGTCCCTGCAGGGCAACGGCATCACCACCATCCTGGAGCAGGGTCGGCTGTTTGAACGTGCCGGCTGCGGTTTTTCGCATGTGCGCGGCCCCAAGTTGCCGCCCTCGGCGACGCAACACCGGCCCGAACTGGCCGGTGCGCCGTTTGAAGCCATGGGGGTGTCGCTGGTGTTTCATCCGCGCAATCCTTATGTACCCACGGTGCACATGAATGTGCGCATGCTGGCCGCCACCCCCGCATCCGGCCCACCCGTCTGCTGGTTTGGCGGCGGCATGGATTTGACGCCTTATTACGGCTTTGAAGAAGACGTCCAGCACTTTCACCGCAGCTGCCGCGATGCCCTGGCGCCTTTTGGCGAGGACAAATACCCGCGCTTCAAGACCTGGTGCGACGAGTATTTCTACCTGAAACACAGGAACGAGCAGCGCGGCATAGGCGGCATCTTTTTTGACGACTTCCAGGAGCAGGGTTTCGATAACAGCTTGGCCATGCTGCAATCCGTCGGCAATGCCTTTTTGCCGGCCTACCTGCCGCTGGTGGAGCGCCGCAAGGACATGGCTTATGGCGAGCGCGAACGTGATTTTCAGTTGCACCGCCGCGGCCGTTATGTGGAGTTCAACCTGGTCTGGGACCGCGGCACCCATTTTGGCCTGCAGTCAGGCGGCCGCACCGAGTCCATCCTGATGTCCATGCCGCCGCTGGTGAGCTGGACTTACCAGCGCCCGGTGGAAGCCGGCTCCGCCGAAGAACGTCTGCAAAAGGAATTCCTGATACGGCGGGACTGGCTTTGACGGCAGCACCGGTCATGGGCCCAACCAGCACCAAAGACATGCAAAAACGCCTGGGTGTTTATGGCGGCTCGTTTGACCCGCCGCACCTGGCACATGTGGCGCTGGCCCGGGCGGCCGTGACCCAGTTGCAGCTCAATGCCCTGCACATCGTCCCGACCCGTCAGGCCTGGTACAAGGACAGGGCGCTCAGTGCGCCCGAACACCGGCTGGCGATGGCGCAACTGGCCTTCGCCGGGCTGGACCATGTGCTGGTCGATGAGCGTGAATTAAACCGTGCCGGCCCCAGCTTCACCATCGACACGCTGGAGTCTTTGCAGGCCGAAAATCCGGGTGCCCAGCTCTACCTGATCATTGGCACCGACCAGTTCGCCGCCCTGAAAACATGGCACCGTTGGCAGGCCATTTTGGAAATAGCTATAATTTGTATAGCAAACCGCGCAGATCCCGCAAGGACTGATGCCGGTTTCGACCCCGAAATCCAGGCCAGGCATGCAGTTTTAACCCTGCAATTACCCCTGATGCCGGTCAGCGCCACCGAGATACGGCGGCAACTAAGTTCAGGCGAGGCCAGCCCGGAAAGCCTGTCCCACTTGGTTACTGAGCCGGTTGCGCGTTATATTGAGCGCCATAAGCTCTATATTTCCATCTAATTCCCGTTATTTTCATTTTTGAAGCAAACCACTGCATGACCTCCACCTCCGCCAACACCGCCAGCACCGCTGCAAAAAAAGACGTCCAGAAACTGCAGCGAGCCATTATTGATGGCCTGGAAGATGTGAAGGCGCAGGACATCCAGGTGTTTGACACGGAACACATCACCTCGCTGTTTGAGCGCGTGATCATCGCCTCGGGTACCTCCAACCGGCAAACCAAAGCGCTGGCAGCCAGTGTCCGCGACGCCGTGCGTGATGCCGGTTTTGCCAAGCCGCGTATCGAAGGTGAAGAAAACGGCGAATGGATCATTGTGGATTGCGGCGCGGCCGTGGCGCACATCATGCAGCCCGTGATTCGCCAGTATTACCACCTGGAAGAGTTGTGGGGCGACAAGCCCGTCAAGCTCAAGCTGGGCGCGCCAGCGCCGCTGGTCAAGGCCTCCAAGCCTGATGCGGAAGAAGAAGCCAAGCCGGCGCCTCGCGCACGTGCTGGCGCCAAAACCGCCGCCAAGCCCGCAGCGAAAAAAGTCACCCGTACCGACGACGGCACCTATGTCGGCCGGGTTGGCAAAACCAACGACTGGACCGCCAAACGTAATGCCGCCGAACCGGCTGCAGATCCTGCGGCCAAACCCACTCGTTCCGCAGCCAAGCCTGCAGCTAAAAAAACCGCAGTTAAAACACCGATTGTCAAAATCCCAGTCGCCAAAAAAGTAGCGGCGAAGAAAACCGCTGCAAAAACCGCAGCGAAGACGGCCGCGAAAAAACCGGCTGCCAAGAAAACCACGACCCGGAGCAAATGAGGCTGACGATTGTCGCCGTCGGCCAAAAGGTGCCCGATTGGGCGCAAACCGCTTACGACGATTACGCCAAACGGTTTCCGCCTGAATTACGGGTAGAGATCAAGGCCGTCAAGACCGAGCCGCGCGCCTCCAAGACGCTGGACACGCTGCTGGCAGCGGAGCGCCAACGCATTGAGGCCGTGATTCCCCGGGGCACACGCATTGTGGCCCTGGACGAACGCGGCACGGCCGTGACCACCGTGGCCTTGTCTGACAAGCTCAAAGCCTGGCAGCGCGAAGGCGACGATGTCGCCATCGTTATCGGCGGCCCGGACGGCCTGGACCCGGCCTTCAAACAGGCCGCCCACGAACGCCTGCGCCTGTCCGACCTGACCCTGCCACACGCCATGGTGCGTGTGCTGCTGATCGAGCAGTTGTACCGGGCCTGGAGCATCACGGTCAACCATCCCTATCACAGGGAATAATGGCCCCCACGCTTGTCGCTTCGCGTACTGCGCTGCCCCCCGAGGGGGCCGCTACGCCTGCGGTCCGGCAAAGCCGGTCCCGCGGCCCCTGTTTGCAGGGGACGGACTCCCACATGTTCACGGTATGACCGACTTTATTTACCTGGCATCCCAAAGTCCCCGGCGTCGCCAGTTGCTCGAGCAGCTCGGCGTGTCCTGTCAGTTGCTGCTGCCAGACGCCGGCGAAGACAGCGAGGCGCTGGAAGCAGTGCTTCCTGGCGAGGCGCCCACAGCTTATGTGCAGCGCGTGACGCAACTGAAGCTGGACGCCGCCGTGGCTCGTTTGAAGCGGCGCGGCTTGCCGCCAGCGCCTGTGTTGTGTTCGGACACGACGGTCGCGCGGGCACGCCGCATCTATGGCAAACCGGACGATGACAGCGACGCCATGCGCATGCTGGGCGAACTGGCGGGCACGACGCACCGCGTCCTGACAGCCGTGGCGGTGCAGCACGGGCGCAAGCGCCTGCAGGCTTTGAGCGTGTCGCGGGTGACTTTTGCGTCCATGAGCAAGCCGCAGATACTCGCCTATGTGGCTTCCGGTGAACCCATGGGCAAGGCCGGCGCTTATGCGGTGCAGGGCAGGGTGGCCATGCACATCAGCCACATCAGCGGAAGTTATTCGGGCATCATGGGTTTGCCGCTGCATGAAACAGCACTGCTGCTCAAAGCCGCAGGCCTGAAACTATAGTTTTCCCCGAGACCCCATCATGCAACAAGACATCCTGATCAACTGGTCACCCCAGGAAACCCGTGTGGCCGTGGTCGAATACGGCGCGGTGCAGGAATTACACGTCGAACGCACGCTGGAGCGTGGCCTGGTCGGCAACGTCTACCTCGGCAAGGTGGTACGGGTCCTGCCGGGCATGCAATCGGCATTTATCGACATCGGGCTGGACCGGGCCGCGTTTCTGCATGTGGCCGATTTGATGAGCAGCATCAACAGCCGCCACGCCGATGCCGACGGCACCAGCCAGGGGACGGCCCCGGCCGCGCAGCCGATTGAGAAACAGCTGTTCGAGGGCCAGGCCATGATGGTGCAAGTGCTCAAGGACCCGATAGGTACCAAAGGTGCCAGGCTGACCGCACAAGTCAGCATTGCCGGCCGCTTGCTGGTCTTTTTGCCGCAGGACAACCATATCGGTGTGTCGCAAAAAATACCGACCGCGCAGCGGGAAGAGTTGCGCCAGCGCTTGCAGACCCTGACCGCCGACATGGGCGGCGGATTTATTTTGCGGACCAATGGCGAAGATGCCACGAACGCCGAGCTGGGCGAAGACATCGCCTATTTGCGCAAGACCTGGGCACGGATCAAGGCCGCAGCGCTGCGCCTGCCGCCGACCTCGGTCTTGCATCAGGATTTGAGCTTGCTGCAACGCGTGTTGCGCGACATGGTGGTGGAAAACACCCAAAGCATACGTATCGACTCACGCGAGCAGTTTGAAGAACTCAACACCTTTGCCACAGAGTTCATGCCGGCCACCCTGCAAAGACTGCAGCTGCATAGCGGCGAGCGGCCGATTTTCGATCTCTTCAATATCGACGAGGAAATTGCCAAGGCGCTGGGCCGCCGGGTGGAGCTGAAGTCGGGCGGTTACCTGATCATCGACCAGACCGAAGCGCTGACCACGGTGGACGTCAACACCGGCGGTTTTGTCGGCGCCCGTAACTTCGACGACACGATTTTCAAAACCAACCTGGAAGCCTCCCAGGCCATTGCGCGGCAACTGCGCCTGCGCAACCTGGGCGGCATTGTGATTGTCGACTTTATTGACATGATCAAGGACAACCACCGTGATGCGGTGCTGGCCGAATTCCAGAAGCAGTTGGCGCGTGACCGCATCAAAACCAATGTCAACGGCTTTTCGGCCTTGGGCCTGCTGGAAATGACACGCAAACGGACCCGCGAGTCACTGGCGCACCAGTTGTGCGAGCCCTGTAGCGCCTGCATGGGCAAAGGCGTGGTCAAGACCGCGCGCAGCGTCGGTTACGACATCCTGCGCGAAATTCTGCGTGAGGCGCGCCAGTTCAATCCCAAGGAATTCCGGGTGATCGCATCGCCCAAGGTGATCGAGCTGTTTCTCGACGAAGAAAGCCAGCACCTGGCCGGGCTGAGCGACTTCATCGGCAAGCCGATTTCGCTGCAGTCCGAAGCGGCGATGGCACAGGAGCAATACGACATTGTTTTGCTGTGATCCATCGAAAGAAATAAGCCATCGCATGCCAGATACCGCTGCCCGTCATTCCCCCTCGATTCCGATTCTGGTCTACCACCAGATCAGCGAAGCACCGCCCAAAGGCGCGCCGTTTCGCGGCCTTTATGTGGCGCCAACCGCGTTTGCCCGGCAGATGGCCTTGCTCAAGCTGTTGGGTTACGAGGGCCTGTCCATGAGTGCGCTGCTGCCTTACCTGTGCGGAGAGAAAAGCGGCAAGGTGGTGGGCATCACGTTTGATGACGGTTATCTGAACAACCTGGCCCATGCCTTGCCGGTGCTGCAGCGCCACGGTTTTTCCTCGACCTGTTATGCGGTCAGCAACCTGCTGGGCAAGACCAACGAATGGGACCGCGCCATCGGCATCGCGCAGGTGCCACTCATGACGGCCGACCAGTTGCGTCTGTGGGTGGCCGGCGGCCAGGAAGTGGGCTCACATACCCAAAACCATGTACGTCTGCTGAAAACTGACGCTACGACGGCGCAGGCTGAAATGACGCAGGACAAGGCCGCACTGGAAAACCTGCTGGCAACACCGGTCCAGCATTTTTGTTATCCCTATGGCGAATACGCAGAGCCACATGTGGCAATGGCGCGGCAGGCCGGTTTTCAAACCGTCACCACCACACGCCGCGGCCGTTGCGCCGTGAAGGGTGACTTGTTCGAATTGCCGCGTGTACCCGTCGTGCGTTCCACCAGCTTGCCGGTTTTCTGGCTCAAAATTGCCACGGCCTACGAAGACCGGAAGAACGCATGACGCAGTCGCTGCCGGAACAACCCAGGCTGCGTATTGCCGTTTTAAACCGGGTTTTCGAAGCCAGTGGCGGCGGGGCAGAGCGTTATTCCATCGCGCTGGTCGAACAGCTCTCCTTGCGCCACGAGGTCCACGTGTTTGCCCAGCAGATCAGCCATGATGCACCTGGCGTAACCTACCACCAGGTGTCCATGCCCTTGCGCAAACCGCGCTGGCTCAACCAGCTCTGGTATGCCTTTGCCACCTGGCGCGCCACCCGCCAGGGCTTTGACATTGTTCATTCGCATGAAAACACCTGGCATGGGCAAGTGCAGACCGTGCATGTCCTGCCGGTGAAATACAACCTGTTCCATGGGCGAACCGGCTTCCAACGTATTTTGCGCTGGGTCAAGGTGGTGACCAGCCCACGTTTGTTGACCTACCTGGGCCTGGAGCGAGCACGTTTCAAAAATGCGCCTGCACGACGAGTCGTGGTGACCTCCGACAGCCTGGGCGACAGGATGGCCGCGACCTATCCCCAGACCCGCGCCGTGACCCATGTGATCACGCCAGGCGTCAGCTTGCCCGATCATCCGGTCAACGATGTGGAAAAAAGCGCCGCACGTTTGCAACTGGGTTTGCCGCCAAGTGGTCGCTGTCTGCTGTTTGTCGGCAACGACTACCGAAAAAAAGGGCTTGAAACCGTGCTGCGCGCACTGCCCAGCCTGCCGGCCGATGTGGTGTTGGCCGTGGTGGGTCACCCCGCGCAGATACCGGCGTTTAAACGGCAGGCCGAAGCCGAGGGTGTGGGCGCGCGTGTGTTTTTCCTGGGTGCGCTGCAGGACGTGACACCGGCCTACCGCGCGGCCGACTGCCTGGCACACCCGACGCTGGAGGACACCTTTGCGATGGTGGTACTGGAAGCCATGGCACATGGCTTGCCGGTGGTGGTGAGCGGTGCCACGTATTGCGGCATCTCGGGCCTGTTAAGCCACGGTCGCAATGCGCTGATTCTTGACGATCCGCGCAATGCGGCCTTGCTGGCGGACGCGCTTAATCAAATCATCCTTGAAACGGCGCTGCAGCAGCGACTGGGTGTGTTAGCCCGCGCTTTTGCGAGCCGCTACCAGTGGCAGGACATCGCGCGACAGCAGGAAGCCGTTTATTTCTCGTCGCTGGCAACAAAGCCTGCTTGAGCCTGCCCGGGGCTTGGTTCAGGCCACCAGTTTGAAGTGTTTGCGGCTGAAATCGCGACCGGTCAACAGCTCGATTTTGCGCATCAGGTGGTACTTGTTTTCCTTGGGCGTGGGCTGATAGGCCGGATCGATGTGCAACTCTTGTTCCGCGCCTGTTTTAAGCCACTCCAGAACCGCCTGGGGATGGGTGCCCGTAAAAGCCTGCAGCGCCCGTGCATCAAACTGGCTGTACTTGATTTGCATCGTCGTTGAATCGGCCCAGTACTTGCTGACCTGGTCCAGCTTTTTCTGCATGTCTTCGTTACGGCGAATCCAGCCATAGTGATAAATGTGGGCGTTGGCCAGGGCCGCCTGCGGATTGCGCGGTCGTTTGTGCTGGGTGGTGATCAGCCAGTACTGTCCGTCGGGTGCATAGGAACGCAGGGTATTGCGAATCAAGCGGCACTCGCGGCGGTACCAGCCGGGGCTGACCGACACCCATTGCGCCGAGCCGTAAAAATGGTGGTAGTCGAACACCAGCGCTTCCACCGCCGCGTTGTCATGGTGTTGCTCCACGCTGGCTCGGATGGCCGCCAACTCACCTTCGTGGACCACCTCGTCGCCCTCCAGGTAAAAAGCCCAGTCGCCCGTGCAGGCGTATTGCGCGATCATTTTCTGCTGGGCATAGACAAAGCCACGGTCCGCCATACGTTCGTTCCAGATGGTTTCGATCACTCGGATTTTCGGATCACCAATGGCCAGCACGCGTGCCAAGGTGTCGTCATTGCCGCGGCCTACCGCCACGACAAATTCATCGACCAGCGGAAGCAGGGAACGGATCGAGGCTTCAAACGGAAAGCCCAACTCGACGCCGTTGCGGATAAAGGTAAAGCCACTGATGGATATGGTCATGAGAGCTGCGCACTCGGGGCGCTTTGCGATAAATCGGAGTCGTACAAACCGAGTTTGTACAGGCGAGAGTAAGGGCCGTCGCGTTCAATCAGTTCGGCATGGGTGCCGGTCTCGACAATCCGGCCGGCATCCATGACCACAATCCGGCTGGCATGCTGGACGGTGGACAGTCGGTGTGCGATGACCAACGTGGTCCGGTTGCGCATCAGCCGCTGCAGCGCTTCCTGCACCGCACGTTCGGATTCGGTGTCCAGTGCCGAGGTGGCTTCGTCCAGGATCAGCACCGGCGCATCCTTGTACAGCGCCCGGGCAATCGCCAGGCGCTGACGCTGGCCACCGGACAATTGCGTGGCGTTGTGGCCCACCAGCGTGTCTATGCCCTGGGGCAGATCGGCAATAAAACGCTCCAGGTTGGCGGCCTGCAAACACGCCATGACTTTGTCCCGGTCCATGGGCATGCCCAGCGCCACATTGGCGGCCACCGTGTCGTTCAGCATCACCACATGTTGGCTGACCAGCGCAAACTGCTGGCGCAAGGCATCCATCTGCCATTCGCGCACGTCATGGCCATCCAGTTCCACGCTTCCAGATGTAGGCTCGATAAAACGCGGCAGCAGGTTCACCAGGGTGGTCTTGCCGGCGCCCGACGCCCCCACCAGCGCCACGGTTTCACCGGGCGTGATGGTCAGGGACAGGTTGTCCAGGGCGGGCGCGGCTTCGTTGTTGTAGGCCACGGAGGCGTCGAGGAAACGGATTGACCCTTCCGCCCTGGGCTTGGAGAAACTGCCACCCAGTTCATCGGGCGTTTTTTCCATCAAGTCCAGCCCGCGCTCCAGGGCGGCCAGTCCCCGGGTGATCGGGCTGGCGACTTCCGACAGGTGTTTGATCGGTGCCACCAGCATCAGCATGGCGGTCACAAAGGCCACGAAAGAACCCACCGAGGTGCCATCGGTGGCGCTTTGCATCAGGGCGACCGAGATCACCGCCGACAACGCCACGGCCGCCAGCATTTGGGTGGTCGGTGTCATGGCCGCCGATGCCGCGGTCGACTTCATGGACAGGCGCCGCAAGGTATCACTCAGGAGCGAAAAGCGCTTCGCCTGCTCGGCCTGCGCCGCATGCAGCCGGATGACGCGGTGCGCCAACACGTTTTCCTCGACCACATACGCCAGCGAATCGGTGGCCGTCTGGCTGGCTTTGGTCAGCCGGTACAGGCGGCTGGAGAGCACTTGCATGACCCAGGCCACCGCCGGAATCAGCAGCGCAACGATCAGGGTCAATTTCCAGTTCAGGTAAAGCAGGTAGCTGGACAAAGCCAGCAGGGTCAAGCTGTCCCGCGTCAAGCCCATCACCGAATTGACCAGCATGGCGGAGCCGTTTTGCACCTCATACACCACCGTATTGGCCAGCGCGCTGGCCGACTGGCTGGAAAAAAGACCCAGACGTGCGGTCAGCAGCTTCCTGAACATGGCCTTGCGCAGCTCCAGCAAACCCAGGTTGGTCACCTTGGCCAGCGCAATCTGCGCGACAAAGCCGGCGAAACCGCGCACACCGAACAACAGCAGCAAGGACACGGGAATCACCCAGAGGTCAATGCCGCCTTTCTGGAAGCCCTTGTCCAGCAAAGGCTGCAGCAGGGCAGGGACCAGCGGCTCGGTGGCCGATGCCACCACGGTAGCGCCTATGGCAATGGCCCAGGCGCTTTTGGACTGGTTGAAATACGGCCAGATGCGACGCAGGCGCTGGCCGATAGGTGCCGGTGTGAGGGCTGCGGGCGTGGTGCCGGGGTTCGTCAAGCTGTGGCCTCGCGACATGCAGGGTTGCGTGTTGGCGTTTGCCCGCCGAAGGAGAAGGAATCCATAAACCCAATCTTAGTGTAGGCCTCGCGCTCAGAGATCGCAGTCGTCCGCCTGCCTGGCAACTTGGCAAGGGCCCGCAAGAGCGTCGATGCAGCCTGCGCAACGAAAGCCAAGCGAAAATAGACGATGATTTTTGACATATGTGCCGCGAAAGAGTCCGGTGGACAGAGCAAGCCTGCATTATCGTGGAACAATTGGCGGCCAATTCCTACAAGCCCTTGCGTCCACAGCACCCAGAATGATTGACTTGCTGACACAGGTTTGCTTGAGGTGGCTGGCTTGAGAAATTCAACACCCCTACCTCGCGCACCATGAGCCTGTCCGTCATCATCATCACCAAAAACGAAGAGGCCAATTTGCAGGCATGCCTGGAGTCCGTACGATTTGCAGACCAGTGGGTCGTGGTAGACAGTGCCAGTACGGACAACACACGGGCGATTGCCAGCGCTTTTGGGGCCGAGGTCACGACCACCCAGACCTGGCCTGGCTTTGGTCCGCAAAAAAACCTGGCCCTGAGCCTGGCCACGCAGGATTGGGTGCTCTCGCTGGATGCCGATGAACGGGTCACACCCGAGCTGGCCGCCGAAATCCGGCAGGCCATGCAAACCTCCGGGGAAAATGCCTTTGAAATTCCGCGACTCACACAGTTTTGTGGCCAATGGATTCATCACTGCGGCTGGACACCGGACCACGTCTTGCGACTGTTCCGCCGCGGCCAGGCCGAGTTCAGCAACGATCTGGTGCATGAACGTGTGATCCTGAAATCCGGCGCACTGGCGCGTCTCAAGTTCCAGCTCTTGCACTACAGCTATCCCACCCCGGCGCATTACTGGCGCAAGCTGGAGCAATACAGCCTGGCCTGGGCGGAGCAGGCGCATGCACGCGGCAAGACCAGCTCCATGCCCAGGGCGGTAACATCGGGGCTGGTGGCCTTCCTGAAAAGTTATATCTTTCGCCTCGGCATCCTCGATGGCAGCATGGGCTTCGCCGTGTGCGCCATGCAGGCCCAAGCCGCCTTTGGCAAATATTTCACCTTGTATTGTTTGAACCAGCAAAATGCATCCAGAAAAAACTGATTCGACTTCGTCGCCATCCCTGTTGTCAGGACGGCGCACGTTTATCGCCGGCTTGACCGGCGGCCTGGGCACCCTGGCGGTGTTTCCCACATGGGCGCAATTCCGGGTCGAGGTCTCTGGTGTCGGTCTGACCCAGTTGCCGATTGCCATAGCCACCTTTCGTGGTGATGCGCAGTCACCGCAAAAAATCGCGGCCATTGTGCAGGCCGACCTGGAAAGAAGCGGTCAGTTCCGGGCGGTCGATGCCAGCGGCAACACCCTGGACGAAAGTGCCCGGCCCGATCTGTCGCTGTGGCGCCAGCGCGCCGCCGATTCGCTGCTGACGGGCAGCGTGACACGGCTGGCGGATGGCCGCTACGACGTGCGTTGCCGTCTGTGGGATGTGGTGCGCGGGCAAGACCTGGGCGGGCAAAGTTATGTGGTGCCGCAAGCTGACCTGCGCCTCTCGGCCCACCGCATTGCCGACTTTGTCTACGAAAAATTGACCGGCGACAAAGGGGTGTTCTCCACGCGTATTGCCTACGTGACCAAAGCCGGTACGCGTTACAACCTGTGGGTGGCCGACTCCGACGGTGAAGGCGCGCAATCGGCGCTGACCAGTCCCGAGCCGATTATTTCGCCCTCATGGTCGCCGAACGGATCGCAACTGGCCTATGTGTCCTTTGAATCGCGCAAACCGGTCATTTATGCCCATGATGTGGTTTCCGGGAAGCGCCGCCTGCTGGCCAACTTCCGTGGCTCCAACAGCGCACCGGCCTGGGCACCTGACGGCAACCAACTGGTCGCCACGCTGAGCCGCGATGGTGGTTCGCAGTTGTATGCCATTTCCGCCTCCGGCGGCGAGCCACGCCGCCTGACCCAGTCCGCGAGCATAGACACCGAACCGGCCTTTTCGCCCGATGGAAAATTCATTTACTTCGTCAGCGACCGGGGTGGCTCGCCACAGATTTACCGCATGGGCGCCAGTGGCGGCAATGTTGAACGCATCACCTTTACCGGGAGTTACAACATATCCCCGGCCATCAGCCCGGACGGCCGCTGGCTCGCCTATATTTCACGCATCGGTGGCGCCTTCAAACTGCACGTGATGGAGTTGGGCAAGGGGACTGGTGTGGCGATCACCGACACCAGTGCCGATGAAAGCCCAAGCTTTGCGCCCAACAGCAAACTCATCGTGTATGCGACTCAGCAGTCCGGCAGGGAAGCCTTGTTGACCACCACGCTGGACGGCAAGATCAAAGCCCGCCTGACCGGCGCCACGGGAGACATCCGTGAGCCGGACTGGGGCCCTTTTCAGCGCTAAACCCCGCATTTTTGAACCTCTTTTTTTTATTTCTTTACCCCAAGGTACCTCTCCATGAAACGTATTCTGCTTTCACTCGCCACCATCGTCACCCTGACCGCCGCCCTGGTCGGCTGCAGCTCTGGCGTCAAACTCAACGAAGTTCCTGTCGAAAACAGGGCCGCCAGCACAACGGGGCAGGGCGCTACCGGTGACGCCTCCGGCGTGGCTGGCCGCGGCGTGGCACCCGTGCAAATCGACGCCGCTGATGCCTCGTTGGCAGGCCCTCAAGGCGCAGCCAAAGTGATTTATTTCGACTACGACAGCTTTGTGGTCAAGCCAGAAGCCCAGGGCACCATCGAAGCCCATGCACGTTTCTTGAACGCCAATAAAAACCGCAAGCTGGTCATCGAAGGCAACACCGATGAGCGTGGCGGCCGCGAATACAACCTCGCCTTGGGTCAAAAACGCGCCGAAGCCGTGCGCCGCGCGCTGGGCCTGATGGGGGCTGTCGATGCCCAGATCGAAGCCGTGAGCTTTGGCAAGGAAAAGCCCGCTGTCTCCGGCTCCGACGAAGCGGCTTACGCCAAGAACCGTCGCGCTGAATTCAACTACCGTTAAACCGGAGCTTTGACCTTGAAGCACTTCCGGATCGCTCTGGCCGCGCTGGGCTGCGCGCTGGCCTTTACTGCCCATGCCGGTCTTTTCGAAGACGACGAAGCCCGTAAAGCCATTCTTGAAGTGCGTCAGCGGCTGGACAGCTCGCAGCAACGCCTGACGGAGGAGTTGCGCAAGGCCAACGAGGACAACGCACAACTGCGTCGCAGCCTGCTTGATTTGTCCAACCAGCTCGAGGTCATGCGCAAAGAGATGGCTCAGATGCGTGGGCAGGATGAACAGATTGCGCGTGATCTTTCCGAAGTCCAGCGTCGCCAGAAGGATTTGTCGCAAGGTGTTGATGACAGGCTTCGCAAGTTCGAGCCATCGAAAGTCACCGTGGATGGCAAGGAGTTTGTGGCCGATCCGGCTGAAAAGCAGGAGTTTGATGCGGCGCTGGCGGTCATGCGCAAAGGCGAGTTTGCGCCGGCACAGGCGGCTTTTACAGCCTTCCTGAAGCGTTATCCGCAAAGCGGCTACAAGGCGCCCGCACTGTTCTGGCTCGGCAATGCCCAATACGCCTTGCGTAATTACCGCGATGCCATCGTCAATTTCCGTGCGTTGGTCGCGGCTGATCCTGAACACATGCGTGCGCCTGAGGCCGTGTTGGCCGTGGCCAACTGCCAGGTCGAACTCAAGGACGTGAAAGCAGCACGCAAGACTCTGGAGGACCTGGTGAAAGCCTATCCCCAGTCGGAAGCCGCCTCGGTTGCCAAAGAGCGTCTGAGCAAGCTTAAATAAAACGCCGGGAGCACAGCCATGGGTCGACAACCCATGGCTGATGGCCCCTGCCGCGAGCAGCGGTCCATTCACCCCCTAAAATTGGGGGATGGATATCACCCAGCTCAACACACTCACCACCCAAGTTCTCTGGGCGGCCTTTATTCTCTCCATGCTGTTTGGCGCCATCGCCCAGCGCACGCATTTCTGCACCATGGGTGCCGTCAGCGACATCATCAACATGGGCGACTGGACCCGCATGCGCATGTGGGGCATGGCCATTGGTGTGGCCATGATAGGTTTTTACGGCATGGCCGCGGCCGGGGTGATTGATCCCAGCAAAACCCTGTATGCCTCGAACCGCCTGATCTGGCTGTCCGCCTTGGTCGGCGGCCTGCTGTTTGGCTTTGGCATGGTGCTGGCGTCGGGCTGCGGCAGCAAGACCTTGGTCCGCATAGGTGGCGGCAACCTGAAATCGCTGGTGGTGTTTGTGGTCATGGGTGTGGCCGCGTTTGCAACACTCAAGGGCATCACGGCCGTACTGCGCGTGGCAACGGTGGACCAGGTAGCCATCGATTTTTCCAACAACGCCGCCTTGTCCAACTGGGCGGCTGGCGTGGCCGGTGTATCGCCGGCCCTGGCCGGACTGGTGCTGGCCCTGATGCTGGGCGGCGGCCTGATCCTCTGGGCGCTGCTGGGCGCCGAGTTTCGCCGCTTTGACAATCTGCTGGCCGGCCTGGGCATAGGCGCCGTGATCGCCGGCATGTGGTGGGTCAGCGGCCATCTGGGCTATGTGGCCGAACATCCCGACACGCTGCAGGACGCTTTCCTGGCCACCAATTCCGGCCGCATGGAGGCCTTGAGTTTTGTGTCGCCCGTGGCCTACACCATCGACTGGTTGATGTTTTTCAGTGACAAAAGCAAGCTGCTGACCATTGGCATCGTCTCGGTGTTTGGTGTGGTCGCAGGCTCGACGCTGTATTCGCTGCTGTCACGCAGCTTTCGCTGGGAAGGTTTTCGCGATGCCGAAGACACGGCCAACCATCTCGCCGGCGCCGTCCTGATGGGGGTGGGCGGCGTGACGGCCATGGGCTGCACCATCGGGCAAGGTCTGTCCGGCGTCTCAACGCTCAGTGCCACCAGCATTGTGGCCGTGACGGCCATCGTGGCCGGTTGTGTCGTGGGCCTGCGCTACCAGGTCTGGCGGCTTGAACGCAGCGCTTGATGATGGCCATGTTTTCGATGACATACATGCCTCTTGAAGCGGCCGGCGGGGAATAAGCCATGGCTGAAATTCTTGCTGACTTTCCTGCGGACCTGGAGCGCCGCTTTGGTGGCCTGGCACGCCTTTATGGCGTGGCCGGTGCTCAGAAGATTCGTGCGGCTCATGTGATTGTTGTGGGTCTGGGCGGCGTGGGCTCCTGGGCCGCAGAAGCCCTGGCGCGCAGTGGCGTGGCCAAGCTGACCCTGATTGACCTGGATCACATCGCCGAGTCCAACATCAACCGACAGATCCATGCGCTGGACACCACACTGGGGCAAGCCAAGGTGATCGCCATGCGTGATCGCATTGCGCACATCAATCCCGACTGTCAAGTGAATTGCGTCGAAGAGTTTGTGGACGCCGGCAACTGGCCGGCGATTGCCGGCCTGGAGACGCAAGGCGCCGGCACCGTGTCAATGATTGATGCTTGCGATCAGGTACGGGCAAAAACTGCCATGGCCGCCTGGGCCATCCAAAACAAAATCAACTTCGTCAGCGTGGGTGCGGCAGGCGGCAAGCGCCACGCGCACAAGGTGGACATTGAAGACCTGTCTCTGGTCACTCACGACCCGTTGTTGGCGCAACTACGTTACCGCCTGCGCAAGGAGCAGGGCGCCGCCCGCAAAGGAAAAATCGGCCTTGCTTGTGTGTTTAGCCGCGAGGCCGTGCTGCAACCAGCAACCCTTGCCCAGACTGAAAACAGTACGTCCGCAGAGGGCGATGCCTGTGATCTCCCAGGCGATGCCGCCAGTGATGGCAGCCTGAATTGCCACGGCTATGGATCGGTGGTCAGCGTGACCTCGACCTTCGGTTTGTGCGCGGCCGGATGGATTCTTGGAAAAATTGCGGAGCAAGTTTTTATAGCACCAAAAAATGACGCTATAATTTGAGGCTGTGCTGCAGATAATGTAGTGCAACCCGGAGAAATCCTGGGACCTTAGCTCAGTTGGTAGAGCAGCGGACTTTTAATCCGTTTGTCGTGGGTTCGACCCCCGCAGGTCCCACCAGTTTTTAAAAAAGCGCCTGCCTGGAAGGGCAGGCGCTTTTTCTTTGGGACCTTAGCTCAGTTGGTAGAGCAGCGGACTTTTAATCCGTTTGTCGTGGGTTCGACCCCCGCAGGTCCCACCAGTTTTAAAAAAATAGTGCTCGCCTGGAAAGGTTGGCGCTATTTGGGTTCTTAGCTCAGCTGGTAGAGCAGCGGACTCTTAATCCGTAGGTCGCGAGTTCGAATCTCGCAGAACCCACCAATCATTTCAAGGACTTGGCCGCGAGGCTAGGTCCTTTTCTTTTGGTCGCTGTGCAAGCAATGTGGCCATGTTGCTGTCTTTTTGGGCTCGAACTCCATCATTCCGAGTTGCCGCACCCACAAGATGTTCTGTCGCATCCTTTGCATAAAGGCTATCGACAATGCGGACAGAAATCGCAGCTGCGTGAAGAGCCAAAAGAGTCCCATCATGAGGACGGTCGGCAATCGAAGACGGGCCCCCTCCAGAGATGGGCATTTAAGTTGTGCACCGCAAGATGGCTGAGGCCTGTCTCAGCCAATAGGCTTCTGCATGTGTGATCCCGTGATGCGAATAAAACGTTCGTGACTGGGTTGTTCATTTGCCAATGACAAGCAATCCCGGGAGGGCTGCGTCATCAATAGGACATCAAGCCGACATAGAGTTCCTCATGCGCTAACTGAGGATGCAAATGCAACTACAAAGGTCGGAAAAAGCCAAAAGTGAAATAGGTGGCAAGGGGCGTCAACTGGGGCTCAAAGAGCGGCAGGCCCTATTCCTTGCAGATGGCAAAAGGAGCATGCAAGACTTAAATCTCTTGCTCCAGGATGACGGCACTATCTTGCAAAAGTTGATCGAAAGCGGTTACTTGCTGCAGATGGATGGCAACAGGGCGATACACGAACCAGAGCCAGCTATCGACGGGAAGGCCGCCGAGGCTCCCGGATACAGTCGCGCGCTTGTACGCTTGTAATTACCAAGTCGCTTCTCCTGGACACCTGTGAGCGCATGTTTGTGAAAAAATTGCCTGAATTTTCTAACAGCTGCCCTGCTCAGCTCCGTGAGGTCAGAGACGGCGAGTCAATGCTCGATTGTGGCGCACAAAATTCTCGCTGCTGTAGATGCCATGGCGGGCAGCGAGCCAGCCGAGGTACTTAGAGAGCGTATGGTGTCGATGCTACCTGCCAATTTAACGATCTAATCTGCGCAGGTTGCACTACGACTTTTCGATGAATGAGGCGACCCTCAAAGTGCACAATGCCATGATCGATTTGGATTTGGAAACATATCAAAGCCTTTATCGGCTAGCGCAACAATCAGTTGAACTGAGGATAGCAAACGAAGCGCTCCAACAGAAACTGAATAAATCCGATACGTTGCACAAAAACAGTGAGAAACGTTTCCGCGTCATCTTGGAGTCGTTAGCCGACGCGGTCATCTTAAGAGATGCAGACGGTCGCATCATCGATTGCAACGCAAGCGCCGAACGCCTCTTCGGTAGAACCTTGTCTCAGATGAGAGGCGCTACATCTGTGGGGTCTGACTGGCAAATATTCCGCGAAAACGGAACCACGATGCCCGTCAACGAAAGGCCTAGCGTGGCGGCAAGACGTACTGGATTGCCTCAGGCGAACGTGCTTGTGCGTTATCGCAATCCTTGCGGAATTGACGTGTGGTGTTTGATCAACGTACAACCCTTATTTGAGGAGTCTCCTACCGTACCGTCGGGCTTTGTCAGCACGATTACGGATGTCAGCAAAGTCAAGCGCGGAGAAATCGAAATTGCGGGCCTGAATGTTGAATTGGAAAATCGGGTTGTAAGGAGAACGGCTCAACTGCACACCGCCATCAAGGAACTGGAAGCATTTTCGTATTCAGTGGCACACGATTTGCGGTCGCCTCTTACTTCTATTGACGGTTTTTGCACCTTACTTGAGAAATCTTTGCCAAGTGAAATTGGTCAGCAAAGCATCCGATATTTGAGTCGGGTTCGTGAAGGTGTTCGTCATATGGGCGCGCTCACCGACGGACTTTTGTCTTTAGCCCATATTTCGCGTACCAGCGTCACCCTTGAGTCGATAAATTTGAGCGTTGTGGCGTCTGATGTCATTAGAGCGCTGGAAGAGAGTGGCCGCAGGCATTTTGTGGAGGTAACTGTCGAGCCCGATATGCTGGTTATTGCGGATAAAGCACTACTTCACCAGGCACTTCAGAACCTCATAGGAAACGCGTGGAAATTCACTTCAAAAAAATCAGTTGCAAAAATTAAAATCGGCGAAATTGTGGCCCCTGATTTGCAAACTGTATTTTTCGTTCGTGACAACGGTGCCGGTTTCGATATGGCATACGCCGATAAGCTGTTCGGTGCATTCCAACGCTTGCACTCGGTTGATGAGTTCAGCGGCACTGGCATAGGCTTGGCAACTGTCCATCGCATAATTTCCAGACATCGCGGAAAAATATGGGCCGACGCAGCAGTTGGGGAAGGCTGCACCTTTTACTTTACGTTAGGAGCTCAGGCCGCACCAAAACGCGAGGGGTATCGGAACGCTGCTGTTGAAAGGATTTCATATTCAGCGGGCCGGCAACATCACATGTCGGACACGACAGGCGACTCATTTTCCATAAGTGCTGGGCATTTCACAAATATGTTTGAGCACTCGCCAATCGGGATGTCGCTCATTGGTCTTGATTCTAGAGGGTTAAGGTTTAACAAAGTATTTTGTCAAATGTTAGGCTATTCAGAAGCCGAGATGTTGGCGAGAACCGTTCAAGAGATAAGCCATCGCGATGACATCGAAACGGATTTTCAGCTTGCAAAGAGAGCGCTCACCGGGGAGATTGAGACTTTTCAAACGGAAAAAAGGTATATACACAAGTCAGGCCAAATTATTTGGGCCCACGTAACCTCTTGCCTGGTGCGTGACTCCGACCGAAAACCTGTTTATTTTGTCCGCCAAATTCAAAATATTAGCGATCGCAAGCTTGAACAAGCCGAACTGATTGACGACCCGCATCCCAACGACATTTGAAAAGCAGGTCGATTGAGGGTAGACGCCGCAGAATAGGCAACTCAAAAAATCACGCACCCATTGAGGCCTAGACTGAATCGACATTCAATCGAGATCCAGATGAGGAATGCGGCGATACACAGGAAGGCCATGAAGTGGCGATCCTTGTCCTTGACCAGCAGGGCAAATGCTTGCTCCCAGAGTTGCCGACGGAAGGTCGAAACCAATTGCTCTCAACGCAATTCGGTCCGCCGACCAACCCAAAAAAACCGCTTCAGCAGCGAGCGGCACCAAACCATGACAACCATGTTCGGCTCGGGCCTCGTGGTCAGGTCCTTTTGTCCTTCCGGGTACGACAAACATGTTGGGCCAGCCGCGATCCGCTGTTGCGGATTGGCTGTCCGGTGTGACCCCGCGCACCGGTCCTTCTCTCTTGAATAGACACGGCGCACTCACTCGGAGATAACCAGCGTTCCGTTCATGTCTTCGTGTCCACTGCCGCAGAACACATCACAGAGAAACGTGAAACTGCCGGTCTTGGCCGGCGTCAGTTGCAGCGTGGCAAGCTTGCCGGGAACAATGTCTGTGCGCGCACCGAAATCGGGAAGGTTGAAACCCATGGGCACTTCGGGCGCGGTGAATTGCAGGGTGATGGTTTCACCTTTCTTCACATGAATCTCGCCCGGCACAAATTCAAACTTTTTCGCCATCACCTTGATCACCCGCACCTTGGGCTTCTTGTCCATGGCGAAGGCCAGCATCGAACTCAGGGCCAGCGCCCCTGCCGCGCCCATCAGCGCACGTCGTTGGGTATCGATGGTCATGGCATCAGGCTTTCTGAACCGGCAATTCAACAATCAGATACTCGGCAGTTTTTGTTTCGGCTGTCACCTCGCGGAACCCCAGGCCGCGGTAGGGTTGCGCAGGGTCCCAGGGCAGGGGCGTGCGTTTGGGCTGTGAGCCAGGCACGGGCAGCGCGAAGATCAGCGACTTGGCCGAGTGGTGGGCAATGTGCCCTGTCATGTGGTGGTGCTCCTGGTGAATGTGGCCGTAAAACACCGTCACATTGGTGTGAGGCATCAGCAGGTCAACCGCCTTGGCGCCGTCGCGCGTGGCCCAGTCCCATTGCGGGTACAGGTCAAACAGCGGGCGGTGCGCGAAGACAACAATGCGTGCATCCTGAGTCTGCTTCTTCATATCGTCAGCCAGCCAGGTGAGTTGCGCGTCTCCGAGTTGTGCGCCGGGATCGCTGACGTTGTCGAGCACGATGAAGTGCAGCCCTTTGTGATCGAAGGTGTAGTTCATGGCGCCAAAGAATTCCTTGAAGGCCTTGCCATTGTCGAGCGCGGCATCGTGCTCGCCGGGGATGAAATACACGGTCTTGACTTTCAGCCCGGCCGCAATATCCCGGAACTCCGCAAGGCGCTTGCGGCGCTCTCTGGGGTCGTCCGTGGTGTGGGTAAGGTCGCCGGTGAAGATCACAAAGTCGGGGGCCTGTGCGAGTGCATTGACCGCCGCCACCGCCTTGGGCAGCGTGCCCCTGGCATCGGGATTGGGCGGGCCTTCGAAGCCCCAGTGGCAATCGGAGAGCTGGACAAAGAAGAAATCCTCAGGGGCCAATCCGCTCGCCGCGTCAGCGGCCAGCACCGGCTTGCCGATCCCAGTAACGAAAACGACACCCCCTACACCTGCTAACTGCATGAACTGTCTGCGATCAAACGTACTCATAATGAACTCCTGGTGGTAAGCGAGGTGTGCGAGCCTCGGTATGCCATACCGGCACCATGCGCGAAAAATTCCACGAACTCGCTCAAAGCCCGACAAAGGGCGTGGATTTTGGGTATTTGGGGAATAAATACCGGTCAGCACCGATAGATGCAGGAAAGAGGATGACCTGTGATCGACAGTCATGACTTGCAGCGCTTCGAAGCATTGGTGATGCCGCACCTGGATGCTGCCTACAACCTCGCGCGCTGGTTGACCCGCAACGACCAGGATGCGCAGGACGTGGTGCAGGACGCGGCCATGCGGGCCATGCGTTATTTCAAAGGCTTCCGTGGCGACCAGGCGAGGGCCTGGTGGCTGCAAATCGTCCGCCACACCTGTTACGCGTGGCTCAAGGAAAACCGGCCAGCAGAAGTGGTGATGTTCGATGACTGCGAGCTCGCCGCGCCGTCGTCCGATGAGCCGTATACCCTGGCGGTTCGCAATGCCGATAGAGAGCAGATCAACCATGCCATTGCCGGGCTGCCTGTTGTCTACCGTGAAGTGCTGGTGTTGCGTGAACTGGAAGACCTGTCCTACAAGGACATCGCGCGGATTGCCGATGTTCCGGTTGGAACCGTGATGTCGCGCCTGGCACGCGCACGCAGCCTGATGCGCCAGGCCTTGTTGCCGGGGGGGCGGCCCGTGCTGCGCACCGTGGCCCGGTCCACACAAGGCGGAGTGACATGATGAGCCCAGAATTTGACAGCCGGCAATTAAACGCCTTCATCGATGGTGAGCTGGACCTGAGTAGCCAGTTGGCGATGGAGTCGCTCCTGGCCCAGGACGCAGGCTTGCGCGCGCAGGTGGAGGGCCTGCGCAGCCTGCGTCAGGCGGTGAGCGGCCATGCCGATTACCATGCGGCCCCGGCCGCGCTGCGTCTTCGCCTGCAGGCACAAGCCTTGGACGTGCCGTCACAGCCCACCACTCCGCGCCATGCCAGCGGCAAGGCGGCCTTGCAACGCTGGTTCGCATGGCGGCCGTTGCTGGCGTCTTTCGGCGCCGTGGCCTTGCTGGCCATGGCGTTCAATCTCACGCTGTTGCAGTGGAATCAGAACGAGCGCCTGGCGCAGGAGGTGATTGCCAGCCATGTGCGCGCGACGCTGACGCAGCACCTGGTCGATATCGCGTCGTCGGATCACCATACCGTCAAGCCATGGCTGTCGTCAAAACTCGACTTCTCGCCCCCCGTAGCTGACCTGGACATCCCGGGGTCAACCTTCCTGGGCGGACGGGTCGATTACCTGGACGGCCGTCCGGTGGCGGCCCTGGTGTACCGGCAGGGAGAACACCTGGTGAACACCTTTGTCTGGCCAGGCACAGGGGCCGACAGCGGTGTCAGCGTCTCAACGCAGCGGGGTTTTCAAATTGCACACTGGACACGTGGCGGCATGACGCACTGGGTGATTTCAGATGTGAATCGCGAGGAATTCATGGCCATCGTTCGAGCGCTGGCGTTGAGTGACGGCCAGCGCTAAGGCTCGACATGGCAGACACGATGCTGCATGTGCATCGCTGTGTTCTAAAAATCTTCAGGTTTTCACCGCGCTGTACGCGAGCTGAGGTACGTCCAGTTCGGCCTGTGTCGCCACCCGAACGCAATCCTTCATGTGTTCTTCCCCCAGGTAACGAATCGCCGCATAACCCACAGCGGCAGAGACAATCTGGCCGGCGAAAGGGACGTATTTGGCGAGCTGTTTGGTGGTCAGGCGCATGCCGATTTTGCTGGCGGCTTTCATCACCAGCTCGCGGCTGATGAGTTTGCCAATCAGCACCGAGCCGACCAGGGTCACGGCTTTCTGGACTTGTTCGCGCTTTTTCGGCGTCAACTGGTCGAGCTGTTGGGGGCTCAAGCCGAACTCGCGGTTGATCTCGGGAATCAGTTTGGACAACATGGCCGCATCCACCGCCCAATCCAGACCCGGGACAGGAACGGCGCTGGCGGCAGCGGCCACCAGCGCGCGTTTGTTGAGCAGCTTGCGGCCGCGGGCGACGGCGGCCTGGAGGGCTGCGTCGTTGGCAGCCATTTGAAGGGCGGTGGGCATGAAAGCCACTGTAGCGCGAAAGAGGGGCCGGGGTTAGAGCCGTACCCCAAGCCCCGTCTTTTTACGCCGTGGCGGTTTCGATCTGCTCGGTGAGCTCTAACCAGCGTTCTTCCAGCGTCCCGATTTCGTTCTCGATGGCTTTCAGGCGTTTGCCGGTCTGGGCCATTTCCGCCGGGGCGGTTATGGCTGCCAGCGAAGCCTGCAGGTTGTCACGTTCCGTCGTCAGGGACAGCATGCGGGTATCGATTTTTTCCAGCTCCTTGCGCAGCGGTTTGGTGCTTTCCGACTGCTGCTGGCGGCGCTGGGCGTCGTCTTTTTTGCTCGTAGCCGATTTTTTTGCATCAAAAGTGCCTGTAGCCCCCGTGGATGGGGCGCTGTCAGCTACGGTTTTGGTAGCGGCGGCAGGTGCGGCGCTGCTGCTGGATTTTTTGGCTTCTTCGCGCTGACGTTTGGCGTGGTCCAGCAAATACTTTTGGTAGTCGTCCAGGTCGCCGTCAAACGGTGCGACGCCGCCTTGCGAGACCATCCAGAACTCGTCACACACGGCGCGCAGCAAGGCGCGGTCATGGCTGACCAGCATCACGGTGCCTTCAAACTCGTTCAGCGCCATCGACAGCGCCTCCCGCGTGGCCAGGTCCAGATGGTTGGTCGGCTCATCGAGCAGCAAGAGGTTGGGGCGCTGCCAGACGATCATGCACAACACAAGGCGGGCTTTTTCGCCGCCGCTCATGCTGCCCACGGCCTGTTTGACCATGTCACCGCCAAAGTTGAAGTTGCCCAGGAAACTGCGCAAGTCCTGCTCGCGGGTGGGCTGGTTGCCCAGCTTGCCGGCGGCGCTGACTTCCTTGACGAGGCGAATCATGTGTTCCAGCGGGTTGTCGGCGGGACGTAACACGTCCAGCTCCTGCTGCGCGAAATAACCGATGTTCAGGCCCTTGCCTTCGGTCATGTCGCCTTGAATCGGAGCGAGGGCGCGCGCCACGGTTTTCACCAGGGTTGATTTACCCTGGCCGTTAGCACCCAGAATGCCGATGCGCTGGCCGGCCAGCACCGACTTGCTGACGTTTTGCACGATGACGGTGGGTGGTGTGCCTTCGGGTGCGTCTTCCGGCGCCGGGTAGCCAAAGTAGGCGTTCTGCATCGACAGCATGGGGTTGGGCAGATTCGCCGGTTCCTTGAACTCGAAGGTGAAGTCGGCTTCGGCCAGCAACGGCGCGATTTTTTCCATGCGGTCCAGCGCCTTGACCCGGCTTTGCGCCTGTTTGGCCTTGCTGGCCTTGGCCTTGAAACGGGCGATAAATTTTTGCAGGTGGGCAATCTTGTCCTGCTGTTTCGCATAAGCACCTTGTTGCAGCGCCATTTGTTCGGCGCGCAGGTCTTCAAACTTGCTGTAGTTGCCGCCGTAACGCGTGAGTTTGGCGCTTTCGATATGAACGGTGACGTTGGTCACGGCATCCAGGAATTCGCGGTCATGGCTGATGACCAGCATGGTGCCCTGGTAACGCTTGAGCCAGGCTTCCAGCCAGACCAGCGCGTCCAAATCCAGGTGATTGGTCGGTTCGTCCAGTAGCAGCAGGTCGGACGGGCACATCAGCGCGCGCGCCAGTTGCAGCCGCATACGCCAGCCACCGGAGAAGCTGTTGACGGGGTTGTCGAGTTCGCTGAGCTTGAAGCCCAGGCCCAGAATCAACGCTTGCGCACGCGCTTGCGCGTCATGCGCGCCGGCGTCGTAAAGCTCCATGTAGGCGTGGGCCATGCGGTCACCGTCGCCGCTGGCCTCGGACGCATCAACTTCTGCCTGCGCGGCCTGCAACACCACGTCGCCTTCGATCACGTAGTCGGTGGCGCTTTGCTCGGTCTCTGGCATGTCCTGCGCCACCTGCGCCATGCGCCACTGCGCGGGAATATAAAACTCGCCGCCGTCTTCGTGCAAGGTGCCGTTGAGCATGGCAAACAGCGATGATTTGCCCGCGCCGTTACGCCCCACTAGGCCGACGTTTTCGCCCGGGTTGAGGGTGACAGACGCGCTGTCGAGAATCACTTTGGAGCCACGACGCAGCACCACGTTTTTAAGGGTAATCATTTAAAACAGACAAGCTCAGGAAAATTATCGGACGGGAAGGCCGGGACGCAGGCGCCAATCCAGGTACTGCCGCGTCAGCGGTCAGCCCTGGTCAGGGCCCGCGCTGGCCTCGAACCACAGGGGTTCAAGCTCGGGAAGAGCGCGTTCGAAATGCGCGCGCTTATTGCCAATTTCCAGCACCAGGACAGCATTTTCGCTCATATGGCGGGCGGCGTTTAGAAAAAGGCTTCTTATACAGTCCATGCCGTCCCGTGAATCAGGCGATGGGCAACGGCAAAAGCAGCCGGGAACGACACCAAGGAGATGCCGCTGTTTGGGCCGGCGACGGTTTTGCCTGGCCAAAACCAAGCCAAATGCACTGAATGACAGGAATGGCTCTAAAGCTTTATCCGGATGTTTTCTTGATGAAAATCGCCTATAGACCAAACACCAGCCAAGTACGTTGCTATCAATTGAGTAGCAATCAAGCCGCATGCCTGCTACTTTAGGCTTACAGGGCAGCGGGGGCCGTGGGATAAACTTTCACTTCATCGAGGGACTTTCGCCGTGCAAGGCGGCGCTCCAGACCCACAAGACAAAAAGACAACAGCCGGACGACAAGCGCCAGGCTGAGGAAAACAAGAAATGACCCATTCTTCGAGCGGCGCAAACGCGTCTTTCACTTTTTTTGCGCTCTCCATCCTGGGGGCACTGGCAGGATCTGCCCTGGCGCAGGGGCAGCCCGCCACGCCTGTCGACGCCGCTCGCCCCAAGTGGGGGGCTTACCTTGACCTGGAGGCCAAGCCCGGCAACAAACGCAGTCTGGGCGAGGTGGACCTGTTTGTTCCGCTTGCGCAAGACGGGCGCACTCTTTTCTTCGGCAATCTGCGCGGCCGCTTCGCGGACGGCAGCAGCCGCGAAGGCAACCTCGGGCTGGGTGTGCGCCGCATGTTAGACAACGGCTGGAATATCGGCGCCTACGGTTATCTGGACCGCCGCCATACCCCGCAGGGCAGCAGCTTTGGTCAGGCCACGCTGGGCGTGGAAGCCTTGGGACGTGACTGGGATTTACGCGCCAATACCTACACCCCTTATGGCAGCCGGGTGAACAATCTGGGGGCCGGCCCCGTCACCGCCACGCTATCGGGCACCAGCATCCAGGTCACCACCCCGGGCATGCGCCAAGAGCGCGCCCTGGGCGGTTATGACGCCGAGGCGGGCTGGCGCCTGCCCGTGTTCCGCGCCGACGAGGCGCAACAATTGCGCGTCTATGTGGGCGGCTACCGCTTTTCCGACAGCGTGACCCGGGTGGTGGGCACGCGCCTGCGCGCCGAATACACGGTTGCCGAATTGCCGCAGTTGTGGAAAGGCGCCCAGATGACCCTGGGCGCCGAAGTTCAGAACGACGACGCGCGTGGCAACCAGCGTTTTGTCAGCCTGCGCCTGCGTATTCCCTTCGGTGGCGGCAGCCAGACTGGGGAGCGCAGGCTCACGACACAGGAACAGCGCATGACGGCGCCCATTGTTCGCGATGTGGACATCGTCAGCCAGGTCGTGACCGGTGCCTCTGTGGTGGAAACTGCCAGCGCACTGGCCGGCGGGCAAAACTTCACCCTTCTGTCCAGCGACTCGACCACGGGGGCTGCCCTGCCCGGGGCCGTTGCCGCGGCCGGCGCCAACAGCACGGTCGTGCTCGCCGGCTCGTTCAACACCAGCGCCATCACGCAGTTGCAGCCCGGCCAGACCTTGATGGGCGCGGGCCCCTTGTCCGTGCGCACCCCCAGCGGCCGTATCGCCACGTTTAACGCGCCCGGCGCCACCATCACCGGTGCCGTGGCCGGCAACAACGGAGCGGTTCATATGGCGAGTAACAGCACCCTGACCGGCATGACGGTCAGCAATCTGTCCACCGTTGGCAACCTCCCCGATCCCAATCCCTATGCCGTTAAGGTCGACGGCGTCAGCAATGCACGCATCATCAACAATGATCTCAGCGTCGTGACGAATGTCGGCGTGGGCTCCGCGCAGGCCATCCAGATTTCCAACAACGCCAGCAATATTCTCGTCAGCGGCAACCGCCTCACGGCCACCGGCAGCAATACCGCCATCGGCGTCAACGTGGTGGACTCCAGCGCCACGGTCACCAACAACATCCTCAGCGCCAGCGGCGGCACCGCCCTCGAGAGCCGCGCCACCAGCGTCAACAACGCCAACATCCTTCCCGGCTCCACCGGCAACACTATCGTCAAGGGCATGTGCCACGTACTCGGTGCAGGTACAGGATCTCAGATCAGCTTCACCAATGCGGCGAGCTGCGGGCCCTGAGACGCCAATGAAAGGTGTCTGAAGGCCCTGCAAACCGAGGGCAAGCCATGGCGCCTACAGATTCAGGACAATAGCGGGGCTGCCTGGCTCACGGCCGCCGCCTCAATGCGGGTACCCAGCGTTCAAGCCAGTTGTTGGCGCGTGAGGAGCAACACCTGGTCGGGGCCGGCGCTGGTTTCAAACCAGAGCGGCTCCAGCTGCGGGAAAGCACGTTCAAAATTCTCGCGCTCGTTGCCGATTTCCAGCACCAATACCGCGTTGTCGCTCATGTGGCGGGCGGCGTTCAGAAAAAGATGTCGGATGAAATCCATGCCATCGTCGCCGCCGGCCAATGCCAGGGCCGGTTCGGCCCGGAATTCCGCCGGCAGGGCGGCCATGGTGGTCGCGTTCACATAGGGCGGGTTGCACAAAATCAGGTCATAGGGGCCGGGGCAGGCGGCCAGGCCGTCGGAGGCGATCAGCGTGATGCGCTCGGACAACTGGTGTTTGTCCACATTGATGCGGGCCACGGCCAGGGCGTCCGGGCTGATGTCGGCGGCGTCCACCGTCACGTCGGGATAAACCATGGCGGCCAGCACGGCCAGGCTGCCGTTGCCGGTGCACAGGTCCAGCACGCGTTGGGTGTCTTCGCTGAGCCAGGGATCAATGCTTTCATCCACCAACAGCTCGGCAATAAAAGAGCGCGGAATGATCACGCGTTCGTCGACGTAAAACGGTACACCCTGCAACCAGGCCTCTTTGGTGAGGTAGGCGGCGGGCTGGCGCGTGCTGATGCGCGCTTCCAAAAGTGTAGCTATCTGCGCAACATCGGCGGGGGCTACAGGTCTGTTTTCTACTGAATCCAGGTCATCCAGCGGCAGCCCCAGGCGCCACAGCACCAGCCAGGCGGCTTCGTCAAAAGCGGTGAGTGTGCCCTGGCCAAAACCATCGGACTGGCTCAGGCCGGCGGCTTCCAGCCGGTCGGCCCAGTGTTCGATCAGGGCCAGCACCGTCGGCTGAGATGTCAAGGTAGTCATAAAGCGGCCAGACGCTCCAGCACGCCTTTGTAGATGTTTTTCAGCGGGTCCAGCGAGCTGACCAGCACATGTTCGTCAATTTTGTGGATGGAGGCGTTGATCGGGCCGAACTCGATCAGTTGCGGGCAGATGCTGGCGATAAAACGCCCGTCGCTGGTGCCGCCTGTGGTGGACAGCTCGGTGCTCAATCCGGTTTCGGCCTGGATGGCGCCGCTGACGGCCTGCACCAGCTCGCCCGGCGTGGTCAAAAAGGGCTGGCCGCCCAGGGTCCATTTCAGCGTGTAGGCTAGCTGGTGTTTTTGCAACACGGCCTCCAGCCGTTCTTTCAAACTGTCGGCGGTGGATTCGGTGGAAAAGCGGAAATTGAAGTCCACCACCAGTTCGCCCGGGATGATGTTGGACGCGCCTGTGCCGCCGTGCACATTCGACACCTGCCAGCTGGTCGCCGGGAAAAATGCATTGCCGGCGTCCCACTCGGTCGCCACGAGCTCGGCCAGGGCAGGCGCAAAGCGGTGAATCGGGTTGTCGGCCAGGTGCGGGTAGGCGATGTGGCCTTGCACACCTTTGACCGTGAGTTTGCCGCTCAGGGTGCCGCGCCGGCCGTTTTTGATCATGTCGCCGAGTTGCAGCACCGAGGTCGGCTCACCGACGATGCAGTAGTCCAGCACCTCGCCGCGCGCCTTGAGCTGCTGGCAGACCACCACCGTGCCGTCAACCGACGGGCCTTCTTCGTCGCTGGTGATCAAAAAAGCGATGGACAGGTTCGGCTCGGGGTTGGCGGCCAGAAACTCTTCCACCGCCACGACCATGGCGGCGATCGAGGTTTTCATGTCGGCCGCGCCGCGGCCGTACAAAACGCCGTCGCGGTGGCTGGGCGTGAAAGGCGGGCTGGTCCACTGCTCCAGCGGGCCGGTCGGCACCACGTCGGTGTGGCCGGCGAAAACCAGGGTGCGCGGCGCTACGGAATTGGTAGCTGCCTGCGCCCGTCCTGCCTGGGCTAGTGGGCTAAAACCTTTAAATTTTGCCCACAAATTGGTAACGCGGAAGTTTTCCGGCCCGCTGACGATGGTTTCGCATTCGAAACCCAAGGGCTCAAGCCGCGCGGCGAGGATGGCCTGGCAACCGGCGTCGTCCGGCGTGACCGAGGGGCGGGAGATGAGTTGTTCTGCAAGTCGAAGGGTAGAAGACATGAAAAGGGGCCGGGGCCGCGTTTAAAGAGGGGTGAAGCCGGAGCTGCCGTATTTCGAATCGTGCCGCACGTCCAGGACGATTTCCGTGAAAGAGGCTTCGTCATCGGGATCTTCTTCGGGCTCCATGGCTTTGGCCGCGATGGCAAAGTCGTTTTCCAGGCGCCACATCAGGTTGGTCGGCGAGTCGGCGTGTTGCAGGCCTTCCTTGCGTGTGACCGTGCCGTCGCCGATCAGCCTGGCGATGTCCTGCTCAAAGGTCTGCGAACCTTCGGCCATGGATTTTTCCATGGCCTCCTTGACGCCGGAAAAGTCGCCTTTTTCAATCAGCTCGGACACCAGTTTGGTGTTGAGCATGACCTCGACCGCCGGCGTGCGGCCGCCGGCTTGGGTGCGCAGCAGGCGCTGCGAGACGATGGCTTTCATGGCCGCACCCAGGTCGCCCAGCATGGTGTTGCGCACCTCGACCGGGTAAAAACTCAGGATGCGGTTCAGCGCCTGGTAGCTGTTGTTGGCATGCATGGTGGCCAGGCACAGGTGGCCGGACTGCGCATAAGCAATCGCGGCCGACATGGTTTCGCGGTCACGGATTTCGCCGATCAGGATCACGTCGGGGGCCTGGCGCAGCGCGTTTTTCAGCGCCACCTGCAGCGACTGTGTATCGCTGCCGACCTCGCGCTGGTTCACCAACGATTTTTTGTTGGTGAACAAAAACTCCACCGGGTCTTCAATCGTCAGGATATGGCCGGCGGTGGTCGCGTTGCGGTGGTCCAGCATGGACGCCAAGGTGGTGCTTTTGCCGGCGCCGGTGGAGCCGACCATCAGCAGCAGGCCGCGCTTTTCCATGATCAGGTCGGCCAGAATGGGCGGCAGGCTCAGACTGTCCAGCGGCGGGATGTCGGTAGGCACATAACGAATCACCACGGCATAGGTGTTGCGCTGGCGGAAGCCACTGATGCGGAAATTGCCGACACCGGCCAGCGGAAACGCCATGTTGAGCTCGCCCAGCTCTTCCATTTCCTCGATACGCTCGGGCGGCAAGACCTCGGCCAGCAGGTTGCGCGGCGCATCGGCCGGCAGGATCTGGCTGTTGATGGGGATGGCTTCGCCGTTGATCTTGATCAAAGCCGGGGAATGAGCCGACAGGTAAACGTCGGAGGCCTTTTTGTCAGCCATCAGACGCAGAATTCTTTCCATCGTGCTCATCGTCCCGCCTTTCAGTTAGTCACCCCCGTGGCGGGAGATTAATCGCGCAAGAGGTCGTTCAGGCTGGTCGTGGCGCGGGTTTTCGCATCCACACGTTTGACGATCACGGCGCAGTACAAAGAGTATTTGCCGCCGGCCTTGGGCAGATTGCCCGAGACCACCACGGAACCGGCCGGAATGCGGCCATACGTGATCGTATCGGCTTCACGGTCGTAAATCGGCGTGCTCTGGCCGATGTACACACCCATGGAGATCACCGAGTTTTCTTCAACGATCACGCCTTCAACGATTTCAGAGCGGGCACCGATGAAGCAGTTGTCTTCAATGATGGTCGGGTTGGCCTGCAAAGGCTCCAGCACGCCGCCCAGGCCCACGCCACCGGAGAGGTGCACGTTTTTGCCGACTTGTGCGCAGCTGCCGACCGTCGCCCAGGCGTCCACCATGGAGCCTTCATCGACATAAGCGCCGATATTCACGTAGCTGGGCATCAAAATCGCGCCCTTGGCGATGTAGCTGCCGCGGCGCGCCACAGCGGGCGGCACCACACGCACGCCGCTGGCCTTCATTTCTTCTTCGCTCAGGTGCGCAAACTTGGTCGGCACCTTGTCGTAAAAACCGAGGTCGCCGGCGCGCATCAACACGTTGTCTTTCAGGCGAAAGCTCAGCAACACGGCTTTTTTGATCCACTGGTGGGTGGTCCACTGGCCCACGCCCTGGCGTGTGGCCACGCGCAGACGACCGGCGTTGAGTTCGGCGATGGTGTGTTCCACCGCGTCCTGCACTTCCTTGGAAGCAGCGGTGGGGGACAGGTTGGCGCGGTCGTCCCAGGCGGCGTCGATGATGCTTTGCAATTGGTTTTCAGTCATTTTTTAGATCAGGTGGATTGAATAAATTGGACAATTCGTGCGGCGGCTTCCGCACATTCAGCGGTTTCTGCCACCAGCGCCATGCGGATTCGCCCGGCGCCGGGGTTGTGGCCCTGGGCTTCGCGGGCCAGGTAACTGCCTGGCAACACCACGACATTGTAGAGAGCGAGAAGCTCGCTGGAAAACGCCGCGTCGTCATTGTTGAAACGCGCCGGGATTTGCGCCCACAGGTAAAACCCGGCGTCTGGCAAAGCCACATCCATCACCGCCGACAACATCGGCGTGACCTGGGCAAACTTCTCGCGGTACATGGCGCGGTTGTCGACCACATGTTGCTCGTCGTTCCAGGCGGCGATGCTGGCAGCCTGCACGATGGGGCTCATGGCGCTGCCGTGGTAGGTGCGGTAAAGCAAAAAGGGCTTGATCAGCGCGGCGTCGCCGGCGACAAAACCGCTGCGCAGGCCGGGCACATTGCTGCGTTTGGACAGGCTGGTCAGGGCGATCAGGTTCTTGAAGTCGCTGCGGCCCAGCTGCGCCGCGGCCTGCAAGGCGCCCAGCGGCGGCTCGTCGCGGAAATAAATCTCGCTGTAACACTCGTCCGAGGCGATCACAAAGCCATGGCGGTCGCTGAGTTCAAACAGCAGTTTCCATTCTTCCAGGCCCATGACGGCGCCGGTCGGGTTGCCGGGGGAACAAACAAACAACAGCTGGGTTTTGGCCCAGACCGCTTCGGGTACGCCGGCCCAGTCGATCGCAAAGTTGCGCGCCGGGTCGCTGGGGGCAAACCAGGTCTGCGCGCCGGCCAGCAAGGCCGCACCTTCGTAGATTTGGTAAAAAGGGTTGGGGCAGACCACCGTGGCCTCAGCCCGGGTCGGGTCTATCACGGTTTGCGCCAGCGCAAACAGGGCTTCGCGCGAACCATTCACCGGCAAGACCTGGGTCACTGGGTCCAGCGCCAGGCCGTAACGGCGCAACATCCAGTCGACCATGGCTTGCCGCAGCCTGGGTTCACCCGCGGTCGCGGGGTAGTTGGCCAGGCCGGCCAGACTGGCGCTCAGCGCGGTTTTGATTAGTTCCGGCGTCGCGTGTTTGGGCTCACCTATACCCAGGCTGATGGGCCGGTAAGCCGGGTTGGGCGTGATGCCGGCGTGGAGTTGGCGCAGCCGCTCAAAAGGGTAGGGCTGCAGGCGGTTCAACAATGGATTCATGGCGGGGATTATCCAGCCTGAAACGACGTCAGGCGGCGCCATCTTCGGATGTGCAAAGGCTGCGCTCCTTGCTTGCTACCAAATAGATAGCTTCTTGCGCATACAGGGCAAAGGCTGGAAGCCAATTTGACGTATAAAATCGATAAAAACCTCACGCTGAGCACGCCATCCTGCCCGGCCCAGAGGGCCAATGCACAGCATGACACCCTTTTTACAGCGGTCAGCCTGGCCGGCTCGGGTAACATTGCGGGCTTGTGCATTGCTTGAAGCGGCTTGGGTGCGCCTTAAAAGCGCCATAAAAATCAACAAGTTAGCTTCAAAGCGCCAAGAAAAACAGGGTTAGCCGTGCGTCTTAATTCAATCAAGTTATCCGGCTTCAAATCGTTTGCGGAGCCGACCAATTTTGTGCTGCCAGGCCAGCTGATAGGCGTGGTGGGCCCCAATGGTTGCGGCAAGTCCAACATCATGGATGCCGTGCGCTGGGTGCTGGGCGAAAGCAAGGCCTCCGAGTTGCGCGGCGAGTCCATGCAGGACGTGATTTTTAACGGCACCAACACGCGCAAACCCGCCAGCCGCTCCAGCGTGGAACTGGTGTTCGACAACGCCGACCAGCGCGCCGGCGGCCAGTGGGGACATTTTGCCGAGATCGCCGTCAAGCGTGTGCTGACACGCGACGGCACGTCGAGCTACTACCTGAACAACCAGCCGGTGCGCCGCCGCGACGTGCAGGACGTGTTCCTGGGAACCGGCCTGGGCCCACGCGCCTACGCCATCATTGGCCAGGGCACGATCAGCCGCATCATCGAGTCCAAACCCGAAGAGCTGCGCCTGTTTCTGGAAGAAGCGGCCGGTGTGTCCAAATACAAGGAACGCCGGCGCGAAACCGCCAATCGGCTCAGCGACACGCGTGAAAACCTGACCCGTGTCGAAGACATTCTGCGCGAGCTCAATGCCAACCTCGACAAGCTGGAAAAACAGGCCGAGGTGGCGCTGCGTTACAACACCCTGCATGCCGATGGCACGCTCAAGCAGCACCAGCTGTGGTTTCTCAAACGCATGGAGAGCGAAGCCGACCAGGCCAAGGTCAAGGCCGACGCCGCCAAATCGGTCAACGACCTGGAAAGCCGCATTGCCGACTTGCGCCACATCGAAGCCGAACTGGAAACCATTCGCCAGGCGCATTACGCCGCCGGTGACCAGGTGAACCAGGCCCAGGGCAAGTTGTATGAAGCCAGCGCCGAAGTCGGCCGGCTGGAAGCTGAAATCCGTTTTGTGGTCGAAGGCCGGCAACGTGTCGAGCAGCGCCTGGCACAACTGAAAGAACAAACCAGCCAGTGGGCCGAGCGCAAGGACTCTGCCGCCCTTGAAACTGAAAGCCTGGCCGAACAAGCGGTGCAGGCCGAAGAACAGGCCGAACTGCTGGCCGCCCAGAGCGAAGACCAGGCCGGCCAGTTGCCCGCGCTCGAAGAGGCGCTGCGTTCGGCGCAGTCCAAGGCCAATGAGCAACGCAGCAGCGTCGGCCAGGTGCAGCAGCAAATCCAGGTGCTGGCCGCCGACCAGCGCAACATCGAGGAGCAGTCACGCGCCCTTGGCCTGCGCCACGAGCGACTCAGCGCCGACAAAAATGCGCTGAATGCGCCCGATGAAACGCGCCTGCTCAACCTCAACACCCAGTTTGCCGCGGCCCAGGAAGCGCAGGAAGAGGCCGAAGCCCGCCTGCACGAGCTGACCGACAGCGTGCCCCAGCTGGACGAAGACAGGCGCACGCGCCAGCAGGCCGTCAACACCGAGTCGGCCAAACAGGCCGAGTTGTCGGCGCGTATGGAAGCGCTGAAGGCACTGCAGGAAAAAGTCAAAACAGACGGCAAACTCAAACCCTGGCTGGCCAAACACGGCCTGGACAGCCTGCAGGGCTTGTGGAGTCGCATCCACATCGAACAAGGCTGGGAAAACGCGCTGGAAGCCGCGCTGCGCGAACGGCTGGGCGCGCTGGAAGTCAGCCGCCTGGACATGGTGCGCGGTTTTGCCGGCACCGATGGCCGCGATACGCCGCCGGCCAAACTCTCGTTTTATTCGCCGCCGTCCGCCGCCGCACCGGCCAAGGCCTCCGGCCACAGCCTGAAACCCCTAGCCGATTTGCTGCGTTTGAGTGATGCCGGCCAGGCCGCCTTGCTCGGCGACTGGTTACATGGCTGCTTCACCGCGACCAGCCTGGACGAGGCACTGGCCGCACGCCAGCAGTTGCAGGCCGGCGAGGTGATTTACGTCAAAAGCGGCCACGCCGTGAGTTTGCACAGCGTGAGTTTTTACGCCCAGGATTCCGAGCAGGCCGGCTTGCTGGCTCGGGCCCAGGAAATCGAAAACCTGGACAAACAATTGCGCGCCCAGGCCCTGATCAGCGACGAAACCCGCAGCGCCCTGATACGCGCCGAAGCGGCCTACGCCGACGCGGCCCAGCGCCTGGCCACGGCGCGCCGCGAGACCGCCGAAGGGCAAAGCCGTACCCACGAGCTGCAGGTTGAGGTCTTGCGCCTGACGCAACTGGCCGAACAAACCCGCGCGCGCAGTCAGCAAATCGCTGGCGATCTGGCTGAAATCGACGCGCAGATGAACGACTTGCAGGAACGCAAGGTCACGGCCGAGGCACGTTTTGAAGAGCTGGACATGCAGCTGGCCGACAGCCAGGAGCGCCACGCCCAGCTGGACGACCGCGTGATCGAAGCCGAACGCAAACTCAACGAATCACGCGAGCAGCAGCGAGCGCTGGAGCGCCAGTCGCAGGAAGCGCAGTTTTCGCTGCGCAGCCTGGCCTCGCGCCGCGACGAGTTGACACGCTCCATCGCCATTGCCGCGCAGCAAGCCGCGTCGATTGCGACCGAGGAGGAACGGGCCAAAGAGGAACTCTCGCGCCTGACCGATGCCGCCGCACAAGCCGGCTTGCAAAGTGCACTCAGCGTCAAGCTGGAGCGCGAGGCCGATCTGGGCGCCAAACGCAGCCAGTACGACGACCTGACCACCAAGCTGCGTGCCAGCGACGAGCGGCGTTTGCAGCTGGAGCGCGAGCTGGACCCGCTGCGCCAGCGCATCACCGAATTCCAGCTGAAAGAGCAAGCCGCCCGCCTGGGCTTTGAGCAATACGCGCAACTGCTGACAGACGCGCAAGCCGACCTGGCCGCGGTGGAGCAATCCATCCAGACCGGCAATGTGCGCCTGACCGGCTTGCAGGGCGAGATCGACCGCATCAACCGCGAAATCCAGTCCCTGGGCGCCGTCAACCTGGCCGCGTTGGACGAGTTGAGCAGCGCGCGTGAACGCAAGCAGTTTCTTGATGCGCAATCGGCCGACCTGAATGACGCCATGGCCACGCTGGAAGACGCGATCAAGAAAATCGACATGGAAACACGTGACTTGTTGTCGTCCACCTTCGAGACCGTGAACCGCCATTTCGGCGAGATGTTCCCGCGTCTGTTTGGCGGCGGCAATGCCAAACTGATGATGACGGGTGAGGAAATCCTGGACGCCGGCGTGCAGGTGCTGGCCCAGCCGCCGGGCAAGAAAAACCAGACCATCCATTTGTTGTCGGGCGGCGAAAAAGCGCTGACAGCCATTGCGCTGGTGTTTGCGATTTTCCAGCTCAATCCCGCACCGTTTTGCCTACTCGACGAGGTGGATGCGCCGCTGGACGACGCCAACACCGAGCGTTATGCCAAGCTGGTGTCCAGCATGAGCAAGGAAACGCAGTTTCTTTTTATCAGCCACAACAAAATTGCCATGGAAATGGCCGAACAATTGATTGGCGTGACCATGCAGGAGCAGGGTGTGTCACGCATCGTGGCCGTGGACATGGAAGCAGCCCTTGGTTTTGCGGAAGCAGCATAAATACAGATGAGCACACTTCAGATCAGTTTGGCAGTGATTGGCGGCCTGTTGCTGGCCATGGTGGTGGCGCACAGCGCCTGGTCGGCGCGTAAAAACCTGCCCAAGCAGCCCACGCCCGATTCGGTACCGCCGCCGTCCGAGCCGATCGGCGAGATCTCCGCAGGCACCGCCCCCGCGGAGCGCCAGGAGCCCAGTTTTGACCAGGATTCCGGTCTGGACGCCCTGACGGCCATGACCGCACCCGAGAAAAAAACCGGACTCGATGTGTTGATCGATGTGATTGCCCCTATCGCCGTGGAAGCGCCGGTGTCGGGTGAAGCCGCGCTGGCCGCCATGCCCTCCACACGCCGCGCCGGCAGCAAACCGTTTGCCATCGAAGGCCTGTGCGTGGAGACAGGTATCTGGGAAACCCCGGCACCGGGCCAGCGTTACAGCGCCTTCCAGGCCGGCGTACAACTGGCCAACCGCACCGGGGCGCTGAACCAGATCGAATTTTCAGAATTTGTCATGAAGGCCCAAGCCTTTGCCGACGCGATGGACGGCCAGCCCGAGTTTCCCGAGATGACGGAAGAGGTGGCACGCGCCCGCGAACTGGACAGTTTTGCCAGCGCCCACGACGCCCAGCTGAGCTTCACGCTGCGCGCCAAACACACGGCCTGGAGCCCGGGTTATGTGCAGCAAAGCGCCTCCAAACAGGGTTTTGTGGCGGGCGCCATTCCCGGCCGCATGGTGTTGCCGGCCAGCCAGTCCGGCCATGCGTCCATCCTGGGCCTGTCGTTTGACACCCAGGCGGCCATGGCCGACGACCCCGAACAAACCGCCTTGCGCGAGCTGACCTTGTCCCTGGACGTGCCGCAGGTGGCGCGTTCCGAGCAGCCTTTTGTGCGCATGTGCGAAACCGCGATTGCATTGGCCGCCAGCATGGACGGCGTGATCATTGACGACCAGGGCCAGCTGATCCGTACCGAAACCATGGAGGTCATTCACGCCGACCTGGAACAGCTCTACAACACGCTGGACGGACGCGACATGGCGGCCGGCTCGGCGCTGGGCCGGCGTTTGTTCAGCTGATTTTTCCTTTCCCTTATGGCCACCCTTGACTTGTTTGCGCAGCCGGACTCGCCGGCTGCCAAGCGTATCGCTGCCTTGCGCGCGGAGCTGCATACCCACGCCCACCGTTATTACGTGCTGGACGAACCGACGATTCCCGACGCCGAATACGACCGGCTGTTCCAGGAGTTACAAGCCCTGGAGGCCCAACATCCCGAGCTGGCCAGCCCGGATTCACCCACCATGCGGGTGGGCGGCAAGCCGCTGGACCAGTTTGCCAGCGTGCGCCACAAGGTGCCCATGCTCAGCATCCGCACCGAAACCGATACCGAAGCCAGCGGCGCGCAAAATTTTGACACCCGCGTGCGCAAGGAACTGGGCCTCTCCGAATCCGATCCGCCGGTCGACTACGTGGCCGAACTCAAGTTCGACGGCCTGGCGATGAGCTTGCGTTACGAAAACGGCGTGCTGGTGCAGGCCGCCACCCGCGGTGATGGCGAAGTCGGCGAAGAGGTGACACAAAACATCCGCACCATACGCCAGATCCCCTTGCGTTTGCCGGCAGACGCGCCGCCTGTCCTGGAGGTGCGCGGCGAGGTGTACATGCGCCGCGATGACTTTGAGTCGCTCAACGAGAAACAGCGTGAAAAAATTGCTCAGGGCGCCAAAGGCGAAAAAACCTTCGTCAACCCGCGCAACGCCGCCGCTGGCGCCGTGCGCCAGCTGGACCCGGCGATTGCGGCCCAGCGCCCCTTGAGTTTTTTTGCCTACGGACTGGGCGACATCACGCCGCAGGAAGAAGGCGGTCCCACGTTCGAGACCCATTTCGAGCTGCTGATGCGCTTGAAATCATGGGGTTTTCCGGTCGCAGCCCAGACGCAGAGAGCGCAAGGCGCTCCTGAATTGATAGCGTTTCACCAGAAAATCGGGCGCGAGCGCGACCAGTTGCCTTACGACATCGACGGTGTGGTCTACAAGGTCAACAGCCTGGCTTTGCAGAAAAAACTGGGTTTTGTGACCCGCGAGCCGCGCTGGGCGGTGGCCCACAAGTACCCGGCGCAGGAGCAGATGACCAGCGTGCTGGCGATTGACGTGCAGGTAGGCCGCACCGGCAAACTCACGCCGGTTGCCAAGCTGGCGCCGGTGTTTGTCGGCGGTGTCACCGTGACCAACGCCACCTTGCACAACGAAGACGAAGCCAGACGCAAGGACGTGCGGGTTGGCGACACCGTGATCGTGCGCCGCGCCGGGGACGTGATTCCCGAGGTGGTCAGCGTGTTGCTGGACAAACGCGTGGCCGATGCGCCGCAGTTCACCATGCCGCGTGTGTGCCCGGTTTGCGGTTCGGCCGCCGTGCGGGAAGAGGGCGAGGCCGATTACCGCTGCACCGGCGGGCTGTTTTGCGGCGCCCAGCGCAAGGAAGCCATCCTGCATTACGCCCACCGCCGCGCCGTTGAGGTCGAAGGCCTGGGCGACAAGCTGGTGGAGCAACTGGTGGACGCGAACGTGATCCGCACCTTGCCTGACCTGTACAAGCTGGGCCTGGTGGCGCTGGCGGGCCTGGATCGCATGGCCGAGAAGTCGGCCAACAACCTGCTCGAAGCGCTGGAGAAATCCAAAAATACGACCTTGCCACGTTTCCTGTTTGGCCTGGGTATTCGCCATGTCGGCGAAGCCACCGCCAAGGAACTGGCGCGCCACTTCGGCAAGCTCGATGCCATCATGGACGCGACGGAAGAGCAATTGCTCGAAGTCAGCGACGTGGGCCCCATTGTCGCCAAAAGTCTTCGCACCTTCTTCGACCAGCCGCACAACCGTGAAGTGGTCGAGCAATTACGTGCCTGCGGCGTGACCTGGGAAGAGGGTGAACCGGCGGCACGTGCGCCCCAGCCTTTCTCCGGCAAAACTTTTGTCATCACCGGCACCTTGCCAAGCCTGAGCCGGGACGAGGCCAAGGGGAAGGTGGAAGCCGCTGGCGGCAAGGTGGCGGGTTCGGTCAGCAAAAAAACCGATTATGTGGTCGCCGGGGCCGAGGCCGGCAGCAAGCTGACCAAGGCGCAGGAGCTGGGCGTGACCGTGATTGACGAAGCGGCCCTGCTGGCGCTGCTGACAGCGGCGGCTGATTCAGCCTGAGCGGCGCTGCCCCTCGGGGCCCGCGCTTACACCGCGTTACCGAGCTTTGCTTTCGGGATGTCAGGCCAGGGCGTCAAGCCAGGCGTTAAAGCTCTAAACAACAGGAGCTTTTCATGAAAAACATGCGCTTGTCCGCCTTGCTGGCCATCACTGGCCTGGCCGCTACCTTGTCCGGCTGCGTGGTGGCGCCCATAGGCCCCGGCCCTGTCGCCGTCTACCCTGCGGGGGCTTACGTTGCGCCGGTGGTCGTGCCTTCCGTGCAGCTCAACTACGGTTACTACGGCTACCGCGGTTATTACGGCCGCCGTCACTGGCATTAACACGGCGAGCCGCGATAATTGAGGCATGACCATTCGCGACATCCTCAAAATGGGCGACCCGCGCCTGCTGCGCATCGCCCCCGCCTGCCACCGTGTTCGACACCGACGAGCTGCACCTGCTGGTGTCCGACATGTTCGACACCATGCTCTCCGTCAACGGCGCTGGCCTCGCGGCGCCGCAAATCGGCGTGGATTTGCAGCTGGTGATTTTTGGCACCAACGAAGTCAATCCGCGTTACCCCGATGCGCCGCTGGTACCGCGCACCGTGCTGCTGAACCCGGTGATCACGCCCTTGTCGGACGAGGAAGAAAGCGACTGGGAAGGGTGTTTGTCGGTCCCTGGCCTGCGCGGCATGGTGCCGCGTTTTTCACGCATACGCTACACCGGCATGGACCCTTATGGCGACCCGATAGACCGCACGGTGGACGGTTTCCATGCGCGGGTGGTGCAGCACGAATGTGACCACCTGATAGGCAAGCTTTACCCCATGCGTATCCGCGACTTCACGCAGTTCGGCTTCACCGAGGTCTTGTTTCCGGGCATGGATGCCGCGGACGACTAAGCGCAACGCGCCTGAGGTTTAGCTGGCCCGCGAAGCCGGGGGATGGTCTGGCAATTTGTCCTTGTGGACTGTACCCAGCACGGAACGCCACCATTGGGCCGACCCATCCGGGGGCACAGGTGCTGCAGTCATCGCATCCCGCGCCAGGTAGTCGATGCTGACGCGGCGGCGGTAACGCCCGACATCGTCACCCGCCATTTCGATCAGCGGCCGTGCAGCGCCCTGGCTTTGCACCAGCAACTGCTCGGGATCCGCCCCAGCTTTCAGTAGCGCAGCCCGCACGGCCAGGGCCCGGCGCTCCCCCATCAGCCAGAAAAAACGGTGACTGCCGGTGCCGTAACTGTGGCCGGACACCACGACGGCAAGTTCCGGGTGCGCCTGTAGATAGGTCGCATGGGCGGCCAGCATCTCTTCATAACCATCTGGCACCAGCCAGTCGTCAGGTTCAAAAAATACCTGCTGGGCCAAGGGTCGGCCATCGGCGGCACGGGCGCCGGATGTGCGTAGATCTTGCTCGCGGGCAAGAAGATTCAGGGTCTGGTGGGGCACAAGAAACTCCTGGACTTGAGATCAATGACAAAGCGATCCACGGCGGTTGGCCTGGCCGGCACGACATCCGCATGTACTTTCCGAACAAGCATTGTCTACCGCCGGGCAACGACAAATGTGTCTCGTTCTTGGGTGCTTTGTAACCTCAAGAACATCGCCTAAGACGTTGATTTAAATCAATAAATACTTTTCCCAGCCATTTCTCAGGAGATGAAGATGCGCACAGCGATAAGCCGCTGTAACAGAGGGCAGGCATTGCAAGTCGATGGGAAAAAAATGGCGCCAAGGCCAACTACACACAGGCGGGCTTGCCGCTGCTTCAGGACGCCAGGGCTTCCAGCAACTCGGTCTCGATCGCAATCTGCGCCTTGTTGTGCTGCAGTTCCGGTCCGTCGATCAGAAAGGTGTCTTCCACCCGTTCGCCCAGGGTCGTGACCTTCGCGAGTTGCAGGTTGATGCGGTGGTTGGCCAAGACACGGGCAATCGAATAGAGCAAGCCCACACGGTCGCTGGCCGACACGCTGAGCAGCCAGCGCTGGGCTTTCTCATCGGGGCGCAGGTCCACGCGGGGCGTGATCGGAAAACTTTTGACGCGGCGTGAAACCCGGCCTTTGCCGGGCGGCGGCAAGGGGCCGTTTTCTTCAATCGCGCGGTCCAGATCGGCTTCAACCATGGCCACCAGCTCCCGGTAGTGGTCGGGCAGATCGGGGCTGACCACCTGGAAGGTGTCCAGCGCATAACCGGGCGAGCCCTTGCAAGGCTTGGCGGTATGCACCTTGGCATCCAGAATGCTGAAACCCGCTTCTTCAAAATAGCCGCAGATGCGGGCAAACAGGTCGGGCGCATCGGGCGTGTAGACCAGCACCTGCAGGCCTTCGCCGGCCGAGGAGCGGCGGGCTCGCACGATGCAACGCGTGGTACCGACATAGCGAGATAGATGCCGCGCGTGCCAGGCAATGTCGGCGGCCTCGTGGCGCATGAAATAGCTGATGTCCAGCGTGTCCCACAAGGCCTTGTGCGCTTCGAAGGGTTCGGCGTGCAGGGCCAGAATGGTCAGCGCCTCGCGTTTGCGCGCTTCCACCTCGGCGTTGGCGTCGGGCGCCCGGCCACCCAGCACACGCAGGGTGTAGCGGTACAGGTCTTCGAGCAGCTTGCCTTTCCAGGCGTTCCACACCTTGGGACTGGTGCCGCGTATGTCGGCCACGGTCAGCAGGTAAAGCGCGGTCAGGTAACGTTCATTGCCGACACGTTTGGCAAACGCAGCAATCACCTCGGGATCGCTCAGGTCTTCCTTTTGCGCGATACGGCTCATGCTCAGATGTTGACCGACCAAAAATTCGATCAATTGCGCATCTTCGGCGGGGATGCCGTGCTGGCGGCAAAACACCCGCACGTCACGGCAACCCAGCTCGGAATGGTCGCCGCCGCGGCCCTTGGCGATGTCATGAAACAAGGCGGCAATGTAGAGAATCCAGGGCTTGTCCCAGCCGGCGGCCAGTTGTGAACACGCGGGGTACTCATGCGCGTGTTCGGCCATGAAAAACCGCCGCACATTGCGTAACACCATCAGGATGTGCTGATCCACCGTGTAGACGTGGAACAGGTCGTGCTGCATTTGCCCGACAATTTTGCGAAACACCCACAAATAACGGCCCAGCACCGAGGTCTGGTTCATCAGACGCATGGCATGGGTGATGCCCGAGGGCTGCTGCAGAATTTTCAGAAAAGTGGCGCGGTTCACCGGATCGCGCCGGAAGCTGGCGTCCATCACGCCACGTGCGTTGTACAGCGCGCGCAGGGTGCGGGCCGACAGGCCCTTGATGCCCAGCGTGGTCTGGAACAGCAAAAAGGTTTCCAGGATGGCGTGCGGCTCGCGTTCATACAAGTCGTCGCGGGCCACTTCCATCATGCCGGCCTTGTCGAAAAACCGCTCATTGATGACACGCAGCGCCCCGGTGTGGGGGTTGAGCCGCTCCTCGATATTGAGCAGAAGGATCTGATTCAGCTGGGTCACGGCCTTGGCGGCCCAGTAATAACGCCGCATCAGCGCTTCACTGGCGCGTCGTGGCAGCTTGCTGCCATCTTCAGCCTGGGCGGAATAACCAAAGGACTCGGCCACGGCCGTCTGCAGGTCAAACACCAGTCTATCTTCACGCCGCCCCGAGATCAGGTGCAGGCGCGCGCGTATCAGGCTGAGCAGGGCTTCGTTGGCCTTGATCTGGCGCACTTCAAAAGCCGTCGCCAGGCCCTTGCGCGCCAGATCATCCCAGGACTTGCCCAACCCGGCCGCATGCGCCACCCACAGCACCACCTGCAGGTCGCGCAGGCCGCCAGGGGACTCCTTGCAGTTGGGTTCCAGGGCGTAAGGCGTGTTTTCAAATTTGTTGTGGCGCTGGCGCAGTTCCAGCGTTTTGGCCACAAAAAAGGCTCTGGGGTCGAGCACCGCGTCCAGTTGCGTGATCAGTGCGGCAACCCCTGTTTTGGAGCCGGCCACCCAGCGCGCTTCCAGCAGCGAGGTTTGCACCGTCACGTCTTTGATGGCTTCTTCGACACAGTCGGTGACCGTGCGCACGCTGGAGCCTATCTCCAGGCCGCTGTCCCAACAGGCACCTATGAAGTGTTCAATCTTGCTTTTCAGCGCGGTATCGCCGTCCAGACAGGTCTCGTCGGGCAGCAGCAGCAACACGTCGACATCGGAATGGGGAAACAACTCGCCGCGGCCAAAACCGCCGACGGCGACCAGCGCGCAGTCGGCCGGAAAGTCGCTGCGCCGCCAGAGTTCACACAAGGTGGTGTCGGTGTGCCTGGCCAGCTTGCGCAGCAAACTGTGGATGCCGCGCGTCGCCGAGCCGCTGCCGGCCAGGGAAGTCAACAAGGCGTTTTTGCCGGCCCGGTATTGTTCGCGCAAGGAGGCCAGTTCGGTCACGGAAGGAGAAGTGGCCAGCGCGGAGAGCATTTGCTGCAGTCGGGTGCGCTGGCTGCGCGGCCTCAGGCGGCCGAGTCGGCTGTTGCGGCCTGCGACTGCTGCGCCAGCACAAAGTCCGGGATAGCTGGGCTGCCGGCCGACAGTGTCAGCACTTCGTAGCCGGTTTCGGTGACCAGGATGGTGTGTTCCCACTGGGCCGTCAGCGAATGGTCGCGTGTCACGATGGTCCAGCCGTCTTTTTCCGGGCCGTCCTTGATGTCGCGCTTGCCGGCGTTGATCATGGGCTCGATGGTGAAAGTCATGCCGGGCTTGAGTTCTTCCAGCGTACCGGGGCGACCGTAATGCAGCACCTGCGGTTCTTCATGGAATTTTTTGCCGATGCCATGGCCGCAAAACTCGCGCACCACCGTGAAACCCTGCTTTTCCGCATAGGTCTGGATAGCATGGCCGATGTCGCCCAGGCGGGCGCCCGGCTTGACACGCATGATACCCAGCCACATCGCCTCGTAAGTGATCTTGCACAGGCGTTTGGCAGCGATCGACACATCGCCGATCAGGTACATGCGACTGTTGTCGCCATACCAGCCGTCCTTGGTGATGACGGTGACATCGATGTTCATGATGTCGCCCTTTTTCAGGGGCTTGTCGTTCGGGATGCCGTGGCACACCACGTGGTTCAGCGAGGTGCACAGCGACGCAGGGTAGGGCGGGTAACCCGGCGGCTGGTAACCCAGCGTGGCCGACACCGTGCCCTGCACGTTCACCATGTAGTCGTTGGCGAGCTTGTCGATTTCCTTGGTGGTGACACCGACCTTGACGAAAGGTGTCAGGTAATCCAGCACCTCGGAAGCCAGTTTGCAGGCAACCCGCATGCCAGCAATCCCGGCCGCATCTTTGTACGTAATACTCATGCCCCGATTATCCCACCGCAGCAGCGGGCCTGCATTTTGGGCCGGCTTTGTAGCGTATGGCCAGCGGCGAGGGCTCTTGGCCAGTCGCTGATAAAATTGCGGGTTAACGCTTAGCCCGCAGCCCAGGCAGCGTTAACACCCGCAGCATGAGCTGCCCACCTCCCACTACAAAGCCACGCCACCGTGACCCTGCACCTGACGACTTTTGAGGGCGAAGCCCACGGCATCAGCGCCCTGAGCGACTTTCGCGTCCAGCAACTCCTGCCGCGCCTGCAGGCCATCCACGACAAAATCACGGGCATCAGCGCCCGTTTTGTGCATCTGGTCGCCAGCGAAACGCCGCCATCCGACGCGGACAAGACCCGGCTGGCAGCCCTGCTGACTTATGGCGAGCCCTGCGCTGATGCCGATGGGGCGGACAGCCTGCTGTTCATCGTCTCGCCACGTTTTGGCACGGTTTCGCCCTGGGCCTCCAAGGCGACGGACATTGCCCACAACTGCGGCCTGGCCATCAAACGTATAGAACGCATCACCGAGTACCGGCTGACGCTCAAATCGGGCTTTTTCAGCAAGACCGCCTTGAGCGAGGCGCAGCACGAGCAGGTCGCCGCCTTGCTGCACGACCGCATGACCGAAAGCGTGATGTTCGAACGGGCCGAGGCGGCCGGGCTGTTCACCGAGCTGCAGGGCGCGCCGCTGCAAACCATTGACGTGTTGAAAGGCGGCCAAGCCGCGCTGGAAGCCGCCAACAGCGAATTCGGCCTGGCGCTGGCCGCTGATGAAATCGACTACCTGGTGAATGCCTTCACCCAGCTTCAGCGTAACCCGACCGATGTCGAGTTGATGATGTTTGCCCAGGCCAACAGCGAGCATTGCCGTCACAAGATTTTCAACGCTGACTTTACGATTGACGGCGTTGCGCAGGACAAAAGCCTGTTCGGCATGATCCGCAACACCGAAAAGCTGCATCCGCAACACACGGTGGTGGCGTATTCGGACAACGCCTCCGTCATGGAAGGCGGAAAAATCCAGCGTTTTTATGCCAAATCGGCCTCTAGCCCAGACGGGGCGGGCGCCAGCAGCTCCCAAAAATATAGCGCCTCCGATGCGGTGTTGACCCACGTGCTGATGAAGGTCGAGACGCACAACCACCCGACGGCGATTTCACCGTTCCCTGGCGCTTCGACCGGCGCGGGCGGCGAAATCCGCGATGAAGGTGCGACCGGCCGCGGCTCCAAACCCAAGGCCGGCCTGACGGGTTTCACCGTGTCCAAACTGTTCGACGGTGATTTCGGCAAGCCCGAACACATCGCCAGCCCGCTGCAAATCATGACCGAGGGCCCACTGGGCGGCGCGGCCTTCAATAACGAATTCGGCCGGCCCAACCTGGCCGGTTATTTCCGCGAATACGAACAAACCGTGGCCGGCCAGCGCTGGGGTTACCACAAGCCCATCATGATCGCCGGCGGTGTCGGCACGATTGACGCCGAACTCACGCAAAAGATTCTGTTCCCGGCCGGCACCTTGCTGATCCAGTTGGGCGGCCCCGGCATGCGTATCGGCATGGGCGGCAGCGCGGCCAGTTCCATGGCCTCCGGCGCCAACGCGGCCCAACTCGACTTTGACTCGGTGCAGCGTGGCAACCCCGAAATCGAGCGCCGTGCGCAAGAAGTCATCAACCAGTGCGCCCAACTGGGCAAAGCCAACCCCATTCTGGCCATCCATGACGTGGGTGCTGGTGGTTTGTCAAATGCCTTCCCCGAACTGGTGAATGATGCGGGACGTGGTGCACGTTTTGATTTGCGTGCCGTGCCGCTGGAAGAAAGTGGTCTGTCGCCTAAGGAAATCTGGAGCAACGAAAGCCAGGAGCGTTACGTGATGGCGATTGCGCCCGAGTCGCTGGCGCAGTTTCAGGCCTTTTGCGAGCGTGAACGTTGCCCCTTTGCCGTGATTGGCGTGGCGACGGAAGAAAAACAACTGGTCTTGTCGGACAAGGATGCTGCGGCACCGGTCGACATGCCCATGAACGTGTTGCTGGGCAAGCCGCCCAAGATGCACCGCGACGTGACCAGCGTGACGCAGACCATCCAGCCGATTGATCTGACCGGCGTGGATCTGCAAAAAAGTGCCATCGCCGTGCTCAGCCACCCGACGGTGGCCTCCAAACGTTTCCTGATCACCATCGGCGACCGCACCGTGGGCGGCCTGACACACCGCGACCAGATGGTTGGCCCCTGGCAGGTGCCGGTGGCCGATTGCGCGGTCACCCTGGCCGATTACCAGGGTTTTGCTGGCGAAGCCATGAGCATGGGCGAACGCACGCCGCTGGCGACCGTCAACGCGGCAGCTTCGGGCCGCATGGCTGTGGCCGAGGCCATCACCAATCTGCTGGCCGCGCCGATTGAGTTGCCACGTGTCAAGCTGTCGGCCAACTGGATGGCGGCCTGCGGCGAGCCCGGGCAGGACGCCGCGCTGTACGAAACCGTGAAAGCCGTGGGCATGGAGCTGTGCCCGGCGCTGGGCGTGTCGATTCCGGTCGGCAAGGATTCGCTGTCCATGCGCACGGTCTGGACTGATAACAAAAACAGCAAGAAGGTGACCTCGCCGGTCTCGCTGATCGTCAGCGCCTTCGCCACCCTGGCCGATGTGCGCGGCACTTTGACACCGCAACTGGACGCGCAGGAAGCCGATAGCACCTTGATCCTGATCGATCTGGGCAAAGGTCAAAACCGCATGGGTGGCTCCATCCTGGCGCAGACCCTGGACAAGGAAGAGGGCGACGTGCCCGACCTCGACGACCCGAAAGACCTGGTCAATCTCGTCAACGCCATCAATACCTTGCGCCAGCAGGGCCGGCTGATGGCTTACCACGACCGCAGCGACGGCGGCCTGTTTGCCAGCGTCTGCGAAATGGCGTTTGCCGGCCACGTGGGTGTGTCGCTCAACATCGACATGTTGCTGCTGGAAGGCGACGGTATTTCCGACAGCCGCATGGACGCCGGCGACAGCAAAAACTGGGCCTCGCAAGTGAGTGCGCGCCGCGAAGAACTCACGCTCAAGGCCTTGTTCAACGAAGAACTGGGCGCCGTGATTCAGGTGGCGACCGCCGTGCGCAACGAGGTGATACAAACTTTGCGCGAACATGGCCTGTCCAAGTTCAGTCATTTCATCGGCAAGACTCGCCCGCAACATGCTTCACTTGAAGTGGGCAAGGGTCAAGTCCAGGTCTGGCGCGACACCAAGGCGGTGTTCAGCGCCAAGCTGCAAGACCTGCACCAGGTCTGGGACTCGGTCAGTTGGAAGATCAACCAGCAGCGCGACAACCCGGCCTGCGCCGATATGGAGCACGCCGCCGCCGGCGACCCGCTGGACCCGGGTTTGCACGTGTATTTGGCATCAAATCAGCCTCCAGCCCTTAGCCCACCTGCGCAAGCAGCTACTGAATCCATAGCGAGCCCGGCCCTGATGTTGTCGCGCCCCAAGGTGGCGGTGCTGCGCGAGCAGGGCGTCAACTCGCATGTGGAGATGGCTTATGCCTTCACCCAGGCTGGTTTTGAAGCGTATGACGTGCACATGACCGACTTGCAAACCGACCGTGCGCAGCTGGCAGATTTTGCTGGCGTGGTGGCTTGTGGCGGTTTCAGCTACGGCGACACCCTGGGCGCCGGCATAGGCTGGGCCCGCTCCATCACCTTCAACCCGGTGTTGTCCGAGCAGTTCCAGGCCTTCTTCGGCCGCAGCGACACCTTCGGACTGGGCGTGTGCAACGGCTGCCAGATGTTTGCCGAGCTGGCCGACATCATTCCGGGCGCCGAAGCCTGGCCGCGTTTCACCACCAACCGCAGCGAGCGTTTTGAAGCCCGCCTGAGTCAGGTCGAAGTGCTGGAGTCCCCCAGCCTGTTCCTGCAAGGCATGGCCGGCAGCCGCCTGCCGATTGCCGTCGCGCACGGCGAGGGTTTTGCGAACTTTGCCCACCGCGGCGACGCGTCCAAAGCAATTGCGGCCATGCGTTTCACCGATAACCACGGCCAGCCGACCGAAGCCTACCCGGCCAATCCGAATGGCAGCGCCGGCGGCCTGACGGCCGTGACCACGGCGGACGGCCGCTTCACCGCCATGATGCCGCACCCCGAGCGTGTGTTCCGCAACATCCAGATGAGCTGGACCTCGGGTGAGCCCAACCAGTTCAGTCCGTGGATGCAGATCTGGCGCAATGCGCGCAAGTGGGTGGGTTAACTCCTCCCGAGTGGTGAAACTTGGGGAGGGCTTGCGTTGTCGCATGGCGCGGATAGGCACTGCGGCCGCGCGGGCTGTTTGACCGGCTAGACCTAGCGCGGGCCGGTTGGGTCTTGATCCGGTTTCAACCGTCCACTTCGAACCCGACAACGCCCCGTGACCGCTTGCGTCGGAGCGTGCCTGCGTGATGCATTTCACAACAACGCCAGCTGAAAATCCCATTTGCTAAAGGCAAGACCTCAGCACGCGGCTTGGCGTGGGTGTTCGGCGCCAACCCACACAGAACTGACGATGCGTGGAAGTTTGTCCCGCCTGGTCAATCCAGGCGGCGCAAACTGGCGGGCAGGCCAGGCCCAAGTCGGCCAGAAATACCTGTGATGAGAGGGGCATTCGGGGCAGTTTCCTCTCATTAAATGCCCTGATGCCCCGGCGATACGTCAGTCGCTTAAAACGCGGGCACCCTAGTACAGGCCCCGCCCCGTCTGGCTTTGCAGACTTTTCCTGTGCTTCATCAACAAACTTATGCACATGAAGCGGGGACAACTCTGGCGGGTTTCAGCGCCCCGGCCAACGGACCTGCGATCTGACCTGCCGCATCACAAGGCTGCCATATAGCGAACTAAGCGCGCCAAACCATGTTGCGACAGAAAAAAGTGGCACCCAGGAATCGGAAAAGATACATTTTGAAACCGTCTTAAGGATCACTTAATAGTAGTCAGCCACACTCTGGCCAGCCAAGCAACCTGCGGACTACCCTCATGCGCCAACAACCCGTTTTAAAGTCCTTTGATGGAAGAGAGCCCGCGCGAGACCGCGTCAGGCCATTGGCGCGCGCACGGCTGGCTGCACATAACCTGGACCAGACAGGCCCGGCGAGACGATCCTCGCTGCCGACGCTCTCCTGCGTCATCCCTTGCCACAACGAGGCGCAAAATCTGGCGCTGCTGCTGCCCCTGCTGAGTGAGGTTCTGGAGACATGCACGCGCGCGTGGGAAATCATCCTGGTGGACGACGGGAGCACGGACGACACGATCAAGGTCTTCAGGGAATGGACAAAACGCCCGGGGTTTCTTGGCATACAACTGTCACGCAACTTCGGCAAGGAAGCCGCCCTGACCGCGGGTCTTGAAGCTGCAGTTGGTGAAGTGGTCGTCATGATGGATGCCGACCTGCAACATCCACCGGCGCTGATCAAGGAATTTGTGGGTCACTGGCAGCGCGGGGCGGACGTGGCCTACGCCTTGCGCGAAAACCGGGACGACGAGAGTTTTTTCAAGCGTTTGGGCGCGCGTGGATTTTTCGCGCTGGTGAACGCCGGCGGCCGATTCGAAGTGCCGGCCGGTGCTGGTGACTTCCGGCTCATGGACCGGCAGGTGGTCGATGCTATTCTGGCCTTGCCGGAGCGTAACCGCTTCATGAAAGGCCTGTACGCCTGGGTAGGTTTTCAATCGATCGCCGTCCCTTATGTCCCCGATGCACGGGCTAGCGGGCGCAGCACCTTTAATGCCGCGCACCTGATCCGCCTGTCCATCAGTGGACTGACCGCATTTACCGACTGGCCTTTGCGCGTGGTCAGTGCCATAGGCATCGTCATGGCCATGGCGGCCTTCCTGTACGGCGGCTACCTGACGGCCGTTTATCTGCTTTACGGGCATAACGTCAGCGGATGGACAACGATTGTCGTGAGCCTGATGTTGTTTGTCGGGATTCAGCTGGTTTCGCTGGGGATCGTGGGTGAATACGTGGGCCGGATTTTTGAAGAGGTCAAGGCCAGGCCCTTGTTTGTCATCCGGAGTCAAACGGGTCGTGGGCTGAAAGCGCCTCGCCAGTGACACATCCTGCACAAGCCTCTCGCCGCGAACTGCTTTTAAGCGCTGCCCTCATCCTCATCTGGCTGGCGGCAAGCGCCTGGGCGCGGCCGCTGATGCTGCCGGACGAGGGGCGCTACGTCGGTGTTGCCTGGGAAATGCTTCGTTCCGGCGACTGGTTGACGCCCACTCTGGATAGCTTGCCTTTTTTCCACAAACCACCGCTGTTTTACTGGGTCACGGCCGGCTCGTTATCGCTGTTCGGAGCCAATGAAATCGCGGCCCGTGCAGCGCCCATTCTGGGCGCCTGGCTGGGGGCCATGTCCTTGTATGCCTTTGTCTGCCGCTGGTGCAGTGTGCGTACGGCGCGAATGGCGGTGTTGGTCCTGCTGGTGCAACCGTTGTTCCTCATCGGAGGCCAGTTCGCCAATCTGGACATGCTGGTTGCAGGCTGCATCACGGCGACCATTCTTCTGGCCGCTCACGCCATGCTGCTGAAAGAACAGGATTTGCCTTACCGCTGGCCGCTGGCCGGCGCCTATGCCATGGCAGGGATAGGGGTCCTGGCGAAAGGTCTGATAGGCGGCGCGCTCCCGGCGATGACTGTTCTGGTCTGGCTGCTGGCGACAAAGCGCTGGCGCATGCTCCGGCCTTTGATCTGGTTCCCGGGCTTGCTTCTTTTCGTGCTGGTGACCGCGCCATGGTTCGCAGCCATGCAGTGGAAGTTTGCCGACTTTTTGAATTATTTTTTTGTCGTCCAGCACTTCCAGCGTTTCACCGGGAGCGGGTTCAACAATATGCTGCCCTGGTGGTTTTACCCGGCGGTCCTGCTGTTCTTCCATCTGCTCTGGCTGCCGTGGATCTACCGGATGTTCACGCCGAAATACCTGGCCATGTCCCGGCCGGATCCGGTGCGCGCACTCATGTGGGTCTGGTTTCTGGTGATCGTGGTTTTCTTCTCGATTCCAAAGTCCAAGCTGCTGGGTTACATCCTGCCGGCTGTCCCGCCTCTGGCGTTTCTTCTGGCTGACAGCTTCACGGCGACGCTCAACTCATCGCCGCGCTTGCGGCGCTGGTGGTTCCTGAGCGCCGGCCTCGCCGCTGTTTTAAGCCTGGCCGCCGTTGCCTGGCTCTCGACCCATCCGACCAAGAGCACTCTGGAACTGGCCAAGGTCCTCAGAAGTCAGCACGCCCCGCATGAGCCGGTATTCATGCTCAATCACTATGACTACGACTTGCCGTTTTATGCCAGGCTGAATGATCCAGTGGTGGTGGTGGATGACTGGAAGAGTGCTGAGAGTTCTGTCGATGACAACTGGCGCAAGGAATTTTCCGACGCGGGGCGTTTCGCGCCGTCCAAAGCGCGCGTCACCCTGATGGAATCAACACAGCTGCCGCTGGCCCTTTGCCAGGCGCCCGTCAGTTGGGTGATCGGTTCCAGAGCCCAAAGCGCCAGCTATCCGTTTGTTGAAGCGGCACGCGAAGTATTCAGTGACAAGGACGCCATTCTGTGGCGGGTTGATAAGGCGGACCCCAGAATGCTCAGCTTGCTTCGCTGCGAAGGAAAGCCCAATGTCGGCTCAGCAAATAAGTAGCAATCGCCACCCCCACCAAAACCACCGCGAGCGCCAGGTCGTAGCGCTGGATACCCCATTGCAACAACAAAGCGTAGCTCGCCTCATTGATGGCGAAGCCCAAGGCGGAAACCAGGATAAAACGCCGCGCCGCGGGCAAGAAGTCCGCGTTCAAGTCCCCGAAAGTCAGGCGATGGTGCCCGGTGAAGGAGACCCCGAGCGCCACCAGCCACCCCAGCACGTTCGCACTGAGAGGTTGCCATTGCCACTGGCTCACCAGAAACACGACGATGCACCAGTGCACGGCAGCCGCGCTACAACCAACAGCGATGAACCACAGAATCCGCTTCGATCGTCCGATGGCGGGGCGAAGCGTACGCGGGAAATGGATGAGTTTTTTAATCACGATGGCCCAGAGCATAGCCGCCCCCGACCGCTTTGCTTGTGTGTCGATGACTTCGGCCTGCATGAAGGTATCAACACGGCTGCGTTGCAGCTCGCCGAGATGGCGCGCGTGCATGCCATTGGCTGCATGGTCGGTGCACCTGCCTGGAAGGCCGGGCACGCAGGCGCTCATCGCCTGGATGCAAGCACGGTGGATCTGGGGCTTCACCTTGATTTGACGGAATATCCTTTGCTGAGCCACACGCGGAAAACCGTTGCACGCTGGATCCTGGACAGCTATCTGGGGCGGCTGGACCGAACCATGGTTCGCGCAGAAATACGGATGCAACTGGATGCTTTCGAAAGTGCCATGGGCCGACCGCCGGCCTTCATTGATGGACACCAGCATGTACACCAGTTTCCAGGCGTGCGTGACGAGTTGCTTGAGGAGTTGACCGGCCGGTATGGCTCTTTCAGGCCGTGGATCCGATCGACCAGGGCGGCGAGCCCCATGGGGCCAAACCTGCACGGCGGTTGGCGGGGGCTCGCCAAATCCAGAGTCATCGCACATCTGGGTGCCTCCGGCATGGCTTTGTTGGCCAGCCGCGGACACTACCCGCAAAATCGGCACCTTCTTGGCGCGTACGACTTTCAAACCTCGCCGGACCGCTACCGTGCGATGTTGCTGGCGAGCCTGAAGGTTTGTGAAGAGGGCGACTTGCTGATGTGTCACCCCAGCGCACAGCTTCAACTCGCGGACCCCATTCATGCGGCTCGAAAGATGGAGTTTGAGGTTCTCGGCAGTTCCGCGTTTGCGCAGTGGCTCACCGATGCCGGAATTGAATTACGCGCCATGAGCAGCATCCTCGGGCATTGATCACGGCCATCAAGGCTGAAGCTTGGGGATAGCCCCCAGACCGACGGGCTATAGGCCGGGTTAGCATGCCATCTGCAACTAATTTGCAGACGGAGTGCTGACGGATGAAGCGACATTTGCTGAATTTGCTCTTGGGTCTGGGTAGCGCACTTGTGTGTGGCGGGGTCGGGGCCCAGACTTACCCGGCCAAGCCCGTGCGCCTGGTCGTGCCTTTTCCGGCCGGCGGCGCTACCGACATTCTGGCGCGCACCATCAGCCAGAAAGCCGCGGAAAAACTGGGCCAGCAAATTGTCATTGACAATCGCCCCGGCGCCGGCGGCACCATAGGCTCCGACCATGTCGCCAAGTCCGCACCCGATGGCTACACCTTGCTGATCGCCACCGGCAGTACTCACTCGATAGGCCCACTCATCAACTCGAAAATCCCCTACAACGTCGAGCGCGACTTTGCGCCCGTGGTGTATGTGGCCAAGACCAGCAGCGTGCTGGTGGTGCCGGCCAGCCTGCCCGTGAAAAACCTGGCCCAGTTTATTGCCCTGGCCAAGGCCAAACCGGGCCAGCTCAATTACGGCTCCAGCGGCAACGGCACCAACAGCCACCTCAGCGGCGAATTGTTCAAGGTCCATGCCGGCGTGTTCATCACCCACATTCCCTACCGGGGCACGGGTCTGGTTTTCAGCGACATGATGTCGGGCCAAGTGCACATGCTGATGGACAACTACGTCACGGCGCAGGCCAACATCAAGGACGGTAAATTGCGCGTGTTGGGCGTGACCAGCCCGCAGCGCCTGCCTTTTCTGCCCGACGTCCCGACACTCGACGAGCAGGGCCTGAAAGGTTTTGATGTGAGCAACTGGTTTGGTGTTTATGCCCCCAGGGCCACACCGCCCGACCTGATCGCCAAAGTCAACACCGCGTTCAATCAGGCGCTGCAGGACCCCGACATGCAAAAGCGCCTGGCCACCCTGGGGGCCACCCCCACGGGCAGCACACCGGAGCAAATGGGACAGATGGTGACGGCCGACACGGTCAAGTGGAGCCAGCTGATTCGCGAGCGCAAAATTGCCGTCGACTAGAGCCGTGCTCCCGTCCGCGCCGTAGGGCTGACTCAGGGCTGCAAAGGCGCAACCATGGCGCCTTCGATCTTGTGGCGCGCCAGGGCGGCAGCCACAAAGCCCGAGGCTTTCATTTCCTCGACGAAGGCCGTCAGGTAACGGGCGCCGGCGTCGCGCCCCTTGGGCAGGCCCATGGCCTGCTGGATCACCATGAAACGCCCGTCGAGCAGACGCAGGCCGGGCAGGCGCTGGGCGTCCGCCTGCAACTGCTGCTTGACACCAGCTGCCACATCCAGCTTCTGGGCCAGAAACTGGTCGGTCACGGCGGGCGAGGTCGGCGCTTTCACCAGGGTCGCATGCTTGATTTCACGCGTGAGGTAGAGGTCGTAGGCGCTGCCATTGCCGACCACAATGCGGTTGCCGGCACGATCCACCTCGGCATTGCTTTTGATCGGCGAATCGTTGCGCACCAGGTAAGCACCCTCGATGACGAGGTAAGGCGGCGTCTGCAACATGCCGGTGCCGCGCACCGGGTCTATGGCCACGAAACCGATATCCACCTGAGCCGCGGTCACCGCTTCCACCACCTTGCCGGCGGCGGGGAAGGTGAGCAGTTCGACCGGCACGCCCAGGCGCTTGCCGAGTTCACGCGCGAGATCGACCGACACGCCGCGCGGCTCGCCAGTCGCCGCGTCTTTGACCGCCAGGATGGGGTTGCCGAAATTGATGGCGGCGCGCAGCGTGCCCGAAGGCGCCAGTTCAGCCACAGGGGCTGATGGCGCCGACGCGCAGGCGGCCATCAGGCCTGAAAGCAGCACCGCCCCACCCAAGCGTAAGAGCTTGGGCAACCGTGATCCAGCAGTTGTGGGGCTTTGAGCAACTGCGTACATGGCGATGTCCTGTTTTTTGGTTGGCATGCCACCATTGGATCTATCCTCGCCGTGCCCGTCAATCGGGAACTGTCTTGCTTGACGACATAAAAAAACGCGGCCGAGGCCGCGTTTTTTTTGAAGGCCAAGCGGAGAAAACTCCGCCGGGCGTATTACTCCACCTTGGCTTTTTCGCGCAGGCCTTGTTGGTAAGCGCCCAGCTTTTGTTGTTGCATCTGCTGTGCAATTTGCGGCTTGAGCTCTTCAAACGGCGGCAATTGCGCGGTGCGGATGTCGTCGACGCGGATGACGTGGTAACCGAACTGGGTTTTCACCGGCACATCCGTCAACTGGCCTTTGCTCAGTTTGCCCAGGGCCTCGGCAAATTCGGGGACGTAGCTGCTTGGGTTGGCCCAGTCCAGATCACCGCCTTTGGCGCCAGAGCCAGGGTCTTTGGAAGATTTTTTGGCGATCTCTTCAAACTTGCCGCCTTTTTTCAGGCTGGCGATGATGGCCTTGGCTTCGGCTTCTTTTTCCACCAGGATGTGGCGTGCCTTGTATTCCTTGCCGCCGTTGGCTGCAACAAACTTGTCGTATTCGGCTTTCAGATCCGCATCGGTCACCGGATTTTTCTTCTGGTAGTCGGCGAACAACTCGCGAATCAGAATCGCCTGGCGTGCCAGCTCCATCTGGGTTTTGAAGTCGTCCGTGGCTGACAGGCCCAGTTTTTCGGCTTCCTGCATGAACACTTCGCGGGCAATCACTTCTTCCTTGATCTGGCCTTCCATCTCTGGCGTGACCGGACGGCCTGAGCGTGCCAGTTGCTGTGCCAGCGCGTCAATACGGGCCTTGGGCACGGCTTTGCCATTGACGATGGCCACGTTCTGGGCGAAGGCACCCGCCGTTCCCAGAGCCATCAGGCCGGTGAGGGCGCTAACCAGTAACAAGTTTTTCTTCATGAGTTTCCTTGGGGTAAGTCGAAGGGTGGTTGATCCACGGCCCAGGAATAGGGCCGTGAAAAATCAGGGGATTTCGATGATTTCAATGGCCAGCGCGTGCAGGCCCTCGTCAATGAAATTTTGCAGTGCATCATACACAAGCCGGTGGCGTGCCACGCGGCTTTTGCCGGCAAAGGCCGGGCTCGCAATCCGCACACGGAAGTGGCTGCCAAAACCTTGCGCATTGGCGCCGGCATGACCGGCATGGGCCGCGCTTTCGTCAATCACCTCCAGATGTGTGGGGCTCAGGCGGTCGCGTAGTTGTTCCTCGATCCGGGCGGTGTAAAAAGGCAAAGGGGCGGTAGCAGAGGCCATGAAAACTCAGGTCTTGATATGTTTGTTCAGAAAAACCGCCTGCGCCAGCACAAATACAAACATCAGGCCCAGGCCGCCAAAGAGTTTGAAGTTCACCCAAGCGTCGGTCGAGAAGTTATACGCCACCCAGATGTTCACAAAACCCATGACGAGGAAAAAGCCCATCCAGCTGTAATTGACTTTGCGCCAGATCGGCTCCGGCAAGTTCATTTGCGCGCCCATCAGCGACTGGATGCCGTTTTTCTTGAACACCAGTTGCCCAACAGCCAGGGCACCGCCCATGACCCAGTAAAGCACCGTGGGTTTCCACTTGATGAAGCTTTCGCTGTGGAAATAAATCGTCGCACCACCCAGGGCCGTGACAAGGGCCAGGCTGACCCACAACATGGTGTCGACCTTTTTACCCCTGGCCTTGAGCCACAGGATTTGTGCAAAAGTGGCAACGATGACCACCACGGTGGCAAGCAGCACCGGTGCTTCTGCCGGCCCAACGATGCCGCCAGACACCATGAAGCCCAGCCAGTCGGTGGCCGTGCTGGCCGCCCAGTCCTTGTGGCCTTCGGCGTACTTGAACATGCCGAAGAAAAGTGCGATCGGCAAAAAGTCAAAAAGAATTTTCATGCGGTGATTATCGGTGGCAAAAAAAGAACCAGAAAACCCAGAAGCGCGGGCGGGACTTTATGACGCCCCCTACCAGCAGGGGCCGCGGGACTGGCTTCGCCAGACTGCAGGCGCGGCAACCCCCTAGTGGGGCAGGGAGCTACGCGCAGCGAGCGACCATGGGGGCTACTTTTTCTTGAAGTCGAGCGACGCCGAATTCATGCAATAACGCAACCCGGTCGGCGTTGGGCCGTCGGGGAAGACATGGCCCAGGTGCGCGCCGCAATTGCCACAAACGGTTTCGGTGCGTGTCATGCCGTAAGCACGGTCCACATGTTCTTCGATCGCGCCCGCGCGGATTTCCTGCGAAAAGCTGGGCCAGCCGCAACCCGCATCAAACTTGGTGCTGGCGTCAAAAAGCTCGGCATCGCAACAAATGCAGCGGTAGGTGCCATCGGCAAAATTCTGGTCGTATTTGCCGGTGAAAGCCCGTTCCGTCGCCGCCTGGCGAGTCACCTGGAAAGCGCCGGGCTCCGCGCCTTTTTCGGCCAGCAGTGCTTTCCATTCGGCGTCGGTCTTCTGGATTTTGGCGGTCATCGTTCTACCTTTTGAGATTTTTGTTTAATCTTGCTTACGAACTGCAGCTGATCTCAATCGAGGCAGCCCAGTCGGGCGGAAAGCCAGCTAAGCCGTCCCGGCCCGGATGTTCATCAAATGGGGCCTGCAGCACAGCCAGCAAGGTGTCGACCTCTGAAAAGTCGTTTAGTTTCGCGGCGCGTATGGCTTGTTCGCCCAAATGGTTGCGCAGCACGTATTTTGGGTTATTTTTAAGCATCAAATCGGTCTTTAGCCCAATATCCACGGGCGTAATGCGCTCCGAATATTGTAGCGACCAGGCATCAAAAGCCGGCCTGTCCAAAAACAGGTCACGCACTGCCTCCAGCCCTTGCGGGCTGTTGAAATGATTGAGGCGGCGCCAGAAAATCGAATAATCCACCTTGTCGGCCGCCAGCAGCTTGAAGGTGTTTTCAATCAGCGCCTTGTCCTCGGGCCTGGCATCCGGCAGGCCCAACTTGGCGCGCATGCGGCCTTCCAGGGCTTGAGGAAACACGGTTTTGTAAGACTCCAGCGCCGCCAAGGCCTGGTCTTGCGTGTCCATCAGCGGCAGCAGGGCCTGGCCCAGGCAAAACAAATTCCAGTAGGCGATGTTGGGTTGTTTGTTGTAGGCGTAACGGCCCTGGGGGTCCGAGTGGTTGCAGATATGGCCCGGGTCAAAAGCATCGAGAAACTGGAACGGTCCGTAGTCGACGGTCAGGCCCAGGATGCTCATGTTGTCGGTGTTCATCACGCCATGGCAAAACCCGACCGCCTGCCAAGCCGCCATCAGGTGGGCCGTGCGTTCGCTCACGGCCTGCAGCAGACTCGCATAAGGCTGGGCGGTATCGCGGCAGGCCGGGTAAAAGCGGTCGATCACGTAATCGGCCAGTGTTTTGAGTTGCTCGTGCTGGTCGCTGTAGCTGAAATGTTCGAAGTGGCCAAAACGGATAAAACTCGGCGAGGTCCGGGTGACCACGGCCGCGGTTTCGATCTCTTCACGCCGCACCTTGGCGTCGGACCCCGTCACGCACAAGGCACGTGTCGTGGGTATGCCCAGGCCGTGCATGGCCTCCGAACACAGGTACTCACGGATCGAGCTGCGCAGCACCGCACGGCCGTCGCCCATGCGTGAATAAGGCGTGGCACCTGCGCCTTTGAGCTGGATTTCCAGCGGCCCGTTTGCCGCGTCCATCTCGCCGAGCAGAATGGCACGGCCGTCGCCCAATTGCCCGGCCCATTGGCCGAACTGGTGACCGCTGTAAACACTGGCCAGCGGCTGCGAGCCGATGGCCACACGGTTGCCGGTGAACAGCTCCAGCGCTGCGGGCGACTCAAACCAGTTGGGGTCCAAACCCAGTTCACGCGCCAAGACGCTGTTGCGGCTCACCCAATACGGAGAGGGCAGGGGACTGGGCTGGAGTTCGGTGTAAAAGTCCGGACCCAACCGGGCAAAACTGTTAACCCACTTGAGGCTGGATGGCGTGGACAGCGGCTCGGTGATGACAGAGTTCATGCCGCCATTGTCCTATGGCCAGCACTGGCCCGTGCCGGTGGGGTTAAGCCGCCGAGGTAGGCCCCATCCCCAGCCGCTGGCGGTACTGCCCCGGCGGCAGGCCGAACCAGCGCTTGCAGGCGCGAAAGAAGTTGCTCTGGTCGACAAAACCCAGCTTGTCAGCCACCTGGCCCAGCGAATGGCGATCCTCCGTCAGGTATTTGCGGGCCAACTCGCGGCGCGCCTCATCCAGCAGTTGCTGGAAAGAAGTGTTTTCGGCTTGCAGCCGCCGCTGCAAGGTGCGGTCTGTCAGGGCCAGGTCGCTGGCAATGTCTTCGCGGCGTGGCTCACCCTGGTGCAGCTTGCGCATGATTTCCTCGCTGACGCGATAGCTGGTGCGGGTGTTGCCCAGGCTGCTCAGCCTTTCCTCGATCACGCGTTCGTGCAGCTCGAATATCAGGGGATTGCGCGAAGGGACAGGCGCATCCAGGTCTTGGGCCGCCAACAGGAATCGGGAAGCCGACTGCTCAAACTTCAAGGGGCAGTCAAACGTCCGGCGATAAGGCTCAAGATGGACGGGCTCTGGAAAGATGAACTCAGCGCCCAACACACGTATGTCACGACGCGTCACCCAGTTGCACAAATTCAGCAATGTCAACAGGCTGTACTCCTGCCGCTGCCGGGGAAGACGTCGCGTGTTGCCAATATGGCCGAGGACCAGCCAGCTGTTTTGGCCCTCGGGCTGCAACTCGAAAGTTGTGCAGTCTGAAATCAGCGCCATGTAACGGGAAAGCTTGTCCAGACCCGTACGCAGGTCGGCGCTGGACAACATCGCGTGGCCCACGATGTCGAAGTTCACGTACCGGGACGTCAGCGCGAGGTTCATGCCCAGGGCCTGATTGCCCGACCAGGCCACGGCCAGCTCCCACAGCTCTGAAATCTTTTCGACGTCAAAACGTGCCTCGGGCCTGTCCAGCAGCTGAATGTCCAGCTTGGCGGTCCGGAACAGCTTCGGCACATCAATGCCTTGCGAGGCAAACATGTCGGTCACACCCTTGACCCAGATGGAGGAGCTCGTACGGTTCATATCAAAAAATGGCAAGCCAAAGTCATTACTTCGGTCGTGTTCGGATAACGATCAAACGCCACATGCTCCTTAGAATTTTCACATCACGGACAGGCGACACCTGCGGGCAATTGGATGTGATTTGGCAACGACGTGCAAGTTGATACTTACCCTCAACAGGAGACAAGATGAATTCAAAAATCAGGCACTTCCTGGTGAGCTTGCTCGGCATCGTGGCCGCATTGTTCTGGAGCGGGGCTCACGCGGAAAACGGCGTCAGCGACAAGGAAATCGTGCTGGGCCAATCCCTGGGGTTGACCGGCCCGCTGGCCCAGTTGGCGCCCGACATCGTCAATGGATCGAAGGCCTACTTCGACGTCGTGAACGCGAAGGGCGGCATTTTCGGTCGCCAGATCCGCGTGGTGACCGTCGATGACGGCTACCAGCCGGCCAACACCGTGAAAACCGTGCGCCGCCTGATTGATGAGGACCGGGTATTTGCCTTGTTCAATCTGACCGGCACCGCCAACGTGGCCGATATCCTGCCCATGCTGGAAAAAGAAAAACCTCCGGTCCCGTTGCTGGGGGCGGTCACCGGCGCAGACGTGATCCGGGTGCCGGCCGGCCATGTGTTTCACATTCGTGCCAGTTACGCCGATGAAACCGAAAAACTGGTGCAGCACCTGAACACCATAGGCGTACAGCGCATCGGTGCACTCTGGCTCAACAACGGCTTTGGCAAGGATGGCCTGGCCGGTCTGGAAAAAGCCATGCACAAGCGTGCACTCAAGCTGCACGCCAGTGCCGCCATCCAGGCTGACGCGTCGGACGTGGACCAAGCCGTTTCGACGCTGCATGACATGCGGCCCGAGGTCATCATCATGATCACCACAGGCGTGCCAACGGTGTCGTTCATCAAGGCCTACAACAAGGCCCGCAAAGGCATGCGTTTCTACACGCTTTCGGTCATGGGCACCCAGTCCACACTGCGCGCGCTCGGGCCTGACGGCGTCGGGGTGGTCATGACCTCGGTCGTGCCTTTTCCCTGGAGCCAGAGTCTCCCGCTGGCCAGGGAGTACCGCAGCGCGATGCAGAAAGCCGGCTACGACAACCTGTCCTTTCTGGGCTTCGAAAGTTATATCAACGCCAAGGTGCTGGTCGAGGGGCTTCAACGTGCGGGCAAGGACTTGACCCGGACCAGGTTTGCCACCGCACTGGAGAACACCCAACAGTTGAATCTGGGTGGTTTCGACGTCGGTTTTAGCAAAAAATCGCACCAGGGATCACGTTTCGTCGAACTCACCATCATTGGCCCCGGCGAGAAATTCACCAAATGAATTTTGACCTTCGGGCTTTCCCCTAGACGCCGGCAAAGCACTACGATCAAGGATTCGAAACCAATGCCTCAAGGAGTTCCCATGCTGGGTTTAATGCAAAGCCAACCGCTGCTGATCTCATCCCTGATCGAGTTCGCAGATCGTCACCACGGCGACGCGGAAATCGTGTCACGACGGGTCGAGGGTGATATCCACCGCTACACCTATAAAGACGTGGCACGCCGTGCGCGCCAGGTGGCCGGCGCCCTGGATGCGCTGAAGCTACAGTTTGGCGATCGTGTCGCCACACTGGCCTGGAACGGTTACCGCCATCTGGAGCTGTATTTCGGCGTCAGCGGCTCGGGCCGGGTGTTGCATACGTTGAACCCGCGCTTGCACCCCGACCTCGTCGCCTGGATTGCCAACCATGCCGAAGACCAGGTGCTCTGTTTCGACATGTCCTTTTTGCCGCTGATCCAGGCCGTGCATGCCAAGTGCACCACCATTAAGCATTACATCGCGTTGTGTGATGCCGACAAGCTGCCCGCCGACACCGGCATCCCGAGCTTGAGCAGCTACGAAGCCTGGATTGCGCCGCAGTCGACGGATTACCAGTGGCCCAGTTTTGATGAAAACTCGGCTTCCAGCATGTGTTACACCAGCGGCACCACCGGCAATCCCAAGGCCGCGTTGTACAGCCACCGCTCCACCATCCTGCATGCGTACGCCGCTGCGCTGCCCGATGTGATGTGTCTGAGCGCACGCGACTCCATCCTGCCCGTGGTGCCCATGTTCCACGTCAATGCCTGGGGCATTCCGTATTCGGCCGCGCTGACCGGCGCCAAGCTGGTATTTCCAGGTCCGGGACTGGATGGCAAATCGGTTTACGAATTGATCGAAGCCGAAAAAGTAACCTACGCCGCAGGCGTGCCCACGGTCTGGCAAATGATGCTGGGCCACATGAAACCGGCCGGCCTCAGATTCTCCACACTCAAGCGCACCGTCATTGGCGGCGCGGCCTGCCCACCGGCCATGATTCACGCCTTCCAGGACGATTACGGCGTCGAGGTCTTGCACGCCTGGGGCATGACGGAGATGTCGCCCCTGGGAACCTTGTGTACGCTGAAGAACAAACACCTGTCCATGTCCAAGGACGAGCAGACGAAGATACGGCTGAAGCAGGGACGCGCCATCTTCGGTGTGGACATGAAAATTATCGGCGAAGACGGCAAGGAGCTGGTTTGGGACGGCAAGGCCTATGGTGACCTGCACGTCAAGGGCCCATGGATCGCTGGCGCGTATTTCAAAGGGGAGGGCGGCAATCCGCTGATCGACGGCTGGTTCCCAACCGGCGACGTGGCCACCATAGACGCCGATGGCTACATGCAGATCACGGACCGCAGCAAGGACGTGATCAAGTCCGGCGGCGAATGGATCAGTTCCATCGACATCGAAAACATCGCGGTGGCACATCCAGCCGTGGCCATGGCGGCCTGCATAGGCGTGAAACATCCGAAGTGGGACGAGCGGCCCATCATTGCCGTGGTGAAAAAGCCGGGTGCCGAGGTCACGCGTGAGGAGCTGCTCAAGTTCTACGAAGGCAAAACTGCCAAATGGCAAATCCCCGATGACGTGGTTTTTGTCGATGCCATCCCGTTAGGCGCCACCGGCAAGATGCTCAAAACAAAGCTGCGCGAAATGCTGAAAGACTACACCCTGCCTTCGAGCTGATTTTGCTGGACTTCCGCCTGTGTGATCCACGTGTCACATGGGCGATAGAAAGGGCGTTGTTTACGGGCAATCCCTTACGCTGCAGTGCACAAAAACTTGTACTCTGCCCTTTGTCAGTTAACTAGGAGACATAGATGAAATTGCGCTTGAGGATGATTGCCGCGTCAGCCATGATGGTGGCTGCCAGTGTGTCGTTTGCCCAGAAGGGCGAAACCGTGAAGATGATCCGCATTGACCCCTTGACCGGACTTCTGGGACCTGTAGGTGTCAGCCAGATCAAGGGTTACCAGTTTTTTGCGGAAAAATTCAGCGGTGCGGGCAATCCGGCTGGTGTGAAATTTGAAATCACACCTATCGACAACAAGCTCAGCCCGGCAGAAACACTGACCGCGCTGAAGGCGGCCATCGACCAAGGCGCCCGCTACATCGTCCAGGGCAATGGTTCTTCGGTTGCGCTGGCCCTGGCTGACGCTGTCGAGAAGCACAACGCGCGCAATCCCGGCAAGGAAGTGTTGTACCTCAATGACTCGGCCGTGGACCCGGACCTGACCAACAGCAAGTGCAGCTACTGGCACTTCCGCTTTGATGCCGATACGTCCATGAAAATGGAGGCCATGGCCAGCTTCATCGCCACGCAGCCGGATATCAAGAAGGTCTATTTCCTGAATCAGAACTACTCGCACGGCCACCAGGTCGTGAAGTACGGCAAGGAGTCGCTGACTCGCAAACGGCCGGACATCCAGTTCGTGGGTGAAGACCTGCACCCACTGGCGCAAACGCGTGACTTTGCCCCCTACATCGCCAAGATCAAGGCCTCCGGCGCGGACACCGTGATCACCGGCAACTGGGGTTCCGATCTCTCGCTGCTGATCAAGGCCGCCAACGAGGGTGGCTACAACGGCAAGTTCTTCACCTACTACGCTGGCGTCACCGGCACGCCCACGGCCCTGGGCCAGAACGGCGCCGGTCGCGTCTACCAGATTGCCTACAACCACTACAACATGGGTGGTCAGATGGACAAATGGATGAAAGAATTCAAGGCCAAGTACAACGACGACTTCTACACCGGCTCCACCATCCGCATTTATGAAATGCTGGGCGCGGCGATGGCCAAGGCAAAATCCACGGATCCGGTGAAGGTTGCCGCAGCCCTGGAAGGCCTGAAGGTGCAGAGCTTCAACGGTGAAGTGGAAATGCGCAAGACCGACCACCAGTTGCAGCAGCCGCTGTATATGTCGGTCTGGCAAAAGGCCGATGCCAAGAGTCCCTACAGCCCTGAAAACACAGGCATGACGCTGGCGATGGTCAAGGAATATCCGAACTACGTCTCGAGCACGCCTACCAGCTGCCAGATGAAGCGTCCATAAGTCAGGACGCCTGAAACAGAGCCCGAGCGGGTCGCACCGTATCGGGCTCTTTTATTTCATCGAGAAGGAAGGTCAAGCGGAATGGAGTTTTTTATCATCTCGATGCTGAACGGGCTGAGCTACGGGCTCCTGCTGTTCATGCTGAGTTCGGGGCTCACGCTGATTTTCAGCATGATGGGCGTACTCAATTTTGCGCACGCCAGCTTTTACATGCTGGGTGCTTACGTGGGTTACACCGTGGCCCAGTTTGTGGGTTTCTGGCCAGCGCTGCTGATTGCGCCGCTGGTGGTGGGCGCGCTGGGTGCCGTGTTCGAGCGTCAGTGCTTGCGCAAGGTGCACAAGTACGGCCATGTGCCCGAATTGCTGATCACCTTCGGGCTGTCCTATGTGATCGTCGAACTGGTGCAACTGATCTGGGGCCGGATCGCGGTGGAATTTCGCCCACCCGAATTGCTCCAGGGGCCGGCCTTCACCTTGATCAATGATTCCATCAAGGGCCTGCGTGTGGTCTGGGGCACCGCGCCTGCAGAGCTGTGCAGCACGGCCGATGCCGCGATACGGATTGTCTGCTCTCCATTCCCGGCTACCCGCGGTTTCATGATGCTGGTGGCCTTGATCATGTTGGCTTCCGTCTGGCTGCTCCTGACCCGCACGCGCATAGGCCTGGTGATCCAGGCTGCGCTGACCCATCCGGATGCGGTGGAGTCCCTGGGGCACAACGTGCCACGTGTCTTCATGCTGGTGTTCGGTGCCGGCTCGGCGCTGGCGGGCCTGGCCGGCGTGATTGGCGGCAGTACCTTCCTGACCGAGCCTGCCATGGCAGCGACCGTAGGCTCCGTCATCTTTGTGGTGGTGGTGGTGGGCGGCATGGGGTCGCTCTCGGGCGCGTTTGTGGCGTCCATACTCATAGGCGTCATTCAAACCTTTGCCGTGGCTTTTGATTATTCGCTGGCCACCCTGGCGCAACAACTCGGGCTGCCGCTCAGCAGCGCCGTCATGAACAACTCTTATATCAAGCTCACGCTGTCCCAGGTGGCGCCTATCCTTCCCTATTTGTTCCTGGTACTCATCCTGATCTTCAGGCCACGCGGCCTGCTCGGAAAGCGGGAGGGCTGAGGCATGAAAACCCACTACCAATTCGCGCCGCTGAATATCGGACGCTGGCTGACCTGGGGCCTCTTTGCTCTGCTTCTGATAGTCGCGCCAAAAATGTTTGGCAGCGGCTTGGCCCTGACGGTGCTGTCACAGATGGGCATTGCCATCATTGCCTGCCTGTCCTACAACATGTTGCTGGGGCAGGGCGGCATGCTGAGCTTTGGGCATGCGGTCTACACCGGTCTCGGCTCCTTCCTCGCCATCCATGCGCTCAACAGCGTCACCAATGGGTCCTTGCCTTTGCCGGTGTCGCTGGTTCCGCTGGTAGGCGGGCTGGCCGGCGTCGGTTTTGCCGTGCTGTTTGGTTATGTCACCACGCGCAAATCGGGCACCACCTTTGCCATGATCACGTTGGGCCTGGGTGAACTGGTTTTTGCGCTGTCGTTGATGATTCCCGAATTTTTCGGCGGCGAGGGCGGTGTCTCGGGCAACCGGGTCACCGGCAAGGCCGTGCTGGGCATCACCTTCGGTCCGCAGATCCAGGTTTATTACCTGATTGCGCTGTACACCTTTGTGGCCGTGGCCGCCATGTTTGCCTTCACGCGCACACCGCTGGGCCGCATGCTCAACGCAGTGCGGGACAATCCCGAGCGCGTTGAGTTCGTGGGTTACGACACCCAGAAGGTTCGCTACTACGCCTTCATCATCGCCGGCTTTTTTGCTGGTATTTCCGGTGGATTGGCGGCGCTGAACTTCGAGATCGTCACGGCCGAGGTGGTCGGCGCTGCACGTTCGGGCGCCTACCTGCTGTTCACCTTCCTGGGCGGCGCGACCTTCTTTTTCGGCCCCATCATAGGCGCCATCCTGATGGTGCTGGCTTTTGTACTGCTGTCGGAGTTCACCAAGGCCTGGCTGCTCTACCTGGGCCTGGTGTTCCTGTTCATGGTGATGTATGCGCCCGGCGGCATCGCCAGCCTGATCATGATGAACCTGCGCGTGGCAGCGTTCGGCAAGCTGCGGCAACTGTGGGTCAGTTATCTGGCCATGACGGTGACGGTGCTGGTGCTGCTGCTGGGCGCCGGCGCGATGATAGAGATGGTCTACCACCTGCAGCTCAGTACCTCGCTCGGGTCTCAGCTCCAGTTCCTGGGTGTAACGCTGGACGCGAAAGGCCTGAACAGCTGGGTGGGCGCCGCCTTTGTCATGCTCACGGGTCTGGGCCTGTTTGAGGTCACACGCCGCCAGTTTCTGGTCGAATGGGGTGACATCCAGGAATACATCGAAAAAGAAATCAAGCGCAGGGAGGCACTATGAGCCCCCACGCTCGTCACTTCGTGTACGCCGCTGCCCCCCGAGGGGGCGCTGCGCCTGCGGCCCGGCAAAGCCGGTTCCGCGGCCCCGGCTGGCGGGGAAGGTACGCTGATCCTATGGCAAACGGCGTTCTGCCAAGGTGGAAAACAATATGACTTACGCACTTGAACTGAAAGACCTGCGCAAGAGCTTCGGCAAAACCGAAATCATCCGCGGTATCAACCTTGCGGTGAAGGCCGGTGAGCGGGTCGGCATCATAGGCCCCAACGGCGCTGGCAAGTCCACGCTGTTCAACCTGATCAGCGGGCGCTTTGAGCCCAGCAGCGGTGAGGTGTTGCTGGGTGGCCAGCGCATCAACGGCAAAAAACCGTTTGAGATCAACCGGCTCGGTCTGTCGCGCAGTTTCCAGATCACCAACATTTTCCCCAAACTCAGCGTGTTCGAAAACCTGCGTTGTGGCGTGCTCTGGAGTCTGGGTTACAAATACACCTTCCTGAAATTCCTGGCTGATCTGACCGACGCCAATGACCGCGCCGATGAGCTCATGAAAATGATCAAGCTCGACAAAAAACGCGACGTGCTGGCCATCAACCTGACCTACGCCGAGCAGCGCGCGCTGGAAATCGGCATCACCATCGCGGGCGGTGCCGGCGTGATCCTGCTTGACGAGCCCACCGCCGGCATGAGCCGCAGCGAAACCAGCCGTTTTATCAGCCTGATCAAAGAGGTGACCGTGGGCAAGACCTTGCTGACCGTGGAACACGACATGGGTGTGGTGTTCGGCCTGGCCGACCGGATCGCCGTTGTGGTCTACGGCGAGGTTCTCGCTTTCGATACACCGGATGCGGTGCGTGCCAACCCGCGTGTGCAGGAGGCCTATTTAGGCTCTCACGTCGCTGACGCACAGGCAGGAAATCATTGATATGCTGAAAATTGAAAACCTTCACGCCTATTACGGCAAGAGCCATGTGTTGCATGGTGTGAGTTTTGACGTCCAGCCCGGTGAAATTGTGGCGCTTCTGGGGCGCAACGGTTCGGGCCGGTCCACGACCGCCAAGGCCATTATGGGCCTGGTCGATTGCCAGGGCGACATCCAGTGGAAGGGCCAGTCGATCACCGGCCGCAAGGCCTACGAAGTGGCCCACCTCGGCATTGGTTATGTGCCGGAAAATCGCGACATTTTCCCGACCCTGACTGTGCAGCAGAACCTGATGCTGGGGCAGAAAAAACGGGGCAAGGGCAGCCGCTGGTCATTTGAGGACATGTACCAGATGTTCCCACGACTCCGGGAGCGCCAGCATACCGAGGCCGGCGTGTTGTCGGGCGGCGAGCAACAGATGTTGACCTTGTGTCGTGCGCTGATGGGCGATCCGGACCTGATCATCATCGACGAGCCGACCGAAGGTCTGGCGCCCAAGATTGTCGAGCTGGTCGGGCAATACCTGCAAACCTTGAAGGCCAGGGGCATCTCGGTGCTGCTGATCGAACAAAAACTGACCATTGCCATGGCGATTTCCGACCGGGCGCTGGTCATGGGCCATGGCAGCATCGTGTTCCAGGGAACACCGGACAACCTGCGCGCCGACGCTTACATCCGCAAGGAATGGCTGGAAGTCTGAACGCCGGGCTTTGTCACGGTTGGGACAAGTTGAAACGTCCACGGGCTTGCGGTGCGACGCAAGCCCTCTACAATGAAGAATAGAACGGTCGTACTATTTTTTCAGTCACTTGGCTTGTTTGATTTATCCTGCTTAGCTCAGGCAAACGGTCAGGCAACGCAACCAAGGAAAAGCAAATGACAGCGAAATACGAAGTCCACGGCAACGTCGCGGTGATCTCCCTGGACAACCCTCCGGTCAATGGCCTGGGCCATGCGACCCGCCTGGGCATCACGGACAGCCTGCAAAAAGCCAATGCCGATGCGGCCGTTAAATCCATTGTGCTGACCGGAGCCGGCAAGGCCTTCTCCGGCGGCGCTGACATCAAGGAATTTGGCACACCCAAAGCGCTGGCCGAACCTAATCTCTTGAGTGTCATTCTGGCGATTGAAAACTCGTCCAAACCCGTGGTGGCCGCCGTGCACTCGGTGTGTATGGGCGGTGGCCTGGAACTGGCACTCGGCTGCCATTACCGCATTGCGGCGCCTGGCTGCAGCGTGGCGCTGCCCGAAGTCAAGCTGGGCCTGATCCCCGGCGCCGGCGGCACGCAGCGTCTGCCGCGCGCCCTGGGTGTGGAACCCGCACTGAACATGATTGTCAGCGGCGAGCCGGTCAAGAGCGAGTTGCTGGCGCAGATTCCTGGCCAGAAACTGTTCGACAAAATGGCCGCTTCGGCCGAAACCCTGGCCCAGGAAGCGCTGGCCTACGCACAAGCCGTCGCCGATACACGGCCCTTGCCGCTGGTCCGCAACCTGCCATGCAAACACCCCAACGGCGACGCCTATTTCCAGTTCGCACGCAACATGGTCAAAGGCATGGCCAAAAATTTCCCGGCCCCGCTCAAATGCGTAGACGCCGTGGAAGCCGCCACCAAGAAGAAATTCGACGACGGCATGGCGTTTGAGCGCGAGATTTTCATCAATCTGATGTGGACCCCGGAAAGCCGTGCCTTGCGCCACATTTTTGCGGCCGAACGTGCAGCCTCCAAGATTCCGGATGTGCCTGAAGACACCCCCAAACGCGAGATCAAGTCGATTGCCGTGATTGGCGCCGGCACCATGGGCGGCGGCATTGCCATGAACTTCCTGAACGCGGGTATTCCCGTCAAGATCCTGGAGATGAAACAGGAGGCGCTGGACAAGGGCCTCGGCATCATCCGCAAAAACTACGAAGCCCAGGTCAAAAAAGGCAAGCTCAAGCAGGATAAATACGAGCAGCGTATGAGCCTGCTCAGCACAACGCTGAGCTACGACGAGCTGAAAGACGCCGACATGGTGATTGAAGCCGTGTTCGAAGAAATGGGCGTCAAGGAAAAAGTCTTCAAGGAACTCGACCGTGTCATGAAGCCGGGCGCCATTCTGGCCTCCAACACTTCGACGCTGGACGTCAACAAGATCGCATCCTTCACCAAGCGTCCCCAGGATGTGGTGGGTATGCATTTTTTCAGTCCGGCCAACGTGATGAAGTTGCTGGAAGTCATTCGCGGCGAAAAAACTGCCAAAGACGTGCTCGCCACGGTGATGGTGGTGAGCAAAAAGATCAAGAAAACTGCGGTGGTGTCCGGCGTGTGTGACGGCTTCATCGGCAACCGCATGATCGAACAATACGGTCGCCAGGGCGGTTTCCTGCTGGATGAAGGTTGCACACCGGCGCAGGTGGACAAAGCCATCGAAAAGTTCGGTTTTGCCATGGGTCCCTTCCGCATGGGCGATCTGGCCGGCAACGACATCGGCTGGGCTATCCGCAAGCGCCGCTACCAGGAAAAGCCGGACATGAAATACAGCAAGACCGCCGACTTGCTGTGCGAGAAGGGCCGTTTTGGCCAGAAGACGGGCGCAGGCTGGTACGACTATGTGCCCGGCAAACGCGACGCCATTCCCAATGCCGAAGTCGTCAAGATGATTGAAGATCACCGTGCCGCACTGGGCATCACGCCACGCAAGATTTCTGACGAAGAAATCGTTCAGCGCCTGGTGTATTCACTGGTCAACGAGGCTGCGCACATTCTGGAAGAAGGCATCGCCTCCAAGGCCAGCGACATCGACATGGTGTATCTGATGGGTTACGGCTTCCCGATCTACCGCGGCGGCCCCATGTTGTACGCCGACCAGGTCGGTCTGTTCAATGTGGTGCAAAGCATGCAACGTTTCGCAAAGAACCCGCTGGACGACGCCAAGTTCTGGCAACCGGCGCCGCTGCTGGCCAAACTCGCCGCCGAAGGCAAGACGTTCAACTAATTCCCGGAGATTTTCATGACCTCAGCCGTAATCGTTTCCACCGCCCGCACCCCCCTGGCTAAAAGCTGGAAGGGTTCTTTCAACATGACCCATGGCGCGACCCTGGGCGGCCACGCTGTCGAACACGCGATCAAACGCGCCGGCATCGAGGCCGCTGAAGTCGACGACGTGATCATGGGCTGCGCCAACCCCGAAGGTGCGACGGGCGCCAACATCGCCCGGCAAATCGCCTTGCGCGCCGGTTGCCCCATCACCGTCTCCGGTGTCACCGTCAACCGTTTCTGCTCGTCCGGCCTGCAAACCATTGCACTGGCAGCCCAGCGCATCATTGCCGGTGAAGCCGACATTTATGTCGCCGGTGGCGTCGAAAGCATTTCCTGCGTGCAGCAGGAAATGAACACCCACATGCTGGCCGACTCCTGGCTGGTCAAGAACAAGCCCGAGATTTACTGGAATATGTTGCAGACGGCCGAACAAGTCGCCAAACGTTACGGCATCACGCGCGAGCAGATGGACGAATACGGCGCAGCCAGCCAGCAAAAAGCCACGGCCGCGCTGGCCGCCGGCCTGTTCGAGGCTGAAATTGCACCTATCACCGTCACCATGGGTGTGGCCGACCCCGTGATGGGCCTGACCACCAAACAGGTCACCGTCAGCAAGGACGAAGGCATTCGCGAAGGCACGACCAAGGAAGGCATCAGCGGCATCAAGCCGGCCATTCCCGGCGGCGTGATCTCGGCCGGCAATGCCAGCCAGTTCTCCGACGGCGGCGGTGCCGTGGTGGTGATGAATGAAGCTGTGGCCGAGAAAAAAGGCTTGAAACCACTCGGCCGTTTCCTCGGTTTTGCCGTGGCCGGCTGCGAGCCCGATGAAATGGGTATTGGCCCGGTTTACGCCATCCCCAAGGTGCTGGCACGTTTGGGCCTGAAGGTCAGCGACATCGACCTGTGGGAACTGAACGAAGCTTTTGCCGTACAGGTGATTTATTGCCGCGACAAGCTGGGCATTCCCATGGACAAGCTCAACGTCAACGGCGGCGCCATCGCCGTCGGCCATCCCTACGGTGTCAGCGGCCAGCGTCTGACCGGCCACGCCCTGATCGAAGGCAAGCGCCGCGGCGCCAAACGGGTGTGCGTGACCATGTGTATCGGCGGCGGCATGGGTGCAGCCGGTATTTTCGAAGTCCTCTAACAAGCGGCTTGCCAGCATGAACGAAACCCTGCGCCTTCCACAAGGGCAGGCGTTTCTGGCCCCGCACCGGTTCATCGTGCGCACGGCCTCCGAGTTGCACACCGTCGCAACACCGTGTAGCTATCGGCCATCACCACATCGACAGTCAAAGTCAAGCGCCACCGGCAGGTGAGCGCTTGATTGCGCGTGCGCAAGCCACAAGCGCACCAACATCAGCTTATGCATGGAGATAACACATGAGTCTCAGGCCCACCCTCGATTTCCTGCTCTACGATTGGCTGAACGCCGAGTCGCTGAGCCAGCGTGAACGTTTTGCCGACCATTCGCGCGAGACTTTTGACGCGGTGTTCGACACCTGCGAACGCATCGCCCGCGAAAAATACGCACCGTTCAACCGCACGGTAGACACGCAAGAGCCGCATTTCGACGGCGAAAAAGTCATCCTGCCGCAGGCCACGCACGACGCGCACAAAGCCTACGCAGCCTCGGGCATGCTCAGCGCCGCGCAGGACTACGAGGAAGGCGGCATGCAACTGCCTTACACCATCGAGGCTGCGGCCAATGCTTTTTTCGCCATGGCTTCCGTCAGCATAGGCTCCAGCCTGCTGACCAAAGGCAATGCCAATCTGTTGCTGGTCCATGGTACCGAAGCGCAGAAACAGGTGTTTGCACGCAATGAGTTCAGCGGGCGTTTTTCCGGCACCATGTGTCTTTCGGAGCCGCAAGCCGGCTCCTCGTTGAGCGACATCACGACGCGGGCCGTGCCCGATGGCGACGATTTTGAAAACGAAACCCTGGGGCCGCGTTACCGCCTCAAGGGCAACAAGATGTGGATTTCGGCCGGCGAACACGAGCTGACCGAGAACATCATTCACCTGGTGCTGGCCAAAATTCCGGGGCCGGACGGCAAGCTGATTCCGGGTACACGCGGCATTTCGCTGTTCATCGTGCCGAAAAAAATGGTGGATGCCAACGGCCAGCTCACCGGCGAGCGCAACGACGTGGCGCTGGCCGGCCTGAACCACAAGCTGGGCTGGCGCGGCACCACCAACACCTTGCTTAACTTCGGCGAGGGCAAATACCCGGTGGGCGGACAGTCCGGCGCCGTGGGTTACCTGGTTGGCAAGCCACATGAAGGCCTGCGCTGCATGTTCCATATGATGAACGAGGCACGTATTGGTGTCGGCACGGCCGCCGTCATGTTGGGAATGGCGGGGTATTACGCCTCGCTGGACTACGCGAGGAACCGGCCTCAGGGCAGGCCGATCGGGCCAAGCGGCAAGGACGCCGCCCAGCCACAAATCCGCATCATCGAACACGCCGACGTCAAACGCATGTTGCTGGCCCAAAAAGCCTATTGCGAAGGCGCGCTGGCGCTGGAGCTGTATTGCGCGCGCCTGGTGGATGAACAACACACGGCCGACGCGCAAGCCGCCGACGAGGCCAGGCTGCTGCTCGAAGTCTTGACGCCGATCGCCAAAAGTTGGCCCAGCGAATGGTGTCTGGAAGCCAACTCGCTGGCCATCCAGATTCACGGCGGCTACGGCTACACACGCGATTTTCCGGTCGAGCAATATTGGCGCGACAACCGCCTGAACATGATCCACGAAGGCACACACGGCATCCAGGCCCTGGACTTGTTGGGCCGGAAAGTGCTGATGGAGGGTGGCAAAGGCCTGGCCCTGCTGGCCGCCCGCATCAACAACACGATGGAACGCGCCCGGCAGGTGCCCGAACTGGCAACGTATGCCGCTGCGCTGGGCCGGGCGTTGCAGCAGGTCGGCAGCACCACCCAGGCCGCCTGGGCCACCGGCAATCCCAGCGATGCGCTGGCCAATGCCGTACCTTATATGCAGGGTTTTGGCCACACCGTGCTGGCCTGGATCTGGCTGGACGTGGCGCTCGCTGCGCTGCAGTCCGACGCCACCCAATCCAAGGCGGTGACCACTGGTAAACTGGCTGCGGTCCGGTACTTTTTCCACTATGAGCTGCCCAAAATCAGCGCCTGGCTGGACGTCGTCGCATCCCGCGATCTGACCTGTGCCGAACTGCCGGAGGATGCTTTCTGATGGGATTTTTCAAGGAATCAGGCAGCCCGACGTCGAACAAGGCCATTGCCCGGCTGCAACAGCTGATCTGGGTCCTGATTTACGGCGGCCTGCTGACGCTGGTGCTGGGACTGTCTGTGCAGCGCATCGACGACCCGCTGGGCTGGTCCATGGTTGTGGTCGGCGGCGTGGTGGCGGCGCTGGGCTTTGTCCTGATCTACGTCCGTTCGCGCCTCTCCATCAAAGACTGATTCCTCTGCCGTCAAGCGTGCGACAGCGGGCCACCGCTTTCCGCGCGACACTCCAACAACACCCCGATTTATCCAACAAGGAAACCCAGCGATGACCCGTACCATCCAGCAATTGTTTGATCTCACCGGCAAAACCGCGCTGGTCACCGGCGGCTCCCGCGGCCTGGGCCTGCAACTGGCGCAGGCGCTTGGCGAAGCCGGCGCAAAAATCATGCTGAGCTCACGCAAGGCCTCGGACCTGGAAGAATCCGCGGCCGAGCTGAAAGCCGCCGGCATTGACGTCGACTGGATTGCTGCCGACTGCTCCAAAGAAGAAGATATTCGCCGCCTGGCCGATGAAACCATCAAACGCCTGGGCCACGTCGACATCCTGGTCAACAACGCCGGCGCCGCCTGGGGCGCGCCCGCCGAAGACCACCCGGTGGAAGCCTGGGACAAGGTGATGAACCTGAACATCCGCGGCTACTTCATCCTGAGCCAGCACATCGCCAAACACAGCATGATTGCGCGCCGCTCCGGCCGCATCATCAACGTTGCGTCCATCGCCGGCTTGGGCGGCAATCCGCCCGAAATGACCACAGTGGCCTACAACACCTCCAAAGGCGCGGTCATCAATTTCACCCGCGCACTTGGCTGCGAATGGGGCAAGTACAACATCACCGTCAACGCCATCTGCCCGGGCTTTTTCCCGAGCAAGATGACGGTCGCGACCCTCAAGACCATTGGTGAAGAAAAACTCGCCGCCCACGCACCGCTGCTGCGCCTGGGTGACGACGAAGACCTCAAGGGCCTGTGTGTGCTCTACGCCTCGGATGCAGGCAAACACATCACGGCGCAGTGGCTGGCGGTAGACGGCGGCGTGTCGGCCGTGACCGGTGGCTGATCTGGAATCCGCAATGAAATTCGGCGTCGAGATTCCCTTCGTTCACCACCTGGGCTTTGAACTCAAGCTGTTCGAAGGCGGGCAATCGCAGATCGACTATCTGCCCCAGCCCGAACATTTGAATTCGTTTTTTGTCACACACGGCGGCGCGCTGATGACCTTGCTGGACGTGGTCATGGCGACGGCGGCACGCAGTGTGCAGCAGGACATGGGGGTGGTCACCATAGAGATGAAAACCAGCTTCATGCAGCCGGCGCGCGGCCAGCTGACAGGCAAGGGCCGGCTGATGCACCGCACCGCGACCATGGCGTTCACCGAAGGAACGATTTACGATGAAGCAGGGCGGGCTTGCGCCCACGCCACCGGCACCTTCAAGTTCGTCAAGCGCCTGGCCGTGGGGCCAAAAGACGTGAACCCGCTGAACACCGTCATTTCGACGGATTAAGGCTTTCTTATAAGCCAAAACGTGCTCCAGCCCATATTCCACGGGCGAAAGCAGCTCTTTTATTGATAGCGTTTTCAGGAGATCACCATGCCCGTCAACCAGCAAATCCTGTTGGACAACCGTCCCACCGGCGAAGCCGTCGCCAGCAACTTCAAACTCGTCAGCAGCGACACCCCTGCGCTGCAGGACGGCCAGGTGCTGGTGCGTCACCACTACCTGAGCCTGGACCCCTACATGCGCGGACGCATGAACGACTCTAAAAGTTATGCCGCACCGCAGCCGCTGGGCCAGGTGATGGGCGGCGGCACGGTGGGGGAAGTGGTCGAATCCAAAAGCCCCAAGTTCGCGGCCGGCGACAAGGTGGTCGGCATGGGCGGCTGGCAAGAGTACAGCGTCGTGGATGCGAACCAGCCGGGCGCCTTGCGCAAGGTGGACACCACCCATGTGCCGCTGTCGCACTACCTGGGCGCGGTCGGCATGCCGGGCGTGACCGCCTGGTACGGCCTGGTGAAAATCATCGCCCCCCAAGCCGGCCAGACCATGGTGGTCAGCGCCGCCACCGGCGCGGTGGGCAGCGCTTTTGGTGCGCTGGCCAAGGCACGCGGCTGCCGCGCGGTAGGTATTGCCGGCGGTCCTGAAAAATGCAAATACGCGGTCGAAGAGCTCGGCTTCGACGCCTGCATCGACTACCGCCTGCACAAGGATGCGGCCTCGCTGTCCAAGGCGCTCAAGGACGCTTGCCCCGATGGCATTGATGGTTATTTTGAAAACGTGGGCGGCATGGTGCTGGACGCCGTCCTGACCCGCATGAACGCCTTCGGCCGCATCGCCTTGTGCGGCATGATCGCCGGTTATGACGGCCAGCCCTTGCCCATGGCTTACCCGCAACTGATCCTGACCAACCGCCTGAAAATCCAGGGCTTCATCGTCAGCGAACACATGGAAGTGTGGCCCGAGGCGCTGACCGAACTCGGCACCCTGGTGGGCACCGGCAAGCTGCGGCCGCGCGAGTCTGTTGCGCAAGGTATAGCCGCCGCGCCCGAAGCGTTTCTGGGCTTGCTCAAAGGCAAAAACTTCGGCAAACAACTGGTCAAGCTGATCTAAACCTGCTGCCCTCACGGTCGACCACCGAGGGGGCAGCAGCCCCCTTGGGTCGGCTGGGTAGCGACTGATTCCTTCCTACACGCGAGGCCATCCATGGAAGCGACGCACGAGGTCTTCAACCAGCCACAGCCGCTGGTCGACTACAACCTGTTCGAGACGAACCTGCCCCTGCGTGATGCCTTGCGCTTCAACGCGCCGGCGCTGGACACGACAACGTTGGTGACGCTGGGGGTGACGCTGGGCAGCGACGACATGCAAACCCATGCGCGGCTGGCCAATATTCATACGCCCGAGTTGCATAGCCATGATCGTTTTGGCCGGCGTGTGGACCGGGTCGAGTTTCACCCCAGTTATCACGCATTGATGACGCTGTCCGTTGGCGCCGGGCTGCACGGCACACCCTGGGCTGGCCAAAGCGCCTCGCCGCATGTCCTGAGAGCCGCCGGGTTTATGCTGTTCACGGAGTTGGAGCCGTCCACGCTGTGCCCGATCTCAATGACTTATGCCGCCACGCCGGCCTTGCGCGGCAATGCCGCCATCCATGCCGACTGGACACCCAAACTCACCAGCCGCAGTTACGATCCGGCGCTCAAGCTGTTTTCCGGAAAAACCGGCGTGACCATGGGCATGGGCATGACCGAAAAGCAGGGCGGCTCGGACGTGCGCGCCAACACCACCCAAGCCGTGCTGGACGGCAGTGACGGCTGGGGCCAGCGTTACCGGCTGACCGGCCACAAGTGGTTTTTCTCGGCGCCCATGTGTGATGCCTTCCTGGTGCTTGCGCAGGCACCAGCCGGGCTGAGTTGTTTTTTCCTGCCGCGCATGTTGCCCGACGGCAGCCTGAACGCCATCCACATCCAGCGCCTCAAGGACAAGCTGGGCAACAAGGCGAATGCGAGTTCCGAAGTCGAGTTTGAAAGCGCAACCGCCTGGCTGGTCGGCGAAGAGGGCCGCGGCATTCCGCAAATTCTTGAAATGGGCACCATGACGCGGCTGGACTGCGCGCTGGGCACCAGCGGCCTGATGCGCCAGGCGCTGAGCATTGCGCTCAACCACTGCGAACAGCGCCAGGCCTTTGGCAAACCGTTGATAGACCAACCTTTGATGCGCAATGTGCTGGCTGATCTGGCACTCGAATCGGAAGCCGCCACCGTGCTGGCCATGCGTCTGGCCCGTGCGTTTGACCACAGCGGCGATGCCCATGAGCAGGCCATGGCGCGGCTGTTGACACCGGTGGCCAAGTTCTGGATCTGCAAACGCGGCAGCCATTTTGCGCAGGAAACCATGGAATGCCTGGGCGGCAACGGTTATGTGGAAGAGGGCGGCGAAGGGGTGATGGCCCGTATCTACCGCGAGATGCCGCTCAACTCCATCTGGGAAGGCGCCGGCAACATCATGGCGCTGGACCTGCTGCGTGCCTTGCGCAGAGCGGACGCCGCTGCTGCGCTGGCAGACGAACTGGCACCGGCGCGTGGCGCCCACCCCGCACTGGACCGCCTGGCCGCGGCCTTGCCCACACGGGTGGAGGACATGGCCACCGAAATGGAAGCGCGCCGGCTGGCGCAGGACGTGGCGCTGGCCGTGCAGGCCGCGCTGCTTTATCAAAGTGCGCCCGCCGGCGTGTTTGGCGCTTTCTGCGATTCCCGCCTGGCCGGCAATTGGGGCCAGGCCTTCGGCACGCTGGGCGCCGGCCTGGACCTGGACGCCCTGATCACGCGGGCCATGCCGCGATGAAGACAGATCACATCACAGCACACCTTCTGGAGCCGACATGAACGAGCTGATTCTTCACCACTACCCGACCTCGCCGTTTTCGGAAAAGATCCGACTCATCCTTGGCTACAAACAACTGGCCTGCAAGTCGGTCATCATCCCCAGCATCATGCCCAAGCCCGATGTGCTGGCGCTCACAGGCGGTTACCGCAAAACACCGGTCCTGCAAATCGGTGCCGACATTTATTGCGACAGCGCGCTGATCTGCGATGTGCTGGAGCACCTGCAACCCACACCCGCGCTTTACCCGGAACCCGGCAAAGGCCTGGCCCGTATCCTGGCCCAGTGGGCCGACAGCACCTTGTTTTGGGCGGCGATGGCGCACAACCTTGGCCCCAAAGGTGCGGCTCACATGTTTGGCAACGCCTCACCCGACACCGCCCGGGCCTTCGGTGAAGACCGCAAGGCCATGAGCGGCAACATGACGCGGCTGCGTCCGGCGGATGCTGCCGCCGCTTACAAATCCTATTTGCGTCGCCTGTCGGACATGTTGGATGAGCAGCCCTACCTGCTGGGCCAGGCGCCCTGTATCGCCGACTTCGCCGCCTACCATCCTTTGTGGTTCACCCGCGTATGCACCCCGGTGGTGGCGGACATCCTGGACCACACGCCGGCTGTGCTCGACTGGATGGACCGCATGCATGCGATTGGCAGCGGCCGCATGGAAAAATTTGATGCCACGCAAGCCATCGCCACCGCAGCAGCCGCCGAACCCCTGCCGGTCGGCCACGGTCTGTTGCGTGACAGCACCTTCCAGGATGAACACGGCATCCCGCTGGGCAGCCGTGCCAGCATCACGGCCGAAAGTTTTGGCCCCGAGCCAACCGAAGGCGAACTGATCGCCGCGACCCGCACGCACTACAGCCTGCGCCGCTTGGATGAACGGGCCGGCACGGTGCATGTGCATTTCCCGCGTATTGCTTATGTACTTAAAAAAGTGGATGTTTAAAGGACTCTCATGATCACGGATTTCAAAGGCAAAACAGCGGTTCTCACCGGTGCGGGTTCGGGCTTCGGCCTGGAATGTGCACGTATAGGCGCGAAGCTAGGCATGAACCTCGTGCTGGCCGATGTGCAGCAGGACGCCCTCGACAAGGCGGTGGCCGAAATCTCCGCCACCGGTGTACAAGTGTTGCCTTTCCGGCTCGACATCTCCAAAGCCGTCGAGGTGGAAGCGCTGGGCCAGGCCGTGTTCAAGCGTTTTGGCGCGCCACATTTTGTCTTCAACAACGCCGGCGTGGGGGCAGGGGGCCTGATCTGGGAAAACACGCTGCAAGACTGGGAATGGGTCATAGGCGTGAATCTGATGGGTGTGGCCCACGGCGTGCGTGTGTTCACCCCCATGATGCTGGAAGCCGCCAAAAAAGACCCGGCCTGGCAAGGCCACATTGTCAACACCGCCAGCATGGCCGGCCTGCTCAATGCGCCCAATATGGGCATTTACAACGTCAGCAAACATGCGGTGGTCAGCATGAGCGAAACGCTGTACCAGGACCTGAGCCTGGTCACCGACCAGATCAGTGCCTCGGTCTTATGCCCCTTCTTTGTGTCTACCGGCATCAGCCAGAGCCATCGCAACCGGCCGGGTGAACTGGAAGCCGCCAAACCCACCAAAAGCCAGTTGATCGGCCAGGCCATGAGCGACAAGGCCGTGGGTTCGGGCAAGGTCACGGCCGCCGACGTGGCGCAAAAAGTCTTTGACGCGGTGGCCGCCAACCAGTTTTATATCTACAGCCATCCCAAAGCCATTGGTTCGGTGCAGACGCGGCTGGAAGACATCATGCAGGCGCGCAATCCGACCAACCCGTTTGCACACAAGCCAGAAATTGGCATCGAGCTGAAAAAGGCCTTGCGCGAGGCTTGACGGCTGCGATCACGCGGGCTGAAGCGTCAGGCTGGCGCTGGCGGCCCGGCTTTTTCTGCCCAACGCCCATATCGATGGAACGAGAGGCGTCGGGGCCAGGCTGAGCGACGAGGGCTGCAGCGCGAAGATCAAAACGCGACGGTGCTGCGGCGTCATGAAACTTTCGCCGGGGGCCAATACGATGTCGCGCAAGTCCTTGTCCACGGTCACCCACAAGCTGCCTTCACGGCAAATCACTTGTACCCCGGCGGCGTCTGCGACGCTGAACATCGCCTCGTGGGCGAGAGACAGGTTCAATTGACTGAAAATGGTGGTCATGGCAGTCCTTTCACATTCGGTATGGAAATGAATATACTGATCTGCCTCAGAGCTATCAAACGGTGAATTGGAATCTCTCGCATGCGAGTACAGAATGCCAAAACAGCGCCAACGTCGGCTTCCAGCAGCGGCATTCCGCGCGGGCAATTGCCCCGGCTGGATCTGCTGTACAGCTTTGAAGCGGCGGCGCGCAAGCTAAGCTTCACGCTGGCGGCGAGCGAGCTGTTTCTGACGCAATCAGCCGTGAGCCGGCAGATTCAGCAACTCGAAGACGAACTCGGCACTCCCTTGTTTGAGCGCCGTCACCGCGCTCTCGAACTCACTGATGCCGGCCGCATCATGCAGCGTGCCGTGACCGATTGCCTGGAACGCCTGCGCGATGCCACAGCCAGCGTACGTGCCACCACCACAACCCTGCGGCAGGTGGCCATCACCACCACACCGGGTTTTGCCTCGCTGTGGCTGATTCCCCGGCTGGCCCGCTTTACCGCCACTCATCCGGGCGTGGACGTACGGATTTCCGCCACGCTGGAAGTGCTGGACCTGGAGCGCAGCGGGATCGATGTGTCGGTCCGCCTCAGCGCCATCAGCCACGCCGTGGGCAACGTCCTGTTCGAGGAAACGGTGACGCCCGTCTGTTCGCCTCAGTTGCTGACGAATCACGCCTTGTCCCTGAAGCAGCCCGTCGACCTGGCCAATCACACCTTGCTGGTCACCGACACGCCGCAAGGCCAGCCCCTCACCATCGACTGGGAACCGTGGTTCCGTGTCATGGGCCTGCCTGACATGCGCATGAAAAACACGCTGCGTTTTTCGCAGTATTCCGATGTTGTGGCGGCGGCGGTGGCCGGGCAGGGCGTGGCCATAGGCCGCTTGCCGCTGCTGGCGGAGCTGCTGCGCGACGGCAGGCTGGTCGCGCCTTTCAGCGGCGCTGCCTCCCGCTTCGGCTACTTTGTGAATGTCGCGCCGCGCTCTGCCGGCAACGCGGATGCACAAGATTTTGTGCGCTGGCTGATGGCAGAAGCGGAATCCGCGAAGATCGTCTGCGCCTAAAGTACAGCAGCTCTGTGGGTGCGCAAGGCTTCCAGGACGATGTCCTTGAGCTGTACGCCCGCATGTTCATCCACGTGTTGCAGTAAGGAGCGCCGCATGCGCGGCTCCCAGAAACGTTTGAGATGCCCGGCAATATCCGTCAGCGCCTGCTCGCGGTCAGGCATGGTTTCAAAGAAGGCGCCGATCTGGTTCGCCATGGTGACGAGGTTGTTTGCGTTCATCGATTGCTTTCTTTATGTCTGGTTGGCAGCGCGCAGAACACGCTGGGGATGGGCATATACCACATGGCTCTGGTTCCGTGTAAACCCGAGCAACGTCACCTGGGTTTCCTCGGCGAGCTTCACGGCCAGGCTGGTCGGCGCCGAGATGGCCGCCAGAAAACCAATACCCAAGGTCGCGGCTTTCTGTACCATTTCATAACTTGCCCGGCTGGTGATAAGTGCCGCGCCCTTTGAAAAGTCTTCTCCCTTGGTCGCCATGGCGCCTATGAGCTTGTCGAGTGCGTTATGCCGACCTATGTCTTCACGCACCAGGGCGATGCGTCCATCAGCGGCCATCCACGCGGCGGCGTGGGTTGCGCCGGTTTGTTGCTGCAGATGCTGGCGTCCATGCATGGCGTCCATGCCTGCATATATAGCTTCGGCCGTAAAAAGCGCGCTGCTGGTCACGGGCGCAGGGCAACGGATGGCCTGCTGCAGGGTCTCCGCACCGCACAAGCCGCAGCCAGTGCGCCCGGTCAGGTTGCGCCGCTTGTCCTTGAGCGCGGCGAAGCGGCCGCTGGCGATGCGCATCTGCACTTGGATGCCGTCTTTCGTCGGGGCGATCTCGCAGTCGAACAGCTCAGACGGGCCGGCGAGAATGCCCTCGCTGAGAGAGAAGCCCAAGGCAAAGTCTTCCAGGTCGTAAGGCGAGGCCAGCATCACCGCATGGGAAATGCCGTTGTACTCCAGCGCCACCGGGACCTCTTCGGCCACGTTGTCGCGGCACAGGCTGAGTTGGTCGTTCCTCCACTTTTCGACGGAAACCTGCACCAGCGCTGTGCGCTCGGGGGATGTCATGGCGTTCTCTCGTCCTTTACGCTACTTGCCAAGCAAGGCCAGGTCTTTTTCGTCTGAAGACACAAGGCCTTTGGCCAGCTGGATCTGCTCGTCGGAGAAACGGTTGTAAGTCTTCTGCCATGCCGATGGTTGCGTCACCGGCATAACCTGCACCGCCGTGACCTTGTATTCCGGGCAGTTGGTGGCCCAGTCGGAGTTGTTGGTCGTGATCACGTTGGCGCCGGACTCCGGAAAGTGGAAGGTGGTGTAGACCACGCCGGGTTGCACCCGTTCGGTGATGGTGGCGCGCAGCACGGTCTGGCCGGCACGCGACTCGATGCCGACCCAGTCGTCCTGCTTGATGCCGCGTTCTTCGGCATCGTGCGGATGCACCTCCAGCCTGTCCTCGCCGTGCCACATCACGTTATCGGTGCGACGGGTTTGTGCGCCCACGTTGTACTGCGACAGGATGCGGCCGGTGGTCAGGATCAGCGGGAACTTGCGCGTGACCTTTTCGGCCGTGGCAAAGAACTGGGTGTTGATGAACCTGCCCTTGCCGCGCAAAAACTCGCCAATGTGCATGGTCGGCGTTCCCTCGGGCGCTGCGTCGTTGCAAGGCCACTGGATGCTGCCCAGCTCGTCAATCTTCTTGTAGCTGACACCGCGGAAGGTGGGCGTCAACGCGGCAATTTCGTCCATGATCTCGGACGGGTGTTGGTAGGCCATGGGATAACCCAGCGCATTGGCCAGTGCCACCGTCACTTCCCAGTCCGACTTGCCAGCCTTGGCCGGCATGACTTTGCGCACGCGCGAAATCCGGCGCTCGGCGTTGGTGAAGGTGCCGTCTTTTTCCAGGAAAGACGAACCCGGCAGAAAAACATGGGCGTATTTGGCGGTCTCATTGAGGAACAAGTCCTGCACCACGATACATTCCATGGCCGCCAGAGCGGCGGTCACGTGTTGTGTGTTCGGGTCGGACTGGACGATGTCCTCGCCTTCGCAATACAGGCCCATGAAGGTGCCGTCCAGTGCCGCGTCGAACATATTGGGAATGCGCAGGCCCGGCTCCGGGTCCAGCGTGCATTGCCAGGCTTGTTCAAACTCGGTACGCACCGTCGTATCCGAGATATGCCGGTAACCCGGCAACTCATGCGGGAAGGAGCCCATGTCGCAAGCACCCTGCACATTGTTCTGACCGCGCAGCGGATTGACGCCCACACCTTCGCGGCCGACGTTGCCGGTGGCCATGGCCAGGTTGGCGATGCCCATCACCATGGTCGAACCTTGGGAATGTTCGGTGACACCCAGGCCGTAATAAATCGCGCCATTGTTGCCCCCGGCAAACAGCCGCGCCGCACCACGTATGTCTTCAGCCGATACACCGGTGAGGGCTGCCACGGCTTCGGGCGAATTTTCGGGCTGCAACACAAATTTCTGCCAGTCCTGGAAGGACTGCTCTTCACAACGTTCGGCAATGAAGGCCGCGTCAAACAGGCCTTCGCTCATGACCACATGCGCCAACGCGGTGATCACGGCCACATTGGTGCCTGGCATCAGTTTCAGGTGGTAGTCGGCCGCGATGTGTGGTGACTTGACCATCTCGGTGGTGCGCGGGTCGATGACGATCAGCTTGGCCCCCTGGCGCAGGCGGCGTTTCATCTGCGAGGCAAACACCGGGTGTGCGGACGCCGGGTTGGCACCAATGATCATGATGACATCGGCCTTCATGACCGAGTCAAAGGTCTGCGTGCCAGCCGATTCGCCCAGGGTTTGCTTCAGGCCATAACCGGTGGGCGAGTGGCAGACGCGGGCGCAGGTGTCCACGTTGTTGTTGCCGAAGGCGGCACGCACCAGCTTCTGGACCAGATAGGTTTCCTCGTTGGTGCAGCGCGAGGAGGTGATGCCACCTATCGAGTCCTTGCCGAATTTGGCCTGGATGCGGCGGAACTCGGAGGCGGCGTAATTGACCGCCTCGTCCCACGACACTTCCTGCCAGGGATCAGTGATGGCCTTGCGGATCATGGGTTTGAGCATGCGGTCCTGATGCGTCGCATAACCCCAGGCAAAACGGCCCTTGACGCAGGCGTGGCCGTGGTTGGCATGGCCGTTCTTGTTGGGCACCATACGCACGACTTCATTGCCTTTCATTTCGGCCTTGAACGAGCAGCCGACGCCGCAATAGGCGCAGGTCGTGACCTTGCTGTGTTCGGCCTGGCCCATCATGATCACGGTTTTTTCTGTGAGCGTTGCGGTCGGGCAGGCATCGACGCAGGCGCCGCAAGAGACACATTCCGATTCCATGAAAGACTGGTCCTGGCCGGCCGACACGCGCGACTCGAAGCCACGCCCGCTAATCGTCAGCGCGAAGGTGCCTTGCGTTTCCTCGCAAGCGCGCACGCAGCGGTTGCAGACGATACATTTGGAGGCGTCGTAGCTGAAGTAGGGGTTGGATTCATCCTTGGCCAGCTTCGTGTGATTCTTGCCTTCGTAGCCGTAACGCACCTCGCGCAGACCGACCACGCCGGCCATGTCCTGCAGCTCGCAATTGCCGTTGGTCGGGCAGGTCAGGCAATCCAGCGGGTGGTCAGAGATGTAGAGCTCCATCATGCCCTTGCGCAGGTCCGCCAGCTTGGGCGTCTGCGTCCTGACCTTCATGCCCAGCTCGCAGGGTGTGGTGCACGAAGCCGGGTAACCCCGGCGTCCTTCGATTTCGACCAGGCACAGGCGGCAGGAGCCGAAAGGCTCCAGGCTGTCGGTGGCGCATAACTTGGGCACGTTGACCCCGGCCTCCACCGCTGCACGCATCACCGAGGTGCCGGCCGCCACGCTGACGGCAATACCATCAATTTCTATGGTGACAGATTTTTCCGACACACGCGCTGGTGTGCCGCAGTCGAGGTCATTGAGCTGGTTCATGGGGAATCTTTCGATCGTTCTCGTTCAGGGTGTCAGGCGGCTTCTTGCAGAGGGCTGCTGCCGAAATCTTCAGGAAAATGGTCCAGCGCGGACAAGACAGGGAAGGGCGTCATGCCCCCCATGGCGCAGAGCGAGCCGTTGAGCATCAGGTCGCACAAGTCGCGCAGCAAATGAATCTGCTGCGGTCGGTTTTCGTTGGCGATGATCTTGTCGACCGCTTCCACACCGCGTGTCGAGCCGATGCGGCAGGGCGTGCATTTGCCGCAGGACTCGATCGCGCAGAACTCCATCGCATAACGCGCCTGTCTGGCCATATCCACGCTGTCATCAAACACCACCAGGCCGCCATGGCCCACGCCCGCACCTATGGCGATGAAGGATTCGTAGTCCATGGGCGTGTCGAACAGCGACTCCGGCAGATAGGCGCCCAGCGGGCCGCCGACTTGCACCGCGCGAATGGGCATGCCGCTGGCCGTGCCGCCGCCGAAGTCGATCAGCAATTCACGCAAGCTCAGGCCAAACGCCTTTTCCACCAGTCCGCCGTGTTTGATGTTGCCGGCCAGTTGAAAAGGCAGGGTGCCACGCGAACGACCCATGCCGTAATTCTGGTAATACGCCGCGCCGCGCGCCAGGATCAAGGGTACAGCCGCCAGGGAAATCACGTTGTTGATGACCGTGGGTTGGCCGAACAGCCCTTCCAGCGCCGGCAGCGGCGGTTTGGCACGCACAATGCCGCGTTTGCCTTCCAGGCTTTCAAGCAAGGCGGTTTCCTCGCCGCAAACATAAGCGCCGGCCGCCTTGCGCACTTCCAGCTCAAAGGCCTGGCCGGTGCCCAGAATGTTGGGGCCCAAATAACCGTGATCGCGGGCAATCACCATCGCTTCGTTCAAGACGGCAATCGCATGCGGGTACTCCGAGCGCACGTAGATGTAGCCCTGGGACGCCCCCACCGCCAGACCGGCAATGGTCATGCCTTCGATCAGCATGAAGGGATCGTCCTCCATCACCATGCGGTCGGAAAACGTGCCCGAGTCGCCTTCGTCGGCGTTACAGACGATGTACTTTTGCGCCGCCTGCGCGCCCAGCACGGTTTTCCATTTGATCCCGGTCGGGAAGGCCGCGCCGCCGCGGCCACGCAAGCCGGAGTCCAGCACCTCCTGGACGATGACGGCTGGCGTCATGGTGACCGCACGTTGCAGCCCGGCATAACCTTCGTGCGCCAGGTAATCCTCCAGCGAGAGCGGATCGGTGACACCCACACGCGCAAAGGTCAAACGCTCCTGATTTTTCAGAAAAGCGATTTCTTCGGTCAAACCCAGCGCGAGCGGGTGGGCGGCACCCAAGCCCAAGCCCGCGTCGAACAGACTAGCCACGTCGTCCACGGCCACCGGGCCGTAAGCCACACGGCCCTGCGGGGTGGCGACTTCGATCAGGGGCTCCAGCCAGAACATGCCGCGGGACCCGTTGCGCACGATACGCACAGGGATGCCGCGCGCTTGCGCTTCGCGCTGTATGGCGGCGACGACCTCATTCGCGCCCAGCGCGATCGCGGTTGAATCGCGGGGGACATAAATCGTGGTGTTCATGGGGTTTCCCGTTTCGCTGCAAGCAGGCGATCCAGCTTGGCGGGTGACACACGCGCATGTAAATCGTCGCCCAGCAGGACCGCCGGGCCACACGCGCATTGGCCCAGGCAATACACCGCCTCCAGCGTGAAAGCGCCATCCGCCGTTGTTTCATGAAAATTGCAGCCCAGCGCCGCTTTGGCATGGGCGACTAGTGCATCGCTGCCCATGGCCTGGCAGGCCTCGGCGCGGCAAATCTGCAGCACATGCCGACCCGGCGGCGTTTGCCTGAAGAAGTGGTAATAGGTGATCACTCCATGCACCTCGGCGCGCGAGACGTTCAGCCCGTCGGCGATCAGTTGCACGGCTTCCGGCGGGATGTAGCCGACTTGCTCCTGCACCCCGTGCAGGATGGGCAACATCGCGCCCGGCATGATTCTGCGCTGACGAATGACGGTTTCGACGGCGGACCTGTCGAAAACCGGCGGCGCGGCCGAGGGCTTTTTGCTCATCATGCGAATGACTTGTGTATTCATCTTCTTTCCATGGTTTCTGGATGATTTAAATATGCTTTTAAAAACATAAATAAGCACCTCTTAATCATCGTTTTGTGGAAGTTATCACTGGTAAATTCATTTAACAATAGGCTAAACTTTACATAATGTACAAAGTCACTATTCAGCCGCACTGGGAAATCACCTCGGACACGGACGCGCCCCTGGACACCGCGGTACTGCTGGAATTGCTGACGGCCATCCAGAAAACCGGCTCCATCGCCAAGGCGGCACAAGCCATTGGCCTGTCCTACCGCTACGCCTGGGGTTTGCTGCGGGATGTGGAGAAACTGTTTGGCGACAGCTTGATGGACAAGGGCAGGGGGCGCGGCACGGTACTCACGCCGCTGGCCGAAAAATTGATCTGGGCCGACCGCCGTGTCGCGGCGCGTTTGTCACCCCTGCTGGAAAGCCTGTCCTCCGAACTGGAGCGGGAGCTCAACCGGATGACGGCCGGAAAATCCAAGGCGGTGCGCTTGCACGCCAGCCACGGCTTTGCGGTGGCGGCCCTGCTCGCCAAGATCAACCAGGCCCAGTTGCCGATCGAGCTGCGTTATCGCCACAGCACGGACGCCGTGGCGGCGCTGTCACGCCAGGAATGTGACCTGGCTGGTTTTCATGTGCCACTGGGCGAGTTCGAGCCCGCCGCCGTTGCGCTGTACACCCAGTGGCTGAACAAAAAAACGCATAAGCTGATTCATCTTGCCGTGCGCCATCAAGGCCTGTTCGTGGCGCCGGGCAACCCCCAAGGCATTCACGGCCTGAAGGACCTGACCCGGGACGGCGTGCGTTTTGTGAACCGCCAGGCGGGCTCAGGCACGCGCATGTTGCTGGAACTGATGCTGGCCGGCGCATCCCTCTCGCCGAATGACATCAACGGCTTTGAGAACGCCGAGTTCACCCACTCGGCCGTCGCGGCCTACATCGCCAGCGGCATGGCGGAGGTGGGTTTTGGTGTGCAGACCCCGGCCGAACGTTTCGGGCTGGAGTTCATCCCGCTGGTCCGTGAGCGTTATTTTTTCGCGGTGCCGGTGGCGGCACTGGATGACCCGCTGGTCCAGCAGGTCATCACCATCCTGCAGTCCGATGCTTTCCGCGAAGAGGTGAATGCCCTGGCCGGGTACGACGCAACGGACACTGGAAAAATCTTGTCGCTGGCAGAGGCGTTTGGGAGCAGTGGCGCCCATTGAGGCCCTTGCTGCCCCACAGGCCAGCATCAGGCGGCCAGCGACAAGCCCGTTTTTTGCAGTGCCGCCAGCGTATTACGCGCGGCCGCTACCCCCATGTTGATATAAGCATCGCCGGTCACGCCGCCGATGTGCGGACTCAGGACAAAACCTGGCTCGTTTTGAAAGACATGCGCTGCCGTCATGGGCTCCACCGCAAAACTGTCCAGACCGGCCATGGCAACCTGGCCGCTGCGTACCGCGGCCAGCAGCGCCGGTTCGTCGATCAGGCCACCGCGGGCCGTGTTGACCACGATCACACCCGGCTTGCACTGTGCCAGCGTGCCGGCATTGAGCAACTGCCGGTTGTCCGCGGTCAACGGGCAGTGCAGCGAAATCACGTCGGAGTCGCGCCAGATGGCGGCCAGATCGACGGGCTGAATGAAAGGCGGCAGGGTGCTTGCAAACGGATCAAACCCGATCACACGCATGCCCATGGCATCGCACATTTTTGCAAAACGCTGGCCAATCGCACCCAGACCGATCAGGCCAATCGTGCGGCCGCCGAGTTCCAGACTCTTGTGTGTGGCCTTGTCCCAGTGCCCTTCATGCATGCGCTCGTTGAGTGCCACCACCGACTTGGCGCAGGCCAGCATCAGGGCCAGCGCGTGTTCGGCAACGGCCGCGGCATTGGCGCCGACAGCGGCCGTCACGTCGATGCCACGGGCGGCAGCGGCCGCCTTGTCGATGGTGTCGGTGCCACTGCCATGTTTGGAGACCACCCGGAGTGAAGGCGAGGCGTCCATCAACTCGGCCGTGATGCTGCTGTAGCGCACGATGCAAGCCACCGGGTCGTGGCGCCTGGCCAATTCGATCAGCTCGGGCACTTGCGGCGTCTTGCCCGCATAGACCAGTTCGTAATCACGGAGCAGCGCCACCGCCTGGGGCGCCAGGTCCGCGGCGGTGACGAGGATCACCGCCTTGGTGTTTTGCTTTGGAGGCACAGCGCTCACAGGCTTTCCCCTTCTTTGAGCACTCCGGCCGCCACCAGCGACGCGACCAACCACGGCGCGCTGGTTTTGCCGTCCTTGATCTGGGCAATGCGTTTGGCCTCGGCCGCCACCTTGTCCGCAGCCAGCGGCAACAGCGATTCAATTTTTTCGCGCTCCACCACAACCACGCCGTCGCCATCGCCAATGATGAAGTCGCCGGGATAAACGGTCACACCGCCCACGGAAACCGGATGGCCAATACGGCCGCCCACCTGCTTGGTCGGACCGTTGGCATTGGTGCCGACCGAGAACACCGGGTAGTCCATCTCGTCGATTTCCAGGCTGTCGCGGACCGCGCCATCAATCACCACACCGGCCAGGCCAAGCTGTTTGCACGCCGTCATCATGATGGTGCCCATCAGCGCCGCAGTCTGGTTGCCCTGGCCATCGATCACCAGCACGTCGCCAGGTTGGGCCAGCGCCATGGCCGCGTGGATCATCAGGTTGTCGCCGGGGCGAACCTCCACCGTGAAGGCCGGGCCGGCCAGCTTCATGCGCGGGCGCAGCGCCGTGATGCGGCCGTGCAGCGCACCCCTGCGGCCGGCCACGTCGGCCAGGATGGCGGGTTGATATTGCGCAGCCTGGGCCACGATGGCGGGGGACACGCGGTCGAATGTCTTGATGATGTCGGGCAGATTCATGAGAGGTCCTGGATGGGAAAGTCGGGGGAAATCGGAATGTCAGCTCAGTCCAGCGTTGCGCCGGATTCCTTGATGATGGGAGCCCAGCGCGTGATGTCGCTTTTGATCAGCGCAGCAAACTGCGCTGGCGTTCCGCCTTTGACGTCGGCGCCCTGGTCGTCGAGTTTCTTCTGGACGTCGGCGGCCTTCAGCGCCGTGTTGATCTCCGTGTTCAGCAACTGCACCACGTCTTTGGGGACGGCCGCAGGCGCCACAAAGCCGAACCAGGTGACGGCTTCAAAACCCTTGTAGCCCGACTCGGCCACCGTGGGCACCTGCGACAGGTCATCCAGGCGATTCAGCGAGGTGACGGCAATGGCGCGCATCTTGCCGTTCTTGATGTGGCCGATCAGCGTGGGCACCGAGGACATGTACAACTGCACCTGGCCGCCTATCAGGTCCGTGGCGGCCTGGGCTGCCCCCTTGTACGGCACATGCGTGAACTTGATACCCGCGGTTTTTTGGAACAGCTCGCTGGCCAGGTGCGCCACCGTGCCGTTGCCCGGCGACGCAAAATTGATGGACGCTGGTTTGGCCTTGCTCGCGTTGACCACATCGGCCAGGGTTTTGTAGGGCGAATCAGCCGCCACCACCATCACCAGCGGTGCACTGGCCACCAAGCCTACCGGGGCCAGGTCCTTGACCGAGTCGTAAGGCATCTTGCGGTAAAGCGTGGGATTGATAGCCAGGTTGCTGGTTTGCCCCAGGGCCAGCGTATACCCGTCCGCCATGGCCTTGGCGGTCGCATCCACACCCAGGTTGCCGCCGCTGCCGGGGCGGTTCTCGATCACGAAGCTCCAGCCCAGCGAGGTGCTCAGCTTGTTGGTGACCACGCGCGCAATGATGTCGGTGCCGCCGCCTGCCGGGAACGGCACGATGACACGAATGGCTTTGCTGGGATAACTCTGGGCCAGCGCAGGAACAGCCAGGGTGGCGAAGAGGGCAGCCAGCAGGCCGCGACGTAGCAAATTCATGAAATGTCTCCGAGTTGTTGTACTGACAGCCCGAATTCTGTTGTCGCGTTCCGTTTAACGCAATATAGTTTCGCCAGATGCAACACACTCCACTTTATGAATCCATCCACAGCCATCCCTGAAGCGCCACCTCCCACCGAAGAAGCCAGCGGCGTGACGGCCGTGACCCGCGCCCTGCGCTTGCTGGAAGCCTTTGGCACGGCCGATGCCCAGCTGACACTGGCCGAACTGAGCCGTCGCACCGGCATGCACAAGACCACGGCACTGCGTATCGCGCGCACGCTGGCGGCCGATCACTATCTGGTGCAAAAGGAAGACGGCAGTTGGCGGTTGGGCCGGGCGGCGGGCTGGCTGGGCGCGTGTTACCAGGCCACCTTCAACGCGCATGACTTGGTCGAGCCAGTGCTGCGCGACCTCACGGTACAGACCGCTGAAAGCGCCTCGTTTTATGTACGCGAAGGCAACCAGCGCACCTGTCTGGCGCGTGTGGACGGCCCGCGCACCATTCGTCACCATGTGCGTGTGGGCATCGGTTTGCCCCTGGATCTGGGCGCACCGGGGCGCGTGATCCTTGCGTTTTCAGGGGAGGCCGGTGAGCCCTACGAAACCATACGCCAGCGCGGCTACCACCTCTCGATGGGCGAGCGCGAACCCGAGGTCTCCAGCGTGTCGGCGCCGGTGTTCGGCATCCAGTGGCGGCTGCTGGGTTCGGTGTGCATCTCCGGGCCCACCTCGCGTTTGTCGGAGTCGCGTTTGCTGGAACTGGCTCAAACGGTGATTCATGCAGCCAACCAGTTGTCATACGCCCTGGCTGGTACCCACAAACCGTCCACGCAGGCGGGCATGGCGGCGACCTGGCATCCCTAGTCAGCGCGTCAACTGCGCAATTTATATATAAAACAGGCCTCTAGCCCGTGTCCATCAAGCGCAAGCAGCTATTGATTCAGGAGCAATCAAGACCGCAAAAACGCCGCTTACGCGAGCGGCGGATTCTCCAGGCGCGCCGGTGTTTTAAGCACCCCATCGCGGCGCTCCAGCCGGTCTTCCAGCTCGCCGATGTAGGCGGCCAGCGTGTTGCCGGACTGGTCGATTTTGCTGATCACGGCTTGCTGGGTTTGCGCCAGGCGCTCCGTCAGCGCGCTGGCTTGCGCGGCTTCGCGTTGCTGGACGGCCGTGTTCTGGGCTTCCAGGTAGTTCCGTAACTCGGTGAAACGCGAGGCTTCGGCCTTGTCGGCCAGTTCACGCTGCGCATTCAGTTCGCGGGCATTGTGGCGCGACTCCAGCAAATGGGCGCTCTGGATATACAGCGTTGTCGCCAGAAACACCAGCAAGGCCGCCACCAGCAGCACCAGCATGACCATTCCCAGCGGCGCCTGCACGGTGGTGAAACCCAGGCTCAGCAGGGACGGGCGGCTGAACTCATCCATGTTCAGTGCGGCAAAACCTGCCATCAGCGCAATGGCCACAATCAACACAATGGTTCGGGTACGCATGCTTGGGCTCCAGAAATTTGAAGTTTCGATGATGCCGCCAGGCGGCGTGCTTGTCTGTAGGGAAAAAGCCTGTCCGCCGGATCAGCGGCCGGCCGCTTCGTCGGGCTGATCCGCCAAGGCGAGGGTTTCGGGCTCCATCACGTCGGCGGCTTCTTCGTTCAGCGGCTGGCCAGCGCGTTGCGGTCGGGTCAACGGCGTGGGCGCCCAGCGGGTGCTCTGGAATTGTTCGATCACCTGTTGCATGTCGCCTGTCATTTGCAGTTGCAGGCGCTCGGCATCGCGCTGACGCACATTGTCGGCGACCTCGGCCACTTCTTCGGCCGAGAGCCCCAACTGCTTGAGCACGGCGGCGCTGAAGGCCATCGCCGACTCGAAGGTCTCGCGCATCTGGAAATCCACCCCGAGCTTGATCAGATCAATGGCGTGCTGGCGATCAAAGGCGCGGGACAACACCGGCGTCAGCGGAAACGCTTGCTTGACCACGCGCACGATCTGGCTGATCGCGGTCTTGTTGTCGACACAGACCAGGACCGCGCAGGCATGCTCCGCGCCGCTGGCGTGCAACACGTCCAGGCGAGTGCCATCACCGTAATAGACATTGAAGCCGAAACGCGCGGCGGCCCGGATCATTTCGGTGTCGTTCTCGATGATGGTGATCTTGACCCCGCGCGCCAGCAGCGACTGGCTGGCGATTTGTCCGAAGCGGCCAAAACCGATGATTAGCACGCTGTCCGACAGGTCGCCGGCTTCTTCCACAGGCTTCACGCCGTCCATGTTCGGGGCCTCAGTCGCCGGCCTGACCCAGCGCAGCGCCAGCACGGCCAGTGGCGTGAGCGCCATGGAAATAATGACCACCGCCGTCAACACGGCATTGACACGCGCCGCAATCAGCCCCGCCGAAGCCGCCGCCGAATACAACACAAAGGCAAATTCACCCCCCTGGGCCATCATGGCCGCGCGCTGCAACGCGTCATAAGAATTGGAGTGCGTCAGCCGCGCCACCGCGTAAACGCCCATGGCCTTGAGCACCATGCAAGCCAGCGCGCCGCCCAGGATCAGCGGCCAGTCGGCCAGCACCAGCGGCAGGTCCAGCGACATGCCCACACCCATGAAAAACAGGCCCAGCAAGATGCCGCGAAAAGGCTCGATGTCGGCTTCCAGCTGATGCCTAAAGGTGGACTCCGACAACATCACGCCGGCGGCAAAGGCCCCCAAGGCCATCGACAGCCCGCCCCATTGCATGGCCAGCGCCGCGCCCAGCACCACCAGCAGCGCGGCACCGGTCATCACCTCGCGCGCCTTGGCGCGGGCCAACACGCGAAACAGCGGGTTGAGCAACCAGCGGCTCACGGCCATCAGGCCGATGATGGCGGCCAGTGCCGCGCCCAGCGCAACCCAGCGCGACACGGCGCCCTCGGCAGAAGGCACGGGCGCCAGAAAAGCCACGACGGCCAGCAGCGGCACGATGGCCAGGTCCTCCAGCAACAGGATGGACACCATGCGCTGGCCACGCGGCGTGGACGTGTCGCCGCGTTCATCCAGCAATTGCATGACGATGGCGGTGGACGAGAGCACAAAACCCATGGCGGCGACAAACGCCACCACCGGTTGGAGCCCCAGCAACACACCCAAGGTCGTCAGCAAGGCGCCGCAGACCACCACCTGGGCCAGACCCAGACCAAAAATCTGGCGACGCAGCTTCAGCAGCCGCGTCGGCTGCATTTCAAGCCCGATGACAAACAGGAACATCACCACGCCGAGTTCGGCCACGTGCAAAATCGTCCCGGACTCGCTGAACAGGCCCAGCCCGAAAGGGCCAATGACCAGCCCCGCCGTCAGGTAGCCCAGCACCGAGCCCAAGCCCAGCCGTTTGAAAAGCGGAACGGCCAGAACGCCGGCGCCCAGCAAAACCACCATATTGACCAGCTCGCTGCTCTGTTCGACTGCCATGAAATCCCCGTGTGTGCTCCCGCTGGAGGCTCAAGCACATGATCGTAGCGGACTTTGGGAAGCGCCAAGGCACACCTCTGCGCCGCACGCAGCGGGCTTGTCTGGGCGTGGCGCCGGCGTAGGCAGCAGCTCAAACAGCGCTGTTGGTTCGCGGCGCAGTGTCTTGCGGACGGGCGAACGGTCGAGCGACAGCGCTTCCGTGAAGAAATTGACGTAGGCAAGTTGCTGCATCCACGGACCATCGATGCAGCCATTCGGCGCTGGCAAGCGACAAAGCCAATCGCAGCAACAAGCTACTCTCTTTGAGGGAGTAGCGCGCAGGCCTTTTGCCCGGTGCGGGCCGCCAGCCCCATTCGCCAGGCCGAAGGGCGCTATCAATTTGTGGCGCAGAACCCGCCTCAAAAATGAGTGGTAAAAAAATGTATCTGGAGCAACACCGCGCAATAAACACAAACGGTGTCACCAATTTGGGCGCTAATTGCAAGCCAATGTTAGAAAACTCGGCGTAAAAATGAGTTCCTAACTATCCAAACAATGAGATTTGTAGTATCAATAGCCCCTCAGTAGTAAAAATGACTGACAAGCCGTTCAGTCAGGACCGTCCGCTTGATGTAAGCAGAGGAATCAAGAGCAAGAACGAGCTTGAAAAGAGGGAAGCATGGAAAACGTTATCCAATCCAGCGGTTTGCTGCAGCCCTCAGCCTGCGGCATTCCAGGCCTGACCCAAACCCAAACCGTGCAGCCATCCCGCGAGACGGCTTCTTCACTCTGGCCCGACTTTCTGGCAGGACAACCCGGGCAACCGGTGCGGGTTCTGCTGATCGACGACGACGCCAGCATACGCAAGGTCATCGCCAACGAACTGCTCGGCGACTTGCGCACCGACCTGGTGGCACAGGGAAGCAGCGTGCGCGAGGGCCGCCGCCTGATCTCCCAGCACGAGTTCGATGTCATGCTGATCGACCTGAGCCTCGGTGACGGCTCGGGCTTCGAGTTGATCGAATACATGAAATCCGTCCGGCCCATGGCCGAAGCGCTGGTGATATCGGCCATGGAGGACGAAGATCACGCCTTGCACGCGTTTGAGCTGGGCGCCACGGGTTATTTTGTCAAGAACTCCTGGTTTGGCAATTTCTCGCAGGCGGTGTTGCAGGTGGTCAATGGCGGCGCCTCCATCACGCCCAGCCTGGCACGGCGGCTGCTGCACAAGCTCAATCCAGCCCACGAGAGCAGCGGGCCCGCCGCTGAGCCCACCGACAGCCCCATCGACAGGCTGTCGGATCGTGAGAAGGAAGTGCTGAAGATGGTCGCCTCGGGTTACACCAGCGGTGAAATCGGGCTGAGGCTCACCATCAGTTGCCAGACCGTCAACGCCCACACCAAAAACATCTACCGCAAGCTGCATGTCCGCAACCGGGCGCAAGCTGTCGGTTATGCGGCCCGTCACGGACTCTTGTAACCAGGCCTTCCGTGATCACGGCGGCACACCATGGCCTGGTGATGGCCAGCGCAGCGGCAGGCTTGACACTCGCCACACTGGCGCAATGGCTGTCCTGGCGCGCCTGGCGGCAACGCCGCCACCCCCTGGATAGGGCCTTGTATGTAGCTGCGCTGGTGTGGGCAGGGCATTTGCTGATCAGCGGCCTGGTCTTTTTTTTCGGCAGCACCCGGCAATTTGCCTATGTCATCCACATCGGCCTTCAGGCGCTGATCATCTGCGTCGCCTTTTTCCTGCTGACCAGCGCAGGACTGACCGATACCCGAGCCTACCTGGCCCTGGGCGCCTTGGCGGTGGCGGGCTTGGTGGCGCTGCATTGGCGCCCATGGGGCGACAACACAGCCGCGCAAGCCTACCGCCCGGCCTGGGTCATGGTCAACCTGTTGGCTGCGGTGTTGCTGGCGCTGGTCCTGGCCTGCCGCGCCTATCTGGCCCGAAGTTACACCAGCCTGCTTGCGCTGGCCGGCGGCGTCGTGGGTTTGGGTATTTACGTTGACGACGTGCTGTTTTCAGACAAGCCCTTGTTGTCCTCGGTTCTGTTGTCGCAGCATTTTTTTGCCGCTTTTCTGCTGCTGATTTGGTATTTGGCAACACGTCAGGAGGCACATCCCGCCGCCGCGCATGCCCACGCGGCGGCCGATTTTCAGAACTTCACCGACTTTGACGCGATTGACGGCCTGGGGCATAGCCAGCATGCGGCGGACTCGGCCGTGACCACCGAGCGCCGCCGGATCGCGCAGGATCTGCACGATGGCGTGGGTTCGCAGTTGGTCAGCATCCTGTCGTCGCTGGACAAACACACGCCTGAGCAACAGGCCGTGGCGATGGCGCTGGAGCAAGCCCTGGTCGACCTGAAGATGACCGTGCATGCCATCGACAACGCCGGCAGCAACGTGGTGGAGGCCTTGGGCAGCCTGCGCTACCGGCTCCAGCATGCGCTGGACAAGCAGTGCATCAGCATGGACTGGAAGGTCGAGCCCTGCGACAAACTTGAAGCCGTGCACGGCGCCCAGGCGCAACAGGTGTTACGAATTGCGCAGGAATGCCTGTCCAATATCATGCGCCACGCCAATGCCACGGCGATCAAGGTGGTTTGCCGCTTTGTGCCGGAAACCGACTGCCTGCTGTTTGAGGTCTACGACAACGGCATAGGCCTCGCCCGCAACCAAGCCAGCCGATCCGGCGGAAAAGGGCTGGAAGGCATGCGCCGGCGCGCGCAAAGCCTGGGCGGCGTGTTGCTGATCAAAAGCAAAAGCGGCGCCGGCACCTGCGTGCGCCTGACCGTGCCGCTGTCGGCCAGACCGGCACCACGCGAGTTGAGCCTGCCAACCGGCATTCTGCTGGAACCGCAGACGCGGCGACCCCACTAAACCGGCGCGTCCCGACCCAGCGACCTGAGCCCGCGCCCGCCATGGGAGAATGCCAAGCTTTGCGCCCCTTGACGGATGCCGGGCCGCAAACTGCTCCCGAATTGACAACCCTCTCAGACGAATCATCTTTTCACATGCAAAAAATCATCCGCCAGATCGCGGCAGAAATCAAAGTCCAGGAACACCAGGTCAAAACAGCGGTCGAGCTGCTGGACGGCGGCGCCACGGTGCCGTTTATTGCGCGTTATCGCAAGGAAGTCACGGGCGGGCTGGACGACATCCAGTTGCGCGAACTGGAATTTCGCCTCGGTTACCTGCGCGAGCTGGAAGAACGGCGCGAGACCGTGCTTAAAAGTATTGAAGAGCAGGGCAAACTGACACCCGAACTCATCGCCGCAATCGCCGCCGCGCCGACCAAGCAGGAACTGGAAGACCTGTATTTGCCTTTCAAGCAAAAACGCCGCACCAAGGGCCAGATGGCCCGCGAGGCCGGCATCGAGCCGCTGGCCGACAAGTTGTTTGCCGACCCGAGCCTGGTGCCGCTGGAAGAAGCCGTGGCCTTTGTGAAAGCCGAAAAAAGCGAGCTGGGCGACGACTTCACCAGCGTGCAAGCCGTGCTGGACGGCGTGCGCGACATCCTCAGCGAGCGCTGGGCCGAAGACGCCGCGCTGCTGCAGTCGCTGCGCCAATGGTTGTGGAGCGAAGGCCTGTTCGCCTCCAAACTGGTCGCCGGCAAGGATGAAAACAACGCCGACCACGCCAAGTTCCGCGACTATTTCGAGTACGACGAACCGATTGGCCGCGTGCCTTCGCACCGCGCACTGGCCGTCTTCCGTGGCCGCGGACTGGAAATCCTGGACGCCAAGCTGGTGCTGCCGGTGCCGCCCGAAGCCGGCCAGCCCAGCATTGCCGAAGGAAAAATTGCCATCCACCTGGGCTGGAGCCACAAGGGCAGGGCGGCCGACGACCTGCTGCGCAAATGTGTGGCCTGGACCTGGAAGGTCAAGCTGAGTTTGTCCATAGAGCGCGATTTGTTCAGCCGCCTGCGTGAAGAAGCCGAAAAAGTCGCGATCAAGGTCTTTGCCGACAACCTCCGCGATTTGTTGCTGGCCGCGCCGGCCGGCCCGCGCGTGGTCATGGGCCTGGACCCGGGCATTCGCACCGGCGTCAAGGTTGCGGTGGTGGATGCCACCGGCAAGCTGGTCGAAACTTCCACCGTCTACCCGCACGAACCACGCAAGGACTGGGACGGCTCGCTGCACACCCTGGGCAAACTTTGCGAGAAACACGGCGTCAACCTGATCGCCATCGGCAACGGCACCGCCAGCCGCGAAACCGACAAGCTGGCCGCTGATTTGATGAAGCTGCTGGCCCAGGCCAGTGACCGCAAGATGGAAAAAGTCGTGGTCAGCGAAGCCGGCGCCTCGGTGTACTCCGCCAGCGAATTCGCTTCGCAAGAAATGCCCGACGTGGACGTCAGCCTGCGCGGCGCCGCCAGTATTGCGCGCCGCCTGCAAGACCCGCTGGCCGAACTCGTCAAGATCGACCCCAAGTCGATTGGTGTGGGCCAGTACCAGCACGACGTGAACCAGAGCGACCTGGCGCGCAGCCTGGACACTGTGGTCGAGGATTGTGTGAACAGCGTGGGTGTGGACCTGAACACCGCCAGCGTGCCCTTGCTGGCACGGGTATCGGGTCTGAGCAATACCGTGGCCAAGGCCGTGGTGCGCTGGCGTGATGCCAACGGCGCTTTTGCGTCCAGGGCCGACCTGCTGAAAGTGACCGGCCTGGGCGCCAAGACTTTTGAACAAAGCGCTGGCTTTTTGCGCCTGCGCGGCGGCAGCAACCCGCTGGACATGACGGGTGTACACCCCGAGACCTATGCCGTGGTCGAAAAAATCATGGCGCATACCGGCAAACCAGTGGCCGAGCTGATGGGCCGCGCCGACATGCTCAAAACCCTGAAGCCGGACCTGTTTGCCAACGAGCAGTTCGGCGTCATCACCGTGAAAGACATCATTGCCGAGCTGGAAAAGCCCGGCCGCGACCCGCGCCCCGACTTCAAGGTGGCACGATTCAACGACGGCGTGGAAGACATCAAGGACCTGAAAGAAGGCATGACGCTGGAAGGCACGGTCAGCAACGTCGCCGCCTTTGGTGCCTTCATCGACATCGGTGTGCATCAGGACGGCCTGGTGCATGTGAGCCAGTTGTCCAACAAGTTTGTGACCGATGCGCGTGAAGTGGTGAAAACCGGCGACATCGTGAAAGTGCGTGTGACCGAAGTGGACGTGGCCCGCAAACGCATAGGCCTGACCATGAAGCTGGACGCAGCCCCGGCACGCAAGGACGGTCCGCGCGACAACCGCTTTGAAAGCGCAAGGCCAGGGCAGAACCAGGGCCGCGGTGGCAACTACGGCGGGCAGAACCGGGCGCCGCAGCCGGCCGCGTCGACGGCCATGGAGTCGGCCTTCAGCAAACTGGCAGCCCTGAAGAAATAAGCAGCGCCGTTGCCGGGAAGACAGATGTGAGCACATTTTTGTAGTCAAACTGGCCTCCCGCCCTTGAGGGGCGGGCGCAAGAAGCTGCAAAAACAATAGCGACTGAAAACCATCCCATGCCAGCCCTTCGTCTCTACGCCGGCCCCAAGGCACGCCAGCACATGGCCCAACACGGTCTGCGACCGCAAGATGTGGGGGTAGTGCCGGGTGCGGCCGGCGGGCCCAAGGGGCTGGTGCTGGGGCCGCTGGACCGTTTTATTTTTGGCGACTGGTTGGCCAGCACCACGCAGCCTGTGCATCTGGTCGGCGCCTCCATAGGCGCCTGGCGCATGGCCACGGCCTGCCTGGCCGACCCGGCGGCGGCCTTTCTGCTGCTAGAGAGCGAGTACATCCAGCAGCATATCGAGGCGCCGCCTGGCCAGAAGCGGCCCAGCGCGCAAAGAGTCAGCGAGCAGTTCGGCCAGAGCCTGAAAGATTTTTATGGTGGCCGTGTGCAAGAAGTCTTGCAACACCCGCGTTACCGGCTGCATGTCGTGACCTCGCGCGGGCGCCACCTGCTGGGGCGCGAGCACAAGCTGCGCACCCCCTTGGGTTACCTGGGTGCCTTTCTGACCAACAGCGTGCACCGCAAGGCCATGGGCGCCTGGCTGGAGCGCGTGGTGTTTTCCACGCAGAATGCACCCCTGCCATTTGCCACCAACGACTACCGCACGCGCCAGGTCGCGCTCTGCGAAGCCAACTTCAACCCGGCGCTGCAAGCCAGTTGCTCGATTCCCTTCATGCTCCAGTCGGTGCACAACATTCCCGGTGCGCCGCCCGGCGCCTACTGGGACGGCGGCATCACCGACTACCACCTGCACCTCAATTACGCTTCGGATTTGATAGCTGGTCACGAATATGCAGCGGGGGCTACAGGCCAAAAAGGCTTAAAAAAACCAGCTCTGGTGCTGTATCCGCACTTCCAGAAAGCCGTGGTGCCAGGCTGGCTGGACAAGGGCCTGAAATGGCGCCACGGCGCCACCCATTTTCTCGACACCATGGTGCTGCTGGCGCCGGACCCGGCCTGGGTCAAAGCACTGCCCAACGGCAAACTGCCGGATCGCAACGACTTTTTGCATTACAGCCACGACCCCGCCGGCCGCATGCAAGTCTGGCGCCGCGCCGTGGCGGCCAGCCAGCAACTGGCGGACGAGTTGCAGGAGTGGTTGCTGCGGCCGGATATGGCGCGCATTGAAACCTTGTGAGGCCGGCGCGGCCGCGCTGAACGACAATGGTCCGCCATGGACCTGTCTTCGCTTGAAATCCTGATCGCCGCCATCGAGGAAAAAAGCCTCTCGCGCGGCGCCGAACGAGTGCACCTGGTCACCTCGGCCGCCAGCAAACGGGTGTCCGAGCTGGAGCGACGCCTGGGCACCACCTTGCTGCGCCGCCACGGCCGCGGCGTGGAGCCCACGCCGGCCGGCGCCATGCTTTACCAGCAGGCCAAGGTGATCCTGCGCAACGTGGCGCAGGCCCGGCAATCGCTGGCCGCCTATTCGGGCGGCGGTGTGCCCAACATCCGGCTGGTGGCCAACTCGTCCACGGTGTTGCAGTTTCTGCCGACCGACATCAGCGCCTTTGCGCGCAAGGTGCCGGCGTCACGGGTGGACCTGGTGGAAGCCTTCAGTTACGACGTGCCGCGCATCGTGGCCGACGGCCAGGCCGACATCGGCATCTACCACGCCGAACACCCGTCGTCGGGCGTGGTGTCCCTGCCTTATCGCACCGATCGCCTGGGGCTGGTGGTGCCTGTGGGTCATGCCTTGTCGCAGCGTGACAGCCTGCGCCTGGACGAAGCCCTGGACTATGACTTTCTCGGCAATTTTCCGCGCCACAGCCTGGATGAGTTCCTCACCCTGGCCGGCGCCACCGTCACGCGGCCTATGCGGGTGCGCGCGCAGGTGTCCAATCCCGAAGCACGCTGCGCCATGGTGCGCGAAGGCATGGGGCTGGCCATCATGCCCGAGGGCATCGCCCGCAACTACGTGGTCCGCCTGGGCCTGGTGGTGCTGACCTTGACCGACCCCTGGGCGGCACGCCAGCTTTTTGTCTGCGTGCGGGATGCCAATGCGCTGTTGCCGCAGACGCGGGCACTGCTGGACCACCTGCTGGCTGTCTAGCCCGGGAAACAGAGCTTTTCCCAAATGTCATAGCGGGCACTGTTTGGCCCTCTAGACTTGCCGTCAGCCGGGTGAGTTGGTTCGCGCGGTATTTCAATTGGAGACAAGCCCATGAACACCCCGCACACCGGCAAACGCCGCCTGGCCACCCTTGCCGCCGCCAGCCTTGCCAGTTTCGCATTGCCCAGCTTGTTCGGCCTGGCCCCGGCCAGCGCACAGGCGCAGGCGTTTCCGTCACGCCCGCTGCGCATCGTGGCGCCGTTTACCGCCGGCGGCGGTACCGATCTGGTGGCGCGTACCCTGGCGGAAGGTATGTCCAAAGAGCTGGGCCAGCCCGTCATCGTGGACAACAAGCCGGGCGGCGGCACCGTCATCGGCTCGGACGCGGTGGCCAAGGCGCCCGGTGACGGCTACACCTTGCTGCTGACCACCTCGGCGCATGCGATCAACACCAGCCTGGTCAAAAACCTGCCTTACAACACCGACAAGTCCTTTGCCAATGTGGCGCTGATAGGCCGCGGCCCCAACATGTTGGTGACACGCGCCGACAGCCCCTACAAAACAATCCAGGACGTGCTGGCCGCCGCACGCGCCAACCCCGGCAAGCTGACTTACGGCTCCTCGGGCAATGGCACGGCCGTGCACCTGGCGGGCGAGCTGTTCAAGATGATGGGCAAGGTGGACCTGACCCACGTGCCCTACCGTGGCGCAGGCCCAGCCTATACCGACTTGCTGGGCGGGCAGATCAACTTTGTGTTTGCCACCGCCGCCGGCGTTGGCAAGTTTGTCGAAAGCGGCAAGATGCGCGCGATTGCCGTCACCTCCACGACCCGCTCACCCTCCTGGCCTCAGGTGCCAACCATGGCCGAGGCCGGCCTGCCGGGTTACGAGGCCGATGCCTGGTACGCCGTGTTTGCCAGCGGCGGCACACCGCCCGATGTGGTGGCCAAACTCAATACCGCCGTGCGCCGCGCGACGGAAGCGCCGGCCTTCCGCACCCGTGTCGAGGGTGAAGGCCTGGTGGCGGCCGTGGGCACGCCGCAGGAACTGACGCGTTATGTGCGCGCCGAGGAAGCCCGCTGGCGCAAGGTCATCGTTGAAGGCAAGGTCACGATCGACTGATTTTTTGGGGGGGCAAGGCCTAGGCTTTGCCCCAGCGCTTTATCCATTTTTGAAATACAGGTAAATCATGACAAGCAACAAAGGCAGGCTGCACGGCAAAGTCGCCATCATCGTCGGTGCGGGTCAGCAACCCGGCGACACCATAGGCAATGGCCGTGCCACCGCAGAACGTTTTGCACAGGAAGGTGCAACCTTGCTGCTGGTGGACATCAACGAAGCCTGGGCGCAGGACACGTATCAGGCGGTTCAGCCCTATGGCGGCCAGGCCTCCATATTCCTGGCCGACATCACGCGCGAAGAAGACTGCCAGGCCATCGCCCAGACCTGCATGGCGCGGTATGGCCGCATCGACATCCTGCACAACAACGTGGGGCAGTCGCGTGGCGACAAAAAAACCGTGGACCTGGACGTGGCCGTCTGGGACACCATCATGGCCATGAATCTCAAAGGCATGTTCATGACCTGCAAACACGTGTTGCCGCACATGATTGCGCAGAAGTCGGGCGCCATCATCAACATCTCCTCGACCTCGTCCCTGGCGGCGCGTCCGACCTTGACCTATAAAACCAGCAAGGGTGCGGTCAACACCATGACGCAACACATTGCCATGGAAAACGCGCCCCATGGCGTGCGTGCCAACGCCATCCTGCCGGGGCTGATCGACACACCCATGGCCATCGAACGCCGGGCCAAGGAACGCGGCGTGTCGCGAGATATCGTGCGCGCCGAGCGCGAAGCCCTGGTGCCCATGCAGCGTATGGGCACGGCCTGGGACGTGGCCAACACGGCCGTGTTCCTGGCCTCCGACGAGGCGCAGTACATCACCGGGGTGTTGATCCCGGTCGACGGCGGCCTGCTGGTCAAGCGGGGTTGAGACCATGGACTTGCAACTCACAGGCCGGCATGTGCTGGTCACCGGCGCCAGCAAAGGCATTGGTTTTGCGTGCGCACGGGGTTTTCTGCAAGAGGGCGCACGTGTCAGCCTGGTCTCGCGCAGCGCAGAAGGTTTGCAACTTGCGGCCGAGCAGTTGCTGAACGAAGTACCTGGCGCGGTCGGCCGCATTGCCATCTTTCCGGCGGACCTGCAAAACGCGGCCGCGGCCCAGGCCGCCCTGGATGCGGCCGAGGCCGCCCATGGCCCGGTGGACGTGTTGCTCAACTGCGCCGGCGCTGCCAAACGCACCGCACCGGCCGACCTACAGCCGCAGGCCTGGCACGACGCCATGCAGGCCAAGTATTTCACCTACATCCACATGATGGATCCGCTGGTCAAACGCATGGGCCAGCGCGGCCGCGGCGTGATCATCAACATCGTGGGGGCCGGCGGCAAGGTCGCCAACCCGACCCACCTCGCCGGTGGCGCCGCCAATGCCGCGCTGATGCTGGTCAGTGCCGGTCTGGCCGCCGCTTATGCGGGCAAAGGCGTGCGTATCAACGCCATCAACCCCGGCTCGGTGCTGACCGAACGCCTGCGCCAGCGCCTGGACGCCGAAACCCGGCTGGCGGAAACCGAAGGCCGGCCGGCGCCCAGCGACCCGGGCGCAAAGCTGCCGCTGGGCCGCGTGGCTCAGCCCGAAGAAATCGCCAATGTCGCGGTGTTTCTGGCCTCGCCACGCGCGAGTTATGTCACCGGTGCCATCGTGGCCATGGACGGTGCGGCCACGCCCATGGTGGTCTAACCCCTTTTTCTGGAAACATAAACATGACAAAACGCCTTGAAGGCAAAGTGGCCCTGGTGACAGGCGCCGGTTCCGTCGGCCCCGGCTGGGGCAATGGCCGCGCGATTGCGGTGCGCCTGGCCCAGGAAGGCGCACGCGTGTTCGCGGTGGACCTGGATCCGGCCAGCATGGAGGAAACGGTCGCGCTTGCGCGAGAGGCCGGTGGCGACATCGCCACCGCTGCCTGCGACGTCACCAGCGCCGAGTCGGTGGCCGCCGCCGTGGCCGGCTGCGTTCAGCACTTCGGCCGCATCGACATCCTGGTCAACAACGTGGGGGGCTCGGCCGCCGGCGGGCCGGTGGAGATGAGCGAAGAAGTCTGGGCCGCGCAAATGGACCGCAACCTCAAAAGTGTGTTCCTCACCTGCAAACACGTGTTGCCGCTGATGGAACAAGCCGGGCAGGGCGCAATTGTCAACCTGGCGTCGACCTCGGCCACACGCTGGACCGGCGCGCCGCAGGTGGCTTATGCGGCCGCCAAGGCCGGGGTGATCCAGTTCTCGCGCGTGGTGGCCGTGCAATACGCGGGCCAGGGCATACGTATCAACACCGTCATTCCCGGCCAGTTGCATACCCCCATGGTCGATGTGCGCCTGGCCAAACAACGCGCCGGCGGCGATGTACAGGCCTTGCTCAAACAACGGCAAGCCCGCATTCCGCTGCCCTTCATGGGTGATGGCCGCGACACCGCCAATGCCGTGTTGTTTCTGGCGTCGGACGAAGCCCGCTTCATCACCGGCACCGAGCTGGTGGTGGACGGCGGCATGTCCGTGCGCTGCGACTGAATTTTCTCAAGGACACTCCATGCGTATCGCCCCGATCCAACCCGGCTCCAAACCCGAACTGGCCGAACTCGAAGCCGTCATCATCGCCCAGCGCGGCCGCGTCTCGCCGCTGTACCAGGTGCTGCTCAACAGCCCGCCCATGGCCCACGGCTGGGAGCAACTGCTGACCGCCGTGCGCAACCGCAACACCTTGCCGGCCGAACTGCGCGAACTGGTCATCATCCGCGTGGCCGTGCTCAATGGTGCGACCTACGAATACGAAGCCCATGTGCCGATTGCCTTGAGAGCCGGCGCCACACAGGAAAAAATCAATGCCTTGGGCGATCCAGACAAACTAGGCAGCGGCCTGAGCGAGCTGGAACACACGCTGATCACCCTGACCGACGCCATGACCCGCAACATCAAGGTGCCGGCCGAGCTGTACAAACAGGTACGCAGCCACCTCGACGAGCGCCAGATCGTGGACGTCATGGTCACCATAGGCGCCTACAACATGGTCTCGCGCTTTCTGGTGGCGCTGGAAATGGGCCATTGAGGATTTCACGGAAGCGCTGAAACGCTTCTGATTTGATAGCTTAAGACGCCCATACCGTATGGGCTAAAAGCCAAAAAGGCTTAAAAAAAACGGCCAGGCGCTTAGCGCCCGCGCAGCAGCGAGCCGCGAAACGACTCTATGTGTTCGGCCAGGGTGCGGGCCGCCAGCTCGCCATCCCCCTTGGCCAGCGCCGCAATGATTTGCTGGTGTTCGTCACTGACTTCAGACACATGGCCTTCTGCCGACAGCGAAATTGCCCAGAAGCGCTGCGAGCGCGCATGCAAGACTCGCAGCACCTCGACCAGGACCGGGTTGCCTGACGCGTCGGCAATTTGTTCGTGAAACATGCGGTCGCTGCTCATCATCTGCGCGACGTTGCGGCGCGCCACGGCCGCATCGAAACGGCGTGCGGCGGCCTGCAGCTTTTGCAGGGCGGCGGCGGTGATACGTGTCGCCGCCAGCCGGGCGCACAAGGTTTCATTCACCAGGCGCACATCGATCAAATGCAAGGCATCGTCGATGGACAGCGGCGCCACCATCACACCCTTGCGCGGAATGATTTGCACCAGGCCTTCGGTGGCGAGACGGTGCAGGGCGTGGTTCAAGGGCGTGCGGCCCAAGGCCAGATCACTCATCAGCGCCGCGGTGTTCAGGTAGTCACCGGGTTTGTAGGCGAGGGTGGTCAGGCCATCTTTCAGGCGCTCGTAAGCCTGGGCATTTTGCGACGGTTCTTCGCTGCGCCGGCGTGTGCGGACAGGGGCAACTGGACGGATGTCTTCTGGGTCTGGCAACTTTTTCCCCGTGCGGCGGCGAGCTGAATGAGTAGGGATACTACCATCTGGCTGACTGGCATAAAAATCGCATAAGATTCATCTGAAGGATCAGTGAAATTTCACAACTCCTTCATAATTCCCGAAAAACGTGCGTCTGGCACGGGCTTGGTGCGGCTGTCTGGCCGTCTTGAACCCAACCAGAAGGCCAACACCCAAGGTGGTGCGCCACGCTTGTTTCGGGGCATTCGTTCTATTTGTTTTTTTACGATTACTTAGGAGTTATTCATGCAACGTCGACTGCTGTCCATCGTCCTCGCCGCAACGGCGGCCCTTGCGGGCCATGCGTTTGCCCAAGACCTGCCCACGGTCAAACTGAAGGTGGTTGGCGGCCTGAGTAACCTGAGCCTGTACAACGACTACGAAAAGCCTTTCTGGACGCAGAAGATCCCGCAAGCCTCAGGCGGCAAGATCACGGCCGACATCAAGGGTTTCAACGAAATGGGCATCAAGGGCCCTGAGTTGCTGCGTCTGATGTCGCAAGGCGTGATCGAGTTCGGCACCTCCACCCTGGCCTACTTTGCCTCGGACAACCCGATCAACGAAGCCATCGACCTGGCCGGCCTGGCGCCCGATGTGAAAACGGCGCGTGCCGTGACCGAAGCCTTCCAGCCGGTGTACGACAAGTTCTACAGCCAGAGCTCGGGCATCAAGGTGCTGGGCATGTCGACTTATCCCGCGCAAGTGCTGTTTTGCAATGCCGAGATGAAAAACCTGGGTGATCTCAAGGGCAAAAAAGTGCGCACCAGCAGCCGCACCCAAGCCGAATTTGTGGAGGCGCTGGGCGGCTCCAGCGTGACCATGCCTTTCGGTGAAGTGGTCCCGGCCATGCAAAACAAGGTGGTGGATTGCGCCATCACGGGTTCGCTCTCCGGTTATTCGGCCAAGTGGTACGAAGTCTCGACCCACTTGGTGGCTCTGCCCATCAACTGGAACCAGCAAATCCACGCCGTCAACCAGAAGGCCTGGAACAAACTCGACCCCAAGGTGCGCAACCTGATCACCGTGCAATACAAAACCCTGGTGGACGACATCTGGACCGCAGCCGCCGCGCAAACGCAGGAAGGTTATGACTGCAACACCGGCGCCGCCGCCTGCAAACAGCCGGTCAAGGGCAAGATGGTGCTGGTCCAGCCTAGCGAAGCCGACCGCGTGCTGCTCAAAAAGGTCTTGCAGGAATCGGTCTTGCCCAAGTGGGCCGCACGTTGCAGCGCCGGCTGCGTGACCGACTTCAACGCCACAGTCGGCAAGGTGGTCGGCCTGACCGCCAAGAAGTAAGACACCCGGTCTTCCAAGCAGCCCCAGGCCCGCCAAGGGCCTGGGGCTCTTTTCAACGATCCTCACTCCATCACCATGACGCACCCGCATCACTTTTCATTTCTCGGACGGCTTTCCCGGCTGGCCGAAAGCTTCTCACTGGGCGCCGTCTGGGCCGGTGGCGCGCTGACCCTGGCCAGCGTGCTGCTGATCTCTTTTGACGTGCTGGCGCGCAAATTCCTAGGTTTCAACACCGGCGGCGCCGACGAATTGTCGAGTTATGCCTTCGCCATCAGCACCTCCTGGGCGCTGGCTTTTGCCACCTTGCAACGCGCCAATGTGCGGGTTGACGTCTTGTACCAATACCTGCCGGTGCGTCTGTCCGCCGTGCTGGACTGGCTGTCGCTGGTGGGCTTGGGCGTGTTCATGGTCGTGTTGACCTGGTATGCGATGGACGTGGTGGGCGCCTCCTGGCTGCAAAACTCCACGGCCAACACCACCATGGCCACGCCGCTCTGGATTCCCCAGGGCTTGTGGTTGCTGGGTCTGGGCTGGATGTGTGTGGTCGTGGCCCTGATGCTGGTGCGCGCCTCGCTGGCTTTTGTCACCGGCGACATTGAGCTGGTCAAGGAAATTTGCGGCGTGCGTACGGCGCAGGAAGAAGCAGAAGAAGAAGCCGCCACCGGCGCCCGCATTGTGAATGGAGCCGCCGCATGATTGCCACCGCACTGGTTTTGTTGCTCGCCCTGATCGGGCTGAGCATTCCCGTCGGCGCTGCCCTGGGCCTCCTGGGCCTGACGCTGGACCCGCTGTTTTCTTCCTTGCCCCTGACGCGTGCCATCGGCGAGTTGTCCTGGAGCACCAACAACGAGTTCCTGCTGGTGGCGATTCCGCTCTTCATCATGCTGGGCGAGGTTTTGCTGCGCGCCGGTTTTGCCGAACGCATGTACTCGGCCATGAGCCTGTGGCTGTCCTGGCTGCCGGGCGGGCTGATGCACGCCAACATCGGCGCCTCGACGCTGTTCTCGGCCACCTCGGGCTCCAGCGTGGCCACGGCCGCAACGGTGGGTACCGTGGCCTTGCCGCAAATCAAACGTTTTGGCTACAACGAACCCCTGTTCCTCGGCAGCCTGGCGGCCGGCGGCACCCTGGGCATCCTGATTCCACCGTCGATCAACCTCGTGATGTACGGCGTGCTGACCAACTCCTCGGTGCCCAAGCTTTACCTGGCCGGCATCATCCCGGGTTTTGCCATGGCGCTGCTGTTCATCCTGACCGTGATCATTGCCTGCCTGATCAAACCGTCCTGGGGCGGGCAGAAGATCCACGCCACCTGGGGCGAGCGTATGCGCAGCCTGGTGCACCTGGCGCCACCCATGGGCATTTTCCTGCTCGTGGTCGGCTCGATCTACGCCGGTCTGGCCACACCGACCGAGGCCGCGGCCCTGGGCGTGCTGGGTGCGCTGATTCTGGCCGCCGGCTTTGGCAAGCTGAACTGGGGCATGTTGCGCGAGTCGATAGAGGGCACCATGCGCTCCACCGCCATGATCATGCTGATCGTGATCGCTGCCAGCTTCCTGAACTTTGTCATGTCGGCCACCGGCCTGACCTCGGCACTGACCGACTCCATCACCGGCCTGGGCCTGTCGCCGGCCTGGATGCTGCTGATCGTGGTGATCTTCTACCTGGTACTGGGCTGCTTCATGGAGACCCTGTCCATGATGATCACCACCATCCCCATCGTGGCCCCGATCATGATAGGCATGGGTTACGACCCGATCTGGCTGGGCATTCTGATCATTGTGCTGGTCGAGCTGGCGCTGATCACGCCGCCCGTGGGCCTGAACCTGTTTGTGGTGCAAAGCCTGCGCAAGACCGGCTCCATGAATGCCGTCATTGTTGGCTCCCTGCCTTTTGTCGCGGCCATGTTCGTGATGATCCTGCTTTTGTCCCTGTTCCCCGACCTGGCGCTGTGGCTGCCACGTGTCTTTGGGTAAACAGCGTTTTTCATCTCCCTTTTATTTCTATCTGATCCATGCAAACCGAATTCCAAATCATCTCCGGCACCACGACCCGCAAGCTGAGCGTCGACATTTCCACCCTGGTGGTGGCGGGCTGGGCCGGCCGCGACCGGGAAGCCATCGAACACCACATCGAAGAACTGGCCGCCATTGGTGTGCCACGCCCGAGCAACGTGCCGCTGTATTACCGCATTGCCAACAACCAGCTGACCCAATCCGACACCGTGCAGATGGTGGGTCCCGATTCGTCCGGCGAAATCGAAACCTTTGTCTTCTCCGCCGACGGCGAGTTGTATGTCAGCATCGCCTCCGACCACACCGACCGCAAGCTGGAGTCCCACAGCGTGGCCTTGTCCAAACAGCTCTGCGCCAAACCGGCCGGCCGCAGCGCCTGGCTGTATGCCGACGTGGAAGGCCATTGGGACGAGCTGATGATCCGCGCCTGGATCGAGGAAAACGGCGAACGTGTGCTTTACCAGGAAGGCCCGTTGTCTACCCTGCGCACGCCGCGTGATCTGATCAACGGCTACCTCGCCGGCTCCGCACACAGCCGCTTGCCCGACGGCACCGGCATGACTTGCGGTACCGTAGGGGCCATAGGCGGCATCCGGCCGTCTACCGTCTTTGAGATGGAATTGCACGACCCCAGGCGCAATCTGTCGCTGACGCACCTTTATACCGTCGAGGTTTTGCCCGAAGTGGCTTGAGCCTTTTTCCGTCGATTCATTGGAGACTGCACCATGACTTCCTCTACCACCCGACTTGAACAGGCCCTGGCCGCCATTGAGGCCGCCGGCGACGAAGGCCGCCGCATCTTCACCCAGGTGTACGCTGCCCAAGCGCGCGAAGCGGCGCAAGCCGCCGATGCGCGCGCCAGGCACGGCATCGCGCTGAGCCCGCTCGACGGCCGCATCGTGTCCATCAAGGACTTGTTTGATGTGGCTGGCGAAACGACCACGGCCGGCTCGGCCTTGTTGCGGGGCGCGGCGCCAGCCGCCGCCGACGCGGTGGTGGTGCAGCGCCTGCGCAGCGCGGGTGCGGTGATCGTCGGCAAAACCAATATGACCGAGTTTGCCTTTTCGGGCATAGGCATCAATCCGCACTACGGCACGCCGGGCAACGCCCATAACGTGACGCGTATCCCGGGCGGTTCCTCCTCGGGCGCCGGCGTGTCGGTGGCACGCGGCATGGCGGAAATCGCCATTGGTTCGGACACCGGTGGTTCCGTGCGTATTCCTTCGGCGCTCAACGGACTGGCCGGCTTCAAGCCATCACAGTCGCGCGTGCCGCGCACGGGCGCCTTCCCGCTGTCTTTTTCCCTCGACACCGTCGGTCCGCTGACGCGTAGCGTGGCGGACTGCGCCCGCGCCGATGCGGTCTTGTCCAACCAGGCCTGGCAGCCGCTGCCCCAACGCACGGTGCGTGGCCTGCGGGTCGGCGTGCCGCGTGGCCTGTTGTTCGGCCAGGCCGAAGACAGCGTGCTGGCGGCTTTCGAGGCCGCGCTGTCGTCCTTCTCCGCGGCCGGTGCCCGCATCGGCGACGAGTCGCTGGACGAATGGCTGGGCGCACCGTTCCGCCTGCAGGAGCGCGGCACCCTGGTCGCCGCCGAAGCGGCCTACATCCACCGTGCCACCATAGACACCCGCGCGACCGAGTACGACCCGGTGGTGCTGGGACGTATCCGGCGCGGCATGACGCTGGACGCCGCGGGCTACGTGGGCATCCAGCAGGCGAGGGCGCAGCTGCAACCCGAGCTGGATGCACGCCTGGCCGACCTCGACGTGCTGCTCCTGCCCACCGTGCCTTTTGTGGCGCCGCGCATAGACGCGCTGGCCGACGAAGCCGCCTTCAACCAGGCCAACGGCCTGGTGCTGCGCAACCCCTCGGTATTCAACTTTTATGACCTGCCGGCGATGTCGCTGCCCTTGCCGCGCGCGGCCGGCGAGTTGCCTGTCGGCCTGATGGTGGTGGGCCGCAGAGGTGAAGACCACACATTGCTCGGTGTAGCCGCGGCACTCGAAGCACTGCTCGCAGCAGTTTGAATACAAGAGCGACACAAGCACCCATGAGGCGTAGCATCACGCTGGTGTCGCTTCTTTATTGATAGCTTATGATGCAGTCAGGACGGTGGCTGTAGCCTGTTTTTGTGTTGAATGACGACCTGACTCAACAAGCAACTGAAGCTGGCGCCACCTGCGATTTCTTCACCTCATCAGCGCCGTTTTGGCGCACTTTTTTTGCCCGCAAATGTCGGTGTAAAAAAGAAACAAAAAATTTAGAGACAATACGGTACTGGTGAAATATCTCAACCAGGTAAATAAAAGAGGATTTTTAAAAATGGCAACTGCGAAAAAAACAGCTTCTAAAGCAAAGACAACTGCAAAAAAAGTCACGGCACCTGCAAAAGTGATGAAGCCCGTGGTCAAGGCCGCCGCCAAAAAAGCGCCGGTGTCCAAGATCGCCAAACTCGTTGCAAAACTCAGCGCCAGCATCGCCAAGCTGACCGAGCGCAAGGACAAGATCAATGCAGAAATCCAAGCCCTGCGTGATCAGCGTACTGCGTTGAAAGTGGTTCCTGTGGCTGCTGCACCTGCCGCGCCTGCTCCCAAGGCAAAAGCTGCAGCGCCCAAGAAAGCCAAAGCCGCCAAGCCTGCAGCCAAGAAGTAATCTTCTTCGGCAACTCTGTTGCTTCGCAGAAAAGGCCCTTCGGGGCCTTTTCTTTTTTCCGAATCAGCTTCGCAGCCGGCAGGGCGCCAACACCGTCTTAAAGCGACGCATCCAACATCGCCGCATACTCCTGGGCCGTCGCAATCCGTGGGTTGGTCTTGTGGCAGTGGTCGGCCATGGCGCCGCTGATGATCTGGGGAAACTGTTCACGCGTCACACCCATGGCCGCCAAGCCGCTGGGCAGGCCGAGGCGGGTGTTCATGTCCTTGATCGCCTCCGGGATGTCGCTGCCCGAGGCCAGGCCCATGGCCTGGGCCATACGCTGCAGGCGGTTTTCTTTTTGAATTGATTCGGCGCTGGCGTTGAAACGCACCACCGCAGGCAAAAACATGGCGTTCAAGGTGCCGTGGTGCAGGCGCGGATCGACGCCGCCCAGGCTGTGGCTCAAGGAATGCACGCAACCCAGGCCTTTCTGGAAGGCCATCGCGCCCTGCATGGACGCGCTCATCATGTTGAGCCGGGCTTCGCGGTCGCTGCCGTCGCGGGTCGCGCGTTCGATAAACGCCCAGCCGCGCTGCAGGCCGTCCAGGCCAATGCCGTCGGCCGGCGGGTTGAAAGCCGGAGCCATGAAGGTTTCCATGCAATGTGCAATCGCGTCCATGCCGGTGGCGGCCGTCAATTTGGCGGGCAGGCCCAGGGTCAGCTCGGGGTCGCAGATCGCGGTTTTGGGCACCAGGTGCCAGGAGTGAAAACCCAGCTTGCGGTGGTCGTCCACGATGATGATGGCGCCGCGCGCCACCTCGCTGCCGGTGCCGCTGGTGGTCGGCACGGCAATCAGCGGCGCGACGCGCTCTGTGATTTTCAGCGAGCCGCCTTCGATGGTGGCGTAGGTGGTCAGCGGGCCTTCGTGTGTCGCGGCAATCGCCACGCCTTTGGCGCAATCAATCGCCGAGCCGCCGCCGACGGCGATCAGGCCGTCGCAGCCACTGGCTTTGTACATCGCAGCCGCGGCGCGCACTGCGGCTTCGGTCGGGTTGGACGGGGTCTGGTCAAACACCGTGACCACCATGCCGGGCAGGGCGTCCAGCGCTTTTTGCAAAACACCCGCGGCCTTGACGCCGGCATCGGTGACGATCAGCGGTTGGCTGATGCCGACGCGTTCACATTCCTGCTTGAGCAGCTTGATCGCGCCATATTCAAACTGGATCTGGGTCACGTAGTAGATGAAGGCCATGGGTGTTGTCTTTCCGCGTTGTACGATTCGGTCAACCCTACTTTAATGGCTGGAGGCGCCTTGAGAAACAAGCAAACCCTGATCGCCGTCACTTTGGTGATAGCGGCGTCGGCACCGGCATCCATCATCCTATGACACATCCTGCCGATCCGAAAGACCTGCTGACCCCGGCCATGCGCGACGTGCTGGTGCGCATGGCGCGCGCGAATCGCCCGCCCATGCACAGCTTGAGTCCGCAGCAGGCCCGCGCGGCCTATGAAGCCGGCGCCGGTGTGCTGGAAATCCCGTCGGCCCCACTGGCACGCGTGGAGGACTTCAGCATCCCGGCGCGCGACGGTTACGCGCTGCCGCTGCGCCTGTATGCGCCCTCGCATGGACGTTTGCCGGTGCTGATGTATTTCCACGGCGGCGGCTTCACGATAGGCAGCGTGGCCTCGCACGACATTTTGTGCCGCCAGCTCAGCCACCTGGCCGGCTGCGCCGTGATCTCGGTGGACTACCGGCTGGCGCCTGAGTACAAATTCCCCACCGCCGCCAACGACGCCTGGGATGCCCTGGCCTGGTTGTCTTTTCACGCGGACGACCGAGGCCTGGACGGCACCCGTCTGGCGGTGGGCGGCGACAGCGCCGGTGGCACGCTGGCGGCCGCCTGCGCCATCCAGGCCAGGAACATGGCGCTGCCGCTCGAGTTGCAGTTGCTGTTTTACCCCGGCTGCGCGCCGCGCCAGGACACGGCCTCGCACCAGCGTTTTGCTGAAGGCTTTGTGCTGGAAGCTTCGCACATAGATTTCTTTTTTGGCCAGTACCTGCGCAGCCCGGCCGACCGGGACGACTGGCGCTTTGCCCCCTTGAGCGCGCCGGATGTGGATGGTGTGGCGCCGGCCTGGATAGGCCTGGCCGAATGCGACCCGCTGGTCGACGAAGGTGTGGCTTATGCCGATAAACTGCGCATGGCCGGGGTCAGCGTGGACCTGGAAATTTACCGTGGCGTGACCCATGAATTCATCAAGATGGGCCGTGTGATCGTCGAAGCGCGGCAGGCGCATGCCCATGCGGCTCAAGCCCTGCGCAACGCATTTGCCAAATAAAGTGAGTGATATGAAACGACAGGACTTCCGATTTTTCCACCGTCTGCGCGTGCGCTGGGCCGAGGTGGACATGCAGAAAATTGTCTTCAACGCGCATTACCTGATGTATGTCGACACGGCCATGGCCGACTACTGGCGCGCACTGGCCCTGCCATACGAAGAGGCCATGCACCAGCTGAACGGCGACCTCTATGTCAAAAAAGCCTCGGTCGAGTACCACGGCTCGGCGCGTTATGACGACCAGCTCGACATCGGCCTGAAATGCACACGCATTGGCACTTCGTCCATGTTGTTCACCGCCGCCATTTTTCGCGGCGACACCTTGCTGATCACCTGCGAGCTGATTTACGTGTTTGCCGATCCGGCGACGCAAACCTCGCGGCCTGTGCCCGACGCCTTGCGCCGCATCCTGACTGGTTTTGACGCCGGCCAGCCCATGGTCAAGGTGAAGCTAGGCTCGTGGGCCGAACTGGGCAGCGATGCGGGGGCCATACGCACCGCGGTATTTGTCCAGGAGCAGGGCATTCCGATAGAGATGGAATGGGACGAGGCCGACAAAACCGCGATCCACGCCGTGGCCTACAACGGGCTGGGTCAGGCCATTGGTACCGGCCGCTTGTTGCAAGCCGCGCCTGGCAGCGGAAAAATCGGCCGAATGGCGGTCAGCCGGGTGCTCAGGGGTTCCAGCCTGGGGCGCGAACTGCTGCAGGCACTGATGGCGCATGCGCAGCAGCGTGGCGACACCGAAGTGGTGCTGCACGCCCAGCGCAGCGCCGAGGGGTTTTACAGCCGCCTGGGCTTCCAGCCGCGCGGCGAGCCTTTTGAGGAAGTGGACATTCCGCACATCGAAATGGTTAAGGCCCTGTAAGCCGACTTATCCGGCACACCGCCGTCACGACGACGAGCGCCGACCCAGCAAGAACAAGGTGATGGCGAGAAGCTGAACCAGCGCTACGCCCATGAAAAACAGCGTGGTGTTCTGCCCCAGGTGCAAGTCCTGGCCGCCAGAAACCGCCAGCAGGAGGCCGAAGGCCATGGGCGCAAACGCGTACGTCGCCTGGCCCATGGCGACGATCAGCGCCACCACGCGAGATACATCCTCCTTGACAAACTCGACCTGGGCGATCAGCGGCGGCAAGGACGTGGCATTGCCTATGCCGGCCCCAAACAAGACAACACCCAGCAAGATCAGCCCAATCTGCGACTCGTTCGCGGCCAGCAACAACAAGGAGCCGAGCAACTGGACGGCATAACCGGCGCAGATGACCAGCCGTCGATCGGCAGTGACTGGCATGGTCCAGGCCACCACCGAACGCCCGGCAATGGCGCAGGCCGTGGCCAAGCCCATGGTCAGGCCAGCAGATTGCGCGCCCAACGCTGGCACCAACAGTGAAAACATATGGGCCAGCAAGCCAATTTGCGCAAACAGGCCGGCGGCCATGCCTCCCGCCAGCGTTAGAAAGCGGCGGTTGGTCCAGAGTTTTTTCCCCGGCAACAAGCGAGCGTGTGGCAAGGTGACCGTGCGCAAAGGCGCGCCAACTTCGTCGCCGTCAGGAGCCTGACCCAGCAAGGCCGGTGTTTTCACAAAGGCCCATCGGGCCAGTATCGCCACGGCCACCACCATCACCCCGCTAACCAGCAGGGACGCCATCTGGAAGCCGGTTTTGGCGATCAGAAAAACCCAGAGCGGCGAGAAAATAACGCCGCCGATGCTCGCCCCGTTGTAGGCTTTGGCCAGCGCCATGGGCCGCGCATGGACGTACCAAGGTGCGACGATGGCATTGATCGCCGCAGCACCCATCATCACCCAACCGCCGCCACTGCACAGGGCGGCCAAAAACAACTGCCAGGGTTCCGCCGCAAAAGCCCAACCCATGACACCCAGGGCGGTCGCGATGGCGCCCGCCGTGGTGGCGGTCGGCAATCCGAAGCGGCGATAAAGGCGCGGCAAATTCGCCACCACGATCGCACCAAACAGAAAGTGCACGGTCACGGCGCTGGAGACCAGGAACAGCGGCCAGGCGGTGCGCTGCATCACGGCATGAAGAAAGATGGGCGGGCCGTAAAAACCAACACCCCAGCCGAACACGGCCATGACAAACGCGGCCCTGACCACCCATGTGCCGAAAAAGGGACGAGGAGCGTCAAGCGGGAATGCAGGCATGGTCAGGGTTTAGCGGGCGACAGGCCTGGTGCCAACTTAAGCGACCAGGGTGTTGGTCCACGTCAGCCGGCACTGGCGCTCCAGCCGCACATCCGACGCGGCATACGCATGGGTGATTTCCTGCATCAACACGTCCCAAGGCCAAGCCGCGGACGTTTCTGCGGCACGGGCCACCAGCAAGGTGCTGCAACGCGTGCCATAGCCATGTTCGGGAAAATCGACAAAAGCGCTGGACAAGGCCTGTTCCAGCGCCAGCGGCACACCGGTGTTGGGCAGATGTTCGTGACCGGCACGCTGCCCATCCTGCAGAGCCGACCAGAGTTGGGCTTGCAAGCTGTCTTGGTCAGGCGCTGCCAGCGCAGATACCAGGGAATGTTTCAGGGCCACGGTTTTGGGCCAGGGTGTGTCCAGCGCGCCATTGGACAGGCCGTAGACACCGGGGCCCAAGGCGCGTGACTGCCAGCCGGGGCCGGGCTGGTTGCTGAGCCAGTGCCAGGACCCGGTGGGGACATCACCCACAATCAAATTGCAGGCGCCGTAAGCCGCGCCCTCGGTCTGCGCCATGAAGCTGGCCGCGTCCAGGTCGCTTTCCAGCCAGCGCGTGACCAGTTCGCCCCGTGTTTTTTCGCTGGCGGAGGGCTGGGGGCCGCGCACATTGGTCAACATCGCCACGCGACCGCCTGGCGTGACGCCCAGCCAGGTGCCGCCAGCGCGCAGGTCGCGGCCGGAAATGATTTCGGTCCCTGCCTCGGTGTGCCAGCGTGCCAGGGGCAGGGTGGGGCGGTTCAGGAATTCATCGCGGTTGGCGGCGATGACCAGCGGCCAACGTGCCGAAGCCCCCAAGGCAAAAGCGATCAGACACATGGTCTAGTCCCCACGATGGCCACAACGTGCGCTACGCACTTAGATATCTTCAAGCAGCGGATAAGGCAGCGGCAACAGTGCCAAAGCCGGACCGCTGGCGCTGCCCAGGGTCAAACGCCCGCCCTCGGCATCCGCCGCGGCCGAAGTTTGCATGGACACGATCACGTCGAAGCCGCCGACCGGATGTGGTGCGCAGGCCGCGACCAGGCCGCAAGGCTGTTCCGCATCGCCGGCGTGGAAGACTTCCTGCCCAACGCTCGGTTGGCCTTCGGTGTGCGCCAGATAAGCCCGGCGTTTGAGCGTGCCGCGAAACTGGCTGCGCGCCACAATTTCCTGGCCGGGGTAGCAGCCTTTTTTGAAGCTGACGCCACCGACCGATTCGTAATTCAGCATCTGCGGCACAAAGGCCTCAAAAATCGGCTGCGTGATCATGGCAATACCGGCCTGCACCGCCAGCCACTGCCAATGGTCCAGCGCCAGGGCCGGCCCTGCCGGGGCGGGCGTGCCGCTGGGCGCGCACCACAAGGCGCGTGGCTGGCCGGCGCCGGGATATAAAAACACCAGGCTTGCAGCATCAAAATCGGCCTTGGCCCAGGTTGGCTGTGTGCCAGCAGCTATGGATTCGATAGCGCTTCCAGCCAGGCCAAACAGCGCGTAATCGGCCGTTGCATCGCTGAGTTTGGCCTTGGCACGCAGCACAAACATGGACAGGCGTTTGAGTGTGGGCGGCAAGATGTCGCGGCTGCAGAGCATCAGAATTTCTTCATGGCTGCGTTTGAACACGATGAAGCTGGCCTGCATGCGGCCTTTGGCGTTGCAATAAGCCGCCAGGCGCGCCTCGGACAAACCCAGCAGGACGACGTCTTGCGTCAGCTGGCCTTGCAGGAATTTGGCGGCTTCTTCGCCGGCCACGCGGATCACGCCCAGATGGCTTAATTCGGCGACACCGGACAAGGTGGAGGCAAGGGACAAATCAGTGGGGGAGGTCAACATGGGCTGAATTATCATAGACCCATCGTTTTCAGGAAGGCAGCAGGGTTGTGATTCGTTTTTTCAGGCGTTTGCTGGTGTTGATGTTGTGCGCCGGCCTGCTGGTGGGCGGGGCCGTGGGCTGGTGGATTCACCAGCCGCTGCCCCTGCACGTGCCGCCCGGCAGCCAGGTGCTGGACCTCGAGATCGAACCCGGCACGCCAGCCCAGGGCGTGGCCGACACCGTGGTGGCCAGCGGCGTCGATGTCCCGGCGACCTGGCTTTATGCCTGGTTTCGCCTGTCGGGCAAGGCACGCCAGATCAAGGCCGGCAGTTATGAAATCACACCCGGCACCACACCGCGCACCTTGCTGGGCATGCTGGTGCGTGGCGAAGAAAGTCTGAAAAGCATCACCCTGGTCGAAGGCTGGAACATCAATCAACTGCGCGCTGCATTGCTCAAGGCTGAAGCCCTCAAGCCCGACAGCCAGGGCCTGAACAACCAGGATTTGATGACGCAGTTGGGCCGGCCTGGCGTTCACCCGGAAGGGCGCTTCTTCCCCGACACCTATACCTATTCCAAAGGCGCCAGCGACCTGGCTGTGCTCAAACGCGCCGCACGTGCGATGGACAAACGGCTGGAAACCGCCTGGTCCCTGCGCAGCCCCGACAGCCCTTTGCAAACCCCCGAGCAAGCCCTGATCCTGGCCAGTATTGTTGAAAAAGAAACCGGCAAACCCTCGGACCGGGCCGAAATCGGCGGCGTGTTCAGCAACCGCCTGCGCATAGGCATGTTGCTGCAAACCGATCCCACCGTGATCTACGGCCTGGGCGCGCAGTTTGACGGCAATTTGCGCAAACGCGATCTGCAGACCGACACCCCGTACAACACTTACACCCGCGCCGGCCTGCCGCCCACGCCGATTGCCATGCCCGGCAAGGCCGCGTTGCTGGCAGCAGTGCGGCCGGCCCCGACCAAGGCCTTGTATTTTGTGGCGCGCGGCGACGGCAGCAGCCAGTTCAGCAGCAGCCTGGACGAGCACAACCGTGCGGTCAACAAATACATCAGAGGTCACTGAACAAGATGAGTGGTTTATTCATCAGCTTTGAAGGCATAGACGGTGCCGGCAAATCCACCCACATCGCCGCGCTGGCCGAAGCCTTCAAGGCCGAAGGCAGAGCCGTGACCCTGAGCCGCGAGCCCGGCGGCACGCCGCTGGCCGAAAAGCTGCGCACCCTGATCCTCAACGATGCGATGGACCCGCTCAGCGAAGCCCTGCTGATTTTTGCGGCCAGGCGCGACCACCTGCGGACCGTGATCGCGCCTGCGCTGGCACGTGGCGACGTGGTTTTATGTGACCGTTTTACCGATGCCACCTTTGCCTACCAGGGCGGCGGGCGCGGCTTTGACCTCGATGTGCTATCAAAACTGGAGCTATGGGCGCAGGATGCACAAGGGCTAGGTCCCGATTTCGTTCATGAACTCGGGAAGAAGGGCGCGGCCATACCGATTATCCAGCCGGACCTGACCGTGTGGTTTGACCTGGCACCGGAAGCCGCGGCCGAGCGCCTGGTCGGTGCCCGTGTGCCGGACCGTTTTGAAGCCCAGCCGGTGGAATTTTTCCGCCGTGTGGCCCAGGGTTACGCCGATCGCATGGCCCAGGACCCCGGGCGTTTTGCCCGCATCGACGCCTCGCACGCACGCGAAACCGTCTGGCAATCCGTGCACCAGGTGTTTGTCAACAAAGGCTGGTTGTCATGAGTACCGAGGTCTTGTCCCCGAATCCGCCATTGGCGCCCTGGCTGCAAACCCAGCTGCGCAGCCTGCTGACCCAGCGCGGCCACGCCTGGTTGCTCAGCGGCCCCTCCGGCCTGGGGCAGTTTGATTTGGCGTTGGCTTTGGCCCGCGCCTGGTTGTGCGAACAAGCCACGGCCGACGGCGCTTGTGGCGTCTGCGGCAGTTGCCACGCCATCGCCGTCCACACCCATGCCGATCTCTGCATGTTGATGCCGGAAACCCTGTCGCTGGCCCTGGGCTGGCCGCTGGACGAAAAAACGCAGGACGACCTGGACAGCAAAAAACGCAAGCCCAGCAAGGAAATCAAGGTTGACGCCGCGCGTGAAGCCGTGTCTTTCACCCAGTTCACACGTTCACGCGGCACGACCAAGGTGGTGCTGGTCTACCCGGCCGAACGCATGAACACCATCACCGCCAACACCTTGCTCAAGACTTTGGAAGAACCACCTGGCGCGGTCAAGTTCATCCTGGCCACCGAAGCGGCGCACCAGTTGTTGCCCACCATACGCAGCCGCTGCCAGGGCCACACCATGCATTGGCCGGTGTTTGATGAAGCGCTGGCCTGGCTGGCGGCACAAGCGCCGACCGAAGGCAAAGCCGGCGCCTTGCCGGCCGCTGCCGATCTACACACCTTGCTGGCCGCTGCCGGCGGCCGGCCAGCCGACGCCTTGAGTCGGCTGCAGGCCGGCCCCAGCAACGCCAGCGCCCAACACTGGCAAGCCCTGCCCAAAGCCATGGCCCGCGGCGACACCAGCGCGCTGGCCGACTGGGCACCGGCCCAGGCCGTCGATGCGCTGCAAAAACTTTGCCACGACGTGTTGGCGGTCAAGGCCGGCGCCCAGCCACGTTTTTTCAGCGCCAAGGATTTGCCGACCAGCAAAACCGGCGGCCCGGGTTTCCTCGCCCTGGGCGCTTGGTCCAAAGAACTGGCGGCCAGCGCACGCACCGTCGAACACCCCTTCAATCCCGGCCTGATGCTGGAGTCGCTGGCCAGCCGGGCGCGCCTGGCGCTCAACGCCAAATAGGCGCGGTTCATGCTGACAGCGTCGCAAACAAGCCTATAAACTAGCCCTTATGAGTACATCGCCTCCTGCCAGCGCATCCGGCGCCAACGCCGCCCGGCCCAGCGTCATCCAGTTGGCGATCCGGGAAAAGGCCGCGCTGTACGCCGCCTATATTCCCCTGTTCACCGAGGGCGGGGTGTTTATCCCCTCGGCGCGTGACTACAAGCTGGGCGACGATGTTTACGTCTTGTTGACCCTGCCCGAAGACACACAACGCTACCCGGTGGCGGGCAAGGTCGCCTGGGTCACGCCGGCCCGGGCCTCCGGCAACCGCACGCAGGGCGTGGGTGTGCGTTTTCCGAACGACGAAAAATCCCGCCTGCTGAAGATAAAGATCGAGGAAATCCTGGGCGCACACCTGGCCTCGGACCGTCCGACCCAGACCATATAAATAGCGGGTACACCGGGCTGAGACCCGAAATCGCTACTTTTTCGATAGCTGCCTATGCCCGTTTTATATGGGCTAGAGCCACTTTTCATACTTAAGTTAAGCCCATTCCCATGTTCACCGACTCCCATTGCCACCTGAGTTTCCCCGAGCTGCAGGCCCAGTTGCCGCAGATTCGCCAGGCCATGCAGGACGCCCAGGTGGAGCGCGCCTTGTGTATTTGCACCACCCTGGAAGAGTTTGCATCCGTCCATTCCCTGGCCACGACCTATGACAATTTCTGGTGCAGCGTGGGCGTGCACCCCGACAACGAAGACGTGATCGAACCCAGCCTGGACGACCTGCTGCGGCGCGCCGCCCTGCCCAAAGTGGTGGCCATAGGCGAAACCGGGCTGGACTATTACCGGCTGGGCGAGCGCACCGTGGCCGACATGGCATGGCAGCGTGAACGCTTTCGCGTGCATATACGCGCCGCCCGCCAGACCGGCAAACCGCTGGTCATTCATACCCGCAGCGCCTCCGCCGACACCCTGGCGATTTTGAAGGAAGAGGGCGAAACAGCGGACGGCGCAGGGCGGGCCGGCGGGGTGTTCCACTGCTTTACCGAAACCATGGAAGTGGCCCGGGCGGCGCTGGACCTGGGTTTTTACATCTCGTTTTCCGGCATCCTGACCTTCAAAAATGCCGCCGATCTGCGCGAGGTCGCCCGTTTTGTGCCGCTGGACCGGACCCTGATCGAGACCGACAGCCCTTACCTGGCGCCCATGCCTTACCGCGGAAAAACCAATAATCCGTCCTACGTGCCTTATGTGGCGAAACAGGTGGCCGAGCTCAAACAGCTGCCGGTGGAAACCATTGCCGAAGCCACCAGCCGCAACTTCGAGAAGCTGTTCTCCGGGGTTCTGGCATGAAAAAATACTTCACAAACTGGTTTAGAAAATCAGCTTATCTATTTGTTTTAACTGGTTTTATATCCGCACATGCTGGCTCGTATGAAGATTTCTTCACGGCCATCAAACAGGACAACGCGGGGGTGGTCCAGCAACTGCTGGCGCGTGGGTTTGACCCCAACACCATAGACCCCAAAGGCCAGCACGGCCTGTACCTGGCCTTGCAGGAGCCTTCGCTGAAAGTCGCCCAGGTCCTGATGGACTGGCCCAAAACCGACGTCAACAAACTCAACGCCCAGGGTGAAAGCCCGCTGATGATTGCCGCGCTCAAAGGCGAGCTCGACATGGCCGACAAGCTGATCAAAAAGGATGCCGACGTCAACAAGACCGGCTGGACGCCATTACATTACGCCGCCAGCAAAGGCCAGCTGGCCATCATGAGCCTGCTGCTCGACAACGACGCCTATATCGATGCCGAGTCGCCCAATGGCACCACGCCGCTGATGATGGCCGCCATGTACGGCACGGCGCCGGCCGTCAAGCTGCTGCTGGACGCCGGCGCCGATCCCCTGTTGAAAAACCAGCAAAACCTGACGGCCATCGAGTTTGCCTACCGCGCCAGCCGCACCGAGTCCGCCCAACTGATCGCCGCAGCCATCCGCAGCAAGAACGCCACGGGCAAGTGGTGATGGCGCCGTCACGACCAGAGCAGGCCTGGTGTACGGCAGTTTATGTATAAAAAGTGGCTCTAGCCCAGAATTGACGGGCGTAAATAGCTATAAAAAATATAGCGAATGACGAACCTCGGCCCGCTACGTCCACGTTGAGCCGGCTTTAAAAACTGGAGGGACTGTCCCTGAAAACGGCAACAGGCCAGGCGGATCGTTGCCCGCGCTGGCCTGCCGGGGGTCAATGAGGTTTACTCAACCTTGCCAATTCGCTGGACTACCTTTGCCATGACGGCCGCGTCCTGGGTCACGAATTTTGTAAATTCCGGCATGTCCATGTACTGCACATAGGTTCCGGCGGTTTGCAAATTTTGCACAGCGCGCGCATCGCTGGCAGCAAATTTTGCGGCTTCCCGGAGCTTGGCCACCACGGCATCCGGCGTCGATGCAGGCACAAAAAGCCCGGTCCACTGGGAGTAAGTCGCGGGAATGCCGAGTTCTTTCAGGCTGGGAACATCCGGAAGCGTCGGGAGACGTCCTTCACCCCATTGCGCCAGTGCCCTGAGTTTTCCGGCCTGGATATGGCTGGTGACCGTGGAGGGTCCGGTGGCGATGAGGTCCACTTGACCACCCAGCAGCGCGACCACAGCCGGCCCGGCACCGGTGTAGGGGATGTGCAAGATGGAGGTGTTGGTTGCCGACTTCATTTGCTCGACAGGTACATGCATGGTCCCGTAGTTCCCCGAGGAACCGAAGGTGTAGTTGCCGGGTTTGGCCTTGACGGCCGCGCTGAACTGCTTGAAGTCCTTCCATGGGCTGTTGGCATTCACCACCAGCACAACCGGATCAGCCGTGAAACGTGCAATGGGTTTCAACTGCGACAAGGTGAACATAGGCGGGCGCTTGAGCACGCCATCGGCTTCGGGCAACACCACGATGGACGACAAGGCCATCAACACGTTGTAGCCATCGGACTTGGCCTTGGCAACCTGCGACATGCCTATGCCACCGCCGGCACCGGCCTTGTTCTCGATCACCACCGGTTGCTTCAGGTAGCGCGCCATGGCCTCGGCGATGGGCCGTGCGACGATGTCGGCGGCGCCACCGGGCGGGAAGGGCACCACCATGGTGATGGACTTGTTGGGGTAAGCCTCTTGCGCCACACCCGGCAAGGCCGTGAAAAGCGCATTCACGGCAACGCCGACCAGGACCCAGGTCTTGCTTGAATATTTCATAAAGTTGTCTCCGTTATTCAATCATTTGCTTGAAAGAAAGCGCAGAACGCAAGTGCTGCGCAAGGCACCCCGGCGGGGCGCCCGTGTCATCACACAGCGCGGATGCGGTTGTTCATTTCGCCAAGGCCGGTTACCGCGACGCGAACCAGATCGCCGTCCTTCAGGAACTTGGGCGGTGTGAAGCCGATGCCGACGCCGACAGGCGTGCCGGTCGCGATGATGTCGCCGGGGAGCAGCGTCATGGCTTTCGACAAGGTCGCGATCAGGGTGGGCACGTCGAAAATCAGATCGGTCAGCACGCCGGTCTGGCGCAACTCGCCGTTAACCCAGGTTTGCACCTTGAGCGAAGCGATGGGCGACTCGTCCGAGGTCGAAATCCAGGGACCGAGCGGACAAAAGGTGTCCAGCGACTTGCCGAGGAACCACTGCGCATGGTTTTTTTGCAGGTCGCGTGCCGTCACGTCGTTGACAGCGACAAAACCGAACACCTTGCCCAGCGCGTCAGCCGGCGAAACATTGCGGCATTCGGCACCAATCACGACACCAATTTCGCCTTCGTAGTCCACGGAGGTCGTGTGAGCCGGGTCGTAACGGATGTCATCCGTCGGACCGGCCAGCGAGGTGGTCGCCTTGGTGAAGATTTGCGGGAACGCGGGCACGGCCGCCGCGCCGCTGGTCGCGTTGAAACCGCTCTTGTCGAACTCTGCCGCGTGTTCGGTGTAGTTCTTGCCAACGGCGAAAATGTTGCGCACGGGCACCGAGACGGGCGACAGGAAGGTGACGTCCGCGAAGGCGGCTTCGCCTTCCTTGAGCAGGTTCAGTTCTGCCGCGCTGATGCGGCGTTCGATCACGGCCTGCACCGGGTTCAGGTGCTGCGCAAAACTGCCACCAATAAAGGTGACCTTGCTGCTGACCTCATCGACCAATACCATGCGCACACGGCCCTGATAAGAAACACGTCCGATTTTCATAAAGCTCCAATTGGTTCATCAAAACAACCCAATGCGTCTCGATTGGGTCAATCATAAAACCAATAAAGACCATTTCAGCTTAATTAAGAGATTTTTCTTCGGGTTTTCACCAAAATTCTCTGCCTGGATATCAATACATTGGTTCAAATTGGGTTGATTGATGACAGTCGAGTGGGTCACTTTGCTATGATTTGGTATTCAAGGAAGAACCATGGACAACACGGCGGCACTGAAGGACGCAATCCTGGGCAAGCTCAACTCAGGCGAGTGGGGCCCGGGGCATAGGATCGATACGGAGCGACATCTCAGCGAGTCTTTCAACATCGGCCGATCAACCGTGCGGCGGGTCCTGGCACAGCTGAAAGTGGCCGGATTCATTACCCAGACCGTGGGAAGCGGCACCTATGTCAGCAAGGAATTTCAACCAAAAGCCTTGATTCCCGATGCTGCGGCCGGTGTTGCCGCGGCACTGGCCAGCGTCCCAGGCAGCGTCAGTCCCGCCGAATTGATGGAGTTCAGGTTTGCGATTGAGCCGAGCATTGTGGAAATGATCATCCGCAACGCCTCCCAAAGCGACTTCGCAAAAATGGCGCTTTGCTGCGACAAGGCCGAGGCCGCAGAAAGCATGGAGGAGTTCGAAGTCTGGGACGGCAAACTTCACGAAACCATCGCGCTGGCCGCGCACAACTCACTCGTTACCCACGTCTTTCAGTTGATCAACCGGGCCCGCGATCAGGACGACTGGGGCGCACTCAAGCGCCACAGCCTGACGCCGGAACGGCGCCTGTCCTACCAGGTGGAGCATCGCCAACTCGTCAGCGCATTGACAGACCGCGACCTGGCCCGAGCCGTCACCTGCACGCGTGACCATCTTCTGCATGTCAGACGGAATCTGCTGGGTTCCTGAGCATTGGCGGCAGTGGTGAATCCGTCTGCCAATCAACGGTGCCAGGAAGCAGGGATGCTGGATCTGCATCGACATGTTGAAAACTTTTTTATTTCCAAAGTGCTGCCAGTTTCATTTCGCCGGATGCCAATGTTGTCGCATCCAACTCATATTCACGACCGAAATGTTGTCGGACGGCTGTTAAGGCTGTTTACGGTAGTATCGCGGTGCTGCACACCGCACTACTAGTTAACATAATATACATCGTAGAACATCAGCAAGGCAGATCGTAACCGCTCTAGGTGTCGCCACGAACTATGTACAAAAATTACTTAAGATTCCTTCAGCCTGGGCGGGGTCGTGTGGTGTGCAATTGCTTGCGCCGCTGTACCAATCGTTTATTCCACCCATTCAGCGTGCAGGCTAGCGGTCGGTCCGATCAAGTCAATGGCGGAAGCCCCCGCCATCGACCAACTGAAGGCCGTCGATCATTGTTTTCCAGGAGCGCAATCCTGCGTGGATTCGAGCATCGATTAGCGCCCCGAGGCAGTCGATCCTGAGAACTGCGAATTGGTTCTCGTAACCTTTAGAGGGTCGGCAGGGATTCATGTAAAAAACCGCAGAAATGACCTTAACTCTATGATTCCATTGAATTTATAGGTTTTTCAAGGCCAAGGATTTTCCGTCATGGCGGCAACACCTGCCGCAACCAACCGCGCCGAGTATGCCAAGGCCCCTAGACCGTGGCGAGGGCTCTCAGGTATCCCCTTGCGGTTCCGATGGAGGGCAAAGTGCCTCTGCCGCCCATGCCGGCGCAACCCCATCATTGAGTGCCTGCATCCACGAGAGCTCTGTGTTTGGCACTGCCTTGGGCAACAGGAAGTCCGTTTTTGAAACGATCTCAACAACACATAGACCACCGCTGCCAACACCCAGTCTGAACTCCGGACTCGCGACAGCAACAACCGCCGGATGCGTGCGAAATTGGCCTGCAGGGTCGTCCACTGCTGCTGCCAACGCGCGGACCCATTCGGAGATTTGATCGCATGCCAGCGTCAGACGTAATGGCGTGCACGCCGAAGTCACGCCCCCTCCCGGCGACCCGTACAGTGCCCCGTTTAAGCTGTAAAAGCTCCCCACTCCTCCCTCTCTGAGGTTGCTGACCTGCGTGGTGGTCAACGGCTCCCCCGCCGGAAGAAGCTGGCCTCTGATTTTGAAGTCCTCTATGAACTCCGGCCAGTTTCTCGCCATCGTGTCGAAGAGAGCCACGTTGGCGAATCCAACTTTGTCAGGATGGCGAAGGATGTCAATGAACGCAACGCCATTGCCGCCCACAAGGCAAAACGCCAGATAGTCAGCCGGCGCAGAAAAAAATTGTCCGGCAGGGATAGGCTTGGCCGTTAAGTGAAAGTGCAGGATGCCCCAATCCGCGAACAAGAGATCCGTTCGCGCATGCGTGGCCTCGCCACTGGTGTCGTTGCGAAGCATCAGCCCGCGTCCCTGATAGGGGTTGACATTGGCGCCTTGTTCAAAGCGTGCAACCAATTGCTGCAAGCCTTTCTTGGCGTCCTCAGGCAGGTTGGCAATCGGGAACTTGTCCGAAAGCACCACGGGCCTCGGAAACGGATCGACATAGCGATGACGGAAGTCCAGCCAGCGCAGCAAAGGCGAGCTGAGGTTCGGCTTCTCCTGGTTGAACTTCAGCCCGAATTTGTCGACAAAAGCCGCGGCGAGATCCTCCAGGTCCGAATCGAATTTTGTCGCCGTCGAATTGGGGGGAGCGTCGCTGGTCATGGTCTCGAAGGTAGAAGAATTGTGGCGTGGACTGAGGGGTATTTTCCGAATCCGCTAAGACTCCATCGGGATGATGGTGGCATCGAAATTCAAAGGACCGATCTTGCGCCGAAAGTCCAGCGTGTAGTCCCCAAACCGATTGATATGCGCCGTGCGAAACGGCGCCAGGCCGGCCAGGATCTCCAGGGTGATCTCGGTACCCTCGTCGCGAAGCTCCTGCAGGACCCGTGTCATGCCCACCACGTTGTGCAGAATGATCATGTTGGCCACCAGGTGGTTGTACTTGATCACCTTGCGCTGCTCGTGCCGGATGTTCTCGGCAATGATCCCCTCTCCCCCGAAGAACGACCAGCCGGCAAAGCCGTTGAACTGCTCGCTCTTGTTCGTTTCGGCATGGATCACCTTGCGCAGCCCGACATCGCCGATGTAGCTCAGCAGGAACATGGTCCGGATGACCTTGCCGAGTTCCACAAACGCGAAATACAGCTTGTTCTTGCGGCTGTAGGTGCCGAGCCGGCGCAGGATGGCCGACGGCGTGATCTTGCCGGTCTTGATCGAAACCGCCACCCGCAACATCGCCGGCAAATGCAGTTCAATCAACCGCCAGTCGATCACGTCGCTGAACAGCGCGTTGATGTTTTGGTACACAGCGCCTGCTTCTGGGCGATGGAATTTGAGGTCCTGGATACCCCGGATGCGCGGCATGAGTTGGATACCCAGCAAGTGGGCCAGCGCGAAGACCGGGTAACTCTGGGCCTGCGTGTCCCCGTGGATCGTGTCCGGCCGAATGTCCGATTCGTTGGTCATCAGCCCATCCAGAATGTGGATGCCTTCATAGGTGCCGCAGGAAATGAAATGGCTGAACAGCGCGATGAACTTGTCGGACACATGGTAGTAGCCGATGCCACCGTAGCCGCCATAACGGATATGGTGCTCGGACAGCAGGTTTTGCTCGTAAAGATTCCACTTGGTGCCGTCGGCCGACGCGTGTTTGCCGGTACCCCGAGTAGCCTGGCAGTTCAAACTTGTTGTACGCGTTGATCACCTTGACAATGGCTTTGTCCAGCAGATCCTCGCTGACGTATTTCAGATTCAGCCAGGAAATTTGCCGGCGACTCAGCCCTTTGATCGATTTGGCGGTCTGCACTGGCCCCAGGTTGCAGCCGTAGCAAAACAGGGTCGTGATGACGCGCATGCGCAGGTCCTCCAGGCGGCTGTCCGTCCCCGCCAATGGCCGGAACAGCTTGTGCAGGTCCAGCCAGCGTTCGGTATCGATCATGACGTCCACAATGCTGGCCGCCTCCATGCGCTCGGTGATCAGGGCGTCGATCCGGGCGGCCGCCTCGACGATGTCGGAGCGCGGTGGTTTCCTCAGGATCAGGCGGCCATCAACGATCTCGGCATGGGCGTTTTCCGGGAAAGTGGCGTCGATGTCCCGGACCCGCTGAGCCATGGCAGATTTGAGCATCGCCACAAAGGTGCCCGGATCGGTCTCGATGCCGGTGACCCGGCCATAGTCGCCCACCTCTTTTTCAAAGGTGGCGTCATCGACCAGTTGTTCGCGGTAGTCGTCATAACGTTCACCGTACTTGATGAAGAGATCGCCCGACTTCAGGTCGTCCTTGACTGCATGCATGACCGCCAGCTCAAAATACCGGCGGTGGACAGCCTCCGCCCGGCCCTTGCCGGATGGCCGGACCAGCACCAACCGCTTCCACTGGCCCGACATCCAGCGGAAATCCTTGTCTTCAGTCAGGCCCAACATGTCCAGCGGCACGATATCAGCGCGGTTGTCACGCAGCTTGTAAAGGGCCTCAATCAGCCGCTCCACCACCTGGTCCTCGCTACTGGCCTTGGGCGAGGCGATGCCAATGCAGTTGAGCAGCTGGGCCCGGACCATCTTGTAGGGCTGCAGCAGGAAAGGCAGGTGGTTGCGACCGGCATAGGCCAGGTGCTGCTCGCACTCGTTGAGCAGCTCGTCCACGTCGGCTACCAGGGTCGTGCCGATGGCATCCACGCGCTGGGTGTCCGTCCCCTCCAGCTGGTAGGCACCCAGGATGTCTTTGAGCTGGCCGACCAGCATGTCGGTTTTCTGGACCCGCTCCTGCTGGAAGGAGAGCAATTTCTGCCTGGCATTGTTTTCCAGGTTCTGCATGAGGCGGATAAACAGGTCGGCGGCATCATCCAGGGACTGGGCATGCTGGGCCCGGATGAAGATCACTGCCAGGGCATAGCGTTTTTTCGGCTTGAGCTCGGCCATCTCGGCCGCATTGAGGGCACGCGCCAGGTGCCGGAACTGCTTGAGCTTGGGCACCGGCACGTCGGGCTTGGGAAGCTGCTCCACCAGGTACTGCAGGCGCCGGATGTGCTGGATGTAGGTGCGGGTTTCCTTGTTGGTCGGCCGCTTGGGCTCACGCTTGAGCATTTGCCAGGCAGAAACCGACTCGCCCGTGGCAGTTTTAAGCAAACTGTCGATCAAGGCCCGTGTATGGGCTGTCAGCTGGCTGGTGATTGCGGAGAAATACCGGTTATTGCTCTTCTCCCGGGCCCGAAACGCCATCCGGTCCAGCGTCGAGAAGGCGGGCAACTCGTAGCGGTGGTGGACCAGTTCCTCCAGCATGACATTAATGATGTCGGCCACCGCCTGTTTGGTCTCGGCCGCCGTGTCGGCGACGACATCCAGCCAGGCGTATCCCGCCGGGTTCAGTGGCTTCACATTTAGGTGGCGGCGTAACGCTGTGAAGAGGGCCATGCGCGAACCAGAGGCTTCAAAGCGCTTGAGGTCCGCCAGCGACGGCACCCGGGCGACGCCCGCGTGCTGAGCAATGTGGTCCCTTATGGCCTGGGGTACATCGGCCAGCCGGATGAAATAACCCAGGCGCTGGAAAACTTTCAGGTGTATCAGCGCCGCCATGCGCGGCAAGGCGCGCTTGCCGACGCTTCCAGCCAGGCGTTGTTCATCCTCGGTCGGCGTGTAAAACTCCGCCAGCTCACGGGGTGTCGGATCGGATTTCAGGCTGCGATAGGCCGTCTCGTCGAGCGTGGTCATTCGCGGGGACTACCCCGCCTGGCGGCTTTGTTACCCATCGCGTCAATCCCAATAGGTGTCGGTGGCGGGTTCGTGAAACGAGGTTTCGAGCAGACACTGGTTGTCCTCGGCGATGCGGTACATGTCATCGAGCAGCGTGGTGATCACCTCGTCCAGCAGGTCGCGGGACAGGTAGGGAACTGCCAGCTCGTAGAGCGTGCCCTCGGCGTTCAGGCGTTGCATGGCGAAACGCTCGAAGCAGGTCTGCTCGATCAGCCGGTGGCCACGGGCCAAGCCGCGCGACTGCTTGCTGAAACGGGCCAGCACCAGCGTAACGAGCAGGACCGCCACGGTCGTCGTTCCTTCGGCCGGTTGGCGGGAAACTTCGGCCTGTTCGGTCAGCAACAACAAAGGCGGCGGCGGCTGCGGAACTGCCGGCGCCAGGGCTGTCAGGCCCTGCTCGAACCGGGCCTGCAGGCTGGAACCCGACGCATCGAGGTAACGCATGGCCGATTTGACATCCTTCCAGCCCACGTACTCCATCAGTTCCTTGATGTCCCAGCCGCTGGCGCGGGCCCACCCGGCAAATCCGCGGCGCATGGAGTGGCTGCTGTAGTCCTCGGGGGACTCGACGCCGGCTTCGGCGAACAGGCTGCGCAGCAAAGGGATCAGGCTGTTGGCGTGCAGGCTTTCCTCGGCGACATGCCCCCAGCGATCGATCTTGCGGAACACCGGGCCCTCGGTCAAACCGGCCAGGCCGATCCAGGCATTGAAGGCGGTCACGGGGCACAAGCGGGACAGGGCCGGGCATTTGAAAACGCGGCCCTGCAGTTGCCTGTCGCCTTTGCTGCGGCCCAAGTAGCAGGCAAGCCCTTCGCCCGGCGTGACCTGGGTGTTTTCAACGCGCAAGTTGACCAATTCGTCAGAACGGAATCCACGCCAAAACCCCAGCAGCATCAGACTGCGGTTGCGTGTGTGGCGCAGCAAAGCCGGCCGGTCGCCGGCCCCCTGGGCATTGCCGATCGCGGCATCGAGCCATTGGTCGATTTGCTGGACTACATTGAGTTCAAGAGGACGTGCGCGCTTTTCTGGCACCGCGTGAATCGAGCGAATGCCTTTGAGGACCTGACGCACCAGGGCCGATTTGGTGGGGTCGGCAAAACCTTGGTCGGTATGCCAGCGGGACAGCGCCGCCAGCCGCTGGCGCAGCGTGTTGATGGCCAGGGTAGCCGCATGATCGGCCAGGTAGCGGGAAATGGCGTCAGCCGTGGAAGGCAGCAGGCCCTTCCACTCTATTTCAAAATGGCGTATGGCCGAAGCGTAGCTCCGACGTGTGTTATCGCGCTCGGCAGCTTCAATGTACTGGGCGAGAGGGCTCATGTCACTGTAGTTTAGGTGTGCTTTTCTCGAGCGGTCTCAAGGTGAAGACCATGGATACCAACGGGCGCAGGAGATTTTGAACGAGATTACACGATTTAGGGTTGATCTGAATGCCTGTTTCAGAGAGCCCGCGGCCCTGAAGCTGGGTCTTTTCGCTGGCACGAGAGCGGCAGTTAAAGCCTCCTTATGGAGTAGCTCATTGAAAAAACGCGTAACCCGCAAGCGCCGCCACCAGCGCGGTGAGCATGGCGATCGCCCCAACTTTCAAGAATTGCAGGTCCGACACGGACTCGCCTTCTCTTCGCAGGGCAATCAGCCACAAGATGGTCACGAGGGAACCGGTGATGGACAGGTTGGGCCCCAGGTCGATTCCGATGAGCACGGCACCATGGATCATTGGACTACTGATGCGCTTTAAGCTCGACCTGAATGCATCCGATGCCGATTGGGAAGCGACGCCGCCCTTGAACGGAGGCTTCTCGCTCGGCCAAGTGTTCACTGCAGCGGCCGCAAATTTTCGTCACTATGACGAGTGGGCCGCAGCGAAGGAAGTGCTCACCAAGCAGCAGGTGATCAACATGACTGCGCTGTGCGGGGTGCTTGGCCTGCCGCTGACGAACCAACACGGATAACTCATAACTATTGCCAAGGTCTGCCATGATAATGTGACGGAATGTTTACTGAGTACGTGAATCGCTGGGGCCTCATGCCGGACGGCCTGCCTATCGTGACGAATAGCGGGCGCCTTTTGCCAGTTCGGTGCAACGGGATGCCTGCAATGCTGAAAATTGCTGTGCATGAGGAGGAAGCAGCCGGCGCTGCCTTGATGGCTTGGTGGGAGGGCGAAGGTGCGGCCAGAGTACTGGCCCATGACGGAGCAGCCCTCCTCTTGGAACGTGCCGAGGGAGGTATGGCGCTCGCCGAGCTGGCCCGCAATGGGCGCGACGACGAAGCAAGCCGAATCATATGTGCGGTGGCGTCCAAACTGCACGCACCGCGGCCTAAGCAACCGCCTGCACTTACCGGCCTGTCCAAGTGGTTTCATGGGCTTGAGGTCAATGCCACGGCGCATGGCGGAGTCTTCGCCATTGCCGCAGTGACCGCACGGGAATTGTTGGCATCACCGCAGGATGTTTGTGCACTCCATGGGGACATACACCACAACAACATTCTCGATTTTGGTCAGCGCGGGTGGCTCGCAATTGACCCGAAAGGGCTGGTGGGAGAGCGCGGCTTCGACTATGCCAACCTCTTCTGCAATCCCGACTCTGAGACCGCGGTCAGGCAGGAGCGGTTTTCGCGCAGAGTGGATGTCGTCGCAGCAGCAGCGGGCCTTGAGCACAGGCGACTGCTTCAGTGGATTCTTGCATGGGCAGGTCTTTCCGCGTCGTGGCATGTTGAAGACGGCTCCATGCCTGATACAGCCTTGGCTGTCGCTCACATGGCTATCGCCAAACTCTGACACTCGGGGCCCCGCCAACGGCTGTTCCTGGCCGTATTCTGCCATCTAGGCCAATGTCTATTGGTTGACCGATAGTATCAATTCTCCCTGCCATGTACGTCACCAATTCACATGGGCAAGACCAGAATATTTAGGATTACTGGTCAACGATTACCGGCACAGATGGTCAACTAGACAGGAATACGCAGATTAGTAGCAGTGGCGGATTTGGAATGCGAATCGGTGGTGGATTTGAGATGCGATTGCCTGGTGATTTTGCTATGCGAATCCCTGGTGGAATTGGTGCGAATACTCAGTAGTGCTGGTCGCGGTTGTACAGGTGGTGCGCACGCAGGGCCGCGTACACGTGGTGCATCAGCGTGATGTTGGCCGGGTCGTACAGGCTCGCGCCTTCGGCCAGCAGGCCGGCTTCGGCCAGCAGCTCTTCGGCCTTCTCGTGGCCAGCCTCGGTGAGGAACACCTGCTGGCTCTTCTCGTCGACCGTGAAGTCGCCCGGATCGATCACGCCCTCGCCGGTGCGCGGGTCGGCTTCGCCGATCTGCTTCTTGAGCTTGGGCACCACCACGTTGATGCGCACATAGAGTTCGGTGTGGTCCTCGGCCTGGCCGCTGATGATGAGCGGTGTGCGCGCCTCGTCGATCAGGATCGAATCGACCTCGTCGACGATCGCGTAGTGCAGGCCGCGCGCGACGCGGTCGCACACCTCGTACACCATGTTGTCGCGTAGGTAGTCGAAGCCGAACTCGTTGTTCGTGCCGTAGGTGACGTCGGCGGCGAACGCGGCCTGCTTCTCTTCGCGGTCCATGCCCGGCACGTTGACCCCGACGGTGAGGCCCAGAAAGCCATACAGCCGGCCCATCCATTCGGCATCGCGCCGCGCCAGGTAGTCGTTGACCGTGATGAGGTGGACGCCCTTGCCTTCGAGCGCGTTCAGGTACACCGGCAGCGTCGCCATCAGCGTCTTGCCTTCGCCGGTGCGCATCTCGGCGATCTTGCCTTCGTGCAGCGCGATGCCGCCGATCAGCTGGACGTCGAAGTGGCGCATCTTCAGCGTGCGCTTGCCGGCCTCGCGCACGACCGCGAAGGCCTCGGGCAGCAGGTCGCCGAGCGTGTAGCCCTGCGCCAGACGCTGGCGGAATTCGTCGGTCTTGGCGCGCAGCGCGGCGTCGTCCAGCGCTTCGAACTGCGGCTCCAGCGCGTTGATCTTGTCGACCGTCCGCCGGTAGCCTTTCAGCAGGCGGTCGTTCCGGCTGCCGAAAATCTGGGTCAGGATCTTGGGGAACATGCAGCGTCCGCGGGCAGTGGGTCTTGAGGCGCCAGCGCTACGTAAGGGAGGAGAGCCGCGTTCCAACGGCGGCCCGCAGGCCGGGTCCCGATGTCGTCAGGGTCGTACTTCGGGATCAGAACCGTCAATCTGCTCGTCTTCTCTCGCATCGCGGGGGGGGGGCTTCGCATTGCGGGTGAAGTCACCGAATCGGGAATCAAACGTCAGCGCGTAGCCCATTGTTCAGCGCATCCCTTAACTAAGCTAAGCGACCTGCTGAGGAAGGACCACCCTACGGCTGGCTACTTCTTGAATTTGGCGGAAGCCTTTTCCAAGGCGCTCTTCATCGACGCCCATGCCGTGTCCACACCAGCCTCCAAATGTCGCCACGCCGATTCGCTGGAGCCGTGCAGTTCCTCCAGTTTCTTGAATGCAGCATCGCGGGTGGCGCGCATGGTCTTGAGCTGCTCCGCGAATTTCGCGCGCGCCTCAGCGCCCATTTGCTCGCTCTTGGCTCTCAGCCTGTCGACCTCAGCATCCCACTTCTTGATTTGCGAATCCATCTTCGCAAAGTATTCGTCCTTCTTGCTCATGGTATGACTCCATTTGTCTCACATCATTGCGACCCACTGGCACCGGACCAACGCTGGTGTGACGCCCGCACCAAGCGTGACAAGATCGTTCAGCAGCCGTTTCGCGATAGACGGCTCATTTCGTCCACCGTGGGCCCAAGCGTTCCGGCTCGCGAGCCGTGGGTCTAGCGCAACCGCGGCCGAAGTGAAGCCCGACGGGCACCCGATCAGCGGTCCGGCCGGCCGCGGGCACGACCGGCCGGACGCGGACGTCAGGCCGTGCGCACCTCGACCTTACGCGGCCGAAATTCGGCCGTTTTTGGAATGCGCACCGTGAGCACGCCGTCCTTGAGGCTCGCTTCGATCTGGTCGGTTTCCAGCTCGCCGCTCAAGACGAAGCTTCGCCGGTACTTGGTGGCCTGCACGCATGTGTACAGGGCTTCCATCCCCGCCGGCATGTCGATCACCACATCGCCTTCGATGAGCAGGCTGTTCCGGTCGGCCTGGACGTTGAGCCGGTCCTTCGAGACGCCCGGCATCTCGGCCTGCACGGTGATCCCGTGGCTATTCTCGAAAACATCGACCGCCGGGGCGAGCACAAGCTCCTGCTCGCGCGCCTTCGTCTGGACTTCTGTGGGCTCGCGCTTCGCGACTTCTTGCCTTGCTGTCATGATCACCTCCATCGATTGTCAATTCACTGTGATCTGCCGCGGCCGCACCGTCTCGCGACGCTGGACCGTGATCTGAAGCACGCCGTCGCGGTACTTCGCTTCGACCCGATCCGGGTCCACGTCATCGGGTAGCGTGACCACGCGCCGGAACTCTCCGTCGAACCGCTCCCGCCGGTAGTAGTCGGCGGCCTCGTCGACGGGCACCTTGAGCTCCCCGGACACGGCGAGCAGGTTCTGCTGGATGGAGATATCCAGGCTCTTCGGATCGAGGCCCGCGGCGAAGAGATAGACGTCCACCCGCTCGGGTGTGGCGCCCACGTTGATCGGCGGGAACGTGCCGCGTCGCATCGTGCGGATGCCGGTGGGCAACGACCCGCTGCCGAAGAACTGGTCCATCTCGCTCTCGAGGCGCCTGAACTCGTCGAAGAGGCTGGTATCGAAACGACCGTATGGACTTCTGAACATAGCGAACCTCCTATTGGTTAGGTTGGTGACCACAAAAATAAGTCCCATGAAAGGAATTTCAAGGGGGTGGTGAGAGCCCGTCGGGGCGCGTCATGCGCATCCAATGGCGCCGAATGAGTGATTACGCCCACCCCACACCAACGCCACGACTTCATCAGCCCCAAACCGGCGTCACATTGGATAATCCACCATTACCCAATGTTAATTTTATCAAAAACTTCCATTTATTGACCTCTTAAATAGTATGTATTATCATAGTACATACTATGGTACGAAATGATGAGGTGAGCAATGGCCAGAGCCGGAATCTATAAGTCTGAAGTGCTGCGCGCCCGCGATAAATTGCTGGCCACCGGGCGCAATCCGTCCATCGATGCGGTGCGCGAAGAGCTGGGCAGCGGCTCCAAAACCACGATCCACCGCTACCTGAAGGAGATCGAGGAAGAGGAAGGTGGGACCACCGGCTCCCGCGTGGCCGTCAGCGAGGCCATCCAGGACCTGGTGGGCCGCCTGGCCACCCGCGTCAACGAGGAAGCCGAGGAACGGGTCACGGCGGCGCAGGCCAGGCACGCCGAGCAACTCACGCATCACCAGCAAACCGCCGCGGCCCTGAAAACCGAGGCACAGTCCACGCGCCAGCAGCTGGAGCAAACCCAGCGTGCCCTGGTCGAGGAAAAGGCTGGCCATGGCAAAACCAGCGAGGCGCTGCGCAGCCAAACCCTTGAATGCACGCAGCTCGCCCAGCAGGTGGCCGGCCTGCAGGAGCGCCTCGCGGCCGAGGAACGCCATCGCCAGTCGCTGGAAGAAAAGCACCAGCATGCCCGGCAAGCGCTTGAGCATTTCCGTCAGTCCACCAAGGATCAGCGCGACCAGGATCAGCGCAAGCAAGAGCAGCAGGTGCAGTACTTGCAGGCCGAGTTACGCACCGTGAACGAGACTTTGGCCACCAAGCAGCAGGAAGCCGTCCACAGCCTTCAGGACAACGCGCGTTTGCTGGGTGATTTGTCGCGCGCCCAGGGCGATCTGCACCAAGTCCAGGAAGAGGTGCGGGGCCTGCGGCCACTTAAAGATGAACTGGGGTTTGCGCAGCGGCGCGCGGAAGAATTGGGCCGGCGCCTGGTAGAGCAGGAGGCGGCCGTCAAGCAGATCGGCACATCGAATGAGCAGTTGCAGGCCAAGGTCGATGAACTGCTCACCGCGAAGCAGCAACTGGAACTGGCGCTGGCGACGGCCAGGTCATCCGTCGCGGCGCAGGAGCAGGTAGTAGCCAGCATGCTGGAGCGATTCAGCGCGACGGCGCCTGGTCCAGATTTGGCCGTGAAAAGCCCGGCTGAAGGGGGCGGTCGATCAGTTAAGGGGGCGTAAAAAAAACCAACGGCACCAGGGACGTAAGCATATTTGCAATATTTACTGAACAGTAAATATAGGCGTTTTAGCAAATATTGATTGCGCTCAGGTACCAAAAGATTGTAAAAAATCCAGTAGCGGCGGGGACTTAGGCCTGTTTCTGCGGTGTTTTACATGAATCCCTGCCGACCCTCCTTTACAGACACTCAAAAACAGTTTTCTGTGAATTGATCCTGAGATTGAAGCTGTGCCGTCGGAAAATTTTACAACTCGAACGACCGCCTTGATAAGAACCAATAATAAAGTCAACAAAATCATGGCCTTAGGCATTCTGGCCCGGTTATTGCTTAATCGTGTCGAAGCCGGTTACAGCTTGTACCCATGTGCTTCAAAAGTATCAATTACCAACTACGAACCCCGGCTCCGGCTGGGCTAACTGAGGGGGAGACGAGATGAAAACCAAGAGAGTTATTCTGGCTGCCTTGGCCGCGCTGAGCTTTGCTGTGACTGCGCCGCAGGCCATCGCGGCCCCCATTACGTTTGAATTTTGGACGCCAACAGGGCTGCTGGGTTCGAGTGAGTCCTACACGGTCGGGACGACGACAATCACGGCCTATTCTGGCAGCTACTCGGGAACCACGGTTACGCGCGGCCTGCAACTGAACGGCGTGAACGGCGGTACGAATAATCAAGGCCTAGGCATCTGCAATGCCGCTGGTTCGTGCAGTACCGGCAACGGCGACCCCTCGGTGAATCTCGATGGCGCGCCGCCGGAGCTTATTCAGCTCGACCTTTCTGACCTCTACGCTGACGGGTATAGCCTCATCAAGATCAACTCTGATCGGGCGACCAACATCGAACTGCTTAGGATCTATGCCAGCAGCACAATCACCGGTTTGGGTACGCTCCTCGCCAGCATCAACGACGCCAGCGGCGACTTCGCCATTTCAACGGGCGGCCTTCGGTACCTGAACTTCATTGCCTTTCCCTTGGGTGATCCTTCTACCGCGCAGGTGTTGTTGCATTCGCTCACTGCCGATGTCGCTGCCGTGCCGGAACCCGCGACGCTCACCCTTCTCGGTGTTGGCCTAGCAGGACTTGCGTTGTCCAGGCGCAGGACGCTGAAAGTAACAGCCGCTGCTTAAGCCATTTAACCCCGTTACCCCAGACCCCGCATCGGCGGGGTTTGTTTTGTGCGCCCAGCACGGGCGCACTGCCGGCGAGGCAAGTCTTCTCGCGAACTGACCACAGAGAGCAAAGTAAAGCAACTGCGTGAGGATGGCTGACAGAGTATTCCAACTCTATGTTCAACGAGTGTTTAGCTTGCCCATATTCAAGAAACAACGCATGGATCTGAGCAACTATAGGTACGTCCCATTCGCACATCTCCTCGCGGAATTGGCAGACCTCAGCACCAAGTGACTCGGGATCGGAGATTGCCTACCTTCTATGCGCTCCCGATTCTGGATAGACATTACCAGCAAGACTTCAAGGAATACTTCGAAATTCCAGCAATCAACACTGATTAGCAGCAGTGGCGGATTTGGAATGCGAATCGGTGGTGGATTTGAGATGCGATTGCCTGGTGGTTTTGCTATGCGAATCCCTGGTGGAATTGGTGCGAATACTCAGAAAGCCGACTTCGCCACGCTCGGCCTCTTTACCGCACCGATCACATGGCTCCCTGCCCTCCTCCCCGTTTTGGCGAGTCTGGGATTGGCTGCGTCCCGGCACGCAAATCGCATTCTGAATGGGCCAAAATGTGATGTCAGGCCTTCAAATCAGTAGCCGCTTTCGCTTTTTCTTCGTCGTGGAATTTGGGCCGAATAAATGCCTTCCGACCCAAATGGTATGCCAGCAAATAAAAAGGCATTCGGATCCAGTGCGAGCGGATATACAGTACAAAACGTGCCGCCCACGCGCCCAATGAACTGGTACTGGTATGTACGGGTCGTAAGGCTTGCAAATAACATCTTTCCGTCAGCCCAGCCAGCCAAACCGATGGTGCTCCAATTTTGGCTGCTTCGAGCACATGCTGGGGCACAGGGGTATCGAGCATCAAGGTGGTGTACCTTAAGGCGTAATAAAGAGGTCGTGTCAACCCAAGCTTAACTGCGCGCGGTACAAGTTGCCCCCAAAAGGCAGGCTCGGCTCCTAAATGTCGAAGCAGGCTGTCCAGATCGAACAAATCGCGTAATGCTTTCTCAAAATCACCCTCATGAAAAAGGTGAGTTGCACTATGAAGAAGCATATCCACAGGCTGCAAGACGTACAAATTCGAATGGCCCGGCAACGCAACCACGGCCTCCAGCAATGCCGTCGTGTTGACTTTGACCCGTGCTGTTTCTGGCAGGATGGTGTGGTGCACATCGATAGTTGTTCCCCGCCGGACGTGACGCATAGGGGGTATTTCGTGCATCCATCGACGGTAGTAACGCTGGTCATAAGCATCGTGGTGTGAACCTTGCCAGCCATGAATCATCAACTCGCTTTCAGTACGACCTAGTCCGCTTTTGGGTACGATGATGTCTACGTCCGCGAAAGTCCGACCGTGCGCTGCAGGCAACCCAGCCATGACATACGCAGCACCCTTGAGAAGGACAACCTTGACTTCGGCATTCATCAAAGCCCGAGCAATGCACGCCACCTCCCAGCGCAAGGCAATTTCTTGTCTTCTGGCCATTTGCAGCGCCGAGATCAAGTGGTGACGGGGAGAAAGAGGAACCGTGCTGATCAAGTTGTTCTGAGTCAATTCATGCGCCAGGCGGGCCAGCAAATTGGAACTTCGCCCCTGACGAATCAACAGATCCCATTCCAGCGCAGACAAGTGACGCAAGGACTGCGGCGTCAGTAGTGCAGTGACAATCAAATCACGTTGACGGTTCATCCTATCCGCCCCTCAAGCAAGGCATCAAATATGCGCTCGGCATCATCAAGCTGGCTATAGGTGAATTGATAGCATTGACTTTGGTCTACCAGTCTGCCAATCGCCTCAAATCCGCGTTGCCCTTGGATATCGTAGTTGAAAGACTGTTCAGCAATCAGCATGAAGGTGCGTGCCCGGCTATGGCGGGCCAACTCAGATGCGCTACCAGGGGAGTACTTAGGTAAAACAATCCATGTAGGCAGAACGGGTTCGCCGGCACGCAATACACTGGTCAACGGTGGACGCACTAGTGCCACCGTGCCCTTGGTTGTATCTGGCATCGACGCAGTCATGACGGCGGCAGGTGCAAACTGCTTGATGACATCAATTGACTGGTTTTTCAAATTGATCGGTCGAGACATGCCGTAGATCAAGTCGCTCGCTATGTCATAAAGCGCCAACTCATCCGAAAGCAAACGCCAGCCACGCATTACCAGGCCCGTACAAAGTGTGCTTTTCCCGGACCCGGGCGGGGCTGGCAGCATGACCGATTTTCCGTCCTTTTCAATTACCGCCGCGTGGATGATCAGGTACTGATGACAGTGCGCGGCAACACACCAGTTGAGCCCCCACTCCAACATGGCAATGGCATGGGCAACAGGCAAGGGAATGAAAGAAGGACGGCCGTCAAAGAAAAAACGAATTTGTGGTTTGAACCACCGCCTCAGGCCGGTTTCACGAGCAATCTCAACATGAAAATCGGCAAACGCGTCAATTGGACAAACGTCGAAATCCGCGTAGATCAGGGAGATATCACAAGCAAGTAACGGAACATCGGACTTCAACCGAGCGACGAATGGCCCTAACCTCAATAATAATTCGCCGCGGCGCAGCAAACGGGCCAAATCAACCGTGGAAAATTTAGATATTTTCAACGAGGCCGACATTTTGCAAGTGTTGCAACGTGACCTCAATGAACTTCACAATGTTCGACGGACTCTCATCCGCGAACAGGCCGATAAGTTCTTCTGCCAGCATTTCTGACGTACGAGGTGCCTCTGTGAGCAATTGAAGTAATTCAAGCCCCGGCCGTTGAATCAAGTGCGTGTCACCCGACAAGGCTCCGTATACAACGGCAACATCTTCATCGTCCCATTCCCAAAAATCAAGTTTTTCAAATGAAGATCGAGTCCACAAAACGGAGTTTCCCCAAAAAAGGAGCAGCGAGCCCAAACTGCGACTAACGCGCAATCCAATTGTCGAAAAGATATTTCTTGATTTTTGCCGAATCCCAAGTCACACCCAGACCCGATGGACTGTAAGAGCCGGATGCCATTTTTTGCAACTCGCCAGGGGGGAAACACTTCTCAAACTCGTTTCTACTCAAAGGCGACAAAAGAAGGTAATTGAGCTGGGCAACAATCGTCGATTTTTGAAGATCAGAGCCACTCGTCAGCACATATTTGACCGTAGATTGCCCGCTTGCATTTGCTGCATTCAAGCCAGAAACCGTCGCCAGCAATTTCGCGATGGTCACTTTCGTGTAATCAAATTTACCCTTGGTCTGCGTCGTCTTATCGTTAAGGGTCGGATATTTTGTATTCAGCACCGACCAAGGCGCATTGGTATAACCCGCTGAACTTCGAGCCACGTTGTCACGCCAGTCGGAGATATACCATGCCTCGTTTGAATAGGACTGATGTCCAGCCTTGTTTTTTAAACTCGTGTTTGGATTGATCTGCTCGGAGCCCCAAGCTGATGGACTTTGGCAACTCCAAGCGAACGCTGGCCGGCTGGTCAGTGTGGCAATCACGGGAACTGCCGCCGTCCCCAACTTGATGAGCCGGCGTCGGGATGGAGATGCAATCGGGTGCGAATCCGAAATGGGCACTTCCGCTCCATCGGCGCTTGCTTTCCCTTGTCTGCCAATTTCGCTCATAAACTTCCCCAGCTAATTTATGCCGACGAGTTAAATTCTATCTGGCAATCCGGCAATGGCATATCTGAAAAAAAATCACGATTCTCCGCAACACTTGTACTCAAGAGACTCACTAAAAATATTTGAAACTTCTCTTGAGCCCGAGAATGCTACAAATAAGCATAATTCGCGCCAATAAATTTAAACTGTTGATTCATATCGATTTTTTCTTTGAGCTGTGTGGAAAGATCAATGACTGTAAGAAAAATCGACACGCTCACAAACCCTTCAAGAGATTGCTAACTTCGTCCTGCGCCGAAAACTTGTCACCCAGCAGACTCAGTTCATCTAATTCTTTCCTGGCCAAATCTTTTTTTCCGCCTTTGATGTGGATTTTCGCCAGATTGAGTCTGAACAAGGCGTTTTGCGGCTGCAGCGCCAGCACTTTGTTTTGAAGCTCTACCGCTTTGGAATAGTCGCCCTTGTCCGACAACAGCATGGCCAGGGTGTCCATAAAGGCAGGCTGATTGGGGAGCAGCGTATTGGCTTTCTCGGCAAAGGCAATAGCACCTTCTTTGTTTAGTTTTGCACTTACCCAAGCGAGGTTGTTGTAGGCAATCGCGTTATTGGGCTGCAGCTTGATGACTGTCGCGTATTCTTTTTCGGCACCAACGTAGTCTTTACCCGCAATAGCGCGGTCGCCCAAATAAAGCGCGAAGGCTGCATCTTTAGGGGCATCCTTTTGCCATGTGGATGAGAACTTGTCTGCCTCCGCGCTTTTACCCGCTGCTGACAGCACAGAGTGCAGCTTTATTGCCAGCTCAGGCGAATTCACCTGCGTCAGCCCGACACGGTACGCCGTTGCAGCGCCATCCCAATTTTTCTGCGCGACGTTGATATCGCCTTCCAGCAAGTAGCCTACCGCTTCCTTTGGCCGCTGCTTCTGCACCGTGCGCGCCGTCGCGAAGGCATCCTGGAACTTCTTGCCATCCAGAGCGAGCTCAATCAAGGCACGCTGCGCTTCCAACAGGTCAGGTTTGAGCTCTAGCGCTTTTCGAAGGCTGTTACCCGCAGCATCCTTGTTTTTATCGGCCAGATACGCGGCCGCCAAGCGCATGTAAGGCAGCGGCGACAGCGCTTGCATGACGATCAACTTGTTGTAACTGGCAATCGCCTGGTTAAACTCCCCTGCGGCCTGTTGCGTGCGGCCCAATGCATCCAGCAACTCGGGGCTGTCTGGCAGGGCCGCCACAGCATTTTGCGCAACTGACGAGGCTACTTTGTAATTCTTGTTACGCAGATGGAAGTCAATTAAAAGCAAACGAGACGCAACATCAGTAGGATTCGCAGCCACTGCGTTGCCGATCAGCTTAGCCACCTCATCCTTCCCTGCCCCTGACCGTGCGGCTAACTCGGCCAGCGCCAGAAATGCCTGGCTGTTTTTAGGGTCTTTGGAAAGAACGGACTCGAATCGTTTCTTCGCATCCTCCGGCTTATTGTCAGCCATGTCCATGGAGGCCAGACTAACCACTGCAGGAAAGTAGGATGGGTCAATTATCAATGCTTGCTCAAAGCTCTTTCTTGCGCCGGCCCTGTCTTGTTTTTCCAACAGAGTTGTCGCTCGCAGTTGGGCTGCTAACGGCTTGCCTGGTTGCTTCTTCTCAAGTCCGTCGATAGCCTTCAACGCCTGGTCGAACTCTTGGCGCTTCAAGTGCACGCTAATCAGGGCAAAGTCTGCTGTCGTACCTGTGTCAGACATTGCAATATCCTGCAACTCGCCTAACGCCACGTCGACCTGCCCACCCATCAAATGTGTCAGGGCAAGCGATGTTCGGTTTCTGCCGTCCTTGGGGTTCTGCTGGGACGCTTTCGTGAAGTACTCTGCAGCCTGTTTGACGTCACCATTTTGCAGATACACTTCGCCCGCCAGTGAAACCAGGTCAGGATCGATATGCTCCCTGTTCAAGCCCGGAAGCAGTGTCGCCAACGCCTTGGCCGGTTGCCCTGAGCGTAGGTAGGTCACAACAAGCAGCCGTCGTGCCAAAGGAAGTTCAGGCACTAACTGAACCGCCTTGCTCAAGTAACCTTCCGCCTGCGCAAGCGAATTGAGTTGAAGCTCCACGGCCCCAGCCAGTTGCAAACCTTGAACGTTGCCGGGAGTTGACTTTAAAACCTCCTGCACCAGATCTCTGGCCAGCTTGAAGTCCTTTTTCTGAAAGGCTAACTGGGCCTCAAGGTATTTGGTTTGCGGATGTTGCGGTGCGAACTTCTTGATTTGTTCAACTTGGGTGGACGCTTCAGTGACGTTACCTTGCTGCAGCAGTAGCGTGGTGATAGCAGCTTGGCCCGCCAAAAAGTCCGGCTTCACCTCAACCGCCTTGCGATAGGCAACCAAGGCTTTGGCTGACTGGTCTTTCGCATACAGCAAGATGTCGCCTTTGAGTTTCCAGGCTTCATAACTCTTGGGTGATTTGGCGGTTATGTCATCTGCCATCGCCAACGCCCCGTCAAAGTCGCGTTGCCCAGCCTTTTGTCGAGCTTGCGCAATCAGCGCCGGCGCATAGTCTGGCTCCACCCGCAAGACAGCGTTCAAGGCCGCTTGTGAAAGCTCAGTCTTGCCTTGCGTCGCATAGGCAGATGCGAGCGACATCTGCAGATTTGCTTTGGCAGAGGTTTGGCTTAGTTCGGTTTTAGAGAATTCATCCGTTAGTTTCCTGTCATGCCCTTGCGCCAGCAAGGCTCTGGCCAATTGCGGAATCACCAAGTCATGCGGGTATTTCAAATCGAGCGCCTTACGCAATTCCGTTTCAGCCCCCACGGGATCGCCGCTATCCAGCAGCGCCGTCCCCAATAAAAAGCGTGCCTCGGGCAAGTTTGGATCGCTCTGAAGCGCATTTTTAATCTGAATGATCGCCGCCTTGCTATCGTTCTTCGCCAAATAGTCCTTGGCAGAAGTGAGCATGGTTTCAGGCTTGTCGCTGCACGCTGCGAGCGACAATGACACCAGCAAGGCCGACAAGACCGTGCCACACGTTGATTTTTTGAAGTTCATATGCGTGCCCTGAGATTCAATTTAAGGAGGAAAAAATCACTTCAAACCCAACCGATGCATCAAATCGTAAAGCGTAGGTCGACTCACACCAAGCAATTCAGCTGCCTTGACAATATTCCCATTCACCCGCCCTAGCGCTGCAATAATTGCCCGTTTTTCGGAATTGTCACGAATCACCCGCAGATTCAGTGAACTGTCAACGTCATTCAGTGCAGTGTTTTCAAAGCCCACATCTTCACTGGTAATCTGGTTTCCTTCTGCCATGATCGTGGCGCGCTTGATGCAGTTTTCAAGTTCGCGGATGTTGCCCGGCCATGGGTGTAGCTCAATCGCCCTGACAGCTTCTTCGCTGAGTGTCATGGATGATCGGTTTTGCTCCTGTGAAAAGCGTCTAACGAACGCATGTGCCAGCAGCGCTGCATCCCCCACACGCTCACGCAGCGGCGGAATTTTGACGACAATTTCAGCCAACCGGTAATACAAATCTTCACGGAACCGACCTTCTTTGCTAAGCGCATTCAAGTCCTGATGCGTGGCACACACGATTCGGACATCGACCGATATTTCTTGCCGACCACCCACGCGTTCAATTGTTCTTTCTTGCAAAAATCGCAGGAGTTTTGCCTGTAACGGAAAAGGTAGATCGCCAATCTCGTCAAGCATCAAGGTTCCGCCATTGGCCATCTCAATTTTTCCCAATGTCAACTTCGCCGCTCCGGTGAACGCACCTTTCTCAAAACCAAACAGCTCACTTTCCAGCAGGTTCTCTGGAATGGCGGCACAGTTGATGGCAACAAATTTCTCAGTCCGTCGAGGTGAGGACTGGTGGAGGCCGCGTGCCAGCACTTCTTTGCCCGTGCCACTTTCGCCTAGCAACATGATGGTGGCATTGCTGCTCGCCACTTTCTCAATCGTGCGGCAGATACGCAACATCTCCGGATCGCGCGTCGTCAAGCCCGACAATGCATCCGGCCGGTAACTCTGTTGCAGCCGGCGGTTTTCGCTTTGCAGTTCAAATAAACGGAAAGCACGCTCCACCGTCAGGTTGAGCAATTCGGGCTCGAACGGCTTCGCGAAAAAATCATAGGCCCCCATGGCCACGGCACGCAGGGCGTTGGCTTGATCGTTTTGCCCAGTCAGAACAATCACCTTGCTGTCGGGGTCAAAGGTCAAGATTTGCTCAAGCAGCCGAAAACCCTCAGACACTCCGTCCGCATCAGGCGGCAACCCCAGATCCATCGTGACTACCGCAGGCGCGCTTTTTCGCAATTGCAACAACGCGCTTTCCCTGTCATGGGCTGTTACCGAATCGAACAGATCAAGCGACCACTTGATCTGTTTCTGCAGGGCCAGGTCATCTTCGACGATCAACAAGGAACGGGGGGTTTCAGATGTCATGCAACCTCCAACGAGTGAAGATCTGATTCGTTCTGCGTTTCAAACAGCGGTAGGGATATTTCTACCCTCGTCCCCTGCCCTAGTTCGCTATCAACAACAATCTGCCCCCCCAACTCCTGCACATACAGGAAGCTTTCATAAGCCCCAATTCCCATCCCCGCATTTTTTGTGGTCTGAAAAGGCTTGAACAGACGATCCCGAATGAAATCCTGCGACATACCCTGCCCGGTGTCACCGACCACAACTCTGGCTCGACCACTTGAACGATCGAGACTGACCCATACGTTTCCACCAGCGTCCGTGGCATCAAAAGCATTCTGCACAACATGTCCGATGATTCGCTCCAATCGCTCTTCATGACCGCGTGCATCAACCGATTCCAGCAACCGAACTTCAAGCGTTCTTCCGCGTCCTGCCGCAACGGTCTCAATGCGACGAATGATTGCACCCAGGCTTACCCCAAATGATCTCCCTGCCGGCGCAGCCCCTTCCCGCAACTGGAGCATCAGTTGGCGCATTCTTTCAAGTGAATTCTCAACTGTCATCAGCATGTCTTGTTGAAATTCCGGGTTGCTCCCCAAGCGACTGGCATTTTTCAGCATTAACGAGAGCTGCGTCACAATATTTTTTAAATCATGCACTACAAAGGCTGACATGCGATTGAATGCGTCAAATTTTCGTACCTCGAGCAGTTCCTCCGTGGCCTGCATCTGTGCAAGAAAACTAGCGGCCTGCTGTCCAGCCGTTTTTAACAAATCATTGACCTCCCAGTTAACGTCCACACGCGAACGTGCACTGGCCAGGACCACAAAACCAATCAGTTCGTCCCCCACCATGAGCGGGACGATCAGCCACGCCTGCGCCAGCAGTTGCAGCCAACCCGGCAGTTTCAGCTGCCCGTAGCGCCGGGAATATGACCGGTACTCTTCGAGATTGATCACCCATCCGCTGGTCCTCATAAAGTGGCACAGGGGCGAATCGACGTCTTCCTTCTCCAGAGTTGGTGCCAGGTTCCAGCGAGCCGTTTGACTGAAGACCGCCTCTCCCCTTGTTCTCGTCCAGAGCCCCCCACCCGGACTCTCCAGCATGTCGGCCAAGCCACGAATGACCTGCTGCCCCATTTCTTGTGGCGAGTTTTGAGCAGACAAGGTGCGCGTGAATTTCAGCCACTCCTCACGGTAATCAAAGCGATAGCGAAAAAAGTGTTTCCCCAGAAAAACCCGCAGCTTGGCACGCACGGAACCCGAAAGAGCCAGGATCATGAGGACGACCAAGGCAAGGAATACCAGACCTAATTGAAGTGCACGTCCCCATTCGCCGCCGAAGTAGCGCACGTAATAACCTACGCTTGATATGAATAGCAAATAAACGCCAGCGATCAGCAATGTTGCCGAATGAAAAGCCGCTTTGGGTGAAAGGTGAATTTTTGAAATCCAATCGCTACGCCGGGAAATCGAAAGCAGTAATAGCGGCACGATTAACGTATGTACAGCGCCACGGATGCTGAGAGCATCACCGTCGATACGGTTGAATAAAACGGCCTGTGAATATAAATATAAGTCGAACAAAAATGCACCGGCCAGACCAAGGCACAAGGGCTTGATATTCCAGCGCGAATCTTCCGTCACATTCCGGAACACCTGTTCAAGCAAGAGCATGGCGAAAACCGGCAATGCCATCGAGCTGAACAACATCAACCTTGATGCGTCTCCTAGAACGTTGATGCGTAGCCCGACAAAAGAAAGCGCCAGTAGTCCAAAAAGCAATACTGCGGCAGAGGCTGGTGCCATCCAAGTCATGCCGGTAGGTGCCCTATGTGCTCGATTCGGCTGAAGCAGGATCAGGAGAAAGACGTACCACGAACCGTAGCGCAGCAAATCAAATAATGCGCTGAACAAAAAAAACAGCGGCTTGCCCGTCAACAGAAGTGCCAATCCAAACCATCCCCACAGCGCGCTCCATGCGACTGCTGCAAACAACATGGTTTTAGACCACTCTCGCGTGGAGCGAAAATAGCCGAGATGAAACAGCCGCAACGTAAAGGCCGAATAGACTAAGCCAACCAGGCCATAGCTCCAAGCCGTCAAGGCGACATTACCGTTATCCATGGCTCACCAACTGCAGCATTGGAGTTCCCTTTTGGCCCCGGTCAAATCAGATTACTGCGCACCCTTGCCCATCAGGACCACACCGACCGTTTCAAAAAGCACGATAAGATCAAGAAGCAAGGAGTGGTTTTTGACGTAGTAAAGATCGTACTGGAGTTTTTCAGCCGCGTCTTCGACTGACGCCCCATAGTGGTAGCGTACTTGCGCCCATCCCGTTACGCCCGGTTTGACACTCTGGCGTACCGCGTAATAGGGAAGTTCCTGCGTCAGTTGATCTACAAAATAAGGCCGCTCCGGGCGTGGCCCGACCAGACTCATATCGCCTGCAAGCACACTGAACAGTTGCGGTAACTCGTCAATGCGCCACTTGCGGATCGCCCGTCCGACCCGCGTAACCCGGTCATCAGAAGCTGATGCCCAACGAGGTTTGCCGTCTTTCTCGGCGTCGGTACGCATGCTGCGGAATTTCACAACGTTGAACAGCCGGCCGTTCAGCCCCACACGTTCTTGCAGGTAAAGAACAGGTCCACCGCTTTCCAGTAGTATCAAAACACCAGCCACCAACATGATTGGTAATGAGAGCAGAATCAAAAACGTTGCACACACAATGTCAAAGATACGCTTGATCACGGTACGAACCAGACCTTGGTCAAATCCGTCTCCAAATATCAACCACCCCGCTGACACAGAGTCACGCGTGATCTGACCCAATGTTTTTTCAAAGTAGGTTGCAATGTCAACGACCAGTACGCCACGTAGTTTGCAATCCAGCAACTCACGCATATGCATACTGCCGCCGCGGCGCTCGCTTAGGGCGACCACGATCTCATCCACCTGCTCTTCCTGAACGCAGTCAGTCAGCGATTTTTTTGAGGACAAAAGTCCCCAAGCAGAGACTTCAGCTACGGACTCATTTGGACCGGGGTAATACCCAACCAGATCAACATTGGAATCTGAATTTTTCAGTGCTTTTCCAACCAGCCTGGCACGTGCACCCGAGCCATATACCAATACACGCTGACGCATCAGGACTCTCGACGTTGCGTGAGCCACATAAACCCGGTTAATGAGCATAACGACCAGAGCGGCCACCAGCGCAAGTCCAAAAACCTTTTCATCTTCCAGCCTGAGAGGCGACAAATGAAAAACGCCATAGGCCAACGACAAGGACAGGCACAATGACAGGACGGCACGGGCGCGCGCCTGCCCCAATGTGTAGCTAGGTACGCGCTGATAGAACCCGAGACCTGCATTGATGACCACTATGCCGACGGCCAGCAAAAAAGACGTCCCGACAACGCCAAATGAGACTGAGGCCGGATGAGCCACCTGAGACAGGAGCGCGACCACCACGGTCGCCAGCACCAATCCAAGATCAAAAAAGATGTGTAAAAGAGTACGCTTATGAAAATAGTGGTTGAATATTTTTATCACGTTCAATCCCCCTTCCATGTCTAAGCTACCATCCATCTTTTAGACACTCGGCAACTGGCGTACGCAGCCGGCAATCAGGGGGGCTCGAGCTAAACGGCATATCCAGCCTCACTCACTGATCTGGCGTTCATGGTACACGTCCTTACGGACGTTGCAAGTGTCTTTCAGCCGCAGGCACCGCTTGAATCGAAAACAGTGCCAAAAAATAGACCAAAAAGGCCACTCTGGGCATATCCATCACGCTGCTGACCAGCCCCACCAGCAGCGCCGCACACAATGATGCAGCCAGATACACAGACAAAGCGAGCGTCCTGGCGCGCCCAAATATCAGATGCCACAGGGCATGCGCCATCAACGCGATCAACAGGAGCAAGCCTAGGCTCCCCCGTTCAATCAACACTTCAAGAAACAGGTTGTCTATATGCCAAGGCAGAAAATAGGACTGTGCAGCGGGGAACCAGTGCGCCATGCCTCGGGAGAAATTGCCATTCTCAAGTGACGGCTGTGGATATGGCCCTATGAGTCTCACATTGCCAAAATCGGCAACTCCACCTCGATTGACCACCGACAGCGAGAACATGGACAAGCGCGGCGCATACCAGAGGCTGCCCGTCAAAGGGACGCCTGAAAGCGGTAGCACCATGTGTTGCCACTCAGTCTCCCCCGGCAGAACGCTAATGAATGCCTCTTGACAATTGCCGTCATAAAGCAAATGTCTTTCGCACAATGCAAGATAAATGTCTGCTTGCTTATGAACCCGAATATCCAGGCTGACACGATGCAAGCCCTTCGATACATTGGTCACGCGTTGCGTCAAGGCGTACTCTCCGCCCAATTTCTCCAAGGTAGCGGGCCCTCGCACGGTCAAAAACGTGTTGGCTGCCCTGCCCGGCACCGGTTCATCACGCCATGTCACACCACCCGAGAATTCGCCTTGGAAAACTTTAGCTGCATAGTTGGCCGGTAACCGGCCAAGGCCCTTCCCTAGCAGCCAGTCTGTGGGGCCATCCAGCAAATCCAGGCCATGCTGCCAATGATCAAGGCGGCTACGCAAATCCTGCTCGGTGTTGCTCAGACGCTCCATCATGAACGAACCGCCCCCTCGCACCGCTGCAACCTCTGCCGCCAGTGCCAGCATCAAGATCAGACTGGCCTTCGTGCGCCAGCCCTCGGTTCGGTAGTGTGGCCATAGAGGCCCCCAAAACGTCCGCGCGTTGAAGCCAGTCATTTGTGCCCGCAGCAACACGCCTAGCAAGAGCAATGGCCCGGCAACTGCAAGGTAGACCCCACGGGAGAAAGTCGTCAGACACGCATAGCCCGTCAGCAAGGCAAGCGCGGCAGCCGCAGCCCAGATCAAGGGCCGTCGCGCCGAGATCAAGGCCCAGACGACAAAAGGCGTCGCCAAAACCAGGTAGGCATCAATCGCGGCGCCGCCCACATGCATTTCCCAAAACAAGGCCACGGTGCGATAGTGCCTAGAGAAATCCAGCAAGCCGGGAAACGCTGCGCGCTCCCACAAAACAGCCAGCGTGACCACCGTCAGCCCCGCCACCATGCCGCTCGCCAGTCGCTGACTCGCCAGCGTTCCGGAGTGTTCGAGTTCACGCCGCAGCAAGGGAACAAAAAAGCAACGCAAAGCCCAGACTCTTGAACACGCGCAGGCTGTTCAGCGCATCGGTATACCCGGCATACCAGTCAAAGGTAACACCACCGGCATCGACAAACCCGCGGAACAACGCCAATAGGCCTGAGGCACCGAGAAGAGCGAATAACCCCAGCAGGAACATAGAGCGCCGCGAAAAATGAACCGCTTTAGATTCACTGTTTGATCGTCGCGACCAAGCCAAGCGCCCATAGCCTCCCGCCAAGGCACCCAGCAGCAAGATGTCGAACTCTTCAAAAACAAGCCAACCGGTCCAGGGGGCGAAATTCAGCAACGGCAGACATGCGGGCACCACAAAGAGCCACACGCCGGGACGCCAGGCCACAGCCACGCACCACAGCCCAAAAACAGCCAACACTGCAGTCGGCCACATAGGATGGTGGCCTGCTAGCGTGGCGCCTGCGAAGAAACAGCCCAAAGAGACCAGCAGCCAAGCCGGGTTCTTCAGCAAACAGCCCTTAAACAAGAACCTCAACACAAACGGGATGTCCCAAAAACCTCTGCGGACTGGCGCTTGCACCATAAGCGCCAGACTGGAACACCACCACCAGATCATCGACCTGCGCCACGGGTAAAGTCATGCGGTCAGCCAGCAGGTCCAGAGGGGTGCACAGAGGCCCGACGACCGATGCGAGCTCCTTTTCCAGCGAATCGACCTTGTTGCCAATCGTGACCGGGTGATTTTTACGCACGACCTGACCAAAGTTGCCCGAGGCCGACAAGTGGTGATGCAGGCCACCGTCCGCCACCAGATACACCTGCCCGCGAGAAACCTTGCGATCCACAATGCGCGCCACATAGATACCGGCCTCCCCCACCAGATAACGGCCCAGTTCGACTACAAATGCGGCGTCAGGAAGCTCTGTCCGGGCACGTTGGACGAGCCGGGCCAGGTTGTCGCCAATCGGCGCCAGATCAAGCCGTTGTTCGCCGGGAAAATAGGGAATACCGAAACCACCGCCCAAATTCATAAAGCGCACCGGCAAGGGCGCATCCTGTGCCAGGCGCACTGCCAGTTCGTAGGATTTCTGCTGGGCCTCACAAATCAAATCTGAGCGCAGATTTTGCGAACCAGCAAACAAATGGAAGCCTTCAAAAGCCAGGCCCGCACGGCGGATGTCCGCCAACAAAGCCGGCACCTGCTCCGCATCGACACCAAACTGCTTAGCACCGCCGCCCATCCTCATACCCGAACCTTTGAGTTCAAAGTCAGGATTGACACGCACGGCCACGCGGGCTGGCAGACCCAGCTCGCCAGAGATCGCCTCCAGCGCCACCACTTCACGAAACGATTCCACATTGATCAGCACGCGGGCCGCGACAGCCTGGCGCAACTCGGCGTCGCGCTTACCAGGCCCGGCGAAACTGACTTCCAGCGGGTCGGCCCCCGCATCCAATGCCACCTTCAGCTCCCCGGCTGAGGCGACATCAATGCCGTCCACCAGGCCAGCCATGAAACCCACCACTGCGGGCATGGGATTGGCCTTCATGGCGTAGTGAAGCTTGACGCCCTCAGGTAGCACACCACGCAGCGCCACCACCCGCGACCGCAGCAGCGCACGATCGTAAGCATAAAAAGGCGTTTGTCCGACCCTTGCCGCCAGCAATGACAATCGCTCGCCACCAACCACCAGTTCACCGTCTTGCACGAAAAACTGGTTCATGGCGGCATGCACGGGCAGTTGGCGTTCGGTCATTGGCATAAATTGATCTGGGCTTTGGTGGTTGGTTGAGGTGATGCGGGGAAGCTGAACTGGCGTTCAACCCCGGTTGCGCTCCAACCATTCGCAGGCGAGAAGTTTGCGGTCTATCTTGCCATTGGGGTTGCGTGGCAAGGGGCCTGCAACGATTTCGATGCCGGCCGGCACCATGTACGCAGGCATGCGTTTGCGGCACTCAGACATTAAGTCATTTAGGCCTGTAGCCCCCATATTCATTGCGCTAGTAGCTATCACATGTATAGCATGCCCCAAGGTGGGATGCTCCACACCAAAAGCGACGCACTCCCCCACCATTTGGGTGGCGTACAAAATTTCTTCCACCTCGGTAGGACTCACCCTATAGCCCGAGGTTTTCATCATTTCATCGCGTCGGCCAATGAAATACAAGAAACCTTCTGCATCCATACGCACCGTATCACCCGAAAAAACGGCATATTCGGGCAACGGCAGGCCCGGCTGCCGACCCGGCGCGTCAGGTGCCAATAATTTGTAGCGCTCCACCGTCTTCTCGGCGTCGTTCCAGTAACCCATGCCCACCAACGCGCCGCGGTGCACCAACTCGCCAGGCTCCTCCGGGCTGCAGGGGGGACCCATCTTCGCGCAGCACAAGAATTTCGGCATTGGGAATCGCCTTGCCGATGGAGTCGGGGCGCCGGTCAACCTGATCCGGCGGCAGGTAGGTGGATCTGAAGGCTTCCGTCAGGCCATACATCAGAAATGGCTTGGCCTTGGGCGCCCGTTGGCGTAGCGCCATGAGCGTGTCCCGGGGCATGCGTCCGCCGGTGTTGGCGAAATAACGAAGGTTGTCGTTAATCGCCATGGGCCACTCCAGCTGCGACAGCTGGATGTAAAGGGGCGGCACCGCAGTCAAGCCGGTCACGCTTTCCTGCACCATCGCCTTCAAGACATCGCGAGGCATCAGGTAGTTCAGCAAGACCACCCGCGCACCGGCATAAAACGCGGTGGTGAGCTGACTGAAGCCCGCGTCAAACGACAGAGGCAGTGCCGCCAGCAGCGTGTCCTGTGGGCCGTTCTCCAGGTAAGACGCCACGCTCTTGGCCCCCGCCACCATATTGCGGTGCGACAGCACCACGCCCTTAGGCTTGCCGGTGCTGCCCGAGGTGTAAAGAATGGCGGCCATGTCCACATCAATCACCCGATGCCCGGACTGCGGGGCGCTGCTGAGCAAGTCGCGCCAGGAGACCAACGCCAGCGGACCTTTGAGGCCAGCATCGGCTGGGGCAGAAGGAGCCCCAGATTCGGTCACCACCACATGGCGCAAGTCATGGCAGTCGGCCAGAACTTCTTTCATCAAGGCGAGACGCTCTGGCGACGTCACCAGCACGCGAACATTGCAATCGCGCAAAATGAAGGCCACTTGATCCGGCTTTAGCAGTGGATTGACGGGCACAAAAACCGCCCCGGCCGCCGGCGCGCCAAAACTGGCAATCACCGTCTCGAACCGCTTTTCAAGATAAATCGCCACCCGCTCACTACGCTGCAAACCCAAACCCATCAGGCCGGAAGCAAACTGGCTGACAATGGCGCTCAAATCACCGTACTTCAGCGACAAGGCACCACTGGTTACAGCAATCGCCTGCGGATTGCTCTCGGCAGTCAAAGCAATCAGTTCCGGCAAGAGCGTAGATTCGGTCATAGATAAGTTGCCTGAAAGACGGCGGAAACTCAAACATGGTCGGCCCATGGAAAATATCACACAAGCGACACGCTGGCTATATTTCCACGCCTCACCCTACCTAAAATACTCAAACTGACACTGCGCCCAGAAGGATGAAAGTCATGAACACAAGAAAAGAACTGCTGTCGCTTCTAAATGAAACCCTGCACCTTGAAGGTCGAACTGCTTCATTTGATGAAAACACCCCACTCCTTGGCGCATTGCCGGAAATGGACTCGATGGGAGTCGTATCGCTGCTAACCGCCTTTGAAGATCGCCTTGGATTTACGGTGGACGACGACGAGATAGACGGGTCGGTATTCCAGACTTTTGGCACCTTGTTAAGGTTTGTCCAGAAAAAACTAGGCGTTGATTGAGCTCCCCCCAATCCGAGTCAAGAAGCTACATCAACCAGCAGATGCGCCAATTCGGCAGTTCTTGACCGCCGTGAGTTGCGTTCGGCCACCTCTGTCCGCACGCCGCGAAGCGTTCCACTTTGGAGGCCCCGCACAAAGCGCCTCAGGCCAGCCGCAATGTCTCGTTCATCCGCGATATTCACAATATCCATTGAACCCGCCTGCCGAAGAGTTTCAGCAGTATTACCAAGCGGGTCGGTCAACGCAAGAATAGGACGTCCGGCGCGGAAATACTCGTAAAGCTTGGCGGGTATCTGATGGTTGCACATGGCTGCCTGGAAAAGCAACAGGCCATCCGCGCCTAGCATCTCCTGCAACGCCGCACGGTACCCAATTGATGGCGCCAGTTCAACCAGGTCCGAGATGCTGTATTGGTCTAACATTTGACGGTACATATCCTCACTGCCTGTTGCCCGAAGCACCACCCGAAGCGTATCTGAGCTGATTTCGGCGCTATGCTTCAGCGCTTGCAAGGCTGCAAAAAATGGACGGGGGTCACGCTCCTGTGGGTACAGAATACCGCTGTGTATGAGCGTAACCTGGCCGGACCGACTCGACGATTGCCTCGTGAACTCGTGCTCCGCATCACGGAAATTCTCGTCGTCGTAACCATTTTCGATGACTGCCCAACGGGAGGACGGCGCCTCCGGGTAACGCTGTGCATACATTTCAAGTGTGCCCTGGGTCGTGAACACAACTTTGGTTGAGTGTTTCACCATGGCCTTCTCCAGACGGCGGTTGCTGCGCCAAGTCAACGGATCGACTGGGTAGCCAGGCTCAGTCATGGAGTCTCGGCAGTCGGAGATCCACGGTAATCCGCTCAAACGCTGCAACGTGAGGCCTATCAGGTGAGCGCTAGAAATGGGATATGTCGACATGATCGCTGCCGGGCGATAACGCCGGATCATTTGCATACCCCGCCAAACACCCGCGGGCCACCAGCTTACCCAGCGATCCGGCTGAGCCAGCCACCGGGGATAACGGCCGAAAAAGGAAAGGTGCTGCGCTGTATTCAATGCAAAGGCCCTCTCCACCAGCATACCGTCTGGAATCTCCCCCATCTGATCGTCACTCACTTGCTCATAGGCCCGTGGCAACACCGTCAGAATCATCGGCTCCCAACCGTGATCCCGTAGATAGGCAGAAAACTTCAAAGTCCTCTGGATCCCACTGCTTCCCTGAACAGGTGGGTAATGGAAAGCAATAATCAATAATCTTCGCGGCATTGGTGGCCTATTGTCATCATGCTTCGAACGGCTACAGATCCAGTGCCATGGTTTCAGAATACAGATAGTCAATATCTGTATCGGCCAGGGTCGAGCTCAAATACAACTTTGGATTAAAACCTGCGCGAATCTTGGATGGCTTAGGTACATTTCTCAAAAAGCGACATTCAACGTGAGTACTGAGCAAACCGCTTAGCAACAAATGGTTCGCAAATCGGCCAAAGCTTCTGTAGAAGAGATTGCCATCGCTCAAGTAGAGCACGTTTGCCGCTGGCAGCCCCTTGAAAAATCGCCGCTTGTAAATCACGTGACACCAGCGACCCGGCTTGCCCACCAATGCCTGCTGCAGCCACGGGTACACGGCATGATCACGATAGACCTTAAGGGCATCGTCACTCAGAGCCGACTGAATGTCCTCCGGCCTATGGAGCACCTGCACGTCCCGGGCTGACAAAACCGGCAAATTCAATATCACAGCTACGCGCTCGTCGAGTTCCTTGAACTTGAGAAACTTCAAGGTAGCTCCAACGACTTTAGTTGGTGAAAAATCCGTGAAGTGATAGCCAGGCTGGCTAATAAGCGCCATGGCAAGACGCATGCTTTGCTGGCGAAAGGCATCCAGAACACACCAGCTCGTAATGTTGCAAAACTTCTCGGGCTGTGCCCTGACTATGCGGCGGGCGTAGTAAGCCCCGATGCCGCCGACAATCTGGCCCGCATCGCGCACAACAAATCCGTAATTGGGTCGCTCGGCCATCCATTCATTTCGCAGACCATTCACCCACTCCTCGGACGAACGATCACCACGGAGATTGGCATGCAAAAATCGAGCAAACTCAGGCAGAGTGGCATCCGTTACAGGCTCAATAATGGGGCGCGGCATGATCTACCAGCTACGCAGCCAATCCACGCCCCACCCGACGACCTGGTCGCGCTGAGCCGCAGAAGAAAATGTGTGATCGCTTTCCGGGAGATCATGACGGGTTGCCGGCTTACGGCGGAGTTCATCTTGCCAGGCATCTGAGCCATTCATCAAGTCATCAAACTCCCGCGCAATCAGATCTCGACCGCTCAGCACCAGCATGACGGGCCCTTGAAAACGCGTCAACCCCAATAACAAGCGTTCTGGCAATGAGCCATGGCGCTGGATGACCTCGCCAATCCCGTGGTTGGAAATTTGCGCCGAATCGGCCTTCGACGTCCGGGATTGACGCATCAGTTTCAACACAGACAATACCGACGCAAAAGGGTTGAAACGGAAGCTGAAAACTTTCCTCCAGAAACTTGGCTGCATGATTCGTTGCAGATAATAAAAACGTAAAATGGTCTTGGCTTCACCGGCTTGCGTTCGCACCCAGGGGTTTAGCAACACGATACCCTTGGCCCTTGTATCACGGTGGGCGTAAAAAAGTATCGCGGACGACGCATCGCACTCCCCCCAAAGTACAACTTCCTTGAGTTCGGGAACGGTCTCAAAAAACTGGTCAATAGCGGCTTCAATATCGTCATGTATTCCTTCGAAGCCGACGAATTGACCTTTGGAGTCACCCATGCCACGGTAGTCAAAGCGAAATACCGGAAAACCCTCTGAGCATAAACGCCGCGACCAAAGCGTTAATTGGCGATGCCCGCCAGAGCGGTATTGGGGGCCGCCACCCACAACAAACAGCACGCCCCGCTGTTGCGGCTGGTCAGGCCTGTGGAGTATGCCGACGAGTGAGTCACCTCTGCATTTGAAGCTAACAGCTGATTCCGTCATTGACCCAACACCTTACGACTTAACCAGGCGCTTGTCCGCTCAATGATGGCCGGCGCAGTAACCCTCTCATGGACTTGCCAGAACGCCGGTCCGGTGTATGTACCGGCATCGATCGCCACACCAGCGGCTTCCCAAGCGGGCAAGGCCTTTTTACTCGCGGGTAAAATTTCTGCATGATCCTGGCTCGCATTTTCAAGCCACAAAACATGAGACCCATTGCCCAGTTTGTTAGCGATCAGGCGAGCGCCATCAATGGCTTTGGCAAGTTCGGGATGAATTTCATATCCAGCCACTTCAACGGCTTGACCCATCGCCAGTTGCTGGCGTAGAGACGCCGTAGTTTCCTTGGGAAGATCCGGGCGATCCAGCTGAGCGGCCATGCGAACCCGCAGAAACTGGGTCAGGTGAACATTACCATCCAGCACTGGTTGCCAGAAAACAAGGGCGATGCCTGACTCACCCAACTCGGCGTGAACCTGCGCTGCCAAAACGGCGCCCAAGCGAATTCCCCAAATCGCGCTCAGACCGCCAGGTTGCATCACCAGCCAGCGCCGCGTCGCTCGAATATCGTCCAGCCAAATTTCCCATCGTGCATCACGGTATTCACCCTCGCTATCGCCAGTGCCGTGCAGGTCTAACACTAGCGTACCGAAACCGAGGGCCGCCAGCGCGTGTGCCTGGAGGGTCATCATGCTTCGACAGCGGTTCATCTCCTCATTGAATGGTGGGACACAAAGGACATTCCCACGAATCCTGGTCGAATCCGAAGGCCGGTGGTGCACCGCAAACACGCGCCCCCCCGGCGCATCAAAAAAAAATGGCTCAACGACGACAGCGATCGGTCCAGTTGATGCAGACATCGCTTACAAGATGCTTTTGCGTTTCAACAAGAAGTTGGCCATCATTTCCATGCTGCCCAAGTTGTCGATCGTGAAATCTTCGGAGGCAATGTGAAGGTCATACGTCGACTCAAACCAGGCCAGCAGCTCCAGCAGGCCGGCCGAATCGATAACACCCGTTGCTGGGATGATCTCATCGGGCTGCAGGTCACTGGCATCACAATCAAGTGTTCTGGCAATCTCCACCACCTTGGTCTTGATCGCTGCAATGATTGAATCTTTGTCGAGTGTCATTTGGCTTTAACCTCGTCCGTCAGTTAATTTAACTTGATTTACCGGGATTTGACAGCTTGCGCAACATGCTCGCCACCTCTGATCCGTTCATCACCCGATGATCATAAGTTGCACCCAATACCGCAACACCATCGGACCCAGCGGTGTGCGCCACCATCAAGGCCGTCTGTGGAGACAGTATCGGAACATGCCGAGCCACCTTCCAGCGCGCCATGCTGGAAAATCCGATCGTTGTCCCTTGTGTCTCTTGCGGGCTCAGCTTGTGACCCGCCGCCCGACGCTGCAAGTCAACCATGGCACTCACGAATCCAAACTCGCCCAAGCGAGCAGCGTCACGCACCACAGCAAGATATAACACGTCGCCAACCTGTATCGTAGAGCCGAGGTTGACTTCCTTATACTCGTATCGCCTGGTTCCGACAATCGTTGAGTTCAAGCGCGGGTTGTCACGAGCAAGCTCCACGAGCCGCCATGCCATCAAGGGCAACAGCGGGCTAAGCAGTAGCCCTTGCCTGCGACCGAACTCCGACGCATAGGCGTCCCAGGGGAGCCGGGTCATAAGTGACCTCGATATAACCTGGAACCGCCACATCACGATGCCACAAAACAGTGGACAACATTCCGCGATCCTCACTCTTCAGAAGTTTCAACTCCCCAGCCAAGTCCGGCAGCAAATCACCGACCTGAGTGACCTTCGCGCCCAGCGGCAAAGGTTTCCCATTGGCTGCCATGTATCGCTCAATATCATCGACGTTCAAACGCTCGCCACTAGCCGGCACCACGGCTGCATCCAGTCCATATTCTTTTAAAAGCGCCCGCGCCTTGGCGGTCGGAGCCGAGCCCAAAGGCGTCGGTGCGTCATTGGGCTTTGCCAGTTCGGGAACTGCATCGTCTTTGGTATTGCCCAGCCAGATCAAGACACTTCCAACTTTGACAATATCATCCACTGCGCCGAACACCGCCAGCACGTAGCCATCCGCAATGGCTTCAACATCGACCACGGCTTTGTCGGTTTCGATCTGCGCAATGATCTGCCCCTTGGTCACCCGGCCACCAACCCCCACCGCAATCCCCACAAGTTTTACCTCGTCGTCATTGTTATTGATTCTGGGAATGTGTATCGCTTCAGCCATCGCAGATGATCTCACTTCTAGAAACATTCAAAATAAGCCAAGAACTCCGTCTATGATCGCTTGCTCGTCGGGAAACTGAGCCCGCTCCAGACTACGCGCCGAAGCGATTGGAACCGGCGGCATCCCAATCCGAATGATCTTGCCCCGATAACCAGCCTCCGCCAAGCTGGCCACCAGTTCCGCACTGACACCAAACTCATGGTGCGACTCCTCGATCACAACGATGCGCCGACGCTCCAACAACAACCCCACCAAAGTCCGTCGAGGGATCGGGGCCAGCAGAGAAGGCGAAACAATCTCCACCGATAGCTCCTCCTCCCGCCCCAACCGTTCGGCTGCACGCTCAATAAAAGGCAGCATGCCGCCGAAGCCAACCAGGGTGACATCCGACTGAGCATCACCGCGCCGCAGGGTTGGAAACAGGTCGGCGCCTAAATCCGACTCATTCGGTAGCACCGTCTGGTAATCACTGGGATCCTGAGCTTCAGCATAGAGCAGCTTGTGCTCCAGAAAAACAACCGGATTCGACCAACGCGTCACGGCATTAACCAGCAACTGGCCAATGTTGTGACGATGGCTTCCAAAAACAACCGTCAGACCGGGTACGGACACCAGAAGATTCTCCGGACTCTGGCTATGGGTCGGGCCATAGCCACGACGCCCTCCACAAGGCGCCCGAATTACCAGCGGCACATCGCAATCCGCAAACATGCCCGGGAACTTGACGGCATGGTTATAAATCTGGTCCATGCAAAGTGTCAAGAAATCCGCAAACATGATTTCCACAATCGGTCGATGCCCAGCAATTGCCAACCCTATGCCGGCACCGGTAATGCCAGCCTCACTGATGGGGGTGGAAATCACTCTGTCAGGGAATTCTGTCGACAAGCCAGCGGTCACCTTGAACGCGCCGCCATAAGGCTCGTGCAAATCTTCGCCCAACAGCAAAACATCATCGCAATTGGTGAGCAAATTGCGCAGGGCAGCATTGAGCGCGCTACGGACATTGCCCGCCACAGGTGGCTGCGCGGGAATCGAGGCATCACGCGCAAGCCGCATCGCATGTACAGGCACAACATCAAAATGGGACTCTGGTGAAGCCAGCGCGGTTGCCTCCACCTCTCTGAGGAATGCCAGGTTTCGCGCCTCTATGCCGGCCCGCTCCTGAAGATTCAGCCGATTGCCAAGCGCCATGAGTGGGTCTCGGTCGTTGATGGCGGCACGTTCCGCCGCATCGCGCAAGTCATCGCCTTTGCTGTGTGGCCCCAGACGCCTGGTTTTTATGACCAACATCCCCGGGCCTTTGCCTTCGCGCATGTCGACAACGACCGAATCCACCGATGTCATGAAATCCGGGGCAACATCATCCAGCTCCCAGGTACGCAAACCAAATGCAGCACCACGTCCGGCAATGCTCCCGGCAAGCACATCCCGGGTATACGTGGTTTGGGCAATTCCATTGTTCTCAACGACAAACAGCACTCGCACGCCCCAAACCGACGCCAGATTCATACTTTCGTAGAGCAAGCCTTCGCCCAGCGTGCCGTCGCCGATCATGACGGCAACCACCCCCCTGCTTGCCCGGCGCTTGATATCGAGCGCCAAGCCGCTGGCTATAGCCGTCATGCCGGCCTGGACACCATTGCTGTGGAAATTGCGGTACGCAATATGTTGGCTGCCCCCGTAACCACCACAAACGCCGTCCTGCCGCCCCATGATCTCTGCGACCAGACCCACTGCGTGACCGGAATAGGTTAAAAAATGACCGTGGTTACGGTGGTTGGAGAGCACCACGTCATCCGCATCGGAGAGTGCCCGCACCACTGACATCTGACACAGCTCCTGGCCAAGGCAGGTGTGCGTGGTGCCCGACAACAAGCCGCGACCGAACAGGTCAAGAATAAGTTGCTCGGTTGACCGGATGAAATGAGCAAAGCCATATAAACTGGCGTCGTCAAGGCCAATCAGGGGCCTTCCAGCCGGGTCAATCATGTAACCGGGAACGGGTTTGATCATTTGCGTCATGCCCTCCGGGTGAAAACCACCTATGCTCCGGAGTGTACCAACCCCATGCTGGCCTGATGTGTGAGACGTGGATGCAATCAGGAATTGTGGGGAAAGTACACAATTTCAGTCGTAGACATGGAGAATAGCGATGAACCATGAAGATTGGAAGCATGCGCCGGCTAGTGGCAACGCCATTTCGCGAATTAGTCGTCTTTCATTTCTTCTGCTTGGCTTCGCGACCATCCTGTCGATAAATGGCACCGCAACAGCCCAGCCAAGCATCGGGAACTGCGTACTGGGCCACATTGCTGGCGGGTTTGGCCCCTTTGATTACCGCACCGAAAGAAATGTCAATTTGACGACGGTGGAACAGTATCACTTCACGCCCGAGGTTGAAAACCGGATCAAGGGGAGCACGGGGACCATTGGTAGTGACCTGGACTACACATTGAGAGCATTTCCAAATCACCATCGGGCACTCATCGCGATGATGCGACTCGGCGAGAAGCTCAAAACCCCTCAGCCACCAGGGGCCCGCTTTTCGGTTGAATGCTGGTTTGAGCGAGCGCTGTACTTTCGTCCAGACGATGACATAGCAAGACTCATATATGCAACCTTCCTTGCCAAAAATGGGCGCAAACCAGAGGCGATAAAACAACTGGAAGCCACAGCCAAGGCAGCAGATAACAACGGCTTTACCCACTACAACATCGGCCTGATCTATTTGGACATCAAAGATTACGATCAGGCACTGGTCCAAGCCCACATTGCCTACGGCCTCGGTGTTACCAAGCCGGAGTTGCGAGAGAAATTGGAGAGTAGCGGCAAATGGAAAGAGCCCGATGAGAAACCTATAAAGCCACAGCCAGAGGTAGTGACCCAGGGCGTGGAAGCACCCAATCCAAACGGTGAGCGCACGTTGGACCCGAACAACTCAAGCAACGAGAAATAGTGCCAGATTTTTAAAACCAGTTCACACCCCGATTTGAGAATCAACATGGGACTCAAGAACATTGCATCACGGCTCGTAACGCGCTACATCGACGAACGGCAGCTTCCAGAAGAAGCAAAACTTCAACTGCAAGTAGATCGTGTTGACCTGCCCGAACACGATGCAGGGCCCGCTGTCGTAGCGGCAGCGGGCATCGAGTGGCTGAAGCGGTCCCAAGACATGTCAATTTCCCGGGATGGGGGTTCGGCACGGGACTACAGCCTGCTAAAAGGGTGGTCCAGTTCATATCCAGAAACGTCTGGCTATATCGTGCCCACGCTGATTGACTATGCCGACCGGACGAACGATCTGGCTTTAGCGAATCGAGCTAGGCGCATGCTTGACTGGCTGGTCTCGATTCAGTTCCCCGAAGGGGGATTCCAGGGCGGAAAAGTGGATGCCAGCCCCCATGTGCCGGTCACATTCAACACCGGACAAATCCTGATCGGCTTGGCGGCAGGCGTCCGGCGGTTCGGTGATGTCTACCGTGCGCCCATGAACCTGGCTGCTGCATGGTTACGCGACACGCAGGATGCGGATGGTTGCTGGCGCAAACACGCCACGCCTTTTGCTGCGCCGGGTGATAAAGCCTATGAAACCCATGTTTCCTGGGGTCTGTTCGAGGCTGCCCGGCTGGAGCCCACTCAGGAGTTTGGCGAAGCCGGGCTCAAGCAGGTGCACTGGGCTCTTACCAAACAGGCTGACAACGGCTGGTTTGCCAGCAACTGCCTTTCGTCGCCCAATGCCCCCCTCACCCATACCATTGGCTACGTGCTACGCGGCGTCATCGAAGCCTATCGCTTCTCAGGCGAAATGGAGTTCCTCGCTGCAGCCCGGCGAACAGCCGATGCCCTGCTCGAGGTTATCGAGCGGGATGGTCGCATTGGCGGCCAACTGGACAAGAACTGGAAAGCCACGGTTGAATGGGTCTGCCTGACCGGCAACGTTCAAATTGCTGCTTGCTGGTTCTTGCTACATTCAATCACCGGCAAGAAAGAGTATCTTGAGGCGGCAAGGCGAGCCAATCGTTATGTCAGACGAACGGTGCACTTGACCGACAACCCCGACGCAGTCGGTGGGGTTCGCGGCGCCTTCCCTGTCGATGGCGATTACGGAAAATTTGAGTATCTGAACTGGGCAACAAAGTTCTGCATTGACTCCCAACTTATGGAAATGATGGTCACCGAGTAGCTCCGGTAGCCCATAGCGAAGCTTGCAGCAGATAATCTTCACGTCAACTCTGTCCATATTTCCCAAGGCCGAGCATGAACATTATTCCGTGGCGCGTCAGAGCAACTATTTCGGACCGTTTTCCACTGGTTTATCACCTCACCGTGAATCTGTTTCGAAAACGCATGGGCATCGATTATTGGGATAAAAGCCTGGCGGAGTGGTGGGGGCACGATGTCCGCCGCTGGCCCACCAAGGCCAGGATCATCTCGGAGCGAAGCGATCCGGCTTCAGCGCTTATCGACATCGCCTGCGGGAACGGCAGCATTCTTAGAGATCTTCGCGCGCGGGGCTTCGACAATCTTTCCGGTCTGGAGATTTCCCACTACGCAGTCAATCGACTACGTGAGGAAGGTTTCACCATGTTTCATGGGGTGTTGCCTCGCATTCCGGTGCCGGATCAAAGTTTCGACACTGTGATCGCCTCTCAGGTACTCGAACACATCATCCGGAGAAATACTTTCGCCTCCGAAATTTCAAGAATCATGAAGCCGGGCGGGCAAGCGTTTCTCTTCGTGCCGAACGACTGCCTTGGCCCTATCGACGAGCCGGAACACGTCATCAAGTACAACCGAAAGACATTTGAATCATTTCTCAATCGACACTTCGATAACGTCTCGGTAGAAATCATCAAAGACCAAAATTTTGCCATGCCGGTTCTGCTTGGCCACGTTCGAAAACCGATTTCCCAGGAGCGTATCCGTTGACTCTTCGTAGTCAAGTTCTGGCGGGGCTCAAGTGGACTGTGCTGGGGCGCCTGACCTCGCAACTGCTCACTTGGGCGATAACAATCTATGTTATTCGCCTGCTAAAGCCGGAGGATTATGGATTGATGGCGCTGGCGGCAATATTCAGCGCGCTGTTCAGCTTGCTTTCGGAGATGGGTCTTGGCTCAACTCTGGTGCAAACCAAGGACTTGCCGCCGCAACGCTTACGGCAGATTTTTGGCCTGGTCGTATTGTCGAATGGCGCTGCTTGCCTGGTGATGGCGACTGTCGTCGCACCCTTGGTCGCTTTATTCTTTGCTGAACCGCGCCTGCAGCCAGTCGTGCAAGTCATTGCGCTTCAATTCATTCCTGCCATGTTTGTCGTGGTGCCTTCCGCAATGCTGGAGCGGAACATGAAATATCGCGGCCGGGCCATCACCGACCTTGTATCAACCACCGGGGGGGCGTTAGTGACGCTTTTGCTGGCCAATATGGGATATGGCGTGTTCGCTTTGGCGTGGGGCATAGTCTTCGGAACCATAGTCCGGGCAGTAGGCCTCAATATAGCCAGCCCATTTCTCGGGCGGCCTATCTTTCACTTCGCCGGTTGTGGCAGCATGTTCGATTTCGGCCGCAATGTCGCAGCGACCCAGCTAGTCTGGTTTTTGTATTCACAAGCCGACGCTTTCATTGTCGGAAAATTTCTTGGAAAACACAATCTGGGAGTTTATTCCGTTTCCATGGATCTGGCCTCGTTGCCAGCCTCGCGGGTATCGTCGATCCTGAATCAATTGGTTTTCCCATCCCTATCAAAAGTAAAACGAGACGGCGGCACAGTGGGACCTTATCTACTGAAAGGCATGAGAAGCCTGAGCCTCGTATCGTTTCCAGTGATGTGGGGGATGTCCAGTGTTGCACCGGAACTCGTACGAACACTGCTTGGGGAGAAATGGGTAGAAGCGGCTCTTCCGCTGACGTTGCTCTGCTTGATCATGCCTATGCGCGTGCTGTCACCACTCATGCATGCCGGCTTGTATGCCGTAGGGCGCGCCGATGTCAGCTTCCGGATCACCGCTATAACAGCAGCCACCATGTGTAGCGCGTTTCTGGTGGGCGCCCAGTATGGGCTGATTGGGTTGAGTCTGGCATGGCTTGTGGCCTTCCCAGGAGCATTCTTGTTCAATCTGCTGAGATCCTGCAAGCACCTGGGCCTCACTGTGAAGGAAATCGCCACCACGCTTGCCAGGCCAGCGCTGGCCTCTTGTCTTATGTATGTATTGGTCATCCTGGCTCGCCATGCAATTGGCTGGCCATCGGCGATTGCTAATCTCTTGACGTTGACGGCCGTGGGTGCAGTCGCTTACACGGGATTCACTTTTATGTTTAATCGCGAAGTTGTGTTGGAGATAAGAAATTTGATTACCCGAAGTCCATCAACTTAAAGTCTCTAGTCGCGCCGCACGGCCGGTTGGATTTTTGGACCAAACATCGCTATCCGTCGTCACAGGAGTCGTTTGTGTCGTGCAACTCAATGGGTCCGAGATGTTCGCTTTAAAAGGCATGCTCAAGCGTACCGCACGGCTTGGCCTTCGTTCGCTGCCCCCTCGCCTTCGTCTATTTGCTGACGTTGCGATGGGGGGGCTATCCGACATCTATGCGAACTGGCACTTGCCGGCCCATCTAGTACGTGGCCGATTGCTAGAAGCCAAAAGCGAAGGTTCGCTTATCTACTTTGGACAGTTACCCCAATACAAGTCCTGGATAGCGAATTTCTTTTTCGACAGCATGGCGCCGGAGTCGATTGGCCAATTTTCACTGCTCAATATTGCGCGACGACAAGGACTTCTCTCCGACTGCGATGTGCTGGTCTGCCCAACTACCCCCTTAAGCCTACTGCTCTTTAAAACACGAGGATGGCTCGTCGTTCCAAAGTATGTCGAATGCGTGATCGATCTGCGCACTCCCCTTGATCAACTAATCCGCAGACATGCCGCAAAAGATGATTTGAGAATTATCCGGAAAAAAAATTATCGCTTCGAGGTGTTGCACGATGATGCGGCATTCAATGAGTTCTATCATGAGATGCTGGTACCAACGACAAGGATACGACACGAAGAGCGCGCCAATATTTCAACGCTGGAAGCGCTGCGAACAGTCTTCCATCAAGGCTACCTGCTTGCAGCCTACCAAGGCTCCGAATGGGTGGGGGCCAACCTGATTGTGCCGCAAGCCAACAACAGGCTTAATTGGACAAATATCGGCTGGCGCGATGGAAGTGAGCAAATGATGAAAGACCGCCTAGTTTCCGCTCTTCTGTACGAAATGATTCAGCGCGGACAGAACCAAGGATTTACGACCTTGAATTTAGGAAGTTGCAGCCCATTCGTGAATGATGGTCCACTGAACTACAAACTGAAATGGGGCGCGCAAATGGCCGCGCCACAATTGAGTTACGAGTGTGGCCAGTTACAAGGCCTTAATGCCTATTTTGCTGCCCACTTCAACCTTGCATCTGACAGGACCAGGTCAATGTTAAAGCACGCCCCTATTTTGGACACGCACGATGGTCATCTTCGCGCGGTCGGCTGGAGCTCAATACTTAGGCCGGATTTCAAACACCAGGTTGACGGCGGATTGCCCTGGACTGACCTCTCCAGCTAACACTTCACCACCAAAGCTCGAATTGGAATGCGACGGGTATTTCAAAGACATGAACTCCATTCAGCGACTCATTTCAGCCATTCAGCGCAAAGGCCTGATGCCTGCACTTCAAGCTTTTCTCAATCACCTGCAGGGCAAATACAGGGAGTTTGAAATCCGCAGGTGGTATCACATGGCGGACATTTCAAACAAGCGATTTGACATGCAGCACGGTGTCGAAACCCACACAATGGTCGAAGTCGCCGACCTGAATGTTGACGCCTCCGAGACATCCGAGAGCAATCGTTTCCAATCCATCCACGAGGGTTTGTTTGAGAAAGCTTTTCGCCACTTGCAAATAGATCATTCGGAATTTTTTTTCGTCGATTTTGGTTCCGGCAAAGGAAAGGCACTTCTGCTCGCAAGCCGATATCCATTCAAGAGAATTGTCGGAGTTGAGTTCTCCGCCGAACTCTGTCAGACATGCAGACGCAATCTTGACCTCTTTACATCACCGGATCAAAAATCCAAGGCATTTGAAGTCTCCCATGTCAACGCAGGCCACTACGAACCCCTTTTGGAGCCTAGCGTTTTCTTTTTCTACAATCCATTTCGGGGAGCGCTCATGCAAAATGTTTTAGAACATATCGCCTCATCCCTTCGAGTACACCCTCGTCCAGCATGGATCATTTATTGCAACCCTGACTGCGCATCGTTGGTTGATTCTCTGGAAATGTTTGAGCCCGTGGCGTCAGGCAAAAGATTCCGGATTTGGCGAGCCCGGGCTCCCGCTTCTTAAGCAATGACGGCAACGTGAGCAAGTGGCACCTTATGTTGGAAAGGCCCCGAAAAAATTCGATCAATACACTTGCTGCCGATAGCAACCCCGCCATCTTGTCATGGCTGGACTGCGCAAATGCAATACCCGACCATAGCTCTTCAGGCCGGCTTTCAGGATTCCATGGCGTGAGGCGTCATTACTCGGCTCGATGTTCATAAAAACACGCTCAAATCCACGTGACAGTAGCAGCGCTACGATTATTCGAACAGCATGCGGATAAAGCCCCTTTCCCCGATACGCGTCCGCCGTAAAGCAGTTGACGATTTCCGCGTCACCCATGCCAAGCCGGAATCGCTCATACGGCTCGCGCTCATATTCTTTGGCCGTGTAGGCCCAGCTAATGTGACCCAATTCACCATCAACAAATACGCCGAAAGCTGAGTTGATTCCACGTTGCTCGTAGTAGAGCCTGGCCTGTTCACCAAACCGATCGGTTCGATGGTGCATTTTTGCAAAATCATCGCTAGTCAAAGGTCGAAATTCGAGATCAGGTCGATCTTCCGGCGAGTGAATCATTTCATGGGTGCAAACAAAAACGTCCAACCTGTCCAGGGTAATCAGCTTACGCGTGGTCGCGACTGTGCGCTCAGTCACAGACCTCAGAACTGCGCCCAGGCGCTGAAGAAACACGCGCCATGCAGCAGACATTTTTTTCGCGAACGTCATCTCACCTTGCCCTCGATTTTTGCCGTGTCGGCAAAGGTCGCCTGATTTGTCCAGTATCGAAATCATTTCGGCAAGTCCGCCGCCTGTCGGGACAATGCACGACGCCCGCTCGATTGCCCACCGGAATATTCACCGAAAACCCCTAAACCGGCGACGTCGATCGATCACGGAGACTCCGATGAACGTCGCGCAATCCGGTCTCGATCGTCGTCAAAACAGGGCGAAATACCTTCCGCCCACTAATGCACGATCGCTCGGTGGCGCCGAACGAGGTCTTGAATTGATAAAGACCATGCTCAAGCGAGCCTGGCTGCGCTGATGACGCAGGCATTCCACCAAGATTGAACTCACGAACACCATGTTCGTATTCCGCCTGGATTGCAAACCAGAGCAAGCCCTTCGGGGCGTTAAGCGCCAAACCTTCAGGGGTAGCTCCACCGTAAATATAGTAGGCATTGGCACCGCACCGCCCTATCACGACGGAAGCTATCGGCATGCCATCCTTCTCCGCCAGATAAACAAAGGCACGCCCACTCTTTACAAGTATCTCCCAGAGCGTATCGTAGGCAACCTGAGGGGTTGAAGTCCCCTGCTTGCCCTGGGCGCGATGTCTTAACGCTGTGTCCTTGTCGATGCCATACAGTGCAGATACAACGCCGTGATCTGATCTGGCATGGCACACAACCCCCGATCGTTCGAAACGCCGGATGTCATTGCGCAAGGTCGGGCGAGTGCCGCGCCAGGCCGTATCGATGCCTTGATCGAGAGACAGCGCGAATTCGTAGCGTCCTGACTCCACATATCCCAGGGGTGCCAGGTGGATTGGCCACTCACCGTCATAGGCAAATGAGTTGAGCTGAAACTCCTTGACCCCTCGTCTGCGCAAAACCAGTTCAAGGTCGGCAAGCACGTCTTCACGGTCACGCGCCAACGGAATGCAATCGGTTGATGCCGAAGGCCAGCGAGACAAGGGCCATTTGCTTGAAACTGAAAGATAAACGATGGCGGCGAGTGAGTCATCGCCCAGACCATCCTCCAAAAACAGGGGGTGCAACTTGTTCGTGGCGCAGACGAATGAGGCCCATTCGGTTGTCAGTTGCATTGGGCCCTGCATTGACAAAATTCGCTGATTCCAGCGATTTTCATCAACAGTTTCAGATATCACTATTTTTTCCACAAGCCATTCCGCCCATGAAGTATTGCTGCAGTTTGATTGCGCCCATCTGAACATGAAATCGCCAGTTATTCAACACAACCGGCAACGATACACACCGTGCCTCTCAACGGTTTTTCAAATGCTTCGTGGAAATCATAATGGAATCAATGAGAAACCGAAAACTTTACAAACTGCACCTGATTGATGGCGCGGTCAGCCGCGGCGACTGGTATGCCCCCCGCTTGTTGGAGTTTTCCATGGCGATGGCCTCACAGGGCGGCATGGCCAACCTGGCCGATGTGGCATTGACCGGTGCCGACGGGCGCCAGCTGCTTGCCAATGGCGATTTTTCGGCGGGCCTGGCGCACTGGTTTTTCAGCAGCGACCGCCACCACATGCACTGGCATATCAAGAGCCTCTTCATGAACGTGCTGTTTGATCAGGGCCTGCTGGGCGCCGCGCTCTGGGGTCTGCTGCTTGCGGGCGCCTTGTGGCGCACCAGCCTGGGCGGCTTTGCCGTGGTCGGACTATTTGACAGCCTGGTTGATGTGCCCCGCGTGGCCTGGCTTTTTTACCTGCTGGTACTGGTGGCCTGGACGCTGCCGCGTGAGCCGCTGGCACCTTACACACTACAAAAACAATAGCTGACATAGACCGTATGGCAGGGGTTGGAGCCACTATTTATGTAAATTTCGGCATTTATGCGGGAAATGTGGTGGGGTGGACGAGCGAGCGTTTCCACGCATAATCCACTGACAGCAATGACAGTGCCCGTGCCGCGCAAGGCAGCTTCTCTGCCGGACTAGGACAAAGACTCATGAGCGATGATGTTGGCGACCTGATGCCCTTGACCGATCTGGCCCCTGGCATGGGCTTGCGTTTGACCGATGCCCCTGACGCCCTGGAGGTGGACCGGTTCGGCATCCACTCCCTGTGCTACCGCGTGGACGGCGGTCAGCTGCGTTTTGCGGCGCGTGCCGATGAACTGGCCGATGCCAACACCGGCATCGACCCGCAGGCAATTTTTGACTACCTGTACTTTCACGCCATCCCGTCGCCGCGCACCATCTACAAGGGCATTTACCGCCTGCCGCCCGGGCACAGTGCAGCGATGGCAAACGGCAAGCTGACGGTGACGCCGTACTGGCAGCCCCGCTTCGAGGAACAGCGTCAGCCCTCGTTTTCCGCCTTGAAAGATGAGTTCCGGCAACTGCTGCAGCAAGCCGTGGCGACCCAGCTCGACGGCAGCAAGCCGGCCTGTTTCCTGAGCGGCGGCACCGACAGCTCGACCGTGGCCGGCATGATCGGCCTGGCCAGCGGCAAGGCGGCGGCCTCGTACTCGATTGGCTTTCACGCGCAGGGCTACGACGAAATTGAATACGCGCGCCTGGCGGCCAGACACTTCAAGACAGAGCATCACGAGTACTACGTCACGCCCGAGGACCTGGTGCGCAGCGTACCGGCCGTGGCCGCGCATTTCGATCAGCCTTTTGGCAACTCGTCGGCCCTGCCCTCTTACTACTGCGCCAGAATGGCGCGCGAAGATGGCGTCAGCAAGATACTGGCTGGCGACGGCGGCGATGAGCTGTTTGGCGGCAACAGCCGCTACGCCAAGCAGCGGGTGTTTGGCTGGTATGGGCATGTGCCGGGCCTGCTACAAAAAGGGCTGATGGAGCCGCTGCTGGGCGGGCGCGCAGCGCAGGCACTGGCGCTGACGCGCAAGGCGGGCAGCTATGTCGAGCAGGCCCGCGTGCCCATGCCCGACCGCATGCAGATGTACAACCTGATCATCCGTCTGGGCGCCAGCGAAGTGCTCACGCCGCAGCTGATGGCGCAAATTGACACGACCGCGCCGCTGGCCTTACAGCGCAGTGTCTGGCAGGCGCCGCAGCAGGCCAGCGCCCTGAACCGGGAGTTGGCCTACGACTGGCGCTTTACCCTGGCCGAGAGCGATTTGCCCAAAGTGCTGGGCGCCACCGGCTGCGCGGGGCTGGCCGTGGGCTTTCCGATGCTGGACCAGCGGCTGCTGGACTTTTCGCTCAAGCTGCCCACCGACTACAAGCTCAAGGGTCTGAAACTGCGCTGGTTCTTCAAGGAAGCGCTGCGCGGCTTCCTGCCCGACCAGACCATCGCCAAAAAGAAACAGGGCTTTGGCCTGCCTTTTGGCGTGTGGGCCAACACGCATCCGACCTTGAAGGCCCTGGCCGCCGACTCGCTGCACAGCCTGGCTCAGCGCGGCGTGGTACGCGCTGATTTTGTGCAAACCCTGCTGACGCAGCGACTGCCAGAGCACCCTGCCTACTTTGGCGAGATGGTGTGGATTCTGATGATGCTGGAGCAGTGGCTGGCGGCCAAGGCGCCGGGGTTCAGCGTGCCCGCTTGAAGCCTGGATATGCTATCGAATAAGTAGCTTTCTGCACCTATGGATAAAGGGCTGGAGGCCTGTTTCATGCTTGAGTCTTAAAAAACCGACGCACCGTGCTGTTCACAAGCGCTGCCTTCATCTGCTTTTTTTTGCCGATCGTCCTGATCGGTTTTTTTGGCCTTGGGCGCGTCAGTCATCCGGCGGCGGCGCTCTGGTTATTTGTGGCGTCGGTGTTTTTCTATGGCTACTGGATGCCGGAGTTCACCCTGCTCTTGCTGGCCTCGATTAGCGGCAATTTTCTGGTTGGCAAAAAAATTTCATCGCTGGCCAATGCTGACGATGAGCGCAAGCGCAGGCAGGCCAAAGGGTGGATGGTGTTTGGTGTCGCCGCCAACCTCGCGCTGCTGGGCTACTTCAAGTACGCGAACTTTTTTCTGGATAACTTCAACGCGGCAACGGGGTCAAGCTGGAACATAGGCCGCGTGATTCTGCCCATAGGTATCTCCTTTTTCAGCTTCACGCAAATTGCGTTTCTGGCCGACGCCTGGCGCAAGGGCATACGGGAATACCGCTTTGTGCACTACGGCCTCTTTGTCTCGTACTTCCCGCACCTGATCGCCGGCCCGGTGCTGCACCATGCACAGATGATGCCGCAGTTCAGAGACGCGGCCACCTATCGCTTCAACAGCGGCAACTTCAGTGCGGGACTGGCCATCTTTGCCCTGGGGATGTTCAAGAAGGTGGTGCTGGCAGATGGCATCAGCCCCTACGCCGATGCCATCTTCAAGGCGGCCGACCAGGGCGTCTCGCCGGATTTCGCGGGCGCCTGGCTGGGCGCCATGGCCTACACCTTGCAGTTGTACTTCGATTTTTCAGGGTACTCGGACATGGCCATCGGGCTGTCGTGGATGTTGAATGTGCGCCTGCCCTTCAACTTCAATTCACCCTATCGGGCGACGAATATCAGTGACTTCTGGCGCCGCTGGCATATGTCGCTGTCCCAGTTTTTGCGCGACTATCTCTACATCGGGCTGGGCGGCAAACGCAAGGGTCGTGCAAGGCGCTATGTGAACCTGATGGTCACGATGGTGTTGGGCGGCTTGTGGCACGGCGCCGGCTGGTCTTTTGTGGTTTGGGGCACGCTGCACGGCCTCTATCTGGGGGTCAATCACGCCTTCAGGGCGCTGTGCGGCCCGGGGCTGTGCGCGCGGCTCGATCGCAGCCGCCTGTTTGGCGCCTCGTCATGGCTGCTGACCATGCTGGCGGTCATCCTGGCCTGGGTCGTGTTTCGCGCAGAGACCCTGCAGGGCGCGGGCAGGATACTGCTGCGCATGATCCAACCTTCAGACACCGGGCAGGTGCACGCGCTCTTGTGGAATGCCGGCCTGAGTTTGTCCATGGGCGGTCTTTGGTGCGTCGTGCTGACGGCCATGGCCTGCCTGGTGCCCAATAGCAACGCCATCGGCGAATACCTGCTGCGCCGCTGCCGCTCCCACGAGGGAGCGACCCCGTACGCCCTCCTGATCGCGGGCGCAAGCAGCGCCGCGGTGGCGTTTTTGCTGCTGATGAACATCACCCGTGATTCGGTCAGCGCCTTTATCTACTTCAACTTCTGACATGTCAAAAAAGTTTTTCCTGTGGATGGCGGGTGTGGTTGGCTTCCTGCTGTTGCTGGAAATTTTTTTCCGGCTGCTGCCGGTCTCCACGTCGACAGAGACCGGTTATTACATCGACCCGCTGATTCTGAGCTACCCGCCCCACCATCGCTGGACCACGTCAACCGGGTGGGATTTGCGCAACGCGCAGCGGCTTGAATCCAACAACCTGGGTTACGTGGCCGGCCATGATTTTGCGTGGGACGACAAGGCGGTGGCCTTGATCGGTGACAGTTTTGTCGAGGCCTCCATGCTCGCCGCCCCGGATCGACCCGGCGCCCAGCTGGGACGTGCGCTGGACACACGCCCCGTGTTTGCCATGGGCAACCCCGGGACCGCCTTGCTCGACTATGCCGAACGCATCCGCTTTGCGCATACGCATTTTGGCGTGCGCGATTTCGTGGTGCTGATGGAGCGTGGCGATGTCAAGCAGTCCTTGTGCGGCTCCGGCAATATCAATGGGCCCTGCCTGGACGGGGCCAGCTTCGCGCCACGCCTTGAAAAACAGCCCCAGCCGGGGTCTTTGAAGCAGATTGGCAGGCACTCGGCGCTGGCCCAGTACCTGTTCAGCCAGCTCAAATTCAGCCCCCAGCGGCTCTGGAGCCAGGTGACTGGTCCGCGGCAAGCGATCGCCGCCGTATCACCCGCCCCGGTCGAAGGCGGGCTCACGGCGCCCCCTGCCCCCGCGCCTTTTGTGGACGCAGTTACTGCCACTTTCTTCCAACGCATCAAACCCTACGCGACGGGACGCCTGGTGATTGTGATTGACAGCAACCGGAGCGCGCTGTCACAAGGTCTGTCGATGCCCGACCCATCACGCACGCGCTTCATGACGCTGGCGCGCGCTGCGGGTGCCGTCGTCGTCGACACCGAGCCGCTCTTCAAGGCCCATTTCGCCCACTCGAACCTGAGCCTGGACGTTGGCCCTTACGACGGCCACTTCAACCCCCTGGGTGTGAAGCTGGTTACGGCCGCGGCGGCGAATGCCCTGCGTGAGCCTTAGGCAAAAGGCCGGCAGCCTGCGGCGAGCACGATGTCCGGCGGCCTCCACTCACTACTATTTATATAGCTACTCACGCCCATACAGCAAGGGCTAGAGGCCAATTTAATGCCTCATCCCAAAAAAAAACCCAGGCGCCTGATCATGCGCTGCTAAGGTTGGCCAGCATGCGGGCGCCGAAACGAAGGCGGGTCTTGTCCCAGGGGGTAAAACGCCGCAGTTCCAACGGCTCATCATTTTGACGCGAGGCACCCCACGCGGTGCTGAGCGCGGCATCAAAGTCGAGACTGCGCACCACCGCCACCGTTTGGGGTGAGTAGTCTTCACCCGGCTTGCCGTTGGGGTAGGCAAACAGCCCTACGCGCTCGCCGAGCAGCTGTTCGAGAAAGCACTTGCTGTCACTGATTTCCTGGCGAGCTTGGGCGTCGGTGAGCGAGGCCAGGATGGGGTGAGACACCGTGTGCGCGCCGATCTGCATACCGGCCTGGCGCATGGCCTTGAGCTGTGGCGAGTTCATCATCAGGTCCGGCGGCAGCGCCACCCGGGCCAGGCCAGCGATCTGTTCCGTCAGATTGACACGCTGGGCCTGCGCGCGGTATTTGATCTTATCAATCAGCAGCGCAATAGTTGCCTGCTTCTCGGCCAGAGTCGCTACCGGATACTGCCCCAGCCCAAGCGAGGAACAATCGAGCCACGCAGCGGTGCTGCCTCTTACCGTCTCAATCAGGGTGTCGTTCCACATGCGGCCACCGTCGAGAAAACCAGTGGCGATAAAAAACGTAGCCGCAAGCCCATGCTGCTGCAATATGGGCAGGGCCACCTGGAAGTTGTCCGCATAACCGTCGTCAAAAGTGATGCAGGCGGCCCGCGCCGGCAGCGTCCCCGCCTTCAGATGCATGACAGCCTGATCCAGCGGCAGCACGTTAAACCACAAGCGGATCCAGCTACACACCTCGGCAAACCGGCGCGCATGCATCTCGTCTGGAAACAACACATCAGGTTCAGGCAACACACGATGAAAGATCAGCACAGACAGGCGGGCTTTTGTGCCTGCGGGAGATGCCCACCCCAGGAGTTGCTTCAGCATGATTCAATCCGATTTCGCTGAAGTGGCCAGGCCAGGAACGGTCTTCCAGCCCGGCGCATAGACAGGCTCGGTTTGCCAGCCCTTTTTTTCAACCCAAACCCGCGTCAGGACCACCATGACCATGATGTCGTAAGGCAGGTCAAAATAGGCAAGGCTCAAAAACGCGCCACCCACCGCATAGGCGACTAGCGCCACCTGGCTCATGGCGCCAAGCTGGTTGCACCACAAGGCCTCTGGCACAGAAAATTTCTGCCGCCTCAGCCAGCCGGCCGAACGCCAGGTCGCTATGAATAGGCCCAGGAATAAAAACAGCCCACCGAAACCATGGTTGCCCAGTACCTGGAAATAAATGCTGTGAGCCGCGCGTGCCAAGTCGTGGTACGGCGAGTACAAGTCAAACAGCTCCTGGCGCGCCGAGTTGAAGCCTGCGCCAAACGGGTAATGGAAGGCGCTGTTCCAGGCACTCCACCATGCGCTGATGCGACCCATGGCGGACGCGTCCTGTTCGTAGGAACCAATGGTGGCCATGCGTGCGCCCCACGACTCGGGCATGAACACAACAAGTGGAATGACGAGCAGCAAAATGGCCACACTGATGCCCAGTTTGTTTTTACTGTGCCACCAAAAATAAAGTCCCATCACCCCCATTGCCAATAAGGCCCCGCGGGATTGGGACCCCAGAGCCGATGCGACACACAGGACCATCGCGGCCGTCATGCCATGACGCACCCATGATTTGCCGAGTTGAAGCTGCAGGAACCTGAGCAAGGGGATGGTCATCACCAGGGCAGCCGCAAATTCGTTGTTATCCTCAATGAATGAGCCGGGTGGGCCCCACACGTGGAAGTCACCGCCCGAGGCGAGCGTAAAAATCCCGCCCTTGATGCCCAACAGGGCCAGCGAGCCGGCGCAAACCCACATCAATGCGAATATGTGTTGCTTGCTATTGAGCACCGCCAGGGCCAGCAAAATCATGACGTCAATTTTCATGACCTTCTTCCATTGCGCGTAGTCCTCCACTGGGTCAATGCCTGCCCGCCAGGACAGCGTCATCCAGAGCATGAGCAACACCAGCCAGGTGACGGGGCTCGCCTTGAAGGGCGATTCACGCTCCTTTGACATGAGTACGCCCAGCAGGGTGGCGGCCACGGTGATCGCGGCCAAGGGCGCGTCATAGGCCAAGCCCCATGTGTAACGGTGCGGGTTCATGATGCTGAGCCAGGTCCATAACATGATGCCGATCCAGGGCCGACGCAGCGCAGCCAGGGCGCCCCATAAAACAATGGAGATGACGAGGACGTCACGCATGGCTGATGATGTACCTGAATTTGCCGGATTTCTCGGCAGGAATCTTGTCTACGAACTCGACATTCACTGACACGTCAGCGCCCAGGCGCTGCCTGAACCCGCTAATGATTTTCGCTGCGCCATCGGGCGCAAAACCTTGCTCTCTCACCAGCAACACCCGGGTAAGTTCCCGTGACTCCTGAACGACTTTGAATGCCTTCACACCAGGCAGGTCGCGCAGGATGTAGATGAGCGACAGCCCATGCATGACAGTGCCGTCTGCGGCCGTCACAAAATCGGTGCTGCGGCCCTGAATGTCTTGCAGCAACGGCAAACCACGGCCACAACTGCAGGGCGTGGCGCCCAGTATGCCGATGTCACCCGTGCGGTAACGGATGAAGGGAAAGTCGTTGGTGGACAGGTGGGTGACGACGATTTCTCCGGCCACTCCGGGGGGCTGCACTTGCCCGGCGTCGTTGACGATCTCCACCACGGCGTCGTCGGCCGTCAAGTGCATGCTGCCTGCGGGACATTCGTGCGCAATAAAACCTGCGTCGCGCCCACCATAACCATTCGCTACCCTGCAGCCAAACACCTGGCTGATCGTGTTGCGCTGCTCGTCGTACAGGCGCTCGGAGGTCACAAAGGCCACCTTGATGCCCAGGTCTGTCATGCGCACCCCCCGTTTTTCGGCATGCCGGGCAATATGGGTCAGGGCCGAAGGGTAGCCAAACAACATGCGGGGCTTAACGCGGCGAATTGTGGCAATGAACTGGTCGAGTTTGGTCTCGGACATCTCGAACGCCGGCAACAACTGGGTGCGCAGCAGTTTGTCGCGCCAGTGCTTGAAGTGATCCTGCTTGGCCAGTTCGATCGGTGAGCCCCAGACCACGATTTCGGGGTCGCCAATGTCCACCCCCCACCAGCGGGTGGCGCGCCACTTGGCGGCCACGTCATGGCTGACGCGTTTTTTTCCGATAAAAAAGACCAGGGGTTCACCGGACGAACCGCCGGTGTTGAAGCGCGACAAGCCCTGTGCTTGGACGTGCCTGAGCGCGTCGGTATTGGCGCGGATGACGGGTTTGGTGAGAAACGGCAGGCGCTGAAGGTCCGCGGTGCTTCCAATACTGGCGGCATCAAACCCAAGCCGTGCGAACAGGTCACGGTAATACGGCACATGGGTGGCCGCGTCTTGCAGGAGATCACGCAGCCGCTGCAGCTGGAATGCCGCGAGGCGATCAGCGGGCCACCACTGGACCTCTTCCATCTGGCGCCGCAAAGCCACCGTGTTGTGGCGCTTGAAGCGCTCATGCACAGGAAACAATAACCTGGAGACTAACGACGTGTACAAAGCCATGTCAGATCCCTTGGTCAGCGCGTTGGCGCGATGGCTTGCCTGTAAACCTTAGCGAGCACGGGCTGGACGAAAAACCAAGTGTAGCGTTCTGCCTCTTGCAGTCCAGCCTGTGCGCGTTGCTGCCAGAGCGCCTCGTCCGACAGCAGGGCCACGGCTGCCTCTGCCATGGCAGCCGGGTCCGCAGGTGGCACCAGGGTCGCGGTCACCCCGTGCTGCGCCAAGTGGGGAATGCCGCCTACATTGGTGCTGACCACGGGCACACCGCTGGCCCAGGCTTCCAGCACGGAGTTGGGCATGTTGTCGGCCAGGCTTGGGTTGAGCATGAGGTCAGCCGTGCGGTAGAGCATGGCCATCGCATCGCGCTCAAGACGGCCGGTGAACTGCACGGCATCCGTCAGCCCCATCTCCTGAACAGACTGGCGCAGGCCTTGTTCATCGGGGCCGCTACCGGCAATGGTCAGGCGGGCTTGCGGAAAGCTTGCTTTTACCATCTGAAATGCCCGAATGGCGGTCAGATTGTCATACAGTGGCTCCAGGTTTCGAGCTACCAGTAAATGAGCCGTACCCGTGCGAACCGGCTCACGGGAACGAAAACGGCTGAGGTCGATGATGTTGGGAACAATGCCGGCAGACATGCCAGACCGGGCGAAGACTCCCTGCAAAAAACCCGAAGGCACCACCAGGGCGCTGGTCTGGCGCATGGTAAAGCGAACCAAGGCCCCGGCGCGCTGCAGAAACTCGGCCGCCTCGCCACCCCGGTAGTTCACCACCGCAGCGATGCCGCGACTGCGCGCTGCCCAGACGGCAGGGGCGGCAAACAAATGCCACGACCAGCCGGAGTTGGCCATGATGTGAAAGATATCCACCTGCCCCGCCGTGCGGCAAAGCGTCGCCAGATAAGGCATAAGTCTGAACACCGCACGCAGCACAGGCACGCGGGCCACCCAGTGTGGCCAGTACGGGGCATTAACCTGCACAGTGATGACGGTGGCACCGGCTGCAGTCAACAACTCGGCCAATTGCCGGGTCTGGTTGGCCATGCCCCCTGAGGGTGGCGGTAACGGACCGATCAGGCCGATGCGCAGTCCGGAAAGGCCGGGCAATATCATGGTATTTCCGCCAGCGAAGCATAGACCCGGGCATAGTTGGACACACTGGCAGTCCAGTTGCGTTCGTCCTCCACAAATTGACGCCCTGCTTCGCGCATGGCTGGCCAGGACGCTTGATCCGCTAAAAGACTGACTACGGCTTGCGTCAGCGCCCCAGTACTGCCGGCCTTGAACAGCATGCCGGTCTCGCCATGACGAATCAACTCCTTGTGGCCACCGACGTCAGAGGCGACCAGTAAACGGCCCTGGGCCATGGCCTCCAGCGGCTTGAGCGGGGTGACCAGTTCGGTCAGACGCATGGAGCGACGCGGGTAGGCCAGCACGTCCACCAGGTCGTAATAACGCTGCACGTCGGCATGCGGCACGCGGCCGGTAAAGACAACCGTGTCGGCCACACCCAGGCGCTGCGCCTGGGCCTTGAGGGCCTCGTCTTGCGGACCACCGCCTACCAGAAGCACGCGCACCTCCGGCCGCTGGCGCAGGATGCCGGGTAAGGCGTCCAGCAGCAGGTCCAGCCCCTCGTAGGCATAAAACGAGCCGATGAACCCAATCACACTGGCGCCATCCAGGCCGAGCCGGGTTTTAAGCGCGGCATCGGGCTGGCCGCCGGGCTCAAACGAATCGATGTCAACCGCATTGGGGATGACGGTGACTCTGGCGGCGTGGATACCTCGGGCCACGATGTCGCTGCGCAGACCTTCGCAAATAGTGAACACATGCTGGACGCGCTTGAGCGTCCGGGTTTCAAGCCAGCGGGTCAGGTCATAACGCAGGCTGCCCTCGGAGGTGGTGCCGTGATCAACCGCGGCATCCTCCCAAAAAGCGCGCACTTCATACACCACCGGAATGCCCAGGCGCTTACCCACGCGCAGCGCAGGCAAAGCGTTCAGCACCGGGGAATGGGCGTGAATGATGTCAGGCCGTAGCTGCCTGGCCACCTGCAGCAGACGGTGCTCCAGCTGGCGCATGAGGGCAAACTCACCGACGCCGGGCAGCGGGCTGACGGGCGCAACCGGGGTACGGTAGAAATGCCAGCCGTCGACATTCTCCTCCTGCTCCTTGCAATTGATTTGCTTGGAGCTGGTGAGGTGATGGGTGTCCCAGCCGAGCTTGCGCTGCTCGCGCAAAATTGAAAGCGTGCGAAAGGTGTAGCCGCTGTGCAGCGGGATGGAGTGGTCCAGCACATGGAGAATGCGCAGACTCATGGGACGGCCTCCGCGACTTCAGCGGCATCAACCTCCGCCACGGGAGTATCGACCACCTGGCGCAAAAAGGCTTCAAACATCAGCAGTGTCCACAACGGCGCGCTATGGTCGCTGGCACCGGACTGATGGGCGTCGACCAGATGCCGCAAATAAGCGGGATTGAACCATCCGGTGGAAACCAACCGCTCGCCCAGCACCGCGTCGCGCACGCGCTGTTTCAGGGGGCCACGAAACCAACGCGCGAGCGGCACAGCAAATCCCATTTTGGGCCGGTACAGCACGTCGTTAGGCAGGTAGGGCTCCATCGACTTTTTGAAGATGTGCTTGCCCTCCTGACCATTGATCTTGTGGCTGGATGGCAGGGTGGCGAGCCATTCGACTAGTTCATGGTCCATCAGCGGTTCACGCACTTCGAGGGAATGCGCCATGCTGGCGCGGTCCACCTTGGTGTTGATGTCGCCGACCAGGTAGGTTTTAAGGTCCAGGTACTGAATGAGGGCCAGCGGGTCCTCGGTGCCGGCCCGGGCAGCGTGGCGGTTGAACACCTCCTGCGCGTTGTAGCCAGCGAGTTCGGTTTTGAAACTTTGGCTGAACAGAGCTTCACGCATGGGGCCGCGCAGGATGGACACGGTGTGAAAGTAGGCCTCAACCGAACTGCGGGCCAGCCCCTCAAACGTGGTCTTGGCGCGAAACATGCGCGGCGCCCAGTCGGCCTTGGGGTAGAGCTTGCCCAGCGCTCCGAACAGCGAGCCACGCATCCCCTGGGGCAGCGCGGAGCGCATGCGATCTTCCATCAGGTGCATGCGATAACGCCGGTAGCCACCCATGGCCTCGTCGCCACCATCGCCCGACAGGGCTACGGTGACATGTTTACGCGCCAACTGGCAGACCCGGTAGGTGGGGATGGCGGAACTGTCCGCATAGGGCTCATCGTACAGGCGGGCTAGCGTGTCAATAAGGTCGAAATCGTCACTCTTGACGACTTCAAGACGGTGGTTGGTGTGGTAACGGTCGGCCACCTTCTGGGCAAAAGCGGATTCATTGAAGGCCGGATCGTCAAAGCCGATGGAGCAGGTGTTGACAGGCTCGGACGACAAGCCGGCCATGACGGCAACCACCGCACTGCTGTCCACCCCCCCGGACAGAAAAGCGCCTAGCGGGACCTCGGCAATCATGCGCAAACGCACGGATTCCTTGAGACGCAGCACCAGTTCGGCCTGGGCATCGGTTGTTGAAATGGGGTTGTCCAGGCTGAACCTGACGTCCCAATAGGCCACGGGCTCAGCGAGGGGCTGGCCACGGCGAATGGTGAAACTGTGGGCGGGCGAGAGTTTTTGGGCCTGCTTGAAGATGGTGCGCGGCTCGGCGACGTACCCCAGCGCAAAGTATTCTTCTACAGCCAGCGGATCGATACCTCGTCGTAGACCGCCGTGTGCCAGGATGGACTTGAGCTCGGAGCCAAACAACAAGGTGCCATCGTCGAGCAGCGCGTAGTACATGGGCTTGACACCCATGCGGTCGCGCGCCATGAAAAAGGTTTGCTGGTTCCGGTCCCACAGCGCGAAGGCGAACATGCCGCGAAAACGCTTGACGCAGTTGGCCCCCCAGGACTCCCAAGCGTGGACGATCACCTCGGTGTCGCTCCTGGTGTGAAACACGTGGCCGAGTGCCTGCAACTCGGGAATGAGCTGCTGGTAGTTGTAGATTTCGCCGTTGAAGACGACAACCACCGAGCCGTCTTCATTGAACAGTGGCTGCTGCCCGGTGGCAATGTCGATGATGGACAGGCGCCGATGGCCTAGGCCCACGCCAGGCTCAATGTGCAGGCTGCCTTCGTCGGGACCGCGATGCAGCTGCGAATCATTCATGCGCTGGAGGACGGCGCGGCTGATTTCGCGACTAGAGCGGGTGTCAAAAATGCCAGTGATGCCGCACATGGATTTCCTATAGTTTCTGGTAGATGTCTTGGTATGCGGCCACCATGGCCTGCAGACTGAATTGCCGTAAGACGCGCCGGCGAGCGGCTGCACCGTGCGCAGCAGATCTGACCGGGTCCGCAACATAATTCTCTATCAGCTCGGCAAGCCTGCCGGCATCTCCAGGCAAGAAGGTATCGCCGACGACCCCGACATCAACCAGTTCAACATTGCCTCCCACCGCTGTAGCGATCACCGGAAGACCGGTTGCCATGGCCTCCAAAAGCGTGTTCGAAATGCCTTCATTCAGCGATGGCAAAACAAACAAGTCCATGGCTTGCAGCAAATCAGAGACGTCATTGCGCGCGCCCGCGAACCAAACAAGGTCCGCAATACCCAAGCCATCGGCCAAACTCTTGAGCTCGACGAGCAAGGGCCCGTCGCCAACCAAAGCCAGCCGAAGCCGCAGACGCCACTCAGGACGTCGAGCCAAAAGCAGGGCTATCGCTTGCAACAGTGTCGCATGATCCTTGATCGGCCGCACCCTGCCGACCGTGCCCAACACAAACAACTCCTCTCCGAGCATCACTGCAGGCAATAACTCATGGCGAGGTCGAGGCTGCGGTACAAAGCGCTCTGTATCCACGCCGTTGTAGACTTGCGTCACCCTGTTTGCGGCAATACCCAGTTCTTCGATGAGGAGGCCACGCAGATGCTCGGACACCGTCACATAGTGCTTGATCAGCGGCGCATGTAATCGGCGCAGCAGCGCTGGCTTCTTGGCCTTGCCGTTCAGGTTGTCAACATCGAAACCATGCTCACTGTGCAAGGTAGTGATACCAGCAAGCCATGCTGGCAGCAATGCATCCAAGCCGGATAGATTTCGACTATGGACGATTTCAGGACGCAGGTTCCGAAGTAACTTAAACAGCTGCCAACGAAGCCGCATGGACCCGATTTTTGAGCGATGCAATGCGTAAACTTCGACATCCGTGCATTGAATACGGTCTCGAAAGTCGGAAAAATCTTCTATACATACGACAGCGTGTTTAAAGCGGTCCTTGGGCAACTGGTTGATTAAGTTGACGACGCCGTTCTCCATGCCTCCGATCACCAAGTGATGGATGACATGCACAATGAAGATTCGAGGCTGGCCGCTCATCAGTATCCCAGACATTGGTAAAGAAAGCCTACGTCCGAAAACTCCCAATGTATGCCCCGACGCAACACGCGCCAACGATTCACCTCTCCGATGTTGCTTCCACCAAAGGCTGACAAGCAGCCGACATAGCCGGCATCTCGCACCAGCTCCAGCCGTTCCGCATTCATCTGGTGCCGCCCACCGTAGGGATACGCAAAGATAGGTCGCATAGGCCCCAACTCCCTCACAAGATCGGCTTGGGACTGCGCGAGCTCATCGCGTACCTTGGCTTCGTCTTCCGCAACACAATTGATATGGTTCACTGTGTGCGAGCCTATGGTGAAACCCCAAATGCGCATCTCACGTAACTGAGCCCAACTCAGCATCGGAATAGCGGGATTGCCCCGCTTTTGGTCATGTGGGAACGACCGATCCGAGTTAACAATCCCGGTGGAGACGAAGAACGCGGCCGGAACTGAAAAACGACGCAGAACTGGCGCAGCATTCAGATAGTTGTCCAAATAGCCGTCGTCAAATGTCACCGCCACCAAGGGCCGAGGACTGCGCCGGATCTCACCCAACTCCAACACTCGCTCTATAGGAAAAATGTCGCAGCGTTCGCTCAGCAAGCGCATTTGACGCTCGAATTGGGCGACGCCTACACTGAGATTGTCGCGCGCATCATCACAAACTCGATGGTAGAGCAAAACAGTCACACGCGGCTCCAGCAACCGCCACAGTAACACCCGATGAGTTGCGAGCGCCAAGCGCGCATAAGCATTCTTGAACACTCGCATCCAGCGGCGCGGTTGTGGCGGCGCCAATAAAGCCAATCTCGCGGCCAGTATCGACTGCTGCGCCAATGTGGGTTTGCGATAGGTCTTGCCCTGACCGGCAACCTGCGTTCTTGCCTCAGTCTGTCCCGCCAGAACCTTTTCAACCACCTCACAGACCAACGACGAACCTAACTCGTCGAGCCGCAACTGAAGTCCGCGCAGTGTCGAAAAACGCTCACGACCAACGTTGGATTCGGCCAGCACCGCACCCTCATCAAGTCGCTCGTCGACCCAATGAACACTGCAGCCAACCGAAGGCTGGTCTGTCCAGAGTTCCCAGAAAGCTGGGGGCATGCCACGAAAGTCCGGAAGCTTACCTTTATGAAGATTGACAGTACCAAGTCGCGGCAACTGAAACAGCGAGGATTTGAGGATTGGCGCTGCGAGGGAAAGACCTAAATCGGGAGAAAAATCACGCATCAATTTGAGACAGGCGTCGCCATGAATGTCATCCACTCGGACGATACGAACGTTCCCATGCGCCTGCAGGCGCTTGAAGGTATATTCGTTCCCGGGGCTATCTGGAGCCGATAGACTCGTTGAACGTGGGATAAACCGCGCCATCAACTCCCCAACTTGATACCAAATCCAGCGCCAGCCATGTTTCCTGAGATTACTGCGCTGACTCGCCAGCAATTTGGTTAATGACTTGCGCGGCACGTGAACAAACACAAGCCAAGAAAGCCCCTGAACACGGGCATCCAGATCAACGATATTTCGCCGTACGTTGTAGCTCAGGTCTCCAGTAAAGACGACCAATCGCGACTGGCATTCCATAGAGCAGCCGCCCTTCGTGACTCAGAGACGCCACACGCGGTAACCCGCGTCCCCAAAGGCCTTCGCATCGAAGACAGCCTTAACATCAATGAACGCCCCCCCTTTGACAAGTTTTCTTGCAAAATCATCCATGGTCAGCACAGAAAATTCTTTGTGAGCCACTGCGGCCACGATGGCATCGGCTCGCGGTAAGTCTTCCCAGGACAACAAGGGCACACCATATTCATGCACGGCTTCAACCGACTCGGCTTGCGGATCGGTCACAAAAACCTCAACGCCATAAGTCTTGAGTTCGTTGATGATGTCAATGACTTTGGAGTTTCGCAGGTCGCCACAGTTCTCCTTGAAGGTGAGTCCGAGCACGTTGACCTTGGCACCCTTGACGTAACTGCCACCGGCAATCATGTGCTTGATCGTCTGCTCGGCGATGAACTTGCCCATGCCGTCATTGATACGGCGTCCAGCAAGGATGACCTGCGGGTTATAGCCCAGCATCTCTGCCTTGTGGGTCAGATAGTAGGGGTCAACGCCAATGCAATGGCCGCCCACCAAGCCTGGCTTGAATTTGAGGAAATTCCATTTGGTGCCAGCCGCTTCGAGCACCTCGGTAGTGTCGATGCCGAGCTTGTCAAAGAGGATGGCCAGCTCATTCATGAGCGATATGTTCAAGTCGCGTTGCGTGTTCTCGATCACCTTGGCGGCCTCGGCGGCCTTGATGCTAGACGCACGATGCACGCCTGGCACGATGATGGTTTCATACAGCTTGGCCACCCTTTCCAGCGTCTCAGGGGTATCGCCTGAGACAATTTTCAGGATTTTGGTGAGTGTGTGCTCTGTGTCACCGGGGTTGATACGCTCGGGTGAATAACCGACGAAGAAATCCTGCTTCCACTTCAAGCCAGACTCACGCTCAAGCACGGGGATGCAAACCTCCTCCGTGGCACCAGGGTAAACCGTGGATTCATAGACCACGATGGTGCCTTTTTTCATGTGGCGACCGACGCTGGTGCTTGAGCCAATGAGGGGACGAAAATCTGGAATGTGGGCGCTATCGACCGGGGTGGGGACTGCCACGACAATGATGTCGGCTTCGGCCAGCAAGATGGGATCAGCCGTGTACACCGCCTCGGGCGAGGCGCTCATTTCTTCGTCTGACAATTCACGGGAGGGGTCAACGCCTTTGAGACATGACTCCACTTTGGACACGGCAATGTCAAATCCTATGGTGCGAAAGTGTTTGCCAAACTCCACCACCAGCGGCAGACCGACATAACCCAAACCGATCACAGCAACTACTGTCATGACAAAACCTCCACAGCATTTATGAAGCTAAAGGGCGATCAAAATACTTGTCACTTACTTCTTTGTCCGAATCCTCAACAATAAGTCATTGATGATGACGTAGTTGGTTGTCAAAAAGGACTCCAACACCGCTTCATCGTCTCCAGCCCTGCCCCTAGGGGTAAAGGCAACGATGACCGCTGAGTCATCGCCTCGACCTGTCAACTGAGAGTAGGCGCTGTAGACTTTGGCTAAGTAGTCGTTAGATGTCAACAAGCCATTGACCCAATAGACTCGCCAGACCAGGAGCCGGCTGGTGCCTGGATGTTCGGTCAACCCGGGAGCGCGCAACTCAGCGACGCTCAGGCCGACCGGCTTTCCTCCAAGCACAAGTTCACGCCTTGCGCTGGCCACTTGGACCCATTGGCTGTCATTACTGGCCACCAGCACATTGTTGGAACTGACCAGTTTGCGGCTGTAGTCCTGCTGGCGGTAGTAGCCTAGGTAGAGCCCCACGATGCGATCTTGGCTGGCATAGTTGCTACGAATTTCGGCGGATGGATTCTGGAACCGGGGTTTGAACGTCAATACGCCTTCATCAACAGCTCGCCAATCGGCCGCCAAGGACGCTGGCGCCTTGAGCGATATAAGGCCGGTGCCTACGCCTTGGTTGATTGCCGATAGGGCAATCTGGGGTAACGCCACCAATAGAGCAAAGCAGGCCGTCACCAGCCAGAGCGTTTCGGCCGTTGCGGTCGCGTGGACTGGAGAACGCAAAATGCTTGGGAGGACCTCCTTCTGAGGCTCTGCCCAGCGGGCGCCAATGATGAACATCAGCATGATGACGATGCCAAAAAAAACCCAGCCGTAGATCAGGTGATCAACCCCGACAGCGATCTTATTGTCAGAAAAATGTCCCAGCATGACAATCATGTAGGCACGCAACCAGTTGGCGACGATGGGCACCAGAATGGAAATGAGAATGAAAAGTAGACGACGCGTGGTGGACTGGTAGTTGATATAGGCAAACAAAGTACCCACGGTGAGCGACGCAATCAGATACCGTACACCACTGCATGCCTCAACCACCGACCAGTTGCCGGAGGGAATGACGAACTGGAGGCCTTCCCGATAGACTGGTACGCCGCTTAAGCGCAATGCAATAACGGTGAAGTTGGCTGTCCACTCCATGAACTGGGGCAAAAGAAATTCACCTATGGGCACTGCAAAAAACAGGAAACTCAGCGGGAACAGGATAAGCCGCGTGATTGGCCATCCAAGCGTCGCCGGCACCGCCAGAACCAGCAAGGTCACAAAAGCCAATTGAGTCACTGCGTTAATTGCAACTAAATCACCCAACAGCCAGGCAAACCCCGCACTGGCAACTGGCAGCATGACCAAAAACAAGGGCTGAGGCATCTGCACTGCAATCACCCGGCGTTGACGCCAGATAAGCCACAACGCAATGGGTGGAACCAGAAAGCCGTGCGTAAAGGTTTCTGACCTTGACCAGATCAACACCATCCCGATAGCGGTGTCACGGTACAGAAAAATAATCCAGGCAAGCAGCAATGTCAGCGTGACAAGTGCTCGCGGCCATGAAGAGACCGCATCGGACCGCTCATTGAGCCTGATTGAACTCACAAGCTGCTTCATGCGCTGACTCGCTCGGATGGGGGCACATCCAGATACCGGTCGATGCCTGACAAGTGGGCTGGCCAACTGTAGCTACTCACCACTCGCTGTCTTCCAGACTGACCAACCAAGGCAGCCCAGGCAGGGGCTTTTAGCAAGGCGTCAATCTTGTCGACGAAATCGTGGGCATCGCCGGCAGACAAAATTTCAGTCCCGTTGTGAACATCAATGGCATCCACGCAGGACTGAGTCGCGACCACAGGCCGCGCCATAGCCATCGCTTCCAGAAGCTTGTTCTGGATGCCTCGCGCCACTCGCAAGGGCGCTACAACAACTGCCGCGTGTTGCAAATAAGGGCGAATATCAGGCACTGTGCCGGTAACTACCACCGAGTCAGATGCCAACGCCAGAACGGATGGTGAGGGACTGCGCCCGACAATATAAAAGCGTGCTTGAGGCCATGTCTTGCGCAAAGCAGGAAGGATATCGCTCACAAACCAGATGGTCGCATCAATATTGGGCCAGTAATCCATGGCACCTGTGAACACCAGTGGGATTTCAGCCTGCTGCAGTTGTTCACGTGGGACGGCCAAGGCAAAGGGCGAAATACGAGCCGGATCTGGCGAAAAATAATCGGCATCCACGCCGTTGCTCATGGGCGTAACCCTGTTGGCGCATTCGGGGGCCATTTTTAGAAACAGAGCGGTTTCGTTCTCCGTGACAAAAAAAGAGTGTCGAGCGCGGGCGGCCGCCTCGCGTTCATAGGCCAATAGTCGTTTGCCTTCTCGACCGTATAACCAAGACATGGGCCAACTGTGGTTGGCCGCGTACTGCGTCCACTTGGCAGAGTCAACATCGACAAAATCTATGAGCACCGGAGGGGCAATGCCATCCGACATGCCATTCACGTATTGCACCATGACAGATGAAAAAACGACAATGGCATCAATTTTTTGATCGGCCAGCGTCTGCCTGACCCAGGATTGCAGGCCAGCGTTGCGGTAATACCGCAGGCCGAGTGCCTGACGGGTAAGCAAGCCACTGAGGCTGCGGAGCTTGGCTACACGGGGGGTAAGTCGTGCAATATGGCTATCCTGACAGAGCTGCCGCACCACCTCAACGTAAGCTTCGTCGGCAGGATCGTCTACAAAGGTGCCCAAATAGACGTGATGCTGCCTTGCGAGGTGTTTGAGCAAATGGTAAGAGCGAACCTTGTCGCCCTTATTGGGTGGATAAGGCAGACGGTGCACCAAGTAAAGAAGATTACCCATAGTGGCGAGGTCAGCCGAGGTTGCGAACAACAAAGGGACCCAACCAGTTGGCCAGGGAAAGAGGCATGCGCCGCCAAGCGCTGATCAGGAGTTGGTATTTCGCGTTGCTGGGATTGTTTTGCGGTATGGCGTCACGTTTGTATAGGCAATACTGATAGTGCAAGGGTGTCGGTTCAAACCCCCAATTTTTTTTGAACGCATAGGGACCGGTGCCTTGCTTGCTTCGGCCGTAGTCAAACACCTTGAGGCCACGAGCGCAGGCTCGGCGCATGAGTTCCCAATACTTGAAGTCATTGGCTGCAAGGTCTCGGGCTGGCTCAAAGTCGCCTGCGTAGTAGGGTAAGACCTCGTCGCGAAAGTAAAAGCTGATCACGCTACTCAAGGGGCGTCCATCAGGAGCAACGACGGTAAGTACTTCACAGTCAGGACCAAAGACGGTCATCAGCGCTTTGAAATATTTTTTTGGCATCGCAGGAGTGCCATGTCGATGAACGTTATCTGAAAATAGGGTAAAGAACCTGTCAACGGTGTCATCAATTTCACTCGTCAAACCATTCTTGATTCCTTTGCGCACCATGGCGCGCTGCTTGCGCGGAATGGCCAACATATTGGCTTCCTCTTCTGCCAGGATTTCTTTGCGAAAGGTGACGTACAGATCTTGCGTGGGCCAGTCGAGGTGACGCCGGTTGACGTTGCGTAGCTCAAGATGCGCTACACCGAGCCGCTTGGCGATATGCTGGGCTTCAAGCTCCAGCGCTTCAGCGACCGGCGTATTGATCGCAGCCACACCGCCATACACCGCAAACGGCAGGCTAGTGAGAGCACTACCAAACAGCCAGCTATTGATATGTCCAAGCGGCAGTACACCCTGGATACGGCCCTCCATCTCTGCATACAGAAAATAGGTGTCATGGTGGAAAACATTGCGTACGATGTTTTGCCAACCAGCACGATGAAAAAATGTGGCCTCGGGGCACATCAGGACGAATGCGTCCCATAGCGCTGCCGTGTCGGCATCCTGAGGGGCCAGACGCCTGATTGTTAACGAGGAATCATCAGGTGACAGCGACATGCTTGGCAACTTTTTCTGGGAAAATATGATCCATCCGCCCCCAGTTGAAATCACCCAGGAGTTGATTCAGCCGACTTTCCATGCGGCTAATGTTGACGTAATGCCGAAAGCGCGTCTTGCTGTTGATGCCCGCAATTTGGGGCTGACCGGTGTCAATCTCCCAGGGATGAAAATAGAAGACGCTGGATTCGCGATCATCCGAGTTGACTCGACCCAGCATCCAGCGTGACAGCGCGTAGGGCAGCAATCTGAAATAGCCTCCCCCACTGCATGGCCAGTTACGGTTGAGTAGCCTCATAGTCGTGATCGGGATTTCCATCAAACCCGGACGCACCTCGTATGCAAAGCGTGGTGAGTTCGGCATTCCATAGTGGTCATGTCGAATAGGATAAATACTTGAGCTGTAGCGATAACCTGCACGTACCAAGCAGTCAAAGGCCCAAAGATTTCCAGTCCCAATCGAGAAACTCGGCGCGCGATAACCATTGACCTCACTGCCAGTCACATCCTCCAGAACAATTTTGGCCAGATTAATATCAGCAAAAAAAGCTTCTTCGGTCTGGTCGCTGGCGCGCTCGTGAGCATAGCCGTGACTGGCCAGTTCATGCCCTTCTTGAACGATTTTTCGCACCAACAGCGGGTAACGCTCGGCAATCCACCCCAAGGTAAAAAATGTAGCCTTGGTGTCGCAACGTGCCAGCATTTCGAGAATGCAGTCGATGTTGCGCTCTACGCGACATTCACGGGTATTCCACTCGGAACGCGCAATGTATGGCGCAAATGCCGAGACTTGAAAGTAATCTTCGACATCGATCGTCAACGCGTTGATGATGGTGGAGGTTGGCATGCCGACTCTCTAGTTAATAACTGATCGGAAGGCCATTCAAGCTTACCTCTGTTTTAACCATTGGTACAAGTACGCAGTAATCCGTTCGGCAGCATGTCCATCCCAAAACGCAGGAACACGGCCACGCGTACCCCGTCCAGCCAGGATTTCCTGTATCGCACCAACAATGACATCACGGTCACGCCCAACGAGGATGTTGGTACCCTGCTCCACTGTGATCGGGCGTTCAGTGTTATCTCGCAGAGTTAGGCAGGGCCCGCCGAGTGCCGTGGTTTCTTCCTGTAACCCACCCGAGTCGGTGAGTACCACAGTAGCGCCGGCCATCAATCCGAGCATTTCTAGGTAGCCCAGAGGCGGCAACAAAACCATACGTGCTGTATCCATCAAGTCGGACAGACAGAAACGGTCAATATTGCTGCGGGTGCGGGGATGTAGGGCAAGCACCAACGGCAAGTTGGCGGCGACCTCACCCAACACGCGCAACAAAGCACGCAGCATTTCAGGATGGTCCACATTGGAGGGACGGTGTAGCGTTACCACGCTATAACCGAATGGATGGCTCAACACCAAAGGATTGGCATTCATGGATTGCAGCGTTTCCTTCGCGCCACGAGCATTTTTTCGACCAAAAACGACCGAATCAATCATGACGTTACCCGCAAAACAAACTCTGTTTGATGGAATGCCCTCCCGCGCCAGATTATCTCCAGCCGTACGCTCTGTGGTGTATAGCTTGTCAGAAATCTGCTCTGTGAGGATGCGGTTTATTTCCTCGGACATGGTTCGGTCGTAGCTTCTCAGTCCCGCCTCAATATGCGCCACAGGCGCACTTTTTTGCAGCGACCCAGGGAGCACATCAGCGTTGAGTTGACGTCACCCACCACCGCCACGCAAGAGGATCTATGTGCATCGATGACGGGCTCGAATCTACGCACAATTTCGGCCGTTTGAATGCTGTGAGTACCTGGCCCCACTTCAAGATTAATGTCAGGCCGCGGCAGGTGAAGGTCTTCAAAAAAACGCTCGCTCATGTCTTTGTCATAGTGCTGACCGGTGTGTACCAACCTTACCGGCAAGGGCGGTTCATGGACTGACATGGCCCTTAGAATCGGGGCCATTTTCATAAAATTTGGACGTGCACCAACAACGCAAATGACTGGCCCCAAAATAGTCATTGGTTACTCTCCTGGCCAGACTTTCTAACCGCGGCTACGAGTTTTTTCAGCATGACCAAGCACTCGAGGTTGATGCGCTCCAAACGTAGGACACTTCGCTCCAGACGCCGCAAGCGACTGTCGTACTGTTCGGCTTCCAAGCCATCAATTTGACTAGAAATGGCATCTGCCAAGTCAGGCGTAACCTGCAATTTGGCGAAATCAATATCAACTGACCCGGTCACTTTTCGAGCTTGAAAACCCGCATCGTCCCAAATTATTCTGTCCCCTTCGGTCATCTTCTCCGGGACTGTTGATTCATCGTGAATTTCGCAGACTACTTCATTGACATCATCAGGACCAAAGGCATCTTTGCTGCTCAGGAAGCCAAGTAACAACAAGCGATCACAAATCAGGTTGATACGGCGGGGAATACCTCCAGAAGCTTTGAAAACTCCTTCGAAAGCGTCCATATTGAAAGTAGGCCGGCCAGAGGAACCCGCACATTTCAATCGATGCTCAATATAGCCCCGTGTTTCATCCAGATCCAACGGCCCGATGTGGCAGGTCGCGGTAACACGCTGCCTGAGTTGCTGCATAGAGGGGCTTTGCAAAATAGAACGAAACTCGGGCTGCCCAACCAAAAATGTCTGCAGCAGCGCTTGCTGGTCCAACTGAAAGTTGGACAACATACGGAGCTCCTCTACTGCCCGGGCTGTCAGGTTTTGAGCTTCATCGACAATCAGCAGGCAGCGCTTTCCTTGGCTTGTCTGGTTAATCAAATACGCCTCCAGCGCCATCAGTACGTCGGCCTTGGAAACATCTTTAACCCGCACACCAAAGGCAGCGCCCACCATGCGCAAGGTATCTTCGGCATCCAACTGCGTGGTAACGAGATTGGCGGCAACGACCTTCATAGAGTCCAGGCTGGCGAGCAAGCCTCGTACTATGGTGGTCTTCCCAGCGCCAACCTCCCCAGTGATGACAATAAAACCTTCGTTCCGCTGTACACCGTACTCGAGGTAGGCCTTGGCCCGTCGGTGCTGCTTACTGCTGAAATAAAAACTGGGATCAGGGTTGAGCTGGAACGGCTTGCTGCTTAACCCGTAAAAAACTTGGTACATAAATCAGAACCGCACAATCAAGTTGCCGGTAATGGCGTTTTCAACGTAAGGTGAAGCACCTCTGGAAATAACATGACGGACTCCCACAGAAGCAGTCGCCTGTTTGCCGACTTTGCCTGTGATGCTGACATTAAGAAAGCGAATTGTGTTGTCTTGCAAACTCGACACCCCTGATGTTTTTTGCTGCGAAGCAAGAACACCCAAGGAAAAGTCAGGGGTCAAGCGATGTGCGTAATTAACGCTAAAACCCCGCTGGCGGACCACGTTAGACCTATTGAAGTCATCGACACCCGTCGACACGGTGTCAAGCCTGGCGCTCTCACTTTTCGTGGCGATAAACGTGATAGTGTCTCTCACACCAAGCAGCGCAAACGACAAGTCTTGCCGGCGCTGCAATGACAAAGCCGACGTCAAAAAACTCCTGACAACCACGGCGTTAGGACTAATTCCATTGGCCAGCAAAAAGGCATTGACCAACTGTGCACGCGCTGTCGGGTTGGGCTCAAGAGATTCAAACTGGCTGTAAAGCAGGTCATAAATGGATCCGAGACTCCCAACAACCGTCTGATTTGGCGTTGCTGACGCATCCTTTATATCGCTGAATCTCCACGCAGTGCGTGCCGTTCGGTGCTCAAAACTAAGGCGATGGGCGCTTCCGAATGAGCGACGGTCGCGAGATGCTGACAACTTTGTCATGTCCGACGGCGACCAATTCACTCCGACGCCGCTCGTATCAAAATTTTGCTTGTCGAAGGTAGTGTAGTTATTCGCTTCACGCCCAGCATTGGCAGACACCCTCAATTGGGGCGAGATCGAATACGACAAGCCTAAGCTGAAACGATCCGCTTCGGTAGCGCGACCAGCCTTGAAATCAACCCTTTGTTGGCTAACGTCTGCCGACCAGCCAAGTTTCGTGAAGGCACTGTCGCCCTTGAAATTTGCGAAGCCATCAACCATTGTGAAGCCCGATGTCCCCGCAGCATCAGTATTCGTGACAGCTCGGCTGTAGCGCGCGTCATAGCTGACCCAATCGCCCAACCGGCCGCGCACATAGGGCGAAATTCGGTAGTTTGAAACCTCTGTTCGATTGGCGTTTACAGACGCATTGTCAATTGACTGCGTTCCAAAGGCGGACACAGACTGCTGAGAAATGGAGCCACTTAGATCAATAAACGCCCAGTTATCAATAGCCTCCAGCGTACCAAACGTATTCAGCGCATTTTGGGATCGGTTGGGTAACGCGGCTTGAGAGTACAGAATCTGATTCAAAGCGTAATCAAAATAGCCCTTGAGTCGGGCGCCTGCAATATTCATGCGAATACCGGGACTGACTTCGGTAATCAGTGCTGACTTCTTGCCGACACTGCTCAGGTTCACGTTATCCGTCACGGTCTCGGTGACTGAAACACGCGGCTCAATTGATACCGTCCGCACGGAACCCGACTCCAAACCGGACTCTTGAGCATAGATGCCACCCGACACCATAAACATACCAGCTGCTACCGACACTAACGTGGCAGTAGTTCGCAGCCCCCTTAAAGAAAGCAGACCATACACCATCATGACTAGAGTTGATGCTGGGGGTAGCCAGGCTTGCCGCTGTTCATGTCTGCGCCATATCCATAGTTGTATCCACCATATCCATAAACCCCTTTGGAAACGGCTCTTGCCTGATTCAGCAGCATCAACTTAACGGGGCACGCCTCAATGGTGGCCAGCGCATGCCGAACCTCTGACTGCAAGGTTCTTTCAGCCTGTACCACCACCACCACTTGACCCATATGGGTGGCCAACACCCGCGCCTCAGTGGTGAGGAGAAGTGGCGGTGAATCAAAAACAACGATGCGGTCCGTATAGCGCCTAGCCATTTCATCCAACAGGCGGATCATTGCATCACTGGCCAGTAGCTCGGTGGCACGGGCATGCGGAGTGCCCGAGGGCAGAATGCTCAGCTTGTCAATATTTGTCTTCAGTAGCATGCTAGACATGTCCTTAGACTCATCCAGTACAAGATCAAGCAAACCTGGGCCATCGGGCAACCCCAGCTTTCTCATCACGGAGGGACGTGCCACATCGGCATCCACCAGCAACACCGTGTTGTCCAATTCGGTGGCGATGCTCATTGCCAAATTGATGGCGGTAAAGCTCTTGCCTTCACCAGGCAACGCGCTGGTCACCATGATCAAGTTGCCATTGACAATGACAGATGCACCTTTGCCCATGGCATTGCTGATCAGCGGCCGCTTGATCACTCGGAATTGATCTGCTACTTGGGAACGAGGGGACGTTGGGCTGACAATACCCACCGCAGAAAGTGCATCCAAATCAATTTGGACATGTCGGGAAATGGGGGGCGGCTGCGACTCAATCGCAGGCTTCTTGACCGCATCCACCACAGATGCCAATGGTGGCGCTGTTGGCATATCCGCGCCTGCCTGGCGAAGCTGCTCCATACGTTGCGCGGCCTGCTCGATCAAGCTACTCATAATTGAATCATCCTGCCCGTCCTGACATGAAAGACAAAAAAATCATCCCTGCAGAAAAAACCCCAAGCAATCCGCATGAAGCACCTAAAAACTTCTTCAACTGAGCTTTTCTGTCAGCGCAGCGTTATCGCCCATCACCAGGGTGACCACTCCCAACAGAGGTAACCCTACCGCATCCCGCAGGGAGGATGCATCGTAAAAAACGGGGCGCAATTGACTTGCGAGAAAGGCAACGGCCAGTCCTGCGCCCAGGGCAACCAACAAAACAAAGGGCATCAACAGCAAACGGTTGGGCGCCACCGGGCTAGGCGAGGCACGGGGTGGGTCGATCAATCGGAAGTCCGCAACACCACCAACGCCATCCAGATCGCCTGACAGCGTTGCCGACTCTCTGCGGGTAACCAGATCGTTGTAGTTTTTTTTGTTGATGTCATAGTCACGATTCAATTGAGCGAATTCAGCTTCAATTTGCGGGGCTGTTTTCATCAATTCACGCGCCCGATTAAAACGCATCTCGTACTCACCAACCCTTGCTCGTAAAGCCGCCACTTGCACCTCTGAAGTGGCCAGCATACGGCTGAGTTCCTGATATGCGAGGCTGTTGTTTGACGCCAACGTCGGGTTGGCCATCGCGGTCTTTCGTAGTTCCTGAATTTCCTTGCGCTTGAGAGTTTCAAGCTCGTTGATCAGACGCCTAGCCCCCACGACATCGGGATGTTGCTCTGTAAAGCGCTGAAGCAGCCCGTCCAGATTACGCTTCTGAGCTTCAATGCGAGCGTCGATCTCAGGCGTCGAAATCGACAGGGTTGATTCTTGAAGAAGACTGCGCGACGTGATGTCTGCACTTTCCGATTTTTCGGTCTCTAATTGGCGTTTGGCTGCATCACGCGCATTTTCGGCCTCACGCAAATCTAGTCTGGCTTGATTCAGTTGATTGCTCAAGAAACCGAGCTGCCCAGCCATGTCTTTGCCATCGGCCGTTTGAAGTTCAATGTTTCGGACTTTGAATTCCTTCAACCGTTTCTCAGCCTCTTCAAGCTTGGCCACGTAGGTCTTGATCTGTTCATCAATGAATTTCTTGGCGGTATCAGAGTCTTTGCGCGTATCCCCCAGGCTGGATTCGACAAAAATTGATACTAGGGACTGTATGACCCGTTTCGCCTTATCGGGGCTTGTATCTCGATACGACAACACGTAAAGGTTATCGCGGCCTACATTTTTAATTTCCAGCGATTTCATCAAATCATCAATCAGCGCCTCCTGCGCTACCTTTGATTGACTTTTCAAATCAAGGTCAGCCATGCGAATCAGCTTTTCAACATTTGGACGGCTGATGAGAGTCCGACTCAGCATCATCACCTGTTGTTCGACATTGGGCTGCACCGCCAAGCCAGACATCAAAGGCTTCAGAATGGACTGCGTGTCGACAAAAATACGGGCCGACGCCTCGTATTTATCAGGCACGGAAAGCACCACGAACGCACCGATTCCGGTGACAAGCCAAGCAACCAGCAGGCCTAGCCAGCGATGCTTCCAAATACCTTTGGTAGCGGTGAATATTTGGCGAATCAGCTCATCCATCAGACCACGCCTTTCTGACCAGATTTCAAACGCTGCAAAGCTTGCATCAAGCGATGCCGGAGAGAGGGACGAACGTGGCCTTAAAACCAGCCTTGCGGAATAATGAGAATGTCACCCGGTTTCATTTCCACATTAGCAGAGATGTCGCCGCGCTTTATGAGGTCTTTGAGACGCACAGAATACCGTTTTCCACCTTCCGAGGCACGCGTGATGGATGCCCCATTGCCATCAGCAAAGTCCGTCAAGCCACCGACGGAAATCATGACATCAAGCAAGGTCATCTTTTGCTTATAAGGCAAGGCTTGGGGTTTGGCTGCCTGGCCTACGACCCGAATTTGTTCACTGTAGGGGCCAACGAAACTGGTAACTATGATCGTCACAACTGGGTCGCGAACCAATTTGCTCAACGCCTTTTCGACGTCACGAGCAATCTCCACAGAATTTTTGCCCTGGGCAACGAGCTCATCGACCAGCGGCGTTGACACTCTGCCATCCGGACGAACCGGGACCGACATGGATAACTCGGGATTGCGCCACACGATGATGTTTAAAGTGTCACCGGGGCCAACGATGTAGTTGTAATCCGGGGTCGCGGCGACAGCCGGGGCAGGCGGGTAGCTGGTTGAATAACCGGCACATGCGGCCAGCAGACCAACCAGTACGCTGAGTGCGGTCCAACGAGACGCGGCTTGTAAAGCAAAAAAAATATTTTTCAAAGCGGATCCCCTGAAAAAATGCAACCAAACGCCTAGGCACAAAATCAGTATATAGCGCATTTGATCAATCAATCAACTACAAGAAACGCCAAGCACAGTGACTTGCATGAAAATTTCTATTTCCTCACCCACGAGAACGTCCATGTAGAACGGTGCGTATGAATCGCAGCTTTATAGACGAAGTCGCCTCACGCCCACGGCTGGTGACAGGCTGAAATAAAACGAGGATACTTTCGAGCATGCGTGTACGCCTTTCGCCCCTTCTACCGGTGTTGATTGCGACATACTGTGCTGCCGTGACGGCACAAGGGCATGACTCAACGCTGGAAAATGCCGTCGCCAGTGTCCCAGGTTCAAAGCTGCTCCTGGAAGCCCTGGCCTACGAGCATGGTGAGGGTGTGCCGCGTAACCCTATACTGGCCGCGACCCTGTACTGCGAGGGTGCTCGCCAGGGCGACTCTGAGGCGCAATACAACTTGGGATGGATGTACGCCAATGGGCGCGGGGTGGAACGCAGCGACCAGATCGCCGCTTTCTTTTTTCATGCGGCCGCCGAGCAGGGGCTCGACGCCGCCCAGCGCATGCTCAAGGTGGTGGGATCTCCCACCGGCGAATCGCCCGACTGCATGCGCGATTTTTCTGCATTAGCGCCCACTGTGTCTAATCTACCCAGCGTGGACTACCGAGCAATTGCTCCGCGGAAAATTTTTGATCTGGTGATGAAAATGTCGCCTCAATATAGTGTGGAGCCGCAACTGGCACTGGCAATCATTGCCGCAGAATCCAACTTCAACAGCCTGGCGTTATCGCCGAAAAACGCCCAGGGCTTGATGCAACTGCTACCCCAAACCAGCGTACGTTTCAACGTAAAAAATCCCTATGATCCAGCTCAAAATATTCGGGGTGGCCTTACCTATCTACGTTGGTTGCTAGCCTATTTTGAGGGCGATGTCGCACTGGTAGCGGCGGCCTACAACGCAGGGGAAGGCAAGGTAGATCGTTACCGGGGGGTTCCGCCGTATCTGGAAACGCGGGCCTATGTGCAACGCATACTTAAGTCGGTCGGCGCCTCGACCCATCCCTTTGATGAAACGGCGGCCCTACCATCCCCTTCACTTCCGCTGATCCGATTGTCCTCACACGGGAAATGAAAGGTGGTGTTGAAATTATGAACACCGCGATATGCGCAGTCTCCCCTCCATTGGTCTTAAAACGACCTTTGAGACTGGTGTCCAGCGTAAGATGCACAGACGCCCCCACCGGAACCCTTCACAGACGTCTACTGCCCCTCGCGGCACTAGACTCCTCCGTTGCGAGAAGGCACAGGCGGAGGCCGCGCAGAAGTAGGGTCTGCACCCCACGCAAATCAACGAGTGGCACCAACAACTGCTGAAGTTGAAGGTGGTGCGCTTGTAGACGGCGCAAAAGTCCAGGTAGCAGCGGCCCCGCACCACTTCGTCGCCCTTGGTCACGCAACGCGCCACGATCTCACCCGAGGGTGAAGATCCGGTCCTTTTGACCGTTGAGATGAAGGCCCAAAGGGCCAAAGACGCCGAAACAAACAAGCTCTGGGAAGGCATCAATTTACGCCGCCAATAAGGCTTTGCCAACCTCTCCTTGATCTTTGCGATTGCTATCGTTTTTGGAGCTACCTACGCCGAACCCGTGTGCACTGCAGCCGCTTCTTTTTTGTAATTAGGGGAGTCTGTATATTATGGCAAGCCTTGTTTACGACCGTTAATGATGAAAATTCTGATGATCTGTATGGGTAACGTATGCCGCTCGCCGATGGCGCAGATGGTGACATTGCAGTTGATAAGGCAAGCAGGCCTTGCGCGCGACATTCAAATAGATTCAGCCGGAACGCATGCCAGCCACGGGAAAGAGCCACCGGACCCGCGGGCCATCATGGTTCTGTCTGGGCGTGGATATACGATTGGCAAGAGTCGATCACGCCAGGTCATCGAACGCGACTTCAGCCGCTATGACCTGATACTGGCGATGGACCGAGCGAACCTGAACGACCTGCAGTGCATATGCCCTGCGGATCACATGCACAAACTGCGCCTGTTTCTCGAGTTTGCGCTAGAGGCGGATGTTTGCGATGTTCCCGACCCGTATTACGGCGACATCAAGGGTTTTGAGCGCGTGCTGGATCTGTGCGAAGCCGGCGCACGTGGTCTGGTCGCGCACTACCAGACGCACGACAGTGGACCTCAAATTTTGTAATAGTCCCGATACCACACCACAAAGCGGCCAATCCCCTGCTCAATGCGCGTACCAGGAACAAAACCAACCCATTCGTTCAGGGCGTCGGTATTGGCATAAGTAGCTGGCACATCCCCATCTTGCAAAGGCAGCAGGTGTTTTTTAGCCTTCTTGCCCAAGGCATCCTCAATACAGGTAATGAAGTCAAGCAGCGGCACCGGATTGTTGTTTCCAATGTTGAACACACGATATGGCGCGTTGCTGGTGGCGGGATCAGCCCGCAAAGCGTCAAAATCGGGGCTACATGTGGCGATGCGATCGAGCACCCGGATGACGCCCTCAGCGATGTCATCCACGTATGTGAAGTCCCGCCGCATATTGCCGTGATTAAACACATCGATTGGCCGCCCTTCCAGGATGGCTTTGGTGAATAGAAACAGGGCCATGTCAGGCCGACCCCATGGGCCGTACACGGTAAAGAAACGAAGGCCAGTGGTGGGAAGATCATACAAATGGCTGTATGTGTGTGCCATCAATTCGTTGGCTTTCTTGGTAGCGGCGTAGAGACTGACAGGATGATCCACGCTGTCGTGTTCAGAAAACGGCATCTGGGTATTGCCGCCATAAACGCTGGAACTTGACGCGTACACCAAGTGCTGTACTTCTGCGTGGCGGCAACCTTCCAGGATGTTCATAAAACCCACGATGTTGCTATCGATGTAAGCATGTGGATTTTGCAGCGAGTAACGCACACCTGCTTGTGCGGCAAGGTGGATGACCCGATCAAATTTTTCGACGGCAAAGAGTTCCGCCATGCCCTGACGATCTGACACGTCCATTTTGACAAAGCGAAAATCCGCGTGTGGCATCAGTCGCTTGAGGCGATTTTCCTTCAGCGTAACGTCGTAATAGTCGTTGAGATTGTCAAGGCCGACCACCTCATCCCCGCGTGCCAGCAAGCGCAAGACGACCGTCATGCCAATGAAGCCCGCGGCCCCCGTCAATAATATTTTCATAGATTGATGCCCGAACCAGTTAATTCGACCAATCTTAATGCGCGCCAGCCTGAGAACTTAAGACGATATCGCATTCAACATGTAAAGTAATCCGACAGATCATTTCCAGATCCATACCTGACATCAAGTATTCATTCAAGAATAAAATTCCTCACTGCCAGCAAGCGTAAGCTTGGAGCAACTCAAGGAGTTTGTCATGGACCTATCGCTGGCGGTCAAGCAGTGGCAAGCCCTTCTCGGTGAGCCAAGCGTGTTGTTCGGTGAAGCAGCGACGGCCGCTTATGGCGGCGACACAAGTGGCGCGTACAGAAGCATTCCGGCCGCCTTACGAATAGAGGACAGCGCCTGCCTGCAGGACGTCATGCGGATTGCCAGCAGACATCAAGTACCCGTTTACCCCATCAGCACCGGGCAGAACTGGGGCTATGGCAGCGCCCTGCCCGCGCGTGACGGCTGCGTCGTCCTTGATTTGTCACCCCTCAAAAAAATCATTGATTTCGATGCAGAGCTGGGTGTGGTTACTCTGGAGCCCGGAGTGACGCAAGGCATGCTGGCCGACTTCCTGGAGGCAGGTCAGCATCCCTACATGGTGCCGGTCACCGGCGCGGGTCCAACTTGCAGCTTGGTTGGCAATGCATTGGAGCGCGGCTATGGCGTGACACCTCATGTGGACCACTTTGGCGCGGTGACTGACCTGGAGGCTGTTCTGCCAGATGGCAGTTTGTATCGCACCACCCTGCGGGAGGCGGGTGGTGAAGAACTGGCACGCTTGTTCAAATGGGGTATTGGCCCGTACACCACCGGACTTTTCACGCAAGGGGGGTTTGGTGTGGTCACTCACATGTCCATCATCCTGGCACGTCGGCCCGAGTGCATCAAAGCCTGTTTGTTTAGCCTGAAAGATGATGCCTTGCTCGAACCCGCTGTGGAACGCATCCGTTCCCTGCTCATCAAGCTGCCTGGCACCCTGGGTGCCATCAACCTGATGAACCAGCATCGAGTGCTGAGCATGTCAACGCCCTACCCGATCGACAAACTCGGGCCCGACAACATGATTCCGCAAGCCGTCATTGATGCGATGGGACGTCAATATCAAATCATGCCATGGACCGGCTTTGCCACCCTTTATGGGACTCACCGGGTTGTAGCCGCGGCGCAAAAAGAAATGGAAAAAGCGCTGTCTGGTGTTGCCAGTCGGACCCTGTTTTTGACCCCGGCCCGCGCTCACACACTGGCAGGTCTGGCCAAGTGGATCCCGGGAGCCGTCGGCCAACGGCTGACGCGCGTGGCAGGCACATTGGCACAATCACTGGAGCTGGTGGCCGGAAGACCCAACGAGACCGCATTGCCGCTGGCCTATTGGCGTAATCCAAACCCGCAGCAGGGCCCGGTTAAAAATCCGGCACGTGATGGCTGCGGCCTGACCTGGTACGCCCCTCTGGTGCCCATGCGGCCTTCCGGCGTTCGGGCCTATGTCAACATGGTGAAACAAATCACTCCCGAACATGGCATCGAACCACTCATAACGTTTACATCTCTGAACGAGCGCCTATTTGACAGCACCGTTCCCTTGCTGTTTGACCGCGACAAACCAGAAGCTGTCGCCGCTGCGGCCGCCTGCTACCAACACTTGTTTGAGACCGGGCGAACCCAGGGATGGTTTCCCTACCGGCTGGGAATCAACAGCATGCAGAAATTGGTCGATCTACAAACAGACTCCCGGACATTCCAGGCACGCCTGCGCAAAAACCTGGACCCGCACAACCTGATGGCGCCGGGCAGGTACTACTAAGTTCATCTCATGAAGCACAAGTCACAACGCCTGACCTCGCTCCAGCTTTCGCAGACACCAGGCATGCTGGCTTCAGGTTTTTGCCCAGCTCACTTGACCAGTCGGCCCAGATGGGCATCGCCCAAGTCCAGCGTTTCAAACTCTTCTTCTGTTCAGCCCATCAACCCGATCCTTTGGTAGTGAGCCACCGATGGTATGACTTATGCATCACGAGGTGGACCGAAATAGCACCCCACCCGGACGTCGCAACTGTCGAGATTTTTTACATTGCACGACGCCCAAACGCCTCAAAGTAGCCAGTGATTAATTTTCTCTTTTGTTTTCAATGCCTTAAATGATCAGGAGCGTTGTGGCACGCACCTTGCATTGAACACAAGCGTGGGAAATAAGTCCCTCGTCACAATCCATCTGGAGGTTGATCATGAAGAAAATTCTGGTTGCTTTAGTTGCAGCATCCGGTCTCGCCCTTGCGGTACCGGCATCGGCAACAGTCGTTGGCGGGATCGATTTCGGCGTTCTTGGTGGCCCTCCGACCAATACGCACCTGGACACGTCGACATTGGCACAAACTTTCGTCAACGGCAATGGCCAGAGTGCCACGGCTTACGGTGTTATCACGTCAGTCAACGGTGACACCAGCTATTGCGCCGGCAACGGCACATGCGGCCTTTTCTATGTTGCGAACTACTCCGGCTCCCAGAATTTCAGCACCAGTTACGTTGAATTTAGCTCCGCGACTTTCTCGGTTTACTACTCAGCGAATGCATCGGCGCTTAACTTGCTTCTTCAAAACTCGGCCGCCAATCTCGCAGCGATTACGGGACTTACGCCGTGGCTGACCCTCACCGGCCATAACAACTTGGGCGGGGTAGCGGCTCCGAACGCCGTGTTGAACGGCGGCGGCACTCTTACTGGAGCGACCCTGAGCGGCGACGGGTTTGGATTGATGGACGTCAACACCGCTGGCCCCGGTATTGCGGCAGTCATTGCCTACCTCAACTCGAATGGTATTTTGGATGCGATCGGCGGAAAAGCCGACATGGCGATCACATCCTCCTTCAACAATGCCGTGCTAAATTCGTTTGACGTAAGCAGCGGCGCTGCCAATGGGTGCCAAAATGGCACTGCAGCAGTAGGCGCTTGGTGTTACCAGGGGACCGCAAATCTCCGCGGCTTCACCACTGTTCCCGAACCCGGAGGGTTGGCTCTGTTCGCGATCGCTCTGGCCGGTTTGGGCATCAGCGTACGTTCGCGCAAATCCAAATAACTCGGACAGCACAAACCGATGGAAATCGACAAAGACCACGCCCTCCCGGGCGTGGTTCTATTTTGAGTGGCCAGCTCTGTAGTGCGCGCGATTTCAATACACTTTTGCCTGTTTTTTCTTATCGTCTCACCATCGTTCGGCAACCCTCAACTTCGATTCATTACAAGGGGTCGTTGCAATTGGGATTTGAAACCTCAGTGTTGAAAATTTCGACAAGCTCTCCAGTACAGAAGTCGATCTACAGGAAATAGCCACTGACACCCCCCAAAACTCGCTCGTACCCAAAGCCATAGGTTTCCAAAGGTCCCCAACACATGCAGCAGCTTGCGATCCGGCAATTATCCGGATTCGATGACGGCGCTGCCCTCGTACTCCGCTGCAGCCACAAAGTCATAAAAAATTGAACCAATGCGGGTGCTGGCACAGATCGACCCCGGCGAGCCGGGGTGCCAGTTCCTGTAGTTGCAAGGTTTGACCGAGATAGACGATCTGATTCGAGAACGTCGTGCCACGCTGGACAGTTCAACTCAACGCCGTTGTATCCGGATACCGCCATGATCGAGAGCTTGCCCCAGGTGTAGGTGACGCCACGCACAAATCGATCACACCTGGCCGTGTTGGACGGCAAGAGCAATGCGCGACGCGAAAGTCAATCGGAGGGAGGGTGTCATGTCCGACGTCCTGAATGCGGGTCAAGCCAAGGTGACCACTTGCATAGCCACATAACCGGAAAGTCGTGGCGACACTTCGTCACAAAGCTAAGCACCTCAATGGTTTTTATGCCTATACGATTAAAAAATCTAATTTTCGCCATTAGAAAAATTTGTCCCAACCCTGCAGTCGGGTACGACACATAAAGACTTGGACAATGCGACCCGGTTTTTATCTCCATGAAAAATTCAAAGGCACCAGCAGCAAAAAGATTCTTTCACCATGCGCTTCGAAAAGCGTTCTCCGTCTTTCCGCGACCCTTGCGATTCGCTGTGTATCGGTCTTTTGTTGATTGCGATCCCAGCCCTGATCAACGCCTGGTTCTCAAGATAGCGCAGACGAAAGAGGAGTTGGAAGCGTGTTTCCGGCTCCTGCATGATGCTTATGTTGGCAGCGGCTTCATGCGGCCCGATCCTTCAGGTATGCGCATTAACATTTATCATGCGTTACCCACCACGACTACGCTGTGTGCCAAGTTCGACGGTGAGGTTGTTGGCACCATTTCGCTGATTCGCGAAAGTGTTTTCGGTTTCCCCCTGCAGTCGATTTTTGATCTCACAGAAATCCGCGCGAACCAGGGCAGAATCGCTGAAGTATCGGCGCTTGCAGTGCATCCGAAATTCAGGAACACAGGAGGAAGCATCCTGTTTCCATTGATGAAATTCATGTATGAATACTGCACTCATTTCTTCGATACCCGCCATCTGGTGATTGCGGTCAATCCCAACCGGATTGAAATGTATGAGTCTCTTTTACTCTTTGAAAGACTGACGGAAAATTCAGTTGAAGACTACGATTTCGCAAATGGTGCGCCAGCGATAGGCGCCTCTCTGGACCTGCACGTAGCGCCTGAAGCTCTCAAACAGATTTACAACAAGAAACCAAGCCACAAGAATCTTTATTTGTATTTTGTGCGAACGAGGCTGCCCAACATTGTGATGCCAGGTCGGCGCTACTTCATCACCAATGATCCAGTGATGACGCCCGATCTGCTCGACTATTTTTTTAATCAACGCACCCAGACTTTTCAAAATCTAAGAGAAAGAGAGAAAGGCCTGCTGCATTCCATCTATAACCTTCCTGAGTACCAGCAGGTACTGCCGACGGTTTTTAGCGCGTCAAACTTCCCGGTACGTCAGCGCATGCATCCGCGATATTCACTCAAATGCCCCGGCAGTTTCTCTGTCACAAGCGCTGAAAAGACAGAAGTTTATGAGCTGCTGGTGGTGGAGCTTTCCGATGAGGGTTTTCTGGCTCACACCAAAGAACGCTTACCTCTCAACGTCCGCGGTGAGACTCGCGTTCAATTGGGGCGCAAGGAAAAATCCATCACGACGGCCATTGTCATACATGGCAAACGCAAGGACTCTCACGGGGTTTACGGCTTCAAGCTGATTGAATCTGACTTACCCTGGCGAAAACTGGTCGGCGCACTACAGTCGGGAGCAATCCGTGAAGACTTGGATAGTGCCAGTCATTTTTTGCCAGATTGAGCTTAGCCCTGCTCTCGATACGGCACTGAGCCTGGACCGGGTCCTGTCAAACTGGCGGTGGACGAAGGGATCAACTCGCATCAATAGCGCCAGGTGTTGGCCTGGTCAGGGCCTGCCTTGCGCGCATCTATGCAGGCAGTCGGTTGGCCCGTGCGTTCGGTCTGCATGATGTCGGCCTTGCCGGTCATGTCCTCGTGGGACTTGGCGATAAGTTCGATCTGGGCTATCGTCTGCTTGGCAACGCTGGACGATATGACAAAGCAGGAATAACCGGTGCTGCAACCCAGTTCTGCGCGTTAGGCTACGTCGAGTCTTGGTATGGTGGAGGCTCTTGGTTCTGGCGTTAGGGTTAAATTGAACTTGCTTTTATTTCAAAGGCACATCCAATGACCATGATTCTTGTTACTGGCGGTGCCGGCTATATCGGTTCCCACACTTGCTTGGAATTGCTAGGCGCAGGACAAGATGTCACGGTATTTGACAACTTCAGTAACAGCCAGCCTGAAGCACTGGCTCGGGTAGAACGTATTGCGGGCAGGAAAATCAGCCTGACCCAAGGCGATATCCGCGATTCAGTAGCGCTCGTAGCCGCCTTGCAGCAGAGTGGCGCGACGGCCGTTATTCACTTCGCCGGCCTCAAAGCGGTGAGCGAGTCGGTGCAAAACCCGCTGGCGTATTACGACAATAACGTGGTGGGTTCGGTCAGGCTGCTTGAAGCCATGACGCAATGTGGCGTCAGAACCCTGGTGTTCAGCTCGTCGGCCACCGTGTATGGCGACCCGCAACACCTGCCCTTGCGCGAAGACCATCCCCTTTCAGCCACCACCCCCTATGGCCAGAGCAAGCTGTTCATTGAAAACATGCTGCGCGACCTGTACCGCAGCGACCCAAGCTGGCGCATTGGCATCCTGCGTTACTTCAATCCGGTGGGCGCGCATGAAAGCGGCTTGATAGGCGAAGACCCGTGGGGCACGCCCAACAACCTGCTGCCCTTCGTTGCCCAGGTTGCCGTGGGGCGGCGCGAGTTCCTCAATGTGTGGGGCAAGGACTACACCACGCCCGATGGCACCGGCGTGCGCGACTACATTCATGTGATGGACTTGGCGCATGGCCATCTCATGGCACTGAAGCGATTAAAGACGCACCCGGAGTGCCTGACCGTCAACCTGGGAACCGGCGTGGGCTACAGCGTGCTGGACATGGTGCGCGCTTTCGAGCAGGCCAGCGGCAAGCCCGTGCCCTACCAATTTGCGCCGCGTCGCGCCGGCGATATCGCCTCGTGCTACGCGGATCCGGCCCAGGCTTTGGCGTTGCTGGGCTGGCGCGCGCAGCGCGGGCTTGAATCCATGTGCGCGGACACCTGGCGCTGGCAAAGCGCCAATCCCAACGGGTACGCTCAAACCTGACTCTTAACAACCTTGGCCGAGTACACCCATCAGGCATTGAATAAGGCATTGAAATTCAAATAAGCGAGAAATCAATCCGGCACGCTAACCCGCACGCTGATTGGCTTTGCAGCGAACAGGCTGCGTTGACCGGACACCACTGAGGAAGGGATCAAAGTGACGAATGCAAATGATGTCTCCCATGCCCAGGACCTGATTCCGGCCGCCGGACAAGGGGCGCGGGTACGTCCTTTAACGAGTAATTTTCTCAAGCCCAGGCATGAAGGTGCGGTACCCCCCTTGATCCTGATTCAACCCGTGGTTCTATCGGGTGGCTCCGGCACCCGCTTGTGGCCACTGTCACGCGAAAAATACCCCAAGCAGTTGCTCTCCCTGATGGGTGATGACTCCCTGCTGCAAGCCACGGTTCGGCGAGTCGATGGCATCGCCGGCGCCGAACTGGCACCGCCTATGGTGGTCAGCAACGAGGAGTACCGCTTTGTCATCGCCGAGCAACTGCGCCTGTTGGACAGGCCCGGCACCATCATTCTCGAGCCTTTTGGACGAAATACGGCTCCAGCCCTCACCCTGTCTGCACTAGCTGCTACAACAACAGGAGCAGATCCGGTGTTGCTGGTGATGCCGGCGGATCACGTCATCACAGACACGGCAGCCTTCCAGGGTGTTGTCAGCCAAGGCGCTTTGCTGGCAGCCGACGGGGCCGTGGTCACGTTTGGCATCACGCCTGATGCACCGGAAACCGGCTATGGCTATATCCAATCGGGCGCGACCTACAACGGACCGACAGGCCAAACGGACGCGTCGAGCGCCAGCTTGATTGCCCGATTTGTCGAAAAACCAGATCTATTGGCGGCGCAGGCCTATCTGATTGAAGGCAGTTATCTGTGGAACAGTGGCCTGTTCATGATGCGCGCCTCGGTCTGGCTGTCGGCCATCAGCGCCTGTCGGCCTGATATTTTGTTGGCCTGCCAGGCCGCCTGGGATCAAAGCTCAGCCGATGGCGAGTTTGTGCGGGTTGGCAAACAGGCTTTTGCCGCCTGCCCCAGTGACTCGATCGATTACGCCGTCATGGAGCGCCTGGCCGCAGTGACAGCGACGCGCGACCTGGATGCACCGGCACTCCCGCCAGGCCTGGTCATTCCACTTAACGCCGGCTGGTCGGACGTCGGTGCCTGGGATGCGTTGTGGAAGGTGCTTGCGAAAGACGTTGACGGCAACGTGTCGCAGGGTGACGTGCTACTGCAGGGCTGCCACAACACGCTGGCGCTTTCGGACGGCCGGCTGGTGGCCTGCGTGGGCGTGAATGACTTGATTGTGGTCGAAACCGCAGATGCCATTTTGGTGGCGCACAAGGACAAGACTCAGAACGTCAAATCGATTGTCGACCACTTGAAACGCCAGGGCCGCTCCGAAGGCATCGTCCATCGCAAGGTGTTTCGCCCTTGGGGTTCATACGATAGCGTGGACGCAGGTGAGCGCTTTCAGGTCAAACGCATTGTGGTCAAACCCGGTGGCACGCTGTCCCTGCAAATGCACCACCACCGCGCCGAGCACTGGATCGTGGTGCGCGGGACGGCCAAAGTAACGCGGGGTGAGGACACGTTTTTGTTGTCCGAGAATGAGTCCACCTTCATTCCCCTGGGGACGACTCACCGCCTTGAAAACCCCGGCCGCGTCCCGCTGGAGATGATTGAGGTTCAATCCGGCGCCTATCTGGGTGAAGACGATATTATCCGGTTTGACGACGCCTATGGTCGACAGGGCCAGACCTGAGATGAGTCAGTTTCGGGCTTGCGTTGAATTGAGCGGCCTATCATTCAGGCCAAGGTCAGTTGGTCTTGCTCCGTTGCAATAATTGCAGAACAAATGCAGATGGAATGGCGTAAGTGATGCCCGACGGGTTTGTCAAAGCCGACTCTCTGGATCCTTTAATTAACACCATGTTGACAATGCCCAGAACGTCGCCCGTGTCCGGATCAAACAGCGGACCACCACTGTTTCCGGGATAAGCCGTTCCATCGAGTTGAAAGATACTGAAACTCCCCCCCCCCGCAGACTAAGTATTGTTTTTTCATTGAGTTGCTGAGCTGTAGGCGTGGGTAAAGCAGCCGTAACGATGGATGAAATCATGCCGCGATGCGTCACGGGCGAGAAACCAAGCGCCCCTCCGATGGGAAAACCCATGAATGCGATGGCTTGCCCCTCTTGAACCATGCCGGAATCACGCACGTTGAGCGCGGGTACCGGAGGTCCTTCAAAACGCAGCAAAGCCAGATCATGAAGCTTGTCCACTTCGAGTACAACGACCGGCCGCATCTGCAATTCATTTTGACCAACCCTGATCTGAATCACCAAAACAGCGCCTTGGCTCTCTTCAGCAGGTTGCTGAAGAACGTGGGCGTTGGTAATGACCAGATTACCTTGGCCCTGACTTCCATTCGCCACGACAAACCCCGTGCCCCTCAGACCAAAACGCGGACTGTCTGTGTTCTTGAAGGTGCCCACAATGACCACGGATGGTTTGACTTTGGCAATCGCGCTGAGGATATCTGCCCGCAGAGGTGTTGCCAAAAATAGGCCGATCAGCACAAGGGAAAATAACCTGGATTTCATGTTGATAAGCTCCATTTTTTTCCGCGGATATTCCGAAAAGAAATCGCCCCTGTCTATCAGCGTGTCGAAGATGATCACAGCCATCGATGGGTATCTCTTTTGCGACGTCATCCACCCAAGCCGTTCATGTGGATCAACAGCGCTCGCGACCTTCTTCAGACGCCATCGGCACCCACAACCGATTAAATTCCAACAGGATGAGACAGCATCGCTGGTGTGATCGGTCTACTGAAATCCCTAGAAATCAGCCCATTGGGAGGACGGGCCAGCCTCCTCGCTTGTCACGGGCGCGTGGAGATTCACCACAAACACGATATCTCCCCCGAAACGGCCTACGCCCAAGGTTTTCATGAGCACCTCTTCCTTCTCGGGTGAACCCAAGCGCAAGAAGCAGATCGCCTGCTTCCTGCCCTCATGTATGGCGGTGAGGACGTCCAGGCTTGCAATTTTCCCGAACCTTTCGCACAGTCTTCGCAGAGCGGGTTTCAAGGTGGCAACATCTGGGCATTGACTGAGTTCATCAAGCGCGCTCATGATTGCTATCTCCTATGTTTCCATACCTGATTTCACGAATCACAGTTCGCGGATCAGAGCCAGGCACTCGCATTTTCTTTAGAAAGATACTCCAAAAGTAAATTGTAAGTACACATTTATCTAAATCTGGTTACTATTTCACATACTAAAGAAGCACTTTCCCCAAGCTTTGCAAAATGCTTGATGTTTCTTGATCTGGTAACGATGCTGGCGCGCATTTTTGGCAATTTGGGCCGACCGCTCCACAAAGCTTCATAAACTGTGAGCTGCGCGATTTCTACTTTCACATCGATTCATATGCGACTTGAAACATGAAAAACCCCCACGCACCAGCCCAGCCCGCCCCCAGAGCGGACCCTTTGTCGCTTGTGCACCAAGATTCCATCACCGAGCGCGCTTCGACGCCGACGCCGGCTGCATCTGCTCAACCGGAGCAGGGCACACCGGCCCGTTTGGCCGAGCGCGTGTGCGACACCCGGGTGGCTGAGCGCACAGCGCACATCGGCAGCTGGTCAATCGATTTGCCGGGCAATCAGCTGACGCACTCGGACGAGTTCGCTGCCATCCTTGGCGTGACTGCGGGCACACCGATCACGCTGAAGGACATGACGGCCAAGTACACACCGGAATGGTCCGCAAGCATTAACACGCTGATTCAGAACTGCAGGCTAACCGGCACCCCCTTCGACGAAGAAATGCAAATTCAGACGGCGCCCAAGGCCCGCAAGTGGGTGCGAACGGTTGGCGAGGCCGTGTATGACCAGAACGGCGAGAGCGGTCAGATCATCCGCATACAGGGGGCTCTCCAGGACATCTCTGCCCAGAAGAAAGCCCAGGATGAAACCCTTCGCCTGGCGATGCGCCTGACCACGACGCTGGCCAGCATCACGGAAGCTTTCGTGACGCTGGATCGCCAGTGCTGCTTTACCTACCTCAATCAGGAAAGCGAACGGCTTCTGCAGGGTACGACCCGCGAGCTGCTGGGCAAGGAGGTCTGGCAGAACTTTGACGACGGCGTGGGACAGCGCCTGAAGCAGAAGCTAGAAAAATCACTCGCAAGAAATCGCCGTGTGGAACATGAGGATTTCTACCCCACCCTCGGAAAGTGGCTCGAAGTGCGTGCCTACCCGTTCGCCGAAGGGCTGGCAGTCTACTTCAACGACGTGACCAAGAGGCGCAAGTCTCAGGAGCAGCTGATGTTGCTGGAAACCAGCATCTCGCGGCTCAACGACATCGTGGTGATCGCCGAAGCCTTGCCCGCCAGCGGACGCGAGGCGCGCATCGTGTTTGTCAACGATGCGTTCGAGCACCACACCGGCTATGGACGCGACGAAGTACTCGGCCAGACGCCGAGCCTGCTGCTCGGGCCCACCCCTCAGACGAGGGAATTGCGCAGCCTGGCGGCCGCGCGGCGACAGAACGAACCGGTCCGCAGCGAGCTGATGATCTGCAAGAAGGATGGCACCTGGTTCTGGGTAGAGCTGGAGATCGTGTCCGTGCTCGCGCCATCAGGGGAGTTGACGCACTGGGTGGCCGTGGGACGCAACGTCACTCTACGCAAGGCGGCAGAGGACAAGATTCACCATCTGGCCTTCCGCGATCCATTGACCGAGTTGCCCAACCGGCAACTGCTGCTGGACCGGCTGCAACATGTGTTGACCCTGAGCGCCCGGTTTCAGCGCCAAGGTGCGCTGATGTTCATTGACCTGGACCACTTCAAAATCCTCAACGACACTTTGGGCCACCACAGGGGCGACCTGCTGCTGCAAAAAGTCGCCGCGCGTCTGTCTGACTGTGTTCGCAAGACCGATACCGTGGCGCGGCTGGGGGGTGACGAGTTCGTCGTCATGCTGGAAGACCTGGGTGACGACCCGGACGCCGCCAAGGCGCGGAACGTGGCAGAAAAAATACTGAGCTACCTGCGCGAGCCCTTCGATCTGGACGGACACCAGCACTACATGACCTGCAGTATCGGCGTGACCTCACTCAATGGTCAGCAGAGCAGTGTGAGCGAACTGCTCAAGCAGGCCGATCTGGCGATGTACCAGGCCAAGACCCTGGGACGCAACACGGTCTGCTTCTTTGACCCTGGGATGCAAGCCACCGTCAGTGCCAAAGCGGTCATCAGTTCGGACCTTCGGGTCGGTCTGCGGGAGAAACAATTTCTGGTGTACTACCAGCCGCAGGTGGACCGCCAAGGCTGCGTCACCGGCGTCGAGGCCCTGCTGCGCTGGCAGCATCCCGTGCGGGGGGTGATCGGGCCAGCAGACTTCATTCCGGTGGCCGAAGAGTCGGGCCTGATCCTGCCTCTGGGCCAGTGGGTTCTGGAGACAGCGTGCGAACAGCTCGTTGCCTGGGCCGGACGGCCGGAAACGGCGGACTTGAACATTGCGGTGAACGTAAGTGCGCGCCAGTTCCGGCACAGAGATTTCGTGGACATGGTGATGGCCACGATTCAGCGCAGCGGCATCCGGCCGCACCGGCTCAAGATCGAACTCACCGAGAGCCTGCTGGCCGACCGCATGGAGGTCACCATTGCGAAGATGGGTACGCTCAAGGCGCTGGGGGTCACGCTGTCGCTCGACGACTTTGGCATGGGTTATTCGTCGCTGTCAGTGCTCAAACGCCTACCCCTGGACCAGCTCAAGATCGACAAGAGCTTCGTGGCCGACCTGCTCACCGATCCGAACGATGCCGCCATTTCGCGCGCCATCATCGCGCTGGCCCAGAGCCTAAGCCTGGAAGTCGTGGCCGAAGGCGTGGAAACAGAGGCGCAGCGCGATTTCCTGGCCCAACAGGGCTGTGACCAGTTCCAGGGCTACCTGTTTTCGCGGCCTCTGCCCATTGAACAGGTGGAGCGCTACATTCTGGGGTTGCGATAGGGACGGGAATTACAGAAATACAAATTTTGGTGCCCGCCCAGAGGGAGAGAACCGTTGTTGACCTCCCTCGGTCTGTTCAATAGTTCGGGCCTATGAATTTTTTCATAGGAGTTAGCCATGAACAAATCACCGGTTTGCACCCTAGCGGGCCTGCTCCGTCCAGGATTGGGCTTTAGACCCCACTGACGCACAGGCTGTTGAATGCCCCACCCAGTTAGGACAGTAATGTCCATCCCAACCTGCGCCACGTAACCCCACCCTGCTATTTTTGAAAGCAGGGGGAAAACTAGGTCCGCGAGTTGGCAAGGCGTACAGGCCTGGCTCGCAACGCAGTGGAGAAGTACCTGCGATCAGATGAGAGTGAGCCTAGGTACCCAACGCAGCTCAGCTCAAGCAAGCTCGCCCCCCTACGCCGAGAAGCTTGTCACCTGGCGAGGAATCTGGACAACAAAATCGCGGAAACAGCGGCGCACGTCGAGGGCAGTTCCACACAAACTTAACGCACATGACTGTGAACCTTTCATCCTAAGCCCAAAAAATTCAAGAAAAACGGTAACTTGACTTTAAAGTCACTAAAAGGTTTCCAATTGAGCGATGAAAACAGAACCCCTCCTTTCCCAAGAGGCCCATGCCTGCGGTTCCATGGCGTGCGGCGACCCAGCCCCGATAACTAATCGCGACAATGCCATGCCCGACGGCGCGAGCCGGCTTTTTCGTATCGCCACCATGGACTGCAGCGCTGAAGAATCCGAGATTCGGCGTGCACTGGAGCCGATTCCCAACATCCGCTCGCTAGGCTTTCAGCTTGGCGCACGCATACTCCGCATAGAGGCATCCGACGAGGCCTACCGACCGGCTCTCGAAGCAATCCGCAAAGCTGGTTTTGATCCACGGCCCATTCTGCCGGAGGCCACCACCTCAGCGCAGGAACATGACCACGGCTTCAGCGGCGGCGTCAGGCGCCTTGTTGCGGCACTGGTATTTGCCGTGGGCGCTGAAGTGATCTCTTTTCTCGCGCCTGAAATGTTGGCCTGGAAACTGGCCGGTATGGCCGTGGCCGGCGTAGCCATCTGGCTGGCCGGCCTCGACACTTACAAAAAAGGCATCACCGCCCTCTTCCGCGGCAAGCTGAACATCAACGCCTTGATGTCCGTGGCTGTCACGGGCGCCTTCCTCATCGGGCAATGGCCTGAGGCAGCCATGGTGATGGCACTGTATGCCATTGCCGAACTGATAGAGGCCAGGGCCGTTGACCGCGCCCGCAACGCCATCAAAGGCCTGCTGGCCATGGCCCCGGAACAGGCTCTCATGCTTGACCCCGATGGCACGTGGACCTTGACGCCCGTTGCGTCCGTCCCCCTCGACGCCACGGTACGAATTCGGCCGGGAGAGCGCATCCCCATGGACGGCATGGTCACCAAAGGCAATGGTGCCATCAACCAGGCGCCCATCACAGGCGAGAGTATTCCGGTCGACAAAGGCCCTGGCGATCTGGTCTTTGCGGGCACCATCAATGAAACGGGGGAGCTGGACATCCGCGTCACCGCTGCTTCGGGCAACACCACGCTGGCGCGCATCATCCATGCGGTCGAGCAGGCCCAGGGAACCCGGGCGCCTACGCAGCGGTTTGTGGACCGCTTTGCCGCGATTTATACGCCGGCTGTTTTTGCAATTGCGGTAACGGTGGCTGTTCTGACGCCGTTGTTGCTGAGCTTGACTTGGCAGGAGGCGGTGTACAAGGCCCTGGTCTTGTTGGTGATCGCCTGCCCGTGTGCCTTGGTGATCTCTACACCGGTCACCGTGGTCAGTGGTTTGTCTGCCGCGGCTAGACGAGGCATTCTGATCAAAGGCGGTACCTATCTTGAAGACGCGCGCCTGCTGAAAGCCGTGGCCCTGGACAAAACCGGCACCATCACCGAGGGCAGACCCAAACTGGTGGAATGGCATGTCTGGGATGACGCGGATGAGGCATCGGCCAGGCAACTGGCCACAAGTATGGCCTCCCGCTCTGACCATCCGGTGTCCAGAGCCATTGCTGCGGGGTTAAACGTTGACACCATAAATATCGAAGATTTCAAGGCGCTACCGGGACGGGGCACCGAGGGCGTGGTCAACGCCAAGCGCCTGGTGCTGGGCAATCACCGGTTGATCCATGAGAGCGGCTTGTGCGGCACGGCGCTGGAAGCCGAGCTGGCCAAACATGAGCAGCAGGGGCGGACCATCACGCTGCTGGCCGACGAACAGCGGGTTTTGGCCTGGTTCGCGGTAGCAGACACCATCAAGGACAGCTCAAGACAAGCCATCTCCGATTTGAAAGCCTTGGGCGTTGCATCGGTGATGCTCACCGGCGACAACAGTGCAACCGCCCAGGCTGTCGCTCATCAGGCCGGCATTGATGATGCCCGCGGGGATCTCCTGCCCGAGGCCAAGCTTGAAGCTATCAAGGAAATGCAGCAACGTTATGGCGCGACCGGAATGACAGGCGACGGCATCAACGACGCTCCAGCGCTGGCGCAAGCCGACATCGGGTTTGCCATGGGCGGCGCCGGTACCGACACGGCCATGGAGGCCGCCGACGTCGTGATCATGAATGACAACCTGGAACGGGTCGCGGAAACCGTGCGCTTGTCCAGGCGCACACACACCATTCTTTGGCAGAACATCAGCCTGGCGCTGGGCATCAAAAGTATCTTCCTGCTCATGGCCGTCTTCGGTACGGCCACGATGTGGATGGCGGTCTTTGCTGACATGGGGGCCAGCTTGCTGGTGGTGGGAAATGGACTGCGGCTGTTGCGCGTAGCCAAAGGAGCCGGCGACGTCGGCCAGAACAAAATAGCACATACGCATGAGCACGCCCATCCCCACTGAGAAGGTCGAGCGGCAACAGGTCTACGCGATCTTGATGCAGAGCTTCATGCACGGCGTCGGTCAGCGCAATGAGAGGCGATGGGCCTGGTTGATGGCGGCGCATGTCGTGGGACAACACGATCTCAGACTGCACTGGCGCAATCACAGTGCAATGTTGCAGTTTTCACTCCAGACGCGGGATTACGCGGAGGCGACAGGTCAACTGTTTCGCCTGGCACTGGTCCCGCTGGGACACCTTGCAGGAAAGCTTCCCGCGGGCAACATCGGCCGTGCGACCGTCAATGCATTCAAGCCCATGCCTGTTAGCGTGTATCTCAAGCGCCTGATTGCTGACGCCAATGTAAAAGTAGCCGGCTCAGCGCGGTTTTGACAAAGAAACACCAACGCTTGGAAATATCAAGCTGAACGTTGTCTCGCCACCGGGCTGGCTGCGCGCCGTAGCCTGACCGCCATGAGCGCTCATGATGGAGCGCACAATCGCCAAACCCAGTCCGGTGCCGCCATCCAGACGAGCGCGTCCCGTATCAATGCGGTAAAAGCGGTCAAAGATGCGCGCCAGATGAGTCGCGGCTATCCCCTCGCCCTGGTTGTTCACCGCCAAGGTGGCTCTGCTCTCCTCCGCGGATATCACTACGCTGATCGTTGAATTCGCATAAGCGTGGCGAATGGCATTGGCCACCAGGTTGGTAATGGCTCGCTGCACCAGCAAGTGGTCGGCGCTGACAGTCGCCGCGCCCGAAACATCCAGGCGCAGGCCCCGCTCCTCGGCGATCAATGACAAATAGTCGACCACCCTTTGTGTTTCCAGGGCCAGTTCCAGCGGTTCCATCTGAAGCGGGTTTTCGTTGTGATCGGCTTGGGCGATAAAAAGCATGTCGGAAATCAAGCGCGCCAGGCGCTCAAGCTCGTCCACATTCCCTTCCAGCACTTCCTGTAAATCGGTCACACGACGCGCCTGCGACAGCGCAACCTGCGTGCGCCCCAACAAGGTGGCGACAGGGGTGCGCATTTCATGCGCCAAATCCCCCGAAAACACCTGCAGTCGCCGATAGCCTTCATCGATACGCGCCAGCATGCCGTTAAATTCCCGGGCAAGTTCGGCCAATTCTGCAGGAAGCTCCGCCGAAGACACTCGGTGACTCAGCGACTGGGTGTCAATCGAGGCGGCCAGCCGGTTGAAGTGCCGCAGCGGTGACAGCGCCGTGCGGGCAATCAGCCAGGCACCTAGCGCCACAACAAGCAGCAACACGGGCAAACCCACCAAGGTTGCCTTGACAAAGCCTGACAACAGGCGGAAGTCCCGGTGGCGGTCTAGTGACAAGTAGAACCGCACCGGCTGCCCGCTTGCCGTGGACGTTGTGCCACGAACCGCCATCAGTCGTTCGCCGCCAGGCGCCACCCATTCGGGGGTGGAAATCAAATTGTCAGGCGCAGCGGCAAGCGCGGCTACAGATTGCTGCGCCACGTTAGAAAAACTTGCCAGGGATTCACCGCTGGCGGGATCGATCAGCGCCAAATGCAAATCGTCATGACCTATCAGCACATCGCCAAAACGATGATGGTTTTGAGCGATCGTCTGCGGAGACGGAAGTTCTGACAACGCATGCATGAGCAAGTCGCGTTTGCTCTGGAGCTCGATCTGGGCACGTGTCTCTAGCTGTTGCGACAGCGCCCGGAAGCCGACGGCAATCGCCCCACTGGCAACAATGAGTCCAAACAAAGCGCTGGCAAATGCGATGCGCACTGCCAGCGAGTCCTGAAACCAGGCGGAGAGAAAATGCTGGCGCTTCACGGGGTCAGCCGGCTTTCCAGCACATAACCCACGCCACGCACCGTGTGAATCAGCTTCTCCTCGAAAGGATCATCGATCTTGGCGCGCAGCCGGCGTATCGCCACTTCAATCACATTGGTGTCTGAATCGAAATGAATGTCCCACACCAGTGATGCGATCTGGGTTCTGGAAAGCACTTCGCCCATTTTCTGGGCCAGAAGCGTCAGCAAGGCAAACTCCTTGGCGGACAGGTCTATACGCTGGCCGGCCCGGGTCGCACGGTGACGGACAGGATCGATCTCCAGGTCTGCTGCACGCAGCATGGGATCCACGGGTATGGGCTGACCGCGCCGTAACAGGGCCCGAACTCGCGCCAACAACTCCGGGAACTGAAAAGGTTTCACCAAATAGTCGTCGGCGCCCAGGCCAAAACCCCGCACCTTGTCGTCGGTTTGCCCACGGGCAGTGAGCATCAGGACAGGCACCTGCTTGGCGGTACGCAGCGCCGACAACACAGCGAATCCGTCGATCCCCGGCAGCATGATATCCAGAATCACCAGGTGGTGATCGCCGTTCACGGCGGCATGCAGCCCATCCGTGCCGTTATGCGCCACCTCGATGACATAGCCACTTTCCGCCAACCCTTGGCGGAGGTAGTCCGCGGCCTTGGGTTCATCCTCGATCAGCAGAATTTTCACAAATGCTCTCGCTCCTACATAACAAATTTGTAATCTGCAGGTCAGTCTGCTGTTGCGCGCTGATTTCTACATTAAGAACTGTGATGCAAGGCTTGCATCGCAGTTGTCCCAAGTGTTGGGATGACAACTTGCAAACAATGTTAATGGAGTTTGATCATGTTGTTCCGTAAAACCCTTTTTGCCCTGGCTCTCACGGCTGCCGCCCTTCCCGCCGCTTTCGCCAGCACTGGCTGCATCACGACGAGCGCCGATGGTGGCTGCAGCACGCCCCAGTTCAGCAGCGCCAGTGCAAAAAGTCGCGCGGACGTGCAAAAAGAATTGGCGGCGTTTCAGCAAGCTTCTGCGCCCGCGGATGTCACCAAGTTCATGAGCGCCGACGGCAGCAGCTCTACCGTCCCACAGCACAGCATGGCCCTCAAAGACGGCAAGCTGGTCCACACGGACAAGCTGGCACACGATGCCCCCAAGCCTGGTCTGGCCCGCACCGATGCGGAAGCGGAAGAAAACCTGTTCCCTGAACGTTACGGCGCCTGAGTCGCAACACAAGCAGAGCCGGACGCTCCACCGCCTGCCCTGGTCATGATTCACTTGACATGATGCCTGGAATCCGGGATCAGAACCGCATCACGAATGCCCGCCACACCCGGTCAGCTTGGGCGGCAAAAACGGCCAAAGCACGCTGATGCTCATGAAGTAAAAAAGCCCCGACGCAGATGCCTCGAGGCTTTCCTATTGACCACTTTCAGTGGTCACGGCAGCATCTTTACCGCATCAGGTTCGCTGTCCGACTTTCTCACGATTGGTACGCTGCACGGCAACCACATCAATGATCAATGCAACATTGCCATCACCTAGGATGGTCGCGGCGGAAATGCCAGGCACTTTCCGGTAGTTGGTCTCCAGGTTCTTGACCACCACCTGATGCTGGCCGACCAGTTGATCCACCAGCAGCGCAAACCGGGTCCCGTCGGCCTGCACAATCACGGCGATACCCTGCATGGGATTCGCAACGGCATCCGCAACGTTGAACAACTTGTGCAATTCGATCAGCGCCAGGTATTCACCCCGCACGTGCATGACATGTTCATCACTGGTGATCGAGTGGACATCCTTGGCCAGCGGCTGCAAGGATTCGATCACGTAGTTCAAGGGCAGGATGTAAACCTCGTTGCCGACCTTGACCGACATGCCATTCAGGATGGCCAGCGTCAGCGGCAGCACGATACGGATCGTCGTGCCCTTGCCTTGCGCGGAGGCGATCTCCACATGGCCACCCATCTCATGGATATTTCGTTTAACCACGTCCATGCCCACGCCGCGGCCGGAGACATCGGTCACGGTTTCTGCCGTGGAGAAACCAGGCGCAAAAATCAGTTGCCAGACGTCCTCATCGGAAATGGTCTCGCTGATCGCCATGCCCTGCTGGAGTGCCTTGGCAATGATTTTTTCCCGGACCAAGCCACCGCCATCGTCCTTGACCTCGATCACGATACTGCCGCCCTGGTGCTGGGCTGACAACGTCAAGCGGCCAACCGGGTCCTTGCCGGCCATGGCGCGCTGCTCCGGCCCTTCAATGCCGTGGTCAAGGCTGTTACGTACCAGATGGGTGATCGGGTCAATGATGCGCTCGATCAAACCCTTGTCGAGTTCGGTCTCTTTGCCGACCGTGATTAGCTGAATCTGCTTGCCCAGCTTGGCGGACAGGTCACGTATCAGGCGCGGGAAACGGCTGAAAACGTAATCCATAGGCATCATCCGGATCGACATCACCGACTCCTGCAAGTCGCGCGCATTGCGCTCCAGGTGGCCCATGCCACTCAGCAGGCGCTCATGCAACACCGGGTCCAGGGTGGATGCTGTTTGCGTCAACATCGACTGGGTGATCACCAACTCGCCAACCAGGTTGATGATCTGATCCACCTTTTCAACATCCACACGGATAGAGCTGGATTCCTTGCCGTTGGCCGCTGCGGCCGCCGGCGTCGCGTTGGCGGTCGCCAAGGCGGGGGCATCCATCACTGCCACAGAAGGCGCAGGCTGAATCACTGGAGGGATGGCCTCCACGGCCACCAGTTCGGGTTCAGGTTCGGCTTCAGAAGAAGCTGCGAGTTGTGTGCTGATTTCAATCTGATCGGCTTCGACAATGAAACAACAGACCGCAATCAGATCATCAGCATCACAAGCCGTTTCCAGCCAGATGGTCAGGCTGCTGTCGGTCTGGGTTTCCGCCGCCACGGTGCCCAGATTCGCGAGTTCTTCGCTAAGCAGTTTGCGGTCATTTTCAGAGACCTTGGAAAAGTGCACCTTCAGTGCGCCACTCGCCGCCATGTGGGTGGCTGGCGCCGCAACAGGGGCGACCACAGGCACGGCGACCGGAGCTGGCGCAACGGTCGCGGCCGGATCGGCTCCGCCGCTCTCCAGCGCCAATTGCCTCAGGATGGCGCACATGCGCGCGACCATTTCCGGCTCAGGCTCGCCGCCGTCCCGATAAGCGCTTAATTGTTTTTGCAACACGTCTTTGGTCTCCAGAAAAGCGTCAATCATTTTGGTTGTCAATTTCAACTCACCATGGCGCGCCCGGTCGAGCAAATTTTCGGCCAGATGGGTGGTGTCCGTCAGGGCGACAAAACCAAAGGTGGCGGCACCGCCTTTGATCGAATGCGCGACACGAAAAATCGCATTGAGGTGCTCGCTGTCCGGGGCCTGCGGATCAAGGCCTAGAAGCAGCTGCTCCATCTCGGCCAACAATTCGTCGGCTTCTTCAAAAAATGCCTGGTAAAACTGGGTAATGTCCATCTCGTGCTCTTCTCTCTTTGGGATACGCCTGCTGCTACATCTTTCGCCCAATGGCTGTCAGTTTGCTCTGCTGTTCCATGGTGTGATGCAGTTCGCCTGCGGCTGATATGGTGTCGCGAAACGGATGTGGAGGGATGTCAACCCTCAAGATTCAGGCGGGCTCATCAGGCTGCCAACGACCGCCAGCAGTGTTTCGGGGTCGATAGGTTTGCAAAGCCAGCCGTTGGCCCCGGCCTTTCTGGCCTCTGCTTTGGTACTTTCGGCGTTGACTGTGCTCAATACCAGGATGGGAATCGGTGTATCTGAAGGCAACTGCCGCAACTGTCGGGTCAGTTCGCCGCCATCCATGGGAATCATGGTCCAGTCGGTCAAGACCAAATCCACGTTTTCCTTGAGAACCTGCGCCAGTGCGCTGTCGCCATCCCTGGCGGACAGGACCTGGTAGCCCCCTGTCTCCAGAATCTCCGAGATCAGTTGCCGCATCACGGCCGAGTCGTCGACCACCAAGATAGTTCTTTGTTTCATCAGATTCTGCGTCCCGGCTGAATGACTGACAGGTTTTCCGCAGATTGCCCCTTGGCGCCTTGCAAAGGCGTCGCCGGCTTGCTGCTGGCATTGACTCCGCTTGCGGGATTGGCGGCATTGGCGCGCTCTATTTCCGCTTGCGCGCGGTGATTGAGCACCACAATGCTGATGCGGCGATTCACGGGCGCAAAAGGATCGTCCTGGTTCAGATGCATGCTCGACGCGACCCCCATCACGCGCAACACCTTGTTGTCCTGCATGCCGCCGGCAATCAGTTCGCGTCGTGATGCATTTGCCCGGTCGGCCGAGAGTTCCCAATTGCTGTACGACTTGTCGCCCTGCGCGTACTGTGTTGCATCGGTGTGACCGGACAAAGTGATCTTGTTCGGCTGCTGGTTCAGAACCGGACCAATCTCCTGCAGAATGGAGCGCATATAGGACACCACGACGGCACTGGAGCGGTCAAACATGGGCCGGTTGCTGCTATCGACGATCTGAATTCGCAAACCTTCCGGCGTGATGTCTATCAGCAGCTGTGGACGAAATTGCTTGAGAATCGGGCTGGATTCAATCATTTCGTCCAGTTGCCGCTTCAAGCCATCCAGGCGTTTGAGGTCATCCGCATCACTATCAGCGTCTGACTGGGTGACTTCACCCTGCTTGTGGATAGGGTCGGCGCCACCACCGGGAATCATGCTGGTGCTGAGGCTGCTTTTCTCCCCCCCGCTGACGGCCACCCGCAAAGGCATCTTGAAATGTTCGGCAATACCCGCCAGTTGCTTGGGCGTGGAGATGGCCAGCAGCCACATGACCAGGAAAAAAGCCATCATCGCCGTCATGAAGTCGGCGTAAGCGATTTTCCAGCCGCCCCCATGGTGGGCAGCAGCCTTGACTGGCCGTTTGATGATGATCCGGTGGGGTGCGTCGCTCATAACAGTTCGGTCGTTCGCGGGTTAGCGGCTCTTCACATCGCGAACATGGCCATCCAGTTCCGTAAACGACGGGCGCTCCGTCGAGTACAGAATTTTTCGGCCAAATTCCACTGCAAGCTGCGGTGCATACCCGTTCAGGCTGGCCATCAGTGTGACCTTGATGCATTGGTAGACCTTCAGGGACTCCGCCACCTTGTGCTCAATCAGCGAGGCCAGCGGCGAAACAAAACCATAGGCCAGCAAAATACCCAGAAAGGTTCCCCACCATCGCGTGGGCAATCAACTCGCCCATCACGGCGGGCGGCAGGTCTGCAGACGCCAGCGCATGCACCACGCCAAGCACGGCCGCCACAATGCCGAGCGCCGGCAGCGCATCGCCGACCCGGGTCAGGCTGTGCGCCGGCACTTCCGCTTCATGTTTGTAGGTTTCGAGTTCATGGTCCATCAACTGTTCTATTTCGAACGGGTCGGTGTTGCCGCTGATCACCAGACGCAGGTAGTCCGTCAAAAACTCCATGACACGTGTATCCGCCAGAATTTCCGGATAAGGCGCAAACAAAGGACTGGACTGGGGATCGTCGATGTCTGATTCGAGTGCCAGCATGCCGTCCTTGCGCCCTTTTGCCAAAAGCAGATACAGCAAGGCGAGCAGCTCCATGTACAAAGCTTTGTCGTGTTTTTTGGAGCTTTTTAGCAATTGAGGAAGAATTTTCACCGTGGCCTTGATGGTCTTGCCATCGTTGCCCGCCAAAAATGCGCCCACCGCAGCGCCACCAATCATCAGCAATTCAAGGGGCTGAAACAGCGCGCCGAAATGCCCTCCCATCAGCGCATATCCGCCAAAGACGGATGCCAACACCACCACATAGCCAACGATTACAAGCACTACGCTCTCCCTCTGAAAAAAACCTTACACGGCTTCACGCCAGACTGCCCCAGGCTCGTCAGGTACGCGCCCCATTCATCACATCCGCGAGCCACTGCGACGGTGACATCGTCCGGCTATCCGGCTTGACAACGTCAGTCGTCGTGATGGTCGTCTCACGTTTGGTCTTGCTCGTCTTGCCGGCACGCGATGGCGGTCGGCACAACACACATACATAGTTGCCCTGGGGATCGTGCGCATGCGCCACGAACAAGCCCGTGCAACGGGTACAGGTACTCAGTTGCAACATGTCACTGTCAAAAAACCGCACCAGCGTCCAGGCCCGCGTGAAGTCAAGCACGGGCTCACTGCCCTGCTGCGCTACCTGCTCGAGATACAGCCGATAACTTTTAATAACGGCAGTAATCCGCGTACATCCACCATGGGTCACCATAAACCGGTAGATGTTGTAGAACATCGACGAGTGAATGTTGGCCAGCCAGGTCATGAACCAGTCGGTCGAGAACGGCAACAGGCCCTTGGGCGGTGAAGCACCCTTGATTTCCTTGTACAACTTGATGAGCCGATCCCGGCTCAAGCTGGTTTCCGCCTCCAGAAACTGCAAACGCGCGCCCAATTTGATCAAATCAATAGCAAGGTGAATTTCACGCGCCTCACTGATCACACTTTTTACAACCATGATGTTCAGTGAACTGCCTCGATTTGCTGACCCGACAGAAGAATGGCCGCATGCGCCTGCTGCAATGCCATTGTTTTGCCTTCATTCAGCAATGTCGACAAAACCGGGTGATCATCAAACCTGAAACGGCACAACAACAGGCTGGAGGCTGCCAACTTCACAATTTGTGACAGTGACAGATTTCCGAGCAAGTCCGCCAGTTCCCGGCTCAAGCCCAAGCGGAACATGGCTGTGGCAACGTCCTCCCGAACCAGGCGCTGAGCCAACAACAAGTAAGCCAAATTCAAATCACCAATCTCGTTGGTATTAGCCGTATCAACCAATGTGTACTCCTGGTTTCCTGATCTCAAGACCTTCTCCCAGATGAAAAAAGAACTCTCGATACAGGCATTTAGCAATGCTTGATTACCCTAGAAATGCAAGGGGAATTCACAAGCCTCGACTAAATTCTAATTTGACTTTTACATCTTTCTAACAAATAAACCAGTTTTGTTTCATTTACACATCAGTTTTATCAATTTCATTTAGTTTAATAAATAAGTCAAGAAAAACGATTCTTCGCTTATCCCGGAGCGCGCTCACCGGACTCGGGCGACTCAAGGCGATACAACCAGGCCAGCACCTCGGCGACCGCCACGTACAACTGCGGGGGGATTTGTGTATCCAGATCCAAATGCATTAACAACTTCACCAGATCGGGGGAGGTGTGGACATACAGGCCACTCTCACGGGCGGACTGAACAATCGCATCCGCCACATCCCCATAACCTTTCGCCACCACGATGGGCGACTTGCGCTTGTCGGTATAAGACAGCGCGACCGCACTGGGCCGGTCCGGCTGCCCTTGAGCCCTACGCGCTTTGTCTATCGCGTTATCCGGCATCGGGCGCCTCCCGCAACGCCTGCGGCGCAGGCGCTACCGGCAAAACGCCAATCTGCAGACCCGTGAGTTGCAAGCCCGCATCGTCGAGGCGTTTGGGTAATTCCTGACGTCCCTTGCCGAGCAAAGCCACCGTGCTTGCCTCGCGCGCAGCCAGATGGACCTGCAAGGTGTCGCCCACCAGGCTCAGGCGAACCTCGACCTCCTTGAGGGTGGGCAGGGTGATCGCCAGGCGCGTGCTCCAGGTACGCTGGGTGCCCTCCACACCTGCCTCGGCAGACGCCTCTGGGTGCTCCTCATGAATCTCCCACGTCATAGGCGTGCCGGGCCACACCTCGCCGCCCCAGCGGAAAGCCGGCATGGCCAATACCTCGAGCTGCTGGCGCACCAGAGAAACAGCTTCCGGATGAATGGTGGCACTGCCGTGTTCGTTGCCGCGCACCGGGCTTGAAACTGTTGCCGAATGTTTGGCGCCCTGCTCCGGCGCTTCTTCCAATCCTTCTGAGAGCACATGCCCGCCGGCAGCAGCGCCAACATCCGCAGCGCGCTGGACACCATAAGCGGCATCCACCCGGCCCGCCGGTCCCGAACGCGGCCCATCAACGGGCGCCTGCTCTGGCGTGTCCGTACGCACAGGCTGCGGCTTACCCGGAGTTGGTGCGGGCTCGCCCCCCTCTGCCGTCACGAATGTTTCTGCGCCGTCCACATGGGCGGCTGAGCCAGCCAGGGCAGCAATCACCGCCGCTGTCTTCGCCCCCGGGTTCAACCAGGCGTCCATGTCGCCTGGCGCGGGCTTCAGCAAGTCAGGACGGGTCTGGGCCAAAAGACCCAAGCGGGCCTGTGGCTCCTGCGCCAGCAACGCCAGAGGCCGCGTTCCCGCTGCAAACTGCTGCAGGTGTGATTCGTAAAACAAACCGCTGCCCGCCACCACCCGCACCAGCGCTCCCGCCAGTTGCGCAGGCACGGGCGCCGTGGAGCCGGTCCAAACGGGCGAGGTGCCGCGGATCCCGACTGCATCGTCAGGGGCGGCGCCGAGAATCGCGCTGATAGCGCGCGCCGCCACGCTCAATGTGGTGGCTTCCCCAAAACGCGCGACCTGCTGGGCTTGCGCGGACTCACGCGTCGCGCCAAGATCTGCCCCCAGCAACTGTTGCAACGCGGCACGCGAAGGCAAACGGACGTCGTTGGTGACGGCCGCTGTCCCTGGTACGGCGCCGGGCGCCGCCACATCCACTGGCCGCTTGAGCGCCAGCAGGGTGTCAACCAGGGGAGGAACAACGTTCATGACCAGCTATCAGCGTTATTGCCTGTAGGCCTGGTTCAGGCCCTGGCTGCGCTGCATGCTCTCCAGCGTGGCGCCCAGCTGCGCGACCTGGGGACCGATGATGCCCATGATGGCCTCGCGATCGGCCAGCAAACGGCCCAGCAAGCGGTAGGTGTACAAACGCTGCTGTTCATCCAGCTTTTCAAGCGGTTCGATCACTTTCAGGCGCTCAATCAAGGCGCTGCACCGGGTTTCAAGCTCAGGCAAGGCACCCCACTCTTTTTCTTTGGCCAAGATCAGCATGCGGGCCGCCAGCGGCAGCAACTGCTCATAACAATGAATGACCTCGCTTTGTGAACTCATGTTATTGCCTCACGGAAAAAGCGCCCGGTACAGCTGCACCACTGGCTGGACCCGCCTGGCCGTCCCCAATATCCCGCCAGGCAGAGCTGACACTTTCGAGCAGCTTGCTGGCTTCTTCCAGCATGGCCGGGTCATTGCGCAGGTTGGCATACATCAGGCGCTGATTGATGTAGTCATACAGCGCCGTCAGATTGGCCACCAGTTCTTCGCCGGCCTGTCCACCTGCGGTCGCATCAAGACTGGCCTTCAGGCCGTTGTCCACAATGTTGATGGCCTTGGAAATGGCATTGCCCTTGGCCACGATGTCGCCGCTGGCCATGTGGTGCCGGGCCATGCTCATGGCCGCTTTGGCGCCATCGAACAGCATCACGATGAGTTGGTGCGGCGACGCACTCATGGCACCGATTTCCAGTCCCACCCGTGCGTAAGCACCGGCGCCGCTGTTAAAACTCTGGGGGGTGTACATGGGTGTTTGCCTTTCCTATCACTTGCCGGCGTTCATGGCGTCAAACTGAGAGGTCAAGTAGGCTTTGGTGTTGTTCATTTTGGACATCAACACGTCCAGCTGGGTGAACTGGGCGCGATAGCGGTCCACGGTCGAGTTGATCCGGGTCTCCATAGCGTCGTACTGCAAGTCAAGCTTCTTGATGGACGCCGTCAAGCCTTCGGTGGCCACCAACAAAGAGCCTCCCTTGCCTGTCAAGCTCTCGGTCAGGGCCGTCAATTGCTTGCCGAAGCCAGCCTTGTCGGTGGCCGTACCGCCGAACAACTTACCCACGCCTTCCAGGTTGGTACTGAGCGCTTTTTCCAGCTTGGTGGCATCCAGGGCCAAGGTGCCATCTTTCTGAAACGACACACCGATATCCGACAACATGGTGAGGTCGGACGAACTGCCAGCCGCTTGCGGCGTAATCAGGGCCTCGCGGATGCGGACCTGGAGAATGCGCAAGGTCGAGTCGCCCGTCAAAGGAGAACCTGTTTTGGTATCCGGATCGTAGGCCGTCAACGCTTTTCCGGTGCTCAGCAAGGCGTTGTAGGCGGTGATAAAGGCATTGACCGCCGTCGAGATGCTGGCCGTATCCCGGGCCACCGTCAGCGTGCTTTCCCCCGCCTTGACCAGGCTGAGGGTGACGCCTTGCAAGGACTCCGAAACAGTATTCGTGGCACTGGAGATATCCAGACCGTTCACAGTGAGCTTGGCGTTTTGGGCCGCCGAGGTTTCCTTCATGGCGCTCGCCCCCAGCGGGTCATGGGTCAGAAAATTACCCAGATCCGTATTGCTGCCGGACACCGAGATTTTCATGCTCGATGGTTCCCCGGTTTCGTCGGACGTCAGCACCAGGCGATTCGGCGTGCCACTGCCATCATTCACAATGCTCGCGGTCACCCCGCCCTTGGCTGCATTCACCGCATCGCGAATGCCTTCCAGGGAGCTGTTGCTGGCGTCATACGCAATGACAACAGGCTTGCGACTGGCATTGAGAACGTAAGAAGCGGGTGTCCCCAGGACCGCATCGGCGGGCGTGAAGGTCCCAAAGTCGATGGTGATGTTGCCCGCGCCCGTGCCTATGGCCGCCTTTGGATCGACCTGCCCTGCCGTCGCCAGCGAATGCGCTTGGGCCAACTGGCTCACCTTGATGGCGTAGTTTCCCGCAACCGCGCTGGACGTGGCACTGGCGGTCAACACCGTGGTGAAACTCGACGACGCCTTCGCGCCCTGGAACAGATCCAGGTTGCCCAGCTTGGTCGAGGCGGTCTTCAAGGCGGCAAGCGCATCCTGCAACTTGCCGTAGGCCGACAATTTGGTGGTGTAGCTGTCCGCCTGGGCTTTCAGGCCCAGCAGCGGCTGTTTTTCCGAATTTTCAAGACTTTTGAGCAAACCACTCAAATCAAGGTTGGAGCCAACGCCCAAACTGCTAATCGATGCCATGCAAACTCCTGGTAGTGATGTGTCATCGCGCCGCTGGGGCCCGCTCGCGCATGACACATGCTAAAAATAAAATCCTGCTGCGTTGCAGCTTGCGCTGACGATCCAGCCAGCTCAGGCAGTTTCGCGAACCAGCATGCCCTGCATCTTGCCCAGCACTTTCGCGATGCGAATGACCTCTTCGGAAGGCATCTGGCGAATCAATTCACCCGTTTCCTTGTCAATCACCTTGACGACCATCTTGTCCGTGTCTTCGTCCACCTCAAACTCCAGGCCAATCGCCTTGAGCGAAGCATTGACTTCGCGCAGAGCGTTTTCAGTTTGCACCGGTGTGGCGTCCTGTACCGCATCAGTGGCGCTCAAACCAGCCACGCCGTTCAAGCCACTCACTCCATCCGTCTTTTGCGGTGTCCCGTTATTGGCAGAAGGCCCCGCCACTGTCGAGGCTGTGCCTCTGGCTACCATCGAAATTGCGCTATCCATCATTTTTCTTATCTCCAAAATTCTTCACTGTCCACTGGCTTCTCTGCGCGGCGTCAAACAGCCACACCTGAATACCAGTGGACAGTGCAGGCAGCCTCGCAACCGCCTGACACTGTCGTGGTGGCTTGCAACCAAGGTTGCAAGCCACCTTTGAAACACCTCTTCAGATTGCAAGAGGTATCCGTCCACCAAGCGATTAACGCAGGAGGGACAACACGCCTTGCGTGGTCTGGTTAGCCTGGGCCAACACCGAAGTACCAGCTTGTTGCAGGATCTGAGCGCGCGTCATGTTGGAAACTTCAACGGCGTAGTCAGCATCTTCAATGCGCGAACGCGAAGAAGACAGATTGGTCACCGTGGTGCCCAGGTTGGCGATCACAGAGTCAAAACGGTTTTGCACCGCACCCAGCGAGCTACGCAGTGCGTCCACTTTGGACAGGGCTGCATCCAGCGCCTTCAAAGGATCAACCGTTGCGGTGGAGTCGCTGACAGTTTTCGTGGTCAGCTTGCCGGGTTTTGTGGAATCGGCAAACACCTGGTTTGCAAACGCGTCGGTGACAACACCATTGGCGTTCAGCTTCAGCGTTTCCAGGGCAGTGGTCGTCAGACCGCTGGCACCCATGAAAGCACCTGCCAGGGCGCCGCCGGCGGCTGCGGTGTAATCAACACCAGCGCTGGTGGCTGCGTCGAAGTCGACCGTACCACCGGTGGTGGTGAGCTTGGCGGCAACAACGGCAGCCGAAGCGGTTTCACCGGCCACGGCAAACGTAGCGCCAGCCGAGGTGTAGGTTGCGCCAGTTGCGCCGACCTTGATCGTGTCGCCAGCCTGCATACCTGTTGCAGCAGCGGTCAAAGCCGTGACGGTAGCCGCTGTGGAAGCCGTGCCGGTCTTGGTCAAGTTCTTCGTTGCATCGAAGTACAGGGCGGAGCCGTCGTTGGCGTCGGTCAGGGCGCCATTGCTGTCGATCTTGACGTCTTGCGACTTGCCACCGATGGTGACGGTAGCGGTCACGCTGCCGCCGACGGGTGGGGTCAGCGAAGCGTTCGTCGCTGCCAGGGTACGAGCGCTATCGGCCACTGCGTAGTTGTTGGCCGCGGCGTTGTAGGTGAAGGTTTCCGTGCCGACAACAACCTTGCCTTTGTCTTGCATCAGGGCCAGGGCGTCTTTTGCCACGGCGCCATTGGCGGCTGCTGTCAAGGTGCGATCGTAAGATGTCACGCCACCAGCCGTGCCAGTGGAAGCAAAACCAGCGACCAGCAGGTCAGTTGCCGTGGCAGCCTTGTTGGCAGCGCCTTTGCCGTCAACGTTAAAGCCTTCCAGACCCAGGGTCTTGGCGCTGATTTCTTTCAGATCGATGTCGATGGTCTGGCCGTCGTTGGCACCAACCTGAACCGTCAGCTTGCCAGCGTCAGCCGACAGCACTTTCACGCCGTTAAACTGGGTTTGTTCCGACACGCGGTTGATTTCGTCCAGACGCAGGTGGATTTCATCCTGGATGGATTTCAGATCGCTGCTGGAGTTGGTGCCAGTGGCAGCTTGCACAGCCAGTTGACGCACGCGCTGCAGATTGTTGTTGACTTCGGTCAACGCGCCTTCAGTTGTTTGAGCGATGGAGATGCCGTCGTTGGCGTTACGTGTGGCTTGTGTCAGGCCTTTGATGTTGGCGGTGAAACGGTTGGCAATGGCCTGGCCAGCAGCGTCATCCTTGGCGCTGTTGATACGCATGCCGGAAGACAGGCGCTCAATCGCGGTGTTCAAGGCCGACTGCGATTTGTTGAGGTTGTTCTGCGTGAGCAGGGAAAGGGAATTGGTGTTAATGACTGATGCCATGAGGACTCCTGAATACAAAAAAAGGTTTGTAGACTCCGGCTAACTCGCCGTCACGTTGGCCTTGCTTGCTGAAACAGTTTGCAAGCCCCCGTTATTCAGGATATCGGCCGGTGCCTGGAAAACCTTTAGGGCCAATGTGCAAAAAAATTTGCTTTTCACCTAACAACCCGGCACGGTCTGCGGATCGCGCCACACTGCTCCGGCGGTATGGCATCCCACAGAATCAGGTCTTGACGCCTGACCTGGGAGCTGCGCAGCAGCGTCGTCAACATGGGCAGCCGCCCCAAGGCCGCCCACGCGATAATTACAAGTAAAATTGCCCTCTAGCCCATGCAGGACGGGCGCAAGCAGCTATGAATACAGGAGCGACACCACTCAGGCTGGCATGTTCATGATTTCCTGGTAAGCCTGAACCACCTTGTTGCGCACCTGCAAGCCGGTCTGAAAGCCGATGCCGGCCTTTTGCAGATCCACCATCACATCATTGAGTGCCACGCCGGGCTTGCCCAACTCAAACGCTTCGGCCTGCGCGGACGCGCTTTGCTGCGCGTCGCTGATGCGATCCAGCGATTTTTGCAGCTCACCGGCAAAACCGCCGCCAGCGACCGCAGCGCTGTCCGTCGTGGCGCGCTCCATCATCGGGGCCATTGCCCGCATTTGTTGCAAAACAGATTCTATTGACGCTATAGCCATGGTATTTGTTCTTGACGCAGACGCGCCTGTTACTGATCTAGGGCCTGAAGCGTAGCAGCCGCCCTGCGCCCGCATCACGTCAAAAGATGGCAAAACCCCCGGTTATTCAGCCTATCAAGCGCCGCCCCGGGCTCTGACAATCACTTCCAAGGCGGGGGGTGCCTGAGCCGGACGGCCGGGCTTGCCTCTTTTCTTTCTCTCTTTCTCTACAAGCAATAACTGCCGTATGTCATCAGTCGTTTCAGTCGCTTCGCCGCGCAGGCACCCTGGCCGCTCGCCCGTCATCGACACCCAGCCTCCTTGTGATATGGCGGTAAGCAGGTGAGCGCGTGAGTCCCGCCGCCACAGGCGCCAACGCCTCAACCTCCTCCACACCCAAAAGCTGGCCTCTGCTGGATCAGCTGCGCGCCAACCCCAAACTTCCCCTGATGATCGGTGCTTCGGCCGCCGTGGCCGCTGCGGCCGCGCTGTGGCTGTGGAGCCGGGCGCCGGACTATGGGGTGCTTTACAGCAATTTGTCGGACCGCGATGGTGGCGCCATCATCGCTTCGCTCCAGCAGATGAACATTCCCTACAAGTTCGCCGAAGGTGGCGGCGCCTTGCTGGTGGCAAGCAACAAGGTGCCCGAAGCGCGCCTGAAGCTGGCTTCCCAGGGCTTGCCCAAGGGTGGCTCTGTCGGTTTTGAACTGATGGACAACCAGAAATTCGGCACCAGCCAGTTTGCCGAACAGGTCAACTACCAGCGCGCCCTGGAAGGTGAGCTGGCGCGTTCCATCAACTCGATCTCCGCCGTCGAATCGGCGCGTGTGCATCTGGCGCTGCCCAAACCTTCGCTGTTTGTGCGCGACCAGAAAAAACCCAGCTCCTCGGTGGTTTTGTCGCTGCACCGCGGGCGCAGCATTGACGAAGGCCAGATCAGCGCCATCGTGCACCTGATCTCCAGCAGCGTGCCTGAGCTCTCAGCAAAAAGCATTACCGTGGTGGACCAGGCCGGCAACCTGCTGTCGGCGGCCAATGCCGGTACACGCGGGCTGGACGTCAGCCAGCTGAAATACACACAAGAGATTGAGCAAGGCTATATACGCCGCATTGAAGCCATCTTGCTGCCCATCGTCGGTGCCGCCAATGTGCGCGCCCAAGTGGCAGCCGACATTGACTTCTCGACCGTCGAGAACACCGACGAAAAATACCGTCCTAACCAGGAACCAGGCAGCGCGGCCATCCGCAGCCACCAGTCCAGTGAGTCCAGCCAGCAAGGCGCGATACCGCCGGGCGGTGTGCCGGGCGCACTGACCAACCAGCCGCCGCTCAACCCGGTGGCCCCCATCGTCAACCCGCCACCGCCCAAGCCTGGCACACCGGCCGCCGACCAGCTCAAGATGAGCACGGAGCTGGCCGCAACCGGTGCCGGCCTGGCCCCACGCGTCGCTTCGGGCTCGGGTCGCAAAGACTCCACCACCAACTATGAGTTGGATCGCTCGATACGCCATACCCAACAAGCGGCTGGCGGCGTCAGGCGTCTGTCGGTGGCAGTGGTCGTCAATTACCGCGGATCCGTCAACGCCCAGGGCAAACGTAGCGCACTGGCCTTGTCGGCCACGGAGTTGGCGCAGATCAACAACCTGGTCAAGGAAGCCATGGGTTACAACGCAACGCGAGGTGACTCGCTCAATGTGGTGAACAGTCCGTTCGCAAGCGACACCACAGACGTGGTGGCGCTGCCTTTGTGGAAACAGCCTGAAAACATAGATCTGGCCAAATCCGCGGGCAAATACCTGCTGCTGGCCATGCTGGCCCTGTGGTTGTGGTTTGCGGTGCTGCGGCCCCTGCTGCGCAAACATCTGCAGCCGCCGGTGGTGGTACCTCCCGTGGCGATCGCAACAGACCAGACAACACCGCCTGACAACACCGCACAGGACGAAGCGGCACAGGAGCGACAAGCGAAACGCCATCTGGACAACCTCCAGTACGCAAAAGAAACCGCCAACACAGACCCCCGCGTGGTGGCCATGCTGATCAAGCACTGGATGACTAAAAATGATGGATGAAGCAGGCATTAGAAAAGGCGCCATCCTGCTGATGACGCTGGGCGAAGAAGCCGCCGGCAGCGTGTTGCAGCACCTGTCGCAGAACGAAGTGCAGGCCATGGGCGAAGCCATGGCGGCACTGAGCCAGGTCAGGCGTGATGAAGTCGACGCGGTGCTGGAAGAGTTCCGACTGGAAACCGAGCAGTACTCGGCCCTGCACCTGGATTCGGGCAGTTATTTGCGTGCCGTGCTGAACAAAGCGCTGGGCAACAACCGCGCGGCGGACGTGCTGGACAGCATTTTCCAGACCAACGATTCGGCCACAGGCATGGAGCGCCTGAACCAGCTCGAGGCCACGGAGATTGTCGAGTTGATTCGCGACGAACATCCGCAGATCATCGCCACGCTGCTGGTTCACCTGGATCGCAACAAAGCCGCTGGTGTGCTGGAGCAACTCCCCGAGCGGGTTCGCCACGACGCGGTGCTGCGTGTGGCCACCTTCGGCGGCGTGCAGCCGGCCGCACTCAAGGAATTGACTGAAGTCTTGACCAGCATGCTGTCGGGCGAAGGCGTCAAACGCAGTCGCTTGGGTGGTGTCCGCGCTGCCGCCGAGATTGTCAACATGATGGCCAGCGCGTCGGAAGAAAGCGTGATCAAACATGTGCGCGAACACGACGAACTGCTGGCACAGAAGATGATTGACGAGATGTTCCTGTTCGAGAACCTGCTGGGCCTCGAGGACCGCGGCATCCAGATGGTGCTCAAGGAAGTGGAATCGGAGTCGCTGATCATTGCCCTGAAAGGCGCGCCGCAGGAGCTGCGCGAGAAGTTCCTCAAAAACATGTCGCAGCGTGCCGCAGAAATGCTGCGCGAAGACATCGAGATCCGCGGCCCGGTCCGTGTATCCCAGGTCGAGGCCGAGCAGAAAAACATTCTGCAGATCGTGCGCCGCCTGGCCGATGCCGGCGACATTTTGCTAGCGGCAAAAGGTGACGACTCTTATGTATAACAAGCCCGTCCCCGCCCGCTCGCCCGAAGCCAGCCGGTTTGTTCCTAGCGCGCCCGCCAAGCGCCGGACATCCGGCGCCAAGGAGTCCCTGACCGCCTGGCAACGCTGGGAAATGGCCTCCTTCGCCGAAGAGCCGCTGGCCGGCTTCAACGAGGCAAAGGACATGCCGCCTGAACCCGAGGTGGCGCCGTTTGTACCGGCCCTGCTGATCGATGAAGCCGAACTGGCGCGCTTGCGCAGCGAAGCGCAGGCGGCCGGCGAAGCCCTGGGTTACCCCATCGGCTACGAACGGGGGCAGGCTGCGGGTCACGCCGCAGGCCTGGCGGCCGTGCGGGAACAAGCGGCCAACCTGCATGCCTTGGCCGTAGCCCTGCCGCCCGCCTTGCGCAGTGCCGAACGCGCGCTGGCCGAAGACTTGTTGGCGCTCGCGCTGGACATCGCGCGGCAAATCGTTGGCCAAAGCCTTGCAGCGGATTCGCAAGCCATCTTGCCCGTGGTGCGGGACCTGCTTCACGCCGAACCGGCGCTGTCCGGTGCGCCGCAATTGTTGCTGCACCCTGATGATGCGGCACTGGTCAAGGAGCAGTTGAAAGAAGAATTGCAGAGCGCCGGCTGGCGCGTCCGTGTGGACAGCCAGTTGCTGCGCGGCGGTTGCCGGGTGCTGGCGGCCAGCGGCGAACAGGACGCCACGCTGGAAACCCGCTGGGAGCGGGTCACGGCAGCATTGGCACAAACCGCCACCACAACGTCCGGCCCGCATGACTGAGCTGCCGGAGGCAAGCGCCACCAACCCCCACCTGGAAACCTGGCGAACCGTGCTGGGTGAAGCCCGGACCGCCGTCGGCCAGGGCGCGCCCGTGCGTACCTATGGGCGACTGACACGTGCCGTCGGGCTGGTGCTGGAGGCGGTGGGCCTGCGCCTGCCGGTGGGCAGCGACTGCCTGATTGAACTGCCGCCCGGCTACCCGCAAAAGACGGCCGATGCCGAGGTGGTGGGTTTTGCCGGCGACCGCATCCTGCTGATGCCACTGAGTGTGGTGGACGGCCTGCTGCCGGGCGCCCGTGTCTACGCGCTGGAATCGCCTGCCGGCCATGGCAGCGGCGCTGGCCCCAGAACCAAACGCCTGCCGGTGGGCATAGGCATGTTGGGCCGGGTGGTCGATGCCGCCGGCCGGCCGCTGGACGGCCTGGGCCCGCTGGACTTTGAACGTGAAGTTCCGCTCGCCGCAGAACCCATCAACCCGCTGACCCGCGCGCCCATCGATCAGGTGCTGGATGTCGGCGTGCGCGCCATCAATGCCATGTTGACCGTGGGCCGTGGCCAGCGCATGGGCCTGTTCGCAGGCTCGGGCGTCGGTAAAAGCGTGCTGCTCGGCATGATGGCCCGCTACACCAGCGCCGACGTGATTGTGGTCGGCCTGATCGGCGAACGCGGCCGCGAGGTGAAAGATTTCATCGAAAACACACTGGGCGAAGAAGGCATGGCCAGAGCCGTGCTGGTCGCCGCACCGGCGGACACCTCGCCGCTGCTGCGGCTGCAGGGCGCGGCGTATGCCACCTGCCTGGCCGAATATTTTCGGGATCTGGGTAAAAACGTTTTGCTGATCATGGATTCCCTGACCCGTTACGCCATGGCCCAGCGTGAAATCGCGCTGGCCGTGGGTGAGCCACCGGCCACCAAAGGTTATCCACCCTCGGTGTTTGCCAAACTGCCGGCGCTGGTGGAACGCGCCGGCAACGGCGCACGTGATGGCGGCGGCTCCATCACGGCCTTCTACACGGTATTGACCGAAGGCGACGACCAGCAGGACCCCATTGCCGACTCAGCCCGTGCCATCCTGGACGGCCATGTGGTGTTGTCGCGCAGTCTGGCCGAATCCGGCCACTACCCGGCGATAGATATCGAAGCCTCCATCAGCCGTGCCATGACGGCCCTGATCGAGCCGGCGCAGTTCGACGCGGTACGCGGCGTCAAACAAATGTTATCGCGCTACCAGCGCAACCGCGATCTGATCAGCGTGGGGGCCTACGCCCCCGGCCACGACGCACAACTGGATAAAGCGATTGCGCTGTATCCAAAAATCGAAGCTTTCCTGCAGCAAACCATGCATGAATGCACGGACTACGCGACGGCCGTCGGCCAGTTGCGTGGCTTGACCCAGCTCGACTAGCCCTTACACGTACGGAGAAAGTGCCATGCCCCAAAAGCTACCGCTTGCCACCCTGATCGAGTTGGCCCAGAAAAAATCCGACGAGGCCACCCGGCGTCTGGGCGAACTGCAAAACGCCCACCTCAGCGCGACCCAAAAACTCGAGATGTTGCTGCAATACCGCCAGGAGTACCTGGACCAGTTGCAAGGGCAAATGCAAGGCGGCGTGCCCTCGGCCTATGTGCGTAACTTCCAGAATTTCATAGGCACGCTGAACGGCGCGATTGAGCAACAACGCGCCTTGACCCTGCAGGCCGACACCCGGCTGGGTCATGGGCGCAGCGACTGGCAACACACCAAGCGGCGCCTCAGTTCTTTTGACACCCTGGCTGACCGGGTGCGCCAACAGGAAATGCTGGCCCTCAACAAAAAAAGAGCAGCGCGACAGTGATGAACGCTCAGCCCGGCAGTTCTACCTGCGCTCCGCCACCTGAACCGTCCTCATATTTCTCCAGGAACCCCTATCGTCATGTCTTTCATTCTTCCGCCCTCCACCGCCCCTAGCCTGTCCGGCCCCGCAAGCTCCAGCGCGACAGCACGCCAGGACGATCAGGGACAGAACAACCCGGGCAGTTTTGGCGAGGCTTTGTCCAAATCCATGGCGCCTTCGAGCCCGGAAACCAGTACCAAGACGGCAAACACGCCCGCAACACGACGCCCTGCGGACGAGAAGAAAACTGAGCCGGATGATCTGATCAACGCCATGACCCTGGTGCTCCCGGCCCTGGACATCAGAACCGCCAAAATCGTGCCCACCGGCGGTGCCGGCGCCGCCATCGACAACACGGCGCCAACGGCCGAGGTCTCACTCGCGGACCTGCTGGCGGACAGCAAGGCCGCAGCCGGTGCCGCAGCGCAGACACCGGAAACGGATGCAGACACCGGCGCCGAGACTGCGCTGCAGCCTTTGCTGGCGGCCCTGGGGCCCAAGGACACCGGACAGACAGCACCACAAGCCAAGCTTCAGCCGGTCAGTGAAGGTCCCTTGATTCAAGTGGACCTGGGAAAAATCGCTGGCCAGCAGGCCGCCACAAACACCTCTGAGCAGTCCAGCAAGGACAATGGAGGGAAAAACCAGCCGGGATCCGATCGCCCCGAGCTAGGCGCTACACCGGCGACCAGCAAATTGGCCCCCACCAGCGCGGCACCAGCCTTGGCAGAGGCCGCCGTTAGCCCCCCTGTTGGCCACAAGGTATCCATCGATGCCGTGGTCACGGCCAGTACCAGCAGCGTTTCTCCTGCCAATCCGGTGGTGGCCGGGATACAGGGCTCAGGCACGGTGTCCGTCCCTCACGCACCTCAGCCTGTCGTCACGGCAACGCTCAGGCCTGAAGTAGGCAGCCCTGAATGGGGCAAGGCGCTGGGCCAGCAAGTGATCCAGATGGGCACGGCAGGACACCAGGTCGCAGAGCTCCAGCTGAATCCACCGGGGCTGGGTCCGCTGAAAGTCACCCTGAGCATGAACGAACAACAGGTTCAGGCCATGTTTGTTTCGGCACATTCGTCGGTCCGGGCGGCGGTGGAAGCCGCCTTGCCGCAATTGCGCACCACCCTGGCCGACAGCGGCATCAGTCTGGGCAACACCTCCGTCAGCTCCGAAAGTCAGCAACAAACCGCCTTTGCAGGCAACCCGGACCAACAACCGGGCGGCCGGGCTTACCGTGGTGAAAGCAGCGTGGACGCTTCCGCCCTGCCCGCCCGCCCCGTCGCCGAGTTGCCACGGCGCAGCAGCAGCGCTGGCCTGGACACCTACGCCTGAGCGGAGAGCCCATGACAGGTCTTTGGCGCACGGCAAATGCCGGAGTTGACGCGTTTTCTACCTGTTAATCGGCCCATAAATCGAGCGCCTTCTGGCAAACAATTCCCCTTCAAACTCATCTCGCAAAGTCATGGCCAAAAGCAACAACATAGAGAAGACCCCAAAGACGCGCACGCTCAGTGTCCTGCTGATTGTGCTGCTCGCGCTCGGCGTCACGGCAACCGCAGCGGCAGCGGCCTATTACCTGGGCAGCAACCGCAGCGATACGCCGGCCGCAGTAAAGCCCGAAGAACCCATTTTTGTCGCCCTGGAACCTCTCACGGTCAACCTCCTGCCCAACGGCCGGAGCCGCTTTTTACACGTCGGCGTGACCCTGAAAGTCGCCGATGCCAAGTCCCAGGGCCAGGTCGCCCAGTATTTGCCCGAAGTGCGCAGCCGTGTCCTGACCGTGTTGTCCAACCGCGAAGCCGACACCCTGGTCACGCCGGAAGACAAGGGCAAGCTGGCCAGCGACATCATGGTGGTGCTGAACCAGCCACTGACGACCAGCCAGCCACCTCAAAAAATATCCAGCGTGATGTTCACCACGTTCATGCTGCAGTAAAGCGGTTCAATGAAGTTCGCCAATGGCCTATGAACAGCAGCTGTCCCAGGACGAGGTCGACGCACTCCTGAAGGGCGTCACCGGTGACGCCGATGCGGCGCCTGCCGCGCCACCGCCGGTCCCGGAAGGGCCACCGGCCTACAACCTCGGCTCTGACGAGCGTATCGTGCGCAGCCGCATGCATACGCTGGAAGTCATCAACGAGCGCTTTGCCCGACACCTGCGCGGCGCTTTGCTGACCTTTATGCGCCGCAGCGCCGATATCTCGGTGGGCGCAGTACAAATCCAGAAGTACGGCGACTACATCCGGAATTTGCCGGTGCCGGCGAATATCAACCTGATGCAGATGAAGCCCTTGCGCGGCACGGCCTTGTTTGTTTTCGACCCCAAGCTGGTGTTTCTGGTCGTCGACAACCTGTTTGGCAGCGATGGCCGTTACCACGTCCGGGTGGAAGGCCGCGACTTCACGCAGACCGAGCAGCGCATCATCAAGCGCCTGCTGAACCTGACCCTGGACAGCTACGGCAGCGCCTGGCAGCCGGTTTTCCCGCTGGACTTCGAGTTTGTGCGCGCCGAAATGCACGCCCGTCTCGCCAATATCGTGACGCCCAATGAGGTGATCATCAACACCACCTTCCACATCGAGTTCGGGCCTGTCGGTGGTGCCTTGAGCGTCTGCATTCCGTATTCGATGATCGAGCCCATACGCAACCTGCTGTCCAATCCCCTGCAGGATGAGATCGAAGTCGACAAGCGCTGGGTCAAGCAGCTGTCGAGCCAGGTCAAAAATGCCGATGTTGAACTCCGGGCGCAGTTCCTGACCCTGGAATCGAGCATTGGGCAGTTGCTCAAGCTCCAGGTCGGGGATGTGCTGCCGATTGACATCCCGGAAACGATTGTGGCCAAGGTCAACGGCGTGCCTGTCATGGAGTGCGGCTACGGGACCTCCAACAAACACTATGCCCTTCGGGTACAAAAAATGATCAACCACCAAAACGGTGATGCAAGCAAGGGAAGCGAACATGAGTGAAGGCAACAAAGAGGATCCGTCCGCAGCGGAAGACGATATCTGGGGCAGCGCACTGGCCGAACAGGCGCAAGCCACGCAAGCCGCTGCCGCACCTGCAGCGGCGTCCACGGCAGCGGCTGAACGGGTTTTCCAGCCGCTTCAGGGCAATACCGGCATGGAAATCGCCAAGGGCGACATCGACCGGGTGCTGGATGTTCCGGTCCAGTTGACCGCCGAGCTGGGGCGCACACGTATCACCATCAAGAACCTGCTGCAGCTGTCACAAGGCTCTGTGGTCGAGCTCGATGGCCTGGCCGGTGAACCCATGGACGTGTTCATCAATGGCTACCTCATCGCCCAGGGCGAAGTGGTGGTTGTGAACGAAAAGTTCGGCATCCGGTTGACCGACATCATCACGCCTTCCGAGCGGATCCAGAAACTGAACCGATGAAGCGCTGGCGTCTTCACCCACTGGCTGCCGGACTTGTGTCCAGCCTCTGTGCGGCCGCCCATGCGGTGCTGCCCACCGTGCCGACGCCCGCCGCGGAACCGGTTCGTTCCTTCGGTGCGGCCGGTTTGTTGCAGGCGGGTTTCGGCCTGGCGGTGGTGGTGGCGCTGATTTTCCTGTGTGCCTGGGCGGCCAGACGTTTTGGTCTGCAAACGCCGGGCAGCGGTCGCTTGCTCAAGGTGGTCTCCAGCGCCATGGTTGGACAACGTGAACGGGTGGTGGTGGTGGAGATTGGCGATTCGTGGCTGGTGCTTGGCGTTGCCGCCGGGCAGGTACGCGCCCTGCACACCATGCCGGCCGGAAAGCTCAGTGAAGCGCCCGCAAGCTCAGCCCTGCCGGGCATGACGGGCGCAGGCGCCTTTTCACAAAAACTGCTCGAATCCCTGGGCAAGCTGAACAAGCCACGAAAGCAGGACTGATGGACATGACTCCCCGCCGGCTGGGTGAGCGCCTTCAGCGGTATTTTCCTGTGCGCTGGAGCACAACACTGTCGCTGCTGGCCTTGATCGCATTGTTGGCCTGGCCTGGCCTGGCACTGGCCCAGGGCATGCCTGGCATCACCAGCACCACAGGCCCAGGCGGCAAACAGACCTGGTCGCTCAGTGTCCAGATGCTGGTGCTGATGACCTCGCTGTCATTTTTGCCGGCCATGTTGCTGTCCATGACCAGCTTCACGCGCATCCTGATTGTGCTGGGACTGCTGCGCACCGCCATCGGTACCCAGTCGTCCCCGCCCAACCAGGTGCTGGTCGGACTCTCGCTGTTTCTCACGTTTTTTGTCATGTCGCCAGTGTTCGACAAGGTGCACAGCGAGGCTTATAAGCCCTTCGCTGAAAACAAGATCAGCGCCGAAAAAGCGCTGGAGCGCGGCGTGGAGCCTTTCAAGCAATTCATGCTCAAGCAAACCCGGGAAGCCGACCTGGCCCTGTTCGCCAAGCTGGCCAATGCGCCTGCCATGGAAGGGCCGGAACAGGTCAGCCTGCGGATTTTGCTGCCCGCTTTTGTGATCAGCGAACTGAAAACCGCCTTCCAGATCGGTTTCACCATCTTCATCCCCTTCCTGATCATCGACCTGGTGGTGGCCAGCGTGTTGATGTCCATGGGCATGATGATGGTGCCGCCGGCCACCATAGCACTGCCCTTCAAGCTGATGCTGTTTGTCCTGGTGGACGGCTGGCAGCTGCTGATAGGCGCACTGGCGCAGAGTTTTTACACCTGACCCCCGTTCACGACATAAGGATGAGCTGAAATGACGCCTGAGTCAGTCATGGCCATGGGCTACGAAGCGATGAAGCTGTCGCTACTGCTGGGCGCCCCACTGCTGCTGGTGGCGCTGGTGAGTGGTTTGCTGATCAGCCTGTTCCAGGCGGCCACCCAGATCAATGAAATGACCTTGTCCTTCATCCCCAAGCTGCTGGCAGTCTTCGCGACGCTGGTGATCGCCGGGCCGTGGATGCTGGGCCTGGTGCTGGACTACATGCGCAACCTGTTCTCGTCGATTCCCCAACTGGTCGGCTGATGCCGTCGGTTTTCTCCGTCAGCTCCGAGCAGCTGAGTGTCTGGCTGGTGACCTTTCTCTGGCCGTTTGTGCGGATGTTGGCGCTCATCAGCACGGCACCAATTTTTGGCGAGAAATCGGTGCCGCGATCGGCCAAGGTCGGTTTTGCCGCGCTGCTGGCGATCGCCATCGCCCCGACCCTGGCTCCCCTGCCCTCGGTGCCGCTGGTGTCCGCCGGCGGCATCTGGATAGTGATCCAGCAAGTGCTTATTGGCACGGCCATGGGTTTTTCGATGCGCCTGGTGTTCACGATTGTGCAGGCGGCGGGCGAATATACCGGCCTGCAAATGGGTTTGTCCTTCGCCTCCTTCTTCGACCCCACCAGCGGCGGCAACACCATGGTGGTGTCGCGCCTGCTGAACGTGATGGCCATCCTGATTTTTCTGGCGATCGACGGCCACCTGGCGCTGATCACCACGCTGGCCGAGAGTTTTCACACCCTGCCGATTGCCGACGCCCCGCTGGCCGCCAGCGGCTGGTTTCTGCTGGTGGCGTCGGCCAACCAGATTTTTGTCGGGGGGCTGATGCTGGCGTTGCCGCTGATAGCCACCCTGCTGACCATCAACCTGGCCATGGGTATTTTGAACCGGGTGTCCCCGCAGTTCAGCATCTTCGCAGTGGGCTTCCCCATCACGCTGCTGGCAGGCCTGGCCATGTTGCAGATGGTGATGCAATACCTCGCGCCCTTCCTCGAACCCCGGTTTGCTGCAGGTTTTGGTTTTATCGACCAGTTTCTGCAAGGCCTGCGGCCCTGAGCTTGCGACCCGCGGGACATCGCGCGTGGCCCCAAACGACAGCATTCTCCCGAAACTTAAGCCATTCAGGTCTCCAGCCCTTATGCGGCGGGCGCTACCAGCTACTCAATCGATAGCGCCTCGCCCCAGATGCTGAGGGCGAGGCTGCGGTGCTTACAGGTAGTTGAACAGCGCAATCTTCTGGATGCTCACAAACGTCTGCTGGCTGGCCTGCAACGCGGTCTGGCGCTGGTAGAACTCGGAAATCGCGCTGGGATAGTCCAGATCCTGCAAGTCGGACAGGTAGCTCTTGTCGTACAAGGTACGGCCGGCACCCGTGGTCTCCAGCCCGTCAAGCTCCTGCAGGCGTGAACCGACCGAGGTGCGCACGGTCAAGACATTGTCGTGGGCGTTGGTGATCTTGCGATTGGCCGTGCTCAAGGCATTCAACACATTGGCCTGGGCGCCTGGGCCGGCATTGTCCATCGGCTTTTTCAGGGCCGTGATCACGTCGCTGATGGTCCCAAAAACGTCGGTCCCGGCATTTTTAGCCGTGGAGACCTTGAAACTGTCACCCGCAGATGGCGTGCCGCTGATATTGAGTTGCAAGCCACCGAAGCTGATAGGGCTGCCCGCGGTAAAGGCGGCCGGGGTCGGCGGGATGGCCTGCGGGGGAACGGTATCCAGCGTGTACATCAGGGGGTCCGCCACCGTGCCCATGCCCGAAAACGTGATGGAGAAATCCTTGCCGTAATCCACATGGCCCAGGTCCACCACGGAGGTGGCGCTGAACACGCCGGTGCCGGTATTGGTAGCCCCAGAGGTGGTCACATAACCTGCGCCGCCCTGCACGCTCTGGAAAATACTGCGGCCATCGTCGCTGCCGGCCATCTGGCGCGACACATCCACCTGCATCATGCGCTGGCCCTGGTCGCCGGCGTACACAATGCTGCCGCCCTGGTTGACAAAAGGTGCGCTGCCGCTCTTGAAGCCGGCAAAAAGGAACTGGCCATTGCCATCATCGGTGTTGGCCAGACCTTGCAGCTGGTCCATCTTGCTTTGCAGCTCCGTCGCGATGGCGCCGCGGTCCGCGTCGGTCAAGGTGCCGCCGGCTTTCACCAGCAAAGCCTTGACGTCTTGCAGAATGGTCGTGACGCTGGACAAGGCATTGTCTTCCAGCGACAAGGTTTGTTTGGCCTGCCCCCGGCTGGCCGCATACTGCGCGCCCAGGGCAATCGACTGCGAGACGGCCAGCGCGCGTGTGGCGCCCAGCGGATCGTCGGACGGCGCAAGAATTTTGGTCATCGCGCCAATCTGTTGCTGTGTGCGCAACAGATTGCTCTGCAGCGAATTCATCGCCGTTTGGCTTTGCTGATAGAAGGATTGGGTGCTGATACGCATCTTGATTTCCTGAATGACGTTTAGTTGGCAATGCCCAGCACGGCATCAAACATGGTCGATGCGGTCTGGATCACCTTGGCGTTGGCTTGGTACATCTGCTGGAACATCAGCAGGTTGGCGGTTTCTTCGTCCTGGTTGACACCCGACACCGATTGCTGGAAAGCCCCGATCTGGTTGGTCAGGCTGGTCTGCGCCTTGTTGGAGATTTCGACCTGCCTGGCCTTGTTGCCCACGGTGCTGACCAGTTGGCCGTAGGAGCCACTGAAGCTGGACGTACCGTTGGCCATGGTGTTTTTGTTCTGCAAGGCGCCCATCAGCAAGGCGTTGCTGCCATCGGACACACCGCCGGTGTTTTTGCCGATGGTGAAGGTGTCGCCATGGGCGGGCGCACCACTCACGGCAACCGTCACACCGTTAAAGCTCATTTTTGCCCCGGCGGTGTAGGGAACGGGAACACCCGCCGCGTAGGTCGCGCTGGTGCCGTCGGCTTGCGTCACCGTCACCGCCGCCCCGGCGGGGAAACCGGACAACTCTTTGGTCGCACTGTCGTAAGTCAGCGTCACCGCGCCGGTGAGGCCCAGCGGATCCGTCACCGCCAGGTAGTTCGCATCCACGGCGCCGGCGCTGATCGCGCCACTGCCCTGGTTACCGGCCGTCTTGCCGGTGATGATGGGGGACGCGGCCGCGACTTTCGCCGGGTCGGTCAGCAACACATTCATGTCGCGCGCGCCCGTGCGTGTCGGCTGAATCAGGAAGGAGTCGCCGGCCTGGGCCGTGCCGCTGGCTTGATCCACGGTCACGCCATCAAACGTGATGGGGAAGCCGGTGGACGAGCCAACCACCTGTTTATCGGATAAACGCGTGACCGTGTAAGTCAGGGTACCGCTCACGTCCGTGACGCTGAGCTCATAGTCGCTGGTGGTCAGGGCGCTGATATTGCTGAATGACGGCGTCAGTGCCAGGTTGCCCTGGTTGCGCGAATTGCTGATGAGGCCCGGGCTGGCCTGGGTGAAAAAGTCGTCGCCCAAAGCGCCGTTGAGGTCCATCCCCAGGCTCTGCTGGGCATTGAAGGCGTCGGCCATCGCAATGGCAATGCGGCCCAGCGAGTTTTGTGCATTCGTGAGTGTCTCACTGCGGAACTGCAGCAAGCCGCCCAGCGAACCGCCGGAAAGTACACCTTCCTGCAGCTCCACGGACTGGCCTGCCGCATTGATCGTGGCAATGGCGGTATGGCTGGGATCGCTGGCGGAATTGACCGCGGCCAGCTTGTTGGCTTTGTCGCCCAGCACCAGAGTTTGTCCATTGCCGATGAAGACGTTGTACTGGCCGCCGTCCTGCACCACCAGCTTGGTGCCCACCAGCTTGCCCAGCTCGTTGACCAACTGGTCACGCTGGTCCAGCAGATCGTTAGGCGCCTGACCGCCGGAGGCATTGCTGAGCATCGCCACCTGTTTGTTCAGGTTGGCAATCTGCTGTGCATAGGTGTTGATTTGTTCGACGGTGCCTGTCACCTGCTCGTTGACGCTTGCATTGAGGCCCACCAGGTATTCGTCCATGGAGCGGAACTGGTTGGCCAGGGCCTGGGCGGAACTGATTAGTTGCTGGCGGGCGGCCGGATCGGCCGGGGTATTGGCAACCGCCTGTACGCCTGTGAACAGCGACTGCATCTGCACAGCCAGTCCCGTTTTCTGGTTGGCCAACAAATTGTCGACCTGGCTGATCTGTGTGTAATAGGTGTTCAGCGAGTGATTCAGCGACTGCGCCTGATTCAGTTGCGAGGCCAGGTATTGGTCGTAATTGCGAGTGACATCCGTCACCTTGGCGCCACTGCCAAAAAATCCGACACTCGGGCTGTAAACGCCGCCGGCAGACGAAATCTGTACAGATTGACGGCTGTAGCCTGCGGTATACACGTTGGCCGTGTTGTGACCCGTGGTCACCAGCGCGGCCTGCGCCGCATTCAAGCCGCTAAGCCCGGTATAAAACATGCTATTTGACATAAACCTGATCCTCTAATTCAACGATTCGTAGCTGGCGGCTTTTTTGCGGCCTCTTGGTACATAACGACAAGCTCAAGAAAAACTGAAGGGAAAGGGCTCATTTATTTGCCGCCATTTCCCAGCTCACTGGCGGGTCAGCTGGGGTGAGGAAAATGTGACTGACTCATAAGTGCAAAAGGGAAGCCGGCCAAAGGCACGGCTTCCCGCTCAAGGCTACCTGCCCTGGCCCTTAAAACGTTTCCCAATCGCCACCTGCAGCAGCAGCCGGCGCGGCAATCGCCTGCTTGGCGGCGGGTGGCTGCTTCGGGGCTTTGTTCGGCTTGCTGCTACTGGCAGCGGCCGGACGTTTGGCCTGAGTCACATGGATTTGCTGTTCGTTGTCCAGCTTGAACACACTCACCACTTGCGACAAACCACTGGCCTGCTCCTGCAGCGAAGCCGCAGCCGCAGCCGCCTCTTCAACCAAAGCCGCGTTCTGCTGCGTCACCTGGTCCATCTGGGTGATGGCCTGGTTGATCTGTTCTATGCCCGAGGTCTGCTCCTGGCTGGCCGCCGTGATCTCGGCCATGATGTCGGTCACGCGTTTGACGCTGTCGACAATTTCGTCCATGGTTTTGCCGGCTTCGGCCACCTGTTTGCTGCCTTCTTCGACTTTGTCCACCGAGTCACCGATCAGGGTCTTGATTTCTTTCGCGGCAGCAGCGGAACGCTGAGCCAGGTTTCTGACTTCTGCAGCCACGACAGCAAAACCTCGTCCTTGTTCGCCAGCCCGCGCTGCCTCAACGGCCGCATTCAAAGCCAGGATGTTGGTCTGGAAGGCAATCCCGTCGATCACCCCGATGATGTCGACAATCTTGCGCGACGAGGCATTGATGGCGCCCATGGTGCCCACCACTTCGGCGACCACGCTGCCACCGCGCACGGCCACGCTGGAAGCGGATACCGCCAGTTGATTCGCCTGGCGCGCGTTGTCGGCATTCTGTTTGACGGTGGAGGTCAACTCTTCCATGGACGCAGCGGTTTCTTCCAGGGAACTGGCTTGTTCTTCGGTGCGGGAGGACAAGTCCTGGTTGCCGGAGGCGATCTGGCTGGAGGCCGCCGCTATCGTGACGCTCGACTGACGGATATTGTCAATCACCCGAACCAGCTCTTGCTGCATCCGGTGGATCGCATGCAACAGGCTGCTGCTATCCCCCTTGCGAACATCCACATGCACGGTCAAGTCCCCAGCGGCCACGCGGTCCACAATATCCGCCGCATAACCTGGCTCTCCGCCGATCTGGCGTCCCAGCACACGCGCCACCACCAGACCGAGCCCGACGCTGACGACAATGCCGGCCAACACCAGCAACATCATCATCAAGCGGGATGTTGTGTAGGTGGCATTGGCAGCCTCCATACCCGACTTGGCCAACTCGTCGCTGTACTCAACAATTTTCTTGAGTACGTCCTCGATCACACGAGATTCTTTTAACAACAGGATGCTGTCATCGGCCACCCGGCTTTCGTATTGCGAGGCATCCAGAGGTTGTTTGGCCAGCAAGGCCACAAAAGCCGTCATTTGGGCCTTGAGGCCCGGCAATTTACTCTCGTATTGCTGGTACAAAGCCAAACCCTCGGCGCTGGCCGCCAGCAAAGGGTTCGCCACGGCCATATTGGCCTCCAGCGCAGTCAGGGCTGCCTGGATGTTTTTGGCATCGGCGTTACGCTCTCCATGGTCGAGGCAGCCAACAGACCCATCTGCGCACGGCTGGCGTAGAGCAGGTGGATATTGGCCTCCTGGACTTCCTTGAGTACGCGTACATCCTTGTTATAGAGGTTATCCGTGGCTTCGCTGATACGCCCCATGTGAAAGATACCCCAGCGAGCCGATGGCGGCGCCAATCATCGCAACGATGAGAAAACTGAAAATCAGTTTGGCCGTTACACGGAGCTTGAAAAACCATTGCATATAACTTTTGTCCTTTAGTGGCTGCCGCGGCAGCCGTTTTTTTTGAACGCTTGGCAGCGTCACGGAAATTAAAATGTCTCCCAGGCCCCGCCTGCACCCGATGCGCCGGCCTGAGCCAGTTGCTGGTGCGTTGGCGCGGCAATCGCCTGCTTGGCAGCGGGTGGCTGCTTCGGGGCTTTGTTCGGCTTGCTGCTGCTGGCAGCGGCCGGACGTTTGGCCTGAGTCACATGGATTTGCTGTTCGTTGTCCAGCTTGAACACACTCACCACTTGCGACAAACCACTGGCCTGCTCCTGCAGCGAAGCCGCAGCCGCAGCCGCCTCTTCAACCAAAGCCGCGTTCTGCTGCGTCACCTGGTCCATCTGGGTGATGGCCTGGTTGATCTGTTCTATGCCCGAGGTCTGCTCCTGGCTGGCCGCCGTGATCTCGGCCATGATGTCGGTGACACGTTTGACGCTGTCGACAATTTCATCCATGGTTTTGCCGGCTTCGGCCACCTGTTTGCTGCCCTCTTCGACTTTGTCCACCGAATCACCAATCAGGGTCTTGATCTCTTTGGCGGCAGCCGCGGAGCGCTGGGCCAGGTTGCGCACTTCGGCCGCCACCACGGCAAACCCTCGTCCCTGCTCGCCGGCTCTGGCGGCTTCCACTGCCGCGTTCAAGGCCAGGATATTGGTCTGGAAGGCAATGCCGTCGATGACACCGATGATGTCAACAATCTTGCGCGACGAGGCATTGATGGCGCCCATGGTGCCCACCACTTCGGCGACCACGCTACCGCCTCTGACAGCCACGCTGGAAGCAGACACCGCCAGTTGATTGGCCTGTCTGGCGTTGTCAGCATTCTGTTTGACGGTGGACGTCAACTCTTCCATGGAAGCCGCGGTTTCTTCCAGCGAGCTGGCTTGTTCTTCGGTGCGCGAGGACAGATCCTGGTTGCCGGAGGCGATCTGGCTGGAGGCCGTGGCGATGGTGTCGGACCCCTGGCGAACATTTCCCACCAGAACAGCCAGATTGGACTGCATATTCTTCAAAGCCTGCAGCAGTTCTGCCGCTTCATCCCGCCCCACACTCTCGATGGGCTGAGAGAGATCGCCGTCAGCAATAAAACGAGCACTGCGAGCGGCCTGTTTCAGCGGTCTGACGATCGAGCGGCTCAGGACAAAGGCTGACGCAGCTCCCAGCATCAGGGCCAGCACGGCGCCCACGATCAGTATCAGCCGGCCTTGGGCCGCATTTTCTTCAGCACGTGTGAGCGAGGCGTCATATATCGCCTGCTGGCGACTTTCCAGTTGGTGAATGGACTCGCTGTAGGCGATCGCAAGGGGCTTGAGGTCGCGCTCAAGCGCAGCCGTCACGTCTTCTCCGGCCTGCTTCTTTTTGAGCATGGCCGCCCGGGGAGAGCGGTAGGCTTCACGCGCGGCATCGATGTTGGCAATCAGCTTCTTGCCTTCTTCCGACTGAACCAGTTCGATGATGCGTTTGCGCGAGGCCAGCGAGATCTCCGACGTTTTATCCATGTCAGCCTGCCACATTGGCATGCGACTGGTGTCGGCGTCAAGCACAGCGGCCCGAGTGCGTATCCAGTTCATATCAATTGTCTGACGCCATTGGACGGCCATCTTGAGTTTTTCGCTGTCTTCCGTGCCCAACTGGCGAGCGGTGGCGCCTAGTTCCTGCAAACGCCAAACGCCGATGATGGCAATCACCGCCGTGATCAACAAAATCAAACCAAATGCCAGCGCGAGGCGGCTGCCTACCTTGATGTTATTGAGTGTCATGATCGAAACATTTCAAAAAGAAGTACGGCTACTCAGGATTCAGGTTTGCGTTGTTACGCGGCGATTTTTTCGACCAGGCCCATGTCATCGCTGGTCATGAGGCGGTCCAGATCGACCAGGATCAACATACGTTCATCCAGCGTGCCCAGGCCAATCAGGTACTCGGTGTCCAGCACAGAACCCATCTCGGGCGCGGGCTTGACTTGTTCCGGCGTCAGGGTGATCACATCCGAAACGCTGTCCACAACCATGCCCATGACCCGGCTGGCGATGTTCAGAATAATCACCACCGTGAACTGGTCGTAGGTCGGCGTGCCCAGGTTGAACTTGATACGCATATCTATGATGGGCACGATGATGCCGCGCAGATTGACCACACCCTTGATGTGTTCCGGCGCATTGGCAATACGCGTCACCGCGTCGTAGCCGCGCAACTCCTGCACCTTCTGAATATCGATGCCGTACTCTTCCTGCCCCAAGGTAAAGGCCAGGAATTCCAGGGCCTTGGGAGCCGACGCGCCGGAAGACACATCAGCAGCAGTCGAGTGAAGGTTGCTTGTTTTTGCGTGCATGTGCACTCCTTGAAACAAAGTAGTGGTGACACGCCCAGCCAAGCGCCCACCGACCAGGGGACTGAAAAGCAATGCTGTTGACAGAAACTTACATCTGCTTATCGGCCGAATCCTGAAAAACTTTAGCCCCGTCCATACAAGCGGTCTTTTGACCGCTTTTTAAGCCTTAAAACGTTTCCCAATCCCCGGCGGCCATCGGTGCAGAAATTGCCTGCCTGGCAGCGGGTGGCTGCGTGGGCGTCTTTTTCGATTTGTGGCCGGCCACTATAGGACCTCTGGCCTGAGTCACATAAATCTGCTGTTCGTTGTCCAGCTTGAACACACTCACCACTTGCGACAAACCAATGGCCTGCTCCTGCAGGGAAGCCGCTGCGGCAGCCGCTTCTTCGACCAAAGCCGCGTTTTGCTGCGTCACCTGGTCCATCTGGGTGATGGCCTGGTTGATTTGTTCAATCCCCGAGGTCTGCTCCTGGCTGGCCGCGGTGATCTCGGCCATGATGTCGGTCACGCGTTTGACGCTGTCCACAATCTCATCCATGGTTTTTCCAGCTTCGGCCACCTGTTTACTGCCTTCTTCAACCTTGTCGACAGAGTCGCCGATCAGGGTCTTGATTTCTTTGGCGGCAGCAGCACTTCTTTGCGCCAGGTTGCGCACTTCGGCGGCAACCACCGCAAAACCTCTACCCTGCTCGCCGGCTCTTGCGGCCTCAACCGCTGCATTCAAAGCCAGGATGTTGGTCTGGAAGGCAATGCCGTCGATGACACCGATGATGTCGACAATCTTCCGGGACGACGCATTGATCGCGCCCATGGTGCCCACCACTTCGGCAACCACGCTGCCACCGCGCACGGCGACGCTGGAGGCAGAAACCGCCAGTTGATTCGCCTGTCTGGCGTTGTCGGCGTTTTGCTTGACGGTACTCGTCAGTTCCTCCATGGAGGCTGCGGTCTCTTCCAGGGAGCTGGCTTGTTCTTCGGTGCGCGAGGACAAATCCTGGTTGCCGGAGGCGATCTGGCTGGAAGCCGTGGCAATGGTGTCTGTGCCCTGACGGACTTCACCGACCAATTTGGCCAAGCTGCCGTTCATGGCTTTCAAAGCTTGCATCAGCTGGCCGGTTTCGTCGCGGCTACGGACTTCGATGTGGCTGCTCAGATCGCCTGCGGCCACGGTTTCTGCCACTTTCACGGCTTCGGACAGGGGGCGGGTGATGCCGCGGGTAAGCAACCATGCGAGCAGGCATCCGGCCCCAAGGGCCACCACCGCCAATACGATCAGGCTGATTCGACCCGACCGATACAACACGTCAATGGCATCCGCCGTCTTGTCAATATTGGCCGCCTGATGAAGCGCCATATCCCGAATACTCGCGTCGTAGGCCTCCAGGGCAGGGATCAATTTGACATCGGCCAACTGAACGGCTTGCGCATGCAGGCCATCAGCCTTCATTTTTAGTGCACTTGTCCGCAGACCTATGTACGCAGCCCTTTTCGCCGTGCTCTCTTCATACAACTTCTTCTCTTCCGGAGTATCGAGCAAGTCAAAGAGTTTTTTTGAATTGTCGGTAATCTCCAGGCTGGTTTTGGAGATGCCTTTCTGGAAGTACTTCTGATCTTCCGGGTCGGTACTTTTTACCAGCGCAAATGTACGCACGCTGTTGGTACTGGTGGCCACCAACCACTGGGCCGCCAGCCGTTCCTTGACCAGTGCATTTTTGACCATTTCCTCCGTGGCTTCACCGACATTCTGGAGCCGCCAAACGCCGAGTCCTGCAATGATGGCCAGAAGAATGAGCATCACCGCAAAACCTATGCCCAGACGAATCCCGATTTTCAAGTTCTTCATGCGCACCGCTCCATTAGTTGTTAAAAAGCACGGGGGAAATCCCGCTAAAACTCAACGCATAACATGTGACGTGAAAATGCCGACGGCTTGCGCGAGTCCACCCGCCTGCTCTCTCAGCGCGCCAGCCGCCGCGGCAGATTCCTCCACCAGCGCCGCGTTTTGCTGGGTCACCTGGTCCATCTGGGTGATGGCCTGGTTAACTTGCTCGATGCCAGCCGTCTGCTCCTGGCTGGCCGCGCTGATCTCTGCGATGATCCCGGTCACGCGTTTCACGCTATCCACGACCTCCTCCATGGTCTTGCCCGCGTCTTCTGCAAGCTGGCTGCCTGCATCCACTCTTGCCACCGAATCGTCGATCAAGACCTTGATCTCCTTGGCCGCCACCGCGCTGCGCTGTGCCAGGTTCCTGACCTCGCCAGCCACCACCGCAAAGCCCCTGCCCTGCTCGCCGGCCCGAGCGGCTTCAACCGCAGCGTTCAGGGCCAGGATGTTGGTCTGAAAAGCAATGCCATCAATCACACCAATGATGTCGGCGATCTTTTTGGAGGAGGTGTTGATGGAGTTCATGGTATCCACGACCTGGCCAACCACGGCGCCACCCTTGACTGCGACCTCCGAAGCCGTCACAGCCAGTTGACTCGCCTGCCGCGCGTTATGTGCGTTTTGTTTAACCGTGGAAGTCAATTCCTCCATGGATGCTGCCGTTTCCTCCAGGGAACTGGCCTGCTGCTCGGTTCTGGCTGACAAGTCCAGATTGCCTGCAGCGATTTGCCGAGAGGCTGTCGCCAGGCCACCCACGTTGGCGCCGACATCCGCCACAATCGCAACGAGGTTGGCGCTCATCTGATTCAAGGCGCGTAGCAACTGCTTTGTTTCGTCTTCGGGCTTGATCTGAAACTTGACCAGGTCACCTCCCGCAATGGCTCGCGCCACAGACACGGCTTGATCCAGTGGCTGGAAAATCGTGCGGTCAAGAAAGTAGCCGAAACCGGCCCAGGCCAGGGACGCGCCCGCGACACAAGCCGCGAGCACACCGGGAAGCCAGCTCTGGGCATTGGCCGACTGCGTGATGCGCGTGGCTTCCCACCAGCCTACGGCACCCAGGCCCAGCGTCAGAACAGCCGCAGTCAGTGTGACCCCCAAAACCCGCTGCCGGATGGGGACACGGCGCAAGGAGGCTATGGGACTCAGCCCGCCCCGCTTGATGACTTCGCCCTGCAGAATCATCAGGCCGCTCGCCTGGCCATCCCGGATCTTGCGATAAATCTGCTCCGCTCCGGCGATCTCCGCGTGGTCAGCTTTGCTGCGCACAGACATGTAGCCTTCCGTCGCGCCCTTGCGGCGTATGGGTGTCACGTTCGCCAGCACCCAATAGAAGTCGCCGTTTTTGCGCCTGTTCTTGACCAAGCCGGTCCACGGCAAGCCCTGGCCCAGGGTTTCCCACATGTCTGCGAAAGCCTCTTTCGGCATGTCTGGATGCCGGACTATGTTGTGAGCTTTCCCCATGAGTTCATCCAGGGTGTAGCCGCTGACCTCGACAAAAGACGGGTTGGCATAGGTGATCCGCCCCTTGAGATCGGTGCGGGACACAAGCGCCGCGTCCTTGGACAATTCGTATTCTTTTTTCGTGATGGGTAAGTTGACACGCATGAGCTAAGCAGTTTTCTATGTTTTTAGATATCAATCTCTGATGCTCGACCCGCGTTAGAGAAACTTTAAAGTCCCGGGCCATGCAATCACTTAACAACGCTTAAAAGGTTTCCCAATCCCCGCCGGCCATCGCCGGCGCGGCAATCGCCTGTTGGACCGCGGGTGGCTGCACCGGGGCTTTTTTCGGCTTGCTGCTGGCTGCCGCCGGGCGCCTGGCCGGAGTCACATGGATCTGCTGCTCGTTGTCCAGCTTGAACACACTGACCACCTGGGACAAACCACTGGCCTGTTCCTGCAGAGAGGCCGCAGCGGCAGCCGCTTCTTCGACCAGCGCCGCGTTTTGCTGCGTCACCTGGTCCATCTGGGTGATGGCCTGGTTGATTTGTTCAATCCCCGAGGTCTGCTCCTGGCTGGCCGCGGTGATCTCGGCCATGATGTCGGTCACGCGTTTGACGCTGTCCACAATCTCATCCATGGTTTTTCCAGCTTCGGCCACCTGTTTACTGCCTTCTTCAACCTTGTCGACAGAGTCGCCGATCAGGGTCTTGATTTCTTTGGCGGCAGCAGCACTTCTTTGCGCCAGGTTGCGCACTTCGGCGGCAACCACCGCAAAACCTCTACCCTGCTCGCCGGCTCTTGCGGCCTCAACCGCTGCATTCAAAGCCAGGATGTTGGTCTGGAAGGCAATGCCGTCGATGACACCGATGATGTCGACAATCTTCCGGGACGACGCATTGATCGCGCCCATGGTGCCCACCACTTCGGCAACCACGCTGCCACCGCGCACGGCGACGCTGGAGGCAGAAACCGCCAGTTGATTCGCCTGTCTGGCGTTGTCGGCGTTTTGCTTGACGGTACTCGTCAGTTCCTCCATGGAGGCTGCGGTCTCTTCCAGGGAGCTGGCTTGTTCTTCGGTGCGGGAAGACAGATCCTGGTTGCCGGAGGCGATCTGGCTGGAAGCTGTGGCGATGGTGTCTGTGCCTTGCCTTACTTCGCCGACCACCTTGGACAGGCTGTCGTTCATGTGCTTGAGGGCTTGCATGAGCTGGCCGGTTTCGTCCCGCGAGCTCACAACAATCGTGCTACTGAGGTCGCCGCTGGCGACGGTTTCGGCCAGCTGGACGGCTTGGTTCAGCGGGCGGGTGATGCTGCGCGAGATGAGAAGTGCGCAGAAGGCACCAATGAGCACCGAAAGAATCGCCAGCAAGACCAACAGATTGAAGCTGCGGGCATTGGCGGCTTCGATGTCACGTCCAATGTCGTCGATAGCCTTGCGCTCAAGCGAAAGGAGTTCCAGCACCTGGTTTTCATACGCTTTGGCAGCAGGCATGAAATTTTCATTGAAAAGGCGCTCGCCTTCTGCGGAATTTCCAGCGGCCTTCGCCTTCATCACCAGTTCTTTGCCTGCCTGGTATTTTGCGCGGGCCCCAGAAATCAACTTGTAGAGCGACTTCTCTTCATCCGCCACGAGAAGTGGCTCGACCTTCTTGATGGTTGCGGTTCCCTTCGCGGAACTGGCGGCAATCACGTCAGCGAAAGTCACTGAAAGTGTTTCATCCGAACTTCTGGCAATCAAGGCTGTCCGCGCGATGGCCGAATAGGTCAGAACATACCAATCCGAAACAAGCCGCTCTTTGGCCAAAGGGCCTTCCAGCATATGCTGGGTTTCTTGTGCATTGCTTCTTGCACTGATCAAGGCATAGGAAGTTGAAACAATGGACAAAGCCAAAACAATGGCGAATCCAATGGCCAGGCGCGTTCCGATTCGCACATTAGGTAGGAAATTCATGGTGTGGGCGCTTGGGTTTGGAGTAGACATTAACGTTGGCTGAGACCGTAGGACACTTGGTTTATTCCGCGAATTGAATCGTTTTTTCAGCGTCGACCTTTGAACTTATTGGAGTTTTCCTGGGAGATTTTTTAAAACTCTTCCCAATCCCCCGCGCCCGTCGCCGCTGCCAGTTGCCTGGCAGGCTGAGCATCGCGGCCCGGCTTCGTGGACGAACTGCGCCTGGACGCGGCAATCGCCGGCTTGGCCGCTGGCGGCTGGGTGAAGGCGCTTTTCTGGAAGCCGGGCTTGGCGCGACGGGGTGAGGCGCCGTAGTTCAGCTGCGTCTGCGTTTGCGTCTGGTCAAGCCTGAACACGCTCACCACCTGGGACAGGCCGTCTGCCTGTTCCTGCAGCGATTGGGCGGCGGCGGCCGCTTCTTCCACCAGCGCTGCATTCTGTTGCGTCACCTGGTCCATCTGCGTGATGGCCTGGTTGATTTGCTCGATGCCCGAGGTCTGTTCCTGGCTGGCGGCCGTGATCTCGGCCATGATGTCGGTCACACGTTTGACGCTGTCGACAATTTCGTCCATGGTTTTGCCGGCTTCGGCCACCTGTTTGCTGCCCTCTTCGACTTTGTCCACCGAGTCACCGATCAGGGTCTTGATCTCTTTCGCGGCTGCAGCACTTCTTTGGGCCAGGTTGCGCACTTCGGCGGCGACCACGGCAAAACCTCGTCCCTGCTCGCCGGCTCTGGCGGCTTCCACGGCCGCATTCAAAGCCAGGATGTTGGTCTGGAAGGCAATGCCGTCGATGACACCGATGATGTCGCCAATCTTGCGCGACGAGGCATTGATGGCACCCATGGTGCCCACCACTTCGGCGACCACACTGCCGCCGCGCACGGCAACGCTGGAAGCGGATACCGCCAGTTGGTTGGCCTGGCGCGCGTTGTCGGCATTCTGTTTGACGGTGGACGTCAACTCTTCCATAGATGCTGCAGTTTCCTCCAGGGAACTGGCTTGTTCTTCGGTGCGGGAAGACAGGTCCTGGTTGCCGGAGGCGATCTGGCTGGAGGCCGTGGCGATGGTGTCCGTACCTTGGCGCACTTCACCCACCACCTTGGCCAGGCTGTCGTTCATGGCTTTGAGTGCTTGCATCAGCTGGCCGGTTTCGTCGCGAGAGCTCACGACAATCGTGCCGCCGAGGTCACCAGCGGCCACGGTTTGGGCAACTTTTACAGCTTCGGACAGGGGTCGGGCAATCATGCGTGCGATCCAAAGCGCAAGAATCAGCCCCACACCGATACTCCCCAGAAGAAGGCCAATGACCCAAACCTTTGCCAGGGCATAAACCTCATCACCCATTTCGCTGGCCTTGGTGCCGCCGTCCGTATTCAGCTTGACCAACTTATCGGTAAGAAGAATCAGCTCGCGATTCAAACGCAACGATTCGCCCCGGATCAACGCCTTTGCCTCCTCGTCCCTCTGCTGTCGAGACAGGCCAACAATTTTTTCATGCTCCAGAGCGTATTGATTCAAAAGTTTGCTGTATTCAGGGTAAGTCGCTTTTTCTTCAGGCTCGGAGATCAGTTGCTCATATTGAGCCTTGCTTTTTTGCCATGTGGCCCAGGTTTCTGCCATTGATTTTTCGTAGTCAATTTTCTCTGCTTCGACGTTGGCCAACACATGTTGTGCTTCCTGCGCGCGGTAGCGCGCCATATAGGCCTTCATTTCGAGCAGTGACTGGGTGGATGGCATCCAATTTTTTGCCAAGTCTGTCGACATCTGATTGACTTTCGTCAACTGCATCACAGAAAAGACACCAAGAACCGCGGTCAAGGTGAGTACGGCAAGAAACGACAGCAACAATTTGGTCGCAATCTTGAGGTTGTAAAACGCTTGCATGATCTTTTGGTTTACGTTGTTTAAGCGGCTATTTTTTCGACCAGGCCCATGTCATCGCTGGTCATCAAGCGGTCCAGATCGACCAAGATCAGCATGCGTTCATCCAGCGTGCCCAGGCCAATCAAATACTCGGTGTCCAGCACCGAACCCATCTCGGGCGCGGGCTTGACTTGTTCCGGCGTCAGGGTGATCACGTCAGAGACGCTGTCCACCACCATCCCCATGACCCGGCTGGCGATGTTCAGAATAATCACCACCGTGAACTGGTCGTAGGTCGGCGTGCCCAGGTTGAACTTGATACGCATATCGATGATGGGCACGATGATGCCGCGCAGATTGACCACACCCTTGATGTGTTCCGGCGCATTGGCAATACGTGTGACGGCGTCGTAGCCGCGCAACTCCTGCACCTTCTGGATATCGATGCCGTACTCTTCCTGGCCCAGCTTGAAAGCCAGGAATTCCAGGGCCTTGCTCGTTGAGGCGCTGGAAGACGTCGGAGCCGCAGTCGGGTGAGGGTTGTTTGTGTTTGCGTGCATGTGCACTCCTTTGGACAATAGTTGTTGGAGGCACCAGTGGCCACTCAAGCCCTGCGCTGGTGCGTATGTGATGTCATCAACGACGCCGAAAAAGATTTACGTCATTTGCTTCATGATGCGAACCAGTTTTCCGGCGTATTGCGGATCTGTCGCATAACCGGCGCGCTGCAGGCCATGCGCAGCTTCGGCAGGATCCTGCGTGGCCAGCACGTTGGCATAACGCGGATTGGTCACCAGAAATTTGGCGTAATCGGAAAATGCCTCGTCGTAAGAGCCATAGGCACGAAACGCCGCCTGGCTCTTTTGAGCGACACCGTTGACATATTCAGTTGTCGTGGTTTCAACGACCGGCCCTTTCCAGCTCCTGTCCGCCTTGATGCCAAACAGGTTGTAACTGGTGCCGCCGTCTCCTGCGCGTATTTCACGCCGGCCCCAGCCTGACTCCAGGGCCGCTTGAGCCATGATCAGTTGGGCAGGAACACCGCTGGCTTCGCTGGCTCGCTGAGCGGCGGGCAACATGCGCGAGACAAATTGCTCAACATGGGCTTGCGGCAAGGCACTCCGGCTTAGCGTGGCTTGTCCGGTCGCCGCTTCGTAGAAGGAAAGATCGGGTGCACGCGTCTGTGGCGACGTCACTTCTGGTAGAAGCTTCAAACCCGGGGTGCCGGGAAGGCCTTGTGATTTTTCGGAGGGGCGTTCAAGCGGATACCCCTTGGTCGATGGTAGCTGCTCTGCGGTATCACCGCGCATGTTGCGACTCAGCTGTGCATACATGGCTTCAGCCAGGCCAAGACCCCGTCCGGAAAGATTCTGAGACAGCTGCTGATCCAGCATGGAGGTGTACATTTTTTCCTGCTGGCTGCCGAGCAGCCCGTCGGAAGGTGTCGCTTCGCGCATGCTTTTCAACACCATTTGCATGAACATCACTTCAAACTGTTTCGAAGCCTGCTTCATGCCCTCATCGGGTGACGTGCGGACCGTGCGGCGCAAAGCATCAACGCCTTGTACATCCAGCGACAAACGCTGGTCCAGAACGCCACCGTTTGCGGGTTGCATGGCGCTGAGGCTGGAGGACGCGGAATTACTCACAAACAACCTTAAATAATCTCGAGCTCGGCACGCAGGGCGCCGGCCGCCTTCATGGCTTGCAGGATGGACAGAAGATCCTGCGGATTGGCGCCCAGAGTATTCAGGCCCTTGATCACATCCGCCAGGGAGGCTCCCCCACGCACGACCTGCAGTGCGCCACCACCTTGGTTGAGTTCAATCTGCGATCGCTGCGTCGCGACCGTCCGTCCACCAGAGAGTGGGTTGGGCTGGCTGATCACGGGCTCGGTGTTGATCACGACCGACAAATTGCCGTGCGCCACGGCACAGTCCTGGATTCGAACCGCCTGATTCATCACCACCGAACCGGTACGCGCATTGATCACCACTTTGGCCATGGCCTGCGCGGGAGAGACGTCAATATTCTCAATACGGGCCAAAAAACCAACCCGTTCTTCTGGGCGGACCGGTGCCATGACCTGAATCACCCGGGCGTCCAATGCGCTCGCTGTACCAGGGCCAAAGCTGCGATTGATGGCCTCCACCGCCTTCTGAGCCGTTCCGAAATCAGTGGTATTGAGCTCAAGCATCAAGGTGCCATCCGCTCCCAAAGACGACTCCACCGCACGCTCCACGATGGCTCCGGCAGGAATACGGCCGGAACTGAGCTGGTTGATCTTGACCTGGCTGCCATTGGCCGAAGCGCCAGCGCCACCAACGACCATGTTGCCTTGCGCCAAGGCATAAACCTGGCCATCGGCGCCCTTCAGGGGCGTCATGAGCAAGGTGCCACCTCGCAGACTCTTGGCGTTGCCCATGGACGACACGGTGACGTCTATGTTTTGCCCAGGCCGTGCAAACGGCGGCAAGGTAGCGGTCACCATCACGGCTGCCACATTTTTCAGCTGCATATTAGTACCGGGCGGCACAGTAATTCCGAGCTGTCCCAGCATATTGCTCAAGCTTTGCGTGGTGAACGGCGTCTGCATGGTCTGGTCGCCACTGCCATCCAGGCCAACCATCAAGCCATAACCAATCAAGGGGTTGTCGCGCACACCCTGAATGCTGGCGAGATCTTTCAAGCGTTCCGCCTGCGAAGGCTGCGCCATCAGGCTTGCAAGAAGCAGCAGCAACTTCAAGCCAAGCTTGACGCCGCTCAGCGCTTTCCCGCGGGCATGCTGGAGTGAAAATAATTTGTCTTGCATGGTCAGAATGGCAACACGTTGAGGAAGAAACGCTGCAGCCATCCCATGGTCTGCGCTTCGTCGATGTAACCCTTGGCGCTGTATTCGATACGGGCATCGGCCACCTGGGTCGAAGGCACGGTGTTCTGCGCGCTGACGGTGCGTGGATTCACCACGCCGGAAAAGCGGATGAACTCGGTGCCCTGGTTGATCAGCATCTGCTTTTCTCCGCTCACCAGCAAATTCCCATTGGGCAGAACTTCCACCACCGTGACCGTGATCACGCCATTGAAAGTGTTTCTGGCGTTGGCACCGCCCTTGGCGCTCATGATGTTCTTGCCACTGGCACTGGCGTCCTGGTCGCTGGAGATCAAACCGCTGATCAGCTTTGGCACCAGACCAAGCGCGGAACTGGCGCTGCCGCTGCGACTGGCATCTGCGGCCGAATTTTTGCTGGCGTTGATGCTCTCGCTCACCAGAATGGTCAGAATGTCGCCAAGATAACGTGGTCGGCGGTCTTCGAACAAGGCTTGCGCACCAAGGCCGGTTCGATAGATAGCGCCATTGACAGGAGCGACCGACCGCACGGAGGTGTCGTTTCGGGCCGTCATGGGCTGGTGAACCAAGGGCTCGCGCGGAATTTGCGCACAACCGCCCAGCAGCAAAGCAGCCACCAAGGCCCATCCCTTGAAACGGTCAGCAGCCAGCATTTTTTTGCTCACAACTGCGCCAGGCGGGCGAGCATCTGGTCAGAGGTCTGAACCGCCTTGCTGTTGATCTCATACGCACGCTGCGTCTGAATCATGTTGACCAGTTCTTCAACCACGTTGACGTTCGATGACTCGACGTAACCCTGGGCCAAAATGCCGGCGCCATTTTGGCCGGGCGCAGTCTGGTTGGCGCCACCAGAGGCATCGGTTTCGACATACAGGTTTTCACCCTTGCTTTGCAAACCGGTGGCGTTCAAAAACGTCGCCAGCTGAATCTGCCCAATCTGCACGCTGGCGGTACCGCCAGCCTGGACGACCGACACCGTGCCATCACGACCGATGGACAAGCTGGTGGCGTTTTGCGGCACTGTGATGGCGGGCTGGACGGGGAAGCCACTCGCGGTGACCAGTTGGCCATTCGCGTCCGACTGGAACGAACCGTCACGGGTGTAGGCGGTGGATCCGTCCGGCATCAGGATCTGGAAAAAACCGTCGCCATTGATGGCCACGTCTTTGGCATTTTCGGTTTTGGTCGGGTTGCCCTGGGTATGGATACGCTCGGTGGCAACAATGCGCACACCGGTACCCAGTTGCAGGCCCGAAGGCAATCGGGTTTGATCCGAGCTCTGGCCACCACTTTGCCGCATGTTCTGGTACATCAAATCTTCAAATACCGCACGGCTACGCTTGAAACCCGTGGTACCCACGTTGGCCAGGTTATTGGCAACCACGTCGAGCTGGGTCTGCTGCGCATCAAGACCGGTTTTAGCAATGGAAAGGGAACGAATCATTGGGGTAGTCCTGCGAATTGGCCTAAGCCGTTTTCATGTCAAATAGATAAGATCAAAGCTGCGTGAACTAGCTGTTGGACAGCAGTTTGTTCGCCTGCTGGTCATTGGCCTCAGCCGTCTGCAGGGTTTTCATCTGCATTTCAAAACGTCGCGCATTGGCGATCATGTCAACCATGGCCTCCACAGGATTGACATTGCTGCCCTCCAGCGCACCGGTCAACACCCGCATCGCGGGATCGGCTTGCGGCGCGGCTGCGCCAGCCTGCATGCGGAAGAGGCCATCATCGCCACGCACCAGATCCGCGGCTGGCGGGTTGACCAACTTCAGGCGGCCCACCTCTGCAGCACCAACCACCGGATCTCCCGCGCCAATCGCCGTGATCACGCCGTCATCGGCAATGACCAGAGATGATCCTGGCGGCACCACCAGCGGACCGGCCTCGCCAACCACGGGACGCGAATCCATGGTCCGCAGCTGACCATCGGCGCCGACCTGCAAGTTGCCGACGCGGGTATAAGCCTCGCTGCCATCCGGCATCTGCACTGTGAGCCAGCCGTCCCCACGCACCGCCACATCCAACGAACGGCCGGTTTGCGTCAGGGGACCCGCACGCAAATCTGCTCCCGGTGTGGTCGCGACCACCATGGCGCGCGTAGCCGCTTCCTCGCCCACAACGGGCACGGCACGAAAAGTTGTTGATCTGCGCACGAAAGCCTGGCGTGGACACGTTGGCCATGTTGTTAGCCACTGCGGCCTGCTGCTCCATCGCCTGCTTGGCACCTGTCATGCCGACATAGATCATCCGGTCCATAGTTCTCCCTTGGTTTCCTACATTTCCTTGCTGTAACGACCCGCCATTTCAGCGGGTCAAGCCAGCATCAGCGCATGTTCACCAGGGTCTGCATGACCTGGTCCTGGGTCTTGACCGTCTGTGCATTGGCCTGATAGGTGCGTTGCGCAATGATCAGATTGACCAACTCGGAGGTCAGGTCCACGTTGGAGGCCTCCAATGCGCCTGAGGCTAGCGCGCCCATCTTGGTGCCGGCACCGGGTGTTCCCGTCAATGGCTGACCCGACGAAGCGGTCTCGGACCAGAGGTTGTCGCCTACGGGCTTGAGTCCGTTTGGATTGACAAATGAGGACAGAACGACCTGCCCGAGGGTCTTGGCTTGCTCGTTGGAATACTTGCCGGTAATCGTGCCGTCCTCGTTGATCGCAAATGCCACCAGGGTGCCGGAGGTGAAGCCGTCCTGGGTCAATTTCTTGACGTCATTAACATTGCCGAACTGGGTGGTGCCAGTCACATCAACTTTAAAATTCAAGGGATTGGAGCCATTGCCAAAATTTAGAGCCGCGAAACCGATCTTGCCGCCAACCAGAGTCGATGCAGCAGTATCCAGATTGCCATTACCATCGAAAGCAAGCTTACCGCTTGTGAGCGCACCAGCAACGGGCGGAACCGTCGCATCGATTGCCCCAGTAGCATCCAGCGGTTTGCCGTCAGCGGTCGCATAAACCTGCCACGCGTTAGGCCCGGTCTTCACAAAAAAAGTGGACACCTCATGGGAGTTACCCAACGAGTCATACACCGTCACCGCATTGGCATAGTTGTAGGTGGCCGAGTCGTTGGGATCAAACGGTGTCTTCACAGGCACGGTGCTACGCGAGTCAATATTGAACTGGGCAGAGATGTTCTGCGTTGCATTTGGCGCCATAGCCCCTGTCGGCAATTGCAGGGCGCTGGGACTGCCGCCTGCGATAGAACCGTTCGCGGCCACGGCGTAGCCTGTCAAGCGCATGCCTGCCGCGTTGACGATATAGCCATCTTTGTCCTTGTCGAACTGACCATTGCGCGAATACGCGACCTCACCGCCCGGGCTGGCCAAGCGGAAAAAACCATCGCCATTGACAATCGCCACATCCAGACCACGGCTGCTGGTCTGCACGGCGCCTGAGGTGAAGTTTTCGAGAAACGCCGGCCACCTGGGTCCCCAGACCCACCCGTGAACCCGCGTAAACGTCGGAAAACAGCACACTACCGGACTTGAAGCCCACGGTTCCCGAGTTGGCAATGTTGTTACCGATGACATCGAGATTGGCTGCGGAAGCGTTCAGACCGCTTACCCCTTGTGCGAAACCCATGGTATTTCCTTCTTTTTGAAATTAATGTTTAGAGAGGCTGCCGCTTCTGGGTCAGACTCAGAGAATCAGCCGAACATCACCGAGGCCGGCTCGACGGTCCTTGCCGAGATCGAGCACCACCCCGTTGGCGCCCTGCGCCACGCTGACAACAGCGTCATAAGTGAGCGCACGTGACTGCACGGCCACATCGCCATTCATGGCTTTCACACTGACGGTGTAAGCCCCATCGCCAGCTGGTGAACCGTCGTCCTTGAGCCCATCCCAGGACATGGTCTTGAGACCCGTGGACAGACCACCCATGTCGAAAGTACGAACCGTCTCGCCCGCCGCATTGGTGATCGTGACCTTCACAGATTCGGCGGGGTACGCCGTTTCAACCGCAAAAGACACCTCTTTACCCTGATCGAGCGTCAAGTCTTTTCCTGGCACAAGCACCGTACGCCCCACCAAGGCAGCCGACTGCAAGACCTGATTGGTCCCGCTTTGGGCCAGCAGTGACTGAAACGCGCTATTGAGTTTTTCAATGCCACTGACCGTGCTCATCTGCGCCAGTTGCGAGGTCAATTGAGCGTTATCAAGGGGATTAAGGGGATCCTGGTTGTTGAGCTGGGTGACCAGCAGCTTCAGAAACCGCTGCTCGCTCTCGGCACCAGAGGTTCCCCCAGAGGCCAGCGCCCCCAGCGCACTGGTGTCATTCGTCGAGCTCACGCCATTTACTGCCATAAAAAATCTCCGGTAATTAGTAGGTCGACGGCTTACTGCCCAATCGACAGCGTTTTCAGCATCATCGTTTTGGCCGTATTCAGCACTTCGACATTGGCCTGGTAGGAACGCGAAGCCGAGATCATGTTGACCATTTCCTCGACCACGTTGACGTTGGGCATGGCCACATAACCCTCTGCATTGGCGTTCGGATTTTTGGGGTCGTGCACCATGCGCAGCGGGGACGGATCTTCAACCACCCGCGCCACCCGGACGCCGCCAATATCCTGCCCACCGGAAGGAACCATTTCAAAAACCACCTGTCGTGCCCGATAGGGTTGGCCATCCGGACCCGCGACGCTGTCTGCGTTGGCCAGATTGCTGGCCGTGGTATTCATACGCTGGGATTGCGCCGTCATGGCGGAACCCGCAATTTCAAAGATGCCCAGGGAATTATTGGAATACGGCATGTATTAGCTCCGAGCGATGACTACTGAACTGCCGACAGCAGCGACTTGATTTTTGAACCCAGAATCGTCAGGTTCGCCTCATAACGCATGGCGTTGTCAGCAAAATTGACGCGTTCCACATCCATCTCCACCGTGTTGCCATCGATGCTCGACTGATTGGGTGTTCGGTACATCAACTCAGCCTCACCGGTCGCACGCGCTTCACCCGGCAGATGCCGGGACGAGGTCGTGGCCAGTGACATGGATTGCGATTGCCTGCCGCGCTCCACCGCCTGTGCCAGACTGCTGCTGAATTCGAAGTCACGCGCCTTGAAATTAGGCGTGTCCGCGTGGGCAATATTGCCCGACAAAACTTCCTGTCGCCGTGCGCGCAAATTGAGGGCTTCCTGATGGAAGCGCAGGGCTGAATCCAGCTTGTCGATCATGTCATTCCCACTATTGAAGTCACTCACCCGTCCGGCCGCCCAGACGTCTTTAAGTGAAAATAATTGTAGGCAGCCGACTTTCGAGCAATCATCCGAACAAGTAGCTTTTCAAGCTCCAATTCAATTCTTCCTGATGCCATCACAACGGAAAATCGGGCCTTTTTCCTCAGGGGTTTAATCTGACAAAGAGGGTCTGGATTGCAACGCAGTTCAACCATTGATGCGGGCACGCAAGTCATAAAATATTTACACCGACAACCGACATCACCGCACACCGATGAGGGGCTCTTCCGAGCCACCTTACGTTCCAAAGGGATTCATGAAGAAGCCAACACGCAGCGCCCACATCGGCGGATCGCAATGACCCTGCTCATGCAGCTGGCGACAGCAGCAGCCCTGACCCAACCCGTACACAGCGCAACCCCCGCACCACTGTCCGGCAGCGCCCATCCGATCATTGAGCAGTTTTTGCTGCAACAAACAGCGGGGCTGCCCGGCAAGGTGAGCATCGCCATTGATACACCCCGATCCGGGGCTTTGCCAAGCTGCGACGTACTTGAACCCTTTCTGCCACCAGGCGCACGCCTGTGGGGACGCATTTCAGTCGGGGTGCGATGCAACACAAGCCAGCCCTGGACTCGTTATGTTCCGGCCCAGATCAAAGTAGTGGGAACATATTACGCAGCCGCACGCCATATTGACGCCGGCCAGACACTGACGCCCGCTGACGCCGAGGCGCGCGAAGGCGATCTCACCACGCTGCCGGGCGGCGTGGTCCTTGATCCAGCCCAACTGAGCGGCGTCATCGCATCGAACCGGATTGCGTCCGGATCGCCGATACGGCGCGAATTGCTGCGGGGCGCATCGATCGTTCGGCAAGGGCAAAACATCAAGGTGGTCACACAAGGGGCCGGCTTTGTCGTGAGTACCGAAGGCAAAGCCATGACAGATGCGGCAGTCGGCGTGCTGGTTCAGGTCAAAATGCAAGGGGGCCAGGTACTCAGTGGCATTCTCCGCCCTGACGGCGTCGTTGAACGATCCAACTGATTTACCAGGAGATTTATTTGGCGCACTCTAAAGTTCCCCGCTGGATGGCCGTTATAAAGGTCATACCCCCCCAGGAAACCTCATGAAAATCGATCAAAACGTCACATTTTTGAAAACTGCTGCAGGCACAGCCGCCCTGCCGTCAGCAAAAGGAGGCATTGCCGCGGAGGCGTCAAAAGCGGCCTCCGTCGCCAGCCAAGCCCGGCTGACCTCGCCTACCCCTTTATTGCCGTCGACCAATGGCGACTTCGACGCTGCCCGCGTAGCCGAGATTCGCGCAAGCATCAGTGCAGGCCGTTATCAGGTCAATACCACCAAAATTGCCGATGGCTTGCTGGCAACCGTGCATGAACTCTTGAACAAAGGAAAACCGTGAGTCGACTCCTTCTCAATCATCTGACTCGGGAGTGTGTCGCCGTCGGTGAATTCCTGGAATTGCTGGACCAGGAGGCAAACGCCATGACACATGGCGATTTCTCCAGCTTGCCGGCGCTGACCGAGCGCAAGGCACAACTCGCCGATCAAATTGCACTTCTTAGTCGTCAACGCGAAACTGAACAACTTCGCCTCGGTTTTACAACGGATCGCAGCGGAAGCGATGCTGCTGCGGCGGCCGGCGGAGAGTCGCTACAAAACGCCTGGCAGCAGCTGAAGGAGCGTGCAGCACTGGCCCGCGAACACAACTACCGCAATGGCGTGATGATTCACACGCACCTGGACTTCACCCGACAAGCCATCAACTTTTTGCACGCAGGCGGACAGTCCCTGTATGGGCCAACAGGGACGCACCACATGGGAGCCAGCAACGGCAACACTCTCGCCCAAGGGTGAGACTCTAGAGCAACTGCGGCCCATCCTGGGGTGGGTGGCCCATGTGTTGCTCCATCACGATCAGATCGTTATCAGGCGACCGCGTTCCGTCGCCACAGGCTGACATCTCCGCCTGGAACCTTTGGGCAAGCCCTTGTTTCTACACGAACCCCGGCAAAACCATGCCGGGGCATGGAGCTCAAAGCGCCTCAGCCAGGATGCCACGCAGGCGACTGATCACCTGGCTGTGCAACTGGCAAACACGTGACTGACTAACCTCCATCACAGCGCCAATCTCCCGCAGATTCAGCTCCTGCTCGTAATACAGACTGAGAAGCAAACGTTCACGCTCCGGAATGGCGTCAATCGCTTCGATCAGGCGGTGCCGCAAACCACTTTCAAGCAATTGATTGAGCGGATCTGTAACGTCGCCGCGTGCCCCCCCATCACCTCTGGCTTGCTGATCCAGAAAACTGTTTTCCTGGTCATTGCGATCAAAATCTTCGTAATACACGAGCTGACAGCCATGAATTTCCTGAAGCAGATGCTGATAGGCCTCCAGCGGCAACTGGAGTTCACCCGCGATCTCCCCTTCGGTGGGCGCACGCCCCAACTTTTGCTCCTGAACTTGAACGGCTGCCGCAACACTGCGGGAAGACTGTCGCAAACCACGCGACACCCAGTCGTTGGCGCGCAACTCATCCAGCATCGCACCTCGAATGCGCTGACTCGCATAAGTTTCAAACTTGGCACCCTGGTCATCCTGATAACGTTTGGCCGCATCCAGCAGGCCCAGCATGCCAGCCTGAATCAGATCATCCAGATCGACACTGGCGGGGAGCTTTGCAATCAGCTGCAGACCCAGGCGACGCACCAGCGGCGCATATTGCGCCAGCAAATCGGACGCCCCGGAATGGTCGATCTGTCCCTGTGATGTGTACATTGAGGATATCTCCTGCTTTCTTAACGATCGGGCGTTCAGTCCATGTCAGCATGCATCAGTGCATACCCAACGCGGAATGGGCTTCTTGGCCAGCAACCGCGCTGGGCCGCCGCGAAGGATCTCTACCGTCCACAGGAAGGTAGGGCCATTGCAGTAAATCAAAGGCTATTTGTCGAAAATCGCTGGCGGCCGGGCTGCTTTGAAAAGCTTCTACGACGGTCAGATTCAATCGCTGCGCCTGAAGCATCAGCGGGTCTGCTCTCACCCAGCCTGCCGGCTCCAGCGCCACCGCAAGGTAGCGGCTGCCGGTATGTGCCAGATTGCTCAGTATGCGTTGCGCCTCGCCCGCATCGGTGACCTGGTTGACCAGTATGCGAACCCGCTGCAATGCATGGGCATAATGCAACCTCTTGATGCAGGCATAGGCCTGCATGATTGACGCCGCATTGGCCTGCAAAACCACCAAAATGTCGTCGGCCTTGGCCGCCACAGCGGAAAGTGCACCATCGCCATCAAGCGCCGCATTGATCAGCACCAGCCGCGCATCGCGCTGCAAGTTTGGCGGATTCAGTCCCTTGTGCTCATCCAGCAAAAGTACATCGTGCCCTTGCTGCACGAGCGCGGCTTTCAGATTTGCGCTAACACGCTCCATCCCCACGGCGGTCTCACTTCCCACCAAGGCCACCAGCCTTCCGGGGCTACTGGCCATCAGCCGTCGCAGGCCGTCCGCCTGATCGCTCACCACTTTCCGCATTTTCGGTTCCCTAGCTTTGGGCCGGGGCCAGGTCGGACTGAGCTGTTACTGCGTCGTCGGTCTCCAGCGCATCCAGCAAGACGAAGAGTTTTCCCAGCCCCTCAAACAATGCCGGACCTGGCACGGCACGACCAGCACGTACGGATCGTCCGGCCAGTTGTGCCAATACCTTGCGCGCCGTCTCCGCCCACGCCCCTTTTGCATGCTGCAGGCGAAACACCGTGGTTGAAGCCTGGCCACCAATCAGCAAGCGCTTGGACATGGACACGTCGCCAAGCGCACTCCCCTCCCCGAATTGCAAGACGCTTTGAGTCAGGAGTTTGAAATACGCTTCGGCCATGGTTCGCCACGCTGGCCATTGCGCGATCTGTAACGCCGTCGCCTTGATGTCAGGGCTGGCGAGCACATAGCCGGTGACCAACAACTTTCCGGTACCGGCATCAACAATCCGCTTCACCACGCATCGCAAAGGCAGTGCGGCGACTGTTTGATCAGCCTCCAAACTGACCCACGCTTCAGCCACCGAAAGCAATGCCGCCGCCTTTCGATAGAAGATGGGCTCCGGAGCTCCGAAGGACAGGGATGGCATCAGCCTTGCCAGCGGTTTCGAAACATCACATCCGGCGTCATATACACGAAGCGCCGCAGTCCCGCACGCCACCCAATGAACGCCGTCAGAATGCAACGCCCGTATCACCCCGGATGCTGGAACCTGGGCAAACAAATGAACCAGCGGCTTGTCAGCACTTTGCGAGTGCAACCACCCGGGCAGCGGCAAGCCGGGCATCAAAGCACCCGCCGCCACTGGCTGCGGCATGGCGGAAAACGGCAAGCCGCTACGATCTGACAGCAGGACGCGAACAAGCGCAGAAGTGCGGGCATCCGGTGCTGAACGAATCTCCCCCACTGTCGTCAAGATGTAGTTGTCGCAATTTGCCTGGATATCCAAGGAAGCCTGAGGTCTAAGCTTGTGCTCAATCGCCTCCCTGCCGGCCCTCTCGTCAGAAAGCGTGCGCCAGAGCGAACGGGTCTCATCAAAACCAATCTGGCCGGTCGCCAACGCGACCGCATTGGATGTCAACTCTTGCGCGTTATGGGCCAGGGTCCGGATCAGTTGCTGGCATTGCGAACGCAGGCGCTCGCTGACGGCCTCGGCCGCAGCCAATTTGGCCTCCTTGGCGGACGTTGCCGGGCCTTCAGAAAGGTCTGCCTCTCCCGGCACGAACAAAGCGCTTTGGCTTTTAGCCTGAAACACACAATCGATCAGCGCATGGCGATCACCCAACATCAGATGTTCCGGGACCTTCTGGCCACTGGAAATGTAGTGCACGGGCAATTGATGACGGATCACTGTATCGATCAATGCGCCGGGATGCGTGGCTTCGTCGACCTTGGTGAAAATACAGCCGGATAATTCTGTCCCCGCTCCTGCGCCCCCTTGCCGATAGGCCTGCACCACTTCGTTAAGCGTGTCGCCATGACTGGCGGCGTTAAGCAGCAACAGACGTTTGACCGGTCGGCTGGAGCCGCACAACATGGATATCTGTTCAGACACTGCGCGGTCGCGCTGGCTCATTCCCACGGTGTCTATCAGCACCATATGTTTGTCCTTGAGATCCGAGAGCACCAGCTCCAGATCAACCGCATCTTTGACAGCGTGCACGGATACACCCAGGATCTGCCCATAAATGCGGAGCTGCTCATAAGCTCCTATCCGATAACTGTCTGTGGTGACCAACGCCAGCTTTTCCGGCCCGAAGCGCATGACACAGCGCGCGGCCAACTTGGCCGTGGTCGTGGTTTTACCCACGCCCGTCGGCCCCATCAAGGCATAGACGCCGCCCTCACGCATCAACACGTCTTCGCTTTCCAGCATGGGCATCTGGCTAGCCATGGCCGCTTTGAGGAAACTCATACCACTGGCATAGTTCTGGCCGGTGGGCAAGTTGGTCAGCAGGTCTTTGGCCAGGCGAGCACTGAAGCCAGCACCCAGCAGCGTCCGCAATAACTGCCCTCGCAACGGGTCTCGCCGCTGGGCTTCGTTCCAGCGGATCCCGGCAAGTTGCTCTTCAATCATCCCGCGCATGGAATGAATTTCACGCAGAACGCTGTCCCCCTCATCGACGGCTTGCACCAGAACCGGAGGCGACGGCACTATCTCGCTTGCAACAGGAAGCGGGGTCGGCACCGGGCTTTGGATAGCCGCAGTCCAGGTATCGGCTGCAGCCTCATCCAGTGTCGCGACAATTTCAACGCCCTCGGCAATCACCTTGTTTGACAGAACAATGGCATCGGGTCCCAGCTTTTCCCGCAAAAGGCGAAGTGCCTGGCGACTGGAAGGCGCCACGATCGTGCAAATAGCCGTATCGGATTCTGTGTGCGTATTCAAGCTCGTCCTCCAATCGTGGCTGTGACTTTGATCGTGCGGGTGTCAGGTATTTCGGCGTGCGACAGTACTTTGAGCTGCGGCAGGCTGCGCCTCAGGAAACGGGCCAGCAAAACGCGCAGCGGATGCTGTACCACCAGTACGGGCGCTAGCCCGAGCTGAGCCTGTCTGGCCATGGCCGACTGCGCTTCACGCAGAAGACTGTCCGCCAGGCCCGGCTCCAGCCCATTGCTGTTGGTCAAGGCTTGCAGCAACACCCGGTCCAGCGAACCATCGAGGCCAATGACCTGAAGCTCTTCATTGCCCGGGTAGATCTGCTGAACGATGGCACGTCCCAAGGCCAGCCGTATCAAGGAGGTCAGCTCTGTCGTGTCGCTTACCGTGGGCGCATGCTCGACGAGTACATCCAGAATGGTGCGCATATCCCGAATCGGCACGCTCTCGTCCAGAAGGTTTTGCAAAACTTTTTGCACCGTCGTCAGGGACAATATCTTGGGCACCAGGTCCTGAACCAGCAGAGGCGATTCCTTACCAATGCGATCCAGTAGTTGCTGAACCTCCTGGCGTCCCAGCAGCTCGGCGGAATGTGCGTGGATCAGGTGGTTCAGATGCGTCGCGACCACCGTACTGGCATCCACAACCGTGTAGCCAAAAATTTGAGCCTGTTCGCGCAAGCTGCTATCAATCCAGATGGCCGGCAGGCCGAATGCAGGGTCCTTGGTCGGCGTGCCGGGAAGTGTTGCGCTGACTTGGCCAGGGTTGATGGCCATCCATTGCCCGGGCGAGGCCTCGCCCTGTCCAATCTGCACGCCCTTGAGTTTGACGACATAGGCATTCGGCTTGATCTCGAGGTTGTCGCGAATATGAACCACGGGCACCAGGAATCCAATGTCCTGCGCAAATTTCTTGCGAATACTCTTGATGCGTCCCAGCAACTCTCCGTTCTGGGCTTTATCAACAAGCGAGATCAGCCTGTAGCCAACCTCCAACCCAAGCGGATCCACAAGCGCCACGTCGTCCCATGTCGCTTCTTGCAGCTCTGCTGCGGCTGGCGCTGGAGGCGGCGCTGCCGCCGCCATGTCTGCATCAATGGTGGCGCGCTGCATCACACGCCGCCCAAGCCAGATCAAACCGCCGGCAATGATAAGAAACGCCAGGTTCGGCATCCCAGGGATCAAGCCCATCAACCCAATGACACCCGCTGTCAGGAACAGGACTTGTGGATTGGCAAACAGCTGCCCCGTCAGTTGTCCGCCCACGTCCTCGTCCGTGGTGACACGGGAAACGATCACGCCGGCCGCTGTTGAAATCACCAGCGCAGGAATCTGCGCCACCAGACCATCACCAATGGCCAGCAGCGTGTAAGTTGTGGCAGCGGTAGAGAAATCCAGTCCGTGCTGAGCCACACCGACGATCAAACCGCCAATGATGTTGATGACCAGAATCAGCAAGCCGGCAACTGCGTCGCCACGCACAAACTTGCTGGCACCGTCCATCGAACCATAGAAGTCCGCTTCCTGCGCCACCTCGGCACGGCGCTTGCGCGCCACGTCTTCACCAATCAAACCGGCATTCAGATCCGCATCGATGGCCATCTGTTTACCAGGCATCGCATCCAGTGTGAACCGTGCACCCACTTCGGCGATACGGCCCGCGCCCTTGGTAATCACCATGAAGTTGATCACGACCAAAATGATAAACACCATCACACCCACGGCGAAATTTCCGCCAACAAGAAAATGGCCAAAAGCCTCGATCACCTTACCTGCCGCATCCGGTCCCGTGTGCCCCTCCATGAGCACAACCCGGGTAGACGCCACATTGAGTGACAAGCGGAGCAAGGTCGTGAACAACAACACCGCAGGAAAGGCCGCAAAATCCAGCGCTTTCATGGTGTACATGCTGACAAGCAGCACCATGATGGAGAGCGCGATATTGAAGGTAAATAGCAAATCCAGCAAAAATGGCGGCAAAGGCAAAACCATCATGCTGAGAATCAGGATGATCAGAATCGGGCCGACCAGCCCTTTGCCTTTGTTGCCGGCCATCATCAGCTTGGGAAGCCGTAACAATGAATTCACCGCTGTCATGCTGGGCTTCCTAAGGGATCGAGTGTTTCAGGCACAGGCAGATTTTTGGGTGTGGGCGGCACTGTCCCTCCTTCAGTACTCAGCCGGTGCAGTTGGTAAGCCCAGGCAAGTACTTCGGCCACCGCCGCATACAGGGCGACTGGTATCTCAGCACCCAAATGGGTATGGCGGTAGAGGGCTCGCGTCAGCGGCGGCGCCTCAAGAATCGGTATCTTGTTTTCTTCTGCCAGCGCGCGGATGCGCAAGGCCACCAGATCGGTGCCTTTGGCCACCACGCGCGGCGCACGCATTTCCTTGTCGCTGTATTTGAGTGCAACTGCAAAATGGGTGGGATTCGTGACGATGATGTCGGCCTTGGGGACTTCGGCCATCATGCGGCGTTTGGCCATCTGTTGCTGCTGGCGGCGAATCTGGGCCTTGACTTGGGGATCGCCGTCACTTTCCTTGTGTTCGTTCTTCACATCCTCGCGCGACATGCGCAGCTTCCGGAAATGACTCCACAGCTGGTACGGCACGTCGATCGCCACCACTAGCAACAGGGACCCCACAATCAAGGCGCAACTCGTCACCACTACCCGTAGGGTGTGCGGTAACGCAGCATGTACGGGCTCACTCATCAGCGCCATGATGGATGTAAGATTCCCGGACAAAACCCACCAGGCAATACCGCCGACCAGCAACGACTTCACAATCGTCTTGATCAGTTCAGCCAGCGCATTGGCTGAAAACATGCGGCCAATGCCGGCCACTGGATTCATTTTGGAAAAATTGGGCGCCAGCGATTGGGTTGAGAACAGCCAACCACCCAGCATCATGGGCGCAACCAACGCGGCAACCAGCATCATCGCGAGCAGCGGCATCAAAGCCTGCATCGCGTGAAGCACGGCCGTTCCCGCTTGCACCATCATGTGCGAGGCATCGAAAGCGGAAGCCCGCTCGAACTCCAGACCGTTACGTAGCGCACTGCTGAAATGCCCGCCAATCATTTCGCCCATGACCCACAAGCCGCTAAGTCCCGTGGTCAGCATCACAAAGGTAACCAGTTCGCGTGATCGTGCGACCTGGCCTTCCTCGCGCGCCTTTTCCAGGCGCCTGGGCGAGGCCGGTTCGGTTTTTTCGAGATCACTTTCTTCCGACATCAATACTCCGGGGAGTCAGGGCAAAAATAGCACCTGATCTCGGAGATTATTGAGGAAAGCACCCTGAATCGATAGGCCAAACAGGCCGCCGATAAACCTGTTCCTTGGTCAATTAGGGGTTATCGATTTTTAGAAACCGAGACTGGCCAGCAGATCGTCGACCTGCTCCTGGTCATCCACCGCATCAAGATTTCCTTGCTTGATTTGTGGACCATTCATCAGGCTCTGATTTGCCTCCTGCCGCTTTTCAATCGGCGCATTATCGATCAGCAATTGCAGCAACTGCGTCTCCATGTCCTTGATCACGTCCATCATTTTCTTGATGACCTGACCGGTCAGATCCTGAAAGTCCTGCGCCATCATGATTTCCATCAACTGGGCGTTGGTCGCACTGACCTGCTTGGGCACTTCTGACAAATAGGCCCGTGTATCCAGCACGAGCTCACGCGCATCGTCCAGCTCCAGCGGACTGGCAAACCAGACATCCCAGCGCTGGGTCAGTCCGTTGGCCTGCTTGGCAAGCTTGTCCTGTATCGGCTGCGCGACATCCACGGCATTCAGTGCCCGCTCAGCCGCACGTTCTGTCATCTGGGCGACATAGCTCAGACGGTCACGGGCATTGGGAATCGCTTCGGCGGCCCGCGCAATGCTTTTATCCAGGCCCAACTCGCGTATGCCCTCCCGCATCTGACGGGTCAATTGGCCAATGCGGTTGATCAGTTGCTCAGCCGAATCACCGGCTACGGCATTGGAAGGTGCTTCCTGGGTCATATCAAGCACCCTCTTTCGCTATTTTTTCGAAAATCTTCGTAATCTTTTCTTCCAGCGTCACAGCCGTAAACGGCTTGACCACGTAACCATTGGCCCCCGCCTGAGCGGCCGCAATGATGTTTTCTTTCTTGGCTTCCGCGGTCACCATCAACACAGGCAATTTGGCCATGGAGGGATCAGCGCGAATAGCCTGCAACATGGCCAGACCGTCCATGTTGGGCATGTTCCAGTCCGACACCACAAAGCCGTAGTTGCCACCCTTCAGCTTCTCCAGGCCGGCAGCACCATCCTCGGCTTCGTCCACATTGACGAACTCCAGCTCCTTGAGCAGATTGCGGACAATCCGGCGCATGGTCGGGAAATCATCCACCACCAGAATTTTGATGTTTTTGTCTATCACGTTCACTCCAAAATTTCACTAATTACACAAGCTGATAAGAGATGCATTCCAGACATTGCTTCACTCACACGGTCGCTAAACACGATTGGCCCGCTCGCCAAACGATCTCAGGTGTGTCATCACGCGCTGACTGATTTCCGGCAATGAAGCGACTTCGGTCGCAGCACCAAGGGCAATCGCCTCACGCGGCATGCCAAACACCACACAACTGGCTTCGTCCTGAGCCACGGTGTGGGCCCCCCGCCTGGCGCATGCGCAACAAGCCTTCCGCGCCATCACGCCCCATGCCAGTCAAGATCACGCCAATGGCATTTTTCCCCGCATGTTTTGCCGCGGAATCGAATAAAACGTCGATGGAGGGGCGGTGCCGGTTGACGGGCGCTTCCTGATCCACGTGCGCAACGTAGTTGGCGCCGCTGCGCGTCAGCGAAAGGTGAAAACCGCCTGGCGCAATGTAGGCATGGCCTGGCAAGATACGCTCGCCATGCACGGCTTCGGACACAGCGATGCGGCACAAACCATTGAGGCGCTGCGCAAAGGAATGCGTAAAGCCAGCGGGCATGTGCTGCGCAATCAATATCCCGGGACTGTCCGGCGGCAGTGGCTGCAACACCTCGCGAATGGCCTCGGTTCCCCCGGTGGACGCACCAATAATGATGAGTTTTTCCGTACTCAGCAAAGGACTGCGAAGCATGGGGGCATCCACGACCGCGGCCGCCCCACCCCCCTGGGCGGGACGTTTTGTCGGCAGCAGGCGCGCAGCGGCCGCAATACGAATCTTGCCGGCAATCAGGTCCGTGTAGGAAAGCAAGCCATCACGTATGCCGAGCCGCGGTTTGGTGACGAAATCGATGGCCCCCAGTTCCAGCGCACGAAGCGCTGCCTCGGACCCCCGTTCGGTCAGGGACGATACCATCAGGACTGGCATGGGCCGCAGGCGCATGAGTTTCTCGAGAAACTCCAGCCCATCCATACGCGGCATTTCGACATCCAGCGTCATCACGTCAGGGTTATGCTGCTTCACCAGATCGCGCGCAACCAAGGGGTCTGAAGCCGTCGCCACCACCGTCATGTCGGGCTGACTGTTGATGATTTCGGTCATCAAACTACGTATCAGTGCCGAATCATCGACACATAAAACTGTTATTTTTTTTGTACTCATACGGACCAGGCACCCTTATTGGCAAGGGCCTGATGAAAGCCCGTGTCGAAAATTTCCACTTTATTGCCGCTTTTTTTCTTCAGCAAGGCCTGCGCCAAGGCCTGCTCATCATGCTGGACCAGCAAGGCATCATCCTGCTGCTTGAGCTTTCTGACCGTCACCCGGCCGGTTTCGGGAAAATAATTGATACGCCTGGGCAGGCTACCCCGCAGATCCTGGGCTGCGACCCGGACCTGCTCCATCTCCAGATAACGCAGTACGAAATCCGCGTTGCGTTCACCGACGTTGAGCAAGGTCATGTTGGCCAGCACCGCGCCGCCACCAAAAACCTTGGCTTCCAGCCGCTCTCGCCGGGCGCCGCCTCTGAATAATTCGTTGAGCAACATCTCCATGGCATAAGCGCCATACCGCATGGCGGCCGATGTATCCCGTGATGCCGGGTCTGCATCCTCAGGCAGCATGAAATGATTCATGCCGCCTATGCCTGCCGTTTTGTCGCGCACACAAGCCGAAACACAGGACCCCAACACGGTCGTCAGCACCATGTCCTTGGAGGTGACATAGTATTCACCGGGCAGCAACTTCACCGCTGAGATGCCAAACTCGCGGTCAAAATAGTGGTGTTTGGCAACCGATTCGCCGTCCGAGGCAATCATGCTTGCGCCATGGCCCGGCCGGGCGCCAGTTCGTAAACCGTCTGCCCCCGCAACTTGAAGGTTTGACTGGCGAAGGAAAAGTTTTCCGAATGCCCTGCAAACAACAAACCATGCGGCTTCATCAACGGCGCAAAGCGTTGCAGGATTTTCCCCTGCGTCGGCTTGTCGAAATAAATCATCACATTGCGGCAAAAAATGGCATCAAAACTCTCCTTGAGCGCCCATCGAGGCGCCAGCAGATTGAGCTGCTCGAATTTCACCATCGCTGCCACTTCCGGGCGAATGCGCACTTTGCCAGCCAGCGCCCCTGAGCCCTTCAGGAAGAAGCGCTTGAGACGCTCCGTCGACAACTTGCTCACCTGCTCCATCGTGAAAATCCCGGCCTCGCCTTTGGCCAACACCTGCGTGTCGATGTCGGTGGCCACCACACTGGCCGTGCTGGCACGGCTTCCCAGCGCTTCAATCAGGGTCATGGCAATCGAATAGGGCTCTTCCCCCGTCGAAGCCGCGGAGCACCAGACGGTGACCGGTTGAGGGCACTTCTGAACGTGTTCTGCAAGCACGGGGAAATGGTGAGCTTCACGGAAAAAAGCTGTCAGATTGGTGGTTAATGCATTGGTAAACAACTGCCATTCATCACCGTTCGGGTCCGACTCCAGAAAACCCAGATAGGTGGAAAATTCCTTGAGCCTGAGCTCCCGCAATCGTCGCGCCAGGCGGCTATAAACCATCTGACGCTTTTGTGCGCCCAGCGCAATCCCTGCACGCTCATGGATCAAGGTGCATATTCTCGAGAAATCCTGATCGGTGAGAAGGAAATCGGGGCCGACGGGTGAGGTCGCCGCCACTTGCTGGTTTATATTCATACGCTTTCGTGTCGTCGTGCGCCAAGTGAGCGCCTCATGTATCAAGCACTGACACACGCTTCAATGTACACAGCTCAAGCCAAATGCCATACATTGAAAAACAATCAAAAAAGCCCCCTCTTTTCGGGATGAGCTATCCAGCGATACACAGCGCCCAGGCCATCGAAATCGCGATCCGAAAACGCATCGCTTAGTGCAACCAAAAAACGATCACTAGATTTTGAGACTCTGCGCCCATGCAAGCGCTGACACATGTGCCTGGTTCACACGCGTGGCGGTCATGAACAAGGCGTCGGAGAAACTCTTAGCACAACCGTCTTCGCGCTCGCACGCCTCCACCAGCGCCAGAAACGGACCGTAGACGCCTTCGCGCGTCAGCAAGGCTTGCACCACGGATTCCGGCAGCACGATCTGCCCCAGAACCTTCTGCAAGGGAACGCCCAGCAACTGATCCAGAAGCGAGAACATTCCGACAAAAAACAAATTTTCGGCCTCCTCCTTGGAGAGCAGACCTTGCCCCAGCAGCTCTGCAAATCGTCCGCGAACAATAGCGGCCTGCAGCAAGGCCGGCGAAAATCCGCCAGCACTGGTGGTGGCCAACAACAGCGACAGCCAACGAAACAGAGGCCTGTAACCCAGCATGGTCACCGCATGGCGCAGCGACTGAATTTCGACCTCGAGACCAAAACTGGCCGAATTGATATAGCGAAACAACTGGTAGGAAAGTGTTGCATCACGCTTCAGGATTTTTTCCAGATGGTGGACATCGGCATTTTTCTGAACCATTTGCATCAGTTGCAAAATCAGCACCCCTTGCGGCCCCAACTCCCCCGATGTCGTCAATTGCCGCGGCACCAGGCAAAGATTGCCAAAAAACCCACTCAAGCCCAGAGACGCACAAGCATCAAACTCCCTCCAATCCGGCAACTCATCAATGAGTACAGGAACAGGGGGATCTCTGTGCAAGGCAAACCTGGAGATTGCGGTCCGATCCGGATCCGCCATGGAAACAACCAGATGTGTGAAGGGAGGCTGCGGCGGCTCGCTGGATGTCAGAGAGGCAAGATCAGCATTGCACAAGGCCAACCCAAAACCTTGCGCGCGCAATGCAGCAATCACAGCCTTATTGTCGGGATTCGTCAAATCGCTCTGAGTCAAGATCAGAACAGTCGTTTTGGGTGGCATGGCGGACAACGTCTCCGCAGGCAGCGTCGCAAGACTCACATCCAGAAACACCACACCCAGCTGGGCATCTTTGACACGTTCAGCTACAAAAGCAAGAAGTTGGCACAAGCCCGCCTCGCCAGGTGATTCGTCGTTTTTTTGATTTTTTTGCCACGCCAGCCGGTAACCAATGACCTGCTGCTTAGGATCAAGCAGGGGCGCTCGCACAAGATATTTATTTTCAGGCATTCAGCTTCAAGGCCAGGTTGTGAGGACACAGACTTACACCGCTGACAGCCTGCTTTTCTCTGCACTTTAAAGAGAAAATCCCCGCCTCATTTGACGAGGAGGCTTGAAATCCCCCTCCTCCTCTCCCAATTCAAAGCAACGCGCCCATGAACGCATCCGAAGCCAGCCGATTCAGCGCAGGCCTGGCTTTGCGACGTCAACGCGTCCACCTCCGGATGCCGTATCAGCCAGAACGCACCACCAACTCTCGGAAAAAGCACTGCGGCCTCAGCGCCACTTTCGATTGGCACCAAGAAGCGCGGTGATAAAACCATGCAGCCAGTCGAAGTTGATAGGTTTTGCGTGATAGTGTGAATTGGGCGGCAAGCCGCCCTTTTCCTTGATGGCCGACTCGGACAAACCACTGATCACCAGGATTTGCATGGCCGCCAGTTGCGGGTTGCGTTTCACCGTACGCAGCATCTGCATACCGTCGACCCCCGGCATGTTCAGATCCGTGATCAACAAGTCCGGCCGCAAGCTGGCGATATCCATCAAGGCTTCCAAGGCGGAGGTCATGAAGATGCAATCCACTGTCATGTCCCACTGTTCGAAATGGTCCTTGTAGAGTTCGAGCGCCGCCTCATCATCCTCCACGATCATCACGCTCAGCCGATGCCTGGGATTCGGGTCGGCATAGGCCAGTTGGGGGCTGTGTTTTTGCAGGTAGCTGTTGATGGCACGCAGGGACAGCCGGCGGTGGCCGCCCAACGTTTTCCAGGCCTCAATTTCACCCTTTTCGACCAAGGACTGGACCGTGGCCACCGACAGCCCCAGCAGTTTCGCGGCATAAGTGGTGCCACAGTAATCATCAGTGGAAAAATCATGCCCTGTGACGGTGCTCTCGGAGGGCTGAGGTTCACGCGACACGAGAACAACCAGAAAAAATCACGGCCAACACTGCAAATCGATAGAAGAACTGTAGGCGCATAGGTAATTTTCAGGGTTTTCAAAACATGAAACTATGGCGGCTGGTCTTGATGGTGGCACGGCGTCCCTCGGGCGCAACAAAGCGCTGGAGATGATCGGTGCCGGCAAGTTAGCTACGCCTTTTAAAGCCGCTAGGCGGCTAGGTATTTTCGATGAAAATGACCATGTATTGATCAACAATCAATGCACATCCACGTCAATTCGTGAAAATAGAAGAAAACAAACAGGCTTGATCTTATTCCAGCGGCTCGGGCCAGGTGTATTCATCTGCGAAGCCGCAGCATCAAGAGGCAAGCGAGCATCCGGCTCACTTGATGATGGGCTCAGGGAATGACAGCGCCAAACAGGTGCCTGCGCAACGCCGCCAGAGATGCCGTGCCAGAACACCGTATCAAATCTTAAAAACGTTTCTTTACACCCACCTCGTGTAGGACAAAAGAGCTACTTACCCGAAATTGTCGCCACAGAAGGCAAACTGTAGCGATGGACAAAACACACAAGGCCGCGACCTGCGGCGGGGCGGCGCTGAGCCTGGCAGTCGTCCTCGGAATTGGCAGCGCTGCGGCCCAGACGCCCATCGATGCGGGCGCGCCGGCCTTGCAGGCCCGATATACCAACCTGGCAACGCAGTTGGCACGCAGCCCGTTTCAGCGGCCACTGGTGATTGACTCGTCCGAGTCGACCAATGCCATCAGCGGCAATGCCTATGCGGTGATCAACTACCCCTTTGCGACGGTGAATGCCGCCTTCAAGAACCCTGACAACTGGTGCGAAGTCCTGATGCTGCATCTCAATACCAAACACTGCCGGACCGATGATGCGGGCAATCCGGCCGTTTTGCGGGTCAGTATTGGCAAGAAACAACAGCAGGACATCAAGGACGCGTACCCCCTGGCATTCAACTTCACACCACTTGGTACAACGCCGGACTATGTCGCGGTGCAACTCAACGCCGACCAGGGTCCGCTGGGCACGCACAACTACCGCATCAACCTGAAGGCCGTGCCCATCGCCGGTGGCAAGACTTTTATGCACCTGCAATATTCCTACGGTTACGGCGTGGCCGGACGTCTTGCCATGCAAACCTACCTGGCCACTTTGGGCAGTGGCAAAGTAGGCTTTACGCTGCAGGAGCCTCAGCCTGGCGGTCCCAAAAATCCGGTGAACGGCATGCGCGGCGCGGTGGAACGCAACACCATGCGTTATTACCTGGCCATTGACGCCTACATGGCATCCATGGCCGTGCCCGCCGCAGAGCAGCTTGAAAAACGCCTGCAACACTGGTTCGATGCAACAGAACGTTACCCGCGCCAGTTGCATGAAATCGACCGGACCACCTATCTGGCGATGAAACACAAGGAATACCTGCGTCAGCCGGCTCCCCGGTAAATCCGGGATAACGCATCTTTGGCCGGGGGGCTCCCCTGGCCGTCGGACGGGTCTTACAGCTAGACGCGACTGCCCTTACAACCATTGATGTTCCGGGGCTACGCAGCCTACCAGCGGATTCTTGTAGGCTGGTGAATGATTCTCGCGTTTCGCATTTTTACCGCCCAGGGGCCACCATGACATTGACAGACTCGTCCCACCCAGGCGCCGATGCCGGCGGCGGGAGCCTGTCGAAACCGCGCCGCTTTTTCCGTCCATGGCAAGGGCTGCTGGCCCTGCTCATTGGCTTGGTCGCTTTCCTGGTACTGCTGCCGGACGGGGTCGCGGATCGCGCGCAAACCGTGGCTGGCTGGCTGGTCATGGGCCTGGTAGCGACTCTTGCCGTGGTGGCCATCGCCAAGGGGCTGGAGCGCCTGCTGGACTGCGAGTCTGACTAGACCCGGCACAAACGCTGACTGCCGACCATCGCGGGTTTTGACAGCTCGCGCTTCTTCATTTTGCCCTCTTCAAGGATGACCAATGCCGCAAGCCTCGCGCAGTACCGCCAGTCCTCCAAAACTTTCTTCCGCTGCCGCAAAAAAACAAAAGCAGCTCCAGGCGGCAACTGCCGACGCCACCGGCACACTGACGACCAACCAGGGCTTGCTGGTTCCCGACAACCACAACTCACTCAAAGCCGGCACACGCGGGCCAACCTTGCTGGAAGACTTCATCCTCCGCGAAAAGATCACCCACTTTGACCATGAACGTATACCTGAGCGAGTGGTACACGCGCGCGGCTCGGCCGCTCATGGTTATTTCAAGGTGTACAAACCGATGGCACCCTACACAAGAGCCGGCTTTTTGCAGAACCCTGAGCTTGAAACGCCGGTCTTTGTGCGATTTTCAACCGTCGCCGGCGCCAGCGGTTCGGCCGACACGGTGCGTGATGTGCGCGGCTTCGCCGTCAAGTTTTACACCGATGAGGGCAACTACGATCTGGTGGGCAACAACATCCCGGTCTTTTTTATCCAGGATGCGATCAAGTTTCCCGATCTGGTGCATGCGCTCAAACCGGAACCCCACCATGGCATGCCCCAGGCCGCCAGCGCGCACGACACTTTCTGGGATTTCGTCTCGCTGATGCCGGAGTCGACCCACATGCTCATGTGGACCATGTCGGACCGCGCCCTGCCCCGCAGCTACCGGATGATGGAAGGGTTTGGCGTGCACAGCTTTCGTTTCATCAATGCCAGCGGTGACGCGCATTTCGTGAAGTTTCACTGGAAACCCAAGCTGGGCGTGCATGGGCTGGCCTGGGACGAGGCTCAGAAAATTGCCGGCAAAGACCCGGACTTTCACAGGCGCGACCTGTGGGAGGCCATAGCGAACGGTGATTTTCCGGAATGGGAACTGGGCGTGCAGATCATCGACGAAGGAAAGGAAGACAGCCTGGGTTTTGACATTCTCGATGCCACCAAGCTGATCCCCGAATCGGTGGTGCCGGTGCAAATCATCGGCAAGCTGGTGCTCAACCGCAATCCCGACAACTTCTTTGCAGAAACCGAACAAGTGGCCTTTCACCCGGGTCACCTGGTGCCGGGCATTGATTTCAGCAACGACCCGCTGCTGCAAGGCCGTCTGTTCTCCTATACCGACACGCAGTTGTCCCGCTTGGGCGGCGCCAACTTCAATGAGCTCCCGATCAACAAGGCGGTCTGTCCGGTTCACAACTTCCAGCGCGACGGCCAGTACCGCCAGAGCATCAACAAAGGGCGCGTCGCCTACGAGCCCAACACACTGGGCTCAGGCGCCGAGTTCCGCGCTGACGGTGGGGCCCAGGGCTTTCAGTCCCACCCCGAGCCGCTGGAGTCACCCAAAACCCGGCAACGCAGCCCGTCCTTCGACGATCATTTTTCACAGGCCACCTTGTTCTGGAACAGCCAGAGCCCGGCTGAAAAAGAGCACATCGTCGCGGCCTTCCAGTTTGAGTTGTCCAAGGTGGACGTGCCCGATATCCGCCAGCGCATGGTCGACAACCTGGCATATGTGGACAGCAAGCTGGCGGCACGGGTAGCGGCGCCGCTGGGCATCCAGCCCCCGGATGCCAGGGCCGCGGCTGGTCGGATGGGGTTTCGCGATCACAAGATGGCGACCTCCGTCGAAGAAGATGCGGCCTTGAGCATGGCCAGGCCCGCCCCCCATATCAGAACCCGGAAAATTGCCATCCTGGTGGCCGACGGAGTGGACCTGATGAGTTTCAAAAATCTTCAGCAAGCCTTGCTGGACGCAGGCGCGGTGTGCAAGATCATCGCGCCCCAACTTGGCACAGTCAGCACGTCTTCTGGCAAACAACTGGCGATAGACCATGCCTTGTCCGGCATGCCGTCCATCATGTTTGACGCCTTGCTGCTCCCCGGTGGTACGGCCAGTGTGGCCAGCCTGGCGCAGCTCGGGGATGCCGTTCACTTTGTGCTGGAAGCCTACAAACACTGCAAGACCCTTTGTGCCATCAACGAAGGTGCTCAACTCCTGAGCTCGCTGGGCTTCGCGCTGGAGGCGAATGGCGGCCAGGTGATGACGCCTACCCCCGGCGTGTTGCTGGCCGACAGCCGCAAGACAGCGCATGGAGAAATTGCTGAGGCATTTATCGCGGCCATCACCAGTCACAGGCATTGGGACAGGCTGAACCTGGACGCCGTGCCGGCCTGAGGATGCCGGTCAGGGCGTCAGCGTCAACTCGTGGACAAAGGTCGCCGGCTTCATTTGCAGCGGGCGGTAGCCCACATCGACCCAGGTCTGGCGCATGTCGCGGTAACGGCTTGAAAACACCAGGCCGCTTTGCCCGGTCTGGTAGATGAACTGGGAGTTTTCCAGATTGCTCAGGTCGTAAACAGCGCGCAAAGAGGCCGCGTGCCGGTTCGCAAAGGGGATGTTTGCGTCGTTGGGCCAATACTGGCCGACATTGATGGTGAAGGAATCCCCGCCGGTCGGCACGGTGACATCAAACAGGCGGGCCAGCACCGGCACATTGCTGAAGGGCCGATGCGCCGACAAGGCAAAGTGGGCCTGGCCCCAGGTCCATTGGGCCGGCACAGCGCCATACCGGGCTTGCAACACCGTCAAGGCACGGTCCAGGGCCGCACTGGACTGGGCGGTGCAGCCGGCGGCCCCACACCAGGACAGGTCATCACGCTCAACGATCTCTTCGATCGCGCCGCGGAAATGGCGCTTGCCGTACATGCTTTTCAGGCGTGTTTCACCGAGTTTGCTGCCAATCACACCGCGTGTGAGCTCATCCACCCAGACCGAAAAAATCAGCGGCGCTGCGCTATCGACACGCATGGTCCCATCAAAACCGGCCAGGGCCGCTTGCGCCTCGCGGGCCAGCGGATGCTGCGACACCGTTTTCTGTAAAAACGGCAGCAACTTGAGCGTGGCCAGCGACAACTGGTCGGCCTGGATTTTTTGCATGGACGCCAGGTCGTGCTGGGGCGTGGCCGCCAGCAGTTTTTCAATGCGGTCGAAGCGGTAAGGCACGACCCAGTCCTGGCCCATGAACAAATCGGAGCCGGGCGGCACAACGTTCTGATTGGCGTTGGCAAACCAGCCCTTGCGGCTCAGGGCTTCTGAATCGACCTGCGGCGTTTGCGCATAAGGCAGCCAGCCGGCCCAGTCGTACCTGGCCTCCCAGCCGGGCGACGGCGCAATGCCTCGAATATCGTTGTCCGCCTTGCGCAAAGGTGTTTTGCCAACCGCCTTGTAGGCGACCTTGCCGGCCACATCGGCCATCACGACGTTTTGCATCGGCGAATGGTGGTCGGCGTAGGCGGTGATCAACTCGTCCACCGACTGCGCCTGGTTGGCGCGCAGGCCCGCGAGCACGGTCAGGTTGTCGGTGTCCAGCGCACTCCAGCGCAACGCCAGCACGTACTTGCCGGTGTCCAGCACCTCGGCATGCGACTTTTGCGCGTCACTGAGCACCGGCCCGTGGCGGCTGCTGCGCACCGTCAGGCCGACATCGGCCTGGCCCTTGACTTTGATGATTTCGCTGCGGGTCTTGAAGTCGGCCCACTGCGGCTGATCCGTGCTGCCCGGCACGCGGTACTGCAAGGGGTTGGCCGGGTTGAGTTGCTCCAGGTAGAGGTCTTGCACGTCGGGGCCGGTGTTGGTGAAACCCCAGGCCACTTTGTCGGTACGGCCCAACACCACAAAAGGCAGGCCCGGCAAGGTCGCACCTATGACGTCCAGCCCGGGGATGGGACGGCCATCTGCCGCCTTGCCGGCAGGCGCCTGCAGGCGTGCGAAATACCAGATCGCCGGCGCCGACAGCCCCAGGTGCGGGTCGTTGGCCAGCAGCGGTTTGCCGCTGCGGGTACGGCTGCCGTCCACCACCCAGTTGTTCGAGCCCTTGCCTTCCACGTTGCCGATGTTGGCCGCCCAGTCGTTGATGTCCTGGGCCAGCAGAGTCGCGGTTTTGGCCGATTGTTCATGGTCAAACAGGCCTCTAGCCCTTTCCGGATGAGCTTTATTAGCTCCTGTTTTAATAGCGTCTGGCGTGGCCTTGTAAATCCCCAGCTCGGCATACAGCTTGGCGAAGTCGGTCTTGGAGGCCGGCGCCTCACCCGGGTAAGGCGTGAAAAGTTGCCACAGCTGCGCCGTGTTCAATACCTTGGCCGCCGACAGGCGCGCAAACTCGGTGCCCCAGTTGCCGCCCAGGTCCAGCGCCATCATCAGCGACCAGCCGACGCTGTCCTGCGGGGTCCAGGGCTGGCCGGACGCGCCGCCCGGCTTGACACCCAGGAGGTGAAACTCTGGCGACAAGGCCTGGGTGCTGTCGGCATAAAAGGCCTGGATGCCCTCGCTGTAGGCCTGCAGGGCCTCCTTGGCTTCGGCGGGCAAAATCTGCCACTGGCGCTGCGCGGCTTCCATGATGCCCAAGGTGCGCATCAGCTTGTCGGTGTCCAGCGTGGCCGCGCCCAGCACCTCGGACAACTCGCCGTGCATGACCCGGCGGTTGAACTCCAGCTGCCAGCCGCGCTCCTGGGCATGGACATAACCGATGGCCTTCCAGGCGTCACGCGGAGACTGGGCCTTGATGTGGGTCACGTCGGAGGGATCACGCGCCACCGTCACCGGCGACGCCAGACCGGACAGTTTCAACGTGCCGTCCAGCATCGGTAAACTGCGCTGGATGTAGATGCCCACGGCAAGCGCCAGCAGCAGAAGCAACAGCAAGATTGCCCAGAAGAAACGTTTGAGCCACACCATCGTTGTCCCCTTTTTATTGAAATGAGTTACGCGAACCGTTGCGGGTCCGGCCAGGCGACAGTGGTACGGGTTAGCCAGCCGCCTGGCCCGTGAATTTAAAACCACGGTCGGCACGCTGAAGTCATCAAAACCCGCACCCAGCGCGATCTCGCCACCGTCGTGCAACACACAGTCCTGGCGCCGCAGCGCGATCACGGTGTCGCTGCCCGCAAAACGCAGCCAGGTGCCGTAGCTGCTGGCATCTTCCAGCTTGAACGTGCCCTGGCTCCAGCTGATCTTGGCATGGATGCGCGACACCCGCGGGTCGTTCATCACAAACTGCGCCTGTGGGTCGCGCCCCAGAAAAACCGGCAGCGCCGACACGCCAAAAGAGCGCTGGACATCCAGCCAGGCCAGCGTGACGGCCCGCTCGGGTTGCTCGGCCCGGGAAGACCAGCCCGGCAGTTCGGCCGGCACGGTGAATTGTTCGGACAAGACCTCGCTTTGCCACTCGATGCGGGCGACCACACAGGGCTCGGTGCGGCCGCGTATGTCCAGCGGACCCAGGGTGCGAAACCGCACCAGGCTGCTGGCGTCCATCTCCGCGATGACACCATCCGTGGCGAAGATCTGGCCGGCGCCTGACAGATCGCTCAGGCGCGAGGCGACATTGACCGCGTCGCCATAACAGTCGCCATCCTGGCTCACCACCGCGCCTCTGGCCAGCCCGATCTGCAAATGCATCTTGAGCTGTTCCGGCCAGCTCGCGATGCGCTGGCTGTGCACACGTTGCATCTCGATGGCGGCATCCAGCGCAGCCTGGTTGTCCGGAAAAATGATCAGGACCCCATCACCGAGGAACTTGACCACCCGTCCCTGGTAAGACTCACACAGCTTGCCCATCCATTGGGTCAGCCGGGTGATGGCCTTGGTCGCCTTGGCATCGCCCAGCGACTCAAACACGCGGGTACTGCCGGTGAGGTCGGCAAAAACGACGGTCACGTCGGTCACGTCAGTCATGAGGGACGGGTTCCTGGCGCGGGGATGTGAAAACTGGTCGCCGGGATCAGGCCGCGACGGGCTTGAGCTGCAGCGACTTGAACTCCAGGAATTCCTCAAAACCGTAGACACCGGCTTCCCGGCCATTGCCCGATTGTTTGTAGCCGCCAAAAGGTGCCTGGGCATTGAAGGGACCGCCGTTGATGTCGACCTGTCCGGTGCGGATGCGGCGCGCCACTTTCATGGCGTGTTCGTCGCTGCCGCTCCAGACGCCGCCGCCCAGGCCGTAGATGGTGCTGTTGGCAATCGCCACCGCTTCCTCTTCGTCCTGGTAAGGGATGACCACCAGCACCGGGCCGAAAATTTCTTCCTGCGCCAGCGTGTCCGTGGGTTTGATGCCCAGAATCGTCGGCTGCACAAAATAACCCTTGGCCATGGGCGGGGCCTCGGCACCACCGGCAATCACATCTGCGCCTTCGGCGATGCCGGTGCGAATAAAACCCAACACGCGGTCGCGCTGGTTGGCGCTGACCAGCGGGCCCAGGCGGCTGCTTTCTTCCAGGCTGGGGCCGATGCTGAACTTGGCGATCGCGGTTTTGGCCAGTGCTTTCACCTCTTCATAACGACTGGCCGGCACCAACATGCGGGTGTGGGCCGAGCAGGTCTGGCCGCTGTTGAGCATGCAGGCCGAAATCGTGCCCTTGACCGCGGCTTCAAAGTCAGCGTCGTCCAGGATCACGCTGGCGGATTTGCCGCCCAGCTCCAACGCCACACGTTTGACCGATTGGCTGGCCAGCTCACTGACCCGTTTGCCGGCGCGGGTGGAACCGGTGAAACTGACCATGTCCACTTCCGGGTGGGTGGCCAGCACTTCGCCGACCACCGGGCCCATGCCATTGACCAGGTTGAACACGCCGGGCGGCAAGCCGGCTTCGTGGATGATTTCGGCCAGGATCATGGCGTTGACCGGGGCGATTTCGCTGGGCTTGAGCACCACGGTGCAGCCGGCGGCCAGTGCCGGCGCGATTTTCAGGGTGATCTGGCTGAGCGGGAAATTCCAGGGCGTGATGCAACCCACCACACCAATCGCTTCGCGCACCACCAGCGAGTTGCCGACTTTTTTCTCCCACTCGAAGTTGCGCGCCACCTTGGCATAGTTGCCCCAGTGCCAGGTCGGCCCGCCCACCTGCACCATACGCGACATCTTCAGCGGCATGCCGACTTCACGGGCGATGGCCAGCGCCATGTCGTCGGTCCGCGCCTTCAGTCCGGCCGCCACCTTTTCCAGGTAGGCCGCACGTGTTTCCACCGGCAAGCTGGACCAGCCTTCAAACGCGGCACGGGCGGCCAACACGGCGCGTTCGGCCTCTTGTGCGGTACCGGCCGGCACCGTGGCCATGATTTCTTCCGTGCTGGAGTCGTGCACCGGCAAGGTTTCAGCCGATTGCGCCGCGACCCACTGGCCGTTGATGTAGTGCGAAGGGTAGTTGGTCATGAAAATCTCACTGGAAGTTGGATGAGGGTTGTAGGACCGTCAGATGTGAATAGTTCACAAAACTGACATGCTTGTTTTTTAGACTGTAGGCCAGCAAACACCATTAAATCAAAAGTATTGGTCTTGGCCCCAGCCGAGAATCTAGATGACATCTAGTTACTAACTTGTTGATTCATTTGTTGTTTTACGTGAACTCGGAGGCAAGAAACATCTTGCATCCGTGTCTTCAGAGCTTTAATCTACCAGATCAATTGCTTCCTTGTGACCCGTTCAACTGAAAGCCGTCAGCCCTATGCGTTGGATTAAACCTCATTTAAAAAGCAGTTTGCTCGGCTTGCTGAGTGGTGGCGAAGTCACTCCCTCCGTCGCCGCAAACCGCACCGAGGGGATTCGGCAACTGATGCTCAGCGAGTTAGGGGAGTTTGGCGAAAAACACTATCCCAAGATTGCCCTGCGCGTGCGTTATGCGCAGGACGTCCAAGGCCTCTGGTATGCCCGGGGGGATGTGATGGCGGTGTTGTCGGCCATGCAGGGTGAAACCATCGCCCGCCAGAAAGTCAGCGGCATCACCAAGATGTTTGACGGCCTGTTGCCCGGCAGCCTGGGCTCACGGCGCAGCTCGCTGACCAATTAAGACGCGCCGCCAGCAGGCTGATCGGAGGCCGCGATGGCGCTCCGGCCAGAACGGCTTGCTACACATTCAGTGTGTGTGGCCCCAGAGCAAAAAGGCATCCCGGCCTTCGACGGCCAAAGTCACTTTCTCCCCCACCGGCAACACCACCTTGGTCGCCACATGGCCAAAAGGCAATCCGGTCAGCACCGGCGCCTTGATCTGGCGCTGCAGCCACTCCACCACCGACGCCAGCTTGAAGCCTTTGTCGTGTGGCACCAGCTTGTAGTTGGTGAACTGGCCCAGGACCACGGCTTTCTGTTGCGCCAGCACACCGGCATGCAAGAGCTGGGTCAACATGCGCTCCAGCCGGTAGGGGTGTTCATGCACCTCTTCCAGGAACAGGATGCCGCCCTTGATGGCCGGGAAATAAGGCGTGCCGACCAGCGAGGACAAAACCGCCAGGTTGCCACCCCATAACACCGCATCCTTGATGCTGAAAACACCATTGGCCCGTTCCGGGATGGCGCTGACAGCGCCTGGTTTGGCCGAAGGTTTGGGCAGGCGCCAGCCCGTGCCTTCACCCTGCCCACTGATCAGGTCGTCAAAACAGGCTTCCATGATGTCGTCGGGCTCGCCTTCGGTGCCAAAGTCTTCACCCAGGGCCGGCCCGGCCCAGCTCACCGCGCCGGTTTTGGCCAGCAGCGCCGTCTGCAGGGCCGTGAAGTCGCTCAGGCCGACAAACCGTGTGCCCTTGTCCACGGCCTTGGCCACGGCCTTGTAGTTGATGCCGGGCAGGATGCGGGTCAGGCCGTAACCACCGCGTGAGATCAGCGCCACGTCGGCGCCGCTGGCGGCGGCCCGGGCGATGGCAGCCAGACGGGTGTCATCGTCGCCGGCAAAACGCTGGTGGCTGCTCAGCGCGGCCTCGTCAATTTCCACGTCGTGGCCTAGGGCCTGGAGGCGTTTCACACCGCGTTTGAAAGCAGCTTTATCGCGCACGGCGCTGGAAGGCGAATAAATGTAGATATGTTTTTTCACGGATGGGAGTATCCCATTGCCACGCATTTTTCGGCTGCCTGGGGAAATCCCAGCCCAGGTTCAGTGGAAAAAACCCACCGCCTGGCGCGCGATCAATTCGCCATGCTCCTGCACAAAATGCCCGGCCTGCTCCAGCACCAAGGGCTCGGGACAACCCTTGATGACTTGCTGCAACTGGCGCATCACAGGCAAACCCAGCACCGGGTCCTGCGCACCCACGGCCATCAGGGTCTGGCCTGCCCAGTCATCACGCCAGAAGTCGCGCGCCTGGCGTGAAGTCTCGGCACCTGGCGAATCTTCAAACTCCGGGACCAAGGGCGGAAAAGCCCGCAAGGCGGCACGGTGGCCTTTGTCCGGAAACGGCGCCATGTAGGCGGCGCATTCTTCGGCGCTCATTTGCGGGTTGCCGCGGGCGAACAGACGCGCCACATCAAACTCCGGATTTTTTGCACACATCTCGCGCCAGGCCAGAAAACCCGGCGACAGCGGCTGCTCGCCGGTGGCCAGCATGGTGTTCATGACCAGCAGGCCTTTGTAACGCTCCGGTGCGGCCATGGGCAGGGTCAAACCCAGCAGGCCGCCCCAGTCCTGCACCACCAGCACGATGTTGCGCAAGTCCAGCCGCTCCACCAGTTCCAGCAGGTTTTGCCGGTGGCCTTGGAAATGGTGAAAACTGTCTTTTTTAGGTTTGTCGCTTTTGCCAAAACCAATCAGATCGGGCGCCACGACCCGGTGCCCGGCTTGCAGAAACACCGGGATCATTTTGCGGTAGAGATAACTCCAGGCCGGGTTGCCGTGCAGGCACAGATAGGTCACGCCCTCCCCCGCACCTTCGTCCAGGTAATGCATGCGCAGGCCGGCCAGCGAGGGCAAGTCGCTGATGTAATTCGGCGTCCACGGATAACCAGGCAAACCGTTAAAAGCCTGATCGGGCGTGCGCAAGGCATCATCGCGCAAGGGGTGGCTGAGGCGTGTGGCTTGGCGCTGCTCGGCGCGCCGTTGTTTGAAAAAATCCTGCAGCAGCGCGCCGCATTCCTCGGCCAGCACCCCGCCCTGCCACTGCGTCTGGTGGTTCAGCTGTTTGTTGGCAAACAGGTTGACGACCGAGCCGGCGGCGCCGGTTTTCGGATCGGCGGCGCCAAACACCACCCGTTTCAGCCGGGCGTGCAACATGGCGCCGGAACACATGGCGCAAGGCTCCAGCGTCACAAACAGCTCGCACTCGTCGAGCCGGTAATTGTCCAAAGCCTGGGCGGCCAGACGCAGCGCCAGCATCTCGGCATGGGCGGTCGGGTCCTTCCCGTCGATAGGCGCATTGCGGCCGCTGGCAATCACCTCGCCGCGATACACCAGCACGGCCCCGACCGGAACTTCGCCGGTTGCGGCGGCCTGCCGGGCTTGGGCCAGCGCCAGTTGCATGAAGTCGGCGTCAGTCATGTCGCTTCTGTTTTGATAGCTGCTTGCGCCCATAGCTATTGGGCTGGAGTCCGATTTGATGCATAAGTGGGGCTCTAAACGGCTTAAGGCTTGTCTTCCGGCATGGGGCGCGCCTGCTGCATGGCGTTTTCCAGCGTCTGGCGAACCTGCTGCTGGATCTGCTGGCTTTGCTGTTGCGGCGTTGCGCCCGGCGTGGTCGCAGGCAGACTCACGGCGCCGTCCGCAGCGGACGCTTTCACGGGCGCAGCGGAGAATTGTTTTTTGGCCAGCACACCAATCACAGCGACCACAATCAGCAGGCTCAGGATACTGAACACGGCACGCATCTCAAGCCTCCTTGGCCGGGTTCAGGCCCAGCTTGTCCATCCAGGCGGCCAGCGCCTGTTCGTTTTCATTGCCGGCGGCGTAGATGGCTTTCATCGCCGCGTGCGCTTCGGGCCGGTGCTGGTTGATCTTGATCTTGCATTGCCAGTCGGTGACCCGCAGCTCGAAAGCCACAATGCCGGCCAGCATCTTGTGCGCAAACTCCTCGCCCAGGCCGCGCCACTGCTCGGCATAAGGCGGCTCGTGGTCGCCTATCAGTTTTTTCAGCAGGCTGTCCTTGCCCGCAGGGTCTTCAATCAGGGTGGCGTGCACGGTGCAATGCACGGCCAGGTAGTTCCAGGTCGGCACACGCGCCAAATCGGGATACACCTTGGGCGACAGGTAGGCATGAGGGCCGAGAAAGGTCGCGACGGCCTGCGGGCGCGCCTGTAAATAGCGCCAGTGCGGGTTGGGCTTGGCACAATGGCCGAGCAGCACGAACTCGTCGCCCCGCTGCTCCAGATGCAACGGCAGGTGGCTGACAAAGGGCAGGCCCGTGTCGTCCACGCTGATCAGGCTGGCAAAGGGGTAGTTTTCCATCAGCGCCGCCGCCTGCGCGCGATCGCCTTTGAACTGGGGTGGCTGGTACATGGCCTAGAGCATAGGCCAAAAACCACCCGACACGAACCCGTGTCAACCAGCAACAACGCCCCCTGCGGCCGCAAAAAAAACTCAGGCCGGCGCCTCTCGCAGCGGCCAACGGCCCAGCGGTATATACCGGCCTTCTCCGAGCTGGCTGTGCACCAGGACAAACTCGCGCGCCATCCAGGCGATGGTTTCCACAGCCTGCTCGGCGACGCTGCGGTCGTCGTACAGCAAGGTGGCGTGCGGCGTGTAACCCGGCTTAGCCCAGCGCTGCAGGCCGGACTGGACCAGCGCCACACCCAGCGCGTGCTGGAAGGCGCTCAAGGCCATAAGCCCCTCGCCACCACGCAACACCAGGGGACGGTGGCGCGGCGCGCTGGTAAAACTGCCGGCGCGGTCAAAGGCGACTTCAAACGGCGGGATGAGCACGCTGGCCGCAGCTTCGCCCGCCAGGGTCACCAGCTCTTGCGGCAAGCCGACGTAATTGCCCAGGTGATGCAAGGTGACATGGAAGCGTTCTGTTTTGAGCGGCTTGCCATGCAAGCCCTGTTCGCCGCGCAGTTGCTGCGCGAGCTGGGCGATACGCGCAGCCGCGGCGGCGTCGGGGAAAATCGCGAAGAACAGGCTGTCCGAGGCTTGGGGCTCGGGATCGAATCCGGGCGGGGAGGCTTGTCGGGGCATGGGTCAGACTTTCTAGTTTCTCGCACCTCACACACGCGTCAACCGCCCATCGAGGGCGATTGACTCGCCAGCCGCTGCGCTGGACTATCCCGCCTTGCGAGGCCCTCGCCCTTCGCTCCCCTTACTCCCACTCAATCGTGGCGGGGGGCTTGCTGCTGACGTCGTAGGTGACGCGATTGATGCCGCGCACTTCGTTGATGATGCGGCCCGACACTTTTTTGAGCAGCGCGTAAGGCAGTTCGGCCCAGTCAGCGGTCATGAAGTCGCTGGTTTGCACCGCGCGCAGCGCCACCACGTAGTCGTAGGTGCGGCCATCGCCCATCACACCCACACTTTTCACCGGCAAAAACACCGTGAAAGCCTGACTGGTCAGCTCGTACCAGGTCTTGCCGGTCTCGGCATCCTTGAAGTTGCGTAACTCTTCGATGAAGATCGCGTCGGCGCGGCGCAGCAGGTCGGCGTATTCTTTTTTGACTTCACCCAGAATCCGTACACCCAGGCCCGGGCCTGGGAAGGGGTGCCGATACACCATGTCATGCGGCAGGCCGAGCGCCACGCCCAGTTCACGAACTTCGTCCTTGAACAGTTCGCGCAGCGGCTCCAGCAGTTTCAGGCCCAGCTGTTCTGGCAGGCCACCCACGTTGTGGTGACTTTTGATGGTGACGGCTTTTTTGTTTTTGCCACCGCCGGACTCGATCACGTCCGGGTAAATTGTGCCCTGGGCCAGCCATTTGGCGCCCTTGGACGAGGCGTTGGCGGCTTTCAGCTTGGCGGCTTCGGACTTGAAAACCTCAACAAACTCGCGGCCAATGATCTTGCGTTTGGCTTCGGGTTCGCTGACGCCGGCAAGGTGACCGAGAAACTGCCCTGCGGCATCCACACGGATGACCTTGGCGTGCAACTTACCGACAAACATCTCCATCACCATGTCGCCTTCGTTCAGGCGCAGCAGGCCGTGGTCGACAAACACACAGGTGAGTTGGTCGCCGATGGCACGGTGGATCAGCGCGGCCGCGACGGACGAATCCACGCCGCCGGACAGGCCCAGAATGACTTCTTCGTCACCCACTTGCTGACGGATTTTATCGACGGCTTCGCTGATGTAATCGCCCATGACCCAGTCTTGCCGCGTGCCGCAGATACCGAGCACAAAACGCCGCAAAATGGCATCACCCTGTTTGGTATGCGTAACTTCGGGGTGAAACTGCACCGCGTAAAACTTGCGGTCTTCGTCGGCCATGCCGGCAATCGGGCAGGAGTCGGTAGACGCCATGAGTTTGAAGCCGGGCGGCATTTCGGTCACCTTATCGCCGTGGCTCATCCAGACATCGAGCATGCCCTGGCCTTCGGCCGTGGTGTAGTCGGCGATGTCTTTGAGCAGCGCGGTGTGGCCGCGGGCGCGCACATCGGCGGAGCCAAATTCGCGAGTATGGCCGCCCTCGACCTTGCCGCCCAGTTGGTGCGCCATGGCCTGCATGCCATAGCAAATGCCCAGCACCGGCAGGCCTAGCTCAAACACGGTTTGCGGCGCTTTGTCGGTGGACTCTTCGTAAATGCTGGCATGGCTGCCCGACAAAATAATGCCCTTGAGCGAGCCGTCTTTGGCGTATTCGCGGACCCAGTCGTCGCTCACGTCGCAAGGATGGACTTCGCAAAAAACATGGGCGTCGCGCACGCGGCGCGCGATCAGTTGGGTGACCTGGGAGCCGAAATCGAGAATGAGGATTTTCTGGTGCTGCATGAGGGCGGTTCTTCAAGGCAAAAAAAGAAAAAAGGCGTCTGTACGACAGACGCCTCCGGCGGGCTAAGTAGCTCAGTCTGCCCGGTAGTTCGGCGCTTCTTTGGTGATCTGCACGTCGTGGACATGGCTTTCGCGGATACCAGCAGCCGTGATTTCGACAAACTCGGCCTTGTTTTGCATGTCTTCAATCGTGGCGCAGCCGCAATAACCCATGCTGGCGCGCAAGCCGCCGGCCATCTGGAAGATGATCGCAACCATGGAGCCTTTGTAGGGCACGCGGCCTTCAATGCCTTCGGGCACCAGCTTGTCGGCGTTCGGGTTGCCGGTGCTGGATTCCTGGAAATAACGGTCCGCGCTACCCTGCTGCATGGCGCCTATGCTGCCCATGCCGCGGTAGCTCTTGTAGCTGCGGCCCTGGAACAGGATCACTTCGCCCGGTGCTTCTTCGGTGCCGGCAAACATGCCGCCCATCATCACCGTGCCCGCACCTGCGGCGATGGCCTTGGAGATGTCTCCGCTGTAACGGATGCCACCGTCGGCAATCAGCGGCACGCCCGTGCCGCGCAAGGCGGTTGCCACGCTGTCGATGGCCATGATCTGAGGAACGCCGACACCGGCCACGATACGTGTGGTGCAGATGCTGCCAGGGCCAATGCCGACCTTGACGCCATCGGCACCGGCTTCAACCAGCGCCAGGGCAGCCGCGCCGGTGGCGATATTGCCGCCAATCACGTCAATCTGCGGGTAGTTTTTCTTGACCCAGCGCACACGTTCGATCACGCCTTGGTGGTGGCCGTGCGCGGTGTCCACAACCAGGGCATCAACCCCGGCCCGGACCAGCGCTTCGACGCGTTCTTCGGTGCCCTCGCCCACCCCGACGGCCGCGCCCACGCGCAACTGACCGTGCGAGTCACGCGCGGCATTCGGAAAGGTGGTTTGTTTGGTGATGTCCTTGACGGTGATCAGGCCCTTGAGCTCGAAATTGTCATTGATCAGCAACACGCGCTCCAGGCGGTGTTTGTTCAGCAAAGCCTTGGCATCGGCCAGGGTCGCCGTCTCGGGCATGGTGATCAGGCGCTCTCGCGGCGTCATGATGGTGCTGACCGGCACATCCATGCGCGACTCGAAACGCATGTCGCGCCCGGTCACGATGCCAACCACCCGGCCGCCGTCGATCACGGGAAAGCCGGAAATGCCGAGCTGCTCGCTCATGGCCATCACCTGGCGGACCGTGTGGGTCGGCGTGATGACCACGGGGTCGCGCAACACGCCACTTTCGTAACGTTTGACCTTGGCCACTTCGGCCGCCTGCTGCTGGGGCGTGAGGTTTTTGTGGACGATGCCAATCCCCCCCTCCTGCGCAATGGCGATGGCCAAACGTGCTTCCGTCACCGTGTCCATGGCCGCCGATACGAGCGGCAGGTTCAGGCGGATGTTGCGTGAGAACTGGGTGGAAAGCTGGGTGTCCTTGGGCAGGACCTGGGAGAACGCTGGCACCAACAATACGTCGTCGAAGGTGAGCGCTTTGCCGAGTAGGCGCATAGGGATGGCTCCAAAAACACGATTGTACCCGCGCCGCTGGGTACAAACCCTCGCGCAGCCCAAGAGACCCTGACGGATTCCTGAGCGCGTGACAAAAAAGCCACTGCTGCAGCCGCCAGCCTTCGTCGCCCAGGCGGGCAGCGCTACACTGGAAAGCATGGACCTGAAAATCACTCCCAAACATCTTGTTTTGACGCTTGCAGGCTGGGCGATTGCGCTCAGCGCCGCCGCGCAATGGCAGTGGATTGACAAGGACGGACGCAAGGTTTTCAGCGACCGGCCGCCGCCTTCGGACATCAAGGACAAAGACATTCTCAAGCAGCCCGGTGGCAGGGGCCGAGCCAGCGTGGCCGTCCAGCCAAGCGAGCCCGGCGACGCGGCCACACCGGCCGCGCCTGTCGCGACCGCCAAGGAGGCCGCCCCCAAACTCTCGGGCAAAAATGCCGAACTGGAAGCCAAAAAGAAAAAGCTGGAAGAGGACGAAGCCGCCAAGAAGAAGGCTGAGGACGAAAAAGTAGCCCTAGGCAAAGCGGATAACTGCGAACGCGCCAAAAAAGCCGTGGCCACCCTTCAGTCAGGCGTACGTGTCTCGACGACCAATGCCAAAGGCGAACGCGAGTTCATGGATGACAACACACGCGCCGCGGAAAACCAGCGCCTGCAGGGTATTGTCGACAGCGACTGCAAATAAGCCATCCAGGCTTAGTACCCGGCCTTGGCCCCTGCCCGTTTCTGGGCAAACAACCCTGATTTTTTCACGCCCTGCTTGCTGAAACGTTCGCGCCTGGCGGTTTTGGGGTCCACCCGCAAGGCGCGGTAGATTTCCAGCCGGTCCTGCTCGCGCAACACCTGCCGCAAGCTGGTTTTACGCCCCCAGATGCCCAGCGCCAGCCGACTGGGCGCCAGTTCCGGAAACTCCGCCAGGATGCCGCTGGCTTCTAGGGCCTGCGCCACCGTGCTGCCGGGGGGCAAGACCAGGGGCCATTCGCGCACCTGGCGTGGCGCCGGCGAATAAACCAGCAGGATGTTCAAGGGTGCCTCAGGTTTCACCGTACACCTGGCCCGCCCGTTTGACAAAGGCATCGACCATGCTGCCGGCAATCTTGTCAAACACCGGGCCGACCAGCGCGGCCAGCGCCGCATTGTCAAAATCGTAACGCAGGCTGAAATTGACCTTGCAGGCGCGCTGGCTGCCGTCGCCCAGCGGCGCGAAGTCCCAATGGCCATCGAGTTTTGAAAACGGGCCGTCCACCAGTTTGAGCGACACCTTGTGGTCCTGGACGTGGGTGTTGCGGGTGGTGAAGGTTTGGCGGATACCGGCAAACGAAATGCCGACCTGGGCGGTCATGCCACGGCCGTCTTCCTCGACCACTTTGGCCTGGTCGCACCAGGGCAAAAACTGCGGATAACTGGCGACGTCGGTGACCAGGGCAAACATTTCGGCTGCGCTGTACCAGATAAGAACGGACTTGTGAACGGTTTTCATACAATCATGGGCTGCGCGCAATTGTATTAGCCGATGGCGCCCTTAACTTTTATACATGGCCACCAAAGAAGCATCCTCCAAAAAACCGGCCGCCGCCTCGTCCTCCGGAAAAAGCACGGACAAGGCCGCTAGCAACCTCAGCCCCAAAGCGGCCGCTGCGGCCGTGCGTATTGCCGACAACAAAAAAGCGCTGTTCAACTACCACATTGAGGAACGTTTCGAAGCCGGCATGGTGCTCGAAGGCTGGGAGGTCAAGTCCCTGCGTGAAGGCAAGGTGCAGCTGACCGACGGTTATGTGGTGATCCGCAATGGCGAGTTGTTCATCATCGGCTGCCAGATCAACCCGCTGGGGACCGCCTCCACCCATATTCGGCCGGATTCGGTGCGCACCAAAAAACTGTTGATGCACAAGGACCAGATCCGCCGCCTGATCGGCAAGATCGAGCAAAAAGGTTTCACCCTGGTGCCGCTGAACCTGCACTGGAAGGCCGGCAAGGTCAAATGTGAGGTTGGCCTGGCCAAGGGCAAGGGCGAACACGACAAACGCGACACCATCAAGGACCGCGAAGGCAAACGCGAGGTCGAACGCGCCATGAAATCCAGGAGCCGCTAGGCATCCGGCGCATTTTTTTGAACGATTTCGGCGAGCGATGGAATAAACCGGGACTGGCCGGTGTTTATCCCGGTGCAGACATTTGCTGCCTAACCTTCACCCGGAGTCTTTCATGAAACTCTTGTCCATCGCCCTGATCACCGCTGCCCTGCTGGGCGGCTGCGCCTCCATGAACGCCGCCACCCCGGCCAAAGTCGCCGACGGCGCACTGGTCGGCCCCAACGGCATGACCTTGTATGTGTTCGACCGCGACACCGCCAACAGCGGCAAATCCGTCTGCAATGGCCCTTGCGCCACCAACTGGCCACCCTTGATGGCCACGGATGCCGACAAGCCCACCGGCGACTACATGGTCATCACGCGTGACGACGGCAAAAAACAATGGGCCGTCAAAGGCAAGCCACTGTATTACTGGTCCAAGGACAGCAAGCCCGGCGACAAGACCGGCGACAACTTCATGAACATCTGGCACGTCGCCAAGCCCTGAGGCGGCCAGATGCGGAAACCAGCCATGCGCCATACGACCGCGCGCCCTTGCCGTCAGCCATGACTGATTTTCCGCTGACCGAGCACATCCCCAGCCTGCGGCGTTACGCCCGCGCGCTCACCGGCGACGCCTGGGTGGCCGACGACCTGGTGCAGGACACGCTGGAGCGCGCCTGCAACAAATGGCGTTTGTGGACGGCCGGCAGCGATTTGCGCGCCTGGCTGTTCACGCTGATGCACAATATTTTCGCCAACCAGGTGCGCAGCGCGGTCCGCCAGGCCAGCGCCGGCACCCTGGTAAATGCCGAGGATGTGGCGCATGAACTGGTGGCGGAAGATGCCGGCACCGCGCAGTCGCTGGACCTGCAGCGTTGCCTGCTGCGCCTGCCGGAAGAGCAACGCGTGGTGCTGCTGCTGGTCAGCCTGGAAGACCTGTCTTACAACGACGTGGCGAAAATCACCGGTGTGCCTGTCGGCACGGTGATGTCGCGGCTGTCACGGGCACGAACGCGGCTGCGCGAACTGATGAACAGCCCGCCCGCCGCACACGCCGCCCAAGCCGCTGCCCCGGTTCAGCTCAGGCGGCTCAAATAGGGCCCGAACACCATGGATAAAACAAACGATTTCATGCAGGACAAGCTTAATGCGCTGGTTGATGGGCAACTGACGGCCGAACAGCAGGCCGAGGCCCTGGCCCAAGTGGCCGGCGACCCGGCCGCGCAAGACACCCTGCAAGCCTGGCAGGCGCAACGCGAGGCCTTGCGCGCCCTGCACCGCCCACTGCTGGAGGAGCCGATTCCGGCCACCCTGCTGGCGGCGGCGCAACGCGGCCGGCAAGGCCGGCAACAACTCGACCAATGGTGGCGCTGGGGCGGCATGGCGGCGGCGGTGATGCTGGCCTTTGGCGTGGGTTGGCTGGCGCATGGACGGTTGGGCCAGCCTGCGGCGCAACAATTGGCGGCGGCTAATCCGGCGGCTGCGGCCCAGGCCTTTGTGCATCAGGCGTCCTTGGCCTATGCGGTGTATTCACCGGAAGTGCGCCACCCGGTCGAGGTCGATGCGGCGCAACAGGAACATCTGGTGCAATGGCTGTCCAAACGCCTGGGTCGGCCGCTCAAGGTGCCGCTGCTGGCCAGCCAGGGTTACGAGCTGGTGGGCGGCCGGCTGTTGCCGGGCGAAGGCAGCGCACGCGCGCAGTTCATGTTCCAGAACGCCGCCGGCCTGCGGGTCACGCTCTACTTGGGGGCGGTGGATGCGCCCCAGGCCGCTGGCGCAGCGCACAACAAGGACACGAAGGAAACGGCTTTCCGCTACAGCATGAACGGGCCAGTCCCCTCGTTTTACTGGGTGGACCAGGGTTTTGGCTACGCGCTGAGTGGCGCACTCTCACGCGACGAGTTGATGCGGCTGGCCGAACTGGTTTACCAGCAGCTCTGAGCCGGCCGACTTACAGCTCGCGCAAAGGGTGGGCGTCGGCTGGCCAGGGGCTGGCAAAAAAGGCCTGCACCATCGCCGGCTTGACGTCTTCAATCCGCGCCGGGTTCCAGATCGGCGTGTAGTCCTTGTCCACCGCCAGCGCACGTATACCTTCCACGGTTTCACTGGCGACGCCGGGCCGCTGGTAAAAGCAGTGCTGCACGATGTCGCGCTCCATGCGCAAGTCCTCCGCCAGGCTCAGGGTTCTGGCGCGGCGTATCTGCTCCAGGGTCACATGCAGCATCAGCGGTGAACGTTTGCGCAGCAAGGCACCGACCTTCTTGGCCGCGGCGTCAGGCGCTGCCTCCAGCGCATCGACCATGTGTTTCACCCGCGCCAGCGAAAAATATTGATCAAACGGGCCTTCAGCCCTTTCTGGACGAGCACCATCAGCTACCAAATTGGTAGCAATCCATTGCGCCACATCGGGCGCGCCGGCAAAGGCTTGGGCGCCCAGGTCTTGCCACAAGGCGGGCAAACGTGCGGCCGGCAGCTTGACGTCGGCCAGGCCATAAGCCAGCGCCTCGTCGCCGTCTGTCACCACACCGGTCAGCGCCAGGTATTCCCCCACGCTGCCCGGGCAGCGGCTCAGGAAATAACCGCCGCCCACATCGGGGAACAGCCCGATATTGGTTTCAGGCATCGCCAGTTTGCTGTGTTCCGTCACGATGCGAACCTGGGCGCCCTGGCTGATGCCCATGCCGCCGCCCATGACCACACCGTCCATGAAGGCGATGTAGGGTTTGGGGTAGTTGTGGATCAGGTGGTTGAGGCGGTATTCCTCGGTGAAAAAATCGTCCAGCGCGGTGTCGCCGGCCAGGGCCGCCTGGTGGAAAAAGCGGATGTCGCCGCCGGCGGAAAAACCGCCGAACAGGCTTTCCGGCGTACCGGGACGGCCGTGTTTGTTGCTGCCGCGAATCGCCACCGCCAAGATGGCGGCGTCATCGCGCCAGGCCAGCAGTGCCGTCGCCAGGTCGCGCACCATTTGCAGCGACAAGGCATTGAGTGCCTTGGGCCGGTTCAAGGTGATAAATCCGACCTGCCCGCGCACCTCGGTCAGGATGTCGCCGCTTGTTTTCAAATGTGTTGTTTCGTTCATAACCTGTTTCTCCAGCCCATCAGTTCGTTGGCGACCAGCGCCCCTATCACCAGCATGCCGCCGGTCAGCACCGTGGAAGCCGGCACCTCGCCCGCGCCTACCCAGGCCAGCAGGATGCCAAAAATAATCTCCAGCAAGGCCAGCAAGGCCATTTCCGGCGCCTTCAGCACGCGGGCGCAGACCACCGACAAGACACAGGGAATCGCCAGCTGCAGCAAACCCAGCATCGCCAGCAGGCCCAGGTCGCGCCCGGTCGCGCTGAACGGAAACGCCAGCGGCAAGGTCAGCAACGAGGAAATCGCCGCACCCACCAGCACCGCAGGCACCAGGTCGATTTTTTCACCGTGTGCCTGGCTGCGCTGCACCACGGTCCAGTTCACCGCACCGGCCAGCGGCACCAGCAAGGCCACCAGCGTACCGGCCAGCTCGCCGCTACCGGCGTCCAGGCTGACCTGGGAACCATGCATCCAGGCAATACCCACACCCGCGACGGCAATCGCCAGCCAGGTGCGTGTGGGAATGCGGTGGCCGATAAACACCCGAGCCACCAGCGCCGTGATGAAGGGGCCAGCCGCCATGGTGACCAGCACATTGGCCACCGTGGTCATGGTCAGCGCCAGCATGAAGGCGGTGAACATCACACTCCAGCAGACGCCGGAGATCCACAAAAAACGGCCGGCGTGGCGAATTCTGGAAAAAACCTCGCGCCCCTGAAACAGCGGCAGGATCACCAGCAGCGACAACGCGGTGAAAAAGCTGCGCCAGAAAGTCACTTCAAAACTACGCGCCGATTCCAGTTGCCTGGTCACGACTCCGGCGATGGACCACATCAGGGTAATCAAAACCATCAGGGCCACCGCCCGGGAATGCGTGAGTTTCATGAAACGACCTGCCTGTCAAACACCTGCCGATGAGAAAAGGACGTGAAAAGGGCCGCTGCACCGCAGCGGCCCTTTTCCGGATCACGCTATCTTAACGGCCAGCGCGCTTGCGCTCGCTTTCGGTCAGGTGACGCTTGCGCAGACGGATGGACTTGGGCGTGATTTCGACCAGTTCGTCGTCCTCGATGAATTCCACGCCGTATTCCAGTGTGCATTCGATAGGCGGCGTGATCTTGATCGCGTCTTCCTTGCCGGACACGCGGAAGTTGGTCAGCTGCTTGGTACGCGTGGCGTTGACCACCAGATCGTTGTCGCGGCTGTGGATACCCACAATCATGCCTTCGTAAACCGGATCGTTGGCCTTGACGAACATGCGGCCGCGGTCGTCCAGCTTGCCCAGGGCGTAGGTGAAAATTTCACCGGCATCCATGGAGATCAGCACACCGTTTTTACGGCCGCCGATGTCGCCCTTGTGCGGCTCGTAGCAGTCGAAAATATTGGCGATCAGGCCGGAACCACGGGTCAAGTTCAGGAACTCGTTGGTGAAACCGATCAGGCCACGGGCCGGGATGCGGTATTCCAGGCGCACACGGCCACGGCCGTCCGGCTCCATGTTGACCAGCTCGCCCTTGCGCTCGCCCAGGGCTTGCATCACGCCGCCCTGATGCTGCTCTTCGATGTCGGCCGTCACCAGCTCGATAGGCTCGTGGCGCACGCCATCGACATCCTTGTAAACCACGCGTGGCTTGGACACCGCCAGCTCGTAACCTTCGCGGCGCATGTTTTCCAGCAGGATGGTCAGGTGCAACTCGCCGCGGCCCATGACTTCGAAGATACCTTCTTCGTCGGTTTCCTTGACGCGCAGCGCCACGTTGTGTTGCAGCTCTTTCTGCAGGCGGTCCCAGATCTGGCGGCTGGTGACATATTTGCCTTCGCGGCCGGCCAGCGGGCTGGTGTTGACGCAGAAGTTCATGGTCAGGGTCGGCTCATCGACCTTGAGCATGGGCAGCGGCATCGGGGTCAGTGGGTCGGTGATGGTCACGCCAATACCGATCTCGGTAATACCGTTGATCAGCACGATTTCGCCGGGGCCTGCTTCCGTCGCCTGCACACGCTCCAGACCCTGGAAAGTCAAGACCTGGTTGATACGGCCTTTGACAGCCTTGCCGTCCGGGCCTTCCATGACCACCACGTCCATCATCGGACGGATCGTGCCCTGGCTGATACGGCCCACGCCGATACGACCCACAAAGGTCGAGAAATCGAGTGCGGAAATCTGCAGTTGCAGTGGCGCAGCCGGGTCACCCTTTTGCGGTGGCACGTGTTTGAGAATGGTGTTGAACAGGGCCGACATGTCGGGACCCCACTGTTCGTTGGGAGGACCTTCTTCCAGCGAGGACCAGCCGTTGATGCCGGAGGCGTAAACCACGGGGAAGTCCAACTGCTCGTCGGTGGCGCCCAGCTTGTCGAACAAGTCAAAAGCGGCGTTGACCACCTTGTCGGGGTTGGCACCGGGTTTGTCGACCTTGTTCACCACCACGATGGGTTTGAGGCCCAGGGCCAGGGCCTTCTTGGTCACAAAACGCGTCTGGGGCATGGGGCCTTCCTGCGCATCGATCAGCAGCACCACGCCATCGACCATGGACAGAGCACGTTCCACTTCGCCGCCGAAGTCGGCGTGGCCCGGGGTGTCGACGATGTTGATGTGTGTGCCTTCCCAGCTCACGGCGCAGTTCTTGGCCAGGATGGTGATGCCACGCTCTTTTTCAATGGCGTTGTTGTCCATCACGGTGTCGACGACTTTTTCGTGTTCGGCAAAAGTGCCGGACTGGCGCAGCAACTGGTCGACCATGGTGGTCTTGCCATGATCGACGTGGGCGATGATGGCGATGTTGCGGATTTGTTTATGACTCATGGTTGGCTTTCAGGAAAACTTGAAACGGGTAAAACTAAAAAATCAGGAATGCAGGGACGCGGTCACCGGGTCGGGGGGCTCTAACGCAAAACTTTCCGGACGGCGTTGTGTCGCTTGCAAAATGTCGCTGACCTCGATCGGGCTGAGCAAACGCTGGGGAATCAACTCATCGGCCGTGACGTGGGCAGAACCCAGAAACGCCGGCGGATGGTCGCCATAAACTTGCACCAGCGGCGCATCAGCACCCCATTGGCCGGCTTGGCCCCGGCGCCGCATACCGCTTAAAAACCGTCCTGCATTATCCGCATCCAATGTGACACGAGGATACGCCGCCAGCAGCGTCTGCGGCGGCAACAAACAGGCGTCGCGCTCGGCCTCGCTCATGGCCTCCAGCGCGGCCAGGCTCACGCATTGGCTGGCGACAAAACCGCCGGTTTCCAGGCGCCTGAGCGAACCCAGGTGGGCGCCGCAACCGATGGCTTCACCGATGTCTTCGCCGAGCGTGCGTATGTAAGTGCCTTTGCTGCAGCTCACTACTATTTTGATAGCTGCTTGCGCCCGCGGGTCCTGGGCCAGAGCCATATTTAGCTTGTAAATCGTGATGTGGCGGGCTTCCCGCTCGACTTCTTCACCTTTGCGCGCGTATTCGTACAAGGCCTTGCCGTCTTTTTTCAGCGCCGAATACATGGGCGGAATCTGCGCCAGCGGACCGGTGAAACGTTTAGTCAGCTCGGCCAGCAGTTCGGGCGTGATTGCCGGCACCGGCCGGGTTTCAATCACGTCGCCTTCGGCATCGGCGGTGCTGGTTTTCTGGCCCAGCAGGAGCACGGCTTCATAGGTCTTGTCAGCGTCAAGTTGCAACTGGCTGAACTTGGTGGCCGCGCCAAAACACAGGGGCAACACGCCGGTGGCCAAGGGGTCCAGCGTGCCGGTATGGCCGGCCTTGTCCGCCCGCAACAGCCATTTGGCTTTTTGCAGCGCCTGGTTGCTCGAAAAGCCCAGCGGCTTGTCGAGCAGCAACACGCCGTGGACGGGACGTCGCTGAATTTTTTGGCGTGTAGGTGCCTGACGGTGACTGGAAGGTGTGGACATAAGCGTTTCGACAAGCTCAACGCGAACGGAACACCCGCTCGCGGTGGGTACCGTTCACCCCGAGCCTGCCGAAGGGGAACGGTACGCTTCAGTCTTCCTGGGCGCGAGAGGAAACCGCCTTGGCAATCAAGGCGTTCATGTCGGCCGCACGTTCGGTGGTGCGATCAAACTGGAAATGCAGCGTGGGAACCGTGTGGATCATCAGCTTCTTGAACAGGCCGTTACGCAGAAAACCGGCCGCCTGATTCAGCGCCGTTTCACATTCTGCCGGGTCGCCCACCAGCACGCTGAAAAAGATCTTGGCATGGGCATAGTCCGGCGTGACCTCGACGGCCTGGATCGTGACCATGCCCACACGCGGGTCTTTCAACTCGCGCGCAATCAAGGCCGTCAAATCCCGCTGGATCTGGTCGGCAACGCGAAACCCGCGATTCGGTGTGGAAGATTTTTTACGCATATCAACAAGTGTGGAGTCTGTTCAGCGGCGGCTGGTTCCCCAAAAGGGATACCAGCCGCTCACCGGCATCAGACCGCCAGTGTCCTGGCCACTTCCCTGATCTCGAAGAACTCAATGATGTCGCCAATTTCGATGTCGTTGTAGCCCTTGATGTTCAAGCCGCAATCGAAACCTTCCTTGACTTCCTTGACGTCGTCCTTGAAACGCTTGAGCGAGTCGAGTTCACCCGTGTAGATAACCACGTTGCCGCGCAGCAAGCGCAGCTTGGCGGTGCGGCGAACCACACCCGCGGTGACCATACAACCGGCGATGGAGCCGATCTTGCTGACCTTGAAGATCTCGCGAATCTCGGCATTGCCGATGACTTCTTCCTTCTTGTCCGGTGTCAGCATGCCCGACATCGCGGCGCGCAGCTCGTCCACAGCGTCATAAATGATGTTGTAGTAACGAATATCCACGCCGTTGTTCTCGGCCTGCTTGCGCGCCTGGGCATCGGCCCGGGTGTTGAAGCCGATCACCACCGCCTTGGAGGCAATCGCCAGATTCACGTCGGACTCGGAAATACCACCCACACCGGAATACACCAGTTGCACCTTGACCTCGTCGGTCGAGAGCTTGAGCAAGGACTGAGCCAGCGCTTCTTGTGAGCCCTGCACGTCGGCCTTGATGATGATGGGCAACATCTTGACTTCGCCGGCGCCGATGTCGGAGAACATGTTCTCCAGCTTGGACGCCTGCTGCTTGGCCAGCTTGGTGTTGCGGAACTTGCCGGCACGGTAGGTGGCGATTTCACGGACACGACGTTCGTCGGTCATCACCATGAATTCATCACCGGCTTGCGGCACATCCGTCAGACCCTGGATTTCGACCGGGATCGAAGGACCGGCGGTCTTGATGGTCTTGCCGTTTTCGTCCAGCATGGCGCGCACGCGGCCATAGGTCGAACCCGCCAGCACCACGTCACCGGTTTTCAGCGTGCCGGATTGCACCAGCACGGTGGCGACCGGACCGCGGCCCTTGTCGAGTCGGGCTTCAATCACCAGGCCTTTGGCCAGCGTATCAACCGGGGCGCGCAGCTCCAGCACTTCAGCCTGCAGCAACACCTGCTCGAGCAAGGCATCGATACCGGCGCCGGTACGGGCCGACACGCCAACAAATGGCACGTCGCCGCCGAACTCTTCAGGAATCACTTCTTCGGTGACCAGCTCGCCCTTGACACGGTCCATGTTGGCATCGGGCTTGTCGATCTTGTTGATCGCCACCACGATGGGCACACCGGCCGCTTTGGCGTGTTTGATCGCCTCTTTGGTCTGCGGCATCACGCCGTCGTCGGCCGCCACCACCAGAATCACGATGTCGGTCGCCTGGGCGCCACGGGCACGCATGGCGGTGAACGCCTCGTGACCCGGGGTGTCCAGGAAAGACACCACACCGCGCGGTGTTTCCACGTGGTAGGCACCAATGTGCTGGGTGATACCACCGGCTTCACCGGAGGCCACCTTGGCGCGGCGGATGTAATCGAGCAGCGAGGTTTTACCGTGGTCGACGTGACCCATGACGGTCACGACAGGCGCACGCGGCAGCGATTCTGCCTGCTGACCCTGCACATCTTCGTCGGTGAAGGCTTCCGGATCGTCCAGCGCGGCGGTAACCGCCTTGTGGCCCATTTCTTCCACGACGATCATCGCGGTGTCCTGGTCCAAGGGCTGGTTGATGGTCGCCATCTGGCCGAGTTTCATCAGGTGTTTGATCACCTCGGACGACTTGACGCTCATCTTGTGCGCCAGTTCACCAACGGTGATGGTCTCGGGCACATGCACTTCAATGACCTTGAACTCGGTCGGCGCCACAAACGTGGACTCGGGACGCGAATCGCGGTCCGAGCTGCGGCGGCCACGCGGGCCACCCCGGAAATTGCCGCGACCCGGCACGACAGGCGCGCCGCGGGTCTTGATTTCGCTCTTTTTCTTGGCGTCGTCTTTCCAGGTCGAAGACAGGTTCTCCGACTTGACTTCTTTTTTTCCTGCAGCACCGGCGGCACCAGGCGCACCCGGAACAGCTGGCTTGGCAGCCCCCGGCACCACGGCCGGCTTGTGCAAAGTGCCCTTCATGGCCACTTTGGGATCGACGTGCGGAACCAGAACACGCTTGGGCGCGTTCATCATCGCGCGAATGCCGGCAGCTTCCGCCTCGGCCTTCTTGCGGCGTTCCTGCAAGTCGAGTGCCCTGGCGGCATCGGCCTGGAATTCGGCGGTGGCTTTGGCCTTGGCGGCCGCCTGGGCGGCGCTGGCGTCTGCAGCTTTGGCTGCGGCCTGTGCAACGGCGGCCGTGTCCGGCGCAGCAGGTGCTTCGACCACAACCGGTTTCTCGACCACAGGCATGATTTTGCCAATGGTCGGTTTTTCCGGCTTTTTAGCGGCCTCAGCGGCGGCCTGCGCAGCAGCAGCTGCTGCGGCCTGGGCCAATGCGTTTTGCTCGGCGGCCTGGCGCTCTTGCTCCTGAGCGGCGGCTTTGGCCTCCTGCTCTTCACGCAGACGGCGCTTTTCAGTCAGTTCTTCTTCCTGACGGCGCAGCAGCTCGGCGTGGCGGCTGGCTTCTTCCTCGCGGCGAACCAGTTCCGGGTCTTCGACCTCGGGGGCTTGCGCCGCAGCAACGGCCGAAGCACTGTCTTCCACAGCCAGGTCGGAGCCGTCTTCACGCTTGACGAAGGTGCGTTTTTTGCGCACCTCGACCTGGATGGTGCGGGCGCGACCCGTGGCATCGGCCTGCTTGATTTCGCTGGTCGATTTTTTGACCAGCGTGATTTTCTTGCGCTCAGCACTGGCTGTGCCATGGCTGGCCTGCAGATAGCTCAACAGCTTCTGTTTATCGGCCTCTGACAAGTGGTCATCGGCTTGCGCCTTGGCGACGCCGGCACTGGTCAATTGCTCAATCAAGGTGGCGGTTGGTTTATTCAGTTCAGCTGCGAACTGAGCGACGGTGGTAGTACTGGACATAATTGGGTTTCCCTGCGGCCTCCATGATCATTGCTCTTGAGCCGATGCGGGTGCAGCGGTGCCTGCGGCGGCTTCATCGGTAAACCAATGCGCGCGTGCAGTCATGATCAGAGCCGTGGCTTCGTCCGCAGACTGGCCGGTGATATCGGTTAATTCGTCGACAGCCAGATCGGCCAGGTCGTCACGGGTGGTCACACCCGCCTCAGTCAGCTTGGCAATCAGCTCAGGCGTCAGGCCTTCGACATCGCGCAGATTCTGCGAAACGCCTTCGGCATCTTCTTCCTTGGCGATTTCCATGGTCAGGAGTGCATCCTTGGCGCGCGTACGCAGCTCATTGACGGTGTCCTCATCAAAGGACTCGATCTCCAGCATTTCCTGAATGGGCACGTAAGCCACTTCTTCCAGGCTGGTGAAGCCTTCGGAGATCAGGATGTCGGCGATTTCTTCGTCCACATCGAGCTTTTCCATGAACAGCTTGCGGCTGCTGTCGGTTTCCGTGGCCTGCTTTTCAGCGGACTCATCGGCCGTCATGATGTTGATTTTCCAGCCCGTCAGCTCGGCGGCCAGACGCACGTTCTGGCCACCGCGGCCGATGGAGATGGCGAGGTTTTCCTCGTCCACCACCACGTCCATGGCGTGGCGCTCTTCGTCTACCACGATGGAGGAAACGTTGGCCGGTGCCAGGGCGCCTATCACGAACTGGGCCGGGTCTTCGCTCCAGAGCACGATGTCGACACGTTCGCCGGCAAGTTCGTTGGTCACGCCGTTGACACGGGTGCCGCGCACACCAACGCAGGTGCCGATGGGGTCGACACGTTTGTCATGCGACAACACAGCGATCTTGGCGCGCGAACCGGCGTCACGGGCGCAGGATTTGATCTCCAGCAGGCCTTGTTCGATCTCTGGCACCTCCTGGCGGAACAACTCGATCATGAACTCGGGCGCGGTACGTGACAGGATGATGGGCGCGCCACGCAAGGTGGTGTCGACTTCCATGATCATGGCGCGGACGCGGTCGCCTGAGCGCAGGTTCTCTTTCGGGATCATGTCGCTGCGGCGCAAACGGCCTTCAACACGGCCGGATTCGACAATGATGTCGCCCTTGTCCATGCGTTTGACGGTGCCGACAAAAATCTTGTCGCCGCGCGACATGAAGTCGTTGAGCAGCATCTCGCGCTCGGCGTCGCGGATTTTTTGCAGAATGACCTGCTTGGCGGCTTGCGCGCCAATGCGGCCTATCGGCAGGCTTTCGACCGGCTTTTCAATGTAGTCGCCCTCTTCGATGTCGGCGATTTCGTCGCGTGCATCGCTGACCAGCTCTTCGGCTTCCGGGTTTTGCAGACCGGCAGCATCAGGCACGACCAGCCAGCGGCGGAAGGTTTCGTAGTTGCCGCTGTCGCGGTCCACGGCCACGCGGATGTCCACTTCGCCCGCATACACCTTCTTGGTGGCGGAAGCGAGCGCGAGCTCGACCGCGCCAAAGACGACGTCACGTTCAACATTTTTCTCACGCGATATGGCATCAACCAACATCAACAGTTCGCGATTCATTTCACAAGCCTGCCTTTCTCTTTTATATCTCTGTTGCGGACGCGCCTTTTGGCCTGCGTCCCTTGAAGTCCACCACAGGCGCCAGTCGCGCCTGTGCAATCTCATCCAGCGTGAAGCCCAGCGCCTGCAACGGCGCGGGGACCCGCTTCTTGCTAATTTTCTGACCGGGCTTGGCGGCGGGCTCTTCGCTCCACACAATTTGCCACCCGGAGGCGGCACGTTCAAGTGTTCCGCGAAATTTTTTACGATTCGCCGATACCACCGAACCGGCGGAAGCCGCCACGCCGATGGGCGCCTTGAGGGTGATGTCCACCATCTCGCCGGCAAAACGCTCAAAATCTTTTTCAGTGCGCAAAGGCCGGTCTATGCCCGGCGAGCTCACCTCGAGCCGGGAATACGCCGCGCCTTCCACTTCCAGCACAAACTGCAACTGGCGCGTGACTTTTTCGCAGTCTTCCGCATTGATGAACTGCTCTTCGGTGTCCGCCGTATAGGGGTGGTCGATCGTGACACGCAGCAATCCACCGCTGGTGCGTTCAATATCCACCAGGTCGTATCCCAGTCCTGTGACTGTTTGCTCAATCGTGTCGTGTAAGGCCATTCAGTTCCGGAGGCAGCTTCTTAAAAATCAAGGGTGCAAAAACAAACGCCCAAAAAAAATGGGCGGTGAAAACCCGCCCATTTGGTCGTGAAGTGCGTATTGTAGCCTGCAACAGACGCCTCTGCAAGCAGTTTACATGCCCGCATCCGCAAGCTTGCGGCCAGCATACGGAAAAATGAATGATTTTGAATCATCCATCATTTTTGATTCATTCAAATTGATGAATAAAGCCGTTAGAGCCTGTTTGCGATCTCGATGGGGCCGCGCAGGCGCCTTTTCGGGATGGGCTGCAAGGCGCGGTGCGCCGCCGATAGCTGGCTATTGGCAAGCGCCGCAACGCCGCAGAGCGCCCGAAAAGGCACCGACCCTGCGGGTTGGAGCGCAATCGGGCGATTTGCCCACCAAATCCCTTGCATGGGCATCAGCCCATGCGGCGTGATCTTGGCGAGCAACTCATCCCGATTGCGTCCCAACGCGACCCCATGGAGAGCGCAAACAGGCTCTCACACCTGGGCCGCCACCAGGATTCGGGTGTACGGGTGTTCCGGTTGCTCCAGCACGCGCTCCACCGGGCCGGCCTCCAGCACCTCCCCGTCTTTCATCACCATCACCTGGTGCGCCATGGCGCGAATCACGTCCACGTCGTGGGTGATCAGCAGGTAGCTCAGGCCGCGCTCTCGCTGCAGTTTTTGCAAAAGCTGCAGCACCTGTTTCTGGATGGTCACGTCCAGCGCGCTGGTTGGTTCGTCCAGCACCAGCAATTGCGGCTGCACGATCAGGGCCCGGGCAATCGCCAGGCGCTGGCGCTGGCCGCCCGAAAACTCGTGCGGATAACGCTGCAACAAACCGGGAAACTGGGCTTCGCCCATGCCCACATCGGTCAGCGCCAGCAGGGTCCGCTCGCGGCGCTGGGCCGTGGACAGCCCGGGCTCGTGCACCAGCAGGCCTTCGCCGACGATTTCTTCCACCGTCATGCGCGGCGAGAGCGAGGAAAACGGGTCCTGAAACACCACCTGCACGATACGCCGCATGGCTTTGTTGCGCACTGTATCGCGGCTCCAGCGTTGGCCGGCGGCCAGTAACCGCCCCTGGTGCGGGTGCAGCCCCAGCGCGGCCAGGGCCAGCGTCGATTTGCCCGAGCCGGACTCCCCCACCACCCCCAGGGTCTGCCCGGGCGGGATGCTGAAACTGGCCGCTTTCACGGCCACAAACTCGCCGGCCTTGAACCAGCCCGCCACGCCGGGCCGGCGCACCGGGTAGGTGACACGTAAATCGGTGGCCTGCATGACGGGCGCCGCGGCCGGGTCGGACTCGCCCTCAACCACGTCACGCGCCGGCCGGCTGGCGATCAGCTTGCGGGTGTAGGCGTGTTGCGGGTTGGCAAACACCTGGGCCACCGGGCCGGTTTCAACAATATGCCCGTTTTCCATCACCACGATACGGTCGGCAAAACGGCGCACCAGGTTCAAATCGTGGGTGATCAGCAGCACGGCCATGTTGTTGCGTCGCTGCAGCACCGTCAGCAAGTCCAGGATTTGCACCCGCAGGGTGACGTCCAGCGCCGTGGTCGGCTCGTCGGCCAGCAGCAGCTTAGGCTGGCAGGCCAGCGCCATCGCAATCATGGCGCGCTGGCGCTGCCCGCCCGAAAGCTGGTGCGGAAAGGCCTGGGCCCGCCGTGCAGCTTCGGAAATCCCGGTATCCGCTAGCAGTTTGATAGCTTCCTGCGCAGCGCTGGTGCGGGCCAGACCCTGTTTTAGCTCAAGAACTTCGGCAATCTGCTCGCCCACGGTGAACAGCGGGTTCAACGCCGTCATGGGCTCCTGGAAAATCATGGCAATGTCCTGGCCGCGAATGCCGCGCAATTGCCGCTCGGGAATCGACAACAAATCGACAGTCCCTTCGCGCCCGGTAAAACCGGCTTGGCCAGAGACCTCCGCGTTCTGCACCAGGCGCAGCAGGCTTAATGCCGTGACGGTTTTGCCGGAGCCCGATTCGCCGACCAGCGCAACTTTTTCGCCAGGCTGGATGAAAAAATCGATGCTATGCACCACGTCCTTGCCCGCAAAACCAACGCGCAGGTTTTTGACATTCAGCAAAGTCATTATTTGTCCATCTTCCGCGGGTCCAGCGCATCACGCAGCGCATCGCCCATAAAGGTCAGCAGCAGCAGCGTGACCACCAGCACGGCAAAGGTGGACAACGATATCCACCAGGCGTCTATATTGTTTTTGCCCTGGCTCAGCAACTCACCCAGCGACGGCGTGCCCGGCGGCACGCCCAGGCCCAGAAAGTCCAGCGAGGTCAACGCCAGGATCGCCGCGCTCATGCGAAAGGGCAAAAAGGTCACCACCGGCGTCATGCTGTTGGGCAGGATATGGCGCCACATGATCTGCCTATTACTCACACCCAGGGCGCGGGCGGCGCGCACATAGTCCATCTGGCGGTTGCGCAGGAATTCGGCACGCACATAGTCGGACAGGGCCATCCAGCCGAACATGCTCAACAAAATCAGTAGCAGCGCCACGCTGGGCTTGAAGATGGCGCTGAAGATGATCAGCAGGTAGAGCTCGGGCATCGAGCTCCAGATCTCGATGAAACGCTGGAAGGCCAGATCTATCTTGCCCGCGAAGTAACCCTGCACCGCGCCGGCCGCCACGCCTAACACCGTGCCGATGGCGGTCAGTGCCAGCGCGAACAACACGCTCACGCGAAAACCGTAAATCAGTTGCGCCAGCAGGTCGCGCCCGCGGTCGTCTGTGCCGAACCAGTTGTCGGCCGAGGGCGCGGCCGGGCTGGGCGCTTTTGCGAAGTAGTTAAGCGTCTTCGCGCCGTAGGTGTTGGGCGCGAAGACCGCCCAGTTGTCCCCGGTGGTGAGCCGCTCGCGGATGAAGGGGTCGAGGTAGTCGGCCGGTGTCTCGAAGTCCCCGCCAAAGGTTTTTTCGGAATAGTCGCGCAAGACCGGAAAATACGTCTGCCCCTGGTAGCGCACGATCAGCGGCTTGTCGGTGGACAAGACCTCGGCGAACAGGCTCAGCACCACCAGCGTCGTGAAGACCACCAGGCTCCAGAAACCGAGCCGGTTGCGCTTGAAGCGTTGCCAGGCGCGGCGCCCCGGGCTCAGACTGGCAGCGGAACTCTTTTTATCAGAGCCGCCGCGGAGCCGGCTGTGCCGGTCCGCCAGCGGCGCCCCCTCGGAGGGGACGTGGCCAACGGTCGCTTCGGGGGGGTTAATCAAACTTGACACGCGGGTCCACCCAGACATAACAGAGATCGGAAATCAGCTTGGTGACCAGGCCGATCAGCGTGAAGATGTAAAGCGTGCCCAGCACCACCGGGTAGTCGCGCCGAATCACACTTTCGTAACCCAGCAAGCCTAGCCCGTCGAGCGAAAACAAGGTTTCTATCAGCAGCGAGCCCGCGAAGAAGGCGCCTATGAAGGCCGCCGGCAAACCGGTGATGATGGGAATCAGCGCGTTACGGAACACATGTTTCCAGAGCACCTGCCGCTCACCCAGGCCCTTGGCCCGCGCGGTCAACACGTATTGCTTGCGGATTTCCTCGAGGAAGGCGTTTTTGGTGAGCATGGCCGTCACCGCAAAACTGCCCAGCACCATGGCCGTGACCGGCAAGGTGATGTGCCAGAGGTAGTCGGTGATACGCGCAGCCCAGCTCAGTTCGTCCCAGTTGGCGGAAGTCAATCCGCGCAGCGGAAACCACTGCAGCTGTCCGCCGAAGACCACCAGCAGCGCCACGCCCAGCACAAAGCCAGGAATGGCATAACCGATCAGTATGATCAGCGTGGAGACCAGGTCAAAGCGCGAGCCGGCGCGCACCGCCTTCGCCACGCCGAGTGGGATGGCCACGCCGTAACTGATGAAAAAGGTCCACAGGCCCAGACTGATAGAGACCGGCAGTTTCTCCAAAATCAAGGTCCAGACATCCTTGTTCTGGAAGAAACTCTTGCCGAGATCGAAGCGCGCAAATTGCCCCAACATTTGCCAGAGGCGCTCATGCGCCGGCTTGTCGAAACCGTACAGCGCCTTGATCTGCGCCAGGCGCTTGGGGTCCACGCCCTGGTTGCCCCGGTAGGTGCCGCCACCCGACTCGAAGCCGCCAGCGCCGCCACGACCGGCCGTCTTCGCCTCCGCCAGGTATTGCTCCACCGGACCACCCGGTACGAACTGGATCACCAGAAACGTGACAAGCAGGACCCCCAGCAGGGTCGGGATGAACAGCAGCAGCCGCTTGAGAACATAGGAGAGCATGGCCGGTTTCCTTCTCGTCTAGGGTTTCGGCGGGGGCTTGGCCCACCAGGTGCCCATGACCCAATCCTCACCACCGGCGTAAGGGGGCATGGGCGCCTTGAACGCCAGCCGCCAGCTGTCATAAACGATGCGGTGCGACATCAACGTCCATTGGGGAATCAGGTAGTGGCTGTGCATGATCACGCGGTCCAGCGCGCGGCAGGCGGGCAACAACTCGGCCTTGGTGTCGGCATTGACGACGTCCTTGAGCAAGGCATCGACCGCCGGGGTGGACACACCCATGTAGTTGCCCGAACTTTCGGTTTTCGCGGCCTTGCTGCCGAAAATCTCCAGAAGTTGCTGGCCGGGGTTGCTGGTGCCGGGGAAGGCGATGGTGGTGATATCAAAATCGAAACGGTCCAATCGCTCCTGGTAAAGCGCAAAATCCACCGTGGCGAAGTTCAGCGTCACGCCCAGCTTCTCGAGGTTGCGCACCCAGGGCGAGACCGTGCGCACACCGCCCTCCTTGCTGTCCAGGTACTCCAGCGTCATCGCCTCGTCCCTGGTATTGCGCAGGGCGCCATCGCGGTATTCCCAGCCGGCCTCTTTCAGCAGATCGCGAGCGCGGCGCAGGTTGTTGCGCAGCGACTGGCCCTGCCCTTCGGTGCTGGGCGGCATGTACATGGGGCCGAAGCTGGCATCGGGAATTTTGCCGCGCCAGGGCTCGAGCAAGGCCTGTTCTTCGGGTGACGGCAGGCCTTGCGCCTCGCAATCGGTGTTGCCGAAGAGGTCTTTCACGCGCGGATAACCACCGTAAAACATCTGGCGGTTCATCCACTCGTAGTCGAGCGCCAGGCCCAGCGCCTCCCGCACGCGCGGATCTTTCAGCTTCTCGCGGCGGCTGTTCAGTACAAAGCTCTGGAAGCCCGCAGGCTTTTTGTGCTGAAACTCTTTTTTGACCAGTTCACCGGTGTTGAAGCGTTTGCCATTCACCCGGCGCGCCCAGTCACCGGCCGAATAAAAACTCATCATGTCGAACTCCCCGGCTTTGAGCGCCTCGAGCCGGGCCGTGTTGTCACGGTAGATCTTGACGGTGATGCGGTCGAAGTTGTGGCTGCCGCGGTTCACCGGCAGGTCGCGCGCCCAGTAGTTCGGGTCGCGCACATAGGTGATGTCCTTGCCGAAACGCACCGGGCCTATCTTGTAGGCGCCGCTGCCGATCGGAATGTCCATCACCACCTGGTCGAAAGGTTTGGCCTTGCCCTTGTCCATGCCCCAGGCGCGGCTGAAAATGGGCAGACTGCCCACAATCAGCGGCAGCTCGCGGTTCAGCGTCTTGAAGCGGAAACGGATGGTGCGCGCATCCAGCACGTCGGCGCCGCCCACCTCCTGCAGCAGCGTCTTGTAGCCCGGCGCGGTGTAGGGGCCGATCAGGGTGTCGTAGCTGTGTTTCACATCGGCGGCCTCCACCGGCAGGCCATTGTGAAAACGCGCTTCGGGCCGCAGGCGAAAGGTCACGCTGCGGCGATCAGGCGCGACCGTCACATCCGCGGCCAGCAGGCCGTAGCCGGAGGCGGTTTCGTCCATCGCGCCTGTCAGCAGCGTGTCAAACAGCAAGGCGTCGAGATAGGCCGGCGGCGCCCCCTTGATGGTGAAGGGGTTGTATTTGTCGAAGGTCGAATAACGCTGGTTGCTGACCAGCCGCAACTCGCCGCCCTTGGGCGCGTCAGGGTTGACGTAGTCGAAGGCGGTGAAGCCAGGCGGGTACTTCAGGTCGTCCCAGAGCGCATAACCATGCGCGGCCCAGGACGGCGCACAAGCCACGACCAGCCCGACAAAACACAACAACTTTTGCAAAATCCGCATGCGACAATTCTGCATCATCTGTTTCGCCGTTCCGAAGCAGCCTGACGCGGCCATAACATGCCCTGGGGCCGGCTCAGTTTGAACGGACAGATTTCGTGCGAACCTTTGAGGGGCCAACATGGGATTTTTGACGGGTAAAAAGCTGCTGATCACCGGCGTCTTGTCCAACCGGTCCATCGCCTACGGCATCGCCAAAGCCTGCCATGCGCAAGGCGCCGAGCTGGCCTTCAGCTACGTCGGCGAACGTTTCAAGGCGCGTATCACCGAGCTGGCCGCCGACTTCGGCTCCACCCTGATGTATGACTGCGACGTCGGCGACGATGCCCAGATCGCCCAACTGTTTGCGGACCTGTCGCAGACCTGGCCCACCTTCGACGGCTTTGTCCACAGCATCGGTTTTGCGCCGCGCGAAGCGATTGCCGGCGACTTCCTGGACGGCCTGAGCCGCGAAAACTTTCGCATCGCGCACGACATCAGCACCTACAGCTTTCCGGCCATGGCCAAGGCGGCCCTGCCCTACCTCAACCCGAATTCGGCCCTGCTGACCCTGACCTACCTGGGCGGCGTGCGCACCGTGCCCAACTACAACACCATGGGCCTGGCCAAAGCCAGCCTGGAAGCCTCGGTGCGTTACCTGGCCGAGTCGCTGGGCAGCAAAGGCACGGGCATGCGGGTCAACGGCATCAGCGCCGGCCCGATCAAAACCCTGGCCGCCAGCGGCATCAAGGGTTTCGGCAAGATCCTGAATGTCGTGGCCGAAGCCTCGCCGATTCGCCGCAACGTGACGATTGACGACGTCGGCAATGTCGCCGCTTTTTTGCTGAGCGACCTGGCGGCCGGCGTCAGCGCCGAAATCACTTATGTGGACGGCGGCTTCAACCAGGTGGTAGGCGGCATCGCCGAACCCACCGAAGAGGACTGAGCCCTGAGCCTTACGCAGCAGCGCGTCAGTCGCTACTGGATTGATAGCTGCTGGCGCCCGTCCCGTATGGGCTAGAGGCCTAAAAAGCTTAAGGAAACAGGCCTGCAGCGACATCGCACAGCCTGAAAACCCGTGGATCATGAATCAAATCGGCCTCCCGCCCTTGATCCACGGACGCCAGCAGCTATCAATCCAATAGCAATAGCTGACTCAGGCCTGGCACCAGTATTCATAACACCAGGCGGTTTCAAAACCGGCGCGACGGTAAAGCGCCTGAGCCGCGCTGTTGCCCGCCTCCACCTGCAGAAAAGTGCGCGCCACGCCTTGGCTCAGCGCCGCCTCGGCCAGCCCGGCCAAGACGCGGCCGGCCAGTCCGCGGCCCCGGCACGCCGGGATGGTGCGCATGCCGTGCACGCTGACCCAGCCATGGGAAAAGGCGGCGGCCCCGGCGGCCACGGTGGCGCCCTGCTCGCGAACACTGGCGTATAGCGAACCCTGAGCCCGGCTCAAGGCCGCGACGCGGCTGGCGCCATCGGCCGGATCCACCCCATCCCCCAGAAACAGCGCCGCCCAGGCCGCATCCGGTGCGCTGGCGGTGTCGGCTGGCGCTTCACCGGACACCGCGCGCACCAGCTCCGTGGCCGCCACTTGGACCAGCGTCGGGCGTTCGGCGCGGTAACCACGCCGTATCAGTTCCTGCCGCAGGCCGTCAAAACAGGCGTCGGTCGCCAGACGGAACAGCGCCGGCAGGCCGTGCGCCGCGTAACGCGCCTCGATCTGGCCCACCACAGCAAGACCCCCCGCACGGTGCTGCAACGGCACCGCACTTTTGGCCCGGTTCACCGTGCCGCGGCCCAGGGGCAGCAACCAGCCGTCCAGTTCCTCAAGCGCTTCAGGCGACACGGCCGCCACCGTGGCCCGTTCGATGTTGTCGATGTCGCTGGCAACCATGCGTTTACCTGGCCCGGCCATCGATCTGCTCCACGGTCAGGGAAGACAGCTCAATGCCCTCTAGACAACGCACATTGATCGCCGCCATACGTTCGCCCGAAGGGCCCACCCCTTCGCCATAAGGATGGATGCCGCAGGTGGGGCAAAACCGGTGTTTGATCACGTGTTTGTTGAATTCGTAAGTGCTGGCGTTTTCCTCCGGCGTCAGCAGACGCAGCTTGTTGTGCGGCAAAAACCAGAGCAGCGAGCCCTTGCGCAAACAGATGGAGCAATTGCAGGCGAACACCTTCGTGGGTTCACCCTCGACCTCGAAGGCGACCTGCCCGCAATGGCAGCTTCCTTGGTACATCATGGCTGGATTCCTTTCATGTCGGCGCTGGGCGGCTGGATGCCGTCACCGCCTGGCAGAAAGACTGTACACAAGCAATAAGTCGGTCAGCCAACCCGCTAGCAGAAGACCACGGCCACAGCGTCTGTTGACCGAAATAGTCCCCAAACCGCCCTGTGTAAAGGCATTACGAATGATCCAGACAATAGTAAATTAGCGCCCATGCCCACAGACACCATCGCCTTGAGCCGCGCCCGCTCGCGGCCAGGCTTTCGCCTATTGCGTTTCCAGACACTGCCCCTGCTGCTGGCGCTGGCCGGCCTGTTGACACCCGCCCCGCCCCTGTCGGCGGCCGAGACCCGCCCGCCGCTGATGCTGGCCAATGTGTACCACCCCGGCATCACGCTGAGCGACTATTGGGTCAGTGAAAAACTCGACGGTGTGCGCGGCTACTGGGACGGCAAACAGCTCTGGACCCGTGGCGGTGAACGCATTGCCGCCCCGGCCTGGTTTACCGCCGGCTGGCCCAAGGTGGCGATGGACGGCGAACTCTGGGCCGGGCGCGGGCAGTTTTCCAAAGCCGTGTCCACCGTGCGCCAGCAAACGCCCAACGAGGCCGCCTGGCATGCAATGCGTTTCATGGTGTTTGACCTGCCGGCGCAGGGCGGCACGTTTTCCGAGCGGATTCCGGTGCTCAACGGCACGGTCAGCCAGATTGACCAGCCCTGGGTGCAGGCGGTGGTGCAAAGCAAGGTGGCCAGCCCGGCCGCACTGCAGGCCTTGCTGGCCAAAACCGTCAGAATGGGCGGCGAAGGCCTGATGTTGCACCGCGGTGCCTCCTTCTACCAGGCGCGGCGCAATGACGACCTGCTCAAGCTCAAAACCCATGAAGATGCCGAAGCCCGCGTCATCGCCGCGATCGACGGCCAGGGCAAATACGCCGGCATGTTGGGCGCGTTGCTGGTGGAAATCCCGGGTGCAGACGGCCAGCCGGCCCGGCGCTTCAAACTGGGCACCGGTTTCAGCGATGCCCAGCGAAAAACCCGCCGGCCGTGGGCAGTTGGGTGACTTACCGCTTTCGCGGCCTCAACAACAGCGGCATTCCGCGCTTCGCCAGCTTCATGCGGGTGCGCGAGGACATGCCGCCGGCACGTCCCTAGCCTTACTCCTTGACGCAGTCGGCGTAGTAATGCTTCTTGCCGTTGGCGTCTTCTTCCTCGACCAGGCCGTGGATGTCGGTCTCGAAACCCGGGCACTGCGTGTTGAACTCGCGTGAGAACTTCAGGTAGTCAACGATCTTCTTGTTGAAAACCTCGCCCGGGATCAGCAGCGGAATGCCTGGCGGGTAAGGCGTGACCAGACCGACCGTGATGCGGCCTTCCAGGTGGTCGATTTCCACCCGCTCGGTCTTGCGCAGGGCAATGTGCGCGTAAGCATCGCTGGGCTTCATGGCCGGGGTCAGGTCGCTCAAATACATGTCAGTGGTCAGGCGCGCGATGTCGTACTTGGCATACAGCGTATGCAGGTGCTGGCACAGGTCGGCCAGGCCCATTTTTTCGTACTTGGGGTACTTCTGGCAGAACTCGGGCAGGATGCGCCACATCGGCATGTTTTTGTCGTAGTCGTCCTTGAACTGCTGCAGCGCAGTCAACATGCTGTTCCAGCGGCCCTTGGTGATGCCTATGGTGAACATGATGAAGAAGCTGTACAGGCCGGTCTTCTCGACCACCACGCCGTGTTCGGCCAGGAACTTGGTGACGATGCTGGCCGGAATGCCGGTCTTGGCAAACTTGCCGTTCAGGTCCATGCCGGGCGTAACCACGGTGGACTTGATCGGGTCCAGCATGTTGAAACCGGTCGCCATCTTGCCGAAACCGTGCCAGTTGACACCGGCCTTGGCGTTTTTGGCCTCGCCTTTGATGATCCAGTCTTCCGAGCGGCCAATGCCCTCCTCGACCAGCTTGTCCGGACCCCAGACCTTGAACCACCAGTCCTTGCCGTATTCTTCGGCCACCTTGCGCATGGCGCGGCGGAAATCCAGCGCTTCCAGAATACTTTCCTCCACCAGCGCGGTGCCGCCTGGCGGCTCCATCATCGCGGCCGCCACGTCGCAGCTTGCAATGATGCTGTACTGCGGCGAGGTCGAGGTGTGCATCAAATAGGCCTCGTTAAAGAGGTGCCGGTCCAGCTTGACGGTCTGCGAGTCCTGCACCAGCACATGGCTGGCCTGGCTGATACCGGCCAGCAGCTTGTGGATGGACTGCGTGGCGTAGACCATGGCCTGCTTGGGACGCGCACGTTTTTTTCCCATGGCGTGGTAGCTGCCGTAAAACGGGTGAAACGCGGCGTGGGGCAGCCAGGCCTCGTCGAAATGCAGGTTCTCGACATAACCGTCCAGCATGCCCTTGATGGTCTCGGTGTTGTAAAGCACACCGTCGTAGGTGGACTGGGTGATGGTCAACACACGCGGCTTGACCTTCTTGGCATCAACCCCCTTGAGCAGCGGATTCGCCTTGATCTTGGCCTGGATAGAGGCCACTTCGAACTCTTCCTTGGGGATGGGTCCGATGATGCCGAAATGGTTACGCGTCGGCTTCAGGAACACGGGAATCGCCCCGGTCATGATGATGGCGTGCAGGATGGACTTGTGGCAATTGCGGTCCACCACCACCACGTCGCCGGGCGCCACCGTGTGGTGCCAGACCATCTTGTTGGAGGTCGAGGTGCCGTTGGTGACAAAAAAGCAGTGATCGGCATTAAAGATGCGGGCGGCATTGCGCTCCGAGGCACCCACCGGGCCGTCATGGTCCAGCAACTGGCCCAGCTCTTCCACCGCATTACACACGTCGGCACGCAACATGTTTTCGCCAAAAAACTGGTGAAACATCTGCCCGACCGGGCTTTTCAGGAAGGCCACGCCCCCCGAATGCCCCGGGCAATGCCAGGAGTAGGAGCCGTCTTCGGCGTAGTCCAGCAAGGCCTTGAAAAACGGCGGCTGCACCCCTTCGAGGTAACTTTTGGCTTCCCGAATGATGTGGCGCGCTACAAATTCGGGCGTGTCCTCGAACATGTGGATGAAACCGTGCAGCTCGCGCAGGATGTCATTCGGGATGTGGCGCGAGGTTTTGGTCTCGCCATAGACGTAAATCGGCACGTCCAGGTTCTTGCGCCGCACTTCTTCAATGAAGTGGCGCAGGTCCAGCACGGCCGGGTCCAGGTCCGGGCCGGGCGAGAATTCCTCATCGTCGATCGACAGGATAAAAGCACTGGCGCGGCTTTGCTGCTGGGCAAATTGCGACAGGTCGCCGTAACTGGTGACGCCCAGCACCTCGAAGCCCTCCGACTCGATGGCCTGCGCCAACGCACGAATGCCCAGGCCGGAAGTGTTTTCGGAGCGGAAATCTTCGTCAATGATGACGATGGGGAAGCGGAATTTCATCGGGAGGCCCTTGCCTGGAAATACAAAAAAATCAAATCAGGGCCGAAGTGTAGAGATATTTGATGAAGTCCGAGCCTGCTGGGCCTTTCAGGGCCCCGGTTAAGCTTGTCAAATCGGGCTTCTGGCCCAAAATGTAGCTTTTACGAAACGCAAGGGAAATGGAATATGGCCGATTCAACCATCTGGTGGCTGCTGGCGGGTGTCGCCGTGGCGGTGGAACTGGTCACCGGCACGTTTTACCTGCTGATGCTGACCATAGGCATGGTGGCCGCCGCACTGGCCGCCCACCTGGGTGCCCCGCTTATTGTCCAGATTGTGGTGGCCGCGCTGGTCGGTGGTGGCGCCGTCGTGGCCTGGCACTGGCAACGCAGCAAAAGCCCCAAACCGGCCCAGGCCAATGCCAACAGCGACGTACAGATGGACATCGGCGAAACCGTGCATGTCCAGCAGTGGAATGCCGATGCCACGGCCAGCGTCAAATACCGCGGCGCCCAGTGGACGGTGCAGCTTGCCGACGCCGAGGCCGCGCCCCAGCCCGGACTCTTCAAGGTCAAGGAGTTGAACGGCAACCGGCTGGTGGTCGCCAAACTGTGAGACATTGCACCTTGTAATACACAAGGCTGATTTCAGCCTCTTTTTTTTTGTTTAAACGGAGAACTTAATGGAAATTGCTCTCGTCATCCTGGTGATTGCCGTCATTTTTATCGCGCGCAGCATCAAGGTTGTGCCCCAACAAAATGCCTGGGTCATCGAACGCCTGGGCAAATACCATGGCAGCCTGACACCGGGGCTCAATTTCCTGGTCCCTTTCATTGACCGCGTGGCCTACAAACACTCGCTCAAGGAAATCCCGCTGGATGTGCCCAGCCAGGTCTGTATCACCCGCGACAACACCCAGTTGCAGGTAGACGGCATTCTGTATTTTCAGGTCACCGACCCGATGCGCGCCAGCTACGGCTCGTCCAACTACATCGTGGCCGTCACCCAGCTGGCCCAGACCTCGCTGCGCAGCGTGATCGGCAAGCTCGAACTCGACAAAACCTTTGAGGAGCGCGACATCATCAACGCCCAGGTGGTCGCGGCCATCGACGAAGCGGCGCTGAACTGGGGTGTGAAAGTCCTGCGTTATGAAATCAAGGACTTGACACCGCCCAAGGAAATTTTGCATGCCATGCAGTCGCAAATCACCGCCGAACGGGAAAAACGCGCGCTGATCGCCGCCTCCGAAGGCCGCCGCCAGGAACAAATCAACATCGCCACCGGCGAACGCGAAGCCTTTATCGCCCGCTCCGAAGGCGAAAAACTCGCCGCCATCAACAACGCGCAGGGTGAAGCCTCTGCCATCACGGCCGTGGCCGAAGCCAATGCGCGGGCGATCGAAGTCGTCGCGGCCGCCATCCGCCAGCCCGGCGGCGAAATGGCCGTGCAACTCAAGGTCGCGGAAAAAGCTGTCGAGGCTTATTCACGTGTGGCCGGAGATGCCACCACCACCCTGATCGTGCCCAGCAACATGACCGAGGTCTCGGCCCTGATCTCTTCGGCCATGAAAATGGTGCAGTCCACAGGAAAACCGGCCTGATCCCGCTACCGAGAATGTTGGTATGAGCGCTAAAAATGTATTGGGCACCGAGCTGGTTCCCTGCTCCTACGATCCGCTGACCGGTTATTTTCGCGACGGCTGCTGCAACACCGACGAAACCGACCTGGGCTCCCACCTGGTCTGTGTGCGCGTGACCCGCGAGTTCCTGGCGTTTTCAGCGGCTCGCGGCAACGACCTCGGCACACCTCGGCCGGAACACCGTTTTGCCGGGCTGCAGCCGGGCGACCGCTGGTGCTTGTGCGCCATCCGCTGGCGCGAGGCGCTGGAAGCCGGCGCTGCGCCGCCAGTGATCCTGGCGTCCACCCACCTGCGTACGCTGGAGTTCGTGACCCTGGCGCAACTGGAAAAACACCAGTTTCACAACGCGCATCATTAAAAAATCAGCCCCTCGCGACGCAACAGCCTCTTGGCACTGCTACAATCAGAGGCTTCGCGGAAGGGTGGATGAGCGGTTTAAGTCACACGCCTGGAAAGCGTGCGTGGGGTTATACCCACCGCGGGTTCGAATCCCGCCTCTTCCGCCAAAAAGTCAAGCAGCCGTGAGTTTCCAACACGGTCGCAAAAACTCCTGAAAGCCCAGCCAGTCTGGGCTTTTTTGTGTCCGCATGAAACCCGCAAAAAAAAAAGCCACCTTGCGGTGGCTTTTTGACTGAAGCTGCGAATCTTTATTCCAGCGGCGTTTTCTTGCCGTCCACGTAGTGGTACAGGGTGATGGCGGGGTTTTTCAGCTCGCCATTGGGCAGGAATTCGATGGTGGTGGTCACACCTTTCATGCTGGTTTTGATCAGCTCGGGGGTGTAGACCTTGGGATCGATGGAGTTCGCGCGTTTCATGGCATCCACAAGCACGAAGGTCGCGTCATAGGTGTACGGGCTGTAAACCTGGAACTGGTTCGGGTATTTCTCGTCGTAACGTTTTTTCCACTCCACGCCGCCAGGCATCTTGGCCAAGGAAGCGCCGCCTTCGGCGCAAACCACGTTTTCCAGGGTCTTGGCGCCGCCAGCGAGTTTGGCGATCTCGGAGGTGCAGATGCCGTCACCGCCGAAATACTTGACCTTGCCCATGCCCAACTGTTCCATCTGGCGCAACATGGGGCCGGCTTGCGGGTCCATGCCACCGTAGAACACGGCGTCAGGGCTTTTCGCCTTGATGGCGGTCAGGATGGCCATGAAGTCGGTGGCTTTGTCGGTGGTGAACTGTTCATCCACCACGGTCATGCCTTTTTCCTTGGCGGTTTTCTTGAAGATGTCGGCAACACCCTGCCCATAAGCTGAGCGGTCATCAATGATGGCGACCTTTTTCAGCTTGAGCTTGTCGGCGGCGTAAAACGCCAGGCCGGCGCCCAGGGCCAGGTCATTGGCAATGATGCGGTAGGTGGTGTTGTAGCCGGGCTTGGTCAGGTCCGGGTTGGTCGCGGCACCGGTGACGTGGGGAATGCCGCAGTCGTTGTAAACCTTGGAAGCCGGGATGGTGGTGCCCGAATTCAGGTGACCGACCACGCCGGCAACTTTGGAATCGCACAGTTTCTGGGCGGCGGCCGTGCCCTGTTTCGGGTCGGCGGCGTCGTCTTCGGCGACGATTTCAAAAGTGGCTTTTTTGCCGCCAATCTGGATGTTCTGCTTGTTCAGGTCTTCAATGGCCATGCGCACGCCATTTTCATTGTCTTTGCCGTAATGGGCCTGGGCGCCTGAAATCGGGGCCACATGGCCGATTCTGACGGTAACCGTGTCACCGGAGGGGGCTGCTGGCGCCGCAGCGACGGGCGCAGCAGGTGCTGTGGCGGCTGGTGCGGCTTCTTCTTTTTTACCGCAAGCAACAACCAGGGTGGCGGCCAGAGCGACCGCAGTCCATTTCATTTGCATAAACACACTCCAAGTAAGAAATTACCGTTAAAGGTTGAGAACATCCTTATGCTCAACGGCCCCCAACATATCGCAATTTCCGCGCCTGCACCATAGCAAGCTACCCTAGCGCCACAGGGGCGCACGTGTCATACAAAAGGTTACGTGCCGCGGCGCGAACCAGCGCGCGGGCTCAGCGTTTGTCCAGCCACTGGCTGGCCAGTTCCTGCTCAAACGCCTGGTTCACCGACTGCCGCACCACGGTTTCGATCTCGTCGCGCAGGCTGGGCGCCAGCGCCTGGGTATGCTCCAGCACCAGACGACCTACGGTTTCCCGCAGCAGCCGGTCGAGTGTCAAATCAACGCGTTGCATGACCCGGTGCACCATCTGCTCCTGAAGATGCGGCAGATCGGGCGCCGGCGGAGCTGGCGGGTCCGCGGCATCAGGCACGGGCGTCACCGCAGCTGCGGCGGGCTGAACAATTTCTGTCAGCGTGGGCACAAAACGCGGCGGCTGGGTGACGCGGTTCATGACGCCCCTGCACTGGCCAGGTCGTGGCGCTTCATGGCATAACCGCGGTCCGCGTAATGCTTCCAGCGGCTGCGCGCCGCCACACGGTCCTCGTCGCCCAGCGCGACCAATTCGATAAAACGCTCGAAGCGCTCAAACCCGGCAGGAACCTCTTGCCCCAGGTTGACCAGGACCTCATGGTGCGGGCAGTCGTCGAGCGTGCGGGCCAGCAGCACCGGCGTGGCAGCCACCGTGGCCGCAGAAGCCGTCAACTGGCAGTGCGGCACAAACTCCAGCGGCGAAAAAGTCCACAGCAGCTGGTCCAGGCGGTTCAGCGTCTCAGGCTCACCGGTCACCACGACACGCGCCCCGCTGCCCCAGGCCTTGCGCAACAACCGGCAGCTGTAAGCCAGCTTGTCCGGCACGTTGAAATGGAAAGCGACTTCTGTCATGCGCGGGGTGCGCTCCGCTTTTTAGCCGGTCGTTTGGCCGCGGCCGGCTGAACCTGGCCCAGCAGGAAGTCCACCAGCAAAGGCACGGGACGTCCGGTGGAGCCCTTGGCGGCGCCGCTTTTCCAGGCCGTGCCGGCGATATCGAGGTGCGCCCAGGGGAATTTGCCGGCGAAGCGCTGCAGGAACTTGGCCGCCGTGATGGCGCCGCCGGCACGACCGGCCACGTTGGCCACATCGGCAAAATGGGTCTTCAGACCCTCGGCGTAATCCTCATCCAGCGGCATGCGCCAGCACAGGTCCAGCGAACTGTCGCCGGCCGCGCTCAATGATGCGGCCAGCGCATCGTCACTGGAGAACAGGCCGCTGCGCACGCCACCCAGCGCAATCACGCAGGCACCGGTCAAGGTGGCAATGTCCACCACGGCACGCGGCTTGAAACGTTCGGCATACGTCAGCGCGTCACACAACACCAGCCGGCCTTCGGCGTCGGTATTGAGGATTTCAATGGTTTGCCCGCTCATGCTGGTGACCACGTCACCGGGCTTGATGGCCCGGCCGTCCGGCATGTTCTCGCAGGCCGGGATCAGGCCCACCACATTGAGTGCGGGCTGCAGCTCGGCCAGCACCCGGAAGGTGCCGAGTACGCTGGCTGCGCCGCCCATGTCGTATTTCATCTCGTCCATTTCGGCGGCGGGCTTCATGGAAATGCCGCCGGTATCAAAGGTGATGCCTTTACCGACCAGCACCACAGGCGCTTCGGCCTTGAGGCCACCGTCGTAACGCAGCACAATAAAACGCAGTTGCTCTTCCGAACCCTGGGCCACAGCCATGAAAGAGCCCATACCGAGTTTGGCCACTTCTTTCGGACCCAGGACCTCGACCTTGATCTTGGGCAGCTTGCCCAGCTCTTTAGCGGCCTGGGCCAGCATGGTGGGTGTGGCGTGGTTGGACGGCCGGTTGGCCCACTCCTTCGCCAGGGCCAGACCTTTGGACAAGCCCACCCCCTTCTCGAAACCAGCCCGGCTGGCCGCCAGCGTGGACACGCCTATCAACACCCGCTGCAGTTTTTGCTCGGCCGGTTTCGATTTGGTGGTGCTGTAGACATACGCCGCGTCGGCACAAGCCAGCACGGCGGCGCGCACCGTGTCCTGGCCGGCTTGGGGCAAGGCGACCAGGCTCAGCAACACACGCCGGGCATTGCTGGTTTTCAAAGCCGACATCGCGGCGGTCACGCCGGCACGGACATTTTTTGCACTGCCGTCACCGACGCCGGCCAGCAACACGCGGGTGGCACCAAAACCTTCGGGGCGGTAAGCGCTGAGCAGCTTGCCGGTCTTGCTCTCAAAATCGCCGGCCTTGATGGCCAAGGCGGCCAACCTGGACGCAGCGTCGGTGCCGGAAAGCGTGTCGCCGGCGATCAGAACGATCAGGGCGTCACATTTTTCACTGCAAATGCGGGCGGGGGTCAGGGTCTTGAGTTCAAAGTCCATAATCAGTGGTTCGGCGCGGCAAGCGCAGTATCTTGTGTTGTTGTTAAGGCTAAGTTTCAGCTAATGTTATTCCAATCTTCGATCCGCAAAGAGTTGGCGCGCAGTTTTGGGGCGACCCTTGTGGTTTTGATGACCATTGTGATCACCATCGTCCTGATCCGGACCCTGGGGCAGGCCTCTCGCGGCAGTGTCAATCCGCAGGATGTGATGATGGTCATGGGTTATTCGGCGCTCGGTCGCCTGCCCATCATCCTCACCCTGTCGCTGTTTGTGGCCATGGTCAGCACCTTGTCACGCATGTACCGTGACAGCGAAATGGTGGTGTGGTTTGTCAGCGGCCGCGGCCTCGGTTTTTTCCTGGTGCCGCTGTTTCGTTTTGCCTGGCCGGTCTTGCTGGTGATCACGCTGCTGTCTCTTTTCGTCTGGCCCTGGTCCAACCAGCAGGCCCAGGAGATGAAAGACCGTTTCGAACAACGCGGCGACCTCGAGCGGGTCTCGCCCGGCCAGTTCCAGGAATCGTCGAACGGCAACCGCGTCTTTTTCATAGACCGCGGCGCATCCACCGAGGGCAAAGCCACCAACAACGTGTTTATTGCATCGACCGAAAAAGGCAAAAACTCGGTCACCACAGCGCGCTCCGGGCGCATCAGCACCATGGGCGACGCCCAGATGCTGCTGCTGGAAGACGGTCAGCGGCTGGAAAGCGAGATCGGCAAATCCGCCCTGAAAATCACCGAATTCCAGGAGTACGGCAGCAAGGCCGGTGACAGCGCACAAGTCAACGGTGAACAGATTCCTGAAAATTCAAAATCCGTCCGGGAACTGGTGCGCAACCCCACCCGCGGCAACCAGGGCGAACTCGCCTGGCGGGTGGGCATGGCGCTGGCAGCGATCAATTTTGTCGTGATTGCGCTGGCGCTGGCCAGCGTCAACCCGCGTGCGGGACGCAGTGGCAACCTGATTTTTGTGCTGTTTACCTTTGTGGTTTATCACAACCTGCTGAACCTGGGCCAAAACTGGATCTCGGTCGGTGCCGCCAACTTCGGCTCCTTTGTTCTGGCCCTGCATGGTGGCGCTCTGCTGCTGGCGTTGGTCTGGCTGTCCAAGCGCCATCTGAACTGGACCTTCAAAGGTGCGGCGAGCCGGCAGCGCAAACGGCAGTCTGACCGGCAAGCCGCCAAGGTGGGTGCATGAAAACCATCCGCCGACTGATTTATGGCGAGGTCTTGTCCTCCATCGCTTTTGTGGCCGCGGGTTTTCTGGCGCTGTTTTTCTTTTTCGACCTGGTCGATGAACTGCAGTACCTGGGCAAAAATGCCGCCGGCCTGGTGAGCGCCGACGAAAACACCTACCAGATACGCCACGCGCTGCTGTATGTCGCGCTGCTGATTCCCAGCCATCTCTACGAGCTGGTTCCCATCTCCGTGCTGATAGGCACCATTTTTGTGATGGCGCGGCTGGCGCAGAGTTCGGAATACACCATTTTGCGCACCAGCGGTCTGGAGCCCTGGCGTGCCTTGCGCCTGCTGCTGACACTGGGCGCCGTGTTTACCATCCTGTGTTTTGCCATCGGCGACTACGTGGCGCCGGCCGCCGACCGCAGCGCCCAGTTGCTCAAGGCCCGTTTCCAGGGCCGCATCACCATAGGCCAGACCGGTGCCTGGCTCAAGGAAAAACAGGCCTACAACAGCTACGTGGTCAACGTCGGCGCCTTGTCGTCCAACAACGAGATGCACAACGTGCGTGTTTTCGAATTTGACAACAATGGCCTGCTGACCTCCATCACCCAGGCCCCGGTCGCCAGTTTTGCCGAGGATGCGTCGTGGCAGCTGAAAAACGGCACCCGCACCGAATTCACCGTGAAAGCCGGACAAGCCACCCCCACCGACGCCGGCAGGGATTCCGCCAAAATCAGCATCAACAAGATCAACGATTTCCGCTGGCCGACCGAGATCAGCGCAGAGATGGTGTCGGTCGCCGTGCTCAAACCTGAGCGTATGAGCACGATTGACCTGTTCACCTATATCCGCCACCTGAACGCCAACGGCCAGGCCGCCCAGCGTTACGAAATCGAATTCTGGAAAAAAGTGTTTTACCCGCTCAGTTGCCTCGTGATGGTGGTGCTGGCCCTGCCTTTTGCCTACCTGCACTTTCGCAGCGGCGGCATTGCCGGTTACGTGTTTGGCGGCGTGATGATTGGTATCAGCTTCTTTTTGCTCAACAACGTTTTTGGCTACATCGGCAACCTGCAGAACTGGCAACCCTGGCTGGCGGCGGCGGCGCCCGGCTTGTTGTACACCGCCATTTCGCTAGGGGCCTTTGGCTGGCTGGTGTTGCGACGTTGACGATGCCCATCACGATGAAGCAGGGCATTGTGTTGCTGGCCCACGGCTCGCGCGACCCCTTGTGGCGCCTGCCCATAGCAGCTGTGGCCGACGCGATACGTGCGCGTGACCCCGAGGCCCTGGTCTGTTGTGCCTACCTGGAACTGTGCCCCCCTGACCTGCCCCAGGCCGCTACGGATTTAATAGCCGCAGGCGCCTGCCAGATCAGGGTCTTTCCGCTATTTTTGGGTGTAGGCAAACACGCCCGTGAAGATTTGCCGCGCCTGGTGGAACAAGTCCGGGCCCAGCACCCGGGCGTGCCCATCGAACTGTTGCCGACGGCCGGCGAACACCCACAATTGACGGCGCTGATGGCCGAGATCGCACTGTCGTGAGCACCGCCGCACACGATCAAATATTCGGCTGCGGCCACATTTCAATAGGTTCAAACAGGCATAATAAAGCGAACAATTAGCCAAAATACCGTATGAACCTCCACCAATTTCGCTTTGTCCAGGAAGCCGTTCGGCGCAACCTGAATCTCACGGAAACCGCGCGTGCGTTGCACACCTCGCAGCCCGGCGTGTCCAAGGCCATCATTGAGCTGGAGGAAGAACTGGGTGTGGAGATTTTTGCGCGCCACGGCAAACGCCTCAAACGCGTGACCGAGCCGGGCGAACATGTGCTCAAAAGCATAGAGCTGATCATGCGCGAGGTCGGCAATTTGCGGCGCATCGGCGAGCAGTTTTCCGCGCAGGACAGCGGCACCCTGTCGATCGCCACCACCCACACCCAGGCACGTTATGTGTTGCCGGTGCCGGTGGCCAAGCTGCGCGAAGCCTTTCCCAAGGTCAACGTCAGTCTGCACCAGGGCTCGCCCGACCAGGTGGCACGTATGCTGATCGATGAAGTGGCCGAAATCGGCATCGCCACCGAATCGCTGTCGCGTTACGAAGAACTGGTCACCTTGCCCTGCTACGAGTGGCAACACATGCTGGTGATGCCGCTGGACCACCCGCTGGCCAGGCAGGAACACATCACCCTGGAAGACCTGGCCGAGCAGCCGCTGATCACCTACCACCCCTCGTTCACCGGCCGCACCAAGGTGGATCTGGCCTTTGCCGCCAAACGCCTGCAGCCACGGATTGCGCTGGAAGCGATTGACTCCGACGTGATCAAGACTTATGTGCGCCTGGGCCTGGGCATAGGCATCGTGGCCGAAATGGCGCTCAAGGACGACGGCACCAACAGCGACCTGCTAGCGCGACCTGCCGGTGCGCTCTTCGGCGTGAACGTGGCTCGTGTGGCCTTCAAACGCAGCGCCTATTTGCGCAACTTTGTCTACAAGTTTGCCGAACTGCTCAACGACAAACTGGACCGCAACCAGATCACCAAGGCCATGAGCAGCCGCCACAACGATTTCGAACTCTAAACACCCATGAGCACCATGATGACTGTTAGCGAACGCACCCCTGCCCTGCAAACCAAGCTGCCCGCGGTGGGCACGACGATTTTCACCGTGATGTCGACCCTGGCCACGGAAAAAAATGCGGTCAACCTGGGCCAGGGTTTCCCGGACTTTGAATGCGACCCGCAACTGGTGGGCGCCGTCACCGATGCCATGACACGCGGCCTGAACCAGTACCCGCCCATGACCGGCGTGCCGGTGCTGCGCGAAGCGATCTCGGCCAAACTGCAGCAACTGCATGGCCGGACTTATGACGCGGCGAGTGAAATCACCGTCACGGCCGGCGCCACACAGGCCATCATCACCGCCATCCTGGCCGTGGTCCATCCCGGTGATGAAGTCATCGTGCTCGACCCGTGTTACGACAGTTATGTGCCCAACATCGAACTCGCCGGCGGTATCCCCGTGCGGGTGCCGCTGATTCCCGGCACCTTCCGGCCCGACTTCGACAAGATCAGCAGCGCGATCAATGCCAAGACCCGCGCCATCATCATCAACTCGCCGCACAACCCCAGCGCCACCGTCTGGACCCGCGAAGACATGTTGCGCCTGCAGGAAATCCTGGCGCCCACCGACGTCTTGCTGATCAGCGACGAGGTGTATGAACACATGGTGTTTGACGCCGCACAAGGCCGCGTCCACCAAAGCGCCGCACGTTTCCCCGGCCTGGCAGCGCGCGCCTTCATCGTCAGCAGCTTCGGCAAGACCTACCACGTGACCGGCTGGAAAGTTGGTTATGTGGCGGCCCCAGCGTCGCTGACGGCCGAGTTCCGCAAGGTGCACCAGTTCAACGTCTTCACCGTCAACACGCCGGTGCAATACGGTCTGGCCGCCTACATGGGCGACGCCCGTCCCTACCTCGACCTGCCCGCGTTTTACCAGCGCAAACGCGACCTGTTCCGCGCCGGCCTGGCCAACACCCGCTTCAAGTTGTTGCCCAGCGAGGGCAGCTATTTCCAGTGTGTGGATATCTCGGACGTCAGTGACCTCAACGAAGCCGACTTCTGCAAATGGCTGACCACAGAAATCGGCGTCGCCGCGATTCCGCTGTCGGCGTTTTACGGCAACGGGTTCGATCAGCGCGTGGTGCGTTTCTGTTTTGCGAAGAAGGATGAGACGCTGAACATGGCGCTGGCGCGGCTGGCCAAGCTGTAGTTGCTACTTTATTGATAGCTTCTTGCGCCCGCTGGGTATGGGCTAGCGGTCGATTTCACTCATAAGATTGGGTTTGCCGTCCTGCCGGCATCACGCTGCGCTTGTGATTTGCGCCTGACAGTAGGCCTGACTCCCCACTCCCACCCCTAACCCCTCCCTCGCCCCGCTGGGCGATGGAGGGGGACTTCATTTGGCTATGTGTGCTGCAAACGCGTGCATGAATGACAGTCCCCGCTTGTCATTCCGGCGCAAGCCGGAATCCATCCCCGCACCCGAATCCGCCCCACCCCCTTCTGTATGCGCCGAGGAGCGGAGGTCCAGTCGGATCAGGGCGAGCGATTGTCTGAGCCGAAGGCGAGTTCGAGCTCGCCCCCGACTGGACCGAGCACCGCAGGTTGCCCCTGAGCGGCAGCGAAGGGGACGCAGACAGCGGGGTCGCCTTTTCTTTGGTGACTTTCTTTTGGCGACGCAAAAGAAAGTTACTCGGCCGCCGGGCCGAGACCCGGCCAGCGCGAAGCACAAGCAACATCAACGCTGGCAAAGGCTTCACCAAACAGGAATCCCCAAGCCCATTCCTTTCGCCACCTGCAGGAACTCCCTGACAGCGTGGCAGCGCACCGTCCTGCCAACGTCAACTCAGCCGCAGACAAGAATGATGGAGAGACATAAAAAGGAGTTCTCCATGTCAATTTCAATGATTCTTCTCATCGTACTGATCCTGTTCCTGGTCGGCGCACTGCCCACCTGGGGTCATAGCCGTTCCTGGGGCTACGGGCCCAGTGGAGGTCTGGGGCTGATTGTCATCATCCTCATCGTGCTGCTGCTGATGGGTCGCTTATAAACAAGCCAGCGCCGGTCAGCCCCAAATAAAAAAGGACTCGGCCCGAAGGCCTGAGTCCTCTTTTCTTGGCGCGTAACCAAACAAGCGACGCCCCACACTCAGCTGTTGATCTGCGCCCAGGCCTTTTCCAGGCGCTTGATACTCACGGGCTGCGGCGTGCGCAACTCCTGCGCAAAAAAGCTCACCCGCAACTCTTCGATCAGCCAGCGCAGCTCCTGCAGCCGCGCATCGGTCGCGCCCTTGCGTTCGGCCACCAGGCGCCAGTAACGCTGCTCCTGCGGGCGCAACTCGGCCAGGCGGGCGGCGTCGCGCGCCGGGTCGGCGCGCCACTTTTCCAGGCGCAGGGTGATGGCCTTGAGGTAACGCGGGAAGTGCTGCAACTGCGCATAAGGCGTGGCCGTCAGGAAACGTTTGGGCACCAGACGCTGCAACTGTTGCGCCGCATCGGCCGCGGCTTCGGTGGCATTTTTCGTGTCCTTGATCTTGCGCTGGGCCGCCGCAAACTCGACCAGAATGCTGGCCGCCAGACGCGCGACTTCGCTGGCGATCAGGGTCAGCCGCCCGCGTCCGTCGTCCACGCGTTTTTTGAAATCGGCTTCGTTGGTCGGCAGCGGCTCCAGCAGGAAGGCGCGGTCCAGCGCCACTTCAATAATCTGCTCTCGCAATTCTTCCAAGGTGCCGCCGCCCGAGTTGTCGGCGGCGCGGCCGACCAGCATGTAGGCCGTGGCCATTTTTTGCAGGTCGGGCAGATTCTTTTCCAGGTACTTCAACGCGTCCTTGATTTGCAGCGAAAACAGGCGGCGCAAGCCGGCGCGGTGTTTGGCCGCGGCCACCTCGGGTTCGTCGAAAACTTCGATGGTCACCGCATCGCCCAGGTCCATCAACGCCGGGAAACCGATCAGCGTCTGTTTGCCTTTGCTGATTTCCATCAGCTCGGGCAACTCGCCAAAACACCAGCTGGTGTAACGCTCCGGTATTCTGGCGGGCGTGGCCTTGGGCTGGCCAGCTATGTTTTCAGGAGCTGCTTGCGCCCGTCCCTTCTGGTCTGAAGGTCGATTTGTCTCTGAACTTTGGCTGTTCTCAGTGTTCTCAGGCGCTGCGCGTGTTTTCAGCCCGGCCAGCGCCTGGAAAGCGCCGCGGGCTTGTGATCCCAGCTCGCCCTTGAGCGCACCCAGGTTGCGGCCCGCACCCAGTTGCCGGCCATGTTCGTCCACCACGCGGAAGTTCATGAACAGATGCGGCGGCAACATCTCCAGCTTCATGTCGCCGCGTTTGATGTCCAACGAGGTGGCGTCGCGCACCAGCTTGAGCACGGCGTCGGTCAGGGAGCCGGCGCCAAACTTCTCGGGTTGCAGCAGCTCCGCCGTCATACGCGCCGCCGTCTCCGGCAGCGGCACCAGACGCGAGCGCGGCCGCTGGTGCAGGGTTTTGATCAAGGCCTGGACCTTGTCCTTGAGCATGCCGGGCACCAGCCACTCGCAACGTTCTTCATTGACCTGGTTCAGCGCAAACAGCGGCACATCCACGGTCACGCCGTCCTTGGCATCGCCCGGTTCGTGCAGATAAGTCGCCAGGCAGTCCACGCCGCCCAGCCTCAGGGTTTTGGGAAAGGCCTGCGTCGTGATGCCGGCAGCCTCATGGCGCATCAGCTCTTCACGGCTCAAGAGCAGCAGCTTGGGCTGCTTTTTGACCTCGTCCTTGTACCAGTGCTCACAGCCGGCGCCGGTGCAGATGTCGGCCGGCAGCTGCTGGTCGTAAAAAGCGTAAATCAGCTCTTCATCCACCAACACGTCCTGGCGCCGCGCCTTGTGCTCCAGGTCTTGCACCTGCTCGATCAGCTTCAGGTTGGTGGCCAGAAACGGCAGCTTGGTGTCCCAGTTGCCGGCCACCAGCGCTTCGCGGATAAAAATCTCGCGTGCCGTCACCGGATCGACACGGCCGAAGTTGACGCGCCGGCCGTTATAAATCACCAGGCCGTACAAGGTGGCGCGCTCCAGCGCGGTGACCTGTGCGGCTTTTTTCTCCCAGTGCGGGTCCAGCAACTGCTTTTTCAACAGATGGCCGGCCACCTGCTCGACCCACTGCGGCTCGATGTTGGCAATGCCGCGGCCGAACAGGCGTGTGGTTTCCACCAGCTCGGCGGCCACAATCCAGCGTCCCGGTTTTTTGCTGAGTTTGGCGCCCGGGTGCCGGTAAAACTTGATGCCGCGCGCGCCCAGGTAGAAGTCTTCTTCCTCGTTTTTGATGCCGAGGTTGCCGAGCAGGCCGCAGAGCATGGACAGGTGCAATTGTTCGTAGCTCGCGGGTCTGTCGTTCAGGTGCCAGCCCTGCTCGCCGACCACGCTGTGTAGCTGCGAGTGGATGTCGCGCCACTCCCGCACGCGGCGGATGTTGACGTAGTTTTCGCGCAGCAGGTTTTCGTACTGGCGATTCGTCAGCTTGTGCACGGCATCGTGGCCGCCACGCGCATCACCCAACCACTTCCAGAGTTTCAGGTAACCTGAAAATTCGCTTTTTTCATCGTCAAACTTGGCATGCGCCTGGTCGGCTTGCGCCTGTTTGTCCATGGGCCGGTCGCGCACGTCCTGCACGCTGAGCGCGCTGGCAATCACCAGCACCTCGTCCAGCGCCTGCCTGTCCTTGGCCTCCAGAATCATGCGGCCGACCCGTGGGTCCAGCGGCAGCTTGGCCAGGGAACGGCCCACCGCCGTGAGTTCGTTGTCGTCGTCTACCGCGCCCAGCTCGGCCAGCAACTGGTAGCCGTCGGCAATCGCGCGGCCCTGGGGCGGCTCGATAAACGCAAAACTTTCGATGGTGCCCAGGTGCAGCGACTTCATGCGCAAAATCACCGCCGCCAGCGAGCTGCGCAAAATTTCGGGATCGGTGAACCGTTGCCGGCCCAGGAAGTCCTGCTCGTCGTACAGGCGTATGCAAATACCGTCGGCGACGCGGCCGCAACGCCCGGCGCGCTGGTTGGCGGCCGCCTGCGAGATCGGCTCCACCATCAACTGCTCGACCTTGTTGCGAAAGCTGTAACGCTTCACTCGCGCCGTGCCGGCATCAATCACATAACGGATGCCAGGCACCGTCAGCGAGGTCTCGGCCACGTTGGTCGCCAGCACGATGCGCCGGCCGGTGTGGCCGTCAAAAATGCGGTCCTGCTCGGCCTGGGACAGGCGCGCAAACAGCGGCAAGACCTCGGCATTGCGAAACAGCGGCTGGTGCGCCAGGTGTTTGCGCAGGTGGTCAGCGGCCTCACGGATTTCGCGCTCGCCCGGCAAAAACACCAGGATGTCGCCGGCGCTGTGCGGGTTGCGCCACAACTCGTCCACACCGTCGGCAATTGCGTCATTCAGGTCGTAGTCGCGCGACTCCTCGAAGGGCCGGTAACGCTGCTCGACCGGGAACATGCGGCCCGAGACCATGATGACGGGTGCCGGCCCCTTGCTTGAAGCGAAGTAGTCTGCAAAACGCTGTGCATCAATCGTCGCCGAGGTGATGACCACCTTGAGGTCAGGCCGGCGCGGCAGCAACTGGCGCAGATACCCCAGCAAGAAATCGATGTTCAGGCTGCGCTCGTGCGCCTCGTCAATGATGATGGTGTCGTAAGCCCGCAGCAGCGGATCGGTCTGCGTCTCGGCCAGCAAGATGCCGTCGGTCATCAGCTTGACCGAGGCGTCGCGGCTCAGCCTGTCCTGGAAACGCACCTTGTAACCCACCACCTCACCCAGCGGGGTTTTCAGCTCTTCGGCAATCCGTTTGGCGACGCTGGAGGCGGCAATCCGGCGCGGCTGGGTGTGGCCAATCAGTTTGGCCGGCTGGCCCGCCGGGTAGTTGAGCTTGCCGCGCCCCATGGCCAGGGCGATTTTGGGCAGTTGCGTGGTTTTGCCCGAGCCGGTTTCGCCGCAGACGATGACGACCTGGTGCGCCAGCATGGCGGCCGTGATTTCCTCACGTTTGCCCGAAACGGGCAAGGACTCAGGGAATTCGATGCGCAAGGAGGTGGACAAAGGGGGCGAGGACACGACAAGGAGGTTTCAAAACCTTCCATTATCGGGGCTGCGCAGCAACTCTCGCGCCGCAGCCTTAAAAGCCGTGGATCACCTGGATCGGGATGCTGGCGGCGCCGTCAATTCGACGGCTTCGCTGCTGGCCGGGTCAAACCAGGCCACCCGGCTGGCATAACTCATGGCGGTGCGTGACATGGCGCGGGCCGTGGCCAGCGCGTCCGAGGCTTTGGCGCCAGGCCCTGACGCCAGCAAGACCCCAATGCCGATGTCGGCGCGCCAGCGGGTTTGCGCGTTTTCGCGGCGGCCCGAATCCAGGCTGGTGTTCAAAATCACCGACTTCGACAGCTGCGCCACCAGCCGGTGCGCCAGGCGAATCAGTTGGCCGCTGTCGCCGCAATGCCGCATCAGCAGCAAAAAACCGTCCCCGGAAAAACGCCCCATCTCGACATGGGTCGGCGCCATGCTGCGCAAACGGCCGGCACACACAAACAAGGCATGGTTGACCGCCGCCACACCATGCAGCTTTTCCAAGGCGTACAAATTGCCCAGGGTCAGCACCAGCACGCCCATCACGGACGGCTCGTCCTGCTGGCGCCTGAAGGCGTCGCCCATCATCTGCCCGGTTTCCGTGTGCGAACGCATGCGGGTCACCGGGTCGTGGCCGGGGCCGTGCGCCATGATTTCGTTCAACTCGATCAGGTAGGCATAACGCACCCACAAGGCCGACGCCATGCTGACGAGGTAGGCCGTCCCGGCCAGTGCGCTGAGCGCATGCACAGGCCAGGGAACGGGCCCACCAGCCAGCGCAATCCAGCCCAGGCCGGCGATCGCCACCAGCATGAAAAACACGCCCGCCACCGCCGTCCAGGCCAGCCTGTCGCCTCGGTAGACACTGCGCAGTGCCGTGCCCAAACCCACCACGGCCAGCACGCAAGCCAGGCCCAGGCTCAGCGCCAGCGACGGCACTGGGGGCAGCAGCCAGCCCAGCGCCATGCCGCCCAGGGCCAGCAAGGTCAGCGCCAGCATGCTGCGCCGCCGGGTCTGGCGGCGCCCCAGCAACCCCAGAATGGAAAACAGCAGGTAGGCGAGAAGGGCCGACACCCCCAGGGCCAGATGCGCCAGAAAACGCGCCTGCGCGGCCGGGTCGGCAATGGGCAGCCCGCCCAGAAAGGCCAACACAAAAAAGCCGGACGCCCCGGCCGACAAGGCGGCGTTGAGCGAAACGCGGTGCAAGGAACGGGCAAACGCCAGCGCCGAACCCGCCAGCATCAAGGCCGTCGTGCCGAAATAACATCCCCAAAAGCCGTAGGCCAGTTTGTCCATGTGTGAGCGCATTATCCAATGCCAGCCGGGCAAAACCGCCAGGCCCGCTGATGCGGCGCTGTCCTTTACACTCTCTGCCACTGCCCTCCCACACCCTTGCTGCAACCCGAAAGCGCGCCCCATGTCTGCCGTCTTCAATTTCACCTTTGTTCCCTGGTTTCGCTCGGTCGCGCCGTACATCCATCTGCACCGCGGAAAAACCTTTGTGGTTGGTATTGCCGGCGAAGCCATCGCGGCCGGCAAGCTGCAGCACCTGGCGCAAGACCTGGCGCTGATCCAGAGCATGGGCGTGAAAATTGTGCTGGTGCACGGTTTTCGGCCGCAGGTCAACGAACAACTGGCAGCCAAGGGCCACGAAGCCAAATATTCCCACGGCATGCGGATCACCGATTCGGTGGCGCTGGACTGCGCGCAGGAAGCCGCCGGCCAGTTGCGTTACGAGATCGAAGCCGCCTTTAGCCAGGGCCTGCCCAACACCCCCATGGCCGGCTCCACCGTGCGTGTCATCTCCGGCAACTTCATCACCGCGCGGCCGGTGGGCATTGTGGACGGCGTGGATTTCAAACATTCGGGCATGGTGCGCAAGGTCGACACCGCAGGCATCTTGCGCACGCTGGACTTCGGCGCCATGGTGCTGCTGTCGCCTTTTGGTTTTTCGCCGACCGGCGAGGCCTTCAACCTGACCATGGAAGAAGTCGCCACCCGCGTGGCGATTGAGCTGCAGGCCGACAAGCTGATCTTTTTGACGGAAATTCCCGGTGTGCGCATCAACCCCGACCAGCCCGAGAGCGAAGACAACCCCATAGACACCGAGCTGCCGCTGGCCGCCGCCGAAAAACTGCTGGCGCAATTGCCCAACGCCACCCAGCCGACCGACACCGCGTTTTACCTGCAGCACTGCGTCCAGGCCTGCAAGTCCGGCGTCGAGCGCAGCCACATCCTGCCCTTTGCGGTGGACGGCTCCTTGCTGCTGGAGATTTATGTGCACGACGGCATAGGCACCATGGTCATCGACGAAAAGCTGGAAAGCCTGCGCGAAGCCACGGCCGACGACGTGGGCGGCATTTTGCAGCTGATCGAACCGTTTGAAAAAGACGGCACCCTGGTCAAACGCGACCGCACCGAGATCGAACGCGACGCCAGCCTCTACACCGTGATTGAACATGACGGCGTCATCTTCGGCTGCGCCGCGCTCTATCCCTACCCCGAAGCCAAAACCGCCGAAATGGCGGCGCTGACGGTGTCACCGCAAAGCCAGAGCGGAGGCGACGGTGAACGCATTCTGAAACGCATCGAACAGCGCGCCAAGGCCATGGGCCTGCAAAGCATTTTTGTGCTGACCACACGCACCATGCACTGGTTCATCAAACGCGGTTTTGTGCCGGTCGACCCGGAATGGCTGCCGGATGCACGCAAGCGTAAATACAACGTGAACCGCAAGAGCCAGGTGCTGGTGAAAAACCTGCACCCCTGAACGTGCGCCCTCTCTGGTCGGCTTTGCTCCGGCCAGCATGGTGTGGGTTCACGTCGATTCCGGCGAGGCGCTTGCCCGCGCCGGCCTCAACTTTTCTCGCCATCTGCCGATAAACAGTCAAGGTGACGTTCAACGCAGACGCCTGGTGGCCTGCCAAAAACGTGACCCGGTTGAGTTTGCGCATCGACGTCTTGACTTGAAAGGCTCGCATTCCCCGTTTCAGAACCGTCGAACCGCAAATCAACAGGCGCCGTCCGGCCAGGCGGCATTCGTGTGTCCCCATTGACCTTCATACGAGCACCATTGACATGCTGAACAACGCAGAACTGCGCAATGCCGCACAGGCCATCGCCAGAAATATCGCGGGCTTCGGACCCGACTCCCGGATCGATGGCATGCGGCGCCGGGTTTTCAATGCCCACGACCTCATTGTCACCGTGGTCAACGCGCAAGGCCGGCGGCAAGATGTTGCCGTGACCAAACGCGCGCTGGATCGCTACGTCGCCACGCCAAAATAAGCACAGACGCCTGATCGAAGCGGTCTTTTGACAAGCGCCCGAGTCCCAGGCCATTCAGTTCCTGGCTGGGTGGTCCGTGCGCGTGCGCAAGGCCTCCAGCATGCTGGCCCGCGAAGCCGCGGAGAGCTCGTCGATGTGGGTGTCAACCAAGCGCCCCCCGGCATCGTAGAAAATGCAGGCCTGGGACGAAACGTCGGTGGCGACCAGCGAATCACCAGGGCGCGAAGGCTTAGCCGGCCGCCGCGATCTGGCGCAACGCTTGCTCAAAGACCTCGGCCGGCTGCCCACCCGAAATCAGGTGTTTGTTATTGATGATGATGGCCGGCACCGAGTGGATGCCTTGCCGCTGATAAAACTGCTCGCGCTCGCGCACCACATCGGCATATTCGCTAGATGCCAGGATGGCCTTGGCGCGGGCCACATCCAGCCCGACCTCGCCGGCCACACGGGCCAGCACCTCGTGTGAGCCCGGGTTTTCACCGTCGGTGAAATAAGCCTTGAACAAGGCTTCCTTGAGTGCCAGCTGGCGGCCTTCTTCCTCGGCCCAATGCAGCAAGCGGTGTGCGTCAAAGGTGTTGTAGATGCGGCCGCGTTTGTCCATGCTGAAGGTAAAACCCACGGCCTCGCCGCGTGCACGGATCATTTCGCGGTTGCTTTGCGACTGTTCGGGGCTGGCACCGTATTTTTCGGCCAGGTGTTCACCGATGTCCTGGCCTTCGGCCGGCATGTTGGGATTCAGCTCGAAAGGCTGGAAATGCAGCTCGGCCTGGACCTGGTCGCCGACCCGGGCGATGGCGTCTTCCAGCGACTTCAGGCCAATCACGCACCAGGGACAGGAAACGTCGGAGACAAAATCGATTTTCATGGTGGGGCGGGTGGTCGTGGTCATGGGTAAACAGCCTTGCAGGTGATGGGGCGCCCCGGTGTGGGACGGCCTGGAAACAAAGATATGGAGCCCTCTCGGGGAATATTCAAGAAGCGGCCCGATCGCTCCTATTTTAATAGCTGCTTGCGCCCGGCCATGATGGGCTGAGGCCACTTTTCATGCCTAATCTCTGGGCTGACAAGCTGTCCTACAGATAAATCGCCCCGGTCTGACAGACAACACGCACCGCAGGGTGAAACATGGCAGACCAAGGCGCTACACCATGCCCAACACCCGCCCTCACCTCCCGTTTCGGGACCGGCAACAGGCCGGCCAGGAACTGGCCCGCCTGTTGGGCCATTACCGCGGCCAGCCCGGCTTGCTGGTGCTGGCCTTGCCGCGTGGCGGTGTGGCTGTGGCCTGCGAGGTGGCGCGGGTACTGCAGGCGCCGCTGGACATTTTTGTGGTGCGCAAACTCGGCTTTCCCGGCCAGGAGGAATACGCCATGGGCGCTATCGCCAGCGGCGGCGTGTGTGTGATGAACCCGCTGACCGAAGGCGCGGTTCCGCCCGATCTGGTCCAGGCCGTGGTCAGTCGCGAACAGGCCGAGCTGGCACGGCGCGAGTTGTTTTACCGCCAGCAGCGCCCCGCCGAGCCTTTGCAGGACCGCATCCTCATCGTGGTGGATGACGGGCTGGCCACGGGCGCCACGATGCAAGCCGCACTGCTGGCCATCCGCCAGCAGCAGCCCCGGCATCTGGCCGCGGCGGTGCCGGTGGGCGCGGCGGACAGCTGCGCGGCCCTGGGCGGGCAGGCCGACGCGGTGATTTGTTGCGCCACGCCCGAACCGTTTCGCGCCGTGGGCCGTTATTACCGGGAATTTCCGCAATGCAGCGACGACGAGGTCTGCATGCTGTTGGCTCAGGCCAGGCGGGACCATGCCCGTGTCAGCCAATCTCCCGCGTGAGGGCTTATGTGTTGTAACGCACAGACCACGGGGCCAATAACTGTAAGCATCAACAGTCTTTTCTGAAGACGTGGTTTCCGGCCTGGCCCGACCACGGCTTCCCGCGACCGTCCGGCCAGAACCGCGCGCCCACGATCGCCTCACTTTCCAAAGAATGCGGCCATGCCCCAAATCCCCCACCCTAGCGTTCTCGACGACATCGCCAGGGCCAACGGCATCGAAGTCAAACGCCAGGAAGCACTGCTCAAAACCGGGGCCCTGCAGACCGCGATCCTGACCAGCGAAAACTTCTCCATCATTGCGACCGACGAAAAAGGCATCATCCAGCTGTTCAATGTGGGCGCCGAACGCATGCTGGGTTACCTGGCCGCCGAAGTCGTCAACAAGATCAACCCCAGCGACATCCACGACCCGCAGGAAGTGATGGCCCGGGCTCAGGCCTTGAGCCTGGAACTGGCCACCACGATCACGCCGGGTTTTGAAGCCCTGGCCTTCAAGGCCTCGCGCGGCATTGAAGACATCTACGAACTGACTTACATCCGCAAGGACGGCAGCCGTTTTCCGTGCATCATTTCCATCACCGCGCTGCGTGATGATTACGGCACCATCATCGGTTACCTGCTGATAGGCACCGACAACTCGGTGCGCAAACAGGTCGAAGTCGCCTTGAAAGACGCCATGGCGGTGGCCGAAAAAGCCAACCTCGCCAAGTCGGATTTTTTGTCCAGCATGAGCCATGAGTTGCGCACCCCGCTCAGCGCCATCCTCGGTTTTGCGCAACTGATTGAATCCGGCACGCCGCAACCCACGCCCTCGCAGAAACGCAGCGTGGACCAGATTCTTCAGGCCGGCTGGTATTTGCTGGACCTGATCAATGAAATCCTGGACCTGGCCCTGATCGAGTCCGGCAAGTTGTCGCTGTCGCTGGAGCCGGTTTCGCTCGCCGAGGTCATGCGCGAATGCGAAACCATGATCGAATCGCAGGCCGAAAAACGCGGCATCAAGGTGAGCTTCCCCCGCTTCGAGCAGCCCTGTTTCGTCATGGCCGACCGCACCCGGCTTAAGCAGGTCTTGATCAACCTGCTCTCCAACGCCATCAAATACAACACCGAACACGGCTCGGTGGCCCTTAAATGTCTGGCCATCGCTCAGCAGCGCATACGCATCTGCGTGGAAGACACCGGTGAAGGCCTGGGCCCCGAGAAAATCGACCAGCTGTTCCAGCCCTTCAATCGCCTGGGCCAAGCGGCCAGCGCCGAACAGGGCACAGGCATTGGCCTGGTCATGACCAAACGCCTGGTCGAGCTGATGGGCGGCGTGATCGGCGTGGAAAGTGTGGTCGGCCAGGGCAGCATGTTCTGGATTGAAATGAACACCACGGTCGAGCGCCAGCATGCCGTGGAACTCGTGGCCCTGGCACCCGCGTCCAAGGCGCCGGCGCTGGCGCAAGCCCACACCGTGCTTTACGTCGAAGACAACCCGGCCAACCTCATGCTGGTGGAAGACCTGATGGCCAGACGCCCTGACCTGCGCCTGCTGTCCGCGCGGGACGGCACCAGCGGCATCGCCATTGCCAAAGCGTCGCTGCCGGATTTCATCCTGATGGACATCAACCTGCCCGGCATCAGCGGCATCCGGGCGCTGAAAATTTTGTCCGACGACCCGCTGACCGCACATATTCCGGTGGTGGCGCTCAGCGCCAATGCCATGCCGCGCGACATCGAAAAAGGCTTGGAAGCCGGCTTTTTCCGCTACCTCACCAAACCCATCAAGATCAACGAATTCATGGACACGCTGGATGCGGCACTGAAGTTTGCGGCATCCACCCGCAGCGCCGCCAGCCAGGCGAAAGAGGAAAAATCACATGATTGAAGAGTTTGCCATTCTCAACGCCCGCATCCTGGTGGTGGACGACCAGATCGTCAATGTGCAGTTGCTGGAGCAACTGCTCAGTGAAACCGGCTACACCCAGGTCAGTTCCACCATGCATCCGCAGGAGGTCTGCGCCTTACACACGGCGAATCCTTACGACCTGATCTTGCTGGACCTGAAAATGCCCCTCATGGACGGCTTCCAGGTGATGGAAGCGTTGAAAGAAAACACCACCGATCGTTACCTGCCCGTCATCGTGCTGACGGCAGAGCCCGGGCACAAGTTGCGGGCCCTGCAGGCCGGCGCCAAGGACTTCATCAGCAAACCGTTTGACCTGGTGGAAGTCAAAACGCGTATCCACAACATGCTGGAAGTGCGGCTGCTGTACAAAAAGCTGGAAAACTACAGCAAACTGCTGGAACACGCAATCCAGCTGGACGCGGTTTGATCAGCTCGCGGTCTTGCCCGGCAGCAGCCTGTCGTATTCCTTTTTGACCACCGCGTAACACTCGCAGGTCCGCGTCTCCAGGCCAGGCCGGTCCAGCACCGAGATGTGGCCACGGGCATAACGAATCAGCCCGGCATTTTGCAACTTGAGCGCGGCTTCGTTCACCCCCTCGCGGCGCACGCCCAGCATGTTGGCGATCAACTCCTGCGTCATCACCAGTTCATGGCTGTTCAAACGGTCCAGGCTGAGCAGCAGCCAGCGGCATAACTGCTGGTCCAGCGAGTGGTGGCGGTTGCAGACGGCGGTTTGCGCCATTTGTGTGATCAGCGCCTGGGTGTAACGCAGCAGCAGTTGCAACACCGGGCCGGCCCGGTCGAACTCTTCTTTCATCACGGCCGCTTTCAGGCGAAAGCCTTCACCGGCACTTTGCACCACCGCGCGGCTGGGGGTGGAGCCGCCGCCCATGAAGAGGGACACACCGACCAGGCCTTCGTTGCCGACCACGGCAATTTCAGCCGAGGCGCCGTTCTCCATCACATACAGCAGGGAAACAATGGCCGTGATCGGGAAATACACATGTTTGAGCGTGCTGCCCGACTCATAGAGCACATGGCCCAGCGGCAGGTCCACCCACTCCAGCTGGGGCAGCCAGCGTTGCAACTCGGCTTCCGGCAGCGCGGCCAGCAGTTGGTTCGCCAAAGGATTGGGCGCGGTCAAGGGGGAGGTTTTCGGTTTTTTCTCAAAGGCCATCACGGAACTCCCGGCGGATTGCTGGTCGGCATTCCCGGGCATGGTCCTGCATCAGTCGCTGAGTATAGTGACGTGAGGCAATGCCTCGGGTCAGGCTAATGAAAGTCCCGGCTCGAGGTGCCCAGTCGGCCCAGCAGCGGCGTCAGGTCTTCCAGCCGCTGCGCCACCAGGTTGCGCACCGCGCCGTAACCGGGGGCCGTGCCGCTTTCCTCGCTGCGTTGCCAGACGCCGTACACCGCCAGCAGGCGCGCATGCAGCACTTCGGCGCGCTGCTGCTCGCGCAGCGACTTCCAGACAATCACATTGACCGGGCCGGTTTCGTCTTCGAGGGTGATGAAGATCGTGCCTTTGGCGGTTTGCGGCTGCTGGCGCACGGTGACGATGCCGCAGGCCGCAAGCGCTTCGCCATCGGGGCGTGCATTCAACTCGGCCGCGGTAAGCAGCCCCTTTTGGGCCAGGCGCGGCCTGAGCAGGGCCAGTGGATGGCGCCGCAAGGTCAGGCCGGTTGCTTTGTAATCGAACAGAATGTTTTCGCCTTCGGGCGTGTCCGGCAAGACCAGCGCGGTTTCGTACGTGGGCACGGCCTTGAGCAGCGCCGGCGCGGGCTGGATGGCCGCGGCTTCCCAGACCTGCTGGCGCCTGTGGCCGGCCAGTGGCAATAACGCATCGGCGGCGGCCAGGGCGTTGGTTTCCTGCGTGTTTAATTGCGCACGCGACACCAGGTCTTCGGTGGAGGTGAAAGCCGCCTGGGCACGTGCCGCCACCAGCCGCAGTGCCGCCGCTTCACGCAGGCCTGTGACCAGGCGCAAGCCTAGGCGCACCGCAGACTGGGCCGCTTCTTTGACGGGTTCCAGTGTGCAATCCCATTCACTGCACATCACATCAACGGCCCGCACCTCGACCTCATGTTTGCGTGCGTCCTGCACCAGTTGCGAAGGTGAATAAAAACCCATGGGCTGGGAGTTGAGCAAAGCCGCCAGGAAACAGGCCGGTTCATGACGCTTGAGCCAGCTGCTCACATACACCAGCTTGGCAAAACTGGCGGCATGGCTTTCGGGGAAACCGTAGTCGCCAAAGCCCAGGATCTGCTTGAAGATGCGTTCCGAAAACTCGTCGCTGTAGCCATTTTTGACCATGGCATTGACCAGCCGGCCATGAAAACGCCCCACCCCGCCCTCGCGTTTCCAGGCCGCCATGGAGCGGCGTAAATCGTCGGCCTCGCCCGGCGTGAAGTCGGCGGCGATCATGGCGATTTGCATCACCTGCTCCTGGAAGATGGGAATGCCCAGGGTGCGCTCCAGCGCTGAATTGAGCGCCGGGTACTCGGGTTTGAATTCCCCGCCCAGGCGTTTGATCTCGCGGTTCTTGAGGTAGGGGTGAACCATGCCGCCCTGGATGGGGCCAGGCCGCACGATGGCGACCTCCACCACCAGGTCGTAATAATTGCGCGGCTTCAGGCGCGGCAACATGGACATCTGCGCCCGGCTTTCGATCTGGAAAACGCCCACGGTGTCGGCCGCACAGATCATGTCGTAGGTTGCTTCGTCCTTCAGGGGAATCGTGTGCATCTCAAGCTGGCTGCCGCGTGTCTGGTTCACCAGCGCCAGGCAGCGGCGAATCGCCGACAACATGCCCAGCGCCAGCACATCCACCTTGAGCAGACCCATCGCTTCCAGATCGCGTTTTTCCCACTGGATGATGCGGCGCGCTTCCATGGCCGCCGGCTGCACCGGCACCAGCCGCGTGAGTTTGCCCTGCGTCAGCACAAAACCGCCGACATGCTGGCTTAAATGGCGCGGAAAACCTATCAACTGCCCCGCCAGGTCCAGCCATTGCAAAACCGGGCCGCTGTCTGCGCCCAGACCGGCTTCGGCTATTTTTGCCGCCAGCGCTTCGCGGCCGTCAAACCAGACATGTTCTTTGGCGAAACGTTCTATCAAATCGGGCGCCACGCCCAGCGCTTTGCCGACATCGCGAATCGCGCTGCGCGGCTGGTAGCGGATCACGGTGGCGGCCAGGGCCGCGCGGTCGTGGCCGTATTTTTGGTAGATGTACTGGATCACCTCCTCACGCCGCTCATGCTCGAAGTCCACGTCGATATCTGGCGGCTCGCGGCGCTCGCGGCTGATGAAACGCTCAAACAGCAAGTCGCTTTCCACCGGATTGACGGCGGTGACGCCCAGGCAAAAACACACGGCGGAATTGGCCGCCGAGCCACGGCCCTGGCAAAGAATCTGCTGCCCCCGGGCAAAACGCACGATGTCATGCACGGTGATGAAGTACATCTCGTAGCCCAACTCCGAGATCAAATCCAGCTCCTTGCCCAGTTGCTTCCTGATTTTTCGGGGAAGGTGCTGCGGATAACGCCCGTGAGCGCCCTGCCAGGTCAGCCGCCGCAGCCAGCGCGCCGGCGTTTCAGCCGCCGGCACCATGTCTTCGCGCGGATAACGGTAGAGCTCGCGAATCTCGTCCAGACTGAAGCGGCAGCGCGCCGCCACCACCAGCGTGGCGCGCAGCAGCGCCGCCGGGTAAATCTCGGCCAGTCGCATGCGCGGGCGCAGGTGCGCCTCGGCATTGGCCTGCAAGGCAAAGCCGCATTCGTGCACGGTTTTGCCCAGCCCTATGGCGGTCATCACATCGTGCAGCGGCTTGCGTGAGCGCACATGCATCAGCACGTTGCCCGCTGCCACCAGGCGTAGGCCGGTGCGGCCGGCGACGTCTTGCAGTTGCTGCAGGCGCAACGCGTCGTCCAGGCCTTGCAGCAGCTCCACGGCCAGCCAGGCATTCAAGCCAAAAAGGCCTGTAGCCCAGACGGCATGAGCGCAAAGCGCTTCTGTATTAATAGCATCCGGCAAGGGCACAAGCAAGACCTCGCAGTCGGCCAGCAGCGCAAAGTCACTCTCGCCCAGGGCGACCCGGTAGCTGCCTTTTGCAAGACCGTCGCCGGCCTGCCTGGCGGCGGTGATGAACTCGCACAGATTGCCCCAGCCGGATGCGTTGTGCGGCAACACGACGATGCGGAAAGCAAGCTCGGCTTGCACTAAAAATTCAGCCCCCGGCAGCAGCTTCAGGCCCAACGCTTTGGCCGCGACATGCGCCCGCACCACGCCGGCGACCGAACATTCATCGGTGATGGCCAGCGCCTGGTAGCCCAGACTGAAAGCCCGCTCGGCCAGTTCCTGAGCATGGGAGGCACCGCGCTGAAAGCTGAAATTGCTGAGCGCGTGCAACTCGGCGTAATCGGGAAGTGGTCCAGTCCGCATGATGCTCAGGCAAAAAAACCGTGCAGGTACCAGGCACGCCGCTGCGCCGCCTCGGGCGCGCCCATGGCCAGGCGTTCGCGGTAAATCCACAACAGGCTGCCCTGCTGGCTGCGGTAGATGAAGTAGTCGCGCATGGCCGGCGGCTTGCCACGGGCGCCTTCCACATCACCGGTCATCAGCCAGCCGCTGGCTTCCAACCGCTGCGGCCCGGCCAGGCGCACCAGCGGGCCTTGGTACACCGGGCTGTCGCGCAGCGTCTGCAGCCGAAGTGGTTCGGGCAAGAGCCAGCTTGGGTACAAGGCCTCGGTTTTGGGGGTTTCCGCTTTTCTTAAGTCTTTCGGGCCTCCAGCCCTGATGGGACGGGCGCAAGCAGCTATGGAAATAATAGCGCCTTGGGCCGGCACCCAGCGCTGCATCTGCTCGGGCCGGTGATCGGCGGCGGCTTGCCAGGTCAAGACCTGCGCCTCGCCCAGGCGCGCGCTCAGCCGCTCGATCAGTTCGACCGCGCTATCGCCCTGCTTGCGCTCCTGCGCCAGCAGGCTGCCGGTGGCGGCCGCCGCATCGGCCAGGCGCTCGGTCACCAGCGACTGCAAACTCAGGGAATGCACAGGCGCCGGCAGCTTTTGCTGTGCCAGGTGTTCGGCGATCAGGCGTGCCACATGGCGCAAGTCCTGCGCCGGTTGGGCGGTGCGAATCTCCAGCGCGACTGTGGGCGCCACGTTGCGGCGCTTGTCCAGGTGCCAGGTCAGCCTGAGCGCACTGAGACCACTTTGCCGGCCCAGCAGCCAGGCCTGCAGCTTGACGAGCAGGCGCTCGACACCCGCCATCAGCGCCGGCCCATGGCTGACGAGGGCATTCAGTTCGAGCTTGTCTTCAAACTGTTCGGGCAAGACCTGCCAGGCATAGTCGTCGGGCACACTGCCGCGGGCGCGGTCCAGCGCGGCTAGCAGCTCGGCGCCAAAGCGCCTGGCCACGCCGTCGCGCGGCAGGCGCAACAAGTCGTCCCAGGTGCGGCAGCCAATACGTTCGAGCACGCCCAGGTGCGGACGTGCTGCCGTGAGTGTGTGCATGGGCAGGTCGGCCACACGTCGCCGGCTTGGGGTGGCCTGGCTGATGTTCTGGCGCAGCCGCCCCAAAGCTATCAAAGAAGTAGCACCTTGCGCACGATGTACAAGAGCCAGAGCCTGATTTGACTCAAAAAAATCGAGCAAACGCTGTTCCAGCAACTGACCCAGCCGCGCCAGGCCGCCAAACAGGCGCAGGCTGCCGGTCACGTCCAGCAGCACGGCTTCGTCGACCAGTGCCACACGCGGTGTCCAGCCCAGCGCGATGCTGGCCACCGCCTGCTGCACGGCGGCGGCGTCCCACACCGGCTGAGTCACTTGCGCAGGCTCAATGGTGATCGAGGTGTGCAATGCGATCCAGCGGCGCATGGGCGGGACTTTGCAATGAGGTTGAAGAAAACGACGGCAGCCACACGGGCGCCAACTCTTCGCGCTGGCGGCGCGTGCGCTCGCGGCTGGCGGCCAGCAGCGCCGATAGCCGGGCCGGCCGCGTGTCCAGCAATACCGGCGCGGCCAGCGGCGGGCCACGGCGTTTGAGCACATGGACCCGCAGATTGCCGGTCTCGTTGACTGTGCCTTCCAGCAGCAGGCGCAGCGGCGCGGGTGAAGACTCGTGCTGTGCCTGCGGCGTGCGGAAAGCAAACAGCAGCTTGTGATGTGTATGTGCCGCAATCTGCAGCCGGCGCAAATGGGCGCTGCGTGCATCCGGCAACCAGGCCAGCACGGCGGCCACGTCAGCGCATTGCAAAGCCTCGCGTGTGGCCCAGAGCAGGGTCGGTGCATCCCTGCCCTGCACCCCCAACAGGCGCTGCATATTGAGCTCGCGCGCGCCCAGCGCCGGGCCAAAAGGCAGGTAAGGCGCACCCACCAGCACCAGCCATTTCGCCGGCGCCTGCGCCTGGAGGGCGGCCAGGGCCGGCGCGATCAAACCCCATTCATGTTGGCCCGCCTGCGGCTGAAGCACTTCGACCAGCGCGCCTTGCGGCCAGCCGCCGCCGGGCAAAACGATGTTCAGCGCGGCATAACCCGTGAGGAGTACCTGCAGGCTGGCGCTGCCCAGCTCGCCGGCGCGCCACACCTGGGTGTGGACAAAGTCCGGCAAGGCGCGGCGGGCAAAAGTCGGGGAAAACATGGGGTGCAGCTTGAATCAGATAACTGTATTTTTATACAGTATATGACCAGATTCAAGCCGGGGGCGAATACCCCTGTCAGCGGCGCAGGCCGGTCTTACCGCAAGGCCGTCCAGAGCATGCTCAGGCCCGAGGCCAGCAGCAAGACATCCATCAGCAGGCGGAATTTTTCAGGGTCCAGGCTGAGCACAAAACGTTTGGCGATAAAAGAGCCCGCTGTCAGCGAACAACCGATGATCAGGCCCTGGGCAATCGCCGCCAGCGGCAAGGCGCCGTAACTGCGAAAAACCAGGCTTTTGCTGACATATACGACCAGCGAGGCCATCGCCTCCGTCGCCAGAAAAGCACCCTTCACCAGCCCATACGCCAGGAAAAACGGTGCATTGACCGGCCCGGTGGACACCACGATGCCGGTCAAAAAACCAATCACTGCGCCCACCACCGCAAAGTGCCAGAGCTTGAGCCTGAAGTTGCGCGCGGCCAGCCAGCGGCGCAGCGGAATCATGGCGATAAAAAACACCGCCAGCACCGCCTCCACGATACGCGGCGGCAACACCAGCAAGGTGCGGGCGCCCAGGGCGGCGGCGGGAATACCGGTCAACGCATAAGCGCCCACCACGCGCCAGTCCACCTCGCGCCACCAGACCGCCACCCGCGAGACATTGGCCATGATGGCCGCAATCGCCATGATGGGCACCGCCTCGCGCGGGCCAAAGGCAATCACCAGCACCGGCATCAACATGATGCTGGAGCCGAAACCAACAATGCCGCTGATGGTGCCCGCGATCAGGCCAACGGTGAGGACAAGCAGGTAGGTCATGCGGTGTTATTGGTTTTTATGCCCGGCATGGCACGGGCGATGGCCCATAAGCCGGTTCGCCCGGCAGTATCGCTGAAGCGGTCCGCTTTAGCGCTTGCGCGCCTGCTGCAGCATCAGCGTCAGCATGACCAGCCCGATCGCCACAAAACAGACAAAAGACCAGTTGGCAATCGAGCCCCCCAGGAAAGTCCAGTCGATCTTCGTGCAGTCGCCGCTGCCCTTGAAGATCATGGGAATCGCGCGTTTGAGCGGAAAGGTTTCGATCATGCCGTAGAAGTCACGGCCACAAGAGGAGATTTCAGGCGGGTACCACTGCAGAAAACTCTGGCGCGCGGCGACAAAAGCACCAAAACCAGCCACCAGCAGCGTCACGAAAGAACCTGTGATGAGCAAGCCCTTTTTATAGGCGAAAGCCGTCAGGCCAGAAACCACGGCCACCACGATCAAGGCATAACGCTGCACGATACACATGGGGCAAGGCTCCAGGCCCACCACATGCTGCAAATACAAACCAAAAGCCAGCATGGCCACACAGGCCACAGCCACCAGCGCCAGCACACGGCGCGGTGCCGCTTCGAAATACTTTAAAAACATCACGTTCCTTTTTGATCGATGTACGAATTGTCCGCTGGTTCGTGAGTTTGGGCGGGGATAAGTTCCCGAGCTAGGAAAAATCAGAAGCGCTATCTTGACTATAGGCGGCTCGCTTGAGGCCCTGGCGCCTTTGCGGCATATGTGGGCTTGTTGTGGCGAGTGCCCGTTGCCAGCCTGGAAGATACTGATATAAACCAAGCAGTTACAAAAACAAAGGGGATACAGGCATGCGAACTCAGCCACATTGTTTCGCAGGTTTGCGGTCTATCTCACGTTAGGCCTCTAATCCGACTCGAAACTTGGGAACAACATCATGTCCTCTTCCGTTCTGCGCATAGAAATTGAAACATCTGACACGGCCCTCCTGCGAGATCTTCAAGCTCAAAACATTGAAGGTCTGCGCCTAATGAGACGAGCATTCACATGTGACTCCGCAGAATGGATTCCACCGGTAGAAAAAGTACTCAGCTTCATTGTTGAAGCATCAGTCACCATTGACGTAAATTTAGTAGCGGCATGGCTTTACGATAGGTTCAAAGAAAAACCACCTGAAAAGGTAATCGTGAATGGCACCGATGTTGAGCCGGAGCGCGTGACTATCGTCATCAACAACTACGCGCAAAACATCCAAGTCAACAACTTCAATAATCATTGATGCAAGAGGTAGCCATCATCTCTAGAACAACGTCGCGCAACCAGCGTTCCTCTACGCCCTCCAGCCTAACTGGGTGGTCAAGCGGATGCCAGTATGCTGCGCAGGCCTGCGGCCTCCAGCATCGCTTACCGTGGGCGTTAGGCCTCAACATAACCGTCGGATCGTTCAGCAAACGATGGAAGAAGATACCTTGAAGTGGGAGATCGTTTCTGCCCTAACGGCAGTAGTTAGCTTAGTTGTTAGCGCAATTGCGCTCTATGTCGCATTCGCAGGCACGAAGACGACGAACCAGATCGCAACCGAGGCATTGAAGACCGCGCGCCAAGCGAACGAAATTTCTCTGGGTCTAGTTCGGGAACCTGCCGTGCTGGAGTTTGCGTTCTCTGACCAGTCCCGCTTCACCTTTGACTTCACCGACCCAACCATCCTCAAGGAGGAACTGAAGACGATCGTCACGGTGCAGAACACGGGAAAGAAGGCAATCGACGCTGTAGCCCTGGAGATCATTGGCATAGTCGGACTGACACAGTTTCTGTCAAACCCAATGCTAGAGTTTCGGTCGCTGCCTGCGCACTCGGCGCGATTGGATCTTCGGGCTGCGCTCCAGCCGCAAGCTCTGGCTCACATAGATGTCCGGAAGTACCTTCTTACCTATTTGGAGAAGCTCAGTTCTCAACTCCCAGATCGCAACGGAACCTACTCTACGGTCGTCAATGTGGTCCTTTCGCCTAAAGCGGCCAATGAGTCCACTCCGAGCCCTGCAGGACTCAGCGTTACGACAAACGACAGGCGTCTCATCACTATCAAGTTTTCGCCCGCTGGACTCGAGTCGGCCGAAGCAAAAGCTGCGCTGCAAGGCAACGATGTCGCACATCGTGTCTACGGGAATTGAGGCCTAGCTCAAACGTTAGACCCAAACCCGGTCATCGTCGTAATTCAAGGAGGATAGCCACAGTCCAGATCAGCGCAGTGCAATCGTCTTAAAAAACCTCAAATCCCCGCCCCCTCCTCCACAAACACCCGCGCCTTGCGCGGTGTCAGCACCAGCAGGTCGCCCTCGCGCAAACCCATGTCGCGGTATTGCTGGGAGGGAATCTGCGCTTCGATCAGCGGGTCGGCTTGCTGGCTTTCTTCGGACGGCAGCAGTTCCAGCCGGGCAATCGGGCCGATCACAATCGCGCGGCTGAGTTGCGCGGCAATGCCTTCGGCGCCCGGCGTATAACGCTGCACATCGAAGTCGTGCGGGCGCACATAGGCAAAAGCCTTGGCGTTTTGGGCGCCGCTGTGTTCGGGCGAGTCCAGGCGCATACCTTCGAGCTGGATCTGGCCTTCGTGGGCGCGGCCGTGAAACAGGTTCACATCACCCAAAAAACCATAGACAAAGGGACTGGCCGGGTGGTCCCAGACCTGTTGCGGCGAGCCGATTTGTTCGACCTGGCCCTGGTTCATCAGCACCACGCGGTCGGCCACTTCCAGGGCTTCTTCCTGGTCGTGCGTGACAAAAATACTGGTGACATGCAGGTCGTCGTGCAGGCGGCGCAACCAGCGGCGCAGCTCTTTGCGCACCTTGGCGTCGAGGGCGCCAAACGGTTCGTCCAGCAGCAGGACCTTGGGCTCGACCGCCAGGGCCCTAGCCAGTGCAATCCGCTGGCGCTGGCCGCCGGAGAGTTGTGACGGAAAACGATCGGCCAGCCAGTCGAGCTGCACCAGGCTCAGCAGCTCGTGCACTTTTTTCTTGATGTCGGCGTCGCTGGGGCGCATACCGCGCGGCTTGACACGCAGGCCAAAGGCGACGTTTTCAAACACCGTCATGTGGCGGAACAAGGCGTAATGCTGGAACACAAAACCGACCTGCCGCTCGCGCACATGCACGTCGGTGGTGTCTTCGCCGCTGAAAAAGATGCTGCCCTGGTCGGCGGTTTCCAGCCCCGCAATGATGCGCAGCAAGGTGGTTTTGCCGCAACCCGAGGGGCCGAGCAAGGCGACCAGTTCGCCCGACGCGATGTCCAGGCTGACGTCACCCAGCGCCTGGAAGTTGCCGAAATGTTTGCTGACGTTGCGAATTTCAATACTCATGGGAATCTCGTTTCTGCTCAATCACAACGCACCAAGCGGTGCGGCGGGGGTGGGAGGCCGCTCCGGCGGCAAGTCGGCCGCGGCTTTTTGCTCCTGCTCGGCGCGCCACTCGGCCACCGACTTGATCAGCAGCGTGACCAGCGCCAGCAGTGCCAGCAACGAGGCCACGGCAAAGGCGGCCACCGACTGGTATTCGTTGTACAAAATTTCCACGTGCAAGGGCAAGGTGTTGGTCTGCCCACGGATGTGGCCGGACACCACGGACACCGCGCCAAACTCGCCCATGGCGCGAGCGTTGGTCAATATCACGCCGTAGACCAGGCCCCACTTGATGTTGGGCAGGGTCACATGCCAGAAGGTCTGCCAGCCGGTGGCGCCCAGCACGATGGCGGCCTGCTCTTCGTCGCTGCCCTGGGCCTGCATCAGCGGGATCAGCTCGCGGGCGATGAAGGGAAAAGTCACAAACACCGTGGCTAGCACAATGCCTGGCACCGCAAAAATGATCTTGATGTCATGTGCCTGCAACCAGGGGCCGAACCAGCCCTGGGCGCCGAAAAGCAGCACATACATCAGGCCGGCGACCACAGGCGACACCGAAAACGGCAGGTCCACCAGGGTCGTCAAAAAGGACTTGCCGCGAAACTCGTACTTGGCAATCGCCCAGGCGGCGGACACACCAAACACCAGATTCAGCGGCACGGCAATCGCGGCAGCGATCAGGGTCAGTTTGATGGCCGACCAGGCGTCGGGTTCTTTCAGTGCGGCCAGGTAGGCGCCGAAGCCCTTGCGCAAGGCTTCGGTGAAGACGGCGGCCAGCGGCAGCACCAGGAAAAGAAACAGGAAGACCAGCGCGATACCGATCAAGGTGTAGCGAACCCAAGGTGCTTCGGTGGTCCCGGCCCTGGCGCCGGCAGTGTTGGTACGGGCAGTGGCACTCATGCGGGCGCCCCTGTGTTGCGCCGCTGCCAGGCTTGCAGCGCATTGATGACCAGCAGCAGCACAAAAGAAATCACCAGCATCACCACCGCCACGGCCGTGGCGCCGGCGTAGTCGTATTGTTCGAGCTTGCCGATGATGATCAGCGGCGTGATTTCGGAAATCATGGGCATGTTGCCGGCGATAAAAATCACCGAGCCGTACTCGCCAATGGCACGTGCAAAAGCCATGGCAAAGCCCGTCAGCAGCGCCGGCGCGATGTGCGGAAGAATCACCTTGGTGAAAATCTGCAGGCGTGTTGCGCCCAGCGAGGTGGCGGCTTCTTCAAGCTCTTTTTCGGCGTCTTCCAGCACCGGCTGCACAGTGCGCACCACAAACGGCAGGCCGATAAAAATCAGCGCAATCACCACACCGGCCGGCGTGAAGGCCAGTTTGATGCCCAGCGGCTCCAGGTATTGGCCTATCCAGCCATTGCCGGCCAGGATGGCGGTCAGCGAAATGCCGGCCACGGCGGTGGGCAGGGCAAAAGGCAAATCGACCAGCGCATCGACAATTTTTTTGCCGGGAAATTTGTAGCGCACCAGCACCCAGGCGACCAGCAAACCAAACACCAAATTGACCAGCGCCGCAATCAGCGAAGCGCCAAAGGTCAGGCGGTAAGAGGCCATGACACGCGGCGACGTCACCGCCGCGATGAACTGCTCCCAGCTTAACGAGAACGTCTTGAACAACAGCGCCGACAGCGGAATCAGCACAATGATGCTGAGATAAAACAGCGTGTAGCCCAAGGTCAAACCGAAACCCGGCAGGACTTTTTTGGCGGCACGCCGGGCCGGCAGCGCCGGGGGCGGCGCCGCGGAAAGGGTCGCGGCAGTCATGTAATTACTTGACGGTGTAGATCTTGTCGAACAGGCCACCGTCGTTGAAGTGGACTTTTTGCGCTTCGCTCAAGGAGCCGAAATAGTCCTTCACCGTGAACAGCTGCAATGGCTTGAAGATGTTGGAATATTTTTTCAGGATGGCTTGCGAACGTGGGCGCAGCGCATGTTTGGCGGCGATCTCCTGGCCTTCATCCGAGTACAGGTAGTTCAGGTAAGCCTTGGCGAGTTCGCCCGTGCCTTTTTTGGCCACGGTGCGTTCGACCACGGCCACCGGGTTTTCCGCCACGATGCTGACGGACGGGTAAATCGCGTCAACCTTGCCTTCGCCAAACTCGCGATTGATGGACAAGACTTCGGACTCAAAGGTGATCAACACGTCGCCAATGTTGCGCTGCAGGAAGGTGGCGGTGGCGTCACGCCCGCCCTTGGCCAGCACCGGCACGTTTTTGTAGAGCTTGCTGACAAACTCGGCGGCCTGCGCATCGGTGCCGCCGTTTTTGCGCACCGAGCCCCAGGCGCCCAGGTAGGCGTAACGGCCGTTGCCGCCGGTTTTGGGGTTGACCACAATCACCTGCACGCCGGGCTTGATCAGGTCGTTCCAGTCCTTGATGTTTTTGGGGTTGCCGTTGCGCACCAGGAACAACATGGTCGAGGTGGTGGGCGAGGCGTCATTCGGAAACCGTTTGGCCCAGTCTTTGGCCACCAGTCCCTTGTCGGCCAGGAACTCGATGTCGGTCGTGGTATTCATGGTCACCACGTCGGCGTCCAGGCCGTCGGCCACGGCGCGCGCCACGGCGCTGGAGCCGGCGTGGGACTGGTCCACCTTGACATCTTTGCCGGTGGTCTTTTTGTAGTTGGAAATAAAGGCCGCGTTGTAGTCCTTGTAGAACTCGCGCGCCACGTCATAAGAGCCGTTGAGCAGGGTCTGGGCAGACGCCAGGCCGCCTGTGGCCAGCGCGATGGATGCAAGAGCGAGTTTGATTTTGGAGGTCATACAGTTTCCAGAGAAGCAGAGGAAGAAGGAAAAGAAGAAGAGGAAGAAAGCGATTGATGCAGGCGCGAGGCCACGGGCGCATCACCGGCCAGCGATTGCAGCAGGGCCGCACCCAGCGGCCATTCGCCGTGGCCCGATTCGATGTTGATGTGGCCGCCATCCTGGATGCGGACAAATTCACTGCCCCAGGCCCGGGCATAAGCCCCGGCCAGGCGCACCGGGCAATACGGGTCGTTGCTGCTGGCCACCAGCACGCTGCGGTAAGGCAACTTCTGATACGGCACGGGCGCAAAGTCGCTCAGGATGGCGCGCCGCTCCGGATCGGCCGGCGCCACAAGCAAAGCCCCGTGGATACGGGCCGCCACCTCGGCCGGCAGATGCGCCGTGGCAATACAGCCCAGGCTGTGCGCCACGATGACCACCGGCTCCTGTTGCAGCAGGATGGTGCGGGCCAGCGAAGCCACCCAGGCCGGACGCGAAGGCGTGATCCAGTCGTCCTGCTGTACCCGCACGGCATCGTCCAGGCGGTCGGCCCACAGGCTTTGCCAGTGGCCGGGGCCGGAGTCGCGCCAGCCGGGAACAATGATGAAACGCACGCTGCGAGGCCGATCTTGGAGTGGTTACTTCTTTGAGTGGTTACTTGTTAGGCTGCGGCGTGATGCGCAGATACGGCCGCACGGCATTAAAGCCTTTGGGGAAACGCTGGGCCAATTCGGCCGGATCCTGGATGCTGGGCAGGATGACCACGTCGTCGCCGTCTTTCCAGTTGACCGGTGTCGCCACCTTGTGGCCGTCGGTCAGTTGCAGCGAGTCGATCACACGCAGGATTTCGTCGAAATTGCGGCCGGTGCTGGCGGGATAGGTAAAGGTGGTGCGTATGACCTTTTTCGGGTCGATGATGAACACGCTGCGCACGGTGGCGTTGGTCAGCGCCTTCGGGTGAATCATGTCGTAGAGGTTGGCCACGGTTTTGTCGGCATCGGCCAGGATGGGGAAGTTCACCGTGGTGTTTTGCGTGTCGTTGATGTCGCTCACCCATTGCTGGTGCGAGTCCAGCGGGTCCACGCTGACGGCGATAGGTTTGACGCCGCGTTTGGCAAATTCACCGCTCAGGGCCGCAGTTTTGCCGAGTTCCGTGGTGCACACCGGGGTGAAATCAGCCGGATGCGAAAACAACACCACCCATGAATCACCCGCCCATTCGTGAAAAGAGATGGTGCCGGCGGTGGATTCCTGCGTGAAATCGGGGGCGGTGTCGCCAAGTCTGAGAGTCGCCATAAAGTGCTCCTGATGGGTTGCGGGTGCTACAAAAAACACCATGACAATCATTGTGGAGAGCAAAGGCTAAAACTCAAAAGAATATATCGCTCTTAATTTATCTCCATAAATGAATATAAAGATTTACAAACCCGGCACCGAGGCTTACAAAACACGGCCGCCGGCTTGCACCACAAGGCTTGCCCGGCTCGCCTGTTACGCAACAAACCCGGCTGCTGTCCCCGTCACACAACCGGCCCCAAACGACCAGCCACTTGCGTTCACCACTGCGCGGCCCTGTGTGCGGCATGGCTTGCGGCATTTGCCGCGCCCGCCCGCGGCGTTGATACAAGATTTGCCTGTCGTGGCCTGTTCAAGCGGGCCTTGGCCTTACGGAAGGCCGGGCTGGAGTGAACCTCCTGACCCGCGGCGGATGATGACAATACACAGCGAAAAATCGGCTGGCGTCTGACCAACGCTACGATTGAACATCAAATATGCCTCCAGCCCAATTACTACGGGCGCAAGCAGCTATCAAAACAAGAGCGGCTCAGGGGCGCCGTTAAACCAGCCGGTCGCCCTGCATGTGTTCCCCCAGGAAATCCAGAAAGCTGCGCACCGACGGCACCTGGCCGCGGCGTGAGGGAAACACCGCATGCACCACGCCCGGCGGGGGCGCCCAGCCCGGCAAGACCGGCACCAGCAACTGGGCTTGCAACTCGGCCTGGCTGATGGTGTCCGGCAGAAAACTGATGCCGCTGCCGGCCATCACCGCCAGCTTCAGGGTCAACAAATCGTCGGCCACAAAACGCGGCTGGTGCTGGAGCACAAACTCCTGGCCCTCGGGGCCTATCAGCGTCCAGCTGCTGCGCCCGTCGCTGGCCGACATGGCGATGGTGTCAAGCCTGGCCAGGTCTTGCGGCCCCTTGGGCGTACCCTGGCGCTGCAGTTGCGCCGGGCTGGCCAGCAACTGGCCGCCCGTGGCGCCCAGGTTTTTGATCACCAGGCTGCCGCTGTCATCCAGGGTGGGCCGTACCCGCAGCGCGACATCGATGCCCTCCTCCACCAGGTCCACCACGCGGTTCGTCACGCGCATGTCCAGCTTCACCTGCGGGTGTTTGGCCAGGTAGCGCGGAATCAGATAACCCAGCGTGCCCTGCGCCAGAGTCACCGGGCAGGTCACACGCAAGGTGCCGCGCGGCTCCATCTGCATCTGCGCCACCGCTTCGCCGGCGGCCAGTGCCTCTTCGCGCATGGCCACGCAGTGGCGCAGGTAAAGCGCGCCGGCCTCGGTCAGCGACAGTTTGCGCGTGGTGCGCTGCAGCAGCCGCACGCCCAGTTGCGCCTCCAGTTCGGCCACACGCCGCGACAAGCGCGATTTGGGTAAACCCAGCGCCCGCCCCGCCGCCGCAAAACCGCCCCGCTCCGCTACCTCGGCGAAATACACCATGTCGTTCAAATCCTGCATGTGGGCGTTCCTCAAAGGTTTGATGGCTCCAATTGTCCCACCAATAGAACAATTAATCGCAATTTTGCCGACTTATCAATCAATCGACTCAACAGCACAATCTATCCATGGCTGCGATTCACGGTGAACACGGCCACCACCCGATTCACATCTTCAAAGGAATTCATCATGAGCAAGCTTCTTCACATCGACTCCAGCATTCTTGGCGGCAACTCGGTTTCGCGCCAACTCACGGCCCAGATCGTTGCCTCCTGGCGCGCGGCCAATCCGGCCACCGAAGTCAGCTACCTGGACCTGGCCGTGGACACGCCCAGCCACCTCTCGGCCGAGTCCCTGGGTTTTCGGGCGCCCGCAAGTGCTGAACTGAGCGATGTGCAAAAGCGCGAAAACGCCGTGTCCGAAGCCCTGGTGTCACAGCTCCTGGCCGCCGACGTGATCGTCGTGGGCGCACCGATGTACAACTTCACCATCCCGACCCAGCTCAAGGCCTGGATTGACCGTGTGGCCCAAGCCGGCCGTACCTTCAAGTACACCGAAACAGGCCCGGTTGGCCTGGCCACCGGCAAAACCGTGATCGTGGCGTCCACCCGCGGCGGCGCTTATTCCACCAGCGATGCCGGCAATGCGATGGAACACCAGGAAAGTTTCCTGAAAACCGTCTTTGGTTTTATGGGCATGACCGATGTGCGTATCGTGCGCGCCGAAGGCCTGGCCATGGGTGATACCGCCAAGGCGGCGGCGGTGACGGCCGCGGCCCTTGAGATCAAGGCGCAAGTCCAGACGGCGGCCAACCAGGAACAAGCTGCCCTGGCCGCCTGAGCCCACGAAGCTGATGTGGCGCTGATCAGGCGCTGCAATCAAAAAAGCCCGCAGCTGCGGGCTTTTTTTTTCGGACTGTCTTTTTAACGCGGTTTTTTGACAAAGGCCACGTAAGCATCCATCCAGCCCTGCAAAAACTTTTTGATGCCATCTCCAGCGCTGCCGTCCGCATTGAAAACCCCCTCTTTGGCCTGGACAAAAGCCTCGGGCTGGCCCAGTACCGGCACGTCGAGGTAAGCCAGAACGTTGCGCAGGTGCTGCTGGGCCAATGCCGTGCCAATGGCGCCGACGGAGATTCCGATCACCCCTGCGGGTTTGCCGGCCCAGGCGCTTTGCCCATAAGGGCGCGAGGCATGGTCAATCGCATTTTTCAGCACACCCGGCATCGAGCGGTTGTACTCCGGCGTGACAAACAACAAACCCTGTGACTCCAGGATGTGCGACTTCAGGCGTTTCACCTGTTCGGCCGGATGGCCATCGTCGTCCTGGTTGTACAGCGGCAAGTCGTCAATCCGCACCTGCTCGAACAAGAAGTCGGACGGTGCCAGTTTGGCCAGCGCCAGCGCCAGCTTTTTGTTAAACGAATCCTTGCGCAGACTGCCGACAACAACGGCAATTTTGTATTGAGCCATGAGCTTCTCCTGGAAAAGAGGGTGGACGGGATTTGAAAATGAAGTGGCCCGCCCATTATGCGGAGTGGCCGGGAATCGTGCTGGCCATGCAAGGGGCCGCAACGACGAGCGACGGAGGTTCAGAATGCAGGCATGCCCCCGCACAGCGGTTTTACGCTACGCCGGGCCCCGCTGACCACCCGAACTCACGTCAAGCCACCATGAAAAAACCTGAAGAGATTGCAGCCAAGCAGCTGGGCATGCCGTACGAAGCCCTGGACGAACGCACTCAAAAAGTGGCGCGCCACATCGCCGGACGCAAACACATCGCCAGAAACACGGTCACGGAGTTTGATGCCAGGACCACCACCGGCCAACGCGCCGCCGATCTGGTGGCGGGTTTTGGCGGTTCCTGGACATTCATCATGATCTTCGCGGTGGTCCTGGTCGCCTGGGTAGGCCTGAACTCGCTGATTCTGGCCAGGTACAACACGAGTTTTGACCCCTACCCCTACATCCTGCTCAACCTGGTGCTCTCCATGCTGGCCGCGATTCAGGCGCCCATCATCCTGATGTCGCAGAACCGGCAAGCCGAAAAAGACCGGCTCAGTGCAGAACATGACTACGAAGTCAACCTGAAGGCCGAGCTTGAAATCATGCTGCTGCACGAAAAGCTGGACTTGTTGCGGGAAGGCCAATGGGGTGAACTGCTGGCCATTCAGAAGGAGCAGCTCAGCCTGCTGGCGGGGCTGATTGAAAAAGGCAAAACAAACCCTGAGGAGAAACCCACATGAAACCCCGCATCAGCCTCATCACCCTGGGCGTGGACGACCTGGAACGCGCACTGATGTTTTATCGCGACGGCCTGGGCCTGAAGACCGAGGGCATCATCGGCACAGAGTTTGAACATGGCGCCGTCGCCTTTTTTGAGCTGCAGGCCGGGCTGAAGCTGGCGCTCTGGCCGCGCCAAAGCCTGGCGCACGATACCGGTCTGCCCGCTGGTCAAGCGAATCCGACCGAATTCAGCCTGGGGCACAACGTTGGGTCCAAAGCCGAGGTTGATGCTGTGATGGCGCAAGCCGCCACGGCCGGCGCGACTATCGTGAAACCGGCGCAGGACACCTTCTGGGGCGGTTATGCCGGCTACTTCCAGGACCCGGACCAGCATGTGTGGGAAGTGGCGTGGAACCCGCAGTGGGAGCTTGCGGATTGAACCAACGTTAGAACCCTGTTCAAACTCACAGCCTAGAATGACTTGGTCCAGGCCACGCGCCTGGCATCAAGATCTCAACAACGATTGTCACCAAGGATTTTTCATGGGCTTGCTGGACGGAATATTGGGGAATGCGTCAAAGATCGATGCCGGCAAGATTCAGCAAGAATTCAGTCAGATACTCTCCACGGGCGAGCAAGTCGAACATGCTTACCAATTGATCCGTGACTACTTTGTGTTCACCAACAAGCGTCTTGTTCTCGTCGACAAACAAGGCATGACGGGCAGCAAGGTGGAATACCACTCGATTCCCTACAAAAGCATCACGCATTTCAGCGTGGAGACCGGCGGCCATTTCGACCTCGATGCCGAACTGAAAATCTGGATTTCCGGGATGGCTGCGCCTGTACAAAAGCGCTTCAACAAGAAACTGAGCATTTATGAAGTGCAAAGTGTTCTGGCAGCTTATATCCTGCGCTAAAAATTCATGAAACCACCTGCCATGACCGAACCCACCCCAGACCGGGCCGTGGCCGGCGAAATGACTGCGCCAGCGGCCCCCGCTGCCGCGGCACGGCGCCGCCCGCCCACGCCCAAAGGCCCGCTTTGGAAAATTTTTCTGGCGTTTCTCGCGCCCATGTTGCTCAGCAACATCCTGCAGTCGCTCTCGGGCACGCTCAACAATGTCTATCTGGGCCAGATGCTGGGCGTCGGCGCGCTGGCGGCGGTGTCGAGTTTTTTCCCGGTGATGTTTTTCTTCATTGCCTTCACCATAGGCCTGGGCGCCGGCGCCTCGGTGCTGATCGGCCAGGCCTGGGGCGCGGGTGATGTCGGCAAGGTCAAGGCCGTGGCCGGCACCACACTCACGGTGGGTGTGGCCTTCGGGCTGCTGGTCGCGGTGTTTGGCGGCACCTTCACCCGGCCCATGATGGACCTGCTCGGCACGCCGCCCGACATCCTGGCAGACGCCACGGTGTACGCCCGCATCATGCTGATCGCGATGCCGGGGCTGTTTGTGTTTTTGCTTTCGACCGCCATGTTGCGCGGCGTGGGCGACACGGTCACGCCGCTGTACACGCTGGCGATTTCCACCGTGATCGGCCTGCTGCTCACGCCGGCGCTGATACGCGGCTGGTTCGGCCTGCCCATGCTGGGTGTGGCCAGCGGCGCGGCCGCCACGGTGGTGTCCTTTATCCTGGCCACCACCTGGCTGGGGTTTCGCCTGCGTCGCATCGGCAGTCCGCTGGCACCCGATGCCGCTTTTGCGCACAGCCTGCGTATCAACCCGGGCATCCTGAAAACCGTGCTCAAGGTCGGCGTGCCCACCGGCGTGCAGATGATTGTGATTTCGCTGGCCGAAGTCGCGCTTCTGTCCATGGTCAACAGCTATGGCTCGAATGCCACGGCCGCCTATGGCGCGGTGAACCAGGTGGTGGCTTATGTGCAGTTCCCGGCGATCTCTATCGCCATCACCGCCTCCATCCTGGGCGCCCAGGCCATAGGCGCCGGCCGCGCCGACCAGTTGGGTGCCATCGCCCGTACCGGCCTGATGATGAACCTGGTGCTGACCGGTTCGCTGGTGCTGCTGGGTTATTTGCTCTCGCGTTACCTGGTCGGTTTTTCATCACCAGCGCCCCGGTGATCGAAATCGCCCAGACCTTGCTGCACATCATGCTGTGGAGCACCGTGATCTTCGGCATGGCTTCGGTGTTGTCCGGCGTCATGCGCGCCAGCGGCTCGGTACTGGTGCCCACAGGCATCGCGATTTTCTGCATCATGGCGGTCGAGGTGCCGGTGGCCTGGTTCATGAGCCAGCGCATAGGCATCAACGGCATCTGGATTGCCTACCCGGTGACGTTTATTGCGATGCTGACTTTGCAGACGGCGTATTACCGGCTGGTGTGGAAAAAGAAGGCGATCAAGCGCCTGGTGTGAGCTTCGTCTCGGCGGGACGGCTTTGGGGCAATGTCCCCGGGCGCCCGGCCGCGACGGCAATCGCGGCCCAGGATTTTCCGTCCGCCCGGAGCTGCGCCAGCGACGGCCCAAGGACGTTTCCGTATTGCGCCAGGGACCGCGCCTCTATGGTTGCCAGCACCTCCGGCGGCGTCATGTCGCGGTAGACCTGCTTGAGCTGATTCCGCTGCGCAACCGCCCAGAGCGCCACGCTTTCTTCGGCCATGCCGGACGCCAGCATGCGGGCGACTTGTTCGCCCAGGGTGGTCACCGCGCTTTCGTACCGCCAACGTAAATCGCTCATGGGCACATTCTGCCCATCATTTCACCTGGGCATGGACGGCGTGACCCATAGCCCGCTAGGATGTCTGGATGGACACAAAACTCAATCCGGAGTTTGCGGAGAAAAAAGTCAAAGAGGACAAAGAACTCTGGTGCCAAACCTATGTCCACGTCTGGTCCGACCTGTCCAAAGGGGTCTTCAACAAAGAAGCGATAGAAAAAGCCGCGGACGAACACTGGCAACGCAGCCCACGCTCCGATCCGGTGGAAGTTGCGGTCACGGAATTCATCAAGGTGAAGTGAGGCTAGAGCAGAGGTGAATGGAGGCGCCCGGGCTAGCCCACCTGCAATTCATGCGCATAACACCACATCCAGCCCTCCCCCGGCTCCAGGGACTGGATCACCGCATGCCCGGTCGCGGCATGGTGTTTGGTCGCATGTTTGTTCTTGGAGTCGTCACAGCAGCCCACATGGCCGCAATGCACGCACAGCCGTAAATGCACCCAGCTGTCGCCCGTCCGTAGACATTCTTCACAACCCCGTAAGGAATGGGGTGCATGGATCTCAGCAGGGACATGGGAGCAGGGTTCGATGCGCATGTCAGGACTCCGGGGTTGGAACAGTCTAATGTCATTGCCGGTCAGGCGGCAGTCTTGTTGCCATTCATCGCCGCCAGGTTCTGGTGAATCATCGCCACCGCCGCCGCGCCCTCGCCTATCGCGCCGCCCACGCGTTTGACCGAGCCGCTGCGCACATCACCCACGGCAAAGAGGCCCGGGATGCTGGTCTCCAGCGGCGCGGTTGTATGGGCCGGATCATGGCTGGCGACCTTGTCGCCCGTGAGCACAAAACCATGCGCGTCAATTGCCACGCCACAGTTGGTGAGCCATTCCGTTTCGGGGTCTGCCCCCACAAAGAGGAAGACATTGCGTATCGCGGCTTGCTGCTCGATGCCTTTTTCGCGGTTGCGCCAGCCAATGGACGTCAGGCCTGTCCCAGGGTCGCCTTGCAGCGAAGCCAGCTCCGTATGCGGCAGCAGTTCGATATTGGACGCGGCGTCAATGCGGTCGATCAGGTAGCGCGACATGCTGGCCGCCAGACTGGGGCCGCGCACCAGCATGTTCACTTTGGCCGCATGTTGCGACAAAAACACCGCGGCCTGGCCGGCCGAGTTGCCACCGCCTACGAGTGCGACTTCGGTCTGGCTGCACATCTTGGCCTCCAGCGCGGAAGCCCAGTACCAGACACCGCGGCCTTCAAACTCCGCGAGGCGCGGCACGTCCGGCCGGCGATAACGGGCACCGCTGGCAACCACGGCGGTTCTGGCGCGCAGGTGCCGGCCGTCGGTCAGTTCCAGGCGCAATTCGCCATCGCTGGCCTTGTAGCTGCAATCCAGCGATTTCGCCTGCGCCGGGATCAGCAGTTCAGCGCCAAACTTCTGGGCCTGCACAAAAGCCCGGCCGGCCAGCGCCTGACCCGAGATGCCGGTGGGAAAACCCAGGTAGTTTTCAATGCGCGCACTGGCGCCGGCCTGGCCGCCATAGGCCCGGCAGTCGAGCACCAGCACATGCAGACCTTCCGATGCGGCATACACCGCCGTCGCCAGGCCGGCCGGTCCGGCACCGACGACGATGACGTCAAACAACTCGTCGTGGTCGGCCGTGTCCACCATGCCTATGCAGCGGGCAAGTTCGCCCTCTGTCGGGTTGAGCAGCACCGAACCGTTCGGGCACACCGCCAGCATGTCTGCGGCGCCCGCGCTGTACTGCTCGAGCAGCGCGGCGGCATCTGCGTCCCGGCTGATGTCCATGACGTGGTGCGGCTGGCCGTTGCGGTTTAAAAACCCCTGCAGGCGAATCACGCCCGCCGACTGCGGCTGGCCTATCAGCACCGGACCGCTGGCGCCCGCTTCAATCAGGGCCACGCGCCGCAAAATCAGCGCGCGCACAATGCGCTCGCCCAGGTCCGCCTCGGCAATGATGAGCGCGCGCAACTGCTCGGGTGCGATCAGGAGTGCGTCAACATCGGCCTGTGCATGGCCGTCCACCAGTGAGGGACGGGCCGAGAGCTGGCCCACTTCTGCCGAAAACTCGCCGCGCCTGTGCGTGACCACCGGCACCACATGGCCCAGGCCGTCACGCTGGGTGACGGCCAGTTCGCCCTTGAGCACAACAAACATGCCTGGGCTGGGCTCGCCGGCGGCAAACAGGCGCTCACCGCGCCCGAAGTGCAGCACCTGGCCAAAACGCTGCATGCGCGCGATATCGTCTTCGCTGAGGACAGGAAACATCTGGTGGCGCCGGCTTGTGCCCTCAGCAGGCAAATCGGGAGGCGCGTTGTCAAATGAAGCGTCAGCCATGAGGTAACTCCAGCGTGCCATGACCCAGCGCATCAGGCGCTGAATACACGCCCATTAGACGATGAAAAGCCGGGCGTGGAAACCCTCAGCGACAGGGGCTTGCAGGCGTCAGACCGGCCTCCGATCGCTATGCTTTCGATAGCTTGCCGCGCTTACCCTTCGGAGGCCAGGAGGCTTTTTGACTTAAAAATCAGCCGGCCTGCCGAAAAGTGAGGTTGATGCGGCGCCGGCCCAGCAAGGCGTGTTCGCCGTCGGCCAGCGGCGCAACCCCGTGATAAGCCAGCCGCGCCGGCCCACCCCAGACCACCACGTCGCCGTGGCTCAGCCAGTGGCGCCGCGGGCGATCGCTGCGATGCGAGGTGCCAAACAAAAACACCGCGGGCAAGCCCAGCGACACGGACACAATTGGCGCGGAGAAATCTTTCTCGTCCTTGTCCTGGTGCAGCGAAAGTTTCGCGCCGGGTTCGTACAGGTTGATGAGGCAGGCGTCGGGCCGGAACTGCGCGAAGCCGGCCTGCGCGGCGGCCCGCACCGCGAGGTCCATCCAGCACGCCGGCATCGCCGGCCAGGGCCGGCCCGAGCGCGGGTCCAGCGCGTCGTAGCGGTAACCGCTGCGATCCGACACCCAACCCAGCGGGCCGCAGTTGCTCATGGCCACCGACATGGTGTAGCCGCCGGGGGTAACGAGGTGGCGCAAAGGCGCCTGGGCAATGACATCGTCCAGGGCCTGCAGCAGGGCCGCATCAAGCTCCCGGGCAAAACCGCGCAGCAAGACGGCGCCCGGCGCGATGAGTTCATGCGCGGGCCCGAGTACGGGCAAGTCATCAAAAAGGTCTGCGGTCAAACGGTGTCCTGTTCGTGCAGTCGCGTCCACTCATGCTACTGCGCATCATGAAAAATCACACCCAGTGTGTGGCGATGGCCGGAGCGTAGCTGGCTCACGCCATGGCGCATGTTGACGCGGTAAAAGCCCTTGCTGCCCTGCACCGGCCGGTGGTGCACGGCAAAAACCACCGCATCGCCTTGGGCCAGCGGCACCACCTCGGGCCGCGACTGCATACGCGGGCGCTGCTCGGTCAGCACAAACTCGCCGCCGCTGAAATCTTCCCCCGGCCGCGACAGCAACACCGCCACCTGCAGCGGAAACACATGGTCGCCGTACAGGTCCTGGTGCAGGCAGTTGTAGTCGCCTTCTGCGTATTGCAGCAGCAGCGGTGTCGGGCGGGTCTGCCCTGCCGCATGGCAACGCGCCAGAAAAGCGGCGTGCTCGGCCGGGTAACGAACGTCTATACCCATGGCTTCGTTCCAGCGATTCGCCACCCCCACCAGGCGGGGGTACAAGCTGCTGCGAAGTTCCTGCACCAGCTCGGGCAAGGGGTAGCTGAAATATTGGTACTCGCCCTGGCCAAAACCATGGCGCGCCATCACCACCCGGCTACGGAAATGCTCTGCTTGAGGGTAAAGCCCGGCGATGGCCTGGCATTCAGCGGCGCTCAGCAGTTGAGGCAGCACCACGCTGCCGCGGGTTTGCAAGGTGTCGAGCAGCAAAGGCCACGGCAACGCCGCGCCTGTGGGCGGGGTTTGGATGTGTGGGGTGGAAAACAAGGTCATGGCGCCGAGTTTGGGGCAGCCAGCGCGTTCAGACTCGCCGGAAACGGACATCTGCGTCATGACGCGGCTTTTGCCGAGTTTATGCACAAAAAAGGCATCCAGTCCAGGCAGGACGGACGCAAGCAGCTACGCTATTGATAGCAACTAATTCGCGGCCGCCAATGCCTGCTCAATCGCCTCATGCAGGTGGCGCAGACCGAACGACACGTCGGTGAAATGGCCGTTGACGTAAAACGCCGGCGTGCTGCGCAGGCCCAGGTATTGCCCGCTGTGCAGATGCTCCTGCACACGCTGCAGGTAGACATGGTCGTTCATTTCGTTCTGGAAGCGGGCCAGGTCCAGGTCCAGCCGGCCGGCATACGCGGCCAGGTGTTTTTCTTTGAGGTGTTGCTGGTTCTCGAACAAAAGGTCGTGAAACGGCCAGAACTTGCCCTGGGCCGCCGCGGCCTCAGCGGCTTCGGCCGCCAGTTCGGCATCGGGGTGGACCCGGCGCTGCGGGTAGTGGCGGTAGACAAAACACAGTTGCCGGCCGAAATGTGCACGCAAAACTTTCATGGCCGAATGCGCCTGGGCGCAGGACGGGCATTCAAAATCGCCGTATTCGACCAGCGTCACGCCGGCCGATACCGGCCCCAGGATATGGTCGATGGCCAGGTCGGGCTGGAGCACCGGGTCGGGTTTGGCATGGGCATTCATGGCATGGGCTCCGGAATGCAGCAACAGGCTTCAGCGCAAGTCGGCTGGCAGGTGCGACTGTGCCCAGCGCACGATGTCGGCCGCACCCATGGCACCGGGCTGGCGCGCCACTTCACGGCCACCCACAAAAAGTGCGAGGGTCGGAATGCTGCGAATATTGAATCGTGCGCCCAAGGCGCTGGCTTCTTCGGTGTTGACCTTGGCCACACGAAAGCGGGGCTCCAGTTGCGCCGCCGCCTGTTCATAGGCCGGCGCCATCTGCAGGCAGGGGCCGCACCAGGGCGCCCAGAAATCGATGAGTAGCGGAATCTGGCTGCGGGTGAGGTGGCGCTCAAACGCGGCTTCACCCAGCGCCGCCGGCCGGCCTGTGAACAAGGCCTGGTGGCAACTGCCGCAGTCGGGCGCCTGGGCCAGATCGCCCTGCCTGACGCGGTTGGTGGTGTGGCAGTGCGGGCAGACGATGTGAAGGGAATCAGTCATCGCGCCCGCCCGCTTTGTTGCTGAGCAGGGTTAGCTGCTGCTGGCTTCGTCCAGCGCCTTGCAGGAAGGCGCACACACGGCGTGGGACTTGCCCAGCACCTTGCGTGTGCCCATCTGCGAACGGGGCCGGTGTTTGCCGCACATGAAACACGACATCGTGGCCGCGCCGAAAGATGCGGACGCCACAAAAGGCGAGCCCGACACCTTGGACTTGTAGCGCAGCCCGTCGGCAAGGACAGTGGTTTTGGCATCAGCTCTGGCCATTGGGGTTTCCTTTGTTGGTGGGTGGACGCATTGCGCGTTCTATCGCTTGCCTGGCTTGTTGCTCGGCGCTGAGTGAACTTTCCAGCGGTGAGCGGCACAGGCCGGCGTACTGGTAGTTGATATTTTCGTACAACTCGGCCGCGGCCGGGTGAGTATCGAGCAAAGCCCCCAATGCCAGACCGGGCGCCACATCCTCAAAGGCATGAACCAGGTGGTTCACCACGGAGAGGTATTGCTCAGGCCCGACCGGCTCGGCACTGTGCTCCAGCCGCTCAAGCAACTCGGCCAGCACGTGCGTCACGGTCAGGCTCGCGCTGGATGAAGGGGTTTGGGTGGTAGTCATGCACGGTAGCTGGGGGTTCCCGCCTGAAAATCAAACGCGGGAAGCCTCCATTTTACCAGCCGAATGGCCCCAGGATGCGCAACAGCCCTGCCCTGCCCCTTCCGGCTCACTATTTTTTTCATAGCTGCTTGCGCCCGGTGGACAAGGGGGATAGCCCGATTTATTTAAAAATCAAGCCCAGGCAGTTGCCGTTGGATACACCTGCTGTTTAGAAGCCGGCCTGCACCGAACCCTTGAACTCGGTCTGGATGAACTTGCGGATTTCTTCGGACTGGTAAGCCTTGAGCAACTTGGCGACCCATGGCTTGTCCTTGTCGGCGGCGCGCACGGCCAGGATGTTCACGTAAGGCGACTTGGCGCCTTCCTGGGCAATCGCGTCCTTGGGGTTCAGGCCGGCGGACAGTGCAAAGTTGGTGTTGACGGCCGAGGCGTCCAGGTCGTCCAGCGAACGCGGCAGTTGCGCGGCTTCAAGCTCGACAAACTTGAGTTTCTTGGGGTTCTCGATCACGTCCAGAGGCGTGGCTTTCAGGCCGACACCGGGCTTGAGCTTGATCAGGCCCTTGTCCTGCAGCACCAGCAAGACGCGGCCGCCGTTGGTCGGGTCGTTGGGGATGCCGAAACGCGCGCCCTCTTTCAGCTCGGCCAGGCTTTTGACCTTTTTGGAATACAGGCCGATCGGGAAGTTGACGGTGTAACCCACCGAGACAATCTTGTAGCCACGGTCTTGCACCTGCAGGTCCAGGAAAGGTTTGTGCTGGTAACTGTTGGCGTCGAGGTCGCCGGACGCCAAAGCGGCGTTGGGCTGGATGTAGTCGCTGAATTCGACGACCTGGATGTTCAGGCCGTCCTTGGCGGCGATCTTTTTGACCTGCTCAAAAATCTGCGCGTGTGGGCCGGCGGTGACGCCGATTTTGATCGGTTTGTCCTGCGCCAGCACGCCGGTGGAGAAAGAAGTGGCCAGGGCCAGCGCGAGGGCCGACTGGATAAGCGTACGTTTGTTCATGATGTGTCCTTCTTGAGAAATAACAGGGGAATGAATGAAAAAAATCGGAGAAATCGTTTGCGCACCTGTTTCTTAAGAAAAACAGGGCTCCAGCCCAGACAGGACGGGCGCAGGCAGCTATTAAAAATATAGCATCGTCAACAACGCTGGTAAGCGCTTAGCGGAAGCTGCGCGCTCATTTGTGGCTCAGCCGCCGCACCGCCCAGTCGCCCAGGCTTTGCACCGCCTGCACAAACAGGATCAGCACAATCACCACGGCCAGCATCACTTCAGGCAAAAAACGCTGGTAGCCGTAACGAATACCCAGGTCGCCGAGGCCGCCGCCGCCAATCGCGCCGGCCATGGCCGAATAACCGGTCAGGCTCACAAAGGTGATGGTCAGGCCGCCCACGATGCCAGGCAAGGCCTCGGGCAGCAAGACCTTGAGCACGATCTGCCGCGTGGTGGCGCCCATGGCCAGCGCCGCCTCGATCAGGCCATGGTCGACCTCGCGCAGCGAAGCCTCCACCAGCCGCGCCACAAACGGTGCCGCCGCAATCGTCAGCGGCACCACGGCGGCTGCCGTCCCGATGGACGAGCCGGTGATAAACCGCGTCAGCGGGATGATGGCCACCAGCAGGATGATGAAAGGTGTGGAGCGCACCGCGTTGACAATGCCGCCCACCACGCGGTTCGCCACCGGGTTGTGCAAGACGCCGCCGTCATCGCTGAGCCGCAAATACACACCCAGCGGAATGCCGATCAGCGCACCCACCAGGCCCGAAATGCTGACCATGACCACGGTTTCCCAGAGCGAGCTGACAAACAGCTCCAACAGGGCTTGCGAAAAATTACTGAACATGGCTTAACTCCCCACCTGGTCAACATGGACACCGGCACCGCGCAAATGCGCCACGGCGGCATTGAGTTGCTCGCGCGCACCACGCGCAAACACCGCCAGCGTGCCAAACGGTTTGCCCTGGATTTCGTCGATCTGGCCATGCACGATGGACAGATCTATGCCAAAACGGCGAATCACATCCGACAACAAAGGCCGGTCCGACTCATCACCGGCAAAAGCCAGGCGCAGAAGGCAACCTTCATGGCCCTGTTCGGGGTGTTCGGCACTCATCAAGGTACGGATACGCGCCAGCACACTTTCGGGCAAGTCCTGCGGCACGATTTCGGCGATCAGGCTGCGCGTGGTTTCGTGTTTGGGGCGGGTAAAAACATCAATCACCGGGCCGCTTTCGACAATGCGGCCGGCGTCAATCACCGCCACGCGGTCGGCGACCTGCTTGATCACCTGCATCTGGTGTGTGATCAGCACAATCGTCAGGCCGAATTCCTTGTTGATCTGCTTGAGCAGGCCCAGGATGGAGCGTGTGGTTTCCGGGTCCAGCGCCGAGGTCGCTTCGTCCGACAACAAGACCTTGGGGCGATTCGCCAGTGCGCGGGCAATACCCACCCGCTGCTTCTGCCCGCCACTGATCTGCGCCGGGTAACGATCGCGCAACGCGGTCAGACCGACCAGGTCCAGCAAGGGCTCGACACGTTTTTTGATCTCTTGCGGCGACAGCCCCGCAATCTCCAGCGGCAAGGCCACGTTGTCGTACACCGTGCGTGACGACAGCAGGTTGAAGTGCTGGAAGATGATGCCGATGTCGCGCCGCGCCACACGCAAAGCGTCACCGTCGAGCGAGGTCAGCGCCCGGCCATCCACCAGCACCTGGCCCGAGGTCGGACGGTTCAGCAGGTTGATGACACGCACCAGCGAACTTTTGCCGGCGCCGCTGCGGCCGATGATGCCGAAGACTTCGCCCGGCTGGATATGCAAATCGACGCCTCGCAAGGCCTCAACCGGCCCGGTCGGGCCTTTGTACGTTTGAAAAATACTCTTGAGCTCAATCATGAAAACCCGTCATGGCCGCGCGCATCTCTGGTGAAGGCGTATGGGCTCTTTTTTGGAACAAGGTGGAACTTTACAGGGTTTCCCCTAGACCTCAAAAGAATAATAAATTTATTAGTTAGACGTTTTAGTAGTAATTTGGAGGCGAGGCCTGATACAAGGCCAAATCCGCGCGAGCAGCACTCACCATTTCTGGGCATAGGCGTGGCCGGCAGAGGCTAGTAGCCTGTTGCTGAGGTCATTCGGAGAGAGGGTTGCCGGGCATGCCACACACCGCCACCCTGATCGCCACGCAGGCGCAGTCTGCCGGCACGGGTGACCCTGCGCCAGCACAACGGGGCCGTTGCTGGCCTGTTTGTCTGTCAGGCCCTCTACCCGGACGGAGAACCCAAAATGCTTACCTACATTGCACTTTCCAACTTCACCGATCAAGGCATACGCAACGTCAAGGACACCACCCAACGCGCCGAAGCCGTCAAGGAGGCCGGCAAGAAGTTTGGCGCCAAGATGACGCAGATTTACTGGACCTTGGGGAAATACGACGTGGTGGCCATCATCGAAGCACCCGACGACGCCTCGGCCACCGCCTTTGCCCTGGCCATAGGCATGGCCGGCAATGTCCGCACGCAAACCCTGCGCGCCTACACGGCGACGGAAATGAACGGGATTCTGGGCAAGTTGGGATAAACACCCGACGCTCCCTTGCCCACGGCGTGTGCGGCACCGCCTTCACCTGCCGCAACAAAAGCAGGAGAACCCCTCATGAAAATGTTATTGACGGTCGACATCCCCCATGAACCTTTCAACACCCTGGTCAGAAATGGCCAGGCGGGCAAGCTCCTGGGGCGCATCCTCGAAGCCATCCGGCCGGAGACGGCTTATTTCACGGAGCAAGACGGCAGGCGCGGCGGCATTTTCGTGATCGACATCAAAACGCCGTCTGACCTGCCCAGCTTTGCAGAGCCCTTTTTTCTCAACTTCCAGGCCGACTGCAAATTCCGCATGTTGATGAGCCCTGAAGATTTGCAAAAAGCGGGGCTGGAGGCACTTGGCAAGAAGTGGGCGTGAGATCCGCCTCACCCAGAGGTCAAGCGGGACGCGTTAAAAGCAGCCCGCCCCTTACCTTCAACCTTGGGCAATTGCTACATCGGTTGCGGCAATAACTGACCCCTGATCACGCAGCCTATCAATGCCACAAGGAATCTACGATGCCAGCCGCTACGAGCCGCATGGGTTGCAACGGCGTGTAGTGAAATCCATCGCAACCGCCACAAGGAGATGAACATGCCCAAGTACGTCATCGAACGTGAAATACCCGCTGTTGGAAAGTCCAGCACCGCCGATCTTCAAGGGGTAGCCGTCAAGTCCTGCGATGTGCTGCGGGAGCTGGGACCGTCGATTCAATGGGTCGAAAGCTACGTGACCGACGACAAGATCTATTGCGTCTACATCGCCCCGAATGAAGCGATGGTTCGAGAGCATGCCCGCCTGGGCGGCTTTCCCGCCAACAAGGTGTCGCAAGTCCGAACCATGATAGATCCGACAACAGCCGAATAACCTCGCCAGGTTGTGGGATTGCGGGTGCCATACCTACGCCTCCTGATGACGCACCCAAGCTTTCCCCGTCGGTTCGCCTCTGGCGGCCGCTGAACGCACATGTTCGGCGGCTTCCCGAGTTCTGTTTTTTTAACACGTCAGTTCAGGAGAAAACCATGAGCACCATGACGCCCGAGATGGAATCACTGAAAGTTCGCCTCAAAGCCACCTGGATGGCCGGCGACTACGGACACTTTGCCAAGTACCTGGAACCGGGCGCGCTGACGTTCCTGGAGCGCCTGTCGGTGGCACCGGGAACACGCATGCTCGACGTGGGCTGCGGTGCGGGTCAGATCGCTATTCCGGCCGCGCGCGCCGGTGTCCGTGTGACCGGTGTCGACATCGCGCTGAACTCCATTGAACAGGCCCGCGCTCGCGCCCAGGCCGAGGGACTGGACGCCCGTTTTAACGAAGGCGACGCCGAGATGCTGGCCGTTGCGGATGGGACCTTCGATCTGGTGGTCAGTCTGATAGGCGCGATGTTTGCGCCCCGGCCCGAACGTGTCGCGGCGGAACTGATCCGCGTCTGCCGCCCGGGGGGTCGCATCGTCATGGCGAACTGGACACCTGAAGGTTTCGTCGGCCAGATGTTCAAGACAATTGGCAAACATGTGCCGCCCTCGCCGCTGATGCCCTCGCCCTTGTTGTGGGGCAACGAAGCGACTGTGCGTGAGCGGCTGCAGGACGGGATCACCGACCTGCGCATGACCAAATACCTGTATCCGTTTCAATACCCCTTCGGCCCACCGGAAGTTGTGGAGTTCTACCGCAGTTACTACGGCCCCACGAATCGCGCCTTCGCCGCACTCGACGCTGCAGGACAGGCCGCCTTACGCAGCGACCTGGAGCAGCTGTGGACGCAACACAACCTCGCCACCGATGGCTCGACCCGTTATGAGGCGGAATACCTGGAGGTGTCAGCGACCCGCCTGTAGCCGCAAGACACATCCAAGGGCAGACGCTGGCGCCGTGTGACGCCAGCGCCAGGTGATCGACCGAGCGGGTGGTGATGAGCGAGGTGACGATGCCCACGGTGTTTCGACATCGATTTCGGACCTCACGTCACCACGGATGATTTCCTTGACCTTGCCTTTGAACTGCGTACGTTGATGGCTTGAATCGACTTGGGTTTCCTTGGGGGTTTAAAAAAGCAATAAAAAATCAGATGGCCCAACGGACCTGGGCGACCGGGGCAAACAGCGAGTGGTCGCCGCGTTTGCCCTGGCCATAGGCATGTCGGGCAAGCTCCCGGGGCGCATCCTCGAAGCCATCCAGCCGGAGACGGCTTATTTCACGGAGCAAGACGGCAGGCGCGGCGGCATTTTCGTGATCGACATCAAAATGCTCTCGGACCTGTCCAGCTTTTCAGAGCCCTTTTTTCTCAACTTCCAGGCCGACTGCAAATTCCGCATGTTGATGAGCCCTGAAGATTTGCAAAAAGCGGGGCTGGAGGCACTTGGCAAAAAGTGGGCATGAGATCTTTTTTCGAGCCATTCAAGTCGGCGACACGGCCCTGGCCCATGCGGGTTTTCGGGGGCGGTGTGCGGGGCGCTGGATGGTTGCCGGACAAAAACGCGGCAATAAGCAACATCAAGGCGCGGTGCCGCCCTGTCACTGCAGGCGCTGCAGCAGGTCCAGGCTTGGATAACCGTCCGCCGGCAGGCCCAGGCTGCGCTGGTATTGGCGAATACCGCGTTGCGTGGCTGGGCCCATGGTGCCGTCGGGCGTGCCGCTGTCGAAGCCACGCCCATTCAGCGCCGTCTGCAGCGCCAGCAACTGGCTGCGTGTCAGCGCCTGCAAATCGCGCGGCCAGGGTGCCTGCACCGCGGGGCCGCCAGCCAGCTTTTGCGCCAACAAGCCGACCGCGAGCGCATAGCTGGTCGAGTTGTTGTAGCGCAGGATGGTGCGGAAATTGGGTCCGACCAGGAAGGCCGGCCCGCGTGCGCTGGCCGGCAGCAGAATCGAGGCGCCCTCCATCGCCGGCAGCGGCGCGCCATCCATCGCCTGCACCCCCTGGTCCGCCCAGAAGGACGCCGGCTGTCGCACGTCGGCATCGGCACGCGCGTAGTCGAATCCCGGCGGCAAGCGCACCTCAAGCCCCCAGGGCTGGCCGGCTTGCCAGCCGGAGCGTGCCAGGAAGTTCGCGGTCGAAGCCATGACATCGGGGACGCTGCCCCAGATGTCGCGGCGGCCATCGCCATCGGCATCGACCGCATAAGCCAGAAAATTAGAGGGCAAGAACTGGGTCTGGCCCATGGCCCCGGCCCACGAACCTATCATCTGCGCGCGGGTGATGTCACGATTCTGCAAAATTTTCAATGCTGCGAGCAATTGGCCACGCGCCCACTCCTCGCGTCTGCCCTCGAAGCCTAGCGTCGCCAGGGCGTCTATGGTCGGGATGTCGCCGACGTTGCTGCCGTAATTACTCTCCATGCCCCAGATCGCGACGAGGATCTCAGCCGGAACGCCGTAACGCGCCGTCGTGATATCGATGTCAGGGCGTAATTGCAGCAGCTTGTCCTGGCCGCGGGCGATGCGCTGCGCCGACAGCGCGCCGTCGAGGTAATCCCATACGGTGCGGGTGAACTCGGGTTGTGCCCGGTCCGACGCGATGACGCGCGGGATGAAGCGGACCTTGTCGAATGCGATGTGTAGCGTTGCTTCGTCAATGCCGGCTGCGCATGCGCTGGTGCTGAACTCGGCCACCCAGCGGGCAAACCTCTGGCCGTGTTCGACCTCGCCGGCTACGGCTGGGGTCGGGCTGGCGACAGCCACCGATGGCGCCGGCGCCTTGGTTTCGGCCGGTGGTGCGGAGGCGCAACCCGCAAGGGTGAAAATCGCCAGCACCGTGGGAGCAAGCCAGCGGCGAGCCGAGGCGGGAGAACGAGAGGTTGTTTGCATTCCTTCCATTCTCGCCGTTCCAGGAAATCTGGGTGATCGGACGCCCTGGGTACCCAAGACGACGCACTACGCACGTTGAACACGAACCCGGGCGTACTGCGCACCGCCGTCATCGTCCTTATGACATCTTCAGCTTGGTGATTTTTGTACCCTCCACGGTGAGGTTGGCCATCAATCCCGCATTGGTCATGACGAAAACGTTCACCGGTTGTGTGACCGTGTTCAGGTCGACGTCGCCGTTGGCGCCCGCCTTGATGACGGCCACCGACGCATCGACACCGGCCGTCCACCCTTGGCTGCTGCGGAATTTATCCAGCGCCTCCTGCGTCATGAACACAAAGACGACGGCCTTGGATTGCGCGCCAATCTGCAGTCCGAAGGAAGCCGTCGCCGTGCTGTAGTAATCGACGGTTTTGCCGCCTACGCGCAATGCGCCTTCGCCGTATTCGCCGCCGATTCCCAAGCCGGCTGCCAGCACGGAGGGAAAGACCAGCACGCCGCGTGCTTTGTTCACCAGTTCACGCGAACCGGGCACCGTACTGGACAGCCTGGCCAATGTGGAATTCACGCTGGTATCGATTTCCTGTTTCTTGGCGGACGTGTTCGCCCCGGACATAGGGGTGGTGGTACAGCCAGAAAGCAGCAGCGCGGTGGCGCACAACACGGTTGCCGAATTGACCAAAAAATTTCTTTTCTGCATGGCGATCTCCTACACGGTTGAACGTCAATATCTGCCGCGAAGCCCGATTGGCGTCGGCTTGGCTTGCCAACGTGCATGGATGCGGCAAAACAAGCGTTTTCGCCATACCTTTGGATATGACAAAAACGTGATTCATTGTGAGATCAAATCAGGACTTGTCAAGAACCGGGTTGGCGTTCGATGCCGTTCTGGAAAAGTCCCGTTGTCGTATCGGCAATCCAGTTGATTTCCTGGTCAACAATCGTTCATGCCTGGCCTTGGAAACCCAGGTTTGGTCATTGCCACGAAAGGTGGTTTGCTGCGGCCTAACCGGCGATCATGGGTAGCGGACGGGCGCCCCGAGCATTTGCGGCTGGCCGTCGAAGGCAGTCTGCGGCGCTTGCGGCTGGAGCGCATCGATCTGTATCAGTTGCATGCGCCTGATCCCAAGGTGTCCTTTGCAGAGTCGGTTGGCGCGCTCGCGGATTTACAACGCGCAGGCAAAATTCGCCATCTCGGCCTCTCGAACGTCAGCGTCGTGCAGCTCGAACTGGCACGTCGCATCACGCCCATCGTGTCGGTTCAAAACGTCTACAACTTGCGGGACCGAACCAGCGAAGACGTGCTTGCCGCGTGCGAACGTCTGGGGGATCGCCTTTCTGCCCTGGTACCCGCTGGGTGGCAAATGCGGACTGCGGGCAGGCAAGGTGAAGCAGGTCGCCACGCGGCACGGTGTCACGCATGCCGCCTTGTCCATTGCCTGGCTGCTCGCCAAGTCGCCTGTCATGCTGCCCATCCCTGAGACGCAATCCATTGATCACCTCGAGCAAAACGTGCGCGCAGCCACCCTCAGGCTTGCGCCAGAAGACCTCGATGCTTTGAGGTGATGGGGTCGCTGAAGCTTGCGAGTGGCGGCGCGATTTTTGAGCGGTGTCGAAAGGCTCAGAGCTTGGCAATGGAGACTTCGGTGGCCTTGACCAGCGCCACGACGTCGCTGCCTATCACCAGCTCCAGGTGATCGACCGAGCGCGTGGTGATGACCGAGGTGACGATGCCCCACGGTGTTTCGACATCGATTTCGGACATCACGTCACCGCGAATGATTTCCTTGACCTTGCCTTTGAACTGATTGCGTACGTTGATGGCTTGAATGGACATGGGTTTCCTTGGGGTTTAAAAAACAATAAAAAATCAGATGGCCCAGCGCACCTGAGCCACCGAGGCAAACAGCGAGTGGTCGCCGCGTTCGTTGGTTGGTTCATGGCCGTCCTTGCTGAGCACGCGGTTCAGCACGCGGGCTTCCAGCGCCGCAAAAGCTGCACTGCCGCGCACACGGGGCCGCGCCAGTTCAATGCGTTCGTCCAGCGCAATCCGCCCGTCCTCGATCAGGATCACGCGGTCGGCCAGCGCCACGGCTTCCTGCACATCGTGGGTGACCAGCAAGGCCGTGAAACCTTTGCGCTGCCACAGGCCTTCGATGAGCTGATGCATCTCGATGCGGGTCAGCGCATCCAGGGCGCCCAGTGGCTCGTCCAGCAGCAACAAGCGTGGGTTGTGCACCAGGGCCCTGGCCAGCGACACACGCTGGCGCTGGCCGCCGGACAACCGGGCCGGCCAGTCGCCGCCACGGTCGCCCAGACCAACCTGGGCCAACACATCCTTGGCGCGTGAGCGCTGCGCGGGCGGCAGGCCCAGCGCCACGTTGTCGTAAACACGGCGCCAGGGCAACAGGCGCGAGTCCTGGAACATGATGCGGGTGTCTTCGCGCAGGCCGGTGACCTCTTCGCCGTCAATGCGCAAGCTGCCGGTGCTCGGGCTTTCCAGCCCGGCCACCAGACGCAGCAAGGTGGATTTTCCGCAGCCGCTGCGACCAACGATGGCGACAAACTCGCCGGGTGAAATCGTGATCTCGGTATGGCTGAGCACCTCGCGCGGGCCATAACGTTTGTGCACGTCGTGCACGTCCAGGCGCACGCCGGCAGGGGCAGAAGATGTTGTCGTTGTTGTCATGGGTGCTCCTCAGGCCTTGGCTGTCTGGTAACCGGGATGCCAGCGCAGCCAGCCGCGCTCCAGTGCGCGGGCCAGCAGATCGGCGATCTTGCCCAGCGCGGCGTACAAAAGAATGCCGACCAGCACCACATCGGTCTGCAAAAACTCCCGGGCGTTCATGGTCATGTAACCAATGCCGGCCTGGGCTGAAATGGTTTCGGCCACGATCAGGATCACCCACATCAGGCCCAGCGAAAACCGCAGACCCACCAGGATGGACGGCAAGGCGCCGGGCAATATCACCTCGCGGTAAAGCTGGGCACGCGACAGCCCATAGGTGCGAGCCATCTCAATCAGGCCGGGGTCCACATTGCGTATGCCGTGAAAGGTGTTGATGTAGATCGGAAAAAACACCGACACCGCAATCAGGAAAATTTTGGCCGTCTCATCAATGCCAAACCACAGGATGACCAGCGGAATCAGCGCCAGCGCCGGGATGTTGCGCACCATCTGGATGGTCGAGTCCAGCAGGGTTTCAAAAAACCGCACCGACCCGGTCAGCAGGCCCAGCAACAGCCCCAGGCTGCCGCCTATCGCCAGCCCCGCTAGCGCTCGACCGGCGCTGACTTTCACATGGGTCCACAACTCGCCGGACAAGGCCAGCGCCCAGGCGGCCTTGATCACCTCCAGTGGTGCGGGCAAGACGCGGGTCGAAAGCCAGCCCTGCGCCGAAGCCAGCTGCCACAGCGTGATCAGGCCCACCGGCACCAGCCAGGGCAAGAGGCGTTGCCCCACATCTCGCAGAAAAGCAGATAGTTGCGGCCCGCTCAGGACCGCGCCCAATGGTAAAAAACCCAGCCCAGGCGCATCGACCGTATCGGGCACCGGGGTGACCTGGATTTCACGTGGATAAGAAGTTGTCATCAATACTCCTGGGGCTCAGCTTTGCGACACCCGCGGCAGATAGTCGTTGGCCACGACCTCGCCAAAAGGTCCGTTCAGGCCTTGCCCTGACAAGCTGTCACGCAACTTGCGCGGCAGCAGCGGGAACACCAGTTCGGCAAAACGGTAGGCCTCTTCCAGGTGCGGATAACCCGAGAACACAAAGGTGTCCAGCCCCAGTCCAGCGTATTCCTCGATCCGTGCGGCCACGGTTTTCGCATCCCCCACCAGCGCCGTGCCGGCGCCGCCACGCACCAGGCCCACACCGGCCCAGAGGTTGGGGCTGATCTCCAGGTCGGCCCGGCTTCGCTTCTTGCCTCCTGCATGCAAAGCCGCCATGCGGCGCTGGCCTTCCGAGTCCATGCGTGAAAACGCGGCCTGGGCGCGAATCACCGTGTCGTCGTCGAGCCGGCTGATCAGGCTTTCGGCGGCACGCCAGGCTTCGTCCTCGGTCTCGCGCACGATCACGTGCAGGCGTATGCCGAACTTGACGGTCCGGCCGTTTTTGGCGGCGCGCTCCCGTACATCGGCCACTTTTTTCGCCACTTCCGCGGGCGGCTCGCCCCAGGTCAAATATGTATCGACCTGCTCGGCCGCCAGCTCGTGGGCGGCCGGCGAAGAGCCACCAAAATACACCGGTGGATAAGGCTTTTGCACCGGCGGATACAGCAGCTTGGCACCTTTGACGCTCAGATGTTGGCCTTGGTAATCCAAGCTTTCACCGTCATGGCTGCGCGCCAGAATGTCGCGCCAGATCCGGATGAATTCGGCCGACTGCTCATAACGCTGGGCGTGGTCGAGGTAAACACCGTCGCCTTCCAGTTCGGCCTGGTCGCCGCCGGTGACCAGGTTGATCAACAGCCGTCCGCCCGAGAGCCGGTCAAAGGTGGCAGCCATACGTGCCGCCAGGCTGGGCTGGTGCAATCCAGGCCGCACCGCGACCAGGAACTTGAGCTTCTTCGTCACCGGCAGCAGGCTGGCGGCCACCACCCAGGGATCTTCGCAGGAACGGCCGGTCGGGATCAGCACGCCTTCATAACCGAGGGTGTCGGCCGCCACGGCGACCTGCTTCAGATAGTCATGGCTGACCTCGCGCGCGCCCTCGCCCGTGCCCAGGTAACGGCTGTCGCCATGGGTAGGAATGAACCAGAAAACTTGCATGAGATGTGTTCCTTATTTGCGGTCGAGTTGGGCTAGGCGGGCGGCCTCGGGCCGCCAGACGATGTCGGCCACCTTGATGGGTTTGGGAATGAGTCCGAGTTTCAAAAAGGCATCGGCCACGCGTTGTTGATCAGCCACCGTGGCGGCACTCAGCGGCGACACCGGCGACTTGGGCCGGCGCTGAATAAAGAGGCTCACCACACCGGCGTCCAGGCCGCTGAAGCTGGAAATCAGCTTGATGGTGTCCTTGCGCTGGGTCTGTGCATACAGGTCGGCACGCGAGAGTTCGTCCAGCAGCACCCCCAAGGCCTGGCTGTGTTGCGTCGCAAAAACGCCCGCCGCCAGGTAAAACGAGTTGTTGCTGGACAAATCGCGGCCGGTCGCCAAAGCGCGTGGTTTGATGGCCAACTCGATGGCGGCGTAAAACGGGTCCCAGATGGCCCAAGCGTCCACACTTTTGCGCTCAAACGCGGCGCGTGCATCGGCGGGCGGCAGATAAATCGGTTGGATGTCGCTCCACAACAGGCCGGCTTTTTCCACCGCTCGCACCAGCAGGTAATGCGCGCTCGAGCCTTTTTGCAAGGCGATCTTGCGGCCCTTGAGGTCGGCCAGGGTTTTGAGCGGCGAACCATTCAGCACCAGGATTGCCGAGCTGTCCGGTTTGGGCGGCTCCGCCCCCACATACAGCAAGTCCTTGCCGGCCGCTTGTGCAAACACCGGTGGCGAGTCCCCGGTCAGGCCAAACTCCAGGCTGCCGACCGACAAGGCCTCCAGCAACTGCGGGCCAGCCGGAAACTCGGCCCACTGGATACGGGTGTTGGGGAAACGTTTCTCCAGCACACCCTGCTGCTTGAGAATGACCAGGTTCACGGCGGACTTCTGGTAACCGATGCGCAACTGTTCAGGGGCTTTTTCCGCTTTGGAACTGGCCGGCTGGGCCGTCACGTTGCCGCTCAGGCCCCAGCCGGCGGCGGTGGTGCCCATGATTTGCAGAAAGCGGCGGCGCAAAAAACCGGCGCCTGAGGAAGAGGAGTCGAAAGGAGTCATGGGGATGTGGTCCTGAAAATGTTTTGCAGTTAAAACGCGGGTTTCCAGGCGGCATCACGCACGGCGATGAGCTTGGGGATCAGCTTGAGTTCAAAAAAGGTGTCGGCGATTTTTTGCTGCTCGGCGATCACGCTGTCGGACACCGGCTGGACCTTGAATTCATAACGCCGCAAGCTCAACTCGGTCACGTCCACCGGCAAGCCTTGCAAAGGGGCAATCAACTCGGCGGCCTGCTTCACATTGGCTTTGAGCCACCGGCCCTGCTCGACCGAGTCTTCAAACCAGGCGGCAATCAGCTTGGGGTGTTTGTCCACAAAACCGCGTTCGCCCAGGTAGTACTGGTAGTTGTTGGCCACCCCCGTGCCGTCGGCCAGCACACGGGCGCCAATGGCTTTTTCAGCTGCGGCGGTGAACGGGTCCCAGATCACCCAGGCGTCGACGTTTTTGCTTTCAAACGCGGCGCGGGCATCGGCCGGCGCCAGGTAAACGGTTTGCACGTCGCTGAGTTTCAGGCCGTTTTTCTCCAGCAGCTTGACCAGCAGGTAATGCACATTGCTGCCCTTGTTCAGCGCGATTTTTTTGCCCTTGAGTTCGACCACGGTTTTGATGACCGAGTCTTTCGGCACCACCAGCGCTTCGGCCTGCGGCGCCGCCGGGTCATGCCCGATGTAGACAAAACGGGCCCCTGCGGCCTGCGCAAAAATGGGCGGCGCCTCGCCGACATACCCCACATCCACCGAGCCCACATTCAGGCCTTCCAGCAATTGCGGGCCCGCCGGAAACTCCACCCATTTGACGCTGGCGCTCAGCGGTGCCAGGCGTTTTTCCAGCGTGCCCTTGGCTTTTTGCAACACAAACAGGCTGGCGCCTTTCTGGTACCCAATGCGCAGCTCGGTCGCGGGCTTGCCTTGCGCCCTGGCCACGGGCAGCAGCAACAGGCTGAGCAGCAAGGCCAGGCCCACCAGCCCCAGCGCGACCAGCGCCAGGTTTTGTAGCGGGTTGAATCGGCGCCACAAGGGCGTCGGTTTTGGAAAATTCGCGGAAAAAAATGTCATGAAAGTCCTCGTAACGTTGGCGCAGGCAAAGCAGTCCCCTGCCGCCTGCGCAGGCGGTTGATCAATTCGTCAAGCTGGGAGTTATGGCAGGCCGTCAGGCAGCCTGCGGAGCAAGCGTCAAACGCTACATCGGACCCTGGAAAAATGCACGGGCTCGAAGCCGGTGGTGGCCGGCGACTGGAAGCTTTCCAGCATCAGCGTGGCGATGGCATCGTCAAGCCGCGTTGAAATATCGGGCCCAGGCGCATAAGCGCCGCCGGCCGATGGGGGGTACCTGCGTATCGGTGGCGTACACACCCGGCAGGATGTGGCGTGCCGACAGCGACTGCAACACGGGCCGCAAGGCGTAGTCCAGCGCCAGCATGTGGTGCGGGCTGCCGCCTGTGGCCAGCGGCAGCAGCGTTTTTCCTTTCAGCGCGGTTTGCGGCAGCAGGTCCAGGAAAACCTTGAGCACACCGCTGTAAGCGGCCTTGTACACCGGTGTGGCCACGACGATCACTGCGGCCCTGGCCACCTGGTCAATGGCCCGGATCACGGCGGGGTGGGTCCAGTCGGCCAGCAGCAAGGCGGCGGCCGGCAGTTCACGGATGGGCAGGCGATCCACCGCCTGGCCCTGCTGGGCCAGCCGCTGGCCGACCCAGTCGAGCAGCCCGGAGGAGCGCGAGTACTCCGACGGACTGCCGGCGATAAGCAACACGGAAGGCTGCACGGACATGGCTGTTTTTCTTTCTTCAGTGGAAATAAAGGCGGGAGCAGGTACGGCTTATTTCCTGACGTAAATCTGGTCAAAGCTGCCACCATCGGCAAAATGCTCCTTGTCCGCCTTGGCCCAGCCGCCAAAGGCCTGGTCGATGGTGAACAGGTTGAGCTTGGGAAATTGTTTGGCGTATTTGGCAATTGCCTTTTGCGACACGGCCGGGCGATAGAAGTTTTTGCCGGCAATGTCCTGGCCTTCTTCCGAATACAGGTACTTCAGGTATTCCTCGGCCACGGCGCGTGTGCCCTTTTTGTCGACGTTTTTATCGACCACGGCCACGGCCGGCTCGGCCAGGATGCTGATGGACGGCGCGATCACGTCGAACTTGGCGCCGAACTCTTTTTCGAGCAGGTAGGCCTCGTTTTCCCAGGCGATCAACACGTCGCCCTGGGCACGCTGGGCAAAGGTGATGGTCGAGCCCCGCGCACCGGTGTCCAGGACTGGCACATTGCCGTAGAGCTTGGCGACAAACTCCTTGGCCTTGGCGTCGCTGCCGTATTTGCGTTTGGCGAACTCCCAGGCCGCCAGGTAGTTCCAGCGCGCGCCACCCGAGGTTTTGGGATTGGGCGTGATCACGCTGATGCCGGGTTTGATCAGGTCGTCCCAGTCCTTGATGCCTTTGGGGTTGCCCTGGCGCACGGCCAGCACAATCGTCGAGGTGTAAGGCGAGGCGTTGTGCGGCAAGCGTTTTTGCCAGTCGGCCGCCAGCCAGCCGCCGTTTTTCACCAGCGCATCGGTGTCTCCGGCCAGAGCCAGCGTGGCGACATCGGCGTCCAGGCCGTCAATGATGGAGCGCGCCTGTTTGCCCGAGCCGCCGTGGGATTGTTTGATGGTCACGTCCTGGCCGGCGATCGCCTTCCAGTGTTTGGCAAACGCGGCGTTGTATTCCACATAGAGTTCGCGGGTCGGATCGTAAGACACATTGAGCAAGCTCACGGGCGCTTTCTGGGCCAAGGCGGCACCCGCCGACCCTGCCAGCGCCACGGCTAATGCCAGGCGGGTGGAAACATTCATAAAATGGCGGCGAGTAGTCATATCTGCTTTCTGGGTCCAGCTGCATTTGCATGCGATTTAAAGAAGAAACTGGATTCTGGAAGCATTGATTCAAAACTGGAACGAATAAAAATTCAGTTCTTAATACCCATAACATCTATAAATACTTCTTCACGAAAGAATCTCATATGGCACGCACTGTTCATTGCATCAAACTGGGTCGGGACGCTGAAGGCCTGGACTTTCCGCCCTACCCCGGCCCCCTCGGCAAACGCCTCTGGGAAGAAGTCAGCAAGGAAGCTTGGGCGGAATGGATGAAGCAGCAAACCATGCTGGTCAACGAAAACCGCCTGAACCTGGCCGATGCCAGGGCCCGCCAATACCTGGCGCGGCAGATGGAAAAACACTTCTTCGGTGATGGCGCCGATGCCGTGCAGGGTTACATCCCACCGACGCAACCTTAAGCCCCCACGCTTGTCGCTTCGCGTACTGCGCTGCCCCCCTAGGGGGCCGTTGCGCCTGCGGCCCGGCAAAGCCGGTTCCGCGGCCCCGGCTTGTATGAAGACCTCTTTCCTCGCTCATTGCCGTATTTCTGACCAACATGTCTGAAGTGATCGAATGGCTGGCGGACGGCACGCCCTACAGCCCGCGCTTCGGCGACCGTTATCGCAGTGAACTCGGCGGCCTGGCGCAATCGCGTGAAGTGTTTTTGCGCGGCTGCGGCTTGCCTGCGGCTTGGGCGGGTCAAGCGCAGTGGCGCATCCTGGAAACCGGCTTCGGCCTGGGCCTGAACTTTCTGGTCACCTGGCAGGCCTGGAAGGCCGATCCGCAGCGCCCGCGCCTGTTGCATTTTGTCGCGACCGAAGCCCATCCGGCCAGCGCCGCCGACGTGTTGCGCGCCGCGATGGCGCATCCGAAACTGCTGCCGTTGGCCGAGCAATTGCAGGCTCAATGCTGGGGTTTGTTGCCGGGCGTGCATAGGCTGGTGTTTGAGGAAGGCCGGGTGCTCTTGAGCCTGTGTATTGGCGACACCAAAGCCGTGTTGCGTGAGCAGGTGTTTGAAGCCGACACGGTTTACCTGGACGGCTTCAGTCCGTCCAAAAACCCCGGCATCTGGGACCTCCACACCCTCAAGTCAGTCGCGCGTTGCTGCCGCCGCGGCACACGTATCGCGAGCTGGACCGTGGCACGCGCCGTGCTGGACGGCCTGACCCAGTGCGGTTTTGTCGTCACAAAAACACCTGGCCTGCCGCCCAAACGTGACAACCTGCAAGGCGAATTTAATCCGCGCTGGGAGCCACGCAAGGCCAAACCTGCCATGACAGTCACACCCTCGACTTGTGTGGTGATAGGCGGCGGCCTGGCCGGCGCGGCCACGGCCGCCAGTCTGGCCCGGCGCGGCTGGCGGGTCGAGGTGCTGGACAGCCAAACGACGCCGGCCGGTGGCGCGTCGGGTTTGCCGGCCGGCTTGCTGGTGCCACATATTTCCCCCGATGACAGCCTACTCTCACGTCTGTCACGCTGCGGTGTGCGTGCCACCTGGCAGCAGGCGGCGACGCTGCTGCAGGACGGCCGCGACTGGCAAGCCTCCGGTGTGCTGGAACGGCGCCTGGACGGCAGCGCCGGCCTGCCCGCAGACTGGCCGGCGGCCGGCCGCGACTGGAGCGAAGCGGCCGGATCCACGCAACTGGCCGGTGCCGGGCTCACCACCGCGGATGGGACGGCCTGCTGGCACCACCGCGCAGGCTGGATCAAACCCGCGCGTTTGGTCCAGGCCTTGTTGGCGCAGCCTGGCATCCACTGGCGTGGTGCCAGCCAGGCCGCACGTTTGCAGCGCGACGTGGCAACAGGCGTCTGGCAGGTCTTTGATGCAGAGGGCTTGTGCCTGGCGCAGGCCGACCTGGTGGTCCTGGCGGCGGGTTACGCCAGCCGCCTGCTGGTGGACGTTGGTCTGCCTTTGCAGGCGATTCGCGGGCAGGTGTCCTGGGGGCTACGGCCTGCGAATGAGACAATGGCTGTCGGGGCCTTTCCTTCGTTCCCGGTCAATGGTCACGGCAGCTTCATCCCTGCCGTGCCGACCGACGAAGGCCTGGCCTGGCTGGCCGGCGCCAACTTCGAGCGTGACCAAGACCACACACGTATCCAACCACAAGACCAGCAAAGCAATTTTGAACGCCTGCAGACCTTGCTGCCGACCACGGCAGCCCACCTGGCCACAGCGTTTAGCAACGGCGCGGCGCAGGCCTGGGCCGGAGTACGTTGCGCCTCGCCGGACCGGCTGCCGCTGGTCGGGCCTGTGGATGCGGCTGCGCAGCCAGGGCTGTGGGTCAACACCGCCATGGGTTCACGTGGTTTGACCTTTGCCGTCTTGTGTGGCGAATTGCTGGCCACCAGGCTGCACGGTGAACCCTTGCCGCTGGAACAACGCCTGGCGCAGGCGCTGGCGGCGCAGCGCTTTTCCCCGGTCGCAGCCCAACACTCATAGTCTTTTAGGCCTCCAGCCCTTATGGAACGGGCACAAGCAGCTATAGATTTTGCAGCAACTCTTTAAGTTGGCCGGGGTGCAAAGGTTTCTTCAAGGCCACCTTGGCACCGCAAAACCAGGCGCGCACGCCCTGGTGCCAGGCCAGCTCCGAACCTGTGACAAACAGATGCGGCACGACCGGTCTGCTGGCTTCCACCGCCTTGATCAGTTGCCAGCTGTCCATGTCGGCCAGGCCCAGATCGACGGTGACCAGGTGATAAGGCTGCTCATACAACAAGGCCAGCGCCTCGGCCCCGCTGGCCGCTTCATCCACGTCATACAGGCCGGCGGCCGCCAGCTTGGCGCGCCAGTACAGGCGTTCGTCGCGCCCGGCATCCACCACCAGCACCCGCCGCTGGGGGACGGCCGGCTCCAGCTCCTGTGGCGCGGTATCGTCCGCTTCGTCGAAATGCACCTCCAGGTCCTCCGCATGCACCAGGTCCAGATCAAGCGACAAGCCATGCGAAGTCAGCGGCGCAAATTCCTCGTCCAGGATTTCGATCAGGGCTGACCATTTGACCGGGGCGGGAAACACCCGCCACACCTGCCCGGGCGCATCATCGCCGACCCAGACCAGCTTGAGTTCATCGTGCTCGGGATTGGCCAGTGCCAGCGCCGCCTCCCAGCTGTCACCTTCGATCAGCAGCACGTCCGGCGCGTCCGTGGTCTCTGGCGTCCAGGCGGAATACACCGTCTCGCGCGATTCGGACAGGCGAAACACCGTGTCCAGCGCATGGCGCTCGGTCTCACTGAACCCGTAGTATTTGACGAATATTCGTTTCACGATCCGGCTGTCTCCGTGCTTGTTATTTGCCGTGGATTATGCGGGGCGCGTGTGGCGCTTTTTCCTCGGGGTTTGCCCACACCCCCTCAAAACACGGCGAACCCGCATGCAGCCTAGTGAATAAGCTTATTCGCATAAGCGCACAACAAATTTGTAGTTTGTTTTTATAAGCGCGGCTTCTACAGTTTGCGGCTTATGCATGATTTTGCTTTTGTATTTGCCGGATTTGCGGTGGGCCTGGTGGTTGGCCTGACCGGGGTGGGCGGCGGCTCGCTGATGACGCCGCTGCTGATCTTCTTTTTCGGCATCAAGCCCCATCTGGCCATAGGCACCGACCTGCTGTTTGCCGCCTTCACCAAGATGGGCGGCACGGTCAGCCTGGCGCGCGCCCGCGTGGTGGACTGGAAAATTGTCGGCCAAACCGCGGCGGGCAGCATCCCGGCCTCGCTGGCCACCTTGTATGCGCTGCAGCAACTCGGTCCGGCTAGCCCGGCCGCCCATGCGGTGATGACCACCACCCTGGGCGTGGCCCTGCTGCTGACGGCCACGGCCACCTTGTACAAAGCCATTTACGGCAAAGCCGCGCCACGCGCCATTGCCGCCGCCGACCTGGCCGCCGCCACCCAGGCCCGCCACTGGGCTCTGCCCATGCTGTTTGGCGCGGTGATTGGTTGCCTGGTCACGCTCACATCGGTGGGCGCAGGCGCGATTGGTGTCATCGTGCTGATGCTGCTTTACCCGGCCCTGCCGCTGCCGCGTATTGTGGCCGCCGACATTGCCCACGCCGTGCCGCTGACCCTGGTTGCCGGTTTGGGCCACGCCTCCATCGGCTCCGTCGATTGGGTTTTGCTGGCCAAGTTGCTGGCCGGCTCCCTGCCCGGCATCTGGCTGGGCTCGCGCCTGGTCACCCGCACCCCCGACCGCTGGATACGTTCCCTGCTTTCCCTGCTGCTGGCGTATGCCGGCCTCAAGTTAATCGCCATCTGAATCCATTTTTGATCTCTGACAGCCATGTACCAATACACAGAATTTGACCGCGAATTTGTCAAGGCCCGCGCCGCCCAGTACCGCGACCAGCTGACACGCTGGCAGGCCGGCCAGTTGCCGGAAGACGAATTCCGCCCCCTGCGCCTGCAAAACGGCTGGTATGTTCAGCGTTATGCACCCATGTTGCGTGTGGCCGTGCCTTATGGCGAACTGTCCACAGCACAAGTGCGTGTGCTGGCCAAAATTGCGCGCGACTACGACCAGCCTAACGCTGCCTTGTTCAAGGAAGCCCAGGCCAAGCAGGACCAGCTCGGCCCCGTCAAGCTGAAAAACGGCCTGTCCGTCAGCTCCAAGCTGACGACTGGCTACGCCCACTTCACCACGCGTCAGAACATCCAGTACAACTGGATTCCGCTGGACAAATCGGCCGAGGTGATGGACTTGCTGGCCAGTGTCAGCATGCACGGCATCCAGACCAGCGGCAATTGCATACGCAACATCACCAGCGACGAACGCGCCGGCATTGCGGTGGACGAAATTGCCGATCCGCGGCCTTTCGGCGAAATCCTGCGCCAGTGGAGCACGCTGCATCCGGAGTTTGCCTTCCTGCCACGCAAGTTCAAGATCGCCATCAGCGGCGCCCGCGAAGACCGCGCCGCCACCGCCTGGCACGACGTGGGCCTGCACCTGATTCGTAATGCCGAAGGGGAACTCGGCTTCAAGGTCCAGGTTGGCGGCGGCATGGGCCGCACGCCGGTGATTGGCACCGTGATCCGCGAGTTCCTGCCCTGGCACCAGATCATGAATTTCATCGAGGCCATCGTGCGGGTCTACAACCGCTACGGCCGCCGCGACAACATCTACAAGGCGCGTATCAAAATCCTGGTGAAGGCCGAAGGCCAGCGCTACATCGACGACGTCGAGGCCGAGTACCAACAGATTCTGGAACACGACGGTGGACCGCACACCATCACCCAGGCCGAACTGGACCGGGTCACGGCCTCCTTCGTTCCGCCCACGCTCAACTGCGACCGCAAAAGTGCCGATGCCAAGATCGCCAACATCCTGCGCGCCGCCGCCGAAGACGACATCGAGTTTGGCCGCTGGCTCAAACAAAACGTGGCGCCACACCGCAACCCGGATCTGCGTGCCGTGACCCTGTCTTTCAAGCGCCTGGGCCAAGCCCCGGGTGATGCCACGGCCGACCAGCTGGACACCGCCGCCGACCTGGCGGATCGTTTCAGCGCTGGCGAAGTCCGCGTCACCCACGACCAGAACCTGCTCTTGCCCTGGGTGCGTTGCGACGAGTTGCCCGAACTCTGGCGCGCCGCGCGCAAGGCCGGTTTTGCCAAGCCCAACATCCGCCTGCTGACCGACATGATTGCCTGCCCCGGCGGCGATTTCTGCTCGCTGGCCAATGCCCGCTCCATCCCGATAGCCGAAGCGATTACCGAGCGTTACCAGGACATGGACGAGTTGCATGACCTGGGCGAGATCGATTTACACATCAGCGGCTGCATCAACTCCTGCGGCCACCACCACAGCGGCCACATCGGCATCCTGGGCGTGGACAAGGACGGCCTCGAGTGGTACCAGGTCTCGCTGGGCGGCTCCGACGGCTCCACGCTGAGTGGTGCGCCCGTGCCCGGCAAGGTGGTGGGCCCCTCGTTCTCGGCCGCCGAAGTGCCCGAGGTTATCGAAGCCGTGCTGGACACCTACCGCAGCGAGCGCCAGGCCGGCGAAACCTTTATTGCGACACTGCGCCGCATCGGCATAGACCCTTTCAAGGATGCAGCCAAGGGCGCACGCTTTCCCACTCCTGCCACTGCCGCCGCCGCCGAAGCCGTCTGAGGAAAACCCATGAAATTACTGCCTTTTACCGACGCGACCACGCCAACCGAAGACCCCGGCGTTCTGGTGCTGGCCAACGACGCGGACCCGTTCCAAGCCCCGCTGGACGGCATCCGGCGCATCGACCTGTTTTTCCCAAAATTCACCGACGGCCGCGCCTTCAGCCAGGCTTTTCTGCTGCGCCGCCGCCGCGAGTTCCAGGGTGAAATCCGCGCCACCGGCGACGTGCTGGTGGACCAGTTGGCCCAGATGGAGCGCAGCGGTTTTGATACCGCCGTGCTGCGTGCCGACCAGGACCTGGCCGTTGCCCAACGTGTGCTGAGCAGCTACCCCGGCTACGGCGTCGGCAAATACCAGGGCGATGCGGTAGACGTGCAACCCCACTTCAAGGAGGCGGCGACCGCCTGAACACCATGAACCTCGACCTTGCAAAGATCAACGCAGAACTCGGCCACAACGCGCAGGGCCTGGTGGGCTGGGCCGTGGGACTGGGCCGACCCGCCATCGTCACCACCAATTTCCGCCCCTTTGAGGCGGTGATACTGCACATGGTGACGCGCGCCAATCCCCGCGTTCCCGTGGTCTGGATGGACAACGGCTACAACACCGAGGCCACCTATCGCTTCGCCGACGAAGTGACCAGGCTGCTCACGCTGGACCTGCATATTTACCTGCCGCGCCGCTCCCGTGCGCATCGCGAGGCCGTGGAAGGCCCGACCCCGGCGCTGGACGATCCACGCCATGCGGCCTTCACTGAAGAAGTGAAACTCGAGCCATTTGCCCGCGCCCTGCGTGAAACCGCGCCCCAGGTCTGGTTCACGGCCTTGCGTGCCACCGACACCGCGGTCCGCGCCCATATGGACCCGGTCAGCGTCAATCCCGATGGCCTGATCAAGGTCGCGCCGCTCCTGCACTGGTCGTCCAAGGACCTTTACCAGTACTGTGAAATCAACGGCCTGCCCAACAACTTCGACTATGTAGACCCGACCAAGGGCGAAGACAACCGCGAATGCGGCTTGCACCTTGCGCACTGACGGCCCCTTCTCCATGCCTCCCCATGCTCCACCACGCTGACCTATGAACGCCCGCACACCATCCCACCTGCTGCCAGCCGACCCGGCTATCTCCATCGCGCGGCTGTCCAACGCCCACCTCGACGCGCTCGAGGAGGAAACGATTTTCATCCTGCGTGAAGTGGCGGCTGCCTTCGAGCGCCCGACCCTGCTGTTTTCGGGCGGCAAGGACTCGCTGGTCATGCTCAAATGCGCCGAAAAAGCCTTTGGCGTGGGCCGTATTCCTTATCCGCTCTTGATGATAGACACCGGCCACAACTTCCACGAAGTGACCGATTTCCGCGACCTGCGCGCCAAGGAATTGGGCGCCGAGCTGATTGTGCGCAATGTCGAAGACTCCATGAAACGCGGCACCGTGCGGCTGGCGCATCCCGGCGAGTCGCGCAATGTGCACCAGTCAGTGACCTTGCTGGAGGCGATTGAAGAGTTTCGTTTTGATGCGCTGATAGGCGGCGCACGCCGCGACGAGGAAAAAGCCCGCGCCAAGGAGCGCATTTTTTCGCACCGCGACAGCTTCGGCCAGTGGCAGCCCAAGGCCCAGCGGCCCGAACTCTGGACCCTGTTCAACACCCGGCTGCAGCCCGGCGAACACTTTCGCGTGTTCCCGATCAGCAACTGGACCGAACTCGACGTCTGGCAATACATCGAACGCGAGCAGATCGCCCTGCCTTCGCTCTACTACGCACACCAGCGCAAGGTGGTGGAGCGCAAGGGCCTGCTGGTGCCCGTGACCGAACTCACACCGGCACGCGAGGGTGAACAGGTGATTGAAAAAACCGTGCGCTTCCGTACCGTGGGCGACATCACCTGCACCTGTCCGGTGGACAGCCCGGCCGCCACGGCGGCCGAAATCGTGATCGAAACACTGGCCGCCGACGTGAGCGAACGCGGCGCCACACGCATGGACGACAAAACATCCGATGCCTCCATGGAAAAACGCAAGAAAGACGGGTACTTCTGATGAGCACGACAAACGCTATTGATTCGATAGCTGGTAGCGCACAAGCAGCGGGGGCTGCAGGCCAAAATGACTTAAAGTCTGCGCTCAAGTTCATCACCTGCGGCTCGGTCGACGACGGCAAAAGCACCTTGATCGGCCGCCTGCTGGTGGACAGCCGTGCGGTGCTGCAAGACCACCTGGCCGGCGTGCAACGCGGCGGCGAGACCGACCTGGCCTTGCTGACCGACGGCCTCTCGGCTGAACGCGAACAAGGCATCACCATCGATGTGGCCTACCGTTATTTCAATACCGAAAGCCGCAAGTTCATCATTGGGGATGCGCCCGGCCATGAGCAATACACCCGCAACATGGTCACGGCCGCCTCCAGCGCCGATGCGGCCGTGGTGCTGGTCGATGCCACCAAGCTGGACTGGAACAACCCGGCCATGGAACTGCTGCCGCAGACCCGCCGCCATTCGTTGCTGGTCAACCTGCTGCGGGTTCCCTCCATCGTCTTCGCCGTGAACAAGCTGGACGCCGTGGAAGACGCCACGCTGGCCTTCAACAACATCAGTGCGGCGCTCCAGGCTTTCGCCCAGGCCGCAAAAATCCCGGTCAAGGCCACGGTGCCGGTGTCGGCGCTCAAGGGTTACAACGTGGTCGATGCCAAACCGGGTTGGTGCGGTTATGAAGGTTTGTCGTTGCTTGAACTGCTGGAGCACCTGCCGGCCACCCCCGCGGAAACCACCGAGGCGTTTGCCTTCCCGGTGCAGTGGGTGGAAAAATTTTCATCGTCGGCCGACACCTCACAAGGCCGCCGCGTGTTCTGGGGCCGTGTCGCCACTGGCGGTGTACAGCCAGGCCAGACCGTGACCGTGTTGCCCAGCGGGCAAACCGCCGTGGTGGCCCAGGTGCTGGACCATACCCGCCAGCCCAAGTCCATTCTGGCCGGCCACAGCGCGGGTATTGTGCTGGACCGCGAAGTCGACGTCTCGCGCGGCGACTGGCTGCTGGCCGAGGGCAGCTTTACCCCCTCGCGTGAACTGTCGGCCACCATCGCCTGGATGGACGACGAACCGCTGGTTGCGGGGCGCGTCTACTGGGCGCTGCAAGGCCACCGCTGGGTCAAGGCCAAGGTCAAACGCATCGTCCACAAGCTGGATGTCAACACCCTCGCCGAGGAAGACGCCAGCGAACTGCCGCCCAATGCGATTGGCCATGTGGAGCTGAGTTTGCAGGAAGCGCTGGCCACCCTGCCCTATGCGCGTTCACGCATCCTGGGCTCGCTGGTGCTGGTGGACACGGCCTCGCACAAGACCTCTGCCGCCGCGCTGATCCAGTGACGGCCAGCCGCCCCCTTTTAAAGCCATTTTTGAAACAGGCCATCCCTGTTTAACCCCAACCTGCGAAACCTCTTAAAATCAAGGGTTTCCACCGATTAGCTTAGAACAACATGACTCACATCGTCTCCGAATCGTGCATCCGCTGCAAATACACCGACTGTGTGGATGTCTGCCCCGTGGATTGCTTCCGCGAAGGCCCGAACATGCTGGTGATCGATCCGGACGAATGTATTGACTGCGCCGTCTGTATTCCCGAATGTCCGGTCAACGCGATTTATGCCGAGGAAGATGTGCCGGCCGATCAAATCGCGTTTATCAAGCTCAATGTTGAATTGAGCCAGGCGGCGGGCTGGAAAAGCATCACCAAGCGCAAGGATGCCTTGCCCGATGCCGAAGAGTGGAAAGACAAGACAGGCAAGCTGTCAGAGCTGGTAAGGTAACACCCCCGTCGGATGCTCACTTCGTGTAGCACCTTCCCCCCTTGCAGGGGGCGACGCCTGCGGCCTGGCATAGCCAGTTCCGCGACGTCCGCTGGCAGGGACGGTCCACTTCGCATATGCAACCGGGCTGTGACATGATTCAAACTGATGCGCTTGTTATAGGCGCGGGGCCAGTCGGCCTGTTCCAGGTTTTCCAGCTCGGGCTGCTGGAGATCAAGGCCCAAGTCGTGGACTCCCTGCCCCACCCCGGTGGCCAGTGTATGGAGCTGTACCCCGACAAACCAATTTACGACATTCCCGGTGTGCTGCGTTACACGGGCCGTGAACTGGTCGCCAACCTGCTCAAGCAGATTGAACCCTTCGCCCCCCGCGTTTCACCTGGGCCAGGAAGTCCGTGTGCTGGAGCAGCGTGCCGACGGCCGGTTTTTTGTGGAGACCTCCAAAGGCAGCCAGTTCCTGACCAAAACCATCATCGTGGCGGCAGGTGTGGGCGCCTTCCAGCCCAAGCTGCTGAAGATAGACGGCCTGGACAAATTTAATGACAGCCAGCTGTTTTACCGCGTTGACCATCCCGACCACTTTGCCGGCAAGAAGCTGCTCATCGTGGGCGGTGACGACGCGGCGCTGGACTGGGCATGCCGGTTCGCGACCGAAGGCAACACCGAAAGCGTGACGCTGCTGCATCGCCGCGACGTCTTCCAGGCCGCGCCCGAAGCCATCGCCAAAGTCAAGGCGCTGTGTGATGCGGGCAAGATGCACTTCGAGGTTGGCCAGGTCACGGGTTACGACGAGAAGGACGGCAAGTTGGTTGCCGCCCAGGTGACGGACGTGGACGGCCAGACACACCCGCTGCCGCTGGATGCGCTGCTGGTCTTGCTCGGCCTGTCGCCCAAGCTCGGGCCGGTGGCGCACTGGGGCCTGGACATGGAGCGCAAGCAGTTGCTGGTGGATACCGAGCAGTTTTCAACCAGCATCCCGGGCATCTTCGCCGTCGGTGACATCAACACCTACCCGGGCAAGAAAAAACTGATCCTCAGCGGCTTCCATGAAAGCACACTGGCCGCTTTTGGCGCGGCAGCGCTGGTCTTCCCGGACAAAAAAATCATGTTGCAGTACACCACCACCAGCCCGCGCCTGCACCAGTTGTTGGGTGTGGCCGGCACATAAGCCGGCAACACAAGCCCTGCTTAACCCGGTGGGCTTGAAGCGGCCACCTCCAGCGGCGCCAGCAAGGCCTGCAGGTCTTCCGGGTTGAATTTAAGGACCGTGGCACTGTCGCTGCCCAGCACACCTTCGGCTAAGGCAGCCTTGCGGGCCTGCAGCTCCAGCATGCGTTCTTCAATGCTGCCCTCCACCACCAGCTTGTAGACAAACACCGGCTGGTCCTGCCCGATACGGTGGGCGCGAGCCGTGGCCTGTTCCTCCACGGCCGGGTTCCACCAGGGGTCCACATGAATCACCGTGTCCGCCGCCGTCAGGTTAAGGCCGACGCCACCGGCTTTCAGGCTGACCAGCAGGATGGGCACGGTCTTGTCCTGGAAGCGGCGCACCACCTCGCCGCGCTTTTTCGGCGGCGTGTCACCCGTCAGTGACAGCCAGGGAAGCTGCAGCGCCTGCAGCTCGGTTTCGATCATTGCCAGCATGCCGGTGAACTGCGAAAACACCAGCACGCGCCGGCCCTCGGCAAGCAACTCGGGGAGCATGCCGCCCAGCAGCTCCAGCTTGGCCCGACCCATGGCGCGCGAAGGTTTCACGCCCCGCAGCAGGTAGGGGTCACAGCACACCTGGCGCAGCTTGAGCAGCGCGTCCAGGATGGTGATCTGGGCACCGGCAAAACTGTTGCGTTTCAAGACACGGCGCACCTGCTCGTCGGCCGCCACACGCACACTTTCATACAGCTCGCGCTGATGGCCCTGCAATTGCACCCGCTTGATCACTTCAGTCAAGGGCGGCAACTCCGTGGCCACGTCTTCCTTGCGCCGACGCAGGATAAAAGGACGCACACGCTGCGCCAGCAACTGGGCCTTCAGCGTTTCGCCATTTGTTTCAATCGGCTTGCGCCACAAGCGCGCAAAACTGCGCGCATCGCCCAGAAAGCCGGGCATCAAAAAATCGAACTGCGCCCAGAGTTCACCCAGGTGGTTTTCCAGCGGTGTGCCCGTCAGGCACAGGCGATGATGCGCTTGCAGGCGGCGAAGCGCGCGGGCGCTACGCCCGGCTGCATTCTTGACCCATTGCGCCTCGTCCAGGATGAGCAAATGAAACGGCTGGCGCGCCAGCACATCGACATCACGCCAGAGCAGCGGGTAGGTGGTCAGCACGACGTCATGCTCAGGCATGGCCTGAAATACTTCTGCACGATCCGGCCCCTGCAACACCAGCAGGCGCAAACCCGGCGCCATACGTCTGGCCTCGGCCTGCCAGTTGAACACCAATGAGGTAGGCACGACCACCAGAGACGGCAGCGTCATCCGGCCCGCCTGTTTTTCGGTCAGCAGGTGCGCCAGCGCCTGCGCTGTTTTACCCAGGCCCATGTCGTCGGCCAGAATGCCGCCCAGCTGGTGGGTACGCAGGTATTGCAACCAGGCCAGGCCCTGCAACTGGTAGGGCCGCAGCGTCACGCCCAGGCCTGCCGGCGCGTCCACGACCTGCGGCCCGCCGCGTCCCTGCAGCCGCAGCGCCAGCTCACGCAAACCGGCGTCGCCCCTGAACTGCCAGGCACTCTCCAGACCCGCACGGGCCACACCCGCGTCCAGCATGTCCAGCCGCCAGGCGTCCCACGCCGACAGGCGCAAGGGGCCTTCGGCACGCCGGGGATCGGTCAGCAAATCCAGCATGCTGCCCACAATGGTCTTGAGCAGGGCAGCCGGAACGGCGATCCGTTTGCCGCCCGGCGCGCGCAAGGTAATCACCGATTTATCGTCGATGTCCCTCACCTGCCGGGCATTCAGCCAGCGGCTGTCGCGGCGCAACAGGTCGGCCATCATGGGTGCGAGGTCCAGCGTCTGGCCGTCAACCTCCACACCCAAGGTGAGCAGCCAGGAGCCTTCGCGCGGCGCCAGGCCCAGGGCCTGCACCACGGGTGGTCGGCCGTGCATGGGCGCGGCCACCTCCTTGCCCAGCACTTCGCCGGTGTCGGGGCTGATCAGCAGGCGCCAGGCGTCCACCGGCACGCTTTCATGGGCAAAACCGGGCCGTACCACGACGGCCCAACCCTCAGCCTGCAGAGCGGGCAACTGATCCGCCCAGAAATCCGCAAAAGATTCCTCCTGCAGCAGCGACCAAAAGACGCCATGGCCCGCCGCCGCTTCATCGCTTCGCCACTGCAGGGCGTCCGGCGGCACCGGATGCAGGCCCAGCGTCCACAAGCCATCCATGGCCTCGGCTTCGGCGTAGATGTCACGCTGCAAAGTTACGACGCGGCCCCGGCTGTCGACCAGACTTTGCACAGGTGCGGCGCGGCTGTTGAGCACCGTCACCGGCGCCGGGCATTCCCAGTGCAGACCGCCGTCCATGGCATAGGTCCAGTCCACCAGCACCACCGTGACCTGCTCGCCGCGCGGTCCGAACGGCCCGTTGGGTTTCATGCCCAACAAACCATCGCCGCGTGTCAGCGTCTGCAAGGTCAGGCGTGGACGAAAACGGGCGGCAACAAGCGGCACGGCACTCACGAGGGGACACGCCTTGGCTCGTGCCGGAAATGGCAGGCAGGTACAGGGGAACAAACACGCATGGCGCTGATTGTCCATGGGGCCTGCCTGAACCCTGCGTGTGTTTGTTCGCTACCCCATTCCGACGTCATGCCTTCGCTACATTTTTAATAGCTGACTGCGCTTATCCTGATTGGGCTAGAGCATGATTTCATGCCTAAAAAGGCCGAAAAAGCACCCCTTGAGGCCAGAAATTGTGATTTTTATAAGCAAAAAAGGCCTGTAGCCCAGTCAGGATGAGCGCAGAGAGCTATCAATTAAGTAGCACCCTGACTTCAGCTGCACTGGCACCCGCGCCAAAAGTGCATTCGCCCGAATCTGGCGTCACCGGTATTCGATTGAAAAAACCTCTGTGCCACCCAGCCCGCTTTTGAGTGGGCTTTTTTCATTCCAAGGGTAATCCCGGGTTTTCCTGAAAAGCAGAGTTGGCAACAATCTGGTTCAACCAATTTGGTTAAACCAATTATGACCACAGCCCTAGACAGCACCCAAGTCCTCTCCCGCATCCTGCCCTTCATCCGTGAGCGGGGTTATGCCGCGGGTGACCGCATTCCCTCGGAGCGCGAACTGGCCGAACGTTTCAAAATCAGCCGCGGCATCCTGCGGGAAGCGCTGTCGGCGCTGGAAGCCATGCGTGTGATCCAGCGCAAACCGCAGTCCGGCATTTACCTGCGCGACATCGCCACAGAAGCTTCGGTCGACATGCTGGTGCTGGAATCCGACCTCGGCATGCCGGTGTCGGCCGCAGACGTGAAAGACCTGAACGAATTCCGCTCCATGCTGGAAGTCCAGTCGGTGGGCCTGGCCTGCAGCCGCCGCACCGACGCCGACCTGGCCCGAATCGACGCGGTGCTGACAATCTCCAGAGAACGCCACGCAGCCGGCCAATCCATCAGCGATCAGGACGCGCTGTTTCACATGGCTTTGTGCGCAGCCAGCGGCAACAAGCTGATCCAGCGCGCAGCCAACTCCTTCTGGCTGGCCTCCAAAGCGCGGCGCGCCCAGTATTTCAGCGATCCGGCCAACGGCCTGCGCTCCATCCAACAACACACGGCCTTGCGGGATGCGGTCGAGGCTGGTGATTCGTCGCGGGCACTCGCCGTGTTGGGCGATCACCTGGGCAATGTGGAGCGCTACTGGATGTTGCATGTCGGCCCGGCCGACAAGGCCAGTCCGCCGACGACGGCCTGACGCTCTTTCCTTCCCCGTCCCTTTCTCTCTTTTTTTCACGACTGCGTTACCTGCCGTGCCCCTGCCCCGCGTCCTGCTCACCAATCCCATCCACCCCGAAGTTGCCCGCCAACTGGCCGTGCACTTCGACCTGCACCTTGCCAGCGCAACGGATGCGGCAACGCTTCAACGCGCCGCGTCGGATGCCAGTTTCATCGTGGTGCGCTCGCCGCTGCCCGACGATCTTTTTGCAAACGCACCAAGGCTGCGTGGTGTGGTGCGGCACGGGGCCGGACTGGACATGATCCCGGTCCATGCCGCCAGCCGCCACGGCGTGGCCGTTGCCAACGTGCCGGCCGTCAATGCCCGCAGCGTGGCCGAATACGCCGTGGCGCAAATGCTCAACCTGGCGCGCCACCTGACACTGATCAACACCACACTGCGTACCACCTCCTGGGCCGCAGCCCGTCAACTGGCCGACGGTGCCAGCGACCTGCAGGGCAAAACGGTCGCGATTGTGGGCATGGGTGCGATTGGTCAGGCACTCGCCCGCATCTGCGCCCTGGGCTTCGGCATGCGTGTGCTGGGCATACGGCGCAGTCCGGCGCCAGACACCGAACTGCTGCATTACGTTACCCTGACGCAAGCCCTGCCTCAGGCCGACTACCTGGTGCTGGCCTGCCCGCTGAGCGACAGCACACGCGGGCTGATAGGCGCCGCCGAACTGGCCAGCATGAAGCCAGGCGCACGCCTGATCAACGTCGCACGCGGCCCGGTTGTCGATGACGCCGCACTCGTGGCGGCCTTGCGCAGCGGTGCGCTGGCCGGTGCCGCGCTCGATGTGTTCAGCACCCAGCCCTTGCCCGCCTCGTCCCCGCTGCTGGGTCTGCCCCATGTGCTGCTGTCCCCGCACTTGGCCGGCATCACCCAGGAAAGCATGCGCCGCATGAGTGAAGGTGTCGCCAGCCAGTTGCTGGAGATGCAAGACGGCCGCCTGCCCCACCATTTCGTCAACCCCGAAGCGCAAGAGGCCATCCTCGCGCGCTGGTCCAACCTGCCCCAATCATGAAAATCAAAAGCATCAACGCCCGCTGGCTACACGTCCCCATCCCTTACGAAAAACAACATGTTTCCGATTTCGGCCGCGTCGCCTCCTTCGACTCCGTGCTGGTTCGTATCGAAACCGACTGTGGCCTGGTTGGCTGGGGCGAAGCCAAGGAAGAGGTTGGCAGCGAGGCCAACAGCCACGGCCTGGTGGCGCTGATCAACCAAAAGTTCGGCCCCGCACTGATCGGCGAAGACCCGCGCGACATCAACCGCCTCTGGGAGCTGATGTACAACGGCTGCCGCGGCCACTACGCACTGGCGCATGGCCACGTGTTCCCCATCATGGGCCGACGCGGTGTTTCGATCTCGGCCATCAGCGGCATCGACCTCGCCCTCTGGGACTTGCTGGGCAAACACCTCAACGCTCCAGTGTGGCGCCTGCTCGGTGGCCGCAAGGCCGAGCGTATGCCGGCCTACGCCTCGGGCGGCTGGGCCGATGCCGAACACATTGGCGAACAACTGCTGGGTTATGTGGCACGCGGCGGCTTCAAGGCCGTGAAGATGCGTGTCGGCGTGATCGACGGCGACCCGATCAATTCGGCACGCCGTGTCATCGCCGCGCGCAAAGCCTTGGGCCCGGACATCGGCCTGGCCTGCGACGCCCATGGCACTTACACCGTGGCGGAAGCCAAACGTTTCTGCCGCCTGGTGGAAGACTGCAACCTCTTGTGGTTCGAGGAGCCGGTGACGGCCGACGACAAACGCGGCATGGCCGAGGTACGTGCCGCCACGGCCATCCCGATCGCGGCCGGCGAAAGCGAGTTCAACCGTTTTGACTTCCGTGACCTGGCGGAACTGCGTGCGGCCGATGTCTTCCAGCCCGACCTGGCGATCTGCGGCGGGATTTCCGAAGCCATGCGTATAGGCGCCATCGCTTCGGCCTGGAACCTCAAGCTGGCACCGCATCTGTGGACAGGGGCCCTGGCCTTTGCCGCCGGCATGCATGTGGCCGCCGCGTCACCGGCTGGCTGGTTGCTGGAGTATTCCGTGGGTGCCAACCCGCTGCTACAAGACCTGGCCGAAGAGCAATTCGAAGTCAAGGACGGTCTGGTTGAAATTCCCGACCGGCCCGGTCTGGGCATCACGATTCGCCAGGACTTCGTCGACCGCTACACCGTGGCCTGAAGCGCCACCCGACCTTTTTCAAATACAACGATAGGAGGCTTTCATGTTCACTTCTTCCATGTCGCGCCGGCTGGCGCTTGGGCTCTGCGGCGCCAGCCTGGTGTTGGCCTCCGGCCTGGCTGCCGCACAAACCGGTTATCCCAATAAGCCGGTCAAACTGGTTGTGCCTTTCGCAGCCGGCGGCACGACCTCCATCCTGGCGCGCATGCTGGCCGAACGCATGGGCCAGCAGATGGGCCAGCCCGTCATCGTCGACAATCGTCCGGGCGCGGGCGGCAATGTGGGCATGGACATGGTGGCCAAAGCGGAGCCCGATGGCTACACCATCCTCATGGGGCCTATCGGCCTGGCCATCAACCCCGCCCTGTACGCGAAGATGCCCTTCGATCCGATCAAGGACCTCGCCCCCATCGGTTTGTATGCCGGCGTGCCCAACCTGCTGGTGGTGCATCCGGCCGTGCCGGCCAACAACGTGAAGGAACTGATCGCCTACGCCAAGGCCCATCCCGGCAAACTCAATTACGCCTCCAACGGCAACGGCACCTCCAGCCACCTGGCCGCCGAAATGCTGAAATCCGCGGCTGGCGTGGACATCGTCCACGTGCCCTACAAGGGCGGCGGCCCCGCCATGCAGGACTTGATTGGCGGCCAGGTCAACATGTTGTTTGACCAGATGCCAGCCGTGTTGCCGCAGGTCCAGGGTGGACGCGTGCGCGCTTTGGGCGTCTCCAGCCTCAAGCGTTCAGCCGCTGCGCAGGACATCCCCGCCGTCTCCGAAAGTGTGCCGGGCTTTGACATGACGGTCTGGTTTGGTTTTCTGGCGCCCAAGGGAACACCGACAGACATCGTCGCCCGCCTCAACGCAGAAATGAACCGCGCGCTCAAGGACCCGGCCTTCCAGACGCAACTTGCGGGCATGGGCGTCACCCCCATGCCGAGTTCTTCCGCTGAATTCGGTTCGTTCATCCGCCGCGAAATAAGCCACTGGGCCAAAGTCGTCAAGGATTCCGGCGCCAAGCTCGATTGACACGGCTCACCAACCTCTTGTTCAGGAGACCCACGATGACGCTTTCTTCCTTCTCTCGTTTGTTAGGTGTGACACTGGCCTGCGCGGCCAGCCTGATGGTGCCCGCAGTGGCGCAAACCGATTTTCCGAGCAAGGGAATGCGAGTGATCGTGCCCTTCCCGCCAGGCGGCGCTTCCGACACGCTGGGCCGCATGGTGGCGCAACACCTGGCCACGGCCTGGGGCCAGCCCGCCATCGTGGAGAACCGGCCCGGTGCAGGCGGCAACATAGGCGCCGAAGCCGGCGCCAAGGCACCTGCCGATGGCTACACGCTGACCCTGGCCGCGGCCGGTTTCATGGCGGTGAACCCGTCGCTTTATCCCAAGCTCAATTACGACTCGGCCACCGACTTCCAGCCGGTGGCACTGTTGGTCAAGGCGCCCTTGCTGCTGGTTGTCCATCCCAAGGTCCCGGCGCAGAACGCCCGCGAATTCATTGACTTGGCCAAACGTTCGCCTGGCCGCATCACCATAGGCAACGGCGGCACCGGCACGGCCCAGCATCTGGGCGGTGTGAGTTTTGGCCTGGCGGCCGGGGTGGACGTGGGTCACATTCCGTACAAGGGTAGCGCGCCCGCCACCACCGACCTGCTGGGCGGTGTGGTTGATGCGCAGTTCGACAACCTGGTCACGCTGGTGCCTTTTGTGAAAAGCGGCAAGCTGCGCGCCCTCGGCGTCTCGTCGACACAACGTGTGGCGGCCCTGCCGGAAGTGCCCACCCTGGCGGAGGCCGGACTGCCCGGTTTTGAGGACGGCACCTGGTATGGCATCGTCGCGCCACGCAACACGCCCAAAGCCGTCGTCGACAAGCTCAATGCCGAACTGCTGCGTATGCTTTCCCAGCCGGACATCAAGGAGAAACTCCTGTCCATGGGGCTTCAGCCTGCGGGCAACAGCCCCGCGGAGTTTGGTGCTCTGATCCGTTCGGAAATTGGCAAGTACCGCACCATTGTCAAAACCGCCAACGTCAAGATCGACTAAAAAGCAACAACTGACCGTTCCCGGGGTAGGCCAATGAGCGGCCTGTTCCTATAATCCGCCTCGTGCCTGTCAAGGCACATTCGCTAGGGGTGTTGTGCTGTTTTGAAAAAAGCGACACGACTGAGAAAGTCCCTTTGAACCTGATTGAGGTAATCCTCGCGCAGGGAAGCATGTTTCAGGCGCCCGACCCTGGGCTTCCAACAAGCCGACCTGCCATTAACGATTGGAATGTTGATGGCTACGACTCCCGCTAATTCCGCCTCTTACGGCAACACCAACACGGCGCTCACACCGCAAGCCGCCAGCGACCGCTCGTTTGGCTTTCGCGACCACGCCGCACTCTGGCTCAGCCTGGGCGTCGGCCTGCTGGTCATGCAAATTGGCGCTTACCTGGTGCCAGCACTGGGTGCCCAACAGGCGGCCATGGTCATTGTTGTCGGCTCCGTCCTGGGCGCCGGGCTGCTGGCCTGGACGGCGAAGATAGGCTGCGACAGCGGCCTGTCCAGCGCCGGCCTGATGCACGCCACCTACGGCAGCAGCTTTGCGCGCCTGCCGGTCTTGCTCAACATCGTGCAGCTCGTCGGCTGGACGACTTTTGAGCTGGTCGTGATGCGCGACGGCACCCTGGCCATTGCGCGCCAGTCCGGCAGCTTCACCAGCGCCATCTGGCCGCTGCTCGCGACCTTGCTGTGGGGTGGCGTGCTGATCGCCCTGCTGTCGGGCTCCATGGTCAAGCTGGTGCGCAAATTCATAGGCCGTTACGGTTTGCCGCTGGTGATCGCCTCGCTGCTCTGGCTCACCTGGCAGTTTTTCGTCAAAGCCAATGCGCAAGGCCTGGCCACCCTGTGGAACCGCCCCGGCGCAGGCGGCATGAGCACGCTGGCCGCGCTGGACCTGGTGATTGCCATGCCGGTCTCGTGGCTGCCGCTGGTGGCCGACTTTGCGCGTCACGGGCGTGATGGCAAAAGCGCGCTGCGCGGCACCTGGCTGGGTTACGCCGTGGCCAATATCTGGTGTTACGCACTCGGTGTGCTGGTCGCCATCACCACGCCCAGCACTGACCTTGTGGCCGCACTGCTGCTCGCGCAAGGCGGCCTGATTGCGCTGGGCCTGATCCTGATTGACGAGGTGGACAACGCCTACGGTGACCTGTACTCAGGCTCGGTCGCAGGCCACAGCCTGAAACCCCGCTGGAGTGTGCGCCGTTGGGGCATCACCATGGCGATAGTCTGCACCGCCTTGGCCATGGTTTTGCCCATGCACAGCCTGGAGCCGTTTTTGCTGATGCTCAGCTCGGTCTTTATCCCGCTGTACGGCGTGATCCTGGCACGGCTGGCCGGTCGTTCAGATGTGCCCTCACTGGTCACGGAACGGCAGGTGAACTACAGCGCGGTACTGATCTGGTTCACAGGCATCGTCTGTTACCACGCCTGCGCGCAACTCGCGCCCAGCTGGGGCGCCGCCCTGCCGACGCTGCTTATGACATTTGTGCTGGCGCGATTGACCAGCGACACACCCGCCAGAGTCAGCGCGACGGCCTGAGCAAGCGTCTAAGCGTCCAGCGGAATAAGCCGCATAGCCTGCGGCGCGTGGCTGTGGTTTAACGGCCCGCTGCCCGCGCCGGTACGCACGGCGGCCCCGGCCTCAAGCGCGCCACGCACATAGACCCGCGCGGCCTCCACGGCCTCGGTCAAGGACAGGCCCAAAGCCAGATGGGCCGCAATCGCAGAAGACAGCGTGCAACCTGTGCCATGGGTGTTGGCACTGTGAATACGCGGCGCGCGCATCCAGTGCGGCGCACCGCCCTGCGTGATCAGCAAATCACTAACAACATCACCCGGCAAATGCCCGCCCTTGAGCAAGACCGCGCGTGCACCTTGGGCCAGCAGTTCGCGTGCCGCGGTTTCCATCGCCTGTTCGCTATCCAGCGGCCGACCCACCAACAAGGCCGCTTCGTCCAGATTGGGCGTGACCAAGGCCGCACGGCCAAACAACTCGCGCACCAAGGCAGCAATCGCCGGATTGTCGATCAGCACGGCACCGCTGGTAGCCACCATCACCGGGTCCAGCACTACAAGTTTCAGCGCATGCCGATCAATCGCTTCGGCCACGGCGTGCACGATGTCAGGTGAATGCAACATGCCGATCTTGACGGCATCGACACCGATGTCTTCAACGACAGCATCTATCTGGTCCAGCAGCATTTGCGGCGGCACACCATGGATGGCGCGCACACCCAAGGTGTTCTGCGCCGTCAGCGCCGTGATCGCCGTCATGCCATAGCAGCCCAGCGCAGAAAAAGTCTTGAGGTCCGCCTGTATGCCTGCGCCGCCGCCGCTGTCGGAGCCGGCAATGCTCAGAACACGGGGGTATTTAAATTCAAAAGCCTGGTTTGTCATGGTGCCAATGCTAGCGGCAATACCGACGTCGCCAATGAAAAAAGCACCTGATGCTTGCGCATCAGGTGCTTGAATTCTTGGCTCCTCAACCTGGGCTCGAACCAGGGACCTACGGATTAACAGTCCGGCGCTCTACCAACTGAGCTATTGAGGAATACAGCCTTAGATTATAGCCATAAATTTTGGCTCTTCTTCGTTGGCCTTCATCTTCTGTTCACAAAAAGTGAAGCGGATGAATCGCTGTGTGAGGTAGTACCATTTGCAGCGAGTGCGAATTCTCGCATAGCCTGACGGCCAAAATCATCCTCGCACTGGCCGCAGGCATTTTATTTTTCACATTCTTTTTTATTGATGCGCAAGTCACCCCGTCCCCTGCCCTGGCTTGCTGCCGATGAAGCCTTTCCGCCAGTGGACAGCGCATGGGCCGAACATGACCCCGCACCGGGCTTGCTGGCGGCGGGCCGGACGCTGGATGTCACTAGCTTGCTGCAGGCCTATGCGCTTGGCATTTTTCCGTGGTTCAGCGCGGACCAGCCTATTTTGTGGTGGAGCCCGGACCCGCGCATGGTGCTGCGCACGCAGGATTTCAAACTCCACAGATCCTTGCGCAAAAGCCTGCTGCATTTTGCAAACACGTCCGGCCATGAGGTTCGTTTTGACACCGCGTTTGCCGATGTGATTCAGGCCTGCGCCAGTACGCCGCGTGCCGGCCAGCCGGGCACCTGGATCCTGCCCGACATGGTGCGCGCCTACATTGCCCTGCATCACGCCGGCCATGCACACAGCGTTGAAACATGGATCGATGAAAAACTTGTGGGCGGGCTTTATTGCGTGAACCTGGGCGGCATGGTGTTTGGCGAGTCGATGTTTGCGCACCAGACCGACGCGTCCAAGATTGCCTTGGCGGCGCTGGTGGCGTTTTGCAAGGCTCAAGGCATTGTCATGATTGACTGCCAGCAAAATACACGGCACCTGGCCTCGCTGGGCGCAGCAGAAATGCCGCGCACCGATTTTGTCGCCCACGTCGCCAAAGCCGCGAGGGGAACACCGCCACATTGGCAATTCGACCCTCTATACTGGAAGCAGATTTTGATGGCCAGAACGAGCTGACGACGTGACGCACCTCAAAGACCTGCCCCTCCAGACGCTGCAGTTTTATGCAACGGCACCTTATCCTTGCAGTTACCTGCCTGGCAGGCAGGCACGCTCGCAGGTCGCCACCCCCAGCCACCTGATCCACAACGCGGCGTATTCGGAGCTGGTGACCAACGGTTTTCGCCGCAGCGGCATGTTCACTTACCGCCCCTATTGCGATGGTTGCCAGGCCTGTGTGCCTTTGCGGGTTCCGGTCCACACCTTCCAGCCGGACCGCAGCCAGCGCCGCGCCTGGAAGCGCCACCAGTCGCTGCAGGCCCGCGTGCTCAAGCTGTGTTTCATGCCCGAGCATTACCAGCTCTACCTGCGTTACCAGAACGGCCGCCACGCGGGCGGCGGCATGGACCATGACAGCATCGACCAGTACACGCAGTTCCTGCTGCAAAGCCGCGTCAATTCGCGCCTGGTGGAGTTCCGTGAGACCTTGCCCAACGGTGAAGCTGGCACGCTGAAAATGGTCTCCATCCTCGATGTGCTGGAGGACGGCGTGTCAGCGGTGTACACCTTTTACGAACCCGATGCGCAGGCCAGTTATGGCAACTACAGCGTGCTCTGGCAAATTGAACAAGCCAAGCGGCTGGACCTGCCTTATGTCTACCTGGGTTACTGGATCGCCGAAAGCCCGAAGATGAATTACAAGGCCCGCTTTGCGCCGAACGAGGTGCTGCTTGATGGGCATTGGGTCGTGGCTCCCGTCTAAGCGCAGGCGCACAGAAACAGCCGAACATAAAGTAATCCATCGCCAAGCCCGATTTCACAGGGTAAAATTTGCGTACAAACTGCCTATGAGAAAGCTCGATCCCCTCAGCCCACCCGCCAAACCAACGGTACAGGTGATCGAACGCATGTTTTCCCTGCTGGAAATCCTGGCAACCCGCGAAGAAGCGGTGTCGCTCAAGGAGATCAGCGAAAAATCCGGCCTGCATCCATCCACCGCACACCGCATCCTCAATGACCTGGCCACCGGTCGTTTTGTGGATAGACCCGTGGCCGGCAGTTACCGGTTGGGCATGCGCCTGCTGGAGCTCGGCAATCTGGTGAAAGCACGCCTGAGTGTGCGTGATGCCGCGCTGATCCCCATGCGCGAGTTGCACAAGCTGACCCAACAACCCGTCAACCTGAGCATGCGCCAGGGCGACGAAATCATTTACGTAGAACGCGCGTACAGCGAACGTTCCGGCATGCAGGTGGTGCGGGCGATTGGCGGACGCGCGCCCTTGCACCTGACCTCGGTGGGCAAGCTATTCCTGGCTTTTGATGATCCCCAACGCCTGCGCGCCTATGCCACGCGCACCGGCCTGCCGGGCCATACCCGCAACAGCATCACCCAGTTGGCGGTGCTGGAGCGCGAACTCTCGAAAGCGCGCCAATACGGCATTGCCCGTGACAACGAAGAGCTGGAACTGGGTGTGCGCTGCATGGCCGCCGGCATCTACGACGATCAGAGCAAGTTGGTCGCAGGCCTGTCGATTTCAGCGCCGGCCGACCGGCTGGATGAAAGCTGGCTGCCCAAGCTGGAAGCCACCGCGCACGAAATTTCGGCTGCGCTCGGCTACAAATCCGGAAACTATAAGTAAAAACGGGCTCTAGCCCTTGCTGCTTGTACGTAAGCAGCTATCAATAAAATAGCGACTGATAGTGACGAGAGGCTGCTCTCGCAGGCAATCTTCAACCGTTGGCCGGCCGGGCTACAGCGCTGACCTTGGGCGTTGCACTGATGGGTTGTGACTCAACCCAACGACGCACACGTTCTGCGTCACCCAGGCGGCTCAACTTGCCGGCCGAATCCAGAAACACCATGATCAACTTGCGGCCGGCAATCTTGGTCTGCATGACCAGGCACTGGCCGGCTTCGGAGATGTAGCCGGTTTTTTGCAGGCCAATGTCCCAGTCCGGGTTTTTAACCAGGCGGTTGGTGTTGTTGTACTGCAGCGTGTGCCGACCCACCGCCACCTGGTAGCCGGTCGAGGTGGACAATTCGCGCAACACCGGATCGGCATGTGCTGTGTTTACCAGCGTCGCCAGATCTTGCGCGCTGGACTGGTTCTGGCTGGACAAACCCGTGGGTTCGACGTAGCGCGTGTCTTTCATGCCCAGCATTTTGGCTTTGGCATTCATCAGGCCGACAAAGGTGGGCAGGCCACCCGGATAGGTGCGGCCTAACGCGTGTGCCGCGCGGTTTTCGCTGGACATCAGCGCCAGGTGCAGCAACTCGCCACGTGTCAGGCTGGTGCCTACGCGCAGGCGTGAGCTGCTACCTTTTTCCGTGTCCACATCGTCCTGCGTGATGGTGATGGTTTCATCCATGGGCAGGTGCGCATTGCTGATAATCACGCCCGTCATCAACTTGGTCAATGAAGCAATCGGCAGCACCGCATGGTCGTTTTTGCTGAACAGCACTTCCTGCGTGTCCTGGTCAATCACCAGCGCCACGCTGGACTTCAAGTCAAGCGGGTCCTGCGCACTGTGCAAACCGGCGATTTGCCCAAACGAGGGCTTGGCCGGCACGATGGCGACGATCGCCGACTTGCGCGGGGACTTGGCCACAAAACGAGCGCTCTTGCGGCTGGAGACCACTTTTTTCGATACCGTTTTGGCGGCGTGGGGCTTTTTGACCACCTGGCGCTTGGCTGGTGCGGCCTCCGCCCCAGGCGAACTCAAGCTCAACGCAGCCGAAAACGTAAGAAATCCAACGACTTGTAAACTTCGTTTGAAAATCAGAGTCAGCGTGTTGAACATGGGGGTCGCCTCCAGTTGCGATTAGTGCGTTGCTGGAGTGTATCCAAATAGAAAAAGTCACGCAATATCAATCGTTTGCGTAACTTTCCTAAACGCAACAATGAAGTTGCGCGTCTTTCGGCCTAATTTCGCTCTTTTGGCCGCCAAAAAATCCCTAAACTGTTGAATTTAAAAGGATTTTTTGACGAAAGCCATCTTCAGCCCTGAGCCGCCACCCGGTCCGCTTTATTTTGTAACTTGCTCAGCGCACTCAAATAAGCCTTGGCCGACGCGACCACGATATCCGGGTCGGCGCCCACGCCGTTGACCACCCGGCCGCTGTTTTGCAGCCGCACCGTGACTTCACCCTGGCTCTCGGTGGAGCCACTGATCGCATTCACGGAATAAAGCACCATCTCGGCACCACTTTTGACATGGGTTTCGATGGCTTTGAGGGAGGCATCCACCGGGCCATTGCCGTCGGATTGGCCGCGCACCTCTTTGCCGTCCACGGTGAACACGATCGTGGCCTGCGGGCGTTCGCCGGTTTCGCTGTGCTGCGACAAGGAGACGAAACCGTATTGCTCCTTTTCGTGGGTATGGCTTTCCTCGCTAACCAAGGCCAGGATGTCTTCGTCGAAAATTTCGCTCTTGCCGTCGGCCAGTTCCTTGAAACGCGCAAAGGCGGCATTGGTATCGGCTTCGCTGTCCATCTGGATGCCAAGGTCTTGCAGGCGCTGCTTGAACGCATTGCGGCCACTGAGCTTGCCCAGCACCATCTTGTTGGAGCTCCAGCCCACGTCTTCGGCACGCATGATTTCATAGGTTTCGCGGGCCTTCAGCATGCCATCCTGGTGGATGCCGGACGCATGGGCAAAAGCATTGGCGCCAACCACGGCCTTGTTCGGCTGCACCACAAACCCGGTGGTCTGGCTGACCATGCGGCTGGCCGCAACGATGTGCAGCGGGTCGATGTTCATGTCCAGGCCGAAATAGTCCTTGCGCGTTTTCACGGCCATGACGATTTCTTCCAGCGAGCAGTTGCCGGCGCGCTCGCCCAGGCCGTTGATCGTGCACTCGACCTGGCGCGCACCGCCGATTTTCACGCCGGCCAGCGAGTTGGCCACCGCCATGCCGAGGTCGTTGTGGCAATGCACAGACCAGATGGCCTTGTCGCTGTTGGGCACCCGTTCACGCAAGGTCTTGATGAAGTTGCCGTACAACTCGGGAACGGCATAACCCACGGTGTCGGGCACGTTGATGGTGGTCGCGCCTTCGGCGATCACGGCCTCGATCACCCGGCACAAAAAGTCAACGTCGCTGCGGTAGCCGTCTTCCGGGCTGAACTCGACGTCGGCCACGAGATTGCGGGCAAAACGCACCGACAGTTTGGCCTGCTCCAGCACCTGCTCCGGGCTCATGCGCAGCTTTTTCTCCATGTGCAGCGCACTGGTCGCGATAAAGGTATGAATGCGGGCATTGGCCGCCCCTTTGAGGGCTTCGGCGGCACGGGAAATATCCCGGTCATTGGCCCGCGAAAGCGAGCAGATGGTGGACTCCCGGATGGTGTTGGCAATCGCCTGCACCGCTTCAAAGTCCCCGTTCGAGCTGGCTGCAAAACCGGCTTCGATCACATCCACCTTCAGACGCTCCAGCTGGCGCGCAATACGCAATTTTTCATCACGAGTCATGGAAGCACCGGGCGACTGCTCGCCGTCGCGCAAGGTGGTGTCAAAAATAATCAGTTTGTCAGTCATGGGGTTCTCCTGTTGATCTTTTGCCGCTCAGGCGGCTGTGCCGCTAATTTGCCTGGGTGACATTGTAATTTTTGCGCGCTGCAGGCCGGAAATGACCGCTTTCAGCGAGGCCGAAACAATATTCGCATCCCGGCCCACGCCGAACAGCGTCTGGTGTTCATTCACACGCAACTCCAGATAGGCCACCGCCTGGGCATCCGCGCCCGAGCCCACCGCATGTTCGTGGTAGTCGAGCACACGAATGCTGTGGCCCGTGGCCTCGTTCAAGCCCTTGACGAAGGCATCGATGGGACCGGCGCCCTGCCCGTCCAGAGTAAACGACTGCCCCTGAAGAATCACGTCGGCACGCATTTGCACCATCTGGCTACCCACCTCTTCCACGACCTGATGCCGGGGTGCCACCACACTCTGAACGCCGTATTCACGGTCAAACAAGGTCCACAAGTCCTGGGCCGTCAGTTCCTTGCCGGTCGCGTCCATCACACCCTGAACCACCTGGCTGAATTCAATTTGCAGGCGGCGCGGCAGCTCCAGTCCGTATTCACTTTCAAGCAGGTAGGAAATCCCGCCCTTGCCCGACTGGCTGTTGACCCGGATCACGGCTTCGTAGCTGCGCCCCAGGTCCTTGGGGTCTATGGGCAAATAAGGCATGTCCCAGACATCGCCGTCCTTGCGTGCGGCAAAGGCCTTCTTGATCGCATCCTGGTGCGAGCCGGAAAACGAGGTGTAGACCAGGTCACCCGCATAAGGGTGACGCGGATGCACCGGCAACTGGTTGCAGTGCTCCACCGTGCGTCGGATATCGTCAATGTCTGAAAAATCAAGCTCGGGATCAACGCCCTGGGTGTAAAGGTTGAGCGCGACATTGACCAGGTCGAGGTTGCCGGTGCGCTCGCCATTGCCGAACAAACAGCCTTCGACACGGTCGGCGCCAGCCATCAAGGCCAGCTCGGCGGCAGCCGTCCCGGTGCCGCGGTCATTGTGGGGATGCACGGAGAGAATCACCCCGTCGCGCCGCTCGATATGGCGATGCATCCACTCGATCATGTCCGCGAAGATATTCGGCGTGGAATGCTCGACGGTTGTCGGCAAATTGATGATGCACTTGTTCGCAGGACTGGCCGCCCACACCTCCGTGACCGCATCCACCACGCGTTTGGAGAAGGCCAGTTCGGTGTCTGAAAACATTTCGGGCGAATATTCGAAGGTCCACTCGGTTTCAGGCTGCGTTGCCGCAAGCGCGCTAAACAGCCTGGCGTTGCGCTGCACCAGCTCGACGATGCCGTCTTCGCTCAAGCCCAGGACCACCCGCCGCATGATGGGCGCAACCGGATTCACCATGTGCATGATGGCCTTGCGCGCGCCCTTGAGTGATTCGAAGGTACGTTCAATCAGGGGTTCGCGGGCATGTGTGAGCACCTGGATGTGCACATCGTCGGGGATCAGATTGCCTTCGATCAGTTGGCGCACAAAGTCAAACTCCACCTGGGAGGCCGAGGGAAAACCCACCTCGATTTCCTTGAACCCGATTTTCACCAGCGTCTGGAACATGCGGTGTTTGCGCGCGAGGTCCATGGGCTCGATCAAGGCCTGATTGCCATCCCGCAGGTCCGTACTCAGCCAGATAGGAGCCTGGGTCAGCACGGCATCGGGCCAGGTGCGGTCACGCAGACCAATCGGTTTGAAAGCGGGGTACTTGCTGGCAGGTTGTTTCAACATGTGGATCTCGTCGATTGTGAAAGTTCAAACCCAGCAACCCAAAGAAAAACGGCCCGTTGCTGGTGCAAACGGGCCGTTGAATTGGGTGTACGCGTGCGCGCTACCGTCTCCGCCCGTTGGCAGATAGCAGTAGTGCTAGCGAAATTCGTTTCATGTCTGGCAATGTATCACAAAATTTTCCGGGCTCGCAGCGCCAGGAAAATGGCGCCAGAAACCGATCTTTGGCTAGTGAAGTCCGCGTTCGTCAGGTTCGTCAGTTGAAGTCGAGATCACGCTGGTCTGCAAACCTTTGGCTTTGCGCCACGCATACAAGGCATAACCGGAAAAGCCGTAAATGATGAACAGGCCGAAGATCACCGTCGGCGGGTCGATGTTGATCACCGCGATACCCAGGGCAATCAGCACGATCACAACAAACGGAACGCTGCGCTTGATGCTCAGGTCCTTGAAGCTGTAAAAAGGCACGTTGGTCACCATGGTCAAACCCGAATACAGAGTCAAGGCAAACATGTACCAGCGCACGTCCTCACCCTGCACACCCGCTTCCGCCATCAGCCAGATAAACCCCGCCACCAGCGCCGCCGCGGCCGGCGAAGGCAATCCCTGAAAGAAACGTTTGTCGACAACCGCCGTGTTGACGTTGAAGCGGGCCAGCCTGAGCGCGGCACAGGCACAGTACACAAATGCCGCGACCCAACCCCAGCGACCCAGGCTGGTCAAGGCCCACACATAGGCAATCAATGCCGGCGCCGCACCAAACGAGACCATGTCGGACAAGGAGTCCATCTGCTCGCCGAAGGCGCTTTGGGTATTGGTCATACGCGCCACACGGCCATCCAGGCTGTCCAGCACCATGGCACAAAACACACCAATGGCCGCCTGGTCAAAACGCCCGTTCATGGCCATCACGATGGCGTAAAAACCGCCGAACAGCGCCGCCAGCGTGAACAGGTTGGGCAGGATGTAAATACCCTTGCGCCGCTTGCGCGGCGCGGCGTCATCCACGTCTACCTCTGAGTTCTCGCCGTCATGCATAAAAGTTTCCCCCGATTGCTGCCTGGCACGCGCAAAAGGCATGCCGAACAGCCGCGTTCGCCTGGAGATCATGGCGCGCAGATAGTGATTGATTCATAAAGAGAGGATACCAAACGAAAGCGCCGCAAACGAAAAAGCCGCGCAAGTGTTTTGCGCGGCTTGACAGCTGAGCTAAGCCGGGCCTTGTGGGACCCGGCCGACTCATCAGTTGCGGGTTTGGTCAACCAGCTTGTTCTTGGCGATCCAGGGCATCATGGCGCGGAGCTTTTCGCCCACGACTTCGATCTGGTGCTCGGCATTCAGGCGACGGCGGCTGATCAGTGTCGGCGCACCGGCATGGTTTTCCAGCAGGAAGCTCTTTGCGTATTCGCCGGTCTGGATGTCCTTCAGGCACTTGCGCATGGCTTCTTTCGTGGCCGAGGTCACGATGTTCGGGCCGGTCACGTATTCGCCGTATTCAGCGTTGTTCGAGATCGAGTAGTTCATGTTGGCGATGCCGCCTTCATAAATCAGGTCAACAATCAGCTTGAGCTCATGCAGGCACTCGAAGTACGCCATTTCAGGCGCGTAACCGGCTTCCACCAGCGTCTCGAAACCAGCCTTGATCAACTCGACCGTACCACCGCACAGAACAGCCTGCTCGCCGAACAGGTCGGTTTCGGTTTCTTCGCGGAAGTTGGTTTCGATGATGCCGGCCTTGCCGCCACCGTTGGCCATGGCATAGCTCAGGGCCAGGTCACGGGCCTTGCCGCTCTTGTCCTGGTGCACGGCAACCAGATGGGGCACGCCGCCACCCTGGGTGTAGGTGTTGCGGACCGTATGGCCGGGGGCTTTTGGAGCCACCATCCAGACATCGAGGTCAGCGCGCGGAATCACGGCACCGTAATGCACGTTGAAGCCGTGAGCAAACACCAGCGAGGCGCCCTGCTTGATGTTGGGAGCCACATCGTTCTTGTAAACCGCGCCGATTTGCTCGTCGGGCAACAGAATCATCACCACGTCAGCCGCCTTGACGGCATCAGCCACTTCAGCCACCTTGAGGCCGGCTTTCTCAACCTTGGGCCACGAAGCGCCGCCTTTACGCAGACCGACCACGACCTTGACGCCGCTGTCGTTCAAGTTTTGCGCGTGGGCATGACCCTGGCTGCCGTAACCGATGATGGCGACGGTTTTGCCCTTGATCAGGCTCAGGTCGCAGTCTTTGTCGTAAAAAACTTTCATTTTTCTCTTTCGGAATAAGTATTGGCGAAAATGCCCCTCGACAGGCTCAGGGCGAACGGTAACCGCATATCGCCACTCCAAAATCCGTTCGCGTTGAGCCTGTCGAAACGCGCGCACGGACAGCTGACATCAAACTCTGAGAATTCTCTCACCACGGCCTATGCCGCTGGCACCGGTGCGCACTGTTTCCAGAATCGCACTGCGGTCAATCGCTTCCAGAAACGCGTCGTTTTTGGACTGATCGCCGGTCAACTCGATCGTGTAGCTCTTTTCAGTCACATCGATGATCCGACCGCGAAATATATCAGCCATGCGTTTCATTTCCTCGCGCTCCTTGCCGACGGCGCGAACCTTGACCATCATCAGCTCACGTTCGGTGTACGAGCCTTCGGTCAGGTCCACCACCTTGACGACCTCGATCAGCCGGTTCAGATGTTTGGTGATCTGCTCGATCACGTCGTCGGAACCGGTGGTCTGGATGGTCATGCGCGACAGGCTCGCATCTTCGGTAGGCGCAACGGTCAGGCTCTCGATGTTGTAACCACGTGCCGAGAACAGGCCCACCACGCGGGAAAGAGCGCCTGGCTCGTTTTCCAGCAAAACTGCAATGATATGTTTCATAAAAAGATTCCTCTTTTCGCTGCCCTCCCCTGCGCACGGTAATGCGCAGGCTCGGCAGACAATAGATTCGTCAGGTGACGGTGAAATTGAATGGGAAAGCGCGGCTCAGAGGTCCTCAGACCCGAGCAGCATTTCAGTGATGCCCTTGCCGGCCTTGACCATGGGGAACACGTTTTCGGTCGGATCGGTACGGAAGTCCATGAACACCGTGCGATCTTTCAGTTTGCGCGCCTCACGCAGCGCGGGCTCCACATCCTGTGGCTTTTCAATCAACATGCCGACATGGCCATAGGCTTCGGCCAGCTTCACGAAATTGGGCAAAGCGTCCATATAGCTGCTGCTATAGCGGCCTTCGTAGTCGATTTCCTGCCATTGGCGCACCATGCCCAGGTAACGGTTGTTCAATGAACAGATCTTGATCGGCGTGTTGTACTGCAGGCAGGTGGACAACTCCTGGATATTCATCTGCACCGAGCCTTCACCGGTGATGCAGAAAACCTCGCTCTCGGGTTTGGCCAGCTTGATACCCATGGCATAAGGAATACCCACACCCATGGTGCCCAGGCCGCCCGAATTGATCCAGCGGCGCGGCTCGTCAAACTTGTAATACTGTGCCGCCCACATCTGGTGCTGACCGACGTCGGACGTGATGTAGGTATCGGCGTCTTTGGTCATGTTCCAGAGCGTCTCAACCACGTATTGCGGTTTGATCACGTCGCCCGTGCCCAGGCTGTATTTCATGCAGTCGCGCTTGCGCCAGCCTTCAATGGTGTCCCACCAGCCGCCCAGGGCATTGGCGTCAGGCTTGAGGCCGGACTCCTTGATCATGGCGATCAGTTCGAGCAACACGTCCTTGACGTCGCCGACGATGGGAATGTCGACCTTGACACGTTTGGAAATGCTGGATGGGTCGATGTCGATGTGGATGATCTTGCGTTCGTTTTGCGCAAAGTGTTTCGGGTTACCGATCACACGGTCGTCAAAACGGGCGCCGACGGCCAGCAACACGTCGCAGTGCTGCATCGCATTGTTGGCTTCCATCGTGCCGTGCATGCCCAGCATGCCGAGGAATTTTTTATCGCTGGCCGGGTAGGCGCCCAGGCCCATCAGCGTGTTGGTGCAGGGGTAACCCAGCATGTCCACCAGCGTGCGCAACTCTTGCGAGGCATTGCTGAGCAACACACCGCCGCCGGTGTAGATATAAGGCCGCTTGGCCGCCATCAACAACTGCAGCGCCTTGCGAATCTGTCCGCCGTGGCCTTTGCGCACGGGGTTGTAAGAGCGCATTTCAACCGTCTGCGGGTAACCGGTGTACAGCGTTTTGTTGAACGACACGTCCTTGGGAATGTCGACCACGACCGGGCCGGGACGTCCGGTACGGGCGATGTGAAACGCTTTTTTCAGGGTCTCTGCCATGTCGCGCACATCCTTGACCAGGAAGTTGTGCTTGACGATGGGGCGGGTGATGCCCACGGTATCGCACTCCTGGAAGGCATCGAGGCCGATGGCCGCAACCGGCACCTGCCCGGTGATGATGACCATCGGGATGCTGTCCATGTAGGCCGTGGCAATACCGGTGATCGCGTTGGTCACGCCGGGGCCGGAAGTGACCAGGGCCACGCCGACATCGCCCGTGGCGCGGGCATAACCGTCTGCTGCGTGCACGGCAGCCTGCTCGTGGCGCACCAGGATGTGCTGAATCGAATCTTGCTTGTAAAAAGCGTCGTAGATGTGCAGAACGGCGCCGCCTGGGTAACCCCAGATGTGCTTGACACCTTCGGCCTGCAAGGCTTTGACGAGGATTTCGGCGCCCCGGAGTTCTTGCGGATTGGAATTGGCAGAGGCTGCCGCTGCTGCCGAAGTGATTTCGGCCTTTGTGATTTCCATGATGAACCTTTGTGAATTTCTCTAACGAAATACCTTGGGTGCCTCTTCACCCACTCTTGTGAAGCGGTGTTGAGACTTGAGGCCAAAACCATGAGCGAATACATAATCCGCCGAGCCATGACCCGTTTGCTGTTTGAATTGCAGTGAACATTATAAGACACCCGCCCGCCCTCAATATTCAAAAGTTCTAAAAAAATCCAGCAGAAACGGCGCTAGATGCGATAATTTTCCAGCTTGTGACCATCTCCGGTAGCAGGGCCTGTCGGGCCTGGGACGCCAGCAAGGCGCCTGGCAAAAATGCAAAGCAATGACCGTGCTGGGACAAACCGGAACTCAAACCGTTGGCAACCGAACAAGAACTTTCCGATTTCCTGAAAAGCGTTGAAAAACGCGCCTTCAAGCGCAGCGTCTACCACGTGCGGGACGACGAAGCAGCGCTCGACATCGTTCAGGACAGCATGATGAAGCTGGCCCAGCACTATGGCGACAAGCCTGCGGCCGAACTGCCCATGCTGTTCCAGCGCATCCTGTCCAACACCACGCTGGACTGGTTTCGCCGCCGCAAGACCCGCAACGCGCTGTTCTCCAACATGAGCGACTTCGAATCCGCCGGGGACGACGGAGATTTCGACTTGCTGGAAACTTTAGAGGCCTCAACCAGCTCTGAAGGAACGGAGAGCGCCCAGGACGCGACGGAACGGACTCAAATCCTGAAAGAAATTGAAGCAGAGATCAAGGAATTGCCCGGCCGTCAACGAGAAGCCTTTCTCATGCGTTACTGGGAGGAAATGGACGTGGCTGAAACCGCTGCGGCCATGGGTTGCTCCGAAGGCAGCGTGAAAACGCATTGTTCGAGAGCTGTCCATGCGCTCAGCAAGGCTTTGACCGCCAGAGGAATAAAACTATGAATAACTCGCAACAAAACCGCACTGACATCCTGCAAGACCGCTACGGCCTGAAAACCGCCTCCTACCTGTCTGCGGGCGCGGCCGACCTGCCTTACGACATTTCGGAGCGCCTGCGCGCCGCCCGCGCCCAAGCCGTGGCCGCACGCAAAATCGCCAAAGTCCAGACCGCACCGGCGACCGCCGCCAGCAGTGCGGGATCGACCCTCACTTGGGGTTCAGATGAAAGCTTTGGTTTCTGGCGCCGGATTGGTTCGGTACTGCCCCTGATCGCCCTGGTGGCCGGCCTGCTGATCATCAACTCCATGCAGTCGGACAGCAGAGTCCGGGAACTGGCCGAAGTCGACTCCGCCCTGCTGACCGATGACCTGCCGCCGGACGCCTATTTCGATCCCGGTTTTGTGCAATTTCTCAAAACCACGCTTTAAACCAGCCTTACCCCGCCACAGCAAAGAAAAACTGAGCCGATGACCGTGCGATCGACCTGCCTCTCCGACAAACGCCCGCTCGGCCTGTTGGCGCCGTCCTGGGTGCTACTCCTTGCGCTGGCGGTCTCGATCGGGGCGAACGCCCAGCCGACAGCCCCCAAAGCGGCAGCCCCCTCAGCACCACCGGCCAAAACCGTCGTGGCCCAGGCCTCCGCCGGTCCTGGCTGGGCCGAATTAAGCCCGGCACAACGCGACATTCTCAAGCCGTTGGCACCCACCTGGGCCTCGCTAAGCCAGACCCATAAACGCAAGTGGCTGCAGATGGCCAAAAGCTATCCAGCCCTGCCCGCCGACGAGCAGGCCAAAATGCAGAGTCGCATGCAGGAATGGGGGGCCTTGAGCTCGCAGCAGCGCACCCAGGCCAGGCTGAATTTTGCAAAAACCAAAGAACTCTCGAAAGAGCTGACGCCCGAAGAGAAAAAGGCCAAATGGGAAGCCTACCAGTCGCTCAGTGACGACGAGAAACACAAACTCGCCGCCAAGGCCCCAGCCAAACCTCTGGGCGCTGCGCCAGCCGTGAAACCGGTCGCGCGGCAGAAGCTCGCCACCGTGCCGTCGCCTACGGACAAACCCAAGGCCCCGGCAGCGCCTAAAATTGCGGTCTCGCAGTCAATTGACAGTCCGCCTGGTGGCACACCGGGCGCCGCGCCGGCCGCGGCCGCGGCGCCGCTTGTCACGCCGGCTCAGCCGCACTAGCCTTCATCGGCCTGCCATCTGCCCGGGGTGCCGGCCGGATGCTGATCAATTTGCACTGTAGCCCTTATCCCACCTCATTAGAACGCTACAAAATTGATAGTCCACTCCGCTGATCGCGCCCCCACCCCGTCCTTGCGCAGGCGCATGGCCTGCTGGCTTTACGAAGGCTTGCTGATGTTCGGCGTGGTTTTTATCGCCGGTTACCTGTTTGGCACACTGAGCCAGACGCGTAACGCGCTGGACAATCGCCATGCCCTGCAGGCGTTTCTTTTCATTGTTTTTGGCATTTATTTCGTCTGGTTCTGGGCCAAAGGCCAGACCCTGGCAATGAAAACCTGGAATATCCGCGTGGTGGATAGCCAAGGCGCGGCCATCAGCCAAAAAAGGGCGCTGCTGCGGTATGCGTTGAGCTGGCTGTGGTTTTTGCCGCCTCTCGCGATCAGTTGGATCTTTAGCGTGCCAGGCCAGGAAGCCGCGGTGTTAATCATCGGCTGGGTGGCGATCTGGGCAATTTTGTCGCGCTTTCACCCGGACCGTCAGTTCTGGCACGACGCGCTGGCCGGCACGCGGCTGGTTTCCAGCCTGCCCCTGGGCACACCCGCCAAAGCGGCTTGAGAACACCGGCTGGCCATGAAACCTGCGCATCCAACTGCCACAAAGTCGCACGACAATCGGCCCATGCCCGAACAAACTTCACCCTCCGCACTTCAGAGTCACCCAGCGGTTCCCGCACCCAGCACTGCCCCCGTCAACCCCCAAAAAGACCGCAAGGGCCTGAACCGCGTCTGGCATGCGCTCGGCTACTCGCTGGCGGGCTTGCGCGCGGGCTGGCACGAGACCGCCTTTCGCCAGGAAGCACTGGCCAGCCTGGTCTTGTTGCCGGCATCGGTCTGGCTGGGCAGCAACTGGGTGGAAACCGTATTGCTGGCCGGCGCGGTGGTCCTGGTGATGATCATCGAGCTGCTTAACACCGGCATAGAAACCGCGATTGACCGCATAGGCCCCGAATGGCACGACCTGTCCAAACGCGCCAAGGACATGGGCAGCGCGGCCGTTTTACTCAGCCTGCTGCTGTGTGCCGGGATTTGGGCCACGGCCCTGTTTCAAAGGTTTTTCACGACATGAAGCCCGCTTTTTCCCTCTGCGTTTATTGCGGCTCACGCCCAGGCGTGGACCCCGTTTTTGCTGAAGCCGCACGCCAGGTCGGCCAGTGGATAGGTGAGCACGGCGGCCAGCTGGTGTATGGCGGCGGCCACAATGGCCTTATGGGCATCGTGGCCGACGCCACGCTGGCGGCGGGCGGCCGCGTGATCGGCGTGATCCCCAAGGCGCTGGTCGAAAAGGAATGGGCCCACACCGGCTGCACCGAGTTACATATCGTGGACACCATGCATGAGCGCAAACGCCTCATGGCCGAACACGCCGACGCGTTTTTGTCGCTGCCAGGCGGCATAGGCACACTGGAAGAATTTTTCGAGGTCTGGACCTGGCGCCAACTGGGTTACCACGCCAAACCGGTGGGCCTGCTCAATCTGGGCGGTTATTACACTGAACTGCTGACGTTTTTGAATTCGTCGGTCAAAAGCGGCTTCATGAGCGACTGGCAGATGGAATTGATCTGTGTGGCCAGCGAGCCGACCGCCTTGCTGCAACAACTGGTGCAGGCGGCGGGCATGGCGCCCGAGGGGCTGCGGCTGGACCAGATTTAAAGCGCTAAAACGGTTCAGCGCCTGTCCAGGGGCCGCGGAACCGGCTTAGCCGGGCCGCAGGCGCAGCGGCCCCCCAGAGGGGGGCAGGAAGCTACACGAAGTGAGCGACCGTGGGGGCCTTTAAACAGCCGATTCGTCCTCTTCCCCGGTCCGGATACGCACCACACGTTCGACGCTGGTGATGAAAATCTTGCCATCACCGATCTTGCCGGTGCGGGCGGCGCGCACAATGGCTTCCACGCAGCGGTCCACGTCTTCGGTTTTCACCACCACTTCCACCTTGACCTTGGGCAGAAAGTCGACCACGTATTCGGCGCCGCGGTAGAGCTCGGTATGGCCTTTCTGGCGGCCAAAACCCTTGACTTCGGTGACCGTCAGGCCGGTCACGCCGCATTCGGCCAGGGCTTCACGGACTTCTTCGAGCTTGAACGGTTTGAGGACGGCGGTAATTTGTTTCATGGTCGGATTGTCTCTCAGTTAATCGGGTCAGGCTCTGAACTTGCTGGTCACAGGATAGCGCCAATCCTTGCCAAAGCTGCGATGGGTCACCCGTATGCCTATCGGAGCCTGGCGGCGCTTGTATTCGTTGATCTTGATCAGGCGGGTCACACGCTCGACCACGGCCGCGTCAAAACCGGCAGCCAAAATGCTCTCTATGCTTTCGTCGTTTTCCATGTAACGCTGCAAAATCGCGTCCAGCACCTCGTAAGGCGGCAGGCTGTCCTGGTCGGTCTGGTCGGCGCGCAGTTCGGCGCTGGGCGGGCGCGTGATGATGCGCTCCGGAATCGGGTTGCGGCCCGTGCCGTAGGGGTCGTTGTCATTGCGCCAGCGTGCCAGCTTGAACACCGTGGTTTTCAGCAAGTCCTTGATCACCGCAAAACCGCCCGCCATATCGCCGTACAAGGTGCAATAACCGGTGGCCATTTCACTCTTGTTACCGGTGGTCAGCACGATGGAACCAAACTTGTTGGACAGCGCCATCAAAAACACGCCGCGTATCCGCGCCTGGATGTTTTCTTCGGTCGTGTCTTCCTTCAGGCCCTGGAACTCGCCGGCCAGCGAGGCCTTGAAGGCCTCAAACTCCGGCACGATGGACAACTCGTCGTAACGCACTTTCATGCGTTCGGCCATTTCGCGTGCGTCTATCCAGGAAATATCGGCGGTGTAAGGCGACGGCATCATCACCGTTCGCACCTTGTCGGCGCCCAGCGCATCAACCGCAATCGCCAGCACCAGGGCCGAATCGATGCCGCCCGACAAACCCAGAATCGCACCGGGAAAACCGTTTTTGCCCAGATAGTCGCGCACGCCCAGCACCAGCGCATCCCACAAATCGGCCTCGGCGCTGCGCTCCGGCACCACAGCCGCTACCAATTTAATAGCTGCTTGCGCCCGTTGTGCCTGGACCATAAACAGATTTTCCTTGAAACTTTCAGCCCGGCCGGCCAAGGCACCGTCGGCCTGCAAGGCAAACGAGTGGCCTTCAAAAACAATTTCATCCTGGCCGCCGACCAGATGGGCGTAAACCATGGGCAGGCCGGTGGTCAACACCCGTTCACGCATCATCAGCTCACGCTCGCCGCCCTTGCCGACGTGGAAAGGCGAGGCGTTGATGACGGCCAGCAGTTCGGCGCCGGCCTCCTTGCTAAGGCGCGCCGGCTCTTCAAACCAGGCGTCTTCGCAGATCAGCAGCCCGACGCTGATGCTGTCTTCGCCCTCGCCGGCCTGGAACACACAGGTGCCCTGACCCGGCGCGAAATAACGCCGCTCGTCAAACACCTGGTAATTGGGCAGCTCGCGTTTGGCATAGGTTTCCAGCACACGGCCTTCACGCACCACCTTGGCCGCGTTGTGCCGCTGCTGCACTTCCACACTTTTGGTGCGCAGCCCCTTGCCGTTGTCGCCGTGGGTGGGCGTGCCCACCACCACGGTCAAACCTTTTAACCCGGCCAGCTCACTGGCCACCCGATTCACGGCATCATCACAGGCTTGAATAAACGAGCGGCGCAGAAACAGGTCTTCGGCCGCGTAGCCGCAAATCGCCAGCTCGGGTGTCAGCAGCAAACGCACGCCGTCGGCATAAGCCGTGCGGGCGGCGTCTATGATTTTTTGCGCGTTGCCCGGCATGTCGCCGACGCAGTAGTTCAATTGGGCAACACAGATTTTGAGTGACATGAGTGGATTTGAACCCTGAAAAACACGTGAACAACAACGCAAACGATTATGTCATCCGTGTACTGGATTCGCCGCGCCAGGTCGATGCCAGCGCTTGGAATACCCTGCTGGCCGCGCAAGACCCGGCCGGCGGGCTCAACCCCTTCATGCGCCACGAGTACCTGAGCGCCATGTTTGAAAGCGGCAGCGCCACGCCCCAAACCGGCTGGACCGCGCGTTTTGTCACCTTATCGCAAGGCACCGAGATGGTCGCCGCCTGCGCGCTGTACCTGAAAGACCACTCCTACGGCGAATACGTCTTCGACCACGCCTGGGCCAACGCCTACCACCAGCACGGCCTGCCTTATTACCCCAAGGCGCTGGTCGCCCCGCCCTTCACACCCGTGCCCGGCGCCCGCCTGCTGGCGCGCGACGCCGAAACCCGTACCTTGCTGGTCAAGGCCCTGGTGGCCTGGTGCAGCGACGAAAAATTGTCTTCGCTGCATTTGCTATTTGCCAGCGATCAGGATGTGACCGCGTGTGAGGAGGCGGGTTTGATGCTGCGTCACAACATACAGTTCCACTGGACTGGTCCGCCTTCCGGCTACCGCAACTTCGACGACTTCCTGATGTCGCTGAGCCAGGAAAAACGCAAAAAAATCCGCCAGGAACGGCGCAAGGTCAGCGAAGCCGGCGTCAGCTTCCGTTGGTCGCTGGGCACAAACATTTCGGCGGAACACTGGGACTTTTTCTACCGCTGTTATGAACGTACCTATTACGAACACGGCAATGCGCCCTACCTGAGCCGCGACTTCTTCCAGCACATGCAGGACGACATGCCGGAGAACTGGCTGCTGTTTGTGGCGGAGCGTGAAGGCGCACCCATCGCTACGAGTTTGATAGCTGTCAGCGAAGGTGGAACAAGGACTGGTGGCCAATTTCCCACCAAAGTCGCCTACGGCCGTTATTGGGGCGCGCTGGAACGGGTCGACTGCCTGCACTTTGAAGCCTGTTATTACCAGCCGCTGCAATGGTGCATCCAGCATGGCTACCAGCGTTTTGAAGGCGGCGCCCAGGGCGAACACAAAATGGCCCGCGCCCTGCTGCCCGTCAAAACCACCAGCGCCCACTGGCTGGCGCACCCGGCTTTTGCCGATGCCGTCGAGCGATTTCTGGAACGTGAGGGTGCGGGGATAGACGGCTACATGGAAGAGCTGGAACGGCGCAACCCGTTTAAAGCCTCCTCCAATTGAAGGAGGTGTGTTCGTCAAACGTTGCAAATTGGCGAATAGTTGTCCCGCTGTCGCCAGGAACATTGCCTGACGGAATCCATACCCGTATCCTCTGGGCCTGTTTCCAAATGTTTCATTTACTCTTGAAAGAATTTCGATGAAAAAAGTTTTCCTGGCTGCCGCAATTGCTGCCGCATTCGTGGCCATGCCGGCTTCGGCTCAGTGGTATGCAGGTATCGGTGCCGGCTCTTCAAAAGCCACGGGTATTGACGGCCCCATCACCGGCGCAGGCATCCCGGCCGGCACACGGCTGACTGGCGGCGACAACAGCAAAGGGATGTACAAGCTGTACGGCGGCTACCAAATCACCCCTAACTGGGGTGTTGAGGCTCAGTACGCGGACTTGGGCAATCGGGACGTGGTTGCACGTAACGTTGCGGGAACCCAAATTGTGGCTGGCTCCATCAAGCTTTCGCAGTACAGCATTGCCGGTACGGGCACCTTGCCGCTGGCTGGCGGTTTCTCTCTTCTCGGCAAGCTCGGTGTTTCCAACAACCGTGGCAAAATCTCCGTTCAAGGCGTGTCTGACTCCGGCAGCAAAAGCTCGCTCATGGCTGGCATCGGTGCCGCCTACAACATCACCCCTGCACTCGCCGTGCGCCTCGAATACGAAGATTTCGGCAAAGTCGGTGATGGTTTCGGTGGCTCCATTCGCGCCAACGCTTACTCTGTCAGCTTGAAATACGCGTTCTGATCGCCTGATTTTCAGATAAAAAAGCCGGGTTCAACCCGGCTTTTTCAATTCTGCCGGCCATATCAAGCGCTGAGACGACGCAAGCAGGCCGCATGCGCCAAGAACTGTCAAGTGATTGCTATTGTATTAATAGCATCTTGTGCCTGTTTTCATTGGGCTGAAGGCCTATTTTCCTTAAAATCCGGCTTGTTTTAAGCTCTTCTTGATGCCAAATCTCGATGCCCCCCCGCCCAGCGACAACCCAGCCGGCACGCCACCCGGGCCGCTGGGCCGCACCCATGCCCGTCGGCTGCGCGAAATTTACCGCTCGGCCGGCTGGCCCAGCCAGGATCTGGTCGAAATCGAACTGCTGGCCTGGGGCATGCTGCAGCGTGTCTCAGGCCCCAGCGGTCACGAAACCCTGCGTGTCACCGATGCCGGCCTGTCTTACCTGGCCGCCACCTTGGTGCGCAACCGCTCTGCGCTGTCGGCCCATGAAGCACTGGTTGAACGTGTGGCCGGCGAGATGCTGCGTGCCGGCCGCATCACCTGGCGGGGTTTGGGCCTGCGGGCGCAACTGCCGCCCGCCACCGAAGGCGGCCCGGCGCGCTGGTGTATCGCGCGGCCCGATGTGTTTTCCATCCGCAACACCTCGGTGGCAGCTTATGTGGATCCCATCGTGCACGAGATCAAGGTGCATCGCTCTGATTTTCTGGGCGACCTGCGCCGTCCCGAAAAACGCGCGGCCTACCTGGACCTGGGCGGTGAGTGCTGGTACGTGCTGGGCTGCGATGCCAAAGGCCGGTGTATTGCCGAGGCCGACGAAGTGCCGGCGGAATGTGGCGTGATGGTGGCAGACCCCAAACGCCTGATTGTTGCCCGCGCCGCACCGCGGCATGCGCGGCAGGAACTGCCTTTTGGCGTGTGGCTGGCGCTGGCCAAGGCGACACCCGTGGCTGGCTTGAATGAAGATGCCCAAGGCATGCTGGGTGATGCGGAAGCGCCCAGCCCTTAGCGAGCTGGCGATCGCCCGCCACGCGCTCAGGGGATAGGCATCGGCTCTTCTGCGGGATGGGTCAAGGCCATGTCTTTGTAGGCGGCGAACCAGGTAGCTGCTGGGTAATTTTCGGGGTCACGCGGGGCCAGGAATTTGGCCGACTCGAAGTGGTTGATTTTTCCCTGCACGGGCACCTCATCAAGCTGCGCCTTGCCCTGGATATGCGACATGATGGTTCTGGCGGCGTGGGCATAGGCCCAGGGCGCGGAACCCGTGGCCTCGAGTCCCACAGCCAGGAAAAACAGCTTGGCCGCGTCCAGTGATCGAAACAGGCAGCCACAACGCGCCGCCAATTCGTCAACCCGGGTGATCGCCGCCAAGGCGGGGGACTCAAAATAGCGGAGGTCCATCGCATAACCGGTGCCCCACAGAATCAGGTCGACATCGATCCGCTCACCCGAAGATATTTGAACCGTCCGATCAGCGATCTGCGCTATTTCGCCCTGGTGCCTTTCAATCTTGCTGAAGTTTTCAATCATGGCGCGGCGGCCGGGAATCAGCTGATCCCGGGTGATGTCAAATTCGCCGGCGGGAAGGATGTCCTGCAGGCCAAATTTTTCGTAACGCCCCTGCAAATCAAGATTGATGTCCCGATTCATCTGCGCGATGGAAACACCCGACATTTGTTGTTTGGCCAGCCCACGAATGTCGCCGGCGATATGTTTGGGTTTGCGTGTCGGAAGCATCCACTTCAAGCTGCGATAAAGCCAGACCACGCGGCGTGCCTGGTGTTCAAAGCAAAGATCCAGCAGGTCATAGGCAGACGCACCACCACCCACCACGAGCACGTCTTTGCCGGTGAGCACCTGGGGATCGTCCAGTGCGGAGGAGTGGTATTCCTGAATCGAGGCGTTGATTCGTTCGGTCCTGGGCGTGAACGCGCGATTGTGTCCGCCTGTGGCGGCGATGAGAAACCTCGAAAAGTAGCGTTGATGCGCTGTGGTCACCGTCCAGCCTTCCGGGCTTTCCTTGGCTGTGGTCACCGCCGTGTCCAGCAGCATCGAGGACGCCAGATCAAATTTATCGACCCAGGCCTGAATATGGCGGGCAATACTGGCCTGCAGCGGCCCGCTGATCGGAATATCGCCCAACGCCCAGTCGACGGGATTGATCTGGATGTCCTGCCAGGCCGGTAGTTGGGCCCACAGCCCGCCCACGCCAGGCTGCTTTTCGATCAGCAAGACCTTCAGCCCCGCCTTTTTGGCGTAATAAAGGCTGATCACGCCGCCAATACCGCCACCCACGATGATGAGGTCCAAAGGGTCCTGGGCATGCATGTTGTTCTCCTGCTTTTTCGGCTTGCCATCTACCCACCCGAACAGAACATGCTGGCGACGCCTGGCCCAGCAGCAAACCACTATAGGGGCTTATCCCTCCAAAATCCATCCCCCGTTTTGACGCGAACCGTGACCGCGTACGGCAAACCCTAGTGCCACAGCCCGCCTCGCTCGGTTAATGTGTCTCCAACAGATGGAGACATCGCCATGAAATCCCTCACCGGCCTGGACGCGACCTTTCTTTACCTCGAAACCCCCGAGATGCCCATGCATGTGGGTTCGCTCAACCTGTGTGCGTTGCCGCCGGGGTTCAAGGGCAGTTTTCACAAGGCCGTCAAGAACCACATCGCCAGCCGCATGCACCTGGCGCCGGTGTTCAGCCGCAAGCTGGTCTTCATGCCTTTTGACCTGGGCCACCCGCTGTGGGTCGAAGCCGACTCGGTGGACCTCGACTTTCATGTGCGGCGTGTGCCTTGCTCGGCCCAGAAACCCATGAGCCTGGCGCAGGCGCACACCATGGTCGCCACCTTGCACAGCGAGTTGATAGACCGCGCTTACCCGCTCTGGGAGTTTTATGTGTTTGACGCGATCAAGCTGCCTTCGGGCGAACGCGTCGGCGGCTTTTTCTCAAAAATTCACCATGCGGCGCTGGACGGCAAAGGCGGCGTGATGCTGGCCAACGCCATCCTCGACATGGGTCCGGTGCCACGCGAGGTGCCACTGCCCGACCCGGCGCGGCGTGGCAAAACCGCGGCCGACCTGAAGGTGGGCAAGATGATTGGTTCGGTGTTTTCCAACTCGCTGGCGCAGGTCGCCAAGCTGGCCAAGTCGCTGCCGGCGGCGGCCGGCACCCTGGGCAGCACGCTGGCCAAACAGTCGCTGCAGGATTCGGGCAATGGCCGCGCCAAGATGCCCATGAAGCTGGCGCCCAAAAGCCCGTTCAACACCGCCGTGACGCAGGGCCGGGTGTTTGTGGCGGCCACCGTGCCGCTGGCCGAATGCAAGGCCATGGGCAAGGCCGTGGGCGGCAGTTTCAACGACGTGGCCTTGTGGATTTGTTCCACCGCGCTGCGCAGCTACCTGGCCGGGCACGGCGGCGTGCCGACCAAGTCCCTGGTCGCGGCCATGCCGGTGTCCTTGCGTGAAGCCGGCGCCAGCGATGCGACCGAACTCGGCAACCAGGTCAGCATGAGCCTGGTGGAGCTGGGCAGCCACCTGGCCCATCCGCTCAAACGCCTGAACGCCATCATGGCCTCGACGGCCAAGGTCAAGGCCTCGATGCAAAGCCTCAAGGGCTTGCTGCCGACCGACTATCCTTCCCTGCTCGCGCCCTGGCTGGTCGGCGGCGCGGCCAAGGCGGCACTCAATGTGTACGGCAAAACCGGGCTGGCCAGCCGCCTGCCCATGGTCGCCAACCTGGCGATTTCCAACGTGCCCGGGCCGCCCGTGCCCTTGTACCTGGCCGGCGCCAAAATCCTGACCTTTCACCCGCTGTCCATCGTGATCCACGGGCTGGCGCTGAACATCACCATCCAGACCTATGCCGGCCACGTGGATTTCGGCATCATCGCCGGCAAAGACGCCTTGCCACAGGCGCAGGAGCTGGCGCTGGCGATTGAAGAGGCGTTCCGGCAAGCACAAAGCCTGCTGGGGCCAGAGGCCCCGGCCCAGGCCGCCCCGGTCAAGGCCCCTAAAAAATCTGTCGTTTCCAGGACGACTTTAGGGAAGTCTCCCTCTGTCAAACGCGCCAGCCGCCCCAAACTTGCTTCTACCCAGAACAAAGACAAAAAAACATCCAATGTTTCCAACCATGGCACCACCCGCTCCCCCGCAGTCAAAACCAAAACAAAACCAAAAACAGGACCGGCACGACGGCCCGCCGCCTAATGTCTGGCTGCTGGCCCTGGAGTTGCGCGCCTTCTGGGAAGCCGGCGCCTTGTTGCCCACCTGGCCGGTACTGTCCCGGGCGCCGCGTGGTGACGGCCACAGCGTGGTGGTGTTTCCCGGCCTCTCGGCCAACGACGGCTCGACCATGCCGCTGCGCCGCTACCTCGACTCCCTGGGTTACCAGACCAGCGGCTGGGAACAGGGCTTTAACTTCGGCCCGCGCGCCGGCGTGCTGGACGCTGCCAGGGCGCAGGTCACACGCGCCTTCAAGGACAGCGGGCGCAAGGTCAGCCTGATCGGCTGGAGCCTGGGCGGCGTGTATGCGCGCGAACTCGCCAAAGAATTGCCACACATGGTACGCAGCGTGATCACCCTGGGCACGCCGTTTGCCGGCTCGCACCGCTCCACCAACGCCTGGCGCATTTACGAGCTGGCCAGCGGCCGCAAGGTCGAGAGCGAGGCGGAAAACTACGACCTGCCGAGCGCGCCGCCGGTGCCGACCAGCAGCCTGTATTCGCGCAGCGACGGCATCGTGGCCTGGCAAGGCAGCATCCAGCAGCCGTCGCCGGACAACCCGCACACCGAAAACATCGAGGTGATTGCCAGCCACATCGGCCTGGGGCTGAACCCCAGCGCCTGGTGGGCCGTGGCGGACCGGCTGGCGCAAGCCGAAGGCCAGTGGCGGCCGTTTGAACGCAAGGGCACGTTTTTGCACGGGCTGATTTACCCGGACCCGGCCCGCGCGGCTTAAGGCCAGAACGCCCCACATGCAAAAGCGTCTGCAGCGCAAGCTTCAGACGCTTCTTTTTTTGATAGCTTCTTGCGCCCAATCCATAAGGGCTAGAGGCCTAAAACGCTTAAAAAATCAAGCGTTGGAGGTTTTACTTCTTGTAGTTGGCAATGCCGTCCATGATTTCCTTGTGGGCGGCCTCTGGACCTTCCCAGCCATTGACCTTGACCCACTTGCCTTCTTCCAGGTCTTTGTAGTGCTCGAAGAAATGCGAGATGGTTTTCAGGCGCAGCGGGTTCATGTCTTCCGGTTTTTGCCACTGGGTGTAGAGCGAACATTTCTTGTCGATGGGCACGGCCAGCACTTTGCCGTCTTCGCCGGCTTCGTCGGTCATCTTCAGGATGCCAATCGCGCGGCAGGTCACCACCACACCGGGGATCAGGGGCACAGGTGTGATCACCAGCACGTCCACCGGGTCGCCGTCACCGCTGATGGTCTTGGGCACATAACCGTAGTTGGTCGGGTAATGCATGGACGTGCTCATGAAGCGGTCCACAAAAATCGCGCCGGATTCCTTGTCCACTTCGTACTTCACGGGGTCGGCATTCATCGGGATTTCGATAATCACGTTGAAAGAGTCGGGCACGTTGTTGCCGGGGGAAACTTTATCGAGAGACATGGTGGCTTTGGGTTGGATTGATAAAAAGAGGCAAAGAGCCGGTCGGTATTTACCCTCATTTTACTGATTCAGGGCTGACGCCTCGTCAAGTTGTCACATTTTGGCGTTAAATTTCAAAGGTTGGCCAATCGTCTCTACGTGAGCAACGAGGAAGCAACGCAGCGGGGGCACCGCTAGCGTGGCACCCCCTCCAAGCGAAAAACAACGTAGGAGATTTCTATGACAGGCAACTCAGCGCTTATTCTTGCGCTCGTCTGCGGACTGGTCGCCGTGGCTTACGGCATCTGGGCCCGCAGTTGGATTCTTTCCCAGGACGCCGGCAATCCGCGCATGCAGGAAATTGCAGCCGCGATTCAAACCGGCGCGGCAGCCTATCTGGCGCGCCAATACAAAACCATCGCCATCGCTGGCGTCGTGCTGGCCATTTTGATCGGCCTCTTTTTGGACGTGCCCAGCGCCATCGGTTTTGTCGTTGGCGCGCTGCTCTCGGGCGCCTGCGGCTTCATCGGCATGAACGTCTCGGTGCGCGCCAATGTGCGCACCGCGCAGGCAGCCACCAAGGGCATTGGCCCCGCGCTCGACGTCGCCTTTCGCGGCGGCGCCATCACCGGCATGCTGGTGGTGGGCCTGGGCCTGCTGGGTGTCACCACCTTTTACTGGTTTCTGGTCGGCAACGGCAACTACACACCGGATGTGAAGCTGGCCAACCTGCTGAACCCGCTGATCGGTTTTGCCTTCGGCGCCTCGCTGATCTCCATCTTCGCCCGGCTCGGTGGTGGCATTTTCACCAAAGGTGCGGACGTGGGCGCCGACCTGGTGGGCAAGGTCGAAGCCGGTATTCCGGAAGACGACCCGCGCAACCCGGCGGTGATTGCCGACAACGTCGGCGACAACGTGGGCGACTGCGCCGGCATGGCCGCCGACCTGTTTGAAACCTATGCCGTGACCCTGATCGCCACCATGGTGCTGGGCGCCCTGCTGGTCACCGGCGCGGGCACCAGCGCCGTGGTTTACCCGCTGGCCCTGGGCGCGGTGTCCATCATCGCGTCCATCATCGGCTGCTTTTTTGTGAAGGCCTCGCCCGGCATGACCAATGTGATGCCGGCGCTGTACAAAGGCCTGGCGGTGGCCGGCGGCCTGTCGCTGATTGCGTTTTACTTTGTCACCACCTGGCTGATGCCCGACAACGCCATCAAGGCCGTCGGCAGCCAGATGGCCCTGTTCGGCGCCTGTGCCGTGGGCCTGGTGCTGACCGGCGCGCTGGTCTGGATCACCGAGTACTACACCGGCACCCAGTACAAACCGGTGCAGCACATTGCCCAAGCCTCGACCACCGGCCACGGCACCAACATCATTGCCGGTCTGGGGGTGTCCATGCGCTCCACCGCCTGGCCGGTGATTTGTGTCTGCATCGCCATCTGGACGGCCTACCACCTGGCCGGCCTGTACGGCATTGCGATTGCCGCCACCTCCATGCTGAGCATGGCCGGTATCGTGGTCGCGCTCGACGCCTACGGTCCCATCACCGACAACGCCGGCGGCATTGCCGAAATGGCCGACATGCCTGCCAGCGTGCGGGCCATCACCGACCCGCTGGACGCGGTGGGCAACACCACCAAGGCCGTGACCAAGGGTTATGCCATCGGTTCAGCCGGTCTGGCCGCGCTGGTGCTGTTTGCCGACTACACCCACAAACTCGAAGCCTACGGAAAGGCCATCAGCTTTGATCTCTCCGACCCGATGGTCATCATCGGCCTGTTCATAGGCGGCCTGGTTCCCTACCTGTTCGGCGCCATGGCCATGGAAGCCGTGGGCCGTGCCGCCGGTGCGGTGGTGGTGGAAGTGCGGCGCCAGTTCCGCGAGATCAAGGGCATCATGGAAGGCACGGCCAAGCCCGAATACGGCCGCGCCGTCGACATGTTGACCACCGCGGCCATCAAGGAAATGATGATTCCGTCGCTGCTGCCCGTGGTGGTGCCGATTCTGGTCGGCCTGCTGCTCGGTCCGGCGGCCTTGGGCGGCATGTTGATGGGCACCATCGTGACCGGCCTGTTTGTGGCGATTTCCATGTGTACCGGCGGCGGCGCCTGGGACAACGCCAAGAAATACATTGAAGACGGCCACCACGGCGGCAAGGGCTCCGAAACCCACAAGGCAGCGGTCACCGGCGACACCGTGGGCGACCCCTACAAGGACACGGCCGGCCCGGCCATTAACCCGCTGATCAAGATCATCAACATCGTGGCCCTGCTGATCGTGCCGCTGATGATGAAGTTCCACGGCGGCAACGCCAATGCGGCGCCGGTCATCCCTGTGTTGGTACCGGCTGTGGTTGTTACGCCAGCAGCGGCCGTCGAGGTCATTGTGACCACGCCTGTCATGCCAGCACCGGCGCCTGCCAGCAAATAAGCGCGGGCTCCTCATCGCCTAAAAGCCCGGTACGCCGGGCTTTTTTTATGGCCGCGAGGCTGCGGTCAACGCGGCGCGGCCAGCACGGCGCGCACCAAGGCACTCGAAGGCTGCGCCAGATCCGCCAGGTCTGCCGTGCGGTTGTTTTCAATCGCCTGCAACACCAGCTCGTTGATACCGCCGACCACGGCCATCGCCAGGGTGGCCGTTTCTGCGCTGTCTTGTGCGGTGTGCGGGTGGCCAGCATTGACCACCTGGACCACAAAGTCGGCCAGTTCCTGGTTCATGCGGCGGCGCACCTGCAAGCCCTCGGGCCCCAGGCTGAGGATTTCAATGAACAGCGTACGCAGCAAGGCCGGGTTGCTGGCCAGGCAGGCCAGGTAGGCGTTCATGGCGTGTTCGACCTGGGTTTTCCAGTCGCGGCTGGGGTCGATGGCGTCTTTCAACACCTTCAGTGCGCCGTGGCTGGCCGCCACATACAGCGCGATCAGACAGTCCTGCTTGGTGGCAAAACATTCGTAAAACGTGCGCTTGGACACGCCTGCTTCGCGCACGATGTCGGCCACCGTGGTGTCGGCATAACTTTTGGCGGCCACGCTATGCGCCATACCCTCAATCAGGCGCGAGCGGTGGGCCGTGGCAGGTTCTTGGGAGGTCATCGGGTCAGAAGGCATGTTTCAACAGCGCATGATTTTTTGGTACTTGACAGTACCACAGCGCAATCCTATAGTCATCCTGATTGGTACCCGCCGGTACCACGCTGTTTTTGGAAGAAGCCCATGAGTGAACTTGTTGTACGCCGCCTGCTGATAGACCTCGAAACGCCCTTGCCGCGCCACTGGTGCGCCGGCGACGCTTTTCGCACGGCCTTCTTCAACTCCTTGTCCATGAGTTTCCCGGTGGGTGAGCAGTTTTTCATCGACGCGGTGCGCAACGGACTCAAGGCCTTGCCCACGGAACAACAAGCCCCCTTTCAAGCTGAAGTCCAGGGTTTTATCGGCCAGGAAGCCACACACCGCCGGATTCACAGCCTGTTCAACCAGCACCTGGAAACCCAAGGCCTGGTCAACGACTGGGCGCCGCGTGCGGAGCGCAATATGCAGTTGCTGGCCGGCACCAACCCGCGTCACGCGCTGGCCGTGACCGCGGCCAACGAACATTTCACCGCGATTTTTGCCGAGTGGCTGCTGCGCAACCCCGAGTTGCTGGAGCCCTGCGAGCCGCGCCTGAAAACCATGTGGTTGTGGCATTGCGCCGAAGAATCCGAACACAAGGCCACCGCCTTTGATGTGTATGCCGCGCTGGACGGCAGCCATGCGTGGCGCATCAAATGGTTCCGTCGCATCACCTTCGTTTTCCTCAGCGACACCCTGCGCCAGACCGTCAACAACCTGCGCCGCGACGGCAGCTTGTGGCGATGGACCACCTGGACAAGCGCCGCCAGCTTTTTGTTCGGCCAACGCGGCCTGGTCCGCCAGACCTTCCGGCCCTGGCGCGCCTACCTGCGCCGTGACTTTCACCCTAACCAGCAGGCCAATGAGCTATCCGGACGCTGGCTGGCCGACAACGCGCCGCTTTACACAGTCGTGAGCCGTCCAGGCCAAGCCACCTAAATTGCCATCATTTCGATAACAATCATCGCCCGTGGATAAAGGGCTGGGATGCGATGGGGCCGCGTCCTCACAAAAATATGCTGCCGAAGAAGCAAATTCAGCGCTGCACGAGTTGGCCGATCGCTTTATCTACCTGCACGTCGGCGAACGCACCGGCGCGCAACCTTGCCGGGTTTTCGGCCATCGGCCATGGTATGTTCGTGTGTCCGCGCGCGGCTTTTTGATACCGCGCCAGGCAGCACCCTTTTATTGAATCCAGGCAAGGCCCCATGACCTCACCCTCCCCCTTGCTGGCCGCGGCGTTTTGCCTTGCAGGCTGTGCCGGTGTCCAGGCCCAAGTGCGGGCTCCGCAAGCGGCCTCGCCCCAGGTTCAGCTGCAAGCCATGAGTTTCGAAACCGCCTGGGACCGCGTCAAGACCGGCTCCGACCAGATGGCGGCCGCGCAGGCCGCGATAGACAGCAAGGACTTGCAGGAACGCGGCCTCAAGGGCCTGGGCGGGCCGGTGGTCAGCCTGTCGGCCGTGGCTTATGCCTACAACGCCAACCTGAACGTCAGCCTCGACCCCATCAACCAGCAGCTCGCCCAAGCCAGCCAGCGCCTGCCGATCCCCTTGCAGAACCTGCCCATCCCGCTGCCGGTGCCGCAGTTCCCGGCCAACTACACCTTCAACCGGCATGACACCGGCACCACCCGCTCCATCTCGGCGGTCTGGCCGATTTATGCGGGCGGAGCCAGCGATGCGGTGCGCGGCGTCGTGACGGCACAGGGCAACGAGGCCCGCGCCGATGCCGACAAGACCGGCCACGAACTCGCCACCCAGCTGGTGCAGCGTTATTTCGGTGCGCAACTGGCGGCCAAGGCCGCGGCCTTGCGGCAGGTGGCGCTAGACGATATTCGCCAGCATGATGCGGCCACCGCCAAAATGCTGGCGGCCGGCGTGATCTCGCGCATCGAGCGCCTGCAGGCGCAGGCCGCGTATGAAGAGGCCAAACGCAATGCCCTCAAGGCGCAGGACGATGCCGAAATGACGGCGATCGCCTTGGCCCGCACCGTCAAATCCAACACCCCGGTCAAGCCCGACACGCCGCTGTTTGTCCTGACACAAGCCGTTGAACCTTTGCCGCATTTCCTGGACCAGGCTTTGCAGCGCCATCCGGGCCTGGCCAAGGTCAACGCCAAAAAGATGCAGGCCGAGCAGTTGCACCATGGCCAGGAGGCGCTGCGCAAACCCCAGGTGTTTGCTTTCGGGCAACGCGAACTGAAAGCCGGCAACGCCGACTGGATAGGCGGCATCGGTGTGCGCTGGACCTTGTTTGACGCGGTGGACCGCGACGCGCTGGCCGCTTCTTCCAACAAACAGATCGAGCAAGCCGAACGCACCGGCCTGCAGGCACGTAGCGACATCACCCTGCTGGTTGAAAAAAACTGGCGCGCGCTGGAGCAGGCGCGCCGGCAGTTCCTGGCCACCGAGCCCGGTGTGACCCTGGCCCATGAGGTCTTGCGCCTGCGCACCGCGGCCTTGCGTGAAGGCACGGGCACCGCGCTGGAACTGATAGACGCCGAGGTCAACCAGGCCAAGGTCGAAACCGAACGCGCACAAGTGGCTTACGAGTATGTGATGGCGCTGGCCAGCCTGCTCGAGAGCTGCGGCCTGTCCGATGAATTCAGCAGCTACATCCGCCGCGCCGACGTGAAAGTGTATTGACCATGAATCGACCATTAGTATTCAAAGCCGCAGCGGCCATCGTGGTGCTGGGGCTCTTGGGCCTGGGCCTGTGGCGCGCCTCCCAACCGCCGCCCGAAGTCTTTCAGGGGCAGATGGAAGCACGCGAAACCGACATCGCGCCCAAGGTCACGGCACGTATCTCCCAGGTGCTGGTCAAGGAAGGCGATCCGGTCAGCGTGGGGACCCTGCTGATACGCACCGACAGCCCTGAAGTTGCGGCCAAGCTGGCGCAAGCCACCGCCGCGCAACAGGCCGCCCAGGCCGTGGCCGACAAGGCGCACAACGGCGCCCGTCCGCAGGAAGTGGAAATGGCCAGACTGCAATGGCAGCGTGCCCAGGCGGCAGCCGACCTGGCGCAGATCTCGTTCAAACGCGTCAACGGCCTGGCCCGGGATGGCCTCGTGGCCGCGCAAAAACGCGACGAAGCCGAAGCCAACTTCAAGGCCTCGCGCGACCAGGCCCTGACGGCCAAGGCCCAGTACGACATGGCACGCACCGGCGCCCGACCGGAAGACAAGGCCGCCGCCAACGCCCAGGCGCGCCAGGTGGCCGGCGTCGTCGCCGAGGTGGAAGCCGCCAAGGCGGAAACCGAACTCAAAAGCCCGGTCGCCGGTGAAGTGGCCAAGGTGCTGGCCAAGGTCGGCGAGTTGTCGCCGCAAGGTGTGGCCGTGGTCTCGGTGGTGGACCTGAAAGACCAGTGGGTGGTGCTCAATGTGCGCGAAGACCGTTTGCAGCGTTTTGCGATGAGCGCCGAGTTTGATGCGCAGTTGCCGGCGCTGGGCAACAAGACGGTGCGTTTCAAGGTGTTTTACAGCGCCGTGTTGCCCGACTTCGCCACTTGGCGCGCCACCCGCGCCGGCCAGGGTTTTGATGCACGCACCTTTGAAATCCGGGCCAGACCCGTCGCGCCGATTGACGGCGCGCGACCCGGCATGAGTGTGCTGGTCCAGTAACACTGCCGCACCTGGACATAAAAAACATGGGCTTTGCACAAGCGCTCATGACCAGTGCGCGCCGCGAGCTCGCCTGGCTGCGCCGCAGTCCCTGGGATCTGGCCATGGTCTCCTGGGTGCCGCTGCTGGCGGTGGCCTTGTTGTGGTGGATCTTCTCGGCGGGCCTGCCCAATCGCTTACCGATAGGTGTGATGGACGAGGACCATTCGGCCTTGTCGCGCCAGCTCGCCCGTTTTCTGGACGCCACACCCGGGTTGCAGCTCTCTGGCCGTTACAACAACAGCGCCCAGGCCGAGCAGGCCTTGCGCAGCGCCGAGGTGTATGCGATGGTCAGCATCCCGCCCGGTTTTGCCCGTAGCATCAAAATGGGCCGTGCGGCGCAGGTCACCTTGTTGCACAACGCGCAACTGGGCACCCATTCCGGCCTGATCCAGCGCGATGTTCGCACCGTGGTCGCCACCTTGTCGGCCGGGGTGGAGATGGCCGCACGCAACAAACGCGGCGAGCCGGCACAAGCGGTGCGGGTGTCCATGGAACCGATACGCACCGGCATGTTGACCTTGTTCAACACCTCGCTCAACTACGAACAATTCCTGGCAGCGGCATTGATCCCCGCGCTGCTGCACATCCTGGCCATGACGGCGGGGGCCTGGACCGTGGGCCGCGAGCTGCGTGATGGCTCCCTGTGGCGCTGGCTGGGCGTGTTGCCGCGCTGGCCGCAGGCCAGTGGCGCCCTGCTGGGCAAACTACTGCCCGCCTGGCTGGGCTTGTCGCTGGTGGCCAGCGCCGCCTTGTTGTGGCTGACCTGGGGCCGCGGCTGGTACCCGGCGGGCTCGCTGGCCTGGGTCTGGCTGGCGGAACTGCTGATGCTGGCGCTGTCCATGGCCATGGGTGTGGCTGCTGCGGCCATCACACGCTCCTTGCGTGTGGCACTCTCCGCCACCGGCTTCATCACGGCGCCGGCCTTTGCTTTCAGCGGTGTCGGTTTTCCGCTGGTGGCCATGCCGGTGTTGGCGCGTGCCTGGGCCGAGGTTTTGCCCTACACCCATTACATCCGGCTGCAGATGGAGCAGTTGCAAATGGGCGCGCCGCTACGTTACAGCCTGCCCACCGTCGTGCTCATGCTGCTGGCCGGCGCTGGGTTGCTGGCCGTGAGTGTGCCGCTGCTGCAACAAGCCTGCCGCCATCCGCATCTGTGGGGCAAACGCTGATGCGCCGCCTGGGCGGTGAGTTGCTGCGGGCCTGGGGTGCCACCCTGCGCGGCATCCTGGGTGATACCGGCATCTTGCTGATCCTGGTCGGGGCGCCGGTGCTTTATGGTTTTTTCTACCCCTGGCCTTACATGACACAGGCCGTCACGCGAGTGCCGGTCGCCGTGGTGGACCACGACCGTACCAGCCTGTCGCGCCAGATCACACGTTTTGCCCAGGCCGACCCGCGCATTGATGTGCGCCTGGTCACCAACGACGAGGGCCAGGCCCAGCAAGCCTTGTGGCGCGGCGAGATCGAAGGTTATGCCGTGATTCCGCCCGACCTCAAACGCAATGTGTTGCGCGGCGCCCCGGCCACGGTTGCGGTGGAAGCCAATGGTGCTTACGCCCTGCTCAACAAGGCCGTGCTTTACGGTTTTGCCGAAGCCATAGGCACGGTGTCGGCCGGCATTGAAATCCGCAAACTGCAGGCCGGCGGTCAAAGCGCACCGCAAGCCATGGCCAGCCGCAGCCCGGTCAATCTGCAGATGGTGGCGCTGTTCAACCCCACCGAAGGTTATGGCAGCTACGTGGTGCCGGCCGTGGCCTTGCTGATCCTGCAGCAGACCCTGCTCATGGGCGTGGCCATGTGTGTCGGCACCTGGGTCGAAGCCGGCAAACATCGCGCCGGCATCGGCGTCTGGAGCGGTCGCCTGCTGGCCTTCAGCACGGTGGGCTGGCTCAGCGGCCTGTTTTACTTCGGCTGGATTTTTTGGGTGCAAGACTTCCCGCGCGGCGGCAACCCGTTAGGCGCGCTGGCCCTGCTGGCGATTTATGTGCCCGCCATCTGCGCAGTGGGTGCGCTGCTGGGTTTGTGCTTCCGCAACCGCGAGCGGGCCTTGCAGGTCTTGTTATTCACCGCCCTGCCCCTGGCGTTTTTGTCGGGCTTTTCCTGGCCGGTGGAAGCCCTGCCCGAGCCCCTGCAGGCGCTGCGCTGGTTATTCCCCAGCACGGCAGGGATTCAGGCCTCGTTGCGGCTCAACCAGATGGGCGCGCCTCTGGCCGATGTGGCGGGCTGCCTGACGGTGTTGCTGGCGCTGGCCGCGCTGGCCAGCCTGTTGGTGATACGCCTGGCACGCCCGGGGAAACCCTGATTCGCTACTGATTCCATAGCTGATTACGACCGCCCCTTCTGGGCTGGAGGCCTATTTCACCCATAAATATCGAAGCCCGGGCATGGCCGCGGTTTGAAGCAAAATCACAGGCATGCAACTCAATTACATCGCCAACGCATCGGTCCGCTCCTCGTCCGGGAAAACCATTCCCGTCATCGACCCGTCCGACGGCCAGCCCTTCGACGAGCTCCAGCGCAGCAACGCCCAGGACATCGACCAGGCCGTGCAGGCCGCGCACGATTGCCTGGACACGGTCTGGTGCAAACTCAGCGCCGCCGAACGCGGCCGGCTGCTGATGCGCCTGTCGCACAAGGTGGCCGAACATGCCGACGAACTGGCCATGATCGAGCAGCGCGACTGCGGCAAACCGACCAAACAGGCCAAGGCCGACGCCGCCGCGCTGGTGCGTTATTTCGAGTTTTACGCCGGCGCCTGCGACAAGTTGCATGGCGAAACCCTGCCCTACCTGGACGGCTACAGCGTCTTCACCTGGCGTGAACCCCATGGCGTGACCGGCCACATCATCCCGTGGAACTACCCGATGCAGATTTTCGGCCGCAGCGTGGGCGGCGCACTGGCCGCCGGCAACGTCTGTGTCGTCAAACCGGCCGAAGACGCCTGCCTGTCGCTGATCCGCGTGGCGCAACTGGCGGCCGAGGTCGGTTTTCCGGCCGGCGCCATCAACATCGTCACCGGTTACGGCCATGAAGTTGGCGACGCCCTGGCCCGTCACAAAGGCATCCACCACATCAGCTTCACCGGCAGCCCGACGGTAGGCACGCTGATTCAACAAGTAGCCGCCGAACGCCACTGCCCGGTCACGCTGGAGCTGGGCGGCAAAAGCCCGCAAATCGTTTTTGCCGACGCCGACATCGACGCCGCGATCCCGGCCATCATCAACGCCATCGTTCAAAACGCTGGCCAGACCTGCTCGGCCGGCTCGCGCCTGCTGGTGGACCAGCACATTTACGAACCTTTGCTGGAACGCCTGGGCCAGGCCTTCACCCAGTTGCGCGTCGGCCCCGCCACCATGGACCTGGACGTGGGCCCGCTGATCCGCCAAAGCCAGCAGCAACGCGTCTGGGACTTTTTAAGCGACGCCCAAGTCGCCAACATCCCCATGGTCGCGCAAGGCCAGATCGTCGACGAAGCGCCCGACACCGGTTTTTACCAGGCGCCCACCCTGCTGCGCGACGTGCCAGTGATGCACCGCCTGGCACAGGAAGAAGTGTTTGGCCCGGTGCTCTGCGCCATGAGTTTCAGCAACGAAGATCACGCCGTCGAACTCGCCAACGCGACCCAGTTCGGCCTGGTGGCCGGCGTCTGGACGCGCGACGGCAGCCGCCAGCTACGCATGGCCAAACGTGTCAAAAGCGGCCAGGTCTTCATCAACAACTACGGCGCCGGCGGCGGCGTGGAGCTGCCGTTTGGCGGCGTGAAATCTTCAGGTTACGGGCGCGAAAAAGGGTTTGAGGCGCTGTATGGCTTCACGACTTTGAAGACCGTGGCGGTGCGCCACGGCTAAACCATCGTCAGCTCTGAAAATTTCAAGAAAAACAAGGCTTCAGCCCTTTAAGAACGGGCGCCAGAAGCTACAAAATTTATAGCAACCAAGGAAACCATCCATGCGCCTCCAGGACAAATCCATCATCGTCACCGGCTCCGGCGGCGGCATCGGCGAAGGTATTGCCAAACGGCTGGCGGCGGAAGGCGCCAAAGTTATCGTCAACGACATCAACGCCGCACTCGGCGAAAAAGTCGTGGCCGAAATTGTCCAGGCCGGCGGCACCGCGTCTTTCTTCGCGGCCGACGTGACAAAAACCGCCGAAGTCAAGGCGCTGGTGGCCGCGGCCGTGCAGCGTTACGGCAAGCTCAATGTGATGGTCAACAACGCCGGCTGGACACATCTGAACCAGCCCGCGCTCGACACCAGCGAAGCCGATTTCGACAAGTGTTATGCCATCAACGTCAAAAGCATTTACCTCGCGACCATTCACGCCACGCCGGTGTTCCGCGCCAATGGCGGCGGCAGCTTCATCAACATCGCCTCCACCGCCGGCGTGCGCCCGCGGCCCGGTCTGAGCTGGTACAACGGCTCCAAGGGCGCGGTGATCACCACCTCGAAATCGCTGGCGGCCGAACTGGGACCGGACAACATCCGCGTCAACTGCATCAACCCGGTGTTCAACCCCGACACCGCACTGTCCACCCAGTTTGCCGGCGGGACGGTCACCGGCCCCGAAGGCGAAGCACGCCGCGCCAAGTTTCTGGCCAGCATTCCGCTGGGCCGTTTTTCGACCGCGCTGGACGTCGCCAACGCAGCGCTGTACCTGGCCAGCGACGAAGCCGCGTTTATCAACGGTGTGTGTATCGAGGTCGACGGCGGGCGCTGCGTTTAAGACGCGAAGCGAAGGGCGAGACTCGGAGCGAGGAGCTAGAGCCCCCGCCAGACGTCCATGGCCTGCCACTCCAGTGGCAAACGGACGTCCACGCCCTCTTTCGCGCCGCGTTCGCGCAAAAAGTCCATGGACCGCTCAAACTGGTCTAGCGGCGGTGGCATGGGTTTCATGGGCTGATCCGAGGGCAGCCAGAAGTCGTCCCAGTGGATGGGAATGACCCGTTTCGCCTTCACCGTACTCACCACCTCGCGCCAGTAGGCGTCGCGGTAGTTGTCACCGCGTGGCCCGAGCGCGCCTATGCCCAGCAGCACCACATCGGCCTGCACGCCTTTGAGCGCACCCGGCTCAAAGCCGGCACTGCCATTAATCAGCAGGGATTTACCGTCGTGCTGCACCAGCACCGCGTAACTTTGCCCTTCCTTGTAGTCGCTGGCGCGCACTGGCGGCTTCAGCGGCTCTTCGATCTGGCCGCCGGTGAAGCCGGTTGGCGCATGGCGGCTGGGAAACAAGGTCACGGTGAAGCGACCAAACGTCATGGGTTCGCCCAGTTTGGCGACACGAATCTGCTTCTCCGGCAAACCCCAGCCACGCCCCACATTGGCGGTCGACTCCGAGCCCAGCAGCAATGCACCGGTGCGTTTGGCCACCTCGGGCGCGTCCATGGCGTGGTCGTAATGCGAATGCACAGGGATCACGGCCGCCAGCTTGCCGATACGGTCGGGGATACCGGCGCGCTGCATCCCACGTCTGATGCCGTCAAGATCCGGTTCCACTTTGCCCAGAAAGGTCTGGAGCTTGTCGGGCCGCGAGAAAAACCCGTCGGTCAAAATGGCGGTCTCCCCGTCGTCCAGCAACACGGTGGCCACGCCCAGAAAGCTCACCTTCAGGGCCGAGGGCGGCGGCGGGCTTTGTTTCCACGCCAGCGGCGCATAAGGGGCCAGTGCCGGATGTTGCTGCAGCAACCAGGCCAGCACACCTGCGGCGAGCAGGAGTAAAACAGCCAAAACGGCCAGGCTTCGTTTGAAAAATCGCATGGAGGCCCTGCTAAAAAAGGGGATGGACATGGCGCAAAAAACGGAACAGCCATGCTACCTGATCAAGCCCCTCGAGCCGCGCTGGTGACGCCCCCGGGAACCACCCAGCGCCCTGCCGTGCCAGAGGTTTTCGCCAATGGAGTAAATTCCATGCAAGGTAAATCCATGGCTGACAAAATTATTCCCCTGGCGGACATCCGCTACGCGGCACGTGTGCCGCACATTCCGGTGCAGTTGTCCGCGCCCAGCGGGCTGCTGCGCGACACCCTGGCCAGGCCTTTGCACGACCTGCGTATCAGCGTGACCGACCGCTGCAATTTCCGCTGCAGTTATTGCATGCCCAGCGAGGTCTTTAACAAGGACTACGCTTTTTTGCCGCAAAGCTCGCTGCTGAGTTTTGAAGAGATCACGCGGCTGGCGAAAATTTTCGTCGCCCACGGCGTCGAAAAAATCCGGCTGACTGGCGGCGAGCCCTTGTTGCGCAAGCACCTGGAGGTGCTGATCGAGATGCTGGCCAAGCTGCAGACGCCGTCCGGCAAAGCGCTGGACATCACGCTGACCACCAATGCCTCGCTGCTGGCCAAAAAAGCGCAGGCCCTGAAAGACGCTGGCCTGCAACGTGTCACGGTCAGCCTGGACGGGCTGGACGACGCGGTGTTCCGGCGCATGAACGATGTGGACTTCCCGGTCGCCGACGTGCTCAAGGGCATAGAGGTGGCGCACAAGGTCGGCCTGGCGCCTATCAAGGTCAACATGGTGGTCAAACGCGGTACCAACGACGCCGAGATTCTTCCCATGGCCAGGCACTTCCGCAACTCGGGCGTGGTGCTGCGGTTTATTGAATACATGGACGTGGGCGCCACCAACGGCTGGCGCATGGACGAGGTCTTGCCTTCTGCCGAGGTGATAAAACGCCTGCAGGCCGAATTTCCGCTGCAGGCCATCGATGCCAACTACCCCGGCGAAACCGCCGAACGCTGGCGTTACAGCGATGGCGGCGGCGAGGTTGGCGTCATCAGCAGTGTGACCAAGGCTTTTTGTGGCGACTGCAACCGGGCCCGGCTGTCGACCGAAGGCAAACTGTTTTTATGCCTGTTCGCCAGCCAGGGCCACGACTTGCGTGCCTTGCTGCGCAACGGTGACTATTCGGACGAGCAAATTTCCAGCGCCGTCGCCCACATCTGGCAGGGCCGTGGTGACCGTTATTCAGAGTTGCGTGCGGCCTTGCCGCCGGACAGCAGTGTCCCCGGCGCTGACGGTGCAAAGCGTGTAGAGATGAGTTACATAGGCGGCTAGGCCGAAAAAACCCAACATGATAGACACCATAGACGGCGCAGAAATCACCGGCGTGATCCTCGCAGGCGGGCGTGGCTCGCGCATGGGTGGCGTCGACAAAGGCCTGCAGAACTTCAACGGCGTGCCGCTGGCCCTGCACACCTTGCTGCGGCTGCAGCCCCAGGTTGGCGAGGTGATGATCAACGCCAACCGCAACCTGGCGGCTTATGAGTCCTTTGGTGTACCGGTCTGGCCCGACGCGGCCGGCCTGGGCGAATTTTCCGGGCCTCTGGCCGGTTTTATCACCGGACTGGAGCGTTGCGAAACCCCTTACCTGCTAACCGTGCCCTGCGACACGCCGCTGTTCAGCGAAACGCTGGTGACCCGGCTGGCGCAAGCCCTGGTACGCGAAAAGGCCGACTTTGCCGTGGTGGCCGCTCCCGAGGAGGACGGCCAGTTACGCGCGCAGCCGGTGTTTTGCCTGATGCACACCCACATGCTGGAAAGCCTCGCGGCCTTCACCGCTGGCGGCGGGCGCAAGATCGATGCGTGGACCGCGCAGCACAAAACCGTGCTGGTGCCCTTCAACCTGCCGGGCGACGACAGCCGCGCGTTTTTCAACGCCAACACGCTGGCCGAGTTGCACCGCCTGGAAGCCCTCAGGCCGTGAAAAGTATTGCCGAAATCGCCGCCGAACTGCAGGGTTACGACCCGCAGGCCTTGTCCGCGGCCGATGTGTCGCGCTTTTTATCGCTGCTGGTGGCGCCGGTGCAGGACCGCCTGGAGCTGCCGCTGTTTGACGCCTTGGGCCGCGTGCTGGCAGCCGATGTGGTCTCGCCTTTTGATGTGCCGCCCCACGACAACTCGGCCATGGACGGTTACGCCTTCGACGGCGCATCGCTGGCCGCCGGAGCCGCGCTGACCCTGAAGGTGGTCGGCACCGCACTCGCCGGCAAAGCCTGGCAAGGCACGGTGGGCGCCGGCGAGTGTCTCAAGATCATGACCGGCGCCATCATGCCGCCGGGCCTGGACACCGTGGTGCCGCAGGAGTTTGTCAGCGTACAGGGCGAGCACATCACGATTCCCGCGAAATTGCTGAGCGCTGGCGACAACCGCCGGCTGCGCGGCGAAGATTTGAAAAACGGCCTGCCGGCGCTCCTAAAAGGTGAGCTGCTCACGCCCGCCCGTCTTGGGCTGGTGGCCTCTTTGGGTCTGAAAGCCGTGAGCGTGTGGCGGCCGCTGCGGGTCGCCTACTTTTCCACCGGTGATGAAATCCTGTCGCTGGGCGAGGCGCCGCGTGAAGGCGCGGTCTACGACAGCAACCGCTACACGGTGTTCGGCATGCTCAAACGCCTGGGTTGCGAGGTGATAGACCTCGGCGTGGTGCGCGACGACCCGGCCTTGCTGGAGGCCGCATTCACCAGCGCCGCCGCCCAGGCCGACGCCATCATCACCTCGGGCGGGGTCAGTGTGGGTGAGGCTGATTTCACCAAGGGCATGATGAAAAAGCTGGGCGACGTGGCCTTCTGGCGCGTCGCCATGCGCCCCGGCCGCCCCATGGCCGTGGGCCGGATTCCTCAAGCAAAATCGGCCTCCAGCCCAGTAACCACGGTCGCAAGCAGCTACCAAACCCATAGCAACCCGAACGGGGCTATCCTCTTCGGTTTGCCGGGGAATCCTGTAGCGGTGATGGTGACCTTTCTGGCTTTTGTTCGGCCGGCGCTGCTGCAGATGATGGGCTGCACGGCCGCCGCGCCGCCGCTGCTCAAGGCCCGCAGCCTGGAAGCCATACGTAAAAAACCGGGCCGCACCGAGTACCAGCGCGGCACCGTCAGCACGGCGGCCGACGGCTCGCTGCAAGTCCAGACCACCGGCAACCAGGGCTCGGGTGTGCTCAGCTCCATGGCCGAGGCCAATGGCCTGATCGTGTTGCACCACGGCCAGGGCCATGTCGCCGTCGGCGAAGACGTCGAAGTGATGATGTTCGACGGCGTCATTTAGCCGATCGCGTTGCTGCGCCGGCGGCAAGCAGGGTGCATCGAGGCAAACTGCCGGTTCTTTCTCTGGAGAACTGAAATGAAATTTGCATGGAAATGGCTGCTCCCCTTGTTTGTGGTTCAGGGGCTGGCCGCCTGCAGCAACCTGTCACCACAGGCCGAGCAAGCCCCCCAGGCTGAAACGCTGTCCGCCTACCACTGGCAGTTGCGCCAGGCCCTGGACGCACAAGGTGTGGCGCAAACCGGGTGGGGCAAGGTGCAGCTCGACTTCAACAAAGGGCGCATGCAGGTCCGCGGACTGTGTAATGCCATATCAGCCTCATACACCCTCGATGGCCAGCAGATGACGGTGGGCCACGCGATGGGCACCCTGATGGCCTGCCCGGACGCTGGCCTCATGGCGCTGGAAACGCGTGTAACCCAACGCCTGCCCGAGATCCGGCGCTGGTCGCTGCAAACCCCGGCCGGAAATGCGACCAACCTGCAGTTGACGCTGGGCTTTAGCGACGGCGCGCGTTGGCTGCTGGACGGCACACCCACCGCGGAAACACGTTATGGCGCTGCGGGTGAACAGGTCTTTCTGGAAGTCGCGCCCGAACGTGTGCCCTGCGCCCATCCGCTCATGCCCAACTACCAGTGCCTGAAAGTGCGCACCCTCAGCTACAACGCGCAAGGCCTCAAGCAAAACACCGGTCCGTGGGAGAACTTTTACGGCGAGATCGAGGGCTACACCCACCAGCCCGGTGTGCGCAACGTGTTACGCCTCAAGCGTTACACCCGCAACCAGGTTCCGGCCGATGCTTCGAAATACGTGTATGTGCTCGACATGACGGTCGAAAGCGAGCGCGTGCGCTAAGAGCCTGTTTACGATCTCCATGGGGTCGCGTTGGGACGTAATCGGGATGAGTTGCTCGCCAACACCTCGCAGCATGGGCTGGTGCCCATGCAAAAGGTTTGGTGGGCAAATCGCCCGATTTCGCCCCAACCCGAAGGGCAGGTGTCTTTTCGGGCGCTCTGCGGCGTTGCGGCGCTTGCCAATAGCCAGCTATTGGCGGCGCACCGCGCCTTGCAGCCCATCCCGAAAAGACACCTGCGCGGCCCCATCGAGATCGTAAACAGGCTCTTAGGTCCTCGACAGTCCGGCAGCGCGCCGGACTTATGCCCACGCCCTGTGGGCTGAGCTGTGGACAAGACATGGGACAAGTCCGAAAACCCACGCCCCTGTTGGGCTGGCGGGTCATGCTTATTATTTAAGCAGCTACGCCCGCGGTACCGTTCAAGGAACTGATACCCCCCAAACGAGCGGCATCAGCGCTTTTCCCCAGCCCCTGCACCCAAGGGCCCGGGCGACCTTTACTTGGAGATCAACTCCGGCTCGCCGTGGTGTGCGTCCGGCGCCTCCTTGGCCTCGGCCTTGTTCGCACCCGGGATTTTGTTGCGGGCAAACAGCGAATACATGGTTGGCACCACAAACACCGTGAGCAAGGTGCCCAGCGACATGCCGCCCACAATCACCCAGCCGATTTGCTGCCGGCTTTCGGCGCCCGCGCCGTGCGACAGGGCCAGCGGCAAGGCGCCCAGCACCATGGCGCCGGTGGTCATCATGATGGGACGCAGACGTTGGGACGAGGCCTTCACCAGCGCATCGATCATCTCCATGCCCTGCCCGCGCAACTGGTTGGTGAACTCGACGATCAGGATGCCGTGTTTGGTGATCAGCCCCACCAGCGTGATCAGGCCAATCTGCGAATACACATTCAGCGAGCCGCCCGACCACTTGAGCGCCAGTAGCGCGCCAATCATGGACAGCGGCACCGACAACATGATCACCAGCGGGTCGATAAAACTCTCAAACTGCGCCGACAGCACCAGGAAAATAAACACCAGCGCCAGCACAAACACAATCGCCAGCGCGCCTTGCGAATTTTTGAACTCGCGCGAAGTGCCGTTCAGGTCGGTGCTATAGCCGGTCTTGAGCACCTTGCTCGCCGTCTGGTCCATGAACTTCAGCGCCTCACCCAGGGAGTAGTCGGCGGACAGGCTGGCCGTGATGGAGACCGAGCGGCGCTGGCCAAAGTGGTTCAGCTCGCGCGGCGAGACACTTTCATGCACCTTGACCAGGGCCGACAGCGGAATCACCGTGTCGTTGCGGCCGCGTACATAGATGCGCTCGATGTCTTCCGGCGTCGTGCGGCCATTGGCCTGGGTTTGCACAATCACGTCGTATTGCTCGGCGTCGCGTTTGTAACGCGTCACGTTGCGCCCGCCCAGCAAGGTTTCGATGGCCTTGGCCACGACTTCGACACTGACGCCCAGGTCGGCCGCCTTGTCGCGTTCGACCTCGATGCGCAGCTCGGGTTTGTTCAGGCGCAAGTCCACGTCGGGCGACACAATGCCGGGATTTTTGGCGATTTCGTCCAGCATCTGACGCACCACGGTGTTCAGGTTCTGGTAGCTGTCCGAGGTCTGGATCACGAAGTTGAGCGGCCGGTCGCGAAAACCCTGGCCCAGCGACGGCGGCGTGATGGTGAAAACACTCACACCCGGCAAGGCATTGAACTTGGGCTGCAACTCGCGCGCCATCTCGATGGTGGAGCGTTTGCGTTCATCCCAGTCCACGGTGCGGTAAACCACGCTGGCCTGCGCCACGGTCGGGTTGCCGACGTTGGCAAAAATCCGGTCAAACTCCGGAAAGGGCTGGCCCATTTTTTCCAGCGCCTGCGCATAACGGTTGGTGTAGTCCATGGTCGCACCATCAGGCGCATTGACGTTGGCCAGAATCACGCCGCGGTCTTCCATCGGCGACAACTCCTGTTTCATGGTCGGAAACACCAGTGCAATCGCGATGGCGCTGAGCAGCATCACGCCGACCACAATCCATCGCGCCTGAAGAAAAAGCCCCCGCACCCGCTGACCCAGGCTGCGCTCGCCAGCCGGCGGCTGGAAACGCGTGGTGACCACCCAGCGCAACACGGCGCCGTAACGGTCGGAGACAGCGGTCAAAAAGCGCTCCATGAAGCGGTCAAAACGGTTGGGGTTGGGGTTGTGCTTGAGCAGTTGGGTGCAGAGCATGGGCGTGAGTGTCAGCGCCACAAAACCCGAGACCACCACCGCGCCGGCCAGCGCCAGCGCAAACTCCACAAACAAACGGCCAGTGCGCCCCGGCGTGAAAGCCAGCGGCGCGTACACCGCCACCAGGGTGGCGGTCATGGTGATGATGGCAAAACCGATCTCACGCGCGCCCTTGATGCCGGCAGAAAACGGATCCATGCCTTCTTCAATGTGGCGAAACACGTTTTCCAGCATCACGATGGCATCGTCCACCACCAGGCCAATCGCCAGCACCAGCGCCAACAGGGTTAGCGTGTTGATGGTGAAACCGGCCAACGCCATCAGGGCAAACGTGCCGATCAGGCTCACGGGAATGGTGACGATGGGAATGATGGAGGCGCGCATGGTGCGCAAAAACACAAAAATCACCAGCGCCACCAGCACAATGGCTTCAATGATGGTGCGATAGACGTTTTTGACCGAGCGGTCGATGAAAACCGAGTTGTCGTTGGCGATGTCCACCAGCATGTCTTGCGGCAGATCGGCTTTCAGCTTGGGAATGGCTTCCTGCACACCTTTGGACAGGTCCAGCGGGTTGGCCGTCGCCTGGCGAATCACGCCAACCGCCACGGCCGAGCGGCCATTGAGCCGGACCGAGGTGCGTTCGTCCGCCGCCCCTTCCTCGACCCGGGCCACATCACGCACCTTGACAGAAAAACCGTTGACGGTTTTGACCACGATCTCGCCAAACTGGGCTGGCCGGATCAGGTCGGTCTGCGAGGTCACGCTGAATTCACGCTGCTGCGATTCAATGCGTCCGGCCGGCAGTTCCAGGTTGCTGCGGCGAATCGCGTCTTCCACGTCCTGCGTGGTGAGCCGGTAGGACGCCAGCTTGTCGGTGTCCAGCCAAACCCGCATGGCGTATTTGCGTTCGCCGTAAATCCGCACATCGGCCACGCCGGTCACGGTTTGCAGGCGTGGTTTGACAATGCGGTTGACCAGATCGGTGATCTGCAGCGGCGTCATTGATTCGCTGGAAAACGCCAGCTGGATGACCGGGAAGGCATCGGCCTCGACCTTGGCAATCACCGGTTCTTCAATCGCCTGAGGCAGTCGGTTGCGCACGCGTGAGGTGCGGTCGCGCACCTCGGCGGCGGCGGAGTCGGCGTCTTTTTCGAGGCGGAAACGCACGCTGATCTGCGCCTGGTCGGCGCGGCTGATGGAGGTGATGACATCCACACCGTCAATGCCGGCAATGGAGTCTTCCAGCGGTTTGGTCACCTGCGACTCGATCACCTCGGCCGACGCGCCTGCATAACGCACGCTGACGGTGACAACCGGCTCGTCGATCTTCGGGTATTCGCGAACCGCCAGGCGGTCAAAACTCACCGCACCGATCAGCAGGATCAGCAGTGACAGCACGGTGGCAAATACCGGGCGGCGTATGGAAACTTCAGCGAGTTGCATAAAAACCTGTGACGTGAATCAGCTGGAAACTCAGGCGGGATTGCGTGCTGTAGTCGCGGCCGGGCTGCGTTCGGGCGTACCGGCGCCGCGCCCCGGCTTGTCCACGGCGGGGGCCTGGGAGATCACGACACCGCAGGGATTGGCGCCGGACAAGGCGGGCGCGGCTGGAGCTGCCGCATTGGCCGATCCGTTGCCGGCGGCTTTGGCTGGGCTGGCCGGCCGTGTACTGGACAGGTCCACCACCGTGACCAGGGTGCCGTCGCGTTGCACACGCTGCTGGCCGGTCGCAACAATGAGGTCGCCGGCCTCCAGGCCCTGGAGGATTTCCACCTTGCCGGGGCTGCGCAGGCCAACCTTGACTTCGACGCGTTGGGTCTTGCGGGTCTGCCCGTTCGGGCCCTCCAGCAACTTGATGACAAACTGCTTGCCGCCCTGCGGAACAATGGCTTCTTCAGGAATCACGCGGGCGTTCTCACGCACGCCAAACACCGTGTTGACGCGGGCAAACATGCCGGGGCGCAACTGCAACTGGCGGTTGTCGATACAAGCGCGGATACCGACCGAACGCCCATTGGCGTCGATCAGCGGATCGATCGCCTGGATTTGCGCGGTGTAGCTGCGGCCCGGCAGCGCATCGATGTCGAGCACGGCGGTCTGGTCGCGTTTGACCTTGCTGTGAAAACGTTCGGGCAGCCTGAAATCGACGTAAATGGCTTCGATGTCCTCGATGTTGACGATGTCGGAACCGTCTTTCAGGTAGTCCCCGACGTTGACCAGGCGAATACCGGCAATGCCGTCAAACGGGGCGACAATTTTCAGGCGGGCCGCCGTGGCCTTGGCCAGCGACAGCTTGGCTTCGGCCACCTGCAGGTTGGCGGCACTTTCATCCAGGGAGCGCTGGCTGACGAAGTTTTGCGCCACCAGTTCCTCATTGCGTTTCTGGTTGGCCCGGGCAATCGACAACTCGGCCTGGCTTTGCTGGACTTGCGCCAGTTGCAACTGGTCATCGAACTGCACCAGCACCTGCCCTTTGTGCACCCGCTGGCCATCGGTGAAATTAAGCTGGGTGATGCGGCCACTGACCTCGGGGCGCAAGACCACGCCCCGGCGCGAACGCAAGCTGCCCACGGCCTGGGCGTCGTCCACCAAGCGGGTCAACTCCACCCGGGCAGCTTCCACCGTCACCGGTTTGCCGTTAGCGGCATCGCCGCCGGCCGTTTTGGCCGGTCCCGCGGATGACGACGAAACGTCCGCTGCCCCGACCGGGGTCTTGGGCTTCTGGTACCACCAGGCCGCGCCTGATGCAGCCGCGATACCTGCTACCGCGACCACCGTGTAAATTGCTTTTGATGCCATGGGGAGGAGAAACTTGTAATGGAAAAGATACAAACATTCCAATGTAGCAGGACACCGTGGCTTGCGCAGCTTTTGGGCTTGCCGTCAAAGGACTTGCGCGCCAGCTTTACAAGGCGTTTACCAAACGCCAACCCGGCTGTGGCGGGCCTGATGCTACGTATGCTTAGCGTGTAGTTTTTGCAACATCGCGGCCCAGGCGCACCACCGCGCCTTGATCCTGCCTGCAGAAGCGGCTCAGCGTTTGGACAAAGCCACGGCCACACCTTTGTTGGCCAGGATATCGGCGCGTTCGTTGCCGGGGTCGCCGTCATGGCCGCGCACCCAGCGCCAGTCGATCTTGTGGCCGCTGCCGCTGACCAGGGCATCGAGTTTTTGCCAGAGATCGACGTTTTTGACAGGCTCCTTGGACGCCGTGCGCCAGCCCCTGGCCTTCCAGCCCTTGATCCATTCGGTCATGCCCTTGAGCACGTATTGGCTGTCGACATACAAGGTCACCTGGCAGGGGCGTTTCAGCGCGGCCAGGGCTTCGATCACGGCCGTCATCTCCATGCGGTTGTTGGTGGTGTCCAGTTCGCCGCCGAACAACTCCTTGACGCTGTCGCCGGTGGTCATCAAGGCACCCCAGCCACCCGGTCCAGGGTTGCCCTTGCAGGCGCCGTCGGTATAAATCACCACATGTTGTGCTGCGGTTTGCGAAAGTTCGGTCATGCGTTACGAAAGTCCATGGTTGCAGTTATCGGAAAAAAGAAAATCATCAAAAAGAGTCCGGGCGGCGCAGTTGGTTGGCCACGGCCGCAGGCGCATTGGCCGTGGCTTTTTTCGTCTTCCAGTTCGGCTCCAGCAGGCGCATGCCGCGCACACGTTTGACCGCCACCAGAAAATACAAGGCACCGAAAATCGGCCACCAGCGCTCACCCGGCTTGTCCATCCAGGCAAAACGCTCCAGCGAGACCGGGCTGCTGACGGCCGGCCGGTAACAACCGAACTGGCCGGACTCCACCTCAAAATCCAGCAGGCGCAACCAGTCGCGCAGCCGCCAGTAACCAATAAATTCGCCGGCTTCCGGCAAAAACAGCTCGCCATACCCAAGGCGCCGGTAAAAATGTGCACGCCGCTGGCGCAGGCCCCACAGGCTGGCGGGGTTCAGGCCGCTGATCACCACCCGGCCTTCGGGCACCAGCACCCGCGCAACCTCGCGCAGGGTGGCATGCGGGTCGCTGCTGAGTTCCAGCGTGTGTGGCAAGAGCACCAGGTCCAGGCTGTTTTCGGGAAAAGGCAAGGCAGCCGGGTCGGTCAGCAGCGCCACGCGCGGGGAAGCTGCGGCCGGGGTCGCAAGATGGCCCGCAACAGGAGGACGCTCGTCGCTAAGGCCGATGTCGGCGCCCTGCAACGCCAGCCACTGGTGCGGCATGCGGTTGCTGCGCAAGGCGTCCAGTTCAGGCAGGCCCAGTTGCAGCGCATGGTAACCAAACATGTCCGCCACCGCGAGGTCGAATCGCTCACGCTCCCACGCCAGCAAATACTCGCCGGGCGGGGTTCTGAACCAATCCGTGAAACCTATAATTTGTGACCCCATAGAGACCGCCGCATGACCTTGATTCCCATCCCCGCGTTTAACGACAATTACCTCTGGCTGTTGCACGACGGCCGGCGCGCCCTGGTTGTCGATCCGGGCGATGCCCAGCCCGTGTTATGCGTATTGGAAGCGAACGGGCTGAAATTAGAGTCGATTCTAGTCACGCACCACCATGCCGACCACACCGGCGGTGTCGATGCGTTGCGCGAGGCCACTGGCGCCAAGGTGGTAGGCCCGGCCCGCGAGTCCATTCCCCAACCTTTCCAGCGGCTCCAGGACGGTGACTCGGTGCGGGCGCTGGACCTGGATTTCCAGGTCATTGACGTGCCGGGACATACCGCCGGACATATTGCGTACTATCTTGCCCCCACGCTTTCCGCTTCGCGTGATGCGCTGCCCCCCGAGGGGGCTCATCCGGCTTGGGGCGGCCAGGCGCCGGATGGCCTCGCCCTGGATGGCCAGCCTCTGCTGTTTTGCGGCGACACCTTGTTTTCCGGCGGCTGCGGACGCCTGTTTGAAGGCACACCGGCGCAAATGCTGGCGTCGCTGGACCGGCTGGCAGCCCTGCCCGGCAACACCCGCGTCTGCTGTACCCACGAGTACACCCTGAGCAACCTGCGTTTTGCGCTGGCAGTAGAACCTGACAACATCGAGCTGATTGGTTACCATGCACGCTGCGCCAGCTTGCGGGACCGGGGTCAACCGACCTTGCCTACCACTGTGGCGCAGGAGTTGTTGATCAACCCCTTTTTGCGTACCCGACAAGCCACGGTCATGGCCGCCGCCCAGCATTTTGATCCGGCGGCCCATGACGACAACACCGTATTTGCCGCCATCAGGCAGTGGAAGAACCAATTCAAATGACAAGCCCACAGCCCGCTTTTGCCAACCCTTCCCCCTTCTTCTCGACCTCTCTTTCCCGCCACACGCGAACGCTGAAAACCCTGTTACTGGGCCTGGGCCTGGCCGTGCTCGCCGGTTGCGCCAGTACCGGCAGCGCACCCGGCATGCCCGGCGACCCGATGCTGGGCACGGCCCCGGCCGCCACGCCTGCGGCCAAACCGCTGTACCCGAACGGTCCGCTGTCGCCGATTGACCCGGCACAGGCCCATTCCGGCACGGTGGCCCAGTTGCAGGCACCGGCCGATTTGTGGGAGCGCATACGCCGCGGCTTTGCCATGCCCAACCTCGAGAACGAACTGGTCAGCGACCGCGAGCAGTGGTACGCCACCCGGCCGGACTACATGCAGCGCATGACCGAACGCTCCAGCAAATACCTGTTCCACATCGTCGAGGAGCTGGAGCGGCGCAACATGCCGACCGAGCTGGCGCTGCTGCCTTACATCGAAAGCGCCTTCAACCCACAAGCCGTCTCCAGCGCCAAGGCGGCCGGCATGTGGCAGTTCATGCCGGCCACCGGCAAATATTTCGACCTCAAGCAAAACGCCTTTCGCGACGACCGCCGCGACGTGTTGGCCTCGACCCGTGCCGCGCTGGACTACCTGCAAAAACTCTATGGCATGTTCGGCGACTGGCACCTGGCGCTGGCCGCCTACAACTGGGGCGAAGGCAGCGTGGGCCGCGCCATCGCCAAGAACCAGAAACTGGGTCTGGGCACCAGCTACAACGATTTGCGCATGCCCGATGAAACGCGGCTGTATGTGCCCAAGTTGCAGGCGGTCAAAAACATCGTGGCCAACCCGCAGAACTTCCGGGCCGAGCTGCCGCTGATTGAAAACCACCCCTACTTCCAGCAGGTGCAGATCACGCGCGACATCGATGTGGCGCTGGCCGCCCGGCTGGCCGATGTGGAAATCAGCAACTTCAAGGCGCTCAACCCCTCGGCGCACCGGCCGGTGATCATCGCCGCCGGCACACCCCACATCCTGCTGCCCTGGGACAACGCCAAGATATTTCAGCGCAACTTCGAGGCTTACACCCAGGGCCAATACGCCAGCTGGACAGCCTGGACCGCACCCACCACCCTCAGCGTCGGTGATGCCGCCCGGCGTGTCGGCATGAGTGAGGCCGACTTGCGCGGCATCAACAGCATTCCGCCGCGCATGCTGATCAAGGCCGGTTCTACCCTGCTGGTGCCACGCACGGCCGCAACCAACAACGACGTGACCAGCAACGTGGCCGACAACGCCCAGATGGCCTTCGCCCCGGAAATCGTCACACGCCGCAGCACCGTGAAGGCGCGCAAGGGCGAAACCGTGGCCAGCATCGCCCACCGTTATGGCCTGAGCGCGGCCAGTGTGGCCGACTGGAACAAGGTCGGCGCCAACGCCGCCTTCAAAATGGGCCACCCGGTGGTGGTGTTTTTACCGGTCAAGATGGGCGGCGCCAGGAAAACATCCGCCCCCGCGCATGGCCATATCAAAGCCGTCAAGCGCAATCCGGGCAAAGCCGTGGTCAAGAGTAAAAAACGCTAGTCAGCCCGAATGACGATAAAAACAAGGCTCCAGCCCTTAGCCCATAAGCGCAAGCAGCTATTAAAACAATAGCGACTGAGCACCCAGCCCTGAGCCACTGCGCTGATGTTTCACCCCACAGACAACAAGGCCACACCAGCCCCGCTTTGGGGGCCAGACATGTTCGACACCTTGTCGGCGCCGCAGTTTGACGCGGTGTGTGAAACCTTGTTGGCCCAGGCCGGTTTTGAAACCCGCTGCCAGTCCCATGGCGCGGCTGGCGGCGTGACATTGTGGCTCTACTCACGCCACGCGCAACAGGGCAAGGACAGCCCGGTGGCAGTGGCGCAATGCAAACAATGGCCGAACCAGTTGCTGGGCGTCAAGGAAATCCACCCTCTGCTGGAGGTGATGCAGGCGCGGCAACTCCAGCGCGGCACCTATGCCACGTCCTCCGGCTACACCGACAATGCGCGCAAATTTGCGAAGTACCACGGCCTCAACCTGCTGGATCGCAGCGCTTTGCTGGGCCTGATCACCACGCGCACGACTGGCCAGCAGCAGACGCTGCTGGCGCTGGCGGATCGTGGTTGAGCCGCTACGCGTCTCGCCTGCGGGCCATCTAGGCCCTCGGCTCGCCAGCCGCTACGCTGGTCGATCCCGCTGCGCGGGGCCCTCGCCCTTCGCTACGCGGCTTACACCCGCAACCAGCCCGTTCCAAACAGGCCAATCACGCCGACGAGGATGAGGTAAATCGCCACAATGAAATTGAGCAGCTTGGGCATGAGCAAAATCAGGATGCCGGCGATCAGGGCCGCAACGGGGCCAATGTGGGCAGTCAGAGACATGAGTATTCCTTGAAGTGGTCAAAAAGCCCCGCAGTGCGCTGGCGCCATTGGGACAGGGGATGGTTATTTAATTTAACGGCAAGCCGGGCCGGTGTTTGCAGGACGACATGCCGATACACCTGCACACGCCCTACTCAACCGGCCGGCACCAACGCCGCCAGAAAAGCCGGTAGCGGCCGCCCCTGCGACAACAGGTATTGCGCCATCGCACCCGCCACCTGCCGCACGGCTGGCCGCTGCGAGAGCCGCTCGCGCCAGGCCAGCAGGCGCGGTGTGTCGTCTCCCATTACCGCCCCCATACGTTCGCCAAACAGCTGCGCCATATAAAACGCAATGTCGGCAAACGAATACGGGCCGGCCAGGTAATCACGCCCCACCAGCAGCATCTCCATGGCCTGGTAATACGCGGCCGAGGCCTCACGCGCGGCGATCGCTACCGGGTCTTGCGGTTTGTCCTGCAAGCCCATCAGGCGGACGATGGGCGGGAAATATACCTCGTCGGATTGATGCTCCAGCAGGCGTGCGCGGGCTTTGGCGGCCAGGCCGGCCGGCCACAGCGGCGGCTCAGGCTGCAACTCTTCCAGGTACTCAAAAATCTGCGTCGAGTCGAACAGTTCAAGGTCGCCGTGAACCAGCACCGGCACCTGCTGCTTGGGGTTGATGCGAAGCACCTCCGGGTGTTTGGGCTGGTACAGGCGCTGCATCTCGAAAGGCACCATGACCAGCGCCACGTCCAGCCCCTTCTCCAGCGCAGCGATCTGCACCTTGGCGCCGAACATGCTCAGCGGACCGGAATACAAGCGAAGGGCGGCGTTGGGAGGTTGCGTCATGGTGTTTGTCCCCTGCATTCACTCTGCCGTGATACCGGCCTGCTTGATCAGCGCGCCATAACGCGCGAGTTGGGCGCGCATGGCCTTGCCCAACTCATCGGGCGAAGTCCCGCGCGGGCTCAGGCCTTGCGCGATGAGTTTTTCCCGCACCTCCGGGTCGGCCAGGGCCTTGGCCACTTCGGCATGCAAGGTCTGAACAATCGCTTTGGGTGTGCCGGCCGGCGCCATCAGCGCAAACCAGGAGTTGAATTCAAAACCGGGCAAGCCGGACTCGGACACCGTCGGCACGTCCGCAAACTGGGGCATGCGGCGCGGCGTGGTCACCCCCACCAGACGCAGCTTGCCGGCGCGCACCAGGGAGTTGACGGTCGCAATGCCCTGGAAGGCGGCCTGGACCTCGTTGCCCGCTACGCCCATGGCGGCCTGGGTCGCGCCCTTGTAAGGCACATGGGTCATGTTCACACCGGACTGCGAAGCAAACAAGGCCATGGCGATGTGTTGCGGGCTGCCGTTGCCGCCCGAACCGTAATTGATTTTTCCGGGCGCCGCGCGTGCGCTGCTGATCAGGTCGGCCGCGCTGCGCTGGGGCGCGTCGGCGCCCACCACCAGGCCCCACTCCACCGTGGCGACCAGAGACACCGGCTCGAAGTCTTTCAGAATATCCCAGGGCATCTTGGGCTGCAGGTTGGGCAGCATGGTCATGATGCTGTCGTTGAAACCACCCAGGGTGTAGCCATCCGGCGCGGCCTTGGCCACGTTGCCCGCACCGATCAAGCCTGCGGCGCCGGGCTGGTTCTCGATCACGATCGCTTGCCCCATGTTCTGTCCCATCTTCTGGGCCACGATACGCGCCGCGTTGTCCACGGCACTGCCCGCCGCCAGCGGCACAATCATGCGAATCGGTTTGCTGGGGTAAGCACCCGGCGCGGTCTGGGCCCAGGCCAGGCTGCTGCCCAACACCCCCATCAACAACAGACCGAGATGGCGACGCTTGAACGAGGGTGTCATGGTGCTTGTCTCCAGTGAAGGGATCAGGTGGCTTGCAAGGTCGGTATGCCCATTTCCAGGGCGAAGGCATCCAGTTGCTTGAGCAGAACGGCCGGCAAGGCCATGCCGTCCCGTTCGTTCGTCTGGCGTTTTTCGTGGCTTTGTTCACCCGGCAACCAGATACGCTCAACATCCGGCATGCGTTCGCTGCCGCGCAGCTCGCGCACCAGTTGATCCACCCGCGCCTTGAAGCCGGCCACATCACCAAAAGCACTCAGGTCGATCGCCATGATGGCCTGGCCGGTGTTGGTGACGGTGGTGTCGTCGTGGTTGAAATCGATGACCTGTTTGCCCATGGCCGCGCCATTCAGCGTGCCGGCCAGCAAACCCACAATGAGGGACAGACCGTAACCCTTGTAGCCGCCAATCGGCATCAGAAAACCTTCCTCGGCGCGTTTGGGATCCAGCAGGGGCTGGCCCAGGCGGTCAATCATCCAGCCCAGCGGCATCATTTCGCCGCGTTGCGCCTTGGCCTTGACCTTGCCGTAGGCCGCCACCGTGGTCGCCATGTCCAGCACCACAGGCGGCTCCTCGCCAGCCGGCACGGCCACGGCGATCGGGTTGGTCGACAGCAACATGTCCAGCCCGCCCCAAGGCGGCAGGTGGTTGGCGTTGCCAACCGCAAAATACAGCCCAATCATGTCCTGCGCCATGGGCATACGTGCGTACAGCGACGCCGGGCCGGCATGGTTGCTGAATTGCGACCCCACCCAGGCAATGCCGCAGTGGCGCGCCTTCTCAATCGCCATCTCGGCGGCACGTTGCATCACCAGGTGGCCCATGCCGTTGTCGCCGTCCAGCAAGGCCATGCCGGGCCGCTCCTGCACCACCTTGATCTTGGGTCGCACATTCAGCCCGCCGGCACGGATGCGGCGCGCATAAGGCAGCAGGCGGATCACGCCATGGCCGTCCGAGCCCTGCAACTCGGCCTCGGCCATCAAACGGCCCACGATGGCGGCGTCGGACGCCGGCAAGCCCAGCCTGCCCATGGCGGTGGTGATGAATTGCTGCAGCTGCGCCAAGGAAATACGGTTCTCAAGCATGTTGCATTCTTTTCTGGAGGGCGAGTACGGCGCAATCGGGGCTACTCAACACGGGGCAGGACAGGCCGGCTTGCGCCAGAGGCTGGGCGGCGGCCATCGAAAACTGCGCCAGCATGACGACATCGCAGTCGTGCAGGCTTTGTGCGGCCACGGCGATCCTGCGGTGGTGCGCTTCGGCCCGACCCTGGGCCAAATCCTGCATGGCATCGGGCACAAAGCGGGTCTGCAGGTCGATCTGGCGCCCGCGCTGCCTGGCCATGTCCAGCAGCTCCGCCGACATGGAAGGAATCGAGGCCTCAAAGGTGGCGATCAGCCCCAGCTTCGCGTTCTGCACCGGGCTGCGTGCCAGTGCCTCTTCAAACATCGCCTCATTGGGTTTGAGCGTGGGCAGGCCCACGGCGGCCCCGGCCGCCTCGATGGCCGGCCCGAAGGCCGAGCAGGTGAACAGGATGGCGCGGCAGCCGGTCCGGCTGGCATAAGCGGCCAGGTCCACAAAACGCTGCACCATCACGGGCGTCAAGTGGCCCGCTTCGGCCAGGTCTACAGACAGGCTGTCGTCCAGCAGGTTCATGCAGCGCGCCTGCGGCCAATGCCGCCCGAAGGCGGCCCGGATCGGTTCCACGGCCAGCGCCGTGGCGTGTATCAGCGCAACGCGGGGGACCGCCTTGTCCAAACTCTCTGCTGGTTTCATAATTTTTCAGTTTCACCGGTGCGCGGCTGCCATTTCATCAGGCGTTTTTCCAGCCGGCCCACAATGCCATCCAGCACCAGCGCAAACGCCGTCAGCACCACGATGCCGGCAAACACCGTGTTCACATCAAACGTGCCTTCGGCCTGCAAAATCAGATACCCCACGCCGCGGGCCGAGCCCAGATACTCGCCGACCACCGCGCCCACAAAGGCCAGGCCGACCGAGGTGTGCAGGCTGGAAAACACCCAGCTGGTCGCGCTGGGCAGGTACACGGTGCGCAACAGCTGGCGCTGGTTGGCGCCCAGCATGCGGGCATTGGCCAACACCACCGGACTCACTTCTTTGACGCCCTGGTAGACATTGAAAAAAACGATGAAAAACACCAGCGTCACCGCCAGCGCCACCTTGCTCCAGATGCCCAGGCCGAACCACATCGCAAAAATCGGCGCCAGGATCACACGCGGCATCGAGTTGGCGGCCTTGATGTAAGGGTCCATGATGGCGCTGGCCATAGGTGCCAGCGCCAGCCACAAACCGCAGGCCAGGCCCAGCATGGTGCCCAGGCCAAACGCCAGCACCGTCTCCAGCAAGGTGGTGCCCAGGTGCAGATAAATGTCGGCGTTGCCCGGCAGGCCGTCGGCAAACAGCCGGCTGGGACCAAAGCCGAATGGCATGAACCAGGACCAGACACGCCCCGCGACCTGGACCGGCTCACCCAGGAAAAAAGCCAGTTGCGGATCACGCGAGGCGAGCTGCCACAGGCTCAGGAAAGCCAGCAACAAGCCGACCTGCCAGTAGCGCAGGTTGCGGTCGGAAGGTTTGAAAAATCCCCACATATCAAACTTCCGTGCGCTTGAACTGGAGGACCGCACGCCAAGCAAGCGGCCCCGAGCCGTCAAGCCAGGGCCGCGGAACCGGCTTTGCCGGGCCGCAGGCGCAGCGCCCCCTAGGGGGGCAGAGAGCTACGCGCAGCGAGCGAACGTGGGGGCGCATAGGTTCAGGCCTTTTTGAGTTGTTGCGCATAACCCTTGAGCACTTCGTCGCGCAACACATCCCAGATCTGGGTATGTAACTCGATAAAACGCGGCTGGGTGCGCACCTCGGCAACGTTGCGCGGGCGTGGCAGGTCGATCTCGAACTCGCCCATCGGGCAGGTGGCCGGCCCGGCCGACAAAACCACCACGCGGTCGCTCATGGCAATCGCTTCGTCCAGGTCATGGGTGATAAAAATAACCGCTTTTTTCTTCGCGGCCCAGAGGTCCAGCACCTCGTTTTCCATCAGTTGCCGGGTCTGGATATCCAGTGCCGAAAGGGCTCGTCCATCAGGATGATGTCCGGGTCCAGTGCCAGCACCTGCGCCAGCGCCGTGCGTTTGCGCATGCCGCCGGAGAGCTGATGCGGGTAACGGTCACCGAAGTCGCTCAGGCCCACCCGGTCCAACCAGGCCTGCGCCTGCCGCCTGGCGTCGGTATCGGGCACGCCGCGGTATTGCAGGCCGACCATCACGTTGTCGATGGCGCTGCGCCAGGGCATCAGCGCTTCGGTCTGGAACATGTAGCCGGCGCGGGTGTTGATGCCGGCCAGAGGCTCGCCAAAAACCTTGACCGAGCCGGAAGACGGCGCCAGCAAACCGGCCCCGATGTTGAGCAGGGTGGACTTGCCACAACCGGTCGGGCCGACCACCGAGACAAACTCGCCAGCGCGTATACGCAGCGTGGTGTCCCCGACGGCGGTGTAACCCTGCCCCGCATCCTCCCGCGCTTTAAAGGTGCAGGTGATGTTGAGCAGTTCAATCGCGTATTCGGCGGCGTGATCCTGGGAGGCTTGCGGCATAAATGAAGGGTGGCCGCGAACCAGGTCGGGCATATAAAAAACAAGCCGCTTGCGCGGCCCGGGATCAGGCTTTGAACTTGTCCTTCGCGCGTCGGGCGAATTCGTTGGTGTAGGTCTTGCTCAGGTCGATCTTGTCGGCCTTGATGCTGGCATCGAAACTGGCCAGCGCCTTGAGCGCCGTCCGCGCGCCATCTTCGGGGATCAGGCCGTCCACCGCAATCGCCTCGCGCACCTTGTTGAAGGAGGCGAGGTACAAGGCACGGTCGCCGAGCAAATAGTTTTCGGGCACGGTCTTGATGATGTCGCTGGGGCCAGCGGTTTGCAGCCATTTCAGGCCATGCACGATGGCATTGGTCAACGCCTGGCAGGTGTTGGGATGTTTCTGGATGAAATCCAGCGGCGCATACAGGCAGGCCGCCGGCATCGGACCACCAAACACATCGATCGTGCCCTTGAGTGTGCGGGTGTCCGAGATGATTTTCACATCGCCTTTTTGCTCCAGCATGGTCATCACCGGGTCGGTGTTGCTCATGGCATCGATCTGGCCCGAGCGCAGGGCCGCCAGCGCACCGGCGGCGGTGCCGACACCGATGAAACTGACATCACTGGCCTTGAGCCCGGCGCGCGACAGCACCAGATTGGCCATCATGTTGGTGGAAGAACCAGGCGCGGAGACACCGATTTTTTTGCCCTTCAGGTCGGCCACCGACTTGTAGTTGGGCATGTTTTTGGTGGACACACCAAAAGCGATCTGCGGCGCCCTGCCCTGCAACACAAAGGCCTGGAAAAACTGGTTTTTGGACTGCAGGTTGATGGTGTGTTCGTAGGCGCCCGAAAACCACATCGGCCGAGCCGCCCACCGCCGCCTGCAGCGCGCGTGCGCCGCCGGCAAAGTCACTGATCTCCACCTCCAGGCCTTCGGCCTTGAAGTAACCGAGCTGCTCGGTGATGGTCAGCGGCAGGTAATAAAACGCCGCCTTGCCGCCCACGGCGAGTGCGATTTTTGATTTCTCAAGCTTGCCCTGGGCGCGCAAGGCCGGGAAGGCCAGGCTGGCTGCCCCCGCGGCGGCAACGCCGGCGAAACTTCTGCGGGTAAGGGAAAAAGGAGTGTTCATGCGGGTTCTCTCTGTGCCATTCATGGCTTGGAGGAAGCATAAACAGCGCCCAAAAAAACCGCATCAGTATCATCCCGTGCGGGTTTGTACGGAACGTTAAGGACTCTGGGCCTAACTCGCGCGCCGCGCGCTGCGGGATTCAGGCAGAGAGCCCCTGGTTACCAGACGTTACCGGTAGCCGAGAAACAGGATGCCGATGTTGACCAGCAAGGCCAGGGCCCAGAGCGCGCTGCGGCTTTTGGCCATGTCGGCCACGTACATGATGACGTAGGCAATACGCAGCACCACAAACACAAACGCAAAGACGTCGAGCCGCACCTGAACCGCCTGCAACTGGTGCGCAATGATCACCGCGGCAAAGAAAAACGGCAACGCTTCAAAGGTGTTGGCTTGTGCGCTGTTGGCACGCGCACGCCAGTCGGTTTGCCTGGCCAGCCAGGCGCGCGGGTTGTGGTTGTCATAACCCCCCTGGCGCGGAGAAACGCTGAACATGCCCCACTTGGCCAGGGCCGCACAGCCAATCGGCAACAAGGCGGCGACCAGCAGACACCAGTAGGCCACGGTGAAATGCGCATAGTTCATGGATCAAGTGCCTTTCTGGCTTGTAGTCTTTGAAGGACGAGCGCTGTCAGCTATGAAAAGAATAGCATTCGTGACGCAACGAGCAGTACCTTAGCGGCGGTCCACCAGCGCGTGGGCAATCGTGCCCAGGTCGACGTACTCCAGCTCGCTGCCCACCGGCACGCCGCGCGCCAGCCGCGTCACCTGCACGCCGCGGCTTTTCAGGGCCTGCGTGATCACATGCGCGGTGGCCTCGCCTTCGGCCGTGAAGTTGGTCGCCAGAATCACTTCCTGCACCTCACGGGCATCGGCCCCCGCCGGCTCACCCTGCGCATCTTCGGGCACCACGCGGTCGAACAGTTTTTTCAAGCCGATGTCGTGCGGACCTATGCCGTCCAGCGGGCTGAGTTTGCCCATCAACACAAAATACAGGCCGCGGTAAGCCCGCGTGCGCTCCAGCGCGGCCTGGTCGGCCGGGGTCTCGACCACACACAGTTTGCTGCGGTCGCGCTCGGGGTTGGCGCAGGTGATACACACGTCCAGCTCGGTCAAGGTATTGCACAAGGCGCAATGTTTGACGCTCTGCACTGCATGTTCCAGCGCACGCGCGATCTGCAGGGCACCCTGCGTGTCGTGCTGCAACAGATGAAACGCCATGCGCGCGGCCGACTTGGCGCCCACGCCAGGCAGGCGCCGCAGCGCCTGGGTCAGGCCTTCGAGGGCGTTGGAGTCAGCCATGAATGAGAGAGAGCAAAAAGGTGTGGCGCATAACGGCGTAGCGAGCGGGTTCAGGGCCAGGCGCGGGTGTCAGGTCACCGGAATGCACTTCAGGTGCATGAGGATGGCCTGAACGGGCCCCGCAACGCGGCCATGGACCCGCGCAGTAGCCGTCAGAAGGGGAATTTCATGCCGCCTGGCAGACCGGGCATACCCGCCGTGAGTTTGCCCATTTTTTCCTGGCTCAGCTCTTCGGCCTTGCGCACGGCGGCGTTGAAGGCGGCGGCCACCAGGTCTTCCAGCATGTCTTTGTCTTCGCCCAGCAGGCTGGGGTCGATCTCGACCCGTTTGACATCGTGTTTGCAGGTCATGGTGACCTTGACCAGACCGGCGCCGGATTCGGCCGTCACCTCGACAAAAGCCAGTTCGTCCTGTGCTTTTTTCAGGTTGTCCTGCATGGCCTGAGCCTGTTTCATGAGGCCGGCGAGTTGTCCTTTGTTGAACATGTTTTTTCCTTTGAATCTAAATGGCTAAATCAGCGAGCCCACAGGGCTTCGATCATATCGGTTTGGGGGCGGCGGGCTTCACCGGCTTGATGCTGCCCGGCACAATTTTGGCGCCCCAGTCGCGCATCATGTCTTGCACAAAGGGGTCGTTGTAAATGATGGCTTCGGCCTCGCGTTGCCGCGCCAGCTGCGCGGCCGCGTTGCGCCTGGCCGGTGTATCGCCCACCGGGCCAAGCTCGACTTCCAGCTTGCGCAGCGCGCTGTCAGGCACAGCGGCTTGCAGGGCAAGCTGCAGCTTTTCGCGCGAAGCCGTATGGTTCAGCGACTCGCGCTCGACGCGCAGGGTCCAGACGCCGTCCAGCTGTGAACGCAGCTCGGATTGCAGCGCCAGTTCACGCGTCAGCGCCGCAATCACGTCGTCGGCGACCATGCGGTTGACCAGCGCGGTCCAGTCGTCACCCAGCGGACTGGCTTCAAACGTGGCCACGGCAGGCGCGGGTTCGGACACGCGAACAGGTGCCGGGGCAGGTGCAGCCATGGCCCCCGCCATTTCCTCGTCCATATCCCAGGGCGGCGGCATCGAATCCTCATCCGCTACAAAATTAATAGCTGACGGCGCTTGATCCTCCTGGGCTGGAGGCATGTTTTCTTCAAATTTTTCGGGCACCGCAGGGGCAGCAGCCACCGGCTGGACCGGTGCGAGGGCTGGCGCGGGCACCGGTGCGGGTGCAGGCATCGGTTTCGGCGCAGGCGCTGGTGCGGTGGCTTGTACGACCGGGGCCGGCGCCCGGTCAGGCTGTGGCTTTTTTCGGGAGCTCGACGGCGCTCCCCGGTGCCGTTGATGTGGAAGCCCCTGCGGGCTTGAAGGCCAGCAGGCGCAGCAGCACCATGGTCAGCGCCGCGTAGTCGTCAGGCGCCAGGCCCAGTTCAGCGCGACCATGCAGACACAGGCTGTAGAGCAATTGGGTTTCATCGGCCGGCAGGGTCTGCGCCAGGCGCGCCGTGGCGGCCACCTCGGGGTCGGACTCGTCGTCACCCGCACCTATGCCGGGCACCGCCTGCAGCACCGCCATGCGTTGCAACACGGTGGCCATTTCTTCCAGGGTGGAGGCGGCGCTCAGCCCATTGAGGCGCAAGACCTCGGAGGTTTCGACCACACTTTTGCCGTCGCCGCGCGCCAGCGCGTCCAGCAGCTGGAACACATAACTGCGATCCACGCTGCCCAGCATCTGGCGCACGCTGGCTTCCTGCAACTGGCCGGAGCCAAAGGCGATCGCCTGATCGGTCAGCGACAAGGCATCACGCATGGAGCCACGCGCCGCGCGCGCCAGCAGGCGCAAGGCCTGCGGCTCGGACGCCACGGTCTCCGCCTGCAACACCTGGGTCAGATGTTCCAGAATGGTTTCGGGCGCCATGGGCCGCAGGTTGAACTGCAGGCAACGCGACAACACGGTGGCCGGCACTTTTTGCGGATCGGTTGTGGCCAGCACAAACTTCAGGTATTCGGGGGGTTCCTCCAGCGTCTTGAGCATGGCGTTGAAGGCCGTGTTCGTCAGCATGTGCACCTCATCGATCATGAAGACCTTGAAGCGCCCCACCACCGGCTTGTAAACCGCCTGCTCCAGCAATTGCGCGATCTCGTCGACGCCGCGGTTCGAGGCCGCGTCGAGCTCGGTGTAATCGACAAACCGACCGCTGTCGATGTCGGTGCAGGCCTGGCACACACCACAAGGCGTGGCCGTGATGCCGCCCTGCCCGTCCGTGCCCAGGCAGTTGAGCGACTTGGCCAGAATCCGCGAAATAGTGGTCTTGCCGACACCGCGCGTCCCGGTGAACAGGTAGGCATGGTGCAGTCGCTGCGTGCTCAGCGCATTGCCCAGCGCTTGCACCACATGCGACTGCCCGACCATTTCAGAGAAGTTTCTGGGGCGGTATTTGCGGGCGAGCACGAGATAGGACATGAGGGGATTCTAAAGCGCTGCCTTGAGGGTTTTTTGGGTCCACGGTCTTTAAGTCCGCCGCCCTGCCCTTACAATAGTCAGTGACGGGCCTTCCCGCATGGTAAAGCGGCCAACCGGGTCAGATGGGGAACCAAGCAGCCCTAACTGTGGAGCCAGTGCCGGGGTCAAGGCTCGTCACCTTATTCAAAGAAAAGCCTTTGTATTCAAATACTTGGGCCTTTTCACCGGGTTACGAGCCCTAGACTGTAGAACTTACCTGTAGAACCTTGCACAGCCATGACCTCGGAGAAAGACATGGCAAGCAAGGTTATCGGCATGAGCCAACGCGGCTCCCGGTGGTACGTTCTCATCGTCATCCCACCAGACCTTCATGCTGCTTTTGGCAAGCGGCGCATCAATATCGCTCTGGGCACCAGCGACCGCCGTGAGGCGACCTTCTTGGCGACCATCAAGCGGGCTGAATGGATGGCTGACTTCGAGACGAAGAGGCTGCAACTCAATCCAACCCTGCTAGACGCGATAACGCCCAACCTGGCAGGTTATTTGGCTGAGAGAGTCCGAGCCCATGTGCTGTCCGAAGATGACCGCCTACGTGCCGACCTTCCATTGCTGGCTGAGATGGTTCACCTCCGCAAAGAGTGGACCCGCAGAAGTCGCAATAGTCTCCTCATTCCTCAATGGGAACCTCCTGTAGAACGTGAGGATGACCTTACGGGCCTGACAGCGGAGGAAGCGGAGGAACTGGCAGGTTTGAATGCTTACCTGGAGGGCAATGCAGCCACAGCCCTTGCAAGCCGAAACCTGAGCGCGGTGCTTCCGCTGGTCCAAGCGGAGGCCAGCAAGTTGGGCGTAGCCCTTGATGCGAAGACGCCAGGGGTACGGGAGGCATTGTTAACGGCCCTCAAGGCCTACAGAACAGCTCACCGCGAGTTGACCCTTAGGGACGCTGGAGAAGTCGTAGAAACGCCTGTAGTGGCACTCCCGGTGGCCTCAGAGCAGGCCGCAAAAACCATACGCAAGGTGTATGAGAGGTGGCAGCTATCGGGCGACTCACCCCGCTCCGCGGACTCCATCGCCGCATACGGGCGGGCGTTAGCTCAATTCGAGAGCAAGCACCCGTCCTTACCCATCGGGAACATAACCAGAGACATGGGAGACACCTACCGAATCTGGCTGAGGGAAACCTCCAAGACCCCAAAGACTGCGAGAGACCGCCTCACCGCCATCAAGTCCCTGCTGAAGTATGCAGCGGAGACCCTTGAATGGATACCCAAGCAGCCATGGCGGGGCCTCGACATCAAGGCAGTCACCACGAATAAGCGCCGACCGTGGACAGAAGCGGAGCTAACAACACTCTTCACCTCTCCGCTGTATACGTCCTGTGTCCTTCCAGAGGCACGAAATGCAGGCAGTAAGGCCGCGTATTGGATTCCCCTTTTGGGGCTCTATACGGGGTCCCGCTTGGGTGAACTTTGCCAGTTACACAGCGTGGATGTGGAATGTATCGAGGGCATCCATGTTCTTTCTCTTCGCGAGGAGGGAGAGAACCAAAGCATCAAGAGCGATGCTGGGGTGCGGCAGGTCCCAATACATAGTGAACTTTTGCGCCTTGGCTTTTTGGATTACGTCGAGGACGTTAGGAAAACAGGTAGCGAATCGCTGTGGCCCACCCTTCCGCTTCGGAAAGACAAAGCCAGCGATTATTTTGGCCGTTGGTTTAAAGACTACCGCGAGTCTTTAGGTATGGCGGGCGCGGGCGGGGCTAGCTTCCATTACTTTCGCCACACGGTGCGCCCACTGATGCGCCGTGCGGGATTCAGTGAAAGTACCCAAGACAAGATCACGGGACATAAAACGCCTGGGAGCATCGGGACGCTCACCTATGACCACTGGACACGGGAAGAGATGAGAAACGCTGTGGAAGCTATTCGATTCCAATACCTAGAACTGCAAAAGCACCCCAGCTAACTGCGCAGCTATCGAAAACTGTACACCGTACACCGCTCAAATCGCCGCACAATTGAAACACCTCACCACAATTTGATCTATGCAGCCAACCGACTCCGAGCATCAGTGCTTATAAACTCTGACACCTCCGCGATGAGCGCCAAAATCATCGCATTAATTTTCTCAACGTCCTTAAGCGGTACTGTAATCTGTTTCCAATTCTTGGCTTCTGGCGAAATAGTTTCATCCCAGCCTTGCAGCCTAAGGTGCTCAATGGCATAAAGACAATTTAAATTGCGCCGAGAAAATAAGAGAATTATGGTGACGGCATATCTTTCCAAAGATGGTAGCCGAGGGTCAAAGTAGATTTGGCGAGGTACAAATACTGGGTCAACCGTGTATTGAAAACCTGACAACACTTGGCGCTGCCTCTCCACCTTCTCGAGCTTGTACTCCTTGTCTTTGCCCAACATTCGTTCGAGACTTGTCACCGATGACAGGGCTAAACTCCATGACGAAGAACCTGGTTTCTTAGGCACTTCTCGGTACTCTTCCGTTGTGTACTTTTCGGTGTCATAAGTAGGAGTTGCAAAGACGGAATCTTCTTTGAGACCAGTGATCCACCGGCCAATCGAGACACGATTTGGCAAACTATTGGTAGCCACTTCACGAAATTCGATTTTGAACGCATCCTTGATATCCGTTGGCCAACGCGTCTCATCAACTAGAGCATTAAGCTTTGAGAGATTGAGCTTTGCCTCTTCTTCCGAACAAAAGGTGTCGTGTGCTTTCAAAGCGGCCAACTTGGCAATCGGCATTTCCTGCGGGCTTTGCTCAACAGAAGGCGAAGACTGTGTATCTTCTTCCGGGTCCTTAGAAGAAGCGCCACTGTTTGCAGGTTTGAGCCCGAGGGCCTGCTTCAAGGTGTCTGACAGGTGCGTATCCATGTCTACGAACACTTCCGTGTTGTCTGCCTGAACCACAAAGGTGGGACGAGGTCCACTAATACGATGCATCTCATCTGCCACATCTGCCATGATGTCTCTATATCGGACGGGACCGATTTGCTTGGTCAGCGACTCTAGCAGTGCATACGTGAAGTGGCTAAATTCCGGACCAGCCCAAGACGCCTCCTCCGCATCTGAAGAATGTAAAAAGTAAAGCTTTTTCAGCAGGTTGTCCTTAGCTGACTTCTCAAGAACGGGCGCAATGTCTATGTCATCCGCCTTAATGTAGGTTGAGCCAGAGTTACACGCATCCACTATCTTGATTGTTAATTCAGGAGAAAGATTTCTGATTAACCCATCAAGCTCCGTGTTCCGCAAGCCAGTGCCTTCTTTACGATCACTTTTAAAGTCGGCAAAGGCAAAGAAGAAATCATCCTCGAAGCGCGTGCCGTGACCAGAAAAATAAAAGAGCAGTTCGTCGACCGTCTGCGACTTGTATTTCTGAACGAACTCAGAAATCATTTTTTTTGCAGCTAGCCCGGTGATGTCAGGCGGTAGGAAGCAAACCTCTGCATACGATTTCGTCTCGTCCAGAAGTACCCTGAAAGCCTCAGCATCCTTGGTGCACGCATTCAGCGGCAGCAAGTGTTGATAAGCGGTCACCCCCGCCACGATTGCAAGCTTCACACTGCCTCCTTTTTTGGACACTGTACATATTTGTTTATCGAGCATTGTGTCCGAAAAAAATTAATACTCGTCAAAAGCTCCCTAGCTTGCGCCAATCCCAAGGGGGCACCGCTTGCCCATCTCTCCAAAGCCCCCTCCCCGCCTCTTTGGCCTTGGCCTCTGCCCTGGTGTACTCCAAGCGATCCTCCGGAGGCTGCTCCTTCTGGTACTTCTTGTAATGCCAAGCAAGCCCCATACGGACCTGGACTAGGTTTGCATCCACGCCATTGACTAGAACCTTACCGAGCTTCCGCCCGTAACGGTCCTCCTTGGTGTACTCCACGGTGACCGTGCGTTCATAGACCATATCCGAAAGCGATTGCTTAGAGATGTTCCCGAAGGCTTGCTTCTTCTCGGGCGCATCGATACCCGAAAGGCGAATCTTGTGGGAGGTCTTGGAGGCGTCAAGAACCGTGATGGTGTCGCCGTCTGAGATGCCTACTACGGTGCCCTGGAGGGTCGCCGCGAGGGTCCACAGTGGCACCAGTCCTGCCATCCAAAGTATTGCGAGCTGGGGCCTGATCACCTAAAAGTCACCACGCTCATCAATAAGTGATTTACCGTTCGCATCAAGTTGTAGAAGGTGAAAGCTATGCCTGAACGGAGCTTTGATAGACGTAACGTCAGAGTACCGAACCGTCCCGACAATTTCGCCAGAGGTATTCTGCACATCGCAAGTAGTGATCTCCTTGTTACCAAGGCTGCCAGCCTCTCGGTATTTTTCGTTGACCAAGATTTCCCCGGCCTTCAATATCAGCTTCGCTTGCCACATCATTGCCTACACCTGCGTTGTTAGTAAATCATCAATGAATCCTATCAAATAGCCAACTCGTCTCCTAAGGAGCCGGTTGAGATTCAAATAATCAAATGTTGTAATGCTTGGGAAGGAGACCACATGACACTTTTTTCAGAAGTAGACCAAGACAGGAAAGGTCGCATCATTGCCCACGTGGACCGCCGTTGGAGTCAGCTACATGGCCTCGAGAAGGATTGGGGCGATAAAGCGTACAAATTCCTCCTCCTCACTAACTCAGGTGGCGCAATTGCTACGCTGAGTTTTCTAGGCGCATTCGGTAAGGCGTTGAACATATTTCCCGCAAAACTGGCACTGTTTGCGTTCGTCGCAGGGGTCATATTTACCGGAGTCGGCCTTGCTTGTGCCTACCACCGCTTCGCGAGGCTTTATCGCTGTTACCGTGGGGACGCCAACCGATTCTTTAAAGATGAACTGCAATGGGAGTTTGTTATAGCTGAAGACGAGAAGCGTTCACGTGGCCCCAGTAGGTTATCAACAGCTATCGCTTATTCATGCTTCGGTCTGTTCATCCTCGGGTGTCTGTCAGGGGGTTACGCAGTCTTTGTAGCAGCGGCCAATCCATAAGACTGAAGACCACAAATACAGATAGGGACGGGCCGACGGCCAACTATAGCCCCTTCAGGGACATCGCTATTGGGCGACCACGGTGGGGGGGACTCAGTGGTCTTCCTTCTCACCGGGTGCCTGCTGGAGTCTGCTGTAGCCCACCGAGGTGAGTTGAAGGGCCTCAGCAGCCGGTCAGCAGTGGAGACCGTGGCGGGACTGACCACAGTATTTCCCCCATCGTAGGCTCCTTCTTTGCTCCCCTTTTGGTGTCTCCTTATAAGGCGGTTGTTAAGCGGGTTTGAGCGGTTGTTAACGCCTGCCTCAGTATGGGCAGTCAGCCGGTTGGATGCCAATATCACGGCTATACCGCATGGCGTCAGCTTCCTCGGCATGACGCTGTATGCGGTTGTACCGCGTAGCTGCATCCTCCTCGCTGCCCAAGCCTGTCACGCCTTGGTAGGCGTAGACCGCTTGCTTACGGTTGCGCCACCGCTTCACCAATCCTGCCGCGCTGAGTTGCTCCAGGATGGTCCGCATCGTTTGCCGGGTCGCGTAAGGCGCGATGGTCGTGAGTAGGAGCGTGGCCCCCTGCAAGTCAGCACGGGCCATATTGCCGAAAATGATCGCCAGAGCAGCCAGGTATTTAGTGGAGCATCGCCTCGCTCCGAGTACCTGTGCTGCCCATCCCTTCAGGCCATCCGCTGAGTAGCCGGTCGGGCACGTAGCAGAGGGGGACATAAAGGGAGGTCGGGTACACCTCACGCCAGGCCCTCGCTTACCGAAGGAAGCCACTGCTGATCCTTGCGCACTTCCACCTGAATAATGCGGCCCGCAACGCCTTTCGGGGCATCCCGTGGGGTAGCCTTCAGAATAATCTTGGGTGTCCGTGCAGGCCCTGACAGCCCATCCGCAGGGCTATCCCCGAAGTCTTCGTGAGGAAGCTCCCGCAACTGCTTCACCGACTCGGCGCACGACCCTCTTGTCATTTCCGCCACGGCGTCCGGGTGCAGATGCCGTGACAGGTAGGCCCTCAGGATCAAGTCCACCGCAGCGGCGTTGGTAAGCAAAAAACCTGTCCTCCTATGGTGTGCCCGAATGAATGCCTTCAGGCCCCCGAAGGTGCTGTTGCGGAACGTGATGGTACGGTTGATGAGAATCTCACCGGGTGCCTCAGGGGCGGATGTCGTTTGGTTGTTGTCCATGGAAATATGGGCAGAGGTTCTTAGCCCCCGCCGTTAGTCATTACTGTTATTGAAATTGCCGCGTTAGCGGGGTGCGAGTGGCGCGGCGGCCTTGTTGTAAACACCGGGCGCGAGCCCCTGGATGCGGTTGTTGCGTGGGACCTTGGCGTCCGCCTGGGCTGCGGCCTGAATGGCAGCGCCTTTAGCGGCACCTTCGATCAAATCAATATGCGCCTGGGTCGAATACCACTGCTGGATTTCGCCTTTCTGCCAGGCCATGATTCCGCCCTGTGCATCCGTGAGAGGGATGCCAGTGACAAAAGCCCGGTAGATATGCGCTCGCTCGTCATACTCCAGCCGCACGGACTCCCCGGGGAACTTCAGGTCCTTCGCCCGAGCCTTGGGAACGGCATCGATGAACCGCTCAAGCCATTCGCCTTGCGTCCTGCTGGCATTGGGTGCAGCGGGTAGCTCAGAGCGCAGGTAGAGCGTTCCATTGACTTGGGTGGAGACCTCTGGCCTACGGATGTAGTCCACCGCGACCCTGAGGGCCTCCGTGGCGTCACCCACTTGACCGCTATGGGCCAGCAGCGTGGCATATCGCTTCACCAGACCATGCACCTGGGATGTGTTTGGCGTGGTGTTGCGCATTACCGTGTCGGCCCTGGTGGGCTCGACCCATGCCGCAGCGTCCTCCATGCCGGGGACTACCCCTAGCACACCACTTGTAAGAGCCCGAGCATATGTTGCGGGGTTGTTGTTCACCACGAAGTCGCTCATGCGGTCCCCCGTGTTCGCCAGCCAGTCCATCCACGGGGTGCCTGTCAGCTTGCCAATCTCCGAGGCCACCTGCTTGTCCAGCTTGTCGCCTGGGCTCCCCGCGATAGCCCCCGAGGCCACGTTAGAAGCAATGCTTGCGGCATCCGCTGGCGCCCTTCCAAGATGCGTGAGGAACGCAATATCAGAGAACCGCTTGTAAGCCGTGTCACCGGCGACCTGCTTGGCATAGTCCGGGTTTGTGCCGTCAAGCTGCTTGAATAACTCAATGGCCTTCGTCCCGGCCTCGTTCAGTTCACCTGTAGGTTTCCCTTTGGAGTCCAGGCCGATGCTGCTGAGGTTCAACAGACCCGCCTTCATCTGGTTTTCCCAATCAGGATTCGCTAGGCCATTCATAGCCCAGGCTGACACCTGTTGCTCGAAGGGCATCCCGGCTGTCCGCTTGGTCAGCGAATCCTCCGCGTACTTCTTGACGCTGAAGTCCTTCGTATCGCCTGAGGTGGTCAGCACTTGTGGGTTCTGGGTGCCCTGCACGGTCCAGAGGGTGCCATTGGTCATCGCTGCGTCCACACGCTTACGGGCCTCATGCTCAGACGCTAGGACCGCGCCTTGTATCTGAGCCTTCTCAAGGTCCCTGTGCTGGTGCGCCAGGCTTGCCATGTTGGCCCGCGTGATGGCGTGGATGGTGGCGGCACTGGTGTACTTCTTATTCACATCCGACTGAGCCCATGCCATGAACTTGTCCACGTTCAATGAGCCGGTGTCGGATGCCTGCATGAAGGGGAGGATTTCATCATCCACCCGCTGGCGCTGACCCTGGTCAAACTGAGACCCCGCCTGGGCCGTCAAGGTCGCCGCTTTGGTTTCCCCGAGGAAGCTCCGCACGGTGCCCACGTCCGGCAGTTCGGCATTCAGCAGGGAGGCCAGGAGGTCTGTCTTGCCGGACGATGCAGCGCGAGTGATGACCTCGGTGAGGGCACTTTTGGCGGCAGCATCCGGCATGACCTTGGTGCGCCGCAGGACATCGTAATGGGCCAGGAGGGCTGTGGAGGCTTCCTGCGGGGTGCCTTTGAATTCACCCCCGGTCACCTCAAGGAGCTTGTTGCCCAGGCTGTCGGTGGCTGCGTTGACGGCCTGCTCCACGATCACCTTGTCATTCGTCCGCGCCACGTTGTCCCGGAGCTTGGTGCGCAGGTTGGCATAGCCCTTGTCGAAGCCTGCACTTGCGTACTGACTTTGCCCCGCGAGGACGGTGTTACGGTTCTCCGTGAGGTACGTGTCGATTTCCTCGGGCTTACTGAATTTCATCTCCCCCGTGGACACCTTGGACATCACATCACGCTCGATGGCGGCTTGCGAGTTCTGGCCCCAGATGTGCTGCACCGTGGCAGCGAACACCGGGGACTCAGACGCAAGCATGTCGCCCGCTTTGATGCGTTTGCCCAACTCGTCCACGGTCATGGAGTTGGCGTACTTGTTGGCCCGTTCGCGGTCCTGGGTTTCATGCAGGGCGCGATTGTTCTCCACAAGCATCTCAGCGCCCGCGAAGGCTTGCCCCAGGCCGCGCCACTTGTCTTCCGCGAGATGTGGAGGGGCCGCTTGGGACACCATGGTGGATGCTAGGGGTTGCGCTTGGGTGCGCAGGCGTTCGTTACCGAACTGGTCACTGATTTGTAGGCGGGTCATTGGGTCTTCCTGGATTGCGTCGGGATGGCCCGGAGCATGGGTGTGATGTGGTCGGTCAGGTGCTTCCGGAACGCCTTCGCAACGGGGCTCTGGGCACCCGCGATGAGTTCGTAAAGGCCCGCCTCGTTGACTGCCAGGGTGTGGGGGTGCAGGCCGTAGGCGTTGTCTGTGCCCACCTGGACTTTCTCGCTGGCGTCTAGCTTCGCCGTAGCCTTTGGTATGGAGGGAATGCCCATCAAGGCGCAGGCATCCATGGCGATAAACCAGAAGTCCCCCGCCGCATCGCTGAAAGCCCGCAGAGGCCGGATCGGGTCAGTACTGAAGATGCACCGGATGCTGTTGAATGGTTGTGACATCACAGGCCCTCAGGTGTTGGAGAGGTGACCACAAGGTCCCCAAAGGCAAGCGCGGAACACAGTTCTTGAACCTGCATACCCTGCGAAGCAGCGGCAAGGCCGAGGCGTGCATGGGCGTGGAGGATACGGCCTAGGGTTTCGCTGTTCGTGACAGTACGGCCAGGCTCTGACTCGTTGGCTTGGAGTTGAAACAAGTGCTGACAGGCCTTGAGGTGAGCGAAAGCCACAGGCGAGAAGGTAACGGCGCGAATTACACGCGATTCATGGTTGGTCATTGAGACTTTGTAGTGATGAAGGTTGAAGGATTGGGAGCCGGTTAGCCCGAGGTGACCTGTAGGCTTTCCTTATGCAGGGGGTATTCGAATTCCGCCGCTGAAGTAGCGCAAAGGTGGCCGTCTTCTGGGGTTGCCAGAGTGCGGGTATGGACTTGAGTCCTGGGGCTCTCCTGATGGGGGCCTTAATCGCCGTCCCGATGGATACATTGAGGCTTCCTCCTCCTAATGCGGGGGTTGATCGTCGATAATTTTGGCTCGACAATCGCCAGACTGGCTTTATGCTGTGGTCATAGTTTGCTATTGAAGTAATAGCAAAAAGACGGCATTCCAAGGATCAGAGGCAGCTTGTGACACAAAAAGTCCGCTGCCCCGGAATCTCACGGGGACCTGTAGGTCTCCTAGTGCAGGGGGTAATGCACACAGCCGGGTCCTTCACGGCCAGAACGGCCACCGAGGGGGCCATGTAGCCGCCCGCCTCCCAAGGGTCTCAATTGAGTTGATACCCTCCTTCAGCCATTCCCGCAGCAGGACCGTAGAACCCGCCACGCCCGCCGTCTCCAACCCCATCGCCTGCATCTTGAGGTTGTTGATGGTCTCCCCTGCGATCAGGAGGGCGCGGGCCAGGAATGCCTGGGGGTCCTCTTTAGCCAGGACGGCCACCGAAGGGGTCATGTAGCCGCCCGTCCTGCGGATCGTAGGGAGGACTTCGGAGGTCACCCATTTCTTGAAGGCTTTTGCTTCCGGCTTGCGGGACTTCAGGATGAGTTAGTAGAGGCCTGATTCGGAAACTAGCGTTACCTGAGACCTAGTGCCGGTGAAGAGAGTAGGGAATGTCAACTCCCTTTTCTTGGTTGTAAAGAGTTCATCCGCCTCAAGGCCGGTGAGCCACGGCCACACGCTACCGTTCTGCACCGGCATTTGCAGCGCCCGACACACATCAACAGCAACGAACCACGGCGAACCGTCCCGGTCAATCACGCGCAGGTTTAAGCCGGACCCGCTGATGATGTGCTGCTTGCGGTAGCTATCCCCAGAAGGGGTAGCAAACAAGTCCAATGTGATTCGCGCACATCCTTAGCGACAAACCAAGAGGCACGTTCTCGGTGGTTCGATTTGAGTACGCCTTAACGCTACCGGCGAAAGCGTCTCAATATCTGGTTCGATAAATACGCTTGACCAATCCAAATCGAACTGACAATATACGAACCATCCAAAACGAACTGATGGGTTTACATGTTCCTTCGTGCTTATCTCCGCGCCTCTACCGAGGGCCAAGACGCCACGCGTGCTCTGGAAGACCTCCAGACTTTCGCCATGGAGCGCGGCATGAAGATCGCAGCCCGCTATATAGAGAACGAGTCAGGCGCTAGCCTCAAGCGGCCCGAGCTTTTCCGACTCCTCGATGACAGCCAACCGGGTGACGTGCTCCTAATCGAGCAAGTGGACCGGCTCTCTCGCCTCAATGCTGAAGACTGGCAGAGCCTGAAGGCCACGATTGCCGCCAAGCGGGTGCGTGTGGTGGCCCTGGACCTCCCGACCTCTTGGCAGTTGATCGACCAAGGTGATGAGATGACCCAGCGGCTCCTGGAGGCCCTCAACGGAATGATGCTGGACATGCTGGCGGCTATCGCCCGTAAGGACTACGACGACAGGCGCAGGCGCACCGCACAGGGGATCGCTAAGGCGAAGCTGAAGACAGGCAAGGACAAGGTCTATCGCGGCAGGCCCGAGAATGTGGAGCGCAATACAAACATCCTCGCGCTACTAGCACAGGGCGCAACGTGGTCTCAGGTGTGCAAGGCCACAAGCGCATCGCGGTCAACTTTAAGCAGGCTGGTGAAGCAGCAAGCGGCGACTCCTCCATTACTATGACCTAACGGTGCCCGGTGGTGGTGCTGCTGGGGCTTCCTCCTTATGCTCATTGAAGGCTTCGATCAAACAGCAGCCCTGAACGCTGCTACGTGCCCCCGCTGTCACGTTGTGGGGTTGGTGGAGGTAGCTCAAGAGACCTACACCGCTACGCCATCACGCGATAAGCACCAAGTGACGTACCTGGTAGACCCAAGCGTCCCCGCAAGGTGTCCCGCTTGCGCCCTCGTAATGGAATGGCATGTGTCCTTGTTGGAAAGTTCACCATGAAGCCGCTCCAGATCGTCGCAGTGATCTCTATTTACTGGCTCGTTGCCCAGTTCTTTCCCGTGCTTGGCAGGGGACTGTTCGGCTTCCTTGGGGGTGTCGTCACGGTGTACCTTCTCTACCTGCTGCTAAAGCACACACCAGAATCCCGCAAGGGTAACTGGGAGTCCCGCGATGGCGAGAGGCGTGATTGACAAAGTGGCTCACTCTTGGCCATCCAATTGAGGTGTACTTCAGGCGGATGCTGGCGCTTTGTCGCTACGATAGCCGGATGGTGCTCATTAGATTGCGCCGCAAGGATACCGAATGCTATGGAAAGAAATCGTACCTACTGAGGTAGCGAACCGCCAGACTGCCGCTCAAGCGCAAAGGCACCCCATATGAAAGATGAATGGAAATTGGAAAGTGTGCCGCTGAAAGCTCTTTCAGAACTGGTCGATCACGTAGCAAATCAGAAATCCGGTAAGCTTTATCTCTATCGCGGTCAAAACGTGGATGCACCTCTACTGCCCAAAGTAGCTAGGGAATATAGGACTTACGACTCGACAGAGGCTGAGAAACGCGTCCTATCTGAACTTCGGTTGCATGGGCATATGCTTTTGGACAAACAACTTGACGACTGGGCGCTCCTCTGTATCGCCCAGCACCATGGTGCGGCTACACGGTTGCTTGACTGGAGTACTAATCCTCTTGTCGGCTTGTGGATGGCACTGGCTGATCGCCCGGCGCCCAGCGTCAAGAGTGTTTTTGTATACGTGTTTGAGGTTGAGACGGACTGGATACTCTCAAACGAAGACAGTCCGAACCCGTTCGAGATTACGCGCACGCGGGTGTTGCGCCCCCCTCTGAACAACACTCGCGTAGCTGCACAGTCAGGTTGGTTTACAGCGCACAGATTTAGCAAGCCAGCCCAGCAACGCCATGCCTTCATCCCTCTTGAAAAACAGAGCGATTACAGCGAAAAGCTTATGCGCTTTGTTGTCCCCACCGCTCATCGGCATGCAATATTGAAGCAACTCGATAAGCTAGGGGTCAATGCTCAGACAATGTTTCCCGGACTGGAAGGACTCTGCAAGCACATGAGTTGGCGCTACGACTGCGAACTCGACGATGACGTGTGGTGACCATCACCGCACAGCACCCTTACGGTCTCGTAGGCGCACCGTGATGGGGGGGCTAGGGGGGGACTTCCACGCCAGTTTGATCGAGGGGGGTCTCGCATTTTTTCGACAAAATATTGATGAAAAGGGCAAACATGGCTTCACCGAACAACCTAGTGGGCAAAGCCGCCGTTTTGTACGAGAAAAACCTAGCAGCAAAGGCGTTGCTAAGCTTTGCACCTGGTGGTGCCGCGCTGCATGAATTGCTCCTGGAGCGCGGCAATCAAATCGTTGGAGAACGGACAGAGGCTTTTTTCGATGGACTCGGCGCGGGCACTATCGCACTTACTGAGGAACTAATTCAATCGAATGACTTCCTCCATTGCTACTTCAAAACCTTGAAGGCTGCGCAACAGACGCGCAAAAAAGAGAAGATTGAGTTATTGGCCAGTATGCTTCGCGGAGCAATTCAATCATCCGAAATTGACTTTGATCAATACGAAGAACTTTTAGATGTCCTGGACGAAATGAGCCTTCGGGAAATAATGGCCCTTCAGATGCTGCGAAGACATGAGGTGGCATCGCGAACTTCGATATGGGAGACGGAACATGCTCAGATCACCTCGTACTGGAAATCGTTTAGGTCCGATGCAATTACGTCGCTAGGCTTGGAGGAAAAAGAGTTTGACCCGTTCATAGCTCGGCTTGTGCGCACTGGGTTCTATAAAGAAAACACTGAGTCCTTTTATGATGACACTCCAAAGGTTGGTGTTACCACTAGACAATTTGAGAGGCTTGTTGGATTGATTGAGCAGCACCAATAAACCTCCACGACCTTAGCCGTTGTATGGCGACGCATGCGCTAGATCGTCAACGCTGCAGCTTGCGATGTACACATCGGCTTGAACAGCTACGCGGGAGAAATCGGAATACGCACTTGGCGTCTCCCTGGTTACGGCCTCAATTGTTGATCCACTTTGCGAACGCCCATAGCTAAGCGCCACTATTGGGAGTTATGGGCCGCAACCACAATGCAGCAGCATCCGAGGGAGCCATTGAGCGCAACTGTGCATCACGCCAAATGTCCATGGCGACCTCCTCAAGTTGCGCAGGCGCCACCGTCTGCCACCTCTCATGCAACCTCTCGGCACACGCGGCAATCCATTGGGATGGGGTCATGTCGTCCATGACAAAATGATACTGTACATCCATACAGTTGTCCAGTACGATTCCAACTCACAAGAAGACGAATCAAGAGGACATCGTACAGCCACCCCCTACTCGCCCTGCCCCGGCTCCCGTAAGACCTTCAACACCCCCTCCACAAGTCCAGAAGGTTCTGGCGTGGCCGTTCCGTGTGGCACCGGAAAGACGGCCAGCGGGGGACGTTATGACGAACGTCAGGCGAGTCATCGCAACTACCTCTCTCCATTGGAAAACGAAACACTAAGAGGCGTTTCCTGAGGGCCTTGCGGGCTGACCCCGCCTACTCCGTGAGAGGGCGGATTGGTTTAAAAAGGCCCGATTTCGTCATCGACCTCACAAGGTTGAACTGGCCCAGCGCCTCCGCTACGTCAATGTCTCCCAGCCGCGCAAAGTCGATGCGCTCCCAAGCTGAACGCGAAACATTGACCGAAAACAAGTAGTCATCTTGTACCTGACCCGTTGCAGGACTAACACGCTGGGAATACCCAGAAAGCAAGACCTCCTGGACGGTAGGAATCATTGCAAAGGCTTCACCCAAGAGGCGAAACCCTATTGAATGAATATGCTGCGCGTACAACTTTTGCAATTGCACGGGACCGAGTTCCTTGACGGAAAGCTTGTAGCCCCTTTGAGGCACTGTGGCCGTCTTCTGCGGCATGTCCTGTACCTCTGGAAGGTCCACATCAAACCGCAAGGTCCTGCCATCCTCACCTACCTCGTAGGAAATGAGGGTCTCTCTAGGCCAACTAATGTCCAGCAAGACCTCCCCGAGAAAAGTCTCTACGGCGTGCTGGTCACCCCTTTGAACCTTGAAAAACGATTGCCTGCGTTCGTCCTCTAAGCTTTCAAAATCCCCTCTAGCCTTGTTCCACGCACGTTCTCCCGCCTCATAAGCGTCCATCGCTTTGCGATACTCCGCCTCAACTCTCGCAACATTCGACTTGAAGAGTTTTGCAAAGAAACCCAACTGGCGAGGATTCGGCGGTTGCGGCTTTGGATCAGGAAATGATTGCGGTTGAAAATGCGGCGGTGTTCGTGGGTCTGGAGTAAACAAATGGAGCTTGCTGACAGCATCAACTTGGTCGTTAATCTTGTCGCACGCTTGCTGAATGAGAATACGAATTGCATCGCCCTTTTGTTTTTTTGCGGCGTCAATCAGTTCCTCTGAAACAGAGTTACCTGAAGCATCCTTGAACGTAATAACCCCGTCATCAGCCACCTCAACGGTGAGGCTAACCTTTTGCGGAGAAGCGATCTGAGGTCGCGCAACAGCGTTGGTAGAGCCTGCACTTAACGACTGCCGAAATGAAAACCCACTCCCGGGTACTCCAGCATTGAGGAAAGTTCCGCGTTTCCCGATCCCAATTGATGCGCCTCGGGGTCCAAGCGTCCAACTCGCGCCGCTCCCGCTAAGGTTCATCCGTATGCCAGGGGCAAGCTTGATAGATTTTCTAAACCGCATCTCAATTCCTTAGTAATCCTGCACCTCACGGTAGCAAAGGAGTCAGCGAAGCGCACGGGAATATTAACGTCTAGTTTTAGCGTTAACCCTCGACTATCCATCCGCCCCGGCAATCCCTTCCGCGTCCCCTCAGCGCATCCAAAGGCTTCCCGCATTGCCACTCCTAAATGGGTCCAAATGGGTCCCAAGCGATGCGATTAGGCGTAACGCAGTGCGAGTCATTGCTGAGACGGCGTTGTACTGGCGCACCCTTCACAACACTGACCGGGCCAACGGCGATAGGAGCCTCGTCTGACGTGGCAAGGACGGCGCTGAGCAGATGGCGGCCATCTTCCGTGAGGAGTAACGGCTTGGTGCGTTCATCCTTGCCATAGGCTGCGGCAACCAGTGGCGGCGTCGCGCCTCGCTGCCCCCTAAGCGCCTGGACATGGCGCGATGCAGATGCAATGTGCGTCTGTGATGCGTGGGCCACCTCTGTGACCCCGATGCCAGGTGTACGAGCCACACGCAAGAACGTAATGACCTGCTGTAATGGAATCGTGGAATTCCGTTCCTTGAAAAGTTCCAGAATTTGAATCAAGCGCCCGATTCGCTTCCGTTCCTTCGCATCCATAGTGACCTTACGTATCCGTTAAAAGGCCGCAGGCTACACGCTTTATCGAGCTTTGCAAGTCAGCGGATTTTTGGCGAATCGCCCCCTCGGAAGAGGTCTGCAAAAAGTGTCACAAGGCCATCAGACTGTTTTCAAGGGAGCCGAATATGGACGGCAGAAAATGATTTGAGCACCGAATCCCCACATCTCCAGAGAGCCCGAATCACGTCGCGTCGAGAACCACCAGAACGGCTGTCCTTCAGGGCGCTCCACGAACACCTCAAAGGATTTCCCTTTAACCAGGAAGCTGGTCAAAGAGGTGTAGTCGAGGGTGACGGCTGAGGTAGAGATGAGCATGAAAGGTCCGATAAATGACACTGCCGAATTGACAGTGAGGCGGATCATGCATCAGGTATAGAAATTAAAACAGCCTGGAACCGTGACTGTTCTAGAGGCGAGAGGAATACAGGCTGCACAGGATTCACTCACGACTACCCCACAAGACACGACTGCGGCTGGAGCGGGTGGCTTGCCCTCCTGGTGTTGGTAGCCCCGATCACCATACTGGTCTTGCTTGTTATCGGATTGGTGCCTAGTAAGGCCACTGAAAGCGTGCCCGCCGGGACTACTGTAGGGCTCCCGCCTGACCCCGTAGAGAGTGAGCATCAAAGGGCGCGGCTTGTTGCCTTGATGGCAGAGACACGCTAAAGGCGCTTTACTCGTCTTGAGGTGGCGTCCGGTAGAGATGCCGTACGTCTACCGAAATGGGGGGCAATAATTATGCTAAATTTAGCAACGGCTGTGCAACCAGGCTGTAGAACCCGCCCTCTTCTGCAGCCTCGTAAGTCATTGATTTAATTGATTTTTGATCTTGATTTGGCGGCGTCAAGGCTCGTCACCTTATACTAATAAAACCGAGTATTCATGCGGGTTTCAAGCCTAGAGCGGCTCTCCGCATCGGTTTTGTTGCACTTGAGTGTGTCACTTCATTAAATTTATGAAGGAAAAGACATGGCTCAGGTCGAAGGATTAAACCTGCGGGGCTCCCGCTGGTATGTCCGAATCGTCATCCCAAACGATCTCAAAGAAGCTTTTGGGTGCTTTCACAAGAACATTGCGCTGGGCACTAGCGAGCGCCCCCAGGCAGTTCTCAAGGCCACCCTAAAGCGAGAGCCGAGTGGATGGCCGCAATCGAGGCCAAGCGCCGCGAACTGCCCCCTACCGCTTCTGGTAGTCACCCCCGAAATGTCCGCAGAGTTGGCCTAGCGGGTCTATGCGGCAGTCCTCCGCGAAGACGATGGCTTTAGGTCTGCCCCCTCTTGGCCGAATTGGCAAACGCCAGAAAAGAGCTGAGGAAACACCGCACCGCACGCTCGAAGTCAGATCGTCACTTCTTGCGCTCTGAGGATATATTTCTTCACGGCACCTCAGCCAGTCATGTTGTCAAAGTGGACTTGGGGTAGTGAGCCGATTTGTCACCGACGGTGCGGCGGCGCGAGACGTACCAGCACCCGACCAGGCCCAAGCCGAGCAAAGCCAGCGTAGGGGTTTCCGGCAGGCTACGGGGCGTGTTGCTGAAAGGCAGATCCACGCTCAAGACAGCGGGGCCACCACAACATTCGGCATAGACCAACTCGAATGCGAAGTTTCCAGATGGCCCGGTATAGGTCGCAGGGGTTGTCACCGGAGCGGTCGGTCCTGGGTTAAACCCCAAGTTCACGCCACCAATGATCAGAGTCAAGCCGTCATCGTGAGCCACATTGAACGTCTGGCCATTCGTCACGGTCACAAAACCAGTGAAGCGCAGGATGGTGCCGACGACCCCATTGTCCATCAAGGAGGCCAAGGTGCCAGCGGTGTTCTCGATGATGTTGAAGGCGGAGCTGCTGCCGAGCCAGGTTCCGACGGTGACGCTGGTGCCGGAAAAGTTCAGCGGCGAGTTGACGTCGAAAGTGACATCGGGTGTGGTGCCAGGCACGTTGGCTGGTACGGCGCTAAACGTGGCTGCTTCCGGAACATGCCATAAGCTCCCGGTGATCACATTGGCCTGGGCTGTTGCGAGCGTGAACATGGTCAAAATGCTCGCGACAATCGCATTTAGTGATTTCATTTTCAGCTCCTCACAATGGCCGCCAAACCAAATGGCGATACCAATAGTGACTAAGCAATATTCATGCTGATCCTGAAAAATGCTTATAAATCAGCCTTCTTTTGGATATGACGAGGCAGTGCAGCATCTGGCTGTAAAGATTTTCGACGCAGGTGGCCTGCCCCTCCCAGCAGTACAAACCGACCTCATGAAGATAACCCCGCCACAAGCGAGTTTGGTCGTGTAGCGAGCTCATTGATGAGTATTTCAGTCGCGCTGTTCCGATGACCGCCTCTACGCCAAAACGGACCTGCACGAATGACGTGAAATCCACTGACTGAGCGTAACGCCATCATTCGGAGCACAGCGCATCGAATGAGTCCATCAACAAGAAAGTACCGTCTTTCTCCTGATACTTGTTGATCATTGGAACCAGCCTTTGAAAGTGTTCCGTTTGACAATGTGTATCCAGCGCCGCTCGATCAGGCCACTCCTCTATAAAAATGAAATGGCCTGGATTTTCTTGATCGATGAATAGGTCGTAAGAAATGCAAAGCGCTTCCTGCTTTGTCTTTTCAACCAGCTCTTTATAAAGCGGCACAACCTTGTCAACGCAATCGGCTTTTATGAAGTCTTGCGCAATTACTTTCAGCATCCGGTCATCCGTTCTTGTCGATTCACGGGCAATCCGTCATCTGTTGAAAAGCTGCGTAAGCTTAAGAGCTGACCTCTTCAATCGCCGTCGTCGTATTCAGCGCATGCTGCGCAATCTGAGCCGACGCCAGCGCCAGGGTGGCCAGCGGGTAGGTGCCGCTGATGATGCCGCGGTAGGCGATCTCGGCGCCCACGGGGTCCTGGCCCAGGCCTTCGGTCGCGGCAACGATGCAGGCTTCTATGCTGTCCAGGCCGACGTCGCCAAACAGCTCTTCGCCTTCGTAGGTGACACGGTATTCGTACTGGTCTTGTTCAATTGGATCAATGTGGAAACGCACGATCATGGCAATTCATCTCTTTCGGTACAGGCTGGCTTGAAGCGCCAGCCAATAAAAACAATCAAACGCTACCAAATCAGTAGCTGCTTGCACCCAACCTGATTGGGCTAGAGGCCAAAATGGCTTAAAGCGCCCTGCCCGGCCACACGGCCGCTGGCAAAACAGGCGCTCAGCAGGTAGCCGCCTGTGGGCGCTTCCCAGTCCAGCATTTCACCGGCGCAAAACACCGGCTGCGCCGCGTCCTTGAGCGTGCTGAGTTGCAGTTGTTTATCCATGGCTTCAAACATCACGCCGCCGGCCGTGCTGATGGCTTCATCTATGGGCCTGGCGGCGATCACGCGCACCGGCAAGGCCTTGAGGGCGTGGGCCAGTTGCACCGGGCTGTTCATGGCGTCCTTGCCCAGCAGCTCGTGCAACATGGCGGCCTTGATGCCGTCAATGCTCAAGCGGCTTTTCAGGTGGCTGGACAGCGAGCGCGAGCCGCGCGGATGGCGCACCTCGACCAGCACCTGTTCGGGTGTTTTGTCGGGCAGCAAGTCCAGGTGAAACGTGGCGCTGCCGTGTGCGGCGATTTCGTCGCGCAGCAGGCTGGACACCGCATACACCAGGCTGCCTTCGACGCCGGTGGCAGTGGCGACAAACTCGCCCTTGCGGTGAAAGCTGCGGCCTTGCGAATCGGTGAACTGGATGGCGACCGACTTGAAGGGCTGGCCGGCGAAGCGGCTGGAGAAATGTTCGGTCCAGCCGGCCTGCGGGGCCGGGCTTTGGCCGGTGATTTCTTTCAAAAACTCGCGCCGGGTTTCGCCACTCGCCGCTTCGCGCGGCAAGGCCGCCACGTCAAAACCGCAGTTGGACGGCCGCAGCGGCGCAATCGCCACACCGCGTTGTGCCAGCAACGGCACCCAGGCGCCGTCCGAACCCAGTCGTGCCCAGCTGCCGCCACCCAGTGCCAGCACCACGGCGTCGGCCTGCGTTTTCACCTCGCCCACAGGGCCGGCAAAGGTCAGCGCGCCGTCTTCGGCCCAGCCCAGCCAGCGGTGGCGCATGGAGAACTTCACGCCGGCCAGACGCAGGCGCTGCAGCCAGGCGCGCAGCAGCGGCGCGGCCTTCATGTCTTTGGGAAACACGCGGCCCGAGCTGCCGATAAAGGTTTCGACACCCAGGGCTTCGGCCCAGGCACGCAAGTCGCTGGGGCCAAAGGCGGCCAGCAGCGGCTGCAGCTCTGCACTGCGTTCGCCATAACGACTCAGAAAAGGTTCAGGCGCCTCGGAGTGGGTGAGGTTCAGACCACCCTTGCCGGCCAGCAAAAACTTGCGTCCCACCGAGGGCATGGCATCAAAAACCTCGACCTGCACAGCGGCGCCGGCGCCGGACAGCACCTCGGCGGCCATCAGGCCGGCGGGGCCGCCGCCTATCACGGCGATACGAAACGGGGAGACAGAAGAGGTGGCGTCGTTCAAGGGGGTTTCCGTCTGCACAAAATGGCAACTTGAGGTGAAAAAAGAGAATGGCAGCAGCAGAGGCTTTGGCGAGCAGGCCAGCTTGCTCTGTTTTTAATAGCTGCTTGCGCTCGTCAGTCCTTGGCTACAGCATTAAAAGGCTTAAGGATGGCAGCCGGCGCTCTGGGTGCGCTACCCCACGATTATCGCAGCTAGCTCCCACCTACATAGGCGGCGCGAATCCGTTGCGGCCCACCGTCATGCGCAAGGCGGTCGGCTTGCCGTCCTTGAGTTGCGCGCTGACCAGCACTTTGGCGCCTGGCACGACCAACGCCTGTTCATCGTCCTTGCCGGGCTTGAAGGTCACCACCGGCGCGTTCGGCGGCACGATGATGGTTTGTTCACCGCCCTTGTAACGCAAGAGCAGCTTCTTGCCGCCCGGCACGCTGGCCGGCGCCGCCGTCAGTTCGGCCACCGTGGCATTGGTCATGGTGCTTTGCGGCTGCAGGTCCCAGGGGTAATGGCCTTCGCCGCTGCCGCGCGCCGACTCGGGAAACACCAGCACCTCCAGCGCCAGTTGGGTGCCGTCGGCCTGCGGCATGGCCGCGGTCCCGATAAAACTGCCGGGTTGGATGTCGGCCAGTGTCAGCGGCAAGACTTCAGACACCGCCATGTCGGCCGGCCGGACCAGGGTGATGACTTCGCCGCTGCGCTCCCTGACGGTGATGCTGCCGGGCTCGACTTTTTCGATGGTGCCGCGCAAACGAACCGGCGCCTGCGGCGGCGCCGTCTGGGCCATGGTCAGGGTGGCGGCCGCCAGCAAGGCGACCGCGAACAAGGCGCGTTTGAACATGGGGCGTCCTTTCGGGTTGGAAAGATGGGCTGCCTGGCGGGGCCGGCCCTTGGTCCAGTCTATGCCCAAGTCGACAAGCGTGCAGCCTGCCCTCAGGGCACTTCCAGCACCGCGCCCTGTGGCGTCAAAAACGCCGCTTTCACGGTTTGCCCGGCGTACAGCGCCTGCACCGCCGCGCGGTAAGTTTGCATCTTGCCCACCAGTTCCGGCAGCTCTTGCGGCGCGGCGTTCGACTTGTAATCCAGCACCCACCAGTGGCCTTCGTGGCCGGCGTCCTTGCGCTGCACCAGCCGGTCCAGCCGCCAGGTCTCGCCTTCATAAAACAGCTCGACCTCGTTGCCCTGCCAGGCGATGACCTCCCCATCCCAGGCCCAGGCGCCCGCGCCGCTCAGAATGCGTTGCGCCCGCTCCGCCGCAGTCTGGCCCTGGGCCGGGCTCAGGCGAAACTCGCGCATCACCGCACGCACCCGCGCCTCCGAACTGCCGCCCCACTCCAGCAGCCGGTGCATGGCTTTGCCCAGGCGGGCGCTCAGCGTGTCGTCGTCCGCTTTGGTGTCCGTCGCGGCTTGCACTGGCAGCACCGGGGCGACAGGTAATTCCGGCAAATGATCCAGCGCCTGGGCCAAGTCGCCCGCCAGTTCCTGCGGCGGCGGTGCCGGCACCTCGTCCACCAAGCCGACCAGGCGCTGCCACCAGCTGTGGGTGGTTTCACGGTGCGGTGTGATGGACGACATCATCAAGGTGCACCTGGCGCGGGTCAACGCCACATACAAGGCGTTGAGTTCTTCGCGCCGGCGTGCGGTCTGCTCGGCGGCCAGGGCTTCCAGTGCGCAGGCCGGCGGCCGGCTTTCGCTGACCAGAAACACAAACTTGTGCGGCGCCACGGCTTCGCCGGGCCAATCCACCAGCACGCCCATGCTGTCGGCGTTGCGCTCCAGCGTGTCGGTGTCCAGCAGCAAGACGGCTTCGGCCTCCAGGCCCTTGGCGCCGTGAATGGTCAGCAGGCGCACGGCCTCGCTGCTGACCGTGGCGGGCGCCTGCAGGCCGCCGGCCTTGAGGGCGCGCACAAAAGCATAAGGCGTGGCGTAACGCCCGCCGTCAAGCTGCAGCGCCACCGCCAGCAGCGCACGCAAATTGGCCAGCACACTGGCGCGCTGTGCGGCCGGCGCGGCAGCGGCAAAACGCGCGAGCACGTCGCCGTGGTGGTAAATGGCCTGCAAGGCGTCGTGCGGCGGCAGGCGGTCCAGCCAGCCTTTGTACCTCATCAAAACGGGCGCCAGCCCTTGTAGCGCGGGCGCAAGTTGCTCTGATTTTTGCAGCGTGCCGAACCAGGAGCCACCCAGTACGCTGCGCTGCAGCGCGATCTGCACCAGCGCGTCGTCGTCCAGGCCGAACAACGGCGAACGCAAGGCGCGCGCCAGCGACAAGTCATGTTGCGGCGAGACCAGCACATCCAGCAGCGCGACGATGTCCAGCACCTCGCAGCAATCAATCAGCGCGGTTTTTTCGCCGACCAGCGCCGGGATGTGCAAGGCGCGCAACTCCTCCTGCAGCGGCAGCAAACCGGCGCGTTTGCGCGACAAGACCATGATGTCGGACGGTTGCAGGCCGCCGGCCACCTGGGCCGAGATCCAGGCGGCGGCCTGGCGCGCTTCCAGGGTGCGCAAGGTTTCTTCAGGAGTTTCGCGCGGTGTGCTCAGGCTGTCGCGCCAGGCCTGGCCCGCCTCTTCGGCCTCGACCTCTTTGGCGCGCGGAATCGGCGGCAGGCGGCCGGCCGATCCGGGTTCCGGCGACTCGGTGGTGTGGTCCCTGAAGCCATCGTACCCGTCGTTGTCACGGGCAGCGCCCATGACCTCGTTGACGGTGGCAATCACCCGCTGCGCGTTGCGCCGCGTGTGGTCGCAACTGAGCAGCTCGCCGTTCAGGCCGTCGGGGTCGGCCACAAAAGCCTGCGCAGCCTTGAACACCTGCGGCTCGGCGCGCCGGAAGCGGTAAATACTCTGCTTGGGGTCACCTACGATAAACACGCTGGGCCGGCTGCCGGCGCCGCCATACGCGCTGAGCCAGGACCACAGCGCCTGCCACTGCAAGGGGTTGGTGTCCTGGAACTCATCGATCAGCAAATGCCGGATCCGTGCGTCCAGCCGCTCCTGCACCCAGCCCGACAAGACCTCGTCGCCCAGCAGCGCCAGCGCGGCACGTTCGATGTCGTTCATGTCGACCCAGCCGCGTTCGTGTTTGAGCGCGGTGAACTCGGCGATCAAGAGGCGTGTCAGCCGCGCCAGACGTTGCTGGTAGAGCCAGGCGTCGTGCTGCTGGCGCGCGGCCAACACACGCAAGACCAGGTCTTGCGCGATACGCACCTGCTCGATGCCGACAACCTTGTCGCCGAATTTGCGCGGCGTGCCTTTGTCGGTCAGCAGCGCGGCAAATACGCCCTGCAGGTTGCCGGCCGTCAGCGCCTGCTCCAGCTCCACACCTTTGGCAGAAAACGTTGGCGCGCTGGCGCGGCCCAGGGCCACGGCGGCGTCGCGCAGGGTTTGCCGGTGGAAGCGGTTGGTGGTCAGCAATTCTTCAGGCTCATCCAGCCCGCCGAACTCGGTGAACTGCAGCGTGAAATGCTGAACCGAGGCATCGACCACGCCGGCGGCATCGGCCAGGGCGAACTCGGTGCGTTTGTCCAGCGCGGCCTGCAAGGCCTTGTCGGCCTGGAAACGTCCATAGGTCAACACCACGGCTTCGAAGTCGGCCTTCAGCTCCGGCTGCGCCACCAGCGCGGCATAAAAGCGCCGCCAGACCAGGGCCTTGGCCGGCGCATCGTCTTCCAGCAACTCGTAATTCAGCGGCAGCCCTTGCTGCTGCAAGAGTGCAATCGGCGCGCTGCGCAACAAGGCAGCAAACCAGCTGTGAAAGGTACGGATCTGCACCGCGCGGCCGGTCGTGAGAATGCCCTGGTATAAATTTGATAGCTGTTCGCGCCCGTCCGCCGGGGGCTGCGGGCCTTTTTCATACGAAAAACCGCGCATCGCGAGTTCTCGCGCCAGCGTGGCGTCGTCGGCATGGGCAAACTGCTCCAGCCAGTCGTAGAGCCGCTCACGCATCTCGCCGGCCGCACGTTTGGTGAAGGTGATCGCCAGAATTTCATGTGGCTGCGCGCCGTCCAGCAACGCACGCACGATGCGCGACACCAGCATCCAGGTTTTGCCGGCGCCAGCGCAAGCCTCCACCGCCACACTGCGGCGCGGGTCGCAGGCGATGGCATAAAAGGCCGGGGCGGAAACGGTTTTGCCGTTGTGTTCGTAAGCAGCAGTCATCGCCCAAACCCTCGAGCGAACGCAAATATCCCCAACCAGCAGGGGCCGCGGAACCGGCTTAGCCGGGCCGCAGGCGCAGCAGCCCCCTCGGGGGGCAGAGAGTTACACGAAGTGAACGAACGTGGGGGCATCAGTTATTCCAGAAGTCTTTGCGGCACAGGCCGCGTGCTGCACAGTAGTCGCAGGCCTTGCCTTCACCCAGCGCCGGCAGCGGCGTGCCATCGGCGATACGCGCCATGTCGCTCAGAATGCTTTCCAGCAACTCGTCGCGCAGCGCCACGATGTCGGGTTGTTCGTAGGTGCGTGTGGCTTCTTTTTCGCCGAGGTTCACGTAAGCCGCAGCCAAGGTGTCGTCGTTCAGCAGCCCGGCGTAAAAAGCCAGCTGGGTGTCTTCCTGCGGCTGTTTCAGACGTTCTGCGGTGGTGGCGCGGTTTTCGGTTTTGTAGTCGATCACCATTCGGCTGCCATCGGCGAGGCGGTCTATGCGGTCCAGGTTGCCGATCAGGGTCAGGTCACCCAGCGGCACCTCGCAGGACACCTCGGCCGCCTCAAACACCGCGCCCTCGGCCTCGTGCCCGGTCAGCCAGTCCAGATAGCCTTCGCGCACCCGCGGCCAGCTCGCGGCAAAGGGTAAAAACTCGCTGTCGCTCAGACCCAGCGCCTTGGCGGCTTCATCCGCCGCTCTATTAATCATAGCTACCCGCGCTTGTAGATCGGGGGTGGGTTCGGCTTTTAGTGCCTCATGGAAGATCTTGAGCAAGCTGTGCAGCCAGTTGCCGAAATCACGCTTGCCGAGTTCAGTGTCCAGCTCGTCGGCCTCTTGCACCTTCAATTGGCGCAGGGCAAAAAAGCGATACGGGCAACGCCGCAAGTCTTCGTACGCGCTGGCCGACAGGCGCTGGACCGGCAGCGCCGCGCCGGTTGGCATGGGGCGCGGCGTGGGACGGATGTCCAGTGGCCGCAACACACGCGGATCGGGCGCCAGCGCGGGGGCGTGTTGCAACACAATTTCCTGCACAAAACCGCTGGGCATCAAACGTTCGCCGTTTTGGCTTTCGCGCCAGAGCACGTCCAGATGCGGAAACCGCAAAGCGTGTTGCCAGGCCGCGCGTTGGGCGGCGGTTTCGGCCTCGCGCGAAGGCAGGCTTAACAACTCGCGCTGGGCCGGGGTCCACTGGCCGACAGGTTCGGGCGAGACCGGCAGGTGTACCTCGTCGCAGCCGGGCAGCACCACGGCTTGCAGGCTGCGACCCAGCAACTGGCTCAGCGGCAGAATCACGACCTGCGCCTGGCCTGGGTGCACCGGCATGTATTTGGCCGCTTCCAGCGCCTGGTTGACCCAGGTGCTGAACTCGGCCAGGCTCATGCGCCCTTCGGCGTCGTCAAACTCGGTTTCAGCGCCTTCGTGCAGGCGCAAGGCATCCATCACGGCTTGGCCGGCCACGTCCAGCACCAGGACCTCCCACTGCCCGGCCTGTTGTAGGGCCGCGCGCAAATCACGCAACCAGACCGCCAACGGCCTTGCGCGCTGCAAGGGCTCGCGCAATTCTTGCCAACGGAGCATGAGGGCGCTGCTGGCCAGCAGCGAGGCGTAGATGCCGCGCCATTCACGCACACCGGCGCGGCGCAGTTCTTTCTCGGCGGCCATGACGGTGCTCGCCTCGAAGGCCGGGGCGTTTTTCAGCCAGTCCAGCACGGCATCGGTGCTGGCGTTCCAAGTCAAGGCGCGCAGCAAACCCATCAAGGTGGCGGCTGCGCGGGTGGTGGAGAGTTTCCAGCCGGTTTCGTCACGCAGGGCAATGCCGCGCTCCGCCAGCATGGCACGCACGCGGCGGGTTTGTTCACGGTCTTGCGCAATCAGCGCGACCGGGCTGCGGCCCTGTGCCAAATGCGCCATCACGCAGGCGGCGGCGCGTTGCGCCTCGGCTTCAAAGTCGGGTGCGGCATGTAAGGCCGGCACATGCGGCGCGCCGGGCAGGTTCAGGGGAATGGCCACGGCGCGCTCGCCGAAATGGGTTTTCAGCGCCTCGGTCACCGGCTCGGCCTGAAAACCTTCCAGCACCACCAGCAAGTCCACCGGCCCACTCGCCTGTTCCGAAAACAGCACATCCGAGGGATAGCTGGAGTGGGTCACCCAGGTCAGCGCGATCTGGCCCAGCGCGGCTTCGAGTTGCAGCAGCGACGAGTCCATGCCGGTGCCCAGCGAGGCACTCATCTGCGCACCCCAGGCCAGGCGCTGTTCGGGCGGCACGGCCGCGGCCAGCTTGGCCAGCGATGCGGCCGCTTCGACCAGCCGGGCCGCGAAGGCCTCCTTGTGCGCGCCCAGGCCGGCCCGCGTCAACAGCGAGGCGGCGGTCAACACGTCGCGCGCCACGTCCCCGCGCCAGTCGCCGTCGGACGGCTCGAAGCCGCCCAGGCTGGTGGCCCAGTTCATGGTCGACTCGAAACGCGGCACAAAGTGGGTGCCGCCGGCCGCACTGGCCCAGGCGCTTTTGGCCTCGTGAATCAGTTGTACATAAGGCAGCAGCACCACGGCGCGCGCCGGATGGACACCACGTTCCTGCAGCAAGGCGGCCAGTTGTGCCATCACTTGTTGCCAGTTGGGCTCGCTGGGGCCTGGCACTGCGGCCATGGGTTTGACTATCACGCTCATAGGGAGGATTTGGGGTTTGGGGAACGGCGGGGGGACTTGGTTTCTGCCACAATGCCTGCAACTTTAGCTTCTATTACCTAGAAATTTCCTGAACCCTTCCCCAAAGGACATGCCATGGCCAGCGACCTGATCAAACATACCACCGATGCCACCTTTGAAGCCGATGTGCTGCAAGCTTCCAAACCTGTGCTGGTGGACTACTGGGCCGAATGGTGCGGCCCTTGCAAAATGATTGCCCCCATTCTTGACGAAGTTGCCACAGGTTATGAAGGCAAACTGCAAATCGCCAAGATGAATGTCGATGAAAACCGCGACATCCCCGCCAAGTTCGGCATTCGCGGCATCCCGACCCTGATGTTGTTCAAGGATGGCCAGCTGGCCGCCACCAAGGTCGGCGCCATGAGCAAGGCCCAGTTGACCGCCTTCATCGACCAGCAACTGGCCTGAGCCATGTCCGGCGTCGCGAAAGAAGCTGTCCCCACGCAGCTTCTTTCGCGCGCCCTCCCATCCGGGGCAAATCGGCCGCGCCTGTGACCAGGCCTCCAACGCCCTGATGAAGCCTCTCATTTTCCTGTCATAATGCCCTTGTTCGCTGACTGGCTGCTGCCGGTTGGTTCGAGTTCCCGGTTTGTGAAGCCCTTCTAGCTTTCCTTTCAAACCTCCCCCGTTTTTTAAATGACTCCGCGAGGAGTTCACTTCACGCAAGGTTTCCCCATGCATTTAAACGAACTCAAGGCGCTGCACGTGTCTGAAGTCCTCAAGCAGGCCGAAGCCCTTGAGATCGAAAATCCTGGCCGCATGCGCAAACAGGAATTGATGTTTGCCATCATCAAGAAACGTTCCAAAACCGGGGAAACCATCGTTGCTGACGGCGTGCTCGAAGTGCTGCCCGACGGCTTCGGCTTTTTGCGTGCGCCGGACTCCAGCTACACGGCCAGCACGGACGACATCTACATCAGCCCGAGCCAGATCCGCCGCTTCAACCTGCACACCGGCGACATGATCGAAGGCGAAGTGCGCACCCCGAAAGACGGCGAGCGCTACTTTGCACTGAACAAGCTGGACAAGGTCAACGACGGCGCGCCTGAAGCCAACAAGCACAAGGTGATGTTCGAGAACTTGACGCCGCTGTTCCCGCGCGAGCAGTTCAAGTTAGAGCGCGACATCAAGGGTGAAGAAAACCTGACCAGCCGAATCATTGACATCATCGCCCCCATCGGCAAAGGCCAACGTGCCCTGCTGGTGGCGCCGCCCAAGTCCGGCAAGACCGTGATGATGCAACACATCGCCCACGCCATCACCGCCAACTACCCCGAAGTGGTCATGATGGTGCTGCTGGTCGATGAGCGTCCTGAAGAAGTGACCGAAATGCAGCGCAGCGTGCGCGGTGAAGTGATTTCGTCCACTTTTGACGAGCCCGCCGCCCGCCACGTGCATGTTGCAGAAATGGTGATCGAACGCGCCAAACGTCTGGTCGAACTCGGCAAAGACGTGGTCATTTTGCTGGACTCCATCACCCGCCTGGCCCGCGCCTACAACAATGTGCTGCCTTCATCCGGCAAAGTGTTGACCGGCGGTGTCGATGCCAACGCCCTGCAGCGCCCCAAACGTTTCTTCGGCGCCGCGCGCAAGATTGAAGAAGGCGGCAGCCTGACCATCATAGGCACCGCGCTGGTTGATACCGGCAGCCGCATGGACGAGGTGATTTTTGAAGAATTCAAAGGCACCGGCAACTGCGAAATCCACCTGGACCGCCGCTTGTACGAAAAACGCGTGTTCCCGGCGATTCATTTGAACCGCAGCGGCACCCGCAAGGAAGAGCTGCTGCTGGCCCCGGAAATCCTGCAAAAATCGCGGATTTTGCGCCAATTCATGTACAACATGGACGAAATCGAGTCCATGGAGCTGATGCTGAAAAACATGAAAGCCACCAAGAACAACCACGAGTTCTTCGACATGATGCGTCGCGGCGGCTAGATAGAGCCCCCACGTTCGCTCACTGCGTGTAGCTCTCTGCCCCCCGAGGGGGCGCTGCGCCTGCGGCCCGGCTAAGCCGGTTCCGCGGCCCCTGCTGGCGAAATCTCACTATTTCGTGTCATAATAGTGGGCTTCATGGAAAGTGCCCGGAACTGGTTTGGGTGGCTGCCATAACGAACAAGGAAAAGATCATGAAAGACGGCATTCACCCCAACTACCGCGAAGTTTGTTTCCTGGATATGTCCAACAACTTCAAGTTTGTGACACGCTCCTGCGCCAACACCAAAGAAATGGTGAAAATGGAAGACGGTCGCGAGTTGCCCCTGTACAAGCTCGATACGTCCAGCGAATCGCACCCCTTCTACACCGGCACACAAAAATCCGTGGACAACATGGGTGGTCGCGTTGAGAAGTTCCGCAACCGTTTTGGCAAAACTACCGCCAAGACCGCTGCTGCCGAAACGCCTGCCGCCGAATAAGCTGCGACCTTCGTCCAGCTCACAGAAAAAGCAGCCTGAATGTCAGGCTGCTTTTTTTTGCCCGAAAATCGGGCATTCCTTGTTTGACCCCGAGCAACTCAAGCTTGAAACCCCAGTTAACCGCTTATTAGCCGCTGGCAAGACCTCATGAACGCACGCTTATTCGGTCACGCACGAATTTACCTTTTGGGTAACAGCGCTACGCACCCGATTGCGCCGCCCTGGCGCGCACTGGCGGCGTTGCTCCTCCTTGCGGGCATCAGCCCGCTGCGTCGTCTCGCCTTGCCAGCCCACCCCATGACAGCCCACTCGGGCGCGTCCAACTGAGATTTCCAGCTTGTGAACAAACCTTCGCCAGCCATCATTGCCCAGTCTGCGGTGCGCCGCCTGCCCCGGCTTGCCCTGCTGCTGTTTTGTGTGGCCTATGTGCTGCCCGGCTTCCTGGGCCGTGGCCCCTGGAAAACCGCCGACATCGCGGCCTTCGGCACCATGCGCGAGCTGGCTGTCGGCAACGCCAGCTGGCTGCACCCCCAGTTGTTGGGGCAAGCTGGCGAATTTGAAGCGCTGGCGCCGTATTGGCTGGGCGCATTGGCGATCAAGCTCCTGCCTTTTTTCGACTCCGCTTTTGCCGCACGGATTCCCTTTGGCCTGTTGCTGGCCATGACCCTGCTGGCCACCTGGTACGCGATTTATTACCTGGCCCGCAGCCCGCAGGCCCAGCCTGTGGCGTTTGCCTTTGGCGGCGAAGCCGGCCCCATCGACTACGCCAGGGCCATTGCTGACGCCGGCTTGCTGGCTCTGATTGCCAGCCTGGGCCTGGCCCAGCTCTCGCATGAAACCACGCCGGCGCTGGCCCAACTCGGCTTCACGACACTGGTGTTTTATGCCATGGCGGCCAGTGCCTACCGCAGCGCCTCCCAAATCATTGGCCCCGCCCTGGGCCTGACGATCGGACTGGCCGGGCTGGCCTTGAGCGGTGCCCCCACCGTGGCTGTTCTGCTGGGCGCCGGCAGCACCCTGATCGCCCTCAACAGCAGGAAAGATGTCCTGCCTGAAGACAAGCCCGCCCAGGCCTGGCGTTGGGCACTGCTGGCCGGAACCTTGACCCTGGCCGTCGCCTTCCTGTCTTATGGGCTGGATCTGTGGCGCTGGCGTATCGACATGGCTGGCTTGAGTACGCCCGCCGACCTCAAGGAATGGCGCAGCCTGGGGCGTTTGCTGATCTGGTTCACCTGGCCTACTTGGCCGCTGGCGGCCTGGACCTTGTGGCGCTGGCGCCGGCAACTGACCAGCCGGCATGTGGCTTTGCCACTGTGGTTTGCCATCGTGGCCATCGCCGCCACCCTGACCACCACCGCCTCCGACCGCAGCCTGCTGCTGAGCCTGCCGCCGCTGGCGGCCCTCGCCGCCTTTGCCCTGCCCACACTCAAACGCAGTGTCGCTTCGCTGATCGACTGGTTCACCCTGCTCTTTTTCACCGGCTGCGCCAGCATCATCTGGGTGATCTGGATCGCCATGCAGACCGGCATGCCCAAACAACCGGCGGCCAACGTCGCCAAGCTGGCACCGGGCTTTGAACCGAGCTTTTCCTGGCTGGCCTTTCTGGCGGCGGCAGGGGCCACCCTGGCCTGGGCCTGGCTGGTCAAATGGCGCGCCGGCCGCCAGCGCACGGCGGTCTGGAAATCCATGGTACTGCCAGCCGGCGGTGCGACCTTGTGCTGGCTGCTGCTGATGACCCTGTGGCTGCCGTTGCTGGACTACGCCCGCAGCTACGCGCCACTGTCGCGTCAGCTCGCGGCCCGGGTCGACCCGCAGGCCTGCGTCGAGGTGTATGGCCTGAACAGCGGCCAGATGGCGGCCTTTCAATACCATGGCAACCTCCAATTGCGCCTGGCCGGCCCCAAAGCGAGCTGCCCCTACCTGGTGGTGGATGTCGATTCGCAAGACACGGTGAGCAAGGTCGTCGACATGCCCGAATGGGCTTACCTGGCCACCTTGCGCCGGCCCACCGACAAAAGCGAAAACGTCGCGCTGTACAAACGCGTCAGCGTGGCCACGCCCGACCAGGCGGCCACATCAACAGCTGCGCCGGCTCGCCGTCGGCCGTGAGCGAACTCAAAGTCATTCTCAGGCACGCCGGCACGGTGTTGGTGGGCCAACTGGCCGTCATGGCTTTTGGCGTCGCTGACACCGTCATTGCCGGCCGCTACAGTGACCAGGCCCTGGCAGCGCTGTCCGTGGGCTCGGCGATCTACGTCAGCGTTTATGTTGGCCTGATCGGCATCGTGCAGGCCTTGCTACCCATCTGGGCCGAACTCCACGGTGCGCGCCAGCCGGCGGCCCTGGGGCCATCGCTGAGACAAAGCCTGTACCTGTGCATTTTTCTCACGCTGGCCGGCATGGCTGCTTTGCTGTTCCCCGGTCCGCTGCTGCGCTGGGCAGAGGTCCCCGAGGCCATGCGGGGCGAGGTGCAGGCTTACCTGGCAGTGCTGGCCGTGGCCCTGATGCCCTCGCTGCTGTTTCGCGTGTACAGCACCTTCAACCAGTCCTTAGGCCGGCCCCTGCTGGTGACCTGGCTGCAACTGGGGGCCTTGCTCCTCAAGCTGCCCCTGTCGGTCTGGCTGGTGGCCGGCGGCGCCGGCGTGGCACCCATGGGTGTGGTCGGCTGCGCTTGGGCCACCCTGGTGGTCAACTACGGCTTGCTGCTGGTGGCCGTGATCATGCTGCGCACCCAGGGCTTGTACCGGCCCTATCAACTGTGGGCCGCCATGGAAGCGCCCGACTGGCGCCAGATCGGTGCCTTCGCTCGCCTGGGTGTTCCGGGTGGCATGGCCTACCTGGTCGAGGTCACCTCGTTTACCTTGATGGCGCTGTTCATCGCCCGACTGGGCACGGTGGCCACGGCCAGCCACCAGATCGCGGCCAGTGTCACGGCCGTGATGTACATGGTGCCGCTGTCCACGGCCCTGGCCTGCAGCGCCCGGGTGTCGTTCTGGATAGGTGCCGGCCGCCCGGACCAGGCCCGGCATGTGGTCTGGATAGGTTTCAGGCTGACAGCCCTTATTGCACTTGCGCTTTCAGCTACTCTTTTTATAGCAAATGAAGTCATCGCCAGCCTTTACTCGCGCAACCCGGCCATCGTGGCCCTGGGTTCGGGCCTGCTGCTGTGGGTGGCGGCCTACCATCTGGCCGATGCCATTCAGGCCCTGTGCGCCTTTTTGCTGCGTTGCTACCGCATCACCCTGACGCCGCTGCTGCTCTACAGCGTGCTGCTCTGGGGCGTGGGTCTGCTCGGGGGTTATACGCTGGCCTATGAGGGATGGGGCGCCTGGCCGGCCACCCAGTCGGCCAGCAGTTTCTGGGCCGTCAGCACCGTGGCCCTGGGCGCGGTCGCCCTGTGTTTTGCAGGACTGCTCTGGCACGCGGTCAGGCGCAGCTTGACGACAGCGCCTAGGTCTGACTCGGCCGCACCCGCGTCAGCGGAAAAATAATCGCAAACCGCGAGCCGTGACCCGGCTGGCTTTCAATCTGCAGTTCGGCTCCATGGCGCTGGGCCACATGTTTGACAATCGCCAGGCCCAGCCCGGTGCCACCGGTCTCGCGCGAGCGGCTGCGATCGATGCGGTAAAACCGTTCGGTCAGGCGCGGGATATGTTCCGCGGCAATGCCGGGTCCGCTGTCCTGCACCTGAAACCGACCGCGTCCGTCGTCCAGCAGCGTCCAGCTGACCATGACCTGGCCGCCTTGCGGCGTGTAACGCACGGCATTGGTCACCAGGTTGGACATCGCGCTGAGCAATTCGTTGTGCGAGCCCGCCAGTTCGCAAGGCGGTCCAGCCTCAAACACCAGCCGATGACCGTCGGCGGTCAACAGGGCCGACAACGCGCGTGCCTCCTGCTCACATTGCACCATCAAGGCGGCGGTGCTGACCCAGCCGCTGGTATCCGGCAGCGGGCTGCCTTCGAGGCGGGACAAGGTGAGCAAGTCGTTGACCAGTGTTTGCATACGCAGCGACTGCTGCGCCATCAGACCCAGGTAACGCGTGCGTTCGGGCTCCTGCAGCGGCAGGGTTTGCAAGGTTTCGATAAAACCCGACAACACGGTCAGCGGTGTGCGGATTTCATGCGACACATTGGCCACAAAGTCGCGGCGCATGGCTTCGGCCAGCTCCAGCGCCGTGATGTCGCGCGACAGCAGCAGTTTGCGCTCGTTGCCGTAGGCATGCAGGTGCACCGACAGCTTGACGGGCCGCGCCGGTGTCGACGAACCGCCGGGAATCACCACATCGGCTGAAAAATCGCCGGAGGACAGGTAGGCCGTAAACGCGGGATCACGCACCAGGTTGGCAATGTGCTGCATCACGTCACGTTTGGCATCAAAGCCAAAATGCTGGGCCGCCGTCTGGTTGCACCATTCGATGCGGCCTTCCGCGTCCAGCAACACCACGCCGTTCGGTGAGGCCTGCATCGCCGACAAAAATTCATTCAGGCGGGCCTGGCTGTCCTGATACTGGCGATCGCGGTTTCTCAACAGGCGCCGGACCCGGTCCGCCAACTCGCCCCAGACGCCGCCCAGGCTAGGTGCTTCACCGGCCGGCACACCGGGCTGATCGGCACTTTGCTCGCGGCGCAACCACGTCAGCAGACGCGCCATCTTCAGGCTGTCCTGCAGCAACCAAATTGCAGCGGCCAGCAAGAGCCCGGTCGTCAAACCGTCTTTACCGGCCAGCCACCAGCCCCCGCCCGCGCCCAGCAACAGGCAGGCGACAAAAATCATCCAGCGATTGATCATGCCCGTGACGCTGACAAAGCGGGGGCTTGCGCGGTCAAGCGGTAACCCGCACCGCGTACCGTTTCCACCATGACGCCGGCCGCACCCAGCGCCTCGCGCAGGCGTTTGACGTGGACATCAACCGTGCGTTCCTCGATGAACACATGGTCACCCCAGACCTTGTCGAGCAAGGTGCTACGGCTGTGCACGCGCTCGGCATGTTTCATCAGGTAGTGCAAAAGCTTGAACTCGGTCGGCCCCAGCTTGAGCTCCTGGCCCTGGTAGGAGATGCGGTGGGTGCCGGCATCGAGCAGCAACTCACCAACGGCCACGCTGTCGTTAACCGATTCCGGCGCGCGTCGGCGCAACACCGCACGAATGCGGGCCAGCAACTCCTGCGTGGAAAACGGCTTGGTGATGTAGTCGTCGGCACCGGCGTCCAGGCCGGCCACCTTGTCCGGCTCGTCGCCCCTGGCCGTCAACATCAAAATCGGGATGGCCTTGGTGCGCGCGTCCTTGCGCAAATGGCGCGCCAGGGCCAGACCGCTTTGCCCGGGCAACATCCAGTCGAGCAAGATGGCATCGGGCAACACCGCATCCAGCTCACGCTGCGCGGCAACACTGTCGCCGGCAATCACCGGTAAAAAACCGCCATGCGTCAGGTTGATGGCAATCAGTTCGGCGATCGCGGGTTCGTCTTCGACGATCAATATACGTGGCTGATGTTTCATAGGTCCGTCAAGCTCATTGGGTTTCTCACCGGGCCACCCCATCCCTCGACAGGCTCAGGACGAACGGAATACGGGAGCGCCCTCTTCACCAACCGGGGCCGCGGAACCGGCTTTGCCGGGCCGCAGGCGCAGCGCCCCCCCGGGGGGCAGCGTAGTACACGAAGTGACAAGCGTGGGGGCATCACTTGACTGCTGACTCGATCTGGTCCATCGGGCTATGCCGGACATCGGCCCCCTTGACGATGTAGATGATGAATTCGGCGATGTTTTTCGCGTGGTCACCAACCCGCTCAATCGCCTTCGCCACAAACAGCAAATCCAGGCTGGGGGAAATGGTGCGCGGGTCTTCCATCATGTAGGTGATGAGCTTGCGCACAAAACCATCGAACTCCTGGTCGATCAGGTCGTCCTCTTTCAGGATGGAGACCGCCACCGCCGTGTCCAGCCGGGCAAACGCATCCAGCGCCTTGCGCAGCAGACCCGACGCCAGTTCGGCCGCGACTTTCAGCTCGGACGAAGGCAAGGTGCGGGAGGCGCCGCTTTCGATGATGGACTTGACCATGCGGGCAATTTTTTCAGCCTCGTCGCCGGCACGTTCCAGGTTGGCCGTGGTTTTCGAAATCGCGATCAGCAGGCGCAGGTCACGTGCGGTCGGCTGGCGGCGCGCAATGATGGACGACAATTCGCGGTCAATGTCGATTTCCATGGCGTTGACCCGGGCTTCGGTCTCGATCACCTGGTTGGCGGTTTCCGCGCTGAACTGCGACAGCGCATGAATCGCCAGGCGAATCTGGGACTCGACCAGGCCGCCCAGCTCCATCACGCGTGAGGACACGGCATTGAGTTCGCTGTCGAACTGGGTGGATAAATGTTTGTCTGGCATGTTGTGCTCCCGATCAGCCGAAACGGCCGGTGATGTAGTCTTCGGTTTCCTTGCGCTTGGGCTTGAAGAAAAGCTCCTCGGTGGCGCCGAACTCGATCAGGTCACCCAGGTACATATAGGCGGTGTAATCGCTGCAGCGGGCGGCCTGCTGCATGTTGTGCGTCACGATGACCACGGTGTAGTCCTTCTTCAGCTCGGCAATCAGCTCTTCAATCTTGGCGGTCGACAAGGGGTCCAGCGCCGAACAGGGCTCGTCAAGCAGCAGCACTTCGGGCTTGATCGCAATGCCGCGCGCAATACACAGGCGTTGCTGCTGGCCGCCGGACAGGCTGGCGCCATTCTGGTTGAGCTTGTCCTTAACCTCGTTCCACAAGGCCGCCTTGCCCAGTGCCCATTCCACACGTTCGTCCATGTCGCTGGCGCTCAGGCTTTCAAACAACTTCACGCCATAAGCAATGTTGTCATAAATCGACATCGGGAACGGCGTGGGTTTCTGGAAGACCATGCCGATACGTGCGCGTATCAGCGACACATCTTCCTTGGACGTGATCATGTTTTCGCCGCCCATCATGACCTGGCCTTCGGCGCGCTGGTCGGGATAAAGCTCGTACATGCGGTTGAAGGTGCGCAGCAAGGTGGACTTGCCGCAGCCCGACGGGCCGATGAAAGCCGTGACCTTTTTCTCCGGAATGTCCAGACTGACATTCTTGATCGCGTGAAACTTGCCGTAATAAAAATTCAGATTGCGAACCGACATCTTGATCGACTCGTTACGTGCCACGGTGGATGTGTGCATCTTGGGTTTTCCTCAGTTTTTGTTTCTGAACATCAGGCGAGCCAGGATGTTCAAGGCCAGCACGCTCAGCGTGATCAGCAACACACCGGCCCAGGCCAGTTTTTGCCAGTTCTCGAAGGGGCTCATCGCAAATTTGAAAATGGTCACCGGCAGGCTGGCCATGGGCTGACTCAGGTCGCTGGTCCAGAACTGGTTGGACAGCGCTGTGAACAGCAGCGGCGCGGTTTCTCCGGCCACCCGTGCCACCGCCAGCAACACCCCGGTCACCACACCCGCCTGGGCCGCCCGCAAAGTGATGCCCATGACCACTTTCCATTTGGGACTGCCCAGGGCATAAGCGGCTTCGCGCAAGGCGTTGGGCACCAGCCTGAGCATGTTGTCGGTGGTGCGGATCACGACCGGAATGATCAGCAACGCCAGCGCGACGATGCCGGCCCAACCGGAAAAACTTTTGACCTGAGCCACCACCAGCGCGTACACAAACAGGCCCACCACGATGGACGGGGCCGACAACAAGATGTCGTTGATGAAACTGGTCAGTTTGCCCAGGCGGGTATGCGCGCCGTATTCGGCCAGGTAAATACCGGCCAGCACACCGATGGGTGTGCCCAGCAAGGTCGCCATCAAGACCATGGTGAGGGAACCAAAAATGGCGTTGGCCAGCCCGCCGGTTTCGGCATTCGGTGGCGGTGTCATCTCGGTGAACAAGGCCAGGTTCAGCCCGCCCAGGCCCAGGCGAAAGGTTTCAAACAGAATCCAGGCCAGCCAGAACAGGCCAAAAGCCATGGCGCCCATCGACAAGGTGATGGCGACCACATTCAGGGTCTTGCGCCTGCGGAATTTCGCCAGCCGGGCCTGTTGCACGGCGTTGAGCGGGGTGGTGCTCATGTACGGACTCCTTCGCCTTTTTGCAGACGCGACAGCAGCAGTTTGGACAGCGCCAGCACCACAAAGGTGATGAAAAACAGCACCAGGCCGAGGTAAATCAGCGCCGCCTGGTGCAGGCCTTCGGTGGCTTCGGCAAACTCGTTGGCCAGGGCCGAGGTGATGCTGTTGGCCGCCTGGAACAGCGACAAGGAATCCAGCTGGTTGAAGTTGCCGATCACAAAGGTCACGGCCATGGTTTCACCCAGCGCCCGGCCCAGGCCCAGCATGATGCCGCCTATCACGCCGGCCTTGGTATAAGGCAACACCACCTTGAACACCACTTCCCAGGTCGTGGCGCCCAGCGCATAGGCCGACTCCTTGAGCATGGGCGGGGTCACTTCAAACACATCGCGCATCACCGAGGCGATGAAAGGAATGATCATGATGGCCAGGATGATGCCGGCCGCCAGGATGCCGATACCCACAGGCGGGCCGGAAAACAGTGTGCCCAGGTAAGGCACATCGCCAAACGCGGCTTGCAAAGGTGCCTGCACATACTGGGCAAGGATGGGGCCAAACACCAGCAGACCCCACATGCCGTAAACAATGGACGGCACCGCCGCCAACAACTCGATGGCCACACCTAAGGGTCGTTTGAGCCAGCGCGGCGAAAGTTCGGTCAAAAACAGGGCGATACCAAAACTGACGGGCACCGCGATCACCAGCGCCACCAGCGAGGTCATCAAGGTGCCGTAAATCATCACCAGGCCGCCGTATTTGTTCTGGACCGGGTCCCATTCGGAGGTCCAGAGAAAGCTCAGGCCGTATTCCTTGATCGCCGGCCAGGCGCCCAGGATCAGCGACAGGATGATGGCCGCCAGAAGCAGCAAGGTGGTGATGGCCGCGAGCCGGGCTGCCCACTCAAAAACCAGGTCAGCCGTGCGGCTGGAGCGACGCTGGGTCGGGGTTGGCGGGACGGACATGGTTGTCTCTCTGCTGCTGTATGAACTTGCAGGAAGTGTAGCTGCCACGGTAGTCTCCTGGACGTCGAAAAAAAAGGCGAAACGGCATCAGCCGCTTCGCCTGCACAGGGTGGGTTTACTTGGTGGCGACCGCTTTGCCGGTGCCGTCGGTGATCTTGCTCCAGGACTGGCGGATCACGGCCTTGACCGAATCAGGCATAGGCACGTAGTCGAGCTCGTCGGCCATCTTGTCGCCGCTGCTGTATGCCCAGTCGAAGAACTTCAGCGTCTGTGTGGCTTGGCCGGGCTTGTCCTGCTTGGCATGCATCATGATGAAGCTAGCACCGGTGATGGGCCAAGCATCCTTGGCGGGCTGTTCGGTCAGGATCTGGTAGAAGGACTTGTTCCAGTCCGCACCGGCGGCGGCGGCCTTGAAGGCGCCGTCGCTGGGCTGGACATAGGTGCCCGCGGCATTGCGCATGGTCACGTGGGCCTGCTTGTTTTGCTTGGCATACGCGTACTCCACATAACCGATGGAGTTGGGCAGGCGCTGCACAAAAGCCGAGACGCCCTCGTTGCCCTTGCCACCGGCACCGGTCGGCCAGTTCACGGCCGTGCCTTCGCCGACCTTGGCTTTCCACTCGGGGTTCACCTTGGACAGGTAGTTGGTGAAGATGAAGCTGGTGCCGGAACCATCGGCGCGGCGCACCACGGCAATCGCGGCATCCGGCAGCGGCACACCCGGGTTCAGGGCGGTCACGGCTGCGTCATTCCACTTGGTGATCTTGCCCAGGTAGATATCGCCCAGCACGGCGCCGGTCAATTTGATCTGGCCGGCAGCGATGCCCTTGATGTTGACCACGGGCACGACGCCACCGATCACGGTGGGAAACTGCAACAAGCCGTCCTTGGCCAGTTCGGCGTCGGTCAGCGGCGCATCGGAAGCGCCGAAATCAACGGTCTTGCCGCGAATCTGGCGAATGCCGGCGCCGGAGCCGACTGATTGGTAGTTGATGCGCGCACCAGTGGCCTTGTTGTAGGCATCGGCCCACTTGGCGTAAATCGGTGCAGGAAAGGAAGCGCCGGCGCCGGTCACATCCTGGGCGCTGGCCGCCACGCTGAAAGACAGGGCCGTCAAGGCCACCACACCAGCCATCGTTGCTTTGAAAATCAGCTTCATTCGTACACCTCTTGAGTTAATGAAAGATGTAAGAACTGTAGGAAGCTTGTGTGACAACGGTATGACAGTGCCGATTTTCCTGCGTCTCCACCCCATTTGAACGCGCCGGCCGGCGCGCCAGGGGTTGCGAGCGTCACGGTTTTGTCACGAAGACTCCCTATTCTCGGGCTGTTTCTTAACTAGGAGTCACCCTCATGTTTCAACGTCGTGTATTGTTTGTCGCGGCTGTCGCCGCCCTTGTGTCCGCCTGTGCCTCGGTTCCCGCGCCCGTGTCGGTCGCCGACACCCTGACGGCCACGCCCTCGCTGAGCACCTTCAACGGCCTGGTCGTGAAAGCCGGCCTGGCCCCTAGCCTCCAGGGCAGCGGTCCGTTCACCGTGTTTGCGCCTACCAACGAGGCCTTCAAGGCCGTGCCGCAAAAAACCATGGATGCGCTGGCCAAAGACCCGGTGCTGCTCAAAGAGGTGCTGACTTACCACATGCTGCCCGTCAAACTGGTGGCCGCCGATGTCAAAACCAGCGCCGTCAAAACCCTGAACGGCGCCAGCCTGGCACTGGGCAAAGCCGGCGAATTCGTGACAGTGGAAGAAGCCATGGTGCAAACCGCCGACCTGGCCGCCACCAACGGCGTGATCCACAGCGTGGACCGCGTGATGTTGCCGCCGAAAAAGAAGTAAAGCGCGACGGGCCGGCGTTTGTGCCGGCCCTGTTGCAAGAGTCTTAAGCCTTTTAAGGCTACAGCCCATATACAACGGGCACAGCCAGCTATCACATTCATAGCAAACAACATCGTCGTGGCGCTGCCACGGGAGAATCCCCATGCCTTTTCAGACCCCCACCATCAGCCGCCGCCAGGCCTTGCAAGGCGCAGCAGGGCTGGCCGCCGGCGCAGCCCTGCCCGCCTGGGCCCAGCCCGGCAAGGCCGCCAACACAGCACGCAGCCTGGTCGTGGCCCAGGTGGTGGACTATTCGCTGGCGCAACAAGACGTGTCCAAAGACTTCCTGATCGGTTCGCGCGCGGCCTGGCAGGACATCAACTCACGCGGCGGCATACGCGGCCGCCAGGTCCAGCATCTGGCGCTGGAAACCGACGGCACAGCGGCCAGCCTGCGCAACGCCCTCGCCCGCATCCGGGACAACAGCGCCTGTGTGGTGTTGTCCGGCAGCGTGGGCGACCAGATGGCCAGCCAGGTTGTGGCGCAACTCAAGCAGGACGGCCTGGGCCTGGCCCATGCGGCGCCCTGGCTGCAAAACGCCAGCCTGGACGTCGATCAGCAGACCTTTCCGATTTTTGCGGCGCGCCAGGAGCGAAATTGCCCATGCCCTGAAAACGCTGTCGGTGATGGGTTTGCAGGAGCTGGGCGCAGTTTATGCCTCGCCCCAGGCGTACACGGCGTATCACGGCGAGGTCGAGCGTATTGCCAGCGGCATGAAACTCAGCCTGCAGGCGTTTCGCGGCGCCGACAACCTCCGGGCCCTGGGACAACAATTGACGCCCCGCACGCCGGCCGTGTTGCTGTTTATAGGCGGCACACCGGAACTGGCCGAATTCACGCAGGGGCTGGAAAAACAGGCGCGCCAGCGTTACATCGTGGCCTTGGCCGACGTCAACCTGCAGACCATGCAGCAAATGGGTGCCGCCCGCAACACGCCGGTCATCGCCACCCAGCCGGTGCCCATGGTCAACGCCAGCCTGCCGGTGGTGCGGGCTTACCGCGAAACCCTGGCCCGTCTGTTTGACGAGCCGCCCACCTCCCTGAGCCTGGCGGGTTACATCGCCGCCCGCTACACCCACGACGTGCTGGCCGACATCGACGGCGTCTTGACGCGGCAAAACGTGCTGGCGGCTTTTCAGCGCCGCAACAACCTCGATGTGGGTGGTTTCCGGGTCCAGTTCAACCCGCAACGCCGAAGCAGCACCTACGTCACGCAAAGCATGCTGACAGTGGACGGCCGCTTGATCGGGTAAAGCCAGAATGCGGGTGCCACGCGAGTGCTATGCTGGGCCCCCACACAGACACTCGCACATGCAAAACGGAACCCGCCTCGCTGCGGTGGACCTCGGGTCCAACAGCTTTCGCCTCGAAATAGGCCGCCTCGACCACGGACGGATACTCCGCACCGAATACCTCAAGGAAACCGTGCGCCAGGGCAACGGCCTGGACGGCGACGGCAATCTCACGCCGGAGGCCATGCAGCGCGGCTGGGACTGCCTGGCGCGTTTCGGGGAACGCCTGGCCGGCTTTAAAAAGCGCGAGATCCGCGCGGTCGCCACCCAGACGCTGCGCGAAGCCCGCAACCGCGACGAGTTTTTGATCCCCGCCCACCAGGTGCTGGGGTTTCCCATCGACGTGATTTCCGGCCGCGAAGAAGCCCGCCTGATTTACCAGGGTGTGGCCCACATGTTGCCGCAGTCCGACGAACAACGCCTGGTCATCGACATAGGCGGGCGCTCCACCGAAATGATTCTGGGCAAAGGCCTGGATGCGCTGACCATGGAGTCTTACCAGGTTGGCAGCGTGGCCTGGTCCATGAAATATTTTCCCAACGGTCAGTTCAGCGCGTCGGCTTTCGAGGCCGCCGAGGTCGCCGCCAAAGCGGTGCTGGACGAAGCCGTCAGCCTGTACCGCCCCAGCCGCTGGGACATGGCTTATGGCTCGTCGGGCACCGTGGGCGCCGTCAGCGAGGTGCTGAGCGCCGCGGGCTGGCCGCCGGGCCTGGTCACACGCGATGGACTGGACTGGTTGCTGGACCGCCTGCTCAAAGCCCAAAGTGCAGACCGCCTCAAGCTGGACGGCATGAAGGAAGACAGACGCGCCGTGATAGGCGGCGGTGTCAGCGTCTTGCGGGCCACGTTTGAACTCCTGGCCATCGAACACATGCAGGTGGCCCAGGGGGCTTTGCGCCACGGCGTGTTGTACGACCTGCTGGACCGAGAACAGGACACGACCGACCTGCGCTCCACCACGGTGCAGCGCCTGGCCCGAAAATTCGACGTGGATGCCGCGCAGGCGCAACGCGTGAGCAAAATCGCCAGAACCCTGTTCCAGCAGGCCGGCAGCAACTTGCCGCCAGCCGAGCTGGCGCGTTTTCAGCGCAAGCTCGACTGGGCCGCCCAATTGCATGAAATTGGTAGCCATATTTCACACAGCGACTATCACAAACATGGCGCTTACATCCTGGACAATGCCGACGCGCCGGGCTTTGCCCTGCCCGAGCTGCACCGCCTGGGCCTGCTGGTGCTGGGCCACCGCGGCAAGCTGCGCAAGCTGGAAGCCGACTTCAACGACGAAGTGTTTGTGCAACAACTGCTGTGCCTGCGGCTGGCCGTGATCCTCTGCCATGCGCGCCGTGACCCCGACACCAAGGGCCTGCAGCTTGAAGGCGGCCTCGACCGCCAGCGTTTTGTCTTGAAGTCCCGCACCGGCTGGGCCGGCACCTACCCGCAATCGGCCTACCTGCTGCGTGAAGAAGTGCTGGCCTGGCAGAAAACACCCTGGGCACTGCAACTGGTCGGGATTTAGAAAAAACGCGGCGCACGCGGCACGCGTGATTTGACGGGTCTGTCCTCAAAGGCATAAACTGTATAAACCGTTTACACCCAAAGGCAAGACTCATGGCAACTGCAAAAAAAACCGCGACACCGCTGAAAAAAGCAGGCACAGCTTCCAGGAAAATTGGACGCAAGCAAGCGGTCACCCGCCCGGCCCCCAAGCCGCTTGCGGCCAAAAACCAGCCGCCAAACCGGCCCCCGCACCCAAGCCGGCAAAACCCGTCAAAGCCAAAAAGCCCAAGCTGGTGCGCGACAGCTTCACCATTCCCAAGACCGAATATGGGGTGCTGGACGAACTCAAGCAGCGTGGGACAGCGCTGGCCCGTCCGGTCAAGAAAAGCGAGTTGCTCCGGGCCGGCATCAAGGCTCTGGCGGCCATGAATGATGTCGCGTTTCTGGTGGCGCTGGCCGAGGTCCCGGCCATCAAGACTGGCCGGCCGTCAACGGTTTAGGGCCACACCGCGAGACGGCTCCGGCGCTACGACTTCTCAGGCATGACTGAGGAATGGTGGCTTGTGATGAGCCACGCCGAACCAGTCCAGCGATAGGTGTAGGTGTAGCGTCCGCTGACCCTTGTCCCGCTCTTGGCAAACGTGAATGTATAAAGACCCGCATCCACCGCGGTGTTGCACCCAAGCTCAATGGTTCGCAAGTCAATCTTGCCCGAGGGGCGGCTTTCCAGAAAGGACTTGAAGTAATCCTCTTTTTTCCTCTGGTGTGAGACGCGGCTTGTTTGAAACCGTGGGCAAGAGGATGGACCGCTCCGCGTAGTTGGCGACCACCTTGTGCGGGTCCCCGGTTTGCAAGGACTGATTCCAGCGATCGAACAGTGACGCAATTTCCGCATCGGACGTTGCCTTGCAGTTCTCTGTGCGTGCGCCTTGCACATTGGTCTGAGCGACCTGGTTGGAGGCACAGCCGGCAAGGGTTGCGGCAACAAAAAACAGACTTGAGGACAAAAGTTTCATCAAAAGCTCCTTGGGGTGCGTGGGCAAAGAGGAATGACCTGGAAGCTGAGCGAGCCCTCAAGCTTCATAACGCGGCTTTACTGCGCAGCGTCCGCTGGACTGGAGGCTCAGGCCGAATGGGCAGCTTGCAATACATGGCGACGGGTGGCGAGCTGGGCAACGGTGATGATCACGGGCAACAACAACTCAGGAATGAGGTAGCCGAGCCAGACAGCCGCAGGTTCCGGCAGGCCCACCTGACCGATGGACACGAGCCGTCCAATGCCGGCAAGCAACACACCCAATGCGAGCAGGAAAACAAGGGTTCCCTGACGGCGAATAGTCACCGCAGCCCAAAAGTTGATGACGCCGGTGGAGAAGTAGACACCCGCCATGAATCGGTGGACGTTGTCCAGCCGCGGCGTGGTGTCGGGTTGGCCCAGGTACATCTGCAGCGCGCCACCGGAGATGGCGATGGCCGCCACCAGAAACAGGCAGACCTGAACAATACGTTGACTGAGGGGCAGCGTGGTGTTTGGATTCACTTGATTCTCTCCTTCGGCACAGGTGCGCCAGATGACAAGCAAACTAGCCTCATTGCGGCTTCGACGTCAGGCCTGAGGCCAGGGTCGCCGAAAAACCTGCGGCATCTATCGGTGACCTCGGTTTCACTTGGACACTAAAACACCCTGCTGTTGGCTTGTCTATTGGGGTCCCGCGCAAGATTCTGTAAATTCATGCAGGCCAAAATACGCCGGGGGGTGCAGACTTGTTTGAAAAGCGCTTGCAGCGGAGCCTGAAGCAGGCACTTTGGCTGACAGACTCGGTAAAAAATGTATCGTTTCACACGCTGCGCCACCATGTTTTGCGCCCACCTGTTCCAGTCGGGCGTCGACATTCGAACGGTCAAGGCCTTGGTGGGCCAGAGCGATGTGAGCACCACCCGGGGGCTGGGTAGCAGGACCCCAACTCACCCAGCTTGCGGCGATTCAGAGGAGTTCAGGCGACTGTACCGTCACCACCACGGTCTGCGTACCATCTTCGCGTTCCCGGTGACGCAGCCACCAGAGCGCGCCCTTTTTCACCGGGCAATCGCTGTCTTTCAAGCCCAGCAACTGGGCAATCGTCTGTCCCAGCGTGGGCTGGTGACCAATGACCAGGATGGGCAGCTTGTTGAGCGGCCATTGCACCAGCTCCAGCAATTGCGCCGGCGGTGCATCGGGGCCGAGTTCCGCGCGGATTTTGTATTTGCGCCCCAGCGCCAGCGCGGTTTGTTCACAGCGGCGCGCCGGGCTCACCAGGATACGGGCACGCTCCGGCAGTTGCCGGTCCAGCCAGCCGGCCATGCGGGCCGCCTGCTTTTCGCCGCGTGGCGTCAGGGAGCGTTCCAGATCGCTGCGGCCAAGATCCTCACCCGGCGGCCAGTCTTCAGCCTCTGCGTGACGCCACAGGATCAGGTCCATCACGAACGCTCCGTCCCGGCGTTGCCGTTCGAATAACGCGCCATCAGCGCAGCCTGGGCGCCGTGTGGCTCGCCTGGTATCAAGGCATGAACACGCAGGTAAGTGCCGTCGGGCTGCAGGTCCCAGGCATCCAGGTCGTCATGCAGGTAGGCCACCAGGCACTCGTCGATGATGCGCTGGCGAATCTGCGGATCGGTCACCGACCAGGCCAGCTCGACCCGCCTGAGCATGTTGCGGTTCATCCAGTCGGCGCTGGACAAATACAGCGTTTCTTCGTCCTCGCAGCGGAAGTAAAAAACGCGCGAGTGTTCCAGAAAACGGCCGATGATGGAGCGCACCCGGATGTTGTCGGTCACCCCCGGCACCTGGGCCGGCAACATGCAGGCGCCGCGCACCACCAGGTCAATCTTCACACCGCGCTGCCCGGCCTTGACCAGGGCCAGCATCAGGTCTTCGTCGGTCAGCGCATTCATTTTGGCGACGATGCGGGACTCCTTGCCAAGCGCGGCCGCCTCGCCTAAGGCATCGATTTTTTCGATCAGCTTTTTCTGCAGCTGAAACGGCGCCAGCCACAGGCGATTCAACTTGGGCAGTTTGCTCTGGCTGGCCAGGTGCACAAACACATTGTCGATGTCGGCGGTCAAGGCCGGGTCGGCGCTGAGGTAGCTGATGTCGGTGTACAAGCGGGCCGTCTTGGGGTTGTAGTTGCCGGTAGACAGGTGGGCATAACGCTTGAGGTGCTGGCCTTCACGCCGCGTCACCACCAGCATTTTGGCGTGGGTCTTGAGGCCCACCACGCCGTACACCACCTGCGCACCGATGGACTCCAGCATCTCGGCCCAGTTGATATTGGCTTCCTCGTCAAAGCGGGCTTTCAACTCCAGCACCACCATGACTTCCTTGCCGCGCCGCACCGCTTCACGCAGCAAGACCATTAGTTCGGAATCGGTGCCGGTGCGGTAAATGGTTTGCTTGATGGCCAGCACCTGCGGGTCGTTCACCGCTTCCCGCAGGAAGTCGAGCACACCGTCAAAACTCTCAAACGGCTGGTGAATGGACACGTCGCCACGCTTGAGGCGTTCAAAAAACGACTCGCCGGGCACCAGTTGTGTCGGATAACAAGCCTTGTGGGCAGGAAACAGCAGACGCGGGTCGTTGATCAAGTCCACCAGTTGCGTCAGGCGCACCAGGTTGACCGGACCATGCACACGGTAGAGCGACGCTTCCGGCAGGTTGAACTGGCCCAGCAAAAAATCGGACAAATATTTCGAGCAGCCGGCCGACACCTCCAGCCGCACCGCCTGTCCGTAATGCCGCTGCTCCAGGCCCAGGCGCAAGGCCGTGCGCAGGTTTTTGACATCGTCTTCGTCGACGGCCAGATCGGAATGCCGCGTCACGCGAAACTGCGAGAACTGCCCGACCTCACGCCCGGGAAACAGCTCGCTCAGATGGGCGCGGATCACGCTGGACAGGGACACAAAACAGGTGAACTTCCCGGAGACCTTGTCCGGCATGCGTATCAGCCGCGGCAAGACGCGCGGCACCTTGACGATGGCGATGTCGTTTTCGCGGCCAAAAGCATCACTCCCACCCAGGCGGACAATAAAGTTGAGCGACTTGTTGGCCACCTGCGGAAACGGGTGCGACGGATCCAGCCCGACCGGAATCAAGAGCGGCCTGACCTCACGCTCGAAGTAGGCCTGGACCCACTGCCTTTGCGTCGCGTTGCGGTCCCCGTGCGACACCAATTTGATGCCCTGCTGCTCAAACAGCGGCATCAACTCGTCGTTGTACAAGGCATATTGGCGCGCCACCATGTCGTGGGCGGCGGCCGCCAGCGCCCGGAAAGTTGCCGTGGTGTACAGGCCTTTTTGCTCCTTGGCCTGGGCCGCCGTCAAATGCAGCGCGGCACGGACCTCAAAAAACTCGTCCAGATTGGAGGAAACAATACACAAAAAGCGCAAACGCTCCAGCAGCGGCACGTCCGCCCGCTTAGCCCAGTCCAGCACCCGCTCGTTGAAGGCAAGAATGCTGTGGTCGCGGTCCAGAAACTGGACGGTAGCGGGAACAACAGGCGATGGAGGCGCGGAAGATGGGGACATGCGGACCTGTGATCTTTTTGTAATCCAATTGACTTGTTGCTAGTGTTGCGTCCTTAGATGACAACAATATGACAATTGTGCGACAAGGCCCTTTTGCTCAAAGGGCCTCCACCGTCACAGGTTTGTCATCCCGTTGCGGCTGGCTGGGCACCAGATAGCCCTCAAACAGTCGCGCCGCATGCGCCCAGCTGAAATCCAGCGCACGGGCGCGCGCCTCATGTCGCGGAACCGCCAGGGCGCCTTCGAAGGCCTGCTTCAAATCGGCATGCATGACCCCGCCGTGGACACGGCCATCGGGCGTGCCCAGCACCTCCAGCGGGCCGTCCACTGGAAAAGCCGCGACCGGCGTGCCACTGGCCATGGCTTCCAGCATCACCAGGCCAAAGGTTTCGGATCGGCTGGGAAAAACAAACACATCGGCCGCCGCGTAGACCCGGGCCAACTCGTCCCGGGGCAAGACCCCGAGCCAGTGCACCTGCGGGTAACGCGCTTTCAACGAGGTTTCCAGCGGCCCGACACCACAAACCACCTTGCTGCCCGGCAGCTCCAGCTGCAAAAAAGCTTCAATGTTTTTTTCATACGACACCCGGCCCACAAACAGAGACACCGGTCGAACCAGGGGCCCGGCTGGCGGGTAAAGTCCCGGCTCTGGCTCATACGCAAACAGCCGCGTGTCCACGCCATGTGTCCAACTGCACAGATGGCGAAAACCCCGCTGCTGCAACATGCTTAACACCCCGTGGGTAGGCACCATCACGCCCGACGAGGCTTTGTGAAAGTGACGAAACAAGGCGTAACCCCAGGAGAGCGGGATTTTCAAGGCGGCGTTCAGGATTTCCGGAAACTTGGTGTGGAACGCGGTGGTGAAACGCAAACCCCGCCGGCGGCAGTAGCTGCGGGCGGCCCAGCCCAGCGGGCCTTCGGTGGCCACATGAATCGCGTCGGGCTGCAGGCTGTCCAGCTTTTCGGCCAGCAAAACCTTGGGGCGAATCGCCAGGTCTATGCCGGCATAACCCGGGCAAGGCCGGGTCTTGAACAGGCCGGGGTGAATCACTTCGACCTGGTGGCCGAGTTGCTCCAGCTCACGCACCAGCTCCACCAGGGTGGTCACCACGCCGTTGACCTGCGGCTGCCAGGCGTCTGTGATCAGTGCGAGCTTCATGCGGTCACCGTGCTGGCGACATGGCCGCGGCCCTGGGTTTCGTGGGTGGGCGCCCAGTGCAGCAGCTCCAGCGTGCCGTCGAAGTGTTCGACCAGCGCGGTGCGGCTTTCGACCCAGTCGCCGTCGTTGCAATACAAAGTACCGTTGATGTCACGCATCTCGGCACGGTGGATGTGGCCGCAGACCACGCCCTGGTGGCCGCGGCGGCGGGCTTCGCTGGCGACAGCGATTTCAAAATCCGTCACGTAGTTCAGCGCGCTTTTGACTTTTTGCTTGAGGTAGGCGGACAAGGACCAGTAAGGCAGGCCCATGCGCGCGCGCAGGCTGTTTAGGTAACGGTTGAGTTTGAGCGTGAACTCATAGAGGTTGTCACCCACATAAGCCAGCCACTTGGCGCATTGCACCACCGCATCGAAATAGTCGCCATGCACCACCCACAAATTGCGGCCATCGGCCGTGGTGTGCACCGCGTCTTCAAGCACTTCGATGCCGCCGAACTGGTGGCCTATAAATTCACGCGCAAACTCATCATGGTTGCCCGGCACATACACAATGCGGCAGCCTTTGCGGGCGCGCCTCAGCAGCTTTTGCACCACATCGTTGTGCGACTGCGGCCAGTACCATTTGCGCCGCAACTGCCAGCCGTCCACGATGTCGCCGACCAGATACAGGTAATCGCTGGGATGGGCTTTCAGAAAGTCCAGCAGCGCGGCGGCCTGGCAGCCCGGTGTGCCCAGGTGCAGGTCGGAGATAAAAATGCTGCGGTAACGCTTGCGTAGCGCCAGGTCTTCGTCCTCATCGCCATCGTCCGGCGTGAAGCCCTGGTTCAGCGGGCCGAGTTTGTCAAAAAAGCTACGCATCAGTCCCCCTTGCCCGCGAAGTGTTTGCGATAACGCGACGGCAAATCGGCAATACGCATCATCATGGGCAGGTCGGCGGAGTTGAAATCCGGGTCCCAGGCCGGCGCGCCCAGCACCTTGGCGCCCAGGCGCAGGTAACCCTTGATCAGCGCCGGCGGCTCCACGTCCAGCGAGTCATCGAGCTGCTCGACCGGCAACGGCAGGCGCGGCGTCACGTGGAAGTCAATCGGCGCCAGATGGGTTTGCCGGACCTGGCGCCAGATGCTGGCCGCCGCCTGGCCGCTGGACGCACCCGTGTGTTGCATCGGGATGCTGGCGCAGCCAATCATGGTGTCGAGCTGGTTACGCGTCATGAACTCGGCCAGCGCGCCCCACAAGGCCAGGATCACACCGCCGTGGCGATGATCGGCATGGACACAGCTGCGGCCCAGCTCCACCATGCGCGGACGCAAAAAGCGCAGACGCGTCAGGTCGAACTCGGTGTCGCTGTAGGTGCTGCCGGCGCGTTTCGCCTGGGTCGGCGTCAACACGCGGTAAGTGCCTATAACCTCCTGGCTGGCTTCGTCACGCACCAAGAGGTGTTCGCAATAGTCATCAAACAGGTCGATGTCATGACCCGGTACCGTGTTGGGCAGCGTGGCCCCCATTTCGGTGGCGAAGACCTGGTACCTCAGGCGTTGCGCCTGCCGGACCTCGTCCTGGTGCCTGGCCCAGCTGACCTGGATTTTCCCCAGGACAGACCCTTGAACAGCGGCTGGACCGACAGCATGACCGCTTTGATGAAGTGACCCCCCGTGGCATTGCGACTGGCGACAATGCAAAGGTTGGATTGGGCAGTTCTTTCATGGTGACTCCTTGTTGTCTTCTCACAAAACCAGATTCAGAAAAAGCTGTAAAAAAGCCCCTGGACAGGGGCTAAACATTCAAAAAAACTAGGTGCCGACCGCACCGCCATCCTTGCGCCGGATGACCACGGTGGCCGAACGCGGCCGGCCGCCGGCCGGGCCGTCGGGCCACTGGCTCACCGCTTTCGGCTGGGCCGGGTCACTGCGTTCGCTGGCGGTTTCTCCGGGGTGCTGGATGTTGATAAACACCGCGCGGCGGTCCGGTGTGAAGGTCACGCCGGTGATTTCGCAACCGGCCGGCCCGGTCAGGAAACGTTTGGTCTCGCCGGTGCTTGGGTCGGCGCACAACATCATGTTGTTGCCCATGCTGGCATAGGCGCCCTTGTGCATGACCGAGGTTGACACGTCGGTCTGTATCCAGAGCAGGCCGCTGGCGTCGAACTGCAAGCCGTCCGGGCTGCCAGTACATGTCACCCTTGATGGTGCCGCGGTACTCGGCCTTGCCGGCGTTGGGGTCGCCGGCCAGCGCAAAGTGCATCCAGCGGAACTCGGTCGCACTGGCGTCACCATCGGGTGTGCCGCCTGCAACGCCCTGACCCTTGCCTTCGCGCCAGCGAATGATGTGGCCCATGATGTTGTCGTTACGCGGATTGGCCGCGTCCGGGCCGGTGCCGTTCTGGCCACGTGCACTGTTGTTGGTCAGGGTCACAAACACCTCGCCGGTGTTGGGATGCACCGCCACCCACTCGGGTCTGTCCATCTTGGTGGCGCCTACGGCATCAGCTGCCTGGCGGCACTTGACCAGCACCTCGGCCTGGCCGGCAAAGCCATTGGCGGCGGTGAGGCCCTCTTCGCCATGCACCAGCGGCAACCAGCGGCCGTAACCCTGTGGGTCAAAACGCGCCACGTACAAGGTGCCGTGGTCCAGCAAGTCCTTGTTGGCGCGGTAGCCGCCGGGCTTGACCTTGTCACGGCTGACAAACTTGTAGATGTATTCAAAACGCTCGTCGTCGCCCATGTAGACCACGGCGCGGCCGTCACGCGTCAAGGTGCTGGTAGCGCCTTCGTGTTTTAGGCGCCCCAATGCCGTGCGTTTGATCGGGGTCTGCGTCGGGTCCTGCGGATCAATCTCCACCACCCAGCCAAAACGGTGCGGCTCGTTAGGTGTTTTCACGGCGTCGAAACGCGTATCAAACTCATGCCAGCGGTAACCAAAACCCTGAGGCCGCATGCCGTACCGCAACTCGTCCGGATCCGGTTTGGCCTGCGCCGAGAAATAACCGTTCCAGTTTTCCTCGCAGGTCAAAAACGTGCCCCAGGGCGTCTGGCCGGCCGCGCAATTGTTCAGGGTACCCAGAGGCCGCATGCCACTCGGGTCAGCCGCCGTTTTCAGCAAGGCATGGCCGGCCGCCGGGCCGCTGAACGCCATCGGTGTGGCAGCCGTGATACGACGCGCATAACGCGAGTTGGGCATCACCCGCCAGACACCGCCGCGTTCCACCACTTCCACCACGCTGACGCCGTGGGCGGCTTGCGACTTGTGGACTTTTTCCGGCGTCCAGGTTTTCATGCCGTCGCTGTGCAGCAGCCCGTCGTCGGTGTATTCGTGGTTGATGGCCAGCAGGCCGTGGCGCGGGTTCTTGTCGAGCGGGAAATATTCCATGCCGTCGTGGTGCATGCCGGCCTGCAGCACTTGCTCCTGCCAGTTGTTCGACGCATCGGCGCTGAAGGCCGGTGTCGCCGCGCCGGCAATCCCGGTGGCATCGCCCCAGCGGTACAAGACCTGGGCCTCGTATTCAGGCGGGACCACCAGCGTATCGGCAACAGACACCGGCACGCTGCTGAAACCCAGTGGCCGGCCTTTGGCGGCGCTGGCTGCGCTGGCGCTCAAGGTGTGTGAGCCCATCAGCAAGGCCACCGCGGCCGTCGTACAGCGCAGCACATGGCGGCGCTCGCCGTCTATCTCGTGAATAGACGGATTGGGCGCCGTGTTGACGCCGTTTTCCGGCTCGTAAGCCTTGCCGAACCCTTGACCCATGAATCACTCTCCATCGTGTTTTTGATTGATGGCGTGATTCTGAAAGCCGGGGGTGACGTGTTCATGTCGGTTTCATGGCAGTTTGATGACAGCCGGTTGCGGGCATTCTCTCGCTACTAAATAGATAGCTTCTTGCGCCCGCCATTATTGGGCTGGCGACCTAAATGGCCTAAGAAAATCGTATATCCCTGTTTGGGGATCACGAACGATGCCGACAAGTTGGCTGCGCAAGCAGTTGGAACTGCTGACGATATGATTGATTTCAAATTCATCGCCCGCGACAAACTCGAGGGCTGCGCGCAAAGGAGACAACTGTGGATGTAGACATTACCCTGAATGACACGATCGGTGAAGAAGAGGTGCTGAAGCTTTATCGAGCCAATGCGTGGTCATCCGCTGAAAAGCCCGCTCAGCTTCTGGCGGCCTTGAGAGGTTCGCATGCCCTCGTCACGGCGCGTGTCTCGGGAGAGCTTGTCGGGCTGGGCACCGCCATTTCCGATGGGCACCTCGTCGTCTACTTTCCCCACATGCTGGTCCTCCCTCGCCTTCACGGACATGGCATTGGAAGAAAAATGATGCAAACCTTCCTGAAGAAGTACGGGAGCTTTCATCAACTGATGCTGACCGCCGACGGGCGTGCGGTGGAGTTCTACAAGCAACTCGGCTTCGAGCGAGCGGGCCACACTGAGTCGATGTGGATATATGCGGGCACCGAACATTGACGGTCTGCGGGCTGCGGCCGCCCTACAGTGATCCGTCAACGACACATTCCATTTCAACCACCTGCATGCGTGAAACCCAGCCCGAACTCAGCCAACGTCTCGTTGCGATGGTGCGTGAATCGGTCCGCTTGATGGACGCACTGTCGGCGGTCCGCGAACTCAAGCTCGATGCATGGTGCATAGGCGCCGGGGCCGTCCGGACCCTGGTGTGGGACACCCTGCATGCGTTTGAGGAACCCTCGCCACTTGAGGACATGGACGTGGTGTACTTCGACGCATCGGCGGTGAACATCAAGAACGACAGGGCTCTTGAAAGAACGCTTGCCCTGTGTCTGCCGGAGATTCGCTGGGAGGTCACCAATCAGGCTTTGGTGCATCAATGGTTAGCGACGCATCTGGGCCAGGTCGTCAAGCCACTCCAGTCGCTGGAAGAAGGTGTTGCAACCTGGCCGGAGTACGCGACTTGTGTGGGGGTCATGCTGAACCCTGACGACTCGATAAGCGTCGTGGCACCGCACGGACTCGACGATTTATTCAATCTCCAGGTGCGACACAATCCGCTCCGTGCAAGTGTTGAAACCTACCGCCAGCGAATGTCGGTGAAACGGTTCAAGGAACGATGGCCGAAAGTCTGCGTGCTTCCGGCCTGACGCAGGCGCCCGCTGTCGGCAAGCGCCTCGTCATGGTTGAAGGCAAAACAGATTTTGATAAGCTAGCCGCATGACTCCACACAACATCCTAGAGGACTTGTGGCGAGCCGCCCAATTGCCGCCCGAAGCCCTGGCTTTCGCTGCGCTTTCTGGCGCAGACCCCGTGTTCCCCTCCTCCTTTCGCGTGGGCGCTGCGGCACAAAGCACCATTGCCGCGGCGGCTCTGGCCGCGTGTGAGGTCGGCCACCAGCGTGGCTCCGCCCGTCAGCGCGTGGCTGTCGAGATGGCTCATGCGGCCATCGAGTGCACAGGCTGGTTCAGCCTTGACGGCCAGACGCCGGAAGCCTGGGACGCATTTTCTGGCCTGTACCGCTGCGCCGATGGCTATGTTCGGATCCACACCAACTTTGCGCACCATCGCGAGGGCGCCCTGCTTTTGCTGGGACTGAATCCGGCGACCGCACAACGCCAAGACGCCGAAAAGGCCTTGCTTAGCTGGCGTGCGCGCGACTTTGAGGAAGCCGCAGCGAAACAACATCTGGTGGTGACCGCTTTGCGCAGTTTTGATGCGTGGGATGCCACCCCGCAGGGACTGGCCTTGCGCACCCAACCGCTTTTTACCATCGAGCGCATCGGCGCCCCCCAGGATGCAGCACCTCTCACGTTGCCGCCGCTGCGCGATGACGCGTTGCCACTGAGCGGCGTGCGCGTTCTCGACTTGACGCGCATTCTTGCTGGACCTGTCGGTGGTCGCGCACTGGCGGCTTATGGCGCCGATGTGATGCTGATCAACTCACCGAACTTGCCCAACATTGATGCCATCGCGGACACCAGCCGCGGAAAACTATCCGCCCATGCGGACTTGCGCACGGCCCAGGGCCGCGCAGCTTTAGAGCGGCTACTTGGCGATACGCATGTCTTTGTGCAAGGTTATCGACCCGGAGGACTAAAGGCCCTGGGCTACGGCATCGAAGACATGGCGCGATTGCGCCCAGGCATCGTCTATGTTTCGCTCTCAGCTTATGGCACACAAGGCCCGTGGGCGGACCGGCGTGGTTTTGACTCACTGGTGCAAACGGCCATGGGTTTCAACCATGCCGAAGGACAGGCGACCGGAGATGGCCTTCCACGACCTCTACCCATGCAGATTCTGGATGAGGCGACGGGCTATCTGATTGCGTTTGGTGCTGCGGCGGCGCTGTGGCGCCAGCAACGTGAAGGCGGCAGTTGGCATGTGCAGGTATCGTTGGCGCAAACAGGGCAATGGCTCCGCAATCTCGGGCGTGTGCCCGGCGGCTTGGCCGCGGTAAGACCCCCTATGGCCCCCTATCTTGAAGTCTCCCCCTCCGGATTTGGTGCGTTGTGCGCAGTGCGCCACAGTGCGCAACTAGCGCGCACGCCTGCCAAGTGGGTGCACCCCTCTATGCCACCTGGAAGCAGTGCACCCGCCTGGCCTTAGCCTAGGCAACACGCCGGGCCTGTGTCGAACTCGGATTGCAGTGGCTCAGATTTGCACGGTCAGGTACACGCCTTCTCGCCCGACCACCGGTTCACGGGTAGGCATGAAAATCGTGCAGTTGTCGCAGGGTGAGCGGATTTCTTTGCCCGCGTCGACCGCAATCAGTTCGCCCTTGTTGAAGGTCTCGAAGCCGATCACGGGCCTTGTGAACGCGAAACTCTCGGATGTCACCATGTGGACCTCCAGCAGCCGGAAGCGGCGCGCGGCTTCGGGCGCCACGGCATCTGGCGCTGGATCGATGAGCCCCAGGTGCGCCAGAAAACGCAGCGACACGTCTGTGGCCAGGTCGGCAGCCGACTGGCTGAAATGTTGGCCGCACTCCACCACCAGCGCGCCACCCTCATCGCCCGCCTCGCCGTGGCGGCCGTAGCCGTTGACACCCGTGCCGGGTGCACAGCCTACGGGCATGACCAGGTGCACCAGCGGGTTGCCGACCGCCTGCGCCAGGCGGCCATTGCGATCGAACTCGGGATAGACCCAGAAAGGCTGTACCGGCGCACGCGTGGAATGAATGTCCAGCACGTAGTCGGCGGCGTCCAGCACCGGCCGCAACTCGCGCGCGCGGCGCAGCTCGGGGCTTTGCTCAGGACCGTCCAGCATTTCTTTCGACCAGATGCGGTTCAGGTTGTGCACCAGCTGGCGGTTCTCGTAAGGCCGGTTGATGTCAAAGGCGTTGTAGGCCTCCACATGCGCAAAACTCACGGTCAACGTGCCTATCTTTGGGCGCAAACCGGTATCCAGCAGGTGGGTGGCCGCCACCATGCCGCAAATCTCGTTGCCATGTGTCAGTGCATTGACCAGCACATGCGGCCCGGGTCGACCCGATTCGAAGCGGTGCACGTAGGCTATGCCAGTGTTGCCTTGCCGGTAAGCCGAGATGTCACGTGGCAACACCTCGAGCGGCGCGGTGTCGGGGGCGAACGATGTTGGGGTCATGTCTTCACTCACTCGCCGCGTATGCCGGCGCGTTTGACCATTTCGCCGTAGACCACCAGCCGCTCCGCCATCATGGCAGTGAACTGAGCGGGCGACTGCGCCTCGGGCGGCAGTGAGCCGCGCGACAGCAGCCCCTCCACCATGACCGGCTGCTCGGCCACCGAACGCACCGCCTTGTGCAGGGCGGCGATCACCTCGGGCGGCGTTTTGGCGGGTGCGGCCAGGCCGATCCATGAGGTGGTGTTGAGCACCGGATAACCCAGCTCCGCGAAGGTCGGCACATCGGGCAGCGCGGCAACGCGGGTAGGCGCAGCCACGGCCAACGCGCGCAGCTTGCCGGACTGGACGTGCGGCAGGAAGGGTGCGAGGTTGTCGAGGCCGAACTGCACCTCGTTCGCGATCAAGGCGGTGACCAGCGGACCACCGCCACGGTAAGGCACGTGCGTGGCATTGAGCTGCAGCAGCGACTTCATCAACTCGACATTGAGCTGGCCCATGCTGCCTGGCCCCGCGCTGCAGAAGTTGAGTTCGCCGGGGCGCGCCTTCACCAGCGCGACAAACTCCTTGAAGGTTTTCGCGGGCACCGCCGGGTTCACCAGCAAGACGTTGATGGAGCGGGAAAGTTGGCTGATGGAGAGGAAATCCTTGATCGGATCGTAGCCCGGGTTGGCTTGTGTCAGCGGGTTGGCCAGGTGCGAACTCTGCGAGGACACAACCAGGGTGTAGCCGTCCGGCTTGGCGCGTGCGACTTGCGCGCTGGCAATCGATCCTCCGGCGCCACCGCGGTTGTCGATAACCACTGGCGTACCCAACGCCTTGGACAGCGGTTCGGCATAGAGCCGCGCGATCAGGTCCACCGAGCCGCCGGCCGGAAACGGCACAACCAGCGTGATCGGCCGCGAAGGGTAAGCCTGGGCATGCGCGCCCAAGGGCAACAAGGCCGTCAATCCGGCGCCGAGAATTTCACGTCGCCGGAGGGTAGGAACTGCGTTGGTGGGGCTCATGAGATGGTCCTTGTGCGTAGAGAGCTTGCAAAGCCGGATCGGCATAATGCATGGATTATTGCAAAAATTATTATGTATGCAATATTTCTGTCATAAATGAGCTGTACCAGACGCCGCGTGCAGAAGGCCTTGCCACCATGAACCTGAACCAACGCATCTCGACTTACGGCAAGAAGCTCACCAAGAGCGAGCAACGCCTGATTGAGGAACTACAGGCACACCACCCTCAGGGCCTGCTCGCCTCTGCCACCAGCCTTGCCAAACAAGTGGAGACCAGCGCGTCCACCGTGGTGCGCTTGCTCGCCAAGCTGGGCTACAACAGTTACGCCGAGGCGCAAATGGAAGCCCGCCTGGAGGTGACCGCCCTGCTGGCCTCGCCCGCCACACGCGCGGACGCCGTGATCAACGACGACAGCTCCATCCGCTCCTGCCTGGCCAACGCGCTGCTGCACGACCAGCACAACCTCAGTGCCACCTTCGCGTCGCTGGACGTGGCGGCCTTCGAAGGCGCGGTACGGCTGCTCACGCAGCGCAAGGTGCGCGTGCATGTGCTCGGGCAAAGACACGGCGCCGCTATGGCCAGCCACCTGGCGCTGCACCTGAACCTGTGCCTGCCCGATGTGCGGCTCATGACCTCGTCCAGCCCGCTGCAGCTCGAAGACCAGTTGCTCTGGATAGATGAAAACGACGTGTTGCTCACCCCCACCTTCAGGCGCCACTCGCTGGCCATCACACGTGCGGCCAAGTATTTCCGCGACAAGGGGGCGAAGGTGGTCGTGATCACCGACGGGCCGACCGCAGCCACGGCCGCCTCGGCGAATCACCTGCTGCTGGTGCGCACCTCCAGCGCGTCACCCTTCGATTCGTACACGGCGGCGCTGTCGGTTTGCAATGCGCTGATCACGGCGGTGGCGCAGCGCCGCAAGAAAGAAATGGGCGCCGCCCTCGAACGCGGCGATGCCCTCTGGGAGCGGCACTGGAAGGACGCGGCCAAACCTGCGCGCAAGCCCCTCTCAGCCCGCTGACTGCTTGAACCTCGGTCTTAGGCTCACCATCACGCGGCAGCGGCGCCAGCCCCCACGACGGCGTCCCACAAGGCCTCTGCTGCACGCCCCATCGCATTGCGCGATCGGAAAAGCCTGATTTCGAGTTCTATGCACAAGTCTCCCACGCCTGCCTGGACAACACGGTGACTGGCCAGGTCGTCCTGAATGAGGGTCTGCGGCAACCAGGCCACGCCGCGTCCGTCCAGCACCATGGTCCTGAGCACCGATGCCAGATGGGCGGTGAACACGGTCTGTGTTGACACGTTCTCCAAGGCGTCAAGCCGTGTTTCGCGCAAAAGGCGCCCAAGACCCGACTCGGCGCTGTAACTCAGAAGCGGGACCGCCGCCTTGCCGGCCTGAAGCGTGTGCACCGGATGGCCAGCGGAATCCACGGCGGTGACTGGCACGAGAACATCCGCGCCTATCTTCACCGAGGGATAACCATCCGACTGCAGCCGGCCGACCGCTTGGGGATGCGCATGGCACACCACAAACTGCACCTTGCTTTGCTCCAGCAAGGCCTCGCAGCGCAGCAACACATCGGACTCCAGCTGGATGGTGCCGGCCATGGTGTGCGCCTCGAAACTGCGCAACCAGCCCGGCATGAAGGTAAACGACAAGGCATGTGTGGCCGCAAAACGAAGCGAATTCGAACTGGCCTCGGCCACGGCCCGGGCCTCGCCCGGTACACGGGCCACCTGGGCCAGCAAATCATGCGCCACGCCGTGGAACCACTGCCCCGCCTCTGTCAGGCGAACGGGCTGTGAACTTCGGTCAAAAAGCTCGGTGCCTATCCACTCCTCCAGCGCCCGCACCCGACGGCCGAAAGCCGGTTGGGTCATGTGGCGCTCATCTGCGGCGCGGGAAAAATTGCCAGTCGTCGCCAGCACCAAAAAATCTTCGAGCCAGGAGACGTTCATGCCCAGTGCCTTGAAAGCATTGAAGAGAAAAAAAACAGCATTGGTCAAATGCAGCGGTCTTGGCGATCATAACGATCCGAGTCCATCCCTTCACGGAAGCAAACATGAAAATCGTCGAGATCAGAGAAAAAACAGTCCCCATCAGTTCGCCCATCCGCAACGCCTACATCGACTTCAGCAAGATGACATTGAGCCTGGTGGCCGTGATCACGGACGTGATTCGGGACGGCAAACCGATCGTCGGTTACGGCTTCAACTCCAACGGCCGTTACGGACAGGGAGGGCTGATCCGTGAGCGCTTTCGCGACCGCATCCTCCAGGCGGCACCCGAGAGTTTGCTCAACGAAACAGGCGCCAACATCGATCCCGCCAAGGTGTGGGCCTCGGTCATGAGCAACGAAAAACCGGGTGGGCATGGCGAACGTTCCGTCGCTGTCGGCACCATCGACATGGCGATCTGGGACGCGGTCGCCAAGATCGAAGGCAAGCCGCTGTTCCGCATGCTGGCCGAACGCAACGACAGAGAGGCGAATCCGCGCGTTTTCGTTTATGCGGCCGGCGGTTATTACTACCCCGGTAAGGACAACAGTGCACTTTGCGCGGAAATGCGCAGCTACCTGGATCGCGGCTACAACGTCGTGAAAATGAAAATCGGCGGTGCCTCGCTCGCCGAGGACAAAGGCCGCATCGAAGCGGTGCTGAAAGAGATCGGCTCCGAAGCACAACTCGCGGTGGACGCGAACGGCCGCTTCGACCTGGAGACCGGCATCGCTTATGCCAAGATGCTGCGCGAGTACCCGCTGTTCTGGTACGAGGAGATCGGCGACCCGCTCGACTATTCGCTGCAGGCCGCGATCTCTGAATATTATCCCGGACCTATGGCGACCGGCGAGAACCTGTTCTCGCATCAGGACGCACGCAACCTGCTGCGTCATGGCGGCATGCGCCCCGACCGCGACTGGCTGCAGTTCGACTGCGCGCTTTCCTACGGCCTGGTCGAATATCTGCGCACCCTGGAGGTCCTCAAACAATTTGGCTGGTCGCCATCGCGCTGCATCCCGCACGGCGGGCATCAGATGTCCCTCAACATCGCCGCCGGCCTGGGCCTCGGTGGCAACGAGAGTTATCCCGACCTGTTTCAGCCTTACGGCGGCTTCCCCGATGGTGTGAAGGTCATCGACGGCCACGTCACCTTGCCAGAACTGCCAGGCATAGGTTTTGAAGGCAAAGCCGACCTCTACGCCCAGATGCGCGCGCTCTCGGCCTGATTCTTCCGACAACTACACAGGAGACAAAAACATGAAAAATCTCAAGCGACATCTGCTGATCGCAGGGGCCGGCCTGGCCGCATGGACCCATGCGGCCTGGGCCCAGTTTCCCGACAAACCGGTGACCCTGGTCGTGCCCTTCGCGGCAGGTGGCCCCAGCGACAAAATCGCCCGCGATCTCGCGGAAGCCCTGCGTAAACCGCTGGGCCAAACCGTCATTGTCGACAACACCGCGGGCGCCGGCGGAACCATTGGCGCAGCCCGCGTCGCACGTGCCAAGCCCGACGGCTACACGCTGCTGGTTCACCACATTGGTCTGGCCACCGCGCCGGCCCTTTATAAAAAATTGCCCTACAACACGCTGAGCGACTTCGAGTATCTGGGCCTGATCAACGAAGCGCCGTCCGTGCTGATAGGCAGAACGACGCTGACCGCCAGCAATCTGAGTGAGCTGCGGAAGTGGATTGCAGATGCTGATGGGCGTGTGAACCTCGCCAATGCCGGCGTAGGCTCGGCCTCCCACCTTTGCGGGCTGATGCTGCAAAACGCGCTGAAGTCCAAAATGACCACGGTGCCCTACAAGGGGACCGCCCCGGCCATGACGGACCTGATAGGCGCTCAGGTGGACCTGATGTGTGAACAGGCGACCAACGCCGTGCCGCAGATCGAAGGCAAAAAGGTCAAGGTGTATGGCGTCAGCAGCACGGACCGCCTTGCCTTGCCGGCGCTGGCCCAGACACCGACACTGGCCGAGGCGGGCCTGCCGGGCTTCAATGTGACGGTGTGGCACGGGCTTTACGCGCCACGTGGCACGCCGCCCGAGGTGTTGGCGCGCTTGAATGCGGCACTCAAAGCGGCCTTGAAGGACCCAGACCTGATCAAACGCCAGGAAGCCCTCGGCTTGCGGATTGTCACGGACGCGAGACTCGCCCCAGCCGGCCACAAGGCATTTGTTCAAGCAGAAATGGAGCGCTGGACCCAGGTCATCAAGGATTCCGGCGAGACGGCGGAATAAGCCTGCTGGCTTCATGCGCTGCAGTTCTTTTTGCAGATGAGGCCAGGCCAATGCTGTCGCAAGCGCCTGCTCGCTATAAATTCAATAGCTATCCATGACCATCACAAAAGGGCTGAAGGCCTGATTCCCCGTCAAAGGGCAAGCCTAGCCGTGCGGCGGCCGACGTGCGATGGGCAGCCATCCACCCGCGGCCTCCCGGTCAGTCCGGATATTGCGACTCCGAAAACCTGCAAATGTCGGGAAATTCCTGGCACTGACAACTGGAGGCCTGTACGTCACAACGGGCGGGGCACCCGCCCCATCCATCGGGTTGACCGGGCCGGGCGGGCCTGGCGGGTTTTCGGCGGTCCAGTCCCAGTTGCCCGCAAACTCCCGGCGCAGCAACACGGTGCCCAGGCGGCCCTGGCGATTCCGAGCGAAGCCGTTTCCCTGAATGGGCGGGCGTACCCGGCTGTGAAGAATCCCCGCACTGGGTGCGCCGCCTTGCGGCCAGTCGGCAATGGCAAGGCCCGGGTCGGCCACAAAATAGACCAGGCCGCGCAGCTTCCAGCGCCCCCGCGTGCCGGCCTTGTCCGGAAAGTGGCCCATGACCCCGTCCGCACCGGGCGCATCCATGACCTTGAGCACGGTGAATTTGTCGTTGATGAGATCCCGGATCGGGGCAACCGTCGTGATGCCGGCAGCGACCGTGACGCGCCAGCACTCCCAGTACTCGTCCACCGACACCGCCTGGTAGGTCTGGTGCCGCGGATGGTGGCGCTGAACCCAGTACTTTTCATTGCGCTGGATATGCTGAACGATGTAGCCATTCACAGGGTTCACGACATTCCAGCGTATGTGGTTGCGGAAAATCGTTGGTGAGACGGCGGGCGGAACCGTGGCCTCAAGCGCATAGGTGGGTCCGGTGACGTTGGTAACGGTGATGATCGGCATGGGCCAGTCTAGCCGGTCAAAAAATAAATGCCTCGTCCTTAAAACTGGTGACAGACGTGGCTGGCGTCATCCATTAGCGAGATACGCTTGCTCGCGCGCAAGACGCATCACGATCTGCTTCATGGCCGCGCAGGGAAGCGCCCTCAGTCGGCATAGGCGCAGACATCGCCCGAAATGCTACAAATTCAATAGCTAATTGCGACCACCATCAAAGGGCTAGAGCCTTATTTTTCTGATAAAACTCAGATGGACCGCTGGTTCACCCGTTGGGACAAGGCCTGCGCACTCTCCTTGCGCTCGCTGTACCTGTCCACCAGATAAGGCGACACGTCCCGCGTCAGCAAGGTGAACTTGAGCAGCTCTTCCATCACGTCCACCACGCGGTCGTAATAACTTGAGGCCTTCATGCGCCCGGCCTCGTCGAACTCCAGAAAGGCTTTGGCAACGGACGACTGGTTGGGAATGGTCAACATGCGCATCCAGCGGCCCAACACGCGCAGCTGGTTGAGGGCATTGAAAGACTGCGAGCCGCCGCTGACCTGCATCAGCGCCAGCGTTTTGCCCTGGGTCGGCCGCACGGCGCCGTCGGCCAGCGGGATCCAGTCGATTTGCGACTTCATGATGCCGGTCATGGACCCGTGGCGCTCGGGCGAGGTCCAGACCATGCCTTCGGCCCACTGCGCCAGTTGCCGCAACTCCTGCACCTTGGGATGGCTGTCGGGCGCGTCGTCGGGCTGCGGCAGGCCGCTCGGGTCAAAAGTACGGGTCTCGGCGCCCATGGCCCGCAGCAGACGCGCGGCCTCTTCGCTGAGCAAGCGGCTGTAGGAGCGCTCACGCACCGAGCCGTACAACAACAAGATGCGCGGCGCATGTGCCGAGGGCCGGTCGGCCTGAAGGGCGCTGGCCGACGGTGGCACCAACAGCGCCGAATCAAGACTAGGAAGATCAGCGCCCAGCAACACGTTCGCCCTTGTCGTTGATCACCTGCTCGCCGTCTTCCTTGGTGAAAGCACCCTGCTGCGGACTGGGCAGAATGTCCAGCACCAACTCGGAAGGACGGCACAAGCGCGTGCCCAGTGGCGTCACGACAATCGGCCGGTTGATCAGAATCGGATGGGCCAGCATGGCGTCCAGCAAGGCGTCGTCGCTGAGCGCGGGCTGGTCCAGCTGCAGCTCCGGGTAGAGCTTTTCCTTGCTGCGCATCAGCTCGCGCACCGGGATACCCATCTGGGCGATCAGCGCCTGCAGTGTTTCCCGGGTCGGCGGCGTCAGCAGGTATTCGATGACCTCGGGCTCGGCGCCGCTGTTGCGGATCAGGGCCAGCGTGTTGCGCGAGGTGCCGCAACGGGGGTTGTGATAAATCGTGATCTTGGACATGTGGCTGTACTCCTTGTGTAGGCCCCGCCTGTCAGTCAAACAGGAAAGGGTTGTTTTGATTCGATAATTCAATTATATTTGAATTATGAAATCAAAAACTCTTCCCGGCCTAGACGAAGCATCGGCCCTCAAGGCCCTGGCCGCGCTGGCGCAAGCGCAGCGTCTGCGTACTTTCCGTGCGCTGGTGGTGGCGGGGCCGGACGGGCTGACGCCGGGAGCCATCGCCGAACAGCTCGAGGTGGCGCCCAGCGCGCTCTCCTTTCATTTGAAGGAGTTGACCTATTCAGGCCTGGCCAGCAGCGAGCAACGCGGCCGCAACCTGATTTACCGCGCCAACTTTGAGCAGATGAATGCCTTGCTCGCCTACCTGACCGAGCACTGCTGCCAGGGCGAAGCCTGCGTGGTCACCACCCCGGACGCCTGTACCAGCTGCTAGGCCAACGCACGTCTTTCACATTCACAACAAGGAGCCGCGATGAAACGCTTTCACGTCCACATGCATGTCGAAGACCTGGCCAAAAATGTGACCTTTTACTCGGCCTTGTTCAATCAGCAACCGGCCCGAACCGAAGCTGACTACGCCAAATGGATGCTTGAAGACCCGCCAGTCAACTTCGCGATTTCCACCCGTGGTAATCGGTTGGGCGTGGACCATTTGGGCATCCAGGTTGATTCGGCCGATGAACTGCTCGTACTGAAGCGACAGAGCGCTCACGCTCGCATCGCGCGACAAGATGAAGGCGAAACCACCTGCTGTTATGCCCGCAGCAACAAGTACTGGCTCACAGATCCGCAAGGCCTGGCTTGGGAGCAGTTCCATACGCTGGACAACATTCCCGTGTTCAGCCAGACAAGAATGGGCGCAGCCCCAGCTTGCTGCGGCCCGGCACCCGCCAAGGAGTTAGACGCGCGCTCGTCCTCGCCCGCCGCTGTGAATCAGACAACCAGGCTTGTGCGGGAAACACTCGGGGTCGTCGCCATGGGACTTATTGTGATGCTGGGCTTCATGGGTTTGCGCAGCCTGCCTCTTGCCGGGCAGTTGTGGAACAGGCCCGATCCGACCTTGGCCGACAACCGGGTTGCGCCGGCCCTTCCGCTCGCAGGAGCGAATCAAGCCGATACAACCTTGGCGTGTTGCTGAGTAAAACAAATGCGCCGCCAGCCTATGTACCTCACTTTTTCAAGCGCTCGTCATTCGGCTTGCAGCATCCTGTTTGAAGCCGCGCTCAAGCCTTTGGACCGAGTGCAAAACCTGTCCCCGCTGACCCAGTCATGAACCAGTCCGCATCCCAAACGGCGCAATCCGTCCCGTCCCAAGCCCTCACGCCAAACTTAAAACACCAACTCCTGGCGGAGTTCGTCGGCACCGCCGCCCTGCTCTGCGCCGTCATTGGCTCCGGCATCATGGCCGAGCGGCTGGCTGGCGGCAACCTGGCGCTGGCACTGCTGGCCAATACCCTGGCCACGGTGTTTGCGCTTTACGTGCTGATCGAGGTGCTGGGCCCGGTCAGTGGTGCCCACTTTAATCCGCTGGTGACTCTGGTTATGTGGTCAAAAGGGCTTCCAGCCCAGACGGGACGGGCGCAAGCAGCTCTATTTTTCATAGCAGCTCAATTGCTGGGGGCCGTTGCAGGCGCCTGGCTGGCACACGCCATGTTTGACATGAACGTGCTTCAGTTCAGCAGCAAACTGCGCGGCGGCTGGGGCCAGTGGCTGGCGGAGGCCGTGGCCACGGCCGGGCTGATCCTAGTGGTGCTGCGTGCACCGCCAAATAAAGCTTCCGCGCTGGTCGCCTGCTACATAGGCGCGGCCTACTGGTTCACCGCCAGCACCTCGTTTGCCAACCCGGCCGCCGTGCTGGGGCGTATGTTGTCGGACAGCTTTGCCGGCATTGCGCCCGCCAGCGCACCGGGCTTTATGATCGCCGAGGCCGCCGGCGCGTGGGTCGGCGTGTTGCTCAGCCGCGCTTTAGGCGACCACACCAGCGTCAGCGAACACACAACACTTTGACCGCCTGCCCCGCTGCCGGCTTGACCCTGCCTTCATGACACACAGCCGCGCACTGACCATCACCAGCCTGGGCCTGGCCCAGACCCTGGCCTGGGCTTCCAGCTACTACCTGCCGGCCATGCTGGCGACCTCCATGGCGCGTGATCTGGGTGTCAGTACACCCACCATCTTTCTCGGCTTCTCGGTGGCGCTGGTGGTATCGGCCTTGCTGGGGCCGCTTGCCGGCAAAACCATAGACCGTTATGGCGGCCGGCCGGTGCTGGCCGCGAACAGCCTGGTGTTTGCGCTGGGCCTGGTCGTCATGGCGGCGGCGCAAGGCCAGCTCGGGCTGTTTGTGGCCTGGATGATCCTGGGCGTGGCCATGGCGGCGGGCTTGTACGAAGCCGCCTTCGCGGCGCTGGTCCACCTCTACGGCAGGGACGCGCGCGGCGCCATCACCGGCATCACCTTGTTGGCCGGTTTCGCCAGTACCGTGGGCTGGCCGCTGTCGGCCTGGCTGGAGCTCGAATGGGGTTGGCGCACGGCCTGCCTGGTGTGGGCCGGCCTGCACCTGCTGGTCGGGTTGCCGCTGAACTGGCGCCTGCCTGCCACACCTGTGGTCGCGCCCGCACCAACGCCCGTCAAACCCATCACGCAGCCAACACCCACAGCGGCGGTGGACCGGCGCGACACCGGCACCACCCGCACGGCCGTGCTGCTGGCTTTGGTGTTTGCCGTGACCTGGTTCATCAGCACGGCCATGGCCGCACACCTGCCGCGGCTGTTACAGGCCAACGATGTGCCGCTGGCGACCGCGCTGGTGTTTGCCGGACTGGTCGGTCCGGCGCAGGTGGCCGGACGGCTGCTGGAATACGGGCTGCTGCGCAACATCCACCCGCTGGTTTCGGCCCGGCTGGCCGGCGCCATGCACACGCTGGGGGCCATGGCTTTTTTATTCATCGGTGTGCCGGCGGGCGCGGTCTTCACCGTGTTGCATGGGGCCGGCAACGGCGTGTTGACGATTGCCAAGGGCACCTTGCCGCTGGCGCTGTTTGGCGTGAAGGACTATGGCGCGCGCCAGGGCCTGCTGATGGTGCCGGCGCGCTTTGCCCAGGCCAGCTCGCCCTATCTGTTTGGCCTGGCGATAGACCGTTTTGGTGCCGGCGCCTTGTGGTTTTCAGCGGCGCTGGGCGGGCTGGGTTTTGCCGCGCTGTTGTTGTTGCGTGATTCGTCCCGCGCCGAAAAGTAAACTGGGCGCCATCCCTTCAAGGCTTCCCGTGAAAACACTGCTGCTTTACCTTGCCACCGCGCTCGCTGAAATTGTGGGTTGTTACCTGCCCTACCTCTGGCTCAGCAAAGGGGCTTCTGCCTGGCTGCTGCTGCCGGCGGGCCTGAGCCTGGCGCTGTTTGCCTGGTTGTTGACCCTGCACGATGCGGCGGCCGGCCGCGTGTATGCCGCCTACGGCGGGGTGTATATCGCCGTGGCCCTGTCCTGGCTCTGGGCGGTGGACGGTGTGCGCCCCAGCGCCTGGGATGTGGCCGGGGTGGCCGTTAGTCTGGCGGGCATGGGCTTGATCGCTTTTCAGCCGAAGTAATCGTCCATTAGTCCAGCCACTTCTGCAGAAACTGCGCCATCGCTGACCTGAGCGGCTGAGCAGCGGCTAAAAGCGCATGCCCGCCGACAGCCGCAACATGTCTTGCGGCGTGAAGTTGACCTTGGGGTCCCAGGCCAGGTGAACAAAATAGGTCGGCCAGTCATAACTGACCGACAAACCCATGCGGTGAATAGGCACACCCTCCACCAGGCCCCTCTTGGACAGCAGGTCCAACGTCAGGCGCTGGTCGTTGGCCATGGGCATGCGGTACACCAGGTGCACATGTTGCTGGTCGGGGTTGAGCCGGTTGTCGCGCACCATCTGCAGCGCCAGCGAGTGGCTGTCGCTCCAACGGTAGCCGCCAGAAAGCATCCAGGCGTCGTTGGGGTCGAAATTGAGATTCACGTAGTTGCGCAGGTTGGTTCGGCCCAGGCCAAGTCCGGCGAACCAGGTGCTGCCCGCCTCTAACGAAGCGCTGCCACCCCAGAACCCACCGGAAGCAAGCTGTATCGAAGGTATGAAGCGCACCGGCCCGAGCCGGAACGTGCGGTCCCAGCCGGCGCGTGTTTGCGACACATCCAGCGCCGGCGAGCGGAACCGGCCGACCCAGGCATTACCGAAATCCGAACTCGCACGCAAATTGACGTCCAGCCCCTGGCCCGGCGGCAGGCCGCCGCCGGTCTGCCGGTACAGCCCGGTGGTGAACTTGTACGAGATCTTCTGCGTGTCCTGCCCGGCCTCGTCAGCCGCTCGGGCCATGCCGGGCACGGCCAGTGCCCCAACCAGCAAGGCCAGCATCGCGCAGCGCAGACAAGAAGAAAGAGTCGAATTCATCGGCTCAATGTAGGTCAGATCGGTACTCGCGCCCAGCCCTTCCTGAACCGGCATGCCGAAGTGTCGTTGTGGCACGACGGACGGCACACAGTCGACCCTGACCGGCGCCAGCAAGCGATGGAAAGAAACCGTTTGCCCGGAGATAAATCAGCGCCCTAGTGTCAGGCCAGCCACTTCTGCAGAAACTGCGCCTGGCCCAGGGCCGGGTTCAACTGGTAAGCCGCAAAACCCACGCGTTCATACAGCCGCATCGCACTGGCATTGCCCTGCAACACTTCCAGCGTCAGCTTGCAGGCGCCGCGGCTGCGTGCGATGTGTTCGACCAGGTCCAGCATCTGCTCGCCGACACGCCGGCCGCGGTGACTGGACAGTACCGCCACGTCATGCACGTTAACCAGCGGTCGGCAGGCAAAGGTTGAAAAACCTTCTATGCAATTGACCAGGCCCACCGGCTGCGCACCGTCAAAGGCCAACACGCTGAAGGCTTGCGGGCGGGCGGCGAGTTCTTTCACCAGGTTGTTTTTGGCAAAGTCGCTGAGCGGCTGGTCGCCGCCGGCGGGGTCTTGCGCGTACGCGTCCAGCAGCAAAACCAGCGCCTCGGCATGTACAGCGTGGTGGTAGTCGGCCTGGCAGATGTGCAGGTCGGTCAAGAGAGGTTCAGTCACGCCGTGTTCTTTCCATGAAAAGCAATGGCCTGATTTTAGGGATGGGGTGGGTGCGCCAGAGGTTTCAGACGGGGCTTATGCATCAAATTGGCCTCTGGCCCAGGCGGAACGGACGCAAACAGCTATCAACAACATAGCAACATCGGCCTTCGTGCGTCCCGCTGACGCCCCAGTTGGCCGCCTTTTTTTCTTTACCTGACATTTACCCGCTCTTGTCCAACGCGCAAAATCGTCACCCGGCCTTGCAGTGATAATTATTCTGCGTAGGCCAAGCAGGCCGGGCAATGGACAAGCTGGACAGCGTTGTCCCGCCAACCCTGCTGAAAAGCGCTCCCAATCAAACAAAAAAATGCCGCGGCACCCTGTTGCCGCGGCGGGCAACAAGGACAACGGATGGACCAGAACGTCGACACACCGCACACCGGCCCCGCTACAAGCCCCCGCAAGCGTTTAAGCCGCCGCGCCTCCATCATTGGCAGTGTGGTGGCGCTGCTGATTCTGGCCGGCACCGGCTGGCTGGCCTGGCGCCTGGCCAACCCCGCCCCGGACAGTGCCGCCGCGGGGACCAACGGCAGGCGCAGCGCGCCGGCCACCACGGTGGGTGTGGCCACGGCCGAACGCGCCAACATCCCGATTTTCCTGGACTCCCTGGGCACCGTCACCCCGCTGGCGACCGTCAGGGTGAGCTTGCAGGTGTCCGGCGTGATGGAAAAAGTCCTGTTCAAGGAAGGCCAGATGGTGCGTGCCGGTGATCTGCTGGCCACCATAGACCCGCGCATGTTTGAAATGGCCTTGTTGCAGGCCACCGGCCAGCGCCAGCGCGACGAAGCACAACTCGACAGCGCCCGCGTGACCCTTCAGAGATTCAAAACCCTGCTGGCCCAGGACTCGATTGCGCGCCAGGATGTCGACACCCAGGCGGCGCTGGTCAAACAACTCGAAGCCACGGTGGTGATGGACAAGGCCGCCGAAGGCACGGCCAAACTGAACCTGGCCTACACCAAGGTGGTGGCACCGGTCAGCGGCCGTATCGGCCTGCGCACCGTGGACGTGGGCAACGTGGTGAGCCCCAGCACGACCAACGGCATTGCGGTGATCACCCAGCTCAGCCCGATCGACGTGGTGTTTGCCGTGCCTCAGGACCAGGCCGGCACACTGCAGCAAAACGCCAGCGGCAGCGCCGCCATGAAAGCCATCGCGCTGGACCGCACCCGATCGACCACCCTGGACACCGGCGTGTTTGCCTCGCTGGACAACCAGGTGGACACCACCACCGGCACCGTCAAGGCCAAGGCGCGATTTACCAACAACCAGCAATTGCTGTTTCCCAGCCAGTTTGTCAACGTGCGGCTGCAGGTCAAGACCATTGAAAATGCCGTGGTGGTGCCGGTCACCGCCCTGCGCCACGGCAGCAATGGCGACTACGTGTATGTGGTCAACACCGCCGATCGCACCGTCAGCCTGCGCACCGTGCAGCGCGGACAGGCCACGGTGGAAAAAGTGATCATCAGCAGCGGCCTGAACGAAGGCGAACGCGTCATCACCGAAGGTGCGGACCGGCTCAAGGATGGCGCATCTGTGGTGCTGCCGGGCGACCCGCCGGGTGGCATCAGACGCCAGCGACCAGCCGGGAAAGGCGCCGGCGCACCGGCCGCGGCTGCTTCCGCGCCGGCGTCGACAGGCCCCGCTTCCGCGCCGGTTGCGGCGGCCTCGGCCACAGACAAACCCGCACCGGCCAGCACCACCAGCACGCCGGCGCCCCCGGTCGATGGCCCGACCGCCGAGCAGCGGCGGCGCATGCTGGACCAGGTCAAGGACGACCCGGTGGCACTGGAGCGTCGGCAACGCTTTTTTGAACAGCTGGACCGCGGCGACCCGGCGGCCCAGGCGCGCTGGCGCGACATGATGGAGAAACGCCGCCAGGGCGGGTCGGCGCCATGAGCGGCCGCCAGGATTTTCCCGCATGAGCCCCTCACGTCCCTTTATCCTGCGGCCGGTGGCCACCTCGCTGTCGATGGTGGCCATCGTGCTGGCCGGCCTGGTGGGCTTCAAGTTTCTGCCGCTGTCGGCCCTGCCGCAGGTGGACTACCCGACGATCCAGGTCCAGACCCTGTACCCGGGCGGCAGCCCCGAAGTCATGGCACAAACCGTGACCGCGCCACTGGAGCGCCAGTTTGGCCAGATGGCCGGGCTGTCGCGCCTGAGTTCGACCAGCGCCGCCGGGGTCTCCATCATCACGCTGCAGTTTGGCTTGGGTATCACGCTGGACGTGGCCGAACAGGAAGTCCAGGCGGCCATCAACGCCGGCGGCTCCTTGCTGCCGGCCGACCTGCCCGCGCCGCCGGTGTATGCCAAGGTCAATCCGGCCGACGCCCCGGTGCTGACCCTGGCCATCACCTCGGACACCTTGCCGCTGACGGAGGTGCAGAACATCGTCAACACCCGGCTGGCGCTCAAGATCAGCCAGGTCAATGGTGTCGGCCTGGTGTCACTCAGCGGCGGCCAGCGGCCAGCCGTGCGGATTCAGGCGGACACCCGCGCCCTGGCCTCTTATGGGCTGGGCCTGGATACGCTGCGCACCGCCATTTCCACCGCCAACGCCAATGCCGCCAAGGGCAGCATTGACGGCCCGACACGTGCCTACACCATCAACTCCAACGACCAGCTGGTGGCCGCCGCGGACTACAACAACCTGATCATTGCGTTTCGCAACGGCTCCGCCGTGCGTGTGTCCGACGTCGCCCAGGTCGTCAACAGCGCTGAAAACATCAAACTCGGCGCCTGGAGCGGCCTGAAACCCGCCATCATCCTGAACGTGCAACGCCAGCCCGGCGCCAACGTGATTGCCACCGTCGATGCCATCAAGGCGCGCCTGCCTGAGCTGCAGGCCGGCTTGCCGACAGCACTCAAGGTCGACGTGCTGAGCGACCGCACCACCGGCATACGCGCCTCGGTGTTGCATGTCGAGATCGAACTGCTGCTGGCCGTGTTGCTGGTGGTGCTGGTGATTTTTGCGTTTTTGCACAGCCTGCGTGCCACCGTGATCGCCAGCCTGGCCGTACCGATTTCCTTGATAGGCACTTGCGGTGCGATGTACCTGCTGGGTTACAGCCTGAACAACCTGAGCCTGATGGCGCTGACGATTGCCACCGGTTTTGTGGTCGACGATGCCATCGTGATGATTGAAAACATCTCGCGTTACATCGAGGAAGGCGAAGAACCCATGGCGGCCGCCATCAAGGGCGCCACACAAATCGGCTTCACCATCATTTCGCTGACGATTTCGCTGATCGCCGTGCTGATTCCCCTGCTCTTCATGGGCGACATCGTGGGCCGGCTGTTCCGCGAATTCGCCGTCACGCTGGCCATCACCATCCTGATCTCGGCCGTGGTGTCGCTGACCCTGGTGCCCATGATGTCGGCGCGCTGGCTCAAACATATTCCTGAAGGCCAGGGCAGCAAATTAGGCGCCCGCCTGCAGCATTTTTTCGACGACGTGATCCGGCATTACGACCGCTGGCTGACCTGGGTGCTCAAACGCCAGGGCGCCACCCTGCTGGTGGCGCTGGCCACCCTGCTGCTGACCGTGCTGCTGTATGTGCTGATCCCCAAAGGCCTGTTTCCCACGCAGGACACCGGCCAGTTGCAGGCCCGCATTGAGGCGGCGCAGTCGGTCTCGTATGCCCGCATGGCCGAGTTGCAGCAAGCCGCCGCGAAAACCATTCTGGAAGACCCCGACGTGGACACGCTGAGCTCCTTCATCGGGGTGGATGCGGCCAACAACACCATGCTGCACACCGGCCGCATGTTGATCAACCTCAAACGTGATCGCATCGGGACCCAGCAGGCCACCATGGACAGGCTCAAGGAAGGTGTCAGCAAAATCGCCGGCCTCACGCTGTATTTGCAGCCGACCCAGGACTTGACGATTGACGCTGAAACCGGGCCGACGCAGTTCCGCGTCTCGGTCGAAGGTGCGGACAATGCCACTGTGGTGTTATGGGCCAACAAACTCGCGCAGCGCATGCATGAACTCGCCGACCTGCGCAATGTGGCCTCGGATGCCGGCTCCAGCGGCGCTTCGGCCTACATCACCGTGGACCGCGACACCGCGTCGCGGCTGGCCATCACGACCTCATCCATCGACGATGCGCTGTACAGCGCTTTTGGCCAGCGTATCGTCTCGACCATTTTTACCGAGACCGACCAGTACCGCGTGATTCTCGAAGCCATGCCCGATCAGCTGACCACGCCGGCCTCGCTGGGCAACCTGCAGCTGAAAACCGGCGCGGGCACGACCACGCCGCTCTCGGCACTGGCCACCATCACCGAGCGCCCCGCCCCCTTGCAAATCACCCACGTGGCGCAGTACCCGGCCACCACCCTGGGCTTTGACACGGCGCCCGGCGTGTCGCTGGGCAAGGCGGTGGACGAGATCAAACGCGCCGCCAAGGACATCGCCCTACCGGCCAGCGTGACCCTGACCTTTCTGGGCGCGGCCGGCGCTTACCAGAACTCGCTGTCCAACCAGCTCTGGCTGATCCTGGCGGCGGTGATCTGTGTCTACATCGTGCTGGGTGTGCTGTATGAAAGTTATATCCACCCGCTGACGATTCTCTCCACCCTGCCCTCGGCCGGCGTCGGTGCGCTGCTGGCCCTGATGATGAGCGGCTCCGACCTGGGGGTGATAGGCATCATAGGCATCATCCTGCTGATCGGCATCGTGAAGAAAAACGCCATCATGATGATCGACTTCGCCATCGATGCCGAACGCACCCAGGGCAAGTCCGCCCAGGAAGCCATTCACCAGGCCGCCTTGCTGCGTTTCCGGCCCATCCTGATGACCACGCTGGCGGCCCTGTTTGCGGCCGTGCCGCTGATGCTGGGCTGGGGCGAAGGCGCCGAACTGCGGCAACCGCTGGGCCTGTCGATCTTCGGCGGACTGATTGTGAGCCAGGTGCTCACGCTGTTCACGACACCGGTGATTTATCTGGCGTTTGACCGGATGGGGCAGCGCTTTGGGCGGAAACAGGAGCTTGTGGCGTGACGCTTCTGCATGGTTTTTATTTTGCGCCTTCAAGACGGGTCTCGTCCCAGCGGGCTAAGCCTGTGCAAGCGTGCACGGCGCGTGCTCTTCCCACAAGCCGGGTCTCGCCCCGGCGGGCGACTTACTTTTCTTTGCTTCGCCAAAGAAACCTAAGGAAAAGAAAGGCGACCCGACTGTCTGGGTCCCTTCGCTGCGCTACGGGCAACCTGCGGTGCTCGGCAAAAGCGGGGTCTCGCTCGAACTCGCCTTCGGCTCAGACAATCGCGAGCCCTGATCCGCTTTCGCCTACGCTCCTCGGCCCAGCCAAACGGGCTTGGGGGAAGAATACGGATGCGGGGAGACGAGGATGCGCTTTGCGCGTCCTCGTCGGAGTCCGGCTTCGGTACCCGCACCCCACCCCTTCTGTATGCGCCGAGGAGCGCAGGTCCAGCCGGATCAGGGCGAGCGATTGTCTGAGCGCAGCGAGTTCGAGCTCGACCCCGGTTGGACCGAGCACCGCAGGTTGCCCCGCAGCGCAGCGCAGGGGACGCAGACAGTGGGGTCGCCTTTTCTTTGCTTACTTTCTTTTGGCGAAGCAAAAGAAAGTGAGTAGCTGCCGGGCTACCCCCGGCCAACAGGCTGACACACCACGACAAAATGCCGGGCAAGCACAGAGGGGCAATCAATGAACCTCTCCGAACCGTTCGTAAGAAGACCCGTCGCCACCGTCCTGCTGACCATAGGCCTGGCGCTGGCTGGCATAGGCGCCTTCTTCGTGCTGCCAGTCTCCCCGCTGCCGCAGGTCGACTTCCCCGTCATCTCGGTCAGCGCCTCCATCCCCGGCGCCAGCCCTGACACCATGGCCAGCAGTGTGGCCACACCGCTGGAGCGGCGTTTGGGTGTGATCTCGGGCGTGAACGAAATGACGTCGACCAGCAGCAGCGGTTCGACCCGCATCAGCCTGCAGTTTGACCTGAACCGCAAGATTGATGCGGCCGCGCGCGAGGTGCAGGCCGCCATCAACGCCTCGCGTGTGGACCTGCCCGCCACCTTGCGCAACAACCCGACCTACCGCAAGGCCAACCCGGCCTCCGCGCCCGTCATCATCCTGGCGCTCACCTCCAAAACCCGGCCGCCGGGACAGATTTATGACGAGGTGTCCAACCTGCTGCAGCAAAAGATCTCGCAGGTGCCGGGTGTCGGTGATGTCGAGCTGGGCGGCGGCTCCTTGCCCGCGGTACGTGTGGAGCTGATCCCCTTTGCCCTGAACAGCTATGGCGTCAGCATGGAGGACGTGCGCGCCGCCTTGCAGGCGTCGAATGCGAATCGGCCCAAGGGCGCGATTGAAGGCAACGGCCAGCGTTTTCAGATTTATTCCGGCGCCAACACGGCGACGGGTGGGCTCAAGGCGGCCGATTACCTGGGCCTGGTCGTGGGCTGGCGCAACGGCGCCGCGATCCGGCTCAGCGACGTCGCCGAGGTGATCGATGGGGTTGAAAACACCAACACCTTAGGCCTGTTTAACGGCGAGCCCGCCGTTATCGTGCTGGTCACGCGCCAGCCCGATGCCAACGTGATCACCACCGTCGATGGCGTGCGTGCCCTGCTGCCCGAGCTACAGGCCCAGTTGCCGCAGGACGTGCGCCTCGCCGTGGCCTCGGACAGCACCAACTCGATCCGGGCCTCGCTGCACGAAATTGAACTCACCCTGGTGATTTCCATTGTGCTGGTGGTGCTGGTGGTCAGCGCTTTTTTGCGCAGCGCGCGCGCCACCATCATTCCGGCGGTGGCCACCATCGTGTCCTTGCTCGGCACTTTTGGCGTGATGTACCTGCTGGGTTTCAGCCTGAACAACCTGAGCCTGATGGCGCTCACAGTGGCCACCGGTTTTGTGGTGGACGACGCCATCGTGGTGCTGGAAAACACCAGCCGCCACATCGAGGCCGGCATGGACCGTTTCAAGGCCGCGCTGCTGGGCGCGCGCGAAGTCGGCTTCACCGTGCTGTCCATCAGCCTGTCCCTGGTGGCGGTGTTTATCCCCTTGCTGTTCATGGCCGGGCAGACCGGGCGGCTGTTCCGCGAATTTGCCGTCACACTGTCGGTGGCGGTGTTGATCTCGCTGCTGATTTCGCTGACCACCACACCCATGATGTGTGCCTGGCTGCTCAAAAACAAAAAGGACACCGACGCCGAGCCCGGCAAGCAGCCGGGACGTTTGGCCTTTATCCCGCGCTGGTTTGAAAACATGTTCAAACACGTGCTTCGTGCTTATGAGGTCAGCCTGGACTGGGCGCTGGGCAGCAAGCTGCTGGTCATGCTGGTGTTGCTGGCGGTGATCGGGCTCAATGTTTTCCTGTTTGTGAAAGTGCCCAAAGGCTTTTTCCCGCAGCAGGACACCGGGCAAATCAACGCCGGCATGCGCGCCGACCAGAGCATCTCCTTCCAGGCCATGCAGGGCAAGCTCAAACAACTGGTGGACATCATCCGGGTCGACCCGGCGGTGGACACGGTGGTGGGTTTTACCGGCGGTAGCCGCGCCGGTGGCGGTTTCATGTTTATCAACCTGAAACCGGCCAACCAGCGTACCGATTCCGGCCTGGCCGTGATTGCACGGCTGCGCCCGCAACTGGCGAAAGTCACGGGGGTGACGCTTTTTCTCAACCCGGTGCAAGACTTGCGCGGCGGTGGCCGATCGAGCAATTCCACCTACCAGTACACCCTGAAAGGCGACAACGCGGCCGACCTGCGCCAATGGGCCTCGCGCCTGGCCGACCAGATGAAACTGCAGGCGGCCCTAACCGACGTGGACACCGACCAGCAGGACAACGGCGTCGAAACCATGGTCACGGTGGACAAGAACAGCGCGGCCCGTCTGGGCATCAGCTCCAAGGACGTGGACAACGCCCTGTACAACGGTTTTGGCCAGCGCCAGGTCGCCACCATCTATGCCGACCTGAACCAGTACCACGTGATCATGGAGGTGGCGCCGCGTTTTATACGCAGCCCCGAGTCGCTCAAAAACATTTACGTGCCGGCCAACGGCACCGGTGTGGTGATCAGTCAGCCGGCCACTGCCGTGGCCGCCTCCTCATCCCTGACCAACATCGTGAACCCCGCTCTGCGCGACCAGTCCACCGGCCAGGCGCTGAGTTCCTCGATGGGCACCATGGTGCCGCTGTCGGCCATCGCGCGTTTTGCCGAAAATCCCAAGCCCTCTTCCGTCAGCCACCAGGACGCCGAACTCGCCACCACGGTGTCCTACAACCTGGCCGATGGTTTTGTGCTGCAGCAGGCCCAGGCGGCCGTCAAGCTGGCCGAAGCCGAGATTGGCATGCCCAACAATGTGCGCGGCAGTTTTCAGGGCACGGCGCGCAACGCACAGGACTCGCAAAACCAGCAACCGGTGCTGATCCTGGCCGCGTTGATCGTGATCTACATCGTGCTGGGTATTCTTTACGAAAGCCTGGTCCATCCCATCACCGTGTTGTCGACCTTGCCGTCAGCCGGCGTCGGGGCCGTGCTGGCCTTGATGGCCTTCAACCTGGATTTTTCACTGATCGCCCTGATCGGTGTATTCCTGCTGATAGGCATCGTCAAGAAAAACGCCATCCTGATCATCGACTTTGCGATTGAAGCCGAACGGGCACGCGGCCTGACAGCGATGGAAGCCGTGCGTGAAGCCTGCCTGCTGCGCTTCAGACCCATCCTGATGACCACCATGGCCGCCATTCTGGGCGCCTTGCCGCTGGCCATCGGTTTTGGCGAAGGCGCCGAGTTGCGCCGGCCGCTGGGTATCGCCATCATCGGCGGCTTGATCGCCAGCCAGTTGTTGACCCTGCTGACCACCCCCGTCGTTTATGTGTTGATGGACAAGCTGCGCCGCCGCAGCCCCTACGAACGCCAGTTAAGCCATCATCCCGATGAACTGCAAACCGGGTAAACCTATGAACCAGTCCATGCATTTCACTTTTGCGGCAAGACCTCCCTATGCCTTGCCGGCTCTGGCCGCGCTGGCCCTATTGATCAGCGGCTGCGCCGTCGGCCCCACCTACAAGTTGCCCGCCACGCCCGAGGTCAGTGCCTTCAAGGAGGCCGAAGGCTGGGTGCCCGCGGCCCCCGCCGATACGCTGGAGCGCGGCCCCTGGTGGTCGCTGTTTGGCGACCCGATGCTGGACGAGCTGGCTTCCCGCGTCGAGGTGTCCAACCAAAACGTGGCCGTGGCCGTGGGCGCCTATGCTCAGGCCCGTGCGCTGGTGCGTGAGCAGCGCGCCTCGCTATTTCCCTCCGTGGCGCTCAATGGCGGCGCCACACGCGCGCGTAGCAGCGGCAACCTCCTCACGGGCGCGCCCGGCCGCACCGGCAACAATTACCAGCTCAGCATAGGCGGCAGCTGGGAGCCCGATGTCTGGGGCCGCCTGGGCCGGGCGGTGGACAGCGCCACGGCAGGCGCGCAGGCCAGCGCGGCCGACCTGGCCTCGGCCACGCTGTCGGCCCAGGGCGAACTGGCGACCAACTACCTGTCCTTGCGCCAGACCGACATCCAGCAGGCCCTGATCCAAAGCACCAACGAAGGTTACACACGCGCGCTGGAGATCACACAAAACCGCTACACCGCCGGCATTGCCGCCAAAACCGACGTGTTGCAGGCGCAAACCCAGCTGGCCAATGGCCAGGCCACCGCCGTCGGTTTGCAGCGTCAGCGCGCCCAGCTCGAACATGCGATTGCCGTGCTGGTCGGGCAAGCGCCCGGCAACTTCAGCTTGCCGCCGCTTGCGGCCTGGAAGCCGGTGGTGCCGGAAATCCCCGTGGGTGTGCCCTCCACCTTGTTGCAGCGCCGTCCCGACATCGCGGGCGCGGAGCGCCGTGTGGCCTCGGCCAACGAACAGATCGGCATTGCCAAAAGTGCTTATTTCCCCAGCATCAGCCTGAGCGCCTCGGGCGGCTCCGGCGCCAGCCGCGTCGCCGACCTGTTCAAGACCGCCAGCAACGTCTGGTCGCTGGGTTTATCAGCCGCGCAACTGGTGTTTGATGCCGGTGCGACCAGTGCGCGGGTCGACGAGGCCGCAGCCGGCCGGGACCAGGCAGTGGCCCGTTACCGGCAAGCGGTGCTGGCTGCCTTCCAGGACGTGGAAGACCAGTTGTCCGCCACCCGCGTGCTGCTGGCCCAGCAGGAGCTGCGGCGCCAGGCGTCGGAAGCCGCCGATCTGGTGGAGCAGCAGCTGCTCAACCGCTACCGCAGCGGCCAGGTCAGCTACACCGAGGTCATCAGCGCGCAAACCACCGCACTCAGCGCCCGCAGCGCACTGGCGCAAGCCCTGTCAGACCGGCAAACCACGGCCGTGGCGCTGATCCAGTCGCTGGGGGGGGCTGGCAGGTGGGGAAATAGTCCGGCTGCTTCAGCCGCTCTTTTATTGATAGCTTCTTGCGCCCGTATTTATTGGGCTAGGGCTCTATATCTCTTAAATTTTTACAAAGAATTGGCATCACGCTGCGCTGGTGGTTTGCCTCTGGCAGTAGGCCTGACTCCCCGCTCCCACCCCTAACCCCTCCCTCGCCCCGCTGGGCGATGGAGGGGGACTTCATTTGGCTGCGTGTGCTGCAAGCGCGTGCATGAATGACAGCCTCATGCCCCCATGCTTCCGTTTCCATTCCCACCCCCTTCTGTCTGCGCCGAGGAGCGCAGGGCCAGACGGATCAGGGCTCGCGATTGTCTGAGCCGAAGGCGAGTTCGAGCGAGACCCCGGCTGGACCGAGCACCGCAGGTTGCCCGTAGCGCAGCGAAGGGACGCAGACAGCGGGGTCGCCTTTTCTTTTGCTTACTTTTCTTTTGGCGAAGCAAAAGAAAAGTAAGTTGCCGCCGGGCAACCCCCGGCTTGTTGGCGAGCTACCGCGCTACAAAACAACCTGAGTAGTGAGTCCACATGGATCCCGGATCAAGCCCGGGATGACAGACCCAATGCCTTGTCATTCCGGCAAAGGCCGGAATCCATCCCGACTTCGCGCCCCCATCGCTTCCTCACCCCCACCTTTTTTGAGGTGGCCTTCGCTTCCGAATTGACCCATGTACTATTGCCAGCATGCCCCATTCAAACGAACAGACCTCCCGTCCCGGTGAGAAGAAGCGCTGGTGGTATTCACCCAACAAATTAGTGCTACTGGGATTGGTGTTGGGGTTGGCGGGTATTTATGCGGTGGACGGCTGGCCGCAGTATTTGCTGTTGGCCCTCGGAACCGCGTCCTTGGTCAGAAGCAAGTGGCTTTCATACATGGAAAACGCTCACCCCGACTAGGAAGGCAATCACAAATTACAAGAAGCTGAAGTAGGCAACGAACATGGATCCCGAACCAAGCCCGGGATGACACGAGAGGATGTTCAGGAAGCCTTGACCGCAGCAACCAGCCTCTCGGCACAGGCCAGCGCCTGCCCCGCATTCCGCGCTTCCACCATCACCCGCAGCAGCGGCTCGGTGCCGCTGGCACGAATCAGCACGCGACCGTTATCGCCCAACTCAGCCTGCACGGCCAGGGTCTCCGATGCCAGCAAGGCGCTGCGGGTCCAGTCCTGCCCCGGCTTCAGGCGTACATTGATCAGCGTCTGCGGAAACAGCGTCACCTCGGCCAGCAACTGGGCCAGGGGTTTGCCGCTGCGTACACAAGCCTGCAAGACCTGCAAGGCGCTGATCAGGCCGTCGCCGGTGCTGTGTTTGTCCAGCGCCAGCAGGTGGCCCGAACCTTCACCGCCCAGCAGCCAGCCTTTTTTCTCCAATTCTTCAAGCACATAACGGTCGCCGACCTTGGCGCGTACAAACTCGACACCCCTGGCTTTCAGCGCGACTTCGACCGCCATATTGGTCATCAACGTGCCGACGGTGCCTAGCACTTTTTCGCCGCGTGCCAGCCGCTCGGCCACCATCAGGTACAAGACCTCGTCGCCATTGAAAAGGCGGCCATCGGCGTCCACCATCTGCAGCCGGTCGGCGTCGCCGTCCAGCGCAATACCGTAGTCGGCCTGGTGGGCCTTGACCGCGGCTATCAGCGCTTCGGGATGGGTGGCGCCGACTTCGTGGTTGATGTTCAGGCCGTCGGGCGCGCAGCCGATGGCGATGACTTCGGCGCCCAGTTCATGAAACACCATGGGGGCAATCTGATAGGCCGCGCCATGGGCGCCATCGACGACGATTTTCAGGCCCTTGAGCGTCAGGTCATGGGCGAATGTGCTTTTGCAAAATTCGATGTAACGCCCGGCCGCATCGTCCAGCCGGCGTGTCTTGCCCAGCGTGGCCGAATCCGCCCACACGGGCGCCTCCTCCAGCGCGGCTTCCACCGCCAGCTCCCAGGCGTCGTCCAGCTTGCTGCCCTGGGCGCTGAAAAATTTGATGCCATTGTCGGCAAAGGCGTTGTGGCTGGCGCTGATGACCACACCCAGGCTGGCGCGCTGGGCCCGCGTGAGGTAGGCCACACCCGGTGTGGGCAGCGGTCCCAGCAGCACCACGTCCACGCCGGCGGAATTAAAACCCGACTCGAGTGCGCTTTCCAGCATGTAGCCGGAAATACGTGTGTCTTTGCCGATCAGCACCGTGGGCCGGGTTTCAGTCTTTTTCAGAACGTGGCCGACCGCATGGGCCAGGCGCAGCACAAAGTCGGGGGTAATCGGCGCCTGCCCCACCGTGCCGCGAATGCCATCGGTGCCAAAGTATTTTCTGGTCATAGTTGTTTGTCCCTGGAGTATCTTGTTATTGATAACAGTGATTTTAGAGTGTGGTTTTCGAAAAAATCACAACCGGGGGCAGCAGAAATTCGATTCTCGGGATGCAAGGCAAGGCGCCCGGCGCGCAGGAACTGGAATGCACTTCGGTGCATGAGGATTCCGAGCACCGCCAAACACCAGATGTTCGCTTACGTTCCGTACCGCCATGCGCCCGAGCATCGGATTTATGGCGTCCCCGAGGCGGCCGACCAGACCTTGAGGGCCTGCACAGTCTCCCGCACATCGTGCACACGCACAATACCTGCGCCTCTGTCCACCGCCAGCACGGCCGCCGTGACGCTGGGCACCATGCGGTCCGCGATGTCCAGCGGGGCGCCGTTGTCCAGAGAGCTGCTACAGACGGCTGCGAGCGATGACTTGCGCGACCAGCCGGCCAGCAGCGGATAACCGGCCGCCAGCAGTTCGCGCTGGCGCGCCAGCAAGGCAAAATTCTGCGCCACGGTTTTGCCAAACCCGATGCCCGGGTCCAGCACGATGCGGCCGGCGGCCACGCCCAGCGCCTGCAGGTCTTTGGCGACCTGCTCGAGGAACAACAACACCTGCGGCACCACATCGCCCTCCATGGGCGCGGCCTGCATGGTCTGCGGCTCGCGGTGCATATGCATCAGGCAAACGCCACAAGTCGGGTGTGCGGCCACGATGGCCGCAGCGCCCGGTTGGCGCAAGGCCCAGATGTCGTTGACGATGTCGGCACCCAGGTCCAGCACGGCGGCCATGACTTGCGGCTTGTAGGTGTCCACCGAGACCGGCACGCCCAGGGTGGCGGCATGGCGAACAACCGGCAAGACACGCGCCAGTTCTTCTTCCAGCGGCACCGGTGGCGCGCCAGGACGGGTGGACTCGCCGCCTATGTCCAGCATGTCGGCGCCGTCCTTGATCAGTTGCTCGCAGTGGGCAAACGCGGCCCGCTGGGCACCGCCCTCAGAGAAATATTTGCCGCCGTCTGAAAACGAGTCTGGCGTGACATTGACGATGCCCATGACACGGGCTTGGCTCAGGTCAATTTGAAAGCGGGAGGTTTGCCAGATCATTCCATGCTCCTGAAGCAGGGCCATTTATAAAAAAACCGGGGACAGGCCCCGGTTGTTGGATGTATTTAAAAGCTATCAGGCCGCTGTGGGCGCCGGATCGGTGCTGACCGCCGGGGTGCCCCCGCTGGGGTCGCCGCCACCCACCGAGGGATTGCGTGGCGTCCAGTCTTTGGGCGGACGCGGCTCCTTGCCAGCTACGATGTCGTCGAGCTGGTCGCCGTCGATGGTTTCCCATTCCAGCAGGGCCTTGGCCATCGCGTGGATCTTGTCCTGGTTGTCCTCAATCAGCTTGCGCGCCTCGGCGTACTGCTGATCAATGATGCGGCGCACTTCGTCATCGACCTTTTTCAGGGTCGACTCGCTCATATTGTTGGTTTTAGTCACCGAACGGCCCAGGAACACTTCGCCTTCGTTCTCGGCGTAGACCATGGGGCCCAGTGCCTCGCTCATGCCATAACGCGTGACCATGTCCCTGGCCAGCGCCGTGGCACGTTCAAAGTCGTTGCTGGCGCCGGTCGTCATCTGGTGCATGAAGACTTCTTCGGCAATACGGCCACCAAACAACATGCTGATCTGGCTCAGCATGTATTCGCGGTCGTAGCTGTAGCGGTCTTGCGCCGGCAGGCTCATGGTCACACCCAGGGCACGGCCGCGCGGGATGATGGTCACTTTATGCACCGGGTCGCACTTGGGCAACATCTTGCCGATCAGGGCGTGGCCGGACTCGTGGTAGGCCGTGTTGCGGCGCTCTTCCTCGGGCATCACCATGCTCTTGCGCTCGGGGCCCATCAGGATCTTGTCCTTGGCTTTTTCGAAGTCCTGCATCTCGACGGTGCGTGCACTGCGGCGCGCGGCCATCAGGGCGGCTTCGTTGCAAAGGTTGGCCAGATCGGCGCCGGACATGCCAGGGGTGCCGCGGGCGATCACCAGCGGGCTGACGTCCTGGCCCAAGGGAACCTTGCGCATGTGCACATTGAGAATCTGCTCGCGGCCACGGATGTCGGGCAGCGTCACATACACCTGGCGGTCGAAACGGCCGGGGCGCAGCAAGGCGGCGTCCAGGATGTCGGGACGGTTGGTGGCAGCCACCACGATCACGCCCACATTGGTTTCAAAACCGTCCATCTCGACCAGCATCTGGTTCAAGGTTTGTTCGCGTTCATCGTTGCCACCGCCCAGGCCGGCGCCACGCTGGCGGCCCACCGCGTCGATTTCATCGATGAAGATGATGCAGGGCGCGTTTTTCTTGGCATTGTCGAACATGTCGCGAACGCGGGAAGCACCCACACCGACGAACATTTCAACGAAGTCGGAACCGGAAATCGAGAAGAAAGGCACCTTGGCTTCACCGGCAATGCTCTTGGCGAGCAGGGTTTTACCCGTGCCGGGAGGGCCAACCAGCAACAGACCACGTGGAATACGGCCGCCCAGTTTCTGGAACTTGCTGGGGTCTTTCAGGAAATCGACTACTTCCTTGACCTCTTCCTTGGCCTCGTCGCAACCGGCCACGTCGGCAAAAGTCACAGGATTGGTGGATTCGTCAAGCAGGCGCGCCTTGGACTTGCCGAAGCTGAACGCGCCGCCCTTGCCGCCACCCTGCATTTGCCGCATGAAATAAACCCACACGCCAATCAGCAGCAGCATCGGGCCCCAGCTGACCAGCAGGGTCATGAGCAAGGAGCCTTCTTCACGGGGTTTGACGTCGAATTTCACGTCATTGGCGATCAGGTCGCCGACCAGTCCGCGGTCCAGATAGGTCGCAGTGGTGCGGATTTTGCGGTCATCGGTGGTGACGGCAGCAATTTCGGTGCCGCCCTGGCCTTCAGCGATGGTCGCGGACTTGATGCGTTTGCCACGCACCTCTTCCAGGAAATCGGAATAACCCAGGTAATTGGTACCAGCGCCTGCGCGTGTATCAAATTGCTTGAAAACGGTGAACAGCACCATGGCGATCACCAGCCAGATTGCAATTTTGGAAAACCACTGATTGTTCAAGGATGACTCCGATAGAGGAACAAAAGGCACATGCGCCTGATTTTAGGCGTTTCAAGGGCGAGAACCGCCATAACGGCAGGGGACATCCCTTGGTTTAAAGCGGGATTGCGTAAATTTTCCCGGTTCAGGCCGCTGAATTGGGCGTTTTCGCGGCGGTTTTCAGGCCTATGCCGACCAGAAAGGTCTCCGACGAGTTGGGGCGCGAGGCCTTGGGCTTGAACGGTTTGACCACCTTGAAAGTGTCCTTGAACAGCTTGACCAGCGGGCTGTAAGCGCCGCCGTGAAACAGCTTGGCCACCAGCGCCCCCTCGGGTTTGAGGTGGCTCACGGCAAATTCCACGGCCAGTTCCACCAGATGCGCCACGCGGGCCGCATCGGCCGAGTCTATGCCCGACAGATTGGGCGCCATGTCGGAGACCACCACATCCACCTTGGTAAAACCCTGATCCGCGCTCAAGGTCTGCTCCAGTTGCTGCAAGACCTCGGGCTCGCGAAAGTCGCCCTGGATAAAAACCACGCCCTCGATCGGCTCCATGGGCAGGATGTCCAGTGCCACGATACGCCCGTTCAGCGCGCCAGCCGCGGCGCCCGCAGGCGAGAGCTTGCGGCGGGCATATTGGCTCCAGGCGCCGGGCACGCTGCCCAGGTCCACCACGCAATGGCCGGGTTTGATCAGGCCAAAGGTATCGTCAATCTCCTTGAGCTTGTATGCCGCCCTCGCCCGATAACCTTCTCTTTTTGCCAGTTTCACATAGGTATCGTTCACGTGGTCGTTTAACCACGCTCTATTGACCTTTTTGCTTTTTATATTTACTTTCATGCGTGTATTGTCCTCTCACCGATAATCAGGGTATGGCTCAAATACTACTTACCCCCGCCCAGCGCAAAGATCACCGCGCCGATGCACACCATCTGGACGCCGTTGTGATGATCGGCGCGGACGGCTTGACCGCTGCCGTTACGAAGGAAATCGACGCCGCGCTGAAGGCCCACGGACTGATCAAAGTCCGCGTGCAGTCCGACGATCGCGCCGGCCGCGAGGCGATTTTCCAGACCGTGACCACCGAGCTGAACGCCGCGCCCATCCAGCACATCGGCAAGTTGCTGGTGATGTGGCGGCCCATGCCCCCCAAGGAAAAAAAGATCAACGAAGACCGCATGGCCGCCCCGCGCGATGTAAAAGTGCTGAAAAACAGCTCGCGTTACGGCCAGCGCCCCGAGGTCAAAATCCTCCGCGTACTGGGCAACCAGCGCCTGACACCGGGCGGCACCGTCAAACGCGCCAAAAAGCCCAAGCTGCAAAGTCTCAAGAAACGGTCGCAGGACTAAGCCCCTGTTCGCACCGGGCAAACGCCGGGCCTGTCCGGCGTTCGTTTTTCCATTTCTCCTGTCTCTTTAGATTTGGCGCCACCGCCCACAGCTAACAGCCATGACCTCACAGAACCCGCTGCTCGACTTTTCCGACCTTCCCCTGTTTGACCGCATCCAGCCCGAGCATGTCGGCCCCGCGGTCGACGTCTTGCTGGCAGAGGCCGAAAAAGCCCTGGCGCAGGTCACCGCGCCGGCATTTCCGGCGCGCTGGACCGACATCGCCGGGGTGCTGGACATTGCCACCGAGAACCTGAGCCGCGCCTGGGGGGCCGTCAGCCACCTCAACAGCGTGGCCGACACACCCGAGCTGCGCGCCGCCTACAACGCCGCCCTGCCCCGTGTCACCGAGTTCTGGACCCGTCTGGGCGCCGACGAGCGGCTGTATGCCAAATACAAGGCCATTGACGCGGCCAGCTTGAACGCCGAACAACGCCAGGCGCATAAAAACGCCGTGCGCAACTTTGTGCTGTCGGGTGCCGAGCTGGTGGGCGCCGCCAAGGAGCGTTTTGCAGTCATCCAGGAGCGCCAGGCCGAACTGAGCCAGAAGTTCAGCGAAAACGCGCTGGACGCGACCGATGCTTACGCCTATTACGCAACCGAAAGCGAACTGGCCGGCGTGCCGGCCGATGTGATTCAAACCGCCCGTGCGCAAGCCCAGGCCGAAGGCAAAGACGGTTACAAGCTGACGCTGAAAATGCCCAGCTACCTGCCGGTCATGCAGTTTGCGGCCAGCTCCGCCCTGCGCGAGACCTTGTACAAGGCCTACAGCACCCGCGCCAGCGACCAGGCGCCCGCAGAATTCAGCAAGTTTGACAACAGCGCCGTGATGCAGGAAATCCTGGCGCTGCGCCTGGAAGAAGCTCAGTTGCTGGGTTATCGCAATTTCGGCGAGGTGTCGGTGGTGGCCAAGATGGCCGACTCGCCCGAACAAGTCATCAGCTTCCTGCACGACCTGGGCCGGCGCGCCAAGCCTTATGGCGTCAAGGACGTGGCCGACCTGCGCGAATTTGCCGCCCAACAACTGGGCCTGGCCGATCCGCAGCCCTGGGATTTCGCCTACATCGGCGAAAAACTCAAGGAAGCGCGTTACGCCTTCAGCGAGCAGGAAGTCAAAGAATATTTCACCGCGCCCAAGGTGCTGGCAGGTCTGTTCAAGATTGTCGAGACCCTGTTTGAAGTGGCGATCCGCCCTGACAGCGCGCCAGTGTGGAAGCCCGGCGTCGAGTTTTACCGCATCGAGCGCGACGGCCAGTTGGTCGGCCAGTTTTACCTGGACCAGCCGGCCCGCACCGGCAAACGCGGCGGCGCCTGGATGGACGACGTGCGCGCGCGCTGGTTGCGCCCCGACACCGGCAAGCTGCAAACGCCCGTGGCGCACCTGGTCTGCAATTTCGCCGATGGTGTGGGTGGCAAGCCCGCGCTGCTGACGCATGACGACGTGACCACCTTGTTCCACGAGTTCGGCCACGGCTTGCATCACATGCTGACCCAGGTCAACGAGCGCGATGTTTCCGGCATCAGCGGCGTCGAGTGGGACGCGGTCGAGCTGCCCAGCCAGTTCATGGAAAACTTCTGCTGGGAGTGGGAAGTGCTCAAACACATGACGGCCCACGTGGACACGGGCGCTGCGCTGCCGCGCGTACTGTTCGACAAGATGCTGGCCGCCAAAAACTTCCAGAGCGGCATGCAGACCTTGCGCCAGATTGAGTTTTCGCTGTTCGACATGTTGCTGCACACGCAATACCAGCCCGGCGACGACGTGATGGTCTTGCTCAACCATGTGCGCAAGGACTACGCCCTGATCACGCCGCCAGCCTACAGCCGCACGGCACACACCTTCAGCCACATTTTTTCCGGCGGTTACGCGGCCGGTTATTACAGCTACAAATGGGCGGAAGTGCTGTCGGCCGATGCTTATGCAGCCTTTGAGGAAAGTGCGAAAAACACCACAGTGGCAGGCCAAAACACCGATGTAGACGCCGCACCCAGCACGGTCAGGGTCGAAACTGGCAGAAAATACCGCCAGGCCATTCTGGAAGCGGGCGGTAGCCGCCCGGCGATGGAATCGTTCAAGGCTTTCCGCGGCCGCGAACCAACCATCGACGCGTTGCTGCGCCACCAGGGCATGGCCTGACCCGACCTTGGAGCAAGCATGACATCGACCGCTATCAAATTTGCAGCTGGCAGCGCCCTGCTGGTGCTGGCTACAGGCCTTTTCTCTTCTGCATCCCAGGCCCAGCCGGTGTACCGCATCGTCGGCCCCGACGGCAAGGTCACCTTCTCCGACCAGCCTCCGCCCGCCACCACCAATGCCAAAGTCACCTCAGGGTCGGCTGATGGCAGCAAAGGGGGCGCCAGCGCGTCCCTGCCTTTTGAGTTGCGCAAGGTCGCCGGCCAGTACCCGGTGACCCTGTACACCGGCGACAACTGCGGCCCCTGCACCTCGGCCAAGTCCATGCTGACCGCCCGCGGCATTCCCTTCGCAGAAAAAACCGTCAAGACCTTTGAAGACACACAGGCGCTGCAACGTATGAGCGGCGACAGCTCGCTGCCGTTCCTGACCATTGGCAGCCAGCAACTCAAGGGTTTCTCGGACGCGGAATGGACGCAATTTCTCGACGCCGCCGGTTACCCCAAATCCTCGGTGCTGCCCGCCAGCTACCGCCAGGCGGCAGCCACCCCCCTGGTGACAGTCAATGCCCCAGCGGCCGCGCCTGCCGCTCGCAATGACAGCGCAGCACGGTCGGCCGAACCAGCAACAACACCCGTCGCACCACCGCCCAGCGCGAACAATCCTTCCGGTATTCGTTTCTAGGCCTTCCCCGTGCTGCCCCGCCCCGGGCGGAGACCATCGTTCGGCATCACGCTGCGTTGGTGGTTTGCCTTGGGCAGTAGGTTGGACTCCCCACTCCCACCCCTAACCCCTCCCTCGCCCCGCTGGGCGATGGAGGGGGACTTCATTTGGCCTTGTGTGCTGCGTCCGCGTGCATGAATGACAGTCCCCGCTTGTCATTCCGGCGCATGCCGGAATCCATCCCCGAATCCGAACCCACCCCTTCTGTCTGCGCCGAGGAGCGCAGGGCCAGTCGGATCAGGGCGAGCGATTGTCTGAGCCGAAGGCGAGTTCGAGCTCGACCCCGACTGGACCGAGCACCGCAGGTTGCCCCTGAGCGCCAGCGAAGGGGTCGCAGACAGCAGGGTCGCCTTTTCTTTTGCTTACTTTTCTTTTGGCGACGCAAAAGAAAAGTAAGTTGCCGCCGGGCAACCCCGGCCTACGGGCAAACAACAAACAACCGATTCAAGGCAAGCCTGAACCGGCCAGCGCCTTAAAACGTCAACGTCTTAACCCCGTCAGCCGTCCCCAACAAACAAACGCTGGCCTTTTGCAACGCAAACACCCCCACCGTCACCACGCCTGGCCACTGGTTGACCTGCGACTCAAAGGCCAGCGGATCGCTGATCTTCAGGCCGGTCACATCCAGAATGTGTTGACCGTTGTCGGTCAGCAGCGGATGCCCGTCTTTCAGGCGCACGGTGGCCGTGCCGCCCAGCGCCGCAAACTCGCGGGCTATGCGTTGTGTGGCCATGGGAATGATTTCCACGGGCAGCGGAAACTGGCCCAGCACCTGCACCAGCTTGGATTCGTCGGCAATACAGACAAACTTGCGCGACTGGGCGGCCACGATTTTTTCGCGCGTCAGCGCCGCGCCGCCACCCTTGATCATGTAACCGGCGTGGTCGATCTCGTCAGCGCCGTCGATGTAAACGGCGAGCTCATCGACCTCGCCGGCTTCAAACACCTGGATGCCTAACGCTTTCAGCCGCTCGGTCGATGCCACCGAACTGGACACGGCGCCGGCAATCGTGTGTTTGATGCTGGCCAGCGCATCGATAAATTTATTGACGGTGGAGCCGGTGCCGACGCCGACGATGGTGCCGGGCTCGACATAATGCAGGGCCGCTTGGCCCACCAGTGTTTTGAGTTCGTCTTGGGTCATGGCAAAAGGCTCGGGTTGCGGTCAGTGGGTGGGGTTTTGCGACAATGGGCTTGTCGCACAGAACAAAGCAAATTATCCAATGTCCCTGCTCCCTTACGCTCTCGCCCGCCCATTTTTATTTGGCCTGGACCCGGAAACCGCCCACGAACTGACCATGGCCTCGCTGGCGCGCACCCAGCACACGCCGCTGGCACTGGCCTATTGCAGCAACCGCGTGAACGACCCCATCGAGCTGGCCGGCCTGAAGTTTCCGAATCGCGTCGGCCTGGCCGCCGGGCTGGACAAAAACGCCCGCTGCATCGACGGCCTGGCCGGCATGGGTTTTGGCTTTGTGGAAGTCGGCACCGTCACACCCAAGGCGCAGCCGGGCAACCCCAAGCCGCGCATGTTCCGCCTGCCGCAGGCCCAGGCCCTGATCAACCGCCTGGGCTTTAACAACGATGGGCTGGATGCCTTTATCGCCAATGTGCAAACCTCCACCTTCCGCCGCAAAAACAACAAAAACCCGCTGCTGCTGGGCCTGAACATCGGCAAAAACGCCGCCACGCCGATTGAAAACGCGGTGGACGACTACCTGATCTGCCTGGACGGTGTCTACCCGCATGCCGACTACGTGACGGTCAACATCTCCAGCCCCAACACCAAAAACCTGCGCGCGCTGCAAAGCGACGAGGCCCTGGACGCCTTGCTGGGTCGTATCGCCGAGCGCCGCGAAACCCTGGCCGCACAACACGGCAAACGCGTGCCCCTCTTCGTGAAAATCGCGCCCGACCTCGACGAAGCCCAGGTCGACGTGATTGCCGCCACACTCAAGCGCCACGCCATGGACGGTGTGGTCGCCACCAACACCACCTTGAACCGCGACGCCGTCAAAGACATGCCCCACGCGGAAGAAGCCGGCGGCCTGAGCGGCGCACCGGTGCTGGCGGCCAGCAACCGCGTGATCGGCCAGTTGCGCGCGGCACTGGGCAAAAGTTTCCCCATCATCGGTGTGGGTGGCGTGCTCAGCGGCGCGGACGCGGTCTCCAAAATCAAGGCCGGCGCCGACGTGGTGCAGATCTACACCGGCCTTATCTACAAAGGCCCGGAACTCGTGCAGCAGGCCGCATTGGCCGTTAAAAACAGCCGCTAGCCCAATCAACAAGGGCGCAAGCAGCTATTTAATTGGTAGCAAAAAAAAAACGCCTCCGCACTAAAGCCGGCTTATCATTTCACGCATTTGCAGGCCAAGGTCCAGCAAGGGCGAACTCAGTTCGCTGATGACAACTTGCTGCAGGGCCTGGCTTGTCACACTCATGTTGAGAATGTAAACAGGGTGATCGTCCATGACGATGGGTGTTGCCAGGGCAACCACTTCCGGCTGCCATGACGCGACGCAGTAGCCCTGCCGGCGAACGTTGTCGATGGCTTCCGTGATCTCGCGCTCCAGCTCCCGCCATCCCGACAGGCGACGCGCCTTGAATTGCGCCATCAGGACCTGCCGCTGCGAATCCGACACCACCGCCAGATAGGCTCGGCCCAAGGACGTCAATTCGATCGGAACCCGCTGACCCGCCACGACGTTGCGCAAGGACACCTTTCGGTTGTAGCGAACCGATTCCAGGTACACCATCTCATCGCGATCGGCCACCGCCAGACCGACGTTGACCTTGAGCTTTTCGGCAACGCTGCGCATCATGGGCGCCGCCACTTGCAGTACGGGCGAACCCGAGCGCATTGCATGCGCCAGGCTCAGCACGGGCGCGGCAAGGCGATAGGCGCGATGCAAATGGTCGTGCTCCAGCAATCCGGTCCCGACCAGTGTCTGGGTCAGGCGGCTCACCGTTGCACGAGACAAACCGGTGCGCTCGGCCAACTCCCCATTGCCCAGCAAATCGGTTCCCGGACGGAAGGCCCGCAGAATCTCGACGCCACGCTCCAGCGAACGGTTCTGGGCCGGCTGCTCCAGCCGCGCATGTCGCTGCGGCGTCTCGGGTGAACTCTTCATCGGTATTACCGCGCCTTGATATCAATTCCATCAGATGGAATTGGATGGGGTGCGCTCCGCGAGTTTACTGCCTAAACTGGCCTCGGAAAGAACGCCAGCCAACAGGACGCCTGTTAATCACAAGCCACACCTGAAACTCACTGCAAACCGGGAGACATTCCATGCAGAAGCACCTCACGTCGACCATCAACAAGCTGAAGGCCGTCCTGGCCATTTTTGCCGCGGCCAGCTGCCTTGCACCGTCCCTGGCCCAAGCCGTCTATCCGGATAAACCGGTGCGCATCATTGTGCCGTTCGCACCCGGAGGCGGGACGGATCTGATCGCCCGCACGCTGGGCGCCGGCATGTCGCAGGAGCTCGGCCAGACGGTGATTATCGAAAACAAGCCGGGTGCAGGCACCATCATCGGCAGTGACCTGGTCGCCAAGAGTCCCCCCGACGGCTACACCATCGTGATTGCCACGTTTGCGCATGCCTTGAATCCGAGCCTCCAGCCCAAACTCCCCTACGCGACGGACAAGGCGTTTGCCCCCATCATGCTTATCGGCCGTTCACCCAACGTGCTGGTTGTCAGGTCAGACAGTCCGTACAAATCCGTCAAGGACATCATCGCCGCCGCGAAGGCCAAGCCGAAGACGCTGACATTTGCGTCCCAGGGCAATGGCACATCGGCGCACCTGGCGGGTGAACTCTTCAAGAACCTCGCCAGGGTCGATCTGACCCATGTGCCCTACCGCGGCGCCGGCCCGGCACTCACCGACCTGCTCGGCGGGCAGGTGGACATGATGTTCGCCACGGCTGCCGCCGTTGGCAGCTTCCTGGATGGCGGCAAACTGCGCGCTCTTGCGGTCACGACAGTCGAACGCTCGCCGGCACTCGCCAACGTACCCACCATCGCCGAGAGCAACGTACCCGGCTACGCCGCCGACAGCTGGTATGGCCTGTATGCGCCTGCCGGCACACCCCATGAGGTGATCGCAGCCCTGAACACCGCGGCCAGGAAAGCGGTGCAGATGGACACCTTCCGCAAGCGGGTCGAGGATGAAGGCCTCGTCATCAGCGCCGGCACGCCCGCCGAACTGGACCGCTATGTCCGCGCCGAAGAAGCCCGCTGGCGCAAAGTGGTCAAGGAAAACAACATCACGGTCGACTGAGGCCACCAACATTGCAAGGATTTTTGACATGAACACCCATTTGATCGATCTGCAGGTTCAATCCGGGATTGCCACCCTCTGCTTCAATCGCCCGGAAAAGCGCAATGCCATGAGCGACGACATGCGCACCGAGTTCATCGTCGCGCTCGAACACGTCGCCAACGACAAATCGATCCGCGCACTCGTGCTCACCGGCAACGGCAAGGGCTTTTCCGCAGGCGGTGACGTTGCCGGCATGGAGCGGCGCATGCAGGCGCCGATCGGCGAGGTGGGCTTCAACGGCTGGAGCCGCCAGCAGCGTGTGCACCACACCGTGTCGCTGTTGCACACCATGCCCAAACCAACCATCGCTGCGGTCAACGGTGCCGCCTCGGGCCTGGGTGCGGACACGGCCCTGAGCTGCGACTTCATCATCGCCAGCGAAGCTGCCAGCTTCACCTGGTCCTACATCAACCGCGGCCTGATTCCGGACGGCGGCGGCATGTACTTTCTGCCTCGCCGCGTCGGTCTCGCCAAGGCAAAGGAACTGATTTTCAGCGGTCGCAAGGTCAACGCCGATGAGGCGCTTCGCCTCGGTATCGCCGACCGGATGAGCAGCGCCGAAACCCTGCTGGCCGACGCGCAGGCCTGGGCCACCGAGCTAAGCCAGGGTTCCGCGACCGCGCTGGCCCTGGGCAAGACCATCCTGAACCAGACGTTCGAGCTGTCGGCGAACCAGGTGTTCGCCCAGGGCAGCCAGGCCCAGGGCATCTGCTACACGAGCAGCGAACACCGTGACGCCGTGATGGCATTTCTGAACAAGAGCGGCGACAAGAACACGCCGCAGCGCCCCAGCCAGGACTAAGCGACATGGATGCCATCTCCCGTCTCCTCAAGCCGCGCAGCGTGGCCGTCATCGGCGCGTCTGCGGACCTGAACAAAACCGCTGGTCGTCCGGTGGCCTACCTGCGCAAGCATGGCTTCAGCGGCGCCATCTACCCGGTCAATCCGCGCGTTGAGAGCATCGACGGCCTGCGTTGCTATCCGGACATTGCCTCCTTGCCCGAGGTGCCCGATGTCGCCATCGTGCTGCTCGGCGCTGAGCGCGCGCATCTGGCGGTGGGCGAGCTGGCCCGGCGCGGGACGGCTGCGGCCATCGTGCTGGCCAGCGGCTACACCGAAACGGGCGAGGAAGGCGCGCGCCGGCAGCAGCAATTGATGGAGGCAGCCGGCAGCATGCGTCTGCTCGGACCGAATACCATCGGCCTGGTCAACCTAAGCGACAACATCCCGCTGTCGGCCAGCGGCGCCCTGGCGATGGAGCATTTTCCGGTGGGCTGCATCGGTGTGGTGTCGCAAAGCGGCGGCATCCTGGGCGCCCTGCTCTCGCGTGCCGCGGCACGCGGCATCGGCTTGTCCAAGTTGATTTCAACCAGCAACGAGGTGGATCTCGAACTGGCCGACTTCGTCGATTACCTCGCCGACGATGAAGCCACCAAAGTCATTGCGCTGTATGTCGAAAGCGTGCGCAACCCCGACAAATTCCGCGCGGCCGCGCTGAAGGCAGCACGCGCAGGCAAGCCGGTCGTGGTCTACAAGATTGGCCGGTCCGAGGCCGGCGCCCAGGCGGCCGTCTCGCATACCGGCGCGCTCGCTGGTGCAGACCGCATGTACGACGCACTGTTCAAACAGGTCGGCGTGATACGGGCCCAGAACTTCAGCGACCTGCTGGACATCCCGGCGGCCCTGTCAACGGAGCGCGTACTGGCAGGAAAACGCGTGGCCATTCTGACCTCCACCGGAGGCGCGGGCACGCTGGTCTCCGACAGCCTGGGTGTCTCGGGCTTCGAGACGTCGGCGCCCGACGTGGTCACCGCTGCCCGGCTGCGTGCATTGCAAACCGGCGACCACGCCGCACTGGACCGGAATCCGATCGACGTCACGCTCGCCGGTCTGCAGCCGGCCTTGTTGCGCGGTGCCATCCAGGCCTTGCTCGACAGTCCCAGCTATGACGCGCTCATCATCATCGTCGGCTCCTCCAGTCTGGCGATGCCGGAGCTGATGGCCGACGCCATCCAGGATTGCCTGCACACCAGCGACAAGCCGGTCCTAGCCTTCGTGAGTCCCCATGCGCCGGACGTGACGGCCCTTTTGAACCAGCGTGGCGTGCCGGCATTCACTGCGCCCGAGAGCTGCACCGTTGCCCTCGACGGCATGTTGCAGGTCGCCCGCTGGAAAGCGCCTGTCGCAACGGGTGTTGCCCCTGTGCAGGTCTCGATAGACGACTTGCCTGCAGGCTCACTGGACGAAGCCCAGGCCAAGGCCCTGTTCGCGCGCTTCGGCGTGCCGGGCGTACGCGAAACAGCCGTCTCGACACCTGAGGAAGCCGAGCATGCCGCAAGCGCACTCGGCACCCGCGTGGTGCTGAAAATTCTTTCCGCAGAAATCACCCATAAAAGCGATATCGGCGGCGTGGCCGTCAACATCAGTCCGGATCAGGTGGGCGCACGCTTGATGGCGATGGCGACCGAAGTCGAGGTCAGGGCTGGCGTCACGCCCAAGCGATTCCTGGTCCAGGAAATGGCATTGGGTGGCACCGAACTGATTCTCGGCCTGCACCGGGACCCGCTGGGGACCGCCATCCTGCTCGGCATGGGCGGCATCACGGCCGAGCTTTTCAAGGACACGGCCATGCGGCTGCTGCCGGCACAGGGCGGGTTGAGCCGCGACGAGGCATTGGCGCTCGCCCAGGAACTGAAGACCTGGCCTCTGCTCGACGGATTCCGCGGTCGCCCCAAGGCCGATGTGGAGGCATTGGTCTCGGCGATCGTGGCCTTCTCGCAGATGGCGGCGCAGATGGGTGGCCGCCTGATTGAGGCCGAGATCAATCCGCTGTTCGTTTTTCCGCAAGGCCAGGGTGTGCAGGCAGCCGACGGTGTCGTCGTGCTGGGCGCCTGAGATGAGGTCGGCCGCGGTGGCGCTTGACTTGCTGATTCCGACCAATCAGGCGGTCGAAAGCGACGAACAGGCGCGCGCCTTGATCGCTCGCCTGGAGGCCCGGGCACAACGGCACAGCCTGGAGTTCGAAGGCCGCCACATTTGCTGGCGCCGTTTCGGCGAGGGCCCCCCGCTTGTGTTGGTGCACGGTGGCCACGGCAGCTGGCTGCACTGGGTGCGCAACATCGAGACGCTGGCCCAGCGTTTTACTGTCTGGGTGCCCGACCTGCCCGGCTACGGTGACTCGGATGACGCCGGCTCCGCTGGTCTGCAGAATCTGCTCGACGCAACGCTGGCCAGCCTTGATACGCTGGTCGGAGCCAACACCCTGATCGACCTGGTCGGGTTTTCTTTTGGCGGCCTGGTTGCGGCCCATATGGCCGCGCAACGGCAGATGATCCGCCGATTGGCACTGCTCGGGCCCGGGGGCCATGCTGGACAGCGGCGCCCCCGCGGCAAACTGATGAATTGGCAAAAAGCGGCAGACGAGGCGGCTTTGGCGGCCTGCATGCGTCACAACCTGGCCATGCACATGGTGCACGATCCGGCACAGATTGACGCACTGGCCATGCGCGTGCACACCGATTCGTGTCGGCGTGCGCTATTTCGCAGCAAAAACATCTCCCAGGCAGGTGGCTTGAGCGCAGCGCTCGATCAACAGGGCAGCGAGCTGCTGCTCGCCTGGGGTGAACACGACGTGACGGCAGAGCCCGGCGTTGTGGCACAGACCCTGACGGCAGGCTATCCCAGGCGCCAAGCACACATCGTGCAAGGTGCGGGTCACTGGGTGCAGTACGAACAGGCCGATGAGATCAACCGCATGCTGCTCGGCTGGCTGGACGCAGCGTAGTTTGCTGAATAACCATCGTGTTACCGAATCATCACAACCAGGAGACAAGAATGAAATTTCCCCACCAGAGCCGGCGCGAATTCATGCAGCCACTGGCAGCCGCGCTGGCCAGTCCGGCATTGGCAAGCCTGGCCACATTTTTTCCGGGCAGTGCGCAGGCACAGTCTTTTCCGACCAAGCCACTGCGCATCGTTGTGCCATTTGCACCGGGTGGACCCACTGATTTGATGGCCCGCGCTATCGGCAAAACCATGTCACAGGGTCTGGGTCAACCGGTCATCATTGACAACAAATCCGGTGGCGGGGGTGTCATCGCACTGGGTGAGGTGGCCAGAGCCCCGGCGGATGGCTATACGCTGGTGTTTCCGTCCATCCTCTCCGTCACCAACCCGGCACTCATGCCCAATTACCCCTATGACATGGCGCGGGATTTCGACGCGATCACGGTGGTTGGGTTCATCCCACATGCACTGGTGGTTCGACCGGACTTTCCGGCCAAAAAACTTGCGGATCTGGTCGCCATGGCAAAAGACCGGCCCGGCACGCTGGCCTACGGCTCCTCTGGCAATGGAACCTCCGCCCACCTGGCGGGCGTGGCAATGGAACCTCCGCCCACCTGGCGGGCGCCATGTTTGCTCAAATCGCCGGCATAAACGTGACGCATGTTCCCTACCGCGGAGCCAGTCCTGCCGTGCAAGATTTGCTAGGCGGCCAGATCCAGTTCATGTTTCTGGACATGAGCTCCGCCCTTTCGCAGATCAAGGCCGGCAAGCTGCGGGCGCTGGCCATCGCCCCGGCCAAGCGCATTTCGGTGCTGCCAGATACACCCAGTATTGCCGAGCAAGGCTACCCCAGCTTCAACATCCGGGCATGGTACGGACTGCTGGCACGGGCAGGCACCCCCCCGGCCATCATTCAAAGGCTGTACACCGAGACCAAGCGGGCGCTCGACAGCCAGGAAGTCCGCGAGATTTTCCTTGCGCAAGGCATCGAACCGGGGGGGATGCCGCCGAATGAGTTCGCCACATTGATCAAGGAAGACTTGGCGCAATGGAAACGTACGATCGAGCAGTTGAAGATCAAACTTGAGTAGCAACCTCAAACACCACCTACCCATGCGCATAACCATCCCGGACGACTATCAGGACTGTGTCCGCCATCTCAAGTGCTTTGCTGCGCTGGCGGATCACGACGTGACCGTGTTCAACGACACGGTCAAGGACATCAACACGCTGGCGGCGCGGTTCGCCGATACGCAAGCCATTGTCCTGACGCGTGAACGCACCATCATCACGGCTGAATTGCTGGATCAATTGCCACATCTCCAGATGATCAGCCAGACCGGAAAACTCGCCGGGCACGTGGACCTGGCTGCATGTACGCAGCGCGGCATTGCGGTCGCCGAAGGCAGCGGCACCGGATCGGCCACCGCAGAGATGACCTGGGCACTGATCATGGCAAGTCGTCGCAATCTCGTCGCAGAAGCGAACCGGCTGCGCGGCGGACTTTGGCAAGGCTCGATCGGGCAGCAGCTACAGGGCCAGCGCCTGGGCATCTGGAGCTACGGCCGCATCGGGCAACAGGTTGCAGCCTATGGCAGGGCCTTCGGCATGCGGGTCTGGGTCTGGGGGCGTGCCGGGTCAAGCGCCCAAGCCCAGGCGGATGGTTTTGAACTCGCGCCTTCACGCGACGCCTTCTTTTCAGACAGCGATGTGATCAGCCTGCATGTGCGCCTGAATGCCGACACCCAGGGCATCGTGGGTGAAACGGATCTCGCCCGCATGAAGTCCAGCGCATTGCTGGTCAATACCAGCCGGGCCGAATTGATCGCACCGGGCGCATTGGCGCAGGCGCTCCGTCTTGGCCGGCCTGGGTTTGCCGCGGTCGATGTGTATGAAAACGAGCCCGTGCTTGGCGCAGCCCACCCGCTGCTGCAACTTCCCAATGCGCTTTGCACGCCGCATCTTGGTTATGTCGAAACCGACAACTACGAGCGTTACTTTGGCTTGGCGTTTGAGCATATCAATCACTTCGCCGCCGGCCGGTCTACCGGCCTCGTCAACCCCGAGGTCATGCAACAGCTGCGGCGGTAACCGTTACGCCTGGTCAAGCAGGGTGCGCACACACTCGCCAATCGCCAGTGAACTGGTCAGCCCGGGCGACTCGATGCCGAACAGATTGACCAGCCCAGGCACGCCGTGCTGGTCCGGCCCCTGGATCACAAAATCTTTGGCGGGTGCGCCTGGCGGCTGGATTTTGGGGCGAATGCCGGCATAACCGGCGATCAGCGCGCCGTCGGGCAGCGCTGGCCAGTATTTGCGGACTTCGGCGTAAAACGCATCGCCGCGCGCCGGGTCCACCTGCAGGTCATCGGGCGAGTCCACCCACTGCACGTCGGGGCCAAACTTGGCCTGGCCACCCAGATCCAGGGTCAGGTGCACACCCAGTCCGGCCAGGTGGCTGTCGGGTTCGGGCACCGGGTAGATCAGGCGGCTGAAGGGCGAGCGACCGGACAGGGTGAAGTAATTGCCCTTGGCGTAATAAGGCGTCGGCACAAACTGCGCATCCAGCCCCTGGAAATACTGCGCCAGCGCCGGCGCCTGCAGGCCGGCGGCATTCACCACGCTGCGGGCGACCAGCACCGTGCCGTCATCCGCTACCAAAGTGATCGCTGCTTGCGAACATTCAGCGCGGGCTAGAGGCGAATTAAAGGCGACAAACCCGCCGGCATGTTCCAGATCACCTTGCAGCGCCAGCATCAGCGCGTGGCTGTCCACAATGCCTGTGCTGGGCGAATGCAGTGCCGCCACACAGGCCAGTGACGGCTCCATGGCCTGCGCCTCCTCGCGTGTGAGTAGCACCAGGTCGTTCACGCCATTGGCAGCGGCCTGGGCCTGGATGGCGGGCAGTTGCGCAGCCTGCGCGGGACTGGTCGCGACCAGCAGTTTGCCGCAGCGCTGATGGCCTATGCCGCGTTCGGCGCAGTAGGCGTAGAGCTGCTGCTTGCCTTCTACACACAGACGGGCTTTGAGCGAGCCTTGCGGGTAATAAATACCGGCATGAATCACTTCGCTGTTGCGCGAACTGGTGCCCGTGCCTATGGCATGGGCGGCTTCGAGCACGATCACCTCGCGGCCCTGCAACGCCAGCGCACGCGCCACCGCCAGGCCGACCACGCCCGCGCCTATGACGACGCAATCGACTTGCTCCATTCAAGCTTCCTTCTCAAAATTTTCAACCACATGAACTGTCGGTCGTTGACGTTCATGCGCCAAGCCACGGCCCGATGACCCAGTGCCAAAGTGCAAAAGTGGCGCCGATCCAGATGGCCACGATGAAAGCAGCGCCGGCGCGACTGCTCGGCTTGTTGCCTTGGGTCTTCATCCATTGGTCAGCGCGATCACGGCAGTCTGCGAGAACAGGCGCCGGGATCATCCTGATCGTCAGCCAGATCAAGCCGGGCAGCAGGATCACATCGTCAAGATAGCCCAGCACGGGAATGAAGTCCGGTATCAGGTCGATGGGACTGAGGGCGTATGCCACGACGAAAATGCCCAAGGCCTTGGCGTACCAAGGAACGAAAGGGTCCTGGACGGCAAACCAGAGCGTCACGCCATCGCGCTTGATTTTCTTTGCCCATCTTCTCAACCGATCAGCGACAGACACCTTGAGCCCCCTCCACGACAGACTATGCCACGCGGGATTTTTTCATGACCTGCGTCAAACAAGGTCATATCGTTGTCGCGATTTTCACTTTCCATGTCGCCAGACACGTGCCGTCCACCGTCCAGCCGCTTACAAGGTGCGCGGATCGGTTTGCAGCAGCAACTGCACCAGGGATTGCAGATGGGTTTTCAGCGGTGCAAAACCGTCGTTCATCGCCAGCGTCTCTTCGTTCATGTAAAGCTTGCGGTTGACTTCAAGCTGGATGCTGTGGCGCTGCTCGGCCGGCTCGCCGTAACGGCGCACCAGTTCCACCCCTTTGTTGGGGTGGTAGACCACGCGGTAACCCAGGCTGGTCAGGTGCGTACACAGCAGTTGGGCCAGCGGCTCGCTGGCGGTGGAACCGTCGCGCGTGCCGACCACAAAGTCGGCATGGGCCTCGCCCGGAAACTCGCTGCCCTGGCTGAGTGCTGTCGCCGGCATGGCGTGGCAGTTGAGGTGAATGCTGTAGCCGTGGCACGCGTGCGCCGTGTCGATGGCATTGGCTACTGCGTCGTGGTAAGGCACCCAGCAGCTGGCGATACGCGCCTGCACTTCGGCCACGCTGAGCTTGCGCTGGTAAATCGGCTCGTCACCCTCGGCCAGACGCCAGATCAGGCCTTTGCCGAAACGCACCTTGCTCATCACCTTGGCATCGGTGGCCACGGGTTCGGGCCAGGCTTCGTCAAACAGGCTGACATCGATCTCGGCGGTGTCGCGGTTGGCATCGATGTAGCTGCTGGGGAAAATCGCCTCGACCCAGCCGGCACCCAGCGCGGGGGCAAAGTCGTAAAGTTTTTCGACGTGGCTGTCTTCGGCACGGCGCAACGTTGGCAGCGCGCAATCAAAGGCAAAGTCCTCGGGGTAAGCGCTGCCGCTGTGGGGAGAATCGAGCACCAGCGGGGTGGTGCCGGGCAAAGAACGAACAAGTGAAGAAGTCATGGCTTGGATTGTGACCAGGTCGGGGAAGAATCGGCCTGTCCAGGTTATTGATCCAACCAGAACAGGGATGAGGAAAAAACGCCACCGGGGGATGGTTCGTCTGGAGTCGCTATAAAACCAATAGCTGCTTGCGCCCGCCCCATCTGGGCCAGGGCCGTATTTTTCTTAAGAACCGGGCTAAACAGGTGCTGCCAGCATCTCCTGCAGCAACCAGGTGCCGGCGCGGCCCAGTGGGCGCTGCCGCGACCAGACGGCATCCACCGGCACACGTTGTGGCCAGCCGCGTGCATCCAGCTCATGCAGGGTGCCCTGCGCAAAACGTGTGACCATCCAGCGCGGGATCGCGGCCCAGCCAAAACCCAGCACCGCCATTTCCAGCAACATCAGGTAGCTGGGCGCCGACCAGGAGCGTCGTGCGGCGGGCATGACCTGGTCGGCGCGGCCCAGGTAGGTGTCCAGCCGCAGCTCGCGAAAATTCGCCAACACGTCGGGTGTGACGTCTTTCATGCCGGCCAGGGCGTGGGTGCTGGCCACAAACAGCGTGATCTCCGACTGCTCGGCAATCGTGGCCGAACCGATGTCGGGCGGGTACATGCCTTGCGCCCCCACCACGCCGATGTGGGCGCGGCCGGTTTGCACCAGCGAGACCAGGTCGCCGTGTTCGGCGATCAGGCATTCAAATTCGAGGTCGGGAAAACGCTGCTCGAAGGCCAGCAACATGTCTTCAAAACGGTCGGACTGGTAGGTGTCCGACCAGACCACACTGAGTTTGGCCTCCAGCCCGCCGCCCAGCTGGCTGGCGGTCAGGTCCAGCCGGTCGCTGGCGGCCAGGATCTCCTGCACCTTGCCCAGCAACACCCGGCCATGTTCGGTCAGCGCCGGCTTGCGGCTGCTGCGGTCAAACAGGTTCAGCCCCAGATCAATCTCCAGGTTGGCGATGGCGCTGCTGACGGTGGACTGGCTTTTGCCCAGTTTGCGCGCCGCGGCCGAAAACGAGCCCAGGGTGGCGGCTTCGGCAAAGGCGGTCAGGGCTTCCGGGGAATGGCGCATGGAGGAGTAAATAAGATGATTTGACGGCTCATCCATCTATTTTTTAGATGGTTATTGATTTTAACCTATCCAAATAATCGATAAAAATAGAGCCATTACATCCAACAACCCATCCAGAGTTAGCCATGAGTCTCCAGAAATCAGTCAAAGAACGTTTTTTCCACGCCCTTGTTTTCGAGGTGCTGGCCATCGCCATTTGTGCGCCCCTGGGCGCCTGGCTACTGGATTATTCGCTGGCCCACATGGGTTTGCTGACGCTGATGATTTCGCTGATCGCGATGACCTGGAACATGGTGTTCAACAGCGTGTTTGACCGGGCGCAGCGCCGCCTGGGCTTCAAACGCACGCTGGGCGCACGCGCCGTGCATTCGGTGCTGTTCGAGATCGGCCTGATCCTGGCCGTGGTGCCCCTGGCCGCCTGGTGGCTGGACATCGGACTGTGGGAAGCGTTTGTGCTGGACATCGGCATCGTGCTGTTTTTCCTGCCCTACACCTTTGTCTTCAACTGGGGCTATGACCACCTGCGCGCCGTCATCATCGCGCGCAGGAGCCGCCAGGTATCGGCCGCCTGAGGCTACTTCATCTGCACCGAGCCTGAGACGTTGACCAGCACCGTGCTCAGGCCGGCTTCCACCGGAATGGCCGAGTCCGACATCGCGGCCTTGGCTTCCATGGCCATCATGCGCGGACGCATAGGCCCCTGGTCGTTGGCGTTGATGGACACTTCACGCAGCGTGTAGCTGGAAAACCCAAAACCCTTGGCGATCTCCGAGGCCTTGGCCTTGAAACGCTCAATCGCCTGGGCTTGCGCCTCGCCCTCGACACGGGCGCGCTGCTCGCGGCTCAAGGCAAAACTGACACTGCCCATGGTCAGGGTCTGAATCTTGCCCGCCGTGGCTGTGATGCGCGGGAAATCCTTGCCTTCCAGCACCAGTTCGGTCCGGCCCTGCCAGCCGTTGATCTTGCCGTCCTTGCTGTAACGCGGATACAAGCTGAAGTTGCCGGTGCGCACGTCCATCTGGCCCGGTTGCGCGGCTTTTTTGGCTTCGCTCAGCGCCACATCCAGCGCCTGCTTCAACTGGGTTTGCACCGTGGCGGCATCCGTGCCGTCGCGCGTGGTGCTCATGGCGATGCTCAGCAGGTCTTGCTGCACCTCCACCGAACCATTGGCCGACAACTGCGCCACGTTTTGCAGCGGTGGCTGAATATTCTGGGCCCACAGGCCGGTGCTGCAGGCCAGCAAGACGCAAGTTGCAATCAAATTTTTCGTGTTTTTCAAGTCTGGCTTTCCATGGAATAAATAAACAGGCTTTTGGTTAAAGCCCGGCGACAAGGCGCGAAGATAGCCGCTTTTGACCGCCCAGGCTGTCAGCATTTGCCGCTAGTTGCCGTCATCCGCCAACGCAAGCTTAGGCTGCGCTCCGCCTCTGTAGCTTGTCTGGCTTGATTGCAGCCGAAACATCTGTAACAGTGTGTCAAAATGCCCCCAAAAACGGGGATCTGCTTTTTTTGGCCCTCAAAATTGCTCTGTTACAAATTACGATGGCACCAATGACACAAGCTAGCAACACACCCCGCGCCGACAAGATTCTGATTCTTGACGATGACGTGCGCATTCGCGACTTGCTGCGCCGCTACCTGACGCAAGAAGGGTTTGAGGTCATCCTGGCGGAAGACAGCAAGGCGCTGAATCGCATCATGATGCGCGACGCCGTGGACCTGATCGTTCTGGACCTGATGATGCCCGGCGAAGACGGTTTGTCCATCTGCCGCCGCCTGCGCGCCGCCAACGACCGTACACCCATCATCATGCTGACCGCCAAGGGCGAAGACGTGGACCGCATCGTCGGCCTGGAAGTGGGTGCCGACGACTACCTGTCCAAACCCTTCAATCCGCGCGAGTTGCTGGCACGTATCCATGCCGTGTTGCGCCGCCGCCCCGCGACCGAAGTGCCGGGCGCCCCCTCCAGCGAGCAGGAAGTGGTCACCTTTGGCCCCTTCTCCTTCGACATGGGGCTGCGCACCTTGCAGAAAAACGGCGAGGAACTGCCGCTGACCACCGGCGAGTTCGCCATGCTCAAGACGCTGGTGCGCCATCCGCGCCAGCCGCTGTCACGCGAAAAACTGGCCCAGCTGGCACGCGGCCGCGAGTTCGAGCCCTTTGACCGCAGCCTGGACGTGCAGGTCTCGCGCCTGCGCAAACTCATCGAGGTCGATGCTGCGGTGCCGCGCTACATCCAGACCGTCTGGGGTATTGGTTATGTGTTTGTGCCGGACGGCACCAACTGATCCAGCCCATCACCTTGCCGCCGGCCCCACCCTGGGTTCCGGCTCGCCAGCTTCGCCTCCGCCCTTTCCACCGCCAGACTCCCAACCCGGTTTTGCATGCAAGCAACCAGCCCCGCCCCCCTGGAAACGGCTCCTGCCCCGCTGGAAATGCGTCCACGCGTCGGCCTGAACCTGTTCTGGCGCACTTTTTTCTTTCTGGCCCTGTTGCTGATCGGTTGCATCATCGCCTGGCTGCAAACCTTTCGGGCGCTGGAGGTCGAGCCGCGCGCCGTGCAAAGCGCCCAGCAACTGGCCTCGCTGGTCAACCTGAGCCGCGCCGCGCTGAAATATTCGGACTCCATCACGCGGGTCTGGCTGATCAAGACCCTGGCTGACGAAGAAGGTGTGCGTATTTCGCCGCGCGAGCCGCGGGACAAGTTCGAGCTGTTTGTCAACGACCCCTTCGGCGAACGTATAGGCGACGAGCTGGAGGCCCGCATGGGCGATGGCACGGTGGTCGCCAAATCGGTCAACGGCAAGCCCGGCCTGTGGGTCGGATTTTCCATCGACGGCGACTCTTATTGGCTGCTGACCGACCCCTCGCGCCTGGGCCCGGTGCAAGGCGGCACCTGGCTGATCTGGCTGATCACCGCGGCGATTTTGTCGCTGGTCGGCGCGGCGCTGATTGCACGGCTGATCAACCGCCCGCTCAAGCAGCTGTCGTTTGCCGCCAGCCGCATGCGCGACGGCGACTTTGACGCCAGTTTGCTGGACGAACAGGTGGCCACCAGCGAAATCCGCGAGGTCAACATCGGCTTTAACCGCATGGCCGAACAACTCTCCAAGATCGAGGAAGACCGGGTCATCATGCTGGCCGGTATTTCGCACGACCTGCGTACCCCGCTGGCGCGCCTGCGCCTGGAAACCGAGATGAGTGTGGCCGACCCCGAGGCCAGGGCCCACATGGCCGCCGACATCGCCCAACTCGACGCCATCATCGACAAATTCCTCGACTACGCCAGACCCGACCCGCCGCAGTTGATGCCGCTGTCGCTCAACAACATCATCGAGGCGGCCGTGTATGCGGTGGGGGAATACAGCGACATGCGTGTCCACGTGAACCTGCCGGGCCAGATCGTGGTGCTGGCCGACGAGGTGGAGTTGTCCCGCGTCATCGCCAACCTGCTGGAAAACGCCAGGCGTTACGGCAAGACCCCGGAAACCGGCATCGCCATGGTCGACATCATCGCCAAGGAACGCGACCAGTGGGTGCTGATCAAGGTGCGCGACCACGGCACCGGCGTCGCGCCGCACGCGCTGGACAACCTGACCAAGCCATTTTTCCGCGGTGATGCCGCCCGCACCGCCGCCACCGGCGCCGGCCTGGGGCTGGCGATTGTTGAAAAAACCATGCAGCGCATGGGTGGCGTGTTTGCCTTGGCCAATACCAGTTCAGGTGGGCTGGCGGCGCATATCAAACTAAGGCGGGGTTAGCCCCCACGGTTGCTCACTGCGTGTAGCGCCCTGCCCCCCGAGGGGGCCGCTGCGCCTGCGGCCCGGCGAAGCCGGTTCCGCGGCCCCGGCTGGTGGGGAGGGGTCAGTTCCAAGTCCCTCGCTGCGTTCCCGTTACGCATTAAATCGGCTTCTAGCCCTTATTTCATGGACGCAAGCAGCTCCTAAAACAATAGCACCACGGCGCGCGCTTCAATGCTCAGGCCCTGCCCCACGGGGCCCAGCTTTTCCGCCGTTTTGGCTTTGATATTGACACGCCCGGCATCCAGCCCCAGGGCCTCGGCGATGCATAAACGCATGCCCGGGATATGAGGGGCCAGTTTGGGGGCCTGCGCCACCACGGTGCTGTCGATATTGCCTATGTGCAGCTGGCGCTCGGCCAGCAGCCGGCCGGTTTCGCGCAGCAGGACCACCGAATCGGCGCCTTTGAAGCGGGCATCGGTGTCCGGAAAATGTCCGCCTATGTCACCCAGCCCCGCCGCACCCAGCAAGGCGTCGATGATGGCGTGGATCAGCACATCGGCGTCCGAGTGACCAAGCAAACCCACGCTGTGTGGAATGGTCACGCCGCCGATGATGAGGGGTCGTCCCGGCACCAGCGCGTGCGTGTCCCAGCCCTCGCCGATGCGGAAAGGTGGCAGTTCAGACGGGGGCATGGCGGGGTTCATCAGGTGAGGCTTTCGTAGGCGCGACTGGGGAGTTGGCAGTGGTGTGGGCGCTTCTGCATTGGATCAAGGCTTCGGCCAGCAAAAAATCCTCCGGGTAAGTGACCTTGAAGTTGTGTGCGCTGCCGCGCACCAGCTTGGGTGCGAGCCCGACGGCATCCATGGCACTGGCCTCGTCGGTGACGGCTTCGCCCAAGGTGACGGCCATTTGCAGGGCTTGCCGCAGCGCGCCCAGGCGAAACATCTGCGGCGTTTGTGCCAGCCATTTGTCCACACGGTCGACGGTGGCCAGCACTCGGCCGTCCTTGCCTTGTTTGAGCGTGTCGGGCACCGGCTGGGCCAACAGGCCGCCTACCGGATCGCAGTAGCAAGCGTCTATCAGCTGTTCGATCAAGGCGGGCGTGATCAGGCAACGCGCCGCATCATGCACCAGCACCCAGTCGTCAGGCTCGGCGCCGGTACTAGCAAGCTGGCTCAGGCCATTGAGCACGGTCGCGGCGCGGCTGGCCCCGCCGCAGGCCGCTACCTCATACGCGGTGCTGGGCTGCTGGCTGAAAAAATTGTCTCCGGGCGCGATCACCACCAGGCAGGAGGCGATGCGCGGCACCTGGGAAAAAGCCTGCAAGGTATGCTGCACCATGGGGATGCCGGCAATCGGCTGGTACTGTTTGGGCAAGGTGGTACCGGCCTGTTGCGCAGCACTCTCGGCGATGGCCCGCGTGCCCTGACCCGCACACGGGATCAGCGCAAAAAAGCGGGGAATCAGGGATTTGGGACTGTTTGTCGTCATGACTTCATCATAGATTCTAAAATCAGACTGACAAAGGCTAGCCAGAGCTGCGCGCACCCCACTCCACACGGTTTGGGGTGTTTCCGTTTTTTCGCCGTTCCCTGTTACTTTTTCCGACTGCATTCATGGATTTACCCAAACTGCTTCCCGGCAAACGCTACACGCTGCCCCAGCCCACCGGTTCGGCCGATGCCCTTTTGCTGGCGCAGTTGGGGCTGAAGGAAAAGGCCGGCGGGCGGCTGACCGCCATCGTCACCTCCGACGCCACCACCGCGCAGCGGCTGATCGACGAGATTGCGTTTTTTGCGCCCGCCCTGCGCTGCGCCTTGTTTCCCGACTGGGAAACCTTGCCTTACGACACGTTTTCACCGCACCAGGATTTGATCAGCGAGCGGCTGGCCACCTTGTGGCGCATCAGCCAGCGCGACAAGGACACCGGCGCCGATGTGGTCATCGTGCCTGCCACGACCGCGCTTTACCGCCTGGCGCCGCCCAGCTTTCTGGCCGGTTATACCTTTGAGTTCAAGGTCAAACAAAAGCTGGACGAAGCCAAACTCAAGAGCCAGTTGACCCTGGCCGGTTACAGCCATGTCACGCAAGTCGTCAGCCCCGGTGAATACGCGGTGCGCGGCGGCCTGATCGACCTCTTCCCCATGGGTTCACCCGTGCCTTACCGCGTGGACCTGTTCGACGACGAAATCGACAGCATCCGCACCTTCGACCCGGACAGCCAGCGCAGCCTCTACCCGGTGCCCGAAGTACGCCTGTTGCCGGGTCGCGAGTTCCCGATGGACGACGATGCCCGCGCCAAGTTCAGGAACCGCTGGCGTGAATTACTGGAAGGCGACCCGACCAAAAGCCGCATCTACAAGGACATAGGCAACGGCGTGGCCACGGCCGGCATCGAGTATTACCTGCCGCTGTTTTTTGAAGAAACCGCCACGGTGTTCGACTACCTGGGCCCACAAGCCACGGTGGTCTTGCACGGCGACCTGGAGCCGGCCTTCCAGCGTTTCTGGCAAGACACCAAAGACCGCTACCGCCTCGTCAAGGATGCGCCGGACCGGCCAGCGCTGCCGCCCGAGGCCCTGTTCCTGAGCAGCGAGCAGTTTTATGCACGCGCCAACGACTACGCGCAGCTGGCCATCCGCGCGGCGGTCGAGGATGTGGCCGACAACGCGTATTTCCAGAAACTCGGTGAAATGTCCGTGGTACGCGGCGCCGAAGACCCGCTGGCCCGGCTCAAGGCGCATATCCGCAACACCCAGCAACGCGTCTTGCTGCTGGCCGAAAGCGACGGCCGGCGCGAAAGCCTGCTCGATTTTCTGCGCGCCAGCAGCCTGAGCCCCCCGGCCTTTGATTCGCTGGAAGACTTCCAAACCAGCCCCGAAAAGCTGGGTATTGCCACGGCGGCACTCAACACCGGTTTCAGTTGGCTGGCGGGCGACATTGATTTCGTCACCGAAACCGAGCTGTTTGCAGCCGGTGCGGTCACGCGCCGACGCAACAAGAAGCAAGAACAGGTCAGCGATGTCGAGGCGCTGATCAAGGACCTTTCCGAGCTCAATGTCGGCGACCCGGTGGTGCACAGCGCCCATGGCATAGGCCGCTACAAGGGCCTGATCAACATGGACCTGGGCCAGGGCACAACCGAGTTTTTGCACCTGCAGTATGCCGACGAGGCCACCTTGTACGTGCCGGTCAGCCAGTTGCAGCAAATCAGCCGTTACACCGGCGTCAGCGCCGACGAGGCGCCGCTGCACCGCCTGGGCAGCGGCCAATGGGAAAAAGCCAAACGCAAAGCCGCCGAACAGGTGCGCGACTCGGCCGCCGAGTTGCTCAACATCTACGCGCGCCGCGCCGCGCGTGAAGGCCATGCCTTCCGTTATTCACCCGACGACTACGAAACCTTTGCCAACGACTTCGGCTTTGAGGAAACCGCCGACCAGCGCGCCGCCATCCATGCCGTGATCCAGGACATGATCAGCCCGCGGCCCATGGACCGGCTGGTCTGCGGCGATGTGGGCTTCGGCAAGACCGAGGTGGCGCTGCGCGCCGCCTTCATCGCCATCACAGGCGGCAAACAGGTGGCGCTGCTGGCGCCCACCACCTTGCTGGCCGAGCAGCATTACCAGACCCTGGTGGACCGTTTTGCCAAGTGGCCGGTCAAGGTCGCCGAAATGAGCCGCTTCCGCTCCGGCAAGGAAATCAGCGCCGCCATCAAGGGCATCGCCGACGGCAGCGTGGACATCGTCGTCGGCACGCACAAGCTGCTGAGCCAGGACGTGAAGTTCCAGCGCCTGGGCCTGTTGATCATCGACGAGGAACATCGTTTCGGCGTGCGCCACAAGGAGGCCATGAAAGCCATGCGCGCCGAGGTCGATGTGTTGACCCTGACCGCCACGCCGATTCCGCGCACCCTGGGCATGGCGCTGGAAGGCCTGCGCGACCTGAGCGTGATTGCCACCGCGCCGCAGCGGCGCCTGGCGATCAAGACCTTTGTGCGCAGCGAGAACAATGGCGTGATCCGCGAAGCGGTGTTGCGCGAACTCAAACGCGGCGGCCAGGTTTATTTCCTGCACAACGAGGTCGAGACCATCCAGAACCGGCGTGAAAAACTCGAAGCCTTGCTGCCCGAAGCGCGTATTGCGGTGGCCCACGGCCAGATGCCCGAGCGCGAGCTGGAAAAAGTCATGAAAGACTTCATCGCCCAGCGCTACAACCTGCTGTTGTGCTCCACCATCATAGAAACCGGTATCGACGTGCCGACGGCCAACACCATCGTGATGAGCCGCGCCGACAAGTTCGGTCTGGCGCAGTTGCACCAGTTGCGCGGCCGGGTCGGTCGCAGCCACCACCAGGCTTATGCCTACCTGATGGTGCCAGACATCGAGGGCCTGACCAAACAGGCCAGCCAGCGCCTGGAAGCGATCCAGCAGATGGAAGAACTTGGCTCGGGCTTTTACCTGGCCATGCACGACCTGGAGATACGCGGCACCGGTGAGGTGCTGGGTGAAAACCAGAGCGGCAACATGATGGAGATCGGCTTCCAGCTCTACAACGAGATGCTCAACGAAGCCGTGGCCTCGCTGAAAGCCGGCCGCGAGCCCGACCTGCTGGCGCCGCTCAATGTCAGCACCGAAATCAACCTGCACGCGCCGGCCCTGTTGCCCAGCGACTATTGCGGCGATGTGCACCTGCGCCTGTCCTTTTACAAGAAGCTGGCCACCGCCAAAAAGACCGAACAGATCGACGACCTGCTCGAAGAAATTGTCGACCGTTTCGGCAAGCTGCCGGCCCAGGCGCAAACCCTGATCGACGTACATCGCCTGCGGGTGATCGCCAAGCCTTATGGCGTGGTCAAGGTGGATGCGGCCCCGAACGTGATCAACATCACCTTCAAGAAAGACCCGCCCATTGAGACCATGGCCATCATGCATCTGATCCAGAAGAACAAACACATCAAGCTGGCCGGCAACGACAAGCTGCGTATCGAACGCGAACTCAAGGAGCCGAAGGAACGCGCGCAAATGGTGCGCGACGTTCTGCGCTCGCTCGGAAAACCCACCACCAAGGAAACCACGCCCGCATGATCCCCGCTGAAATCTCTCCCGGCCTGGTTGTCAACGCCGCCCTCCCTCAACGCAGCCTCAGCAACTTCAAGCTGATCGCCTTCGACATGGACTCGACCCTCATCAACATCGAATGTATCGATGAAGTCGCCGATGCGGCGGGCCGCAAGGCCGAGGTGGCGGCCATCACCGAAGCCACCATGCGCGGCGAAATCACCGACTTCAAGGAAAGCCTGCGTCGCCGCGTCGCCCTGCTCAAAGGTGTCAGCGTGGCCAGCATGGACGAGGTCTACCACCAGCGCCTGCGGCTCAACCCCGGCGCGGCCGACTGGTGCATGCCTGCAAGAAGGCCGGCATGAAGGTGTTGCTGGTCAGCGGTGGTTTTACCTTTTTCGCAGACCGCATCCGTGACGAATTAGGCATCGACTACACCCGCGCCAACGTGCTGGACGTCGAAGCTGGCTTGTTGACCGGGCGACTGGTGGACCAGCCCTGGGGTGACATTTGCGACGGCGCGGAAAAACGCAAGATGCTGCTGGAGACCTGCGAGAAGCTGGGCATACGCCCCGACCAGACGATTGCCGTGGGTGACGGCGCCAACGACCTGCCCATGATGGGCGTCGCAGGCCTGTCCGTGGCCTACCACGCCAAACCCAAGGTGCGCGAGCAGGCCATGGTGGCCATCAATGCTGGCGGCCTGGACCGTCTGCTGGAAGTCATCCGCTGAGCATGTTTTTACTCAAGCGTTTCGAAAAGCTGCTGCATCCCTACCCCGATGCCGAACCGGTGTTGCCGCCCAAAGGCTTTGTCGCCTTCATCTGGGCGGCGTCGCAGGGCGCGCGCGGCTACATCGTGTTGCTGGCCCTGCTGTCGGCGGCCATGGCGACTTTCGACGCGCTGCTGTTTGCCATCCTGGGCCGCATCGTGGACTGGTTGGCCACCACCCCGCCGACACAACTGTGGGCGGCACACGGCAGCGTGCTGACCTGGCTGCTGGTGGTTGTGCTGGCCAGCGTGCTGGTGGTCGCGCTGCAGACCATCGTCAAACACCAGACCCTGGCGATCAACTTTCCCATGCGACTGCGCTGGAACTTTCACCGGCTGATGCTGGGCCAGAGCCTGTCTTTTTACCAGGACGAGTTTGCCGGGCGCCTGACCACCAAGGTCATGCAAACCGCGCTGGCCGTGCGCGACACCTTGTTTGTGATGGCCGACGTGCTGGTGACCATGGGCGCTTACGTGGTCACCATGACGGTGCTGGCCGGCTCCTTCGACCTCAAGCTGGTGCTGCCCTTCTTGATCTGGCTGGTGCTGTACATGATGACGCTGGTTTATTTTGTGCCGCGGCTGGGCCACATCGGCAAGCAGCAGGCCGATGCACGTTCGCTGATGACAGGCCGCATCACAGACGCCTACACCAACATCACCACCGTCAAGCTGTTCTCCCACACCCAGCGCGAAGCCGGTTTTGCACGCGCCGCCATGCTGGACTTCATGAAAACCGGCCACAGCCAGATGCGCCTGGTCAGCCTGTTCGAGATCGTCAACCATGCGCTCAGCATGGCGCTCATCATCGGCATGGCCGGCACTTCCTTGTGGCTGTGGTCGCGCGGCGCCGTCGGCGCCGGTGCCGTGGCGGCAGCCACCGCCATGGCGCTGCGCCTGCAAGGCATGTCGCACTGGATCATGTGGGAAACCACCAGCCTGTTTGAAAGTGTGGGCACGGTGCAGGACGGCATCAACACCCTGACCCGTGCGCGCACCATCGTCGACAAGCCCAATGCCAGCGTGCTGGACGTGCCGCGCGGCGAGATCCGTTTCGAGCAGGCGAGTTTCAGCTACGCCAAAGACACGGCACCGGTCATCAACAAACTGAATCTCACCGTCAAGCCCGGTGAAAAGATTGGCCTGATCGGCCGCTCCGGCGCCGGAAAATCCACGCTGGTCAACCTGCTGCTGCGCTTTCACGACCTGGATGCCGGCCGCATCCTGATCGACGGACAGGACATCCGGGAGGTGACCCAGGACAGCCTGCGCAGCCACATCGGCATGGTGACCCAGGACACCTCGCTGCTGCACCGCTCGGTGCGCGACAACATCGCCTACAGCCGGCCTAACGCCACCGAAGAAGACATTCACATCGCCGCGCGTCGCGCCGAGGCCGACGGATTTATCGCCCACCTGAGCGATCCGCATGGCCGCAAGGGTTACGACGCCCATGTGGGCGAACGCGGCGTCAAGCTTTCCGGCGGGCAGCGTCAGCGTATCGCGATTGCGCGTGTGATGCTCAAGGACGCACCTATCCTGCTGCTCGACGAAGCCACCAGCGCGCTCGATTCCGAAGTGGAAGTGGCGATCCAGAGCAGCCTCAACACCTTGATGCAGGGCAAAACCGTGATTGCGATCGCCCACCGCCTCTCGACCATCGCCGCCATGGACCGGCTGATCGTGCTGGACCAGGGCCGCATTGTGGAAGAAGGCGACCACCGCAGCCTGCTGGCCAACGGCGGTTTGTACGCGCGGCTGTGGGCACACCAGAGCGGTGGCTTCCTGGCCGACAACATCGAGGAAGCCGAACTGGTCTAAGAGCCTGTTGACGCTCTAAGCCTTCTCGATCACCGGCCGGCCAGCCTGCACCACAAAGGCCGCCAGCGTTTCAATGCAGCTGTCGGCCTGGGTCACGTCGCTCACCACACGCAAAGTGGTGCTCAACTGGCGCGGCGTGAACTCCACCACGCCGTAACCCTTGCGTTCCGAGTCGGCAAACACGAAGTGCGGATTTTCGGCCAGCAGTGTCGGAATTTTGGCGTTGCCGGCCGAGCGCGAGGTGATGCTGGTGCCGCAAAACTCCACACCAAGCGTAGCGCTGGCGGCATCCGCATAGTTGGCCTTGACGTGGCCTACCCAGTTTTCATGCACGTCGCCGCCCAGCAGCACCGGGTTGGCGACCGCGTGTTGGCGCAAGGCGCCGGTCAGGCGTGTACGCGCCGCCGCATAACCATCCCAGCCATCGTTCCATAACACCTGTCCCGGCCCCTTGTGAAAATCGCGTTGCCCGAACAAGGACTGCTGGCCCAACACGTTCCAGCCGCTTTCCTTGCTCGCAGCCTTGGCGAGTTCGGCGTCCAGCCACTGTTCCTGCTGGTGGCCCAGCAAGCTGCGCGCCGGATCATGCCATGACGGACAACTCGCCGGGTTCAGCGTGCTGGAGCCTTTTTTGCCGTCGCGGCTGCAGACCTGCCTATCTTTGTACTGCCGGCCATCCAGCATGTACAGCGAAGCCAGGCGTCCATAAGGCTGGCGCTGATAGATACGCATCTCGGCGCCGCTGGCCAGCCCCGCCAAGGCGGGTGTCAGCACCGACAAACGCACCGGCATGTGTTCATAAAACGCCTGGTAGGCGGCGGTGCGTCTGGCCGCAAAGTCCGGCACCGGCACGCCGCTGTTGCCTTCGCTCAGGCCCGCGTAATCGTTTTGCACCTCGTGGTCATCCCAGCTCACCAGCCACGGGCAGGCCGCGTGCATGGCCTGCAAATCGGCATCGCCCTTGTGCAGCGCATAACGCTGGCGGTAGTCGTCCAGCGTCAGCACCCAGCCGCCGGTGGGCGCACGCACGGCGTTGCTGGCACCGGGGTATTCATAGATGTAGTCGCCCAGGAACATCACCAGGTCCAGGTTCTCCTCGCGCATGTGCCGGTAGGCGCTGTAATAACCGTGCTCCCAGCGCTGGCAGGAGGCATACGCCAGGCGCAGTTTTGCCACCACCGCATCCGGCGCGGGAAAGGTGCGGGTGCGCCCGGTGGCACTCACGGCGTCCCCAGCGAGAAAGCGGTAAAAATACCAGCGGTCAGCCTCCAGCCCCGGCACCTCCACATGCACGGCATGGGCCAAGCCGGCCAGCGCCTGTGCCTGCCCGTGCTGCACCACGCGGGAAAACTGTTCGTCGTGCGCCACTTCCCAGCGCACCGTGACCGGCGCCGGGTCGTCCTTGCGCATCAGCCGTGTCCACAAGACCACCGAGTCGTGGGTCGGCGAACCGCTGGCCACGCCCAGCGTGAAGGGGTTCCTGCCCAGGCGCGACTGGGACCAGGCGCTGCGTGGCAGCCACAAGGTCGCGGCACTGGCGGCGGCCAGCTGGAGAAGGTGGCGACGGCTGGCAAAAGATGGTGTCATGTGTGGCTTGTCCTCACGAAGAGTGTCGCTGATCATGGCGACAAATCGATGACCCTCTGCCGACAAACGTCTAGACAAGCCGGGCCAGGCTGGTTACTGTAGGAAAAATCACCCCCACGGAGAAACATCATGGCCCTCGTTCACGCCCAGCCGCTCGATGTCATCAATCTGCGTCCCCTGGACGGGCAGTTGCACGAAGTCAAAACCCACAGCCTGCTCAAGACCGACAAGCTGCAACTGATGCGCCTGGTGCTGGCCGCCGGCCAAACCGTGCCCGAGCACCATGTGTCCGGAGAGATCACCATCCATTGCCTGGAGGGCCAGGTGCGGGTCAACACCCCGCGGCGTCAACAGGCGCTGGCGGCTGGCGAATTGATGGCCTTGCCGGCCCATGAACCACATGCGCTGGAAGCCCACAGTGATGCCTCCTTGCTGGTGACCATCTTGCTGCATCCCTGAACAGCTATACGGTCATGAGCTGATTCGCTCTTCTTTTGATAGCTGACCGCGCCCGCTCTATCTGGGCCAGGCATCGTTTTTAAGCCTGACTACCGCGCTTGCGCCACCAGATGATCGGTCAGCAGGCGGGCCGCCGGCGACAGGCTGGCGTAGTCACGAAAACAAATCGCAAAACGCCGTTTGGCCCAGGCATCGGTCAGCGGAATCACCGTGAGCCCCAGCACCTGGGCATAAGGTTCGGCGACCTCGCGCGGCACCACGCAGATGGCCAGGTTGGCGCGCACCACACGCATGGCGGCATCAAAGGTGGAAACCACCGCGCGGTAAGCCAGCGGCTTGCCGGCCCTGGCCGCCGCGCGCTGCAGCATGATCTGCACCGCGCTGGACGGCGGCAGGCCCACATGGTCATCACCCAAGGTTTGCTCGAAGCGTAATGTCTTGCGCGTCGCCAGTGCATGGCCCGGATGGGTGACCACGGCCAGGTGGTCGCTGCGGTAGGGGCGTGACGCCAGGTCTTCAAAATCGGCGACGTCCCAACACACACCGACCGAGGCGCTGCCATCTTTCAGGCCGCGCACCACCTCGGCGCTGACACGCTCCTCCATGTCCACCTGGATGTCCCGGTGCGCCGGGTCCTGCAGAAACAGCGCCACGTCTTCGGGCAGCGACTCGGCAATCGACGAGGCCGAGGCCAGGATGCGCACATGGCCCTTGATGCCCGAGGCATAAGCCGCCAGGTCGCGCTCGATGCGGCCCACGCTGGCTTGCATGGCCCGCGCATGTTCCAGCAGCGCCAGCCCCGCCGGCGTCGGCAACACGCCGCGCCGACCGCGCACCAGCAAAGCCGCACCCACCGTGTTTTCGAGCTGGGCCAGGCGCTTGCTGATGGCCGAGGCCACGATGTGTTCCTGCTCGCCGGCACGGGCGATGTTGCCGGTCTCGCAGACCGCGACAAACAGCCGCAGGGAAGTCAGGTCCAGGTCACGCACAAGCTGCCTTTGGAGTTGGAAAACGGCTTGATTATGACATTCCATTTTGGAACGTTAATGCTGACGATATTGATTTTGTGAATGTTTATGGAACTCCTAAACTTCACCTCACATGACCGATCCCAGCACTGAACCCATGACCCTTCCCACCCCACGCCCCGCTATCGTTATCCGCGAGGTCGGTTTGCGCGACGGCCTGCAAAGCATCGCGCGCGTCTTGCCCACGGCGCAAAAAATCGAATGGCTACAGCAGGCTTACGACTGCGGCCTGCGCGAAATCGAGGTTGGCTCTTTTGTGCCGGCCCGGCTGCTGCCGCAACTCGCGGACACGGCCGAACTCGTGGCTTTTGCCAAAACCCTGCCCGGCCTCCGGGTGTCGGTGCTGGTGCCCAACCTCCAGGGCGCACGCGCCGCCTTGGCCAGCGGCGCCGACCTGCTGCTGGTACCGATGTCGGCCAGTGCCGCGCACAGCCGGGTCAATGTGCGCAAGGAACCCGACGCCATGGTGAACGAGCTGGCACGTATTTGTGCGGCGCGTGATGCCAGCGGTTCACGCGCGCTGGTCGAAGGCGGCGTGGGCACGGCGTTTGGTTGTACCTTGCAAGGCCATGTTGCGCCGGCCGAGGTCTTGCGCCTGCTGCAGGCCGCACTGGATGCGGGCGCGGACCGGGTCAGCCTGGCCGACACCGTGGGTTATGCCGACCCGGCCGCGGTGCAGGCCTTGTTCACGCAGGCGCGCCAGATCGCGGGCGAGCGCTTGTGGTGCGGGCATTTCCACGACACACGCGGACTGGCCCTGGCCAATGTGTATGCGGCGCTGCAGGCCGGCATCACCCGTTTTGACGCCTCGCTGGCCGGCATAGGCGGCTGCCCGCATGCGCCCGGTGCCAGCGGCAACGTGGCGACCGAAGACCTTGCTTACATGCTGGCCAGCATGGGCCTGCCCACCGGCATCAACCTTCCCCGCCTGCTGGCCTTGCGCGCGCGTGTCGCCGCCTGGCTGGACGGTGAAACCCTGCACGGCAGCTTGTGGCGCGCCGGCCTTCCCACAACCCTGCTGGCCGCGAACGCGCCGGCTGAACTAACTGCTGCCGCATGACCCACACCCCTCCTCTTCCCTTGGCCGGCATCCGCGTGGTCGAGTTCACCCACATGGTCATGGGCCCGACTTGCGGCATGATCCTGGCCGACCTGGGCGCCGAGGTCATCAAGATCGAGCCGCCAGGCGGCGACCGCACACGCAAGCTGCCGGGCTTGGGCATAGGCTTTTTCCGCAGTTTCAACCGCAACAAAAAAAGCGTGGTGCTGGATGTTGATACGCCGGAAGGCCATGCCAGCGCGCTGGCGTTAATCGCCGGTGCCGACATCATGATCGAAAACTTTCGCCCCGGCCGCATGGCGACCCTGGGTCTGGACCATGCGAGCCTTGCAAAACAGTTTCCGCACCTGATTTATGTCTCGCACAAAGGTTTTTTGCCCGGGCCTTACGAACACCGCACGGCGCTTGACGAGGTGGTGCAGATGATGGGCGGCCTGGCCTACATGACCGGCCCCGAAGGCCGACCCTTGCGCGCCGGCACCAGCGTGAACGACATCATGGGCGGCATGTTCGGCGCCATCGGCGTGTTGGCGGCCATCATTGAACGGCGTGCCACCGGCCAAGGCCAGGAAATACAAAGCGCGCTGTTTGAAAACTGCGTGTTCCTCAACGCGCAGCACATGCAGCAGTATTCGATGACCGGCGAGCCGCCGCCGCCCATGCCGTCGCGCGTCTCGGCCTGGAGCGTGTACGACGTTTTCACCCTGGCCGAAGGTGAGCAGTTGTTCATCGCCGCTGTCAGCGACAAACATTGGCTGAACTTGTGCGGCATCCTGGACCAGCCGGCCCTGGCCGCCGACGAATCCTTGCGCACCAACGCCCAGCGGGTCGCCCTGCGCCCGGCCCTGCTACGCACCCTGGGCGACATTCTGAAGCACCACCGGGCTGACGAATTGAGCGCCAAACTCGAAGCCGCCGGCCTGCCTTATGCGCCCATCATGCGGCCCGAGCAGTTGCTGGACGATACCCACCTGCGGGCCAGCGGCGGCATCACACCCATGCAAACCGAAGACGGCGGCAGCACCGACGTGGTGTTGTTGCCGCTGCTGATGGCCGGCCGCAGGTTGGGTGTGCGCCAGCCACTGGCCGGTATCGGTGAACATACAGCCGAGGTGCTGGAAGCGCTGGCCGTGCAGGCCTGAAGCCACACAAGATCACTGACACACAAAAAAGGAGACCATCATGAACCCCATCCCCCTTCAGCGCCGGCAACTCGTCACGCTCGCCGCCTTCGCCAGCCTCGCGCTGGCCCTGCCCGGCGCTTACGCCCAGGCACCGGACAAGGCGCTCAAGATGATTTTGCCGATAGGCCCCGGCTCCGGCGTGGATGCCGCCGCCCGCGCCATGAGCAACGGCCTGAGCAAAGCCTTGGGCCAGCCGGTCGTGATCGAAAACCTGCCGGGCGCCGGCGGCATCACCGGCACGGCGCAACTTGTCAAGGCGCCCAAAGACGGTTCGACCATCGCGATTGTGTCGAACAACCACGTGGTCAACCCCAACGTCTACAAAACCATCCCCTTCGACTCGATCAACGACATCACGCCCATCATGGTGGTCGGCGCCCTGCCTTTTGTGCTGGTCGCCCATCCCTCGCTGCCGGCCAAAAACATCAGGGAACTGGTGGCCCTGGCCAAGGCCAAACCGGGGACGCTGAACTACGCGTCCTCGGGCAACGGCACCATCATCCACCTGGCCGGCGAGATGCTGGTCAGTGAAGCGCAGGTCGACATCAAACACGTGCCTTACCGCGCCACCGGCCAGATGTTGACGGACATCATCGGTGGCCAGGTGCAGATGGGCTTCATCGCCATCAGCGTGGCCGCGCCCCACATCAAGTCGGGCGCCTTGCGTGCGCTGGGCGTGTCCACACCGGTCCGCTCACCCCTGCTGCCCGAGGTGCCCACCATCGCCGAACAAGGGCTGCCCCACTATGCGCTGGACGGCTGGTTTGGCGTGATCGGCCCGGCCGGCCTGGCAGTGTCCGAGGTCAACCGCCTCAATGCCGGCTTCAAAACCGCGCTGGCCACACCCGAGGTGCGCGACGCCTTGCTGGCTCAAGGCTATCTGTTGCAAGGCAGCTCCCCCGACGTGGCGGCGCAGTACTTTCGCAGCGAAGTGGCGCGCATGGGTGCGCTGGTGAAGAAGGCCGGTGTCAAGCTGGACTGAGCCCCGGCTGGGGTCACGTCCCAGTCGCTCTTGTTTTGATAGCTGCTTGCGCCCGTCCTTCCTGGGCTGGGGGCCTGTTTTCTTCTGAATTGCAGGAAAAACAACCGGCTCAGGCTTCCGGCAGGGGCAGATCCCGGGCGATTTCGGTGAGGCAATAGGCAAAAAACTCATCGAGTTCGCGGGACTTGTCGAACACCGCATCGGCACCCAGCGCCAGGCTGCGCCGGCGAATATCGGGTGTCGCGTCATTGGTCAGCACCACCACCTTTTGATAAGGCTCGCGCTGCCGGCAACCGGCCAGCACACCCAGGCCGCTGCCCTCCTCGAGAAACATGTCAACCACGGCCAGTTGCCAATGGCCATCATGCAAGGTTAACCAGCGTGTTGCCTCCGCCTCGGTCGCGGCATGGCCTATCACTTTCACCAGCGCGATTTCTTCCAGCGTCTCGATCAGGGTGTCCAGAATTTTCTGGTTGCCTTCGACGAGGTAGGTGATGAGTGCCACGAGCTGTCCAATCTTTGACGGGAACCATTCGCTAAACCCCGGGCAGCAAACCGGCCGCACCCGGGCTCAATTCAACAACAGCAACCACTGCGCCCGCTGCTGCAGGTGGGCGACCTTCAGCCGCGCATGCGCCGCATCCAGCGCCTCGAAGGCCGCGTCCAGGGCGGCCGGATTCGGCACCGGAGAATGCAGCAGCAAGTCGTAAGTGGCTCGCAAAAGATCGTAGTCAGCCAGGGCCACCGTGGGCGGCATGTAAGACGTGATCACTTGTGCCTGCATTTCATCCCCCGGTTGGTCCCATAGTCCGACCCGCAAATGGCCTGTCCTCCAACCATTCTGGGCAGGCCGTCTGGCCCGGGCCATAGGCGGCCACAACATCGCTGTGTGGGAAAGCACCTACCTCATGGCAGGGTTGTCACAAGGGCCGCAGATGGGTGGGCGCATCGTGGTCGCCCATGGCTCGCTTGAAGCGGATGTGGGCTTCGTCCATGGCCACCATGGCGGCGTTCACGGCTTTGTCGTCGGGCGGACTCATGCTCAGGAACTTCATGTAGTCGGCACGCGCTGCGTCATAGTCGGCCAGCGCTTTTTGGGCATCAAACAAATCAAGCGGGATCATGGCGAATCACAATGCGGGGCGCGCCACGCCGGGGTCTTCGGGATGCGCCATGGGCGGCACCGGGCCCAGGTCGGGCTCGACCGGCAGTTCTGCCGGGCTGGGCATGGGTTTTCCGCCGGGCTGCAGAGGCGGCAAATCTTCCGGCTGGCTGGGACGTGTGGTGAGGGTCATCTGGCTTGAACTTCTAAAACATGGAAAGCAGCGCTTCCAGGGTCAGGTCCGCGCTGGCCAGTGTGGCCGCGGCGGCCACACTGATGGAGAGGACCGAACAGTAGGCGATCACCGCCATCAGCAGGCGACGCGCACCCTGGGCCACAGACCGGTTCCGGACGGGAGAGGATACTGGCCGTGGATGCGGTTTCATGGCGGGCGCCGGAAGTTGCAAATGGTGATCCATCATGGCTTGCCCGCGCACGGCGCGACCATAGGCAGAGTCGCCAAGATGCTGTCGGCGCTGTCCGACAGCGCCAGGCTTATTTTTCAGGGACCGGCAGTATCAGCACGGGGGCGCTGGTCTGGGGTGCTATACGCACGGAGGTCGCGCCTGGCGGCACCACCACGGTCTCGACCTCGCGGATCACGCCGCCGCCGGCCACGCTGCCGCTGCTATTGCCGTAACCCATCACGCGCACTTCACAGGCCGCGCGCTCATCGCCGCTCAACACCTCGCAGCGCTGGCGGGCATTCACCTCGAATTGCGAACCGCTGTTGTCCAGCTTGCCCTGGCGTTTTGCCGCAGCGGCATTGTTGACTTCCCGCAGGCAGGTGGCCTGGTCCTCCTGGCTCCGGCCCTGCAGACAGGCGGCGCGTTCCTTGCGGGCATCGCCGGAATTGTCGATGCCGGTGCTACCGCTCGCCGTGATCGGCACTTGTGCCATGGCCGCCGTAGCCGCCAGCAACAGGGACAGCCCCAGACCGGTCAGCGGTCCGTGCGGCCGAAAATTTTTCAAGGTCATCATGCTCAAGCTCCCAGGCTTTGAAGGAAGCTTCAGTCTAGAAAGACAATGGCCTGCGGCCTGAGGGATTTCATCGCCACGGCCGGCCGCCGCGCACCCGAGTCCCTGTAGGACCAGGCGTTCAGCGCAGCGGGTTCAGGACAGCCGCGCGGGCCGGCTCTCGACGGGCATGGTGAAGGAGTCTTCCCACTGCAGGGCAAAACGGTCGGTTTTGCCTGGTGGCGCGAAAGCCCCGGTGCCGTCCGGGTTGAAACCGATCTTGCGGTTTTTCTTGCGCGCATCGGACTCGGTCTGCTGGTCCTTGATCTCCTGCAGGGCCGCGTCCTTGGCGGCGCGGACTTTTTCCTTGGTGAACTCGTCCAGCGCCGCATGAAAACTGCTGTCGCCGCCACGGGTCTCCTCGGCTTCCGGCTCGACGAGGGGCGGAACCTCGCCCAGAAAAGCCGCGCGCATCGCCAGCCTGGACGGCAGGCTGCTGGTGCGCACCGTGGTGTAGCCAATGCCGCATTCCTGCAACAGGCTTTCCTTCATCTCGCGCTGGGCCTTGCTCAGGCCGCGTTTACCCGGCAGGTCCACACAGCCCACCACCTTGCCGTTCAGGCTGCTCACGGCAAAGGTGCAATAAACACCATTGAGCAAGTCGTGCAAATGCTGGTCCTTTTTCTCGGACCGGTTGTCGGTGCTGGGAATGGTGAAACGGGTCACCGGCACCTTGACCATCACCACATGGTCGGGAAAAGCCTGGCGCAGCCATTGCCACACCTCCTGCTCTTCGCTGGTGACCAGGCCCCTGGCGCTCATGAGCCAGCGCACCGGCAAACGCAGCTTTTGGGTCGCATGACGGCGCATCCAGGCCCAGTGCAGCAACACGCCCAGGGCGACGCCCAACACGACGCCAAGCGCCAACATCAGCCATGTCATGGAATTCACGGTACTCCTCCTTGTGTCGGGGCCAGACGGTTTGGCCTGCAGCAGCATAAATCACAAAGGCCACGGCAGCCCCAAAACAGCCCGCGACTGCGTTACCAAAAGATACCGGGAGATACGGCTTGTCAAACAGTTGTTCGTGTGAAGCGTGATCCACGCTTTTTAAAACGCGTTTAACCAGCGCTTACAAAAAAGCCTTCTGCGCCCAACACACCAATGAGCGGCCAAAAGCAGGCACATGCCTGGTGTCAAGCCAGCAAAAACTGCATGCTGGTTCCGGCCAGTTCCAGCACGTCGTTGTGGGCCAGAGGCACGGCCTCGGCACTGACAGGTTTGCCGTTGAGCATAGGCCGGATGTCCCCCGTCATGTGGCCCACGTAATAACCATCACGCCGGTGCGAAATCGCCACAACACTGACCGCGGGTTTGCCGAAAGTGGTGACGGCCTTGACCACGGGCACCTCCAGCCCGGCCGAGGAACCCGACAAGACCTTGAAGCTGGCGTGCAGCACGCCGCCAGCGGCGCGGGGCGTTTCCAGCTTCATCCCGTCGGTGGCGTGGTAACTGCTGTCTTCCGAGGCGGCGAGGTACTGGATGCGAAAATTGCCTATCGTCAGCATGTCGTGGTCATGCAGCTGTTGCCGGTACTTGATCATCTTGCCGTTGACGTAAGTGCCGTTGGTGCTGACCAGGTCTTCCACATACACGTCCGCCAGGCCCCGCAGCTCAAACACGCAGTGTTCGCCGCTGACCACCGGGTTGTTGAGCACGATGTCGTTGTACGGCCGCCGGCCCAGGGTGGTTCGGTCCTTGCGCAGGAAGACATGTTTGACTTCGACTCCCTCGACCGATGCAATCAGTTGCGGCATAAGGCCTCCGGACAATGGCTAGGTTCAAGGCCGGCTGGCGCGCCCATCGCGCCCCGGCAACTGATCCTAGCCCGCCGGACCCCGCCCCAAGTCGAAATTCAGGCAACAGCCTGTAAAAAAACCTGGCCTGTCAGCGCTTGCGCAACGGTTCCAGCAGCGGCGCCAACCCGTTGTGGTCGATTTCCAGCATCAGCGCCAGCAGGCGGCCGGTCTCCCCTTTGGGAAAGCCTTCGCGCGCAAACCAGGCCAGGTAATTGCCGGGCAGATCGGCGATCAGCGTGCCCTTGTGTTTGCCAAAAGGCATCTCACGCGTCACCAGCAGTTGCAGGTCTTCGGGTTTCATCGGCTTAGCCGCCGGCCCGTTTGACGGTCCAGCCCTGCTTTTGCAGAAAATCCATCACCAGCACGGCATGGTCACCCTGCACCTCGATCACACCGTCTTTCACCGTGCCGCCTGAGCCGCAAGCGGTTTTGAGCTGTTTGCCGAGCTGGACCAGCGCCGGCTCCTGCAGCGCCAGCCCCTTGACGACGGTCACACTTTTGCCGCCCCGGCCCTTGGTTTCACGCGAAACCCGCACGATGCCGTCAGACGCCGGCGCCGCCTTGGCCTGGCGGCAGATACAGGCCGTCAGCGCCCGGCGGCAGGTGGGGCACATCCGGCCGGCATCGGTGGAGTAAACCAGGCCGCCTGTGGCTCTGTTTTTCATCATGGTCTGGCTGCTTCCTTGAAATAACGCACACGATCCGCATCCGGCGGATGGGAGGCAAACGCAATCCCCAGCCACGAACCGGGCTCAGACCCCTTGTCTTCGCCACCGGCTATTTTCGCCTCTGTCTGGCGCCTTTTTTCGTCCAGTTTGTCAAACAAGGTCACCATCACGTCCGGGGAGATCGCCGCCGCCCGCAGAATACGCACGGCTTCGGCATCCGCCTCGCGTTCGGCGTCGCGTGAATAACCGGCCTGCCCCAGAAACACCGGCGCGCTGGCCAGCACCGTGCTGAAGTCGCCCAGCACCACGCTGCTCAACACGCCCAACAGGGTGACTTGCACCAACATGCGCAGGCCGTGGCGCTGACGCACATGGCCCATCTCGTGCGCCAGCACCGCCGTGATCACCTGTTCGTCGCGCCCCACCAGTTCGACCAGCTCGTCGGTCATGATCAGCGTGCCTCCCGGCAGCGCCAGCGCATTCGGCCCAATACGGCTTTTGCGAAACTGCAGTTGCCAGGCCGGCACACTGTCCGCCGGCAAGGTACTGACGGCTTTCGCCAGCGCCGCCCGCAGCCGCGCCTGCTCGGCGATGGGCAGTTGGCTGGGCCGCATCAGGTGTTGATCCAGCGCCGCCAGCGTGGTTTCGCCCAGCGACACTTCCACGCTCAAAGGGGTGAACGCCACCACCACGCGGGCCACCAGCGGCAAGCCCCATTGCTGCAGCACCACCGCCAGCACGACCAGCGCCAGCACACTGGCCCCTACCCAGCGCCAGCTTTGCTGCATACGCACCACCAGCGAGTCGCGGCGGCCCAGGCTGCGGCTCCAGTCGTCCCAGGCCGCGGTGTCGGCACACTGCACGGAACCACCGCCCTTGAAGTGGGCCAGCCGCATGCCATGGCGGGTGCGCTCCGGCCACGACACGTCGGAAAGCGCCACCGTGCGCTCAACACCTTCGCCGCTCAGGCGCAACATATCGCCATCCAGCTGCAAGGTGACCGGGTGGGCGCGGGCGCTTCTGCCGTCAAAATAATCGGCCAACAGTTGGGGCACCTGGGAATCCAGCATGCGCTTACAGCCCGATGTCCAGCCCGAACAGGTCGCCCGCCGCATCCCCTGCCGCTTCACCCTCCACCCCTTGAATCTGCTGGACCAGGGTGTCCGGGCTGATCCGGGTTTTGACGGTCACCGCTTCCAGCCGCAGACGGGCTATGGCCACGGCCGCAAAAGGCCAGTACAGGCCCAGCGTCAGGATCACCAGCAACCAGTTTTTGAGCGTGAGCCAGAGCAGCCGCTTGAAACGCAACTCGCTCAAAAAGCGCAAGGAGGCATTGCCGGTGCGTGTCCACACCAGGTTTTGCATGCGCGAGATCACATAGGGTTTGGCCACCACCAGCATGGCCAACACGCCGCCCAACATGGCCAGCACCGCCACAACAGCCGTGACGGCCCTGCCAGCCAGTCCCGCCAGCTGGCCGTTGCTCTTGAGGGCGAAAAGAAAGGCCATCCCCAGACCCGAGCTCAGCAGCACGGCCAGCAGCAGCACACCCAGGGTTTTGAAAAACACCGCGTAAAAAGAACCCACCGTCGCCTGGAAGCTGGTTTGCAGGGAAGCCAGCGCGTAGTGCTTGTGCTGGAAGGCCTTGAGCTTCCAGAGCAGCCAGGGCGTGACGGCCAGGCTCAACAACACCAGCGCCAAGAAGGTCGGCCCATACCAAGGGGGTGGCTTCTCGGGGTCGGCAACACCCGCCAACGCACCCAGAATCAGCAGGCTGGGAACAAACATGGGCAACATCGCCTGGTAAGCATCGGCCAGTGAACCCTTGAAGCCAAAACGCAAGCCGCGCCAACTGGTGTTGGCCAGCCGAAACTGCATGGACGATTTCAGCAAGGCGGGCCAGATCGCCATCACGATCACAAAAGCCAGCAACCCGGCCATGGCCGAAAAATGGCCCGCCACGGAATAAAGCCCCAACAGCAGCGCAACCAACAGATAACCCTTGAGCATCCTCAGGGGATTGCCATGAAAGTCCAGCGGCGCATCATCGACCAAGGTATTGCCGTAGAAATAACGCAGGCGCCGCACCTTGGCCCAGGGGTAATAAATGCCCAGGGTCAGCAGCATCAGCAAGAGGTTCACGATCCAGATGCGGAAATATTCGCTGCCGGATCCCGTGAACTTGATACGCAAGTGATACGGCTGCTGCGCATGTTCCAGTTCCTGCGCACCAGCGGCAAGCGGCATCCCCAGACCAGACGACACTGAATCGTTCATACAACTCCTCCCATTTTTTAATCAAGGCTTGTTGCCTTTGTGCCAAAGCTTATAGCGTCAAATCGGCACGACGACTGCATCGGGTAAACCCGGCTCTTGATACTTCTTATAAAGAAAAAGCCTCCCACCCAATCAACGCGGGCGCAAGCAGCTCCTGTTTTTATAGCGTCTGATGCTAAAAAAATCAGATAACGCGTGGCCTGCAACACGCTTGCGCCAGGGGTTTGCCCGTCCGTCGCCCAGCTTTGCCAAGGCAGACCAGCGCCTGTATGCTGCATTTTTTCAAAGGAGCGCCCCCATGCCACGTCAAACGGCCCAGGACTTTGACCAGGAACTGCTGATTCTGTTTGACGCCTATGTGCATGGCGGTCTCGACAGGCGCGGCTTTCTGGAGCGTGCCCAAAAGTTTGCCGTGGGCGGTGTCACCGCCAGCATGTTGCTCACCGCGCTCAGCCCCAACTTCGCCGCGGCGCAGCAAGTGCCCAAGGACGACCCGCGCCTCAAGACCGAGATGCTGGAATTCGCCTCGCCAAAAGGTTACGGAACGATGAAAGGCTACCTGGCCAAACCGGCCCACGCCACCGGCAAGCTGCCCGGCGTGCTGGTGATTCATGAAAACCGCGGACTGAACCCGCACATCGAGGACATCGCGCGGCGGCTGGCACTGGACAACTTCATCGCCTTCGCGCCCGACGCCCTGACGCCACTGGGCGGTTACCCCGGCAACGAAGACAAGGCGCGCGAGCTGTTTCCCAAACTGGACCAGTCCAAAACCTTTGAAGACTTTGTGGCCGCTGCCGGGCTGCTGAAAAACCGCCCCGACTGCAGCGGCGAATACGGCGCGGTCGGTTTTTGTTATGGCGGCGGCATCTCGCAATTGCTCGCCACCCGACTGGGCGACCTGGGCGCTGCCGTGCCGTTTTACGGCAACCTGCCCAAGGCCGAAGACGCGGTCAAGGTCAAGGCCCCACTGCTGATTCATTTTGCGGCGGTGGATGAACGTATCAACGCCGCCTGGCCCACCTACGAAGCCGCGCTCAAGGCCGCCTCGGCGCGTTTCACAGCGCACCAATACCCGGGCACCCAACACGGCTTCAACAACGACACCACGCCCCGTTATGACGCGGCCGCCGCCAAACTGGCCTGGCAACGCACCGTGGATTTTTTCAACCAGAATTTGCGGGGCTGAGCAGCGCTACCGGCATTTAGGCATCAAACACGGCTCTAGCCCTGATGGGACGGACGCAAGCAGCTATTGTTTTGATAGTCAGCAAAACACGATGGCCAGCAGCGCCGGGTCATCGGCCCAGTGCAGCAACAGGTGCCCGCCCACGCGGTAGGCCGTCACCACGGCCGCCTCCATCAGTTGCGCCAAGGTCATGAAGCTTAGGCCTTGACCTGCGCCGCCTTGCGGTCGGCCACCACTTTTTGCGCGGACGGCCGTTCGGACACCAGCTTGATGTAGGCCTTGTAATCCACACCGCCGGCCAGCAGCAGATCCTCGCCAAACGCGGCCTTGCTGGCCATGCCCACCAGCGGCAGGCTGGCAAAAGCCGCGCAGTCGGCCTGGGTAAAGGTATCACCCGCCACATAAGGCGAAAACTTCGCCAGGCGTTTGAAGCCGGCGATGTTGTTTTCAAGCTGTTGGCGGATACGGGCCAGATTGCCTTCGCTGAGCGGCGCCGCACCGAAAAAAGTCGCGCCGTACAACTGGCGCGCCACGATCTCCAGGTGCCAGTCGATGAACGTCGTCAGCTCGCGCACCTTGGCCGCGGCAAAGGCATCGGCCGGCAACAAGGCCGGCTGCGGCCAGGTGGCCTCGATGTAATCCAGGATGGCCTGGCTTTCACACAGCCCGCCCTGCGCCGTACGGACAAACGGAATTTTGCCCAGCGGCGAGGCGCCGAGGACGGCCTCGTCGCTGCTGTGTGTGGCCGCGTATTCCTCGGTGAAAGGCACGCCTTTCTCCAGCAGCGCGAGTTTGACCTTGTTGTAATAGTTGGAAATCGGGGAGCCGCAAAGGGTCAGCATGGGAATGTCTCCTGGGGGTTGTGGTACCAAGTTTACGGGGCGGCGGTGTGCGCCCGTGCAACCGGTGTGACAGCGGCTGGTCTAAGCCTGCCACACCCCATATCCCAGCTCGCGCAGCGCAATGCCCAGCTCCACCTCCATGTCGCGCGCGCCTTCGTATGGCATGGGGTTGTACATGGTGTACAGCCCGGGCAGCAGGCGGACGCCGTACTTGAGCACGTAGACATTGGACTGGATGCCGGCCTTGTGTTTGTCAAAACGCACATCGGGGTCCAGCCCCGTCATGCCCACATACACAAAGGGTTGGCCGAGTTGGTAGTCGGGGTTGGCGCGGCGAAAGCGGCCAATGTTCCAGACCTCGTCCGAGAGCTCGATCACATAGACGTGGTAATGGTGGCTGCGCGGTATGCGTGGGGCGCGTGGCTTGGCGGCGGCTTTTTTGGCCGCGGCCGCTGTCGGCGGGCTTTTTTTAGCGGTCTTGCGTGACGCGGTAGCCATGGGTCGGACAGAAAGAGGTAAGACGCGGCAGCGCGTCCATCGCTACCAAATTTATAGCTGCTTGCGCCCGCCCCACCTGGGCTGGAGGCCAATTTTGCTCATGATTTCTCACGCAGGCAGGCCAATCGCTCAGTCCGGCACAAACCTGGCCTTGAAGCGCACTTCGTCCTCGGGCAGCTCCAGCGAGACCACCTGCCCCATCTTGCCGTCGCTCAGCCGGCAGGCGGCGAACAGGCTGTATTTGCCCTTGAAGCCGTAGCTCTCCATGTCGATCAGCATGTAGGGATAAGGCACAAACACCTGGTGCGGGAAAAGCATCCGGTGCCGGTTGCGCGGCGACGGAAAAAGTTTGTAGTCGGCGGTGGTGATGCCCTGAGCTGTGGCCATGGTGTCAATTACGCAATGCGTTGAAGGGCTGAACGCTTGATTGAATCACGGATTGGCGCTGAAAGCCGGCTCGCTCTGCGCGACTGCGGACACAAACCCGCCCGGGTACAAGGCGGCCAACAACCAGCGGTTGCCATAGCGGCCGCGAACCACCGCGTAAACGATGTTGGCGATCAGAAAGAAAAACAGCAAAGCCGGATTGGCCTTCTGCAAGGCATAACCCCCGACAAACCACAACAACACATCGACAACGATCAGCACGGCCGCCAGGCGCCACATGTGCCTGACGATGGCCCACAAGGAACCCAAAACAAAGGCCGGCCACGAAAAACCCTGCTTGACACACACGTACACCCCCGAAGGATGTTTCAAAAGGATGGCGGGTTGGGTCATAAGGTGGGGTGCCCCGGCAGTTTAGCCCGGCACCTGGGAGCGCGGCTCAGCACTCACGCGGGCTGCATCCACTCGTCGCGCCGGCGCAAGGCACGTGCAAACAATGTCCCCAGGGCCACCAGCACGCCGCCGCCCAGCGCAATCACGGCGCCGGAGCCGACCAGCGCACTCAGGCTGGCGGCCAGCAACACACCGACCGACTGGCCCAGGAACAGCCAGGCCGAAAACAGCGACACCCCGGTGCCGCGTGCGGTGGGCGCCATTTGGGTGGCGTTGGCCTGCAAGGTGTTGTGAAACATGAAAAATCCAAAACCCGCCAGCAAGCTCATAGGCAAGGCCAGTTCCCACCAGGGCGTGAGGCCCAGCACCATCGCGGCCAGCCCGGCCAAACCACCGCCCAGGCTGGCCAGGCCGCGTTCGCCGAGCCGGCGGATCAAACGGCGTGCCACCGTCATGTACAACATGCCGCCCAGGCCGAACAGCGCCACAATCGCGCCGGCCGCCGTGAGCGACAGGCCCAGCTTCCCGTGCAGATGCGAGGCCCAGATCGCCAGCGCGCCGAAACCCGCCGCGCCCTCGACAAACGCCACGAACAACACAACACGTGACCAGCGGCCGGTCAAAATGCTCAGCGCCTGCGCCACAAAACCCACACGCACCTCTGGTTCGTTGGGAGACGCCACCACGGGCGCGGCCTGCTGGCGGCGCCAGTCGGCATACAAGAGGCAAGCCACCACGCCGAACAGCAAGGTCAAGAAGGCAAAAGCCCAGCGCCAGCCAAAAGCGTCGGTCACAAAACCGCCGACCAGTTGGCCGCTCACCAGGCCCATGGTGGTGCCCAGGCCGACGCGGGCCAGGGTCTCCTGGCGCAGCTCGTAGGCGACGGTGTCGCCCACCCAGGCCATCGCCAGCGGAATCACGGCCGCCGCCCCCAGCGCGACCATCACGCGGGCCCAGACCAGCAGCTCCAGGCTGCCGGCAAACACCGACACGAAGCAACCCACACAACACACCAAGGTGCCGCAAGTCACGAGGCCGAACTTGCTCAGCCGGTCACCCAGCGGGCCGTACACCAACTGCGCCAGGCCGTAAACCACGGCAAACACAGACACCACTTGCGCGGCCTGCGCCAGGCTCACGGAAAAAGCGCGGGACAACTCGGGCAACATGGCGTCACACACCCGCTGCACCGCCATGCTGGAGAAGGTGGCAAACGACAGCAGAAGAATCGAGCGGCGTGTGGCCGCGGAAAGAGTGGCAGTGCCGGTGGTCATGGGAAGTGGGGGTTGGGGCTAATCGAAGACGCCGCCAGCCAGTCGTTCCGGGCAGAACGACCCGGCCTGCTGCGCGCGCCGGTCGATTGTAGGCATGGCCGCCGCAAGCGATCTGCGGCAGCTTGCTTTTTACCGGTTGACGCTGTCGGACACGCTGGACTCCCGCAAGATCGGGATACCGCCGCCGCTGCGCTCAGGGGCCTGCACGACTGGCGGCAGCGCAGGCGGAAGCACCACACCGGGTGGAACCATGGACGGCGGAACCACAGGCGGCAAGCCCCCGTCCGCCGGCATCACGGGCATGGGCTGGGTGGTCGGCTCGGGGGGCAGGCCCACACCGGGCTCGGCGTTTTTCCCGGCCGGCACCGTGCCTGAGGGGAACAAGGCATTGAACCAGTCGTTGACCCGGCTCATAGGATCCGGCGCGCTCGCGTCTTGCGGCACGGCAAAACGCACACGCTGGTCCAGCACCCGCGTGCGCAGCGATTGTGCAAAAAAGTCGCCGACAATCGGCAAGGCACTGTGCGCGCCCTGGCCCCAGTAGTCACTCAAGGTCACACGGTTGTCGTTGAAACCCACCCAGGCACCGGCCACCAGTTGCGGGTGCATCAGGATGAACCAGCCGTCGGTGTTGTCCTGCGTCGTGCCGGTCTTGCCGGCCACGTCGGCCTGGATGCCATAACGGCTGCGAATGCCCACACCTGTGCCCTGGTCGATCACGCCGCGCATCACGTCCACCAGCGTTTGTGCGGTGGCCAGCGACATGGCCTGTTCGGGTGCCTTGGCATGAAAGGTTTCCAGCACCTTGCCGTGGCGGTCTTCCACACGCGTGACAACGATGGGTTCGATGTAATTGCCGTTGTTGGCAATGGTGCTGTAGCCGGCCACCATTTCTTTCAGGGTCACCGGGCTGGTGCCCAGCGCGAGTGACGGCACCTGCTCCAGCTTGCTTTGCCGCACACCGGCGGCCTGGGCCAGGCTGGCCACCTTGGCCGGGCCCACACTTTGCATGACCTGGGCGGTGATGGTGTTTTTGGAATACATCAACCCTTCGCGCAAGGTCATGGGCGCGCCACTGGGGGCGCCGCCATCGCTGGGCCGCCAGACCGCGCCGCCGCCCAGCGGTATTTCCACCGCCTCGTCCATGAAGGTGTCGGTCGGGCGCGCGCCCTGCTCAAAGGCTGCGCCATAGACAAAAGGCTTGAAGGTCGAGCCGGGTTGGCGGCGCGCCTGCTGCACATGGTCAAACGGGTCCTTGGCATAGTCGCGGCTGCCAACCCAGGCCTTCACCTGGCCGGTGCTGGGGTCCATCGCCAAAAAGCCGGCTTGCAAACGGATTTTGTCCAGGCGCAGCGCCTGCATGAAGCTGTTGTCGGCCAGCAGTTGTTTGACCGCTTGCTCGTCGTTCAGGCCGGCGTCGCGCGCGGCCTTGTACTCGGGGGTCTCACGCACCAGGGTCCGCACCAGGTCTTTTTTTGCCGCCCAGGCACGCGGACCCCATTCGCTGTTGGCCACACCCTGCAGCCGGTCGGCCTGGCGCGCCACGGCCTCGTTGGCGAGCTTTTGCAGGCGCGAGTCGATGGTGGTGCGCACCACCAGCCCGTCGGCGTAAATGTTGTAGTCGTGGCGGTCGGCCCAATCGATCAGCCAGCGGCGCAGATACTGGGTCAAATGCGGCGCGGCGCCCAGGGGTTCGGTCTGCCGCTCGAAATCAATCTTCAGCGGTTTTTTCTTCAGCGCCTCCAGCTTTCGGTCGGCCAGCTTTTCGTGTTTGACCATCTGGCCCAGCACGGTGTTGCGGCGCTGTTTGGCTCGTTCGGGGTTCAGCACCGGGTTGTAATAACTGGTGCCCTTGAGCATGCCGATCAGCGTGGCGCTTTCCAGCACGTCCAGCGTATCGGCCGACTTGTCGAAATAAGTACGCGCTGCCATTTCAATGCCGTAGGCGTTGTACAAAAACGGCACCGTGTTCAGGTAGGTCTCCAGGATTTCCGGCTTGCTGTAGACGGCTTCGATCTTCAGCGCCGTGATGGCTTCCTTGATCTTGCGCGTCAGGCTGCGCGCGCGGCCCACCTCTTCGGGGTAGAGGTTGCGCGCCAGTTGCTGCGTGATGGTCGAGCCGCCCTGGGTGTCGCCGCCAAAAGTGTGCAGCACGGCCGAGGCCGTGCGTGTGAAATCAATACCGTGGTGGTCGTAAAACCGGTGGTCTTCGGTCGAGATCAGGGCGTTCACCACGTTCGGCGAAATGTCGGCCAGCTTGACCCAGTCACGGTTGGCGCGTTTGAACAAGGCCAGTTCCTTGCCATCGGCCGACAAGACCGAGGCCGGCTGCTGCGATTTGGATTTCTGGATGTCCCGGATGCTGGGCGTGAAGGGAATCAGGATCAGCGTGTAGAGCAGCAGCAAGACCGGAATGGCCGCCAGCGACAAGGCCACGCCGCGCCGCGTCGGGTGACGCAGGCGTTGCAGGGCTTCGGTAACAAAAGGTTGGGCGCGGATAAGGATATTTTTCATCAAACGCCAGTGTAAAACGCAGCGCATGCGGGGCCTGTAGGACGGCGGCGGCAAGCAACAAGCCTGCCGCGCCACACGCAGCTAAGTCGAACCGGTGCCGCCATCAGCGTCGGAAACCGCTGGCTTTGACAAATCTTTCTGCCGCTTCAAGGGTTGCCAACCCACAAACTTGGGGTGTTTGCGCGCCACCAGCGGGCCGTCAAAATCCCAGGCAATACATTTGCCCAGGTGGTAAGGTGGCCCGGCGTTTTCAGACTCGGGGATGCCCGCCTGCCGGCGCAAATGGTCGCGGTAAACGGGAATGGTCTGGTAGGCCGCCGTCGCCATGTTGAACAGCAACTCGCGCAGATGGGTGCAGCCACGTGTGCCGCCCAGCGCCCGCTCGATGGCCTGACGCCAGCCCGGCCCCATGGTGGCGCCCACCATTTGCTGCATCGGGTCCGTGCCCTGCGCGCATTCGGAAAACGGCGTGTGATCACTCGAACTGACAATTTCGCGGATCGTCATGTTGTCGTCCACCGTCGCGCGTATCGCCATGCCGTGGATGGGTGTGCCCGGTGGCATGGCCCCTTTCTCGCTGCGCTCCAGCGCGTAGGTCTTGGTGTCGGTCATCTCGGCCTCCAGGTCCCACAGGCCGTCTTCGCGCCGGTAGCCGCGGTAGACAACGGCGCGTGTGTGCAAGTGGGTTCGGGCTTGGGGTGCAGGCAGGGGCATGGGGCTTTGGCGTCGGGCTAAAACCGCTATTTTCCCAGCAAGGCGGACTCCGTGCTGAGCCTGCGGCACCCAGCCGGGTCTTGCTGCATCAAATTGGCCTCCAGCCCATGACAGTCCTTATCGAGCAGCCATGCTTCCAATAGCATGGATAAGTCCCCGGCGAATGGAAGGACTTGAAGCCGGCGCGCTGCCGCGACCGCTTGCGGCGCATGGCGACGACCAGACGGCTTCTGCAGCAGGACCGCGCTGATCGTTCCCTTGTGGCGCAGCGTGTGACATGTCGGCCCCAGTCTTCCCACCCGCGGCGTGAGGCCGGCTTGCGGATGGCCACCCCAACCGGCCAGACACGATTAGCCCTGCTGGCAGCATCACTGTCAAAAATGCCCCGGCCGCACCGGCCAGCACCCGCGTAACAATGGTTTTCTCCAAGGAGGCACCATGCTGAATCGAAGAAACATCCTGCAAAACCTGGGCGCTGTGTCGGCCGCGCTGGCCGGTGCGCGCGTGCTGCTGGCGAGTGGCCCGGTACACGCCGCACGTAGCTACGAGGTGAGCCACACCGAGGCCGAATGGCAAAAACTGCTGCGGCCCGACCAGTACCGCATCTTGCGCAAGGCCGGCACGGAGCCCCCGTACACCAGCCCACTCAACAAGGAAAAACGCGCTGGCGTATTTTCCTGCGCGGGGTTGTGCCCTGCCCTTGTTCTCATCGGCCACCAAGTTTGAAAGCGGCACAGGCTGGCCCAGCTTCTGGCAACCGCTGGCCAATGCCGTGGTGGAAGAAAGCGACACCACCCTGTTCATGAAACGCACCGAAGTGTTGTGCCGCCGCTGCGGCGGCCACCTGGGCCATGTGTTTGACGACGGCCCCAAACCCACGGGTCTGCGTTATTGCATGAACGGTCTAGCCTTGAACTTCACGGCGGCATGAAACTGGCCCTGCGGCAGAATTATTGAAGAAATCGGCCTCCAGCCCAGGAAGGACGGGCGCAAACAGCTCTGTTTTTAATAGCAGTCAAGGCACGACACCCGCGCCGGTGGCCATGCAGCCTGGCTCCCGGATCGCGTCGAGTGAACACATCACAGATCTGTCGCCCCAGAGCCAAGTTTGTTCGAGGCCGCTTCAAGACGGAAGCCTCAAACATGATTTTTTCCAGCGCCGTACGCCATGGCGCGCCTGCAAACTCTCTGCAATAATCCCCAAAAAACAGGGGAGCAGGCATGATCCGTCAGTCGATGTACGCATGGTGCGCTGTGGCAATTCTGGCGGCAGCCAAGCCAGCCGTCGCTCAAACCGTTCCAGGCGCTCCGCCCACGCCGGAGCAGGTGCGAGCAGCCATCAGTTCGGAATTGCCGGCACCTCCAACCGGCTTCAGCTGGCAACTCTACAAGAACACCGTGTTTTTGAAGCCTGCCGGCTGGCACGAGCGGGAAGGAAAACCCGCCCCAGGCACCTTCCCCATCGCCACTTACGCCACAAGCCCGGAACCCTTTTCCGAAAGCCAGCCGTTTGAAATGGGGCTGACCGTACAGGTCATCAGCGCTACCCAGCGATTGAGGGGTATTGAGGCAAAAAAAGCCGTTCTTCTTTATCTCAAACCCATCCTGGACTCCCACAAAAGGGAAGACTTTTCTATCTTCGATCAGAAGCCCAGCGGCGACTATGAACGCACGGTCTTGCGTTACCGCGACGCACCGCCCGGCCTCAAGCCCGTCATCATTCACAAGTTCATTCTCGCGAACAACGTGACCGACAGCATGCACATCTTTACCTTCGAAAGTCCTGAAACCAGCTGGAACGAGAACTGGGAAAAATACGGAACCCCTGTCATCAGTCGGCTCCAGGTGATCGCACAGTTGCCGATCAACTAGCCAGGTAGAGAGTTCAATGCCTGCGCCAGCCGCGTCCACAAACAACAACAAAAATAAAACAACCCTGCAGTTTGCGCTGCAGGCCGAGTGGGCGCAGTGGCTGGCCGCGCATCATGCCGACTCTGCGGGTATCTGGCTGCGCCATGCAAAAAAAGGCGCGCCGAAATCAACCCTGTCGCACGCTGAAGCGCTAGAGGTGGCACTTTGTTTTGGCTGGATCGACAGCCAGAGAAAGGGCGAAAGCGAACATTACTACCTTCAGCGCTGGAGCCCGCGCGGTGCCAAGAGCATCTGGTCAAAGATCAACCGCGAAAAAGCGCTGGCCTACATCCAGAGCGGGCACATGCAGCCCTCCGGCCTGGCGGAAATTGAACGCGCACGCAAGGATGGGCGTTGGGACGCCGCCTACGATCCCGCCAGCCGAGCAGAAATACCACCCGACCTGCAGGCCGCACTGGATGCCCTGCCCGGCGCGGAAAAATTCTTTGCCACTGTGAGCGCGCAGAACCGGTATGCCGTGTTGTTTCGGGTGCAGACGGCGAAGAAGCCAGAAACACGCGCCCGGCGAATTGCCCAGTTTGCGCAGATGCTGGCGCGCGGCGAGACGGTTTATCCGCAACGGCGCTAGCAGCTCTGTTTTTGATAGCGTCGCTGCACCACACATCCGCGTGACGCCCACCGACGCTCAGCCACCAGCACCTTGTCAAAGTAAGTGGTGTCGCACGGCCCGCCCTTCGGCAGCAGCGCATAAGCCGGAATCACCCCCACACGCTGCCAGCCCAGCCGCGCATACAGGCGCTCAACCTAAGGCAAGGTGCCATCCGCCACACGCTGGTAACGCACCTCGCGTTTTCGAACGTTGTCGATGCCTATGAACTCGTTGCGCGACTCGAACCTGATCTCGAAGGCCGTGTACGGAAAGGCCGGCGCGGAGGGCTTGCGGCCATCGATGCTGGTGTAGCGCCGCTTGAGGTTGGTGCCGTCAAAGTGCCATTCACCCACGTGGCTGTGTTCGGCCGTGAGCGCGTCATGGTCTGTGGCTTTGGACATTTCGCTGAAGGAACCATCCGGCGCCAGCACCAGCACACGGCGCACCCGGGTTCCGTTTTCTTCATAGTCCCGCAGCCACGTTCCCGTCAGTTGCAGCTGGATCGCCTCCGCCTGCGAATCATCGGGCGGCCGGTCACAGGCCGCCAGCATGCCCGCCAACATCAGCCCCGCAAAAAGCCTGAACATCTTGTGCATGTCTGCCATTGTGGCTTGCACGTCCATGTCATGTGTGGAAGCGAAGGATTGGCGGGTCACGCCCGCCTTTGAACATCGGTGGACTGAGGTGCCTGCCCATTCCAGGCGAAGCCGGCGGGCAAGCAGCCGCACCGAACTCAGGCTGGCAGAACTGGGGTTTAGGCTGATTTTTAGATGGAATCTGGCTGCAGCCCAGGTGGAATGGGCGCAAGCAGCTATTATTTTTATAGCCAGCAGAACACGTTATGGCCGGAGCGTCATCGATGCCTGCATAGGCTGGGATGCCACCGTGCAGGTACCGGCCACGCTGGCGGCGGCAACCCTGCGCTCAAGCTGAACCCGAACATGACCGGGGTGGCGGCAACGATCCACCTGATCGAGCCGTACCGCGAACAAAAGCAGCGCCGGACGATCTGAATTCAGGCCGTTGAGCGACCTCCTCAGCAGGCCATCGATCGCAGGCATGCGGCCTAAAATGACCCGCTCACCCTCAGCAAGCCCTTGGAGCACGCGATGATCGTCGAACGCATCTGGACCGCTAACGCCTACCGCAACTTCAATTACCTGATCGCCTGCCCCGAAACCGGCGAAGCGCTGGCGATTGACCCGCTGGACCACGAAAAGACACTGGCCACCGCCAAGGTCAAGGGCTGGCAGATCACCCAGGTCCTCAATACCCACGAGCACCACGACCACACCGGCGGCAACGCGGCCGTGATTGCGGCCACCGGCGCCAGGCTGATCGCCCACCACAAGGCCGGCGGACGCATTGCGGGCGTGGACCGGGGTGTGCAGGCCGGCGATGTGATCAAGGTCGGCAAGACCGTCGAGCTGGAATGCCTGGACACGCCAGGCCACACCATGTGCCACATCTGCCTGCGCTCGCACACCGACCAGCCGGCGCTGTTTTCGGGCGACACGCTGTTCAATGCGGGCGCCGGCAATGTGCACAACGGCGGTGACGTGGGCGCGCTGTATGCCACCTTCGCGGAGCAACTGGCCCGGCTGCCCGACAACACCCGGGTCTACCCCGGCCACGATTACATCGAGAACAACCTGCGCTTCACCCTGGCGCGCGAGCCCGACAACGCCGCCGCGCAAGCCCTGTTGCCCAGCGTGGCCGACCATGACCCCGCGCAGTCGGCCGTCACCACGCTCAAGGACGAAAAACTCATCAACACCTTTATGCGCCTGAACAGCCCCAGCCTCATCGCCAGGCTGCGCGAAAGCTTTCCCGACCTGCCGGACCAGCCCGATGCCAGGACGGTGTTCACCAAGCTGCGGGAACTGCGCAATAAATGGTGACAGGCACAGCCCGCATCATGCAGCGCGACCAACAGCTCAGAACGCTGATCCAGGAGAAGCTGCACGCCTTCACCGTGCAGGCGGCCTCACCTGAACAACACAGCGAGCAGCAACATGCGGCGGTGGCCGTGGTCATTACCGACGAAGGCCATGGCGCCGGGCTGCCGGGTTTCCCGCCGCATGCGGCGTGGAGCACGCAGGCGGCCCTGATCCTGACGCGGCGCTCCGGCCAGCTGCGCAAGCATGCGGGGCAGTGGGCGCTGCCCGGCGGGCGCCTCGATGCCGGCGAAACGGCGGAGCGCGCCGCCCTGCGCGAGCTGGCCGAAGAGGTGCACCTGGAACTCGATGCCAGCGCCATCCTGGGCCGGCTCGATGATTTCGTCACCCGTTCTGGTTTTGTCATCACCCCGGTTGTCGTCTGGGCCGGGGCGGCGCAGCACATCCGACCCAATCCGGCCGAAGTGGCCAGCATTCACCGCATCCCCATTGTCGAGTTCCTGCGCGCCGACGCGCCCATGCTGGCGCACGAAGGACACGGCGCGCACCCCGTGCTGCGCATGCCCGTCGGCGACCACTGGATTGCGGCGCCGACGGCGGCCATCCTCTACCAGTTTCGCGAGGTCTGCATAGCGGGCCGGCCCACCCGCGTGGCGCATTTCGAGCAGCCGGCGTTTGCCTGGAAATGAGCGCCCGATAGGAATTACCCGGTACTCATCTGCGTCAAGACGGCAATCGACACCATCTCGGCGCGGTCGGGCCTGTCAGAGCCCGGCATAGTCAATGAAACCCTTGTTGACCTCGACAATCTTGCGGTGCAGGCGGTACACACCACCGCCTTCGCGCGTCTTGCTGGCGTCGGTATTGCCTTCGATCGTGGTCATCAGGCCGCCCGCCACCGCTTCCACCAGGCCGGTGTGGCCGGCGCCGCCGCCGAAGTCCATGATGAAGATCATGCCGGGCTGGACCTGCGAGGGATCGGCGATGGCCTGGCTCTTGAGGAGGCGGCGCGCGCCCTTGGACTGCGCGTTGCTCCAGTGGTCCAGGCAACCGGCGGTCTTGAACATCGGGTTGGCACGATGTGCGGCGATGGCGGCCTCGTCGAAGCACCAGTAAAGGAAGGCGCAGCACCAGGCGAAGCCAGGGCCGAGGCCGGTGCGGCGCAGGTATTTTTCGACGTCGGGCCCGCGGTTCGAATTTTTCGGCTGCTCGCGCACCTGCTTGGCCTCTTCGCCGGCCGCGATCTTCAGCACGCTGGCCAGAAACGAATCCGCCGCCGTGTCGCTGGACGTCACGGTCTCGGGCCCGAACAGGCTGGCCCAGGTGATGGAGCCGACCTCGCCGTCGGGCTTCAGCGGCCGGCCTTCGGCGTCGACGTGGCGCACCTGGAAGAGCTGCACGGCCTGCTTCATCTTGGGCCCAAAGTTCGGGTCGTCGACATTGAGCTTGAGTTCCGCGATCCGCTGCACCGCCAGCATGCGGTTCAGCTGTGTCTTCAGGGCCTTGACAATGCCGGCGTCCTGTTCGCCAAGCTTGATGATGCGTCCGGGGTACTTCATGCGTTCTCCTTGCAGGGTAAAGGTTGGAGGGGATGGCAAGCCATGACGGGGGCCTGAAAGGTGCACCGCAGGCTACCGGGCCGTCGGGAATGGTGCGAGCTGCTCGACGGCCTACTTATCCATGGCCTTCATGAACTCGGTCCTCAGCGCTTGAGTGTCAAAACACGGACTCACCGCCCCCGGGCAAATCGCCTCATACCTCGTTCTCGCCGCCCCGTCCGGGGGGCTGGTCTTGTTGGGCTCAAGCGCCATCGGGCACGAGGCCAACTTGGTAAGGCCCATGGCAATCGCCGTCATGCTATGCCGGCTGGTCGGCTTTCCGTGGAGAAAGTGGTAGCGGGTATCGGCGTAATCTTTGTCGGAGAAGAAGAACCGAAGCGGACTCAAGACTTCTCGCGACTGATGAATGCGGTGGATTTTATTTCTCTGGATATCGTCCAGATTCGCTTCGTCCGGTTGGCTGGCAAACCTTTTGAACGCGGGCTTGTAGTCGACGCCGTGTTTTGGCTCCGGCTCGCAACTGCGTTTGAAGTTTCGAGGTGAGGTGTCGAACGAAACCGCGTGTACGTCGAGACCGGTGAAGCAATACGCCGTGTGTTCAGCAAGCCCACCGCCAAGCGAATGACCGGTCGCGACAAGGGGCACCTGCCCGGCTTCAATTTTCGCGACCAGACCCGGGTAGCGCTCGTCCAGCGCCGTCAGCGTTTCGAGTACGAAGTTGTTGACGCGCTCGTATTGGCCTTTGAAGAGGTTGCCGAAAAACCAGTCGTTCAAGCTGGTGGTGCCTCGGTACGCCAGGACAACTTCTGATGGCAGCTGATCGCCGTCGGACGAACGCTTGACGTAGACCTTGGCTTGAAAGCCTTCACCTTTGGTGATGGCTGGACATCTGCCGTCGTCCCTGGCCTTCGCGCAAAACTCCTGCCAGCCGTCCGGGCGTGCCATGAACGTTTTGTCCTTGTCATAAGCGTCGTTGCTGAAGATGGCGTATCCGATTGTTTCCTGCGCAAGTTTGTGCTTCTCGTAGACCAGCGACGCGCCTTTCTCGACCTCAATGGCATGCTGTGGCATGACCGATTCGGGCGCAAGCGGTTTGCAGAAATCCGCCGGCACAGGGGTCGCGCACCCGCAGACCAGCAGGCAGATCGTCACCGAGGCGCCCGCAAGCTTAGCGCGCAGTGAGCTAGAAGCGTCAACGATTTCCATCGTTATCTCCTCGTAGGCCATCCATCCCGATACGCTGGACGAATGCCCGAATGTGCTCGTCACGCCGACGCGTGTCAAGGTCGCCTGTCGCCTCATTCTTGCCGCCACGGGCTGTGTATCGATACAGCGCGAATCCGCCTTGATGATGGTGTCGCGTCATTTCCCCTTGTCGCAAAGCGGCAAGCGCGTGCGCGCTTGCATGGCGCCACGCCTTGCCGCCAGAATGGCTGGACACTGCCAGCCAACATCGAACGCGCAGGAGGTATTGCCATGCAGGCCCATCCGTTTCACCTCAGTCGGCGCAGCGCTCTGGTGGCGCTGCCCGCCGTCCTTTTATTCTCCCGCACCGGACGCACACAGGCGCCAAGCACTCGCCTGCAATCCTGGCCACTCAACACGCCGCGCCCCACGGGCATTCACGACCTGGCGCCCGCGCCCGATGGCGGCGTGTGGTTCTCGGCGCAGCGCAGCGGCCACCTGGGCTGGTTTGACCCGCGCACGGGCAAGTCGGAACTGATTGCCTTAGGCAGCGGCTCGTCACCGCACGGCGTCATTGCCGGGCCCGACGGCGCGGCCTGGTTGACCGACGGCGGGCAAAACGCCATCGTGCGCGTGAGCTGGCCGGCGCGCGAGGTCAAGCTTTTTCCCCTGCCCGCCGGCACGCCCAATGCCAACCTCAACACCTGCGCTTTTGATGGCGACGGCGACCTGTGGTTTACCGGGCAAAACGGCTACGTCGGCAAGGTGGCCGTGCGCAGCGGCGTGGTCAGCGTGAAAGAGTCACCGCGCGGACGCGGGCCCTACGGCATCTGCGCCACGCCCAAAGGCGAGATCTGGTGGTGCTCGCTGGCCGGCTCCTTCATCGCGCAGATCGACCGCCAAACCGGCAACTCGCGCATCGTCGAGCCGCCCACCCCGCGCCAGGGCGCGCGTCGCGTCTGGTCTGACAGTCGCGGCCGCATCTGGGTGTCCGAATGGAACAGCGGCAACCTCTCGGTCCATGACCCGGCGCTGGGCACGGGTGCCAACAGCTGGCGCACCTGGAAAGCGCCGGGGACCGAGCCGCACGTGTACGCCGTCTACGTGGACGACAAAGACATGGTCTGGGCCTCGGAATGGAGCCACAACGCCATGCTGCGCTTCGACCCGCGCAGCGAGAAGTTCGAGGCAATCCCCCTGCCGCGCCCCGCCGCCAGCATCCGCCAGATCCTGGGCCGGCCTGGCGAGGTCTGGCTGCCGGAGAGCGGGACGGAGTTTATTTCGGTGATTCGGACGGGGTGAGTGCCACGAGGACTTCTTCTCAAACTCGCCAGCATCACCACTTCAACTTCTTCTGAACCTCGCCATACATGGGGTCTCGCCTCCATTCAGCCCCACTTTGGGGATAGGGCTTTATAAAATCCAGGCCAGGACCAACAGGCACATCAGGCGACAGGCTATCGACCGTCAAAAATTTACCAGAGGGCAGCATCAACTTCCCACTTTCATACCGTATTGCAGCAAGGTCCTTGCCGGGCCCCATCGGTCGGATGGTGTACACACTCGCATTGCCGCTATCGGAGGTATTGCCTACCAGCAACGCTCCGTTTAGTTCCTTCAATGTGCCCGCTAACCATGCGGCGCCACTGGTGGTCTGGCCGTCAATAAGCACGAACCAACGAGGCGCCTCAGACCAGGCTCGAATTTCGGCCGCACTTGGTTCGGCCACTCGCCTGATCGCATATTCGTAACGATCCAAGTGATCTTCCAGCGAGGCGTCTTGGAACATCGAGCCAGTACGGTACTTTACCGGCAACCATCTCCCCCGTTTCTCGTTCTGTCCCATTACAGCAGCCAACCAATGTGCTGTCTGCAGTAATCCTCCGGGATTACCTCGCAAGTCCAGAACCTTCGTCACACGCGGATCAATCTGGCTACCTCGCAGAGCTTCAAGAAACAGCCATTTCGTATTCTTTTCAAAACGCGCTATCCGCATATAGACATGATCTGGCATTCGCTCAACCACAACCTTGCTATCAATTGAAGATGGTGTCCTCTGAACTATGCGAGTTTCCATCCGATTTTCACGCCGAGATCGCCAAATCAGCTGGACAACCATGTTCTTCGAATCGCCAACAGCATCTTCCAACTGAGCAAATGAAAGCCCCGTCAACTGAACCCCGTCTAGACTCAACAGTACATCCCCCGTCTCAACACCTGCCACAGCAGCAGGCAAGCCGGCAATCGCCTCACGCACGACCCACGCCTCGTCCAGTCTTGCCAAAATCAGACCCAGGCCATAAGCATGGGTCTTGCCCGGTCGTTGAAGTTCTTCAAGGGTGTAGTACCGGCTGCGCGGACCTGCCGTTTTCATCATCCTCCCTATGCACTGATGAAACCATGTGTTGGCATCGCTGTCTGTGGCCAAGCGCAGACTACTTATATGCTCCAGCACAGCAAGACGGACGCTATTAATATCCTTAGTACCACTTAGTAACTTAGCCGGTGACGACGTCTGGGTACAGGATTCAAATAACTCCGGGTAACTGAAAATTGCCAAGGCATTTTCTGTTAGGACTGCCATCACCGCGGCTATTTCCGAAGCGCGGCGCGAGGGGCTATTGGACGGTTCCGTAGGTTGAGCGAAGACCTGCAAAGACAGAGCAGACAGGGTCCAAACCATCCATGCAAAACGCGTCACAGGGCTTTCCCCAACCGCCCCACGCCCTCTTCAATCTTGGTCACATCCGCCGTCGCAAAACTAAGCCTGAACGTCGCCACATCCGGCTGGCTCGCATAAAAACGGCGCGCCGGGCACAAAGGCCACACCCTGCTCAATCGCCTTCTTCGCGAACTCGCCGGCGTCTTGGGTCTTGCCGCCCGCACCCGTGAGCCGGGCCCAGAAGAACAGGCCGCCTTGCGGTTGGGTGAATTCCACCGCGTCACCCAGCTCGCGTTTGAGCGCGGCGCCCATGGCCAGCGCGCGCTCGCCGTAGACCTTGCGCACGCGGGCCAGAGTGGCGGGCATACGGCCGGCTTTGAGGTATTGCGCGGCGGTGGCCTGGGCGAAGGTGCTGGTGTGGGCGTCGCTGAACTGTTTGCACATGGTGGCTTTGGCCAGCAGTTCGGCGGGGCCAATCATCCAGCCCACACGCAGGCCGGGGCTGAGCACCTTGCTCATGCTGCCGCAGTGGGCGATCAGCTCGCGGCTGCCGGGCACGTCTTTGCTCAGTGACAGGATGGACGGCGGCGGTGGCGCGTCGAAGTACAGGTCGCCGTAAGGGTCGTCTTCAACGATCAGGGTGTTGTACTTGACGGCCAGTTCCAGCACTTTTTTGCGGCGCTCCAGGCTTAAGGTCGCGCCGCTGGGGTTGCCGAAGGTGGGGATCAAATACACAAACTTGGGTTTGTGCTCGGCCATCAGTTGTTCCAGCTCGTCGGTCTTGACGCCGTTGGCGTCGATGGGCGCGCTGATGACTTCGGCGCCGTAGAGGCGGAAACACTGGATGGTGGCCAGGAAGGTCGGGCCTTCGACAATCACCTTGTCGCCGGGGCCAATCATGGTTTTGCCCAGCAGGTCCAGCGCCTGCTGGCTGCCGGTGGTGACGATCAGGCCTTCGGGCGCCACGTCCACACCCTTGGTGCCCATGAAGGCGGCGAGTTGTTCGCGCAGCGGGTTGTAACCTTCGGTGGCGCCGTATTGCAGCGCCATGCCCGGCTCGTCCTTCAGCGCCTGGTTGACGGCGGCCTGGATGCCGTCCACGTCGAACATGGCGCTGTCCGGAAAACCGCCGGCAAAACTGATGATGCCGGGCTTGCCCAGCAGCTTGAACAGCTCGCGGATGGCGGAGGTTTCTACGTTGTTGAGGCGGTCGGCAAAAGGCAGGGATGGAGCTTGCATGGGTGGAGTACGTTGGTTAGCTACAAAAGACAAACGATCCCCAAGTCTAAGCCAGCCAGAGCGCCTGTTGGCGGCTTTGAAGCCGGCCCGCCATTGTGGTTACAGTGGCGGCATGAAAACTGCCGACATTGCCTCGTTTTTTGCCACCCTGAAAGCCGCCAACCCGATGCCGGTGACCGAGCTGGAATACACCAGCGTGTTTGAACTGCTGACCGCCGTGCTGCTGTCGGCGCAGGCCACCGATGTGGGTGTGAACAAGGCCACACGCAAGCTGTTTCCGGTGGCCAACACGCCGCAGGCGATTCTGGACCTGGGCCTGGACGGCCTGGAGAACTACATCAAGACCATTGGCCTGTACCACAGCAAGGCCAAACACCTGCTGCAGACCTGCCGCATGCTGGTGGACCTGCATGGCGGCCAGGTGCCGCGCAGCCGCGAGGCGCTGGAGGCCCTGCCCGGCGTGGGCCGCAAGACCGCCAACGTGGTGCTGAACTCGGCCTTTGGCGAAGCCACCATGGCGGTGGACACGCATATCTTTCGCATGGGCAACCGCACCGGGCTGGCGCCGGGCAAGACCCCGCTGGAGGTGGAGAAAAAACTGCTCAAACGTATTCCGCCCGAGTACCTGGTGGACGCGCACCACTGGCTGATCCTGCACGGGCGTTATGTGTGTGTGGCGCGCAAACCGATGTGCTGGCAGTGCGCGGTGGCGCCGTATTGCGACTTCACGCCCAAGACGCCGCAGCCGACCTGACACGGCTTGAGAGACTTATCCGCACACTTGTCATTGCGGGCTTGACCCGCAATCCATGTCACGCATGCCGGGGGGGTGATGCATGCGCTATGGATCCCGGATCGAGTCCGGGATGACAGACTCAGTAGTCGGGGACGGCGATAACGGCAACAATGCGCCATGGACTACTTTGTCTACCTCCTGGCCAGCAAGAAGAACGGGACGCTATACGTCGGCGTCACCAACAACCTGGTACGTCGGGTGTACGAGCACAAACACGGACTGGTCGAGGGATTCACCAGCCGCTACGCCGTGCATCAACTGGTGTGGTTCGAATCCACGCCATCCGTCGAGGCGGCCATCCACAAGGAAAAACAATTCAAGAACTGGACGCGAGCCTGGAAGGTGGCATTGATTGAAAAATCCAATGCAGGCTGGCGGGATTTGTACGACACGCTGCTTTGAGGCGATGCCTCCCGCACAGCATGGTCAATGGTTCATGCGGCATGGATCCCGGATCGAGTCCGGGATGACACGGCTAGAGGGACTCGCCCGCACATTTGTCATGGCGGGCTTGACCCGCCATCCATGCCACACCTACCCGGGGAGTGGTTCATGTGACATGGATGCCCCCGGATCAGGTCCGGGGCAGGCTCCTCAAGTCCGGCATGACAGTTTTTCTCGCAGCCCGGATCGCTATTAAATCAATAGCTGCTTGCGCCCGTCATTAAAGGGCTACAGGATTTTTTTGCTTAAGAAAAGCCTCAATCCGCGTAAATACCGGCCTTCTTGATGACCGGGCCCCATTTGTTGATCTCGGCTTCCAGGTGCGTCTTCAAGCCGGCGGCGGAGATTTTGTCCATAGGCGGAACGTCAGAGCTCAGCTCGGCCAGGCGCTGCTTGACCATGGGGTCTTGCATGGCGGTGCGCAAGGCGGCGTTGAGTTTTTCGAGCACGGGGGCGGGTGTGCCTTTGGGGGCGTACATGCCGTGCCAGACCTTGACTTCAAAACCCTTGAGGCCTTGTTCATTCAAGGTGGGCACATTGGGCAAGGCGGACAGGCGGTTCAGCGAGGTCACGCCGTAGACCTTGACGCGACCGTCCTTGATCAGCGGCACGGTTTGTGTGGTCTGGTCACACAGCAAGTCCACCTGGCCACCGAGCAGATCGTTCATGGCCGGGCCTGTGCCTTTGTAGGGAATGGTGTTGAGTTCCACACCCATCTGGCTCATGAACAACAAACCGCACAGGTGCGACACCGCGCCTAGCCCGGCATTGGCCAGCGACACCTTGCTGCCGTTTGTCTTGAGGTAGGCCTGCAGCTCGGCAAAGTTGGCGGCCGGAAAGTCCTTGCGGGCCAGCATGGTCATGGGCACATCGACCACCTGGCCGATGTATTCAAAGTCTTTCAGCGGGTCAAAGCTGAGCTTGCGGTACAACGCGGGCGCGGTGGCCATGCCCATGTGGTGCAGAAAAATCATGTAGCCATTGGGCGTGGCGCGTGCCACGCGGGCAGACGCAATGGTGCCACCGGCACCGACGGTGTTTTCGACCAGCACGGTCTGACCCAGCGCCTTGCCCATGGGAATGGCAATCATGCGGGCGACCACATCGGTGGGGCCGCCAGCGGCAAACGGCACCACCATGGACACCGGTTTGTCCGGAAAAGCGGCCTGGCTGTGTGCCTGTGTGCCCGCGCCCAGGGTGGTGGCCGCGGCGCAAGCCAGCAGCAGGGTTTTAAATTTCGACTTCATCTTTGTCTCCTTGTGATTGTTTAAAAAATGTACAGCGGCGCTTACCACCCTGCCATCGAGGAATACCCCGGCTTCGCTTCAATTTCCAGTTTGCGAAGCCAGGGTTTGTTGCGCCACGCACCATCAGTTGAACTTGATGTCCTTCAACTCATTCAACATCTTGGTGTACTTCGCGATTTCCGTGCGGTAGGTATCGCCCGCGTCCTTGACGGACATAGGCGGCATGACGGTTCTGCCATCAGCCGACAGCGCGCTCTTGACCTTGTCGCTGGCCACGGCCTTGGAAAACAGCGCGTGGTACTTGGCGATGTCGGCTTCGGAGGCGTTGCTCTTGAGGTAGAAACCCGCGAAGCTCGCGAATTCGAAGTTCTCCAGGCCCTTGTGACGGGTCACCGGCTCCACCCCTGCCAGCGTGTTCGGCACGTTCTTCGAAAACACGGCGATGATGTTCAGCATGCCCTTGTCCCGCATCTCGTCCAAGGAGGTCTGGTAGGGAATGATGGAAAAATCGATCTGCCTGCCCAGCAAGTCCTGCAGCGCTGGCGCTGCGCCCTTGTACGGAATGTGGTTGAACTTGACCTGCTTGGTACGCGCCATGTATTCGCCAATGATGTGGTACAGCGAGCCGATGCCGACCGTGCCATACGACAGCGGATCCGCCTCGCGCTTTTTGGCCAATGCGAAGAAGTCGTCCAGCGTCTTCACACCCAGGTTCTTGCGTGTGACAATGACCAGGTGCGTCTTGGTCACGTATTGCACTGGCAGAAAGTCTTCAGACTTGAATTTGGCCGCTGGGTTAAGGAGTACGGGCAACACGACTTCGTTCTGCGTGCCCTGGAACACCTGGCCCTTCGGGTTGGCCAGAAACTTGTTCACCGCCACCAGGCCGGTGGCGCCAGCAATGTTTTCGACGATGAAACGGCTGCCGGCGTCACCCAGCGCATTGGCAAAGGTGCGCCCCGTCGCGTCGCTGGGGCCACCGGCGGGGTAAGGAACGATGATTCGCTCGGTGTCCATGCTCTGCGCCGTGGCGTTCAGGCCGCAGCCCAGCGCCAGAGATATGGCCAAAAACGTTCTGAAAATAGACTTCATGCTTTATCCCAATTGCTTCATGGTGTTGAACAAAATGCTGGCCTTGGGCACCACGCTGCCCAAGTCGACGTATTCGTCTTCGGTGTGGTAGCCGCCGCCGCTGGGGCCTACCGCGCAGATCACGGCCGCGCCGCAGGTTGAGGCAATGCCGGCGTCGGAGCAACCGCCTGTGAATTGGCCCTGCACCATCAAGCCGTGTTTGACCGAGGTGGACAAATACATTTCGGCCAGCCGCTTGGAGGCGTCGCTCTGTACAAAGGACTGGAACTCTCCCTTGATGGTCAGCGATGAGGTTTCGCCGCGCGGATTGTCTCGACAGATATCACCAATCAAGGTGTAGTAGCGGTCACGCTGCGCCATGTCGGGCACGCGCAGATCAATCTCCGCACTGGCATGGGGCGCCACCGTGTTGACCGACACCCCGCCGCGGATCAAGCCAACGCTCACCGTGACGTCGTCCTCGCGTGAGGTCAGTTGATCGATCTGGCGGATCTTGTCTGCCAACGATGAAATGGCGCTGATGCCCTCATAAAAGTTATTGCCGGCGTGCGCCGCCCTACCCTGAATCTCGAGGCCGAAGAACACGCCGCCCCGGCGCCCAATCACCACGTTACCGTTCGGGCGCCCGGGCTCCGAATTAAAGACATAGGCACTGCGGGTGGAAAAAGCGGCCACCGCCTCGGCGCTGCGCGGCGAAGCGATTTCCTCGTCCGACGTGAACAGGCAGCTCAGCGCCATGTCCTGGCGCCCCATCAGTTGCCATGCATGTAACAGGTAGGCGTTCATCAGCACGCCCGCCTTCATGTCTGTCACGCCAGGGCCGTAGCCGATGCCGTCCTTGACCTTGAACGGTCGACGCGCGGCCTCTCCCGCAGGAAACACGGTGTCGCAATGGCCCAGCAGCAGAATGTTTTTCTCGCGCGCTGCAGCCTCTCCCACCGATGCCGACAAGGCCACCCAGGTCTCGCCGTGGTGGTGCCGCTCACACGGGATATTGCGCTGTTTGAAAAATGTTTCCAGCCAGGCAAGCACCTGGCGCACGCCTTCCTGGTCCCGACTGCCAGAGTCGATGTTGACCAGGGTCTCCAGGTCTTTCACGTACTGGTCAAACTGGCCTTGAAACCAGGTTTCGAATTCCTTCATCTCGTTCCTTTCATCGTATGACTGCTGAACTATCCGCGCTCGGGCGCTCCGACGCACGTTTGGCTGCCGCTCACTCTTTGGACAAGACGCTGGTGCGCCGCAGCATCTGCTTCGCCAGCTTGACCACAGGCGCATCGACCATGCGACCGTCGACACTGAACACGCCGCCCTGTGCGAGCTCGAAACCTGCCACCACGCGGCTGGCCCACGCGAGCTGCTCAGGCGACGGGGCAAAGGCCGCATGCACCGCAGCCACCTGGGTCGGGTGAATACACAGCTTGGCGCCAAAGCCGCCGCGCCGGCTGCGCTCGGCATCCCGCTGCAGTTGCGCCAGATCATCCGTGCCGGGCGTGACACCATCGACAGGCGCGGCCAAGCCGGCGCGGCGCGAGGCCAGCACCAGGGCCAGCCGCACCGGCTGCAACTCGGCTTCGTCGGGCCCGCAAGCCATGCCCAGGTCCGCCTGAAAATCAAGGTTGCCAAACACCAGCCGGGTCACGCCTTCGCCGCCAGCAAGAGAATCCAGCGCCGCCAGGCCAGCGGCCGACTCCAGCATGGGCAGCAGCGCGCAGTTGTGGCCGACACGGGCCGACACGCGGCTGATCTCGGCCGCCGACTCCACCTTGGGCAAGACCACACCGGCCAGCCCGCCTTGCGCGAGCTGCGCCAGCAGTTGGAGGTCATCCTCCTGCCAGGGCGTGCCGTCGGCGTTGATACGCACCAGCACACGGGTTCGGTCAGCGGCCGACAGGCTGGCAAAACCTTGGGCCAGTTGCTGGCGCGCCGCTGTTTTCGCATCGGGCGCCACGGCGTCTTCCAGATCGATGATCACTGCGTCTGCGCCCGAGGCCAGCGCCTTGGCATAACGCTCGGGGCGATTGGCGGGCACAAAAAGAAAGGAGCGCGCCAGGTGGATGGCACTCATGCACGGCTTTCCAGCAGACGCCCGACCTTGGCGCTCTGCGCGATGGCCCACAAGCCATCGATCGCGCGTGCCATCTCGGCCTCGGTCGCGCCCTGGCTGAAGGCCGCCAGCCGCTGCGCCTTGGCGGTGATTTCGTCGCGGCTCAAGGTGTTGCCGGGGTCGCCCTTGGGTTCGTCCACCCGGCCCTGCAGCGTGCGGCCATCGGTGGTGGTGACCGTGACCTTGCCTATCCAGCGGCGCGGGTAGGCCGCATCCACTTCGACGTCCAGCACCATCTCGACCTTTTCACGCAAGGCGACCGTGAGTTCTTCCTGGAAATGTTGGTCGAACTCCACCAGGCCGGCATGGCCAAAACGCGCGACCAGGCCCAGCACCGTGCCCATGGAAAATTTGCTCTGGTGCACGGTGGCCGGGTTGACGACAGGGCCCAACACGTCGATCGCGCCCTGGTGCACATGCGTGACCACTCGCGCCAGATCGGCCGGTTGGAGCTGATGCGCCTGCATCACCTGCAACAGCGCATCGGCCGCCGGGTGCGTGTGGCGACAGGAGGCGTGGTACTTGAAAGACGTTTCGGCTGTGGCCCAGCGTGTGCCCAGGCCATCGGTCAACTTGGCCGGATCGGCGTCGCTGGACATGCCGGCAGCCATGCCTTGCGGGCCTTCGAGGATTTGCGCGGCACCGGTGAAACCGTCTTTCGCCAGATAAGCCGACATCAAACCTGCCGCCGCCGCATGGGCAGTGTGCAACTGCTTGGAATCGGCGGCCGTGCGCAAAAACTCCCAGAGTCCGGCCGACTGCGTGCCGGCCGAACCAAACGCATGTTGCATCTGCGCCGTATTCAACCCCAGCAAGCTGCCCGCGGCGGCCGCGGCCGCCAGCGTGCCGGCGGTACCGGTGGTGTGAAAAACCTTGTAATGCGAGCGGCCCAAAAACTCGCCGACACGGATGCCGACTTCGTAACCCACCACCGCCGCCGTCAGCAAAGCCTTGCCACTGCTGCCCAGGGTTTGCGCCATGGCCAGCGCGGCCGGGAACACCACCGTGGCCGGGTGAAACACCGAGCCGTTGTGCACATCGTCCTGCTCGGCCACATGTGAGGCCGCCGCATTCGCCATGGCGGCGAAGTAGGCGCTGCTCTGGCTGCGGTTGATCAGCACTTCGGCCGCGCCGCTGGCTGGCCCCATGCTGGCGGCAAACCGCGTGATGGTTTCGACCGGGCGTGAGCCCTTGCCGGCAATGGCCGAACCAAACCAGTCCACCAGCAGGTCTTCGGTCTTGCGTATGACAGGTGCGGGGATGGCGTCGAATGTCAGGCCGGCGGCGAAGGCGGCGAGTTGGGCGGAGGGAGAGTGAATGTCGTGCATGATTCTCAATAAAATATGCCTGCAGCCCTTATGCTGCCTGCGAAAATAGCTATGTTATTAATAGCAAATCTAGACCAGCCTACTTGAGCAAGAGGTGCGGCAGCCACAAGGACAGCCCCGGCCAGTAGGTGACGACGCCGAGGAAACCCAGCATCGCCAGCAGCCACGGCCAGACCGCCACCGTGAGTTCGGTGATGCCCATCTTGGTGATGCCGCTGGCCACATACAGATTCAGGCCCACCGGCGGGTGGCACATGCCGACCTCCATGTTGACGACCATCATGATGCCGAAGTGAACCGGATCGATACCGAGCTTGACGGCCACCGGGAACAGGATGGGCGCGAAGATCAGCACAATCGACGAAGGCTCCATGAAGTTACCCGCGACCAGAAGAATCACATTGCACGCCAGCAGGAAGCTGACGGTCCCCAGCCCCTGGCCGACCATCCAGTTGCCCAGGCTTTGCGGAATGTTCTCGTTGGCCAGGATGAAGGAGAACATCACCGCGTTGGTGATGATGTAAAGCAGCATCGCGCTCATGTTGGCCGAACTGAGCAGCACCCGGGGCACGTCCTTGAGCGTCAGGTCTTTGTAGACAAACACAGCGACAAAAAATGCATACACCGCGCTCATCGCGGCGGCCTCGGTCGGCGTGAAGATGCCGGTGTAGATGCCGCCCATCACCACCACGATCAACAGCAGGCCCCAGATCGCCTCGCGAAACGCCTTGGCGCGCGCGCGCCAGCTCATCCTGGGCAGCCGCGGGTAGCCGTTTTTCCAGGCGCGGTACCAGGTCACGGCGCCGAGCAATAACGCCAGGGCGATGCCTGGCACCACGCCCGCCATGAACAGCGCGCCTATCGAGGTGTTGGTCGCCACCGCGTACATCACCATCACGATCGACGGCGGGATCAGGATGCCCAAGGCGCCTGAGGTCGTGATCACGCCGGCGCCGAAGCGGTTCGGAAACCCGGCCTTGACCATCGCCGGCATCAGGATCGAGCCGATTGCGACCACGGTGGCCGGGCTGGACCCCGAGACCGCCGCAAACAGCGCGCAAGCCATGACCCCGCTCAAGCCCAGGCCGCCGTACCAGTGGCCGACCATCGACGAGGCGAAATTGATCATGCGTTTGGCCACCCCGCCGTGGGTCAGAAAGTTGCCGGCCAGAATAAAAAACGGGATCGCCATGATCTCGAAGTTTTCGATGCCCGTGAACAACTTGAGCGCTACCGCCTCGAGCGGCACGCTGGTCATCGTGAACAGAAAAGTCAGCACGGTCAGCCCGAGCGCAATCGACACCGGCATGCCGGTCAGCATGAGCGCCAGCAGCACGGTAAAAATGATGATGCCGTTCATTTGCGCTCCCCAGCATCCATCGGCCCGGTGGTCGCCGCGTCGCCTCCGGCCTCCAGACCCTCCACATGGCTGTGGTCGTGCCGCGGCAATTCGCCAGTCGTCCAGAACTGCACCGCCACTTGCAGGAAGCGAAAACACATCAGGTAGGAGCCCAACGGCACAGCGAGGTAGGCGATCCAGCTCGGCAGCTCCAGATCGGGCGTGGTCTGGTCGGTATGCGACAGGCCCCAGACCAGCCGCGCGCCCAGCGTACCAACCACCGCCGTGAACAGCGCCCCGGCAAACAAGCCGAACAACACAACCTTGCGCCGCATGGGCGCGTTCAGCCGGTTGACCAGCACATCCACGCCAACGTGAATGCCGGTGCGCACGCCATAGGCCGCGCCGAACTTGGCCATCCACACAAACATGAAAATGCACAACTCCTGGGCCCAGCTCAGGTTGATGTGCAGCAACCAGTCCTGCACGCCGGGTATCGGCAGGCCGGCGGCATAGCGGTGAATGACGGCGACAAAAATCAGCAAGGTCGCGGCGCCCATGAGGCTGGCGATCAGCCATTCCTCGAGACGGTCGAGTATTTTCATGGGGCTGTTTCCCGCAGGGGGTTCCGGGGAGCGCTTACTTGGTTCCCAGCGCCTGGTAGATTTCCTGAATCAGCGCCGGGCCGACCCGTGAGGCCATCTCCTTGTGCACCGGCTTGAGCTTGGCGATCCACAACTGTTTTTCTTCGGGCGTGAGCGTGTGCAGCTTGATCTTGCCGCTGGCCTTCATGGCCGCGATGGCTTCGTCGTTGTCGCGTTGTGATACCTCGTTGTTGCGCTCGGTGGCGTCCTTCATCGCCTGGTCCAGCGCACTGCGGATGTCGGCCGGCAGCCCTTCCCAAAACTTTTTATTGACGATCACCGCATACCCAATGTAGCCGTGGTCGGTGAGCGCGCCAAAGGGCTGGACCTCGTGCGTCTTTTGCGAGTAGACATTGGACGGCGTGTTCTCTGTCCCATCGACCACACCGGTCTGCAAAGCCTGGTAGACCTCTGAGAAAGCCATCACCTGGGGGATCGCACCCAGCGCGCGCATCTGCGCCTCCAGCACCTTGGACGACTGGATGCGTACCTTCATGCCCTTCATGTCCTCAGGCTTCATGATGGGCTTGTTGGCCGTCATGATCTTGAAGCCGTTGTCCCAGTAGGCCAGACCCTTGAAGCCTTTCGGGTCAAGCTTGGCCATGAGCCTGGCGCCCACGGCGCCGTCGGTGATCTTGCGCAGCGCCGCCTTGTCCGGAAAGATAAAGGGCAGATCAAAGGCTTCGAACTCCTTCACCCCCAGCGGGCCAAACTTGGCCAGCGAGGGCGCGAGCATCTGCACCGCGCCCAGTTGCAGTGCCTCGAGCTCCTCCTTGTCCTTGTAAAGCTGGCTATTCGGGTAGACCTCCACCTTGACCCGGCCCTTGGTCAGTTCGGCGGCGCGCTTGGCGAAGAACTCGGCGCCACTGCCCTTGGGCGTGTTCGGCGCAACCACGTGACTGAACTTGATGACGATAGGCGCCTGCGCCTGCGCAAACGCCAGCGGCGCTGCGAGCACGGCAGCGCCAGCGAGAACGGTACGGCGGGTGATGGGATGGGTCATGGCTTGTCTCCTGGTGTTAATGGATGTATGGAGCCGGGGTAGCGTATCGATTCTGGGACTGACCTTTTAGGGAAATAAGCTCGCTACCCCTAGCTCAGATCGTGCCTTCAGCGCGAAGTTGCAAAATCTGCGCGCTGCCCAGGCCCAGCTCGGTCAGCAGTGCGTCGGTATGCTGGCCCACGGCGGGAATCGGGTCCATGCGGTAGTCAAAGCGGCTGTTGCGGCCTGGCGGCAGCAGCGCCGGAATGTCGCCGACCGGTGAGCCCACGTTCTGCCAGCGCTGGCGCGCCTGCAGTTGCGGATGGGCCCAGAGCCCGGCCATGTCGTTCATGCGCGCGTTGGCAATCTGTGCCTCGTCCAAGCGCGCCAGCACGCCGGCGGTGGTGAGCCGGCCAAAAGCGCCCAGGATGATGGCTTTGAGCGCCTCGCGGTGCTCATTGCGGCGCGCGTTGCTGTCAAAACGCGGGTCGGTAGCCAGCGCCGCGTCCTGCAACACGACCTCGCAAAACACCTTCCACTCGCGCTCGTTCTGCAGCCCCAGCATGACGGTGCCGCCATCACCTGCCGCAAACGGCCCATAAGGGTAGATCGTGGCGTGGGCCGCCGCACTGCGCGGCGGTGGTGGCGCACCGTCATAGGCGTAATACATGGGGTAACCCATCCACTCGGCCAGCGATTCAAGCATGGACACGTCGATGTGTGCGCCCTGACCGCTTCCGCCGACTTTGTCGCGCTGCAGCAGCGCCGCCAAGATGCTGGTGTAGGCATACATGCCAGCGGCGATATCGGCCATCGAGTTGCCCGACTTGCAAGGCTCTTCCGGTGTGCCGGTCACCGACAAAAATCCCGCTTCGCTCTGAATCAACAAGTCGTAGGCTTTTTTGTCGCGGTAAGGACCGTCTTCGCCGTAACCGGAAATGTCACAAACGATCAGCTTGGGGTTGACCGCGCTCAGTTCCTCAAAGCCCAGGCCCATGCGCGCCGACGCACCGGGCGCCAGGTTTTGTACCAGCACATCGGCCGTGCTCAACAACTGCCTGAGCACCGCCAGCGCCGCTGGTTGTTTCAGATCTAGCGTCAAACTTTCCTTGGAGCGGTTGACCCAGACGAAATGCGAGGCCATGCCATCCACCCGCTGATCATAGGCCCGCGCAAAGTCGCCGGCGCCGGGGCGCTCGACCTTGATCACGCGGGCGCCCAGGTCGGCGAGCTGTCGGGTGCAGAACGGTGCGGCGATGGCGTGTTCGAGGGAGATGACGGTGATGCCATCGAGGGGGCGTGTCTGGTTTGTCATTGGGTATCCATTCGGGCACTGATCGCCTTGGCTGCTGCGTTGATAGGGCGATAGCGGTTTGTCTGCAAGCCGGGACTCGCCCCGGCGGGCGACTTACGTTTCTTTGCTTCGCCAAAGAAACCTAAGGAAAAGAAAGGCGACCCGACTGGCCGGGTCCCTGCGCTTCGCTGCGGGCAACCTGCGGTGCGCGCCAAAAGCGGGGTCGAGCTCGAACTCGCTGCGCTCAGACAATCGCTCGCCCTGATCCGCTTTTGGCTGTGCTCCTCGGCCCTGCCAAACGGGCTTTGCGGAGAAAACCGGATGCGGGGAGGCCATGGCGCGCTTTGCGCGCCATGGCCGGAGCCCGATTGCGTTCCCACTCCCCCACCCCTTCTGTATGCGCCGAGGAGCGCAGGGCCAGCCGGATCAGGGCGAGCGATTGTCTGAGCCGAAGGCGAGTTCGAGCTCGACCCCGGCTGGACCGAGCACCGCAGGTTGCCCCTGAGCGTCAGCGAAGGGGACGCAGACAGCGGGGTCGCCTTTTCTTTGCTTACTTTCTTTTGGCGAAGCAAAAGAAAGTGAGTTGCCGCCGGGCAACCCCCGGCCAGTTGGCAAACCAAAACAGCAGGAATCAATGAACGGTTCATCTCTTCAACGAATCCGTTCAGAACGATCTCGGCAAACCAAGCAAATGCTCAGCCACATAGGAATAAATCAAATTCGTAGAAATCGGCGCCACCTGGTAAAGCCGCGTCTCACGGAACTTGCGTTCCACGTCGTATTCACAGGCAAAACCAAAACCCCCATGGGTTTGCAGACACATATTGGCGGCCTCCCACGAGGCTTTGGCCGCCAGGTACTTGGCCATGTTGGCTTCAGCGCCGCAGGGTTTTCCGGCGTCAAACAACTCGCAGGCCTTGAAACGCATCAGGTTGGCGGCTTCGGTCTCGATGTAGGCGTCGGCCATGGGGAACTGCACACCCTGGTTCTGGCCGATGGGTCGGTTGAACACCACGCGCTCGCTGGCGTAACGGCGCGCCTTGTCGACAAACCAGTAGGCGTCACCAATACATTCGGCGGCGATCAAGGTGCGCTCGGCATTCAGGCCGTCGAGGATGTATTTGAAGCCTTTGCCTTCTTCGCCGATCAGGTTTGCCGCAGGGATTTCCAGGTTGTCGAAAAAGACTTCATTGGTTTCGTGGTTGACCATATTGGCAATCGGCTGCACCGCCATGCCTTGGCCAATCGCGTCTTTCAGGTTGACGATAAAAATCGACATGCCTTCGGACTTTTTCTTGACCTCGGCCAGCGGCGTGGTGCGCGCCAGCAGAATCATCAGGTCGGAATGCTGGATACGCGATATCCAGACCTTTTGCCCGTTGACCACATACTTGTCGCCCTTCTTGACGGCGGTGGTCTTGAGCTGGGTGGTGTCGGTGCCCGTGGTCGGCTCGGTCACGGCCATGGACTGCAGGCGCAACTCGCCGGTCGCGATCTTGGGCAGGTACATTTTTTTCTGCGCGTCCGAGCCATGGCGCAGCAAGGTGCCCATGTTGTACATCTGGCCGTGACAGGCGCCGGCGTTGCCGCCGGCGAAGTTGATCTCTTCCATGATCACCGAGGCTTCGGCCAGGCCCAGGCCGGAGCCGCCGTATTCGGCCGGAATCAGCGCGGCCAGCCAGCCGGCTTCGGTCAGCGCGTTGACAAAGGTTTCGGGATAAGCACGCTCGTGGTCGACTTTTTGCCAGTAGGCGGAATCAAAACCGGCCAGCATGCCGCGCAAGGCTTCGCGCATGTCCTGGTAGGCGTCGGGAGTGGGAATCTGGGTTTTCATGGCTGTGTTTGTTGAATAAGAAAGAAATCAGGCCAGCGTGGCCGTGGCTTGCATGGTGAGCCAGCCTTCGTGGTCTTCGGTCCAGAGCTGCACGGTTTTGCCATCGGGCGATGGTGTGCCGTGGATCTTGAACGGCGCGATGTCAAACACCGGTCGCACCGCGCGAAACTGGAAATTCAGCAAACGGGCGCCGGGCAGGTTTTGGCGCAACAAGTCCACCAGCAAAGTAGCGATCAGCGGGCCGTGCACGATGAGGCCGGGGTAACCCTCGACCTCGGTGACATAACGCCGGTCATAGTGAATGCGGTGGCCATTGAAGGTCAGCGCCGAATATCGGAACAACAACACGTCATCGGGAACGATGGCACGCGTCCATGCGGCGCCCTGAGCTGCAGCTTGCGGCGGCGGCACCGGGTCGCCGGGCTGGGGGTTGGCGCGATAGACGATGTCGTGTTCTTCGCTGAGCGCCAGGCCCCGGGCGTTGTGCAGCTCGTGTTTCACCAGCACAAACAGCAGGTCACCGGTACGGCCGGCCTTGTGCGTGACCGATTCAATGCGAGATATTCGTTTGACCGCGTCTCCGACCTGCAAAACCGGCTGATGCCATTGCAGGCGCCCGCCCGCCCACATGCGGCGCGGCAGCGGCACCGGCGGCAAAAAACCGCCGCGTTTGGCATGGCCGTCGGGGCCAATCTCGGACTGGCGTTGGTGCGGCAAAAAATACAGCCAGTGCCACAAGGCCGGCAGCGCCGTGCCGGGCAGCGGGTCGGCATCGTCGCGGTCCAGCGTGGCCGACAAGGCACGCAGCGGCGCAGCGGTGATGTCGTCGCTCAGGGTCTCGGTCTTGCCGACCCAGCTTTGCAGATGGGCCAGCTTGGCGGCGTCCAGGGTTCGAATGTCTGTATTCATGGTGTGTGATCGTCGCGCGAGATGCCTGTCAATGCAATCTGCAAATTTGAGAGCAAGGCTTCATCAAAAATGAAGCTTAGGGCTGCGGATACAGTTCCAGCAGGCTGCGTTTGAGCACCTTGCCGCTGTGGGTCATGGGCAGCGATGCGATGGGAAGAACCTGCGCCGGGCGTTTGTAAGGCGCCAGGTTCTCCCGAATGAAGGCCTGCAGCGCGGCCATGTCGAGCGTTGTATCGGGAACAAGTTCGACAAACGCCAGTATTTCCTCGTTGCCGTCGGACTCGCGCCGCCCGATGACAGCGCTACGCTGGATGCCGGCAAAACGGTTGAGCACGGCTTCCACCTCGCCGGGGTACACATTGAAACCGGAGCGAATGATCATTTCCTTGAGCCGACCCACGACAAACAAGGCGCCGTCGGTCGCCAGATAACCCAGATCGCCGCTGGCGTACCAACCGCCGGGGCGCATCACCTGGACCGTGGCGGCGTCATCACCGAGGTAACCGGGCATCAGGCCGACGCCGCGCATCCAGATCTCGCCCCGTTCACCGGCCGGGGCATCGGCGCCGCTGCTGTCCACGATACGCAGCTCGGCACCGTCCACCAGGTAACCTGCCGAGGTGTCCTGGCGCGCCACGCCACGCGGGGTCAGACACAAGGCGCCGGCATATTCGGACAGGCCGTAGCCGTGGTACAGCGGCTGGCCAAAGCGGGACTCCACCGCCTGTTTGAGCGCCATGTCCAGCGGCGCCGCGCCGGTATAGACATAACGCAGCTCGGGGCAATCCGGCTTGCCGATACCGGTTTCGTCCAGCCAGGCCAGCAGGCGCGTAAACATCGCGGGCGGGCCCTGCAGGTTGGATACCCCCAGGTGGGCGAGTGCATGGAACAGGTCTTCCGGATCGAAGCGGCTGCGCATCACCAGGCCGGCGCCGGCATGCAGCGAGGCCATCAACACGGTGCCCAGGCCAAAGATGTGGGTCATCGGCAAATAGGCATAGGACAGATCGTCAGGTCCCAGTGCCCGCGAGGCCGCCGACACACGCGCAAACTGCAGCAGCCCGGCATGGGTGACCAATACGCCTTTGGGCGCGCCCGTGGTGCCGGAGGTGAAAATCACCGCCGCCACAGCTGGCGCCAACTCGCCCCGCTCGGCGCTGGCTGCGGCACGCACCGGGCTGCGCCGCAAGGCTGCGAGGACCGAAGGTCGGGCACTTGCGCGCTCCGCGTGCTGCTGCGCCGCCTCCGACACGCCCTGGGTGAAATAGGTCACGCGGGGATCGGCTTTGTCGACAAAGGCCTTGATTTCACCGGCCGACATGCGGGCATTGACGCCACAGGACCAGGCCCCCACACGGCTGCAGGCCAGGATCAGGGCCACATGTTCGGGGCAGTTTTCAGCCACAACCATGACCCGGTCGCCGGGCAACACACCGTCGTCGCGCAACTCCTGCGCCAGCAGGGTCACCCAGACGCCCAAGGCGGCGTAACTCATGCTCGCGTCCGGCAAAAGCAGGAAAGGCCGGTCCGGCGATTCCTTCAGGCGCTGGTCAAACAGTGAATGGATACGTTGATCAGTCATGCAATGTCTCTGGAGAAAATTCAAGGCTGTCATTGCGATCCCGGACCAGGTCCGGGATGACAGTCGGGTGAAGGCTTGAGCGGAACAGGATGCAAATCGCCAGGGCTTGTTTACTCCACCTGAATGCCCTTGGTCACGCTGCCCCACATGGCGAGCTCCTTGGCGGCCCGGTCGGACAGCGTTTTCGGCGAACCCAGCCACAACTCGTAGCCCTGCTCGACCAGCTTGCTGCGCAATTCCTCATGGGCCAGCGCCTTGCGGGTCGCCTCGTTGTAACGGGCCACGATGGCGGCAGGCAGCCCGGCGGGGCCGTACAGGCCGTACCAGCCGCCGACCTCGTAGTCGGCCACCCCTTCTTCACGCATGCTGGGCACCTCTGGCAGCGAGGCATTGCGTTCGCTCGATGTCACGGCCAGCGCGCGCACCCGACCCGAGGAGATGTAGTTGCGGGCGCTGCCCACAATGTCGAACATCATGTGCAACTGCCCGCCTATGACGTCGGTCATGGCCGGGGCATTGCCTTTGTAGGGAATGTGGTTGAAGGTGGTGCCGGTGCGTTTGGCAAACAACTCACCGCTGAGGTGGTTGGAAGCGCCCACGCCGGCCGAGCCATAGGTCAGCTTGCCGGGGTTGGCTTTGGCGTAGGCCAGCAACTCCTTGACGGTTTTAAAGGGCTGCTCCTTGCCGACCACCAGCACGTTCGAATAACTGAGGATGGGGGCAATCGGGCTGAGGTCCTTGGCCGGATTGAAAGACATGGACTTCAGGATGTGCGGGCTGATGGTCATGGTCGGGCTGGCAGCAAAAAACACCTGCAGCCCGTCTGCCGGGGCTTTGACCACCGAGTGGCCGGCCATGACCCCGCTGGCCCCGGGGCGGTTTTCCACAATCACCGGCATGCCCAGCTCCCGGGAAAACGCCGGCGCAAACAACCGGGCGGCGGCATCGACCGGCCCACCGGGGGCGTAACCGACGACCAAGCGCAGGGTTTGGCCAGTCTGGGCGCCGGCCGGTGCCGCCACCAGCGCCGCGCTGGCGAGCAAACCCGCCATCAGGCGTCGGCGAGAAAGGCGGGTCGAAATAAAAGGGCTGCGCATGGCTTGTCTCCTCAAGGGATGGTTGGTGAATTTTTCTTGTCTCTGCTCTGCACGGTGGTCCGGACTCAGGCCCCTCCCACCCTTGACTGATAGCGATGCACGGCCACCCGCCGTAACAAGCCGGCGATGCAGCTGGTCATGTCATGCCGTGGCGTCCCGCACCATGTTGCGGGCAATCACGATCTGCTGGATCTGGCTGGTGCCCTCGTACAGGCGGAAAATGCGCACGTCGCGGTAAAAGCGCTCGATGCTGTATTCGCTGAGGTAACCGGCGCCGCCAAAAATCTGCACCGCGCGGTCCGCCACGCGGCCGCACATCTCGGAAGCAAACAGCTTGCAACACGAGGCCTCGGTCGAGACGTTGAGGCCCTCGTCACGCCGGCGCGCGGCGTCCAGCACCATGCAGCGCGCCGCGTACAACTCGGCCTGGCTGTCGGCCAGCATGGCCTGCACCAGCTGGAAGCCGGCAATCGCCTGGCCGAACTGCTTGCGCTCGATCGCGTAGTTCAGGGCGTCTTTCAGCATACGTTCGGCCACGCCGACACACAGGGCGGCAATGTGGATGCGGCCTTTTTCCAGCACCTTCATCGCGGTCTTGAAACCCTGGCCTTCCTTGCCGCCTATCAGTTGACTCGCCGGCACCCGGCAGTTCTCGAAAATCACATCGGCGATGTGCGCGCCGCGCTGGCCCATCTTTTTGTCGATCTTGCCGATCGACAAACCCGGCGTGCCGGCCTCGACGATAAAGGCGGAGACCCCGCCCGCGCCCTTGTTGGACGGATCGGTGCGCGCCATCAGGGTAAAGATGCCGGCTTGCGGCGCATTGGTGATGTAACGCTTGGTGCCGTTGACGATGTAGTGCTCGCCGTCAGCGTCCGTGCCGCGAATCGCCGTGGTGCGCAGCGACGCGGCGTCCGAGCCGGCATCGGGTTCGGTCAGCGCAAACGAGGCGATGAGTTCGCCGGTGGCGAGTTTGGGCAGGTATTTGGCTTTTTGCTCGGGCGTGCCGTCAAACACAATGCCTTGCGAGCCGATACCGACCGAGGTGCCTATCAGCGACCGGAAGGACGGCGAAGTTTTGCCCAGCGCCATGATCACCTGCGCCTCTTCTTCCATGGTCAACGCAAAGCCGCCGTATTCTTCGGGCACGGTCAGGCCGAACAAGCCCATGGCTTTCATCTCCTGCACGATGGCCGGCGGGATCTGGTCGGTCTCCTCGACCTCCTTCTCGGCCGGCACCAGGCGTTCGCGCACGAAGCGGTTCACGGTGTCCAGCAAGGCGGTCATGGTTTCGGCATCTCTGATCATGGGTATTCCTTGGGTGTATCGCCGCGCCCGGCCCAGCGGGCGGCAGCGATTTCAATCATTTCTTAAGAAAAATAGGCCTCTAGCCCTTATCTAGCGGGCGCAAGCAGCTATTCTTTCAGGAGCAACCGTCTTCCACAGACCGGTCACAGTGCCGCCGCCGTGCCCAGAATGGCCGTGGCCTGGCTCGACAAGGTGCCGCCGTTGCCATGCGCCAGCGCGGTCGTCGCACCGGCGATTTGCCGTGCGCCGCCTTCGCCGCGTAACTGGCGCACCGCCTCGATCAGCGCAAAAATGCCGTACATGCCGGGGTGTACACAAGACAGGCCGCCACCGTTGGTGTTGACCGGCAAATGGCCGCCGGGCGCAATGCCGCCGTTTTCGACAAAGCTGCCGGCCTCGCCCTTTTTGCAAAAACCCAGGTCTTCCAGGAACAGCAAGGTGTTGATGGTGAAGGCGTCGTAGACCTGCACCACATCCATGTCCTTGGCCGCCAGCCCCGCCATCGCATAAGCCTCGCGGCCGGACTGGCTGGCCGCAGTGACCGTCAGATCATGCATGGACGAGATCTGCCGGTTCCACACGGCAGTGGCGTTGCCCAGCACATAGACCGGTGGTTTCGGCAGATCGCGGGCACGCTCGGCGCGCACCAGCACGTAGGCGCCACCGCCGTCGGTGACCAGGCAACAATCGCGCACGCTCAAAGGGTCGGACACCATGCGGGCGGCCAGCACATCCTCGATGCTGAGCGGCGCACGCATGAAGGCTTCAGGATTCAAACCGGCCCATTGGCGCGCGGCCACCGCGACTTCGGCGAGTTGGCGGCGTGTGGTGCCAAATTCAAACATGTGGCGCGAGGCCGCCAACGCGTAGGCCGACAGCGGCTGCAGCGGCTCGTACGCTGCCTCATAAGGCTGCGGGTCCATCCAGCGGCGCGCCGCGCCAATCTCGCGCCGGCCGAACTGCGCCGAACGCTGGGCGCTGCCGTAACACACAAGAACCGCATTGCACTGGCCGGACTGCAAGGCCTGCATGGCCGGCAGCAGATGGGCGATAAAGCTGGAGCCACCCAGCATGGTGCTGTCGATGTAGCGCGGGCGCAGGCCCAGGTACTCGACCACCGGCATGGCCCACATGGTGGCCGAGGCGCTGGCGGTGCACAAGCCGTCGATGTCGCTCATCTTCAGGCCGGCATCGGCGACCGCCGCGCGCGCAGAACGTGCCAGTAACTCCATGTCGCTAAAGCCCGGAGTTTCACCGCAACCAAAAGTTGCCACGCCGGCAATCGCCGCGCTGCCGCGCAAGGCTTTCAGGGAGGTGTCGCTCATGGTGCAACTCCCACCAGGGCCGCAGGCAGCGGATCGAACAGCACCAGGCCGCATCCGTCGGTCAGATGGACTCGCGCCTGCACACGCTGGCCGATCTTTAAATCCAGCGGCGGGATGTTGTCGACACGGCTCATCAGCCGCACCCCTTCGTCCAGGTCCACCAGCGAGACGTTGTAGTCGCCGCCGGCCTCGGGCTTGCGCCGCACCGTGGTCACGGCGTACACCGTGCCCAGGCCAGTGGGCGCAACCCAGTCCAGCGCGGCCGAACCGCAATGCGGGCAACTTTCACGCGGAAAATAAACATGCTGGCTACAGTCGGTGCAGCGCTGGATCAGCAAGCGCCCGGCGTCGAGCGCCGCCTGGTGCATGGCCTGAACGCCATCGCTGGCGCCAGAAAGGGTTTGTTCTTGAGTCATAGCGGGCGCCTGTTTCAAATCGGGTCCCAGCTGAACACGTCAGCCGAGCGGTCCAGCGAATAGAAGCTGGCCTTGAGGGCGGGCAGCGCGTGGCTGGCCACCGACTGCGGACTCCAGCCTTCCGAGCGATGCACCGAGCGGACCGGCCGCGGCTGGCTGATCAGGAAAATCTCGTTGTTACGCACCGCAAAAATTTGCCCGTTGGCATCACGCCCCTCTTCGCTGGCCAGGCAGACGGCCAGCGGCGCAATCTTGGCCGGTGTCATTTGTTTGATGCGGTCGACCCGGGCCTGCTCTTCCGGCGTGTCGGTGGGAATCGCACCTATCATGCGGCTCCAGGCAAACGGCGCAATGCAGTTGGAACGCACATTGAACTTGAGCATGTCCAGGGCAATCGACTTGGACAGTGCCACCACACCGAGCTTGGCCGCCGAGTAGTTGGCCTGGCCGAAGTTGCCGACCAGGCCCGAGGTCGAGGTCATGTGGATGTAGTTGCCCGACGCCTGCGCCTTGAAATGTGGTGCGGCGGCGCGGCTGACGTGGTAGGCGCCGTACAGGTGGACCTTGATCACGGCGTCCCATTCTTCATCCGCCATCTTGTGGAAAAAACGGTCGCGCAAAATGCCGGCGTTATTGACCACGCAGTCGATGCGGCCGAAGTTGTCCATCGCGCTGGTGATGATCTGCTGGGCGCTCTGGGCCTGCGACACGCTGTCGGTGTTGGCCACGGCCTCGCCGCCGGCGGCGCGTATTTCATTGACCACCGCCTGGGCCGGACCGGCGTCACTGCCCTCGCCCGCCACCGACGCACCAATGTCGTTGACCACCACCCGGGCGCCTTCACGCGCCATCGCCAGCGCCATGTCGCGCCCGATACCGCCACCGGCCCCGGTGACCACCACTACCTTGCCTTGCAGCATGCCTGTTCTGCTCATTGTTGATTCCTCATGTGTCGTGAAGCGCCGGTTCGGCGAACAAAAGGCATCGTCGTCGCAAGCCAAGCGCTCAACAATCTGCAATTTCCGCAGCCAGTCTTCGGAAATTTGGAAGCCTTTCGGATGGCATCCGCGCCCTTCTCTCTACTGGGATCACCAACAAAGGGTTAACCCTTGCCGAAAATGACTTAAGCGAGATCGAAGGCTTGACCTGTCGTGTATTAGCATGGCGCCATGCAATTCGACCTGACCGACCTGCGGCTTTTTGTGCTGATCGCCGACGAAGGCAACATGACACGCGCCGCGGAACGCCAACACCTGTCGCTGGCCGCGGCCAGCGCCCGTGTCAAATCCCTGGAAGCCCAGTCCGGCCTGAGCCTGTTTTACCGCGAAGCCAGGGGCGTACGCCTGACACCGCCCGGCGAAGCTTTTTTGTACCACGCACGCGGCGTGTTGCGGCAGGCCGAGCAGTTGCGCACCGACCTGCAGGAATACGGCGGCGGCCTGCGCGGGCATCTACGGGTATTTGCCAACACCACGGCGGTCACGGATTTTTTGCCGGAAATCCTGCCGGGTTTTTTATCGGCCAACCCCAAGATCAATATTGACCTGCAGGAAAAACCCAACGCCGAAATTGCGCGTGGCGTGCTCGATGGCCGGGCCGACATCGGCATCGTGGCCGGCAAAGTCGATACGTTGGGTTTGCAGGCCATCCATTTCAGCACCGACCGCTTGGTGCTGGCGACCGCCAAAAACCACCGTTTTGCGCGCCGCAAAAAAATCGCCTTTGCCGAAACGCTGGATGAAGACGCCGTGGGCATGCAATACGGCAGCACCCTGCAAACTTTTTTATCGCAAGTGACCGATGCCCTGGGCAAACCCATGAAACTGCGTATCCAGCTGTCCAGTTTTGACGGCATGTGCCGCATGATTGGTGCCGGTGTAGGCGTCGGTATTGTTCCGGAGTCGGCGGCGCGGCGCAACCAGGCCGGCATGGGTATTGCACTGATCGAACTGACCGACGTATGGAGTGTGCGCGAGCGTTACATCCTGGTGCGCAACCGCGACGCCCTGCCACGTTATGCCGAGTCGCTGATTGAAACCTTGTGTGCGCATTACCGGGAACCGGCGGCCTGAGGCCTTGCTCGGTCCGTATCAGTATCAGTTGCGCAGCTTGCCTTCGCGCGTCACCATGCCCAGCTCCACATACTTGCTGCCATGTTGCTGATCGGAACCGTAGGTCACGGTAAAACCACCGGCGTCGTAACTGCCCAGGTTTTTCATGGCGGCCAACAAGGCTTTGGCGTCGCCGGGCTTTTTGCTGCGGCGCATCGCTTCCGTCAGCACTTTGGCGCCTATGCAGGATTCGAGGTGGGCGCTGTTCATGGCCTGGCTCACACCGGCATCCTTCAAGGCCTTGGCGCATTCCTTGACCACCGGCAGGGTGGATGCGGCGTTGGGCACCACCTGCGAAATGGAAACGCCGGCACCGGCTTCGCCGGCGGCTTCGATGTATTGCTGCGCGCCCACAAAGGACAGGCTGGAGGTGGGTATGAATTTCCCCTGCGCGACAATTTGTTTGCTGATTTCGGCGGCCGGCCCTGACAGCACCGTGTTGATGATCACATCGGGCTTGAGTTTGAGCAGATCGGCCACCTCTGCGGCACCCAGTTTGGCATTACGCTGCAGGGAATAAGCCGCAGGTGTCTTGCCTTGCTTGGCCAGGTATTGCGTGACCACGGCCAGGTTCTGCTTGCCCACCTCGTCGTCGTAATGCACCACCACCACTTGTTTGAGGCCCAGGCCGGTCCAGAAGGAAAGCATTTTTTCCAACTCGTCGCCATAGGACGCGCGCAAGGTGAACACCACCGGGCTGGATTTGCGGACCGGGTTCGCACCTGAAAACGGCGCAAAAAACAAGACGCCGGCTTTTTCCGCCTGCGGCATGGCGTCCAGGCTCAGGGTGGCCGACGCATAACCAAACAAGGCCACGGCCTCGTTGCTTTCCAGCAGCTTCTGCGTGTTGGCACCCGCGATTTTTCGCTCGTTTTTGTCATCCAGGGCGACCAGTTCAATCGGCAGGCCAGCAACCCCGCCCCTGGCGTTGACGGATTTGAAATAGGCCGCGGCCCCATCACGGATGTCACGGCCAAAATTGGCGTTGCTACCGCTCAAGGGCGCAGACTGCCCCACGACCCAGGCTTTTTGGGCATGGCTGGCGCCCGCCAAAAAAAGGCAAGACAAACAGAGGGCTGAGACGCTTGATTTTTTGATGGCGAACATGGGAAGGGGTTGTCCGTGGCTAAAGTAAAAATGAGGCGGCGCAAAATTGTTGTGATTTTTTGCTACCGACGCAAGCACTCTAGATCACGGCACAGCCCAGGACAATACGGATCCACCCTGCGTCGGCTGCACGCAACACGCCAGCCGGGGCCCCTGCGACCACAGGGGCCCGACCCCGCGGCTTAACGCGCAAACGAGCCGTCGGCGCGAATCATGGTCAGATTCACAAAACGCGAACCCAGGTTGCTTTGTTTGCTGTAGGTCAGCGCAAAACCGCCCAGGTCTTCGCTGGTGAAAGACTCCAGCGTGTTGATGAGTTTGGCGCGTGTGGGTGCACCCGGGGTTTTCTGCAGGGCGCGGGCCACCAGCTTGGCATTCAGGAAACCTTCCATGCTGTTGTAGCTGTATTTTTTATCCGCAGTCTGCGAAATAATTGTCTGGTACTCACGCACCACGGTGTTGCCCAGTTCGGTGAAGGGGTAAGGCACGACCTGGGTCACGATGACGCCGGCCGACGGTTCCTTGAGTTCGGCATGCAGGCCCGAGGACACGCTGAGTACAAAAAACTGCGGGCTCACGCCTTTCTGGCGCAGGCCCTTGATAAAGGCCGAATTCGGCTTGGCCTGGCCAATCAGCAAAACCGCTTGCGGCTGGGCCGCCGCCACCACATCGATCGCCTTGGCCACATCCACCGTGCCGCGCGGCACCGGGGCCACGGCAGCGGGTGCGGCGCCCCGCTTTTGCATGGCGGTATTCATGGCCTCCAGGCCCTCCTTGCCGAAAGCGTCGTCCTGGTAAACCACGGCGATCTTTTTGATGCCTATGGTCCAGGCGTGGTTGACGGCCGCTTCGATCTCGTCGGTGGTGCTGGCGCGCACATGGAACAGGCCCTGCACATAGGGGTCACGCAGCGACTTGGCGCCGCTGGTGTTGCCGATCTGGGCGATGCCGGCGGCCTGGACGATAGGCACGATTTTCAGCATGTTGGCCGTGCCGCGAAAACCGACCAAGGCCACCGCGTTGTGTTTCTCGATCAGGAGTTGGGTGTTTTCAGCGGTCTTGTCGGGGTTGAAACCATCGTCCAGGCTGATCAGCTTGATCTTCTCGCCACGTATGCCGCCCTTTTTATTAAGGTCGTCGAAATACGCGTTCATGCCGCGCACATAGTCGGTCGTCAACGCGGCGGTGGAGCCGGACAAATCACCCGAGTGGCCCAGCACGATCTCTGCCGACGCACTGGCGCTGGCCAGACAAAAACCCAACGCGGCCAGCCAGGCGCCGACTTTGGAAAACTCAACTCTCATGAAATAAATCCCCGTTCTCGGTTGAAAGAATGACAAGTTCACAAGCAGCTCGGTACGCGGGCCGCGTTGATGGACCGCATTCTGCTGGTTCTGGCCGGACCAGACAAGAGTGTTAGCCCCCCTTCCACACCGGGCTTCTTTTCATGACAAACGCAGCCACACCCTCGTGGAAGTCCTCACTGCCATAACACTGGCGTATCAGGTCTTCCGCAGCCGGCAAATCCCGCAACAACAAACGGCGCAAACCTTCCTTGCTGACTTTTTGCGTGACCGGTGCCAGCGCAGCCAGACGTTCACACAAGCGGCTGGCCGCTGCGGCCAGCTCGTCGGATGGGCAAAGCTGCTGCAAAAAACCGCAGGCCAGCGCTTCGTCGGCGTTGATCAGTTCCGCCAGCAGCAACATGCGTTTGACACGTTGCGGGCTCCACACGGCGCTCAACCGGGCCAGGTTGCTGATCGACAGGCAATTGCCCAGGGTTTTGGCAATCGGCACGCCAAAGCGTGAGGCCGGTGTGGCGATGCGGAAATCGCAAGCCGTGGCCATCGCCAGGCCGCCGCCTATGGTCCAGCCAGAGATCACCGCCACGGTAGGCATGGGCAAGGCTTCGATCAAACCTATGCCGGCATCGATGCTGCGCTCGTAGGCCACGCCGTCTTCGCCGCTTTGAAAAGACTGGAATTGCTCTATGTCGGTGCCGGCCACAAAAGCCTCACCACCGGCGCCCTGAAAGGTCACGACACGAACGCCCGGTTCAGTCGGCAACCGCCGGCAGATGTCGCCCAGTTGTTCATACATGGCCCAGGTCATGGCATTACGCGCGGCCGGGCGATCAAACACCACGGCCGCCACGCCGCCGCTGATGCTCAGTTGAACAGCGCCTTCACTCATGATGCAAACGCGCCCTGCGCGCGGAGTTCGGCCAGTTCAGCGGCCGGGATGCCCAACTCGCCCAACACCTCATCGGTGTGTTCACCCAGCAAGGGCGGATGGCGGCGCACCTGTTGCGGCGTGCCGGACAACTTGACGGCAAACCCGATGTTGGGCACCGACCCTTCGACCGGATGATCAATCTCCATACGCATGCCACGTGCCAGCGCATGGTCGCTGCCAAAGGCCTCCGGGTAGCTCAGAATCGGCCCCGCAGGAATCCCCGCGTCGAGCAAGGTCTGCACCCAATAATCTTTGGGATGCTGGCGAAACGTCTGCTCCAGCGCGGTTTCCAGCGCGGGCCGGTTGGCCAGGCGCAGCGAGATGGTGGTGAAACGCGGGTCCTGCAGCAAGTCCTGCCGCTCCAGCAAAGCGCACAGTTGCAGCCACAGTTTCTGGTTGTTGGCGCCCATGACAAAGTGGCCGTCCGAGCAGGCCATGGCCTGGTAAGGCGCGGTCATTTTGTTGGAGGTGCCCAGCGGCTCGGGCGCTTTGCCGGTGCCCCAGTAGTCGCAGATGTCCCAGACGGAAAAGGCCAGCGCCGTGTCAAACAAAGACGCATCCACATGCTGGCCTTCGCCGCTGTTTTTGGCCCCGATGTAGGCCGACAAGGTGGCATACACGGCAAACAGGGCGCAGCCGATGTCGGCCACCGGCACGCCGGCTTTCACGGGCGGGCCACCGGGATAACCGGTCACACTCATCACGCCAGACATGGCTTGCGCCATCAAGTCAAAACCCGGGCGATCGGCCCAGGGACCGAACTGGCCAAAACCCGAAATGCTGGTGTAGACCAGGCGCGGATTGATTTCCTTCAATACCTCGTAACCCAGGCCCAGGCGTTTCATCGCGCCGGGTCGGTAGTTTTCGAGCAGGATGTCGGCATCCTTCACCATGCGCAGCAACACTTCCCGTCCGGCCTTGGACTTCAAATTCAGCGTGACGCTGCGTTTGTTGCGGTTCATGTTCAAAAAGCCCAGGCTGTCAGCGCCTTTCATCTTGAAACCCATGGCGCCACGCGTCTGATCGCCACCGTCAGGCGGCTCGATCTTGATCACATCGGCGCCCATGTCCGCCAGCAACATGCAGGCATAAGGGCCGGCCATGACCTGGCTGATGTCGAGTACGCGAACGCCCTCGAGAGGAAGTTTTTTCATGAATGTCTTTCAAATACCTAGGCCAGCGTGGAACCGGCTCTGCCGGGCCACAGGTGGCGCCCCCTAGAGGGGGAAGCGCCGGAGGCGCTTCGGGGGTGGTTCAAGCTTCGCCTTTGACGCCGCCGTCCTTGATGATCTTGGCCCACTTGATCTGCTCGGCACGCATGAAGTCGCCGAACTTCTCGGTCGAGCCACCGCCATCCTGGGCACCCGAAGCAGCCAGCTTTTCCATCACGTCGGGCATTTGCATGACCTTGTTGACATCCTCGTTCATGCGTTTGGCCATGGCCAGTGGCATCTTCGCGGGACCGACCAGCCCATACCAGGTCGTCGCCTCAAAGCCGGGGAAGCCCGACTCGGCCATGGTCGGCACGTTGGCGTAGGCGGGCACGCGGTTCTGGCGCGTCTGCGCCAGGGCAATGGCCTTGCCGCTTTTCACGTGGGGCGTGGCCGCCGTCATGGTGTCAAAGCTGTACTGGATGTTGCCGCCTATCAGGTCGGTGAGCATGGGACCAGAACCCTTGTACGGCACGTGGATGGCCTTGACCTTGGCGGCCAGCATGAACATCTCCAGCGCCAGGTGCTGCGCGCTGCCGGTGCCGGCCGAACCGAAACTCACCTGGCCCGGCTTGGCGCGGCACAACTCGACCAGGTCTTTCACGGTCTTGGCCGGCTGGTTTTCGTTGCAGATCAGCAGGTTGGGCGTGACGCCGACCAGCACAATCGACTGGAAGTCCTTGGCCGGGTCGTAGTTCACTTTTTGCAGCGCGGGCGTGATCGCCTGGCTGTTGATATGTGCCATCAACAAGGTGTTGCCGTCACCGGCCTGCTTAGACACATAGTCGGCGGCGATGGTGCCCGAGGCACCCGCCTTGTTCTCGACAATGACCTGCGTTTTCCACATCTCGCCCAGCTTCTGGCCGATCACCCGCGCCAGGATATCGGTGCCGCCACCGGGCGCGAAACCAACGATGATGCGCACCGGCCCGGCCGGCAGGTTCTGCGCGAGGATCAGAGAAGGAAAGGCCAGTGCCGCGGCACCGGCGGTGACAAGGGTTCTGCGTTGCATATTTGTCTCCAGTAGGTTGTTTTTGAAATCGTCAGAAAAGAAACGCGGGAAAGCGGGAAGGTGCTAACGGGTGTCAGGCCGCCTTCTTCAGCGGCAAAACGGCGGTGTGGCTGGCGAAATGATCCATCGCGGCCAACACACCCGAACCGGCGAGCTTGACGCCGGCCAGCTTGAGGCCCATCTCGCAACCCGACAGCGCCGCCATCAGGGTCAGGTCGTTGCAATCGCCGAGGTGGCCGATGCGGAACATCCGGCCCTTGAGCTTGCCCAGGCCGGTGCCCAGCGAGCAGTCAAACCGTTCGTAAATGATTTTGCGCACCACGTCGGCGTCCACCCCTTCAGGCGTCATCACGCCGGTGAGCACGGGGGAATACACCGCCGCATCGGCGCACTGGATCTGCAGGCCCCAGGCCTTGACCGCGGCGCGCACACCTTCGGCCCAGCGCTGATGCCGCGCAAACACCACGTCCAGCCCATGCTCCAGCAACATGTCGCAGGCTTCGTTGAGGCCGTAAAGCAGGTTGGTATTGGGTGTCGATGGCCAGTAACCGGTCTTGTTCATCTCTATGATTTCGTCCCAGGCCCAGAAGGCTTTCGGCAGTTTGGCGGTTTTGCTGGCCTCCAGGGCTTTGGCAGACACCGCGTTGAAGCTGATGCCGGGCGGCAACATCAAACCCTTTTGCGAGCCGCTGATGCTGACGTCCACGCCCCAATCGTCATGCCGGTAGTCGGCCGAACCCAGGCCGGAGATGGTGTCCACCAGCAGCAGCGCCGGGTGTTTGGCGGCGTCGATGGCCTGGCGCACGGCGGCGATGTTGCTGGTCACGCCGGTGGAGGTTTCGTTGTGCACCACACAGACGGCCTTGATGCTGTGTTGGGTGTCGGCCTTGAGCCGCTCTTCGATCAAATCGGCGCGCACGCCGTGACGCCAGATATCGGCACCCGGGCTGCTCATGACCTCGGTTTTCAGGCCCACACGCGCCGCCAGTTTTTGCCACAAGGCGGCAAAGTGGCCGGTTTCATACATCAACACATGGTCGCCGGGGCTCAGCGTGTTGGCCAGGGCCGCCTCCCAGGCGCCGGTGCCCGAGGCCGGGTAAATCACCACGGGCTGTTTGGTCTTGAAGATTTTCTTGATGTCCGCCAGCACTTTCAGCCCCAGCGCGCCGAACTCGGGGCCGCGGTGGTCGATGGTGGGCAGGCTCAGGGCACGCAAGATGCGGTCCGGCACCGGCGACGGGCCGGGAATTTGCAAAAAGTGACGGCCGGTGGGGTGAAAGTCAAGCATGAGCATAAACAGGTTCTCCGATGAATATTCGCCATTTTTTGCATACAAAATTCATTTGTCAACCATAACAAGGGGAAACACTGGGTTTGACATGCAAACTTTTTGCATACAAAATTTATATATGAGTGCTGAAATCATCCCTATCCCGCGCGCCGCCCTGCATGAGCAGGTGGCGCACCGCCTGCGCCAGATGCTGGTCGAAAACCGCATCGCGCCTGGCGCCAAACTCAATGAGCGCGAGCTCAGCGAAATCCTCAATGTCTCGCGCACACCGCTGCGCGAGGCCATCAAGATGCTGGCCGCCGAAGGCCTGGTCGAGTTGCTGCCCAATCGCGGCGCCATCGCGGTGGAGTTGTCGGAAGCCGACATCCTGAACACCTTTGAAGTCATGTCCGGGCTGGAGGCCCAGTCCGGCAGCCTGGCCGCCGAACGCATCACGGAGGCCGAACTCGACGAAATCAAGGCCATGCATTACGAGATGTTGGCGGCCTACACACGGCGCGACCTGCCCGCTTATTACCAGCTTAATTCCGCGATCCACCGCGCCATCAATAGCGCCGCCAAAAACCCGGTACTCACCGCGACCTACAACCAGGTCAACGCGCGGCTGCAGGCCCTGCGTTTTCGCTCCAACCAGGACGGCGACAAATGGCGCACCGCCGTGAAAGAACATGAACAAATGATTGACGCGCTGAGCAAGCGCGACGCGGCCGCCATGCGCGCCGTGTTGCTGGCCCACTTGGACAACAAACGCGATGTGGTGGTGGAGCAACTGCGCGCAGCCAAACAAACGGCCAAAGCATGAACGCGCCCCTGCCTTTGAACGTAACGCGGGAAACCGCGGCCCACGCCTACGAAACTGTGGCCCAGGTGAGCAACGAAGTGGCCGGACGGCTGGCGGCCAGGCTGGCCGCCGAGACCAGCGGCGAAGTCTTGTTTGCCCCGGCCGACCGCGGCCGTTATGCGACGGACGCCTCGATCTACCAGGTGATGCCGGTCGGTGTGTTGGTGCCGCGCAGCACGTCCGACGTCAAGACCGCGCTGGACATCTGCCGCGACCTGGGTGTGCCCATCGTGTCGCGCGGCGGCGGCACCAGCCAGTGCGGCCAGACCGTGGGCACCGGGCTGGTGATAGACCATGCCAAACACATACGCAACATCATCGATGTGAACGTCGACAAACGCACGGCCGAGGTCGAACCCGGCATCGTGCTGGACCATCTCAACGCCGCGCTCAAAAAACACGGGCTCTGGTACCCGGTGGACGTCTCCACCAGCGCGCAGGCGACCCTGGGCGGCATGGCCGGCAACAACTCCTGCGGCAGCCGCAGCATTGCCTACGGCAACATGGTGCACAACGTCTTGGGCGCAGAGGCCTGGACCTCCGACGGCCAGTTGTTGCAACTAGGCAGCTATGCCAACAGCAGCGGCAAGGCGCGCGAGTTAGGCACTTATGTGCGCAGCCTGGCCGAGGAGTTGCAACCGGCCATCAGCCGGCTCTGGCCCAAGGTCATGCGACGTGTGGGCGGCTACAACCTGGATATTTTTGACCCGCGCAGCGAGCGGCCTTACACCAGCGACGGTTCGGTCAACCTCGCGCATTTGCTGGTCGGCAGCGAAGGCACGCTGGCACTGACCAAGTCGTTGACTTTGCAACTGAGCGAGTTGCCCCGCGCCAAGGTGCTGGGCGTGGTGAATTTCCCGACCTTTTACCGCGCCATGGACGTGGCGCAACACATCGTCAAGATAGGCGATGGCAGCCTGACGGCGGTCGAGTTGGTGGACCGCACCATGATTGATTTGTCGCTGCAGAATCCGGCGTTTGCACCGACGATTCGCAGCGCGCTGATCGGCCAGCCGGCCGCGATTTTGCTTGTGGAGTTTTCGGGCGCGAGCAAGGCCGAACTCTTGCCCCAACTCAAACGCCTGGGCGAGTTGATGGGCGACTTGCTGCTGCCCGACTCTGTCGTTGAAATGACCGAAGACGCGCCGCAAAAAAACCTCTGGGAAGTGCGCAAGGCCGGGCTCAACATCATGATGAGCCTCAAGGGCGACGGCAAACCCGTGAGTTTTATCGAAGACTGCGCCGTGCCGCTGGAGCACCTGGCCGAATACACCGACGCCTTGACCGAAGTCTTCAAAAAATACGGCAGCAAAGGCACCTGGTATGCCCACGCCTCGGTCGGCACCCTGCATGTGCGGCCCATTTTGGACATGCGGCGCGAAGGTGCGCCCAAGATGCGCGCGATTGCCGAAGAAGCCTCCGAGCTGGTGCGCAAGTTCAAGGGCGCTTACAGCGGCGAACATGGCGACGGCCTGTGCCGCGGCGAGTGGATAGAGTGGCAGTTCGGCCCGCAGATCAACGAGGCTTTTGCCAAGATCAAGCAGTTCATGGACCCGCTGGGCCTGCTCAGCCCCGGCCGCATGATCAACCCGCCCAAGATGGACGACACGCGGCTCATGCGTTTTCCGCCCAGTTACAAGGTCATCCCGATCAAGACCGCACTCGACTGGCAGGCCTGGGACGTGCAGAACGATCCGGCCACCGAACAGACCAGCGCCCCCGGCAGCGGCGGCGACCCGGCACAAGGCCTGGCCAAAGCCGTGGAGATGTGCAACAACAACGGCCACTGCCGCAAGTTTGACAGCGGCACCATGTGCCCCAGCTACCGCGTCACACGCGACGAAAAACATGTGACCCGTGGCCGCGCCAACACCTTGCGCCTGGCACTCTCCGGCCAGTTGCCCGGCATCCAGGCACAAGACGCCTTCACCAGCGAAGCCGTGCAGGAAGCCCTGGACCTGTGTGTGGGCTGCAAAGGTTGCAAACGCGACTGCCCGACCGGCGTCGACATGGCCAAGATGAAGGTCGAGTTTTTGCACCACTACAAGGCCAAACACGGCTACACCTTGAAGGACAAACTGGTCGCCTACCTGCCGGACTACGCCCGCTGGGCCAGCCGTTTTGCGCCGCTGCTGAACCTGCGCGACAAAATCCCCGGCCTGGCCGGATTGAGCGAAAAACTCATCGGTTTGTCCGCCAAACGGACCTTGCCGCAGTGGCAGACAAAAACCTTTTTCAACTCCGCGCCGCGCAGCGCCAGCCGCGATGAGGTACTGGCCGCCAGCAAACCGGTGGTGTTGTTTGTCGACACCTTCAACGGTTATTTTGAGTCCGACAACGCCAGTTCAGCCTTGAAAGTGCTTCAAGCCGCCGGCTACACTGCGCACGTAGCTACCAAAACAGTAGCAGACGGCAAACAACTGTGTTGCGGCCGCACCTTTCTGGCCAGCGGCATGGTGGACCAAGCCAAGGCCAAGGCCCAGGAACTGGTGAACGCCCTGCTGCCTTTTGCCGAAAAAGGCATCGCCATCGTGGGCCTGGAGCCCTCTTGCCTGTTGACCATGCGCGACGAGATGCTGGTCATGGGCCTGGGCGAGGCGGCGCAAACCATCAGCGGCCAGGCCTTGCTGTTTGAAGAGTTTCTGGCGCGCGAAGCGGCGGCCGGCAAGCTCGAGCAACTCAAAGCCCAGCTGCAGCCTACGGCGCAAGCCATCCTGCTGCACGGCCACTGCCACCAGAAGGCCTTCGGCGCGGTGAGTCCCATCCTCGACGTGCTCAAGCTGATCCCCGGTGCCCAGCCCGAGCTGATCGAGTCCAGTTGCTGCGGCATGGCCGGCAGTTTTGGTTACGAAGCCAGCCATTACGAGGTCTCCATGCAGATGGCCGAACTCAGCCTGCTGCCGGCAGTGCGCCAGCAACCCGACGCCATCGTCGTGGCCGACGGCACCAGTTGCCGCCACCAGATCCGGGACGGCGCCCAGCGCGAAGCGATTCACGTGGCGGTGTTGATGGCGCAGCAGTTGCGGCCTTGATACTGCGCGGTCGCGACACCATGCCGCGACCGCCCGTCCAGCCTCAAAGGTCCAGCGTCAGACTGGTGCTGTGTGCCCGGGAGCAGCAAGGCGCAAACTGGTCGTTGCGCGACTGCTCCTCCGCGGTCAGAAACATGTCCCGATGATCGGGCACACCCGCCAGCACACCCGTCAAGCAGGTGCCACACACGCCCTGCCCGCACGATATGGGCAGGTGGATACCTTCGCGGGCGAGCGCATCCACCACACTTTCTCCTGCCGCCACCACATGGCGTTTGCCGGTGCTGGCAATACAGACTTCAAAAGCACCTTGTGGCAATGTCGAGGGTGCGGCGGAAAAATACTCGTAATGCAAACGTTCCTCCGGCCAGCCGTGATCCCGGGCCGTCTGGAGAACATGGCCGAGAAAACCCGCAGGCCCGCAGGTGTACAGGTGTGTGCCGGCAGGCGCAGCCTGCAAGGCGGCGGCCAGGTCAAACTTCCCCGCCTGGCCATCTTCGTCGAAGTGAAAGTTGACGGCCTCGGCAAACGCCGACTGCGCGATGCGATGCCGGAAGGCGGTACGTGCGCGGGATCGCGTGCAATAGTGCATGGTGAAAGCGGCCTTCGCGTTCGCCAGACGCTCCGCCATGCTCAGAATCGGCGTGATCCCCACACCCGCGGCAAGCAGCAGCGAGTGCTGTGCCTCCTGCAGCAATGGAAAATGGTTGCGGGGCGGGCTGATTTTCAACGTCTGCGCCAGTAACAAACCATCATGAATGGCCACAGAGCCGCCGCGTGATTGCGGCTCCCGCAAGACCGCCACCTGGTAGCGGTGCCGCTCCGACGGGTTGTTGCACAGCGAATACTGACGCACAAAACCGCCGACATGAAGATCGATATGGGCACCCGCGCTAAACGGCGGCAAGGGTTCGCCAGACACACTCGCCAGCTCCAGCGAACAGATGTCCACGGCCTCAATGGCCTTGCGGACCACGCGAACCTCGATGAGATTGTTCTGCATGCCGACGTGTAGCTCAGGCCTTGCCAGGCACGGGCGTTTCGGCCGCCACGGTGTTGATCAGTGTGCCCACGCTGCTGACCTCCACCTCCACCGTGTCACCGGCACGCATGAACACCGGCGGTGTGCGTTTGAAACCGACGCCACCCGGCGTGCCGGTCACGATCACGTCGCCAGGCTCCAGCGGAACAAAGGTCGACAGGTAGCTGATCAGGCGTGGAATGGAGAAAATCAATTGCGCCGTGGTGGCCTGCTGCATCACTTCGCCGTTCAGACGCGTGGTCAGAGTCAACTCCTGCCCATCGGCAATTTCCCCGCGTGTGACCATCCAGGGGCCGAAGCCGCCCGTCGCCGGAAAGTTTTTCCCCGGCGTCCATTGCGTGGTGTGGCTTTGCCAATCGCGGATGGAGCCATCGTTGTAGGGCGCATAACCGGCGATGTGGCCCCAGGCCTCGTCTTCCGGAATACGGCGGCCGGCGCGGCCGATGATGACGGCGATCTCACCTTCGTAATCGAAACGTTCCGACTCCGGCGGCAGCAACAGCGGCTCGTCATGACCGATCTGCGAGGCGGCCAGCCGCAGGAACACCGTGGGCTGCGCGGTCTTGTCGCGATTGGCCTCGATGCGGTGTTCGTCGTAGTTCAGGCCAATGCAGAAAATTTTGGCGGCATCCGGGATGACGGGCAGCCAGGCAACGTCTTTGGCGTCTATGCTGGCCGGATGTGATGCGACCAGCGTTTCAATCTCATCCGGCGAGAACTGCGCCAGCGCGCTGCGCAGCGTGGGTGCACGTCCCTGAAAAGCCGCCTGCAGGTCCACGATGCGGCCGTTGATGAGGGCGCCCCAGCTGGGAACGCCGCGAAAGGAATAACTCAGAAGTTTCATGAAGAACAGAAAAAAAAGGGGCAGCGGAAAGCCGCTGCAACAGACCAGTCAGGCCGGATGAAAAAAAGGAACGTCAGTCAGTCAGTCGTCACGCCAGCGGCCTTGACGATTTTTCCCCACTTGTCGAATTCAGCCTTGAAGAAGGTGCTGAACTGCGCGGGTGTACCGCCACGAACCACGGCGCCCTGAGCCGCCAGGGTGTCGCGCAGGCCTTTGTCTTCCAGCACCGCGTTCAACTCTTTCGACAATTGCGCGATCAGCGGCTTGGGGGTGCCCGCCGGTGCCAACACACCGAACCAGGTCCCGGCCTCGAAACCGGTCACGCCGGCTTGCTGCATGGTGGGCACATCGGGAAACTGCGGTGAACGTTCGCTGGAGGTGATCGCGATCGGACGCAACTTGCCACTTTTGGCCAGAGGTGCGGCGGTGCTGAACACATCGAACATCAGGTCAATCTGCCCGCCGACCAGATCCACCAGGGCGGGCCCGCTGCCTTTGTAGGGCACATGCACCATGTCGACCTTGGCCAGTGTCTTGAAATACTCGCCGGCCAGGTGGGCCGCACTGCCGTTGCCGAAAGAGCCATAACTCAGCTTGCCGGGCCGGGCTTGTGCGTCCCGAATCAGATCGGCAACGGTGTTGACCTTCAGTGCAGGGTTGACGACCAACAGCAGCGGCTGCGTTGCGACGAGTGTGATCGGCTCAAAACCTTTCACCGGCTCATAACTCAGCTTGGGGTAGGTGTGAGGCGTCACGGTCAGCGGACCGGCGGCACTGAACAGCAGCGTGTAGCCGTCGGCCGGCGATTTGGCCACCAGGTCATGACCCAGGGTACCGCCCGCCCCGGCGCGGTTTTCCACCACCACCGGCTGGCCCAGACGAATGGACAGCGACTGCGCCACCAGCCGGCCGGTCTGGTCGGTAGAGCCACCCACGGCATAAGGAATGATGAGCTTGATCGCCTTGTTGGGATAAGCCTGGGCCTGGGCCGCGCCGCTGAAGGCCAGGCCGCAAGCCAGAGGCAGGGCCAGGGCCAGGCGAAATACACCGCGGCGCGCTCGAGAAAAATCAGTAAAAGGGTTCATGTCTTGTCTCCTGTTAAGTGTGATGGGTGCGGCCGTCAGGTGGCCGCTACGCCGGCCGTGTTGGCCGTGACACGTCCGACCGGGTCACCAAATCGTTCCCGCATGACCTGTTCAAAGGACACGCCTTCGGCGGCAAACCAGCTGCCCGAACGCAGCCTGTAGGCCTCGTGTTTGAGCGGTGCCTGCGGTTCGTTGCCGGCGGCGAGGGCCTTGGCGCCGCTCAACACGGCACGGCGAAACCGGACCACCGCCGCGTCCGAGGGCGACAGATGCTCCTGCGTTCGGTCCGCAATGCCGCCCTGGCTGTCCTGGATCATGGCGTCCTGCTCGGCCACGCCACGCACGCCGGTGAAACTGATGTGTTTCTGCTGCTGCCGGTCAATCAGGTATTCATTGCTGCGGTTGCGGATGGGAATGAACTTGTCATCCACTTCGGCGATGACACCATGGCCGCCCTTGAATTTCAGGATTTCCTCTTCCGTCAGTGGCCGGTCGGGGTTCCACGCATAGGTGTAGATCCAGCAATTGACATCATCAATCGGCACCCAGGTGTAGCCGAAATGCGTTTCCCCCGGCAAGGTGGACGGTGTGGTGCTGTGCGCGGGCAGCGCAAACTGGGCGCTGCGCCAGTAACGCGTATCGCCTTCGGCCTTGCGCGCGCCGCCCACCACAAAACCTACCTCGTGCTCAAGAATGGAGAACTTCGGCAGCGGGTCGTCACGGATCCAGCGCAGGCGTTTTTCATCGGCAGGTGCGTCCGGGTTTGCGTTGGACGGCACACCCGTCGCGGGCATGTGCAGAAAGGAAAAATGCGAGGTGTCCAGCGCACCTTCGATCGATTGTGCCCAGTTGCATTCCTGCAGCTTCTTGGTCACATAGCGGTGCGAGGCGGGCAAGGCACCAAACTCAAGCTCGGGCACCTCCGGCAAGACCCGGTCCCAGGGATCGGGGCCCATGTAGGCCCACACGACATCGCCGTACTCGCGCGTCGGGTAGGCCTTCAGGCGAATGGTCTGGTGGTAGGCCGAACCGGGCGGCACATTCGGCAACTCGATGGGTTTGCCCTGCAGATCGAACTTCCAGCCGTGGAACACACAACGGATGGCACAGTTTTCGTTGCGGCCAAAGTACAGGTTGGCGCCGCGGTGCGGGCAGCGCGAATCCGTCAGCCCAACCACACCGTCGCTGTTGCGAAAGGCGACCAGGTTTTCACCCATGATGTTCACGCGCAGCGGCGCACCGTCGTTTTCGGCCAGTTCACGCGACAGCGCAACCGGCTGCCAGAAACGGCGGAAATATTGCCCCATCGGGGTCTGCGCACCTGTGCACGTCAGCAGTTCATTGTCGGCAGCAGTCAACATGGCAAGTCCTTTCAGTGGGTGGCTGTAGCCGCTTTGCGCGGGTCACGCAGGCCATAAGGCTTGCCCCAAGCCAGGGTGTCCAGCGTGTGGCCAGAGGGGGTGTATTCGCAGCCTATCCAGCGGTCCCAGCCCAGCTTTTCGATCAGGCCCAGCAGGTAGGGGAAGTGGATTTCTCCGGTACCGGGTTCGTGGCGGCCGGGCACATTGCCCACCTGGATGTGTCCGATGTGCGGCCAGGCGGCCTGCAGCCGGGCGGCAATGGCGCCCTCTTCCATCTGAATGTGGAAGGTGTCGAAACACAGCTTGACGTTGTCGCGGCCCAGCGTCTTGACCACCACCACACCCTCGTCAATGCGGTGGTACAGGAACTGCGGGAAACGTGCGCGGCAGCAGGGTTCCAGAATCAGGGTCACGCCGGCTGTTTTCGCCAGATCGGCGGCCCAGGCGATATTCGACAGGAACAGATCCATGCACTGGCGGCGGTCCAGCTCCGGCGTCATGTTGCCGGGCATGACGTGGATCATGGGTTTGCCGACCTGTACCGCGTAATCCAGTGCGGTACGTATGCTGGCCCGAAACGCCTCTTCGCGCCCCGGCAAGGCGGCCAAACCACGCTCGCCGGCATCCCAGTCGAAAGGCGAGAGGATTTGGACCAGTTGCAGCCCGTTGCCCTGCAGGCGCGCGGCGATTTCTGCCGCCGGGTAGTCATAGGGGAAAGCTACTTCCACACCCTGGAAACCGGCCGCAGCGGCGGCTTCATAACGTTCCAGCATGGGGACTTCGGTAAACAGCCATCTCAGGTTGGGATCAAAACGCAGCATCGTGGGGAAACTCCTTTTATGCCGGCATGGTAAGGTGCCCTCACTGTTTAGACAAACCAGCAATATTTAGTAAGCATTGAGTTTTATTAATGAATACAAGTCATGTCACCCTGCGCCAGTTGCGCGCGTTTCTCGCGATCGCGGATGCCGGCGGCTTTGCGGCGGCGGCGCGCCGGCTACACCTGACACCCTCGGCACTGAGTCTGCTGATCAAGGAGCTGGAAAGCAGCATGCATGTCCGCCTGTTCGACCGCACCACACGCAGCACGGTCCTGTCGCTGGCGGGCAGCGAGTTTTACCCGCTGGCGCGCAAGGTGCTGGACGACCTGGCGCTGGCGCTGGAAACCACGCAGGACCTGGAGCAAAAAAAACGCGGCACGGTGCGTATCGCCTGCACGCCGCTGTATGCGTCCACCACGCTGCCGGAACTGATCTTGCGTTATCGGCAACAGTACCCGGCCATTGCGGTCTATGTGCTGGACTCGCTGAACCAGCAGGCGCTGGCACGTGTGGTTAGCGGCGAGGCCGACCTGGGTATTGCACCACAACGGACCGCGCCGCCGGAACTGGTGCAGGAGAGCCTTTTTCGCGATCGCATGTGGCTGATCTGCCGGCCGGACCATGCACTGGCGGCACTCAAACGCGTGACCTGGGCGCAGGTGCTGCAGCAGCCTTTTGTCAGCCTCACCCGCGACTTCACCACCCGCCTGCAGGGCGATCTGTTCAAACATTCGGAAAAACTGGTGTTGAACCCGGCCCACGATGTCTCCTTCATCACCACCGCACTCGGCATGGTGCAATGGGGCCACGGCATCACGGCACAGCCCGGCCGCTCGCTGCCGCTGATCGCGCCTTTCGGCCTGGTGGCCAGGCCTATCGTGGCGCCTGTGGTGCACCGCCATCTCTCGCTCTTTTACAAACGCGGTCATGAGCTGTCACCGGCGGCGGCCAGCTTCAGGGAATTCCTGTGCCAGGCCATGGGCGAAGAGACTAACGCAACGACAAACGAGGCCATCTAGCCCCCGTCTATGCGTGCCGCGCGGCCGACAGGCTTCTTGCTGCAAAATACCGATCTTGTTTTCCACCCACGAAATGGAGTTCCTCATGGTCAGCTCACCCGGCACGCGTGCCCTCCGCACCTTGCGCAACGCCCTCACGCTCAGCGCCTTGTTGCTGGCCGGTGTGGCCCAGGCACAGACCGGCACCATCCGCTTGCTGGTCGGTTTTCCGGCCGGCGGCGGCACCGACGTGATTGCCCGCACCTTGGCTGAAAAACTCAAGGACCAGTTGGGCACGCCCGTGATTGTGGAAAACCGCGCCGGCGCGGGCGGGCAGATTGCCGCGCAAGCGCTGAAGGCGGCCCCGGCCGACGGCATGACCTTGTTCCTGACCCACGATCACACCGTGTCCATCCTGCCGCTGGTGACCAAAAATCCGGGCTTTGACCCGGCCAGGATTTTGTGGCGGTGGCCGGCTTTGCAACCTTTGTGAACGCCTTCGCCGTCGCCGGCGGCACGCCCGCCAAGTCCATGAACGAGTACGTGAGCTGGGTGCGCAGTACACAAGCCGGCAAAGGCAATGTGGGTGTACCCGCCCCGGCTTCGGTGCCCGAGTTTTTGGTCAAGCTGATTGGCCAGAAATACGCGCTGGACCTGCAGGCTGCGCCTTACCGCGGCAGCGCGCCCATGATCGCCGACATGCTGGGCAACCAGATTGGCGCCGGTGTGGGTTCCATCCCCGACTTCATCGAAAACCACAAGGCCGGCAAAATCCGCGTGGTCGCCGTCTTGGGCGGCACCCGCCAGGCCGCCCTGCCCGATGTGCCGACCTTTGCCGAACTGGGCCTGGCCGGTTTTGAAGACGTGCCGTATTACGGCATCTTCGCGCCCGCGGGCACGCCCAAGGCCACGATTGACCGTTTTGCCGAAGCCATGAGCAAGGTGGTGGCCATGCCCGACGTGCGCGAAAAACTCACTGCCATGGGTCTGACCGTGGGTTATATGTCGCCCCAACAACTGGCCGGCCGCGAACACGCGTATGCCCAGACCTGGGCCCGCATCATCAAGGCCAGCGGTTTCCAGGCGCAATAAACCTGGGCTGAGGGGGCTCTCGCAGTCGCTACTCTTTTGATAGCTGCTTGCGCCCAGCCCCTATGGGCTAGAGCCCTCTTTTTCTTAAAATTTCAGGACAAACCAACTTTTGGCTGCGTTTGTTCTGAAACTCACAGCGCATCGCTGGCCTCGGCTTCTGCGGCTTCTGCGGCGGCTGCCAGCACGGCGGGGCAATTCATGTCTGTCCTCAGTTTTAGCGACACGACCGGGTGGCGCTTGACGCAAAATGGCGTCCTTATTGACGCCGGTTTGGAAACAACTGCGGCACGACTCCAGGATCCCACCCCGCCATGCCCACAGATTCCTCCAACCCGCTGATCCAGGTGGCCCTTGTGGAAGACGACGTTCATTTCCAGAATGCCATCGCCACGGCCATCGCCGCCGCCGCTGACATGACCCTGCTCAGCGTGTCCAGCACCCGGGCGGAGGCCTTGCTGGCGCTGCAAGCCACGCCGGCCGATGTCTTGCTGGTGGACCTGGGCCTGCCCGATGGTTCGGGCATTGACGTGATCCAGGCCGCGCACCAGTTGTGGCCGAATTGCGCCGTGATGGTCTGCACCACCTTTGGCGACGAGGCCCATGTGTTGCAGTCGATTGAAGCCGGCGCCTCGGGTTATTTGCTCAAGGACAGCGCGCCCGAGAACATGCTGGAAGAAATCCGTAGCCTGCACGGCGGCGGCAGCCCGATCAGCCCGCTGATTGCGCGGCAGATATTGATGCGTTTTCGCCAGGCGGCGGTTCCGGCCGCGGCTCCCACACCACCGGCCCCGCGCGCCGACGACACCCCCGCCATCTTGTCCAGCCGCGAAAAAGAAGTGCTGGAACTGATCACCAAAGGTTTCACCGCCGAGGAAATCGCGCGGCTGATGCAAGTCTCGGTCCACACCGTGCAGACTTACGTGCGGCGCGTGTACGGCAAGCTCAAAGTCACCTCGAAAGCCGAAGCGATTTATGAAGCCAGACAACAAGGCCTTCTGGCGCCTTAACCGCCGGCCCGCGGTGTGCCTGCGGTATAAGCACCCCATGCTTTTTTCGTTTGTCCTTCGTCTCGCCAAAGTCCTGCGGCTGATCCCGGTTTTGGCCCTGCTGGTGGCCCTGGACGCGCACGCAGCCCCCGCCGCCAGCCTGCACATCACCGAGGCCCAATGGCAAAGCGTGGATGCACCGGGCTTCAGCACACCACCGCTCACCTTGAGCCCTGCGGCCTTGCCGGACCGCTGGCAAAGTGTCACGCTGCCGCACGCCTTGCCCATAGACTTGCTGCACCAGGCCACGGCCGGTGCCCCCTTGCGCAGCACACGCACGACCTGGTTCAAGGTCTCGCTGCCCGATCTGAAAGCCCTGCCCGGCCCGCTGGCCCTGTATGGCGCGCGTATCAAGACCGACGGCACGGTGGCGGTGTATATCGACGGCCACCTGGTGCACCGAGCGCAACCCCAGGGCCTGCACTGGAACAGCTCGCGCGAGCCGCTGTGGGTGCTGCTGGAAAACGATGGCCACAACACACCACCGCGCGAGATCCTGATTCGTCTGGAACACTCGCGCGCCAGCCAGGTCGCCTTGTCCTCGCTGTGGCTGGGCACCGTCGACAGCTTGAGCTGGCGCTACCGCTGGCGCCAGTGGTTCCAGCTCGAGTTGCCGTCGGTGTTCAACGCGGCCTTCATGGCCGTCGGCGTGTTTGCGCTGCTGGTCTGGTTCCGGCGCCGGCAGGCCACCGACTACCTGTTGTTCTTCGCCGTCGCCCTGGCTAGCGTCTCGCGCGGCCTGCATTTTTCTGCCGACTTCCCGGTCGCCAGGGACTGGTTCGGCTGGCTGACGGCCAACTCCCTGTTCTGGATGATCACGGTGGTGCATATCTCGATCGAGCGCTTGCATGGCCGCCCCCATGCCTGGCTGACCCGCACCCTGCTCGGGTTTTGCGCCCTGGTTGGCGTGTTGACACTGCCCCTGCTGGCCGCATTGCCCATCACGCCCCGGGTGACCCCGCTGCTCTACTTCCTGGCGCCCCTGATGAGCGCCACCGTCGGCATCGTGGGCGGCCTCAGCGCCTGGCGCCGTTCCACCGAGGCCATGCTGGTCGCCATGGGCATAGGCATTTGTACCGGCCTCGGGGTGGTGGACTGGCTGCTGCAAAACAACTTCATCAGCCCGGAAGGCTGGTACCTGGGCGTCTACAACAATGCCATCACCTTCGGCATCTTTGGCTACCTGATGTACCGCCGCTATGTAGGCGCCATCACCGACGTGGAGCAGGTCAACGCCCAGCTCGAGCAACGCCTGCAGACCCGCGAAGCGGAACTGGCCGACAGTTACGAACGCCTGCGCGCCGCCGAGCAGCGGCAAACCCTGAGCCAGGAACGCCAGCGTCTGACACAGGACATGCACGATGGCCTGGGTTCCTCGCTGGTCAGCGCCCTGCGTGTGGTCGAGGCCGGACGCCTCAGCGAAACCGAGGTGGCCCAGGTGCTCAAAAGTTGTATCGACGACCTCAAGCTGACCATCGATTCCATGGAGCCGGTCGAGGCCGACCTGCTGCTGTTGCTGGCCACCTTGCGTTTCCGGCTGGGGCCGCGCCTGGCCAGCGCCGGTATCACGCTGCGCTGGGAAGTGGTGGATGTGCCGGCGCTGGATTGGCTGGACCCGCGCAACGCGCTGCATATCCTGCGCATCCTGCAGGAGGCCTTTGCCAACATCCTCAAACACACTGAGGCCAGTGAAATCCGTGTCAGCACCAGCGCGGAAGATGGCGGCGTGAGTGTCACCATCGCCGACAACGGACAAGGTTTCTCACACGAAGAGGCCTTCAAAAACGGTGGCAAAGGTTTGAAAAACCAATTGCGCCGGGCCCAGTCCATAGGCGGCAAGGTGCGCTGGGAATCGCCCGGCCGGGGCAGCCGCATGATCTTGTGGGTACCCGAAAAACGCCGGCCCGCCTGAATCTATTTTTTTGTCTGACGCGCCTGTCTGTCACTATTTTTAGGGACAGTCCAAAGCCCTTCAGCGCTTGCAGCGCCGCGCCGCCGCGCGTCTAATTTGATACATGAGTTCTCTGCAACACTTTCAGACCAACCGGCCTTCTACAAGCCAGGGCTCCACCGTGACCTTGCCGGTTTCCGGACTGGTCAGCACGCCGCCTGAGGACGGCAAGCACACCCCGAAAACGCCGCTGACCTCGCGCCAGAGCCAGGTGCTAACCCTGTTGTGCGAAGGCCTGCCCGACAAGCTGATCGCACGCCGCCTGGCCCTGTCTCACCACACGGTGCGCGGCCATGTGCAAATTTTGTACGGTTTGCTCAAGGTGTCCAACCGCATGCAGGCCCTGTTTGCAGCGCGCCAGCGTGGCCTGATCAACTGATCAATCGCTACACTTTTAATAGCTGATTGCGCCCGTTCCTCCTGGGCTAGAGCCCTGTTTCCTTAAGTTTTTGAAAATTCAGGCCGTTTTTTCTGTGCCCCGGCTTGCTGGTAGCCGACTTGCCACCAACCGGGAAACAGCTCACGCACTTGCGCCTGCGCATACCGGTCGTCCACCAGATAGACCACGCCCTGGTCGGACTCGGTGCGTATCACCCGGCCCGCCGCCTGCACCACTTTTTGCAGGCCGGGGTAGAGGTAGGTGTAGTCGTAACCCTTGCCGAAACTGGTCTCCATGCGTTGCCTGATTTGCTCGTTGACCGGGTTGATTTGCGGCAAGCCCAGGGTGGCGATAAACGCACCAATCAGGCGTTTGCCCGGCAGGTCTATGCCTTCGGCAAACGCGCCACCCAGCACCGCAAAACCGATGCCCTGGCTCTCGGGGCTGAAGCGTTCGAGAAAGGCTTTTTTCGCGCCCTCTTCCATGCCGCGCGACTGTTCCCAGACCGGAATGGCCGGATACCGTACCTTGAACAAATCGGCGAGTTGCTGCAGGTAATCAAAGCTGCTGACAAAACTCAGGTAGTTGCCGGGCGCTGCCGCGTATTGCCTGGCCATCAGATCCACCAGCGGCGCCAGCGAGTGGCCCCTGTGCCGGAAACGCGTGGACACATCACGCACCACTTGCACTGACAACTGCTCGGCCTTGAAGGGTGATACCACATCGACCCAGGCCGTGTCGTCAGGCAAGCCCAGCAGGTCGCTGTAATAAGGCGCCGGACCCAGGGTCGCGGAAAACAGGGCTGCCGACCGTGCGGCGGCAAAACGCGGCGCCAGAAATGGCGCGGGCACGACGTTGCGCAGACACAGCAACGCCCCGCCCTCGCCTTGGGTGATGTCAAACAGCGAATGGTCGCCCAGCAAGTCCGCCATGCGTGAAAAATGCAGCACCTCGAAGAAAAAATTCTGCAGCCTGGCATCTATGCCCGAAGGATGGTCGGCCAGGTGATCCAGGATGGCGCTGGCGGTTTGTTGCAGCGCGCCGCGAAAGTCCTGCGCCACGTCTTCATAGACCTGGTAGTCGTCCGCCTGGTCCTGGTGCAACTCGCGCCAGCTGCGCGCCAGCCGGTCCAGCACCTTTTTGATCACCGTGGGCGCTGCCTGCCGCGCCAGCGCCAAGTGGGCCGGGTCCAGCTCGGCCGAATACATCTTGCGTGCACGTTCAACCAGGTTGTGCGCCTCGTCGACCAGCACACTGACCTGCCACTGATTCGCCTGCGCCTGCGCGTACAACATGGCGTTCACGTCGAAGTAGTAGTTGTAGTCACCCACCATCACATCGCTCCAGTGCAACAAGTCCTGGCCCAGGTAATAGGGGCAGACATGGTGCGCCAGTGCCACTTCGCGCAGCGCGTTTTTGTCCAGCGGTCCTGGGCTTGCAGCCGCGATGTCGACCGCCGCCTGACGCGCGGCCGGCAGGCGATCGTAAAAGCCCTGGGCCAGCGGACAGGCGTCGCCGTGGCAGGCCTTGCCCGGGTGTTCGCAGGACTTGTCTTTCGCCACCAGTTCCAGCACGCGCAAGGGCAAGGCCGGTGCGGCAGCCTTGATACGCGCCAGCGCATCCAGCGCCAGTTGCCGGCCCGGCGTTTTCGCCGCCAGGAAAAACACCTTGTCGAGTCCTTGCGTCGGGCAGGCTTTCAGCAAGGGAAACAAGGTGCCAACGGTCTTGCCAATGCCGGTAGGCGCTTGCGCCATCAGGCAGCGGCCGCTGCTGGCTGATTTGTAGACGGCTTCGGCCAGTTCACGCTGACCCGGTCGAAAAGTTGCATGCGGAAACGGCAAGGTCGTCAGCGCGGTATTGCGTGCCGTCCGGTGTGCCAGTTCCTGCCGCGCCCAACCGAGAAAATCTTCGCACTGCGCTTCAAAATACGCGCACAAATCCTCGGCGCTGAAAGATTCAACCAGCAGGGTTTCGTCCTGCGTGGCGACGTTGAAATACACCAGCGCCAGTTTGAGCTCCGGCAGGTTTTCCTGGCGGCACAACAGGTGCCCATAAACCTTGAGCTGCGCCCAATGCAACTGGCGGTGGTTCTCGCGCATGGCGCCCAGATCGCCGCGAAAGGTCTTGATTTCTTCGAGTTGTCCCAGCTCGGCATCGTAACCATCGGCCCGGCCACGCACCCGCAAGTCCTTGTAGTCACCGCTCAGGCTGACTTCGGTCTGGTAATGCGCCGGCCGCCGCATTGCCACCATGCGATGGCCAGCCATGCCTTCCAGCGCGGACGGCGAAGGTGTGAAACGCAAATCCAGGTCACCGCGTTTGGCCGTGAACTCGCACAAGGCACGCACGGCCACGACGTAGGGCTGCTCCGGGGCGCGGGCGGTGGTCATCAGGAAGGGCTGGGGTTATCGGTTGCTGTATGGATAACCAGTATTGTAGCGAGAGCTAACTGATCAGCCCATCCAACACGCCCGGCTCAAAATGCCGGCCAATGTAATCGGCCAACCCCTCAAACACCGACTCCAGCGTGGGTGTGCTGGCGCCGAACAAGGCCTGCAACACGGCAGGGTCTTCAAACAGGCCGTGCAGATACACACCCAGCACATTGCCGCTGCCGTTTTGCCAGGCCAGGCCCTCGGGCATGACAGCGTGCGCGATATCGCCGGCCGCGGCCATGGCGCTGTGCGGCGCGGTCTGGCCGTGGTGGATTTCGTAACCTTGCACCGCCACCCCTGACAGCGCCGCCCAAGCCCCGCCCACGGCCGAAAAACTCGCTTGCCGGCGCTGCACGGTTTTGTCGGCTTCAAACAGCGTGACCACCGGCAGCAGGCCCAGGCCGGGCCCGTTGCCGTCGATGCCGTGGGGATCAATCAGCGCTTCGCCCAACATTTGCAGCCCGCCGCAAATACCCAGCACGGCGCCACCCCGCCCGGCGTGTGTCGCCACGGCGCGGTCCAAGCCCTGCGCACGCAACCAGTCCAGATCACCGCTGGTGTGTTTGGAGCCGGGCAGGATGATCCAGTCGCTGGCGCTCAAGCCGGCCAGCTCGGCCGGGCTGCGCACCCATTTCAGATGAATGCCCGGCACGTTTTTCAGCGGCTGGAATTCGTCGAGGTTGCTGATACGCGGGTAGGCAATCACCGCCACGGTTTTGCTCACGACGCCGGCGGCCACGCTGCGGTCATCAAAGACGCCATCTTCTTCGGGCAAGCCGTGTTGCCACCACATCGGCAGTGTTGCAACCGTGGGTACGCCGGTCAGGTCCTGCAACATTTGCGGGCCGGGGGCCAGCAGCTTCGCATCGCCACGAAACTTGTTGAGTACAAAACCCTTGATCAGTTGTCGCTCGGCTTCGTCGAGCATCATCCAGGTGCCGTACAAATGAGCAAAGGCGCCGCCCCTGTCTATGTCGGTGACCAGCAAACAAGCCGCCCTGGCGTGTTGCGCCACACGCATGTTGACGATGTCGCTGCTTTTGAGATTGATCTCGGCCGGCGAACCTGCGCCTTCGATCACCACCACGTCGTTTTCAGCCAGCAACTCGTCCAGCGCCTGCGCGACCACGGGCCAGACCGAGGCGCTGCGGCCGCGCCATTCCATGCGCGACAACTCGGCATTGACCTGGCCCATCAACACGACCTGGCTTTGCGTGTCTTTCTCGGGTTTGAGCAGCAAGGGGTTCATGCGCACTTCAGGCGTGCTACGGGCCGCCAACGACTGGAAATATTGTGCGCTGCCGATTTCGCCACCGGCAACCACCCGGGCGTTGTTGCTCATGTTCTGCGCCTTGAAAGGCGCGACCTTGAGCCCCTGCCGTGCGTAATAACGGCACAAGGCGGTGGTCAGCCAGCTTTTGCCGGCGCCGCTGGTGGTGCCCAGAACCATGACACTTTTTGCGCTCATGCTGCTTTCTTGATGATGTGTTGCCAGCTATTGTGCAATGCGTCCTGCGCGGCGGGCGCCAACACGCTGATACGCACATGACCGGGCAAGTCGAAGGAGGTGGTGTCGCGCAGCTTGATGCCTTGCGCGCGCAATTCGCTCAACACCTGCTGCAAACTCATGGTTGGCGGCAAGGCCGGACGGGCACAGAAGAAGTTGGCCTCGCTGGGCAAACAAGTCCAGCCCAGGGATTCACACAGCGCGATTTGCCGTGTTTTCCAGTCGCGCAAGCTACCCAGGCTGTCGGCCAGCCAGGTTTGCACCGCGGTTGTGGTCCAGGCCTGCAACATGGCCACACCGTGCGCACCAACAGGCCAGGAAGGCGCCAGGCGCTCCAGTTGTATCACCGCCTCGTCTGCGTCCAGCGGCGCAATCACGTAAGCCGCCCGCACGCCGGTCAGCCCCAGCGCCTTGTTGGGCGTCCAGAGTTGCCAGCACTGCTGCAGCGTTTCATCACTCAGGGCCAACGCGCCGCTGAGCCGCAAGGGTTCGTAGGCGCGGTCCAGCACACACAGCGCTGCGATGTTGACCTGCTCCGCCAAACCGGCATGCGCCGCACCGAGTGGGCTGGACGGGTCACAGGCCCAGCGCAATTGGGCCTGTGCCGGCTGCGCCACCACAGTCAGGCCCCAGGCCTGCGCCGCCTGTGCGTAATCGCCGTAGCTGTGTGGCGGCAGCCAGACCGCCGCCGCGCCGCGCTGCGCGGCCAGAGCCGTGATGCGAAAAATAAACTCGCTGGCACTTCCCGCCAGCAACACACGCTGCAGCGCCACGCCATGAAAAGCCGCCAGTTGGACACGCAAGTCGCTGTAAGCCGCATCGGGGTAGACCGAGGCATCGGCCTGCTGCACCGCCAGCAGCGCTGGCGGGCAGGGTCCGCAGGCATGGCTGTTGGTGGAAAAATCATGCAGGGGCACGCCCAGGCTGTCCTGCCCGCCGTGGCTGCGTGTAGAAAAAATAGAATCCGCCATCATCAACCCATTCCAAACGCTATCAATACCGTAGCTGGCAGCGCAAATGCAGCCAGGGTCAGGATCACTTTTGATGCAATAGCAATGGCCTGCAGCGTGTCCACGGCCTGCGGCGCCCTGCCCGCGGGGTTCAACACGTAAACCCCTGGCTTGCGCAGGGCCACGCCCAGCGCCAGCGCCATGGCGGCCATCGGCCAGCCGCTGTTCGGCGACGGGGTTTGCACCGCTTCCCGACGCAGGCCGGCCAGACGAAAATCACCGGCCACCAGCCAGATCAGCCCGGCCGTCAACCGTGCGGGTACCCAGGACAAGACATCGTCGGCGCGCGCCGCACACTTGCCGGCCCATTCCCACTCGCCGCGGTAGCCCCACATCGCATCGGCGGTGTTGGCAAAGCGGTAAACCGCCGCACCGGGCAGCCCCAGCAACACAAACCAGAAGATGGGCGCGACCACCGAATCGTTCAGGTTTTCGGCCAGCGACTCGATCGCGCTTTCACGCACCTCACTATCGCTCAAGCTCGCGGTGGCGCGGCTGACCAGCCAGGTCAGGCGTTTGCGCCCGTCCGGCAGCGAGGTCTGCAAGGCCGCTTCCACGGCCAGCACTTCGCTGCGCAACATGCGCCAGGCCAACATGGGTTTGAGCGCGATCGCCAGCAGCAGCGCCAAGCCCGCCCACGCGAGCCAGGCCCATGACAAGGCCAAAGCCGTCAGGTCCAGGCGCAACCACTGATCCACCACCAGCCACTGCAAGCCACCCGCCAGCCCACCCACAACAACTGCACCGGCCCACCAGGCCAACGCGCCACCGACAAAAGCCGCGGCCGGCGGCCAAGCCTTGAGGCGCTGGCCACACAGGCCCAGGTAACGCCCCATCCAGACCACCGGATGCCAGGCGGCCGCGGGTTCGCCCCAGCGCCAATCGATGGCCAGGGCCAGCCACAAGGCCGCCAGCCAACCGGCGGCCACGGCCAGCCAGGCCAGTGGGTCGTGCAAGGAGAACAGGGCCAGCAACATCAGCGGGCCTGCGCCACACGGGAACGTACGCGGCGCGACTGGCGCCACGCACCCAGCGCGATCAACAACGCGGCACCCAACAGCGCCGCCAGGCTGTTCACCACCTGCGTCGCAGGCGGCGTGGTCGGCTCGCTTTGCGGCATCAGCTTCAGGCCGCGCACCGGCGCAGGGGCGGCGTCATCGGCGCTGGCTTCAGTTGGCTGGGCCGGCTGCGGCGCGGCTTGCGCCGGACTGGCCTGGCCTGGTGCGGCCGGCTTGGCCGCCTGCGCCTGGGCTGCCGCAAAACGCTGCACCGCCGGATTGCTCTCGCGCAGGCCGGTGGCTTTTAGCGCCTCCTGGTAGGCCTGCACCAGTTCCTTTTTGGTCGCGTCGTCGGGCTGCCAGTAGTTCAGGCGCACCGCGTCCAGCATACGTTCCAGCGTCTGCGCAAAAGCGGCGCGGTTATCGCCTTCCAGCCACTCGCGCGTGCCCAGCTTGTACTGGTCACGCACATACACGTTGTGCAAGGACTGCCAGTGGTCTTGGCGCACGGTTTGCGGCGCGGTCACCTGCCAGCCCCACAAAAACTGCGCGGTCTTGAGCACTTGCAAAGTGCCGCTGTAACCTTCGGCCTTTTGCGCGGTAATCCATTGCGGATGCAGGTAACGGGTGTGCATTTCCTTGGTCAGCGCGCTGGCCGCACTTTCGGTTTTGACTTCGCTGTTGTCGCGCAGGTTTTGCACATACAGCGCCGGGTCCTTGCCGGTGAGCTGGCGCACGGCTTGTGCGATGCCGCCCAGGTACTGGAAAGGGTCGTCGCTGCTCAGCATACCGTAGGTGTTGGAGGTGCGCGAAAGCAAGGCGACGTCGACCTGCGCCAGGTTGCTGGCGTAGGCGCCACTGCGCATTTTTTCCAGCACCTGCGCCTGGCCGGCGCTGGCGGGCTGTTCCCCGAGTTTGTCGCCATAAGCATGGCCCATACGCGCCATGTACAAGCTGCTCATCTCGGCATCGCCGCCGCCCTTGCCTGCGGTTTTCCAGAGGTCGGTGTTTTGGGCCGCGTCGGACAGGCCGGTGCTGTAAGTGCCCTGCTCGTTGGAAAACACGCGTGCGGTGGACCAGCGCTGCGCCTGCGCGGCACTGGCGCCGCCGGCCACCATGGTTTTGGCAATGGCCTGCGAGTTGCGCGCCACAAAGTTGTCCTTCTCTCGCAAGGCCGCCACCTGCTGCACCCCTTCGTCCAGCCAGCGCATCACGGTGGGGAACTGGTCGCGGTAAGAACCCGTCACGCTGAGCAAGACGTCGAGCCGCGGCCGTTTCAAGGTATCCGCAGGCACGGTGTCCAGACCCACGACACGGCCGGCCTCGTCCCAGCGCGGGCGCAGGCCCAGGGCATGCAAGGCCTGGCTTTCCATCACGCCCTGGTGCCGCATGGTTTCGCCGGCCCACAACGTAAAGGCGATTTTTTCCGGCCACTGACCCTTGTTTTCGCTGCGGTGCTGGACCATCCAGGCCTCAAAGGCCGCCACACCGGTGTCCCAGGCCTGGCGCGTCGGCACACGGCTGGGGTCAAAACCGTAGAGGTTGCGCCCGGTCGGCAGGCTTTCGGGGTTGCGCACCGGGTCGCCGCCATAACTGGCGGCCAGGTGCTGGCCGTCGAGGGCTTTCAGGAAACCGCTGATCTCCTCGTTGTTGGCAAGCGCGGCATCCAACTGGATCGCGCGTTGCGCCAGGGCCAGCAGTTGTTGTGGGTCCAGCAGCTTGGCTTCGGCGCGATTCGGCACCGAGGTCTTGGGCATTTTTGTGTCCTCCGCGCGCAAGTCGAGACGGCTCGCGGCCTGCGGGTCTTTCAGCGCGAGCTGCAACCAGCGCGCCGGACGCGACTGCATCAGGCGTGCGCCGTCGAGCAGAAACACCTCGTCGATGTCTTCGCCCATGGCGTCGATCAGCGGCTTGCGCAAGGTCTGCAACACGGTCAGCAGGCGACGGTTGGCGTCGGGCACCTCGCCAAACGCCGCCAGGCCCAGCGGCTGGGCGGTTTGCGCCAGGTCATCGAGAAAGGGGTGCAAAACTTCCATGAAACCGGCAAAGTCGGCGCGGATTTTTTCCTGGCTCCATTTCAGATCGCGGTGGAACTGCTGCTCGACAAAATGCGCGAGCAGCCGTGCCTCCAGCTCGGCCTTGACCGGGCCGGGTGCCACGGTTTCCCAGTCATGCATCAGGTCGTGCATCTCGTGCACCTGCGGCCGAAAACCGGCCGGCGAAAACATGGGCGTCGAGTGGCTGACCAGCACGGCGCGGCCACGCCGCTTGGCAGTCAGCGCTTCACCCAGGTTGTCCATGATGTAGGGATAGACATTGGGCACATCGCCCAGCGCTAGCAAGGGGTCGTCCTGCGCCGAGAGGCCGCGCTCCTTGCCGGGCGCCCACTCGACCGTGCCGTGTGTACCCACATGCACCAGTACATGGGCACCGAGTTGCGTGCGCAGCCACAGGTAGGTCGCCAGGTAGTTGTGGCTGAGTGGCACCTGCGAACGGTGGCCGATCCGCTTCTTGCGCATCTCGGCCGATTTGGCCGCCGTGATTTCATGCCGCAGCGGCTGCGGCAGGATCACCACATTGCCCAGTTGCAGGCGCGGGATCACAAAAGCCGGCTCCAGTTGGCCGGTCTGGCCGGCCACGCCGGAAGGACGCACCATCGCGGCCTTGTCGGCCGGACCCCAATAGTCTTCTATGCGTTTTTGTGTGGCCGGTGGCAGGCTGCGAAACCAGGCCAGGTAACGCGACAGCGGCAAAGCCTCGGCCAGCCCCTGGGCTTGCAGGCCTTGCACCACTTCGGGTTTGTAAAACGCGGCCATGGTGGCCAACACCTGCGGCGTGATCTGCTCGGCCGTCGGTGCCTCGGTCTGGTAACCGGCGCTTTTCATCGCGGCCAGCATGTTGTGCAGGCTTTTGGGTACGTTGAGGAAAGACGCACCCACATTGCCCTCACCCAGCGGGTAGTTGTAAACCATCATCGCCACACGGCGCTGCGCCGTCGGCGTTTGTTGCAGCCGGGTCATGGCGGCGGCCTTGTCGGCCACCGCGTTGATCTGGCCGGGGATGGGCAGCAAGGAGCCGCTGACACTGTCACGCGCGGTGATCAACATCGCATCGACCATGCCGGAGAGTTCGCTGGGCGTGTAGTAATACGACACATCGCTGAGCGCCAGCCCGTCCTTGCTTTGCGCCCATTCGGTGGGGTTCATGGCCAGCGCCGGCATGGTTTGCAACACCGGCACACCGATACGTTCGAGTTCGGCCTTGCGTTCGGTCGGGTTGAACACCAGGGCCGCGTTGATGATGAGGTCGGCCACACGCCGCTGGCCTGAGGCCGTGTTGATGTGGGTGGCCTGGTAGAACAGGTCTTTTTGCTGGCGCGGGCCGTAAAAAGCGTAGGCACGCAGGCCGCGCTGCTCCAGCGCGCTGATCAAGCTGTCCAGCCAGGCCGTGTCGGCGCCGCTGAAGACCGCGTTGTTGACTGCAATCGCTACGGTTTTAGGAGCTTCTTGCGCCCGTCCTTCCTGGGCTGGAGGCACATTTGATGCATAAACCGGGAGTTTGTCCAGTGCGGCGGCCTGGCTTTCGATCTGCGGCCAGCGCGGATGGTAAAAACCGGCCAGCGGCAGTTGCACCGCAGTCGGCAAGGCGGCGACGTCCGTGAAGCCGGCCCCGGGCTTCAAGGCGGCCATCGCCAGAGCGATGTTGGTCGCGCCGCCAAAACGCCAGTACTCGCGCAGACGCTGCGCCCAGGCGGCGCTGACACCGCGCTCGGCGACCAGCGGCGCTGCCGCCGAGGACTGGTTTTTCGCCACCGTGCTGAACTCGCCGACCAGCACATAAGGGGTGTTGCTTTTGCCCAGCAGCTCGCCAAATTTGGCGGCCGTGTTTTGCGCCACGCTGCTGTGCGGCGCATCAATCACCAACAGGCGTGCGCCAAGCAAAACCTGCTCCAGAGCTTGCGGCGTGTCCTGCTCGGCCGACACGGTGATCAAAGGCACACCGGCCTGCTGTGCCGCCGCGACCACTTGCGCCAGGCGCGGCGGTGTCACGACGTAGGTGCTCAGCAACACGACGGGCGCTTGGGGTGATGGAACAGGCTGCGCGGCCGCCAGCCCCATGCTGGCGGCCAGCCCAACAAACACGCGCAGCATCACGCTCATGGTTTTGCTCCAGGGGCCGTGGGCGCCGTCGCGGCAGGCACATAGACCATGGTGCCGTCTTTCATGCGGTAGGCGGTGCCGGCTTTTTCGCCATCACCCTCGCCCGAGGCGCCGCTGGCCTTGAAACGTGTGACCTTCTGGCCGTCCTTGGTGATGATTTCCATGTTGGGCTGGCCTTCATTACGGATGATCGTCAGCTTGTCCTGCGCAAACGGGTTCATGGGGTTGTTGATGACCGCAATCATCAACATGCCGATCACCACCATGAACACGTCGATCAGGTTGATGGTGGACAAGACCGGGTCGTCATCGTCCGCGTCGAGGCTGTTGAGAATGGAGAATTGCCTTTTACTCATACCTTCACCCCCACAGTCTGCGCGTCCAGAATCATCACCAGTTCACGCATCAACCAGCGGCGGCGCACGGTGTAGACCACAAAGGTGATGGAGGCCGAGGCCAGTGCCACGATCACACTGGCAAACGCCGGCGCCAGGCTGGCCGCCACGCCCTGCGACTCGCCCGAGGCCACGGCCACCAGCGCCGGGCCCATGGGAATCATGGTGGCGATCAGGCCCAGCATGGGCGCGACACGGCTGCACAGGCGCACACCTTCCAGGTCTTTGAGCAAGGCCAGTTCCATCTGGTCCTGGTCGTTGCCATGCGAATGCAGCACCAGCGGGCGTGTGGGGTCGCGCCTGCGTTGCACAAACTCGATGCCGAAAGCGCCCAGGGTGTAGAGCGCATACACAAAGGACAACAACACGCCCAGGGTCACCGGCCACAAAAACAGCCGGGCCAGTTCAAACAAGATGGTTTCAAACGCAAACATGAGGACAGTCTTTCTTCAAGTCAAAAAAATAAGGGGAATTCAAGCGGGGCGCGCAGCGCGTCCATGCATACGTTTACGTTTGCGCGGCACCAACACCCGCCAGGCAATCACGCAGGAGGTGACACACAGCGCCGTGCCCAGCAGCGACAAAAGCACGATGAGGCTGCCCTGCAGCCAGGGCCGCGCCATCAGCGGCGCAAAGTCAAAACTGTGCAGGCCGTTGTAAAGCACGCGTTGCCAGCGGTTGGAGGCATCGGCACGCAGCAGCAGCCGGCTGGACGCCGGATCGGCATAAACACTCACACCGTCGGCCCACTGCGCCCGCCAGACCGGCAAGGGCCGTGCATAAGGCGTGTTGGCATTCAGTTCGCGGGCGTAATACATGTCGTCGTAGGCCGTGAGCCGGGTGATGGTCACGGCGCCCGGCCGCAGGGCACGCAGCGCTGCTTGCACGGTCTCCTCCGGCAATGCGGCCTGCGGAACGGACGCGCCCACACCATCGGCCCGAACCAGCGTTTGTTCAGCCACGCCGCGCAGCCGGTACCAGGCCTGCCCCGCCACCTGCACCACGTCCATCTCCCGCGCCTGCACGCCAGGCGCCGCAGCCAGGGCCTGCGCCGGGTTCAAGGTGACAGCCGCCTTGGGGCCGGTCCAGGCCATACGTTCTACCGCTGGCGCGGCACGCGGCGAAAACACACCAAACGGGTTCATCGACAGCAGGCCGGAAAACATCCAGGTCAGCGTGAAAATTGCCGCCACCAGGCCGCTGATGTGGTGCCAGCGCATCCAGAATTGGCGATAGGGAATCCAGCGTGCGCGGTTGAGAAACAAATGCCACGTGCCCAGCACGAGGCCGGTCACGGCCAGCACCACACCCGGAATCGACAGCCAGACCACCACGTTGCGCCAGGTCTTGGGGTATTGGCGCAGCTCGGTGAAATAAAGCCAGTGCGGCACGGCGCCCAGCCAGTTCCAGAAACGTTCGGCACGGCGTGTGTCACGCACCACCTCGGCCGCGGCCGGCGAGACATACAGCTCCAGGCCGTCCGGTCCGTCCAGCGCCACACGCAGCAAGGGGCGGTAGGGGTTCAGGCCTTGCGGCACGGTCCACTGGTCACGCTCCAGCAGCTCGCTGTGTACGGCACGCCGGCCGCTGAAGGCTTCGGCCACGGCTGCGGCAGCTTCGGCCGGCAGCGGTGCCAGCAGTTGCCCGTTGCGCGCGTCGATCGCGCGCCACAGTGGCGCACCGCCCTGCCCGTCTTTGGCCAGCACACGCCAGACCGGCAGCGCACCGAACATGCCTAACCTGGCTTCGCTGGCCGTCAGTCCGGCTTTGTCCGTGGCCTGCTGCGCCGTCAGGCAGCAGCCGGACGGCAGTTGCAAAGGCGCCTGGCCGGCCAGACGTTCGGCTTGGCTCAGGCCAGGGAAAGGCACGTAATACAAGACCAGGCCGCTGAGGAACCACATCAGGAACAGCAGCGCCAAGCTGACACCCAGCCACTTGTGCAGAAAAATCAGGCTCTTGTGCATCGCCCGCTTGAGATGAAACGACATGGCCAGCCGCTCAGAGCTTCACGCGGGCCGTGAGGTAAACGGTGCGCGGCGCACCCAGCAACCAGCGTGTGTTGGCCGTGCCTGCGGCGTTGGCGCTGCCTGAAATCGCGTAGTCCTTGTCGCTGAGGTTGCTGACCGACAAGGCCAGGTTCAGGTTGCGCGAGACCTCGTAACGCAGCAAGGCATCCACCGTGGTGTAGGCCGGCAGGGTCAACGTGTTGGCCGTGTTGGCTGCGCGTACGCCTACATATTGCAGACCCACACCGGCCTGCCACTTCGGCGCAAAACGGTAACTGGTCCAGAGGTTGGCGGTGCGCTCCGGCACATTGACAGGTGTGTTGCCGTTGCGCGAGACCAGCGCCGCACCCACCAGCTCATTGAAGTTGTCATAACGCGCACGCAGCATCGCCAGGTTGGCGTCCACACTCCAGCCGCGCACCGGCTCCATCGCCAGCGCCAGTTCCACACCGGTGGACGACTGCTGGCCGACCTGCTGCGTGAGCAGCGGGTTGAGGGCGTCACGCGACAGGATGTTGCGTTTTTCGATGCGGTACACCGAGGCCGTCCATTCGCCGCGCACCGAAGGCAAGTCGCCTTTGGCACCGAACTCGATCTGTTTCCCCTTGGTCAGGTCATGCGTCAGGTTGGCCGGCAAACTCAGCGAGCCACTGAGCGGGTCGGTGCCGGTCGCATACTGGCCATACAGCGACAGCTCTGTGCTGGCACGCCAGACCGCGCCCAGGCGACCGGTCAACGGCGAATAACGCTTGCTGCCCGCCACCCGGGTGCGCAGGTCGGTGGAGTCCAGGGTCATGTGATCCTGGCGCAAGCCGGCCACCAGCTTCCATTGCTGCGTCAGGTCCAGCACGTTTTCGGCAAAAAATGCGGTGCTGTCGAGATTGCTCTGGCGCCCCGGCACGGTGGCCACCGTGCTGATGAAGTTGCCGGGCAGCACATTGAATGGATTCACCGTGCTGCTGGCCGTATTTCCGTTGTTGTTGCTATGCAGGAAATCCACCCGCGACACATCAAAGCCAGCCACAAAACGGTTTTTCATACCGGCCAGCGTGCCGTCGAAGGTGGCGTCAAAACGGTTGCCGGTCTGTCGCAGGTCATGCTGGATTTCCAGGTAGTCGCCGCGTGTGACACGGCCAGTGGCCGGCACATAGGTATAACTTTCCGTGTTGCGCCAATGCCGGTCGCTGCTGAGCACATACGTTTCATTGCGCAGCTTGATGCTGTCGCTGGCCTGGAACTCGACCTTGGCACGCAGCCACTGGTCGTCGTACTTGACCAGCGCGTCCTGCACATTGAAGCTGGTGCGGCGCAGGCGATCGTCGAGCTGGCCGTTGATCAGCGGCGTGCCCTGGTAGGTCGCGTCGTTGTTGCGCGCGCCGTCGGCAGACAAGGTGATCTTCAGCGCACTGTTGGGCTGGATCAGCAAGGCCAGCGAATAGTTCTGGCGCGAATAGGCGTTGTCCTCGCGAAAGCCATTGCTTTTTTCGCCACTGACATAGGCCGAATAAGCCAGTGAGTCGTTGATAGGCCCGCGTGAACCCACGCCGCTCATCACCGTGCCGTGAGAGCCCAGGGAGAAAAAGGCCTCGTGTTCGCGGCGGTCACGCAAGGGCTGTTTGGTGATGTAGTTGACCGCCGCGCCTATGCTGCCGTCGCCATACAAGACCGAAGCCGGGCCACGCAAGGCTTCTATCGCTTCGTAAGGCCAGGTCGAAAACGGAAAGGTCACGGTGCCGGAACCCACCACCAGGCGTGTACCGTCAATCATTTGCGCCACCGAGTTGTGGCCGGAAAAACCCCGCGCCGTGAGGCCGGTGCCACCGTTGCCGGCCGAAGCGCTGTCGGTGAAGCCCGGCAGACGTTTGACGGCATCCTGCACACGGGTGATGTTGCGCTCTTCCAGATCGGCCGCGCTGATGCTGCTGATGCTGGCGGGCGTGTCGCGTGGCGTCAAGCCCAGGCGTGAGCCGGTGGCGCTGGGCACATCCAGGCCCAGGCTGCTGTTGGGCGCCAGGCCGGTGTCGGTGACATGCACCATGGGCAAGTCAGCGCTTTGCGCGGGAGTGTGCAGACTCAGGATCAGCGCGCTGGTGGCAATGCAGATGACAGACGGATTCATTCCATTCCTTTTCTGAAAGGCAAGTTGTTTCAATTCGCCAAGGTGGCTGGTCCGCACGGCTGCACCCATGCGGACGGGCTGCTCAGCTTTTCCCGGGTAAAGCCGGCGTCATGGACTGGCCCCAGCAGTTTTCAAAAATCAGATCGTCCAGCGCACAACGCTGGGCCCAGCGTTCCTGCTGCAACATGGGCGCTTCGTAAAAGCCGCTCACCGGCCCGAGACACAAGACGGCGATCGGTTCGGCACCGGCCGGCATTTGCAACAAGGCCGCCACGGCCGCCGGCTCAAACAGCGACACCCAGCCCATGCCCAGACCTTCGGCGCGGGCCGCCAGCCAGAGGTTCTGGATCGCGCAGGCGGCGGAGGCCAGATCCATCTGCGGCATGGTGCGGCGGCCAAACACATGTTTCTCGCGCCCGTCGGCCAGGGCCACAACCCAGACTTCCGCCGCGCTGAGCAGGCCCTCGACCTTGAGCCGCATGAATTGGTCTTCACGCTGACCCAGCGCACGTGCGGTCAGGACCCGCTCGGCCTCGACCAGGGCATGCAACTGCTGGCGCAAGGCCGGCTGCGCGATACGCACAAACCGCCAGGGCTGCATGAAACCGACACTGGGCGCGTGGTGCGCCGCCTGCAGCAGGCGCTGCATCACCTCGGGCGCCACCTCGCCGCCGGAAAAATGCCGCATGTCGCGGCGTTCGAAAATCGCGCGGTACACCGCGGCAATGTCGGACGCGGAAAAGGCGTGGCCAGAAGGTGAATCGCTCATATCCACCGTACTTAGAAGGTGTGAAGAAATCGCAGCGAGCGCGCCGAGGTCGCATCGAGGACAGCAGCCGTACACACGTACGGCGAGGACCGCAGGTGCGAGATCGGTGGGCGTAGTAGATTTATTCGCATCTTCTAATCTTCGATGCCGCGCTGTGCTGGTATGCCTGCGTTGAACGCGTGTTTGACTTTTGTCATCTCCGTGACCGTGTCGGCCAGTTCGATGATCTCGGGCGGGCAACGCCGGCCGGTGATCACCACATGCACGTCTTTCGGCCTGTCCTTCAAGGTCTGCAACACATCGTCCAGCGGCATCCAGCCGTAAATCAGCGGGTAAGTCAGTTCGTCCAGCACCACCATGAAGTTCTCGCCGCTCAGGATCGCCGCCTTGGCCTTTTCCCAACCGTTGCGGGCCAACTGGGCCGAATGTTCCAGGTCCTGGCTTTTCCAGCTGAAACCATCGCCCAGGCCTTCGATAGGGATGCCGAGTTGCTCGAACATGCGGTGTTCGCCAAAACGCGCTGTCGGCACTTTCATGAACTGGAATATTTTCACGGCCTTGCCGTGCACATGGTGGCGGCCCTGGGCGCGCAGGGCCAGGCCGAAGGCGGCGGTGCTTTTGCCCTTGCCGTCACCAGTGTTGACGATGACCAGGCCGCGGCGTTCCCCTTCGGGTTTGTCGTAAGGTTTGACGGTCGGTGGGGTTTCGATTTGCATAAGGCGTCTTTCGGAAAGCTATCTCTATATTTTTGGCAAGGCCAGCCACTGGCCGGCCAGTTGGTGCACGGCGACACGCTGGTCAAACACCTCTTCGAGGGCGCGGTGGGTGGTGCTGTCGCTGCAAGCGCCCTGGTGAGTCACGCGGCCTGCGGCCATCACCACCAGCTCGTCGGCCTGCAACGCAAAAGAAATTTCGTGCAGGACGCTGACCACGGTTTTGCCGCTGGAGACCAGCTCGCGCGCCATGCGCAGCCAGTCGGCCTGGTGCGGCGGGTCGAGGTTGGCCAGCGGTTCATCCATCAGCAAGACCTGGGCCTCGACCGCCAACGCGCGCGCCAGCAACACGCGCTGGCGCTCGCCGCCCGAAAGCTGGCCCAACGCCCGGTCACGCCAGTCCCAGGCCTGGGTCGCGCGCAAAGCCCGTTCCACCGCGGCATGGTCGTAGTCACTGGGCGGCGCCAGCCAGGGCTGGTGCGGCAAACGGCCCAACATGGCCACATCGTAGGCGGTCAGGTCGTCGGCCGAACTTTCGTTCTGGCCCAGCCAGGACAACTGCTGCGCGCGCTCGCGGGCACGCAGGCTGTGAAGCGACTGCCCGAGCAAGGCCACCTCGCCGCTGTGCGGCAACAAACCGGCCAGCACCTTGAGCAAGGTGGATTTGCCGGCACCGTTGGGGCCAACAACACTGGTCCAGCGCGCCAGCGGCAGCTGGAGCGAAATGCCGTGTAAAACCTCAACATTTCCTAGCCTGGCCCTTATCCCACGGGCGTCAATAGCTATCGAATGCGTAGCAAGTGGAGAAGTTGGTGACATCACAGCCCTGCCCCCCGCCCGGTCTGGCGGTGCATCAGCCACAACAGATAACTGCCGCCCAGCACGGCGGTCAACACCCCCACAGGCAATTCCTGCGGCGCAATCAGCCAGCGCGCCAGGATGTCGGCGGCCACCAGCAAGACCGCGCCCATCAGGCTGGACAACACAATCAGCCGGCCGTGGGTGGTCTTGACCACCGAACGCACCAGGTGCGGCGCGGCCAGGCCGACAAATGCGATCAGCCCGGTTTGCGCCACGGCCGTGCCGGTGCTCAGGGCCAACACCGCCACCAGCGCGGCCCGCATTTGCGGCAGGCGCAGGCCCAGGCTTTGTGCCGTGGCTTCGCCCAGGGCCAGACCGTCCAGCACATGGCTCATCATCCAGGCCGCGATCACGCTGGCGAGAAACACCGCAGCCATCACCGCGCAGGCAGTCCAGCCGACAAAGGCCGTGCTGCCCAACATGAAGGACTGCATGGCCTGCATGATGTCGGGCGTCAGCAGCAGGATCAGCGAACTGAGCGCGCCCAGCACCACACCGACAATCACGCCGGCCAGCAACAGGCGCAAGGTGTGCTGCACGCCTTTGGCCAGCAGCAGGGTCAACAACACGGCCAACACGGCACCGATAAACGCCGCACCGGTGAGGCCTATACGTGCCAGCCAATGGGTCGCCAGCGGCGACACGCCAAACAGCGCCATGGCCAGGGCCACGCCCAGCGAGGCGCCTGAGGCACTGCCCAGCAGATAAGGGTCGGCCAGCGGGTTGCGAAACAGGCCTTGCGCCACCGCGCCGGCCAGCCCCAGCAAGGCGCCGGCCAGCCAGGCACCGGCGGTGCGCGGCAGGCGAATCTCCCAAATAATTTGTTGCGCTTGGGGATCACGGCCCATGTTCAGCACACTTTCAAAACCGGTGCTGCCCACACTGATGCCCAGCAACAGCAGCAACACACTGGCGATCAGCAAACCGGCCGCCAGTACAAAGGCCTTGCTCTGTTGATGGCTGAAGTGAAGACTCATCGCGCTTTGTCTTCCAGGCACTTGGCCATGAGGCGCGCGGCCTCGGCCATGCGCGGGCCGGGCCGCACCACCACGTCGGACTCGTCCACGCCGAAGACACAAATACGCTGCTCTTTCACCGCCTTGATGCTGGACCAACCCGGGTAGGCAACCAGGGCCTGCATGCTGCGGTTGCCCACCATGATCACGTCCGGGTTGGCGCGCACCACAAACTCGGGGTTAAGGCGGGGAAAAGGCCCTAACGAAGCCGGCACCACGTTTTTGACACCCAGGCGTGCCAGGGTTTCGCCGATAAACGACGACTCGCCCGCCGCATACGGCCCGCGGCTGACTTCAAAATAAACACGCACATTGCGCGCTTTCGGCGACAGCGACTGGGCCGCGGCCGAGACACTGCTGTCGATGATGCGCCACAGGCGTGTCGCGCCCACGTCTTCCGGCACGTCCAGCAACACGCCCAGCACCGAGAGCACACGCCGCACGTCGGCATGGCTTTTGGGCTCCAGCGCCACCACCTTGATGCCCAGCGACTCCAGGCGCTGGCTGGCGCGTGAAGACACCGCCAGCAACACCACGTCAGGCTTGAGCGCCACAATGCCTTCGATGTTTGGGTCCAGCCCGCCGCCCATCACCGGCAAACGCCGCACGCTGGCCGGGTAGTTGGAATAACGGTCCACCCCCACGATGCGCTGGCATTGCTCCAGCGCGCAAACACCTTCGGTCAGCGACGGCAGCAGGCTGACAATACGCTGCGGACTTTGCGCAAAGGTGACGCTTACGCCGCGGTCGTCCGTCACCTGCAGGGCGCGGGCCGGCCCCAACAAGGTGACACACAAGAACAGGAACAAGGCCGTGCTGCGTTTCATGGCTGGCCTTTCAAGGTCAAAGGCAAACCGGCGGCCATGAAGGTGACCCGCGCACAGGCCTGCGCCACAGCCTGGTTCAGCCGGCCCAACGCATCCACAAAGTCCCGGGTCTCACGGCCCATGGGAATCACGCCGAGCCCGATCTCGTTGCCGACCAGCACCAGCGGCCCGGGGCAAGCTTCAATCGCTTCCAAAAGCATAGCTGCTTGCGCTTGTGGGTACTGGGCTGGAGCCTGATTTGACTCTGAACTTTCGGCCGGCATGAGCCAATTGGTCAGCCACAAGGTCAGGCAGTCGACGACGATCAAGGTGTCGCTGCGGCTGTGTTGGCGGATCGCTTGCGCCAGCTGTAGCGGCTCCTCGACCGTGGCCATGCCCGGCACCCGTTCGGCGCGGTCCTGCTGGTGACGCAGAATACGCGCGCGCATCTCCTCGTCCCAGGGCTGGGCCGTGGCAATCAGCACGGCCCGGTGCTGCGGCGATTGCATCAACCAGCCCTGCGCCAGTGTTTCGGCACGGCGCGACTTGCCGCTTCTCTGACCACCCAGGATCAGTTCGCTGCGGGCAACTTCAGCCATAGTGTTTATTCCAGTCCATGATGATGCGGTGGATTTGTTCGACGCCGTCCGTCAGTGCGGCCGGGCCGGGTTGCAAAATTTCGGCGGACTTGATTTCAAACAGCTGGTCGTTTTGGACGGCGTTGACGTTGTCCCAGCCGGCTCTGGCCCGCACATGGTCGGGCCTGAATTTGCGGCCGCACCAGGAGCCGAAAATGATGTCGGGGTTGCGCCTGACGATCTCGCCGCCGTCGGCGATGATGCGGTCCTTGCCCATGGCCTGGCAGGCCAACTCGGGGAAACAGTCGTCGCCACCGGCAATACCGATGACTTCGGACACCCAGGCTATGGCGCTGATGTGCGGGTCGTACCACTCTTCAAAAAACACACGCGGCCGGCGTTTGAGGCTTGCGGCCGCTTGCTCGATTTCCAGCAGGCGCTGCTGCATGCCCTGCATCAGCGCCAGGCCACGCGCCTCCTGGCCGACCATGGCGGCAAGCTGGTACAGCATCGAAAAGATCTCAGCCACGCTGCGCTGGTTGAAGATGGTGACCTGGATGCCTTTTTTGACCAGCTGCGACGCAATGTCGGCCTGCAGGTCGGAAAAACCAATCACGCAGTCCGGCCGCAGCTCCACAATCTTGTCGATCTTGGCGCTCAAAAAAGCGCTGACCTTGGGTTTTTCCTCACGCGCACGTGGCGGGCGCACGGTGTAACCCGAGATGCCCACAATGCGCCTCTCCTCGCCCAGTAAATACAACCACTCGGTGGGCTCTTCGGTCAGGCAGACGATGCGTTGCGGGCCATACCCCGCTATGCCCTGGGCGGCAGCCAGGCTGCGCCAGTCTTTGAGGGATTCAGTCATGGCCATCTTTCAGGAAAAGCTGCGCGGCAGCCGCCGGATTCGATGCAAACCAGGCGTGGAAATAGCTGGCCTGTACCGCGCCGCTTGGCCCCGCCACATACAAGGCCTCCCCCTCGCCGCGTAATTTGCGGCCGGGCGCCGCCTGGGTGCGTGCGGCCACCGGCAGCGGCGTGAGACAGGTGGAGTAATGAAAAGCATGGCCGCGCAAAGTCCCGCCGTCCACCTCAAGCTGCTGCGGCCCCAGCGCCGCCAGGCGTTTTTGCAGGGTCACGCTGCCGGGCAAGACCCCCCACATCGGGTGGCTGACGCCATCCACGGTGCTGAGTTGTTCAAACAAAGCCATCATGCCGCCACACTCGGCCCAGACCGGTTTGCCGGCCGACACATGGGCTCGGATACTGCTGGCCATGGCGCTGTTGGCCGCCAGTGTCTCGGCGTGTAATTCCGGATAACCGCCCGGCAGCCAGAGTGCGTCGCAGGTGGGTACGGCGGCGTCCGCCAGCGGCGAGAAAAACACCAGTTCCGCCCCTAGCGCACGCAAACAATCCAGATTGGCGGCGTATAAAAAACAAAAGGCCGCGTCGCGCGCCACGGCAATGGTCTGGCCCTGCAACAAAGGCGCGGTCGCCCCCGCCGTATCAGCCGGCGGCTCGAAAGTCACCGCCCAGGCTTGTAATTCGGCCAGCCCCATCTGTCCCAGTTTGGTGCCGGCCAGCGCATCGGCGGCGGCATCCAGCCGGCCCATGGCATCGTCGATTTCATCGGACATCACCAGGCCCAGGTGACGCTCTGGCAGGCTGAACGCCGCGCTGCGCATCAAGGCGCCCAGCCATTGCGCCGGGTCACGCAAACCTTCCTCCAGCATGAGCGCATGGCCGTCGGAAGCAACCCGGTTTGCCAGCACACCGGCAAAACGCAGGCCTTCGCGGTAATGCTGCAGGCCCCAGGCCAATGCGCCAAAGGTGCCGGCCATGGCGCCGGCGTCTATGACCGCCAGCACCGGCAGGCCAAAACGCTGCGCCAGGTCAGCCGCGCTGGGCTGGCCGTCGAACAGGCCCATGACGCCTTCAACAATGAGCAGGTCGGCCTCCTGCGCGGCAGCGTGCAAACGCTGCGCGCAGTCGGCCTCGCCAGTCATCCACAAGTCCAGCTGGTAGACCGGTGCGCCGCTGGCCAGACTGAGCCAGTAGGGGTCCAAAAAATCCGGACCACACTTGAACACTCGCACGCGACTGCCCTGGCGTGCGTGCAGACGCGCCAGGGCACAGGCGACCGTGGTTTTACCCTGGCCGGAGGCCGGGGCGGCGATCAGGACAACGGGACAGCGGGTAGCAGACAAGGCGCGCTCCTTTATTTTGGCTGATACCGCAGGGTCACATAAACCGCACGACCAGGCTGGTTGTAGCCCAGTATGGTTTCGTACTGCTTGTTGGTCAGGTTGTTGAGTTTGGCCTGCAACTTCCAGTCCTTGTTCAGCTTGTAATCAGCATACAGGTCTGCCGTGGTGTAGCCGTCCAGCGGCTGGCGATTGGCGGCATCGTTAAAGCTGCCGCCGGCGCTCAGCACCGAGCCGCCAAAAAGCCAGGCGCCCGTGCCATAGTCGGCCCCCAGTCGGAGCTGGTTGGCGCTGCGACGTGGCAGGCGTTTCCCGGTGAGTTCATCGCGCGGGTTCAGTGTGTCCGCCGAGGCCCTGAGCGTCAGGGCGCCGAATGAGCCGTCATAGGCCAGCGTGTAACCGTCGATCCGCGCCTGCGGCACATTGACGGGCGCCAGCGGGTTGGCAATGAAACCGCGAATCTTGTTGTCAAACCGAAGCAGCTTTACGGTGTGGCCGGCCTCGCTCCAGGTGATCCCGATGTCCGTGTTCGCGCCGCGTTCGGGTTGCAGCAAGGGGTTGCCCTTGAACGAGGAACTCTGGAAATAAAGCTGATTGAAGGTAGGCGCCACAAAGCTGGTGCCGTGTGAAACATTCACCCGCCAGGCCGGCGTCAGACTGAAGCCATACCCGACGAAGCCGGTGCTGTTGTTACCGAACTGCGAATTGCTGTCATTGCGAAAATTGGCCTGCCAGCTGTGCCGGCCCTGGCTGCCGTTGAGCCCGAGAAAATACGATGACAGCGTGCGCTGGGTGACGGAGTAAACGGTCGTGCTGTCCACCTTCTGCGTCAACTGCTCCACGCCAACCAGGGCCACGCCGATGGGCGTGTCGATATCGTTCTGCCAAGTGATCTGATCCTGGGTTGTTTTGAACAGGCTGGGAAACAAGGTGGGCGCGGCCACAATGGCCCGGTTGGAGTCCACGCTTTGGCTGTAGCGCAGCTGTGTTTTCCAGCCCGGCAGCACGCGGCCCTCCACCCCGGCCCGGGTCGTCGTCGTGAGTCCCGCATAACGGGTGTCGCGGCCAGGGCCATCGTCCGTATGGCTCACGCTGTCTGAATAGAGCAGGCCCGCGTCCACCTTCCACGCGTCGTTGATCTGCAAGGCCACCGAAGCGTTCACCGAGTTTTGGTCCAAGCCATCGTTGTCCGGGTTGTAATTGGCGCCCACCCGGGGGTTGGTGGCGGAGAAACCGCCATCGTGCGTTTTCTGCACGCCCAGCGCGTAGCTGACGGCGCCCGAGCCGCCTGTAAACCCCGCCGCGAGCTGCTGGTAGCTGTTGCTGCCCAAGGTTCCCGAGGCATAGGGACGGAAACCCTGTGCGCCCTTGCGCAGGAATATCTGCACGACACCGCCCACGGCGTCACTGCCGTAGAGGGCGGATGCCGGCCCCTTGAGAATTTCAATGCGCTCAATCATGTCCGCCGGAATGTTGTCCCAGTTCGGCGTGCCCGATGTCGCCGAGCCGTAGCGCACACCGTCAATCAGCAAGATGGTATGGCGCGCCTCGGTGCCACGGATATTGATGCTGCTGTTTTTCCCCAGGCCGCCGTTGGAGGAGAACTGGACACCGGGAACACGCGCCAGAATTTCAGGCAGCGTCCTTCCCGCCATTTTTTCAAGCGCATCCCGGTTCACCACCACCACATCGCTGACAAGCTCATCGGCGCGGGTAGGCGTACGCGTCGCGGACACCACCGTCTCGCCCAGCTGAGGGGTCGTGTCGGATTGTGAAAAAACCGGAAAAGCAGCGGCCAGGGCCAAGGGAAGTGCGGCAAGGCGCACACAAAAAACACCAGATTTCATGATGGAAGCAATCAACAAAATGCCCTCACCGGCTTCCCCGCCGGTACTTGAGCGTTACAAACGCTCGGCCCATTGAAAGACGTGCGCGTTCACCTTGTTGGCCGGTATCCGGGCTGACGGAACTGTCCTCATCGCCTTCCCAAACGTATGTTCAAACGTTCAGTGGCTGTGATGAGGGCTGAATGCGACCTGAAGTTGATTTCAGGGAAACATTCGTCCGTTTTACCGTTGCGGGGGCAGCGCAGGTTAAAAGTCGCGGCGCTTGCGCACTGGGTCTAACCCGGTCCGGATGGCCTTGACTTCCTCCTGCTTCCCGTTGAACTGCAGCGTGTGAACCACACCGCGAGCACCAACAGGCGAGATTCTACGCGCCAAAATCTGGCTAACCCTACAATCAGGCTGCCATGTCGAATCAAAACCAAATCGACCAGATTGCCGAACGCGTCGAGCGGCTCCTGGTGCGCTACGAGGAATTGCAGCGCACCAATACCCTGCTCAGCGAGCAGGTGCACGAGTTGACGCAGGAGCGCGACTCCCTGCGCTCACGCCTGAGCGCCGCCCGGGCCCGGGTTGACGCGCTGCTCGAGCGGCTGCCGGACTCATCCTCCACCCTGTCCCTCGGCTCGGTCAGCGTCAGAACATCCGCGAGATCAGACCAATGAAGCAGCTTGACGTCCAAATCATGGGGCAGAGTTATCTGCTCGGTTGCCCCGAAGGCGGCGATGTCCGCTTGCTGGACGCGGTGGAAAAAGTCGACGCGGCCATGTGCAAGATCCGCGACGCCGGAAAAATCAAGGCGCGTGACCGTATCGCGGTACTGGCCGCACTGAACCTGGCTTTCGAGTTGTCGGAACTCGAAGCCAATGCGCTGAAAGCCTCACGCGCCAGCCAAACCACGGCGGCGGAACCCGAGGCCGCCAGTTTTTCGGCGTCCACCGACGGTGCGGCCCAGCCGCAACTGGCGTCCTTGCTGCAACGCCTGGACAGCGCGCTGGGTGTGGACGGCCGCCTGCTGTAAAAGCAACAACGGGTGCCGGCAAAGCCAGCCGCAAGCGCCTACAATCATCTGGTCTGCAGTGCGCACTGGGCTTTATATTTCCTTGTACCAATGCTCTTTGAGCTCGGGCTTGGTAAATTGTCAGGCAGGCGTGATCGTCTCGCGTTAGACGAACCCGAAGCCTGACTGCCCTCGCCCACCTGAACCCTGGTTCAGGATGACGGTCCGGTGGCACTTGCAGACACCTTTTTTTGTTCTCTTTTCGGGCCCGGCCCGGCCCGCATGTTTCTCGAACCCCTGCTGATTCTCGAACTCCTGCTCTTGGGCAGCGCCACCGGTTTTCTCGCCGGCCTGTTAGGCATAGGCGGCGGCATGTTGATGGTGCCGTTCATGACCTTCATCCTCTCGGCCAAGGGGTTTCCGCCTGAATACACAGTGAAGATGGCCGTGGCCACCTCGCTGGCCACCATCTGCTTCACCTCCATGTCCTCGGTGCGTGCGCATCATCGGCGCGGCGCGGTGCTGTGGCCCATTGTTCGCGTGCTGGCACCCGGCATCCTGCTGGGCTCGCTGCTGGGTGCGCAACTGGCGGTGGCCCTGCCGGGCAAAGTCCTGAGCATCCTGTTCGCGATTTTTGTGGCATTTTCCGCCACGCAAATGTTCCTGAACCGCAAACCCAAACCCAGCCGCACCTTGCCCGGCCCCCTGGGCACTTTTGGCATGGGCGGCGTGATTGGCATGTTGTCTTCGCTGGTCGGTGCGGGTGGCGCTTTTGTCTCTGTGCCTTTCATGACCTGGTGCAACGTCAAAATCCACGATGCCGTGGGTACCTCGGCCGCGCTGGGTTTCCCGATCGCGCTGGCCGGCACCCTGGGCTACATCTGGGCCGGCCAGGGTTTGCCGCAAATGCCGCCCGGCGCCATCGGTTATCTTTACCTGCCTGGCCTGATCGTCATCTCGCTGGCCAGCATGTGCACCGCGCCTTTTGGCGCACGCACCGCCCACCGCATGGACATCCGGCCACTCCGAAAAGTATTTGCGCTGGTGCTGTACGCGCTGGCAGCCTACTTCCTGCTGCGCTAAAAACAAACACTCTTCTCCACCCATGAAAATCGCATTCATCGGCCAACAGGAATTCGGCAAAGCCACCCTGGAGGCCTTTTTGGCGCGTGGGGACGAGGTGGTGGGGGTGTTCTGCATGCCGGAAAAAGCCGGCGCCAAGCCCGATGCCTTGCGCGTGGCGGCCCAGGAGCGGCACCTGCCGGTGTTCCAGTTCAGCAGCCTGAAGAGCAGCTACGCCGAACACGCCATGCGGGAACTCAATGCCGACATCGGCGTCATGGCCTATGTGGTGCAATTCGCACCGCAGGCGTTTGTGAACATTCCGCGTTGCGGCACCATCCAGTTTCACCCCTCCCTGCTGCCGCGGCACCGTGGACCGTCGGCTATCAGCTGGCCGATTGCGCTGGGTGAAACCCACAGCGGCATCAGTATTTTTCGCCCGACCGACGGACTGGACGAAGGGCCGATTATTTTGCAGAAATCCTGTCCCATCGGGCCGGATGAAACGCTGGGTGAGCTCTACTTCAACAAGCTGTTCCCCCTAGGTGTGGCGGCCCTGCTAGAAGCGGCCGACCTGGTGACATCCGACCGGTACGAAGAACAGGCGCAAGATGAATCACAAGCCAGCTACGAAGGCTGGTACCACGAAGAAGAGTCCCGCATCAACTGGGCCAACCACCTGAACCAGGTCTACAACCTGATCCGCGCCTGCAACCCCGCGCCGGGAGCCTGGACCGTCCTCGACGGAACCCGTGTCTGGCTTTATGACTGCCACAAACATCCGGTGCGCGGCTTCTCGGGCGTGCGTGGCAAGCCCGGTGAAATCGCGGCCATCACGGAGGCCGGCCTCCTGATCAATACACATGGCGGGCAGATCGAAGTGTTGAAACTGCGCCCCGAAGGCGGCAAAAAAATGAATGCCGCCGACTTTGCGCGCGAGCGCAAGCTGCTCATTTCAGGCCACTAAGTCTGGCTCGCGGCCCCTTGGCGGACGCTGTCGACTTGGGTCGATAACCTATGGTCTGCTCGATCAGGGCCGCGCCGTCACTCATCAAAAAGCTCTTGAAGGCTTGCGCCACCGGGGTCAGGCGTTTGTTACGGCGATGCACCACATACCAGTGCAGCATCAGTGGAAAGCCCTGGACATCCAGCACCCGGAGGCTGCCGACCTGCAACTCGCGGCTGATGGTGTGCGCCGACAAAAAACTCACCCCCATGCCGGCGATCACGGCTTGCTTGATGGTCTCTGTGCTCTTGATCGCCATGGCGATGTTCAACTCGGCCAGGTGCGCGCCAAAACCCTCCTCCATGGAGCTCCAGGTGTCCGAACCTTTTTCACGCACCACAAACGGCTCACGCACCAGGCGCGACAGCGGAATGCGTTTTTTGGTGGCCAGCGGATGGTCGGGTGCGGCCACCACCACATAGGGATGGGGTGCAAAGGGTTCGTGCTCGGTGTCCATGTCCAGCGGCGGCCGCACCATGATGGCCAGATCGGTGAGGTTGTCCGTCAACTGGTCCAGCAACTCTTCACGGTTGCAGACGCCGAAGTTCAGGGTCACACCGGGGTGGCAGCGCGCAAATTCCACCAACAGGCGCGGAAAAAAATAGTCGCCGGCACTGATCACCGCCACGTTCAATTTGCCGCTGGAAATACCTTTGAATTGGGCCATGGCCTCTTCGACTTCCTTGAACTGCTGGATGATGATCCGGCTGGAGTGAAGCATTTCTTCGCCCGCAGGCGTGAGATGGATTTTTTTGCCCAGCTGCTCGAACAGCGGCAAGCCGGCGTGGTCTTCCAGTTTTTTGACCTGGATAGACACCGCCGGTTGTGTCAGGTGCAACTCTTCGGCAGCGCGTGAAAAACTCAGGTTGCGGGCCACGGCCTCGAACACCTTGAGCTGACGCAGCGTCGCATTTTTCACAGGACCCTCCATACATAATCTATCAGTTATGCATATTATCAAATACTTTAACTATTACTAATCATTCTTCTTCTCTACATTTGCGCTCAAGCCCGGTGCATCGCGCGCCGCCCTTGCCCTGAGAGCAATAGCCCAAGAGGAGAACTGCCATGCTCAACGCCCTGCTCGGCCAAACGGCCGAAGCCCATCGTCACGCATACAACGCCGCTTTCGAGGAACTCGGCCTGACCTGGTATTGGGATGCCGCGACCTATGCCCGTCTGCAGGCGCATGGCCGGAATGCGGTGCGTGTCTACCTTGAAACCGAACAAGCCCACCTGCTGCGCGCCTACGAGGCTGACTTTCTGATCGACGCCATCGAAGCTGCCCAGTTGCGCTGCCACACCAGCACAGTCGCCAACCGGCCCCGCCCTGCATCGCACAGTTGGATAAGCAACTCTTACGGCTGCGCGCCAGATGGCCCACGACAGCACGCATCAAGCAGTACACCGACGCACCGGCCAGCGTCGACTGCTTTGACCTGAAAGACCCAAATGCCAAACCATTGGGTGCGTTTCTCGGAAGGCAGCAACATTCACTTTGGAATCTTGCAAGGCGATCGCATCCGGGTCTGCGAGGGCGACATGTTTGCTTGTGCCGTCCCCACTGAGCGCTGGATGCCGCTGGCCGAGGTCAACTTGTTGACACCGGTTCAACCCAGCAAAGTCATCGCCTTGTGGAACAATTTCCGGGCGCTGGGCGAGAAACTCAAGCTGGCCGTACCGGCGGAACCGCTGTACCTGATCAAGGCGCCCAACACCTACCTGGCCCCGAACGGCACCATATGCAAACCGGCATGTGGCGGCAAGGTGGTCTTCGAAGGCGAGTTGGGCATTGTCATCGGCAAGGCCTGCAAGCTGGTCCCAGAAGGGGACGCCTTGGATCACGTGTTTGGCTACACCTGTGCCAACGACGTGACGGTTGCCGACATCCTGAACCGCGATGCCTCGTTTGCCCAATGGGTGCGCGCCAAAGGTTTCGATACTTTCTGCCCTTTTGGCCCGGTGGTGGCGACTGGCCTGGATCCGACGAAGCTGGTGGTCAAAACCATGCTCAACGGCGAGGTTCGCCAGGACTACCCCATCAGCGACATGCGTTTTTCCGTGCAACAACTGGTGAGTCTGATCTCCCAGGACATCACCCTGTATCCCGGCGACGTCATCCTGTGCGGCACCTCGGTCGGGGTGGGGTCCATGCCAACGGGAAGCACCGTCGAGGTGGAGATTGCCGGCATCGGCAGACTCAGCAATCGGTTCGAATAAATTTTATCGGGAGAAGTGCTGTGAAAATTGCGATTATTGGGGCCGGCGCCATAGGTGGCTACGTAGGCGTGAAACTGGCACTGGCCGGCGAAGACGTGACCTTCATGGTGCGAGGCGCCAACCTGGCAGCCATCCGCAAGAATGGAATGAAACTCATCATGCACGACGGCACCGAACACATCGCGGCCAACGTCAAGGCCAGCAACAACTATGCCGAAATCGGCCCGCAGGACATGGTGATCCTGGCGCTGAAAGCGCATCAGGTGGAAGCGGTGGCCGATGAGCTGCCCAAAATTTTCGGGCCAGACACCACGGTGGTGACCATGCAGAACGGTATCCCTTACTGGTATTTTCACAAACACGGCGGTCCCCATGAAGGCTGCCGGGTGCACAGCGTGGACCCGAGCGGCCTTCTCGTGGAAAAAATTCCGCCACAACGCGTGATAGGCTGCGTTGTGTATCCGGCGTCGGAACTGGTGGCACCCGGCGTGGTCAGGCACATTGAAGGTGACCGCTTTCCGGTCGGTGAACTGGATGGAACGACCAGCGAGCGGGTCACACGTATCTCCGAATATTTTGGCAAGGCCGGCTTCAAGGCCCCGGTACTGGACAACATCCGCGCGGAGATCTGGCTCAAGCTCTGGGGCAATCTCACTTTCAACCCCATCAGCAGCCTGGCTCACGCCACCCTGCTGGATATCTGCCAATACCCCTTGTCACGCGAACTGGCGGCCAGCATGATGCTTGAAGCGCAGGCCGTGGCCCACAAGCTGGGCATCGCGTTTCGCGTGACGCTGGAAAAACGTATCGCCGGTGCGGAGAAGGTGGGCAAACACAAAACCTCAATGCTGCAGGACATCGAAGCCGGCCGGGCGCCGGAGATCGATGCACTTGTGGGATCGGTCGTGGAACTCGGGCGCCTCACGCAGACACCCACGCCCCACATCGACACGGTGTATGCCCTGGTCAAGTTGCTTGCCAAAACCATGGAAGCCGAACATGGGCAGCTGCGGCTTCAGCCCGCCATCTGAGCCCCCGGCCACACCCTGGCTTGTTGATCGGACGTCAGCGTCTTCAGCTCGACCGGGCTGCCGTAGATCAGGCAAAGCGGACCCGGCTTCTTGACAGCAGTCAGAATGCCGCGGTTCCTTGATGTTGAGGACTGGTGCCACCGACAGTCCTGCGAGCCGGAAAAATCGACCAACGCCCGCAACGCACTTTCGGTTTGAGACGAGCCTCGCCGCGAATCATTTGCGGGTTCGGGCACAAACCGCCTTCACACGATTGCGCGTGAACGGCAGACACGCAGACCAACCCAAAAAACAGCCACCATCGCCTTTTCATGAGCTGTCGCGCCTGTGAAAATTGAGAAGCCTCCCCGACTTGAGGCACATACCCGTCGAACTGAAATTCATACTGTTGCGGACGGACTCGTTTTCTCTAGGGAATTACGCTATCCGGCCACCGTGTCCAGGACTCCGGACAAACCCCTAGCGCGACTCGAAAATTGGGCAAACTTGACCCTCGTCAAGAATTTTTCGCCCACTTGGTAACACCATACCGTTGTGATACGTTCCGGCCAGGGATTCACCAAGAAATCCCGGCCTCAACATCAAAGTTACCAAACACAGGAGACAAAGCGATGAAGACCCAACTTGCAAGTATCAGGAGTGGACTGACCGTGGCGGCGACAGGTGCCCTGGCCGCGGCGGCGCTGATGACGATGCCAGCCCATGCGGCCTGGGAGCCCACCAAGCCGGTCGAATTCGTGGTGCCTGCGGGTACCGGTGGTGGCGCCGACCAGATGGCCCGTTTGATCCAGGGCATCGTCATCAAGCACAAGCTGATGAAAGAACCCCTGATCGTTGTCAACAAGTCCGGCGGCGCCGGTGCCGAGGGTTTCCTGGAAATCAAGGGCGCCAAAGGCGATCCGCACAAAATCGTTGTCACCTTGTCCAACCTGTTCACCACACCGCTGGCAACCGGTGTGCCCTTCAACTGGCGTGACATGACACCCGTGTCCATGATGGCGCTGGACCAGTTTGTGTTGTGGGTCAATGCCGAGAACCCCGCCAAAAATGCCAAAGACTACCTAGCCGCCGTGAAAGCCGCCGGCCCCAATAAAATGAAGATGGGCGGTACCGGCTCCAAGCAGGAAGACCAGATTTTGACCGTTGGCATCGAGCGCGCCACTGGCACCAAGTTCATCTACGTGCCATTCAAAGGCGGCGGCGAAGTGGCTGTGCAACTGGTTGGCAAACACATCGACTCCACAGTGAATAACCCGATTGAAGCCGTCGCCCAATGGCGTGCGGGCCAGTTGCGTGCTTTGTGCGTGTTCGACGAAAAACGCATGCCTTACAAAACCAAGGTCACGGACACCCAGTCTTGGGGCGACATTCCCACCTGCAAGGAAGCGGGTGTGCCTGCCGACTACGTGATGTTGCGCGGCATTTTCATGCCACCGGGCGTCACCAAGGATCAGCTTGAGTTTTACGTCAACATGCTCAAGAAAGTCCGCGACACGCCCGAGTGGAAGGACTACATGGAAAAAGGTGCTTTCAACCAGACCGCCATGTCTGGCGAAGACTTCAGCAAATGGCTCGGCAGTGCCGAGAACATGCACCGGGACCTGATGAAAGAAGCCGGCTTCATCGCCAAATAAGGCCAGCCCCGCACATGCGGGGTTTGCACTGCGGGCCGGCCTTCTTGCGCTGGCCCGCCATTCGATCACCGTTCGCCCTGGCACAGGGCAACCAACTCAGCGGGAGTTCCTGATGGAGCCAAACCAAGAATCCGGCATGGCGCGTCGCACGGGCGTCGCCACCTATGTCGTCGAAGCCGTCGTCGCCTTATGTATCGTCATCATGGGGGCTGTGGTCCTTCAGGGGAGTCGCGCGCTGGGCTCAGGCTGGACCAGCGACGGCCCAGGCTCGGGCTATTTCCCTTTTTACATCGGCCTTATCCTTTGCATTTCCGGCGCCGGCACCCTGTACCAGGCCTTGTTTGGCAAAAACAAAAACACCGACATCTTTGTTGACGGCGAGCAGCTCAAACGCGTTTTGTCCGTGCTGTTGCCGGCCTTGCTTTACGTGCTGGTGGTCCAGTTCGTGGGCCTCTACGTCGCTTCGGCTTTTTACATCGCCCTGTTCATGATCATCCTGGGCAAGTTTTCCCGGATCAAGAGTGTGATCACAGCCCTCGTTGTGGTTGTGCTGTTTTTCTTCATGTTCGAGGTCTGGTTCAAGGTGCCTTTGTTCAAAGGCCAGTTCGATCCTCTGAGTTTCCTCGGCTATTGAGCCACGCTCACCCTGCATCAAGCCCATTGAAAAATTACTGACCGGACAATGACATGGAAGAACTAAACGCGCTTTTTCACGGATTCAGTGTCATCCTGACACCGATGAACATGGTCCTCATGTTTGTGGGCATCATTCTTGGTGTGCTGATCGGGGTGCTGCCCGGCCTGGGTGGCGCCAACGGTGTGGCCATTTTGCTGCCCCTGACCTTCACCATGTCACCCACCTCAGCCATCATCATGCTGTCGTGTATCTACTGGGGTGCGCTGTTCGGTGGCGCCATCACCTCCATCCTGTTCAACATCCCGGGCGAGCCCTGGTCGGTGGCCACCACCTTCGATGGCTACCCGATGGCGCAAAACGGACACGCCGGCGCGGCGCTGACGGCGGCGTTCACATCCTCCTTCATAGGCGCCTTTGTTGCCGTGGTGATGATCACCTTCCTGGCGCCTCTGGTCGCCAAGTTTGCCCTCAAGTTTGGTCCCCCCGAGTTTTTTGCCGTGTACCTGCTGACCTTCTGCAGCTTTGTCGGCATGGGCAAAGGCTCTCCGTTCAAAATCCTGGCCTCCATGGCCATCGGTTTTGCCCTGGCGGCCGTGGGCATGGATACGGTCACTGGCCAGTTGCGCCTGACTTTTGGCATTCCCGACCTGATGCGCGGCTTCGACTTCCTGATCGCCGTGATTGGCTTGTTCGGCATTGGTGAAATTCTGCTGTCGATGGAAGAAGGTCTGGCCTTCTCCGGTAAAAGCGCCAAGATCGATCCCAAGGTGGTGCTGGAAACCTGGAAGAAACTGCCGAAATACTGGATGACCTCCATCCGCAGTTCGCTGATCGGCATCTGGATGGGCATCACCCCTGGCGGCGCGACACCGGCCTCGTTCATGAGTTATGGCCTGGCCAAGAAAATGTCCAGGAACGGATCGAAGTTCGGCACCGGCGAAATCGAAGGTGTGATTGCACCCGAAACCGCGGCGCATGCCGCCGGCACCAGCGCCCTGCTGCCCATGCTGGCCCTGGGCATTCCGGGCTCGCCAACAGCGGCCGTCTTGCTGGGTGGTTTGCTGATCTGGGGCCTGCAGCCCGGGCCGCTGTTGTTCGTGGAGCAAAAAGACTTTGTCTGGGGTTTGATTGCCAGCATGTACCTGGGCAACCTGGTCGGTCTGATCGTGGTGCTGACCACCGTGCCTCTGTTCGCCTCCATTCTGCGTATCCCCTTCTCCATCATTGCACCGGTGATTGTCGTGATCTGCGCGATTGGTGCTTACACCGTTCACAACGCCATGCTGGACATCTGGTTCATGATGTTGTTCGGCGTGATAGGTTATCTCTTCAAGAAACTGGACTACCCGCTTGCACCGCTGGTCCTGGCCCTGGTGCTGGGCGACAAGGCAGAAGACTCCTTCCGCCAGGCCATGCTGGTGTCGCAGGGCGAGTTGTCCATCATGTGGTCCAACCCACTGGTAGGCGGCATCACCACGCTGGCCCTGGTCTTGTTGTTCTGGCCGCTGGTGTCCCGTGTGCTGGCCAAGATTCGCCCACCCAAGCGGCCTGAATTTGCGGCAGAACAGCCGGTCGACTGAGCACCCCTCCTTCAAACGCAAAAAGCCGGGTGGCAACACCCGGCTTTTTTCTTGTTTTGGACTGGCGCTAGCGCGTCAAATCTTGCCGCGCTGCTTGAGACGGCTCAGGGTTTCGGCCGAGAGGTTGAGGTAAGACGCCAACTCCTTCTTGGGAAGACGTTCGAACAGCTCCGGATGTTTGCGCACAAAACGTTTGACCCGCCCGGGCGCATCCAGCAGATGCAGCGTGATGGTGTGCGCCATGATTTCACTCATCAGGCGCATGACGTAATACTCGAAAGACTGCTTGATGTCGTAGTGGCGCTCCAGGAAGGCCACCCATTCCGACAGCGGCAACTTGACCACCCGCCCCTTGGTGACGGAGACGGTGCTGTAAGGTGTGGGGGTGCCCAGGCGCCAAGCCGCGTAGCTGGTTTCCATGTCGCGCTCGTCGGCAAACCTGAGGATCATTTCCTTGGCCTCCTGGTTGGTGACCACCCGTTTCAGGATGCCTTCCAGGATGAAATACTGCTCCATCTCATGCGCGCCCTGATGCAACAGGGTATCGCCTTTCTGGCAATCCACCACCACCAGATGAGACTCCAGCTCCGCACTCTGCTCCGCCGTCATCCCTTTCAGGACCAGGTTTTGCCCCAACTGGACGCGAATGATATTTCTTTCGGGATGGTTTTGTACGGACAACATGGCGACGTAAGGTTGAGCGGGATGCAGAATTCCTCTGTTTGAGAGAGGTCAAATGCAACAAAAATTGACCGTGGTCAATAGAGAAACCTGAATCGATTCCTATGATACCTCGACGGTGCTTAAGACACGTCTGGGCATAAGAGCGGGATGACACATCCACGCTGACAAGCCTTGACGCTGGTCGGCGCGCTTTTGAAACGCCAGCCCCATTGATCAACCTTTATCGAAGCCAAACGAAGAGACATTCACCATGACCAACGACACGCAATCACAGGAAACGACCGACGGGTTTCATCTTGTCATCGACGCGCTGAAGCTCAACGGCATCGACACGATTTTCGGTCTGCCCGGCATCCCCATCACCGACCTCACGCGCAAGGCGCAGGCCGAGGGCATTCGCATGATTTCCTTTCGCCACGAGCAGCATGCCGGCAACGCCGCCGCGGCCGCCGGTTTCCTGACGCAAAAGCCCGGCATCTGCCTCACCGTCTCGGCACCAGGCTTTCTGAACGGCTTGACCGCGCTGGCCAACGCCACCACCAACTGCTTCCCGATGATTCTGATCAGCGGGTCCAGCGAACGCGAGATCGTCGACCTGCAGCAAGGCGACTACGAAGAAATGGACCAGCTGGCCATCGCCAAGCCTCTTTGCAAGGCGGCTTTTCGTGTACTCCACGCCGAGGACATCGGCGTCGGCATCGCGCGCGCCATCCGCTCTGCCCTGTCCGGCCGTCCTGGCGGCGTCTACCTCGACCTGCCCGCCAAACTCTTCGCACAAACCATGGATGCCGCGGCCGGCAAACGTTCACTCATCAAGGTGGTGGACGCCGCACCGCGCCAGCTCCCTGCGCCCGATTCGGTCCAACGTGCGCTCGATCTGCTCAAGGGTGCCAAGCGTCCGCTGATCGTGCTCGGCAAAGGCGCCGCCTATGCCCAGTGTGATGCCGATATCCGCGCCCTGATCGAAAAGACCGGCATCCCTTATCTGCCCATGTCCATGGCCAAGGGCCTGCTGCCTGACACCCACGCGCAATCGGCCTCGGCCACCCGCTCGCACGTCTTGGCCGAGGCCGACGTGGTGATGCTGGTCGGCGCGCGCCTGAACTGGCTGCTGTCGCACGGCAAGGGCAAGACCTGGGGTGGGGCCAATGCCAATACCCGGCAGTTCATCCAGATTGACATTTCCCCCCACCGAAATGGACAGCAACGTGCCCATCGCCGCCCCGCTGGTCGGCGACATTGGTTCCTGCGTCTCGGCATTACTCGCCGGCATGGGCGCCGGCTGGGCCAAACCGCCAACCGAGTGGATCCAGGGCATCGCCGAGCGCAAGGACAAAAACCTGTCCAAGATGGCGGCCACCCTGGCGCTGAACCCCGAAGTCATGAACTTCCACAGCGCGCTGAACGTGATTCGCAATGCCGTCAAAGCGCGTCCGGACGCCATCGTTGTCAACGAAGGCGCGAACACCCTGGATTTCGCGCGCAGCATTGTCGACATGTACGAGCCACGCAAGCGCCTGGACGTCGGTACCTGGGGCATCATGGGTATCGGCATGGGTTATGCCGTCGCCGCCGCCGTGACCACGGGTAAACCCGTGATCGCCATCGAGGGTGACAGCGCTTTTGGTTTCAGCGGCATGGAAGTCGAAACCATCTGTCGCTACAACCTGCCGATCTGCGTGATTGTCTTCAACAACAACGGCATCTACAAAGGCACCGACGTGAACCCACGCGGCGGCGATGTGGCGCCCACGGTGTTCGTCAAGAACGCCCGCTACGAAATGATGATGCAGGCCTTCGGCGGTGTGGGTGTGCTGGCCAACACCCCTGCGGAACTGGCCAAGGCGCTGGAAGAGGCCGTGGCCTCGGGCAAGCCGACCCTGATCAACGCCATCATCGACGAAACCGCAGGCACCGAAAGCGGTCGCATCACCAGCCTGAATCCGCAAAGCGCGAAGAAGAAGTAAGCAAGTCACTATTTAAGGAGAAAGCAAAATGAGCAACAAACCACTCGCGGGCATCAAGATCATCGACTTCACCCACGTTCAGGCCGGTCCCGCCTGCACTCAGATGCTGGCCTGGTTCGGCGCTGACGTGATCAAGGTCGAGCGTCCTGGCTCTGGCGACGTCACCCGCAGCCAGTTGCGCGACATCGAAGGCGCTGACGCGCTGTACTTCACCATGCTCAACAGCAACAAGCGCGGCCTGACCCTGGATACGAAGAAGCCCGAGGGCAAGGCCATCCTGGAAAAACTCATCAAAACAAGCGACGTCCTGGTTGAAAACTTCGGACCGGGCGCGCTGGACCGTATGGGATTCACCTGGGAACACATCCAGTCACTCAACCCAAAAATGATTCTGGCATCCGTCAAGGGTTTCTCTGACGGCCACCACTACGAAGACCTGAAGGTTTACGAAAACGTGGCCCAGTGCGCAGGCGGCGCAGCGTCCACCACCGGCTACTGGAAGGGCGAGAACTCAGGCCCCACCATTTCGGCTGCCGCTCTGGGCGACAGCAATACCGGCATGCACCTGGCTATCGGTATTTTGACGGCCTATATCGGCCGCCAGCAGACTGGCAAGGGCCAAAAAGTCGCCGTGTCCATGCAGGACAGTGTGCTCAACCTGTGCCGCGTCAAAATGCGCGACCAGTTGCGTCTGGACAACCTTGGCTACCTGGAAGAGTACCCGCAATACCCGCATGAAATGGAAGCCTTCAAAGACGGCGTGGTGCCGCGTGGCGCCAATGCCGGCGGTGGCGGACAACCCGGCTGGATTTTGAAGTGCAAGGGCTGGGAAACCGACCCCAACGCTTACATCTATTTCACGGTTCAGGGCCACGCCTGGGAGCCGATCTGCGACGCACTGGGCAAACCCGAGTGGAAAACCGACCCCGCCTACACCACGGCCAAAGCACGCCAGCCGCACATCATGGACATCTTCGCCACGATTGAGGCATTCATCGCTGACAAGACCAAGTTCGAAGCCGTGGACATCTTCCGCAAGTTTGATATTCCTTGCGCGCCCGTGTTGTCGATGAAGGATTTGTTGCATGACGAATCCTTGCGCGCCAGTGGCTCCATCGTTGAAGTACCGCACAAAGTGCGCGGTAGCTATTGGACAGTGGGCAGCCCGATCAAGTTCTCTGACACCAAGCCCGAAGTAACGGCATCGCCGCTGCTGGGCGAACATACCGACGAAGTTCTCGCCGAACTCGGCTACAGCAAGGACCAGATCGCGACCATGCATGCTGCAAAAGCCGTTTGACCAAGCTCATGTGATACACCGGTCTTCATGACTCGCAAAGACGGCGTTCAGATTGGACGCCGTCTTTGTTTAAGGCCCCGCCAGCCTATTTATTGGCCAGCACCAGGAGTGGACTTATGCAAACAACAACCGACCTGAAACAACTTGTCGAGGCCGTGGGTGATGCCATCGTCGCCTCCGACGCCAGCGGCGCCATCACCCTGTGGAACCCGGCGGCCCAGCGCATGTTTGGCTTCACGGAAGAGGAAGCTTTGGGCCAATCGCTGGACCTGATCATTCCGCAACGCCAGCAGCAGCGCCATTGGGACGGTTACCACAAGACCATGGCGACCGGTAAAACCCGTTACGGCAACGACGTTTTACGGGTGCCGGCCGTGCACAAGGACGGGCACGGGCTGTCCATCGCCTTCACCGTGGCCCTGCTACATGCGCCGGACGGCCAGGTTTCGGCCATTGTGGCGGTCATCCGCGACGAAACCAGCCGCTTCGCCGAGGAGCGCGGCCTGCGCAAACGCCTGATGGAGCTGGAAAGCCAGATTGCCCCCCAAGCTTCCCCCTTGTAACCCAGGCGGCAAAACCACCTCGCGGGCGCGATAATTAATATAGAGCTTGAACCGGCCGCCAAAACGGCAGGCGCCATGGCGAGAACCATGGTCAGGTAAGCCACTTCAACCCCAGCAGGAATTTTTCATGAGCAAAGCGTTAGACGGCGTTCGCATCCTTGATTTCACCCATGTCCAGTCGGGTCCTACTTGCACGCAACTGCTGGCCTGGTTCGGCGCCGACGTGATCAAGGTGGAACGCGCCGGCGAAGGCGACGCCACGCGCGGCCAACTTGCCGATATCCCCGGCGTGGACAGCCTGTATTTCACGATGCTGAACCACAACAAGCGCTCCATCACGCTCAACACCAAAAATGCCAAGGGCAAACAGGTGCTGGACGAACTCATCAAGACCTGCGACGTGCTGGTGGAAAACTTCGCGCCGGGCGCGCTGGACCGCATGGGCATGACCTGGGAGCACATCCACGCCATCAACCCGCGGATGATCGTCGCCTCGGTCAAGGGCTTCGGCCCCGGACCGTACGAGGACCTGAAGGTCTACGAAAACGTGGCTCAGTGCGCCGGCGGCGCCGCATCCACCACCGGCTTCGACGACGGCCCGCCATTGGTCACGGGCGCCCAGATCGGTGACAGCGGCACCGGCCTGCATCTGGCCTTGGGCATCGTGGCCGCGCTCTATCAACGCAACACCACCGGCCGTGGCCAGAAGGTGCTGGCGCCGATGCAGGATGCCGTGCTCAACCTGTGCCGGGTCAAACTGCGCGACCAGCAACGGCTGGAGCGCACCGGCACCATGCACGAGTACCCGCAATACCCGGACGGCAAGTTCGGCGACGCCGTGCCGCGCGCCGGCAATGCATCCGGCGGCGGCCAGCCGGGCTCGGTCCTCAAGTGCAAGGGCTGGGAAACCGACCCCAATGCCTACATCTACTTCATCACCCAGGCCGCCGTGTGGCCTGCCGTTTGCAAGGTGATCGGCGAGGAAGGCTGGATCACCGACGAGGCCTACGCCACAGCCGCCGCCCGCCTGCTGCATTTGAAGCCGATTTTTGCGCGTATCGAGCAGTGGACCATGACCAAGACCAAGTTCGAGGCCATGGACATCCTCAACAAATACGACATACCCTGCGGTCCGATTCTCTCGATGAAGGAAATTGCCGAAGAACCCGCACTGCGGGCCACCGGCACCATCGTCGAGGTGGACCATCCCACACGCGGCAAATACCTGACCGTGGGCAATCCGATCAAACTCTCGGACAGCGCCACCGAAGTCACACGTTCACCCCTACTCGGCGAACACACGGACGAGGTCTTGAGCCAACTCGGTTACAGCGCCGAGTACATCGCAGAACTGCGCACCGAACACGTCATCTGAGCCGGACATCCTTCAACGCCATCTTCGCCAGCCAGCAAGTAACAGCAAGCCCATGAACCACCCCATCATCCCCATCGCCGTCATAGAGGCCTCCACCAAGCAGCGAAAACGCCAGGCCCCCAAGGGCCGTCGCGTGGACCCTGAGGCCCTGGCCGATGTACAAGGCCTGCTGGGCAACGCGTCGCGCCAGCCGGATTTGCTGATCGAACACCTGCATAAGATCCAGGATCGCTTCGGCCACCTGTCGGCCGCCCACCTGGCGGCGCTGGCGCAGGAAATGCGTATGGCGCAGACCGAGGTCTATGAGGTCGCCACCTTCTACCACCACTTCGACGTGGTCAAGGAAGGCGAAGCCGCGCCGGCAGCGCTCACCGTGCGGGTGTGTGATGGCCTGTCCTGCGAAATGGCCGGTGCGCAAGACCTGCTGGCCAAACTCCCGACCCTGCTGGGCCGCGAAGTCCGGGTCATCGCCGCCCCCTGCATTGGGCGTTGCGAGCAGGCGCCGGCCGTGGTGGTAGGTCAAAACCCGGTGCCGAATGCGAGCTGCGAGGCCGTTGTGGCCACCGTCGCGGCAGGCGCCGTCAAACATGTGCCTGAGGGTTTTGTGGACTTCGTCGCTTACCAGGCTGCTGGCGGTTACACCCTGCTCCAGCAATGTGTCTCAGGCAAACAGGATGTCGAGGCGGTCATCAAGACCATGGAAAATTCCGGCCTGCGTGGGCTGGGCGGCGCTGGTTTTCCCTCGGGCCGCAAATGGCGCATCGTCAAGGCCGAACAAGGTCCACGCCTGATGGCCGTCAACATCGACGAAGGCGAGCCCGGCACCTTCAAGGACCGCGTGTATCTGGAACGCGATCCGCACCGTTTCCTCGAAGGCATGTTGATCGCCGCCTGGGCCGTCGGCATCGAGAAAATTTACGTTTACCTGCGTGACGAATACCACGGCTGCCGCACCATGCTGGAAGCTGAACTGGCCAAGCTTCGGCAGTCGCCGTTGATGGCCGGCCTGCCGGACATCGAGCTGCGCCGCGGCGCCGGCGCCTACATCTGCGGCGAAGAGTCGGCAATGATCGAGTCCATCGAGGGCAAACGCGGCATGCCGCGTCTGCGCCCGCCTTATGTGGCGCAGGTCGGCCTGTTTGGCCGTCCGACCCTGGAACACAACTTCGAAACCCTGTATTGGGTACGTGACATCCTGGAAAAAGGCGGCGAATGGTTTGCCTCGCACGGCCGCAACGGGCGCAAGGGTTTGCGCTCGTTCTCCGTGTCCGGCCGCGTGAAAGAACCCGGCGTCAAGCTGGCACCCGCCGGCATCACCATCCAGGAACTGATCGACGAACACTGCGGCGGCATGCTCGATGGCCACAAGTTCTACGCCTACCTGCCGGGTGGCGCCTCGGGTGGCATCCTGCCGGCCACCATGAACGACATCCCGCTGGACTTCGACACCTTGCAACCGTATGGCTGTTTTATCGGCTCCGCCGCCGTGATGGTCTTGTCCGACCAGGACACGGCCACCGCCGCGGCGCGCAACATGATGCGGTTTTTCCACCACGAGTCCTGCGGCCAGTGCACACCCTGCCGCGTCGGCACCGCCAAGGCGGCGCACCTGATGGAGCAGCCCAAATGGGACCTCGCCCTGCTGGCCGACTTGTCACAGGTCATGCGTGACGCATCGATTTGTGGCCTGGGCCAGGCCGCGCCCAATCCCATGGACTGCGTAGTCAAATATTTTCCGAATGAACTGAACTGAGAGAGCACGATGAACGCGATCACCCGACAAGAACTCGCCGAACTCGACGCGCCGCTCGTGAGTTTCAGCCTCAATGGCCGTGAAGTGACAGGCCGCGCCACCGAATCCCTGCTGCAGGTGGCCCAGCGCGAAGGGGTGGAAATCCCCCACCTTTGTTACAAGGAAGGTTTGGAAGCGGTCGGCAACTGCCGCTCCTGCATGGTTGAGATCAACGGCGAACGTGTGTTGGCGCCTTCGTGCTGCCGGGCGCCGACCGCCGGCATGAAAGTCATCACCAACAGCGAACGCGCCGTGGCCTCGCAAAAAATGGTGCTGGAGCTGCTGCTGTCCGACATGCCCGAGAAGGACTACACCCGCCACAACGAGGTAGACCAGTGGGCCGCCAAAATTGGTGTCGGCAAGCCCCGTTTCGAAGCGCGCCAGCAGGTGCGCCAGGACTTGTCGCACCCGGCCATTGCCGTCAACCTCGACGCCTGTATCCAGTGCACCCGTTGCCTGCGCGCCTGCCGCGACGAACAGGTCAACGACGTGATCGGCCTGGCCTTTCGCGGCGACCAGGCCAAGATTGTGTTCGACATGGACGACGCCATGGGCGCCTCCACCTGCGTGGCCTGCGGCGAATGTGTACAGGCCTGCCCCACCGGCGCGCTGATGCCGGCACGCGAGGCCGCACTGGCCGTGCCTGACAAACAGGTGGCCTCGGTCTGTCCTTATTGCGGCGTCGGCTGCCAGCTGACCTACAACGTCAAGGACGACAAGATTCTGTTTGTCGAAGGCCGCGACGGCCCGTCCAACCATGGCCGGCTCTGCGTCAAAGGCCGTTACGGCTTTGACTACGCCCACCATCCGCAGCGCCTGACAACACCGCTGATACGCCGCACCGGCATGCCCAAAACCGGCGACTTCAGCATGGACCCGGACCGCGTGATGGACGTGTTCCGCGAAGCCAGCTGGGAAGAAGCGCTGGAGTTCGCCGGCGGCAAACTCGCCGCCATCCGCGACCAGCATGGCAAAAAATCGCTGGCCGGTTTCGGTTCCGCCAAGGGCAGCAACGAAGAGGCCTACCTGTTCCAGAAGCTGGTGCGCACCGGCTTCGGCAGCAACAACGTGGACCATTGCACCCGTTTGTGCCACGCCTCCTCGGTCGTAGCCTTGCTCGAAGGCATAGGTTCGGGCGCCGTGTCCAACCCGGTGATGGACGTGACCAAGGCCGAGGTGATTGTCATCATTGGCGCCAACCCGACGGTGAACCACCCGGTCGCAGCCACCTGGATCAAGAATGCCATCAAAAACGGCAGCAAGCTGCTGGTGCTGGACCCGCGCCGCTCCGACCTGACCCGCATGGCGCACCGCCACCTGCAGTTCAAGCCCGATACCGATGTGCCCATGCTCAACGCCATGATGAACGTCATCGTGACCGAAGGCCTGGTGGACCAGGCCTTCATCGACAGCCGCACCATCGGTTACGAGGAACTGCGTAAAAACGTCGAGGGTTACACGCCCGAGCTGATGGCGCCCATCTGCGGCATCGACGCCGACACGCTGCGTTACGTGGCGCGCCTGTATGCCACGTCCAAGAATTCGATGATCCTCTGGGGCATGGGGGTGTCGCAACACGTACACGGCACCGACAACGCGCGCTGCCTGATCGCGCTGGCGCTGATGACCGGCCAGATCGGCCGACCTGGCACCGGCCTGCACCCATTACGTGGCCAGAACAATGTGCAGGGCGCGTCCGACGCGGGCCTGATCCCCATGATGTTCCCCGACTACCAGCATGTGTCCAGCCCGGTCGTGCGCGCCAGCTTCGAAAAGGCCTGGAATGTGCCCGCCGGTTCGCTGGACGACACGCCAGGCCTGACCGTGGTCGAGGTCATGCACGCGATCAAGAAAGGCGGCATACGCGGCATGTATGTGCAGGGCGAAAACCCGGCCATGTCCGACCCCGACGCCAACCATGCACGCGAAGCGCTGGCGGCGCTGGACCACCTGGTGGTGCAGGACATCTTCCTGACCGAAACCGCCTATCTGGCCGACGTGATCCTGCCGGCCAGCGCCTTTCCCGAAAAAGATGGCAGCTTCACCAACACCGACCGGCTGGTACAAATGGGCCGCAAGGCCATCAACCCACCCGGCGATGCGCGCCAGGATTTGTGGATCATCCAGCAGATCGCCAAACGCATGGGCCTGGACTGGCACTACAACCACGTCAGCGAAGTTTTCGACGAAATGCGCCACACCATGCCCAGCATAGGCGGCATCACCTGGGACCGGCTGGAGCGAGAGCATTCGGTCACCTACCCCTGCCTGAAAGAAGGCGACCCGGGCCAGTCCGTGGTGTTTGTCGACGACTTCCCGCGCGAGACCGGGCGTGCCCGCTTTGTGCCGGCCGACATCATCCCGGCCAACGAGCGGCCCGACACCGAGTACCCCCTGGTGCTGATCACCGGCCGCCAGCTTGAACATTGGCACACCGGCAGCATGACGCGACGCGCGACGGTGCTGGACGCCATCGAGCCCGATCCGGTGGCACTGGTGCACCCGCTGGACCTGGCGGCCCTGGGCGGCAAGCCGGGTGACGTGGTGACCATTGAGTCCCGCCGCGGCAAGGTCGCGCTGTATGCGCGCGCCGACGAAAGTTCGCCGCGCGGCGCGGTGTTTGTGCCCTTCTGCTACTACGAGGCCGCCATCAACAAGCTGACCAACGCCGCACTCGACCCCTTCGCCAAGATCCCGGAGTTCAAATACTGCGCGATCCGTGTCTCGCTGGGCGGTGTGCCGCCGGTGCAGGACAGCTACGGCGGTGGCCAGGCGCTGGCAAACGCGATCGCACTGGCTGGCGTCTAGACGGCCAGGCCCGCGGTCTAACCGTGGGCCTGGCGCGAATCGGCGGGGGCCTGCTCGCGTTCCTTGAGCCCGTAGTCGCGCGTCACTTCGGCGATACGCAGCCGGTAATCCCTGAACATGGTGCTGCGGCCCGCGTGTTGGGCCGCGCGGTGCGCCTCCAGATTGCGCCAGGCCGTCAGGCAGGCGTCGTCGCGCCAGAACTGCAGGGACAGCAGCTTGTCGGGCTCGGAAAGGCTCTGGAAGCGCTCGATGGAAATAAAACCGTCCATCTTCAGCAGCTCGGTTTTCAGCTCGGCCGCCCAGTTCAGGTAACCCTCGCGGTGCGCCGGGTCAGGCCAGACTTCAAAAATCACGGAGACCATGGGTGTTGTCCTTTCAGCGTGTGAAGACAGGGATACGCGTATTGCCGGAGGGCTGGAAACCGGCTGGGCGCCCGAAACAGGCATCAAATTGGCCTCCAGCCCTTATCCGACGGACGCAAGAAGCTACGATTTCGATAGCGACTGAAGCACCCGGACACACATGGACACCGGCACCAAAACCCATGCTGTGGCGCGCGCCGCGTTGCGGATCGAACTGGTCTGGCTGCGGATTCAGCGCAACATCGCGGTTGGCGCTGGCCAGCACCAGCAGCACGCCCTGCCCGGCTGCTATCCATTGCCCCGCCAGCAACACCCGCCCGGCGGCAAACCGCCGGGTGTTCTGGACCGGCGCGCCATGGCGTTCGACCTCGGCGACAAAACCACGCATCGCGTCCAGCGAATGGTCAGCCGCCGCCGCCAGCGACGGGTGTTGTGCCAGCAGCAGCGCCGTCTGCCCCAGCAGTCCTGCCGTGGCGTCCAACGACTGCTGCATCAAGGCGATCCGGTTGGCAGCCTGCACCGGTTGCAAACCCAGCGCCTGGCCCTGGGCCATCAGGGCCGTAGCCGCGTCGGCCGCCAGCGACACGGCGGCCAGGTCAGCACCGGGCGCGATGCCCCGCACAAAAGCTTGCACCCAACGGCAGGTATCCGCCAACTGCGCGCCGGGCACACCCAGCAGGCGCGCCATGGTTTGCACCGGCAACTCGTGCATGAAGTCCTGGGTGGCCCACAACTCCGCCGTGGCCGCTTCGCTGGCCCTGGCCACGTCGGCCAGTGTCCAGCGGCGCGCCGCCTGCGCCACCGCGGGCTTGTGGGCCGCATGAAAGGATCCGTCCGTCATACGCACCAGTTGCGCAAAAACCTCGCCCGCCGCCGTGCCCCGCAAGACCTGGGGCACAGGTTCGGCCGGCGGACGCACACGCAGCATCTCCAGGTGCAAGGCCTCGTTGATCACCGCATAGCTGCTGGCCACCCAGATCCTCAAGCCTTGGTCAAAATACAACGGCCGCTCTTCGCGCAGCTGCCGGTAAAAAGGCCAGGGGTCGACATGGGTGACCGCCTCTATCACGTTGGAGGGTGGTAACCACACGGCGTCAGGCATCGGCATACACCGGCTCGCAGCGTACCTCGGTCTTGACCGAGCTGGCGATGAAACATGCTTCATGGGCTTCGTGGTGAAGCTGGGCGATCTGCTCGCGCGTAGGCCTTTGCTCGCCGGAAAAAGCCACCGCTGGCCGCAGCGTGACCACAGTCATCGCCATTTTTCCTTCGGCGTTTTTGGCCATCACACCATCGGCCGTGTCGGCATAACGGTCCACGCAAAACTTGTGTTTGGCCGCGATGGACAGAAACCAGAGCATGTGGCAACTGGCCAGAGAGGCCACAAACGCCTCCTCGGGATCGACCGCTGCCGCATCCGAAAATGGCAAGGGCACCACATGCGGCGAGGAAGAACCTGCCACCTCGGCGCCGCCGTCAAAAGACATCAGGTGCCGCCGGCTGTAACGGTTGCCCAGAAAATCCTGCTCGCCGCGATGCCAGAGAATGTGTGCGCTGTACGCCGCCATGGTGTGCCCAATCTGCTTGATGGAAAGATGCCAGTGTCGCGGGCCAGGCATCACTTGTCGAGCGACAACAGTTTGCTTAAGATGAAACTATGAATGCAGAACCCGACCTTGCCCGGCTGGCCGCCACCGTGGGTGATCCACGCCGCATCCAGATGCTGGTGCTGCTGATGGAAGGCCGCGCGCTGACCGCCAAGGAGATGGCCCTGGGCGCCGGCATCACGCCCGCCACGGCGACCGCCCACCTCAAACGCCTGCTGGATGACGGCCTGCTGGCGGGCACCTCACAGGGCCGGCACAAATACTTCCGACTGGCGTCCGAACAGGTGGCGCAGCTGGTGGAGTCCTTGATGCGTGTGGCACCGCCGCGCCAGCGGGTTGCTGCTGCCGCCCCAGCCAGCAACGAACCTATCCGCCACGCCCGTTATTGTTACGACCACCTGGCCGGCAGCCTGGGCACCGGGCTGCTGTCCACCCTGCTGCACAAGGGCTGGCTGGTCAACGACACGACCGATGCCGCCGCCAAACAGCTGGCCATCACCCCCAAAGGCACGAAGGCCTTCACGGCCCTGGGTATAGACCTCGCCAGTACCCGGGCGCGGCGTCGGCAACTGGCCTGCCGCTGTCTGGACTGGTCAGAGCGGCGCGACCACCTGGGCGGTGCTTTGGGCGCCGCACTGGCCGAACAGCTGCAGGCCGCGCGCTGGATAGAACGGAAAAAACACAGCCGGGTCGTGTGCATCACCGAGCTCGGCCAGGCCCAATTCAAGCAACTGGGTTTAAGCCTGCCCGGCTGAGGGCATCACCACCACGCCGTCTTCGTCGGCATACAACCAGTCGCCGGGGTAGACCCACACACCCTGGATCTGAATCGCCACACCCTGCTGGCCTTCCTTGCGTTTTTCAGTGGGCCAGGGCATGGCGGCCAGCGCACACATGCCGAAGGGAAACTGCGCCGGCTCCGCCACGTCCCGCACACAGCCGTCGATCAACACGCCGGCCCAGCCGTTTTTGGCGGCGGCCTTGACCAGCGAGTTGTCTTCAAAACATTTCACGGTGACCACCGGGCCGCAAAATTTGTATACGCTGCCAAAATTTTTGAACACGGGCGGCAAGACCCGAAAGCGGCCCGGGCTGTCATTTTTATGGGCATCGCAGAAATCGCAAGTGGCAAACGAGACGCTGGCAGCGGTCCTTTTGCTGTGACTTTCTTGAGGAGGGCCTGGAGGTTTTCCCTGCGAGCCGGCCACGCGCTGGCCCTTTTTCAGAGGGCATTGCGGGGAAACGCCGTGGAGATTTGCGCAAGGAGACCGAACTTGCGCAGCGCTTTCGCTGGCGTTGTCGGGCTTGGCCCTGAGGCGAGCCACGCTGTTGTGGCGGGCCGGGGCACCCGCTTTACCGGTGAAATGCCGTGTCGTAGCAAGGTGTTATGGGAGATATCTCTCGCAGAGCTTGAGCCGTTTCAGCGCGCTCGAATGACTGACTAGCAGAGTGTTTTTTCTACAGAAGCAGATGCCGCGGGTGTGCCGTGAATGAGCTGCGGCGTGATTCCCACTGGTGGTTTTTTGATTTTCAGAGGTAAATCCGCAACATAAAAGACCAAAAATATTCCGTTTTCCCTATGAAACCGTGGTTTTCTCCAGTAGCATCCCCCTTGCCAGTGAAGAGTAGTTATCTGCATTGGTGATTTATCAACTTCTAGAAGGAAAATCAATCATGGCAACTGCAAAAAAAGCACCGGCAAAAAAAGTAGCTGCAAAAAAAGCTGCACCGGCCAAAAAAGTAGCTGCAAAAAAAGCAGCTCCTGCAAAGAAAGTCGCTGCGAAGAAAGTCGCTCCGGCTAAAAAAGTAGTGGCAAAGAAAGTTGCTCCTGCTAAAAAAGTAGTGGCCAAAAAAGCCCCTGCCAAAAAAGCGCCCGCCAAAAAGCGTACGCCCAACGCAGCCTTCATGAAGGCGTTGACACTGAGCCCCGCTCTGTCGGCCGTGGTTGGCGCTGCTGCGCTGCCCCGCACCGAGATCGTTCGCAAGCTGTGGATTTACATCAAAGCCAAAGGCCTGCAGGACAAAGTCAACAAGCGCATGGTGAACGCTGACGAAAAATTGCGCGCCGTTTTCGGCAAGGCGCAAGTGTCGATGTTTGAGATGGCTGGCCTGATCGGCAAGCACGTCAAATAATCGGCTTTCGCCGCACTCCAAAAGGCCGGTACCCACCGGCCTTTTTTTTATGCCTGATGAATACCCCGCGAGGCTAAAAGGCCATCGCCGGCAGGCGGGTTCTACCCTAGGGGTTACTGGGGAGCACATTACGCGCCGCACTGCGAATAATGGAGGGCTATGTTGAAGCCCTCCCCCCATCCACGCAGTGCAGCTAGCTCCAGGTTGAGCTGAACGAGCTGTTTGACGTCTAGCCACCATGCTGCGTTTTATCCTGACCCGCCTCAGCCTGATCATTCCCACCTTCCTGGGCATGACCTTGCTGGCCTTCTTTTTGATTCGCATGGTGCCGGGCGACCCCATAGAAACCATGGCCGGCGAGCGCGGCATAGACCCCGCGCGCCACGCGCAGTTGCTCAAGGCGTACGGACTGGACCGCCCGGTGCTGGTGCAATACGGCATTTACATCGGTCGTGTACTCCACGGCGACCTGGGCAAATCCATCATCACGCAAGAGCCGGTGCTCCGTGAATTTTTGACACTGTTCCCGGCCACCATCGAACTGGCGCTGTGCGCCATCCTGTTTGCCTTGCTGGTCGGTATTCCTGCCGGCATTCTGGCGGCGGTCAAACGCAACTCCATCCTGGACCACGGCGTCATGGGGGTCTCGCTGACCGGTTATTCCATGCCCATCTTCTGGTGGGGCCTGCTGCTGATCCTGCTGTTTTCCGTGCAACTGGGCTGGACGCCGGTGTCGGGCCGGCTGTCGGTGCAATATTTCATCGAACCCACGACCGGCTTTTTGTTGATCGATTCCCTGCTTTCGGACGACAAGGGTGCCTTCTGGTCGGCCGTCTCCCACCTGATCCTGCCCATGGTGGTGCTGGGCACCAATTCGCTGGCGGTGATCGCACGCATGACACGTTCGGCCATGCTGGAGGTGCTGGGCGAGGACTACATCCGCACGGCGCGCGCCAAAGGTTTGTCCAACTTTCGTGTCGTGGCCCTGCACGCGCTGCGCAATGCCTTGATCCCGGTGGTCACCGTGATTGGCCTGCAGGTCGGTGTGTTGTTCACGGGCGCCATCCTGACCGAGACGATTTTTTCCTGGCCCGGTGTCGGTAAATGGCTGATTGAAGCCATCAGCCGCCGCGACTACCCGGTGCTGCAGGGCGGCATTTTGCTGCTGGGCATGATCGTGATGGCGGTCAACCTGCTGGTGGACATCACCTACGGCATCATCAATCCACGGATCAGGCACCAGCGATGAACACGGCCACACTGCGCACCGCCGCCCCTTTGGCTCCTGCCCATCCGATACGCGAATTCTGGCGTTATTTCAGCGCCAACCACGGCGCGGTGGTGGGCTTGGTGATTGTGCTGGCGGTGTTGTTGATTGCGCTGTTTGCGCCGGTGCTGGCGCCGCATCCACCCAACATCACCAACAGCGCGGTATTTCTGCAGCCGCCGGCCTGGCAGGCTGGCGGCTCCTGGGCCTACCCGCTGGGCACCGACGCCATAGGCCGCGACATCCTGTCACGCCTGATGTATGGCGCCCGTTTGTCCCTGGTGATTGGCCTGGCCGTGGTCGCGCTGTCGGTCGTCGTGGGCACCGTGCTGGGGCTGCTCTCGGGGTTTTTCCGCGGCATCTTCGAGATTGCCGTGATGCGCCTGATGGACATCATCCTGACCCTGCCCAGCTTGCTGCTGGCCATAGTCATCGTCGCCATCCTGGGTCCCGGCCTGATGAATGCCATGCTGGCGGTCGCCATCGTGGTGTTACCCCACTATGTGCGTATCACCCGCGCCGCCGTGATCGCGGAGACCTCGCGCGACTACGTGACGGCCGCCCGCATGTGCGGCGCGAGTCGTTTGCGGCTGATGTTCAGCGAAATCCTGCCCAACTGCGCGGCGCCGCTGATCGTGCAGGCCTCGCTGGGTGTGTCCACCGCCATCCTGGACGCCGCGGCACTGGGCTTTCTGGGCCTGGGCGCCCAGCCACCCGCGCCGGAATGGGGCACCATGCTAGCCGATGCGCGGGAGTTTGTGCTGCGCGCCTGGTGGGTGGTCACCTTTCCCGGCCTGGCGATCCTGATCACGGTCCTGGCCTTCAATTTGCTGGGCGACGGATTGCGTGACGCGTTCGATCCCAAACTCAAACGATGAACAAGATCCACCCACGCCCCATGAATCTCTTCGCAAGTAACAGCGCGGAACCGGCTTCGCCGGGCCGCAGCTGTTGCCCCCGGAGGGGGGATCCGGCTACACGAAGTGAGCCGAGAAGGGGGAGTGACTAACTATGGCCCTGTTAGAAATAGAAAACCTGTCCGTCGAGTTTCCGTCGCACAACGGTGTGTTGCAGGCGGTGGACGGTGTCAGCCTGTCGCTCGAGGAAGGCGAGGTGCTGGGCATTGTGGGGGAGTCGGGTTCCGGCAAAAGTGTCACCATGATGGCGCTGATGGGCCTGGTCGCTTACCCCGGCCGGGTGAGCGCCGACAAGCTGCGTTTTGCCGGCCACGATTTGCCGGCCTTGTCCGAGCGCGAGCGCAACAAGCTCATAGGCAAAGACGTGGCCATGATTTTCCAGGACCCCACCACCAGCCTGAACCCCTGCTTCACCATCGGTTTCCAGATCACCGAAACTTTGCGCCTGCATTTGAAGCTGGATCAGAAGGCCGCCACACGCCAGGCCATCACGCTGCTGGAGCAGGTCGGTATTCCCGCGCCGGAAAGCCGACTCAAGGCCTACCCGCACCAGTTGTCGGGCGGCATGAACCAGCGCGTGATGATTGCCATGGCGATTGCCTGCAACCCGCGCCTGCTGATTGCCGACGAACCCACCACCGCGCTCGACGTGACCATCCAGGCGCAAATCCTGGACCTGCTGCGCAGCCTGCAGAAAGAACGCGGCATGGCGCTGGTGCTGATCACCCACAACATGGGCGTGGTGTCCGAGATGGCGCAACGTGTGGCCGTGATGTATGCCGGCCAGATCATGGAAGAACAAAACGCCCACGCGCTGTTCAACAGGCCGCAGCATCCCTACACCGAAGCGCTGCTGGCCGCCCTGCCCGAACGCAGCGACGGCAGCAGCCGCCTGGCGACCATTCCCGGCATGGTGCCCGGTCTCTATGACCGGCCGGCCGGCTGCCTGTTTGCGCCGCGCTGCGCCTACGCCACCGAACACACATGCAAGGAACGCCCGCTGCTGCGCGCCTGGGAAGCCGGCACACCCGTGGGCGGCAAGGTGCGCTGCCACTACCCGCTGGGCGACCCCGGCCGCGAAGCCGCCATCTTGCGCGATACGCCGCTGGCCAGGGCCGAAGCATGAGCACCGCCCCCGTCGCGCCGCCTGTGGTCCAGGCCCGCAATCTCCAGCGGGTCTACGAGATACGCCGCGGTTTTTTTCGCGCACCCGACCACCTGCAGGCCGTGGGGGGTGTGTCTTTTGAACTCCAGGCAGGCAAGACCCTGGCGGTGGTGGGCGAATCCGGCTGCGGCAAGTCCACCCTGGCCCGCATGGTGGCCCTGATTGAAACGCCCAGCGCCGGCCAGTTGTTCATCCAGGGTGTGGATGCCATCCATGCGCCGCAGCAAGAGCGCAAAGGCCTGCGCCAGGCCGTGCAACTGGTGTTTCAAAACCCCTTTGGTTCGCTCAATCCGCGCAAAAAGATAGGCGCCATTCTGGAAGCACCGCTGGAGATCAACACCCGTTTGCCGGCGGCCGAACGGGCCGCCCAGGCCCGCGCCATGCTCGCCCGGGTGGGCCTGCGGCCCGAACACTACGACCGTTATCCCCACATGTTTTCAGGCGGACAGCGCCAGCGTATCGCCATCGCGCGAGCCCTGATGTTGCGCCCCGCCCTGGTAGTGGCCGACGAACCGGTGTCGGCGCTGGATGTGTCTATCCAGGCCCAGGTGCTGAATCTGCTGGCCGACCTGCAGCAGACACTGGGCCTGGCCTATTTGTTCATCTCGCACGACCTGGGTGTGGTGGGCCACATCGCCCATGACGTGCTGGTGATGTACCTGGGCCACACGGTGGAGCACGGCGACAAAACCACCCTGTTTGAAAAACCCCTGCACCCCTATACCCAAGCCTTGCTGGCGTCCACACCGGGCCTGGCCGGCAGCAGCGCCGTGCGGCAGCGCATTGTGCTCAAGGGCGAATTGCCTTCACCGCTCAGCCCGCCTACCGGCTGCATTTTCTCCACCCGCTGCCCGCATGTGACCGACCGTTGCCGCGCCGAAAGGCCGGAACTGCGCGAACTTGCCAAGCGGCAGGTAGCTTGCCATCATGCGGAAAAGTTCCTCGTTGCGTGAGCTGTCGCCGTGCTGACCCAGCATGGATACGCCACGCTTTTCATGGTCGTGACCCGCGCCGCACATCGGTGCAGCCACTGGCCGCCAGCCCGCTGCTTTGCAGCATTCAACCGCCAAAGGGAGTTCGTCAAATGAGTCAGACCCAACCCACTGCCAGCCTCGGCCAAGGAAAACTGCGCCCGCTCCAACGTGCCTTGTTCTGCACCCTGGCCTTGCCCGCGCTGCTGGCGCTGTCCCCCGTGGCGGCCAAAACACTGGTGTTCTGCTCGGAAGGCAGCCCGGAAAACTTCTACCCCGGCGTCAACACCACGGGCACATCCTTTGATGCCAACGAGCCGATTTACAACCGCATCGTCGAGTTCGAGCGCGGCGGCACCAAGGTGATGCCGGGCCTGGCCGAGAAGTGGGACATTTCCGCCGATGGCAAGGAATACACCTTCCATCTGCGCAAGGGCGTGAAATGGCATGGCAGCAGCAAAAGCTTCAAACCCACACGCGACTTCAATGCCGACGATGTGTTGTTCATGTTCGAGCGCCAGTGGAAGGAAGACAACCCTTTCTTCAAGGTGACCAGCCCCAACCACTCCTACTTCAGCGACATGGGCATGCCCAAGCTGCTCAAGGCGGTGGAAAAAGTCAACGACTACACCGTCAAGATCACCCTGGAAAAACCAGAGGCGCCTTTCCTGGCCAACCTGGCCATGCCGTATGCGGCGGTCCAGTCCAAGGAATACGCCGACGCCATGCTGAAAGCCGGCACGCCGGAAAAAATCGACCAGGACCCGGTCGGCACCGGCCCCTTCTACCTGGTGCAGTACCAGAAAGACGCCGTCATTCGTTACAAGGCCTTCCCGCAATACTGGGCCGGCAAGGCCAAGATCGACGATCTCGTGTATTCGATCACGACGGATGCCTCGGTGCGCTGGGCCAAGTTGCAAAAAGGCGAGTGCCATGTCATGCCATACCCGAACCCGGCCGACCTCGAGGCCATCCGCAAGGACCCCAACATCCAGGTGCTGGAGCAGCCCGGCCTGAACGTCGGTTACCTGGCCTACAACACGACCAAAAAACCGTTTGACGACGTGCGTGTGCGCAAGGCCATCAACATGGCCATCAACAAAAAAGCCATCGTGGACGGCGTTTACCTGGGCACCGGCATCGCCGCCAAAAACCCGATCCCGCCGACCATGTGGTCGTACAACGACGCGGTCAAGGACGACGCCTACAACCCCGAGGCCGCCAAGAAGCTGCTGGCCGAGGCCGGTTACCCCAACGGCTTCAGCACCGACCTGTGGGCCATGCCGGTGCAACGCCCCTACAACCCGAACGCCAAACGGATTGCCGAGCTGATGCAGGCCGACCTGGTCAAGGTCGGCGTCAAGGCCGAGATCAAGAGTTTTGAATGGGGCGAGTACCGCAAACGCCTGCAGGCCGGTGAACACCAGATGGGCATGCTGGGCTGGACCGGCGACAACGGCGACCCGGACAACTTCATGTACACCCTGCTGGGTTGCGCCTCGGCGCAGTCGGCCAGCGGCAGCAACGTTGCCAAGTTCTGCTACCAGCCTTATGAAGACCTGGTGCTCAAAGCCAAAACCGTCACCAGCCAGGCCGAACGCACCAAGCTGTATCAGCAGGCGCAAGTCATCTTCAAGGAACAGGCGCCCTGGTTCACGATTGCCCACGCGGTGCAGCTCAAGCCGGTGCGCAAAAACGTGATCGACTACAAAAACAGCCCCTTTGGCCGCCACAACTTCTACGGCGTGGACATCAAGGAATAAGCGTTTTTGAACTCCGGGTCATGGGATGGCCCGGTTTATGACAAAAGGCCGGCAGAACCGGCCTTTTGTCATTTTCTTAAGGAAATAATGCCTCTAGCCCAGACCCTACGGGCGCAAGCAGCTATCAACTTGATAGCGACCGATTCAACGCCGTCTGCGTGATGGCCGACAAAGTGCCGCGTGTGCTGATGACCTCCGGGTCCAGCATGATCTCGATCAGCGCCCCTTCCTTGCCCTTCAGCGCCTGGCGCATGACCGCTTCAAACTCCTCGGTGCGTGTGATACGTGTGGCGGTGTAGCCATAAGCCCGCGCCAGCGCGCAGAAGTCCGGATTCTGCAGATTCGAGCCGCTGACATGACGCGGGTATTCGCGCTCCTGGTGCATACGGATGGTGCCGTACATGCCGTTGTTGAGCAGCAGGATGATGCTTTTTGCGCCATGTTGCACGGCGGTGGCCAGTTCCTGGCTGTTCATCAAAAAGTCGCCGTCGCCGGCAATCGTGAACGCCGTCCGGCCGGTGGTGATGGCGGCGGCAATCCCGGCCGGCACGCCATAACCCATGGCGCCCACGGTGGGTGCCAGCTGGGTCTTCAAGCCCTTGACCAGGCCGTGGTGTTTGAAAAAGCGGTGCACCCAGCTTGCAAAGTTGCCGGCGCCATTGGTCAACACGGCATCGACCGGCAACAACTTTTGCAAGCTGGCGACGATGGCCGGCATGTCGATGTTGCCCGGCAGCACCACACCGGCATTGGCCGGGTCCAGATTGGCCAGGTAGTCCTGGTTGGCGGAGGCCGTCCATGCCTCCCAGGCCACGGACACCGGTGCCGTCAAGACCTCCAGCGAACGCGCCGCCGCGTTCATGGTGGCGTTGATCGCCAAATCGGCCTGGAAGACGCGGTTGAGTTCTTCGGCGCTGGCGTGGATGTGCACCAGCTTTTGCCGGGGACGCGGCGCTTCTATCAAGGTGTAGCCGCCGGTCGTCATTTCGCCCAGGCGCGGACCGATGGCCAGAATCAGGTCGGCCTGCTTGATACGCGCGGCCAGCTTGGGGTTCAGGCCTATGCCCACGTCGCCGGCGTACAGCGGGTGGTGGTTGTCAAAAGTGTCCTGGAAGCGGAAGGCATTGCCCACCGGCAGCGACCAGTTTTCGGCAAAACGCTGCAAGGCCTGCGCTGCCTGCGGCGTCCAGCCGCCGCCGCCGGCAATCACCAGCGGGCGCTGTGATTGCAGCAACATCTCGCGCAACTGGCGCAGCGAGCCGGGGTCGCTCCAGGCTTGCACCGCCTCCACACGCGGCAACGGCGCGATGTCCACCATTTGCGTCAACATGTCTTCCGGCAGCACCAGCACCACCGGGCCGGGTCGGCCGTTCATGGCCGTGGCAAAAGCCCGGGCCACGTATTCGGGAATACGCCGCGCATCGTCGATACGCTCCACCCGTTTGGCCATGCCTTTGGTACTGGGACCGAAGAAGCTGCTGTAGTCCACCTCCTGGAAAGCCTCGCGGTCGCGCGTGTCGCTGGCCACGTCGCCGACAAACAGAATCATGGGCGTGGAATCCTGAAAAGCGGTGTGCACGCCGATGGAGGCATTGGTGGCGCCCGGCCCGCGTGTCACAAAACAGATGCCGGGCCGACCGGTCAGCTTGCCATGCGCTTCGGCCATGAAGGCGGCGCCGCCTTCTTGCCGGTTGGTGATAAAACTGATTTTGTCGTGGTAGGCATGAAAGCCGTCGAGCACCGCCAGGTAGCTCTCCCCCGGAACACCGAAGACATGGGTGACGCCCTGGGCCACAAGGCATTGAACAAGAAGATGGCCGGCAAGTTGTTGAGTCATCTTGATATTGTGCCGCGGGAACAGGGACAGACGCAGCGCCCGACATGGATGGTCTTTCCACACCAGCAGGGGCCGCGGGACTGGCTTTGCCAGCCCGCAGGCGTAGCGGCCCCCTCGGGGGGCAGGGAGCTACACGAAGTGAGCGACCGTGGGGGCTCTTTTACTCGGGGGTCTTGTTGTCGCCGTCGTCTCCGCCGGCGGCCAGCGCCTGTTTGGCCAGTTCTTCGTCGCTCAGCGGCGGCGCGTTTTGCAGAGCATCAAGCTCCTCCAGAAACTCGGGCGTCGGCTGCTCATGCTCAAGCAACACTTCCTCGAGCTTTTGCCTGCCTGTCTCCACATGCACCGAAGGAGAATGCAGCTCGGTTGGCGGCACCGGAAATTTTTCGCCGAGCTCAAACTTGAGCGCCTCGGCCTTTTCGTCCACCCAAGTCGCGAAGTCTCCGTCTTTGGGCGTGGTCGAATCATGCATGGCCGTCTCCTTGAAATGGCAACAACGCGGGTGGCCGATGCCTGCTTCATGATGGCACGGGCTTGTTACAGTCGCTGTCATCCAATGCCGCGATCGGGCATGCCGCCTCGCGCGACCTGTCGATGCTGATCTTGCATTAATTCACCAAACAGTTAAATTAAGCCCATGCCAAGCGCCAAAGCCAAACCCACAGAGCCTCGCTCACGCGATGCCGACCGCTCCCAACTCGCGATCCTGCTGGCCGCCCGAGATGAATTTGCACAACACGGCCTGGGCGGTGCACGTGTGGACCGGATCGCCGAACGCGCCGACGTCAACAAGCGCCTGATTTATTACTACTTCACCAGCAAGGACGAGTTATTTCTGGCCGTGCTGGAGAACGCCTACGCCGACATCCGCGAGGCCGAAACCCAGTTGCACCTGCGCGACATGCCGCCGGCCCAGGCGATCCAGCGGCTGACCCAGTTCACCTGGGAATATTACCTGGCCCACCCCGAGTTTTTGACGCTGCTCAACAGTGAAAACCTGCACCAGGGCCGGCACCTGGCGATGTCCGGCCGGGTGCGCGACATGAACTCGCCGTTGATCCAGACGCTGGCGGAAATTCTCGAACGCGGGCGCAGCGAAGGCCTGTTTCGCGGCGGCATAGACCCGATCCAGCTCTATGTCTCGATCGCCGGCATGGCCTACTTTTACCTCTCCAACAACCACACCTTGTCGGCGATTTTCGGACGTGACCTGATGACCCCCAAAGCCCACCATGAACGCCTGTCGCACATGTGCGATGTCATCCTAGGGTATGTACTTAGAAACTGATCCAGAGCGGGAATTGACGCGGCAAGGGCCTTGTTTTTACAATTCATAATTCACTCAATGGTGAATTAGACGTAAACTCCGGTTTGCATCATCCTGCCGGCCGCTTGACCAGCAGGTGCCGCCCCTTCATTGCCCCTCCAGGAGACAACATGAACTTGACACGCCGCGCCGCCTTGGCCTCCCTCACCTGCCTGGCGGCCCTGTCGCCGCTGCTTGCCAGCGCCCAGGCCGCCTACCCGAGCAAGCCGATCCGCGTGGTCGTGCCTTTTGCCGCCGGCAGCACCACCGACATCATTGCCCGCGCCATCGCCGACAAGATGGGTGCCAGCATGGGCCAGACGCTGGTGATCGACAACCGCGGCGGCGCCAGCGGCACCATCGGCCAGCAGGCCGTGGCCACGGCCGCGCCGGACGGCTACACCATCATGATTCACTCCTCCTCGCACACGGTCAGCCCCTCGACCTTTGCCAAGCTGCCTTTCGACACCGTGGGCGACTTTGCCGGCGTGACACCGATCTCCTCCACCCCCAACGTGCTGGTGATCTCGCCGACCAAAAACATCAAGACGCTGAAAGACCTGCTGGCCACCGCCAAGGCCAAACCCGGCGCGCTGAATTACGCTTCGGCCGGCCAGGGCAGTGCCACCCACCTGAACGCTGAAAAATTCAAGCTGGCGGCCAATATCCAGGCCACCAACATCCCATTCAAGGGCTCCGCCGAAGCCGTGACCGAGGTGTTGTCGGGCCGTGTCGACTATTACTTCTCGCCCATCGCCCCGGTGATCGGCCAGATCAAGGAAGGCCAGTTGCTGGCTTTGGCCGTGGGTTCGCCCAAACGCGCCAGCGCCCTGCCCGACGTGCCAACCACGGCCGAGTCCGGCGTGCCCGGCTCCGAGTTCAACTTCTGGATCGGCATGATGGCGCCCGCCAAAACGCCGCGCGACATCGTCAACCGCCTGCACGACGAAGTGCTCAAGGCCCTGGCTTCGCCCGAAGTCAAGGAACGTTTTGCCAAGCTGGGCGCCGACGCCTGGACCATGAAGCCGGCGCAGTTTGATGCCTACATCAAGGACGAGATCGTCAGCAATGCCAAGCTGGTCAAAGCCGCCGGTCTCTCCCCCGCCCCCCAGTAATTTTTTCCCGCCCGGTTAGCGCCCGGGCCGAGTGATCCAGGCCCCGTGCCTGGACGCATTTGGCTCAGGCGCGGCCGCCGCATTCTTCACTCACTCACAAGGACCTCTCTCATGGCCACCCAACGACTAGGACTCATCATGCACGGCGTCACCGGACGCATGGGCATGAACCAGCATCTGATCCGCTCCATCGTCGCGATCCGCAAACAAGGCGGCGTCACGCTGTCCAACGGCGACAAGGTCATGCCCGACCCCATCCTGATCGGCCGCAACGCCGAGAAGATGGAAGCCCTGGCCAAGGCCTGGAACATCGAACGCTGGGGCACCGACCTCGACAAGGCGTTGGCCAACCCGGACGACACCGTGTTCTTCGACGCCGGCACCACACAGATGCGCCCGACCCTGCTGGCCAAAGCGATTCGCGCCGGCAAACATGTCTACTGCGAAAAACCGATTGCCACCAACCTCAACGAAGCCGTCGAGATTGCCCGCCTTGCTGAAAAGTCCGGCCTGAAACACGGCGCCGTGCAGGACAAACTCTTTTTGCCCGGTCTGCGCAAACTCGACATGCTGCGCCGCGCCGGTTTCTTCGGCACCATGCTGTCGGTGCGCCTGGAATTCGGCTACTGGGTGTTTGAAGGCGACCTGCAGCCCACCCAGCGCCCCTCGTGGAACTACCGCAAGGAAGACGGCGGCGGCATGATCCTGGACATGATGTGCCACTGGCGCTACGTGCTGGACAACCTGTTCGGCGAAGTCAAGTCGGTCTCCTGCATTGGCGCGACCCACATCCCCGAACGCTGGGATGAAGCCGGCAAGCCCTACAAGGCCACCGCCGACGACGCGGCCTATGCCACCGCTGAACTGATTGGCCACAACGGCGAGCCCGTGATTGCGCAGATGAACATGTCCTGGGCCACCCGCGTGCGCCGCGATGACCTGGTCACCTTCCACGTGGATGGCACCCACGGCTCGGCCGTCGCCGGCCTGTCTTCCTGCCGCGCCCAGTCGCGCGTGTCCACACCACGTCCGATCTGGAACCCCGACGAAAAGCAGACCATCAACTTCATGGACCAGTGGCAGGAGATTCCGGACTCGCAAACCTACGACAACGGCTTCAAGATCCAGTGGGAACACTTCATCCGCCACGTCGTCGAAAACGAGCCCTACAAGTGGACCCTGCCCGAAGGCGCCAAAGGCGTGCAACTGGTCGAAGCCGCACTCGAGAGCTGGAAAGAGCGCCGCTGGGTGGACGTTCCTCCGCTACAGGTTTAATAGCTTCCTGCGCCCGTGGTATATGGGCTGCAGGCATATTTGATACATAAAAAGGTAGATTTCATGCCCTTGACACTCACCCTGCCCCTTGCCGCGGGCAGCCTGCAGCCTTACACGCTGCGCGGCACCACACCGGTACGGCCCGCCAAGGGCACCAAATTCAACCGCATCGCCTACTCGGCCGCCCATGTGGTGGCCAACCCGCTGGCCGCGGTGGACCCCTGGGTCCATTGCGCTGTCGACTGGGACGCGACCATTGGCTATCGCCGCCACCTCTGGTCGCTGGGCCTGGGTGTGGCCGAAGCCATGGACACCGCCCAGCGCGGTATGGGCCTGGACTGGCCGACCTCGCTGGAGCTGATTCGCCGCTCGCTGGATGCCGCCAAAGACCTGCCGGGCGCGCTGGTCGCGTCCGGTTGCGGCACCGACCACCTGGTGCTGGACAACGTCAAAACCGTCGATGAAGTCATCGCCGGCTACGAAGAACAAATGGCCGCGATTGAAAAGCTCGGCGGCAAACTCATCGTCATGGCCAGCCGTGCGCTGGCCCGCGTCGCCAAATCGCCTGCCGATTACGAACGGGTGTATGACCGCATCCTGAGCCAGGCCCAACAACCCGTGGTCTTGCACTGGCTGGGCGAGATGTTCGACCCGGCACTCGCCGGTTACTGGGGCAGCAACAACGTTGAACAAGCCATGGACACGGCGCTGGGCATCATCAACGCCCATCCGGACAAGGTCGACGGCATCAAGATTTCCCTGCTCGACAAGGACAAGGAAATCGCCATGCGCCGCCGCCTGCCTGCCGGCGTGCGTATGTACACCGGTGACGATTTCAACTACGCCGAGCTGATCGCCGGCGACGGTTTTGGCGAACAAGCCATGCACGGCCAGAGCGACGCCCTGCTCGGCATCTTCGACGCGATCGCCCCGGCCGCCAGTGCCGCTTTGGGGGAGCTGGCGCTGGGCAATGTGGAGAAATTCCACGCCATCCTCGGCCCCACCGTGCCGCTGTCGCGCCACATTTTTGCCGCGCCCACCCGTTTTTACAAAACCGGCGTGGTCTTCATGGCCTGGCTCAACGGCCACCAAAGCCACTTCACCATGGTGGGCGGCCAGCAAAGCACCCGTTCGCTGCAACACTTCGCCGAGCTGTTCCGCCTGGCCGATGCGGCGAATCTGCTGGAGCAACCCGAGCTGGCCGTGCATCGCATGAAAACGCTGCTGGCGCTGCACGGCGTCGAGTGATGGTCTCCCCGTTGCCGGCTCACTGCGTGTCGCGGCCGGCAACGCCTTTCGGTCAAGCACCTTGAAGAATTTTCCGCAGAGTAACGTCAGTTCAATAAGCAAATTAACAGGAGACAAGTTATGAAGATGCGCATTTTCCTCAAGGCCTGCATGGCCGCCGGCCTCGCAGCCGCGGCTTTCGGCGCTGCGGCGCAGGCTTACCCGAGCCGACCGGTCAAGCTCATCATTCCCTTCCCGCCCGGCGGCACGCTGGACGCCGTGGGCCGGCAACTGGCGCAAAAGCTCGGTGAGCAGCTGGGCCAGCCCTTTGTGGTCGAGAACCGCCCGGGCGGCAACGGCACCATTGGCGCTGCGGCAGTGGCCCAGGCTCACGCTGACGGCTACACCCTGCTGTTCAACGCCTCGACCTTCACATCGGCGCCCATGACCATGAAGTCCGTGCCCTACGGCGTGGTCAAGGATTTCACACCGATCGCGCTGGTCGCCAAAGCACCGCTGTCCATCGCCATCAACAAAAACCTGCCCATCACCGACGTCAAATCGCTGATTGCCTATGGCAAGGCCAACCCTGGCAAGCTGACCTTCGCGACCGGCTCCATCGGCTCGGCCGGCCACCTGTCCACCGAACTGCTCAAACGCGCCGGCGGCATCGAATACACCGTCATACCCTACAAAGGCACGGCGCCGGCTTTCCAGGACCTGATAGGCGGGCAGATCGACGGCTTCATCGACCCCATCCTCGGCTCGCTGCAGTACCACAAGAGCGGCATGCTGCGCGTCGTGGCCATCACCGGCGACAAGCGCGCGCCCAACCTGCCCGACGTACCGACGGTGGCCGAGACGATTCCCGGCTATGAGTTCTACAGCTGGTACGGTTTGTGGGCGCCGGCCAAACTGCCGGCCGAGATCACGCAAAAACTCAACGCAGAAACCAACAAGGCGCTCGCCACCGACATGCGGGAAAAACTTATCCAGCAAGGCCTGGTACTGACACCCGGCACGCCCGACGACTTCGCGAAATTCCAGAGTGCCGACATGGCGCGTTCGCAGAAGATCATCACGGACGGCAAGATCCGCGTCGAATGAAACACGCTGCCATGGCCCCTGAGGGCGTCAGACGCGCCCTTGTCACGGGCAGCAGTTCGGGCATAGGCCTGGCCATCGCGCAAGGCCTGCTCGACCAGGGCTGGGATGTGGTCGGCCTGGACCTGGCGCCAGCACGGCTGGTGCATCCGGCGTTCTCGTCCACCGAAGTCGACCTGTGCGACGCCGCAGCCACGGAACACGCCGTGCGCTCGGCCGGCCCTGTGCAGGCACTGATCCATGCCGCCGGTGTGCTGCGTGTGGGCCCGCTTGGCACACTGTCAAGCGAGGATTCGACGCTGATGTGGCGCTTGCACGTAGACGCCGTCACGCGTATCGCCAACCAGGTCGTTCCGGCCATGGCGCAGGCAGGCGCGGGCCGCGTGGTGCTGATCGGCAGCCGCGTCGCACGCGGCATGGCCGGCCGCAGCCAATATGCGGCGACCAAGGCGGCGCTGGTGGCGCTGGCCCGCAGCTGGGCCGCCGAAACCGTGGCTTCTGGGGTTACCGTCAATGTGGTGTCTCCGGCGGCCACCGAGACGGCCATGCTCGCCGACCCGGCGCGCACGAGCGTTCCGCCCAAGCTGCCGCCTCTGGGCCGGCTGATCCAGCCCCGTGAAATCGCCGCGCTGGTCACTTTCCTGCTGTCGGCCGACGCTGCGGCCATCACCGGCCAGGACATCCAGATCTGCGGAGGCGCGTCGCTCGCGGCGTGAACACATGTCTCACCCAGCTACGTCCATCGGTATCGTCGGCCTCGGCCTGGTCGGCACGGCGCTCGCGCAGCGCCTGATCGCTTCCGGCTTTGCAGTCACGGGTTTTGACCTGCGTGAAGAAGCCCGCACGGCGCTGGCAGGCCAGGGAGGATGCCCCGTCGCCACCTTGACCGAGGTCGCAGCCGCAGCTTCCTGCGTGGTGCTGGCGGTCTTCAACACCGACGATGTGCTCAGCGTGGTGGAAGGGCCAGGCGGCTTGCTGTCGGTCCCCGGCGTGCGCCACATCATCGACTGCTCCACGGGCACGCCCGATGCGCTCCAGGCCCTGGCCGCCCGTCTCCAAGAACGGGGCATTGATTTCATCGAAGCGCCGCTCTCGGGCTCCAGCCAGCAGATTGCCGCAGGCGAAGCGACCCTGCTGCTAGGCGGCGCGTCCCGGGCGATCACAGAATGCGAACCCGTGCTGGCCGCTATTGCCGGCAAGCGCATCCACGTGGGCGGCGCCGGCATGGGCGCCAGAGCCAAGCTCGCCACCAACCTGGTGCTGGGCCTGAACCGCGCGGTGCTGGCCGAGGGCATGGTCTTTGCAGAAAACATGGGCATTGCCCCGGCGCAATTCCTCGCGCTGGTGCTGTCCAGCCCCGCTACCTCCGGCGCAGCGCAAGCCAAGGGCCAGATGATGGTGGACGGCGACTTTGCACCGCAGTCCCGCATCCGCCAGCACCTCAAGGACGTGAAGCTGATGATGGCCACGGCCGCCGCGTCCGGGCAATCGCTGCCGCTGTCGCAGGCCCACGCCGCGCTGATGCAGGCCGCCGTGGATGCCGGCGACGGCGAGCTCGACAACGCCGCCATCATCCGTGAGCTGCGCCGGCGCAAGGCCGTGCCGTGAGCGTCTTCCCTACTTTTTCCCACTGACTCCACTGAAACAAACTCATGCGTGACTTTTCCCAAGACCACAACTGGCTGTCCATCAACACCGCCACCGTGCGCAAGCAAGGAGGCACCGAGGTGCCGCTGGACCGCATCATCGACCAGTGCGCCGAACGCGGCATACGCGCCATCAGCCCCTGGCGTGATCAGGTGGCGGCGGTTGGACTCGACAAGGTGGCCAAGCAGTTGAAGGCCCACGACATCGCCCTCTCCGGCTACTGCCGCGGCGGCTTTTTCCCCGCGGCCGATGCGGCCGGTTTGAAAGCCGCGCTGGACGACAACCGCCGGGCCATCGATGAAGCCAAAACGCTGAACGCACCTTGCGTGGTGCTGGTCGTCGGCGCCCTGCCGGGCGCACTGGAAGGCAAGGCGGCCTATACGGACCTGGCGCGTGCCCGCAACGAGGTGCGTGACGGCATCGCCGCCTCGCTCGACTACGCACGTGAAGTCGGCATGCCGCTGGCCATAGAACCGCTGCACCCCATGCAGGCGGCCGACCGCGCCTGCATCAACACGCTGGAACATGCCCTCGACATCTGCGACGAACTCGACGTCGGCAAAAGCGGCATGCTGGGCGTGGCGCTCGACATCTACCACGTCTGGTGGGACCCCAAGTTGCAGCAGCAGATCGCCCGCGCAGGCAAGGAGCGGCTGCTGGCCTACCACGTGTGCGACTGGCTCACGCCGACGCGCGACCTGCTTTCTGACCGCGGCATGATGGGTGATGGTGTGGTGGAGCTCAAGAAAATTCGCGGCTGGGTGGAAGACGCAGGTTTTGCCGGCTTCAGCGAGGTTGAAATCTTCTCGACACTCGACTGGTGGCAACGTCCCGGCGCAGAAACGCTGGACGTCTGCATAGCACGGCACCGCAGCGCAGTTTGACCGGGCCAGCTTCAGCGGATTGCAGTCGAATGTGCTGAAATTCACCGCATGGCTGACCCAACCCTTGACGACCTGCGCCGCTACGCCGTGGCGCGCACACTTTTCCCGCCCACGACCCTGCTGCGCGCGATCCGGCGGCTGGGCTTCGTGCAGGCCGATCCGATACGCGCGCCGGCGCGTGCACAAGACCTCACCTTGCGCCACCGCGTCAAGGACTACCGCGCTGGCGATCTGGAAAGCCGCTACACCAAGCTGGCGATCGAGGAAGATTGCCTCGTCAACTACGGCTTTCTGCCGCGCGAACATCTGGCGCTGATGCATCCGCGGCAAGCCAGACGCGCCTGGGATGCAGCCACGCGGCGCCAGGCCGAGGACGTGCTGGCCTTTGTCCGCGAGCGCGGCAGGGTGCATCCACGCGAGGTGGAGCAACACTTTGCGCACGGCAGCGTCAAGAACTACTGGGGCGGCTCCAGCAACGCAAGTACACGCCTGCTCGATGGCCTGCATTACCGCGGCCTGCTGCGCGTGGCGCTGCGTCAGAGCGGCACACGTCTCTACGAAACAGTCGCCCATATACCCGCCGATGACAGCGCCGCCGCTCGCGCGCAGCGTGCCGCGGCGCTGATTGAATTGGTGGTGCGAAAATACGCGCCGCTGCCGGCGGCGAGCCTGACTTACCTCGTACGCCTGCTGGGTTACGGCGCGCCGCATCTGGCTACGCAAACGCAGGCGGCCCTCAAACTGGCACGTGAAGAGCTGGCGAACTGCCGCATTGATGGCAGCACCTGGTATTGGCCCGCCGATGAAAACCCGGCCTCGCGAAAACATGCGCCCGATACCGCGGTGCGTCTGCTCGCACCCTTTGATCCGCTGGTCTGGGACAGGCGCCGCTTTGCGCTGCTGTGGGGCTGGACCTACAAGTTCGAAGCCTATACGCCGGCGCCCAAACGGCAGTTCGGCTACTACGCCTTGCCCCTGTTGTGGCACGAACGCGTGATCGGCTGGGCCAATGTGACGAACGCGGTGGGCGGACTGCAAGCGAACTTCGGTTATGCCGATGCCAAACCGCGCGATGCGGCCTTTCGCGCGGCGCTTGATGACGAGTTGCAAGGCATGACGCAATTCCTGGCCGGGCGCTGATGCAGGGCCACACTTCCCTCCTGCCGCCTTGTCCATCCGCTACACGGGGCACTGCAGCGCGGTATAAACAGGCCTTTCATTTTTTTCAAGGAAGCCGCATGGCTGGGTCCGGACGAATCAAAACTTGCGGCCTGGCCGCCGCGCCATGAGCCTGCTCACTGCTGCCACAGCCGCCGCGAACCGCCGCGGCATTCTCTCCATGGTCGGCGCCATGGCCTGTTTTGTCAGCAATGACGCCCTCGTGAAATTTGCCAGCCAAAGCATGCCCAGCGCGCAGCTGATTTTTGTGCGCGGTGCCATGTCTGTCCTGCTGGTGCTGGTGGTGGCCCATGCACTGGGCGCCACGACCCGCCTGGCCGAAGCCACACGCGGCTGGGTCGCCTGCCGCGCCGTGGTGGACGCCATTGCCACCATGCTTTACCTCGGCTCGCTGTTTCATTTGCCGATTGGCAACGCCACCGCCATCAACCTGGCGGCGCCCCTGTTCATGACGGTGTTTGCCGTGTTTTTTCTCGGCGAGCGGGTGCACGGCGCGCGCTGGCTGGCCGTGGCTGCGGGTTTCCTGGGGGTCTTGCTGGTGATCCAGCCGCGCGCCGAGGGCTTCAACTATTACGCGCTGGTGTGCCTGCTGGGAACGTTGTTTCACGCTGCTCGCGATTTGATGACACGCCGCATCCACGCCGGCATTCCATCGATTCTGATCACCCTGGCTACCGCCGTGGCCGTCACCGTGGTCTCCGGCGTGTTGTCCCTCTTTCAGGGCTGGCAGCCTTTTGGCCTGTTTGAGTTTGCCCTGCTTGCGCTGGCTTCGGTCTTTTTGACCGGCGGTTATTACCTGATCATCAACAGCATGCGGCACGGCGAGATGACGCTGGTGGCGCCGTTCCGTTACAGCGGGCTGCTGTTTGCGCTGCTGCTGGGCTACAGCGTGTGGGGCGACGTGCCGAATGCACTGGCCTGGAGCGGCATCGCCCTGTTGATAGGTTCGGGCCTGTACGTGCTGCACAATGAAAAGCGACGCAAACCCTCGCCAGACTGAGCCCGCCTGGCACCACCTAACGTGCCCACCGCCCTCGATTTTTTACGCCCCTCCGCGGAGTTGGCGCGCCACCTGATAGGCGCAACCTTGCTGCTGGACGGCGTGGGCGGACGGATTGTCGAGACCGAAGCCTACGACCAGGACGACCCGGCCTCGCACAGTTTTTCGGGCCGCACGCCGCGCAACGCAGCCATGTTCGGGCCCCCCGCCCATGCTTATGTCTACCGCTCCTACGGCATCCACTGGTGCCTGAACCTGGTCTGCCGCGAGGAAGGCCATGGCGCCGGCGTGTTGATACGCGCGCTGGAGCCGCTGGCCGGGCTGGACAGGATGCGCGAGCGGCGCGGGCTGGAAGAACTGCGACTATTGTGTGCCGGGCCGGGACGTGTCGGTCAGGCGCTGGGTATCACCCTGGCGCACAGCGGTCTGCCGATCACGCTGCCGCCGTTTGAGCTGTTGCCGGCTCGCAGCACCAGCCGCGTCATCAGCGGGCCGCGTATCGGGATTTCAAAAGCGGTGGACCAGCCCTGGCGTTTCGGCCTGGCCGGCTCCGTATTTTTAAGCCAGCCTTTTCGCTAGAAATTTCAAGCCATGGCCAGCGGCGTGCGCCGCACACGCCGCACATTAAACGCGCTGGCAATCAGCACACCCAGCATCAGCGCCAGGCCCAGCAAAACACCGCGGTACATGTGGTGGTCCATCATCACGCCAAAAATCAAGGGTGACACGGCCTGGCCGATGTCCAGACCTGCATACACCACGCCATACACCCGGCCCGAGGCATTTTCAGGTGTGGAGCGTTTGACCAGCAAGTCGCGCGAGGGCCCGGCAATGCCGGACGAAAAACCCATCAAACCAAACAGCACGGGCACCACCCAAGCTGAAAAGCTGCCAAGCGCCAGCACCAGCGCAATCAGGGCCGCCACGCCGAAGCCGCCGCCCACAATACGTTCACAACGCGCCGGGTTCGCGGCCAGAAAGCCGCCCATCACCATGCCGGCCGCGCTGCACACCATGTAAATCGTCAGGCACATGGCCACCAGCGCCACGGGCACGTCGTGCAACTGGCGCGCGGCCTCAGGCGCAAAGGCCTGCACCACACTCAACACAATCGCGTACCAGAAGAAAAACGCAAAACACATCCACACCGCGGGAATCCGCAAAAAGCTCAAGGAGCTGTCAACCGCCGGTGCACCCTTGACCGGGGCCGCCACCGTCAGGCTCAGCTTGTCGCGATTCAGCAGCAACACGGCCAGCACCACAAAGGCCAGCGTACCCGCCGCCGCCAGCGCCACGCGCCAGGAGTAGGCAAAGGTCAGTGTCACCACCAGTGCCGGTGCCAGCGCCCAGCCCAGGCTGCCGGTGATGCCGTGCACGCTGTAGGCATGGCCCAGGCGCGGCGCGCTGACCTTGCGGTTGATCAGGGTGTAGTCCACCGGATGAAACACGCCGTTGCCAATGCCGGCCAGCACCGCAAAACCGGCCATCATCCAGTAGCTGGTGCTGATGGAATACCCAAAAGCCGCGATACCCAGCAGACTCAGACCGGCCAACAGGATCGGACGCGGGCCGAAGCGGTCCACCACAAACCCCGACAAAGCCTGCACCGCACATGACACGACGAAAAAAATCGTCATCAAAAAGCCCAGCTGCGCGTAACTCACATTGAACTCGTCCTTGAGCCAGGGGAACAGCGGCGCCAGCAGCAACTGGCTGAAGTGGCTGATCAGGTGGGCCAGGCCGACCAGGCCGATGACGCCGGCATCCTGGCGCAGGGAGACGGCATTGAAAGGAGGTGTGGGGGCGGTGCTTGTGATGCTCATGCGGCTATCGTAATATCGGCCCAGGATTCCTGTATGCGACAAAAAGACAGGGTTTAGCGAAATCCAGCCAATCCATGCCCCGCCACCTCGACCCCGCCAAAGCCCGCCCGCCCTTGCTCTCGGTGGACGGCATAGACGCCTTCACGCCCAGCCGCGAGCGGCCTGTGCGTGTGCGGGCGCGCAGCATGCCGGCCGACACCCACTTCGAACCGCACCGCCACGCCTGGGCGCAACTGGCCTATTGCGCCAGCGGCATCGTGCAGGTGACGGCGGCCACACCCGACGAAGTGACCTACATCGTGCCGCCTTCACGCGCGGTCTGGGTCGCGCCCGGCGCCTTACATGCCATCAACGTGCTGGAGGCGGCCGAGTTCAGAACGCTGTACATCCACGCCGATGCCACCCCCGCCGGCTGGCAAGGCTGCCGCGTGATCGTGGTGTCGCCGTTGCTGCGTGAAATGGTTCACGCACTAGACAGCCCTGGCCTGAGCCCCACACGCGAAGCCCTGCTCAGCGCCCTGCTGCTCGACGAAATCACAGTCGCCGACACCCAGCCGCTGGGGGTGCCGCTGCCACATGCCCAGCAAGGCGACAAACGTCTGCGCGCCTTGTGCGAAGCCGTGCTGCGCGCGCCATCCGAACGTGCCACCCTGGCCGAATGGGCCGCCGACACAGGCGCCAGCGAACGCACCATGGCGCGCTTATTCCGCGACGAGTTGGGCATCAGCTATCAGCAGTGGCGCCAGCAAGCCATCCTGGCCCACGCCCTGCCCCTGCTGGCACGCGGCACACCGGTCAGCCAGGTGGCCGCCGCCAGCGGTTATGCCAGCGACAGCGCGTTTTCAGCCATGTTCAAGGCCGCCATGGGGCAATCGCCGAGTTATTTTCACAAAAAATAGGGCTCTAGCCATTAATCCACGGGCGTAACAAGCTATCAAATAAATAGCAACTCAAGCCCACTCACGCACCGCCCGGGAGAAATCGCGTGACTCTGGCGCCCACCGGGCGTGAACTCGAAAAGATCGAACGCGGCGAACACTTGTCCTGGACTGACCAGAAATATCCGCCCGGTGCTAACCGCAAAGCGCAAGGCGCAGAATGAAATGAGTGACTAAAACGCGCCGCCGGAACCCGTCGGCTCAAGCGAGCGACTAAACCGCGCTTTTGAAATCAATGGGGAACGCCATTGATCACACCCCTTTGAAGCCACTCAGGCCGGGATAGGCACGCCCCAGTTGCTGCACCAGGTGGTGTTCATTGTTGGCGACAAACGTCTTTTCGCCAGCTTCCGAATCGCTGCCAGCGACAGCGGGTGCAGCTTGCCGGATGACCCCGCCGGGCGGGAGCATCTTGACCAGGAACTTCCCGTCCAGATGGGCAGGGAGTTGCCGGTACTCGCCCGTGACCTCGTAATGGTGGTCAAGATGTTTAAAGTGGTATCTGTGTTGCATGGTCAACCTTGGAAGTGGGCCTGTCAAATACTTGCATTAAGAGAAGCAGAGTGGATTCTCTTCCTCTGCAACGCTCAATTCCGGAAACATTCTTGGCTGAATAAGAAATGTAGTCCATGACGCCTAACTATGGGCGCCAGGCCACGGATGTCTGCACAGGCTGGCAAAGCCCGCCGCAGCAGGTCGGGCTTGCCTATCGCGCTCGGGATATCCCAGGCTTTCTTGCTGCGGCCTGTGCCGTGGGGTTGGGCGTAGGCTCGCCAATCTTGCGCAGCGTATTGCGATCCGTATGGTGAAACGGTTCCGCCTGCCCCGGGATGATCAATACCGTGTCCTGCTCGTAGGACCAGCTTCCATCAGGGTTGATAGTGACCGTGATGGTGTAGCTCTCCGTTCTGAATGCGTGCTCCAGAAACGGATTGGACACGATCCCATTCGTCAGGGATCCCCGCACCGCCTGGAGGCGAAACGTTTTCGCATCAGCTGCCGCGTGACCGACAGCCATCGCCGTTTGCCCACGCGGTATCGACAGCGTCTGCAGCACATTGCCCGTCGCCGGCTCCCACAGCCAGTAGCCAACCTGGTCGTGAAATGTCTCGACATCATCAGGCTTGACGATCCGCGTGTGGTAGCGCAAGCCGTAGAACAGTTGCGGCCCATTGGTCTGAGCATCGATGGGCTGCAACTCCACATGTTCGATGAAAGCCTGCTTTTCAGGGCCATCCGGCTTGGGGTTGACGTCAAGACCGCGCGTGCCGGTCCAGATGCCTGCCATTCCGGTGAGCGGCCCCAGATTGGCCAGCGTATCAACGTCCGGCTCGGGTTCGGTGTAGATGTCTTTGGGGTAGTTTTCCATGGTTAGTCTATAGGTCAGTTTCTTGCGCTTGTGGGGGAGTCCACATACGAGAGGCTAGAGGTCGTAGCCCAAAATTTAATTTGCATTTTTTTGCCCGTAAGAAGCGATTTTTTGCTCCCACATGTCACGCACCTTACGGCTGCATGAGGCCGCAGCTAGGCGACGGAATAGGATCGCGGCCATCAGTAGTAGCAGAACCAATAAACCCAACGACAACCACGCACAGACTGGCGAATTGAGAAATGAATATGAGGCACCTTTCGGAACCAAGTTTGCGATAAGCTGGATCAGGAAGGCCAAGAACAGGAGCGCTGAACCGGCCAAATATTCAGCACGCTGATTTGATACCGCCTTGTACCAGTGCTCGTTAATCGTGTGGCGAACGACCACCGTGCTGTAAATATCTTTGGCGGTAAGTGTCACTGAGCCAAGAGCAAAGAAGGCAGCAGAAATGAAGCCCACCGATGCTCCGAGAATATTGAGAAATGTAGTTGCTTCCATCGTAAGACCTCCAACGCCCAAGCTCAGGGGCCCCTTACCGCAACGCCTTCTCGCAGAATTCTGCTGCGTACTTGGCATTACCTTCTTCTGCACATTCTTGCTGCAATACATGCACCGACAGATTGCCAATGCGCTTAGGCTGCGAGAGATTCAGAATGTGCCAACCAACAAGATTCTCGAAATTGACCTTGGCGAGTTCCTCGCGGGAATAGGTTAGTTCCAGTATTGGCTCAGGAAATTCTTTCCCGTATTTATCCATCAAAGTTTCTACCATGATGATTTTGACTTCATCAAATTGTGTTGCTTGAAAATGAGCCATTAGCCCTTCGAGAACATCCTTGGTCGTGTTGCCACCAGAAAATACGGAACCTTGCTTTATCGAAATGGTAACGACCTTCTTCCCTCTCTCATCGTCTTGCTTAACGTTAAGTATTGAGTGACTAATTTCAGAAATCGTTTTGGGATCGGCTGTTTCACCGCAGCCGCCGAGGGCTACCAGCAAGAACAAGGCGACGTGGAGTAGTCGTGATTTCATAGTACGGACTTTCGAATTTCTCATTTGTAATGGCTAACGTAATGCATGCCGCAAAAACTGTGGCTGCAACTTAATCTGGACATTAAATATTCTTGAAAATGGCTTGCATGCTGAGTTTTAGGATCACATTCTGCAAATTCATCCAGTTATAAACTCCATGAAGCCCCTCAACAACCCTTGCAATCCATTCGCGTTTTTGATCAGAGCAGGTAGCGAATTCATCACCTGCACTCTAGCCATTGCCCCTATATGCGGGCGCAGCAAGCTATTAAAAGAATAGCAATAATTCCAGGCCTACGTCCTACAACCAACGCTTCAGCAATCCCATCACCTGGTCAAACCGTTTGCCATACGGCGGATAAAACAAATCACCGCGCGCCCACTTCGACGACACCAGCACCGGCTTTTGCTGGGTCAGGCGCAGGAAGCCGGCTTCGCCGTGGTAGCTGCCCCAGCCGCTTTCGCCGACGCCGCCAAAGGGCAGGTTTTCGTGGGCGATGTGCATCAGCGTGTCGTTCACCGTCACGCCGCCGCTCACGGTGCGTGCCAGCACGGCGTCGCGCGATGCGGTGTCGGTGCCAAACCAGTAGAGCGCGAGCGGCCGCGGCCTGGCGTTGATGTACGCGATGGCATCGTCCAGCGAGTCGTAAGGCAGCACGGGCAGGATGGGGCCGAAGATTTCTTCGTTCAGCAGTTTGGAATCGACCGCCGCACCAAACACCAGCACCGGCGCCATTTGCCTTGAGGCGGGTGCTCCAGCTGCGGCACCCGGGTTCAGCACCTGCAAACGTGCGCCCTCACCTTCGGCCTGCGCCAGCAATGCCTGCAGGCGTTCGTGGTGGCGCGGGCTGATGATGGCGGCGTAATCCGGGTTGCCGGCAATGGTGGGGAAAAGTTTGGCGACCGCTTTTGCAAAGGCCTCGCCGAATGCGGCCTCGCGGCCCCTGGGCAGCAACACATAGTCGGGCGCGATGCAGGTCTGGCCGGCATTGAGCAGCTTGCCATGGGCGATCTTGATGGCGGCCCGGTCCAGGTCGCACGACGCATCAATGATGCAAGGCGACTTGCCGCCCAGCTCCAGCGTGGTTGGCGTCAAGTTGGCCGCAGCCGCCTTGGCCACAATGCGGCCCACGGCGGTGGAGCCGGTAAAAAACAGATGGTCAAACGGCAGGCTGCAGAATTCTGCGGCAAGCTGGCCATCACCCAACACCACACAAATCTCATCCTCGGCAAAGGCTTGGCCAATCAACTCGGCCAGCAAGGCAGATGTTTTTGGTGTCAGCTCGCTGGGCTTGAGCATCACACTGTTGCCCGCCGCCAGTGCGGTGATCACCGGCCCCAGCGACAGTTGCACCGGGTAATTCCATGGCGAGACCACACCGACCACACCCAGCGGCTGGCGCTGCAGGTAAGCATACGAAGGTTGCAGGTACAGCGGTGTGCTGACCTTGACCGGCTTCATCCATTTGGGGAGCGCCTTGAGTGTGTGCGACAGCAAGGTGCGCAACACAAACAGATCAGCAATCTCGGTCAGCTGCGGCGAGCGCACGCCGAAATCGGCCTGTACGGCCTGGGCCAGCGCCGCACCATTTTTATCTAGCAAGGCCCGCATACGCAGCAGCCGGTCACGGCGCAAGGCCAGCGGCACCTCGATCTGGGCGCGGCTGGCGCGGTACTGGACCTCAAAAAGAGCGGCGAGGCTGGCGTCGGCAGGACGGCTGTGGGTGCTGGAGGTCATCCGGCGATGATAGGGCCGGCGGGCGCCACGCAGCCGATGCACAACGCCCGTCCCGGCACTGTGTCACCTGGTCAGGCGCAGGCCGCATACAGACGCTGGAAACCGGCGGGCATGGATAGCGCCCGATGCGTCTCAGCTCACTATCAAATCAGGAGCTATCCACATCCGTCAATCATGGGCTACAGGCCGATTTTCCTTCAAACTTAACATTCAACCGTCGATCCACGGCGCTTGCGGCCGCCACAGCCGCCCTGCGGGCAAAACCAGCTCAAACCAATAACGGCTCGACACTACTCGCCGGCGATGAGGGGGCAGCACATTCGTGCAGCCAGTCCATGAGGACCTGCAGCCGCCTGGGCACGGGGTCGTGCGGCGGGTGAACCAGGTAGTAATCGTAGTGGCCCGACTGGGTGAAGCCGCCAAAAGGCAGAATCAGCTCGCCGCGGTCTATGCGTTTTTGCACCAGTTGCTGGCGGCCTATCGCGATACCGGCGTGGTTCATCGCGGCCACCACGCACAGATCGGAGCGGTCGAAGGTGATGCCGCGCCCGGGCAGCTGCGCCAGCGTGCCGTGCTGTCTGGCCCATAACATCCATTCGGCATCGCTGGCGGCGTTGTCCCAGGCCAGCGCATCGTGCAGCAGGGTGCAATCGCGAAGATGCTCCGGATGATCCAGCAGGCCGTGGCGGCGGGCGTATTCGGGGCTGCAGACCGGCGCCATTTTTTCCTCCATCAGCTTGTGGCTGACCAGGCCGGGAAAGTCACCATTGGCGTAATACAGGGCGAGGTCGATATTGCGGGTGCGAAAGTCGGCGTTGTCATTGCCCACCCGGATATCCAGCGCGACCAAGGGGTAGCGTTCGGCGAAGTCCGCCAGCCTGGGCACCAGCCAGCATTGCGCGACCGATGGCCGTGCGTACAGCGCAATGGTGCCGGCAATTTCGGCTTGCGAGTTGGGCTGCAGCGCCTCGGACAACTCGCCCACCGCGTGCTGCAAGATGCCAAAAATGCGCTCGCCCTCCTCGGTCAGGCAAACCTGGCGCGTCAGGCGCTGGAACAGGCGAATGGACAGGGCGCGCTCCAGCCGGCCAATGCGGTGGCTGACCGCACTGGGGGTCAGGCACAGTTCGTCGGCGGCACCCGCAAAGCTGAGGTGACGGGCTGCCACCAGAAAGGTGTAGAGATTTGAAAACTGGCTGCTGTTGAGCCGCGAGGCGATGCGGGGAGGAAGATTCAGCATGGCAATAGGTTCCCTCGAACGACAAACCGCCCGTCCCGCTTTGTACCAAATTTTTAAAACATGGCAGCGGGACGGGCGGTTGACTCCCGCCTCAAGGCTTCAGTCTTGCAGCAACTGGCGGCCCTTGGCCAGATAGGCCTCCATCTCGGCCGGCGGCACCATGCCGCCGCCTGTGCCCCACACCAGATGGGTGGCCCGGGCCAGGCGCTCGGCGCTCAGGCCGGCGCGGGCGCGATAACCCTGCTGCTCGCCCAACACCCGGGCCATGCCCGGCACGCCTGCCAGCGCCGACGGCTCCAGGCGCAGGCCTTCGCTGCGCTCCATCAGCGCCAGCAGCCGATACAACTCCTCGTCGCTGACGGTGTAATAACCGTCCAGCAGACGTTGCATGGCACGGCCGACAAAGCCAGAAGCGCGGCCCACGGCCAGACCGTCGGCGGCGGTGATGTTGTCTATGCCGAAGTCCTGCACCGACACGGCATCGTGCTGCCCGGTGTAGACACCCAGCAGCATGCACGGCGAGTGGGTGGGTTCGGCAAAGATGCAGTGCACGGCATCGCCAAAGGCCAGCTTGAGCCCGAAAGCCACACCGCCGGGGCCGCCGCCCACGCCGCAAGGCAGGTAGACAAACAGCGGGTGTTCGGCGTCCACCGTGATATGGGCCGTGGCCAGTTGGCCTTTCAGCCGCTCCGCCGCCACCGCGTAACCCAGAAAGAGGCTGGTGGAATTTTCATCGTCGACAAAGTGGCAACTGGGGTCGGATTCGGCCTGCTTGCGACCCTCGGCCACGGCCACGCTGTAGTCGGAGGCGTACTCGACCACGGTGACGCCGTGTGAACGTAACTTGTCTTTCTTCCACTGGCGCGCGTCGGCCGACATGTGCACCGTGGCCTGAAAACCCAGGCGCGCGCTCATGATGCCTATCGACAGCCCCAGGTTGCCGGTGGAGCCGACGGCAATCTTGTACTGGCCAAAAAAGGCGCGCGCCTTGTCGCTGTCCAGCTGGGCGTAGTCATCGCCGGTTTGCAGCAGGCCACCGGCCAGTGCCAGGTCTTCCGCGTGTTTGAGCACTTCGTAAATGCCGCCCCGGGCCTTGATGGAACCGGAAATCGGCAGGTGGCTGTCGGTCTTGAGCCACAAGGCGCCGCCGCCAGTCACCAGGCCGTAACGCTGGCTCAACAGTGCTTGCAGGGCAGGCAGGGGCCGGATGCCGGATTCGATGATGCCGCTACTGGCCGCCGTCTCGGGGAACGCCCGCATGATGTAGGGCGCAAAACGCACCAGGCGGGCGCTGGCGTCGGCCACGTCAGCGGCGGTCAGGCCCACGTCGCCCAGCGCCTCCGCCGTGGGGGCGGTGGCCGGGTTGAACCAGCTGGTTTCCTTCAACGCCACCAGATCGCGGATCAAAGGGTGGCTGGTGGTCCAGTCTTCCAAGGTTTTTCCCAAAATCATCATCTTCAACTCCTTGATGGGTTTCGCTTGATATCGTTGTTATCGGTCAGGGCTCAGACAAACTGCGCCAGTAGCAAGGTCAGCCCCAGGGCGACCAGCGAGGCCAGCACCGTGCCGGCCGTGAATTTCTTCAACGCGTCGGCCAGCGATGCGCCCAGGTATTCCTTCACCACCCAGAAGGCGGAGTCGGTCACGTGGGTCCAGCCGATGGCGCCCGCGCCTATGGCAATCACCATGATTTCCCGGCTCTGCTCCGGGTGGGTATTCAGCACCGGCAGCACCATGCCGGCGGCACTGATCATGGCCACGGTGGCGGAACCCACCGCGAAGTGCATCAAGCCGGCGACCAGCCAGGCCAGCACGATGGGGTTCATGTTCAGCTGTGCCAGCGAGTCGGCCAGCACCTTGCCTATGCCGCTGTCGATCAGAATGCCGTTGAAGGCACCGCCCGCACCAATGATCAGCAAAATGCTGGCCAGCGGCGGGAAGGATTTATCGGTCAACTTGAGCAGATCGGGCATGCGCAGGCCACGGCGCAAACCCAGCGACCAGTAGGCAAACACCACGGCAATAACCAGCGCCGTCAGCGGGTTGCCCAGAAAGCTCACCAGCTCGTAGGCCGCCGAGCCTTTGCTCAGACCCATCACACCCAGGGTCTTGCCGACCATCAGCAACAGCGGCAGCAAAATGGTGAACAGCGTCAGGCCGAAACCGGGCAAATCCTTGCTGGCGCGGGTTTCGCAACGTTCTTCCAGGAAGGCGTCTTGTGTGGCCGGCGCTTCGCTCTTGCAGGCCAGTTTGATCCACAGCGGCCCGGCAATCACGGCCGTCGGCAGGCCGACGATCAGGCCGTACAGAATCACCTTGCCCACATCGGCGCCCAGCATGCCGGTGATCGCCATCGCAGCGGGGTGCGGCGGCAACATGCAATGCACCGTCATCAGCGAAATGGCCAGCGGCACACCCAGGTACAGCATGTTCAGGCGGGTGTCCTTGGCCACCACATAGATCAGCGGAATCAGCAGGACGAAACCGACCTCGAAAAACACCGGAATCCCGGCGATAAAGCCGACCAGCATCATGACCCAGGAGGCGCGCTGCTTGCCCAGCGTGTTCAGCAAGGTCTGGGCAATACGTTCGGCCCCGCCGGACTCCTCCAGCATTTTTCCAAGGATGCTGCCCAGGCCAATGATGGCCGCCAGAAAACCCAGCGTGCCGCCCACGCCTTTCTCCAAAGACCCGGCGATGTCGGCGAGCGGCATGCCCGAGCCTAGGCCGACCACAAAACAGGCTGCCATCAAGGCCAGGAAAGCATGCACCCGAACCTTGACGATCAGCACCACGATCAGCACGATCGCGGCCAGCAAAACCAGTAATAAACCTGTACCACCCTGCATGACGTCTCCTGTTGAAATATTGGTGTTACGCAAAGGCCGGACTCAGCGCCTTGCCAGAGATTAAACGGCAGCGCCCAAAGGCTGACAAAGGATGAAAATTCAAGGGACAGCTGACGCAGCATCATCCATACGCGACAAGTGGCGGCCGCGTGCAGGGGGCTGCATTGATGGAATATTCCTACAGTCGGCACGCGAATTTTCCGGTACGGTGGTGCATTCCTTCTGAAAGGTTTTCATGGAATTCAAGGACTACTACGAAACCGTCGGCGTCACGCGTGATGCAACACCGGAGGACATCAAGCGCGCCTACCGCAAGCTGGCGCGCAAGTTCCACCCCGACGTCAGCCAGGAAAAAAACGCCGAGGCGCGCTTCAAGGAAGTCTCTGAGGCCTATGAGGTGCTTAGCGATCCCGACAAACGCGCGGCATACGACCAGTTGGGCGCCAACTACCAGGCCGGACAGGACTTCCGGCCACCGCCTGAATGGGCCGGCAGCCACGCCTCCAGCAGCCGGAGCCGCGGTTTTCGCGAAGGCCAGTTCAGCGCTCAAGGTGCCGATCACAGCGAATTTTTTGAGTCACTGTTTCGCGGCATGGGCGGCAGCAGGCATGGCGGGCACAGCCAGGACATGTTCGACATGCATGGCCAGGACCAACACGCGAAGATACAAATCAGCATCGAAGACTCCTACAACGGCGCCACCCGTACCTTGCAGTTGCGCACGCCGCAGGAAAGCAGCGACGGGCGCGTCCAGATGCAGGACCGCAGCATCGAGTTTGTGATTCCCAAAGGCATACGCGCCGGTCAGCACATACGACTGGCCGGACAGGGCGCACCCGGCGTGGGCCAGGGCAGCCCCGGCGACCTCTACCTGGACGTGGCGTTTTTGCCGCACCAGCTTTACCGGACCGAGGGCCACGATGTTTACATGGACCTGCCCGTAGCACCCTGGGAGGCCGCACTGGGGGCCGAAGTTGAAGCGCCCACGCCGACCGGCCGGGTCGAGGTCAAAATCCCCGCCGGCTCGGCCACCGGTCGCAAACTACGGCTCAAGGGACGCGGCCTGCCCGGCAAGACGCCCGGTGATTTTTATTACGTGTTGCAGCTCACGCTGCCGCCAGCCGACACCGATGCCGCAAAAAATGCTTACCAGGGTATGGCCACGGCATTCAAGACCTTCAACCCGCGCGCCCAACTGGAAGGCCAGCCATGACATCCCACACCGCCATCCCTCAACTCATCGGGTTTGTTCTGGAAGACCAGACCGAACTCACCCTGGCCGATCTGTGCCGCGCCTGCGCGACGCAAGCCAACGTGGTCATTGAACTGGTCGATGAAGGCCTGATAGTGCCCAGCGGCCCAACGCCCGAATACTGGCGTTTCACCGGCCTGCACATGCAACGCGCGCTTGTCGCGCTGCGCCTGCAGGAAGACCTGGGGGTGAACCTGGCCGGTGCCGCACTGGCGCTACAACTGCTTGAAGAGCTGGAAACGCTGCGCAGCCGCTTGCGCGTTTTGGAAGAAACCTAGGCTCAAAGAAACACAGGCCAGCCGGTGTGGCGCCAGCGTCGATGACGCTGCTCAGGCCCACAAGGTATTCATGGCCTGCGAGAAGTCTTGAGCCAGACGCGGCCACCCGGCCGCCTGCCCACCGCTGACCACAGGTTTCCCGGCTACAAACACCTCGCGGAAACGCGCGTCGGGACTGGAGAACACCAGCGCGTCCAGCAGATGCTCGGCCGGAATGCCTAGCAAGGCCGGTGATGACCTATCGATTACCGAAAAGTCGGCACGCTCGCCGGGCCGGATGCCGCCCAGCGGCAAGGACGTCGCCGCGGAGCCGCCGGCCAGCGCGGCGTTAAACAACGATCCGGCACTGCTAGGCCCGCCCAAGGTTCGCGCCGCGATGTTGCGCTGACGCAAGGTCAGGCGCTGGGAGTATTCGAGCAGGCGAAGTTCTTCCTGCCAATTGCGTGTGACGTGGCTGTCGGAACCAATGGACCAGCGGCCGCCGGCCGCCGCATAGGTCGGCAGGTCAAACACACCGTCACCCAGATTGGCTTCGGTGCTTGGGCAAATCACAACCGCCGCGCCACTGCGCTGCACACCCTGTAGCTCGACCGCGCTGGCCTGCGTGGCATGGACCAGGTTCCAGCGCGCATCGACCTGCGCGTGTTGCAGCAACCATTCGATAGGCCGCGCGCCATGCGCCGTGAGGCAGTCTTGGACTTCCTGCATCTGCTCGGCGATGTGGATATGGACCGCCATGCCCCGCGCCCTGGCCGCGGCCGCGACTTCGTGCAGCGCCGCCTCGTCCACCGCACGCAGTGAATGCAAAGCCAGGCCGGTATTGATATGGCCGGTGCTTTGGCCTCGCACCCCTTCGGCCAGGCGCAACACCGAGTCCGGGGTGGAGGCAAAACGTCGCTGGTCCTCGCGCAGGCCCTTGGCGCCAAAACCCGAACGCATATACAGCGTGGGCAGCAGGGTCAGGCCCATGCCCACACGCTGCGCCGCACGTACCAGTGCCAGCGACATGGCCAGCGGGTCGGCATAAGGCTGGCCATCGGTGTGGTTATGCAGGTAATGGAATTCGCAGACCTGGGTGTAACCGGCTTGCAGCAGCTCGGCGTAAAGCAGCGCCGCCACGGCTTCCAGCTGCTCCGGTGTGATACGCAGCGCGGCGCTGTACATGCGATCGCGCCAGCTCCAGAAATCGTCATCGCTGCCGCTGGCGCGTTCGGTCAATCCGGCGATCGCGCGCTGGAAGGCGTGGCTGTGGGCATTGACCAAGCCCGGCAAGACCGGCCCACCCAGACGTTCTGCCCCGCGTTGCAACTCGGCACTGGCCTGGGGCTCGACATGTGTCCAGTGACCATCTGCCGCAATACTCAGCAACACCTCCTGCGCCCAGGCCCCATTGACCCAGGCCTGGGGTGCGAGGAAATGCTTGACCTCACTGGCCATACAGCTTGCGGGCCGCAGCCAGGCTGCCTTCCACCATGGCCTTGAGCACCGGCTGGATCTTTTTCGCCTTCGCCTCGTCATAGGCAAACGGCGCGACTTCCTGCATGTACAGGCTCTGGCATTTCTCCAGCTGGATCGCGTGCACATGCTGCGCCGGCTGACCATAACGGCGCGTGATGTAGCCGCCCTTGAAGCGGCCATTGACGATGCTGCTCACGCCCTCCGCGCCAGCACAGGCGGCGGCCGCGGCTTCGGCGATGGAAGGATCAGCGGCCGCGCCGTCGGCCGTGCCAATGTTCAGGTCTGGCAGGCGGCCATCGAACAGCCAGGGGATTTCGGAGCGGATGCTGTGTGCGTCCCAGAGCAGCACAAAACCATGTTTTTCCTTGAGGCGTGCCAGCTCATTGGCCAAGGCCGTGTGATAAGGCTGCCAATAGGTTTCGCGACGGCGCAGGCGCTCGGCAGGTTCAGGGGCCTTGCCTTCCTGGTACAACGCATCACCGTTGAAAAACCGTGTTGGGCACAACTCGGTGTTGGACGCTCCGGGGTACATCGGTGCGTCGTCGGGTGGACGGTTCAGGTCGATGACATACCGTGAATAGGTCGGCCTGAGCACGCTGGCGCCGAGCGCCGACAAAAAGTCATACAGCCGATGCAAATGCCAGTCGGTGTCTTCGACGTCCAGCGCACGCGCCGTGTAGTCGCCGCGCAAGTCGGGCGGAATTTCGGTGCCGGTGTGCGGCATGCTAACCAGCAAAGGCACGCTGCCTTGCTCCAATTTAAAACTCATACAGGTTCACCATTAAAAATTGTTTGGAGACGCGGATTCGCACCCAGGGCATAACTCAATTGGGCGGGATGGGACACATCCCACAACACAAAGTCGGCACGCTGGCCCCTGGCCAACACACCACGATCTGGCAGACCCAGCGCGCGCGCCGCATGACGGGTCACACCGGCCAGGGCTTCTTCAGGCGTGAGCCGGAACAAGGTACAGGCCATGTTGAGCATCAAGAGCAAAGAGGTACACGGCGAGCTGCCGGGATTGCAGTCGGTAGAAATCGCCATGGCCACCTGCTGCGCACGCAACAATTCTATAGGCGGTACCCGGGTTTCACGCAAAAAGTAAAACGCACCGGGCAATAACACGGCCACACTGCCTGCAGCCGCCATCGCAGCCGCACCCGCTTCGCTCAGCCACTCCAGGTGATCGCAACTGAGCGCGCCGTAACGCGCCGCGAGTTGCGCGCCGCCGCTGTCGCTGAGTTGTTCGGCATGCAGCTTGACCGGTAGCCCGAGTTGGCGCGCCGTGTCGAACACACGTTCGGTCTGCGCCGTGCTGAAGGCAATACGTTCACAAAAGGCGTCCACCGCGTCAACCAGGCCTTCCGCATGTAACGCCGGCAACATGCGTAACACCTCATCCAGGTAGGCATCGGTGCGACCGGCAAACTCGGGCGGCACGGCGTGGGCACCAAGAAAGGTCGTGCGTACATCCACCGGCTGCGCACGGCCCAGCGCACGGGCCACCCTCAGGGTTTTGCGCTCATGTTCCAGCGCCAGGCCGTAGCCGGACTTGATTTCGATGGTGGTGACCCCCTCGGCCACCAGGGCTTGCAGCCGTTTCAGGCTCTGCGCCTGCAGCTCTGCCTCCGACGCCGCACGTGTGGCCTTGACCGTGGAAGCAATGCCGCCGCCGGCCCGGGCAATGTCTTCGTAACTCGCGCCCTGGAGCCGCAGCTCGAACTCCTGCGCGCGGTCACCGCCGTACACCAGGTGGGTGTGGCAATCGATCAGGCCCGGCGTGATCATTGCGCCGCCGGCGTCGTGTTCACGTGTACAGCGAACTGTCAGCTCGCCCGGCAACTCGCTGCGCGGACCGACCCAGGCCACCTGCCCGGCTTCGACGGCCAGCGCCGCGTCTTCGATCAGGCCATAAGGCGCAGCGTGGTCCGGCTGCAGGGTGGCAATGCGGCAATGGCGCCAGATTTGTAATGTCATCGAATTTCCATCCAGAGAGCGGTCGGCGCTTCAAGGCGTACAGAAGCGCCTTCAAGCATCACCCGCCAAGCCAGGGTGTGCGGCGGCACGGTGGCAAAACTTGTGTCCACCTGCACGGCCACCGGCTCGTCCCAGGCATAGACCGCGACACGGGTGCCGGGGACCACCTGGGTGTCCAGCACGCCCAGCACACGCACCATGCGGGCACTGGCCCGCCCCTTGCGCAACATCAAATTGAAGTCCTCGGTGGGTCCGTCCAGCAACTCGCAGCCACAGGGCAAGGCGCCGTCAAAACACAGCGGATCACTTTGCGCCGTGAGCAGGTGTGCCTGCCCGTCCAGCGCCAGGCTGACCCCCGCGCCACCCAGCACCGCAAACCAGCGCTGTACGCCGTCGAAATGCGAAAACGGGCCGCTCTTGTCCACTTCGGCCACCGAAATCCGCCAGTCCCAGTCCTGCGGGGTCGGCCAGGCCAGCAGTTCACGCGTGACACCGCCGCCATTGCGCCAGGGCGCGGGCACCACATCTTCCAGGGGAATCATTTGCCAAGTCATGGGATAAGCTCCGCTCTGTGAGCGCCTGGTTTTGCCTCGGGAACGGCCAGTCGGCTCATGCCTGGAATTGTCCTGCAAAGCTGTAACGCGTGCCAGGATAAACCAGCCGGGCCACGCTGGCCACATGGGCGCCGCTGACGGTGCGACGCATCATGGCCAGGCAGGGTTCGTTGCGTTTGATGCCCAGTTGTTTGGCCTCCTGGGCCGTCGGCAAGCAAGCCTCGATGGAATAACTGGCTTCGGTCAAAGGCGCATGCACCAGCAGATGGTGGGTAGGTGTGGTCTGGGTAAAGTCGGTGTCGAGAAAATCCGGCGCGGCGGCCGGGTTCACGTAGCGGTCCTCGTACTGGATGGGCACGCCGTTTTCCATATGCACCAGCAAGGTGTGAAAAACCCGCGCACCCGTGCGCAAACCCATGGTTTTGGCCAGATCGACGCTGGCCTTTTCGGCCACGACCTGCAAAACCCGGGTGGTGTGTAAATGGCCGCGCTCGGCCACCTCTTCATGGATGTCCCGGATTGTGAGCCGGGAAGAAATACGGTGCAACTCGGCCACCCGTGTGCCCGATCCCTGCACCCGCGTCACTAGGCCCTCGGCAGCCAGTTCGCGCAGGGCGCGGTTGACCGTCATGCGGCTGATGCCGAACTGCACCGCCAGCACCGCCTCACTGGGCACCGGGTCGCCCGGCTTCCAGGTGCCGGCGCTGATACGTGTCTTGATGAAGGCCTTGACCTGCTCATACGCAGGCATTAAAGGTGTTGGCATAAGCCATAGATTACCCCAGTTGACACAAGTTGTATAGACAACTACGATTTACCGGACAGTGTTTGTTTTCCCCTGTTTCCCGTCATCGCCGGAGTTTTGCCATGTCAGACCTTTCGAAAACCCCTTTTCTCGACAGCAAGGCCAGGCCGGTGCGCGCGCCCCGCGGCAACACCCTGAGTTGCGCCAACTGGCAGATCGAGGCGGCTTACCGCATGATCCAGAACAACCTCGATCCCGAGGTGGCCGAGAACCCCGACGAACTGGTGGTTTACGGCGGCATCGGCAAGGCCGCGCGCAACTGGCCGGCGTTTGACGCCATCCTGGATTCGCTGCGCAAACTCAAGGCCGACGAAACCCTGCTGGTGCAGTCGGGCAAACCGGTGGGCGTGTTTCGCACCCATACCGGCGCACCGCGTGTGCTGATCGCCAACTCCAACCTGGTGCCCAAATGGGCAACCTGGGAACACTTCAACGAACTGGATCGCGCAGGCCTGATGATGTATGGCCAGATGACGGCCGGCAGCTGGATCTACATCGGCACGCAGGGCATCGTGCAGGGCACCTACGAGACCTTTGTCGAAGCCGGGCGCCAGCATTTCAACGGCGATTTGTCTGGCCGCTGGGTGCTCACCGCCGGCCTGGGCGGCATGGGTGGCGCGCAGCCGCTGGCCGCCACCTTTGCCGGCGCCTGCTCGCTCAACATCGAATGCCAGCAGTCGCGCATCGACTTCCGGCTGCGCACCAAGTACGTGGACAAACAGGCCAAAGATCTGGATGAAGCGCTGGCGATGATCCAGCACCACACCAGCCGCAAGGAAGCGGTGTCGATTGCCCTGTGCGGCAACGCGGCCGAAATCGTGCCCGAGCTGGCCAGGCGCGCCGCAGCCGGCGGCCTGCGTCCCGACATGGTGACCGACCAGACCTCGGCGCACGACATCATCAACGGTTATTTGCCAGCCGGCTGGACCGTCGCGCAATGGCAGGCCGCGCAAAAAGACCCGGCCCAACATGCGGCGCTGACACAGGCCGCCGGCACATCCTGCGCCACCCATGTGAAAGCCTTGCTGGCCTTTCATGCCATGGGCATCCCGACCGTGGACTATGGCAACAACCTGCGCCAGGTCGCCAAGGATTTTGGTGTGGCCAACGCCTTTGACTACCCCGGCTTTGTGCCCGCCTACATTCGGCCGCTGTTCTGCCGCGGTGTCGGCCCCTTCCGCTGGGTGGCCCTGAGCGGCGACCCGGAGGACATCCGCAAGACCGACGCGAAGATGAAAGAACTCTTCCCCGACAACAAACACCTGCACCGCTGGCTGGACATGGCCGAAGAACGTATCAGCTACCAAGGCCTGCCAGCGCGTATTTGCTGGATAGGTCTGGGCGAGCGCCACCTGGCCGGCCTGGCCTTCAATGAGATGGTCAAAAGCGGCGAACTGAAAGCCCCCATCGTCATCGGGCGCGACCACCTCGACAGCGGCTCGGTCGCCTCGCCGAATCGCGAAACCGAAGCCATGAAAGACGGCAGCGATGCCGTCAGCGACTGGCCGCTGCTCAACGCTTTGCTCAACACCGCCAGCGGCGCCACCTGGGTCAGCCTGCACCATGGCGGCGGCGTCGGCATGGGTTATTCGCAACATTCGGGTGTGGTCATCGTCTGCGACGGCACGGCCGAAGCGGCGGAGCGTATTGAACGGGTGTTGTTCAACGACCCGGCCACCGGCGTGATGCGCCATGCCGACGCGGGTTACGACATCGCCAAAGCCAGCGCCAAAAGCAACAGCCTGAACCTGCCGATGCTGGGCTGAGCCGCTCCCAGCCACCCGTTTCCTTTTTCCTTATTACCCCATGCCCCAATCCGAAACCCTGATCCCGGGGCAACTCAGCCTTGCCCAGCTGCGGCGCCTGTGCGGCGTGACACCCGTGTCGGTGCAACTCGACCCGGCCTGCCGCGCGGGCATTCGCGCCAGTGCCGCTCTGGTCAAACAAGCCGCTGAGGGCGGCGATGCCGTCTACGGCGTGAACACCGGTTTTGGCAAACTCGCCAACACCCGCATCGCCAAGGAAGACCTGGCCTTGTTGCAGCTCAAGCTGCTGCGCTCCCATGCGGTGGGTGTGGGTGAGCCGCTGGCTGAACGGGTGGTGCACCTGATCCTGCTGCTCAAGGCGACCAGTCTGGCGCGCGGTTATTCCGGCGTGCGCGAAGAAGTGATTGACGGCCTGCTGGCCTTGCACAACCAGGGCGTATGCCCGGTCATCCCCTGCCAGGGCTCGGTCGGCGCCTCAGGCGACCTTGCGCCGTTAGCCCATTTGTGTCTGCCGCTGATTGGTGAAGGCGAAGTCTTTTACCAGGGCCAGCGCATGCCCGCCGCTGAGGCACTGACGCAAGCCGGCCTGGCGCCGTTAAAACTCTCGGCCAAGGAAGGCCTGGCACTGATCAACGGCACCCAGGTTTCCACTGCACTGGCGCTGGACGCCTTGCTGGCGACCGACCGTCTGTTTGAAGCCGCCGTGATTTCCGGCGCCTTGACGCTCGACGCGGCACGCGGCAGCGACGGCCCGTTTGATCCGCGCATCCACGCCGTGCGCGGCCAGCCTGGGCAGATCGCTTGCGCCGCGGCCTACCGCTCGCTGATGCTGGGCAGCGAGATTCGCCGCTCGCACCTCGAAGGCGACGACCGCGTGCAAGACCCATATTGCCTGCGTTGCCAGCCCCAGGTCATGGGCGCCTGCCTGGACCAGATGCGTTATGCCGCGCAGGTGCTGGTGATCGAGGCCAATGCCGTGACCGACAACCCGCTGGTTTTCGCCGAGCAAGGCAGCCTGCTCTCCGGTGGCAACTTCCATGCGGAACCGGTCGCGCTGGCCTGTGATGCGCTGGCCGTGGTGATTGCCGAAATCGGCGCCATCACAGAACGCCGCATCGCCATGCTGGTGGACACCGTGGTGTCGCGCCTGCCGCCCTTTTTGACGCCCGATGCCGGCCTCAACTCCGGCTTCATGATTGTGCATGTCACGGCGGCCGCGCTGGCTTCCGAAAACAAGTCGCTGGCGCACCCGGCCAGTGTCGACAGCCTGCCGACCTCGGCCAATCAGGAAGACCATGTGAGCATGGCCACCTTTGCCGCGCGCCGCCTGCAGCCCATGTTGCGCAACACCGCACACATTGTCGGCATCGAACTGCTGGCTGCCGCCCAGGGCATCGAGTTTTGCGCCCGCTCACCAGTTCGGCGCCGCTTGAAAGTGTGTTGCGCCTGATCCGTATCGTCTCCCCCGCCATGATGGAAGACCGCAGCCTGGCTCGCGACATGGAAGCCATGCACCATCTGGTGGCGGCCGGCGACATTGCGCATGCGCTTGATGCGCAAATACCGGATTTACACGCATTGCGGCTGGCATGAAGACTGCATACAGTTTGGCCACCAACCCTTTCACCCCCTAAAAACCAGGAGAACCCATGAAAAAGCTGCTGACCCTCTCTCTCGTCGCCCTCGCCTGTCTCTCTGCGCAAGCCCAGGAAACCAAAGTCACCCTGGCCATGTCGGGATGGACCGGTTTTGCACCGCTGACCCTGGCCAAGGAAGCCGGCATTTTCAAGAAAAACGGGCTGGATGTGTCGATCAAGAAAATCCCGCAAAAAGACCGCCACCTGGCGATTGCCTCGGGTGACGTGCAATGCGCCGCCACCACGGTGGAAACCTGGATCGTCTGGAATGCCAACGGCGTGGCCACCACGCAGATTTTCCAGCTGGACAAAAGTTACGGCGCCGATGGCATGGTGGTCAAACCCAACATCAGCAAGATCAGCGACCTCAAAGGCAAAACCGTGGCCGCCAGCGCACCCGGCACCGCGCCTTATTTCACCCTGGCCTGGATGCTCAAGAAAAACGGCCTGAGCACCAAAGACGTGAAAATCGTCAACCTGGAACCACAAGCCGCGGCCAACGCCATGATCGCCGGCACCGACGGCATTGACGCCGCCATGACTTACGAGCCTTACCTGGGTGCCGTGCGCGCCAAGCCGGAAGCCGGCAAGATCATCGCCACCACCCTCGACTACCCCATGATCATGGACACCGTGGGCTGTACCCCCAAGTTCCTGGCCGACAACCCGAAAGCCGCCAAGGCCCTGGCCGACAGCTACTTTGAAGCCGTCGAGATGATCCAGAAAGATCCGAAAAAGAGTTACGAGATCATGGGCGCCGACGTGAAGCAGACCGGCGAAGCGTTTGAAGCCTCGGCCAAATACCTGCGCTGGCAAGACCGCAGCGCGAACCAGAAGTTCTTCGCTGGTGAACACGCGGCCTTCAGCAAGGAGGCCGCCGAGCTGCTGATGGGCGCCGGCATCATCAAGGCCTTGCCCGACATGAGCAAGCTGGCCGACACCCGCTTCCTCAAATAAATGCGGCCTCTTCAACCCGTGAACCCCGGCGCGCGCATCGCGCTGGGGATTAGCTTCTTCGTCCTGTTTTTTGCACTCTGGGCCGCGGTCACGTTCGGCGGGATGGTCTCCAAGACCTTCCTGGCCGACCCGCTCACCATGGTGCGATCGGGTTACGACCTGCTGGTCAACCAGGGCTTCATCAAGGACATCGGCATGACGGTCTGGCGGGTGCTGGGCGGGTTTGCCCTGGCCGCCTTGCTGGCTATTCCGCTGGGTGTGCTGATGGGCGCCTACAAACCAATCGAAGCGTTTTTTGAACCCTTTGTGAGTTTTGCACGTTACCTGCCGGCCTCGGCCTTCATCCCGCTGCTGATTCTGTGGGCCGGCATTGGCGAGGCGCAAAAACTGGCGGTGATTTTTATCGGCTCGTTTTTCCAGCTGGTGCTGATGTTTGCCGTGAGTGTGGGCAACACGCGGCGCGATCTGGTGGAAGCGGCCTACACGCTGGGCGCGGGCGACCGCGGCATCGTCACGCGTGTGTTGCTGCCCAGCAGCGCGCCCGAGATTGCCGAGACCCTGCGCATGGTGCTGGGCTGGGCCTGGACTTATGTGATCGTGGCTGAACTGATAGGCGCGTCCAGCGGCATCGGCCACATGATCACCGACAGCCAGGCCTTGATGGCCACCGACCAGATCATTTTCGGCATCATCGTCATCGGCGTGATCGGGCTGGTGACCGACATGGCCTTCAAAGCCCTGAACCGCAAGCTGTTCCCCTGGGCACAGCTCGGCAAATAACTGTCATGGCGACGGCCAGCACACCGAAAACTTCATGAGCATTCTTCAAATCTCCCAGGTCTCCAAAACCTTCGCGGGCGCCAAGGGCGGCACCGTCGCCTTGCAGGCCACCGACCTGAACGTGGCCGAGAACGACTTCATCACCATCCTCGGCCCCTCGGGTTGCGGCAAAAGCACCTTGCTGCGCATGGTGGCCGGCCTGGACATCCCGACCACCGGCAGCATCACGCTGGACGGCCGTCCCGTCACCGGCCCGGGTGCCGACCGCGGCATGGTGTTCCAGAGTTACACCCTGTTCCCCTGGTTGACCATTCTGGAAAACGTCTGCTTCGGCCTGCGTGAAAAAGGTCTGCCGCTGGCCGAGCAACACGCGATTGCCCAGCCCTTTATTGCCAAGGTCGGCCTCAAAGGGTTTGAGAACCACTTCCCCAAACAACTCTCGGGCGGCATGCAACAACGCACGGCGCTGGCCAGGGCCCTGGCCAACAGCCCGCGCATGTTGCTGATGGACGAGCCTTTCGGCGCGCTGGACCATCAGACCCGTGAGTTGATGCAGGAGTTGCTGCAAGGCATCTGGGAGGCCGAACGCAAGACCGTGCTGTTTGTCACCCACGACATCGACGAAGCCATCTTCATGGGCAACCGTGTGGTGGTGATGAGTGCGCGCCCGGGCCGCATCAAGTGTGACCTGCCGGTGCCTATCGAGCACCCGCGCCACTATTCGGTCAAGACCACGCCGGTATTTATGGAGCTCAAGGCGCGGCTGATGGAAGAAATCCGCATCGAGGTACAAAGGGCAGCCGGCTTGCTGGTGGAAGCGGCCTAACTCTGGCTGGAACGCCGCCATGCTTGACACGGTGCTGGCGGCCGATTTCTCATATTTTTTAAGAGAAATTGGCCTCCAGCCCTTTCATCATATGCGCAAGCAGCTATCAATTAAATAGCGAATTTACTCCAGCGACATCTTCGCGGCGCGCGCCACCTTGCCCAGACGTTCGTACTCCGAGGCCGCCAGCGCGCCCAGGCTTTCGGCGCTGGAGCTGCGCGGCGAAAAGCCGGCTTGTATCAGCTTGTCCTTGATGGCCGGTTGCGCCAGCGCTTCGACAAAAGCCTCGTTCAAGGCCTGCACCACGGCGCGCGGCATGCCGGCCGGGCCGAAAACGCCGAACCATGGGTCCACGTCATAACCAGCAATACCGGCCTCGGCCATGGTCGGCACATCCGGCAGCGAGGGCGAACGGGTTTTGCCGGCCACGGCCAGCGCACGCAACTTGCCGGATTTGATGTGTGGCAGCGACGCCGGCAGGTTGTCAAACATCACCGGCAGGTGGCCGCCCAGCATGTCGTTGATGCCAGGCCCGCTGCCCTTGTAAGGCACATGGGTCAAGCTGGTTTGTGTCATCTGTTCGAACATAGCGGCCGCCAGGTGCATGGAGGTACCCGCGCCCGCCGTGCCATAGGTCAGGCCGGGTTTCTGTTTCACATAGCTCACAAACTCGGCCACGGTTTTCACCGGCAGCGCCGGGCTGACTTCCAACACGATGGTGGAATGGCCGAGCAGGCTGATGGCGCTGAAGTCCTTGCGCGGATCGAAGGCCATGGACTTGTAGAGATGCGGGTTCAGCGCATTGGTCGAGATGGCGCCAAAACCAATGGTGTAGCCGTCAGGTGCCGCCTTGGCCACCGCGTCCATGCCGATGTTGCCGCCGGCGCCCGGTTTGTTGTCGATGATCACCGGCTGGCCCAGCTTTTCGGCCACGCGCTGGCCCACCGAGCGCGCCACCAGATCGGTCGTGCCACCAGGCAGATAAGGCACGATAAAACGGATGGGCTTGGCTGGATAGTGGGCATCCTGAGCCAGCGCCGGCAGTGTCAGCAAACCGGTCACCGCGAGCACGGTGGCCAGACCGGCGCGCCGGCGGAAAGAAGAAGCGATCATGTACAGGGTTTCCTGATGAAGTGAGGACAGGCGATTATTCCCGCAGAGTGAAGCCCGCACAAGCGGCTCGTTACACCCATTAACGCCCTCGCTTGACAAAGACTCGGCATGGCTTTTAAACTAAACCACACGGTTAAGTTTAAAGGCGATGTTCTGAACCGGCTGGTTCGCCGCACTGACACACAGCACAGCCCCCTTCCGAACCAGCTTTGCAGGAGGCTGTCATGTGGTTCTCCCTGTACCGGAAGTTCTGGCGCGACAGACTCGATGCACTTGGCCGATATCTGTACCACCAAGAGGAAATCAAACCATGGCAAGCAGCGCCCTCCAGGAAAGCCCCTCACTCCGGCTCCAGCGGACCTACCCGGTCCCGCCCGAAAAAGTCTGGCAAGCATGGACAACCCCGCAAGCCCTGACCCAATGGTTCGGCCCGGGCGAGCCGTCTTCTGTCACGCGGGCCGACCTGGATGTGCGTATCGGCGGCCGTTACCACATCGCCTTCACGACGCCGGACGGCGAAGCCCACGATGTCAGCGGCGTCTACCAGGAGGTGCTCAAGCACCGCAAGCTGGTGTTTACCTGGGCCTGGAAAAGCACACCCGAACGGGTGTCCCGGGTCACCGTGGCCTTGCGGCCCACGGCAGAAGGCACGGAATTGACGTTTCTGCATGAGCAGTTTTTCGATCAGGCCGCACGCGACAACCACGAGCGCGGATGGACAGCCACATTTGTCAAGCTCGACGCCTTCATGGCTGAAGCATGAACCAACACGCAGACCGGTATGAATGAATTGGCCTGGCCGTGATCGCACTCAGCGCAGAACATGTTTTTTCACAAGGAGAGCGACATGTTGAACCACAGCAACGCCATGGCCACCATCGCCGTCAAGGACGTGGCCCGCGCCCGGACGTTTTATGTGGACCAACTGGGCTTGCAGCCCCTGGACGACGGCGAACCCGGCCTGTTGACCCTGCGCAGCGGCAGCAGCACGGTCCTGGTCTACCCATCGCCCTACGCCGGCAGCAACCAGGCCACGGCCGCGACCTGGACCGTGGGCGACAACATCGAAACACTGGTGACAACGCTGAAAGACAAAGGTGTGGCCTTTGAACATTACGACCTACCCGACACCACGCGCCAAGGCGACATCCATGTCTCGGGCGAACGCAAGGTGGCGTGGTGCAAAGACCCGGACGGCAACATCCTGTGCCTGGTCAACGCCTGAACCCTGATCCCGTTTTTTCAACCACCCGCAAAGGAGAACTCCCATGGCCCACTACATCGATGGTTTTGTGCTGCCGGTTCCGAAGAAAAACATCGACGCCTACCGCCGCATGGCGCGCAAGGCTGGCAAGATCTGGCGCGAACACGGTGCGCTGCAATACACGGAAAGTGTGGCCGACGACGTGAAGCCGGGCAAGGTCACCTCCTTCCCGCAAAGCGTGCAGCTCAAGGCCAGCGAGGTGGTGGTGTTTTCGTGGATCGTCTACAAGTCGCGCAAACACCGGGACAGCGTCAATGCCAAGGTGATGAAAGACCCGCGCCTGGCCGACATGATGGACCCGAAAAAGCTGCCTTTTGACGGCATGCGCATGTTCTGGGGCGGCTTCAAGGTGGTGATTGACCTTTGAGCCCTGGCGCCGGCCACAGCGCAGATTATGAATAAAATAGGCCTCCAGCCCTCATGCGCATTGCGCAATCAGCTATTTATTTCATAGCAAATGCGCATTACAGCTTTAATATAAGGTGGCGCGCTGGCGGGCCGGCAGTTCGCGGTCGTAGGCCTCGCCATCGATCGCCGCCTGCGTGAGCGCCTGCAAAATGGTGCCTGGGCTGGGTAAGCTGGCCCGCACATCCGCCGCCGGGGCCTGCCACAAAGCAGAGCGCTGGATGGCCCGCGCGCACTGGAAGAACACCGTCTCCACCTTGACCACGATCACACACTTGGGCAACTGGCCTTGCACGACAAAACGCGCCAGCATCTCGGGCGCGATGCTGATGCTGGCGTGGCCGTTCACGCGCAAGGTTTCACCCACGCCGGGAATCAAAAAGAGCAAGGCCACGCGCGGATCGGTCACGATGTTGCGCAGGCTGTCGACCCGGTTGTTGCCCCGGCGCTCGGGCACCAGCAAGGTGGTGTCGTCCAACACCTGCACAAAACCGGGCGGATCACCACGCGGCGAAACGTCCAGCCCACCCGGCCCGGCCGTGGCGAGTACCGCAAACGGCGAGGCCTCGATCAGCGCCCGGTAATGCGGATGCACAAAGGCCACTTCCTTCTGGATGGAGGCCGCGCCCACCGTGCCAAACAACGATTCCAGCTGCGCAACGGTGGTGATGGCGTGAGGATCTGAGGAGGTGTTCATGAGGCGAGTCCTTGAGATTTCACGAATTGTCCGCGAATGAATTTGACCGCGCCTGTTCAGCTCCGAGCGGATACGCCTTTCGTCGACTTGCGCTACATTGAACGCTCATTACGCCCATCAAAACCCCGGAGCCCCATGACCGATCTCTCCACTTTCCCCATCACCCAGAAGTGGCCAGCCCAACATCCCGACCGGTTGCAGCTGTATTCCTTGCCCACGCCCAACGGCGTCAAGATTTCCATCATGCTGGAAGAAACCGGCCTGCCCTACGAGCCGCACCTGGTGGACTTCGGCAGCCATGACCAGATGTCGCCCGAGTTTCTGTCGCTCAGCCCCAACAACAAGATCCCGGCCATCCTCGACCCCAATGGCCCGGGCGGCCAACCGCTGGCCCTGTTCGAGTCCGGTGCCATCCTGATTTACCTGGCCGAGAAGAGCGGACAGTTCATGCCGACAGACGCCGCCGGCCGTTACGAAACCATTCAGTGGCTGATGTTCCAGATGGGCGGCATAGGCCCGATGTTCGGCCAGGTTGGTTTCTTCAACAAGTTCGCCGGCAAGGACTACGAAGACAAACGCCCGCGCGACCGCTATGTTGCCGAATCCAGACGCCTGCTCGGCGTGCTGGACCAGCGCCTGGCCGGCCACGCCTGGATCATGGGGGATGCTTACACCATCGCCGACATCGCCACCTTCGGCTGGGTGCGCAACCTGATCGGCTTTTATGAAGCCGGGGAGCTGGTCGGCATCCAGGATTTTTCCAACGTCACACGCGTGCTGGAAGCTTTTGTGGCGCGCCCTGCGGTCGTCAAGGGCCTGGGCATTCCCAAACGCGGCTAGTGGCCAGTACTAAGACTTGGGCACCACACCCGGCAGAAACTTCACCCCGGTGCGTTTGACCAGCTCGTCATAACTGATGGGCTGCGAGGCCCGGGTTTCATCCAGGTTTGCCTGCCAGTGCGCCCAGGCGCGGTTGGTTTCAACGTCGTAAACCAGCTTGTAGAGGTAGGTCGGCACCTTCACATGGTTGTGGCCAATACTTTCGCTCTCCGGCGTGAACACCGGGCCGGTGATCACAAACACGTCTCCTTTCGCCCGGTGCGCGTATTTGCGCGTGGCCTGCTCGATCTTGGCCCAGGCGCCCGAGTTGTGTTTCATGGCCTGGGGCACCATGTTGGCCAGCGAGAAGCTCTGGGCCATGGCGGCGGGACTGGGCATGTCCGCCGCTGGCGCCATATGGCCACGCGAATAACCGGAGTGTTTGTAGTCGTCCAGAGCCGCCCGCTCACTCTGCGGCAAGCGCGCATCGGCGAAAAACTTGTTGGAGCGTTTCTCGCCGGCGTCGTCAATGCTTTCGCGGTTCAGGCGCTGGGCGACAAACACCGGGGTTTTGGTTTCCCCGCTGTGCAAAATGGCAAAAGCCTCGTAACACAGCGCCCGCTGCAAAGGCCGCTGCTGCACGGCCGGCGGCTGGCTCTTGGCAAAAAACTGGGGACATTGTTCAAATCCTGTGGCAGCCTGGGCTACCAGGGCTGCGGCGGCAGTGGCAAAAATCGCCCCCTGCCCCATCCATCTCATCACTAAACGCATTCTTTTCTTCAATCCATTGACACTGGGAATTCAGGGCCGCGATTAGACCACTGAACCTGGCATGGATAGTCCGAAAAACCTTTGATGTTGGGCGTGATTGAAGCAGAGGCGCATCATTCGCCCGGCATGCCAGCAGCGACGCCCTGCTGGGTCGTCACCACTGGCTTATTCCTTCTTCAGAAATCTCAGCGATCGAAAGCCGCTTGCAAGGCTGCCTTGTCCTTCACGCCGCTTTGCAACAAGAGCATCAGCAGGATGCGCGCCTTGGCTGGTTTCAAGTCATCGGCCATCACCGCACCTGCGTCGGACGTGGTCTTGCCGCCACCAACAAAGCCATAGTTGGGCAACACGCGGCCATTGTCGACACGGGTCGAGATCACCACGGGAACCGACTTGGACAGCGCGTACTTCACGGCTTCGAACATAGGCGCGTTCATATTGCCCATGCCCAGGGCCTGAACCACAATGCCTTTGACACCGCGGTCAACCGCATGGCGAAGTGCCGCACCTTCGGCACCGCCATACATGGCGATGATTTCCACTTCAGGCATCTTGTCGGTACGGATCTCGATGTGCTGGCGGCGCACAGGCGCATTGGCGTACATGACGCGGTCCTGGTAGACCTCCCCGAGGAAACCAAAGTCGCCAGAGTTGAAGGTCTCGACATTGCCTGTATGCGTCTTCCTCACGTAGCGCGCGGAGTTGATCTGGTTGTTCATGGCCAGCATCACACCCATGCCCTTGGACTTTTCATCCACAGCGATACGGGCGGCATTGAGCAGGTTGCGTGGACCATCAAAATCGGACTGTGATGCATTGCGCTGGGCACCAATCAGGACCACAGGCTTGGACGACTTCACGGTCAAGTCCAGCCAGAAGGCGGTCTCTTCCAGCGTGTCCGTGCCGTGCGACACGATCACGCCGGCCACGTCCTTGCTGTCAAGAGAGCTTTGCACGGCCTTGCTGAGCTGCACCCAGCGCACCGGATCCATGTAGTCCGAAGGCACGTTCGACAAATTGTTCACGTGGATGCTTGCGTATTTGCCGATATCGGGAACTGTGGCCAGCAAGTCATCGCCCGAGATCGCCGGCACAGGCGCGTTCTTCACGGGATCGATCTTCATGGCGATCGTCCCACCTGTCGCGATGAAATGAACAACTGGTTTGTTTTGAGCAAAGGCAGAGAAAGCGGTCATGAGGGCAGCGGTCACTATTGCAGTTTTCAATTTCATATGGATTTTTTCAAGCCTGAAAGGTGATGGAGACGTCGTGTCGCGAGGAATATAAGCCTCGCGAAATCGGATCATATGCGCCTTCGTTACAAGGTGAAAAGAAATGAATGAAAAATTTCACATACATTCACCACGGAAGAAAAATTGACAAGAAACCAACACCACCAGACTGCAATTTTGGGAAACTTCACCTGATTGGGCGCAGTTGAGCAGAGATGCCCGCAAAACGTCTTTTGCCTTCCAGGATGCTTAGAAATTTTGGGAGCTCAGAGCATCAACACCCGCTTCAACAAGGACTTGAGCCTGCCTAAAAATTTGACCGGCATGAGCCAGATTTCTGTCTGTCTTGAAGAGATTTCCACGTCTGATGGGAGAAGATCCACGCGCTGAAAACACCCCTGAAGGAATGGAAATCGACCGATTGAATCGCAGTCCATAACAATCATTCTCGTAAAGTGCCGGCCTTGACATAGCAGACTGTTTGTCCGCCGCGCGCTTGTCATCAAAGAAAAATCGCGCAGCCAACGATCACATTCAGAGGATCATGACTGGCGAGAAATTTCTTCGCCAAGGAAAGGTCGAGCACAGAAAAACACCAGCGATTGAATGACATCCTGCGTGCCTTCCTCCATGTACAGCGGTATGTCCGCAGTCATCGCTATGGGCGATGCTGCAGACCCGGGCACTCTCGCCATCAGTTTGCCACGACCTCAAGGCCTTGAGTCGAGAGTGCCGTCTCGCTCAAGCCGAGCAAGCTCAGCTCTCATGCTTCCAACTTTTCCCTAGGGTAAAGCTTGCGCGTCCTCAGCGACGCCAGGGCGTCAAATAACGCTCAGCCCAGGCCAAAGCGCCATACAGACCCAGGCCCATGAAGGCAAGCACGGCCACCGCGGCAAAAACACGGGGCGTATCAAAAGTACCTTGGGCGCTCAGGATGACGTAACCAAGGCCTCGCTGGGACGCCACGAATTCGCCAACGATTGCCCCCACCAAGGCCAGAGAGATGGCGACCTTCATACCCGCAAGAATGGACGGAAGTGCCCCTGGCAAACGAACCTTGAAAAAGAAATCCATCCTGGAGCCTTTGAGCACACGCCCCAGATCCAGCACATCGCCAGGCACCGATCGCAGTCCGTGCATCGCATCCACGATGACCGCAAAAACAGCGATGAGAAACGCGATGGCAATCTTGGGTTCGGAGCCCGTCCCAAGCCAGATCACGAACAGCGGCGCAATCGCCACCTTAGGCACGCTGTTCAGGCCGATGATCAGGGGATAAACCGTGTGTTCAAACAGTTTTGAGCCCACCAGCATCGTTGCCAGCAACACGCCTATGACGGCGGCCAGGACGAATCCGGCCAGCGTCGTGAGCAGGGTATAAGCGGCGTGGTCCAGGTAGAAACGCCACTCGCCGAATAACTCGTTGATCACAGCGCTGGGCGGCGGAAGGGTGACTGGGCGCACGTGCAGCACACGCACCAGGACCTCCCACACGACCAGGAAGCCTATCAGCGAGAGTGCGCCCAGGATCCACTGCTGCGCTGCATGTGTTTTTTTCGTGCTCATGCTGCGACCGCCTCGTTGACTTGTCCAGGCTCTTCGTTGAGGAGTCCCATGTCATGAAAAAGTGCGCGTATGCGGTTGGTGTATTTGCCAAACTCGGGCGTCTCGCGCACCGCCAGCTTTCTAGGCCTAGGAAGGTCGATCTCTATGATGTCCGCAATTCGACCCGGCCTGGGCGAAAACACCACCACACGGTCGGCCAGGTAGACGGCTTCCGCGATGCCATGCGTCACAAACACCACTGTATTGCGCGTCTCCAGCCAGATGCGCTGCAGCTCTGCGTTCATCTGGTCGCGCGTGAGTGCGTCAAGCGCCCCGAAAGGCTCGTCCATCAGCAGCAGGCTGGGTTGATCAATCAAGGCCCGGCAGATCGCAGCCCGTTGGCGCATGCCGCCGGACAGTTCCCGGGGGTATTTGGAAGCGAAGTCGGTCAGGCCCACCAGCTTCAGCAAATCACGCATGGGCTGCTGGTAGTTCGCTACTGGTTTGCCCGCGAACTCGATCGGAAGCATGATGTTGCGCGCTATCGTTCTCCATTCGAGCAGGGCGTCGCGCTGAAAAACCATGCCGACGTGATCCGGTGGACCGGAAATCTCCCGGCCGTCCGCCTTGAGGCTTCCGGAGGAGGTTTCTTCAAGGCCCGCGATGCAACGCAGAAAGGTGCTCTTTCCGCAGCCGCTGGGCCCAAGAATGCTGACGAATTCGCCAGGCCGGATGTCGAGCGAAATCCCGTCCAGGGCCGTCAGAGGCGTCTCGCCCCCGTAAACCTTGCGCACGTCGACGGAGGTGATGGTTGATGCGCTCACTTCGGCACACCCGCAGCAACACGCACCAGGCCGGGTGCAAAAAATTCATTGCCGTCCTTGATCGACTTGATCAGTCCGACGTCCGTGAGTGTCTTGACCGCGACGCTAAAGTCCGCGGCAACAGGCGCGCCCAGCATTTGCCCGGCAGGAACGGGAAGCTGGAAGAAACCCTTGAGCGCATCAATCTGTGCCCGCAGAATCTCCTTGTTCAGCTTGGCTTGCGGCCGTTGCGCGACGATGGCATCAACGGCTTCGGACTCATGGCCGTTGTAGATGTATTGCCATGAAGCGGCAACAATGCTTGCAAACTTGGCGATCGCTTCGTGTTTTGCCGCCAGCTTGGCCTCAGTCGCAAACAGTCCAAAACTTGGCATGTTCAAGTTGTAGTCTGCAAATCGGATTGCATTGGAGGCACGCGTTTGCGACACCACAGGCAGAAAGAAGGGAATGGTCGAAAACGCAGCGTCGGCGCGTCCGGCAGAATAAGTGGCGGCCTTGCCTGCCGCGTCGACGTTGACCAATTCCAGGTCGCTTCGTTTCAATCCGCCTGACGCCAGGAAAGCGTCAATGAAAGGCGCTTCAAGGGAGCCTGCGGTGTAGGCAACCTTTTTGCCCTTCAGATCTTTCGGGTCCCTTGATGCCGGCATCTTTCGGAACCAGCAAGCCGATGTCACTCAAACGCGCGAAAACGGCGACGGCCTTGACCGGCAGGCCCTTGTCGCGGGCAATCATCATGGACGCCAGGGCCGCATGTCCCACATCAAACTGATCACCACCGCCAACGATCTGGACCGTCGTCACGGAGCCGTTGCCGTCTTCCAGCGTGACATCCAGGCCAGAAGCGGCGAACCATCCCTTTTGCTGGGCCAGGTGCATGGCGGCCTGAACGCCCCAGGGTGTCCAGTCCATGCGGACTTTGAGCTTTTCGGGGCCCTGGGCCAGCGCGCCCACTGAAAGGGTAAGACCAAGACAGCCAACGGCAAGACTGCCGATCAGGCGAGACAGTAAACGGTTCATAGTAATTCTCCAATAGGAAGTAAGAAGCCAGGCACGCCCCCCAGACGATCGCGCCAAACAGGAACGGAAACTACGTTTTTTTGATTCATTCACCACGGCCGAAGAGCCGCTTGATACGGGACCACATCACGCTCATGCCAAGGCTGAAGGCATTGAGCTTTGCCGGCGGCAGAGGCAAATCTGACGAGCGGTTCGGATTCATGCGAAGCGTGACGTTCTTGCCGAATTCCTGAATCAGGCGGCCGACAAAGTCTTTCACCAGACCTGAACGCGAGAACTGGGCCAAGGGACCCTGCAGCGAATAGAGAAGATCGACCTCCACCTTGGTGGTGTTCGCGTCGATCTCGACCATGCGGTAGGACACATCGCCATTTGCCCGGGACTTGCTGATGGAGTCCTGACCAGCGCCCTTGAGAACGGCGGAATGCGCCTGCTCGTTGCGATCCAGACGTGCGGCACCATTGAAACTGGCCGACATCGGGCCGAACTTGATGGCCACGCGGCCTTTGACGCGATCACCCACGTGCTCTGTCAGTTCCGCCCCGGGCAGGCAGCCGGCCACGGCAGGCAGGTCTGCCATGAACTTCCAGACGGCGTCGGCGGGATAGGGAACCTTGAAGCTGCCTTGTATGCTGGTGCCGCCCTTGATCGCCGTGGCATTCTCGTCGGCGGCCGCCTGTTTTTCTGCGACCACGGCCACCTTGCCAATGTCGGTCGCCTGGAAGGTTTGAAAGCCGGCCGCGCCCCCTGCCACGACCGTGACCTCCTTGAAAACCTTCTTGGTTTCTGCCCGAAGTTTCGACACTGCGGGAACCGCGTCATCACGGCATTGCGCCAGGACATCCATGACGGCATTGACGATGCCCATGTAACCTGTGCAGCGGCAAAGATTGCCGGAAAGTTCTACACGAATCAGATCTTCGTCGGCATGGGGAAAACGCAGCACGATGTCACGCGCGGTCGCCAGCATGCCCGGTGTGCAAAAGCCGCACTGCAGGCCATGGTGACGCGAGAAGGCAGGACGCAGCCGCGCCATGATCGCGTCGTCGCCGTAACCTTCGACCGTGGTGACCTTCTTGCCGTCGCAGGCCACGGCAAACGTGATGCAGGAGCGAACCGGCTGACCGTCGACCAGAAGGGTGCAGGCGCCACAGACGCCGTGCTCACAACCCAGGTGGGTTCCGGTCTGACGGCCTTCGTCGCGAACGAAGTCGGCCAGGTGCATGCGCGACGGCACGTCGCGGTTGACTGTCCTGTTGTTGATCTCGATGGCGATGACCGTCATAACGTTTTCTCCTTGCCCAACACTTGTTCCAGACAGCGCAGGACAGCGGCCGTCATCAGTTTGCGGTCTATGGCGTCCTTGCCTGGGGCGGCGGCCTCCAGGGCCTTGCCGATGTCGGCACGCGTCGGGATGGCACCCGACTCGGCGACCGCAGCCGCGATAGCCGGCAGCGCCTGGGGCGCCCCGTCCAGCGCGCCGACCACCACGCGCGCGAATCCTCGACGCGGATCAAAAACAGCGCAGCAACTGGCTTCGGCGAATTCGCCGGTCTTGCGGCAGAACTTCGCATAGCCCCAGCGGGCCTTGTCCCCCAGCTCAGGCACATGGATGGCGCTGATCAATTCGCCTTCGGCCACATCGGTGGTGTAAGCCCCAAGCATGAAGCGGTCCATGGGGACCATGCGCTTGCCTCCAGACGACACCAATTCCAACTGCGCGGCCAGCGCCGTCATGGTCAACACCCAGTCCGCCGCCGGATCGGCGTGCGCCAGACTTCCGGCCACGGTGCCGCGGTTGCGGATAGCACGGTAGGCAATGCCTGCTGCCACGGTTTGAAGAAGGCTTCCACGCAGCAGCGGGAACACGCCATCTTCGATCTCGGCATGGGTCACGGCCCCTCCGATACGGATCACCCCATCGGCAATCGTTACATCGCGCATCTCGGGCAGTGCCGTGCAGTCCACGACCACCTTGGGCCGTGCGAGCCGGAGGTTGAGCATGGGCCCCAATGACTGGCTCCCCCCCATGACCTTGACCGCGCCTTGCCCCTCGGCCAGGCGCTGGAGTCCGTCCTTCAGCGTCGAAGGACGGACATATTCAAATAAAGCTGCTTTCATTATTGATTCCTTAAGCGGCCTGGCGAAGCTGAACCGCCTCTGCCCTAGCAATGGCCTCGAGCAGGCGCCGGGGTGTCAGCGGGGTGTGAGCAACTTCCGCGCCCAGTCCTTGCAGGGCGTCGTTGACCGCGTTAAAAATGGCCGCCGGCGGTGCAATCGCGCCGCCTTCGCCCATCCCTTTGGCGCCGAACTCGGTGTGCGGCGAAGGTGTCTCAAAATGATGGATGCGCATGCGCGGAACTTCCGTGGCGCCCGGCAACATATAGTCGGCCAGTGTTGATGCCAGCGGCTGGCCGTTGGCGTCATACGGCGTCTCTTCGTACAAGGCGGTGCCTATGCCTTGCGCGACCCCGCCATAGGTCTGTCCTTCGACGATCAAGGGGTTGATCATGGTGCCGCAGTCTTCCACGATGACGTAGTCGTGAATTTCAACGTGCCCGGTTTCGGGATCCACGGCGACCGTAACGGCGTGGCTGGCGTATGTGAAGGCACCGGTATCGACCTTCGGTTTAAACCCGGTGGTGGTCTCCAGGCCCCCTTGGTCAACGTCGGCAGGCAACCTGTCGGGGCGCAGGTACCAGGCCTCGGCGATTTCGGCGATGGCGACGCTGCCACCGGGGCCGACAACCCGGCCATTCACCAGTTCCACATCCTCTGGTTGGGCACCCAGCAAATGAGCGCCTATCCGCTTGATGCGCGGGGCCAGCACTTTACAGGCGCGCGACACCGCCCCGCCCGACATCACCAGCGAACGTGAAGCGTAGGTTCCCGTCGAGTAAGGTGTCTGTGCCGTATCGCCGTGGACCAACTTCATGCGGGAGATATCAATTCCCAGGACTTCGTGAGCAATCTGCGCAAAGCTGGTTTCCATGCCCTGGCCGTGCGAATGCACGCCAACACGCATCTCCAGTCCACCATCGGGTGTGACGCGCACGGTGGCGGAGTCGAAACCCGGGATGACAGGCGTGCCCCAGGCGGCGAAGACGGAGGTGCCATGGGCCGACTGCTCGGTGTAGGTGGCAAAGCCCATGCCGATCAGCCGGCCATCCGCCTCCCCTTGGCGCTGCCGCTCGCGCACCGCTTCGAAATCAATCATCTCGCGGGCCTTCAGCAGGCTGGCGGGGTAGTCACCGCTGTCCAGATGTTTGTTGGTGACGTTGACGTAGGGCATGAGGTCTGCCGACACAAGATTTTCCAGGCGCACTTCCCAAGGCTCGCGGCCCACCGCACGGGCTACCGCGTCTATCGTCAGCTCCATGGCGAAACAAACGCCCGTGCGCGCCACGCCGCGATACGGAACAAAACCGGGTTTGTTCGTTGCCACGCATTCCGTCACACAGCGGTAACCGCGGAACGCATAGGGGCCGGGAAGATTGCCTATCGCCTGCCCTGGTTCCAGGCCAATGGTGAAAGGCCAGACAGAATATGCGCCGCCGTCGATGACGATATGCGCGTCTAGCGCCAAGATCTTGCCGCGCTCGTCGGCATAGGCCGTCATGTCGTAGTGATGCTCCCGCGTATTGGCACCAGCGATCAGATGTTCGCGTCTATCCTCCAGATAGCGAAACGGTTTGCGATGGGTTTTGGCCAGCCAGGCGACGCACAGCTCTTCCTGTTGCAACACACATTTGTAGCCAAACGCGCCGCCCACATCTGGTGCGACAACGCGAACCTGGCCCTGATCCATGCCAAGGCACTTGGCCAGGATGGTGCGAATCATGTGCGGCACCTGGGTGGCGGTGTAGACCACCAGCATGTCGGCCTGATGATCCCAATACGCCAGCACGGCCTTGCCTTCCATAGGCACCATGCAATGGCGCGCCAGATCGACGGAACGCCTGACGACCAGTTTGGCCTGACTGGCAAGTGCGTCGAAGCTGGTGTCGGCTTTCAGCGTCAGAAAGTTGTGATGTGTCCAGCCCTCATGGATGAAATCCGCTGTCGCGGCTTTGGCCGTGGTCGCGTCGGCATAGACCGGCAGATCCTCGAATTCGAGTTCTATGGTCTCGGCGATGTCTTCGGCCTCCGCGCGGGTGGGCGCAAAAGCCAGTGCGACCGGCTCGCCCACAAAACGTACTTTGCCCGAGGCCAGCGGTGGTTGCGCTGACGACTGGTAGGTCGGAAGCGCCGATTCGGCGACAATGTCGAGAACATCGCCCATGGATGCACGTAGCACGACGCGGCTGGCGGTTTCGGGCGCCAGCGTGGTGCTGATGATGCGGGCATGCGCAAAGGGGCTGCGCAGGAAGGCGACCTCATTCATCTCCGGCATGTACATGTCGGCCACGAACTGTCCACGACCGTTCAGATGCCGGGCATCTTCCTTGCGTTCCACGCGCGCGCCCACGCCCTGACTCGCCGACTTGGCAGGATCGGGTTGACTGTGTTGCATTTTCTGTCTCCGGTGAGCTATTTGGGATCGCTGGCTGCGCCGCCGAACATCTTGGATGGGTCGTCACGTTCATTGGGTGTATCTTCCGCCCGCTCGGGAGCATTCTGGAAGTTGAGCTGCACTTTATCGGTGTCCACCACCATCTCCTTATCAAGGAAGAAGGTGACCGTCTGAGGCACAAAGATGACCACGGCAACGAGTATCAGCTGCATGAAGACCCACGGAATGGCACCGAGGTAGATGTCCTTTGACTGCACCTTGTGGGGCAGCTTTCCTTCTTTGTGCAGCGTGTCGGAAATGCCACGCAGGTAGAAGAGGGAAAATCCGAAGGGTGGATGCATGAAGCTGGTTTGCATGTTCACACAAATCAGCACGCCAAACCACACCAGGTCAATGCCGAGCTTTTGCGCCACCGGGCCCAGCAAGGGCAGGATGATGAAGGCGATCTCGAAAAAGTCGAGGAAAAATGCAAGAAAGAAAATGAACACATTGACCACGATCAGAAAGCCTACCTGGCCGCCCGGCAGATCAGCCAGCATGTGTTCTATCCATAAGCCGCCGCTGACACCTTGAAACACCAGGGAAAAAGCGCGTGAGCCAATCAGGATGAACACCACCATCGCAGTCATACGCATGGTCGAGGCCATGGCACTTTGCAGCAACGACCAGCTCAGCCGGCCATGCACGGCCGCCAGCAGGAACGCACCAAGCGCCCCCATGGCGCCCGCCTCGGTTGGTGTGGCGATGGCCTCGTCAATACCCGGCAAGCCGCCCATGGACCCCAGCACCGCGAAGATAAGAAAAGCTGAAGGGATGATGCCGCGCAGGCACTTGGACCACAAGGCCCAACCATTGAGCGTGCGCGCCTCCTTCGGTATGCCCGGCACATCTTGCGGCCGGAAGCGGCCGAGAAGAAAGGTGTAAAGCGCGAAGAGGAAAACCTGCAGGATGGCGGGCCCCCACGCGCCCTTGTACATGTCGCCCACTGAGCGGCCGAGCTGGTCGGCCAGAACAATTAGGCACAGGGAGGGCGGAACAATCTGCGTGATCGTGCCAGAGGCCGCCAACACGCCAGTGGCGTAACGCATGTTGTAGCCATAACGCATCATCACCGGCAGCGAAATCATCGCCATGGCAATCACCTGGCCGGCCACGGTACCCGTGATCGCGCCCAGAATGAAGCCCACAATAATGACGGAGTAGCCCAGGCCACCGCGCACGGGTCCGAAGAGTTGGCCCATTGAATCAAGCATGTCCTCGGCCAGGCCGCAGCGTTCAAGCACGCATCCCATCAGGGTGAAAAAGGGAATCGCCAGCAAAAGGTCGTTCGACAGGATGCCGAAAACGTTCAGAGGCAGGGCCGACATGAATCCGGCGGGGAACCATCCATGTAGATGGCGACACCGCCGCTGGCAACACCCAGCGCGGCCAAGGAAAAAGCCACAGGAAAGCCGAGCAGCAAAATGGCCACCAGGGCCGCGAACATCATCGGTGGAAATGCTTCGAGGCTCATTGCAGGGGCTTTTCGTAGTGAAGGTTCATCTCATAGCGGTTCTGTAGCCATAGAACCCGTTTGGCGATCTCGCTGAGCGCCTGAAGCACCAGGAGACCGAATCCCGCGGGCAACAGTGCCATCGCAGGCCAGCGGATCAGTCCTCCGGCATTGGGGGAGGACTCCCCTGAACGGACCATGTCAACAAGCAGCGGCCACGACAGGTAGGCGAGAAGGACCGTGATCGGCAGCAAGAAGACGATCAGCCCAAAAAGATCTATATAAACCTGGCGGCGCGCCGACCAGCGTCCATAAAACAGGTCGACGCGAACATGTTCGTTGAGTCGGAGCACTTGCGCGGCGCCCAGCATCACGCCAGCGCCAAAGAGATACCACTGGATCTCCAGCCAGCCATTGGAGCTGATGCCAATGCCATAGCGCACCAGCGCGTTGCCACCGCTGATCACGCAAGCCAGCAATAAAGCCCACTTTGCAAGCACACCGGCAAAGTCGGTCAGATGGTCTATGCCGCGCACCCAGCCAGGCAGCGCGCGGTCGTTGGGGGTTATCGTTTTCATGTGGGACGATCAATCATTCAAGGGGCGCCTGCGGGTGGGCGCCCCTTGCGGCACCTGGCCGTGTTTACTTGGTGACGTTTGCGAAGGTGTAGTTGTCCAGCTCGGCCTCTGCCACGCGGAACCAACTGGCCTGATCACGGCGGTACTTGAGCCAGCTCGGCAACATCGCCTTGAAGTCAGGGTTGGCTTCCGAAAGTTCGTTCATCAGTTCGTTGGAAGCCTTGAAAGCAGCGTCCATCACGGGCTTGGGGAAGTAGGACAGCTTGGCCCCTTGACCGACCAGCTTTTTGATCGCCTCGGGATTCCGGTTGTCGTAGTCAGCAATCATCTTCATGGTCTGCTCATTGCAGGCACATTCGAAGGCGGCTTTGTACGCAGGCGGCAACGCGTCCCAGGCTTTGCTGTTAACCATCGCGGTAATTGAGGCGCTGCCTTCCCACCAGCCTGGCGCGTAGTAAAAAGGCGCGACCTTGTTCAGGCCAAGCTTGGCATCGTCATAAGGGCCAATCCATTCGGCCGCATCGATGGTGCCCTTTTCCAGCGAAGGGTAGATGTCAGCGGCCGGAATCTGTTGTGGAACGGCACCCAACTTGGACAGCACCATGCCGCCTATCCCACCGATGCGCATCTTCAGCCCCTTGAGGTCGGCCACGCTTTTGATCTGTTTGCGGTACCAGCCGCCCATCTGGACGCCAACGTTGCCGCACACAAAGTTGGTGATGCCCATCTTCTTGTACATCTCCCGCACCAGTTGCATGCCGCCGCCGAACTGCATCCAGGCGTTGTGCTGGCGAGCGTTCAAGCCGAAAGGCAGACCGGTGTCGAAAGCCACGGCCGTGTTCTTGCCCACAAAAGCCGACGCCAGCACATGGTTGACCTCGATGGTCCCGTTGCTCACGGCTTCCATGTTCTGCGCCGGGGGGACAACCTCGCCGCCGGCAAAACATTGAATCTGGAACTTGCCGTCAGTCAACTCGGCGACGCGCTTGCACAGATGTTCGGCCGAGCCGTACATCGTGTCCAGGCTTTTGGGCCAGCTGGTGGACATGCGCCATTTGATGCTGGGCGTGGATTGCGCCATGGCCGGGGCTGCGATAGCACCCAGAACACCAACCATGGCGGTTTTATCGAGGAAGGCACGTCGCTGCATGTGAACTCCAGAAAAAGTATGGATCGACGGCTTGCCCAAGGCCGTTTTATCTGTAGTTGTGGGCTATTTATCGTCAGCATACTGAGTGCATTAAGCCGTGTCAACAGGGTTTTTACATAGGGATTGACCTGATTTTCAAATGCACCAGTTAGGGTTGCCCAAAACTCAACTTTGCACCAATTTAGGCCATTTGATGTTGATTTAATGGGAGTTTTTTAACTACCTGTTGAATAAGTGATAAGTAAAAACCCTGACAAATAGCACAAATACAATCTATTGACGATTATCAGTACAGTGATGATAATTCATCCTCCTTCAACACAAAGACCCACCATGACCTGGACCAAGATTGCTACCGCCGATCAGGTCGGCGAAGACGAAGTGGTCGCCGTTGTCATCGGCGATCTGAAGCTCGCGCTGTTTAACAGCGGCGGCGGCTTCCACGTCACCGACAACATCTGCACCCATCAATACGCACTGCTCTCCGAGGGCTATGTAGAGGATGGCTGTGTCGAATGCCCACTGCACCAGGCGCGCTTTGATCTGAAGACGGGCGCCGCCATGTGCGCCCCCGCCACCCAGCCGATCCGCGTGTACTTGGTGAAGGTTGAAGGCGATGACATCCTGGTGGACGCGTGATGAATGCCGATCACACTGGCGTCCTGATCATCGGCGCAGGCCAGGCCGGCGCGACGGCGGCAGCAGCGCTGCGGGACTTTGGCTACCAGGATCGAATTGTTGTGGCGGGATCAGAGCGGCCGCTGCCCTATGAACGCCCACCCTTGTCCAAAACCATGCTTTCGGGCTCGGGCGCGGCTGAAGATATCCAGATCCATCCGACAGGATTCCACGAAGAAAAAGCTATCGAGACCCTGCTTGACACGGAGGTTGCGTCCCTGGACGTTCACGGACACACGGCCCTGTTGAAAAACGGGAAAACGATCACCTGGCAACACTGCGTGATCGCCACAGGCGGCAAGGCCAGAACCATCGCCGACCTTACGCCTGGCACGGCCCACATCCATTACCTGCGCACCATCGCAGACGCCCTGCGCCTGCGCGAAGAGATGCACCAATGCCGCTCGGTACTGATCCTGGGCGGCGGATTCCTTGGGCTGGAAGTGGCTTCAACCGCCCGGTCCATAGGTTTGTCAGCAACGGTGATTGAGAGCGCCGACCGCTTGCTGGGTCGAGCCCTTCCGCCAGAGATGTCATCCTGGTTGCACCATGCCGTCACAGCCTCGGGCGTAGACCTGCGACTGAACGCCCGCTGCGAATCCTTTGATGTCCGCGCCGACGGTGTCAGCATTGGCCTGGCTTCCGGCGAGACCTTGTCCGCAGACATGATTGTCGTCGCCGTTGGCTTGGCGCCCGAGGTGGCAATCGCCAGCCGCGCAGGCCTGTCCATTCATTCGGGCAATGGTGGCATTTGTGTCGACGCGCACTGCATGACCAGCGCCCCAGGCGTTTATGCGGCAGGCGATTGCAGCAGTCAGACCCACCCCTTCACCGGACATGAGATGCGCCTGGAATCCTGGCAAAACGCCAACGAGCAGGCCAGGCTGGCTGCGGCGGCGATCGCCGGAATGCCGACCGCCCCTCTGAGCGCGCCCTGGTTCTGGAGCGACCAGTTTGGCAACAACCTTCAGATCCTGGGCATGCCTGTGGCCGGCCTGCAATATCACCGCCGCGACGATTTCAGCAGCCCCGACGCGGCGCCGAAATTTTTGCTGCTGGGCACCAATGAAACAGGCCAGATCCTGCACGCCATCGCCCTCAATGCCGGCGGCGACCTTCGCCAGCTCAAGCCGCTGGTAGACAGCAAGACACCTTGCGATCCGATTTCTCTTTGCGACGCCACGGCGCCGCTTCGCCCCCTTGTCCGCGCCGCCTTGGCGCGAACACCCACCCTCACCGTTTCCTGAACCGGAGCCAGGTATGCACAGCACCCACGCCGTCCTCAACCGCACCGTCCGATCCAAGGACGCAGACCTCTCGGCCTGCGTTTGGCCAGAAGACGCGATGCATTTCATTCCAGACTGGGTCTACACCAATGAAGCGGTGTATGGCAAAGAAATGGAACTCATCTTCCGGGGTCGCACCTGGAACTACGTCGCCCTGGAGGCAGAGATCCCCAACTCCGGTGATTACAAGCGCTCTTACGTTGGAGACACCCCGGTCGTCGTCTCGCGCGCAGAGGACGGCTCGATCAACGTGTTCGAAAACCGGTGCGCACACCGAGGCGCAGAGTTCTGCCGTCACGGCCAGGGCAATGTCAAAGAATTTGTCTGTCCCTACCACCAATGGTCTTACGACCTGAAGGGCAACCTGCAGGGCGTACCGTTCAAACGCGGCGTCAACAAGACCGGCGGCATGCCCAAGGACTTCAAGAACGAAGAGCATGGCCTCAAAAAATTGTTCGTGACCACCCATCGCGGCGTGGTTTTCGCTTCCTATTCGGCGGACGTGGAGCCTATCGAGGAGTACCTCGGTCCGGAGATGCTGAAGGACTTCGACGTCGTCTTCAACGGCAGGAAACTGAAGATTCTGGGTTATTACAAAAACGAGTTGCCATGCAACTGGAAGATGTACCACGAGAACCTGAAGGACCCATATCACGCGACGCTGCTGCACTCCTTTCTGGTGGTTTTTGGCCTGCTCGTTGCGGGCAACAAGTCGGCCATGATTGCCGACAGCAAACACTGCCGCCACGGAACCATGGCTTCGGCCAAGTCCGAAGACAAATATGCCGTGGTCAGCAGCGAGAACAAGAAGGAGATGCGCTCCTTCCACGAAGGCATGCACCTGCGCGACGACCGCTTTCTCGAATTCGTGAAGGAGTTCGATTCCGAGTGGTCGGTGACCATGCAAACCGTTTGGCCCAACCTGGTGGTTCAGCGTGAAATGAACACGCTGGGCGTTCGCCAGATTGTTCCCAACGGCCCCAACAGCATGTTGATGCAATGGACCATGTTCGGCTACGAAGACGACACCGAGGAGATGACACAGCACCGCCTGCGCCAGGGCAATCTGATGGGCCCGGCCGGTTTTCTCGGCCTTGAGGACAACGAGGCCATGAAGTTTGTGCAGGAAGGTGTGCGCCGCTCCAGCAGCAACACCAACGTCATCAAGCTGGACGCCGACCGCGTCGGCACCTCCGAAACACTCATTTCCGAGGCATGTATCCGCGGGATGTACCAGTACTACCGCCAAGTGATGGGATTCTGACCATGATCGAGCAAACATCCATTCTTTTTCGTCCACGCAAGATTTCGCGGGAACGCTCCGCCGTGCTGGCACGTGAGGTCGAGGCCTTCAACGCCGAGTACTGTGCGGTTCTGGACGCCGGCCTGGTCGAACAGTGGCCTGATTTTTTCACCGAGGACGGGATTTACCGCATCACGGCGCGCGAGAACGCCGAGCTCAACATGCCCGTTGGCCTGGTCTACGCACATGGGCGGAACATGATGATCGATAGAGCCATCGCGATTTCGCGCACCCAGATGTTCGCCCCTCGCTACAACCTCCACCTGGTCAGCAACACGCGGGTGACCGACGAGACGGAAGACGGCAGCATCGAGGCGCAGGCCAACTTTGTGCTGCTGCAAACCCTGGTCGAAGGCCCCAGCACCATTCACATGGCTGGCACCTTTTATGACCATCTGGTGCGCAAGGAAGGCGGCCTGCTGCTCAAGGAGCGTCAGGCCATCTACGACACCACGATCATTGCCAACGACCTGGTCTACCCCTTGTGATCTATCCTGCCCAGCCCATCAGATGCCGCGCAGGATCGTGCGGCTGTACTGGTTGTTGGCCTCGACGAGGCGGCGCATGAGGTCCAGGAGGATGGCCTTTTCCGCCGGCCGCAGCGGCTCAAGCAGACGCTCCTGGGCGCGCGTCATATCACCATGCAATTCCGCAACACGGGCTTGACCCTGGGCCGTCAGCTGCACATGACGCGTACGGCGGTCGTGGGGGTTGGGCCGGCGCTCCAGCAGCCCACGCTCCTCGAGCCGCTTGACCACATCGGCGGTGGTGGTGCGATCGAGCCCCACCTCCTGACCCAGCGCCGTCTGATCCAAACCAGGCAGCGCCGCCACGGCGCTCATCAAGCCGTACTGCACCGGCGTGATGTTCGTCGACTTGAACTCCTCCATAAACATGGCGACGTGGATCTGGTGGAGTCGGCGGATCAAAAAGCCCGGTCGCGCAAAAAGCGCCTCCTTGGCTGGATCGATGTCCTTTTCAGGTTTGGCAATCACCACAGGCCCTCCAATATGTTAGTACCCTGACGATTATATCGAGGGAGGCATGCCAAGGCGACCTATTTTTCATTGATAAATATCAAGCAGAAGTCAATTTCATAGCCAATAACTTACGTAGTCCATACATACTTTCTTCGTAATTTTCAGGAGTTTTCATGAGCAGAATCAAAAAAATCGCCTTTGAAGAACATTTCATGGCACCCGGCTTTGAACAGTATTCAAAAGCGTTTCTGCAGTTCATCGATCCCGCCACCGCCGCCGATCTGGGGCGTCGATTGGCGGACATCGACACACTGCGGCTGGAAGAAATGGACAAGGCGGGCATTGCACTGACCATTCTTTCCCAGACGGGACCAGGCGTACAGGGTGAGGCGGACACCGCCACAGCCATCCGGGGTGCAAGGGAGAACAACGACTACTTGGCGTCACGCATTGCCAAACATCCGACCCGTTTTGGAGGTTTTGCTTCCTTGCCCATGCAGGCCCCCCAACAAGCCGCCAAGGAGCTGGAACGCGCAGTGGTCGAGTTGGGCTTCAAGGGCGCACTGGTCAACGGCCACAGCCAAGGCCGTTATTACGATGACCCGGCCTATGACGTGGTCTGGGAACGCCTGCAGGCACTCGACGTCCCGCTGTATCTACATCCGATCGACTTCCCGCAAGTGCCGCAGACACTCGCGGGATTTCCCGTGATCCAGGGCGCGGCATGGGGTTGGGGGGTCGAAACCGGCTCCCACGCCCTGCGCCTTCTGTTCTCCGGCGTCTTCGATCGTTTTCCCAAGCTAAAACTGATCATTGGCCACATGGGCGAAGGCCTGCCCTTCCAACGCTGGCGCTTCGACAGCCGCTTCTCCGCCTACCCCTTCGGCGTGAAGCTCCAGCGCAAGCCGTCGGAATACATCGGCAGCAACATCCTCATCACCACCTCAGGCGTTTGCTCCGAGGCCGCACTGAAAGGTGCTATCGCCGAGATGGGTGCCGAAGCGGTGCTGTTCTCGGTGGACTATCCCTACGAATCCACAGCGATCGCGGCCGACTTCATCGAACAGTCCGACCTCGACGAGACCACGCGCGCATTGGTTTGCCACGGCAATGCCGAGCGGATTTTCAAACTCACGCCCAACTAAGCCCGACACACAAAAGGAGCAACTCAAATGAACCGCAACTACCGCATTGGCCAGATTGTGCCCAGCTCGAACACCACCATGGAAACGGAGATCCCGGCCATGTTGCGCCTGCGCGAGCAGATCCGGCCCGAGCGTTTCACCTTCCATTCCAGCCGCATGCGCATGAAAACCGTGCAAAAGGATGAGCTGGCCGCCATGGACGGCGAATCCGACCGCTGCGCCCTTGAGCTCAGCGATGCACGCGTCGACGTGTTGGGTTATGCCTGCCTGGTGGCCATCATGGCCATGGGCCATGGCTACCACCGCCGCTCGCAAGAGCGACTGACGGCGCATACGGAGAAGAACGACGGCAAGGCACCTGTCATCACCAGCGCCGGCGCGCTGGTCGACGGCCTGAAAGTCCTGGGGGCGAAACGTGTCGCCCTGGTGGCGCCCTACATGCTGCCCCTGACCGAACTCGTGGTGGACTACATCCGCAACGAAGGCTTCGAGGTCTCGGACTGGACGGCGCTGCAAATTCCAGACAACCTCGAAGTGGGTCGCCACGATCCCTCACGCCTGCCGGCCATCGTGCAAAAGCTCAAGACCGACGACGTTGACGTGATCGTGCTGTCCGCTTGCGTGCAGATGCCCTCGCTCCCGGTGATCGCCCAGGTCGAGGCAATGACGGGCAAGCCAGTCATCACCGCCGCCGTCGCCACCACCTACGCGATGCTAAAGGCGCTTGGGCTCGAGCCCATCGTCCCCGGCGCGGGTGCCCTGCTCTCCGGCGCTTACTGAGAACCGCAGTCCATGCCAAATACCTCCCACTTCCTCTATGGCGCCAACGTGCGCGCCAACGGCATTCGTCAGCACTACTTGCGTTATGGTGGCCAAGGGCCGACTGTGGTCATCGTGCCGGGCATCACCAGCCCGGCCGTGACCTGGGGCTTTGTCGCCGAACGCTTTGGCCGGCACTTCGACACCTACGTGCTTGACGTGCGTGGGCGCGGCCTTTCGGAAGCCTCCGACTCGCTGGACTACGGCCTGGACGCCTGCGCGGCCGATGTGGCGGCGTTTGCAGAAGCCCTCGGCTTGGGCGCCTACCAGCTTGTCGGCCATTCCATGGGCGCACGCATCGGCATCCGCCTGGCCCGCCAACATCCGCAAGGGCTGGAAAAGCTGGTCCTCATCGACCCGCCGGTCTCCGGTCCGGGCCGCCGCCGTTACCCCTCGCAACTGCCTTGGTACATCGATTCGATCCGCCTCGCACAGCGCGGCATCACGATAGCGCAGATGCGCCAGTTTTGCCCGACCTGGACCGAAGAGCAGCTTCGCTTGCGCGCCGAATGGCTTCAGACTTGCGACGAACGCGCCATCGTCACGACATTTGACGGTTTCCACCAGGATGACATTCATGCCGATGTCCCTCATATCAAGGTGCCTGCGCTGCTGATGGTGGCCGGTCGCGGCGGCGTGATTCAAGCGGAGGACCAAAAGGAGCTTGAGCAGTTGTTGCCCGGGCTGCAGCTCGCCCACGTGCCGAATGCCGGTCACATGATTCCCTGGGACGATGAAGAAGGCTTTTATGCGGCTTTCGGCAACTTCCTTGGGCACGCCCTGACGCCGGCCAACGCAGCCTGAGCCCTTTCACTATCTCTCCAACCCCAAGGAGTACACATGCCCGTCAGCAACTACCAATTGGTCAGCGCCTGGAAGCAGGTCTTGACCCTCTCCAAGCTAGAGCCCGGCCAGACCGTGACCATTCTGACCGGAGCCTCTACGCATCCACAGACCCTGGCATGCGCCTTGATCGCCACCCAGGAGATGGGCGCGATTGTCAACCGGCTGGACCTGCCGCCTGTCAATGGCGAGAAGGCCCACAGCCGCGACAGCCTGGCTTATCTCGGCACCACACCTCTCACAGGCAACCCCGCCGCCATCGCGGCACTGACGGCCAGCGACCTGGTGCTCGATTTGATGACGCTGCTGTTCTCCCCCGAGCAGCACGCCATCCTGTCGACCGGCACCAAGATCCTGCTGGCCGTAGAGCCGCCCGAAGTACTGGCGCGCCTGGTACCCACCGAGGCGGACCGGACGCGTGTGAAAGCGGCAGCAACCCGCATCGACAAAGCCAGGGAAATGCACATCGTCTCCGCCGCGGGCACAGACCTGCGCTGCAAGCTGGGTGAATTTCCCGTGATCAGCGAGTACGGTTTCGTGGATGAACCTGGCCGCTGGGATCACTGGCCCAGTGGTTTTGCCCTGACCTTCCCGGACGAGAGCGGAAGCAACGGCACCATCGTGATCGACAAAGGGGATATCCTGCTTCCGCAAAAAAGGTATTGCAGTGAACGCATTGTCCTGACCGTGGAGAACGGCTACGCCACCAAGATAGAAGGCGGCATCGATGCCGAGTTGTTGAACGATTACATGGCCGCCTTTAACGATCCGGAGTCTTTTGCGATCTCCCACATTGGCTGGGGTCTGCAATCACGCGCGCGCTGGTCCACGCTGGGCCTGTACGACCGCGAGGCCACGATTGGCATGGACGCGCGCGCCTTCGAAGGCAATTTCCTGTTCTCGCTGGGGCCTAACAACGAGGCTGGCGGTCACCGCACCACCACTTGTCACATTGATATTCCCCTGCGCAAGTGCACCGTTCGCCTCGACGGCGAAGACGTTGTACGCGAAGGCAAGGTTTTGGACCAATGAAAGGCGTTTTAACTATGCACGTCGACCTCCCCACCTACGCGAAACAGGGCTTTGGCGCGGAACTCCCGCTGCAAGCGCCCTACGGCCTGCTGATCGTCGATTTCGTCAATGGTTTTGCCGACCCTGAGATTTTTGGGGGCGGCAACATTCCCACGGCCATCGCCAACACGGTGCCGTTGTTGCAGGCCGCACGCGAGCGCGGCTGGGCCATTGCCCACAGCCGCATCGTCTACGCGGACGACGGCGCCGACCACAACATCTTCTCCCTGAAGGTACCTGCCATGTTGACCTTGAAGGAGCAGGAACACCGCAGCGCCATCGTGCCCGAACTGACACCGGCCGCCGGTGAACTGGTCGTGCGCAAGACGGTTCCCTCCGCCTTCTTCGGTACACCGCTCACGCAGTGGCTGACCCAGCGGGGGGTGCAGACGCTGGTGGTGGCGGGCGCGGTGACAAGCGGTTGTGTGCGCGCCAGCGTGGTGGACGCGATGTCCTGGGGTTTCCGCCCTGTCGTCCTCAGCGACTGTGTGGGCGACAGGGCCATCGCACCGCACGATGCGAGTATCTTCGACATGGGACAAAAGTACGCCGCCGTGATGACGCGTGACGAGGCGCTGAAAAAATGTCAGCCGACGGGATCACGCGTCGCCTGAACAAAGGTCCGAAATACTCAAACTCAAATCGAAGAATCTCTTCGCGCTGCTTGGCCCTCGGGGTCACACCGAGAGGGAGGCAAGCGGCGACTATCACCCCCAGCCCCATCCACCGCGTCACGACACGCATTTTTTTCTTCAATCCATTGCCCATGGGAATTCAAGGCCGCGATCAGGCCACCAACCCGGTATGGATAGTCTGGAAAAAATTCAATGTTTGGCGCGCTTGAACAGGCGGCAGATCGGCCCGGCGTACACAATGAACGGCTTGGTCTTGAGCCAGGGGTGATTCCGCGAATCAACTCAGCACTAAGCCTTGCGAACCAAGGCCCATTTGACCCAACAACTGCCGCGGAAGGCTACGAGCGTGGGACCATTTCCAGGCGAAAGCTATCATTTTCTGATTGGCGACATGTTCGATTACCGATAGTTGGCGCAAATCAACTTTGCGAATATCCGCTTTGTCCAAAGAAGACATTGCCTTCCAAGGGCGCTTGCCGATCTCAGTACTCCTCGTGATGCTCGAGGTTTTTCGAATCCTGCGTGTGCGACCGTGGCATGCTCTGCGAACGCTTTGCTTTTAGCGTACGGAGCAACAACTGAAGGGGATGCATCAAACGCAGATCATCAACAATTTCCGCTTGGCATCTGCAGGAGAAACCTGTCGCAACCGTTCTGCCTTCGTGGCTAGCGTTGGCGAGGATGGGCCCCCAACTAAGGCCGTAGATTTTCTCCGATGTGGCCCTGTTCGCCAGGTCGTGTCCGTACAGACCCGCCATACCGCAGCAGCCACTTTCGAGTATCTTCAAATCAACGCCCAGCCGACGCGCGACTTTGATCCAATCTGAAGTAGCGACGGGGGCGTTTGTCCGCTCGGTGCAGTGTGGCAAAAGCGACCACGCCGAACCGTCCTCCAGCGGTATCGGATCCAGTTCATCGATCCGCATGGCCAGCCACTCTTGCGGCAACAGAATTTGGGGAACCGCCTCCATCCCCAGCGCCTTGACATACTCCGACCGGTAGGCCAGGGTCATGGAGGGATCCACGCCAACCAAGGACACGCCCGTTTCTGCGAGCGCTCTCAACATATCCGCATTGGAGCTTGCTGTCCGCCGGAACCTGTCGAGCATACCGAGCACGTGTTGCGGCTTGCCATTAGGGCGAAACGGTGCGAGCCATGGCATGAATCCCAGGTGTCTAAGCAGTTCGACAAAGTCGAGCAACACTTCAGCGTCGTAATGCGTGGTGAACGCGTCCTGCACCACCAAAACACTCTTACTGCGCTCGGCGGGCGTCAATTTCGCAAGCGCTCCCGGCGTCGCTGTCCGCACACCCCATTGATCCAACTGCTCCCGGATGGCGACGGTCCCAAGCTCCGGCAGCTCGACAAACCCTAGTCGGCGCGCCACGAAGTGGCCGAACTGACTATGGGTGAAGGCATTGACGAGTCTCGGCGCTTTCGCGGCCAGCGGCAAGCAGGCTTCCAGACTCGCGACAAGGTGATCTTTAAAGGGGCGCATGAAGCGGCCGTAGTAGGTATTCAGAAAACGCGACCGAAAAGCGGGAACGTCCACCTTGACGGGGCACTGGCCCACACAGGACTTGCACGCCAAGCATCCGTCCATCGCCTCTTTTACCTCATGAGAGAAGTCGGAAGCACCGCGGCGGGCTTTCCAGGTATTGAGCGCACGGGATGGCAGGTCCAGCCAGCCGCGAGACAAGGCCGCAACGGGATCCACATTTTTTGCTGCCAGCAGCCGCAGCCACTCGCGCATCAAAGACGCCCGACCTTTTGGGGAATGCTTCCGGTCGCGAGTTGCCTTCCATGATGGACACATCGCATCATCGGGGTCGTAGTTGAAACATGCCGCGTTGCCGTTGCAATGCAGCGCGTCCTCGTTCGAACGCCATACGCTGATCGGTATCTGTCTGTCAGCTTGTCCTCTCGTCGGAACCTGGTCCAGGCGCGTGAGTTCGTGGCCCGGCGGGGAGGCGATTTTTCCCGGGTTGAGTTGGTTGTGCGGATCGAAAGCCGCCTTGACCTCCTGCATACGCGGGTAAAGCCGGCCAAAGAAGGCCGGCGCGTATTCGGACCTAAAACCTTTGCCGTGTTCTCCCCAAAGTACGCCCCGGTACTTGCGCGTCAACTCGAACACTTCATCGGAGATCTCCCGCACAAGCCGCTCCTGTGCCGGATCTTTCATGTCCAGTGCCGGGCGGACATGGAGACATCCGGCGTCGACATGGCCGAACATACCGTAGACCAGTCCGCGGCGATCCAGTGCCGCGCGAAACTCCTGGATGTAGTCTGCCAGGTGCTCGGGCGGAACGACGGTGTCCTCCACAAACGGCATGGGACGTTGCTCGCCCTGCATACTGCCCAGAAGGCCCACCGATTTCTTGCGCATAGACCAGATCGCTGCGGCGGCTTCGGCACCTCGCGCGACCGTATAGCCTCTTCGACCGGCGCCCCCAACGGCAAGCTCCGACTCGACGCGTGCCAGTTGCTCTTGGATCGACGTTTCATCCGCGGCGACGAACTCGACGATGTTGACACCCTCGGCCGGCCCTTCGGGATCGTCAGGAAAAAAGGCACACACCTTGAGCCAGACGGCGTCCTGCCGCGCCAGCCTGAGGACGGTTGCATCGATCGTTTCGCTTGATGCCGCCTGCAGCTTCATCAAAGTACCCGCATCCCGAAGCGCGGCATCGAACGAGGCGTAACGGATGTTCAGCAAGGCGGTGAAACGCGGCACCGGCGTGAGTTTGACTTTTGCCTCGGTCACGAATGCCAACGTGCCTTCCGCACCACAGATCACGGCGCCGAGGTCGAAGCGGCCATGACAATCGCAAAGATGTGCGAGGTCGTAGCCCGTGACACATCGATTCAGCTTTGGGAAAGTTTCGGCGATCAGTTCAGCGTCGTCCTGGCGGATGCGGTCAAGCACACGCAGCACGCGACCGACCCGGTCGTTGCGGCCTTTGGCGCTTTCAAGTTCAGTTGGCGTCAGCGGCCTGGACTGCCATTGCGTACCATCCATGAACACCGCGTTCAGCGCCATCACGTGGTCCCGTGTCTTGCCATAGAGCACCGATCCTTGCCCCGAAGCATCGGTCGCAATCATGCCGCCAATCGTCGCGCGATTGGACGGTGACAGTTCCGGCGCGAAAAATAACCCGCTGGCCGCCACGGCCGCATTCAACTGGTCCTTCACAACGCCCGCCTGCACCCGCGCCCAGCCTTCTTCGAGATTGATTTCGAGAATGGCATTCATATACCGCGACAGATCCACGGACAGGCCGTCGGTGAGCGACTGGCCGTTCGTGCCGGTGCCGCCGCCGCGCGGCGTGAATTTCAGGGAGGTGAAGCGTGGATCACTGGCGAGTTTGGCGATACGAACGACGTCCGTCTCATCGCGCGGGAAGAGAATCGCTTGTGGCGCAAGCTGGTAGATGGAGTTGTCCGTCGCGAACACGGTGCGGTCGGCGTGGGTCTGTTCGATGTCACCCCCAAAACCACGAAGCCTGAGCTCCGCAAGGTACGCCAGAGTGAGCGAAGGCGGCAGGTCGCCAGCGTGCAGGGCAGGAATCAACGGTGATCTCCATCCGGATGGGCAGCGCTGAATTCCATGCGCTGGCGCTTGAACCGGTGCGAGGCGACGCGCAGGTGCAGGTGCATGACCTGCCTGGCGAGCTCCGGGTCGCCCGCGCGGATGGCAGCGGCAAGGTCACGGTGGTGCTGAAGGCTCTGCAACTTGTCCTGCCGGGTGCTGATGAAATGCGAACGAATCACGATCGGCATGTCGATGAGGCCTGCCAGCATAGCGCGCAGGCGAGGCGAGCCGCTTGCCTCCAGGATCGCGTGATGAAACTGGGAATTGATCTCCTGCAGGCGTTCGGTTGGACCTCCGTCCCCAGCCGCGATCGCTTTATCCATCTGCTCGTTCAGGTCATCAAGGCGATCCGCAAGCGGGAGGCCGCCTCGACGTGCCGCGAGACCAGCGCCATGCGACTCCAGCAGGCCGCGCAAGTCGAAGGTTTCCTCGATGTCCAAGTCGGTCCATTCCGCCGCGCGAACACCACGGTTCGGGTCGGCAGTCGCGAGCCCGTCATCGACCAGACGCTTGAGGGCTGCCCGGATCGGGGTCCGGCTAATTTCCAGCTCGCGCGCGAGGTGCTCCTCCTTGAGCTGCGCCCCTGGCGCATAGGTGCCTCCTATCACGCGCTGCTTCAGGATTTCGTAGGCATTGTCAGCGGCAGCAGCCATGTTTGTTCCTATTTTGTTCTTTTATAAAGCGCTGAGAGCAGGATTCACCTTAATAGGTGTATACCCTTCATCGATTAAGACGACTATATTGTTTTTTTATTGTACATTGCAGGGGCCTTACCCCTTAACCACTTCTATCAATACTTCCTATGGTCGGTCTTCAAATTCTCAAGCGCAGGCGCCAAGTGTCGGCGAAACTCGTGGCAGCTTTCAATGGTCTTCCCGTTGCCAACATCAGCGACTGCATGACGCGTATGACGGCGGCAGGTCCCCGACTGCGCCCCATGCACAAGGGCGGCTACCTGGCTGGGCCGGCAATCACGGTGAAGTGCCGGCCGGGTGACAACCTCATGATCCACAAGGCGCTCACGCTCGCCCAGCCAGGCGACGTGATCGTGGTCGATGCAGGGGGTGACCTGACGAATTCCCTTTTCGGCGAGATCATGGTCGCCACATCGGTCCGCATCGGCCTGGCCGGCATCGTTCTGAACGGTGCTGTGCGCGATTGCGAGGAGATCCGCCGCGGCGATTTCCCTCTTTACGCAGCGGGCGTGACGCATCGCGGTCCGTACAAGGACGGCCCAGGTGAGATCAATGTCCCCATCGCCATTGATGGCATGGTCATCCAGCCGGGTGACCTGATCGTCGGTGACGCGGATGGCCTTCTGTGCGTTCCCTACGACGATGTCGAAGAAGTCCTCGCCGCCACCCACAAGAAGATGGAACTCGAAAAGAAGATGCTGGCAGATATCGCGGCTGGCACGCTGGACACCACGTGGATCGATGCAACGTTGACCCGCCTGGGTTGCAACACGGAACCACGCTGAATGACGACCGCCGACAAAAGAGTGGTCCGAACGGACCTGTGGATCGCTCCCACTTTTGACGCGCGTTTGGCGCGCGAGACGGATGTCTCGCTGCGCGTGTTTCCGGTGCGTGGCAACCCGACCGCGGCCTGGGACGCGCTAGCCAGCGCGCATGTGTACCACGTCTCGGCGGCGAAGGACGAACTCCCCAGGGAGTGGTTCGCACAAGCCGATCTCATTGCGCGCAGCCCGAAGCTGCTGTGCGTCTCATCCAGCGGCGCCGGTTATGACACGGTCGACGTTGCGGCCTGCACTGCCGCCGGCGTCGCCGTGGTGAATCAGGCAGGTGGCAATGCCGCTTCCGTTGCGGAGCACACGCTAGGCCTCATGCTTGGCGTTTCGCGCAGGATGCTGGAAGGAGACCGCCGCATGCGCCGGGAAATCGGCTACGCGCGTGAAGACGTGATGGGTCATGAGATTCGCGGTAAAACCGTCGGTCTCGTCGGCATGGGTCACATCGGCACGCGCGTCGCGGCGCTCTGCGCGGCGTTCGGCCTCGAGGTGATCGCAACAGACCCCCTTCTATCCGCAGAGGAAATTGGGCGCCGCGGCGCTAGTGCGGTGTCCTTCCAGGCATTGCTCTCGCAGTCTGACTTTGTGTCGCTGCACTGCCCCCGAGACGCCAGCACGGTCAAACTGATGAATGCAGACACCTTTGCACAGATGAAGAAGGGTTCCATTTTCATCACCACGGCGCGGGGCGGCATTCATGACGAGGTCGCGCTGGTGCAGGCGCTGCAGTCAGGACATTTGGCGGGGGCAGGCATCGACGTATGGGATCGGGAGCCGCCACCGCTCGACCACCCGCTGCTGGCGATGGACAACGTGTTCGCCACCTTTCATACGGCTGGCGTAACGCATGAGGCCAGGGGCAACATCGCCGCCATTTCGGCAGAACAGATCGTCGGCGTGTTGTCCGGCGGTCGCCCGCCACGCCTGATCAACCCCGAAGTCTGGCCAGATTTCGAGCGGCGCCGCGCACAGATTCTCGGCTAGTTCAAAAACCAACTTTCAAAAAGAGACAAGCACCATGAAATCTATCTCCAACTTGCTGCGTCGACTGCTTCCGACGCTCACCCTGTGCGCGGCTGCCGTCATGCCAGCCATCTCTCAGGCGGCGTACCCCGAACAACCTATCAAGATGATCGTGTCGTACGCCCCGGGGGGGGCAGCGACGTCATCGCGAGACTGGTCGCGCAACACATGGCCAAGCATCTTGGCAACAACGCCAGCATCGTGGTCGTGAACCGGCCGGGCGCAGGCGGCGGCATCGGTTTCGGCGAGCTCACGCGCGCTCCGGCGGACGGCTACACGATCGGCATGATCAACACGCCAAATGTTTTGACGATTCCGATCGAACGAAAGTCGAACTTCCACTGGCAGGACTATGACCTGCTGGGGAACGTGGTCGACGATCCAGACAACATCTCGGTGCGCGCTGACAGCGAATTCAAGACGCTCAAGGACCTTGTCACGTACGCCAAGGCGCATCCTGGGGAGGTGTCTTACGGCACAACCGGGGTCGGCTCGGACGACCATCTTGCGGCCTTGCAGCTCGAAAAGGCGGCCGGGATCAAGATGAACCATGTGCCTTTCAAAGGTGCCGCCGAGGTCCTCAATGCCACGGTGGGCAAACAGATCACGATCGCAGTCATGAACATCGGCGAGGCGCTGGCCGCTGTGAAGGGCGGCAACCAGCTTCGCCAGCTCGGCCAAATGAGCGCGAAGCGGAGCACCGTGGCTCCGGACGTGCCGACGTTCCGCGAACAGGGGTACGACATCATCATGGCGTCCCTACGCGGCTTCGCAGCGCCCAAAGGCTTGCCCGCACAGATCCGTGAGCAGCTCGCCTCCGCACTGAAGAAGACCGCCGCGGACCCGGAATTTCAAGCTAAAGCTGCGAGTTACTTCGCTCCTCTGCGCTATCTTGAACCTCAAGCCTACTCAGCAGAACTGAAAGACACCGAGGCCAGCTTCAAGCAACTGTGGCAAGTGATGCCTTGGGGGGAAAAGTAAGCCGGGTATGCAGCGCGAAACTTCAGCAAGCGGCATGGGCCTGCCGGACCACGTCGCTGCAACAATCAGCTTCGGCAAACCGATCGTCCTTCCGGCACGGTTGGGCCATGTTCTTTCCCTGGACGACTTTGAAGTTGCAGCACGCCGGCATCTGCCGGCCCCTGTCTTTGCGTATGTCTGTGGCGGCGTGGAACGCAACCAGTCGCTCCAGGCAAACGCCAGAGCTTTCGAGAGATTCGAGTTCGTGACGCGCGTTTTGGTGAATACCTCAGCGCGTTCGACTGAAACCAGCCTGTTCGGCGAAACCTGGTCCGCACCCTTCGGCATCGCGCCTATGGGGCTTTGCGCCTTGTCCGCCTACCACGGCGACCTCGCGCTGGCCAACGCGGCGGCGCGGGAGAACGTGCCTATGATCATGAGTGGCTCTTCGCTCATCCCGCTTGAGAAAATCGTACAGACGAACCCACGGGCCTGGTTCCAGGCTTACCTGCCCGGCTCGGAGCCCGAGATCGTCGCGCTGATCGATCGCGTCAAGGCTGCTGGTTACGGCACATTGGTGGTCACGCTTGATGCGTCCATCGCATCCAATCGGGAGAACAACATCCGCGCCGGTTTCTCAACGCCACTGCGGCCCAGCGCACGACTGGCGTGGCAAGGGCTGACACATCCGCGCTGGCTCTTCGGGACGTTTCTCAAAACCCTGGTGAAGCACGGCATGCCGCATTTTGAGAATAACTACGCCCGGCGCGGTGCGCCCATCCTCTCCGCCAATGTGCTGCGTGACTTTTCGGATCGTGGGCATCTGGGCTGGGAACACATCCGCCTGATCCGACAGATGTGGCCAGGCAAACTGGTGCTCAAGGGAATCCTGGATGTCCGGGACGCCCGTCTAGCGGTGGAAAATGGCGCCGACGGCATCATCGTCTCCAACCATGGCGGCCGACAGCTCGATAGCACCGTTTCACCGATGCGTGTGTTGCCCGGCATCGTCAAGGCGTGCCCGGAGATTCCAGTGATGATTGACAGCGGCTTTCGGCGCGGCACCGACGTGCTCAAAGCATTGGCCCTTGGCGCCCGATTCGTCTTTGTCGGCCGGCCCTTCAATTACGCGGCGGCTGTCGGTGGCGAGCAAGGCGTCTGCAAGGGCATCTCGTTGCTCCGGGAAGAAATCTCGCGTGACATGGCGATGCTGGGAGTGACGCTCACAAGCACCGTAGGAGAAGACTTGCTCTATGAGAGCCCAGACTGGCACGGGCTATCGGCTGCTCACTAGCTCAAACCTGAACACACCGGTCCAAAGCATTGGGCCCACGGCCAACGGAGTCACACGCTGAGCGGACTCGCCTCAAACACCGGATTCAGGCCACCCTCCGCTCGTTTGCCCATCGCCGCCTCCAGCACCTCAGAGCTCAAGTCCAGCGTATGGGTGTATAAACAGAACCCCCCGGTCCTGCGCCCATTTTTGTAAGTCGTGCGCAGGTCCCGGTCACCCCAAACCAGTCAGGCGCCTCAGAGCGCCGCAACACCAAGGAATTTCAAGCATGGGCGCGCAGTGGAAAGCAAAAGGCAAGGAACTGGCCGCAAATGCCAAGGGCAAGGTATTTGGCAAACTGGCCAAGGAAATCATGGTTGCGGCGCGCAGCGGGGCCGATCCGGCCTTGAATGCACGCCTGCGGCTGGTGGTGGAGCAGGCCCGCAAGGTCTCCATGCCCAAGGACACCCTGGAGCGCGCCATCAAGAAAGGCGCGGGCCTCACGGGTGAGGCCGTGCATTTTGAACATGTGATTTACGAAGGTTTCGCGCCGCACCGTGTGCCAGTCATGGTCGAATGCCTGACCGACAACCTGAACCGCACCGCACCTGAAATGCGTGTCTTGTTCCGCAAGGGGCAACTGGGCACCTCCGGCTCGGTGTCCTGGGATTTTGACCATGTGGGCATGATTGAAGCCGAACCGGCCGTCCCCGGCGCCGATCCCGAGCTGGCAGCCATTGAAGCCGGCGCGCAGGACTTTGAACCGGGCGAGGAAGACGGCACCACCATGTTTCTGACCGATGCGGCCGACCTGGACCTGGTCAGCCGCGCCTTGCCGGCCCAGGGTTTTAGCGTCTTGTCCGCCAAGCTGGGTTACAAGGCCAAAAACCCGATTGATCCGGCCAGCCTGAGCGCCGCGGAGCTGGAAGAAGTGGAGGCTTTTCTGGCCGCCATCGATGCCAATGACGATGTGCAGAACATTTTTGCGGGTCTGGCGGGTTAAGTCGACGACCCCTGAATTCAAAGCAGGCCACACGGCCTGTTTGGCCATCTGATTCCGGCCAGCGCCAAATCATGGAAAATCTAGCCCTGTTTGATACCGACTCGCGTTAATTGAAAAAAAGATAGCCATGAACGAAGCCACCCAACGCCCTCCCCTGCCCGACCACCTGTCGATTGACCCGCGCAGCCCCCATCACGTTGCCGCCGTGTTTGAACACGACATTGGCATTCGTTTCAACGACAAGGAGCGTTCGGACGTCGAGGAATATTGCGTCAGCGAAGGCTGGGTCAAAGTGCCCGCCGGCAAGGCGCTGGACCGCAAGGGCCACCCGCTGCTGATCAAGATCAAGGGCAAGGTCGAGGCGTTTTACAAATAAATAAACGGCTTGTTGCCGTTTATTTATAAAATTCAAGCAAAAAAGGCCTGTAGCCCAAGCAGCGCGGGCGCAAGCAGCTATTAAAAGAAGAGCATCCCGACCAACCGAAGGTCAATGGTCGGCGACAGTCGCGCCAGCAATCGCATGGCGCGCGAGCGAAGCGGCGACAAAACCGCCGCGTTTCATGCGGGTGACAAAATCATCCAGAAAGGCGGCCGCTGCAGCGCTGCGCGCCCGCGGCATGGCCATCGCCTGGTTGATCACCATGAAGCGCTCGCCCAGCAGGCGCACGCCGCCGACACGGCGGGCGTCCGCTTCCAGCCCCTGCTTGACACCGGACGCCACGTCCAGGCCGTCCTTGAGCATGGCATCGACCACGGCCTCCGAGGTCGGCACCTGCACCAGTGTGGCGTGCTGGATGTGCCGCTGCAGGTACAGGCCGTAGGCACTGCCGGCGCCCATCACGATGCGTATGCCGGCGCGGTCCACGTCCGCATTGGTCTGGATAGTCGAGCCTTCGGGAACGAGGTAGTAGCCCTCGATCTGCACATAAGCCGGCGTGAAATGTGTGGTTGCTGCACGCAACGGATCAATCGCCATGAAGCCGATGTCGGCCTCGCCGCTGGCCAGCGCAGCGACCGATTTGGCGGCGGTGTCGAACTGCAGAAAATCCACCGCCACGCCCAGTTCACGCGCGAATTCACGCGCCAGGTCGATGGTGACGCCAGCAGGTTTTTCCGGGGCCGTGTGGCTGTGCGCGAGCACCGGGTTGCCCATGTTCAGCGACGCGCGCAGCCTGCCCGCAGGTGCGAACTCTTTGGCCAGATCAGTCATCGAGAAAACCTCCCTTGTAGAAACTCCACGCGGTGCCGTCGTGCAGATAAAAATAGCCGTCGGCGCAGTCGTCCTTGCCCGGAAAAAACTCCCGGTGCGCCTTGGGCACAAGACGCTCAAGCTGCGCGTCGGAGAGTTCGTCGAATTCCTCGGGGGTGATGGGTTGGCCGACCCTAAGTTTGCGTTCCATGGCGTGATCTTAGTGGAACAGCACGCCCTCAGTGGCCCATCAGCGCGCGCACATGCGCAGCCGTGCCGCTGGCCAGGCCCGCCATGCTGTAGCCCCCTTCCAGGACGGACACCACACGGCCACCGGCGCTTTCATCGGCCACCTTCATCAGCTCGCGGGTGATCCAGTGGTAATCATCGTCGGTGAACTGCAGTCCGCCCAGCGGGTCCAGCTGATGCGCATCAAAGCCCGCGGAGATGATCAGCAGCCCGGGCGCGAACTTGCGCAGGGCCGGCAGCAACTGCTCTGTCATGGCGGCGCGGAAGGCGGCTGAACCCGTGCCCCGCGGAAAGGGCACATTGACGATGTTGCCGGCCACGCCGGTTTCATGGCGTGCGCCGGTGCCGGGATAAAACTGCGACTGGTGACAGGAGCCATAGAACAGGTCGGGATCGTCGTAAAACGAATTCTGCGTGCCGTTGCCGTGGTGCACATCGAAGTCCACCACCGCCACACGCTGGATGCCGTGTTTCTCGCGCGCATGCAGCGCGGCAATGGCCGCCTGGTTGAACACGCAAAAACCCATGGCCTGGTCCGCCTCCGCGTGGTGGCCGCAAGGGCGTGTGGCGCAAAAAACATTGCTCGCCTGTTTGGACAGCACATCGTCGACACCGGCACAGGCCGCGCCCACACAACGCATCACCGCCTCCAGCGAGCCCGGCGACAGAATGGTGTCACCGGCATCCAGCGCGCGATAGCCTTCGGCCGGCGACGCCGCCCGCACTTTTTCCACGTAGTCAGGCGTGTGCACATGCAGCACCTGCTCGAAAGAGCCCAGCGGCGCATCGCGCCAGACCGCGCCCGCAAATTCCGGTGTTTTCAATGCCTGCAGCACGGCTTCGAGACGCTCGGGCGACTCTGGGTGCTGCGGTCCGGGCTTGTGGTTGAAGCAGGCTGGGTGGGTGTAGATCAGGGTGGTCATGGTGATCGCAATCTGTGGATGCCCATGATAGCCAAGCTGCCGCCTGCGCGAGAAGGCAGCTTGCTTCAGCCCGCCAAGCCGCCATTCCATCCGGGGGATTCATTCAGCGGTCTGCAGACAAGCCAAGTTAGACGCCTTAGCAAGAAAACCCGCTTTTGCCTGGACAAGAGCGGGTTTTCAGTTTTCTCATGCATCAAACAGGCCATCAGCCCACATGCGGCGGTCGCAAGCAGCTATCAGAACGATAGCGCCTGCGTCGCTTTTCTACTTAGTGCACGACGCGGTCGAACTTGAACACGCCGGGCTCCAGCACCGGATCGACGTCGACCGGGATCACACTCTTGGGCGGGAAATGCCCCTCCAGCAGCAGCTTGGACAATGGGTTTTCAATCCGCTGCTGAATCGCCCGTTTCAGCGGTCGCGCGCCATACACCGGGTCGAAACCGACCTTGGCCAACTCGCCAATCGCCGCTTCCGACACCTCCATCGCCAGGTCCATCTTCTGCAGGCGCTCAATCAGCACCTTGAGCTGGATGCGCGCGATGGACTCGATGTTTTTCGCGTCGAGCGCATGGAACACCACAATCTCGTCGATGCGGTTCAAAAACTCCGGGCGGAAGTAGTTCTTCAGCTCGTCCGTTACCGCGTCCTTGATGTCTTCCGCGTCGGCGCCGACCATGGACTGGATGATGGGTGAACCGATGTTGCTGGTCATCACAATCACCGTGTTTTTGAAGTCCACGGTGCGGCCCTGGCCGTCGGTCAGGCGACCATCGTCCAGCACCTGCAGCAACACGTTGAACACGTCCGGGTGGGCTTTTTCAACCTCGTCCAGCAGCAACACGCTGTAAGGCTTGCGGCGCACGGCTTCGGTCAGGTAACCGCCCTCCTCGTAACCCACATAACCCGGGGGCGCACCAATCAGGCGAGCCACCGAATGTTTTTCCATGAACTCGCTCATGTCGATGCGAACCAGGTGCTCCTCGCTGTCGAACAGGAATCCTGCCAGCGCCTTGCAAAGCTCGGTCTTACCGACCCCCGTGGGGCCCAGGAACAAAAAGCTGCCGGTCGGCCGGTCCGGATCAGAAAGGCCCGAGCGTGAACGGCGGATGGCGTTGGCAACCGCGCCTATGGCTTCGTCCTGGCCGACCACCCGTTCGTGTAACTTGTCCTCCATCTGCAGCAGCTTGTCACGTTCGCCCTGCATCATCTTGGCCACGGGAATGCCCGTGGCGCGGCTCACCACTTCGGCGATTTCTTCGGCACCAACCTGGGTGCGCAGCAAGGTGGGCGCGCTGGTGTCGCCTTTTTTGTCTTCGGTGTCCTGCGCTTCTTTCAGGCGTTTTTCCAGCTCGGGCAGCTTGCCGTATTGCAGCTCGGCGACCTTGTTGAAATCGCCCTTGCGCTTGAGTTCCTCGATCTGGAAACGTGTCTTGTCGATCTCTTCCATCACATCCTTGGAGCCCAGTGCGCGCGCTTTCTCCGCCTGCCAGATTTCGTCCAGGTCAGAAATTTCTTTCTGCAGCTTGACAATTTCTTCCTCGATCAGGTCGAAGCGTTTTTGCGAGGCTTCGTCTTTTTCGCGGCGCACGGCTTCGCGCTCGATCTGCAGCTGGATCAGCCGGCGGTCGAGTTTGTCCATGACCTCGGGCTTGGAGTCCATCTCGATCTTGATCTTGGCCGCGGCCTCGTCGATCAGGTCAATCGCCTTGTCGGGCAAAAAACGGTCGGTGATGTAGCGGTGCGACAACTCGGCCGCGGCGACGATGGCCGGGTCGGTGATCTGCACGCCGTGGTGGGCTTCGTATTTTTCCTGCAGGCCACGCAGGATGGCAATCGTCGCTTCGACGGTCGGCTCGCCGACCAGGATTTTCTGGAAGCGGCGCTCCAGCGCAGCGTCTTTTTCAATGTATTTGCGGTATTCGTCCAGGGTGGTCGCGCCCACACAATGCAGCTCGCCACGCGCCAGCGCGGGCTTGAGCATGTTGCCGGCGTCCATCGCGCCTTCGGCCTTGCCGGCGCCCACCATGGTGTGCAACTCATCGATAAACACAATGGTCTGGCCTTCGTCCTTGGCGAGTTCTTTCAGCACGGTTTTCAGGCGTTCTTCAAACTCGCCGCGGAACTTGGCGCCGGCCAGCAGGGCCGCCATGTCCAGGCTCAGCACCCGTTTGCCTTTGAGCGACTCCGGCACTTCGCCGGCCACGATGCGCTGGGCCAGGCCTTCGACAATCGCGGTTTTACCGACGCCGGGCTCGCCTATCAACACCGGGTTGTTTTTGGTGCGGCGCTGCAGCACCTGGATGGCGCGGCGAATTTCATCGTCGCGGCCAATCACCGGGTCCAGCTTGCCCTTGCGCGCGAGTTCGGTCATGTCCACGCAGTATTTTTTGAGGGCTTCGCGCTGGCCTTCGGCCTCGGGGCTGTCCACGCCCTGGCCGCCGCGCACGGCATCAATCGCCGCCTCCAGCGCCTTGCGGGTCAGGCCGGCCTCTTTGGCGATGCGGCCGGCATCGCTTTTGCTATCGGCCACGGCCAGCAAAAACAGCTCGCCGGCGATGAACTGGTCACCGCGTTTGATGGCTTCTTTTTCAGTCGCCTGCAACAGTTTGCCGAGCTCGGGGCCGACCTGGATCTGGTCCTGGCCTTGCACCGAAGGCAGCTTTTTGATGGCCGTCTCGGCGGCGGTCTGCAGGGCCGCGACATTGACACCGGCGCGCTGCAACAGCGCTTTCGGGCCGTCGTCCTGGCCCAGCATGGCGGCCAGCAGGTGAACCGGCTCGATATACGCGTTGTCATTGCCCAGCGCCAGCGACTGGGCATCGCTGAGCGCTTCCTGAAATTTAGTCGTGAGTTTGTCCTGGCGCATGAGGCGTCCTCCAAAATTGATTGTTATGGATCTGAGGCTAAAGCCAAGCTTTTTCAATACCCCTGACGGCCATCAGGTCTGGAAACCGCTCGTTATCCGCCGCCTCGCCTGCCGGCCGCGGTCTAGAATCTTCTGTATGAACATACACCAGCTTTCCATCATCTACGTGGTGGAAGAAGACCGTTTGTTGATGCGGATCAATGGCAAGGACGGCGGCGGCGAGTTGCGCGCCTGGCTGACGCGGCGCCTGGCGCTGGCCCTGCTGCCCGTGCTGAACCACACCACCGTCGAGCAGATGAAAAAGCTGGCCGGCCCGACCACACCCCCGGCCAGCCTGGACGAGCAGCGCAGCCAGTTGCTGTCGGCGTTCCAGACCGAAGCCTCCTTACGCGGCGGGGATTTTGAAACCCCTTACCAAGAGCCCACCCCACAAGCCGGTGGTGTGAGCACGGGCCCGGCGCCGCTGCTGCTGACCGAAGCCAAACTCACACTCATGGGCAATGGCGAATTGCGCCTGCAGGTGTTTGAAAAAATCCCGGGCCAGGAGGCTGTACGCAACTTCCAGCTCATGATGGAGGCGCCGCTCAGCCATGGCTTGCTGCAACTGCTGCACCAGGGCCTGAATGCGGCGCGCTGGCTGGATGCGCCAGCCGCGCCGGCCACGCCCGAACCGGCCGCCAGCCCCGCGGATGCGGCCGAGCTGCTGGCGACGGACCTGACCAAACCCAAGTACCTGAACTGATTTTTACCCGGCCTTGGGCGCGTCCAGAGAAAAGCCGGCAACTTGTTTGTAGTGTTCTGAAATCTCGCGCAGTTCCTGCTGGCTGATCAACTCGTCGATGCTGCCAAACGGTTGGCCGCCGCTCAACTCGTCCACCTTGATGTTGATGAAATCGGGCGGTACCGAGCGATTCGTCAGCACAATCTGTGTGGTTGGCCCCAGGCGCAGTTTTTCGTAAGCCAGCAGCGCGGCACGCGCATCGGCACCGGTGCCGGCATGCTGGGCCAGTTGTTCGGCCAAGGTGCGGCCGTCAATGATGGCCTGGGCCGAGCCGTTGGAGCCGCGCGGGTACATCGGGTGCGCGGCATCACCGAGCAGGGTCACGCGGCCAAAGGTCCATTGCGGCACCGGGTCTTTGTCGACCATGGGGTACTCGAGGATTTGCTCGGCATTGGCGATCAGCGCCGGCACGTCCAGCCAGGGGAAACGCCAGTCCTGAAAGATGTCCAGGAAATCCTTGTGGTCGCCACGCTTGTTCCAGTCGTTCATCACCGCCTGGTCGCGCTGGATTTCGGCCACCCAGTTGATCAACTGGTGGCCTTGGTCATCGAGCTGGTCCACGATGGGGTAAATCACCATCTTGCCGGTGGCGATGGAGCCGATACGCATGTAACTTTTGCCGGTCAATATCGGTTTGTGCCGCGTCACGCCGCGCCAGGTGTTGATGCCGGCAAACGCGAGCTGTTCGTCCGGGTAAAACTGGTGGCGCACGGTGGAGTTGATACCGTCGCAGGCAATCACCACGTCGGCCCGCACCGAGGGCAAAACCGCGCCGCTGGACGTCTGTATGAAATGCACGCTGGCGCCGCTCTCGTCCTGCTCCACGCCGGTGCAGCGGTGGTCGGTGTGGATCACACCCGGCCCCAGGCGCGCCAGCGCCGCTTCATAAAGCAGCCGGTGCAACTTGCCGCGCGGAATACCGAGTTCGGGCAAGGCGTAACCGGCGTGGCGGCCGCGCGGCTCTTTATAAATGAACTGGCCGAAGCGGTTGAAAAACACGCTTTCCTCGTTTTCAATGCCGACGGCTTCCAGCTGGTCCTGCAGGCCCAGCGCCGCCAACTCGCGCATGGCGTGTGGCAACAAGGTGATGCCTACGCCCAGTTCCTGGATCTGCGGCACGGTTTCAAAAACCTCGCAAGCCAGGCCGCGCTGATGCAGCGCCAAGGCCAGGCTCAGGCCGCCTATGCCGCCGCCAACAATAACAATCTTCATGGTGTTTTCTCGGGTAAACCGTTTTTATGGAGGCAAACTGGCCTCCAGCCCTTATAGAACGGACGCAATAAGCTACATTTTTTATAGCAACTCAGGCACGCCAACAGGTCAGTCGGCAGAGATGCCTTGGGCCTTGATGAGCTGGGCCCAGCGTTTGGCATCTTTTTCGACCAGGCTTTTGAACTCGCCCGGCGTGCTGCTGCTGGGGTCCATGCCCTGGGTCTGGAAGGCTTTTTTGACATCGTCACTCAGCAAGATGTCCTTGATCTCGCGGTTCAGCAGCGCCACCAGCTCGGGCGCCGTGCCGGGCGGCGCGAAGATGCCGTACCACATGTCCACGTTGACATTGCCGGCCTTGGCCTCGGCCAGCGTAGGCACCTCGGGCAGCAGCGGGTGGCGCTTGTCGCTGCCAATGCCCAGCGCCAGCAGCTTGCCGGCTTTCACATGCGGCAAAGCCACGTGGATGGGCAAAAACATGGTGTCGATCTGGCCGCCCAGCAGGTCGGTGACCGCCGGGCCGGTGCCGCGGTAAGGAATGTGCGTGACAAACACCCCCGCCGTGGCCTTGAACAGCTCCATGGACAGGTGATGCGGCGTACCGACCCCGGGCGATCCGTAATTGATGCGGCCGGGCGACTGGCGGGCCGCCGCCACCAGCTCGGTCGCACTTTTAAAGCCGGTCTTGGGGTTGGCCACCAGAATCAGCTGGCCCCAGCTGGTCAGCGACACCGGCGTCAGGTCTTTCACCGGGTCAAACGGCAGTTGCGGATACAGGCTGGCGTTCATCACCAGGGTGTTGACGGTGACCAGCAAGGTCGCACCGTTGGGCGCGGCACGCACCACGGCTTCGGTGCCGATGTTGCCGGAGGCACCGGCGCGGTTGTCCACCAGCACCGGCCGCCCCAGGCGTTCGGACAACTTGGGGCCAATCGTGCGGGCAATCAGATCAATGCCGGTGCCCGGTGTGAACGGCACGACCAGGCGGATAGGCGTCTGCGGCAGCGCCGCCGCCGTTGGCGTTGTTGTCTGCGCCAGCAGGCCGGCGCTGGCGGCCGTGGCGGCCAGCAACACCCCCAGGTGAAGGGCAAGACGGCGGGCGGGAAGGGAGGTATGCTTCATGATCTGCCTCTTTGTTTGCATGCTAACCATTTTCACCAAAATCCAGGGAGGCACAATCCATGAATTCCCTTAGCCGGCTTGACGCCTGCCAGACGCCCCACCCTACTGTGCCCGCTTTTCATATCCTTTCCCAGCTTTACGCCCGCCCCGGCTTCCTCCTGCGCCGGGCGCACCAGATCTCGGCCGCCGTTTTTGAAGATGAATGCCGCAACGTCGGGCTGACGCCGGCCCAGTTCGGCGTGCTCAGCGTGTTGCGCGCCAGCCCCGGGCTGGACCAGTCCAGCCTGGCGCGGGCCTTGGGCTTTGACAAGGTGACGGTCTTGCGTGTGTTGCGCGGCCTGGAAACACGCGGCCTGATCGCACGCGCACCGGCACCGGCGAGCCGGCGCAATTTGTCGATTTCGCTGTCGGCGGAAGGTTTGAGTTTGCTCAAACAGGCGCAGGAACCGGCCGAACGTGCCTACCACCGCCTGATGGCGCCTCTGAACAAAGAGCAGCAAACCCAGTTTGTGGATTTGTTGCAGTTGTTGACCGCCGGGCTGGAAAGCGAGGCACGGGCCGCTTTTGTGCCGCCTGGCCAGGACAGCTCGGAAGAAAAAACCAAGCCGAAATAAAGCGGATGCTTAAGCGTTGCTGGCCCGGATGCCCCATTTGGCCAGGGCCGCGTCGTCGCTGACACGCGCGTCCACCCAGCGTGCGCCTTCAGCGGTCTGCTCTTTTTTCCAGAACGGTGCCTGGGTCTTGAGGTAGTCCATCAAAAACTCGCAGGCCTGGAAACTCTCGCCACGGTGCGCCGAACTCACGGCCACCAGAACAATCTGGTCCAGCGGCTGCAGCAGGCCCACGCGGTGGATCACGCGGGCGGCGTAAATGTCAAAACGCTGATGCGCCTCGTCAATCATGGCCTCGATGGCTTTTTCGGTCATGCCGGGGTAATGCTCCAGCTCCATGCTGCTGACGCCCAGGCCGTCATTGCGATCGCGCACTGTGCCGATAAAACTGCAAACCGCGCCGACCCGTTTGTCGTTGGCACGCAGCGCGGCCACCTCATCGGCCAGATTGAAGTCGTCGGTGGTGATCAGGACACGGGGTGAAGAAGCCATGTGTCAATTTTGCCACCAGCCCTCGCCCAAAGCCGGCACATCCGCTAAGATTTGCGCCATGACTGGTCACCGCCACCTTCTTACCACCCGGACGCCCTGCTGCGTCCGCGGCCATGAAGCGGCTGCCAGCCAGTCAAAAAAACCGTTGCTCATTTGACCGGGGCTGCGGTTCCGTCGTCGAATGAGCGATGGAACCGCCACTGACATCCCCCTCCTTTGCGGACACCTTTCTCTTGTTCTGATGACGGCCTTTTTAGCCGGTCAGTTTTTTGGAAAGTGTCTTTATGCCAACCCCTCAGACTCAGAATTTTTCCGGCCTCTGGCTTCCGCTGGTCACCCCCTTTGCGCAACACGAGGTTGACCACATCGCCCTGAAACGCCTGGTGCGGCATTACCGCGCCAGCGGCATCAGCGGGCTGGTGGTTTGCGGCTCCACCGGCGAAGCCGCCGCGCTGAACGACGAGGAGCAGTTGGCCGTGCTGCACACCGTGCTGGCCGAAGCGGGCGGCCTGCCGGTGGTCATGGGTGTGTCGGGTTACCACCTGGGCAAAACGGCGGCACGCATCCAGGCTCTGGGCGTGCTGAACATCGCCGGCATCCTGTTGCCGGCACCCAGCTACATCCGGCCGTCCCAGGCCGGCCTCATCGAGTGGTTCAGCAGCCTGGCCGATGTCAGCGCGGCGCCTGTGATTCTGTACGACATCCCCTACCGCACCGGCAGCCAGATAGATCTGGCCACCCTGCTGGCGCTGGCCGATCATCCGCGTATTACCGCCCTGAAAGATTGCGGCGGCGACCCGGTCAAAACACAGGCCCTGATCGCCGATGGCCGGCTGCAGGTGCTGGCGGGGGAAGATGCGAACATTTTCTCTACCCTGGCCCAAGGCGGCCACGGCGCGATTGCGGCGGCGGCCCATGTCCACACGGCGCGTTTTGTGGCGGTGTTGCGGCGTATCCGGGCCGGCGACCTGGCCGGGGCCGACACCTTGTGGCAGCCGTTGCTGCCGTTGATAACGGGTTTGTTTGCGGAGCCCAACCCGGGCCCGCTCAAGGCACTGATGGCCCAGCAAGGGCTGCTGAGCAATGAACTGCGCAGCCCGATGACACGGGCGTCAATGGCGCTGGCCGAACACCTGCAGCAACTGGATGCGCGTATGGGTTGAAGTCACCCCCGGAAACAGCCAGCCATCCACACGATGGACAAGCTTGGGGGTGTTCCCGCTCTACTGCTTGGGAGGAACGACCACGATGGTGCTGCCACTTGCACCACCGGCACCGGTTCTGCCCGTAGCACCTGTTGCACCCGTGTAGCCGGTGTTTCCGGTATTGCCCTGGCTACCGGTCTCCCCCGTTGCTCCCGTGTAACCTGTGTTTCCCTGGTTACCCGTCGCGCCCGTGGCACCTGTGGCACCGGTGTAGCCGGTACTCCCCTGGCTGCCAGCCTCTCCGGTTGCACCGGTATAGCCTGTGTTGCCGGTGTTGCCTTGCGGGCCCATGGGTCCGGTGCAGGCGGCTAGCCCCAGTAACGCGATCAGCAAAAGTGAAGTTGTTGCATATTTCATCTCAAAGCCTCTTAGGTTGGCCGGTTTCCACGAAGGGGATCCATCCGGTGATTTCATGACAACACCGGAGCTGAGACAAACCTGCCGTCTATTGACGCGCATCACAGTAGGACAAGCGAACCCTTGAGAAGCGTCCTCAGAATGCGCAAAGGGCTTGTTGATACAAGCGCGGGCGTGCAGCGCTTGGATGTACGTGGGCTGGATCAGCCGCCTGTCACGGGCGGGAAAAAAGCAACTTCACAACCTTCGCTGAGCGTCGCCGTCTCATCACTCATCACCTGGTTCAGCGCCATACGCACCGCCTTGCCGCGCGCCAGGCTGTCCGCATGTGCGGGGCTGACGGCCAGCAACTCGTCGCGCAGGCCGGCCAAGGTGGTGGCGGTTGTGTCGCGCAACTCGCTGCCCTGCCCGATGGCTTCGCGGATGGACGCAAAATATTTGACCGTGACTTTCATGACAGCAGCGCCGAAAACGGGATGAACTGCACCGTGTCGCCATGGGCAATGGTCCGGCCCGCGGGGTTGTCGATCACGCCATCGCCCCAGACCGCCGAGGTCAACACGCCCGAACTCTGGTTGGCAAACAGGTCCAGCCCGCCGGCGGCATTACGTTTGACGCGCAAAAACTCGCGGCGTTTGTCGGCGCGTGGCCAGTCGAAATCGGCACGCATGGCCAAGGGCTGTGTCTGCAGCACACTCGCGCCCTGCAGCTTGAGCAAAAAGGGCCGCACCAGCACCAGGAAGGTGATGAAGCTGGACACCGGGTTGCCCGGCAGGCCGATGAAATGCGCCGCGCCGACTTGGCCGTAAGCAAACGGTTTGCCCGGCTTGATGGCGATCTGCCAGAGGTCCAGCGAACCCAGTTGCTGCACCGCGGGTTTGATGTGGTCTTCTTCACCGACGGATACGCCGCCGCTGGTCAGGATCAGGTCGTGCGCCTGGCTGGCGCTGCGCAGCGCGTCCAGCGTGGCTTCACGCTGGTCCGGCACGATGCCCAGGTCGCTCACCTCGCAGCCCAGGCGTTGCAGCAAGGCGCGCAAAAAGAAACGGTTGGAGTTGTAGATCGCGCCCGGCCGCATCTGCGCCGGGGCGACTTCGCCAGGCATCACCAGTTCGTCGCCGGTGGAAAACAGCGCCACCCGCGGGCGTTTCGCCACCTGCAAGACATCCATGCCAATACTGGCCGCCAGCCCAAGCGCAGCAGGCGAAAGCAGCTCTCCTTTTGAGAGCACCGTGGCGCCGCGCGTGACGTCTTCACCGGCGCGGCGAATCCACTGTGCCGGCTGCGGCGCCTGCTTGATACGCACAAAACCGTCTTGGTCGGCCAGTGTTTCCGTGTCTTCCTGCATCACCACGGCATCGGCGCCTGCGGGAATCGGTGCGCCTGTGAAAATGCGCGCCACCGTGCCGGGTTCCAGCGCGCTGCCGGCGCTGCCGGCGGGAATGCGCTGCGACACGCGCAGCGCCACGGTGGCATCCAGCACCTCGGCCACACGCACGGCATAACCATCCATGGAACTGTTGTCTTCGGGCGGCACCTGCAGCGCGGAGACCACGTCCTGGGCCAACACGCGGCCGTCGGCGTCAAAGGTGGAGACGGTCTCGCGGCCGGTCAGTGGGATGGCATGGGCCAGCAGTTCGGCCAGGGCCTCATCCAGTGCACGCAGCGGTGGACGGACAGCGGGCTTGGCGGTGGGGGTGTTCATGAATACAACTCGGGACGGTAAACAAAGCGTTCTTGATTGTCGATCAGCCAAGTGGCCAGGGCTTCGACGTCGTTCAAATCCAGTATCGGTCTGAGGGTGCTCTCCGGCAGTTGCTCTGGTGTATCGGTGGCGACGGCAACCACAAAATGATCGTCCGGGTAACGCACCGGTTTGCCGGTGGCGGCACGCCAGACTTCCACTTTCAGCAGGTCGCTGCTTTTGAAACCTTCCACCAGCACCCAGTCGACACCTTCGTACAGCTCGGCAATCAGGTGGTGCACCGACAACTCGGCCGGCTGCTCGAACTCGCGGATCAGCGCCAGCCGGCTTTCAGACGCGACCACCACCTCAAAGGCACCGGCCACACGATGGCGGTAGGTGTCCTTGCCCGGGTGGTCGATGTCGAAGCTGTGGTGCGCGTGCTTGACAACGGAGACCCGCAAGCCGCGCTGCTTGAGCACGGGGATCAGGCGCTCCACCAAACTTGTTTTCCCGGAGCCGGAGTAACCGGCGAATGCAACCACGTTCATAAACAGTTTCCACCGATCCTGGTTCGCTATCAATTAAATAGCTGATTGCGCTCGACCTGTATGGGCTAGCGGCCGATTTAATCCACAGTCTTGGCGATATAGGCCTTGACCAGGCTGACGTCGGCAGGCATGACCACCACACGTTTGGGCAGGGCTTCAATGCCTTCAAACTTCGCGGGCCGTGTCGGTGAACGGCCCAGCGCCTCTTCAATGGTCTCGGCGAATTTGATCGGCAAGGCGGTCTCCAGCACCACCATGGGCACGCCGGCCTGCAGGTAGGCGCGTGCCACCTTCAGGCCGTCGGCCGTGTGGGTGTCGATGATGGTGCCGAAACGCTCGAAGGTCTCGCGTATGGTCTGCAAGCGGTCCGCGTGGGTGCTTTTGCCGCTGGCAAAACCGTAACGCTGGGCGGCAGCCTGGAAGGCGGGGTCGCCGCTCAAATCGAAACTGCCTGTTTGCGACAGTTGGGTGCCGAACAGGTCGGCGACTCGCGCCGCGTCCCGGCCCAGCAGGTCGAACACAAAACGCTCGAAGTTCGAGGCCTTGGAAATATCCATGGACGGGCTGGAGGTTTCGTGGGTGTCGGCGCTGGCGCGCACGCGGTACACGCCGGTGCGGAAAAACTCGTCGAGCACATCGTTCTCATTGGTGGCCACCACCAGTTTCGCAATCGGCAGCCCCATCATGCGGGCCACATGGCCGGCGCAGACATTGCCGAAGTTGCCGGACGGCACGGTGAAGCTGATGCGGCCGCCGCCGGTGGACGCCGTGGCCTGGAAATAACCGGCAAAGTAATACACCACCTGGGCCATCAGGCGTGCCCAGTTGATGGAGTTGACGGTGCCAATCTTGTACTGGCGCTTGAAGTCCAGGTCGTTGGACACGTCCTTGACGATGTCCTGACAGTCGTCGAACACCCCTTCGAGCGCCAGGTTGTGGATGTTGTCGTCCTGCAGGCTGAACATTTGCGCCTGCTGGAAGGGGCTCATGCGGCCTTGCGGCGAGGTCATGAAGACACGCACGCCTTTTTTGCCGCGCATCGCGTATTCGGCGGCGCTGCCGGTGTCGCCGCTGGTGGCGCCCAGGATGTTGAGTTCTTCGCCGCGGCGCGCCAGTTCGTACTCGAACAGGTTGCCCAGCAACTGCATGGCCATGTCCTTGAAGGCCAGGGTCGGGCCGTTGGACAAGGCCTCCAGGTAGAGGCCCGGCTCCAGCGCGCGCAAGGGAACGATTTCTTTGCTGCCAAACACCTCTTCGGTGTAAGTCTTGCGGCAAATGGTTTGCAGGTCGGCCGCCGGAATGTCGTCGATGTACAGCGACAAGACTTCAAAAGCCAGCGCGGCATAACCTGATTCGTCGTAAATCACGCGCCATTTGTCCAAGGTGCTGGCATCGACTTGCGGATAAACCTCGGGCAAATACAGCCCGCCATCGGGCGCCAGGCCTTCGAGCAGGATTTCGCAGAAACGTTTGCGGTCAGGGTTGCCGCGGGTGGACTGGTAGTGCATCGTGGAAATGAGGACGAAAATTTCAGGGCAAGAAGGGTGTCTCCGCCTGGCCTGCCGGGGCTATGGACAAAGCAGGCCCACAAGCGCCTGGCGGCGAAAGCATGACTGTGATTGTATGGCGAGGCCCTGGCCTGGCCGCGCGAGGCAAATCGCCAGCCACAGCCCCGCTTTTAAACACCAATGGCAGCACTCTTTACAGGGGCTTAGCAGTCCGGTCCGGGTCTGGCGCGTTATGACAGCAGAGGGCCGGATTTTTCCCGGCCCCAGCCCCATTTCGTGCCCTACACGACCGCAGGAGAGCGCCACATGACCTCACATCCCACATCCGCCTGGTTTCACGCCCGCTTTGCGCCACCCTCGCCCCATCCCCGCCGGCGCTCGGCCCTGGCGGCAGCTTTTTTGTTGCTTATTTTGCTGCTGACGGTGCTGCAAAGCGCGGCCTGGGCCCAGCAATCCGGGCCGTCTTTGGACCCGCCCGGCCGCGTCGCCCGCCTGAACCTGGCCGAAGGCCCTGTGAGTTTTGCGGCGGCGGACAGCGGCACGCCGGACCGCCCGGACTGGACCGCCGCCGAGCTGAACCGGCCCCTGACCGGCGGTGACCGGCTCTGGACCGGCCCGCGCGCACGCTCGGAATTACACATGGGTTCGACCGCGATACGTATGAGTGAGCAAACCAGCCTGGACTTTTTGACCCTGGACGACAGCCTGACCCAGTTGCACCTGGCGCAAGGCAGCCTGCAGTTGCGCGTTCGTACCTTGTTTGAGGGCCAGCGCCTGGAAATCGACACGCCCAACCTGACGTTTGTGATTTCACAGCCGGGCGATTACCGCCTGGATGCCAACCCGGCCAGCGACACCACCCGGGTCGTGGTGCAGGCTGGCAACGGCACGGTGTATGGCGACAACAACAGCGCAGTCACGCTGCTCACCCAGCAACAGGCCAGCTTCAGCGGCACACAACTCGCGCCCGCCGCCCCCGGCGCCGCGCAGGCGGACAGCTTTGACCTGTGGGCCGCCGACCGCGACCGGCGCGAAGACCAGTCGGTGTCGGCGCGTTATATTCCGCGCGAAATCACCGGCTACCAGCAGCTCGACGACTATGGCGACTGGCGCCAGGACCTGGCCTACGGTGCCATCTGGCTGCCGCGCAGCGTGCCTGTGCACTGGGCGCCCTACAGCATGGGCCACTGGGGCTGGATCGCGCCCTGGGGCTGGACCTGGGTGGACGACGCGCCCTGGGGCTTTGCCCCGTTTCACTACGGCCGCTGGGCACAGATAGGCCCGCGCTGGGCCTGGGTGCCCGGCCGTCTGCCGGCGCGTCCGGTGTATGCCCCGGCGCTGGTCGCCTTTGTGGGCGGCGGCAGCGGCGGCTTGAACTGGAACATTTCCATAGGCACGGGCGGCCCACGGCCAGGCATAGGCTGGTTCCCGCTGGCCCCGGGTGAAGCCTTCCGGCCGGCCTACCGAGCCAGCCCGCGCTACATCGCCCAGATGAACAACAACATCGTGATCAACAACACGACCAACGTGAACAATGTCTACCGCTACCAGCGCCAACCGGCCGCCGTGACCGCCATCAGCCGGGACGATTTTGTGCGCGGCCGGCCGGTGCACGGCAGCCGCCAGGCCCTGAGCGCCGCCGACCTGAACCGGGCGCCGGTGGTGACTGACCGAAGCGCGTTGCCGCAACGCCCCGAGATGCGCGAGCGTCTGCAGCCCGCGGCCGCGCTACCGCCCGCCGCGATCATCGCCAGACCGGTGGTGGCTAACCAGGGCAACCGGCGGGGCGAAGGACGCGAGGCCGCGCAGCGCCAGGAGGACCCGCGCGCCGCACGACCGGACAACCGGCCTGGCAACGCTGAGCGCAATGCCCCGGCCGAGGCGCGCACGCCGGCCCAGCCGCTTCCCGCCGGTGTGCTGGGTGCACAGCCGCCAGCCACCAGGCCGGGTCGGCTCACGCCGCCCGCCCCCGACCGCAGCGCCATCGACGCCGGACAGCGGGTACCACGCGAGCAGCAACAACTGCAGCGCGACCAGGAACGTCAGCAGCAGGACGCACTGCGCCGGCAGGCCGACGAGTCGCAGAGGCAGCGGGCCTTGCGCGATCAGGCGCAGAAAAACGGCAGTGCCCCTGCTGTGAACCCGGAGGCCCGCGCCGCGGCCGAACGCAATGCGATGGAGCAGGCCCAGCGGGCGCAGCAGCAACAACGTGCCGAGCAGGCGCAACACCGGCAAAACGAAGAGGCACTCAGCCAGCAGCGCGCCATGCGTGAGCAGCAGGCGCAAAAACAACAGGAACTGGCACGCCAGCAGCAAGTTCAACAACAAGCTCAGCAGCAGGCGCAGCAACAACAACGCGCCGAACAGGCCCAGCAACGTCGGCAAAGCGAAGAGGCGCTGAACCAGCAGCGCGCCATGCATGAGCAGGCCCAGCGGCAGCAGGAACAGGTTCGCCAGCAGCAACAGCAAGCGCAACAACAGCAACGTGCCGAACAAGCGCAGCAGCGCCAGGCCAGCGAGCAACAACGGCAACAGGAGGTGCGCCGGGCGGCGCGGCCGGCAGACAACACCAACGAACGGGGAGGACCCAGGCCCGAAGGTCGGCCAAAACAAAGCACCGAGCAATGAACCGGGCATGCCGCCAGCCCCGCTCTGGTCGCTATTGTTTTTATAGCTATCAGCCCAGGACTATAGGGGGCTGGAAGCTCTTTTTCCTTGAAAATTTAACATCAGGGCGCCAGCAGGCGCCCTGTGGCCGATCAGGCCAGTTCTTCCTTGCGGATACGTGTGATCGGCGACAACACCGTGTTCAGTGCCTGCATCTGTGCCAGCGCGCCGTTCATCTTCGCTTCCACGCAGTCATGGGTCAGGATGATCAGGTCGGTCTGGGTCGAACCTTCGCCGCCAACTTCATCGGCTTCACGCTGCAACACGGCATCAATGCTGATGCCGGCTTCGGCCAGGATGCCGGTGACCCTGGCCAGCACGCCGGCTTCGTCGGCCACGTTCAGGCGCAGGTAATAACTGGTGACCACCTCGCTCATGGCCAGCACCGGGGTGTCGCTCATGGCATTGGGCTGGAAAGCCAGGTGCGGTACGCGGTGCAGCGGATCACTCGTGTTCAGGCGTGTGATGTCGACCAGGTCGGCAATCACCGCGCTGGCCGTCGGCTCGCTGCCGGCGCCCTTGCCGTAATACAGCGTGGTGCCCACGGCATCGCCATGCACCATCACAGCATTCATCGCGCCTTCGACATTGGCGATCAAACGTTTGGCCGGCACCAGGCTGGGGTGCACACGCAGCTCAATGCCTTTGGCGGTCTTTTTGGTGATGCCCAGCAGTTTGATGCGGTAACCCAGTTGCTCGGCGTATTTGATGTCCTGCGCGCCCAGTTGGGTGATGCCCTCGACATAAGCCTTGTCAAACTGCACCGGGATGCCAAAGGCAATCGCCGACATCAGGGTGACTTTGTGCGCGGCGTCCACACCTTCGATGTCAAAGGTCGGGTCGGCCTCGGCATAACCCAGGCGCTGCGCCTCCTTGAGCACCACGCCAAAGTCCAGGCCCTTGTCGCGCATTTCGCTCAGGATGAAGTTGGTCGTGCCATTGATGATGCCGGCCACCCATTCGATGCGGTTGGCAGTCAGGCCTTCACGCAGCGACTTGATGATGGGAATGCCACCGGCCACCGCGGCCTCAAACGCCACCATCACGCCCTTGCGGTGCGCCGCGGCAAAAATTTCGGTGCCATGCACGGCCAGCAGGGCCTTGTTGGCCGTGACCACATGTTTGCCGGCTTCAATCGCTTCCAGCACCAGTTGTTTGGCAATGCCGTAACCACCGATCAGCTCGATGACGATGTCGATCTCGGGGTTGGCGATCACCGCACGGGCGTCGGCCACCACTTCCACGCCGGCACCGGCGGCGCTTTGCGCACGGGCCGTGTCCAGGTCCGCCACCATGGCGATTGCTATGCCGCGACCGGCGCGGCGAAAAATTTCTTCCTGGTTGCGCTTGAGCACGGTGAACACACCGCTGCCCACGGTGCCCATGCCCAGAAGGCCTACTTTGATCGGTTTGAGGTTGCTTGGTGTCATTGCTAGAGGGGTCATTTAAGAATCAGATCGGCCGCGTGGGCGGCGGGCGCCGGCACCTTGTTGCGTCGGCTTTCGAGGAAGGTGGCGATGCGGCCAATCGCTTCGCGCAAGTCTTCTTCATGCGGCAAAAAGACGATGCGGAAGTGGTCAGGCGCGGCCCAGTTGAAACCCGTGCCTTGCACCAGCATCACCTTGGTTTCCTTGAGCAGTTCCAGGAAAAACTGCCGGTCGTCGGTGATCGGGTAGACCTTGGGGTCCAGCCGGGGAAACATGTAGAGCGCCGCGCTGGGCTTGACGCAGCTCACACCCGGAATCGCGGTGATCAGCTCGTAGGCCAGATCGCGCTGGCGCCGCAGGCGGCCGCCCTCGCCGGTCAGGTCGTTGATGCTCTGGTAGCCGCCCAGCGCGGTCTGGATGGCCCACTGGCCCGGCACGTTGGAGCACAACTTCATGTTGGCCAGCATGTTCAGGCCTTCGATGTAGTCCTGCGCCTGTTTCTTCGGGCCGGACACCACCAGCCAGCCGGCGCGGTAACCGCAGGAACGGTAACTCTTGGACAGCGAGTTGAAGGTCAGGGTCAGCACATCGGTGGACAGGCTGGCGATGGCCGTGTGTTTGACACCGTCGTACAAGACCTTGTCGTAGACCTCGTCAGCCAGGATCACCAGGCCATGTTCACGGGCAATCTCGACAATGCTGTGCAGCAAGGCGTCCGAATACAAGGCGCCGGTCGGGTTGTTCGGGTTGATGACCACGATGCCTTTGGTCCGGGGCGTGATCTTGGCGCGAATGTCGTCCAGATTGGGCATCCAGCCATTGGATTCGTCGCAAACATAATGCACCGGTGTGCCGCCCGACAGGCTGGTGCTGGCGGTCCACAGCGGGTAGTCCGGCGCCGGCAGCAGCAGTTCGTCGCCATCGTCGAGGAAGGCGTTGGTGGCCATCGCGATCAACTCGCTGGCGCCGTTGCCCAGGTAAATGTCGTCCAGCGTGACACCTTTGATGCCCTGCTTTTGGGTTTCGTGCATCACGGCCTTGCGCGCCGCAAAAATGCCCTTGCTGTCCGAATAACCGGCCGAGGCCGGCAGGTTGCGAATCATGTCCTGCTGGACTTCTTCAGGCGCATCAAAACCGAACACCGCGAGGTTGCCCAGATTGAGTTTGATGAGCTTTTGCCCCTCTTCCTCCATCTGTTTGGCGGCGTCCATGATGGGGCCGCGAATGTCGTAAAGCACATTGGCTAATTTGGCAGATTTGGTGATCGGTTTCATGAAGTTTTTAGAAAATTAAGGCAAAAACCACGCCATCAAGGACGCTGACAACCCCACTGGCAACCGAAGCAAGCACAGCAGGCCACGGGAAATTCGGACGGAATCTATAATTTGACCACATAAAACCGCAACTTCGCCGGTCGCCAGCAAGCACTCCACCTCCCGAACACCGCATGAAACTGCAACCCGACCACCTCGACGTTCAATCCATTCTTGGCTATGGCCCCGGCTGGATCGGTCTGGGCAACAAGGGCGTGGCCGAAAAAATCGAGCACAGCGTGGTGATCGGCTCACGCGGTGAAAAGTTTGACTGGGCCTGCAGCCGTTTCGAGGACCTCACCGAGGCGCACTTTTCACGCCTGGCCGAAACCCGGCCCGAACTGGTGATTTTTGGCAGCGGCAGCCGGCTGCGTTTTCCGCCGCCAGCCTTTCTGCGCGGCCTGATGGCCCAGCGCATAGGCGTGGAAACCATGGACACGGTGGCCGCTTGCCGGACCTACAACATCCTGGCCGGTGAAGGCAGAAACGTGGTGGTGGCCCTGCTGATGGAAACGCCAGACCGCGCGGAGAGCTGATTTCAGGCCCTTGCCGGGCTTGGGGCACAAGGGCGCCAAGCGGCCACTGTGGCGCGGTTTTCGCTTCCAGGGACCAAGCGCTAGGGCTCCCCGGTGCTTTCAGAGTAAAATCAAGGGTTGCATTTGGTACAAGGTCCGGCTAACCCTTGTGGTCAAGCCCAATGTTGCTACCAAGAGCCAACGGCTAATTACAACTACTTTCGTCAGGGTCTACGCAGTATGGCAGTCGTCGTCAATAAACCACTCCCCGAATTTGAAGCCAACGCCACCGGCGGCGTCAAGGTCTCCAACCAAACCCACCTGGGCCACGTTGTCGTCCTGTATTTTTACCCTAAAGACAATACCCCTGGCTGTACAACAGAAGCCATGCAGTTTCGCGATCGTTACAAAGACTTCGTCAAGGCCGGCGCCACCGTGTTCGGCGTCTCGCGCGACAACATGAAGTCGCACGATGAGTTCAAGGCCAAGCTTGAGCTGCCTTTCGAGCTGATTGCCGACACCGAAGAAAAAATGTGCCACATGTTCGGCGTCGTCAAGAACAAGATCATGTACGGCAAAAAAGTCAAAGGCATTGAGCGCAGCACCTTCCTGATCGGTGCCGATGGCATGCTCAAGGAAGAGTGGCGCGGCCTGAAAGTGCCAGGCCATGTGGACGACGTGCTCAAGGCCGTCAAGGCCCTGAAAAAAGCCGCCTGACAGACTGCAAAAAAGTCTGTTCCGCAGCCGATTGGCGTGACACGGGAGTCGTGTATAGTGACTTCATGCTGTTGACCTTAGCGACTGCGCCCAACGAAAAAGCCGCCTTGGCCTCCAGGCGGCTTTTTCGTTTTTTGAACCACAGAAGGCTTCTTGACATCCGATGCCTGGGATGCCGGGCGGCACGCAACGCCGCCATGCGTCCGAGCACCGAATAGACCGAACTGACCTTCTTAACTTTGTGAGCTTAAAGCACCATGCCCTTGCCACCCGCCCCGACCAAACGTGCCGCTCTGCTCTCCGCCGCCGCTTTCGATGCGCCGGCACGGTCACCCGCCAAAACCACACGAAAAACAGAACAGGCCGAGCCGGCCAACAAGCGGCCGGCGCTTGACCTGTTCGACAGCCGCTCGACCGGCGGCGAAGTTGAACGACCCGCCGTTTTCTTGGCCAAAGAGGCCACCAGCCCAGCCAGCACGGGCGTTGAAAGCTATCATAAACATAGCGAGCCGACACCGGTCCGGCCTCAACCCGCCGCCAAAACGAAAAAGCCCAAACACACCGGCCCGGCCAAGCTGTTTGTGCTGGACACCAATGTGCTGATGCACGACCCGATGTGCCTGTTCCGCTTCGAGGAACACGACATCTTTTTGCCCATGATCGTGCTCGAAGAGCTGGACGGTCACAAAAAAGGCATGACGGAAGTGGCACGTAATGCCCGCCAGACCAGCCGCACCCTGGACGCGCTGGCCGGCACCAACGGCGCCGACATCGCCAAAGGCCTGAAACTCGACACCACCGGCCACCGCGGAGCGGGCGGCTGCCTGTTCTTCCAGACCAAACCGCTGGATTATTCGCTGCCCATGAGCCTGCCCCAGGGCAAGGCCGACAACCAGATCCTGGGCGTGGTGGAAGCCCTGCGCAAGGAATACGCCCCGCGCGAAGTGGTGCTGGTCTCCAAAGACATCAACATGCGTGTCAAGGCCAGGGCCCTGGGCCTGGCCACCGACGACTACCAGAACGACAAGACCCTGGACGACGGCGACATGTTGTACGCCGGTTCACTGGCGCTGCCGGTGGACTTCTGGACGCGCCAGAGCAAAACCATAGAAAGCTGGCAACAGGGCAGCCACACCTTCTACCGCATCACCGGCCCCATTGTCGGCAGCCTGCTGATCAACCAGTTTGTCTTTTTCGAGGCGCCGGGCGAGCCGCCGCTGTACGCACGGGTCACCGAAATTCGCGCCAAAACAGCGGTGCTGAAAACGCTGAAAGACTTCAACCACCTCAAAAACGCGGTGTGGGGCATCACGACGCGCAACCGCGAACAAAACTTCGCGATGAACCTGCTGATGGACCCCGAAGTGGACTTCGTCACCCTGGCCGGTACGGCAGGCACGGGCAAAACGCTGATGGCGCTGGCCAGCGGCCTGACGCAGGTGCTGGACGACAGGCGTTACACCGAAATCATCATGACCCGGGCCACGGTGTCGGTTGGTGAAGACATCGGTTTTCTGCCGGGCACCGAAGAGGAAAAAATGGGCCCCTGGATGGGCGCGCTCGACGACAACCTCGAAGTGCTGGGCAAAAACGACAGCGGCTCCGGGGAATGGGGCCGTGCCGCCACCAACGAGCTGATCCGTTCACGCATCAAGGTCAAAAGCATGAACTTCATGCGCGGTCGCACCTTCCTGAACAAATACGTCATCATCGACGAGGCGCAAAACCTGACGCCCAAACAGATGAAAACACTGATCACCCGCGCCGGCCCCGGCACCAAGATCATCTGCATGGGCAATCTGGCGCAGATCGACACGCCCTACCTGACCGAAGGTTCGTCGGGCATGACCTTCGCGGTGGATCGTTTCAAGGGCTGGCCACACGGCGGCCACATCACGCTGGCGCGTGGCGAGCGTTCACGGCTGGCCGATTTCGCCAGCGAAGTGCTTTAAAGTTCCAGGCCTTGTACACCGGCCGCAGCCTTGCTGCGGGCGGTGCTACTGTGTTCAGGCGTGTGCCCGCACAACGGCGGAGCGCTCCAGCACATGGCGCGTCATCGACTGCGCCAGTTCATGTTCGCCCAGAAAAACTTTGCCGGCGTTTTCGTTTTCCAGCAACCTGGCCTCGGCTTCATTGTGGGAGCGCACCACGGTTTCAATGCCCGGGTTGAGTGTGCGGGCGGTGGCAATCATTTGCCGCACGTTCAAGGTATCGGCGGTGGCAATCACCAACATGCGGGCGGTGGCAATGTGCGCCTGCACCAGCACCACGGCTTCCGAGGCATCGCCGGACACCGCCATCAGGCCGTCCGCACGCAACTTTTCAACCATCTCGCGGTTTTGCTCAACCACCACAAAAGGAAGGCGGTGGGCCATCAAAGCCGCGGCGATGCGCCGCCCAACCCGGCCATAACCGACCAAGACCACCTGGCGCGACAGGTATTTTTCTTCGGTGCTGGCAGGCAACTCGGCCAGCGGGTCGTCACGCGCTTCGAGTTTTCGGGCCAGCGCCGAGCGCGCCAAAATCCATTGTTGCAGCGGCTCCACCGCCTTGAACACCAGCTGGTTCAGCGCCATGGAAATCAGCGCCCCGGCCAGCACCAGGCTTTGCCCTTCGGGCGGCAGCAAGCCCAGCGAAGCGCCCATGGCCACCAGGATAAAAGAGAACTCGCCAATCTGCGCCAGGCTGGCCGACACCGTCAGCGCAGTGTTCAGCGGGTATCGAAACGCCAGCACCAGGGCCGCGGCCGCCAGCGATTTGCCAACCACAATGATGGCGACCACCGCCAGCACCTGCAGCGGCCGCTCTATCAGTACCCAAGGGTCAAACAACATGCCCACCGAGACGAAAAACAACACAGCGAAGGCGTCGCGCAGCGGCAAGGACTCTTCGGCGGCGCGGTGACTGAACTCCGACTCCCGCATCACCATGCCGGCAAAAAAAGCACCGAGCGCAAACGACACCCCAAAAAGAGCCGTGGCGCCAAACGCAATACTCACCGCGGCAGCCACCACACACAGGGTGAACAACTCGCGCGAGCCGGTGCGCTGCACCTGCCAGAGCACCCACGGAAAAAAGCGTCGCCCCACCAGCAGCATCAAGGCCACAAAACCGCCGACTTGCAGCAAGGTGATGCCCAGCGTCTTCCACAAGGTGTTCATATCCGTCCCGGCCTTGCCGGACAACCAGCCGCCCAGCGGCGGCAACAAGACCAGCACCAAGACCATGGCCAGGTCTTCCACCACCAGCCAGCCGACGGCAATACGTCCGTTGGCCGAGTCCAGCACACCCCGGCTTTCCAGCGCACGCAGCAACACCACCGTGCTGGCCACGGACAAGGACAGGCCAAACACCAGCGCACCCCCCAGGTTCCAGCCCCACCAATGCGCCAGGCCCATGCCCAGCGCTGTGGCGACCGTCATCTGCACCACGGCCCCCGGCACGGCGATCTTGCGCACCGCCAGCAAATCATCCAGGGAAAAGTGCAGGCCCACGCCGAACATCAACAACATCACGCCGATCTCGGCCAGTTGACTGGCAATCCCGGCGTCCGCCACAAAGCCAGGGGTGAAAGGCCCGATGACCACACCTGCCAACAGGTAACCGACCAGGGACGGCAGCTTCAGGCGTGCAGCCAGAAAGCCAAAGATCAAAGCCAGGCCAAGACCCGCGGCGATGGTGCTGATGAGGGAGACGCTGTGCGGCATCGAGGGAAGTCCTTCAAGAAAAACGGTTGAGGGAAACCCTGCGCGGCAGCTTGTCAGCAACAAGCGCCAGCCGCAGAACGGAAAAATGATTGAAAGCTTTCCAGCCAGATTTCATTATAAAAACAGAAAGCAAAAAACCCGCCGAAGCGGGTTTTCTTTTTGAAGGCACACCGGGCCTTAGCCCATGTGCAAACCACCATTCAGCGAGAAGTCTGCGCCGGTCGCATAACCGCCTTCGTCCGACGCAATCCACGAAATGATGGAGGCAATTTCTTCGGGCGTGCCCAGCCGTTTGGCAGGCACACCGGCGACGATTTTCTCCAGCACGTCAGGGCGTATCGCCTTGACCATGTCGGTGCCGATGTAGCCCGGGCTCACGGTGTTGACTGTCACACCTTTGGCCGCCACCTCTTGCGCCAGGGCCATCGTGAAGCCGTGCAAGCCGGCCTTGGCGGTGGAGTAGTTGACCTGGCCGAACTGGCCCTTCTGGCCGTTGACCGAGGAGATGTTGACGATGCGGCCGTAACCGCCTTCGATCATGCCTTCGATCACCTGTTTGGTGACGTTGAACATGCTGTCCAGGTTGGTGGAGATCACCGCGTCCCAGTCGGCCTTGCTCATTTTGCGGAATTGGCCGTCGCGCGTGATACCGGCGTTGTTGACCAGCACACTGACCGGGCCGTGTTCGGCCTTGACCTTGTCAAATGCCGCCACGGTGGAGTCCCAGTCGCCGACATTACCGACCGAGGCGTAGAAGGTGTAGCCGAGGGCTTGTTGCTCATCCAGCCATTTTTTGGCATCGCGCGTCGGGCCGCAACCGGCCACCACGGTGAAGCCATCCTTGTGCAGGCGCTGGCAAATCGCGGTTCCTATCCCACCCATGCCGCCTGTGACGTATGCAATTCGTTTAGCCATTTGTGTACTCCTTGTTTTGTAATTCTGAATCGTGTTTGCAAAAGTCATGCCATACCGCAACCCTCAATCGCTATCAAATAAATAGCTAATTGCGCCCTCTGCATAAGGGCTAGGGACTGTTTTAACTCATATTTAGCGTTCCAGTGTGAGGGCAACCCCCATGCCGCCGCCTATACACAGGCTGGCAATGCCTTTTTTGGCATCACGCCGCATCATCTCGTGGATCAGCGTGACCAAGATGCGGCAGCCGGACGCGCCTATGGGGTGGCCAATCGCGATGGCACCGCCGTTGACATTGACCTTGCTGGTGTCCCAAGCCATTTCCTTGTTGACGGCGCAGGCCTGCGCGGCAAAGGCTTCGTTGATCTCCAGCAGGTCCAGGTCTTGCGCCTTCCAGCCGGCCCTGGCCAGCGCCTTGGTCGAGGCGGGCACCGGCCCCATGCCCATGTAGGCCGGGTCCAGCCCGGTGGTGGCGTAGCTGGCAATGCGGGCCATGGGTGTCAAACCCAGCGCCGCGGCTTTTTTGGCCGTCATCACCATGACGGCGGCCGCGCCGTCGTTGATGCCCGAGGCATTGCCGGCCGTCACGCCACCGGCCTTGTCAAACGCGGGGCGCAAGCCGGCCAGGCCTTCGGCGCTGGTCTTGCGGTTGATGAATTCATCGGCGGCAAAAACCAGGGGATCCCCCTTCTTCTGCGCGATGGAAAACGGGATGATCTCGTCCTTGAACTTGCCGGCGTCTTGCGCCGCCATGGCCTTGGTCTGGCTGGCCAGCGCGAGGGCGTCCTGCATCTCGCGGCTGATGCTGTATTTTTTCGCCACGTTCTCAGCGGTGATGCCCATATGGTACTGGTTGTAGACGTCCCACAAGCCGTCGACGATCATGGAGTCAATCATTTTCCAGTCACCCATGCGCTGGCCGTCGCGCGAGCCGTTGAGCACATGCGGTGCGGCGCTCATGTTTTCCTGGCCGCCGGCAATCACGATTTCGCTGTCGCCGGTCGCCACGGCCTGGGCCGCCAGCATCACGGCCTTCAGGCCGGAGCCACACACGGCATTGATGGTCAGGCCGGGAATCGCATGCGGAAAGCCGGCTTTCACCACGCTTTGGCGCGCGGGGTTCTGGCCCACACCGGCCGCCAGTACCTGGCCCAGGATGACCTCGCCGATCAACTCAGACGACAGGCCCGCGCGCTCCAGCACGGCCTTGATGACTGCCGCACCGAGTTCGGTGGCGGGCGTTTTGGCCAGGCTGCCGCCAAATTTTCCAACCGCGGTGCGGCCGGCTGAAACAATAACGATGTCTTCCATGATGTCTTTCTCCGCTTGAGTGTTAAGGGTTCAGGCCCTGGCCTTGACGTAACGGCCGGGGGCGGCTTCTATGGTTTTGTAGCTGCGGCTGCCATACGTTTTGGGCGCGGCAATTTGTTTGCCGGCCTGGCCTTTGAGCCAGTCCGACCAGTCGGTCCACCAGCTGCCGGGATGCTCCTGCGCACCCTTGAGCCAATCCGCTTGCGAGGCCGCGAACTTGCCCTGGGCCGACTTGTCGTTGGTCCAGTAGGAACGTTTCATTTTGGCAGGCGGGTTGATCACGCCGGCGATGTGGCCGGAAGCGCCCATGACAAAACGTTTCTTGCCCGGCAACAACTGCGTTGAGGCATAGGCGCCGGCGACGGGCACGATATGGTCCTCGCGCGAGCCATAGATGTAGACCGGTAAATCCACCTTGCCCAGGTCGATTTTTTCGCCACACACCGTCAGCTTGCCGGGTTTGGCCAGGTTGTTTTCAAAATAGGTGTTGCGCAGGTACCAGGCGTAATACGGCCCCGGCAGATTGGTCGAATCGCTGTTCCAGTAGAGCAGGTCAAACGGCGGCGGCGTCTCGCCCTTGAGGTAGTTGCCGACCACATAGTTCCAGACCAGGTCGTTGGGGCGCAAAAAGCTGAAGGTCGAGGCCAGGTCCTGGCCCTTGAGCAGGCCGCCCTGGCCCATCTGCATTTCGCGGAACTGGACGGACTGTTCATCGATGAAGATGTCCAGGATGCCGGTGTCGCTGAACTCGAGCAAGGACGTCAGGAAAGTGGCGCTGGTCACCGGTTTTTCACCGCGCGCCGCCAGCACCGCCAGCCCGGTGGCCAACATGGTGCCGCCCACACAAAAACCCAGGGCATTGATGGATTTGGCGCCGGTGATGTCCTGCGTGACCGTGATCGCCTGGATGACCGCGTGTTCGATGTAGTCGTCCCAGGTTTTTTCGGCCATGGACTCGTCGGGGTTGCGCCAGCTGATCACAAAAGTGCGATGGCCTTGCGCCACGGCATAACGGATCAGCGAGTTGTCGGGCTGCAGATCGAGGATGTAATATTTGTTGATGCAGGGCGGCACCAGCAGAAAAGGTTTTTCGTACACCTTGGCGGTCAGCGGTTTGTATTCGATCAGCTGGAAAAATTCGTTTTCAAACACCACCGCACCTTCGGTGGTGGCCACGTTTTTGCCGATTTCGAAAATACTTTCGTCCGTCATCGACACATGGCCCTGCTTCATGTCGTGCAGCAGGTTGGTCAGGCCCTGGGCAATACTCTCGCCCTGGGTGTCTATGGCTTTTTTCTGCGCGTCGGCATTGAGCGCCAGAAAGTTGCTGGGCGCGGCTGCCGCCATCCACTGCTCGACCGCAAAACGCACGCGGGCCCGGGTTTTGGCATCGCCCTGCAAGGCATCGGCCAGGCCCATCAGGGTGCGGGCATTGAGCAGATAGGCGGAGGCGGCAAACTCGGCCACCGGGTTTTTGTGCCAGGCTTCGGCTGAAAAACGCCGGTCGGCGGCGGCTTGTGCGCCAGCGGCCTGCAGACCGCCGTTCCACAAGGCGCTGGCTTCCTGCAGATAGCTTTGCTGGATTTCCAGCAGCTTGGCCGGGTCCAGTTGCAGCGGCGGACCCGCCTTGGGCAGTTCTGGCATGCCGAGCTGGGCAAACCCCGGCGCGGTGCCCAAACCAACACCGGCCATGGCGCTCATGGCTTGCTTCAAGCCCTCGCCCAAGGTCTCTTGCATCTGCTGAGCCGCCTGGGCCCAGTTTGCCTCAGAATTCATACTTGACTCCCTCTTCTTTCGACAGGACTTTGTATCTGCTTTAGCGAGGGTGATGCCGGTCGATTCCGCGTCCGGCTTATCGTCTCTTGGATCTAGTATCGTGGAAAAATTGCAAAAAGTCCTTCCTGCCTTTTGTGGATTCGCAAAGTAATATGTACCTGATTGTCATTGCCTGGATCTACGTCGTGCTCATGATGAGTGTGGCCGAAGCCACCAACACCACCGGCACCTTGCTGGGCGCCATCGTCACCTTTGTACTCTACGGTCTGGGGCCGGTGGCATTGGTGGTTTACCTGATGCGCACGCCGGCCAGGCGCCGGGCCATCAAGGCACGTGAAGCCTCAGAAGCCGCCCAAGCCGCCGCGCTTCAATCCGCATCCAAGCCGCCAGACTCAGGCCAGCCAGATACAAGCCGCCATGCGGCCGGTGGTGTTGAAGCCGTTGCCGTTGCCGTGGACACCGGCGTCGCGCCGATGCGAAAAGAATCGTGAGGCATTGCCCACGGTGCACCAGGGCGCGCTGCTGTTGTTGCCGTACACCTGGGTGATGCCCATGGCCTGCAAACGCAGGCGGGCCAAACCGGCCAGGTCGGCCAGGTATTTGCCGCCGCCCAGCGGCGTGAAGCAATAAGCGGCTTCGGCATCACTGTCGACAAAGGCCGCCCTGACCTCGGCGCCGACTTCAAACGCCGCCGGACCTATGCAAGGCCCCAGCCACGCTATGGTATCCATAGCTGATTGCGCCCGTCCTGCCTGGGCTAGAGCCCAAAAAGACTCATAAGTTTGCTCTAAAACGCCCCTGCCGCGCACGCCCGCCAGTCCGCGCCAACCGGCATGGGCCGCGGCAACGGCGCTGCCGTCCAGCGTGCTGAACAAGACCGGCAGGCAATCGGCCACCATGATGGTGCAGGCCACGCCGCGCTGCGTGGTGATCACGGCGTCGGCCGGCAAACCCTGCGCCGTGTGGCCGTCCAGCGCCAGCACTTGTGTGCCGTGCACCTGCTGCAAAAACACCGGCGCCGCGCCCAGGGCCTGGCCCAACAGGCGGCGGTTTTCGGCCACCTGTGCCGGCACATCACCCACATGGTCGCCCAGGTTCAGGCTGTCAAATGGCACAGCCGACACCCCGCCCTGGCGCGTGGTGAACAGCGCCCGCACACCGTCGGGGGCGGGCCAGTCGGGAATCAGCCAGTCGGGGTGCAAAACTGCGGCCTCGGTTTAAGCCTCGTTGTCCGGGCAGGCGGAGGGCTGGGCTTTCTGGAAAGCCTCCAGCGCCATACACGCCTCGTAGGCGGCCATGGTGCGCGGCAGACCGTCGAAGTTCACGTCGAAACGTTTGGCGTTGAAAATTTGCGGCACCAGGCAGCAGTCGGCCAATGTCGGGGTATCGCCGTAGCAATATTTGGCGGCCGGCAACTGCGCCAGCTGGCGCTCAAACGCCTCCAACCCTTCGCGGCACCAGTGGCGGTACCAGGTGTTTTTGGCTTCGTCGTCGACCTTGAGCTCACGCACCAGATATTTCAACACGCGCAGGTTGTTCAGCGGGTGGATCTCGCAGGCAATCGACTGCGCCAGCGCGCGCACCCTGGCACGGCCCAGGGCATCGGCCGGCAACAGCGGCGAGGCCGGATGGGTTTCGTCCAGGTACTCGATGATGGCCATGGACTGCGACAAACGTTCGCCGCCGTCGGTCTCCAGCATGGGCACCAGCATGTCGGCCGACACGGCGGCGTAGGCGTCTTTGCGGTGCTCGCCCTTGGCGATATGCACGGCCATGTAGTCATAACTCAGGCCCTTGAGCTGCAGCGCGATACGCACGCGAAAAGAGGCCGACGAACGGAAATAGTTGTAGAGTTTCATGACTCAAAGCATAAACCACATGGCCCCCCACGGTCGCGCACGTCGTGTCGCTCCTTGCCCCCCGAGGGGGCCACTGCGCCTGCGGCCCGGCAAAGCCGGTTCCGCGGCCCTGGCTTGCTTGGATGCACCTCCACCGTCGCGCATTTCGTATCGCTTCCAACGGCGCTGCTTGAGCGAACACCCTGCTGCAGGGTTGGCAATCGCCTGCGCGACTGACGCGCTGGCCGGCCGCCACTACCATGGCCCTTTGCCTGCCAGCCACTTCCCGGAGACACCCCATGAGCACCATCACCAGCTTGAGCAACCACCAGGTTCGCCTGGCCAGCCGACCTGTGGGCCCGGCCACCCGCGCCAACTGGAGCTTCACCACCGAGCCCGTCGCCGAACCCGGCCCCGGCGGCGTGCTGGTCAAAACCCTGTACCTGTCGCTGGACCCGGCCATGCGCGGCTGGATGAACGAGGGTAAAAGTTATATCCCGCCGGTCGAGATAGGCGCCGTCATGCGTGCCGGCGGCATAGGCCGGGTGATCTCCTCCAACAACCCGGCCTTTGCCGTCGGTGACCACGTCAACGCCGGGCTGGACGTGCAGGAATATTGCCTGATCCCCGAGGCGCAGATCAAACGCAGCGGCATGTTCAAGATCGACCTGCGTGTCGGCTCGGCCACCCAGTGGCTCAATGTGCTGGGCATGCCGGGCATGACCGGTTATTTCGGCCTGATGGACGTGGGCCAGCCCAAGGCCGGCGAAACCGTGGTGGTATCGGGTGCGGCCGGCGCGGTCGGCCAGACCGTTGGCCAGATCGCCAAGCTCAAGGGCTGCCGCGTCGTCGGTATTGCCGGCGGCCAGGCCAAATGCGACTGGGTCGTCAAGGAGCTGGGGTTTGACGCCTGCATCGACTACAAAGCCGGCGACGTGAAAGCCGGTCTGAAAGAACATTGCCCGAAAGGCGTGGACATTTATTTCGACAACGTGGGCGGCGAGATTCTGGACACCGTGCTGACCCGCATCACACGCGGCGCCCGCATCATCATCTGCGGCGCCATCAGCCAGTACAACAACACCACGCCGGTCAAGGGACCGGCCAATTACCTGTCGCTGCTGGTGAATCGTGCGCGTATGGAAGGCATTGTGGTGTTCGACTACGCCGACCGTTACCCACAGGCGATTGCCGAAATGGCTGGCTACCTGAAAGCCGGCAGCATGAAAAGCAAGGAAGACGTGGTGTTCGGGCTGGAGACTTTTCCAGAAACCCTGCTCAAGCTGTTTAACGGCGAAAACTTCGGCAAGCTGGTGCTGCAGGTCGCCAAGGAATAAAGCGCGCTCAGCCCCTTACCCCATCAGCCAGCGCACCAGGCCCACCGTCGCGGCACCCGCCACCGCGGCGGCCAGGTCGTTGCGCACCAGCTTCATCACCAGGCCTACCGCCAGCAAGGCCAGCGCCTCGGGCAACTTGCCCGAGGTTGCGGCCGGTGTCACGATGCCGACCATCACCGCCAGCGGAATCGCCTTGAGCGCGGCCTCCACACGCGGGGTGATGGGCACATAAGCCATCAGCAAAAAACCACTGATACGGCAGGCGAAAGACGCCAGCGCCATACCGACCAGCGCCAATAAAAAAGTGGATTCAACGGCCATAACGCCAGGCCCCCATCAAACCACCGGCGATGCCCGCACCGACGATGTACCAGGCACCCGGCAGCAGCCGGTGCAAGACCAAGGCCGCCAAGCCTGCCGCAGCAATAGGCCACAGGTCGGACTTGTCGCGCCAGAGCACCATGCCTATGGCCGCGGCAAAGGCGACCAGCATGAAATCGAGTCCGAAAGCCGCCGGATTCGGCACACTGCCCGCCAGCAGGTGACCGGCCAAGGTGCCCAGCAACCAGGGCAAAAACATGGCCACCCCCGAGCCCAACACATAACCCGCATCGCGGTAGCCGGCTTCGTATTCACGCATGGCCATGGCCCAACTGCCGTCGCCCAGGAAAAACAGCGAGCCCCAGCTCTGGTGGCGCGGCAGCCCGGCCAGCCAGGGCTGCAAGGCCGCGCCATACAAGACGTAACGCGCATTCATGACCAGGATGGTGACGATCACAGGCGTGACCACGGCGGTGGCGGTCCAGCCCTGCAGCGCCGCCAGTTGTGCGCTGCCGGAATACACGGCGGCGCTCATCAGCATGGCCTGCAGCCAAGACATGCCGCGTTCGCTGGCCAACACGCCGAACACCATGGCATACAGCGTCACACCAGGCGCCAGCACCTGGGCCGCCACAAAGCCGCGGCGTATGCCGGCGGCTGTGAAGCTCACCGGCTCAGGGTTCACCGCCCCACCACCAGCCGGATGCCAGGCAAGACCTGTTCGGTTTCGGCACGCCGTTCCAGGGCCATGCGCATGTTCATCTGCGCCACCTCGGTGTGTTCCACCGCCAGCGCCTGGGCACGTGTCCCTTCGCCGGCCTTGAGTGCCGCAAACAACATATGGTGCTGGCGGTGGGCGTACAACATCCAGTCACGGTCCAGCGTCACCTTGCCCTGCATGGGCAACATGGCCGAGGCCGGCGCGAAAGGTAATTTGTCGTTGAGCGCCACGGCGCGCTGCAAGGCGCGGTTGCCGCAGGCCTCCAGAATCAGCGCGTGGAAACGGTCGTTCATGACGGCGTAAGCCGCATAGTTTTCATAACTGAGCGGGTTGGCCGACAAGGCCTGGTCGCCTTCATCGAGGCAGGCCTGCAAATCACCCTGCAACTGCCGCGACACGCCGTGTTCCGCCACCAGGCGCGCGGCCATGCCTTCCAGATGGCCACGCACGGCAATCGCGTCGGCCACTTCGCGCGGCGTGTATTGGCGCACCAGGTATTTGCCGGTCTCGTTGGCCTCGACCAGGCCTTCCTGCTCCAGCGTGACCAAGGCCGCACGCACGGGGGTGCGCGAGGCCCCCAGCCGCTCGGCCAGTTGTTGCTCGGCCAGACGCTGGCCGGGCTCGAATTCGCCACGCAGGATCAAGTCCCGCAACTGGATCAACACCGTCTCTTGCAAGTTCATAAATCAAAATGTACACTGAAAATTACTTTCGGTATACCGTTTTAAAAAAAGGCCCGTCCCTCATGAATGCAGAACAAAACGAATTGATCACCCGCGTCGGCCCCGGCACGCCTTGCGGCGCGCTGCTGCGCAGTTACTGGCAGCCGGCGGCATTGGTGGACGAGTTCGACCCGGCGCTGGACCCGCGCATGGAAAAACGGCCGGTCAAGGCCGTGCGCCTGATGGGCCAGGATTTTGTGCTGTTCAAGGATGACAGGGGCAACTACGGTTTGTTGGACCGCGACTGCCCGCACCGTGGCGCCGACCTGGCTTTTGGCCGCGCGGAAGGTGACGGCCTGCGTTGCCCTTTCCATGGCTGGAAATTTGACGTCAAGGGCCAGTGCCTGGAAACACCGGCCGAACCCACAGGCAGCAAGTTGTGTGAACGTGTGAAACAACGCAGCTACCCGGTGCAGGAGAAAAGCGGCGTGTTGTTCGCCTGGCTGGGCGCCGAAGGTTCCACACCGCCGCCCCTGCCCGCCTTTGACTGCTTCACGGCGCCCGGCACCCACACCTTTGCCTTCAAGGGTTTGTGGAACGCCAACTGGCTGCAGGCTTTTGAGGTCGGCATCGACCCGGCGCATCCGTCTTTTCTGCACCGCTTTCTGCAGGACGAAGCACTGGAAGACATCGGCCAGAACGCGGCCGGCAAACAGTTCCGCAGCGCCAGCGCGGGTGTGATTGACGGCGAGCAGTGGCCCATGACACGCATCATGCGGGAGTTTGCGCAACCCGACATCAGCATCGAGAACAAACCCTGGGGCATACAACTCACCGCCCTGCGGCCCATGAACGACAAGCTCACCCACGTGCGTGTGACCAACTCGATTTTCCCGGCGACTTTTGTGATCCCGCTGTCGGAAACCATGACCATCACCCAAATGCATGTGCCGGTGGACGACACGCATACCTACTGGTATTCCTTTTTCACCAGCTTTGCCGGCCCACTGGACAAGGAAAGCATGCGCGCGCAGCGCCAGCAGTTCATCTCGCTGCCCGACTACATCCCCAACGCCGGGCGCCACAACAACTGGGGTTTTAACGCCGACGAACAAATGACCCAGACCTACCTGGGCATGGGCGAGGAAGACATCAATGTGCACGACCAGTGGGCGGTGGAAAGTATGGGCGCCATCCAGGACCGCACGCGCGAACACCTGGGCAGCAGCGACAAGGTGATCATGGTCAACCGGCGTGTGTTGATCAAGGCGATTGCCACGGTGCAGGAAGGCGGTATCGCCCCCGGTATCGCCGACGCCAGCCAGTCCGCCGCCATGACCGGACCGGACACCGTGGACGGCATCGCGCCGGCCGGCGAATGGTCGGACTGGTGGCAGGAACAGGCCCGCATCAAGCAGGCCAACGCCCCTTGGAAAGCCCAGGCCGACCAGCAGGTCGCGCCGGCATGAGCCGCTTCGCTGAACACTGCGGCATCCACGACGCCGCGCGCCGGCGTGCGCTGGACCACACGGCCCAACAAATCGCCGCCAGCGGCGTCGAGCTGGTGCGTTTTGCCTGGTGCGACCTGCACGGCAATCTGCGCGGCAAAACCCTGACCGCCGGCGCGGCCGTCAAAGCCATGCAGGACGGTGTCGGCCTGGTCAGCACCCTGCTGCTGAAAGACAGCTCGGACCGCACCGCCTTCAAGGTCTTCGAGGCCGGCGGCACGGCCGAACTGCCGGGTTTCGAGTTCGCCAGCAACCTGCTACTGCTGGCCGACCCGGCCAGCTTCAAACAATTACCCTGGGCACCGGCCACCGGCTGGGTGCAGGGCCAGACCTGGATGCAGGACGGCACGGCGGTCGAGCTGGACACACGGCGCATCCTGCAACGCGCGCTGGCGCGCCTGGCCCAGGCCGGTTACGGCATGAAGTGTGGTCTGGAGATCGAGTTTCACATCTACAAAATTACGAACGACAGCACCGACGACCAGCTCGACCCCGAACAAGCCGCCTGGCCCGGCTTGCCGCCCAAGGTGGCCATGATTCACCCCGGCTACAACCTGCTGTCTGAAAATTTGTTCGACATGGCCGAAGAGCCGCTGCGCATCGTGCAGCGCACCGCACAGGCGCTGGGCCTGCCCCTGCATTCGCTGGAAATCGAACTCGGCCCCAGCCAGGTCGAAGCCGTGTTTGACGCCACCGACGCCTTGACGGCCGCCGACAACATGGTGCTGTTTCGCAGCGCGGTCAAACAAGCGTTGCGCCGCGCGGGTTACCACGCCACCTTCATGTGCCGCCCGCCGTTTCCCAACATCATGTCCAGCGGCTGGCATTTGCACCAGTCGCTGGTGGACCTGCAAACCGGCGCCAACCTGTTCCAGCGGCAGACGCCCGCCGCGGGCACGCAGCCCACCGACGCGCAGTACACCTTGTCCGCGCTGGGTGAACATTATTTGGCCGGTTTGCTGGAACATGCACGCGGCATGGCCGTGTTTTGCACACCGACCATCAATGGTTTTGGCCGCTTCCGGCCGAATGCGCTGGCGCCGCAAGCGGTGCTGTGGGGACGTGACAACCGCGGCGCCATGCTTCGCGTGGTGGGCCAATGCCAGGATGCCGCCACACGGATTGAAAACCGCATTGGTGAACCCGCGGCCAACCCCTATCTGTACCTGGCCTCGCAAATCCACGCCGGACTCGACGGCATCACGCGTGAACTGAAAGCCCCGCAAGCCACCGACGCACCTTACGGCGAGGCCGGCACTAAAATCCCGACCAACCTGGGCGAAGCGCTGGACGCGCTGCAAGCCGATAGCGTGCTGGTGGAAGCCTTTGGCCCCAGCTTCATCAACTACCTCACCCGCATCAAACAAGCTGAAATCACCCGCCACGCGCAGGCCGCCGACCAGGATGACTGGCAGCGCCGTGAGTATTTCAGCCGCATCTGAGTTTTACCTTCTCCATGATCACTATCAATTTCATAGCCGCTGACGGCCAGTCCACATCGGTCCAAGGCAAAATTGGCAAAAGCCTGATGGACGCGGCCGTGGCCGGCGGCATCAACGGCATCGCCGCCGACTGCGGCGGCCTGCTGACCTGCGCCACCTGCCACGTGTTTGTGCGTGAACCCTACGCCAGCCAGTTGCCGGCGGCCGATGGCGAAGAGCGGGCCATGCTCGCGTTTACCGCCACACCCCATGCGCCCCACAGCCGCCTGAGTTGCCAGATCACACTGAATGCGGCACTTGACGGTTTGACGGTAGAGTTACCCACCTCGCAATATTGAGCTGAGCCTTCAAACCAGCCTCATACAAGGAATACAAGGAAACCCATGATTCTCGAACTCGCCGACATCCGTATTGCCCCCGGCCAACAAGCCGCTTTTGACGAAGCCATCCAGCGCGGATTAACTACCGTGATTGCAAACGCCAAGGGTTTTCAGGGCTTCAAGGTCAACAAGGGCATTGAAAACCCGGAGCGTTACATCCTGCAAATTTTCTGGGAAACGCTGGAAAACCACACCGTGGGCTTCCGCGAATCGCCGGCTTTCGCCGAGTGGCGCGCGATTGTGGGACCGTTTTTTGCGAGCCCGCCTGTGGTTGAACATTTCACGCTGCTGGCCAAGTCTGCCTGAGCATAGTGGCGGGACATGGCCAGCATCTTGGCCATGATTTTCCCGAATTCTTAAGAAAAAAGGTCTGCAGCCCAAGATGGACGGGCGCAAGCAGCTACCTATTCAATAGCAATCAAAGACCGGCTGGCGCACTCCAAGCGATCAAGCGAGTTCGTCGTGTCCCGCAATCAGCTTGCCCAGCAAGGCCCCCAACTGGGCGCGTTCGGCACTGTCCAGCGGTCCCAGCAGGCGCGACTGCACCTTGCTGACGGCACGTTTCATCTGCAGGGCGACTTGTTGACCTTCGGGGGTGACCCACAACAGTTTGCGCCGCCTGTCGTCCGGGTCGGCCTCGCGGCGCACCCAGCCCTTGGCCTCCAGCCGGCCTATCACCGAGCCCGAGGTTGCCGCATCAAACGCCACCCGCCCCGACAAGGTGATCTGGTCTTCGCCGGGGTCATCGATCAAGGCATTGAGGATGGCAAACTGCACCGGCGTCACGTCATAAGCCGCCGTTTCCTCCATGAAAATGGCGACCGACAACTGGTGCGCGCGGCGGATCTGGTGCCCGGGCGCATCCATGAAATTGAAACTTTTGACCATGGGCGAAGTTTAGAGCTTGTCCATGAAAAATTGGGCTGCCGCGCAGGAGCTCAGGGTATTCACCATGCCCATTAATGATAAGCATACTTATCATTAAGCTCTAAATTTCTTACTTACCCAGCGAATCCACCGTGACTCTCCCTCACCCCATCCTGATCGTCGGCGGCGGCATAGGCGGCCTGGCCACCGCCCTGGTGCTGGCACGTGACGGCCACGCCGTGACCGTGCTGGAGCAGGCGGCCAGCTTTGGCGAAATCGGCGCAGGCATACAGTTAGGCCCGAATATTTTCCGGATGTTTGCCTACCTCGGCTTGACCGACGTGGTCAGCAAGGTGTCTTTCTTCCCGGCCGGCCTGGGCATGAACGATGTACGCACCGGTGAAAAAATCGTGCGTGTGCCGCTGGGCGACACCGCCCGCGCCACCTACGGTTTTCCTTATGGCGTGATTTACCGCGCGGACCTGCACCAGGTGTTTCTCGATGCCTGCCTGGCCCAGCCGAATATCACCCTGCGCACCCATGCCAAAGTGGCGTCCTTCGAGCAGTCGGCGGACAGCGTGCGTGTTGGCCTGGCCGGTGGCGAAGTGCTGCAGGGCTCGGCGCTGATAGGCGCGGACGGACTCTGGAGCAAGGTGCGCGAGGTGGTGGTGGGTGACGGCAAGCCGCGCGTGTCCGGCCACATTGCCTACCGCGCCGTGCTCAAGCGCGAAGACGTTCCCGCCCATTTGTGGAGCGACGACGTGGTGCTCTGGGGCGGCGAAAAAACCCATCTGGTGCATTACCCGCTGCGGCGCGGCGAACTGTTCAACCTGGTCGCGGTGTTTCACAGCAACAAATACGACGAAGGCTGGAACACCTTTGGCGACACGGCAGAGCTGACCGAGCGTTTTGCCGAGGCCTGTCCGCAGGTCAAGGAACTGTTGGGCAAGATAGAGACCTGGAAGATGTGGGTGTTGTGCGATCGCGAACCGGTGAACAACTGGACCGATGGGCGCGTGACCCTGCTCGGCGACGCGGCCCACCCGATGTTGCAATACCTGGCCCAAGGCGCGGGCCAGGCGATTGAAGACGCGGTGGTGTTGCGCGAGGCCTTGCGTTTCACGCGCGGCGATGTGCCGCTGGCGTTTCAAAAATACCAACAGGCCCGCTATTTGCGCACCGGCCGGGTTCAGCTGACGGCACGTTTTTATGGCGATATTTACCATGCATCCGGCGTGCAACGCGAGCTGCGCAACCAGATGTTCCAGAGTGGCGCCGAGAGCGCCGGCTTTGCCGGGCTGCAGTGGATGTACGACGGAATCGAGCCTTCAAAGCTGTTCAAATAGGGCTTTTGCCACCCGGAGAATCGAATGAAAAAAGCCTTCACGCACGCTACGCTTTTGATAGCTGCTCTCGCACTACCCGTGCTGGCTACAGCCCAAAATAACTCACAAAAATCGACTGCCAAAGAACCATCGTCTACAGCTGCCAGCTGGCCGACCCGGCCGGTCCGACTCCTGGTCGGTTTCCCGGGCGGCTCCACGCCCGACATGGCCGCACGTACGCTGGCCGAACCGCTGTCCCGCGTGCTGGGTCAGCCGGTGATTGTGGAAAACCGCCCTGGCGCATCGGGCAACATCGCGGCCGATCTGGTGGCCAAAGCCACGGACGATCACACCCTGGGCGTGGTGATCAACGGCAACCTGACCTCGGCCAAGATGCTGTATTCCAAGCTGCCTTACGACCCGGCGAAAGACTTTACCCCCATCTCCCTGCTGGCCACGGCACCGCTGGTGCTGGTCGCTCCGGTGAACCTGCCTTCCGGCAGTGATTTCTTCCTCGCAGCGCGTAACGGCGGTGACAAGTGGAACTACGGCTCGGTCGGCAACGGCTCGGTCGGCCACCTGGGCATGGAACTGCTCAAGACCAAGGCCGGCAACTTGGCCGCCGTACACGTGCCTTATCAGGGCAACCCGCAAGTCATCACCGCGCTGCTGGGCGGCCAGATCCAGATGGCGCTGGTGCCGCCCGGCATCGCCTTGCCACAAATCAGGGCCGGCAAACTCAAGGCGATTGGACTGACCAGCGGGCGTAGCGCGCTGGCCACCGACATCCCACCGCTGGCTGAGGCCGAAGTGCGCAACTTCAACCTGGAAGTCTGGACTGCCCTGATCGGCCCGGCCAAACTCTCCAAGGCCGCACAAACCCGCCTGGCCCAGGAAGTGCCGAAAATCATCCGCGACAACGACACGCGCCAGAAACTGTTCAACCAGGGCTGGCAAGCCGTGGGCACCTCGCCCGAAGGCCTGACCAGCCGCCTGCGCAGCGAGACCGCCATCATGGGCGGCATCATTGCGATGCGCGGGATCAAAGTGGAATGATGCCCCCACGGTCGCTCACTGCGTGTAGCTCCCTGCCCCCCGAGGGGGCCGCTGCGCCTGCGGCCCGGCGAAGCCGGTTCCGCGGCCCCTGCTTGAAGATGCGGGGATAACGTGAGCACCTACGTTCGCGGTATCCCGTTCGTCCATCAACCTTAGACCGATTCGCATGCCAGCCTCATCCCACTTGAACACCGTTACCGAACCCGCACGCACCCTGCCCGTCTACGGCGAATTCGACGTTGTCGTGATCGGTGGCGGGCCGGCCGGCCTGGCCGCGAGTGTGAGTGCGGCCAAACGCGGCGCGCGTACCTTGTTGGTCGAGCGTTACGGTTTTCTGGGCGGCATGGGCACGGCCGGTGGTGTCACCAATTTTGCCGGCCTGTACGGTAAAAAAAATGGCGAGATGCAGCAGGTGGTGCATGGCGTGGTGGACGAGTTGCTGGCGCGTCTGGATGCGCTGGGCGGGCTGAACCAGCCGCAGGACGGCATGCAAGGCCGCATTCGCGTGCGCTCTTATGACGTGTCCGCCTACAAATGTGCGGCCGACCAGTTGTTGTTGGCCAGCGGTGTGCAGATCCTGTTTCATGCCTGGGCGGCGGCGGTGGTGATGAAGGGCTCTGCCATCGAGGCCTTGGTGGTGGAAACCAAATCCGGGCGCCAGGCCATTCGTGCGCAGCGTTTCATCGACTGCTCGGGTGATGCCGACGTGGCCCATTTTGCGGGTGTGCCTTTTGAGCTGGGCGACGGCCAGGGCAGCGCCCTGTTCCCCAGCACCATGTTCCGTGTCGGCCATGTCGATGCCGAACGCGCGCTGGCCGCGGTTGGCGACTTCAAGGCCATCAACGATTTGATGGACCAAAGCCTGGCGCGTGAGCCGGGCCGTTACCAGTTTCCACGCAAGGGGGCGATTCTCAGGCCGCAGAAAAATCCCAGCGAATGGCGCGCCAATGTCACACAAATCAGGAATAGCAGCGGTCAGGCCATGGACGCGACCGATGCACGCCAGCTCAGCGACGGTGAGCTGGAAGGCCGCCGGCAAATCACCGAATATTTCCGTTTTCTCAAAAACGAGGTCCCCGGTTTTGAAGCCTCGGCCATCGTGGACATTGCGCCCCAGGTCGGCATACGCGAAACGCGGCGCATCTGCGGGGCCTATTCGCTCACCGGCGAAGACATTTTGTCCTCGGCCCGTTTTGATGACGTGATCGGCATCAACGCCTGGCCCATGGAAATGCATGTGGACGGCGCCATTGCCTGGAGCTTTCCGCGCGATGACAACCGCGGCTACAACGACCTGCCCTGGCGCATGCTGGTGACCCATGAGGTCAGCAACCTGCTGGTGGCGGGACGTTGTGCATCCATGGCCCACGAAGGCCAGTCGGCGGCACGCGCCAGCGGCGGCTGTTTTGTGATGGGCCAGGCCGCCGGCACCGCCGCTGCGCTGCTGGAGACTGGGACATCCTTTGCCGACATCAACATCGCCCGCCTGCAGCAGGCGCTGCTGCAGGACGGTGTTTATTTCGACCGCTGAACCTGTGACCGGAGACACCCCCATGGACATGAAAACGCCCCCTGGCACGGCACGCAAAGCCTTTTACGATGCCATCCGTGCGCAACACATGACACCTCTGTGGGAGGTGTTGCACGCATTGGTACCGCAACAACCGACCACGCCTTGCGTGCCAGCCTTCTGGTCGTACGCGCAGGTGCGTCCTTACCTGATGCAGTCCGGCGAACTGATCACCGCCGAAGAAGCCGTGCGCCGCGTGCTGATCCTGGAAAATCCGGCCCTGCAGGGGCAGTCCGCCATCACCCAATCGTTGTACGCCGGCCTGCAATTGATCCTGCCCGGTGAAATTGCACCCAGCCACCGCCACACCCAAAGCGCGCTGCGTTTTGTCGTCGAGGGCCATGGCGCTTACACCGCGGTGGACGGTGAACGCACCCACATGGCGCCGGGTGACTTCATCATCACGCCGAGCTGGACCTGGCACGACCATGGCCACCAAGGAACGGTGGAAAGCGGCGAACCCGTGGTCTGGCTGGATGGCCTGGATATTCCCATGCTGCGTTTTTTCGATGCGGGTTTTGCCGAAAACAACACCGAGCGCTCTCAGCCTGTCACCAAAGCCGAAGGCACGAGTTACCAGCGTTACGGTGCCAACATGTTGCCGGTGCGTTACGACGCGCCCTTTGGCCAGACCTCGCCCATCTTCAGTTATCCCTACGCCCGCACCCGCGAAGCGCTGTACACCCTGGAACGTCAGGCACCGGTGGATGCCTGGGACGGTGTCAAGCTGCGTTATGTGAACCCGGCCACCGGTGGCTCGCCCATGCCCACCATGGCCACTTTCATGCAACACCTGCCGGCCGGCTTTAGCGGCCAGCCCTGGCGCCAAACCGACGGCGCCGTGTTCAGCGTGGTCGAAGGCCACGGCACGGTGTCTATCGAACATGCGGGGCAAGAACATGTCTTTGCGTTCGGCCCGCGCGATCATTTTGTGATTCCATCCTGGCACACGGCCCAGTTGCGTTCGGCGCAGGGTTGTGTGTTGTTCAGTTTTTCAGACCGCCCGGTGCATCAGGCCCTGGGCATACACAGAGAAGAGAGGTTGTCATGAGTTTTGTTTTTACCCCACCCGCCCCCGTGTCGGTCCCCGTTGTGGGCAGCACCGAGCGTTTTCCTGTGCACCGCGTGTATTGCGTGGGCCGCAACTACGAAGAACACGCCAAGGAGATGGGTTTCACCGGCCGTGAGCCGCCGTTTTTCTTTCTGAAGCCCGCCGACGCCGTGGTGGTGGTGGATGCCGGCCAGACCGGGACCATCCCCTACCCCAGCCTGACCAAAAACCTGCACCACGAAATTGAACTGGTGGTGGCGATTGGCACGGGCGGCAAAAACATCAAGGCCGCCGATGCGTTCAAACACATCTATGGCTACGCCGTGGGCCTGGACATGACTCGCCGCGACTTGCAGGGCGAGATGAAAAAACAGGGCCGCCCCTGGTGTATCGGCAAGGCTTATGACCACTCCGCCCCGATCGGCCCCATCACACCCGCGGCCCAGGCCGGCGATGTCGCCAACGCCGAGTTGTACCTGCAGGTCAACGGAGTCGACCGCCAGCGCAGCACGGTGGCCAAACTGATCTGGAACATCGCCGAAACGATTGAACATCTGTCCGTGGCCTGGGAGCTGCAACCCGGCGACCTGATCTACACCGGCACGCCCGAAGGTGTGGCGGCTGTGGTGTCCGGCGACACCATGGTCGGTGAAGTCAAGGGCCTGGGCACGCTGACCGTCAAAGTGGCCTGATGCCCCCTGGAGCGATTGCGCGCTTTTCGCACAGTCGCTCCATTCATCGCGCAAATACCCGAGCCACCTCGGGTATCCCGCATGCCCGGACAACACGTGGACTCGGATAATCAGCCCGAATTCAAAACGCCGCAGGACATCCCTGCGGCATTTTTTCATGCCCCGACCTGCAAGCCCGACTGCCCCCTGGAGACCCGTTTGAAAATTCTGCAAAACCTTGCGAAGTTGTGCGCCATCCTGGCCGGACTGCTGCTCACGGGGATCACCCTGATGACCTGCGTCAGCCTGATAGGCCGCAACACCACCGGCGCGACACTGGTGGGTGACTTTGAACTCACAGGTGTCGCCGCAGGCGCGGCCATCGCCTTGTTCATGCCTTTTTGCCAGCTCCAGCGCGGCAACATCATCGTTGACTTTTTCACGACCCGGCTCAGCGAGGCGAGCAACGCCAAGCTGGATCGTTTTGGCGCCTTGTTGTTGGCCATCCTGTTTGCGGTCCTGGCCTGGCGCACAGCGCTGGGCGGCCTCAACTCTTATGCCACGCATTCCGAAACACAAATTCTTGGTTTCCCTGAATGGGTGACCTACCTGATCATGGTGCCGCCCTTTGTGCTGACAGCACTCATTGGCCTGCATCAGAGCCTGCTTGGTTTTGGCGATACCGCGGGAGCACAGGCATGAGCTCCATCACTTTGGCCCTGACCATTTTTGGCATCATGCTGGTCCTGATGGCCCTGCGGGCGCCCATCGCGGTGGCCATGTTCGCGGCAGGCGGCATAGGTTATGTGATGCAAACCGGCTGGTCGCCTTTTGCCAGCTTCCTCAACACCCAGGCCTTCGCCCGTTTTGCCAGCTACGACCTGTCCGTCATTCCCTTGTTCATTCTGATGGGGCATTTTGCGACACAAGGCGGCATCAGCAAGGCGCTGTTCCAGTTTGCCGCCAGTGTGATGCGCCATTTCAAGGGTGGTCTGGCCATGGCAGCCGTCTTGGCCAGCGCCGCTTTTGGCGCGATCTGCGGCTCTTCCGTCGCGACCGCGGCCACCATCACCAGCGTGGCGCTGCCGGAGATGAAACGCCACGGTTATTCCGGACGCCTGTCCACGGCGACTCTGGCCGCTGGCGGGACGCTGGGCATCCTGATTCCCCCGTCGGTGCCCCTCGTCATTTATGCCATCCTGACCGAGCAGAACATTGCCAAGCTGTTTGCTGCCGCCATGGTGCCCGGCCTGATCGCCATGTTCGGTTACATCGCGGCGATTGCGATTTATGTGCGTGTGGTTCCTGGCCACGCGCCCGAGGTTCGGCTCGACAGCGCGCGGGTCACGCTACGCTCTGCGCTCGCCGTCGTGCCTATCGCCATCATTTTCCTGCTGGTGTTCGGCGGCATTTATGCCGGTTATTTCACGCCGACCGAAGGCGCAGCCGTGGGAGCGGCTGCCACCTTTATCGCGGCGCTGCTCAAGCGCGAGCTGACCTGGGCCAAGTTCATCCAGTGCTTTTATGCCACGGCAGAAAGCTCGGCCATGATTTTCCTGATCTTCATAGGCGCCGACCTGATGAACTCGGCACTGGCCCTGACCCAGGTGCCCAACCAGCTGGCGGCCGTGGTCGGAAGCTGGGGCTTGTCCCCCTTGATGGTCGTGACGGCGATTCTGCTGTTTTATGTGGTGCTGGGTGCGGTCATGGACGAGCTGTCCATGCTGCTCCTGACCATACCGATTTTCTTCCCCATGGTGATGGGGCTTGATTTCGGCATGCCCAAGGAGTCCGTGGCCATCTGGTTTGGCATCATGGTGCTGATGACCGTCGGTTTTGGCCTGCTGGCGCCGCCGGTCGGGCTCAACGTCTATGTCGTCAACGGCATGGCCAAAGACGTGCCGATCGCCGAAAGCTACCGCGGTGTGCTGCCCTTCCTGATCAGCGACACCCTGCGCACGACGCTGCTGCTGTTTTTTCCCGGCATCTCGCTCTGGCTGGTCAAGTACATCAGCTAGATGGACTCAGGGCAATCACGGGTTCACAAACCGGTCTGCCTGCTTTAATTTCACACCACCTATATCGGAGACACACATGATTCAGCGACGCACTCTTCTCAAAACCGGCGCCGTGGCCGCGCTGGGCGCACCCGCCCTGTCCGGCTTGGCCCAGCAGGCCGTGACCCTGAAGTTTCACACCTTCATGTCGCCCTCGTCCAACGTCTGGCTGGGCATGCACAAACCGTGGATGGAAAAGATCGAAAAAGAATCGGGTGGCCGCATCAAGTTCGAAGGTTATCCCGCCATGCAGCTGGGCGGCACACCGGTGCAACTTTACGATCAGGCCAAGGACGGCGTGGTCGACGTGGTCTGGACCTTGCCAGGCAACACCGCCGGACGTTTCCCGCGCATCGAGGTGTTTGAGCTGCCGTTCATGATGTCCAATGCGGAAGCCACGTCCAAAGCCTATTGGGAATACGTGCAAACCATGGCTGCCGACGAGTTCAAGGACACCCAGGTTCTTGCACTGCACGTGCATGGCCCCGGCGTGATTCACACCGTTGACAAACCGGTCAAGTCGATTGCCGAGATGCGCGGCCTCAAGATGCGTGCGCCCACGCGCCAGGTCACCAAGCTAATGGGCATACTCGGCGCCATCCCGGTGGGCATGCCCCTGCCAAGCATTCCAGACGCCTTGAGCAAAGGCACCATCAATGGCTGCGTGATTCCGTGGGAAGTCGTGCCCTCGGTCAAGGTCAACGAACTCACCAAGTTCCACGCCGAGTTTGATCCCGCCGGTGGCAGCCTGTACACCACAACCTTCGTGATGGCCATGAACAAGGCCAAGTACAACTCACTGGCACCGGACCTGAAGAAAATCATCGACAACAACTCCGGCATGGCCACCTCGGCCTGGCTGGGCAAGGTGCAGCAGGGCAACGACGTTCCGGGCCGCAAAACAGCCAGCGACCGTGGCAACACGATTTACACCGTCAGCGCGGCCGAAGCCCAGGAGTTCCGCCGCAAGTCACGTACCGTGGAAGTCGAATGGGTGGAAGACATGAACAAACGCGGTTTCGACGGCAAGAAACTGCTGGAGACCGCACGCGGCCTGATCGAGAAACACACCAAAGCCACCAAGGCTTGATTCAGGCCCCCCCCCCCCAGAAAAGGGCTCCAGACGGAGCCCTTTTTGCTTTCAAATTACACTTGAGCCATGTACCGCAGCCCCATCAAACATTGCAAAAACTGCGGCACCGCCGTGCTCTATCGGGTGCCCGACGATGGCGACACCAAGGAGCGCGCAGTCTGCCCGGCCTGCGGCACCATTCACTACGAAAACCCGCTCAACGTCGTCGGCACCGTACCACACCTCGGCGACCGTGTGTTGCTGTGCAAGCGCAACATTGAGCCGCGTTGGGGCAAATGGACTTTGCCCGCCGGCTTCATGGAGTTGAACGAAACCACCGCGCAAGGCGCGGCACGAGAAACCGATGAAGAGGCCGGTGCGCAGTTTGAAATGGAGGACTTGTTCAGCGTCCTCAACGTCGAGCGTGTTGGTCAGGTGCATCTGTTTTACCGGGCTCGGCTGCTCAGCGACCAATTCAATCCCGGCCACGAAACCATTGAAGCGAGGTTGTTCACCGAGGCTGAAATCCCCTGGGAAGAAATTGCCTTCAAAACCGTGAAGGCCACGCTGGAGCGCTACTTTGACGACAGGCGCAAAGGCAGCTATGGCATTCACGTGCTGGATATCAGCTAATAAAGGCCTTGCCTCAATGTAAGCAAGTGCAGTTCACACGACTGGCGTCACCTAAAATTTGCCATCCCCGGCCCCTCGACAGAGGCAGCCGCCTGCCTCTTGTGTTTTCCCCATCCCATACCCCGGAATTTCATGTTCAAAACCGCGTCTATTTTCCGCATCGCCGACGACTTCGTCCTCCCTCCACTCGAAGCGCTGGAGGAAGTCCTCCAGGCGGCCCGCTTCATGCCTTGCGGCGCCACCCAGGCCGAGTCCAGCGGCTGGGTCGCCCCGCGCGGCAACAAAAGCACGGTCCTCGTTGAAAGCGTAGGCGGCCAGGTGATTGTGAAGCTCTGCAGCGAACGCCGGCCTCTGCCGGCTTCGGCCGTCAAGGCCGCCGTGGAGGAGCGCATTGAAAAATACAAACAGGAAACCGGTCGTGAACGTGTGGGTTCCAAAATCAAGAAGGAGTTCAAGGAAGAAGCCATTCTTGATCTCCTGCCGCGCGCCTTCACCAAACGTTCGGCCACAACCTTGTGGATAGACCCTGTCCACAAATTTCTGGTGGTGGACTCCGGCAGCCTCACGGGGGCCGACAAAGTCGTGAGCCACCTGATCGAAGCCCTCAGCGAGGTCCCAGGCTCCAGGCCCGGCATCCAGGTCAAACCCGTACAAACAACGATGGCAGCGGCCACCGCCATGGCGCACTGGCTGTCGAGTCGCGAAGCACCCGTCGGCTTCACGGTCGACCGTGACTGCGAACTCAAGATGCCTGACGACCAGAAGTCAACGGTCCGTTATTCGCGCCACACGCTGGAAATTGACGAAGTGGCGCAGCACATTGCATCCGGCAAAGTACCCACACAACTGGCCATGACCTGGAACGATCGCGTGTCCTTCATGCTCACGGATGCAGGCCAGGTCAAAAAGCTCAAGCTGCTGGATGTTGTGCTGGATGGCGTGCAGGACAAAGGCAAGGATGACGACGGCTTCGACACCGATGCCGCCATCGTGACAGGCGAGCTGTCGGCCTTGATCCCGGACCTGCTGGAAGCCCTGGGCGGAGAACTGTCCGGCGATGCGTCCGCGCTGCCAACAGAGGCTGCAGCAGCCGGTCTCGCCGCCGTTTAAACACGGCAACAAAAAGCCGGTGAGCAAATACTCACCGGCTTTTGATTGTCGTTATGGTCGGTGTGAAAGGATTCGAACCTTCTACCCCTTGCACCCCATCCAATTAAGCATATATTTCCTTGACTTTCTTTGCACATCCCCGCAAGACAAATAATCAATAAAATCAACGACTTACAAAATAATATCGGACAACAACATACAATTCAGTACGACAAGAGGGAATCATCGGTTTACCCCTTGGTTTACCCCTCAAAGACTACTGAAAGACTACATGACGCGCTACCCCAAATCAGGCAAGGGCAAAAAATGGACTCAACTGGAGCTCAAATCCATATCGCCTGATTGGCGTGGAGACACCCTCAGTGATGGCGATGGCCTAAGTGGCGAGGTCCGGGTCGCAGTCGAGTCCAGTGTGGTTTCCGTCCGCTTCAAGTACGCATTCAAGCGGGACAAAAAGGTGGCATGGCATCAGTGCGGCACATGGCCGACGCTGACTATGGAGGCAATCCGGGCCAACCGTGACAAAGCACGTGAACTGATCAAGGCTGGAATCAACCCCAACGACCACAAGAAAGCCGAACGCATAGAGCGGCAAGCCGAGGTTGAAGCCACTATTGCCGAAGCCGAACAAAAGCTTATCGACAACCTTTCCTTCTCGGCCATGTTCGAAGCTTGGCTGAAGGACGGCGTAGTCCGAAAAGATGGCAATGCAGAGATCATCCGATCTTTCAGTAAAGATGTCCTACCGGCTATTGGATCAAAGCCGGTGGCCTCAATTACCGAACACGATCTACGCGCTCTGCTTCGCGCCATTGTCAGTCGTGGCGTTAACCGGATGGCCGTTCGGGTATATCACGACATCGTCCAGCTATTTGATTGGGCCGAAGAGCGCAAACCCTGGCGCCAACTGATGACAGAAGAAAACCCTGCGAATCTTCTGGAAATAGAAAAAATTGTTTCGCCAGACTATGACCTAACCGGGGAACGGGATCGACTTCTATCCACAGATGAATTGAGGGAGCTTAGAAGCATCTTCGAGGAAATGGAGCGGACCTATGCCCAAGCTCCCGTCGGAAGCAAGTACGAAGTCGCCCGCCCACTAAAGAAGGAAAGCCAAATTGCCATCTGGCTTTGTCTCTCAACGCTTTGTCGTATTGGTGAATTGCTAATGTCCAAGTGGGAAAATGTTGACCTGGAAAGTGGTCAATGGCATATACCCATCGAAAACGTCAAGGGCAAACTCGGCAAGAAAAAATCTCACCGCATATCGCTATCTCGATATGCGCTTGAGAAATTCAAAGAGTTGCATGAGCTAACTGGTAACACGCCATTTTGTTTTCCATCTAGAAATGACGAGGCCACGCATGTCTGTGTCAAATCCGTGTCAAAACAGATCGGCGATCGACAAACACAGTTCAAATCCCGAAGCGGTCCTCTGAAAAACCGGCGCAATGACGACAGCCTTGTACTCGGCAAAGGGAAAAATGGTGAATGGACACCACATGACATGCGCAGGACAGGATCGACCATGATGCAAGCGCTCAAGATTTCACTTGATGTCATTGATCGTTGCCAGAATCACGTCTTGGAGGGTAGTCATGTCCGTCGGCACTATTTACATCACGATTACTTTGAAGAAACGCGTGACGCATGGTCGCGCCTAGGAGAGAACTTGGAAATCATTTTCGCGGCAACCTCCTCTGACTCTGGCGAAGAACCGGCGGCTGCGACCTCCCGGTAACTGACGGATGCCAAGGTTACGGTCTCTCAGCTCCGGCGGAACCAGGAAGCTTGATAAGCTTGATAAGCTTGAATTTAATTGGGTAACCAGCTCACGAATTTTGCAGTCGGAAATGCCTGAAATTCAAACGGCGTCTATCGCGTGAACCTCGGCCTCTGGCTACCTGCCCTCATCCCACCAGTCGTGAAAGTTGCGGGTCATTGCGTAACAGCAAGCACCACCGAGCAACAGCCGACAGTTCTGCTGCTGGGCTCGTCATCTCGCGCACGCGAGCCCGAACTTGAATCAGCTTGGCTTTGGCTGCCGGGTTATTGCCCGCGTCGCAGCGGGCTTTCGCGTTGGTGAAGTCTGCGATCAACTTGTCCACTTGCAGCCAGACCTTGCGGCGTGCCTCAGCCAGCGGCACGTGATCGTTCAGTTTGAGTCGCTTAACGGTCTCATTGACGCGCTCTTGCTCCCACGCCGAAATGCCCGGCATTGGGATGACCTTGCCCTCTTCGTCGAAGGCAATCAGGGCCACATCGTCATCATCAATCGGGTCAAGCAGGTAGCGTGATTCCGATTCTTCGCAGGGCTGTGCGTGCGTGGAGCATAGTGAGCCCTCCTTGAGCGGAAACCAGCCGCCTTTCTTGCGGTTGCCAACGTTACCGCAGACACGGAAATTCATGTAGTTGAAAGCCAGCCACCAATAGCCATCGCGCACAGTGGCATCCAGCGCCTTGGCTTCCTTCTTGGGGCGAAAGTGCTCCACGTCGTAGTGCGAATACAGCTCGCGGACTTCCGAAAACCAGCACTTACCTGCCGACAGGACCAGTAGCCACTCCTTCAAAGCTCCCCAGTGGGCACTGTTTGAGTCGATCAGGGCATTACGCTCGTCACGTTGGCCTGCAGCATCCAATGCAGCCAAATCAGCCGCCAATTGCGCAGACTTCCCCAGCCAGGCGCTCCACTGTGCTTTTGTCCACGGCACCCAGTTTGGGATGTTGGTATCGGTTGGCAGCTTGTTTTCAAGGTCGATCCAGATCACTGAGCATCCTCCTCACGCAGAATTTCATCGATGATGGAATCGGCAATGGCACCTCGCTCGGCCTGTTCCTCCCGCGTGAGCACGGGTTTGCGGAAGCGGCGGTGCTGCGCCATCTTGCGCACGAACAGCGCGTAGTCGGGATCGCGAAAATCGGCGGTCGAAAAGCCCAAGTCAGCCAGCTCGGCAGACAAGCGAGTCAGCTCGGCATCTTCTTCAACAGTGCGCGGGGCCTTCACGAACAACTCATTGCGCCGGAACAGGCGGCGCTCGGTTTCGATGTCTAACGTGGATGACAAGCCAAACAGCTCGCTTTTAAGCAGCCCAGTCACGCCCATGCCTTGCGGATGTTCATCAGGAGAGTCCACCACGGAGCGGTTGCCATCACGGCGCAGGATGTGCACCTGCTCGCGCTTGAGGCTCCCCACCATCATCGGGTCGTGAGTGGTGATGAGAATTTGCGATTCACCCTGCGCCTGCGCGCCATCATCCGATGTCAGCACGCCTTCGATGTCGTCGAAGTAGCGCAGCTTCCAGATTGGGTTCAGGTGCGTGTCCGGCTCGTCGAGCAGGAACAGGCAATGGTCTTCGCGGGTGATTCGCATCAGACCCAGCACGGTGAGCATTTGCAGTTCGCCTTCTGAAAGCTGGGTGAAGCTCACCTTACCGCCGTGCTCATCACGCTTCTTGACGATGATGCGCACTTCGTCGATCAGATCGCCGATATAGGCGCCCTCGGCGTAACGGAAAAAGCTGTCGGTACCGCCCACCAACTCGCCCAGTTGCTTGAGCTTGTCCTGGCTCGGCACAAACAGATAGAGCTGCTTCTGTTTCTCGCTGCGGCCACGGAAGTCGATTTGCTTGGTGACTTCCTGCTCAATCGGTGCCCAGGCCACTTGCCAAAGCTTGTCGAGGAATTCACTCACCACATTGCCACGCGCATACCAAAAGCGCGGGTCGCCCTCGTTGAGCTCGTTCTCGTCGAACTTTCCGCCTTTGCGTTTTTCGCGCAGGCGGTGCGGCTCCTTCAACACAAACAGCGCGGACTCCAGCGACTCGATGTGTAGGTTCTTCAACACCTTCTGGAAAACCGGGTCATCCGACAATAAACAAGCCAGCAGAACCAACTGACTGTGCCCGCCACGGCAATAAAACAGGCGGCGCAAGCGGTCGTCGCCGAACTGGCGTAACTTGCTGTCTTCGCGATTTCGGGCCTCCGTTACGGCGCGGATATCGGCCTCGCTGCCGGTGAAGCCTTCCAGCAAATGGGCGGGCAACACCTCCTCGGCGGTGATTTCTTGCCGACGGTTAAAGCGGCGCTGGTGCTCCTGAAACAGCGTTTCCATGCGCTCGTTGCGGCCCGAGTAATAGGCAAAGATGTGTGAGGGCAACAGCTCGCGGTTTTTCAGCAAATATCCCTGAGACTCGGTTTTTCCATCCACCCACACATACGGGCGTTTTTGCTTGGCGGTATCGGCCTCGATGCGCACGCCATGACCGCGAATGCGGTACTCCAGCGTGTAGTTGAGGGTGGCTTCGCGGTCGAGATCAACATCGCGGAAGATCGTAATCAGCGCCTCAATCAGGTTGGACTTGCCAGTGCCGTTCTGGCCAATCAGGGCGTGGCTGCGGATGGGCTGGGCATGAACCTCCGCTGGTGCGCCCATAGTGGGCTGCAAGTGCGAATCGAACGTGATGTCGAGCTCGCGCAGGTTACGGAAAACCGGGATGCGGATGCGCTGCAGTTGCATATCAGGCGCTACCCGTATAGGACTGCTTCTCGCGCATTTCAGCGACGGCGGGTTCCAGAATCCAATCGTGCGCCACCTCGGCTTTTAGTTGCGCGTAAAAGGCGTCAATCTCACCGCCGAAGCGCTGCCATAAATCCTTGGCACTCATCTCGCCATTGTGGCGGGCCAGGATGGTGGCCAGTGGCGCTTGGGCTTTGACGTCAGGTTGCGTACCCGAGCGCAGCGGGGCAATCAGTTCGGTTTGCGGGGCTTTCATGGGTTCCTCTGCTTTTTCGGTGACGATGCCCGTAAGGCTGGAAACTGAGGCTAAAGCCAGCGTCGCCGCCATTTCCTGTTTCGACCTCAACTGACTTTCGAGCTTTTCGCATATTGCCTGATAAGTGCGCACGCGCTGCATGATCGCACTACACGCTGACTGATTTGGCACAGGTATAAGAACACTCCCTACCTGCGTCAGGTTGAGCCCAGGCTTGTCGCCGTAGATGTATCGAGATAGAAAGTGACGCCCGCCAAATGCATTGATCATCCAGAAATGGATGAATTCTGCCAACCAAGGCTCCCGCAAACGAATCAAAGCAACGTGCTGGCTAACGTAGGCATCTTGAGTCAGAGCGGGAACTGTCGCGCATTTGCCAACATTTCCGCCTGTGATTGTTAGTAAGAGGTCCCCCTGCCGCACAAGAGTGCGCTTGCCCTCCGCCTTCACTGGCAACGAGACAAAGGCTGGATTCTCAAAGATCAGTGCATCGTGCTTGATATCCTGCGACCGAATAAACGAGTCACCTGCACTGGCAATGTAAGCCTTCCATCCTCGTGAGCCACTGGTGATGTACTCGGACAGCTCCGCGAGAGTCTTCCAATGCCAGCCTTGGGGAAGTGGTACGACATCATCAGCTAAGGAGGCTGCCGAATCTTCGTGCTTTACATCTGAAAGAAGGGCTCCTCTCAGCGCGAGATCAAAGATCACGTCGCGGAGCATGCGTACATCCTCCGGAGCATGAAACAGTCTCCCGAAGTTGTCGGCCACGCGCTCCCAGGTGGTTTGCAGTTTGTGCGGGCTGGTGGCTCTGGCGACGGCTTGCAGGGTGGACTGGCGCAGATTGTTTTGCAGTTTACGGCGGGCCAGCTGCTGCGTTTCCAGCTTGTCGCATACAGCCATCAGCTCATCGACTTTGGCGACGATGCGGGATTGTTCTTCGAGCGGTGGCAGCGGGAAAGGAATCATCGCCAAGGCTTTGCTCGACATATTTGAAATTCCGATTCCTTTGCGATGAACATTGATCTCACCCGTAGAGTTCAACTTCTCGAAGAAACGGTAGGCAAAAAATGGATTTATGCCGCCGAAGAAGCGCGCGCGATGTACATGATTCTGAAAACAAACGTCATGATCTGAAGTCCAGACAGCAGCCCGTCCTGCTTCGCCGCCTTCGCAAATCAAAAGGTCATTCTTACGAGCGGTACATTTTTCAAGCTCGTCCTCGCGTATGAGCATTTTCTTTACGCTACTCAGCTCAAAGCGGCCCCAATAAAGATTGGAGGTAGTGATGTAATCCCGGGGGAGCCCACTGTTGCGGCTGGAGTCCAGTGTCTTGCCAGAGTTGTGCAACGAGATTTCACCAAAACGGACCCAAGTCCAGTTTTCCGGGACCGAATAAAGTAAATCACTCCGGCCGAGGTTTGGCAGTGGCTTGGGAGAACGTATTACCTTGGTTTGAATGAGCTTTCGTTTTTCTTCCTCAACCTGCACTAACAATTCGTCGGCAGTGGCTGCGGATGATTGCGGAATCAACTTGCCCTGCATCGCAAGCACAAGCACCAGCTCTCGCATCTGCGATATTCCGTTGGGTGCATTGGCAATACTCCCAAACTCGGCCAAAAACTGCTGCACGTCCATCAGGCTTCCTCACCGACGAAGTGGTGTGCTAACGCCGCGGCCAGTTCGTTCTTGAGCTCGTTTTCGGTTTCTTCGATTTCACCCAACAGCTTTTTGTATTTCTCCAACAGCAGGTCGGGGTCGTGGGTTTCTTCTTCCGGCGCGTTGGGGTTCTTGATGTCGAGATTGAAGATAGGCCAGTAGATGCGGTCGCCCGTCGCCTGCGCGTCGCGCGCTTGCAGGCGCAGGGGTTCGACCTTGGCACGCAGCTCGGCAACCTGGGCTTCAATCTTTTCGCGGTAGGGGGCATCTGTTGTGCCGACCATGCTCCTACGCAAATCGCTGGCTTCGCCTTCCAGTGCAGCGGCTTGATTGTTCAGTTCTTCAGCAAGCTGCCAGTGTGGTTGCGCGGCGGCCTCAGCTTGTTCGCGCTTGGTTTTGAAATCCACCTTCCAGGCGAATTCGTTTTCCACCCGGTCGGCAAAGTCGTTGACCTCAATGCCCCACCATTCCTGCACAGGCTTGAACTCTTCCAGACGAATTGGCTTGGTTTTGGAATAGCTCTTGTAGCCCGCCGGGTATGGGTGCTCGTAGAACCAGATGGTGTCGGTGTGGAAGTGCTCGGTGCCGTCGTCCGCCATCACGCCCTTGGTGAAGAAAAGCAGGTTGGTTTTAATGGTGGTGTACGGGGCGAATACGCCCTTGGGCAGGCGGATGATGGTGTGCAGCTTGCAGTCGCGCAACAGCAGCTTTTTCAGCGTTCCCTTGATTCCTTCGCCAAACAAGAAACCATCGGGCAGCACCACGGCGGCTCGGCCATTTTCCTTCAACAGTTTTTTGATTATGAGCGCCATGAACATGTCGGCGGTTTCGCGGGTGCGCAGGTCGGACGGATAGTCGCTGCCGACGCCATCATCTTCATACCCACCGAAAGGCGGGTTGGTGATGATGCAATCGACTTTGTTATTGGCGCTCCATTCGTTCCAGCCGATACCCAACGTGTTGCGGTGCTCGATCTGGCTAGGTACGTCAATACCGTGCAGCAACATGTTGGTGGTGCACAGCAAGTGGGGCAGCTGCTTTTTCTCGATGCCGTGGATCAGCTCCTCAATCGCACGCTTATCTTCGGCGCTGGACTTTGTTGAGAGTTGATTGCGGAAGTGGTCGATGGCAGCAGTCAAGAAGCCGCCGGTGCCGCAAGCCGGGTCCATCACCGTTTCGCGCTTGTCCAGACGCGGGTTGACGCGGTCGGCCATGAAGGCGGTGATGGCGCGGGGGGTGTAGAACTCCCCCGCATTGCCTGCACCACGCAGGTCATTGAGCATCTGTTCGTACACATCACCGAGGCTGGCCCGGGTTTTGAAGTCATGGAAGTTGATGGAGTCCTCCAGCTTCTCGATCACGGCCAGCATTTGCGGGCCGGATTTCATGTAGTTATTAGCATCTTCAAAAACCTGTTTGATGACTTTATGCTGCGGGCTCTTGCTGGCATCGATCTGGTCTTTGAGCGCCGGGAAAAGTTCGTTGTTGACGAAGCTGATCAGCTCGCTGCCAGCGATTTGTGGTTTCTTCTTGCCTTCGGCATCGGCCTTGTAGGCAGCCCAGTTACGCCAGCGGAAACGCTCGGGCAAGGGGGTCTGGTATTTGGCATTGTCGTCTTCCCACTCCTCTTCACGCTGATCGAATACTTTGAGAAAGAGCATCCAGGTAAGTTGCCCAAGGCGCTGGGCGTCGCCATCGACACCGTCGTCCTTGCGCATGATGTCCTGTATGGACTTGATGGTGCTGCTGAGATTCATTGTTTGGTTCACTTATTGATTGGCTTGATGCGTGATCAAGCCTGCTTCAGTTCGGGTAAGTCGTAGAGCGCTTGTTCGAGCTCGTGCACGGCTTGGGTGTATTGCTCTACGCTGCCAAAAATGCCGCGCCGGATTTGAGTTTTGCTGCCGAATTGATCAAACGGTGGCAACTCCAGCACCTTGGCGTCTTCAATGTCTTGCACGCCGTGGTCGGCGAACTTGTCGAGCAGTGCTTCGAGCACGGCGCGTGCTTGCTCGCCGTACTTGCCGAACACATCACGTTTCTTGACGTTGTTGGCACGCTCACGGCGGGTAAGTGGTTTTTGGTCGAAGGCGACGTGGGCGACCAGATCGAAGGCGTCCAGGTCACTGCCATTAGCCACGGCTTGCTGTAATATTTCCAGCGGCACACCGTGTTCCGCCAGTTCGTCGAGCACGGCCTGTTTGCGTTCGGCGATGTTCCAGCGGCGCAGAAAGTCGCTGAGATTACCGAACTCGGCTTGCAGAGCCTTCTTGATGTCGTCCTTCAGCAGAACGCGGTAGTCCTCGGTGATGAGCTTGCCGTCGGCATCCAGATACTGTGATCGTTCAACGGCAACGCGCACGTTCACGTCGTCGATGACGTACTTGACTCGCCCTTCGCCACCACCGCCTCCACTTTTGTAACCTCCGGGTTCGGTATCGTCAGCACCCGTGAGGTTGGGGCCATAGGTCGGCGGTTCTGGCTCTCCGATGCCGGGTGGGTTGGTGAGATCTGGCGGCACGACTGACTCATCGGGCCTGGGTTCGTAGATCACCACCGGCTCGCCGTCGAAGTCTGGGTCAGCGAACAAGCGTGTCGCCCCCTTGAAATCCATGATGGTGAAGTACAACTTCTGGTAGTCCTCACGCAGACGGGTACCACGGCCAATAATCTGCTTAAACTCGGTCATTGAGTTGATGTTCTGGTCCAGCACGATGAGCTTGCAGGTCTTGGCATCCACGCCCGTAGTCAGCAGCTTGGACGTCGTGGCGATGACGGGGTAAGGCTCGTCGTTGTCGATGAAGTACGAAAGTTGCGCTTTGCCTTCATTGTCGTCGCCGGTGATTCGCATCACGTAGCGGCGATTGCTGGCGGCGGCTGGAATCAGCTTGACCAGCTCTTGTCGCATGCGTTCAGCGTGGTCCTGGTCATCGCAGAACACGATGGTCTTGGCCATCGGATCGGTGGCCTTGAGGTATTCCCAGACTTTACTGGCGACGAGCTTAGTGCGTTTTTCTAGCACCAGATTGCGGTCGAAGTCCTTGGTATTGTACTGGCGTTGCTCCACGGCTTGGCCGAGTTTGTCGACCTTGCCTTTCTCTGGCGTGTAGCCCACAGCATCGACATCGGTGGCAATGCGAATGACTTTATAGGGTGCAAGGAAACCATCTTCAATGCCCTGCTTGAGAGAATAGGTGTAAATCGGTTCGCCAAAGTAGGTGGCGTTGCTTACATCCTTGGTTTCTTTCGGTGTGGCTGTCAGACCTATGTGCGTGGCGCTGCTGAAGTAATCGAGAACTTCTCGCCAGGCGGAGTTGTCGGCCGCGCTGCCTCGGTGGCATTCGTCGATGACGATCATATCGAAAAAGTCGGACGGGAACTGGCGATAGATCTGCCTCCATTCCTCCTTGCCGGTCACGGCCTGGTAAAGCGCAAGGTAGATCTCGTAGTTCTTCTTAATCTCGCGGTTATTAACCTTATGCATCACCTCGCCAAAGGGGGCGAAGTCTTGCTGCATGGTTTGGTCAACCAGGATATTGCGGTCGGCTAAAAACAGGATGCGTTTCTTGGATTTCGACTTCCACAGTCGCCAAATTATCTGGAAAGCGGTGTAGGTCTTGCCGGTTCCGGTGGCCATGACCAGCAGCACGCGTTGCTGACCTTTGGCAACGGTTTCAATTGCACGGTTGATCGCCACGCGCTGGTAATAGCGCGGCTCACGGCCACTGCCGTCAGTATAGAACGGTTGCTCTATGAGCTGGACAGCCTCAGGGGCTGCCAGCCCTTTCCATTGCTGGTACAGCGGCCACAAATCATCCAACATGGGGAATTCGTTGAGTTGAAACTCGCGTTCTACTTGCTGCGTGAGACCAGTGCGATCGTGCAGCAAAAAACCTTCACCGTTGCTACTGATGGCGAATGGGGCATCCAGCATTTCTGCATAGGCCAATGCCTGTTGCATGCCATGCCCAACAGAAAACTTGGCCTGTTTGGCCTCCACAACCGCGATGGGGACGTTTGGCCTTGCATAGAGCACAAAGTCGGCGCGCTTTGGGCCGCCTTTAGCATCTGGGTTTTTGACGCGAGCAGCGAGCTTGCCACGTACCATGACGCGACCGTCAGTGAGGCTCACCTCTTCGCGAAACTGATGCTGCTGCCAGCCCGCGTGCACGATGGCAGGCGTGATGAACTTGGTGCAGATATCGCGCTCACTGAGTTGGTACTTGTCCATCGCCATGGGCTCTCCCATCAATCATGTTCTTGCTCTTCATTCGCGCCGCCCGCGCGCACCCACTCATCGACGTCAGACAACTGGAACTTCCACAGGCGACCGATCTTGTGTGCAGGTAGCCCTTTGCGCTCTCGCCAGCGGTAGACGGTGTCTTTCACTACGCCCAGATGTTGGGCGACTTGTTCAGCGGTGACCCACGGTTCGGTGTTCATAGAGTTGGGATTCAGGCATTGGCCTTTATAGTCGTCTTAAATCGTCTCAAGTCTAACAGGGCACCTCATCGAGGATGAACGAGAGAAGAATACATGGCCGATGCTGCCAAATTTGAGTAACCAGACGCACCTTTTTCTGATGGCAAAAGCTTGGTGTCATGATCTGATCCAACAGCACCTGAATGGGTGCGTAACTTTTCACCCCACGCAGCCCCTGCACTGAACTCCTAGCTCCCCAGTCTTCCAGGAAAATAGGACATGAAGCACCCATAAAAAAATGGCGGCTCCAAAGAGCCGCCACGAAAAAACAGTGTCTGGACAGTACAGCCACGATTTTTATCTGGGAATTGAACGATTAATTTGGGAACTGCTCCTCTACGATTTACGACCTTGCAGCCACAGATGAATTGGTGAAACTCCGTAACTAACTGGGATATGTCGCAAAAAATTAAAGTCCCATCAGATCGCAAGATCCTGCGCAAACACCCCAGCCCTGTGTGATTCCATGCCAGCATCCAAAACTCAAGGGGAACATGGGGTAGGTGGGAGCACCCTCTTGGAACCCGCATGGATACAGCCTCTTAGAGTTCCCAGCGGAATTTTTGACGTCACCACCGTCCCCCTCGTTAATAGACAGGGGAACGGCACCAAATCGGTAGAAGGAACAAGCACACCCGCGTCGGCATTGGCTTAGCGGTGTGCGCCCCCCTGCCCCCCTTGCACCCCACCACATTGGAGCTGGTTGGTGAGTGGAGCAAAGTTTGGGTTCCGTACTCAAGCCTCCCATACCTTCGCCGTCACCACATAAACACGGCGAGGCCCCTCGCCCTGGATACGCCGCTTGACAGCATAGCGAGTCTTTCCGGATTCCAGTCCTGGCTCCAGGCAGCCGGCCTCAGCCAGCACCTTGCATACGGCCGAGACATCGAAACCTGCACAGACCTCGAACTTAAAGACACTCGGGTCAATCAAGTATTCATAGCCACCATCGACCTTGCGGCGCCATCCGGCACGATTGCTCGTCACACGAAACGACGTATTGAATTCAATATTCAGATCGGTAAAACGGGACTCCTCGTGCTTGGAAATGAAGCTGCGAACTGCCTCAATCATGGCTGTTGGCTCAGAGTTTTCAACGCCCCCACGCACCGCCAGCCATTCGGTGAAACAACGTTTGATAGCCAGATCTGCCTCACCAGGCTGCCACCCCGTAATGCTGCTTGATGTCGCAAGCTCTCCAGCAACCGCAATCAAAGCAAATCGCTCACAGACCCGATGCACCTGCCCCTCAATTTTTCCCTCGGGCAGACATGTCTTAACAAAAAGCGCCATTTCATGCTTGATGTAGTCAGACAGTCGATCAGCAGATGCAACCAACGCCTTGGCAAATGCAAGTACCGCATGCCCATGGTGGCGTGCCGCCCCCGCCTGAATTGATTTGGAGAGGTCGGCACCGGCTGGATAGCCATGCAGTGTGTCGAACAACCCTAGCCCTTTGCCAGCATCAGCCACCACGTCCACTAGGCGCACCTCCTGCCCCGCCTGGGCCTTTTTTCCACCATCAGCCATGTGCTGCGCAAGGCCAAGCTCTCCAGAGCTCAAGAACAACAACCGCCAGCTTTGCCGCGTCTTGGCACTGCCAGTGCGCGAACTGCGTTGCTTGCCCTGACCGTTAGCCAACATGTAGGCGATTTCACCAACGACCTTGGGATCGACCTGACCCATCTCGTCCAGAATCAACAAGGTGTCGTTGTGCGATGCAGCAAGTGACTCAAGCCCATTGGTGGTCGCCCGCCAGCGGCTGGCGTAATTAGGCCCACCAAAGATTGAGGCTGCCGCCGCCAACCCCGTGGATTTTCCCGTCGATGACGGCCCCATGAGGTTGAGGCCGCCAGACTCCAGCCCGGAGAACTCCAGGAGCATTGAAGCAAAACCAGTGCACAAGGACAAGATGCAACGCGAGTTTCCAGCACACAGTGCGGCAACCTCGGTACGCCACCCATCAAACGTGCCTGCCAATGTATAGGCTCGTGACGAAATGGCCGTCTGAAGGCGAACCACCTCATTGGACTCACCAATCGTCTGATCGGGAAGTACAAAAACAAAACCGTCACCAAGCTGGTGCCAGCCAGTTTTTTCAACCCCTCGTGCTCGTGCAGATGTCTTTATCAGCGACAAATAGGACATCAGTGCAGCACGCAGCCTGACCTGAGAGGCGATTTCCAAGCCGCCTGCCGCCAGTTCGCGGCGCACCTCGACCCCGTCCGTTTGCAGCAAAGCCATCGGCATCACCCATTCATGGAAGCGACCATCTATGTCTTGCCATTGAAGGATCTTGCCCCACTGCTCGGAATGCAAATCACGAATCATCGCGATCACATCAAACTTTCCGCAAACAAAGTCATACTGAGCCGGCGTTTCATCATCACCAGGGGTAACCAGGAAAATACCGTTTTCTGAAACCTTGAAACCATTGATGCCCTGACTCTGGTGGGATTTCCTCGCTGGTTTTGGGCTCTTCAGTTTTCCCGACTGCTGACGTTGCCCCCCAAGCTGATCAACTGATCCGGCCATAGGATTTTTGAGCTGATGCACTGCATCCATTTACGCGCCCTCCCCTAGGCTGGCCCAGACATCAGCCCAATCGGTGCCAGCCTGAGGCGGTGTCAATACTCGTACAGACAGACCATTCGATAAAGCACGATGCGACAAAGCAGCCGCAGCCTGCTGCCCCACTTGCTTAATGTCGTTGTCAGAAAACACGATAAGACTGTGCGCTCCTTCTGGCCAGTGGTAGCGCTCCAAGCCATGCGCAGAAACAGCAGATGCAGTGGGAATGCCGTAAGCGGCCATACAAGCTAGAGCAGTCTCAATTCCCTCGGCTACGCCGACGATTGGCAGCTCCTGCGAGAGATTGACCTGGCCCAGCTTAATGCTGCATCCCTCCAGTCGCCCCGAACACCTTGTGAGCTTCTTGACAGTTTCCATATCGGCCTTGCGGCCATCAGGGGTGAGGTAGGTGCGATGAATGCTCACCAACGTCCCGTCAACATTTGTAACGGCCCCGACCATGGCCGGAAACCGGCCAATTGATTGCCCATCCTTCCAATAATCTAGACTGGCGTGATAGCTTAAGGCCGCTGGCCAGCACTCCAGCCGAATGCCGCGACCAGAAAGATACCGATCAACGGGGTCACCAGCAGTGATGCTGACGGCTTGCGCCCATAAATCATTGTTGGCCGCTGCAGCACGCGCCCACCGTATGTCACGCGCCACCATTGCGTTGGCCTGCGCCTTTTTCCGCTGAACGGAACGCTCCTGACGCTGCGCCAAAGTATGCGGCGTGGCATCTTTGGGTAGCCATACGTAAATCAGTCCACTTCGGAAATCGCCAAAGACACCCGCCTGGTCATCAAGAAAAAACTTGCACCAGCCGGCTGTGTCGGATTTTCGACCATTGCTTGGAAAACGATAAAATTTTCCAGGCTCCATGTATTCCGGTGGAGTCAGCCCCTCTGCCTCCATCGCCAAACGAAACTCATTCGCATTTTGGTTCATGAACTGCTCCTCAGCCCATGACCAGTGACGTGCGCTTCACATGAAGCTGATCTATCAGAACACGAATATCAGATTCTGATTTTCCGGCGATTCGCGCCGAATTTATTTTCAGAACCTCATCCTCAGGCCACCCCACTGAACGCGGTCCTATCTGGACTGGTTTTGTGAATAGACCGACTCTGATAGCCGTGTAAATGCTGGAGTGCGAGCGATGACCCGTTAGCTGTTTGACAGCCGAAATTCTCAAAATTGACATCAAAACCCTTTATCGCCTGTTGGCGGTTATTGCCACGACGTGTAGCAAGTGGGAGTAATGTCAATTTTTCAGTTCAAAAAAGGGGGCAACTGCCAAACAGAATTGGCATTTGCCAACAAAACCCTTATTTCAGGCGAGGTTCTAACGCTAAAGCAATACGCTTAAAGTGATCAATAACAGAGCGCCGTGAGACCTTGTAGTCGGTCCCTTCTGAGCCTCCTTCGATAAATCCAGCATCTTTGCCGGGATCTACAAGATTGACTCCAGAAACTTTTGCCAGTTCAGCAATGAGTGCGTAGTACGGTACTCGCTCATTCGCCCCCATGTTTTTCCTGATAACTTTCATAGACAGACTACTTGCAACACCTCTCTTGACCGCTTTGACTAAAGCACCGCCATCATTTTTTGTTTTTTGGCTTTCAACGATCTTCTTCTCCAACATAGCAGTGATGTTGTTCAGCGAGCTGAGTTCCTTTGTCCCCAAAGGGGTCGTTTCAATAGTGAAGTTTCCAATCCCAAGGTTTTTCTCACAAAAGACAACCTCAGAGATAAGAAAGTAAGACTGTTTTTTTACAGCCTCAAAGTTCATTGCTGCCGGCAGCAAAAACCAGACCTCCGAATCCAATTGAAATGCCATTTGGGACAACACGGGATCACGCAAGTAACTTGAAAGCTCAAAGTCCAAGTCCAAGTGGCCCGTTTGCTTTGGCAGTTGAAGATACAAACATCCAGCATAGAAGGACGAGTACGGGGAACCGTCACTTTTGTCGACAACCCCTGTTCTAAACACTCCAAGATCACTAGAGATGTTCAACATCGGTCTAAACAGCTTCTGTGACAGCTTTATTGCTGGCTTTACATGCCCAAGAAGAATGAGGTTGAATAGATCATCTGCCTTCATTTGCCATCGGGCTTCCAGCTCCGAAAAAAACAAAAATTCTCTCTCTGGCACAGCGATTGGCATTTCTTGTATCTCTTAATTTTTTCTTGTGAATCATTGAAACAGGGTGGACTACTCATCTCATGGCATTGACTGTCGACTGGAATATGTTGCAGGCCACCCGCCGTGCCGGGGGCGCTAGCCGGGGCCGAAGACTTGTGCATTGGTGGGCTCCCGGCGCTTCTGGAAAGGCGACTGCCTCATGCGCCGCTAACTCGCGGCTACGCTAGCTTGATGAAAAAGCCTTTTTCGAAGAGCCGACATATCCATGCCAGTGATGGCAATGTGCCTGATCTTTTTGAAAGGATTAATCAACCAATGAACCTAAATAAGCAACAACGCGAAGGCCTAGCCAATTTAATGGGTGACATGGCCGCTGCACTGATCTTAGGTTTGGTACTAGCCATAACCATGAGTTCAGCGGTATCAGTGCTCACCGCAATTTTAATGTGTGTGTTTTCAACGCTCTTGACTGTAGTTTCTGTATTTTTACGGGGTACTGAAGATTTAATGAATGACGATTGAATCCCCAATATGCGATAGCTTGTCTGATGCGCGCTATTCACTTCCAGTAAACATCCATGTTCAGTACTCACTGAACCGTCGATGACTCCAACAGTAAGTCCCAAGCCACGATTAGTCGTGGCTTTTTCTTGTCCAAATTAGCCGAAAAAGAATTGTGCGGCAAAGCATCACGACATCAACAACGGCTATGAATGAGCACATCTCACGCGCGCAGATTTCAATGCGCCGCCAGGTGCATTGGGGGCACCCGCCGTGCGGGGGGCGAGAGCCCGGTCGAAGACCTGTGCGGAGGGCACCCGGCCCACCGGGGAGGCGGGAGCCTCGTCCGAAGGACTGCTGTGCGCCGCCTCGCGGCTACCTGGGAGGTTCCGAGGTGCGTAAGCACAGGCGATAGCCCAAGCACGAAAGTGCGCAGTCGGTAAACCTCCCAGGTAGCCGCGAAGCGCGCACAGGTGTTGGGGATGGGTGGGGAGCCGCCGAATGGCGGGGAGGGATAGGGGCGAAGCCACTGCCCCTCCCGCGTAGGCGCAGCCGCAGCGCTAGGGGGGCCGCGTAGCGGGGAGCGAAGCTCCCGCCGCAGGCGCTGACTTTAATTTCAATGCACATATCCAACCGCACAACATAGTGCGGGCAAATCTGTTTGCCAAGTGCAACACATAGTGCTTGCAATCTTAATGATTCCCATTATCATATGAACCATGCAAAATACTGTACAAATAACCAGTAAAACATCAGCAGCCAGGGCCGTTCTAAATGAGAAGCTCGCCGGCCGCTCTTCACTGGAACGAGGCAAAGAGCGGACGATGACGGCGCTGGAATGGATCTATCGCTGGGGATGGGCAAGTTCGACGACCTTGGAAATTTTGGTCGGCACTCAGCGCTCAGGCTTGGCACAGCGATTGGTTAAAAGCGGGCTACTTGTCAGCACAAAAACATTGAGCAGGCGCAATGAGAAGTTTTTGCCAGGCTCATTCTTGACGCTAACACCCGATGGCAAACACTTGGTGGAAGTCAATCGGATGGAGCTGATGCCCTATGAGCACCGGTCTGATCGCGTGAATCAGAACCACCTCGTGCACAACGAAATGGCTCAACGGGTTACTGCTGAGCTGCTCTCATCGGGCGCCATAAAGGACTACCGGTCAGAAAAAGAGATGAAGGCAAAGAGTCAGAATGCCGTCAAGAATCCAGATGTCGCATGGATCCTTCCAGATGGGGCCAAGGTATCTGTCGAAATTGAGTTGTCTGGTAAATGGGAACGGGACCTGGATGTTTTTGTGCATTCGTCCCTGGTATCACTCAGCACTAAGAACGGTCCTTCACGGTTTGATCGACTGTTGATCGTCACAGATTCAGCAGCCATTCTTAAACGTTATCAAGAGGCATTCTCAACTGGGGCGAAGTTTTGGACTTGGCAGAAAAATGAGGCCGGCAGGTGGACCACTTGCGAACAGAAGACCGTGCCAGACTGGACAAACGCAAGGATCACATGGCAACTCATCTGAAAAAAATCCTGGGCGTTGGCTGGATCGTGACCACCCTATTCCTCTCCGGCTGCAACTTATTACAGTCTGGCGAGCATAAAGATGCGGAAATCATTCACCTCAAGACAGCGCTGGAAATCCAACAGGGAAGCAGAGCCGCTGACCTGGAATTTGCAGAACGACAGGCCGGCACCTATCTTGGCTGTAAACAGTTTTTCAATCTGTGCAGCAAGGAGACACGTGAGTTAGGTGAGCAGCGCCTGAAGAGTGGGTTTGCAGGAACTACTTCTCCCTGGTATTGGCTTGGTCTGCTCGGTGAGTTCACCTGCATTGCTTTTTCCACCGCCGTTTTTATAGCCATGCTGACGTATCTGCATTTGGTGGTCGTAGCACCAAAAAAAGAACGTGTTGAACAGGCTCAGTGCCTAATTGATGGAGCGGATGACAAAGCTCGGGCTGTTAACCGCAGATCAAACGAGATTGAACAGCGGATTGGCTTGATGAAAAAAGAAGTGCACGAACTTGCCGCTACCAAGCGGATGCTAAAAAAGTCCACCTCCGTAGTTGAACGAACAGAGAACAAGCTACCTACGTCCACGCAGCAATCTATTAAGCAGCCAGAGCAGGACTACTAAAGCAAATACTGGATGGGCTGGAGGCACTTCCTGATGCACGGAATCCACAACGTGGCGACGGAACTAAGCCTGAGCGTACTGACTTACAACCTCATCTACATCGACTCAAGATGGGATGCCCAGACGCATGCTGAGAGAAGCGTGCGGAGGAGTTTTCTGGTTTACCCCTTGGTTTACCCCTCGGAGCCAGAAAGAAGAAAGGACTTAGAGGCTTTCGCCGCTAAGCCCTTGATTCATATGGTCGGTGTGAAAGGATTCGAACCTTCGACCCCTTGCACCCCATGCAAGTGCGCTACCAGGCTGCGCCACACACCGTCTCAAGCCTCAGATTATAACGCGCTCTTGAGCCATTCAGTAAGTGGAACTCAGCAGATCGCGAATTTCAAACAATTCACGGCGCACAAGTTGCAGCCGCTGCAGCGCTGCAGCGCTGTCCGTCAACTGCGCGAGATCCGGCACGCTGTCTTCGAAGTCCGCGGAATCACCAAAGTCGTCCAGACTGGAGTCCCCGGCCTCCATCACATCCACACCGTCCAGCATGACTTCGCCATTGCGGCGCTTGTCACGTTCGGTCTGCACGATCTCCTGCAGCTTGTTGCGTGCACCGCTGATGGTGAAGCCCTGGTCATAGAGCAGATCCCGGATTCTGCGGATCATCAGCACTTCGTGGTGCTGGTAGTAGCGGCGGTTGCCACGCCTTTTCATCGGGCGCAACTGCGTGAACTCTTGCTCCCAATAACGGAGCACGTGAGGTTTGACGCCGCACAAATCACTGACCTCACCAATGGTGAAGTAGCGTTTCGCGGGAATGGGAGGGAGAGGTTTCTCCAATTAAATCAATACGCTAAGCGGTAAAGCTACAAATCTACTCTAAGTCCAAACCAAGAGCAAACAGTTACAAAAAGATATATCCGGATGTGTTGTTTAGTTCACAGGCCAGCTCAAGCCATCGTAACAGCCGGCCAGTCCGTGGCAGGGGCACAAACCCTGAGTGCTTTCGACTGGTGCCGGCCGTTCGCCAGCACCGCAGGCCGCTTATGCCGGGTCGGGCAGACCCTGAATCTGCTCTTTGAGCTTGTGGCTGGCATGGAACGTCACCACGCGGCGCGCCTGGATAGGGATTGACTCCCCGGTGCGCGGATTACGTCCCGGACGCGGCGCCTTGGTGCGAATCTGAAAGTTACCGAAGCCGGAAATTTTCACATCGTTGCCATCCACCAGGCTGTCGGAGATCAGGTCAAAAAACGCATCGATCATGTCTTTCGATTCGCGTTTGTTCAAACCGATCTGCTCAAACAGCAAGTCCGCGAGGTGGGCTTTGGTCAGTGCGGGGCTCTCAAGACTTTCAACGGAAAATTCCACGGCACGCTCCTCGCTGATGACTGTTGTTGTTGGTGGTGAAAGCTCAGGCACGCAAACGCGCCTGCACACGGGCCCCAAGTTGCTCAAGCACCGCCTTGATGGCCGCCTCGATCTGTTCGTCGGTCAGTGTAGCGTCCTCGCTGCCAAGCACCAAGCGCACCGCCAGGCTTTTTTCGCCCAGCTGCATGACGGCATTGGCCTGCTGCGGCCGGTAGATGTCGAACAAGGTGGCCGACTTCAGCAAGCCGCCGGTATCGGCGCCCTGGATCGCGGCCATCAGTGCCGCATGGCTGACCTGCTCGGCAACAATGACAGCGATATCACGCTCCACCGGCTGGCGCTTGCTCACCGGCTGAAAGCCGGGAAGCGGACGCCGCAACAAGGCATCCAGCGCCAGTTCAAAAAGAATGGGCGCCTGCGCCAACTCGTAAGCCTGGCGCCAGCGGGGATGCAACTCCCCCACAAAGCCGATGTCCACACCGTCCACCGCCACACGGGCGCAACGGCCAGGATGCATGGCCGGATGATCACCCGGTGTGAACACGGCCTGCAGCGGTGCCAGCAAGGCCTGGACATCGCCTTTGACGTCGAAGAAGTCCACACCCTTGTCGGACTGGCTCCATTGCAAGGCCTCACGCGGCCCATAAGCCAGGCCAGCGGCGCGCATGGGCTGATCAAAACCCGCCACCGTGGTGTCGGTGTTCTGGCTCTTGGCATCACGCAAAAAGACCCGACCCAGTTCAAACACGTTGACCCGGCTGGCCTTGCGGTCCAGGTTGAACTTCAGCACCTGCAGCAAGGAGCCCAGCAGGGAGGAACGCATCACGCTCATCTGGCTGGCGATCGGATTCAGCAGCTTGATCGGATTTGGATTGCCGGCCAGCTCGTGCTCCCAGCGTTCTTCGACAAAACTGAAATTGATGGTTTCCTGGTAGCCCAGCGCGGCCAACGCACGGCGCACGGCAAACGGGCTGCGGCGGGACTCGGTCCGTATCCTGGCGGTGATGGGTGCCAGCGGTGGCGTGTTGGGCAGGTTTTTGTAACCCACCATGCGCACCACTTCCTCGATCAGGTCTTCCTCGATCTGCAAGTCAAAGCGGTAGCTGGGCGGCGTCACCGTCAAGGTGCCCTCGGCTTCCAGCACCGGCAAACCCAGGCGCCGCAGGGCATCGCCGCATTGCGCCTGGGTCAAAGGCATGCCAATGACCTTGGCCGCCCGCGCCACACGCAAGGTCACCGGGACGGCCTTGGGCAGGTTGGCCTGCACATCGTCGATGGGCCCGCAGACCGTGTCTGCTGTGCCGCAGATGGACAGGATGAGCTGCGTGATGCGCTCGATGTGTTCGACCGTTTGTCCCGGGTCCACGCCGCGCTCAAAACGGTGACCGGCGTCGGTGGAAAAGTTGTAGCGGCGCGAACGACCGGCAATCGCCTTGGGCCACCAGAAAGCGGCTTCGACATACACATGCTGGGTGTCGTCCGACACGGACGTCGCGTCACCACCCATGATGCCGGCCAACGACTCGACCTGCGTGTTGTCGGCAATCACGCCGACTTTTTCATCCACCGTCACCGTGTTGCCGTTGAGCAGCTTCAGCGTCTCGCCAGGTTTGCCCCAGCGAACGTCCAGCCCGCCCTGAATCTTGTCGAGATCAAAAATGTGCGACGGCCGGCCCAGCTCGAACATCACGTAGTTCGAAATATCCACCAGGGCCGTCACGCTGCGCTGGCCGCAACGTGCCAGGCGGTCCACCATCCAGGCAGGGGTGACGGCCTTGGTGTTGACGTTGCGCATAACACGTCCGGAGAAACGTCCGCACAAATCAGGCGCACTGATCTTGACGGCTAGTTGGTCATCACTGGCCACCTTGACCGGCGGGAAGGATGGCGTCGTCAAAGGCGCACCGGTCAGGGCAGCGACTTCGCGGGCAATGCCGTACACGCTCAGGCAATGCGCCAGGTTGGGTGTGAGTTTGAGGGTGAACAGGGTGTCGTCGAGCTGCAGGTGCTCGCGAATGTCCTGGCCCAGCGGGGCATCGGCGGCCAACTCCAGCAGGCCGCCATGGTCTTCCGACAATTTGAGCTCACGCGCCGAGCACAACATGCCCTGGCTTTCCACACCGCGCAGCTTGCCGACCTTGATCAGGAAGGGTTTGCCGTCATCACCGGGCGGCAACTCGGCGCCGACCAGCGCACAAGGCACCTTGATACCAACACGTGCGTTGGGCGCGCCGCAAACGATGTTGAGCAAGGCGCCCTGCCCCACATCCACCTGGCAGACACGCAGGCGGTCGGCATCCGGGTGTTGCACCGCTTCCTTGATTTCACCGACCACAATTTTGGTGAAGGGCGGTGCCACCGGCTTGAGTTCTTCGACCTCCAGCCCGGCCATGGTGAGTGTTTCAGCCAGTTGTTCGGTGGTGAGCGATGGGTTGCAGAATTCGCGCAACCAGGATTCGGGAAATTGCATGTTTGATCAAGCCTGATGGGTTACTGGAACTGCGACAGAAAACGCAGGTCGCCGTCGAAAAACAGCCGCAAGTCGTTGACGCCATAACGCAGCATGGTCAAGCGGTCCGGCCCCATGCCGAAGGCAAAGCCTATGTATTTCTCAGGGTCCAGCCCCATGTTGCGCACCACGTTCGGGTGCACTTGGCCGGAGCCGGCCACCTCCAGCCAGCGACCGGCCAGCGGGCCGGTCTGGAACTGGATGTCGATCTCGGCGCTGGGCTCGGTGAAGGGGAAAAAACTCGGACGGAAGCGCAACACCAGGTCGTCGCTTTCGAAAAAGGTGCGGCAGAAATCGGTAAACACCACCTTCAGGTCTTTGAAGCTGACGTTTTCGCCAATCCACAGACCTTCGCACTGGTGGAACATGGGCGAATGCGTGGCATCGCTGTCCACGCGGTAAGTGCGACCGGGCGCGATCACGCGAATCTCCGGCATCACACCGCCGGCATCAATCAGCGCGCGGTGTTTTTTGACATGCTGCACCGCGTAGCGAATCTGCATCGGGCTGGTGTGGGTGCGCAGCAAATTGGGCGCGGCTTCGGTGCCGCCTTCGACATAAAACGTGTCGTGCATGGAACGCGCCGGATGGTCTTCCGGCGTGTTCAGCGCGGTGAAGTTGAACCAGTCGGTTTCAATCTCCGGGCCTTCGGCCACATCAAAACCCATGGAGCCGAAAATCGCCTCGATACGCTCCAGCGTCCGGGACACCGGGTGTAATCCGCCCTGCGATTGCTGGCGGCCCGGCAGCGTGACGTCCAGCGCTTCGGCTTTGAGCTGCATCTCCAGCTCGGCATCGGCCAGCGCCTGGCGGCGCGCCGTGAGTGCGGCCTCGATGGCCTGTTTGGCCAGGTTGATGGCAGCGCCGCGGGATTTTTTCTCTTCCACGGGCAAGGCCGCCAAGCCTTTCATCAACTCGGTGATGCGGCCTGACTTGCCCAAAAACTGCGCCTTGGCATTTTCCAGGTCCGCCGGTGTCACCGCCTGCGTAAAGCTGGTTTTTGCCGAATCCACCAGAGCATCGAGTTCGTTCATAAATTTCTTGTGAGTTTCTTGCCAACCCAGCCACAGTTCTCGTCTGCTACCAGGTCAAAGAAAAAGGGCCAGAGCCTTTTCAAGCTCTAGCCCCCGTCTTTTGTGCGCAACCAGCTATCAAATCAATAGCTGATCACCCTTCCAAAATCAAGCAGCAAGCTTGGCCCGGACCTGGTCCACGATGGCGCCGAAAGCGGCGCTGTCATGAATGGCCATATCGGACAGAACCTTGCGGTCAATCTCGATACCGGCTTTTTTCAGGCCGTTGGCAAATTGGCTGTACGTCATGCCGAACGAACGGCTGGCGGCATTGATACGCGCGATCCACAAGCGGCGGAACACACGTTTCTTGTTACGGCGGTCACGGTAGGCATATTGCCCGGCCTTCATCACCGCTTCTTTGGCGATCCGGAAGACATTACCGCGGCGACCACGGAAACCTTTTGCAAGGGCTAAAACTTTTTTGTGGCGGGCGCGAGCCGTTACACCACGTTTGACGCGAGGCATGTGATTACTCCTTGTTCGTCGTTAATTAAATACCCATGCCGGGCAGCATCTGTGCCATGTGACCCATATTGGTCTCATGAACAGCAACTGAACCGCGCAAGTGGCGTTTGTTTTTGGTGGTCTTCTTGGTCAGAATGTGACGTTTGAAGGCTTGGCCGCGCTTGACGGTACCACCCGGACGAACGCGGAAACGCTTTTTAGCGCCGCTCTTGGTCTTCATTTTGGGCATTAAATGCTCCTTTTCATTTGTGCTCGTGAGGCGCTGCGAACCTGACGCAGACTTGACGGCCCCGAGCCACTTGTCATGGCAAGTTTTGCAACTCGCCATTTGTTGACGGCGCATATTTAAACACACCGTCTTCGGAAAGCAGATTCATCTGCTTTCTCGGGAAGCGCTGATGCGCTCCCTTTGAAAAACCTGCCGGTGAATCACCGACAGGTTGAACTCTTCATTCGTGACAAGCGCCGTCAGGCGTTTGTCGATGTTGCCGGCGCCGCTTCCACCGGCGCCGCTGCTGGCTTGGCAGCCACCTTCTTCTTGCCCGGCGCGATCATCATGACCATCTGCCGACCTTCGAGCTTGGGGAACTGCTCAACCACAATCAAATCAGCCAACTCGTCACGGATACGCGCCAGCAGGGCCAAGCCCAGTTCCTGGTGCGTGATTTCGCGACCGCGAAAACGCAAGGTAATCTTGCACTTGTCGCCCTCTTCCAAAAAGCGCTTGATATTGCGCAATTTGATGTTGTAGTCACCATCGTCGGTGCCGGGCCGGAACTTGATTTCCTTGACCTCGATCACTTTTTGCTTGGATTTCGCTTCAGCCGCTTTTTTCTGCTCGGCGTATTTGAACTTGCCATAGTCCATGAGACGACACACCGGCGGCACCGCCGTTGGCGAGATCTCGACAAGGTCAACGTCCGCCTCACCAGCAAGGCGCAAGGCCTCCATGATGCTGACAACGCCCAAAGGCTCATTGTCCGGCCCTGTCAGGCGCACTTCAGGGGCCATGATTTCACGGTTCAAGCGGTGCTTGCGTTCTTCACGGTGACGGCGGTCACGAAATTCAGTAGCGATGGCTGTTATCCTTTAACACTTGCTATAAAAGCTATAGCTGCTTGCACCCGTCCAGCAAGGACGACAGACCAAAATCATTAACAAAACAGTTAAAAATCAGGCTTTCTGGGTAATGTCGGAAGCAATCGTTTGGGCAAAAGCTTCGAGGGACATGACGCCAAGGTCTTTGTTACCCCGGGCACGCACTGCAACCGCGCCAGCTTCCTTCTCTTTGTCGCCCACGACAAGGATGTAAGGCAGCTTTTGCATTGAATGCTCCCGTATTTTATACGTTATTTTCTCATTGCGCAGATCTAGGTTGACCCTAAGCCCTTGATTCTGCAGCGTTTTAGCTATTTCACGACAGTAATCAGCCTGTGCATCCGTGATATTGAGCACAGAAACCTGCACTGGCGCCAGCCAGGTGGGCAGTGCGCCGGCGTGTTCCTCGATCAGGATGCCGATGAAACGCTCCAGGCTGCCGACGATGGCACGGTGCAGCATCACGGGGCGATGGCGGGCACCGTCTTCACCCACATATTCTGCATCCAGGCGCTCGGGCATGGAGAAGTCCACCTGGATGGTGCCGCACTGCCACTGACGGCCAATCGCATCCTTCAAGGTGTATTCGATCTTCGGGCCGTAAAACGCACCTTCGCCCGGGGAGATTTCGTACTCGCAGCCGGAAGCGCGCAGGCTTTCGATCAATGCGTGTTCGGCCTTGTCCCAGCTTTCGTCGGAGCCGATACGCGCGTCGGGCCGTGTGGCCACCTTGTAGATGATGTTTTTGAAACCGAAGTCGGTGTAGACCTTTTGCAGCAAGGTGGTGTAGTCGACACACTCCTTGAGGATTTGTTCTTCGGTACAGAAAATATGGCCGTCGTCCTGCGTGAAGCCACGCACACGCATGATGCCGTGCAGGCCGCCGGTAGGCTCGTTGCGGTGGCACTGGCCGAACTCGCCGTAACGCAGTGGCAGGTCGCGGTAACTCTTGATGCCTTGCTTGAAGATCAGGATATGGCCGGGGCAGTTCATCGGCTTGAGTGCGTATTCACGTTTTTCCGATTCGGTCGTGAACATGTTTTCGCGGTACTTGTCCCAGTGGCCGGTTTTTTCCCACAGCGACTTGTCGATGATTTGCGGGCCCTTGACTTCCTGGTAGCCGTTGTCCTGGTAGACCTTGCGCATGTATTGCTCAACGCCTTGCCACACGGTCCAGCCCTTGGGATGCCAGAACACCAGACCCGGCGCGTGTTCGTCGATGTGGAACAAATCCAGCTCGCGGCCCAGCTTGCGGTGGTCGCGTTTTTCTGCTTCTTCGAGCAAGGTCAGGTACTGCTGCAACTCGTCCTTGGTGGCCCAGGCCGTGCCGTAGATACGCTGCAACATTTCATTGTTGTGATCGCCGCGCCAGTACGCGCCGGCCAGTTTCATGAGTTTGAAAAACTTCAGCTTACCGGTGCTGGGCACGTGCGGGCCGCGGCACAAATCTTCAAACTTGCCTTCGCGGTACAGCGAGACGTCTTCATTCGCCGGAATGCTGGCGATGATCTCGGCCTTGTAATGCTCGCCCAACTCCTTGAAATAAGCCACGGCTTCATCACGCGGCAACACGCGGCGTGTCACCGGCTCGTCCTTGGAGGCCAGCTCGACCATCTTTTTCTCGATTGCCGTCAGGTCTTCCGGTGTGAAGGGACGTTTGTAGGAGAAATCGTAGAAAAAGCCGTTTTCAATCACCGGACCAATCGTGACCTGCGCCTCCGGAAACAACTCCTTGACCGCATATGCCAGCAAGTGGGCGGTCGAGTGGCGGATCACGTCCAGGCCTTCGGCATCCTTGGCCGTGATGATGGCCAGCGGACTGTCGCTGCTGATGAGGTAGCTGGTGTCCACCACCTGGCCATTGACTTTTCCGGCCAGCGCCGCTTTGGCCAGGCCGGCACCTATCGAGGCGGCCACGTCGGCCACGGTCACAGGCTGGGGGAATTCACGAATCGAGGCGTCTGGCAGCGTAATTTTGATCATGATGGGCAGGCCGTAAAAATGAAAAAAGCGCGGAAACTGCCGCGCTTGAAGAGGATTGGGTTGGAGGTTCGCTATTAATTAGGTAGCTACAAATCACCTGGGGATGCGGCTAGCGCCCTGGGTGGCTCCAAACTGGAGGCGTGGTCGTCGTTCGCGGTGTCATAACCCGCGCGATCCTTCCTGTTTCCAGCTTGATTGATTGCATGACCTTATTTTACGGCAGCTTGGGGCCAAGCCAACATTCTGCGGTCGACCCAAGAAAAAGGCCCGGAGAAGCTGGGGGCTTCGGCCGGGCCTGGCGGCCACCCGGAGGCGGGCCGCTTGCGCTCAGATCAGTGCGCGATTCAGTGGAACTGCTCTTCTTCGGTCGAACCGGTCAGCGCCGTCACGCTGGACTTGCCGCCCTGGATCGCGGTGGTGACTTCGTCGAAATAACCGGTGCCCACTTCCTGCTGGTGCGACACAAAGGTGTAGCCGCGGTCACGGGCGGCGAACTCGGGCTCTTGCACCTTCTCGATGTAAGCCGTCATGCCGCGCTTGACGTAGTCTTGCGACAGGTCGTACATGTTGTACCACATGGAATGGATGCCGGCGAGCGTGATGAACTGGTACTTGTAACCCATGGCGCCGAGTTCGCGCTGGAACTTGGCGATGGTCGCATCGTCCAGGTTTTTCTTCCAGTTGAAGGACGGCGAGCAGTTGTAGGCCAGCATCTTGCCGGGATGAACCTTGTGCACGGCTTCGGCAAACTTCCTGGCGAAGTCCAGGTCGGGCGTGCCGGTTTCGCACCACACCAGGTCGGCGTAATGTGCATAGGCATTGGCACGCGACACGGCCTGGTCCAGACCTTTGCGGGTCTTGTAGAAACCTTCGGCCGTGCGTTCACCGGTCAGGAAAGGTTTGTCGGTCTCGTCGTAGTCAGAGGTCAGCAGATCGGCGGCTTCGGCATCGGTGCGGGCAATCACCAGGGTAGGCACGCCGCAAACGTCGGCCGCCATACGTGCGGCAATCAGCTTCTGGCAGGACTCGCGGGTTGGCAACAAGACCTTGCCGCCCATGTGGCCGCACTTCTTGACCGAGGCGAGCTGGTCTTCCCAGTGCACGCCACCCGCGCCGGACTTGATCATGGCCTTCATCAGTTCAAACGCGTTGAGCACGCCGCCAAAACCGGCTTCGGCATCGGCCACGATGGGCGCGAAGTAGTCGATGTAGTCCTTGTCGCCGGCATCAATGCCTTTGGAGTGCTGGATCTCGTCGGCACGACGGAAGGTGTTGTTGATGGTTTCAACCACCTTGGGCACCGAGTCCACCGGGTACAGCGACTGGTCCGGGTACATGGCCGAGTAGCTGTTGTTGTCCGCGGCAACCTGCCAGCCCGACAGATAGATGGCCTTCACGCCGGCCTTGACCTGCTGCATGGCCTGGCCACCGGTCAATGCACCGAGGCAGTTGACGTAAGGCTCGTTGTGCAGGAGGTCCCACAACTTCTCGGCACCGCGGCGGGCCAGCGTGTGTTCGATCGGGAAGGAACCGCGCAGGCGCACCACGTCGGCCGCGCTGTAGCCGCGCTTGATGCCTTTCCAGCGGGGATTGGTGGCCCAATCTTTTTCGAGGGCGGAAATTTGCTGTTCGCGGCTCAGTTGTTCGGTGAGGGTCTGCGGCATGAGGTCACTCCAGAGGTTGAAAAAAAGAGGGGACAAACCGCTGTGCACTGGGAAGTGTCTTGGCGTCTTGCTCTGGCCTCCACTTTAAGTCTTCTACAAGACTTTTGTAAGCTCTTATGTCTTATATAAGACAAAAATTATCTTCAATGAAATCAACGCTATTCATCTAAATTTTTACAATGCAGGAATCACTTTCTCATATTGAGAAATAATTCCGCGGCGCAGCATTTTCATATTTCTTAATATGAAAAGCATTTATCGAATGATGAAATAGAGCGCATCCTGCGCTCGCTCACCCAAGCGTTCGGCCCGGCCAGCCCGAGTCGCCAAGGGTTTATTCGCTGGAGAAAAGGTCGCGGCCTAACAGCCAGTTGCCACTGGCAATCACCGGCCGGCCAACCGTGTGTGCCGGGTTGATTTCGTACATGAGACAGGTCAAGGTGTCGGGCGAGCTGCCATCACGCAGCGACACAAGCACCTCCCGCTTGAAATATTCGCCGTTGGCCTGCGGTAAAACGCCCTCGATGATGTCGAGCTGGTACTCCAGCGCGGGGCTGATGGCGTAGACCTCACCCAACACATGGCCAGCCCCGCCCAGAATCACGCCCGGATAGCGCCCGAGGTGATACAGCACCCCCGGCACACTGGCCAGGCCGACAAAGCGCGGTGCGGGAGACAGGCGTGTGATGTCGCGCACATCGCCCCGACGCAAGGTGCCGTAGACAAAAACAAAGCGACTGGGCGCCGTCGTGCTCGGATCACTCATGGAATTGAGGCATGATTTCGGGCAGCACCCGCGGCCTGTTGCAGACGGCCCCTTGCCCTCACCCACCCAGAAAGAAAAGCAAACTTCATGAACCGGATTGTGGCCTACGCCTGCTTGGCGCTCAGCATGTCCCTGGTGGGCAGTTATGTGGCGCTGTCCAAACCGCTGGTCGCGATTTTTCCGGTCTTCTTGTTGGCCTGGCTGCGTTTTGGCATTGGCGGGATGGCCATGCTGCACTGGCTGAAAAAACCGGCCGGCGAAGTCGCCATGACGCGGCAAACCAAACAACTGGTGTTCCTGGAATCGTTTCTTGGCAACTTCCTGTTTTCGATTTGTATGTTGTTTGGTGTGAGCCTGAGCAGCGCCGTGGCGGCCGGTGTCATCATGGCGGCCATCCCGGCCGCGGTGGCGGTGCTGAGCTGGCTTTTTCTGCGCGAACAGATCCGGCCCCGCGTCTGGCTGGCCGTGGCCTGCGCGGTGCTGGGCATCATGCTGGTGTCGCTATCAAAAACAGAGCTGATTGCGCCCGGCTCTTCTGGGCTGGAGGCCGATTTGGCATCCAACACAGCCTGGCTGGGTAATTTGCTGCTGGTCGGCGCCGTCTTGTGCGAAGCCGCGTATGCGGTGATCGGCAAAAAACTCACAGGTGCGCTTGGCCCCAAACGCATCACGGCGTTGATCAACCTCTGGGGTTTTGTGCTGGTCACGCCTATGGGGCTGTGGCTGGCCTGGCGTTTTGACTTTGGCGCCGTTGCGCCGGCCATGTGGTGGCTGCTGCTGTTTTACGCGCTGGCCGCCAGCGTCTGGACCGTGTGGCTGTGGATGACCGGCCTGAAAAACCTGCCGGCCAGCCAGGCCGGCGTCTTCACGGTCATGCTGCCCATCAGCGCGGCGGCGGTAGGTGTCGCCGTGTTGGGTGAAACACTGGGCGGCCTGCAGATGGCCGCCTTCGCCTTGGCGCTGGCAGGTGTGGTACTCGCGACCTTGCCGCAACGGGCACCGGCCGCAGGTGTTCGAATATCGCCGCCCTCCTGACGGCCCTGGCGCCTACAGACCTGGCGCAGCCCAGGCCTCAGACTGAATCCCACGCACTACAGGAGACAAGTGATGGGATTTGCAAAACTGCTGGGGCGTGTGGCCATGGCACCCTTTTCCAAAGCGCTGCCAACCATGGGCGACACCGAACGCGCGGCACTGGAGGCCGGCAGCGTCGGTTTCGAGGGCCAGCTGTTTGCCGGGCGGCCGGACTTTGACCGCTTGATAGGCATGGGGCCCGGTGTCATCACGGCACAGGAGCAGGCCTTTCTCGACAACGAAGTGACGACCCTTTGCGCGATGCTGGACGACTTTGCCATCGACGAGGCCCACGACCTGCCGCCCGAGGTCTGGCAATTCATGCGTGAGAAACGCTTTTTCGGCATGATCATTCCAGAGGTTTGGGGCGGCCTGGGTTTCGGCCACCAGGCGCATGCCGCCGTGGTCACCCGCATCGCCACCGTCTGTGTGCCGGCCGCGGTGACCGTCATGGTGCCCAATTCTCTGGGGCCCGCCGAGTTGCTGCTGCGTTACGGCACTGAGGCCCAAAAGCAGCACTACCTGCCCCGCCTGGCCGACGGGCACGAGTTGCCCTGCTTTGGTTTGACCGCGCCGTATGCGGGCTCCGACGCGGCGTCCATCCCCGACCGCGGCGTGTTGACCGATCGCGAGATTGACGGCCAGCGGGTGCGCGGTTTCAGTATCACTTTTTCCAAGCGCTACATCACGCTGGCGCCTGTGGCCACGGTGGTCGGCCTCGCCTTCCAGGCCATCGACAACAGCCGGCCCGAAGGCCAGCGCGAACTGGGCATCACCTGCGCCCTGATTCCCGTGCCGCAAGCCGGCATGCAAATCGGCCGGCGCCACCGGCCCATGGACAGCGCTTTCATGAACGGACCCATCGAAGGCCAGGAGGTGTTTGTGCCCATGGACTGGCTGATAGGCGGCGAAGCGCAGGTTGGCCAGGGCTGGCGCATGCTCATGGAATGCCTGGCCGCGGGGCGCGCGATTTCGCTGCCGGCCCTGGGCGCGGCGACCCAGCAGGCCGCGTTGTTTGTCGCCAACGGCTACGGCCAGGTGCGCGAACAGTTCGGCCTGCCCATAGGCCGCTTTGACGCGATTGCGGGCATCATCGCCGGCATGGCGGCCGAGCTGTATGCCACCGACGCCGCACGTCGCTACACCGCCGCCGCACTGGACAAGGGTGAACAACCCAGCGTGGCCAGCGCCATCCTGAAGGTGCAGTTGACCGAGGCCGGGCGCCGCGCTGTCAACCATGCCATGGACATCCTGGGCGGCAAAGGCATCATCAACGGCCCCTCCAATTTGCTGGCCTCGGCCTACCGCCACATGCCGATTGCCATCACGGTCGAAGGCGCCAACATCCTGACCCGCTCGCTGATTATTTTTGGTCAGGGCGCCGTGCGTTGCCACCCCTTCGTCATGCAGGAAATGCAGGCGGTTGCACAACGCGATGCAGAAGCGCTGGGGCATGCGTTGCTGGGCCATGCCGGCCATGCCGCGCGCAATTTCTGGCACAGCCTGTTCGGCGCGCCCCTGATAGGCACACCGCCCGAGGTCTTGCGCGCAGAGGCCCGCCTGCTTGCGCGCCTGAGCGCCAAATACGCGCTGACCTGCGACCTGGCCATGGGCCTGCTGGGTGGCAAGCTCAAACGCATGGAGCTGTTGTCGGCCCGGCTGGGCGACTGCCTGGCCCATCTCTACATGGCCAGCGCCTGCCTCTGGCGCTACACGGCCGACGCCGACAGCGAGATGTTGTCCTTCACACGCGCTGCGCTGCGGGTGCAGCTCGATGCGGCCGAAGAGGTGTTGCGTGACTTGTACGCCAACCTTCCCGCGCCCGGCCACCGCCTGGTGGGCGCCCTGGTCCTGAGCCGCACGGCCCAGTTGGCCCCGCTGCGCGACGCGCAACGGCTGGAACTGGCCCGCTTGTTGCGCAGCCACCCTAAGCTGCTGGCCCGCCTCTGCCCGGACGTCAGCACACCGAAACAAGGCGGCCTGCTGGATCTGATGCAGGCACTGGCCTTATCTGCGCAACTCGGCGAGCAAACCACCGCACTGAACAAGCTGGTGCGCCGCACCCGCTCCTTCGAGGAAGCGGCGCTCAACACGGCCAACCCTGCACTGTCGCTGGCCTACCTGCGCGCGGCAAACCGCGTGATCCAGGTCGATGACTTTGCGCCCTGAGGCCAAGAGCCTGTTGACGATCGATAAAGGGGTCGCGCAAAGCCCGACATAGGTTTAAAGTGAAGAGCCCTTCCACTCCAACGGAGACAGGCCATGTACCAACGCATTCTTATTGCAACCGATGGCTCAGACCTTTCGCGCATGGCGGTTGACAGCGGCATCGAACTGGCGGCGCTTGCAGGCGCTCAGGTCGTCGCGCTGAAGGTGATACCACGCTATCCGGTGAGTTATTTCGAAGGCAGCAAGTCCTTGTCCGCCAACAATCAAGATATCGCCGCCACCGAAAAGCAATGGGCAGACGCAGCGCTGGCCGTGGTGGAGGAAGTCAAGGCCAGCGCGGAGGCCAAAGGGGTCAAGGCCAAGGCCATCACCAAGACATCGGACCTGATCGCCGAGTCCATCATCGCCATGGCCAAAAAACACAACTGTGATTTGATCGTGATGGCCTCACACGGTCGCCGTGGCCTCAAGCGGGTTTTGATGGGCAGCGAGACCACCCACGTGCTCACACATTCGCATATTCCGGTGCTGGTCTTAAGGTAAATCGGCCGCCAGCCCTTGCATCTCGGTCACAAGCAGCTCCTGAATCGATAGCAATTGAGGCTATCGTTTCAGGTGAACAGGGCTTTGTGTTGCTCGCGCAAGATGTTTTTCTGCACCTTGCCCATGGTGTTGCGCGGCAGGTCGCTGATGCTGAAACAGCGTTTGGGGATCTTGAAGTTGGCCAACCGGGCCTTCAGCTCGGCCAGAATCTGTTCCGTGTCCAGTATGCTGCCTGGCCTGGCCACCACAATGGCCACGCCGACCTCGCCGAAATCCGGGTGCGGCACACCGACCACCGCGCTTTCGGCGACACCCGGCAAGTCGTTGATGTAGGCCTCGATCTCGGCCGGGTAGACGTTGTAGCCGCCGCTGATGATCAGGTCCTTGCTGCGTCCGACAATCACCACGTAACCGCGCTCGTCGATTTTGCCGACGTCGCCGGTTTTGAAAAAACCATCGGCCGTGAACTCTTCCTTGGTTTTTTCCGGCATGCGCCAGTAACCCTGGAACACATTCGGCCCCTGCACCTCGATGCCACCAATCTCACCGGCCGGCAACACCTGGCCACCCTCGTCCCGCACCCGCAGGCTGACACCGGGCAGGGGAAAACCTACCGTGCCGCCACGCCGTTCGTCACCCGCATAGGGGTTGGAGGTCAACATGGCGGTTTCGGACATGCCGTAACGCTCCAGGATGGTGTGGCCGGTGCGGTTTTGCCACTCGGTGAAGGTCTCGATCAGCAGCGGCGCGGAACCCGCCACAAACAGGCGCATGTTGCGGCAGGCCTCACGGGTCAGGCCCGGCTCGGCCAGCAGGCGCACGTACAAGGTGGGCACACCCATGAACACCGTGGCCTCGGGCAACTTGCGCACCACCAGCTTGGGGTCGAACCTGGACAACCAGATCATCTTGCTGCCGTTGATCAACGCGCCATGGATGGCCACAAACAAACCGTGCACGTGGAAGATGGGCAGCGCGTGAATCAACACGTCGCCAGCTTGCCAGCCCCAATAATCCTTGAGCACCAGCGCGTTGCTCAGCATGTTGCCGTGCGACAGCATCGCACCCTTGCTGCGACCCGTGGTACCGCTGGTGTAGAGAATCGCCGCCAGATCGTCAGGCTGGCGCTGCACCACCTCGTGTTTGTCGCTGCAATGCGCGGCGCGGTCCAGCAGCGAACCCGTGCGGTCCTCGTCCAGCGTGAACACGTTTTGTGTGCCGGCCTTGAAAGCAATCTTGCTGACCCAGCCGAAGTTCTTGCCGCTACACACCACCACGGCGGGCTCGGCGTTGCCGATGAAATATTCGATCTCGGCGCTTTGGTAGGCGGTGTTCAGCGGCAAAAACACATAACCGGCGCGCAGGGTGGCCAGGTACAACATCATGGCCTCGACCGATTTTTCCACCTGCACGGCCACGCGTGCGCCCTCGGGCAATTGCAGCGATTTCAGCAGGTTGGCCAGCATGGCCGTGCCGCGCTCCAGATCGCGCCAGGAGTAGGCCAGCCCGTTGTCGGTTTCGACCGCCACGCTGTCGAGGTCTTGGGGGAACGCCGCACGCAGGGCGGCAAACAGGTTGTGGTTTTTCATGAGCTCGTGAATAGGAAAATCAAGGAAAGCAAAAACAAGCGTGGTACTCGCCACGGCGGAAAACGTTCTCTTCAGGCCGCGCCATTCGCTATGTTATTCATAGCTGATGGCGCCCGTCCTTTCTGGGCTGGAGCCCTGAAAGACTCTTGACTCAGCCCGGTGGACGGATGGGGCGCAGCGCTCAGTCCAGCTTGGCACCCGAGGCTTTCACCACCTGGGTCCATTTTTTGATCTCCGCGTTGATGAAGCTGCCGAATTGCGGACCGGCCAGGTTGGCAAACTCTGCGCCCTGCCCGGCCCAGACGGCCTTGGCTTCGTCGGTGCTGCAGGCCTTGCGGATCTCTTCGATCGCGCGCGCCTGGGCATCGGCCGGTGTGCCCTTGGGCGCCCACACGCCGTACCAGGTGGTCACGGTGTAGTCGGGCATGCCAACCTCGGCGGCACAAGGCACGTCGGGGAAAGCCGCGTTGCGTTTGTTGCCCGAGACCATCAGCGCCTTGACGCGGCCACTCTTGATGTGGGTGGCCGACGATCCGAGGCCGTCAAACATCATGTCCACCTGGCCGCCGACCAGGTCGCGCAAGGCCGGGCCGGCGCCGGTATAGGGAATGTGGGTGATAAACGTTTTACTCTGCTGCTTGAACAACTCGCCGGCCAGGTGGTGCGAGGTGCCGGTGCCGGCCGAGCCGTAGTTGTATTTGCCCGGGTTCTTGCGCACCAGTTCGAGGAAAGACTTGAAGTCCGGCGTCGTGATGTTTTTCGGATTCACCACCACCACCTGCGGCACGCTGGCCACCAGGATCAGCGGCACCAGGTCGCGTTCGAGGTCGTAGTCGAGCTTGGGGTACATGCTGGGCGCGATGGTGTGGTGTACCGCCCCCATGAACAAGGTGTAGCCGTCAGGCTGCGCACGCGAGGCAATGCCGGCGCCCAAGGTGCCGCCCGCGCCGCCGCGGTTGTCGATCACCAGTTGTTTGCCGGTCAGGCGTGCAAACTGCGCCGACATGGGGCGCGCAAAAGCATCGGTGCCGCCGCCTGCGGGGAAAGGCACGATCATGCTCACCGGTTTGGTGGGCCAGCCCGATTGGGCGTAGCTGCCCGTGGAAAACACCGCCGCGCCGGCGGCCGCCACACGCAGCACATCCCGCCGCGATGGCTTGATCTCAAAACTCGATGTCATGTCTGTCTCCTGTTGTTGTTGAATCAAAAAAACAAATGTTCACGTTCAAATGTACAAATCCTCGATGGCGCCCGCCACGGGGATTTTCCCCTGCGCCAGCAGCGCCCGGTGTTTGTCCAGACGCTTAAGGTCGTAGAGGTAATTGACCATCAGGCCATAAGACTGCTTCAGGCCCTTGGGCGACGGGTCGCCACCCCAATTCAGTCGTTCCACACGTGCGCCATTGCCCAGGTGAAAACGCGCCACCGGGTCCAGCGGCCGGCCGCCGTCCAGCTCGCGGCCCAGGTAGTGGGCCGCGCAGCGCAGCAGCAGACGGCGCAGCGGCGACTTCTCGTTCAGCGCCAACGCATCGTCCGCGGCGGCCAGCACCTGCTGCGCGGTGGGCGGCGTTGCCCCCAGAGCCCGGCCCAGCAAACCACGTTCCTTGTCGTCGAGTTTGTCCAGCATCGCGCCCGCATTTTTCACCAGCCAGGGGCGAAAGCCGGGGATGGGCGAAAGGGTCGCAAAATGTTTGAGCCGGGGAAATTCCACGTTCAGTGTTTCGACCACGCGTTTGATCAGCGAGTCGCCAAAACTCACGCCGCGCAAGCCGGTCTGCGTGTTGCTGATGGAGTAAAAAATCGCGGTCGTGGCTTTTTTCAAATCCGCCGGCGCGGCCGACTCATCCAGCAGCGGCATGATGTCATCGGCCATCCCGTCGGTGAAGGCCACTTCGACAAAAATCAGCGGCTCATCCGGCATGCGTGGATGGAAAAAACCATAACAGCGGCGGTCGCTGTCGAGCCGGTTTTTCACATCGGACCAGCTCTTGATGTCGTGTACCGCCTCGTACTTGATCAACTTCTCGATCAACGATGCGGGCGAATCCCAGCTGATACGGCGCAGGTCCAGAAAACCCACGTCAAACCAGGTCGAGAACATGTACTCCATCTCGACGTCCAGCGCCTGCAAGCGTTTGTCCGCTTTCAGATGCGGCAACATGTCGGCCCGCATGTCCACCAGGAAACGGAACCCTTCGGGAAAGGCACTGAAACGCTGCAGCAAACGCCGGCGCGGCGACACCGTGGCGCGGCGATACCGCACCTCGGCGACGGCTTCGTCGGGCGTGCCCACGGCGGCGGCCAATTGCGCCTGCGCCAGCTGGACTTTGTGCGTATCGGCGACAAACTGTTCGCTGATCAACAACCACATGTCGCGCCGCTGCTCCAGCGTCGCCTTGGCGTACCAGCCGGCCACGCCTTGGGCCCGGCGCCCGCCTTCGACCTCGCTGACCTGCGGATCCACAATCGCCTTCAGCTCCTCCAGCGTGCGGCGCAGGACACGCGGCGACAGCGCTTCTTCTTTTTTCCGCAAGGTGGCCTTGAGGCGTTCGCGCGTGCTGCGGGCGGCTTCGCCATTCGCTACTGATTTTGTAGCTGCTGGCGCTTTATCCACCTGGGCTGCAGGCATTTTTGATGCTGATTTGGCGGCCGGGCGCAGTTTGGAGACGCTGCGGGTGATCCACTCGGGGGCGCTCATGGTGTGACCTTTGCTGCGGGGTAGTGGCGGATGTTGGTGGTGCGCCGGCTCATGCCGGTAGTACGTCGACTCATGCCGTCGCCTCCCGATGGTTTCGCTATGTGCGTCACGCTCAGGTGTCGGCTCCCTGCTGGCATTCGCTTTCTGCCGATCCCCAGCCTTCTGCTGGGGCCCCTCGTCAGGTAGCTCATGCCAGCACCCGCGATTTCTGGTTGCGGGCAAGTTCGCGCAAGGCTTCGCGTTGGCGGGTCAGGTGGGTGCGCATGGCGGCGTCCGCGCCTTCGCTGTCGCGGGCCTTGAGGGCGGCAAACACCGCCATGTGTTCAGCCAGGCTTTGCGCCAGCCGGCCGGGTGCGTGCAATTGCTGCGAGCGGGCGAGCTTGAGGATTTTGCGCAGGTCGGCAATTGCCATGGCCAGCCAGCGGTTGTTGGCCAAGGTGATGATGGCTTCGTGGATCGCGAAATTGGTGTCGTAATAGTCGTTGATACGCCCGGCCTGGGCATGGCTATTGAGCCGCTCGTGCAAGGTCGTTAACGCGGCCAGGTCGGCATCGGTGGCATTGCGTGCCGCTTCATAAGCGCAACGCCCTTCCAGCAGGGCGATCACCGGGAAAATATCGTCCAGGTCCTGCTCGGTCACCTCATTGACAAAACAACCGCGTCGCGGTTCGTGGCGCAACAAACCCTCGGCCGTCAGGACCTTGAGCGCTTCACGCAGCGGCGTGCGCGAAATCTGCAGGCTCTCGCACAAGACCACCTCGTCAAGAAAACTGCCGGACGCATACACACCGGCAAAAATTTTCTCCCGCAAGGTAGCGGCGACTTCCTGGTGCAGTGAGTGGGGGACGAGGCGCATGGTGTGGCGAGTTGGCGGTTAACCGTCGGGCCAGCACCTCTGGCGAACCGACAAAACCGGGTTGGCTTTATTTCATCAAATCAAATTCAGGGACTGGCAGGGCTTGAACTAGCTCATAATTTTATGTAATTACGCGTAATTATGAACAAGACCAAGACTGGGACACAAGCCTTTTCCTGGCATGTTTCCCCCGTGAAAACCCGTGTTTGTGGGTCCCCGCCAACAGCATGGCTGCGACCCCGGATTCCGGCCGGACCACGCATCACTATCCAAAAGATAGCAATCAGTGACCGACTGACATGGGCTAGGCCCGCTTGTCAGCCCACAACCAGAGCCAGACACCGGCCGCGATCATGGGCAGGCACAACCACTGCCCCATGCTCATGCCCAAGGACAGGATGCCCAGGAAGTCGTCCGGCTCGCGGAAAAATTCGGCGATAAAACGGAACACGCCGTAACCGACCAGGAAAGCCGCCGACACCTGCCCGGTTTTGCGCGGCTTGCGGGCATACAGCCACAACAACACAAACAGCAGCAAGCCTTCCAGCAGGAACTGGTAAATCTGCGAGGGGTGGCGCGGCAGCATGGAGCCGCTTTGCGGAAACACCATGCCCCAAGGCAAATCCGGGCTGCTGAAACGGCCCCACAGCTCGCCGTTGATGAAGTTGCCCACACGTCCCGCCGCCAGCCCCGTGGGCACACAAGGCGCGATCAAGTCCATCACCTGCAGCCAGGGTTTCTGGCGGCTGCGGGCAAACCAGAATTGCGACACCAGCACACCCAGCAAACCACCATGAAAACTCATGCCGCCCTGCCACACCGCCAAAATCTCCAGCGGATGCGACAGGTAATAACCCGGCTTGTAGAACAGGCAGTAACCGATACGCCCGCCTATCACCACCCCCATCACACCCAAAAACAAAATGTCTTCAATGTCCTTGCGGCCCCATGCGGCCGTGCCCGTCATCGAGACATAAGGCTCATGTTTCAGGCGCTGCAGCCCCAGAAACAGGAACAGGCCAAAAGCGGCCAGGTAGGTCAGGCCGTACCAGTGAATGGCAACCGGGCCTAGCTGCAACGCAACAGGATCAATGTGGGGATAAATGAGCATGGCGGTATTTTGCACGCAAGCGCCGTGGGCCATTCCCCGCTTGACCGAGGCTAGTGGATGGATTGCTCGATAAAAGCAATAAAACGCGCGAGCGCAGGATTGGCGCTTTTGGCGGACCAGACCAGGCTGGTTTCACAGCCTGGCACCTTATTTTTTGGCACACGCCGTGACGGCGCTGCCGAGGCTTGCGCAGACACGTTGCGGTAGACCACACCCGGCCGCTGAAACTGCTGCACACTTTCAGGCACCCAGGCCACGCCCAGCCCGGCGGAGACGAGATTGACAATGGTCTGCATTTGAATCGCCTCCTGCGCCACACGCGGGGACTCCCCGGCCGCGTGGTACATGGCGAAGATGGCGTCATACAGCGAAGGCACGATGCGGCGCGGAAAAATCACCAGCGGATGGCCCAGCAAATCTTTCAAGGTCAGGCCGGTTTTGACGGCCAGCTCGCTTTGCTCCGGCACGGCCATCACCAGTTGTTCATGCGAGATACGTTGGCTGGCCAATTCAGGCGGGGCAAAGCCGGGGGAGTGCAACATGAAGCCCGCATCGATCTCCCCGCGCTCAAACGCCTGGAGCTGCACATCCCCCGTGGCTTCAATCAGCTCCAGTTGCACACGCGGATGTTGCTCGCGAAAGGCCCTGACCCAGCGCGGCAGCAGGTCAAAGCCGACGGTGGACACAAAGGCCAGCCGCAAGCGACCCGCCTCGCCGTCGGCACTGGCACGGCCATAGGCCGGCAAGGCCTGGGCCCGGGCCAGCAGGTCGCGCGCCTCGGGCAGCAGCGCCGCGCCGGCCGCCGTGAGCTGCACACTGCGTTTGGTGCGGTCAAACAGCTTGAATCCCAGCAAGACCTCCAGGTGCGCAATGGCCTGCGTCAGCGGCGGCTGCGTCATGTACAGGCGCAGCGCCGCGCGGCCAAAATGAAGCTCCTCGGCCAGCGCGACAAACTGGCGCCACAAACGCAGTTCTATCCAGGGGGCGGCGGCTGTTGAGGCAGGGTGACTCATATGCCACGCATATTAATACAGCTCAAAAAATGGATTGGGACAAATGAGTCAAAGCGCCCATAATCGTTGCACAAACCAATCACTCCCCACGAGAGACACCATGGAAACCAAACCCATCACGCTCAACCCGCGCAGCAAAAACATCACCGAGGGCAAATCGCGCGCGCCCAACCGCTCCATGTATTACGCCATGGGTTACGAAGAAGCCGACTTCAAGAAACCCATGATCGGCGTGGCCAACGGCCACAGCACCATCACGCCCTGCAACAGCGGCCTGCAAAAGCTGGCCGATGCCGCCATTGCCGCGATTGAAGAAGCCGGCGGCAATGCCCAGGTCTTCGGCACACCGACGATTTCCGATGGCATGGCCATGGGCACCGAAGGCATGAAATATTCGCTGGTCAGCCGCGAAGTCATCTCGGACTGCATCGAGACCTGCGTGCAGGGCCAGTGGATGGACGGCGTGCTGGTGGTTGGCGGCTGCGACAAAAACATGCCGGGCGGCCTGATGGGCATGTTGCGCGCCAACGTGCCGGCGATTTATGTCTACGGCGGCACCATTCTGCCGGGTACTTACAAAGGCAAAGACCTGAACATCGTCAGCGTGTTTGAAGCCGTGGGCGAAAACGCCGCCGGCCGCATGAGCGACGAAGATCTGCTGCAAATCGAACGTCGCGCCATCCCCGGCACCGGCAGTTGCGGCGGCATGTACACGGCCAACACCATGTCCAGCGCCTTCGAGGCCCTGGGTATTTCGCTGCCCTACTCCAGCACCATGGCCAATCCGCACGACGAGAAAATGAACTCGGCGAAAGAATCCGCCAAGGTGCTGATTGAAGCGGTGAAAAAAGACATCAAACCGCGCGACATCGTCACCAAGAAGTCAATTGAAAATGCCGTGGCCGTGATCATGGCGACCGGTGGCTCCACCAATGCCGTGCTGCACTTTTTGGCGATTGCACATGCGGCCGGTGTGGACTGGACGATTGATGATTTCGAGCGTGTGCGCGTCAAGACGCCCGTGCTCTGCGACCTGAAACCTTCGGGCCAATACCTGGCCGTGGATCTGCACCGTGCTGGCGGCATTCCACAGGTCATGAAAACCCTGCTGGCCGCCGGCCTGCTGCATGGTGATTGCCTGACGATTTCCGGCCAGACGATTGCCGAAGTGCTGAAAGACGTGCCCGAGGTGCCACGCGCCGACCAGAACGTGATCCGCCCCATCGACAAGCCCATGTACGTACAAGGCCACCTGGCGATTCTCAAGGGCAACCTCTCGCCTGAAGGCTGTGTCGCCAAAATCACCGGCCTGAAAAACCCGGTCATCACCGGCCCGGCCCGTGTGTTCGACGACGAACAATCGGCGCTGGCCGCCATCCTGGCCGGCAAGATTGTGGCGGGCGATGTGATGGTGCTGCGTTACCTCGGCCCCGAAGGCGGACCCGGCATGCCGGAAATGTTGGCCCCCACCGGCGCGTTGATTGGTGCCGGCCTGGGCGAAAGTGTGGGCCTGATCACCGACGGCCGTTTCTCGGGCGGCACCTGGGGCATGGTGGTGGGCCACGTCGCGCCGGAAGCGGCGGCCGGCGGCAACATTGCTTTCATCAACGAAGGTGACTCGATCACCATCGACGCGAAAGAACTGCTGCTGCAACTCAACATCAGCGACGCCGAGCTGGCCAAACGTAAAGTGGGCTGGAAAGCCCCGGCACCGCGTTACACACGCGGCGTGCAAGCCAAGTTCGCCTTCAACGCTTCCAGCGCCAGCAAGGGCGCGGTGCTCGACGACTATTGATCTTGTTGGCCAAGCGCTAAAACAAAAGCCCGTGGGTCACAGACCTCACGGGCTTTTTTTATGGGGCGGCACGGCGTACTGCTTACCGCCTGCCATGCTGAGGTTTATTTCCGCTTTTTGGACAACATGCCCATGGCACTGCGCTGTTTGTCGATGCGGTCCTGCTTGCGTTTGTCCATTTTTTCCATGGCTTTCTTTTCGGTGTAGCCGGATTTGTCCGCCCACCACCACCAAAGCACCGCCAGGCCAAACGGTGCCAGCACCACCCACCAGCTCCAGGTGGCGACCGGCCCGATCTCCAGATATTTCAGCAGCAGGCCGACGACGCCAATCAGTAAAAAAAACATGAATTACTCCTGATGATCCGGTGCAAGCCCTTTGGCAGCAGGGTCAACCCACACCACTACAATAACGTTGATTGACTGTAACCGAATCCAAATTTAAAACTCTTTCCACGAGGCGAACAATGAAACGTGTATTTTTGGCAATTGCTACCCTGGCCGCCGGTGTTGCGGTGTCCACACCGGCCCTGGCTGACCTGCAATTGGCCACGGCCAAAAACTGCATGGCTTGCCATGCAGTGGCGACCAAACTGGTCGGTCCTTCGTTCAAAGATGTCGCCGCCAAATACGCAGGCCAAAAAGACGCGGCCGACAAACTGTCCGCCAAAATCATCAAAGGCGGCTCCGGCGTCTGGGGTCCCGTGCCCATGCCTGCCAATGCCCAGGTCAACCCTGACGAAGCCAAAAAACTGGCCGCCTGGATTCTGACGCAAAAATAAGCCCGCTCTGCCGGCACAAAAAAGCCCGTTGCTACAACGGGCTTTTTTTATGCTTGCCAGGAAAGTCCTGGCAAGGTCACTTACAGGTTTTCCGACAACTGATCGAGGATGGCGGGGGTTTTGTGGCCACCTCACATCGCTTCGCGATATGAGTGCCCCCCAATCCCGCCACAGCTTCGCTGACGCGGCTTGCGCCGCCCTTGATCACAGGTTCTCGGATAGCTGATCAAGGATGGCGGGATTTTCCAGGGTCGAGGTGTCCTGTGTGATGGCTTCGCCTTTGGCAATGCCGCGCAGCAGGCGGCGCATGATTTTGCCGCTGCGGGTTTTCGGCAGGTTGTCGCCAAAACGGATGTCCTTGGGTTTGGCGATCGGTCCGATTTCCTTGCCAACCCAGTCGCGCAACTCCTTGGCAATCGCCTTGGCCTCGTCGCCGGTTGGCCGGGAACGTTTGAGCACCACAAAAGCCACAATCGCCTCGCCCGTCAAATCATCCGGCCGGCCCACCACCGCGGCCTCGGCCACCAGGGCAGAATGAGACACCAGTGCCGATTCGATTTCCATCGTGCCCATGCGGTGGCCGGACACATTGAGCACGTCGTCGATACGGCCGGTGATGCGGAAATAACCGCGGTCTGTGCTGCGCACAGCGCCGTCCCCGGCCAGATAAATCTTGCCGCCCATTTCTTCGGGGAAATAACTTTTCTTGAAACGCTCGGGGTCGTTCCAGATGGTGCGAATCATCGAAGGCCAGGGACGCTTGACCACCAGCATGCCGCCGGAGCCGTTGGGCAAGTCCTTGCCCACTTCGTCGACGATGGCGGCCATGATGCCGGGCAGCGGCAAGGTGCAGCTACCGGGCACCAGCGGCGTCGCACCCGGCAGCGGCGTGATCATGTGGCCGCCGGTTTCGGTTTGCCAGAAGGTGTCCACCACCGGGCAACGCTCGCCGCCCACGTGTTTGTAGTACCACATCCAGGCTTCGGGGTTGATGGGCTCCCCCCACCGAACCGAGGATGCGCAGGCTGCTCAAATCGGAGCGTGCCGGGTGCACCTTCTCGTCACCTTCGGCCGCCTTGATCAGCGAACGGATCGCCGTGGGTGCGGTGTAGAAAATGCTGACCTTGTGTTTTTCGATCATTTGCCAGAAACGGCCGGCATTCGGGTAGGTCGGGATGCCTTCAAAAATGACCTGGGTGGCGCCGGCCGCCAGCGGGCCGTAGGCGACATAGGTGTGGCCTGTGACCCAGCCTATATCGGCCGTACACCAGAACACGTCCGAAGGCTGGACATCAAAAGCCCAGTCCATGGTCAGCTTGGCCCACAACAAATAACCACCGGTGCTGTGTTGCACACCTTTGGGTTTGCCGGTGGAGCCCGAGGTGTACAGGATAAACAGCGGGTGTTCGGCGCCGACAAACTCCGGCTCGCAGGTGGCCGGCTGGCTGCCGGCAACCTCGTGCATCAGGCTGTCACGCCCGGCCACCATGTTGCAGGCCGTGACGGTGCGCTGGTAGACGATGACGTTTTTGATGGACTCGCAGCCGCCCATGCCAATACCTTCATCCACAATCGCCTTGAGCGGCAACTCCTTGCCGCCGCGCAGCTGGTAGTTGGCGGTGATCACCGCGACGGCACCCGCGTCCTGAATCCGTTCCTGCAAACTCTTGGCCGAAAAACCGCCAAACACCACGGAGTGGGTGGCGCCAATACGCGCGCAGGCCTGCATGGCCACCACACCTTCGACCGTCATCGGCATGTAGATGATGACGCGGTCACCCTTCTGGATGCCCATGGCCTTGAGCGCATTGGCAAACTGGCAAACCTTGGTATGCAATTCTTTGTAGGTGACATTGGTCACCTGACCATCATCACTCTCAAAAATGATGGCTTTTTTGTTTTCGGTCGCCGTGCCCAGGTGACGGTCCAGGCAGTTGTATGACGCGTTGAGTTCGCCGTCGGCAAACCATTTGTAAAACGGCGCGTTGGATTCGTCCAGGGTCTGGGTGAAGGGTTTTTTCCAGCTCAGGTTTTCACGCGCCAGTCGGGCCCAGAAGCCTTCGAAGTCTTTTTCGGCTTCATCACACAACGCCTGGTAAGCGTCCATGCCCGAAATGCGAGCGGACTTGACCAGCGCCGGGCTCGGGAAAAAGACCCGGTTCTCAACCAGAGTGGATTCGATGGCAGATAAGGGCGCGCTCATGATGACTTGTCTCCTGGGGTTGTAGCGGTGCGGTGAATGTCAATGCGGCTAATGTCATAGTCAGCACTTACAGTCCACTGACTGGCTTGAAGCTTACAAGTTTAAGCCGCCTCACGCCCCGTCGGGCGGCACGCCTACAATTCGCAGCCACCCAAACTACCCCCGCCTTTATGTCAGAACCCCAAATCACTCCGCCCATAGCTTCGCCGCTGCGCCCTATTCCCAACTTCATCTTCGCCAGCCGCTGGTTGCAGCTGCCGCTCTACGTTGGACTGATCGCCGCGCAAGGTGTGTACGTGTTTCATTTCCTGGTGGAGTTGCTGCATTTGATCGAGGCGGTCTTCGGCAGCCAGACGGCGCTGCAGGCCCTGGTCACCAGCATAGGTTACAAGACCGCGGTGCCGGTCACGACCTTGAACGAAACCGTCATCATGCTGGTGGTGCTGGCGCTGATTGACGTGGTCATGATCTCCAACCTGTTGATCATGGTGATTGTGGGCGGCTACGAAACCTTTGTCAGCCGCATGAACCTGGAAGGGCACCGCGACCAGCCCGAATGGTTAAGCCATGTGAACGCGTCTGTGCTCAAGGTCAAGCTGGCCACCGCCATCATTGGCATCAGCTCCATCCATCTGCTCAAAACCTTCATCAATGCCGACAACTACACCGACAAGGTGCTGATTGCGCAAACGGTGATCCACATCACCTTCCTGTTGTCCGCGCTTGCCATTGCCTACACCGACAAGATCATGTCGGGCATAGCCGCCAGAGACCATTGAAGCGCAAGCCTCGTCTGGCGCCATCCCGCCAGACTTGACCAAATGATGCTCAAAAGTTATAATCAAACGCTTCAAGCAACCAACAAGTAATTTTGTTGGCTGGTGTTGCACTACTCGCGGATCAACCAGAATCCCGTCGCGGTGCAAGACCTCTTCGTTGGGCCCAGGCCCGACAACCGGCCGGTTTACCGGCCTCCCGATGCCGCGTCGCGTTCGCCGGACCAGCCCCCTCACCTTGATGGAGCGCGCTGATCCGGATTGAACGTTGGACAGGCTCTGGCTTCGTCAATTTGTCGTCTTCAGTGCCTTCCGGCGGCCTTGCGGCTTGGCCGGATGGTCTGCGTCTGGCCCGAGCACAAGGCCGATGGCGCGGCTGCGGTTCGCAGCAGTCGTCATTCATGGCGGCGCTTTGTCCACTCTTCTTAACAAGGAGCCCAAGCGCATGGCAAAAGAAATTCGCATCGACCACGTCTTCAAGGTTTTCGGCGACGAGCCCGAACACGCCATGGACCTCGTCCGCCAGGGCCTGAGCAAACAGGACATCCTGGCCCGTACCGGCCACTCCATCGGCGTGTTCGACGCCAGTTTCACCATCGCGGCCGGTGAAATTTTTGTCATCATGGGCCTGTCAGGCTCGGGCAAATCCACCCTTGTGCGCATGCTCAACCTGCTGATTGAACCCACGGCAGGCCGCATCCTGGTCGACGGCCACGACATCGGCGCACTGAGCGACAGCCAGTTGCGCGCCCTGCGCCGCAAGGACATCAGCATGGTGTTCCAGTCCTTCGCGCTGATGCCGCACAACACCGTGCTGGACAACACGGCCTTCGGGCTGGAACTGGCCGGCGTCAGCCGCGCCGAGCGCCATGCGCTGGCCGACCAGGCGCTGGAGCAAGTCGGCCTGGCCGGCTGGGGCGCCAGTTACCCGGACGAGTTGTCGGGCGGCATGCAGCAACGTGTCGGCCTGGCGCGCGCGCTGGCGTCCGATCCATCCATCTTGCTGATGGACGAGGCCTTCTCTGCGCTGGACCCCATCATCCGCACCGAGATGCAAAGCGAACTACTGCGCCTGCAGCAGGTCAAGCGCCGCACCATCGTCTTCATCTCGCACGACCTGGATGAAGCCATGCGCATTGGCGACCGCATCGCCATCATGAAAGACGGCCAGGTGGTGCAGGTCGGCACGCCCGACGAGATCCTGCGCAACCCGGCCAACGACTATGTGCGCAGCTTTGTGCGTGGCGTGGACGCGGCGGCGGTGTTCAAGGCCGGCGACATCGCGCGCAAGGCCTTCACCGTGGTGTCCGAACACAGCCAGCGCGGCGCGCGCGCCGCGCTGCAACTGCTCGAAGAGCAGGACCGCGAATACGCCTACGTGGTCAGCCCCACGCAGCAATACCTGGGCATGGTCTCGGCCGACTCACTGCGCGAGGCGCTGCGCGGCCATGTCGGCCCGCTCGGCCTGCAGCACGCCTACTTGAGCGGGGTACAGCCGATTGCGGTGGACGCCCCCGTGGCCGACCTGTTCGGCCAGGTGGCGCACGCACCCCACGCCGTGCCGGTGCTGACCGAGGGCGGGCGCTTTTGCGGCGCCATCAGCAAGACCACACTGCTGCGCTTTCTCGACCGCGACACGCCGCCGCTAGAGTCCACGCTGGTCAACCCTGCCACCTCCGTGACCACCTCCTCCGCCGCTGCGGCGCACTGACTACAAGGTTGACGCACATGAACGATACACAAACCAATTCCGAACTCGCCGCCGGCTTCGATGCCACGGCAACGCTGCCGCCGCTGGTCGAGACCAATCCTTGGGCCAACAGCACACCAGCCGTCACGGCCCAGCCATCGCCGTGGGACAGCCCAGCGCCCGCACCCATGGCAGACAGCGACCCCTGGGCTAATGCCACCGTGGGCAGCGACTGGATTGATGCCCAAGCCAGCGCCCTGGACGCCGCCGGCACACTCGACCCCTCGGCCGCCGTCAACGGCTTTCAGCTGCAGCAGCTGTGGGACGGCTCGCTGCCCATCGAATCCTGGATCAACCAGGGCCTGGGCTGGGTGGTGGAGAATTTCCGCCCCTTCTTCCAGACCATTCGCGCACCCATAGACAGCACGCTGGGCAGTGTCGAAGGCCTGCTGCAAAGCGTGCCCGCACTGGCCATGATCGCGCTCATCGGTCTGCTGGCCTGGCAATTCGCCGGCCGCGCGCTGGCCGTGGGCACCGTGCTGGCGCTGCTGCTGGTGGCCATGCTGGGCATCTGGCCCGAGGCCATGGTGACGCTCTCGCTGGTGCTGACCTCGCTGGTGTTCTGCTTGTGCCTAGGCCTGCCGCTGGGCATTTTGCTGGCCAGCAGCGACCGCGCCCAGCGCGTCCTGCGCCCGCTGCTCGACGCCATGCAGACCACGCCGGCCTTCGTCTACCTGGTGCCGGTGGTGATGCTGTTCGGCATCGGCAACGTGCCCGGCGTGATCGTGACCACCATCTTCGCGCTGCCGCCGCTGGTGCGCCTGACCAACCTCGGCATCCGCCAGGTGCGGCCCGACCTGATCGAGGCGGCGCGCGCCTATGGCGCCTCGCCCTGGCAGATGCTCACCAAGGTGCAGTTGCCGCTGGCCATGCCGTCCATCATGGCCGGCATCAACCAGACGCTGATGCTCTCGCTGTCCATGGTGGTGATCGCCTCCATGATTGCCGTCGGCGGCCTGGGCCAGATGGTGCTGCGCGGCATAGGCCGCCTGGACATGGGCTTGGCCACCGTGGGCGGCCTGGGCATCGTGCTGCTGGCCATCACGCTGGACCGCATCACCCAGTCGCTGGGCCAGCCGCGCCGCGGCGTGCGCCACTGGTGGCACACCGGTCCGGCCGGGCTGCTGCTGCGCCTGCTGCAACGCCTGCTGCAGCGCGGCGCCCAAGCTGCCGACACAAGCGCCGCGCCATCCCCACAACTGTCGACCTCGGGCCAGTGAGCCCCGCATGTCCTCATCACAACAGGAGCCATCACTACATGACCAAGATCCGATTTTTCGCACGCAGCCTGCTCGCCACCAGCGTCCTGGCGTTCGGCCTGACCGGCGCGGCGCAGGCGCAAGACCTGCCCGGCAAGGGCATCAAGGTGCAGCCGCTGCAAAGTGCACTCGCCGAAGAAACCTTCCAGACCCTGCTGGTCAGCCGCGCGCTGCAACAGCTCGGCTACGACGTGTTGCCCATCAAGGAAGTCGACTACCCGGCCGCGCACCTTGCCGTGGCCAACGGCGATGCGACCTTCATTGCCAACCACTGGAATCCGCACCACGCCGAGTTCTACAAAAGCGCGGGTGGCGACGCCAAGATGTCGCGCAAGGGCGTTTATTCGGCCGGCGCGGTGCAGGGCTACCTGATCGACAAGAAGACCGCCGACGAATACAAAATCACCCACATCAGCCAGCTGAGCGACCCCAAACTGGCCAAGCTGTTTGACAGCAACGGCGACGGCAAGGCCGACCTGGTCGGCGCCAGCGCCGGCTGGGGCGGCGAAGCCGTGATCGAGCACCAGCTCACCACCTTCAAACTGCGCGATACCGTGACCTACATACAGGGCAACTACGCCGCGCTGATTGCCGACACGGTCAGCCGCTTCAAGCAGGGCAAGCCCGTGCTTTACTACGCGTGGACGCCTTATTGGCTCAGCAACGTGCTGCGTCCGGGCCAGGACGTGGTGTGGCTGCAAGTGCCCTTCTCCGCCATGCCCGGCGTGCAGACCGGCACCGACACCCAGCTGTCCAATGGCAAGAACTATGGCTTTCCGCTGAACAACGAATACATCGTGGCCAACAAGACCTTCGTCGAACAAAACCCGGCCGCCGGCAAACTGTTTGAAGTCATGGCGCTGCCGATCAGCGACATCAGCACGCAAAACCGGCACATGCAGGACGGCGAGAACAGCCAGAAAGACATCGTGCGCCACACCGACGGCTGGATCAAGGCGCACCAGCAGCTGTTTGACGGCTGGATCGCGCAAGCCCGCACCGCCGCCCATGTTCAAGAAAAATAAGGCTACAGCCCTTACACCACCTGCGCAAGAAGCTATCGTATTGATAGCTTCTTGCGCTGTTTCAGCAAGGCACGATTCAGCGCCTGCGCATCAACGCCCGGTCATGTGTGCGGGCACCACCCACTGGTCGAACTGCTCGGCCGTGACATGGCCGGAGGCGATGGCGGCCTCGCGCAGGCTGGTGCCTTCCGCGTGCGCTTTTTTGGCGATAAACGCGGCCTTGTCGTAACCGATGTGGGGATTCAGCGCCGTGACCAGCATCAGCGAACGGTTCACCAGCTCGGCAATGCGGTCGCGGTTCGGCTCTATGCCGACCGCGCAATGGTCGTTGAAACTCGACATGCCGTCGGCCAGCAAACGCACCGACTGCAGGAAGTTGTGGGCAATCATGGGGCGAAACACATTCAACTCGAAATTGCCCGACGCGCCGCCCATGTTGATGGCCACGTCGTTGCCGAACACCTGGCAACACAACATGGTGACGGCTTCGCTCTGCGTCGGATTCACCTTGCCCGGCATGATGGAGGAGCCGGGTTCGTTTTCAGGAATCGACAACTCGCCAATGCCGCTGCGTGGCCCGCTGGCCAGCCAGCGCACATCGTTGGCGATTTTCATCATGCTGGCGGCCAAGGTCTTGAGCGCGCCATGGGCATGCACCAGCGCATCGCAGGAGGCCATGGCTTCAAACTTGTTGGGCGCCGTCACAAAGGGCAAACCGGTCAGGCTGGCCAGCTCGGCCGCCACCTGTTCGGCATAACCCTTGGGCGCATTCAGCCCCGTGCCCACCGCCGTGCCGCCCAGCGCCAGTTCATACAGATGGGGCAAGGCGTCACGCAGATGTTTTTCGCCGTGTTCCAGCTGGGCCACATAACCGGAGAACTCCTGGCCCAGGGTCAGCGGTGTGGCGTCCTGCAAATGCGTGCGGCCTATCTTGACGATGCGCTCAAAGTCCTGCGCCTTTTGCGCCAGCGTGCCGCGCAACTTGGCGATGGCCGGCAGCAACTTGTGCCGGATCGCGTCGACCGCCGCCACGTGCATGGCCGTCGGAAACACATCGTTGGACGACTGGCTGCGGTTCACGTCATCGTTCGGGTGCACGCGTCTGCCCTCGCCGCGTGCGCCACCCAACAACTCGCTGGCGCGATTCGCCAGCACCTCGTTGACGTTCATATTGGTTTGTGTGCCCGAGCCGGTCTGCCAGACCACCAGCGGAAACTCGCGCTCATGGTGGCCGGCGATCACCTCGTCGGCCGCGGCCACAATCGCCTGCGCCTTGTTGCCCTCCAGCAGGCCTAACGCCAGATTCACCGTCGCCGACGCGCGTTTGACCTGCGCCAGCGCCCGGATGATCTCGCGCGGCTGCTGCTCGCCGGAGATGTCGAAGTTCTGCAAGGAACGCTGGGTTTGCGCCCCCCACAAACGTTCGGCGGGCACGGTGATGGGCCCAAAAGTGTCATGTTCTGTACGGGTGTCCGCGGAGGTGTTCATGGTGTTCGCCTGACCTGTCAAAATAGAGGGTTGAAGTTCCCAGCATAGCCGTAAATAAAAGCAATTCCCATTGAGTGGGACTTGCACCACCTCACGAAAAGCCATGACCACGACCATCAAACAAGCCGACCTCATCGAATCCGTTGCCGCCGCCCTGCAATACATCAGCTACTACCACCCGGCCGACTACATCGCCCACCTGGCGCGCGCCTACGAGCGCGAACAAAGCCCGGCGGCAAAAGACGCGATTGCGCAAATCCTGACCAACAGCAAGATGAGCGCCACCGGCCAGCGGCCTATCTGCCAGGACACCGGCATCGTCAACGTGTTTCTGAAAGTCGGCATGGATGTGCGCTGGGAAGGTTTCAGCGGCAGCATCGACGACGCCATCAACGAAGGCGTGCGCCAGGGCTACAACCACCCCGACAACACGCTGCGCGCCTCGGTTGTGGCCGACCCGCAATTCGACCGCAAAAACACCAAGGACAACACGCCGGCCGTGATCTTCACGGAAATCGTGCCGGGTAACAAGGTCGACATCACCGTGGCGGCCAAAGGCGGCGGCAGCGAAAACAAAAGCAAGATGGCCATGCTCAACCCCGGCGACTCCATCGTCGACTGGGTGCTGAAAACCGTACCGACCATGGGCGCCGGCTGGTGCCCGCCCGGCATGCTGGGCATAGGCATAGGCGGCACGGCCGAAAAATCCGTGCTGATGGCCAAGGAAAGCCTGATGGACGACCTGGACATGTACGAGCTGCAGGCCAAGGCGGCCTCCGGCGCGGCACTGAGCAAGGTCGAGGCCCTGCGCCTGGAACTGTTTGAAAAAGTCAACGCACTCGGCATAGGCGCGCAAGGCCTGGGCGGCCTGACCACCGTGCTCGACGTCAAGATCAAGATGTACCCCACGCACGCGGCGAGCAAGCCGGTCGCCATGATCCCCAACTGCGCGGCCACGCGCCACGCGCACTTCGTGATGGACGGCAGCGGCCCGGTCTACCTGACGCCGCCCTCGTTGGACACCTGGCCCGACGTCAACTGGACGCCGGATTACGTCAAGAGCCAAAAGGTCAACCTCAACACCTTGACCAAAGAAGAAGTCGCGAGCTGGAAACCCGGCCAGACCCTGCTGCTCAACGGCAAGATGTTGACCGGCCGCGATGCCGCGCACAAACGCATTGCCGACATGCTGGCCAAGGGCGAGAAACTGCCGGTCGACTTCACCAACCGCGTGATTTATTACGTGGGCCCGGTCGATCCGGTCAAGGGCGAAGCGGTGGGCCCGGCCGGCCCGACCACCGCCACCCGCATGGACGGTTTCACCGAAATGATGCTGGCCCAAACCGGCTTGATCTCCATGGTCGGCAAGGCCGAACGCGGCCCGGTCGCGATTGAAGCCATCAAGAAACACCAGAGCGCCTACCTGATGGCGGTGGGCGGCGCGGCTTACCTCGTGTCCAAGGCCATCAAACATGCCGAAGTCGTGGGTTTTGCCGACCTCGGCATGGAAGCCATTTACGAATTCGACGTGGTCGACATGCCGGTCACCGTGGCGGTCGATTCGGGCGGCACCAGCGCCCACATCACCGGCCCGGCCGAGTGGCAGAAGAAGATCGCCACCGGCGAGTTCAAGGGCATTGCGGTTGCTGCAGCCTGACCCTGCAATGCCACAGGCCCCTTCCCTAGCAAGCAGGGGCCGCGGAACCGGCTTAGCCGGGCCGCAGGCGCAGCGGCCCCCTAGGGGCTGGAGCCTGCGGCTCCAAGGCTGCTTGAGCAGCTTTGGACAGGCAACAGAGGCGAAGCGTCTCGCGAGCCGCGGCCTGCAAGGCCTCGGGAGCTACACGCAGTGAGCGACCGTGGGGGCCAAATCGGCGTTTTCGACAGCGGCATAGGCGGCCTCAGCGTTCTGAAAGCGCTGCGCAGCGAGCTGCCGCACGACAACTTCATCTACATCGCCGACAGCGGCCACGCGCCTTATGGTGAGCGGGACCATACCCATGTCTTGGCCCGCTCGCGCGCCCTCACCGCTCACCTGGTTGCGCAAAACATCCAGGCGCTGGTGATTGCCTGCAACACCGCCACGGCGGCGGCCATCGACCAGTTGCGTGCCGAACATCCTGGCCTCCCCATCATCGGCGTGGAGCCGGCGCTCAAGCCGGCAGCGTCTATCAGCCAGACCCGGCGCATAGGCGTGATGGCCACACGCAGCACCCTGGCCAGCACCCGCTTCAAGCGCCTGCTGGACACGCTGGCTCACCAGTCCGACCCCGCCGAGTTTGTGCTGCAGCCTTGCGACGGCCTGGCCGATGCGATCGAACACAGTCTGCTTCATGCGGACGATGCGCAAAACGCTACTGAAATAATAGCTGCTTGCGCCCATCACACGGGGGCCATGGGCCAGTTTGGCTTAAAGCCTGGGGACATCGACACGCTGGTGCTGGGCTGCACGCATTACCCGTTTGCCGGCGCAGCCTTGCGTACGCTGCTGGGGCCGGATGTGGTGTTGATAGACACCGGTGCGCCTGTGGCGCGCCAGACCCGTTTGCGGCTGGAAGCTGCCGCGCTACCGCCCGATGTTGTGGCCACGGGCACAGGCCAGGTCCAACTGTTCAGCACCGGCCAGACCGCCACCCTGCAGGCCGCAGCGCAGCGCTGGCTGCAACTGGACATCTCCGTTCAGTCGCTTCACTTTTGATAGCAAATTACGCCCGCCATCCAAGGGCTACAGGCACTTTTCATCCATAAAAGCCGGCGAGACGGGTTCAGCACCCGCCCCGCCCACGCGTCAAGGCAGCAAGCCCGGTGGCGCATCCAGAATCGCCACCGCACGGGTCCAGCCGGCGGAGGCCGCGCGCACTTTCACCGGAAAACAACTGATGATGAAGCCGTGCGGCGGCAAGGCTTCCAGGTTGTGTAATTTCTCCAGGTGGCAATAACCGATGTCGCGCCCGGCCTTGTGCCCTTCCCAGATCAGGCTGTTGTCACCGGTTTGCGCGACTTTTTCTTTCGTGTAAAGAAAAGGCGCGTCCCAACTCCAGGCGTCGGTGCCGGTCAGGCGCACACCCCGCTCCAGCAGGTACAAGGTGGACTCGCGGCCCATGCCGCAACCGGCGTTGATGTAGTCGGCATGGCCGTAACGCTCGCCCGCCCGGGTGTTGACCACCACGATGTCATTCGGCGCCAGCGTGTGGTTGATGCGTTTCAGCTCGGCCTCCACATCGGCGGCGGTGGTCACATAACCGTCGGGGAAATGCCGGAAGTCCAGCTTCACGCCGCGCGCAAAACACCATTCCAGCGGCACCTCGTCGATGGTCCAGGCGCGCTCGGGCTGGCCACTCGCGTGGTTCATGGTGGGATGGAAGTGGTAAGGCGCGTCCAGGTGTGTGCCGTTGTGGGTGGTCAGGGTCACACGTTCGACCGCCCAGCCGGCTGCATCCGGCAGGTCTTCCGCCTTGAGTTGTGGAAAAAAGCTCTGGATACGCGGAATGGTTTCCTGGTGGCCCAGGTATTCAATCCGCGGGCGGGCGATGTCCGGGTCGCTCTGGACGTCGTTTTCCAGAGGCATGGAGATGTCGATGAAACGGCTCATAAATAAATCGCCTGTCCTCAGTTTTTCTCGATGTTCAGGCCAGGCACCAGCTCGGCGTGAACCTTGTAAGTGGCCTGAATCCGCGCCTTGAATTGTTTGGCCGACAGATACTGCGGCGTCTGCAGCAAGCCGCTGATGCCTTGTGCAAACGAGGGTGAAGCCACGACTTTCTTGCAGATCGCTTCCAGCTCGGCCAACACCGGTTTGGGTGTGCCCGCAGGCGCATACACGCCGTTCAGGCCGGGGCTGATGGCCGGGAAACCGAATTGCGTGACGATGGGTGCGTCCGGCATGGCCGGGTGTTTTTTTGTCCGACAAGACGGCCAGCACACGCAGGTTTTTACCGGCCAGCGAAGAAATGGCGGGCACCGCAAAATCAATCGAGCCCCCCATCACATCGGTCAGCACCGGGCCGTCACCACGGTAGGGAATGCCGTTGAACTTGATGCCGCTGCTTTTTTCGATGGCGGCGATGGACAAGTGCGGCACCGACGCCGGTCCGGCATGGCCGTAAGAAATGGCACCCGGCTTGCTTTTGGCCAGGGCGATCAACTCGGGCAGGGATTTGATCGGCGAGCTGTCCTTGACCGCCACCGCAAACACGTTTTCAAACACCTGGCAGACCGGCTCGATCTGGTCGTTGCTGAAGGGCATCTTGGCGTTCACAAACGGCGAGTTGGTCATGGGTGACGCCGGTGCAAAACCAACGGTGTAACCATCCGGCTTGGCCCTGGCCATGGCGGTGAACCCAACCACGCCCCCGGCGCCTTCCTTGTTCAGCACCGCCCATTGCTGATTCGTGACCTTGGACGCTTCGGCGGCATACACGCGGGCAATGGCGCTGACACCGCCGCCGGCAGCGTAAGGCGTGATCAGTTCCACCACGCGGGAGGGAAAGGCCTCCTGGGCGCCGGCCGGCAACACCAGGCCCATGGCGGCAGCAGCAGCGAAGGCGGCCCAGGGACGTGGGTACAAGAACGAAGAGGTCATGAAAGCTCCTGTCAAAAAGTAAAGGAATCAGTGGGCGGGGTAGCCAGGTCCGGTGCAATTGCCAAAACCCCATCGGCACCTGGCCGGGCTTGCTCAAAAGTAGGTCAATCGTACAGTTTATAGGTCAACTGTACAAGATTTCCTATCAACCACGCACTCCGCTCGGGTAAGTTAACGGTAAAATTTGGATCAGCATTAGGTCAGTTGAACAGTAAAAAAAGTATTGCCAGGAGAACCCCATGACCAAGGCCGATGTGCCGACCCGGCTGCTGGACGCGGCCGAGGCCTTGTTCGCGGAACGCGGCTACCACGGCGTCTCCATGCGGCAAATCGCCGACGGCGCGGGCGTGTCCGTGTCTCTGGCGCAGTACCACTTCAAGGCCAAGGAGTTGTTGTTTGGCGCGGTGATGGAGCGCCGCATCATGGCCATCAACCACAAGCGCCTGATGCGTCTGGACGAGGTGGAGCAACGCTCGGCCGCCACCGGCAAGATTGAACTCGAAGATGTGTTGCGCGCCTTTCTGGAGCCCACCGTGCTGCTGTCCCGGGACAAGGCCTCGGGCGGCGTCCACTACGCGCAGCTGATCTCGCAGGTCACGAACGACCCGCAACCGCACGCGCGCAACGTGTCACGCACCCTGACCGACCCGATCGCGCGCCAGACCATGCGGGTCTTGCGCCTGGCCTTGCCCGAGCTGGACCAGGCCACCCTGGCCTGGTGTTATCTGTTTTCCGTGGGGGCGATGATTTCCGCAATTTCGCCCACCGGGCGCATACGCCTGCTTTCGAACGGGGAAGCCGACCCCGACGATGTGACACAAATCCTGGAGCTGCTGGTCCCTTTTCTCTCGGGAGGTTTTGCCCAGATCGCGGCCTTGCGCAAGCCCGCTGAATAGGCACCGGCGAATGAGACGGGGCCGGGTCTGGCCCGACCTGCTGCGGCGGGGCAAAACGCTACCAATTTAATAGCTTCTTGCGCCCGTCCACCCTGGGCTAGAACCCTGAAATGCTTATAAAAACGAAAAAACGCGGCAGCGCCATCCCGTGGATGGACACTGTCGCGTTGTTTTGGTTTGGCTCAGGGCGTGGTGCTGGGTGTTGCCGTGCTGGCGACGGCAGGCGCGGGCTCTTTCCAGCCACCACCCAGGGTCTTGTATAAGGTGACCTGGTTTTGCAACTGCTGCAGCCGGGTTTGCACCACCGCTTGTTGCGCGGCGAACAAGGAGCGCTGCGCATCCAGCAAGTCCAACTGGCTGGCGATGCCGTTTTGGTAACGCAGGTCCGACAGCTTGAAGCGTGCGGCCTCGGCCGTCGCCTGTGCCCGTTGTGCACGCAACTGCTCGCCCAGGGTCGCGCGGCCGGCCAGGGCATCGGCGACTTCGCGGAAAGCGGTTTGAATCGCCTTTTCATACTGCGCCACGGCAATGTCGCGATCGGCCTTGGCCGAGTCCAGCCCGGCCCGGCTGCGGCCCGCGTCGAACAGCGGCAAAAACAGCTGGGGCGCCAGCGTCCAGCCATAGGTGCCGCTTTTGAACAGCCCGGACAGGTGGTTGCTGGCACTGCCGGCGGAGGCCGTCAGGGAAATCTTCGGAAAAAACGCGGCACGTGCGGCGCCGATGTTGGCATTGGCGGCCAGCAACTGCTGCTCGGCCTGACGGATGTCCGGGCGTCGGGTCAACAGATCCGAGGGCAGACCGGCCGGCACGTCAACCATCACCGCCGCATCGGCCAGGCCCTGCCCCGTCGGCAGAGCCACGGCCAGGTCGTCGGTCAAAGGCTGGCCCAGCAACAGGGTCAGCAGGTTTTCATCCTGCGCGCGCTGCCTTTGCAACTGCGCCAGGCTGATACGTGCAGCTTCCGTCAGGGACTCGGCCTGGCGCAGGTCCAGCTCGGAGCTGACGCCGTTGTCAAAACGCAGTTGGCTGAGCTTGAACGACTCTTCACGTGTGACCAGGGTCTGCTGCGTGATGGCCAGCAACTCGTCGTCGGCCAGCAGGCTGAGGTAGGTGTTGGCCACGGAGGCAATCAGGCCGATCTGCGTGGTCTTGCGGCCTTCTTCGGTCGCCAGGTACTGCGACAGCGCGGCGTCTTTCAGGCTGGCCACCCGGCCAAAAAGTCCAGTTCGTAAGACGTTGTCGCCAGGCCGGCGGTGTACACGCTGGTGGTCCCGCCTGTGCCGTTGGGCTGGCGCATCCCTGTGGCGCCCACCCCCACCGTGGGGAACTGGTCGGCGCGCCGGATCTGGAACTGGGCTCTGGCCTGCTCGATGTTGAGCACGGCCACACGCAGGTCGCGGTTGTTTTTCAGTGCCGCCTCAATCAGCTGCCGCAACTTGGGATCGCTGAAAAAACTCTGCCACTCGATCTCGGCCGCCGCCGTCGCGCCCTGCACCGCCGTCGACGCGGCGGGCGCCGCAGCCGTCAGGCCGCGGGACAGGCGCAGGCTGGGCCAGTCGGTGGACACCGGCGCGTCCGGCCGTTCGTATTTGGGCGCCATCGAACAACCTGCCAGCAGCGCGACCGCGCTTACCGACAGGAATTGCGCCAATCGGGTCTTAGTCATGGGTTTTACCTTCATGTCCTTCTTCTCCGTCGAAACCGGCCGCCCTGGCATGCTCGGCATAGATCTTTCTCTGACGCGCACTGCCCTTGAACAGGGTACGCACCACCACAAAAAACACTGGTACAAAAATCACTGCGAGCGCAGTTCCGGTGATCATGCCGCCGATCACGCCGGTGCCGATGGCACGCTGGCTGGCCGAGCCGGCGCCAGAGGCCAGTGCCAGCGGCAACACACCCATCATGAAGGCCAGCGAGGTCATGATGATGGGACGGAAACGCAGATGTGCGGCGGTCAGTGCCGCTTCGATCGCACTCTTGCCTTGTGACTCCAGATCCTTGGCGAACTCGATGATCAGGATCGCGTTTTTCGCCGACAAACCGATGATGGTGATCAGCCCGACCTGGAAATACACGTCGTTCGAGTAGTCCCGCAACAAGGTCGCCAGCAGCACGCCCAGCACACCCAGCGGCACCACCATGATCACGGACAGCGGAATGGTCCAGCTTTCATACAAGGCGGCCAGGCACAGGAACACGGCCAGGATGGCAAAGCCATACAGAATCAGCGCCTGCGAACCGGCGAGTTTTTCCTCACGCGACTGGCCGGTCCACTCGAAACCGAAACCAGACGGAAGCTTCTTCGCCAGATTTTCCATCTCGGTCATCGCCGCGCCCGAGCTGTAACCGTGAGCGGCTGAGCCGGAAATACGCATCGCGGGATAACCGTTGTAACGCACGGTCTGCTGCGCGCCCGTCACCCAGCGCGTGCTGGCAAAAGCCGACAGCGGCACCGCCTGGCCCTGGCTGTTGCTCGCATTGAGCTTCAGCAGGTCGTCGGGCTGCATACGCGCCGGCGCATCGGCCTGCACCACCACACGCTGCAGACGTCCCTGATTCGGGAAGTCATTCACATAGCTGGAACCGAGCGCCGTCGACAAGGTGCTGTTGATAGCATCAAAAGACACACCCAGCGCATTGGCCTTGTCTCTATCGATGTCGATCTGCAATTGCGGTCCGTCTTCCAGGCCGTCCGGACGCACCTGCGCCAGCACCGGGCTTTTGGCGGCCATGCCCAGCAACTGGTTGCGCGCATTGACCAGCGCCTGATGACCGGCGCCACCACGGTCCTGCAAGCGGAAAGTGAAACCGCTGGCCGAACCGAGCTCGGGAATCGGTGGTGGGCTGAGCGGGTAGATGAAGGCATCACGAATCCCGGAAAGCGCCCCAAATGCCCGGCCCGCCAGTGCGTCGGCGGATTGTCCCGGGCCTTTGCGCTCGGACCAGTCTTTCAGCGTCACAAAAGCCAGGGCCGCATTCTGGCCTTGGCCCGAGAAGCTGAAACCCACCACGCTGACCATGCTTTGGACTTCAGGCTGCTTGAGGAGGTAACCCTCGACCTTTTCCATCACCGACACCGTGCGTTCCTGCGTCGCACCCGGCGGCAGTTGCACGTTGACCAAAATATTGCCCTGGTCTTCGCCCGGCAGGAAAGAGGTCGGCAAGCGCATATAAACCACGGCCACCGCACCGATGATGGCGACGTAGATCACGAGGTAACGCGCAGCACGTTTCAGGACGCGTGCAACAACACCCTCATAACCCTTGGCGGTTCGCGAAAAACCACGGTTGAACCAGCCGAAAAAGCCCGTCTTTTCGTGGTGATGCCCGGCTTCCACCGGCTTGAGCAAGGTGGCGCACAAGGCCGGTGTCAGCGACAGCGCCAGGAAGGCCGAGAAGCCGATGGCCACGACCATCACCGCCGAGAACTGGCGGTAGATGTTGCCGGTCGAGCCGGTAAAAAACGCCAGCGGTACAAACACCGAGATCAGCACCACGGTCACGCCGATGATGGCGCCCGAGATCTGTTTCATGGCCTTGCGGGTGGCTTCGAGCGGGGGCAAGCCCTCCTCGCTCATGATGCGCTCGACGTTTTCCACCACCACGATCGCATCATCCACCACGATGCCGATCACCAGCACCATGCCGAACATCGTCAACACGTTGATCGAAAAGCCCAGGGCCAGCAAGGCCCCGAAAGTACCCAGCAGCGCAATCGGCACCACGATGGTTGGAATCACCGTGTAGCGCCAGTTCTGCAGGAACAGGAACATCACCAGGAACACCAGCGCCACCGCTTCAAACAGAGTCTCGGCCACCTGCGTGATCGAAATTTTCACGAAACGCGAGCTGTCGTAAGGAATGCTCCATTTCACGCCTTCGGGGAAATAACGCTCCAGCTCGGCCATGCGCGCGCGAACCGCCTTGGCCGAAGCCAGCGCATTGCCGCTGGGCGACAGCTGGACGCCGATACCCACGGCCGGTTGGCCGTTGAGTCGCGCCGCCGTTGCATAGGTCTGACCGCCGAGTTCGATACGCGCCACGTCCTTGAGCCGCACGGTCGAGCCGTCGGTATTGGCACGCAAGATGATGTTGCCGAACTGCTTGACGTCGGCCAACTGGCCGTTGACCACCACCGTGGCGGCAATCCCCTGACCCGTGATGTTGGGCAAGTCACCAATCGTGCCCGAGGCCACCTGCGCATTTTGCGCACGGATGGCGGCGGTCACCTCCGCCGACGACAGCTTGAAGCCGGCCAGCTTGGCCGGGTCTATCCAGATCCGCATGGCACGCTCGGAACCGAACAACTGGGCCTGGCCGATACCAGGCAGGCGCTGCAGTTCAGGCACGATGTTGCGCGAAGCGTAGTCGCCCAGCGCCACGGGATCGATGGCCGGATTGTCCGAGGACAACATGGTGAACAGCAGGAAGTTCGAGCGCGACTTGTCAACGCGCACACCCTGCTGCGTCACGGCCTGCGGCAAACGCGGCGTGGCGCGCGACAGGCGGTTCTGCACGTCCACCTGCGCCAGATCAGCGTTGGTGCCGGGCTCAAAACTGATGGTGATGGAGCCGGTGCCGTCCGCCTGGGCCACCGATTCCATGTAAATCAGACCGGGGGAGCCGTTCATCTCGCGCTCGATCACGGACAAGACGCTGTCCTCCAGCGTCTGGGCCGAGGCGCCGGGATAGGCGGTGTTGATGATGATGGCCGGCGGGGCCACCGGCGGGTACTGGGAGATGGGCAACTGCGTGATCGCCACACTGCCCATCACGATGATGAACAGCGCGATCACCCAGGCAAAAATCGGCCTATCGATAAAAAACTTGGCCATGCCTTGCGCTCCTTATTTCGCGGCCGCGGAAGCGGCGGGCTCTGTGGCTTTGGCAGCCGATGGCGCGGAAGCTGTCGCTGCAGGTGCGGCGGCAGCCGGCGTGGCGCCCGGGGCTTGCCAGGCCACGGGCTTGACCGTAGCGCCAGGCTGCAATTTCTGGAAGCCGTCCACCATGACTTTGTCGCCGTCTTTCAGGCCATCCAGCACCACCCACTGGTTGCCTTTGGCGGAGCTGATCTTGATCGTGCGCGGGCTGACCTTGCCGTCCGCGCCTACCACCATCACGGTGTCACCCTGCGACGTGCGTGTCACCGCTTGCTGCGGCACGGTGAAAGCCATGGCCTGCGCCTGCTCCAGACGCACACGCACGTACAGACCTGGCAGCAACTCGCCCTTAGGGTTGGGCACCTCGGCGCGCAAGGTGATCTGGCCGGTGGTGGGATCAACGGTCAGGTCAGAAAACAGCAGGCGGCCGGGCGTGGCATATTCGCTGCCATCTTCCAGCATGATGCGCACGCTGGCCGCCTGGGGGCCTTCGGCGCGTTTCAACTGGCCGTTGGCCAGGGCGTTGCGCAACGCCATCACCTCGGTCGCCGACTGCGTGAAGTTGACGTACATCGGGTTGATCTGCTGGATCACGGCCAGCTGGGTGGCGTCACCCTGCCCGACCAAAGCACCTTCGGTGACCAGCGCACGGCCGATACGGCCTGAGATGGGTGCGGTCACATGGGCATAGTCGAGGTTGATGGTGGCGGTTTGCACGCTGGCCTTGGCCACGGCCACATCGGCCTCGGCCTGCTTTTGCGCCGCCACCGCGCTGGCATATTCCTGCTTGCTCACGGCGTTGGCGGCGACCAACGGCTTGTAACGCTCGGCCAGCGCCGCTGCTTGAGCCAGATTGGCTTCGGCACGCACCTGGCTGGCCTTGGCACTGGCGACCTGGGCCGCATAAGGCGCGGAATCGATCGTGAACAAGGGCTGCCCGGCCTTGACATCACTGCCTTCCTTGAACAGCCTCTTTTGCAAAATGCCCGCGGCGCGTGCCCTCACCTGCGCCACGCGAGAGGCTTCCAGCCGACCCGGCAGTTCCGTGACCAGGCCCACATCCTTCTGGCTGACCGTCACCACGCCGACTTCGGCCGGCGGCGGCGCACCGCCGGCGCCTGGCCCATGGCCATCACCGCTTTTGCCGCAACCCGCCATCAGGACGGTCAACACCGCTACAGCCAGGAGATGCTGGCGCTTGAAGTTTTTGGGCTGGGATGGAGCGGGTAAAGAGGGCTGGATCGGGCTCGACATAGGCATGCTGCTTCCTTGAAGAATGGCTGGGCAGGAGGAAAAAGAGGAAGGCTGGAAAAGCTGTTTGAAAAAAAGCTTGGCCAAAACCCCGGTTTTCTGTGAACATCGGATTTTACATACATTTGTGAATGTATATTTAGACCCTCACAAAATTAGATCACAGGACCCCACCTTGGCTCGTAGGACAAAAGAAGATGCGCTGGCCACCCGCCACAGCCTGCTGGACGCGGCCGAACTGCTGTTTCAGGCCCAGGGCGTCTCTCGCACCTCGCTCAATGACATTGCCAAACAGGCCGGCACCAGCCGGGGCGCCATTTATTGGCACTTCAAGGACAAGGCCGATCTGTTCAACGCCATGATGGAACGGGTCACCCTGCCCCTGGAGCAATCTTTTGACAACGTGATGCGGGACGAACAAACCGACCCGCTGGCGCGTATCTGCGATGGCATACGCAAAGCACTGGTTCACATCGCCACCGACCCGCACACGCGCCGGGTGTTTGAAGTCGCCACCCACAAGGTCGAGTACGTGGACGAGCTGCAGGCGGTGCGTTTGCGCCACCTGACGGTGCGCCATGAGTTTTTGCAACAGGTCGAGAGCGGATTGCTTGACGCCGCCGAACGTCAGGCCTTGACACTGACGGCGCCCGCTTCCACGGTCGCGCAAGGACTGCACGCCATCCTTGACGGCCTGATCCAGAACTGGCTGCTGGACAGCACAGCCTTCGACTTGGCCGCCGTCGGCCAGGACGTGGTGGATATTTATCTGGCAGGATTGGGCTTCAAGCCCGAAAAGAAATAAGGCGCCAGCCAGGCCAGAGACGGCCCGGCAACGCCGCAGAAGCGCTTAGTGCAGGTGCCGCGGCTTGCGCCCGCCGCCACCGTGGCCGGAGCCGCCCTGTGGCCCGCCCATGCCGCGCGGCGGCCGGCCCAGCTGCATGGAGTTGACCAGCGTTTCAAAACGCCGCTCAAACAATTTATCCACAGCCGAGACCACGTCACCCAGTTCGGCGGCGTCGAAATGACGCTCCATCAGCCCGATCATGTCCTGCACCAGCAGATCACGCTGAACCTGCATGATGGCTGCAGGCGTCGGACCCACAAAATACATCACGAAGTCGTCCCTGGCCTCGGCGCCATCGCGCTCTTCATCCTCGTCAAAGTCTGCATCGTAAAACGTGACTTCGATCGGTGCGCCGCTGAGTGCCAACTCGTTCAGAGCCATGCAAACCTCATCGAGCACTTGCCGGAAATCCTCGTCGCCGGGAACGGTCCAGCACAGCTGCAGCAGATGCTGCTGTGCATCGAAACGTATGCCGGGCTCCTCCTCGTACACGCTGGCGGCGCCGCCGGCCAATGACTTGGCACCCGCATAGGTCCACAGCGGCTTCAGTGCCTCCTGCAACTGCTCGAAGCCAACATCATCGCGCAGCAGCACTTCGCCGTGGACGTGAATTTCAAAGGGAGGGGTGTTGTAGCGGGCCATGGAATCTATCTTAACCAGTTGCAGCCTGAAATGAGCGCTGCCACGGCGTGGCCATGGCATTGCGGGCGGGTGGGTTGGGGGTTCTTCGACACATCAGAAAACGGCCGTTTGGTGCCCGGGACCGGAATCGAACCGGTACGCCCCGATTAAGGAAGCGGCGGATTTTAAGTCCGATGTGTCTACCAATTTCACCACCCGGGCAGGGCACCTATTGTGAAACAAAAAAGCCTCGCCAAATCGACTGACGAGGCCTTGATGACCAACAAAATCAAACGCAAATTCTGGAGGCGCGGGGCGGAGTCGAACCGCCCTGGATGGATTTGCAATCCACTGCATAACCGCTTTGCTACCGCGCCTTGTTATGACTAATTATTCTCTGCATCTGCCACAACGCGATCACTGTGGCGCCAATGAAAAAGGACAGCATTTTGACGTGCTGCCCTTTTGAATTGGAGCGGGAGAAGAGTCTCGAACTCTCGACCTCAACCTTGGCAAGGTTGCGCTCTACCAACTGAGCTACTCCCGCGTTATCAGCCTCGAATTATAGCGTAGATTTTTGCACCCCTGCAAACAGGGGCGAAAAAACTTTGCTTAATGCGTGACGCTGCCCAGAACTTCGGCGGCCGGAACCGCAGCAGCCGCGGGCGCAACAGCCGATTCATCCTCAGGCAAAGGCACAGGCTGGCGCACCAGCGCGATCTGCAGCACCTGGTCGATCCATTTGACCGGCACGATCTCCAGACCGTTTTTCACGTTCTCGGGAATCTCCTGCAAGTCCTTGGCATTTTCTTCCGGAATGATCACGGTCTTGATGCCGCCGCGCAGCGCGGCCAGCAGTTTTTCCTTGAGCCCGCCAATCGCCGTGACCTCACCGCGCAATGTGATTTCACCGGTCATGGCCACATCACCCCGCACCGGAATGCCGGTGATGGCAGACACAAAAGCCGTGGTCATGGCCGCGCCCGCACTCGGGCCGTCCTTGGGCGTGGCGCCGTCAGGCACGTGAATGTGGATGTCGCGCTTCTCGAACATCTCGTCCTTGATGCCCAGCACCCGCGCCCGGCTACGCACCACGGTGCGTGCAGCCTCCACCGACTCTTTCATCACGTCGCCCAGCGAACCGGTGCGTGTGATCACACCCTTACCGGGCATCATGGCCGCTTCAATCGTCAGCAGATCGCCGCCGACTTCGGTCCAGGCCAGACCCACCACCTGGCCAACCTGGTTGTGGTTCTCGGCGCGGCCGTAGTCGTACTTGCGCACACCCAGGAAATCATTGAGGTTGTCGGCCGTGACGATGACCTTGGGTGCCATCTTTTTCAGCTGGATCGCCTTGACCACCTTGCGGCAGATTTTGGAGAGCTCACGCTCCAAGGAACGCACCCCGGCTTCACGCGTGTAATAACGCACGATGTCGCGAACCGCCTGCTCCTGGATGTCCAGCTCACCGTCCTTGACACCGTTGTTCTTGAGCTGCTTGGGCAGCAGGTAACGCATGGCGATGCTGGTTTTTTCGTCTTCGGTGTAGCCGGACAACCGGATCACTTCCATGCGGTCCAGCAGGGCCGGCGGAATGTTCATGGAGTTGGAGGTCGCCACAAACATCACGTCGCTCAGGTCGAAATCGACCTCCACATAATGGTCACCAAAAGTGTGGTTCTGCTCGGGATCCAGCACCTCCAGCAAAGCGCTGGAAGGGTCGCCACGGAAGTCGGTGCCAAGTTTGTCGATCTCGTCCAGCAGGAACAGCGGATTGCGTGTGCCGGCCTTGGACAGGCTTTGCAAAACCTTGCCCGGCAACGCACCGATATAGGTGCGCCTGTGGCCGCGAATCTCGGCCTCGTCACGCATGCCGCCCAGCGCCATACGCACATATTTGCGGCCGGTGGCTTTGGCGATCGACTGGCCCAGCGATGTCTTGCCGACACCCGGAGGGCCGACCAGGCACAGGATAGGCGCCTTGAGTTTGTCGACGCGTTGCTGCACCGCGAGATATTCAACGATGCGGTCCTTGACCTTTTCCAGGCCGTAGTGATCCTCGTCGAGAACGGCCTCGGCATTCGCCAGGTCGTGCTTGATCTTGGTTTTCTTGCTCCATGGCAGGCCGGTCAACACATCGATGTAAGTGCGCACCACGGTTGCCTCGGCGGACATGGGCGACATCAGCTTGAGTTTTTTCAACTCGCTTTCAGCCTTCTTGCGGGCTTCCTGCGGCATTTTGGCCGTCTTGATCTTTTTCTCGATCTCTTCGATGTCAGCGCCCTCTTCGCCTTCACCGAGTTCTTTCTGGATCGCCTTGACCTGTTCATTCAGGTAAAAATCGCGCTGGTTTTTCTCCATCTGGCGCTTGACGCGACCGCGGATTTTTTTGTCGACATTGAGGATGTCGACTTCACGCTCGAGTTGTTCGTACAGGTTTTCCAGCCTGGCCTTGACATTGTCCAGGTCCAGAATGACCTGTTTGGCGTCAAGCTTGAGCGGCAAGTGCGCGGCAATGGTGTCTGCCAGGCGGCCGGCATCATCGATGCTGGAAATCGAGGTGAGGATTTCAGGCGGAATTTTTTTGTTCAGTTTGACGTAGTGGTCAAACTGCTGCATCACGGCCCGGCGCAAGGCTTCAATTTCGCTGGACTTGTCGCCAGGCTCGGCCACGGCGGGCTCGGCCGGTGTCACGTTGGCCGTGAAGTGAAACTCGCCTTCGTCGATCTTGTTGACCCTGGCGCGTTGCTGGCCTTCCACCAGGACCTTGACCGTGCCGTCCGGCAGTTTGAGCATCTGCAAAATCGTGGCGACACAACCGACCTCGAACATGTCTTCCACGGAAGGCTCGTCCTTGGCGGCGGCTTTCTGGGCCACCAGCATGATGCGGCGCTCGGCTTCCATCGCGGATTCCAGGGCCTTGATGCTTTTCGGACGCCCCACAAACAGCGGGATCACCATGTGGGGAAACACCACCACATCGCGCAGGGGTAAAAGCGGCAGCTCGATCGGGCTGGAAGGCAATGTAGTTTGTGCGGACATATGAACCTTAAAGGTAGACCTTGAATGAAAGCCCCGCCCCGCGATCTCGTGAACGGGCTTTCATGGTTGGGTGAAAACAATCAACTCCAACGTGGGGAGCCGCGGCTGGTTTTCAAGCCTGGCGCAGATTTATGCCGCGCCAGGCATCACCAATATCGTCGCAACTCGCCGCGTTGACGGCTTCACGCCTGTTTGGCGGCTTCACGGTACACCAGCAATGGTGCCTTGTTTTCTTCAATCGTCGACTCGTCAACCACCACCTTTTCCACGTTGCTGGTGTTGGGCAGGTCAAACATGGTGTCGATCAGGGACTGCTCCAGAATCGAACGCAAACCACGCGCCCCCGTCTTGCGGGCCAGCGCCTTGCGGGCAATCGCCTTGAGCGCCGAGGGGCGAATTTCCAGGTCCACACCTTCCATGGACAAAAGCTTGCTGAACTGCTTAACGACCGCGTTTTTCGGCTCGGTCAGGATCTGCACCAGGGCGTCTTCGGTCAGTTCTGCCAGGGTCGCCACGACGGGCATACGACCCACCAGCTCGGGGATCAGGCCAAACTTGATCAGGTCTTCCGGCTCCACATCCTTGAACGACTCGGTCAGACTACGGGATTTTTTGCTTTTGACGATGGCACCAAAACCAATACCCGATGCCTCGGTGCGGTTTTCGATGACTTTTTCCAACCCCGAGAACGCGCCACCGCAGATAAACAAGATGTTGGTGGTGTCCACCTGCAGGAAGTCCTGATTCGGGTGCTTGCGCCCGCCCTGCGGCGGCACAGAGGCCATGGTGCCCTCGATCAGCTTGAGCAGCGCCTGCTGCACACCCTCGCCCGACACGTCACGCGTGATGGACGGGTTGTCGGACTTTCGCGAAATCTTGTCGATTTCGTCGATGTAGACAATGCCCTGCTGCGCGCGCTCGACTTCGTAGTTGCAGCTTTGCAGCAGTTTCTGAATGATGTTTTCAACGTCTTCACCCACATAACCGGCTTCGGTCAAGGTGGTGGCATCGGCCATCACAAAAGGAACGTTGAGCGTGCGGGCCAGGGTCTGGGCCAGCAAGGTCTTGCCGGAGCCCGTCGGGCCGATCAGCAAGATATTGCTCTTGGTCAGCTCAACGTCGTCTTTTTTGGCTTTGTCCTTGTGACGCAGGCGTTTGTAGTGGTTGTAGACCGCCACGGCCAGCGTGCGTTTGGCCGGTTCCTGGCCAATCACATAACCGTCCAGCGTGGTCTTGATCTCCAGCGGCGTCGGCAGGTCGCCACGCGTTTCACGCACATCTTCCCCGGCGGGCAACTCGTCACGGATGATTTCGTTGCACAGGTCTATACATTCATCGCAGATGAAGACCGAAGGCCCTGCAATGAGCTTTTTGACCTCGTGCTGGCTTTTGCCGCAGAAGGAGCAATACAGGGTCTTTTCGCTGGAAGAGCCTTTTTTTTCGGCCATTGGTGTGGTGCCTTTTGGGTGCCCGGAGGAGTTGTTAGCTAATGATAACCAAATAAAAACGGCGTCCTCTGTTACAGAAAACGCCGTTTCGTGGTGTAACTGACAGGTTTATTGCTTGCCGAGCTTACGGTCGCTTGGCAATCACCTGATCAACCACGCCGTAAGCCTTTGCCTCGTCGGCAAACATGAAGTAATCGCGCTCGGTATCGCGCTCGATTTTCTCCACGGACTGGCCGGTGTTTTCTGCCAGGATGCGGTTCAGCTGAGCACGCGTCTTGAGAATGTCACGGGCGTGAATTTCAATGTCGGTGGCCTGGCCTTGCGCGCCGCCCGAAGGCTGGTGAATCATCACACGCGAGTTGGGCAGCGAAAACCGCTTGCCCTTGGCGCCGGCGGCGAGCAAAAAAGCGCCCATGCTGGCGGCCATGCCGGTGCACAGCGTGGACACGTCGGGTTTGATGAACTGCATGGTGTCGTAAATGGCCATGCCAGCCGTCACCGAGCCGCCCGGGGAGTTGATGTAGAAGGAAATATCCTTGTCCGGATTTTCGCTTTCGAGGAACAGCAACTGCGCCACCACCAGGTTGGCCGTCTGGTCGTTGACCGGGCCCACCAGAAAAATGACGCGATCCTTGAGCAGACGCGAATAAATGTCGTAGGACCGCTCACCACGGCCGGACTGTTCAATCACCATCGGCACCATGCCGAGGCCTTGAATGTCCTGTGCACTGCTATATGCGCTCATGTGTAACTCCAGTTGTTGGGTTGTACTTTACCCAAAATAAATGGGGCTTGAAGCCGTAGCCGCAAGCCCCTGCGCCAGAAATTGGATACACGGCAGGCGGCAGGCCCGCCGAACCATTAGTTCTGGCTCATCAATTCGTCAAAAGCCACTGGTTTTTCAACCACTTTGGCCTTGCTCAGCACAAAGTTCGTGACATTGTTTTCAATCACCACGGATTCGACTTCCGCCATGCGTTTTTGGTCACCGAAGTACCAACGCACCACATCTTCCGGTTTTTCGTAGCTGGAGGCCAGCTCTTCCACGTGGGCCTTGACCTGCTCGGCCTTGGGGAACAGGTCGTTGGCTCGGGTCAATTCGGCCACCACCAAGCCCAGGCGCACACGGCGCTCGGCTTGCGGACGGAAGATGTCGTCGGGAATCGGCGCCTTGTCGGCGTCCTTGATGCCGCGCTGCTTGAGGTCGGCACGTGCGCCTTCCACCATGCGCTCCAGCTCGGCCTGGACAATGGCTTGCGGCAGGTCGAGCTCGGCGTTGGCCAGCAGAGCGTCCATCACGGCGTTTTTGTTGCGGGCCAGCAAGCGGAACTTGACTTCACGCTCCAGGTTTTTCTTGATGTCGGCACGCAGGCCTTCCACCGATGCGTCGGCGATACCCAGGGACTTGGCCAGGGCTTCGTTGACTTCAGGCAGGTGGGCGGCTTCGATTTTCTTGACCGTGACCAGGAAGTCGGCCTGTTTGCCGGCCACGTCTTTGCCGTGGTAATCGGCAGGGAAATTCAGGGGGAAAGTCTTGCTTTCGCCGCTTTTCATGCCACGCACGGCATCTTCGAATTCCTTGAGCATCTGGCCTTCGCCGACCAGGAACTGGAAGTCTTCGGCCTTGCCGCCGGCAAAGGTTTCGCCGTCCATCTTGCCTTCGAAATCGATGGTCACGCGGTCGCCATCTTGCGCAGCCGCATCCTGGGCGCGCTGTGCGAAGGTGCGGCGCTGCTTGCGCAGGATGTCCACAGTCTTGTCTATGGCTTCGTCGGTCACTTCGGCGGTGAGTTTTTCAACTTCAGCCTGGGACAAATCACCGATCTTGACTTCGGGATAGACCTCGAAAATGGCGTCAAATGCCAGCTCGCCCTCGGGCGCGCCTTCTTTTTCGCTGATACGCGGCTGGCCGGCCACACGCAGCTTGGCTTCGTTGGCGGCGACGGAGAAAGCTTCGCCAACCTTGTCGTTCATGACTTCGTAATGCACCGAGTAGCCATAACGCTGGGCAACCACATTCATCGGCACCTTGCCGGGACGGAAACCGTCCATCTTGACCGTGCGGGCCAGGCGTTTCAGGCGTGAATCGACTTCAGACTGGATGGTGTTGACGGGCAAGGTCAACGTCATTTTGCGTTCCAGCTTTTCAAGGGTTTCAACAGTCACGGCCATGGTCTACTCCTAATATCCAGAATGTGTAAAAGACAGACTGTGCCCACGGCACTCCAAGCCCTGAGGCAATCGTCCTGAAAATCTCACTAGTGGTGCGCGGGGCGGGACTCGAACCCGCACAGTATTGCTACCGTCAGGACCTAAACCTGGTGCGTCTACCAATTTCGCCACCCGCGCTCCTGAAATAAAAACGGGAATCCTCAGCTTTTAGCCTTACGGACCCCCGCCTGAAATCGGTCAACTTTCTATTTTAACCTGTATCGGCCGCCGGTTTAGCCGGCCGCCGTCCACAAGGGCTAATTTATGCCACGGCCGGTGTTTCACGTTTGACCCGGAACCAGGCGGCGTACATCGCCGGCAAGGCCAGCAGGGTCAGCACCGTGGCCACAATCAGCCCGCCCATGATGGCAACCGCCATGGGCCCCCAGAACACGCTGCGCGACAGCGGAATCATGGCCAGCACGGCGGCGGCGGCGGTCAGCACGATGGGGCGCAGGCGCCGCACGGCCGATTCCACAATCGCGTCCCAGGCCGGAATGCCCGCCGCGCGGTCCTGCTCGATCTGGTCAATCAGGATCACCGAGTTGCGCTGGATCATGCCCATCAGGGCAATCACCCCGAGCAAGGCCACAAAACCGAAGGGGCGACCCAGCAGCAGCAAGGCACCGGCCACGCCGGCAATACCCAGCGGCCCGGTCAGGAACACCAGCATCGCGCGGCTGAAGCTGTGCAGCTGCAACATCAACAAGGTGAAGGTCAAAAACAGCATGATGGGAATGCCCGCCACGATGGAGGCCGAACCCTTGCTGCTTTCCTCGACGGCGCCGGCCACTTCGATGCGGTAACCACCCATGCCATTTTTCAGCCATTGGGCTTCCAGCGCTTTCAGGCGCGGCAACAACTCGCCGGTGACCGTGGCGCCCTGCAGGCCTTCGACGATGTCGCTTTGCACCGTGATGGCGTAGTCGCGGTTTTCGCGCCACATCACACCCGGCTCCCAGGTGAACACCGGCTTGGCGATTTGTGTCAACGGAATCGACTGACCCGAAGCCGTTGGCAGGTAGGCGTTGGCGATGTCGGTGATGGCGTTGCGCTCGTCCAGCGGCTGGCGCAACACGATGTCGATCAGATTGTCGCCTTCGCGGAACTGCCCCACCGTGCTGCCGCTTAGAATGGTTTTGGAGGCCTGCGCGATGGACTGGCTGGTGACCCCCAGCGCACGCGCCTTGGACTGGTCCACTTCCAGGCGCAAGACCTTGACCGACTCGTTCCAGTTGTCGTTGACGCCGCGGGTGTTGGGACTTTCGCGCAACACGGCCTTGACCTCGTCGGCGCGTTCACGCAGCACCAGCGGGTCGATGCCGACCACCCGGAACTGCACCGGGTAAGGCACGGGCGGGCCGTTGGGCAGCAGCTTGATACGACCGCGCACTTCAGGGAACTCCTGGGCCAGCAAGCTCGGCAACTTGATGCGCAGCGACTCGCGCACCTTCAGGTCTTTGGACAAGACGATGAATTGCGACACATTGGTTTGTGGAAACACCTGGTCCAGCGGCAAATAAAAACGCGGCACGCCGGAACCGACCCAGGCGCTCACCGAACTCACGCCCTCTTCCTTGAGCAGGCGCGCCTCGACCCGTTTGGCCGTCTCTTCATTGGCGGCAAACGAGGTGCCTTCCGGGAACCAGATATCCACCATGATCTCGGGCCGGCTGGAGTCGGGGAAAAACTGCTGCTGTACCTTGCCCATGCCCACAATGCCGAGCGCAAACACCAGAATGGTCGCGCCTATGGTGAGCCAGCGGTGCTCCACACACCAGTTCACGGTTTTGCGAAAGGTATTGTAGAAAGGCGAGTCGAACATCTCGTGCGGGCTGTCCAGCTCCGCAGCCACTTCTTGCACATGTGGTGGCGGCTTGAGCAGCAAGGTGCCCAGGTAAGGCACAAAATAGACCGAAACAAACCAGCTCAGCACCAGCGCGATCACCGTGACGGCGAAGATAGCGAAGGTGTACTCGCCCACCGTCGATTTGGCCAGGCCAATCGGCAAAAAACCGACGGCCGTGATCAGGGTACCGGTCAACATGGGCATGGCGGTGATTTCATAGGCAAAGGTCGCGGCGCGCACCTTGTCGTAACCCTCTTCCATCTTGCGCACCATCATTTCCACCGCAATGATGGCGTCATCCACCAGCAAACCCAGCGCAATGATCAGCGAACCCAGCGAAATTTTGTGCAGGCCGATGCCGAAATAATTCATCGCCAGAAAGGTCACGGCCAGCACCAGCGGGATGGTGATACCCACCACCAGCCCGGGCCGCATATCGATGTAATAACGTTTCCACCAGGGGTGCTGGCCGGGACGGCGGTGAAAACCCAGCGCGATAAAACTCACGGCCAACACAATCACCACCGCTTCGATCAACACCTTGACAAATTCATTGACCGAGCTTGTCACGGCGGTGGGCTGGTCCTGGATTTGCACCAGCTCGACACCGGCCGGCAGCGCCGTCTTGATCCGGCCCGTGGTCGCCTGCAAGGCCTTGCCCAGCGCGATGATGTCGCCGCCCTTGGCCATGGACACACCGAGCGCGATCACTTCCCGGCCCTGGTGCCGCACCTTGACGGCCGGCGGGTCCACGTAGCCACGTTTGATCTCGGCGATGTCGCCCAGACGCAGCTGGTTGCCCGAGGCGCCGCGTATCGGCATGGCGCGCAATTGCTCCACCGCTGCAAACTGGCCAGCCACCCGCACCTGCACCACGTCCAGCGGCGTCTGCACGGCGCCAGCGGATTCGACCGCGTTTTGCTGGCCCAGCTGGTTCAGCACCTGGTTGAAGTCCAGCCCGAGTTGGGCCAGACGTTTTTGCGAAATCTCGATATAGAGTTTTTCGTCCTGCACGCCAAACTGCTCGACCTTGGCGACATCAGGCACACGCAGCAGTTGCTGGCGCACGTCATCGGCAAAGGTTTTCAGCTCGGCATAGCTGAAGCCGTCGGACTGCAGGGCGTAGATCACGCCATACACGTCGCCGAAATCATCGTTGAAAAACGGTCCCTGCACACCCGCCGGTAAAGTGCCGCGCATGTCACCTATCTTTTTGCGCACGGCGTACCAGACACCGGGCACGTCGGCCGCCTTGGAGGAATCCTTGATCTGGAAAATGATCTGCGACTCGCCCGGCTTGGAGTAACTGCGTATCTTGTCGGCGTAAGGCACCTCCTGCAAGGTGCGCTCCAGCTTGTCGGTCACCTGCTCGGCCACCTGCTGCGCCGTGGCGCCCGGCCAGTAAGTACGCACCACCATCGCGCGAAAGGTGAATGGCGGGTCTTCGTCCTGGCCAAGCTGGAAATACGCGGCAAAGCCGAGCAGCATCAGCACCACCATCAGGTAACGCGTCAGCGCCGGATGGTCCAGCGCCCATTTGGACAGGTTGAAACTGTCTTTCGGTTGTACTTGGGTCATGCCGTCCTCACTTCGCTGCCGGGACGGCAGGCGCATTCGCTACGGAATTCATAGCTGGTTGCGCAGGAGGGACGGGGGCCACATCCACTTTTGGCTTATAAATCGTGACCTTCTGGCCGGGCGAAAGCACATGCACGCCGGCGCTGACCACCAGCATGCCGGGCTGCAAACCGGCGGCCACCACCGCCTCGTTGCCGTCGGCGGTGGCGATCTGGATGATTTGTGAACGCACCGTCATGCTGGCCGGGTCCAGCACCCAGACGGCGCTGGCCTTGCCGTCCTGGCGCAGGGCACTGGTCGGCAGCTTGATGGCCTGTTGGCCGCCGGCGGCCAGGCCTTGCGGCAACACATACACGGTGGCGCCCAGCGCCGGCGGCTCTGTCGTGTCCAGCGCCACCTTGACCGGGTAGGTGCGCGTGGCCGGGTCGGCGCTGGCGGAAACTTCGCGCACCTTGCCGGCCAGCTCGGTGTTTTGCGCCCAGGCACGCACCTTGACCGGCTGGCCCACCTGGAGCGCGGCGACCTTGTCTTCCGGCACGGAAAACACCACATCGCGCGGGCCGTCGGCGGCTATCCGCAACACCGGCGTGCCGGCGCTGACCACCTGCCCGACTTCGGCCTCGACCGCCGTCACCACGCCCGACACATCGGCGACCAGTACCGCGTAATGGGCCTGGTTGCCCTGCACCGCCAGCTGCGACTGCGCCTGCTCCAGCTGGGCCTGCGCCGCCTTGAACGTGGTGTCGCGGCGCTCCAGTTCGGCGCCGCTGATGAAACTCTGATCCTTCAGCTCTTTGTAACGCTTGTAATCGGCGGCCGCGAGGTCGCGGTTGGTACGAGCGGCCGCCACCTGGGCACGCGCTGCATCGGCGGCCAGTTGGAAATCTTGCGGGTCCAGCTGGGCCAGCACCTGGCCGGCCTTCACATGTTGACCCAGCTCGGCCTGGCGTTTGATGATTTTTCCACCCACCCGAAAACCCAGGCGCGACTCGACCCGCGCCCTGACCTCGCCGGCAAACTCATGGCCGGCTTGCAGCGAGTCGACACCCACCGTCATCACCTTGACGGCCCGCACCGGTTCCTCGGGGGGCGTGGGCCGGGAACAGGCGCTCAGCAACAGGGCGCCGCAAAGAACGGCAAAGGCGGTTTTATTCATGGTGTGATGGGCAAAAGCGGTGGCTGGAAAAGCCAGAAAGTACCCGGGAGAAACCCAGTTACTGACTGATCGGTTAGTAATCTAGGGTAATTACGCAGGCTTGTCAAGCGACAATCCCGGCCATGAACCCAGGCCTTGATTCCGGCACGCCACAGGCGCTGCAGCCCCCGTCCCAGCATTACGAAAACTTTCCGGTCGCCTCACTGCTCTGCCCGCCGCGGCTGCGCCCGGCGGTCGCTGCGATTTACTGGTTCGCCCGCACCGCCGACGACATCGCCGATGAAGGCGACGCCCTGCCCGCCCAACGCCTGCAAGACCTGGCAGCCTACCGCGCCGACCTGCTGGCGGTGTCCGAAGGCCGGCCACCCTCGGGTCGCTGGCCGACCGTGTTTGCCACGCTGCAGCCGGTGCTGCTGCAGTTCCAGTTGCCGGTGCCGTTGCTGGCCGACCTGCTCAGCGCGTTTGAACAGGATGTGGTCAAGCAGCGTTATGCCAGCGAGGCCGAGTTGCTGGATTATTGCCGCCGCTCCGCCAACCCGGTCGGCCGCCTGCTGCTGCACTTGTATGGCGTGAAGGATGCCGAATCCCTGGTCCAGAGCGACGACATCTGCAGCGCCCTGCAGCTCATCAATTTCTGGCAAGACCTCAGCGTGGACATCCCGCGCGGCCGGATCTACTTGCCGCAGGATGTGTGGGCCGCCCAAGGGGTTGACGAGGACCAACTGCTGCGCCTGGAGGTGAATCCAGCCACTACCAAATTAATAGCTGCCCGCGCCCATGCAGCAAGGGCCAGGATGCTAAAAGGCTCTCCACTGGTGAAAAAAGTGCCAGGCCGCGCCGGTTGGGAGTTGCGCCTGGTGGTGCAAGGTGGGCTGCGGATTCTGGACAAAATCGAAGCCATGGACTTCGCCACGCTGCGGCGACGGCCCAAGCTGAACGCCTGGGATGTGCTGGTGATGGGCTGGCGTGCGCTCTGGATGTAGGCACCCTGCCAAACACCGCCCGACCAGCGGCTTAGCGCAAAACTTCCAGCAAGCGGTCCAGCCCACCCTCGTTGATGGCCACCATGGCCTGCTGCCGCACCAGAGGTTTGGCGTGATAAGCCACCGACAGGCCAGCGACCTGCATCATGGCCAGGTCGTTGGCCCCATCACCCACGGCAATCGCCTGCGCCGGCGTGATGCCCAGGGCGGCGCAACACTCCAGCAGCTTGATCCGCTTTTGCTCACCATCACAAATGTCGCCCCAGGGCTGGGGCAACAAACGCCCGGTCAGGCGGCCGTTTTCAATCTCCAGCACATTGGATCGGGTGTCGTCCAGGCCAAGGCGTTGCTGCAGCCGGTCGGTAAAAAAGGTGAAGCCGCCGCTGACCAGAATGCAGCGCAGCCCGGCGCGTTGGCAGGCTGCGATCAGCGTTTCCACGCCGGGGTTGAGCTGCAGGCGCTGGTCATACACGGCTTGCAGCGCCGACACGGGCACGCCGCGCAACAAGGCCACGCGCTGGCGCAGGCTGTCCTTGTAGTCCGTGATGTCGCCGCGCATCGCGGCTTCTGTGAGCGCCGCGACCTGGGCCTTGCAGCCGGCGGCCTCGGCCACTTCATCCAGCGTCTCGATGTTGATCAGGGTCGAGTCCATGTCGAAGGCGATCAGCCGGAAATCGGCCAGCCGCAAGCCAGGTGCGACGCCGCGCAGTTGCAAACCCGATCCGGGAAGTTTGTCTGTCATCACTTGATTCCTTGCGGGGCCGATGCGGCATGGCCTTGCAGGCCCAGCCAGTCTATGAATTGCCGCGCCAGCCCGGCCACCGGGCTTTCGCTGCGATACAGCGCGTAAACACCCGGGCCGGGCAAACGCGGCTGGGCAAACAGCGGGCGCAAGCGGTCGGCGCGAATGTCTTCTTCCAGCAAACACCAGGGCGCCAGCGCCAGGCCCAGGTCGTTCATGGCCGCCTGCAGGCACAAAAACTGGTGGTCAAACACCGGGCCGGGCAACTTGGGCGGCACCTGCAGCCCCGCCAGCTCAAACCAGCGCGACCAGTCGTGTTGGCCACTGGCCGCCTGCAGCAAGGGGTGGCCCAGGCAGTCGGCGACGGCATAAATCCGGTTGCGCTTGATAAAACGCGGCGAGGCCACGGGCACAAGGTAGTCGTCCAGGCAACGCACGCAACTGTGTTCAGGCCGCTGCATGGGCATGCGGCGTATCAACACGTCGCTGCTGGCCTCGGCCTGCTCGAAAAACTGCCGGCCCAGGGTGGACAGCTGCACATCGGTATCCGGCACCAGCGCCTGAAAGCCGGCCAGCCGCGGGATCAGCCATTTCATCGCCAGCGAAGGCGTGCTGCAGACACGCAGGCTGCGGCGCTGGCCGGGCGACTTCAGCAAAGTCGTGGCGCTGGCGATGCGGTCCAGGCTGGCCTGCACCTCGGTGAAATAGTCACGGGCTTGCGGCAGCAAGCTCACGCCGCGTGCTTCGCGGGTAAAAAGAGGCTGCCCGACGTATTCTTCCAGCAAGCGTATCTGCTGGCTGACCGCGCTGTGGGTGATGCTCAGCTCTTCGGCCGCCGCCGTGAAATTGGCGTGGCGTGCCGCCGCTTCAAACGCGCGCAAGGCTTTCAAGGGCGGCAAGCGGCGCGCCATCTCAGCCCCTGACCGCCATGCGGCCCCAGCCCCTGGCGCTGCCGCAGCTTGCTTTTTCGGCCAGCAAATTCTTGTCGCTCATGCGTGAAAGGAATCTTTGTTTTTTCTCTGTGATGAACACCAGCGCGGCCCTGCCTGGAAAAGAAAAAGCCGGCGCATCAGTTGCGGGCCATCTTAGACCAGCAAGCCCTTAGAAAAACTAATGGCACGCCTTATAAAAAACGGCTGGTGGGGGATGGGCGCAACTCCTATCATCGCGCCACATTCATCCCCAAAGATCCAACATGGCGTCCATCAGCATAGACAACATCGTGAAGCAGTTTGCCGGCCAGACGGTCTTGCAAAACCTGTCCCTGCACATTCCCGACGGTGCTTTCTACACGCTGTTAGGCCCCAGCGGCTGCGGCAAGACCACGTTGCTGCGCTGCATCGCGGGTTTTCACGAGCCCGATGGCGGCCGCATCCTGTTCGACCAGGACGACGTGACGCGGGTGTCCACCCACCACCGCGACATCGGCATGGTGTTCCAGGACTACGCCCTTTTCCCCGACAAGTCGGCCTTTGACAACGTGGCCTACGGGCTGCGCGCGCGCAAGGTGAGCAAGGACGAGATCAAGCGCCGGGTCCATGAGGCGCTGGACAAGGTCAGCCTGCTGGCGCTGGCCGACCGCTACCCGGCCCAGATGAGTGGCGGCCAGCGCCAGCGCGTCGCCTTGGCCCGGGCGCTGGTGATTCGCCCGCGCGTGCTGCTGATGGACGAGCCGCTGTCCAACCTGGACGCCAAGATGCGGCTGCAGATGCGCGACGTGATCCTGGACCTGGTGCGCGAAGCCGGCATCACCACGGTGTTTGTCACCCACGACCAGGAAGAGGCCCTGGCCATGTCGGACCGCATTGCCATCATGGACCGCGGCAACATTGCCCAGCTCGGCACGCCCGAAGAGCTGTATGGCACGCCGGTCAACGCCTACGTGGCCGACTTCATAGGCTCGGCCAATGTGATCCCTGTGCCCGCGCAATACATGTCGGGCGACAGTGCCAGCGGCGCACCTCGCCATGTGCGCTTTCAGTGGGGCGGACGGCCTTTTGACGGCGTGCAGGGCAGCGAGACGCTGGGCGAGCAAGGCATGTTGATCGCGCGCCCGGAAGACCTGTCGCTGATGGCACCCGCTCCGCATGTGCCCAATGCCATCTTCGGCGAAGTGCTGCGCCGCCAGTACCTGGGCTTCAAGACCGCCTACCGCATCAAGCTGCACGACAGCTCCGAAATCCGGGTCGAACTGCATGCCGGCAACACCGTGGCCGACTTCCAGGCCGGCGATGCCGTGCAGGTGCTGGTGCCCGCGCACAGCCGCGTTGTTTCATCCTAAGAAAGTCAGCCATGAACATCAAATGGTGGCCCTGGGGCTTTCTGACGCTGATCAGCCTGGTCCTGCTCCTTTTCTTTGTGTTTTACCCGCTGGGCGTGTTGTTCATCAACAGCGTGCAGGATGAGTCGGGCGCGCTCTCGCTGGCCGGCTTCATCACCCTGCTGAACGACAGCCAGTATGTAGAAGCCTTTCGCAACACGCTGGTGCTGGGTGTGGCAGTTACCGCCTGCACCGTGGCGGTGGGTGTGCCTTTTGCCTACATGGTGGCGCGTTACGAGTTTCCGCTGAAAAACCTGGTCGCCGTCTTGCCCATCATGACCATCGTGATTCCGGAAATCATCGTCGGCCAATCCTGGCTGCTGCTGCTGGGCAACAACGGGTTGATCACCAATCTCATGGCCGACTGGGGCATAGAACTGCCGACGTTTTACGGCTGGACCGGCATGGTGTTTTCCATGACGCTGGTCTACTACACCTATATCTACCTGGGGGTGCTGGCGGCGCTGCGCGGCTTTGACAGCCAGCTCGAAGAGGCCGGCCTGAGCCTAGGCACCTCGCCGCTGCTGACCAAGTTCCGCGTGCTGGTACCTGTGCTGCTGCCGGCGGTGCTGGTCAATGCGCTGGTGGTTTTCACCCTGGTGGTGGGCAACTTCGCGCTGTCCATGCTGCTGGGCAGCCGCGTGCCACTGCTGTCCGTCATGACTTACAACACCTTTGTCAGTGAAATGGGCGGCAGCGCCATGTTGCAAAGCGCCATGTCGGTGGTGTCCATAGGCATCGTCGCCGTGGTGCTTTTCCTTCAGAAACGTGTGGTCGAGCGCAAGATTTACACCATGACGCAAGGCCGCGCGCCGGCGCCAATTCGTGTGCGATCCGGTGCTGCGCTGCTCTTCACCTGCGCCGTGGGCCTGGTGATCCTGTTGTCGATGTTGCCGCTGGTCATCGTGTTTGTGGCGGCCCTAACGGAAACCAGCGGCCCGGTCATGCGTTGGGGCCAGTGGTCGCTGTCCAGCCTGCAGCGTGCGCTGCAGGGCGCGCCCGAGCCCATCCTGAACTCGCTGAAGTTTGCCTCCATGGCGACGCTGGTCGGGGTGGCCTTCGCCATCCTGGTGAGCTACCTGACCATCAAGAAGAAAAACATCTTCACCCAAACGCTGGACTACATCGTGGTGCTGCCGCTGACCATCTCAGGCACGGTGCTGGGCATCGCGCTGGTACAGACCTTCAACACCGGCTGGCTGGTGCTGGCCGGCAGTTCGGGCATCATGGTCTTGTGCTACACGGTGCGCCGCCTGCCGTTTGCGGTACGTAATGCCTCGTCCACCCTGTTCAATATCCCCGACTCCATCGAGGAGGCCTCGATCAGCCTGGGCGTGTCGCCGCTGAAAACCTTCTTCAAGGTGATCCTGCCGGCCATGAAGGCCTCCATCATTTCGGCAGCCATCCTGATGTGGGTGACCACCATTTCCGAGCTGTCGGCCTCGGTCGTGGTCTACACCGGCGGGCTGGAAACCATGCCTATTGCGATCTTCCGCCAGGTCGACGGCGGGCGTCTGGGCCTGGCTTCGGCCTATGGCGCGGCACTCGTCAGCGTCATCCTGCTGCCCATCGTCGTGGCCATCAAGGTCTTCCGCATCAACCTGTTTTCCGCCAAGTAAATCAACTCGTCGTTCTTTTCAACTCAAGAGGCTCTCCATGAACATCAAGTCCCTTCTGCAATGCTCGCTGGCCACCTTAGGCCTGATCGCCGGCCTGGCGCAGGCCCAGACCGTGGTGCTGTATTCGTCCAACAACACCGAGACGATTGAAACCGCACTCAACGTGGTGAAGAAAAAAACACCGTCGCTGACGGTGCAGCAGGTCACAGGCGGCACCGGCTCCCTGATGAAACGCATCCAGGCCGAAGCCAAAAGCCCGCGCGGCGATGTGTTGTGGAGCGGCGGTTTCGGCACGCTGGGCGCGTACAAAGACCTGCTCGAGCCCTACAAGGCACCCGAACTGGCGGCCATTCCGGCCGAGTTCCGCGGCCCCAACAACCTCTGGGTCGGCACCAACGTCCATGTCATGGTTTTGATGGTCAACCAGCGCCAGCTCAAGGGCCTGGCCGCACCCAAGACCTGGTCTGACCTGATGAAACCCGAATGGAAAGGCAAGTTCGCCATCACCGATCCGAGCAAAAGCGCCACCGCCTACATGCTGGTCTACGGCCTGCTCAAGCAGTTCGGCAAGGATGGTCTGGAAAAAATCGCCACCAATGCCGTCATCACATCGTCCTCGGGCACCACCTACAAAGGTGTGGCCGCCGGTGAATACCCGGTCGGCCTGACCATCGAATACGCCGCTCAGGAATACGTGGCCGGCGGCCAGAAGGAAATCAAGCTGGTCTACCCCAGCGAAGGCAGCTACCTCGCGCCAGAAGGCATGTTCATCATCAAGGGCGCCAAGAACCAGGACGCCGCCAAGGCCTTGTACAACGGGCTGCTGAGCAAGGAAACGCAGCAGGAACTGCTGGTCAAAAACTTCCGCCGCCCGACCCGCAACGACATCCCGGTGTCCAAACTCACCTCGTTGCCCGACCTGAGCGCAATCAAGATCTTCCCGCTCAGCCAGGAAGCCGCCTCTGCGGAGTACGAGCAGCTTGTGGCCTTGTGGAACATCGCCGTGAGCAAGACCCGCTAAGCGCCCGGGCTGCAAGCGCCAGCGTCAAATGCTGATGACGCTGGCGGTCTGACCCAGGCGCCTGGCAGGCGCCAAGTCCCATGGGACAATCGCCGCATGACTCCTGAGCAGTACGTCCAGCAAAAAGCCGCCGCATCCGGCAGCAGTTTTTATTACGCCTTCCTGTTTTTACCCAAGGAAAGGCGCGCGGCCATCACCGCTTTTTACGCCTTTTGCCGCGAGATCGACGACGTTGTTGACGAAGTGATGGACCCCGGCGTCGCACACACCAAGCTGGCCTGGTGGCAGGCCGAAGTGGCCAAAGCCTACGCCGACACGCCCACCCATCCGGTGATGAAAGCGCTGATGCCGCTGGCACCTACTTACCGCATCGAGGCGCGCCACCTGCAAGCCGTGATCGAAGGCTGCCAGATGGACCTGGCGCAAAACCGTTATCTCGACTTTCCCAACCTGAAAACCTATTGCCACCTGGTGGCCGGCATCGTCGGCGAAGTGGCAGCGCGTATTTTTGGCCAGACCGAGGAAGCAACCACGGCCTACGCCCACAAGCTGGGCCTGGCTTTTCAGATGACCAACATCATCCGCGACGTCGGCGAAGACGCCTTGCGCGGCCGCATCTACCTGCCGGTCAGCGAGCTGCAGCAGTTTGATGTGAAGGCGCATGAAATTTTGAAGCGCCAATATTCTGATCGTTTTACCGCACTGATGAAGTTCCAGACGGATCGCGCGCTGGGCCTCTACGACGAAGCCCTGGCTCTGCTGCCCGAAGCCGACAGGCGGGCGCAAAAACCCGGTCTCATGATGGCCAGCATCTACCGCACCCTGTTGCGCGAGATTGCACGCGACAACTACCAGGTCTTGCACCAGCGTGTCAGCCTGACGCCGCTGCGCAAGTTCTGGCTGGCCTGGAAAACGCAGGCCTTCGGAAAAGTCCAGTGAAGATTGCCGTCATCGGCGCCGGCTGGGCCGGTTGCGCGGCGGCGGTGGAAGCCACGCAGCGGGGCCAGCAGGTCACGGTGTTTGAAGCGGCGCGTATCCCCGGCGGCCGCGCCAGGCGCGTCGATGGCCAGTGGCCTGACGGCAGCGCTCTGCCACTGGACAACGGCCAACACATCCTGATTGGGGCTTACAGCGAAACCTTGCGCCTGATGAGCGAACTGGAGCTGGACGCCGACAGCTTGATGCTGCGCCTGCCGCTGACGCTGCAATTCCCCGACGGTGCGGGCATGCGCCTGCCCGCCCTGCCCACACCGCTGGACGCGCTGGCCGGCATCCTGGGTGCGCGCGGCTGGTCGTGGCGCGACAAGGGGTCCTTGCTCTTGGCCGCCCTGCGCTGGCAAGCCGCCGGTTTTCGCTGCGCACCGCAATTGTCGGTCGCGCAGCTGTGCCGCAACGTCCAGCGAACCGTGATGGCCACCTTGATCGAACCCTTGTGTGTGGCGGCGCTGAACACGCCGGCCGATCGCGCCAGCGCCCAGGTCTTTTTGCGGGTCTTGCGTGATGCCTTGTTTTCGCAGTCCGGCGGCTCCAACCTGCTGCTGCCGCGCACCGATTTGAGCGCGCTGCTGCCGGAGGCGGCGCTGGCCTGGGTGACGCAACGCGGCGGCGAGCTTCAGCTCGGCGCCCGCGTTCAGACGCTGGCCACCACAGGCAGCGGCTGGCAGGTCGATGGTGTGGCCTTTGACCGGGTGATCCTGGCCTGCCCGCCGGGCGAAGCGGCGCGGCTGGCGCAATCCAGCGGCCTGCCCTGCGAGGACTGGCAGGCGCAGGCCCGCGCCCTGCAATTTGAAGCCATCACCACGGTGTACGTCTCCGCGTCCGGCTCACGGCTGGTCCAGCCCATGCTGGCGCTGCGCGCGAGCGCACCGGACAGTGAAGCGCCGGCGCAGTTTGTGTTTGACCGTGGCCAACTGGGTGGCCCGGCTGGCCTGCTGGCGTTTGTGGTCAGCGCCAGCACCGGCGACAGTGCCGCGCTGACACAACGCGTGTTGCGGCAAGGCGCGCAACAACTGGGCTTGGTGCAGCCAGTCGCCGTGCAAACGATTGTCGAAAAACGCGCCACCTTCGCCTGCTTGCCCGGCATGTTGCGGCCAGCAAGCCAGGTATTGCCCGGGCTGCTGGCTTGCGGCGACTACATCGCCGGGCCTTACCCGGCCACGCTGGAAGGCGCTGTGCGCAATGGCCGGGACGCGGCCGTCCTGGCACACGCTTGAAGGCTCATTCGGCGCTCTGGCTGATGCTGTGTTTGTCCATCAGACGGTACAAGGTCATGCGTGAAATCCCCAGCTCACGCGCCGCGTGGGTGATGTTGCGACCCACACGTGTCAGCGTCAGGCAGATCGCATCCCGCTCGGCCATGGTGCGAGCCGCGTCCAGCCCTATGCCCACGGCATGCTCCGACTCCGCCAGGCCCAGGTCGGCGGGCGCGATCAGCCGCTGATCGGTCATGATGACCGCCCGCTGCACGCGGTTGTACAACTCGCGCACATTGCCGGGCCAGCTGTGTGCTGTCAGCGCTGCCAGCGCCTGCCGGGTAAAACCCTTGACCCGGCTCGCGCTTTCCCCGACGCAGGACTGGAAAAAATGTTCCGCCAGGATAGGCACATCCTCCATGCGGCGGCGTAACGGCGGCACCTCGATGGGCAACACGTTCAAGCGGTAGAACAGGTCTTCGCGGAAACGCCCGATGGCCACGGCTTCGGCCAGGTCCACATGCGAGGCCGCCACCACACGGGCATCGACCGGCAGGCTGCGCACCGCCCCCACGCGGCTGATGGTCTTCTCCTGCAAAAAACGCAGTAAATTCGTCTGCAACTCCAGCGGCAGGTCGCCGATTTCATCGAGAAAAACCGTGCCGCCATTGGCCGTCTCTATCAGCCCGTGCCGCTGCGCCGACGCCCCGGTGAACGCCCCACGCTCGTGGCCAAACAGTTCGGAATGAATCAGGGTGGGCGCGATGGCACCGCAGTTGACGGCCACAAACGGCCCCGCCGCCCGGTGTGAACACTGGTGAATCGCGCGTGCAGCCAACTCCTTGCCGCTGCCGCTCTCCCCACCTATCAGCACCGGCGCCTCCGTCGCCGCCACCTTGCGAATCTGCTCGCGCAGACGTGTGATGGCCGGCCCCTGCCCCACCATACCCAGGGTGTCCGCCGCATGCAGGTGGGTCTGGTGCTGGCTGCGCAACATGGCACGCTGGCCGGCGTGTTCCAGGATCAGTGCCAGGTCATGCCAGTCCAGCGGCAGGATTTGATGGTCGAAAAAACAGTTGAGCACCAGGTCACGAAAACCCGGCGACTCCAGCGCCTGGGCCTCACACACAGCCACCCATTCGGAGCCGTTCGAAGCCTTGACGCAGGCCTCCAGCAGCCGATCCGGCACGGCCCGCGCCTTGCCCATGACCAGCAGGCTGACAGGGAAATGTTGATGCGTTTGAATCCGGCTGGCTACCGCCAGGTCTGCCGCCTGCACCACCTGCCAGCCCCCGCCCAGCAGGTGTTGCGCCACACCACCCGCGTCCTCACCCAGGGTCACACACAGGATGTTTCGGATCGGCATGACCTGCTCGCTAATACATCATGGGGATCCTGACCGTCAGCGTCAAATCGGGCGTGTCTCGCGTCAGCCCGGTCCCCACCGTCACGTTCAGGGTGGTCTTGGGGCTGTAGCGGTAGGAATACCCAAGCAGCAGCGACGCCAGCTGGGTACGCACCGAAGTCTCCACCGGCACGCCGTTCTGCCGGGTTCGGCCTATGGAGTTCAGGTCCACGCCTATGCTGAAGGAAGATCGCTCATTGAGCGCCAGTCCCATGCCGAAATTGAAGCCCAAAACATCGCCCGGTTTGACCGAGCCTAGGAATTCCCTCTCACCATTCAACACCAGGCGGCTGACGTTGTCGCGCCCAAAATTGCGCGTGTAGCTGATGCCACCAAAAAACACTGCCGGATCCGACGGAAACAACCAGGTCAGCCCGGTTTGCAGCGAATAAAATCCCGAGCCCGTCGGCAAGTCCAATGGCAGGCCGGTGCCCGTGGTGTTGCCCAGGCAACGCGTCACGCAATCGGTCACCACGTCGAACGGACCCTTGCCGGTGCGGGTCTTGAAACGCAGCGAACCGATCATGTAGGGCGAATTGGGCTGCGGCTGGTTCAACTGGTAACGTGCGGCCAGCTCGATGTCGCCTATCGCACTGCCGTTGGCGTTAAAGACTCTTTCGGACGCGGTGCCGGTGAACAACTCGCGGCTGATGGTGGCATCGGAGCGGTAAACGTAAGGCAGCTTGGCTTCGACCTCCAGCCGGTTGGTCAGCCCCCAGCGACCGGTGACTGCCGCGGTCAAGGTGCTGCGTTTGACCTCACGCACATCGATCAGGCCGACCAGCAAGGCCGGGATGATGGTGTAGCCGACCAACGCCACCCGGTTGCTCGACGAGTAACCGTACTGCAGCGAAGGTTCCAGCACGTAATGGCCAGGAGGCGTGAGAATGCCGGGCTGCTCGAACAGTTGCGCCATGGCAGGCGGCGCGGCTTCCGCGGCAGGCGCCACGCCGACATGCACCGAACGGGTGGAGCCATCGGGCGGCTCGGGGCTTGCGGCCTGCTTTTTGTCGTTCGGCCCTTGGCCTTCGGGACGCGCGGCGGCCAGGGCTTCCTGGCGTTCCTTCTCGACACGTTGCTGGTCGCGGTAGCGGTTCTCCTGCTCCATGACCTGCTGCTGCAGGGCCTCGATCTGCCGCCCCTGCTCCGACACCTGCTGCTGCAACAACTCGATACGCTTGTTCGCGTTCCTGGACGCAGCTGTCCCCTGGGTCTGCGCGAGCGCGCCGGACATCACCAGAGAGGAGCAGGCCAACAAGGTCCACGCCTTGCGCTGGCCAAGGCTGCTCATGACGGAAAACTCCCTCAGATGCCTCATGTTGTTGCTCCGCGTTGCTTCTGTTTTGCTTGTACTTTTGTTTGCTTTTTTCGTCGGACTCCGCAGCAGCGTAAGGCCACCGAGCCGCGAGTGGCAAGCTGCAAGTTGCAACAACCAGTAATTCCGCGCAGGCAGACGGAGACACTGTCTCAGGAATGTGGCAGTCTGATCCTCAGCGGTTGTGGAGCCTTTGAAGTACAGGCCCGACAAGGTGTGGCCGCGCATAGCGCGAACCGGAGCGCCGCGTTCAGCCGTGCCCGCCACGGAGGATCTGTCACAGGAATGAGACGCCTGGCGCTCATGGCTGGTCGGCCTGCACAGCGGTGAACGAACACGGCGGCCCGCGCAAACTCCCTGCCACCGTCAACCCCCTGTGACACTTTGCGCCCACAACTGGCTTGAACGACGCCTTCCCGGTCACCCGCACACCTTGAAACAACCCCGCTAAACCAGCCCTGCTGCCGGACACAAGGCCTTCACACATGCGGCGTGAAAGCGCTGGCATCGAAGTTGCTCACGCTGCGGCCGGTTTGCGGCAACGCGAATCAACCCAAGATCTTGTAACTTTCCAACAGCAACCTCCGGAGGATTTATGAAGAAGACACTCCTGGCTTCGGCCATGGCCCTTGCATTCGTTTCCGCATGGGCCAATCCGACCAACAACGGAACCGACGGCACGACGACCGCAACGACCGGAAACCAAACCGCGACGGCCACCTCCACACAAACAGGTGCCGGCCCCAATGCGAATGAAAACTCCACGGCGTGGCAAGACAGTAGTCAGAGAACGAAGACGATTACCAAAACGGACAGCAGCAGCTACAAGGCTGCCGAAGGCGAAGCCACTGCCCGGGATTACGGCACCGCCGCAGCCAACAACGGCTCAACGGCCACCTCCAGCTTCAGCAATGCCTTCAACGTGACAAAGGTCACGGCCCTCAGCACGCTCAATGGCGTGGTCTCGGGCAACCGGGTGCATGACATCGGTAACAACGCTTACAACACCGGCAATGCCAACGGCGGCAAAGCCTACGGTGGTTACGGCGGAACCGGCAAGGGTGGCCAGGCCTCCGGCTCGGGCACAGGCGGCCCAGGCGGCACCGGCAATGGCGCGGTGGGTTCAGCTGGCGGCAGCGCCTCCAACGGCGCCATCAATCACGGCAGCGCCAGCAATGGCAGCGCCGGCGACGCAGGTAACGGCGGTCGCGGCACGGGCGGTAGCGCCAACGGCTCGAGCGAAAGTGGCAGGGCCACAGCCAATGGCGCAGACGGCGGACGCGGCGGTTCCGGCGGCGATAGCGGTCGCGGCGGCGGCAGCGGCAGTCTGGCTGCAGGTGTGGGCGGCGATAGCGGCCGCGGCGGCAGTAGCGGCAGTCTGGCTGCAGGCGACGGCGGCAATAGCGGCCGCGGCGGCGGCAGCGGCAGTCTGGCTGCGGGTCTGGGCGGCAGGAGCGGTGGTGCCGGCGGCGGCGGCAGTTCCGGCGGCGGTGACGCAGGTAACGGCGGCAACGGTGGCGCCGGTGGCCTGTCCTCAGGTGGCGCAGGCGGTGCCGGTGGCGGAACGGGTTCCAGCGGCACGGCAGGTGCAGGTGGTGCTAGCGGCGCAGGCGGCGCGGGCTCCGGTACCAGCACGGCTGGCGCAGGTGGTGCTAGTGGCGCAGGCGGCGCAGGCACCGGGACCAGCACGTCTATGGGCGGCGCAAGCGGCGCAGGCGGCGCAGGCTCCGGTACCAGCACAGCTGGCGCAGGTGGTGCTAGCGGCGCAGGCGGCGCAGGCGGCGCAGGCGGTGCAGGCGGTGCAGGCGGCGTGGCCACCAGCACTTCCGGCGGAACCCGCACAGGCGGCGCAGGCACGGGCGGCGCAGGCGGCTCGAGCATGAACGGCAGCGCCACCAACGGTAGCGCCAGCAATGGCAGCAACACCGCTGGCAATGGCGGCGCCGGTGGCAGCGGCACCGGTGGCGCGGGTGGCTCCGGCAACGGCGGCACCAACACGGCCCAGGGCGGCACGGGCGGCACTGGCATGGGCGGCACCGGCGGTGCGGGCGGCATGAACTCCGTCAATGCCGGAACGTTCAGCATGGCCAACACCATGACCAGCGTCGGACAATCGGCGGCCGGCATCATGCTTGCGAACCAGAACAGCGGTATTTCCTCGCTGGTTCAGCAAAGTGTGAATGTGCAGGCCAACCTGGCTGTTCATTAAGGTCTCGTCGGTCACCACCGTGCGGCCTGCCGGGATGGCAGGCCGCACGGTGTGCCGCGACCCAGACCGAAGGGAGAGTCGATGACATCGCACACACGTAGCCAGGCCACAGGCCTGGTCCTGCTGTTCGCACTGGCGACCCCTGTGCTCGCGCAAACAGCACTTACCAAAGACAGTGTGAACACCGCCCCCCCGAGCGGGGCGGTCTTCGCCACACCGGTTGACCCCGCCGTGCTCGACACTTTTCGGGGCGGCAGCCAGTTGGTGCGCAACGACATGACGCTGACCGGCACCACGGCCGATAACACGGCCCGAAATGTCACCACCGGCACCAACGCCATCAGCGCCGGCGCTTTTGCCAACATGAGCGGCATGCCGATCGTGATCCAGAACTCCGGCGCGAATGTGCTGATCCAGAGCGCCGTGATCCTGCATCTGCAAATGAACTGAAGGTGAGCACCATGCGCGGCCTGCTGCTCTGCTTCGCGCTGCTGGCGGGGGCCGGCCAGTCGCCGGCCCAGACCGCCTACCTGCCGGCCATCCCCATGGGCGACGTGACCGTGCCGGTCACCAGCCTGAAGCAGTCGCGCCTGGCCAGCACCCTGATCCAGCAGTACGACTTCAGTTGCGGCTCGGCGGCGATTGCCACGCTGCTGACACATCACTACGGCCAGCCCGTCAGCGAACAAACGGTGTTCGAAGAAATGTATGACCATGGTGACCAGCGCAAGATCCAGAGCGAAGGATTTTCACTGCTGGACATGAAACGTTTTCTGGCCTCGCGCGGCTTCGAGGCCGATGGTTTCGAGCAACCGCTGGACAAACTCAACGAGGCGCATGTGCCCGCCATCGTGCTAATCAATGACAAGGGTTACCACCATTTTGTGGTGGTCAAGGGCGTGCAGGCCGACCGGGTGCTGATCGGTGATCCGTCCCAGGGCACACGTGCCCTGCCGCGCCGGGATTTTGAGGCCCTCTGGAGCAACCGCCTGCTGTTTGTGGTGCACAACCGCATGGAGGCGGCCCGTTTCAACCTGGCCGTTGACTGGCGCGTGGCGCCGCGTGCGCCATTGGCCAGCGGCGTCGGCCGGGACGGCCTGGCCGGCATCGCCCTGCCCAAGCTGGGTCCGGGAGATTTCTGATGAACACCGGACCTGCCCTGGGCCTGTTGCTGGCACTGCTGACCAGTGTCCCTGGCGCAGTGCAAGCCACTGAGCAGACGCCGCCCGGCGAGCTCTGGCAAACCGTCAGCGACCGCACCCTGGACGGCCTGCGCGGCGGTTTTGACCTGGGGTCCGGCTTGATGGTGAGTTTCGGTATCACACGCAGTGTTTATCTCAACGGCGAGCTGAGCGCCCAGACCAGCTTGAACTTCGGCCAGCTCGCCGGACTGAACTCGGCGCAAGCGGCTCAATTGGGCCGTCAGCTCGGGGCCTTGAACCTGGTGGTGCAAAACGGTCCGGGCAACAGCATCGCGCCAGACGCCATGGGGACGACTTTTGCCACCATCATCCAGAACAGCCTGAACAACCAGCAAATCATTCAGCAGACGGTGATCAACGCCAGCAGCAACGCGCTGGGCCTGATCAAGAACATGAACACGCAGGCGACGATGAATGACGCCTTGGCCCGCGCCATCGGCGGACGTTAAACGCTATCAAATAGATAGCTTCTTGCGCCCGTCCTGCCTGGGCTGCAGCCCTATTTTTCCTAAGAAACCGTCGATTTCAGGCCTTGACCTCGCGCCGCGCCATAGACCGCACCTGCATCTGCGCGGGCCGCGCCAGGCAACGCTGCAGCCAGTCGGCGAGCCGCGGGCACTGCGTCATGGCCTCGGCACGTTGCACCCAGGCCAGCACCGACGCCACGCAGATGTCGGCGACGCTGAAACGCTCCCCCGCGATATAGCGGCGGGTCTGCAAGTGCTGCTCCAGCACACGCAGCGCCGGCGCCAGGCGCTGCTCGGCCTGCAGCGCCAGCTCGGGCTTGCGCCGCGCTTCGGGCATGGCCACGCGGTGCATCAAAAAGGTCAGTGCGTCTTTTTCGCACTCGGTCACGGTCCAGAAACTCCAGCGCAAAATCTCGGCCTGTTCGGCGTGGTTGTGCGCGGCCAAAGAAATATTTGCATCGCCCTTGAAACGTTCGGCCAGGTACAAGGCGCAAGCCATGGACTCCCAGACCAGCACGCCGCCGTCGTCGACCACGGGGATATGGCCGTTGGGGTTGAGCGCGAGGAAAGCCGGTGTGCGTGTGGCGCCGTCCTGGTAAGGCTGGGCCACATGTTCATAGTCCAGGCCCAGCTCTTGCGCCACCCACAAGGGACGTGATGCGCGCGAGGCCGCGATGCCGTAGATTTTCAAGCTCATGACCGGGTCTCCGCAGTGCGGAACAGGTCGCACAACTCGGCCAGGCTGGCCACGGTTTCGTGCGGCAAAACTTCGTGGGTCCAGAGATGGTCGGCCCGGTTGACCCAGGCGGTCTGCATGCCGGCGTTGAGCCCGCCCAGCACATCCAGCGTGGCGTCGTCCCCCACATGCAACACGTTTTCGGGCGCCACGTCCACCGCACCGGCCGCCGCATGAAAAATCCGCGGGTCCGGCTTGCCCACGCCAAAAGCCTGCGCGCTGATGGAGGCGCGGAAATAGGGGCTGAGCCCGATACGCGCGATATCGGCATTGCCGTTGGACAGCGCCACTACCGGGTAACGCGTGGACAAAAATTCCAGCGCCTGCAAGGCGTCGTCATACAGCGTGACCTGGTTTCGGACCTCAAAAAAAACTTCAAAGGCTTGCTCGGCCAGCAGCGGGTTTTCCTTGGATCGGTACAAGGCCAGTCGGATCGCCTCGCGGCGTATCGCGCTGAGGTTGTGTTTGAGTTCGGGCCGGGTGCGCAGAATCTGCTCCCGGATGTCATGGCGCGCCGACGGGTTGGCGAACAGCGCAGCGGTCATGGGCGCGTGGCGCCCCAGCCAGGCATTCAGGGCCACTTCGGCCCGCTCGATGGCGGGCCAGACCGGCCACAGGGTGTCGTCCAGGTCAATCGAGACGGCTTTAATAATTGTCAGGTCAAGCATAGGTAGGGGAGAATAACCCATGTCTTTTTCTCCCGAACCCACCTTTACACACGGTCAACCAGCCCAAGCCGCCAGCGCGACCGCCGTGTTGTATTGCAACCTCGGCACACCCGACGTCCCCACCGCCGCGGCGCTGCGCCCCTACCTCGCACAGTTTCTGAGCGACCACCGCGTGATTGAAATCCCCAAGGCCATCTGGTGGCTGATCCTGCACGGCATCATCCTGCGCACCCGCCCCAAAAAGTCGGCCGCCAAATACGCCAGCATCTGGACGCCGGAAGGCTCACCGCTGAAAGTCTGGACCGCCAAACAGGCGCTGCTGCTGCGCGGTTACCTCGGCGAGCGCGGCCATGCGGTGGCCGTGCGTTACGCCATGCGTTACGGCCAGCCCTCCATCGCCTCGCAACTCGACGCGCTCAAGGCCGAAGGCGCCACCCGCATCCTGATCCTGCCCGCCTACCCGCAATACAGCGGCACCAGCACCGCCAGCGTGTTCGACGCGGTCTACCGCTGGGCAGCCAAGGTACGCCGCCTGCCCGAGCTGCGTTTTGTCAACCATTACCACGACCACCCGGGCTACATCGCAGCGCTGGCGGCCCGTGTGCGCGCTCACTGGGCAGCCAACGGCCGTGCCGACAAATTGCTGATGAGTTTTCACGGCGTGCCCGAACGCACCCTGCACCTGGGCGACCCCTACCACTGCGAATGCCACAAAACCGCGCGCCTGCTGGCCGAACAACTGGGCCTGGCCAAAGAACAATACGTTGTGACTTTTCAATCGCGCTTCGGCAAGGCCAAGTGGCTGGAGCCCTACACCGAACCCACGCTGGTGGCCATGGCGCGGGCCGGCACCCACAGTGTCGACGTGATGTGCCCGGGGTTTACCGGCGACTGCCTGGAGACGCTGGAAGAAATCAACATGGAAGCACGCCACGCCTTTATGAGCGCGGGCGGCAAAACCTTCAATTACATCGAGTGCCTGAACGACAGCCCCGACTGGCTGCGCGCGCTCAATGACATCGCACAGCAACACCTGGCCGGCTGGCCCACACTAGCGGCGCCCGATGCGCAGGCGCTGGCCGCCTCGCGTTCGGCGGCGTTGACGCTGGGTGCCCAGCAATGATTTTTGAAGGTTGCAGCTCTTGCCAGAACTAAGCCTCAGCCCGCTCAACGCGGGTGTCTACCAAGTGCTGGACCGCCAGGGCGGCCACGTGGGCAACCTGAAACTGATCAACGGGGTCTGGAAATTCAAGGCGATTGGTTACGGCCCCAACGGTGAACTGATGCCCGGCGGTGGCCCGCTGACCGACAGGCACAACACGAGCTTCGCCGTGCTCGACGAAGCCCTGATCGCCGCCACGCTGACCCGGTCCTGAGATTCATGTCCAATAGCGCCATGGAACAAGCTCACAACACCGAACATCGCCTGACCGAGCTGGAAATCAAAGCCAGCTTCACCGAAGACCTGCTGGACAAACTCGACAGCGTCATCGTGCGGCAACAGCAACAAATCGATGCCCTGATTCGCGAGATTACCGACCTGAAACAACAAGCACCTGCGGATGGCGGAGGCGGCGTGGTCCGCAGCTTGCGGGATGATCTTCCGCCGCATTTCTGACATCCACCCATTTGGAATATGTTATGAGATCCGCTTGCGACCTAGTATCGTTCGGTGTTTTGGCGGTTAATTTATTGAACTGAAACGAATCCACCATGCACAAAAAAACGCACGCCTGACAAAGACTCCACCCCATCTTGGGGAGCCAAATTATGCCCTCAGAGTGTGAGCTATACATGACGTTGGACATCATCATCTTAGTTTGGAGCCCATCATGATCCGCATCGCTATTTTCCTTGTTGGCACACTGTTTTTCGGCGTGTCCCAAGCTGAACCTATTCAAATTGTTGCCTTTGGTGGCAGCAATACCTTCGGCAAGAATTTGAGCCGCTCAGAAGCTTATCCCGCTCAACTGGAGGTCATGCTAAGAGCTGCTGGATACGACGTAGTGATCAAGAATGAAGGGACCAATGGACAGACGACCTCTGAGGAACTCAGTCACCTTAACTCAGCTATTCCAAATGGGACGCGAATTGTCATTTTTCAGCCAGGTGGAAATGATGTAGTCAACAAAAAAAAAGGCCATCCAATTTAACGATAGCAAAGAGAATATCGAAACAATCGTACAAACATTGCTCGATAGAAAAATACTCGTCTTGTTGTCCGGAAATGCCGCACAGCGCGAATATGCGAAAAAATTTGGGATACGGACCATGATGCCAATCTACCGAATGGCGCCCGATGACAGTCAAAACGATGACATGCATCTCACCGCCAAAGGCTACAAAATCGCGGCCGAGAGAATGCTACCGGTGGTCAAGGAACTTCTGGAAAAGGTACGGACAAATGATGCCCAATCCAAGGTTCCAGGGGACGCTTCGCCGAGCAGCGGCTCGCGCCCCTGAACTCATTCCTTGATATGGCTTAACTCCGTCAAAAGAACAACATGCCGCTCACCTGGACCCACCAGCTCGACAACATTGACTGGGACGAACTCACCGCCCTCTACCACGCAGCGCCCCTTGGCAAAAAAAACCCTGCCGGGCTGAAAACCGCATTCACCAACAGCCTGTTCAAGTGTTTCGCTTACGAAGACGGCAAGCTGGTTGGTGTGGGCCGGGCACTGGCCGATGGCGTGGATTGTTCTTACATCTGCGATGTGGCCGTGTTGCCCAGTCACCAGGGCATAGGCTTGGGCAAAGAGATCGTCAACCGGCTGGTGGAGCTGTCCCGCGGCCACAAAAAAATCATCCTCTACGCCGTGCCAGGCAAAGAGCCTTTTTATCGCAAGTTCGGCTTCAAGCGCATGAGCACCGCCATGGCGATTTTTGAAGACCAGGCGCTGGCTTTCAAGCGAGGCTACATCGACGAAGCCTGAGCCGCCAGGGCAAGGCAAAACCAGGCTTTCCCTCGCACTTATGCATCAAATCGGCTTCCAGCCCTTATACATCGGTCGCTACCAGCTATGAATACAGTAGCGAATCAAGCCGCTTGTGCGGCATCAATAAACGCTGCCACCAGCTCCAGCTGATCCGGCACATTCAGCGCTGGCGCATGACCGCAGCCTTCGATCTCGACCACCTGTGTCAACCCGGCAGCGCCTGGCCCGCGTGTCAACATTTCAGCCGTGGTTTCACGCAACACCAGGTCGGACTCGGCGCCGCGCAGGCACAAAACAGGAACAGTGAGCGCGTCGTAATGGTCCCAGATCAGGTAGTCGTCGGGGTGGTAGGAAAACTGCTGCACCATCGCCGGGTCATAGTGTGTCGTCACACGGCCGTCGGGTAAACGGCGCATGGAGGTCTCCGCCATACGTCGCCATTGGCTGCAGCTGAGCCAGCCATAGGGCTTGTAGACCTGCCTAAGAAACGCTTCCAGCTCCCGCATGGTGTGAAACGCGGGCGGGTTGCCGGCGTAGGAGCGAATACGTTCTATCGCGGCATCGGCAATTTTGGGCGCCGTGTCATTCAGCACCAGGCTCTGGATACGCGGCTTCATGGAAGGCTCGAACAGGCCGGACGCGCAGACCGTGCCTATGGCGCCCCCCATGGAGGTGCCCACCCAGTGCGCTTTGGCAATCTTCAGCTGGTCGCAGAGATCGGCCGCAATCCGCGCGTAAAACGACAGCCGGTATTCGTTTTTCGGGTCCGGGCTCCACTGGCTCAGGCCGCGCCCAATCGTGTCGGGGCAAATCACGCGGTAACGCGTGCTCAGATGGGCCGCCAGTTCATCCATGTCACGTCCGGTACGGGCCAGCCCGTGCCAGGCGATGACGGTGGCGCTGTGCTCAGCACCCCATTCGGTGTAATGGATTTCCCGCCCTGCGCAGGTCAAGTAGTGGGATGTGAAGGACATGAAGCGGGTCTCTCTGTGATGAATTATTTTGGAAGGCGATGCAGCGCTTATTTCAGCAACTTGCCGGTGCTGCCGATCACCGTCACTTCGACATAACGCGAGCCGATGCGGTTGCTGGGCGAATAACTGAGGGTGATGCCGCCGGTGTCGTAACTGCCCATGTTTTCCAGGGTCTTGAGCACCTTGGCTCGTGTCGGGTTCGGGCCGGCACGGCGCAGGGCTTCGACCAGCACCTTGGCACCGACAAACTCTTCAAAGCTGGTGTAGTTGACAAGTTCCGTGGGCGCGTATTTTTTCAGCAGCGCCTGGTACTCACGCACCACCGGCGTGTTGGGCAGGTAGGGGTAAGGCACCACCTGGCTGATGCCCAGGCCGTGGGCATTTTTCAGGCCGGCCAGCTTGACCAGCTCGGCCGGGTCCACCACCGAGATGTTGTACAACTGCGCCCCGCCACCGCTTTCGCGGTACTGCTTCACAAACGCGGCCGTTGGTTTGTTGATAGAGATCATGATGATTGCCTGCGCATCCGAGGCCTTGATCTTTTGGACGGCGTCTTCCACTTTGTCGGTGTTGCGTTCATAGCCGGCCGCCACGGACAGCTTCAGATTGCGTTTGGCCAGGGCGTTTTCAACACCCAGCAGGCCGGCTTTGCCAAAACCATCGTCCTGGTACATCACGGCAATGCGGCGCATGCCCAGCGTGGTGACCTGCTGGACCATGTGTTCGGTTTCGTCGGCATAACCGGCACGTACATGAAAAATCCAGGGATTAAAAGGTTTGCGTAAGGACTCGCCGCCGGTGTAAGGCGCGACCAGCGCGGCGCCGCCGGCCTCCAGCACACCATCGCTCAGCAGCTGCGTGACGTTGGCGGTGCCGGCAAAACCGAACAGCGCCAGCACCTCGGGTCTGGCCAGCAGCTCCCGGGTCAGGCGAACGGTCTCAGGCACTTTGTAGCCGTCGTCCAGCACCTCGTGCCGGATCTTCGCGCCATGGATACCGCCCTGCGCATTGATGTGGTCGAAATAAATCTTGCCGCCCACCACCATTTGTTGCCCGGTGCTGGCCAGTACGCCCGAAAGCGGCGCCACCTGGCCAATCACCAGCTCAGCCGCGTTGGCAAGCCCTGCCAGCCCCCACCACACCAATGCCGCGGCCGTCTGTCGGGTCCATGTCCTGAAGATTTTCTTCATGTCCTGTCTCCTGCTGGTGGTGCCTGTGTCCAGGCGTTGAAATGCGGTGCATCCCTCGTTATCCCTTGACACTGACGGCGCGCAGCCGCCCCACCACACCGGTGGGAAAGTAATAAACCGACAACACAAACAGCAGGCCCAGCCAGAGCAGCCAGCGGTCCGGCGACAACAAGGCGGCCAGCCACGGCAGGCTGGCGGCAGCTTCGCTGCCCAGACGCAGCAAGTCCTGCAGGTAGCTCTGCGCCACCAGGAACAGCGCCGCGCCAATGGCCGCGCCGTAAATCGTGCCCATGCCGCCTATCACGACAATCAGCAACACATCGATCATGATTTCAAACGACAGCGAGGTGTCCGGCCCGTTGTAACGCAACCAGAGCGCCAGCATGGCACCGGCCACCGTGGCAAACAGCGCCGACAAAATGCTGGAGGTGGTGCGGTAGACCACCACGCGGTAACCGATGGCTTCGGCGCGAAATTCGTTTTCACGAATCGCCTGCAACACGCGGCCAAAAGGCGAATTGACGATGCGCAGCAGGCTCAGCACCAGCACCAGTGCAAGCACAAACAGCAGGTAATAACACAGCAGCCTGCCGTCTATGGACACACCCATGAAAGGCTGCTCGAAAAACTCCATGCTGGGCGACAGCAGTTCGGGCACCTTGAAGGTCAAACCGTCTTCGCCGCCTGTGAACTCCGACAGCTGCGAGGCCAGGGTCTGGAAGGCCGAGGCCACGGCCAGCGTGATCATGGCAAAAAAGATGGCCTTGACCCGCAGTGAAAACAGGCCCACCGCCAGCGACAACACAAAAGACAAGGCCAGTGAACACAGCAGGCCCACGGCCAGCGCCTCCCAGGTCGCGCCCAGTCGGGTGGTGGCAATGGCGATGCCGTAAGCCCCAATGCCGAAAAACATGGTGTGCGCAAAACTGACAATGCCGGTGTAGCCCAGCAGCAAATCAAAACTGGCCACCAGCACCACAAACACCAGCACCTTGGCCGCCACATTGAGCGCCTTGACACCGGGAAACAGGAAAGGCGCAAAAGCCAGCGCCAGCAACAGGCCGATCAAAATCACGGCCAGCACGCGGTTGCGCGGAAAATCGTTGGACAGCAGACGGGTGAGGATCTTGTTCATGGGTCTGTCCTCAGCGGTTGGTCACGGGGTAAATGCCCTGGGGCCGCCAGAGCAAGACGGCGGCCATCAGCACGATGTTGGAAAACAGCGCCACCTTGGGCACCAGAAAGCCGGTGTAATTGGCCATCAGGCCGACCAGCAAAGCGCCTATCAGCGCACCGCCGGTGGAACCCAGTCCGCCAATGATGATGACGATAAAAATCAGCACGTTGACCTGCGCACCCATTTGCGGAATCACGTTTTGCTGGTACATGCCCCACATCACACCACCCAGACCGGCCAGCGCACTGCCGACCACAAACACGCCGACAAACAGACGCCGGATGCGGTAACCCAGCGACTCGACCATCTCGCGGTCCTGCACACCGGCACGGATCAGAAGGCCAATCTTGGTGCGGCTCAGCGTCCAGACCAGCAGTGCAAACACCACCAGCCCCACCACCACTGCAATCAGCCGGTATTTTTCAATCGCCGCATCACCGACCAGCACCGCGCCACGCATGGCTTCGGGCAGCGGCAGCGCAATTTGCGCCGGGCCCCAGATCACCTTGATCAGCTCTTCGCCGATGATCATGCCGCCCATGGTGATCAGAATCTGCTTCAAATGCTGGCCATACACCGGCCGCACGATGTAACGTTCAAACGCCAGGCCCACGGCCGCCGACACCAGCATGGCGATCAGCATGGCCGGCAACACGGCCACCAGGTTGCGCCACAACTCTTGCGAGCCGGTCCAGTCGCTCATCGCACCCAACACACTGGTGGCCACAAAAGCGCCCAGTGCGATAAACACACCATGGCCGAAATTCAGCACGTCCATCAGGCCAAAGACCAGGGTCAGGCCCGAAGCAATGATGAAGATGATCATGCCCATGGCCAGGCCGGCCACGGTCAGTGTCAGCCAGGTGGAGCCGGAACCGATAAAGGGCAACACGCCCACGGCCAGCAAAGGCACCAAGGCCAGGGGTTTCCAGTCGAAATCTGTTTTCATAATGCCAATCCAAGCAGGGATTGCTGAAGCGCCGCGTCTTCAGCCAGTTCTTTCATGGACCCGGCATGCACCACACGGCCGTTGTCCATCACGGCCACGGTGTCACCCAGGCGTTTGGCGAAATTGATGTTTTGTTCGACCAGCAAAATCGTGGCGCCGCTGGCCTTGAGCTGCGCAAAGGCGTCGATCATGTTGTTGATGATGGCCGGGGCCAGGCCCTTGCTGGGCTCATCCACAATCAGCAGTTCACGCGGCTCGACAATGGCTCGAGCCACGGCCAGCATTTGTTTTTGCCCGCCCGACAGTTTGCCGGCCGGGTGGTTCCAGAATTTTTCGACTGCGGGAAACAGCGAAAAAATCCACTTGAGCCGGGCCTCATCCATCTGGCTGGCCCGGCTGGCTTTGCGTGCGGCCAGCAACATGTTTTCCTTGACCGTGAGATCAGAGAAGATGCCCATGTTTTCGGGCACGTAGGCGATGTTGAGAGCGGCAATATCCGGCGTGTTCAGTGCTGTGATGTCGCGGCCGTCAAAGCTGACCCGGCCTTGCGAGGCCTGCCACAAACCCATGATGGTGCGCAGCGTGGTGGTTTTGCCGGCGCCATTGCGGCCCAGCAGCATGGTGAGTTGCCCGCGCGGGATGGCGAGATCCACCCCATGCAGGATGTGGTACGCGCCAATATGGGTGTGCACGCCCTCAAGCGTCAAAAGGTTACTCATGCTGCTTCTCCTGCCTGCACCGGAGCCACACCCAGGTAAGCCTCTTGCACCACCGGCGAGGCAATCACCTCGGCCGGTTCGCCGTCGGCCACCAGCGTGCCGTTGTGCAACACGATGATGCGATCGGCCAGTTCACGCACCACATCCATCTTGTGCTCCACCAGCAAAATTGTTTTGGTCTTGTCCTGCTTGAGCTGGCGGATCAAATTGAGAATGACGGGCGCTTCGTCGGTGCTCATGCCGGCGGTGGGTTCGTCGAACATAAAAACCTGCGACTCCAGCGCCATCAACAAGGCGACTTCCAGCTTGCGCTGGTCGCCATGCGGCAGGCTGGCCACCGGCATGTCGGCCTTGTCGTTCATGGCCACCACGTTCAGGATTTCTTCGGCGCGTTGCACCAGCGCCTTGTGGTCGCTCCAGATGCTCCACAGGTTCAGGCCATGGCGGTGTGCGCCATGCCTTGTCGCCTGCACCGCCAGACGCACGTTTTCCAGCACTGTCAGGTTGGGGAAGAGATTGGTCAGCTGAAAAGCCCGGCCCAGGCCGGCACGTGTACGTGCCGAAGCGCTTTTGCCGGAGAGATCCTCACCGTTGAGCGTGACCGTGCCACTGCTGGCCGGCAACTGACCCGAGATCAGGTTGAAATAGGTGGTCTTGCCGGCACCGTTGGGGCCAACAATGGCGGTCAGGGTGCCAGGCGCAAAACTGCAGCTGACAGCATTCACCGCCACATGGCCACCGAAGCGGACCGTGAGTTCGTTTGTTTGAAGCATATTTCTTGAGCTCCCCTAAAACAGCGGGAGTGGCGTAGCGAGCGGGTCGAGAGCAAGGCGCACAGCGCGCAGGAACCGGAACGTACTCAGGTACGTGAGGAGTCCGAGCACTGCGCAACGCCGCTATCGGCGCGCGCAGTAGCCGAGCACGCTGTTTAGCGTTTGTTGCGGATAGGAACGTTCATCTCTTCGGGCTTGATCTCGCGCACCAGTTCAGGCACGCCCCAGGCAAAAGCCGGGTCGACCTTGATCTTGAAGTGGTACATGCTTTGCATGGCCTGATGGTCTTCCTTGCGGAAAGTCATCTTGCCTTTGGGGGTGTCAAAACTCATGCCTTCCATGGTCTTGATCAGCGTGTTGGCGCTGGCGTCGCCCTTGCTGTTTTTCAGCGCGGTGACGACGGCCATCGCGGCGGAGAAACCACCGGCGGTGAAGAAGTCAGGCGGTGTCTTGAACTGCTTGTAATGCTGGGCGACCATGGCGTCGTTGATCGGATTTTTCGGAATGCCGAAGTAGTAATACGCCGCGCCTTCCATGCCGGGGAAGTTTTTGTAGCTGGTCATGGCCGGCAGGATGTTGCCGCCCGTGGCGATCTCGATGCCATAACGCTTCAAGTCCATGTCGGCGATCTTGAACGGGTTGCCGGCACCGGCCCAGACGATCCAGATGATCTTGCGGCCCGGCTGGTCTTTCAGCTTGTCGATCAGGCGCTGCGCACCGGCGGTGAAGTCGGTGGTGGCGGCCGGCAGGTATTCTTCGTGCACCAGCTTGGCTTTTTTGACCGAGTCCTTGAAGGCCTTCACGCCGTCACGGCCGAAAGCATTGTCCTGCGCCAGCGTGGCCAGTGTCACGCCGGCCTTGTCCACCGCCACGGCGTTGGAGATCGCGTCCTGGCTGCTGTTGCGGCCGGTGCGGAAGATGTATTTGTTCCATTTGTCGCCGGTGATGGAGTCAGCCACGGCGGGCTCGACCAGCAGAATTTTTTTGTATTCTTCAGCCACAGGCAACATGGCCAGCGCCACACCGGAAGCGGTCGGGCCGACGGCGATGTCCGCCTTGTCGTCCGAATAAGCGGCGGCCAGCAGCGACTTGCCCAGGTCAGGCTTGCCCTGGTCGTCTTTTTCAATCACGACGATTTTTTTGCCGGCCACGGTCATGGTGCCGCCAGTGGCGTAGTCCAGGCCCATCATGAAACCGGTAGCGGTTTGTTTGCCATAAGCCTCGAGCGGGCCGGTCTTGCTGTAAATGTGGGCGATGCGGACTTCACCCGCCGACTGGCTGAAGGCGGCGGTGGAAATCAGGGCGGTGGCGACCGCGCTGAGGGCGATCAAGGTGCGACGATGCATGGAATGTCTCCTGTTGTGGGCTGTGCACCATGATTGCACATGTCGTGCCAGCCGTACATTGTTGATATCTATAGGTTTTTTTACTAGCTCCGGAGGTTTGTATTATTTTTAGACAATTTTATTGTCTTGTTTTTAGACAATTGCATTATTTTAATGCAGGGTTATCCAGACGTTCATACAGCTTGGCACGCGAAATTCCCAGCAGCCGAGAGGCCGCCAGCTTGTTGCCGCCGGTCGCCGCCATGGCGGCGGCAATCGCGCGCCTCTCGACCTGCGCCACCTGTTCGGCCAGCGGGCGCAGCGGGTCTGAGGCCGCCGCGTCGGGGCCATCCAGCGCCTCAGCCGCCTCCGGCGCAATGCGTTCGATGCCAGCCTCTTTCAGCACTTCCTCGAACTGGGCACGACCTATGTTTTGGGAATCGCTGCGCATCACCGCCTGCTCCAGCACATTGCGTAGCTCGCGGATATTGCCGCGCCAGGTCTGGGCCGACAACAAGGCCAGCGCATCGGGCGCCAGTTCGGGCTGCCGATCACCGCTGCGTAACGCCATTTCTTCACCCAGTATTTCCAGCAGGGCCGGAATATCTGAGCGGCGTTCGCGCAGCGGCGGCACACGCACCGGCAGGACGTTGAGCCGGTAAAACAGGTCTTCGCGGAATTTGCCTTCGCGCACCAGCGTGGCCAGGTCGCGCGAGGTTGCGGCGATCAGGCGTGCATCAAACGGCAGCAGCTTGTTCGAGCCCAGCGGTTCAATCTCGCCCTCCTGCAAGGCGCGCAGCAACTTGGCCTGCAGCGCCTGCGGCATGTCGCCGATCTCGTCGAGAAACAAGGTGCCGCCGTCGGCCAGCTTGAACTTGCCGTCGCGGCCCTTGCGGTCGGCGCCGGTATACGCACCCGGCGCCACGCCGAAAAACTCGGCTTCCAGCAAGGTATCGGGCACGGCCGCGATATTGACACTGATGAAGGGGCCGCGTGCCCGGCTGGAGCTGGCATGGATGGCATGGGCCAGCAATTCCTTGCCGGTACCGGTTTCACCCAGCAGCAAGACCGGGCTGGAGGTTTGTGCGGCGCGCCGCGCCTGGCGCTTGACCTCGACCGCGGCCGGGCTGGTGCCGACAAAACTGGCGAACGTGTATTTGGACTGGCGCTGGCCCGGCTGCTGCAGGCGCTGGCTGGCCAGCTCGCGGCGGGCGTCGTCCAGGTCGCGGTGCAACAAGGCGAACTTGCTGATCAGCGGCTGCAAGGTGGTTTCGGGGTGGTCAAACAACACGATGCCGATGGCGCCAATCACGTCGCCGCCGCTTTCATCACGCAGGGGAATGCGGCTGACCACAAAGGTGCCGGCGCGGTTGGTCAGCAAGTCGATCAGGAAAGGCTCGCCGGTTTCCAGCACGCGCCGCATCTGGGTGTTGGGGATCACCTCTTCGACCATGTGGCCGACAAACTGATCGACCGAGGAAAATCCAAGCGCCGGCAGAAACCGCTTGTAGCCTTCATTGACCCAGACGATGCGGCCGGTTCTGTCCACCAGGAACATGCCCTGGCTGATGCTGGAAAAAAGCTGGAACATGGACCGCGCGGCCAGCTCCAGAATACTCTGGGCATCGCGCGGCAGGCCATGCGGCGTGGTGTCGGTGGGGTGCATGCGCCGATGGTAACGCGCAGCGGCGCGCTCAGGCGGGCAGCTGGCCCTTCAGGCGCCGCTTGCGCATGGACGCCACCAGACGCGGCAACACCAGCACGGCCACCACGATGACCAGCAAGGTCACCGACATGGGCCGCTGCAAAAACACCAGGGCACTGCCCTCGCCGATGGACATCGCGTTGCGCAGCTGCGCTTCGGCCAGCGGGCCGAGGATCATGCCGACAATCACGGGGGCAGTCGGGAAATCAAAACGCCGCATCACCACACCCAGCACGCCGATGGCGTAGAGCAGGAACAGATCAAAAGCGCTTTGCCGCATGCCATACACACCGACGGTCGCGAAAATCAGGATGCCGGCGTAGAGGTAAGGCTTGGGGATTTTCAGCAGCTTGACCCACAGGCCCACCATGGGCAGGTTGAGCACCAGCAGCATGACGTTGCCGATGTAAAGCGACGCAATCAAGGCCCACACCAGCGCCGACGAGGACGTGAACAGTTGCGGCCCCGGCTGGATGCCGTAGTTCTGGAAAGCACCGAGCAAAATGGCCGTGGTGTTCGACGTCGGGATGCCCAGCGTCAGCAGCGGAATCATGGCCGCCGTCACGGTGGCGTTATTGGCCGCCTCGGGGCCGGCCACACCTTCGATCGCGCCCTGGTTGCCGAACTCTGAATTGTCTTTGGCGAGTTTTTTCTCGGCCGCGTAGCTGAGGAAGGTCGGGATCTCGGTGCCGCCGGCCGGGATGCAGCCAAAAGGCACACCAATCGCCGTGCCGCGCAGCCAGGCAGGCCAGGAACGGCGCCAGTCGCGCTTGGTCATGTGCACCTTGCTGAGCTTGTTCTGCGACTCATCCACCTTGCCTTCGTACAAGACCGCGTGCATGGCTTCGGCCACCGCAAACAGACCCACCGCGACCAGCACAATCTCGATGCCGTCCAGCATTTCAGGCACACCGCCGGTGTAACGCGCCTGGCCGGTGATCTGATCCAGACCCACCAGCCCGGCCGCCAGACCAACAAACAAGGCCGTGAGGCCGCGCACCTCGCTTTTGCCCAGCACCGCACTCACGGTGGTGAAGGCCAGCAGCATCAGCATGAAATATTCAGGCGGGCCCAGCTTGACGGCAAATTCCGCCACGATGGGTGCAAACAGCGTGACGATCACGGTGGCGATTGATCCCGCCACAAACGAACCTATGGCCGCCGTGGCCAGCGCCGCACCGGCGCGCCCGCTTTTGGCCATCTTGTTGCCCTCCATGGCCGTGACCATGCTCGCCGTTTCACCCGGCGTGTTCAGCAAGATCGAGGTGGTGGAGCCGCCATACATGGCGCCGTAATAAATGCCGGCAAAAAAGATCATGGAGGCCGTGGCCTCGACCTTGACCGTGATGGGCAGCAACATGGCCACGGCCACGGCCGGGCCGATACCGGGCAACACACCCACGGCAGTGCCCAGGGCGCAACCGACAAAACACCAGAGCAGGTTGATCGGTGTGGCCGCGGTGATAAAGCCCTGCAGGAGCTGGTTGAAGATATCCATTTAAAGCCACCCGGTGGAAGTCAGGCCCGGCAGGTTGATCGCCAGGAATTGTGTAAATGCCCAGTACACGGGCGCAGAAATCAGCAAACCGATCACGACGTTTTTCAGCCAGACCTTGGGGTCCACACCGGCATGGCCTTCGGCGCCGCGCAAACCCTGCACCGCCAGCACAAAACACAAGGTGCAGCTCAGGATAAAACCGATGCTGGTGATCAGGGCCGCATTGGCCAGCAGGCCGGCCGAGACCCAGACAAAACCCGGCCAGTAGGCCTGTACACCTTCGCTGGCCGGCTCCATCTCACGGAAGCCGCCGCTCAATGCTTCCCACACCAGAAAGCCGCCGCAGACCAGCAAGGCCAGCGCCACCACCCAGGGTAAAAAATTGGGGCCGACACCGGCATAACCGGCGGCCGAGGGGATGCTGATCGCACCAAAGGCCAGGCCAAGGCCCAGCAGCGCCACACCGCCGCCGACCAGGGTCTGCGAACGTTTGTGTGCGGGGGATAGGGCTTGTTGTGTCATTATTTTTTCCCGATTAAAAACAGTCTGTCATCCCGGACCCGGTCCGGGATCCATGCCGCGTTGATTTCGGCCCTGAAGCCGGAGACATGCATGGCGGGTCCAGCCCGCCATGACAGGCTGAGGTCCTTAGACCATGCCCGACTTGACCATGGTGGCGCGCAGGCTGGCGAAATCGTCGTCAACGAATTTCTCGAAGTCGGCACCGGTGATGACCGCCGGCGTCCAGCTGTTTTTCTCCAGCGCCTCGGCCCAGGCCTTGGACTTCAGGGCCTTGAGCACCATGTCGGTCAGTTCCTTGCGCTGCGCGGCGGTGATGCCGGGCGCGCCATACACACCGCGCCAGTTGCCGATGGCGACGTTGATGCCCTGCTCTTTCAGCGTGGGAACGTTGACACCCTTGAGGCGGGTGTCGGACGTGACGGCCAGCGGGCGCATCTTGCCGGTGGAAATGTATTCGGCAAACTCGCTGTAACCGCTGCCGCCTATGGTGACGTTGCCGCCCAGGATGGCCGCAATCGCCTCACCGCCGCCACGGAAGGCCACGTAATTGATCTTGGCCGGGTCCACACCCACCTCGCGTGCAATCATGGCCGCGGCGATGTGTTCGGTGGAGCCGCGTGAACCGCCGCCCCACTTGACACTGCCGGGGTCTTTCTTGAGCTGGGCGACGACGTCGGCCATGGTCTTGAACGGCGAGTTGGCCGGCAACACAAACACGTTGTATTCGCTGGTGATGCGGGCAATCGGCGTGGCCTGGCTCAGGTTGACCGGCGGTTTGCCGGTGATGATGCCGCCCAGCATCACGGCGCCCATGACCATCAGCGCGTTCGGGTCGTTCTTGCTGCCATTGATGAACTGGGCCAGGCCCAGCGCGCCGGCGGCACCGCCCTTGTTGTCGTAGGTCACGGTGGAGGCCGCGCCGGACTCCTGCAGCGCCTTGCCCAGGGCGCGGCCGGTGGTGTCCCAGCCGCCGCCGGGGTTGGCGGGAATCATCATCTTGACATTGGCCGCCGCCAGGGCCGACAGCGGCAAGGCGCCAGCGGCAGCCAGAGCGGCCATGGATTTGAGAAAGGTATCACGACGCATAAAAGTCTCCTGGAGTTTTATCTAACCCGTGCATCATGCGCCGCTTGCCTGTCAAACAGCTGTCCCAGGCATTGGGGAAAGTGCTAATGTGCTGCCCATGAAACTGCTTTTGGTCGAAGACGATGCCGCCATGCGCACAACCCTGGTCCGGTCGCTGGGGCGTCGCGGCCTCCAGATCGAGGCCTGCGGCGACGGCCGGCAGGCGCTGGAAAAATGGCAGGCATCCACTTTTGACGTGATCCTGCTGGACCTGACCCTGCCAGGTCTGGATGGCCTGCAGGTGCTGGAACAGGCCAGGCGCAGCGGCCTGGACACACCGGTGCTGATCCTGACCGCGCGCGGCACCGTGGGCGACCGCATCATCGGCCTGAACACCGGCGCTGACGACTACCTGCCCAAGCCGTTTGATCTCGACGAACTTGAAGCGCGCCTGCGCGCCCTGCATCGGCGTCGCCCGGGATCCGTGGTCGAATCGACCTCCAGCCCATATTCAGCGGGCGCCATCAGCTATGAAAAAGAGAGTGGTGCGATCTACTACCGGGACCAGGTGCTGGACCTCCCTCCGCGCGAGCTGGCCTTGCTCAAGGCGCTGCTGGAAAAACGCGGCCATGCCGTGACCAAGGAAAAACTGTTCGACCTGGTGTTTCCCGGCCAGACCGATGTGCAATACGAAGCGATTGAAGTCGTGGTCTACCGCCTGCGCAAAAAACTGGCACACACCGGCGTGACCCTGATGACCTTGCGCGGCCTGGGCTACCTGCTCAAGACCGATGACTAAGCACGCCGTCGCAGCAACGGCACGCCCTGCCGGGGTCATGTCCCTCAGAAGGTATTTGCTGATCGGCATCCTGCTGCCCATCAGCCTGCTGATCGTGATCAACACCGTCAGCCTCTATCGGCAAACGCTGGCGGCCGTCAACACCGCTTACGACCGCACACTACTGGCCTCGGCCAAAACCATTGGTGAGCAGCTGGATGTCGAAGGTTACGACGACTCGTCGGTGCTCCGTGCCACCGTCCCTTATTCGGCGCTGGAGGCCTTTGAAGCCGACAACCGCAGCCAGCTGGTCTACCGCGTCTCCAACCTGCAGGGCGAGGTGATTTCCGGTTTTGGCGAGTTGCCCTTCTGGCGCGGCAGCATTCCCAACCAGGGCGCCTATGCCGCGTTGGTGGCGTTTTACGACGACTTTTTCCGCGGCGACGAGGTGCGTGTGGCGGTCTTGCTGCAGCCGGTGGCCAGCGCGCGCGGCCGCGGCATGGCGGTGGTGCAAGTCGCCGAAACCCTGGAGCTGCGCCAGACCCTGGCGCGCAAGGTCTTGTTTGACACCTTGTGGCGCCAGGCCTTGCTGATTGGTGTGATCGCGCTGGTGGTGATTGTGGTGGTGCAACGCGCCACACGCCCGGTGCGCCGGCTCAGCGAGGAGCTGCAGGCGCGGCCCGAAGGCGACCTGACCCCGGTGGCCGCGCCCGACGCGCCGCGCGAGCTGTTGCCGCTGATAGACGCCACCAACCAGGTGATGCAACGCCTGCAGGCCCTGATCGGGCACCAGAAACGTTTTGTGCGTGACGCCTCGCACCAGTTGCGCACGCCGTTGGCCGTGCTCAAGACGCAGGTGCAGTCGGCCCAGCGCGGCGACGTGGCGCCGCGCCAGGCGCTGCGCGAAATCGCCGACACGGTCGAACGTGCCACCCTGCTGGCCAACCAGATGCTGGCGCTGGCCAAGGTCGAACAGCTGCGCCTGCAGACCGATGCCCAGCCGCAGGACTGGCCCGAGCTGCTGCGCTCCATCGTGATCGACATCTCCCCGCTGCTGGCCGAACAGGACCTGGATTTTGAAATCAGCACCATGCCGGCCCAGGTGCGCGCGCACGACTGGATGCTGCGCGAGCTGGCGCGCAACCTCTTGCACAACGCCATCAAATACACGCCGCGCGGCGGCACCCTCACGGTGCGTCTGGTCACCGATACGTCCTACGCGGCGTTGACCGTCAGCGACAGCGGGCCGGGCATCAGCGCCGAGCTGGCCGCGCGCCTGTACGAACCTTTTTCCGCCGGCGACGTGCGCCAGGGCTCGGGCCTGGGCCTGGCGATCTGCCGCGAAATCACCCATGCGCTGGGCGGCACCATTCTCCTGGAAAACCGCGAAGACCATGGGCGTATCGTCGGGCTGGACGCCATCGTGCGTTTGCCTCTGGTACACAATGATGCTTGATGAAAAAAACACGTCTTGATCAACAGCTGCGGGCTGGCAAAAGCACCGCAGGGGAGTTCCCGGATGCGTCTTGACAAATGGCTTTGGGCCGCGAGGTTTTACAAAACCCGCTCACTTGCCAGCGAGGAAATCAGCAAGGGCCGCGTCGCGGTCAACGGCCAGGAGGCCAAACCGGCCCGCGACATCAAGGTCGGTGACAGCGTGGCCATGCGGCAAGGCCCGATCACGCGTACCGTGGTGGTCAAGGGCTTGAGCCAGCAGCGCGGCGCCGCGCCGGTGGCGCAACAGCTTTACGAAGAAACCGCGGACAGCCTGCGCCTGCGCGAGGCGGCGGCCGAACAGCGCCGGCTGAACCACGAACCGGCCAGCAGCATAGAACACGGCCGCCCGACCAAACGCGACCGCCGTGACCTGGAGAAAGCCCAGGACAAAAACTGGGGCGACCGCTGGAGCGCTTCGGTCGATTCATAAAACGCTCTGTTTTTAATAGCTGCTTGCGCCCGTCGATCAAGGGCTAGAGGCCGATTTCACTCATAAAAGCAGCTACACAGCTTGCCAGGCAAGCTTTTGCACCGTCTTGAGCTGGTCTCCGGCCTCGCTGTCCGCCACAGTTAACACAGCCAGCATTGCTGCACCGCAACACGGTTATCGCAAGCTTGCGACAATCGCGGCGATGAACTCCCGTTTTTTCAAGATTGCCCTGGTGCTGGGCCTGTTATCGGCCATCGGCCCGTTCGCCATCGACATGTATCTTCCGGCGTTGCCGGCCATCGGCCAAAGTCTGGGCGCGGACATTGGCAGCGTTCAAATGAGCCTGACGGCCTTTTTCATTGCGCTCGGCATCGGCCAGCTGTTCTACGGGCCGGTATCGGACATGGTGGGGCGCAAGCCGCCGCTGTTTTTCGGGCTGCTGCTGTTTGCCGTGGCCAGCGTCGGCTGCGCCCTGGCCACTGACATCCAGACCCTGATCGCGCTGCGCTTCGTGCAGGGCCTGGGTGCCGCCGCCGGCATGGCGATTCCGCGCGCCGTGGTGCGCGACCTGCACACCGGCAATGACGCGACGCGGCTGATGTCCCTGCTGATGCTGGTCTTCAGCGTGTCGCCCATCCTGGCACCGCTGGTCGGTAGCGCGGTGATTGCCGTCACCAACTGGCGTGGCGTGTTCTGGGCCGTGACCCTGGCGGCGCTGGCAGGCCTGGCGATGATCGCCACCATGGTCAAGGAAACGCGACCGGCCGAAGAGCGCGTCGAAAGCAACCTGGGCAGCGCCTTGCGCGCCTATGCGCTGCTGCTGCGCGACGGGCACTACATGGGCCTGGTCCTGATCGGCAGCTTTGCGATGGCCGGATTTTTCATCTACCTGGCCAACTCGCCCTTTGTGATGATCGACCACTACGGTCTCTCGCCAACGCTTTACAGCGTGGCTTTCGGTATCAACGCGGCAGCCTTCTTCGGTGCTGCACAACTCAACAGCGCCTTGTGCGAACGCTTTGGGATCGTGCGTGTGGTCAAAGCCGGCGTGAGTGCCTGTGGCCTCGTGATGCTGGCGATGTTCTCTTATTACCTGGCGGGCGGCGACCGGCTGTCGGTGCTGGTCGTTCTGTATTTCATCGCCAGTGCCTTCATGGGCCTGGTCATTCCGACCACCTCCGTGCTGGCGCTGGAAAAACACGGCAGCATTGCAGGCACCGCGTCAGCCTTGCTGGGCACCCTGCAGATGTTGATCGGTGCCGTGATGATGGGCGTCGTCGGCCTGTTCACCGACGGCAAACCCCTGCCCATGGTCATGGGCATGGCCGCTGGCGCGCTGATCGCGGGGGTGTTGACCTGGGCCACACTGGGCAAACACCGCGCGCAGCCTTGTATGGCCGGATAGTTTTCAAACCTCAACCGATCTCATTCCGGACGCGATCCGGGCGCCTGGCCGCACCAAGCCCGCACCAAGCCCGCACCAACCGCTCCAGCGGGATGGTAGGTCAGGTCCGCAATGACAACTTCACAGGCCGGCGACGCAGGCGCAACCCCTGCATCCACCACACGCCCCAGGCCAGCAACGCTGCCGGAATAAACACCCAGTGGGTCGAAGGCCGCGACGGATTGGGCAGCTTGAGTTCCACCACCTTGTAACCCTGCTCGACACCCAGCTTTTTCGCGCGGCTGCCAAACTTGACGGCCGCCACTTCCAGCTCTGTGCCAAGCTGGCTCAGGGTCACCCCACCATCGCGCAGACGCTCGCGGCCGGTCGCGCCCTCGCCCATGGGCAAGGCCACGGTTTTGGTTTGCGGCTCGCCATTCAGGGTTTCGCCGGCAATACCTACCACCAGCCACTCGTCGGCACGCAGTCCGTCGGCCACCTGGTAGATGTCGGAGGCCGGCGCCGAGACGTATTTGGGCGCGAACTGGTCCACCACCCAATCCGGCCGGAAAAACAGAAAAGTGGCCAGCAGCAACACCGCCACCTCGGGCCAGGTGCAGCGCGTGCGAAACCACTTCATGGTGGCGGCGGCAAACAGCAACGAGGCAGCCACCGCTGTGGTGCAGACCAGCACCACATCCACCCAGGAGCCCAGGCCAATCAGCAAAATCTGCGGGTTGAAAATAAACACAAACGGCAGGACCGTGGTGCGCAAGCTGTACCAAGTGGCCTGCCAGCCGGTGGCATTCGGGTCTTCGCCCGAAATCGCAGCCGCCGCATAAGAGGCCAGGCCCACGGGCGGCGTCACGTCGGCCAGGATGCCGAAATAAAACACAAACATGTGCACCGCGATCAGCGGAATCACCAGGCCGCTGCGCGCACCCAGTTCAACAATCACCGGCGCCATCAAGGTCGCCACCAGGATGTAGTTGGCCGTGGTCGGCACCCCCGCGCCTATGACCAGGCAGATCGCCGCCGTCAATAGCAGCATCACCAGCACATTGCCCGCCGAGACCAGCTCGACAAAGTCGGTCATCATCAGCCCCATGCCGGTCAGCGTGATGACACCAACGATCAGGCCGGCACTGGCGCAGGCCACGCCTATGCCAATCATGTTGCGCGCGCCCAGCACCAGGCCGCGCCACAGATCGGCCACACCACGCTTGAGCGAAGACAAGGCCGCCTCGGCCTTGCCGTCGGGCCGGAAGACGGACAACATGAAAGGCTGCATCACCACCATCACCATGACGGTGGCCGTGGCCCAGAAAGCCGAGAGCCCGGGCGACAACTCTTCGGCCATCAGGCACCACAACAAGACCGTGACCGGAATGAAAAAATGCAGGCCGGCACGCACCGTGGGCCAGGGCAGCGGCAGCTTGACCTCCTTGGCCAGCGGGTCGTCCACCGCGATGTCCGGGTATCGTGAGGAATACGCCATCAGCACCACATAAGCCACGGCCGCCAGCACGGCCAGTGCCCAGCCCGCGGCGCCGCCCGCGAGGTATTGCACGGCGGTGATCGTGTAATAAATCGCAGCGCAAGCAATCGTGGTGCCGGACAGGCCCAGCGCCCAGCCCAGCAAGCGTTCGCGCCAGGTCGGCTGGCGTTCGCGCACCAGCGGTTTCAGGTCGTATTTGAGCGCTTCCAGGTGCACGATGTAAAACAGCGCCACATAAGAAATGAGGGCCGGCAGCGCCGCATGTTTGATGATTTCCGAATACGGAATGCCCACGTATTCGACCATCAGGAAAGCCGCCGCCCCCATCACAGGCGGCATGATCTGGCCGTTGACCGACGAGGCCGCTTCAATCGCCCCGGCTTTCACGCCCGAATAACCCGTGCGTTTCATCAGCGGTATCGTGAAGATGCCGCCCGACACCACGTTGGACACCGACGAGCCCGACACAATGCCGTTCAGCGCAGACGACACCACCGCCACCTTGGCCGGCCCGCCGCGCAAATGACCCAGGGTGGCGAGTGACACCTGCAACATGTAGTTGCCGGCACCGGCAATATCCAGCAAGGTGCCGAACAACACAAACAGGAAAATAAACTGCACCGACACACCCAGCGCCACGCCATAAACACCTTCGGTGGTCAGCCACATGTGCGAGATAAAACGCGACAGCGAGGCGCCGCGGTGTTGCAAAACCTCGGGCATGTGTGGGCCCAGGAACACAAAAGCCATGAACACGCCGGTGGTCACCAACATGCCAAAACCCATGGCGCGGCGTGTGGCCTCCAGCATCACGGCCACGCCGGTCACACCGATCACGATGTCCATCGTGGTGGGAGCACCCGGCCGCAGGGCCAGCTGGTTGTAAAACAGGAACAGGTAGGCGCCGCAAAAAGCACCGACCAGCGCCAGCAGCCAGTCCGACCAGGGAATGACGCTGCGCGAGGAATGTTTGAAGGCCGGAAACGCGCAAAAGGCCAGGAAGATCGCAAACGCCAGATGGATGGCGCGCGCCTCGGTGTCGTTGAGGATGCCGAAGCCCAGCATAAACGGCAGCGGCGAGGCATACCAAAGCTGGAACAGCGACCAGGCGCCGGCCAGCATGGCCAGACCTTTGCCAATTTTTCCGCCGGGCTCGCGCCCGCCCAGGTCAGCTTCCTTGACCAGCTGGTCGAGTTCTTGGGCCGAGTGTTTTTCGAGTTGCGCCATCGCAGGCCTTCCAGAGTTGTTATTTGTTCTTCTAAAAAAAAAGGCCAGGCAACATCACGCTCCTGACCCCTTTCCCTCTACACCGGAAGGTGTTTATTTGATCCAGCCTTTTTCCTTGTAATAACGCGCGGCACCGTCATGCAGCGGTGCGCTCAGGCCGTCCTTGACCATGTTCTGCGGGTTCAGGTTGGCCAGTGCCGGGTGCAACTTCTTGAACTCGTCAAAGTTTTCAAACAGGGACTTGGTGACCTGATAGACCGTCTCCGCCGGTGTTTTGCTGGAAGCCACCACCGTGGCCAGCACGCCGTAGGTGTTGGTCGGCTGCGGGTTGTTCGGGTACAGGCCGCCGGGGATGGTGACCTTGGCGTAATACGGTTTGTCGGCCACCAGCTTGTCCACCACCGGGCCGCTCAGCGACACCAACTTGGCGCCGCACGAGGTGGTCGGGTCCTGGATGTTGGCCGAGGGATGGCCGACCGCGTAATAAAACCCGTCGATCTTGCCGTCACACAGGGCCGGGCCATGTTCGTCGGCTTTCAGCTCGGAGGCCAGCGAAAAATCGCCCAGCTTCCAACCCATGCCGCCCAGCAACTCTTCCATGGACGAACGTGTGCCCGAGCCGGGGTTGCCGACGTTGAAACGTTTGCCCTTGAAGTCCTCGAACTTGCCGATGCTGGCTTCCTTGCGCGCCACCACGGTGAAGGGTTCAGGGTGCACGGCAAAGACCGCACGCAGGTCGGTGTAGGCCGCGTCCTTGTATTGACCCGCACCCTTGACGGCGTTGTATTGAACATCTGACTGGGTGAAGCCGAAATCCAGCTCGCCGGCCTTGATGGTGTTGACGTTGAAAACCGAACCGCCGGTGGACTCGACCGAGCAGCGGATGCCGTGTTTGGCGCGGTCCTTGTTGACCAGGCGACAGATCGCGCCACCCGCGGCGTAATACACGCCAGTCACACCGCCTGTGCCTATGGTCACAAACTTTTGTTGGGCGATCACCGGCGTGGCCACCAGGGCCGCCGCCATCGCCAGACCGGCACTTGCAACATTCAACGCAAACTTCTTGCTCATTTTTTTGTCTCCTGGTTGTAAAACTGTTTTTATGAAGTCGCTGCGATCGCGGCATCCATGGCCGAACCGAGGCGGTCCACCACCATCGCCAGCTCCGTTTCGCTGCTGATAAAGGGTGGCGCCAGCAGGACATGGTCACCATAACGACCATCGACCGTGCCGCCCATCGGGTAAACCATCAAGCCGCGCGCCATCGCCTCCTGCTTGATACGGCTATGCAGTTTGCGTGCCGGGTCAAACGGTGTTTTCTTGGCGCGGTCCTGCACCAGCTCGATGCCCCAGAACAAACCACGCCCACGAATGTCGCCAATATGGGGATGTTCGCCCCAGCTGTGGTGCATGAGTTGCTGCAAAAAATCGCCGCGTGCCCGCACCTGCGGCAGCAACTGGTCGCGCTCAAACACCTGCTGCACGGCCAGCGCGGCGGCACAGGCAATCGCATGGCCCAGGTAGGTGTGGCCATGATGAAAAAAGCCCGAGCCTTCACGCATGGCATCCACAATTTTTTTCTGCGCCAGCACCGCGCCTATCGGCTGGTAACCGCCGCCCAGGCCTTTGGCCACCGCCAGCAGGTCGGGCGACACGCCGTCCTGCTCGCACGCATGCAAGGTGCCGGTACGGCCCATGCCACACATCACTTCGTCCAGAATCAGCAACACGCCATAACGGTCGCAGACCTCGCGCACCGCCTTGAAATAACCCGGCACCGGCGCCAGCACACCGGCCGTGGCGCCGCCCACGGTTTCCGCCACGAAGGCAATCACACTGTCCGCGCCCTTGGCCAGAATCGCGTCTTCCAGTTCTTTCGCCAGGCGCAAGCCGTATTGTTCGGGCGTCTCACCGGCCTGCTGTTCACGGTAGGGGTAACACGGCGACACATGCGTGGCCGGAATCAAAATGGGTGCAAACGGTTCACGCCGCCACTGGTTGCCGCCTATGGCCAGCGCACCCAGGGTGTTGCCGTGGTAACTCTGTTTGCGCGCGATGAAATGGGTGCGTTGCGGCTGGCCGATCTCGACAAAATACTGGCGCGCCATCTTGAGTGTGGCCTCGACCGCCTCGGAACCGCCGCTGACAAAATACACATGACTCATGCCTTGCGGCGCGGTACGGATCAACTGGTCTGCCAGTTCTTCCGCCACCTCGGTGGTGAAAAAACTGGTGTGTGCATAAGCCAGCTTGTCGATCTGCGCATGCATGGCGGCCAGCACGTGCGGGTGCCCATGGCCCAGGCAGGACACGGCCGCGCCACCCGAGGCATCGATGTAAGTCTTGCCCTGCGCATCGGTCAGGTAGACGCCCTGCCCGCTGACGGCCACCGGCGGCTTGCGCTGCAACTGGCGATGAAACACATGGGTGGACGCTGCAGCCATAAAACTTATTTCCTTGATGAAGAATGAGAATGGAGTGAACGACCGGTGCTGGTCTTGTCGCTGCGCTCGTCCCAATACGCGCCTTCGCTGTCGAGGCGGTCCTGGCGGGTTTGCAAATGGGCCAGCACCTTGCGGCCGCCGCGTACCGCCACGGCGGCGGCCAGCGCCTCGGTCAGGGACAAGGCACCGACCATGGAATGAAAATACGAAGGGCTGTCGGTACGGAACAGCAAGGTGTGTGCGGCCGAGCGCGCAATCGGCGACAAGGCGCTGTCGGTCAGCGCCAACACGTCCACGTCTTGCGCCCTGGCCTGCGCCACGGCTTCCACCGTCTGCCGGGTGTAGGACGCATACGAGGTCGCGACCAGCAAATCCCCCGGCCCCATCTCGCCGACTTGGTCACTCAGAGTGCCGCCCAGCCCCTGCACCAACACACCGTTGGACGCCAGCAGGCCATAGGTGTAATGCAGGTGCAAAGCCAGGCCATGGCTGGCACGCAAACCCAAAAAATAAACCCGGCGCGCCTTGAGCATGGCGTCGGCCGCGGCCTCCAGTTGCGCAGCCTGGTTCAGCCCGCCGACAGACGCTGTATTCGCATGTTGTGTTTCATTGAGCTGCGCCAGCCAGTCCGGGGTTTGGCGCGCACTGGCCTGCAAGACCTCGGCCCGACCGGCATAACCGGCCTGCGCGGAAAAAGATTCTTGGCATAAATGTTTGATTGCCTCGAACCCCTGAAAACCCAGGGCCTGGGCGAGCCGGCTCAAGGTGGCGGGTGCCAGCCCGGCACGGCGCGCACATTCACGCATCGAATGCAGCGCCACTTCGCGCGGATGCGCCTCTATCCAGCGCGCGGCGCGTAACAACTCGGGACTCAGGCCCTCAAGCGGGAAGTTTGCAAACAGTGAAGCAGTGGTCATGAAACATTTGTATCTATATCAAATAAAATATAGCACGCGTGTTTCACCGAGAAGACAGGGCATTCCCCAAGTGAGCACGCCGCGCTCACTTGGGCCGCTCACGACGGCATGTCTAGCCGCAACGCGCCGCTTTGATCACCCCGGCGGCATCCACCTCCAGATTCAGACGATGGGCGTTGAAATCCATGGTCACCGGCTGGTTGGGGCGCAACACCCGTGCCATATAGGAACCTGAACGCTGGCGTGCGCTTTCGACCACACTCGCGCCCGCGGCCTTGCCGATGGCGAACTGGGCGCCCTGGGCATTGCAAAGGCCTTCGGAGGCGCCGCCGGCCGCCGGGCCGGTGCCGGTCGCAGGGGTGCCCGGTGTGCTGCAGCCTATCAGTGCCATCGCCAATGTCGCGCTGCCCAGGATGAGTTTCAAAGCCATGTTCTTGTTCCCTATGAGATAAAAACATCAACCTTAACGCCTGAAAATGACCGTGTGTGCTTTTTTACGACTGGTTGCGTCAAGCAGGCCGTGCGAGCGCGGGGATAAAATCAGCGCACTCGCCCCAAGGCTGGACAATCCAGCCCTGACAACAACTCAAAGCCACTGAAAGGGGCAACATGACACCCAACACCGACGGCACCCTCACCGTACTTGGCACGCAACTGAGCACACGCCAGGTTGAAGAACTCATGCACCAGCTGGCACAAGCGCGCAACCTCATGCAGCCGCCCGTGCAAATGGAAGTCACGGCCGACATGCCGGTCCTGGTGCAGCACGATGCCGACTTTGCCATCTCGCAAACGCAAACACCGGAACGCCATGTGAGCCTGGGCTTGCGCCATCTGGGCTTCGGCTGGATCTTTTTCACCTTGTCGCGTGAGCGCGCCAAGTTCATCGGCGAGAGCCTGCTCCAGCGCAGCCGCAACTAAGCCCTCGTCGCAAGCAACTGGCGCGAAAGATCTGCGCCGGGCTTGATTCGCTCCTGAATCCATAGCTGCTTGCGACCACCCTATAAGGGCTGGCTGCCCATTTCACTCATAAAACAGGCCTGCACCAACCGCAAGCCGGCCAGGGGCTCAGCCTGCGCGTTGAAGGCCTGTTCGCAGCCCGCCGGCAAGCGCTGCCGGATGGAGGCTCGCTGTCCCAGTACACCGGCATAGTGCGGGACCGCACCAACGGCCTGGCCGATCGGCGTGTCCGTCTTATCCTTGATCTATCATGATCACGCCTGCAACCCGCAAGGTGCTCCGGAGGCTGACCATGGAACGGCTACGCTCTTTCCCCCCAATGCGCAGCGTTCCGCAGCAAGCTGGCCGATGGCGCCTGCCACTGGCCTCAGCCCTGGCCATTGCAGCGGCGCATTCTCTGGCGCTGGCGGAATCACCGTCCGACACCGACACCCGAGTCAACTACTCCCTAGAGGCCGGCATCCAGTACGCCAGCGAACACAATCTGTTCTGGAATCTGTCGGAAACCTTTGCGCAACACGCCGCTTTCAATTCGAACCGCAGCTGGGGCGAGTTTTACGTCAAGCCCGGCGTGGCCGCCACGCGCAGCCTGCGCCCTGGTCTGGAGGCTTATGGCGCGCTGTCGGTGGTGGCGTCGGGCACGCTGGGACGCGACGCCTTTGACGCGGGCAACACCGGTCGCGCCAGCTTTGAGGACGCCTTTGCCGGCCTGCGCTGGGATGTTCCCGGCACCTCGGCCCGCCTGGACCTGTCGACGGGCGCGCAGCGTTACACCCTGGGCACCGGCATGCTGGTGTCCAACGGCGCCTCCAACGGCTTTGACCGCGGTGCGCTCAAGCTGGGTCCGCGCAGGGCTTTTGCGATGACCGGCATTGCCCGTCTCACCCAGGGCCCCTGGTCGACCGAAGCCTTTTACCTGGCGCCCAACGAGCAGCCCGACAACGAATCCGGCACCCGGCTGGCGGGGGCCGTGGTGCAGTACAAACCCACGGCGGAGAAGTTTGCGGGACTGTCTTATGGCAAGGTCGTCCGCTCTTCATCGCCCTACCCGCAGGCGGCGCTAGGCGGCCTCGGCCCGCCCAGCATCATCGATGGCGCCCGCGACGGCATGGCCTTTGTTTACGGCTTTACGCGCTGGCCGCTGCTGGAGCGCAAAACCGGCACGCTCTGGGTCGGCGTCGATGCGGCACTGGAACGCAACCCGCGCGTGAACATGCGGGCCTGGGGCGGCAAGGCCGAGGTCGGCTACAACTTCACGTCCCTGGCCGGCAAACCCAAAATTTCCTACTCGTTCCAGACGCTTTCGGGAGACGACCCGACCACCCCCCGGCTGGAACGCTTCGACCCACTGTTCTACGACGGCAACCCCGGTGCCTGGGCCACAGGCAGCAAGGCCTCCATGGTGTTCATCAACACCAATGTGCGGACGCACCAGATCGCGGTCGAATGGTCACCCACGCCGCGTGACATCCTGAATCTGTACATCGCCCGTATCTACGCGAATCAGCTCGCCAGCCCCCTGCAGTTCGGCCAGTCCACCCGGCTCATCCTGGTCGGCGGCGCGCCCAGCGTGATCACCGGTGTCACCTCCGCCCATCTGGCCGACGACCTGTATCTGAAATACACACGTGTGATCAACAAACACACCTTCGTCACCGGGGGCGTCAGCTTCTCGCGCCCCGGCGAGGGCATGACCAAGTTGATGGGCGGCTCGGCTCCCGTCTGGCGCGGCTGGCTCGTCAATCTGGTGGTGATGTACTGATCGTATTGAGTGGGTATGACGTTTATCTGCAGCGGCCCGGTGGTCGCCAACCTTGAAAGGCATTTATGCAACCTCCTGTACACGCGCGCAGCCCTTCGCGTTTCTTCCTGCTGATGGGTTTGTCCATGGCCCTGAGCACCACCGTCCCCGGCGTTTTTGCGGCGCCTGAATCAGCGGCAAAGAACAAGGCGCCGCTGGACGCCGTGGCCAGCGATCCGGCCAAACTCGGCTGGATGGTGGGTTCTCCGCCGCCAGCCAACCGCATCCTGCGTTTTGACGACGGCAGCTACTTCCAGTTTCCGGCCCTGCGCTGGAGTGTTTCCAACTTTCGCCAGTTGATGCCAACCATGAATGTCTCGCGCGGACTGGGCGCGCCTTTGCCCCTGCCACGCGCCGAACGTGAGGATATCGACAGCGTGAGTTTCACGCCGTTGGGCGGCAACCAGCCCATGAGCTGGGCGCAATCGCTGCTGGCCAACTACACCGACGGCATCGTGGTGCTGCACCGCGGACGTGTGGTTTACGAACGTTATTTCGGCGTGTTGAAAGACGACGGCCAGCACGGCCTGATGTCGGTCAGCAAGTCCCTGGCCGGCACCCTGGGTGCCACGCTGGTGGCCGAAGGCAAACTCGATGCCGACAAACGTGTGGCCGACTACGTGCCCGAGTTGTCGCGTTCGGCCTTCGGCAGCGCCACCGTGCGCCAGTTGCTGGACATGACCACCGGCATCCGTTTCAGCGAAGACTACGCCGACCCCAAGGCCGAGGTCTGGCAACATGCGGCCGCCGGCAGCCCCTTGCCCAAACCCAAGGGTTACACCGGGCCGCGCAGCTATTACGACTTTTTGCAAACTGTGAAACCCCAGGGCCGCCACGGTGAGGCCTTCGGCTACAAAACCGCCAACACCGATGCCCTGGGCTGGGTCATTGCACGCGCCACCGGTCGTACGGTGGCGCAACTGCTGTCCGAACGCATCTGGCAACGCCTGGGTGCCGAGCAGGACGGCTATTACACCGTGGACTCCATAGGCACACCGTTTGCCGGCGGCGGCATGAATGCCGGCCTGCGCGACCTGGCCCGCTTTGGTGAAATGTTGCGCAACGACGGTGTTTTCAACGGCCAGCAAATCCTGCCCAAGGCCGCCATTGACGACATCCGGCAAGGCGGCAACAAAGGCAACTTTGCCAAGGCCGGCTACAAGCTGCTACCGGGCTGGAGCTACCGCGACATGTGGTGGATCACACACAACGAACACGGCGCCTACATGGCGCGCGGCGTGCACGGCCAGGCGCTGTACGTCGATCCAAAAGCCGAAATGGTGATCGCCCGTTTTGCCTCGAACCCGGTGGCCGGCAATGCGGCGAACGACCCGACCTCGCTGCCGGCCTACCACGCGCTGGCCAAGTACCTGATCGCGTCGCCACGGTGATGTACTGAGGGCGGTGCCTGGCAAAACCGCAGGCCCGTCCTCACAAAAGTACGCGACAGGCCATGGTGTAAGGCCAAAGTCCGGTTGCACGCGACATAAACAGGTGTTTTTTGAAATACGACAGGCGAAAAAAAAGCACCTCGAAAGGTGCTTTGATCCTAGCCATTTGGCGGAAACGGAGGGATTCGAACCCTCGATGAGGCTCTACACCCCATACTCCCTTAGCAGGGGAGCACCTTCGGCCACTCGGTCACGTTTCCTGATTTCTGGCTAACGCGAATTATCTCACGACTTCAGCCCTTGTCGAGCAATCCGGTTTTATTTAGCCAACAGGCTGGTCCAGATCAAAGGCTTTGTGCAATGCGCGCACCGCCAGTTCCATGTATTTTTCGTCAATCACGACCGAGGTCTTGATTTCGCTGGTCGAGATCATCTGGATGTTGATGCCCTCTTCGCTGAGCACGCGGAACATCTTGCTGGCAATGCCGACATGGCTGCGCATGCCGATGCCGACGATGCTGACCTTGCAGATCTTGGCATCGCCGGTGACTTCATGCGCACCCAGCGCAGGCAACACCTTGGCCTTGAGCAGGTCCACCGCGCGCACGTAGTCGTTGCGATGAACGGTAAAGCTGAAGTCGGTTTTGCCGTCTTTGCTGATGTTCTGGATGATCACATCGACTTCGATGTTGGCGTCGGCGACGGCACCCAGAATTTGGTAGGCGATGCCCGGGGTGTCCGGCACGCCGAGCACGGAGATTTTGGCTTCGTCGCGGTTGAATGCGATGCCCGATACGATGGCTTGTTCCATTTTTTCGTCTTCCTCAAAACTGATCAGGGTGCCGGACTTGGCCTCTTCGTCGATGTTGATGTCCCAAGGCGTGAAGCTGGACAACACGCGCAGGGGCACCTTGTATTTGCCCGCAAACTCGACCGAGCGGATCTGCAACACCTTGGAGCCCATCGATGCCATCTCCAGCATCTCTTCAAAACTCACCGTGTGCAGGCGCCGCGCTTCGGGCACCACACGCGGGTCGGTGGTGTACACGCCGTCCACGTCGGTGTAGATCAGACATTCATGGGCTTTGAGCGCTGCCGCAATCGCCACCGCCGAGGTGTCGGAGCCGCCGCGACCCAGGGTGGTGACGTTGCCGCCATCATCCACGCCCTGAAAGCCGGTGATGATCACTACCCGGCCGGCGTCCAGATCGGCACGCACTTTTTGATCGTCAATCGATTCGATGCGGGCCTTGGTGTGGGAGCTGTCGGTTTTGATAGCGACCTGCCAGCCGGCGTAACTCACCGAAGGCATGCCTTCGGCTTGCAGTGCAATGGCCAGCAGCGCACTGGAGGCCTGCTCGCCGGTCGCCGCCAGCGCGTCGAGTTCGCGGTGATAGGCATCCAGGGCCTGGGCTGGTGCCAGTTCTTTGGCCAGGCCTAACAAGCGGTTGGTCTCACCACTCATGGCACTGGGAACCACCACCATCTGGTGGCCGGCGCGAGCCCACTTGGCGACGCGTTTGGCGACATTGCGGATGCGCTCGGTGGAGCCCATCGACGTGCCGCCGTATTTATGAACGATCAAAGCCATTGCAGGATATCAATCAGGAGTTGGTTACGGAGATTGCTCGTGGCAGGCCCGATTTCACCCCGTACAACACGGCTTGGGTCGCCAGCAAATCCTTCAATTATACCTAGGACTACTACCTATTGAGCCCCCACGTTCGCTCACTACGCGTAGCTCTCTGCCCCCGAGGGGGCTGTGCTTGCTTGGGGCGGCCCTGCGCTGCGCACGCTAGGCAGCGTAATGCAGACAGTCCCCGGCCCGCGTCACATGGCCGGTGGCCACCTTGAGGTGAATTCGGTGCCCGCGCGTGGTGCAGGCCGCCACCTGGGCCAGCAATTGTTCCAGTTGCGCCGTGCTCGGTGTGGCCTGATGGACGTCCAGCAGCCAGTGCCGCAACACATTGGCCTGGCGCGCCCGGGACAAGCCCTGCAAGACCTTGATCACGGGCGGTGCCCCGGTACGCGCCACATCCTCACGCGCCACCTCCAGCAGCACAGCCTGCGCCTGGGCCGCATGTTGGGCGCTGCGCGCAAAGGTCGCGCGGAACTGCGGAAATACCTCTTCCAGCGCGGGCAGCAGGCGGGCGCGAATCCGGTTCCGGGTGTAACGCTCGTCAGTATTGGTCGGGTCGTCGACAAAGGGATGTTGTTGCTGCAGCAACCAGTGGCGCAGGCTGGCGGCTGGTACCTGCAGCAGCGGCCGGTAAAACACCATGCCGCCGCGCTCAAACTGCGCCGCCATGGCCGACAGGCCGGGCAAACCGGCGCCGCGGCTCAAGGCCAGCAACAGGGTTTCGACCTGGTCATCGGCATGCTGGCCCAGCAACACACCCGCCAGGCCCAACTGCGTCGCCGCGCCGGCCAGGGCCTTGTAACGCGCGCGCCGCGCCGCATCTTCGGGACTTTCGCCAGAAGCATGCGCGGCATCAACATACACAACTTGCAGCGGAACCTTCAGGCCGGCGCAGGTGGTTTCACACACGCGCACAAAATCATCCGCCGCCGCCTGCAGCCCATGGTGAATATGAATGGCGTGGACCAGCCCCGGCCAGCGCTCCGCCGCCGCCAGCAACAAGGCCGTGGAATCGGCGCCGCCGCTGTAGGCCACGCCTATGGGCGACAACAAAGAAGGAAGTTGATCCAGCGCGGCCAGCGCCGGGTTGGGACGGTTCAGGCCCGCGGACGCGGTCGAAACGTCCTGCGGCTTATTTGGCGTCGGCTTTGGTGTCGGTGTAACGGCCATAACTTTGCAGGCGCTCGTAGCGGCGGTCCAGCAATTCCTTGACCTTCAGATCGCTGACCTGGCGGAAGGCGTCATTCAGGGCACGCTTCAAAAACGCCGCCATCTGCTTGTGGTCGCGGTGCGCGCCGCCGACGGGCTCGTTGACGATCTTGTCGATCACACCCAAGGCCTTGAGGCGGTGGGCGGTGATGCCCAGCGCTTCGGCGGCCTCTTCGGCCTTGGCCGAGGTTTTCCAGAGAATGGAAGCGCAGCCTTCCGGGCTGATCACCGAATAAATCGAATATTGCAACATCACGACCTGGTCGGCCACCGAAATCGCCAGCGCGCCGCCGGAGCCGCCTTCGCCGATGATGGTGGTGATGATGGGCACTTCAAGCTGAGCCATCTCAAAGATGTTGCGGCCGATGGCTTCGGACTGGCCGCGTTCTTCCGCGTCGATGCCGGGATAAGCGCCCGGCGTGTCGACAAAGGTGAACACCGGCAGCTTGAACTTCTCGGCGGTTTTCATCAGGCGCAAGGCCTTGCGGTAACCCTCGGGTTTGCTCATGCCAAAGTTGCGCAGGCCGCGTTCCTTGGTGTCGCGCCCCTTTTGGTGACCCAGCACCATGCAGGCCGTGCCGTTGAAACGGGCCAGGCCGCCGACGATGCTCAGGTCGTCGGAAAAATGCCGGTCACCGTGCAACTCGACAAAGTCGGTGAACAACTCGTTGACGTAATCCAGCGTGTAAGGCCGCTCGGGATGGCGCGCGATCTTGGTGATCTGCCAGGGCGTCAGGTCGCTGTAAATGTCTTTGGTGAGCTGCTGGCTTTTCTTGGCCAACTGGTCGATTTCGTCCGAAATATCGACCGCAGACTCGGTCTGCACGTAACGCAGCTCTTCAATTTTTCCTTCGAGCTCAGCTATCGGCTGCTCGAAATCGAGGAAGGTCTTTTTCGCCATATGGGGCTCCTCAGGCTTATTCTTAAAACGTCAATTCTGCTCGGTACCCAGCACCGGCAAAGGGTCCAGCGAGCGCCAAATATACCAAGTTGCGACACTGCAATACGGCGCCCAGGCGGCAGCCACCTCGCGGGCATCGCTGCGGCTGACGGATTCGCCGGAAAAATAATTCTGGCTGATGCCGTTGATCAGGCCCACATCGTCCAGCGGCAACACGTTGGGCCGGCGTAGGTAAAAGATCAAAAACATCTCGGCGGTCCAGCGGCCTATGCCGCGTATGTCCACCAGTTCGGCAATGATGGCTTCGTCATCCATCGCCTGCCAGTCTTTCACATGCACGGTGCCGGCGTCGAAGTGGATGGCCAGGTCCACCAGGTACTCCACCTTGCGGGCGCTCAGGCCGGCCGCGCGCATGTCGTCCACCTTGAGCTTGAGCACATGACCGGGCGTCATTTTTTTCGGCAGCGCGGAAAACCGATGCCACACGGTTTGTGCCGCCTTGACCGAAATCTGCTGGCCCACAATGCTGCGCGCCAGCGTGCTGAACGCATCGCCACGCGATTGCAGGCAGGCGTCACCAAACTGCGGGATCAGGCGTTTCATCACCCGGTCTTTTTTCACCAGGTGTTTGCAGGCATCGGCCCAATAGTCAGGCGTCGAGGTTTCGACGGGCTCGGCCACTTCGGCCAGCTCGGTGCTGGCAGGGCCGCTTTTTACTATATTTTTCATAGCTGGTCGCGCATATCGGTAAAGGGCTGGAGGCCGAAATGGCTTAAATTTGGGATCAAGACTGGACTTCCCAGGTGGTGCCACCGGGCCCATCCTTCAGCACAATGCCCTGGGCCAGCAAGTCCTGGCGGATGCGGTCGGCCGCGGCAAAGTCCTTGGCCTGTTTGGCCGCGGCACGTTGCGCGATCAGGGCCACGATGCTGGCCTCGTCCAGCCCGGCACCGGCTTGCAAAAAGGCGCCAGGGTCGTTTTGCAGCAGGCCCAGGCAAGCGCCCAGGCTTTTCAGCAAACCCGCCAGTTCGGCCGATTGGGTCTTGTTGATCTCACCGGCCAGCTCGAACAGCACCGCCACCGCTTCGGGCGTGCCAAAGTCTTCGTCCATGGCCGCCTTGAAACGGGCGGCAAAAGGCTGGGTCCAGTCCACCACCACGGCCGCGGGCGGCACCAGGTGCAGCGCGGTGTACAGGCGTTTGAGCGAGGCCCGGGCGTCGTCCAGGTGGACGTCGCTGTAATTCAGCGCGCTGCGGTAGTGGGCACGAACGATGAAAAAACGCACGGTTTCCGGGTCGTATTTGGCCAGCACTTCCCGGATTGTGAAGAAGTTGCCCAGGCTTTTGGACATTTTTTCGTTGTCGACCCGGACAAACCCGTTGTGCACCCAGAACCTGGCCAGCGGCTTGCCATTGGCGCCTTCGCTCTGGGCGATTTCGTTTTCGTGGTGCGGAAACTGCAGGTCGGCGCCGCCGCCGTGGATGTCGAAGGTCTCGCCCAGGGTCTGGCAGCTCATGGCCGAACACTCAATGTGCCAGCCCGGCCGGCCGGGGCCGTAATCGCTGTCCCATTTGGCGTCGTCAGGCTCGCTGGCCTTGGCCGACTTCCACAATACAAAATCAAGCGGGTCGTCCTTGCCGTCCAGCACCGCCACGCGTTCGCCGGCACGCAACTCGTCCAGCGACTTGCCAGACAGCTTGCCGTAACCCGCAAACTTGCGCACGGCGTAATTGACATCCCCATTGCCGGAACGGTAGGCCAGGCCTTTTTTCTCCAACGTGTCTATCATGCCCAGCATCTGCGGCACGTATTCGGTGGCGCGCGGCTCCAGCGTCGGTGGCTCTATGCCTAAAGCGCCTATGTCCTGGTGCATGGCCACAATCATCTCGTCGGTCAGGGCGCGTATGGTGATGCCGCGTTCGACCGCACGTTTGATGATTTTGTCGTCGATATCGGTGATGTTGCGCACATAAACGACTTCGTAGCCGCTGACCTTGAGCCAGCGCTGGACCACGTCGAAAGCCATCATCATGCGCGCATGGCCGATGTGGCACAGATCGTAAATCGTCATGCCGCACACGTACATGCGCACCTGGCCGGGCACCAAAGGCGAAAAATCTTCTACGGCACGCGACAGCGTGTTGTAAATGCGAAGGCTCATGAAATGTCTGGAGTGTCAGCCCGGCGTGAATGGCCGGAACCGGATGAGAAAGCTGGAACGGGGGACGGAGATATAAACTATACCCCTCAGATACAATCGCCCAGTATATCCAGCTGGTCAGAACCCCGTGCAGCAAGCCGCAATACCGGTTGCCCTGCAGGTTCTTGTCTCGCGCCAGCCACCCCAACGCCTTCCAGAGGAAATATGCCCATGTCAGCTTCCCCTTCAAGCAAACCGCTGTCCGCCGCCCTGCGCTGGCTGTTTTTGTCAGCGGCCTTGTTTGTGTCGGCAGCCCAGGCTGACGACTACAGCGATGTGAACGACCTGGTTCGCTCCGGCAAGCTGACGGAAGCCATGGCCAAGGCCGACCAGTATCTGGCGGCCAAACCGCGCGACCCGCAAATGCGTTTTCTCAAGGGTGTGATCCAGACCGAGGCCGGCAAACCGGGCGACGCGATCAACAGCTTCACCAAGATCACCCAGGACTACCCGGAACTGCCGGAGCCCTACAACAACCTGGCCGTGTTGTACGCCGGTCAAAACCAGTTCGAAAAGGCCCGCGCCGCGCTTGAAATGGCGATACGCACCAACCCGAGCTACGCCACCGCCCACGAAAACCTGGGCGATGTCTACGCCAAGCTGGCCAGCCAGGCCTACAGCAAGGCCTTGCAACTGGATGGCGGCAACACCGCCGTGCAACCCAAGCTGGCCTTGATTCGCACCTTGTTCAGCGCCGAGTCTGCCGGCCAGAAACCGGCCGCTGCGGCAGCACCGGCCACGCCGCCACCAGCCGCCCCTGCCAAACCCGCCGCTGCGCCACCTGCCGCGCCTGCCGCCGCACCGGTGGCGCCCGCGCCGGCACCGGCCCCCGCCGCGGCAACGCCGGTCAGCGCCGCTGAAAAAGACATTGAAAACGCCGTGCGCGCCTGGGCCAATGCCTGGTCGTCCAAGGACATGGCGACTTACCTCGCCGCGTATGGCAAGGACTTCGACACCCCGGGCAAGCAATCGCGCAAGGCCTGGGAAGAAGAACGCCGCAACCGCATCGTCGGCAAATCCCGCATCAACGTGAAGCTGAGCAACCTGTCCGTGGCCGTCAAAGGCAACGCCGCCACCGCCAAATTCAAGCAGGACTACAGCGCCGATGCGCTCAATGTCTCCAGCCGCAAAACCCTGGACCTGGCCAAGGCCGGCGAACGCTGGGTGATTGTCAAGGAATCGACCGGCGGCTGATGGACCGCAGCGACGACCCCGGCCAGCGCAGCCTTGCGCGCTTACCTGACTATTTTCCTGATCACTCCATGCAACGGGCCGCCGCAGTTTCACTTGTCATCGCTTTTTCGCTGCTGGGCAGCGCCGCAGCCCGGGCCGACTCCCTCACCCCGAAAAAGCCCTCTCCACGCGTCGCCGCCGAGAAACGCAAGGCCTCACAGCGCACACCGGCCCGGCCGGAAGTCAAGGATGGCGAAGCCGAAGCCCGCCTGATCGAAATTTACAAACTTGCCGGCCAGGCCAAAGGCCGCGAGGCGCTGGCCAAAGCCGAACGCCTGGTCCAGGACCACCCCAACTTCCAGCTCGCACAACTCGTTTATGGCGACCTGCTGACCGCCCGTTCGCGCCCCCTGCGCGCGCTGGGCGATGTGCCCGACGGCGCGGCCAAAGCCGGCGCCGGCATGTTGGGCGAGCTGCGCCAGGAGTCCTTGCTGCGCCTGAAAGCGCTGCGGGAACGCCCGCCCGCAGGCACCATTCCCTCGCAATTCCTGGCGCTGTCGCCTCGCAACAAACATGCGATGGCGATTGATGCCTCACGGGCCCGGCTTTACCTGTTTGAAAACACCAGCAGCGGGCTCAAGCTGCTGGGCGACTATTACATCTCGCTGGGCAAATCCGGGATAGAAAAAAATGCCGAAGGGGATTTGCGCACGCCGCTGGGCATTTATTTTGTGACCAGCAACCTGGACCCCAAGTCCCTGAAAGACTTTTACGGCTCGGGCGCCCTGCCCATCAACTACCCCAACCCGCTGGATGTCAAACGCGGCAAAACCGGCAGCGGCATCTGGCTGCACGGCACACCGCCGGCCCAGTTCTCGCGTGCGCCGCTGGCCACCGACGGCTGCGTGGTGCTGGCCAACCCCGACCTGGAACGCATCATCCGCACCGTGGAAGTACGCTCCACCCCGGTGGTGATTGCGCAAAGCCTGCAGTGGGTGGCGCCGCACAGCGTCAAGGCCGACAGCAAGTCGTTTGAAGATGCGTTGCACAACTGGCACAAGGCCAAATCCGGCGGCGACCTCAGCACGCTGAGCAGCTTGTACACCAGCGATTTCAACAGCTACGGCAAGACCCTGGCCGACTGGACCGCGCTGCAACGCACCGAGGTCGAAAAAATGCGCGGCCGTTCGGTGCAACTCAAGGACCTGTCCTACCTGCGCTGGACCGACAGCGCCGATACCATGGTGGTCACTTTTGGCGAGGTGCCCAGCGGTTCCTTGACCGGCCCGACCCGGCGCCAGTACTGGGTGCGCCAGGGCAGCCAGTGGAAAATATTTTTTGAAGGAGTGATCGGATGACATCCAGCCCAACAACCCTTGGACGCCGCGCCTGCCTGACGCTGGCCGCCCTGAGCCTGGTGGCCAGCCAGGCCTGGGCCCAAAACACCAGCCCCGCGCCCCGGGTCAAGTTTGCGACCAGTGCCGGTGATTTTGTGGTCGAGGTTTATCCCGACAAGGCGCCCAAAACCGTCGAAAATTTCCTGCAATACGTCAAGGACAAACATTACGATGGCACGGTGTTTCACCGTGTGATCGAAAACTTCATGGTCCAGGGCGGCGGTTACGACACCGGCTACAAAGAGAAAAAAACCCGCGCGCCTGTGGCCCATGAAGGCCGTGAAGCGCAGGCCAAGGGCGGCGACAAAAACGTGGTCGGCACCTTGGCCATGGCACGTACCAACGACCCCAACTCCGCCACCGCGCAGTTTTTCATCAACGTCAACAACAACGACTTCCTCAACCCCACACCTATCCCGCCGGGTGATCCGGTGCCCAAGTTTGAATACCAGGGCCGTGTGTATGAAAACACACCGCGCGCACAATTGGTCAACGCCCCCCAGCTGTTCGGCTACACGGTGTTCGGCAAGGTGGTGAGTGGCATGGATGTGGTGGGCAAAATCAAGGCCACACCCACCGGCCCAGGCGGCCCTTTCCCCAGCGATGTTCCCAAAACACCGATTCTTATCAACTCTGCAACCCTCGTAAGGTAAATCACCATGAGCAATCCTCAAGTCGAACTCCACATCGCCGGCCTCGGCGTCATCACCCTGGAACTGGACCAGGCCAAGGCCCCCAAGTCGGTCGCCAACTTCCTGAGCTACGTGGCCAAGGGCCACTACGACAACACCGTGTTCCACCGCGTGATCCCGGGCTTCATGATCCAGGGCGGCGGCTTTGAGCCCGGCATGAAACAAAAACCATCGGACGCACCGATTGCCAACGAAGCCGCCAACGGCCTGAAAAACGACAAATACACCGTCGCCATGGCCCGCACCAACGTGCCCGATTCGGCCACGGCCCAGTTTTTCATCAACGCTTCCGACAACGGTTTCCTGAACCACACCTCGCCCACGCCTTCCGGCTGGGGTTATGCCGTGTTCGGCAAAGTGGTGTCGGGCAATGACATCGTGGACAAGATCGAAGCCGTCAAGACCGGCAGCAAAAGCGGCCACAGCGATGTGCCGCAAACCGATGTCGTGATCGAAAAAGCGGTCGCCCTCTAAACACGGCCTACGCCGTTCAGACCTGCCCATGAGCCCGGCCGTGCCCCAGATCGCGGAGCTTGTTGCTCCACCGTCCTGGCGCACGGTCGATTTCATTTCCGACATCCATTTGCAGGCGGCCGAACCCGCCACCTTCGAGGCCTGGTCGCAGTATCTGCAAACCACGCAAGCCGACGCGGTGTTTATCCTGGGCGACCTGTTTGACGTCTGGGTCGGTGACGACGCAGTCCGCAGCGAGTTGTCCGCCAGCCCACCCGCGCTGAATTTCGAGGAGCAATGCGCCCGCGTGTTGCAGACCACCGGCGAACGCCTGGCCTTGTTTTTCATGCATGGCAACCGCGATTTTTTGGTCGGTGCGCAGTTCATGGCCTTGTGCCGCAGCACCCTGCTGGCCGACCCCACGGTGCTGACTTTTGCCGGCCAACGCTGGCTGCTCAGCCACGGCGACGCCTTGTGCCTGGACGACCTGGACTACATGCAGTTTCGCCAGCAGGTGCGCAGCAACACCTGGCAACAAAGCTTTCTCGCCAAGCCGCTCACGGAGCGCCAGGCCATCGCGCGCGGCCTGCGCCAGCAAAGCCGCCAGCAACATGAAAAACGCCAACAATCGGGCGCAGCTTATGTCGATGTGAACCAAGCCGCCGTGTGCCAATGGCTGCAAGCGGCGCAGGCGCCCACCCTGATTCACGGCCACACCCACCAGGCCGCCACCCACGAACTGGGGCAAGGCTTGAGGCGTGTGGTGCTCAGTGATTGGGACGCGAGCGCACAGCCGGCACGTTGCGAGGTCTTGCGCCTGAGCGCGAGCGGCCTTGAGCGCATCGCGCTGGCCTGAACCCCGACCATGCTGGACTGGCTGCGGCGACTGATCCAAGGCAAGGCGGCGCAGCACGCCATCCCGGATGCCTTGTGGCAGCGCACCCTGGCGCATTACCCCTTTCTGGCCAAACTGACCGAGGTAGAAAAAGCCCATCTGCGCAGCCTCTGCAGCCGCTTTCTCGCGCAAAAAGAATTTCACGGCGCCCAGGGCATGGTGATCACCGACGACATCGCCGTCGCCATTGCCGCGCAAGCCTGTTTGCCGGTGCTGCACCTGGGGCTGGGCTGGTACGACGATTTTGTCGGCATCGTGGTGCATCCGGGCCAGATGCTGGCGCGCCGCGAAAAAACCGACGACATCGGTGTGGTGCACCGCTACAGCGAGGTGCTGGCCGGTGAAGCCATGGAGCGTGGCCCGGTGACCCTGAGCTGGCAGGATGTGGCCGCGGCCGGCCAGTCCGCCGGTCACGGTTACAACGTGGTGATTCACGAGTTTGTCCACAAGATAGACATGCGTGACGGCGCGCCCGACGGCTGCCCGCCCCTGCCCTCGCGCGCGGCGCGCGGCGCCTGGCACGATGTCATGCAAACCGCTTACGACAACTTCCGCGAGAAGGTAGTCATGGCCGAAAGGTTTGGCGCCGAGCCGCCCTGGCTGGACGCCTATGGCGCGACCTCGCCGGCCGAATTTTTTGCCGTGACCTGTGAGGCCTACTTCGTGAACCGGCCGCGTTTCACCGAGGATTTTGCCAGCCTGACCGCCCTGTTTGACCAGTTTTTCAAAAGGAACAGGGCTCTAGCCCACTAAACACGGGCGCAAGCAGCTATAACTTTTATAGCGACTGAAACACCATGCTCGCGCCTCAGCCCGCGTAGCCCCACACCGCCATCACGTGGCAGGCGGTGCCGGCGGCCACAAACAGGTGCCAGACAAAATGCCCGTAGCGCCAGCGGCTGTCGCTCACAAAAAAGACAACGCCCAGCGTGTAGGCCAGGCCGCCGGCCAGCAGCCAGAACAAGCCCCAGCCCGGCACCAGTTCCCACATGGGTTTGACGGCGATGATGGCAATCCAGCCCATGGCCAGATACAGCGCGGTCGAGGCCCGGGGATAACGGATGCCGGCCACCGCCTTGAGCACCACACCGGCCAGCGCCATCGCCCAGACCAGGCCGAACAAGGTCCAGCCCCAGGGTCCGCGCAAGACGCCCAGGGTGAAGGGGGTGTAGGTGCCGGCAATCAAGAGGTAAATCGCACCATGGTCCAGGACCTGGAACACCTTCTTCACAGGTGTAGGCGGGAAGGCGTGGTACAGCATGGAGGTGGTGTAGAGCAACACCATGGTCGCGGCAAAAATACTCACACCGACCAGGCTCGCCGTATCGCCGCGTTGCGCGGCGGCCAGCACCAGAAAAGGTGAGGCCACCACCGCCGCCAGCAAAGCCACCCCGTGGCTGATGCTGTTGGCGATTTCTTCGCCCGGCGATTGGGGCCGTTCGAACTGGGCCCCCACGCTTGTCGCTGCGCGTACTACGCTGCCCCCCGAGGGGGCTGATTTTTCTTGGGGCGGCCCGGCGAAAACCCGGCCTCCCACGCTTGTCGCTGCGCGTACTGCGCTGCCCCCCGAGGGGGCTGGACTTGCTTGGGGCGGCCCGGCGCTACGTCCCGCTGCGCCAGCCTCCACACTCATCGTTTGATCAGTGCCTTCAGCACGTTCTGGAAACGCCGGACATGGGCGGCGTCATAAGACGCAGCCAACACCTTGGCGGCATCCTGCCCCCAGGTTTGCGCGGGTGCCGGGTCGTTGCGCTTGGTCAACAAGACCAGTTGCAACATGCGGCGTGCGCTCAGGTGTTCGGCAGGGGTCGGCAACTCGGCGGCAATTTCCAGACGCAACAAAGGCTCGGCCGCATCACCCTTGGGCGCTGCAGACAAAGCTTGCATCCAGGCCGTGCGGGTGGCCGGCGTGACGAGTTTGCCCAGTTCTTGCGCATTGGGCAGCAGGGCCGGATCACGTTTTTCCCAGGCGCTCAGCAAATGGGTCAGCACTTCGCCATGGGCCTGTTCGGCCAGTTTGCGCAAGGCGTGCTGGGCATGGTCGAAAGCTTCACGCTGGGCGCGGAAGGCGGCGTCGCCCAGACGCGGGCCACGCTCTTCATAAGCCGGGCGAGCACGGTCTTCACGTTCGGCGCGGTAAGGCTCGAACTTGTTGTCGGCCGGGCGGTTGCCACGTCCGTCGGGCTTGCCGCCACCCGGACGTGCATCCTTGCGGTCGCCAAACTTGCCGCCGCGGCCAGGGGCCACAGGATCGGCTTTTTTCATGCCGGGACGGTCGTCACCGCGCATGGCCACCACGGGCTTGGCGGGTTTGGCCGGCGCAGCAGGAACTGCTACCGCAACTTCAGCGTCGGTATTTTCCGCTGGGGCTTCGGCTTCGGTGGCTTCAGGCGCAGCTTGTTCCGCTATGGTTTCAGTAGCTTCTGGCGCAGGTGTATCAAGGGCTGGCGCCTGATTTTCTTCTGCATCCGGTGCCGTTTCGGCAACAGCGGGCGCTTCGGCCTGGGGCGCAGCGGCGGCAGGCGGCACGTATTGTCCACGCAGGCCGGCTTCCAGGTCGGCCATGGCGGCACGGATTTTTTGCACGTCGCCGCTGGCGTTGGCGGCGTCCAGCGCCTTGGACAACTCGACCACCAGGCGGTCGTGTTCACCCAGGGCCGAAGCGGCTTTTTCACGCTCGGCGGTTTTGCGCTGGAAAGCGTCGTCGATCGGTTTGCGGAAAGCATCCCAGAGTTTTTGCTCTTGTTTGCGTTCGATAGGCACGCCTTGCGCCTCATGTTGCCAACGCTGCTGCAGATGTTTGACCGCGTCGATACGCAACTGCGGCTCGGCGCCTAACACCTGGGCTTCTTCGATCATGGCTTTGCGGTGCGCCAGGCTTTCGGCGCGTGCGGCCTTGAGCGGACCATCGGCGGCGTCCATCGCGGCTTTCCACTGCGGCTGGATTTCGGCAAAGGTTTTTTCGTTGAGGTGGCCGGCAGCCGTCCACTTCTCGACAAAACCGTTGAGGCTGCGGATCTGGTGTTTCCAGTCGGTGTTGCCCTTGTTGGCCTCGGCCCAGGCTTGCACTTCTTCAATCAGTTCGCGGCGCTGGGCCTTGATGACTTCGGCCTGCTCCTTGGCTTTTTCCAGCCAGGCTTCGACCACCTTGTGGGCTTCGTTGCAGGCGTCGTCAAAACGTTTCCACAGCGCGTGGTTGGGTGTGCCGCCCTGGTCGCTGGTTTTCCAGAGTTCACGCATGGCGCGCAAGGCGTCCTGCTGCTTGCGGCCGCCCATGGGTTTGGCCACCAGGGCTTCGGCCTTGGCCACCAGTTCTTCACGGATCTGGTCGGCACGCCAGCGCTGCCAGCCTTCGAGTTCACCGGCGGCCGTCAACGCGGCGTGGGCCGCGGCTTCCAGCGTGTGGTCGATGTTGCGGATGTTTTCTTTGAGGGCCTGGCGCAGATCGGCAGCGACCTTGGGCGTGGCCTTGCCGTGGCCTTCGGTGACTTCATGCTCCAGCTTGGCGAGTGCGGCCTTCACGATGGTGGTGGCTTTTTCGCGCATGTCTTTCAGGACGGCGGGATCGATTTTGGCCTTGGGCGCACGCGCAGTCGGCTCACTGGCCAGCGCGGGCAGGCCACGGGCGGCGCGCAAGGCGTCGGCCCAGACCGGCACGGCGGGCAGCGGTGCAGCAGGATCTTCCGCCGCTTTCACCGCCGTGGCCAACGCACCCTGGAAAGCCTCCCAGACGGCGACCAGCTGGCCGCGTGAAGCGTCTAGCAGTGGCGGGAACTTGGCGTCCACGCTGGCCCAGTTTTTATCTTGTGCGATTTCGTCGGCCTGGGCTTGCCAGTGCGCCACGTCGGCACGCAGGGTTTCCAGCGCGGTCTCGGCATCACGCCAGGGCTTGATGGACAAGACCTCGATACGCTGGGCAATCAGCACGGCGGCTTCGCGCTGCACCTGGGTGCGGTGCTGCAGGTCTTCAATGGTTTTGACCCGTTCGGCCAGTTGCACCTTGAGGCTGGCCAGCGGCTCTTTGGACAAGGGCGCGCCGGCTTTGGCGGCGTCGCGCTGCCAGGCCAGGGCATCGGCCAGATTCAGTTTGGGCAGACCCAGCAAGGCGTTCGCCTTGTCGGCCCACTCGGCGGCCACGGCTTCCTGGCCCTTGCTGCGTTTGACTTCGTCGAGTTTTTCTTTCAGCGGTTTGGCTGCGCCCTTGTCGCGGTTGGCCAGGTCTTTGTAGACCTCGGCCATTTGTTCGGCCGTGGGTTCGGTGGTCAACCACTGGCGGATACGCGCCGCGCGTTCGCCCGAGGTGGCTGCGGAAAACGCACCACCTGTCAAGCCGTCCAGCGGGTGGGCTTCAGCCGTTTTGGCTTGGGAGGGTGCACTCACGGGCGTGGTTTCGGATTTGGCAGATTTGGACATGGGAAAGCGCAGCATAAAAATTTAAAACCATCGGTTCGGAAAACCAGCTTCGAGCAGTAGCCGAGTGGCGGCAAGGAATGAAGCCAGAAAGGAGAGGAAAGAAGGAGCGCCCAATAAGCGCAATCCGTGTATTTTCGCTGTTTTTACGGCGCAGCCAAATTAAGCTCGGCGCGCGGGGTCCATTTGGCGTCCGTCGACCCGGTTTTGGCCGCGCCCAGGAAGAGCCGGTCGGTCGGCAAGTCCTTGCTGGCAAGGTAGTCTTTCACCGCCACGCCGCGCTGCACGGCCAGTTCGCGGAAGGCGTCGTCGCTGAGTTTGATGTTGGCCAGCAGCAGCTTTTCCATCTCGTCCACCGGCAGGTCTTTGGACATGCCGACCAGGTTGCGCGGCTTGGGCATGTCGGCGCGTTTGTAGACTTCCTTGAGCAGCGCCGGGTATTCGGCCGGGCTGATGGTCACCGCGGCCGTGGTGGTGCCGCCCTCTTTCACCGTGCTGCGGCGTTTTTCGGCGCGCACCAGTTCATTCAGGCGTTCCCGTTTGAAGCCCTCGCTTTCGACCTCGGCGCTGCTGGCGCCCACCACCGTGAGTTTGAGTGCGGGCCGGTCCAGCAAGGCCTTGGCGACCTTGTCGAGGCCGGCTTTGGCCTCGGGCGCGAGTTGGGCGCTGCCAAGCGCAAAACCGACACTGCTGAGTTCATCCCCGCCGCCACCCAAGGCGTTGGCCAGCAGGCTGAAGGGCGCGGTGATGGCTTTGACAATCACATTGACAATGACCTTGATGATGATGGGTCCCAGGCTGAACTGCGGGTCGTTGAGCGAGCCGCTGATCGGCAGATTCAGGTCAATCACGCCATGGCGGTCGGCCAGCAAGGCCACGGCCAGTTTGACCGGCAGGCTGGCGGTGGAGCCTTCCACCTTGTCGCCAAAACTGAGCTGGTTGAGCACCAGCTTGTTGCTGGCCGTGAGTTGCCCGTCGGGCTGCACCACGTAATTCACGTCCACACTGAGCTTGCCGCGGTTGATGCCGTAGCCGGAATATTTGATCGCGTAGGGCGACAGTGGCGGCAACTCCAGGTCGCGCACCTTGCCGGTGATGTCCAGCGCCAGCGGTTTGGCCAGCGGGTTGAGCTTGCCCAGAATCTCCAGCGAGGCCGTGCCTTCGGCCCGGCCGCGCAGCTCCAGGTCGGCCATGTTGGGCGCACCCGCCGGTGACACCGACGAAAAGGCGCTGAGTTTGCCGGTCAGGTCGCTGAGGTCGGCCGAATAATTGGGCTTGATGAAACGGTCGGCAAACAAGACCTTGCCGTTGATCAGGCTCATGGGACCAAAATTGATGACGGGCGCCAGCGGGTCAGGCCCGGCTTTCGCCGCCGCTTGGGTATCTTTTGTGCCTGTAGCCCCCGCAGGTCGGGCGTCAGCAGCTCCTGTTTTGCTAGCATCTGCGGCGCTCGCCGGGGCCGGCGCTGTTTTGACCAGGTCCTGCAGGTTGATGCGGCCGTCGGGCATCACAATCACACGCGCAAAAAAGTCGGTCAGCACGGTTTCTTTCACGTCGACCCGTGTGGCTTTGGCCGGGTCCAGCGTCACGTTGAGGCCGCGCAGGTTCAAGGCTTTCCAGGCCAGCAGGTCTTCGCTGGGCGCCAGGGTGTTGGCCCGGAACTCTTCCAATGACACATCGCCGGCCAACTGCGCCTGCGGCCCGGCGGGCGTCTGGCGGTAGGCGACCCGGCCCTTGAAGCTGGCGTCGGCCCGCAGCAGCTCGATGTTCAGCGCCTCGGCGAAATAGGGCTCGAAGGCCTGCACCGGCAGCCGCTCCAGCACCAGCCGGCCCTGGGCCTGCATGGGTGTCAGGCCCAGGCTGCCCTTGAAGTCCAGCTTGCCAGGCTCGAAGTGCCCGGTCGCCAGACGCAGGGAGGCGCTCAGCGGCATGGCTTTGGCCGAAGTTTTGTCGTCCAGCACCAGCCCCTGCAGTTGCGCCTTGAGCGCCGAGACTTCAAACGCCACGGGTTTGGCGCCGGCCTTGTCGGAAAACGACATGGCGCCGCCGTCCAGCAAGACCTCGTTGATCGCCACGGCCCAGGCCGGCGCTGAGGCTTTCGTGGCCGCCGACGTGGGCGGCGGCGGTGCCATGGCGGTGCGGCTGACCATCCAGCGTTCGTACATCCAGCGTTTGTCGGCACCCCGGTCGACCCGGGCCTTGGGCTGGGTCAGTTGCAGCTTGCCGGCCTTGAAGGACTGGCCGGCCACATCGATGGCCACGTCGGCCAGATCGACGCGCTGGACCGACACCAGCGACACCTTGCCTTGCGCCAGTTGCACCTCGCGCAGGGCGATCTGCGGCGCGCTGATGTTCAGTACCTGCGCCTTGTCCCCGCTGGCGGCCTGCCAGTTCACGGCAAGCTGGGCGTCGAGCTGGCCGTTCACGGCCGGCAGCAAAAACTGGCCCACGTATTTGGCCGCCATCTCCAGCGGCCAGGCGCTGGTGTTGACCTCGACCTGGGCCGCCTGGTCGGTGGCCGTGCCGCTGAAACTCAGTTGCGCCAGGCTGGCGACGGCTGGCGGCGCTGCGGCGACCCCTTTCGTGTTGGCTTTGGCCTTGGCCTTGCCTGGCGCCGCCGGCGAGGCTGGCGTGAGCACCGCTGCGGGATCAAGCCCCAGCGTGCCCTTGAACTGCAAAGGCGAGGCGGCGGCAAACGGCATGGCAATCGCCGAAGCGTCCAGCGTGAGGCCGCTCAGTTTGATCTGGGCCGGCGAAGGCAGACTGTCATCCAGCCAGTTCAGCACGCCGGCGCGCACCGCGACGCTGGTGACCTGGACTTTCCAGGGCGCGGCAGCGGCCGGTGCCTGGGATTGCGCCTTGTTTTGGCCTTCTGCCCTTTCCGGACGGGCGCTGGAAGCTATCTTTTCAGGAGCAACTGGCGCGGCTTCGGGCAGCAGGTTCAGGCGCCCTGCCCGGTCACGCCGGATATGCAGCGTGGGTGCCGTGAGTTCTACCGCAGAGAGTTTGACGAACTGCTCCAGCGGGCGCACCTCGTCCATGGTGACCTGCAGACGATCGAATGCCAGCAGGTCCTGGCCGACTTGGCTGCCTGCCGCCGGCTTGTCCAGCAGGCGGACCTTGTCCGCCGTGAGGACGCCGGAAAGCTTGACCACGGTTGCGGGGGTCTGTTCAAACGCCACTTTGAGATCGGCCTGCAAGACCGCGTCCTGCAGCCGGAACGGCAGGCTGGCCGGCAAATAGCCGAGGTAAGGCCTCAAGTCAAAATCGCTGAGCTTGATGTTGGCATCGGTCTTGTGGGTCTGGGCGAACGGGGTGCCGACCACGGCGGTGTCGAAGCTGCCGCCGTTGAGTTTGAAAGCCAGGTGCGGCGAGGTTTTGACCTCGCGCTTGGAGGCCAGGTTGCTCAGGAAAGGCACGGACAGATGCAGCTCCCGCAGCTCATGGGTCTTGTGGACGGTCTGGTCGGTGAAGTCCAACTGCCCGCCCGAGAGAACCAGGTTGTACAGGGCAAAACGCTGGGGTTTGCCGGGCGCTTCATCGGCCTTGGGCTGCAAGCGGGCCAGGATGTCGTCGATGTCGTAACGCCCGTCCCCCAGGTGCGTCAGCGACACCACGGGCTCGTCCACCGCAATCGCGTCCACCACGGGTGCCAGGCGCAGCAGGGACTCCATTTCTGCATCTATATAGAGACGCTTGATTTTCAGCTGGGGAAGCAAGGGCGCGGCCGGGGTCGCGGCGATGGGGTTGGTGGCCGGAGCGGCCGCCGTGGCAACGCCGCTTTTGGCGATCGCCAGGTCGCTGAGCGTCAGTTCCAGCGACCAGGGCTTGAAGTCCACCGCCCCGACCGTGACCTGCCGCCCCAGTTTGTCAGAGGCGATTTTCTCCAGCTGCGATTTCAGGATGGGCGGCACGGCCACATAGGCCAACGCCCACAGCAGCAGCAACCCACCAACGGCCCAGGCGAGGCGGCGCTGCCATGTCGGCGACTTGACCACGGAGACGGCATTTGCCGGAAAGGTTTTCGCGAAAGTCGACCATTTGTTCTTCACATCATTGCTTGTCATAGGCGGAGAGTCTTTCGTGTCCGGCGATAAAGGTCAATGATTTTTTGCCTGTGCCAGAGGTGAGGCGGCAATAAAAAACCCCGGGCAGCAAGGCCGACCGGGGCTGACGGCGGGCGTGATGCTCATGCCGTCGGGCTTCGCAAAGAAGAGAAGATCGTCTCCAGTGCGATGAAAGCAAGTGATTGCTCTCATGTTTACCGGGATTGGTTACCCAGCGAATGCTTGAGGTACTCAAGCACCTGCAGGTTAACGCGCCGCTTCGCACTTCGCAAGTCGAAATTTGTAATCAAAAATGGCCATGCGATTGCACTTTTCTTGGCGCTTTTCCGGACACTTTCGGGACGGCTTTTTCATCTCGCGCGTTTGCCCTGCAGACCAGAAAAAGCCATGCCTGGCAACACCGGCAAGCGCCGGTTTCAAGCTTCCAGCGCCTTTTTCAAACATGCCGCAAACACCTGAGCCATACCCTGAAACTGGTGAAACATACAGATTTTTCTGAAAATTTTGGAAACAGGCCCGACTTAGAGCCCACGTTCAAAAAGTCCGGGAAACAGCCGAAACAGGAGGTTTCAGGCTTGGAAAAGGTCTTTTGATACACATATAAGAATATCAAAACGATTTGATATTATTGACAAGTTATTTAGACCCCCCATAGAATCCGCCCTTCCAGAGAAAACCGAGGGACAACCCGAATCCGCTGCCGAACCCGGCTAAGTCAAACGAGAGGTGAAACACCCGCAAGGCCAGGCCTTGGTTTGATGGCGACCCAATCAAAGCGTACGGCTTCAAAACCAGTGCGCGTAGAAAGGAGTGCTATGACAGCGCTAGGACAATCAAGCTCCGCATCCACGATGCGGACCCTGCGAAAAAACGTCGGCAACAGTCTTGCAAACATTGCAGACGACATTGCCCAGGGCTTTTTCGAAATTACCCACAACAGCTTTGCCTTGGTCGGCCTGGCCGTTGTGTTTGCAGTGATCACACTGACCGCCCGGCCCGACTTGCGTCAGGCCGGTGAATCCCAACTGATGGGCTGGTTGCAGCAGCGCCAGGAAGCCGCGATCGGCTATACCGAGCCGGAAGCGATTGACCGGGCCACGGCCGCCAACCCCAAAGACCTGCCCAAGCAGCAGGCGGCGGTGGCTTTCTGGCTGAGCAAAAAATACAGCGTCGCGCCTGAACCTTTGAGCGTGCTGGTGGCGGAAGCGTTTGAAATTGGCCAGAAAGCCAAACTCGACCCGACGCTGATCCTGGCCATCATGGCGATCGAGTCGGGCTTCAACCCCTTCGCGCAAAGCCCGGTGGGGGCCCAGGGCCTGATGCAGGTGATGACCAAGGTCCATCACGACAAGTACGAGAACTTCGGCGGCAAGCTGGCCGCCTTTGACCCGGTGACCAACCTGCGTGTCGGCGTCAAGGTGCTGCAGGAATGTATCGCCCGTGCCGGTTCGGTGGAAGCCGGGCTCAAGTACTACGTTGGCGCCGCCAACCTGGAAAGCGACGGCGGTTACGCGGCCAAAGTCATGGCCGAACACGCCAGGCTGGCAGCCGTGGCCGGTGGCCATGCCACGCCCGTGCGTCCGCCGCTGGCCATCCCGGCCTCGATGCCGCTCAAGGCCCAGGCCCAACCGGACGACAAGGCCGGTGACAAAGTCGCCAGCCTGGCTGTGTCCTGAGGGGATATACGCCGCCCCGACACCGGGTGCAGCGCCGAGTCCGTTACACTACGCTTGTGCGCGACTGGCGATAGGCAAGCCCCCCGTATTCGAGGGCATTTGCTGACGTGGGATACCACTGGGAAGCGCACCGCTGGCGTCGGTTGTCAAACCACACAGCGTTCAGCCGTTCGCCTGGGCAGCCCTTGTTCCATCCACCCGATGACAGGGACCACGTCTTTACAGGACTGCCATGTACGACCGCAACATTCTGGTTGAACAAACCGACCCCGAGCTTTTTGCAGCCATCCAGGCTGAAAATGCACGCCAGGAACACCACATCGAGCTGATCGCCAGCGAGAACTACGCCTCGCCCGCCGTGATGGCCGCGCAAGGCTCGCAGCTCACCAACAAATACGCCGAGGGTTACCCTGGCCGCCGCTACTACGGCGGTTGCGAACATGTGGACGTGGCCGAGCAACTGGCCATAGACCGCGTCAAACAAATCTTTGGTGCCGAAGCCGCCAACGTGCAGCCGCATTGCGGCGCCTCGGCCAACGAAGCCGTCTTCCTGGCCTTTCTGAAGCCCGGCGACACCATCATGGGCATGAGCCTGGCCGAAGGCGGCCACCTGACCCACGGCATGGCGCTGAACATGAGCGGCAAGTGGTTCAACGTCATCAGCTACGGCCTGAACGACAAGGAAGAAATCGACTACGACGCGATGGAGCGCAAGGCCCACGAGTCCAAACCCAAACTCATCATTGCCGGTGCCTCGGCCTACTCGCTCGGCATTGATTTCGCCCGCTTCGCCAAGGTGGCGAAAGACGTGGGTGCAATTTTCATGGTCGACATGGCGCATTACGCCGGCCTGATCGCTGCCGGTGTCTACCCGAATCCGGTGCCACACGCGGACATCGTGACCTCGACCACACACAAGAGCCTGCGCGGCCCGCGCGGCGGCATCATTTTGATGAAGGCCGAGCACGAAAAAGCCATCAACAGCGCCATCTTCCCTGGCCTGCAAGGCGGCCCGCTGATGCATGTGATCGCGGCCAAGGCCGTGGCCTTCAAGGAAGCGCTGACACCCGAGTTCAAGAGCTATCAGCAACAAGTGTTGAAAAACGCGCAAATCGTCGCCGAGACGCTGACCCAGCGCGGCCTGCGTATTGTCAGCGGCCGCACCGAAAGCCATTTGATGCTGGTCGACCTGCGCGCCAAGGGCATCACCGGCAAGGAAGCCGAGGCCGTGCTGGGCAGTGCCCACATGACCATCAACAAAAACGCAATTCCCAACGACCCGGAAAAACCCATGGTCACCAGCGGCGTGCGTATCGGCACCCCGGCCATGACCACACGCGGCTTCAAGGACGAAGAAGCCCGCATCACGGCCAACCTGATTGCCGACGTGCTGGACAAGCCGCGTGATGCGGCCAACATCGAAGCGGTGCGCGCCAAGGTCAATGCCCTGACCAGCCGCTTCCCGGTTTACCGTTAAGCCATGTACGGCGCAGGCGCTACATTTTTTATAGCTGCTTGCGCCCGCCCCATCAGGGCTGGAGGCCAATTTATGCCTACAACTTCAGGTAACACACCATGAAATGCCCTTTCTGCGGCCATCTTGAGACCCAAGTCGTTGAAACGCGGGTCTCAGAAGACGCAGACTTCATACGCCGCCGCCGCCAGTGCGGCGCGTGTGAAAAACGTTTCACCACCTACGAACGCCCCGACGTCAACTTCCCGGCCATCGTCAAAAAAGACGGCCGCCGCATCGAGTACAAACGCGGCAAAATCCTGGACTCCATGAAGCTGGCCCTGCGCAAGCGCCCGGTCAGCACCGAGCAGGTCGACTCGGCGATTGAACGGATCGAAGAAAAGCTGCTGAACCTGGGCCTCAGAGAAGTACCCTCCACCCGCCTGGGCGAACTCGTCATGCGCGAACTCAAGAAACTCGACAAAGTCGCTTATGTGCGTTTTGCCAGCGTGTACCGGAGTTTTGAGGACATTGATGACTTCAAGACGCTGGTGGATGAGGTGCGAAGATAACCTAGCCCAACGTACTGAAAACCGCTAAACGGTTTTCATGGTCAGACCAACGGGCCGTAATCATCTGGTCCTGAGAGCAGCTTGAAAGTACCATCGAAGCATGGATACCTTTTACGCTGGCTCCCCGCTCAAGCCGAGACGACCATTACCATTCCCAGCTAACAGACACTCTTACTTCCGTGCGTCCTCAGGGTTCTCGCTCATTGAAGTGTTGGTTTCTATTGTCGTTCTGACATTCGGGCTATTGGGAATGGTTGGCATGCAAGCCGCCTCGCTGCATGCCAATAGGGACGCGCGCCTGCAGTCATCAGCAGTAGTTTTGTCCAGAGAATTGGCTGACATGATCCGCGGCAATAAGGCCATAGGAGTGCTCAGCGGTACAGCAAATCCCTATTTGGGAACCTTCAGCTCGCCCTTGGCTGCAGCAACTCCATCCTATTGCTTGAACGTCGCGAGTGGTACTTGTACAGACACAACAGATATTGCCAACGCTCAAATGACGGAGTGGCTTGCTCGGGTAGATGCGGAACTTCCGAGTGCTCGTGTAGTTTCATGTTTCGACACGGCACCTTTTGACTCAAGCGGCCTTCCACAATGGGGCTGCACCGGCGGAGCAGGGGCTGTAATCGTCATCAAAATTGGCTGGACCAGAGGTTCAACCAATAAATCTCAAACAGGTTCAGCAGCCGTCGAACGCGCCACAGACACCAACTCAAAACCAGCCTTGGTATTACCAGTCACAGCAGGTGTTTGACATGTTTTTTCATAGGTACAAATGTCTCAATACATCCAAACCAACAATGACGAGTAGCCCATTGCATCAACGCGAGCGAGGAATGACCTTGGTCGAGTTACTTGTTGCTTTGGTGATTGGCATGCTGATTTCGTTGGCCGCGGTGTCCTCACTAATTGTGACTCGCCAAGGCTTCAACACAGTGGATGCGGCTTCCCAGCTGCGTGATAACGGCAGATTCGCTGCTGACTTGATTCAGCGCATCGTTGTGCAAACAGGGTTCAAAGACCCCACATATGTCACCAGCGCGCCAAGTCAGGCAGATATAGCCAACGATGCGGCAGGACTTATCGCCTCTAACATTACAGGATTCAACAACGCAATCTTCAAAACATCGGATCTAACGACTGCTACAGCGAGATCATCCAGCGTGGTTGGCTATGGCAGTGATGTACTCATTCTCAGATACCAAACCGCCAAACTTAATAATGACGTTTCATCGAATGCGACTGATGGATCCATGATTGATTGCGCTGGTAATCCAATCACGACAGTTGCTGCAGATCGAAATGATCGCATGGTGAGTGTCTTTCACGTGGGACTTGGAGCAGATGGCGAGCCGTCCTTGATGTGCTCCCGCTCAGCAAACGGCTTGGCCCCCTATACCTCTCAGCCCATTATTCAAGGCGTAGAAAACTTTCAGGTTCTATATGGTGTAGATGGTTTTACAACAGCAAATACAGCGTTCACCGGCACGCCCGACTCGGTTCCTGAAAAGTATTTGCGGGCTGACCAAATGGTGGTCGGCGGAGCGACCGATTCCAAGGCAACCTATGACAACTGGCGGCGTGTCCGCAGCATTCGCATTGGTATGGTGCTGCGAGGACCGCTGAACTCCCAACAGGAAAGAGTATCGCAAACCTTTTACCCTTTCGGCCTGGCAAAAGCATCGTCCACGGGCGTAGCGGGCTCGGCCCTTTCATCTGCAAGCGATGTTGGCACCATTTTCACCCCCGCGGTGGACGGACGCCTTCGACAAGTCGTCACCTTCACCATACATCTGCGAAATGATCAGGGGCTTTGAAAAAATGAAAAAACCTGTATTAAGGCTACACGCGAACAACGCACGCGATCGTTCCGATCAGAGGGGTCTCTCCCTGATCATGGTGTTACTGATTTTGGTGGTGGTATCTCTACTGGGCGTGGGTGGCGCTCAAATTGCGTTGATGAGTGAACGCGGGGCGCGTAATGACCGAGATCAACAAGTGGCCTGGCAAGCAGCGGAGGCCGCCTTGATTGATGCGGAAATTGATATGCGGAATACCAGCTCCACGCGCCAGGCCATTTTTGACGGAAAATCCGTTTTAGCGTTCCCCCCCTTTGGCTGCGGTACGTCGGGAAGCTCCCGAGGACTGTGCGCCATAGCCATAACAGGAAAACCCTCCTGGTTGACGACGGATTTCACTTCCACCAGTGGCAGTGCGCCCACTACGGCATTTGGCACTTTCACCTCAAGCACCTTCGCTGCGGGTGGTGTGGGCATCCAAGCGGCCCAAGCCCCCCGCTACATCATCGAGCCTATTTTGGCACTTTCGGGTGACAAAGCCAACCCCGAGCCGGAGGTGTTATATCGCGTGACCACAATGGGTTTTGGTCCCCGTGTGGACATTCAGTCGATGATCCAAATGCTTTACAGAATTTAGTAACAGGAGTGATTTATGCACGCCAATGACCCTACACATGCCATCTCAGCGTCAACGCATACCACCCTGAAAATTCGGCATTTTGTGCAGGCCTTTCGAGAAAGTCAGCAATGGTCCTGGCGAAAGAAATTGATATGGCTGGCAGCGCCCGCAATGGTGGTTGCCGTTCCCTTTCTTGTTTTTGGTACCGTGACTCCTCCCAACATCCCGGCCATCAATCTGTCAGCGGATCCACTCTATACCCCCACAGCGGCAGACAAACCAGCACTTGCACTTGCGCTGTCCGTGGAGTTCCCCACGGTAGGCGCCCAATATGTAGACCCTGACAATAACAATAGCAGCACGACAGAAGACCCAACCTACTCGCCCAGCATTGAATACCTCGGCTACTACGACGCGGAGAGTTGCTACACCTATGACAAAGTCGGTACTGGGGCGCCGTCAGGCCAGGAAAGCAACTACAAGCGATTTGTACGCCGGGGACCGGCCATTCCACTGGGCACGCCCAACACGGCAAATCCAACATGGACTACACGCCTGTGCTGGGATGGCACAAAGAGCTATAGCAAGGACGACGGCACCAGTCCGACATCGAGTACCACGACCAACGATGCCTTTAGCGGAAACTTCCTGAATTGGGCCTCCAGCTCAGCCATCGACATGCTGCGTCTTGCCTTGACAGGTGGTGATCGAGTCGTCGACACGGCAACGTTATCCGTCTTGCAACGCGCGATGCTTCCCGACGGTGACCCCATCTCCATGGGAAACAGTTCCAATTTTCCGGCAAAGCGTCTCTACAAGTCAGGGACTTCACGCGCGATAACAGCGACAGGTTACGCGTCCGCCTCATACACATCTGGTGTGCCTTACTTTGGCGCGGTACCAAGTGCTATGGCAACCGCAGCAGGCACTAACGACATATGGGTCGCCAACACACTCAATCGGATTTACTTTGGGACGAGCAAATCGGGCAACAACTCGGGGGGGTTTGGCAGCTATACCCTGGGCATACCAACAAGCTGGATCGGCACGATCACCAGTTACGGTTCTCAACCGAGTGGCTGGCCTGCCTCGCCCGTGTATTCACGCGGTAGCACCATCACGCTCACAGGCGTTCAGGAAGTGCTTTACGGCCGGGGTAGCAATTGGAAAAGCGCGCCCGCATCTGGCGTCATTACATGCAATGAAACGACGTTTACGGGTGGCAACACGAGTGGCAGTTCCAACTGTTACGTCCGTACAGATACAACAGGCCAGACCCCGCCCGCATCCACCGCATTGGCATCCGACCCGTTTTTTTACGCGCGAGTTCAGGTCTGCGACCGCGATACCACCACCTACGCCTTGAAGGACAAGCGGTATTGGAACCTCTGCAGCAAATACTCCGATAACAACGCGACCAGCCCGCAGGCCAACTACAAACCCACAGGAGTCGTTCAGAAGTACAGCGATCAACTACGCTTGTCAGCTTTTGGTTACCTGATGGATCAAACTGCAAGCTACGACACCGGCGGACGTTATGGCGGCGTCTTGCGCGCGCCCATCAAATACGTAGGCGCAAAAACATTTGACATCAATGGGGTTGACAATACGCCTTCTGGTGGGAACCCCAACCAGGAATGGAACCCGGTTACTGGAGTATTCAATGCCAACCCCGACAGCAATTCAACGGTGCAAACGGCCGATGGACGGGGGGCCTATCTGAGTGGGGTGGTGACGTATCTCAACCAGTTCGGCCGCACTGGCTCTGTCGCCGGTCGATATAAAAAATATGACCCAATCGGTGAGTTGCATTACGAAGCCCTGCGCTACTTTCAAGGCCTTCAGCCAAGCGCGGCGAGCATCAGCAGTATTACCACGGACATGTATGACGGCTTTCCTGTGTTCACCACATGGACCGATCCTTATGGGGGTGGGCGATCAAACAGTGGCGACTACTCCTGTCTTAAAAGCAATATTGTGGTGATTGGAGACAAAAACACCCATGATGGCAACAGATTGCCCACGGTTTTAACCGGCCAAACTAAAGGGTGGGCAGATGCATCGAACAATCTACCCGACATCAGTTACTGGCGAGGTATTGTTCAAAATTTCGAGAAAAACGTTGCTTCAAATTATTTAGACGGGCAAGGCGTATCCCGCACCACAGGCAATCCCAACGGCGCCAACAGTGCTGTGCCCACTGACACGAAAACGAGCCAGATCATGGGCTCGGCCACTTGGGCACGTACCCATGACATTCGAGGTACCGCATGGACCAAGGCAACCAGCGCCGGAACTGCCGGGACTGCCTTGCAGCGTCCGGGCTTGCGTGTGAAAACTTTTACCTTCGACGTCAACGAATATGGTGGCTCCAACGATTCCACAACGCGGAGATCATCGAACCAGTTATTTATGGCGGCCAAGTACGGCGGCTTTGAATCCGACCCATCCAACACGGCGAAGAACCCCTACAACACCTGGGGCAACCCCTTCAAGCAAGACGATGGGACCGTTAACAAATATGTGTGGGAAGACACCGACACCCGCGCCTCCCGTCAAGGCGAGGCCAACACATACTTCCTGCAAAGTGATGCACGGGGGGTGCTCAGTGCATTCGATGACATTTTTGCGCGGGCATCGACTGCGGCGCGAAGTATCGCAGGTGGAGCGATTCAATCCAAAAACCTGACTCAGGTTGGTGACACCATTTACCAGGGCACATTTGATACCGCAGATTGGAGCGGAGATTTGTTGGCTATTCCCGTGAGTGTGAGCGCATCCAACGTGGTCAGCATTGGCAATACGTACAACTGGACGGCAGCCACGCGTCTCGCCGCGTTGAGTGCACCGGCCACCTCACGCAACATTGTGGTGGGGAATTCCGGGGCAACCGCAAACCCTGTGGCGGCAGACTTCACCTGGTCCACGATCGAAGCCGGGCTGAAAACCTCACTCAATAAACTCAACCCAACAGCGACTGCAGATGGCTTGGGACAGGACCGTCTGAACTACCTTCGTGGCGATAAGAGCAAGGAGGGAAGCGCGTTTAGATCCCGCAGCAAGCTGATGGGGGATGTCATCAACTCTGGTGTGATTTACTCTGGCCCACCCACCACCAGTATCGGCGACACGGGGTATGCAACCTTTTACAACACCAACAAGAACCGTACCCCAGCGGTATTTGTCGGGGCCAACGACGGAATGCTTCACGCATTCAACGGAAATACTGGCGATGAGTTGTTTGCCTATATTCCCAGCTGGTTGGGTTCGAAGTTATCAGCTTTAACCGCCACCACCTATGCCAACAGTCATCAAAGCTATATGGACGGCACGCCAGCAGTGGCAGAGGCTCAGGTGGGGAGTGACTGGAAGACAGTCTTGGTATCTGGCACGGGTGGGGGTGGCAGAGGTATTTTCGCTCTCGACGTGACAACCCCAGCCTCCTTCACAAAAGCCAACGTGATGTGGGAGTTCACCAATGCTGACGATGCCGACCTTGGTTTCGTAACTGGTCGGCCTCAGATCCTGAAACTGCGCACGAGCGCGCCAAACGCAACATCGGCCACCTACAAATGGTTCGCTGTATTCGGCAGCGGGGTCAACAACTACGTGTCCGACAGCGCTGGAGTTTTTAGCTCTACCGGAAGTCCTGCACTATTTCTGTTGGATCTCAGCAAACCCGCGGGTACCGCCTGGGCCTTGGGATCCAACTATTACAAAATATCTTTACCAACCAACAGCACATTGAGTGCAAACAACGCAACCGGGTTGATCAACTTCCGAGCTGCCCTGGGTATCTCACGAGAGGTGACGCAAATCTTCATGGGAGATCTCCATGGGAATCTTTGGAAGCTTGACTTTTCTTTGCGGGGCATTACCGACTGGAATATTGACAAGCTATCCTACTTCCTTCAAGGCACAAGTAACAATCCGATACCCATGTTTATCGCCAAAGATAGCGCGGGAAACGTGCAGCCAATCACCGTTGCACCGAGCATTGTCTATGGCCCAATTGCGAATAGCAGCCTCATACTTTTTGGAACCGGAAAGTACCTTGAAACTTCAGACAAAAGTACAACCGGGGCGCAATCGGTCTATATGGTGTATGACAACGCCTCCTCCTCGCTTGATAGCACGGCCAGCACCGCTACCAGCGCCATCAGTGGGCGTAGTCGATTGAAGGCCGGTACCGCCGTTGCGTCAAGCGGTGTGGTCACAGTGCCGGCCTTCACGGTGGGGCGGGCTACAACGAACACCGATGCGGAAACCCTTCGATCAGGGTGGTATTTTGATTATCCCAACGCACGGGAACGACAGATCAGTAATGCCACGGTGTTTGGAGACAAACTTATTTTTGGCAGCCTGATCCCCGGGATTACTGCTACCAATGCCTGCGCAGCATCTGGTGGCGGGGGCAATCAATACACTATTGACATCCTAGGAGGTAGTGGGAACTCCGTTGGCTCAAGTGTCGGCATTTTGGGTGAACCGCTAGTTGCAGAAATTAGCAGCGCGACGCTGGTGACAGCGAGCGATAGCACTGGCCGGAGGATAAAAACCATCACCAGCCAAGTGTTTCAACAAGGATCAGATGGCGTTGCAGCAAGTAGTACAAAAACCAGGACGGTTATCACCGGACGATTGACCTGGCGGCAAATCAATAACTACCAAGACCTGAAAAACGCACCATGAAGATCAACTCAAACCGCGGATTTTCACTGATCGAACTGATGATCGTCGTTGCCATTGTCGGCATTCTCGCGAGTGTCGCCTACCCAGCCTATACCAGTTCAATCCTAAAGGGCAAACGAGCCGAAGGCAGAGCAGCGCTGGCTGAGTTGCAGCAACAGCAAGAGCGCTATCTGACGCAAAGAAATTGTTATTTGGGTTTTACTACAAGTTCAAACGGTGTTGCCACGCCAACGGCGCCATCACCATCGACGGCTTGCGGTGGATTCAATGCTACTTCAGCCCCCTTTAAAACCTGGTCTGGCAATACGCTGGCCAATTCCGCCTACCTGCTATCAGCAGATACTTGTCCTGACGGCGCGAGCGGCACGCTATCCATAGCCGATTGCGTTCGCGTAGTTGCTACGCCCATCAAAACCGATGCAGAAGCGGGCAACTTGCGAATGACAAGTACGGGGACCAAAGACTGTACCGGGACCAAAAGCGCGGTGTGCTGGAAATGAAACGCCATAGCTCCTATGGTCGAGGCTTTACGCTCATTGAGCTTTTGGTGACGGTCGCTTTGGTTGCAATATTGATGGCCGTCGCCGCCCCAAGCTTCACATCTTTTCAACGCAATGCCGAGCTGACCTCGTTCACCAACTCCATAATTGCAGCCATCAACTCGGCTAGGGGTGAAGCGATGAAGCGTGGCAGGTATGCCATGGCAGTCCCTGCCGATGGCACTAACTGGAGCAGTGGCTGGAAAGTTTTTGTCGATGTCGATCGATCACAGACCTATGAAGTCGCCAATGACATCCTTGTCCTCTCGCGTGAAGCGCCACCCAGCTACCTAACAATTACAGCCAATGGCTCAGCAGCCGATTCGCCACCCTACATGATGTTTGATGCATCAGGCTATTCGAAAAAGAAAGATGGCAGTTTTGGAGCTCTTACTTTTAGTGTTGCCAGGAATGATGTGGGCTCAGGCTCGACTGCCTCTGAAACCCGACGAGTGATCATTTCCAGCACAGGCAGAGTGAGGAGTTGTAAACCTTCGGTAGACTCGACTTGCACCAGTTCCGCCAGCCAGTAGCCCGCAAATCAAATACTGCGTGGACCCTAAAAAACTGTGAGTACACCATTGAAGTTTGCAGCCTCAGAAGCCGTCAAGTCGCTATTACTCTCCACGCCTAACCCCCGCGTAGGCTGCGTCTTCATCTCGCCCGATGGAGACGTCATCGGCCAAGGCCATACTCAGCGCGCTGGAGGCCCTCATGCCGAAATCATGGCTTTACGCGATGCAGCCAGTAAAGGCCACTCGACCCGAGACGCCACCGCCTACGTCACCCTAGAACCCTGCTCCCACCACGGCCGCACCGGTCCGTGCTGTGACGCGTTGATTGCGGCAGGCATCAAAAAAGTGGTCGCTTCCATCGCGGACCCCAATCCGCTGGTCTCGGGTCAAGGGTTTGAGCGCTTGCGCGCTGCGGGTATTGAAGTCGAGGTCGGCCCTGGCGCAGAAGAGTCTCGCGAACTCAATATCGGTTTTTTCAGCCGCATGATTCGCAAGACACCCTGGGTACGCATGAAAGTAGCGGCATCGCTGGATGGCAAAACGGCGCTCGACAATGGCGCCAGCCAGTGGATCACTTCCGATGCCGCGCGGGCGGACGGCCATACCTGGCGGGCTCGGTCCTGTGCCGTGCTGACCGGCATCGGCACGGTGCTGGAAGACAACCCGCGTCTGGATGTGCGGCAGGTCGACACACCACGTCAGCCGCATCTGGTGGTGGTGGACAGCCGTCTGGAGACGCCGCTGGACGCTCATCTTTTTATAGCTGGTCGCGCGCTCTACATCTACGCTGCAGAGAAAAATGATGCAAAACAAGCGGCGCTCGAAGCACGCGGCGCCACGGTGGTCTACCTGCCCGATACCCACGGCAAGGTGGATCTGGCGGCCATGCTGCGCGATCTGGGCAGGCGCGAGGTGAACGAATTGCATGTCGAAGCCGGGCACAAGCTCAATGGCTCGCTGATTCGTGAAGGCCTGGTGGACGAGTTTGTGGTTTACCTGGCGCCCAAACTGATAGGCCAGGGACGCGGCATGGCCAACTTTGGCCCGATCACCGCACTGTCTCAGGCCGTGGAACTGGAGTTTCGCTCGACCGACAAGCTCGGGCCGGACCTGCGGATTGTGGCCAGAGTCCAGGGGCGCGACCAGTTTTAGCTCAAGGTTTCTGCGCCGACGCCTCTGCGACCGGCCAATCTCTGCGAAAATACCCCCATGTTTACCGGAATCATCACCGGCGTGGGGCGCATCGTCGCTGTCCATCGCCTGGGCAGCTCTTTGGACCACGGCAAGCGTCTCACGATTGAGGCGCCCTCTGGCTATCTTGACGACGTGGGCCTGGGCGACAGCATCGCCCTCAATGGCGCCTGCATGACCGTGACCCAGCTGGACCTGCCAAACAGGCAGTTTTTGATTGAAATTTCCGCCGAATCGCTGGACAAAACCAGCGGGCTGGCAGAATCCGGCCCCATCAACCTCGAAAAAGCACTACGCGCGCATGACCGCCTGGGCGGCCATATCGTGGCCGGCCATGTGGACGGCATTGGCGAAGTCACGCATTTCGCCCAGGTCGGCGAAAGCTGGGAGTTGCGCATCCTGGCGCCGCGCGAACTCGGCAAATACCTGGCCTACAAGGGCTCCATCACCGTCAACGGCGTGAGCCTGACCGTGAACCGGGTGACCGACCTCGAAGGCAGCCAGGCCGGCTGCGAGATCAGCATCAACCTGATAACCCACACGGTCCAGAACACCGCCCTGGGACATCTGCACCCACAATCGCAAGTCAACCTCGAAATTGACTTGATCGCACGATACGTCGAGCGCATGCTCCAAGACGGAAAGAAAACCTGAACCATGACCGTAACCATCTCCCCCGTTGAAGACATCGTCGCCGACATGCGGGCCGGCCGCATGGTCATCCTGGTCGACGAAGAAGACCGCGAAAACGAAGGCGACCTGGTACTGGCCGCCGACCATGTCAGCGCCGAAGCCATCAATTTCATGGCGCGTTACGGCCGCGGCCTGATCTGCCTGACCCTGACACGCGAGCGTTGCGAAATGCTGCAACTGCCGCCCATGGTGGCGCGCAACGGCACCAAGATGGGAACCGCCTTCACGGTGTCGATTGAAGCGGCCGAAGGTGTGACCACCGGCATCTCGGCGGCGGACCGCGCCCGCACCGTGCAGGCCGCTGTGGCCAAGGACGCGAAAGTCAGCGACCTGGTGCAGCCCGGCCATATCTTCCCGCTGCAGGCGGTGGACGGCGGTGTGCTGATGCGCGCCGGCCACACCGAAGCCGGCTGCGACCTGGCCGGCATGGCCGGCTGCTCCCCGTCTGCGGTGATCTGCGAGATCATGAAGGACGACGGCACCATGGCGCGCCTGCCGGACCTGCAGGTCTTTGCCGCCGAACACGGCCTAAAGATTGGCACGATTGCCGACCTGATCGAACACCGCAGCCGCAACGAATCATTGATTGAAAAAATCGGCGCGCGCACCATCCAGACCGCGTTTGGCGAGTTCACGGCGCATGCCTTCAAGGACAAACCCAGCCAGGGCCTGCACCTGGCCCTGGTCAAAGGCCAGTGGGCACCCGACGACACTGTCGCGGCACGGGTCCACGAGCCGCTGTCGGTGTTTGACCTGCTGGAAACCGGTCGTTCCATGCACTCCTGGAGCCTGGACCAGAGCCTGGCGCATATTGCCAAAGAAGGCAAAGGCGTGGCCGTGTTCCTCAATTGCGGCGAAAGCGCGGCCCAGTTGCTGGCGCAGTTTGACGGCACGGCCAGGCCCAGCCAGGCGCCCGAACGCGGCCGCATGGACCTGCGCACCTATGGCGTGGGCGCACAGATCCTGCGCGAATGCGGCGTCCACAAAATGATGTTGATGGGCAATCCGCGCCGCATGCCCAGCATGACGGGTTACGGCCTGGAAATCACCGGCTATATCGCCAACAAAAAGGATTGAATTGTGTTTGGTGCAGAAAAAGGCTCAGCCGACAAGCTGGACGGCAAAAAACTGGCAATTGGCATTGTCCAGGCGCGTTTTAACGAAACAATCACCAACACCCTGGCGCAAGCCTGCTGGCAGGAGTTGCTGGCCCTGGGTGTTGAAGAAAAAACATCCACCACGTCAAGGTGCCGGGCGCACTGGAAATCCCTGCTGCCCTGCAAGCCCTGGCCGAGCGCGACGAATACGACGCGCTGATCGCCCTGGGTTGCATTATTCGCGGTGAAACCTATCACTTTGAACTGGTCGCCAATGAAAGCGGCGCCGCCGTCAGCCGACTGGCCCTGGACTACCAGTTGCCCATCGCCAATGCCATCCTGACGGTGGAAAACGTCGCACAGGCCGAGGCGCGCCAGGTCGACAAAGGCCGCGATGCGGCGCGTGTTGCTGTGGAAATGGCCAACCTGCTGAACGAACTTGCCTGAGCACTCCCTGCCAACCCTCCCGAACAAACGCGCCATGTCCGACACAAACACCACAAAACCCAAACGCCCGCCGCAGACCCGCACCGGCCTGACCGACACCGGCGTGAAAAAAGCGGCCGACAAGTCGCCGCGCACACGCGCACGCGAGTTCGCCCTGCAAGCCCTGTACCAGCACCTGGTGGGCCGCAATGAAGCGAGCTCCATCGACGCCTTCACGCGCGACCTGGTGGGTTTTCACAAGGCCGACTCGGCGCATTACGACGCGCTGCTGCACGGCTGCATCAGCGAAGCCGTGGCGCTGGACGCCAGCGTGACGCCGTTGCTGGACCGCAAGATGGCGGAAATCTCGCCGGTCGAACACGCGGTCATGTGGATTGGCATTTATGAGTTCAAACACTGCCTGGACGTGCCCTACCGCGTGGTCATCAACGAATGTATCGAGCTGACCAAGGCCTTTGGCGGCACCGACGGCCACAAATACGTCAATGGCGTGTTGCACAAGCTGGCACCGACATTTCGGGCCGCCGAAGTCGCCGCAGACAAGGCGTGAACCCGGTGAGTTCATCGAATTCATTGCGCATCGCCCGGCGTGCCCAGCGCATTGAGCCTTTTTATGTGATGGAAGTGGCCAAAGCGGCGGCGGCCATGGCCAAAGAGGTCGCCCACACCGCGCAGCCAATGATTTTCCTGAACATTGGCGAGCCCGACTTCACCGCGCCGCCGCTGGTGCAACAGGCCGCTGCCCGCGCCATCCAGGACGGCAACACCCAGTACACCCAGGCCACCGGCCTGCAGCCCTTGCGGGAACGCATCAGCGACTGGTACGCCACGCGTTTCCAGGCCGAGGTGGCGCCCAGCTGCATCATCATCACCGCTGGCGCCTCCGCCGCCCTGCAACTGGCCTGCCTGGCCTTGATCGAGGCCGGCGACGAAATTTTGATGCCGGACCCCAGCTACCCCTGCAACCGGCACTTTGTCAGCGCCGCCGAAGGCACGGCGGTCTTGCTGCCCACCACGGCCGCAGAACGTTTCCAGCTCAGCCGCGCCAAGGTTGAGGCTGCCTGGACAGAAAAAACTCGTGGTGTCTTGCTGGCCTCGCCGTCCAATCCGACCGGCACGTCGATTGCGCCTGAAGAACTGCGCAGCATCCATGAGTTTGTGCACAGCCGTGGCGGCATCACGCTGATTGACGAAATCTACCTCGGCCTGAGTTACGAAGAACACTTCGGCCACACCGCGCTGGCCATGGGCGATGGCCTGGGCGAAAGCATCGTCAGCATCAACAGCTTCAGCAAATATTTCAACATGACAGGCTGGCGTCTGGGCTGGCTGGTGGTGCCCGAAGCCCTGGCACCGGTGGTCGAACGTATTGCGCAAAACCTGTTCATCTGCGCCAGCACCATTGCCCAGCATGCCGCGCTCGCCTGTTTTGAAGCCGAGAGCCTGGCGGAATACGAACGCCGCCGCGCCGAGTTCAAAGCCAGGCGCGACTACTTCATCCCCGAGCTGAACCGCCTCGGCCTGACCGTGCCCGTCATGCCTGACGGCGCTTTTTATGCCTATGCCGACTGCTCGGCGGTGGCACACAAGCTGGGCGTGGACCCGGCCAAAGGCGGCAGCTGGGAATTTGCCTTTGAGCTGATGAAACGCGCTCACCTGGCGGTCACGCCGGGCCGCGATTTCGGCACCGATGCGCCAGAACGTTACATCCGTTTTTCGACGGCAAGTTCGATGGCGGAATTGAAAGAAGCCGTTGCCAGGCTGGAGGCGGTGCTTGGCTAAGGTGGCCCCCACGCTTGTCGCTTCGCGTACTGCGCTGCCCCCCGAGGGGGCTGATTTTCCTAGGGGCGGCCCGTCGGAAAATGGCCAGCCGCCTACGGCTTCGCCAAAGAGCCATTTCAGTTGGCCGCTACGCGTTTACTGGGAAGACACCGATGCCGGCGGCATCGTGTTTTACGCCAACTACCTGAAATTTTTTGAACGCGCGCGCACCGAGTGGCTCCGATCACTGGGCATAGCGCAGCAGCAACTGCGCGAAACCACAGGCGGCATCTTTGTCGTCACCGATACCACCTTGCGTTATCACCGCCCTGCCCGCCTCGACGATGAACTGATTGTTACTGCAGGCTTGATAGAAAAAGGCCGCGCGTCCTTGATAATCGGACAGCAGGCGCTATTAAAATCAGAGCAAACGCCTACCCTGCTGTGTGAAGGCACGGTGCGTATCGGCTGGGTGGACGCCGCCAGCCTGAAACCTGCAAGAATTCCCGCTCACCTCCTTGACCGTCTGGAAACCACAACATGAATCAGGATTTATCCATCGTCAGCCTTATCCTCAACGCCAGCTGGGTGGTCCAGGCCGTTGTGCTTTTGCTGGCCGGTGTGTCGATTGCGAGCTGGGCTGCCATCTTCCGGAAAATCATTTCGCTCAAACGTGTGCAGTCGCTCAACGACGAGTTTGACCGTGAGTTCTGGTCCGGCACCAGCCTGAATGACCTGTACGCCGCCGCCAACCAGAATGCAAAACACAGCGGTCCGATGGAACGTATTTTTGCCAGCGGCATGCGCGAGTTCCAGAAGCTGCGCGAGCGCCGCATGGACGACGCCAACATCCTGCTCGACGGCGCCCGCCGCGCCATGCGCGCCAGCTACCAGCGCGAAGTCGATGCGGTCGAGTCCAACCTGTCCTTCCTGGCCACGGTGGCGTCGGTCTCGCCTTATGTCGGCCTGTTCGGCACGGTCTGGGGCATCATGCACGCCTTCACCGGCCTGGCCGCACTGGAGCAGGTCACCTTGTCCACCGTGGCGCCCGGCATTGCCGAAGCGCTGGTGGCCACGGCCATCGGCCTGTTCGCCGCCATTCCGGCGGTGGTGGCCTACAACCGTTTTGCGCACGACATCGACCGCGTCGCCAACAAGCTGGAGACCTTCATCGAAGAGTTCTCCAACATCCTGCAACGCAACCTGGGCGTGCAGTCGCCTTCTGGCCACTAGACCTGGAGTTCACGATGCCAGCCATCAACTCGCGCGGCCGAGGTCGCCGCACCATCAATGAAATCAACATGGTGCCGTTCATCGACGTGATGCTGGTGCTGCTGATCATCTTCATGGTGACGGCGCCCTTAATCACGCCCAGCATGATTGCCCTGCCGCGTGTCGGCAAGGCGCCTGGCCAGCCGCCCAAGCCTATCCAGATCGAGATCAGCAAGGAAGAGCTGATCCAGATCAAGTCGGAAGGCCAATCGGTGCCGGCCAGACTCAGCGAGGTCGGTCCCGCCGTCAAGCGCCTGCAGCCTACTGTGCCCGCCGGCGAACAGCTCACCCCGGTGGTGATCAGCGCCGACAAATCCATCAAATACGAAACCGTGGTCAAGGTCATGGACGCGCTGAATAAAGCCGGCGTGGCCCGTGTCGGCCTGTCCGTGCAAACCGGCAACTGAGCCAGTCACGCCCCATGCACAGCGCCGGCGATCGCCCCGACTTTGCCCCGCACCGCGAGCCTGGTGCGCTGCGCTCTTACAGCCTGGCCTTGCTGGTCCATCTGCTGTTGCTGGGGGCCTTGACCTGGGGCGTGCACTGGAAACGCAGCACCCCCGATATTTCTTTTGAGGCCGAGTTGTGGTCCAGCCTGCCGCAGGAGGCCGCGCCCAAACTCGTGGAAGCACCACCGCCGCCGCCCCCACCTCCTACGCCGCCGGCACCTGAACCCGCGGTCAAAGCCCCACCACCGCCCCCTCCTGCGCCGGACGCGGACATCGCGCTGGAGCGCGAGAAAAAACGCAAGCTGGAACTGCAGAAAAAAGAGGCCGAGCTGCTGAAGGCGCAGAAAGAGCAGGATCGGCTGAAAGAACTTCAGGCCAAAAAAGAAAAAGAACAAAAGGCCAAGGAAGAGCTGGCCAAGCGCAAGGCGGAAGACGCCAAAAAGATCGAAGCCAAAAAAGCCGAAGATAAAAAGCAGGACGCGAAAGACGCGGACAAGAAAAAACAGGCGGACGCCGCCGCCGAAAAGCAGCGTCAGGACAACATCAAGCGGGCCATGGGCCTGGCCGGTGCCACGGGCGGCGCCGACGCCAAGGGCACGGCGCTCAAAGCCAGCGGCCCGTCGGCCAGTTATGGCGGCAAGGTGCGCGCCAAGGTCAAACCCAACATCGTGTTCACCGAAGACATCGCCGGCAACCCGACGGCCGAGGTGGAAGTGCGCACCGCGCTGGACGGCAGCATCATCAGCCAGCGCCTGATCAAGTCCAGCGGCAACAAGGCCTGGGACGACGCCGTGATCAAGGCCATCATCCGCACCGAAACCATGCCGCGCGACGTGGATGGCCGCGTGCCAACCCCCATGATCCTGGAGTTCCGGCCCAAGGACTAAGCCGCGAAGCCAAGGGACGATGGGCCCCGTTTGACGAGGACAGCACAGACGCTATCAATAAAATAGCTGTCTGCGCCCGACAGATATGGGCTAGCGCCCTATTTCATTCATAAACAATCTGCGCCTGGCCCTGGTCGGCCTGGGCCATCCAGCTGGCCAGCGCCGCGTCGGTCGGGAAAAACTTCGCCGCCTCGCCTAGCTGCAGCTCGGCCACCACGTCCTCGCGCGTGAGGCTCAGACGCACCGGCAAGCCGCGGTTAACTTCTTCGCCCTGCTCGGTCATCTCGCGGCGCGGTGGGAAGTCCTTGACCATGCGCTGCACATCGGGCGCCATGCCATTCACCGCCACGCGCAGGTATTTGCCGAAACGGCAACGCGCCGCGTCCAGGTCCCAGATTTGCGTGACCTTGAGCCGCAGCCCGCCGGAAAAACGGTCCTGCTGCAAAATGCCTTGCACCACCACCAGTTCATCGTCTTTCAACACATTGCGGTTGGCGTTGATCAGGGTTTCGTCGGCGGTGGCTTCCAGCAGCGCCGATTTGTCATCAAGCTTGAACAGCGCCAGCTTGCCGCGCTGGCCGTTGATGACGCGGAAATCGGTCACGATGGCGGCCAGCAGTTGCGGGTCGCGCGAGTCGATCAGGTCGTCGATCTTGCGCCTGGCGAACTGGCGCACTTCGCGTTCGACCGCATCGAACAAATGGCCTGACAAGTAAAAACCAATCGCGGTTTTTTCCAGCATCAAGCGCGCCTTGATCCCAAACGGCAAGGCCTCGACCAGCGGCGGCTCCTGGGTGCTGGCCGCATGCGAGTCCGACATGTCGAACAAGCCGCCCTGGTTGGCATTGGCCTGGGTGGCGGCGGAAAACTCAAAAGCCCGGTCCACCGAGGCCAGCAGCGAGGCACGGTTGAGCTGCAGGTTGTCAAAGGCGCCGGCCTTGATCAGGGCCTCGACCGTGCGTTTGTTCAGTTTGGACTTGTCGACGCGTACGCAGAAGTCGTACAGCGAAGTGAAGGGCCCGCCCTCTTCACGCGCAGCCACGATGGCGGCAATTGCCTGCTGGCCTGTGCCCTTGACCGCGCCCAGACCGTAACGAATGCTGGTGTTGCTGATCGGCTCGAAGCGGTAGTTGCCGCGGTTCACGTCGGGCGACTCAAACGTCAGGCCCATCTTCATCGCATCACCGAACAAGATCTTGAGCTTGTCGGTGTCGCCCATTTCAACCGTCATGTTGGCGCAGAAAAACTCGGCCGTGTAATGGACCTTGATCCAGGCCGTGTGGTAGGCCAGCAGGGAATACGCGGCGGCATGCGACTTGTTGAAGCCGTAGCCCGCGAACTTTTCCATCAGGTCGAACACCTCGTCGGCCTGGGCCTCGTTGAGATCGTTCTTGGCCGCACCGTCGCGAAAAATCTGCCGGTGCTTGGCCATTTCGTCCGCGTCTTTTTTACCCATCGCGCGGCGCAACATGTCCGCGCCGCCCAGTGAATACCCCCCCAGGATCTGGGCGGTCTGCATCACCTGCTCCTGGTAGACCATGATGCCGTAGGTCTCGCTGAGCATGTCGGCCACCAGCGGGTGCGGGTAAATCACTTCCTCGCGGCCGTGTTTACGCGCCACGAAGCTGGGGATCAGGTCCATCGGACCCGGCCGGTACAGGGCGTTGAGCGCAATCAGGTCTTCCAGGCGCGTCGGCCTGGCGTCCTTGAGCATGCCTTGCATGCCGCGACTTTCAAACTGGAACACCGCCTCGGTCTTGCCTTCCGAAAAAAGCCGGTAGACGCGCGGGTCGTCGATCGCCAGGTCTTCGTAACGAAAGTTCTGCTGGCCCGGGTGGCGCTTGATGATGAATTCCCGGGCGACTTCGAGAATCGTCAGCGTGGCCAGACCCAAGAAGTCAAACTTCACCAGGCCGATGGCTTCCACGTCATTTTTGTCGTACTGGCTGACCGCCGAGTCGCTGCCCGGCTGCTGGTAGAGCGGGCAAAAGTCGGTCAACTTGCCGGGGGCAATCAAGACCCCGCCGGCATGCATGCCGACGTTGCGGGTCAGGCCTTCAAGCTTGCGCGCCAACTCCAGCAGGGTGCGCACGTCTTCTTCCTTGCTCTCACGCTCGGCCAGGATGGGTTCGGCTTCCAGCGCATACACCAGCTTGTCGTTTTTGGCGTCATGGCCGGGCGGCGGCAACTGCAAGGTCACGGCCTGGCCGGGTTTGTTGGGGATCAGCTTGGAGATGCCGTCGCAAAAGCCGTAGGAAAAATCGAGCACACGGCCCACGTCGCGGATCGCCGCGCGGGCCGCCATGGTGCCGAAGGTGACGATCTGGCTGACCGCCTCCTTGCCGTATTTGGCCTTGACGTAGTCGATCACCCGGTCGCGGTTGGTCTGGCAGAAGTCAATATCGAAGTCGGGCATGGACACCCGCTCCGGGTTCAAGAACCGCTCGAACAGCAGGTTGTATTGCAGCGGGTCCAGATCGGTGATCTTCAGCGCATAGGCCACCAGCGAGCCGGCGCCCGAACCCCGGCCCGGCCCCACCGGGCAGCCATTGTTTTTGGCCCAGTTGATGAAGTCACCCACGATCAGGAAGTAGCCCGGAAAGCCCATCTTCAAAATCGTGTTGATCTCGAACTCCAGCCGCTCCACATAAGCCGGACGTTTGTCGTCGCGCAGCTTTTCATCGGGGTAGAGATGCGCCAGGCGTTCTTCCAGCCCTTCAAACGAGGCATGGCGGAAGTAGTCGTCGATAGGCATACGCACGCCGTTGACCTCGGGCGTCGGGTAGTCCGGCAACATGGGTTTGCCAAGATCAAGCTTCAGATTGCAACGTTTGGCAATTTCCAGGGTGTTGGCCAGGGCCGACGGCAGATCGGCAAACAGCGTGGCCATCTGGGCCGAAGATTTGAAATATTGCTCGCGCGTGAACTTGCGCACACGCCGCGCATTGCCCAGGATTTCGCCTTCGGCAATACAGACACGGGCTTCGTGGGCCTCGTAATCGTCGTAACCCAAAAACTGCACCGGATGGGTGGCCACCACCGGCAGATTGAGCCGGGCCGCCAGTTGCACGGCGGCCGCGACATGGCGTTCGTCGTCGACACGTTGCGCACGTTGCAACTCGATGTAAAAACGGTGCGGAAAAAGTCCCGCCAGATACAAGGCACACTCGATTGCACGCGGGTCATCACCTTGCAGCAAGGCCTGCCCCACGGCGCCGCCCTGCGCACCTGAGAGTGCAATCAGGCCTTCATTGAGTTCCTGCAGCCATTCCAGGCTGATGACGGGCTGGTCGCGCACCAGGCCCCGGGTCCAGGCCCGTGTCAGCAGCTCCGACAGGTTCAGGTAACCCTGGCGGCTTTGCACCAGCAGCAGCAGCCTGGCCGGCGCGGTGCCAGCCTCTTTGCCCGGAATCTGTACCCACACATCCGCCCCTATCAGCGGTTTGACACCGGCGCCTCGGGTTTTCTTGTAAAACTTCACCGCGCCAAACAGGTTGTTCAGGTCGGTGATGGCCAGCGCGGGCTGGCGGTCGGCGGCAGAGGCCGCCACGATTTCATCGATGCGGTTGGTGCCATCGACGACTGAAAACTCGGTGTGAATACGTAAATGGACAAACATGGCTTCATTTTAGGGCTGAGGCTGCAAGAGCCTGTTCACAATCTCGATAGGGTCACGTTGGGTCGCAATCGGGATGAGTTGGTCGCCAAGATCACGCAGCATGGGCTGATGCCCATGCAAGGGATTTGGTGGGCAAATCGCCCGATTTCGTCCCAACCCGAAGGGCAGGTGGCTTTTCGGGCGGTCTGCGGCGTTGCGGCGCTTGCCAATAGCCAGCTATTGGCGGCGCACCGCGCCTTGCAGCCCATCCCGAAAAGTCACCTGCGCGGCCCCATCGAGATCGTGAACAGGCTCTAAAGCCCTTCTCCCAGCAAGCCGCCTGTCACCGCGGCCTTGCCTACAATCAGGCACATCATGCAGATTCTGAACATCGCAGCCTATAAATTCATCGCCCTGGACCACCTTGCCGACTTGCAAGCGGCGGTTCTGGAGGCGGCGCAAACCCGCGCCCTGCGGGGCACCGTGCTGCTCGCGGAAGAAGGCATCAACCTGTTTCTGGCCGCCAGCAGCAGCGACATTCATGATTTTTTGGCATGGCTGCGCACCGATGTCCGTTTCCAGGACCTGGAGGTGAAGGAAAGCTGGTCCACGGCCCAGCCTTTTCGCAAATTGCTGGTCAAGATCAAGCCGGAGATCATCCGCATGAACCATCCGGCCATCCGGCCCTCGGCGGGACGCGCACCGTCGGTGGATGCGGCCACACTCAAACGCTGGCTGAATGACGGGCATGACGATGACGGCCGGCCCGTTGTCACCCTGGACACACGCAATGACTTTGAGGTCGATGTCGGCACCTTCCAGCAGGCCATCGACTGGCGCATCACCAAGTTCACCGAGTTTCCCCAAGCCTTGCTGGACCACCGCGACGAACTGCGCGAAAAAACCGTGGTGAGTTTTTGCACCGGCGGCATACGCTGCGAAAAGGCCGCGATTTTTATGCAAGAGGCTGGCCTGCAGCATGTGTATCAGCTCGATGGCGGCATCCTGAAATATTTTGAAGTCAATGGCCACGACCATTTTGACGGTGAGTGTTTTGTCTTCGACGAGCGCCGGGCGCTGGATCCGGCGCTGGCGCCCAAGGTGGATGTCGGCGCCTTGTCTGACAGCTGAAGCACTCAAACCGTGAAAAGCTGTTAGACCCGCCGACATCCCGTCAACAGCCCGTCTCAACCGGTTCATCATCATGCGTTCACCCCACCCTGCCCGACACGCCGGCCTGCGGGCTTCCAGCCTGGCGCAACGTTTTCAGCAAGTCCGTGGGCAGACCGAAGCCCTGATCCAGCCGCTCAGCGCCGAAGATTGCCAGTTGCAGTCCATGCCCGATGCCAGCCCGGCCAAGTGGCATCTGGCCCACCTGACCTGGTTTTTTGAAACCTTTATCCTGGAACGGTTTGAAGCCGGCTTCAAACCCTTTGATGCCAGCTTCCGGGTCTTGTTCAACAGTTATTACAACGGCGTGGGCGACAAATACCCGCGGCCCCAACGCGGCCTGATCAGCCGCCCGAACCTGCAAGAGGTGCTGGCCTACCGGGCGCAGGTGGATGAACGTGTGTTGCAACTGATCCAGAGCCAGCAAGCCAGTTCCGATGCGCCGAACGACGCGGAGATCAACACGCTGATCACCCTGGGCCTGCAGCACGAACAGCAGCATCAGGAGTTGCTGCTCACGGACATCAAACACGCACTGTCCTTCAACCCGTCACGGCCGGCCTATGCCCGCCACTGGCCGCTGGCCGGCATCAGCCCCCAGCCCCTGCGCTGGATAGGTTTTGACGGCGGTTTACTGGCGCATGGGTTTGATAGCGCCGCTGATGGCGGCTTTGCCTTCGACAATGAAAGCCCGCGCCACCAGGTTTATCTGGCGCCGTTTGAGCTCGGCAGCCGCCTGGTCACCAATGGCGAGATGATGGCGTTTATCGCCGACGGCGCTTACCGGCGGCCGGATTTATGGCTGTCCCTGGGTTGGGACTGGGTGCAAGCCAGGCAGGCGATGATGCCGTTGTACTGGCAAACAAACACCGCGGGTGAGGGCTATCGCCATTTCACGTTGCAAGGCCTGGTGCAGGTCGACCCGCACACGCCGGTCTGCCACCTCAATTATTTTGAAGCCGACGCGTATGCGCGCTGGGCCGGCGCGCGTCTGCCGACCGAATTCGAATGGGAACACGCCGCGCGCAGCGTGCCCACCTCCTCCGCGGCACCAGGCAACTTCGTCGAAAGCGCCGCCTACCACCCGATTGCGCTGCAGCAACAAAGCAGCGGCAGCCCGGTGCAGATGTTTGGGGATGTGTGGGAATGGACCCAATCCAACTACAACCCCTACCCCGGCTACAAACCGTGGGAAGGCCTGGTCGGCGAATACAACGGAAAATTCATGTGCAACCAGTTTGTGCTGCGCGGTGGCTCCTGCGCAACGCCGCAGAGCCATATCCGGGCCAGCTACCGCAATTTTTTTCCGCCTGACGCGCAGTGGCAATTCAGCGGTCTGCGGCTGGCGCGCGACATGTCCTGATGTACGTGGTACCTGTGACAGTTATTCCCGCAGAACACCGAGCACGTCGGAATTGAACTCGCGGTTGTAAAGAATCAGGACCACCACAGCAGTGGCGATGACAAAGGCGATGGTGGAGAAAAACCAGGCCATGATGGCAAAGCTGAAATAGTAGGCACGCAGTCCGTCGTTAAAGGTTTCAGCGGCCAGGCTCACCATGCGGCTGGCCCGGGTGGCAAACACTTCGCGGTCAAATTTTTTCTCTTCGAACTCTTTCGGCGAAGGCATGGAACCGATCAGCAGCGCCACAAAGGTGTACTGGCGCATGGACCAGCTGAAGCGGAAAAAAGCGTAGACAAACACGCCCACCATCAACAAGACCTTGAGGTCAAAAATCAGCACCGAGGTGCGCACGGCAAACGGAATCTCCCGCACCAGTTCCGCGGCCTTGTCGGTGGTGCCCAGCAAGGCAAACAAACCGCCGATGATGATGATGGTGGTCGATGAAAAAAAGGCCGGCGTGCTGGACAGGTTTTGCGTGATGATGCCGTCGATCACGCGCGGGTCACGGGCGGTGGTCTGCATCAGCCAGAGATGCCGGTAGCGGTTGGTGGTGTGCAACAGGGATGCGCGCCTGGCCCCGTAATGCCGCGCGAACCAGGCATAGCCCAACCAGCCCGAAAAAAACCAGAGCATGGCCAGCCAGTCGGTCCAGGGAAGCAGCGTGAAGATTTTCATGGCCAGATCTCAATCTTCACGCGCATGACTCAACCCGCTACAAACTTTCGCTCAGGCAAGGGAATCCACTCCGTGTCGCCTTCAACCTGCCCCATGGCTTGGGCTGCCCAGTCATCGCTGGCCTGCACAATCCGCTCCTTGCGGCTGGAGACAAAATTCCACCAGATAAAGCGGTGCCCATCCAGCGCATCACCACCGATCACGACCCAGCGTGTCGGCCCGCTGCCGCCAATCTGCGTGACCACACCCGGTGTCAATGTGGCCAAGGTGTGCGCTGCCACGGGCTCACCATCCAGCGTCAAATCGCCGTCCACCGCGTACACCGCCAACTCGTCGGCCAGGGCCGGCAGCGCCAGCGTTGCACCGGCGGCCAGCTTGACGTCCAGGTAAATGGTTTTGGAAAAAGTCTTGACCGGCGAAGTCTGTCCAAAGGCCTCACCAATCAACACCCGCACCTCGGCGCCACCAAGCGTCACCACGGGAATCGCTTCGGCCGGGGTGTGCGAAAACTCGGGCGCCACCTCTTCAAAGGCTTGGGGCAAAGCCGCCCACAGTTGCAGACCATGGTTGACATAGGCAGTGCCGCGCAAATCTTCCGGGCCGCGTTCGGAATGCACAATGCCGCGCCCGGCCGTCATCCAGTTGATCGCACCGGGTTCGATACGCTGGACCGATCCCACGCTGTCGCGGTGCATGATCGCGCCTTCAAACAGGTAGCTCACGGTGGCCAACCCGATGTGCGGGTGTGGCCGCACGTCATGGGCCGCGCCCGGCAACACGGTGACCGGGCCGAAGTGGTCAAAAAAGAGGAAAGGTCCAATCGACTGGCGCTGCGCCGAAGGCAGGAGGCGGCGCACCATGAAGCCGCCACCCAGGTCCTTGTCGTGGCCTCGCATTTGCAGTTGGGCGCTCATGACAGACGCTCCACCTGCGTGGTGATTTCGGTGGTAACCGTGCTCATGAGTTTGTGCACCGGGCATTTGTGCGCGACCATCTGCAGCTCCTGCAACTGGGCATCGCTCAACGCGCCTTGTATCCGAAGTTTGGTTGCCAGTCGGTACACCCCGCTGCGCTCACCCGAGTCGTCACGTTCCACCACGGTGTGGATGTCGTCAACTGGTATGCCTTTTTTGCGGGCGTACCACATCACCGTCAGGGCCTTGCACGCACCCAACGCGGCATCGTACAAATCGTGCGGGCTGGGGCCGAGGTCGGCACCGCCTTCGGCTTCAGTGCCATCGACGAGCGAGACATGGCTGCGTATGGTCAAGGTCTGGGCCATGGCCGCCGAGCGCTCGCGTTTTAATTCAATCGACATGACAAACTCCTTGGTGCAAAGAAGAAACCATAAACGGCGGCAGTGCGCTACTGACTTTAACGCCGAAAACGACCCGCCACTTCGGCCACACGCTGCCCAAAGGCGCGGGCGGACGCCAGGTCGCCCGGCCACATTTCATGGGCGCCCGCATCAGACGGCGATTGGGCCATGGCGCCGCTGTAGGCGCCCAGGTAGTTCGGGTCGTTGCGTTGCGCCGCCTTGCTGCTGCTGGGCAACACACCCTGGCTGACCCAGAGGCCGCCGTGTTGCATGGCCAGCGTGAACAGGTAATTCAAGGTCGAGGACTTGTCGCCATTGATCGCCGCGCTGTGCGTAAATCCCGCAAACAGCTTGTCTTGCCAGGCCTGCGTGAACCAGAGCTTGGACGAGGCCTCGGCAAATTTCTTGAACTGCCAGCTGACATTGCCCATGTAGGTGGGCGAACCCATGATGATGGCGTCGGCCGCGGCCAGGCTATCCCAGCCGCCGCCGGGCAGGTTGCCATCGGCATCAATCGCCAGAATCTCCGCGCCGGCACCTTCGGCAACGACCTGCGCCATGCGCTGGGTATGGCCATAACCCGAGTGGTAAACCACGACCACTTCTGCCATCTTCATGTTCCTTGAGTCAAAGGTGTGGAAAGTCATCGCCAAAAAAAATCGCTCAACAACGCCCGGGCGCTGTTGAGCGACATTATCAGACAGTGATTCAGTTGCCGCGCTTGGCGTCAAGACTCCACGCACCAGCACCCCAGGCCGCCAGGGTCAGCAAGCCGCCCACGATGGCCATGTTCTTGAAGAACATCAGTTGCTGGATCATGACCTGCTCGGCGGGCACAGCCCAATACTTGTGGAAGAAAAAGCTGGCCACCAGCGTGAACAAGGCCAGTGCCAGTGCGGCCCAACGCGTGCCAAAACCAAAAATCAGCGCCAGTGAGCCGACGATCTCGATGATCAGCGCAATTGCCGTGGCGACTTCGGGCATCGGTACGCCGCCGGAGGCGGTGTAGCCGACGCTTCCCGCAAAGGCCGTCAACTTGCCCCAGCCCGCAGGCAAAAACATCAAGGCAATCAACAGTCGGCCAATAAGCGACAGGGGGTTTTTGAGAGAGTCAAGCATGAAGAGTCCTTTGTTAAAAAAAGTAAACGGGGAAATGATGAATTAAAAAATAAGGATGGGCAAGCACGAAGAAGCAACGCCCATCCCATGCACGGAAGCTGACGGCGCCTCAGGACGCGAGATCAAACACCAGTACCTCGGCCGCATTGCCGCCTGAGAGCGTCAACAGCGCTTCACCTTCGAGCTTGGCGGCATCGCCTGCATGCAGGGTCTGCCCGTTGACCTGGAGTTCTCCGCGCACCAGATGCACATAAGTCTTGCGTCGCGGGTTCAGCGGCAATTCGGCGGCCTCCTGGCCGTCAAACAAACCGGCATACAACTTGGCATCCGCATGCACGGTCACCGAGCCCTCAGCGCCATCGTTAGAGGCGACCAGCCGCAGCTTGCCGCGTTTTTCACTGGCCTCAAATGTTTTTTGCTCGTAGCCGGGCCGTATGCCCTCGACGTTGGGCTCGATCCAGATTTGCAGGAAATGTGTGGTTTCATCTTTGGCGTGGTTGAACTCGCTGTGCTGGATGCCGGTGCCGGCGCTCATGCGTTGCACGTCGCCGGGCGGAATGGAGGCGCCGTTGCCTATGCTGTCCTGGTGCCCGATCGCGCCGCTCAACACATAGCTGATGATCTCCATGTCCCGGTGGCCATGGGTGCCAAAACCGGTGCCCGGGGCAATGCGGTCTTCGTTGATGACACGCAGATTGCCAAAACCCATGTGGGCCGGGTCGTGGTAACCGGCAAACGAAAACGAGTGGTAAGACTTGAGCCAGCCGTGGTCGGCATAACCGCGTTCGGCGGAAGTTCGCAATGTCAACATGGTTCTGTCCTTTCGGGAATGAAATGCTGCTTCAATGACTCCAATGTAGGTCTTCTGACCCGGTTGATACTTGTTGCCAATTGATGGCATCATTCAAATTATTTGAATAACTACCATGCACAGCGGCCGTGATGTCCTGACCCCCGAAGCGCTTCGCCTGATTGAAACCGTGCACCGCACCGGCAGTCTGGCCGCGGCCGCACGCGAACTCGGTGTGGTGCCCAGCGCGCTGACCTACCGTGTGCGGCAAGTCGAGGACGCGCTGGACGTGTTGCTGTTTGACCGCTCCTCGCGCCAGGCCCGGTTGACCGAAGCCGGCCACGAATTGCTGCGTGAAGGCAATCGCCTGCTGATCGAACTCGACGCCGTGGCGCATCGCGTGAAACGGGTCGCCACCGGCTGGGAGCCGCAACTCACCATCACCGCCGACGGCCTGATCTCCAGCACCGCGCTGTTTGAATTGTGCGAGGCTTTTTATGCCCTGAACCCGCCGACCCGGCTGCGTATACGCGCCGAAACGCTGTCCGGCACCTGGGAAACCCTGGTGCTGGGCCAGGCCGACCTGGCCATCGGCTGTGTGGTGGAAGTCACCCAGTCCAGCGGCATCCTGAACCAGCCCATGGGCGATGTGCCTTTTGTGTTTGTGGTGGCGCCACACCACCCGCTGGCCAAGATCAGCGGCAGCATCAGTGACGCGCAGTTGCAGCAACACCGGGCGGTGGCCGTGGCCGATACCACCCTGCGCGGCAGCGGCATCAGCATCGGTTTGCTGGGCGGCCAGGATGTGCTGACGGTTCCGACCATGCAATACAAGCTGGAAGCCCAGTTGCGTGGCCTGGGCTGTGGTTTTTTGCCCGACTACCTGGCGCGCCCTTACATCGATACCGGCCGTCTGGTGGTCAAGCTGGTGGACCGACCGCGCCGTGTGGTTTCCATGAGTTACGCCTGGCGCGGTCACAGCAGTGCAGTGGCGACACCCGCCAAAAAAAGCGGAAAAACCGCTACCGAGCCGAGCCGGCCGCCGCAAAACGGCCGCGCGCTGAGCTGGTGGCTGGAGCAACTGTCCCGACCGCAAACACGCTTGGCATTGCTGGAGCGCCATCACAACGTGTAGAGTGCAGACATGACCGCAAAATCAAAACCCGCCAAGAAACCCTCCAAAAGCGCTTCGGCGCCGGCCGCGAAGCGGGCCGCAGCGGCATCCCCGGCCAGGCGAGCGGCGCCGCGGCACTATGCCGTGGTGGGTGCGGGCATTGCGGGTGTGGCCTGCGCACGCACGCTGGTGCAGGCCGGCCACCGCGTGACGGTGTTTGAACAAAACGCCGGTCCCGGCGGTCGCATGGCCACACACCACACCAATTTTGGCGATTTTGACCACGGCACCCAGTATTTCACGGTGCGTGATGCACGCTTCGAAAAAGCGCTGGCCACGACCCCCGGCCTGGTCCGGCCCTGGAGCGCCAACACCGTGCGTATTCTGGACGAAGCCGGCCGCGTGGTGGCGTCCTCGCTGCCATCCAAGGAAGCCCATTGGGTCGCCACACCGGGCATGAATGCGCTGGTCAAACACTGGGCCCAGCCGCTGGCCGCCAGCGGTGCCCTGACCCTGGAAACCCAGGTGATCCGCATGGAAGCCGACAAGCTGCATCCCGAACTCTGGCAACTGCAGACCGACGGCCCGGGCGCACGCAGCCGCGTGTACTCCGGTTTCGACGCCGTGGTGATGGCCGTGCCCTCGCCGCAGGCCCATGCCTTGCTGCTGAACTCGCAGCAGGGCCAGCCCCTGATGCCGGCCCTCAGCGACGTCGGCATCGCCCCTTGCTGGACCCTGATGCTGGCCTTTCCACAAGCGCTGCAGCCCACACTGCCGCACCTGGGCCCGCAGTGGAACGCCGCCCGCAGCACCCATCACCGCATCGCCTGGCTGGCGCGGGAATCCTCCAAGCCCGGACGCAGCCCCATCGAACGCTGGACGGTGCAGGCCAGCCCCGAGTGGTCCGAGCGCCACCTGGAGGACGACGCCGAACGTGTCAAAGCCAAGTTGCTCAAGGCCTTCACCGAAGTCACCGGCATACGCGCCCAGCCGCACCACGCCGCGGTGCACCGCTGGCGCCATGCCCAAACCACCCAGACCCTGGGCAAGTCGCATTTGTGGGACGCCAAATCGCGCATAGGCAGCTGCGGCGACTGGTGTCTGGGCCACCGGGTGGAAGACGGTTTTCTTTCCGGCTTGGAAATGGCCCTGAACATCTGCTAGCCCGGCTGGCGAGCATCCTTCGACAGGCTCAGGACGAACGGGTAAATGAAGTGACAAGCGGGGGGACTGGCTCTTCACCAGCAGGGGCCGCGGAACCGGCTTCGCCGGGCCGCAGGCGCAGCGCCCCCTCGGGGGGCAGCGTAGTACGCGAAGCGACAAGCGTGGGGGCCACATACATCGGCCGATTCGCGCCCTCACCCACGGGTCCCTTGCATGCGGGCTCGCTGGTCGCTGCGCTCGCCAGCTGGCTGGACGCCCGCGCCCATGGCGGCACCTGGCTGGTGCGTATCGAAGACGTGGACACGCCGCGCTGCGTGCCCGGCGCTGATGCGCTCATCCTGCAACAACTGGCCGCCTGCGGCCTGCAGCCCGACGCGCCGCCGCTGTACCAGTCGCAGCGCAACGCCTTGTACCAAACGGCTCTCGATGCCTTGATCGCCGGGCAACTTGCCTATCCCTGCGGCTGCACCCGGCAGGACATCGCGTTGGCACTCGCTGCCAGCGGACAAACCCGTTCGCGCCATGCCGAGCTGGTCTACCCCGGCACCTGCCGCCAAGGCTTGCAGGGCCGCCCCGCACGGGCCTGGCGCTTGCTGACCGAAATTCTTAAGGAAAATAGGCCTGTCGCCCAGACAGGACGGGCGCATACAGCTACGGATTTGATAGCAAATTCAAACATGATCTGGCATGACCGCCGCCTGGGCGCGCAGCAACAAAACGTCGCGCAAGCGGTGGGCGACTTCGTGCTCAAACGCGCGGACGGCTTGTGGGCTTACCAGCTGGCCGTGGTGGTGGATGACGGCGCGCAAGGCATCAGCGACGTGGTGCGCGGCGAAGACCTGGCCGACAACACCGCCCGCCAGATCCTGCTGCAAGGCGCGCTGGGTTTGCCCACGCCGCGTTACCTGCATGTGCCGCTGGTACGCGGCGCCAACGGTGAAAAGTTGTCCAAACAGAACGGCGCCCAACCCCTCAACACCGACCAACCCTTGGCCAGCCTGGCCGCCGCCGGCCTGGTGCTGGGCCTGCAGGTGGCCGCCGCCGGCAGCGTTGCCGACTGGCTGGCCCAGGCCGTGCCGCAGTGGGCAGCCCTTCACGGGCGTACGGAAACTGCTCACCCGTAAAATCACGGCTGTGACTGAAACTACTCCCCCCAGCGACCCGGCCGCCCCCGCGCCGGATACCGCCCACCACCGCACCATCCGCAGCTTTGTACGCCGCACCGGCCGCACCACGCTCGGCCAGGCCAAGGCCTTTGAGGATGTGGGTCCGACATACCTGCTGCCCTACACGCCAGGCGCGATTGATTTTGCGGCGACCTACGGCCGCTCCGCGCCTGTCATTCTTGAAATCGGTTTTGGCATGGGCGAGGCCACGGCGCACATTGCGGCGCTGATGCCGGAGAAAAATTTTCTCTGCTGCGAAGTCCACACCCCGGGCGTGGGCGCGCTGCTCAAACGCATCGCCGAGCAGAACCTGAGCAATATCCGCATCCTGCAACACGACGCGGTGGAAGTGCTGGAGCACATGTTGCCGCTGCACAGCCTGGACGGCGTGCACATCTTTTTCCCCGACCCCTGGCACAAGAAAAAACACAACAAGCGCCGCCTGATCCAGCCGCCGCTGATTGCGCAACTGGCCACCCGCATCAAACCCGGTGGCTACCTGCATTGCGCCACCGACTGGCAGCCTTATGCCGAGCAGATTCTGGAAGTCCTGAGCGCGCAGCCCCTGCTGAAAAACACCGCCGACGTATCCAGTGACGGCTACGCCGCCAAGCCCCACTACCGCCCACTGACCAAGTTCGAGAACCGCGGCATCAAGCTCGGGCACGGCGTCTGGGACCTGGTCTTCGAACGCGTGTGAAAGAACGGCTCGCGCTCGGCGGCCTGCCTATCCGCGCAGGTGTGAGCCCCAGTTGTGTCAGCCTGCCCGGCGGCGACTGGCCCACCTTGACCGAGTTCCTGGTAGAACGTTTTCCGGCGATTTCGCGTGCGGTCTGGCTGGCACGTATGGCCGGCGGCGAGGTGATGGACGAGTTCGGCCAACCCGTCACGCCGGAGCGTCCTTACCGGGGCCACATGCGGCTGTATTACTACCGCGCCCTGCCGCCCGAAACCCGCATCCCGTTTGAGGAAGAACTGCTGTTCCAGGACGAACACCTGGTGGCGGTCGACAAGCCACATTTTCTGCCGGTCACCCCCTCGGGCCACTACCTGCAGGAAACCCTGCTGGTGCGCCTGAAAAACCGGCTGGGCCTGGACGGTCTGAGCCCCATCCACCGGATTGACCGGGAGACCGCCGGCGTGGTGTTGTTTTCGGTGCAGCCGCAGGAGCGCGCCGCTTACCAGGACTTGTTCCGGCAGCGCGAGGTCGACAAGGCCTATGAAGCCATCGCGCCCTGGCGCGCCGATCTGACGTTTCCGCGTATCAGCCGCAGCCGCATCGTCGAAGGCCAACCCTTTTTTCGCCAGGCCGAAGTGCCTGGCCTGCCCAACAGCGAAACCCATATCAAGGTGCTGGAAGTCAGCGAGCCGCTGGCGCGTTACGGCCTGAGTCCGGTGACGGGCAAAAAACACCAGTTGCGGGTACACATGTACGCGTTAGGCCTGCCCATCGTCAACGACCGCGTCTACCCACCGCTGGACCCGACACCCGACGACGATTACCGCTACCCGCTGCAGTTGCTGGCGCAGAGCATTGAGTTTGAGGACCCCTTCACCGGCAAGCGCCGGCAGTTCAGCAGCAAGCGCCAGTTGGAGTTGCCTTGAGCAACACCGTTTGCCGGGCCGTATCTATTCAAGCCGGGGCCGCGGATCTGGCTTTGCCAGTCCGCAGGCGCAGCGGCCCCCTAGTGGGGCAGCGGCTACACGCAGTGAGCAAGCGTGGGGGCTCAGATCTCTTTGGCCGTGATCTGGTACTTGAAATCATCAGGGGCGTAGGAATCAAAACGCTCTGCCGCATTTTCGGCCACCGGGTACATGAAGAAGCCTAGCTTTTCCTGGTTTGAGTTGGGCAGCGCGATATCGTGTGCGGTGTTGTAACCCATCCAGTTGCCTTCCCAGCCGCCGAACAAAGCCTTGTTGACAGGCGCGACCACCGGGTTGGTGGTGTTTTTGATCCAGTCGGCGGTTTCCAGGCGCATGACCTTGGCCACGTCGGCCGGGTCCATCGCCACCCAACCATAACCCTTGAGGAACACTTCGGAGCGGCAATGTTGCGCGCCCTTGAGGCTGGCCGGGTTGCCGCTCAATTCCTTGTAGCCAAATGCCGAAGGCACGAGGCGGATGCCGTAAACGTCGCGCGCCGGAATGCCGACCGAGCGGCACAGGCCAACAAACAAGGCGTTCAGGTCGGCGCATTTGCCACCCAGGTTGCCGGTCTCCAGCATGGTCTTGATGTCGCCTTCGCCGCAACCGCGCACCTTGGGGTCGCGGTAGGTGTTGGCCACAATCCAGTCGTAGAGTTTCTGGGTTTTTTCAACGTCGGTTTTGGCGCCGCGAATCGCCTGCTGGGCCGTGGTGCGCACGATGCCGTCGGTCGGCAAAAATTTGGTCGGGCGGGTGAAATAACGCAAGGTGTCCGCGTCTTCACGCACCGCGGTTTTCTGCGCCCAGTCGATGGCGCGGCCCTGGGTCTGCACCTTGCTGGTCAACTCGACAAAGGGCTGGGCCTGGCCGGCGGCGAACTCGGCGTACAACATTTTGGCGCCGTCCACACCGTCGTCGGTCAGGTCGGTTTTGCCATTGCTGGTGAAGCTGTTGCCCTGCGAACGCTGGTAGTCGCTGTTGACCGAGGGAATCGGCAACCAGACCCTGGTCACGCCCTGCGGCTTGATGATGTCGACACGGGTCGTCACCTCGAAGGTGCGCCAGGCGCCGCTTTGCGGTGCAAAGTTGCCGCGCGTTGGGGTCTGTGCAAAATTGATAGCAGGAAATGCAGCAGCCATGGCGGCTGCAGCGGTATTTTTCAGGAAAGTGCGGCGTACGGTGGTCATCAAGAGAACTCCGGGTGGTGGTGGGGCGACGTGACCGGGCATGACAAGGTGCGCCGGGGTGTCCGTGCGGCCCAGGGAAAAGCCCTGGGCCGAGGGCGCAATTATCGTCGTTTTCCCTTGGCAGCACCGCCCGGCCAGCACCTCTTCCGCTCCCACATGGACGGGTAAATCCCTAGAAAAGGCTGGGTTATATTTATCTCGCAGCCGCCGCCGATGACACGGCCAGAGCGGCCTACAACAACGATGAGATAACGCGGGAGGCAAGAGCGCGCATGGACGCATGGGACATCACAACAGGGCCGTTGGGCGGGGTCCTGCTTCGGGGAGGCGCGGACCAGAACTTGGCGGCCACGCAGCAGGTGCTGCTGACGCAACTGGACGCGACGGATCTGGCGCCTTGGGTCGTCGGCCGTCAGGGCATGGATGAGGCCGGCCCCTATATGCAGTTCAGCTTGAGCGCGATTCAGACCGCCGCCTGGGCGCCGGGGCAAAACACCCTGGGCCTGAGCCAAAGGCTGCAACTCGACACCGAACACCGGCCGGCTGACCTGACGCGTGAAATCGTGCTGGCCTTGTTGATGGGGCCGGTGGTAGTGGCCTTTCCCGGCCTCGCCGAACTGGTGTCGGCCGTGCGTATCCGGCACAACATCGTGCAGGCGGCCCGCAAAACCACCTTGGCCTTTCACACCAGCCAGGCGGAACGGCCGGAAGACTGCTGGACCTACAAGGAAGACTGCGGTTTTGTGATCCTGCCCGGCGTGCCGCTGCTGTCAGCCCTGGCCAAGGCGACCCAGCCCGAGGTGTCGGGCGCGCTGTATGCCTTCTCCTGTTACCGCGCCACCGAATACGTGATGCTGCTGGGTATTGCGGAAGAACTGGTGCATTGCAACCCCGTGTTGTTCAGACAACTGCAGCAACTCTGGACCGAGCGGCCCATCATGTCGGGCGAATTTCACGAGGTTTTTTTGCGCGAGCAGGGCTCCATGGAGCAACCCCTGCCGCCGCGTTATTTTGTGCCCGGCGACAGAATCTGGTTTCGCAATCCCGATGCCGCCTCGTCAGAGGCCTCGGGTTACGAAGGCTCCTGGGTGATCTACCTGGGCGGCGGCCTGTTCAGCAATTTCTGGAAACGCCACAAGCCCTACACGCTGAGCGACAAGTGCCTGGAGATTTACCACTGGCGCCATGCCTTGTATCGGGATGCACAGGGGAACGAACGTATCGACGAAGACATTGTGGAGGCGCTGGTGGCGGCCACGCAGCAGAATGCGGCGGAGGTTGAACGCATCCTGCGCTTGATGCAGCGTTACCGCGAACCGCGCGGGGTTTACCAAGACGGCGGCTGCATGGACACCACCCGCGAATTTTCGCGCTGGGTTCATCCCGGGACCACGGATCTGGTGTTGCCGCTGCAATAAAACCCGGGGCGCTGCCTCTAGCTTTTTAGCAAGGTTTCAATCAGCTGCGTAGCCCGCGGACCGGTCCAGTCCATCTCGCCCTGCACACGCTGGCGCGGCCGACCCTGGCGGTCTATCAGCAAGGTTGTGGGAAACACCTTGACGCCCCAGGCGCGTGCATTCTGGCCCTGCGGGTCCAGCAGCACCGGCAGATTCAGACCTGTGCTCGCCGCAAACTGCATGGCGCGTGTCGGGTGTTCCTTGAAGTTGAGGGCCAGCACCAGCAGCTTGTCGGGGCCATAAAGATCGGCGATCTGCTGCAAGGTGGGCATCTCGGCACGGCAAGGTTCACACCAGCTGGCCCAGAAATTGATCAGGACCGCGCGGCCTTTCAGGTCGGCCAGGCGCCAGGTTTTGCCCGTGGTGTCCACCGCCTGGAAAGCCGGCGTGACACCTTGCCAGGGCGAGACCGTGTACGCCACGTCGTCGGCGGCCAGGGCATGGCGCCCCAGCAGAGAGCTGCCGGCCGCCAGCAGCGTCATTTGTAAAAATTGGCGCCTAAGTTGTTGGGAATGTAAGAACGGTTTCATGCTGGTGAACAAGGTTATCAGGAAGCCAGTACCAAGTCCTCGCACAGGGCCTCCCGGCCATCAACCCGCAGTCACCCGCTTGCACGCAAAGCGAAACAGTCCTACAAAGGTGGGGGCCCGATTGCTTTTAAATCTCAGCTAGCCCACGAACAACAATTATTTTGAACCTAGCGCTCAAACTCCCAGCCCTGGCCCTGCCACCGGCCTCCCCGCAGTTCATCAACCGCTACAGCCAATCCTCGCAGGGACAGGCGCAAAGCGCGGTGCGCGAGCTGGCCGAGGGCCTGAGCGCGGCGGCCGCCAGTGTCTCGCCCAAATATTTCTACAACGCGCTGGGCTCCAAGCTGTTCGAGGCCATCACCCGCCTGGACGAGTATTACCCGACACGCACCGAAGCCGGCATTTTTGAAGCGGCCCATACCCAGATCGCCGGGGCGCTGGCCGAGGCCGGCATCACCCACCCCTGCCTGATCGACCTGGGCGCCGGCAACTGCGCCAAGGCCAGTCGCCTGATCCCGCACCTGCAGCCGCGGCAATATGTGCCGGTGGATATTTCGGTGGACTTTCTGCGGGATGCGGCGGAGCAACTGCAAAGCAGTTTCCCGGCGCTGGACATCATTGGTGTCGGCATGGATTTTTCAGCCGGCCTGGTCTTGCCGCCCGAGGTGCAACAACGCGACCGCGTGTTTTTTTACCCCGGCTCCAGCCTGGGCAATTTTTCAACCGAACAGGCGCTGGCTTTTCTGCAACACATTGCCGACCCGGCCCAGGGGCAAGCCCGCGGCCTGTTGTTAGGCATAGACCTGGTCAAGGACAAAGCCACGCTGGAAGCCGCCTATGACGATGCGCTGGGCGTGACCGCGGCCTTTAACAAAAACCTGCTGCGCCATGTCAATACCCTGCTGGGCGCTGATTTTGATGTGCGCCAATGGCGCCATCTCGCCCTTTTCAACGAAGCCGAATCACGCATAGAAATGCACTTGCAGGCGCAGCGCAACCTGACCGTGCGATGGCCGGGGGGTGAACGGGTATTTCGGGGCGGTGAGCGGATACACACCGAAAGCTCTTACAAATACACGGTGGCGTCCATGTCGGCTTTACTGCGGCGTGCGGGGTTTACGCGGATCAGTTATTGGACGGATCCTGAAGACTGGTTTGCAGTGTTCTGGGCTTCGGTTTAGGCGAACTTCTCTTGCTGTGCGGCTAAGCCTGTTGGGAGCCGTGCCAGCATGACTTGTGCCGTTGCTTCAAGCAAGCCGGGTCTCGGCCCGGCGGCCGACTTACTTTCTTTTGCTTCGCCAAAAGATAAGTAAGCAAAGAAAAGGCGACCCCACTGTCTGCGTCCCTGCGCTTCGCTCCGGGCAACCTGCGGTGCTCGGTCCAGTCGGGGTCGAGCTCGAACTCGCTACGCTCAGACAATCGCTCGCCCTGATCCGACTGGCCCTGCGCTCCTCGGCGCAGACAGAAGGGGTGGGGGCAGGATCGGAAACGGATGCGGGGAGACAAGGACGCGCAAGCGCGTCCTTGTCGGATATTTCCAAGAGACTGCCATTCATGCACGCGAGCGCAACACACATAGCCAAATGAAGTCCCCCTCCATCGCCCAGCGGGGCGAGGGAGGGGTTAGGGGTGGGAGTGGGGAGTCAGGCCTACTGTCAAAGGCAAGCCGCAAACGCAGCGTGATGCCGGTCATGTATTCGGAGCCAGCGATGCGTCGGCAGGCTGATCTCACGAAAATTTATAAGAAATCAGCCTCCAGCCCAATCCCCATAAGCGCAAGCAGCTATCAAATAAATAGCGAAAAAACTTTACTCCACCCGGGTGATAGACCCCGGTTTAAAGCCCAGATCCGCCGCTTTGCCTTTGCGCGCACGTGCCGCCCGGGCGTTGTTCAGGCTGCGTATCTCCAGGGTTTCTTCGCGAACCTTGCCGCCGCGGCCAATGCCTTCGATTTTCACGCTGCGGGTGTAGGCTGCGGCGCCGGCCAAGGTGTCCTTGGCGTCCAGGTCGATCAGCATCAGGCCGCGGCCGCCTGCGGCCTGCGTCTTGAGTTCGCTGATTTCAAAGGTCAGGATGCGGCCGCCGGTGGACGCGCAAGCCACATGGGTCGCAGGATTCAGTGGCAGCGATCCGCTGCTGCCAGAGACATGGGAAGGTTTGCAAATCGTTTCGCCTTCGCCGCAACTGATGAAGGCCTTGCCGGCCTTGAGCCGCGAGGTCATGTTGTCGACCGTCGCCAGGAAACCGTAACCACCGCTGCCGCTGAGCAGCAAGGTGGCCGTTGATGGCCCGGCAAAATAATGCGCGGGTTGGGTGCCGGATTCGAGTTCGATCAAGGTCGTGACCGGCTGCCCATCGCCGCGTGCGCCCGGCAACATGGCGACCGGGATCGAATACACGCGGCCCGTGCCTTTGGCTGCCGTGCCGAACACCAGCAGGCTGTCCACCGTGCGGCATTCAAAGGTGCCGTACAAGCCGTCACCCGACTTGAAGGCGAAGCTGGCCGCGTCGTGGCCATGGCCGGTGCGCGCACGCACCCAGCCTTTGGCGCTAACCACCACGGTCACCGGTTCGTCCAGCACTTTGACTTCGAGCACGGCTTTTTTCTCGGCCTGGATCAGGGTGCGGCGCGGATCGGCAAACTGTTTGGCGTCGGCTTCGATTTCCTTGATCATCAGGCGGCGCAAGGCGGCCGGGCTGCCGAGGATTTCTTCGAGCTTGCCCTGCTCTTCGCGCAGGTTTTTCAGCTCCTGCTCGATCTTGATGGCCTCCAGGCGTGCAAGCTGGCGCAGGCGGATTTCGAGAATGTCTTCGGCCTGGCGGTCGCTGAGATTAAACCGCGCAATCAGCGCGACCTTGGGCTCTTCGGCCTGGCGAATGATGGCAATCACTTCATCGATGTTGAGCAACACCAGTTGCCGGCCTTCGAGGATGTGGATGCGGTCCAGCACCTTGTCCAGGCGGTGCTGCGAGCGCCGCTCTATCGTGGTCTGGCGAAAGCTGATCCACTCGTTGAGCATCTGCCGCAGGTTTTTCTGCGTCGGCCGGCCGTCCAGCCCGACCATGGTCAGGTTGATGCTGGACGAACTTTCCAGGCTGGTGTGCGCCAGCAAGGTGGTGATGAGTTCGGACTGCTCGATGCGGCTGGTTTTGGGCTCGAACACCAGGCGCACGGCGGCGTCCTTGCTCGATTCGTCGCGCACCACGTCGAGCACGGACAAGACCGTTTGTTTGAGCTGCACCTGGTCCAGGCTCAAGGCTTTTTTACCTGTCTTGATTTTCGGGTTGGTGATTTCCTCGATTTCTTCCAGCACACGCTGGGTGCTGACACCTGGCGGCAATTCCTGCACCACCAGTTGCCACTGGCCGCGTGCGAGGTCTTCGATCTTCCAGCGCGCGCGCACCTTGAGCGAGCCGCGCCCGGTGCTGTAAGCCGCGGCGATCTCGGCCGCGCTGGAGATGATCTGGCCGCCGCCCGGGTAGTCGGGACCGGCAATCAGGCCGTACAACTCGTCGTCGCTGAGCTTGGGCGTCTTGATCAGCGCCACGCAGGCGTCGGCCACTTCGCGCAGGTTGTGGCTGGGGATTTCGGTGGCCAGGCCCACGGCAATACCGCTCGCGCCATTGAGCAGGGTGAAGGGCAAACGCGCCGGCAACTGGCGCGGCTCTTCAAAGGAGCCGTCGTAATTCGCGACAAAGTCGACCGTGCCTTCGTCGAGCTCGTCGAGCAGCAGGGTCGTGATTTTCGACAAGCGTGCTTCGGTGTAGCGCATCGCCGCGGCGCCATCGCCATCGCGTGATCCGAAATTGCCCTGCCCGTCAATCAGCGGGTAACGCTGGGAAAAGTCCTGGGCCATACGCACCATCGCGTCATACGCGGCCTGGTCGCCGTGCGGATGGTATTTACCCAGCACGTCACCCACCACACGGGCGCTTTTGACCGGCTTGGCACCGTTGGCGCCTGAGAAACCCAGGCCCATGCGCGCCATGCTGTACATGATGCGCCGCTGCACCGGTTTCTGGCCGTCACAGACATCGGGCAAGGCCCGGCCCTTGACCACGCTGAGCGCATATTCAAGGTAGGCGCGCTGGGCGTAAGCGGCCAGCGACTCCTGGTCGGGCAATTCAGGGCTGGCAGGCGGAGGCGGTGTAAAAAGATCGTCCATCGGGGTTCAAACTACAAAAATAAGGGGTGTAAAAACAGGGCGCATCCGCAGGAATTTATTCACGCTCGACCTGGAACTCAGGGACTGCGGGTGTCTGGACCCCCAAGGTGGGGACCTGGTTGCCGCGCCCGCTGGCGCCGCCCATCATTTCCAGCCGGACGCGCCCGCGGCGTGCGTCCGCCAGCAGGGGCGGCGGCTGGAGGTGGCCGTAAAGCTGCATCACGGTTTTGACGTAATTCTGGGTTTCGGCGTAATTGGGGATTTTGTTGCCGGCCCGCTGCACCGCGCCTTCACCGGCGTTGTAGGCCGCGATCGCCAGCTCCAGCTGGCCGGGAAACAAATCGATCAGGTCGCGCAGATAACGTGCACCGGCGCGAATATTGGTTTTCGGGTCGGTCAGTTTTTTCTCTATGGTCGCGTTTTTTTCGGCCCGCACACCATAACGCTGGGCCGTGGGCGGCATCAGCTGCATCAGGCCGACCGCGCCTTTGGGCGATACGGCATAGGTGTTGAAGCCGGACTCGGTGGCGATCAGCGCCTGCAACAAGGCGTAGTCGATGTTGTGTGTGACCGAGGCTTCGCGCAGCAAATGCCGGACCGCCTTGTAATTGGGCGACACATCGAAAAAAGCCAGCAGCTTGGGCGGTGCGCCCGGCATGCCTTTGCCCGGTGCGCCAGCGCCCCGGTTGGTGTCAAAACTTTCGCCGCCACGGAAAAACAGCTGGTAACGCTCATCCAGCCGCTCGGCTGAAAAATGCGCCACGCCGGCCTGATCCACATAACCCCAGACATCGGCCCGGGCCGGTGCGCCAGTCAGCAGCAAGGCGGCAGCGGCTATCAAAAACGATAGCTGCTTGCGCCCGTCCCATAAGGGCTGGAGCCACTTTTGACGCATAAACCTGGTCATGCGGCGCGATATCCGGGCTGAAACATGGTGTTTTTCAGATATCGATCTCCACAGCATCGCCGTGAAGTTCCATGAGCTCGCGGCGTGCCGCGGCTTCGCCCTTGCCCATCAGTTTGGTGACCAGGCTTTCGGTCTGTGCAAAGTCCATATTGCCCAGTTGCACCGGCAGCAGACGCCGGGTGTCGGGGTTCAAGGTGGTTTCCCAGAGTTGCTCCGCGTTCATCTCACCCAGGCCTTTGAAGCGGCTGATGGCCCAGGCGCCTTCACGCACGCCTTCCTTGCGCAGCTTGTCCAGAATGGCGTTCAACTCGCCTTCGTCCAGCGCATAAGCCTTGGACGCCGGCTTCTTGCCGCGCGCCGGCGCATCCACCCGGTACAAGGGCGGCCGAGCCACAAACACATGGCCGGTTTCTATCAGTTTGGGGAAATGCCGGAAAAACAGGGTCAGCAGCAAGACCTGGATGTGTGAGCCGTCCACGTCGGCATCGCTGAGGATGCAAATCTTGCCGTAACGCAGGCCGGAGAGGTCCGGGGAGTCGTTGGGGCCGTGCGGGTCGACACCGATGGCCACCGAAATGTCATGGATCTCGTTGTTGGCAAACAGCCGGTCGCGCTCGACCTCCCAGGTGTTGAGCACCTTGCCGCGCAGCGGCAGAATGGCCTGGCTTTCCTTGTCGCGGCCCATCTTGGCGCTGCCGCCGGCGGAGTCGCCCTCGACCAAGAACATCTCGTTGTGCGCCAGGTCCTTGCTTTCGCAGTCGGTGAGTTTGCCCGGCAACACAGCCACGCCCGAACCTTTGCGTTTTTCAACTTTCTGGCCGGCCTTTTGCCGCGTCTGGGCGGCCTTGATGGCCAGTTCGGCCAGCTTTTTGCCGTAGTCGACATGGTGGTTGAGCCAGACTTCCAGCGTGGGCCGCACAAAGCTGGAGACCAGGCGCACCGCATCACGCGAGTTCAGGCGTTCCTTGATCTGGCCCTGGAACTGCGGGTCCAGCACCTTGGCCGAAAGCACATAACTGGCACGCGCAAACACGTCCTCGGGCAGCAGCTTGACACCTTTGGGCAGCAGCGAATGCAGCTCGATGAAACTCTTAACGGCCTGAAACACGCCGTCGCGCAGGCCGCTTTCATGCGTGCCACCGGCGCTGGTCGGAATCAGGTTGACATAACTTTCACGCACCGGCTGGCCGTCTTCGGTGAAGGCCAAACACCACTGCGCACCCTCGCCTTCGGCAAAACTGTCGTGCGCGGCGTCGGCAAAACCTTCGCCCTCGAACAGCGGGATCACCGGATCGGCGCTCAGGGTCTGCATCAGGTAGTCGCGCAGGCCGCCCTTGTAAATCCAGGTCTGCACTTCCTTGGTTTTTTCCACCACCAGCGTCACGGTGACGCCGGGCATCAGCACGGCCTTGCTGCGCAGCAGATGGGTGAGTTCGGCCATGGGCAGGGCCGAACTTTCAAAATATTTGGCGTCCGGCCAGGCCCGCACCGTGGTGCCCGACTTGCGGTCACCTTCGCCGGCCTTGCGCAGTTGCAAAGCCTCGGTCACATCGCCGCCCGAAAACACCAGGGAGGCGACCATGCCGTCGCGGTAGGAGGTGGCTTCCAGGCGCTTGGACAAGGCATTGGTCACGCTGACACCGACACCGTGCAGGCCGCCGGAAAAGCTGTAGGCGCCGCCCTTGCCCTTGTCGAACTTGCCGCCGGCATGTAACTGGGTGAACACCAGCTCGATCACTGGGGCGTTTTCCTCCGGATGCAGGCCGTAGGGAATGCCGCGGCCATCGTCTTCGATGCTGACCGAGCCGTCGCTGTGCAAGGTGACCTTGATCTTCTTGCCGTGACCGGCCAGCGCCTCGTCGGCCGAGTTGTCCAGCACTTCCTGGATGATGTGCAGCGGGTTGTCGGTGCGGGTGTACATGCCCGGGCGCTGCTTGACAGGCTCCAGGCCTTTGAGCACGCGGATCGAGCCTTCGGAATATTCGTTGGGTAGTTTGGTCGCCATGGGAGGGTGGATTGTAGACCTGGATGATTCTAAAGCTGGATAAATATACAGCCTTTCGAGCTGCGCCGGCATTCATGCCTGGCACGCATCAATGCGCTGAACATTTTGAAAAGCAGAAACACGCGTGTTTGGGTACATTCACCGCATGCATTCTTCGAGTCGAAACCTATCCATGCTGCAGGTGTTGATCTGCGGCGCCGCCATTGTCACCCTGTCCATGGGCATACGCCACGGCTTCGGCCTGTGGCTGCTGCCCATCACCCAAGAGCAGGGCTGGACACGCCAGACCTTTGCGCTGGCGCTTGCCGTGCAAAACCTGTCCTGGGGCGTGTTCGGCATTTTTGCCGGCATGCTGGCCGACCGTTTTGGCGCGGCCCGCGTGATCATGGGCGGTGCCGTTTTGTATGCGCTGGGATTGGTGGGCATGGCGCTGTCCACCAGCGGGCTGCTGTTCACGCTGACCACGGGCATCCTGATTGGTGCGGCCCAGGCGGGCACCACCTATGCCGTGATTTACGGCGTGATTGGCCGCAACATCCCGGCCGAAAAACGTTCCTGGGCCATGGGCGTGGCGGCGGCGGCCGGCTCCTTCGGGCAGTTCCTGATGGTGCCGGTGGAAGGTTTTCTGATCAGCGGCCTGGGCTGGAAAGAAGCGCTGCTGGTGCTCAGCGGCGCGGTTTTGCTGATCATGCCGCTGGCCTTGGGCCTGCGCGAGACCCGTTTCGGTGCCGGCCAGGCGTCCGCGCGTGAACAAACCATTCTGCAAGCCTTGAAGGAGGCCTTCAAGTACCCGAGCTTCCAGTTGCTGATGGCCGGTTATTTTGTGTGTGGTTTCCAGGTCGTGTTTATCGGTGTGCACATGCCCAGCTACTTGCGCGACAAAGGGCTGTCGCCGCAAGTGGCGAGTTACGCGCTGGCCCTGATCGGCCTGTTCAATGTGTTTGGCACCTACGCGGCCGGCACCCTGGGCCAACGGCTGGCCAAACGAAAAATCCTGGCCTTTATTTATTTCGCCCGGGCCGTGGTGATTGCGGTGTTCCTGGCGGCACCGCTGAGCCCGACCAGCGTCTATATTTTTGCCAGCCTGATGGGGCTGTTGTGGCTGTCCACGATTCCACCGACCAACGCGGTGGTGGCGCAGATTTTCGGCATCCAACATTTGTCCATGCTCAGCGGTTTTGTGTTTTTCAGCCACCAGATCGGCTCCTTCCTGGGCGTCTGGCTGGGCGGCTACCTGTACGACCGTACCGGCAGTTACGACATCGTCTGGTACATCGCCATCGGCCTGGGCGTGTTTGCGGCGCTGGTCAACCTGCCGGTGCGTGAAACCGCGATCCAGCGACCCCGGACTGGCCAATTGCAAGGTGCCTGAAATGATGGCCCGCAAAATCGCGCTGTACACGCTGGCCTTGGCGGCCGTGCTGGGCGTGTTTGCGCTCTACACCCGGCCCGACTTCCTGCTGACCCTGGCCGACCAGATATGGGCTTGTTTCTAACAGCTCAATCCTCGTCACGCACCTTGAACTGACCGGCCAGTTGCTGCTGCACCGGTGGCGGCACGGCCTCGTAGTGGCTGAAGGCCAAGGTGTAACGGCCCTGCCCGCCAGTCAGCGCATTGAGCCGTGACTGGTAGCTGCTCAACTCCGACAGCGGCACCTGGCCCAACACCGCCAAAATCCCCAGTTGCAGCCCGCGTGTGCCGCTGACCTGGCCGCGGCGCGCCGACAGGTCGCCGGTGATGTCGCCCATATTGGCCTCGGGCGCGGTGATCTCGACATTGACGATGGGCTCCAGCACGATGGGCACGGCGGCACGCACGGCTTCGATCACCGCCTTGCGTCCGGCCGTCGCAAACGCGATGTCCTTGCTGTCCACGCTGTGGTACTTGCCGTCATAGACCACCACCCGCACATCCCGCACCGGAAAACCCGCAATCACGCCGCTTTCCAGCGCCTGGCGCACACCTTTCTCCACCGCCGGCAGGTACTGGCCGGGAATGGTGCCGCCCTTGACCTGATCGACAAACTCGATGCCGGCGCCGCGGGCCAAAGGTTCGATGCGCAAAAAAACCTCGCCAAACTGGCCGGCGCCGCCACTTTGTTTTTTGTGGCGGTGGTGGCCGGCCGCCGCCACGGTGATGGTTTCGCGGTAGGCAATACGCGGCGGCCGGGTGTTGACCTCACATTTGTAGACCTCGCTCAGGCGCTCCAGCAGCGCCCGCAGGTGCAACTCGCCCAGCCCGTAGACCACGGTTTCGTTGGTCGTCGTCACATGTTCCAGCCGCAGGCAGGGGTCTTCGTCCACCAGCCTTTGCACCAGATCCCACATGCGTTGTTCGTCACCGCGGCGTTTGGGCTCTATCGCCAGCCCGTGCACAGGCACGGGGAAGTCCAACGGTTTGAGGTGGATGTGTTCGTCCTCCGCCGCATCGTGCAAGACCGCGTCGAAATGAATCTCATCAACCTTGGCCACGGCACACAACTCGCCCGGCCCGGCGCTGGCGATTTCGGTGTGGTCCTTGCCCTGCAGCCGGAACAGGTGGCCGACCTTGAAGGGCCGCCTGCCATCACCGATATACAGCAGACTGTCGCGGGTGACCGTGCCCTGGTGCACCCGGAAAATGCCCATCTTGCCGACATAAGGGTCGACCGTGACCTTGAACACATGCGCCAGCACATGGCGCGCCGGATCCGGCTCGGCCCGCACCGGCGTAGCGGCGGCGCCTTCGCCGCGCAAAAATCGCGGTGGGTTGCCCTCGGCCGGATTGGGCAGCAGCCTGACCATCACATCCAGCAACTCGGCCACGCCGGCGCCGTTGCGTGCCGAGACAAAACAGACCGGTATCAGGTGGCCTTCGCGCAGCGCCTGCTCCAGCGGCGCATGTAATTCGCTCGGGTCCACATCGCCGTCGTTCAGGTAACGCTCGACCAGGGCCGGATCCACCTCGACCACCTGCTCGACCAGCGCACGGTGCGCCAGCGCCACGCTGGAAAAATCGGCCTCGCCGGCCGGGTTGAAAAAGCAGTCCACCACCCGTGTGCCACCGGCCGCGGGCAGGTTCAGCGGCAGACACTCCTTGCCAAAAGCTGTCTGGATGGCCGCGAGCAAACCCGGCAAATCAATCCCCAGCGCGTCTATCTTGTTGATGATGACCATGCGGCACAACTCACGCTGCGCCGCCCAGTCCATCATGCGGCCACTCATCAGTTCCAGGCCGCTGGAGGCGCTGACCACCAGGGCCGCGGTCTCCACCGCCTCCAGCGCGGGCAAGGACTGGCCCAGAAAATCCGGCGCGCCCGGGGTGTCGATCAGGTGAATCAGGGTGTCTTCATGCTGCAGGTGCACCAGCGCCGCGTTCAGCGAGTGTTGCGCCCGTCGCTCCAGCGGGTCAAAGTCGCTGACCGTGGTGCCGCGCTCCAGGCTGCCAGTCGCACCGATCGCACCGGCCTTGTGCAACAAGGCCTCGACCAGGCTGGTCTTGCCGCTGGCGGCGGCACCGACAAAGGCCAGCGTGCGCAAGGCAGTGACGGCCGGAGAAATCGAGGAAGGCATAAGCGCTCCTTGGTGCCGGACGCAGCGCCTGCGCCCGATGGCATGACTTGGCTACACAGCGTAAGGGATAGTGCGCCTCAGGGCAAGGGGCTGGGGCCCTTCATTCGATGGTAGGCTTTCGGGTGAACGCAACACCAGACCTGCAAAAAGTGACAAGACCATGAAAACCATCGTGATCACCGGCGCCTCGGACGGCATAGGCGCAGAAATCGCGCGCCAACTGGCGCAACGCCATGGCGCGCAGGCCGCGCTGGTGCTGGCCGCCCGCAACAAAGACGCGCTGAACGTCGTGGCCACCCAGTGCCAGGCCAGCGGCGCGGCCACGTTGGTGGTGCCCACCGACGTGGCCGAGCAGGCCCAGTGCCGCGCGCTCATTGCAGCCGCCGCCGAGCGTTTCGGACACATTGACGCCCTGATCAACAACGCCGGCATGTCGGCCCAAGCCCTGTTTGAAGACGTGAAAGCCGAAGACCTGGCCTGGTACGAGCAGTTGATGCGTATCAACCTCTGGGGCAGTATCTGGTGCACCCATGCCGCCCTGCCCTGGCTCAAGCAAAGCCGCGGCAGCATCGTGGCGGTGTCCAGCCTGGCCGGCCTGATCGGCGTGCCCGGCCGCACCGCCTACAGCGCCACCAAATTTGCCATGACCGGTTTTTTTGAAGCCTTGCGCGCCGAGCTGAAAACGGCCGGCGTCAGCGTCACCACCGCCTACCCCGGCGTGGTCGCCACCCAGATCCGCTACCGCGGCTTCAACGCCGCGGGGAGAGCAGCCGGCGCCAGCGGACTCAAGGAAGACGATGCCATGAGCGTGGAAACCTGCGCCCGCCTGATCATTGAAGGCATGGCGCGCCGCGAGCGCGAGGTCGTGATGACGGCCAAAGGCAAGCTGGGCCGCTGGCTCAAGCTGCTGGCACCCGGCGCCGTTGAAAACATGGCGCTGGCCGCCCTCAAAGACGAGGTCAAACCCCATTGAACACTGAATCACCAACGATAAGTCCGCACGGCAGCGAAGCGCCCTCTCCCTGGGTACAACGTTGGTCCCATCTGGTACGTCCCCAGGGCACGGTGCTCGACGTGGCCTGCGGCCAGGGCCGCCATGCTTATTGGTTTTATAAGAGAAATCACCCTCTAGCCCTTGTGGACCGGTCGCAAGCAGCTATCGAATCCATAGCGATTCCAGCCGCGTCCTGCGAAGCGGTGGTGGCCGATATCGAAGCGGGGCCCTGGCCTTTTGCCGGCCGCCAGTTTGACGCCGTGGTGGTCACCAATTACCTGTGGCGCCCGCTGCTGCCCACGCTGCTGGCCAGCCTGGCGCCAGGCGGTGTGCTGATTTACGAAACCTTTGCCCAAGGCAATGAAACCGTGGGCAAACCCTCGCGGCCGGATTTTTTGCTGCGCCCGGGGGAGTTGCTGGAGCTGTGCCGCGACTTGCGCGTGGTGGCTTTTGAGGACGGCTACCAGGACACACCGGCCCGCTTTGTGCAGCGAATTGCAGCGGTCCGGGAAATGGCTTCGCCGGGAACCGTACCGCGTTATCCCCTGGCTTAACGGAACAGCGCAGGCGCCGGGTCAATCAAGCTTGACGCCCGCGTCCTTGACCAGCTTGACCCAGAACTTCGCGTCTTCGTTCAGAAACGCCGCAAATTGTTCGGGCGAGGATGACAAGGCCACATCCGTGCCTTCACGCGCCAGCGCCGCCTTCACCGCAGGTTGCTGCATGGCAATGGTGGTGGCGTCAAAGATTTTTTTGACAATGGCCGGTGGTGTGCCCACTGGCACAAAAAAACCGTACCAAAATTCAATGCCGTACTCCGGCAAACCCGCCTCAACCATGCCCGGCACGCCGGGGACCAGCGGCGTACGTTCACGTGTGCTGACCGCCAGACCTCGCAAACGGCCGCCCTGAACCATGGGCAGCACCGAAGGCGGTGTGCCGAAGGTCAGTTGTGTGTCGCCGGCGATCACCGACTGGATCGCCGGACTGCCGCCGCGAAACGGAATATGTGTCATCTGCACGCCGGTGATTTGCAGGAACAAGGCCGCGCCCAAGTGCGGGGCCGAGCCATTGCCCGAGGTGGCGTAGTTCAGTGTGCCCGGAGATTTTTTGGCCCTGGCGATCAACTCCTGCACGGAGTTGATGCCTGTGGCCGGGTTGGCCGCAATCACCAGCGGGGAGGTGGTCACTTTGGTGATGGGCATCAGGTCGCGCGCGCTGTAACCCAGCTTGCTGTTGAGGGCCGGGTTCACGGAGATGCTGCTGGGGCTGGCGATCAGAAGGGTGTAGCCGTCCGGCGCGGCCTTGGCCGCCGCTTCAGCCGCGATGCTGGAGCCGGCACCGGCGCGGTTTTCGATCACGATGGGCTGGCCCATGGCTTTGCCCAGTGCATCGCTCATGGCGCGCGCCACATAGTCGGCCGCGCCGCCAGGCGCAAACCCCACCAGCAGCCGGATCGGCTTGGCCGGATAAGCCGGCGCCTGGGCCGCAGCGCCCAAACTCAGGCTGCCGAGAACCAAGGCTGAAATAAGTCCCAGTTTCTTCATGATGTTTGTCTCCTTCTTTTTGAATTGTTCGCAACGCGGTCTAGCGCCTGCCCGGCATGGCCAGCACAATCTTGCCTAGGTGCTGGCTGGCTTCCATGCAGGCCTTGGCGGCGGCCAACTGATCGAAGGGGAACACCCGGTCCACCAGCGGCTGGATGCGGCCCGCCGCCAGGGCCGGCAACATGTCGGCCACAAAACCCGGCACCGCCTGGGCGCGTTGTTCGGGCGTGCGCTGCTTGTTGGACACACCAAACAGCGTCAGGCGTTTGGCGTGCAGGGTTTCGAGATCGATCTCGGCCTTGAGCACACCATCGACATAACCCACCGTGGCATGCCGCCCCTGAAAGGCCAGGCAACGCAGACCTTCGGCAAACACCGAACCACCCACGGTGTTGACCACCAGATTCACCCCTTTACCGCCGCTGGCCTGCATCACGGCGTCGTGAAAATCAGCGGCGCGTGTACACAGGCCAACATCCAGCCCCAACGGCTGGAGGCGCGCAAGTTTGTCGGCCGAGCCGGAGGTGCCTATCACTTTTGCCCCCAAGGCCTTGGCGGTCTGCAAGGCCGCCACCCCTACGCCCGACGACACGCCGTTGATCAGCAGCCACTCATCGGCCGCCAGCCGGCCCTGCAAGACCAGCATGTCGTAGACCACCAGAAAGGTCAGCGGCACACTGGCCGCTTCTTCCCAGGACAAATTGGCGGGCATGGCCATGACTTCGCGCACATCCATCAGCGCGTATTCGGAAAAAGCCCCGGGACAACGCCCCATGACGCGGTCGCCCAGCTTCAGGTGGCTCACGCCCGCGCCCAGCTTGACCACCTCGCCCGCACCTTCCATGCCCACGGCTTTGGCGCTGCCGGGTTTGCCGTGCAGCCCATGGCCGGCAATAAATTCGCCCCGGTTCAGACTGGCCGCGTGCAGGCGCACCAGCACCTGTTGCGGACCGGGTTCGGGCTGGGGCAGCTTGCGCAATTCCAGCGTGGCGTGTTGCTCGCTCATGTGCATCCAGTAAGACTGCATGGGTGTTTTCTTTCCAGGTGGGTGAGGCCGAAATGAGGGTTGGCTTATTTGCCGACAAAGACGGGTTTGCGTTTTTCCATGAAGGCCTTGCGGCCCTCGGCATAGTCCGCGCTGTCAAAACAGCCGCGTATCAGTTGCTGGCACAGCGCCATGTCGAGTTCGGGCGAGGGCTTGAGAATTTCCGCCGTGATCGCCTTGGCCGCACGTATGGTCAAGGGTGCATTGACGGCCATGGCCAAGGTGTATTCCGCCAGCAAAGCGGACAACTGCTCGGGCTCACACACGCGTGAGATCAGACCCAGCGCCTGGGCTTCCCGGGCGTCTATCTTGCGGGCCGTGAAAAACAGGTCTTTGGCGGCGCCGGCGCCTATCAGATCGACCAGGTTTTTCATGGCCGAATAACGGTAGCCCAGGCCCAGGCGGGCGGCGGGAATCGAAAACACCGAGTCGGTCGAGGCGATACGGATGTCGCAACTGATCGCCACATTCACGCCGCCGCCTATGCAATAACCGCGAATACAGGAGAGCGTGGGTTTGCTGAAGTGGTAGATGCTCATCAGTGCGGTTTCCGCCATGTGTTCGTAACGCGTCACGGCTTCGCGTGCGGCACGCATGTCTTCAAACTGCGAAATGTCGGCACCGGACACAAATGATTTTTCGCCGGCACCCGAAAACACCACCAGCCGCACGCGATCGTCGGTTTCCGCCAGCGTCAAAAGCGCCGGCACAGCCTCCCACATGTCCACCGACAAGGCGTTGTGCCGTGCCGGGTTGTTGAAACGAATATGCAGCGTGGCGGCATCCAGCCAGGTCTGCACACGTTCGGTCGGGGATTCATAGTTGATCGTTGACATTCAATACACTCCGGTTGATTTCATACGCGCCAGGTCTTCGGCGCCCCAGCCCAGTTCGGCCAGGATTTCTTCGCTATGTTCGCCGCGGCGCGGCGCGGCGCGGGTTATGCTGCTGGGCGTGCGTTCCAGCTGCATGGGCTGGCCCACCAGGCGTTGCGCGCCCAGGTGTTGGGACACCACGTCCTTGACCATGGCCAGGTGCTGGATCTGCGGCTCCTCGAACACCTCTTTCACACTGTTGATGTGGCCGCAGGCCACGCCACCCGCGTTCAGGCGTTCTATCCAGTAAGCGCGGTCTTGCGCGGCCAGGCGCCGGTTGATCTCGGCGTTGAGCGAATCGCGGTTGACCGAACGCCCCCGCTTGTCGTGGTAACGCTCGTCGCTGACCCACTCGGGCGCACCCAGGATGTCGCAAAACCGCTCCCAGATCTTGGAGCCAAACACGGCGATGTTCATGTAGCCGTCGCGCGCCTTGTACACCCCGGTCGGGATGCTGGTGGGGTGAAAGTTACCGGCCTGGGTCGCCACTTCACCATCGATCAGCCAGCGCGAGGTCTGGAAGTCCATCATGTAAACCATGGACTCCAGCAGCGAGGTGTGCAACCACTGGCCTTTGCCCGAAGCCTCGCGCTCCAGCAAGGCCACCAGAATGCCCTGGGCCGCAAAAATGCCGGCGCATAAATCGGCGATAGGAATACCCACACGCATGGGCCCTTGCTCGGCCATCCCGGTCACCGACATCAGCCCGCCCATGCCCTGGGCAATCTGATCGAAGCCAGGGCGGGCGGCCAGCGGACCGGTCTGGCCAAAACCGGAAATGCTGGCATAGACCAGACCCGGGTTGTCCACACTCAGGCTGTCGTAATCAATGCCCAGGCGGAACTTGACGTCGGGCCGGAAGTTCTCCACCACCACGTCGGCCCCGGCGATCAGGCGCTTGAGCACGCGGATGCCTTCGTCCTCTTTCAGGTTCAGGGTGATCGAACGTTTGTTGCGGTGGGTGTATTGGTAATCCGAGCCTTCCTGCCCGCCCAGGGTGTCATCGCCGCGCATGTGTTCGGGCATCTGCACTTGGATCACATCAGCCCCCCAGTCGGCCAACTGGCGGCAAGCCGTCGGACCGGCCCGGACCTGGGTCAGGTCCACCACGCGAAAACGCTGGAGTGCGGAGGAAGCAGGCATGTGTGGCATGGGTAAAGTCCAGAAAAAGACACAAAAAATGAAACGCAAGTGTCATCTTTTGAATATTAAAGTGTCAACACTTTTTTAATAAGTGATAACACTATCCAGCCTGAATGCCTGAGCAGATCGCTTTTTCAGTTACCATGCCAACACCTGTTTCATGCGCCACCTCGTGCGCCACCGGCCCCTTCCGCCATGCCACCACCGAAAGAAAAGCCCGAGCAGGGATTGCCGCTCTTTATTGCGGACCAACTCAAGCACCTGATTTACACGGGAGCACTCAAACCCGGCGAACGCCTCAACGAGGCGGCGCTGGCGCTGCGCATGGGCACCAGCCGTGGGCCGATCCGCGAGGCCATTCGCATGCTCACGGGCCTGGGCATCGTCAAGGCCGTGGTCAATCGCGGGGTGTTTGTGCGGCAAATCTCGGTGCGCGAGATGCTGGAGATCTACGAATTACGCGCCCTGGTCTTCGGTTTTGCCGCTGAACGCGCGACCGAACACATCAATGAAGAACACAAACAGCAATTCGAGCTGCTGCTGGCGCAGATGGATGCGGCCTGCGATGCCGAAGACGCGGACCGTTATTACGATCTGAACCTGCAATTCCACGCCCTGATCCTGCGCCTGTCGAACAACCAGCGCGCCCATGAGACTTATGACGACTACGTCAAGGAATTACACCTGTTCCGGCGCCGTTATTTCAATTCGCCCGGGAACATGCGCCGCTCCAATATCGAACACCGGGCGATTTACGAAGCCATCATCAAGGGCGCCAAGGCCCGGGCAAAATCAGCCGCCGAACGCCACGTACTGTCGGGCCGGCAACGTCTGCTGGCCAGCATCGACGACAGCAGCCCTCTGTCCACCCAATAACCCCACCTGGCGCACTGAGTAGAATGCGGAATTGGCTTGCCAAGCTGGCTTGAGCGCCAGTACCCAAAAGCCCTCAACCTGACACAAAGACATGAAAACCATTACCGGCAGCATTGTTGCACTGGCCACTCCCCTGCATGAAGACGGCAGCGTTGACTACCCGACCTTGCGCAAACTGGTGGACTGGCACATTGCCGAGGGCACCGATTGCATCGGTGTGGTCGGCACCACCGGCGAGTCGCCCACCGTCAACGTCGAAGAACACTGCGAAATCATCCGCGTCTCGGTTGAGCAGGCCAAAAAACACGGCGCCAAGGCCGTGCCCATCATGGCCGGCTGCGGCGCCAACTCCACATCGGAGGCGATAGAGCTGGCCCGTTTTGCCAAAAAAGTCGGCGCCGACTGCCAGTTGCAGGTTGTGCCTTATTACAACAAGCCCACACAGGAAGGGCAGTACCGGCACTTCCAGGCCATCGCCGAATCGGTGGACCTGCCCATGGTGCTGTACAACGTCCCCGGTCGCACGGTCGCCGACATGCAGCACGCGACCGTGCTGCGCCTGGCGCAGGTGCCCGGCATTGTCGGCATCAAGGAAGCAACCGGCAACATCGAACGCGCCCAGTGGCTGATCAAGGACGTGCCAACCGGTTTTGCGGTTTATTCCGGTGACGACCCAACTGCCGTGGCGCTGATGTTGTGCGGCGGCCAGGGCAATATCAGCGTCACCGCCAATGTGGCGCCACGGCTGATGCATGAACTGTGTGTGGCCGCGATCGCCGGCGACACCCGGGCCGCGATGAAAATTCAGTTTCAGTTGCTGCCGCTGCACAAAAACCTGTTTGTAGAAGCCAACCCGATTCCGGTCAAGTGGGCCATGGCCCGCATGGGACTTTGCGGCGGCACCTTGCGCCTGCCGATGACGCCGCTCGAAACAGCCAACGAAGCCACGGTGGAAAACGCACTGCGCGTTTCCGGCCTGATCTAATTTTTAAGGGACCCCCAAGTGAAGAAGACATTGCCCATGCCGACCGCCTCCCGTTTTGTGGCAGCGCCCGTGCTGACACTGGTTGCCGCCTTGATCCTGTCCGGCTGCTCATCCCTGGGTGAAACCCTGCAGGGTGACAAGGTGGACTACAAATCCGCCGCCAAAGGAACCTCGCTGGATGTGCCTCCCGATTTGACCCAGCTCTCGCGCGACACCCGTTACGTGGTGCCAGGCAGCGCCGTTACCGCCAGCGGTTATCAGGTTGGCCAGACCACCCAGTCCGTCACAACGGCAGCGACCACCGTGGGCGATGTCCGGATTGAACGCGCGGGCAACCAGCGCTGGCTGGTGGTGAACCGCCCTGCTGACAAACTCTGGGGCCCGACACGCGAGTTCTGGCAGGAAAGCGGCTTTTTGCTGGCCATGGACCAGGAAAACCTGGGCATCATGGAAACCGACTGGGCGGAAAACCGCGCCAAACTTCCGCAAGACTTCATCCGCGCGACCTTGGGCAAACTGCTCGACAGCCTGTACTCCACCGGTGAACGCGACAAGTTCCGCACACGCCTGGAACGCACACCCACCGGCGGCACCGAGATTTACATCAGCCACCGCGGCATGGTCGAAACCGTCACGGACAGCCGCACCACCGGCCCCGTGAAATCTGGCGATGGCACGATCTGGCAGCCCCGCCCAGCCGACCCCGAACTCGAAGCGGAATTCCTGCGCCGGCTGATGGTCAAGCTGGGCGTCAGCCAGGAACAATCCAAAGCCCTGATTGCCAGCGGCACTGCCCGACAAAGCGCACGTGTGGCCAAGGTCAACAACATGCCGGTCGTTCAGATCGATGAAGGTTTTGAGCGCGCCTGGCGCCGTGTCGGTCTGGCGCTGGACCGCACCGGCTTCACCGTGGAAGACCGCGACCGCACACAAGGCACTTATTTCGTGCGTTACGTCGAGCCGACCTCCGACAAAAAAGAACCCGGCTTCTTCAGCAAGCTGTTCAGCGGCTCGTCGGCTGGTGCACCTCCGCTCAAGTATCGGATTGCCGTGCGCAGCGAAGGCGAGGCAACCACCGTGTCCGTGCTCAATGCCCAAGGCGCACCGGAAGCCTCTGCCAATGCCCAGCGCATTGTGCAAGTCATTGCCGACGACCTGAAATAAGGCCTTGCCGGAGCCCTTGCCAAGGTGTTGCGATTCAAGAGCCTGGGCAGCGGCAGCACCGGCAACGCCACGCTGATCGAAGCCGGGGGCCCTCCCGCGTTCCGGCTGCTGGTCGACTGCGGCCTGGGACTGAGGCAGCTCTCGCTGCGGCTGGCCCAAGCGGGTCTGACCGAAGGCGACATCGACGCCATCTTCATCACCCACGAACACAGCGACCACATCGGGTGCGCACGCCAGCTGGCGCGGCGCCACGGCATTCCGGTCTGGATGAGCCACGGCACCTATACCGCACTGGACAGCCCTGATTTTGAAGGCTGGCTACGCACCGCCCAGGATGGCGTGGCCATCGATCTGGGCGGCCTGCAGCTCACCCCCTTCACCGTCCCGCACGATGCGCGCGAGCCCCTGCAGCTGACCTGCACCGACGGCGCGGCCAAGCTGGGCATCATGACCGACCTGGGCCATGCCACGGCGCATGTGCTGGCACATCTGCAGCAATGCGATGCGCTGCTGCTGGAGTCCAACCACGACAGCGATCTGCTGGCCGCATCCAGCTACCCGTCTTTTCTAAAGCGGCGTGTGAGCGGCCAGCTTGGCCATTTGTCCAACGATGCTGCGGCACAGATCGCCCAAGCCGTTCATCACACCGGACTGAAACACCTGGTGGCGGCCCATCTGAGCCAGCAAAACAACCGACCAGACCTGGTACAGCACCTGCTGTCCCAGGCCCTGGGCTGCAGCCGCGCCGACATTGTGGTGGCCGACGCAAGCAGCGGAACACCCTGGCTGGCGCTGTAAACCCCTGGGACCCAAGCCCGTTCAAACGCCCATGAAAAAAGCCGCCCGAAGGCGGCTTTTTTCATGACAAGCGGAAGAATTACTTCTTCGCAGCCTCAGCAGCGGCTGGAGCCAGCACGTCAGAAGCAGCGGCAGCAGGCGCAGCAGCGGCTGGTGCAGCAGGTGCGGATGCGTCAGCAGCAGGTGCGGGTGCAGCAGCAGGCGCGGGTGCAGCGGCAGGTGCTTCCACGGGAGCTGGTGCAGGTGCAGGCGCTTCTTCTTTTTTACCGCAGGCAGCCAGAGCAACAGCAGCAACGATGGCGGCCAAAACGAGGGACTTGTTCATTTGAAATGATCCTTGATGAAAATGAGAAAAACAATTTCCGGAAATCGTCAAAAAAAAACCCAAATCAAACGATCCGAGTTTTGGTTGACCGGGTGAAAGGTCTCGAGCTCTTTCTCCCCAGCCCGCGATTATATGCGGGTTTTTACGGCCATAGAAACCCCGAATCCGCAAAATACAACATCAAAGCATCACGCAAACCCCGGGCACCGCCCCTCAGCAACTCGCCCTAAAGACCCAAGGTCGTCGCAGCAAAAGCCGGGCTGCTCCGCAACAGTTTTTCCGCCAGGCGTTCTTTCAGGGCAATTCGCCGCGCGGGCTCCGAACCCGCGACACCGGCGCTGTGAACCAGGTCCAGCCGCTCGAAGGCCCAGGCCGGGCTCCAGAACACACTGGGCAAGTCGGCTGCGGCATGACCGCGACACTCGACAATGTGCGACCAGGTGCGGCGCCAGTTCACAAAACGCGCATGCCGACTGCTCACTTCGTCATAACGCTGGGCCAACATGGTCAGCTTGCGCCCTGTTTTGGCCCAGCCATTCAGGGCCTGCGCCACCACACGTTCGCCCAACGGCCAGTCCTCGAAGTTGGCATCACACAGAATGATTTCGCGCCAACCCTGGGCGGCAGCCGTTACAAAAGCCTGACGCACCAGTTCGGCAAACTCGGATCGGCCTTCAAACCGGCCCTGTAGCAAAGCCTGGGATGGTATGGATGATTGTTTGTTGCCCATTCTCGACCTCCTGCGTGGATTGCCACCTCAAACACATCACCTAGCCCCTTCATCCTGGAGTGGCCGGATGAAACAGCCAACCGGCCTCATGCCAGTCCGCCAGCAATTGCTGGGCCGATACACTGGCTTTGCGCAAATCGGCCAGCGCCAGCCCCCGCTGGTCAGCCAGCCGTCGCATCAGCAAGGCGTCCGCCCCCTTGGCGCGGTAGCTCTCCCCATTGATAAAGACATGCTCGCTGTCATACATCATGCGCGTGCGGGTATCCAGGCAGACACCGCCCGCGTGACGCGCGACCCAGGGCTGGCTGGCCTCTTCAAACCACACCGAGGCCTTGGGTTCGGTCAAGTATTCGCCCAACACACAGGCCAGGGCCGACGGGTCCTTCAAGGCATCGTGCACTGCCTGGTGTGCAAATTCAAGCAGGCTGGACGGCAAGGCGGCGGGCGTTTCGGTTGCCGCCTGGGACGGGTCACGGTACAGCAACTGGTGACCAGGGTTTTCTTCATCGCCATGAAAATCCGCCAGTCGCTGCAGCAGCTCGCCGGCAAGCTCGGCTTGTTTGGGCGCGCGAAAACCGATGGAATAAGTCATGCAGTCTTGCGCCTTGCCATCCTCGCCGGCACAGGACTCGGCCAGGCCGTCATGGGCATAACGCGGCGGCAAGTACAACATGTCGCCAGCTTCCAGCACAAACTCTTGCTCGGACTCGAAGTTCTGCAGAATTTTCAGCGGCACACCTTCCTGCAAGCTCAGGTCTTTTTGCTTGCTGATTTTCCAGCGGCGGCGGCCGCTGGCCTGCAGCAAAAAGACGTCGTAACTGTCAAAGTGCGGGCCCACGCCACCGCCTGCCGTGGCGAACGAAATCATCAAATCGTCCAGCCGGGCATCGGGGACAAAACGAAAGTTCTGCAACAGCGCGTGCGCACGTGTGTCGTGCAGGTCTACCCCTTGCACCAGCAAGGTCCAGGCCGCCGCGGCCAAAGATGGCAGGCTGCGCGGCCCGAAGGGGCCCTGCTTCATGCGCCAGCCTTTGGCCTGGTGTTGCACCAGGCGCGACTCGACCTCCTGCTGCGCGGCCAGCTTGAAAAGTTCGCTGCGACTGAGTACCGGCTTGAAGCCCGGCATGGCTTGGCGCACCAGCAGCGGCTTTTTTTGCCAGTGGCGGCGCATGAATTGCTGCGGCGTGAGGCCGCCGAGGAGGGTAAGGGCTTGATTGACATCCATGGGACAATTGTCGGATGAAAATCACCCCGCAATGCGTCGTCGCCCTGACCTGGACGCTGAAAGATACTTTGGGCGAAATCCTGGACGAACTGGATGAACCGGTTGAGTTTTTGCTCGGCGGCGACGATCTGCTCGCCAAAATTGAAGAAAGCCTGCAAGGCCACGAGGCCGGCGACACCATCGAGCTGCACCTGGAGCCTGAAGAGGCTTTTGGCGACTACGATGAAAACCACGTTTTCCTGGAAGCCCGCAAGCTGTTTCCGGCCGAACTGGAAGAAGGCATGACCTTTGACGGCGCGGCCCTGCCCGCCGGCTGCAGCCCCGACATGACGGCCGCGCTGATTTACACCGTCACCGAAATTTATCCCGAACATGTGGTGCTGGACGGCAACCACCCACTGGCAGGCATTGCCATTCGCCTGAGCCTGAAAGTCGAAGCTGTGCGCGAAGCCAGCGAAGCAGAAATCGGCCAGGGCACCATGGGCACCGGTTTTTTCAAACTCGAAACACAAGCCCCTGGCAACAACACACTGCACTGAGGCGGCCACCCACCATGAAAAAAGCCGGCAGCGCTCAAGCGTTGCCGGCTTTTTTCATACATTTCTCAATCGTTTACATGATGCGGTAGAGCTGGTTGTTTTCAACCTTCACGCGGTCACCGATGCGCAATTCGCCATAAGACGGCACGTCATAAGCGCGGACAGCCCCGTTGTCGAGTTGAACTGACACGCGATAGGTTTCGCGAACATTGGCATTGGCGCTGCGGTTTTTCTCAATCGCATTGCCGGCGACGGCGCCGCCCACCGCACCCACCACCGTGGCCGCATCACGACCGCCGCCGTTACCAATCTGATGACCCACAATCGCACCGGCCACACCACCTAACACCGCCCCCAGCCCACCGCTCTTGCCCGGCTCCTGTGTCCTCAGGACCTCGACATTGCTGACGCGACCATACGCAACATTGTTGTTTGGCTGATTCTGGACCGGATAAGACGAGGCAGGATAAGACGCCGCGGGATAAGTGGCGGCCGGATACGACGCCGCCGGTGGCTGCGAGTACATGGGGGGGCTGCTGCAGGCAGCCAAACCGGCCAACACCAGCGTTGAAGCCGTGATGGAAAGAAAACGTGAAGTCTTGCGCATGAAAATCTCCTGTGAACAAAGTACATGGGGCCTGCACAATCGCCCCGCTTTCAATCAGTGGACAGATTGCCTTCGGCACTCATGGCTTATTACATGCGCACAGACCCCAACCCCAAGGTGGGGACCCAAGCTGTTCAGTCGTGGGAGGCCGGTCTCGGGGGGTGTAGGAAAAACCTGACGACGGCCGCTTCAGAAGCGGCGGCTCAGCCCTTGCCGGTCGAGCCGTAACCTCCCTCGCCGCGCTGGCTGGCGGTGAACTCGTCGACCACATTGAACTCGGCCTGCATCACCGGCACGATCACCAGTTGTGCAATCCGCTCCAGGGGCTCGATGGTGAAAGCCACATCGCTGCGATTCCAGGCGCTGACCATCAGTTGGCCCTGGTAGTCGCTGTCGATCAGCCCGACCAGGTTGCCCAGCACAATGCCGTGTTTGTGGCCCAGACCCGAACGCGGCAGGATCATGGCCGCGTAGCTGGGGTTGTGCAGATAGATGGCAATGCCGGCCGGCACCAGTTGCCAGGCGTTGGGCTGCAGGGTCAGCGGCTCGTTGAGGCAGGCACGCAGGTCCAGCCCGGCGCTGCCGGGTGTTGCATACGCAGGCAGGTTGTCGCGCAGGCGGGCGTCTATGATTTTGACGTCGATTTTCATGTCACTTCCGTTGTTTGAGTTCTTTGGCGGCCTGTTCGGCCAGTTGACGCATGCGTCCCAGCAACAGCCGGGACGACGCTTTTTTGAATTTGAACACCAGCCAGGCGGCCCCTGCTATCAGCAACGGGATGGAGAACAACCCCGCACGCGGCAGCAGCACCGCGGCCAACTGGACCGCCAACCAGGCGATCAACAGCCATTTTCCCACGGCCCGCAAGGAGAACTCGGCAGGCGGCCTGGATGTGAGCACCTTTTCCGTGACAACAACCGCCGCCTCTGGCGCAGGGTTAGCAGCGGCCTGCTGGTTCAGTAAGGCTGCCGCCGACTGGGCACTCAGTTGTTCGACATAACGGGCAAAGTCGCCATTCGGCGGGGTGTCGGGCATCCGGTCCATGGACCTTAACCTGCGGGCTTCAAGCGGCTGGCGATGTCGGCCACCAGTTGCCGCGCCAGCGACAGTTTGGAGGCGCGCGGCAGTTCCCGGCTGCCTTGTGCATCGACCAGCAGCAAGGCATTGTCATCGCGACCAAAGGTGGCCGGACCGATGTTGCCAACCAGCAGCGGCACACCCTTGCGTATGCGTTTGGCCTGCGCGTTGTCTTCGAGGTCATGGCTTTCAGCGGCAAAACCAACACAAAACAATTTGCCACTTTGGGCTTGGGGCGACTGGGCCAAAGTCGCCAGGATGTCGGGGTTCTCGGCAAAACTCAGTTGCGGCGCCTGACCGGAACCGTCTTTCTTGATCTTGCGGTCCGTCGCGCTGGCGGGCCGCCAGTCTGCCACCGCCGCCGTTGCTATAAAAACAGTAGCTGCTGGCGCATATTTCACGGCGGCCTCAAGCATATTTTTTGCAGATCTGACATCGATGCGGGTGACGCCACGCGGCGTGGGCAGGCTGACCGGCCCGGCCACCAGGGTGACGTCCGCGCCCGCCTCACGTGCGGCGCGGGCGATGGCAAAACCCATCTTCCCGCTCGACAAATTGGTGATGCCGCGCACCGGGTCAATCGCTTCGTAGGTCGGCCCGGCCGTGACCAGCACCTGCTGGCCGGCCAGCGACTTGGGACGGAAAAAGGCAATGATGTCTTCCAGCAGTTCAGGCGGCTCCAGCATGCGGCCGTCGCCGGTTTCGCCGCAGGCCTGAAAGCCGGAACCCACACCGAGAATGGTCGCGCCATCGGCGGACAGCTGGGCCATATTGCGCTGCGTCGCCGGATGCGCCCACATCTCGCGGTTCATGGCCGGCGCGATCAGCAAGGGCACTTTGTCCATCGGCCGGGCCAGGCACATCAGGCTCAGCAGGTCGTCTGCGCGGCCATGCAAAAGTTTGGCCATGAAGTCGGCGCTGCAGGGCGCAATCACAATCGCATCGGCTTCGCGGCTCAGGTTGATGTGCGCCATGTTGTTGCCTTCGCGGCTGTCCCACTGGCTGGTGTAAACCGGCCGGCCGCTGAGCGCTTGCAGGGTCACGGCCGTGATGAACTGCTCGGCCGCCTCGGTCATCACCACTTGCACGGTCGCCCCCTCCTTGATCAGGGCGCGGCACAACTCCGCCGCCTTGTAACAGGCGATGCCGCCGGACAAACCCAGCACCACGTGTTTGCCGGCCAGATCGCCGCCGGCGCTTTGGCCGGCTTGGCCCTCTTGATGATTTGCTTGCTTCGTCATGTTCCGCAATGTATCTCAGTTTGCCGTACGGATTTGACCTCAGAGTCAGCTCCGGCAAGTGCCCAACCCGTATAATCCCCGTTTACCACCTATGCGAACTTGCGGTTCGTACCTGACATGACCAAATTTGTCTTCGTCACCGGCGGTGTGGTGTCTTCCCTGGGTAAGGGAATCGCCTCAGCCTCCCTGGCTGCGCTACTCGAATCGCGCGGCCTCAAAGTCACCCTCATCAAGCTTGATCCGTACATCAACGTCGATCCCGGCACGATGTCGCCTTTCCAGCACGGTGAAGTGTTTGTGACCGACGACGGCGCAGAAACTGACCTCGACTTGGGCCACTATGAGCGTTTCATCGAAACGCGCATGAAAAAAACCAATAATTTCACCACCGGCCGGATTTACCAGTCGGTGCTGGAAAAAGAGCGTCGCGGCGACTACCTCGGCAAAACCGTGCAGGTCATTCCGCACGTGACCAATGAAATCCAGGAATACGTCAAGCGTGGCGCCGGCATAGGCACCGATGACGCGGTCGACGTCGCCATCGTGGAAATCGGCGGCACCGTGGGTGACATCGAGTCCCTGCCCTTCCTCGAAGCCGTGCGCCAGCTGAGCCTGCGCATGGGACCCAACAACACGGCCTTTGTGCACCTGACCTACGTGCCCTGGATTGCGGCCGCCGGCGAGCTCAAAACCAAGCCGACCCAGCACACGGTGCAAAAGCTGCGCGAGATCGGTATCCAGCCCGACGCCTTGCTGTGCCGTGCCGATCGCCGCATTCCCGACGAGGAACGCGACAAGATATCGCTGTTCACCAACGTCCATGAATGGGGCGTGATCTCCATGTGGGACGTGGACACCATTTACAAGGTGCCGCGCATGTTGCACGAGCAGGGCCTGGACGGCCTGATCTGCGACAAGCTGCGCCTGAACACACCACCCACCAGCCTCAAGCGCTGGGATGACCTGGTCCATGAGACCGAGCACCCGCAAGGCGAAGTGCGCATTGCCATGGTTGGCAAATACGTGGACCTGTCGGACAGCTACAAGTCGGTCAACGAGGCCTTGCGCCACGCCGGCATGCGCAACCATGTGCGCGTGAAGATCGACCACATCGACTCCGAAACCATCACCCCTGAACACGTGGCCAGCCTGGCCCAGTACGACGGCATTCTGGTGCCAGGCGGCTTTGGATCGCGCGGTGTCGAAGGCAAAATTTGCACCGCCCGCTACGCCCGCGAGCACAAAGTGCCCTACCTGGGCATCTGCCTGGGCATGCAGGTCGCCACCATCGAATACGCTCGCCACGTGGCCGGCCTGAAAGACGCCAACAGCACCGAGTTCAACCCCCGAGACGCCGCACCCCGTGATCGCCCTGATCAACGAGTGGAAAGACGCCGACGGCACGATCCAGGTGCGTGATGCCAACTCAGACCTGGGCGGCACCATGCGCCTGGGCGCGCAAAGCTCGGACGTGGAACCCAACACCCTGGCGCACCAGATCTACGGCGACGTGGTGACAGAACGTCACCGCCACCGCTACGAGGCCAATGTGCATTACCTGGACTCGCTGCGCAAAGCCGGTCTGGTGATTTCCGCGCTGACACAACGCGAACAGCTGACCGAAATCGTGGAGCTGCCCCAGGATGTGCACCCCTGGTACATGGGTGTGCAATTTCACCCTGAATTCAAGTCCACGCCCTGGAATGGCCACCCGCTGTTCAATGCCTTCATCGCGGCGGCCCTGAAGCGGCGTGCGCTGATGGCCACGCCGGAAACCAAGCCCCTGAAAGTCGTGGCCTGACATGACCCTCGCCCGCCGCCTCGCCGCCATGCCTGCTGCAGGCGGCGCGGCCTCCTCCCTGACCAGCCAGAAGAAGGTCTTATGAAACTTTGCGGATTCGATATCGGGCTGAACCAGCCCTTCTTCCTGATTGCCGGACCCTGTGTGATCGAGTCCGAACAATTGCAAATGGACACCGCCGGCACGCTGAAGGAAATCACGTCTGCGCTGGGCATCCCCTTCATCTTCAAGAGCAGCTTTGACAAGGCCAACCGGTCCTCGGGCAGCACATTTCGCGGCCCGGGCCTGGACAAGGGCATGGAGATTCTGGCCAAGGTCAAACGCGAACTGGGCCTGCCTGTACTCACCGACATCCACGACGAATCGCAGATCGCTCAGGTCTGCAGCGTGGTTGACGTGTTGCAGACGCCCGCCTTCCTGTGTCGGCAGACCGACTTTATCCGCGCCGTGGCCCAGTCGGGCAAGCCGGTGAACATCAAGAAGGGCCAGTTCCTCGCGCCCCATGACATGAAAAACGTCATCGACAAGGCCAGAGCCGCCGCGCGCGAAAAAGGTCTGAACGAAGACAACTTCATGGCCTGCGAACGCGGCGCCAGTTTTGGCTACAACAACCTGGTGAGCGACATGCGCAGCCTGGCCATCATGCGCGAAACAGCAGCCCCTGTCGTTTTTGATGCCACCCATTCGGTGCAGTTGCCGGGCGGCCAGGGCACCAGCAGTGGCGGCCAGCGTGAAATGGTGCCGGTGCTGGCTCGTGCGGCCGTGGCCGTCGGTGTGGCCGGCCTGTTCATGGAAACCCACCCCGATCCGGCCAAAGCCATGAGCGACGGCCCCAACGCCGTGCCGCTCAAACACATGAAGGCGCTGCTGGAAACCCTGTTGGCGCTGGACCGCGTGACCAAGAAAAACGGTTACCTTGAAAACAACTTCGAAGCCTGACCCCATGACCAGTGCCTACATCCTTGCCAACGTTGCCGTCACCAACCCCGAACAATACGAAGAGTACAAAAAGTGGTCGTCTGCGGCGATGCAGGCCCACGGCGCGGAAGTCTGCGTGCGCGGCGGCAAAGTTGAAGTTCTGGAAGGCGACTGGACACCAGACCGCCTGGTGCTGCTGAAGTTCGCCAGCGTCGAAGCGGCCAAGGCCTTTGATGCCTCCCCCGAATACGGCAAAGCCCGTGCGGCGCGTCAGGGCGCAGCCATCATGCGCATGGTCATCGTCGAAGGTGTTTAACCCTCTTGTTTGATTTTTGTTTTTTGATTTGAAAGAGCCTAAATGAGCGCAATTGTTGATATCGTCGGCCGCGAAATCCTGGACAGCCGTGGCAACCCCACCGTCGAATGCGACGTCTTGCTGGAGTCCGGCGTCATGGGCCGCGCGGCCGTGCCTTCGGGCGCCTCCACCGGTTCACGCGAAGCCATCGAGCTACGCGACGGCGACCAGGCCCGTTACCTGGGCAAAGGCGTGCTCAAGGCCGTCGAACACATCAATACCGAAATCTCCGAAGCCGTGTTGGGCCTGGACGCCAGCGAACAGGCTTTTCTGGACCGCACGCTGATCGACCTCGACGGCACCGAGAACAAATCACGCCTGGGCGCCAACGCCATGCTGGCCGTCAGCATGGCCGTGGCGCGCGCCGCCGCTGAAGAAGCCGGCCTGCCGCTGTACCGCTACTTCGGCGGCATGGGCGCGATGCAGATGCCCGTGCCCATGATGAACGTGATCAACGGCGGCGCCCACGCCAACAACAGCCTGGACCTGCAAGAACTCATGATCGTGCCCGTGGGCGCGCCCAGCTTTCGCGAAGCCCTGCGCTGGGGTGCCGAGGTCTTCCACGCCCTGAAGAAAATTCTTCACGACAAAGGCATCAGCACCGCCGTGGGCGACGAAGGCGGCTTTGCGCCCAGCGTCGAGAACCACGAAGCCGCGATTCAGCTGATCCTGGAAGCCATCGACAAGGCCGGTTACACCGCCGGCGAGCAGATCGCCCTGGCCCTGGACTGCGCCGCCAGCGAGTTCTACAAGGACGGCCAATACGTGCTGGAAGGCGAAGGCGGCCTGCGCCTCTCGGCCCAGCAATGGACCGACATGCTGGCCACCTGGTGTGACAAGTACCCCATCATCAGCATCGAAGACGGCATGCACGAAGGCGACTGGGATGGCTGGAAAATCCTGACCGAACGCCTGGGCAAAAAGGTACAGCTGGTCGGCGACGACCTGTTTGTCACCAACACCAAGATCCTCAAGGAAGGCATTGACAAAAACATTGCCAATTCCATCCTGATCAAGATCAACCAGATCGGCACCCTGACGGAAACCTTTGCCGCCATTGAAATGGCGAAACGCGCGGGTTACACCGCGGTGATTTCACACCGTTCCGGCGAAACCGAAGATTCGACAATTTCCGACATCGCCGTCGGCACCAACGCCGGCCAGATCAAAACCGGTTCGCTCAGCCGCTCCGACCGCATGGCCAAGTACAACCAGTTGCTGCGTATCGAAGAAGACCTGGGTGACATCGCGACCTACCCCGGCCGCGACGCTTTCTACAACCTTCGTTAAACCGCGGACACTGCGCCTGTGGGAAACCGCATCGTCCCCGCCCTACTGATCGCGCTGCTGGCCATCGTGCACGCGCAGCTCTGGGTGGGCCGGGGCAGCATCCCGAGTGTCAACGAGATGCAGCGCAAGCTGAACGAAAAAACCGTCCACAACGCGCAGGCGCAAGCCGACAACGAACGCCTGGCCGCCGAGGTCAAAGACCTCAAGGAAGGCCTGGACATGGTGGAAGAAAAAAGCGCGCCAGGAGTTGGGCATGGTCAAGCCCAATGAAATTTTCGTCCAGATTTCCAAATAAAACCGCGTCGAAACGTCGCTGCACAAGCGGGCCCGGCGCGTGTAGACCTCCCCATGAAAATTGCCCTGCTAGGCGCCGAAAGCACCGGTAAAACCCGGCTCGCGCGTGATCTGGCCGCGCATCTGAGCGGGCAACATCAGTCGGTGCTGGTGGTGACTGAGGTGCTGCGCGAATGGTGCGAACGCGAAGGCCGCACGCCGCGGCCAGACGAACAAATGCCGATCGCGCAGGAACAGGAGCGCCGTGTCGATGCCGCGGCCGCCCAGGCCAACTGGGTGATCGCCGACACCACGGCCCTGATGGTCGCCATCTACAGCGCCATGTTGTTCGACGACAGCGCCTTGTACAACTTTGCCTTGCAGCGCCAGCGCAGCTACGACCTGACCCTGGTGACCGGGCTGGACCTGCCCTGGGTGGCCGACGGTCTGCAGCGTGTGGGCCCGCAGGTGCGCGAGCCGGTGGATGCGCTGGTGCGCGCCGCCCTCACACGCGCCGGTGTGAGCTACCAGGTGGTCTACGGCCAAGGCGAAGAGCGCCTGGCCAATGCGCTGATCGCTATGAATTCAATAGCTATCAGCGCAGGATACACGGGGGCTACAGGCCTGATTTCCTTAAAAAATCAGCCCTGGACCTGGTCTTGCGACAAATGCAGCGACCCGGACTGCGAACGCCACCTGTTCACGTCGAAAATGGGCAAAACCCGCTAACCTCGCCGCCACCTGACTCGGCACGGACGCACCGGACTTACTGGACCGTGGGGCTCACAGGCGGCTGCTTGCTTTGCTCGACAAAGATATGCGCCGCATCCACCGGGTCGAACGCGTATTGCGCACCGCAGAATTCGCAGGCCACCGCCACCTGGCCGCTCTCTTCAATGATGCTTTCAATCTCTGCCGTGCCCAGGCTGTGCAACATATTGCCCACGCGTTCACGTGAACAGCTGCAGGCAAAACTCGGCGTCAGGACCTCAAAGCGTGTGATCGGCTCTTCCCAGAACAGGCGGCGCAAAATCGTGTCGGCGTCCAGCGTGAGCAACTCTTCGCGTTTCAGCGTGCCGGCCAGCATGGCGATACGCTGGTAATCTTCATTGACACCAATCTGGTCCTCGTTGGCATCGCGGTCAATCTGGCCTTCCAGGTTGCCCTGCCCCTTCACCGGCAGGCGCTGGATCAGCAGACCGGCCGCCACTTCGCCGTCGGCCGCCAGAATCAGCTTGGTATCCAGCTGTTCGCTTTGCAGCATGTAGTGCTCCAGTACCTCGCTGAGTTTTTCAAGCTTTTCGTGCTTGTCGCCAAACAGCGGCACCACGCCCTGGTAGGGCTGCTGGCCCGGAAACTTGTCTTTCGGGTCCAGCGTGATCGCGCAACGCCCCTGGTTGTTGACATTGACCAGGTGGCTCAGGCTGTCACCCGGCTGCACATCGCCGGTCAGTGTGGCGGTGGCGCGCAGGCTCAGGTCGGGCTGCACTTCCGCCACCGCGAGTTTGACCGGGCCATCACCAAAAATCTGCAGCACCAGCGCACCGTTGAACTTGATGTTGCTTTGCATCAGCGCGCCGGCGGCCGTCATTTCGCCCAGCAGCTGCAGGACCTCGGGCGGGTAACCGCCACCGGCCTCGCGGCGCTTGAGGATTTCCTGCCAGGCATCGGTCAGGCGCACCAGCATGCCGCGCACCGGCAGGCCGTCAAAGATAAATTTATGGAGTTCAGACATAGGCCCCCACGCTTTTCGCTTCGCGTAATGCGCTGTCCCCCGAGGGGGCGCTGCGCCTGCGGCCCGGCGAAGCCGGTTCCCGCGGCCCTGGCGGGCTGGTGTGTGGTTTGCTTGGATGGGGTCATGGTCTCAATACTGTTCAATCAATCTTTTTCAGCCCGGACTGGTAGCGCCGGGCATTGTCTATATAGTGCTGCGCGATCATTTTTAAACCCGCGATCTGCTCGGGCGACAACTGCCGCACGGCTTTGGCCGGGCTGCCGAGGATCATGGAGCCATCGGGAAACTCCTTGCCTTCGGTCACCAGCGAACCCGCACCCACCAGGCAGTTTTTGCCAATTTTTGCGTTGTTCAGCACCACCGCGCCTATGCCGATCAGGGAGCCGTCGCCAATGGTGCAGCCATGCAACATGACTTGGTGGCCGATGGACACGTTTTCACCAATCGTCAGGGGCACGCCCAAATCGGCATGCAAGACGCTGGCGTCCTGGATGTTGGAACCGCGGCCTATGGTGATGGTTTCCGTGTCGCCGCGTATCACCGTGCCAAACCAGACGCTGACATCGGCCGCCAGCTCGACATCGCCAATGACCTGGGCGCTGTCGGCGACCCACGCGGATTCGTGCATTTTGGGAGCCAGATCGTCCAATTGGTAAACCGCCATCGTGTGTTTCCTTTGTTGTCTCTTGATACACCCCATTGTAAAGAGCGCCCTTCCCGCCGGTTGCGGACGGCCGGGGCGACCTGTGCCGGCACCGGGAATTAGGTTTTTCTTAAGGAAAAACAGCCTGCCACCCTTATGTTGAGGTCGCAGATTGCTATTATTTTTACAGCAACACAAATCCCACCCACTTGGCCAGCCCCGGGTAGCGGAAAATCACCCCATGACGACTTCTCTCCGACAACTCGCCCAGGACATCATCGTGATCTGCGATCCGGCACACAAGGCGCTGGCGGCTCGCGCGCTGGACACGCAAGCAGCAGACCTGGGCGCCGACCTGGCCATGGCCGCCGTGCCTGGTATCCCGGGCCGGCCCGAGCGACCGGTGTTGCTGCCGCCCGCGCAGATGAAAAACCGCGCCGTCGGCACGCTGGAAGGCCGCGCGGCCTTGATCCACGCGCTGGCGCATATCGAGTCCAACGCCATCGACCTGGCGCTGGACGTGTTGTGGCGCTTTGAGGGCATGCCGGCGCGTTTTTACCGCGACTGGGCCCGCGTGGCCAGGGAAGAGGCGCTGCATTTCCAGTTGCTCAACGCCCACCTGACGGACATGGGGTTTGCTTATGGCGACTTCCCGGCCCACAACGGCCTGTGGGAAATGGCCGAAAAAACCAAGGGCGACCTGTTGGCCCGGCTGGCCCTGGTGCCGCGCACGCTGGAGGCGCGCGGCCTGGACGCCTCGCCGGCCATTCGCAACAAGCTGATTTCGGTCGGCGACCGGCGCGGCGGCGAGATTCTGGACATCATCCTGCGCGACGAAATCGGCCATGTCGCCATCGGCAACCACTGGTACCGTTACCTGTGCGAGCAACGTGGGCTGGACGTGATCAACACCTATGCCGCGCTGGCCATCACCTACCAGGCGCCCAAACTCAAAGGCCCGTTCAACCTGCCGGCCCGGCGCGCCGCTGGTTTTGACGAGGCCGAACTGGCCCAACTGGCGCTTTAAACCGCCCGCAGCCCATCGAAAAACTTGGGCTGTCTGACACGGATTGTCAGATTTGCCGCACAACCCAGGCACCCGCGCGGCGCTAGGCTGAAGGGTGGCCGGCGAAAAGAGCTCGCCGGACAAATGGCGGCTGAACACTTAAACTGTCCTCATCGGTCCAGACTGAAACGTCGAACAGGAGTGTGCACATGATCCGGCATCTCGTTCCTCTCATTGAGTCCCAAATCGTGCGCTTGCCGGCGCCGGTTGCCGTTCAATTGCCGGAGGGCCAGGTGCTGGGCCCGCCCGGTGCGCCGGTCAAAATGTCGTTTTCGCACTGGTCCAGCCTGGCCCGCCTGAAGGCCGGGCAAATTGGCGCACTGGCCGAGGATTTTGTCGAAGGCCAGCTCAAGCTGGAAGGCCGCATGCGTGATGTGATGGCCGTGGCGGCCGGCCTGCTGCCGGACAACCCGGTGGCCACCAGCGCCAGCGGCTGGTCCCACCTGCTGCGCCAGATTCGCTCCTTACGGCCCGATTCGCCCGAAAAAGACGCCCAGCAAATCCAGTTTCACTACGACGTCTCGGACGATTTTTATGCGCTCTGGCTGGACCCGCGCCGGGTGTATTCATGCGCCTATTACCGCAGCAGCGACATGACGCTGGCCCAGGCGCAGGAAGCCAAGCTGGACCACATCTGCCGCAAGCTGATGCTGCAGCCCGGTGAACGTTTTCTGGACATCGGCGCGGGCTGGGGCGGCTTGCTGCTGTGGGCGGCCGAACATTACGGCGTGGATGCCACCGGTATCACCTTGTCGAAAAACCAGCATGCCCATGTGCAGCGCCTGATCAAGGAAAAAGGGCTGCAAAACCGCGTTCGTATCGAGCTGCGCGACTACCGAGAGCAGGACGAGAGCCGGCCTTTCGACAAAATTTCCTCGGTCGGCATGTTCGAACATGTGGGCCGCGCCAACATGACGGGGTATTTCAGCAAGATCCATCGCTTGCTGGCGCCTGGCGGGCTGGTCCTGAACCACGGCATCACGGCCGGCGGGCTGGACAACATGCAATTAGGCGCCGGCATGGGCGATTTCATCGAAAAATACATTTTTCCGGGCGGCGAATTGCTGCATGTCAGCGATGTCCTGACCCACCTGGCCCGCTCCGGGCTGGAAATGGTGGACACCGAAAACCTGCGGCCGCACTATGCACGCACCTTGTGGGACTGGTCGGATACGCTGGAGGCCAAACTCGGCGAGGCGCAACAAGTGCTGAGCGCCACGGCCGGCGAGGCGCGGGCCGAAAAAACCCTGCGCGCCTACCGGCTCTACCTGGCCGGCAGCGCCATGAGTTTCGAGCAGGGCTGGCTGGGGCTGCACCAGATGCTGGCAACCCGGCCTTCCGGCGAGGTCAAGGACGAAGCCATCAAGGGCGCGCAGGCCCGCTACCCGTTCCGGCGCGACTACATGTACCGCTGAATATGTACCGCTGAGCGCGGTCAGGCCTCAATCCAGCTGAAGCTTGCGCTCGCGTATCAGTTTGGACCACTTCTCATTGTCGCCTTTGACAAAAGCGGCAAACTCCGCCGGGCCGCTGCTGTGCACCTCGGCACCCACCGCCGCAAACTTGGCCTTGATCTCCGGCTGGGCCAGGACCTTGGCCAGTTCCGCCGCGAGTGTGTCCACGATGTCCTTGGGCATGCCGGCCGGACCGACCAGGCCCTGAAAACCCACAGACTCCATGCCGCTCAGGCCGAGTTCACGGACCGAAGGCACATCCGGCGCGGCCGGGTCACGCCTGGCACCCGTCACCGCCAGCGCCTTGAGTTTGCTGCCCTTGAGTTGCGGCAGCAACACGCTGCCGGCGTCAATCAGCAACTGGGTCTGCCCGCCTATCAGGTCCTGCACCGCAGGCGCACTGCCTTTGTAGGGCACATGGGTCATGTTCAAACCTGTGGCCTGGTTCATCAGCTCGCCGTTCAGATGCGTGGAGGTGCCGGCGCCGCCCGAGGCGAAATTCACCTTGCCGGGATTGGCACGTGCCCAGGCCACAAATTCCTTGAGGTCTTTCGCCGGGTGATCCATTTGTGTGACCGCGATATAACTGCCCTGGCTGATCTGCCCGATGTAGGTGAACTGCCGCACCGGGTCGTAAGGCATCTTTTGCTGAAGATAGGGCGCAATCGCAAACGGCCCGGTGTTGGCCAGCAGGATGGTGTAGCCGTCGGGTACGGCACGTGTCAGTTCCCCGGCTGCCAGCATGCCGCCGGCACCGGGTTTGTAGTCCACCACAATCTGCTGTTTCAGCGCCTCCTGCAGCGCCACCTGCACCGTGCGCGCCGCAAAGTCAATGCCGCCGCCTGGCGGGTAACCCACGATCAGGCGTATCGGTTTGGCCGTGGGCCAGGGCGCTTTTGATGGTGTCTGCGCCAGGGTCAGGCTGGCCAGGCCCAGCAAGGTGAAGGCGGCGATGATTTTTTTCACAAGTTGTCTCCGTGTTTTGTTATGTATCGATGATCCGTTCGCCAGGCGTCAGTCGGCCTTGATCTGCGCCGCCTTGATGATGCGGGCGTTGCTCGCGGACTCCTGCGCGATCTGGCGGGCAAACTCTGCGGCACTGCCGATCGCCGGCACGTTGTCGGCACTCAGCAGGCGCTTGCGCAGCTCGGGCGTCTGCAAGGCCAGGTTGATCTCGGTGTTGAGGCGTTGCAACACCGCTTCGGGTGTTTTGGCCGGGGCAAACATCCCGAACAGGGAGCTCAGGTTGGCCGGCGCAAAACCAAGTTCGGCAAAGGTCGGCACCTGCGGCAAGGCATCCACCCGCGCCGGCGCCCCCACGGCCAGCGGGCGCAGCTTGCCCGACTGGATGTGTGGCATCACCGCCCCGCTGAGGTTGGTGGTGATCACTTCAAACTGCCCGCTCAGCGCATCGGTGAGTTGCTGGCCGCCGCCCTTGTAGGGGATGTGGGTGATCTCTATTTTTGCGCTGTGCTGAACCTGCTCCAGCACGATGTGGCCGACCGTGGCCAGCCCCGAGGTGGACCAGCGCACGCTGCCGGGTTTGGCTTTCGAGGCGGTCAGCATGTCCTTGAAGTCCTTGCCGGCAAAGGTGGAGGTGGCAAGCAGCACCACCGGCGAATACATCACGCTGGCCACCGGGGCAATGTCCTTGACCGGGTCAAAAGGCAGCTTGCCCAGGTGCGGGTTCAGCGCCAGCGGGCTGATCGATGAAAAACCAATCGTGTAGCCGTCGGGTGCCGCCTTGGCCACCATGTCCATGCCAATGCTGCCGCCGGCACCGGCACGGTTTTCGATGATCACCGGCGTGGCCAGTTGCAGCGTCAGCTTGTCGGCCAGCGCCCGCGCGACGTTGTCGCTGATGCCGCCCGGCGGATAGGCCACCACGATGCGGATGGGGCGTGCCGGCCAGGCCTGGGCGGTGGCGGCAACAGGCAGGGCGGCAGCGCACAAGGCCAGCAAAGGCAAGGCGAGCAGGCTGCGGCGCGGGGTCAGACGTGACATGCAAATTTTCCAAGAATAAAAGTTGGTGCTATTTTGCCCTGCGTTGGGCAAGCACCAGTCCCGTCGACGGGGTTAAGCAGACTTGGCGGCGCCGATACCAGCAAGGGCCGCGGAACCGGCTTCGCCGGGCCGCAGGCGCAGCGGCCCCCTAGGGGGCAGGGAGCTACACGCAGTGAGCGACCATGGGGCACACATCATCCGCGAGGATGATGCGCCGCATGCAGGTTTTTCAGGCGCTCTCTAGCCACATGGGTGTAAATGGTGGTCGTGGAAATATCGGCATGGCCCAGCAACATCTGCACCGCACGCAGGTCGGCGCCGTGGTTTAACAAATGGGTGGCAAAAGCGTGGCGCAAGGTATGTGGTGACAGCGGCGAGTGAATGCCCGCCCGCAGCGCGTATTTCTTGACCAGCATCCAGAACATCACCCGGCTCATGCCGCTGCCGCGCGCGGTGACGAACAAATCGTCGGTCTGCTGTCCGCCCAGTATTTCGGGTCTGGCCTCGGCGAGGTAACGCACAATCGCCTCCCTGGCGACTTGGCCGAAAGGCACCAGGCGCTCCTTGCTGCCCTTGCCCATGACCCGCAGCACACCGTCATTCATGCTGGTGTGAAAGGTCTTGAGCCCGACCAGCTCACTGACACGCAGGCCGCTGGCGTACATCAACTCCAGCATCGCGCGGTCACGCAAGCCCAGCGCCGTGTCTTCGCTGGGTGCGTTCAGCAGCGATTCGACCTGCGCTTCCGACAAAAGTTTGGGCACACGCAAGGCTTGGCGCGCCGACTGCAGCTTGAGCGTGGGGTCAACCGTGATCAGACGTTCACGCAAAGCCCAATGGAAATAACGCTTGAACACGGTCAGCCGGCGGTTGGCCGTCGTGGCCTTGGTTGTGGTGTGGCGCGCCGAGAAATAAGCCTGGATATCGCTCTCCAGCGTGGCATCCAGCGCCCGGGCGCCCTGCTCAGCGGCGCCCAGCCAGACGGCGTACAGCGACAGGTCGCGCCGGTAGGCCTCCAGCGTGTTTTTGGACAGACCGTCTTCCAGCCACAAGGCATCGATAAAGGCGTCCATGCTGGACTGGCTCTGGGAATTCATACCGGAACGATAACAAAATGAAAAACAGACACGCAAAAAAATACCCTGCCAGGCGCACTGCCTGCAGGGTATGGGGGGCCTGGCTGCGGACTCCGCAGCCGGCAAACTTAATCGAGCTTGAGCCCGGCGGTGGTGACCACCTTTTTATAAACCTCGTATTCGGCCTTGATCTGCGCCGCGAACTGCTCCGGCGTGTTGCCGACGATCAGGGAACCGGTGTCTTCGATGCGTTTGCGCACCGCCGGGTCTTGCAGTGCCTTCAAGGTGCCGGCACTGACCTTGTCGACCACCTCTTTCGGCAAGCCTTTGGGGCCGACGATGCCGTAATAAGCCATGCGATTCACAGGCTCCAGGCCCAGCTCCTTGAAGGTCGGCACATCAGGCAGCGCTGCCAGGCGCTGCGGTGCGGCGACGACGATGGGAATCAGGCGCTTTTGCTGGATGAAAGGTAAAGCAGAAGGCAGGTTGTCAAAAATCATGGGCACCTGGCCTGCCACCGTGTCGTTCAGAGCCGGGCCGGCACCGCGGTAGGGAATGTGCGTTATAAACGTGCCGCTCAGGTTTTTATACAACTCCATCTGCAGGTGGCCGATGCCACCCGTGCCCGACGAGGAGTACGAATATTTGCCCGGGTTTTTCTTGAGCTCGGCAACAAACTCCTTGTAGTTGCGCGCTGGAAAACTGGGGTGCACCGCAATGATGTTGGGTGTGGCCGCAATGTTGATGATGGGCGTGAAGTCCGTCAGCGGGTTGTACGGAATTTTGGGGTTGATGGCCGGATTGGCCGCCGTGGTCGACACGGTCGCGACACCCAGCGTATAACCATCGGGGATGGCGCGCGCCGTTTCGGTGGCCCCCACCACGCCGCCGCCGCCGGCCTTGTTTTCAATGATCACGCTCTGGCCCAGCGCCTTGCCCAAGGGCTCGGCAATCACACGACCGACGATGTCGGTGGTGCCGCCTGGCGCGAAAGGCACTTGCAGTTTGATGACCTTGTTGGGATAAGCCTGGGCGAATGCGGACCCTGCGGCGGCAGTTGCCAGCGTCAGCGCAGAAAGGGTAAGCAGATAACGACGTTGCATGACGGATTTCCTTGAAAAGATTACAGCGCCTATCCTAAGCGCAAGCCATGTGTCCGCTTCTTGTGGATTACGCATAAGGGCAAACCCCGATTTGCCTGAAAATTTGCGGTTATTCTCAGTGGGTGAATTACGCCCAACTCCTCTTCCCCGACTTCTCCCTCATCCTGTGTGGCTACCTGGTCTGCCGTTACACCGCGTTGAACCGCAACGTCTGGCAGCAGGTGGAAAGCCTGGTTTATTACTTTCTGTTCCCGGTCCTGCTGTTCCAGTCCATCGTCAGAAGTCCGCTGGATCTGGGCGCGGCCTCCAGCCTGATCGCCGCCGGACTGAGCATGTGTCTGCTGGGCATTGGCCTGGCCTATGCCCTCCCCTACCTGCCCTGGCTGGGAAAACACATTGATGCGCGTGAACATGCGGCCAGCGCACAAGTGGCTTTCCGCTTCAACTCCTTTATTGCGCTGGCACTGGCCGAACGTCTGGCCGGCGCCGAAGGCCTGTTGCTGATTGCGATTTTGATCGGTGTCTGTGTGCCGCTGCTCAATGTCGGCGCGGTCTGGCCGATGGCGCGGCACGCCAAGACCGGTTTTTTGCACGCCCTGGTTCGCAATCCGCTGATCATCGCCACCGCCCTCGGCTTGAGCGCCAACCTGATGGGCTTTCATATCCCGGTCTGGCTGGAGCCCACGGTGACCCGCATAGGCGCGGCTTCTTTGGCCTTAGGCCTGATGGCGGCGGGCGCCGGCCTGCAATTCCGCTCGCTGGCCGCGGCCAAAACCCTGGCCGTCTCCTTGCTGGCGATTCGCCACTTCTTCATGCCGCTGATCGCGCTGGGCCTGTGCTGGGTCTTTGGCCTGTCGACGGTGCAAACCACGGTGCTGCTGTCGTTTTCAGCCCTGCCGACCGCCTCCAGTTGTTACGTGCTGGCGGCCCGCATGGGTTACGACGGCGCTTTTGTGGCGGGCCTGGTCACCTTGTCGACCTTGCTGGGCATTGTCAGCCTGCCGTTTGCGCTAGGGATATTGAGGTAGGCTCTGTTAACGCGTGGCGTTGGGGAAAAACAGCTGCTCGCCGCCAATCTTGTAACTCGCCACCACGGCCTGGCCGGCGGGTGAAATCACCCAGTCGACAAACTTCTGCGCTTCGGCGGCCTTGACCTGCGGGTGTTTGGCCGGGTTGACCACCATCACGCCGTACTGGTTGAACAAGCGGGTGTCGCCTTCGACCAGCACCACCAGCTCACCGCGGTTCTTGAAGCTGAGCCAGGTGCCGCGGTCGGTCAACACATAGGCGTTGGACGAGGAACCGATGTTGAGCGCCGGGCCCATGCCGCAACCGCAGGCCTTGTAGCCGGCAAACTGCGGGTTGTCGACGCCGGCCGTTTTCCAGTAACGCAACTCGGCGGCATGGGTGCCGCTTTTGTCGCCGCGCGAGACAAAACTGGCGTTGCTGGCGCTGAGTTTTTTCAGCGCTTCAACAATGTCCTTGCCCTTGGTTTTTGCCGGATCGGCGGCCGGGCCCACCAGCACAAAGTCGTTGTACATCACCGGAAAACGTTTGATCGCAAAACCTTCGGCCACCACTTTTTCTTCGGCGACCTGGTCATGCACAAACAACACGTCGGCATCGCCGCGGCGACCCATGTCGATGGCCTGGCCGGTGCCCAGCGCCACCACCTTGATATCTATGCCGCTGGCCTGTTTGAAGGCCGGCAGCAAGGAACTGAACAAACCGGACTGTTCGGTCGAGGTGGTCGAGGCCATCACGATGGTGTTGGTTTGCGCTATTGAAACAGTAGCTGCCAGCGCAAGTGGGATAAGGGCTACGGCCCTAAAACCCTTAAAAACACGCAAGGCGAGAGGTGAGGCGTTCATACAAGTTCTCCTTTGACAAAAATCTCTGCTTCCAGCGGCAGCGGGCCGTTGAAAAAATCATGCGCCGGCAAGTCCGCCAGCAGGCGGCCGTGCTCCAGGTAAATCACACGGCTGGCCAGGCGTTTGACCTGGCCCAGGTTGTGGCTGCTGAAAATCAGGGTCATGCCGGCGTCTGCAAACTCGGCCATCAAGGCTTCGACCTCGCGTTTGGCGCCGGGGTCCAGGCTGGCGGTCGGCTCGTCCAACAGCAAGACCTGGGGCTGCATGGCCCAGGCGCGTGCCAGGGCCAGCCGCTGCTGCTGGCCGCCCGACAAGGCCTTGGCATTGCGCGGCGCCAGCGCCAGCAGGCCGACACGCTCCAGCGCCCGCAAGGCATGGGTCTTGGCCTCTTTCCAGGGCATGCCTTGCAGCCACAGCCCGAGCGCCACATTGCTCTGGGCGCTGGCGCGCAACATATAGGGGTGCTGGAACAACATGGCCTGGCGCGCCGTCGCATCAAATTGCAGACGGCCCAGGGTGGGTCGGACCAGGCCGTGCAAGGTGCGCAGCAAGGTGCTTTTGCCGCTGCCGTTGGAGCCGACCAGCGCCACACGTTCGCCGGCATGGATGCGCAGCCCACAAGACTTCAGGGCCTGCACCTTGCCGTAAAACACGGCGACCGACGTCATGTCAAAAAGCGGCTTCATGGCCGGCTCCCCTGCTGTTGCGGCGCCAGCCGTTTCAGCGCGCCCGCCGGCACGTCCTCGTCGATGCGTTCGCGCCAGCGCCGCACCAGTGCAATCAGCACATTGAGCAACAAGACCACGGCCAGCAACAACACACCCAGCGCCAGCGCCAGCGGCAAATCACCCTTGCTGGTCTCCAGCGCAATCGCCGTGGTCATGACACGGGTGAAACCATCGATGTTGCCGCCCACCACCATCACCGCACCGACCTCGGAAATCGCGCGGCCAAAGGCGGCGATCAGCACGGTGAGCAAGGTATAACGCTCATCCCAGAGCAGCAGCAGGCTGCGCATACCCCGGCCGGCACCCAGCGACTGGAACTGCTCGCCGTGCAGGCGGTCGGCGTCTTCAATCGTCTGGCGCACCAGCGCCGTCACCATGGGCAGTACCAGCACGGCCTGCGCCAGCACCATGGCCTTGAAAGAAAACAGCCAGCCGAGAAAACCCAGCGGGCCGGAACGCGAAAGCAGCAGGTAGACCACCAACCCCACCACCACCGAGGGCAAGGCCAGCAGGGTATTGAGCAGGGTCAACACCACGTCGCGGCCGCGAAACCGCGCCACCCCCAGCCAGGCGCCCAGCACCAGGCCGGCGCTGCAGGCCAGCAAACAGGCGCAGGCACTGACGGCCAGCGACCTGAAGACAATGCTGCCGAGCATGGGATCGAAGGAGGCGATGAGCGAAAAAGCCGTGCTGATGCTGCTGGAGAAAGTGTTCATGCCGTCAAAATGGTGAGCCCCTATCCTAGGGTCTAAGCTTGGGCGTGCTTATCGGGAATCACGAGCTATGAACAAAGGTGCATAGGATGGATGCCAAACAGCCTTGCGCCAGGTGCGGCTGACCGCGCACCCATAATCAGCAAACTTCTTAAGCACCATGCACAAAGTCGAACTCTCCTACCTGTTGTCGCCCGAACGCGGCAAAGACGCGCTGATCCGCAACCCGCTGATGGACTTGCTCCATGCCGTGCGCGAGCAGGGGTCGATCTCGAAAGCGTCGCGGGCACTCGATTTGTCTTACCGCCATGTCTGGGGCGCACTGAAAAAATGGGAGCAGACCCTGGGACGCACCCTGATCGTCTGGGACAAGGGCCAGCGTGCGCAACTGACCGAGTTCGGCGAAAAACTGCTGTGGTCCGAACGCCAGGCCCAGGCCAGGCTCGCGCCGCAAATTGAAGCGCTGCGCGGCGACATCGAGCGGGCCTTTTCCACCGCCTTTGACGATGACGCCCACGTGTTGACGCTGTACGCCAGCCACGACGCCGCGTTAAGCGCCTTGCGCGACCAGGCCGCGGCGCGTCGGCTGCACCTGGACATCCGTTTCATGGGCAGCGTGGACGCGATTGCGGCACTGAATGCCGGGCGCTGCATGATGGCCGGCTTCCACACGCTGGACCGGCCCGGCCTGCACTCGGTGCCGGCGCAGACCTACCGTCATCTGCTCAAACCCGGTCAACACAAACTGATTGGTTTTGCCCACCGCAGCCAGGGCCTGATTGTTGCCAAACACAACCCGCGCCGGCTCACCCAACTGGCCGACCTGCAGCAACCGGGGTTGCGTTATGTGAATCGCGCGCAAGGCACGGGCACACGTGTGTTGCTCGATGAGTTGCTGGCGCAGGCCGGGCTCGGCCCCGACAGCATCTCCGGCTACGACTCCCAGGAACCATCCCACACGGCCGTCGCGCAGGCCGTGGCCAGCGGCGCTGCCGATGCCGGCCTGGGCATTGAAGCCGCCGCCCGCGACAAGGGCCTGGACTTTGTGCCACTGGTGCAGGAGCGGTATCACCTGGTCTGCCTGAAGTCCGCGCTGCCGCAGGCACCGGTGCAGGCGCTGCTGGCCGAGTTGCAAAGTGATGACTGGCAAACCACCTTGGCCGGCCTGCCCGGTTACAGCGGTGCTGACGCGCAAAGTGGGCAGGTCTTGTCGCTGCGGGCCATGTTGCCTTGGTGGAATTACCGCACGGCCAAGGCCAAGCCTTGATCCTTAAGTAAAAATAGGCTCTAGCCCTTTATCTGCGTGCGTAAGCAGCTATTTAATTTATAGCGAAATTCCACTTGAGTTGAGAGCGTTGACGCCATCGTCGATGCCGCTTCATGTGGTGTGCCTGCAGGCCGGGTCTCGGCCCGGCGGCCGACTTACTTTCTTTTGCTTCGCCAAAAGATAAGTAAGCAAAGAAAAGGTGACCCCGCTGTCTGCGTCCCTGCGCTTCGCTCCGGGCAACCTGCGGTGCTCGGTCCAGTCGGGGTCGAGCTCGAACTCGCCTTCGGCTCAGACAATCGCTCGCCCTGATCCGACTGGCCCTGCGCTCCTCGGCGCATACAGAAGGGGTTGAGAAACAGGACCGGGAACGGATGCAGAGAGACGTTGACGCGCGTTGCGCGTCAACGTTAGTTCAAGAAACTGTTACTCATGCACGCGGGCGCAGCACACAAGGCCAAATGAAGTCCCCCTCCATCGCCCAGCGGGGCGAGGGAGGGGTTAGGGGTGGGAGTGGGGAGTCCGGCCTACTGTCCAAAGCAGACCGAAAGCGCAGCGTGATGCCACTAGTTTTCGAACGGAATCAGCCTCTAGTCCATATGCAACGGTCGCAAGCAGCTATCAATGTCATAGCACCTACAGCGAGCACGACCGAAACCCGCAGAAGATATCGTCGCGCCCAGGCAAATAAAAATTGCGGAATTTCGGGTGTTTCATGCGCGCCCGGGTCGCCATCGAGGCACCGCGCAACACCTTGTGCGTGCCAAACCAGGGCTGGGAATAATCGGCATAAGGGCCAGGTGTGAACCCCGGGTAAGGCCGGAAGCTGCTGCCTGTCCACTCCCAGACATCACCCCAGCGAAAACCCCGGCGCACCGCCGTGTGTGCTGCCACTTCCCACTCGACCTCGGCCGGCAGGCGGCGTCCGGCCCAACGGCACCAGGCGTCGGCTTCCCACCAGCTCATGTGCATGGCCGGCTGGTTGCCCAGCATACGCATGGCTTTGCCGAAACGGGTTTGCATCACCGCGCCGCTGGCCACGCCGATCTGCTCGACGTAACGCGGACCACGCCGGCCTTCGCTGGCCGCCGTGGCTTGCAGCCAGTCCCAGCCTTCCGGCAGCCAGAACTCGGGCTGGTCGTAACCGCCGTCATCGACAAACTCGACGAACTGGGCCCAGCTCACCGGCTGGGCGTCGATCTCGAACTCGGGCACCTGGACCTCATGCTGCGCCTGTTCGTTGTCGAAGACAAAACCCATGGCATGGCCCGCATCGGCACTGCCCTGCTTCCAGACCGTGGCCGGGATCAACAAGGGCTCGCGCAGAAACATGGTGGGCGGGGTGAAGGCTTGCGACAAAGCCTTGTCCAGGGTCAGCCCCAGCGTTTGCGCGGTGTAGGTCAGGGCTTCGGCATGCATGTCTTCATGGAACAGGCACAGGCGGTAAAAATACAAGGCGTCGTCATCGTCGCCGGCTTTTTCCAGCAACTCCAGCGTGCTTTCCAAGGTGTCGAGCAGGTAGGCGCGGCAGTTGGCCACGCTGGGCAGATCCAATGACCAGCGCTGGGCATGCGGCACATTCGCCGAGTCCCACCAGCGGTCGGCCCGGGGTTCGATGGAGGCCAGCCGCGTGTGCGCCGCGTCACAACGCACGCCCCGGGTCCGCTGCATGTTGCGGCCTATCCACCACTCCTGGAACCAGGCCACATGACCCAGCTCCCACAGCGGCGGGTTGAGGGTCGGCAACATCGGCACCACAAAATCAAGCGCCTCCAGCGCCTGCTGGTACTGGCCAAAAAGCCGCAGCGTATGATTGCGCGCATCCATCAGGGCCAGCGACAGGACATCCCGGCCTGCACTGCGCATCAGGGGCGAATCAATCAAACCGCTCACCGTGGTTGAAGATGAATGGGGTGATGAATTGGGTGTAGCGTCTGAAGCCAAAACAGTGGTCCTGGTAAGCCCGGCGATGCAGGAGGCCAACAACGGCAACTGGCACACCGCGCATCGCTGGGCGCAATTTCTGTCCAGTCATTGTGACATCGCGTTGCTGCCCGCCTGGCCTGCGTCCTTGAGCGCCCCTACCGCCGACGCCATGATTGCCCTGCATGCGCGGCGCTCGGCGCCTTCGATCCACGCCTGGGCGCGGCAGTGTCCCGGCAAACCACTGATCCTCGTTTTGACGGGCACCGACCTGTACCGCGACATCGGGGTGGATGCCGACGCACAAAAATCGCTGCGACTGGCTAGCCATCTGGTGGTCTTGCAGGAAGCCGGCCTGCAGCAGGTGCCGCCCGATTTACGCCACAAAACCCGGGTGATTTACCAGTCGGCCCGGGCCCTTCGCCCCGCCGTCAAATCAACACGCCAGTTTCGCGCGCTGATGGTTGGCCATCTGCGTGATGAAAAAGACCCGCTGACCTACCTCCGGGCGGCCGCGAGGTCTTTCGCAGGCCGCATGCTGTTTGAGCACATTGGCGAGGCGCTGCAGCCGGAACTGGAACAGGCGGCGCGTGCGGCGGAACGCAGCACCCCCGGCTACCGCTGGCTGGGTGGCCTGCCGCGTGCGCAAACCCGCCAACACATCAAGCGTGCCCATGTGCTGGTCAACAGCTCACGCATGGAAGGTGGCGCCCAGGTGATTCTGGAGGCCGTGCAGTCCGGCACGCCGGTGCTGGCATCGGCCATCAGCGGCAACATCGGCATGCTGGGCGCCGATTACGCCGGCTACTTCGCGCTGGGTGACGACGCCGCACTGGCAGCGCTGCTGCAGCGTTGTGCGGCCGAGCCCGGCTTTCTGGCGCTGCTCCAGGAACAATGCCGCCAACGCGCCCATCTGTTCAACCCGCCCGAAGAAAACCGCCGTGTTTTAAACTTGATACACAGCGCACTGAATCCCAGCGCAACCCGCCCCGACGACCAGCCCGACTGAGACGACTTTCGAAAGTTTTGCCATGACCACCCCCACGCCCCTCACCCCCGCCGCCAAACCGGCCGTGCCCCGCCTGAGCAGCCTGTCGCACGGTGGCGGCTGCGGCTGCAAAATCGCGCCCGGCATCCTGAGCGAAATTCTCAAAAACTCCAGCAACCTGCCGATCCCGAAAGAATTGCTGGTGGGTATAGAAACCGCCGACGATGCCGCGGTTTACCTGCTCAACGACGAGCAGGCGCTGATCGCCACCACCGACTTTTTCATGCCCATCGTCGATGACCCGTATGACTTCGGCCGCATCGCCGCGACCAATGCCATCAGCGACGTCTACGCCATGGGCGGCACACCCATCATGGCGCTGGGTCTGGTGGGCATGCCCATCAACGTGTTGCCGTTGGAAACCATAGGCGCCATCCTGCGCGGCGGCCAGGACGTCTGCCGGGATGCCGGCATCCCGATTGCCGGCGGCCACACGATTGATTCGGTCGAGCCGATTTACGGCCTGGTGGTGCTCGGGCTGGTCCATCCTTCGCGCGTCAAGAAAAACTCCGGCGCCAAGGCGGGTGACATGTTGATCCTGGGCAAACCGCTGGGTGTCGGCATCTTGTCGGCGGCACTCAAAAAAGACCAGCTCAGCGACGCCGGTTATGCCCGCATGATTGCCGTGACCACCCAGCTCAACAAGCCCGGCATCGCGCTGGCGCAAATGGACGGGGTACATGCCCTGACCGACATCACCGGTTTTGGCCTGGCCGGCCACGGGCTGGAGCTGGCACGCGGCGCCAAACTCAAAATGGAAATACGCCTGGACCAGATCCCGCTGCTGCCCGGTGTGCTGGAGCTGGCGGAACAAGGCATGGTCACAGGCGCGTCGGGGCGCAACTGGGCCAGTTATGGCCCTGAAGTCACCCTGCCGGCCGGCATCACACCGGCGCAGCAGGCCCTGCTCAGCGATCCGCAGACCAGCGGCGGCTTGCTGGTGTCCTGCAGCCCCGACAGTGCCGACCAGGTGCTGGCCTGCTTCCACAGCCAGGGCTTCCCCGACGCCCGGGTCATAGGCCGCATGAGCGAGGGCCAGGGTGTCCAGGTGATCTGACGCTTGGTCTGCTCACGCACAGTCAGCGCCTGATACCAGCGAGCAGCGTCATTCATTCGTCAGCTTGTCCCTTATAGTCTCTATAAAATCCCCACCGCGCTGACGTGCATCCGGCCCTGACCTTTTGAGGGCTTGCCGGAGGTTTGTCATGACGCTGAATCATTCCTATCGGAGACAAAAAAATGCACGCCCTCTTGAAGTTTTCCAAGGCCGTGGACTGGCTCAATGCCCAGATCGGCAAATCCGTCATCTGGCTCATCCTGGCCGCCACGGTCATCAGTGCGCTCAACGCCGTTGTGCGCAAGGTTTTCAACACCAGCTCCAACGCCTTCCTCGAAGTGCAGTGGTACCTGTTCGCCTGGTCCTTCCTGATCGCCGCCGGCTTCACGCTGCTGCACCGTGAGCATGTGCGCATCGACGTCGTGAACAGCCGCATGTCCAAGCGCGCACAGGTCTGGATCGACATCATCGGCTTCGCATTCTTCCTGACGCCGCTGTGCCTGACGGTGCTTTACCTGTCCATGCCCGTGGTGATCCAGATGTACCAGTCGGGTGAAATGTCCGGCAATTCCGGCGGGCTGATCCGCTGGCCTGTGTGGGCAGCGCTGCCTATCGGCTTCACGCTGCTGCTGTTGCAGGGCTGGTCGGAGCTGATCAAGCGCATCGCCTTCCTGCGCGGCCAGGGCCCCGACCCCATGGGCCGTCTGACCGACAAGACGGCTGAAGCCGAGCTGATCGAAGCCCTGCGCCGCGAAGCCGAAGCGAAGGCCGCCCAAGAGGCCGGCGCCACGTCCGGCAGCACACCAAAACCACAACACTGACCGAGGCGGAAAAAACACCATGGAATTCATTGTTGCCAACTTCGCCCCGATCATGTTCGCCGGGCTGATCTGCTTCCTGCTGCTAGGCTTTCCCGTGGCCTTCAGTCTCGGGGCCTGCGGCCTCTTTTTCGGTTTGCTCGGCATAGAGCTCGGCGTGTTCCAGTCGTCGGTGATGGCCTGGCTGCCGCAACGGCTGATTGGCATCATGTCCAACGACACGCTGCTGGCAGTGCCCTTCTTCACGCTCATGGGGCTGATCCTGGAGCGCAGCGGCATGGCGGAGGACCTGCTTGACACCGTCGGCCAGGTCTTCGGCCCCATGCGTGGCGGCCTGGCCCTCGCCGTGATCTTCGTCGGCGCCCTGCTGGCCGCCACCACCGGCGTGGTGGCGGCATCGGTCATCTCCATGGGCCTGATCTCGCTGCCCATCATGCTGCGTTACGGCTACGATCGGCGCCTCTCCAGCGGCGTGATCGCGGCCTCCGGCACGCTGGCGCAGATCATCCCGCCCTCCCTGGTGCTGATCATCATGGCCGACCAGCTCGGTAAAAGCGTCGGCGACATGTACAAGGGCGCCTTCCTGCCCGGCTTCATGCTGATGGGCCTGTACGTGGTCTACGTCGTGTTCCTGGCGATCTTCAAGCCCGCGCAAGTGCCGGCACTGCCGCCCGAGGCGCGCACCTTCCGCGAACCCAACGGCAGCGGCGGTTACATCTCCCTGGTGGGCATCACCGCACTGTCGGCGGTTGTGGCGGTCTTCCTGGCGCGCAACATGGAGGCTGTGCACTCGTGGTTCCAGGACGAGGCCGTGACCTTTGTGGCCACCGACGAAAAGGTCGTGGTCGCCATGTGCGGCGGCGTGTTCGTGGCCCTGGTCATCGCGCTGATCAACAAGGGCCTGAAACTCAACCTGCTGTCGCGGCTGGCCGAACGCGTCACCTTTGTGCTGATCCCGCCGCTGCTGCTGATCTTCCTGGTGCTGGGCACCATTTTCCTCGGCGTGGCCACGCCTACCGAAGGCGGTGCCATGGGCGCCATGGGTGCGCTGATCATGGCCTGGGTGCGCCGTCGCATGAGTTTCTCGCTGATGAAGCAGGCGCTGGCTTCGACCACCAAGCTGTCGAGCTTCGTGATGTTCATCCTGATCGGCGCCACGACCTTCAGCCTGGTGTTCCAGGCCGCCGACGGCCCGATCTGGGTCGAGCACCTGCTGACGTCGTTGCCAGGTGGCCCGGTGGGCTTCCTGATCGCGGTGAACGTGCTGGTGTTTTTCCTGGCGTTCTTCCTGGACTACTTCGAGCTGTCCTTCATCGTGGTGCCGCTGCTGGCGCCGGTCGCGCACAAGCTGGGCATAGACCTGATCTGGTTCGGCGTGCTGCTGGCGGTGAACATGCAGACCTCGTTCATGCACCCGCCTTTTGGCTTCGCGCTGTTCTTCCTGCGTTCCGTTGCGCCCGAAAAGCAGTACGTGGACCGCGTGACGCAGAAGGTCATGGAGCCGGTGACCACGATGCAGATCTACAGGGGCGCGATTCCGTTCGTGCTGATCCAGTTGACCATGGTGGGCGTGCTGATCGCCTTCCCGCAGATCGTGACAGGGGCCCTCGACAAGGCGGTGAATGTCAACCTGGAAGACGTGGGCGCACAGATGCGCGACAGCCTGAAGCCTGAGGATGGCGGCCCCGCGGCCGACCCCTACGGTGCGCCGGAAGAAACCGCGCCGGGCGTGGAACCAAAGGCCGAGCCCGGCGCCGAAGGCGCCGCACCGGCCACGCCGGAGCCCTCGACGGAAAGCACCGAAAGCGATCCCATGAAGGCCATGCAGGACGCACTCAAGCCCAAGAAGCCCTGATCTCCGGGTCCTGCTCCGGGCTCCTCTGCGGAGGAGCCCCATGAAAAAAGGCCGGCCTGTCGAAACAGGCCGGCCTTTTTGCTTGTGAACTAGCGGATCGTCAGACCTTGACCGAGTTCATGTACTGGTTGAACGGATACTCGGAGAAACGGTTCCACAAGATCTGGTCACGCTGGAAGGCGCGCATGTCCTGATGGATCTTCTTGAACTCGGGCGACTTGGCTTCGTGCTCGGCGAACACTTCCATACAGGCCTTGAAACCCGCGTCCATCACGGCCTTGGGGAAAGGCTTGAGCTGGGTCTTGGCGGCGACCAGGCGCTTCAAGGCGATGGGGTTGTAGGCATCGTACTTGGCGGTCATGTCGCGCGCTGCAACATTGGTGGCCGCGTTGAGGATGGCCTTGTTCTCGTCCGACAGCTTGGCAAAAGCCTTGTTGTTGATGAAGAACTCAAGGTCGGCGCCGCCTTCCCACCAGCCTGGGTAGTAGTAGTACGGGGCCACCTTGTTGAAGCCCAGCTTCTCGTCGTCGTAGGGACCGACGAACTCGGCAGCGTCCAGCGTGCCCTTTTCGAGCGCCTGGTACACATCGCCGCCTGGCATGTTCTGCGATACCACGCCCAGCTTGGCCATGGCCTCGCCGAACACGCCGCCACCCATGCGCATCTTGAGACCCTTGAGGTCGGCGACCGTCTTGATTTCCTTGCGATACCAGCCGCCCATCTGTGTGCCGGTGTTGCCGGCGGTGGCGGTGTGGAAGTTGTACTGCGCGAAGAAGGCGTCCAGCAGCTTGCGACCGTTGCCGTATTGTTTCCAGGAATCGTTCTGGCGTGCGGTCAGGCCAAAAGGCACAGCGCAGCTGAAGGCGAAGATCGGATCCTTGCCGGTGAAATAGTAGGCGGCTGACTGCGCCATCTCGAGTGTGTCGCCCTGCAGCGCGTCAACCACGCCGAATGCCGGCATCAGTTCACCTGCGGGATGGGTCGTGATTTCGAACTTGCCGCCAGACAAGGCCTTGACGGTCTTGGCCAACATTTCGGCACTTCCGAAAATCGTGTCGAGCGAGCGGGGGAAACTGGAAGCCAGGCGCCAGCGAACGGCGGCTTGGGCATGTACGGCCGGGGCAATACCTGCCGCGAGCACACCGGCAATGCCGGCATTTTTAATTAGGGAACGACGATCCATTAAATTCACTCCAAGTGCATTGAAAAAAACGCGGCTTGTGACCGGGCCACCAACTTTTAGGTAGTTACGATTGTAAAACTGGCTGACCTGCGGACTAGGGGGGGTTTTCCCTGCGGAATGCCTCTGACAAGCGCCTCAATCCGTCTGTCGTCAGCCCGTTTTATGGTCGATGCAAATCACAGCAGGGATTAAAGCTTCTGACTTTGCATGAAGCGGTCAAACGTGGATTCGGTGAAGCGGAACCAGAGGTTCTGGTCGCCACGGAACTTGGCGTAATCGGCATACACCTTGCGCCAGTTTTCGTTTTTCGCCGACAACTCGCCATACAGCTTCATGGACTCCCGAAAGGCCACGTTCATGACATCGGGGGGAAAAGGCCGCAGTTTGGCGCCGTCGCTTACCAGCTGCTTGAGGGCGGCCGGGTTTCTGGCATCGTATTTGGCCTGCATCTCGACATGCGCCGCCGCACTGGCAATTCTGACCATGGCTTTGAACGTCGGCGTCAAGGCGTCGTAGGCTTTCTGGTTGATGTACAGATCGAGTTGCAAGCCGCCCTCCCACCAACCCGGGTAGTAATAATTGGGCGCAACCTTGTTAAAGCCCAGCTTCAGGTCGTCGTAAGGGCCTATCCATTCCGCGGCATCAATCACGCCTTTTTCCAGCGCCTGGTAAATGTCCCCACCAGGCAGGTTTTGCGGCAGCCCGCCCAGGCGTTCTATCACCTGGCCGGCAAAACCGCCGACCCGGAATTTCAGGCCCTTCATGTCGGCGATCGACTTGATCTCCTTGCGGAACCAGCCGCCCATTTGCGCGCCGGTGTTGCCGCAGGCAAAGTTGATGATGTTGTAGCGGGCATAAAACTCGCGCATCAGCTTCAGGCCGTTGCCCTCGAAGGTCCAGGCACTCATCTGGCGGCTGTTCAAGCCAAAAGGAATCGAGGCGCCGATGGCAAAGGTTTCGTCCTTGTCGAAAAAAATAATAGGCCGCCGTATGTGCCGCTTCGATGTGGCCGCGCTGCACGCCGTCCACCACATCAAAGGCCGGCATCAACTCGCCGGCCGCATGCACCGACACCTCAAACCTGCCGCCCGACACCGCTTTGACATGTTGGGCAAAGGTTTCCGCAGCGCCATAAATGGTGTCCAGCGACTTGGGGAAACTCGACGCCAGGCGCCAGCGCACGGCAACCTGCGCATGCACGGCAGGCGCCACGCCGGCCGCCAGCACACCGGCAATACCAGCATGTTTGATCAGGGCGCGACGATTCATGAAAAACTCCGAATGCCAGGAAGCCGGTTTGTGGGGGATCAGGACAAGCCGCAGGCACAGCAGCTAGCTGCGCCATTGTAAAAACCTGTGGCAGCGCCTTCGCATGGGTTTTCCCGTAAAACCGGCGCAGGCTTTCGTCAGTCCACCAGGCGCAGGGTCGCCATACGCCGCTAGCCCCGTCAGGTTTTTACGCCACCGATTTCAGCGCCGGCTTGGCGGCTTTGGCGGCCAACAGCACCTCCGCAAAACGCGTGCTGATGGCTTGTTCGATGCCCGCCGCATCCAGCCCCTGCTGGGCCAGCAACTTGGCGGGGTCGCCATGTTCTGTGAATTCATCACGCAGGCCCAGGTGCAGCATAGGTTTGCTGATACCTGCTTCGGCCAGCGCCTCGGCAACAGCACTGCCGGCGCCGCCCATGATGCAGCCTTCTTCCAGCGTGACCAGCGCGTCGTGGCTGGCCGCCACTTGCAACAACAAAGCCACATCCAGCGGTTTGGCCCAACGCATGTTGACCACGGTGACGCCTAGTTTTTCAGCGGCCTGCAGCGCCGGGTATAACAAGGTGCCAAAGGCCAGAATGGCCAGCCCCGCGCCCTGACGACGCACTTCGCCCTTGGCGAAAGGCAAGGCCTCCAGCCCGGCCTGTGTGGCCACGCCGGCACCCGCGCCGCGCGGGTAACGTACGGCCACCGGGTGGTTCTGTTCATAAGCACTGCTCAACAACATGCGGCATTCGTTTTCGTCGGCCGGACAAGCCACACTCATGTTCGGGATGCAACGCAAGAAAGCAATGTCGTAGGCGCCAGCATGGGTGGCGCCGTCGGCGCCGACCAGGCCGGCACGGTCCAGCGCAAACACCACAGGCAGATTTTGAATCGCCACGTCGTGGATCAACTGGTCATAAGCCCGCTGCAAAAAGGTCGAATAAATCGCCACCACCGGTTTCAGGCCTTCGCAGGCCATGCCGGCGGCAAAGGTCACCGCGTGTTGTTCGGCAATGCCCACGTCGTAATAACGCTCGGGGAAACGCTGGTGAAACTCCACCATGCCCGAACCTTCACGCATGGCCGGTGTGATGCCGACCAGACGGCTGTCTTTTTCCGCCATATCGCATAGCCAGTGACCAAACACCTGGGTGAAGGTTTGTTTGGCGGGCGTGCTGGACTTTTGCAGGCCCATGGCCGGGTCGAACTTGCCGGGGCCGTGGTAGGCCACCGGGTCGGCCTCGGCCAGTTTGTAGCCCTGGCCTTTTTTGGTCACCACATGCAGGAACTGCGGGCCCTTGAGGTGTTTGATGTTTTCCAGCGTCGGGATCAGCGACTCCAGATCGTGGCCGTCGATGGGCCCGATGTAGTTGAAGCCGAAATTTTCAAACAAGGTGGCCGGCACCACCATGCCTTTGGCATGGGTCTCCAGGCGTTTGGCCAGTTCGAACAGCGGCGGCGCCACCTTGAGCACATGTTTGCCCACATTTTTCGCCGAGGCATAAAACTGCCCGCTCATGAGTTGCGCCAGGTAACGGTTCAGCGCGCCCACCGGCGGACTGATACTCATGTCGTTATCGTTCAGCACCACCAGCAGGTTGCAGTCGCACACACCAGCGTTGTTCAGCGCTTCGAAGGCCATGCCGGCGCTCATGGCACCGTCGCCGATGATGGCCACCGCGCGGCGGTCCTCGCCTTTTTGTTTGGCCGCCATCGCCATGCCCAGCGCGGCGGAAATCGAGGTCGAGGAATGCGCCGTGCCGAAGGTGTCGTAGTTGCTTTCGTCGCGGCGCGGAAACCCGCTGAGGCCGCCTAGCTGGCGCAGGCTGCCCATGCGTTCGCGCCGTCCCGTCAGGATTTTGTGCGGGTAGGTCTGATGGCCCACATCCCACACCAGCCGGTCGTCCGGCGTGTTGAACACATAGTGCAGGGCGACGGTCAACTCCACCGTCCCGAGGTTGGAACTCAAATGCCCGCCGGTTTGCGACACGCTGTGCAAGACATAGGCGCGTAATTCATCGGCCAGCGTTTTCAGCTGGGCTCGCGGCAGCAGCCGCAGGTCTGCGGGGCTGTTGATGGTTTCAAGCAATGGGTACATCGTGGTGTTGCCTTGTTTTTCTCGGGCGCTGAGCGCCTCATCCCTGGATCAGCCTGGCCTCAAGTTTTACGATTGACCAGCATGTCGGCCAGCGCACTCAGCGCGTCCGTGTGTTTCAGCTCACTGGCCTTCAAACTGTGATGCGCCTGCGACAGCAACTCCTGCGCGTAATTGCGCGACGCGGACAAGCCCATCAGCGACACAAACGTGGGTTTGTCCTGGGCCGCGTCCTTGCCGGCCGTCTTGCCCAGGGTCGCCGAATCGGCGGTCACATCCAGAATATCGTCGACCACCTGAAAAGCCAGACCCACCGCCGCACCGTAATCACGCAAGGCGTTTTTCGCCGCCGTGGAGGGCGCGCCACAGGCCGCGCCCATCATCACGCTGGCCTGCAGCAGGGCCCCGGTTTTCAGACTGTGCATGTCGTGCAACTGCTCCGAACTCAGGGCTTTGCCGACACTGGCCAGATCTATCGCCTGGCCACCGGCCATGCCCTGGTAACCGGCGGCCTGCGCCAGCATGCGGCACAAGGCCGCCTGGGTCGCGGCATCCACAGAGCCGTCTTCGGGCGTCAACAATTCAAAGGCCAGCGCCTGCAAGGCATCGCCGGCCAGCAGGGCCTGCGCCTCGCCAAACTTGACATGCACCGTCGGTTTGCCGCGGCGCAGGATGTCGTTGTCCATACAAGGCATGTCGTCGTGCACCAGCGAATAGGCGTGGATCAACTCCACGGCGCAGGCCACACGCAGTGCCGCCGCCGGGTTGCCGCCCACGGCCTCGCAGGCCGCCAGGACCAGCAACGGACGCAGGCGTTTGCCGCCGTCGAGCACGGCATAACGCATCGCGTCGCCCAGCCCGGCCGGCGCCGGTGTGGGTTCGGGCGGCGCCACCCAACGCATCAAGGCCTGCTCCACGGCTGCGAGTTGCCGGGCGCTCCAGGCGTCCAGCGCAAAAGATTTGTGTTCGGTCACTGGGCTTACTCTTGGTTCCAGGGCTTGAGCTCATTGCCCTCCAGCACCTTGATCTGGGTTTCAACAGCCTCGAGCTTGCCACGGCAGAACTTGAGCAGTTCGGCGCCGCGCTGGTAGCCGGTCAGCAATTGGTCCAGCGGCAACTGGCCGGATTCGAGCCTGGCCACCAGGGTTTCGAGCTCATCAAGGGCAGCTTCGTAGCTGGCGGGGGCCGTGGGTGCAGGGGATGGGGAGGTTTTAGCCATGGTTATTTGGTTGAGGCCTGATTTTAGGCCGTTGTGAAACCACTTTTCCCCGCCAGCGTTTGCCTGCGGACAGTCAGCCCCCTCGTTTCGAGTCGCGCACACGAGGTTTCAGGGCTGGGCGTTACAATTAAAGCTACTTCTCGTCTTGGCGCCCCGCCTGTCCTGGCAGGGTTGCCTGCCCGCTCACCTACCCCCGAAATCGCCTGTTTCGGAAACTGCATGCCTGATTTAAGCCTTCGCCTGCTGCAGGCGACCAGCCAGCTCCCCATCTATAGCTATTTTGATCCCAGCGTGTACCAGCGGGAACAACAAAAGCTCTTCGCGCGTGGCCCGCGTTATGTGGGGCATGAGTTGGCCGTGCCCGCGTTGGGTGACTATTACGCGCTGCCGCAAGAGCTGGGCGGCCGCGCGCTGGTGCGTAACGCCAACGGTGTGGAGCTGATCTCCAACGTCTGCCGGCACCGCCAGTCCACCATGCTGCAGGGCCGCGGCAACACCGGCAACAACATTGTCTGCCCGCTGCACCGCTGGACTTACGACACCAGCGGCGAGCTGATAGGCGCGCCGCACTTCGAGGTCGACCCCTGTCTGAACCTGAACCGCTACAAAACCAGCAGCTGGAACGGCCTGGTGTTTGAAGACAATGGCCGCAATATCGCCGCCGACATGGCCTCGCTGGGTCATATGGCCGACCTCGACTTTTCCGGCTACCAGCTCGACAAAATCCACCTGCATGAGTGCAACTACAACTGGAAAACCTTCATCGAGGTTTATCTGGAGGATTACCACGTCGGCCCCTACCACCCCGGCCTGGGCGGTTTTGTCACCACCGACGACTTGCGCTGGGAGCTGGCGCCCAGTTATTCGGTGCAGACCGTGGGGGTCTCCGACAAGCTGGGCAAACCCGGCACCGACACCTACAAGAAGTGGCACGACGTGGTGCTGCAGTACCGCAACGGCGTGCCGCCCAAATACGGCGCGATCTGGCTGACCTATTACCCACACGTGATGATCGAGTGGTACCCGCATGTGCTGGTGGTCAGCACCCTACATCCGCAAGGGCCGGACAAAACCCTGAACGTGGTGGAGTTTTTCTACCCCGAGGAAATCTGCGCTTTTGAGCGCGAGTTCATCGAGGCGCAGCAGGCCGCCTACATGGAAACCTGCGTCGAGGACGACGAAATTGCGCTCAGCATGGACGCCGGCCGCAAGGCCTTGATGCAACGCGGCGACAACGAATTCGGTCCTTACCAGAGCCCGATGGAAGACGGCATGCAGCATTTTCATGAGTGGTATCGCCGCGAAATGGGCGCCAGCAAAACCACCCAAATGCTTTGACATGCCTTCGTCACCTCCACCAATCGCTACCAAATTTATAGCTTCTTGCGCCCGCCCTTCCTGGGCTGGAGCCCTATTTCACCCTTAACCTGATCCGCCACCCCATGCAAGCCCTCTGGATGTTAGCCGCCGCCTTTTTCTTTGCGTCGATGGCGGTTTGCGTGAAGGTGGCCTCGGAGCATTTCAACAGCGCGGAACTGGTTTTTTACCGCGGCCTGCTGGGCATGTTTTTTATGTGGGCGCTGGCCAGGGCGCGCGGTATCAGCCTGGTCACACGTTTTCCCGGCATGCACATGTGGCGCAGCCTGGTCGGCGTGATCTCGCTGGGCTCCTGGTTTTACGCCATCGCGCACCTGCCGCTGGCCACGGCGATGACGCTGAACTACATGAGCAGCGTCTGGATTGCCGCCTTCCTGGTCGGCGGCGCGATGTTGATGGGCCTGCTGCCGACGCGTGGCAAGGCCAATGGCGCGCCAGGAACAACGATGGACGCGAAGGCGGGGCAATTTTCCGACGGGCCGCCCCTAGGAAAATTAGCCCCCTCGGGGGGCAGCGCAGTACGCGAAGCGACAAGCGTGGGGGTCATATCCTCGCAAGGACCCTTGGTCTTGACGGTGCTCGCCGGTTTTGTCGGCGTGGTCATGATGTTGCGCCCGACCATGGAGCAAAACCAGGCTTTTGCCGGCCTGATCGGCCTGCTGTCCGGCCTGCTGGCGGCCTTTGCCTACATGCAGGTGATGGCCCTGGCCCGTGTTGGTGAGCCCGAAACCCGCACGGTGTTTTATTTTGCGGTGGGCTCGGCCGTCGCTGGCGCGCTGGGCATGGGGGTGGCCGGCGTCTCCGACTGGCACTGGCAACCGGCACTCTGGCTGATTCCCCTGGGCCTGCTGGCCTCGCTGGGCCAACTCTGCATGACACGCGCCTACAGCCTGGCCAAAACCCGCAGCGCGACCCTGATGGTGGCCAATTTGCAGTATTCAGGCATTGTGTTCGGCGCCATCTACAGCCTGGTGCTGTTTGGCGACCAGATTCCGCTGATCGGCTGGGCCGGCATGGCGCTGATCATGGCCAGCGGCATCACGGCCACGGTCTTGCGCGCCCGTGCCGCGCCGGACGCCCCGGCCGAAGAACACTGAGGCTGCCGCCGATCTCCGCTGAAATCCCTTGCCAGCTCTCGCCCGGACACACCCTAGTATTGTTATCCCCCTAGCCCTCCCCGCCCGATCTTTGCGCTTTTTTGGACAGGAACCGCCATGTACACCACCCTGATCTCCGCCGAACAACTGCAGGCCCTGCAAGCCAGCCAGCGGCCCCTGCGGATTTTCGACTGCAGCTTTGACCTGATGCAGCCCCAGACCGGCAAACAGCACTACCTCGAAGCGCACATCCCGGGCGCCGTCTACGCCAACCTGGACACCGACCTGAGCGCCAAACATGGCGTGCCCGGCACGCATGGTGTGGTGACCGCCGGCGGCGCCGACCAGCCGGCCTCGGGCGGGCGCCACCCGCTGCCCAACCGTGAAAAATTCGCCATCTGGCTGTCCAGCGTCGGTTTTACCAACGACATGCAGGCGGTGGTGTATGACCGCAACGGTGCCAACTACTGCGGCCGCCTGTGGTGGATGCTCAAGTGGGCCGGCCATGAGGCGGTGGCGGTGCTCGACGGCGGCTTGCAGGCCTGGCAAGCGGCCGGCGGCGCGGTGACCGGCGGTGAAGAAGCCTCGCACTTCCAGTCGACCTTTTTCCCCGGCCCTGAAAAAACACGGCTGGTCTCGGCCCCCACCATCGTCAGCCAGCTGGGCCGGCCCAGCCAGACCCTGATCGATGCACGGGCCCCGGCGCGTTTTCGCGGCGAGGTCGAGCCGCTGGACCCGGTGGCCGGCCACATCCCCGGCGCACTGAACCGCCCCTTCAGCCAGAACCTCGGCGCGGACGGCAAGTTCAAGCCCGCAGCACAGCTCAAGGCCGAGTTTGAGGCGCTGCTGGGCAGCCGCGACCCGGCCAGCGTGGTCCACCACTGCGGCAGCGGCGTCAGTGCCGTGCCCAACCTGCTGGCCATGGAAATTGCCGGCCTGGGCCGCGCCGGCCTGTACGCGGGCAGCTGGAGTGACTGGTGCAGCGACCCGAACCGGCCCGTGGCCCAGGGCTAGGACATCCAAACTGAGGCGCGCCGCGGTGCTCACGCATTGAAATGAAACCGTCCATCGCTGTGCTCGACAGCAGCCTCTCCCGTTCTGAATCCGCTTATTTGCAGGCGGAGGAGTTGATTCGGACCCGGCGCCTGCGCGGGCTGCGCTTTTCCCTGCAACTTTTGCTGCTGGGCATGTCGCTCTTGCTGGGCCTGACCTTTGTGACCAACGGCGCAGGCCCCCAGCTCGCGATTGCCAGCACGGCCTTTCTGCTCGCGGCCCTGGCCTACGGACTGCTGCTGCGCGGCCACCACCGCCATGCGAACTACCTGCTGGTGTTTATCCTGATCGCCGGCTCGACGGCCGGCATCTATGCCTATGGCTCGGTCCGCAGCGCCTTGACCGCGGGTTTTGCCGCCGCCATTGTGACCGCCGGCATGACCCTGAACCGGCGCGCCCTGCTGCTGGCCGCTCTCTTCAGCGCAGCCGCCCTGACAGCCCTGACCTGGGCCGACGTCTCGGGCGCATTACTCACCAAGGCCGACCTCACGGTAGACCTGAGGTTCTGGCTGATCCATATCCTGCTGCTGGCAGGCCTCACCGGCAGCGTCTATGCCAACCACCAGATGGTGTTGCGGGCGCTGCGCGACCAGCACAAGGAACTGCGGCGGCGCGAAGAGGCCGAACATGCGTTGCGCCTGAGCGAAGACCGCTTCAGCCGCATTTTTCGCAGCAGTCCGGCCGCCATCATCGTGCAGGCGGTCGAGGGCATGACGGTGCTGGACACCAATCCGGCCTTCGAGCGCCTGTTCGGCTACTCGCGTGCCGAATTCCTGGGCAGCACCGATGCGGCACTCTGGCATGAGCCACAGCAGCGCAAAGCCTTTCTGCGCCAGCTCGATAGCGCCGAGCGCCTGATCAACCTGCCGCTGGCGGCCCGCACCAAGGACGGCCACCTGATCCATGTCCTGCTGTCAGCGGAAATCGAGGGCAGAGGCCCTGGGGCCATCGTCGTCACCACCATCACGGACAGCACCGCCGAAATACAGGCCCGGCAGGCGGCACGCCAGTCGGCGGAGTTGTTCTCCAAGGCTTTTTATTTCAGCCCCATCGCCATGAGCATCACCCGGGTCTCCGACGGCACCTTTCTGGCCGCCAACGCCCTCGATGAGCGGGTCCTGGGGTTTTCCGCGGAAGAACTGCTGCAACTCACGTCGGTGGACGCCGGTGTCTGGCGCGATAGCGCGGAGCGCCGACAGTTTATTGAAGAGCTGCGCATGGGGGGACAGGTGGTCAGCCGCCAGGTACAGATGCGCCACAAAAACGGCCACCTGGTCGACTGCCAGCTCTGGTCGGTGATTGTTACCATCGCCGGCGAACCCTGCCTGCTCAACTCGACCATCAACATCAGCGAGCAGAAAAAACGCGAGGCCCTGCTGATCGATGTGGCCAGAGGATTGTCGACGGAAACCGGGGAGGCTTTTTTCCGCACCGTGGTGCAGCACCTGGGCCAGGCCCTGGGCGCCGACCTGGTGCTGGTGGGAGAAACCACGCCGGACCGCGGCGTCATGTCGCTGGCCATGGTGCAGGACGGCCTGCTGCTGCCCAATAGCCGTTATGCGCTGGAAGGCAGCCCGTGCGACATGGCCCTGCACCACCCCGACCTGTGTGTGTACGGTGACGGCATCCAGCAGCTGTTCCCGCAAGACCAATTTTTGGCGGACAGCGGCTACAACGCTTACATCGGTGCGGCGCTGCGCAATGCGGACGGCGAGCCTATCGGCATTGTCAACGCCTTGTGGCGAGCGCCGCAACCACCGTCAGCGGACCGCGACGCCCTGATGCAGATTTATGCCAGCCGCATTTCGGCCGAACTGGTGCGCCTGCGCGGCGACCGCGAAATCGCGCGCTTGCAGGAAACGCTGGAGCAGCGTGTCCACAAACGCACCGAACAACTCAAGGCGACCAATGCCGAGCTGGAGTCCTTCGGTTATTCGGTCTCGCACGATTTGCAGTCGCCGCTGCGCAGCATCGAAGGGTTCAGCGTGTTGCTGGCGCGCCGCCTCAAGGGTCGGCTCAGCGAGGAAGAAGAGCGCCTGTTCGACCGGATCCGGGTCAATGTCGTGCGTATGCACGAGTTGATCAATGACTTGCTGGCCCTGGCCCGGGTCAGCCAGGGCAAACTGGTGCTGGATCAGGTCAACCTCAGCGCCATGGCCCAGCAGGTGATTGTTCAGGAACAACTGCGTGACCCGCAGCGCCAGGTGTTGGTCACGATAGAACCCGGCCTGAGCGCGCGCTGCGACCGCAAGCTGGCCCGCATCATGCTGGAAAACCTGCTCGGCAATGCCTGGAAATATTCGCGTGAACGGGCGGATGCACAGATCGAGTTCGGCGCCCTGGCGGGCCGCGAAGGCGGACGCAAGATGCTGTTTGTGCGCGACAACGGCGCCGGCTTCAACATGGCTTATTCGGGCAGCCTGTTCAAGCCTTTTCACCGCCTGCACCACGAAAACGAATTCGAAGGCAGCGGCATTGGCCTGGCGACGGTGCACCGCATTCTGGAACGCCACGGCGGCGTGATACGCGGCGAGTCGGCCGAAGGCGACGGCGCCTGCTTTTATTTCTCGTTTGACCCGCGTTTTGGCTTGAGCAGCAGTTAAATTGGCATCTAGCCCAATGGGGATGGGCGAAATTAGCTATCAAAATAACAGCGCCTGCAAATTGCGGCTGGCGGACAGGGCTAAGCCGCGGGCCGCGCCTCGTCGGCGGGCCATTGAGGCCCTTGACTCGCCAGACGCTGCGCTGGTCGATCCCGCTGCGCGGGGCCCTCGCCCTTCGCTCCGCGTCTTACTCCTTGATGTTGGCAGCCTGCACAATGCGGGCGTAACGGGTCTGCTCGCGCTGCACAAAACGTCCGAGGTCGGCCGGGCTGCCACTGCCGCTGAGCGCGCCCTGCTCCAGCAGTTTGGCGCGTACGTCGTCGGACTTCAGCACTTCGTTGAGTTCGCGGTTCAGGCGTTCGATCACGGCGGGTGGTGTCTGCGCCGGGGCAAACAGGCCGGTCCAGGAGACGAAGTCAAAACCCTTGAAGCCGGGCGACTCGGCCATGGTCGGCACACCCGGCAAGGTCGGCAGGCGCTTGTCGCTGGTCACCGCAATGCCTTTCATTTTTTTGCTCAGGATGTGCGGCGTGGCACTGATGCTGATCATCATCGCCAGATCGACCTGGTTGCCGATCACGTCGGTGGCAATCTGCGCACCGCCGCGGTATGGCACATGCGTGATGAAGACCTTGGCCTGGTCCTTGATGGTTTCCATGGCCAGTTGCAGCACCGTGCCCACACCCGAAGTCGCGTAGCTGAGCTGGCCGGGTTTGTCCCGCGCGAGTTTCAGCACCTCGGCCAGGTTGTTGGCCGGCAGGCCGGGCCGAGCCACCAGCACCATGGGTGGCGGTGTTGACCATGCCCACAGGTGCCAGGTCTTTCAGCGCGTCGTACTTGACCGCCGCCGGGTTGATCAGGCGGGCGATCGCGACCGGGCTGTCGGCACCCATCACCAGGGTGTAACCATCGGGCGCGGCAGCCACGGCCTTGGCCACGCCTATGGCACCGCCGGCGCCCGACACGTTTTCAATCACCACCGACTGCTTGAGCCGTTCACCGAGTTTTTGCGCCACCAGGCGCGCCGTCACATCCACACTGCCGCCGGCGCCAAACGGCACGATCACGGTGATGGGTTTGGCCGCAGGCCAGGCGGCTTGCGCCTGCACGGCGCCCGCCAGGGTCAGGCTCGCCACGGCGGCGAGGGAAAACGCAAGAGGTTTCAACATGGTCAGTTTCCTTGTACAGAGTCGGTGTCATTCAGGCGCAGCGCATCAAAGGCGGCGCTCCATTCGCTGCGCCACTGGCGGCGTGTGCTGTCGTCTATCCAGGCCGCGTCCAGGCCGTTGAGCATGAAACCACGCAAGTCGTCGGCGCCAAAACCGAAGTCACGTTGCATCATGGCCCAGGCCTGGGTCGGCGTCACATGGTGCAGGGTCGGGTCGTCGGTGTTCGGGTGAATACGCAGGCCCAGCTTGGGCATCTGACGTATCGGGTGGTCCAGCGCCCAGCGCTCGGGCGCCAGGGTGCGCAGGTAATAAGAGTTGGTCGGCACCACGGTGAACACAATGCCGCGTTCGGCGCATTGCGCGGCGAAAGCCGGGTTGTCGACGATGGTGTAGCCGTGGTCTATGCGATCGACTTTGAGCAACTCCACCGCCGTCTGCACATTGAGCCAAGGCATGCCGAACTCACCGGCATGGGCCGTGGTCTTGAGGCCGGCGCGACGGGCCGCCGCATAGGCTTCCACAAACAATTCTGGCGGCCGGTCCACCTCGCGGTAGTCGATGCCTATGCCCGGCACATCGGGGTGCCGGTGTTCGATCATCCACTGCACCATCTGCAGCGCTTCGGCCGGCGTGGCTTCGCGGTCTATGGACGGCAGCAGGCGGCCTATGATGCCGCAATCAGCTTGCGCGTCGGCGATGGCACGCACGATGGCGGCCTGGGCCTGGGCATAAGGAATGCCGGAATCACGCACGGTGCCGGTCGGGTTCCAGAAAAAACTCGGCATAACACACTTGGTGCGCCGCCGCATCCTGCAGGTATTCGTAGCTGATGCGGTGCAGGTCGTCGGGCGTTTTCAGCAGCCAGGCATCGAGCGCACGCAACACGCGCAACACACCCACCGGTTTTTCACCCCGGGTGTAAAAGGCTTCGATGTCTTCGCTGCTCAGCGGCGCCTTGGCGCGCTGGGCCAGATCAACAAAGGTGTCACGTCGCACCGTGCCCAGCAAATGGCAGTGCAACTCGGCCTTGGGCATGGCGCGCAGGGAAGGTTCAGACAGGACGGAATTCAACATGCTTTCATCCTAGCCATGGACTGCTCATAAGGGAAATGATTTAATTTGATAAGTTCATCAAAGAAATCTATGACCAAACCCGACCCGGAACCCGCCGCCCGACTGCGCCAGCCCACGCTCAGGCAGCTCAAGGGTTTTCAGGCCGTGGCGCAACACGGCAGCTTCAGCCGCGCGGCCGAGGCGCTGGCGCTGACCCAGCCCGCGCTGTCGGCCACCATCCGCGACCTGGAACGCTTGCTGGACGTGACCCTGCTGGAGCGCAGCACCCACCACGTGGCGCTGACCGCGGCAGGCGCGGCGCTGCAGCCGCAAGTGGCCTGGTTGCTCAACAGTTTCAGCCTGGGTGTCAGCGACATGCACAGAGCGCTGACGAGTCAGGCAAGCAGCCTGCGGCTGGCGGCTCTGCCCTCGACCATGCACCTGCTGGCGCCGCCGCTGGCGCAATGGCAGCGCCTGCACCCGGAAGTGACCCTCACGGTGCGCGACCCGCTCAACGACGCGTTAATCGCCGCCCTGCACACCGGCGAGGTCGACATTGCGCTGGGCACCGAACTGGATCTGCCGGCCGGCATCACGGCGATTCCCGTGGCCACCGACGAGCTGGTCGCGGTGTTGCCGCGCGGACACCGTCTCGCCCAGTCGGCACCCGACAGCACCCTGCGCTGGCGCGATTTGCAGGGCGAACGCCTGGCCTTGTTTGCCAGCGGCAGCACCTACGACCTGGCGCTGGCCACCTTGCGCCAGCAAGGCGTGGCGCTGGAAGAAGCCGACCGCCTGTTGTACAGCGAATCGCTTTACAGCCTGGTGCGCAGCGGCCTGGCGGTGGGGGTGATCGCCCGCCTGTACACAAAGGGCATGCCCAGCCAGGGACTGGTGGTGCGCCCGCTCGGTGCGCCGGCCATCACGCGGCGTATTGCGTTGATGGTGCGCGGCCCGGCGGAGTTACACCGCCCGGCCGTGGCGGATTGCCTGGCCTGGCTGACGCAGGCCCTGCGTGCGCCACCCAAACCGGCGCGTGCGCGTAGCTCAAGCCCGCGGTGACTTCACATGTTCGGGCCGCACGCCTATGCCCACCGCATAGGCCGGCAGCGCCTGCAGCCAGGGCCAGCGGTTCAGCAGCTTCAAGGGCCAGGGCACAGCCATGGGTGCGTCCGCAGGGCGGGCCGCCAGCACCGGGCTCAACAAGCGGTTTTGCACGGCCACCTGCGCCGCCTGTACCACGCGCGCCGGGAACAGCCTGCGTTTTTCCACCCGTGCCAGCAAGGGTGTCAAGGCAGCGGAATCAAACTGCGGATTTGCCAGCGCTGCCACCAGGATGTTGGCCGCCGCCACGGCGTCCTGGATCGCCAGGTTGATACCGACACCGCCCACCGGCGACATGGCGTGCGCCGCATCGCCCAGGCACAGCAGCCCCGGCTTGTACCAGCGCTCCAGCCTGTCCACCGTCACACTCAGCAGCTTGATGTCGTCCCAGTTGGCCAACGCCTCCATACCGTTGACCAGCAGCGGCGCCGCTTTCACCAGGTCCGCCCGAAAAGCCTCCAGGCCGCGCGCACGCACCGTCTCAATCCCGCCTTTGGGAATCACATAAGCGCATTGCCAGTAAGTCCGGCGGTCAATCATGACGAAAAAGGCGCCCGGCGTGATGCGCCCGCCCGTGGTGGAGGGATCACCCGGCAGTTTGGGCAGCCGCATCCAGAGCACATCGATGGGCGCGCCCAGATCACGCACCACCAGACCCGCCGCCGCCCGCACCACCGAATGCCGGCCGTCCGCGCCTACGACCAGATCGGCCCTGACCTGCAGCGGACCGTCCGGTGCCAACACCTGCAGACCGGTCACCACATCGCCGCTTTGCAAGACGCCCGTCACCTCGGCGTTTTGCATCAGGCGAAAGCTGGGGAACAACTCGGCCTCGTCGCGCAGAAAATCCAGAAACTCCCACTGCGGCATCATCGCGATGAACTTGCAGCGCGTACGCAGGTGCTTGAAGCTGGCCAGCCCCAGCTCGGTGTTACCCACCACGGCGCGTAATTCGCTGACCTCCTCGTGCGGCCGCGCCAGAAACTTCTCCAGCAGGCCCAGTTCAAACATCACCTGCAGGGTGGACGGGTGCACGGTGTCGCCGCGAAAGTCGCGCAAAAAGTCGGCGTGTTTCTCCAGCACCAGCACAGCCACGCCGGCGCGCGCCAGCAACAAGCCCAGCATCATGCCGGCCGGGCCGCCGCCGGCAATACAGCAACGCGTGTGTACTTCGTTCATCGCGGGCCTGGAGGAAGGTGAAGACCCGATCAGCTTAGCCCGTGGGCGGCGCTACCGCAATCACATGCACCCAAGACACCCTCAGGCTTCTTATCGCATCAAATCGACCTCCAGCCCATTCAGTACGGTCACAAGCAGCTAGCAAAACAATAGCGAATAACAGGAATGCTACTATTCACTGAAACTGGTTTCACCCGCTTGTCACGGGCTTCTTTTCCGCCATGCCTGCCATCCCCAAGCCCCCTGCCGCCCCCCTGCCCCGACCTGCGGGCCGCGCGACCATTGCCGATGTGGCACGTGCGGCCGGCGTGTCCAAAGCCACCGTCTCGCGTTTTCTGAACCACCGCGAAGAACTGCTCACACCCGACATCGCCACCCGGGTCGAGGTCGCCGTCGCCGCGTTGGCTTATGTGCCCAGCCCGATGGCGCAGGCCCTCAAACGCGGACGTTCGCGGCTGATCGGTCTGGTCGTGGCCGACGTGACCAACCCCTTCTCGGTGGCCGTGTTGCGCGGTGCCGAAAAAGCCTGCCAGGAAGCCGGCTACCTGCTGATGCTGTTCAACCTCGGCAACGACGGCGCACGTGAACGGGAAGCCATCGAGGCGCTGACCGCCTACCAGGTCGAAGGTTTCATCCTCAACACCCTGGGCCGCGACGCCGGCGCCGCCGCAGCCGCCGCGCGCCACGGCAAACCGGTGGTGCTGGTGGACAGGCGCCACCAGGGCATGCAGGCCGACTTTGTCTCGCTGGACAACGCCGGCGCCGTGCGCCTGGGCGCCGGCCACCTGGTCGAGGCCGGTTACCGCGAACTGCTGTTTATCTCCGAGCCGATCAAGGACGTCAGTTCACGGCTGGAGCGCGAAGCCGCTTTCCGCACCTTCATCAGCGACAACGCGGCCAGCCAGCCCGCAGTCCAGGGCCAGACCTTTGAGAGCAGCCTCGACAACACCGACGCGCTGGACCAGGCGCTGCGCGAGTTGCGCCAACGGGCCGGCGGTCGGCCGCCGGGCGTGTTCTCCAGCAACGCGGTGATCACCTTGCGTGTGGCCGCCGCCATGGCTCGACTCGGCTGGCGTTTTGGCAAAGACCTCGGGCTCGTGGGTTTTGACGAGACCGAATGGTCACCTTACATCGGGCCTGGCCTGTCCACCATTGCCCAGCCCACCGACGACCTGGGCCGTGTGGCGGCCGGCTGCCTGCTGGAGCGCCTGCGCGGTGTGGTCTTGCCGGCGCGGCAAATCTTGCTGCCCGGCCAGCTCATTGCGCGGGGCTCTTCCGTGCCCACCACAACCTGATTTCCGGACCCAAGAGCTAGGGTTATCCCTGCTTATGACGCAAAGAAATATTCTTCTATAATTTCCTGAAACCGGTTTCAGAATCTGCCATCACAGTCCTGAATCGCTTCTATTCAGGAAATCCTTTAACTGCAACAATGACCCCAGCGTCTGCGCCCCTTCCGGTGCCAGCGCCCGCTCATGAACTACACATTTCAATTCGGTGACGTCTTTGCAGCCTGGCCGCTGCTGCTCAAAGGCACCTGGAACACCATCGAGCTGTCGCTGCTGGCGATGTTCTTCGGGCTGATCGTCGCCATCGTCTGCGCCTGGGGCAAAACCGCCGGCCCCAAGCCACTGCGTTTTGTCATCAATGTCTACATCGAGCTGATCCGCAACACGCCTTTTCTGGTGCAGCTGTTCTTTTTCTTTTTTGCACTGCCGGCTTTGGGCCTGCGCTGGTCGGCCTATACCGCGGCACTGACGGCCATGGTGATCAACCTCGGCGCCTACGCCACCGAAATCATCCGCGCCGGCATCGAGTCCATTCCCAAGGGCCAGATCGAAGCCGGCCTGGCGCTCAACCTCAAGCGCCACGAAATTTTCCGCTTTGTCATCATCAAACCCGCGCTCAAGGCGATTTACCCGGCCCTGACCAGCCAGTTCATCCTGCTGATGTTGAGTTCGGCCGTGGTTTTCGGCGATTTCCGCCGACGACCTGACTTCGATCGCTGCCAACCTGCAGTCGCAAACCTTTCGCAGTTTTGAGATCTACATCGTGGTGGCGGTGATTTACCTGCTGCTGGCGCTGGCGTTTTCAGCGCTGTTCCGCCTGATCTACAAAACCAGCCTCAACTACCCGGATCGTCGGTAATGCGTACTTTCGGCACCCCTGAATTTTTCTTCATCCTGCAGGCTGCGCAGTGGACGGTGGCCCTGTCGCTGATCGCTTTTATTGGCGGCGCCATAGGCGGGCTCATCATTGCGCTGGCGCGCACCTCGGAGAACCGCGTCGCGCTGTTGCTCTCCGGCGCTTTCATCCAGATTTTCCAGGGCACACCGCTGCTGCTGCAATTGTTCCTGGTGTTTTTCGGCGCGCCGGTGCTGGGTTTTGACATCAACCCCTGGCTCGCCGCCGGTGTGGCCCTGATTCTGAACAGCAGCGCTTTCCTCGGTGAAATCTGGCGCGGCTGCATCCAGGCGATCCCGGCCGGCCAGGCGGAAGCCGCACATGCGCTCAGCCTGTCCTACACCGCTCGCATGCGTGACGTGATCCTGCCGCAGGCCGCCAAGATCGCGCTGGCACCGACCGTGGGTTACCTGGTGCAAATCATCAAGGGCACCTCGCTGGCCGCAATCATCGGTTTTACCGAGGTGACACGTGCCGGCCAGATCATCAACAACGCCACCTTTCAGCCGCTCATCGTGTTCAGTGTGGTGGCGGCCATTTATTTCGTGTTGTGCTGGCCGCTGTCCTTGCTGGCCGCACGAATGGAGCGCCGGCAAGCCGCAGCGCTGGCACGCTGACAGGCAAACGCTTCGCAGCATTCGTCTTTTCCTTTTTATCAACGGAGACATCACCATGATCAAATCCCTGCAACGCCGCGTTTTCACCGGCACGGCTCTGGCCCTCGGCCTGGCCGCCACCCTGTCGACCTGGGCGCCGGCCGCCAGCGCACAAACCGTCGCGGACATCAAGAAAAAAGGCGAACTGACCATAGGCATGCTGGTCGACTTTCCGCCCTATGGCACGACCAACAGCAGCAACCAGCCTGACGGCTACGATGCCGACGTGGCGCGCCTGATGGCCAAGGACCTGGGCGTCAAGCTCAACCTGGTGCCTGTGACCGGCCCTAACCGCATTCCTTTCCTGCTGACCAACAAGGTCGACCTGCTGGTGGCTTCGCTGGCGATCACGCCCGAGCGCGCCAAACAGGTGCAATTCTCCAAGCCTTACGCCGCCGCCAGCATCGTGATGTACGGCAGCAAAAAGGCCGACATCAAGGCCCCAGCCGACCTCAAAGGCAAACGTGTGGGTGTGGCCCGCGCCAGCACGCAGGACGTGGCGCTGACCGCCGTGGCGCCTGAAGGCACGGAAATCCGCCGTTTTGACGACGACGCTTCGGCCATGCAGGCCCTGATGTCCGGCCAGGTCGATGCCATCGGTTGCTCCACCACGGTGGCCGCGCAAATCGACAAACGCGCCCCTGCCAACACCTACGAAAACAAGTTCTTGCTGCGCCAGCAGGTCATGGCGGTTGCCATGCGTCCGGGCCAGGCCGAGCTGCTGAAAACCGTGGATGACTTTGTCGCCCGCAACACGGCCAACGGCGAGCTCAACAAGCTGTACCGCAAGTGGCTGGAAACCGACCTGCCAAAACTGCAATAAACCCGATTCGAGTTGCTGACCACGGTGCTTTCATGACAGACACAATGCCCTCCCCCCACGCCGCCGCCAGCGGCGACCAAGCCATCATCCGCATCGAAGCGGTGGACAAATGGTTTGGCAAGTTCCAGGTACTGACCGACATCAACCTGAGCGTGGCCGCTGGGGAACGCATTGTGGTCTGCGGGCCTTCGGGCTCGGGCAAGTCCACCCTGATCCGCTGCATCAACCGGCTGGAGACCGTGCAAAAAGGCCGCATTGTGGTCGACGGCATTGATCTGACGGCCGGTGGTAAAAATGTCGATTCCGTGCGCCAGGAAGTCGGCATGGTGTTCCAGCAGTTCAACCTGTTTCCGCACCTGACAATTTTGCAAAACTGCATGCTGGCGCCCATGCGTTCGCGCGGCCTGAGCAAGGAAGAAGCCGAAACCATCGCGATGAAATACCTCACGCGTGTGCGGATTCCCGAGCAGGCACAAAAATACCCGAGCCAGCTCTCGGGCGGCCAGCAGCAACGCGTGGCGATTGCACGCGCCTTGTGCATGACACCCAAAATCATGTTGTTTGACGAGCCCACCTCGGCGCTGGACCCGGAGATGGTCAAGGAAGTGCTGGACACCATGATCAGCCTGGCCGACGACGGCATGACCATGTTGTGTGTCACCCACGAAATGGGTTTTGCGCGCAGCGTGGCCGACCGCGTGATTTTCATGGCCGACGGCAAAATCATCGAACAAGCCCCGCCGCAGCAGTTCTTCAGCAACCCGCAGAACGAAAAAACACGCAACTTTTTGGGCCAGATCCTGAGCTCGAATCAGCATGCACATTGAGTCGGGCGTAACACCCTCCGCAATGGACGTCGTCACCTTTGGCGAAGCCATGTTGTTGCTGGTTGCCGACCGGCCCGGCCCGCTCGAAGACGCGGAGTTTTTCCACAAACGCACGGCCGGTGCCGAAACCAATGTCGCCATCGGCCTGGCCCGCCTGGGCCTGAAGGTCGGCTGGGCCAGCCGCCTGGGCACCGACTCCATGGGCCGTTACCTGATCAAAGCCATGTCGGGCGAAGGCATAGATTGCTCGCACGTGATCTGTGACGCCAGCCAGAAAACCGGTTTCCAGTTCAAGGGCAAGGTCACGGACGGCAGCGACCCGCCGGTGGAATACCACCGCAAAGGTTCGGCCGCCAGCCACATGAGTGCCGCTGACATCGATACAGCCTGGCTGCTCTCGGCCCGGCATTTACATGCGACCGGCGTGTTTGCCGCGATCTCGGCCAGCACCCTGCCCGCCGCGCGCCAAACCATGACACTGATGCGTGCCGCCGGCCGCACGGTGTCCTTCGACCCGAACCTGCGCCCCACCCTCTGGGCCACGCCCGAGCTGATGCGTGACTCCATCAACGAGCTGGCGACCCATGCCGACTGGGTCTTGCCCGGCATGGAAGAAGGGCTGTTCCTGACTGGTGCATCCACGCCGGAAGGCGTGGCGCGCTTTTACCGCGAACGCGGCGCCAAGCTGGTGGTCGTCAAACTGGGCGCAGCAGGCGCTTACTTTGACAGCGACAGCGCAGGCACCGGCCATGTGGCCGGCTTCCCTGTGGAAAAAGTCATAGACACCGTAGGCGCCGGCGACGGTTTTGCCTGCGGCGTGATCAGCGCCCTGCTCGATGGCCTGTCCGTGTCCGAGGCCGTGAAACGCGGCGCCTGGATAGGCGCACGCGCCGTGCAGGTGCTGGGCGACAGCGAAGGCCTGCCGACACGTACCGAACTAGCCGCCGCCAACCTTTAACCCTGAGAACTGCTGCCATGCGCCAACACATCCTGGTCTTTCGCGAACTGCCTCCCGATCAGCTGGCGCGCCTGCAAGCCGTGCACGACGTCACCGTCGCCAACCCGCGTGTACCCGCGCAGTTGCCGGCGTTTCAGGCCGCCCTGGCCACGGCCGTCGGCATGATAGGTTCCAGCTACCCGGTGGATGAGGCCTTGCTCGCCGCCGCGCCGCAACTCAAGGTGATTTCCAGCGTCTCCGTCGGTGTCGACAACTACGCGCTGAGCGCCCTGGCGGCACGTGATGTCATGTTGTGCCACACGCCCGGCGTGCTCGACGAAACCGTGGCCGACACCGTGTTTGCCCTGCTCATGGCCAGCAGCCGCCGCATCGTTGAACTCTCCAACCTGGTGCGCGAAGGCCGCTGGACCAAAAACATAGGCGAAGACCTGTTCGGCTTCGACGTGCATGGCAAGACGCTGGGCCTGCTGGGTTTTGGCCGCATCGGCCAGGCGATTGCACGCCGTGCGGCGCTGGGTTTTGGCATGCCGGTGCTCTACCACGCACGCCGGGCTGTCGACCTCGCCACACAAGCGCCCGAATTACAAGGCCGCGCCTTGCACACCCCCATGAACGAATTGCTGGCGCGTGCCGACATCGTGGTTGCCATGTTGCCGCTTTCTAGCAGTACGCGCGGCATGATTGATACCAGCGTCTTCGGCGCCATGAAGCCGGGCGCGATTTTTATCAACGGCGGACGCGGCGCGACAGTGCAGGAAGACGCGTTACTGCAGGCGCTGGACCACGGCACCTTGCGCGCCGCCGGCCTGGACGTGTTTGCCACCGAGCCGCTGCCCATGGACTCGCCGCTGCGCACGCATCCCAAGGTCACCGCCCTGCCGCACATCGGCTCGGCCACGTTTGAGACCCGGCACGCGATGGCGGAACTGGCCACGACCAGCCTGCTGCAGGCTTTGGCCGGTGAACGGCCGGCAGCGGTGTTTGACACCGCGGCTTATTGACCAAATCGGCCTCTAGCCCATAGCCTTCGGGCGCAAGAAGCTATTGATTCAATAGCGACCGGGTGACGGCCGCTCACCCTTTCCTCGCTTTTTTCATCACGCCCGCCTGAGCCGGGTGCGCGTTGGCGCGCCTGTCTCACCCTCCCTTTCTGCCGGCCGACAGGCGGCTTTTCTGCGCACGCCTCAAATCATTTGACGTCTGCTATCATTCCGCCACACCACTGGTATACCAGATATGAAACCTGAACTTCACATGGAAAGCGACACGGCCTACACCCGGGTTCGGGCGCTGATCCTGTCGCGCGAACTGGCCGCTGGCACCTCGATTTCGGAGCGCGGCCTGTCGGAGACCTTGGGCCTGGGCCGCACGCCGGTGCGCGAAGCCATCAGGACTTTGGCCCAGGAAGGCTTGCTCGAAGTGATTCCGGCGCGCGGCACCTTTGTGCGCCAGCTGACGGTGGAGGACATGCGCGAAATCCACGAGGTGCGCCTCGGCCTGGAAGGTATTGCTGCCGTGCTGGCGGCGCAACAGGGCGCCAGCGAGGCCCTGCGCCTGTGCGCGCAACAGCTGCGCGAGATGGCGCAACACACCGCGCTCGACGTGCTGGAGACACAAAAAATCGGCTGGCGTTTTCACGAGGCCATGTTCCAGACCACCGGCAACCAGCGGCTGCTGTCGCTGTACCTCAACCTGCGCGCGCAAAGCGGCCTGGCCCTGCAGCAACTGGAACATTACGATGCCGGGCGCCTGCGTCTGGCGATCGATGAACACCTGGAAATTTATGCGGCCATTGAAGCGCGCGACGCGACACGGGCCCAGCGCGCCGTCTGGGATCACCTGAGCCATGCGCTGCAGGGCCGGCTGCAATCGCTCGCGCCCAACCCGGGCCGGCCCGCCGCCTTGTAGCGGCCGCCACCCCCACCCTTTCATTCATCACACCAAGGAGCCCCCATGCGAAATCCTCAGCGTCGTCTTCTCTGCTCGGCCATGCTCGCCCTGGCCACCACCGCCTTGCCGCAGATCGCGCTGGCGCAAAAATGGCCGGCCCAGCCGATTCGCATCATCGTGCCTTACACGGCAGGCGGCGGCTCGGACAACATCGCCCGCGCCCTCGGCACGGAGCTCTCGCGTGAACTGGGCCAGCCCGTCATCGTCGACAACAAACCCGGCGCCTCCGCCATGCTGGGCGCTGAAATGGTGGCGCGGGCCGCGCCCGATGGTTACACCCTGCTGCTGGCGGACATGCCGCACACCATCACGCCCAGCCTGTACAAAACGCCTTACGACGCGCTCAAGGATTTCACCGCCGTCGCCATGGTTGGCTCCTCGCCGCTGATACTCGCCGTCAACCCCAAACTCAAGGCGCAAACCGTGCAGGAGTACCTGGCCATGGCCAAGGCCAGCCCCGGCAAGCTCAACCTCGCCTCCGGCGGCAATGGCACGGCCACCCATCTGATGGGCGAGCTGATGAAGCTGCAAACCGGCGTTTTCATCACCCACATCCCTTACAAAGGTTCGGGCCAGGCCATCGCCGACGTGGTTGCCGGCCACACCGAAAGCATGTTCACCTCCGCACCCACCGTGGTGCCGCATGTCAAAAGCGGCTCCCTGCGCGCGCTGGCCACCACCGGCGCCAAACGCATGACGGCCCTGCCGAATGTGCCGACCTTTGAAGAAAGTGGTCTGAAAGGCCTGACGGTGTCGCACTGGTTCGGCCTCTTGGGCCCGGCCAAAATGCCGGCCAGCGTGCAGACCGCACTGCACGACGCCGTGACACGCGCCCTGAAGGCGCCCGCACTGCAGAGCAAACTCGAATCCCTGGGTATGGACATCACGCCCCAGACATCGGCGCAATTCGCGACACTGATGGAAGCGGACACCATCCGCTGGGCCAAAATCGTCAAAGAACGCAACATCAAGGCCGACTGAGTTCCATGCACCCACTGCCCCCCGCTCAACTCATAGACCTGCGCAGCGACACCGTCACCCAACCCACCGCCGCCATGCTGGAGGCCATGTGCCGCGCCCCGCTGGGCGATGACGGCCTGGACGGCGACCCCACGGTGCGCCAGCTGGAGGAAGTGAGCGCCGCCCGCTTCCACAAGGCCGCCGGCCTGTTTGTGGTGAGCGGCACCATGGGCAACCTGGTGGCGGTGCTGGCGCATGCCCGTGTGCCCGGCGAGGTGCTGGCCGAAGCCTCCAGCCACCTGCTGAACTCTGAACGCGCCGCCGCCGGCCTGACCGGCATGCATTACCGCAGCCTGCCCGGCACCGCCGGACTGATCAGCCTGGACGCACTCGCCGCCGCGCTGGATACCGACGCCGGGGCGCGCTGCCCCAGCGCCCTGGTCAGCGTGGAAAACACCCACAACGCACAAGGCGGCACGGTCGCCGCGCCACCTGCGCTGGCAGCGTTGTATGCGCTGGCCGCCGCCCAGGGCGTGCCGGTGCACACCGACGGCGCGCGTTTGTTCAATGCCGCGGTCGCGCTTGGGCTGCCCCTGCACCAATTGGCCGAACACACGGACTCGCTCACGGTCTGCCTGTCCAAAGGTTTGTCCGCGCCCGTCGGCTCCGTGCTGATGGGCTCGGCTGACTTCATAAAACGCGCGCGCAACATACGCCGCATGCTGGGCGGCACCATGCGCCAGGCCGGCGTACTGGCGGCCGCCGGGCTGGTGGCGCTGGAACACATGATCGATCGCCTGGCCGACGACCACCGGCGCGCCCGCGCCCTTTACCGCGGACTCCAGGCCATGGATGCGGCCTGGTGCGACCCGGCCGAGCCACAGACCAACATCGTGCGGGTACGCGTAGGCGCCAGCGCAGCCGACGGCCAGTTATGGGAACAGCAGTTGGCCCAGCACGGTGTGCTGGTGCGTGCCAGCGGTGCCGGCAGCTTGCGCCTGGTCACGCACAGGCATATCGACGATGAGGCTGTGGCGGCCACCTTGCGGGTGTTCGAGGCGCTTCGCAGAATCCAACATTAAATCGGCCTACAGCCCATACTCAGTGGGCGTAAGAAGCTATTGATTCAATAGCAAAGGCGCAAGAGGTCAGCCTTCTGGATTCAGTGAGAATGCGCCAGCCCGCTCACCACCGTCACCAGCGCAATGCCCACCGCCAGCCAGGCGATTTGCGCAAAAGTTTCGCGGGCGCTCAGGCGTTTTTGCAGTTGCGGAATCAGGTCGGCCAGCGCGACGTAGACAAAACTGCTGGACGCTACAACGAGGAAATACGGCAGCCAGTCGTGCAACATGTCCACCAGCGCGTAACCGACCAAGCCGCCCAGCGCGGTCACCGCGCCGGCCAGGGAGACCTTGACCAGCGCAATACGCTGGTTGCTGGAGCTCTGACGCAGCACCATCAGGTCGCCCATGTGGTGCGGAATTTCGTGCGCCAGCACGGCGAGTGCGGTGATCACACCCAGGCGCATGTCGGCGACAAAGGCCGAGGCAATCAGGATGCCGTCGCCAAAAGCGTGCACGCTGTCGCCGGTCAGCACGGCCCAGCTGCCGGGTCGGGCCGGATCGCCGTGGTGATGATGATGGTGGTGGTGCCCATGGCCGTGCTCCAGCGCACCGGGCGCGGTTTCCACATGTTCGGCTTCCAGGGAATTAGTGGTACGTATCGGTGCCAATATGTAGCCCAGGCCAGCATCCTGGCCTTTGGGGTCATGGTGTTCGTGGCCGTGGTGGTAAAGCTCGGCCTTGTCGAGCAAAAAGAAAAACACCAGGCCCACCAGCAAGGTGGCGAACAGCTCTTGGGCGCCGGCCTGGCTCTCGAAGGCTTCGGGCAGCAGGTGCATGAAGGCGGTGGCCAGCAAGGCGCCGGCCGCCAGGCTGAGCATGTGGGCGGTGTAACGCGCCAGCATGCCGAAGCTGAGCAAGGCCGCCAGCCACACGCTGCCGATGCCGGCGGCCAGGGTTCCGACCAAAATTGCTATCAATGTCATAGCTGCTTGCGACCTATCTATAAGGGCTAGAACCCTAAAAGGTTGAATAAATTTGCCAAAAAGAAAGCCACGCTAAAAAGCCGCCACACATTGCTGTGGGGCGGCTTGGCTGGGGCATGCCTAGAGTTTAAGCGACGCCGTTGGCCTTGAACCACGCCAGAGCGCGTTTCCAGCCATCTTCTGCCGGCTCCTTGCGAAAGCTAGGGCGGTAGTCGGCATGGAAAGCGTGCGGGGCATCAGGGTACACCACAAACTGCGAGGCCTTCGCCGCCGGGCTACCGGCAGCAAGAGCAGCTTTCATCTTATCAACCGTGTCAAGCGGGATGCCGCTGTCCTGCCCGCCGTACAGGCCCAGCACCGGGCCGTTCAGGATGGGGGTCAGGTCGATCGGGTTTTTCGGCGTGAGGGCGGTGTTGGCGCCAACCAGGCGGCCGTACCAGGCCACCGCGGCCTTGACGTTGGGGCTGTGTGCGGCATACAGCCAGCTCACGCGGCCACCCCAACAAAAGCCGGTGATGCCGACCTTGGCGGTGTTGCCGCCATTGGCGCCGGCCCATTTCACGGCGCCATCGAGGTCGGCCATGACCTGGGCATCGGGCACCTTGGAAACCACTTCGGCCATGAGTTTGGCCATCTCGCCGTATTGGGTCGGGTCGCCCTGGCGCGCAAACAGCTCGGGCGCAATCGCCAGGTAGCCGGCCTGGGCGAAGCGGCGGGCGGTGTCGGCAATGTATTCGTGCACACCAAAAATTTCCTGGATCACCAGGACCACCGGCAGGTTGGTTTTGCCGGCCGGTGCGGCGTAAAACACCGGCACCTTGAAGCCGTTGACCTCCACCGTGGTCTCGCCGGTTTTCAGGCCGTCTGACGAGGTCTTGATGGCGGTCTGCGCCATGATGGGCAGGGCCGTGGCCGCATACCCGACGCCCAGCGCGGCTTTTAGCGCGGTGCGGCGGGTGGCGCCGTTTTCCGTGCTGTGGCCGGGCAGCAGGGCATCGAACTCGGTTTTCTGATCGTTGTTGAGCATGGCGGCTTTCTGGATGAGTGGTTGAAACAAACCGCCCGAGTCTATGTGCTCGCCGACATTCTTGCCAGTGCGGGGACTACCAAGGTGCGCCCCGCCCCTGCCCTGCCCTCAAACAATCCTGACGCTGAGTTCAGGCAGGCCATCGATGTGGCATTCGATCACGTCGCCCTTGACGACAGGCCCGACGTTTTCCGGCGTGCCCGAATAAATGATGTCGCCGGGAAAGAGTTCAAAGGCTTCGGACAGTTTGGAGATTTGTTCGGCCACCGACCAGATCATGTGGTTCAAGGTGGCCTGCTGTTTGACCTGGCCGTTGACCTTGAGCCAGATCGCACCTTTGGTGTAGTGGCCGGTCTGCGCCACCTTGTGGATGGGGCCTATGGGCGCTGATTGGTCAAAACTTTTGCCAATCTCCCAGGGTTTTTTCTGGTCGCCCATGCCGCGCTGCAAATCGCGGCGTGTCATGTCCAGGCCCAAGGCGTAGCCGTAGACCAGGTCCAGCGCCTTGTCCATGGGAATGTTGCGCCCGCCCTTGGACAAGGCCGCCACCAGCTCCACTTCGTAATGGTAGTTTTTGGTCAGGGAGGGATAAGCATGGTCGGCGATCTTGCCGGGCGGCACGACCTGAATGGCGTCGGTCGGTTTCTGGAAAAAGAAAGGCGGCTCGCGTGTCGGGTCCGAGCCCATTTCGATCGCGTGGGCGGCGTAATTGCGGCCTATGCAATAAATCCGCCGCACCGGAAACATCTCGCTGCTGCCGGCGATGGGCACATAGGTGTCGGCCACGGCAAACGGTGTGGCGGGCGCATTGGCCGCCGTGCCGGGCGTGGCGCAACCCACCATAGCACCGGCCGTCATCAAGGCGCCGGTTTGCAAAATGCCGCGTTTGTTCATATCCGTCATGTCTCTCTCCAGAAGTGTGTGCAGGTTGGTTCGCAAGCAGCAGCATAAGCCGCCCTGGCGGGCCGCGGCCAGACACACTTACGCATTTACCGGACGATTCAATGCAGCCATGTTGCAGCGCAGCAGAAGTTCAGGCGCCGGAAATTTTTCGCGCGCACGCTGTCGCGGTATGCCTTGGGTGTCTGGCCAAACCGTTGGCGAAAGCGGCGGGCGAAATAAGCCTCGTCGGCAAAACCCGAGGCATGGGCCACACCGGCAATCCGCTGGCTGCTGTGCGCCAGCAACTCCTGCGCAAACTCCAGGCGCCGCTCGGTCACCAGTTCGGTGAAGGTTTTGCCGATTTCTTTTTTCAGCAGATGCGCCAGGTAATTGGGCGACAAAAACGCCGCGGCCGCCGCGTCAGCCAGCGTGATCTCGCTCGCCAGATGGTCGCGTATATAACGCACCGCGCGCTGCAGGCTGGCGCGCCGGCTACCTTGCTGGGCCTGGCTGGCGGACAGGCGCAGCAGGTCGGCTTCAAACTTGCGACAGGTCAGCGCGATCAGTTGCAGCATCAGGCCGCGAATCATCTCGATCGAGCCGAAGCGGCGCCTGGTATTTTCATCGGCGAGTTTTTCCAGCAGTACTTCGACTTCGGGAAACTCGTCTTCGTCGAAATAAAAGTCGGCGTATTCCTGGAACAAAAAAGGCGCGAGTTCGGGCGCCCGGCTCAGCGGCACGTCTTCCAGGTCCAGCGGGTCCACGTCCAGCCCGGGACGCAAGAACTGCTGCGCCATGTTGATGATGACGTAACGCGAGCCTTCGGGGTGCGGGATCACATGCACGCGGTAAGGCAGGATAAAACTCAGGTAGCCGCGCTTGAAAGGCCGCACCGTGCCGGCCACGTTTTGTTCGGTGTCGCCCTGCAGGCTGATCTGGATCTGGAAATATTCGTGCCGGTGCGGACGCACCAACGGCGGCCGCACCAGTTGCGAACGGATGTCAAAGTCCAGGTGGTCGGCCCGCTCCGACATGCCGTAGGTTTTGATGCCCGTCATACGCGTTGCGGCAGGCCGGCCTCAGTGCGCCTTTTCCCAATTCGGCCCAAAGCCGATCTCGGCCAGCAGCGGCACCTTGAGTTCGGCCACGCCGGCCATCAGGCGGGGAATCTCGGTGCGCACCCATTCGACCTCGGCCTCGGGCACCTCGAACACCAGTTCGTCATGCACCTGCATAATCATTTTGGTGGCACGATTTTCGGCGTCCAGCACCTGCTGCACCTTGTTCATGCTGAGCTTGATCAGGTCAGCGGCCGTGCCCTGCATGGGCGCGTTGATGGCCTGGCGCTCGGCGGCCTTTTTGCGCGGCCCGTTGCCGCCGGCGATCTCGGGCAACTGCAGGCGGCGGCCAAACACGGTCTCGACATAACGGTGCTGCTGGGCAAACAGCACGGTTTCCTCCATGTAAGTTTTCACGCCAGGATAACGCTGGAAATAGCGGTCTATGTAGGCCGCTGCGGCCTTGGTTTCAATGCCCAGATTCTTCGCCAGGCCAAAACTGCTCATGCCGTAGATCAGGCCGAAGTTGATGACCTTGGCGTAGCGGCGTTGCTCGCTGCTGACCTGATCGAGCGCCACGCCAAACACTTCGGCGGCGGTGGCACGGTGCACGTCCAGGCCGTCGGTGAAGGCGCGCAGCAGCGCTTCGTCGCCACTGATGTGGGCCATGATGCGCAGCTCGATTTGCGAATAGTCGGCGCTGGCAATCACGCTGCCGGCGGGTGCCACAAAGGCCTCGCGTACGCGCCTGCCCTCGGCGGTGCGCACCGGGATGTTCTGCAGATTCGGGTCGTTGCTGGAGAGACGGCCGGTGACGGCCACGGCCTGCGCGTAGTGGGTGTGGACCCGGCCCGTGCGCGGATGGGCCAGTTGCGCCAGCTTGTCGGTGTAAGTGCTTTTGAGCTTGCTGAGCGAGCGGTGCTCCAGCAGCTTGGCCGGCAGCGGGTAGTCTTCGGCAAGTTTCTCCAGCACTTCTTCGTCGGTGCTGCGCGCGCCGCTAGGCGTTTTCTTGACCACCGGCATGCCCAGCTTGTCAAAGAAAATTTCGCCCAGCTGTTTGGGACTGCCCAGGTTGAAGGGCTGGCCGGCGATCTCGTAGGCCTCGGCTTCCAGCTGCAAAATGCGCGTGCCCAGTTCGCCGCTTTGTTTGGCCAGCATGGGCGCGTCTATCAACACGCCGTTGCGCTCAATGCGGTACAGCGTTTCGCTGCTCTGCATTTCCAGTTCGTAAATAAAACGCAGCTTGTCATTGGCCTGCAACTGCGGCCACAAGACGCGGTGCACGTCCAGCGTCTGGTCGGAGTCTTCGCACGAATATTCGGCGGCCTTGGCAATATCGACCTGGTTGAACTTGATCTGGTGCACACCCTTGCCGCACAGGTCTTCGTAGTTGATGCCGCTGCGCCCCAGATGACGATCGGCCAGGCTGGCCAGGCCGTGCGGTTTGTTCACCTCCAGCACATAACTTTGCAGCATGGTGTCGTGGGCGTAGCCCTGGACCTCGATGCCGTGGTTGGCAAACACATGGCGGTCGTATTTGACATGCTGGCCGAGTTTTTTCCTGGCGCCGTTTTCCAACCAGGGCTTGAGGCGTGCCAGCACCTCGTCACGCGGCAGTTGCGCCGGCGCATCGGGGTAGTCGTGGGTCAGCGGAATGTAGGCGGCCTCACCGGGTGTGACGCTAAAACTCAGGCCCACAATGCTGGCCAACATTTCGTCGAGCGAGGTGGTTTCGGTGTCCAGCGCCACCAGCTCGGCGGCTTCGATTTTGGCCAGCCAGGCGTCAAACGCCTCCCAGGTAAAAATCGTGTCGTAGTGCACGTTGCTGGCCGGTGCGCTGGCTTCGGTCCCCTCGCCCGGCGCCTCTTCCGGCTCGGACGCGAACATGTCGCTGGTATCGGTGTCGCTCTTGGGCTTGGCGGGCTTGGCAGCCTTGGGGGTTGCTGCCGCATCGGTGCTGGCAGCCGAGTCGCCGCCTATAGAACGGACAAGGCCCTTGAAGCCGTATTTTTCATAAAAAGACTTCAAGGCCTCGGTCTGCTGCTCGCCCATGGCGATGGCATCCATCGCAGGCAGGCCGGCGATGTAGTCGGACAACTCGCAGTCCTTCTTGATGGTCACCAGCGCCCGGCCCGTGGGCAGCCAGTCCAGCGAATTGCGCAGGTTCTCGCCAACCACACCCTTGATCTCGCCGGCGCGCGCCACCAGGGCATCGAGCGAGCCGTATTCCTGCAGCCACTTGACGGCGGTCTTGGGGCCGACCTTGGGCACGCCCGGCACGTTGTCCACCGTGTCGCCGACCAGGGTCTGGTAGTCCACCATCAGGCGCGGCGGCACGCCAAACTCGGCCTCGACGCCGGCCAGGTCGCGGCGCCTGTCGTTCATGGTGTCGATGACGGTGATGTGTTCATCAACCAACTGGCTCAAGTCCTTGTCGCCGCTGGAAATGATGACTTCAATGCCCTGCTGCGAGCCCAGGCAGGCCAGCGTACCGATGACGTCATCGGCTTCCACGCCGGGCACGGCCAGCACCTTCCAGCCCAGCAGCTGCACCACCTCATGGATCGACTCCACCTGGCTGCGCAAATCGTCCGGCATGGGCGAACGCTGGGCCTTGTATTCGGCGTAAATGTCATCGCGAAACGTCGGGCCTTTGGCATCAAACACACACACGGCGTAATCGGCCCGCACATCCTTGCGCAGCTTTTGCATCATGTTGATCATGCCGCGTATGGCGCCCGTGGCCGGGCTGTTGGGGTCGCCCGGGTCGGCGCGCAGGTCGGGCATGGCGTGGAAAGCGCGGTACAGGTAGCTGGAGCCGTCCACCAGCAGAAGTGTTTTTTTGTCGGTGCTCATGGGCCTGATTGTCAGCTATATCCTGGGAGGCTCTGCCTGACTTCACGCCGCGCGCGGCGGGGCTTTCGCGGGATACGCCGTGAGGCACAAAACCCAAGGCAAGGCTGGCCGCCTGGCCTGGTTTTGTAACAAAGCGGATCGCCCGCAAAAGCCCCGCCGCGCATGGCGGAAGTTGGGCATAGCATCCCGGGCGCCAGCGTCCTACAATGGACCCATGCAACACCCTATTTGCTCCCTCCTGCTCGTTGGCGCCGCTGCGGCATGGACAGCCGTCCCGGCTTGGGCCCAGACAGCGACGCCGGCACAGTCGCTCGCTCCCGCGCCTGCCCTGGAGCCCGGCACCAACCCGGTCAGCCGCCGGCCGGAGCCCGCCATCCAGCGCATCCACGTCGAAGACGCTGGTTCGCGCATTGACGAATTGCGGGTGGGCGGTGAGACGCAAAACATCACCGTGCAGTCCAAGGCCAATGTACCGGCCTACGAAGTCTTGCCCTCCGACGACGCCAAGGGTGGCGGCACGGCCCCCGCCAAATCGAGCGGTGTGGGCGCGACCGGCAGCCGTGTCTGGAACGTGTTCAAGTTTTAATTTTTGCTTTAGTTTCAGGTTTCAGTTTCAGGCATGGCCGTTTACACCGAAGTCTCGTTCGACGAGGCCGCTCCCCTTTTGCTATCTCTCGGGCTGGGGCAGCTCCAAACCATCACCGCTTGCGCGGGTGGCATAGAAAACACCAACTACTTTGTCGACACCGACCAGGGTCGCTACGTGTTGACGCTGTTCGAGCGCCTGTCATTTGAGCAGTTGCCGTTTTACCTGTATTTGATGCAACACCTGGCGCAGCACGGCATTCCCGTGCCCGAGCCGCATGCCCTGGTGAATGGCAAGGCCGGCAAACCCGGCGACATCCTGCTCAAGCTCAAAGGCAAACCCGCCGCCGTGGTGGACCGCCTGCGCGGCCGCAGCGAACTCGCGCCCACGCCAGCCCACTGTGCGGCCGTCGGCGACATGCTGGCGCGTATGCACCTGGCCGGGCTCGACTACCCGCGCCAGCAGCCCAATCTGCGCGGCCTGGCCTGGTGGAATGAGACCGTGCCCGTGGTTCTGCCCCATCTGGACCCGGCGCAAAACCGCCTGATCCTGTCCGAGCTGGCTTACCAGAACCATGTGGCGGCCTCTTCGGCCTGCCAGGCCTTGCCGCGCGGGCCGGTGCATGCCGACCTGTTTCGCGACAACGTGATGTTCGACCGCCAAGGCGACAGCCTGGAGCTGACCGGCTTTTTTGACTTTTATTTTGCCGGCTGGGACGCTTTCCTGTTCGACATAGGCGTCACCCTGAACGACTGGTGTGTGGACCTGGCCACAGGCGCACACGATGCCGAACGCGCCCGGGCCTTCATGGCCGCCTACCAGGCGGTGCGCCGCCTGAGCCCGCAGGAGCGCAACTTGCTGCCGGCCATGCAACGCGCCGGCGCCCTTCGTTTCTGGATTTCACGCTTGTGGGACTTACACCTGCCGCGCGAAGCCGCGGTGTTGCAGGCGCACGATCCCGGCCATTTCGAGCGTGTATTGCGCCAGCGTATTGCCCATCCTTACAGCCTGCAAGACTGAGGCCGGTGCCCGTGATGCCGGCAGCGTCAGAAAATGGCTGCCGACCCCGATTTTTGAAGCAAACTTCTCCGCAGGCGTTAAATTGTTCATCCCATCGCCGCATTTCCCCGCGCAAGTGAACCCGGACCGCCCTGAACCTCTCAACATGCAAGCCTCGCCATGAAACTCAACATCGTTCCCGCACGCACCGGCATCACATGGGTCAAGCTCGGCATCCAGACATTTTTCAAACAACCGCTGGCCTTGTCGGGCCTGTTTTTCCTCTACATGGCGACCGCGACGCTGGCCTCGCTGATTCCCGTGGTCGGCGTGGTGCTGGCACTGGCCATCGTGCCGGCCGCCACACTGGGCCTGATGGCTGCCACGCTGGAGGCCACCAAAGGGAAATTCCCCATGCCCACCATCCTGGTCTCCGCCTTCCGGGCCGGCCAGCAGCGCGGCCGGGCCATGCTGATCCTGGGTTTTTTGTATGCGGCGGCTTGCCTGCTGGTGGTGTCCGTGGTGCCGCTGTTTTTTGATGCCCCGGTCAGCCGCGAAAGTGCGCTGTCACCCGGAATGCAGGGCACGATGCTGGTGGTCATGGCGTTTTACCTGCCGATCTCGATCTTGTTCTGGCATGCACCCGCGCTGGTGCACTGGCATGGCGTGCCGCCGGTCAAAAGCCTGTTTTTCAGCGCCGTCGTGTGTTTCAGGAATGCCGGCGCCTACGCCGTGTTCGGCATCGCCTGGATGGTGGTGCTGATGGTGGTCGGGGTCTTGGTCACGCTGGTGGCCGGCCTGCTGGGCAGTCCGGAAGCCGCGGCCGCGCTGATCATGCCCGTCGCCCTGCTGATGGCGGCCATGTTTTCGACCTCGATTTATTTCACCTTCGAGGGCAGTTTTGCCGCGTCACCCGAGGACGAGGCCCTGCCCCCCGCCGGAGATACGCCGTAAACCAAGCCCTGCGCCAAGCTCAGGCCGCGCGGCGCACTTCCAGGATTTCGTAGTCCAGCGCTTCCCGGTAGACCTTGGCGTCATGCAGCGCCAGGTGCAGCAAAATTTTCGTGGCATGGGCTTTCACGACACGGTGCAACAAGGCACCCACCACCACCAGCGGCAAACCGATCCACGGGTAACCCGACAGGCCTAAGGCCGTGCCTATGCCCAGCAGGGGCAACGAGATACCCACCACAAACAAGCGGTGTTTGACGTATTTCTGGGCGCGCTCGGGGTTCACGATCAGGCGGAAACGGCCAGCGGGCACGCCGGTGCGAAATTCCTGGTGCGCCACCTCGGTAGCTAAAGATTCAGCGCTTGTCTCGGTCTCGTTCATTGTTGTCTCGCTGGCTGCAGGTCCATGAGCCGCAGGCTGATGCCTTGCGTTGGGCCTATCTTAACCAGACGCTGACGGCGCTAGACGATGGTCAGTTTGGCCACACTCAGCGCCAGCCATTTCACGCCATGGCGCGGGAAGTTGATCTGGGCCCGGGCGTCATCACCGCTGCCTTCCAGCATCAAGACCTTGCCTTCGCCAAACTTGGCGTGGAACACCGCCATACCGCTTTTCAGGCCATGTGAAGGTGTGTTGCGCTGCGGCGGCACCGGCGGATTGGCAAATCGCTCGCCGCCCGCATTTCTTGAGGAAAAAGCAGCTGCCGCCCAATCGCCACGGGCGCCACCAGCTCCTGAATTGCTAGCACCTTGCCAGCCACCCGAATGACCGCCATAGGCCTGCGCCAAACCCTGGTTTTTCGGCGTGATCCACTTGAGCGCGCTTTCCGGCAGTTCGTCGAAAAAGCGGCTCTTCAGGTTGTAACGCGTCTGGCCGTGCAACATGCGGGTCTGCGAGTGGCTCAGGTACAGGCGCTTGCGCGCGCGCGTGATGGCCACATACATCAGGCGGCGTTCTTCCTCGATGCCGCCGGCGTCGCTCAGCGAGTTTTCGTGCGGAAAAATGCCGTCTTCCAGCCCGGTGATAAACACGCAGTCAAACTCCAGGCCCTTGGACGAATGCACCGTCATCAGTTGCACGGCATCCTGGCCAGCCTTCGCCTGGTTGTCGCCGGCCTCCAGCGCGGCGTGGGTCAAAAAGGCGGCCAGCGGCGACAAGGTCTCGCCGGTTTCGCTGTCGGGCGCCAAGGCCTCTGGCAAAGGTTCATCCAGCAAGAATGCCGACGGGTCCAGGCCCTGGCTGGCCGGCGACTGGCGCAGAGCGGCACCGAGTTCATCCACCGGCAAGGCCACGGCGTCGCGGCCAAACCCTTCCTGGCTCACAAAAGACTCGGCGGCGTTGACCAGTTCGGCCAGATTCTCCAGTCGATCCTCGCCTTCTTTTTCCAGCTTGTAATGTTCTTCAAGGCCGCTGTGCTGCAACACCAGTTCGATGATTTCACGCAAGGTCAAACCCGCCGTCTGCTCGCGCAACACATCGAGCTTGGCCACAAAAGCGCCCAGATTCGCACCGGCCTTGCCCGGCACCGCGCTCACGCCGTCATGCAGGGAGCAACCCGCGGCGCGCGCCACGTCCTGCAACTGCTCGACCGTGCGTGCGCCAATGCCGCGCGGCGGAAAATTGACGACACGCATGAAACTGGTGTCGTCGTTCGGGTTCTCCAGCAGACGCAGATAGGCCAGCGCATGTTTGATTTCGGCGCGCTCGAAAAAACGCAGGCCGCCATACACGCGGTAAGGCACACCGGCGTTGAACAGCGCGGTTTCCATGACCCGGCTTTGCGCATTGCTGCGGTACAGCAGCGCAATTTCTTTGCGTTCGGTGCCTTCGCGCACCAGTTGTTTGACCTCGTCGACAAACCACTGGGCTTCGGCAAAATCGCTGGTTGATTCATACACCCGCACCGGTTCGCCCGGGCCGGCTTCGGTGCTCAGGTTTTTGCCCAGGCGTTTGCTGTTGTGGCTGATGAGTTCGTTGGCCGAATCCAGGATGTTGCCGAAGCTGCGGTAGTTGCGCTCCAGCTTGATCTGGTGCGTCACATTGAATTCGCGCACAAAGTCGGTCATGTTGCCGACACGGGCACCGCGAAAGGCGTAAATGCTCTGGTCGTCGTCACCCACGGCCACGACCGAACCACCGGGTAGGGCGCCGGCACCGGCCTCATCGCCCTGCCCGGCCAGCATCTTGATCCAGGCGTATTGCAGCTTGTTGGTGTCCTGGAACTCGTCGATCAGGATGTGGCGAAAACGCCGCTGGTAATGCTCGCGCACCGGGGCGTTGTCACGCAGCAGTTCGTAGCTGCGCAGCATCAGCTCGCCGAAATCGACCACACCTTCACGCTGGCACTGCTCTTCATAGAGCGCGTAAATCTCGGCCTTCTTGCGGCTTTCCTCGTCGCGCACCGTCAGGTCCTTGGCGCGCTGACCGTCTTCCTTGCAGGCGGCAATAAACCACTGCAACTGCTTGGGTGGAAAACGCTCGTCGTCGATGTTGAACTGCTTGCACAGGCGTTTGATGGCCGACAGCTGATCCTGCGTGTCCAGAATCTGGAAGGTCGAGGGCAGATTCGCCAGCTTGTAATGCGCGCGCAAAAAACGGTTGCACAGGCCGTGGAAGGTGCCTATCCACATGCCGCGCACATTCACCGGCAACATGGCCGAGAGCCGCGCCAGCATCTCCTTGGCGGCCTTGTTGGTGAAGGTCACGGCCAGGATGCCGCCAGGCGAGACCTGCCCGGTTTGCAGCAGCCAGGCGATACGCGTGGTCAGCACCCGGGTCTTGCCGGAACCGGCACCGGCCAGAATCAGCGCGTGGGTCGCGGGTAAAGTGACCGCAGCCAGTTGCTCCGGATTAAGATTTTGTAAAAGAGGGGAGCTTGATGCGGCGTCTGAGAACATCCCTCATTGTAGAAAGCCCCAGATGTATCGTTTGTTTCCATTCCGGGTAACCTTTTGGGCGCCTGTTGCGCTGTTGTGCCTGGTGCAGCTCGCCCAGGCGCAGTCGTCCTGCGCCAGTGACGGCCAGCCCGTGCCCACGGCCCTGGTCGAGCGTTTTATCAACGCCGACTGCGCCGATTGCTGGACCGACCCGGCCACACCCCGCCTGCGGCGCGGCACGGTGGCGCTGGACTGGGTCACCCCAGGCGGCCTGGGCGAAGACGCGCCGCTGTCGGCCGTGGCCACGCGAGATGCACTGGTCCGGCTGCAGGCCCTGGGCGGGCCTGTTCCCGCCACAGCCAGCAGCCGCAGCCATCCTGTGAAGGCGCTCAAGGGCGCCAGCCTGCGCGTGGCGCACGGCCTGGCCGTTGCCGATTACATAGGCGCCTCCATAGAACTCAAACCAATTCCGGCGGCCGCCAGACAGCAGACGTGGACCTCCTGGCTGGCACTGGTGGAAACCTTGCCGGCCGGCACCGAAGGTTCGCCAACGGAGCGGAATCTGGTCAGAAACCTGCTCCAGTCCAATTGGGACGGGCGCAAGAAGCTATCAAAAACAGAGCAAGACAGGTTTTTCGAGACACGTCCCATGAACACCCCCCCGGCGGCCAACCCGAAGCGCCTGCGCGTGATCGGCTGGGTCGAGGACGAAACCGGCCAGGTTGTGGCGGCAGCACAATCGCGCTGCAAAACCCCGTTCAAATAAGCCGCGCAGGCGTGCCCAGAGGCGCGTGTGCGCCGGACCAGCGGTCTTGTGGACGCCGCGCCACTGTAAAGAACAATCCCGTTTTCGCGTTTTTTGCGGCTTGGTCTTATCATGCGCCTTTGGCCTGTTGTACCCCGCTGCATCGCAAATGCGTTGTGGAGACGTATTGCGTGTAGGGCTGGGCTGGGATGGGATAGGCCAGGGTGGATTCGCCATGTCACTCTCGCAGAGGATCGCCATGTCCAAAGCCGGCATTCATGCCATTCCCGCAGCGGCGCCCAGGCCCGCCAGCCTGCGGCTGGGCCTCGCCACCGCCTTGCTGTTGGGCGGCTGCGCGGTCGGACCCGACTTCCAATCACCCCAACCACCCGCTGCGGCCAGCGGCAACACCTACACACCCACACCGGTGGCGCCAGAAACCGTGTCGGCGCCAGGCCCCGGAGGCGCGTCGCAGCGCCTGCTGGCCGGGCAGGACATCCCGGCGCAGTGGTGGTCGCTGTTTCACTCCGACGCGCTGGACCAGTTGATCCGTGCCGCGCTTGTGCAAAGCCCTAACCTTGCGGCGGCGCAGGCGGCGCTGCGTCAGGCCCAGGAAACGCTCAGGGCGCAGACCGGCGCGCTGCAGTACCCGAACGTCGGACTGCAACTCGGCGCGCAGCGAGAGCGTGCGAACACCTACACAAGCGCCGGCGTGGCCGACTTCAACCTGTACAACGCCTCCGTCAATGTGAGCTACACGCTGGACCTGTTCGGCGGCAATCGCCGCGCGCTGGAGGGCCTGGCGGCCGCCGTCGACTACCAGCGCTTCCAGGTCGAGGCGGCCCATCTGGCGCTGACGTCCAACCTGGTCACCACGGCGATCCGCGAGGCCTCGCTGCGTGCGCAACTGCAGGCCACGCGCGAGGTGCTGGCGCTGCAGGAAAAACAACTCTCGGTGGTGGATGTGCAGTTCAACGCCGGGGCGGTGGCGCGTTCGGCGGTGTTGACGCAGCGCACGCAGGTGACACAAACGCGTGCGACCATCCCGCCGCTCGAAAAAGCGCTGGCGCAGACGCGGCATCAGCTCTCGGTCTACGCCGGCAAGCTGCCGAGCGAGTTGGGCTTGCCCGAGTTCCAGCTTGATTCGCTGCAACTGCCTCAGGAATTGCCGGTCACGTTGCCGTCATCGCTGGTGCGCCAGCGCCCCGACATTCGCGCCAGCGAAGCGCTGCTGCACCAGGCCAGCGCGCAGGTTGGCGTGGCCACCGCGGCGCAGTACCCGCAACTCAACCTGAGTGCCAGCTACGGTACCAGCGCCTTCGAGGCCAGCCAGCTCTTCACGCCTGCCTCCGTACTCTGGAGCCTGGCCGCGGGACTGACCCTGCCGATTTTCAATGGCGGCGCGCTGAGCGCCAAGAAGCGGGCGGCCGTGGCGGCCTACGACCAGGCCCAGGCGCAATACCAGGCGACGGTGCTGGGCGCCTTCCAGAACGTGGCCGATGCGCTGCGGGCGATCGAGTCCGACGCAGAAGCGCTGAGCGCCCAGGCGCAGGCCGAGGCGCTGGCGCGCGAGGCGCTGACCCTGACGAATGACCAATACAAGCTGGGCGCGGTCAGCTATTTGCAACTGCTCGATGCACAACGCACCTACCAGCAAACCCGGATCAGCCTGGTACAGGCCCAGGCGGCTCGCTACGCCGACACGGCCGCGCTGTTCCAGGCCTTGGGCGGCTGGTGGAACGCACCAGCCCTGGCCGATGCCTCGCGGCCAAGCACGACAGCCGTCATGGAACGTCCAGCCCTCGCGCCGGTACGCTGATGGAACAAGCCACCCAACAGGAACAGGGGATCTCATGACCAAGCGAATGCTCATCATGATCGGAGGCGTACTGGTGCTGGTGGCCGTGCTGGCGCTTGGCTTTTTCCTGCACATCCGCAGCATCATCGCCAACTCGCCCAAGCCAGGGCCACAGACCGTCTCGACCATCAAGGCCCAGGTGCTCGAATGGCAGCCCCAGATCCCCTCCGTCGGCACGCTGGTCGCGGTGCGCGGCGTCGATGTGACGACCGAAATCGCGGGCTTGGTGCGCAGCGTCAATTTCAAATCGGGCCAGGACGTCAAGGCCGGCGAATTGCTGGTGCAGCTCAATGCCGACTCCGACGTGGCCCAGCTCAACTCGCTGCAGGCCGCGGCCGAGCTGTCGGCCGTCACACTCAAGCGTGACCAGGCGCAGCTGGCCGGCCAGGCGGTGAGCCAGGCGCTGGTCGACAACGACCTGGCCGACCTCAAGAGCCGCCGCGCGCTGGTGGCCCAGCAACAGGCGCTGGTGGCGAAGAAGACCATACGCGCACCCTTCGCCGGGCGGCTCGGCATCACGACGGTGAACCCGGGCCAGTACCTGAATCCGGGCGACACCATCGTCACGCTGCAGACCATAGACCCGATCTACGCCAACTTCTCGGCGCCGCAAAAACAGATTGCCAGCCTGTCGGTGGGTCAGGTCGTGAACGTGGCCACCGATGCTTTTGCCGGTGAGCTGTTCCCGGGCAAGATCAACGCCATCAGCCCCAAGGTCGACCCGAGCACGCGCAACGTGTCGCTCCAGGCCACGATCGCCAACCCGCAGCGCCGGCTGCTGCCCGGCATGTTCGCGCGCGCCAATGTCGACGTCGGCCAGAAGCAGCGCTACCTGACCTTGCCGCAGACCGCGATCACCTACAACCCCTACGGCGCCACCGTGTTCATCCTGAAACCCGCCGAGGCCCAGCCCGCGCCGGGCGGCAAGGATGAGAAAAACGCCAAGCCCGCGGCCCCGGCCGCGCCGGCGGGCTCGCTCGTCGCGCAACAGGTGTTCGTGACCACCGGCGAAACGCGCGGCGACCAGGTCGCGATCCTCAAAGGCGTCGTCGAAGGCCAGGAGGTTGTCACCAGCGGCCAGCTCAAGCTGAAAAACGGCACGCCGGTGGTGGTCGACAACCGGGTACAGCCGGCCAACAGCGCTAACCCGACGCCGCAGGAAAAGTGAAGGCCCGGCCATGAAATTCACCGACATCTTCATCCGCCGTCCGGTGCTGGCCATGGTGGTGAGCCTGCTGCTGGTGGTGCTGGGGCTGCGCTCGCTCTTTGGCCTGCCGGTCAACCAGTTCCCGAAAACGCAGAACGCGGTGGTCACGATCTCGACCACCTACTACGGCGCCGACGCGCAAACCGTGGCCGGCTTCATCACGCAACCGCTTGAATCGGCGATCGCGCAGGCCCAGGGCATCGACTACCTGTCGTCGTCAAGCGCCAGCGGCGTCTCGGTCATCACCGCCACGCTGCGCCTGAACTACGACGGCAACCGCGCGCTGACCGAGATCAACACGCAGGTCAACTCGGTCAAAAACCAGTTGCCGGCGCAGGCCCAGACGCCGGTGCTGACGGTGGCCACCGGCCAGACCACCGATGCGATGTACATGGGCTTTTACAGCGACACGCTGCCGACCAACAACGTCACCGACTTCCTGGCGCGCGCGGTCAAGCCCAAGCTCGATGCCATCCAGGGCGTACAGACCGCCGAGCTGCTGGGCGCGCGCCTGTTTGCGCTGCGCGCCTGGCTCGATGTCGGCAAGCTCGCGGCGCACGGCGTCACCGCCGCCGACGTGAGCCAGGCGCTGGCCGCCAACAACTACCTGGCCGCGCTGGGCGCGACCAAGGGCCAGATGGTCACGGTGCCGCTCACCGCCGGCACCGACCTGCATTCGGTGGAGGAATTCAAGAAGCTCGCGGTCAAACAAAAAGGCGATGCGATTGTGCGGCTCGAAGACGTCGCAACCGTCACGCTGGGCTCCGAGAACTACGAGTTCAACGTGGCCTTCAGCGGCGTGCGTTCGGTTTTCATCGGCATCAAGGTCGCACCCGAGGCCAACATCCTCGACGTGGCCAAGCGCGTGCGTGAGGCCTTCCCGGACATCCGCAGCCAGTTGCCCACCGGCCTGGTCGGCGAGATCGTCTACGACTCGACCGATTTCATCAACACCTCGATCTCCGAAGTGGTGAAGACGCTGCTCGAGGCGCTGGTGATTGTGACGGTGGTGATCTACCTGTTCCTCGGCAGCTTGCGCGCCGTGGTGGTGCCGGTGATCGCCATGCCCTTGTCGCTGATCGGCACCTTCTTCATGATGCTGATGCTGGGCTACTCGATCAACCTGCTGACCCTGCTCGCGCTGGTGCTGGCCATCGGATTGGTGGTCGACGACGCCATCATCGTGGTCGAAAACGTCGACCGCCACATGAAGGAGGAAGGCCGAGCGCCCATGGAGGCGGCGTTGCTGGCGGCGCGCGAGCTCGGCAGCCCTATCCTGGCGATGACAGTGGTGCTGATCGCGGTCTACGTGCCGATCGGCTTCCAGGGCGGTCTGACCGGCGCGCTGTTCACCGAGTTCGCCTTCACCCTGGCCAGCGCGGTCGCGGTGTCGGGTGTGGTCGCGCTGACCTTGTCGCCCATGATGTGCTCGCGCTTTTTCAAGCCCTCGCAGGACACCGGCCGCTTCGCGCAGGCCATCGACCATGTCTTCGAGAAGGTGCGCCACAGCTACCAGCACGTGTTGCACAAGCTGCTCATCACCTACCCGGTGCTGATCGTGATGGCCTTCATCCTGATCTGTCTGCTGGGCGTGATGTTCAAGATGTCCAAGTCCGAGCTGGCGCCCGAGGAAGACCAGGGCCTGGTTCTGGCACAGGTCGTCGGCCCGCCCACGGCCACCTCCGACCAGATGCAGACCTACGCCGACCAGGCCTTCCAGGTCGCCAAAGCTTTCCCCGAGTACAAGCAGATGTTCCAGATCACCGGCGTGCCGACGGTGAATCAGGGCATAGGCGGCGTGTTGCTGAAAAACTGGGGCGAGCGCAGCCGCAGCGCCCATCAGATCCAGCAGGACCTGCAGGCCCAGTGGAACAGAATAGCCGGCGCGCGCGTGGCGGCCTTCCAGTTCCCGTCGCTGCCGGGTTCGTCGGGCCTGCCGGTGCAATTCGTGATCACCACCACCGAGCCGTTCGAGAACCTCAACACGGTGGCGCAGCAGGTGCTGGACAAGGCGCGGGCGGCCAACATGTTTTACTTCGTTGACGCCGACCTCAAGATCGACAAGCCGCAGGCCACCGTGGTGGTCGACCGCGACAAAATCGCCGCGCTCGGTATGACGCAGCAGGACGTGGGCAACGCCCTGGGCGCGGCGCTGGGCGGCGGCTACGTCAATTACTTCTCAATTGCCGGCCGCTCCTACAAGGTGATCCCGCAGGTGCTGCAGGTCGACCGGCTCAACCCGTCGGAAGTGCTCAATTTCCACATCCGCACGCCCAGCGGCGTGATGATCCCGGCGAACACCGTGGCCAGCATCAAGTACGACGTGGTGCCCGAATCCATCACGCGCTTCCAGCAGCTCAACTCGGCCACGCTTTCGGGCGTGTCGGGTGCCTCGCAGGGCGAGGTGCTGGCCTTCATGCGCAATGCCGTGCAGGAGGTCGCGCCCAGTGGCTACACCGTCGACTACGCGGGCCAGTCGCGCCAGTACATCCAGGAGTCGGGCGGCTTTCTGGTGACCATGATGTTCGCGGTGATCATCGTGTTCCTGGCGCTGGCGGCGCAGTTCGAGAGCTTCCGCGACCCGGTGGTGATCCTGGTGTCGGTGCCGCTGGCGCTGTTCGGCGCGCTGATCTTCATCTTCCTCGGTTTCGCGTCCATGAACATCTACACCGAGGTCGGTCTCGTGACCCTGATGGGGCTGATCAGCAAACACGGCATTCTGATCGTTGAAGTCGCCAACCAGGCGCGCAAACGCGGCCTGGGCAAGCTCGAGGCGATCCAGGAAGCCACGTCGCTGCGCCTGCGGCCTATCCTGATGACGACCGCCGCCATGGTGTTCGGCGTGGTGCCGCTGGTGATCGCCTCGGGCGCCGGCGCGGCCGGCCGCCAGGCCATGGGCCTGGTGATCTTCACCGGCCTGTCGATCGGCACCCTGTTCACCCTGTTCGTGGTGCCGGCCATGTACATGCTGCTGGCCAGCGAACACCAGGCCGAGCCCGCCCAACCGGCGGTGCCGCCAGCGACCGACCCTGGCCCGATCGCCGGCGCGCAACGGCCCTGAGTCAATATAGGGCAAAAACAGTCTCAAGCGCTTATGGGCAAAGCGCAAGGAGCTATCAAAAGAAGAGCAAAACCATTTCCTTGAATTTCGAGCGATGGCCATGGCCTGTTTCGTCCTCGCAGCGCCATTAACCTGCGCATATAACGGCTATATGCGCGGCACCATTCCGGCGCCCTGCCAGAGCGCTTAGAATCAGTCACCGGGCCCAAGCAATTGCGCCCGGTTTTTTGTTTTCAGCGTCACCATCGCCGTGACGGCCGGCCTCAGCCGGCCAACAAGACCGGGTTCAATCCAAGCGCCTTCTGTTCATCAGCAGTTTTTTTGAGGAGCTTGGGAATCATGGAAATCTTCGACTACGACAATGTCTTGCTGCTGCCACGCAAATGCCGCGTGGAAAGCCGCTCCGAGTGTGACGCCGGCGTCACGCTGGGCGGCCGCACCTTCCGCATCCCGGTGGTGCCGGCCAACATGAAAACCGTGATCAACGAAGAAATCTGCGTCTGGATGGCGCAAAACGGTTATTTCTACGTGATGCACCGCTTCGACCTGGACAACGTCGCCTTCGTCAAACGCATGGCGGCCCAGGGCGTGTACTCCTCGATCTCGCTGGGCGTCAAACAAGCCGACTACGACACGGTGGACAAACTGGTCGCCGAGGGCCTGGTGCCCGACTACATCACCATCGACATCGCCCACGGCCATGCCGACACGGTGCAGCGCATGATTGCCTGCCTGAAAGAAAAACTGCCGTCCTCGTTTGTGATTGCCGGCAACGTCGGCACACCCGAGGCCATCATCGACCTGGAAAACTGGGGCGCGGACGCGACCAAGGTCGGCATCGGCCCGGGCAAGGTTTGTATCACCAAGATGAAAACCGGTTTTGGCACCGGCGGCTGGCAGTTGTCGGCGCTCAAGTGGTGCGCCCGTGTGGCGACCAAACCCATCATTGCCGACGGCGGCATCCGCGAACACGGTGACATTGCCAAGTCCATCCGTTTTGGCGCCACCATGGTGATGATTGGCTCCATGCTGGCCGGCCTGGAAGAAAGCCCCGGCAAAACCGTGGAGGTCGACGGCAAACTCTTCAAGGAGTATTACGGCAGCGCCTCGGACTTCAACAAGGGCGAATACAAACACGTCGAAGGCAAACGTATCCTGGAGCCGGTCAAGGGCAGCCTCAAGGACACCTTGCGCGAGATGGAAGAAGACGTGCAAAGCGCCATCAGTTATTCAGGCGGCAAAAAACTGATGGACATCCGCAAGGTCAACTACGTCATCCTGGGCGGCGACAACGCCGGCGAACACCTGCTGATGTAAAAAACTAGGCGGTACCGGCGACCAGTTGCAGCGCCAACTGGTTCAGCCGGTGGCCGGGCTGGGCCAAGGCATCCACGATGCTGAAGTGGTTCAGCCCCGGCAAGTCCTCACACACCGGCACCACGCGTTGGCCCCAGACCTGGGCGATCAGCGCGTTCTGGCGTAAAAACTCCGGGCTTTCCTCGCCGCCAGCCACGCTGTACAACTGGCCTTGTTGGGGCGCCGGCAACCAGGCCGGGCTGGCCTGCGCCACCTGCGCCGGCGTCAGACGCAGCGCATCTTTGAGAAACGGCGTGTGCATGACGGAGTCGAGCTCATACAGGCCGGAAATTGACAGCGCGTTTTTCACCAGGTCGGCCGGCAGATCTTGGGCATAGACTGGCCACAAACAGGCCAGCAGCATGGCCGCCAGGTGGCCGCCGGCGGAATGGCCGACCACTGTGATGCGACCGGGGTCGCCGCCGAAACGTGCGATGTTGCGATAAGTCCAGGCCAGCGCCTTGACCATTTGCGCGGTGATCTCGGGAATCGTCACGGCCGGGCACAAATCGTAATTCGGCACCACCACACAAGCACCTGAAGCGCTGAAAGCCGGCGCCAGAAAAGAATGTTCGGACTTGTCCAGTCCGCGCCAATACCCGCCGTGAATAAACACCACCACCGGGGCACCTGCCTTGGCGGCCTTGGTAGCCGGAAAAACATCCAGGGTCTGGAGAGCACTAGGCCCATAGGGGATGTCCACGGTACAAGGCTGCGTGGCCCGGACCTGCGCGGACAAGGCCGCCCAGCGGCTGAAAAATGCGGGATGGTCGGGCACCAACGCGCGGTTGTTGTACATGCGGTCCAGCCAGGCGGGATCGGGTCGGCTCATGCTTGCTCCTGAAAATATGAATGCCATCGTCAAACGGCTGCCATCTTGGCACAGTCAGACCCGTACCTGGCGTCACACCCGTCAGCATCGGGAAAACCCGGAATACAAGAAAACCACATCAGAGTATTCTGTATACAGAGTACACACATGCCACCCCAACTCATCAAAATCGAGTCCACACCTGACCTGGTCGATCAGGTCTACCGCAGCCTGCTGGACGCCATCAGCGAAGGGGCCATGGCGCCAGGCGAACGCATCATGCAGGAAGACATTGCCGAACAACTGGCGGTGTCGCGTCAGCCGGTGCTGCAGGCGTTGCGCCTGTTGAAAAAAGACGGTTTTGTGCTGGACGCGCCCGGCCGCGGCGTGCTGGTGGCGCCGCTGGACGTGGACCGGCTGGCGCAGATTTACCAGGTGCGCAGCGCGCTGGATGGGCTGGCCGCCCGGCTGGCTGCGCGCAACCGTTACAAGATGGACCCGCGGCTGATCAGCCAGGGCCGCGCCGCCACACGCAGCCACAAGATCAAGGCCATGATGGCGGCCGACGCGCAGTTTCATGCGGCCATTTACGCCGCCTCGGGCAACCCCTTGATTGCACAAAGCGCGCAACTGCACTGGCAACACATACGCCGCGCCATGGGGGCGGTGCTGCAAGTGTCCACCATGCGTGAATCCATCTGGGACGAACACGAAGCCATTGCCCAGGCCATCAGCGCAGGGGATGAAGACCGGGCCGAGACCCTGATCCGCCAGCACGGCGAAGACGCCAACCGCAACCTGGCCAGCCTGCTGTCCAGTGCCTTGAATCAAAAAAAGACTGGAGACAAAGCATGAACCTGAGCCCCGAACAACTCGCCCAATTTGAGCGCGATGGTTATCTGTTTTTTCCCGGCCTGTTCACGCCGGAAGAAACCCAAACCCTGAACGATGAAGTCCCTGCCCTGTACAACCGGCGCGAGGACTACAACGTGCGCGAAAAAGGCAAGGACGCGGTGCGCACCAACTTCGCCGCCCACATGTACAGCACACCTTTCGCCAAACTGGCGCGCCATCCGCGCATGATAGAACCGGTGCAAGACCTGCTGGGCGAGCAGCTCTACATGCACCAGTTCAAAATCAACGGCAAGATGGCGTTTGAAGGCGACGTCTGGCAATGGCACCAGGATTACGGCACCTGGCTCAACGACGACCTGATGCCGACCGAACGCGCGATGAACGTGGCGATTTTTCTCGACGACGTGAACGAACACAACGGCCCGCTGATGTTTATTCCCGGCAGCCACAAAAAAGGGGTGGTCGATGCGAAACACGACCTCACCACCACCAGCTACCCGCTGTGGACCGTGGACAACGACCTGATCCGTCAACTGGTGCAGCGCGCCGGCGGCAAACTGGGCGGCATCGTCAGCCCCAAGGGTCCGGCCGGCTCCATGATTTTGTTTCACTCCTGCCTGGTCCATGCCTCGGGCAGCAACCTCTCGCCCTTCAACCGCGTCAGTGTCTACCTGAGCCTGTGCGCGGTCAGCAACCACATCCGCTGCCACAAACGCCCCGAATACATCGCCCACCGCGACTTCACCCCCATCACCTGCCTGCCGGACGATTGCCTGCTGAACAACTACCCGGTGGACCTGCCGTGGAAAGACGGTGTGCCGGCGACGGCCTTGCAAACCTCGATGGAAGAAATCGCGCCTGAGCGCAGAGCGGCCTGACCTACACAAAACCATTCTCATGAATCTCTTTACCAAACTCCAGCAACGCGCCGCCGACGGCAATCCCATTCGCATCGGCCTGATAGGCGCGGGCAAATTCGGTTCCATGTACCTGGCGCAGATTCCCAAGACGCCCGGTGTGCACCTGGTGGCGATAGCCGACCTGTCGCCCGCTGCGGCCCGCACCAACCTCGCACGTGTGGGATGGAATCCGGCCTTGACCCAGGCGAAATCTGCGCAAGCAGCTATTAAAACAGGAGCAACCTGGATCACCGAGGACTGGCAGGCGGTGGTCACCCACCCGCAAATCGACATCATTGTGGAATGCACCGGCAACCCTGTGGCTGCGGTCGAACATTGCCTGCAGGCTTTTGCGCACGGCAAACACGTGGTCAACGTCACGGTGGAGGCCGATGCCTTTTGTGGCCCGCTGCTGGCACGCAAGGCGGCCGAGGCCGGCGTTGTTTACTCCCTGGCTTTCGGCGACCAGCCGGCCCTGATCTGCGATCTGGTGGACTGGGCGCGCACCTGCGGTTTTCCCGTGGTGGCGGCAGGCCGTGGCCACAAATGGTTGCCGCATTTTTGCGAATCCACACCCGAAACGGTCTGGGCCAATTACGGCTTGAGTCCCGAGCAGGCCGCGCGCGGCGGGCTCAACCCCAAGATGTTCAACAGTTTCCTCGACGGCTCCAAACCCTCCATAGAGTCCACCGCCGTGGCCAATGCCACCGGCCTGACCGTGCCCAGCAACGGTCTGCTTTACCCGCCGGCCAGTGTGGAAGACATTCCGTTTGTGACCCGGCCCATGTCTGAGGGCGGCGTGCTGGAACGCAAAGGCATGGTCGAAGTCATTTCTTCGCTGGAAGCCGATGGCCGAAAAATTCCCTACGACATCCGTATGGGCGTCTGGGTCACGGTAGAAGCCGAAACCGACTACATCAAGAACTGTTTTGAAGAATACAACGCCCACACCGACCCCAGCGGGCGTTATTTCACACTCTACAAACGCTGGCACCTGATCGGTCTCGAAGTCGGCGTGTCGGTGGCCAGCGTCGCCTTGCGCGGCGAACCGACCGGTGTGGCCACCTGCTGGAACGCCGACGTGGTGGCCACCGCCAAACGTGACCTGAAACCCGGCGACATGCTGGACGGCGAAGGCGGTTACACCGTGTGGGGCAAGCTGCTGCCGGCGCACACCTCGCTGAAAATGGGCGGCCTGCCTTTGGGCCTGGCGCACAACGTCAAGGTCGTGCGTGCGGTCAAAAAAGGCCAAAGCCTGAGCTGGGCCGATGTGGCGATGGACATCACCACCCCGGCCTACAAGGTGCGCAACGAAATGGAAACCCTGTTCGCACCGGCCATGAAGCAAGCTGCCTGACAGCTTTTTTTTGCGGCGTGCCGCATGATGGTGGCAATACCACCCTCTCCCTGGAATTTGAATGAGTTTGACCCCCAAGCCACCCGCCCCCCGCATCGCCTTTCTGGGCACAGGCAGCATGGGCCTGCCCATGGCCAAACGACTGTGTGAAGCCGGTCATGCCTTGCAGGTCTGGAACCGCACAGCGGCCAAAGCCGCTTCACTGACGGCGCTGGGGGCTGTACTCCATACACAAGCCAATGCGGCCGTCGCCGAGGCAGACATCGTGATCGGCATGCTGGAAAACGGCGCCGTGGTGGAAGACGTGTTGTTTGTACAAGGCGTTGCCGCCGCGATGAAACCGGGCGCGCTGTGGATAGACATGGCATCGATCAAGCCGCGTGAGGCACGCGACCACGCCGCGCGCCTGGGAGCCTTGGGCATTGCGCATCTGGATGCCCCGGTTTCGGGCGGCACGGTGGGCGCCGAACAGGGCACGCTGGCCATCATGGCCGGCGGCAAGGCGCCCGCTTTTGAACGCGCCCTGCCCATTTTTCAGATCTTCGGGCGCGCCACCCACGTGGGCTCGCACGGCGCGGGCCAACTGACCAAATTGGCCAACCAGATGATTGTCGGCATCACCATAGGCGCGGTCGCCGAGGCTTTGCTATTTGCCAGCAAGGGCGGCGCCGACATGGCCAAGGTCAGGGAAGCCATCGGCGGCGGGTTTGCCGACAGCCGCGTCCTGCAGCTGCACGGCCAGCGCATGGTGGAACGCGATTTTGCGCCGCGTGCCCGCCTGTCGATACAGCTGAAGGACATGCGCAATGCCCTGGCCACGGCCGAAGAAATCGGATTTGAGGCGCCTGTGACGGCCTTGTTTGAGCAGCTCTACGCCGACGGCATCAAGCACGGCCTGAGCGACCTCGACCATTCCGGCCTGTTTGTCGAATTGGCCAGCCGCAACGGCATGAGCTGATCGATCAAGCTTTCAGCGCCCATAAAAAAACCCGCTTGCGCGGGTTTCTTTTTTACCTCAGCACGATTTAACGTGCGGGGCGTGCCGGACGCTTTTGGGCATCACGGGGAACAAACACCTTGCCGGCCGGCTTGGCAAAACCAGCAGGCTTGCGGTTGGCGAAGTCAGGGCGTGGTGCAAAACCTTCGTTGCGCGGCGCGCCACCACCAAAGTTGCGGTCTTCACGCGGTGCGAAACCAGCGTTGTTGTTATTGCCGAAGCCACGGTCATCCTGACGACGCGGACCGCGGTCATTAAAACCGGAACGGTCTGCATAGTTGTTGCCTTGAGGCGCAGGAGGACGACCCTGGAAGGAGCCACCGCGGTCATCGCGATTGCCGCCACCAAAACCACCGCCAGCACCGCGGTCATCACGGTTACCACCGCCGAAGCCACCACGGTCGTCGCGGTTGCCGCCGAAGCCGCCACCACCGGCAGGCTTGCGGCCTGCATAGCCACCACCGCCGCCGCCGAAACTGCGGCCACCACCACGGTCGTCACGACCGCCACCGAAATTGCCACGGGGGCGATCGGAGGTAGGTGCAAAACGTTGCTGCGGCTCCAGACCGGCGATCACGCTGGGCTTGAGGCTTTGCTTCATGTAGAACTCGATGTCCTGGATCTTGCGGCGATCGCGGAACTCGGCAATGGTCATAGCCTGACCGGTGCGGCCAGCACGGCCGGTACGGCCAATGCGGTGCACATAGTCTTCGGCTTTCATGGGCAGACCATAGTTGATCACGTGGGTGATGTGCGGCACGTCCAGACCACGGGCGGCCACGTCGGTGGCGACCAGAATCTGCACGCGGCCATCACGGAAAGCCATCAGGCGGCGATTGCGCAGGCCTTGACCCAGGGCACCATGCAGTGCCACGGCGCTAAAGCCTTCTTGCACCAGATCGTTGGCCAGACCGTCACATTCAACCTGGGTGCTCGCAAACACGATGGCCTGGTTGATGGTGGTGTCGCGCAGCATGTGGTCCAGCAGCTTGCGCTTGTGGCTCATGTTGTCGGCCCACAGCAGGGACTGCGTGATGGACGTGTGTTTTTCGTGCGGTGAGTCGATCTCGACACGCTGCGGCGTACGCATCACACGGGTCGCCAGTTGCATGATGCGGGGCGCAAAAGTCGCGCTGAACATCATGGTCTGCTTGCGCTCGATGGTGAGCTGGTTGACTTCGGTCAGGTCGTCGGCAAAGCCGAGGTCCAACATACGGTCGGCTTCGTCCACCACCAGGAACTGGACCTGGTCCAGTTTGATCTGCATGCTGCGCTGCAAGTCCAGCAGACGGCCGGGCGTCGCCACGACGAGGTCGGCGTTTTGCAGCTTGGCAATTTGCAGCTGGTAAGGAATACCACCCACCACGTTGGCCACGCGCAGGCCGCGGCAATGGCGTACCAGATCGATCGCGTCGGCGCAAACCTGCTGGGCCAACTCGCGGGTCGGGCACAGGATCAGGGCGCCAGGGGTGGCGGCCTTGAAGTTGCGTGGGCTGGTCGGGTCTTTGCGCTTGGGTTTTTTCAGCGGGGCTTCGCCACGGGCCACGGCTTCAGCGCTTTGACGCTCAAACTCGGCACGTTCGCTGCGCTCGTTTTCTTCCTGCTGCTTGAGCAGGGTGTGCAACACGGGCAACAGGAAGGCGGCGGTTTTGCCGCTACCGGTCTGGCTGGAAACCAGCAAGTCGGTGAATTTGGTGGCTTTCGGGTCTGCATCCAGGGCCTGCATGGCTTTGGGGATGGTGGCCATCTGCACGGCGGTCGGCTTGGTGAAACCCATGTCGGCCACGGCTTGCAGCAGTTCCTTGGCCAGGCCCAGTGTCACGAAACCGTTGGGCTCCGCAACAATGGCTTCCAGCGAGCTTTCAGGCGCGGCGGTCGCTTCGGAAAAATCCGGAACGAGGTTGGTGTCGGTATCGGTGTTTGCTTCGGCCATAAAGTCGCCGCGAGCCTCAAAAGAGTCAGTCATGTTTTTTCTCACTAAACACTTGTCCACGCCGCCACGCTTGTGGTGTGGGCTGGCGAACAAGAAACTACCACCTGCCGCGTAGCGGAAGGCTTCGTTCATGGTTAATAAAACATCAACCATCAAACGAATATTTCGGCTCAGGCGGAAAAACCGGTGCCTGAAGCGATGACTCTGTTGGTAGAGCCCAAAAGTGTGAGGTAGATGTACAAATGCGGTGCACACCCTGTGCATCCGTCAAGCCTTCAATTATGCCACGGCTTACGGGTTTCTACCAGTCCCCCGTGAACGAAAGACCCCAAACTGCGCCGGAACTGGCTTGGGAGCTTGTTCATTCGCTCTATTTTTGATAGCTGCTTACGCCCATGAGACATGGGCCAGGGGCCAAAATCACTTGAGAAAATGCGTGCGGTAGTGTTCCAGCTCGTCGATCGACTCGTGCACGTCGGCCAGCGCCGTGTGACTTTGCCGCTTCTTGAAAGCGCTGTACACCTCGGGGCGCCAGCGTTTGGCCAGCTCCTTGAAGGTGCTGACATCGACATTGCGGTAATGAAAATACGCCTCCAGCTTGGGCATGTATTTCACCAGGAAACGCCGGTCCTGGCTGATGGTGTTGCCACACATGGGCGTGACGCCTTTGGGCACGTATTTGGCCATGAAAGCCAGCAACTGCTTTTCCGCATCTTCTTCGGTCACCGAACTGGCCTTGACCTTGTCGATCAGGCCGCTGCGGCCATGTGTGCCTTTGTTCCAGTTGTCCATTTTGTCCAGCAACTCATCCGATTGATGAATCACCAGCACCGGGCCTTCGATGCGCGGCGTGAGTTGCGGGCCGGTCACGATCACGGCGATTTCCAGCAGGCGTTCTTTTTCCGGGTCCAGGCCGGTCATTTCGCAGTCGAGCCAGATCAGGTTCTGGTCGGATTTTTTGAGTGTGGTTTCAAGGTCAGACATCTTGCGATTCTCGCTGATCGCCTAAACTTCCCCAGATGAACGACTATTCCCTGGTTTTCACCCTCGTCTTCTGTGCCGCGCTGGTGCTGGGCGTGGTGCTGAAGTTTTACCTAGCGTCGCGCCAGATCCGTCACGTGGCGCGGCACCGCAACGCAGTGCCGGCGGCCTTCGCCGCGACCATTTCGCTGGACGCCCACCAGAAGGCCGCCGACTACACCCTCACCAAGGCCCGTTTCGGTCTGCTGGAACTGGCTTATGGCACCGCCCTGCTGCTGGGCTGGACCCTGCTGGGCGGCATCGACACCTTGAACCAGGCCCTGGCCGGCAGCGGCCTGGACCGCTACGGCAGCCTGGTGCCGCAACTGGCCCTGCTCGCCGCTTTTGGTCTGATCAGCGGCCTGCTGGATTTGCCCTTCACGCTGTACAGCACCTTCCGCATCGAAGAACGTTTTGGCTTCAACAAAATGACCTTCAAGCTGTGGCTGACGGACCTGCTGAAATCCACCCTGGTCGGCGTGTTGATCGGCTTGCCCATCGTGGCGCTGATCCTCTGGATCATGGGCAGCACCGGCAGTTGGTGGTGGCTCTGGGCCTGGGGCACCTGGATGGGTTTCAACCTGCTGATCCTGGTGCTCTATCCCACGGTGATTGCGCCGCTGTTCAACAAGTTCCAGCCACTGGAAGATGAAACCCTCAAGGCGCGTGTCACGGCGCTGATGCAGCGTTGCGGCTTTGCCGCCAAGGGCCTGTTCGTGATGGACGGCAGCAAACGGTCGGCCCATGCCAACGCCTATTTCACCGGTTTTGGCGCGTCCAAACGTGTGGTTTTTTACGACACCCTGCTCAAGCAGTTGAGCCCGGCCGAAGTCGATGCCGTGCTGGCCCATGAGCTGGGCCACTTCAAACACAAACACATCATCAAACGTATTGTCTCGATGTTTGCCATGAGCCTGGCCGGCTTCGCGCTGCTGGGCTGGCTGTCGACGCAGGTCTGGTTTTACACCGGCCTGGGCGTGCGCCCCAACCTGCAAGGCAGCAACGACGCGCTGGCCCTGCTGCTGTTCCTGCTGGTGGTGCCGGTCTTCAGCTTTTTCATCTCGCCGCTGTTTGCCCAGTTCTCGCGCAAACATGAGTTCGAGGCCGATGCCTACGCCGTGGCGCAGACCGATGGCAAGGACTTGCAAAGCGCCCTGCTCAAGCTCTACCAGGACAATGCCAGCACGCTGACGCCCGACCCGGTGTTTGTGAAATTTTATTATTCCCACCCACCGGCCTCCGAAAGACTGGCCCGCATGGGTGCCCCCCACTGGAGCCTCCGCATGAGCAACCCCATCCACCAAAACCGGCGCGCCTTGAGTGCCACCGAAATCGTCACGCAACTGAGCCAGCTCAACGGCGAACAAGCCCTGGGCTGGCGGCTGATCGACGGTTCGCTGGAAAAAACCTATACCTTCAAAAACTTCCACGAGACCATGGGTTTCGCCAATGCCGTGGCGTTTATCGCCAATGCCGAGGATCACCACCCGGACCTGGCCCTGAGTTACGGCAAATGCACGGTGCGTTTCAACACGCACGACGTGAACGGTATTTCGATCAGTGACTTTTTCTGCGCGTCCAAAGTCGACGCCTTGCTCGCTTGACCACTGTGTCATCCGCCGGGACCTTGCCCGGCCTGGTGGTTGCCGGTTTTGGCCGGCATTGCCTGGTGGAAACACCCAGCGGCGAACGCATCATCTGCCACCCCCGTGGCAAAAAAAGCCAGGTCGTGGTCGGTGACCGTATCCAGTGGTTGCCCTCGCAAGACGAAGGCACGGTCGAAAAAGTCGAGCCGCGCAGCAACCTGTTTTACCGGCAGGACGAAATGCGCACCAAGTCCTTCGCCGCCAACCTGGACCAGGTGCTGATCCTGATTGCCGCCGAGCCCGAGTTTTCGGAAACCCAGCTCACGCGGGCGCTGATTGCCGCCGAAGCCGAACGTATCACGCCCATCATTGCGCTGAACAAAAGCGACCTGGTCGAACCTTTTGGCCGCGCCTGGACCAAGCTGGCGCCTTACCGCGCCATGGGTTATCAGGTCTTGCCGCTGGCCATCAAACCCAAAACCGATACGCCGGTGGCCAACGATGCGCAGTACCAGCAACTGCAGGCGCTGCTGCGCGGCAAAAAGACATTAGTGCTCGGGCCCTCGGGCGCCGGCAAAAGCAGCTTGACCAATCTGTTGGTGCCCGACGCCCAAGTGCTGACGGCCGAAATCTCGCAAGCGCTGAACTCGGGCAAACACACAACCACCAGCACCACCTTGTACTGGATAGACGCCGAACGAACCACCGCGCTGATCGACTCGCCGGGCTTCCAGGAGTTTGGCCTGCACCACATAGACCCCATGCACCTGGCCAACTACATGCCGGACCTCAAAGCCCATGCGCAGGATTGCAAGTTCTACAACTGCACCCATCTGCACGAACCCGGCTGCGGCGTTATTTCAGAGGTCAAATCGGCCTCTGGCCCAGGTAGTATCAGCGCAAGCCGCTATCGTTTGTATAGCGATCTGTTTGCCGAATTGTCGCAAGAGCGGCGCTACTAAAAAACGATCAGGCGCCCAGCAAGCTGCGGCAAGCGTCCACCAGCGCCGCGCATTGTGCCGGTGTGCCTATGCTGATGCGCAGGTGCTGCTCGATACGCGGCAGCCTGAAATGACGCACCAAAATACGTTGTACCCGCAGGCCCGCGGCCAGGGTCGCCGCATCATGGTCAGGATGGCGCACCATCAGGAAATTGGTCTGCGAAGGCAAGACCTCAAAACCCAGGGCCTGCAGTTGCTGGCGCAACAACTCGCGGGACGCGATCACGGCCGCCCGGGTGGTTTCAAAATAAGCGCTGTCTTCGTAAGCCGCCACCGCGCCGGTCAGCGCCAGCCGGTCCAGCGGGTAGGAGTTGAAGCTGTCTTTGACCCGCTCCAGCGCCTCAATCAAATGGCGCTGGCCGGCAGCAAAACCCACCCGCAAACCCGCCAGCGAACGCGACTTGGACAAGGTCTGGACCACCAGCAGGTTGGGGTAACGCTGAATCAGACCCAAGGCGCTCTCGCCGCCAAAATCCACATACGCTTCGTCCACCAGCACCACCCGATTGGGCTGCAGCTGCAGCAACAACTCGATCTGCGCCAGCGGCAAACCGCAGCCGGTGGGCGCATTCGGGTTCGCGATCACCACACCGCCGCAAGCCGCCTGATACTGCGTCACATCAATACCCATGGCCGCATCCAGCGGGACCTGCGTCACCGCTATGTCGTACAGCCCGCAGTAGACCTTGTAAAAGCTGTAGCTGATGTCCGGCATCAGGAGGGGCAAGTCCTGGCGGAAAAACGCAAAGAAGGCGTGCGCCAGCACTTCGTCCGAGCCGTTGCCTGCAAACACCTGGCCCATATCCAGACCATGGCAGCTTGCCACCGCCTGCCGGAAGGCCTTGGCCTGCGGATCGGGATAGAGTTGCAAACCGTCTTGCGCTGCCGCCGTGATGGCGGCTATGACCCGGGGCGAGGGCAGGTAAGGATTTTCGTTGGTGTTGAGCTTGATCAGGCCAGCGATGGCGGGCTGCTCGCCCGGTGTGTAAGGCACCAGTTCCCGAACCGAGGGACTCCAGAACGAGGACATGGTCAGCAGGCGGGAGGCACGCTCAACCCAGCAGGCGCGCCAGGGTCAGCAAGGCCAGCAACACCATCCAGAGCACCACGGAGCGCCAGACCAGGCCCACAATGCTACGCAAATGGGCCACTTCGGGCTCGCGGCCGGGGGTGCTTTCGGTGGCGGCAGGGCCGGCATCACCGTTGGCCTGAAAACCCTGGGCGGTATCGGTCGCAAACGTGGTTTTCAAGGCTTCGCCGCCCAGCCGCACATTGACCGCGCCGGAGGTCGCGGCCAGGATCACGCCGTCGTTGCGATTGCCCGCATCGGCCGGCAAACGTTGCGCGTAATTGCGCCAGCCGTCGATCGCGTCTTCAAAACTGCCCACCACCGCAAAACCCAGCGAGGTCAGGCGGGCCGGCACATAGTCGATCACCTGCCAGGCTTGCGCCGCGGCATGTTGCAGGGCCGGACTGGCGCCCTCGCCGGTCGATTTGCTTTTGTAGGCCCAATACCGGGACACAAACTCGCTCAGGCGGTACAAGACCGCGCCGGCCGGCCCCAGGCCCAGCGCGGCCAGCACCGAGAACCAGGCCAGCACGCCAAACACATGGCGGTGTGCGGCCAGCACCGAATACTCGATCACGTGGCGGACAATTTCGCTGCGCGGCAACTCGCTGGCATCGACCTGGCGCCACTGCGCCAGCAACTCGCGTGCACTGTCCTCGTCGCCGTCGTCCAGCGCGTCGCGTATGTCGGTGAAATAGTGGCTGAACTGGCGAAAACCCAGGGTGACATAAAGCACGCCCACGCTCCAGGCCAAGGCCAGCACCACGTTGACGCTCCACAGCAGCCAGTGAATCGCCAGTGTGAGCACTGACGGCACCACCACCGCCATGGTCCAGACCAACCAGCCATGCTGCGGCTGACCGGCGTCCAGGCTGCGGCTGGCCCAACGCACCCAGCGGCGCAAACTGGCGTGGATGACATTGCCACGGGCCAGCGGCCTGGCCTGTTCAATGATGAGAGCGAGCAAAACGGCGAAAAAACTCATGCCAAATCATAACGCCCCCACGGTCGCGCACTGCGTGTCGCTCCCTGCCCCCCTAGGGGGCCGCTGCGCCTGCGGTCTGGCGGAGCCAGTCCCGCGACCCCTGCTTGAAGGGGAGAGCCCCTCATCATCCGATCTTCAGGCGCTTAGGAAGCGGTAGAGGTTGCGCAACATGCCGGCGGTGGCGCCCCAGATGTAACGCTCCTTGCTGTCGCCGACGTCCGTGCCGGTGTAGGGCATGGACAGCCACTGGCGGGTGCTGCCATCAAACTCGAACTCGTGACGCTGGTGATTAGCAGGGTTCATCAGGTAACGCAGGGGCACCTCAAAAACATCGGCCACCTCGGCCGGGTTGGGCTGCAAGACAAAGCCAGGCTGCACCAGCGCGACCACCGGCGTGATGATGAAGGCGGTGCCGGTGACGTAGGTCGGGAGTATGCCCAGCACTTCCACATGTTCGCGGATCAGACCGATTTCCTCATGCGCCTCGCGCAAGGCCGTGTCCACGGCATCGTGGTCGGTCGCGTCGGTCTTGCCGCCGGGGAACGCAACCTGGCCGGCGTGGGTTGTCATGTGGCCGGCCCGTTCGGTCAGCAGCAGCGTGAGTTCATCGCGCATCACCAGCGGAATCAGTACCGCCGCCAGCGCCGGCTCGCGGTTGGAAAACTTTTTCTCGACGCTGTGCTCCGGCGTCCAGAACGGCGGGTGCCGAAAACGCTGGCGCAAGGCCTGCGGCGTCAGCGCCTCTGCCGGCACGCCAGACAAATGCGTGTCAATGCCGATCACCGGGATGCTGCGGGGATCGAAGGCGGGCAGAGGCTTGGTGAAGGGGGTGCTGCTCATACAGAATCCAAGGGTAACAGTGTATGAATCCCCTGCGCGCTAGTGGGCACCTTCCAGGGCATCGTGTGGCGCCCCCATGTGTGCGGATGGGGGCACACCCGCCTTCGGCATGTAACGCAAGGTCAGCGCCCAGAGCGCCAGCGCCAGTCCGCTCACTCCCGCGCCCAGCAGGCAGACGCCCGTCCAACCGAAAGCCGCATAGGCGGCGGTCGAAGCCATGGCCCCGAGACCGCTGCCGACCGAATAAAACAGCATGTAGCCAGCCACCAGCCGGCTATGGGCTTGCGGCTGCGTCCTGAAAATCATGCTCTGGTTGGTCACATGGATGGCTTGGCCGCCCAAGTCCAGCGCGACGATGCCGATCACCAGCCACCACAGCGAGTGGGTGCCGAACCACAGCGGCAGCCAGGAGGCCAGCAGCAGCAACAACGCCATGCCACTGGTTCGCTGACCCAGACCGCGATCGGCCCAGTGCCCTGCCCGCGCCGCGGCCAAGGCCCCCACCACACCCACCAGTCCGAACGCCCCGATGAGCGTGTACGAGAACGCATAAGGCGGCGCGCGCAAGGGCAAAACCAATGCACTCCAGAAAACGCTGAACGCCGCAAACATCAACAAGGCGATCAAGCCACGGATTTGCAGCACCCGTTCATGGCGCAGCAGCGTGAACATCGACAGAATCAACTGTCCATAGGACAGCCGCCGCGAAGGCGGAAGCTGCGCGGGCAACACCCGCCACAACATCACACCCAGCACCAGCATCACGACGGCCGAGAAAAAATAGACCCCGCGCCATCCGGCCAGATCGGCGATCACCCCAGCCTGCACACGCGCCAGCAACAAGCCGATGACCACGCCACCCTGGGCGACACCCACCACCCGACCGCGCTCGGACGGTGCGGCGGCGGTGGCGGCGTAGGCGATCAACCCTTGCGTCATCGCCGTACCCAGCAGGCCGACGGCCAACATGCCCATCAACAAGGTCATGGATGAGCTCGCCAAACCGACGCCCACCAGTGCCACCACCAGCGCCGCCAACTGCATCAGCATCAGGCGCCGCCTATCCATCCGATCCCCCAGCGGCACCAACAACAGCAGGGCCAGCCCGCAACCGACCTGGGTGGCCGTGATGACGCCGCCGACGGCCGCATGGCTGATGGCAAAGTCTGCGGCCAGTGTATCCAGCAGTGGCTGGGCGTAATAAACATTCGCCACGCTCAGGCCACTGGCGCAGGCCAACAGGGCGACCAGAAAAAACGGCATGGCGGCCGCCGCACCGGACCGTGCGTCTTGATGGGCACGCATGAGCCATCCTTTCATTCATCTAGTTTCAAATAAAGACCAGTTTGATTGTAGCCAAACCAGTCTTAAAATGAAACCAATCACAAAAAAGGTGCTTATATGGCCAAACGTCAAGACAAGCCAGACGAAACCTGCCCCGTGGCGCGCGCAGTCGATCTTGTGGGGGATCGCTGGTCCTTGCTGCTGGTGCGTGACGCCTTCGATGGCACGCGCCGGTTCAGCGATTTCCAACGCGGCTTGGGCGTGGCGCGCAGCATCCTGGCGGATCGCTTGCGCGGTCTGGTCGAGGCCGGTATTTTCGAAGTGCAGCCGGCGTCCGATGGGACGTCCTACCAGGAATACGTTCTGACGCCCCAGGGCGAGCAGCTTTTCCCGGTCGTGGTCGCGCTTCGGCAATGGGGTGAACAACATTTGTTCGAGCCTGGCCAAGCGCATTCGCAATTGGTCGAAACAAGCTCAGGAAAACCTCTAGGCTGGATGCAGCCCATGGCGGCGGACGGTCGTGTTATTGCGCCGGGCGCAGTGAGCGTGAGAAAAGTTCAGTAATGGCGGCCAGCGCATAAGGAACGGCGAGGAAAACGCCGGCCTGCGGTGATCTCTCCGGGAACTCGCCATGGCGAGCCGCCCTGCGAGCGGGCACAAAAAAGCCGCTCGGATGAGCGGCTTTTCGAGGGCAGAACTGCTTTTACGCAGCCTTGGCGCCCAGCTTTTCCTTGATACGTGCCGACTTGCCGCTGCGCTCGCGCAGGTAGTACAACTTGGCGCGACGCACGTCACCACGACGTTTGACTTCGATCTTGGCGATCAGGGGGCTGTAGACCTGGAAGGTCCGCTCGACGCCTTCGCCATTGGAGATTTTGCGCACGATGAAGCTGGAGTTCAGACCGCGGTTGCGCTTGGCAATCACGACGCCTTCAAAGGCCTGCACACGCTTGCGTGTACCTTCAACCACATTGACGCTGACAATCACGGTGTCGCCGGGGGCGTACACAGGGATGGTCTTGTTCAAGCGGGCAATTTCTTCCAACTCAAGAGTTTCGATCAGATTCATAAAAATTCCATCTCACTTGTTTTTTCGTTCATACACGCGCTGCACTAAAGACCGCAAATCCATGGACACATCGTTGATGGTCAAGATGGTTGCAGTGGCCGCCAGAGGACCGAAAAGCCTTTGATTATATGGCACTTCCATAAATCCATTTTTCGGGCGAATTGCGTCGTTGCGCGGTGCTCGCAATCCTCATGTACCCAAGTACATTCCGGGTGCTGCGCTCCGTGCGCCTAGCACTTCATCCCGAAACCCTGAATTTCTGGAAATGCCACGAGGCAATTCACGCGTCTTGCTCGGGGTCTTCGATCAAATCAGCCAGAAAAACCTCATCGCTGGCGCTCAAATGGCCGGCAATTCGCGCTTTTTGTACCAGTTCCGGGCGATGGCGCTGGGTCAGGGCCAGCCGCTGCTCGCGGCGCCAGCGCTCGATATGCGCATGGTTGCCCGACAAAAGTTTGTCCGGCACGGCTTGCTCACGCCAGGTCTCGGGCCGTGTGTAATGCGGGCAATCGAGCAGGCCGTCCAGGGCCGGGTTGAAGCTGTCGAACTGGTGGCTGCCTTCGTCATTGAGCACACCCGGCTGCAGCCGCGCCACCGCGTCCAGCAAGGCCATGGCCACAATTTCGCCGCCCGACAGCACAAAGTCGCCCAGGCTGATTTGCTGGTCCACATAGGTGTCGATAAAACGCTGGTCCAGGCCTTCGTAACGGCCGCAAATCAGCACCGCGCCGCTGCTGGCCGACCAGGCTTCCACCCCGCTGTGGTCCAGCGCACGGCCGATCGGCGAAAACAGCACCACCGGGGCCTGCTGGCCGGCAGGCTCGGCGCGTTCAGCACGAAGGGTTTCCAGGCAACGGGCCAGCGGCTCGGCCATCATCACCATGCCGGGGCCGCCGCCAAAGGGACGGTCATCCACACGGCGATAACTGCCGTCGGCAAAATCGCGCGGACTCCAGAGTTTGACCTCGACCAGGCCGGATTCGTAGGCACGGCGTGTCACGCCGCTTGTCAAAAACGGCGCGAACAGCTCGGGGAAAAGGGTGATGACGTCAAAACGCATGGAAGTCTATTTTGCACCGGACCGCCACGAACCAGCTCAGGACGAGCGGATATGAAGCGAACGACCGCAGGGAGTTCGTCTTTTTCAAGCAGGGGCCGCGGGTCCGGCTCCGCCGGCCCGCAGGCGCAGCACCCCCTCGGGGGGCAGCGAACCACACGAAGTGGGGAGCGTGAGGGCTCTAATAGTCAGGCTGCCAGTCCACCGTGATGGTTTTACCCGGCAGATCGACGGCATCCACATAAGCCGCCACAAAGGGGATCATGCGCTCCAGGGTCTGACCCTCTTCGGTGTATTCGACACACAGCACAGAATGCGGGCCGGTGGCCATCAGGTCGCGCACGCAGCCCAGGGCCACACCTTCGCGGTTGAGCACGTTCAAGCCCAACAGGTCGACCCAGTAATACTCGTCTTTGCCGGCTTTCGGAAAACTGCTGCGCGGCACAAAAATGCGTGCGCCACGCAAAGCCTCGGCCGGCGTGCGGTCATCGATGCCTTCGAATTTGGCAACGACGGAGTCGGAATGGGTTTTGGATTCGGTGACGCCCAAAATCACCGTGCCGGCAAAGGCATCAAAGCCAGGCCGGTGTTTGGCATCGGGCGGCTGGAGATACCAGCGGCCAGAAGAAAAAAGCGCCTCGGAGGAGGCGCTGTGGGCCAGGACCTTGACCCAGCCCTTGACGCCCCAGGCATCAAGAATGCGCCCAACTTCAACCGCATCATCCGGCAAACCGGACGGCTCAAGGCCAGGCAGCATCTAAACCTCTACGCTCAGGCGGCTTTGGGAGCAGCGGCAGCGCCCTGCTTGACCAGGCGCTCCACGGTCGGGGATGGCTGTGCGCCAACGCCGAGCCAGTGGGTCAGACGGTCCTGCTCGATGCGCAGACCCTCTTCGCCACCTTTAGCGATCGGGTTGTAAAAACCGATGCGTTCGATGAAACGGCCATCGCGGCGAACGCGTTTGTCAGCCACAACAATATTGAAAAAGGGACGGTGTTTAGAACCGCCGCGCGAGAGTCGGATGACGACCATGATTTATCCTTCGGGTGGTGAGGTGAAATAAATCACCCCAAAATGTTCCTGCAGCGCTTGAGACACACGACATGGCACCCGGCCAGCGAAATGCTGCAAAGCCGCAGATTATAACCCGCGGCCCGAGATTTCCCCCACAACGACTTTCCAGCCCTCCTTTTTAACCATTGCCATGACCCTGATACGACCCTGCCGCGACGACGATCTGCCTGCCATCACCGCGATTTATGCGCACCACGTGTTGCACAGCACCGGCACCTTTGAAACCGAACCGCCCAGCGTGGCCGACATGGGCTCACGCCGCGCCGACGTCTTGTCCAAAGGCCTGCCCTACCTCGTCGCCGAGGACCAAGGTGTGGTGGTCGGTTTTGCCTACGGCAACTGGTTCAAACCCCGGCCGGCTTACCGCTATTCGGTGGAAGATTCGATTTACCTCGCGCCCGACCAGCAGGGCAAAGGCCTGGGTCGCGCGCTGTTGAGCGAGTTGCTGGCGCGCTGCGAATCCGCTGGCATACGCAAGATCATGGCGGTCATTGGCGATTCGGCCAATGCCGGCTCGGTTGGCCTGCACCGCGCGCTGGGTTTCACACAAGTCGGCGTGGTCGAGGCCTGCGGGTGGAAAATGGGGGCCTGGCGTGATATTGTGATCATGCAAAAAACGCTGGGTGCCGGCGACACCTTGCCGCCCCCGGACGCCACGCCGTCCGCCTCTTCCTCCCCTCCATGACTGTCTCCACTGCCTCCATGAACAAAAACAAAAACAAAACGCTGGCCACCTGGCTGGCGTTTGTCGTCGGCCAACTCGGCCTCCATCGCATCTACCTTTACGGCTGGAAAGACCTGTTCGCCTGGCTGCACCCGCTGGCGGCCGCGCTGGGCTGGTGGGGTGTCCAGCGGGTGCAGATGTATGGCCAGGACGACCATGTGGCCTGGATGCTGATTCCGCTGCTCGGTTTCACCCTCGCGGGCACGGCCTTGACGGCTATATATTACGGCCTGATGGCGCCCGAAAAATGGAATGCGCAACACAACCCGTCGGCCGAGCCAGACGCCGCTGCAGGCAGGACCAACTGGCTGACCATGGGCGCCATCGTGCTGGCCTTGCTGTTCGGCACCGTGGCCCTGATGTCCAGCATCGTCTTCAGCTTTCAGCGTTACTACGAGTACCAGATCGAAGAAGCCAGGAAAATCAGCCAATAAAAAAGAGCCTCACGGGGCTCTTTTTATTTGGGGATGGACAGCGTGATTAAAACAGCTGCAGGCTGACCCAATAACCGATGGCCGCGACAAACGCCGAGGCCGGGATCGTGAAAATCCAGGCCCAGACGATGTTGCCGGCCACACCCCAACGCACGGCAGACGCACGCTGGGTGGAACCCACGCCCACGATAGCGCCGGTGATGGTGTGTGTGGTCGACACCGGAATGCCCAGGGCCGTGGCCAGGAACAGGGTCAGGGCACCGCCGGTTTCCGCGCAGAAACCACCCACGGGTTTGAGCTTGGTGATTTTTTGGCCCATGGTTTTCACGATGCGCCAGCCGCCAAACATGGTGCCTGCGGCAATGGCGACGTAACAACTGACAATCGCCCAGGTCGGCGGCGAGCTGTCGCTGGCCGAGGAATAACCGGTGGCGATCAGCAGCATCCAGATGATGCCAATGGTTTTTTGTGCATCGTTGCCGCCGTGGCCCAGACTGTAGGCACCGGCCGACACCAGTTGCAGGCGCCGGAACCACCGGTCCACCTTGGACGGTGTGGCACGTCGGCACACCCAGGCCACCACCACCATCATGATCGAACCCAGCAAAAAGCCCAGCAAGGGTGAAACAAAGATGAAAGCCACGGTCTTCAGGATGCCACCCGAGATCAGCGAGTGTGCACCCGCCTTGGCAATCACCGCGCCGACAATGCCGCCTATGAGGGCGTGTGAAGAACTGCTCGGGATGCCGTAATACCAGGTCACCAGGTTCCAGGTGATGGCGCCTATCAGCGCGCCGAACACCACGTGGGTATCCACCACCCCCGGCTGCACAATGCCTTTTCCCACCGTGGCGGCAACGCTCAGGTGAAAAATGAAGATGGCGATGAAGTTGAAGGAAGCCGCGAACAACACGGCCTGGCCGGGTTTGAGTACGCCGGTGGACACGACGGTGGCAATCGAGTTGGCCGCGTCGTGAAAGCCATTCATGAAGTCAAAAGCAATGGCCAGGAACACCAGCAATGCCACAACCCACAGGGCAGTTTGTACGGTTTGCATGCGCGCCCCGAACGATCAGGAATTTTCGAGGACGATGCCCTCGATCAGATTCGCCACATCCTCACACTTGTCGGTGATGGTTTCCAGCAACTCGTAAATCGCCTTGAGCTTGATCACTTCGCGCACATCGGGCTCTTCGCGGAACAGCTTGCTCATGGCCGAACGCATGACGCGGTCGGCGTCGGACTCCAGCTTGTCGATTTCTTCGCAGGTCTTGAGCGCCGCCTCGGCCGTGGCCGCGTCGCTGAGCTTGTCGATCAGCGCCACCGCGTCTTTCAGACGCTCGCAACATTTGACGCTGAGGTCGGTCAGACGCACGATCTCGTCGGTCATGTGGCGCACGTCGTAAAGCGCCATGGTTTCGGCGGAATCCTGGATCAGGTCGGCCACATCGTCCATGGTGTTGATCAGCGAATGGATTTGTTCGCGGTCAATCGGCGTGATGAATGTCTTGTGCAACATGCGGTTCACCTCGTGGGTGATGCGGTCCGCCGCACGTTCGGCGTTGTCAACCTCGCGGTTGTAAGCCTCGCGTTTTTCAACGTCGTTGTAATGGACCACCAGATTGGAAAACGCATGGGCCGCTTCCACGATGCGATCCGCATGCTGGTTAAATAACTCGAAAAAATTGCCTTCGCGCGGCAGCAATTTGCCAAACAGCATCTTCAACTCCTGGGGGGTGTATGTCGGGGATATGACAAATTTGTGACTTCCCCGAGTTTAACCGCCGGGCTGAAATAGCCCCCACGCTTGTCACTTCGTGTAGGTAGCTGCCCTGTCTTCTGGGAGCGGCCCATCCGAAATTTGATCGGGCATTTCTTTCAACTACTACGAAAAATAAAATAAACCGCGCCCACCATACACAACGCCGCCCACAAATAATCGAGTTTCAGCGGCTGGTCCAGGTAAAACACCGCAAAAGGCACAAACACCACCAGCGTGATGACCTCCTGCATGATCTTGAGTTGCCCGACGTTGTACATCGTGAAGCCGATGCGGTTGCCCGGCACCTGCAGCAAATACTCGAACAAGGCAATGCCCCAGCTGACCAGCGCCGCGATGTACCAGGGCGAGGTCGCCAGGTTTTTCAGGTGGCCATACCAGGCAAAGGTCATGAAAACATTGGACAAAAGCAGCAAGCCGATGGCCTGCGCGGAAATGGGAAGCGATTGCAAAAATTGCATAAAAATCTCCGTTCGGGTTAGTCCAGCCGGGGCACCAGCAAGACCACCAAGGTCAAGGTCAGCAGCGCCAGCACCGTGGACACCGCCACGCTGGCCGTCGTCAGTTCTTCCGCGACTTCGTACCGCTGTGAAAACAAAAACACATTCGCGCCAATCGGCAAGGCGGCAGCCACAACCATCACCATCATGGGCACACCACCGACACCCAACACGCGGCACAACAGCCACACCAGCAAGGGATGGGCGAGGTTCTTGAGGCTGGCCAGCGCCAGCGCCTGGCGCCAGTGTTTGCCCACCGGCGTGCTGGCCAGCATCACACCCACCAGCACCAGCGCCAGCGGCCCGAAAGCGTTGCCCAGCAGCTCCAGCGGCTTGTCGATCAGCACGGGAATCTCCAGCGAAGTCTGCGCAAACAGCAGGCCGCAAATGATGGGAAGCGGCACCGGGTGCAGCACGGCATTCTTGAAAGCCGCCAGCACCGTCATCACGGAACGCCTGTGCATGGCCGCCCGGTCCTGGCTCGCGCCCGGCTGCTGGCTTTGCTCGCGCGCCACCGCGAGTTCCAGCACCACCGTGGCACTGGTCAGCAACACCAGCGAATGCACGGACACCAAGGTCAGCAAGGTGATCAGGCCTGTCGGGCCGTACATCAGGCCAATCAGGGCAATGCCAATCATCACCGTGTTGGAAAACGTGGCGGCCAGCGCCAGCACCGCGGCACGGCGGTTGAAGCCTTGCACCAGCAAGGTGCCGCCAAACAAAAGGAAGGCGGCCAGAAAGTAGGCGGCCACCGGTTTGAAGTCGAGCTGCTCGATGTGCACCTTGCTCATGGTGCGAAACAAAAGCGCCGGCGTGAGCAGAAAAAATACCAGATTTGCAAGATCTTTTGTGGCGCCAGCCCTTATCCAGCCTGCGCAGCCAGCTATAAAACCAATAGCAATCAGAAGAACCACGGGAAACAGGGAAGCAACAACGGGCGAATTCATTGGGTGATCTTAGCTGCGGCTTCGGGCTTGAGTTGTTGGTGGCGTGGACTTTTATCGGTGCTTCGAGCAGGCCGGGTCTCGGCCCGGCGGCCGACTTACTTTCTCTTGCTTCGCCAAGAGAAAGCAAGCAGAGAGAAGGCGACCCCGCTGTCTGCGTCCCTGCGCTTCGCTCCGGCAACCTGCGGTGCTCGGTCCAGTCGGGGTTGGGCGCGGATTCGGGCGCGGGAATGGATTCCGGCATGCGCCGGAATGACAAGCGGGGACTGTCATTCATGCACGCGGTTGCAGCACACAAGGCCAAATGAAGTCCCCCTCCATCGCCCAGCGGGGCGAGGGAGGGGTTAGGGGTGGGAGTGGGGAGTCCGTCCTACTGTCCAAGACAAGCCACAAAAGCAGCGTGACGCCGGCAAGCAGGTCTCAACCCAACCTCTTAAAAAGCAACCTGCAAACCCACCTTCAAACTCCGCCCCGGCAAGGGTGCTTTCGGAAACGCTGTGCTGGTCAGCACCGAGGTTGCGCTGTAGGCAAGCTTGTTGGTGATGTTGTCTAGCCGGGCGTACCACTGCAAGGTGGCGGCACCGGCCTTGACGCGGTAAGTGGCGGCGGTGTTCCACAAGGTGTAGGCGCCGGTTTCGCCCACGGGTGGCGTCGGCACACGGGATTGCGCGGCCAGGTGGTCGAAGCCCACAGTCGCGCCCCAGGGCCCGCTGGCCCACAACAGCGACGCGCCCACGCGCCATGGCGCAATCCGCGGCAGCGGCAGGCCGTTGCTGAGGTTGGTGGCACGCACCATGTCGCCGCGCAGCGCCAGGTCCAGCGTCGAGGCGGCCTCACGCAAGCGGATGTTGCCGCTGGCCTCGATGCCGGTAAACCGCGCACGCACCTGCTCGTACTGGAACTGCGCCAGCGGCTTGAACTCGGCGCCCGAAGCGGTGAAGCCTGGGTTGCCGGGATCTTCCACCGGGTTGAGCGCGCCGTCTTCGGCGTTACGTGTGACACCCGGCGTCTGGTTCAGCGCAATGTAGTTTTTGAACTGGCTGACATAGGTGTTGATCTTGAAGCTGTGCCCGCCCGACTTCCAGGCCGCGCCCACGTCGAGGTTGCCGGATTGCTCCTTGCCCAGATTCGCATTCCCCACTTCATAAGCAGCGGTCGCAATGTGCGGACCGTTGGCAAACAGCTCGTAGTCTTTGGGCGCACGTTCGGTGTACGCGAGGTTGCTGGTGATCTGCCAGTTCGGTGCGGCATTCCACAAGGCGCCCAGCGCGTAACTGCCGGGCTTGAAGTCTCGGGTCGCCGGCGTGAAACGCGGCACCAGCGGGTTGCCCAGGGATTCGACCTTGACCGATTCCAGGCGCCCGCCCGCGCTGAGTTTGCCCCAGCTTGTACCCAGTTCTTCATACGCAATCACGGCCGACTGCGAGGTTTTGCTGTGGGGTGCAAAAGCCTCCGCGCCGTCGGCGGAAAAACGGTTGGACTCGGTCTGAAAACCCAAGACGCCGTCGAGCTTGCCGATTCTGGCGTGGCGCGCTTCCAGCCTGAAATCGCTGCCCTGGTTCTTGAACACCGTGCCGGGATTCGCACCTTCAAACTCGGTGTGGCGGTAGTCGGTCTGGCTGTATTGGCCCTTGATGCTCTGCAGCGGCCCGTTCAGGTCGCGCACTTCGCCTTCGATGGCGTAACGGTCTGACTTCATGCCTATCGTCACATTGTCTTCGGCCACCGTGCCATAGGTGCTGCGGTAGGTATTGGCCGAGGCGCCCAGGTAACCGTGGTCAAAAAATACCGAACCACCGACCGCCCCGCCGCTGACATTGCTGGCCGAATTGCAGATACGCCGCGCCGTGGTCGTGATGCCGTCCTTGGTGCAGGCCAGGTCCACCGGCGCCTTCACGTCGCCGGTCTGGCGGTCAAATGCGTCCACGTGCAGGCTGTAGCGGTTGGTGCCCGTTTCCAGCAACGCGGCCTTGCCGCGCTCTGCGTTGCCACTGGCGGCGTTGACATCCATCTTGCCGCTGATGCCGCCCTTCTCGTCGAACTGCGCTTCGCGCGGAATGCGGTTGTCGATGACGTTGACCACACCGCCGACGGCGCTGCCGCCGTACAGCAGCGCCCCCGGGCCGCGCAACACCTCGATGCGTTCTATGCTCAGCGGATCGCTGGTGACCGCATGGTCGTAGCTGAGGCTGGACGCATCCAGCGAGCCGCCGCCGTTGGCCAGAATGCGGATGCGGTCGCCGTCCAGCCCGCGGATGACGGGCCGGCTGGCGTTGGGGCCGAAGTAGGTGCTGCTGACGCCGGGCGTGCCGTCCAGCGTTTCACCCAACGTGGTTTTGGAGCGCAGCAACAGGGCGGTGCCCGAATACTGCGTGGCCGGCGCGATCAGATCGGTCGTGCCCAGCGGGTTGCCGGTGACGGTGATTTCTTTCAGGCTGGGCGCGGCGGTCTGCGCCTGTGCCAGCGAGCAGCCGAGGGCCAGCAAGCTCAGGGAAGCCGTGCTGATGGCGCTGCGAGGGAATGATTTTTTCATGATGACTCGTTGAATCGAAGAACGGAAACACCAAACCGCAGCCGCATAGGCTGCGCATGGCGACTTCAGGGGGATTCAGCGAGCCAGGGGCGGACCGCGCGCTTCAAAAAGCGCGGCCCAGCGGGCGAGGACTTCGCCCTCTAAAAAATGAAAAACAAAAGACGACAACACCATAGGCAAAGCCAGCAAGGGCAACGCCGGCACCACATCGCTGTGGCTGAGCTGGTCGAACACGCGGCAATCCGAGGCATTGCTGTGCGCGGAAAACAAATCGTCCAGCCAGCCGTGGTGGTGAGCCTGGCCATCGGCCTCAATCAATTGCACCTGCGCCGTGGGATGGGCGCCGTCCGTCCGATGCACCAGGCCGTGCATCAGGCCCAGCATGGGCGCGAGCAGAAACACCAGGGCTAAATAGCCCCAGGCCGCTCGTTGTGCCATCCGCCTGAACATCATTGGGTTTTACTTCACGGCCACCGCATCGCTGATGCGGTAATACAGGCCATAAGGATCGTCATTCAACACCTGGAACTGGCCCTCGACCACCACCGGCTCCATGCTGTATTTCACCGGCGTTTTGGTCTTGACCTCGACCATGCTTTCGGGACCGCCCGGCACGCAGAAAGAGCAAGTCAGCGGCACCGAGGCCAGCAGGAAATGCCGCTGCTTTTCGCCCGCGTCCAGCGGCATCATGACGCCCTGGATACGCTGGGTTTTCTGGTGCAGGCTGGTCTGGCCGGCGCTAAACACCGGCAGGATGCGGTTTTTTTCTTTTTTGGTTTTCACGTCGGTCAACACCGACCAGGCGATCACGTCGGCGCGCTGCGGCAGCGGTGCGAACGGACTGTCGACCCCATGCACCCCCGCGCCCTGCCCGACCGGCAAGGCCGTGGCGCCGGGTGCAGTAGCCACCGGTTTGCTGCTGCCCGCAGGCAGGGGCGAACTCAATTGCGCGTGCACGCAACCGGCGGCCAGCAACAGGCCCAGCAGCGATAACCTGACGGCGGTGGGATCAACAGGGCTCATGGGTTTCTCCAAAAAGAGCAACAAACCGGGCTGCAGTTAATGCGCGTGTTTCATACCGCAGTATTTTCCTACAGCCAGGCCTTTGCAGGAAGCCTGCAGCTCTTTCATGCAAATGTCTTCCTTTTTACCCGACGCCAAGCATTTGGCGGCGGCCTCGTGGGCGGCGGCCATGGCCTGATGGCGCTGGATGTCGGCCTGGGTTTCCTTGTCGCTGTGCTGCGCATGTGCTATCGAAAAGGTAGCTGCCAACGCAATTGCGGCAAGGGCTACAAGCCTGTTTTTTACAAATTTATGGATCATGGGACATTTACCTCGATTGCAAAAGCTCAAACACATTGACCCGGTAGGCCTCGTAAGCGGGCAGCAGCGCCGACAACAGCGCCACCCCCACGGCCAGCGCCGGCACCGCGATCAGCTCGACCGGCCACGCCATCGCGCCCATCAAAAATGATTTATCCAGTTGCAACAGCCAGGCGAGCAGCGCCATCAGCCCCTGCCCCGCCAGCACGCCTATCACCGTGGCCAGCAGCGCCAGCCACAAGGCTTCGCACAAAAGCAGCGCCGCCACCTTGCGCGGCGGCGCGCCCAGCATACGCAACAGCGCCAAATCGGCGCGGCGTTCGCGCACGGCGCTCCACAAGGCGATAAACACACTCAAACCGGCCGTCAGCAGCAACACACCGGCCAGGGCGCGCAACACATCGGTGCCGACACCCACCATGTTCAGCAGGCGCGTGATTTCCAGCGCGGGCGCGGCCGCCTGCATCTCGGTGCTGCTGTTGACAAAACGCGGGAAGGTCACCGCCGCCAGCGGCGTGCGGTACTGGATCAGCGCCAAGGTCACCTCGCGCTCTGCTTCGAGCAGCTGGCGGTCTTCGTCGTCGAGCGCGGTGTCGCCCTGGTGCGCAGCTTCGTGCACCTGCCAGACCGAGGCCGAATCTGTCAGCACCAGCCGGTCCAGCACCGAGCCACTGACCGCCAGCACGCCGCTGACCACATAAGGCGTCTGGCCATGCGCCTCCCCGCCACCGCCCAGGCCGTGGTTGCCGGCAAAACGGTCGCCCACCTTTAAGCCGCTCTGCGCCGCCACCTGCGCACCCAGCACCGCCTGCATGGGCGCCGCCCAGACGTCGCCCTGCGCGAAGCGGGCCTGGTAATGTATGAGGTAGTCCGGCGTGGTGCCCACAATGCGAAAACCGCGAAAGCTGTCGCCCATGCTGATGGGAATAAGTTTGGCCACCTGCGGGTGTTTCTGCAGCGCTTGCACGGCGGCCAGCGGTACATTGCCGGTCGGCACATCGAGCTGGAACACCCCCGACAAAATCAGCTGCATCGGGCTGCCCTTGGCGCCTACCACCACATCAATGCCGGCCAGGTCGCGCTCGAAAGCCTGGTTGATCTGGTGGCTCACCAGCAGCACAAAGGCCAGAGATGCCAGGCCCAGGCTGAGCAGCAACACATTGAGCCCGGCGGCCAGCGGCCGCGACCACAGGTAGCGCCATGCCATCGCTATTGTTTTCATAGCTGGTTACGCTCGAGGGATAAGGGCCGGAAGCCGATTTGAGCATCAAGACTGGCCGCAATGCGGCTATCGTGGGTGGCGATCACCAGCGTCGCCTTGTAGCGACTGGCCGTGGCTTGCAGCAGCGCCACCGCCTGCCGCGCCGCCTCGTCGTCCAGGCTGGCCGTGGGTTCGTCAGCCAGAATCACCTGTGGCTGCAGCAGCACGGCACGCGCCAGCGCCACCCGCTGCGCCTGGCCGCCCGAAAGCTGCGCTGGTTTGCGCGCGGCGAGGTCTTGCACATCCAGCGCCGTGAGGACCTCTGCAATACGCCGCTCGTCCTGCGCCTGCCCGGCCGCCCACTGCGCCATCGCGAGGTTGGCGTGCACCGTCAGGGCGCTGCTGAGATGCAATTTTTGCGGCAAAAAACCTATGGTTTTGGCACGCCAGGCATCCCCAGCCACCTTGCCCAACGCTGTCAAAGACTGACCGGCCACCGTGATGTCGCCCGCGCCCGGCGTCAGCAACCCGGCCGCCAGCGCCAGCCAGGTGGATTTGCCGGAGCCCGAGTCGCCACGCAGCAACAACACGCCGCCCTGCGCCACATCCATGTCCTCAAAGCGAAGCTCAGGGCTGCCAGCGTACTGGTAGGCCAGTTGCCGCGTGCGGATCACGCGGCCGCGCCCTGACCGTGATGATTGGATTTTCCCGTCGCGCAGTCGGCGCACACGCCACGCACGGCAAAGTCCAGGCTCATGCCTTGGTAACCCAAGGCCTTGAGCGCCTCCAGCGCCGTTTCGGCCGCCCGTTCCAGATCGTCGGTACTCGCCTGCAGCGCCGTCGCCAGCGGGCTGTCGCGGTGGCAGCTCTGGCATTCAAAATGCGGCATCGCATGCACGCCGACCGGCATGGCCTGATAACGCCGCACCCGGCTGGCATCCACGCGGCACAACAACAGGCCGACTTGTGTGAGGCGGTCTATCAGGCGGTAGAGGGTGACGCGATCCAGGACCGCGCTGTCGGTCGTATCGCCCTCACCCGCCAGCGCCGCCTGCAACTGCGCATGCGTGTAGCTCGTGTCCGGATGTGCCAGCAACCAGCCCAACACCCGGCGCGCCGCGTTAGTGCGGCGCAGGCCATGGGCGGACAGCAGGGTGTCGATGGGGTCGGATGGGGAAGGCATGAGCGCGAGAGGAAGTGATGACAATTAACGCAATAGAGTTGCATTATTACCGAACTGGCTGGCTGGACCGATTTTGGTGGCGACTGCATCTATTTACCGTGCAGCCGTCCCACAAGCCGGCGTGGAACTATCGCTCGACGCAAGGACTTCTTGACGGAAGTGTTAGCCGTCTGTCTTGACCGAGCCATCTGAGAAATGAACTGCTCTGATGGCAAACATGCCTTGAGCTTTGTCAAAGGCCAGAATGATCTTTAAGGCAGGTACGTGATTTACATCCAAGGCATTCAAGTAGTCAGAGACCATGAGCATGCCGCCGTACAGTTTCTCAATGGAAAGGCAACTTGACTCCATGCCACGAAGAGGCACGAACAGCACTTGCGCACTATGGCCGCAGTAGTCAATATGCTGAAGATAATCGCAACTGATTCCCCTCGTACTAAGACTGCCAAACCGTCTTTGAAAAAAGTCTGTGACTGCCGGCGCGATCTTTGAGCGAAAAACGTCTTCCCACGCTGGCTGAAGAACGGCGACAGCGACGCTAACAATAAGTGCGACCGTCTCAGGCGACGCCCCTTTCCGGACGATTTTTCCAACTGACACGTATCCGTCTTCGAACACCTCGTCAATCAACGATAAATCGTTGTAGTGAGGGTGGGGCAGAAAAACTTCAATACGCTCCTGGCTTTGACTATTGCGCAACTTTTCCATGTACGAGAAGCTGAAGCCTCCAAATTTTGGGTCGACGCCGTCACCTTCCAAGAACACGTCCCCGACGAGGTGCCAGTCGTCAGGGCTCGTTTGGTCTGCAATCACACGAAGGTTCTCGATATAGCCGATTACAGGGAGTGAAAGGTCGTGATGCTGATTCAGCGGCAACCTCTTTCCTGCGTAGGCCGCCGCGTAGTTCTCCAGCACATTTTTCGAATTTCGCTCGCCCTGTCGATCAAGTCGCGTCCCGGCGAGTATCTGGCTTGGGATGGTTTTCATAATGTTTGTAGACGTCTAACGAACGCTTACCTCAAGAACTGCTGTATGACTTGGCAATTGCGAATTAATCTGGAAAACTTTCTCATCGCCAAGTCCTCGCCAGACAAAGAATTTCAGCACATTGGGGAATGCAGCGGGGTCGATAAAACTGCGACCAAACACCGCAGATCATAGGCGTGAAACCTGATCCACCCCATCCTAGGATGGAGGAGAATCCACACCACCGTCGCCAACCAGCTTTCATCCAGGCGTCGCACACACAAGCCACCATGAACGACACATCTGAAACAACGCCAGCCGTTACCCAACGCCCCACCCACCTCCGAGTCCACACCTACCACGGCTTGGCCCCCGGCCCGCGCCTGCTGGTCCTGGGCGCCGTGCATGGCAACGAAGTCTGCGGCGCCAAAGCCATCACCCAACTGCTGAAAGAAATAGACAAGGGCCAACTCAGCATCGAACGTGGCACGGTGACTTTTGTGCCCGTCACCAACCCGCTGGCCTATCAGCTCAAGCAGCGTACCGGCGACCGCAACCTGAACCGCAACATGGCGCCGAGTGCGATTCCGCAAGACTTTGAGGACCGCATTGCCAATGTGTTGTGTCCGCTGCTGGACTCGCACGATGCACTGCTGGACCTGCATTCCTTCCACACCGGCGGCGCGCCCTTTGTGATGGTGGGCCCGCAGAACAACACCGGCACGCTGGAGCCCTTTCGCCACGCGGCGGAAGAAATGCAGTTGGCCCTGCACACCGGGCCGCACCGCATTGTGGAAGGCTGGCTGGACACGTATGCGCGTGGTGTGCAGCGGCGTGCGGCGACAGCCCCTGCAGGCGGCGCTGCCCGCGCACAAACGCTGGTGACCAACCCGAACTACGGCGTTGGCACAACGGAGTACATGCGTTCACGCGGTGGTTATGGTGTGACACTGGAATGCGGCCAGCATGACGACCCGCATGCGGTCCAGGTGGCCCGCCATGCGATTTTGCAAACGCTGGCCTTGCTGGGTCTGGTGTCGCTGCCGCTAAAACCCGAGCCCCAGGCGCGAGAAATCCTGCGCCTGGTGGATGTGGTGGACCGCGAACACATTGGCGACCGGTTCAGCCGTGAATGGCGCAGCTTTGACGCGGTAAAAACCGGCGAAGTGATTGGTGTGCGTTACAGCGGCGAGGAGATCAAGGCACCGGAAGACGCGTTTGTGGTGTTTCCCAACCCGCGTGGCGAGCCCGGCCAGGAGTGGTTTTACCTGGCCACGCGTCGGGCCTAAGGCGCCGTGATGGCTCCCGGATCGCGTCCGGGATGACAGACCACGCTGCGCTCAGGCCTTCGCGTATTCTGCAAAGGTCTTGCGAAACTTCGCCACCTTGGGGCCGGCCACCGCCACGCAATAACCCTGGTGCGGGTTTTTCTCGAAGAAGTCCTGGTGGTAGTCCTCGGCCGGCGAGTAGTTGGTGAGCGGCAGCACCTCGGTCACCACCGGCTTGCCGAACAACTTTTGCTGGTTCAGTTCGCTGACCATGTCTTCGGCGACCTGTTTTTGCTCGGGCGTCGAATAATAAATACCGCTGCGGTACTGCGTGCCGCTGTCGTTGCCCTGGCGGTTCAAGGTGGTCGGGTCGTGGATGGCAAAAAAGATTTCCAAAATCGCGCGCAGGCTGATCTGCGCCGGGTCATACACCAGCTTGACCACCTCGTTGTGCCCGGTGGTGCCGGTGCAAACCTGCTCATAGCTGGGCTGGCTGACGTGGCCGTTGCTGTAGCCGGATTCGACGTCAAGGATGCCGCGCACCTGCACAAACACGGCTTCGGTGCACCAGAAGCAGCCGCCGCCCAGGGTGATGGTTTCAGTTGTCATGGTCTTGGCTCCGGGGTTGGATTCGTCTAAGGCCCTACTGTAGTCGCCTCTGTTTGCCACAGGACGCCGTGGGGCTTATGCAGAGGTTTTGGGTAGCGCCAGTTTTCCGTTTTTCGCCTGCCGCGCTGCCTCGATCTGCATCACCGCCAGAAAAGCCGTGAGCGCCGCGTTGTCGTGTGTCGTTTTCCAGATGCAATACGACTGCGAATGCGCGACGCCCGCATCCAGCGGCACAAACACCACGCCACCCAGCGCCGAATGGCGCAAGGCCGCCGGCACCAGCGCCACACCCAGGCCTTGCGACACCAGCGACACCACACTGAGCCAGTGACGCACCTCGTGGCGCACCTCGGGGTACAGGCCCGCATCGGTGCAGATGGCCAGGATGCGTTCGTAGTAGTCCGGCGACACACTGCGCGCGAACATCACAAAAGACTCGCCCTGCAGCAGTTGCAGTGGCAAGGACCGCTTGCGCGCCAACGGGTGGTCGGCCGGCAGGCAGCAGACAAAAGGTTCGCTCGCAAACAGCTGATGCTGCATCTCTGCCGGCAGCCGGGTGCTGTGGACAAAACCCACGTCGAGCTGGTCATGGGCGAGCTCGACCAGTTGGTCCTGCGAATTGAGCTCTTTGAGCACCACCCGCAGCAAGGGGTGCTGCGCCTGGAACTTGCGCAGCATCTGCGGCAGGCCGCGGTACAACATGGCGCCCACGAAGCCGATGTGCAGCCGCCCCGCCAGCCCCTGCTCCACATCCCGCGCATGGCGCGCCGCTTCGCCCGCCTGCTCCAGCACGGCGCGTGCACGCGGCACAAACGCCTTGCCCGCGGCCGTCAACCGCACCTCCTTGCTGTTGCGCGTGAACAGGCGCGCACCGACCGACGCTTCCAGTTGCTGGATGTTCAGACTCAGCGGCGGCTGCGAGATGGACAAACGGCGTGCCGCCCGCCCGAAATGCAGTTCTTCGGCCAGGACCAGAAAGTAGCGCAGGTGGCGAAATTCCATGATTAAAAAATTATATCGTTCAAGCGATATTCAATATTGGACATGAATGATTGCGGGGCAAACAATGCGCCAAGAAGCCACCCCATCCTGCGACGGCAATTCCCCAACCCACCAAATTATTCAAGGGCGACACCATGATCGACACAGTGATAAAAAACCCGGCGCGCTGGGCCGCCGCCATGGCCTTGCTGGTGACTAGCCTGCAGGCAGGCGCACAGACTGCGCCCAAGTTTCTGGATGCCCAGGCCAGCGACCCGGTGACGATGGGGTGGATGGCGGGTTCTCCGCCGCCCGCCGACAAACTGATTCAGTTCGGCGACGGCTCATTCCGGAAGTTTCCGCAGATACGCTGGTCCTTTTCCAACTACCGCCAGTTTGTACCGACCAGCAACATGGCACGCGGCACCGGGCCGGTCAGCGTGTTGCCCATGGCCGCGCGCCAGGACCTCGACAGTGTGAGTTTTCAGGTGCTCGGAACGGGCGAGACCATGACCTGGGCGCAATCGTTGGGCGCCAATTACACCGACGGCATCGTGGTGTTGCACAAGGGCCGCATCGTTTACGAGCGCTACTTCGGTGTGCTCAAACCCCAGGGCTCGCACATCGCGATGTCTGTGACCAAGTCCTTCATCGGCACTCTGGGCGCCATGCTGGTGGCGGAGGGGGTGATCGACGAGAACGCGCTCACCTCGACCTATGTTCCCGAACTCAAGGACACCGGTTTTGGGGACGTCACCGTGCGTCAGTTGCTCGACATGACCACCGGCATCCAGTACTCCGAGAACTATGCCAACCCCAAGGCTGAAATTTTTAACCACACGCGTGCCGGCGGCGTGATACCCAGACCGTCCGACTACGAGGGGCCCAAGTCCTTTTACGAGTTCCTGCTGACGGTCAAGAAAGAAGGTGCACACGGCCAGGCCTTTGCGTACAAGACGGTCAACAGCGACGCGCTGGGCTGGGTGATACGCCGCGCCACCGGCAAGTCCATCGGCGACAACCTGCAGGAGCGCATCTGGCGCAAGCTCGGTGCCGAGCAGGACGCCTATTTCACGATCGACAGCACGGGCACTGAATTCGCCGGCGGCGGGCTGAACGCCAGCCTGCGCGACATGGCCAGGTTCGGCGAAATGATGCGGCAGGGTGGCTACTACAACGGCCAGCAGATCGTGCCCAAGAAGGTCTTGACCGACATCCGCAACGGAGGCGGCAAGGCCGAGTTCGCCAAAGCGGGCTACAAAACGCTGCCGGGCTGGAGCTACCGCGACATGTGGTGGGTCTCGAACAATGAACACGGGGCCTATTCGGCGCGCGGCGTTCATGGCCAGGCGATTTATATCGATCCCAAGGCTGAAATGGTCATCGCCCGCTTCGCCTCGCACCCGGTGGCGGGCAACCCGGCCAACGACCCCACCTCGCTGCCGGCCTACCACGCCTTGGCCAAACACCTGCTGGCCCATCCGCAGTAGAGGGCGTGCCGCCTGGCCGAAGTACAGCGCTTCGGCCAGGGCCGGAAAGTAGCGCCAAATGGCGAAACTCAATGATTAAAAAATCATATCGTTCAAGCCATATTCGATATTAGACAAATATTTTCGCGAGGCGAACAATGCGCCAAGGAGACCTGCTCATCATGTCCACGCCCCAGCCAGAAACAGCCAGCCACCCGGTGCCCGACCAGCACGGTGTCAACCTCTACACCACAGACCCCGGCCTGCGCGCGCTGCTGCAGGTCTACCTGCCGCCCGAGCTGGTCACGCACCTGACGCCGCATCTCGAACGGCTGGGCGCGCTGGCGGGCGGCACGCTCGACGATCTGGCGAACACCGCCGACAAAAACCCGCCGGAACTGCAGGTCCGCTCGCGCAGCGGGCGCGACGAACAAAAGGTCATCAAACACCCGGCTTATGTCGAGATGGAGCGCCTGGCCTTCGGCGAATACGCGCTGGCGGCGATCTCGCACCGCCAGGACGTGTTGGGCTGGCAGGGCCAGATGCCGTCCATCGCCAAATACGCGCTGACCTACCTGTTTGTGCAGGCCGAGTTTGGGCTGTGCTGCCCGGTGTCGATGACCGACTCGCTGACACGCACGCTGAAAAAATTCGGCACGCCCGAACTGGTGCAACGCTACCTGCCCTCACTCACCAGCCTGGACATGGATGAACTCTCGCAGGGCGCGATGTTCATGACCGAGCAGGCCGCAGGCTCAGACATCGCCGTGACCGAAACCACGGCCAGGCCAGACCCCGAGCATCCCGGCGCCTGGCTGCTGACCGGCGACAAATGGTTTTGCTCCAACCCCGATGCCGCGCTGGCCATGGTGCTGGCGCGAGTGGATGAAGACGGCCAGGGCGGCCAGCCCGGCCTCAAGGGTGTGTCGTTATTCCTGCTGCCGCGTGATCTGGACGATGGCGCGCACAACCACTACCGCATCATCCGCCTCAAAGACAAGCTGGGCACCCGTTCCATGGCCAGCGGTGAAATCCGCCTCGAAGGTGCACGCGCCTGGCTGGTCGGCGAGCAGGGCCGAGGTTTTGTGCAGATGGCCGACATGGTCAACAACTCGCGCCTGTCCAACGGCGTGCGCGCCGCCGGCCTGATGCGCCGCGCGGTCAGCGAAGCTTTTTTCATCGCCCGCAACCGTGAAGCCTTCGGCAAGAAACTGATAGATCTGCCGCTGATGCGCCGCCAGCTCCTGAAGCTGCTGCTGCCCAGCGAACAGGCCCGCACCATGGTGTTCCAGACCGCCGAGGCGCTGCGCCGCGCCGACGCGGGTGATGCCAATGCCTTGCGCCTGGCGCGCATCCTGACGCCGCTAATCAAGTTCCGCGCCTGCCGCGACGCGCGCAAGGTCACCGGCGACGCCATGGAGGTGCGCGGCGGCTGCGGCTACATCGAGGAGTGGACCGATCCGCGCCTGGTGCGCGACGCCCACCTGGGCTCGATCTGGGAAGGCACCAGCAACATCGTGGCGCTGGACGTGATACGCGCGATCCGGCGCGAAGATTCGTTGACGGCGCTGATGGCGCATCTGGAACAACTGCTGGCCGAAACAAAGCTGGACGGCGCGCTGCACGCCAGCCTGCAGGACGTGATGGCAGGCGCCGTGACGCTGGCCCAGGCCGCGGTGGCCGATGGCGGCGAGGCGCTGGCGCGGCGCGCGGCCTCGGCGCTTTATCACACCACCACGGCGGTGGCGATGGCCTGGGAATCGGCGCGCATAGGCACACCCGAACGCCTGCACCTGGCGCAACTGGTGCTGCAACATCGCCTGTTGCCGGCCGATCCGCTGGCCGCCGAACACGAATCATCGACACAGGCCGAAAACCTGTTGCTGGACCTCTGAGCTTCCCTCATCAACACGACACATGGAGACAAACATGAGCACACGCAGAACCACCCTGATGGCACTGACCGCCTGGGCCGCCACGGCCGGCGCCGGAGCGGCCTGGGCCCAGGCCCCCTTCCCGCACAAGACCCTGTCGCTGGTCGTGCCCTACTCGCCCGGCGGACCGACCGACGCGATGGCGCGCACGCTGGCCAACGCCGTCAAGCCGATTCTGGGCCAGACCATGATTGTCGAAAACCGGGCCGGCGCCGGTGCCAACATAGGCGCCGAATACGTGGCCCGCGCCGAGGCGGACGGCCACACGCTGCTGTTCGGCACCTCGGCGCCGCTGGCCATCAACATGAACCTGTACCAGAAGATCAACTACGACCCGTTCAAAAGTTTCGCGCCCATCATCCAGGTCGGCTACCTGCCCAATGTGCTGGTGGTGCACCCCAGCCTGCCGGCCAAAAACATGAAAGAGCTGATCGCCTACGCCAAGGCCAACCCCGGCAAGCTGGCCTTCGCATCCTCGGGCAGCGGCGCGTCTTCGCATCTGGCGGGTGTGCTGTTCAACATGCGCGCCGGCACCGACATCCAGCACATTCCCTACAAAGGCACGGGCCCGGCCCTCAACGACCTGCTCGGTGGCCAGGTGGCCATGTCCTTCACCGACGTGTTGACCGCCCTGCCCCACATCAAGGCCGGCAAGCTGCGCGTGCTGGGCGTGACCTCGGCCAGCCGCTCGCGCGCCCTGCCCGATGTCCCCACCTTGATGGAACAAGGCCTAAAGGACTTCGACGCCAGCGTGTTTTTCGGCATCGTCGCGCCCTCGGGCACACCGCAAGACGTGGTGACCAAACTCAACGCCGCCTTCGCGCAGGTGCTGCAGCAACCCGACGTCAAAGAGCGCCTGGCCCAGCAAGGCCTGGAGCCGCCGCCGCAATACACCCCGGCGCAACTGGCGGTCTACATGCGCAGCGAAGCCGCGAAGTGGCGCGAGGTGATCAAGACCTCTGGTGCCACGGCGGACTGAACGCCATGACCACCGATTCGACCCCCAAGGCGCCCCAAGGCGCACTGCAAGGCATACGCGTGATCGACCTGTCACGCGTTCTGGGCGGACCCTACTGCGGCCAGATCCTGGGCGACCACGGCGCCGACGTGCTCAAGGTCGAGCCGCCGCAAGGCGACGACACCCGCGCTTGGGGCCCGCCCTTCCAGAACGGCGTGGCGTCTTATTACCTGGGCTTGAACCGCAACAAACTCGGCATGCAACTCGACCTTGCCAGTGCAGCCGGACAGGCTGTGCTGCTGGGTTTGCTGGAAGGCGCCGACGTGGTCATCGAAAACTTCAAAACCGGCACCCTAGAAAAGTGGGGCCTGGGTTATGAAGACCTGGCCAAACGTTTTCCGCGCCTGATTCATTGCCGCGTCAGCGGCTTCGGCGCCGATGGCCCACTCGGTGGCCTGCCGGGTTATGACGCCGCCGTGCAGGCGCTGACCGGCATCATGAGTGTCAACGGTGAATCTGGTGGTGATCCCTTGCGGGTCGGTTTGCCGGTCGTGGACCTGGTCACCGGGCTGAATGCGGCGCTGGGTGTGTTGCTGGCCTTGCAGGAACGTGCACGCAGCGGCAAGGGCCAGTTTGTGGAGGCCAGCCTGTTCGACTGCGGCCTCTCGCTGTTACACCCGCACGCCGCCAACTGGTTTCTGGACGGCAAAAACCCCGGACTCACAGGCAACGCCCACCCCAACATTTATCCCTACGACGCTTTTCCAACCCGCACCGTCCCGATTTTTCTGGCCGTCGGCAACGACCGGCAATTCGCCCTGCTGTGCCAGCACCTGCGGACCGAAGCCCTGGCAAGCGACCCGCGCTTCAGCAAGGCGGGCGCACGCTCGGTACAACGCCAGGAATTGCGTGAACTGCTCGTACAAGCACTGGCCGGACACGACGGCGCCCAACTGGCCGAGGCCTTGATGCAGCTAGGTGTGCCCTGCGCCCCCATCCTGACGGTGGATGCCGCGCTGCAACACCCGCACACCCAGCACCGCGAGATGGTTGTGCGTATCGGCGACGATTACACAGGCATCGCCTCCCCGATCAAGCTGAGCCGCACACCGGCGACCTACCGCCATGCGCCGCCGACGGAATTGTCAGCGGATCACACGCCGACCTGAAGGTGACCGTCTGGGCGGGTGTCACTGGGTACACTCTCCCGGACCCCTGAGGTGCCTGCGTCTTTTCCGAGTCGCGGCCCAGCCAAGCGCTTCACGGGCATTTTATTAATCAGATCTGCCTCCAGCCCTTGGCACACGGGCGCAAGCAGCTATTTATTTAATAGCGACCCACCCCATGCTCCAGCTCGGCGAACTCAAGCCCATTCTGGCCACACTGGTGCTGCCACCCGCCGCGCCGCTGCTGCTTCTGTTGCTGGGGCTGTTGCTGGCAGCCAGAAAAAAAGCCGCCGGCCTGCTCGTGGCGTTTGTCGCCGCGGCCCTGCTCTGGTTGCTGAGCTGCTCGGCGGTGGCGGTCTGGCTGGCGCAAAACATATTGCCCCAACATGCGCCACTCCCGGTGGCCGCGCTGAAAACCCAGGGCGTGCAGGCGATTGTGGTGTTGGGCGGTGGGGCTTATCCCCTGGCGCCGGAGTACGGCGAGCCACAAGCCTCGGCGGAGACCGCCGCGCGCATGCGCTACGGTGTCTGGCTGGCACGGCAGACCCAGTTGCCGATCGCCTTCGCGGGCGGCCTGGGCTGGAGCGCCTCCAGCGCACAAACACTCTCGGAAGGTGAAATAGCGCGCCGGCTGGCGCAGCAGGACTACGGGCTGGCGCTGCGCTGGGTCGATGACCAGTCACGCGACACGGCTGAAAACGCCAGACTGCTCAGGCCGCTGCTGCAAAAAGACAACATTCAAAGGATTGCGCTGGTGACCAACGCCTGGCACATGCCGCGCTCGGTGCTGGCCTTTGAACGTGCCGGCTTCACGGTCAGCCCCGCACCCATGGCTTATATCTTGCCCAACCAGAATGGGCTGCTGCAATGGTTGCCCTCGGCGGAGGGCTTGCAATCGTCACGCGCGGTGCTCAGGGAATGGCTTGGCCTGCGTGTCGCTGGCGCCTGACCAATAAAGTGCGGCCCCGCGCACTTTACCTGCCTTTTACTTGGAAACCGGCGCCAACCCGGCCGGCCACGGCATAGTGTCGGCTTGACGGTCAGGTAGCGAGCCGCTACATTACTAACCGATTAGTCAGTAATTCATGTCCATTTCCAAATTCATCTGCGAAAAAACAGCCACGCTGTCCGCCAAACGCGAGCGGCGCAAAGAGGCACGCCCGGGCGAACTGCTGAACGCGGCGCTGGACCTGTTTGTGGAAAAAGGCTTTGCCGCCACCCGCGCCGAAGAAGTCGCCGCGCGGGCCGGCGTCTCCAAGGGCACGCTGTTTCTGTATTTCCAGAGCAAGGAAGAACTGCTCAAAGCCGTGGTGCGTGAAAACATCTCGGGCCGCTTCAAGGGGTGGAACGAGGAGTTTGAGAAATTTGAAGGCACGGCCGCCGAGATGCTGGCGTATTGCATGACGGTCTGGTGGACGCATGTAGGCGCGACCCGCGCCTCGGGCATCACCAAGCTGTTGATGAGCGAGGCCGGCAACTTCCCGGAAATTGCCGCTTTTTACCAGCAGGAAGTGGTGCAGCCGGGCCAGGCGTTGATACGCCGCATCATGCAGCGCGGCATAGACCGCGGCGAGTTTCGCCCCATGGACCTGGATTACGCGGTGTACAGCGTGATCGCCCCCATGGTTTTCCTGATCTTGGCCAAACATTCCGCCGGCACCTGCGCTGACGCCAGCCTGCCAGGAAAGGCCGAAAAATACATCGCCACCCTGGTCGACACCATGCTCCACGGCATGTGTGCGCCGCCAGCGGCCAATCGCAACAAACCCGGCAAGGGCAAGGTCGACGCATGAAACGATGGATCAAATGGGGGCTGGCAGCCCTCTTGCTGCTGCTCCTGGCGGCGGCTGTGCTGGGGTCCCTCTCGGCCCGCAAAAAACAGCAGCAAACCCTGGCGGCAAGCGCCGCCGCCGGCAAGGCGCAGGCGCTGGTCGAGCTGGCCGCCACGGATGTGGTGCAAGCCAACACCCGCGAACTGAGCCAGGGCCTGGTGCTGTCGGGCGCGCTCAAGGCCGTCAACTCGGCCGTCATCAAGACACGTGTCGCCGGTGAGCTGCAGGACCTGAGTGTGCGTGAAGGTGATCTGGTCAAGGCCGGCCAAGTGCTGGCCCGCATCGATCCCAGCGAATACCAGTCGCGTGTGCGGCAGGCGCAGGAACAGGCCGACTCGGCCAAGGCACAAATCGACATCGTGCAGCGCCAATATGACAACAACCAGGCGCTGGTGGATCAGGGTTTTATTTCCAAAACCGCGTTGGACGCCTCGCTGGCCAACCTCAACGCCGCCAAAGCCAACCACAAGGCAGCGCTGGCTGCCGTCGAAGTCGCCAAAAAATCGCTGGATGAAACCGTGCTGCGTTCGCCCCTGAACGGCCATGTGGCACAGCGCCTGGCGCAGCCCGGCGAACGCATAGGCATAGACACCAAGGTGCTGGAAATCGTGGACCTGAGCCGGCTCGAACTTGAAGCCAGCCTCAGCGCCACCGATGCCCTGGCCGTGCGCCCCGGCCAGACCGCCCAATTGCAGATCGAAGGCAGCGGCCAGAGTGTCACCGCCACGGTGGCACGTATCAACCCCAGCGCACAAGCCGGCAGCCGCAGCGTGTTGGTTTACCTGAGCATAGACAACCGCGCCAACCCGGGGGCGACCGAGCCCTCGGGTTTGCGGCAAGGCCTGTTTGCGCAGGGCACACTGGGCACGGCGCGCCTGTCGGCTTTGGCCGTCCCGGTCAGCGCCGTGCGCACCGACAAACCCACACCTTATGTGCAGGTGGTGGAGAACAACCAGGTCGTGCACAAGCCGGTGGTACTGGGCGCGCGCGGCAACAACACGGCTGTCGGCGCCAACGACGAAGCCATGGTGGCCGTCCAGGGCCTGAGCGAAAACGCGGTGGTGATCCAGGGTGCGGTGGGCAGCCTGCGTGAAGGCACAACGGTGAAATTCACGCAAGCCCCGGTCTGGGCCGCGACGCCCGCTGCGGCGCCCAAAGCGGCACCCTAAACCCTTATGTGGTTCACACGCGTCAGCCTGAAAAATCCGGTGTTCGCCACCATGGTCATGCTGGCCATTGTGGTGCTGGGCCTGTTCTCCTACCAGCGTCTGCAGGTGGACCAGTTCCCCAACATTGACTTCCCGGTGGTGGTGGTCACCACCGAATACCCCGGTGCGTCGCCGGAGATTGTCGAAAGCGAAGTCACCAAAAAAATCGAGGAAGGGGTCAACTCGATCGCCGGCATCAACGCCCTGACCTCGCGTAGCTTCGAAGGCCAGTCGGTCGTCATCATCGAGTTCCAGTTGCAAATCGACGGCCGCAAGGCGGCAGAAGACGTGCGCGAAAAAATCGCATCGCTGCGCCCACTGCTGCGCGACGAGGTGAAAGAGCCGCGCGTGTTGCGCTTTGATCCGGCCAGCCGCGCGATCTGGTCGGTCGCCGTGTTGCCCAAGACCAATCCGGACAAAGGCAAGGTCGGTACCGTCCCCTCCGCCGTGGAACTGACCAACTGGGCCGACCAGGTGTTGAAGAAGCGCTTGGAAAACGTGCGTGGTGTGGGCTCGGTCAACCTGGTGGGCGGCAGCAAGCGCGAGATCAACATCTACCTGAACCCGCAGGCCATGGAGTCCCTGGGTATCACGGCCGACCAGGTGGTCAACGCCGTGCGTAATGAAAATCAGGACCTGCCGGTTGGCGCCATCCGTTCGCTGGCGCAGGAGCGTGTCGTGAAAATCGACGCCCGCATGAAACGGCCGGAAGACTTCGGAAAAATCATCGTGGCGCGCAAATCATCGGGCACCGGCGCCGGCAGCGCGGTGACCGTCGACCAAGTCGCCACCATCCGCGACGGCTCGCAGGAAATCGACAGCCTGGCGCTTTACAACGGCCAGCGCACCTTGTTGCTGACGGTGCAAAAAGCCCAGGACGAAAACACCATTGCGGTGGTCGATGGCCTGAACAAGGCCATCAAGGACATCCAGGCCGAACTGCCACCGGGCACGCAACTGGCACTGATTGGCGACGGCTCGCGCCCCATCCGTGTGGCGGTCGAAAACGTCAGACGCACGCTGATCGAAGGTGCGCTGCTCACGGTCCTGATTGTTTTCCTGTTCCTGAACTCCTGGCGCTCCACGGTGATCACCGGCCTGACCTTGCCGATCTCCATCATTGGCACCTTTTTGTTCATGAACATGTTTGGTTTCACCATCAACATGATCACCCTGATGGCGCTCAGCCTGTGTGTAGGCCTGCTGATTGACGATGCGATTGTGGTTCGCGAAAACATCGTGCGCCATGTGCAGTTGGGCAAAACGCCGTACCAGGCCTCGCTGGACGGCACGCAGGAAATTGGCCTGGCGGTGCTGGCCACCACCTTTTCCATCGTCGCGGTGTTTTTGCCCATAGGCTTCATGGGCGGCATCATAGGCAAATTTTTCCACGAGTTCGGCGTCACCATCGTGGCGGCGGTGTTGATCTCGATGTTTGTGAGTTTCACGCTGGACCCCATGCTCTCCAGCATCTGGCACGACCCCAGCATCGAAGCGCACGGCAGACATCACGCACCGGTCACCTTTTACGACAAGACCATAGGCCGCGTGACCGGCTGGTTCGAACGCGCCACCGATGCGCTGGCCGAGACCTACCAGCACATCCTGCGCTGGTCCTTGGGCCACAAGCTGGCCACCGTGGGCCTGGCCGTGGTGGTGTTTGTCACCAGCCTCTTCATGGTGCCCTTGCTGGGCACGGAGTTTGTGCCCAAGGCCGACTTCTCGGAAACCACGCTTAATTTCTACACGCCCGTCGGCTCCTCGCTGGAAGCCACCGAGGCCAAGGCCAAACAGGTCGAGACCATCTTGGGCGAATTCCCGGAAGTCAGCTACACGCTGGCCACCCTCAACACCGGCAACGCCCAGGGCAAGATGTACGCCAGCATTTACGTGCGCCTGGTGGACCGCAAGGCCCGAAGCCGCAGCGTGGACGAATTGTCCAATGTGTTGCGCGAGCGGCTCAAGCAGGTGCCCGGCATCACCGTGACCCACGTCGGCCTGCTTGACTCCGTCGGTGGCGGCAAACAGGTGGAGTTTTCGCTGCAGGGCAGCGACCTGAAAGAACTGGACCGCCTGACGCGCCTGGTGACGGACAAGGTCAAGGACATTCCCGGCCTGGTGGACCTGGACTCCAGCCTCAAGCCCGACAAACCGACGATTGAAGTCGACGTCAAACGCGACGCTGCCTCCGACCTGGGATTGAGCGTGTCGCAAATCGCCGGCGCGCTACGCACCCTGGTGGCCGGGCAAACCGTCGGCAACTGGCGCGCGCCTGACGACCAGACCTACGACGTGAACGTGCGCCTGGCACCCGACGCGCGCAACGCGCCGCAAGACCTGGAGCGCCTGCCGTTTATCAGCAGCACCATAGGCAGCAATGCCGACGGCACGGCCCGCACCGTGCGCCTGGGTCAGCTGGCCACGGTGAAAGAGGCCACCGGGCCGAACCAGATCAATCGGCGCGACCTGACACGTGAAGTTGCGATCAATGCCAACGTCTACAACCGTTCGGCCGGCGAAGTCTCGGCCGATATCCGCACGGCGCTGGACGGCATCAACTTCCCGCCCGGCTACCGCTACCAGTTTGGCGGCTCGACCAAAAACATGGCCGAATCCTTTGGTTACGCGATCTCGGCGCTGGTGCTGGCAATTTTGTTCATCTACATGATCCTGGCCAGCCAGTTCAAGAGTTTCCTGCAGCCTCTGGCGCTGATGACCTCCTTGCCGCTAACCCTGATCGGCGTGGTGCTGGCGCTACTGCTGTTCCGCTCTACCCTGTCGATGTTCTCCATCATCGGCATCGTGATGCTGATGGGCCTGGTCACCAAAAACGCGATTTTGCTGGTGGACTTTGCGATCCGCATGCGCGAGCAAGGCATGGAACGCAGCGAAGCCCTGCTGCTGGCCGCCCGCGTGCGGCTGCGGCCCATCCTGATGACCACGCTGGCCATGATTTTCGGCATGGTGCCGCTGGCTTTTGCGCTGACCGAAGGCTCGGAACAACGCGCGCCCATGGGCCAGGCCGTGATTGGCGGCGTGATCACCTCCTCGCTGCTGACCCTGGTGGTGGTGCCGGTGACCTATTGTTACCTCGACGACTTCGCACAGTGGCTGAAACGCCGCTTTGGCGGCCGCGGCGCCCAGGCCACGGTCGTGACGCCCCCCGTTAAAATCATCGGTTGACCCCGATACCTTCACCCGCTTTTTTGACAGGCCCCACCATGAACTACGAACAAGCCCGCTTCAACATGATTGAGCAGCAAATCCGCCCCTGGGAAGTGCTGGACAACCAGGTTCTTTCCCTCCTGGCCGTGATCAAGCGCGAGGATTTTGTGCCGGCCGCCCTGCAGTCGCTGGCCTTTGTCGACATGGAGATCCCGCTGGGCAGCAAGCCCGGCCAAACCATGCTGGCACCCAAGGTCGAAGCCCGTTTCCTGCAGGACCTGGCCGTGCAAAAACATGAAAAAGTCCTGGAAATCGGCGCCGGCTCCGGCTACATGGCCGCCTTGCTGGCGCACCGCGCGCAGCAGGTCATCACTCTGGAGATCGATCCCGACCTGGCCCAGCTGGCTCGCGACAACCTGAAAAAAGCCGGCATCTACAACGCCGAGGTGCGTACCGGCGACGGCGCCGCCAAACTCAGCCAGGCGGTCGCGGCCAGCGACCCGCTGAGCGGCCCTTTCGACGTGATTGTGCTCAGCGGCTCGGTGGCCGAGGTGCCAGCCGCACTGCTGGCCATGCTCAAAGTCGGCGGCCGGCTCAGCGCCGTGGTTGGGTTCGAGCCCATGATGCGCGCCACGCTGGTGACCCGTGTCAGTGAAACCGCCTACCGCACCACGCAAGGCTGGGACACGGTGGCACCGCGCCTGCTCAACTTCCCCGAGCCTTCCAAATTCAATTTCTAAGAAAAAGCCGCCAGCCATGATTGCCCAGCTTGCCCCTGCCGATTTCAACGCCTGGCGCGACAGCCTGGCGGCCGATGCGCCCCCGCCCGTGTTGCTGGACGTGCGTGAACCGTGGGAAGTGCAAACCGCCTCGGTCCAGCCGGAAGACGGCTTTACCTTGCTGCGCATTCCGATGCGCGAAGTCCCGGCCCGGCTGGCGCAACTGCAGCAGGAACTGCCGGCCGACCAGCCGCTGGCCTGCCTGTGCCATCACGGCATGCGCAGCCTGCAGGTCGCCAACTACCTGGAACAAAACGGTTTCACCCAGGTGGTGAACCTGCAGGGCGGTATCGACGCCTGGGCCAAGCAGCGCGACCCCTCTGTGCCGCTGTATTGACTTGTTGCCATCGCCCTTACCGCTTATTTCCCCTTTCATCAGGACACCCATGACGACGCGACTGAAAAAACCGGCCTTGTTGCCTCTGGCTCTCGCACTGAGCACTGTGCTGGCGGTTTTGGCGCCTTCGGCTCAAGCCCAGAACCTGGTGGAGCTGTACCGCTCGGCGCGCGACTACGATGCGGCCTACCAGTCGGCCCGGTCGCTCTACGACGCCAACCTCGCCAAGGCCGACCAGGCCAAGGCCGGCATCCTGCCGTCGGCCGCGTTGTCAGCCGGGGCGTCGCGTACCAATTTTGAAATGAGCAGCCCGGCCAGCGAGCGCGATTTCACCACGCAAACCGCCGGCTTGAATGCCTCGCAGCCGCTGTACCGTCCCGGCAACTGGGCCACCTACGAGCAGGGCAAGCGGCAGGTCGAGTTGTCCAGGGCCCAGCTGGAGGCCGCCGAACAGGACCTGATCGTACGCACCAGCCAGACTTATTTTGATGTGCTGGCGGCGCAGGACACACTGGCGTTTGTGCGCGCGCAAAAAGCCGCCGTGGCCGAACAACTGGCATCGGCCAAACGCAACTTCGAAGTCGGCACCTCCACCATCACCGATACCCGCGAAGCCCAAGCCAGGTACGACCTGGTGATCGCCCAGGAAATCGCCGCCGAAAACGACTTGCGGGTCAAAAAAATCGCGCTCGACCAGTTGGTCGGTAAAACCGATGCCCAGCCCAAAGGTGTGCAAGTGCCGCTGGACTTGCCGCCCCTGGTGCCAGCCGACGTCAATGCCTGGGTTCTGCAATCGGAAGCGCAGCACCCGGCGATACGCCAGGCCCAGGCCAACCTGGAAGTCGCCAAGCTGGAGATCGACAAGGCCGAAGCCGGCCACAAACCGACGGTGGACCTAACCGCCAGCTACGGCATACAACGCAACCTGAACGGCACCGCCACCGTGGCCAACGCCACCTTTCGCACCAACGCCGCCACCGTGGGTGTGGCGCTGAACATGCCGCTGTTTGCCGGCTTCGCCACACAAAACCGCATCCGTGAAACCCTGTCGCTGGAAGAAAAAGCACGCACCGACCTGGTAGGCGCCCGACGCGGCGTCGCCCTCGGCACCCGCACCGCCTTCTTCGGCGTGTTGTCGGGCCAGGGACAGGTCAAGGCCCTGGAAGCGGCCGAGTTGTCCAGCCAGAGCGCGCTGGACGCCAACAAGCTGGGTTACCAGGTCGGCGTGCGTATCAACATCGACGTGCTCAACGCACAAAGCCAGCTGTTCCAGACCAAACGCGATCTGGCCAAAGCCCGTTACGACGTGCTGGTCGGCGGCCTCAAGCTGCGCCAGGCCAACGGCACGCTGACGCCGGAAGACCTGTTGTTGATCAATTCGCTGCTGGTGCAGTAGGTCAGGGCGAACGGGCTCTGGGGCCCTGCGCCTCTGCCCAGTGGGAAGGTATCTTTGGCGGTCTGCCGATGGACATGGCCTTCCTGTCATGCTTGAACTTATCAACATCGCCGGGTTGGTTATCGGCAATATGTAGTTATCGACGGCTAGCGAGCGTCGCCTTTGGACGGCGGATTCAACCGGGCACCACCGGCAGCTTTCTGGAAGTTGAATTTCAAAATTTTACCGACTCGTCAGCGGTCATTCGCCACGACAGATCAGTTTTGATGGTTTGGACAAACCTTGCCAGAACCCGACGCTGGGGTAACCCTACAGTTTCGTTTATGCACACGGGATATTGCAAAAAAATGCTTCGCTCTGTCACGACTTCCGAGTGAGAATCCGTTCAGAGCACTCAATAAAACTACGTATGGTCGGCAAGTAGTAAGCTGGATTCCATACCAACATTGCAGGTGCAAGCACTTGTTCGCCGCTAATTTTCATGAATTTCACACCGTGAACACGCGAGCGAGCCAGCGTGCGTGGTACAAGAGAAACGCCAAGGCCATTTGCAACCATGGCCACAATCGTCAACCATTGACGGGCCGCATGAGCAATTTTGGGGTGTATTCCGGCACGAGAGAAGATGGCGATCACGTTGTCATGGTTTGCGGGCGCCACATCTCGGGAAAACATCACAAAACGTTCATCGGCCAGTTGTCGCAGATCGACCGTATCGCCCTGTGCTTTGGGATGATCCTCGGGCAAGCAGAGCACAAATTCATCTTCACCCATGGGCAAAGATGCCAATTGGGGCGGAACCGTGGAGGCATTCACAAACCCCGCATGGATCTGACCGCGCAGTAACTCATTCAACTGGTCTGCACTGGACATCTCTCTCAGCACCACATCCACGTCTGGCATTTCCGCATTGAACTGCCTCACAATGGTCGGCACTTCCCGGTAGACCAGCGAACCGGTCATGCCAATTTCAAGTCGCCCACGCATCCCCCTGGCGACGATTTTCGCCACATTCGAAGCCCGGGCCACTTGTTCCAAAATCTGGCGCGCCTCTTCCAGGAAGGCCTCTCCGGCCTGGGTCAGCTCGACATGTTTGCTATCGCGAATCAAGAGCTGCACCTCCAACTCCTGTTCCAGCGACTTGATGGCGCTGCTCAGTGGCGGCTGCGTGATCGCGAGCTTGCTTGCGGCGCGTCCGAAATGCAGCTCTTCCGCCAGTACGACAAAGTAACGAAGAAAGTGAAGCTTCATGGGTGGAGCGTGTGGGTTAGGCCGAGGGCTGATTATCTTTCAACGATTCGCAAAAGGAATCTCTCCAACCAAAAATAGGATTGGACACGAATGATTGAAGTGGGGAGGATGTGACCGCATCCACTGACCAGACGGTGCCAAATTACATTTACAACCGGAGACGTTTCATGAAAATCCTTCCTCGTGCCCTCACCCTGGCGGCTAGCTTGCTTGCGGTTTCGGCAGCCCTGAGCCAAACCTACCCCTCGGCGCCCGTCACGCTGGTCGTGCCGTTTGCAGCCGGCAGTGGCACGGATGCGGTGGCACGCATTGTTGCGAGGAAGCTCGGTGAGCGTCTCAAACAGCCGGTTCTTATCGACAACAAGGCAGGTGCCAACGCCCAGATTGGCGCCCTGTTCGTGGCCAAGGCCAAGCCCGACGGCTACACCTTGCTGATGACGACCAATACATCCCACTCTGCCAACCCCAGCCTGGTCCTCAATCTCAAATACGACCCGATCAAGGACTTCACACCCGTCACCCGCATTGGTGAACTTCCCTTTGCCCTGGTGGTCAACAAAAACGATCCCGGAAAGTCGCTCAAAGACTGGATCGATCAAGCCAAACTCAACCCTGGAAAATTCTCTTACGCCACGCCGAACAGCACCTCCTTGGTGGCCTCTGAAACCATCAAGCGGATTGCTGGCCTGGATGTCGTTGCGATTCCCTACAAATCGAGTCCCCAAGCCCTCACCGATCTGATCGGTGGGTCCGTACAGATGTATGTCGTGGATCTGGGTTCTGGCATGGGCATGATTAATGCGGGAAGCGTACGGGTTCTGGGCGTCACGACAAAAGAGCCGCTGAAAGCGATACCAGGGGCAGTCCCCATCGCCAAAGTGGTCCCCGGATTTGACTTGACATCCTGGAACGGCATTTTTGGACCCGCGGGTACGCCCAAACCTGTGGTGGACAAGCTGAACATGGAACTGCAAGAGGTTCTGGCCGACAAGGACGTACAGAAAGCACTAAGCCAGCTTGGCTTTGAGACCTGGCCGACCAAAACGCCGGAAGAGTTTGCCAAATACGTGGCGGACCAGCTCGCGCACTGGAGCACCCTCATCAAGCAAGCCGGCATTCGTCCGGAATAAACATGTCTGTTCAGTATTCAGCCCCCACCTCCGGTCCGCTGGCCGGTGTGAAGATTCTTGACCTAACCTCTGTCGTCATGGGGCCTTTTGCGACCCAGATTCTTGCTCAATTAGGCGCAGAGGTCATCAAGGTGGAGACCCCGGAAGGCGACAACATGCGCCACGTCGGCCCCATGAACCATGCCGGCATGGGACATATCTTCCTGCATGCCAACGCAGGCAAGAGAAGTATCGTCCTGGATCTCAAGCATCCTGAAGGCCTGGAGGCCGCCTTAAAGATGGCAGAGGGTTGCGACGTGTTTATCAGCAACGTGCGGCCACAGGCTTTGGCCCGCTTGGGGCTGGACTATGCAGCGATACGTCAGCGCAACCCACGCATCATCCATGTGAGTTGCTGTGGGTTTGATCAAGACGGTCCAGATGCCGCCCGGCCTGCTTACGACGATCTGATTCAGGGCGCAACAGGTGTTCCATGGCTGATGGAGCAATATGGGACGACCGAGCCCGCCTATGCCCCGACCACGCTGGCAGATCGGGTGACGGGCTTGCATACCGTCTACGCCGTCACGGCAGCACTGTATGCCCGTAGCCAGTCGGGCGTGGGTCAGTCCGTGGTGGTGCCGATGTTTGAAGCCATGGCCCAGTTCATCCTGGGTGATCACATGGCAGGTCTGAGCTTCGAGCCGCCGATTGGAAAACCCGGGTACGCACGTCTGCTGACGCCACACCGCAAGCCTTATGTCACCAGCGATGGCATGTTGTGTGTCTTGATCTACAACGACAAGCACTGGAGAAGTTTCTTTGAAGCCATCGGCGAGTCCGATGAGCTGGGCCGCGATCCGCGCTTTGTGACACACAGCGCGCGTGCGGCCCATATTGACGAGGTCTATGCGGAAGTAGGCCGCATCATCCGCACCCGCACCACCGCGGATTGGCGCACCTTGCTGGATGCGGCCGATGTGCCCAACATGCCGATGAACAGTCCGGAAGATCTGTTGGTCAATCCACAACTGCGTGCCACGGGGTTTGTGAGTGACACCGTTCATCCGACCGAAGGGCCGATGCACACACTCGCTCACCCGACGAAGTGGTCGGCCACGCCCCCAGCGCGGAGCTTTTCACCTGCGCCAAGATTGGGTGAACACACCCGACAACTCCTGGAAGAAGCGGGCTACACCCCAGAGAGCATCCATACCCTGGTCGAACAGGGTGCTTGCCGAACTTCCACCTGAAAGTAATAACAACATGCAACCGAATTACCTGGTTCGTACCGCAGATGTGCCGGCCTATCAACCGGCCAATCACCATCACACCAGCAATCAGCGACTGATTGGCCCCGAGACCGTCGGCGCCCAGCAGATGGAGGTGCTGCTCGGAACGCTGCATAAAGGGGGCGGGGCCTTGCCCCATGCCCACCCCGGCATTGAGCAAGCCTGCTACCTGCTGGAAGGCACAGCGCACGTCGAGGTTGCCGGCCAATCTTTTGAGATGGCGCCAGGCGACACCTGTTTCTTCCCTGCCGACCAAATGCATGTCTTCACAGTCACCAGTGACACCCCCGTGAAGCTGCTCGTGATCTACAGCCCACCTTACGGCGAATCGCCCGACAAAGTGATTCGCCCCGACAACGCCATTTCGAACGGAGCCTCTCGATGAACTTTGCATTGACCCCTGATCAAGAACAAATCCGCGATGCCATTGAGCGTGTCTGTGCGCCATTCGATGCTGACTACTGGCTGCGCAAGGACCAGGAAGGCGGCTTCCCTGATGATTTCCACCATGCGCTGGCTTCTTCGGGCTGGTTGGGCATCGCCATGCCCGAGGCCTATGGCGGCGCAGGCCTGGGCATCAGCGAAGCGGCGCTCATGATGCACACAATTTCTGCAACTGGCGCCGGTTTGTCTGGCGCCTCTGCGGTACACATGAATATTTTTGGCCTGCACCCCGTCGTGGTGTTCGGCACCGATGAACAAAAGCAGCGCTGGTTGCCGCCGCTGATTGCGGGCACGGACCGGGCCTGCTTCGCGGTGACCGAACCCAATACCGGGCTAAACACCTTGAAGCTCAAGACGCGTGCGGTACGTGACGGCGATCACTATGTCGTGCACGGGCAAAAGGTCTGGATCAGCACGGCCCAAGTGGCCAACAAGATCCTGCTGCTGGCTCGCACCACACCTATCGAAGAATGCAAAGGCACCGAAGGTTTGAGCCTGTTCTACACCGACATGGATCGCAGCAAGGTGGAAGTCCGGGAAATTGAAAAGCTGGGTCGCAAGTGCGTGGACTCCAACCAGGTGTTCATTGACGGTCTGCGTATTCCCGTGGAAGACCGTGTGGGAGAAGAAGGCAAAGGCTTCAGCTACATCTTGCATGGTCTGAACCCAGAGCGCATCCTGATCGCCAGCGAAGCCGTGGGCTTGGGTCGTGCAGCATTAAAACGCGCAGCAGGTTATGCCAATGAGCGCGAAGTGTTTGGTCGCCCGATTGGTCAAAACCAAGGCATCCAGCACCCTCTGGCCAAATCCTGGATGGAGCTTGAAGCCGCTCACTTGATGGTCCAGAAGGCAGCGTGGCTGTATGACCAGCATTTGCCATGCGCCGCCGAAGCCAACAGCGCGAAGTACCTTGCCGCAGAAGCCTGCTACCACGCTTGCGAAAACGCCATCTTCACCCACGGCGGCATGGGTTACGCCAAGGAGTACCACGTGGAGCGCTATCTACGCGAGTCCTGGATTCCCCGCCTGGCGCCCGTGAGCCCTCAACTGATTCTGTGCTTCATCGCCGAAAAAGTGCTTGGCTTGCCCAAGTCTTACTGAGTCCGGGAGGCCCATATGTCGATGAACTTTCAGAACCTGGAATTGGAAATTCAAGGCCAAGTGACACGCAGATGTAAAAGTGCCGGCAGGCCTTGAGCGTATTTACTTCGTCGCAACAGAGGCCAACTCAAACGCCCCCAGCGCCCTCGCCTGCCCATTCAGCAACACATCGACGCGGTGTTTGCCCGCATGGTGTTTGCGCGTTGTCATCTCCGCCGTCGAGACAGTCTTGCTCAAGCGCACAGTTTCGCGCGGCGCTAGGCGCAAGACCTTGAGCTTGAAGACCTTGGCGCTGGTCTTGCCATTCGCCTTGACGTAGTGGATGCAAAAGTCCACCAGCACTTCTTGCGGCTGGGCACTGGTGTTGCTCACCTCAAAGGCAATGTTGACTTTCTCACCCATGACCACACGTTTCGGCGTGAGGCTGGCTTTGCCGACTTCCACGTTGGCGCTCTGGCCAAAACCCAGCACCGCCAGCGCGCCGGCCTCGCCGCGTTTGACGGCCGAACGCAGCGCGTGCTGGACTATCCAGCGCCGCTCGTCGCTCGCGCCCTTGAGCCATTGCTTCGCGGTTTTTGCGAGCAGCTCCGGATGGTCCTTGCCGATGTCGTTGAGGTTGTTGGCGACCGAGCGCCGCACATACAGTTCGGGATCGTCTTTCAGCAAGTCCAGCAGGGCCAGCACAGGCGCGGGATTTTTCTGAAAGACCGGCAGGCGGCTGGCCCAGGGCAGGCGCGGCCGGCTGCCTTCGGACACCAGGCGGCGCACATGCGGATTCGGGTCGCTGGCCCAGAGCTTGAAACGCGCCAGCGTGGCGGCTTCGTGCTGCTGAAAAAAAGGCCGGATGCTGAACTCGGCCGTGAAACGTTGCGTCAACTGGTACTCCGCCAACATCGAGGCTTCAAAATGGTTCAACCCAAACTCGGCCACAAACATCGTGTGCGGCAGGTACAAAAACGAGGCCATGCTGAGACCGGCCGGCCGGCCATGCGGCTGGTCCAGCGAGGCCAGCAGGATGTGGATGGCCTGGGTGTAGTCCTGCGGCAAATGCCGATACAAGGCACGCGCAATATGTTTGCCGCGCGGCATCAGCGCCAGTTCGTCGTAACCCTGCAAGACATCACGCATGAAACGAGCAGCCTCAAAGGCCGGGTGCACGGCGGCGATCATGCGTGCAATGGCTTCGGGCACATCGGCGCCAAATTGATTCACCAGCGGTTCGGCCACAGCGTCAGACTTTCAACAATGAGGCCAGGGCTTTGACCGTGTTGGCGGCCGCGCCCCGGTGTTGCGCCGCAAACTGCAGGCTGGCTGCGGCAGCCGCCTGTTGCGCTGGCCGGTCCGCCAGCAAGGCCTGGGCGCTGCGCACGGCCTCCGCCATGTCGGCCACACGGTACGCGGCACCGGCGGCTAAAGCCAGCTCGGCCGCTTCGGCAAAGTTGAAGGTGTGCGGGCCCATGATCACAGGACAGCCGCCGGCCGCCGCTTCGATGAGGTTCTGGCCGCCCAGCGGCGCAAAGCTGCCGCCCAGCAAGGCCGCATCACTCATCGCGTAATACAGCGCCATTTCGCCCAGCGAGTCGCCGAGCCAGACATCAGCGGCCTGCGGCACGCCGTTCCAGCTGGAGCGGCGCGACACCGACAAGCCGTGTTGTTCTATCAAGCCACAGACCTCGTCAAACCGCTGCGGGTGGCGCGGCACGATGAGAATCTGCGGCGCCTCAGACGCTATGAATTTGGTAGCTGATTGCGCCCGACCCATCAGGGCCAGAGCCTTTATTTCCTTAAGAAAACTGTCTTCTTCACCTTCGCGCGCACTGGCCAGCAGCAGCACCGGGCGGGCCAGCGCCAGGCGCCAGGCGCGGCCTTGCGCCTGCTGCGCGGGATCCGGCGTGGCGTCAAACTTCAGGTTGCCGAACACGCCCTGCACGTTCGCGCCCAATACACGCAGGCGTTGCGCATCGCTGTCGCTTTGCGCGTAGACCGCCGCCAGCGCCGCAAACGCCGGACGCGACAGCAGCGCCACACGCATTGCCTGGCGCAAGGACTTCTCGGACAGACGCGCGTTGACCAGGGCCAGCGGCACACTGTGCGCCTGCGCGCCAGCCACGGTGTTGGGCCAGACCTCGGTTTCCATCAGCAAACCCAGGCGCGGCCGGAAGTGGCTGAAAAACCGCGCCACCGCGGCGTCACTGTCCCAGGGCTGCCAGACCTGCACGTCGCCGGCGCGCAGCAGGCTGGTGCCTTCGGCACGCCCGGTGGCGGTGCCGTGGGTCAACAAAACCCGCAGCCCCGGCCACTGCGCGCGCAAGGCCTTGAGCAAAATACCGGCGGTGCGGGTTTCACCCAGCGACACGGCGTGCAACCACACCAGCTCGGATTGGGCTTCGGGCGCCTGCGTGTAAAAGCCGAAACGTTCATCCACGGCGTCCAGGTAACCGGCTTCGACCCGGCCACGCCGCGCCAGCTTGCGCCGCAACAAGGGCTGTATCGCCCACATCAACCAGGTGTAAAGCTTGCGCGCCACGGCGGCCATCAAAGCGCAGTCCCCGGGTCCGCCACGGCCGACTGGCAACTGAGCCAGGCGTCCCAGACCGCCCGCACGCTGGGTGTCGGCTGGGCATACACGCTGATCTGGCGTCCGCCCTCATGGCCGGCCTGGACGGCGCCAGCTGGCCCGGTGCGCCAGGCGGTGTCGAAGTTGTAGATCTGCACATGCGGCAGATCCAGCGCCACGGCGATGTGGCTCAGGCCGCTGTCCACGCCGATCACACCGGCGCATGGCGCCAGTTCCCGCGTCAACGCATCCAGCGGCAAACGTGGCCACACCACGGCTTGGGTCCCGGGGTTTTTGCCGTCCAGCGCCGCGGCCAGCAACTGGCTCACCACCAATTCCTCGGCATTGCCATGCGGCAAGGCGATGTGGTAACCCAGCGCATTCAATTGCCGGCCCAGCGAGACCCAGTTTTCCAGCGGCCACTGCTTGTCGGCGCGCGAGGTGCCGTGCACAAACGCTATTGTTTCAGGAGCTGAGGACGCCCGTCCCTCCTGGGCCAGAGCCGCTTTTAATCCATAGTCCAGGGCCGGTGGCAGCGTGTAGCCCAGCGCACGCGCGCACAACTCGCGCGAACGCTGCACGGCATGAATGTGCGGCTGTATGGGAATCGCCACGTCGGCCAGCCAGCGTGTTGGCGCTTCGTAGCCCGACCCTTCGGTCTGGTTCGCCAGCGCGTAACGCCGGCCGCTAGCGCTGAGCCTGGCCAGCCGCGCCACGACGGCGGACTTGGTCAGACCCTGCAGATCGATCACCGCGTCGTACGCCTCGGCTTGCAATTCTTGTTTGAAGGCGCACCATTCGGCACGAGTGGCCGCGGTCCAAAACGATTTGCGCCAGCGGCGTATTTCGCAGGGAATGACGCGGCGCAAGCCGGTCCCCAACAGCGGCATCAGCAAAGGCGCAAAGGATTTTTCCACCACCCAGTCGATTTGCGCACCGGGGTGCGCCGCCAGAATGTCCTGCACCACCGGCAAGGTGTGCACCACGTCGCCCAGCGACGAGAGTTTGACCAGAAGGATTTTCATCAACCTGACTTGGCAAGGCTCAATGCGCCGCAGCAGAAAAACTCGCGTCGGGTTTGACGCTGCGCAACAGCTTGAGCATGTCGGCTTCAATCCGCGCCAGCGCTTGCTGGGTATGGCCTTCAAAACGCAGCACCAGCACCGGCGTGGTGTTGGACGCACGTATCAAACCAAAACCGTCCGGCCAGTCCACGCGCACCCCGTCAATCGTCGAGATTTTGGCTGGCGCGGGGAAGGCGGCCAGCTTGATCAGCGCCGCCACCACCGTGTGCGGCTCACCTTCTTTGCAGGCGACATTGAGCTCGGGCGTGCTGAAGCTGGTGGGCAGGCCGTTGAGCAACGCCCCCACATCGGCCACCTTGCTCAAGATCTCCAGCAGGCGCGCGCCGGCATAGGTGCCGTCGTCAAACCCAAACCAGCGTTCCTTGAAAAAGATGTGGCCGCTCATCTCGCCACCCAGCGGGGAGTCCAGCTCTTTCATCTTGGCCTTGATCAGCGAGTGGCCGGTTTTGTACATCAGCGGCACGCCGCCGGCCGCTTCGATCTCGGGCGCCAGGCGTTGCGAACATTTGACGTCAAACACAATCGTGCCGCCCGGCACACGCGACAAGACATCGCGCGCAAACAGCATCATCTGGCGGTCCGGGTAAATCGTGTTGCCCTCGCGGGTCACGATGCCCAGTCGGTCGCCGTCGCCGTCAAAGGCCAGGCCCAGTTCGGCATCGCCGGCCTGCAGCGCGGTGATCAGGTCCTTGAGGTTTTCCGGCTTGCTCGGGTCCGGGTGGTGATTGGGGAAGGTGCCGTCCACCTCGCTGAACAGCTCGACCACCTCGCAGCCCAGCGCGCGGAAAATGGCCGGGGCCGAGGCGCCGGCAATGCCGTTGCCGGAATCGATCACCGCTTTCATGGGGCGCTGGAGCTTGATGTCAGACACGATGCGATCGCGGTAAGGCGCCAGCACATTGATGTTGCGTATGCTGCCGCTGCGCGCCGGCACCACCCAGTTCTCTTCGCTCATCCGGCGGCGCAAGGCCTGGATATCGTCGCCGTAAATTGCACGTCCGGCCATCACCATCTTGAAGCCGTTGTAATCCTTGGGGTTGTGGCTGCCGGTGATCTGTATGCCCGAGGTGGCCAGGGTGCTGGCCGCAAAATAAAGCAGGGGCGTGGTGACCATGCCGACATCGATCACGTCGACGCCGCTGGCGACCAGACCGCGAATCAGCGCCGCGCTCAGCGACTGCCCGCTCAAACGGCCGTCACGCCCCACGGCCACCGTGCGTTCGCCCTGCACCAGGGCTTCGCTGCCGAAAGCGCGGCCCAAGGCCTCGGCCACCTCTTCATTGACGGTGGAAGGCACGACGCCGCGGATGTCGTAGGCCTTGAAAATCGAGGGGTCAAGCTGCATGGGCTGGGTTCTCCGTGAGTCGCTGTAATTGCACGGATTGTAGGCGCCAGGGCCCGCATGAACATGTCCGAAAACGGCTAGTTACACCCGCGCTGCGGCGTATCATGAAAGTCATGAAAACGGACCACGCCCCTCTCGCCGACGACGCCTGCTACCTCGCGCTGAAGACCCGGGACGCGCGGTTTGACGGCTCGTTTTTCACCGGTGTGACCTCCACCGGCATTTATTGCCGCCCGGTCTGCAGCGTCAAGACACCCAAACGCGAAAATTGCCGATTTTTCGGCCACGCGGCCCAGGCTGAAAACGCCGGCTTTAGGCCCTGCCTGCGCTGCCGGCCTGAACTGGCGCCGCATTCGGTCGTGTGGTCCATCCAGGATGCGTCTTACATCCTGGCGCACCAGGCGGCGCGCCTGCTCGACGAACCCGAGGTATGGGGTGAGGCCACGCCTTCTGTCGACTTGCTGGCCGCCAAGCTGGGGGTCAGTGACCGCCACGTGCGGCGAATTTTTGAGGCGCAGTTCGGTGTCTCGCCCATGCAATACCTGCAGACACGCCGCCTGCTGACCGCCAAGCAGTTGCTGGCCGACACCGCCTTGCCGATCACGCAGGTTGCACTGATCAGCGGTTACGCCAGCGTGCGGCGATTTAATGCCGCGTTTGCCGAGCATTACGGCTTGAACCCGACGCAGTTGCGGCGCCAGGGCGCCACGCCCGCCAGCCAGGGCATCACCGTCAAGCTCGGCTACCGCCCGCCTTACGACGTGGCGGCGATGACAGGTTTTTTCAAGAAACGTCAGATCAACGCTATTGAATTTGTAGCTGATGACGTAGGTGCTGCAAGGATGGGACGCACTTTTCGTCTTGAAAGCGGCGGCAAGGTCCACGCCGGCTGGTTGCTGGCCAGCTTCGACGAAACCCGCACGCAAGTCGTGCTGCAAGTCAGCGACTCGCTGCGCGAAGTCTTGCCGCTGGTGATACGCCGGCTACGCGCCATGCTGGACCTGGACGCCGATCCGCAACCCATCAACCAGACCTTGCACAGCAGCTTTCCGGGCGGCGACGGCCTGCGTGTGCCCGGCGCCATGGACGGTTATGAGCTGGCGGTGCGCGCCGTGTTGGGCCAGCAGATCACGGTGGCGGCGGCCCGCACCCTGGCACAACGCATGGTCGACCAACTCGGCGAGGCAATTGAAACGCCATGGCCGGAACTGACGCGGCTGTTTCCTGCACCAGCCGTGCTGGCCCAGGCCAGCGGCGATACCCTGGGCCAACTCGGCATTGTCAAACAGCGACAGACCGCGATTGTCGGCATTGCCCAGGCCGTGGCTTCAAAACGCCTGCAGTTGCATGGCGGCGCAGACGTCAATGCGACCATTGCCGCACTCAAGGAACTGCCCGGCATCGGCGACTGGACGGCGCAATACATCGCCATGCGGGCGCTGCGCTGGCCGGACGCTTTTCCGGCCGGCGACGTGGCGCTGCACAAGGCGCTGGGTGTACAGGGGATGAAAAATCCGGCCAAGGAAGCCGAGCTGGCCTCGCTGGCCTGGAAGCCCTGGCGCAGTTATGCGGTCATACGCGCCTGTAGCGGCGCCATGCAAACCCCTGCCGACGCAGCGCCAGATGCTCCTAAAACAATAGCTACTCGCGCCCGGTCCACAAGGGCCAGAACCCCAAAACCTTCATGAACCCGGCAAAAAGGCAAGCCGCAGCGGCGACAACGCCATTTCCGCCAATCAGCGACACTCTCAGGAGATCACCATGAAATTCGATGCATCCATCGTCCAGACCCGTTTCCAGAGCCCGCTGGGAACCATCATCATCGCGGCCACAAGCAAGGGCCTGGCCGGGCTGTGGTTTGACGGCCAGCGACACCTGCCGCCTGAACTGGCCCCCCACGCTTGTCGCTTCGCGTACTGCGCTGCCCCCCGAGGGGGCGCTACGCCTGCGGCCCGGCGAAGCCGGTTCCGCGGCCCCGACTGGCGGAGAAAAAACCCCCACGCCTGTCGCTTCACGGCGCACAGCGGTCTGGCCCACCGTTCCGGATCATCCGGTGCTGAAAAAAGTCAGCCAGCAGCTCAGCGAATATTTCGCCGGCCAGCGCACGGCATTTGACGTGCCGCTGGACCTGGCCTACGGCACGGCCTTCCAGCAATCGGTCTGGCAGGCGCTGCTGAAAATTCCGCAAGGCGGCACCGCCAGTTACAGCGAGGTCAGCGCCCGTATCGGCAAACCGGCCGCCGTGCGCGCCGTGGGTGCAGCCGTGGGCCGTAATCCGGTCAGCATCATCGTGCCCTGCCACCGCGTGATGGGTGCCAAGGGAGCGCTCACCGGTTACGCCGGCGGCCTGGACCGCAAGGCCGCACTGCTCACCCTCGAAGGTGTCTTGAAAGAGGCCGTGCATTGACCGCATCAGCCAGCCTCGCGACGCCCCGGCACTGGGCCATCGACTTTGTGTCGCTGGCGGCCATCTGGGGTTCGTCCTTTCTCTTCATGCGTATCAGCACCGTGGAGTTTGGCCCCTTGCCGACGGCCGCCGTGCGGGTCGCGATTGCGGCTCTTTTCCTGCTGCCCATCGTCTGGCTGCGCGGCCTGTGGCCGGTGCTGAAAAAAAACTGGCGCCGGACTTTTTTCATAGGTGTGCTCAATTCCGGCATTCCCTTCGCCTGTTTTTCGTTTGCGTTGCTGTCCATCACCACCGGCTTGTCGGCGATTCTCAATGCCACCGTGCCCATGTTCGGCGCGCTGGTGGCCTGGTTCTGGTTAAAGGACAAACCCACGGCCTCGCGCATGTTGGGCCTGGTCGTCGGTTTTGCCGGCGTGGCCATGCTGGCCTGGGACAAAGCCACCTTCAAGCCTGACGCCTCCGGTGTGGCGCCGGGCTGGGCCGTGCTGGCCTGCCTGTTGGCCTGTGTTTGTTACGGCATCTCGGCGAGTTACACCAAACGTTATCTGTCCGGCCTGCCGCCGTTGGTCACGGCCGCCGGCAGCCAGATCGGCGCGACGCTGGGCCTGGCGCTGCCGGCCGCGTGGTTATGGCCGGCGCAGATGCCTGGCAGCTCGGCCTGGCTGGCGCTGCTGGCCGTCGGTGTCTTGTGCACCGGGCTGGCTTACATCCTGTTTTTCCGACTCATCGAAAACGCCGGCCCGCAACGCGCGTTGTCGGTGACGTTTGTGGTGCCGGTGTTTGCGGTCTTGTACGGCGCCCTGTTCCTGGGTGAAAGTGTCACGCCCTGGATGCTGGCCTGCGCCCTGGTGATTGTCTGCGGCACGGCCTTGTCCACCGGCTTGCTCAAGCTGGAAGCCTTGCACTTTTGGCGGTGAGCGCCGCAGGCTAGATAAAGCCAGCCACCACGTTGATCGTCAACGCCACGATCAACACGTTGAAGGCAAACGACAAAATGCCGTGGCCCAGGGTCAGGCGCCGCATTTCACGCGAGGTCACCTGCACGTCGGACACCTGCGAGGTCATGCCGATCACAAACGCGTAATACAAAAAATCGAAGTAATCCGGGTCCGGCTGGTTCGGAAACTGCAGGCCAGCGCCATCGGGCTTCTTGCGTTTTTCTTCGTGGTAATAACGGTGCGCATAACGAAACGCAAAAATTGTGTGGATAAACAGCCAGGACAATCCCAGCGCCAGCATGGCCAGCACCATGTGCCCGATCCGCTCGGCGCCGGTCAGCTGTTTGACCTGCTGCAACAACAACACAATGCTGCCGACACTGGCCCACACCGCCAGCACCATCAACAAAAAAAGCACCACGCTGGGTTCATCCTGCGCCTGCGTACGCCGACGTGTACCTTTGGAATCAAACACCTCCGCCAGCCACCAGGCCAGCACCAGGTAAACCGCGGTCCCGACGCACCAGCCCAGCAGCGCGCGGAACGGCCAGGTCGTGGGCAGCGGCAGCAAGGCGGCCAGCCCTCCCACCACCAGGCCGTATACCAGCCGCTGCGGACCCGTGGTTTCAGAAAGATGTTTGCGCATGGCGCTGATTGTGGGGCCAGAGAGCTGCGAGCTCAAAACTGCAAAACTCAATCAGCGCATCTGGGCGGCCGTGTGACCGTTCGCCCTTGCTCGGTGGCATTCACTGCTCAAGCATGAAAGACTCTATCCCGCGCAAAGCCTCCAGCGCACCAAGCGCCAAACCGACGTCCATAGCACTGGGCACGGTGGCGTCACTGGGATTGATACGCACCAGACGGCCACCGAATTCATGAATGATTCTGTGGCTGAAACGTCGCACCGACGGAATGGCAGTGCCGGCGCCTAACTCAAGCACCACCACACGCGCCCGGTTTTCCGTCAGGGTCTCCAGCCAGGCAGCTTCGCGCCTGGCCTGGGCGTCGCTGCGCCTGGACACCCAGTTCCAGTCGTTGAACATCAACACATTGGGTCGGGCCAAAGCACCACAGGCGGGGCAATGCGGCGGTGGATTCAACAGACGGCAGTTGTCGATGTCCACCTCCGGTACAAAACCATCAGCCGACCACACACCGGAGCCGCATTCCCGGGTGCATTGCAAATGGTGGATCGAACCATGACATTCGTGAACCTGGTCGTCCGGGAAACCCGCTTTCTGGAATTGCCCGTCCACATTGCTGGTGAACACATGCACACCCAGCGGCATGTTCTGCCCCCATAGACGCAGGATCGCAAAACCGGGATGCGGCACCGTCTGCCGGTACAAGGCCAGGCGGTGGCCGTAAAACCCCCAAGCCAGCTCGGGGTCTTGCGCAAAAGTTCGCGGGCTGGCGATGTCGGAAAAATGGAGATCGGCTTTAGCCAGCGCCGGATAGGCCTGCCAAAAACCCGTCTGGCCCCGAAAGTCGGGCAAACCGGAATCCACCCCCATGCCTGCGCCCGCAGCGACCACCAGCGCGTCCGCGCCGGCAAGAGTCTCAGCCGCCTGGCGAAAAATATTTTCGAGATTTTTTATAGCCGCGTGCATTCAACACTTTTTGGTGAACATGCATTGTCATCAACCGTGAGTTGAAAACAAGGCGGGCACGATCTGCAGGCTTAATTCAAAATTTGAAATGGGGATGAAGCCATCAACAAACAGGTAAATCAATCCGACCTGACGTATGCACAAAAACATCCCCCTACATAAGTCACCCGAGGGTTTTACTGTGTGTTGCTTACCTACTGGTAACGGCTTTTAAGGCAGCAGCACAAGCCGCTTTCAAAGTGGCTGGATTCGGGTAGGAATACGTTATGAGAGCACCTTGTTCTCTAGCTTTGCTTTGTATGTCTTTCAGGGTTGGATTGCCTTTAGCCATCGTCTTTTGAAGCTTATCCACATAGTCGCTCGATAGAAATCTAGTTTCGCCGGCTGCCTTAGCATCGGAGTTCTTCTTGAAGGCAAATTTTCCAACGCCACTAACTACGAGGTATATGTCGCGACGTTTCCATTCTGGGACGCCGCTATCTTCCAGTTCAAGAAGCAAAGCTGCATCGGCCTCTTCCCTCAGGCAGGTCTGGTCCCAATATAGAAAGTCATGCAGGATTCCAGCTTGCATGGTTGGACCGCTCTTCGATTCGATTGATTCGAGAAGAGGAGGAATACTTGCCAAATCGGTGATGAAGCCCTTAGGGACGGTGATTCTGTTTTGAGTGCCTGCAATCTCCGACGTCTGGGGAAATGTCGTTACGAACACTTGGTCACCTAAACGCATTATGGAAGGCGGAGTCGAAACACATGAGGCTAGAAGGACACAAGCACCGATAAGGAGCCATTTCGCCAGTTGCAAACGTTCATTAGTTGAAGGCCGTACCATTTTTTGTTCCGATAGGTGGATAGACCTGTTAAGTAGATAAGTACTCATATTTCCCCCATGTTCATTTTCTTTGCTCACACCCAAGAAGCCATTTCCAGCCCAGGCCAAACATCATTGCAGTTCCTTCGTTCGACACTCGTCGGGATAAACCCTTTTGAATTTCAACGAACATCTCCCTGACCACCGGCACAATGGCTATTGATTGGCGAGAGTCGTCAAATGGAAAGAAGCCCATGCTGATGTACATGAATTTCGTCAACGACAACGACGAGCTAATTCGACAGGAGTTGGTATTGAAAGGAATCGATCCAGACTCTCAACCCGACCCTCTAGGAAGATAGGTCTGAACCACGGTCACGGCTTGCAGCGCGGCCTCCTCCTGACTATCTACGCCCTTCCCGCGCATCACGACGGCGGGGGCGCCCTGAACGGCGTAGCTGGATAACCAACGCGGTTTGGCAACGTCACCATCCGGCCCGGGGATCATCCAGGTCTTGATGACGACGGTTTCGAAGACGGTTTCAATCAATACTGGGTTCTTTCGGTTCGGCCGTCGCCAACAGGCGTGCGGCGGGGTATTGCACAAGGAACTGATCGGAGGCCTCGGCCGGGGCGTCCAGCCAGGCGGTATAGGCATCTTCGTTCAGGACCACCACCATGCGCTTGTCCTGCAGCTCCGGCGGCAACGGCGCCTTCGTCTTTTTGTCCAGCTGCGGTTTGTGCAGGTGCTTGAAAATGGCGTGCGTGTCGGCGTTGATGGTCAGCATGGTGAAGGTCATGACCTTTTGCCCGGTCGGGCTGGTCCACTCCCGGTATATGCCGGCAATACCCATTGGCACAGCGCCAAATTGCTGAATATGCCACCGCACGCGCTCGCCGGTCTCGTAGTTCGGCTCATAAATTGATTCTGTAGGGACAATGCAGCGCCAGCCCTTCTTCCAGGACTCGCGGAAGCTGGGCTTTATGGTCACAGTCTCCGACCGAGCGTTGTAGGTGTGCCGGCCGGCCGCCACTTCGACCTGAAAGCCCGGCAGCAGGCCGAACAGGCCTTCTTCGGCCACCAGCACATTGCCAGAGCCGTGCTCGGCCAGCCTGATGAAGGGCGCCAGGCCGGTCGGCCAGACGTCGATTGGCAGCTCGTCTTTGGCGCGCTCGACGCCGAAGAAAGTCATCATCCGATCCGATTGGGTGACCGGGCGGTAGTTTGCGCACATTTCCACACTCTAAGGCTTCCCACACAACCATGGGGATCCATTTTTTTGGTCTCGGCGTTACTTCGCCAGCCTACCCAGTTGGTCCGAGGTGGTCCGAGGTGGTCAATCCCCATTGACAGGCAAGAATACCCACGTAGCATCCATCGGATAGGGGGCAGGTAACAAAATGAACAATAAGTCGAAAGACCGCTTCGGCCAGATAATCGCAAGATTTTTGATAATTTTCTTTGGCCCGGCTTTCGTCATCCTAATAGCGGTTGAAGTGCTGAATTACTTAACGGAGCCGTACTGGGTGCCGTTCAAGTAGAAACCTCGCCAGCGTGACGCAGCAGGGGCTGTGTGAACACGTCAACGATTCCATCAGTTGGAATGCCAGAAACCCTGCCAGCCTGTTGCCTGCGTGCGATTCGTTCGCTATCGCTGACCGCGTGATTGCCTACGCGGCACCGACGAGCTACACCATTTACGACTGCGAAAAGTACCGATGGAACTGGGACACAACCTCGCTCATACGAAGCGCGCTGGAACAGTGCCGCACCATCAAACGAGTGACATGTGAAGACCTGCCGGATGCCGTGCCGATCCAGCATTTCATTGATGTACTCCACCTTCGCCCTGAAGGTCAGAAGGTGCTGGCCTCATCTCTTCATCGCCTGATTGATCTGCGCCAATTTAGATCGTCAAGGAAAGACAATTTTTGAACTGTGCCCGCTAGCGCTCAGCGCGTCATAGGCTGCTTCGCAGGCAGCCCCGGCAATGCCTCGGCGGTCAGCGATTGCTGCCAGCTCTCCCGCTCGCTTATCAGCGCGCTCAGGTGTCTCTGCCACTGCAGATGATGGGAGGCCCGGGTTCGCTCGGTCGCCAATTGAGCACCCGACTACTTGCTAATTTGCAGCGCTGAGAAATTGATGGCCAGGGCTTGCATCAACGATGCGACAACTTGCGGGTACTCCCGATCGGCCTCAACACAGCCTAGGCTTGCCGCCAGCTTTTTAGCTTCCTGCAATTGCAGCTCAGTCAGCTCCGTACTCATCCTGTTGCGCGTAAGGACGACCGGCTGCAGTTGTTCAGATCTATTGTTCATTTGAAGCAATCCAAGTTAAGTGTTTTCCAGCGCGGAAGTGCGCCTAAATTCATTCTCAGCGCAGAACGAAATTTCTCCAACGTGAGCCTCCGTTGCAACAGGTACATCCGGCATCACGCGAGTTCACGCGCTTATGCGTACCTCGATGCCTGCCTGCTCGCCAAGGACAAAAACGGCAACCCCCGGCCGCGCGCCGCCAAAGGCAACAAAGAAATCTCGCTCATGCGGACCATTTTTGAGTACGGCATCCGCATCGACATGCTCAAAACCAACCCGTTCGCCGACCTCGACAAGCTGAAAACACGCGTGACCGCGCGGCTAGTGACCGATGCAGAGATGGCACTGGCCGTTGAAGTCGGCCGCGAGTTGGGCAGCACACGCCTAATTGTCGCGCTCGCGCTGCGGACTGCCTGGCTCTGCCTGAAACGATCCGTTGAGGTCCGCGCGCTGACGCGACCACAGATCACTGACGAGGGCATTGTTTGGAACGCGGCAAAGCGGCAGGCTGGCCAGGTGAAGGTCACCGGCCTAATTGAGCGGAGCCCGGAATTGCTCGCCACGATTAACGAGGCCTTGGCAATTAAGCGCAACCAGCTCGCAGGCACGTTCTATGTTTTCGGCAATCTCAGCGGCCAGCGGTACACAAAGGGCGGCTGGAAAAAGATGCTGAGCTACCTCATGGCCGAATGTGTGAAGCGTGCCGAAGTGCGAAAGATCGAATTCACACCGTTCAGCCTGCAAGACTGCCGCCCCAAGGGTGTCACGGACAAGATGGAGCAAGGCCACGCCGACGTGATGGATGCCACGATGCACACAAACAAACGGATGATTGAGCAGGTTTACGACCGCCGCAGGACCCGGACTGCGACCCCTGCAAAATGAGCAGTATTCCAAACTTTGGAATATGGGGCATGAAGTAGCTTAATTTTTAGGCATACCAGAAAGAGGAAAGCCCTCGTAACTCATTGAGCTACAAGGGCTTTTATCTGGCGGAGTGGACGGGACTCGAACCCGCGACCCCCGGCGTGACAGGCCGGTATTCTAACCAACTGAACTACCACTCCTGGTAGCGGTAACGCTTTCGCTCTTTCGAGCCAAGTCGCCTGCTCTTGCGAGCCTGCTGTTACCGACTTGTGCCTTGCTCATCACATTGCTGTGAAGAATTCTGGCGACCCCACGGGGATTCGAACCCCGGTACCTACCGTGAAAGGGTAGTGTCCTAGGCCTCTAGACGATGGGGTCTAAACCTTGGAACTTCCGATGCAGGCTTTTTAATTCCTGCTAAAAAATCTTCTCGACATTTAATGGTGGAGGTAAACGGGATCGAACCGATGACCTCTTGCATGCCATGCAAGCGCTCTCCCAGCTGAGCTATACCCCCTTATTAACTACAAGATGTCTTGCAGTTGTCGAGCTTCAAATTATAGCGCGAAAATCACACGCTTTTCAAGTGCCCTAATTTTTTGATCACATTTTTCCTGTCCATCAAAGCCAGGAAGGCATCCAGCGACGGCGTTTGCTGGCGTCCGGCCACCAGGACACGTACAGGCATGGCCAGTTGCGGCATCTTCAAACCGGTCTCTGCCAGCACCTGTTTGATCACAGCGGCAATCGCGGCCTTGCTCCACTCACAATCGGCCAGCAGTTCGGCGAGCTTGCTCACGGCGGGCGCGGCATCGGCCGGCACATGCGCCTGGATGTCTTCCGCGCTGACCGGCTCTTCGCTGACCAGGACCGCCATCCATTCAGCCAGTTCCACCAGCGTGCTGCAGCGGTCTTTCAGCAAAGCACAGGCCGACACGCGGCGCGCCGCATCCAGGCCGGCCAGGGTTTGCGCATTGAGGAAAGGCTGCACCGCTTCGGCCAGCTTCTCGTCAGCCATGGCTTTGAGATGCTGGGCATTGACCCAACGCAGCTTGGCCTCGTCGAACTGCGCCGCGCTTTTACCGAGGTGATCGAGGTTGAACCACTGCAGGAATTGCTCACGGCTAAAGATTTCGTCGTCGCCATGGCTCCATCCGAGGCGCGCCAGGTAGTTCACCATCGCATCGGGCAAATAACCTTCCACGGCGTACTGCGTGACCGCCTTGGCGCCATTGCGCTTGCTCATCTTCTCGCCCAACTCATTCAGCACCGTGGGCAGGTGGGCGTACACAGGCACCTCTTTGCCCAGAGCGCGGAAGATGTTGATCTGGCGCGGCGTGTTGTTCACATGGTCGTCGCCACGGATCACATGCGTGATGGCCATGTCCATGTCGTCGACCACCACGCAGAAGTTGTAGGTCGGCGTGCCATCAGGACGCGCAATCACGAGGTCGTCGAGTTCGTCGTTGCTGATTTCAATGCGGCCCTTGACCTTGTCGTCCCAGACCACGCTGCCACCCTGCGGGTTCATGAAACGCAGCACGGGCAACACACCCGCGGGAACCGGCGGCAAGGTTTTGCCGGGCGCTGGCCGCCAGGTGCCGTCGTAACGCGGCTTTTCCTTGTTGGCCATTTGTTGTTCACGCAGCGCGTCCAGTTCCGCCATGCTCATGTAGCAGGGGTAGACATGGCCAGCGGCCTGCAACTCGGCCAGCACGGCCTTGTAGCGCTCCATGCGCTGCATCTGGTAGATCGGGCCTTCGTCGTAGTTCAGACCCAGCCAGCGCATGCCTTCGATGATCACATCGACGGCTTCCTGGCTGGAGCGCTCCACGTCGGTGTCTTCGATGCGCAAGATGAAGTCGCCACCCGTGGCCCGCGCAAAGGCCCAGGGATAGAGTGCGGAGCGGATGTTGCCGAGGTGGATGAAGCCCGTGGGGGAAGGGGCAAACCGGGTACGTGTTTTTTGTGTCATGCCAGCGTTTCAAGACCCCGTGCGAGGTCGGCTTTCAAATCGTCAATATGTTCCAGCCCGACCGCAAATCGGATCAGGCCCTGGCCGATGCCGGCCGCCTGGCGCTGCGCTTCGGTGAGCCGGCCATGGGAGGTGGTGCCCGGGTGGGTGATGATGGACTTGGTGTCGCCCAGGTTGGTGGCAATACTCACCACCTGCGTGCTGTTGATCACGTGAAAGGCGTTGGCGCGCAAGGTTTCGGGGTCGCTGCCGCGCACATCAAAAGACACCACGGCGCCGCCCAGGCCAGACTGCTGGCGCATGGCCAGTTCGTGCTGGGGATGCGATGCCAGACCCGGGTAATAGACACGGGCCACCGCGGGATGGGCTTCCAGCCATTGCGCAATGGCCAGCGCGCTGGCGCTTTGGGCCTGCATACGGATACGCAGTGTTTCCATGCCCTTGAGCACAACCCAGGCATTAAACGGCGCCAGCACCATGCCGGCGGTACGCACGATGGGGCCGAATACATCAACGATCAGCTTGGACGGCCCGCAAATCGCACCGGCCATGACGCGGCCCTGCCCGTCCAGGTATTTGGTGCCCGAATGGATCACCAGATCGGCACCCAGTTCGGTCGGCCGCTGCAGGGCCGGCGAGCAGAAACAATTGTCCACGGCCAGCAAAGCACCACCCGCATGGGCGATGTCGGCCAGCGCGCGTATGTCGCAGACCTCGGTCAAGGGATTGGTCGGGGTTTCGGCAAACAGGAGCTTGGTGTTGGGCCGCATGGCCGCACGCCATTGCGCCAGATCAGTCTGCGACACAAAACTGCTTTCAACGCCGAACTTGGCGAACTCCTTGCCGAACAGGTTCAGCGTGGAGCCGAACACCGACTGCGAACACACCACATGGTCACCCGCCTTGAGCAGGCCCATACCCATCATCAGGATGGCGCCCATGCCGCTGGACGCAGCAATGGCGGCTTCCGTGCCTTCCAGCGCGGCCAGCCGCTGCTCGAAACTGCTCACGGTTGGGTTCGAGGTACGGGAGTAGGTAAAACCTTCTTCGGTCCCGGCAAAGCGGCGCGCCGAGGTTTCGGCATCCGGCTGTACAAAACCACTGGTCAGATACAGCGCCTCGGAGTTTTCGCCATATTGGCTGCGCTCCAGCCCCACACGCACCGCCAGCGTATCGCGGTGCAGGTTGTCAGGTAATTTTTGGACGCTCACGTTAAACCTCTTGCGGGTTGGGCAACGCCAGACGCGAGACATCCACCCCGCCTTCTTCGCTGCTGTCGACCCGTTGTTCATTCATCTTGGCAATGCTTTCCGGTGTGATGTCACCGGTGATATAAACGCCGTCAAAACACGAGGCATCGAAGCCGTCGAGTTTGGTGTTGAGCGAGCCAATCGCGCGTTTCATGCCTTCGACGTCCTGGTAAATCAGCGCGTCGCAACCAATCGCCACACGGATTTCTTCCACCGTGCGGTCGTGCGCCACCAGCTCGGCTGCGGTGGGCATGTCGATGCCGTAGACATTGGGATAACGCACAGGCGGCGCGGCGCTGGCGAGGTACACCTTCTTGGCGCCGGCGTCACGCGCCATCTGCACAATTTCGCGCGAGGTCGTGCCGCGCACGATGGAGTCGTCCACCAACATCACGTTGCGGCCCTTGAACTCGCTGGCGATCACATTGAGTTTCTGACGTACCGATTTTTTACGCACGCCCTGGCCCGGCATGATGAAAGTGCGGCCGACGTAGCGGTTTTTCACAAAACCTTCGCGGTAGGGAATGCCCAGCAGATGGGCCAGTTGCGTGGCGCTGGGGCGGCTGGACTCGGGAATCGGGATGATCACGTCGATTTCATTCGGCGGCACGGTGGACACCACACGTTTGGCCAAGGTTTCACCGAGGTTCAGACGGGCCTGGTAGACCGAGATGCCGTCCAGCACGGAGTCGGGGCGCGCCAGATACACAAATTCAAAAATACAGGGCTTGAGCTGCGGATTTTCGGCGCACTGCTCAGCATGGACCACGCCTTGCAAATCGACAAACACGGCTTCGCCCGGCATGATGTCACGCTCGAACTGGTGCGAGGTACCTTCCAGCGCCACCGATTCGCTGGCCACCATCACGGTGCTGCCGCTGTCGTTCTGGCCGCGGCCCAGGCACAAGGGACGAATACCAAACGGATCGCGAAACGCCAGCAGGCCGTGACCGGCAATCAGCGCCACCACGGCGTAAGAACCCTTGACTCGTTTGTGCACACCGCGCACGGCGGCAAACACGTCCACCGGATTGAGGGGCAGGCCGCGTGTGGTTTTTTCCAGCTCATGCGCCAGCACATTGAGCAAGACTTCCGAGTCACTGTCGGTGTTGATGTGGCGGTGGTCGGTGTTGAACAACTCGGCCTTGAGTTCGGCCGCATTGGTCAGGTTGCCATTGTGCGAAAGCACCAGGCCAAACGGCGCGTTGACGTAAAAAGGCTGGGCCTCGTCTTCGCTGAAGGCGTTGCCAGCCGTCGGGTAACGCACCTGACCCAGCCCGACGTTACCCGGCAAGGCGCGCATGTTGCGGGTGCGAAACACGTCGCGCACCATGCCTTTGGCCTTGTGCATGAAGAACTTGCGGCCCTGCTGGGTGACGATGCCGGCCGCATCCTGACCGCGGTGCTGCAGCAGGAGCAGTCCGTCATAAATCAGCTGGTTCACCGGGGCGTTGCTGACAACACCAACTATTCCGCACATATGTTTCCGTTCATGGATTAATTTAGTTCAAATACTTGGCAAACTGCTCGGGCAGGACCGGCTTCAAGCCTGTGAGCGCCGAGGTCAACAGCTCGGCACCCCGGGACGCCAACCACCACTCGCTGGTTTTGAAAGCCGTCATGTTGATCACCACGGTCACCGCCAGCAACAAGATCATTCCGCGCAGCAGGCCAAACGCCGCGCCCAGGGTGCGATCCGCCGGCCGCAAACCGATGGCTTCGACCAGTTTTTTAAGCAACACGGCCAGCAGGCCCGCCACAAACACAGCGACGATAAAAATCAGCACAAAGGCCGCCGCATACCGCACCGGCTCCGACGCACTTTGCAGCGGCAACACCGTGGCCAGGTCGGGCGCAAACCACTGCGCCAGGTAAAACGACAAGGCCCAACCGACAACGGACAGGATCTCGAACACCAGGCCCCGCCACGCGCCTATCACCAGGGAAACCGCCAACACCCCCAAAAAAGCCCCATCAGCAACTTCCACGCGTGACCAGTCCTACAAAGTCAGGATGGCGGCCGGCAAATCAAGGCCCTTGATCTTGCCGGCGGCTTTGTCCGCATCCGCCTTGCTGGCAAACGGCCCAACCCGGACCCGGATGCGTTTGCCGTCTTTGGTGTCAGCCACCTGGGTGTAGGTTTTCAGGCCGGCGCGCTCCAGCTTCTGGCGCACTTCGTTCGCCTTGCCGGCATCGGCAAAAGCGCCCACCTGCACCACCAGCCGCCCTTCGACCTCGACCGCCTTGGCGGCAGGCGCCGGGGCGACCGGCTTGCCTTCCAGCAGGGCCCTGGCGCGCGCGCCGTCCTCACTGGACACCGGGGCCTTGGCGACGACCTTGGGCTCCGGCCTGGGCTCAGGCTTCGCTTCGTTTTTGATAGCTGCTTGCGCAGTCGCTACGGGGGCTTCAGCCCTTTTTTCTGTAATTATTTCTTCGCGGGGCGTGAGGCTGGATGGCGCGGCCACCTGGGCACTGCTGGCGACAGGGGGGCTGACGACTGCCGTCGCCGCTGGCGCGGCGGCCGGAGCCGGCATCACCAGCGGTTTGACGGTGTTTTTGCCGGGTATTTCAATCGAAATATCAACCGCCACCGGCCGGGGCTGGGTGTCGAACAGCAGCGGGAAACCCACCACACCCGCCAGCACCAGCACCACCGCCCCGATCAGGCGGTGTTTGGCACGTTTGCGTATCACGTCCACGCTTTCGCTTTGGGCAGCCGACTTGGCCGCAGCGGGAGATGGCTGGCCCCGACGAAAGTTGAAAAACGGCATGGTGGTGACGGTGTCCGTTAGGTATCGGTTGATGATGAAGCGGGGCGCTCAGGCGCGGCGTGCGGAGCAAAAAGACGGGGCAAACCCTCTTTCAAAATACTTCCCACCGTGTAGAACGATCCGAACACGACAATTCTATCAGCGGGGTCTGCGGCGGCGATGGCCGCCTGCAGGGCCAGCACCGGGTCGGCAAACACGCTGGCGCTGACATCCGCACGGGTGTTCAAGGCCTGCCAGCGCGCCATCAGATCCGCGCCGCTGGCCGCCCGCGGGGTGGGCAAATCGGTGAAATACCAACGGTCCACCAGTGGAGCGACACGCCCCAGCATGGCGGCCAGGTCCTTGTCGGCCATGGCGCCAAACACCGCGTGGGTGCAGGGGTAATAAGCCATGGCGTCCAGGTTTTCGGCCAGCGCCGCCACCGAATGCGGGTTGTGCGCCACGTCCAGCACCAGGGTCGGCTGGCCGGAAATGATCTGGAAACGACCCGGCAACTCGACCATGCCCAGGCCGTTACGCACCGCCTGCGCCGTGACCGGCAGGCGATCCCGCAAGGCGGTCAGCGCCGCCAGCACACCCGAGGCATTAAGCAACTGGTTGGCGCCGCGCAAGGCCGGGTAAGCCAGGCCGGCATAACGCCGACCGCGGCCGGCCCAGGCCCATTGCAGCTTGTCGCCGGAAAAATTGAAGTCCTGGCCAAAGCGCCACAGGTCAGCACCCACTTCGGCCGCGTGGTCCAGCACGCTTTGCGGCGGCACCGGGTCGCCGACCACCACCGGCTTGCCAGCGCGCATGATGCCGGCTTTTTCGCGCCCTATGGCCTCGCGGTCTTTGCCCAGCAGCTCGGTGTGATCAATATCTATGCTGGTGATCAGCGCGCAGTCGGTATCAATGATGTTGACCGAGTCCAGCCGCCCGCCGACACCGACCTCAAGGATCACCACGTCCAGCTTGGCTTCGGCCAGCAGGCTGAAAATGGCCAGCATGGTGAACTCGAAATAAGTCAGCGAAGTCTGGCCACGCAAGGCTTCGACCCGGGCGAAATGCGGCAGCAGCGCATCGGCCTGCACGATCTCACCACGGACGCGGCAACGCTCTTCAAAATGAACCATGTGCGGCGAGGTGTACACCCCGGTGCGGTAACCGGCCTGCGACAAAATCGCCTCCAGCATGGCGCAGCTCGAACCTTTGCCGTTGGTGCCGGCCACGGTGATCACCGGGCAGTCAAAGTGCAGCCCCATCTCGCGGGCCACGCCCTGGACCCGGGCCAGCCCGAGGTCTATGGTGGTCGGGTGCAGGTGCTCGCAGTAGGCGAGCCAGTCGTCAAGGGTTTGAGGATTGTTCATACAGGCCGGTATTGTCGCCCCAGCCTGACAACCTGACAGCGCGTCCGGTATCTTCAGGCCTCAGCGCACCGGCCATCCTTGCCGAAATTCAGGACTCTGCCCTGGGACGCCCTCCCGGCCCATGCCGGCCAGTCCGTCCCGGGGTGTGACCGCTTTCAGCCTTGCCAACACCCCGCGCCGCGCCGTCAAAAACAAGGTTCAAGTCCTGCTGGCAGGCGCTCTTGTCAGAAAAATTAAAAAGACGCGACTGGCCGTTGTGCGGAACGCTGTCCCCCACGCGCTCATGGCCTCAAGAGCTCCTGTTCGCCGGCGAGATGTAGATTTCACGCAGCGTAAAAACGTGCGGCCATCAGTACCGGTTGTTGATGGCCGTGCCGTCCTGGACCTGGAGGTACAACACATACAAATTACCCAGCGGAACCAGGTTGAGCAACTGAAACCAGCCGCTGCGGTTGGTGTCATGCAGACGCCGGGTTGCAGCGGCCGTGAGCGGCAAAATAAGTGCAGCCAGGGCAACCAACACGCCCCATTCGTGCACAAACGCGCCGGCGGTCAGCACCAGCGTAAAGAACAACACGAACCACCAGTATTCCGAGCGGCTTGCGCGGCCATTGAAGTCCGCATATTTTTTCAGACAGGTAGACACTGCATCGATAAAGGTCATTCTTTTCTCCCTAGGTTGGTTCATAAACTGGTGTGCAGTCTATGAATCTTGAGAGAAGTTTCATATGGTCCTCAAGGACCATATGAAACCCGGATCGTCGTGTTCCAATGACGCCCATGCTTGCGCCTTGTATTTTGTTGATTGACGACCACGCCATGTTCCGCTCCGGGCTCAGCATGGTGATCAGCGCGGCCCTGCCGGACACAACCATCCTGGAAGCCGCCTCCATCCACGAAGCAAGCAACCGACCGTCGGACAAGGTGGACCTGATCCTGCTGGACATCAAACTCAACGGTTTGAGCGGCATTGAAGGCATTGCGCTGCTCCAGCGCAAGTGGCCACTGACGCCGGTTTTGATGCTGTCTTCGCTGGATGAGCCCCAGACCGCGCGCCTGGCGCTGGAGCGCGGCGCTGCAGGTTTTGTCTCGAAGGCAGAAACGGCTGAAAAAATCGTGGAGGCCATTCTTCAGGTTTTAGGCGGCCACGTGACCGAGCCATCGACGACCGACAACAAACTCGGCGAGCGTCGCCTGACGCCACGCCAATGTGACGTGCTGGACCTGCTGCACCAGGGGCTCTCGAACAAACTGATTGCGCGCCAGCTTGCACTCTCGAACAACACCGTTCGTCGGCATGTGCAGGACATCCTGGAGTTCTTTCAGGTGGTCAGTCGCGCCGAGGCGGTGGTTGAGGCGCGCCAGCAGGGGCTGATTGGCTGAGATGCGTGTCACCATGGGGCGTAACCCGCTGCGACTTGCGGAAAACCGCATTCTGGTGGAGCAACTGCGATTGGTGCTGGGCAACGTGGCGAGCACGGTCGTCCCTATTTGTCTGCTGGCCCTGCTGGTGCTTTTTTTATTGTCCGACGACAGCAATGCCTGGGCGCTGCGAACATGGTGCGCGGGAGCCATACTGGCGAACCTGCTCGCCTATGCCTATGCGCGCACCCACCTGCCGGACATCCAGCACAGGCAAGCACGCTCTATCGCCTGGGCGCTCGTCGCGCAGCGCGCTGCTTCAGGTGTGATCTGGGGCGCCCTGATCTGGATCACCTTCGACACCGCCTCGTTGGCAGAACGTATCCTGGCCCTGGCCGTGATTGCCGGCATGGCGGGCGGCGCGGTGTCAACACAATCGGCGGTACTGCCTGTTTTTTTTGCCTTTGTGATTCCGGCGGTGTCCCTTGTGGCATTGAAGTTGTGGCAGATGGACGATGAGGCTTACCACGCCTTGGGCCTGGTTTGCCTGCTCTACCTTGTGTCCCTGTTTGACCAGGCACGCAGCAGCGCCCGGGCTGCGCGCACCACGATCGAGCTGCGTTTTGAAAATACCGGGTTGATGGGAAAACTGCACCAGAAAACCCTGGTGGCGGAAAGCGCCCGGCGCGAAGCCGAACAAGGCAATATTGCCAAATCAAAGTTCCTCGCGGCGGCCAGCCATGACCTGCGCCAGCCGATTCACGCCCAGGGCTTGTTCCTGGACGTGCTTTCACGCACGGAACTGAGCCCGCACCAGCGTGAATTGGTGGCCTGTGTCGGCAGCGCCAGCCATGCGTCGGCCGAGATGCTCAATACCCTGCTCGACTTTTCACGCATTGAAGCCGGCGTGATTGAGCCGCAATGGCAGGCCTTCCGGCTGCAAATGCTGCTCAACAAGATAGAGCGGGAGTTCGAACCACAAGCGGATGCCAAAGGCCTGACTTACCGCTCCCGGGAAAACACATTGGTGGTGTGGTCTGATCCGGCCCTGGTTGAATTGATTTTGCGCAACCTGGTCTCGAATGCCATCAACTACACCGGGCAAGGCGGCTTGCTGGTGGCTTGCCGCAAACGAGGCGAGCAGGCCGTGCTGGAGGTCTGGGACACAGGCATTGGCATTGAGCAATCGCAGCAAGGCGAGGTGTTCCGCGAGTTCCACCAGCTGGGCAATCCGGAACGGGATCGCCACAAGGGCCTGGGCCTGGGTCTGGCCATCGCTGACGGGCTGGCGCGCACTTTGGGCCATGAACTCTCCTTGACATCAACACCGCATCGCGGCAGCGTGTTCAGGCTGGCTTTGCCTATCGCTGATACACCCCCCATAGAGCAAACAAATACAGAACATGGCAAGCCGCGGGTTCTCAGCGCCCGCGTGCTGGTCATTGATGACGACGAGACCGTGCGCACGGCCATGCGCCATTTGCTGCGCGACTGGGGTTGTGAATGTGATCTGGCGGAATCCATTGAAGAAGCGCTCGTACTGGCGAAAAAGCAGGCGCCAGACCTGGTGATCAGCGACTACCGGCTGCGCGAAAAGCGCACCGGCATCGAGGCTATTGCGGCCTTGCGCGAGTTGCTGGGCCATGCCTTGCCCGCGCTGCTGATCACCGGCGACACGGCGCCGGATCGCTTGCGTGAGGCCATGGCCAGCGGTATTCCGCTGCTGCACAAACCCATCAGCCCCAGCCAGCTGTATCGGGCCCTGGTCACGATATTGCCGCCCTGCACAAGAATCGGCGTCACCATGGCAAAATTTGACCCATGATCACCCTCTACGGCATCCCCAACTGCGACACCGTCAAAAAAGCCCGCACCTGGCTGGCCGAACACGACCTGGCTTACGAATTCCACGATTTCAAGAAGCAGGGCGTGCCCGCACACAAGCTGGCCGCCTGGGAAGATGCCCTCGGCTGGGAAAAACTGTTGAACCGCAAGGGCGCAACCTGGCGCAAACTGGACCCCGCCCTGCAGGCGGCCACCACGGACGCGGCCAGCGCCCTGGCCGTGATGCAGGAGCACGTCAGCGTTATCAAACGCCCGGTGGTGGAATGGGGCACAGAAACCACGGTCGGTTTTGATGCCAACAACTGGGAAGAACGGCGCTAACCGTGGCTTGGGATGGCTTTGTAAAGCCGCTGTCACGCCAGCTTTACAGTGATTTACCTGAACTTGTGTCCACCAAATCCGCTCTGACTCATTAAACTGAACAGAAGCTGTCGTTTTCGGTCACCCCTCGGAGCGGGGGTTCTTCCAGCAGGCTGAAAAGGAGTATCCATCATGAAAAAATCACTTGTCTTGTCAACCGTCGCCGCTGCGACCGGCCTGTTTGCCCTGAACGCCTCCGCGATGGACATCCTGGCGCGTGTCATTTCCAGCACGCCGGTGGTGCAACAAGTCAGCGTGCCGCAACAGGTGTGCACCACACAACCCATGATCACCCAGGCGCCCAACTCCGGCGCCGGTGCCGTGATGGGCGCCCTGGCCGGTGGCGCCATGGGCAATGCCGTGGGTAACGGTGGTGGCCGCGCGGTGGCCACCATGATCGGCCTGGTAGGCGGCGCCATGGTGGGCAACAACATCGAAGGCCCGCGCAACCAGGTGCAAAACGTGCAGCAATGCGGCACCCAGACCAGCTATGAAAACCGCACCACACATTACAACGTGGTCTACGAATACGCCGACAAGCAATACACCATCCAGATGGCCAACGACCCCGGCCCTTATGTGCGGCTGCAGGTCAGCCCGGTAGGCGCGATGCAGCCCCAAGCTGCGGCGCAACCGGCGTATGTGCAACCGGCCCAGCCCGTCTATAGCCAACCCGTCTACGGCCAGCCGGTGTATGCCCAGCCCACCTACGTCGCGCCAGTCGCGGTTTACCCGAGCTACTACCCGGGGCCGTATTACTCACCTCTCGGCGTGTCGCTGAATTTTGGCTACAGCCGCGGTTATGGTTATGGCCACGGCGGTCACGGTCACTGGCGTTAAGCCTCCAGATTCCGCCGGAACCTGAAAAGGGCTGAAGGGCTGCAAATGCAGCCCTTCAGCCCTTTTGACTTGCTGCTGGCGACCCAGCCCTGATACGTTTACAAGTTCATAGGAATCAGCGCACCCTTGAACAACACCGGCCCGGTCGGACCGCCGCCTGCCGGAGCACCGCCTTTGGGCTCCAGGCTGATGGCCAGCGTGGGCACATTGTTCACGGCCTCGCTGGCCGCCGGCAGGCGGATCACCGCGCCCTCACCCAGCACACCCAGGGACTTAGGCCCCCCGGTCTGCGGCAAGGCCCACAACTCCAGCGACTGATCCGGCCCAACCTGGAAAGCGCCTACACGTTTGAGCTGCAACTGGTTATGTTTGGGGTCAAAGGTCACCAACATGTTGGGCGCCGACTTGTCGTCGGCCAGCACGGCCACATACTGGATCTCCGGTGTCGCCGCCAGTTTGGCGCTGAGCTCTCGGACCTGGCCATTGAGCGTGGTGTTCAGATTCAGGCCGACCACCACGGCCAGCACCGCCGCCATGGCCCCGGCGGCGCTAGCGCCGCGCCACAAACCGAGACTGGCCCACCAGCCGCCAGCGGAAACCGCCGCAGGCACCTGCCGCGCGGCCAGCATGGCCTTGGCTTCCTGGTCGGCATGGACCAGGTTTTCAATTCGCTTCCAGACCGCCGGGCTGGGCGCAATCTGCGGCTGCAGCTCGCCCACCGACGCCATCCGGCCCTGCCAGATCAGCGCCGCGGCCCGCACCGGCGCGTGGCTACGCGCCAGCGCTTCAAAACGGCGGCGCGCCCCCCCGCGCAAGGTGCCCAGCGCATAACTGGCGGCCAGTTGCTCGATCAGCGAAGGGTTTCCGGTCAAATTCATACACTACCTTTTTCAGGCTTTTTCCTGCCCAGCGGACGGAAAAAACCAAAAATACATACATCCAATTCAGGCAAACCGGGCCATGCAGGCACGCAACTGCTCCAGGCCACGCCGTATCCAGGTCTTCACGGTTCCCAGCGGCAGCTTGAGCTGCTCGGCCAACTCCCCATGGCTCAGGTCCCGCAAATACGCCAGACTCACCACTTCGCGCTGCTTGTTCTCCAACTGGCCCAAACACTGGTGCAAGGCCCAGGCCTGCTCACCCGCCAGCGCCGTGTCCATCGGGTTGGGCGAATCGCCCTCCACCGTCTCGGACATCACGTCATCCAGTTCCAACGCCGCATCGGCCCGCCCCGTGGTCCGGCGCCGCAGAAAATCCAGTCCCCGGCTGCGCACAATCAAACACATCCAGGCCATGGGCGGCGACAAGGACGCCTTATAGTCACCCGCCACGCGCCAGATGTTGAGGAAAGCCTCCTGCAACACGTCCTCGGCCCAGTTCCGGTTGCTCACCACACGCACCGCCACGCCATACAACTTGGACGAGGTCAGGCCGTACAGCTCTTTGAGTGCCGATTCGTCGGCCCGGGCCACGCGCTCAAGCAGTGCGATCAGTTCGAAATCCGGGCTTTCTTCATTCATGCCGCCCATTGTGCTGTATTAGTCATACGCCGAAAACAGGCCGTTGGATTCAGGTCACGGGGTCCGGCAGGCGCCCTGCCCGCGCCCGGGCGCCGCCCGCCAGGGGCCGGGGTGCCTGAAAATCAGGGGTTTCGCACCCACCCGCCATCAGCCCGGCGCTTTTTTGATTTTTTTCAAACCTTTCATGACTACCGAACAAATCGCCAACATCAGCGTCACCACCCAAGCCAATGTGTATTTCGACGGCAAATGTGTGAGCCACGGCATCACCCTGGCTGATGGCACCAAAAAATCCGTTGGTGTGGTGCTGCCCGCGACGCTGACCTTCAACACCGGTGCACCCGAGATCATGGAATGTGTGGCCGGCGCCTGCGAGTACAAACTCGCCGGCAGCGATGCCTGGGTCAAGTCGACACCCGGTGAAAAATTCAGCGTGCCGGGCAACTCCAGCTTCGACATCCGGGTCGAACAGGCCTACCACTACATCTGCCACTTCGGTTGATTCCAGGACACCCGCCATGAGCACCATTCTCCAGAACCTTCCCATCGGCCAAAAAGTCGGCATCGCCTTTTCCGGCGGTCTTGATACCAGCGCAGCCCTGCACTGGATGAAACTCAAGGGCGCCACGCCCTACGCCTACACCGCCAACCTGGGCCAGCCCGACGAGCCCGACTACGACGAAATTCCGCGCAAGGCGATGGAATACGGCGCTGAAAAGCCCGCCTGATCGACTGCCGCACGCAGTTGGCCAACGAAGGCATTGCCGCGCTGCAGGCCGGCGCCTTCCACATCAGCACCGGCGGCATCACCTACTTCAACACCACGCCGCTGGGCCGTGCCGTCACCGGCACCATGCTGGTGGCCGCGATGAAGGAAGACGACGTCCACATCTGGGGCGACGGCTCGACCTTCAAGGGCAACGACATCGAGCGCTTTTACCGCTACGGCCTGCTGACCAACCCCGCGCTCAAGATCTACAAGCCCTGGCTGGATCAGCTGTTCATCGACGAGCTGGGCGGCCGCGCCGAAATGTCGGCCTTCATGACGCAGCATGGCTTTGGCTACAAGATGAGCGCCGAGAAAGCCTACTCGACCGACTCCAACATGCTGGGCGCCACGCACGAGGCGAAAGACCTGGAGTTCCTGAACAGCGGCATCCGCATCGTCAACCCCATCATGGGCGTGGCGTTCTGGAAGGAAGAAGTCGCCGTCAAGGCCGAGGAAGTCTCGGTGCGTTTTGAAGAAGGCCAGCCCGTGGCGCTGAACGGCGTCGAGTTCAGCGACCCGGTGGCACTGATCCTGGAAGCCAACCGCATTGGCGGCCGCCACGGCCTGGGCATGAGCGACCAGATCGAAAACCGCATCATCGAAGCCAAGAGCCGCGGCATCTACGAAGCCCCCGGCCTGGCGCTGCTGCACATCGCCTACGAACGCCTGGTGACCGGCATCCACAACGAAGACACCATCGAGCAGTACCGCATGAATGGCCTGAAATTGGGCCGCCTGCTCTATCAGGGCCGCTGGTTCGACCCGCAGGCCATCATGCTGCGCGAAACCGCCCAGCGTTGGGTGGCACGCGCCGTCACCGGCACCGTCACGCTGGAGCTGCGCCGCGGCAACGACTACTCGCTGCTCAACACCGAGTCGCCCAACCTGACCTACCACCCTGAGCGCCTGTCGATGGAAAAGGTCGAAGACGCGCCATTCTCGCCGCTGGACCGCATCGGCCAGCTGACCATGCGCAACCTGGACATCGTGGATACACGCGCCAAGCTGGGCATTTACGCCAAGGCCGGCCTGCTGTCGCTGGGCGGCAATGCGGCGCTGGCCCAGCTGGGCAGCGACGACAAGTCGTAATTTCAAGCCAAATAGGCCGCCAGCCCTTATGCAATAAGCGCTGGCAGCTATCAAAAAAGAAGCCACCCCGAGGTGGCTTTTTCATGGGCGCGGGGCTTTCAGGGGCTCACACCACCACCGGCTCCGGCTCCAGCAGGATGCCGAAACGCTCGTACACACTGGTCTGGATCGCCTTGGCCAGGGTCATCACCTCGCCGCCCGTCACCGGGTTGTCACGGCCGCCGCGGTTGACCAGCACCAGCGCCTGCCGCTCGTACACACCGGCGTTGCCTATGCTTTTGCCCTTCCAGCCGCAGGCGTCTATGAGCCAGCCGGCGGCGAGTTTGACCGAGCCGTCGGCCAATTGGTAATGCACAATTTTGGGCTCACGCTGGATGATGTCGGCGCATTGCTCGGGTGAGACCGTGGGGTTCTTGAAAAAGCTGCCGGCATTGCCTATGACTTGCGGGTCGGGCAGCTTGGCCTTGCGAATCTCGCAAATCCACTCATAAATTTGTAGCGCGTCAGGCTCGGTACACGCGGTCTGGGTCATCTTTTTCTCAAGATCGGCATAACCCAGCACGGCTTTCCAGGCTTTCGGCAGGGCAAAACGCACACGGGTGATCAAGGCCTTACCGGCCAGACCAAAACCGTTGGCACCGGTGCTGCTGTGTTTGAACACCGAATCGCGGTAGCCAAACGCACATTGCGCGGCATCCAGGGTGAAGCTTTGCCCGGTCGTCAGATCCACCGCGTCCAGCGATTCAAAGCGGTCTTGCAGCTCGACCCCGTAAGCACCTATGTTTTGCACCGGCGCGCCGCCCACGGTGCCGGGGATCAGAGCCAGGTTTTCCAGCCCCGGGTAACCCATTTGCAGGGTCCAGCTCACGATGTCGTGCCAGGTTTCGCCGGCGCCGGCCTCGACAATCCAGGCTTTGGCGGTTTCGCCGACCAGCTTTTTGCCCTTGAGCTCGACCTTGAGCACCACCGATTTGACGTCGCCGGTGATCACGATGTTGCTGCCGCCGCCCAGCACAAACTTGGGGGCGGCCTGCAGGGCCGGGTCGGCCAGCACGTCGGCGACGTCCTGTTCGCTGGTGATGCGCACCAGGGTCAGGGCCTTGGCCATGATGCCAAAGGTGTTGGAAAGCTGGAGGGGAACGTTTTTCTCGACTAACATCCGGGGATTGTCTCACTCCTCTTTTCTAGCAAAGATTTAAGCTCATGCCTTCTTTTGATACCGTCCTCGAGACCGACATGGTCAAGGTCAAAAACGCCGTCGAAAATTCCGCCAAGGAAATCGGCACCCGTTTTGACTTCAAGGGTACCGCTGCCTCAATTGAGCTGAAAGACAAGGACATCACGCTGATCGGCGACGGTGACTTCCAGATCGACCAGATCCATGACATCCTGCGCAACAAGCTGACCAAGGCCGGCGTGGATGTGCGTTTTCTCGACATCGGCAAGGTTGAAAAAATAGGCGGCGACAAGGTCAAACAGATCACCAAGGTGCGCGACGGCATAGAAACCGAGCAGGCCAAGAAGATCCAGCAACTCATCAAGGGCAACAAGATGAAGGTGCAGGCCGCCATCCAGGAAGGCAAGGTCCGTATCAGCGGCGCCAAGCGCGACGATCTGCAAGCGGCCATGGCCTTGATCCGCGCGGAAATCAGCGATCTGCCGCTGAGTTTCGACAACTTCAGGGACTGAGCCCATGGCCAGGCTGCCTGCCCGCTGGATGTTCGCATCACTGTTGGGCATGGCAGTTGCGGTCATCCTCCCGTCGGCGCACGCCCAAAGCGTGGCTTTGGCCGGCATGTTGGGCAGCAAGGCGCTGCTGGTGGTCAACGGCGGCGCGCCCAAGTCGGTGGCCGCCGGTGAAACCCATCAAGGTGTCAAGGTGGTGTCTACCACTGGCGATCAGGCGGTCCTCGAACTCTCAGGCAGACGCCATACGCTGCGTGTCGGCGACGCCCCCGTGAGTGTGGGCGCAGGCGGCGGCGCGGGTGCCCAGGCCGGACAAGGCAACAAAATCGTGCTCATGGCCGGCAGCGGCGGGCATTTCATGACCCAGGGCCAGATCAACGGCAAGGCCGCGCAATTCCTGGTCGACACCGGCGCCACCGCCATCTCCATGACGGTGGCCGACGCCGAACGCATGGGCGTGGACTACAAATCCGGCCAGCGTGTCCAACTGAGCACGGCCAACGGCGTGGTGATCGGTTGGCGCACCTCGCTGGCGTCTGTGCGTGTCGGCGATGTCGAAGTCTTCAACGTGGACGCCGTGGTAGCCGCGCGCGACATGCCTTTCATGTTGCTGGGCAACAGCTTTTTGACACGTTTCCAGATGCTCAGAGAAAACGACCAGATGACGCTGATCAAGCGTTATTAGGCCGCGCCCCGCTCAACCCTTCTTGGGCCCGCCGCCCAGCCGGGATTCCTTGCCCTTGAGCAGCTTGTTGATGTTTTCGCGGTGCCGGTAAATCAAAAAAGCACTCATCACCACCAGGGTCAGCGCCATGGTTTTGTCGACATACCAGAAGGCCCGGTCACCAATCAGGTAATAAAACGGCGCAAAAATCGCGCTGGCCAGGGCCGCCAGCGACGAGTAACGCGAAAAATAAGCCACGATGACCCAGGTGGCCAACGTCGCCAGCCCCAGCACCCAATGCACGCCGAACAACACACCGGCGGCCGTCGCCACGCCCTTGCCGCCCTGGAACCGGAAAAACACCGGGTACAAATGCCCGATGAAGGCCGCCAGGCCCACGGCGGCCAGCGTGCCGTCCCCCAGCCCATAGTCCCTGCCGAACCAGGTGACCAGCGCCATCGGCAGCCAGCCCTTGAGGGCATCGAGCACCAAGGTGAGGACCGCCGCCGCCTTGTTGCCGGAGCGCAGCACATTGGTCGCGCCGGGATTCTTGCTGCCATAGCTGCGCGGATCGTTCAGACCCATGAGTTTGCTGACAATGACGGCGAACGACAACGAACCAATCAGGTAGGCGGCCAGCACGGCGAGGAAGGGATACACGTAGTTCATGGGCTTCTCCAGTATTTTTAGTTTTAGTCGATCAGCGCACAGCTGACCGGTTTGGCACCCAGCAGTTGCAAGCAGACCTGCGGGTCAATGCCCACAAGGTAACCACGCCGGCCACCATTGATGGCGATTTTAGGCAGGGCCAGGATACTTTCCTCGATATACACCGGCATGGTTTTGCGGGTGCCGAAGGGCGAGGTGCCGCCGACCAGGTAACCGCTGTGCCGGTTGGCCACCTCGGGCTTGCACGGCTCCACCGATTTCGCACCGATCTGGCGCGCCAGGTTTTTGGTCGACACCTTGCGGTTGCCGTGCATCAGCACCAGCAACGGTTTGGCGTCCTGGTCCTGCATCACCAGGGTCTTGACCACGCTGAACGGGTCAAAACCGAGCACCGCCGCGCTGTGCTGCGCCCCACCGTGTTCCAGGTACTCGTAAGGATGTTCGGTGAAGGCCACCTGGTGCGCCTTCAACAATTGTGTCGCCGGCGTCTCCGACACGTGGTCTTTTTTGCTCACTGCGGTGCTTCCGTTCAAGTGCCAGCGCGGAACCGGCTTTGCCGGGCCGCAGGTGGCGCCCCCTGGGGGGAGGCGCCAAAGGCGCTTCGGGGGGAAACCATATTCACAGCGCCGGGTCGCGCAGTTCCCAACGAATCGCATCCACCGCGGCCAGCAACTCGGACGACAGCGTGGTGCCCCAGGCATCGAGGTTTTCGTCGAGTTGCGCCACCGAGGTCACGCCGATGATGGTGCTGGCGACCTGCCACTTGGTGTAGCAAAAAGCCAGTGCCAGTTGTGTGGGCGTCAGGCCGTGGGTGCGCGCCAGCGCGTTGTAGCGACGCGCGGCGGCCAGCGCTTCGGCCCGGCCCCAGCGCTGCTGGCGCATAGAGGCGAACTTGGCGATACGTCCTTCCTGGGGCGCAGCCGGGCCTTCGGTGCCGGACGCATCGTACTTGCCGGTCAGCAGGCCAAAACCCAGCGGCGAATAGGCCAGCAACGAGACACCCAGACGGTGCATGGTTTCATCCAGGCCGTTTTCCACCGTGCGGTTGATCAGGCAATAGGGGTTTTGCACCGTGGCCACACGTGGCAAGCCATGCTGCTCGGCCAGGCGTACAAACTCGTGCACGCCATAAGGTGTTTCGTTGGACAGGCCAATGGCACGCACCTTGCCTGCCTTGACCAGACCGCCCAGGGCTTCGAGTTGCGCGTGGATGGAGGTTGCCGACTTTTCCTTGGCCGGGTCGTAATACAGCGCGCCGAAGGCTGGCACATGGCGCTCGGGCCAATGGATCTGATACAGGTCAATCGTTTCGGTCTGCAGGCGTTTCAAGCTGGCCTCGCAGGAGTTGACGATGTCCTGGGCCGTCATGCCGCTGCCTTCGCGCACCCAGGGCATGCCGCGCGAGGGGCCGGCCACCTTGGTGGCCAGCACCAGTTGCTGGCGCGCACCGGGGGTTTTTGCCAGCCAGTTGCCAATGATGGTTTCCGTCGCGCCAAAGGTTTCAGCACGTGCCGGCACCGAATACATCTCGGCCGTGTCCAGGAAATTGACCCCGCGCGCCAGCGAGCGGTCCAGAATCGCATGCGCCGTGGCTTCGTTGACCTGTTCACCAAAGGTCATGGTGCCCAGGCAAATAGGGGTGACCTGCAGGTCGCTGCTGCCGAGTTGTACTTTGTTCATGAAAATTCAATGCCAAACATGGGAAAAGGGTGAAGCGGGGAGCACGCCCCCATCGAGACTCTTAGTTTAAGGGGGACTGGGGGCCGGACCTCGGTGCCGGCGGGCAGCATCTCGGGCATTTGGCTTACAAATAAACACTTTTTCGCCATCTACCATTCCCACAGACAAGCTCTAATCCAGCCCGTCCAACTCAAAAACCCCAGGAGCCCTTCATGAAACTAGCCCTCACCACCCTGACCTGCGCCGCCCTCTTCCTGAGCGGCTGCGCCAACATGAGCGAAACCCAGCAAGGCACGGCCAAAGGCGCCGGCATTGGGGCCATTGCGGGCGCCGTGATAGGCGCGGCCACAGGCGGCTCCAAAGGCGCGGCCACGGGCGCGGTGCTGGGCGGTGCGGCGGGTGCGGGCGGCGGCTACCTCTGGTCCAAGAAAATGCAGGACCAGAAGGCCGCGATGGAACAAGCCACCGCCGGCACCGGCGTCGCCGTTAGCCAGACCGCCGACAACCGCCTCAAACTTGACATCCCCTCCGACATCTCGTTTGCCACCGGGCGTTCGGATATCAGCGGCAGCTTCGCACCCATCCTGACTCATTTCGCCACCAGCTTGAACCAGAACCCGGTGACCACCGTGACCATCATCGGCCACACCGACAGCACCGGCAGCGACGCCATCAACAACCCGCTGTCGATGGACCGCGCCAACAGCACCCGCAACTACCTGATCTCCCGGGGTGTCGCCAGCAACCGCATCATGACCGAGGGCCGCGGTGCGCGCGAGCCGGTGGCCGATAACAGCACCGCCCAGGGCCGCAGCAAAAACCGTCGCGTGGAAATTTATGTGGCCGAACCCGTGCAGGCGGCTGCGAGGTAAGGCTCCCCCTATTGGCGCTCACTGCGTGTAGCGCCCTTTCCCCTCCGGGGACGGCGCTTGCAGACCGGCAAAGCCGGATCTGCGGCCCCTGCTGGCGAAGACAAAAAAAAGCACTCTTTCGAGTGCTTTTTTTATTAGGCCTCCCGCTCGCGGAAACGTGCCTCTTCCTGCAGCCTGAGCACACGGCGCTGCACCTTGCCGGTGGTGGTCATGGGCAAGGCATCAATAAATTCGATCTCCTTGGGGTACTCGTAAGGCGCGAGCAGCGTTTTCACATGGGCTTGCAGCTCCGCGATAAGCTTGATGTCGAATTGACCTCCAGCCCCTTCTAGCTGAACGCGAGCAGCTATCAAATCAGGAGTGAGCACCACATAGGCCTTGACCACGGCGCCGCGTTCGCGGTCGGGTTTGGGCACCACCGCCGCGTTCGCCACGGCCGGATGTTTGACCAGGCAGTTTTCGATTTCACCCGGACCGATACGGTAACCGGCGGCCTTGAAAATATCGTCGGCCCGACCCTCGTACCAGAGGTAGCCGTCGGCATCACGCGTGGCCAGATCGCCGGTGCGGCACCAGTCGCCGGTGAACTTGGCGCGTGTGGCCTCGTCCTTTTTCCAGTAGCCGAGGAAAAAGATGGGGTCGGGGTCGCCATGGACATCGAATCGGTTCACCGCCACGTCACCGGGCACACCCACGGCGCATTCACGGCCTTCGTCATCAATCACCGCCACGCGGTGGCCCGGATACGCCTTACCCATGCTGCCCGGCCGCGCAGGCCAGCGCGCGGAACAGTTGCCGACGATGTAGTTGACCTCGGTCTGGCCAAACATTTCGTTGACCACCACGCCCAGTTGGTCGCGGCAGTAGGCAAACACCGCATCCCCCACCGCTTCACCCGCACTCATGATGGCTTTCAACTTGAGCCTGAACTGCTGGCGCGGCTCGGGACAAGCTTTCATCATGGCCTTGAGCGCGGTCGGGAACAAAAAGGTATGTGTCACGCCATGCTGCGCCATCAGCTCAAACGCCAGCTCGGGGCTGAAGCGGCCATTGAAAGCCACGATGGGCCGACCAAAATAAAGCGTGGGCAGCAGCGCATCCATCAGCCCGCCGGTCCAGGCCCAGTCGGCCGGCGACCAGAACACCGCGTCGGATTTTGCATTGGTCTTGCCGTCAAAACCGAACCAGTTCTGACTGCAGACAAAACCCGGCAGATTGCCGATCAGCGCGCGATGCGGCAGCAGCGCCCCTTTGGGCGGGCCGGTGGTGCCGCTGGTGTAGATCAGGATGGCCGCCTCGTCGGCTTTGGTTTTGACGGCCGTGAATACGCGCTGCTGTGCGGCCAACGCGGCCGCGTAGTCCACATCGCCCTGCCCCGTCGCCGTGCCGGCGGCGATCACCGTGCGCAAGGCCGGGCAGTCGGCCCGTATGGCGTTCACGCTGGCGATAGAACTTTCGTCGCAGATCGCGACGACCGCCTCGCTGTCCTGCAGCCGGTAGGCCAGCGCCTCGGGGCCAAACAACATGGACAGCGGCATGGCGACCGCGCCCATCTGGAACACCGCCATGTAGGCGACGGCGGTTTCAAAACGCTGCGGCATCACGATGGCCACACGGTCGCCGCGTTTCACGCCCAGGCCGGCCAACACGTGGCTCAGCGCGTCAGCCGCCTGCTGCAGCTCAGAGTAAGTATAAAAAGTCCCTCCAGCCCCCGGCTGATGGGCGCGGATAGCTATTCTTTTGGGAGCGACTGACGCGGCTTGCCTGGCCCAGCGGCCGCAGCAGACCTCGGCGATGTTGAAGTCATCGTCCACCTGCCAGCGAAGGCCCTGGTGCAAAGCGGCGTAGGTATCGGGCAGGCCCCGGCCGCCGGTTGGATGCTGGGGCTTGTCCCTGTTTTGACTGCGCTTCAATCCGGCTCTCCTTATGATTTGCACAATGTACAAAGAAAAGCGTTCCTCCCGTAGCGAGTTTGTCCCTATTCGCGGCATCAACTACCACGTCCGTCATTGGGGTGAAGCCCACAGCAGCCTGCCGCCGCTGGTGCTGGTCCACGGCTGGATGGACGTGGCCGCGTCCTACCAGTTTGTGGTTGATGCCTTGGCCGATGCTTTTGTGTTGGGCCGCAGCATCATTGCGCCCGATTGGCGCGGTTATGGCGAGACCGGCAGCGGCGGCGCCGACAACTTCTGGTTTCCCGACTACCTGGCCGACCTGGATTTCCTGCTCGATCACTATGCGCCCGGTCAGCAAATCGACCTGGTCGGCCACAGCATGGGCGGCAACGTGGCCATGTTGTACAGCGGTGTGCGGCCGGAACGTATACGCAAACTGGTCAACCTGGAGGGTTTTGGCATGCCGGCGACCCAGCCCAGCCTGGCGCCCACGCGTTACGCCAAATGGATGGACGAGCTGAAAACCCTGCACAAGGGCGAACTCGCGCTCAAACCTTATACGGACGCGGAAGGTGTCGCCCGGCGCCTGATGCGCACCAACAGCCGGCTGTCCCAGGACAAGGCCGACTGGCTGGCCCAGCACTGGGCCAGGCCGGATGCGCAAGGCCAGTGGCATATCCAGGGCGACCCGGCGCACAAGGTCACCAACGCCAACATCTACCGCATCGACGAAGTGCTGGCGATTTACCAGCGCATCAGCGCGCCCACGCTGGCGGTGGAGGCCTCGGACGACTCCCTGGGCAAGTGGTGGCAGGGCAAATACACGCTGGCCCAGTACCATGAACGCCTGCAGTCCGTGCCACAAGTCAGCACCGCCGTCATCCAGGACGCCGGCCACATGCTGCACCACGACCAGCCGGCGCAACTGGCCCGGCTACTGGAAGGTTTCCTGGGCTGACCCGCGCCCAGGCAAGGTGCAAAATGCCGGCATCCCACACGCTGATCAGGACCCGCCATGCCCAGAAAGCCTTCCGCCACGCGCTCCTTTTTTGATAGCTTCTTGTGCCCGCTGCGAAAGGGCTGGCGCCTGATTTTGCTTGCAAGCCTGACGGCGGCGGCACCAGTCGCGCAGGCCTTCGACCTGCAGGGCCACCGCGGCGCACGTGGTCTGGCACCGGAAAACACCCTGCCCGCCTTCGAGCGCGCCCTGGCCCTAGGCGTCAGCACGCTGGAGCTCGATGTGGGCCTGACGGCGGACGGTGTGCTGGTAGTCTCGCACGACCCCTACCTCAACCCGCTGATCACGCGCGACGCCGCCGGCCAGTGGCTGGCAGGCGACAAGGGGCCGCTGCTCCGCTCGCTGACACTGGCGCAGCTGCAGGCCTATGACGTCGGCCGCATCCAGCCCGGCACGGCGTATGCCCGCACTTTCGCCAGCCAGCAGCCGGTGGACGGCACACACATCCCGACCTTGGCCGCGCTGTTCGAGCGCGTGAAACAACTGGGCGCCGACCAGGTGCGCTTCAACATCGAAACCAAGATCAACCCCGAACGGCCCGACGACACGGCCAGCCCCGAGCTGCTGACCGAAGCCTTGCTCCAGACCATACGCGCGGCCGGCCTGCAGCGGCGGGTCAGCATCCAGAGCTTCGACTGGCGCACGCTGCGGCTGGTGCAGCAGCGGGAGCCGTCCATTCCCACCGTCTACCTGAGCGTGCAGACGCAGAACAACGACACCATCCGCAGCGGCGCCTGGACGGCGGGCCTGAACATCGCCGACCATGCCAGCGTGCCGGCCATGGTCAAGGCCGCCGGCGGCGCGGTCTGGTCCCCCAATGGCGGCGCGCTGACCGAGGCGCTGGTCAAGCAGGCCCAGGCCCTGGGCCTGAAGGTCATCCCCTGGACCATCAACCCGCCTGAGGACATGATCCGCCTGATCGGCTGGGGCGTGGACGGACTGATCACCGACTACCCGGACCGCCTGCGGGACGTGATGCGGCAACGCCAGATGCCGCTGCCTGCGCCCATCAAGCCCTGACAAGTCTGGAGCATGAGAAAATAGCGGATTGAACTCAAGATCACGACAGGACTTTCTCATGGACGCAGAACGCATCAACATCATCGGCAACCAACTCGCAGACCTGAGCAATCGTGTCAACGAGCTCCGGGGGTATCTTTGACTACCCTGCCAAAGAACGTAAATTAAGCGAAGTCAACGCCGCACTCGAAGACCCGAAGGTCTGGGACAACCCGAAACGCGCGCAGGAACTCGGCAAAGAAAAAAAATCGCTGGAAGACGTGGTGCACGTCATTGACCGCCTGACGTCCGAGCTGGCCGACAACACCGAGCTGTTCGAGATGTCCAAGGCCGACGGCGACGACGCCGGCATGGCCGCCATCGAGGACGAAGCCGCCCAGGTGGCCGTCGAAGTCGAAAAAATGGAATTCCGCCGGATGTTCAACAACCCGGCCGACCCGCTCAACTGTTTTCTGGACATCCAGGCCGGCGCCGGTGGCACCGAAGCCTGCGACTGGGCCAGCATGTTGCTGCGCCAGTACCTCAAATACGCCGAGCGCAAGGGTTTCAAGACCACGATCGAAGACGAAACCGCGGGTGACACCGCCGGCATCAAGGGCGCGACCATCAAGATCGAGGGCGAATACGCCTTTGGCCTGTTACGCACCGAAACCGGCGTGCACCGCCTGGTGCGCAAGTCGCCGTTTGACTCCTCCGGCGGGCGCCACACCTCGTTTGCCTCGGTGTTTGTCTACCCCGAGGTGGACGATTCGATCGAGATCGACATCAACCCGTCGGACGTGCGCACCGACACCTTCCGCGCCAGCGGCGCCGGCGGCCAGCACATCAACAAGACCGACTCGGCCGTGCGCCTGACGCACATCCCGACCGGCATTGTGGTGCAGTGCCAGGACGGTCGTTCGCAACACGGCAACCGCGACGTGGCCTGGAAACGCCTGCGCTCGCGCCTGTACGACTTCGAGTTGCGCAAACAGCAGGAAGCCCAGCAAAAGCTGGAAGACACCAAGACCGACGTGGGCTGGGGCCACCAGATTCGCAGTTACGTGCTGGACAACAGCCGTATCAAGGATTTGCGCACCAACTACGAAACCTCGGCCACGCAAAAAGTGCTGGACGGCGACCTCGATCAGTTCATCGAAGCTTCCCTGAAGCAGGGCGTGTGATGGCCCTGCGCACCATGACCATTCATTTTTTAGGAAACCGCCATGATGCGTGAAGGCCAAGCCGCTGTGATCAACCGCGCCGACTACATCGCCCCCGCCTACTGGATAGACACCGTCGATCTGTGTGTGGACCTGGACCCGGCAAAAACGCGCGTGCTCAACAAAATGACGCTGCGCCGCAATGCCGCGGTGCCGCAGCAGCCGCTGAAGCTGGACGGCGAGGAACTCAACCTCGCGCGTGTGCTGGTCAACGGCCAGGGCACGTCCTTCCGCATGGAAGGCGACAAGCTGGTGCTGGACAACCTGCCCGATACCTTCGAGCTGGAGATTTTCACCACCTGCGCGCCGGCAAAAAACACCAAGCTGATGGGTTTGTACGTCAGCAACGACTCCTTCTTCACGCAATGTGAAGCCGAAGGCTTCCGCCGCATCACCTACTTCCTGGACCGGCCCGACGTGATGGCCAGCTACACGGTGACCTTGCGTGCCGACAAGGCCAAGTACCCGGTGCTGCTGTCCAATGGCAACCTGGTCGAACAAGGCGCGCTGCCCGAAGGCCGCCATTTCGCCAAGTGGGTGGACCCGCACAAAAAACCGGCCTACCTGTTTGCGTTGGTGGCCGGCCAGTTGGTCTCTAGAGAGCAACGCATCACATCCCGTGCCGGCAAGGACCATTTGCTGCAGGTGTATGTGCGCCCCGGCGACCTGGACAAAACCGAACACGCGATGAACTCGCTGATGCATTCGGTCGCCTGGGACGAAGCCCGCTTCGGCCTCTCGCTGGACCTGGAACGTTTCATGATTGTTGCCACCAGCGACTTCAACATGGGCGCCATGGAAAACAAGGGTCTGAACATCTTCAACACCAAATATGTGTTGGCGAACCAGGCCACCGCGACCGACACCGATTATTCCAACATCGAAAGTGTGGTCGGCCACGAGTACTTCCACAACTGGACCGGCAACCGCGTCACCTGCCGCGACTGGTTCCAGCTCAGCCTGAAAGAAGGCCTGACCGTCTTCCGCGACCAGGAATTTTCACAAGACCTGTGTGGCGAAGCTTCGGCCCGCGCCGTCAAACGTATTGAAGACGTGCGTGTCCTGCGCACCGCGCAATTCCCCGAAGACGCCGGCCCGATGGCGCACCCGGTGCGGCCCGACAGCTACATCGAGATCAGCAACTTCTACACCGTCACGATTTACGAAAAAGGCGCTGAAGTTGTGCGCATGATGCAGACCCTGGTGGGCCGCGACGGTTTCGCCAAGGGCATGACGCTTTATTTCGAGCGCCATGACGGCCAAGCCGTGACCTGCGACGACTTTGCGCAAGCCATTGCCGACGCGAATCCGGCGTCCGATCTGGCCCGCCTGCTGCCGCAGTTCAAACGCTGGTACAGCCAGGCCGGCACGCCGCGCGTGCATGCCCAGGGCGTGTACGACGCCGCCGCGCGCAGCTACACCCTCACCTTGGCGCAAAGCTGCGCACCGACCGCCGGCCAGACCGCCAAAGAGCCCTTTGTGATTCCGGTCGGCCTGGGCTTGCTGGGTGCCGACGGCGTCGACCTGCCACTGCAACTGGCCGGCGAAGCCGCGGCCGTGGCCGCGCCGCGCACCTTTGTGTTGACCGAGGCCAGCGAAACGCTGCACTTCATCAATGTCGATGCCGAGCCGGTGCCGTCCATCCTGCGCGGTTTCAGCGCGCCTGTGGTGCTGGAGTTTGACTACAGCGATACCCAGTTGCTGCACCTGCTGGCCCACGACAGCGACCCCTTCAACCGCTGGGAAGCCGGGCAACGCCTGGCCGTGCGAAGCGCGATCAAATCAATAGCTGCTTCCGCTTACCCGGTGGGGGCTACACCCCTGAATGATGCCTATATTGAAGCCATGCGCAGCGTGTTGTGCCATCCCACGCTGGATGCCGCCTTCAAGGAACTGGTGCTGACCCTGCCCTCGGAAACCTATATCGCCGAGCAGCTCGACGTGGTGGACCCGCAACGCATCCATGCGGTACGCGAAGCCATGCGCCAGCAACTGGCCACGGCGCTTTGCAGCGACTGGGCCGCCGTCTGGGAAGCCAGCCACGACAACGGCGCTTACACGCCCGACCCACGCTCGTCCGGCCGGCGTGCCCTGGCCGGTATGGCCTTGAGCCAGCTCTGCCTGGCCGCCGTCGCCAGCGGAGATGCGGTCTGGCCCGGCAAAACCTACCAGTGTTTCAAGGACGCCGGCAACATGACCGACCGTTTCAACGCCCTGCTGGCGCTGGTGGCCAGCGGCCACACCCTGGCGGCCGAAGCCCTGACCCGCTTCCACGCGATGTTTAAGGACGAGGCGCTGGTGATCGACAAATGGTTCAGCCTGCAGGCCAGCGCGCCGGACCGCGGCGGCAACATCCTGCCGGCGGTCAAACAACTGATGAAACATGCCGACTTCAGCCTGCGCAACCCCAACCGCGCGCGCAGCGTCGTCAGCACGTTTTGCCAGGGCAACCCGGCGGCCTTCCACCGTGCCGATGCGGCCGGTTATGTGTTCTGGAGCGACCGCGTGATCGAACTCGACGCCATCAACCCGCAAGTGGCGGCGCGCCTGGCACGTGCGCTGGACCGCTGGAGCAAGCTGGCCGAACCCTACCGCAGCGCGGCGCGTGAGGCGATTGCCCGTGTCGCCGCCAAAGCCGATTTGAGCAAGGACACCCACGAGGTGGTGTCACGCGCCTTATCTGACTAACATGGCATGTCATTGCGGGCCAGTCCCGCAATCCATGCCGGCACACCAACCTGGATCCCGGATCAAGTCCGGGATGACAACCTAAGGAAACCGCGATGTCTCAAAAAATATCCTTGACCCGCTATCTGGTCGAGCAACAGCGCCAGGCTGGCCACATCCCGCCCGAGCTGCGCCTGCTGCTTGAAATCGTTGCGCGCGCCTGCAAAAGCATCAGCCAGGCCGTCAACAAAGGCGCGCTGGGCGGCGTGCTGGGCACCGCCGGCAGCGAGAACGTGCAGGGCGAAGTCCAGAAAAAACTCGACATCATCGCCAACGAGGTGCTGATCGAAGCCAACGAATGGGGTGGCCACCTGGCTGCCATGGCCTCGGAAGAAATGGACAGCATCTACCTGGTGCCCAATCGCTACCCGCAAGGCGAATACCTGCTGCTGTTTGATCCCCTGGATGGCTCCAGCAATATCGATGTCAATGTCAGCATTGGCACCATCTTCAGCGTGCTTAAAAAGCCCGAGGGCAGTGCCGCCGTGGAAGAAAAAGACTTCCTGCAGGCCGGCAACAAACAGGTTGCGGCCGGTTATTGCGTCTACGGCCCGCAGACCACCCTGGTACTGACGGTGGGCGACGGCGTGGCCATGTTCACACTGGACCGCGAGCAGGGCTCGTTTGTGCTGACCGAAGAAAACGTGCAGATCCCGGTGGACACCAAGGAGTTCGCCATCAACATGAGCAACATGCGGCATTGGGACGAGCCGGTCAAACGCTACATCGACGAATGCCTGCAGGGCAAGGAAGGCCCGCGCGGCAAGGACTTCAACATGCGCTGGATCGCCTCCATGGTGGCCGACGTACACCGCATCCTGACGCGCGGCGGCGTCTTCATGTACCCCTGGGACAAACGCGAGCCGGAAAAAGCCGGCAAGCTGCGCCTGATGTACGAAGCCAACCCCATGAGCTGGCTGATCGAGCAAGCTGGCGGTGCCGCCACCAACGGCAAACAGCGCATCCTGGACCTGCAGCCCGCCAAGCTGCACGAACGTGTCAGCGTGATCCTGGGCTCCAAAAACGAAGTGGAACGCGTGACCGCCTACCACGCCGGAAAACCGGCCGGGCTATAATCGCAGGCTGTATTCCAGAATAAGCCGGTGTAGCTCAGTCGGTAGAGCAGCTCATTCGTAATGAGAAGGTCGGGTGTTCGATTCATCTCTCCGGCACCAAATGAAAAGGGGGTAGGCTTCCGGGTCTATCCCCTTCTTCACGTAGTCAGTACGTAACCGCTGGCTGATTATGTATCCATTCAAGTGCGCCCGTCCCATTTGATGCCCTGCGCCATCATCTGCTGCATCATCTCAGGGGTAATAGCCATCTCCGGCATCGGTTGCTTACGATACGACGAGCGGGCAAGACTTTCAAAGTTCTTTTTGATCAGCTTAAACGCTGAATCTTTAGGACTCATTCTCACCATTGCGACATTCCCAAACATGGTCGCGTACTCAAACACCACGTAAACTTTTTCAACGATCCACTCCCGGGAACTTATCGTCTGCGTACCTACGCGCCAGAACGACATCGTTTTTGAGGGTAAGAGGACAGCATGTGGATTTTCATCCAATGCCAGGACGTTATGTGAAAAATGCGTTCGTGGAAATTTTTTTCTTGTGATTTCATTGGTGAGTGGCGTCTGACGCACATCTCGGCTGGGCGTTAATTCGACATGAAACTTGTCGCAAATCAACACGATTGCGCGAACGCGAATCGAGGCGTTCGCATAATTGTGAATTTGTACTGAGAATTCAGCGACCAACGGATCCAAGCTAAATTCCATTCCCACTCCATCGGAGGTGATTGCGCCCTTCACCGCCCGCTCAAGCAAGAAGTTTCTTACAGCACTAACCATAAAAACGATTAAAGCGATTACGGCTGCAGCAAGAATGCTTGCGATAAAGTTCTCAGAAATGTTATTGACGCTCATTGTGAGCAACTTTCTCAATCTAATTTTTTGTGTGGCCGCAGAGCGGTGTTGCTAACTTCCGATACACGTAAAACGAGTCTAGCCGACTAGCGCTAATTGCAGCCCCTCACCCGCTTGGCGGAAGTGTAGTAATCGACAATGACTTTGAAGCGTGGCCCGAGCAACTGGAGCAACATCGGGTCATCCGACAGCTTGTCCGCAATGCCCATCACGCAACGACGACGGCCTTGATGGGAAAACTCATCAAGGCAGTTCTCTTTTAAACGTTCTAATTCGCGTCAGGCGTCTGCTGGCATGGACCACTTGTAAGAGGAATTGAAAAAGTAGCCGGCTGTGCGGGGATCAGCGTTCGAGATGAGAGGCGTAACCCGGCTTACCTAATCACATCCTCTCGATGAAGGAGTTAACCGTCACTTGGTCTCGGCAAGTTTTGTCTCTGTCACACCCTTCTTGCCCTGGGCTTCATCAACAAGGTGAAGCTTGGTTCGGGCGTACAGAACACCCACCTTCACCTCCTGCCATACGTAGTGCAGCGTGCCCGGCTTGGCATCAATCTCGACTGTGTCCGTGTTCTCGGCTTTCGAGGTGATCGTATGCTTGCCCGGAGCAACCGCCTTGTAGAGGAAGGTATTTGCTGCGGTTTGACCGATGGGCTTGCCATCAACCTCGACATCCATTTTCACGGAAGCACCCATCGACTCATTGCGGTAGATGTATACCGCTGCTGCGCCCTTGGGGACCGTAAAGGTCTTCGCGGTAGCCTCCTGCTTGGAATCGCCCATGTTGACGGAGGCGCAGCCAACCAGATTGACGGTGATTGCGGCGATGGTTATGAGCTTTTTCATGAAAGAGACCTTATTGAAGTTGGTGTGTTAGCCATTGGATTACGGCAAAACCACACAGTTTGTTAAATGGCTAAAGATGCAAAGGAAGTGCTTCTGGCGCAGTGTGCCGGTTTCGGTGGCCAGGTCGCTGTGGAGCTCTGAGTCCTTGGGCTCCATCCTTAAGAAGAATGGGGCTCCAGCCCAAGAAGATCATGCGCAATTAGCTACCGAATTGATAGCATCCACAACCTGCCTAAAGCCGAATGCCAGGCCCCCGCTCCACAGCTACAATCTCGCTGCCTGAGCGGCCCCGCCGCCAGGACTTGCCGCCACTTTCTCAAAGGTTCACACCATGACCCCTCTCAAAACCCTGCTTGTGTTGTCCACCACCTTGATGACGCTGGCGTGCAGCTCCGTGGGCACCACGGCCATGGGCAGTGACAGCACGGTGACCGAGGCCACGGCCAAACAGCTGACGGGTGACGTGCCGCTGCCGCCGGGTTCCGTCATCAAGCAGCAGGACACCTTGGTCATGGGGTCGGGCAACACCTGGATGGGGCGGCTGAGCCTGACGGTGTCGGCCGAGCCGCAGTCGGTGTTTGCCTATTTCCGCGACAACCTGACGGCGGCCGGCTGGACCTTGACCTCGAGCTCGTTTTCCAAACTCAGCCTGCTGACCTTCACCAAGGCCGATCGCGTGGCCGCCGTGCAGATTCAAGGCGCCAGTTTTGGTGGCAACGAGGTCTTGATCACGGTGACGCCCACCGTCAAAGCGGTGGTTGGCAAGCAGCCCTGATACCTGGCTGAATCGCCCCGGCGTTCAGGCCGGGTGTTTGGTGTGGCGCGGTGCATCGGCCCGGCTGGCCAGCACCTTGTCGATGCGTTTGCCGTCCAGGTCCAGCACTTCAAAACGCCAGCCGGCGCAGTCCACATGGCCGCCCACAGCCATCAGCCGGCCTGAGACACTTTGCAGCAGGCCGGCCACGGTGTTGTAACGCCCGCGTTCTTCGTCCGGCAACTGCCTGATGTCCAGTCTGGCCTTGAGTTCGGACACCGGCATCACGCCGTCGATCAACCAGCTGCCATCGGCCCGGCGTGTGGCCCAGGCATCGACTTGCGCGCCGGGTTGCAGCTCGCCGGTGATGGCTTCCAGCATGTCCATGGGGGTCAGCAGGCCCTGCACCACACCGTATTCGTCCACCACAAACACAATCCGTGTGGACTTGGTGCGGAACTGCTCCAGCAGCTCCATGCCGGTCAAAGTTTCGGGCACAAACACGGCCGGCACGGTGTAGGAGTCGATGCGGTCGGCCAGGGTCGGCGTGGCGCCGCTGATAGCGCCCGCCGGTTCGATCTGGCCGCGCAGCGCCAGCAGCTTGGCAACGTTGACCACTCCCACCACATCGTCCAGGCTGCCGCGGCACACCGGGTACCAGGAGTGGCCGGTGGCGCCGGCCTTGGTGATGGCCTGGGCCACCGTGTCGCTGGCATCAATCCACTCGATATCCGAACGCGGCAACATCAGGGACGTGAGCCGGCGGTCGTCGAGCAGAAACACGTTTTGCACCATCTGGTGTTCGTGTTCCTCGATCAGGCCGGCGTCCACGCCCTCTTCCAGGCTGGCGGCAATTTCTTCTTCGGTCACGCCGCGGTCGCCGGCGGTGTCCACACGCAGCAACTTGAGCACGGTGTGCGTGCTGAAGGACAACAGGCGCACAAAAGGCTTGGCGATGCTGGCCACCCACATCATGGGGCGCGACACCAGGCGTGCCACGGTTTCGGGGTAGAGCTGGCCAATCCGTTTGGGCACCAGTTCGCCAAACACAATGGTGATGAAGGTGATGATGGTCACCACCAGCGCAGTCGCCGTGATTTCAGAGGCACGCGATGCAATGCCCAGGGTCTGGATCCAGCGTGCCAAATCATCACTGAAAGCGGCTTCACCAATGATGCCGTTGAGCATGCCGATGGAAGTGATACCGACCTGCACCGAGGACAAAAATTGCGTCGGGTTGTCCAGCAAGGTCAGCGCCGCATGTGCGCCCTTGTCCCCCGACTCGGCCATGGCGCTGAGCCTGGCTTTGCGGCTGGAGGCCAGTGCCAGTTCGGACATGGCAAAAACGCCGTTAAGCAGGGTCAAAAACGCAATGAGGATGAAATCCATGGGGGGCAGGCAAAATGAACACCATGGCACTTTACTGTATTGGCGACCTGCAGGGTTGCAACGACGCGTTGCAGCGCCTGCTGCACAAGCTGGATTTCTCCCCAAGCCGCGACACCGTCTACGTGTTGGGCGACCTGGTCAACCGCGGCCCGGACTCGCTGGGCGTGTTGCGCAGCCTGCACGCGCTGGGTGATGCCGCGCAATGCCTGCTGGGCAACCACGACCTCAACCTGCTGGGCGTGCGCCAGGGCCTGCGCAAACCACACCGCCGCGACACCCTGCAGCAGGTGCTGGACGCGCCCGACGGCGAAACTTTGCTCGACTGGCTGCGGCACCGCCGCATGGCTATTTTTGAACATGGCTGGCTGATGGTGCATGCCGGCGTCTTGCCGCAATGGAGCACCGCGCAAACCATGGCGCTGGCGGGCGAAGTGGAACAAGCGCTGCGGGGGACTGACCTGGCCGGTTTTTCGAGCGGCATGTATGGCAACACGCCGGAGCGCTGGGACGACACGCTGGCCGGTGCCGAACGCCTGCGCGTGATCGTCAACGCCTTGACGCGTATGCGTTTTTGCACGCCCGACGGCGTGATGGAATTTGCCACCACCGGCAGTGTGCAGACGGCGCCGCCCGGCTACCTGCCCTGGTTTGAGGTGCCGGGTCGGCAAACCGCCGGGCAGCCGGTCGCGTTTGGTCACTGGTCCACCCTGGGCGCCGACAGGGTGGCGGCCCAGGCCGGCCTCTTGTGCAACACCTTGCCGCTGGACACCGGTTGCGTCTGGGGCGGCTGCCTGACCGCGGCCAGGCTGGGCGCGACGACTGGGCAGTTTGAACTGATCACGGTGTCCTGCGAGCAGTCACAACAGCCGGGCAAGAAGGCTTGAGCGCCTGTTTACAAGCCTTTCAGGCCTCCAGCCCAGGCAGGACGGCCGCAAGCAGCTATCAATTAGGTAGCAGCCAATCCCGATGAGTAGCGCCACTCAAGTGGTTTGTCGCCGGCTCTCCGCCTTGCGTGCGGCTTCGTCCGACAGGGTGCGTGCCACGCTGGCCGAGAGCAGCAACACGGCCGATGAAAAATAAAGCCACAGCAACACCACGACCAGGGAACCGGCGGCGCCGTAAGCCGACACCACGGCCGCCGTCGACAGGTAAATCGCCATCAGGTATTTGCCCAGCCCAAACAGGATGCCACCGGCCACGCCGCCCATGACCAGGTAACGCAGCGAAGGTTTGGGCCCGGCGCTCATGCGCATCAGCGCTACAAACAGGGCCACGCAAAAAGCCAGGGACACCAGCTCGTTGACCAGCATCGCGATTTTTTCCAGTGGCAGGTAGCTGCCGGCCCAGGTGGTCAAAAAACCGAGAAAGGCCGAGATGGCCAGCGACACCAGCAGCAAAAAACCAAAGGCCAGGATGTAGGCCACGCCGCGCAAACGCAGCGAAGCGCTGTGCCACCACTTTTGCCGCACCGGCTCGCCCGTGTCCTGCCGCCACAAGCGCTCAAACGCATTCTGCAGTTCGGCAAACACGCCGGTGGCGCCCGAGAGCAAGAGGCCAAACGCAATCAGCGAGGCGAACACGCCGTCCGACGGTTGCCGTGCGCTGGCCAGGGCCTGGCGCACCAGTTGCGCGCCCTGCGCCCCGATCACGTCGCCGATCTGATGGATCAGGCTGGCTTCAATGTAATGAGGGTCCAGCCACCAGCCCAGCACCGCCACCAGCAGCACCAGCAAGGGCGCCAGGCTGAGAATGCCGTAGAAGGACATGGCCGCGCTCATGCGCAGGCCATCGGCGTCCAGCCACAAAACCACGGCACGCCGTATCGGGTGAAAAAGCGCCTGGAGCGAAGAAAGTGGGGAGGCCGGGCGAATGCCGGCTTGCGGAGCAGCCATGACCACAGCTTAAGCCAGATTGCGGGCAGCGGCCATCAGACGCCGGCCATAAAAAAAGCCGGCGACTGCCGGCTTTTTGAAGCGGACTACTGACTGCTGGTCTGGCTGCTGGCCGCGGTCTTGAACAGTGCGGCGATTTTTTTCTTGGGCTTGATGTTGGCCGACACGCGGGCGGCGCCGCCCTTGACGGCAGCTTCCCAGGCCGGTTGCGCTTCGGCCGCCAAGGTGGATTCGTAAGGCTTGTCAAAAAACGGATCACGCGGCGCGGCCTGGCGTGGTGCGTAGTCACGGCGCTCACGCTGCAGCGGCTCGCGACGCTCACGTGGTGCATCATGCGGCGCGCCACGGGTTTCGTCGCCGCCGCCGTCGCGGTACATGCGGCGGCCGTCGTTGATACGGCCCTGTTCCTTGCGCGGCTGGTCTTCCTCGAACTCCATGGCTTCGAGTTCAATCTTGGTTTTGATGAGTTTTTCGATGTCGGCGACCAGGCGCTGGTCGCTGCTGGCGGCAAAACTCACGGCCAGGCCGGAGGCACCGGCGCGACCGGTGCGGCCGATGCGGTGCACATAATCTTCGGCATTGAACGGCACGTCGAAGTTGAACACCGCCGGCACGTCCTTGATGTCCAGGCCGCGGGCCGCCACGTCGGTACAGACCAGCAAATCAACCTCGCCGCTTTTGAAAGCTTCCAGCGCTTTCAAACGTTCGTCCTGGCTTTTGTCGCCGTGCAGGGCCGTGGTTTTCAGGCCTTCGCGCTCCAGCGAACGGGCCAGACGGGCGCAACCGAGTTTGCTGTTGACAAACACAAAGGCCTGCTTGATGCCGCGGGCCTTGAGGATCTGGTGCAGCGCGCGGCGTTTGTCGTCGGCGCTGACGCTGTAGAAATGCTGCTCGACCGTCGAGGCGGTGGCATTGGAGCGCGCCACTTCGATGGTCACCGGGTCCTGCAGGAAGCTGGACGCCAGGCGTTTGATCTCGGGTGAGAAGGTGGCCGAAAACAGCAAGGTGATGCGCTGTTTGGGCAGGTAGCTCAGGATGCGCTGCAGATCGGGCAAAAAGCCGATGTCCAGCATGCGGTCGGCCTCGTCGAGCACCACGTATTCGACCTGGTTGAGCACCGCGTTTTTGGCTTCAATGTGGTCCAGCAGGCGGCCCGGCGTGGCCACCAGCACCTCAACGCCTTTTTTCAACTCGGCGGTCTGCGGCTTCATGTCCATGCCGCCAAACACCACCGCGCTGTTCAGGTTGGTGTATTTGGCGTAGAACTTGACCTGCTCGGCCACCTGCACCGCGAGTTCACGCGTGGGCAGCAACACCAGCGCACGCACCGGGTGCCGCGCGGGCGAGGTCGAGGCGTTCTCATGCTTCATCATGCGCTGCAGCAGCGGAAGTGCAAAAGCGGCGGTTTTGCCGGTGCCGGTTTGCGCGGCGCCCATGACGTCTCTGCCCTGCAGCACCACCGGAATGGCCTGCTCTTGAATGGGAGTCATGGTTTCGTAGCCCATCTCGGCTACGGCGCGGGCTAGCGGTTCCGCCAGCGAAAGGTTCGAAAAAGAGGATGTCATTTAGCCCTCTATTGTCGCACTTTGGGCGAAATCGTCCTTTTTTGGGCTAATAACAGCGTTAGCGCCCCGGCCAAACCGGGTTTCCCCTCAGGAAACAGCGTCGACTCGCTACAAATTTAATAGCTTCATACGCCCGTTCTAATTGGGCTACAGCCCTATTTCTTATAAATTTCTGGCGCTGAAGGTGTCGCAGGCCTTGACGCTGCCCTGCTGCAGCCCGGTGTTGAACCAGCGCGCCCGCTGGGCGCTGGTGCCATGGGTAAAACTCTCGGGCACCACGGCGCCGCCACCGGCGCGCTGCAAGGCATCGTCGCCAATCTTGGCGGCTGCGTTCATGGCTTCTTCCACGTCGCCCTGCTCCAGGATGCTGCGCGCGCGCTGCGCCCGGTTGGCCCAGACGCCGGCAAAACAGTCGGCCTGCAACTCCAGCCGCACGCTCAGGGCGTTGTATTCGACCTTGCTGACGCGGCTGCGCATCTGGTCCATCTTGCCGCTGATGCCCAGCAGGTTCTGCACATGGTGGCCAACCTCGTGGGCAATCACATAGGCCTGGGCAAAGTCGCCGGGTGCGCCCAGGCGGTTTTTCAGGACTTCGTAAAACCCGAGATCGATATACACCTTCTGGTCGGCCGGGCAATAAAACGGCCCCATGGCCGCCTGGCCCTGGCCGCAAGCCGTGGCGGTGGCGCCGCGAAACAGCACCAGCCGGGGCTCCTGGTAATGGCCGCCGGCCTGGGCGAACACATCTTTCCAGACGTCTTCGGTGTCGGCCAGCACGGTGGAGACAAACCTGGCCATGCGGTCGTCGGCGGGCGGGCGCTGGGGCTGCCCATTGGGCGTGTGGGGCTGGACCTGCGCGGGCGGCGCACCGCCACTGAGCAGGCTCAGAATCGTCATCGGGTTGATGCCCAAGACCCAGCCGCCCAGCAAGGCCACGACAATGGTGCCAATCCCGATGCTGCGGCCGCCGAACAAACCGCCCAAGCCACCTCCGCCACCCCCCCCGTCGTCACTGCGGCGGTCTTCGACGTTGTCCGACTCGCGATTGCCTTCCCATTTCATAACTGTCTTTCCTTGAGCTGTGGGGGCCGGCGAGGCTGGGGACGCGAGGCCGGCTTTTTTCCTGAAGCTACTTTACTTGAGCTTGTGGGCCTGCGCCGGAACAATTTCGTGTCCATCCGCATCTATAGGCCATGAACCGTCTATTTCCGAACATCCGCCTGGGCCTGGTCTTGTTGGCCAGCGTCCTGCTGAGCGCCTGCGCCAACAACATCGTCACCAGCGTCAGCAGTTTCAACCAGTGGCCCCAGGACACCCAGGGCAGCTTGTTCACCTTCATCACGCCGCCGGCCAGCCCCTATGCCCCGCCGAATGAGCTGGAGCAGGCGACCTATCAAAAATACGTGCAGATTGAACTGGAAAAACAAGGCCTTCAACGCGCCGCGTCCGGCCAGCAGGCGCGCTTGCTGGTGGAGCTCAGCACCATCACGCAGGCCCAGCAGCGTACCTACCTGCAGCCGGTGTATGACGACCGACCGGCCTTTTACCCGCCCTTCCGCAATGCCGCAGGCCAATGGATTCCGGGTTACTGGGGGCCTAGTCGCTTCGGCCCCAGTTATGTCGGCGACCGGGTCGTGCCCTACCTGGTGCAGTTCAACCAGCTCAATGTACGCATACTCGACACACGCAACAGTCCGCCCGGCCGGCCACACCCGGTGTTTGAGTCACGCGCCGTCTATGAAGGGGATGCCGAGCTGCCCACGGTAGCGCCCTACCTGGCGCGTGCCGTGTTTGACAACTTCCCGGGCCAGAACGGCCAGGTGCGCAAAGTGCTGTTTAACCGCGAAACCGGCGCTGTGCTTCAAAAGTAAGGGTTTGACCGACCTGGCATTTCTAGCGGTGGGCGCTGAAGCCGACGGACCCCAGGCCCTGGGTGTTGTCCGGTGCCAACGCCGCATTGCGAACAAAGTTGGGGCCGTTGTCGGCCGCCGTGGTCAGCATCTCGGCGGGATGTGACGCGGCTCGCGCCTGCAGCATGCAAGTGTTGCGCGCGGTGCCGCTCTGGGTCTCCACACAAGCGGCCATCGCGGCACTTTGCGACGCCAGCAGCGACGACTGCCGCTGAGCCCTGTCAACCTGGCTGCCAGCCACCAGTGCAATGGCCACCAGCAAACCCGCCACCAGCAGCAAACCAACGCCCGCGTACAGGTATTCGCGGGACACAACAGGGGCTGGAGGCAGATCGGACGAAAACATGGCGGACTCCCGGTAACAAGTGTTTCGATGCTAGGCAGGCAACCGCCCACGGCGGCACGGCGCGGTGCCCGTGCTGGTGTAGGAAAAAGCCGCATGGCCCCATGAGCGTGCCGGCTTACCATTCACCCATGAACACTTCCTCCACCTTGCTGGACGCCGCCCAGACCGCCGCTCGCCTGCCTTATGCCGCCCTGCTGGACAACATCGTCGGTCTGCTGTCCGATGAGTCGGTGCAGGTCCCGGAACGGCTTGTCCAGCCGCTGGCCGGCGGCGGCAGCCTGTTTGTGATGCCGGCCATGGACCGCCAGGTCGCCATCACCAAGCTGATCACCTTCACCCCGGCCAATGCGGGCACAGGGCTGGCGACCATCCAGGGCGATGTGGTGGTGTTTGATGTAAAAAGCGGCGAACGCCGGCTGGTGCTGGACGGTCCCACCGTCACGGCCAGGCGCACGGCCGCGGTCTCGCTGCTGGCGGCGCAACGCCTGGCGCCCAACACCCGGGGGCCGTTGCTGATCGTCGGTGCCGGTGTTCAGGGCCTGGCGCATCTGGAGGCTTTCGCCCAGGGCCTGCCCATCCAGGAAGTGATGATTGCCTCGCGCAGCCCGGCCAGTGCACAAACCCTCGCCCAGCATGCGCAGGCCCTGGGCCTGCGCGCGCAGGTGGTGCTGGATGCCAACGCGGCACTGGCCGAGTGTCCGCTGGCCGTCACCTGCACCCCCGCCAGCGGCGTGGTCCTGAGCGCCCTGCCGCGCCCCGACGGGTTCATCAGCGCGGTGGGCGCTTTTACACCCAAGATGGTGGAGCTCAGCGCCGAGGTGTGCCGGCATATCGCCGAGCAAGGCCGCGTGTTTGTCGACACCGTCGATGCCCAACACGAAGCCGGCGACTTGCTGCAGGCCGGACTGGATGTGAGCCGTTTTGCCACCCTGGCCGAGGTGGTCCGCCAGGACATCCAAAAGCCCGCCGGGCCGGTGCTGTTCAAAAGCTGCGGCTGGGCCGGTTGGGATCTGGCGGCGGCGCGAACGGCACTGGCTGACGCGGCTTAAGCACACCTCCGGCCAGCGACGATCAAGCGGCACCCGGCCCCCAACATCCCCGCTAGTGCGGCAACTGCTCAAGCAACAGCTGCGCCATTTCTTTCTTGCGTGACGCGGGCAGCCGCATGGTGATCGCGCCAAAACTGATGGCGGCCAGCGTGGTGGGTGATGCCAAGAATTTGCGCCCGACACCCGACACCCCGGGTGTGATGGTGTCGGTGATTTCCGCATAACCCGCCTGCCGCGTGTGTTTCACGGCTTGCGCCATCTGCGCGGGCGTGAAGCCCGACTGCGCATACTCCGCCGCATGGCGCTCCATGATGCGGCTGATTTCCTCATCCGACAACGCGGCCATCAAGGCCAGGCCGCCAGCCCCAATGCCCAGCAGGCGGCGCCCGCCCACGTCCGTGGTGAACACTTTCACTGGAAAGTGCCCTTCTTCGCGGTGCAGGCAAACACAGTAATCGCCCTGGCGCACAACGAGGAACACCGTGTCGCCCGACATACGCGCAAGCTTTTGCATCAAGGCGCGGCACGAATCCACCAGGGGCACACGGCGCATGGACGCGAAACCCAGCTGCATGGCATCCACACCCAGGCGATAACTTTTTGTTTGCAGGTCGCGCTCGGCAAAGTGTTCTTCCACCAGACAGGACAACAGCCGGTGTGCCGTGGATCGCTCCAGGCCGGACTCGGCGATCACCTCGCTCAGCTTGAGCCCCGCCTCCTGATGCTGGGCCAGCAGACGCAAAAGATGCAGTGACCGGCGCAAGCTTTGCGCGCCGGCGGTAGAAACTTGATCATCCATATTGTGGGAAAAATCTTAATTAATGTTTGTAATGCAGGAAATGCCAAGTCTAAACTGCCTTCCTTGCTGATCCATCAACGAGGAAACAACATGGCATATGAGACGCTGGAAATAGAAAACCACGGTGCGGTGCGCCGCATCCTGCTGGCGCGCGAAGCGCAGCGTAATGCGCAAAGCCAGCAGATGCTGGACGAACTGGATGCCGCCTTTGCCGATGCGGCCAAGGACGACAGCGTGAACGTGGTGGTGCTAGGCGGCAAGGGCGCGCATTTTTCGGCGGGCCATGACCTCAAGCAGGCGCAGTCCGAACGCGCCAACTTCACCGTGGAAGAGCGCTGGGCCTACGAAGAACTGCGCTACTTTGATCACTCGATGCGTATCTGGGACTTCCCCAAACCGACAATTGCCCAGGTGCAAGGCGCTTGTGTAGCCGGTGGTTTCATGATCGCCAATATGTGCGACATGGTGGTGGCCTCCGAGTCGGCTTACTTCTCCGACCCGGTCGGCCACACGCTGGGCGCAGCGGCGACCGAGGTGTTGATCCACCCCTGGGTGATGGGCCTGCGTAAGGCCAAGGAAATGTTATTCACGGGCGGCAAGATCAGCGCGCAAGAGGCGCTGCAAATCGGCATGGTGAACCGCGTGGTCAGTGATGCCGAGCTGTCCGAACAGACGCTGGCGCTGGCGCAGCAGGTGGCCAAGGCGCCGCCCTTCGGCCTGAAGCTCATCAAGCGTTCGCTGAACCGCACACTGGACGCGCAAGGCCTGCGCACAGCCCTGTCGGCGCACTTCGACACCCACCAGCTCTCGCACCTGAGCGAAGGTTTCCTCAAGGCGCGCGACCGCGGCCTGGCCTCTGCCATCCAGAAGAACACCTGATTTTGTCCATGACCCATCGTCTCGAACCGCTGCTGAATCCGCAATCCATCGCCGTCATTGGCGCCAGCAACAACGCCGCGCGTATTGGTGGCATGCCGCTGGCCCACCTCACGAAATTTGGCTACCGGGGTGCCATCTACCCGGTCAATCCGAAATACGAAGAAGTTTTTGGCCTGAAGTGCTGGGCCGACATTGAGTCCGTGCCAGCGCCGCTGGATCTGGTCGTGCTGGCGATTGGCGCTGCCGATGTCACACCTATGCTCAAACGCTGCCATGCGCTGGGCGTGCGCGCCGTCATCGTTTATGCGGCCGGCTTTGCCGAGGCCGGTGCCGATGGCGCTGCGCTGCAGGCCGAACTGGAAGCCTTTGTCAACAACACCGGCATGGTGGTGGCAGGCCCCAACGCCATGGGTTTTGCCAACCTCAACACGCAGGCCCACACCAACTTCGCCTCGGTGTTCAACACCGCGCCCATGCAGGCCGGCAAAGGCAGCGTGAGCCTGCTGACGCAAAGCGGCAATGTCTGCGCGGCGGTGTACGCGATCGCGCGGCGCCTGGGCGTGGACTTCAGCCACTTCATCAACACCGGCAACGAAGCCTGTGTGGACTTCGCCGAATACCTCGAATACCTGGCGCAGGACGAGGCCACCGACGTGGCGATTGGCTACATCGAAGAGCTGCGCAATGGCCCGCGTTTTGTCCAGGCGGCGGCGGAGTTCGCACGCCAGGACAAGCTGTTGATTCTGTACAAGGCCGGCGAAACCGAAAAGGGCTCGGAAGCCGTGCGTTCACACACCTCGGCCCTGGCCGGCGACCAGCAGATCTACCAGGCCGCCTTCAAGCAACTCAACATCATCCAGAGCCACGACTTCGCGCAGATGGCGCAGCTGGCGCATCTGGCGGGTTACCGCCAGCGCAGCGCCGGCAAACGTGTGGCCATCATCACCATCTCGGGCGCTCTGGGCGCCATCCTGGCCGACAAGTTCATAGGCCAGGGTCTGGAGGTGCCGACCTTGCCGCAGACGCTGCAGGACACACTGCGCGCCGGCATTCCCGACTACGGCATGGTGTCCAACCCGGTGGATGTGACCGGCAACGTCGTCAACGACCCGGGCTTTGTGCGCACCGCCATGGAAGCGCTGGCCGTGTCGGACGCCATCGACGCCATCGTGGTTTATGCGCCCGGCTACCTGCTGGACCGCATGGCCGATGATTTATGCGCGGTGGTAGCCAAACACCCGCGCCTGATCGTTGCCATCGACACCGGCGCCGCCAAGAGCCGCGAGCAATTGCGCACCGGCGGCGTGCCGGTGTTTGAGGACATCGGCGTGGCCGTCTCGGCGCTGTCGCCCTTCCTGAACTGGCAGGAGCAACGCAAACACAACCCCTGGCTCAGCGTTCGCCAGCAGCCCGCGCCGGCGCGCGCCGCGCTGGTTGAGCGGTCCGACGAATACACGACGAAAAAATACCTGGCTGCTTACGGCGTCCAGCCGGTGGCCGAGGCCGTCGCCACCACAGCCGCTGAAGCGGCCAGCGTGGCGGAACAACTGGGTTTTCCGGTGGTGCTGAAAATTCTGAGCGCTGACATCGCGCACAAAACCGAAGCCGGCGGCGTGCGCCTGCGCCTGATGTCGGCTGACGACGTCCGCACGGCCTTTGACGAGGTCATGGCCTCGGCACGTCGCTACGCGCCGACGGCGCAAATCGACGGCGTGTTGCTGCAGAAAATGGAGTCCGGTGTCGCCGAGCTGATCCTGGGCGCCACGCGCGACCCGGTGTTCGGCATGACGCTGACCGTGGGCCTGGGCGGTGTGTTGACCGAGCTGTACAAGGACGTGAGCCACCGCGTGTTGCCGGTGGACCAAGCCATGGCGCGGACCATGCTGGGCGAGCTCAAGACCTTCCCGCTGCTCGATGGTTACCGCGGCAAGCCGCTGGGCGATGTGCAGGCGACCTGCCGGGCCATCGCAGGATTTTCGAACGCCGTGCTGGCGTTGCAGGAACAGGCAGACGAGGTGGAAATCAACCCGCTGCTGGTCAAGGAAACGGGGCTGGGCGTGCGCATGCTGGACGCTCTGGTGATGGCGCCTCTGAAGTAATTTAATTTCGACAAACCCAAGGAGACAAATCCATGTTCACGAAAATAATCGCCAGTGTGGCCCTGGCCTGCACCAGCTTGTGCGGTGCGGCCTTCGCGCAAACCTACCCCAGCAAACCGGTGACGATTGTGGTGCCATTTTCACCCGGCGGTGCCACCGACATCATGTCGCGCACGCTGGCCGAACGCCTGCGTCATCGCCTGGGCCAACCCGTGCTGGTGGAGAACCGGCCAGGTGCCGGCACCATGATTGCGTCGGAATTTGTCGCCAAGGCCCCTGCCGATGGCCATACCCTGCTGCTGGCCGCCTCCTCGCTGGGCATTGCGCCCAGCTTGTACAGCAAGGTCAACTATGACCCGGTCAAGGACTTTGCCCCCATTTCTCAGGTCGCTTCGGTGGTGCATGTGCTGGTGGTGCATCCCAGCGTGCCGGCCAAAAACGTGGGCGAGCTGATCAGCTGGCTCAAGGCCAACCCCAGCAAGGCCAACTACGGCTCGGTCGGTGCCGGCACGTCCAACCATCTGGAGGGCGAACTGTTCAACAGTGTCGCGGCGGTGAAGATGACCCACATCCCCTACAAAGGCAGCGCCCCGGCCCTGACCGACCTGGTGGGTGGCCAGTTGCAAGTGATGTTTGACGCCTATGCGTCTTCAGGGCCCTTCATCAAGAACGGCAATGTGCGCATGCTGGCCGTGACCACGGCGCAGCGCTCCAAGTCCTTGCCCGACGTGCCCACGGTCGCCGAGTCTGGCCTGCCCGGTTACGAAGCCATGCCCTGGCTGGGCCTGGTGGCGCCGGCCGCCACGCCGCCTGCGGTCGTGAGCCGCTTGCACCGTGAACTGGTCGAAGTGCTGAAAGAGCCGGAAGTGCAGGAGAAATTCCGCTCGCTGGGCCTGGACATCATCGGCAGCACACCCAAGGAGTTCAGCACCTTCCTGCGCAAGGACATCGTGAAATGGGCCAAGGTCGTCAAGGACTCGGGCGCCAAGGCCGACTGAGCCACAGAACAAGAAGCCCCAAGAAGAGGAAAACGTTGATGCAAGTTGGTTACTCCGAGGAAGACGAGGCGTTTCGCGTCACCCTGCGCGCCTGGTTTGAGGCGCATTTCCCGCGCTTCAAGGACCAGTGGCCCACCGCCCCCGACCCCAATGACCTGGTGTGGCGGCGTGCCTGGGAAGACCATGTGTCCCAGGCCGGCTGGGCCGGTCTGGGCTGGCCGCTGGAATATGGCGGTAAGGCCTGGCCGCTGACGCGCCAGGCGATTTTCCACGAGGAACAGGCACGTATTGGCGCCCCCCTGGGCGTCAACATCATCGGCCACGGCATCCTGGCCCCCACGCTGATCCACTTTGCCAGCGACGCCCAGAAAAAACGCTACCTGCCCGGCATTCTCTCCAACCGCGAGGTCTGGTGCCAGGGTTATTCCGAGCCGGCAGCCGGCTCGGACCTGGCATCGCTGAAAACCCGCGCCGTGCGTCAGGGTGATCACTACGTGCTCAATGGCCACAAGATCTGGACCTCGTTCGCACATATCGCCGACTACTGCTTTGTGCTGGCCCGCACCGATGCCACGGCCGCGCGCCACAAAGGCATCAGCTTTTTGCTGGTCGACATGAAAAGCCCAGGCGTGCGCGTCGAGCCCATCCGCCAGATCACCGGTGAGGCCGATTTCAACGAGGTGTTTTTTGAGAACGTGAAGGTTCCGCTGGACGCGCTGGTCGGTGAAGAAAACGGCGGCTGGCGGCTGGCCATGGCGGCGGCCAGTTTCGAGCGCGGCACCTACTTCATTCCGCGGCAGGTGCGCTTCGCGCAGGAGCTTGCGGCCCTGAAACAACTCGCGGCCGACACCATGCGGCAAGGCAGGTCCCGCCTCGACTGCCCGCATCTGCGGCGCGACCTGGCCCGCCTGGCGGTGGACAGCCATGTGCTCAAGCTCAAATCCTATCGCGCACTCACGCATGCCTTGCGCGGTGGCCCGCCCGGCCCCGAAGGCTCGTCCACCAAGCTGCACTGGAGCGAGTCGCACCAGAAGTTGCTAGCCATCGCCGTGGAGGTGCTGGGAGAACGCGCGCGGGCCGGCCCGGAGCCGGACAGCCGTGATCCGCAGGCTTCGGCCTGGGTGCGCGACTACCTGTGGTCGCGCGCCGAAACCATTCTGGCCGGCACCTCCGAGGTGCAGCGAAACATCCTCGCCGAGCAAGTGCTTGGCTTGCCCAAAAACTGAACCGAGCGACCCATGGACTTTGCCTTGAATGACGAGCAGCAGATGCTGCAGGAATCGGCGCGCCGCTTTTTCTCCGAGCGCCACCCCCTCTCGCGCGCCCGGCAGGCCTTGCCGTGGACGGACGATTCACAACGCGCCTTGTGGCAGGACATGGCCGGCATGGGCTGGCTGGGGCTGCTGGCCTCGGACGACCAGGGTGGCTTGGGCCTGGGCATGGGCGAGGCCTACCTGGTCGCCGAAGCCGCAGGCCGGCAACTGCTGAACCTGCCGCTGGCGGCCAGCACGGTGTTGCTGCCGCTGCTGTTGCAGGAATCCACGCAGCAAGATGGCCAGCTCGCCAGCTGGGTCGAGGAGATGGCCACTGGCCGCAGCGCCTTCAACGTCGGATTTGGCGACACGGGCCATCTGGACCATGCGCAGCAGTGTTCGCACCAATTGCTGGTGCACGGCCTGGACCTACCGGAGGCGGAGGTTCGGCTGGCCTTGTTGCCGGTGGATGCCATACCTGCACCCATCCAGGTCTCGGCGTTCGACCCCACCTTGCGCGATGCCTCCTTAAGCGTCAACAGTTCCAGCCTGGACTGGCAGGTGCTGGAAATTTCAGCGCAGGGCCGGGCCTACGCGCTGGCCGGTTACCGCCTCGCACGCGCCGCCGAACTGCTGGGTGCCGCAGCCGCCGCACTGGACCTGTCCTGCGCGTATGCGAAGCAGCGCGAACAGTTCGGCAAGGCCATCGGCAGTTACCAAGCCATCAAGCACCAGTTGGCCAACGCCTGGATGGCGCTGGACAACGCGCGCCTGGCTGCACTCTACGCCGCCGCCGCGCTGGACGGCAGGCGAGCGGACTGGCCCTTCGCTTGCGCCGCCGCCGAACTCACCGCCATCGAGGGGGCCCAGCAAATCACACGGAATTGCCTGCAGGTGCATGGCGGCCTGGGCTTCACCTGGGAACATGATGCCCACCTCTACCTGAAGCGGGTGCACCATGTCTCGGCACGTCTGGGCGGTTGTGAGGCGGCCTATGGCCTGATCGAAGAAACGGTTTGCGCCTGAACACCATCCCCACTGGGCCTTCTAGCCGGCATCGGGCCATCTCGATTTGAGCGGCCCAAGGCTCAGCGCAGGCCACACCAATCGGCCAAGCGCTGAAAGGCGTCGGCCCACAAGGCCCAGGCGGCCGCGAGGATCAACAGAGCGCCCGCCACGCGGGTGCCCCAGTCTTGCCGACGCTGCTGGCCGTGATCCTGCAACCTGCCCACAAGCCACGGCACGATCATCAGGGACACACTGCTGCCAGCGGCAAACAGCGCCATCGACAGCGCCCCCTGCAGCGGCCCGCCACTGAGCGAGGCCACCAGCAAGGCCGAATACAGCAGGCCGCAAGGCATGAAGGCCCACAGTGCCCCAGTGATAAACACCCCGCCGCGCGCTTGCGCCAGCGGCCGTATGCGCGACCACAGCGCGCGGCCGGCATTGCTGACCCAGGCCGGCTGCCGCGCCTGGGCCACCAGCATCAAGCCCCACAGCAACACGGCCAGGTGAAACAGTGTCCAGACCGGACGCAGCGCCGCGGTGGCCGTGCTGAGCCAGGCCAGGCTCTGCACGGCCACGGCCGCAGCCGCACCGGCCAGCGAATAACCGGCCAGGCGTCCGGCCTGAAAGCGCCAGAGCGAAGGCGACGAAACCGGACCCTGGCGCGGACCCAGCCGGGAAATACCGGCGCAGGCCGCGCCGCACATGGCCGCGCAATGCGGACCACCGGCCAGTCCCATCAACAAGGCCGTGACCGCCAGCGTGGTCGACATGGGACGGTGCGCCTTTCTTTTAAATGATGCGCGAGAACTTCGCGCGGTTGCGATCGGCCTGCAGGTAGCGGTCAAACACCATGGCCACGGCGCGCACAAAAAACCAGCCGCTGGCCGTGACCTCGATGCCGGTGTCGTCCAGCCGCACCAGGCCGGCCTCGGCCAGTTCCTGCAGCTGTGTCAGCTCGGCCGCGAAGTAGTGGCGAAAGTCCAGCAGCCAGGCCTGCTCTATCGTTTCGAACAAGACTTGCCCCTGGCACATCAGCGCCATGATCACCGCCCTGCGGGCCAGGTCATCGCGGCTCAGCGCCAGCCCGCGCACCACGGGCAGGCGGCCCTGGTCCAGGTGATCGCAATACTCCTCCAGCGTCTTGGCGTTCTGGCTGTAGGTGGCGCCTATGCGGCCAATCGCCGAAACCCCCAGCGCGACCAGGTCGCAGTCGGGCTGTGTGCTGTAACCCTGGAAATTGCGGTGCAGCCGGCCCTGGCGTTTGGCCACGGCCAATGCGTCAGTTGGCAGGGCAAAGTGGTCCATGCCCACATAAACATAACCCGCGCCCAGAAAAGCCAACAGCGACTGCGACAACATCGCCACCTTGGCCGCGCCGCCAGGCAGCTCGGCCGGCACGATGCGCCGCTGCGGCTTGAAACGTTCGGGCAGATGGGCGTAGGCATACAGCGCGATACGGTCTGGCCGCAACTGCTGCACCTGGGTCAAAGTACGCGCGAAGGACGCCGGCGTTTGCCGCGGCAAACCGTAAATCAGGTCCACGTTGACCGAGTCAAAACCCACGGCGCGCGCCTGTTGCATCAGTTCACGGACTTGCTCGAAGGGCTGCACGCGGTGCACGGCTTTTTGCACGTCGGTATCGAAGTCCTGCACCCCGAAACTGATGCGGTTGAAACCCAGCTCGGCCAGCACCGCCAGGCGGGCACCGTCCACCGTTCGTGGATCGATTTCGATCGAATATTCACCCTCGGGCGCCAGCACAAAGTGGCGCTTCAGCATGCTCATCAATTCACCGAGTTCGGCGTCGGACAAGAAGGTCGGCGACCCGCCCCCCAGGTGTAATTGCGTCACCCCCCGGCCCGGGCCCAGCTGGGCGATGTTCAGTTCCACCTCGCGGCCCAGGTAACGCAGATAGGTCGCCGCGCGCTCGTGGTGTTTGGTGATGATCTTGTTGCAAGCGCAGTAATAACACAGCGACTCGCAAAAGGGAATGTGCACATACAGCGACAGCGGCTGCGCCAGCGAGGCCGGGCCGGCAGACCGCTGGGCCAGCGCCTGCCCATAGTCTGTTGCCGAAAAGGCTTCGACAAAACGATCGGCCGTCGGGTAAGAGGTGTAGCGCGGGCCGGGGATGTCGAATTTGCGCAGCAGGTCGGGCGAAACAGTGGTCATGAGAAAGAGTGTGATGCGCGCCTGGGCCCGCCGACTTGATCTGGATCAGAAAGTGCAGGTCTTGCGCCTGCATCCTCAATGCACACGCATCTCGAAGGTGCGTGTCAAACCGTCCAGATCGATGATGCGGATGTGTCGCTTGTCCACCTCCAGCAGGCCTTGCTGCTGGAAGGCCGAAAACGTGCGACTGACGGTTTCCAGCTTCATGCCCAGGTAGCTGCCGATTTCGGCGCGCGACATACGCAGGTGAAACTCGCAGGGTGAATACCCCCTGGCCTTCAGACGCTGCGACAGGTTCAGCAAAAACGCCGCCAGCCGCTCCTCGGCGTTCATGCTGCCCAGCAGCAACATAAGGCTGTGTTCGCGCACAATCTCCCGGCTCATCAGGCGGCCGACCACGTTTTGCAAGCCGCTGCTTTCGGCCGTCAACTCGGTCAGGTGGGCGTAGGGAATCGCGCAGATCTCGCTGTCTTCCAGCGCGATGGCGCCGCTGGCATGGGCGCCGTGCGCAACACCATCCAGGCCCATCAACTCACCGGCCATCTGGAAACCACTGACCTGCTCACGGCCGTCGGCCAGCGTCAGGCTGGACTTGAAGGTGCCGCTGCGTACCGCATAGATAAAACGAAATCGTTCCCCCGCGTGGTACAGCGCCTGGCCGGCCTTGACCTTGCTGCGCCCGAAACGCAGCCTATCCAGACGACTGAGATCCGCATCCGTCATGCCGCAAGGCAGGCACAGGTCGCGCAGGTGGCAGGCGGAACACCGTGTCTTCAACGGTGACACCGGTGCGCCGCCCATGGTCTGGCGTGTCGGCAGGATCCGGATCGGATGGACAGGCATTTCAGGTGTGGCGGTAGTCATGATTTTTTCCTTGTTGAGATGCTGGTTTTCAGGCCACGGGATGCCGCACGGCGTTCAACACAGCCTGCGCAAGTTGAGCGAATTCGGAATTCTTGTCGAGGAAGCTGTCGGCGCCCTCCGCCAGATAACGTTTGCGGTAGGCCGGCCCCGAGTTGTTGCTGAAGACAACAAACGCAATGTCCGGCAGCGCCCGTCGCACGGCGCGCAAGACCTGCAGGCCGGAGCCGCCATCGAGCTGGACATCCAGCACAACCACATCCGGCTGGGCCGCCAGGATGCCGTCGATGGCGCCTTGTGGCGTCTCCGCCTGACCCACGATGTTCATGGCCTGGGCGCCTAGCATCACGGCAACGCGATTCCGGATCAGCGCCGAGTCGTCGGCGAGAAAAACGCTCATAGGGAGAAGGCGATCAGGCATGCCTGTACTGTGATCGCGATGGTCGGCCGGCACCATAGGCGCTGGCTGAATTCAGTCCTAGGAAAAGTCTGGTTCTCGGCTTCCGCCAAGCCGAGGCCGCCTAGGAATTTTCCTAGCTGAAGACGGGTATGGCCTGGCTTGATGCCGGCATGAGGCGTGGCGCCACCCAGCAGCGGACCGGTGTTGGCAGCGACGCGCCGATCAGGCTGACCGGCTCACCGAGGTCAGGGCCGGGATTGGGGAAAAGCCTTCAATGCGCCATCAACACCGGCAGCGTCATGGACTGCAAAACCACCCGCGAAGTGCCGCCCAGCAACCACTCGCGTGCGCGGCTGTGGCTGTAGCAACCCATGACCAACAGGTCGGCATCAAGATCAAACGCACGTGACAGCAGCAGCTCGCCGAGTTCCCCGGACTTCTTGCCTTGAGGATGCCAGCTTGCCTCGATGCCCTGCAACTTGAGGTAGCCGGACAGGCTCAGCCCTTCGCCGGCGATCAGCACGTCCTGATCCTCCTCCGTCCAGCTGATCACGTGGACGCGTCTGGCCGCCTGCAGCAGAGGCATGGCCGCGGCAACGGCGCGAGCCGTCTCCCGTGTCGGCTTCCATGCAATGACGACCGTTTCGCCCAGCGTCGCAGGAAGGCCGGCGTAAGGCAGTATCAAGGCCGGTTTGCCGCTGATTGCCATCACCGTCTCGGCAAAATCGAAGGGCACGTCTACACATTCGACGTCCGAGGGATCGTACTGACCCAGTACCAGCAGATCCGCATACAGCGCCTGCTGAGCGAAGACCCCCATCACAGGAAAGTCACAAGCCTCTGCCCAAGAGACAGGTAGGCCGGTCGACGCCAGCGAACTGTCAAACATGGCACGCGCCCGGACCCGCCGCTGGTCATCCAGGTCACGCAAGGTCGCGGCGACGCCAGGACCGAACTCAGGCGTAAACGGCAGTTCCACCAGATTGGATGTCACGGCGTACAGGGCCGACACAGCAGCGCCAAGCCGCTTTCCGAGCTGGCGCGCGACCTTCAGCCGCTGCTCTGCACGCGGCGAAGCATCCAGGTGAACAAGCAATTGCATGCGGGACGTTTTCATGGCGAACCTCCGTCGGCAGGGTTGTTGCCATTCAACTTTAATACACCGTCCCCGACAGATGTTGACAATCGTCAACCGAAAGTCACAGCGGCCAAAATGTCGCCCGCGCCGCCGCTGGAAATCCGTCCAGGCCTAGGGCTGCGCTGAATAAGCCCGGTCAAATGACCCGAGCGGGTTGATGTTGGGTCGATCGGGCTCAAACAGGTCACCGAGCGCCCTTTCTTGTGGCCCATTGGGCCTGCTGCCTGGGCCTCTTGGCCCGTTTGCAGCCCTCATGGACACACCTGTGCCATCAACCGTTGTCGGCTGAGGTAGATGTTGGCCAGTGCCAGGGCGGTGAACGCGCGTGTGGCGTTCTTGGCCAAGCCGCGGTAGCGCACTTTGCCAAAGCCCCACAGTCGCTTGACCACGCCGAACACATGCTCCACCCGTGCCCGAATGCGCGACTTGTTGCGGTTCTTCGCTTTGAGTGCTTCGTCCACGACGCCATTGCGCCTGGTGCGCTGGTTCGTGAAGTCTTTGGCTTCGGGCGCCTTGTCGCCAATCAGCGCCTTCTGGCTGGCATAGGCCGAGTCACCGTACACGCGCCGCTCCTGGCCATGCAGCAAGTCGGGCAGCGGATGCTTGTCATGCACGTTGGCCGCCGTGACCACGGCGCTGTGCGCCAGCCCGCTTTGGCTGTCCACCCCGATGTGCAGCTTCATCCCGATGTGCAGCTTCATCCCGAAATACCATTGCTGGCCCTTGCGGGTTTGACGCATCTCGGGGTCGCGTGCCTTGTCCACGTTCTTGGTCGAGCTGGGGGCGCCGATGATGGTGGCATCCACGATCGTGCCGGTATTGACCTTGAAGCCTCGGGTCTGCAACTCTTGTCCTACCTTGGCGAACAGGGCCTCGCCCAGCTTATGGGTGCCCAGCAGGCGGCGGAACTTGAGCAGGGTGGTGGCGTCGGGCACCGGCTCGCGGCCCAGATCGATGCCCACAAAGCGGCGCAGGCTGGCGCTGTCGTACAGCGCCTCCTCACAGGCCAGATCGGCCAGGTTGAACCAATGCTGGATGAAGTGGATGCGCAGCATGCGCTCCAGCCCAATGGGCGGGCGGCCGTTGCCGGCCTTGGGGTAGTGCGGCTCGATGACCGCGCACAGCGCGGCCCACGGCACGATGGCTTCCATGGTCGCCAGAAACTCGTCTCGCCTCGTGGGCTTGCGGTACTGCTCGTAGCCTGATTGATCGGCCGCCATGGCAAGGGTTTGTTGCTTCATCGGAAAGTAACGCTTCAAGTTCAGTGGGCGTGGACCTTAATCAGCATTGCCCTAGGGTTCCAGCCGATCCGCAAAACCCTGCTTCAGCGCATAACGAATGAGATCGTTCTGATTTTGCAGTCCCAACTTTTGCATCAGGTTGACTTTGTGTGTACTCACCGTCTTCACCGAGAGGCTGAGCCGGGCCGCGATATCGGTCACGGTCACGCCGTCCACCAGCAGGCGAAACACTTCGAACTCGCGGTTGGACAGGCTGGCCTGCGGCGAAGCCTCGCTGCCCGGCATCGCGCCCAGGGCCAGTTGTTCAGCCACCTCGGCGCTGATGAAAGCGCCGCCCGCCGCGATCTTGCGAATCGCCTGTTCCAGTTGCGCGGGTGCACTTTCCTTGGTCAGGTAACCACTGGCGCCGGACTTGATGGCGCGCACGGCGTATTGCTGCTCCTGGTGCATGCTTAACACCAGGATACGCAGCTTGGGTTTCTCGGCGCGTACCAGCCGGATCAGCTCCATGCCACTGCGCCCCGGCATGGACAGATCCAGCATCAGGACGTCGAAGTCGAGCTCACGCACCCGTTGCATGACCTCGGTGCCGTCGGCGGCCTCACCGACCACCTGCAGGCCGTCGACCGAAGACACGATTCGTTTGAGGCCTTCACGCACGATGGCGTGGTCCTCCGCGATCACGATGCGAATCAAGACGCGGCTCCTGTTTCAAGCACGGGGATGCGCACATCGATACACGTGCCCTGCCCCGGCTGGCTGTCGATGATGATGTCGCCCTTGAGAAGTTGCGTGCGTTCACGCAAACCCATCAGGCCCAGGGAATAAGGCTTGCGCGGCGTGGCCGGCAAAAAGCCGCGCCCGTTGTCACGCACCCGCAGCTCCACCGCGCCCGGCAGCCGGTCTATCCGGACCTCCACCTGCGAAGCCTGGGCATGTTTGGCCACGTTGGCCAGCGACTCCTGCACGATGCGAAACACCGCGGTGGCATAAGGTTCGTGCAATTCCATCTCTTCGTCCACCGACAAGGTGCAAGCCACACCGGTGCGTTGGCCGAAATTCTGGACCAGCCATTCGGTGGCCGCCACCAGACCGAGGTCGTCCAGCAGCAAGGGCCGCAGGTCGGCGGCGATGCGTCGCGTGGCGGCGACCGTGGTGTCCAGCATGCCCAGCATGTCGCCCAGTTTGGCGGCGACCACGGGCTCGTCACCGGATAGTTTGTCGCGCACCCAGATGGTGTCCATCTTGAGCGCGGTCAGGGACTGCGCCAGTTCGTCGTGCAGCTCGCGCGCGATGCGGGTTTTTTCGCCTTCCAGAATCGCATGCGCCTCGGAGGCGAAAGCGCGCAGCTCTTCCTGGGTGCGCACCCGCTCGGTGACGTCGCGCAGGATCACGGTGAAAAGCCGGCCTTCGGCGGTTTCGAGCTGGGAGATCGAGGCTTCCATCGGAAACTCTTCGCCGTTGGCGCGTTGCCCGTAAAGCACGGTGCCGTCACCCATGCGCCGCGAGGTGGTCCCTAGGGCGGAAAAGCGCTGGACATGTTCACCGTGCCTCGCGCGAAAACGCGCCGGCATCAAGGTTTCCAGGCGTTCGCCCAAGGCCTGCTGGCTGGGCCAGCCAAATATTTTTTCAGCCGCCCGGTTGTACAGGACGATGCGTTGTTCGCCGTCCACCGTGATGATGGCGTCCATGGCCGAATCCAGCAGGCCGGCGAAACGGGCGGCCGCGCCATCCAGCGCATGGCCGCTAGCGCGGCGCTGCACCGCTTCACGCCGTGCATGAAAAACTGCGAGCACGGCGGTGGCGGCAGCCAGCGCTACCACCACAGCCATCGCCAAGCCGGAGCGCCAGCCCGCCGCCAGGCCCAAACAGGCCAGCAGTGTCAAGGCGGCGAGCAGAGCCAGGGCAAGTGCTGCCGAACGCTGCGGCACGGCGGCCTGGTAGGAAGGCCCGAGGGAGGTGTAAGGCACGGAACTTTCTTCTTCTGAAACGATGCCGTGATCTTACCGCCAGGCTTGCCGCCAGCCAGGCGATAACGCCGCCTGCGCAGACGGCATCGCGCTGGCCAGTACAAAACAGCCGGCACCCTCTCCAAAAGGCGGCATAAGGCTTTTTACAAGAAAAAAGGCCCGTAGCCCATACACCACGGACGCAAGCAGCTATCAATAGGGGAGCGCCTCAGCCCGAAACCATTCGCTCAGTCTGGCAACACCCGCCGATTAACGTCGGCCGCCGGCATGCCCAGCAGCGCCGTGAGTGTGCTCGAAGCCATACAAACCAGCCAGAAGGCGAAAAACGCTGCGCTGTACACGCCTTGTCGTGACAAGCCCAGCGGCTGGCCCGACCAGTGCAGCTCGCGCGGATCGACCAGCGCAAACACCAGCAAATCCAGCAGGCAGGCCATCAGAAAGGCCGGCCACACGATCACCATGATTTTTGTCTTCCACATCTTGCTTGTCTCCTTCTGCTTTTTATCCTGCGGGGGCCAGACGCCTAGCGGCCACCGGCGGGTGCCGGCGTGGCCGCGTGGTTGCGGCCCTGCAGCGCCGGGGCCAGCGACTTGTCCCTGGCGGCCAGCGCCTGGTTGATGTTGATGCCCTGGCGGTAATAGTCATCGGCCACCACAGGATCGGGCGTGCGAATGGCCAGCCAGAGCGTGACAAAACCGGCAATGACCACCGCCGCCGGCCCGGCGATCACCATCCAGACCAGCGGGAACTTCCACCAGGGCGCCTCTGGCATGCAGGTGTTGTCCCTATTCATCTTGTCTCCTTGAGGTTTATCGGGGTACGAGGAAAACGGCTTTTTCCGAGACTCGCACGCGGCCGTCCTCAGACGACACCTCGAAAAACACGGTGTGTGAACCGGCCGGGATACTGCCGTAGGGCAGCTGCAAACGCACGGCGACCCAGCGCGACTGGGCTGCCTCCACCGCCACGGGTTCTGCCGGCGACACGTTCAAGTCCGCCAGGCCGCTGGCTTGAATGCGGTAATGCTGGGTTTGTTCGGTCGCGTTCATGATCTGCAGGCGATACACGTTTTCAAGCTGCCCGCCTTCGGTGATACGCGCCAACGAAGCGCGGTCGCGCACCACATCGACCTTGAGCGGCGTGCGCAACACCAGGCTTGCCAACAGGCCACCACACAACAGCGCCAGCACGCCGGTGTAAAGCAAGACACGCGGCCGCATTACGCGGCGTACCACCTGGCGGGGGCTCCAGCGCGCGGCCATGCTGTTTTGTGTGGCGTAACGGATCAGGCCGCGCGGTGTGGCCAGGCGGTCCATCATGGTGTTGCAGGCGTCTATGCACAGGCCGCAGCCAATACATTCGTATTGCAGGCCGTCGCGGATATCGATGCCGGTCGGGCAGACCTGGACACACAAACCGCAGGCCACGCAGTCGCCCAGGCCTTGCGCCCTGGCATCACTGCCTTTGGCGCGCAGGCCGCGTGGCTCGCCGCGCAACGCGTCGTAACTGACGATGAGTGTGTCGCGGTCGAACATCGCGCCCTGGAAGCGCGCATAAGGGCACATGTATTTGCAGACCTGCTCACGCATGAAGCCGGCATTGCCATAGGTGGCGAAACCGTAGAAAAACACCCAGAACACTTCCCAGGAATCCATGCGGGCCTGCAGGAACGCCATGCCGAGTTCACGGACAGACGTGAAATAACCCACAAAGGTGAAGCCGGTCCAGACCGCGATGCCCAGCCAGACCCCGTGTTTGAGCCCTTTCTTGAGCAATTTTTCAAGCGAAAAACTTCCCTTGTCCAGGCGCATGCGTGCGATGCGGCTGCCCTCTATTTTTTGTTCCACCCAGAGAAACATCTCGGTGTACACGGTCTGCGGGCAGGCGTAGCCGCACCACAAACGCCCGGCCACCGCCGTGAACAAAAACAAGGCCAGCGCCGAGACCACCAGCAACCCCGTCAGGTAGATCAGGTCTTGCGGGTACAACACCAGCCCAAAAATGTAAAAACGCCGCGCGCCCAGGTCGAACAACACCGCCTGGCGCTGCCCCCATTCGAGCCAGGGCAGCCCGTAAAACACCAGCTGGGTCAGCCACACCATGGCCCAGCGCCAGCGCGCAAACAGGCCGCGAACACTGCGCGGATAAATCTTTTGATGCGCGGCGTACAGGCCGCCCTCCCCCTCCTGTACCACAGCGATGGGGATGACTTTGCGAACGGGCAACGGAGCTTCAGGCATTAGTTGGATCAGTGGGCCGCAGCTTGTTTGTTGGACAGGCCCCAGACGTAGGCAGCCAGCACATGAATCTGCGCCTCGGTCAGCCGGCCTTGCTGCGCCGGCATCGCGCTGGTCTTGCCGCTGTTGATGATGGCCATGATGGCCTCCTGCCCATAACCATGCAGCCACACCTTGTCGTTGAGCCGGGGCGCGCCCAGTGCGGTGTTGCCGACACCGCCGACACCGTGGCAGGCGGCACAGGCATTGAACTTCGCTTTGCCCAAGCCGGCGCGCAGCGAATCATGCGGACTGCCGGACAGGCTGAGCACATAGTTGGCGATGTTTTTCACGTCTTCGGGCGTGCCGACGGCGGCGGCCATGGGCGGCATCACGCCGGTGCGCCCAAGATGGATGCTTTCCCTGATCTTGTCAGGCGATCCGCCGTACAACCAGTCGCCGTCGGTCAGGTTCGGAAAACCCTTGCTGCCGCGGGCGTCGGAGCCGTGGCACTGCGCGCAGTTGTTCAGGAAAAGCCGCTCGCCGATGGCCATGGCCTGGGGGTCGACCGCAACCTTCTCGGCGGGTAGCGCGGTGAAAGCCGCATACACCGGTGCCAGCTCGCGATCCGCCTTGGCCACCTCCTTGGCGTATTCAGCCTCCGTGCTCCAGCCCAGTTCGCCCGGGTATTTGCCCAGCCCCGGGTAGGCCACCAGGTAAGCCAGTGCAAACACAATGGTGAGGACGAACAGCCCCATCCACCAGCGCGGCATGGGGTTGTTCATCTCGCGCAGGTCTTCGTCCCAGACATGGCCGGTGGTGTTGTCCGCAGCACCGGCGGTGCGTCCGCGTGCGGTCAGCCAGAGCAGCAGGCCACAAGCCGCTATGCTGAGCAGTGACAAATAAGTGACGTAGTGCGACCAGAAGTCGCTGATGAAATCGCTCATGGTGTTGTCTCAATCCTGCTCGAAAGGCAATCGGGCGGCTTCCTCAAAGCCCTGCGCATGGCGGCGCGAAAAGGCCCAGACCAGGATGGCTATGAAAGTGATGAAGGAGGCCAGCGTGGCCGCGATTCTCAAGGTGGTGATATCCATGGGGGCTCCTTATTTCAGCGCCAGGCCGAGGGATTGCAGGTAAGCCACCAGCGCATCCATTTCGGTTTTTCCCTGGATGTCGGCGGCGGCCGCGGCGATCTGCGCATCGCTGAAGGGCACACCGACACGGCGCAAGGCGCGCAAATGGGTGGCGGCCTCGCTCGCATTCAGCGCGGACTTCTCCAGCCAGGGGTAGGCGGGCATGTTGGACTCGGGCACCAGGTCGCGCGGATTGTTCAGGTGGATGCGATGCCACTCGTCGCTGTATTTGCCGCCCACGCGATGCAGGTCGGGCCCGGTGCGTTTGCTGCCCCACTGAAAGGGATGGTCGTAGACAAATTCACCGGCCACCGAATAATGGCCGTAACGCAGCGTCTCGGCGCGAAACGGGCGAATCATTTGCGAGTGGCAGTTGTAGCAACCTTCACGCACATAGATGTCCCGACCCAGTACCTGCAGGGTGGTCGGCGGCAACATGCCGGAGATCACCTGGGTCGTCGACTTCTGGAAAAACAGCGGCACGATTTCCACCAGGCCGCCTATGGCGACGACCAGCAGGATCAGCACAATCATCAAAAAATTATTGGTTTCTATCTTCTCGTGCGAGAAGCCGGTCTTGGGCGTGTTTGAACTCATGGTGATTTCCTCAGGCGGGGACAGCAAGGGACGCGGGAATAGGCGCGCTGACAGCGCGACGCGATCTCACGGTCATCCAGACGTTCCAGGCCATGACCAACATGCCGACCAGGTAGAGCAGGCCACCTATCAGGCGCACCACGTAATAGGGGTAGGTGGCTTTCACACTTTCCACAAAGGTGTAGGTCAAGGTGCCGTCGGTGTTGACCGCGCGCCACATCAGGCCTTGCATCACGCCGGCAATCCACATCGCGGCGATATACAGCACCACACCCAGGGTCGCCATCCAGAAATGCACTTCGATCGCCTTGGCGCTGTGCATCTCGGTGCGGCCGTACAGGCGCGGGATCAGGTAATACAGCGATCCCATGGTGATGAAACCGACCCAGCCCAGCGCGCCGGCGTGGACATGGCCTATGGTCCAGTCCGTGTAGTGGCTCAGGGCGTTCACGGTCTTGATCGACATCATGGGCCCCTCAAAGGTGGCCATGCCGTAGAAGGACAGCGCCACAATCAGGAAACGCAGGATGGGATCGGTGCGCAATTTGTGCCAGGCACCCGACAGCGTCATGACACCGTTGATCATGCCGCCCCAGCTGGGCGCCAGCAGGATCAGCGAAAACACCATGCCTATGGATTGTGTCCAGTCGGGCAGCGCGGTGTAGTGCAGGTGGTGCGGACCCGCCCACATGTAGGTAAAAATCAGTGCCCAGAAATGGACGATGGACAGGCGGTAGGAATACACCGGCCGGCCGGCTTGTTTGGGGATGTAGTAATACATCATCCCGAGAAAACCTGCGGTGAGGAAAAAACCCACCGCGTTGTGGCCGTACCACCACTGCACCATGGCGTCCTGCACGCCGGCATAGGCCGAATAACTTTTCATCCAGCCGGCAGGAATGGCCGCACTGTTGACGATGTGCAGCAGTGCCACGGCAATGATGAAGGCGCCGTAAAACCAGTTGGCCACATAAATATGGCGCACCTTGCGCATGCTTATGGTGCCGAAAAACACAATCGCGTAGGCCACCCAGACCGCGGTGATCAGGATGTCAATCGGCCACTCCAGCTCGGCGTATTCCTTGCCCGAGGTGTAACCCAGCGGCAGGCTGATGACCGCGCCCACAATCACGGCCTGCCAGCCCCAGAACACAAAAGACGCCAGCGCGGGCGCGAACAGCCGGACCTGGCAGGTGCGCTGCACCACATGAAAGCTGGTGGCCATCAGGGCGCAGCCACCAAAAGCAAAAATCACCGCATTGGTGTGCAGCGGCCGCAGCCTGCCGTAACTGAGCCAGGACACCCCGAGGTTGAGTTCGGGCCAGGCCAGCTGCGAGGCGATGATGACGCCGACCAGCATGCCGACCACGCCCCAGACCACGGACATGATGGCGAACTGCCGCACGGCCGTGTCGTGGTAAATGGCGGCGGGGGTTGAGGGAGGATTCATGGAGCACCTTTTTCTAGACGCTCCCAGTGTCCGCGCCGGGGCACGGCGCTCAGTTGATACAAATCAATCGGACTGCAGAATACGCTCGGCCTCCTGTTCCATAGACTCGAACTGGCCGCGCCAGACGGCCCAACCCAGCGCCGCAATAATCATCAGCGCCAGCACCACCGACAAGGGAATCAGTAAAAAGAGAATGTCCATGTCAGTGCGTCGCCGGTGTACGGGCCAGCCGCGCCGAGTTCAACACCACCAGCAGGGAACTGCCGGCCATGCCCAGCCCCGCCAGCCAGGGCGGCATGAAACCCAGCACCGCCAGCGGCACACACACGGCGTTGTACAAAGCAGCCCAGCACAGGTTCTGGCGCACCACACTTTTTGTGCGGCGCGCCAGTTGCAGCAAAGTGGCCACGGCCGACAACTGGCCACCCAGCACCACGAAGTCGGACTTCGCCTGTGCCAGCGGTACGGCCTGGCCCATGGCCACCGACACATCCGCCCGGGCCAGCACCGGCCCATCGTTCATGCCGTCGCCCACCATGGCCACGCCATGGCCTTGCGCCTGTAATTGACGCACATGGTCCAGCTTGCCTTCCGGCGAACGTTCGCCATAACGCCACTTGATGCCGGCGCGCCAGGCCAGCCGGTTGACCGCATGGCGCTGATCGCCCGAAAGCAGTTGCACCCGGTAGCCCAGCGTGTGCAGGACATCCACCGCGGGAACAGCATCGGCTCGCAGGGTTTCGTCGAGCGCGAAACTAGCCAGCCAGCCCTTTTCATCGGCCAGATGCACCTGCGGCCCCGTCACCGGCCTGTCGGTGGCCGGGGCCCGGCAAAATGATGCCGAGCCCAGGAACAGGCAGCGTTGCGCACTGCCATCGGCTTGGCCCACCCGGCCCCGTACCCCGCGACCAGCAACTTCCGTCACCTCGGTCACGACCCAGTCGCTGGACGAAAAGCTGTCCGCGACGGCGCGGGACACCGGATGCAAGGAATGTTGGGCCAGCGCCGCCGCCAGCTCGCCGGCCTCCATCGGGGCCACGCCGGGCGCCGTGGTACCCAAGATCACCTTCATGCGGTCTTCGGTCAACGTCCCGGTTTTGTCGAAGACCACGGTGTCCACCGCGGCGCAGGCTTCCAGCGCCTGCAGACGGCGCACCATCACGCCCTGACGCGCCAGTGTGCCGGCCGCCGCGAGGGTTGCGGCCGGCGTGGCCAGCGACAAGGCACAGGGGCAGGTAACGATCAGCACGGCCACGGCCACACCGATGGCATGGGCCGGGTCCACCGGCCACCACCAGGCGGCGGCGCCCGCACTGGCCAGCAGCACCAGCAGCAGGAAAGGGCTGGCAATGCGGTCGGCGATCTGCGCCAGCTGCGGTTTCTGCACCGAGGCCTGCTCCATCAGCGCCACCATGCCGGCATAACGGGTCTCGGGACCGACACGCTCCACCTGCACCAGCAAGAGGCCGCTCAGGTTGTGGCTGCCGGCAATCACCGCGCTGCCCGGGCCGCGCTGCAGCGGTGTGGATTCGCCGGTCAGCAGGGCTTCGTCGACCCGGCTTTCACCGCTGGCCACACGACCGTCTGCGGGAATCACCTCACCCGGCAACACGCGAATCACATCACCAGTAGCCAGACTGCGCACCGCCACACGCCGGAACCCGCCGCCCGCGTCCTGCCGCTCCACGCTGTCAGGCAGCCTGCGCATCAGCGCTTCCAGCGAGCCCGCCGTGCGGTCACGCAGGCGCTGCTCCAGCAGGCGCCCCGAAAGCAGGAAAAACACAAACATGGTCACCGAGTCGTACCAGACCTCCGCACCCAGCAGCCCGGCCGGCTCGAAGGTGGCAGCCGTGCTGGCGCCAAACGCGATGAGGATGCCCAGGCTTACCGGCACGTCCATGCCTATGCGTCGGTGGCGCAGGTCACGCAGCGCCGCTGCAAAAAAGGGCCAGCAGGAAAACGGCAAGACCGGCAATGTCAGCACCCAGGAGGCCCAGCGCAACAAGGCCTGCGCGTCGGGCGTGATCTCGCCGGGCGCAGCCACATAAGCCGGCACGGCATACATCATCACCTGCATCATGCAAAACCCCGCCACCAGCCAGCGCCACAAGAGCAAACGCTGGGCCTGCTGGCGCGGCGCGGCCGACAACAGGTCGCCCGCGGCCAGCGCCGCATAACCGGCACGCTGCAGCGCCGCCATCCAGTCTGAGGGACGGCTGCACCCCGGCTGCCACAACAAGCGCGCCGTGGCCGTCGCCCCATTGACCTGGACCGCGTCCACCCCGGGCAAGCCGCCCAGCGCCTGCTCGACCGTGAGCGAACAGGCCACACAGTGCATGCCATCAATGGCCAGGTAAGACTCCAACCAGCCGTCCCGGCCGGTCACGGGCCGGCTGAAGCTGGTCCATTCCGCGGGATCATCCAGCACGGCCCAGCGCGCCCTGTCCGCAGAGGGTGCAGCCGCCGGGCCCACGCCTGCGGAAAAGTTGGCAGTTTGCATGGCACAAGGCTAACCAGCGCGCCGACCCCTGCCCTTGACATGGATCAAGCCGGGGCCGATGTCCAGGCCCTAAACTGAATACCCGTAAACTGGAGAATGAGGAGAACGCCATGTACCAACGTATTCTTGTCGCCACCGATGGCTCCACGTTGTCGAAAAAAGCGGTTCGCAGCGCGATCGAATTAGCCGGTGCCACCGGCGCCAGCCTGGTGGCCTTGAACGTCGTGCCGCGCTACCCGGTGACTTATTTCGAAGGCGGTGTGACCATCTCGAACGAAGACGTCAGCCGCATCGAGAAAAAATGGGCGGATGACGGCCAGGCCATCGTGGACGCCGTGCAGCAGGCGGCGCAAGCGGCCGGTGTGAAAGCCAAGGCCGTGATTGCGCGCTCCGACCTGGTGGCCGAATCCATTCTGGCCGCTGCCAAAAAACACAAATGCGAGCTCATCGTCATGGCCTCACATGGCCGCAAGGGCATCAAGCGCCTGCTGCTGGGAAGCGAAACCCAGCATGTGCTCACACGCAGCAGCATCCCGGTGCTGGTGTTGCGCTAAGCCGCTTGCAAGATGACACCGATAAAAATCGATGTCAGAAGTTGCGGCACCCGCCGACAGGATCTGGCGCCCCTCTCCTGCACGGGCTGCGCACCACCTGGCTCAAACTGACCCCGCGCCCCAAAGACAACTGTTGCGATTGACGACTAAGCGCTTTTTTACAAAGGAACACCGACATGAAAATTCTCTTCCCCGCCGACGGCAGCCAATACACCAAAAAAGCCCTGGCCTTCCTCGTCAACCACGAGGACCTGGCCGGCCCCGAAGGCGAAGTGATCGTGCTCAACGTGCAAGCCCCTGTGCCCGGACGCGTGAAAACCATGCTGGGTGCGGCCAACGTCAAGGCCTACCATGCCGACGAGTCACAAAAGGTGCTCAGCCCCATCGAAAAATTCCTCAAACGTCACAAGATCGCGTTTCGAACCCTGGCCGTGGTCGGTGTGCCAAGCGTTGAAATCCTGCGGGCGGCCAAGCGGGGAAAAAGCACACCTGATCGTCATGGGCACGCATGGCCACGGCCTGCTGGGCCGTGCCGTGATGGGCAGTGTGGCCCAACGCGTGGTGACCGACAGCGAAGTGCCGGTTCTGCTGGTCAAGTAAACCTATACGCGGCGAACTTGCCCGACCGCGGCAAGTCGCCTACAGATTGCCCGATACTCGCCATCACACCAACAAAGGAGACAGTGATGACGACGACCGTGGCATTCAAATCTATTCGCAAGCTGCTGGGCTGGTGCTTGCTGGCACTGCTGGCCAGCACGGCACAATTTTCCCTGGCGGGCGAGGTCACCAGCCGGTCCTTCAACTCGAAGGCCCTGAATGCAGAATACCGTTACACCATTTACCTGCCCGATGGCTATGAAAGTGGCCGGCTGCGTTACCCGGTTCTTTTCCTGTTACACGGCAACGGCGGCGACCACAACGAATGGCTGGTCAAGGGCCGGGTGCAAGCCACCATGGACAAGCTGGTCAAGGAAGGCCGTGTGCAACCCGCCATCATCGTGATGCCGGGCGGTGGCACGACCTGGTGGGTGGACGGCAACAAGGACAAGGCCGAAACCGCACTCATCAAGGAGTTGATTCCGCACATTGATGCGGGCTTTCGGACCATCACGGCGCGTGAAGGCCGCATGATCGCCGGTCTGTCCGCCGGCGGCTTTGGCACGGTGAACGCCGTTTTCAAATACCCAGAACTGTTCATCTCCGCCGCCGCCTTGAGCCCGGCGATTTACGCGCCCACGCCGCCAGCCCACTCGTCGGCCATGCGTGTGCCGCCCTTCCAGAAGGACGGAAAATTCGACCAGGCCTCATGGGAACGCCTGAACTACCCCGCCAGTTGGGAAGCCTACAAAAGCCGCAAGCTGGTGGTGCCCATGTACATCAACAGCGGTGACCACGACACCTTCTCCATCGCCTACCACTCGGCCGGACTGTTCCAGAAACTGTTCGAGTACCAGCCCAAGCTGGTGGAGTTTCGTGTCATCGACGGCGACCATGAGTGGCCGGTCTGGCGCGACACAGTGGGTGACGCCATCACCTACATGAGCGGGTTTGCAAGCCAGCCACAGGTCGTCAAGCCCTGAGCTGATTCACCAAAAAGAAATGGCGGACACTACCCGCTAGCGTCCGCCACTGGCCATTCGTTAGCCGACGGCTCAGGCCTTGGGCAAGGTCACCCCCACCTGCCCCTGGTACTTGCCGCCGCGGTCCTTGTAGCTGACTTCGCAGACATCGTCCTTGTCGCTTTCAAAAAACAAGACCTGGGCACAGCCCTCACCCGCATAAATCCGGGCCGGTAGCGGCGTGGTGTTGGAAAACTCCAGCGTCACATAACCTTCCCATTCGGGCTCGAAGGGTGTGACATTGACGATGATCCCGCAACGCGCGTACGTGCTTTTGCCCAGGCAGATGGTCAGCACATTGCGCGGGATGCGGAAGTACTCCATGGTGCGGGCCAGCGCGAAGCTGTTGGGCGGGATGATGCAGCTGTCGCCGTGAAAATCGACAAAACTTTTTTCATCGAAGTTTTTCGGATCCACCACCGTGCTGTGGATGTTGGTGAAAACCTTGAACTCGGGCGCGCAGCGGATGTCGTAGCCGTAGCTGCTGGTGCCGTAGCTGATGATTTTTTTGCCTTCGCTCTCGCGGATCTGGCCCGGCTCGAAGGGGGAGATCATGCCGGTGGTCTCGGCCATGTGGCGTATCCATTTGTCGCTTTTGATGCTCATATCAGGAAATTCCTCAGGTTGCCTAGATTGTAGGCAAGCCGGGGGGCTAGTCAGCCTTTCGCCAATCGCTACTGATTTAATAGCTGTTTGCGACCGTCCAAAAAGGGCTGTAGGCCAATTTCTCTTGTAAAAATCGGGAAATCAGGGTATTTTCCCGGCCCAGCGCAAATGGCCGCTCGCCAGTGCCGCGGCGGCCGAGCGGGTCTCGACCCCGAGTTTTTCAAAAATGTGCTCCAGGTGTTTGTTGACGGTGCGGTGGCTCATGCCCAGGATGTCGCCGATATCCCGGTTGGTTTTGCCCTTGGCCAGCCAGGACAGGACCTCGGTTTCGCGCGGCGTCAGGGCGGCCTGGGCCAGGCGCGAGGGCGCTGCGGCGTTGGCGCTGCGTTGCTCCAGCAGCAACATGGTCTCGCCGATGCCGACCCGGCCCATGTTGCGCACCGACAGCGACAGACCAGCCAGGCTCACGACCACCTGATCCGTATCGCCGTCCAGCGCGGCATACACCGGCTCGGGCAAACGCCCGTCTGCCGCCTCGCCATCCATCGTTTGCAGCCACAAAGCCGCCTGCGGCGAGCGCCAGGCGACACGCCCGCGCGCATCAACCAGCAACACGCCAAAGCCGGCCACGTCCACGGCCTCGCGCGCCAGCCGGGTCATGCGCGCATTGCGGGTGTGGGTGTGCAGGCGCGCGACCACCTCCGGCGCACGCAGCGGCTTGACCACATAGTCCACACCGCCACAGGCAAAACCTTCGAGCACGTGCGGCGTCTCCGACAGCCCGGTCATGAAAATCACCGGAATATGCGCCAGCGCCGGATTGGCCTTGATCTGCCGGCAGGTGTCAAAGCCTGACAGGCCGGGCATGACGGCATCGAGCAGGATGGCGTCAGGCACCACCAACTCCAGGCGCTGCAAGGCAGCGTCACCGTCCCTGGCCACCAGCACGGTGTAGCCCTCGCCTTCCAGCGTGTCGCACAACATGCCCAGGCTGCTGGGGGCGTCGTCCACCACCAGCACCACCGGGCGTTGTTCATCGGCGTCTTCAAGCATCAACGCCCTCCGTCAGGTGGTCGAGCAACAACTCCAGCTCGCAGCGGCTGACATAAGCGCGCAGCCGGGCGCAGCTGGCGGCGAGCGCCGGGTCTTGCGCCGTCACACGATCGAGCAGGCGGTGCAGGCCATGCACATGGCCCAGGTGCACCAGCCGGATCAGCCCGGCGCGGGCTTCTTCCGGCATGGAGAGGAGTACATCGGCCGGGCCGGCCGGCTGCAACACCGGAGAGACGACAGACGTGACCCACTCCAGCCCCAGGTGGCGCTGCAGCGCGGCCATCAGTTCGGACTCCAGCACCGGCTTGCCGACAAAAGCCTGGCAGCCCGCAGCTTTCAAGCGCGAGGGTTGGTTTTCAAACACATTGGCCGACACCACGATGATGGGCACACGCTCATACCCTAGGCGGCGTATCTGCGTGGCGGTCTGCCAGCCGTCCATGTCATCCATGCTGATGTCGAGCAGGATGGCATCCGGAAGCTCGTCCTTCAGGCTGTCTATGCATTCCTGGCCGCTGGCGGCCTCCTTGATCTCAAAACCCAGCGGCGTGAGCATGCCGGCCAGCATCTGGCGCTGCACCGGCTGGTCGTCCACCACCAACAGCGTCCTGCGTTGGCCGAAGAAGCCGGCGATCTGCTGCGGTGGATCGGCCAGCGGGCCGGGGTCGTCGATCTCGCGCAGGTAGAGCCGCACGCTGAAGGTGCTGCCCTTATCCGGCGTACTTTGCAGCGCCAGGTCGCCGCCCATCAAGGCGGTCAGCAAACCGGTGATGGTCAGGCCCAGGCCGGTCCCCGGATCACCCCGGCGGCGACCCGCGGCGCCGCGTTCAAAAGGTAAAAAGATGCGCTGCTGGTCCTGCGGCGCGATGCCTATGCCGGTGTCCACCACGTCGAAGCGGATCACCTCGCGCCGGCAATCCACATGCAGGGTCACGCTGCCGCTGTCGGTGAAACGCACCGCATTGCTCAGCAGGTTGATGATGATCTGGCGCAGACGTTTGGCATCGGCCTGCACCCAGGCCGGCATGCGGCCGCTGTGTGTGTAGATGAAGTCCACCCCTTTGGCCTCGGCCTGCGGCCGCACCATGCTGACCAGCCCCTCCAAGAAGTCCGGCAGGGGCAGGGGAATCGGCTCCAGGCGCAACCGGCCGGCCTCGATGCGGGCCAGGTCCAGCAGGCCGTCCACCAGCTGCAGCAAATGCTCGCCGCTGCGTTGTATGATCTGCACCGCCTCACGCGGCATGCGGGCCAGCGCCTCACTTTTGAGCAGGATTTGCGAATAACCCAGGATGCTGTTGAGCGGCGTGCGCAGCTCGTGCGTCATGCCGGTCACATAACGCGTCTTGGCCTGGTTGGCGGACTCGGCCAGTTCCTTGGCGGTTTGCAGCGCGGCGTCGGTGCGCTGGTGCGCCGCTATCTCGCGCGACAGCAACTGGTTCTGCCGGTTCGACTCGTCCTGCGCCATGCGCCGGCTTTCGCTGCCCAGCACCACCCACCAGCTGCAGACGGCGATGACCAGCAACAGCATGGCAAACACCTTCACGAAAGCCGAGCGCAACAGGCCGCCCGGGTCGGAGAAAAGAGGCAGGGCCGTTTCCTGCGTGTACACCATGCCCATCACCGTGGCCAGCAGCGCGCACAGCGACAGCATCACCACCAGGTAGTGGCCCACACGAAAGTTGACCCGCCTCGACAGCGCGCCGGGCAGCAACATGCCGAGGAACTGTTCGGCCTGCTCGGCCGCGCGCGAGCCTGTCTTGCAGCGGTCGTGGCAGCGCGACTCCAGCGTGCAGCACAGCGAGCAAATCGGTGCGCCGTAGGCCGGGCAGCTCGCCATGTCTTCGGCTTCGAAGGCGTTTTCGCACACATGACAATGAACCCGCTGGCCGGGCGCGCCCATAGCCTCGGGCTGGCGGGCGATGTAGAAGCGCCCCTGGGTCAACCAGGCCAGCAGCGGTGACAACAGCAATGCCAAACCCAGCGCAATAAAGGGTGAAAAGGCCTCGGCCTGCGGGCCCATGGCGCCGGTGTAGGCGAACACGGCCACCGCCGCCGCCAGCAGCATGGACCCCAGGCCCACAGGGTTGATGTCGTACAAATGCGCCCGCTTGAACTCGATGCCTTTGGGGCTCAGGCCCAGCGGCTTGTTGATGACCAGGTCGGCCACCAGCGCGCCGACCCAGGCAATCGCCACATTGCCGTACAGCCCCAGCACTTTTTCAAGCGCGGAAAAAACATCCAGCGTCATCAGCAGCAGCGCGATGGTCACGTTGAACAGCAGCCACACCACGCGGCCGGGATGGCTATGTGTCAAGCGCGCAAAAAAGTTGGACCAGGCCAGCGAACCGGCATAAGCATTGGTCAGGTTGATCTTGAGCTGCGACACCACCACAAAAATCACCGTCGCCGCCAGCACCCAGGCCGGGTTGCTGAACACATAAGCAAAACCGGCCAGGTACATCTGTGTCGGCTCCATCGCCCTGGACGCCGGCAGCTCCTGCTGCAGCACCAAAAAGGCAAGGAAGGCACCGCCCAGCATCTTCAGCATGCCCGGCCCTATCCAGCCCGGCCCGGCCAGCAGCACGGCCGCCCACCAACGTTTGCGGTTGGCCTTGGTCTTTTCGGGCAGGAAGCGCAAAAAATCCACCTGCTCGCCCACCTGCACCACCAGCGAGAAGGCCACGGTCGCCGCCGCACCAAACATGAGCGGATCGAACTCGCTGCTGCCCGAGCTGCGGCCGGCGAGGCCCGTGAAGTCGAAAAAGGCCTGGGGATTTTTCCAGAGCACGGCCAGGTAAGGCAGCAGCAACAGCACACCCCACAGCGGCTGCGTCCACATCTGAAGCCGCGAGATCAGCGTGATGCCGCGAACCACCAGGGGCACGATCACCACGGCGCTGATCACGTAACACCAGGCAATCGGTATCGCCAGGTACATCTGCAGCGCCAGCGCCATGATGGCCGCCTCCAGCGCGAAAAAGATGAAGGTGAAGCTGGCGTAGATCAGCGAGGTGAGGGTCGAACCCAGGTAGCCAAAGCCGGCCCCACGCGTCAACAAGTCCATGTCCACGCCATAACGGGCCGCGTAATAACTGATGGGCAGGCCAGTCAGAAAGGTGATCAGCCCGACCACCAGGATGGCCCACAGCGCATTCGTGAAGCCGTAGTTCAGCGCAATCGCACCGCCAATCGCCTCCAGCGCGAGAAAAGACACCGCACCAAAAGCGGTGTTACCCACGCGCCATTCCGACCACTTGCGAAAGCCGCGCGGCGTGTAGCGCAAGGCGTAGTCCTCTATCGATTCGTCGGCGACCCAGGCGTTGTATTCGCGGCGTATGCGAAATATTTTTTGTGTGGCAATGGTCAAGGGCGCTCTCCGGCGAAGGGCTGCAGCAGGTCTGCCAGCCGCCTGCAGCCGGATTCGCAAGAAGTGTGCCCGCTTCTGGTGCATCGCGACAAGGCCGGCGACTACGTTGATTGACGTATTGGGACGCTAGGCCTTTGCAAACATGATCCAGCTGACTCCACGCAGCCCTTCAAACCTTTCCCTTTTTCATCAACCGCAGGAACCCAGCATGTCCAACGACGATCGCGATACCGCTTCCCTCATCAACCGCCGCCGCCTCGTGCAGGGCATGGCCGCCGCCCTGCCCCTGGCGGGTTTGCCGCTCTGGGCGCAGGCGCAGTCCTTCCCGACCGCCAAGGTCAACACGACCAAACTGGCCGTCACCGACACCGAGGTCACCGTGGGCCAGCTGCACTCCGCCACCGGCACCATGGCGATTTCCGAGACCGGCTCCATCCAGGCCGAGCAATTGGCGATCGACCAGATCAATGCCATGGGCGGCGTGCTGGGCCGCAAGATCAAGGTCATCAAGGAAGACGGCGCCTCCGACTGGCCCACCTTCGCCGAGAAGTCCAAAAAGCTGCTGGTCAACGACAAGGTCGCCGCCGTGTTCGGCTGCTGGACCTCGGCCTCGCGCAAGGCCGTGTTACCGATCTTTGAAAAAGAAAACGGCATGCTTTATTACCCGACCTTTTACGAAGGCCTGGAGCAAAGCAAAAACGTGATTTACACCGGCCAGGAAGCCACGCAGCAAATCCTCTACGGCCTGGACTGGGCGGCTAAAGAGAAAAAAGCCAAGACCTTTTTCCTGGTCGGCTCGGACTACATCTGGCCGCGCACCTCGATGAAGATTGGCCGCAAACACATTGAAGGCCACCTGAGTGGCAGCAAGGTCGTCGGCGAAGAGTATTACCCGCTGGGTCACACCAATTTCAATTCGCTGATCAACAAGATCAAGGTGGCCAAGCCGGATTGCATTTTTATCGCCGTGGTGGGTGGCTCCAACGTGGCTTTCTACAAACAACTCAAAGCCGCTGGCGTCACGGCCGCCAAGCAATTCCTGTTGACCATCTCGGTGACCGAAGACGAGGTGTTAGGCATAGGCGGCGAAAACATGAACGGCTTTTACGCCTCCATGAAATATTTCCAGTCGCTGGACAACCCGAACAACAAGGCTTTTGTCACGGCCTTCAAGGCCAAATACGGCAAGGACGCGGTGATAGGCGACGTGACCCAGGCCGCCTACCTCGGCCCCTGGTTGTGGAAAGCGGCGGTCGAGAAGGCCGGCAGTTTTGACGTGGACAAATCGCCGCCGCCTCCGCCGGCATCGAGCTGAAAACCGCACCCGAAGGTTACGTCAAGGTGCATGACAACCACCACCTGTGGAGCAAGGCCCGCATCGGTCTGGCGCAGAGCGACGGCCAGTTCAAGCTGGTGTCCGAGTCGCCGGCGCTGATCGAACCCAATCCTTTCCCCAAGGGTTACCAGTAAGACCCAGGCTCCTGACCGGCTCGCTCCCGCCTGATGGCGTGGCGAGCCGGCAGGGGCTTCTACCGCACGCACTGCCCCCTCTTTCCCGCCAGCCGCACCCGGAGCCGCCATGACACTTTCCGAAATGCACAACATCTTCCTGATGCAGGGCTTTGCGGGCCTGAGCCTGTTCTCCGTGCTGCTGCTCATGGGCTTGGGGCTGGCCATCATTTTTGGCCAGATGGGTGTCATCAACATGGCGCATGGCGAGTTCATGACCATAGGCGCTTACACCATCTACCTGTTCTCTCACCTGTCCGAGACCTACGCGCCCGGTTTTGTGCAAGCCTACTTTCCCTTCGCCATCGTCGCGGCGTTTCTCTTTGCTTTCACCGCCGGCTGGCTCGCCGAGTGGGCCTTTATCCGCCACCTCTACAAACGCCCGCTGGATACCCTGCTCGCCACCTGGGGCCTGTCGCTGGGCATGCAGCAGATTTTCCGCACCGCCTTCGGCGCCAAGGAAGTCAGCCCGACCTTGCCCGACTGGCTGATGGGCTCCTGGGCGCCGGCCGAAGGCCTGGACATTCCCATCAACGGCATGTTTGTGATGGCGCTCACCGCGGTGGTGACCTGCGGCGTGTTGATCGCGCTGCACAAATCACGCTGGGGCCTGCGCGTGCGCGCCACCGTCGCCAACCGCGTGATGGCCAATGCCACCGGCGTCAACACCAAAAAGACCGACCGCCTGACCTTTGCCATCGGCTGCGGCATCGCCGGTGTGGCCGGCGCGGCCTTCACCACCATAGGTTCGACCGGCCCGACCAGCGGCTCGCTCTACATCGTCGACGCCTTCCTGGTGGTCACCTTCGGCGGCGCGGCCAGCCTGCTGGGCACCGTGGTCTCGGCCTTTGGCATTGCGCAGACCCAGTCGATTGCCGAGTTCTTCATGACCGGCTCCACGGCCAAGGTCCTGACCCTGATGGCCATCGTGACCATCCTGATGCTGCGCCCGCAGGGGCTGTTCGCCTCCAAGGTCAGGCGCTGAGATGTTGATCCCCACCCCAGACAAACGGAGTTTTTCATGAACCGCCTCAAACAATGGATAGAACGAAACGGCCTGGGCAGTGTGCTGCTGCTGGCGCTGGTTCTGCTGCTGGTTTTTCCCCTGAGCCTGGACCTGTTTCGCCTGAACCTGGTCGGCAAATACCTGAGTTACGCCTTCGTGGCCCTGGGCCTGGTGATGCTCTGGGGTTACGGCGGCGTGTTGAGCCTGGGCCAAGGCGTCTTTTTCGGCCTGGGCGGTTACGGCATGGCCATGTTTCTCAAGCTGGAGGCCAGCGACCCCCTCACCACCAAGATCCAGTCCACCCCGGGCATTCCCGACTTCATGGACTGGAACCAGATCACCGCGCTGCCGCTCTGGTGGACGCCTTTCCAGTCCTTCCCGCTGACCTTGCTGCTGATCCTGGTCGTGCCCACCTTGCTGGCCTTCCTCATCGGCTACGCCATGTTCAAGCGCCGTGTGGGCGGTGTCTACTTCGCCATCATCACCCAGGCCGTGGCGCTGATCCTGACCGTGCTCATCATCGGCCAGCAGGGTTACACCGGCGGCGTCAACGGCATGACCGACCTCAAGACCCTGATGGGCTGGGACACCCGCACCGACAGCGCCAAGTACATCTTGTACTTCCTCACCTGCGGCCTGCTGCTGGCCTCCATCGTGTTGTGCGCCTGGATACAGCGCAGCAAGCTGGGCACGCTGTTGCTGGCCATGCGCGACAAGGAAGACCGCGTGCGTTTCTCGGGCTACGACGTCGCCATGTTCCGCATCTTTGCCTTCTGCCTGGCGGCCATGTTGTCGGCCGTGGGCGGCGCGATGTTCACCTTGCAGGTGGGCTTTATGTCGCCCTCGCTGGTCGGCATCGTGCCGTCCATCGAGATGGTGATTTTTGCGGCCGTCGGCGGGCGCATGTCGCTGGTAGGCGCGGTCTACGGCGCGCTGCTGGTCAACTTCGGCAAGACCTATTTTTCCGAAAGTTTCCCCGACCTCTGGCTGTTTCTGATGGCCGCCATGTTCCTCGGCGTGGTGCTGGCCTTCCCCGACGGACTGGCCGGCGTCTACAACAAACATATCAAGCCCTGGCTATCGAGGCGTTTTGCGGCTCGCGGCAAGCCAGCCGTCTCCGCACCACCCCCTGCGCCGCCCGCCGTTGCCGCCAAACCGCCCACGCTGCCTACAGGCCTGAGTGGCCAGCAAACATAAACCCGGAACAAGACCATGAGCAACACTGATTTTGTCCTTGCGGTGGAAGACCTGACCGTGTCCTTCGATGGTTTCAAGGCCATAGACAGCCTGAACCTGTACGTGGACCAGAACGAGCTGCGCGTGATCATAGGCCCCAACGGCGCCGGCAAAACCACGCTGCTGGACCTGATCTGCGGCAAGACCCGCGCCAGCGCCGGCCGCATCAAGTTCAAAAACACCGAGATGACCCGCTTGCCCGAATACCAGATCGTGCGCGCCGGCATAGGCCGCAAGTTCCAGACGCCTTCGATCTACGAAAACCTCAGCGTGTTCCAGAACCTGGAGGTGTCCTTTCCGCGCGGGCGCGGCGTGTTCGGCGCGCTTTTTTTCAAACGCACGGAGGAGGTCAAAAGCCAGGTGCGGGCGGTGGCCGCCGAGATTGGCCTGGACAGCCAGCTGGACACCGAGGCCGGCCTGCTCTCGCACGGACAAAAGCAGTGGCTGGAGATAGGCATGTTGCTGATGCAGGACCCCGAGCTCTTGATGCTGGACGAGCCGATTGCCGGCATGAGTGTGCGCGAGCGCGAACTCACGGCCGAACTGCTGCAACGCATCTGCAAGGGCCGCGCCATGATTGTCATCGAACACGACATGGACTTTGTCAAACGCATCGCCGACAAGGTGACCGTCATGCACCAGGGAAAAATCCTGGCCGAAGGGTCCATGGAAAAAGTACAGGCCGATCCGCGCGTGATCGACGTCTACCTGGGCCATTAAGGAAAACCATCATGCTCAACGTCAACCAGCTTCATGTCAGCTACGGGCAAAGCGAGGCGTTACACGGCCTCAGTTTCAGCGCGAAGAAAAACGAAACCGTCGCCATCATGGGTCGCAACGGCATGGGCAAGACCACGCTGTTCAAGTCGCTTATAGGCATCCTGCCGCTCAAGTCCGGAAGCATCATCGTGGACGGCCAGGACATCTCCAAGGACGAGAGTTACCAGCGCGTGGCCAAGGGTGTGGCCTATGTGCCGCAAGGCCGCATGATTTTCCCGACCTTGACCGTCGAGGAAAACATCCAGACCGGTCTGGAGAACGTGCGCCACAAACAAATCCCCGCCGAAATTTATGCGCTGTTCCCGGTGCTGTTTGACATGCGCAAGCGCAAGGGTGGCAACCTCTCCGGTGGCCAGCAGCAGCAACTGGCGATTGCCCGCGCGCTGGTGACCAACCCCAAGGTGTTGCTGCTGGACGAACCGACCGAAGGCATACAGCCTTCCATCATCAAGGACATCGCGCGCGCGCTCAACGAGATCCGCAAGATGCGTGAAATCACCATCATCGTGTCCGAACAGGTGCTGAGCTTTGCGATGGACGTGGCCGACCGGCTGTTCGTCATCGAAGGCGGGCAGCTGGTGCACGAAAGCACGCGCGCTGACACCGACACGGCGCGCATCAAGCAGTTTCTTTCCGTCTGAATTCCCCTTTCATCACCACCCCTCCAGGAGCAAAAACATGACCGATACGCTGATCAAGGTTGACCTGAGCAAGTCGCCCACAGAAAACGAAAACATCCACAACCGCTGGCACCCGGACATTCCCATGGCCTGCTGGGTCAACCCGGGCGACGACTTCATTCTGGAAACCTTTGACTGGACCGGCGGCTTCATCAAGAACAACGACAGTGCCGACGATGTGCGCGACATCGACCTGAGCACGGTGCATTACCTGTCCGGCCCGGTCGGCGTCAAAGGGGCCGAGCCCGGCGACCTGCTGGTGGTGGACCTGCTGGACATAGGCGCCAAGCAAGACAGCCTCTGGGGCTTTAACGGCTTCTTCTCGAAGAAAAACGGCGGCGGCTTTTTGACCGACCACTTCCCCGAAGCACAGAAGTCGATCTGGGACTTCAAGGGCATGTTCACCAGCTCGCGCCACATCCCCGGCGTCAACTTCGCCGGCATGATTCACCCCGGCCTGATCGGCTGCCTGCCCGACAAGAAAATGCTGGACCTGTGGAACGAACGCGAGCAAGCGCTGATAGATACCAACCCGAGCGCCGGCCTGGCCAATCCGCCCTCGGCCGGCACCGCCCACATGGGCAAAATGACCGGCGAAGCGCGCGCCAAGGCCGCCGCCGAAGGCGCACGCACCGTGCCGCCGCGTGAACACGGTGGCAACTGCGACATCAAGGATTTGTCGCGCGGCTCCAAGGTGTTTTTCCCGGTCTATGTGGACGGCGCCGGCCTGTCGGTCGGTGACCTGCACTTCAGCCAGGGCGACGGCGAAATCACTTTTTGCGGCGCCATCGAAATGGCCGGCTGGGTGCACATGAAGGTCACCTTGATCAAGGGCGGCATGGCCAAATACGGCATCAAGAACCCGATCTTCAAACCCAGCGTCATCACGCCGGCCTACAACGATTACCTGATCTTTGAAGGCATCTCGGTCGACGAAACCGGCAAACAGTACTACCTGGACGTCAACGTCGCCTACCGCCAAGCCTGCCTGAACGCCATCGAGTACCTGAAAAAATTCGGCTACTCCGGCGCCCAGGCTTATTCCATTCTCGGCACGGCGCCAGTGCAGGGCCACATCAGCGGCGTGGTCGACGTGCCCAATGCCTGCGCGACCTTGTGGCTGCCGACACAGATCTTCGACTTCGACATCAACCCGAATGCGTCCGGGCCGATCAAACACATAGACGGCAAGATAGACATGCCGCTGTCGCACGACCTGACCTAAATCCCAAGGAACGCCATGCCGACCTATGACTACGATTGCGCGCAATGCGGCAGCTTCGACGCGCTGCGTTCGGTGTCCATGCGTAACCAGGCGGCCTGCCCTAGCTGCGGCGGGGCCGCGCCACGCGTCCTGGCCAGCGCCCCGGCCCTGGCGCTGATGGAAGGCGGCACACGCCGCGCCATGGACACCAACGAACGTGCTCGCCATGAGCCCAAAAGTTCGGGCAGCTACGCCCGGCTCAAACACCCGGCCGGCTGCGGCTGTTGTTCTACGGCCAAACGCGGCGCCACCGTGACCGCGCCCAACGGCAACAAGGCGTTCCCGAGCAAACGTCCCTGGATGATCAGCCACTGACAAGGAGCAAGGACAGCGCCGGCGTGGCGGCGCTCAACTTAGCGTTGCAGCCCAGGAGCAATCGCTATTGATTTAATAGCTTCTTGCGCCCGTCCACCAAGGGCTGGAGGCCTATTTTCCTTAAGAAACCGGCCATCAAGCGGTTTGCGCCTGCGAAACCACGGTTTTCTCGACCAGGCGCTCATCACCCAACACAATCAGCGCAAACAGCAACTCGTCCAGGCTGTTGGCCTGCGCCGTCTTGCGCGCCAGCAGCGGCGTGGCTTGCGGGTTGAGCACCACAAAGTCGGCTTCGCAGCCTGGCAGCAGGTTGCCCACCACGCCATCCAAACCCAAGGCACGCGCCGCACCACCCGTGTGTTGCCACCACAACTGCTGCGGCGTGAGTGACAGGCCGGTTTTGGTCTGCCCTTCCCGCCCCACGTAATACGCCGCCAGCATGGTGTGGAAAGGGCTGAAACTGGTGCCGCCGCCCACGTCACTGGCCAGGCCGTACAAAAACCCGGCCTGGTCGGCGCCCGCGTAGTCAAAAAAACCGCTGCCCAGAAACAGATTGCTGGTCGGGCTGATGGCGGCGGCCGTGCCGGTGCCGTTGAGCAAGGCGCGGTCTTCGTTGTCGATATGGATGCAATGCGCGTACACGGCGCGCGGACGCAGCAAGCCAAACTGTTCATACACACTCAGGTAGCTGCGCGCCTGCGGATACAGTTCGCGCACCCAGGCGATTTCGTCCTTGTTCTCGGCCACGTGCGACTGCACCCACACCTGCGGATACTTGGCAGCGAGTTCGCCCGCCCCGCGCAACTGGGCTTGACTGCAGCTGGGCACAAAACGCGGCGTGATCGCATACCCCAGCCGGTCCACACCGTGCCAGCGTTGGATCAGCGCTTCGGTGTCGACCAGGCTTTGTTCGGTCTCGTCGCGCACGCCGTCGGGTGCGTTCTGGTCCATCAAGACCTTGCCGGCGATCAGGCGCAAGCTGCGCCGCTGCGCCTCGCCCAGCAACGCGTTCACCGAGGCCGGGTGCGAGCTCGCAAACGCCAGCGCCGTCGTCACGCCGTGGCGTAACAGTTCCTCAATGAAAAAAGCCGCTGTCTGCGCGCTGTAATCGGGGTCGGAGAAACGTTTTTCATGGGGAAAAGTGTAATTCTCCAGCCAGGGCAACAGGCCTTCTGCGGGGGAACCAATCACGTCCAGTTGGGGGTAATGAATGTGCATGTCCACAAAACCCGGCGCAATGATGCGGCCGGGCAAATGCTCAATCGCCAGACCGGGGTAACGGCCAAACAGCTCGCTGTAGGCGCCCACCGCCTGCACCACTTGCCGGCCCTGGGTATTGGCACCGACAACCAGCAGGCCGTCGGTTTCCAGCACGGCTTGCGCCGTGTCGGAAAAATAAAGAATCGCCGCGCGGTAGGCTTTCATGCCTGCAAGAATACTGCAGCCCAGCGGCCCGGCCTATAAGCCGGGACGAATAAGCCCTATAGGCAAAGCGTACAGCCGTCGCCCATGGACTCGCGCCACACACGTACCGAACTCAGCGCGGGCAGACGCGGCAACAACTGCTGGGCAATAAAACGACACAGGTTCTCCAGCGTGGCCGGGCCCAGGCCGGCCACATCGTCGAGCAAATGGTGGTCCAGTTGCTGCCGCAGCCACTCGATCTCACGACGCACCAGACCCAGATCCACCACCATGCCGGTGAGCGGATCGGGCTGCCCGCCCAGACACACTTCGGCGTTGTAAGTGTGGCCGTGAATCCGCAAGCTGCTGTCAGCCTCGATCTCGCGCCTGAGGGTGTGCGCCGCGTCGAAGAAAAATTTTTGACTGATGGCGTAGTTCATGATTGTCTGTCGTTAGGCGTCTTTTTTGTCTCTTGAAATTCGTTTACCGGGATGCAGGGTTAGGCGCACGGAGCACAGGAACCGGAATGGACACGGAGGTCCATGAGGATTCCGAGCACCGCGCAACAACACCCTGCGCCCGGGAATCGGATTTCATCGGATGCCGGTGATCTTGTGGGTCTGCAGGCTTAATCGCCAAGCCGGCCTATCCAGACACATCTGGATGCAGGCCTCGGTGTTGCGCTGCCGCTCGGGGTTGTCCATGGGCTGCAGGTAGCGATGTGTGAAACGGGCCGCTTCCAGCTCGGCCAGATCCAGCCCGGCCTGAGGCCACACCACCTTCAGTTCCTGGCCTTCGCGCTGCACCCAGGCGGCGCCGGCTTTCGGGCTGATACACAACCAGTCGATGCCGGCCGGCGCGGCCAGGCTGCCATTGCTTTCCACCGCGATGGCAAAACCCAGTGCATGCAAGGCGTCTATCAGCGCGGCATCGAGTTGCAACAACGGCTCGCCGCCTGTCATCACCACAAACCGATGGCCAGCCCCAGCGGGCCAGAGCGCGGCTATCTGCCGGGCCAAGGCCTCGGCGTCCTTGAACTTGCCGCCCAGGGTGCCATTGGTGCCGACAAAATCCGTGTCGCAAAAGCGGCACACCGCCGTGCTGCGGTCCTGCTCGCGGCCCGTCCACAAATTGCAGCCGGCAAAACGACAGAAAACCGCAGGGCGGCCCGCGTTGGCGCCTTCACCCTGCAGCGTGTAAAAAATCTCTTTGACCTGGTAACTCATGGGGACTCCGGCTACTTGTTCAATTTGCCTTGAACGCCCTGCACCAGGAAGTTCATGCCCAGGATTTGTTCGTCGCTCAAGGTCTTGCCGGCGGCCAATACCTCATGGCCTTCGTTGTCCAGCAGCGCCGTGCGCGCCCTGAAGGGATGGAGCTTGCCCGCAGCGATATCGCGCTGGCGGGCCAGCACTTCGTCCACCACTTTTTTCGGCACTTTGGGGCCAAAGCTGTCGACGCGAATCATGCCTTCCTTGACACCACCCCACAGCGCGCTGCTCTTCCAGGTGCCGCTCAGCACAGCTTGCGCGCGGCGTGTGTAGTAAGCGCCCCACTGGTGAGTCACGGCCAGCACCTGAGCGTCGGGCGCGACCTTGCGCATGTCCGAGTGGTAGGCAATCGCCAGCTTGCCGCGCTCTTGCGCCGCACTCATCACGGCGGTCGATGCGGTGTGAAAAGCCATCACCTCCACACCCTGGTTGAACAAGGTCATGGCCGCTTCACGTTCGCGCGGTGGATCAAACCAGGCACCCAGCCAAACCACCTTGACCTCGGCCTGGGGGTTGACCGAGCGCATGCCCAAGGTGAAGGCATTGATGCCCTGGATCACCTCTGGAATCGGGAAACCCGCCACATAACCGGCGCTGCTGGCGAGCCGTCCCGCGGCGATGCCGGCGAGGTAACGGCCTTCGTAATAACGCGCATTGGCCACCGCCACATTGGGCGCGGTTTTGTAGCCGGTGATGGACTCGAACTTCACATCCGGAAAGTCCCTGGCCACCTTGAGCGTGGGCTCCATGTAGCCAAAACTCGAGGTGAAGATCAGTTGGTTGCCCTGCTGGGCCAGGTCGCGAATCACCCGTTCGGCATCGGCGCCTTCGGCGACATTTTCGACATACGTGGTTTTGACTTTGTCGCCCAGTGCCGCCTCGACCGCCTTGCGGCCGTCGTCGTGCTGGCGCACCCAACCAGCGTCGGTGACCGGCGCGACATACACAAAGCCGATCTTGAGCGGCGCCTTGGTAGCGACCGGTGCTTGGGAAAAAACGGGAGAAATAAAACAGGCGGCCGCGAACGCGGCAACGAGGTTTTTATACATGGTAGTCCTCTACATGGCCCCGGTACAAAAAACCACCCGCGCGCCGGGACGGCATGCGGGTGAACCCTGATTTTAGCGGTTCGCTCCCAAACCCTGGTCCTGTCAGCCTGAAAGTCCCGTCAAGCCGCGCGGGGCATTCATGCGCACCTCACCTGGAAGCAGGTCCCTCTTCATGATCGGTGGCAACCAGGGACCGTTCACGACAGACACATGTTGCAATATGTAACAAATACGGCAGGCACTTTGAAGTAAGTGCTCCTTTGTTGAACAAGCAAGCACCTCATCACAACTGAATTTAATCAGTCACCAGGGCAAAAGGGGTAGTGTTGCAAGTCGTAACAGCACGAACGGACGGCGTGATCCGGGACATGAGGGGGAGATAATTCCCCGAAACAGTGCCCTCATCCAAGAAAGCCAGCGACGATGCAAAACCAGGACGTTTACACGCTTACCGCCCGGGGTCAGCAGGAGTTGCGCGGCAGTGCCACCACCTTGCAGCCGGCTGAGATCGAACTGCTGGTGCGAATAGACGGTGCACTGACGCTCTCGCAAATCCGGGCCGGCATGCCGGCGGTGCCCCCCGAAGACTTCACACTGACATTCAGCCGTTTGCTGGACCTGCGTTTGCTGGCGCTGGCAGAGATCGATCCTTTTGCCGAACAGTTCAAGATTCAGTTGAACAGCCTGTCGCTGCCCCAGGCCGAAGCCGAGGCCGACTCGGGCGCTGCTTCGCTCAAAAAAGCCGGCTATTACGTGAACATCGCACGCCAGCGCGACCCGCTGCGCAGGCTGGCCCCGGGCGAAATGCTGTCGGCGATTGTGGTGGAAGACGAACCCATGCTCGCCAAATTTATCCAGAGTTACCTGTCCTTCGAGGGCTTTCAGGTGCGGCTGGCGGGCAACCGGGCCGAGGTGGTGGCCGAGTTTCGCAAGTCCCCCGTGCCCGACCTGATTTTGCTGGACGTGATGTTGCCGGACGCCGACGGCTTTGACATCCTGCTCAGGCTGCGCCAACACCCGGCGCTGAAAAAAGTGCCAGTCATCATGCTGACCGGAAAAGCCACCCGCGAATCCGTGATCAAAGGTCTGGCCAGCGGCGCCGATGGCTACGTCACCAAACCCTTCGAGGCCGACGCGCTGATGCAGGCGGTCAGAACCGTGGTCGGTTTGCCGCCATCCGCGTCAGGCGGCAAGGACCCGTGGATCAACAAGGACTCCAGGCTCTGAGGTCGGCCTCAGCCGGTACGAAACGTTTGGCCCCGGCGCCCTGCCAGAGCCGTGCAGCGCCTGGCGGCCAATAACCTGACCACTTTCGGTGGCCCGCCAGCCCACTGAAGTGGCGCCACAGAACCCACCACACGTCCGACAAAACTCAGGCCCAGCAGTGTGAGCACGGACACACGGGCCAGGGAGAGGTCAGCGTCCCCAGGGCAAACCAGCGTCAACTCCTGAGGCTCCTCGTCATCCGGCAAGGCCAGCTTCAAGGTCCAGTTGAGGCTGGCGATGTCTTCCCGTGGACAGGCCTTGGGCCGAACAGCCGCGCTTCTCAGCAGCTTGAGCACATGCTCCCCGGGGTTTAACTCCACATCCCCCAGGCGCAACCAGTGTTCGGCGGCCTGGCTCAGCAGCATGGCTTCTTCGTTTGTGAGAAATCGGGTGTCCATCAAAACGCCCTCCGCCTGCTGGCCAGCCATGCCGGCTGGTGATGGCCTGCTTCGACGTCTGTGCCCCGCGGGGCCATCGCGCTCGTGGCCAGCTGAAAATCATGGGGCACGACCAGCAGGTCGGCGGCGGACCAGCGCAGCACACGCTGCGCCACACTCCCGAAGAAAAAATCCATCAGCGTCGAGCGCCGCTGTTTTCCCACCACCAGCAGGTCCGCGCCCGTGTGTTGCTGCTGGGTCAGCAACTGACGCGCCGGGTCGCCGTGACCGATGGTGGACAACACGCGATTTCTCCGGGTATCGAAAGAATCCGTCAGCGACAGAATCCGCCCCTGGGCATAAGAAATACATGCCTGCCGATACGCCTTGACGGCCTGAGTCGATGCCTCGGCGCTGCGCAACTTGGCTTCGTCACGTGCGCTCACCGCGTGAAATAGCTCAACTTCTGCCTTGCCATCAAGCAGGCAGGCCAACTCAACCAGGCGCCGGGATGCCGGCGTGAAGTCCACCGCCACCAGCGTCCGACCATAAGGTTTGTTCGACTCGTTTTTTGTGACAAGAACCGGGCAATGACACAGGCGCATCAACTGCAGGGCCGGCTGGCCACTCAGAAAAGACATCCAGGAGCGCTGGTACGCGTGACCCAGCACCAGCAAATCCGCGCGGCGTGCGTCTATCGCCAAACGTTCGGCGCTGTGATGGGTGGCGTCCACCGTGCCCACGGCCAAACCAAACTGCGCTGCCAGTTGCCTGGCCTGGTACACCAGGCGCTGGGCCGCATCGGCGCAATCCGGCTTGTCGCCCAGCGCGGTATACATGATGGTGAGGGCTGCGCGGTGTTCGGCCGCGAGCCAGGCCGCGCGTTCCAGCGCGTGATTGCCGGACGCCGAAAAATCGGTCAAGGCAAGAATCGATTGAATTGTCATTGTTTTACTTTCCATCGCAAGACAGGAGGCAAGCACCCGGTCGGCCAGCGACAAGGAGCCAAGAGATCAACGCAGAGAGCGCGGCGGCTAGGGGTGCTGGCCGCCAGCCGCAACAGGCGGCGCGACGATGGCCACAATCTCGGCCACACCTTCTTCTCCGCTGGGGGTAGGCCAGCGCGCGAACGATCCCGCCTTTTGGCCCAGCAGGCTGCAGCCCACAGGCGACAACGCTGAGATGAAACCGGCGCTGGGCTCCGCGTCCTCGGGGTAACACACGGTCAGCGTTTGCCGGCGCCCGGTGTGGGCATCCACGATGTCCACCTGCGAATACATGGTGATAACATCGGCAGGCATGGCGCTCGCAGGTAGCACGTCGGCCGTTGTCAAAAGTTCGGTCAGCGCAGGCGACCAAAGGCAGCGTGGCAACAGCTGGCTCAGGCGAACGTGCTCAGATTCGGCGAGCGTGCGCTCGCCAGGGATGGTTGCAGGCATGAAGCACTCCAGTCGAAGGCGACCTGTCCCGGTAAACGGGGGTCGCTAACGCGCGGGCTTGGGGCCCGGCGGTCGAAAGTAGCGCAAAAAAGAAAGAGCTAACCGCCGGGCTTAAGAATGGCCGGGCGTCAACTGACAACCCGTCTTCGTCACGGCAGGACAGCACCCCGGTCCCCCGACTGCCACGCAGGGCAGGCACGCCAAGGCGGCATGGTGGTAGGGGGTGAAGGCCAGGGAGTACATGCCGGCGAGTTTAGGGTCGCAAAAAATAAAGTCAACCAATGACCTCACACGCCGTGCCGATATGCGCCCGGCCTTAGCTGAAAGTTTCAAAGACCTGGTTGAGCTGGTCGACATAACGGCGCTTGCGGGTCTCGTCGATAAAGCTGGCATCAAAACTATTGCGCGCCAGTGTGTAAGCGTGTTCTGCATCCATGCCCGTCGCCGCAAAGGTCTGCGTGAAGTTGTCATTGATGTAGCCACCGAAATAAGCCGGATCGTCAGAGTTGACGGTGGCGACCAGCCCGGCCTCCAGCAACTGGCGCAGGTTGTGCTGTGCCAGATCGGGAAACACACAAAGCTTGAGGTTGGACAGCGGACACACCGTCAGGGCGATACGGTCCTGCGCCAGGCGCCGCATCAGTGCCGGGTCTTTCATGGCCTGCACGCCGTGGTCGATACGCTGAACCTTGAGCAAGTCCAGCGCGGTCCAGATGTATTCGGGCGGGCCTTCTTCTCCGGCATGGGCCACCAGATGAAAACCCAGGGAGCGGCAGCGCGCAAACACGCGGGCAAACTTTTCGGGCGGGTTGCCGACTTCACCGGAATCCAGTCCGATGCCAATGAACTTGTCGCGGTAAGGCAGGGCCTGCTCCAGCGTCTCGAAAGCTTCTTCTTCAGAGAGGTGGCGCAGAAAACACAGGATCAACGTCGCACTGATGCCCAGCTCGGCCTCGGCATCCACGCAGGCGCGATGCAGGCCGTTGATGACGGTCTCCATGCCGATACCACGTGCGGTATGGGTTTGCGGGTCGAAAAACAGCTCGGCATGCAAGACGTTGTCGTGTGCTGCCTTGCGCAGATAAGCCTGCGCCATGTCGTAAAAATCCTGTTCCTTCAGCAAGACGCTGGCGCCGGCGTAATAAATGTCCAGAAAACTCTGCAGGTTGGTGAAGGCGTAGGCGCTGCGCAACTCTTCCACGCTGCGGTAAGGCATGGCCACACCGTTGCGCTGCGCCAGCGCAAAAATCAGCTCGGGCTCAAGTCGAGCCCTCGATGTGAATGTGCAGCTCGGCCTTGGGCATCAGGCGCAGCAGCTCGGGCAATCGGTCGGGGGAAACGGGTTTCACAGGACTCATCTTGGCTCCAAAAAACAAAAAGGCTGCCCGAAGGCAGCCTGGGCACAACAAACAGCCAGTCGGCAGCCATCAGACTGCCGGCCGTGCCGCGCTCGCATCAGTTGCCCGGAACTTTGCCTTCCACGCCCTGAACATACGACTTCAGGCCACCGAGAAACTTGTCGTCGGCGACCGCGTCCTTGGCCACCAGCTCTTTGCCGGTGTTGTCCATGATCGGACCTTTCCAGATCACGAAGGAACCGTCTTTCAGGCCGGCCTTGACTTCGTCGATGCGTTTTTTGGTTTCGTCCGGCACGTCGGCGGCAATCGACACCAGGTCAATCGCGCCTTCTTTCACGCCCCACCAGGCCTGGCCGGTGGTCCAGGTGCCTTCCAGCGCATCCTTGGTGGCCTTGATGTAATACGGGCCCCAGTTGATCACCGCGGAACCCAGGTGGGCCTTGGGACCGTAAGAGGTCATGTCCGAATCCCAGCCGAAGGCGCGCTTGTTCATTTTTTCAGCGGTCTGCAGCACGGCCGACGAATCGGTGTTCTGGAACAACACGTCGGCGCCACCGTTGATCAGCGCGGTGGCGGCTTCGGTTTCTTTGGGTGGGTTGAACCAGTCGTTGACCCAGACCACTTTGGTCTTGATTTTGGGGTTGATCGACTGCGCGCCCAGCGTGAAGCTGTTGATGTTGCGGATCACTTCAGGGATTGGCACCGAGCCGACCACACCCAGGGTGCCGGTCTTGCTCATCTTGCCGGCGATCACACCCGCCATGTACGCGCCTTCGTAGGTACGGCTGTCATAAGTGCGCATGTTCTCGGCGGTTTTGTAGCCGGTGGCATGTTCGAACTTCACGCCCTTGAAGTCGGCCGCGACTTTGAGCATGGGCTCCATGTAGCCGAAGGTGGTGCCGAAAATCAGCTTGTTGCCCTGGTTGGCCATGTCGCGGATCACACGTTCCGCGTCCGCCGACTCTGGCACTTTTTCAACAAAACTGGTGACGATCTTGTCGCCGAATTCTTTTTCCAGGGCCTTGCGGCCATTGTCGTGCGCAAACGTCCAGCCGCCGTCGCCGACCGGGCCAATGTAGGCAAACGCAATTTTCAAAGGCTCGACCTTGGCCGGTGCAGCCGCTGCAGGCGCTGGTGCGGGCGCCGGAGCGGCCTCTTCCTTTTTGCCGCAACCCATCAGCGCGGCGGAAGCCACTGCGGACAGCGCAGCCAGCTTGAGCAATGAACGTTTTTGTTGATCTGTCATGTCATCTCCTGTAACGACGGTTAAGTATCGGGCGAAAAGCCCCGATTATGAGCCGGGGTAGAAAGGTTTGCCAATCGAGGTTGGCATGTTCAGCCTGATCCAGCGCGGGTTGCGCGAGATCAACACCAGCACCACGATGGTGGACAGATAGGGCAGCATGGTCAGGAACTGGGGCGGCACATCGACCCCCAGGCCTTGCAGGTGAAACTGCAACATGGTCACGCCGCCGAACAGGTAAGCGCCAAGTAGCACCCGCGCCGGACGCCAGGTCGCAAACGTGGTCAGCGCCAGCGCAATCCAGCCCTTGCCGGCAATCATGCCCTCGACCCACAAGGGCGTGTAGACCACCGACACATAAGCACCGGCCAGGCCACACAAGGCGCCGCCGGCCACCACGGCGAGCAGGCGGATGCGCCGCACCGGGTAACCCAGCGCATGGGCCGACTCCGGGCTTTCGCCGACCGAGCGCAGCACCAGCCCGGCACGCGTGCGGTACAAAAACCAGATCAGGCCCACGGTCAGGCCCATGGCGATGTAAACCATGGGGTGCTGACGAAACAGGGCCGGCCCCACAAAGGGCAAGTCGCTGAGCCAGGGGATCACATGCGGCGTCTGCTCCGGCAGTTTTTCCTGCACGTATTTGATGCCGGCAAAAGCCGAAAAGCCCGCGCCGAACAAACTCAAGGCCAGGCCGGTCGCGTACTGGTTGGTGTTGAGCCAGATCACCAGCACACCAAATAGCGCGGCCAGCAAGGCGCCGGCGGCCATGCCGGCGGCAAACCCCAGCCAGCTGTTGCCGGTGTGCACCACGGTGACAAAGCCGGCGAGCGCAGCGCAAAGCATCATGCCTTCGGCACCCAAGTTGACGATGCCGGCTTTTTCGTTGATCAGCAGGCCCAAGGCGGCAATCGCCAGCACGGTGCCCGCGCTCAGGGTGGCGGCCAGCAGCAATGCGGTGGACTCCATCAGCGCACCCCTCTTTTCTTGTAGGTCAGGCGATAGGCCACCAAGGTGTCGCAGGCCAGCAGGCTGAACAGCAGCAGGCCCTGGAACACGCCGGTCAACGACTTGGGCAGGCCCAGACGCGACTGCGCCAGTTCGCCACCGATATAAAACATGCTCATCAACACCGCCGAAAACACCATGCCCACCGGGTGCAATCGCCCGACAAAAGCCACGATGATGGCGGCAAAACCATAACCCGCCGGCACATACGGCGTGAGCTGGCCAATCGGCCCGGCCACTTCCAGCGCGCCAGCCAGGCCGGCCGCCGCACCCGAGGTCAGCAGCGCCACCCACAAGGCCTTGCGCGAGGAAAAGCCCGCATAACGCGCGGCGCTGGGCGCCAGGCCGCCAACCTGCTGGGCAAAGCCGGCATAGGTGCGAAACAGGAAAACCCACAGCGCCGCCGCACCCGCCAGGCCCAGCAACAAGCCAATGCTGACGCGTGAGCCGGACATCAGGCGCGGAATCTGCGTCACCGCCTCAAAGGTTTTGGTCTGCGGAAAGTTGTAGCCGCCGGGGTCTTTCCAGGGGCCGAAGACCAGGTAGTTCAGCACCATGTCGGCCACGTAGACCAGCATCAGGCTGACCAGGATTTCATTGGCGTTGAAACGGTCACGCAACAAGGCCGTGATGCCGGCCCACAGCATGCCGCCCAACATGCCGGCCACAATGATGGCCGGCACAATCCAGGGGCCGGTGGTTTTATCGGCCAGCAAGGCCACACCGCCCGCGGCCACAGCGCCTATGACAAACTGCCCCTCGGCGCCAATGTTCCAGACGTTGGAGCGAAAACACACGGCCAGGCCCAGCGCAATGATCAAGAGCGGGGTGGCCTTGACCATCAGTTCGCCCAGCGCATACGGCGACTTGATGGGCTCCCAGAAAAAAATCTGCAGGCCGCGCACCGGGTCTTTGCCCAGGGCCGCAAACAACAACACACCGATCAGCACCGTGATCAGTAGCGCCAGCACCGGCGAGGCAAACGTCCACAGGCGCGAGGGCTGGGGCCGGGCTTCAAGCTTGAACATGGGACACCCCGCTTTCCAGGGGTGCCGCGTCATGCCAGAGCCCACTCATCCATTGCCCGACCAGCCCGACGGTGGCGCTGGCGCGCGGCATCGCCGGCGAGATCTGGCCCTTGGCCATCACATACAGGCGGTCGCAGAGGTCGAACAATTCTTCCAGTTCTTCGCTGACCACCAGCACGGCGCAGCCGCTGTCGCGTAATTTCAGGATTTCGCCGCGTATCTGGGCCGCCGCGCCCACGTCCACGCCCCAGGTCGGTTGCGAAACGATGAGCAAGGCCGGATTGGCCGCGATTTCGCGGCCCACAATAAATTTTTGCAAATTGCCGCCCGACAAGGATTGCGCCGCCGCGCCGTCGCCGGAGGCCTTGACATGGAAACGGCGGATGATGGCATTGGCCTGCGCCCGCAAGGCACGCAGTTGCAGCCAGCCGCCGCGGCCCACCGCGTCTTTGCGCGTGAGCAGCAGGTTGTGCGCCAGGCTCAGCGCCGGCACCGCGCCACGCCCCAGCCGCTCTTCCGGCACAAAATGCAGGCCCAACGCACGCCGTTGCGCCGGATTGAGCCGGCCCACGCCCTGCCCCTTGACCTGCACGGCACCCGGCGCGGCGCGGGTATCTTCACCCGAGAGCGTATACAGCAGCTCTTTCTGCCCATTACCGGAGACACCGGCAATACCCACCACCTCGCCGGCACGCACCGTCAGCGCAATGTGCTGCAAATCGACGCCAAACTGGTCTTCGCGGCTCAGGCTCAGGTCGCACACTTCCAGCACGGTCGCCCCCGGCGCCTGCTCGCGGTGCTCCAGCGCCGGCGGTTCGGCGCCAATCATCAGGCGGCTCAGCGAGGCATTGGACTCCTGGCGCGGATCACACACACCGGTGACCTTGCCGCCGCGCAACACCGTGCAGGCACTGCACAAGGCGCGGATTTCATGCAGCTTGTGGCTGATGTACAAAATGCTGCAGCCCCGCTCGGCCAGCTGGCGCAGGGTGACGAAAAGATTCTCCACCGCCTGCGGTGTCAGCACCGAGGTCGGCTCATCCAGAATCAACAAACGCGGGTTGGTCAACAAGGCCCGCACAATTTCCACGCGCTGGCGTTCGCCCACACTCAAGGTGTGCACCGGCCGGGTCGGCTCCAGCTGCAGGCCGTATTCCTGCGTGGTGGCGCTGATACGCCGCGAAACCTCGGCCAGGCTCAGGTGTTTGTCCAGGCCCAGCCAGACGTTTTCGGCCACGGTCAGGGTGTCGAACAGGCTGAAATGCTGGAACACCATGCTGATGCCCAGGGCCCGCGCCTCCTGCGGGTTGCGCACCACCACGGTCTGGCCGTCAATCGCCACGCTGCCGGCATCGGGCTTGACCGCGCCGTAGATGATTTTCATCAGGGTGGATTTGCCGGCGCCGTTTTCGCCCAGCACGGCGTGAATCTCGCCGGGCAACACGGTCAGGGCGACCTCGCTGTTGGCCACCACCGCGGGATAAGCCTTGGTGATGCCGGTCAACTGCAGACGCGGCGCGGCGCCGGCGATAGCCTGGGCTTGTGAAAGAGGGGAAACAGTCATTGTCTCGTCGATTTTATTGATTTTTATAAGCTTTTCAGGCCTCTAGCCCTGAGTGATCGGGCGCAAACAGCTATTATTTTTGTAGCGAGGCGGCCACCGCCTTGACCCGCTCGCGCAGCCACTTGGCCGAGGCCGAGGCGTGAGTGCGCTCGTGCCAGAGCTGGTAATACATCATTTGCGGGAATTCGACAGGGCATGGCAGGATTTTCACCGGTAACACGCCGACATACCGTTCGCAGTACTGCCGCCCCGTGGTCAGCACCAGCAGGCTGTCCGCCACCATGGCCGGAATCAGGCCGAAATGCGGGCAACGCGCCGTGATGTTGCGCTGCAGGCCCAGCCCGTCCAGCTGTTCATCAATCACCCCCTTGGCGCCCGGATGGGTGGGTGTGGGCGCGATGTGTTCGGCGGCCAGCCAAGTGGCGCGGTCCCAGCCGCGGCGAACCGCCGGGTGGTCCTCGGCCACCAGGCAGACCACCTCGTCGCCGAACAGGCGTGCCATGTGCAGGTCATCGGGCGGCGCCGGCCAGTTGCCCACCACCAGGTCGATCTCGCCCTGAGCCAGGCGTGTCCGGTAGTCCGACTCGCCCGACAGCGCATGGATATTGATGTGGCACAGCGGCGCCTGGTTTTTGATCTGCGCAACCAGGCGCGGCAAAAACAGCGGGTCCAGGTAGTCGCTGGCGGCCAGGCTGAAGCTGTGGGTGGCCGTGGCCGGCTCGAAACCACGCGCATCGCTGAACAACACGGCGGCGGCCCGCAAAATGCTGGCCGACGGCTCGATCATGCGCAGGCCGGCGTCCGTGGGCACCATGCCGGCGCCGGAACGCACCAGCAGCGGGTCACCCGCCAGCTCGCGCAGGCGCTTGAGCGCCGCGCTGACGGCGGGCTGGTACATGCCCAGGCGGATGGCGGCGCGCGAAACGCTGCGTTCGGTCAGCACGGTGTTCAAGACCCTGATGAGATGGAGGTCTATCTTGTCGAATAAGGCCGGGTCGCTCATACCTTTTTATACATTTCCCTGATATGCCTATCGGTATACCGACGCGCGCCAAATAGTCGTACGCTCGAACAAATGGATATTCAATCACCTCTCAAAACCATTCAGTTTGTCAGGAATGGCGAAGTGATCTCGCTTGCCAATGTACCACCCAGCCGCACGCTGCTGGAGGTGTTGCGCGAAGACCTGGCCTGCACCGGCACCAAGGAGGGCTGCGGCGAAGGCGACTGCGGCGCCTGCACCGTGGTGGTCGGAGAAGCCGAGGGCGATCACCTGTCTTACCGGGCCATCAACAGCTGTATCAAACTGGCCCATTCCATGGACGGGCAGGCGCTGTGGACGGTCGAAGACCTGGCAACCCCGGACGGCCGCCTGCATCCGGCCCAACAAGCGCTGGTCGATTGTCATGGCAGCCAATGCGGCTTTTGCACGCCCGGGTTTGTTATGAGCCTGTTTGGCATGTACCAGAACCATGTCTGCCAGGGCCGCACCATCACACGTGAACTGGCGCAGGAAGAACTCTCGGGCAATCTCTGCCGCTGTACCGGCTACCGGCCCATTCTGGACGCCGCGCAGCAGATGGCCACCCTGCCCCCCGTGGGTATTGATGAAGCCGACTTGCTATCAAAACTGAAGCTGATTGCGCCCGCCCCCCAAGGGCTGGAGGCCAATTCGACTTATCAATCCCCGCGTACGCTGGCGGCCTTGCTGCAAGCCCGTGCCGAACAGCCCGAGGCCCAGCTTGTCGCCGGCTGCACCGACGTGGGCCTGTGGGTGACCAAGATGCACATGCAGTTTGGCAATGTGCTGGATGTGAGCAAGGTGCAGGAGCTGCGCCGGATTGAAGACTACGAACACCACATCGCCATAGGCGCGGCCGTGCCGCTGGCCGACGCTTTTGCCGCGCTGGTGCAAGACCGGCCGCAGCTGCGTACGTTTGCCGCCCGTTTTGCCGGCCTGCCGGTGCGCAACGCCGGCACCCTGGGCGGCAACGTGGCCAACGGCTCGCCGATTGGTGACACCATGCCGCTGCTGATTGCGCTGGGCGCCAACATCGTGCTGATGAGCCAGCGCGGCCACCGCGAGATGCCGCTGGAAGCGCTGTACACCGGCTACCGTAAAAACCTCATGGCCAAGGACGAGGTGCTGGCCTGGATCAAGGTGCCGCGGCCGACCCCGGGAGAAAAACTCAAGGTCTACAAGATTTCCAAACGTTATGACGACGACATCTCGGCCGTCTGCCTGGCGGTGAACCTGCACATCAGCGAAGGCCAAGTCACCCGCGCCTCGATAGGTGCAGGCGGTGTCGCCGCCACGCCGGTGCGCGCCCGCCAGACCGAAGCCGCCCTCAGCGGCCAGCCCTGGACTCTGCGGACCGTGCAACAAGCCATCAGCACCCTGCGCGCCGAGTTTTCACCGATCTCCGACATGCGCGCCTCCAGCAGTTACCGCAGCGAGGTGCTGGGTAATCTGCTGCAACGTTTCTGGCTGGAAAGCCAGGGCCTGCAACAAATCAACCTGGAATCTTTTGTGCTGGAAGAGGAAGTATCGTGAACGCCCGCGAAAAACCCCGTGAGGAAGGCCCGATCAGCCGCGCCGACAACCCGTCCCCCGCGTTGACGCCGGTCCCCGCGCTCCAGCCACCCGCCACACCTCAGCGCAGCGGCGCCGCCGGTCGTTCGCACCCGCACGAAAGCGCACGCGCCCAGGTCGCGGGTAGCGCCACCTATGTCGACGACATTCCCGAAATCCGCGGCACCTTGTACGCCGCGCCGATTTTGTCGACGGTCGCACACGGCAAGCTGCTGGGCGTGGATGCCCGCGCCGCGCTGGCTATGCCCGGCGTGCGCGATGTGATCCTGGCGCGCGACATTCCGGGTGATCCCCTGCTCGCCACGTTTGTGCACGACGAGCCGGTGTTTGCCACCGACACGGTGCAACATATCGGCCAGGTGGTTGGCCTGGTGATCGCTGAATCTGTGATGCAGGCGCGCCGCGCTGCGCGCAAAGTCAAACTCCAGATCGAAGAATTGCCGGCCATCCTGAACGTACGCGACGCGCTGAAGGCCGAGAGTTATGTCTTGCCGCCGGTGTTTGTGAAACGCGGCGACGCGGCGCAGGCGCTGAAAACCGCCCCCCACACCCTCAGCGGTCAGCTCGAAGTCGGCGGCCAGGAACATTTTTACCTCGAAGGCCAGGTGGCCTATGTGGTGCCGCAAGAGCAGCAGCAATGGCTGATTTATTCCAGCACCCAGCACCCGGGCGAGGTCCAGCACTGGGTGGCGCATGCGCTGGGCATCAGCAACCATGCGGTGCGTGTCGAGTGCAGGCGCATGGGCGGCGGTTTTGGCGGCAAGGAAACACAAGCCGGCCACCTGGCGGTGTGGGCAGCGCTGGCCGCTCACAAACTGAAATGCCCGGTCAAGCTGCGGCTGGACCGCGACGACGACTTCATGGTCACCGGCAAACGTCACCCCTTTGCCTACGACTACACCGTGGGTTTTGACAACACCGGGCGGCTGGCGGGTTTGAAACTGATGATGGCCGCCAACTGCGGCTTCAGCGCCGACCTGAGTGGTCCGGTCGCCGACCGCGCGATTTTCCACACCGACAACGCCTATTTTCTGGAAGACGTGGAGATTGCGTCTTACCGCTGCAAAACCAACACCCAAAGCAACACGGCTTTTCGCGGCTTTGGTGGCCCACAAGGTGTGGTGCTGATTGAAACCATACTCGGCGACATCGCGCGGCAACTCAAGCTGGACCCGCTGGATGTGCGCAAGCGCAACCTGTACGGCGTGGACGAGAGAAATATCACGCATTACCAGATGAAGGTCGAGGACAACATCCTCCAACCTTTGCTATCAAAACTGGAGCTGACGGCGCACTACCAACGCCGGCGGGAGGCCATTTCGGCATGGAACACCAAGAGCCCGGTGATCAAACGCGGCATCGCCATCACGCCGGTGAAGTTCGGCATTTCCTTCACCGCCACCTTGTTCAACCAGGCCGGCGCGCTGGTACATGTCTACACAGACGGCAGCGTGCAGGTCAACCACGGCGGCACCGAAATGGGCCAGGGCCTGAACACCAAGGTGGCCCAAATCGTCGCCGATGAATTGGGTGTGGCGTTTGAAGACGTGTTGGCCACGGCCAGCGACACCAGCAAAATTCCGAATGCCTCGGCCACCGCCGCCTCGGCCGGCACCGACCTCAACGCGCGGGCCGCGCAATATGCGGCGCGCAACGTGCGTGACAACCTGGCGCAGTTTGTGGCCGGCCTGGACGCTTGCGGCGCCGGTGCCGTGACTTTTTCCGGCGGCTTGATTCACTCGCCGAAAAACAGCCGCCCTTTCCCCGAGGTGGTGCGCCTGGCTTATGCCAACCGCATCCAGTTGTGGAGCGACGGTTTTTACCGCACGCCGAAAATCCACTACGACAAAACCACCCTCACCGGCCGGCCGTTTTATTATTTTGCCTATGGCGCTGCCTGCAGCGAAGTCGCCATCGACACCCTGACCGGTGAAAGCCGCGTCTTGAAAGTCGACATCCTGCACGACGTCGGCACCAGCATCAACCCGGCCATAGATATCGGCCAGATCGAAGGCGGTTTTGTGCAGGGCATGGGCTGGCTCACGACCGAACAACTGGTGTGGAATGACAAGGGCCTGCTGACCACACACGCGCCCAGCACCTACAAGATTCCGGCCACCGGCGACATCCCCGCGCACTTCAAGATTGATCTCTGGCCGGAGGCTAACCGCGAAGACAACGTCTTCGGCAGCAAAGCCGTCGGCGAGCCGCCTTTCATGCTGGCCATCAGTGTGCTGGAGGCCTTGAAAGAGGCGGTCGCCGCGGCACGCGAAGGTGTGGTGCGGCTGGATGCCCCGGCGACGGCGGAACATGTGCTGGCGGCGCTGAAGCACCCCGAACCCCGCCGCTAGCCCTTTCAGGAACTCACGGCCTCCAGCGCGGGGGCGCTACGGCCAGCCAGTACACTGCGCGCAAACAGCGGTGAGGCGGAACTGGCCGACGCCAGCTCGGCTGCCACCGCCAGCAACTCGGGGCCCAGTTCCAGCATGCGTTGCTCGGTCAGGCGCACCAGCGGCCCGGCCACGGTGATGACACCGATCGCCGGCTCGCCCTTGCGTTGTACAGGCGCGGCCATGGCCGTCATGCCGGGTGCATACATTTCGTTGATCAGGCTGAAACCACGTTTGCGGTCCTCGTGCAGGATACGGGTGAGCGCCTTGATGGTGGTCGGCGCCTTGGGGCCATAAAGTTTGGGATCACCAAAACCCTGCATGGACACAATCTCCAGGGCCCGCTCGTCGCTCAAGGTCATCAGCCAGGCATGGCCGCCGGCGCTGCAGGACAGCCGGACGTCGATGCCCATGTCCGGGTCGTAACGCAGGCCGGAGCGCGCACCTTGCGCCTTGGCCACAAAGGTCAGGCGTTCACCATCCACGATGGCCAGCCGCACCAGTTCCCCCGAGCTTGCCGCCATGCGGTCGATCAGCGGTTGCGCCAGGTCGACGATGCCCGAACTGCTCAGAAAACTCAGGCCCAGCGCCGCCAGCTTGGTGGTGAGCGCGTAGTCGCCGTGCTCACGTAACTGGCGCACATAACCGCAGCGCACCAGCTCCACCAGCAGGCGGTGACAAGCGCTGCGCGGCATGTCCAGGTCTTGCGCAATGCCGGCCAGGGCCATGCCCTCCGGGTAGGCGGTCAGGTATTCAAGGATGGCGAAGGAACGTTCCAGCGTGCTGCTCATGCTTTCATTCTCCGATAGTCTTTCATCATCTATTTCAGGAACAGTATTCCGAACTGGAATCAAATTCCAATTCCTGCTACATTGTATTCCGCAAGACCCTAGCACCCTTTTTTCGAGGAGACAAAACCATGCAAAAAGCTTCCCTTCGCCGCGCCCTGGCGTGTACCTTTCTTTCCCTCGTCGCCACGGCCGTTTCGGCGCAGGACATCCAGGAGCGGACCCTCAAGTTCGGCCACCTGAACAACGCCGACCACCCGGTCAGTTTTGGCGTGAAACGTTTTGCCGAACTGCTGGCCGGCAAAAGCGGCGGCAAGCTCAAGGTGCAGGAATTCCCCGCCTCGCAACTGGGCAACGAGTTGCAGCAGCAGTCGGCGCTGCAGGGCGGCGTGCAGGAGATGTCGGCACCGGCCACCACCTCGCTGGCCGGCATCGTCAAGGAATTCGGCCTGGTGGACTTTCCCTTCGCCGTCAGCAGTTTTGCCCAGGCCGACGCCTTGCTCGACGGCCCGCTCGGACAGGCACTGATCGCCAAGCTGCCGGAAAAAGGCCTGGTCGCACTCGGCTACTGGGACCTGGGCTTTCGCAACGTCACCAACAGCAAACGCCCCATCACCAAACCCGAAGACCTGGACGGCCTGAAAATCCGCGTGATTCCCAACCCGGTGTTTCTCGACACCTTCAAAGCCTTCAAGGCCAACCCGGTGCCCATGCCTTTCGCCGAGCTGTACGGCGCGCTGGAAGCCAAGGCGGTGGACGGCCAGGAAAACCCCTTTGCCGTGATCTTGTCGAACAAGTTTTTCGAGGTCAACAAGTTTGTCAGCGCCACCAACCATGTGTACGCAGCCAACATCGTGCTGGTCAGCAAGAAGTTCTGGGACAAACTCTCGGCCACCGAGAAAAAAATCATGAACGAAGCCGCCAATGAAGCCCGCGGCTACCAGCGCCAGGTCAGCCGCGCCGCCGCGCAAAAGGCCGTCGGTGAACTGCAGGCCAAAGGCATGCAATACAACGAACTCAGCGCCGAGCAGCAGGAACGTATGCGCCAGATCGCCAGGCCTGTGACCGACAAGTTTTCCGCCAGTTACGAGCCGGCCATCGTCAAGCTGTACAACGATGAGCTGGCCCGGGTCCGCAAATAAAAACGAGCTTGGCAACCCTATGAAAATCCTTGTCCTGCATGGGCCGAACCTGAACCTGTTCGGCCGGCGCGAACCCCATATCTACGGCACCACCACGCTGGCGCAGATCAACGACCAGCTCACGGCGCTTGCGGCCGATCTGGACGTGACGCTGGAGATTCTTCAGTCCAACCACGAAGGCGCGCTGATCGATTTTCTGCACCAGCACATTGATGACGCGCAGGGTGCGTTGGTGAATCCGGCCGGTCTCACGCAGCACGGCGTGCCGTTGCACGATGCGATCAAGGCCATGCCTTTCCCCGTGCTGGAAGTGCACATGTCCAATATCGCGGCGCGCGAGACGTGGCGCAGCCACTCCATCATCTCGCCAGCCGTCAAGGGAACCATCCAGGGCCTGGGGCCGCAGTCCTACCTGCTGGCCTTGCGCGGCATCGCCGCGCTGGCCCGGCAGGCCACGACGAACTAGGCGCGGCCATGACGCGCCTGATCGACTGGCTTTGCAAGGGCCTGGAGTTTCTGATTGCTGCGGCACTGGCCATCATGGTGCTGCTGGTGTTTGGCAACGTGGTGCTGCGTTACGGCTTCAACTCCGGCATCACGGTGTCAGAAGAAGTCTCGCGCTGGCTTTTTATCTGGGGCACTTTTCTGGGGGCTGTCGTGGCGCTGCGCGAACATGGCCACCTGGGTGTCGACATGGTGGTCGGCCGTCTGCCGGCCTGGGGCAAACGTGGCTGCCTGCTGATCGGCCATGTGCTGATGTTGTTCATTGTGTGGCTGCTGTTCAAGGGCAGCCTGGAGCAGACAAAAATCAACTGGGACGTGACCGCGCCCACCACGGGCTGGTCCATGGCCATCGTTTCCTCGGCCGGTCTGGTTTTTGCGGTGCTGGCGGGCCTGCTGTTGCTGGTGGACCTGTACAAAATCATCTCAGGCCAGCTTTCCGAAGACGAACTGGTGATGGTGCAGGAATCGGAAGAAGCCATGCAACTCAAGCAAGTGCTGGCCGATGCCGGCGCACCGGGACGGGCCACGCCATGACCATCCTGATTTTTATCGGTTCGCTGCTGCTGGCCATGGCGCTGGGCATTCCGATCGCGTTTGCGCTGCTGAGCAGCGGCGTGGCGCTGATGTGGCACCTGGACCTTTTTGACGCGCAAATCCTGGCGCAAAACCTGCTCGGCGGCGCCGACAGTTTTCCGCTGTTGGCCGTGCCCTTCTTCATGTTGGCCGGCGAGGTGATGAACGTCGGCGGCCTGTCGCGCCGCATTGTCGATCTGGCGCTGGCGCTGGTCGGCCACGTCAAGGGCGGGCTGGGTTACGTGACCATCATGGCCGGCTGCCTGCTGTCGGCACTGTCAGGCTCGGCCGTGGCCGACGCTGCGGCCCTCACGGCGCTGCTGCTGCCGATGATGGTGAAAGCCGGTCACAACAAGGTGCGTGCCGGCGGCCTGATTGCCTCCGTGGGCGTGATCGGTCCGGTGATCCCGCCCAGCATCGGGCTGGTGATTTTCGGTGTGGCTGCCAATGTCTCCATCTCCAAGCTGTTTCTCGCGGCCATCGTGCCTGGCGTGCTGATAGGCGGCGCCTTGTGGATCACCTGGGCCTGGCTGGTGCGGCGCGAAGACATCATGCCGCCGCCGCGCAAATCAAGCGCTGAAATCATGAAGGCCTTTCGCGAGGCGACCTGGGCCCTGCTACTGCCGGTGATCATCCTGGTGGGCCTGCGCATGGGGGTCTTCACGCCGACGGAAGCGGCGGTGGTCGCGGCCGTCTATGCCCTCTTCGTCTCCACCGTCATTTACGGCGAACTGAAGCTGTCGCAGCTGTATGGCGTGTTTGTGAGTTCGGCCAAAACCAGCGCGGTGGTGATGTTTCTCATTGCCGCCGCCATGGTCAGCGCCTGGCTGATCACGGTGGCCAATCTGCCGGCCACGGTGGTTGGCCTGCTGCAGCCCTTCATGGACAGCCCCATCCTGCTGATGGCGGCCATCATGGTGCTGGTAATGCTGGTGGGCACGGCGATGGACATGACACCCACCATCCTGATCCTGACGCCGGTGCTGATGCCGGTGATCAAGGCGGCGGGCATAGACCCGGTGTATTTTGGCGTGTTGTTCATCATCAACAACTCCATCGGCCTGGTCACGCCGCCTGTGGGCACGATGCTCAACGTGGTGGCTGGCGTGGGGCGCATGAGCATGGACGATGTCACCAAGGGCGTGATCCCCTTCATGCTGGCCGAGTTTGCGGTGATGTTCCTGATGGTGGCCTTCCCCGCGCTGGTGACGGTGCCGGCGCGCTGGTTCTCCGGCTGAGAACCCTGGCGAACAGCTCAGTACGCCGTAGTGGATTCAGTGGCTGGAAGTCGCTCTGTTTTTGATAGCTACTTGCGTCCGAAGCATAAGGGCTGGAGGCCAATTTTCCTTATAGATTAGCCTCCAGCCCTTGGTTCTGGCGCTGCGTCGCGTTAGTTGGGCTGATCTTGCACTCGGTGATCAACTTACGCCAGAGCGCGGGAAGCGAAAAGCAACACCTGCCATGAACGTGTTATCCGATCTGTTGCAACAGGCTCGCGATGAATCGGAAGCGGCCTCCATACCCCTTCGCCTGAGCTTAGCCATCCTTCAGCCGCACCACGCGGTCATCGCGTATCTGCTCCAGTCGATTGATGCCCAGCAGCGCCATGTTGCGCATGATTTCCTCCGACAGGAGCTTGATCGCATGTTGCACGCCGGCCTCACCCGCGACGGAGGCCGCGTAATTAAAGGGCCGCCCGACAAAAACAAAACGTGCACCCAGCGCCATGGCCTTGAGCACGTCGTTGCCACGGCGGATGCCGCTGTCCATCATCACCGGCAGATCACCCATGGCTTCAACGATGCCGGGCAACACACGCAGCGGTGAAACAGCGCCATCAAGCTGGCGCCCGCCGTGGTTGGACACGATGAGGCCGTCCACGCCGCAGTCGCGCGCCAAACGTGCATCGTCCACACTCATCAGGCCTTTGACCACCAGATGGCCTTTCCACAAGGCGCGGATCATGCGCAGGTGCTCCCAGTTCAGGTGGTCGCGCGCGCCGAAGTCGCGCGTCACGTTGCGTGACAGGATGGGCGCACCACGTGTGGCCTGGGAGTTCTCGAAATGCGGCATGCCGTGTTGCAGCAAGGTGCGCAGCGCCGTGCCCCACAACCAGCGCGGGCGCGTGAAACCGTCCCAGGCCAGCTTCAGGCTCGGACGCAGCGGGGTCGAAAAACCCACACGCACCTGGTTCTCGCGGTTGCCGGACACGGTGGTGTCCGCCGTGATGACCAGCGTGCGGTAACCGGCTTGCGCCACCCGCGCGATCAGCGCCTCGATACGCGCCGGCTCGCCCGGCACGTAAGCCTGGAACCAGGCCTGGGGATTGGCCTGGTGGACAGCTTCCAGCGCGATCAGGCCGGTGCCGCTCACCAGCATCGGGATATTGGCCGCGGCCGCCGCCTGCGCCAGCACCAGGTCGCCGCGGTAGGCGCTCAAGGCACACAGGCCCATGGGCGCGATGCCGAAGGGTGCAGCCCAGGTGTGGCCAAACAACGCGGTCGCCTGCGAACGTTGCGACACGCCTTGCAACACACGCGGCACCAAACCGTAGTCGGCAAAAGCCGTGCGATTGCCGTGCAGCGAAGCATCGGTTTCGCAGCCACCCGACACATAACCGAACACCGGTGCCGGCAGGTGGCGTCTGGCCGCGTCCTCGAAATCGTCGAGTGACAGAATTTTGCGCAAGCGGCGCGGCGTACGGCTGTTGGCGGGCGGGCTGAGGGCTGATGGAGAATGCGGGATAGCCATATGTTTGTGCGTGGTTCGTCCATTAACGATTAATTCTTGTGAAACTCGAAGCCCTCAACACCTTGATCGCCGTCATGCACCACGGCAGTTTTGTCGCCGCGTCCGAGTTTGTGCACCTAACCCCCAGCGCCGTGAGCCTGCAGATCAAGCAGCTGGAGGAATATTTCGGCCAGCCGCTGTTCGACCGATCGGCCCGCCAGGCGCGGCCCACCGCGTTTGCGCAGGAGTTGTCGTCCACCGTGCGCCGCGCGCTCGGCGAGATCGAAGCCATGCGCCGGCCCGCGCGGGGCAGTGTCAGCGGGCGCATCCGGCTGGGCACCATCGAGTCGGTGCAAATGAGTGTTCTGCCCGCCGCGTTTGCGGCCTTGCGTGCCGCGGCGCCCGCGCTGACCCTGCATTTCGTGCGCGGCTCCACGGCGAGTTTGCTGGACGAGTTAAAAGCCGGGCGTATCGATGTCGCGGTGGTGGTGCGTCCGCCTTCGGGCGGCTCCAGCCGTTTGCACTGGACCCCCTTGCGCCGCGACCCCTTTGTCATGGTGGTGCCTGTGGATGCGCGCGGCAGCAAGCCGCTGGATTTCCTCAAAACATACGACTGGATACGCCTGGAACGCAAGCTGAGCGCAGGCCGTGTCGCCGCGCAATACGTCGAAAAAATTGCGCCCGGTGTGCGCCGGTCCATCGAGTTGCCGAGTATTGAGGGCATTGTGGCCATGGTGGGTGCGGGACTGGGCGTTTCGGTGGTGCCGCAATTGCGCAGGGAATTGCTGCGCGCTTACGACGTGCGGGAAGTGGCGCTGGGCGACAACCGCATGCACCGCCAGGTGGCCCTGGTATGCCGCAGCGCGGATGCGGAAGACAGGCGCCAACTGGCGGTACGGGATGCTTTTCTGGTCGCGCTGGAGCAACGCGGCGAGGCGCAAGCCCTGCCTCCAGAGAGTTCACCCGTACGCAAGCAACGTAACTCGGCCACAGCGAAATAAGCCATGGCGCGTTCGCGAGTGACGCCGTCTGGCCGTTTATTCGGGCTTGATGTCGGCGGCCTTGGCGACCTTCTTCCAGCGATCGATTTCCGCCGCGATAAAGGCTTCGTACTCGGCCGGTTTCATAGGTGCGGGTTCTGCACCTTCCCGCAGGAAGAAGTCTTTCATGTCGGCTGACTGGACAATCTTGTTGATCTCGGTGTTGAGCTTGTCCACAATCGGCTGTGGTGTGCCGGCCGGTGCCAACACACCCCACCAGAGTTCGGCCGCGCTGCCCTTGTAACCTGCTTGCTCCAGCGAGGGCAACTCGGGCGCCACCGGCGAACGCACGGGGGTGGTCACGGCCAGCGCGCGCACACGGCCGTTCTTGATCTGCGACAGGATGGACGGCGCACTCGCCACCAGGATTTCGATCTGGCCGCCCAACAAGTCGTTGGTGGCCGGCCCCATGCCTTTGTACGGCACATGTGTGACCTTGATGTCGGCAGCGTCGACGAACAATTCGGTCGCGAAGTGGTTGATGCTGCCGGCCCCGGAAGTGCCGTAATTGAGCTTGCCCGGATTGGCCTTGGCGCCGGCGACCAGTTCAGCGATGGTTTTGTAAGGCGAATTGGCCGCCACCGTGACCAGCAGCGGGCCCTTGGCCAGCATGGCCACCGGTTTGAAACTCTTGATGGCGTCGTACTGCAGGTTGGTACGAATGGCCGCGCCCGTGGTGAAGGTGGACGACAACACCACCAGGGCGTAGCCGTCCGGCGGCGCCTTGGCGATATAGGCATTGGCGATCACGCCGCCGCCGGCGGCCTTGTTCTCCACCAGCACCGTTTGACCCAGCGCGTCCTGCAGGCGTTTGCCCAAAGCGCGCGCAAACGTGTCATTGGAGCCACCGGGTGCACTGCCGACCACCAGCGTGATGGGTTTGCTGGGCCAGGGTGCGGCTTGCGCGAAAGCGGCCAGGGGCAGGCACAAGGCGGCGAGGGCCAGGGCGGTACGGCGTGACGGGAACAGCATGTTTGTCTCCTTTATGGTTTGCAGCCTGCATCCTAGCCAGTCCTGGATTCTTGTCTGTTGATGTTTCGTCAATCGACTGACAAGAAATTCTCATGTATGGCGCATTTATTTTTCAGCCCAATGGTGCCAGACTTGCGGCCTATGAGAAGCAAGCTGTTTGTCCCGGGCTCACGGCCCGAACTGTTCCCCAAGGCGCTGGCCAGCGAAGCCGATGCCTTGTCTTTTGACCTGGAAGACTCGGTGGCGCCGGCGCGCAAGGCCGAAGCACGGCTCGCGCTGCGGGACTTCCTGCTATCGGGCGCCTTATCGGGCTCGACCAAAACCATCATTGTTCGCATCAACGCGCCGGAGACGCCCTACTTTGCCGAGGACATCCTGGCCATGACCCAAGCGGGGGTGCATATGCTGAACCTGCCCAAGCCACGCGATACCAATGACATCCGAGCGGCCTCCCGTGCCATGGCCGAGGCGCAAGAGATCAACGGCGTGACGGCGCCCATTGGTTTGCTGGTCAACATCGAAACCCCTTACGCCTTGCGTTGCTCCCATGAACTGGCCGCCGCCGACCCGCGTGTTGTGGGCCTGCAACTGGGACTGGGCGACCTGTTCGAACCGCTGGGCATTGCGCGTCGGGATGTGTCTGCCGTGCGCCAGGCCATGTTTGCGGTGCGTATGGCGGCTGGCGAGGCCGGTGTGTTCGCCTATGACGCGGCGTTTGCCGACATCCGTGATGAAGCGGGATTTCTGGCCGAGGCCGAGCAGGCGCGCCAGTTCGGCTTCATCGGCAAGAGCTGCATCCATCCCCGCCAGATCGCCCTGGCGAATGCGGCCTTTCGCCCCGGCGACGAGGAGATCGCCCATGCCCAACGTGTGGTCGAGGCCGCGCGCCAGGCTGATCTACAAGGCGTGGGCGCTTACGTCGTGGACGGCAAAATGGTGGATGCACCGTTTGTGCGGCGCGCCGAGGCCCTGCTCGCCACCGCCACGCGGCTGGGCCTGCTTGCGCCCCAGGATGTGACCGAGGCCCGCCCATGAACACAGCGACCCCACCCACCTTGCCCGCCCGCACCGGCAGCCCGGGCCCCCTGAGCGGCCTGCGGGTGCTGGACCTGAGCGCCTACATCGCCGGGCCTTACGGCTGCACGCTGCTGGCAGACCAGGGCGCGGAAGTCATCAAAATCGAGCCGCCTCTGGGCGACAACCTGCGCAAATACCCGTCCACGCTGGAGGCTGAAAGCCGCGCCTTTCTGGGCGTGAACCGCAGCAAGCTCGGCGTGGTGCTGGACCTCAAAAAGGCCGAGGACCTGCAGGCCTTGCTGGCGCTGGTGCGCACGGCAGACGTGCTGGTGCACAACTTCCGCCCCAGCGTGGCGCCACGCCTGGGCATTGGGTATGAACAACTCCAGGCGCTCAACCCGCGGCTGGTTTATTGCGCGGTCAGCGGTTATGGGGACACCGGGCCGCTGAGCGAAAAAGCCGGGTACGACCAGGTCTTGCAGTCGATGACGGGTATCTGCAGCTTGCAGGGCAAGGCCGGCGGCCCGCCCGAAATCGTCTACGGCTCGGTGGTGGACTATTACGCGGCCGCGCTGGTCGCTGCCGGGGTGTCATCGGCGCTGTACGAACGTGAACGCAGCGGCCGGGGCCAATACGTGGGGGTGTCGCTGTTACGCAGCGCCCTGGCCATGCAATCGGCACGTCTGGTCTGGGCCGAGGACGAAGCCAAAGACGTCGGGCGCGACATGCGCTCCGGCGGCATCACCGGCCTGCACCCGACACGTGAAGGCCATCTCTACATCTCCGCTAACACGCCGCATTTCTGGCGCGCCTTGTGCAACAAGATCGGCCTGCCCACGCTGGCGGACGATACCCGTTACGACACCGTGCGCAAACGCGCGCAGCACCAGGACGAGATCCTGCCTTTGCTGCACCAGGCGCTGCAAACCCACACCGCCCTGGAATGGGAAGCCGTGTTTGGTGAAGAAGTCCCCTGCGCCGCCGCACGTTCGGTCGAAGACATGTTCGACGACCCGCAGGTCCTGGCCCAGGGTTTGGTCGCCGACTATGAACACCCGGTGGTCGGAAGCTACCGCGGCTTCACGGGGCCGGTGGCCTTCGGCCGCACGCCCGGACCCGCCCCTTTTGCGGCACCGGTGCTGGGACAACATTCGCAGGAAGTGCGCGCCGAAGCGGCGCGTGTGGCGGCCGAAAAAAGCTGACCGTTGGCGCCGCGGACAGAAGCCTGGGGCCGGCTCAGAAGGACAGGCCCAGCAGGTCCCAGAACATCATCAGCACCGCAAAACCCATCACTACCACCCCGCCCCAACCAAACCAGGTGGTCTTGAAGCCCGAGGTGAAGGGGCCCATCACCGCCTTGTTGCCGGCCAACAGCATCATGCCCGCCATGATGGGCACGGCCACCACCCCATTGATGACGGCGCTCCAGTACAGCGCTTTCATGGGGTCTATGGCCGTGAAGCCCAGCCCCGTGCCGACCAGGGTGGCGAGAATGATGATGGCGTAAAAACGTTTGGCTTCATACCATTGCCGCGCCAGGCCTTCGGGCCAGCCAAAGGCCTCGGCCACCGCATAGGCCGCGGACGAGGCCAGCACCGGCACCGCCAGCATACCGGTGGCAATGATGCCGCCGGCAAACAGGGCAAAGGCAAAGTCACCCGCGAGGGGGCGCAGCGCCTGCGCAGCCTGCGCCGCAGAGGTCACATCGTGAATCCCGGCCGTGTACAACACCACGGCCCCCAGCAGCATCACAAAAAAGGCGATGCTGTTGGAGAAAAACATGCCCAGGTAGGTGTCTCGCTTGACCCGCCGCAAGTCATGGCGCACTTGTGTTTCGGTCCGATGCCCGCGGCCTTTCAAACGCAATTCTTCCACCTCCTGCGAGGCCTGCCAGAAAAACAGGTAGGGAGAAATCGTCGTGCCCAGCAAGGCCACAATCATCATCCAGTAGGCCGATGTCCATTGCAGCTTGGGGATCACCAGGTCGTATAGCACCCGGGTCCAGGGCACTTGCACCAGAAACACGGCAATCACGTAGGCAAACAAAAACAGCGTCAGCCATTTCAGGATGGGCGCCAGTTTGCGGTAGGGCACAAACACCTGCAGCAACACGGTCACCGCGCCAAACATCATGGCGAGGTAATGCCGGCTGCCACCCACGACCAGTTGCAGCGCTTCAGCCATGGCCGCGATGTCGGCGGCGATGTTGATGGTGTTGGCGATCACCAGCAGCAAGACCATGCTCATCAGAAAAGGCCGCGGCGTGTGTTCGCGCAGGTTGGCCGCCACACCCTTGCCGGTCACGCGGCCAATCCTGGCGCTGACCAGCTGGATCGCAATCATGAAGGGCAGCGACAGAAACACCGTCCAGAGCAGCCCCGTGCCAAACTGCGCGCCGGCCTGCGTGTAGGTGGCAATACCGGACGGGTCGTCATCGGCGGCGCCCGTCACCACACCTGGACCCACATGGCGCAAAAATGAGGGGAAACGTTTGAACATCAGGCAAGCCTAGCACGGCTTGGCCGGTCTTGATGTCATTCTTATGAAGAAAATAGCCGCCAGCCGCCTATGGACGGTCGCAAGCAGCTATTAAATCAGTAGCAACCACTGACCGACATCCAAGCCTCGACAACTGCGCACACCCTTCAGCCTTCTGAAAACAAATCGGCTATGGTCTGGCGCAGCCAGCGGTTGCCGGGGTCGGCTTCAAAACGTTTGCTCCAGTGCAGAGACACGGAAAAATCGCGCAGCGGAAACGGCGGCTCGATGATGGCGTAACCGCCTTCTGCGGCAAACACCTGCGCGATGTTGCGCGGCATCACCACCGCCAGGTCTGTGCCTTTGACAATCGAGGGCAGCACCATGAAGTGCTCCGTCGTCAGGCGCAAGCGGTCTTCCAGTTGCATCAGCGCCAGAATACGCAAGGTGTCGGAATGGGTGCGCACCGCGACAAATTCCAGTTGCTGCAAATCGTCGAGCAAGGCCTGGCCGCTGCGGCGCTTTCGGATAAAAGGATGACCTTCGCGCAGCAGCACGATGTAGCGATCCTTGAGCAATTGCACACGCTGCGTGTCCTTCACCGTGGGCAAAAAGCCGAACGCAAAATCGATACGGCCGCTGTCCAGCGCCTGGGCAATGTCGCTGCTGGCCAGCGGTGTGGTCTCGATGCGCAGGCCGGGCGCGAGCCGGCGCAGCGCCACCATCAGCTCGGGCAAAAAGCGGCCCTCGCCGATGTCGCTCATATGGATGCGAAACACCTTGCGCGACTGCAGCGGCTCAAACTGCGCCGACTCATTCAGCGCCAGCTCCAGCGTGGCCAGGGCGCTGCGCACCGCGTCGGCCAGCCGGTCGGCCTTGGGTGTGGGCTGCACACCGCCGCCGGCCCGCACAAACAGCGGGTCCTTGATCAGCAGGCGCAAACGTGTCAGGCCCTGGCTGGCGGCGGGCTGCGTCAGGTCCATCAGTTCGGCCGCACGGCTGACGTTGCGCGTGCGGTAAACCGCGTCGAACAAGCGCAGCAGGTTCAGGTCTATGTCTTTTATATGCATTGAATGAATACCAGATAGTCTCGCTATTTTATTGATGGATAGTCCTGCAGGCGCCAAACTCCTTGTTTCCCACAAAAACAGAACACGGAGACCGCCTTGGAAGTTTCATTCAGCAAGGAAATCGAGTCACTGCGCATGGGCGCGGGCGAAACTTTCCACGGCGAGGGTATCCTCGCCATCACCAAAGCCTTGCTCCAGTCGGGCGTGGCTTACGTAGGCGGCTACCAGGGCGCACCGGTCTCCCACCTGCTCGACGTCATGGTGCAGGCCAAACCTTATATGGATGAGTTGGGCGTGCACGTCGAGGCCTGTTCCAACGAAGCCTCGGCCGCCGCCATGCTGGGCGCGTCCATCCATTACCCCTTGCGCGGCGCCGTGACCTGGAAGTCCATCGTCGGTACCAACGTGGCGGCCGATGCCCTGTCCAATTTGTCCTCGCCCGGCGTCACCGGTGGCGCGCTGATTGTGGTCGGTGAAGACTACGGCGAAGGCGCCAGCGTGATCCAGGAACGCACCCACGCTTATGCGCTCAAATCCACGATGTGCCTGCTGGACCCGCGCCCCGACCTGGGCAAGATGGTCGACATGGTGGAGCACGGTTTTCGCATTTCCGAAGCGTCGAACATGCCGGCCATCCTGGAGCTGCGTATACGCGCCTGCCATGTGCGCGGCAGTTTTGAATGCAAGGACAACCGGCCGCCGGCGATCTCGACGCGGCAAACGATGGAAGAACCCGCTGCCTTCAACTACGACAAACTGGCGCACCCGCCTGTCACCTTCCGGCACGAAAAACTCAAAAGCGAAGAACGTATCCCGGCCGCGCGCCGCTACATCCTGGAGCAGCAACTCAATGAGTTGATGGACGGGCCGCGCAAGGACCTCGGCATCATCGTGCAGGGCGGCATTTACAACTCGTTGATACGCGCGCTGCAGCAGTTCGGCCTGTGTGACGCCTTCGGCCAGACCGAGATTCCCATCCTGGTGTTGAACGTGACCTACCCGCTGGTGCCCGAACAAGTCGCCGAATTTGCACTGGGCAAATGCGCGGTGCTGGTGGTGGAGGAAGGCCAGCCCGAATACATTGAAAACGAGATCGCCACCTTTTTGCGCCGGCGCGACATCAACACGCCTTTACACGGCAAAGACATGTTGCCTTCGGGTGGCGAATATTCGGTGGAAGTGGTGGCCGCCGGCCTGGCGACTTTCCTTCAACGTTATGCCACCGATGTGGACACCTCCTCGGCCACCGGCTGGCTGCAAGGCAACGCCGAACGTCGCGGCGCGGTGGGCAAACAAATCGCAGAACAACTGAACCAGGCCCTGCCCATACGTCCGCCCGGCTTTTGTATTGGCTGTCCGGAGCGGCCCGTGTTCTCGGCGCTGAAACTCGCGCAGCAGGATGTCGGGCCGGTACATATCGCGGCCGACATTGGTTGCCATGCTTTCGGCACCTTTGCGCCCTTCTCTTTCGGCCATTCCATTTTGGGTTACGGCATGAGCCTGGCCAGCCGCGCCGGCGTCTCGCCGATGATGGCGCGCCGCACCTTGTCCATCATGGGTGATGGCGGTTTCTGGCACAACGGCCTGTTGACCGGCGTGCAGTCGGCGTTATTCAACGGCGACGACGCGGTGCTGCTGATTTTCAAGAACGGCTACACCTCGGCCACCGGCACGCAGGACATCATTTCCACCCCCAGTGACGATGCCAAGTTCAACGCCAGCGACAAGTTGCAAAGTCTGACCGACACCAACAAGACGATTGAAAACACCTTGCAAGGCCTGGGCATTCAATGGCTGCGCACGGTGCACACCTACAACGTCGAGGAAATGCGCCAGACACTCAACGAGGCTTTCACCACCAACTTCAACGGCCTGAAGGTCATCGTCGCCGAGGGCGAATGCCAGCTCGAACGTCAGCGCCGCATCAAACCCTGGCTCGCCGGTCTGCTGAAAAAAGGCAAACGGGTGGTGCGCGTGAAATACGGTGTTGATGAAGACATCTGCAACGGCGACCATGCCTGCATACGCCTGTCGGGCTGCCCGACCCTGACCTTGAAAGATAACCCGGACCCGCTGAAGGTGGACCCGGTGGCCACCGTGATCGACGGTTGTGTCGGTTGCGGCCTGTGCGGCGCCAACGCCCATGCCGCCACCTTGTGCCCCTCGTTTTACCGCGCGGAAGTGATCCAGAACCCGAAGTGGCATGAACGACTGCTGGGCAGCGTGCGCAGCGCGCTGGTCCGAGTGATGCAACCAGCCTGAACACCATGAATCCACAAACACAACAAAAACCCATCACCCTGCTGATTTGCGCCCTGGGCGGCGAAGGCGGCGGCGTCCTGACCGAATGGTTGGTCGACATCGCACTGGCCAGCGGTTACGCGGCACAAAGCACCTCCATCCCCGGCGTGGCGCAACGCACAGGCGCCACCACCTATTACCTGGAAGTGTTTCCGGTGCCGCTGCCCGAACTTCAAGGCAAACGCCCGGTGTTCAGCCTGAACCCCGTGCCCGGCGCGCTGGACATGCTGGTGTCGTCGGAGCTGCTGGAAACCGCGCGCCAGGTCGGCAACGGCATGAGTTCGCCGCTGCGCACCTTGCTCATCAGCTCCAGCAGCCGCACCTTCACCACCTCCGAACGCATGGAGCCGGGCGATGGTCGCACCGACAACGCACCGCTGCTCGACGTGTTGCGCACCCAAAGCCGCGAGCACCATGTGTTCGACATGAGCGAAATGGCCAAAGACTGCGGCACCATCGTCAGCGCCGTGATGCTGGGCGCGATCGCCGGCAGCGGCCTGTTTCCCTTCCCGCGCCAAGCCTACGAGACGGTGATCCAACACGGCGGCAAAGGGGTCGCGGCCAGCCTGCGTGGCTTTGACCGGGCCTTCAGCCAGGTCGGCACGCAGCGCGAGCAGGCTGCCCTGGTCAGCAGCCTGCTATCAGATCAGGAGCTACTTGCGCCCGTTGTAAAAGGGCTGGAGGCCGATTTGGCTCGCATCTTTCCGGCGGAGGTGCACGACATGCTGGCGCTGGGCCATGCCCGCATGCTGGAGTACCAGGGCCGCGCCTACGCCGACCTGTATGTGCAACGTCTGCAGCAGGTGCTGGGCGCCGAACAACAGGCCGACCCGGCCGCCGCCCAGGGTTATGCCACCACCCGCGAGATGGCGCGCTGGCTGGCGCTGTGGATGGCGTTTGACGACATCGTGCGTGTGGCCGATTTGAAAAGCAGCGCCAGCCGCTGGCAACGGGTGAGCGGCGAGGTCAAGGCCGGCGACGACGATTTGCTGCAGGTCTACGACCATTTCAAACCCGGCGCACCGGAGTTTGCCGCGCTGCTGCCGGCCGGCCTGGCGGCGCGGGTCACGCGCTGGGACCGTGCACGTGTGGCCAAAGGCAAGGCGCCCTGGGCCATGCCGCTCAAGATAGGCACGCATTCGGTGTTCGGCATGTTGTCGCTGCGCCTGCTGGCCAATCTGAAATGGCTGCGCGTGCGCGGCAGCCGTTTTGCCACCGAGCAGGCGCTGATCGAACAATGGTTGGCGGGCGTCGTGCGTGGTACGCAGCAGAACTGGCAACTGGGCCATGAAATTGCACTCTGCGGCCGACTGATCAAGGGGTACGGCAGCACCAACGAGCGCGGCAAGGACAACCTGATGCATGTGCTGGAACACCTGGCTGTCGGCGCCACGTTTGCCTCGAACGAGTTGCGCGCCGCCGCCATCGCCGCCGCACGTAACGCCGCGCTGCTGGACGAAGCCGGCAAGGCGCTGGACCAGACCCTGGTGCAACACGGCGCGCCGGCACGGCCGGTGAAAGCGCAACCGATACGCTGGATGGAGAACCCGCACCGCAAACCCAAAGCCGCCAAGGCCACTTGAATCACGCCAGTTTTAAACCAAAAAAAGGAGACAGCCCATGAAACAAACCTTCCAACCTCAACGCCGTGTTTTGCTGGCCCTGGCACTTGCGGCCAGCAGCATGCTGCCTGTCGCCCAGGCGCAAACCTGGCCGGCCAAACCGGTCAAGATCATCGTCAACTTCCCGCCCGGCGGCGCGGCCGACCAGTTGGCGCGCACCATCGGTGTGCCGCTGTCCGAGGCCCTGGGCCAGCCGGTGATTGTGGAAAACCGCGGTGGCGCCAACGGCAACATAGGTGGTGAAGCGGTGGCCAAGGCCTCGGCCGACGGCTACACCCTGCTCATGAGTTCCGGCGGCATGGTGTCGGTCAACCCGCACCTGTATCCACGTATGCCTTTTGACCCGGCCAAGGACATCAAGCCGGTGGCGGCGGTGGCCCGCGTGCTGGTCTACCTGGTGACCAAACCCGACCTGCCGGCCAAAAACGTGCAGGAGTTCATCACCTACCTCAAGGCCAACCCCGGCAAGTTGTCTTTCGGCTCGCCGGGCAACGGCAGCTCACCCCATCTCGCGGCGGAAATGCTCAAGTCGCAAACCAACACCTTTGCCGTGCACGTGCCTTACCGCGGCGGCGGCCCGGCTTTGCAGGATTTGCTCGGCGGCCAGTTTGATTTCTGGATGGATCCCGGCGTGGGCCTGACTCACGTGCGTTCGGGCCGGCTCAAGCTGCTGGCCGTGGGCAGCCCGCGCCGCTCGCCGATGTTCCCCGACGTGCCCACGCTGAACGAAGCCGGCCTGCGCGGCTTTGACGCCGACACTTACTTCGGTCTGTATGCGCCGGCCAGCACACCCACCGACGTGGTCACACGTGTCAACCGCGAGGTCAACCGCATCCTGGCCACACCGGCCGTGCGCGAACGCATCATGGCCATCGGAGGTGAACCGGCGCCCATGTCGCCCAGCGACTTCGGCTCACGTGCGTCCATTGACAGCATTCGTTTCGGCGCACTGATCAAGGCGCGCAACATCAAGGCCGACTGAGGTCCGCCATGATTGCTGAATTTGTCAGTTTTGCAGCCCCCGCAGGCAGCACGCGCGAAGACATCGTCAACGGGGCGCTGGACACCGTCGCGCGCTGGCAGGCCAACCCTGAGCTGGTGCGCAAGCACTACCTGGTCAGCCAGGACAACAGCCAGCTCATGGGTTTGTACATCTGGCCGTCGATAGAAGCGGCGAAAAGGGGCCACGACGCTGAGTGGATAAGCCAGACCGAAGCCCGCCTAGGCGGCAAGGTCAGCATCGCCTACTATGACTTGTTCATGTTGCTGGACAATGCCGCAGGCAGCCTGACGCAATACCCTGCCTGAACCCACGCCGCCTGCGGGCGGCGTGCCTTGATGCTTGATTTTTGTTTATGACCAACTCTGACTCCCCGGCCTCCAAAACCGTTGTCCACACCGTGCGCGTCGAATTCGGCGACTGCGACCCGGCGCGTATTGTGTGGTTCCCCAATTTTTTCCGCTGGATAGACGCCGCCTCGCGCCACTTTTTTGTGCAGTGCGGCGTGCCGTCCTGGCAGGAAACCGAAAAAACGCTGGGCGTGATAGGCACGCCGCTGGTGGACACCCATTCACGTTTTCTGCGTACCGCCACCTATGGCGACACCCTGGAGATTCACACCTCCATCCCCGAATGGCGGGAAAAAAGTTTTGTGCAGCGTTACCGCATCATGCGCGGCGCGGAGGCCATCATGGAATGTGATGAAGTGCGGATTTTTGCCGGCCGCCGCACCGATAACCCGGAAGCGATCCGGGCGCTGCCGATTCCTGAGGCCATCAAGACCCTTTTCACATAGACACAGTAGCGGCCTGAGCCGCTACTGCGCAAACAGGCGGCTGGCCAGGGTGGTTCTGGCCCGCAACAAGGCCGGCAAAAAGGTCTCGCGGACCTCGGCCATGGTCATGCGTTCGGCGCGCACGGCAATACTCATGGCACCCACAAAAGAGCCGGTCCGGTCGCTCACCGGCACGGCCATGGAGCGCACACCGATTTCCAGTTCGCCGTCGCTGCTGGCATAACCGTCCTCACGGCAACGCGCCACCCGTTCCAGAATCTGAGCGGGTTCTGTCAGCGTGTCTGGCGTGAGTTGCGGGCGCAGCATGCCACGCACCCGGCGCGCGGCCTCCGCAGGGTCCATGCTGGCCAGCAAGACCCGGCCCATGGCCGAGCAATACACCGGCAGCCGCGAGCCTATGCCCAGGCCGGTGCTGAGGCTGCGCCTGGCGGTTGAACGCGCGATGATGATGGCATCGTCGTCCATCAAGGTGCCCAGCGAGGCCGATTCGCGCGTGCGTTCCGACAAGGCATCCAGCAAGGGCTGGGCCAGCGACGGCGTGGGCCGCGAGGCCAGATAGGCGTGGGCCACCAGCAAGGCGCGCGGCAACATCCAGAAATATTTGCCGTCACTGTCAAGGTAACCGAGTTGCTGCAAGGTCAGCAGCGAGCGCCGGGCCGACGCCGGTGAATTGCCGGTCAAACGCGCCACTTCGGACACGTTCAGCCGGGCATGGCGGCGGCCAAAACAGGTCAGGATGTCCAGGCCTTTCTGCAACGACGCTACAAAATTCTTGTCTTGCATGGGTTGATCTCTATCAAGGCGCCAGGCCTGTTTTTGCGCATTACGCAAATATAGCTTGTTTGACCCCGGTGCCACAGGGCACACTGCGACCCACCTTGCAATGTTCATGGAGATAACAAAGATGTCCCAAACCCTCACCCGCCGCATAGGCGCCACCTTGCTCGCCAGTATTTGCCTGGTGGGCAGCGCCTTCGCCCAGCCCAGCAAGCCGCTGAAGATGATTGTTCCCTTTCCGGCGGGCGGCACGGCCGACATCCTGCCGCGCATCCTGGCGGAAAAAATGCGCGCGAATTTTCCCGCCGGTGTGCTGGTGGAAAACCGCGCCGGTGCCGGCGGCAACATCGGTGCCGAGGTGGTCTACCGCGCCGACCCGGACGGCAGCACGCTGCTGGTCTCGCCACCCGGCCCGATTGCGATCAACCACAACCTGTACAGCAAGCTGACGTTCGATCCGACACGCTGGGCGCCGATCACGATTGTGGCCACGGTCCCCAACGTCTTGTCCATCAATCCCAAGCTGCCGGTGAAAGACCTGGCGGAGTTCATCGCTTACGTCAAAGCCAATCCCGGCAAGGTCAGCTACGCCTCGCAGGGCAACGGCTCCACCTCGCACCTGACGGCCAGCATGTTCATGCAACTGACAGGCACAGATATGACCCACATCCCCTACAAGGGAACAGCCCCGGCGCTGGTGGACCTGATAGGCGGCCAGGTCGACATCTTTTTTGACAACCTGAGCTCGTCCATGCAGTTCCACCAATCCGGCAAGTTGCGCATCCTGGCCGTGGCCGACGGACAACGCTCCAAGGCCTTGCCGCAGGTGCCCACCTTCGCGGAATACAAGCTGCCGGCCATGAATGCCGTGACATTCTTCGCCGTCGTGGCGCCACCCAACACCCCGGCTGCCACGATCAACACCGTGCAAAAGTCCATCGCCGATGCGCTGGCCCTGCCCGATGTGAAACAACGCTTCGCCGAACAGGGCGCCGAGCCCCGCGGCTGGTCGCCAGAGCAGACCGGCCGCTTTATCAAGGCCGAAACCGACAAGTGGAACAAGGTCATCAAAAGCGCCAACGTGACGCTGGAGTAAAGACGGCCATGCAAGAACAGACCATTCACTGGAAAAGCGCGGGCCTGACGCGTATTCCTTACTCGCTTTACAGCAACACGGACTTGCCGGCCCAGGAGCAGGAACGCATCTTCCGCGGCAAGGTGTGGAACTTCCTCTGCCTGGACGCCGAGCTGCCCGAGACCGGCAGTTACCGAACCACCTTCGCCGGGGAAACCCCGGTGGTGGTGGTGCGTGATGGCGACGGTGAAATTTATGCGTTTGAAAACCGCTGCGCCCACCGCGGCGCCTTGATCGCGCTGGAAAAATCCGGCAAGGCCGACAACTTCCAGTGTGTTTACCACGCCTGGAGTTACAACCGCCAGGGCGACCTGACGGGTGTGGCCTTTGAAAAAGGTGTCAAGGGCCAGGGCGGCATGCCGCCCGACTTCTGCAAGGAAGCCCACGGCCCGCGCAAGCTGCGTATCGCTGTGTTCAGCGGCCTGGTGTTCGGCAGCTTCTCGGACGAGGTGCCCGACATCGAGGACTACCTAGGCGAAGAGATTTGCCAGCGTATCGAACGTGTCATGCACAAACCGGTGGAAGTGATTGGCCGCTTCACCCAGGCCCTGCCCAACAACTGGAAGCTGTACGTGGAAAACGTCAAGGACAGCTACCACGCCAGCCTGCTGCACCTGTTTTTCACCACCTTCGAGCTCAACCGCCTGTCGCAAAAAGGCGGCGTGATTGTCGACGAGTCAGGCGGCCACCATGTGAGCTTCTCGATGATAGACAGCTCGGCTGAAAAAGACTCCTCCTACAAGGAGCAGGCCCTGCGTTCGGACAACGACCGCTACCGCCTGAAAGACCCCAGCCTGCTGGCCGGCTTCACCGAATACGACGACGGCGTGACGCTGCAGATTTTGTCGGTCTTCCCCGGCTTTGTGCTGCAGCAAATCCAGAACTGCCTGGCCGTGCGCCAGGTCTTGCCCAAGGACGTGGACCGCACCGAGCTGAACTGGACCTACTTCGGCTACACCGACGACACACCCGAACAACGCAAGGTGCGCCTCAAACAATCCAACCTGGTCGGCCCGGCGGGTTTTATCTCCATGGAAGACGGCGCCGTGGGCGGTTTTGTGCAACGCGGCATCGCGGGCGCCAGCGACAAGGAGGCGGTGGTCGAGATGGGCGGTGACCATGCCGGCTCCAGCGAAGGCCGAGCCACGGAAACCTCGGTGCGCGGCTTCTGGAAAGCCTATCGCCACCACATGGGCGCCTGAGGCGCCACCAGAGAAGAGAAACACCCATGATCGATTTGCTGGCCTTATGCGCCTTCAACGCCGCCTACGCCCATGTCATCGACAGCGATGCCCTGGAGCAGTGGCCCGGCTTTTTCACCTCCGACTGCCACTACCGGATCACCCACCTCGAAAACGAACAAGAGGGTCTGGCCGCCGGCATTGTTTATGCGGACTCGCGCGCCATGCTGGAAGACCGCATCGCCGCCCTGCGCGAAGCCAACATTTATGAACGCCAGCGTTACCGCCACCTGCTGGGCATGCCCCTGCTGGAGTCTGCCCAGGCCGATGCGGCGCAGGCACGCACGCCCTTTCTTGTGGTGCGTATCATGGCCACCGGCCAGACCGAGGTGTTTGCCACCGGTGTCTACCGCGACCGTTTTGTGCTGCAGGACGGGCAACTGTTGCTGGCCGAACGCGTCGCCATCTGCGACAGCACGGTCACCGACACCTTGATGGCCTTGCCGCTGTGAGCGCTACCCCGCAACGCCTGGCGCTGGCATTGGGCGACCCCAACGGCATAGGCCCGGAAATCGCCCTGAAGGCGCTGCAGACGCTGGGCGACGAGGACAGGCAACGCATCACGCTCTTCGGGCCCGGTGCCGTGCTGGCGCGTGCTGCCGAGGTGTCTGGCCTGCTGGCCTTGTTGCCACAGCTCCAGCATGTCGAAGCCGGCACACTGGCAGACAACGCGGCCCAACCCGGCCGCATCTGTCCCGAGGCTGGTGTCTCGGCGATTGCTTCAGCGACCGCCGCCATCCAGGCCTGCCGCGCCGGCGACTTCGACGCCGTCATCGCCTGCCCGCACCATGAAACCGCCATTCACCAGGCCAACATCCCGTTCAGCGGTTACCCGTCGCTGGTGGCGCGTGTCTGCGGCCTGGCCGAGGACCAGGTGTTTCTGCTGCTGGTCGGCGCTGGCCTGCGCATCGTGCATGTCACCTTGCACGAAAGTGTGCAGACGGCGCTGAACCGCTTGACACCGGCGCTGGTGCAAGGCGCGGTACGTGCCGGTGCCCGCGCCTGCGCGATGCTTGGTGTTGAAGCCCCCCGTATCGGTGTTTTTGGCATCAACCCCCACGCCTCGGAAGGCACTTTGTTCGGCCTGGAGGACCTGCAGACCGTGGTGCCGGCCGTGGCCCAGTTGCGCGCCGAGGGTTACCACATCGACGGTCCACACGGCGCCGACACCTTGCTCGCGCAGCGCCGGCACGACCTGTACGTGGCCATGTTGCACGACCAGGGCCACATTCCCATCAAGCTGCTGGCGCCCAACGCGGCCAGCGCCCTGAGCATAGGCGCGGACGTGTTGTTGTCCAGCGTGGGCCACGGCAGCGCCATGGACATTGCCGGTCGCGGTATCGCCGACCCGACTGCCTTGCTGCGCACCATCGCCCTCCTGTCCGGCAACGTGGCCAACTAAAAATTCTTTGCCCCCATGAGCCATCAGATTTCCATCGAAGCCGCCGACGCCGCCTTTGCCTGCGCACCAGGCCAAAGCCTGCTCGACGCCGCCCTGCGCGCGGGCATAGACCTGCCCTACTCCTGCCGCAAAGGCGTTTGCGGCAGTTGTGTCGGCCAGATCGCCGCCGGCGAGGTGACAGGCATCAACGGTGCGGCCATCCGCAACGACAGCTGCACACCCGAGCAGGTCTTGTATTGCATGTGTACACCGGCCAGCGACCTGGTGCTGCGGCCCATGTCGTGGACGCGAATTGATCCGTCCGCGCGCAAGACCTTCACGGCCAGGGTGCACAGCAACGAACTGGCCGCGCCCGATGTCTCGCTGCTGAAGCTGCGGCTACCGACGGGCCAGCGTGCGAAATTCAAGGCCGGCCAGTACCTGCAAATTTTGCTGGACGACGGCAGCACACGCAGCTACTCCTTCGCCAACCCGCCCCAGGAAAGTGATGGCGCGATCCTGCACATCCGCCATGTGGCTGGCGGGCGTTTCAGTGCGCAGGTGGCGCAGCTCGCGCCCGGCGACACGTTACAGATCGAATTGCCTTTCGGCCATGTGGCGCTGCGCGAGGACGAGACCCGGCCCATCGTGTTTGTCGCCGGTGGCACCGGTTTTGCACCGGTGAAATCCATCCTGGACGACCTGCTCAAACGCCGCGTGCAGCGGCCCGTGACACTGATCTGGGGCGCACGTGACCAGGCCGGCCTGTATTTGCGTCCGGCCGTGGCGCGCTGGCAAAAACAGTGGCCGGATTTTCGTTTTGTGCCGGCGCTCAGCGAAGGCCCAGCAGACAACGTGGGCGATACTTTTGCCGGCCGCGTGGACCAGGCGCTGCGTGCCTGTTGCCCCGACCTGTCCGGCCATGAGGTGTATTGCTGCGGCTCACCGCCCATGGTGGCGGCCGTGCGTGCCGCTGCCGCCGAGAGCGGGCTGGCGTCTGCGGATTTTCATGCCGATGTGTTTGTGCCCGGGCCATCGGCGCCACCGGCCTGAGCGACATTAGCGCAGGCCGTCATGGCCTGTGCTGAAAAAGGCAAAAAACGGCCCCAGCGCCTGAGCTCAGAGGAAAATCAGGCTCCCGACCTTATGCGGCGGACGCAAGCAGCTACAAAATCAATAGCGCACGAAAGTCGTTGACATTGGTGTGGGTCGGCCCGGTCACGACCAGGTCACCCAGCGGCTCGAAATAACCGTAGGCGTCGTTGCGGTCCAGAAAACGATCCACCTTCATGCCCTGCGCCGCGGCGCGCTGCAAGGTGTCGGGCGCAACAAACGCACCGGCGTTGTCTTCCATGCCGTCAATCCCATCGGTGTCCGCCGCCAGCGCGTAGACGCCGGGCTGGCCCTGCAACGCCAGCGCCAGCCCCAGGCAAAATTCGCCGGCGCGACCGCCGCGGCCGCGCTCTTTCTTGTCAGTGCCTGCCGGCTGCGGCCGCACCGTGACCGTGGTTTCACCACCGCTCAGAATCACACAGGGTTTGTTAAAGGGCTGGCCCTTGAGCGCCACGGCACGCGCCAGCGCTGCATGTACCTTGCCGACCTCGCGCGACTCACCTTCCATTTCGTCACTCAGAATATGCGCTTCCAGCCCCGCCGCACGTGCTGCCTTGGCCGCGGCTTCCAGGGATTGTTGAGGCGTGGCGATCAGGTGCACGGCATGGCCGGCAAACGCAGCGTCTCCCGGTTTGGGCGTTTCCAGCGCGCCGCTTTCAAGCTGCGCCAGCAGGGCCGCAGGCACCGCTATGTTGTAACGTTGGAGGATGGCCAGCGCATCGGCGCAAGTCGTGATGTCGGGCACGGTCGGGCCGCTGGCAATCACGGAGGGGTCGTCACCCGGCACGTCGCTGATGGTCAGAGTCACCACGGTGGCCGGCGCACAGGCCGCGGCCAGGCGCCCGCCCTTGATGCGCGACAGGTGTTTGCGCACGCAATTCATCTCACCGATGTTGGCGCCGCTGTTGAGCAAAGCCTTGTTGATGCCTTGTTTGTCTTCCAGGCTCAGACCTTCGGCCGGCAAAGTCAGCAAAGCCGAACCACCGCCCGAGATCAGGCACAACACGAGGTCGTCTTTGGTCAGCCCCTGTGTCATCTGCAGGATGCGTTGCGCGGCCGCCAGTCCGGCCGCGTCAGGCACCGGGTGAGCGGCTTCGACCACCTCGATACGTTGCGGCAAGCCGGCCGGGCGTGGCGGAATGTGGTGGTAACGCGTGACCACCAGGCCTTCCAGCGGGGCGTCGGCCGGCCACAAGGCTTCGACCGCCTGCGCCATCGAACCGCCCGCCTTGCCGGCGCCCAGAACGATGGTCCGGCCCTTGGGCGGTTTGGGCAGATACGCGGCGGTGTTGTGCAGCGGCAAGGCGCGCTGCACGGCGGCCTGGTAAAGATGTTCAAGAAAGGCGCGGGGATGGGTGGCGGGGTTGGGTGCGGTCATTCGTTGTCTCCAACCCGTATTGTGACGCCGTAACCTGCTGGTAACCCGGTCTGAACGCCATCAAAAACTGCCCGTGTCGCCAGCCCATGCTGAGGCGACACGGGCGATTCGTTTTACTTCTTGCCCAAGCCCAGCCGCTGTGCACCTTCGGTGTAGAGACGCGTTTTGTCTTTCATGAAGGCGTCCATCTGGTCCAGGCCCACGTTGACCAATTCAAAACCGTTTTTGGCGGCCAGCTCTTTCATCTCGGGGTCGTTGTTGAGCACGGCCCACATGTCTGACAGTTTTTTGCGTGTCTCAAGCGGTGTCGCCTTGGGCACACCAATGCCGCGGTAGGCGCCGTCCACCCAGTCCACACCCAGTTCCTTGAAGGTGGGCACGTCAGGCAACAAGGGGTGGCGTTTTTCCATGGCCACGGCCAGGGCGCGTGTCTTGCCCTTGTTGTTGATGGCAAAGGCGGTGTAGGTCACCGCACCGTCGATCTGGTTGCCGACCACCGCCAGCGCCATGTCGCCCGTGCCTTTGTAGGGCACATAGGTGCTTTTAATGCCGAAGGCTGCGTTCAGCCGTTCATGCGAGGCATGGTTGGCGGAGTTCAGGCCGGAGCCGCCCAGGCTCATCTTGCCGGGGTCCTTTTTGGCAGCGGCAAGGAAGTCGGCAAAGGTTTTGTACGGACTGGCCTCGGGCACGACCAGCGCATCGGGGGTGAAGTGGAACCAGAACACCGGTGTCACATCGGCCGTCTTGTATTGCACCTGGCCCTCGATGGGCTGGAACACGATGTGCGGCAGGTTCACGCCGACGATGTTCAGGCCGTCCGGGGCGAGCTGGTTCATCTGCGACCACATCAAGGCCCCACCGGCACCGGCCTTGTACTGGACAATGGTTTCGATGGCCGGGCATTTTTTCTTGAGCACCATCTGCTGATGCCGCGCCGACAGGTCGGACTCACCGCCAGGCGGAAAAGCCTGCCAGTACTGCAGATTTTTGTCGGGACAGTTTTGTGCCAGCGCCCAGGGCGCGAGCAGGGTCAGGCAAACAGCGGCAATCAGCTTCATCATGGTCTTGTCTCCTTCGTCGTTATAGGTCTGTCACATTCTGGGGCCTGTCAGGCGGCCTGGCGTGTCTCCTCCCGGAAACCGGCAATCCGTTCACACACGGCCTGGGTCACCTGCGCCAGGGTGGCGCTGCCGCCCAGGTCGCGGGTATGCAGCGCGGGGTCGGCCGTGATCTCTTCGATGACGTTCATCAGGCGCTGCGCCGCGGCCTGTTCGCCCAAGTGTTCCAGCAACATCACCGCCGACCAGAAGGTGCCGACCGGATTGGCCAGGCCCTGGCCCATGATGTCAAAAGCCGAACCGTGGATGGGCTCGAACATCGAGGGGTAACGGCGCTCGGGGTCGATGTTGCCGGTGGGCGCAATGCCCAGGCTGCCGGCCAGCGCGGCGGCCAGGTCGCTCAAAACATCGGCATGTAAATTCGTGGCCACCAGCGTGTCCAGCGAGGCCGGACGGTTGACCATGCGCGCCGTACACGCGTCCACCAGTTCCTTGTCCCAGCGTACATCCGGAAATTCTTTGCTGATCTGCAGCGCAATCTCGTCCCACATCACCATGCCGTGGCGCTGGGCGTTGGATTTGGTCACCACGGTCAGCAACTTGCGCGGCCGCGACTGCGCCAGTTTGAAGGCAAATCGCATGATGCGTTCCACCCCGGCGCGTGTCAGGATGGACATGTCGGTGGCCACCTCGATCGGGTGACCCTGGTGCACGCGACCACCGACACCGGCGTATTCCCCTTCGGAGTTTTCGCGCACGATGACCCAGTTCAGGTCTTCCGGCTTGCACCGTTTGAGCGGCCCATCGATGCCGGGCAGGATACGTGTGGGCCGGACATTGGCGTATTGGTCGAAGCCCTGGCAGATCTTCAGGCGCAAACCCCACAAGGTGATGTGGTCGGGAATATGCGGGTCGCCGGCCGAGCCGAACAAAATCGCGTCCATGCCGCGCAAGGCATCCAGGCCGTTTTCCGGCATCATCACGCCGTGCTGGCGGTACCAGTCGCCGCCCCAGCCGAAAGAGCTGAAGTCGAAGGCAAAGCTTTTTTGGCTGGCGGCGATGGTTTCCAGCACCTGCTGGCCAGCGGGCACCACTTCCTTGCCAATGCCATCGCCCGGGATGCAGGCAATCTTGTAAGTTTTCATGGGTTTCTCGTGTCAAAACAATGCGCTAACTTTACGGATTGCCAGATGCCGCAAGACCCCCTAAAGTTATTCCATTGTTCACTTTGAGTTAATAATGGCCACGCCTGCTTCCGCCCCTTCCGAGATGGCTTTTTTCAGTCTGCTGGCGCGTTCCGGCAGTTTCTCGGCCACCGCCCGAGAACTGGACGTGACCACGCCGGCCATCAGCAAACGTCTGGCGCAGATGGAAGCCCGCCTGGGCGTGTTGCTGCTCAACCGCACAACACGCCGTATCAGCCTCACACCCGAAGGCGAGATTTACCTGGCCCACGCCAGGCGCATCCTCGCCGAGATCGAGGACATGGAGCAACTGGTCGCCAGCGCCGTCGCCGGACCCGAGGGTTTGCTGCGTGTGAACGCCACTCTGGGTTTTGGCCGCAGCCACATCGCCCCGCTGATTTCGGGTTTTGCCAAGCTCCATCCGGAGGTACAGATCCAGCTCCAGCTCACGGTGAATCCGCCGCCTGTGGGCGACGATGCTTTCGATGTCTGTGTACGTTTTGGCGAGCCGCCGGATGCCCGGGTGATTGCCCGCAAGCTGGCTCCGAACCGGCGCCTGCTGTGCGCGGCACCGGCCTACCTCGCCAAACGCGGCGCGCCCCAAACGCCGCAAGACCTGGCGCAACACAACTGCATAGGCATACGGCAAGGCGGCGAGGCTTATGGCATCTGGCGCCTGAGTTCCGGCAAACGCACGGAGACCGTGAAGGTGCGCGGCAACCTGAGCACCAGCGACGGCGAAATCGCCGTCAACTGGGCCTTAGCGGGGCACGGCATCGTGATGCGTGCGGAGTGGGATGTTGCACGTTACCTGCGCAGCGGGCGGCTGCGTCAGGTGCTGGAAAATTACCAATCGCCGCCGGCCGACATTCATGCGGTCTACCCGCAACGGCACCAGGTGTCGGCGCGGGTCAAGGCCTTTGTGGATTTTTTAGCCCACCATTTCGAAAAATCGTCCACCCGTTCTGCGGGCCTGGTGAGCAACTGGTAAGGCCGCGCGCCCGGTGGGCCAGCACCTATTGCCGGATGCGACCGCTGCTGGTGACAATGCTCAACTCGACAAACCGGGAGCCGGAGCGCATGCCGGGATCGAAGTCCACCTTGTAGCCGCCCAGGTCCAGGTCGGTGTTGTCCAGCGCAGTCACAAAAGCTTCACGCGAGACCTTGGGGCCCATGCGCCGCACGGCCTCCACAATCACCGAGCCGGCAATAAACCCTTCCATCATGGCGTAACTCACCGGCACCTCCAGGTTGGGCGTCTTGGCCGTGATGTCGCTGAACTCCTTGGTCAGCCGCCCTGAAATTTTGTAGGGATTGGGCGTGACCTGGGTGATGGCCACCCCTTTCATTTGTTCTTCACCCAGGCGCTGCGACATCTGTTCGATGTCCGCGCCGGAGTGGGCGAACAACTGCGCCGTGCCGCCATCCATGCGGTATTTTTCGATGAAGGCCGCGGCGGCGGACCCGCTGGCCACAATGATGATGGCCTGCGGCGCCGCGGCGATGAAGGCATCCACCACCGCGTTGCTCACCTTGGCCGTGCCCGGCGTGTACGCGCCTTTGGCGGTGACTTTGGCGCCCTTGCTTTTCATCACCTCTTCGGTGGCCGCGATCAGCGGCGCGGCGCCGGGACCGTCCTGGTAAAACAGCCCGATGCGGGTGATGCCCACGGTGACCAGGTGTTCGGTGATTTTGTTGATTTCGTCGCGCAGGCTGGCCCGAACGCTGTAGACCAGCGGCGCCTCGCTGCGGACCTCGTTGACGCGGTAACCCACCAGCGCAATTTTCTCCTTGTCCAGCAGTTTGGAACTCACCAGCTCGCCAATCACGCGGTCGCCGAAATAACCTGCCAGCACCAGCGGTTTGTGTTCGCTGAGCAGTTGCTGGGTGGCGGCGAGGTTGTCCTCAGGCCGGCCGCCATCGTCCTTGCGCACCAGGCTGAAGGTATGGCCGTTCACGCCGCCAGCCTTGTTGGCCTTGGTCAGCGCCAGCTGCAGGCCGGTGGAATAAGCGCGCGCCTGCGTGCCTTCCAGGCCCGACAAAGGCGCAACCTGTCCCACCACAATCGGGGCGGCGACCGCGGCCAGGGACGCCGCCAGGGTGCTGCCCAGGGCCAGGTTGCGGAGGAGGGATGGAACACACATCATGGACTTGTCTCCGTTTTATGAAATCAGCACAGCGATACGCTGCCTCCCCAAATTGAAGCATGGGGGAGGGGCAAAGTCGATTAGCGATATTACGGAGACGTCCAGACGCGAAGAAGGCGCGCGGCCCATAGCGGGCCCAGCCTCAGGGTGTTTTCGCGCCGGCCTCGAACCAGGCCTTGAGCTGGGCACGTTCGGCATCCAGCATGCCGGTGGCGTTGTTCAGGGGCATGGTTTTGCTCACGACCACCTGCTGGTACACCGCTTGTGCATGCTGGCTCAGCAAAGCCGGCGAATCCAGCCTGACGTTTTTCATCTGCAGTTGCGCGCCGTGGCACTGGTAACAGCGCTGCTCCAGCACTTTTTGCACATTTATATAGTCATTTTTGCCTGTAGCCCCCGTCCCACCTGTGGAAGCAGCTATTGAATTAGTAGCGACTCCGACCGGTGCCACGGCCAGGGGCGGCTTCAGCCCGACAATGGCCGCCAGAATCAGCAGCACGCCCACCAGCGCATACGGCAGCGGGTTGCGGTTGCGTCCCAGCTTGTAGCCGTGGCGCATCACAAAAAACTGGCGTATCAGCGCACCGGCCAGCATCATGACAATCAGCACCAGCCAGTTCTGCGGATGGCCGTAGGTGAAGCTGTAGTGGTTGCTGAGCATGGCAAACAACACCGGCAAGGTGAAATAGGTGTTGTGCACGCTGCGCTGCTTGCCGCGCTGGCCGTGCACCGGGTCCACCGGCTGGCCGGCCTTGATGCTTGCCACCACCTTGCGCTGCCCGGGAATGATCCAGAAAAACACATTGGCGCTCATGGCCGTGGCAATCATCGCGCCCACCAGCAGAAAAGCCGCGCGGCCGGCAAACCAGTGGCAGGCCAGCCAGGACGCCGCGCAGACCAGCAGCAACACCAAGGCGCCCACAATGGCGTCGCCGTTTTTGCGCTTGCCGAACAACTGGCAGATGCCGTCGTACAACATCCAGAACACCACAAAGAAAGACAGCGCCACACCGATGGCCGCGCCGGACGACCAGTTCATCAGCGACTTGTCGATCAGGTAGGTGCCGGCACTCCACAGGTAAGACACGGTGAACAGCGCAAAACCCGACAGCCAGGTGCTGTAACTTTCCCAGTAAAACCAGTGCAGGTGTTTGGGCAGCTCGGGCGGCTTGACCGCAAATTTGACCGGGTGATAAAAACCGCCGCCATGCACGGCCCAGAGTTCGCCGCTGACCCCCTGCTTTTTGAGGTCCTCGTCCACGGGCGGTGTCAGGCTCGAATCGAGAAAAACAAAATAAAACGAAGAGCCGACCCAGGCGATGGCGGTGATGACGTGGACCCAGCGCAGCAGCAGGTTGGCCCAGTCGAGGAGGTAACTTTCCATGTCTCAACTTTCAAACCTGCTCACCACTGCGGGCGCTCTGAGCAGAAATTCGGCCGCGAACACAATGGCTCCGCTGCGACCTGTCCACGAAAGTGTATACACCTTATGGACGCCAGATCAAGAAGGAAATTCAGGGTTTTCCCGTGGAAGCCTGCAGCAACAATTGTGCCGCCACCGCGACCGCAATCACCTCGGGCTCCTTGCTGTTTATGCCGGGCAGGCCTATCGGGCAGGTCACCTGCGCCAATTCCTCGTCGCTGTAGCCGCGCGCCTGCAGGCGGTGCCTAAAAGTCGCCCACTTGGTTTTGCTGCCAATCAGGCCGATGTAGGGCAAGTCGGCCTGTACGCGCTGGCGCTTTAAGCATTCGGCCAGGATATCGAGGTCTTCGGCGTGGCTGAAACTCATGATCAACACCCGGGACTGCGGCGCGAGGCTGCGCACAGCACCTTGCACCGGCTCCGAGTGTTCACAGGCCACCCGGTCGGGCAAGGTGTCCGGAAAAATGCCGTCGCGGCTGTCTATCCAGGTCAGGGCAAAGGGCAGGCGCGCCAGCACCTGGATCAGCGCATGGCCCACATGGCCGCCGCCAAACAAGGCAACAGGCTGTAAATGTGTGTGTAGCCGCAGACGCAAGGCCGGCACGTCGGCCGGCGCGACCGACTCGAATCGCAGCCGCACCACCCCGCCGCAGCATTGCCCCAGCGAGGGGCCCAGCACGATGCGGCTCTCGGCCACACCCGATACACCTTGCAAACGTGCACGTGCGCTCGCGATCGCCTGGTACTCCAGGTGGCCGCCGCCTATGGTGCCTACCAAGGTGTCGGCAAAAACCGCCATCCAGGTCCCCGCTTCACGCGGCACCGAACCTTGGGTGGCCGTCACCTGCACCAGCACGGCCGGCGCGTGGGCCAACTGCTGCAAAAACAATTCCGTCTGATCACTCACGGTACAAACCTTCTGACGCGGGCCGCCGCTGCCTGGCCCGCTGATCGCATAATTCGGCACAATCCATCCCGTCGCTGTTACACAGTCTGCATCTGAACAGACTGCACAATAGCAGCAACAAACACTTGGCGAAATTCTCAAGGATATGCATGTCTGAATTCCCTCCCCGCCGCTTCTGGCTGCTGGCCCTGCTCTCGGCAGCCGCAGGCGCCATCGTCTCGGCCTGCAAGACCGCCCCCACGCCGGCCGTGCCCTCCACGCCGTCGGAACCGGCCGGGCCACCAGCCGTGACAGGCCCGGCGACGGGCTCCCCCCAAAGCTCGTCGGCCACCACGGCGCGCGCTTACCGTCAAAGCGGCGCCAAGCATATCTACGGCTTGCACGGCGACCGCATCTACAAGGGCCGGATGCCGCCGTTGCTCTACGCCATCGGCGTGCTGAATGTTGAAATCAACCAGGCCGGTGCCGTCACCCGCCTCGACTGGATGCGGGCGCCGCGCCACGCCCCCGAAGTGGTGGCCGAAATCGAACGCATGATCCGCAACGCCGCCCCGTTTCCGGCGCCGGTCCGGCTTGGCAAGGTGGTTTACACCGACACTTGGCTGTGGCACAAAAGCGGCAAGTTCCAGCTGGATACCCTGACCGAAGGGCAGGACTGATTGGCCCCCACGGTCGTTCACTGCGTGTAACTCCCTGCCCCACTAGGGGGCGCTGCGCCTGCGGCCCGGCGGAGCCGGTTCCGCGGCCCTGGCTGGTAGGGACAAGCCGCCCCGATACGCCTAGCTACCGCGGTAAGTCGAATAACTCCAGGGGCTGACCAGCAGCGGCACATGGTAATGCTGGCTGGTGTCGGCGACGCCGAAGTCCAGGCTGACCTGGTTCAGGAAGTTTGGCTCAGGCAAATTCACGCCGCGTGCCCGGAAATAAGCCGACACATCAAATACCAGCCGGTAAGTGCCGCGCTGCAGGCTGTGGTTGTCGTAGAGCAGACCATCCGGGTTACGACCGTCGCTGTTCAGATCAAAGGACTTCACCAGACTGGCCTGGCCGCCGTCGGTGGTGTACAGCGCGACATGCATGCCGGCCGCCGGTGTGCCGTGCATGGTGTCCAGGACATGTGTGCTCAGGCCCATGGGTGCCTCTTTCTGGTGGAAGATGTAGTAAACAGAAGTGTATACAACTTTTTCACCTTCAGCTATCATGCATCGCATGGAATCTTCTGCCACCAGCTCTATTGTTGAAGCATTGACCCGGGCGATTGTTGACCACCGCCTGCATCCCGGTACCAAACTGGCCGAACAGAAACTGGCCGACCATTTTGGTGTGTCACGCACGCTGGTGCGGCAGGCCTTGTTCCAGCTGGCGCAAAACCGGCTGATCCGGCTGGAGCCGGCACGTGGCGCTTTTGTTGCCGCGCCGGCGGCCGACGAAGCGCGCCAGGTTTTTGCGGTTCGCCGCATGCTGGAAGCCGAGATGACACGCGCTTTTGTGCGCGACGTGACGCCCGCCAAAATCCGCGCACTCAAGGAACATGTAGCGCAGGAAAAAGCCGCCGTGGCCAAGGAAGACGTGGCCGGCCGCACCGAGTTACTCGGCGACTTCCATGTGCGTATGGCCGAACTGATGGGCAACGAGGTGCTGGCGCAAATGCTCAGCGAGCTGATCTCGCGCTGTGCCCTGATCACCCTGATGTACCAGACCAGTAGCGCGGCCGAACACTCCAACGACGAACACGCCGAAATCGTCAAGGCACTGGCCGCCAAAGACGAAGAACGCGCCGTGCGACTGATGGACGAACACCTGCTGCATGTGGAGCAAAACCTGACCTTCGACCGCAAGGTGCCCAGCAACGACATTTCGATGGCGCTGTCATGAACACACAAAAAACCACGGGCTATCCTCGAGACATGGTCGGTTATGGCCGCACCCCGCCGCACGCGCAGTGGCCGAATCAGGCGCGTATCGCCGTGCAGTTTGTGCTGAACTACGAGGAAGGTGGCGAGAACTCGGTGTTGCATGGCGACGCCGGCTCGGAGCAGTTTCTCTCGGAGATGTTCAACCCACCGAGTTACCCCGAGCGCCACCTGAGCATGGAAGGTATTTACGAATACGGCTCGCGTGCAGGCGTCTGGCGCCTCCTGCGCGAATTTGAAAAGCGCCAACTGCCACTGACGGTGTTCGGCGTCAGCATGGCCTTGCAACGCCACCCGGAACTGACGGCAGCCTTTGTCGAGCTGGGCCATGAGATCGCCTGCCACGGCCTGCGCTGGATCAATTACCAACGTGTCGATGAAGCGACCGAACGCGAACACATGCGCCTGGGCCTGGAGATCATCACGCAGATGACGGGCCAGCGTCCGCTGGGCTGGTACACCGGCCGCGACAGCCCGCGCACGCGGCGCCTGGTGGCCGACGACGGCCAGCTGGCCTACGACAGCGACTATTACGGCGACGACCTGCCCTTCTGGATGAAGGTTGAACGCAGCGATGGCACGCCCGTGCCACGCCTGGTTGTGCCTTACACGCTGGACACCAACGACATGCGTTTTGCGCTGCCCCAGGGTTTCTCGCAGGCCGACGATTTTTTCACCTATCTCCGCGACAGCTTTGATGCCTTGTATACCGAGGGCGATCCCCAGGGCCTGAATGCGCCGAAAATGCTCAGCATAGGCATGCACTGCCGCCTGCTGGGCCGCCCCGGCCGCATCGTCGCCTTGCAACGTTTTCTCGACCACATTCAACAACACGACCACGTGTGGATTTGCCGCCGCCTTGACATTGCACGTCACTGGATGCAAGTCCACCCTTACCAAGACTGAACATGACTTTGACCTTAGAACAATTGAACGCAGCGCCTCTTCCCGAGGCCACGACTTGGCTGGAAGGCCTGTATGAACATTCCCCCTGGATCGCCGCTGCCGCGCTTGCGCAACGCCCCTTCCGCTCGCTGCCGCAACTCAAACACCTGATGGCGCGTCTTATTCATGACGCTGGCCGCGAAGCCCAGCTCACCCTGATCTGCGCCCACCCCGAACTCGCCGGCAAAGCCATGGCCAGCAACACGCTGACAGCAGAGTCAACGAATGAACAAAGCAAAGCGGGACTGACCCACTGCACGGCCGACGAGTTGACCAAGATTCAGGCGCTCAACACCAGCTACCAGGCCAAATTCGGTTTTCCCTTCATTCTGGCGGTGCGTGGCCCGCGCGGCACCGGTCTGTCCCGGCAAGAGATCATCGCCACCTTTGAGCGGCGCCTGGCCAACCACCCTGACTTTGAACTGGCAGAAGCCCTGCGCAACATCCACCGCATCGCAGAACTCAGGCTCAACGACAAGTTCGGCATAGAGCCGAGCCTGGGCAACCAGGTCTGGGACTGGCAGGAAAAACTCAGCGCCTTCAGCGACCCGGATTACCTGGAAAAAGGCCAACTCACGGTGACCTACCTGACCGATGCACACCGTGCCGCGGCCCAGCAGATCAAACAAACCATGCAGGACAACGGCTTTGACGAGGTGTTCATCGACGCCGTCGGCAACGTGGTCGGGCGTTACAAGGCGGCGCAGCCCGGCGCCAAAACCCTGATGACAGGCTCGCATTACGACACCGTGCGCAACGGCGGCAAATACGACGGCCGGCTGGGTTTCTTCACACCCATGGCCTGTGTGGCCGAACTGTCGCGCCAGAAAAAGCGCCTGCCTTTCGACTTTGAAGTGATTGCTTTTGCCGAAGAAGAAGGCCAGCGTTACAAGGCCACCTTTCTGGGGTCGGGCGCCTTGATCGGCCAGTTCAATCCCGTCTGGCTGGACCAGAAAGATACCGACGGTGTGAGCATGCGTGAAGCCATGCAACACGCCGGCCTGCCGGCCACGCTGGAAGCAATTGCCCAGTTGCAGCGCAAGCCGGCCGATTACCTGGGTTTTGTCGAGGTCCACATCGAGCAGGGGCCGGTGCTCAACGAGCTTGACGTCCCCCTGGGCATCGTGACCTCGATCAACGGCGGTGTGCGTTATGTCTGTGAAGTCACGGGTATGGCCAGCCATGCCGGCACCACACCGATGGACCGGCGCCGCGATGCCGCGGTGGCCGTGGCGGAACTCGCGCTGTATGTGGAACAACGTGCGGCCCGTGATGGCGACTCGGTCGGCACCATAGGCATCTGGACCGTGCCCGGCGGTTCCATCAACGTGGTGCCGGGGCGCTGCCAGTTCACGCTGGACTTGCGCGCCCCCACCAATCCACAGCGCGATGCCCTGGTCAAGGATGTGCTGGCCGAACTCGCCGCCATCTGTGAGCGCCGCGGCGTTTACCATACCGCGGAAGAAACCATGCGTGCCGCCGCCGCCCCCAGCGCGACCGACTGGCAGCAGTATTGGGAAAACGCGGTCGACAGCCTGGGTGTTCCGCTCTACCGCATGCCCAGCGGTGCCGGTCATGACGCGATGAAGCTCCATGAAGTGATGCCGCAAGCCATGTTGTTTGTACGCGGCCAGAATTCGGGCATCAGCCACAACCCGCTGGAAAGCACCACCAGCGATGACATCGAACTCGCGGTCCAGGCTTTCCAGCATCTCCTGAACCAACTTGCGGACCAAACCCATGACTGATCACGACAAACTGGATGCCTGGGTGGACGCCCACTTCGACGAGGAGGTGCGCTTCCTGCAGGAACTGATTCGTGTCCCGACCCCCACCCCGCCCGGCAACAACGCACCGCATGCCGAACGTACGGCCGAACTGCTCAAGGCCTTCGGCTTTGAAGCGGAAAAACACAAGGTCCCGCCGGTTGAGGTCAAGGCCTATGGCCTGGAGTCGCTGACCAACCTGATCGTGCGCCGCCCTTATGGCGAAGGCAAAACCATTGCGCTCAACGCCCACGGCGACGTGGTGCCACCCGGCGAAGGCTGGACCCAGGACCCGTTTGGCGGCAAGGTCGAAGACGGCAAGATCTACGGCCGCGCGGCCGCGGTCAGCAAGTCGGACTTTGCAACCTTCACCTTTGCGGTGCGCGCGCTGGAGTCGCTGGGTGTACCGCTACACGGCAACGTAGAGCTGCATTTCACCTATGACGAGGAGTTCGGCGGCGAGATGGGACCGGGCTGGCTGCTCAAACACAAACTCACCCAACCCGACCTGCTGATCGCCGCGGGCTTCAGCTACGAGGTGGTCACCGCCCACAACGGTTGCCTGCAAATGGCCGTGACCGTGCACGGCAAGATGGCACATGCGGCCATTCCCGACACCGGCATCGATGCCCTGCAAGCGGCGGTGCACATCCTCAATGCGCTGTATGCGCAGAATGAGCTGTACCAGGACATCACCTCCGAGGTCGAGGGTATCAACCACCCTTACCTGAACGTCGGTCGCATCGAAGGCGGCACCAACACCAACGTGGTGCCGGGCAAGGTGACTTTCCAGCTGGACCGCCGCATGATCCCGGAAGAAAAACCGGCCGAAGTCGAGCGCGCGATCCGCAAGGTGATTGCCGATGCCGCCAAGGATTGCCTGGGCGTGCGTGTCGAGATCAAACGCCTGCTGCTGGCCAATGCACTCAAACCCCAGCCCGGCAACCAGCCACTGGTTGACGCCATCCAGAAACACGGGGAAGCCGTGTTCGGTGAGCCGATCCCGGCCATGGGCACACCGCTGTACACCGATGTGCGCCTGTATGCCGAAGCCGGCATCCCGGGCGTGATTTACGGCGCCGGTCCCCGCACGGTGCTGGAGTCCAACGCCAAACGCGCCGACGAACATCTGGTGCTGGAAGACTTGCGCCGCGCGACCAAGGTGGTGGCGCGCACGCTGCTGGAACTGCTGGGCGAACAGCCCCCTGCGGTTCAGTGAAAATCGCCCCGGACGTGATCCGGGATCCATGGCTGCATCTCGCAGGGCGCTGTTCCTGCCCGCCAGCAAAAAATTCAGCTCAAATTGGCCGCCAGCCCTTACCCCTTGGGCGTCAACAGCTACTGAATAAATAGCATCTGCTGTCAGAAATCCACAGCACATGACCCGGCTTGGCGGCTCCACGCGGCGCAGGCCCAGCCGGGGCCCTGTTACCGGGACGTCTCCGTTTGTCCTGACGAAATGAATCATTGAGCTGTGCAGAGGTCAGGCCTGCTCGCACGGTTTTGGCCAGCGCAAAAAAGCCGCCATTACCGTCATAACGGTCAAAACAGACTCGACCCAGGGTAAAGCAAACTCCGGGTTTTCCGCGATACTGGCTCTCCATAAAAGTGTATACAGTTTGGTGCACATCAACGTGCACAACAGGAGACACCCATGACTTCTTCGGTTCACCCGGTCGACGAACGGTTACCCGCGGGCAAACTCACGGCCCTCGGCCTGCAACATGTGTTGGTGATGTATGCCGGCGCCGTGGCCGTGCCGCTGATCGTCGGCCGAGCCCTGAAACTCAGCCCCGAGCAGGTGGCCATGTTGATCTCGGCCGACCTGTTCTGCTGCGGGATCGTGACCCTGATCCAGGCGCTGGGCGCCACCCAATGGTTCGGTATCCGTCTGCCGGTGATGATGGGTGTGACCTTTGCATCGGTGGCCCCCATGGTCGCCATGGCCAATGCCAACCCGGGCGCGCCGGGTGCCCAGCTGATTTTTGGCGCCATCATAGGCGCCGGCGTGATCTCCATCCTGATCGCGCCCATGGTCAGCCGCATGTTGCGTTTCTTCCCGCCTGTGGTCACGGGCACCATCATCGCTGTCATAGGCATCAGCCTCATGCGCATCGGCATCAACTGGATTTTCGGCAACCCGGTGGGCCCAACCGCGCCCAACATCGTTGATCCAGCCCATCTCAAATGGCTGGCCGACGTCACCTCGCCTGGCTCCGCACTGCCCAACACACCCAAAGGTTTGAGCATTTTGCCCACCGTGCCGAATCCGAAGTACGCCGACCTGACCGGCGTGGGCATCGCCGCCCTGGTGCTGGTGTCCATTTTGCTGATCGCCAAATACGCCAAGGGTTTTATCGCCAACATCTCGGTCTTGCTGGGCATTGTGGTGGGCGCGATGGCGGCCGCGGCCCTGGGACTGATGAACTTCGACAAGGTCAGCAAGGCGGCCTGGGTGGATGTGGTGCTGCCCTTCCAGTTCGGCCTGCCGGTGTTCGATCCGGTGCTGATCCTGACCATGACGCTGGTGATGATTGTCGTGATGATCGAGTCCACCGGCATGTTCCTGGCGCTCGGCGAAATGACGGAACGCCAGGTCGGCCAGGCCGACCTGGCGCGCGGCCTGCGCACCGACGGCCTGGGCACGCTGATTGGCGGCATCTTCAACACCTTCCCCTACACAAGTTTTTCGCAAAACGTCGGGCTGGTCGCGGTGACCGGCGTGCGCAGCCGTTTTGTCTGCGTGGCCGGCGGCCTCATCCTGATTGTGCTGGGCGTACTGCCCAAAATGGCGGCGCTGGTCGAGTCGCTGCCCACCGTCGTGCTGGGCGGCGCCGGTCTGGTGATGTTCGGCATGGTGGCGGCCACCGGCATCCGTATTCTCGCGGGCGTGGACTTCAAGGCCAACCGTTTCAACGCCTTGATCGTGGCCATCTCCATCGGCATCGGCATGATCCCGCTGATCGCACCCAATTTCAAACAATGGATGCCGCATGGCCTGCACCCGCTGATCGAGTCGGGCATTCTGCTCGCATCGATCAGCGCGGTGGCGCTCAACCTGTTCTTCAACGGCGCGAAGGAAGACAAGGTGGCTGCGATTCAGGCGGCCCGGCAGGCCGAGGCCCATTGACGTCGCCAGGCGAGAGCGGCCGGGCCGCTTCGTCGAATAGTGTGTAGCCTCAGGCCTTGGGCAAGGTTTCCCACCAACGTTCGCCAAACCGCCCCTGCAGGTAGGCGACAAAAGCCTGAACCTTGCCGGACACCCGTTTGGGCGAGGGAAACACGGCATGGATTTCCTGCTCGGGCAGGCTGTAACCCTTGAGCACTTCCAGCACATGGCCGGAGCTCAATGAATCGGCCGCGACGTACCGCGGCATGGCAGCAATGCCCAGGCCGCTGCGCGCCGCGGCCAAGACGGCCGACAGGTTGTTGGAGCGCAGACGGCCCGCCACCGGCACGGTCACCGGCTCGCCTTTGGGCGAAAGCAGCCGCCACACATCGTCGCCCAGCACGCTGCTGTAAATCAACGCGGCGTGGCTGCTCAGGTCCTTGGGTTTTTTCGGCGTGCCCTGCTTTTTCAGGTAACGCGGCGCCGCCACCATGACCCAGGGATTCATGCCCAGATAACGCGCGCCCAGCGTCGAGTCGGCGAGTTTGCCCATACGCACGGCCAGATCCAGGCCTTGCGAAAACCAGGTCGGTGTAACGGTCCTCGAAACTCAAGTCCAGTTGCACCTGCGGGTGGTGTTGCATGAAGTCCAGCGCCAGCGGCACGATGACACGCCGCCCAAATGCCACCGAGGTGCCTATGCGCAACAGGCCCTGGGCCTGGCTCTGGCCCAGCCGCACGATGTTGTCGGCCTCCTCGGTTTCGCGCACGATGATCTTGCACTTCTCGTAATACAAGGCACCCGATTCCGTCAGGCTGACGCCGCGGGTGTTGCGGTTGAGTAGCCGCACGTTCAGGCGCTCCTCGGTGGCCGCGATCTGCTTGGAGACCGTGGGCTGCGTGGTGGCGAACTCCCGTGCGGCTTTCGAGAAGCTGCCGGTTTCCACCACCCGCACAAACATGTGCATGACCTGTAAGCGATCCATGCGCCGATGATAGTCACTTATTCCATGGAGGAATAGGTTTTATGGCCCTGCCCCGTCTTCTGCCATGCCGCTGCCCTGCCTACAGTCGGCCTATCTACAGGAGATGACATGGCAAAAATGACAGCCGCCCAGGCCGCCGTCTGGGTGATGGAAAAAGAAGGCGTGACGCAGGCATTCGGCATTCCGGGCGCGGCCATCAACCCGCTGTATTCGGCGCTGCGCAAGCAGGGCACGATCAGCCATATCCTGGCCCGCCACGTGGAAGGCGCATCCCACATGGCCGAGGGTTACACCCGTGCCACAGCCGGCAACATCGGTGTCTGTATAGGCACCTCGGGCCCGGCCGGCACCGACATGATCACCGGCCTGTATTCGGCGCAGGCCGACTCGATTCCGATTTTGTGCATCACCGGCCAGGCGCCCCGCGCACGTCTGCACAAGGAAGATTTTCAGGCGGTGGACATCGAGGCCATTTCCAAACCCGTGACCAAATGGGCGGTCACGGTGCGCGAACCGGCACTGGTGCCGCGCGTGTTCCAGCAGGCCTTTCATGTGATGCGTTCGGGCCGGCCGGGCCCGGTGCTGATCGACCTGCCCTTCGACGTGCAGATGGGCGAGATTGAATTCGACATTGACACCTATTCGCCGCTGCCGGTGTACAAACCCGCGGCCACACGCGCCCAGATCGAAAAAGCGCTGACCATGCTCAACGATGCCGAGAAACCGCTGATCGTCGCCGGTGGCGGCATCATCAACGCCGACGCCTCCGACCTGCTGGTGCAGTTTGCCGAGATCACGGGTATTCCGGTCATTCCGACCCTCATGGGCTGGGGCAGCATCCCGGACAGCCACACGCTGATGGCCGGTATGTGCGGCCTGCAAACCAGCCACCGTTACGGCAACGCCACCATGCTGGCCTCGGACTTCGTGATCGGCATCGGCAACCGCTGGGCGAATCGCCACACCGGCTCGGTCGAGGTCTACACCAAGGGCCGAAAATTTGTCCACGTGGACATCGAACCGACACAGATAGGCCGCGTGTTTTCGCCCGACTTCGGCATCGTCTCGGATGCCAAGGCTGCGCTGGAACTTTTTGTGCAGGTGGCCACGGAATGGGCCGAGAAAGGCAAACTGAAAGACCGCGGCGAATGGGCCTCGGCCTGCCGCTACCGCAAAGGCACCCTGCTGCGCAAGACCAATTACGACAGCGTGCCCATGAAGCCGCAGCGTGTTTACCAGTGTATGACGCGGGCTTTTGGCGAAGACGTCTGTTACATCAGCACCATAGGCCTGTCGCAGATCGCCGGCGCGCAGTTTCTGCACGTCTACAAACCGCGCCACTGGATCAATTGCGGCCAGGCCGGCCCGCTGGGCTGGACCATCCCGGCGGCACTCGGCGTGCGTGCCGCCGATCCGACCCGCAAGATTGTGGCGCTGTCTGGCGACTACGACTTCCAGTTCATGATTGAGGAGCTGGCCGTGGGCGCGCAGTTCAAGCTGCCCTACATCCACATGGTGGTGAACAATTCCTACCTCGGCCTGATTCGCCAGGCTCAACGCGGCTTCGAGATGGACTACTGCGTCCAACTGGGGTTTGACAACATCAACACCGAACAGGATGAACCAGTCCGGACCTATGGCGTGGACCACCTCAAAGTCGTCGAAGGCCTGGGCTGCAAGGCCATTCGGGTGCACCGGCAGGAAGAACTCGCACCGGCGATCCAGCAGGCCGAAGCCTGGATGAAGGAATTCCAGGTACCCGTGGTCATCGAGGTGATCCTGGAGCGTGTGACCAACATCGCCATGGGCACCGAGATCGACAACATCACCGAGTTCGAAGACCTGGCGGCCAGCCGTGCCGATGCGCCCACCGCCGTGGCCGCCATGCTCGACTAGGAAACATCATGCCGAAATTCGCCGCCAACCTCAGCATGCTTTTTACCGAGCTTCCCTTCATGGACCGTTTCAAAGCCGCACGCGCCGCTGGTTTTGAGGCCGTGGAATACCTGTTTCCCTATGACTACAACAAGGAGAACCTCAGCGCCGCCTTGACATCCAACGGATTGAAGCAAGTGCTGCACAACCTGCCGGCCGGCGACTGGGCCGCCGGCGAACGCGGCATCGCCTGCCACCCCGAACGTGTAGCCGAGTTCCGCGAAGGTGTGACCCGCGCCATCGACTACGCCAAAGCACTGGCCTGCCCGCAGCTCAATTGTCTGGCCGGCAAGGTTCCGTCAGGGGTGAGCCGGGAGCAAGCCCATGCCACCCTGGTGGCCAACCTGCGCTTTGCCGCGCCCGCACTGGAAGCCGCCGGCATCCGGCTGCTGATCGAGCCTATCAACCACTTCGACATTCCTGGCTTTTTCCTCACCCGTACCGACCAGGCCTTGGCCCTCCTGGACGAAGTGGGTTCATCCAACCTCTTCCTGCAATACGACCTCTACCACGCACAACGCATGGAAGGCGAGCTGGCCAGCACCATCAGCAAACACCTGGCCCGCATCGCCCACATCCAGCTGGCCGACAACCCGGGACGCAACGAGCCCGGGACCGGCGAGATCAACTACGGCTGGCTGTTCCAACACATCGATGCTGCAGGCTACCGCGGCTGGATAGGCTGCGAATACAAACCCAAAACAAACACCACCGACGGGCTGGGCTGGATGGCTGGGGTGTCGACATGACCAAGTCCGGACTCAAACTCGGCTTCATCGGCCTGGGCATCATGGGTGCGCCCATGGCCAGCCATTTGCTCCAGGCTGGCCACATCTTGTTCCTGCACACGCGCAGCAAGGTCCCGGCACACCTGGTCGACAACGGCGCCACCCTGTGCACCACGGCCCAGGGCGTGGCCGAACGCGCCGACATCATTTTCCTGATGCTGCCCGACACACCCGATGTGGAGAAGGTGTTGTTCGGCGAAACCGGTGTCGCGAAAGGCCTGAAAGGCGTGGCGCACGCCCCTGCGGGGCGACGCAAGACCGTGGTCGACTGCAGTTCCATCGCTCCGATCGCCACCAAGGCCTTTGCCGAAAAAATACAGGCGCTGGGTTGTGACTACCTGGACGCACCGGTGTCGGGCGGTGAAGTGGGCGCCAAGGCGGCCAGCCTGACCATCATGGTTGGCGCCGAGGAAAAATCGTTCGAACGTATCAAGCCGTTGCTCGAGCTGATGGGTAAAAACATCACCCGGGTCGGCGGCATAGGCGATGGGCAAATCTGCAAGGTGGCGAACCAGATCATCGTGGCCCTGAACATCGCCGCCGTGGGAGAGGCGCTGGTCTTCGCCTCCAAAGCCGGCGCCGACCCGGCCAGGGTACGCGAGGCGCTGATGGGTGGTTTTGCGTCCTCGCGCATTCTCGAGGTGCACGGCGAACGCATGATCAAGCGCAGCTTCCAGCCGGGCTTTAGGCTGGCGCTGCACCAGAAGGATTTGAACCTGGCCCTGCAAAGCGCACGCAGCCTGGACGTGGCCTTGCCGCAGACCGCCATGGCGGCGCAGCTGATGCAATCCTGCGCAGCGCTGGGTCATGGGCAGGCCGACCACTCGGCGCTGGTCAAGGCACTGGAAGCCATGGCCAGTCACCCGGTGGCGCCAGACGTCTAGTCAGGTTTTCAGTGCCTGCATAACAGAGAAATCCGGCACAACCGCGCTGGCAAAACCGTGGCAATCCAGCGAGCGCAGGTCGATGCGGCCCTGTTTGATTTTCAGGCGCACCGCCCCATGTGAACGCTCATACACATCAGGATGGGCATTCAGGAAGTCTGCCTGTTCAGCCGTTGGCAAGGCCGCCATGCCATTGACATAGTGGTGACCGTTGCGTTCCACATGGGTGATGCCCAACAGATTGACCAGGGCCAGGTCTTGCTGAACCGACAGGCCGGCCTGTGTGGTCAGGTCTTCCGCCGACATGAAATAACGCTGCGCGCCCTCCTCTTGGTTCCAGGCTGCGCAACGCGCCGCATTCAGGATGGACTTGTAAAACCCCTTGCAGGTTTTGGACGACACACCGGCATACCCCTTGGCCCTCGCCCGAACAAAGGTGTCGAGCTCGCCATCGGACTCGTCAATGATCACCGGCTTGCCCAGGTCAACCGAGCGCAGGTCGACGTCCAGCGCGACCTTGCGGTTGATCGGCTGTTCGATGAACAGGATGGCGTCGTTCAGACGCCTGAGCGCCGGCGCCGCACGCATGGCGGCCAGCAGTTCGGCCACGCCTTGCGCGTCGTTGTATTGCTCGTTGCCATCCAGCGAGATGAAGTACGGCTGTGTCTGGGTGTCCAGCACGCCGGCGATGGCCGTGAGCCGCGCCAGGTCGGCATCCACCTTGCCGCCGACCTTTAGCTTGAAGTAGCGGTGGCCGTAGACCTTGACGACCTGCTCGAACGTTTCCGGCAACCCATCGTTGACTGGCTCGCTGATATCGGCAGACGTGATCGCATCCACCAGACCGACGGTGTGACGCGCTTCGATGGATGGCGCGGGCTTCAACCCCGCCATGAAGTTCTCGATGCCGAGGCCCTCCGACGCGCCGCGCCCGCCGCCGATGCCGGGAATGTTTTTTGTGATGGCGTCGTAGAAGGAGATGCCCAGTGCGCGGCACAGGCCGTCCAGCACCGCGCGGTCCAGCAGCGCCGGGCCGTAGCTGGCCAGCAGCGGGTTGAAGCCCCTGGCCGATGCAGCAGCCAGGTGCCCGTCAAAGTTCCGCCCGAAGTGGCCAAACGCCGTGGCGGCTGATGCATCGCCCAGGTAGGCCTCGCGCGCCATGCGCAGCACATCGCGCAGCTGGTTGAAATTGTCTTCGTTGCTGAGTTCCAGGTTCTTGTCGAACCACTTGGGCGCCATCAGCTCGGCGGCGGCGCCCCAGGCCCAGCGGCCGTCCGGCAGTTCGACGCGTGCGCGCACAAACGCCTGCGGGCTTTCGCGCAAGGTCACCACACCAAAGCGGAACGGCATGCGCAGCGTGACGGGGCGCTCGAACAGATCAATCTCGCGGACAAAAAATTTCAGTGCATCGCTCATGCATCCTTCTCCAGCGACTGCATGATGCCGCGTAAATACCCTATCGAATGCGCGGCCGACCCCATGCCGTCGGGCACATAGTCGAACGGCTCCACGGCGATGATGCCGCTGTAGTGCTTCTGCGCGCACATGCGCAGCAGGGTCTCCATGATGGGCTTGAAACGCATGGCGCCCTGCCCCGGCCCGCGCCGGTTCGGATCGTTCACCTGCACATGACCGATGCGGCCGGTGGGCATCCACTTCTCCATCAGCGCACTGACCGACTCAACTTCGGACTGGCCGGCGGCGCTGCAGTCGATCATGGTCTTGAAAGCCGGCGAATGGATGTCGTCCACCAGTTGGGCCGCCTGTGCGACGGTGTTCAGCACGTCGGTCTCGCTCTGTGATAGCGGCTCGATGCAGTAGGTCACGTCGCACGCTTCGGCCATGACGGCGGCCCTGGCCAGACATTCGCGCGCCCGCTCCAGCGTCTCGGGCATGGTGGCGCCGGGCGGCACGGCGCGCTGCTTAGGCGAGCCATGCACCAGGTAGCTGCCACCCATCAGTTTGCACAGCTCAACCAGGCGGCACATGACCTCGGTGGTGCGCTCACGCAGCGTGGCGTCCGGGCTGACAAGAGACAGGCCCGCGGGCGCGACCAGCAGCCAGTGCAGGCCGAAGATGGTGATGCCGTGGTCCTGCGCGATGCGGGCGAATTCAGCGGCCTGCACATCGGTGATAGCCATCGGATTGGCGGCCAATGTGAACGGTGCGACCTCCAGGCCGTCGTAACCCATGGCCGAGGCCGCCTTGCATTGGTACACAAATGACAGGTTTGCCAAGACCTCATTGCACAGCGCGATCTTCAGGCGGGGCTGCACCAGCCGGCGTGAGCTTCCTTCACGTGCCACGCGAGAACGCTCCCTTGATGCTTCCCGAAATGTTGCCCGTCAAGGCCCTGACACCGCGCTTGAACCAGGGGACGTACAGCAGGATGGTGAAGATCGTCACCGTTGCAAACACGATGCAGATGGGCCGCGTGAAGAACGGCGACAGGTCGCCGTCCGACAGCACAAGACCACGGCGCAAGCTTTTGTCCAGCAGAGGACCAAGCACCAGGCCCAGCACAAACGGCGCCATTTCATAGCCGCGGCGACGCAAGAAGAAGGCGCCAATGCCGATCGCCAGCATGACGTAGACATCGAACAGCCGCGACGCGCTGGCGAAGGCGCCGACCGTACACAGCAAAAAGATGATAGGCATCAGGATGGAGCGCTTCACGCGCAGCACCTGCAACAACGGCCGCACGCCAAACAGGCCGAACAGCAGGATGGTGATGGAGGCCAGCGTGGTCATGGCCACGACCTCATAAACAAAGTGCGGGTTCTGGATCATCAACATCGGTCCGGGCTGGATGCCATGGATGATCATCGCGGCCATCAGCACGGCCGAGGGCGCGGAGCCCGGAATGCCCAGGGCCAGCGACGGGATGATGTGGCCGGGGATGGAGGCCATGTCTCCCGTCTCGGCAGCCATCAGGCCGTCGATGGACCCCTTGCCGAACATCTCGGGTTCCTTGCTCGCGGCCTTGGCGGCGGCGTAAGACATCCAGGCGCCGGCGTCTTCGCCCACGCCCGGCAGAAGGCCGGTGAACACACCGATCACGCCCGAGCGCAGCACCGTCCAGCGGTATTCGATGATCTCTTTCCAGCGCGGCAGCACGGAGTCCTTCATCTCCACAATTTTGCGTTCGACCGGGTCGGCCAGCGTGGTCAGCACCTCCGCCATGCCGAAGGCGCCGACCAGTGCGGGGATCAGCGAGATGCCGCCCGACAACTCGTCCCAGTCGAAGGTGAAGCGGTTGTAGGCATACAGGCTCTCCTGCCCGATCTGCGCAACGAACAGGCCCAGCAGGCCCATCAGCCAACCTTTGAGCGGGTCGTTGCCGACGATGCTGCCCGACATGGTGACGCCGAACAGCGCCAACCAGAAAAATTCGAAGGCGCCGAACGACAGTGCCACCTCGGCCAGCAGCGGCGTGAACAGCGCGAGGCACACCACGCCAAACAGCGTGCTGACAAACGCGCCTGACGTGGCGATGCCGATGGCCCGCCCGGCCTGGCCCTTCTGCGCCAGCGCATACCCGTCCGCGCAGGACGCGGCGTTGGCCGCCGTACCGGGAATGTTCAGCAGGATGGCCGTGCGCGAGCCGCCGTACAACGCGCCCACATAAGAGCAGATCAACACCAGGATGGCGTCGTTGGCCTGCAGCTTGATGGTCAGCGTGGTGAGCAGCGCGATGCACAGCGTGGCCGACAGGCCGGGCAGGATGCCCATCACGATACCGACAAATGCGCCACCCAAGCCGTAGGCCAGGGTCAGCGGGTTCATGAAGCTGAGATAGGCGTGTCCGAGATCAGACAGTCCTTGAAACATGGGGGAGCCTTCGGGGGGAAAATATTAAGGCAGGCGCACCAGGAACAGTTCCTGGAACACCAGTTGCGTGACAACCGCGGCCAGCACGCCGATGACCAGCGCCTTGCGCCACGCACGCGGCGTCAGCTCGCGCTGCATGGGGTCGGCGCTCAGGCGTTGCAACAAGAGGATGGCGCCGGTGACGTAGATCGCCGAGGCCAGCCAGAACGGCAGGCCGTGGCCGACCAGGCCCACCGCATAGACCAGGCACAGCGCCACGACCACCCAGATGCGGCGCCGCTCCTCGCGCTGAAGCGCGGTGGGTGGTGCCAGGGGTTGGCTCAATGCGCCACGCCGCCAGCTGCGCAGCCCCAACAGCCCGCCCAGCAGCAGCATGGCCAGGCCCAGCAGGCCCGTCAACAGGCCCGGTACCGTGTACGGATTAATGTGCTGCGATTCCAGCCGGTCCATCCGCAGCGAACCGATCAGCACCGCGCCGCCAAGCAACATCCAGCCGGCCGCATCCTTCAAGTCCGATCGGGGCGGCATGTTCTTTTCTTCGGCGTGTATGTCGGCGTCGACGGGCTGGTTCGGCTGTGGGGCTGTCATTGTCTTGCGATGGTTCGGTCAGTGCGTGGTTCAGTGCGATGCATCAGTGCATCAGGGCTTGGGGATGCCCACGGTGTCGGGCGCGACCTTGGTCTTGCCGCTGCCATGCAGGTTCCAGGCATTGGCCTGCACGGCCGGGAACACGGCCTTCTGCGCAGCCTCACCCGCCAGCGGGTGGAACAGCGCACCGCGGCTGGTGGCGTATTTCTTCAGCGCCTCGCTCTTGACAATCTGCTCGGCCCAGATCTTTTCAACGGTCTTGATCACGTCGTCCGGCACGCCCTTCGGGATGAAGAGACCGAAGTAATTGGCCGGAGCAGTGAAGCCCGGTACGGTCTGCGACAGCGGCGGGATGGTGCCGTAACCTTCCAGCTCCAGCGGCTTGTCGCTCACGGTGGCCAGCGGGCGCAAGCGCTTGCCGCGGATCATGTCGGCCTGCTCGACGGCCAGCTGGGTGGTCATGTCGGCTTCGCCGGCGACGGTGGCCACCACGGCGGGGTTGCCGCCGTCATACGAAACTTCCTTGTACTTGATACCGGTGGACTTGACGATCTGATCCATGGCGGCATGCGCGGCGGAGGTCACGCCGGCCGTGGCGACGCTGATCTGGCCGGGCCTGGCCTTCATGTCGTCCAGCAGTTCCTTGGCGTTTTTCCATGGGCGGCCCGGGTTCACGCCGATCAGCTGGATGTTGGCCACGTTCAGGAACAGGTGCCAGTCCTTGATGCTGGTGTTGACTGAACCCAGCGTCTGGTAGGTGCCCAAATCCTGGGCGGCGCCGGCTGTCCAGGTGTAGCCGTCCTTGGCTGCGTCGAGCGCGCTCTTGGTGCCGATGGCACCGGATCCGCCGGGCTGGTTGACGACAACGATGGTCTGGCCCAGCGCCTTCTCGAGTTCAGCGGCTGTGACGCGGGTGACCTGGTCGGTCGAACCGCCGGCGGCCCACGGCACGATCAGATTGATGGGGCGTGACGGCTTCCAGTTCTGCGCCATGGCAGGCATGGCGGCGGCCAGCGCGACGGCGGCCAGGGAGAAACTCTTGAGGAAGAAACGCTTGTTCATGTTGTCTCCGGTGGTGATGTGTTGTGAATTTAATTACCCAAACGGTTAGTTAAAACACTTTATTAATTTCACCAAAGACTGTCAACGATGAAAGCCCTAGGGCACAACGCAGAACAACCACCCATCACACATCTTCAAAACAAGATGTGCTGATCTGAACGGCAACAGAAAATGACGCATTCCAGAATGACAGGAGGCGGTGTTGTTGCGGGCTTCCAGCCCAGGAGGTGGAATGTCGCGAATCGACAACAGCATAAAAAAGAGACCTGGCCACTACCTTGTTGGCCCGCTCTTTTTCCGTGCTTTTTCAAAACCAACCTTAATCACCAATTGGTGAATTAATTTTTCACCCATCAAACCGCCCAAGTACGCACCATTTCGGGGGTATTCACGGAGGCCGTCTGCCCGATTTTTCGCCGGATTTGCCCCAGAATAAGGCTCACAAATGACGCCGCCAGAAAGGCCGGGCATCGTTTTTGCTTAGCAGGACCAGCTAACTATTTTCTATCTGGAGCACCCATGACAAAACGAGTTTTCATCAAGACCCTGGCCGCACTGGCGGGTGCCGTCGCCGTTTGCGGCAGTGCCTACGCACAAAACACACCCATCAAGTTTCAGCTGGACTGGCGTTTTGAAGGCCCGGCCGCGCTGTTTGTCACGCCGGCCGCCAAGGGTTATTTCAAGGACGCCAAACTCGACGTCACGATTGACGCCGGCAATGGCTCGGGCGGCGCCGTCACGCGTGTGGCCTCGGGCAGTTACGACATGGGTTTTGCCGACCTCGCCGCACTGATGGAGTTTCACGCCAACAACCCGGACGCCGCCAACAAGCCGGTCGCCGTGATGATGGTCTACAACAACACACCGGCCTCGGTCATGGTGTTGAAAAAATCCGGCATCAAAACCGTGGCCGACCTCAGCGGCAAAAAATTCGGTGCACCGGTGTTTGACGCCGGCCGCCGCGCTTTCCCGATTTTTGCCAAGGCCAACAACATCACGAATGTGCAATGGACCGCCATGGACCCGCCTTTGCGCGAAACCATGCTGGCCCGCGGTGATGTCGATGCCATCACCGGTTTCACCTTCACCTCGTTGCTCAACATCGAAGCCCGCGGCGTGAAAACTGCCGACATCGTGGTCATGCCCTATGCCGACCACGGCGTGAAACTGTACGGCAACGTGATCATCGCGACGCCCAAACTGATTAAGGAAAATCCGGCCGCGATCCGCGCCTTTCTGCAGGCCTTCACCAAGGGTGTGAAAGATGTCATTGCCAATCCCGCCGCCGCCATCGCCGACGTGAAGGCCAGGGACGGCATCATAGACACCAAGCTTGAAACACGTCGCCTGCAGCTGGCCATCGACACCGTGATCAACAGCCCGGATGCACGCGCCGAAGGTTTTGGCCAGGTCAAGGGCCCGCGCCTGACACTCATGGCGTCGCAGGTGTCCGACGCCTTCAACACCAAGACCCGCGTCAACGCCGATGCGGTGTGGAACGGCTCCTTCCTGCCCAGCACCGCAGAACTGAACGTGTTGCCCGCCGCGAAGAAATAAGCCACTCACCGTGCGCCGGCATCACCGTGCCGGCGCGCGGCAGACCCAGGCAGGGCCAGCTTGTTCAACAGACACGCTGGCCTTTGCCTTGTGCACATCAGGACAAGCAAGAAACCAATGCAAGAAAACCCAGAAGCCCATTTTGTTGACTTTCGCGATGTCTGGCTGGCCTACAACGACGAGCTGCTCGCACAAAACCACTTTGCGGTCGAAGCCATAGACCTGAAGGTCCGCGAAGGTGAGTTCATCGCCATCGTTGGTCCCTCGGGTTGCGGTAAATCAACCTTCATGAAACTCACGACCGGCCTGAAAATGCCGTCGAAAGGCCGCATCCTGATCGACGGCCAGCCGGTCACCGGGCCGCTGAAAATTTCAGGCATGGCTTTTCAGGCACCTTCGCTGCTGCCCTGGCGGACCACGGTGGACAACGTGTTGTTGCCGCTGGAGATTGTTGAGCCTTTTCGCAGCCAGCTCAAATCCAAACGCAAGGAGTTTGAAGAACGTGCGCGCCGGCTCTTGCAAAAAGTCGGCCTTGGCGGTTATGAAGACAAGTTTCCCTGGCAGTTGTCAGGTGGCATGCAGCAGCGTGTGAGTATTTGTCGCGCGCTGATTCATGAGCCCAAGATGCTGTTGCTCGACGAGCCTTTCGGCGCGCTCGATGCGTTCACCCGCGAAGAGTTGTGGTGCATTCTGCGCGACCTCTGGAACGAGCAAAAATTCAACGTCATCCTGGTCACGCACGACCTGCGTGAGTCGGTGTTTCTGGCCGACACGGTCTATGTCATGAGCAAAAGCCCCGGGCGTTTTGTCGTGCGCAAGGAAATTGATCTGCCGCGCCCGCGTGACCTGGAGATCACCTACACCCAGGCCTTCGGCGACATCGTCCATGAACTGCGCAGCCATATCGGTGCGATACGTACGGTAGGCATACCCGCGCCCGCCCTGGAGGCCAAGTGATGCCCATGACCACAAAACAGATTGAACGCTGGTCCCCGTTTGTGTTGCTGCTGGTCATCGTGACCTTGTGGCAGCTGGTGTGTTCGGTGTTCCAGATCGAGGAATACATCTTCCCGGCGCCACTGAAAATTGCCGAGTCCATGATTGAGTTTTCCGGCCCGATCGCGCAAGCCGCCTGGAAAACCTTCTGGGTCACCATGGTCGGCTTCGGCCTGTCCATCGTGGTCGGCGTGATGCTGGGCTTTCTGGTCGGCTCCTCACGCCTGGCCTATGCCGCGGTCTACCCGCTACTGGTGGCCTTCAACGCCGTGCCCAAGGCGGCGATTGTGCCCATCCTGATCGTCTGGTTCGGCATCGGCGTCGGGCCCGGCATCCTGACGGCTTTCCTGATCTCCTTCTTCCCGATCACCGTCAACATGGCCACCGGGCTGGCAACCCTGGAGCCCGAACTCGAAGACGTGTTGCGCGTGTTGGGCGCCAAACGCTGGGACGTGCTGGTCAAGGTCGGCCTGCCGCGTTCCATGCCTTACTTCTACGGTTCGCTCAAGATCGCGATCACGCTGGCCTTCGTCGGCACGGTGCTGGCCGAGATGACCGCCGGCGATTCCGGCATCGGTTACCTGATGCTCAGCGCCGGATCGCAACAACGCATGGCACTGGCGTTTGCAGGCCTGGTGGTGATAGGAGCCATGGCCATGATCATGTATGAGCTGTTCAGCTATATCGAGAAACACACCACCGCCTGGGCGCACCGCGGCACACAGGGCGACTAAATCTCGTTTTAGATCGTCAACAGGCGCGACAGAAGCAAAAAGGCCGATTTCTTATAAGAAATCGGCCTTTAGCCCTTATTCCACGGACGCAAGCAGCTACCAAATCAATAGCAACTGGAGGCCACCCAGCGCTTGCCCCTAGAGAAAACGCTCCAGCAGACGCCGTGAGCCGCGGTCCAGCGCCCCCATGTCTTTCACGCTGAAATGCACACCATGGCCGGCGGAGATCAGCAGCGACTCGCGGCTCAGACGGCGTATGTCTTCCTCGCCCTTGAGCACAAACGAGGTCTCGCCGCGGTCGGTTTCCACCGTCCAGGTGCTGGGTGTGCCAAAGCTGGAGACACTTTGAAGCCGCGTGATCTCGGGCACAAAATCGCGCAGCGCCAGTTCTTCTTCGAGCAGGCCGCGTACCTCGGGCGGCAAGCCGTCCAGCCGCTCCAGCCAGACCAGCTCATGGCCCTCGCTGCCCACCAGGGAAATGCCCTCATCGGGCGCGGCAATCGGAAAAGCCCGCACCGGCACCACGCCCGGGTGTTGCACGCCGTCGCGGTCCGTCAGCAGCAGCCGGCCCGAGGCCTGGCGCTCCAGCTGGAAAACCGGGGGGGATTTGCTTGTCAATTCAGTGGAAGTCATGCGGCGTCCTTCAGACATGGCCGGTGTGCTGGGCGGTGTGGGCCACTTGCGAAGTAGCCAGTGCAATCCGGCCCTCTTCGGCGTCGAGGTTGCCTTCGCTGTCGACCTGGCGCGCCTGCGCCTCGTACAGCCGCCAGTAGGCGCCCTGTTTGGCCATGAGTTCGTCGTGCGGCCCGACCTCGACCACCTGGCCGCGATCCATCACCACCAGGCGGTCGGCCTTGCGCAGGGTGGACAGGCGGTGGGCGATGGCAATCGTCGTGCGGCCCTGCACCAGGTTGTCCAGCGCTTTCTGGATTTCTTTCTCGGTCTCGGTGTCCACCGACGAGGTGGCTTCGTCGAGGATCAGGATGCGTGGATCAATCAGCAGCGCGCGCGCAATCGAGATACGCTGGCGCTCGCCGCCCGACAGGCCCTGGCCGCGCTCGCCAACCAGCGAGTCGTACCCCTGGGGCAGGCGCAGGATGAATTCGTGTGCATGTGCAGCCCGGGCGGCGGCCACAATTTCGCTGCGGCTGGCGCCGGGTTTGCCATAGGCGATGTTTTCGGCAATCGTGCCGAAGAACAAAAACGGCTCCTGCAACACCAGGCCGATGTTGCGGCGGTAGTCGGCCACGGTGAAACGCCGGATGTCGGTGCCGTCCACGCTAATACTGCCGTCGGTCACGTCGTAAAAACGGCAGATCAGGTTGACCAGTGTGCTTTTGCCCGAGCCGCTGTGGCCAACCAGGCCTATCATTTCACCCGGCCGGATGGACAGGTCCAGCCCGCGGATCACGGCCCGGTTGCCATAGCGAAAACCCAGGCCGTTCATCTCGATGCGGCCCTGCATGGGCGCCATGGGCACCGGGTTGGCCGGCTCCGGCACGTTGGACACATGGTCCAGGATGTCGAAAATTCGTTTGGCACCGGCGGCGGCCTTTTGCGTCACAGAAACAATCCGGCTCATGGAGTCCAGCCGGGTGTAAAAGCGGCCAATGTAGGCGATAAACGCCGTCAACACGCCGACCGTGATCTGCTGCTTGGACACCAGCCAGATACCAAAGGCCCAGACCACCAGCAGGCCGATTTCAGTCAGCAGCGAGACCGTGGGCGTGAACAGCGACCAGACCTTGTTGAGTTTGTCGTTGACCAGCAGGTTGTGCCGGTTGGCATCGCGAAAACGCTGGGCTTCGCGTTTTTCCTGGGCAAACGCCTTGACCACACGAATGCCGGGAATGGTGTCGGCCAGCACATTGGTCACCTCGGACCAGACCCGGTCGATTTTTTCAAAACCGGTGCGCAGGCGGTCGCGCACGGTGTGGATCATCCAGGCGATAAAGGGCAGCGGCAGCAAGGTCACCAGCGCCAACCAGGGGTTGATCGAGAACAGGATGGCCGCGGTCATGACAATCATCAACACGTCGGTCGCAAAGTCCAGCGCATGTAAGGACAGGAAAACGTTGATGCGATCGGTTTCCGAGCCAATACGCGCCATCAGGTCGCCCGTGCGTTTGCCGCCAAAATAATCCAGCGACAACTCCAGCAAGTGGTCAAAGGTGGCGGTCCGCAAATCGGCGCCTATGCGTTCCGAGACCAGCGCCAGCAAATAAGTGCGCGCCCAGTTCAGGCCCCAGCCGAGCAGCGCCGCGCCCAGCAAAGCGCCCAGAATCGCCAGCACCTTCCAGGACGCGATCTGCTGGCCGTTCTGGAACGGAATCAGGACATCGTCCATCAGCGGGATGGTCAGATACGGCGGCACCAGGGTCGCGGCGGTGGAAGCCAGCGTCAGTAAAAACCCGGCCAGCAACTGCCCGCGGTAGGGCCGGGCAAACCGCCACAGGCGCAACAACACCCAGGTGGACGGCGGGGTGTGCAACTCGCGGGCGCAGACCGAACAATCGTCGCTGTCCGGCGGCAACACGGCGTCACACAAGGGGCACAAGGCAGCCTCATCACCGCCCGCCAGAGCACCGGCGGCCTCGCGGGGCGTTGTTTGTTGCTCGAACAGGCGCTGCAGCCGCAACACCTGCACATTGACGGCAAGCGTAAAACGCCAGCTGGCCAGCCTTTCGCCGCCCTGGTGCAGCTCCAGCGTGCCAACACCGGCATGGTCGAAATGACGCAGGGACAGGCCGCCGCCGGCCTGCAGGGGCCAACTCCGCCACTGGCCGGTTGGCGAATCCAGCGCCAGCAGACGCTGGTCGCTCAGGGCCAGCCAGCCTCGGGAAAACCGAAGTTGCGAATCCAAGTCAACCAGCACCGTACATAAAACGTTCTCATGGGCTGCGAGTTGTGCACGCAAGTCTGTTTGCACGTGATCAGCCTCGCTGGAGGAGGCGTCAACCGGATGAGAATGTTGCATTGTTGTGAATTGGAAGCCGTAAATACCGGTAACCTGAGAATTTTCAGGGCCGAAACAAGGATTTTCGCCTAAGCCGGGCAGACTGCTGATGCCTAATTCAGCGCCCGGACCAGAAAACCTGCCTTTATTAACCAGAAACGCCCCTTTGGGGCGCTCTCAGAAAAGAACGTCGCCCCGGCCCGGCCGGTTGACTGAATCCAGAAAAACATGAGCAAAAAGGACGACATCAAGCTTCTGCGCATCAACTACCTGCGCGGCCCCAACATCTGGACTTACCGGCCTGTGCTGGAAACCTGGCTGGATCTGGGGCCTTTGGAAGACTTTCCCTCCAACCTGCTGCCCGGCTTCAGCGACCGCCTGGTGGCCCTGCTGCCGGCCTTGGTGGAGCACCACTGCGGCGTCGGCGAACGCGGCGGCTTTATCCAGCGCCTGGTGGAAGGCACCTGGGCCGGCCACGTGCTGGAACATGTGGTCATCGAGCTGCTGAACCTGGCCGACATGCCCACCGGCTTTGGCCAAACCCGCAGCACCTCGCAGCACGGCGTCTACCGCATGGTCTTTCGCGCTCGTGACGAGCAGGTCGCCCGCTGTGCCCTGGCCGAAGGCCACCGCCTGCTGATGGCCGCGATCAACAACGAAGCATATGGCGACAGCGATCTGCAAGTTGCCGTCGGCCGCGTGCGCGCCAAGGTCGACCAGTGTTACCTCGGCCCCAGCACCGCGTCCATTGTCGGTGCCGCCACCGACAGGCGCATCCCGCACATTCGTTTGAACGAAGGCAACCTGGTGCAACTGGGTTATGGCGCCAGCCAGCGCCGCATCTGGACCGCCGAGACCGAGTTCACCAGCGCCATCGCCGAAGGCATTGCCGGCGACAAGGACCTGACCAAAAGCCTGCTCGCCTCCTGCGGCGTCCCGGTGCCCGAGGGCGAAATTGTTGAAACGGCCGAAGCCGCCTGGGAAGCCGCCCAGGAAATCGGCCTGTCAGTGGTGGTCAAACCCTCGGACGGCAACCACGGCCGGGGCGTGTCCATGGACCTGAACACCCGCGAGGAGATCGAGGCCGCCTTCCACGTCGCGGAGCCGCAAGGCAGCAACGTGATGGTCGAGCGATTTGTCCGCGGCCACGAACACCGCCTGCTGGTGGTTGGCGGCCGCGTGGTCGCCGCCGCCCGCGGCCAGACCTCGACCATACGCGGCGACGGCCGCTCCACCGTGGTGGAGCTGATCGACAGCCAGCTCAACACCGACCCGCGGCGCGGCTACGAAGAAGATTTCCCCCTCAGCCTGATCAAGCTCGAGGAAGAGGAAGCCATCGTGCTGGAGCTGCAGCGCCAGGGTCTGGGCCCCGACTCGGTGCCGGCGGCCGGCCGCGAAGTGCTGGTCCAGCGCAATGGCAATGTGTCCATCGACTGCACCGACGAGGTCCACCCCGAGGTGGACCACATCGTGTCCCTGGCCGCCCGCATCGTGGGCCTGGACATTGCCGGCATCGACCTGGTGGCGCAGGACATCTCGAAACCGCTGCACGCCCAGGGCGGCGCGATAGTTGAAGTCAACGCCGGCCCCGGCCTGCTGATGCACCTCAAACCAGCGGTAGGTGCGCCGCGCCCGGTCGGCCGCGCGATCTGCGACCACCTGTTTCCAGAAGCCTCCGAAGGCGCCCACAGCGGCCGCATCCCGGTGGTGGGCGTGGCCGGCTCGGCCGGCACCCACCAGATTGCACGCCTGGTGGCCTGGCTGCTGCAGCTGTCGGGCAAACACACCGGCCTGGCCTGCCGCGACGGCCTGTTCCTCGATGGCCGCTGCCTGGACGCCAGCGACGGCACCCACTGGGAAGCCGGCCAGCGCCTGCTGATCAACCGCACGGTGCAAGCCGCCGTGTTTGAAAACAGCGCCGACACCATTTTGCGCACCGGCCTGGCCTATGACCGCTGCCAGGTCGGCGTGGTCACCGACCTGGACGGCGCCGAAACACTGGCCGAGTTCGACATCTTCGACGAAGAGCCCATGTACAAGGTCATGCGTTCGCAAGTCGATGTGGTGCTGTCCGACGGCGTGGCCGTGCTCAACGCGGCCCACCCGGCCATTGTCAAGATGGCCGCCCTGTGTGACGGCGAGGTGATTTTTTACGCCGCCGACCCCACCCTGTCCGCCATCACCGCCCACCTGGGCAGCGGCGGCCGCGCGGTGTTTGTGCGCCAGGACCAGGTCGTGCTGGCCACCGGCAGCAGCGAAGCCTTTTTGCCGGGCCTGGACAAACTCGCCATCTGGCAGGGCCGCCACGCCCCCACCGCCGAAGCCAGCCTGCTCGCCGCCATTGCGGCCGCCTGGGCGCTCGGCATTCCGCTCAACCTGATTGGCGCCGGCATTGAAGCCTTTGAGTCCAGCGCAACCCAGCCCGGAAAGATCCGCTGATGAAAGTCTCCCGCATCCGCGCCCTGCGCGGTCCCAACCTCTGGAGCCGCCACACGGCGCTCGAAGCCATCGTTGCCTGCACCGAGGCAGAACGTTCCATCGACGCCCTGCCCGGCTTCGAGCCGCGTGTGCGCTCGCTGTTCCCGGCCATAGGCGCCTTGCGCCCGGGTGGCTACACCGGTCCGGTGTCGCTGGCCCATGTGCTGGAGTCGGCCGCCCTGGCGCTGCAGGCCAACGCCGGCTGTCCGGTCACCTTCAGCCAGACCTCGGCCACGCTGGAAGACGGCATTTACCAGACCGTGGTCGCCTACAGCGAAGAAGCCGTCGGCCGTCTGGCACTGGAGTTGGCCCAGGCCCTGGTGCATGCCGCACTCAACGAAACCGGCTTCGACGTTGATGCCGCCATCGCCCAACTGCGCGATCTGGATGAAGACGAACGCCTGGGCCCCAGCACCGGCGCCATTGTGGATGCGGCCACCGCACGCGGCATTCCCTACAAACGCCTGACCCGCGGCAGCCTGGTGCAGTTCGGCTGGGGCTCGCGCCAGCGCCGCATCCAGGCGGCCGAGCTGGACGCCACCAGCGCGGTGTCCGAGTCCATTGCCCAGGACAAGGACCTGACAAAAAAACTGCTGCTCGCCGCCGGCGTGCCAGTGCCCATGGGCCGGCCGGTCGCCGATGCCGACGAGGCCTGGGCTGCGGCCTTGCAGATCGGCCTGCCGGTGGTGCTCAAGCCGCAAGACGGCAACCAGGGCAAAGGGGTCACCGTCAACATCGTGACGCGTGAGCACCTCGATGTCGCCTTCCGCGCAGCGGCCGAACACGGCACCGTGATGGTCGAAAAATTCCTGCCCGGCAACGACTTCCGTCTGCTGGTGGTTGGCAACAAACTGGTGGCCGCCTCACGTCGCGAACCGCCGCAAGTGCTGGGTGATGGCCTGCACACCGTGCGTGAGCTGGTCGACATCGTCAACCAGGACCCGCGCCGCGGCGAAGGCCATGCCACCTCGCTGACCAAGATCCGCTTTGACGACATTGCCGTGGCGCGCCTGTTTGCGCAGGAGCTCACGCCCGAATCGATTCCGGCGCGTGGCCGCCGCGTCATCCTGCGCAACAACGCCAACCTGAGCACAGGCGGCACCGCCACCGATGTGACCGGCGACGTGCACCCCGAAGTCGCCGCCCGCGCGGTGGCCGCGGCGCAAATGGTCGGCCTGCACATCTGCGGCGTGGACGTGGTCTGCGAAAGTGTGTTGCGTCCGCTCGAAGCCCAGAACGGCGGCGTGGTGGAAGTCAATGCCGCGCCCGGCCTGCGCATGCACCTGTCGCCCTCCTACGGCAAGGGTCAGGCCGTCGGCGGCGCCATGATCAACGAGTTGTTCGCCCCGGGCGACGACGGCCGCGTGCCCGTGGTGGCCGTGACCGGTACCAACGGCAAAACCACGGTGACCCGCCTGATTGCCCACCTGCTGGCTGCCAGCGGCCTGCGCTGCGGCATGACCAACACCGACGGCGTCTACGTCAACGGCCGGCAGACCGACAGCGGCGACTGCAGCGGCCCGAAAAGCGCACGCAATGTACTCGCGCATCCCGACGTCGATGCCGCCGTGTTTGAAGTCGCGCGTGGTGGTGTGTTGCGCGAAGGCCTGGGGTTTGACCGCTGCCAGGTCGCCGTCGTCACCAACGTCGGCACCGGCGACCACCTGGGCCTGAACTACATCACCACGGTGGAAGACCTGGCCGTGCTCAAACGCGTGATTGTGCAAAACGTCGCGCCCACCGGTTATGCGGTGCTCAACGCCGCCGACCCCATCGTCGCCGCCATGGCGCCAACCTGCCCCGGCAACGTGATCTTTTTTGCCGCCGACCGGCACCACCCCTTGATGGCCACCCACCGCGCCCAGGGCAAACGCACGGTCTATGTGGACGGCAATGCGCTGGTCGCCGCCGAAGGCGCCTGGCGTGAACGTGTGCCGCTGCACAGCATCCCGCTGACACGCAATGGCAGCATCGGTTTCCAGGTTGAAAACGTGATGGCCGCCCTGGCCGCCGCCTGGGCCGTTGGTGTGACCTGGGACACGCTCAAAAGCGGGCTGGCCAGTTTTGTCAGCGATTCCCACAATGCACCGGGTCGCTTCAACGTGATGGACTACCGCGGCGCCACCGTGATTGCCGACTACGGCCACAACCCGGACGCCATGCGCGCCCTGGTGGCCGCCGTGGACGCGATGCCGGGCAAACGCCGCAGCGTGGTCATCAGCGGTGCCGGCGATCGGCGCGACAGCGACATCCGCGACCAGACCGTGATTCTGGGCAAGGCCTTTGACGACGTCCTGCTCTACCAGGACGCCGCCCAGCGCGGCCGCGCCGACGGCGAAGTCATGGCGCTGCTGCGCGACGGCCTGGCCAACGCCAGCCGCACCACCCACATCGACGAAATCCGCGGCGAGTTTCTGGCGATCGACACGGCCTTGGCCCGCCTGCAACCCGGTGACTTGTGCCTGATCCTGGTGGACCAGGTGCAGGAAGCGCTGGCGCACCTGGCGGAGCGTGTGAAAGAAACACGGGACGTGAAGCAGGTTGCGGCCGCCGCCTGAGTTCCCAGGCCTGCCGGCATCACGCTGCGCTTGTGGCCTGCCTCTGGCAGTAGGCCTGACTCCCCACTCCCACCCCTAACCCCTCCGTCGCCCCGCTGGGCGATGGAGGGGGACTTCATTTGGCTATGTGTGCTGCGCTCGCGTGCATGAATGACGGTCTCTTGGAAATATCCGACAAGGACGCGCTTGCGCGTCCTTGTCTCCCCGCATCCGTTTCCGATCCTGCCCCCACCCCTTCTGTCTGCGCCGAGGAGCACAGGGAAAAGCGGATTAGGGCTCGCGATTGTCTGAGGCGAAGCCGAGTTCGAGCGAGACCCCGCTTTTCCCGAGCACTGCAGGTTGCCCGTAGCGAAGCGCAGGGACGCAGACAGTGGGGTCGCCTTTCTTTTCCTTAGGTTTCTTTGGCGAAGCAAAGAAAAGTAAGTCGGCCGCCGGGCCGAGACCCGGCAAGCCCGAAGCACATCCACCCACCAAGAAGCCACAGGCCTCACCAGGCCGTAATTATGAACAAAATCGACCTCCAGCCCAGACAGGACGGTCGTAAGCAGCTATTGAATTAATAGCAACGAAGAGACATGGCAGCACCAGACCCCGAGTTAAACTCAATCATGGCCTGGAACGCATCTCTCTCCCTCGACTACTCCCTACAGGCCGGCAAAACCGTCGCGCATTTCCGCCACGACGGCCCGCTGCGCATCTTGCAAAGCCTCTACCCGGAAGGCGACGCGGTCTGCCACAACGTTCTGGTGCACCCACCGGGCGGCCTGGTCGGCGGCGACACGCTGGACATCGCCATCAGCGCGGCAAGCGGCAGCCACGGCCTGATCACCACGCCGGGCGCCACGCGTTTTTACAAATCACTGGGGGAAACCGCCCTGCAGCGCACCCGCTTGCGGCTGGAGGCCGGTGCCCGCGCCGAATGGCTGCCAATGGAAGCCCTGTGTTACAGCGGCTGCCTGGCTGAAAATCATTTGACGCTGGACCTGGCGCCGGGTGCCGAGTTGATGGGTTGGGACATCACCGCGCTCGGCCTGCCCAGTGCCAACCAGCCCTTTGAACAAGGCAGTTTTTGCCAGCACATCGAATTGCCCGGCGTCTGGCTGGAGCGTGCGCGTATCCGGGCCGACGACTTGTTGCTGATGAACAGCCCCCTGGGCCTGGCCGGTCAGCGCTGCATCGCCACCCTGTTTTTTGTCACCGGCAGCAAACTGGAGCGCAAACGCCGCGAACTCGCGCTGGACCTGGCGCGACAAGTCATGGACGCCCACCCGCTGACCAACACCGCGGGCGCCACCAGCCCCGATGCGCAGGTGGTGGTGGTACGTGTGCTGGCACCGCTGGTGGAGCCGGCGATGGATTTGCTGAGGCAGGTCTGGAAGACCTGGCGCCGGCATTTCTGGGACCAGGCCGCGCCCAGCCCGCGCATCTGGTCCGTCTGAAGAATCAGCCCTGCAAGTCGGCGGGCACCTTGCCGCCGTTGGCCGCCAGCTTGATCATGACCTGCTTGTGCAGCCAGATGTTCATGGTTGCGCTGTCATTGGTGTCGCCGGTGTAGCCCAGCTCTTTCGACAACTCCTTGCGCTCAGCCAGGCTGCTGTCCAGCTTGAGCAATTTCATCAGGTCCACAATTGATGTTTTCCAGTTGAGCTTTTCAGGGTTGTTGCTGGCCATCTCGTTCAACACGGCTTCCACGTCCACCACCGCGATGGTTGCAGAACCCATGGCTGCTGCGACTGCCGCAGCAGCGGCCGCAGCAGTATCGGCCGACGCTGCGGCAGCGGCCTCTGGTGACAGCGCGGACGATGACGGGTCGGGTGCGGCTTGGGCGGACGGGAAAATTTTTCCAAAAATTTTGCTGAGGATGCTCATGCTGATTCCAATCCATAAAGTAAGGGAGATTTCATTCTAGGCTCAGCCTCCAGCGCTTCCCCGTGAAAACACCCGCCCCCGCTACAGAGAAACCCGATGTCGCGCCCCGCTTGCCATCCGGGGATTCCGGCCTACACGGATTGCCCCAGCCCGCCTACTTGCAAAGTGCGAACGCCCCTCAGAATAAGCGCTCACAGCCGCCGCAATCATTCATCCAGCGAGCCCACCCTATGAACTTCCACCTAGCCCCCCTCTTGATCGCCTTGAGCCTGTTGTCAGGCTGCACCAGCACCACGGAGGGCGGTGCCGTGGGTGCATCACGCCCCCAACTGTTGCTGGTGTCGTCGCAGGAGCTCGACCAGATGGCCGTGCAGGCCTACACCAAGCTCACATCGGAGGCGGCCGCCAAAGGCGCGCTCAACACTGATGCGGCGATGCTGGCACGCGTGCGTGCCGTCGCCGCCCGCCTCGAGCCAAAAACGGCGGTCTTTCGTGGCGATGCCCCAAGCTGGAAGTGGGAGGTCAACCTGATCGAGAGCGATCAGCTCAATGCTTTTTGCATGCCCGGCGGAAAAATCATGTTCTACACCGGACTGGTGCGCAAGCTCAATCTCACGGACGAAGAAATCGCCGTGGTGATGGGCCATGAAATCGCCCACGCCCTGCGCGAACATTCGCGCGAGCAGGTTTCGCAAGCCGCCGCCGCGCAAACCGTCATCGGTCTCGGCACGCAGTTGCTGGGCCTAGGCAGCGGCACCGCCCAACTCACGGGCACCGCGTATCAAGCACTGGTCGCCACAAACTTCAGCCGCGCCCATGAGGCCGAAGCCGACCGCATCGGCCTGGAGCTGATGGCACGCGCCGGCTACAACCCGCAAGCCGGGGTCAGCCTTTGGCAAAAAATGGGCACTGCCGGCAACACGGGCGGCACGCCTGACTTTTTAAGCACCCACCCCAGCGACAGCAGCCGCGTGCAACAGATCCAGGCGTTGCTGCCCACCGTCATGCCGCTGTACCAGGCAGCACGTCGCTAGCCGGCTTGTCACCCCTTCAGGACCGGCCACGCCCAACCAAGACACCATGGTATCTTGGGGGTGGACCCGCGTGATGGCGTGGCCTGTCACCGCGCAGCATCGTCCATATCCATAAAAACACAGGGAGCGCCATGCACACGGCCATGACCACGACCGAGATTTACCTGATCGCCATGGCGATCATTTTTACCGTCCCCTACCTGATCTGGCGGGTCTTCAAAACCGACTACTACGCACCGTTGGTGGTGGTGCAAATCATTGCCGGCATCCTGCTGGGCCCAGGCATTCTGGGCAAGATTTACCCGGACTACTACGCCTTTGTCTTCAGTGCGCCGGTGGTGCAGTCGCTCAACGGCATCGCCTGGTGGGCGGTGATGGTCTTTGTCTGGATTGCCGGCATCGAGCTGGACCTGAAAAAAGCCTGGGCGCACCGGCGCGAAAGCAGCATCACCGCCGGCCTGGCGCTGGGCACACCGCTGGTGTTGGGCTGCGCGGCCGCTGCCGGCATGCTGATGTATGAGGGCTGGGTCGGACCGCAAGGCATGCGCTGGCAGTTTGTCATGGGGGTCGGCATGGCTTGCGCCGTCACCGCGCTGCCCATTCTGATTTTGCTGATGGAAAAACTCGCCATCCTGCGCCAGCCCATAGGCCAGCGCATCCTGCGTTATGCCAGCCTGGACGACATTGCGATCTGGGGCGTGCTGGCACTGATCCTGATGGACTGGGAGCGTGTCGGCAGGCAGGCCGGCTTCCTGATCGCCTTTGCCGCCTTGAGTTATGCCTTTCGCAAACTCATGGTGTGGCTGCCCGAACGCGACCGCTGGTACGCCGGCCTCATCTGGCTGATCATCTGCGCCTTCGGTGCCGACTGGGCCGGCCTGCACTACATGGTCGGCGCCTTCCTGGCCGGAGCCATCATGGACGGCGAGTGGTTCAACCAGGAACACATGGACTTGCTGCGTCACCACGTGCTGCTGGTGATGATGCCGGTGTTTTTCCTCAGCACGGGTTTGCGCACCAACTGGTCGGTGGGCGGCGAAGCCGTGTTTGTCGCGGCCGCCGTCTTGCTGGTGGCCTCCGTGGCCGGCAAGCTGATCGGGGTTCACATCGCGGGCAAGGTGCTCAAGTGGGAACCGGGTGAAAGCTCCATCATCGGCTGGCTGTTGCAGACCAAGGCCCTGATCATGATCATTTTTGTCAACATCCTGCTGGACAAACAAATCATCACCAACGAAACCTTCACGGCCTTGCTGCTGATGGCGATTGCCAGCACCATGCTGACGGTGCCGGTGGTGTCACCCAAGCTGCAGCGCATGAAAGAAATTATTTTTCGCTCGAAATAAGGCTGCGGGCTTGACCCGCCATCCATGCCGGCACACACGCGTCGGTGTTCATGTGGCATGGATCCCGGATCAAGTCCGGGATGACCGCCATCCTAGATAGCAACGAGCTGCCGCACCTTGTTGGCTTCCATGTCCTTGCCCTGACCGCGCGCAATGAATTCGCCGCGCTCCATCACCAGGTAGTCGTCAGCCAGCTCTTGCGCAAAGTCGTAATACTGTTCGACCAACAAGATGGCCATGTCGCCCCGGTCTGCCAGCATACGGATCACACGGCCGATGTCCTTGATGATGCTGGGCTGAATCCCTTCGGTGGGTTCGTCGAGGATCAGCAGCTTGGGCTGGGCCGCCAGCGCACGCGCAATTGCCAGTTGCTGCTGCTGCCCGCCCGAGAGATCACCGCCGCGCCGGTTCAGCATCTGCTTGAGGACAGGAAACAACTCGTATAACTCGCCGGGCACCGGCGTACCGGCGCTTTTGTAGGCCAGACCCATGCGCAGATTTTCTTCGACCGTCAGCCGCGCGAAGATCTCGCGCCCCTGCGGCACAAAACCTATGCCGGCTCTGGCGCGCGCGTAAGGCGTGGCGTTCTGGATGGGCTTGCCGTCAAATTCGATGCTGCCGGTCTTGATGGGCACCAGACCCATCAGTGATTTGAGCAGTGTGGTTTTACCCACGCCGTTGCGGCCCAGCAGCACGCTCACTTTGCCGAGATGGGCTTCCAGGCTCACGTCGCGGAGGATGTGGGAGCCGCCGTAATACTGGTTGATGTTTTTGACGTTCAGCATTTTGGGGTTCTCGCCAGGCTGGGGTGAATCGATCGCTTGTGTTTTGCCTGCATGCCGGGGGTAGCCCGGCGGCTACTCACTTTCTTTTGCTTCGCCAAAAGAAAGTAAGCAAAGAAAAGGCGACCCCGGATCCGGCTGGACCTCCGCTCCTCGGCGCAGACAGAAGGGGTGGGGAGCGAGGGGAGAGATCGGGGTCCGACGAGGACGCGCTTGGCGCGTCCTCGTCTCCCCGCATCCGTATTTTTCCTCCAAGCCCGTTTGGCTGGGCCGAGGAGCACAGGCAAAAGCGGATCAGGGCTCGCGATTGTCTGAGCCGAAGGCGAGTTCGAGCGAGACCCCGCTTTTGACGAGCACCGCAGGTTGCCCGTAGCGCAGCGGAGGGACCCAGACAGTCGGGTCGCCTTTCTTTTCCTTAGGTTTCTTTGGCGAAGCAAAGAAAAGTAAGTCGCCCGCCGGGGCGAGTCCCGGCTTGTCTGCAAACTACGGACCGCCAGATCGACGAAGGCGTCAACAGGCCCGTCCCAAACGCAAAAAGAATCAGCGCCCAAGGTACACCTCAATCACCCGTTCATCCGCCTGCACCTGATCCAGCGTCCCCTGCGCCAGCACCGACCCCTCACACAACACCGTCACGATCTCGGAAATTGTTTTAATGAAACTCATGTCGTGTTCCACCACCATCAACGAGTGTTTGCCCTTGAGCGTCAAAAACAACTCCGCCGTGCGTGCCGTTTCTTCATCGGTCATGCCCGCCACAGGTTCGTCCAGCAGCAACAGCTTCGGGTCTTGCATCAACAACATGCCAATCTCCAGCCACTGCTTTTGCCCGTGACTCAGATTGCCCGCCAGACGATTCACGCTGCCAGCCAGATGAATCGTCACCAGGATGTCGGCGAGGCGATCGCTTTGCGCCGAGTCCAGCCTGAAGAACATCGACGACTTCACACCCTTGTCGGTTTTGAGGGCGAGCTCCAGGTTTTCAAACACCGTCAGTTGTTCAAACACCGTGGGTTTCTGAAACTTGCGGCCTATGCCCAATTGCGCAATCTGCGGTTCGGTGTGACGCAGCAGGTCTATCGTGCTGCCGAAAAACACCGTGCCTTCGTCGGGCCGGGTCTTCCCCGTGATGATGTCCATCATCGTGGTCTTGCCCGCGCCATTCGGACCAATGATGCAGCGCAACTCGCCCGGCGCAATGTCCAGCGAAAGTTTGTTGATGGCCTTGAACCCGTCAAAACTCACACTCACGTCTTGCAGGTAGAGGATGCGACCGTGCGTCGTGTCGACTTCGCCGGACTCAACGACGCGGCCCGTGCTGGCGTTGCGCCCGCCCGATGCCGTGTTGTTTTTTCCGGCCGCCAGCAGCGCCATGTGATCTTCAACGCGGCGTGCGCCTTGCTCAAGCAGGTCGGGGGTCATGGCATGGCCCCCACGCTTTTCGCTTCGCGTAATGCGCTGCCCCCCGAGGGGGCCTTCGCGCCTTGGGGCGGTCCGGCGTCGCTCATTTCTCACCACCTTTCCGGAATTTTTTCACCAGCCCGACCACCCCGTTGGGTAAAAACAGCGTCACCGCAATAAACAACATGCCCAGAAAATACAACCAGTACTCGGGGTAAGCCACGGTCAGCCAGCTTTTGGCGCCGTTGACGATGAAGGCACCCACAATCGGGCCGATCAGCGTGGCACGGCCACCCACGGCGGCCCAGATCGCCATTTCAATCGAGTTGGCCGGGCTCATTTCGCTCGGGTTGATGATGCCGACCTGCGGCACATACAAGGCGCCGGCGATGCCACACATCACGGCCGAGAGGGTCCAGATCGTCAGCTTGTAGCCAATCGGGTTGTAGCCCGAAAACATCACGCGTGTTTCAGCATCACGCACCGCCTGCAACACCCGGCCAAACTTGCTACCCACCAGCCACTTGGCGAACAAAAAGAAAGCCAGCAGACTCAGCCCGGTGATCACAAACAGCACCATGCGCATGCTGGGTGTGGCCAACGGAATGTCCAGAATGCGTTTGAAATCGGTAAAACCGTTGTTGCCGCCAAAGCCGGTTTCGTTGCGAAAGAACAGCAGCATGGCGGCAAAGGTCATGGCCTGCGTGATGATGGAAAAATACACCCCCTTGATGCGCGAACGGAAGGCAAAGTAGCCAAACACAAAGGCCACCAGCCCAGGCACCAGCACGATCAGGAACAAGGTGGCGACAAAACTGTCGCTAAAGGTCCAGTGCCAGGGTAGCTCTTTCCAGTCCAGGAACACCATGAAGTCGGGCAGATTGCTTTTGTAATTGCCCTCCAGGCCGATCTGGCGCATCAAATACATGCCCATGACATAACCGCCCAGCGCGAAAAACATGCCGTGCCCCAGCGACAAAATGCCGGTGTAACCCCAAATCAGGTCCATGGCCAGCGCACAGATCGCGTAACACATGATCTTGCCCAGCAAGGCCACCGCGTAGGTGCTCATGTGGAACATGCTGCTTTCCGGCACCAGCAGGTTCAGCACCGGGGCCGCAGCACAGACGGCCAGCAGCGCGACGATAAATGCGCTCCAGCCGGCCCGTGTGAGCATGGGGCCTTGGGCCGGAAGCCGCACAGACGCCGAAACGGTGCCCCCGGCCTCGGGCTGTGGGACGGCCGCGGTAACAACGGGCACATCGACCTGTGCCGTACGTGTCGCGGGAAGGCTCTGCCCAGCTTGCAGGGCCGCGTTGAGGGTTGGCGTGGATGTTGTCATGGTCATGCCTCGGCGGAGCGCCCTTTCATGGCGAAGATGCCTTGCGGCCGCTTCTGGATGAAGATGATGATGAACACCAGCACCGCAATTTTGGCCAGCACCGCACCGGTCCAGCCTTCGAGAAATTTATTCAGAATGCCCAGGCCCATGGCCGCATACACCGTGCCGGCCAGCTGGCCCACGCCACCCAACACCACCACCATGAAGGAATCCACGATGTAACCCTGGCCCAGGTCCGGCCCGACATTGCCAACCTGGCTCAGTGCGCAACCGGCCAGGCCTGCAATGCCCGAGCCCAGTGCAAACGCATAGGTGTCCACACGCGCCGTGTTCACGCCCATACACGAGGCAATCGGCCGGTTTTGCGTGACACCACGCACAAACAGGCCCAGCCTTGTCTTGCTGATCAGCCAGGCCATGCCCAACAACACGGCAATCGCAAACCCAATGATCACCAGCCGGTTATAAGGCAGCGACAGATTGCCCAGCACCTGCACGCCGCCGCTCATCCACACCGGGTTTTCGACGCCGACGTTTTGCGCGCCGAAGATGGAACGCACCAGCTGCTGCAACATCAGGCTGATGCCCCAGGTGGCCAACAAGGTTTCCAGCGGCCGGCCATATAGAAAGCGAATCACGCCGCGCTCCAGCGCCGCGCCCATCAGCGCCGACGCCAAAAAAGCCACCGGCACCGCCGCCAGCAGATACCAGTCGAACAGGCCGGGCAAATATTTCTGGAACAGGCCCTGCACCACGTAAGTGGCGTAGGCACCAATCATCATCAGCTCGCCGTGCGCCATGTTGATGACACCCATCAGGCCGTAGGTGATGGCCAGGCCCAGCGCCACCAGCAGCAAGATGCTGCCCAGGCTGATGCCACTGAAGACGGCGCCCAGCTTGTCGCCCCAGGCCAGCGCGGCCTCAACCTGACGCAGCGACACCTGCAGCGCGCTTTTGACCTCGGCGTCTTCTTCCGTGGCCAGGCGCGCGATCAGCGCGGTTTTGCTGGCCGGGTGCTTGCTGCCGGACAAACGCACGGCGGCGTCCAGGCGTCTGTTTTTGTCGCTGCTGTCCAGCAGGATGGTGGCGCGCAGCATCTCCAGCTGCGCTTTCAGCGCGGGGACGGTCTCGGCGGCATAGGCTTTTTCAATCAGCGGCAGGCGTGACTCATCGCTGCCGCTGGACAAGGTCTTGATCGCATCGCGCCTCAGCTTCTCGTCTTTGGAAAACAGCTTGAGTGCGGCCAGTGCGTTGTCCAGCTCACCGCGCATCAGGTTGTTGTTGATCACGTCTTCGGCGTCGTCGGGCACTTTCAGCGCCGCGCCGCTGATCGGATCGAACCCCTTGTCGTCCTTGATCACAAACACCTGCTCGCCGGCGGTTTTGACGGCATCGTCTGACAGCGCCTGGATGAAGGCGACGGTTTTTTCGTCAGGTTTGGCGGCCGCCTTGCTCAAAGCCGCCACCCGCGCCTCGGTTTCGCCCAGCGCCATGCCTTTGACCTCTTCCGGGCTCAAGGCGTGGACGCTGGCAGCGATCAAAAGCGTCGCAAATAGAAATAATGTGCGCATCATCATGAGAAGAACCTGTAGGGTGGGCACAGCTGCCAGCCACGGCTGGCGTGTTGGCATGCCCAGGCTGCAACTTCCTTTAAAAACCATGCACCGGAGTAGTGCAAGAAGTGGGCCAGACCACAAAAAAGCCGCACCGGTTTTCTGCAAACCAGGCGCGGCTTGCACCGCCAGGTCACTCGAGGCCTGGCGGTGGCAACCCTGTTTATTTGGTTGCGATGGTCGCGCCCTTGGCGGGTTCGTCAGGCTTCTTGTCGTTGCCTTCGATGTAAGGGCTCCAGGGCTTGGCTTTCACCGGGCCGGGCGTCTTCCACACCACGTTGAACTGGCCGTCGGCCTTGATCTCACCGATAAACACCGACTTGTGCAGGTGATGGTTTTTCTCGTCCATCTTCGAGACGATGCCCGAGGGTGCATTGAAGGTCTGGCCGGCCATGGCGGCAATCACCTTGTCGGTATCGGTGGATTGGGCTTTTTCAACCGCCTGCTTCCACATGTTGATGCCGATGTAGGTTGCTTCCATCGGGTCGTTGGTCAAAGGTTTGTCCGCGCCCGGGAGCTTTTTGGCCTTGGCGTAGGCCGACCATTTTTTGATGAACTCGGTGTTGGCCGGGCTCTTGATCGACTGGAAGTAGTTCCAGGCCGCGAGGTGACCGACCAGCGGTTTGGTGTCCACACCGCGCAACTCTTCCTCACCGACCGAGAAGGCGACAACCGGCACGTCTTTGGCTTTCAGGCCGGCATTGCCCAACTCTTTATAGAAAGGCACGTTGGAGTCGCCATTGATGGTGGAGACCACCGCGGTTTTGCCGCCGGCCGAGAACTTCTTCACATCCGCCACGATGGTCTGGTAGTCGCTGTGGCCAAAGGGCGTGTATTTCTCGTCGATGTCCTTGTCGGCCACACCTTTGCTCTTGAGGTAGGCGCGCAGGATCTTGTTGGTGGTGCGCGGGTACACATAGTCGGTGCCCAGCAATACCCAACGTTTGGCGCCGCCGCCGGCCTTGCTCATCAAATAATCGACGGCAGGAATGGCCTGCTGATTCGGCGCCGCACCCGTGTAAAACACGTTTTTGGACAACTCTTCACCCTCGTACTGCACGGGGTAGAACAGCAGGCCGTTCATTTCCTCGACCACCGGCAGCACCGACTTGCGCGAGACCGAGGTCCAGCAGCCAAAAATCACGGCCACCTTGTCCTGGCCCAGCAGTTGTTTGGTTTTTTCGGCAAACAGCGGCCAGTTGGAGGCCGGGTCCACCACCACGGGCTCCAGCTTTTTGCCCATCACGCCGCCCTTGGCGTTGATCTCTTCAATCGCCATCAACACCGTGTCTTTCAAGGTGGTTTCAGAAATGGCCATGGTGCCCGACAGGCTGTGCAACACGCCCACCTTGATGGTGCCGCCCGACTGGGCATGGGCTGGCAACACGGACAGGCCGGCCAGGGCGACGGCGGCGCTCAGCGCCTTGAGGGTAAAACGACGTTGCATGGTGCTTCTCCGGTAGGTGGTAAATCGCATGTCGCTGCGCACAAGCCACAAAAGCGGGCTTTGACGAAGCGATGAAGCAATTCTGGGGACCGAAGGGGGATTGGGCTATACGCCGGGTGGCGTATGCGAACGCTTGTATGGAGCAAGCGGCGGGACGTTAAAAAGCCCGCGCGCTGCGGGCATTTTTGAAATTGGACGTGGACACTTACGCGGCCCACGTTACGGCAATTCACATGCAGGAGCTATCTTTGTTTTTCTCGTCGTGAAAGCTCTTGTCGACGTGCCGCCGTGAGAATCGGCTTTGCCTGGCCAGGCGTTTCAACGGGCTTGCCGTTGAGAGGCTGTATTTTAACACAGTAACAAAAAAAATGCTTGGCGCGGCTAGGGAAACAGGACACGCCGCCGATGGAGGCAGCGCGCCAAGCCAATAAACAAGTTCTTGCCGGGGCGAATTTACTCCTGAATTAATAGCTAGCTGCGACCGTGGAATAAGGGCTGGATGCCTGTTCGGTCTAAAATTCTTGCAACTTGGGCATCAGGGCCCCTTAGGCAGCTCCAAGGCCTGCTCCTGCCGCGCCCTGGAAAACGAACCCCAGCCCGCCATGAACATCGCCGCCACCGCCGGCCCGATCACAAAACCGTTCAGGCCGAACAGCGCCATGCCGCCCAGGGTGGACACCAGCACCACGTAGTCAGGCATCTTGGTGTCTTTGCCGACCAACACCGGGCGCAGGATGTTGTCGACCATGCCTATCACCAACACGCCAAAGGCCGTGAGCACCGCGCCTTGCCAGATGTCGCCGGTGACCAGAAAGTAAATCGCCACCGGGCCCCACACCAGGGCCGCGCCCACGGCCGGCAGCAGCGACAAGAAAGCCATCAACGTGCCCCACAACACGGGGGCGTGGATGTCCAGCGCCCAGAAAATAAAGCCGCCTAAGGCGCCCTGGATCAGCGCCACCACCACATTGCCTTTGACGGTGGCGCGGATCACGGTGACGAACTTGTGGCCCAGGTCGCGCTTGATGTCGGCTTCCAGCGGCACGGCCTCGCGGATGCGCCGCGACAGGTCGGCGCCGTCGCGCAGAAAAAAGAACAGCAGGTACAACATGATAAAAAAGCTGACCACCAGATCAAAGGTGTTCTGCCCAATGCTCAAGGCCTGCGTGGCGATGAACTGGCTGGCCTTGGACATGCTGGCCGCCAGCCGCGCCATGATCAGGCCGGTGTCGCGCAGGCCAAAACGGTCCAGCGCGCTGGTGGCCCAGGCGGGCAAGGCGCCGTAGGCCTGCTGCACATAGGCGTTGAAATTGAGCTCACCCGACTGCATGCGCTGGAACAGGGCGGCGGCTTCCTGCACCAGCATGGCGACGACCAGGGTCAGCGGCAGGATGACCAAGACCAGAATGATGGCCACCGTGGCCATGGCGGCCCAGGTGCGCCGGCCGCGCAGGGTCTTGAGCAGGCGCAGAAACAGCGGCTTGAACAGCAGCGCCAGAATCATGCCCCAGAACACGGCGCCATAAAAAGGCAGCAGCACCCAGAAGAAGGCCAGCGACACCGCCACCAGCAGGATCAGAAAGAAGCGGGTCTCCAGGGCCTCGGAACGGGCAATGATAAAAAGTTTCATGCTGTGCCTTTCAGCAGGGTGTGGCGCCTGGCGCCGTGTACATAAAAAGCACCAAATGGCCTGATGGCCACCTTGTCGCTGAAACGCTGCATGGCTCCCCCTGTTGCTAAATCGAGAAGCCCATTGTGAGGCCGTCCGGCCATGCGGCGGGTAGGAAGACGCCGCGCCCAGCGACGGCACAAGGCGTAGCGGCAAGCACCGGCGAACTCATTCGCTATCGAATACATAGCTGCTTGCGACCATCACATAAGGGCTACATGTCTTTTTGGCTTGAAGTTTCAGTCCTGGCAAACAAGACCGCGGCAACACGCCATTGACCGCGATAGGGTTCCGGGCGACATTCCGGGTCTCGGTCATCCATCATGGCTTGATGAGTGTCCAGAACGAGTTCTCATTTCTTCAGGAGCACACGCATGACAAAAACCATACTCCTGATCCACGGCGCCTGGGTCACGCGTGAGAGCTGGGCTCACTTTCGCGGCTATTACGAAGAGCGGGGTTATCACTGTGTGGCACCCGCCTGGCCTTTTGTGGACAGGCCGGCGGCGCAGTTGCGGGAGAGTCCGAATCCACAACTGGCCGGGCTGACGATAGGGCAACTGGTGGATTATTTTGAGCAGCAGGTACGCGCCCTGCCCGAGCCGCCGATTCTGATCGGCCACTCCTTTGGCGGCCTGATTGTGCAGATGTTGCTGGACCGCGGCCTGGGCGCCGCCGGCATCGCCATAGACCCCGGGCCGCCGCGTGGCGTCTTGCCCAGCCCGATAGCACTGTGGTCGGCGCTGCCGGTGCTGCTGTCCTGGTTCGGCTGGCGCCGTATCTTGAGCATGTCGTTTGCCAGTTTTTCCACCACGTTTGCGAACGCCCTGAAGCCTTCGGAGCGGCAGGCGGCCTACGACGCCCACATCGTGCCAGCGCCGGGACGGATTTATTTTCAGGCGGCGCTGGGCATAGGCAACGCCGTGAACTTTGCGAATCCGCAGCGTGCACCGCTGCTGTTGATCGCGGGCGCCGAAGACCGGACCGTCACGCTGTCCATGGTCAAGGCCATGTATCGCAAATACCGCCCCTCACCGGCGCGTACCGACATCGTCAGCTTCCCCGGCAAAAGCCACTGGCTGATTGCCGAGCCGGGCTGGGAAGTGGTCGCCGCCAAAGCGCTGGACTGGGCCGAGGCGCAACTCCACCCTGACGACGCCTGGCAACGCGAACAAGCTTGCGCTACGTAATCAGTAGCTGCGTGCGTCCGTGGAATAAGGGCTGGAGGCCGATTTGATCCTTATTCCGCCGCAGCCTGCGGGCTGACGCCCGTCATGGCCCCGGCCCGCAACAACACGGCACCCAGCAGCGCCGCCGTGGCCGCAAACACCGCGCCCACCACAAAAGCCATCTGGTAACCGGCATTCAGCGCCGCCAGCGCCTGCGCGCCGGCCGCCAGCTGGCTGCTGCTGCGCGCGGCGGCCAGGCTGGCCAGCACCGCCAGGCCCAAGGCGCCGCCCATCATGAAGGCCGTGTTGACCACGCCCGAGGCGATGCCGGACTCGCTGGGCGCCACGTCGCTCATGGCGGCCAGCAGCACCGGGTTGAACGCCATGCCGGCGCCCAGGCCTAGCAGCAACATGCCGGGCAAAACATCGACGACAAAACTGCCGCCTACCGGCGCACGCGCAAACAGCGCCAGGCCCACGGCAGCCAGCAGCAAACCCACGGCCAGCGGCATACGTATGCCAAAACGCATGACAATTTTGGCCGACAAGCCTAACGAAAAGGCCGCCATGATCAGGTTGGCCGGCAAGAAGCCGAGACCGACCTGCATGGCGCTGTAACCCAGCACCAGTTGCATATACAGCGCCGAGATAAAAAACCAGGCAAACATGGCAGCGGCCCACAACACACCGACGATGTTGGCAGTGGCGACGTTGCGCAGGCGAAACAGGGCCAGCGGCACCAGCGGCGTGGACACCCTGGATTCAATGCGCAGAAAGACGGCCAGCAACACCGCCGCAGCCGCCAGCAGGCCCAGGGTTTGCGCCGAGGTCCAGCCGGCCTCGTTGCCGTTGACCACGGCGTACACGGCCAGCATCAACGCGCTGGTCACGGTGATGGCGCCCCAGACGTCCAGTCGCGCACCGCTGGCCTGCCCGCGGCCGCCTGGCAGCAACAGCAGGCACAGCACAAACACCAGCGCGCCTATCGGCAAGTTGACCAGAAAAATCCAGTGCCAGTTGAAGGCATCGGTGAGCAGGCCGCCCAGCAACACACCTATGCTGCCGCCGCCGGCACAAACAAAACCGTAGACCCCCATGGCCTTGGCACGTTCGGCCGGCTCGGTGAACAGATTCATGATCAGCGAGAGCGAGATCGCCGACACCACGGCGCCGCCCAGCCCCTGCACGGCCCGGGCGATGATCAACATGGCTTGCGAATTGGCAACGCCGCAGGCCAGCGAGGCGGCGGTGAACAAGGTGAGCCCTGCCAGGAACAAACGGCGCTGACCATACAAATCACCGAGCCGCCCGCCCAGCAGCAGAAAGCCGCCAAAGGTCAGCATGTAGGCGTTGACCACCCAGACCAGCGAGGTCTCGGTAAAAGACAAATCGGTTTTGATGGACGGCAGGGCCACGTTGACGATGGTGGTGTCGAGCACAATCATCAACACGCCCAGGCAGAGCACCATCAGGGCCCACCAGCGTTTGCGGCTGTCGCGGTGCTGTGTCATTCGGATGTCCTTTTCTGGTTTAAGCCGCATTGGGCTTGCCCTGTACATACTTAACTACATGGATTAGTATCAGAAAAACAAAAACGCCTGTCAAGCCCGGCGACCCACAGCGCTAGACTGCGGTTTTTATCCCCCTTCTTCACCTGAGGAGTTGCCATGGCCGTTCATGCATTGTTCGCCTACCTCCACGTCAAACAGGCAGGTCCGGCGATCGCTTTTTACCAGACTGTTTTTGACGCCACGGAGAAGTTCCGGCTGACCGAGCCTGACGGGCGTGTGGGCCATGCGGAATTAGACTTCAACGGCAGCACCCTGATGCTGTCGGAGGAATATCCGGAAATCGGCCTGCGCGCCCCGGATGCGGCAGCGCCGGCCAGCATGACGCTGCACCTGCATGTGGACAACTGCGACGCGGTGATTGCACGGGCGCTGCAAGCCGGCGCAAGACTGGAGATGGCGGCACAGGACCAGTTTTATGGTGAACGTTCAGGCAGCTTTCGCGACCCGTTTGGCCACCGCTGGAATGTGGGCCACAGCATCGAAGAAATCAGCCCCGAAGAAATGCAGCGGCGTTATGCCCGCATGATGCAGACATCAGGCTGAGGACCTCGCACCGGCGCTTGAAAAAACCGGGGGCAGCCCCATCTACATCGCTGACACTACGCAAAAAAATGTGTCCGCCACCGCCCCGTATGTAAAGCGGCGAAACACCATGCAAGTGTGCTGGCCTTTTGCCCCATCTCGACATTCAATGTGTTGATGACCAACTTCCTGATCAAGAAACCCATGACTTCGACTGTTGCCCACCTTTCCCCTTCCCGCCTGACCAGGCCTTACCGCGTTTACCGTGCCTTAGGCGGCATGTTGCTGGCCCTGACCGTCTTCGTGTTGGCCATGAACGCCCATGCCCAGCCACAGGCCGAGCCGGCGTCGCAGGCCCAAGTCGCCGCACCTGTTGTGCCGGTGGTGGCGGCTGAACCCAAATACGCCGCCAAGGATGTGGAGCGCGCCTTCGGTTTCATTGATGCCAACCGGGATGGAAAAATCAGCCGCGAGGAAGCCGCCGGTTTTCGCGGCGTGGCCAAACACTTTGATGAAGCCGATCTCAACAAGGACGGTTTCTTGTCACGCGATGAATTTGCAAATGCCTTGAACGGGGAAAAAAGCCGCTGAGCATCGCATCAACCACCTGAGTCCTGCGCCTCACCGCTGGGGCTGTTGATCCTGTTCTGGCCAATGCGCTTTGACGGGTGATGGATGAGAAGACACCGGTGCACCCTCAGGAGCGATCCCGCCCAATGCCTGGCGCACAGCTGGCGCCCTTGTTTCTGTGCCAGCGGAATCGCGAGGCTGGCGAGAGGCAAAAAAATAGGCAATCACCGTGGCACAGACTGGGCTTAGGCTGACCGGCTCAGCGCTTGCGGGCGGTCCCCGATGCAGTCGGTTTTTTTGCGGCGCGTTTTTTCGGGGCTGCTGTGGCTGAACGAGGGGCGCTCTTTTTGGACGCCGCGGCTTTGGAAACTTCTTTCCAGGGCGGGTGGACCTCCTCTTGCTGGTAAAGAAAACGGGCCAGCGCATCCAGCCGCGCAGACCAGAACTTTTCATACCGCGACAACCACACCGCGGCTTCCTGCATGGGTTGCGCCGAGAGTTCACAGCTGACCACACGCCCGTCCTTGGCGCGCGCCACCAGGCCGGCGTCTTCCAGCACACGCAGGTGTTTCATGAAGCCGGGCAACGACATGCCATGCGGCTGGGCCAGCTCGGTCACCGACTGGCTGCCTTGCTCCAGCGCCTGCAAGACCTGGCGCCGCGTCGGGTCGGCCAGCGCGCCGAACACCGCACTCAACACATCGTCGTTTTTATACTTAACCATATAGATTAGTATCAAGCCGAAGCACGACCGGTGTCAAGCGCAACGGCTTTATTTCAGCGGGATTTTGATCGCGCGGTCAATCGGCACGGCGGCCACGCTGTTTTGCGGCGAACCTTCAATCACCCGGTCCGAATAGGTCAGGTAGACCAGGGTGTTGCGCGTGGCATCGACCATGCGCACGATGCGTATTTTTTTGAAGACCAGCGAAATCCGCTCGCTGAACACTTCCTCCTGCACCGGCAACGGTTTGCTGAATGAAATCGGCCCGACCTGGCGGCAATCAATCGAGGCCTCCGACTTGTCTTCGGCCAGCCCCACCGCGCCCTTGATGCCGCCGGTTTTGGCGCGCGAGACATAACAGGTGACGCCCTTGACCTTGGGGTCGTCGTGTGCATCGACCACGATCTTGTGATCGGGGCCTATGAACTTGAACACCGTGTCCACCTCGCCAATGGTTTGCGCCTGTACCTGGGCAAACACGCCGCACAGCAGCAATAACAGGAGGGCGGGCTTTTTCATGGGGCTTCTTTGCGAGTTGGGACGCCCCCACTATAACGACGCAGGGCGGGCTGGCCCGCCTGCGCCCTCAATACCGGCGCGGATCGTCGGGCCGCCTGTCGTTGCGGTTGGGCACACCGTCCCCATCCCGGTCACGGTCAGCCCGGTTGGGAACACCGTCGCGGTCGCGGTCACGGTCGTGGTTGCCGTAGCCGGGGCCGCCATGCGGTCGGTCATGACGGCCATTGTCATAAGGCACGGCCACGCAGCCCGCCAGACTGGCCGCGGCAACAACAAGCAAAAGGGCAATTTTTCTCATGACGCTCTCCTGGGTAGTGGTGCAGCCTCTGCGGACTGCCAAGCCCATTGCAACGCCTTTGGATGTCTGCCAGGTGTTGTTAACCGTCATCAAGCGTGAAGCTGGTAATGAGATGTTCGGCAGAAAAACGTTGGCTCTTCAGATGCTATTGAATACATAGCTGGCTTCGCCCGTCCCTCATGGGCCAGAGGCCTAAAACATGCCAAACCTTTGGCCATACGCGCCAGCCCGCACAGAGAGACGCGCAGGGAGAGTAGCATTCACGCAGGACACCCTCCCTCTCACTTTCAAATTCGACATGAAGCGCCTGCCTACCCTGACTCTTGTTGCCGGCCTGCTCGCCGGTGTGCCACTGCTGCATGCCGCCGGCGAAAAAGCCGCCGCCGCACCCAGCCACCCCATCGTGGGCACCTGGACCTGGGCCTTGTTTGGCGGCAGCTGCACCGAAACCTTGCAATACCGCGCGGACAAAACCGTGCTGGGCACCAGCGGGCAGGAAGTATTTGAAAGCCGTTACGACATTGCCGCCACGCCGGATGCCCAGGGTTTTTACAAACTCGTGGAAACCGTGGTCCGGCAGAACGACAAAAAAGATTGCTCGGGCGCCACCTTGGACGAGCCGGGTGAAAAAACCACTCGCTTCATCCAGTTCAGCCCCAAGCAGGACCAGTTGCTGGTCTGCGAGGCCGCAACGCTCAAGGCCTGTTTTGGGCCTTTGAAACGGGTTCCCTGAACGGGTTTTATTGGGCTGGAGGACGTCACATGAAAATGGTCGGAAAAATCATTGGTTTATTGATGGTGCTGATGGGCACGGTCTGGTTTTTGCAGGGCATCAATATTTTGCCGGGCAGCTTCATGACCGGGCAAACCCAATGGGCCGTGTATGGCGGCCTGTGCTGCGCAGCGGGCATTGTGGTGCTTTACTTCAGCCGCCGCGCCGGACGCACGCCGCCGGGCGCCTGAGCCGGCTGGGGCGCGGCCCTAGGCCTGGTTGCCCTGCGTGCTTGCGCGCCGACGCCGCGTGACAACCACAGGCGCGTTGGACGTCGCAGCCGTGTCCTGCTCGCGCTTGTTGAGATATTTGCGATACAAGCCGGCCGCGAGCCCCGAGGTGATGGCCAGGACAATCAGTTTGCGTAACATGGCAGCCTCCTTAAAAAACACCGAACAACATCAGGATGATGACAATGCTGATCGGAACACCGAGTAACCAGGCGATGAAGGGCATAGGCCTTTTCCTTGCTGAAAAAACTCTAGGCTAAACGCGTCATCTGCCGCTGCTTGCGGGAGGGCAGCCCCAGCACAGGTAGGGCCCGACCTACACCCGGCCCACAGGCTGCGCTTGAAATCCCGGCCCGCCACAAAGCTTGGGTATATTGGGGTCTGAAGCGGCAAGCAGCCCGGTGAGCGGGCCGCACCGCTATCCACCCAGGACAGCATGAAAAACCTCTATCGCTATTTCTTCCGCGGACTGATCACCGTCTTGCCGGTGGCCCTGACCCTGTACCTGCTGTATATCTTTCTGGCCTGGTCGGAAACCCTGACCTTGTGGGTCTTGCGCCCGCTGATAGGCAGTTTTTATGTGCCTGGCCTGGGCCTGGTGTTTGGCGTGTTGATCATCCTGCTGATCGGTTACCTGGTGTCCAAGCCCGGCGTGCGCAAACTGCTGTCTTTTGCCGAGCTGCCGTTCACCAACCTGCCCGTGGTCAAAAGCATATACAACTCGCTCAAGAGTTTTGCCGACTACTTTTCACCGGCCGGCAAACAGGGCGAACAAAGCGTGGTGATCCTGCGCATGCCGGGTCACGCCATGGAAATTGTCGGGCTGATCACACGCCGCAGCTTTGCGGATTTACCAGCCGGCTTTTTGCCGGGCGAACGGGTGGCCGTGTATTTGCCCATGGGTTACATGATTGGCGGCTACACGGTGTTTGTGCCGGCGGACTGGGTACAACCCATCGCGATGTCGGTCGAGGAAGCCATGCGTTCCTCGCTGATCGCCTGGATGGCGCGGCCGGCGGCCGGCGCGGGACACGACGACGCGCACGCCCCTTGATGAGTCGGTTTAAACGGAGGTATTCAGATGAAGCTTTATTTCAACCCGAAAAGCCGGGCCACGATAGCCAAGTGGATGCTGGACGAATGCGGCGCGACTTACGAGACCGTGCTGATTGACCTGGAAAAGCGCGAGCAAAAGACGCCCGCGTTTCTGGCCATCAACCCGGCGGGCAAGCTGCCGGCGCTGCTTGATGGCAAGCAGCGGCTGTTTGAAACCCCGGCCATTTGCTTGTACCTGGCCGAAAAGTTTCCGCAGGCCAATCTGGCCCCACCGCCGGGTGCGCCGGGGCGCGGACGTTTTCTGTCACTGATGATGTATTCAACCGCGCAGTTGGAGCCTGCGATGGGAGACAGCCTGATGAAGCTGCCGACCCCGCGCGAGCGCGGCTGGGATGATTTTGAAACGGTGAAGAACGTGATCGAGCAGGAACTGGGCCATGGCCCCTACCTGCTCGGCGAGCAGTTCACCGCAGCCGACATCATGGTCGGCTCGATGTTCATCTGGCAACGCCTGTGGGGCGTACACACCGGCCGGCCCAGGCTGGAAGCCTATGTGGACCGGCTGCTCGCGCGCCCGGCCGCGATGGCCTTATAAACGGCTGTTGTTAGCTCAATGCGCCTGGCGCGATGGGCCTGGGCCACGGCCGGCAATGTGCCGGAAAGTGATGCGGCCCTTGCTCAGGTCGTAAGGCGAGAGTTCCAGCGACACCTGGTCGCCGGCCAGAATACGAATGTGGTTTTTGCGCATCTTGCCGGAGGTGTAAGCCACCAGCTTGTGGCCGTTGTCCAGCGTCACGCGGAAGCGTGAATCTGGCAACACTTCGTTGACCAGCCCGTGCATCTCAATCAGTTCTTCTTTGGCCATGATGTAACTCCTTGGGAATTCGAAAAAAATGTCTGTACAGGCCGCTTAGCGCCTCAGGCGCAAGCCGGCAAGGAGCGCTCGTGAATCCAGCGCATCGCATGTTCAGTAGCGTAATGCACGGCGGAGGCCGCGCTGTCAAAAAATCCATTAAAACGCAACACGCGGTCATGCGTGCCGCTGCCCTGGCCGGAGCGGATGGAAACCGATGCGGCGAAACGGCCTTCGCCCTGGGGCTTGGCCGATGGGGAGACAAGGTATTTGCCCACCTCTATCCTGGTGTGATCTATCTTCATAAAAAGCCTTTGCCGGGTATGTATCCCGGCTTGTTCAATGGAAACGTAAAAGGCTTGCGAGCAAGCCAACGGGTGTTCGGTTCTGCCTGCCAAACCCCGGGAAGGGCTGGGCGGGTGAGCCTTGAGTGGGCACCGTTGGGAGAAGTGCTCGCTAGGAAATAGAACAGTGTGGATGGGGTTCAGGGCGTGTGGGGCACTGATAACACTGTGAATCCGGGCTCTGAGAAGCGCCGCATTTGAGAAGGAAGCCAGTGGGTCAGCGGCTTCGATGTAAAAAGCTGATGCGTTACCGAAGCTCTTATTGTAACCGCTATGCCCTTAACACGCATAACACACCGCCCCCGCCGCCAAAGACCATCGCCCCTACCCGTCTATAGACCTGCGCCTACAGCCAGGCGCCGCGCCGGCGTTCACACTGAAAGCTCACCGCCGTTCGCAGACGGTTTCACCTGAGGGGCCGGCACTGCATCCCGCCGGCCGCTATCGAAGAGGAAGTGACATGCAAGTTCAAGTCAATACCAACCACACCATCGAAGGCCGCGAAGCGCTGGAGCGCTGGGCGCAGACCGAGTTGAGCCAAGCCTTGAACCGTTTCAACCACGAAGTCACCCGCGTGGAAGTGCATTTGAGCGATGAAGTCAGCGGCAAAAATGGCAACAGCGACAAACGCTGCCTGATGGAAGCCCGGCTGGCCAACCACCCGCCGGTGGCCGTGACCCACCATGCGGGCGGCATGGACGAAGCCTTCCGCGGCGCCGAAGACAAGCTCAAACGCCTGCTGGACAGCACCCTGGGCCGGCAAAAAGACCACCGCGACCGCGACTCGATACGCCGCGACGTGGTGCTGGACGCCAGCCAGACGCTACCAAATACATAGCTGCTTGCGCCCATCCTGTATGGGCTGGAGGCCTGAAACGCTTAAATTTCCGGAAAAACCCGAATTCAGCCCTCAAACTGCGGATGGAGTTGCTTGATGCGGCTCATGGCCATCCCGGCCGCCGCGGTGCGGGTTTCCACGCCCAGCTTGGCAAACACATGTTCCAGGTGTTTTTTCACGGTCATGGGGCTGGTGCCCAGGATGTCGCCGATGTCGCGGTTGATCTTGCCCTTGACCACCCAGTACAAAACTTCCGCTTCCCGCGCCGTGAGCCGAAAACTCAGGCTCATGGCCTGAATCACGGTTTCGTCGGACTCCTCGCGCATGATGATCAGCCAGTCGCCGCCTCCTTCGCTATCGCCGGTCTGCTGGTGCAAACGGAAAGTCAGCCGCCTGGCGCCCGGCGCCGGGCTGGCGCAGGTCAGGCGCGGCGGCTCGATCTGGCGCTCGGCGTCAAACAGGTGGCGGCGCAACCAGACCAGCACCGGCTCCGGCGTCTGCGGCGCGCTGGTGCCGTAATACTGCTGCAACAACTCACGCGCCAGCGGGGTCTGCCACATCAGCTTGCCGTCGCTGACCCGCACTGTGATGGTGGCGTAGCCAAACGCGTCCAGCGCGTTGCGCGCCTGGCGTTTTTCGCGCGCGCCCTGCAGATGCACGGCGATACGCGCGAGCACTTCCTTGGGCTTGATCGGTTTGGTCACATAGTCCACCCCGCCCGAAGCCAGCGCCGCGACCAGGTATTCGGTCTCGGTCAGCCCGGTCATGAAAATGATGGGAATGTGCGCGGTCTGGGCCTCGGCTTTCAGGCGTTTGGCGACCTCAAAACCGTCCATGCCGGGCATCATGGCGTCGAGCAGCACGATGTCGGGCAGGGCTTGCGCGGCGCGCTGCAGCGCGGCTTCGCCGTGGGTGGCGATCAGCACGGAGTAGCCGGATTCGTCCAGCGCGTCGTGCAGCACCGACAGGTTGTCGGGCACGTCGTCAACAATCAGCACCACGTCGCTGTTGGCGCGGTCCAGCGTCTGGTCCAGGGTGCGCTTGCTCATGGCGGCGCCTTGCCGAGCTGCTGGCTCATGGTTTCAAACTGAAACTGGCGCGCCAGCGTACGCATCTCGGCGGTAAAAACCGCGCTTTGCGGTTGCGCCAGGTCAATCTCGTCCAGCGTGTTCATGATGCCGCGGAAATAACCGAGGTTGACCACCTCGCGCAGCGCATCCAGTTGCGCCTCAGCCGGGTAGACACGCGGCAACACCGGCCCGGCGGGCGCGGCCGGCACCGGGGCCGGCGCGTCCAGCCAGACCAGCGCCAGGCGGCGTTCCAGCCAGTCCAGCAGTTCGCTGTGACGCACCGGCTTGAGGATGAAATCTTCGGGGCGGATACCAACATCGTTGTCCAAGCCTTTGTCAAAGGCATTCGCCGAAACGATGGCCACATGGGCATCCGTGTGACCCAGGGCCCGCAGCCGGCGCAGGGTCTCCCAGCCGTCAATGCCCGGCATGGCCAGATCCATCAGAATCACGTCGGGCTGGTAACCCGCGGCCAGCAAGTCCAGGCCGTCGTGGCCGCTGGCCGCTGTGCGCAGCTCAAAGCCCAAGGGCTGCAGCACCTGCACCAGCAGTTCACGATCCGCCTCTTCGTTGTCCACCACCAGCACACGTCGGCGCGGCCCGGCGTAACCAAACTTGCCCTTGTGGGCACGGGCGGATGCCCCCGGCAGCGCCGCACCGGGCGCCAGGTTCACCTCGGGCAAAAACAGCTTGACGCGAAACACCGAGCCGACCTCGGGGGTGCTGGCCACCGTCAACTCGCCGCCCATCAGATCGGTCAACATCTTGGCCATCGTCAGGCCCAGCCCGGCGCCAGGTGCGGCCGGCCCGGGCGTGGCGACGCGGGTGAAGGGCTCAAAAATTCGATCAATCTCCTGCGCCGACAGGCCGGGCCCGGTGTCTTCAATCTCTATGCAAGCCATCTCGCGCGCGTATTTCAGGCGCAGACGGACATGGCCGGCAGCTGTGAACTTGACGGCATTGCCCAGCAGGTTGATCAGGATCTGGCGCACACGTTTTTCGTCGGCCCGGACCACCAGCGGCAACACACCTTCCGACTCGAAGTGAAAAGCCAGGCCTTTGGCCTGCGCCTCGAGTTCGAACATACCGGTGAGCTCCTGCACAAAGTCGGTGAAATGCATGGGTTTGATATTGAGCGTGAGTTTGCCGCTTTCGATGCGGGCAATGTCCAGGGTGCCTTCGATCAGCGACAACAAATGTTCGCCGCCACGTTTGATCACACCCACCGCCTGCTGGCGGTGCGCCGGGATGGAGGGGTCTTCACCCATCAATTGGGCATAACCCAGGATGCTGTTGAGCGGCGTGCGCAACTCGTGGCTGATGGCACTGATGTAACGGCTCTTGGCCTGGTTGGCCAGGTCCGCCACGCGTTTGGCCTGCTGCAGCGCCTCGTCGGTCTGGCGGTGCGACTCGATTTCTTGCATCAGCAAATGGGTTTGCCGGTTCGATTCTTCCTGCGCCACCTGCCGGCTTTTGTGGGCCAGCACCAGCCACCAGGCGACCAGCCCGGCCATCACCAGCAGCGCCATGTAGGCCTTCAAAAAGCCGGAACGCAGCGCCGCACCTGAGACGGTTTGCAGATCAAGCAAGGCACGCATTTCCTGCTGATACAGCAGGCCAAATACGGAGGCCAGCAAAGGCACGACCACCAGCATCAGGAGCAGAAAATGGCCCAGCCCGGTGTCCAGATAAGGCCAGGCGCGGCGCGGCAACAGCCAGCGCAAGGTGGCCGACCATTGGGCCGACAGGCTGGCTTGCGGTTTGCACAAATCGCCGCAACGCGCATCCAACGTGCAACACAGCGAACAGATCGCGCCCTGGTAGGCCGGGCAATGCGCCATGTCCGGGCCTTCGTAGTCGCGCTCGCAGATCACACAGCGCTGCAAGGCATAGGGTTGGTAGCGGCCCAAGGGATCGCCGCCCGCGCCCTCGGCGCTGCGCGCGATGTAATAGCGCCCTTTGGTGGCCCAGGCAATCAACGGCGCCGCGACAAAGGCCGTGCCCAGCGCGATCAGCGCCGAAAAAGCCTGCGCCAGCGGACCAAACAGGCCCAGGTGGGCGGCCACCGACAGCACCGACGCCAGCGCCATTGCACCCACGCCAACCGGGTTGATGTCGTAGAGGTGGGCGCGTTTGAACTCAATGCCTTTGGGCGACAAGCCCAGCGGTTTGTTGATCACCAGATCGGCCACCACCGTCATCATCCAGGCGATGGCGATGTTGGAATACAGGCCCAGCACATCCCCCAGCGCCTGGAACACATTCATTTCCATCAGCATGAAGGCGATCAAGGTGTTGAACACCACCCACACCACGCGCCCGGGGTGGCTATGGGTCAGGCGCGAGAAAAAGTTGGACCAGGCCAGCGAACCGGCATACGCATTGGTCACATTGATCTTGAGCTGGGAGATCACGACAAACAGCGCTGTCGCGGCCACGGCCCAGCCGTAGTGCGGAAACACGTATTCATACGCCGCCAGGTACATCTGGTTCGGGTCCACCGCGCGCTCCAGTGGCACCATGTGCTGTATCGCCAGGTAAGCGAGGAAAGCGCCGCCCAACATCTTGAACACACCCAAGACAACCCAGCCCGGGCCGCCGGCCAACACACCGGCCCACCAGCGCCGACGGTTGGCGGCCGTCTGCGCGGGCATAAAACGCAGGTAGTCCACCTGTTCGCCCATTTGTGTGATGAGTGCAATACCCACGGTCAAGGCGGCACCAAACAAGTGCAAATCAAAGCCGGAAACTGTCCCTTTTTCACCTTTGTAGTGCGTGATGCCGGCAAAGGCGGTGGGGTCACGCACCAAAACGTAGATAAACGGCACCACCAGCATCACCAGCCACAGCGGTTGTGTCCAGATCTGCAGGCGACTGATGACCGACACGCCGTGTGTGACCAGCGGAATCACCACCAGCGCGCAGATCAGGTAACCCCAGCTCGGCGGAATGCCCAGCGCCAGATCCAGCGCGTAAGCCATGACCGCGGCTTCCAGCGCAAAAAAGATGAAGGTGAAGGAGGCGTAGATCAACGAGGTCAAGGTCGAGCCGATGTAGCCAAAACCGGCGCCGCGCGTCAGCAAGTCCATGTCCACGCCGTAACGCGCGGCGTAAATGCTGATGGGCAGGCCGGCCATGAAAATGATCAGGCCCGTCGCCACAATCGCCCAGAAGGCATTGGTAAAACCGTACTTCACCAGCAAGGTGGCGCCCACGGCTTCCAGGATCAGGAAGGACGCCGCGCCAAACGCCGTGTTGGCAACCCGCCACTCGGACCAGCGGCGAAAACGCTGCGGCGTAAAACGCAACGCATAGTCTTCCATGGTCTGGCTGGCGACCCAGCTGTTGTAGTCGCGCCTGACCTTGATGATGCGCTGCACCGGCGCCTCGGCTCCTGTCGCCATGGGCGGTGCCGGCGCCCAGCGGGGCACCGCCGGGGTCGGCAATGGCAGTGGTGATGTGGCCGGGCTATCCATGACTGGTTTGTCAATACGTCCCAAGGAGCAGGCCAGCACAAGTGCAGGTTCCATGCCACAGGGGGAAAACCAGCGCCGCGATCGCCCTGCCTGTGGCACCATTCTTGCACCCTGACACATTCATGACCGCAGCCGCCGCCCCGGAGAGACCATGGAATTGACCCCCAGAGAAAAAGACAAGCTGCTTATTTTTACGGCCGCCTTGTTGGCCGAACGGCGTCAGGCGCGGGGCCTGAAACTCAACTACCCTGAAGCCGTCGCGCTGATCAGCGCCGCCGTGATGGAAGGCGCACGCGACGGCAAAACCGTGGCGCAACTGATGAGTGAAGGCCGGACCATTTTGAGCCGTGCCGACGTGATGGACGGCATCGCCGAATTGATCCCCGACATCCAGGTCGAGGCCACCTTCCCCGACGGCACCAAGCTGGTCACCGTGCACCAGCCGATTGTTTAAGCCCCACCCGGAGACATTCCATGAACAAACACCTCAAATTCGCTCTTCTTTTGATAGCTGCTTGCACTCTTTCCACGGGGGCTATGGCCCATATTGGCTCTGATTCCGGCCACAGCCATGGCAGTGGCTTGCTGACGGGTTTCATGCACCCGCTGACCGGCCTGGACCACCTGGCGGCCATGGTCGCCGTCGGCCTGTGGAGCGCGCTGGCCGCACGCCGCGCCTGGCCCGACCTGTTGTGGGCACCGCTGGGGTTTGCCGCCATGTTGCTGGTCGGCGCCCTGCTGGGTTTGCAAGGTGTTCAGTTGCCGGCCGTGGAACCCATGATTGCCGCTTCGCTGCTGGTGATCGGCCTGCTGGTGCTGACACGCTGGCAGGTGCCGGGCGTGGTGGCCGCAGCCCTGGTCGGCGTGTTCGCCGTTTTTCATGGCCTGGCCCATGGCTATGAACTGGCCGGTGATGCCCATGCCTTGCCGACCATGGCCGGCATGCTGGCCGCCACCTTGTTGCTGCACGGCACGGGTTTGGCGGCAGGCTGGGCACTTCGGCATGCCAGCGTCTGGGTGCCGCGCCTGGCCGGTGCCGGCGTGGCGATTTTTGGCCTCACGCTACTCGGCCGCTTGGCCTGAAAAAACATGATCCCAGGCGAATTACTGACCGACGGCCCCGACCATGCACTCAACACCGGGCGCCGCACCCTGACCGTGGTCGTGCAAAACACCGCGGACCGGCCCATCCAGGTCGGCTCGCATTACCACTTTGCCGAAACCAATGGCGCGCTGGCCTTTGACCGCGCGGCGGCGCGTGGCATGCGACTGAACATTGCCTCGGGCACGGCCGTACGTTTTGAGCCAGGCCAGCAGCGCACGGTGGAGCTGGTGGACTATGCGGGCGACCGCAAGGTATTTGGATTTCGCGGACTGATTCAGGGGAAAATTTAGTGGCAACCATTGGCAGACAGGCTTATGCCGAGATATTTGGCCCCACGGTCGGTGACCGCGTGCGCTTGGCCGACACCGATATCCTCATTGAGGTCGAGGCCGACTACACCTTGCGTGCCGGCAGCTACGGCGAAGAAGTCAAGTTCGGCGGCGGCAAGACCATACGCGACGGCATGGCGCAATCACAGCACACACGTGTCGAAGGGGCCATGGACTGCGTGATGACCAATGCGCTGATCATTGACCACTGGGGCATCGTCAAGGCCGACATCGGCCTCAAGGGCGGACGCATCGCGGCCATCGGCAAGGCCGGCAACCCCGACACCCAGCCAGGTGTGGACATGATCATCGGCCCGGGCACCGAGATCATCAGTTGTGAAGGAAAAATTGTCACGGCCGGTGGCATTGATTCACACATCCATTTCATCTGCCCACAGCAGATTGAAGAGGCCCTGGCCGCGGGCATCACCACCATGCTGGGCGGCGGCACTGGGCCGGCCACCGGCACCTTTGCCACCACCTGCACGCCTGGCCCCTGGAACATCGAACGCATGTTGCAAGCGGCAGACGCCTTCCCCATGAATCTGGGTTTTCTCGGCAAAGGCAATGCCAGCCTGCCAGCCGCGCTGCACGAACAAATCAACGCAGGGGTGATCGGGCTCAAGCTGCACGAAGACTGGGGCACAACCCCGGCCGCCATCAGCAACTGCCTGGACGTGGCCGAAGAAACCGACACGCAGGTGGCCATCCACAGCGACACGCTCAACGAAAGCGGTTTTGTCGAAAACACCATTGCCGCCACCAAGGGCCGCAGCCTGTGCGCCTTTCATACCGAAGGGGCGGGCGGCGGCCACGCGCCCGACATTTTGCGGGTGGTCGGTGAGCAGAACTTTCTGCCTTCGTCCACCAACCCGACCATGCCGTACACCGTCAACACGCTGGACGAACATGTGGACATGTTGATGGTCTGCCACCACCTGAATCCGGCGATTGCCGAGGACCTGGCTTTTGCCGAAAGCCGCATCCGCAAGGAAACCATTGCGGCCGAAGACGTGTTGCACGACCTGGGCGCGATCAGCATGTTCAGTTCGGACAGCCAGGCCATGGGCCGCGTCGGTGAGGTGATCATTCGTTGCTGGCAAACGGCGCACAAAATGAAAGGCCAGCTTGGCAAACTGCCCGGCGACACGGAGCGCCACGACAACTTCCGCGCCAAACGTTACATCAGCAAATACACCATCAACCCGGCGATCGCCCATGGCATCGCGCATGAAGTCGGCTCCATCGAAGTTGGAAAATGGGCCGACCTGGTGGTCTGGAAACCGGCCTTCTTCGGCATCAAACCGGCGCTGATCCTCAAAGGCGGCTTCATCGCCATGGCTGCGATGGGCGACCCGAATGCCTCCATCCCGACGCCACAACCGGTGCACTACCGGCCCATGTTCGGCAGCTTTGGCGGTGCGATGGCCAAAGGCTCGTTGACCTTTGTCTCGCAGGCCGGCCTGGCCGCGGGTGTGAAAGAACGTTTCGGCCTGGCCAAAACCGTCGCCGCCGTCAAGAATGTACGCGGCGTGCAAAAGCGCCACATGGTCCACAACAACTACGCGCCCAGGATGGAAGTCGATGCGCAAACCTACGCCGTGCGGGCCGACGGCCAGTTGCTCACCTGCGAGCCGGCACGCAGCCTGCCCATGACGCAGCGGTACTTCTTGTTCTGAGCACCGAGACGATGACTGCTTTTCACATTCGACCTGACGATCTCAGCGACCCGCGAGTCGCTGTCTTTCTGGAAGAACATCTGGCCGATATGCGCCGCGTGTCCCCGCCGGAAAGCGTACATGCCCTGGACTTGGCGCAATTGCGCCAGCCTTCGATTCTTTTCTTCAGTGCCTGGGATCAAACCAGCCCCAGCCCGCAAGCCAAGCTGCTGGGAACCGGCGCGCTCAAGCTGCTGGATGAAGGGCATGGAGAAATCAAATCCATGCGCACCCACGCACAGCGCCGAGGCCAAGGGCTGGCCGGGCTCATGTTGCATCACCTCATCCAGGTTGCCCGCACCCGGGGACTGCAACAACTCAGTTTGGAAACCGGGCCGCAAGATTTTTTCGCTCCAGCACGGAGCCTCTACCAGCGCCATGGGTTTCAGCCTTGTCCGCCGTTTGCAGACTACTGGGATGACCCCTACAGCACTTTTTTCACCTTGCAGCTTTAGGCTCACCATGACTGGGCTCCCCCATCCGGGCACGACAATAGCCACCTTGCAAGAAGAGACACCAGAATGCTGACCGTATCCAAACTCATCCCCCAAGGCCGAGGCCTCGCCCCCGTGCTGCTCAAACGCGCCTCCACTATCGAACTCGACTGGGATGTGCGCCAGAAAAGCCGCTTCGAAACGACCGACTCGCTGGGCCGCCAGCTCGGCATCTTTTTGCCGCGCGGCACGCTGGTACGCGGTGGCGATGTGCTGATTGCCGAGGATGGTTCGATGGTGAAAGTGATGGCGGCGGCGCAAACCGTACTGCGTATCACCGCTTGTCCCAACCACGGCAGCCCGTTTGACCTGACACGTGCGGCCTACCACCTGGGCAATCGGCATGTACCCATCGAGCTCAAACCCGACCACCTGAAGATAGAACCCGACCATGTGCTGGCCGACCTGCTGCGGTCCATGCACTTGATCGTCAACGAGGTCAGCGAAACGTTTGAGCCGGAAGGCGGGGCCTATAGTGCCGGCGGACATGCCCACACCCATGCGCCAGTAACAACAGTTGCTACGCCCCATGTCCACGGCCCGGACTGCAACCATGGGCATGAACACGGTCACGGCCATGCCCACCCTGAAGCGAAGCCGGTGGCGATCCAGATTCACAAACACAAGCCACACAGCCATTGAGCCCAACACCCACGTCCTTGCCGGCCGCCAGCCTGCTGCAACTGATCTGGCTGGCCTCCCCGGCCTTGCCCGTCGGCGGCTTTTCTTACTCCGAAGGGCTGGAAGCCGCCGTGGACAGGTCGGTCGTAGCTACTGAAAGCATAGCAGCCGACTGGCTCAGCGACCAGTTGCATCTCAGCCTGGCGCGTGGGGATTTAGCCGTGTTGGCCAAGGCCATTCCAGCCTGGCGCAAGGATGATCTTGATGCCGTGAAAGCCCTCAATGACTGGGTGTTACAAACCCGAGAAACCAGCGAGTTGCGCCTGCAGGCCGAACAAATGGGGCGCTCGTTACTGGAATGGCTGCGCAACCACCACAGCGTCAGTGCGGTCCAGATCGACACCTGCGCACAGTTGCCGCCGACCTACCCTGTCACCTTTGCGCTGGCTGCCTCACCCTTGGCGGCGGATGTGTCCGACTGCCTGCTGGCTTATGCCTTTGGCTGGGCCGAAAACATGGTGCAGGCGGCACTCAAGTCAGTCCCCTTGGGGCAAAGCGCCGGCCAGCGCATACTGGCACGGCTGGCCGCAGAAATTCCGGCAACCATCGCCCACGCGACGGAACTGGCCGATGATGAGCGCCAGGCTTTTTCACCGATGCTGGCCATTCTTTCTTCGCAACACGAAACCCAATATTCCAGATTGTTTAGATCATGATCGCAGTGCAGAACCGCTTCAAACAAGATCAGGCCCCCTCGGGGGGCAGTGCAGCCGCCACAGCGGCCAACGTGGAGGCTTTATGAGCATGCATCACATCGCCAACCGCACGAAGAAACTTCCGCCACTGCGCGTCGGCATAGGCGGGCCCGTCGGCTCCGGCAAAACCACCCTGCTGGAGATGTTGTGCAAGGCCATGCGTGACAAGTACGATCTGGTGGCGATCACCAACGACATCTACACCAAGGAAGACCAGCGCATCCTCACCGTCAGCGGCGCGCTGGCTGCCGAACGCATCATGGGTGTGGAAACCGGCGGCTGCCCGCACACTGCCATCCGCGAAGACGCCTCCATCAACCTCGAAGCCATCGACCGCATGCTGGTGGATTTTCCGGACGCCGACGTGGTGTTTGTCGAGTCCGGCGGCGACAACCTGGCCGCCACCTTCAGCCCCGAACTCAGCGACCTGACCATTTACGTGATCGACGTGGCAGCTGGCGAAAAAAATCCCGCGCAAGGGCGGCCCCGGCATCACCAAAAGTGATCTCTTCGTCATCAACAAGACCGACCTGGCCCCTTATGTGGGCGCCGACCTGGCGGTGATGGAAGCGGACACCATACGCATGCGCACCACGGCCAAAGGCCTGAAACCTTTTGTCATGACCAACCTGAAAACCAACATCGGCCTGGCCGAGGTGGTTGCGTTTATCGAAAGCAAAGGCATGCTGCAGGCAAGCTGAATGCCTTTTTTCGGGTCGAACTCCGGGCAGGCGCATGCAGCGGTTGAACCCTCGGTTCCGGAAGCGTGGCAGAGGGGTTGAATGCCGCGGTCTTGAAAACTGCCGAGGATGCGAGTCCTCCGTAAGTTCGAATCTCCCCGTTTCCGACTACTGGCGACTTTGCCATCCCAGACTGCATGCCTTCTCCATGGCCTTGAGCCTTTCGCTCCACGCGTCTTGTCTCCGCTTCACCAACGCCTGAAGCCGCAGCCCTTTCACAAAGACCTTAGACGCATGCTTTGCCTGAAGCCAGGGTTATAAAAAAACCACATCAGCCCCTGTAAAGACGGTAATTTGTCTCACCGTCTTTAGGTTACCTCCTGTTACCATCGCCCGATACCCTGAACAGAAGAGCCGAAAAGGCCGACATTGAAAGCAATGTGTTCAGTCTGTCAGCTTCCGTGCTTGGGAACAAATGAGTCAACAACGCTTGAAAAAATCCCTTGCCGGGGCAGCCCTGGCCTTGATGCTTGCCACATCGGCCACCACGACGCTTGCAGCTGACGAGCGCTTTGACATCTCCCGCTTCCAGGTCGATGGCAATACCTTGCTTCCCCCCGCGGACGTCGAACGTGTTGTCGCCCCATTGGCCGGTTCGAAACGGGCCTTTGCCGACATCCAGTTGGCCGTCGAGGCCTTGCAGAAGGCCTATGTCAAAGCCGGCTACAGCACGGTGCAGGTGTCTGTACCCGAGCAGGAGTTGACCGGCGGCACCGTCCGGCTGCAGGTAACGGAGACTGTGGTTTCGTCGATCACCGTCAAGGGCAACCAGCATTTCGACGAGGCGAACATCCGCGCCAGCCTGACGCGGCTGGAAATCGGCCGCGCGCCCAGACTGGGCGCCATTTCCGAATCGATTCAACTGGCCAACGAAAGCCCAGCCAAGCAGATCGGCGTTTCACTGGCCGAAGGCGACAAGCCTGGCAACATCGATGCAACCGTGCTGGTGACCGACAACCATCCCCTGCGCCTCATCACCACGCTGGACAACACGGGCGCACCGTCCAGCGGCAAGTGGCGCACCGGGGTTGCGCTGCAACATTCCAACCTGTTTAACCGTGACCAGGTCGGCACCCTGGCGTACACCACCTCCCCAGACAGCCCTTCCGGCGTCAGCCTGAGGGTGTATTCCCTCGGTTACCGCATTCCGCTCTATGGCTACGGTGACAGCATCGATTTCATCTACGGCAAGTCAAGCGTCAACTCGCCCTCAACCTCGCCCGTGCTAGGCGGCATATTGGGCTTTACCGGCAAAGGCGACGTCTACGGCCTGCGCTGGAATCATTTTCTGGGCCGCACCGGTGAAAGCACAGCCAAGCTGGTACTGGGCCTGGACCACAAACTGGTCGATTCACGTTGTGAGGTCGGCGGGGTGCCGGTCAGCATCGCGCCGCCAACGCCACCTATTTCGTCCTGCGTGCCGTACACCACAACACCGGTCAACCTCACCTACAGCAGCCTGCGCAACAGCGCCAACCAGGTCTCCAGCTTCAGCGTGGGCCTGTCGCGCAACCTGCCGAGCGGGCAGCGTTACACCAATGTGGATGGACGCAGCGACCGGTACTCCTACCTGACTCCCGGCAACCGCAGCACGCGTGACGACTTCACGATAGTGCGTGGCACCGCGTCCTTCTTCAAGGGCTTTGCCAGCGGCTGGCAGGGCCGGCTGGCCGGCAGTGCGCAGTACACCAATACGCCCCTGGTCTCCGGCGAGCAGTTTGGCCTGACGGGCTCGACGCTTGTGCGCGGTTTCCAGGAGCGCGCTGTCGCAGCCGACAGTGGCGTGGTCGCCAACGCAGAAATTTATACGCCGGAGCTTGCCGCAAAGATGGGCATGCCCGGCCAGCTGCGGGCCCTGTTTTTTGTCGATGCCGGTTATGGCGCCAACAAACGCGTGGGCTCCAGCGGCGTGCCGGCCAGCGTCACGGTGGCCAGCACGGGCGCAGGGCTTCGTTATGTGGCCAGCCGCGATTTCAACGTCAGCCTGGATATTGCACGCGTCCAGAACGCGGGCACATCCACCACCGAAGTACGGGGCAGCTGGAAGGCCCACCTGAGCGCCAGCCTGGCGTTCTAAAAGGAAAAGACCATGACCATGCATTTCCGTCGCCAACGCCTTTCCCTGCTGGCTGCCGCCGCAATGATGGCGGTCAATGCGCCTTCCCTGGCGCTACCCGCAAACACCCTGCCCACCGGCTTGAACGTCACTTCCGGCAATGCGACCTTCACGCAGAACGGCAACGTGCTGAACATCAACCAGACGACGCAGCAGGCCATCGCCACCGCTACAAGCTTCAGCGTCGGCGCAAATGCGTTAGTTGACGTCCACCAGTTGAACAGTTCTGCAGCACTGCTTGTCCGCGTCACAGGTGGCGACCCTTCGCAAATCCTGGGTCAGATCAGGGCCGATGGCGCCTTGTGGCTGATCAACCAGGCCGGCATCATGGTGGGGCCGGGCGCGCGCATTGACGTCGCCCGCTTTATCGCCAGCTCGCTCAATGTCAGCGACAGCGACTTTCTGGCGAACCGCCTGAACTTCAAGGGCGCCGGCACGCCCGGCGACGTGCGCAATGCCGGCACCATCAATGCGGCCAGCGGCGGCAGCATTTACCTGGTTGGCGCCAATGTCAGCAACAGCGGCAGCCTGAATGCGCCGGGTGGCGAGGTGCTGCTGGCCGCCGGGCAAACCGTGCAGTTGGTGGACACCGCGACGCCCGGCGTTTCGGTAGCCATCACCGGCACGCCCGGGGAGGTCAAAAACCTGGGGCAGATCACCGCCGAAGCCGGGCGCATAGGCCTGGCTGCCGGCCTGATCAGCAACAGCGGCACCATCAACGCCTCAAGCGCCGTACGCGAAGGCGGGCGAATCTTCCTGCGAGCTTCCGGCGACATCAAGACATCGGCGAGCTCAAACATCAGTGCCAATGGCACGACCGGCGGCAACGTCGTACTGATTGCAGAAAACGCAGCTTCGCTGGACGGCGACATCTCCGCCACCGGCAGCGCGGGCCGCGGCGGTTACGTCGATACATCAGGCAAAACCTCGCTCGACGTGGTCAAGGTGCCCGTGGTTGGCCAGGGTGGCGAATGGCATATCGACCCGCTCGACATCGAGATCGTGGCCAGTGGACCGGACTCTGGTGTCATGGGTACCAACGCCGTTGTGTCCAGTGAGACGGGCGCACGTATCAAGGCGTCCACCATCGCGGACCAGCTCAATCTCGGCACCAGTGTGAGCATCACCACGGGCGCAGCAACGCTTGCCCCGGGCGATATCACCGTGTCGTCCGCCATCAACAAAACCCTTGGCGGCAATGCAGTGCTGACACTCAATGCCCACAACAACATCATCATCAATGCGGACATCACCAGCACCTCAAACAAGCTCAACCTGAACCTGAACAGCAACTTCCAGAACGGCACCCCAGCCGCCGACCATGCCGTGCAGCTCAATGCCAATCTCAACCTGAATGGCGGCGGGCTCACGGTGTCGCAAGGCAACATCATTAACATCGGCAACGGCACGCTCAATATTGCAGGCGGCACGACGTCGCTGACGGGCGGCTCGTTCATCAACGCCACCGCAGTCAATGTACAGGCCGGCGGCACGCTCGCCGGTGCGGGCGACCTTTTGCTGGGCAGCATCGGAACGCTGACCAACAACGGCACGCTATCGCTGGGCACGGCCAACGGATACGGCAAGCTGACCGTGCAGGGCAAGTACGTCCAGGGCAGCACCGGGGTGCTCAACATCAAGCTGGGAGCCACCGACGGCTTCGACGTGCTCGCCGTTGACGGTACGGCCAGCCTGAACGGCAGGCTCAATGTGCGGGGGATCAACAATTTTGTGCCGGCTGCCGGGACGACGTTCAACGTTCTGACAGCAGGCCCAGGCAGTAGCGGCAGCTTCAGCACGGTCAATGCGCCCGACCTGTCCTTTGGTGGCAACACGGCGGGCATCGCCGTCACCTACCCAAACGCGGGCAACAACTTTGTCCGCCTCATCGCGGGCAATTCGGCTGCAGCGGCAGCAGGAGCAGCAGCAGCAATGGCAGCAGCAGACGCTGCGACGAGGGCAGCGTTTGCTGCAGCCCTCGCAGCAGCAAACGCTGCCGCCCTCGCGCCCGTCGCGCAGGCACTGAATTCAACCGTAAACATAATCAATACCGTCACGCCATCCGCCACACGCGTGCCTACGCTGCAGAGTGAACTGACACCTGAGCAGGTCGCAGGAATGCCGGTCTCCATACCGGCTGCGAACAGCGGAGGTTCGCAGCAAGGCAGTCCCGACGACAAGGCAGAGGCCAAAAAGGATGACAAGAAGGAGCCTCTAGCCACTGGGAACGGCATGAGCGTCGCCAAAAACGCGCCTGTCAAAAAAATGTATTGCAACTGAGGCGCATGACATGAAGTTGCCAACATTTCTCACCCAACTGCTCGCCACACTGACGCTGTTGATGCTGACCCCACTTGCGCAAGCGCAGGTGGTGGGCACGGTTGCGCGGGTCTCCGGCCTGATGGTGGCCAAAAGTGCCGATGGCCGCACCCGTGTGCTGGCCTTGAACTCACCGCTGCGCCAGGGCGACACCCTCACCACCGAACGCAACACCTTTGGTCGTCTGGAATTTGTGGACGGCGCCGCCATCGTCCTGCAGCCCGAGTCGCGGCTGGTGTTGACGCGCTACAGCTACGACGCCGCACAACCCCAGCTGGACAAGGTTGAGCTTGAACTGGCGCAGGGCGGCTTCAGCAGTACCACCGGCGAGCTGGGCAAACGCAGCAAGGATGCCACCACCATCACCACGCCTGCAGGCATGCTGCAGGGCAGCGCCAGCATGGAGGTTTCCCTCAGGCAGCCTTAAAACGTGTTTAAACGCACCTGAGCAACTTCCCCTACAACCCCACATCACAGGAAACCCCATGAAAAAATACATCCTGAGCACACTGGCCTTGCTGGCCGCATTGGTTTCTACCGGAGCCATGGCGCAGCTCACGCTACCCGGACCCGCGGGGGGCGCGCCCCCGGGACTCTATGTGGTTGTGCTGGACGGCCTGATCCATGTCACCAACCCCGCTGGCACCAGCAATTTCGCGGCTGGCCAATTTGGTTACACCCCAAACTTCAGACAGCCCCCGGTCCTCTTACCCGTCAACCCCGGCATACCGTTCACGCCACCGCCGGTGTTCACCCAATCCACTGCACCAGGCAACAATACAGGGCCGACCAAGTCCAACACCGTGGATTGCGAAGTCCGCTAAATCCCCGGTGCTGCCCGCCTCTGCTGCACGCTGCACCCAACCTGAGCCTGCGGATCCAATGTGGGCTGGCGTGTCAGCTTGCCTGCGCGAACAAGCAGTCTATGCTTGGTCCCCCACTCATTTCGCAGGCCGAGCTAACCGCATCTGATCCGGCGGTGCACCACCAGATTCCCGAAACCGGATTGGTGACGCGGGCATTGTGACCCGGTATCCACCCAACGCGATCTGTTTGTTTTCAAAAAACTCGACTTGGCAGTGATGGAAGCCGACACCATACGCATGCGCACCACACCCAAGGGACTCAAGCCTTTTTTCATGAGCCGCCTGAAAACCAACACCGGCCTGGCCGAGGTGCTTGCATTTATCGAAACCCAGGGCATGCTGGACGCAAGCAGCACCCAGCCTTAAAGTTCGCTGGCGTCCTTGAGGATGCGCACCTTGTAGATCAAACGTGTTTTGTTTTGACCCGGTGGCCCCGATGGCATGGCCAGAATGTCCATGCCTTCATGCACCCAGGAGGCGCTTCCTGCCGTAGCACCCGACAGGCCGCCGTACAAAGGCAATTCAGGTCCGTACTCAGCTCGCAGCAAAGTCACCAGATTCGCGAAAGCTTCTTCCGGATGGGGGCTGGTATCGGGTTGCAACAATAATTCCACGCGTTGCAAGGCCTGCTGCGCGAAGAAAAAGGTTTCCTCGATAACGTAGCCGCCCTGCTGCACGCCCGAGACACGCCAATGGCCAACGGTACCGGACACGTTTTGCGGTCGCCGCACAGCATGGAGTCCCGGCACGACCTCACGCAACTCGGCGGCACTCATGCCCAGATGGACACCAGGCGGCATCAGACCCTGAGCCGATGCGACACAGGAACCCCATGCCAGTAACAATCCGGCAAGGGTTTGCCATGAACGAGTGGAAAATTTCATGGGGTGTTTGAATGGCTTCGGAATCATCCTTGGCCCTTTGGCGGAAGCGGTGAGATTCGAACTCACGAAACCTTTCGGTTTGCCGGTTTTCAAGACCGGTGCAATCGACCACTCTGCCACGCTTCCAGGAGCCGTAGTTTAACCGGTAACCGGGCGATGACTTGAACGCCGCTTGCTCAGGACGATTTGCCAAGGGCCAAAGAGATGCCGATGGTGGACTTGCCCCCGCGTCCAGCCACACCTGATAAGGTTGATGTTGCCTCGTCTCTCCTTTTCCCGTTTGTAAAGCGCAGAAACTTTTAAGGCCCCGCCCAGTCTGAAACCGATGCATCACACCAGCGTATTTTTCGAGATGGAGTTTTTTCTTCTCGTGGCTTTCTCCATCGTGGCACCCGGCATTTTGCTGGCCATTCTTTCCCTCAAAAAGGCCATCTCCCGAAAAACCGTTTTATGGTTCGGCGTCGCACTGATTGCTCTTGCAGGCATCGACATTGCCCTTCTGCAAATGCTCTCAACGCTGGTCAAGCTCACGCCCCCCGGTTTTGACGACAAGCTGTTCGCGTCTGAGCTGTCTATCGCCCTTTATTTGCTGCCCGCGGTGTTGGCAGGCATAGGCATCAATGTGGTGTCGCACATCCTGATTCATCACCTGCTGGACGCTGAAAAACGCTTCGACAGCGAACACCCAAAACCATAAGGCCAGTGGCCCCGGCCTGGCCGCTTGATTTGCCAAAATGTGCCGGCGCAGTAATATGTGAGCCCGTTACCGCCACACCTTTCGGTGTGCAAACTTCAAAGGAGTTTCAGCGATGACATACTGCGCAAAAATTTCGGCGATAGCCCTGTTGTGTGGCTCGGTTGCGGCCTTTGCGGCTGGTGGAGGCGGCGGTGATGTCTCGGCAAACACCCGTGCGCCTGCCGACCCTGTGGTGGCAGCGGCTCAGATGGCCATCGCCCAGAAGGACTGGGCCGGCGCGCAAAACGGTTTGCAACAAGCACTGGCCAGCAATCCGCAAAATGCCGATTACCACAACCTGTATGCTTATTCGATCCGCATGGGCCCCAATCCCAACATGGATCTGGTGTTCTCGCATTACGAGGATGCCCTGAGGATCAACCCCAAACACCGCGCAGCGCACGAATATGTCGGTGAGGCCTACCTGATGGTGAACGACCTGCCCAAGGCCAAGCAGCATCTGGATGCGCTCAACAAGCTGTGTTTTCTTCCGTGTGAGGAATACAGCGACCTGAAAAAAGCCGTGGCCTCCTACGAAGCCAGCCACAAACCCTGACCGGCGCCCTCGCGCCTCAGTCGGCCAGGAACAAGGCCTGCAAATCGTTCAGGAAGTCAAAGCCGCGCTCGGTTGGTTTGACACGAATAAAGTCGCGCTCAATCAAGCCCTTGCGCTCGGCTTCTTCCAGCCCGGCCTGAATCGCCGTCAGCGGCAGGCCGGTTTTTTCCGTGAAGTCCTGCAGCTTGAACCCTTCGCGCAGACGCAAGGCGTTGAGCATGAATTCAAACGGCAGCTCGGCACGGCTGACCTCGTTGTCCTGCGCCACGGCGCTGCCGGCCAGGGCTTTGTCCATGTAGAGCTTGGGCTCGCGAAATCGTACCTGGCGCACCACACGGTGCGCAAAACTGAGCTTGCTGTGCGCACCGGCACCCAGCCCCAAGTAGTCGCCAAACTTCCAGTAGTTCAGGTTGTGCCAACAACGGTGGCCGGGCTTGGCGTAGGCCGAGATCTCATAACGATCCATGCCCGTCGCTCCTGTCATTTCGGTGATGCGGTCCAGCATGGCGTAGGCATCGTCGTCTTCGGGAAGTGCCGGTGGGTACTTGGCGAAATAGGTATTGGGCTCGACCGTCAGGTGGTAAATCGAAATATGCGGCGGCTGCAGTGCCAGCGCCTGGCGCATGTCCTGTTCAAGGTTGTCCAGGGTCTGCCCGGGCAGCGCATACATGATGTCGAGGTTGAAGGTGTCAAAGGCCTGTGCGGCTTCTTCCACCGCGGCAATCGCCTGGGCGCGGTCATGCACGCGGCCCAGTGCTTTCAGGTGTTGATCGTCAAAACTTTGCACACCGATGGACAGCCGCGTGACACCGGCGCTGCGAAAGGCCTTGAAACGGTCTTTCTCAAAGGTGCCAGGGTTGGCTTCGAGCGTGATTTCGCAGTCCGGCTCCAGCCGCAGCCGCGCGCGAATGTCGCCCAGCAGGCGGTCTATGGACTGCGGCGAAAACAGGCTGGGTGTACCGCCACCTATAAAAATGCTGTGCACCGTGCGGCCCCAGATCAAGGGCAACGAAGCCTCCAGATCGGCCATCACGGCGTCCAGGTAACGCTGCTCGGGCAACTCGCCTTTAACCTCGTGCGAATTGAAGTCGCAATAAGGGCATTTTTTCAGACACCAGGGCAAATGTACGTAGAGCGACAGCGGTGGCAAAGCCGCCAGCTGCAAGGTGCCGTCGCGCATGTAGTGCTGGATGTCCTTGGGGACGGCCCCAGCCTCCTCCGCAGAGGATGCGCTGACGACAGGTATCGGGAAAATCATGGGGTGCTCACAACCAGCGTTCGCGCATCAGTTCCATCATCTGGCGTGCCGCCATGCCGCGGTGGCTGTGGGCGTTTTTGACCTCGACCGGCAATTCGGCAAAAGTTTTGCCAAATGCCGGGATAAACATCACCGGGTCAAAGCCAAAACCGTTGCGGCCAACCGGCTCGCGGGCGATCTCGCCGGTGACGCGGCCCACGGCAATCAGCGGCTCCGGATCATCCGCGGAGCGCACGGCGACCAGGGTGCTGACCAGCGCGGCGCGGCGGTGGCTGATCCTGTCCATCTGCTCGAGCAGGGCGCGCACGTTGTTGTTATCGCCTTTGTCATAGCCGAACTGCGTGGCGTAATAAGCCGTGTCCACCCCCGGCAGGCCGCCAAAGGCATCGACACACAAACCGGCATCGTCGGCCAGCGCCGGCAGGCCGCTGGCCTGCGACGCATGGCGCGCCTTGGCCAGGGCGTTTTCGACAAAGGTGCGAAAAGGCTCTTCGGCCTCGGAAATACCCAGCTCGGACTGCCGGACCAGCGTCATGTTCAGGGGCGCCAGCATGGCCTGCAGTTCGGCCAGTTTGCCGGCGTTGTTTGATGCGAGTACGATTCTCATAAGAAAAATATGGCTCTAGCCCAATAGCTACGGGCGCAAGCAGCTATTAATTCAGGAGCGATTGCTGTTGCAGGACCACCAGCTCGCTGATGCCTTTTTCAGCCAGTTGCAGCAAGGCGTCCATTTCCTTGCGCGAGAACGCAGCGCCTTCGGCCGTGCCCTGTACTTCAACATAGTGTCCGGCACCCGTCATGACCACGTTCATGTCGGTGTCACAACCGGCGTCTTCGGTGTACTCCAGGTCCAGCAATGGCGTGCCTTGAACGATGCCCACGGAAATCGCGGCCACGTGGCCGAGGATGGGTGTTTCCTTGAGTTTGCCCTCGGCCAGCAGCTTGTTCACCGCGTCCTGTGCCGCAACAAATGCGCCGGTGATACTGGCCGTGCGTGTGCCGCCGTCAGCCTGGATCACGTCGCAATCGAGGTGAATAGTTCGTTCACCGAGTTTTTTCAGGTCAAACACGGCGCGCATCGAGCGGCCTATCAGGCGCTGGATTTCCTGCGTGCGCCCGCTTTGTTTGCCGCGCGCCGCTTCGCGGTCGCTGCGGGTGTGGGTGGCGCGCGGCAACATGCCGTATTCGGCCGTCACCCAGCCTTCGCCGCTGCCTTTTTTGTGGCCCGGGACTTTTTCTTCCACCGAGGCCGTGCACAACACCTTGGTGTTGCCGAACTCGATCAGGACCGAACCTTCGGCATACGCGGTGTAGGCGCGGGTGATACGCACGGGACGCAACTGGTCGGCAGCACGGGCGCTGCTTCTTTCAAATGAACTCATGAGGAATGACTTTCTGGCGACAACACGCCGAAGGTAGAAATGATGGCAAAAACAAAAAAAATCAGGCGCCGGCAAGCCGCACAAGCAGCGGGAGGCGAATCAGACTTTTTTGGCCGCAGAGCGGCGTATGGCCTCGTTGATTTCGGCGATGGAGCGTTCAATCGCCGCATCGTCCAGGTCTTCCACGCTATTGTCGAGCACGCCGGCCTGGATGGTGGAGGCAAACACGCCATCCATGATGCTGTCGGTCGAAACTCCACGCGTCGACTCAAAGGCGTCCGGCGTTTCCCACTCCATGGCCAGCACGGTGACATTGTCGCCATGTTCGCCGCCGTTGCGCAGCGCATGTTCGACCATGTCGGGCACCGCCTCGGACACGCTTTTGGCCGCCATGTGACGCACGATTTCGCTGTCGCTCAAGCTGCCCCAGAGTCCATCGGAGCAGAGCATCAGCTTGTCGCCCTGTTGCAAGACCACCGGGCCGGCAATATCGAACACCGGCTTGGACGGTGAGCCCAGGCAGGTGAACAGGATGTTGCGGTTGATACGCTCAAGTTTGATCACGCCGGCGTTTTGCTGCTCTAGGTAGGAGTGGTCGCGCGTGCGGGTCAGCAACTCGCCGTCGCGAACCACGTACAGGCGCGAATCGCCGCAATGCACCCAGGTGGCACCGCTGCCCTGCAAAATCGCCGCCACGATGGTCGTGCGCGGCGTGTCCAGCATGCCTTTTTCACTGGCATAACGAATGATCTGGTGGTGCGCGGCCATCAGGGCCGAGGACAAAAAGCCGGTCACGTCCTTGACCAGCGGCCGGGCTTCCTTCTGGTACAGCGCGGAAATGGTTTGCAGCGCCAGTTGCGCGGCCACTTCGCCTTCGGGATGGCCGCCCATGCCGTCGGCCAGCACAAACAAGCCGGATTCACGGGTGTAGCAATAACCCATGCGGTCTTCGTTTTTTTCGCGGCCGCCTTTGCGGCTGACCTGGAAGACGGAGAATTTCATTTGAACTTCGTCGCAAAGCCGGTGGCCTTGCGCGCGCTTTTCTTGGTGTCTGACACCATGTTGTCAAACTGCAGGCGCATTTTTTCGCCGACCGTGAGTTTGGTGTAACGCCGCTCACCCTCGCGGCTGAGTTCTTTTTGCAAGGCAAACACCGATTGCGGCCGGGACAGCGGGTCCAGCGACATACACCATTCCACGACCTCGATCAGGTTGTCGGAATACACGCCGCGCAGCCGCGACAGCGCCAGCGACAACCGGTCCTTTTCCAGGCGCTGCGGCGCGTCATTGGGCGGATACCCCTGCATGGTGGCGTAAATGCAGGCGCCAATCGCGTAAATATCCGTCCACGGTCCCATGGACGAGTCGCGGCGGTACATCTCGGGTGCGGCAAAACCAGGCGTGTACATGGGCCGGATGAAGTTGCCTTCCTTGCTCAAAACCTCGCGCGCGGCGCCGAAATCGATCATCACGGCCTTGTTGTCGTCGGTAATGAAGATATTGGCTGGTTTGATGTCCAGGTGCAGCATTTTGTGCTGGTGCACGATGCGCAAACCGCGCAGAATCTCATCAAACAGCGAGCGAATGGTCGATTCGCGAAACACTTTCTGTTTTTTGAGTTCGCGCGCCGTGATGATGAAATCCTGCAGGGTGCCCCCCTCCAGATAGTTCATCACCATGTAAACGGTTTCGTTTTCACGGAAGAAATTGAGCACACTCACCACCGACGCATGTGAGATTTGCGCCAGTGAGCGGCCTTCTTCAAAGAAGCTTTTCAGGCCCAGACGGTACAAGGACAGTTTTTCCGGCTGCACCTGGGGCAGCAATTCGCCGGGCTGGCGGCTGGCCAGGGAGGATGGCAGGTACTCCTTGATAGCCACCTGCTGGCCTTCATTGTCCACGGCCAAGTAAACTACACCAAACCCGCCGGCCGACAGCTTGCGCACCACGCGATAGCCGCCAATGACGGTATCGGGTGGGAGTGGCGCGGGCTTGACCTTTGACATAATTCGGGATTGAAGCAAGGTGACGGGATCACCAAGTCCTGTTTACTCTACGAAAAGCGTATTACTAAATGTCAGTTTACAGCATGACAGGCTATGCAGCCGTCCAATCCAGTCCAGCACGAACGGCCGCGGAGACAGACGCCAGCACAGACAGCAACGCGCGCCTCGGGGTCGAAATACGCTCGGTCAACAGCCGTTTTCTGGACCTGGCCTTTCGCCTGCCCGACGAACTGCGGCAGACCGAGCCGGCACTGCGCGAGCTACTGACCGGCAAGCTCAAGCGCGGCAAAGTTGAAATGCGCGTATCGCTGGAGAGCAGTTCCGGCAGCAACCTGCGCGCCCCGGCGGCGGCCACGCTGCAGCGCCTGGGCTCCCTGGAAGACACGGTGAAATCCTGGCTGCCCAACGCCCGGGCCCTGAGCGTCGCCGATATTTTGCGGCTTGCAGGCGGTGAGGACAAAACCACACACGATTACAGCGAAGAACTGCTCAAGCTGGCAAAAAAAGCCCTCAAGGAGCTGCTGGCAGCCCGGGAACGCGAAGGCGGCCGGCTGGCGCAGATGCTGTTGGGCCACACCGCCCAGTTGCGGGTGCTGGCGGCCTCGGCGGTGCCCATGGTCCCCAAACTGGTCGAACAACAAAAAGCCCGCTTCATGGAGCGCTGGAAAGAGGCCATGGCACTCAGCGATGGCAGCACCCTGCCGGAAGCGGCACAGGACAGAGCCCTGACAGAAGCCACCTCGTTTGCGATACGCATCGACGTCGCGGAAGAAATCACGCGGCTGTCGTCCCACCTGGACGAAATCGACCGCCTGCTGGCCGGCGGCGGTGAAATGGGCAAACGCCTGGATTTTCTGATCCAGGAACTGCACCGCGAAGCCAATACCCTGGGCTCCAAGTCGGGCTCGCTGGAACTCACCCATGTCTCTGTGGACATGAAAGTGCTGATCGAGCAGATCCGCGAGCAGGTCCAGAACATCGAATAACGTTTGCCCCCGGCATTGAATTTACAACCCTCACAACCCGTCGCTATGGACTACCCCGGAAATCTGTTTGTTGTCGCCGCACCCAGTGGCGCTGGAAAATCCAGCCTAGTCAAGGCCCTGATGGAGCTGGACTCGCAAGTGCAGCCAGCGGTCTCGCACACCACGCGTGCTCCCCGCGGACAGGAAAAACACGGCCGCGAGTACTTTTTTATCTCGCCGGAAGAATTCGACGGCATGGTGCTGCGCGATTCTTTCCTCGAATGGGCCCATGTGCACGGCCAGCGTTACGGTACCTCGCGGCAAACCATCGAGGAGCGTGTGGCGACCGGCGCCGATGTGATCCTGGAAATCGACTTCCAGGGCGCCATCAACATCAAGCGTATCTTCAGCAACGCGGTCCTGATCTTTATCCTGCCGCCCAGCTGGGAAGAGTTGCGCGCGCGGCTGGAGCGGCGCGGTGAAGACGCGCCCGAAGTGATTGAATTGCGCCTGAAAAATGCGGCCATCGAGATGGCACAAACGCATGAATTCGACTTCGTTATAATCAACGAGTTATTTGAGCGAGCGGTTTTTGACATGAAAACCATTGTTCATGCCCAGCGGCTCAAGTTTGCGGCACAACGACGTGCCCGTGCCGAGACCTTCAAAGCCCTGCACATCGCCTAGCTTGCCGCCCTCTTTCCGCTATCCCGCTATTCCCATTTAAACCGGAGATTCTCATGGCCCGCATTACTGTTGAAGACTGCCTGGAAAAAATCCCCAACCGCTTCCAGCTGGTTCTGGCTGCCACCTACCGCGCCCGCATGCTCAGCCAAGGTCACGCCCCCAAAATCGAAAGCAAAAACAAGCCTGGCGTGACCGCTTTGCGCGAAATCGCCGAAGGCAAAATCGGCCTGGAAATGCTGAAAAAAGTCCCGAACTGATCATTCCCGACGCCCTGAAAAGCACCGCTAGACGGTGCTTTTTTGTTTCTGCCAACAAGCCTAAAACCCGTGTTTTGTATGTTTTCTCGGCGCCACGATACATTTAAGGCATGAGCGCCCTGGTTTCCCCTGCTGCAAACACCAAATCGACCCCGGCGGCCGTCAACGCGGCTGCGGCAAGTTTTGCTGTACTGACAGCCAAACTCGACTACATGAGCGCCGAGGACGTCGACAACGTCCGGCGCGCCTACCGTTTTGCCGACGAAGCACATCTGGGCCAGATGCGCAACGGCGGCCTGCCTATATCACCCACCCGATCGCCGTGGCCCAGCAATGCGCCGAGTGGAAGCTGGATGCGCAAGCCCTGATGGCCGCGCTGCTGCATGACGCGATCGAGGACTGCGGCGTCACCAAGCCGGAACTGATCGAGCGGTTTGGCGCCCCGGTCGCCGAGTTGGTGGATGGCCTGACCAAGCTGGAAAAGCTGGAGTTCAATACCCGCGAAGAAAATCAGGCGGAATCTTTCCGCAAGATGCTACTGGCGATGGCGCGCGATGTGCGTGTCATTCTCATCAAGCTGGCGGACCGCAGCCACAACATGCGCACGCTCAGCGATGTGCCGCGCAGCAAGTGGACGCGCATTTCGCGCGAGACACTGGACATCTACGCGCCGATTGCCCACCGCCTGGGCCTGAACTCCACCTACCGCGAACTCCAGGACCTGGCCTTCCAGCATTTGTACCCCTGGCGTTATGCCACGCTGACCAAGGCCCTGACGCGGGCCCGCGGGCGCCGGCGCGATGTCATCAAACGCGTCCAGTCCGAGGTGGAAGCGGCCTTTGCGGGCGCAGACATTCAGGTGCACATCTACGGCCGCGAAAAGGCCCTGTATTCGATCTACCGCAAGATGGACGAAAAACACCTGTCTTTTGCCCAGGTGACCGATATTTACGGCTTTCGCATCATCGTCGGCGGCGTCACCGGGTGTTACACCGCGCTGGGGGTCTTGCACCAGCTGTACAAGCCTCTGCCCGGAAAATTCAAGGACTACATTGCGATTCCCAAGATCAACGGCTACCAGTCGCTGCACACGACGCTGGTAGGCCCGTTCGGTACCAGCATCGAGTTTCAGATACGCACCGAGGCCATGCATATCGTGGCGGAATCCGGTGTCGCCGCACACTGGTTGTACAAGGCCACCGATCCGGAGAGCGATGCGTCGCAGCGCTTGGGCACGCAATGGCTGCAATCCCTGCTGGACATCCAGCACGAGACACGCGACGCCGCCGAGTTCTGGGACCATGTCAAGATCGACCTGTTTCCCGATGCCGTGTATGTGTTCACGCCGAAAAGCCAGATCATGGCCATGCCGCGCGGTGCAACGATTGTCGATTTTGCCTATGCCATTCACAGCGACGTGGGACACCGCGCCGTCGCCGCCAAGGTCAACGGCGAGCAGGTGCCGCTGCGTTCCGAGTTACGCAACGGCGACGTGATCGAGATCATCACCGCCTCGGTCTCCAGCCCCAACCCGGCCTGGCTGGGTTTTGTACGCACCGGCAAGGCGCGCTCGAAAATTCGCCATCACCTCAAAACCATGGCGCTGACCGAGTCGCAGGATCTGGGCGAAAAAATGCTGGCGCAGGCCTTGCGTGCCGAAGGCATAGAACGCCTGCCCAATGACGACGAAGCGAACCACGTTCTCTGGGAAAAAATACTGCGTTTTTCCGGCAACCGTTCGCGCGCGGACCTGCTCACCGATATCGGACTGGGCAAACGCATCGCCAGCATGGTGGCCAAACGCATCGTCAGCCTGCTGGCCGAAACCGGCGAAAAACCCGACCCCCTGCTGATGAGCCGCGAGCGATACACCGCTCACGAATCCATCTCACAGGGCGCGCTGGTGCTTGACGGCAGCGAAGGCGCGTCGGTGAAATTCGCCACCTGCTGTCGACCGATTCCGGGCGACGGGATTGTTGGCTACCTGGGCCGCGGCGAAGGCCTGGTGGTTCACACCGACGACTGCACGGTCGCCAAAAAACTGCAACACCGCGACAGCGAACGTTTTATCGCCGTCGACTGGTCGGACGAACCGACGCGAACCTTTGAAACCGGCTTGCTGGTGACCGTCTCCAACGGTAAAGGGGTACTGGCACGGGTTGCCTCCGCGCTGGCCAGCGCAGAAGCCGACATCACCCAGGTGGACATGGCTCAGGAAGCTGCACAGGATGCCACCGACCTGCGTTTCGGCGTGGCGGTGCGTGACCGCATTCATCTGGCCTCAGTCATGCGAGTGGTTAAACGGACACCGTCGGTTTTGCGGGTCCAGCGCGCCAAACCTGGCGTCTAGAAACCTCAGGCCAGCCCCGGTGGCGCGGGGTAAATCACCTGCAACACCTCGATCTCTTTCACACCCGCAGGCGTGGCCAGTTTCACCTCGTCACCGACCCGCGCCTTGAGCAGCGCGCGCGCAATGGGAGAGATCCAGCTGACCTGGTTCAAGGCGCTGTCCGCTTCGTCGATGCCAAGAATGGTCACGGTCTGCTCGACGCCGCCCTCATCGACATAAGTCACCGTGGCGCCGAAAAACACCTGATCAAGGCCATGATGCACAGCGGGGTCTGAAATTTCCGCAATCTCAAGCCGCTTGGTCAAAAACCGGATGCGCCTGTCGATCTCACGCAGGCGTTTTTTCCCATAGTGGTAGTCCCCGTTCTCCGAGCGATCGCCGTTGCTGGCCGCCCAGTGGACGATTTCCACCATCTTGGGACGTTCGTTGTCGATCAGGTCAAGGAGTTCCGCCTTGAGCCGGGCGTAACCCAGGGGCGTGATGTAGTTTTTGCCGCCGGCCGGAAGCGCTGGCAAAGCCAGATCGTCGTCTTCGTCCGTGTCGGTTTCTTTGGTGAAAGCTTTGCTCATGATGAGCCTGCAAGAATAAATCAGGACATCCTAACGAAAAAGCCCTAGAACCTTTCAGTTCTAGGGCTATCGTTTGGTGCGGCTGGCAGGAATTGAACCCACGACCCCTTGGTTCGTAGCCAAGTACTCTATCCAACTGAGCTACAGCCGCTAAGCCTCGAATTATAGCCTACTTTTATGGGTGGTAGTACGTGAGTAGCTTAAACACTCGATCAAAGGACTATAAGTTCCCCGTTAAGAGTGGGTGCTCGGTACGGGCCGATAAAGGGCACCGCAGCCAATAAAAGCAAAAAGTATTTTGTTGACGGTAACTTAGCGCAGTTTTGGGGAATGGCGGAAACAAGGTGGGTGTTCCTCAATTGTTGCGAGACAGCTCTAGGCGACATAAGCGCATGAAGATATACAGAGCAGGCAACCCTATGCGTGTGGCGGCCGATGGTGGAACCCCACTTAGGTCAGTCACTACAACAGTAGGGGGCCGTATCGCCCCGGACGGAGCCTCCGCTGCGAAAAATCAAACAACAGCCTTTGACACCGGATCGGCATTGATCGACTGCCGCGCCTCATCCTGTATCCACTGCACAAAAGCCCGTTGTTCCGCGCCGATCAGTTGCTGCCGGTCGTAACACAGGAAATAGCCACGGCCTGTCGAAACCGACAGGGCAAACGGAATGACCAATTCGCCGTTTTCCAGCTCACGCTCGATCATGCACGGCTGGATGACCGCAATACCCATCCCCTCTTTCGCCGCGAAGATCAAATTCAATGCGAGTTCGTAACCCAGGCCCAGTTTAGGTTCGCTACCGAGTCCGGCGGCGTTGAAGCAGCGCGCCCAATTGTCCGGAAAATTCGTATGGTAGAGCAGTACTTCGCGCGCCAGGTCGCTCGGATGTTTCAGGCGCGGCAACACGCCCGGTGCGCAGACTGGCACGATCTCCCGCCCCAACAGATAGACGACCTGCAGGCGCGCCGGCCAGCGGTGTCGCGGTCGCTTCAAGTCGATCCAGACGTCCACGTCGTCGCGGTTGAAATCCTCGTCGTGGTGAAACTGGCGCATCTCGATTTCCAGGCCCGGGTACAGGGCCTGAAAACGAGGCAGGCGCGGAACCAGCCATTTGGAGCCCAAGGTAGGTGCGACGCTCACACGCAACTTGCCGGGCGTCCGGGGCCGTCGAAACGTCACGGCCGCTGCTTCCAGCGCCGTGACATGACGTTCAGTCAGATCACGCAACTGACGTCCCTGTTCGGTCAATGTCACGCCCTGCGGCGATCGCTCGAACAAGCGGCAATTTTCAAGATGCTGCTCGAGGCGCTCTACCGCTCGGCTGACCGCTGCCGGCGTGACGCACAGAACCTCAGCCGCCTGACGGAAACTGCCAAGCCGACAGACGGCGAGGAAGGCATGCAGTTCGATCAGCGAAGGGGATTGCAGCTTCATGGGGTAATTACATTATGTCATTACGATCGACGATTTTGTCGTTTGCTACGCGTGATGGGCGGCGATAACCTTCGGCCACCCCGTCACTTCCTTTCTCTGAACCATGACACTCGACCGCCGCCATTTTCTCCAATCCACTGCAGCAGCAACTTTGGCCGGTCTAGGCCTGCCCGCGTGGTCCGTCGACAAACCGTATCCCACCCGCCCGGTCACCCTGGTCGTGCCATTCACACCGGGAGGATCTGTCGACAACTCCGGCCGCCTGATGGCCGAGCGGCTCAGCCGCGCGCTGGGCCAGCCGGTGATCGTCGACAACCGCGGAGGCGCGGGCGGTGCCATCGGTTCGACCTACGTCGCCAAGGCTGCGCCGGATGGCTACACCCTCATCGTGACCTCGCAGAGCACCCACGTGGTCAATCCGGCGATGAACCCCAAGCTGCCCTACGACGCCATCAACGACTTCGCGCCCATCACACTGTTCGATCGACTGGCCAACGTGCTGCTGGTCAACGCCGACCTGCCTGTGCGCAGCTTTGAGGAACTGGTGAAGTACGGCCGCGCCAACCCGCGCGCGCTCAACTACGCCAGCGCGGGCATCGGTTCCGTGTCTCACCTGAGCATGGAACTACTGAAGAACCAGGCCGGCCTTCCGATGAACCATGTGCCCTATCGCGGCTCAGGCGTGGCCTTGACGGACCTGTTGAGCGGACAGGTGCAGCTCACATGGAACAACCTGTCGTCAAACCTGGGCTATATCCGCAACGGGAAGCTGCGCGCACTGGCGGTGGCCGCACCCGCCCGCATGCCGCAACTGCCGGAGGTCCCAACCTTTGCAGAACTCAAACTGCCCGATCTGAACCTTACCTCCTGGACCGGCCTGGCCGCGCCTGCCAAGACGCCCGATGCCATCGTGCAAAAGCTCTACATCGAAGTACGCAAGATCCTCACTGACCCAGCGACCCGGGCGGTTTCGGGCCGACAAGGGCATGATGGTTCCCGAGGACCTGACGCCCGCAGCCTATCGCAAGGAAATCGGCGAACGTATCAAGTTCTATCAGCGCATTGCCAAGGAAAACAAGATCTCCCTGGAGTCCAACTGATGCCGCCCGGCGCGCTCACCCAGGTCGATGACCTTGCGCCCTTGCACAAGGAATTGGCCGGCTTGCGGCAACACATCCACCAACACCCCGAGCTGGCTTTCGCCGAACACGAGACCGCCGAACTGGTCGCAGGCAAGCTGAGCGAATGGGGTTATGAGGTCACACGTGGCATAGGCGGAACCGGCCTGGTGGGACAACTGCGCAGCGGCGAAGGCGGCAAGCGTCTCGGCCTGCGCGCCGACATGGATGCCCTGCCTATTCACGAGAAAACGGGCCTGTCTTATGCCAGCATAATTCCCGGCGTGATGCATGCCTGCGGACATGATGGCCATACGGCGATGCTGCTCGGCGCCGCCAAACATCTCGCGGCCACGCGCAGGTTTTCCGGCACGCTGAACCTGATCTTTCAGCCGGCCGAGGAACGCGGCTTCGACAGCGGTGCCAAGGCCATGGTGGCCGACGGGCTCTTCGAGCGCTTTCCTTGCGACAGGGTGTTCGCCATGCACAACCACCCGGGCGCGCCGCAGGGCGACTTCCTGATGCGCACCGGCCCCTTCCTGGCGGCGGGCGACCGGGTCTTCATCAAGATCATCGGCGTGGGCGGTCACGCGGCGCGGCCGCACTTGGCAGTCGACCCGCTCGTGGCTTCGGCGGCCATCGTGATGGCGCTGCAGACCGTTGTGTCACGCAATGTGGACCCCAACGAATCGGCGGTGGTCACCGTCGGACGGCTGCGCTCGGGCGACGCGCTGAACGTGATCCCGACAGAGGCGGAGATCGGCATCAGCGTGCGTTCTTTCAGCGCGGCAGTCCGCGCTCTGCTGAAGGAACGCATTTGCACGCTCGTGAATTCGACCGCGGAGTCATTCGGCGCCAAGGCCGAGATCAGCTATGTCGAGGGTTATCCGGTTGTCGAAAATGCCGCCGATGCCGTGGCGCTGGCTGGAAGCGTGGCGACCGAGCTGGTTGGCAAGGACCACGTGACAATCGAGTTTCCGCGCATGATGGGTAGTGAGGACTTCGCATACATGCTGCAGGCTTGCCCCGGCGCGCTAATTCGCATCGGCAATGGGCCGTCCGAAGGTGGCCGAGGGCTGCACAACCCGAGCTACGACTTTGATGACGCGAACCTCACGGTGGGCGCGGCTTTCTGGAGTCGCCTGGCCGAGCAGTTCTTGATCTAGACATGCGCGGCGCTTGAACCGACGTGAAGCGCGTGGGCGCCCGAGCCAGCCCTGCCCGGGCCCTCAGCCATGGGCCGGATGCATGCACACCGCGCCAAAGTGGCCACGGCAACAGACGAATAAGCAGGAAGCAAGGCCGCGCAGGCGATTCTGGGGCATGCCACGGAGGCAATGACGGCGGGTTATTCCGGCACAAAGTGGGCCGGAAAGTGCGCCCGATCCGTTGAATTGCGGAACAGGTGCGGTTACTTGCGGACGTTTTGCTATAACTTTTATAGCAAACTGTAGTTAAGGTGGGTGGTAGGGCGTGAGTGACTTGAACACTCGACCAAAGGATTATGAGTTTGCCCTTCAAGAACAGTGCCTAGTGAAGTCGAGCATTCACGACCGTAACCAAGAAAAGCTAAAAGTACTTACGGGACAACAACTTAGCGTAGTTAAACGAAGTCGCCCAAACATGATGACTGTACCGCTGCTGTACCGAATATGCGATGCCGCTTTCAGGAGCCCGGCGCGCAGTAGTGAAGGATCACCTCGTCGCACCCTTGGTTTTCTTTATCGCATCCAATGGCCGACCGCCCTTCTCCTCATAGGTGCAGATGCTGGTAATCATTGACCATCATTCCGGCAAAAGCTGACCACTTCGCTAATGTTGAGCACTGAATGTCGGCTTCAGAGAAGAACCAACTTCCCCTCAGCCCATACTGGCTGTTAGCTTGACCCCGAAGCCGACCTTCAAACGCCTAGTCAATTCGCTGTCCGACACAGTCCGGGCGGGGCCTATCACGCTCAGCGGGTTGGGCTCAACGATGTCCAGTGTGCGCTGTGTATACGACTCGCCATCGATGATCCAGGATGTCGCATGCCGGGAGAACCAGCTACTTTTTGCGAGAGCGTCTGCTCGCATTTTCGCCGTCGCCTCGTCCATGTAGTTCCCAGCGGTTTGCCATTGCGCTTCTGGCCATCCAAGCATGGCCGGCAGGAAGGCCCGCAACTGCAGATGCTGGTAATCATTGACTACCATTCCGGTAACCGCTGACCACCTCGCTGGTGTTGAGCACCGAAAGTCCGCTTCGGAGCAGAGGCAACTATCGCTTCGGGCCCGCTGGAGCCGGCGCGTGCGGCAGAATGCGGCCAGGAGCTGACTTTCGATGCGGCGGGTCGGCCGAACGCTTCAGGCTGGTTGCCGACGTTCAGCGGAGACAATCAGACGGCAGCTCTGGCCCAAAGCGGCCGTTCGGCAGCACTTGACTTTGAACCTCATAACTTCCATTTAATAAGCAGCAGCTGGTGCTTAGTCCGAGTGACTGAAACTGGTTCGTTGTGAATACAACGTCGCATAGCCTGCCCATTCACGCTTTGCGATGCGCACGTAAATGGACGCGCTCTTACAGGTTAAGGTCGGAAAGTCCTGGGTTGTCATCGGGACGGCGTCCGAGCGGCCAACCGCGTCCAGGAGGCCCTTAGTACGCTCTGCTACTGAAGTGATTGACCCGATGGCTGCTTTTCCGAGACGTTCAGTTCGGATGAAGCAACACGTAAGGTATGTGAGCGGAAGCAATGCTGATAGTCGTAGTAACGCAGCCCTCCGCAAGGCAGTTGCACGCGTGCTAGCGGAGTTAGCGAAGGGCGGCCACCTCATTGTTTTACCGGCTTCCGGCAGAGGCTCGCACGCGAGTTATCAGTGGGCGCGTACAACTGAGGTTATCATCGCGCCTTGCAACAAGTCGTTGCATTTGGTAGACGCACTCAAGAGGCACATGATGCTCATCAAGCAGGTAACCGTCTCCGGTTTGTTTGGGAAAAACTCCACCGAGACCTATCATTTCAACGCTGACCTGAACCTTGTTACGGGGAGAAACGGGTCTGGCAAAACAACACTCATAAAATTGATTTGGTCAATCATGAGTGGAAATATCCTTCTAGCCTTAAATGAAGTGAACTTTAAGGCATGCTCAATCACAACATCCGAATACATTTGCACTGTAACCCGTACGGGTGCTGCGACATGCAAAGTTGAGCTTGATGTTAATGGTGAGATTTATATTTTTGAAGATGAAGACCCGGATGACGTAAGTTTTGCTGAGGCTGCAGAGGATAAGGCTGCACCATATTTGATTTCGCGTGGTTCTTCTCTTTTTTTTCCGACGTTTCGGCGGATAGAAGGCGGGTTCTCTATGAGTGTCGGTCCTCCTAGTAGGGTACGGCCTGGCGGTAGAGTTGAAGCGGATATTGACACATCGTTGGCTTCCATATCGCGCAAATTGTCGAACAAAGAGCACACGTTCGTTTCGGCAATATCAAGTCAAGACATTGTCGGTTTGCTTTTGAAACAATATGCTAGTTTGTCTGATGATGTTAATGCATTCCAGGAAAATGTGACGAGCCGAGTTATAAACAAAATTCGGCAATATGAAAATACTCAAAGTGTCGGTCATAATGCCGACGCGTTGCTTTCGGAAACAAGAAGTGAGATTGAGAAGATTGAGGCATACCGAGCCGATGTATTGCAGCCATTTACTGCGGTTCGCGGCTTGGTTGAAAAGCTCTTTAAACACGCCGGTATCTCTTTTGGCCGTAGGCTAAGTTTCGGTGACGCAGCGGCAGCAATTAATAGCGATGCGCTCTCGGCAGGGGAGAAGCAAATGCTCAGCTTTATTTGCTACAACGCGTTCCATAAAAACACTGTCGTTTTCATTGATGAGCCCGAACTCAGTCTGCATGTGGATTGGCAGCGGCGTCTTGTTTCCATTTTAGAGTCACAAAATTCTGGAAATCAGTTTGTTTTTGCAACGCATTCCCCCTTTATATATGGGAAATATCCTGACAAAGAATTGATTGTCGGTGAGGATCGGGGGGATTAATAATGTCCAATGATAAAGCTCATCCGACTATTGATGAATTATTTGAGCTGCTGAAACGATCCTCTCTACCAACTGTGCTTGTTGAAGGTAAAGACGATATTATCTTCTACCGAGCCATAGAGCAGGAGTTGGCAGAGTATGGTGTCGATATGCTGCCTGCCGGAAATAAATATTCTGTTCTGGAAATGCGGCGGCGATTAAAAAGAGAGCCCTGTATCGACTGCCGTCGTGTTTGTTGTCGACAACGATTTGTGGGTGCATGTTCCTCCATCGTCAGATGTCCACGATGAAGGGCTGGTATGCTCAGGTGGATATTCTGTAGAGAATGATCTGTATAGTGATGGCGAGCTCGAAGAGTTTCTTACGCATGGTGAGCGAGCTATCTTCAAAAGTGAATTGTCGCAGTTTTTGAGATGGTATGCCTTGGCAGTTAGCCGACATTTAAAAGGCGAGACTGAACATTCGTTCAGGACTCATCCTGGGAAGGTGTTGGACGACCCTGATCATTTGAATCAGCAGCTCGTATTGCAAGAGGGGGAGGAGTATCCGGCAGTGTTCTTGGATGAGATATCAACTCAATACCATGTGATTCTTCGCGGAAAATCGTTATTTGCGCTCCTCTTACGAAGGCTGTCACACAAAAATCGCGATATTAAATTTAGTAGCAAGCAGCTGATGGCGATTGGGGCGGCGCGCAAAGGGAACAATTACTCTCGAATTAAAGACGGAATTGTTAAAGCCCTCGAAAGCCAAGGGGTGCCCACAAGCTGCTAGCGGGGCCCAAAGTGCGACATCCACACGGTCTTTGCGCACCAAGCCGACAGGTTCTCCGCACTGTGCTGGACGTGCCACGCATGCGTCCGGCACTCGACTGGCCGCTGGCGCTCGCGCGGCAGCGGCAGCTCATGCGAGCCTTGCCGGTACAGGTTTTGCGTGAAGACTGGATGTTTTACGACGCCAGTCGTGGCCGGTACCGCGATGCCGGAGACCGGTATTCGCGCACCCTTGTTTAGTTCGATGGGGACAGCGGCGAACCGAGGGGGCATTGGCTATCCACCGGAACGGCTGCGACCGACACTCAGTGAACCTAGCTGACGCGCTTGCACATGACCGCAACCGGCGGGCTCGGCGTCAAGATGGTGCTGACGGCGCTGGGTGTGGCCATTGTCGTGCTTTCAGCTACGGGGCTGTGGCTTTTGGGGGAGACGAGTTTCGACGGGGTGAACACGAAGTGTCTCGTGCAATGTCTGCTCCTGGCCCCATCGCAGCCACTCAAGCCTCAGTCTCAATCGACTGCTACCGCTGCGAAGCGTTCGTCGGCGCCGTTAAGTCGAACGGCAGTACCGGGCCCGAAGCCGTCTTTCAAGTTGTTGCCGAAAACTTCCGCAAAGCAAGCGCTTGCGGCCTTTCATCGGTGACAGCTTTCGGGTTGCCAATTTTCTTTCAGGACTGAAGTCGTTCGTGACATTAGGTGCGGCGGTAAAGCGCAGTTCTCCTATCTCAACGAGGTTCTCTATCTACGACACATTGGTTTGGTCAGACACAACGGAGTCGGCAAGACTGCCGTAGCGCACTGGCTAACGGGTGAAGCGGAATCCTCCGGTGGGCGCTAACCGAATTGGCGCATGAAGTTGATCCACTTCGGTGTTGTCGAGCAAGACAGGGGTCTTGGCAGTACCGATGCGCCAGTCACAGAAGCACGATGGCCAATTTTCACCCGGGTATTATTGACGCATAAATTTAACCCGGGTATTATTCGCTCATCCAATTCAAGACCGATCTCACTGTGATTGATACCGCTACTCCTTCCTATACCAGCTTCAACGGCCACAAGCGCATCGCCTCTGGCAGCTTGCCGGTCAATGCATTGGCGGTGAAACATGTTCTGGCGTCCGGCGTACCCAGTCCGCTGCTGACCTTCTGCGACCAGACTGGCCAAGTTGTCGAAATTGACATTCGAGGAAGCGATGCCGAGATGTTGGCACGTCTGCCTCCAGAGGGGTACCAGCTTCAAGGAAACGAATCTGCACTGATCAATTCCGAGGAATCTGGTGAGCCACGTGGCCGTGGCCGGCCAAAGCTTGGGGTTGTCGCGCGAGAAGTCACGCTACTGCCGCGCCACTGGGACTGGTTGGCTGCACAGCCAGGCGGTGCATCGGTGACCTTGCGGAAACTGGTTGATGAGGCACGCCGGGCCAACGTGGACCGAGACCGGCAACGCCGGGCGAGCGAATGTGCTTACCACTTCATGTCAGCCATGGCTGGTGATATGGCTGGCTTTGAAGAGGCCTCGCGTGCGCTGTTCGCGAACGACGCGGCAAAGTTCCGTCAACAGACCGAAACTTGGCCGTCCGACGTTCGCGATTACGTCAGGTACCTAGCTTACTCGCTGCTGCTGACAGAAGTGCCATCGCTTGCGCCGTGACTCATTTGAGACAAAGAGGATTGATGATGACAGACAAAAAAACGCTGAAACGCCAGTATCTGGAGACGAAAACCCGAGCCGGTGTCTATGCGATCCGTAACCAGATCACGGGCAGGGCGTTGGTTGCAGGAAGTACGAACGTTCAGGGCACACTCAACCGGCATCGTTTTGAACTGCAGCATGGACTGCATCGCAATGCGAGGCTTGCGCAGGACTGGGTCGAGCACGGCGAGACCAACTTTCTCTTCGACGTACTCGACATGGTCAAACCCAGCGAAGATCCAGCGTTCAATGTCACACGAGAATTGGAAATGCTGGTTAGCCTGTGGCGCCAGGAAATCCCTTGCCTCGGCGAACTCGGCTACGGCGATCCGAGGAGCCAACCTCGATGAACACGAATCTCGGCTTCTGTTTGGCGCTACACCGTGCCCACGCCAGCCTGCAACTCAAGCTTGACGACGAGTTGGGCCTACATCATGGCATCAGTTTCAATGACTTTGCGCTACTAAATTTGCTCGCGCAAGCGGACGGTGGTCGGGTCAGCATTCCGGAACTCGTGCGTCCGCTTGGTCAGCCTCAATCGGCTGTGCTGCGTCAGTTGATCTTGCTCGAGAAGATAGGCCTCGTGGTGCGCGAGGGTGCGAATGGATTTCGTCAGGCCGTGCTTCGCCCAGCTGGGCGTGTGCTGGTGAACGCCGCACGCGAGACTGCCGATAGCATTTGCACGGAAGCCGTCGAATCAATTGCCCCCGCAGCGGTTGAGATGGTGTCCGCAGCATTGGTAACGCTTGCACGCACGCCAAGCTTGGCAATCTCATGAGCAACGCTATCGCGACGATTTGCTGGGTACTCGGCGACTTGCACAGCCTGGCGGTGCATCCGTGGTGCTGTAGTGAAGCCGGCCAAACGAAATTTCGGAGCGCTCCCAAAAGACGCGCGACACAAGAACATTTAAGGACCACACGCCATGCCCAAGGCTAAAGCGAACGGAATTGAAATTGAATACGATTGTTTTGGCAATAACGAGGCAGAAGCTGTTCTGCTGATTTCCGGTCTGGGTACGCAGATGACTCGCTGGAGCGAAACGTTTTGCCGGATATTGGCAGAACAAGGCTACCGCGTGATTCGCTTTGACAATCGCGACGCTGGCCTTTCAACTCACTTCGATAGCGCGTCGATGCCAGATCTTGCGGCAATTGCCGATGCAGTCTCTCGCGGCGAAACGCCCAATGTGCCTTATACGCTGTTCGATATGGCGAACGACGCTGTAGGACTTCTCGATTCGTTGATGATCAAACGAGCGCACGTGGTTGGGAGATCAATGGGCGGCATGATTGCACAACTGTTGGCCAGCGAGCATGCTGAACGCGTTCTATCTCTGGTTTCCATTATGTCGAGCACTGGCAACCGTGATCTGCCGCAGGCCAGCCCTGCAGTGATGGCGGCGATGACTTCGCCCGCGCCACATCCTTTGAAAGACGAACAGGGCTATCTCACACATTGCGTTGCCTTTTCTCAAGTGATTGCCGGGCGAGGCTATTCATTCGACGAATCCGCTCAACGAGATCAAGCCTTGGCCGAAGTCAAACGAGCATACAACCCAAGCGGGTTTTGGCGACACATCGCCGCCATCGCAGCAACCGGTGACTTAAGATCACGACTAGCCAACATAAGTGCTCCGACGCTTGTGTTGCATGGGTCAGACGACCCACTAGTTCCCCGGAAGCGGGGAAGGACACGGCGGCCAATATTAAAGGAGCCAAACTACTCATCGTCGAGGGAATGGGCCACGATTTTCCACCCTCGCTGTTTGGGTTTGTGGCCGGAGTCATCGCAGATAACGCACGCCACATGTTCAACCCTGTGAATCGCCCCGACGTTACTAGACCTTTTATTGCCTAATTTGGTTAAAAGGGCTACTGAATTGGGGACGAATAGCAACTGATTGCCAGTGCCCCTTTGGTCGAAAGCAATGCATCATTGCAGACCGTCGGTTCGCTGTTTCTAATGTCGGGTATTGGGGAGGCAATTTGAATTTCTGTAGACCCGCTCCCGTCTCTTTCAGATGGTCGCGGCCACTCCTTGATCGTCTGCAATGCAGCGGAAGCCGGTATTGGCCAATGTCGGCTTCCTGGATATCCAGCAAGCTTTGCAGAATCTATCTGTATCGAAGCCGGTCAAGGCGTTGCGAATTGGGCATCCAGATAGAATAAAAAGTCATTCCTAAATCTGCTGTCGCTAAACTCCCTGAATGGCACGACGAATCCCACCATTGAATCCCTTGCGTGTATTCGAGGTCGTGGCACGTACGGAAAATCTTACGATGGCCGCGCACGAGTTGCATGTAACCCAATCCGCAGTGAGCCGCCAGATTGGCGTACTCGAAACTTACTTGGGCGTAGAGCTGTTTCGACGTGAGCGCCATGGTGTTGCTCTAACCCGAGCAGGTCATTCGTATGCCGAGCAAGTCGTTCCAGCGTTCAAAAGCATTGCCGATGCGACCGAGAACCTTATCAAGGGAACCAGCCAGGGCGCCTTGAAGGTGCGGACTTACACCACCTTTGCTGCGAAGTGGCTGATTCCGCGGCTGGGCGAGTTTCGCCAACTGCACCCCCATATCGAGGTACGTATCAGCAATGCCGTACCTGACGTGGATTTCGATCGCGACCCGGTGGATGTGGCAATCCAGTTTGGTGACGGAAACTGGCCTCGCGTCCAGACCGACCTGTTGTTTTTCGACCAGATTGAGCCCGTGTGCTCACCGCAGTACCTGGCACAGCATGCGCCCAATCGCAAATACCCGGAATCGCTGCTACGCCAGCGTCTGCTGATCTCGCACTACCGAAGCTCCGACTGGGAGGACTGGCTGAGCGCCACACAGATGACCGAGCTGGCCCGGGACACGGAGCAGATGATCTTCAGCAGTTCGGTTCTAACCTGGCAGGCTGCCATTGAAGGCTTGGGGATGGCCATCGGACAGAACGCCCTGCTGGCGCACGAGTTTAGTGCGGGCCAACTGGTACGGCCCTTTGACCGGCCGATACACAGTGACAAAGCCTATTACCTCGTTCGCCCCAAGCTGCAGCGGGAATCACGCAAGGTCAGCGTGTTCCGGGACTGGCTGCTGGCCACCTGCGCCGGCATGGCCCCGATGAAGGGCGCGTAGGGCACTTTTCGAAATAGGTGCTTGCGCCGATACCGGCCTCAGAGCAGACGCAGATCGAGCGCTGACTCCAGCATCCACACCCGCGCCAACAATGCCTTCGCATTTGTATCGCCAAGCACGGGCTGAACGAGTTCCAGAAATTTTTCGTTGAGATCGGTGTCCGTGAGCGGCTGCTCCGGATCGCCCTTGCGTGTGGGCTGCAGATACTCACCTTGCCTGCCATCACGCGTCTCGATCGTCACCCGCGCCGCGCGTTGACCCGGAAAGCCTGCGTCCAATGCGGAGTCCACCGTCAGTTCGATGCGGGCCATGAGCTCCCGAATCCGTGGATCCTCAAGACGCTGAGAATCAAATGCAGCCAGGCGGACGCTGCCATGAATCAATGCCGTCGCCACGACGTAAGGGATGCTGAAGCGCGCTTCGGCTGCCGTGGAAGGATGCGCATTGCCTGCCACCTCTAGCGCGGGCGCGTAGGTTGCGATGCGGATACGCTCAATGTCGGTTGCCGCCACCGCCAGTTGGGCATGCAGGGCCAGTGCGCCATCAATCGGTGCGAAGGTGTGGCCACAGCAAGCATGGTTCTTGAACGTCATGCGGGTAATGTGGAATTCGTGACCCAGTGTTGCAACGGCCTGGCTCCAGTCGGGACCATTGCTCATGGCACGGCCGATGCCGGATTCGCCGTCGATCACATCAAGTGACCCGGTCACGCCCGCCTGGGCTGCTTGCGCGGCGAGAATTCCCGCTTCGGCAGCACGGCCCGCGTGCAAGGGTTTGGACATCGAATCCATGCGAAATGCCTGCTGCAGCCCTGCCGCGAAAGTGGCGCCCGTGCACAGGGCATGGGCATAACGGCCAGCATCCAGACCCAGCAGCGAGGCGGCAGCAGCGGTGGCGCCAAATGTGCCCACAGTTCCGGTGTTGTGCCAGTAGCGGTAGTGGGTCCGACCCATGGCGGCACCGATGCGGGTGGAAATTTCGTACCCGGCGACTACCGCGTTCAGAAATTGTGCACCGGAACTCCTGTTGCTCTGGCCTTGAGCCAGCGCGGCGGCGATAGTTGGCGCGCCCGGATGGTAAATGGCCTCCCGGTAGATATCGTCAACCTCCACCGTGTGTGCGGCCGCGCCGTTGATCAGGGCTGCTGAGCGGGTCGTTGCAGGGCGACCCAGTGCCAAATGTGCTGTGCCGCGGTCCAGGTCTTCGTGCAACGCCGTTTCCAGCAGCGTGGCTGGCGACGTTACAGAGCCGGGGACGAGGGCTGCATACCAGTCCACTACCGCGCGCTTTGCATGGTGAATCACCTCCGGCGACAGAGGGCGGGAATGCAGGGCAGCGCCAAATTCAGCGAATTTTTCAGCAACAGTCATGAAAACTTTCAGGGTGTAGTGAACGAGGTTGAAGGATGGGGACCATGGCATTGCTTCTGTGGTTCCCGTGGACTCTATGTTCGCTCCAAAGAGCCTCAACTACCTCTGCTGATTTGTGTTGATGGTATGACTTTATGTGATGGCTGGACACTAAAGCCGAAGTTCTGCCGAAACGGTTACTGCGACAAGATCCCCCCTATCCCCAAAACACGCCAAGGACCCCGTCATGAATTTTGAACTCAGTGAAGAGCATCAGGCTTTCGCCGATTCCGTCGCCCGCTTCGCCCAAGACAAGCTCAGTGCTGGCGCGCTGGCACGCGCCCATTCGCAGCACTACCCGTGGGATACAGCAGCCCTGCTGGCGAAACAGGGTTTGCTGGGCATTGCCTTTCCCGAGGCCGACGGCGGTCAGGGCGGCACGCTGATGCACGCCGTGCTCGCCATCCAGCAGGTGGCCCTCGTCTGCCCCAAAAGCGCCGACATCGTGCAGGCCGGCAATTTTGGTCCGATCCGCACCTTCGTCGAATACGCTACGGCCGAGCAGAAGGCGCGTTTTCTGCCTGACCTGCTGGCCGGCCGCAAACTCATCGCGCTGGGCATGAGCGAGCCCGATGCCGGCTCGGCCGTGACCGAACTCAAGACCAGTGCCCGCCTCGACGGCGATCACTATGTGATCAATGGCAGCAAGGTATTTTCCACGCACAGCCCAGAGGCCGAGCTGTTTCTGATTTATGTACGTTTCGGCCCCGGCGTGGATGGCATTGGTTCAGTGCTGATCGAGCGCGGCACGCCCGGTTTTCAGGTCGGTGAACCCTCGAATTTCATGAACGGCGAGCAGTGGGCGCAGCTGTATTTCGAGGATTGCCGCATTCCGGCCGCCAACCTGTTGCTGGGGCCGGGTGGATTCAAGAAACAGATTTCCGGTTTTAACGTGGAGCGCCTGGGCAACGCCTCGCGTTCGCTCGCACTGGGCCGCTACTGCTTCAACCTCGCGCGCGAGCATGCACTGATTCGCAAACAGTTCGGTCGCGAACTATGCGAGTTCCAGGGCCTTCAGTGGAAGTTCGCCGACATGACCATGAAGCTTGAGCAGGCGCAGCTGATGCTGTACCGCGCCGCGCTGGAAGGCGAGCACGGCTTGCCCTCCGCGCAGAGCACCGCGATGGCCAAACTCGCCTGTAACGAGGCCGGCTGGTTCGTTGCCAATGAAGCACTGCAGGTGATGGGCGGCATGGGTTTCAGCCAGGAAGCGCTGGTGGAGTATTGCTTGCGCCGCATCCGCGGTTGGATGATCGCCGGTGGCTCGATCGAGATGCTCAAGAACCGAATCGCCGAGGGGGTGTTCGAAAAATCTTTCTCACAACGCCCGCCGAAAGCCGCAACCGTCTAATCCACCAATTTCAACATCGACTGAGCTCACAAGCCAGCCAAACTACGGAGACATTCATGCCACATCTTTCTCGACGCAATTTCGCCACGGTCACACTGGGCCTTGCCGGTGCTCTCGCTATGGGTACGGCCTTCGCACAGTCTTATCCTTCAAAGCCGATCCGAATCATCGTCGGTTATCAGGCGGGAGGCCCCACCGACATGACAGCGCGCCTCATCGCCACCAAATTGCAGACGGCGCTCGGTCAACCTGTGATCGTCGAGAACAAGGTAGGCGCTGGATCCAACATTGCATCCGAGTTCGTAGCGACTGCGCCACCGGACGGCTACACGCTGCTGCTGGCTGCAGCGCCCATCACGATGAACGGATTCTTGTACAAGAACCTGAAATACGACGTGCAAAAGAGTTTTGAGCCCATCGTCAACGTGATGACGGCGCCCTCGGTGCTAGCCGTCACCACGAAGCTCCCCGTGCGAACCGTGTCCGAGTTGGTGGCACTGGCGAAACAACAGCCTGGCAAACTGACGTTCGGGTCCACAGGCAACGGTGGCTCTCAGCATCTGGCAGGGGAGTTGCTAAAGCAGCGGGCGGGTATTGACATCGTGCACGTTCCTTACAGAGGTGCATCGGCCGCGCTCAACGATCTGTTGGCAGGTCACGTGGACCTGGTGTTCATGACATCGATGTCCGCGCTGCCGCATCTCAAGAGCGGCAATCCGCGTCCCATTGCCGTGGCCTCGGTCAAGCGCCTTCCCCAGTTGCCCGACGTGCCCACGGTCGCTGAGTCCGGCTTTCCCGGCTTTGAGGCTGAATCGTGGAACGGTCTGTTCGCACCAGTCAAGACGCCGCCCGAGATCATCGCTCGCCTGAACGCGGAAGTGAACAAAGCGCTGACCGCGCCTGACCTTCGCGAGACGCTGGTGTCCCAGGGAGCCGTCGTCGTTGGTGGGTCTTCCGCCGACTTCGGAAAATACATCGACCAAGAGGTCGTGCGCTGGGGAAAGCTTCTGAAAACCCTCAAAGTTTCAATGGATTGATGCAAGCGATGTCTCATACACCACTCCAGGGGCAAGCTCTTGCCACCGCCCTGCTGAATCCCCGCAGCGTCGCCCTTGTGGGCGCCTCGGGATGATGCCTCCAAAACCGCGGGACGGCCGCAACAGTTTTTGCGCCGTGCAGGCTTCGCAGGCAAGGTTTACCCCATCAACCCGAAGCGCTCGACGGTACAGGGCGCTCCCGCATGGCCGACCTTGTCTGCGTTGCCGGAGGTGCCGGAGCACGTCTTTGTGCTCACGTCAACAGAAAGCGTTTTACCAACGATCGAGGAATGTGCGCGCCTCGGGGTCCGGGTCGTGACCATTCTCGCCAGCGGTTTCTCAGAGTCCGGCCCCGAGGGTGCCGCGCGTGAAGAGCAACTGCGGCAGGTCGCGCGACGCACCGGGGTGCGGATACTGGGGCCCAGCAGCATTGGCGTGGTCAACCCGCGCAACGGGCTGGTGCTGACCGCCAACGCGGCGTTTGCCGAGCCCGATCTTCCCAAGGGACGCGTGTTCGTGGCCTCGCACAGCGGCAGCATGATAGGCGCCTTGGTCTCGCGCGGCGTGGCCCGCGGGGTCGGTTTTGCAGGCTTGGTGTCTGTCGGCGGCGAGGTTGACCTCAGTTTGGGCGAGATCTGTTCGGCGACGCTGGACGATGCCGGCATTGACGGTTACCTGCTGTTCCTCGAAAGCCTGCATCACGGCGATGCGCTGCGTCGCTTTGCCATCGAGGCCGCGCGGCGCGGCAAGCCGGTTGTGGCGTACAAACTCGGCCGATCGGAGGCTGCGGCGGAGATGGCGGCCACGCATACCGGTGCACTCGCCGGAGAAGACGACATTGCCGACGCCTTTCTCAAGGACTGCGGCATTGCACGCGTGGGCGTGCTCGAGGCTTTGCTCGAAACTGTTCCGTTGGCTCGGCGAGTCTCGCTACTGGCGCCGAACAGGCCGCGTCGCGTGGGCGTTGTCACGACCACAGGCGGCGGCGCCGCCATGGCCGTGGATCAACTCGGTATCCGCGACGTGACGGTGCAGGCTCCTTCGGAGGAAACCTTGCAGCGCTTGCGCGATAAGGGTATTACGGTCTCGCCCGGTCGCGTGGTTGACCTCACGCTGGCGGGCGTCAAGTATGAGGTGATGAAGGCCGCGCTGGACGTGCTGCTCGAAGCGCCCGAGTTCGATCTGGTACTGGCCACCATCGGGTCATCTGCGCGTTTTCAGTCGCAACTTGCCGTCAAGCCCATCATCGACAGTGCTGGTCATACGACGCCCTTGGCCGCCATGATGGTGCCGGATGCGCCGGAAGCATTGGCGGCCCTGACGGCAGCAGGCGTGCCCTGCTTTCGGGGGCCGGAAGCCTGCGCCGATGCGATCGCCGCGGTGTTTGCGCGCAGGGTCCCGGATGCTGCCGTGGTTCCGGTGCCGGTCCACAGCCAGGGTGCGCGCGCACTCAGTGAGGCGCAGGCTTATGAAGTGCTTGATGCATTGGGTGTACCGCACGCACCGGCTGTCACGGCATCGCTGACGGGAAGCGCACCGGCGCTGCCCTTTGATTTTCCGGTAGTGGCGAAGATCTGCTCCGAACTCATTCAGCACAAGACCGAAGTGGGCGGCGTGGTGCTGGGCATCAACGGCACCGCCGAGCTTGAAGCTGCCTTGGGCACACTTCGAAACAACCTGGCCGAACGTGCGCCTGGCGTGTCGTGCGATGAGGTTCTGATTCAGCCGATGCGCAAGGGCCTGACTGAAGTGCTGATCGGCTATCGCGTGGACGTGGATGCAGGTCCCATCATCATGTTGGCCGCTGGTGGCATCTGGGCGGAAGTGGCGCGCGATCGCAGCATCCGGCTGGCGCCGGTTACGGTGCAATCTGCCCATGAAATGATTCTGGAGGTACGAGCGCTGAAGACCGTGACGGGCCTGCGAGGCAAGGAACGCGGCGACCTCGACGCGCTGGCGAATGCCGTTTCGGCGCTGTCCCAACTGGCGATTCGGCCGGAGCTGCGGATCTGCGAGGCCGAGGTGAATCCATTGATGGTCATGCGGGAAGGACAGGGTGTTCTGGCCGTCGATGCATTGATGCTTCGGGCATGAGCAGCGTGCAAGCCCTGGTGACGCTTTCGGACGCCGCTGCGCGCGACACTATTGCGCGCGTGGAAGCCCAGGCCGTCCGGAATGATGTTTGCCACCTCGGGAAGAGCATCCGCTGGCGTCGGTTTGGTGAGGGAAGCCCGCTGGTGCTGCTGCATGGTGGGCACGGTAGCTGGATGCACTGGTTGCACAACGTCGAAGCCCTGGCACAGCGGCACACAGTCTGGGTTCCCGACATGCCGGGCTTTAACGATTCGGATGCGCTTGATCCGGTTCCGCACGGGCAGGATCGAATGGCGCCACTGATCGATGCACTCAGGGCCACCCTCGGCATCCTCATCGGGGAGGGAACGCCTGTCGACCTGGCAGGGTTTTCGTTCGGCGGACTGGTCGCCGCGCGTCTTGCGACCGAGCGCGGCGCGGTGCGCCGGCTGGCACTGTTGGGTGTGGCTGGCCACGGAACAGCAAGACGGCAAGGGGAAGAGATGGTGGACTGGAAAACCCATACCGATCCACAGACTGTACGTACGGCACTGCACCACAACTTACGGGTGATGATGCTGCATGGGGCTCAAAACATCGATGCGCTTGCACTGGCCATCCATGAACTTTCGTGCACCCGAACCCGATTCCGGAGCAAGGCGATCTCGCGCGCAGGTGGCCTGCAGAATTTACTGGATAGGTACAAGCAGCCCCTATTGATGCTCTGGGGCGAACACGATGTGACGGCCTTCCCCGAATCACTTGCACGGCAGTTGCGGGGCAACCATACCGAACGCGAATGGTGCCTGCTTCCCGGTGCGGGGCATTGGGTGCAGTACGAGCGCGCCAGCGAGGTCAACCGTCTCATGCTCAGCTGGTTTGCCCAGACTGAGGCGTGCGGTGCGATCCCGCATCTAACACACTGAGTTTTGCTCACGCCTGGCCGGAGGACGTGGACGGTGCTCTGACTGACTTTGGCTTCGCCATGGGCCCGTTCGCCGTGGCCGACCTGTTCGGCCAGGACGTCGCGTGGACGTCGCCTGGCGCATGCCGCTACACGCGATCCGCGCGAGAGCTACGTCGCCATCCTCGACCAGTTGTGCGAGCAGGGGCGGCTGGGCCGCAAGACCGGGGCCGGCCACTCAGGCTACGTGTGCAGCAATCCTCGAAATCGGTGCCACATTGCCGGCACCTAACCCGCCGATGCCAACGTCAGGTTTGCAGCGATCAATTCGGAACGCTCTACAGCAGCCTTCAGTCTTGACCTGCCACTTGATGCACACGCTCGGATGACCGGAACTGGCCGTATTCTGCCTCATGGCCGAACGACCGAAAATCGCTGCGGATTGTCGTCATGGTGACCGCCGCCGGAGTGGGCCCACATCAGTCATTCACTATCGGTGATAGTTCCCTCTAAAATTTGATTTCCATGTCATGTCCACGCTGGAATTTCCTGGCTACCCCACCTCGGAAAACATGAGTATTCAGCTAGCTAGGCCTGCGGCCAGCATCTGCTGGTGCAAGATATCCAGGCTGTCTACGCCTAGTTGCCGCATGGCATCGTCGCTGGTCATACGGCCCGCAGCATATAGATCCAGTATCTGCAGGCGCTCATAGTCCGGACTACCAAATTCTCGCCCCATAGGAACCATGTCCAGCCAGGCTTGTTCCTCCACGGATCTCCAGAAGGATTTGCCGTGGAAGCGACTATGAAGCAGCCGGTAAATCCGGCGCTTATTGGTTCGGATACTCATGGCGACCTTTCAATTCAATCGACTGAACTTACAACGTAATAACGCTTGTCGGGACCTATTTTGAGCGATTGACGTCGTGCTGGCGGCAGGGTCAGGGCGCGAGGTTGCGCGGCTGACCTGCCTAGGGCCGTCTGGTCGACCCGGGCGCTGAAGGCTGGGTCGGACACCCCATCAATGAAGAGGGGTGACGAGGGGAGGAATTCTCAGGGTTCCGGTGTCAGGCAGGAGTCTGGACAGGTGGAAGCCCAAACTTCAACCGGATTTCAGCATCAACGGCCTGCCGTTCAGCCTTGAGATCAGTGTATTCATGGACCACGATGTTGAAGTCTTGCGCCTGCTTGAGCGTTTTCCAAGCCCGGTAGTCATGAAATGGGTTGAGACCCATCACGTTACCAAGGTCCTGGTCAGAGTGCCCTGCCGAGGCCGCGATCTTCACGAAGTCCGCAATGGCCAAGTCCATGTCCCAACCACGAACGAACAGCAGCAGGGCCGCGAAGGCAAGAACGCTCTCCGAGAAGACATCCTTTGGCTTTGAGTCCTTCAGTGGTGCATAGTTGTTGGCGATGAAGTCGGACAGGTCGCAGGTCTTCTTGTATTCAGCCTCTAGTATCGAAGGATCGAACACCGGACGACCTTGGTGCCGCCGAGCCATGGACGTCATCCGATCGATCACGCCAAAGAAATAAAATGGCCGCCTGTCGAACGCATCCATGAATTCGCGATACACCGGATGGCGTAAAAGCTGCTGACGCGCCACTTCGGCACGCAAAGAGAAATCGGGCAATGCCGCGATCTCTGCAGTGAGCGTTACGCCTTCCGGGAGGCCTCGTCTCGCCCGGTACTCCTCTTGATGGAGATCGTTTATCAAGCCTGGGAAGTGAGGGTCCATGGTGACGACGAACATCGACTGTATCTTCTTGTTGAAGAACCACTCGCGCATGTCGCGGATCGACCGCTGGCTGAACAACCCCAACTCGATCCCGGTCCCCACGAGTTCGCGGATCACCCTCGTGAGATTCGACTTCAAATCATTGAACGACACCAGGTTTTCTGGCACGGAATTGGCCGTTTCCGAGCTGTCGAAATCGCAATGCTCCCTGTGCTTTGGGTTTCCGAAGCGAAAGCAGGCCTGGCGAACAGGCCTTTTGGTTGCCTTTGACACGGCCTCTTTGACCAGCTCAGCCCCGATCACAAAGCAGCAAGGGCATTGCAGGTCCTGCCGAATGAAGTCACGCCAGGGTTCTGGCACGTCCTCGACGTCTGTGATGGTTTCTCCGAACTGTGCGGAGAGGCGTCGGAGCACCTGACCGACGTCACTCTCTTTTTCTGCTGATGTCGAGTACGCTGTTAGCGGCATAGAGTCTCCTTTTCAAGGATCTTAGCGCTGATGGCATGCACCCAGATTTTCGCTCCACCACTGGTGCGTACCCCTGGAGACGGGGTTGATGCTTCGGCCTACTGGCGGGTAATGCCACTGCGTGTCGGATTTGAAATGCCACTGCATGCCGGGTTTGCCATGCGAATGTTTGTCGGAATTGACGCCAATATTCAGTGTGCTTGGTGGGCTGCTGTTCGGCGTCTGGATGGTCGCCACCAACGCCGCCTGGGGCTTGCACGGCGAGGAGGTGTTTTCGTCGCAGCGCATCGCGGACTTCAAATGCTTTCTACGCATGCGCTTCGAGGCGGATCGCTTGACGATCTACCCGCTAAAGATCGACAAGGTGTGCACACGCTGGAAGGTCGGTCCGGGCATCAAGACCCAGACGCAGAGTGGCCGGAGCTGGCGCTTGCGTGCCTTCCCTGGCAGTGGCCCGCGCTTCGTCCCCGCGGCAGATGAGCCGTACCCGGACCTCATCGAGTCGCCCATCGTTATCACCCGATCGACGCCAGGTCAACCATGAGCCTCATTGTTCGCATGGTCGGTGCGATGCGCAGCCCTTCCAAGTGAATACTCCGTAGCAACTCCCGCAGGAGAGTGGAATGCCAAAATTTCTAGCGACGCTGTTCGTTTTGATCTTTGTTGTTACCGGCGCGTTGGTCGTTGTCATAGATGATCAGCCGAAATTACTGCGGGAGAGCTACAAGACCATCATCTTCGGCAGCCACATGGCTGGATGGATGATTCTGGGGATGGTTTCGAACTATCTTTGGGATCTTTTTAAGTCCGGCAAGAGCTTGGCGGATATTCGTTTACCAAACTTGCTTCTCCCCGTCTTAGTCTCTCCAATCGTTTTTTTTGGCATATGGTCTATTTGGAAGGACCAGCATCAAGAGATCTCCTTCGCACTCAATCTTGTGGCCTTCCAGAATGGCTTCTTCTGGCAAGTGGTGCTGAGTAAGGTCGGTCCAGTAATACCTCCGACAGTTTCCGGGGTCGACGAAAAGCCCCCAGTCGGAGGCTAACCATTTTTCCCGCGCCTTAATCCTTTCAACTTTCTCAAGGGTGAACTCGATGACGCTTTCAATAAAACAACCATGGGACATACCTGATCTCGACCTGAATGGGTTCAAGTACAAGTTCCTTGCCGAGGGTGATTCCTGGTTTTCCATTGGAGAAAACCCGCCTTGGGCAACCAGCAATCTGCTTTCTGCAATGAGTCACGAGTTCAAAAAAAACAACCTTGTCATTAACTGCGCGCGTCAAGGCGATACGCTGTCGCGTATGCATCAAATGTGGCACGACAACAACTTTACTCGCTTACTGGATGCGCCATATTTGGGCTATTACTGGGACGCATTGTTGTTGTCGGCAGGGGGCAATGACCTGATTGACGCTTGCTTGGTAGACCCAGCTGAAACGGATCAAAGCAAACGTGTCTTGCTGCGCCCGAATGAAGTACCGAGGAACGCGACAGCTGACAACTACATTTCGGGTGGCGGCTGGCAGGCGTTCGAGGTTTACCTGCGCGCCAACTTTGCTGACCTCGTGAAACGCAGAAACAACGGCGTCAATTCAAAGGCCGCGCTGTTTCTGCATACCTATTCCCGCATCACCGTGCGCAATTCGCCCGCTGGTAATGCTTTGTTTCCGGTCGGACCATGGTTATTTACTGCTCTAAGCAAATACCAGGTGCCGCCCAAAGTTCGGCAATCCGTGGCGGATGCCCTGTTCATGCGCCTGAAAACCCTATTACTCAGTTTGGCCAATTCAGCAGAACGCATCTTTGTGTTTGACTCGCAAGACCCCGCCATCGGAGTCGTTCCTGCGCCACCTGGATCTAAGCGTGTCAGCAATGACTTCCAAAATGAAATTCACATGACGTCCTCAGGGTACAAAAAGGTGGCTACACCATTCGCGGCCTTTATAGAGAAAAATATCTGAAAAACTGCGCTGAGAGTATGACCATATTCGCCCTCATTTAGCTCGTGTGACGCCTGACATCACTCCACGGGATAGCCCTCGGAAGTCCGTGAATTCAGGCATTAGGCGGTTCTCTACTGACGGCTGGGCATCTGTTATCCATCAACCGCAAGGAGCACATCATGCCAATTCAGAACCCTCTGAAAAAAGGCTCCAGAGATCCATACGTCACCATTGCGCAGCAGCAGCTAATTGCATTGGGGTATGGCCTACCGCGCTTCGGTGCCGACGGTGAGTTGGGCGATGAGACCCTGTTCGCCTACGGGACCTTCCTTGTATCACAGGGCCTGCGTGCACCTACGGATGAGCGCCCCAAATCCATCACACCCGCCGGCACCGCAGCCTTAGACAAGGCCTTCGCGGCTTTAGCCCAGGGTGGATCTACCGCGAACATCATCGACGAGCGCCACAATCACCCGCATTCAGGACGCTCGGTATCCATGCCGTACCGGCCCTGGCCGAAGATCACGGCGGTGGTCCTGCATCAGACGGCGACCAAAATTGGCGAAAAGCCCGCTTCGTGGCATGGCGTGCCCATTCACTTCGGCATCACCCGCGCCGGCAAGATCATTCAACTTTATGACCTGACCGAGGTTTGCAACCACGCCAACGGCCTCAACCGGCCCAGTGTTGGTATCGAGATAGATGGATGGTATGCAGGCATCGAAGGGCGACCCGAAACGCTGTGGCAACCCAAAAACCTGTCCACTCCGAGGCAACCCATGAATTTTCCCACTGCGCAGGCTGAAGCTGCCATGACAATCGTGCAGTGGATCGTGAACGCAGTAGCAGCCAATGGAGGAAGGGTGACCCACATTCATCCACACCGCCAGTCCAGCAAGGACCGACAGTCTGATCCGGGCTCGCTGATCTGGCAGACCGTAGGCCTGTGGGCCCAAAACACGTTAGGGCTTTCGGACGGAGGCGCGGCATTCACCGTGGGTAATGGACGGACGATTCCCGAGGCCTGGGATGCTCGGTACACGGGCAATCGTTATTAACTTCTTCCAGAGAAACTCACCGTAGCTTATGGATCGCGCAGCGCGCGCGGTCCGTGGCGCCCGTTCGCCTCGGGTAAGCCTCAAGTTGGCGACATCATCGGCAGCTGGCGAGAGACACCAGCGACCTACGACGCTTATCTCAAAGCATCGAAGAACACCGAGGTACCGAGCCATTCGGATGTCGTCGTTGCAATCGGCCCGAAATTCGCCTGGGCGATTGGCAGCAACGTGAAGACCTCCGTCTACGCTAATGGCTATCAGCTCAGCGCTGATGGCGTCCTGTTGAAGAATCCGAGAATTAACCAGGCCCATGAACTCGTCGGCGAAGCGATTGTCTTGATGGATAACCGAGTCGTCGCGTAGCGAGACCCCCGCACCTTTCAAAGATGGAGTTCGAAGGTTTTGGATGCGCCAGAGATCCCGAGGCATATTTGCTTGACGCCGCAGAGAGTCACGGCAGGTTTGCACGGTTATCCGTTGCTCGGGCGCTCGTGTGTGGGGCCTTGAACATGCCGGCACCAACCCCTGCAACCCGCCCCTATGTTAATGATATGGATGCCCCTTACGGGTTTTCGCGTCACGAGATACGTGTCACTGCAGAATGCCGGCGAGCTGCTCTGGCCGAGTATTTCGCAATTAAGTAGAAGGTGCTCAACGGCTGGCGCGGGAAAACACGTAGTAAATTCCGCCGCGTATTAACTTCATCTCTCATATGCTCGGGTGGTTTCAAATTTCTGGCCACCGAACGCTGGCCGCAGGCTGATAAAAAAACGGGAGGACCACATGAGTGATCTACGCGCAGCGCATCGTGACGCCAGCTGGTATCGCAACCCCAGCTCGTACGGATCAGAAGTGAAATATCACGTCCTGGTTGATTCGCTGGAAAACCACACACAATCGGCCTGGCAGGTTGCAGCGTCTTCACGTTCAACTCGCATCAGGGGATGGATGCGACCATCCCGGCTGCTTCAGTCCAACACCCAATGCGGTGTATGCACCCCGGTTTTTGCGTTCGATGGCCAACAGAGACGCCAATCCGCGCACGCGGACAGCCTCAGCTTTGGTAGTGTGGTTGTTCTGATGCATCTGAATATTTCATAGAACCCAGCGAGACTAAAAATGCAAAAATTACTGCCCAACCACATCCCCGCGGCCATGGCCGTCCTCGCGGCCATGGCATTGAGTGGGTGCAGCTCATTCCCCGCCAGTGACAATCTCAAGCCCAATGTGCCCCCCGCCGCGCGGACTTCATTTGTGTCCACAGTGAAGACTACAGCCGGCCGAGATCCGGTGACGCTCGATACTGTTAAAGCATCCTTTGATACCCTGTATGCTGGCGTCAGATCTGAGTCCGACAACAAGGACAAACAGGATTGGAGTTACAAGGAAACAACTGCGACTGGGGGCGGGGCAGCAGCACTCGGCCAGCTCGCTTCAAAAGCTGGTCTTCTGAACACCGGATTGGCCGTTGCCATGGTGGGCTTGTCGATGGACTCGTTTTACAAACCAGCGACCACCAAGGCAACGCACCTCAAAGCGGAGGACATGTTTCAGTGCCTTCAAAAGGAGTTCTTCTTTGTCAGTGAAGCAGATCGACTAATTGCGATCGGCGCTACTGAGGGCGGGGCTGACAAGGCGGCCACGGCCATTCGCGACAGCATAGAACAGGTCGACAGCGCAATCACTAGGTATCGGCTCGCCGTCCTCGCTCAAGGTCCGTCAATGCCGACCAACGACGATTTTTCAAGATTTGCAAAGCAATACGCAAAAGATGCAGTCCAGGCCGAGCATGCAGCCACAAATTCAGCCAACCTTCTTGCCCAAGCGACCAATGCACATGAGCTTGCCCTTACCAAGGTCAAAACCGAAAAGACGCAAACGGGAGGAGCGGTGGTGAAGAAGACAGATGCAGAGCTGAAAACTGAACTCGATGCTCTTGCGCAGGCCAACGCTGCTTTGAAGCAAGCACAGGCCAACGCGGCTGGGGCCAAGTTTATTCCGCTGGCTACGAACCTGGAGGCCTGCGTCAAGAAATTCACACCGTAGACAGCCGGAATAGACCTGGTGAACCGAAAATTCGCAACACAAGGTTAAGCTGTTTCTCCTCGCAAGCTACAGCCTTGCAATCTCAGCCCGTACCCACATGCTCATCATCCTCAAGCAATCCATCTTTGACTTGTTTGTCTATAAATTTCACCGTTTCTTCCACTAGTTGAGCAAGTTTCCTAACTTCATCCATGCTGACCGTGACAGAGTTGCTTTTCAGATCCTTGCCAACCGACGACATGTGGTCGTCAATGTCCGATATCGGGCAACCAATTTGAATAATTGGAAGTCAGGAGTCAGTCTAAACCGGACGTTGGTCTGCACCATGGGAATGGCTGCACCTAGCCTGTTTGCTACCGATTGTCGGTGCCGGCTTACCTGCAACCCACTCGCGGACCGGACCGCAGTCGTTCATAACCGGCTCTTGACAACCCAAAGCGGTCCATCAGGCTCCGTCCATAGTCACCAGGAAAGCGGCCCTCGAATGGCGTTCGACATGATCAGCAAGCAGGCAAGGCACCGGTGTCTGTCAGTCACTGTATCCGGCAGGCTTTGTGGAAATCTTTCAAGGCATGCCACAAGCCCCGAAATATCACACGAGGCGACTTTGCCTCAGTGATCGTTCCAGACCTTCACGACGTGCCGTCCATCCCGATCCACTTCGCGTTCCATCGTCCCTCGCGCACCGCTTCACGCATCAGCCGCTCCACGATGACGTAAACGTATTCCGATGCGCGGGTCTGCGCGAATACACGCGAGTTGCTCAGATAGACCGTGCGGCCCAGGCTTCCACCTTCCAGCGGTATGGCATCGAGCTTGCCGGTGCGCAAATGCTCATCCATCGCGCATGAGGGCAGGATGGAGAAGCCGATGCCCGCGACCACCGCTTCAATCAACAGGCGGGGCGCGTTGATTTCGGCCACCACGCGGGACTTGAGGTCCTGCTCGGCCAGCACGCGTTCAATCGCCTCCCGAATGCCGTTAGGCCGACTCAGCATCAGCCATGGCTTTTGCACTGCGTCGGCCAGCGTGCAGTCACGCAGCCCAGCCAGCGACTGGTAAGCGCCCACAAACAGCAGCGGCTCGTACACCACGGGTTTCATCAGCAGCCCGCCGTCGATCATGTTGTCAAACACCACGGCCAGGTCCAGTTTGCCCTCCGCCAGCATTTGCGCCAGCACAGAACTCGGCCCTTCCACCACTTCCAGTCGCACGGACGGCAGCGTCGTGGTGACTTCCTTCAGCAGGGCCAGGCCGATGACGGCAGTTACGGTCCAGGGCAGGCCAATGGTCACCGGGCCGGCGGGGCCGCCATCGGCCTGCGCGGCGATCAACTGCGTCGCGTCGATCTGCCGCAGGATGGCCTGCGCATGGCGGTATACCGCCGCGCCGGCTTCGGTGGCGATCACGCCGCGCACGCTGCGTGTCAGCAGCTGCACGCCCAGTTCTTCTTCCAGCTTGGAAACCTGCAGGCTCAGCGCGGGCTGCGCCACATGCAGCGACTGCGAGGCTCGCGTGATGCTGCCCAGGTCAACAATGCGCGCGAAGTACTTGAGCTGACGTAGTTCCAAGAGTTTGCCTTTAAGGGTTATCCCGGCATATCGGCGGCGTATGGCGGTAGCCGAAATCAGTATTTTTCACAGCAGCCGACTCTGCCTAGACTGGGCCCACAACACAAGGATGAGTGCCATGAGCGGAAATATTATTGTGTCACGCGAAGCCGGCGTGGCCACCATCACGATCAACAGTGAAGCTAAACGCAACGCCATGAGCCAGGCCATGTGGATCGCCATGGGCGACGCGCTTGAGCAGCTTTCCACCGAAACCGACCTGCGCTGCATCGTGTTGCGGGGCGCCGGCACCACGGCCTTCGGCAGCGGCGCCGACATTGATGAATTCGAAACCATCCGCGCCACCAAGGCGCAGGGCATCGCCTTCGGCAAGCACGGCCACCGCGCCATGCACGCCGTGCGCGACTGCCCCATTCCGACCGTCGCTGCCATACGCGGTGTGTGCGTGGGCGGCGGGCTGGAGCTGGCCGCCGGCTGTGACGTGCGCTTGACCAGCGACGATGGCCGTTTCGGCGTGCCCATCGGCAAACTTGGCGCGGTGCTGGCTTACCCTGAGTTGGCCAACCTGATCCGCGTGGCCGGTCCGGTTACCGCGCTGGAGCTGGTGCTCGAAGGCCGCGTGATCGATGCGGCCGAAGCCTATGTCAAGGGCATCGTCAGCCGTGTTGTCACCGTTGCCGGATTTGATGAAGAGCTCAAAAAAACGGTCAACCGCATCGTCGCCGGTGCGCCCCTGTCGGCACGCTGGCACAAGAAATTTACCGCCCGCCTACGCCGGCCCGAGCCACTGACTGAAGCTGAGCTCGATGAAGGCTATGCCTGCTTTGACACCTCTGATTTTGTCGAAGGCTATCAGGCCTTCATCACCAAACGCACCCCTGTTTTCTCCGGAAAGTAACCCACGACATGGCTGATTTCAATGCAACAAAAATGAAGGGCCCGTTGGCGGGCCTGCGAGTGGTCGAGCTGGCCCACGTGATGGCCGGCCCCGTCGGCGGGCTGATGCTGGCCGACATGGGCGCCGAGGTCATCAAGGTGGAAAAGCTGCCCGGCGGCGACGACACTCGCCGCACCACGCCGCCGCAAATCAAGGGCGAGTCCTCGTCCTTCATGATCCTGAACCGCAACAAGCGCGGCATCGCGGTCAACCTCAAAAGCGCTGGTGGCCTGGCCCTCATCAAACGCCTGATCGACAAGGCTGACATCGTGGTCGAAAACTACCGTCCCGGCACCATGGAAAAGCTGGGCCTGGGTTACGACGTGCTGCGTGTCACCAACCCAGGCCTGGTCTATTGCAAGATCACCGGCTTTGGCCTGACCGGCCCCTATGCGCAACGCGCAGGCTACGATTTGATCTCGCAAGGCATGTCGGGCCTGATGGGCCTGACCGGCGAAGGCCCGGGCCGCCCGCCTGTCAAGGTGGGCGTGCCGGTGGGCGACGTCACCGCCGGCATCCTGGCCGCCACCGGCGTGCTGGCCGCCTATATCGAGCGCCTGCGTTCCGGTGAAGGCCAGTACGTCGACACCTCGCTGCTGGAGGCTTCACTGATTCACACCTATTGGCAGGCCGCGCTGGTGTTTGCCACCGGCCAGTCGCCCGGCCCCATGGGCTCGGCTCATCCACTGGCAGCGCCCTACCAGGCCTTTCAGACCCGTGACGGCTGGCTCAACATCGGCGCCATGAGCCAAGCCACGTGGAGCGGCGTGGCCCAGGTGCTGGGACTGCCCTCGTTGCTGACCGACGAACGCTTTATCACCAACGGCGCGCGCATGGCCAATCGCGAAGCGCTGGTCGATACCATGTCGGCCGTCACCAAAACGAATGACACCGACCATTGGGTCAATTCCTTTGAAAAGGCCGGCGTGCCCGCAGGCCCGGTGAAAAACATGAAGCAGGTGCTTCAAGACCCGCAGACACTGGCCCGCGACATGGTGATCCAGGTCGATCACCCCATCGCCGGCGAGATTGATGCGCTGGGCCTGCCGATCAAGTTCTCGCACGGCAACGGCGTGACACGGCGCGGCGCGCCCCAGTACGGCGAACACACGGCCGAAGTCATGCGCGAACTGGGCTACAAGGACAGCGACATCGAGGACATGGTGCAGGCCAATGCGGTTCATGTGCATCGTGAAGCCACAGAGGTGATCGACGCCTGATCGACTTACTACTTGATCTGTTCACCGCTACCCTGACAAAAAACAAATAATTAAAACGGAGACAAGCATGATGACAACACTTTTCACGACACGTATCACAAGCACGTCTATTGCATGGCCAGCTCGCCGCTGGTTCGCCACTGTGCTCGCGACCGCAGCCTTGGGCCTGGCAGCGCCAGCGCACGCCGCCTGGCCTGAGCAGCCTATACGCATCGTTGTTCCTTCAGGCGCTGGCGGAAGTGCAGACGCGGTGGCACGCATGGTCGGTGAACGCTTGGGCAAGGTGATGGGCCAGCCTTTTGTCATCGAGAACAAGGGCGGCGGCGGCGGCAACATCGCCGCTGAAGTTGTATCCCGCGCAGCGCCTGACGGCTACACCCTGCTGCTGACGGGCAACAACCACACTATCAACGTCTCGCTCTTTGCCAAGCCGCCCTACAAGCTTGAAGACTTCGCGCCCGTCATTGAACTCACACGCGGCCCGTCCGTCTTTGTGGCCGCCACCAACGCACCTTTCACCACCCTGCGCGAACTTATCACCAAAGCCAAGGCTGCGCCCGGCACCATCGCCTACGGCGGCCCCGGCATTGGCCTGCCCAGCCACATCGCTTTTGAGCTGTTCCAGCGCGAAACCCAGATCAACCTGATTCATGTGCCCTACAAGGGCTCAGGCCCGTCCCTTGCCGACGCACTGGGTGGCCAGATCCCGCTGGTGTCGTCAACCCTGGCGGCCGCCATGCCAAACATCAAATCCGGCAAGCTGAAAGCCCTGGCCGTGACATCGGCCGAGCGCTGGCCCAGCCTGCCTGACGTGCCGACAGCCGCAGAAATCTTGGGCCCGTCCGCCACGCCCTACAGCCACCTGACCTGGCTCGGCATCCTCGCGCCCAAAGCCACGCCCCCCGGCATCGTCAGCCGCCTCAACTCAGAAATCAACAAGGTACTCAAAGACCCCGAGTTCAAGCTCAAGCTCGAGGCCATGGGCACCAACCCGGTAGGCGGCACCACGACGTCCTTCCAAAAAAGCCTGGATGAAGAGTTCTTGTCGTCACGGGCGCTGATACAGAGTGCGAAGCTGCGGGCAGACTGACGTCACCATCACCCGGATGAGCGTTTCCAAAAAAAGGGACACGCCACCTTAATTTTTCCAATACGCTGAACGACCTTGGCGTTCTCGCCGCGTTCAGGCGAAGGCGAAACGGATTGGGCCGCCCGATTGGCTTTTCAGCGTCGACTATCGGGCGGCCTGTACTACTCTTCGATCAGATTTCAGTCTGTTCGGAGATCTCCAAAGCGTCGTCGACCTCGATGCCGAGATACCGTACCGTCGACTCCAGCTTGGAATGCCCAAGTAGAAGCTGCACGGCGCGCAGATTCTTTGTGCGCCGATAGATCAACGTCACCTTAGTGCGCCGCATCGAGTGCGTGCCATAGTCTGCGGTATCAAGTCCAAGTTCCTCGACCCAGCCCTTGAGGATTCGGGCGTACTGCCGCGTTCCCAGGTGTGGCGAGTCGTGAATACGGCTGCGGAACAGGAAATCCTCGGACTTCAACCCCGCTTGTTTGATCCACTTCTGTACGGCTTCACGGGTCGCCAACGTGATTTCGAACTGCACTGGGCGTTGGGTCTTGCGCTGCATCACCACGGCGCGCGTTGCCACCTGGTCGCCGTGGCAGATGTCCCGGACCTTGAGGCTGACGAGGTCACAACCGCGCAGCTTGCTGTCGACTCCCAGGTTGAAGAGAGCAAGTTCGCGCGCGCGGCTTTGCATTTGCAGGCGAACTCGAATCGCCCAGATGTCTTTGAGTTTGAACGGAGCCTTCTGGCCGACGATCTTGCTCTTGTTCCATGGCTCGCGATGAACTGTGTTGGCAACGGATTCCATGATGGACTCCCATCAAGTTGAGGGCCACCGACGATGCATCGAAAAGAGGAACGAGTTATGTTGGTTCAACTGGCATTGCGCCACCGCGCGGCCCGTAGAAGCTGAACATTGGGCGGTTTGCGCCAATGGTTCCTCATGGCCGCACCTAGACGGGATGTCGGCATACGCGCTAGTTAATGCTGTTGTTTTGTACAGTACACTGAGCTAAGGCGGCAACTCTTGCGAAAGAGAACCCAATCACCCTATAGCCTGCACCGGGCGCCGCGCCCAAGGACCCGACTCAAAGTTTCCGTGACCGAATTCAAGGGCTTCATCCTCACCCGCCATTGGCGGGATGCTCCGGCTGGCACAGAAATCGAGTTCTGGCTGGCGACAGAAGCCGGGCCGAAGAAGGTGGTTATCGCCGCTCAGACCTCGGTAGCCTTCGTCCCGGCACGGCATCGGGAAGCGGTCGAGGCGCAGCTCGGTGCCTTTCCTCGTATGCAGCTCCGCCCGCTTGAGTTGCGGACCTTCCATCAGGAACCGGTCATCGGTGTCTACGCGACGCATTTTCGGCAACTTGGGAAACTAGCCCGCACCCTTCAGTCGCTGAAGATTCCGCTGTTAGAAGCCGATGTGCGCCCCCACGACCGCTACTTGATGGAGCGGTTCATCACCGCTGGTGTCCTCATCGAAGGAGGCCGCGCTGAAGGCTCGACAATCGTTGACTGCAGACTCAAGCCCGCATCCGACTATCGGCCGGTGCTGAAGGTCGTGTCGCTGGACATCGAGACCAGCCAGCACGAGGCGTTGTATTCGGTTGCGTTGGACGGGATGGCAGAACGCGTCGTGTTCATCCTCGGTGAGCCGCCGACTGAGGTGGGTGAACCTTTGGATTTCGCGCTCATCTACTGCCCGACACGTAAGGCAATGGTCGAGAACCTCAACGCCTGGTTCGAACGGAACGACCCTGACGTCATCCTCGGCTGGAACGTGATTCAGTTCGACCTACGGGTGCTTCAAAAGACGGCTGACGATTGCGGTGTGAGGCTCCTGCTGGGCCGAGGCCGCCAACCCATCCAGTGGCGTACCCATCCGGGCAAGCAAGGCTACCTTTTCGCGCCCACACCTGGCCGACTGGTCATCGACGGCATCGATGCACTGAAGGCAGCGGTGTGGAGTTTTCCTTCCTTCAGTTTGGAGAATGTCTCGCAGACGCTGTTGGGCGAGGGCAAGGCCATCGGGGACGCTTACGACAAGATGGCCGAGATTGAGCGTCGGTATCAGGAGGACAAACCAGCCCTGGCCGTCTACAACATCCGCGATTGCGAGTTGGTTCTGCGCATCTTCGAGAAAGCCAAGCTGTTGCAGTTCGTCATGGAGCGGGCCCAAACCACAGGCCTGCAGGCCGACCACTTCGGCGGCTCCATCGCTGCATTCAGCCACCACTACCTGCCGCGGATGCACCGCCAAGGCTACGTCGCGCCCAACGTGGGCGAGATAGAGACCAAAGCGTTCCCTGGTGGCTATGTCATGGACTCGAAGCCCGGGTTCTACGACTCAGTCGTGGTGCTGGACTACAAGAGCCTGTACCCATCGATTATCCGGACCTTCCTCGTTGACCCTGTGGGTCTTGCGGAAGGCATGAATCTGGCCGACGCAGCGATGGGCGTTTCCGGGCCCCAGGAGACCGTGTTCTCACGTGAGAGGCACTGCCTGCCGGAAATCGTGACGGCTCTTTCAAAGGCCCGCGATGAAGCCAAGCGGGTCAAGAACGAGCCTTTGTCGCAGGCCCTGAAGCTGCTCATGAACTCCTTTGCCGGGGTGCTGGGCGCCACTGAAAGCCGGTTTTTCAACCCCAAACTGGTTTCCGCTGTGACCTTGCGTGGGCACGAAATGATGAAGCTTACCCGGGCGTTCGTGGAGGACAGAGGGTATGAAACCATTTATGGCGATACCGACTCCATCTTCATCTGGCTCAAGCGAGCCCATACGGATGGCGAAGCGCATGCCGTTGCCGCGAAGCTGGTGCGAAACATCAACGCCTGGTGGACCCGTACGCTGCGCGAGGAGCAGGGTCTGGAGAACTTCCTGGAAATCGAGCTTGACACCCACTACAAGAAATTCTTCATGCCAACCATCCGGGGGTCGGAAGTGGGCAGCAAAAAGCGTTATGCGGGCCTGAGCGTGGCTGCAAATGGACAAGAGGAGATGGTTTATCGCGGCCTAGAGATGGCCCGCAGTGACTGGACCCCGTTAGCTCGCCAGTTTCAAGAAGGCTTGCTGACGCGCATCTTCCATGATGAGCCGCACCGCGCCTTCGTCACTGACTATGCGCAGTCGACGCTGGCTGGTGACAAGGATGACCTGCTCATCTACCGCAAGCGGTTGCGCCATCGCCTCGATGCCTACGAGGTCAACGTCCCGCCGCAAGTCCGCGCTGCGCGGATTGCCGACGAGCACAACGCGGCAGTCGGTCGGCCCAAGCAGTACCAGAACGGCGGGTGGATTCAATACGTCATGACCAGGGGCGGGCCGGAGCCGTTGGAGGTACGCCAGTCCGGCATCGACTATGAGCACTATCTGTCCAAGCAACTTCAGCCGATTGCGGATGCCATTCTTTTCCCCTTCGGCGAGAGCTTTATGGCGTTGACCACTTCCCAGCAAGACCTGTTTTAAGAGGGGAGTCGGCTTGGTTGGATACTACGCGGTCCCCCTCGGGGCCCGCTGCGCCAGAGCGGCTTAGGCTACAGTCGGCCAGAAGCGGACATTCTCGACTTCATCCGGCCAGACTGATAAGCCCTGAGTTGAACCTCCGGTGCGACACTCAGAGATGTTCGCTATGGCTCCGAGGGCGCTGCTCAAGCGCGGCGACCAGAGTTGAGCCTGCCTCGAGCAATTGCCGATTCGCTCACATTGGCGTAGCATCGCGGCTCCAGCAACTTGGCAAGAGGTGGCGCTATGAGAGTTCACGGTCGGAATTTACTTCGCCCGGGCGCTGCCGTCGGAATGTTACTGGCGACGTTGCTGGTCCCGGCGTTGGCTGCCGACTGCGATGGCACATTGGCCCTGGGCCTTGGCGGCGTCCGTCGAACTTGGCAGCTCACCGATGGGGGAATCGCCGCGTTCGCTAAGCTAAACATCAACATTGATGGCTATGCGCCGCCTATCACCCACGCAACGCCGAGGCAGGCGCCCTAATCCACCTGTGCAATGCTGGGCGGGTGTATCTGCCGGACGGCAACTCCTACGACGGGTCTGAGAGCAACGCGACGTGTACCGGGCGCTTCATGCAAGACGTGGGCCGTATCGGTGCAGCCGGTTGGAACAATCCGTCGGTCGGAGTCGTGAACTGGTACGGCATCCTCGGGCAAGGTTCAGTCAAGGTAAAAGGCCGGAAGATTGATGCCGTCGTGCCCATACTCCAGAAGGACGGCTCCGGTTTCTACGTGTCGCCTACCACGCTGGCCGACCGTTCGGTGGCTGACGAATCGGAGCAGTCACGCTACGTCAACCCGCTTCGGATTGCAGCTGCAGTCGCGCCACGCAGTCTTATCGCGCAAGGAGTGACTATGGGGACGTTCGGCGTCGCGTACAACATCAAGAAGCGCATTGCCGTGCCTTTCGTTGTTGGTGACGCTGGTCCGCGTATCGGCGAGGGTAGCGTCGCGCTGGCTCGGCTTGCAGCAGGCTTCCCGCTGAAGGACGACGTGACACGCACTGAGCGTTTTGTAGGCCAAGTTGACGCGCCAGATGTACTTTGGGTCTTTTTCAAGGATACAGCGGAGAGATTTGATAGCCACAACGAGGACGCTACTACGGCGAAGGCAAAGGCCGCGTATGAAGCATGGGGTGGTGACGCTCGATTGGCCCGTTGCGTTCAGCAGGTGCCACGCAACTAGCTCCGCGCCGACGGCTCTCCGGTCGACTCGAACGGCGCCGAGTCACCTCTTCCGAAAGTCGTAATCGGCTTTGCGACCCTCCTTACGAACGGACGTGGTCCTTGACGACCTCGGGCGGCGGACCCACGCCTCTGACTTGTATGAGCCCCGGCCGTCTTAGTGCCGAATGTACGCATTCGGGGCGGACCGGCGCCTCCCGGCCACTAGCGGACGTTGCCTGCAAGACATGGCACTCGCCGGGAGGCGGTAGATGCCCGTTTGTAATTCGAGTCTGACCCTGGCGATGGAAGTACGAGCTGCCCTTAAGCTCGCCGTGCCCGGAACGCTCGAAGCGCTCCTGGTATCGATGTTTGTCGAGGGCCCCGTGGTGTCCGGTTAGCTCAGGTGCTTGCCCACCAGCCCGGTCATCTCGAACATGGTGACTTCATCCTTTCCGAAGACGGCCTTGAGCTTGGCATCCGCCAAGATGTTTCGCTTGTTCTTCGGGTTTTGCAGGTTATTGGCCTTGATGTACTCCCACATGAGCTTCACAACTTCGGTGCGGGGTTGAGGCGTTGCACCAATCACAGCGGCCAGCTCGGCGCTGGGAGTGAGGGCACGGTTGAATGCGGTTTGCTTCTTGGGAGTGGTCATCTAAGGCTCATCATTTGAAACCACCATTCTAGGGTGCGCTTCCAATCCCTCTGTAACCGCCTGGCACCGCCTAGCACCGAGAATGCGGGGTCAGGCTTGTTGTCCAGAGCGGCAGGGTTTTCGATGACTGCTTTCCGCAGAATCCAAGGACAGCAACGGGCCCAGTCCAGCAGGAGTTACCATGACGAAAACGGCCAGGAGCGGCCATTCATTGAGATGCCCATGACAACCTCGTCGCCAGAAGAACCAACCGCATTAGAGTCGTTCTATATGGATTTCGACTGGTACGCGGGGCACGCTCGTTCTCTTGCGATGAGTCCCGAGGACTGCTGCACGGACCAAGGAAATTACCTAGTTGCGGGGGAACTCTTCTACTTCTTGCTGCAGCCGACTGGGCTAGTTAATGACCCGCTGGAGCAATTAACCACAGAGCAGAAGGGCGCAGTCAAGAGACTTCGGGACAGCGTAAGGTTAGTTCCGCCGGAGGCCCGGAGCGGTGGTCCGACTGCTGCTGAGTCGCTTGCAGATATGCGCCACCCGTCTTGGGAACTACCGCGGCGCCTCGCGAATGAGCTAATAGCTGTCTTGGCCCCTCTTACGACGGCGCGAGATGCCTACTATTCAATGGGAAAGCCGTAGCACTCCATGTAGCAGCGAGCGGCTGCTTCGGGCCCAAAGCCCTGGCAGAATGCTTGTTATCCAGTCGGCGACTGTCGGCCAAGACCGGACTTCGGCACCGAGCTTCCAAACAACTGCCATAGCTGCCCAAGGCGAACATGAGCATTCCTTCAAACATCGCAGTGTTCTGGGACGCTTTCTCAGCCGACGTTGGACATGATTGCTCCGACCGGTTCTTCGAGGCATTCCACTTCGATGACAACGAGGCCACCGCCGACGAGCTTGCCGGCCTCGTGCTTGCAGGCGTCAAGCGGGCCACCGCGGGGCTCCTCTGGTCTTTTGAGAGCGCTCGCGGTTCACCGCCAAAACCCGGCGCCCTCAGTGTTGTAACTTACTGGGATGGAAGGCCCGCCTGTGTCATCGAAACGCTGGAGGTCAAGGTGTTGCCGTTCGAGCAAGTCACAGCGGAGTTCGCGGCAGTCGAGGGTGAAGGAGATGGGTCCTTGGAGTACTGGCGCCGGGTGCACTGGGCGTACTTCGGCCGCGAGTGCGCGCGTCTGGGCCGAGAACCGAGCATGACCATGCCTGTTGCGTGCGAGCGCTTCAATGTAGTCTTTCGAGCCAATGCTTGAAGGGAGCACGTTGCAGCAAGGTGCACACCCACCGGCTTGAACCGGCCAGGAGCGGACATTTGCGGCGATGAATAAAGAAGTTCCACCAGGCCTTCGATTGCGATGCTTTACCGGCGATGGCGGACGTGGCCAACGCAGTGTTCTTGGCTGACAAGATGGGCTGGATTCGCACGCCGGAACACATACGTCGAGATTACGCCCGGTTCACTGACTTCGACCCGCTAGGCGACATCGTGATGGCCGAGCTCGACAGCCAGTTGGTGGGATACGTGCGCACCTCGCACTGGACCGACGAAAACGGCTGGCTGGCTCAGGCCCAGGTCGGCTTCGTCCATCCGGCCTTCCGGCGTCGCGGCATTGGCACCGAACTGCTGCGCTGGGTGGAAACACGACAGCGCGAGTTTGCGAGGGACCAAGGCGGTGTGTCCGTGCATCACGTCTTTGTGACCGAGGGCGAAGTCGGGCGCGTAGCAATGCTGCGCCGTGCCGGTTACGTTCCCGCTCGCCATTTCATGCTCATGGAGCGGCCCGCGCTCGACGACATACCCGACGTCCCCCTGCCCGAAGGCTTTGAGGTGCGTCCGGTGCATTCAGATCATTTGCGCCGAATCTTCGACGCCCACATGGAAGCGTTGCAGGGGCACTGGGGCGTCGCACCGCCCAAGCCAGGCGACTTCGAGCGCTGGACGACGCTGCCGACCTTCCAGCCGCATTTGTGGCAGGTCGCATGGCATATCGAGAGCGGTCGCGTGGCCGGGCAGGTGAAGCCCTTCATCAACGAAGAGCAGAACACGACGCAGAACCGCCGGCGCGGCGAGACAGAATTCATCAGCGTCGGCGCGCCATGGCGCCGGCGTGGCTTGGCGCGCGCGCTCATCGCGAGGGCCCTACATGCACAACGCGACGCTGGCATGAACGAATCCGTGCTGGGCGTGGATGCCGACAATGCACACGATGCCGCTCGACTTTACGAAAGCTGCGGCTTTTGCGTCGTTCAGCGCAACATGGTCCTGCGAAAGCCGGTGGATAGGTAGCACGGCGCCAATCGACCACCAGCCGGTACCTGTCTACCTGAGCAGACTTTTAATGCAACCAAAATTCATAGCGACGTTATCTTTTCGAGATTTTGCATGTCTCCCTGAAGAGGTGGAGTCATTAATTGGCTCACCCGCCTCGTTGTTAGTGGCCAGAGGTTCCTCTCGGCGTCCAGGGCAGACGCCCTTCACTAAGTCTGCAGCTTGTTGGTCGATAAACTTTGAGGATTCTGCTCGTTTGGACGAGATGATTCCTGCCTTGTTACAGAGCGTGGGGGGCGCTGAACATTTGGCATCCGTAAAACGTGTGGTTGCTCCCGAGTTTTTTCAAATCGACATCGCAATGTGGATTCTTGACTCAGAGGAGCAAGAGGGTGGGCACTTCACTAGAGAGACATTAGACATTCTTGCTGACCTAGGCGCCACATTGAGCTGTGGTTTTTACAGGCGACACGGCCTATCACAAGATGCCGATACTTGCCCAAATTGGATAAACCGAGAGTCTGCATAGGAGTTGACTCAAGGACTGCTTTGGGCCCAAAGCGGTCATCTATGCTCTAGAAAAGCAGTCACCCAACGTTGAAGTTGAGCTGCAGACCGAGGCTCGCCGAGGGCTGTCAGCTCGGACGACCGGTTAGGCCGGGCCACCGCACTGCGCGGCTTTGATCTTGCTTGCAGATGACTAAGCATAGCGATGCTGGGCAGCCCGTTCCAGTGGATCAGGCGCTACCGAATAGACGAGCAACACACGCGTTGCAGCCTTTCAGTGCAACGGCAACACCCAAGATGGACATCATCACCAGCAGAACCGACATTACGGCCAATGCAATGTTGGCGTCGGTCCATGCGCGCCACAGGAGAGCGCTGAACCCACAGATCCCCAAAATGGCAAGTCCAAGGAGTACCAGGCGCTTCCATGATCTCTCCGGCATGGGACCCCAAAAGCAAAGTGTGTTGACTGTCTTGCAATAGGTGCAGGGCATATGAGTTCTGGTTGTTGCACGGCCTAACTCTCATGTTTACCGTGGGTATGGGGGATAGGTCCCTGGAGTGAAGCACTTGCACTCTCTTGGGCCGGGTCGTGAGCCTGCAGTCATTGTTGCCGGATAGATATAGACCATATGGCCCTCCAGTCCGCGCGGCTTGCATTGGGTCGAACATTTTTGCTCGAAGGAAGGGAGCAACCACGAGGCGAGCAGACTAAATCCAATGAAGGCTCCAAATGCACCAGCAACCAGCCAGGCGCGCTGCGACCCGGTCGTCAGCCTCACGACGGATAACGTTGGCGCTGCCCGGAACACAGCAATGGCCGCGAAGCGGCCTCTCTTTGCTGTGTGTCCGCGCCGAGCAACCTGTTAAACCTGCTCATAGACCAATGCTCCATCGCGATATACCTTTGCTTCGTGGTAGGGGTAAATATGATTACCGCAATGCTCGGTAAAGACGCCGATGGCCTTCTTCGCTTCACTTGCAATGTATATCGCGTGATTGAACTGCACTGCTGACCCATCCATCAACTCTATACGAAGCGTCCCACCAGGGAATGCGAACCATGGGCGAATTCGCTGCCCAATATCTTCTACGCTTCTTCCAAAAAAGGCGGCGAGTTCTGAGGCCCATTCGATTTCAAGTTGTTGAGCCAATGCAGGAACTGGGTACATGCGGTTTAACGTTGGAGGCCAGCGGCACGCAGCAACTGCCGCGCAGCGGCAACCTGCCGCTGTGTGTCCGTCTGGGCCGAAAGGTTAAGACTCATGGCGAGGTTCCTCTGTGGTTCAGCCATCCTGCCAGTGGCAGCGCGAGTGCAGCGGCAACATAAGCGAACGGAGCCCACATGGTACTGAAGCCAAAAATAACAACGTCTTGGACGCCAATGTAGTGCCCAAGCCATGACGACCCAGCCACCACAAACGCAAAAGCGATAGCTGCCGTGATGAAAATGAACATGACAGCCGTGACCCAGAAACGTCGCGTTCGTGGCTTTGGCCCACTTGAGTGCCATAGCCGCAACAATGCTAAGCCGATCACGACGGGCAAAAAAACGAGCCATGCGAACACTAGGACAAACTCAGTCGGATGCATCGAACAGCGCTTTGATTAGTTTTAACGTCGAAGTTGTGGGGCGGCGAAGCCGTCCCACACGAACGACCAGTTAAAAATCATGCGCCGCCCTTTACTGCGAGGATGGCAGTAAGCAAGACTGCGACACCCAGCGGCAAAAGCAACATGCGCTGAATACGTGCGGAGAGTTCCTTGCGGCCAAGCCAAGCGAGCAAAGGCAGGAAAAACCAAGCTGGAGATCCGTAAACCAACCCCATAGACGTGCCAACCAATAACTCGGCGCGCCGCGGGTCCGACGGTACGCTGCTCCACCACTGGACTCCGTAATAGGCAATGACGATGCAAGCGATAAGTCCCCACGAGAATGCGATGGCTCGAATGGCGAACATGACTTTTAACGTTTGACATGAGCGGCTGCTGGAGGGCGCAGCCCGGAAACAGTCCGCTCGATGGAAGGGTTGGGCGTCACGTGGCCACGCGCGACGGTGTTTGACGGCTGCGCATACGCAATTGCAAGAACGAAAAGTGCGCAGCGCCAAGAGCCGGCAGTCCGATGAATAGGCTCACGGCGGCCAGCGGCATGGTACCGTAGAAGCCCACTAGACCAACCGTTGCACCAAAAACACCGAGCCAAAACCGTAGGCCGAACGAATAGGGAAGCGATAGCGTGGTCTTGACGGCGAGGTGCCAGAACTCGACGACGGCCCAAGCGCACCCTGCAAGTTGCAGTAGTCCGAGACTTCCAGTTGCGGGAGCCTGCATGAGCGTGGCGATTCCGAGGCCGAACATAACGGGGAAGCCGTAGACCACCGCGGCAGTGCTGGCACCGCCAAGGGCAAGCGATTCGAGAGCAAGTAGCGCGACTCTGAACTTCATGACGCCCAACGTAATATAGGCCGCAAAGTACTGCGGTATAACGTGACAACTTTAGGCACAAAAACTGGCATTGACGCCTATCCCACTTAAATAATTTGCTCTATTAAAAATAGCGAGAAACCCCGCAGCATCGTAGCTTTCGCGCCACGGGGCGTCAACCCGAAAACTGGGGTGAGCGGCAGCTTTGTGGGGAATTCGTGAATGGCCGGTTGTGGCCGAATGCAGCCCATCGAAGGTGCATCGCGATCGTTTTTCTCAGAAAGAAAACCATTGCCTTGGCGCACCACGCAAAGCTCGCAATGACACAGAAAGGAGCTCGCAGGCCCCTTCTCCTTTTTCACTTGCAACACGCGATCAATCCGCCTTGATCCCGTTGTCCTTCACCACCTTGGCCCAGGTGTCGATTTGTTTGTCGATAAAGACACGGGCCGACTCCGGCGAGCCGCCTACGATGCCTATGCCCTGGGCGCTGAGTTTTTTGGCGATCTCGGGATTTTTCAGCGCCTTGTTGACTTCCTCGTTCATGCGTTTGAGCACCTCGGGCGGCGTTTTGGCCGGCGCCAGGATGGCCCACCAGGCCGGGGCGTCAAAACCGGCAAATCCGCTTTCGGCCATGGTCGGCACGTTGGGCAAATCCGGCGAGCGCTGGCTGGTTGTCACGGCCAGCGGTCGCATGCGACCACTGTCGATGTGGGGTTTGGTCACAAACACCGAGGCGATGGACAGCGGCACATGGCCGGCTACGGCGTCTGTCATCAGCGGGCCGCCACCTTTGTAGGGCACATGTTGCCAGTCGACATTGCCGCTTTTGCTCAGCAGCGCCATCGCCAGGTGGCCCAGGCTGCCGGAGCCTATGCTGCCGTAGCTCACATTCTTTTTGGCTTTGGCGGCGGCCACCACATCGGCAAACGTTTTGTACTCCGAGCCTGAAAAAGTCGCCAGCACCATGGCCGAGGTGCCTATCAACGCCACCGGCGCCAGGTCCTTGCGCGTGTCAAACGGCAGGCCGGGGATCAGGCTGGGGTTGACGCCGTGGGTGTCGAAGACCACCGCAAAGGTGTAGCCGTCGGCCGGTGCTGCCGCCACCGCCGCCGTGCCTATGGCGCCCGACGCGCCGCCCTTGTTCTCGACAATGATGTTCTGGCCCAGTTGCTGCGACAACGGCTGCGCCAAAATGCGTGCGACCTGATCGACCGAGCCGCCGGGCGGAAACACCGCGACAAATTTGATCGGCTGTTTGGCCGGCCAGGCTTGTGCCATAGCGCTCAGGGAGGTGGCGCACAAGGCGGCTGCGGCCACATGCAAGGTGGCTCTAAAAATCCAGTGTTTCATGGCTCAAGTCCTGCGAACAAAGTGGCCGCCAGTATCGGCATCCCGCCGCCGGCACACCATTGCGGTTAACACTTAGCATGCTACCCATCGCTTTGCGCGACAGCGGCTTGTATCGGTTTCGCGCAAAATCAGGCCATGGTCAGACCCTCCCAACTCCTTTATCCGCAGCGCGAACCCGCGCCCACCCGCCCCGCCGCCACCGTGCTGCTGTTGCGCGACAGCGCGCAAGGCATTGAAGTGCTGATGACACGGCGCTCCATGACGGCGAGTTTTGCGCCCGGCGCCTATGTGTTCCCGGGCGGCGGCATCGATGCGGCCGATGCCGCCGCGCATACCAAGTCCACGCGCCGGCCCAGCCAAAGCGATTTGCATTTGACACAGGCCATCGCCGCCATCCGCGAAAGTTTTGAAGAGCTGGGCGTGTTGCTGGCCCGCCATGCCGACGGCAGTTATGCCAGCACCGCCGACATTGCCGCTTTGGACCGCAAAGCCCCGTTTGCCGCGCAATGCCAGACACGCGGCCTCACACTGGCCGGCGACCAGGTGTTTGTGCTCGCGCACTGGATCACCGACCGCGACCTGCCGCGCCGCTTCGACGTGCCCTTCCTGGTTGCACGTATGCCCGAGGGCCAGGAGCCGGTGGCCGACGAAGCCGAGCAGTTCGAGCCGGTCTGGGTGCGGCCGGCCGATGCGCTGGCGCGGCATGAGGCGGGCAGCTTTTTTATCATCTTCCCGACCATACGCACCCTGCAGCGCCTGCAACACTTCAAGACCGTGGATACGGTGCTGCAGGCCTGCGCGAGCGAACAGCCGCTCTGGACTTCGTGCCCGCGTGCCGGTTTTCTGGCCGGCGCCGAGGCGCGTTACATGGAACACGAATCACCCTTTGGCGAACTGGCCCTGACCAGCCCCGACGGCCAGATGGTGCACACGCTGGACTGGCAGACCACACAGCCTGTGTCCCTGCTGAAAAACGTCATGCGCCTGACCGCGCCCAACCCCGGCGTGATGACCGGGCCGGGCACCAACAGCTACCTGGTGGGCGACCCGACGACGGGTTACATCGCCATCGATCCGGGTCCGGCCGATGCCGATCACCTGGCCCGCCTGTGGCGCGCCGCGGGCGGCGACATCCGCCAGATTGTGTGCACCCACTCACACCCCGACCACTCCCCCGGCGCCAAACCGCTGCAAGCCATGTGTGCCGGCCGACCGCCCATCCTGGGCCTGCCGTCCGCACCCACGGCGCGCGCCGCCAGTGCTTTCACGCCGGACCGCTCGCTACAAAATCAGGAGCTGCTTGCGCTGACGGGTCAAGGGCTAGAGGGCGAAATGATGCATACCCTGAAGGTAATACACACGCCCGGCCACGCCGCCAACCACCTGTGCCTGGTGCTGGTGGAAGATGGCCTGCTGTTCAGCGGCGACCACATCCTCAACGGCAGCACCACGGTGATCGACCCGCCCGATGGCAACATGAATGACTACCTGGACTCGCTGGACCGGTTGAGCCAGGCCTGCGACGAACACGGTATCGCGTTCATCGCGCCGGCCCACGGTTATGTGATCGGCGAGGCAAAAACCGCGATTGCCCAGCTCAAGGCTCACCGCCTCAAACGTGAGGCCAAGATCATCGGCGTGATGCAGGCTCAGCCGCAGGGCTCGATGGACGACTGGGTCGCGCTGGCCTATGACGACGTCGACCCCCGCATCTGGCCGGTCGCCAAACGTTCGCTGCTGGCGCATGTGGAACGGGTGCAGGCGCTTCAAGGTCTCTCCAACTAAACGGCGAAGCTCTGATGCCTCCATCCGCCCAAGCCCAGACGCTTCATTTGCCGCACCCGACCGCGCGGCGACGCGCGCTGCGGGTCATTGCGCTGTTTGAAGCCTTCAAAGGCCTGGCGGCGCTGGCGGCTGGCATTGGCCTGCTGGGTTTGTTGCACCGCGACGTGCACCAGCTCGCGACGGCACTGTTGTGGCACTTTCACCTCGACCCGAACACTCGCTACCCGGCCCTGTTGCTGCATTACGCCGACCTGCTGGGCGCGATCAATTTGCGCACCCTCGCCCCGGTGGCCTTGGCCTATATCAGCGTGCGCCTGCTGGAGGGCTATGGGCTGTGGCGGGAAAAAGTCTGGGCCGAATGGCTGGGCGCCTTGTCCGGGGCCTTGTATATCCCGCTCGAAATTGCGCACCTGCTGCACAAACCCACCTTGATCAACGCCGGCGTGTTGCTGGCGAATATCGTGGTGGTGGGTTTTTTAGCGTTTCAGCTCTGGCAACGAATGAAGAAAGGCCCCCACGCTTTGCACGCCGTGTAATGCACGGCCCCCGAGGGGGCTGGCGGACCGCACCTGACGATCACCGTGCCTGCTTTGACGCCGTTTGAATAAAGTGTGAAGCCCGCCGATAAGCCGGATTTTGTGCGCCTGGCCATCTTGCGATGACCCGGTGTGACCGCCATTAATCTGGGCCGGGGGTCGCCCACCCGGCTCGGTGCTACCTACCCGCCAGCTCTGCGGAACCACATCAACGCTGGCCTACTTGGTATTGCTGCGCGTAGAGATTGCCCGTTTCACCCGGACTTAACCGGCTCGTCTCTGTTGCTCTGATCCTCACCTCACGGTGGAGAGGTGTTACCTCCTACGCTGTCCTGTGCAGTCCGGACGTTCCTCCAGTGCTCCCTTTCGGGAATTGCACCAGCGGCGGTCTGGCAGGCTTCACGGGTCCGATTATCCGCGTTTTTTCGCAAGGCCTTTTATCAGCTATCAATTCAATAGCAAATCACGACCAAAGGATAAGCGCCGACCGCTTAAAATAGGCCCAGATCCGAAAAACAGATCCACGAAAGACCCCGACCCCATGATTCGCCTGAATGAACTCAAGCTCCCGCTCGACCACGCGGATGACGCCCTCCCCCTGCTGATCGCCAAAACACTGGGCATTGCCCCCGGCGACCTCCTCGGCCACAGCATTTACAAACGCAGCTACGACGCACGCAAGCAGAAACTGCTGCTGGTCTACATCGTTGACGTGCAGTTGTCCTCCCCCGAACTGGAAGCGCGTCTGCTCCAGCAGTTCGAAGCCAACCCGCACATCCGGCCCTCGCCGGACCAGAACTACTACCCGGTGACCCATGCCGATGCCACGCCTGCCGTGCGGCCCGTGGTGGTTGGTTTTGGCCCCTGCGGAATTTTTGCGGCCCTGTTGCTGGCACAAATGGGGTTTAAACCCATCGTCCTGGAGCGCGGCAAAAAGGTCCGCGAACGCACCAAGGACACCTGGGGCTTGTGGCGCAAAAAGATTTTGAACCCCGAATCCAATGTGCAGTTTGGTGAAGGCGGCGCCGGCACCTTTTCCGACGGCAAGCTTTACAGCCAGATCAAGGACCCGCGCCATCTGGGCCGCAAGGTCATGACCGAGTTCGTCAAGGCTGGCGCACCACCCGAAATTTTGCTGGTCAGCAAACCGCATATCGGCACCTTCAAACTGGTCAAGGTGGTGGAACACATGCGCGAACAAATCATCGCGCTGGGCGGCGAGGTGCGGTTTGAGCAACGCGTGAGTGACGTGTTGATCGAAGATGGGCAGATGCGCGGCCTCACCGTGCAAAACCTGAACGATGGAACCAATTACGAGTTGCGCGCCGACCACGTGGTGCTGGCGCTGGGCCACAGTTCGCGCGACACCGTCAGCATGTTGCACGAACGCGGCGTCTACATGGAAGCCAAACCCTTCTCGGTGGGTTTCCGCATTGAACACCCGCAAGGCCTGATTGACCGCGCGCGGCTGGGCCAACACGCCGGCCACCAGCTGCTGGGCGCGGCCGATTACAAGCTGGTGCACCACGCGAGCAATGGCCGCTCGGTCTACAGTTTTTGCATGTGCCCGGGCGGCACGGTGGTGGCTGCCACGTCGGAAGTCAACCGCGTCGTGACCAACGGCATGAGCCAGTACTCGCGCAACGAACGCAATGCCAACGCCGGCATTGTTGTCGGCATTTCACCGGCCGATTACCCTGGCGGGCCGCTCGCAGGGATTGAATTTCAGCGCCAGCTCGAATCCCACGCCTTCACCCTGGGCGGCAGCAACTACGAAGCCCCCGGGCAACTGGTCGGCGACTTTGTGGCGGGCCAAGCCTCGACGCAACTCGGCAGTGTGGAACCCTCCTACAAACCCGGCGTGCGCCTGACCGACCTGGCCAGCGCCCTGCCGGAGTATGCGATCACGGCAATGCGCGAAGCAATTCCGGCCTTTGGCAAAAAAATACGTGGTTTCGACATGCACGACGCGGTCCTGACCGGTGTGGAAACACGCACCTCGTCCCCGCTCAAAATGACACGCGGCGACAACTTCCAGAGCCTCAACGTCAAGGGCTTGTACCCGGCCGGCGAAGGCGCCAGCTACGCGGGCGGCATTTTGTCGGCTGGCGTGGACGGCATCGAGGTGGCCGAGGCTGTCGCGCGCAGCATCACGGGCGCAGCCTGAATCGTCAGGGGGCCCGCATGACCGACAATCTCTTCACACCTTTCGGGCCGCGCTAACATCCGGCCAGGCTTTTTTTCCAGTTTGGCGTGCTGCCAGGCATTTGCCCCTTGCGACCCGGACCCCTCCGGCCGCAGCCCAACCACCCATGATCTGAAGCGACGACATGACCGACACCCCTTCCGCCACGCCCAACAACACGCGCCGTCCCGACCGCCGGCGCCGGCCCGCCCCGACACAGCAGAAGGCACGCCCGGTCAACCCGGTGCTGGAGCGCCTGTTCGAGTTTTACCCCAAGCTGTTTGGCGCACAATTCCTGCCGCTCAAACTCGGCGTGTTCCAGGACTTGCTGGCCCGCCATCCCGAGGAGTTCAAAAAGGACGAGCTCAAGCTGGCCATGGGCCAACATGCGCGCTCCACGCCCTACCTGGAAAGTGTGGCCGCCGGCCATGCGCGCCACGACCTTGATGGCAACCCGGTGGAGCCGGTGGCGCCTGAGCATGTGCACCATGCGATCCTGGAGCTGTTTCGGCGCCGCCAGGCCCGCTCGCGCGAGGACCTGCGTCCCCGCTTGCGCGAGCGCCTGATGCAGGCCGTGGAAGCCTCAGGCCTATCGCGCGAGGATTACGTCCTGCTGGTGCGGGTGCAGGACGAAGCCACCAATGCCTTGCTTGACGACGCCCTGGCCGAACTGGGCGTGCAGGCGGCCAAACGTGAAGCCCTGCTGCGCGCCTTCGACGCCAGCGGCCGCACGGAAGCCGAATTTGCCGACATGTACGGCATGGACCCGGCCGAAGTCAGCGCCACCCTGGCGCGCGTGCGCCAGGAACAAGCCGCCAACACTACCAGCGCGGCATAAAAAAGCCGCTGCGGTCTGCAGCGGCTTTTTCAATCACGGTCAGCTTTTAAACCTGGCCGGGTTGCGCGTTTTGCAACGCGGCAATACGTTCTTCAATCGGCGGGTGGGTGGCAAACCACTTGCCGATGTTGCCGGTGATACCCATGGCTGCTACCGCCTTGGGCAACTCGCCGGGCACCATGCCGCCCAGACGGGCCAGCGCGTTGATCATGGGCTGTTTGCGACCCAGCAGTTGCGCCGCACCGGCATCGGCACGGAACTCGCGGTGCCGTGAGAACCAGGCGACCACAATCGCCGCAGCAAAACCGAGCACGATGTCCAGCACGATGGTGCTGACGTAATACCCAATGCCCGGGCCGGAGTTGTTGTTGTCGCCCTTGCGCAAAAAGCTGTCCACCGCATAACCGATCACGCGGCTGAGGAAGACCACAAAGGTGTTCATCACGCCCTGGATCAAGGCCATGGTCACCATGTCGCCATTGGCCACGTGGGCGATCTCATGGCCAATCACCGCCTCGATTTCTTCCCGCGTCATGCCTTGCAGCAAACCGGTGGAAACAGCGACCAGCGACGAATTCTTGAACGCACCGGTGGCGAAGGCATTCGGTGCGCCTTCGAAGATGCCGACCTCGGGCATGCCGATTTGCGCTTTGTCAGCCAGTTTGCGAACGGTCTCGACAATCCAGGCTTCGTCAGCGTTTTGCGGATTGTTGATGATGCGCACGCCGGCGCTCCACTTGGCCACTGGCTTGCTGATCAAAAGCGAAATGATGGCGCCGCCAAAACCCATGACCAGCGCAAAACCGAGCAAGGCGCTCAGGTTCAGCCCGTTGGCCGTGAGGAAGCGGTTGACGCCCAGCAGGTTGGCGACGATGCCTAGCACCACCACCACCGCGAGGTTGGTCATCACAAATAAACATATACGTTTCATGGGTTCTCCGTGGGATCGGTGATTAAAGTCAGCCTTGCGCAAAACATGAGGGCAGCCAGGCCCATATCAAGTTGCGCAGACAGGCAGCCGATGTTTTCTGTTGTTCTGGGTTATTACGACAGCGGCCTCTGCGGCCGGAATACAAAGGAGTCATCATAAAAGGAAAAGTTCTCGTTATCCGGCCACCAGCCCGGCACACCCAGCACCGGCAAAGGCGCAAACGGCTTGCTCGCGAGTTTTTCCGCGCTCAGGTCCTGCGCCACCCAGGCGTCAAGATCCGCTACTGAATTAATAGCCGCTGGCGCCCGATACACATGGGCTGTGATCGGTTTTCGTGGTTCGACCAGCTTTTCCAGCAGCGCATGGCCAAACAGATACAGGCGGGCCTGGGCCCAGAGCGGCCGCAGTTTAATGAACAGCGTGGGCCAGTCCTTGGCCAGCAGCGCGTCCCACAGCGGCTGCGGCGCGCTCAACAAAGCGGCGTTTTCGTCAAACAAAGTCAGAGCATCGCGCACCGGGCCCCGTGTGGGCAAAATCCCCTGCGCCTCGATTTGCGCGGCCTGCAACTGGTTCAACCTTTGTTTGGTCTGCGGAAAACGCAGCCAGCACAAACCGTTGAAAAAATCATGCAGGTTGTCGCGTGTCGGACATTGCCGGCTGCGAAAAATATAGTCTTCATAAGCCAACTCGGCAGGCAATTCGTCCTGCGGCACAAACCGGACTGGCGCGCCCGCTTCGGCATTCAGCGCCTGCGCCAGCGGCATGCCGGCCGCTGCGCGCCGGGCGACTCGCTCGCCCGTTTCTTGCCAGCCCTGCAGCCAGGGCCGCTGCCAGTTTATGGCCTGCATGACGCCCCCATCGCACAAGGGCATCAAGCCTTGCCGGTGGCGCTCAGCCTCCAGGCCAGCGACTCACCCGAACGCAGCGGTTTGAGTTCGGCTTCACCAAACGCAAAACTCTCGGGCGGCATCCAGCTTTCCTTGGTCAGCGTGATCGTGCCCTGATTGCGCGGCAAGTTGTAGAAATCAGCGCCGTTAAAACTGGCAAAAGCTTCGAGCTGGTCCAGCGCGCCGGCCGCATCAAAGGCCTCGGCGTACAACTCCATGGCCGCATGGGCGGTGTAACAACCGGCGCAACCGGTGGCATGTTCTTTCAGATGTGCCGGGTGTGGCGCGCTGTCGGTGCCCAGGAAGAAACGGGGATTGCCACCGGTGGCCGCCTCGACCAGGGCAACACGATGGGTTTCGCGCTTGAGCACCGGCAGACAGTAATAATGCGGGCGGATGCCGCCGGTAAAAATGGCGTTGCGGTTGTACAGCAGATGGTGGGCCGTGATGGTGGCCCCCGTGAACTGGTCGGCATCCCGCACGTAATGGGCGGCGTCCTGGGTCGTGATGTGTTCAAACACGATTTTGAGCTCGGGGAAATCGCGGCGCAGCGGAATCAGCTGGGTGTCTATAAACACCGCCTCACGGTCAAACAGGTCGATCTCGGGCGAGGTCACCTCGCCGTGCACCAGCAGCAGCAGCCCTGCGCGTTGCATGGCTTCCAGTGTTTTGTAGGTTTTGCGCAAGTCGGTCACGCCGGCATCGCTGTTGGTGGTGGCGCCCGCCGGGTAAAGCTTGAGCGCGACCACCCCGGCGTCCTTGGCCCGCTGAATCTCGTCGGGCGGCAGGTTGTCGGTCAGGTACAAGGTCATCAGCGGCTCGAAGGCCACCCCCGGTGGCACGGCGGCCTGGATGCGTTCACGGTAGGCGACGGCCTGGGCGGCGGTGGTCACAGGCGGCCTGAGGTTGGGCATGATGATGGCGCGGCCAAACTGCGCGGCCGTATGCGGCACCACGGTGTTGAGCGCTTCGCCATCACGCACGTGCAAATGCCAGTCGTCAGGGCGGGTAATGGTGAGGGTGGAGGCTGAAGTCATGGGCTCAATTGTCGCACTGGTGGCGGCTGGGCGCGCCAGCGGCAGGCACCGGCGGCCGGGAGATTTCGTAAGTACACATAAGGAAAGTCCGGATGCCGCCAGCGCTCACCCGCCTATAGAATCACCGTCGGCCCCGCAGGCGGCTACCGCAGTTTCCGCGCAACTCCGGAGAAACATCCGGGCGGCTATCGATAATCGCGGCTACTCCAACTACTAGAAGCTTCATTCCCCATGCCTTCCCTGTCCGATGCTGGTCACGCGCCAGAAGCCACGCCTGTGCCCCCCGAGGCCGATGAACCCGTCAAGGTACCGCTCAAGATTGAAGACTGGCTGACCGTGCTGGTGATGGGAGCGCTGGCGCTGATCACCTTCGCCAACGTGATTGCCCGTTATTTCACCAGCCAGTCCTTTGCCTGGACCGAAGAATTTTCGGTGTTTTTGATGATTGTGCTGGCCCTGGTGGGCAGCTCGGCCGCCGTCGCGCGCGACCGGCATATCCGCATCGAGTATTTTTCAGACAGCGGCTCCATGGCCAGGCGCAAGACGCTGGCGCGTTTTGGCGCCGTCCTGGTGGCCCTGCTGTTTACGCTGATCGGCGTGTTGAGCATTCGCCTGGTGTGGGACGACTACCGCTTTGACGAAACCTCGCCGGGCATTGGGGTTCCGCAGTGGTGGTATTCGATCTGGCTGCCGATTCTGTCCTTCGGCATCGCCTTGCGTGCGGTGGGTCTCTTTATCCGCCGCGGACGGTCCGCATGATCGCCACGCTGCTTTTCCTGGGGTTTATCGCCATGATGCTGGTGGGCGTGCCGATTGGCGCGGCCCTGGGGCTGGCCGGCGCGGTGGCGATTGCACTGGCCAATGCCGATGCCCAGTGGATGGGCTTGCTCGCCGTGCCGCAAAATTTCTACGCCGGCCTGGGCAAGTACCCCTTGCTCGCCATTCCCATGTTTGTGCTGGTCGGCTCGATTTTTGACCGCTCCGGTGTCGCGCTCAGGCTGGTCAATTTTGCGGTGGCGATTGTCGGGCGTGGTCCCGGCATGTTGCCGCTGGTGGCGATTGCCGTGGCCATGTTTCTGGGCGGCATCTCGGGCTCAGGCCCGGCCTGCGCCGCGGCCGTGGGTGGCGTGATGATTGCGGCCATGAACCGTGCCGGTTACCCGGCGTCTTTTTCCGCCAGCGTGGTGGGTGCGGCGGCGGCGACCGACATTCTGATTCCGCCTTCGGTGGCCTTTATTATTTATTCGGTGCTGGTCCCGGGCGCTTCGGTACCCGCCCTGTTTGCCGCCGGCATGATTCCCGGCATCCTGGCCGGCCTGGCGCTGATCGTGCCGGCCGTCTGGCTCTCGCGCAAACACAAGATGGGCGCCCTGGAAGCCAGCATGCCGCGCCCGCCCTTCTGGGCCAGTTTCAAGGACGCCATCTGGGGTCTGGCCGCGCCGGTGCTGATCCTGGGCGGCATGCGGGCCGGCTGGTTCACGCCGACCGAGGCCGCTGTGGTGGCCGTGTTTTACGGTTTGTTTGTCGGCATGGTGATCCACCGCACGATTCAAGTGCGCGACCTCTTCCCCATTCTGCGGGAGTCGGGCGAGTTGTCCGCCGTGATCCTGCTGGTGGTTTCGCTGGCGGGCATTTTTGCCTATTCGCTCAACACGCTGGGCGTGATCGACCCGATCACCCGGGCCATCGTCTCTTCCGGCCTCGGCGAATACGGCATTTTGTCGCTGCTGATCCTGATGCTGATCACGGTCGGCATGTTCCTCGACGGCATCTCCATCTTCCTGATTTTTGTGCCCCTGCTGCTGCCGATTGCCCAGTTTTACCACTGGGACCTGGTCTGGTTTGGCGTCATCCTCACGCTCAAGGTGGCGTTAGGCCAGTTCACGCCGCCGCTCGCCGTCAACCTCATGGTCTCCTGCCGCATTGCCAATGTCCGCATGGAAGAAACCGTGCGCTGGGTGGTCTGGATGCTGGGCGCCATGTTCCTGGTGCTGGTGGCCGTGATTGCCTTCCCGGAACTGGCCTTGTGGCTGCCACGCAAGCTGGGCTACTGAGCTCGATGCATTAATACTTTGAAGTTGAACCCTGAAGTTTTTAAAAAGGAGACTGTTGCCATGAAATTCAAATCCATCCTCGGCCTTGCACTGGCCGCCACGGCGCTGGCCTTCACGGCTGGCGCCTCCGCGCAGACCTACAAGCCCGAATACAAGATGTCGCTGGTCCTTGGCCCGGCTTTCCCCTGGGGTAAGGGCGGCGAAATCTGGGCCAACATGGTGCGCGAGCGCACCCAGGGCCGCATCAACATCAAGCTCTATCCCGGCGTCTCGCTGATCCAGGGCGACCAGACGCGCGAATTCAGCGCAATCCGCCAGGGCGTGATCGACATGGCCGTGGGTTCGACCATCAACTGGTCACCACAGGTCAAGGAACTCAATCTTTTTTCGCTGCCTTTCCTGATGCCCGACTACGCGGCCATGGACGCTTTGACCCAGGGTGACGTGGGCAAGGAAATTTTCAAGGTCATCGACAAGGCCGGTGTCATGCCACTCGCTTGGGGCGAAAACGGTTACCGCGAAATCAGCAACTCCAAGCTGGCCATCAAAAAGCCGGAAGACCTCAAGGGCTTGAAAATCCGCGTTGTCGGCTCACCGCTGTTCCTGGACACCTTCACGGCACTCGGCGCCAACCCGACACAAATGAGCTGGGCCGACGCACAACCCGCGCTGGCCACTGGCGCGGTGGACGGCCAGGAAAACCCGATGGCGCTGTACACCGCCGCCAAGCTGCACACGGTCGCGCAGAAACACATCACGATGTGGGGCTATGTCGCCGATCCGCTGATTTTTGTTGTGAACAAGGACATCTGGGCCTCCTGGACCGAAGCCGACCGTGCCATCGTGAAACAGGCCGCCATCGATGCCGGCAAACAGGAAATCGCCATTGCCCGCAAAGGCCTGGCGGAAGCCGACCGCCCCCTGCTCAAGGAAATCTCGGCACTGGGCGTCACCATCACCCAGCTGAACCCACAAGAGCGCGAAGCCTTTGTGAAAATGACACGCCCGGTTTACGACAAATGGAAAAACCAGATTGGCGCCAACCTGGTCAACACGGCTGAGAAGTCGATTGCCGCACGCAAGAAATAAGCGTTGCTCAACCCCATGAAAAAGCCCCGGGTTCGGGGCTTTTTTCTGGGCGCCTCTCAAGTGCTTGCCGCGATTTACAGCAGGTAGTCGCCGCTTTCTTCGGGCTGAAACAGCAGGCTCATGATTTCAGCCGACGCCGGCTCGCCCTGCGGGCTGGCCCAGCGCGCCGTCTGCCCCACCGACAGCCCCAGCAAGGCGGCGCCCACCGGCGACAACACCGACACAAAACCCGTGGCCGGCTCGGCATCATGCGGGTAACACAAGGTCAGCTTGCGCTGTTCCCCGGTGTGTGTGTCAGCAATCAGCACCTGCGAATACATGGTCACGACATGGGGCGGTACGTCGTAAGAGGACACCAGCTCGGCGCCGTCGATCACATCGTCGATCGCGGCATCCGCGGCCGATGCCCGTCCGGAAGGATGGCGCAAAAGGTTGGAAATACGCACATGGTCCAATTCAGTCACGGTGCGCGACTGGGGTGTGGAAACTGACATGAAAAACTCCTGGATCAAGATAGCCCGGAACAGGCTTACCGGGCAAGCCACGCTGAGGTGGGGCCCGACGATCCAAAAGTAGCGCTAAACAAGAGGGGAAAGGGAATCGCCGGGCTCAGGAATGTGCAACCGGCTGATGCGGCCACTGGACCAGAAAACCCGCGCGCTCAGCCGCCAGCCCACGCACGGCCATCTGGGCTGTGAGAAGGCGCTTGGTGATGCGCAAGGTGATCAAGGAAGTGGCAGGCATGAGTGAGCATTATACGATTTGGCCTCAAGGAGAGGCCTTGGCGCTTAATGTTGCAGGATTTTGTTGAGAAAGTCCTTGGTACGGGCCTGGCGGTTTTCCGGGTGGTTGAAAAACTCGTCCTTGGAGCAGTCTTCCAGGATCTTGCCGCCCACATCCATAAAAATCACGCGGCTGCCGACCTTGCGGGCAAAACCCATTTCGTGCGTGACCACCATCATGGTCATGCCTTCCACGGCCAGGCCCATCATGCAGTCCAGCACCTCGCCGACCATTTCCGGGTCCAGCGCCGAAGTCGGCTCGTCGAACAACATGGCGATCGGGTCCATGCTGAGGGCTCGGGCAATCGCCACACGCTGCTGCTGGCCGCCCGATAGCTGGCCGGGAAACTTGTCCTTGTGCGCCATCAGGCCCACACGGTCCAGGTACTTCAGGCCGTGTGTCTTGGCTTCATCGGGCTTGCGGCCCAGGACCTTGACCTGGGCCAATGTCAGGTTTTCGGTCACGTTCAGGTGCGGGAACAGCTCGAAATTCTGGAACACCATGCCGACCCGGGAACGTAGCTTGGGCAGGTCGGTCTTGGGGTCGTGTACGGCCTGGCCGTCCACATAAATTTCACCCTTCTGAAAGGGCTCCAGCGCATTGATGGTTTTGATCAGCGTCGATTTGCCGGAACCGGACGGGCCGCAAACCACCACCACTTCGCCTTTTTTGATGCTGGTTGTGCAGTTGTTGAGCACCTGCACAGCACCGTACCATTTGGAAACTTCTTTGAGTTCAATCATCTTATTCTCCGGAGAGCTTGGGCATTTGTTAGCGAATGATGGCAATCTTGTTTTGCAGGCGCTTGACGATGTACGACAAGCCAAAACAGATCACGAAATAAACCACGGCGGCCAGCAGGTAGGCCTCTTCGGGCCGGCCATAAATTTTGCCGGCGGTGGTCAGGCCCTTGAGCAGGTCATAAGCACCGATGGCGTACACCAGCGAGGTGTCCTGAAACAGAATGATGGTCTGTGTCAGGAGAATCGGCACCATGTTGCGAAAGGCCTGGGGCAACACGATCAGGCGCATGTTCTGCGCATAAGTCATGCCCAGCGCCCGGCCCGCGTTGACCTGGCCACGCGAGATGGACTGGATACCGGCCCGCATGATCTCGCTGAAATAGGCGGCTTCAAACGCAATAAAGGTGATGATGGCCGAAATCTCCGAGCGGTTGTTGGCGCCCCCGGGAATCATTGCAAAAAATGCACTGGGCATCAGCAGGTAGAACCAGAGGATCACCATGACCAGCGGCACAGAACGCATGCCGTTGACGTAAAACGTCGCGGGAATCGTCAACAGCTTGACACCGGACAAACGCATCAGGGCCAGCACGGTGCCCAGAATAATGCCACCTATGGTGGCGATCACCGTCAGCTCTATGCTGAAGATGAAACCTTTCATCACGAACTTGGAAATGATGTCCCAGTTCAGGAAACTCATGTCGAGACCAAACATATCAGTGCCCCCCCACCGGTTGCACCGGCCACAACATAACCCGGAATCTGGAGCTTCTTCTCGACAAAAGCCATGACCCGGTTCACGGCAAAAGCCGATATCGCGTACAACACCGTCACGGCCAGGTAGACCTCGATACCGCGCGAGGTTTCTTCCTGGGCCTGCATGGCAAACATGGTCAGCTCGGCGATCGACACCGCAAAAGCCACCGATGAATTTTTAAGCAGGTTCATCGACTCGCTGGTCAGCGGCGGGATGATGATGCGAAACGCCATCGGCAAAATCACGTAACGGTAAGTTTGCGCCGTGGTGAAACCCATGGCCATGCCGGCATAACGCTGGCCACGCGGCAAGGCCTGGATGCCGGCCCGGATCTGCTCGGCGATACGTGCCGAGGTGAAAAAACCCAAGGCAAACACAACCAGCACAAACCCCGGCACCTGCTGCATGGACGGGAAAATTTTGGGCACAACAAAATACCAGATGAAAATCTGCACGAGCAAAGGCACGTTGCGAAAAAGCTCGACCCAGACATTGGCCAAGCGCACCAGCCACGGGCTGTTGGGCAAGGTCCGCAAGGTGCCCATCAGGCCGCCGGCCAGCATGGCCACCACCCACGAACTGCCGGCAACCGCCAGGGTCCAGCCCCAGGCGTCGAACATCCATTGCAGATAGGTCCGGCCGCTGCCATCGTCATTTAAAAATACTTGCCAATCCCAATTCATGCTCACTCCCGCCAGGAATTTCTTTCACACCACCACTCAACAAACAACAAACCCCGCCAGAACAGTCGCGGGCGGGGTTTGTTTGACTTCAGTTGCCAGGATTATTTCTTGGCGTAGTCTTCCATCGGCTTGTCGTTAGGCGTGGCCCAGGCAGCCTTGGTGCTGTCGCTGAGTGCCAGACCCACCTTGGTGTTTTTCGGAGGGATAGGCTGCAGGAACCACTTGTCCCACAACTTGGCCATGTCGCCGGCCTTGATCATGTCCTTGATGGTGTCGTCACCCAGCTTTTTGAAGGCCGCGTCGTTCTTGTGGATCATGATGGCGATGGGCTCGACGCTCAACACTTCACCGACGATTTTGTAATCGGCCGGGTTTTTGGCGGTGGCGATATTGCCGGCCAAGATGGAGCCGTCCATCACAAACGCATCAGCGCGGCCAGACTCCAGCAGCAGGAAGCTGTCCGAGTGGTCCTTGCCGAAAACTTCCTTGAAGTCGATGCCGGTGGCACGTTCGTTTTTACGTAGGGTTTGCACCGAAGTGGTGCCAGTTGTGGTGGCCACGTTTTTGCCGTTGAGCTGGGCAATCGAGGTGATGCCGGAGTTGGCTTTCACGGCGATGCGCACTTCTTCAACAAAGGTGGTGACCAGGAAAGCCACGTCTTTCTGACGGGTCACGTTGTTGGTGGTCGAGCCGCACTCGATGTCCACGGTGCCGTTTTGCACCAGGGGGATGCGATTTTGCGAGGTCACGGGCAGGTATTTGATTTCCAGCTTGCGGCCTGCGGCTTTTTCAAGGTTGGCAATCACGCGCTGGCAGATTTCAACGTGGTAACCGGCGTATTTGCCGTCACCCAGGGTGTAAGACAGGGCTCCCGAAGAATCACGAACACCCATGGTCACGACGCCGGAGGCCTTGACCTTGGCAAGGGTGTCCTGGGCCTGGGCAAATGCACCGGCGGAGGCCAAAACAGCAATGGCCAATGCGGCGAGTTTGATTTTCATAGGATTTCCTTTGTTGAAATGAAATAGTGAATGAACGACATTCTAAAGAGCGGCTACCCGGGCTAACCCCAAGGTTTACCCCAGCCTCTCAAACAGAACAAGGGCGGCCGACCCGTTGACAGCATCTGGCCATCAGCGAATCAAACAAAAAAACAGTCCCTCATGATGTGCATGTCGATTTTCCCGACAGGCAACTGTCTCAAGCTAAGCAGTCTTTGTGCCAAGCCGCCACGCGGAATGTCCCGGACTGTAAATTTACAGTCACGCAAAAGCCAATGCTGATCACGCGCCATATTATGCGTTTGATTCATAACGACTCAGGGTTGTCCCCTAGACGCGTTTGGCCGGCGGTTTGGGCTGGTTCTGGCTTTCCAGGAAGTGCCACAGCGCCTGCGCCGGGCTTTTGGCCGCCTCCTTGCCGGTCGGCCGCTCACGGTAGACCCGCACGTCCATGGTCATTTCCAGCCCGGGGCCGGCGCTGACCAGCTTTTTCGCCTTGATCTCTTTCTTGACGGCGCTCAAGGGCAAAAACGCGATGCCATGGCCTTCCAGCGCCATGGCCTTGAGCCCCTCGGCCATGTCAGTTTCATACACCCGGTCCAGGTGGATGGCGGTGCTGGACTGCTTGAGGATCAGATCCACCACCCGTCCCAGGTAAGCACCCGGGGCATAACCCAGGTAAGGCAAGGGCTGGCCGGCACGGCCCGGCAGCCGGAACATCGGCTCGCCATTGCCATCGGCCTTGACAAAAGGCGCCAGCACCTCCTGCCCCAGGCTGACCATTTCATAACGGTCGGCATCCAGCTGGAAAGGCTGCGAGTCGTGGTGGTAGGCGATCAGCAAATCGCAGCTGCCTTCGACCAGACGCAAGACCGCGTCATGCACGTTGAGCGCAATCAGCCGGCTTTTGATGGGACCGAACTTCTCGCGCAGGCTGCTGACCCAGGCCGGGAAAAACGTGAAGGCCAGGGTGTGCGGCACGGCAAACTCGATCACATCATGCCCGGCCGAGTTGTGGCCACGTAACATGGCGCGGGTCGACTGAAGACCTTGCAGCATTTCGAGTGACTGGGTATACAAAGTTTCGCCGGCGGGTGTCAGCCGTGTGGGGTAAGAACTGCGGTCCACCAGGTCGGTCCCGGCCCAGGCTTCCAGCGCCTGGATGCGGCGCGAAAACGCCGGTTGCGTCACATGACGCAGGGTCGCCGACCGGCTGAAACTGCGGGTTTCAGCCAGACTGACAAAATCTTCCAGCCATTTGGTTTCCATGATTTGAATTATGCGAGTTGAAAATGCGCCTGGGTCTACGGGAATCCCGCAGGGTGTACCGGCAGGCGCTTACCGGGGAAAGCTATCAAATATATAGCTGATTACGCCCATGGGTAGAGGGCCAGAGGCCTAAAAAGCTTAAAAATCAGTCCGAACTCTGTTGCAGCGACCACATGGCCGCATAACGCTGGCCCAAAGCCAGCAGCTCAGCATGCGTACCGCGTTCTATGATGCGCCCGGCTTCCATCACCAGGATTTCATGGGCATCGACCACGGTGGACAGGCGGTGCGCGATCACCAGGGTGGTCTTGTTTTCGGCGATGCTGCGCAACTCCGCCTGGATCGCGCGTTCATTGGCCGAGTCCAGCGCCGAGGTGGCTTCGTCAAAAATCATGATGGGCGGGTTCTTCAGCAGGGTGCGGGCAATCGCCACGCGTTGCTTTTCGCCGCCCGACAGTTTCAGGCCACGTTCGCCGACCATGGTGTTGTAGCCGGCCGGCGTCGAACTGATGAAGTCATGGATGCGGGCGGCGCGGGCGGCCTCTTCCACTTCGGCGCGGCTGGCGCCGGGTTTGCCATAGGCGATGTTGTATTCCACCGTGTCGTTGAACAAGACCGTGTCCTGCGGCACGATGCCTATGGCCTGGCGCACGCTGGCCTGGGTCACCTGTTTGATGTCCTGGCCGGCCACCGAGATACAGCCCTGCTGCACGTCGTAAAAGCGAAACAGCAAACGCGCCAGAGTGGATTTGCCGGAGCCGGACGATCCGACCACGGCCACGGTTTTGCCGGCCGGAATCACAAAACTGATGTCGTGCAGAATCGGCCGCGCCGCTTCGTAGGCAAAACTCACATGTTCGTAGCGCACCTCGGGCGAGGCGTTGATCGTGAGCGGCGGCGCCCCCGGCTGGTCGGCGACCTCGCGCTCTTTTTCCATCAGGTTGAACATCTTGGCCAGGTCGGTCAGGCTTTGTTTGATCTCGCGGTACAAAACGCCCAGAAAACCCAGCGGAATGTAGAGCTGGATCATGAAGGCATTGACCATGACCAGATCACCCAAGGTCATGCGGCCATCGACCACACCCTGCGTCGCGCGCCACAACATGGCCACCAGGCCGGCGGCAATGATCAGTTGCTGGCCGGTGTTGAGCAGGCTCAAGGTTGTCTGGCTCTTGACGGCGGCGCGGCGGTAACGCAACAGGTTCTCGTCGTAGCGACGCGCCTCAAAGTCTTCGTTGTTGAAATATTTGACGGTTTCGTAATTGAGCAGGGAGTCGATCGCCCGGCTGTGCGCCGAGGAGTCCAGCTCGTTCATTTCCTTGCGGAACTTGGTGCGCCACTCGGTCACCGTCACCGTGAAGGTGATGTAAACCACCAGCGCAATGATGGTGATGCCGGCAAACCAGACGTCGAACTTGACCGCCAGCAGGGTCAGCACCAAGCTCACCTCAATCAGGGTCGGGATGATGCTGTAAAGCGAATACGAGATCAGCGAATGCACACCACGTGTGCCGCGTTCGATGTCACGCGTCATGCCGCCGGTCTGGCGTTCCAGGTGAAACCGCAGGCTCAGTGCATGCAGGTGCCTAAACACTTCCAGCGAGATGCGCCGCGCCGCGCCTTCGGTGGCCTTGGCAAACACCAATTCACGCAGCTCGGTGAACAGCGCGGTGGACAGCCGCAACAAGCCATACCCAAACAGCAAGGCGGCCGGCACCACCAGCACGGCCTGCACATCGCCGGGCTTGAAACTCATGGCGTCGACCAGGTTTTTCAGCAGCAGCGGCACACCGACGTTGGCGACCTTGGCGCCTATCATGAAGGTCAGCGCGGCCAGCACCCGCCATTTATAGTCCCACAAATAGGGAAACAGGCGCTGCAAGGTGGCCCAGTCGGAGCGGTTCAGGACGGGTTTGGCGGGGGCGCCCGCGGCGGGCGGGGCTTCGGTGGCAGGGGCGTAAGAGCGCATCGGAGACAATTGTCCAGTCTGTTATAAATTTTCTTCACCCGATTGTGCCTATGTCTACCGAATCCAGCCTTCCCCATGACTCTTTGAGTGTCAAGCTCCCGCTTGACAAGGAACTGGTGCTCAAAGTGATCCCCATGCCGGCGGACTGCAACGCCAACGGCGATATTTTTGGCGGCTGGGTCATGGCCCAGGTTGACCTGGCCGGCTCGGTGATCCCGGCGCGTTATGCCGAAGGCCGCATGGCCACGGTGGCCGTCAACGAGTTCATCTTCAAGCAGCCGGTGCGGGTCGGCGACATCCTGTCTTTTTATTCGGAGCTGACACGGATCGGCCACACCTCCATGACCGTCAAGGTCGAGGTGTATGCCGAACGTTTTCGCTCGCAGGGGCGTTACATCAAGGTCACCGAGGCCAACCTGACCTATGTGGCGATAGACGACAACGGCCAGCCGCGGCCGGTGCCGGTGTCGTCGCTGCCGCGCCCCTGCTAGCGTGCACCCCAATCGCTATAAATTTAATAGCATATTGCGACCGTATCACGCGGGCTAGAGGCCGATTTCACGCTTAAAACTTGCCGTGCCGGCCTTGGCCGTCGGCAAAACGTGCTGCGCCCTGCAAGCCATCGGCAATACAGTCCTTGCCGCGCACCCACTCCTGCGCCAAAGCCTGCGGCAAGGGCAAATCCCATTGCGTGTAAGCACTTTGGCGGTCGGCCAGCATGGTTTTTTGCGGAAAGGCCGCGAGTTGCCGGGCCAGCAACAGCGCCGCCTCACGCGCCTGGCCCGGGGGCACCACCCGGTTGCACAAACCCATCTGCAAGGCCTCGGCCGCCTCGACCTTGCGGCCGGTCAGGATCAAATCCATCGCATGGCCCATGCCGATCAGGCGCGGCAGGCGCACCGTGCCGCCGTCGATCAGCGGCACGCCAAAACGCCGGCAATAAACGCCGAAATAAGCGTCGTCCTCCATCACCCGCAGGTCACACCACAGCGCCAGCTCCATGCCGCCGGCGACTGCGGCGCCGCTGACGGCGGCGATCACCGGTTTGGACAGCAACAAACGCGAAGGCCCCATGGGGCCCAGCGGCTGGTCATCCTCAGCCTGAAAGTCCAGGCCGGACAAAACCCCCTGGCCGTCCGGCGGCGGCGCACGCAGCATTTTTGCGCCGAACTGCAAATCCCAGCCGGCGCAGAAATGCCCATGCGCGCCATGGAACACCGCGACCTTGGCGCTGTCGTCCGTATCAAACGCCAGAAAAGCCTCGTACAAGGCGCGGGCATGGGCGCTGTCCACCGCGTTGCGCACGTCGGGGCGGTCCAGGGTCACCACGGTGATCTCGCCGTCTTTTTCAATCAACACACTCATGACGCGTCTCCCCACCAGCCGACTCGCGGCGTCGCCAAGCAGGCGGCCAGCTCGTCAGCACTGATATTGATTTCCATGCGCAGCAAGGCCGCGGCCATGGACTTGCCCAGGTTGTCCAGGCGCAGGTTGCGCGCGCCGCCGCCCTGCAAGGCGTCGTGCAACACCAGCTTGATCGCCAGGATGTTGGGCAAGGTCCAGCATTCGACCTGGCCCGGCAACCAGGGCGCAAAGTGGGCCTGCACCCGCTGCGCCGTGACCTCGCGCGCCAGCACGGCATAACCCACGGCGTTCCAGGCAAACAGGCCAAAGTCCACCCAGTCGGCCTTGTCGCCGCTGCGGGCATGGGCCAGCTTCACGAGCTGGATTTTTTGCAGGACTGCTTGGTTCATGTTTGCAAGATCTCCACACGTGTGTGCGGCTCGACCAGCGCGCGGTCCATCAGCGCCGGCCAGATACCCAGCAACTCGCTGGTGTTGTGCAGGCCGTGAAAGCCGCAGGTATAGGCCGGACCGCTCAAGCCCATCCAGGGGAACAAGCGACCAAACCCATCGGCCGCCGCCTTGACTTGGGTACGCAACACCACACGCACCCAGACCTCATTCAGATCGGCCAATGCCTGCGGTTCCGGCAGCGGTGCGAGCGCACCGTGTGCCGAGTTCAGGCCTGGAAATTCTATGAACAAGGCTTCATGCGGCACCTGTTTGTCGGCCAGTTGGCTCTTGACCATCTCGACTGCCGCCAGCGCTTTGTCATACGCATCGGGCCAGCTAAAACCCCAGGTCACCTCGGCCTTGAACCCATCGCGGTAACCGCCCACCACCTTGAGCTGCTTGGTGCGCGGGTGGCCGGTAGCACCGCTGAGCCGCACCCGGTCCTGGCCCAGGTCGTCGAGTTGCACGGTGGACAGATCCAGCACCACGTCGGGCGAAACATAAGCGTTCGGGTTGTGCACCTCGTACAGCAGTTGCTGGCGCACGGTGTCGAAGTTGATACGCCCACCAGTGCCAGTCGCCTTGGTGATCACGGCGGTGCCATCTTCGCTGACCTCGGCAATCGGGTAACCGATGTGGGCCAGATCGGGGATGGCTTTCCAGGCTTCTTGACTGCCGAAGTTGCCGCCACTGCCCTGGCCCGAACATTCGAGCAAATGCCCAACTGCCAGGCCTTGCGCCAGGCGATTCAGATCGGCCGGTGTGGCGGGGTCTGCGCCGTCGCCGAGGTTCCAGTTGAACTCAAACACCAGCGGCGCCAAAAACAAGGCAGCATCGGCGACACGGCCGGTGATCACGATGTCCGCACCTTGCTGCAGGGCAGACACAATCGGTCTGGCCCCGAGGTAGGCGTTGGCAAACACCAGACGTTCACGCACGGTGTCGAAGCTTGCGCCCGTGAACATGTGTGCCGGCGCCAGGTCGGCGACGGTTTGCAAGACCTCATCACCTGTCACTACCGCGATACGGGCCTGCCAGCCTTTGGCCGCAAAAGCCGCACGCACAGCGGCCGCCGCGCCGGCTGGATTGAGGCCGCCGGCATTACAGATAAAACGGACCTGGCGCTGCTGCATGGCGGACCACAAACGCAGCAACATCGGCACGACGTCGCGGGCGTAACCCAGTGACGCATCACGCTGCACATCCTTTTGCAAAATGGCCAGCGTCAGCTCCGCCAGATGGTCGCTGGCGATGTATTGCACACCGCCGCGTTCGATGCTCGCCAGCACCGGCTCCCAGGCGTCTCCGTAGAAACCCAACCCGGCACCAACCCGAATTGATTTTTTCATTGAATGCAGCTCATGATCAGTTCGTCAGGGTTAGACCGGATCAAAAACCCGACCTTTCCTGCCTTCCAGATGGTAGATTATTTTCACCAAGCAACTGCTTTGTAAAAATTAATTGTGGAGCAAATGTGCAGTTATTGCAATTAATCATCAGTGGCATTGCCCAGGGCTGCATCTACGGGCTGATCGCCCTCGGATTTGTCCTCATCTACAAGGCCACCGAGACCGTGAGTTTCGCGCAGGGCGAACTGATGATGCTGGGGGCATTTGCCGGTTTGTCCTGCATGACCTTTCTTGGCTTTCCGTACTGGCTGGCCATCCTCAGTTCCATCGTCGGCATGGCGCTGTTCGGCGTGGTGCTAGAGCGCTTGGTGATACGCCCCATTCTCGGCCAGCCGGCTTTTTCCATCGTGATGTTGACCATAGGCGTCGGCTACACGGCACGCGGCCTGATCACCATGATCCCCGGCATAGGCACGGAAACCCACACCTTGCCCGTGCCCTACAAAGACCAGATCTGGAACGCAGGCGCTTTGGTCCTCAATGTCGAACAGATGGCCATCATCGGCAGCACCGCCGTCTTGTGTGTGTTGCTGTTTGCGCTGTTCAAGTACAGCAAGCTGGGTATCGCGATGCAGGCGTCATCGCAAAACCAGCTGGCCGCGTATTACATGGGCATTCCGGTCAAACGCCTGAACGGCCTGGTCTGGGGCCTGGCGGCCGCGGTCGCGGCGATTGCCGGCCTGCTGCTGGCACCCATCACCTTTGTGCACGCCAACATGGGGCTGATCGGGCTGAAGGCTTTCCCGGCGGCGGTGGTGGGCGGCTTCGGCAGTTTGCCCGGCGCCATTGTCGGCGGCCTGATCATAGGCATTGTTGAATCACTGGCCGGTTTTTATGCCCCAGACGGCATCAAGGACGTTGCGGCGTATGTGGTGGTTCTGTTCATGTTGATGGTCAAACCCAACGGTCTGTTCGGCGAAAAACTCCGTAAGAAAGTCTAAGCCCTCATGCGATTTATTTTCAAGACCGACTACAACCAGGACATCCAGCTGGCCAAACACGGCGGCCATGTGTTCTGGTACGGCGCCCTGTTGCTGCTGCTGCTCGCCGCCCCCTGGCTGTTTGCCGAGTACTGGCTGGCCCAACTGACCTTTATCCTGATTTATGCCATCGCCGGCCTGGGGCTGATGCTGCTGGCCGGCTTCACCGGCCTGTTCTCCCTGGGCCACGCCGCCTTTCTCGGGGTTGGCGCCTACACCCAGGCCGTGATGACCAACGCCGGTGTGCCTTTCCCCATTGCCCTGGCCTGCGCCGCCGGTCTGTCCGCCGCCGTCGGCCTGGTGGTCGGGCTGCCGGCCCTGCGTGTCAAAGGCATTTACCTAGGGATAGCCACCTTGTCCTTCGGTTTCATTGTCGAAGAAGTGTTTGCCCGCTGGGAAAAAGTCACAGGCGGCAATGCCGGCATCCACGTCAAGGCCCCCGACATGTTTGGCTGGAAGGTCGACAGCGGCGAGCCCTTTTATTTTCTCTGCCTGCTGATTGCCATTGGTTCAACCCTGGCGATCCTGAACCTGCTGCGTTCCCCGACCGGCCGCGCCTTTGTCGCCATCCGCGATTCGGAAATCTCCGCACAAAGCATGGGCATCCACCTGGCGCGTTACAAAACATTGTCCTTCGCCCTGTCGGCCGCACTGGCCGGCATTGCCGGCGCCTTGTACGCCCACAAGCTGCAGTTCATCTCGCCCGACCAGTTCAACATCCTGCAATCGATTGATTTGCTGCTGATGATTGTGGTCGGCGGCGTGGGTTCGGTGCACGGTGCCTTCCTGGGTGCCATCTTCCTGATCTCCATGCCGCAGGCGATTGCGCTGATCAAGGACTACCTGCCCGCCACCATAGGCCAGGCCCCCGGCCTGCAAGGCGTGGTCTACGGCATGGTGCTGATTGCCTTTGTGTTGTTTGAACCGCTGGGCCTGTATGGCCGCTGGCTGAAGATACGCACCTATTTGCAGACCTTTCCGTTTTACCGAAAAGGCATGTTCAAGCGTCAAAAATCCTTCCAAAAGTCAGATCGCCTGAAATGACTGAAATTCTTCTTTCCGCAAAAAACCTCAGCGTGCGCTTTGGCGGTGTGCTGGCCGTCAACTGTGTGTCATTCGACGTCAAGCAGGGCGAGGTCTTCACCCTGATAGGCCCCAACGGTGCCGGTAAAACCACGGTCTTCAACCTGATCAGCCGCATCTACACCCCCACCACCGGTGAGATCGAGTACCGGGGCGCCAAACTCTCCGAGCAGCCGCCACACAAGATTGCGGCCCTGGGCATTGCCCGCACCTTCCAGAACATCGAGCTGTTCGAACACGCCACGGTGCTGCACAACCTGCTGATAGGCCGGCATACCCACAAACAAACCGGGCTGTGGAGCGAAATCTTCTTCACCCGCAAAACCCGCGAAGCCGAGCTGCAGGCCAGAGAGAAAGCCGAACAAATCATCGACTTCCTGGACCTGCAGCACCACCGCGACTCGCTGGTGGCCGGCCTGCCCTATGGCGTGCGCAAGGTGGTGGAGCTGGCGCGGGCGCTGTGCACCGAACCCAAGCTGCTGCTGTTGGACGAACCCTCGTCCGGGCTCAACGTCGAGGAAACCGATGACATGGCTTTCTGGATTCAGGACATCAAGAATGAACTGGGCATCACCGTGCTGATGGTCGAGCATGACATGAGCCTGGTCTCCAAGGTCTCGGACCGGGTGCTGGCCATGAACCAGGGCGAGGTCCTGGCCATGGGCACGCCGCGCGAAGTCCAGAACGACCCGGGCGTGATCGAGGCCTATCTGGGCTCCATCGACGATGTGTCGTCCTTGCGCCGCCAGCACCAGCCTGTCGAGCTGCAGCGGGAGGCCCGGTCATGAGCAACACGCCGCCACCGGTGAGCGACCAGCCTGTGCTCAAGCTGCTCAATGTCGAAAGTGCTTATGGCCCGATCAAGGCCATACGCGGGGTCAGCCTGCAGGTACGCCGCGGTGAAATCGCCACGGTGCTGGGCTCCAATGGCGCCGGCAAAACCACCATCCTCAAAACCATCTCCGGCATCATCGACCCGCGCAAGGGCTCCATCCAGTTCAAGGGCGGCGACATCACGGCGCAGGACCCGGCCTACATCGTCCAGCAAGGCCTGAGCCATGTGCCCGAAGGCCGGGAAGTCTTTCCGCTGCTGAGCGTGCGCGACAACCTGCTGATGGGCGCCTACACGCGCAAGGACCGCGACGGTGTGGCCCAGGACATGGAGGCGGTGTTTGGTTACTTCCCCATCCTGCGTGAACGCGCCTTGCAGGATGCCGGCCTGCTGTCGGGTGGCCAGCAGCAGATGTTGTCGATCTCGCGGGCCTTGATGGCCTCGCCCGACCTGATCCTGCTGGACGAGCCCAGCCTGGGCCTGTCCCCCAAGCTGACCAAGGAGATCTTCGAGATCGTGGTGCGTATCAACCGGGACCGCGGCACCACCATCTTGCTGGTCGAGCAAAACGCCAACATGGCGCTGAACGCGTCCGACTACGGTTATGTGCTGGAGAACGGCCGCATCGTGATGGAAGACACCTGTGCCCGGCTGCGCGAGAAGGAGGACATCAAGGAGTTCTACCTGGGCATGAAGGAAGACGGTGTGCGCAGTGAGCGTCGCTGGAAGAAAAAGAAAAACTGGAGATAAGTCCATGTCCAATCTCTGGAACCTCTCACACATCCAGCCGAATCACGACCTTGTGATGCCCGGCGACACCATCCCCGCCATGTTCTGGAATGCCGTGGCGCAGCGCCAGGACAAGGTCTGGATGCGGCAGAAAAAATTAGGCCTCTGGCACAGCTGGAGCTGGAACCAGACCGGCGAAGCCGTGCGCGAAATCGCCGGCGGCCTGCTGAGCCTGGGTTTTGCCCCAGGCGAATGTGCGTCCATCCTGTCGAACACCGTCATCGAATGGGTGCTGGCCGACCTGGCCGTGCTCAGTTGCGGCGGTGTCGCCAACGGCATTTACCCGACCGATGCGGCGTCCCAGGTGCATTACCTCTGTGAAGACTCAGGCACCACCATTCTGTTTGTCGAAGACGATGAACAACTGGACAAGATTCTGGAAGTGCGCAGCCAATTGCCCAAGCTGCGCAAAGTGGTCGTGTTCGACATGGAAGGCCTGCACAAGCTGGACGAGCCCGATGTCATCAGTCTGGACGACTTGCGCGCCCTGGGCCGCGACTATCTCGCGCAACACCCCGGCGCAGTCGAGGCCCGTGTAAATGCCTGCCAGCCCCAGGACCTGGCCATCCTGATCTACACCTCGGGCACCACCGGTAAACCCAAAGGCGCCATGCACAGCCACCAGGGCCTGGTCTTCACGGCGCGCGGCTACAACACCCTGGTGGCGCAGGACGAGAACGATGAACGCATGTGTTTCCTGCCCCTGTGCCACGTGGCGGAGCGCATGGGCGGTGAATATTTTGCGATGTACACCGGCGCCAAGCTCAACTTTGTGGAGAACCCGGAAACCATCCCTGAAAACGTGCGCGAAATCGCCCCCACGGTGTTCACGGCCGTGCCCCGGGTCTGGGAAAAGTTTTATTCGGGGGGTGATGATTTCACTCAAGGAAGCCAGCCGGCTACAACAAGCCGCCTACGCCTGGGGCATAGGTGTGGGCACCCAGATCGCCAACCAGGTCATGGCCGGCGAGCCGGTCAGTGGCTGGCTCAAGCTGAAGTTCACGCTGGCGCGCTGGATCGCGCTGGACAACGCCCGCAAACTGATAGGCATACACCGTGCGCGTTTCTGTGTCACGGGCGCCGCGCCGATCTCGCCCGAACTGGTCAAGTGGTACATGGCGCTGGGTGTGCCCATGCTGGAAGTCTGGGGCATGACGGAAACCTGCGGCGCAGCCACCGGTGTCCCGGCCAGCCGCATCAAACCCGGCTCCATCGGCCCGGCCGCCGGCTACAACGAGATCAGGTTGGACCCGGCCACCGGTGAAATCCAGGTACGCGGCATCAATGTATTCATGGGTTACCTGAACCAGCCCGAGAAAACCGCAGAAACCATAGACCCCGATGGCTGGCTGCATACCGGCGACGTGGGCACGGTGGACGCGGAAGGTTTTTACCGCATCACCGACCGCATGAAAGACATCATCATCACGGCCGGCGGCAAAAATGTGACTCCCAGCGAGCTGGAGAATGAACTGAAGTTCTCACCCTACATCACCGACGCGGTGGTCATCGGCGACAAACGCCCTTACCTCACGGCCATCGTCATGATCGACCAGGAAAACGTCGAAAAATACGCGCAAGACCATGACGTGCCGTTCAGCAACTACCTCAGCCTCACACGCGCGATGGAGGTGCAGGAGCTGATCCAGACGGAGCTGGACCGGGTCAACAAGAAATTTGCGCGGGTCGAGCAGCTCAAGAAGTTTTTCCTGCTTGAAACACAGCTGAGCGCGGAAGACGAGGAGCTCACCCCCACGATGAAGCTCAAACGCAAACTGGTCGAGAAAAAATACGCCGGCCAGATCGAAGCGATGTACCGGTGAAAACGGCTTAAGTACTTTCCCTTGGGTAGTTATGCCAGCTTGACTTTCGGCGTCTGAAGTCAAGAATGGTTTGTGTTTTTCCGCTTGTGTCAGACGTGTCGTGGCCCCTTCATCACAGGAGACTTCAATGAAATTCAAATCCACCCTGGTACTGGCCGTGCTGGCCCTCAGTGCCGGTTATTCCATGGCTCAACAAGGCGTGAGCAAAACGGAAATCACCCTGGGTTCCATCCAGGACTTGTCCGGACCTCTCGCGGGTTTTGGCAAGCAGGCCCGACTGGGCATGATGTTGCGGGTCGACGAAATCAACGAGCAGGGTGGCATCAATGGCCGCAAGCTCAAACTCATTGTGGAAGACTCCGGTTACGACCCGAAGAAAGCCGTGCTGGCGGCGCAAAAGCTGGTCAACCAGGACAAAATTTTCATGATGGTTGGCCACATCGGGACGGCGCAAAACCTGGCGGCCATGCCGGTGCAGTTTGAGAAAAACGTCATCAACTTTTTCCCCATCACCGCGGCGCGCGAGATGTATGAACCCTTTAACAAGCTTAAGTACTCCTTCGCTGCCACCTACTTTGACCAGATGCGGCTTGCGGTGCCAAAACTGGTCAAAGACAAAGGCGCCAAGAAAATCTGCACCATCTACCAGGACGATGAGTTCGGGCTGGAAGTGTTGCGCGGCGCCGAGGCCGGCCTCAAAACCATAGGCATGGATTTCACCGAAAAAACCTCGTACAAACGCGGCGCCACCGATTTTTCGTCCCAGGTGGCAAAGATGAAAGCCGCGGGTTGCGACATGGTTGTGCTGGGCACCATCATTCGTGAAACCATAGGCGCCATCGGTGAATCACGCAAAACCGGTTTCAACCCCATTTTCATCGGCTCCAGCGCAGCGTATACCGACCTGATCCACAAGCTGGGCGGCAAGGCCATGGACGGGCTGTATGCCACCATGACGGTGCAAAACCCCTACCTCGACGAAGCCTCCCAACCGATCCGTTTCTGGGCCAACAAGTACAAAACCAAGTTCAACGATGACCCGACGGTTTTCTCGGTTTACGGCTACCTCATCATCGACACCTTTGCCAAAGCGGCACAAAAAGCCGGCCCCAACCTGACGACGGACAGTTTCATCAAGGTCATGGACACCATGACCATCCCACCCGACATGTTTGGCAGCGCGCCCGCCAGTTTCTCGCCCACCAAGCGGCTGGGCAGCGATGCTTCGCGCCTGTCGCAAATCACCGATGGCAAATGGAAAGTGGTGTCCGTCTACATCGAATAAGCCACCGAAAAATCATCAAAGAAAAGCCACCCTAGGGTGGCTTTTTTCATGAAACGATGTAAGCCCCCGCCCCGGTGGACAAGAGCTTGCCGTCGGCACCCAGAAACTCCATGCGGGTAGACGCCACACGTGAACCCAGGCGCATGACCTCGGCGCGTAATTCAAAATACTCGCTGATGCCCGGACGCAGGTAATCAATGCGTAAATCGATGGTGCCGAGTTTGCCGAACCGTTGCAGGCGCTGCTCGGGCGATTCGTCCATGTGGCGTGCGCCAATCGCCGCCATCACGGCCAGGCCACCCATGGCATCCAGCCCGGCGCTGATCACGCCGCCATGGATGCGGTTGTGCGCATAGTGACCCACCAGCGTCGGTTTCATATCGATGCGGCCGACCACACGCTCAGGCCTGAGGCTGGTGATTTTCAGGCCCAAGACCTGGTTGAAAAGAATTTTCTCTTCGAACATGGTTTTGAGTCCGGCCACAAACGCCGGCTCGAATTCTTTGGCCGCGCTGGCGCTGGCGGGAAGTGTTTTGCTCATAAATTTAATTGTCGTGCCGCCAGCTCTTTCATGATTTCTTCGGCGCCACCGCCAATCATCATGACCTTGACCTCGCGGTAAATACGCTCGCTGGTGGTGCCCCGCATAAAACCCATGCCGCCCAGGATTTGCACCGCCTGGTCGGCGCAGAACTGCATGGTTTGGGTGGCATGGTTTTTCAGCATGCAGACATGGGCCACCCAGTCGGCGCCCTGGTCACCGGCATCGGCCCGGTCGGCCACCGCGTCGACCCAGGCTTGGGTGGACGCCATACGCATCTGCATGTCCACCAGTTTGTGGCGAATCACCTGGCGCTCGACCAGGGCCTGCCCAAAGGTCTTGCGCTGGCGTGCCCAGTCCAGGGCTTCGTCGTAACAGGCCTGGGCAAAACCCAGGGCGGCGGCCGACATGGCCAGGCGCTCGCCATTGAAATTGCCCATGATGATTTTGAAACCACCGCCCTCTTCGCCCAACAAATGGCTGGCCGGCACCCGCACCCCGTCAAAACGCAGCTGCGCCGTGTCCGAGCACCACCAGCCCATTTTTTGCAGCGGGCTGCGGGAGAGGCCCGGGCTATCGCCGGGCACCAGAATCATGGAGATGCCGCCAGCACCTTTGCTACCGGCCTCACCAGTCCGCACGGCCACCGTGATGAAGTCGGCACGCATGCCCGAAGTGATAAACACCTTCTCGCCGTTGATCACGTAGTCGCCGCCCTCGCGCCGTGCCGTCGTGCGCAAGGCCGCCACATCCGAGCCGCCACCAGGCTCGGTGATCGCCAGTGCTGCAATTTTTTCACCGCGCAGCACCGGCGGAATCACGGCCTGCTGCAAGGCGGCCGAACCATAGGCCAGCACCGGCGGCAGGCCGATGTTGTGCGAAAACAGACTGGCCAGCACACCGCCGCTGCCGCCGTAGCGACACAGCGCCAGGGTCATGGCATTGCGCATGCGCCAGGAAGCCGGGGTGCCGCCCACGGCCTCGGGATAACCCAGCGCCAGCAAGCCCAAACCGGCCGCCTGGTGATACAACGCGCGGGGAAATTCGCCGGCATCATCCCACTGGCCGACATGGGGCGCAATCTCGTGCTGTGCAAAACGTTTGACGGTTTCGGTGATGTCGGCCAGGGCGTCCAGATCGGTGGTGGGCAGGTGCATGCTCATGCCTCCAGGTTCAGCAAAATTTGCCCGGGCGCTGTTTGCTGCCCGAGTTCCACCGCGATGCTGGCAATGACCGCATCACGTGTCGCACAAATCGCATGTTCGAGTTTCATCGATTCAATCACCAGCAAGGTGTCGCCGCGTTTGACCGGCGCACCCGCCACGGCCTGGATGCCTATCACCTTGCCGTTAAACGGCGCCCTCAACTCCTTCGCCTGGCTGGCCGCTGCCGTGCCGGCGGCTGGCGCCAGGCTGGCATCACCCAGCCACAAGTCCGCCATACCGGCCTGCACATGCCAGCGCCCATCGGCCACCTGAACCGCCTGCACCGCCCGGCTGCATCCATCCACGGTGACCCATAGCTCATGCTCGGCGACACGCTGGCAGCCCGCCTGATGGGTCTGTTCTCCCAGGGTCACGGCCAGCAAGCCCTGCCCGGTTTCCGTGAGGCTCAAGGCCAAAACTTCTGCGTGGTGCAGCACCCGCAGTGGTTTTGCAAACGGCGGCGGCAAGCTATCCGCGGCACCGCTGCTGGTGCCAAAGTGTTGGGCGATGGCGGCCGGCAACAATACCTGTGCCTGCTGCTCTTTCAGGGTCTGCCGAATGGCTTCGCCGTGTTCGGTCAGAAACGGGATCAGCGCCTGGCCGGCACGAAACACCGGATGCGCCAGGCAAGCGGCCAGAAAGGCGCGATTGGTCGGCAGGCCCAGGATCTGCGTGCTGGCCAGCGCGGCGATCAAGGACTCTATCGCCTGCGCCCGACTCGCACCGTGAACAATCAGCTTTCCCAGCATCGAGTCGTAAAACGGCGTGACCTCCAAACCGTTCTGCAAGGCATGGTCAAAACGAGCCTCTGAAGGTGCCCGAAAATGCAGAACCCGCCCGCTGTGTGGGGAGAAATTTTCGTCCTCGGCACACAGTCGCACCTCGATGGCGTGGCCGCGTAAGAGCACTTCGTCCTGGCGCAGCGGCAAGGCCTGCCCCTGCGCCACCAGCAACTGCCACTCCACCAGGTCCAGCCCGGTGAGGGCTTCGGTGACGGGATGCTCGACCTGCAAGCGTGTGTTCATTTCCATGAGGTAAAAAGCCCCCACGCTTGCCACTTCGTGTGCTGCGCGAGGCCCTGCAGGCCGCCGCTCGCCAGAGGCTTCGCTTCTGTCGCCTGTCCAAACCTGCTCAAGCAGGTTTGGAGCCGCAGGCTCCAGCCCCTCGGGGGCGCTGCGCCTGCTGCCCGGCAAAGCCGGTTCCGCGGCCCCGGCTGGTGGACAGGGCGCTTCCACTAAAAACTCCACCGTGCCCGCCCCCACATAGCCCGCAGCCTGCGCCAGCGCCACCGCGCAGGCGCCCATGCGTTCGCGCAGTTCAGGGCTCACGGCCGGGCTGGGCGACTCTTCAATCAGTTTCTGGTGGCGGCGTTGCACAGAACAATCACGTTCACCCAGGTGAATGCAATGGCCATGGGCATCGGCAAACACCTGCACCTCGACATGGCGCGGCGCCAGCAAGGCGCGCTCCAGCAACAACTCACCATTGCCAAAGGACGACAAGGCTTCGGAACGCGCGCTGTGCAAAGCGGCCTGCAACTGGCTCGCGTCCAGGACCAGACGCATGCCGCGCCCGCCGCCGCCTGCCGTGGCCTTGACCATCAGCGGGTAACCCAGCTTGTGGGCCTCTGCCATCAAGCCTTCATCGGATTGGTCCGGCCCCTGGTAACCCGGCAGGCAAGGCACGTGTTGCTGCAAGGCCAGCTGTTTGGCGCTGGCCTTGTTGCCCAGTGCACGAATCGCGGCCGGTGGCGGCCCGACCCAGACCAGCCCGGCGTCGAGCACGGCTTGCGCAAACTCGGCGTTTTCGCTCAAAAAACCATAACCCGGGTGCACCGCATCCGCACCGCTGGCCTGGGCTGCGACCAACAGTTTGTCTATGCGCAAATACGAGTCCGCCGACAAGGTGCCGCCCAGCGCCACCGCCATGCTGGCTTCCCGCACATGCAAGCTCTGCGCATCGGCGTCGGAATACACCGCCACCGTCTCCATCCCCAGGCGATGCGCGGTGCGTAGGATGCGGCGGCTGATCTCGCCACGGTTGGCGATCAGCAATCGGCGTATGGGTTTATTCGTCATGCCGCCCACCCCGGCGCACGTTTGCCGGCAAACGCCGCCAGGCCTTCCGCGGCCTCGGCACTGCGCAGATTCGCTGCAAATTTGATAGCTGCTTGCGCAGTGAATTCGTGGGATTCAGCCTGATTTAGCATGGATAGCAGGTGTTTGGTGTGGGCCACGGCACCAGGCGCGGCCAGTCGCAGCACACGCAGACGTTGCGCCACTGCCGCGTCCACATCATCAACCACCTCGTCCACCAGCCCCAAGGCCAGGGCCTGGGTCGCGGAAAGTTTTTGTCCCGACAACATCATCTGCCGCGCCGCCCTGTCGCCCAGGCGGCGATGTACAAAAGGGGCGATCTGCGCCGGCACCACGCCCAGGGTCACCTCCGGCGTGGCAAACACGGCCGAAGGTGCGGCCAGCACAAAGTCACCGCAACACACCAGCCCCAAGCCACCACCCATGGCTGAGCCCTGCACAGCCACCAGCAGGATTTGCGGCAACGCGCACAGCGCATGGAGCAAGGTGCCGAAACCGGCGTTCATGGCAATCAGGGGATCGGTCTGGCCCGCCGGCAAGGGCTGGCCAATCGACTTGGCAAAACCGCCCAGGCTGCCGCCAGCGCAGAAAGAGCCGCCGCTGCCCTGCAACACCACAAAACGCAAGCTCGTGTCGGCGGCCGCCCGTTCGCAGGCTTGCATCAAGGCGTCCACGAGGTCTTCCGACAATGCGTTGCGCGTGGCCGGGTCCTGGAGCGTCCAGTGTTCGGTCTCGCCGGCGCGGCTGATCTGCAGCTTGTGACTCATGGCTGTCAGCCCTCAAGCTGCAGGCTTCTTGCCACTTTTGGCAAGGCCCATGGTTTTGGCGATGATGCCCATCATCACTTCGTCAGCACCCCCGCCTATGGAGGCGAGCCGGCCGTCGCGGAACATGCGGGCGACCTTGTTTTCCCAGGTGTACCCCATGCCGCCCCAGAACTGCAGACAGGTATCTGGCACCAGGCGGTTCAGGCGGCCGGCCTTGAGTTTGGCCATGGAGGCCAGCTCCATCACGTCCTGGCCTTGCAGATACAGCTCGCAGGCGCGGTAGGTCATGGCACGCAGGCTTTCGACCTCGGTTTTCATCTCGGCCAGCTTAAACTGCACCCACTGCTGGTCGGCCAAGGTGGCGCCGAAAATTTTGCGCTCCTGCGCCCAGGCCACCGTCCACTCGATGCAGTTGCTCAGCGACTGGATGCAACTGGCCGCACACCAGAGACGTTCTTCCTGGAACTGCATCATCTGGTAGACAAAACCTGAGCCTTCGGCACCGATGCGGTAACGCTGCGGCACCCGCACCTCGTCAAAATAAATCAGGCCGGTGTCGCTGGCGTTCATGCCGATTTTTTTGATCTTTTTGGCTTTTTCAATGCCCTTGCTGTCCATGGGCACCATCACCAGGCTTTTGTTTTTGTGCTGCGGGCCGTCGCCGGTGTTGACCAGCATACACATCCAGTCGGCCTGCAGGCTGTTGGTGATCCACATCTTCTGGCCGGTGATCACATAGTCGTCACCATCCTTGCGCGCATGGCTCTTGATGGCCGCCACATCGCTGCCGGCACCGGGTTCGCTCACGCCGATACAGCCCACGACATCGCCGGCAATCGCCGGGGCCAGAAACTCGCGTTTGAGTTCGTCGCTGCCAAAACGCGCCAGCGCCGGTGTACACATGTCGGTCTGCACCCCAATCGCCATCGGAATGCCGCCGCAGTCGATGTGACCCAGCGCCTCGGCCATGGCCACGCCGTAGGAATAATCCAGGCCCGCGCCGCCGTATTCTTCGGGTTTGGTCAGGCCCAGCAGACCCAGCTTGCCCAGCTTCTTGAAAACCTCGTGTGCCGGAAAAATCTCGGCCGCTTCCCATTCGTCCACATGCGGGTTGATCTCGGCGTCTATGAAACGTTTGAGGGTTTTCTGGATTTCGAGATGTTCATGGGTGTATTGCATTCTTGTCTCCTTGGGTTTATCCGATCCGGCCTCAGCGTCGTCTCACATACGTGCCACGCCAAACTGCATGGGCCTGAGCTGCCGCGCCGCCGCCTCCGCACACATCGCCAGGCATTGCGCGAGCACGGCCCGGGTATCGCGCGGGTCGATGACGCCGTCGTCGAGCAACAGGCCCGAGGTGTAAAAGGCGTCGGCCTGCGCCTCGAACACGTTGACGATCTTGTCGAACTGCGCCTGCGACTGCGCCGCATCCACCGCCATGCCTTTACGCAGCATCGCCGCCTCGGTGACGATTTGCATGGTGCGGGCCGCCTGCTCGCCGCCCATCACCGCGGTTTTGGCGCTGGGCCAACTGAACAAAAAATGCGGCGCATAACCGCGCCCACACATGCCGTAATTGCCGGCGCCAAACGAGGCACCGCACTGAATGGTGATTTGCGGCACGGTGGCGTTGGTCACGGCCTGGATCATCTTGGAACCGTGTTTGATCATGCCGCCTTGCTCGCTGTCCTTGCCCACCATATAACCCGTGGTGTTTTGCAGGTAGACGATGGGCTGGCCGAGCTGGCAGCAGCGCTGGATGAAATGCGTGGCCTTGTTGGCGCCAGCCACATCAATCGGCCCGTTGTTGCTGATGATGCCAATCGCCTGGCCGTTGATCTCGGCCTGCACACACAGCGTGGCCGCGCCGTACAAGGGTTTGAACTCCAGCAGGTCCGAATCGTCCACCAGGCGGGCGATCACTTCGCGCATCTCCACCGGCTGGCGCAAGTCCTTGTCCATCAGGCCCAGCAACTCGTCGGCGTTGAAGCGCGGGGGCCGCACTGCTTTCGCTCCCGAATTCATAGCTGATTGCAACCACCCCATACGGGCTACGACCTCTTTTGCCATAGAAATGGCATGGCGATCGTCTTCCGCCAGGTGTTCCCCCAGGCCGGAGAGCGTGGCATGCATCTCGGCGCCACCCAGCTCTTCTTCGGTGGCGACCTCGCCGGTGGCGGCCATCAGCAGGGGCGGGCCGGCCAGAAAGGCGCGCGAACGGCCACGCACCAGAATCACCACGTCGCTAAGCCCCGGCATGTAGGCGCCGCCGGCCGTGCCCGAGCCGTGTTGCACGGTCAGCACCGGAATACCCGCGCTTGAGAGCCGCGCCAGGTTGCGGAACAAGGCGCCGCCATGCACAAAACCTTCGACCCGGTAACGCATCAGGTTGGCGCCGGCGCTTTCGACCAGGTGGATAAAGGGCAACTTGTTCTGCAGCGCAATCTCCTGCACGCGCAGGATTTTGTCCAGGCCCATGGGCTGGATGGCGCCGGCGTCTATGCCCGAATCGCTGGCCACCACCATGCAGCGCACCCCTTCGACAAAACCAATGCCCGCGACAACGCCGCCGCCGGGCACGGAATGGGCCGGGTCTTTGTGGTCCTGCATAAAACCGGCGAGTGCACAGATCGGCAAATACGGTGTCCCCGGATCAAGCAGCAAGGCAACACGTTCACGCGGCAACAACTGGCCGCGTCTGTCGAACACCGGTTTGGACTTGGCCGAGGCCTGCGCCGCGCGTTCTTCCAGCGCCCGCAAGGCCTCAATGCGTAGCAACATGGCCTCGCGTCGCTGCGTCGCCACCGTACCTTGCGCATTCCAGGCCGACTGAAAGATGGTCATGACTGAAACACTTTCGGCGTGCTGGCCAGATGAAACCCGTCAAACGGTCTCACCGCATCACGCTGCGCGGCCTGGGCATCGGGCAGGCGCATGGGCCAGCCCATACGTACCTGCGGCCTTGCCCCGTCCACCCGCAAGGTGGTGCCGCTGATGAAGCTGGCCGCCGGGCTCAGCAAAAACACAATCGCCGCCGAGGTCTCGGCCTCGGTGCCGAAACGGCCCAGCGGCACCGTCTTGCGCATCTCGCGCAACATCTCGCCGGCCTCGGGCGGGTAATGGTCCATGCCGCTGGATGCGATATAACCCGGCGCCACCGCGTTGACCCGCACGCCGCTGTGCGCCCACTCGGCGGCCGCGGTTTCAGTCAGACTCACCATGCCGGCCCGCGCCGCACCGCTGTGGCCCATGCTGGGCATGGAGCCCCAGATATCGGCCACGATGTTGACGATGCTTCCGCCCTGCTGCGCCATGGACTGCAGATAACATTCACGCGCCATCAAAAAGCCGCCGGTCAGGTTGGTGTTGATCACGGCTTCCCAACCTTTGGCGCTGATACTTTCCAGCGGCGTGATGTATTGGCCGCCGGCGTTGTTAACCAGGCCGTCGATGCGGCCATGCGCCAGCACAATGGCTGCCACCGTGGTTTGCACCGCCTCTTCCTGACGGATATCGCAAGGATGAAAGCTGACCCGGCCGCCGGCGGCCACAATTTCACCGGCCACATCGTGCAGCTTGGCCAGCTTGCGTCCGATCAGCACCACATGTGCGCCCAGCGCGGCCAACTCATGCGCGGTACAACGGCCAATGCCGGAGCCGCCGCCGGTCACCACCATCACCTTGCCGGCCAGGAGGCCGGGAATAAACACCGAGCGGTAACTCATACTGGGGCCTTTCTTCTTGCCTTGACCGGCATATCGCCGATAAACAGCGCCATGGCCGCATCGGCCAGTTCGTCCAGCGATGCGCCTTTTTTGGCGTCAAACCATTGCACCGACCAGTTCAGCGCACCAAACATCAGCAGGCGCGCCAGCTTCACCGGGGCCTGCAAACGCCCCTGGTCACTCAAGGCCTGGAACACGGGCTCCCAGACCGATTCGTAGTCGCTTTGCAGCTTGGCCAGCGCAGCCCGCTGCTTGGCCGTGATGGAACGCGACTCGTACAACATCACGGGAATAAAATCGCTGCCCGGCCCCAGCAACACATCAAAATGGTTGCGGATCAAGACACGCAGCAAAGCCGCCGCATCGGGCGCAGCTGGCGCCGCGGCCTCCAGCGCCGCCGTCTGCCGCACGATGGCCGAACGCATGCCCTCGTCCATCACGGCATACAGCAGCGCGCCCTTGCTTTTGAAGTGGTAAAACGGCGAGCCGCTGTGCATGCCGACCGCGGCCGCAATGTCGCGTGTGCTGGTTGCGTCAAAACCTTTGCGGTGAAACAGCCGGGCCGCGGCATTGAGCAGTTCGACCCGGCGGTTGCCGTCGTCACGTTCATCCAGGGTTTTACGCGGACGGCCGCGTGGCCGCTTTTCGACGACAACGGCAGTCGTGGGCTCGGTTTCAGGGGCGGCTACAGCGCGTACGGTAGAGCGCTTGCGCACAGTGGGTTTGTCCATGGAAACAGACCATAACAAAACCTCTTATTTTTAGCAAGCAGGTGCTTTGTAAAAATGAATCCATCAAGCCGCACTTAATGGCCGCCACGATGCGCGACCACGATGACGATGGGCAGCAACAGCTCCGGAATCAGGTAGCCCAGCCAGACGGCCGCGGGCTCTGGCAAACCAACTTTGCTGATGGACACCAGCCGGCCGACACCGGCCAGAAAAACACCCAGCGCCAGCAGATAAACCAGTATTCCCTGCTGCCGGATCGTGACGGCAGCCCACAGGCTGATCAACCCCGTGGAGAAATACACACCGGCCATGAAGCGATGCACGTTGTCCAGCCGGGGGGAGGTGTCGGGTTGACCGAGATACATCTGCAGCGCGCCACCAAACATGGCGATGGCGGCAACCAGGAACAGGCAAATCCGGACGACAAGCTGGCTGGCAAGCAGCGGCACTTCTGGTGTCATGGTCGATTCCTTGTAGATAAGCTGAATTGATTTATCCCGCCAAGCGCTCAAGAACACGGTCCACGGCCATACCCGCCGCGCAAGCGCGTTCATCGTCGCCACTATAGGCCTCAAATCCCCAACCGTCACCTGCACGGGGGCGCCGGTTTTTTTCGCGGCCAGGGCCGGCGCGGCAGCGGCGTCACACAGATGGCACCAACTCTTTACATAAAGCCCTCTGGTCTTCGTACAAGAGACACCTGGCAGGCCGACCATGAAGGCCTACCTACCACCGGAGTCACTCCATGAAATCGAAAACCATTGTTTGCGCCATCACCGTGGCATCCCTGGGATTCGGCTCGTTGTCCTTCGCGCAGGGCTTTGACCAACGCGGCCCGGGCGCCCAGCCCTCACGCGCCGAACAGCAAGGTCCCATGCAACAGCGTTATGGCCGTGATGCCGGCCCGCGCCATGTCGACCAGCGCGATATGCGCAATGACAGGCGCTTCGACACACGCGGCTCACAGTTCCACCGTGGCGACCGCATCCCGACGGAGTACCGCAACCGCCAGCACGCCATGAACAACTGGCACGCACAACAGCTGAATGCGCCGGCACGCGGCCAGCAGTGGGTGCAGGTGGGGACGGACTACGCGCTGATCGCCATCGCCACCGGCGTGATTACGCAACTGGTGCTGGGCCGCTAAGTCCGGCGTGATGCTGGAGGGCCGGAGGGATCCACCCTCCGGTCGCTCTTCTTTTAATAGCTGTTCACGCCCATGACATAAGGGCTAGCGCCTGTTTTTCCTTAAAAATTCATCAGGATGCCTTTGGGCGACGGAAAACCCGCCAGCGGGAGGCCAGACCCCTACCTTCCTCGCGTAACACGGCAACAGTCAACATCCCTGACGACTATGCAAGGCCGCACATAGCTCGCCAATACGGATTGCGACGACCTCGAACTGCCGCCTACGATGCCGGTTGGAGGATGAAACGATTGCAAACCTATCCAAGGAGCCTGGGCATGTTTTTTCAAGCGGTTGTTCAAGCATGTCGCGCCTCTTGATGGCCACCCTTGTGGGCCTGGGCATGAGCACCGCCATGGCGCAGACCAGCGTGCCGGTCCACGCCGCGGGCAGCCTGCGCGCACCGCTGACGGAAGTGGCGCGGGTTTTTGAAGCCACGCGGCCGGGTACAAAAATTGTTCTGGTGTTTGAGGCCTCCGGCCTGTTGCGCGACCGGATTGCCGGCGGCGAGGCCTCCGAGGTGTTTGCCTCGGCCAACATGGACCACCCGCGCGCCCTGGCCAACACCGGCGCCTGGCGCGAGGTGCGGGCTTTCGCGCGCAACGCGCTGTGCGCGCTGGCGCCCACGCGCCTGGGCCTCACGCCGGACAGCCTGGTCAAGACCATGCTTGATCCGAACATCAAGCTCGGCACCTCCACCCCCAAGGCAGACTCATCGGTCGACTATGCGTTTGAGATGTTTGCGCGTGTAGGCCGCAGTGCCTAGGCCCCGCCCGGCGCCCAGGCCCGCCTGGAAAGCAAGGCCCTGCAACTCACAGGCGGGCCGGATTCGCCCGCGCCGCCGGCCGATCGCAATGTCTACGGCATGCTGGTCGCCAGCGGCCAGGCCGATGTGTTTATCACCTATTGCACCAACGCCGTGATTGCGCTGGCCGAGCAGCCCGGCTTGCAGGCCGTGGACGTGCCGGCCGCCATCAACGTCAGCGCCGACTATGGGCTGACCGTGCGCCTGGACGCTTCGGAAGCGGCGCAGGCTTTTGCCGACTACCTGCTCTCGCCTGCCGGTCAGGCGGTGTTGCAGCGTCACGGCTTTCGCCAGCCAGATCAAGCGCCTGTTTAGCCGATCATTGCCTGCGCTCGCGCCAGCAGAAAATCCCGCTCGCGCACATTGTTGGCCAGCGATGCGGCACGTTCAAACTCCGCGCGCGCCTCGTCCTGGCGCCCCAGCTTGGCGAGCAAATCGCCGCGCACACTGGGCAACCACTGGTAGTTTTGCAGCGCCTTGTCCTCACGCAGCGTGTCAATGATCTCCAGGCCGGCGGCCGGCCCAAAGGCCATGCTGATGGCCACCGCACGGTTGAGCTCCACCACCGGTGAAGGCGACATCTGCGCCAGCGCGTCGTACAAGGCGGCAATGCCTGGCCAGTCGGTGTCGGCGGCCACGCGTGCACGCGCATGGCAGGCCGCGATGGCGGCTTGTAGCGCGTAAGGGCCCAACGCCTTGCCCTGTGCAGCTTCCAAGGTTTCAGCACGCCCCAGCGCCGCCAGGCCACGCCGGATCAGAAAAGGGTCCCAGCGTGTGCGGTCCTGCTCGAGCAACAGCACAGGCCGGCCCGCCGCATCGGTACGTGCGGCCGTGCGCGAAGCCTGCAACTCCATCAGCGCCACCAGGCCGTGCACTTCGGCCTCCTGGGACGCCAATTCCGCCAACATGCGGCCCAGGCGCAAAGCCTCCTCGGTCAGCGCCGGACGCATCCAGTCTTCACCGGCGGTGGCGGTGTAACCTTCGTTGAACACCAGGTAAACCACTTCGAGCACCGAGGCCAGGCGTTCGGCCAGGGCATCGCCACGCGGCACCTCAAACGGCACCTTGGCCTCCGTCAAGCTGCGTTTGGCGCGTACGATGCGTTGCGCAACAGTCGGCTCGGCCACCAGAAAGGCCCGGGCAATTTCATGCGTGCTCAAGCCGCCCAACAGCTTCAGGGTCAGCGCCACCCGCGCCTCCGTGGACAAGACCGGGTGGCAGGCGGTGAAAATCAGCCGCAGCAAGTCATCGCCGATGTCGTCGGCCCGTGCGGCGTCCAGGCCATCGACAAAGTCCGGCACGACCAAGGCCTCCTGCGCCTCCAGGTCATGGCCGATTTGCGCCAGCTTGGCGTCCAGCACCTTGTTGCGGCGCAAGCGGTCCAGCGCGCGGTTTTTGGCGGTGGCCATCAACCAGGCGCCGGGATTGTCCGGCACACCGGCCGTGGGCCAATGTTCCAGGGCTGCCACCAGGGCGTCCTGCGCCAGTTCTTCGGCCAGCCCGATGTCGCGCACCATACGTGCAACAGCGGCCACAATTTTTGCGGACTCGATGCGCCAGACCGCGGCAATCGCCTGATGGGTGGAGGAATGCATCCGGCGAGTGTCCCAGAATCAGGCCGGCAACATCAAGCCTGCGGCGGCGCGGCGTTGGGGTCCATCCACAACACCTCCCAGACATGGCCGTCCAGATCGGTGAAGCCGTGGCTGTACATGAAGCCGTGGTCTTGCGTGGCATTGGGCGCGGTGCCGCCGGCCGCCAGCGCCTTCTTCACCATCTCGTCGACCTCGGCGCGGCTGTCACACGAGATGGCAATCAACACCTCGGTGGTTTGGGTGGCATCGGCGATTTTTTTCTTGGTAAAACCCTGGAAAAAGGGCTCGACCAGCAACATCACGTAATTGTGGTTCTCGCTGATCACCATGCAGGCGCCCTGCTCGTTGGTGAACTGCGGGTTGAAGGCAAACCCCAGGCTTTTGAAAAAGGCCTGGCTGCGGGCCATGTGTTTGATGGGCAGGTTGATGAAAACTTGACGGCTCATGGTGTGTCCTTGGAATGGGTTGGGGTGGTGATAAAAACGTTGGCGACGCGGGGCTTTTCGGCTCGCGACTTCACTTCTGGCTGGGGGTATTCATCTCGCGGAAGCGATCCACCGAGGCGCTGGGGGTGAAGTCGTCCAGCTCGTAGAGTTGCCGCACCTCGATCACCGCCGGCGCGTCTTCCCCCACGGGGTTGGGAAAACGGCGTGACCACTCCAGCGCCTCGTCACGTGAACGCACCTGGATGGTGGTGAAGCCGGCGATCAGCTCCTTGCTTTCGGCAAAAGGGCCGTCGATGACGGTGCGTTTTTGCCCGTCGTAATGGATGCGCCAGCCTTTGCGGCTGGGCTGCAGCCCGCTGGCGTCCAGCAACACACCGGCTTGGGACAACTGCTCGTGGTAGTCGGCCATGGCGGCCATCAGTTTTTCGTCGGGTGTTTGCGGGGTGGTCTCGGCCTCGAACTCGGGCGTGGACTTGACGATGATCATGAATCGCATGGCAAGACTCCTTCGTGGGTTGGAAGTACCGAGAAATCTCGGCTTCTACCTCCACGACGAACCAAGGCCCGCGAAATCGACTCTATTTAGCCAGGGAAAACCCTAGTCATCCAAAATTAACCCGCGCCCACCGCTTCCTCGTAACACGGGCCCAGCGAACGCACCTCAATGGTGGCCCACTCCGCCGCCGGGCATTCCCTGGCGATGGCCACGGCTTCCTCGCGGGTGGTGCAGTTGATCAGAAAAAAGCCGCCCACCATTTCCTTGGCTTCGGCAAACGGACCGTCCAGCACTTGGGCTTGCCCGCCACGCACCTGGATGCGCGCCGCAGCGGCCTGGGAACCCAGGGACTCCGAGGCCAGGTACAAGCCGCGCGTTTTCAGCTCATCGCCAAAACGCACCATGCGGGCGTACACCGCCTGACCTTCGGTTTCGCCGCGAGTACGCCTTTGCCCGGTGGGCTCATGAATCAACAACATATAAGCCATGTTTGCAGCCTCAATCCACAAAAAAGTCGGGGATGAATTTTGTCGTGCCCGGTGTCACCGAATATTTGTCGAGCTCGGTCACGCCGTGCGCGGCCAGCAATTCGTCGTCGATGTAAAAGTTGCCGGTGTTGAAGTCCGGGCTGCTCAAAATCAGATACGCCGCGTCGGACAATATCTCCGGCTTGCGGCACAACTTCAGGTCCACGCCGGGAATCATCTGCAGCGCCGCCGTGGCAATCGCGGTGCGTGGCCACAGGCTGTTGACGGCAATACCGTAGCCCTGGAACTCGCCGGCATGACCCAGGGTACACATGCTCATGCCGTATTTGGCCATGGTGTAAGCCGTGTGCGGCGCAAACCAGTGTGTCTTCATGGACAAGGGCGGCGACATCGTCAGCACCTGCGGCTGGCGCCCGGCCTGCGCGGATTTTTTCAGCTCGGGCAGGCAGGCCTGGGTGCACAAATAGGTGCCGCGTGCATTGATGCCGTTCATCAGGTCATAACGCTTCATCGGCGTGTGTTCGGTGTCGGTCAGGCTGATGGCGCTGGCGTTGTTGACCAGGATATCTATGCCGCCAAACGTTTCCACCGCTTTCGCCACCGCGGCCAGCACCGCGTCTTCGTCGCGAATATCCACGGCCAGCGGCAAGGCCTGGCCGCCGGCGGCTTTCACCGCCTCGGCCGCGCTGTAAATCGTGCCCGGCAGCTTGGGGTTGGGGTCTGTGGTTTTGGCAAGGATGACGATGTTGGCGCCGTCCGCCGCCGCACGGGTGGCGATGGCCAGGCCAATGCCGCGCGAGGCCCCGGTGATGAACAGGGTTTTGCCCTTGAGACTGTTGGCTGGATTCATGAGGCCTCCGAGTTGCTACCAAATAAATAGCTGCTTGCGCCCGTCCGCTATGGGCCAGGTGCCTTTTTTGTTCTTAAAGCTTGGAAAAATCGGGCTTGCGCTTGGCCATGAAGGCACCAAAAGCCTCACGTGCCGCCGGCTCCTTGAGCATGCGGCCAAAACTCGCGCCCTCTTCCACCATGCGTTCGGCGACGATGGCGGCCTGGCCTTTTTTCATCAGGCGTTTGGTTTCCATCAAGGCGCTCAGCGGTTTGGCCGCGAGTTTTTGCGCCTGCCTGTGGGCCAGCGCATTGGCCTCCGAAGGCGGCACAATGCGGTTGATCAGCCCCATCTCCAGCGCCACCTCGGCCATGAAAGGCTCGCCCAGCAACAAGGCTTCGGCCGCGCGCGCATACCCCATCAGTTGCGGCGCCAGGAAGCTGGACGCGGCTTCGGGGCACAGGCCCAGATTCACAAAAGGCATGGAAAACGCGGCGTTGTCACCGGCATAGACCAGGTCGCAATGCAGCAACAAGGTGGTACCAATGCCGACGGCCGGGCCACACACCGCGGCCACCAGCGGTTTGGGGAAAGTGCTGATGCCGCGCAAAAAGCGGAACACCGGCGACTCGCTGGTGGACGCGGGGCCGTTCAAAAAATCGCCAATGTCGTTGCCGGCGGAAAAAATGCTTTCATGGCCCTGGATCACCACGGCGCGCACGCTGGCGTCGGCGCTGGCGGCTTGCAGCGCATCGGCCATGGCGGCGTACATGGCCGCGGTGATGGAGTTTTTTTTCTCGACCCGGTTCAGGGTGATGGTCATCACGCCGGTTTCGGTGTGGGTCAAAACGTCTTTAAAAGGCTCGCTCATGGAAATTCCTGAAGTGCTGAAGTGGAGAGGTGTGGGGTGGGTCGCGGCGCGTAGAGATCAGGCGATGAGTGCTTCGCGCACAAAGTCCAGCCTGTCCTGGCCCCAGTACATTTTCTCACCGACAAACAGCGTCGGTGCGCCAAAAATGCCGCGCGCCACCGCCGCTTCCGTGTCTGCGCGCAATTGTTCTTTCACGGCCGGATCCGTGGCCAGCGCCACCAGGTCGGACGCATGGATGCCGGCTGCCGCGAGCACGCCAGCCAGGGTGGCTGGATCACCCATGTTGGCGGCATGGATCCACATCGCTTCGAACATCGCTTTCACGTAGGTTTCGAAACGCGGATCGCCACACATCTGCAGGCCGGTGGCAATACGCATCAGCGTGATGGTGTTGATTGGGAAAAACGGGTTGTGTTTGAAAGCCACTTGGTAACGCTGCGCAAAGCGGCCCAGGTCTTCCAGCAGGTAGCTGCCCTTGAGCGGCACAGAAATCGGCGCGCGGTTGCCGGTGGCCTGAAAAATACCACCCAGCAACACCGGTTTGTAGATCAGCCGGGCGCCGGTGTCGGCGCAGAGTTGCGGCAGTTGCGTCCAGGCCAGGTAGGCAGCCGGGCTGCCGAAGTCAAAATAGAAATCAACGGTTTTGACCATGGCGTTCTTTCAGAAAAATAACTTGCTAAAACTTTTCCGACCACGGCCGCAGGTCCATCTCATGGGTCCAGGCGTCGCGTGGCTGCTGGTGCAACATCCAGTAGGTGTCGGCGATGTGTTCGGGATTCAGGATGCCGTCCTGCGCCTTCAAAGCATAACGCTCGGGAAAATTGTCGCGGATAAAGGCCGTGTCAATCGCGCCATCCACCACCACATGCGCCACATGCAGGCCACGTGGCCCCAGCTCGCGTGCCATGCTCTGGGCCAGCGCACGCAAGGCCATTTTGGCCCCCGAAAAGGCGGCGAAGTTGGCGCCGCCGCGCATGGACGCGGTCGCCCCGGTGAACACAATCGTGCCGCGCCCGCGCTGCACCATGCGTTTGGCGACTTCACGGCCGTTGAGAAAACCGCTCATGCAAGCCATCTCCCATATCTTGAAATATTTGCGCGCGGTTTCTTCGAGGATGCTGCTGGGTGCGTTGGCGCCTATGTTGAAAACCAGCACCTCGATGGGCGCGATCTTGCTTTCGATGTTCTCGATCAGCGCGATCACTTCGTCTTCCTGGCGCGCATCCGACGCGAAGCCGTGGGCCGTGCCGCCTTCGGCGCGTATCTGTTCCAGCAAGGGCTGCAGTTTTTCGAGGCTGCGGCGCGTGACACAGGCGGTATAACCTTCACGCGCAAAACGCCGGGCAATCGCACCACCGGTGGCGTCACCCGCACCTATGACCAGGGCTACGCCTTTCATGACATCGCCCTTTCGGTCCGCAACGACACATCACGGCGAAACATGGAGGCCAGCGACCGCCGCGCAAGGCCGCCCCAAGCAAGGCCAGCCCCCTCGGGGGGCAGCGCAGTAAGCGTAGCAACAAGCGTGGGGGGCCATATTCATACACGAAGTGACAAGCATGGAGGCCATATCATTACTCTTTGTAATAAACGATCTGGTTGGTCGTTACCAGCAGGGTACCGCTTTCAGTCCACAACTGCGCAGTCTGGTCAAAAAATCCATGGCGAAAAGCCTGGGCCCTGGCCTGCCCCAGCAGGAAACCCTCGCCACATTCGGCCAGTTGCCCGCTGTCGGCATGGAAATGCACCGTCATGGACACCGTGCCCACCGGCACATGTTTGGCGCGGCGCAACCACACACGGGGGAAAAACACATCGGACAAGGCCGCCAACGAGGAAAAATCGAGGGGGCGTGGCGGGTTGTCGCGCACCCAAAGTTGGCTCAGGCTGTCGGTGCCGCTGCCGTCCCAGACGCGCGGGATCATGCCTGACAGAGGCCGCATCTCGTAACGCTTGATCCACTCGACGCCGCCGCCCGGAAAGGCCATTTTTTCGGCCGCCACCGGCGGTGTCACGGCCGGCATGGGCGTGTCATTGACACCCCAGGTCTGGCGCCGCGCCGCGGTCACGGCCGTCGCCGTCATGACAACGCTGTCCGCGCCAGCGGCATCAGGTTGGGTCAGGGACACGGTCCAGTGCTGGGTCGAACGGTTGGTGCGCACCGGCGTGGCCAGCACGGTGAAAGCGCCGGGGCCCAAGGCCGCCGCGTAATTGACGGTCAGCGCAATCGGCTCGCCGAGCCGGTCCGGGTGTTGCATCACGGCCTGCATGGCGGTGGCGGCAGTGGTGCCGCCAAAAGGGCCGACCATGTTCCAGTAGTCCGGGCTGCTGGCGCCGGCAAAACGGCCGGGCACGGCGGCGTCCAGCGGGGTGAGTGAAACAGCAGTGTCAAAGGGATGAGGCGTCATGGCTCAAGTATGCCGTTCTTGAATGTTTCAGACAGTCGTGCCGGGGACGCTGCTTACCGGGAGCACCACACCAACGCCGCCATGCCCCCGCGCAGCCACCCTCCCCCAAGGCGTAGCGAGCAGGATGAGATGCAAGGCGGACGGAGCGGAGCAACCGGAACGTACTTCAGGTACGTGAGGATGGGGAGCACCGGACCAACGCCGCAGATCGCCCGCGCAGCAGTCCCGCCCGTAGGGCGTAGCGAGCGGACCTCAGGCAAGGCGGACGGAGCGGAGCAACCGGAACGTACTTCAGGTACGTGAGGATTGAGAGCCCCGGACCAACGCCGCATGAGGTTCGCGCAGTAGCCCTACACCCGCTCGAAGATGCCGGCGGCGCCCTGCCCCATGCCTACACACATGGTGACCATGCCGTACTTCAGCTGATGGCGCTGCAAGGCATGGATCACGGTCGCGGCACGGATCGCACCGGTGGCACCCAGCGGATGGCCTAAGGCAATCGCACCGCCCATCGGGTTCACTTTCGCAGCGTTCAAACCCAGGGTGTTGATCACGGCCAGCGACTGGGCGGCAAAAGCTTCGTTCAGTTCGTACCAGTCGATGTCGTCCTGCTGCAAACCGGCATAACGCAAGGCGGCAGGAATCGCTTCGATCGGGCCTATGCCCATGATGTGTGGCGGCACGCCTTTGGCGGCGTAACTCACAAAACGCGCGAGTGGTTTCAAGCCGTGTTCCTTGACCGCTTTTTCGCTGGCCAGGATCAAGGCGCCGGCACCGTCCGAGGTTTGTGAGCTGTTGCCGGCCGTGACCGAACCACGCGCCGCAAACACCGTCTTGAGTTTGGCCAAACCTTCGAGCGAGGTGTCCAGGCGCGGGCCTTCGTCCAGGCTCACGGTACGGGTCTTGGCGATCACGTCGCCGCTGTCCAGATCGGGCGAACGGTCGGTGACTTCCACCGGCGTGATCTCGGCCGTGAACTCACCGGCCTGCTGCGCCTTGATGGCTTTCTGGTGCGACTCGAGTGCAAACTGGTCTTGTGCCTCGCGCGAGACTTTCCACTGCTGCGCGACTTTTTCGGCCGTCAGGCCCATGCCGTAGGCAATGCCTATGTTGTCGTCATTGGCAAACATGGCCGGCGACAGCGAAGGTGAATTGCCCGACATGGGCACCATGCTCATGCTTTCGGTACCGGCGGCGATCATCACGTCGGCTTCACCGACACGGATGCGGTCGGCCGCCATCTGGATCGCCGACAAACCCGAGGCGCAAAAACGGTTGACGGTGATGCCGCCCACACTGGTCGGCAGGCCGGCCAGCACCGCGCCTATACGCGCGATGTTCAGGCCCTGCGGGCCTTCGGGAATCGCGCAGCCGCAGATGATGTCTTCGATGACTTTGGGGTCCAGCGTGGGCACCTGGGCCAGCGCCGCCTGCAAGGCGCGCACCAGCAGGTCGTCGGGACGGGTGTTGCGGAAAAAGCCGCGGTGCGAGCGCCCTATGGGCGTGCGCGTGGCGGCAACGATGTAGGCTTCCTGGACTTGTTTGGCCATGGTGTTTTTCCTTTGATGCTTCAATTTTTCCGGGGGGCGGCTGGAATCCAGGCCCACACAAATTCACATTCGACCGGGTGGATGCCGGCCTCGTCGGTCACCACAACAGCCACATTGACTTCACCCTTGTCGCTGGCCAACATGGCGGCGCGCTGTTCGTCGCTCAAGGTGGCCACGGCCCGCAAACCACCGGTGGCGCGTTTTTTGAACGCCATCTTCAGTTCCTTGGCCAGCGGGATGCAGTCGTCGCGCACATTCATGCCGACCACCATGCCGGTGGCGGTTTCGGCCAGCAGGTTCATGGCCGAGGCGTGCACACCACCGATGTGGTTCTGCACCTTTTTTTCGTTCTTGATGCCGATTTCGACCAGGTTGTTGCTCATCTGCAAAAAATCCAGCCCGGCCGTGCCGGTGAAAGGCACGGCGCGGCGCAGGATCACGCCGCGAAACCAGGGCCGCGCAAAAGCCGGCACTTCATGGAGACGCTCCAGTTGCCGTTCCAGGCGATTCGGCTTGTGGTCGCTCATGGCGGATTGATCAGCCATCAGTTACGCACCGGTTTGCCGGTGCTCATCATGCCCATGATGCGTTCCTGCGTTTTTGGGTGCTCCAGCAGCGAACAGAAAGCCTTGCGCTCCAAGGTCATCAGATATTCTTCTGTCACCAGCGAGCCGGCATCCACGTCACCGCCGCAAACCACATTGGCGATCAGACTGGCAATGTGGAAGTCGTGGGCGCTGATAAAACCGCCGTCGCGCATATTCACCAGTTGGCCCTTGATGGTGGCCAGGCCGCTGCGGCCGACCACCGCAAATGGCCGCTTGTGGGGTGCGCGGTAGCCGGAATTGAACAGGGCACGCGCTTCGTTGAGCGCCACATACAACAACTCGTCCTTGTTCGGCACAATCACGTCGCTGTCCAGCAGGTAACCGATCTTGCGGCTTTCAATCGCGCTGGTGCCGACCTTGGCCATGGCGGCCGCGGTGAACCCTTCGGTCAGGAAAGGCAGGATGTCCTTGTTGGTGGACGTGGCCGCGTTTTCCGCCGCACGGCGCGCGATATAGGCCAAGCCGCCGGCGCCTGGCACCAGGCCCACACCAACTTCCACCAGGCCGATGTAACTTTCCATGGCCGCCACGCGTTTGGCCGAATACACCGCCATCTCGCAGCCGCCGCCCAGGGCCAGGCCACGGATCGCCGACACCACGGGCACGGCCGCGTAACGCAGCTTGAGCATGACGTTTTGCAGCTCGGCCTCCACGCCTTCAATCATCTTGGCGCCGCCCATCATGAAGGCGGGCAACATGGCCTGCAGGTCGGCGCCGGCCGAGAACATCTCGTCGTTGGACCAGATCACCAGACCCTTGTAACTTTTCTCGGCCAGCTCCACCGCCAGCGCCAGGCCTTCGGCCACATCGGGGCTGATGGCGTGCATCTTGGTCTTGATGCTGGCGATCACGACGTCGGCCTGTTCACCGTCCAGCGTCCAGAGGCGAATCGCGTCGTCTTCGTGCAGCGTGGTGCCGGCCGTTTCGAAGGCCGGCGCATTGGCGCCCAGCACGTTTTCGGGGAAAAACTGGCGCTCGTAGACCGGCAACTGGCGGCGCGGGATGAACTTGTTGGCCGACGCACTCCAGGAGCCTTCTGCCGTGTGCACACCGCCGGCGGCGACCACAGCACCCTTGAAGACCCAGTCCGGCAGCGGCGCCTTGCTGAGTGCCTTGCCGGCATCAATGTCTTCCTTGATCCAGTTGGCCACCTGCAGCCAGCCCGCCTCTTGCCACAACTCGAACGGGCCTTGTTTGGCGCCAAAGCCCCAACGCATGGCGAAGTCGATGTCGCGCGCGGTTTCGGCAATGCTCGCCAGGTGCACGGCGGCATAGTGGAACTGGTCGCGCAAAATCGCCCAGAGAAAACGCGGCTCCGCGCCTTCGGCTTCACGCAGCAGTTTCAGGCGTTCGCCGGCTGGCTTTTTCAGCATGCGGCCGACCACTTCGTTGGCCTTGGCGCCGGCGGTCACGTACTCCATGCTGTCGGGGTCCAGGCGCAGGATGTCGCGGCCGACTTTTTTGTAAAAACCCGCGCCGGTTTTTTGACCCAGGCTTTTGGACTCAAGCAATTTGGCCAGCACCGGCGGCGTGCCGTAGATGTCCGAAAACGGGTCTTCGACCTTGCCGCTGCCCACGGGGCCAAGGTTGTCCTGCAAGGTCTTGATCACGTGGGCCATGGTGTCCAGGCCCACCACGTCGGCGGTGCGGAAGGTGCCCGAGCTGGCGCGACCCAGCTTTTTGCCGGTCAGATCATCGACCACGTCGTAGCTCAGGCCAAAGGTTTCGGCTTCCTTGATGGTCGCCAGCATGCCGGCAATACCGACGCGGTTGGCGATGAAGTTGGGCGTGTCATGCGCGCGTATCACGCCTTTGCCCAGGCCACTGGTGACAAAGGCTTCGAGGTCGTCCAGCACCTTAGGCTCGGTGGTCGGTGTGTTGATCAGCTCGACCAGCGTCATGTAACGCGGTGGGTTGAAAAAGTGGATGCCGCAAAAACGCGGCTTGATGGATTCGGGCAAAGCCTCGCTCAAGGTCGTGATGGACAGGCCCGAGGTGTTGCTGGCCACGATGGCGTTTTCAGAGACAAAAGGCGCGATCTTGTGGTACAGATCGGTCTTCCAGTCCATGCGTTCGGCAATCGCCTCGATGATCAGGTCGCACTCTCTCAAGACCTCCATGTGTTCTTCGTAATTGGCCTGCTGGATCAGCGCCGCATCTTCCGGCACACCCAGCGGCGCGGGCTTGAGTTTTTTCAGGCCTTCCACGGCCTTGATGACGATGCCGTTTTTCGGACCTTCCTTGGCGGGCAGGTCGAACAGCACCACAGGCACCTTGAGGTTGACCAGATGGGCGGCGATTTGCGCCCCCATCACACCGGCGCCGAGCACGGCGACTTTTTTGACTTGGAAACGTGACATGGGTTTCTCTTTTCTGTTCACCGCCGGGGCCAGGCCCCGACGCTGTTTGAATGAAAGGTTTACTGAATGCGTACCCAGGTCTGGGTTCGCCCGAAGGGGCCGAAGGAGCCGCGGACCTCAAGCTTCGCGCCACCGTCGACAGGTGTTAAACGCAGGCTGTAATTTCTGCCGTTGTCGGGGTCCAGGATTTTCCCGTCTTCCCACACGTCCTTGCCTTCTGCTTTTTTGGCGCCGCGTATGACTTCCAGCCCCAGCTTGGGTTTGCCCTGGCGGTCATCCGTACAGGCGACACACAAGGGTTCGGAACTGGTCACCAAGGCTTTTTCAATCACTCCGCTGAGCACACCCTGGCTGTCCGTCTTGATGCGGATTTCTGCCTTGGCCTGGCCGGTCTTGTCGTCGATGTTGCGCCACAGGCCGACCGGCGTCATCTGGGCCAGCACCGGGAGCGCCAAAAATAAGATAGCTCCTGAAATAATAGCTAATCGTGCATGTTTCATAAGGGCTCCCGGGCTAAAAGGCTCACAAATCTCAGGCCAGAGCGGCGTCGGTGTCCATCAAGGCCTTGCTGCCGCTGCGCGCGGTGCGCATCAGCGTCGCGGTCTCGGGGAAAAGCTTGGCGAAATAAAAACGCGCCGTCTGCAGCTTGGCGAGGTAGAAGGGGTCGGTGTTGCCGGCGGCAATTTCACGCAGTGCCACTTGCGCCATACGCGCCCAGAAATAACCAAACACCAGGTGACCAGCCACACGCAGGTAGTCAACAGCCGCCGCGCCCACTTCGTCGGGGTTCTGGAAACCCTTGAAACCCAGCTCGGTGGTGAACTTGGTCATCTGCTCGCCCAGGTAGGCCAGCGGGTTGATGAACTCGGCCATCTTCTCGTTCACGCCTTCTTCCGCCACCAGTGCGCCCACCATTTTTCCCAGTTTCTTCAACGTGGCGCCGTTGTTACCCAGCACTTTGCGACCCAGCAGGTCCAGCGACTGGATGGTGTTGGTGCCTTCGTAAATCATGTTGATGCGGTTGTCGCGCACAAACTGCTCCATGCCCCATTCCTTGATGAAGCCATGGCCGCCAAACACCTGCATGCAGGCGTTGGTGGCGATGTGGCCGTTGTCGGTCAAAAAGGCTTTCATGATGGGTGTCAGCAGCGACAACATCTCGCCGCTGTCCTTGCGCACTTTCTCGTCGGGATGGCTGTGTTCCTTGTCGAGCAACATGGCGCAATAAATCGACAGCGCGCGGCCGCCCTCGGCGTAGGCTTTGGCCGTCAGCAACATCTTGCGCACGTCGGGGTGCACGATGATGGGATCGGCTGGTTTGTCCTTGGCCTTCACGCCCGACAGGGAGCGCATCTGGATGCGGTCCTTGGCATAAGCCAGGGCATTCTGGAAAGCCACCTCGGTCAGACCCAAGGACTGGTTGCCCACGCCCAGGCGTGCGGCGTTCATCATCACAAACATGCCCTGCATGCCCTTGTTGGGCTGGCCGACCATGGTGCCGACGGCGTTTTCCAGCACCATCTGTGCGGTGGCGTTGCCGTGAATGCCCATCTTGTGCTCCAGGCCGCCGCAATAAATGCCGTTGCGCTCGCCCAGGCTGCCGTCCTTGTTGACATGGAACTTGGGCACGATGAACAGGCTCACACCCTTGATGCCGGGAGGCGCATCGGGCAGGCGGGCCAGCACCAGGTGGATGATGTTGTCGGCCATGTCATGTTCACCGGCGCTGATGAAAATCTTGTTGCCGGTGATTTTGTAGCTGCCGTCGGCCTGGGGTTCGGCCTTGGTCCGCATCAGGCCCAGGTCGGTGCCGCAATGCGACTCGGTCAGGCACATGGTGCCGGTCCATTCGCCGCTGGTCATCTTGCGCAGATAGGTCTGTTTTTGCTCGTCGGTGCCATGGGTGTGTAATGCCGCATGCGCGCCGTGGGTGAGGCCCGGGTACATGGTCCAGGCCTGGTTGGCGCTGTTGAGCATTTCGTAAAAACACTGGTTCACCACCAGCGGCAGCCCCTGGCCGCCGTAGGCCGGATCGCCGCTCAGCGCAGCCCAGCCGCCTTCGATGTATTGGGCATACGCCTCCTTGAAACCCTTGGGTGTGGTGACCGCGTGGGTGGCGGTGTCCAGCTTGCAGCCTTCGGTATCGCCGCTGATGTTCAGCGGAAAAGTCACTTCGGACGCAAACTTGCCGGCTTCTTCGAGCACGGCATTGATGGTCTCAGCATCGACATCAGCGTGTTTGGGCAGCGCCTTGAACTCGTCGGTGACCTTGAGCACTTCGTGCATCACAAATTGCATGTCGCGCAGTGGTGGGGTGTATTGAGGCATGGAAAAGTCCTTTGAACAGGGAAATTAAACGGAAGACGAATGAGAAGAGGACGCGGCCCGTGGCGGCCGGGCAGCGCTTTTTTTCAGCACTGCGGAAGGGGTGGCTGGCGCCAGGGTGGCATCGCTGCCGTAACGCGCCAGAATGCTCTGGAAGGCACGCAAGGTGCGTTCCATGGAGCCTGGCGTTTTGAGAAAACGAGCTTCGTAATGCAGGGCCAGGATCAGGCCGTGGATTTCAAAGGTGATCTGGCGCTCGTCGGCATCGGCGCGCAAATGGCCGACCTCCTTGGCCTGCACCACTGCGCGGTTCATGGCGGCCAGCCAGGTCTGCACCGAGGTGGCCAAGGCATCACGCACCGGGCCTGGTCGGTCGTCAAACTCGACGGCGCCGCTGATAAAAATGCAACCCGACTGGAGTTCGACCGCAACCCGTTTCATCCAGTTGCCGAACAGCGCCTGCACACGCGGCAGGCCTTTGGGTTCGTTCAGCGCGGGGTAAAAAACTTCCTCCTCAAAACGCGCGAAATATTCGCGGATCACGGAAATCTGCAGTTCTTCACGCGAGCCGAAGTGGGCAAACACGCCGGACTTGCTCATGCGCATGACTTCGGCCAGCGCACCTATGCTCAGGCCTTCCAGGCCGATCTGCGTCGCCAGCCCCAGGGCCGCATCCACAATGGCAGCCTTGGTTTGCTGGCCTTTTTGCAGGCCCACATGGCCCATGGAGCCCGCACGGCTGCTGTCACGCGGGCCGGCGGGGCGAAGGGGCTTGAGAGGGGACTCGGAAACAGACATGGAAAGGCGCCAAATAAAAACGAACGATCGTTCTATTTTGCAGCATTTCCATGCGCCCCACCAAAACCCGAGGACTTCTAGAGGACTTCTTCTAGCTATTTCGGGGGTAAACCCCGAAATAGCGGTTTACAGCTTGAAGGGCACGACCACCTGGCGCTGCTCGCCCAGGCCTTCGATGCCCAGGGTCATGACATCGCCTTTTTTCAGGAACAACGGCGGTTTCATGCCCAGACCCACGCCGGGGGGTGTGCCGGTGGTGATCACATCGCCGGGCAGCAGGGTCATGAACTGGCTGACGTAGCTGACAATTTTGGCCACGCTGAAAATCATGGTTTTGGTGCTGCCGGTCTGCACACGTTCACCGTTCAGGTCCAGCCACATGGCCAGCTTTTGCGGATTCGGCACGTCCTCACGGGTCACCAGCCAGGGGCCTAACGGGCCGAAGGTGTCGCAACCCTTGCCCTTGTCCCAGGTGCCGCCGCGCTCGATCTGGAATTCGCGTTCGCTGACGTCGTTGATGGTGCAATACCCGGCGACAAAATTCAGCGCATCTTTTTGCGAGACATGACGTGCGCGTGTCCCGATCACAACACCCAGCTCGACTTCCCAGTCGCTCTTGACCGAGCCTTTGGGCAACATCACCGGGTCGTTCGGGCCCTGGATACAGCTGGTGGCTTTCATGAACACCACCGGTTCGGCGGGAATCGGCAGGCCGGCTTCGGCCGCGTGGTCGGCGTAGTTCAGGCCGATGGCGATGAACTTGCCAACACCGCCGACCGGGCTGCCCAGACGTGGTTTGCCCCTGACCAGCGGCAGCTTGTCGGTTTTGAGTTTGCGCAGCTTGGCCAGCGCGGCATCACCGAGCTGATCCGGACCAATGTCCGCGATCACGCCGCTCAGGTCGCGCAGCTTGCCATCGGCATCAATCAGGCCTGGCTTTTCTTTGCCCGGGTTGCCATAACGAACGAGTTTCATTTTTTTCCTTTGGTTAAATCAAAATCAAATGTCGCAAGCAATCAATAGGTGGAGCGCCCGCCTGACAGGTCAAACACGGCGCCGGTCGAAAACGAACATTCTTCGGTACACAGCCAAGCCACCATGGCCGCCACTTCTTCGGGGGTGCCGAAACGCCCCATGGGGATTTTCGACAACATGAAGGCAATGTGTTCGGGCGTCATCTGCTCAAAAATCGCGGTTTTCACCGCGGCCGGCGTCACACAATTGACCCGCACGCCAGTATCGGCGAGTTCCTTGCCCAGCGATTTGGTCAACGCGATCACCGCCGCCTTGCTGGCGCTGTAGGCGCTGGCGTTGGGGTTGCCGTCTTTGCCCGCGACCGAGGCGATGTTGACGATGCGGCCGTAGTTGTTGGCGCGCAGATGTGGCGCCCATTCCCGGCAGCACAAAAACAGGCCGTTGAGGTTGACATCCATCACCTGGCGCCACGCATCCACCGGGTAATCCCAGAGTTTGACGTTGGGGCCGGTCACACCGGCGCTGTTGACCAGTGCATCAACTCTGGGAGCGATGCCCAGCGTCGCCTGCACGGCGGCACGGACGGATTCATGTTGCGACACATCCACGGCCACCGCCGACGCCTGGGGGCCCAATGCCGTGGCCGCCTTCTTTGCGGCGCTTTCATCACTGTCCCACAAGGTCACGCCGCCGCCCGATTCAATCAAGCGCTGCGCAATCGCGTAGCCAAGACCGGTCGCGCCCCCGGTCACCACGGCATGGCGGCCCTTGAAATCGAGCTGGTTCATATGGTCATGCCGCCGTCGATGTTGTAGTGCTGGCCAGTGACAAAAGCGGCTTCATCGCTGGCCAGAAAGGTCACGACCGGTGCGATTTCGTGGGGTTGCGCAAGCCGACCCATGGGCTGGCGCGCCACAAAGTTTTTGCGCGCCTCGACCGGGTCTTCAAACACATTGATGCGGTCCTGCAGCGATGGTGTGTCCACGGTGCCGGGGCAAATGCAGTTGCAGCGCACCCCTTGCAACACATAGTCGGCCGCCACACTTTTGGTCAGGCCGATGACCGCGGCCTTGGACGCGCCATACACAAAACGATTCGGCAGGCCCTTGATGCTGACCACGCTGGCCATGTTGATGATGCTGCCTTCACCCTGGCCACCCTTGTTCGCCAACATACGCGGCAGCGCGGCCTGGATGGTCCAGAACTGCGAACGCACGTTGAGGTTGAAAGCAAACTCCCATTCTTCGTCGGTGGCCTGCAAGGCCGTGCCGGCATGAACAAACCCCGCGCAGTTAAACAGCACGTGCAGGGCCGGCATGCCGGCGATCAGTTTCTGGATGGCCGCCTTGTCCAACACGTCCAGCGGCACCGCATGGATGTTGGGCACACCGGCGTAGTCGGCCAGCAGTTTCTCGTTGACATCGGTGGCCCAGACCTGGGCGCCTTCTGCGGCCATGGCCAACGCGCTGGCCTTGCCTATGCCCTGCCCCGCCGCCGTGATCAATGCGGTTTTGCCTTGAAGTCTCATGTGTTTTCCTTCTGTGTTTGCACTGCGTTTTCCGGCTGCCCGGTCTTAGCGCCTGTTTACGATCTTGATGGGGCCGCGCAGGTGTCTTTTCGGGACGGGCTGCAAGGCGTGGTGCGCCGCCAATAGCCAGCTATTGGCAAGCGCCGCAACGCCGCAGACCGCCCGAAAAGGCACCTGCCCTTCGGGTTGGGGCGAAATCGGGCGATTTGCCCACCAAACCTTTTGCATGGGCATCAGCCCATGCGGCGAGGTGTTGGCGAGCAACTCATCCCGATTGCGCCCCAACGCGACCTCATCAAGATCGCAAACAGGCTCTTACGCCGGCGCCGCACCGGCACAGGGTTTTGCCGGATGTGGGTGACCAACGTTTCGTGGGATTATTAATTGGCCTTACCACTTGTCCAATTCTGGCTAACCCTTAATCCTTCTTTCTTCCGTGCCGCTGCAAACCGTCGAACCCCAACGCCTGTACCGCCAGATCGCGGGGCAGTTGCGTGCCCTCATCACCGCCGGCGAGTGGGCCGTGGACTCGCGGCTGCCGGCCGAACGCGACCTGGCCAAACAGCTGGGCGTGAGCCGGCCTTCCGTGCGCGAAGCCCTGATTGCGATGGAGGTCGAAGGCTGGGTGGAAATACGCACCGGCTCCGGCGTGTACGTGCTGGACCGCAGCAGCCAGGCCAGCCGCAAGCACCAGGGCACACGCCCCGAGTTGTCACCCGATGAATGGGGGCCGCTGGAGCTGATACGCGCGCGCCGGGTGATCGAAGGCGAAACGGCCGCCATCGCCGCCACCCAGGCCAAACGCCAACATATCGACGCCATGGCCAGGGCCGTGGACGCCATGCGCAGCGATGCCGACCGCGCCGTGTTGCCGCTGGAAGGCGACCGCGCCTTCCACACCGCCATCGTCGAAGCCACGGACAACGTGGTGCTGATTGAAACCGTGCAGCGTTTCTGGGACTCGCGTCGCGGCCCGCTGTTCGAACGCCTGGGCGGTTATTTTGAAACCGTGCAGTCCTGGCGCGCCGCCATCACCGAACACGAAGCCATTCTGGATGCCGTGCGCCAACGCGACGCCGCCGCCGCACGCCTGGCCATGCACGAACACATGGACAACTCGCACACGCGTTTCAGCGTCAGCTGGCGCCAGGCGCAAAAACTCAAGGAGCCGCGTTAAGCCGGCCAACACCCGCTCACCCCGAACCGCGGTGTACGACTGGCACGTACAACGCTCTTTTTCTGACCGCCAGCAACCACCCAACGAGGAGACATCATGACAACCCAGACCCAGAAGCGATACGCTCTCAAAACAATAGCTGCCTGCGCCCTGATGGCGAGCACGGTAGGCCTGTCCGGCATTGCACATGCACAGACCAAGCTGAAATGGGCGCATGTGTACGAAACCTCCGAACCTTTCCACAAATACTCGGTGTGGGCCGGTGAGGAAATAAAAAAACGCACCAACGGCAAATACGAGATCCAGGTCTTCCCGGCCTCGACACTGGGCAAGGAAGCGGACATCAACCAGGGCCTGACCCTGGGCACCGTCGACATCATCCTGTCCGGCGCCAGCTTCGCGGGCAACACCTACAAGCCGCTGGCCGTGACGTATTTCCCCTTCATCTTCCGCGATGCCGACCACTTGCTGAAATACGCCAAGAGTGATGTCTTCAAGGAACTGGCCAAGGGTTATGACGACAAAAGCGGCAACCACATCACCGCCCTCAACTACTATGGCGCACGCCACGTGACCTCCAGCGCAAGCAAGCCGGTGGCCAAGCCGGAAGACATGAAGGGCCTGAAAATCCGCGTGCCCGATGCACCGGCTTACCTCGCCTTCCCCAAGTCGCTGGGTGCCAACGCCACACCGATCGCTTTTGCCGAGGTCTACCTGGCGCTGCAAAACGGCACCGTCGATGCGCAGGAAAACCCGCTGCCCACCATCGAGGCCAAAAAATTCTTCGAGGTGCAGAAGAACATCTCCCTGACCGGCCACATCATCGACTCGCTGCTGACCGTGACTTCGGGCCAGCTCTGGGCCAAACTCTCGGCGGATGAAAAGAAAATTTTCTCCGAGGTGATGCAGGAAGCCGCCGAACGCACCGGCCGCGAGATCATCGCGTCCGAAGCACGCCTGACCGAAGAGTTCAAGAAAAAAGGCAACAACGTGATCACGGTGGACAAAGCCGCCTTCCGTGAAGCGGTGCTGAAAAACACCAAGCCGACCGAACACGGCTACCGCCAGCAGGACTACGACCGCATCATCGCGATCAAATAAACCCACCAGCGATGACCCTTGCCCGTGCGGCCCCTGGCGGCGCGGGCAACTTTTTGAAGAAGCCACCCTGCGGAGCGTTTCATGAGTGACAAAATAATCAGCGACGACGGCGAGTTCCATGTTGAAGACGAGGCCGTCGACCTGTCGCAAACCACCTTCGAAGCCTGGCTCGCGCTGGGCCTGTTCTGGCTCCTGGGCCTGACGGTTTTTTACCAGTTTCTGACACGTTACGTGGCCAACGATTCCGCCGCCTGGACCGAAGAAATTGCGCGTTATGAACTGATTGCCGTGGTCTTCATAGGCGCGGCCGTCGGCATCGTCAAGAACAACCACATCCAGGTCGACTTTTTCTACCGCCACCTGCCCAAACCCTTGTGCCGCCTGTTGTCCGGACTGGTGGACGTATTGCGCACCGGCTTTTTTGCCGCGGCGGTGGTCATGACCATCCAGATGATGCTCAAGATCGGCAACCAGACCCGCATGACAATTGTCGATCTGCCCATGAACATCGTCTACGCCTTGTGCCTGCTCGGCTTTGCCGCCATGCTATTTCGCTCGGTGCAGGTGAGCATCATTCACTACCGCCGGGGCTACAGCGTGCTGGAACGCCCGGATTCCTCCATGGACGAGCGCTGAAGCGGAACACAACATGCTGAAAATATTTTTCCTGATTTTTATGGGCGCCGGCATTCCGGTCGCCGTGGCCATGGCCGGCGCCTCGCTGGTCTACATCCTGTTCAGCGGCAACCTGCCGCCGTTTGTGGTGATCCACCGCATGGTCTCCGGCATAGACAGTTTTCCGCTGCTGGCCGTGCCGTTTTTTATCCTGGCCGGCAACCTGATGAACAACGCCGGCATCACCACCCGCATCTACAACTTTGCACTGGCCCTGGTGGGTTGGCTCAAGGGTGGCCTCGGGCACGTGAATGTGCTGGGCTCGGTGATTTTTGCCGGCATGAGCGGCACCGCCATTGCCGATGCCGCCGGCCTGGGCACGATAGAGATCAAGGCCATGGAAGAACATGGTTATTCGCCTGAATTTGCGGTCGGTGTCACGGCCGCTTCCGCGACCCTGGGCCCCATCATTCCGCCCAGCCTGCCTTTTGTGATCTACGGCATGATGGCCAACGTCTCCATCGGTGCGCTGTTTCTGGCCGGGCTACTGCCTGGCCTGCTGATGGCGGTGCTGATGATGTTGACCGTGACTTATTTCGCCTACAAAAACAAATGGGGCGGCGACATCAAGTTCTCGGGCAGCCGGCTGGCCAAGGCGCTGGCCGAATTAGGCGTGGTGGCCGCCTGGCCGCTGGTCTTGTGGGGCCTGATCAACATGGGTGCGCCGCCGCAACTGACAGTTATCTCGGGCCTGGTCGGGCTGTTTGTGCTCGACAAACTTTTCAAGTTCGAAGCCGTCCTGCCCATCATGACACCGGTGCTGCTGATAGGCGGCATGACCACCGGCCTGTTCACACCGACCGAAGGTGCGATTGCGGCCTGCGTCTGGGCCATGGTGCTGGGTTTTGCCTGGTACCGCACGCTGAAGTTCAAGATGTTTGTCAAGGTCTGCCTGGACACCGTGGAGACCACCTCGACCGTGTTGTTCATTGTGGCCGCTGCCTCCATCTTCGGCTGGATGTTGACCGCCACCGGTGTGACGGCCGACATCGCCAAATGGGTGCTTGGTTTCACGCAGGAGGCCTGGGTGTTTTTGCTGCTGGCCAACCTCTTGATGTTGTTTGTCGGTTGTTTCCTGGAGCCCACGGCGGCCATCACCATCCTGGTGCCGATTCTGTTGCCGATCACGCAGCAGTTGGGCATAGACCCTGTGCATTTCGGCCTGGTGATGGTGCTGAATCTGATGATTGGCCTGCTGCATCCGCCCATGGGCATGGTGCTGTTTGTGCTGGCCCGTGTGGCCAAACTCTCGGTGGAGCGCACCACCATGGCCATCCTGCCCTGGCTGGTGCCCCTGCTGCTCAGCCTGGTCATCATCACCTACTGCCCCAAGCTGGTGTTGTGGCTGCCGAAAATGTTTTATTGAAGAGAATTAGTCATGACCCCCTTCATTCGCCTGCATCCCCAGGACGACGTCCTGATCGCCCGCCAGCAACTGCTGGGCGGCGCCACGGTGGAAAGCATCACGGTCAAAGGCCTGATCCCGGCCGGCCACAAAATCGCCACCCATGCCATCGCCGCCGGTGAACCGGTGCGGCGCTACAACCAGATCATCGGTTTTGCCAGCAAGGCCATCGCCGCCGGTGAACATGTACACACCCACAACCTGGACATGGGGCCCGACAAGGGCGACTTCGCGCGCGACTACGCTTTTGGCGCCGATGTGAAACCCGAGCCGGCGCGGCTGGAGGCCAGCTTCATGGGCATCAAACGCGCCGACGGGCGCGTGGCGACACGCAACTACATCGGCATTTTGTCCAGCGTCAATTGTTCGGCCACGGCGGCACGCGCGATGGCCGATCATTTTTCGCGGCAAAACCACCCTGCCGCGCTGGAAAAATTTCCCAACGTGGACGGCGTAATTGCGTTGACCCACGGCACCGGTTGCGGCATGGACACCGAGGGCATGGGCATGCAGATTTTGCAGCGCACCCTGGCCGGTTACGCCACCCACGCCAACTTTGCCGCCGTGCTGGTGGTGGGCCTGGGTTGCGAGTCGAACCAGATCAATGCCTGGCTGGCCAACAGCAGCCTGCGTGAAGGCGAAACCCTGCGTGTCTTCAGCATCCAGGACACAGGCGGCACGGCCAAAACCGTGGCCAAAGGCATTGCGCTGATCAATGAGATGTTGCCCCAGGCCAATGCCGTGAAACGCGAACCCTGCAGCGCGGCCCACATCACCATCGGCCTGCAATGCGGCGGCTCGGACGGTTATTCCGGCATCAGTGCCAACCCGGCGCTGGGTGCGGCGGTGGACTTGCTGGTGGCCCACGGCGGCTCGGCCATCCTCAGTGAAACGCCGGAAATTTATGGCGCCGAACATCTGCTGACACGCCGCGCGGTGAAACGCGAGGTCGGTGAAAAACTCATCCAGCGTATCAAGTGGTGGGAGCATTACACCCAGATCAACCAGGGCGAGATGAACAACAACCCCTCGCCGGGCAACAAGGCCGGCGGACTCACCACCATCCTGGAAAAATCCCTGGGCGCCGTCGCCAAGGGCGGCACCAGCAACCTGCAAGCGGTGTATGAATACGCCGAGCCGGTGACGGCGCACGGCTTTGTCTACATGGACACACCGGGTTACGACCCGGTCAGCGCAACCGGCCAGGTGGCGGGCGGCGCCAACCTGATCTGTTTCACCACCGGCCGCGGCTCGGCCTATGGCTGCGCACCTTCACCTTCGCTCAAGCTGTCGACCAACTCGGCGTTGTGGCGCAAGCAGGAAGACGACATGGACATCAACTGCGGCGAGATCATCGACGGCAGCAGCACGGTGGCCGAGATGGGGCAGCGCATTTTCGAGCTGGTGCTGGCCACCGCCTCGGGCGAACAAAGCAAAAGCGAAACCCACGGCTACGGGCAAAACGAGTTTGTGCCCTGGCAAGTTGGCGCCGTGATGTAGATCCTGATTCAAAGAAATTATGCAAAAAACACTTCAAGCCCCCGAACTGCGTGCGCAAGTAGCTACCGTTTTAATAGCGGCTGGCAGCAGCCCCGATGAAGCCCAATGTGTCGCCACCAACCTGGTGCTGGCCAACCTGAGCGGCCACGACTCCCACGGCGTGGGCATGTTGCCGCGTTATGTGGAGGCGGTGCTGGAAGGTGGCCTGAAACCCAACAGCAGCGTGCGGGTGGTGCTGGACACCGGCTCCTTGCTCACCTTGGACGGCCAGCGTGGTTATGGCCAGGTCGTGGGCGAACAAGCCATGGCCTTAGGCATGGCACGCGCCAAGACCCACGGCAGTTGCATCATGAGCCTGGCCAACGCCCACCACCTGGGCCGCATCGGGCATTTTGCCGAGATGGCCGTGGCCCAGGGCTTGGTGTCCCTGCATTTTGTGAATGTCTTGTCGCGCCCGGTGGTTGCGCCTTTTGGCGGCGCCGACGGGCGTTATGGCACCAACCCCTGTTGCATAGGCATTCCGCTCGCGGGGCGTGAGCCCTTTGTGCTGGACTTCGCCACCAGCCAGGTGGCGCAAGGCAAGATGCGGGTCGCCCACAACGAAGGCCGGCAGGTGGAACCCGGCCTGCTGATAGATGAACACGGCCTGCCCACCACCAAGCCCGGCGTCGTGGTGGTGCCGCAAAGCGGTGGCCTGTTCGGCGCCCTGCTGGCGTTTGGCGGCCACAAGGGTTACGGCATGGCCGTGGCTTGTGAGTTGCTGGGCGGTGCGTTGACCGGCAGCGGCACGGCGCACCAGCCGGCCGATCCGGCGGTTCGTGCTGTGGTCAACGGCATGTTGACCATCCTGATCGACCCGTCCCAACTTGGCACCCAGGCGAGTTTCGAACAGGAGGCGCTGGCGTTTGTCGACTGGCTCAAGGCGGCGCCCGCCGCACCCGGCGTGGACGCCGTATTGATCGCCGGCGAGCCCGAACGTGCGACCCGCCTGCAGCGCCAGGAAACCGGCATCGTGGTGGATGGCCAGACCTGGCAGGACATGCGGGCCGCCGGCCGTCAGGTCGGCGTGGATTTGCCGGAATAAGCCTGGCAGAGTCGCCACCCGCTACCAAATCAATAGCTGCTTGCGCCCGCATACGCTGGGCCAGCGGCCAAAACGAGCATGAAACTGAACGAAACATCCTTGCCGGCCCTGGCCGCCCGCGGCATCGCCGTGCCGAGCTACCCGCGCGGCAGCGCGGCCGCTGCCGTGGGGGTGGTGCACCTGGGCCTGGGCGCTTTTCACCGCGCCCACCAGGCCCTGGTGTTTGATGCCTTGCTGCAAAGCGGTGATGGTCGCTGGGGCGTGTTGGGGGTGGCCATGCGCAACACCGAACTGGCCGACAGCCTGGCCGCGCAGGACGGCCTATACGCGGTGCAGGTCGCCAGCAGCGCCGGTGTGTTTTGGCAGGTCAGCGGTGCCTTGTGGCAAAGCTGTGTGGCCGCGCGTGAGCCCGCGCCAGTTGTGCGCGCCCTGGCCGCACCGGCCACTCGCTGGGTCACGCTGACCGTCACCGAAAAAGGCTACGGGCCGGCGCTGGCCGCCCTGCTGGTGCCAGGCCTGGCCGCACGCCATGCAGCCGGTTTGCCGGGCCTGACCCTGGCCTCTTGCGACAACCTGGTGAACAACGGCCGCCGCTTGCAGGCACTGTGTGTGGACGCCGCGCGTGCCGAGAACCCGGCGCTGGCCGACTGGATCACCCAACACTGCGCCTTCCCCAACAGCATGGTGGACCGCATCGTGCCCGCCGCCACGCCTCAACGCCTGGCCGCCGCCGCACAAGCCTTGGGCGTGGCCGACCAGGCGGCGCTGGGCACCGAGGCCTTTTGGGAATGGGTGATCGAGCGGCGTTTTGCCGACCCGTCCGACGGCGCCGCACTGGCCGCGTTGGGTGTGACCGTGGTCGACGAGGTGGCGCCGTTTGAAGAAGCCAAGCTGCGCCTGCTGAACGGCAGCCACACGGCCATGGCCTGTATGGGCGCGGTCGCGGGCTGGCCGGTGATCAGCGACTGTATCGCCCAGCCGGCCGTGCGCCACTTCATCCACGGCCTGATGACAGAGGAAGTCGGCCCGGCGCTGCGCCGCCCGGACTGGCCCGGCTACCGCGACGCGCTGCTGGCGCGTTTTGGCAACCCTGAACTGCAACACAGCGTGCACCAGATCGCCAGCGACAGCTCGCAAAAAATCCCGCAGCGCTGGCCGCCTTCGGTGATCGCCGCCCAACATCGGGGGCAACCGGTGGAACGGCTGGCGTTTGCCGCGGCAGCCTGGATGCGTTATCTGCGTGGCAGCAATGAAGACGGCGTCGCCTATGTGATGAACGACCCCATGGCCAATGAATTACAGGCCTTGGCGCTGGCGCATGCGGGTGATGCCGCCGCAACCGTGCAGGCGCTGGGCACGCTGAAAACTATCTGGGGCGAGGTCTTGCCGCAGGACAGCGGCTGGCTGGCGCGGGTTAGCCGGCGGCTGGCGCAGATCGATCAGTTCGGGATGTTGGGCGCCTTGGCGCAATTACAGGCGGAGCTGGAGAACGCCTGACGCATGAATAAAATCGGCCTCTAGCCCAGTCAGGGCGGGCGCAATCAGCTCACTATTTGATAGCGACAGATTCAACCCAGCAACATGGCCAGGCTGGCGTCCAGGTGTTCGGACGGCAGGCGTTTGAAACCGGAGCGCGAAAACCGCTGCAGCCGGCCGACCATGAAAGCCACGATCACCGAGGCCTGGACCTGCGCCTGCACCGTGGGTGTGGCGGCGCCGTCGGCGCTGGCGCCTTCGCGCAGGTTTTGCTTGAGGCTGGCCTCCAGCTTGTCAAAAAACTGGTTCATGCGTTCTTGCAGGCGTTCGTTTTCAAACACCAGTGCGTCGCCGGCCATGACCCGGGTCATGCCGGGATTTTTCTCGGCAAACTGCAGCAGCATGACCACCAGCTTGCGTGTGCGCACGCTCGGGTCGGTCTCGCGTTCGGCAATCTGGTTGACCAGGCTGAACACGGTTTGTTCGATGAACTCGATCAGCCCTTCAAACATCTGCGCCTTGCTGGCGAAGTGGCGGTACAAGGCGGCTTCGCTGACCTCGAGCCGGGACGCCAGCGCCGAGGTGGTGATGCGCTCGGCCCCGGGCTGCTCCAGCATGGTGGCCAGCGCCTGCAGAATCTGTACGCGGCGCTCGCCCGGTTTGGGGCGCTTGCGCGCTGCGGCTGCTGTGGGGAGCTCAGGGCTCACTTCAGACTCGAACTCAGGCATAAGTGGCGTTGTAAGAGATGTTTCAAAAAGGCTGGGAGGGTTGCGTTGGATTCTCTCACAGCCGCCAGGCGCTGAGACCGGGCCGGGGGGCGGGTTGACCCGGAGGCCGGCACCACTTTTTGCGCCGCGTTTCAGCGGCAGGCATCCATCACCAGCCGCACCCGCAGGCCGCTCCTCGCGCCCTCCGCCGGATTCAGATCAGCCGGCGCCAGCACCAGTTGCGAACGGTGCAGGCGGGCAATTTCGTCGGCAATCGCCAGGCCCAGGCCATTACCTTCACCGGCCGTGCCTGGCACCCGGTAAAACCGTTCCAGCACCCGCGGCAGTGCATCCGCCGGGATGCCCGGGCCGTTGTCCTCGACCTCCAGCAACACCTGATCCCCCAGGCGTCCGCAACGTATCGTGACGGTGCCGCCGGGGGGCGTGTATTTCACGGCGTTGTCGACCAGGTTGCCCAGCAGTTCGCGCAGCAGCCAGGCGTAACCGGACACCTGGGCAAACGCGGCGTCCAGCCCTAAGTCTATGCCCTTGGCCGCCGCCGCATCCAGGTGCAGGGCCAACACAGCTTCACACAGGTCTTTGATGTCCACCCGCTGCAGCGGCTGGCCGGCCCGGTTGGAGGCATCGACCCGCGACAAGGCTAACAACTGGTTGGCCAGCTGCGAGGTGCGCCGCGTGGCGCTGCGCAGGGCCAAAATTTTGTCCGCTGAAAGCGTCAGTTGCCCGCCCGCCGCGGGCGCGCCGGCCGCCTGCGCCCAGGCCTCGACCTGGGCCTGCAGCCCGGCCAGCGGGGTGCGCAGCTGGTGCGCCGCATCGGCCACAAAACGGCGCTGGCTCTCGGCCTGGTCATTGACCAGCGCAAACAGCCGGTTCAGCGAGGCCACCAGCGGCTGCACCTCGCTCGGTGTGCTCTGCGGGTCGATCGCACTCAGGTCGCGCGGGGAGCGGTGTTCGACCGCGTCCTTGAGCAGCAACAGCGGTTTGAAAGCCCGGCTGACCGCCCAGTTGATGGCCAGACCGGCCGCCAGCATCAGCAGCAGGTTGGGCAACAAGACCTTGAACACCACCGAACGCACCCATTGCTGGCGCGCATCGGAGCCATCGGCCAGTTGCAGGATCAGCTCGCCGGCGGCGGTTTTGACGCGCTGCGCGGCGATGCGGTAGGTCACGCCTTTTTCCTCCACGCTGTGGAACTCCGGCTCACGCGTGGGCGGCACCACCGCGGTGATCCAGGCTTCCCCCGCCAGGAAACCGCCCGCAACATCCGAAATGCGAAAACCGGCATGCCCGGCCTTGATGAACTCTTCGAGCGGCGGCGCCAGCAGCAGCACCGGGCTACCGCCTGGCGTGTGGCCAGGCGCCACCACCGAGTCGGCCAGCAGCGGAATCAGGTGCAGCAAGCGCTGGTCCTGCTGCAAGGCGGCGTTGCCGGCGGCCCGGTAGTCGACATAGATGCTGATCAGCGCAACCAAGGTCAGCGGCAAAAAAAGCAGCAACAGCAGGCGGCGCTGCAAGCCCGAGGTCATGGCCACCGGCATGCGGATGTTTGCGTTGGGGTCAGGGGTGGCCGGCACGGGCGCGGCGCGGGGCTGCGAACACATGGCCGCGGATCTAGTCCTTAGCCGGGTCCGCGCAGACCAGTTCCAGCCGGTAGCCAAAACCACGGATGGAACGCAGCGCGATGCCGTGCGGCTCCAGCTTGCCGCGCAGGCGCGAGATATAAACCTCGATCGCGTTCGGCGTGATTTCCTTGTCCCAGCCGGTCAGCGCGGCCAGCAGTTTGTCCTTGCTGGCGGGCTTGGGCGCATGGATCAGCAAATACTCCATCACCGTCCATTCGCGCGGTCCCAGCTCGATCAGCTGGCCATGGGCGCTGACCCGGCGGTTGGCGGAATCCAGCGCCAGCGCGCCAAAACTCAGGATCGCGCTGGTGGCCGCCTGGGACCGCCGCAGCAAAGCGCGCAGGCGCGCCAGCAACTCGGGCAACTCAAAAGGTTTGACCATGTAATCGTCGGCGCCTATGTCCAGGCCCTGCACGCGGTCCTGCAAGGCATCACGCGCGGTGAGAATCAGCACCGGCATGGCCAACCCGCGGCTGCGCAGGCGCCGTGTCAGCTCCAGGCCGTCGATGTTGGGCAGACCGATGTCGATGATGGCGGCATCAAAACTCTCATTTTGCAAGACCTCTTCGGCACGTTCGGCATTGCCGACCCAGTCCACCGCATAACCGGCATCGCTCAGCCCCAGCTTGATGCCGCTGGCCAACATCACGTCGTCTTCAACCAGAAGGAGTCGCATCTAGGTTTCCCCCCGAAGCGCCTTCGACGCCTCCCCCTCAAGGGGGCGCCACCTGTGGCCCGGCAAAGCCGGTTCCACGGTGGCCGCTTGAAAGGTGTCCGGGCGCGCCATCAGTAGGGCTAATGAGAGCGGATCATGGTCCCGTAAGCCTGGTCGGTCAGGATTTCCAGCAACATCGCGTGCGGCACCCGGCCGTCAATGATGTGAACCGCGTTGACGCCGCTTTTGGCCGCATCCAGCGCCCCGGCAATTTTGGGCAACATGCCGCCAGAAATGGTGCCGTCGGCAAACAACTCGTCGATTTCGCGCGCCGTCAGATCGGTCAGCAAATTACCGGCCTTGTCGAGCACGCCAGGCGTGTTGGTCAGCAACACCAGTTTTTCGGCCTTGAGCACCGTGGCCAGCTTGCCGGCGACCACGTCGGCATTGATGTTGTAACTCTCGTTCTGCTCGCCAAAACCGATCGGGCTGATAACGGGAATAAACGCGTCGTCCTGCAAGGCCTTGACCACGCTGGGGTCGATGCTGACGATATCGCCGACATAACCGATGTCGTGCTGCTTCGCCGGATCGTCCTTGTCCACCATGTTGAGCTTTTGCGCACGGATCAGGCCGCCATCACGCCCCGTCAGACCCACGGCCTTGCCGCCAGCCTGGTTGATCAGGCCCACGATGTCCTGCTGCACCTGGCCGGCCAGCACCCACTCCACCACTTCCATGGTTTCTTCGTCGGTGACACGCATGCCCTGGACAAATTCGCCCTTTTTGCCCAGGCGGTTCAGCGCCATCTCGATCTGCGGTCCACCGCCATGCACCACCACCGGGTTCATGCCGACCAGCTTGAGCAAAACCACATCCTCGGCAAAATCCGCCTGCAAGGCCGGGTCCGTCATGGCGTTGCCGCCATATTTGATGACCAGGGTCTTGCCGTGAAACTTGCGGATATAAGGCAACGCCTGCGCCAGGATTTCGGCTTTGTCGCGGGGGCCTACGTGGGAGAGGTCGGGGTCGGGGGAAGGTGAGTGGGTCATGGTGTCAGCGGAATGGAAAAATGAGAATCTGCAAATTGTGCCCCATTGCGCGCTCCAGGGGCACATGCAACAGGGCGCCGAAACACAACAGTCAAAAGCCCACTACGCCTCAACCAGAACACGGGGCACTGCCAACTCAACAGGCTGCGGGTGGTAACCATGCACCAGTTCTGTCAGGATACGTTTGATGACTGCTTCGTTGTCCTGGATGGCCGCTTGACGCATGTCCACCAAGATGGGGGCGAGTTCGGACCAAGCCAGAAAATCTTCCCGGGCTTTCATGATGCGTTCATGCGCGGTGCCCTCGGGGTTATCGCCTATCAGCAATTCCTCGTAAAGTTTTTCCCCAGGGCGCAAGCCGGTGATCTGGATTTCGATCTCACCATCGGGGTTGTTATCGTCACGCAAGGTGAAGCCCGAGAGCTGGGCCATGCGCCGTGCCAGGTCGATGATTTTCACAGGCTGGCCCATATCCAGGACGAACACATCCCCGCCGTTAGCCATGGCTCCAGCCTGTAGAACCAATTGGGCCGCCTCGGGAATAGTCATGAAATAGCGGGTGACTTTCTCATGCGTGACCGTCAGTGGACCACCTGCGCGCAATTGCTTGCGAAACAGCGGAACCACGCTGCCACTGCTGCCCAACACATTACCGAAACGCACCATGGCAAATACAGTGCCGTTACGGCATTCCGCGCTTTGCGTGCCATCCGGCATATGAAAGCGCACCGCCGTGCTGGCCGCCAGGGCTTGCAGCACAAGTTCCGCCATGCGCTTGGTAGCCCCCATCACGTTGGTGGGACGAACCGCCTTGTCAGTGGACACCAGTACGAAATGTGTGGCTTCGCTTTCCATGGCCGCACGGGCCATGTTGAGGGTGCCAAAAACATTGTTCAACACGCCTTCTGCGGGATTACTCTCCACCAGCGGCACATGCTTGTAAGCAGCCGCATGGTAGACGGTGGCGGGCCGGTAAAGCAGACAAATTTCCTTCAAGCGCCCAAAATTCCCCACACTGGCCAGCAGCGGGACCACCTCCACCCGCAACTCATGCTCGGCACACAGCCCCTCCAACTCGCGATGGATGGTGTAAAGACCGAACTCATTGTGCTCGACCAGCACCAGTTGCTGCGGCCTCTCCAGAATGATCTGGCGGCACAACTCACCGCCGATACTGCCACCCGCACCGGTTACCAATACCGTCTTTCCGGCCAAGTTGCGAGCCAGCAAGCTTGAATCAGGAGGAACCGGCGCACGGCCTAACAGGTCTTCAACGTCCAGCTCCTGAAAGTCCTGAGCCGTGACCCGACCAGACGCCAGATCACCCATGCCTGGCAGGGTGCGCACATGAACAGGTAACTCCCGCAAGCTGGCAATGATTTCATTGCGACGTGCCCGGTCCAAGGAGGGCATGGCCAGCAAAATGTCAGTCACACCCATGCGTTCTACCGCGGCAGGTACATCCTTCGGACTGATGATGTCAACCCCATTGATACTTCGCCCAGCCTTGGTTTTGTCGTCATCGATAAAGCCCTGCAACACAAACTGGCGCGCCATGCCCAGAGCGGACGCCGTTTGCACCCCTGCCTCCCCTGCACCGTAAATAAGTAGACGGCCCTGCGCGTGGCGAGACTTGCTGGCCCCACCCGCCAGCCAGAACCGGGCCAGCGCACGACTGGTACCCACCAGCAATAAAAACAGGATGGGTTGAATCAACCCGATACTGCGCGGCACACCCGCCCATTGGAACAATAGCAACGCCACAAAAAACAGCACTGTGTAGACCCCCACCGCCTTCGCCGTGCTGACCAGCGCCGCCAGACCTGTATAACGAAAAATGGCACGGTACAGGCCAAAGCGCACAAACAGGGGGAATGCCAGTAGGGGGGCCAGCAGATAGACGTACTTCTGCTGGTATTGCGGCCATCCTGTCTGGTCAATCCTCAAATAGAAGGAGAACCAAACAGACACCAGCGCCAGCACCAAATCAAGCGCCACCACCACCAGACGCTTGACGGGACGAGGCAGTGCCAGCAGTGGTTCCACAATTGATTTATTGAATAGCATTTCGACTTCTTGTTTCACTGACCGCCTGGCCGGGCTCGAGTACAGACCCGGCATCCATCCTGACGCCATAACCCAGAACAGCTCCCGCCTGCATCCAGGCACCGTGTCCCAGCATCGCGCCACCCGCCATGCTCGCGTTCACACCTAAATGGCCGAAATTTTCAACACGGCAATGGTGGTCAACCACCGCACCGCAATTAACGATGACGCCTGCGCCCAGTTGGGCCTCGGTACCAACAATGGCCCCGGCCATGATAACGCTCCCGACGCCAATCACAGCCCGGGGCGACACGATCGCTGTGGGATGGATAACCGTCGCCGACTCAAAGCCTGCAGCGCCAAGCCTGTTATGCATTTCCTCACGCAAGCGGTTGTTGCCAATGGCAACGATGGCTACATCGGCCTGCTGGCGGTAATTGACAAGATCAGCAGTGGGGCCGAAGACTGGCCACGCCCACACTTGGCGCAAATCGGAAGCTGCATCATCCAAAAATCCAGCTAGCTGGAAGACGCCACCGGCCAAAACGGCCTCAGCGACTGAATGGCCATGCCCCCCGGCACCCACAATCAACAAGCGCTTCATGGCACACCATCCATCAATGGGAAACGCCATCCCGACGCAACACCTTCACAAAGGTCATCCAGAGAATGCGAATATCAAACCCCAGCGATTGCCGCTGCAGGTATTCCACATCCAGCTTCACCTTGTCAGGAATTGGCAATTCATCACGCCCGTTGACCTGCGCCCAACCCGTCAGGCCGGGTACCAATTCGTGCACGCCATACCGAGTACGTAACTTAATCAAATCATGTTGATTAAAAAGCGCCGGACGAGGCCCTACAAAACTCATGTCACCCACCAAAATACTCCATAACTGCGGCAATTCATCCAGACTGCTCTTGCGCAGAAAGCCACCAATCGGAGTGAGGTGCGCCTTGGGGTCGGTCAGTAAATGCGTGGCCACTGCGGGCGTGCCCACACGCATACTGCGAAACTTGGGCATTTTGAAAATCTTATTGTGTCGCCCAACGCGATCAGACCAATACAGAGCAGGGCCGCTGGAGGTCAAGCGCACCAATATTGCGACCAACAACACAGGCACAAGCAAAAAACAGGTCGTAAGAAGCGCCAACACCAGATCAAATATTCTTTTCATTTTTCTACTGTCCCGGCTACTGCACGGCGTAAACCTTCGTCCACCGAAATTGGTGGTTTCCAACCCAAAAGACTACGCGCTTTGGAAATATTTACCTGCAAATTGCCGCACAGGCGCTGCACTGCATCCCCCTTACCTAGCAGAGTCGCCCCCGCTTGCAATGCCCAGACAGGAACTGGCAGCAAGTGCGCAGAAACCCCTGCGGCACGCGCAAGGCCACGTACCAGTTCGGTGGTAGACAGGTCACAATCATCACTCACGAAAAATGTTTGATTAGCCGCCTGCGTATGGGTTACGCAAGTGATGATGAAATCCACCAAATTATCCAGCGCCACTAGGCTTCGCTGGTTGTGTACTGCGCCCAGCGGCAAAGGCATGCCACGCTGTACAGAGTGCATAAGGGCAGCAAAGTTGGCTTTTGCCCCAGGGCCATACACCAACGGTGGGCGGATGATGACCACCTCCATGCCAGAATCCAAACCGATTTGGCGTAAACCCTCTTCAGCCTCGTGTTTGCTCTTGCCATAGGCATCCGTTGGGTCGAACACATCTACTTCAGTAAAAGGGCGCCCGGACTGCGTACACTCGCCGTTGACCTTGACTGAGCTAATGAACACAAAACGTTTGACCCCATTTTCGACTGCCTGTCGGGCCAAATTCAGGGTACCTTCCACATTGACGGCACGAAACAGGCTGATCGGATCAGCTTCGGTGTCACGCATGACGTGTACCCGGGCTGCGAGGTGGACCACCGCATTTACATCGCGCAAAGACCCGCCCCAATCTGTTGCGCCATTTATTTCACCAACCACGACTGGCTCAACGTAACTTGGCACAGCCCTGCTGACGCGTAACGCACCTTTGACAGAAAAACCGTGGCGTGCTGCCTGCTCGCACACGGCTCTTCCAACAAAGCCCGTAGCTCCGGTTACTAAAAGATGCAAGGTCATAAATCGTTCATGCCGCTCTGAAATTCAACTTATTGTGTTCACGACGTCATTTACCAATTCGTTCGCGATGTTTGTCCGAGCAAATTTAGCGACAAATCCAAGTCGAGGTTCATTCTGCAGCCGAAGCTGCCTGAAAACCTGTTCAGCCTCGTCTACATTGCAAGGATAAAAAACCGCCGAGTTGTCCAGCTCCGCACGTACGAACTCGGCCGCGTATCCAGAGACTCCAGCCCAAATTGGTTTCCCTATTGCACCATACTCGAATAATTTCGATGGCAAGACTTTTCTGAACGCATCGTAATCATTCAGATGAAGAAACAGCACGTCCGCTGCTTGATAGGCCGCTATCAATTGCGCTCGCTTCATCGGCGGCAATAACTCGACGTTGTCTACCCCCGCACTAGCCAGTGCAGCACGCAGTACATCTTTCCGCCCTCCGTCACCGATTATTTTGAAGCGGATTCGTCCGCGCATTCTCTTGGCCAGATCAGGAATAATCGCGTGCAGCCCTTGGCCTTCACCCAGATTACCGGCATAGAGCACCTCCAGTGATTCGCTCGTTCGTGTACCCGACTCTGGAGCCTTTAGCGATAAAAACTCATCGTCAATCCCATTGGTGAAATAGGAGAATCGTTGCTTGGGGTAACGTGCCGAAAAGTACTGAGCAAAGCCGCGCGACACCAGGTTGACCTTGCTTGCACTGTTTATCGTCAGATGCTCAAGGAGCACGAATACAGGCTTGGCCAGTATCGCAAAATGCCTGGGCAATACATCTTTTATCGTGTCAACAAAGATGTCACGTATATCCAAATACAACGGTATCCGCTTTTTGTACGCAACCCATGCGCCCAACACAGCGGTCATCAAGCGCGATGATGTCGCAAAAACGAGGTCATATTCTTGCGCCCGAGTGTGACGTAGCACCTCCCGAGCAAACACAATAAACGCTCGGGCCTGGTCGAACATCCCGCTCTGGTGCGGCGGCAACGCAATACGAACTATCGACAACCCGGGGGTGCGCTCCTCAGCAGAAGCGTCTACTGAAAAGCTGCTGTAGCGATTGGGCAGGGTTGTCAGCACATCAATTTGCCCATCAACGGACATCTTTTGCTTTAACGCATCGACAAACGCAGTAGTTCGAAATGATCCCGCGCTCAGATCCGGCCTGAAGTAAAAACTCAATACAAGTATTTTCAACCGCCCTCCCCCCATTTGATGCTTGTTCTGACTTTGGAGGCAGTCACCGCGACCACCAGACAAGTGTTTGGCATGGAAACCCCAAAGTACGGATGCCATGTGGTCCGCTCGACAGAAAGACGGCCATCCTCAACAAGCACCTCAACCACCCGCCCCTCAGACAATCTCAATGACACCTTGTCGGTGCTCGTATCCAATACAGTAATTGCCGGATGAAGATGAAACCGTATCTCGGCACGATCGAACTTGCCTGTGACTTCATCTTCAATCACCAGCGATTCATCACTGATCAGCCAGTTGCGCCTATGCAAGTTCCTCCCGGACAGGCGGTGATAACCATCATGGCTCGCTAGAACGTGAACTCCACCTGCTGTTTCTTTGATCCCCAATGTTTGCACTTGCGCTCGCCTCGCCACACGAAACCCGCCCCATACTTCCGACGAATCCTGTCCGTCTATGGCTAAAGTGTTATGCGCGGCAGTGCCGCGTTGGCGCTGACGCTCCAACCCGCTGCCGTAGCAAGAAGTCCCGGAGTTGACCATGACACGCTGGCCGTACACAGAAAGCTCAAACGACAAGGTGTCCGCATGTGCATGTCCAGGAAGATAGCTCGGCCCTACAGGAGCCACATCTACTAGGAGAACGGCGTCTTTTTTTCGAGCCGGACATACCCGCTTTCCACCAATTGCAGGACGCCATGGGATGGCGCTTGATGGACAGGATGCTTTAGTCGTTGCGCATATTCACTCAACGCCATTAGCCTAGGGGCGATACCGAATGCAGCGTCGTTGAAGAAGGCGATCTCACCATCGGGATGACACATCGTCGCAAGCCAGTCGCGCATTTTGTCAACGACCCCCGCCTCGATGATTACCCCCAAGCCGTATGCATTGGCAATATTCTCGATGTCCAGCATGTCCTCCAGGATGACTGCGTGATACATCGGACTGCGCTCGAAATGCCCGCCATCAGCCAATATCTGCTCAGGCATCTCGCGACGCAGGATAGCCAATCCCTTGGTCAACCACTCTCCCGCCTCCTCTTGTTCAAAGAACGCGCCAGCAAATATGAGGGCCTTGGCATTCGCCAAGAGATGATTTCCCAACAAATGGAACTCCAAGCGCTCACTGAGAAAACGGACTTGTATTGCCAGACTGGCGATAGCCCGGGAGGACAGCGCCCCTCCGCCCATGGCCCATTTGATCCAATTGACGATTCGGAGAGAGATGGGGTACGGCTCCCATCCATTTCCATATCCTGGCGGATTTTCCTCTATCCACCTTTCGACCAGGCGCATGTGCCATTCCCGGCGATTCGCCGCCCCTGCGGCATTTAAATCATCGAAATAATGCAAGTTATAAAGCCACAGTTTCTCTACGGCTGAATCGTTCCAGGCAACCTTGTTGACGACCGTCCTGGACTCGCTCAGGAAGACAAACGTATCCTCCGCAACCATGCTTTGCATTCGTTCACATGGCGCCACCCATCCCCCACAACCCTTCCGCACGGGGGTGCGGCCTGAAGATTGGGGCGGGGTCGCTGAAGTCTAAAGCGAAGACGCCCAAAGATTTGGGCGAAACGCAAATGACGAATGGTATGAATGTAAAGTAGCGCTCTCGCTGGGAGGCTCGCCCTGGCGTGCAACGCCGTGCCGTCTTTTGACATGAGACCCGTTATTGCCTGCGGAGCTGCTCTGCCACGTCGATGCTGACCCGCGCCACCTCAAAAACCTCGTCCAACGGAATAGCCGGCACACCTTTTTCTACCGCCTGCAGGAATGCCGCCGTACAGGCGTTTTGCCCCTTGTCCTGCTTCCACAAATTGAGCTTGCTGAAGCCAGGCCAACCATAACCCTTGAGCTTGCGAAAATTATCCAACTGCAGCACGCGACCAGCGGCAAACACCTCGACCCGCTCTTTGGGGAAGCTGGCCGCGCCGTTGGCCAGATAAAGAATGGTTCCGAATGAGCCATCCTCAAAACCAAGGGTGATGGACGCCTTATCTTCAGTAATCACCATGCCTGGCGCGTCACCCATACGGCGCGCCTGGATGGACACGATAGGGCTGCCCGCCAAAAACCGCATCAGGTCAATGAAGTGGCAGGCCTCGCCGATGATACGGCCGCCGCCGACAGCGTTGTCCTGCACCCAGTGGTTGGCGGGAATTGCCCCGGCGTTCATGGTCATAATGAATGACTTAGGTTCTCTGACCGCCTGCAGCAAGGCCCTCATCTTTTGCACCTGCGGCGAAAACCGGCGGTTAAAACCCACCATTAACTGCGGCCCTTTGCCCGAAAGATGTGCCAGCGCATAAGCCGCCTGCACCTCGGCCAATTCGGCGTGGTGAATCGCCAGCGGCTTTTCTACAAATACGTTTTTTCCCGCCTGCAACGCCTGCACAACAAAGCTGGCGTGGGTATCGTGGCGGGTCACGATAGCCACCGTGTTGACAACAGCATCAGCCAACACGGCGGCCATGTCGGTAGAGGCCTCAGCAAAGCCCGCTTTCTCGCCATGGATCACACCATTAATGCCGCCTGCCGTAACAATGGTGTGAAACTGCGCCCCCGCCGTCTTGAATGCGGGAATCAACATGCGTGACGCATAGTTGCCCGCACCAATAAAACCCAGGACTGGACGCTGAGCATCAAACTTCGCACCGGGCACCAATGCCACACGGCGAATGGCCCGATCAATCACCGGCGATGAGTATTGGAGCAAGAAGCCCAGGCCACTCTTGTCTTCGGTGAGCATCTGGTAGGCCTGAGGCGCATTTTCAAACGCAAAGCGGTGTGTGACCAGCGACTTCACATCCAGCTGGCCACTGGCCAGCATGTCAAGCACGGCCTCAAAGTTTCGCTGTTCCGTCCAACGCACGAAGCCCAGCGGGTAATCCTGCCCTTTGTCTTCATAGTTCGGGTCATACCGGCCTGGGCCATAGGAACAAGAGACCTGAAAGGACAATTCTTTCTCATAAAAATCAGCCCGATTCAACTCCAGCCCGGTCACGCCCACCAGAACAATACGACCGCGCTTGCGACACATGCGTGCAGCTTGCGTGACAGGATCGTTGGACTTGGTGGACGCGGTAATGATCACCCCATCCACTCCATTGCCTCGACTTAGTGCCATGCCGGCAGCTACCGGGTCCTCTCCCAAGCCGGGGTTGCAGGTGGCGGCACCATACTGACGGGCCAGTGCCAGCTTGGCTTCATCAAAGTCAATCGCCAGCACTCGGCAACCATGAGCACGCAGCAACTGCAAGGTTAGCAAACCAATCAGGCCCACCCCAGTGACCACGAATGTCTCGCCGAGCGTTGGCTGCGCGAGACGAACCCCCTGCAACCCGATGCTTGCCACCACAACAAATGCAGCAGACTCGTCATCCACTGCATCCGGAATGCGCGCGCACAGGTTTTTTGACACCTTAACAACATCGGCATGGGACCCGTTGGACACCACACGATCGCCTACCTTGAGACCCTCTACCCCCGCACCGACTTCAAACACCACGCCTACATTGCAATAGCCCAGAGGCAAGGGTTGCGCGAGCTTGGACTGCACCGCCTCAATGGTGGTCATCAACCCATCAGTCTGGATCTTCTCCAGCACCATCTTTACCTTTTCTGGCTGCTGGCGCGCTTTATCCAACAAGGAAGCCCTACCAAAGCCGACCAGCATGCGCTCCGTGCCGGCGGAGATCAAGCTGACTGAACTGGCGATCAGAACAGATTCTCGTGAGGCAACTGGTGCAGGAGCTTCCTTAATGTATGTGGCTCCCTTACTCATATCCTGCAAAATTTGTTTCATTTTTTATCCGGGGACTCAAGTCAGGCGGTCGGGACGCCCATAATTAATAAGAACTGCACGATAAGGTCCCTTAAAGACAAACATGCTGCCCGCAGCAGCACCGACCACGCCAACTGAATCAATCAACTCTTGCATGTGCTCAACATTGCCGGAACCTCCCATCATAGAAATGGGTGACGTGATGGCTCCACGGATACTTTTGGCAAGCTCAAGGTCGTACCCCGCCATCTCACCATCTCTGTCTATTGAGTTGATGACGATTTCGCCCGCCCCCAGCTCGACAGCCTGCTGGCAAAACTCTAGTAGGTTCACCTTTTGCTTATCTTGGCCGTTACGGGTATAGACCGTGTAACCGGCAAACAATTTGTTCTTCCGCACATCCAACGTCACAACAACACTTTGCGCACCCACGGCCTCGGCCATTTCCCGAATCAATGCCGGGCGCGTCAACGCGGCCGCGCTTATAGAGACTTTTTCAAAACCCAACGCAATAATCTGCGCGGCCTGCACTGCACTCGTGACCCCCCCCCCGTAACACAGCGGCATGCGGGACTCCACGGCCAGCCCTTTCAGCAATGCAAAGTTCGGCGTGCGCCCCTGTGTAGACGCGTCGATATCAAGAACAATGAGTTCATCGGCTTCTTTTTCATTGAAGATTTTTACCGCATTCAACGGATCACCCACGTATTTTGGGTTCTTAAACTGCCTAGTTTTGACCAACCCTCCATCGTGTATGAGCAGGCACGGGATAATTCGGGATCGCAACATGTTCACAGTTCCGCGAAGTTACGAAAGATGGCCACGCCATTGGCATGACTTTTTTCAGGATGGAACTGCATGCCAAACACGTTTGCCCGTGCCACTGCACAAGGTATTTCCTTGCCATACTCTACCGAGGCAGACACATCCGCAGCATATGTTGCATCGAAGTAATAGCTATGCAGAAAATAAAATCCACGCTCAACATCAACCCCCGCAAACAAAGGCGCATCAGACCTAGGTTTAATAGAGTTCCAGCCCATATGAGGTAACTTTGGGCTGGCTGGAAGCAAACTTGCGTCGATTTTACGAACCCGCCCGGGAATCCAACCCAAACCAGCAAGGGAACCTTCATCACTGGATTCAGCCAATACCTGCATCCCAACACAGATACCCATCACTTTTTTATTATTAATCAACACCTGTTCATTCAGCGTAGCCACCATGCCAGAGTCGTTCAAATAACGCATGGTGGCCTCAAATGCCCCCACGCCAGGCAAAATATATCGCTCAGCTGCAGCCAACTCGTTTAAGTCCTTTGTAACAATATATGGAATCTTAAGTTGCTTATAAATATTCGCAATCGCAGCTATATTGCCTGAACCATAATTGATGATGGCAATCATCTTTTTACGGCCCTTTCGATGCCCAATAACTTAAGCATCTTTGCACCAAAATCAAACAACCATTCCTGATTTTTGTAATCACGATAGGTTTTCAAAGGCATTTGGTGATAGCCACGTAACTCTTCGACCGTAATGCCCAGTTTGGTGGCGATGTATTCAAAGTCCTCATCAATTGTCTCTGAGTCATAGGCAGGCTTCTCCAGTTTTGACAGGGCCTCTTCACGCGTCATTTGGCCTGTGAGAATCAGGCTTGAATACTGAACACGACGGGTATCATAGCCAAAGCGGGTAGGCAACCAATAGCCCTCATAGAAACGCGTGAAGCGTGACTCAAAGTGTTTTTGCGGGTAGGGGCGCCAACCATACAACTCAGATAGAACTTGCGAAGCATGTTCTTTGGTGTAAGGCAAATAGTTGAGAGGTTTAACTACCTGAACACCCTTCACGTACCGAAGATAAACTTTATGAAAAAGAATACTACTGAATGGATAAGTATTAAGTGGGCGTGTGCCAAAACGGCCTTGAATATCTCGCAACTGAGCCATGTCTGTGCCGTAATACAGCCATTCTTTAGGATTGCGAACACATTCGGTTGCGAAGTTTCCACCATTAACAATATATTTAATATTGTGTTTGTCCGCAAAATGATACAGCGTAGCGATGAAGGCGTGATCCTGAGGTATATCTAGGTGCGGCACACCGGATTTGAAAAAAGATAGCTGAAAATCCCGCATCTCCTGCCAATTAATTACCTCTGTGTACAAATCAAGTCCAAGTTTATCCACTAACACTTGAATATTATTAACTGCGAGATCAGTATTCCACCCGCCATCAACGTGGAACACTAATGGGCGAAGATCAAACTCCTTTACAGCGATATGCAGCAGGTACGAACTGTCAAGCCCGCCACTCATGCCCATAATGCAGTCAAAAGGCTTTCCCTTGCCAGCCTCCTTAATTTTTTTAATCATCTCCCGGAACAGCGCCTTACCTGTGTCATTGGGATACCAATTGGGTAAAACGTCAGTTTCGAAACCAGTGCAGTGGTCGCATACGCCATTGGCGTCAAATGTGATGCGGGAATCGGATTGATCCATCACGCATCTCGAACAGATTATTTTTGCTGCCATGCTCAGCGTGTCCTCTCAATAATTTCCAGAAATTTTTTCACATCATTAAAGTGCGGACCTAGCTGATGCAGATACTCATCGTTTAGCGTCCACCACCGGCTCGCGATCAGGCGTTCCACCACGGCCGCGTCGAACCGGTAACGGATCAACCGTGCCGGATTACCCGCCACGATCGCGTATGGTGGTACCGATTTAGTTACCACCGCGCCAGCGCCAACCACCGCACCGTTGCCAATTACCACGCCCGGCAGCACGACGACCGAGCGGCCTATCCATACGTCGTGGCCGACCACCACGCGCTTCACGGGGTCGCGCCGGTGAGTGGAGAATTTAGTCTTGACGCTGTCACGGCCCTCATAGAACACTGGCGACATGCCAACCCATTCCATGGGGTGCCTTCCGCCGCCGATGACAACACCATTGGCGATGGACGTGAAGCTGCCGATGTCGGCGCAAGAAATGTCGCAGTCGTAGCCGCAGAAGCTATGGCGATCCATCGTTGAACTATAGAAGGCGGTGCCCGATTCAAGCTTCGACGTGGGATGCACCTGCGAGCCCTTAACAGCACGCAATCGAAGCTTCTTGAACAGCTTGAAAAAGAACCATGATATTACGTCAGTCGCAGAGCTGCGCACGCCTTCTTGCACATTGTCTCTCACCTTGCACCTCCGTCGTGGAGTACGGACTGTGAATTTATTTGTCCAATTTCGCAGGTCTCACGCGACTGCTTAGTCTGGCCTAACTCGTGGCCCAACATCCAAATGAAATAGACCGACGCGAAGAAAAAATAGTTCGTGACAATCGCGCCCGACTGCGACAACCCAAGTAGGGGAAAAGATAAAATCGCCATCACCTTCAGGCGATCGATCTCTCTGATGCTGCGCTTGAACAGTTTGCTCAGAGCCCAAAAGACCATGGCAAGGTAGCCAAATAGAACCGGGTACCCAAAGTCAACAATAAACTGTAGCAGTGCGTTATGTGCACTCTTGGCACCACCTAGCTCGTATTGAGGCATCGTCAGTACAAGCCAAGAGCCGCCGGCACCCAGTCCAAATCCGAACGATTTGAGGTACTCGATGATGACGAAGATCGCCGCGTCGGTTCGGTTATTCAGGGAACCCCATTGCTCGTCAGAGGCTTGCAACGAAAAAATTCTCGTAATCGGGTCTACCAGCAGATCGCCGAGGGTGTAGGTATCGTTCAAAAAATTGATCGGCACCCCGCTCAATGACACGATGCTTACCACGACAAGTGCAAACAGCGTGCCAAAAAACGCAAACCACACTTTGGGTGTGATACTGACCGTGCGGCAGACCCTGAAAATCGAATAAATAGGCAACGAGACAAGCATCAGCGAAAGCAATGCGGCCTTCGAGTCGTTGTAATAGAGGACGAGAATAGTGATCAGAACGACCGTCCATCGGACCATTCCCTTGTAGCGGTCCAGCGTGAGCGCAAGCCAAGCGACTATGCAGAGCACTATCGCCACATCGTTCTGGTTCCAGAAGAATGCCCTTAGTGACGCTTCGTCTGTTTCATCGATGTACAGGTTTGGATAAATGGTTGTCCCGACGAAAAATTCGACCAGCAGGTTAAGGAGCAAAAAAACGTAGAACCATTCCACGAAGCGCAGGTACTGCGCGTCGAAGTCGACGTTTTGCGATTTCATGTCCACCATCAGAACCAGCAGAATGAACAGGTACAGGTAGTGAACGATAGACGGGAAGAACTGCGAGTAGTCCAAACTGTATGCCGTGGCCAAAACAATGTTGTAGACGAGGAAGATGGCAAACAGCCCGAGCCAGCGTATCACCTTCATTGGCCTCAGAGCGAACAAGACGATCAAGCAAACCGGAGCGAGTATCCGGTATAGCGTCAAAGGGTTCTCCATCTCAGGGCGCAACACCACGTTGCCAATACCGGCGATGAGAAGAATGTAGAAGAGTACCCTCATAGGCCGTCCAACCCCAATGGCATATTCGTCTGCTGAGGTTTCAGAAATCGGGTGATCATATCCACCAATCCGTCCAAGTCGACAATTGTTTCGCTGTTGTCGAATGCGATAGCGGGATAAATTAGTTCCCCGCGCAGTAAAACCTTACATCCCTTAAAGGACGGATCAATCTGACAAGTCGAGAAAAATGAGGCGAACACCGTCCCCGAGTGTCCGTTTACCTCTTCGAGGTGCAACAGCAATTCGAAGCCCTCCGGGGCGAGGGATTGGTGCTTGTTCGGGTGTGGCCTGTAGAGCAGACGCACTTCGGGCAACCCTGCAAACTCGGCATTCAGACGAGCAACTGCGCCAGCCTCATTACTAGCAATAACTTCACCGACACCGTCGAAAACCTGGCTCAGAAAAACAAAATTAATGGTTTGGCCATGGCTACCTGACATATTGCCCTGACGAAGCTCTGCACCAGCCTTGGCGGCTTTGTCGTTGAGCGTACGCAAGGTATAGCAACATGGGCGAACCGCATGGTAATACTGGGCCTGCCGTTCAGTGACGACATGAAATTCCTGATACGCATGCACCGGAAAGTATTTCCCCACGCCATGCGCGCTGTTAATCACACGCACAGGAAAGCGCGCAAGCGTGCGCGCAAAGTCGAGACTGCCAATATCAAACTCGTCCGAAAGCTGGATAGTCTTGATGCCCAACGCTACCACTTGATATGCATGCCGCACTTGTGCCCGCGACTCCAATTGCTGCAGTGAGCGGACATCACGCCGCGCAAGAAAACTGACAAGATCCCTCGGGCTATAGTGATAGCCGGCCAACTTGAACCGGTAGCCTTTCTCGCGCAGGAAACGCAAGTACCGGAATTGCCTGCGAACGCTGATAGGAAACGGATAAACGGCCCGGACGACGCCAATCTCCTCGGGATCAAACACGAGCTCAATGTCATCCACGTAGCACTTGCGATAGATGTGCACGCCGCTCATGCGACTGGGCCTGCCTGAAAAACTTCCAAGCACATGAAAAATCCAGTGTGCGGCGACTTTCATCAGCACCGTCACCACCTGCTTCGGGCGCAGCTTCTGCACAAAAACATCGACAAGCTGCGGCGCGGTGTGTTGGTTCCCCGCCAGATAAGCATCAGGAGCTGAGCGGAAGAAGTCAGACTCCCGCTCATAGAACGTCTCGTCGTAGCGGTGCGACCAGTTGACACGTCGATGGAATTGGTATTTCGCATCACCAAACCGGCTCGCGGCCTCGATCAAGCGCGCCGCGAAAGCGGCCGACTCGCGTAGTAAGGGAATCTCGATATGGCGCATATCAGCGTCCGAGCCTCCAGGGCATGGGCACAGCTTTCGCAGCCACGGTCCAGACCAGCAAAAACATCAAAGCATTGTTCACCAGGAACGAAGCCCCCGCGCCTTGCAGCCCGAAGGCCGAGGTTAGTGTGTAGGAGATCACACTGCCCGCCACCGCCGTGGTGCCCGTCACCAGCGACAGGCGTCCGGTCCGCTCGGCATAGAACATGTAGTTCACCACCGAGTAGTACATGCCTTGAAGCACGAAGCCGGCAACCATCCAAGGGATGAGCGCACGTGCGGCTGCGAATTGCGCACCGATCAACGCGTCGAAGAAGAGGTGAGCCGCACCAGCCACGAGTACACCTATCCCGGCCAGCACCATGTAAAGCTGATAAGTTCGCTTCACGATCATGCGTCGCACTTCCGGCGACCCTTTTGAGAGTTGCTCGAAGAGCCAGGGGGCCAGCGCCTTGTTCAGTGGTTCGATAAGTGCGATCATCCCCATGCCGACCTGCATCGCCACCATATAGATACCTAGGCTCTCGGCCCCCAGCAGAGAGGAGACGACCAGCCGATCCATGTAAGTAATGGCCGTACCGGCCACAATGTGCGGCAACATCGGCACGCCGAAGGCCACGAGGTCCCTCAGGCGCGCGCGGTCCACGTTTCCGCCCACATGACCTCGGCGCATGCAGTAGTAGAGTCCCACCAGTACGCTGGCGGTGATAGCCGCAACGTACGAATAGATGCGAGATCCTGAGTCCGCGGCTACCAGAAAAATCAGGCCCACACACAGCACAAACTCGAACATCCCTTGTACAACTCTCGCCTTGAGGTACAGCATTGGCTGTCCCGATGACTGGAAGATAGCCAGGAAGATGAAATTCAGGTTCAGGAAGAATGCTGCGAGGACAGCCAGCATCGTGTAGCCCAGTGAAAGTCCCAATACATGTGACAGCACTGGGTAGAGCAACACAACGATCACTGCAGCCGCGGCATTTGTTGCCACGATCGCTGTGATCGAACTTGAAACCAATACTCTGAACTGCGCGGTGGTCGTTTTGAAGAAGCGCACGGACACGAAGCCATGCGCACTCAAACCAGTCAAATTGGCGAGCAGCGCAGTGAGTATGAGAAAAGAAGTTACCTCGCCAAACTGCAGCGGTGTCAACCTTGTCGTCAGGATGGGGAGCAGCAAGAAGGGTGTCAGGCCCACTACCGCGAAAGCGCATGCATAGATAAGAATCGACCGACGAACAGGGCTGGTCATGATCGGCGTAGCGGCGCAATGAAGCTCCTCAGGACTGCTAGACCGACTTCGCCGCTTTTTTCTGGATGAAACTGGCAACCCACCACATTGTCACGACATACCACCGCCGCGATCGGCATGCCACCGTAGTTGCAATCGGCCAGACGATACGTGAGCGACGCTGGAACGGCCATGTAGGAATGCACGAAGTAGACCGCTTCACCGAGAGAAATATCGGCAAGCAGCGTGCCTTGCCAAGATTCTTCCTGTCCTGGCAACATCAATTCATTCCAGCCAATGTGTGGTATTTTCTGGGTCGCTCCCGCCTGGGTCAATGTTGGCATCGTGACTACACGCCCGGGGATTAAGCCTAACCCGGCAGTAGTTCCAAACTCTTCGCTTTCATCAAACAACATCTGCATGCCCAAGCAGATGCCAAGCAACGGTGTACCGCTAGATGCCACCTTTTTAACAACAAGGTCTAAACCATGGGCCTTTAGCGCTGCCATTCCATCTGCAAAAGACCCTACGCCAGGTAACACGACCCGGTCGGCTGCATGTATCTCTGTTGGATCAGATGTGACGGATACACGTGCACCACAGTGCGCGAGTGCCCGACTGACACTCAACAAGTTGCCAACCCCATAATCAATCACCGCCACACTAATCATTTCCAAACTTCCTGACGTGGATGCCCGCACTGCGTGCTGTGCTGCGGATGTCTTTCATTGTGGCTCTGCGATAGTGAAGTATGTCAGCCATCGCAACGGCATCTGCTCCACCCGTCTGGACCACGTCAATCAAGTGCTCCGGCACACCCATCCCTCCGCTGGCAATAACGGGTACTGACACCTCACTTGTCACCGCGTGAACCAAGGAGATATCAAACCCCTTGCGCGTCCCTTCTTGGTCAACCGACGTAAGCAGCACCTCACCGGCGCCGAGCGCGACACCGCGCTTGACCCACTCGATGACATCCAGGCCGGTGTCCTCTCTGCCGTTGTCGGTGAAAACTTCCCAGCGATCCGGTCCGAGTCGTTTGGCTTCGATCGACAGCACCATGCATTGGCTCCCGAAGCGGCGGGCGATGTCGGTAATCAGGCTCGGGTTGGCTACGGCAGCGGTATTGATTGCGACCTTATCAGCACCGCAACGCAGCAGATGTGTCGCGTCGTCGATCGAGCGGACACCGCCGCCGACCGTTATTGGGATGAACACGTCCTGTGCTGCGCTTTGCACTATTTCGCCCAAGCTGTTGCGGCCATACAGACTGGCTACGCAGTCGATGTAGATGAGCTCGTCTGCGCCCTGCTCGTAGTAGAGCTTTGCGTACTCGTTGGGTTGACCGATCACGCGCAAGCCTTCAAGGTGAATGCCCTTGATGAGGTTAGGGCCCTTGATGTCGAGTCTCGCGATGAGACGCGTGTTGCTCATCCCGCGTGAACTGCTTGATCCCACGGATTGTGGCGCAGTTTCCATTGTCCCCCTTCAACTTTCCAAAGGTGCGGTGAGCGGAAGCGGTCGCAAAGTGCGAGAAATTCATCCCGAGACATATTGATGTACTCAAGAAATTCTTTTTCGTAACGCGCCGGATACTCACCTTCGTATCGACGCATCAACGCCATGGCTTCGTCCTTGTTGATGTGATGGTTGCGAATTTCCTGGGCTGAATCCATCATTGCCCGACCGACGCCAAACTTGATCCAGCGTGTGAAGTAGAAGAAACCGTCAACCTTGTCGTCCAAGCTATTGTACTTTGAGTAGGTCCCTTCAGTACGAACAGGATTGGCTTCGAAGCCAGTGTTTTCCACTGCGTAGTAGTAAGCCTCTTGTGGTACCCACTTCTTGTAGTAGCCGAGGTATTTGAAGTCAATACCCTTGCGCTGCAGCACTTCCGGGTCCATTGGCAGATAGCTTTTCAGGTCGGCCATCTCCACGCCTTCGTCCATGTACTCCCCGATCGGTTTCCCTCCGAGAAAAATATCGCGTACGTCCCGGCCGCCAATATAGTCCAACGAAAAACCTTCGCCGTCTCCGCCCTCGGCACCGGCCGCATAGCTGGAGGTCTCGTGGGAAATTTTTTCGCCGTATTCTCCAGGCATTTCGCCGTAGAAGATCAAAGGAATATTCAGCTGTGCCGCCATCTTCGCGACGAAGGTCTTTTGGCCCAGGATGAACGGTTGGAAGGGGTGCAGCAGGTTGATCGTCGCGTTGCGCGTTAGCAGGCGATGGATCTTGCCGTTGGGGGTGTAAAGGAAGTTATCAAATCCGCCAACGTGCAGCCAATTTTGGAAATTTTTCCAGCCAATGTCAGTATAGAGGTGCGGTGACCATGTCACCGTCAGTGGGTGCATGCCGTACTTGTATTTCAGCAGGTGCGACTGCATGGCGCTGTCTTTGCCACCACTACCTCCAACGATGCAGTCGTAACTGCCATCATCGCGGCGAAACTGCTTGCACAGCTCGAGCAATTCGCGCTCGCGTTCGTCCCAGTCGATCTCACCGGTTTCCTTTAGCATGTTGAAACGGCATGCGTGGCAGACGCCCTCGTCGTCGAAGCTCAAGGTGGTCTTCGTTGAATCCTTGCTATGCGTGTACTCGTTGCTCGACATCGGCTGCTGATTCGACATATTGCAAATCCTGCAAAACTTTACGTACCGGGGCATCCCATAAAGCACGTCGAGTTCTTGCTCAGGTTTCGTAAATCGGGACAGATCAGTATCTGGGCTTGGGCCTATTTCCATTGTGTTTCCTTCGGGGGATGAGGTGGTTCGAATTAGATGGACGCGAGATTGCTGCGCGCTCGTTCCAAATCATCGGGGCGTCCGACGTCGAGCCAGGGCTCATGCATCGGATACGCCACCGTGCGTTTGGATTGTTCTTGCAGGCGTTCAAATAAGGCAGGCATGTCGCAGCGTGTATCAGCCGCCAAGGTGTTCAACGCCTCTGGTTCAAGCGCATAAACACCTGCATTAATGTGCGTTCGGGCCACAGGTTTTTCTTCAAAACCGACAATTTCAACGCCTTGGGTCTGCACCACGCCAAAGGGGTGCTGCCATTCATGCACACGCACCGCCATGGTGGCCGCAGCGTTGTGACGCAAGTGAAAATCCAGCAACTCACCGTAGTGAATGTCCGTAATCACATCGCCATTGGTCACCACAAATGCAGCGTCGGGGCGCGGATTGAGTAAACCTAGCGCGCCGGCGGTGCCTAATGGGGACTGTTCGCGCAGGTAGTCAATCTGCACACCCAGCCGGTCGCCATTGCCAAAGTGTTCTTCAATCATGTGGCCCAGATAATGGACTGCCAACACAAAGCGACTAAATCCTTCCAATTTGGCATGCTCAATGATGTGCTCCAGCATCGGCTTGCCTGCAACGGGCAACAATGGTTTAGGACAGTTTTCTGTGTGCGGACGCAACCGTGTTCCCATGCCGCCAGCCATAATCACCATCAGATTAGGACGCACGGGGGATGTGGCGATCTCATCCCAGAGATGCACGCCGACAATATGGCGATGCCCGTCGACGGCGGGAATCTGCTGGATCTTGTTAGCCACCATCAACTGCATGACCATCTCGCGCCCCATTTCAGGCGGAACGACCAATGCATTGCGATGGATGACGTTGGTGATCGGGCTGTTAAGGTCCAGCCCTTTGAGTAAACCGCGCCGTATGTCTCCGTCAGATATCGTGCCTTCCAGCTCGTCTGCCTCATTAATCACCAGGACGATCTTGATTCCGGCCTCATCCAAGTTGCTGATGGCTTGCCGAATGGTGGCGTGAGCGGGGAGAATGGCTTTGCGCCAGATTTGTTCTGTCGAATTCACTTATTACGCTCAATGTCAATGTGCAGGTAGATCATAAAAAGACTTTTTGGCGATACCATCAAGCGCACAGTGCTTGATGGTTTTAACCACTTTTTCACTTGCACCAGCTTCGCCATAAGGGTTTTGTACCTGGCTCAAACTCGCCTGAAAGGCTGCGGTGTAAAGCCGTTCCAAAGCGGCAACAATACCCTCACGGGTGGGTTCGCAATTAATCACACTTGCAGCTTGCAAGCGGCCCCGCTGACGGTCGCCGATGTTAATGGTGCCCTTCTTGAAGCTGGGTACTTCGGCCAATCCGCTGGAAGAATTGCCGACCACACCATCAACCTGGGCAATGCACGACAAATAGCGCAGTTGGCCGAGGGAAGTGTAAGCGTGCGCGTTGGGGTGTTGAGCGACAAACTGCTGCACCATCTTGATCAAGGCTCGGCCGTCGGTATCGGCGTTGGGCAGGGTGAAAATAAGCTTCGTGTCTTTCAGTTCTGTCAAGGCTGCTAACAATTCTGCCATCTGATCTTCAGCCGTTGACGTCTCAAGCGTGACCGGATGAAAGGTAATCAGCAGATTTTTGGGGCCGAGTTGGCAGCCCAGCGATGCTTCTAACGCTGCACGGCCGAGAAGCTGCAAGCGTTTAATGTTGTCAATGCCCAAGCCGCCAACGAGGAACACTCGTTCAGGCTGTTCACCAAGCTGGATCACGCGTCGCCGGTACGCTTCAGCAGCAACGAAATGCAAGTGCGACATCTTAGTGATGGAATGGCGCAGTGCCTCATCAAAGGCGCCTTCGGTCGTCTCCCCGCCATGCAAGTGCGCTACGGGTATGCGTGCCACCAGAGCTGCCGCCACCGCTGCAAAAATCTCGAACCGATCACCCAGCACAACAATCAGATCAGATTTTAATTCGTTCAATGCATCGGCAAAACCAATTGTCCCCAATCCCATGGATTTTGCGATGCCCACGGGCGTGTCTGAGCTGGTCAACATTTCGACCTTACGGTCAATCTGGAAACCGTCTTTTTCAATCTCGCGGTAGGTCAGACCAAACTCAGGTGACAAGTGCATGCCGGTGGCAATGACCTGTAGCGTGAGCTCAGGATCATCCTTGATACCTTGCATGACCCAGCGCAGCAAACCATATTCGGCTCGGGTGCCGGTGATGACACAGATTTTACGAGTCATAGTTCGATCAACTCGTCCGCCGCGAAATCGTGCGTCGCGATGCGGCCCATCACTTCCTCCCAGCGCATGGGCGTGATGCCCGTGCCGGGGCGCTTGGTGGTGATGTTTTGTGCACTAAAGACCTCACCCGCCTTTATCGCTTGGCTGGCCACAAGTGATTTTCGTGCAATAGGTTTGTTTCTGGCTTCGCTCGGGGTGAGGCGTTTGATGCCATCGCCTAGTGCGACTTCGATGTTGCGAATAGCGGCCACCATGGCTTTGAGTTCTGCTGGTTCAAGGCTGGCTTGGTGGTCGGGGCCGGGTAAATTGCGATTTAGCGTGAAATGTTTTTCAATCACCGTCGCACCCATGGCCACGGCGGCAATCGCCACTTCGATGCCGGGTGTGTGGTCGGAATAGCCCACCGCTACACCAAAGGCGCTATGAATGCTCTGCATGGCGCGCAGATTGACCTCATTCATGGGCGTGGGGTACTCGGTGGTGCAATGCAGTACCGTTATTCTGGCACGATGCGTACCAGCCAATTCGAGTACATCAATTGCTGCTTCAATTTCACCCAGCGTTGCCATGCCGGTGGAAATGATGACGCTTTTACCAAGGTGGCCGATATGGCGTAAGTAAGGCAGGTTGGTGATCTCGCCCGAAGGGATCTTGAAGTGATCCTGGCCGAGGCTCAGCAGCAAATCGATGCTTTCAACATCAAAACCGGTAGAGAAAAAACCGATGTTTCGCACGGCACAGTGCGCGATGAGTTCCCGGTGCATGTCATCGGTGAGCTCAAGGCGGCGCAGCATTTCATGCTGGGATTCTTTGTTGCCCGTGGTCTGGGTTTGATAGTCCGCCTTTTGGGCGCTACGTGTAACTTGCCGGTTGGCGTTAAAAGTTTGGAACTTAACGAGATCCACACCAGCCACGGCAGCCACATCGATTAACTGCTTGGCCAACCCGAGGTCGCCATTATGGTTAACGCCAGCTTCGGCGATGATGAGCGTACGGTTGTTCATAATTCATTGTGCCCTGTAAATCGGGCGTGATCTGGCTGGCTGTATCGCACAGCGACGCCCATACCCACCACGCAGCCTTTCCCTAGCGCAAGTCCCTCTTTAATGAGGCTACCACTGCCAACAAAGCTCCCCGCGCCGATTTTTGCATTGCCGTTGAGGATGGCGCCAGTAGAGACATGACAGTGGTCTGCCACCGTTACGTCATGTTCAAGCAGTGCACGCGTATTGATGATGCAGTTATTGCCAACGCTGACCCCGGCGTTGAGGATGGCCCCGTGCATCACGATAGTGCCTGCGCCAATGGTGGCGTGGCGAGAGAGATGTGCACTAGGCGCGATGATGGCTGGCAATTGAAACCCAAGTTCGATAGCCTGCTGATATAGGCGAATGCGGTGCTCGGGTGTCTGAATCTGACCCACGGTGATCAAGGCGTATTGACACGTTTTGGCGAGCTCCGGTAAGTCGATGTCCGTGCCAATGACGGCATAACCGAGGTGTGAAGCATGCAATTCGTCTGGCATGCCGACCAGCCCGGCAATCTGGTACTGCCCATGCTGCTCGATTACATCAATACAGGCGTGGGCATGGCCGCCGGCACCAATCAAGATAATTCTTGGCTTGCTCATGGAACGACTAGACCAAACCCGAACTACTCGGGATATTGATCAAGCGCCGCTCCAGCGACTCGACCATCGGCAAAGGTGCTTTCGGCGCGCTACTGAACATCGACAGGCGATTCATCAGCGCCCAGACCGGGCGGGTCATCAAGCCAGCGTCGTTGGTGGCGGTCAGTACCGCGTCGCGCTGATCAGCGAACGACTCGTCTAGCAACAGCGTCTGCAACCAGTAATTGCTGTGGCGCCCCACCGGTTCGACGACTAGGCGAACACCCTCAATGTCGGCAAAGGCTGATTGATAGCGCTCAAACAGGCGGCGCTTGTCGGCTAGAAAGCCAGGGAGTTGCTCAAGCTGCGCGCAGCCTAGCGCAGCATTCAGGTTGGGCAATCGGTAGTTGTAGCCCACCTCGTCATGCACAAAATTCCAGCGATGTGGCAGCTTGGCCGTGGTGGTTATGTGCTTGGCGCGCTTGCCTAGTTCGAGGTCGTTGGTGAGGATGGCACCACCGCCACCGGTGGTGATGGTCTTGTTGCCATTGAAGCTCAAGGTGCCCATCAGACCAAAGGTGCCTGTATGACGGCCGCCCACCGTGCTGCCCAGTGATTCGGCCGCGTCTTCGATAAGTTGAATGTGAAAGTCGTGCGCAACGGCCAATAGTGCTTCGATATCAAGGGGATGACCAAAGGTGTGCATCGGCACCATAGCGCGGATGACCCGGCCGGTGCTGAGGTTGATGCAATGGCCGCCGCGCAATTCGGTCGTGCTTGAGAGATGGTCGCGCAAAGCGTGAGCGTCCATGCCGAGCGAACGCTCCTCGCTGTCAACAAAATGCGGTGTTGCTTGGCAATAGGCCACGGCATTGGCGGTGGCGATGAAGGTGAGCGCTGGCAACAACACTTCGTCGCCAGCCGTGACGCCCGCCAAGAGCAGAGATACATGCAACGCTGCCGTGCCGTTGACCACGGCTATTGCACGCTTGGCACCAGTGAAGGCTGCCAAGTCATCCTCGAAACGGTCAACAAACTTGCCAACTGAAGATACAAACGTCGAATCGAGGCACTCCTTTAAATAGATCCATTCGTTGCCGCGAAAACGCGGTTCGTGCAGAGCGAGCGGCCCCGCGCCCACCACAGACGAGATCGCTCGAACGATTTCTTGAGCAAGATTACGTGGCGTATCCATGCGGTTCATAGGTTGTAGATGTCTGCTTTGTAGGCGGACAGGTTGGCAGGTTCGCGGAACCAAGAGATGGTCTCGGTCAGGCCGCGCAAGAAGCCTTCGCGGCTACCGTATTGGGGTTGCCAGCCGAGCAGTTGGCGAGCTTTGGTGTTGGACGCCCATAGTCGCTCGACCTCGCTCTTTTCGGGTCGCAGGCGCTGTTCGTCAGTCATGATTTCGATCGTGGTTCCCATAGACTCCGCGATCGCGTGCGCCGTGTCGCCGATGGAAATCTCGAAATTACTCCCAAGGTTGATGACCTCACCAATGCCACGGTCTGACTCCAGGGCGGCAATAAAGCCAGCCACCGTATCGGCCACGTAGTTGAAGTCGCGTGTGGGTGACACCGCGCCGAGTTTGATCTGGCGCTGCCCATGGGCAATCTGGGTGATGATGGTTGGGATAACGGCGCGAGCGGACTGGCGCGGGCCGTAGGTGTTAAAGGGCCGCAGTAACGTAACTGGTGTGCCAAACGATGAATAAAACGACATGGCAATTTGATCCGCGCCAATCTTGCTAGCCGAATAAGGCGATTGGCCTTGCAGCGGATGATCTTCGGTTATTGGAACGAAGCGCGCTGTGCCGTACACCTCGCTCGTCGATGTTTGTACTACCTTGCTTACACCAAGATCGCGCGCTGCCTGGACGATGTTCAGCGTACCTTTGATGTTGGTGTCGACATAGGTGTCGGGCGAGTGGTACGAATAAGGAATCGCGATCAGGGCCGCGAGGTGCAACACCGCATCGCAATCTTTCATGGCGGTACGCACGCCGTTGGGGTCCCGCACGTCGCCTGCAAACACCTCGAATTCTCCCTTCACGTCTGATGCGCAGCGGTCTAGCCAGCCCCAGGAGTTGAACGAGTTATAGAGCACGAACGCACGAACATCGTAACCCGTGCGTACCAGCGCTTCAGTAAGGTGAGAGCCAATAAACCCGTCGGCACCGGTAACTAAAATTTTCTTCTTTTTCACAATGAGTCTTTCAAAAGCAACTCTGCCATTTTCCAATCGAGCGGCGTGTCCACATCGACCGACCGCTCTTTAGCCATCACGTAGGCTAGGGTTTCAGGGCCGACCAAGGTGCCACTGCTGCGCAACCAATTGGCGTCGGCGAAGTACAGCGCGCCGTTGAGTGCAAAAGCTTGCGGCAGGTCTTGACGTCGTGCAATGGGTTCGGCATCAACAAACCGACTAAGGGCTTGATCCTTGGTCAAACGATAAGTCCAATAGGGGTGTGTGTCCGCCTCGCTGACCGACACAGCAGATCGCGCATGTTGCTGCATGGCGAGCCGAAGGCAGGCATCGATATCTTCAGTTGTCCGCAGCGGCGAGGTCGGTTGCAACAACAGCACCGAATCGTACTGAGGCAACTGGTCGAGCGCATGCAGCACAGGGTCTAGTCCAGGTGTTTGGTCTAGCGCCAGCTCAGACGGACGCATAAAAGGAACCTGAGCCCCCGCTCGGCGCGCAACATCGGCGATTTCCGGGTCGTCGGTGCTGACCACCACGGCACTGAGTAGCGAGGATCGGAGAGCAGCCTCAATCGTCCACACAATCAGCGGCTTTCCCGCGATCAGCTTGATGTTCTTGCGCGGAATGCCTTTTGAGCCACCCCGTGCCGGTATTAATGCGAAAGTATTCACCTTGATCTACCTTCGATGGCATGCATTGAAGTCGAGAACAAGTTCACGAGATGACGGCATATTGCCAGCGGTGGCAAATGAAATTGGGCGACATAGATAGAGTTAAATTTTTTCTGCGATGAAAAAATAATTCAGGACATTACTTTAGATAAAGCCAACAGTCATAAGTGGCGTCACCTCGCGCTAATGCCACACGCGTCAACAATAGACATTTTTTTCCATACTTCGGCGGGCTGATCCTTGAACGCCCTGTGGCCAACCAGAAGCAGCGCGATCTGCGCACGTCCCTGCGCTTGCTCCACTGTCACTAGTTGTGCGTGTTCAAAGAGTGCGGCAGGGAGGGTTTCAATATGAGGCTCCACAACCAACAACTCGCCAGGGTGCAATCGCGCCAACTGTGTGCTGATTGCCAGTGCAGGACTTTCACGCAGGTCATCTATATCCGGCTTGAAGGCAAGACCAAAGCAAGCGATGGTTACATCTCTAGCGGTCTTGTCTGGATTAGCGGACAAATAGTCCGCTACGGCGATTTTTACTTTTTCGATTATCCATTCTGGTTTTGCGTCATTAACCTCTCGGGCCATACGGATCAGACGCGCTTCTGCCGGGGCTTGGCTGACGATGAACCATGGATCAACCGCAATGCAATGCCCACCCACGCCAGGGCCCGGCTGCAAAATATTGACGCGCGGGTGTCGGTTGGCCAGCTTGATAAGCTCCCACACATTGATGCCCAGTTTGTCACAAATGATGGACAGCTCATTAGCAAAGGCAATATTCACGTCACGAAAACTGTTTTCGGTCAGCTTGCACATTTCGGCCGTGCGGGCGTCAGTGATAACACACTCACCCTGCACAAAAATTTTATAGAGCGCGGCGGCCGCAGCGGAGCATTTGGAAGTCATGCCGCCAATGACACGATCATTTTGAACCAACTCGCGTAACACTTGCCCTGGTAGCACACGCTCGGGACAGTAGGCCACGCGGATGTCAGAGTTTTCACCACGGGTTTGAGGAAAGCTGAGGTCTGGACGACTTTCAGCCATCCAAGCGGCCATTTGCTCCGTAGCACCCACAGGTGAAGTGGATTCTAGGATGACCAAGTCGCCCTTCTTGAGCACAGGAGAAATTGCCTTGCTAGCCGCTTCAATATAAGCGAGGTCAGGGTCGTGATCGCCTTTGAAGGGCGTAGGCACCGCAATCAAGAATACGTCCGCCGGTTCTGGCTGGGTAGTGGCGCGCAGATAGCCTTCGGCTACGGCAGCATGCACGACCATGTCCAAATCGGGCTCGACAATGTGAATCTGGCCGCAGTTAATCGTGTCTACGGTTTTCTGATTCACATCCACGCCAATAACCTTCATGCTTCTGGACGCAAACACAGCAGCAGTGGGCAACCCAATATAGCCAAGGCCAATGATAGAAATAGTTTTGAAGTTCATGTACTGACGTGCCAATAGAGGTTAGTTAGTCGACAAGCAGGGTCTGTGCAATACGCTGACAGGCTTGGCCGTCGCCATAAGGATTGTGGGCGAAGGCCATGGCTTGATAGGCCTGAGCATCCGTAAGCAGGGTGCCGGCCTCCGTCGCAATTTTCTCCACATCGGTGCCAACCAGCTTGACGGTACCTGCCTCCACCGCCTCGGGACGCTCGGTAGTATCGCGCATGACCAAAACCGGCTTTCCCAACGACGGCGCCTCTTCTTGGATGCCGCCAGAGTCGGTGAGAATAAGCGTGCTTTTATCCATCAGGTAAACAAAGGGCAGGTAGTCTAACGGCTCGATGAGATGAATATTGTCAATGCCACCCAGCAACCGCTTGACAGGTTCTTGCACCTGGGGATTGAGATGCACCGGATAAACCACCTGCACGTCGGCATGGCTCTTTGCAATACGAATCAACGCTTGGCAAATGCGCTCAAAACCGCCTCCGAAATTTTCACGCCTGTGGCCCGTCACCAGGAGTAGGCGCTTGCGTGGGTCAAGAAAGCGGAAGTCCTGAGCAAACTGCTGCAGAAGCTTGGGGCTGTTGACAATTTTTTCGCGCACCTGCAGCAATGCGTCGATCACCGTGTTGCCGGTCACATAAACCGCATCGGAAGATACGCCTTCCTTCAGCAAATTGCTGCGCGAAGTGGCAGTGGGTGCGAAGTGCCAACGAGCAAGCACGCTAGTGAGTTTGCGATTCGCCTCCTCAGGCCAGGGCGAATAAATGTCGCCAGTGCGCAAACCTGCCTCCACGTGACCAACCGGAATGCGCTGGTAGAACGCCGCCAACGACGCAGCAAAGGTCGTGGAGGTGTCGCCATGCACCAATACAACATCGGGGCGCCATTGCACAAGCACAACTTTCAGGTCGCGCAACACGCCGCTGGTGATATCCGACAAATCCTGCCCAGGCCTCATGAGGTCGAGATCGAAGTCAGGCTGGATATCGAAAAGTTGAAGCACTTGGTCTAGCATGTGCCGATGCTGAGCGGTCACGCAAACCTTGACATCCAGTGCGGCAATCGCTCGCAACATCTTGACCAGTGGGGCCATCTTGATAGCTTCGGGGCGGGTGCCGAAAACAAGAAGAATTTTTTTTGTCAAACTAAGTCCCTCAAGCACAAGCAAGACCAACCATGCGTATCACGCAAGCCGTACGCAGAACACATCTCTCGCATTAGCTTCAGGGCTACTCCCGTAGACGCACAACACCTCCAAAAAGTCGAGGATGTCAGAGAGGCAACTTGAATGAAGTCTTTTGACTTGCGGAAGCGACCATCTACATCAGCGTGCGAGGAGCATAAGAAAATGCCGCTGATATGACTCGCACCGCTTGGCAGACTATGCGAGGCCTCACGACCGCACGCCAAGGCGCTCCAGCCAAGGCGAGCAACGAACTCCTCGACCTGGACGAACCAGGTCCGTGTGAGGCTAACTATTGCCGCATCAATGAAATACACGGGAACAACAGTCATGCGCTTACGGAGAGCCTCGCAACAGGTGTAACGACACTAATCTCATAAATTAGCGTCGCCTTGGATTTGACTCATTTCCGACTTCAATACTTCTATCTCCCGCGTCAGGCGTTCGTACTCAGTCACCTTGCGCTCCAAAAAACGAACGGTGAGGCCGGCTTTTTCGGCGATGCCGACAGGTGTTAGCAAGTAGGCATAGGCCAATTTGTTCGAGCTTTTCCTAAAGCTCTCCATCTTGATAAACCCCTTATCCAGCAATGCATTCAGACAGTAGTTGGCTTTACCCAAGCTCACACCCAGCGCATTCGCCAGGCTGCGCTGATTCATATGCGGATTGACAGCCAAAAGGCGTAAAACCTTGAGGTGATTCTCTTCCTGGAGGCTTGAGCCGATCATCGTCGCATCTATGATTAAAGCATCTCTTGAGATGCGGATGTAGTTACTGCCAGATGAAGTTGCTGCCTTTGGCGGCTTCTGAAACATCGCTAATATTGACCTGTTCAATCAATGAACAAGCATACTACCACGCCACCCGCATAGGGTCGCCCTCCCCGCCGCAAACTTACTTCACACCCAACGCCCGGCGAATACGTGCCAACTTATCCGCGCCCCCCGCATCTACTCCCACGCTACGCAATGCTTGCCGCATGAATACAAACAGCAGCAACACGATGCCCGTCACCAGAGTGGCGCTAATGGCCCATAGAGCTTTTCTTGGTTGACTGGCCTTTTCCGGAAGAGTGGGCGCCTCCATCAGCATAGCCTCACTCACCCCCTCCAGCAGGACCTCAAACTCACTGATCTGCTTTTGGGCGGCGGCGGAGGCGGTCAGCAGATCTGCATAGCCGCGCGCAAGATCGCTGCCACCGGCCACAGACACATCGGACGACTCCAAGCGTTTGAGCAAACTGGTTGCAGCCTTTTCCGCATTTTTAAAACGCCCTTGCGCCTCTGCCAACTGGACTTCGATCCGCGTTCGGGCCATGCCTTTGGGGCGGCTTTGCCGATAGGTTTGATCAAGCACAACATTTGCTTTGGCTTGTGCCTGTTGTGGCGTGGGCGCAGAAACGGTCAGCGTGAGCAGCTTGTCGTTTCGGCCAACGGAGGTTTTGATACTTTGTCGAAGCTCCCTACGGGCTTCCTCGGCTGATTCGCCTTTACCTAACCCCAGCGTGATGGCTACTGGGTCCAATACAGCGGATGTGGCCATCAGGCTAGCGGTGGCTTGTTCTGCGTGAAGCACAGCCACGCTTTCAAAACTTTGCGGCAAGAGATAAGCAAAACCCAACGCACACAGCCCCACCAGCAAGGGACCGATGATGAGCAATTTGGCATTCTCGGCCAGGATCACCAGTATGTCGACCAAGCTTATGTCAGCTTGGTCGAAGTCATTACTTGGGCTAGTGGGGGTTTGAGTTTTTTCCATGGATTCCATTGACTCCGCCTATTTCGATGCGATGTGGCGAAGACGTTATATATGTGCCATTTATTGTATGCGGTGAGCTTTTCATTAGTTGAGAGCTGTGGATGTACTGGAATTTCCGCTCACATGGTCCGATCGGTATGCCTCGACATTCAGGACAAACAGGGCCGCGAAAAGTGAAGCTACCGACCTAGGCTGAACAAAGCAACTTAGCTTGAACGAGATAAGCGGGTTCGTTTAGAGCACACGGGTAGAACTCTGCAGCGCTAGCAAGCTGCCGACAACGGCCAGTCTGGCAACTCGCAAAAAGACAGGAATGGGGCATGATTGTCTCTTGGGGAAAGCAGCGGGCTCACGCTAGATGGCCAACCGATGGCTAAATCAGGGTCATTCCACGCGATGCAGCGCTCATGGTCAGGGGCGTAGTAGTTCGTGGTTTTGTACAGCACTTCAGCCCCCTCGCTGAGTGCCTGGAAGCCGTGAGCAAAACCGGGCGGCACCCAGTGCTGCTTGTGGTTGGCCTCGCTCAGCTCAACGCCCACCCACTGTCCAAACGTGGGGGAAAATTTACGAATGTCCACAGCCACATCAAACACGGCCCCACGCACCACTCGCACCAGCTTGCCCTGAGGCTGTTGAATCTGGTAGTGCAGACCGCGCACAACTCCTTTAGCGCTGCGACTGTGATTGTCTTGCAAAAAAGATACATCCAGTCCGGTGAGCTCACTGAAAGTTCGTTGATTGAATCCCTCAAAAAAAAAGCCGCGCGCGTCGCCAAACACCCGAGGCTCAAGGATGAAAACATCTGGGAGAGCAGTGGGGGTAAGTTTCATTTAGGGCGAGTCCTTTGAGGGTATGGCGGCAAAAGTCATACAACACTCAGCAATGCGCACGCATACACTAGTGAAGACTGTTGCAATTGAGCACCCCTGATTCGATAAGCATTCGCACGACTCGTCACAAACAGCTTTTTTACGCGCTGCGCTCGGTGCTGGAGTCACCATCAAGGGTGAGCATTGGCACTGCATCATACTTTTCATTCTCCCACCCCAAAATCTCAGCCAAGGTACGGTCCACCCCATGCTGCCAGGGCGGCAGACTCAAACCGAAGGTAGCTTGCAGCTTGGCGCTGTCCAGACGCGAGTTGTGTGGCCGCCGCGCGGGCGTGGGAAACGCGCTGGTGGGCACTGGGATCATTTCCCTTGCTGCCACTGCATTTTTTTGCCTCGCGTGGTCAATCACGCGGCTCGCATATTCGTGCCAAGTGGTTTCTCCGCTAGCAGTCAGATGGTACAGACCCGCATCTTGGGGGCGCGCCCCCTCCTTGCCAATGACTTGATGTATGGCGTGAGCAGTTACGTCGGCCAGCAACTCGGCTCCGGTAGGGGCGCCAAACTGGTCCTCAATCACGGTCAAATGTTCGCGCTCCCGGGCCAGACGTAGCATGGTTCTGACGAAGTTGCCGCCGCGGGCGGAATAAATCCAACTTGTTCTGAAGATAAGGTAATGCTTGCAATGTTTGGCGATGAGCTGCTCGCCATCCAGCTTGGTCTGACCATACACGTTGAGTGGGGCTGGGACGTCGGCTTCCAGCCAGGGCTGCGTGCCGCTGCCGTCAAACACGTAGTCGGTAGAGTAGTGCACCAGCCAGGCGCCAAGCTTGCACGCCTCCTGCGCCAGCAAACCAGGTGCGGTGGCGTTGATGAGCCGCGCCAGTTCGGACTCGCTTTCAGCGTTGTCCACCGCCGTATAGGCGGCGGCGTTCACAATGACATCAGGGAGGACCTGTTGCACCGTGTTAGCAAGACCTTGCAAATTAGTCAAGTCACCACAAAGGTCGCAGCTGCGGCGATCAAGCGCAACCAACTCCCCCAAAAGACCCAAGCTGCGCTGCAACTCCCATCCGAGCTGACCGTTTTTCCCAAAGAGGAGGATTTTCATAAACAATGGGCAGGCATGACAGCCTACTGAGAAATAGCTGTGAACGACGTGCCGCCCCACTCGCGGTAAACACCGCTTTGCACACGGCTCACCCACTCAGGGTTAGACAAGTACCACTGTATGGTTTTTTGGATGCCGGATTCAAACGTCTCTACCGGCTTCCATCCCAGCTCACGTTCGATCTTGCGGGCATCGATGGCGTAGCGCCGGTCGTGGCCGGGGCGATCTTTGACAAGGGCAATTTGCTCCTTATAACTCTTGCCGTCCGCCCTGGGCCGCAATTCGTCGAGCACGGCGCAGACGATATAGGCAGTTTCGATATTGAGCTTTTCGCTCCGGCCACCGACGTTATAGACCTCACCAGATCGGCCAGCTTTCAACACGCAGCAGATGGCGCTGCAATGGTCGTTCACATAAAGCCAGTCGCGCACCTGCCGGCCGTCACCGTACACCGGCAGGGATTTACCCGCTAGGGCGTTAACAATCATCAGAGGAATGAATTTTTCAGGGAACTGGTAGGGGCCATAGTTATTGCTGCAATTGATGATGAGCACCGGCAAGCCGTAAGTGTGATGATAGGCTCGCACCAAGTGGTCACTGGCGGCCTTGCTGGCGCTGTAAGGACTGCTGGGCTCGTAACGGTGGTTTTCGCTGAAAGCCGGGGCGACGGTGCTGAGTGAGCCATAGACCTCATCGGTGGAGACGTGGAGAAAACGAAAAGCCAGCTTGGCGGCCTCTTCCAGTTGGGCCCAATAGGCTCGCGCAGCCTCTAGCAGACGATAGGTACCAACGACGTTGGTTTGGATGAAGTCTTCAGGGCTGTGAATCGAACGGTCCACGTGGGATTCGGCAGCGCAGTTCACAATGGCTCGGGGCTGATACTTGGTCAACAGGCTGAACACCAACTCCTGGTCACCAATATCACCCTGTACAAAAATATGCCGCGCATCGTGCCTCAAGCTGGATAAGGTTTCAAGGTTTCCAGCGTATGTCAACTTGTCAAGATTGACGACGGGCTCGTCGGATTGCGCTAACCAGTTGATCACGAAATTAGCGCCTATGAAGCCGGCACCACCGGTGACCAAAATCATTGATTGTCCTTAAATGAATATACCAAAAGCCATTTGGCATTATGGCCGAAATTTTCACCCAACCCCACCTATCCACTTCGCCAAACATTCATTCGTACGCCAAATTTTATAATGAAGTTTCAATCTTATTGTCAAAAAAAATACCATTAAAATTCATCTCAAATCTTCATTCAAATAAAATTATTCCCATATAAAATATAAGTATCACCATATCAAAAGGTTAAATTATTATGACCACCCTGAATGAACTGCAGCAGCAAATTAGCCAAGCCGAAGCCAAAGTCAAAGAATTGCGAGAAAAGTTGGCTCAACAGAGAAATAATGAGCGTGCGCAAGCCATTATCTCTGCGAAAGAGATTATCAAACTACACCAACTTTCTGCAACTGATCTGGGTCTTGCAACGAAAAAATCCATGAATCGAAAAGAAACTGCTACTGGCGATAAACGCATAGTCGTTGCACCAAAGTATCAGGATCCTCGCAGCGGAAAAACCTGGACTGGCCGTGGCAAAACCCCGACTTGGATGGCGACCTATCTATCAGCTGGCAATGGCAAGCAAGACTATCTGATTAAATAGTTCAATTGCTGAAAATTTATAATCGCCCCGCCGGGCGATTTTTCATTACCAGCGCTGCAAGCGATCAGAAATGAATCCCCCGCATCATCTGCTGTAGCGCCACCGCCTCCGGCGACAAGGTCTGCTTGACCGGTTTGTCGCCGGGCTTGGCCCCTTTGGCTGCCGATGAATCCGGGAACATGCGAAAACTGGTGTTCATGGCAATTTGGGCCACACGTGGCAGCAACGCATGTAACACCTGGCCGGCAATGCCCAGGCGCGTGGCAATACGCACCTGTTTGAAGATACAGGCTTGCGCAACCAGGTCGGCGGCCTCTTCGGGGCTCAGGGTTGGCACGTTGTTGTACAGATTGGTCGGTGCGATCATCGGCGTGCGCACCAGCGGCATGTTGATGGTGGTGAAGGTGATGCCTTGGTCGGCGAATTCGCTCGATGCGCAGCGTGTCCAGGCGTCCAGTGCTGACTTTGAGGCCACGTAAGCCGAAAAGCGCGGCGCATTGGTCAACACACCGATCGAGCTGATATTGACGACATGGCCTTTGTGTTTGGCCACCATGCCTGGCAGAAAACCCATGGTGACACGCAAACAGCCGAAATAATTGAGTTGCATCGTGCGCTCAAAATCGTGAAACCGGTCGTAACTGGCCTCGATCGCGCGGCGAATCGAGCGGCCTGCGTTGTTGATGAGGAAATCAACACCGCCGTGGTTGGCTATCAGGGTTTGCACAAACCGGTCGCAATCGGCCATGTCGGCGATGTCGGCCGCGTAGGCGATGAAGTGGTAACCCTTGGCCTTGGCTTCCTTGCAGGCCTCGTCCAGCTTGTCTTGATCTCGGCCGCAGATGATGGTGATGGCGCCGGCTTCGGCAAACTTGTGCGCCGCCGCCAGGCCTATGCCTGATGAGCCGCCGGTGATCAGCACCACCTTGCCATTGACCGTGCCCTTGAGCGAACGATCAATATGCAGGTCGGGGTCGAGGTGGCGCTCCCAGTAGTCCCAGACACGCCAGGCGTAGTCTTTCAAGTTGGGGCACTCCACGCCCGAACCCTTGAGGGCAGCCAGTGTTTCGCGGCAGTCGAAACGTGTCGGGTAATTCACAAACGTCAGCATGTCCTCGGGCAGGCCGAGGTCGGCCATGATGGCATTGCGCGCACGCCGCACCGGGGCCAGCGCCATCAGGCTTTTCTTGACGCCGCGCGGAATAAAGCCCAGCAAGGCCGCATTGACAAAAAGATTCATCTTGGGCGCATGCGCCGCCCGGCTGAAAATGTCGAGCACGTCGCCAACGCGGTAGCCCACCGGATCCACCAAGTGGAAACACTTCTTGGCAATGCTGGTCTTGTGGCTGATGACATCCAGGGCATCGACCACGAAGTCAACCGGCACGATGTTGATGCGCCCGCCTTCCAGGCCGACCGCCGGCATCCACGGCGGCAACAGCTGGCGCATGCGCTGGATCAACTTGAAGAAGTAATACGGCCCGTCGATCTTGTCCATTTCGCCGGTCGTGCTGTCGCCGACCACCATGGCGGGCCTGAACACCGTCCACGGCACCTTGCATTCCTTGCGAACAATTTTTTCGCTTTCATGTTTGGTCATGAAATACGGGTGTTCGTAGTTCTCGGCCTCCTCGAACATGTCTTCGCGGAACACCCCTTCGTACAGGCCGGCCGCCGCGATGGAACTTACATGGTGAAAATGCCCGGCGTCAATCGCCTTGGCGAACTCCACGGTATGGCGAGTGCCTTCGATGTTGACGGCAATCTGGCTGTCTTCGTCGGCGCCCAGGTCGTAGACGGCGGCCAGGTGATAAAAATGATCAATCTGGCCCTTGAGCTTTTTGACGTCGTCAGCGGCAACCCCGAGCTTTTTGACCGTCAGGTCGCCATGGACTGGAACCGCCCTGGCGGCGCTGACGCCCCAATACGCACGCAAGGCCTCGACCTTGCCGACACTTTCCTGGCGGATCAGGAAATGCACGGTGCTACCCTTGCGCTCCAGGAGTTTCTTGACCAGGCGTTTACCGATGAAGCCCGTGGCTCCCGTGACGAAATACTGCATTGTGTTCTCCGCTAGACAACTCTGGACCAGTCTGGATTCTGGTCCAAACCCCCTGGCCCGCTGGTCAGCAGAAACCCGCGCCCCGCCTGGTTTCCCATAGAGGCCGGTCCCCAGCGTTCTAGAAGCACACACCTAAATCTGCGCGCCCGCAGGGCTTACATTTCCAGTTGTGCTCCGCATGGATGCGACGCCCACCCACCAACCACCTACCGCCAGGAGTTCCCCATGGTCAAGAAACTTCAAAAAATGAGCGCCGACAAAAAATCCGCCCCGCAGCTCACGGGTGCCGTCAAGGAGTCCGCGCAACAAATCTGGCTGGCTGGACTGGGGGCTTTTTCGAAGGCACAGGAAGAAGGCGGCAAAGTGTTTGAGACCCTGGTCAAGGAAGGCCTGTCCATTCAGCGCAAGACCCAGGCAGTCGCGGAAGAAAAAATCTCCACCGCCACCAACAAGATGGCCACCATGGCCACCGACATCACGTCCAAGGCCGGCCACCAGTGGGACAAGCTGGAAAACATTTTTGAAGAACGTGTGGCCAAAGCCCTGAACAAGCTGGGCGTGCCTTCGGCCAAAGACGTGGACGCCCTCATCGCCCGTATCGACGAACTCAACAGGAACGTCCAGAAAATGAGCGCCAAGCCGGCCGCCACGCCCAAAGCGGCGCCTCGCGCTGCAGCCAAGTCCGCAGCGCGCAAGCCCGCCGCCAAACGCGCACCTGTCGCTCGCAAGTCGGCCTGAGGCTCAACACATCGAATAAAAAGGACGTTCCAGCGTCCTTTTTTTACGCCTGCTTTTGCAGTCGCATGCGGCATCCCGGCAAACTCAGCCAACACCCACCCACGGTGATTCCCTACTTCCAACACCCCGGTCGGTCGGTTAGAGTAGAAAAAAATACGAGGTAGACACCATGGCGAAAAAAGCGCCGCGCCGAACTGCTGAACGCATCCTGGAGGTGACGCTTGATCTGTTCAATCGCTTCGGCGAGCCCAATGTGTCGACCACACTGATTTCCGCCGAACTCAGCATCAGCCCCGGCAACCTGTATTACCACTACCCCGCCAAAGACGAGTTGATCAACTCGCTGTTTGACCGCTACGAGCGGGGGCTGAGCGAGCTGCTCAACGCCAGCGACAGCGTGCGTGACGTCGAAGACGCCTGGTTTTTCATGCATTCGCTGTTCGAGCTGATCTGGCAATACCGTTTTTTGTACCGCGACCTGAACGACTTGCTCAGCAAAAACAGGCGCCTGGAAACCCACTTCCAGTGGGTGCTGAAAAACAAGACCCGCTCCGTCAAGGCCATGCTGGACAGCATGAGCCGGGCCAATGCCGTGAGCATCGATTCACGCGAAATCGAAGCCACCGCCACCAGCATGGTGGTGGTGCTGACCTATTGGCTCAGTTTCGAATACGTGCGTGATCCGCGTAATGCGCTGGAGCCCGCCAACGCCCAGGCCGCGCTGCTGCGCGGCGCGCACCATGTGCTGAACTTGTTGATCCCCTACCTGGAGCCCGGCCAGCGCATGCATTTGCAGGCGCTGGTGGGCGCGTACAGTCAAGCTGCCTGATCCATTCAAAATAACTGCTTCAAGGAGAGACCGATGGCCAAATGGACCGCTTTTCCACACACCGGCGACTACGCCTTCGATGCTGCCAGCCTGAAGAAAAACTGGGCCCGCCTGCACCAGGGCGACTGCGAAGCCCTGCCCAAGGAAGCCGCCGTGTTGCAAGCCTGGGTGTTTTTTCACAATGGCGAGTTCCAGAAAGCCCTGGAGGCCGGCCTCAAGGCGGGCGGCACCGGCCTCACGGTCGCCAACAAGGCCACCAGCATTTACGCCAATTACCTGGAAACCAAGGAAAAAACCAAGCTGGATCTGTTCATGGAAGTCGCCGAACGGGCCGAGGCCCAGCAGGCGGACAACCCCAAGGATGCCAATGCCTACTACTGGCAGGCCTACGCGCTGGGCCGTTACGGCCAGGGCATCAGTGTGGCCAAGGCGCTGGCCCAAGGGCTGGGCACCAAGGTCAAAAATGCGCTGGAGCAAACCATCCGCCTGTCGCCCAAACATGCCGATGCCCACATCGCGCTGGCCGCCTTTCACGCCGAGGTGATCGACAAGGTCGGCTCACTGATAGGCGGCATGACTTACGGCGCGAAAAAAGACACCGGCCTGTCCCTGTTCCGGGAGGCCATCAAGCTCAACCCGCATTCGGCGATTGCCATGATCGAATACGCCAATGGCATGGTCATGCTGGAAGGCGACAAAAAAATGAAGGAAGCCACCAAGCTGTATGAACAGGCCGCCGCCTGCCAGCCGCTGGATGCGATGGAGCGGCTGGACGTGGAGATGGCCCAGGCCGAGCTGGAGGACTGAGCCGGCAGGGCCAAGCGCAGGCGCTATATCTTTGATAGCTATCTGCGCCCGTTCTTAAAGGGCTAGCACCCTAAAATCTCATGAACTCAGGCCATCCACCGCCTGAAACAGCGATTGCCGCGCCTGGCTGATGATCTGGCCTTTCCAGGCGTCGGTATCGACGTAAAACGCGTCCATCATCTGCGTCTTGATCTGCTTGGCCAACTCCGGTGGCGCATCGCGGTGGATGTTGAGCCAGTGTTCACCGCGCAGCGCCTGCATCATCTCGAAAGGCGGCAAGGTGCCGTATTCCATCGCGATGCCGGTGTATTCGGCCTGCGGGCATTCCTCGTAGATGGAGTTCCACATCAGGCCGGTCAAAAAGGCCGAGCTGGACGAACCATCGTAAATCGAGGTGACCGGTGTGGTCCCGCCGTTGTCCCACCAGGCACGGGCTCGCGCCAGGGCCGCCTTGTCGTCGCGGCAGGCGCAAATCCGTTCACCGATGCCGCTGGGGCCCAGGCCGGTGTGGATGTCTATCCAGGCCACGCGACGCGCACTTTGGCCGTAGGTCTGCAAGACCTTGCGCAAGGTCCGGTTGCTCCAGGTCGGCGCGGTGCCGCCGAAAAACAGGCCTTCGGGAAATTCATGCTGGCCCCGCGTGATCGCGGCCTGGTAGGCGTCCATGCCTTTTTCGCTGATGTAGCGGCCAGTGGCCGCCGCATTGGCTTCGGTCGGTGGCCACTCGTCGGGCAGCAGCAGCGGCTGCAACTCGCGGTAAGCCTCGTTGACCGGCAGCGGCTGCGAGAAGTCCTGGAAGTTGCGGTTCAGGTCCACGTTTTCATGCGTGGTACGCCGGACATGCGAAAAACCGTAGGGATTCAGCGCATGCACATACAACACCGCCACGCCCTGCGCCTGGGCCTTGGCACGCCACTCGGCGTCATGCAGCGCAAACACCTGCACGCCGGAACCGCAATAACCTTCGACGCCGTGGCAGGCGCTGCTGACAATCAGCAGCGAACGGGCATCGGCCGGGCCGTCGCGCACCACGTCCATGGCCAGGACTTCGCCATCCCGTCCGGCTTCGGGATGTAACTGCGATTCCACGGCCAGGCCAGCGGTGGCTGCGGCCTCCAGGAACTTGACACGGGCTTCGGCATAACTTTTGGAAAACGCCTGGGTCACGCCTATCATGCGGCGTCCTTGGCAAACCAGCCTTCGGCCAGTTGCACCCAGAAGGTGGCGCCCAGCGGGATCAGGTCGTCGTTGAAGTCATAACTCGGGTTGTGCAACATGCACGGCCCGCCGCCATGGCCCATCTCGCGGTGCGTGCCGTCGCCGTTGGCAATAAACACATAGGCACCCGGCTTGACCTGCAACATATAGGAGAAATCTTCCGCACCCATGGTCGGCTCCTGGTCCACCACCTGTGCGGCGCCGACGATGCCGGCCATCACCTCGCGCGCAAACGCGGTTTCCTGGGGGTGGTTGACGGTGGGCGGGTAGTTGCGTTTGAACGCAAATTCACATTCGGCGTCATGTGCGGCGCACACATGTTCGGCCACCTGTTTCATGCGTTGCTCGATCATGTCCAGCACCTCCATCGTGAAGGTGCGCACCGTGCCCTGCAGCTCGCAGCTGTCGGGGATCACATTGGTGGCCTCGCCAGCATGGATCATGGTGACCGAAATCACGCCGGCATCGACCGGCTTTTTATTTCGGCTGATGATGGTCTGGAAGGCCTGCACCATTTGGCAAGCCACCGGTACCGGGTCAATGCCGTTGTGCGGCAGGGCCGCGTGGCCGCCCTTGCCGCGAATCGTGATCTTGAACTCGCTGGTCGAGGCCATCACCGGGCCCGGGCTGGCGGCAAAGGTGCCGACCGGCATGCCCGGCCAGTTGTGCATGCCGAACACGGCATCCATGGGGAATTTGTCGAACAGGCCATCCTTGATCATCTCGCGCGCACCGCCGCCGCCCTCTTCCGCCGGCTGGAAAATCAGATACACCGTGCCGTCGAAATTGCGGTTTTTGGCCAGGTGTTGCGCGGCCGCCAGCAACATCGCCGTGTGGCCGTCGTGGCCGCAGGCGTGCATCTTGCCGGGGTGTTTGCTGGCATGGTCGAAGGTGTTGAACTCCTGCATGGGCAAGGCGTCCATGTCGGCGCGCAGGCCGATGGCGCGGTTCGAGGTACCATTTTTGATGATGCCCACCACCCCCGTGGTGCCCATGCCCCGGTGCATGGGAATGCCCCATTCGGTGAGTTTTTGCGCCACGACATCGGCGGTTCGCACTTCTTGAAAACACAGCTCGGGATGCGCGTGAATATCCCGGCGCACGGCGGCAATGCCCGCGGCCTGGGTGACGATGGAATCAATGACTTTCATGAAAACCTCTGAAAAGTCGGGCCTGCCGCCCTGCTAGTTCGCAGAAGCTGGGCGAGCCCGGGGTTGGCCTTTGTACCAAGCGTAGTCTGCCAGATTTAGCAGGGGCACGTCACCGCGGGAATCCCCATAGGCATGTAGCACCAGAGGTGTGTTCAGGCCCTGGCTTAGCAGCCAGGCCTGCAGGCGCCGCACTTTTTCCTCGCCATAACAATTGGGCGTGGCCAGGCGGCCGGTGAGCGCACCGTCCTGGACCTCCAGCTCGGTGCAGATCACGGCCTCCAGGCCCAGCATCTCACCGACGCGGTGTAAATAAATGCCCGGCGAGGCACTGACCATCACGCAGCGATGGCCTTGTTGCTGGTGTTGCCGCAGCCGTGCCAGCATGTCGGCTTGCCATTGCCCCGGCAGATAGTTCGCCACAAAATCGGCCGTCCACGACGCGAGTTCTGGCTCGGTGCGGCCACCCAGACTGAGCTTCAACAACCTGGCCTTGGCCCGTTCGTTGCTCATCAGGCGGCAAGCATAAGCCGCCAACCAGGGGCTGCAGAGCAGCAAGACGCCCGAAAAATCGCGGCCAGCCCAGGTAACGGACCAGGTAGGGCAACAAGGTGTCGCGCCGCGTCAGCGTTCCGTCGAAATCGAAGGCGGCAAGCTCCACGGCCGGCTGCGCAGCAGCATCTGTCAAGGCAGGGGTTTCTCGCATCGCACCTGGCCACACAGGCGTTCACAAAATGGGCAGCCAGTCATGGGCAGCCAGGATGGGATGTTGTAGTAACGCTTGTAGATGGTGGACAAGACCCCGCTTTTGTAAGCCGGATAATTGAAATTGATGCCTTCCACCGCGTAAAAAGGCACGCCGTCCTGCGAGAAATTGAGCACCTGCACGCTGTCGAAATAAGGCGCGTAGTCCTCCAGCCGCGGGGGGATTCCCATGTGGATGATGCGCACCGTCTTGCCCTGGTAGATCGAAAAATCAACCAGCATGTCGTCCTGGCGCGCATGGAAGTTACCCGGACCAAACACCGGCACGTAGTCGCGCAAGGTGTAGCCGTAAATCGACGCGGGGGTGTAGGCGTTGGACATCAACACCACGCCGGGCGCTTTTACCTGCTGCAACATGTCCGTGGTTTTGTAGCTGCGGATGATTTGCGGGTAAAGCGGGACTTTTTTCCAGTCCGCCAGCGACGTGGCATACAGACCGGCCACGATCAGCACATGGAGTGCGGCAAAAGCCGCCATGCCCAGCGCACAGGACTTGAGCTTGTCCAGTGGCAGCGCAAAGGCCAGCAGCGCAAACCCAAACGGGTAAAACGACAAGACCCAGTGCAGGCCCACCACTTTTTTGAACGCCAGCAAGGCAAAAAACAGCAGCGGCACCAGCACCACACAGGCCAGCAGACGTTGCTGGCGCGACACGGCGGCCAGCGCGCTGCGCTGCTTCCAGACCAGCCAGGCGGCGGCCGGCGTCGCCAGGTAAACCAGCATGAGCACGTAGAGCAGCGGCTTGTACCAGGCAAAGGCCTCACCTTCGTTGCGGTTGTAGAGGTTGAACATGATGTTCGACCAGCCGTGCGACATGTTGTAGGCAATGTTGATGGCCGGGCCCGGCAAGGCACACAGCACCAGCACAACAAACGCGGCCCAGCGCTCGCGCCGGTACAACACAAAATAAACCAGGTAGGTCAGGCCCAGCACCACCGAGAAATATTTGGACAAAAAGGCGCAGCCCAGGAACAGGCCGGCCAGCGCATATTGCGCCCAGGCCGTGCGGTCCAGGCGCTCACGCTTTTCGGCGCGCAACAACAGGGCAACCGACAAAACCGACCAGAAAATCAGCGGCGTGTCGGTGGTGATCAGGGTGTTGAGCCAGTTGATGGGTGCGAGCCAGAACAACACCACGGCCCAGGCGGCACGGGTTTTGTCCAGCGGCGACAAGGCCCAGCCGACCAGGGCGCCCAGCGCCAGCGGCAGCAGGACCACGGGCAGGCGAATCGACCACAAGGTGTCGCCCAAGGTCGCGCGCATCAGGGCGATCAGCCAGCCGACCATGGGCGGATGGTCGTAATAACCCCAGTCCGGGTAGACCCCCCACCAGTAGAAAAAAGCCTCGTCGCCGGTGATCGGGAAGGTTGCCGAGATCCAGAGCCGCAGCGCCAGCGACAAGGCACCGACGATGATCAGCCAGCGGGTGACGGAGAGGGAAGAAGCGGCGGCGGAAAAAGCGGCAAAGGCGCCGGGACGTTGGGTCATGTGTGAAAACTACCTGAAACTGATTTCGTGGCGAATGGCGGCACTATAGACCAGTGCCAGCGCGCCTAGGGCCACGGCCAGCCACAAGGTCACCACCCGGACCTGCACCGTGATGCCCAGCGCCAGCGCGGCGCTGGCGCCCTGGCTCACCAGCAAACCGGTCAACAAGGCCTCCGTGCCGCCCAGACCGGCCGGCAACAGCGACAAGGCGCCGCCCACCATGGCCACCGCATAAAAACCGGCCGCCTGCAGCACGCCAATGGACAAACCGGCTTCGCGGCACAAGAGCCAGACGGCCAGCCCCTGCGCGGCCCAGGCCACCAATGTCAGGCCCAGCCACCGCAGCGGCCGGGTCGCCAGGCAGCGCCAGGCATCGTGCAGCCAGGCCACACGCGGCAGCAACAGCCCGCGAAACTTGAACATCAGCGCCAGCACCACCCCGCCGGCCAGCCCGGCCAGCAACACCAGGCTCCAGGCCACACGCGCCCCGCCCAGTTGGAGCAACCAGCCCAGCACCGGCAGGCCCATCAGCAGCAGGCCCAACAAATCGGCCAGCCGCTCGGCGCCAAAAATCGCCAGGCTTTGCGGGGTGCTCAAGGGGTTGCGCGCCAGCAGCAGGCCACGCGCGGCCTCGCCGATATTGCCCGGGGTCGGCGTGAAGGTGTAACCCGCGAGGTAAAGCCGCAGCCCTTGCAACAGGCCCAGGGGCCGGCCGTAATGGGCCATCCAGAGCCGCCAGCGCAAGCCGCGCAGCAGGTAGTTCAGGACACACAGCGCCGCGGCCTGCAGGCCGGCGAGCGACCAGAGCCGCTGCAACGGCGCCGCGGGGCTGTCTCCGGACAGCACCAGCGCCACCGCGTAGGCCGTGGCAGCCGCCCCCAGGACCAGCAACAGCTGTTTGAGCGGCAGGCGGCTGGCCGGCCGGTCCGCCGCGTTCAAAATCGGCGTCCCAGAAACACCAGCAGCCAGGCCGCCATCGCCAGCAGAATCCAGGGGTCACGCAGCAGGTCGCGCGACACATCCTCGCCCCGGCCGCGGTGCACCTGGTAGGCATAACGCAAGAGCGCAAAAATCACGATGGGCACGGTGTAAACCAGGCGCTGGCCATGTTGCTGCAGCGCTTCGGTGCTGGTGGCGAACAGACTGTAGGTGATCAAGGTGGCGGTCATGGTCACGGACATGAACATGTCCAGCAGGGCCGGTGGGTAATGCTCCAGCACGGCCCGCTGATTGGCCTCGTCGTGAAAACTCTCGGCCTTGCGTTTGGAAAATCCCAGAAACAGGGCGATGAACAAACCCGTCAGCAACAACCAGCGCGATGGCAAGATACCCACGGCCAGGGTGCCGGCCAGCAGCCTGAGCATGAAACCCGAGGCAATGATGCTCACATCCACCACCGGAATCTGCTTGAGCCGCCAGGAATACGCCAGGTTCAGCGCCACATAGATGGCCAGCAGCAACAGCAAGGTCGGGTTGCCCGCTGCCAGCCACACACCCGCCGCCAGCAGCAGCGCCGCCAGCACCAGGGCGGCCGTCGGCGACACCGCGCCGCTGGCCAGCGGCCGGTGCCGCTTCACCGGATGGCGGGCATCCGCGTCGCGGTCATGCCAGTCGTTGACGATGTAAACCAGGCTGGAAAAACAGCAAAACGCGGCAAAAGCGGTGAGCACCTTCAGAAACAGCGGCCCATCCTGCCAGTTCTGGCTGAACACCAGACCGGCGAACACAAAGGCATTCTTCAGCCATTGGTGGGGCCGCATCAGGGTGGCAAGGCTGAGCAATAAACGCATGGAAAATAAGCAGGGGTGATGGGATGCCGGCGCATGGGACAGGGCCGGTCGGCGTCAAGCATAACTGACATGGCCGCCAGACTGGCGACGCAGGCCGGCACGCCAGGCGCCGCCCGCTCGCCACAGCCTATTTTATGCAATAAATTGGCCTCCAGCCCTTACAACACCTGCGTAAGACGCTATACAAACAATAGCAAAACGCGACCCAAGCTGTAGACCGGCAGGAAACGCCCCCAGCAGGCCACCACGATGACGCCCGTGCCACCGCTGTGCCGGCCAGCAACAAGGCCGCTACGATGAGGGCTGGCCACGCAAAAAACCATTGTTTGATTCATGAACCCCACCCTCAGCCTCTCCCCCGGCCCCGGCGCAGCGCAAGAAACGCTCAAAGTGCGTGGCGCCTGCCCGCATGACTGCCCGGACACCTGCTCCCTGCTGACCACGGTCGAAAACGGCATCGCCCTCAAGGTCCAGGGCAACCCGGATCATGCGCAGACTGGCGGCGTGTTGTGCACCAAGGTCTCGCGTTACACCGAACGCAGCTACCATCCCGAACGTATCCTGCAGCCGCTCAAACGTGTGGGTCCCAAGGGTGCTGGGCGTTTTGAGCCTGTGAGCTGGGAGGCCGCGCTGGACGAAATCGCCGACCGCCTGCAGACGATTGCCAGCCGCAACCCCGAGGCCATCGTCCCCTACAGCTACGCCGGCACCATGGGCCTGGTGCAAAGCGAAAGCATGGCGGCACGTTTTTTCAACCACTTGGGCGCCTCCCTGCTGGACCGCACGATTTGTTCGGCCGCCGGCGGCGAAGCCGTGACGCAAACCCTGGGCGGCAAGGTCGGCATGAAGGTCGAGTTTTTTGCCGAAAGCCAGTTGATCATCATCTGGGGCAGCAACTCGATTGCCAGCAACCTGCATTTCTGGCGGTATGTGCAGGAAGCCAAACGCCAGGGCGCCCGCGTGGTCTGCATCGACCCGCGCAAAACCGAAACCGCCGAAAAATGCCATGAACACATCGCGCTGCGGCCCGGCACCGACGCCGCGCTGGCCTTGGGCCTGATGCACGAGCTGATCGTCAACGACTGGCTGGACCACGATTACATCGACCAACACACCGTCGGCTGGGCCGCCTTGAAAGAACGCGCATTAGGCTGGCCGCCCGAACGCGCCGCGCAGGTCTGCGGCGTGCCGATGGAACAGATCAAAGCACTGGCGCGCGACTACGGCAACACCCAACCGGCCGCGATACGCCTGAACTACGGCATGCAACGGGTACGCGGCGGCGGCAATGCGGCACGTGCGATTGCCTGCCTGCCGGCGCTGACCGGCGCCTGGCGGCAACGCGCCGGCGGCCTGTTGCTGTCCAGCTCGGGCATGTTTCCGGTCAACAAGGCGGCGTTGCAGCGGCCCGATTTGCTGGCCGGCCGCTGGCCGCGCACCATCAACATGAGCACCATCGGCAACGACCTGCTGAAAGACAGCTCGCCAGCCTTTGGCCCAAAAATAGAAGCGCTGATCGTTTACAACAGCAACCCGGTCGCGGTTGCGCCCGAGTCCGGCCAGGTGGTGCGCGGTTTTGAACGTGAAGACTTGTTCACCGTGGTGCTGGAGCATTTCCAGACCGACACCGCCGACTACGCCGACTTCATCCTGCCGGCCACCACCCAGCTCGAACACTGGGACATCCACACCGCTTATGGTCACACCGATGTCTTGCTGAATCGCCCGGCGATTGCAGCGTTGGGGCAGGCCTGGCCCAACACCGCGATTTTCCGGGCGCTGGCCGCACGCATGGGTTTCACCGATCCCTGTTTTGCCGACGACGATGAAACCCTGTGCCGCACGGCCTTCAGCCACCCGGATGGCGACAAGATCAATTTCCAGGAACTGCTGGACCAGGGTTTTGCCACCCTGCCCGTGCCCGACGCGCCGTTTGCCAACGGCCACTTCCCCACCCCTTCGGGCAAATGCGAGTTTTTCAGCGCGCGCTTGGCGGCCCAGGGCCTGGACGGCTTGCCCGACCATATCCCCAACTACGAAACCGCCGGCAGCTCCAGTGACTTTCCGCTGGCCATGATTTCGCCGCCGGCACGCAATTTTTTGAACTCCAGCTTTGTCAACGTCAAAAGCCTGCGCGACATCGAAGGGGAACCGCTGCTGGAAATCCATGCCGATGACGCCGCGGCGCGCGGCATTGTCAGCGGTGCCGTCGTCAGGGTCTTCAACCAGCGCGGCGAATACCGCTGCAAGGCCAAGGTATCCGCACGCGCCCGACCCGGCGTGGTCCACGGCCTGGGTGTCTGGTGGCGCAAACTGGGCCTGGACGGCAGCAACGTCAACCAGCTGACCAGCCAGCATCTGACCGACCTCGGGCGCGGCCCGGTGTTTTACGACTGCCTGGTGGAGGTGCAACTCGACAGCGCCGCCAGCCTCTAAAACGGGTGTCTGCCTCACTCCGATCTTCTTTGGCCCTCGCGGCGCTGCTGGGCCTGGGCGGCTGCAGCAGCACGGCGTATTACTGGCAGTCGGTCAGCGGCCATCTGCAGGTGATGAACGCGGCGCGACCGGTGCAGGACTGGCTGGACGAAAGCCAGACACCCGCCCCGCTCAAGGCCAGGCTGGAACTGGCCCAGCGCATACGCCGCTTTGCCGTCAGCGAGTTGCAACTGCCCGACAACGCGAGTTACCAGCGTTATGCCGACCTGCACCGCCCCGCCGTGGTCTGGAACGTGACGGCCGCGCCCGCCCTGTCGCTGAAACTGCAGACCTGGTGTTTCCCGGTGGCCGGCTGTGTCGGTTACCGCGGTTATTTTGACGAGAGACAAGCCCGGGCCGAAGCTGCGCGCCTGCAAGCTCAGGGCCTGGACGTTGCGGTGGCAGGCATCCCGGCCTACTCCACCTTGGGCTGGATGAACTGGGCCGGCGGCGACCCCTTGCTCAACACCTTTGTGGCCTACCCCGAGGGCGATCTGGCGCGCCTGATTTTTCACGAGCTGGCGCACCAGGTCTTGTATGCCAAAGACGACACGGTGTTCAACGAGTCGTTTGCGACAGCGGTTGAACGCCTGGGTGTCGCCCGCTGGCTGGCCGTATCCGGCTCCGCCAATGCGCAACGCGACTATGCGGCGCTGGAAACCAGGCGCCAGCAGTTTCGCGCCTTGACCCAGGCCACACGCCGCGAATTGGCCGCCATTTATGAAGAAAATCAGGACCCAGCCCTTACCCGATCAGCGCAAATAGCTATGAAAAATATAGCGCTTGAAAATTTCCGTGCGCGTTATGCCGAACTCAAGACCGGCTGGCGCGGCCCGGCCGGCAGCACCGCCGGCTACGACCGCTGGGTCGCCCAGGCCAACAACGCCTCCTTTGGCGCGCAAGCCGCCTACGACGAACTGGTGCCCGGCTTTGAAGCGCTGTTTGCGCGCCAGGGCGGCCACTGGCGGGCGTTTTATGATGAGGCCAAGCGACTGGCCCGTTTGCCCAAGGACGAACGCCAGAAAATCCTCGCCACGCCTTAGACGCCACATACACACGGAGACCCCCATGGCCAACATCCATATCGAACGCAAACACAGCCTGGGCCTGCTCGAAGCACGCAAAGTCGCTTTCAAATGGGCCGAGATGGCTGAAGAAAAGTTCGACATGGCCTGCACCTACGAAGAAGGCGACAGCGCCGACCTCGTGAGCTTCACCCGTTCCGGCGTCAGTGGCGAACTCAAGGTCACGCCGGACATGTTGGAGCTCGACGCTCAACTGGGTTTTCTGCTCGGTGCCTTCAAGGACAAGATCGAAGGCGAAATCGTGAAAAACCTGGATGCACTGCTGGCCCAAAAAGCGCCTGCCGCCAAAAAAGCCGCTGTGAAAAAGAAAGCCTGAGCCAGCGTGGCCACTGCCGCCTACAACCTGGCGAGATTCGACCTGGTGTCCATCCGCCTGGCGGTGGCCTGCGCCCAGACCGGCAGCCTGACCGCCGCCGCGCGCGATTCACACCTGGCGCTGGCGGCGGCCAGCCGGCGTATCCGCGAGCTTGAAAGCGCGCTGGGCGACACCTTGTTCGAGCGCCATGCACGCGGCCTGCTGCCCACGGCGGCCGGCCGCGTGTTTGTCAAACACGGCTTGACCCTGCTGCAAACCATGGAGCACCTGGGCGGCGAACTCGCCGATTTGCGCCAGGGCATTGCGCGCCACATCAGTCTGTGCGCCAGCAGCGCGGCCATCAGCCAGTTCCTGCCGACCTTGCTGGCGCAATACGGCCAGCTGCATCCGCAGGTGCGTGTGGACCTGGAGGAACAGGTCTCGGAAGCCGTGGTGACCACGCTGCGCGAAGGCCGGGCCGATGTCGCGGTGTTTGTCGAAGGGCCGGACACCACCGGCCTGGCGACCCGGCTTTTTCGCGAGGACGAACTGGTGCTGGTGTTGCCCGCCAAGCATCGTCTCGCCGGCAGCAAAACCCCGCTGGCTTTTGTCGACACGTTGGACGAGGAATGGGTCAGCCTGACCGCCGGCGCCGCCATGCTGCAAAAACAGCAACAAACCGCCCTGGCCGCGAACCGGCCACTCAAGCTGCGCATGCAGGTGCGCAGCTTTGACGCGGTCTGCCACATGGTGGCCTCGGGCCTGGGCATTGCGGTCTTGCCCAAAGGCGCCAGCCTGCCGATTGTGAAAGGCATGAAACTCGCCTGGCGGCCGCTATCCGACAGCTGGGCGCAGCGCCGCCTGCTGGTGGCCACGGCGCTTGGCCAGAATGATGCAGGCATCCTCGCGCTGGTGGATTTTCTGGCCGAGGCTTCGCAAAATGCGAAGCCCGGGCGCCGCAAGCAGTAATAGACGCGCACGGGCCGCGGCGGCACACTCCGCGGCCATGGACATCACTTCTTCCTCCGCCGGCCCCTCCACTGGTCCTTTGACGGGCCTCAAGGTTCTCGAACTCGGACAACTGATCGCCGGGCCGTTTGCCGCCAAGACACTGGCCGACTTCGGCGCCGACGTGGTCAAGATCGAACCACCGGGCGCGGGCGACCCGTTGCGCAAATGGCGGCTGCTCAAAGACGGCACCTCGGTCTGGTGGCAGGTGCAGTCGCGCAACAAACGGTCACTGGCGCTGGACCTCAAGATGCCGCAAGCGCAGGACATCGTGCGCAAGCTGGCGCTCGAATCCGACGTGTTGATCGAGAACTTCCGCCCCGGCGCCATGGAAGGCTGGGGCCTGGGGCCTGACGAGTTGCTCAAGCTCAACCCGCGTTTGATCATGTTACGTATCAGCGGCTACGGCCAAACCGGGCCTTACCGCGACCGGCCGGGTTTCGGCGTGGTGGCCGAAGCCATGAGCGGCCTGCGCCATCTGACCGGCGAGCCCGGACGCGTGCCGGTGCGCGTCGGTGTCAGCATAGGCGACACTTTGGCTGCCTTGCACGGCGTGATCGGCATCCTGCTGGCGCTGCAGCACCGCCATGCCTCCGGCCAGGGTCAGGTGATCGATGTGGCACTGTACGAAGCGGTGTTCAACTGCATGGAAAGCCTGTTGCCCGAATACAGCGCGTTTGGCGCCGTGCGTGGCCCGGCCGGCAGCGCCCTGCCCGGCATCGCGCCCAGCAATGCCTACCGCTGCAATGACAATGGCTATGCCTTGATTGCCGGCAACGGCGACAGCATTTTCAAACGTTTGATGGCCGTGATAGGCCGCGACGACCTCGCCGCCGATCCGGCGTTGGCCGACAACGCCGGCCGCGTGGCGCGTGTGGCGGAAATCGACGCCTCCATCGGCGAGTGGGCCGCGCAGCGCACCGTGGACGAGGTGCTGGCGCTGCTGGACAAGGCTTCGGTGCCGGCAGGCCGCATCTACAGCGTGGCCGATATTGCGGCCGATCCGCATTACCAGGCGCGCGGCATGTTGGGCCAGGTGTTGATGGACGACGGCAGCAGCCTGATGGTGCCCGGCATTGTGCCCAAGCTGTCGGCCACCCCGGGCGGCCACAGGCGCAATGCGCCCGCACTGGGACAGGACAGCGATGCCGTGTTGCAGGAACTCGGCCTCACCCCGCAACAAATCCAGGGTCTGAAAGACAAAGGCATCGTGTCATGAAACAACGCATTTACTTTAATGAAGTCGCCACGCGCGACGGTTTCCAGATCGAGCCGGCTTTTATCGCGACCGACACCAAGGTGGCGCTGGTCGACGCCCTGAGCGAATGCGGCTACGCCAAAATCGAGGTCACCTCCTTCACCTCGCCCAAGGCGATACCGATGTTGCGCGACGCCGACGAAGTTATGGGCCGCATCCGCCGCGTCCCGGGTGTCGAATACACGGTGCTGGTGCCCAACTTACGTGGCGCAGAACGCGCGCTGGAAGCCCAAGCCGACGAACTCAACCTCGTTATGTCCACCTCCGAAACACACAACCTGGCGAATCTGCGCATGCCCATGGTGCGCAGCTTTGCGGCGCTGTCGGAAGTCATCCAGCTGGTGGACGGGCGAACCCCCATCAATGTCTCGCTGTCCTGCTGCTTTGGCTGTCCCATGGAAGGTGATGTGCCGCTGGAAGGCGTGTTGGCATGGGTTGAACGTTTTGCCGACCAGGGTGTACGCGGCGTGACGATTTGCGACACCACCGGCATGGCGCATCCGGCCCAGGTCGGCCGCATGGTGGAGGCGCTGCAGCAGCGTTTCTCCCAGCTGCAACTGACCCTGCATTTTCACAACACACGTGGCATGGGCCTGGCCAATGTGCTGGCCGCGGTGCAGGACGGTATCACGCGGTTTGACGGCTCGCTGGGCGGCCTGGGTGGCTGTCCTTACGCGCCCGGCGCCAGCGGCAACATCAGCAGCGAAGACGCCATCCACATGCTGGACGCCATGGGTTACAACACCGGCATGGATTTGCCCAAGCTGTTGGCGATTGCGCGCCAGATGCCTGACATCGTCGGCCATGAAGTCCCCGGCCAGGTCGCCAAGGCCGGACGGATTCAAGATCTGCATCCGGCGCCGGCCTTTGTGGCGGAGTTGCGGGAGCAGTTCGCGTGATCAGCCATCTTGACCACTTGGTGCTGACCACGGCCCACGAAGCGGCCTGCGTGGACTTTTACACGCGGGTGTTGGGCATGACGCTGGAAAGTTTTGTCGGCGGCACGCCGCCGGTCACACGCCAAGCCTTCACTTTTGGCAAGCAAAAAATCAACCTGCATGTCCAGGGCGCGGAGTTTGAACCCAAGGCGCATCTGCCAGTGCCGGGTTCGCTGGACCTGTGTTTCATCGCCAGCCTGCCGCTGGAACAGGTGATGGCACGCCTGCAACGCGAGAACTGGCCCCTGCTCGAAGGCCCGGTCCTGCGCACCGGTGCCACGCAAAAAATCCGCTCGGTGTATGTCCGCGACCCGGACCTGAACCTGATCGAAATTTCCGAGCTGGCCTGAGGGCCGGCCGCAGCACTTCTTTGTATTTCCTCTTTTCTTTTTATCCAGAACTATCCCGGAGACAACCATGACCCAAATTTCAAGAAGAACACTGATCACAGGCGCAGCCGCTGCAGCCACCACCGGTGCTGCCAGCTTCATGGGCAGCGCTTTTGCGCAGTCCGCAGGCCGGCCCATCACGCTGGTGGTACCCACCCCGGCCGGTGGCACCACCGATATTTCTGCGCGCTTGCTGGCCGAACCCCTGGGCAAAATCCTGGGCGTCCCGGTAGTGGTGGACAACCGCGGTGGCGCCAACGGCAACATCGCCGGCCAGATGGTCGCCCGCGCACCTGCGGACGGCAACACCTTCCTGGTGCAATATTCGGGCTACCAGAGCATCACGCCGCTGCTGCAGCCGGTGGCGGGTTTTGATCCCGGCCAAGACCTGAAAGCCATCGCCCACCTGATTGACGCGCCGCAGCTGATGGTGGTGCGTAACAACTTCCCGGCCAACACCTTTGCCGAGTTCATCAAATACGCCAAGGCCAACCCCGGCAAGGTCAACTACGCGTCCAGCGGCAACGGCTCGTTGCAGCATGTGACCACGGAATTGCTGAAAGACCTGACCAAAACCTACATGACCCACATCCCGTACCGCGGCACCGGTCAGGCTCTGACCGACTTGCTCAGTGGCACGGTGGACTTCACCATCACCACACCGCCCCCCCTGCTGCCGCATATCCGCTCGGGCAAACTCCGGGCGTTGATGGTGACGGGTCGCACCCGACTGGCGGCCCAGCCCGACGTCCCGACCGCCACCGAACAAGGCGTGCCCCTGGTCGCGTCGTCCTGGTTTGCGGTGTATGGCCCGAACGGCATCCCCAACGAAACCTTGGCGCGGGTTTCCGCAGCGATCAAGCAGGTGGTGGAGTCCGAACAGTTCCGCAAACGCGCCGAAGAACAGGGCGCCAAGGCCGTGTTTCTGAACGGCACGGAACTGGCCAAACTGGCCAGCGATGAACGCGGCATGTGGGGGCGCATCATCAAGGTGTCGGGGATCAAGGCGGATTGAGGATTTCCTGATTCTTGCGTCACGCTGCGTTGGTGGTTGGCCGGAGACAGTAGGTCGGACTCCCCACTCCCACCCTAACCCCTCCCTCGCCCCGCTGGGCGATGGAGGGGGACTTCATTTGGCTATGTGTGTCGCAAACGCGTGCATGAATGACGGTCTCGTAGGGTTCGACAGGGCGCGCTTCGCGCGTCCTGTCTCCCCGTTTTGGTCTTTCTCCCCACCCCTTCTGTCTGCGACTAGGAGCGCAGGGAAAAGTGGATCAGGGCTCGCGATTGTCTGAGGCGATAGCCGAGTTCGAGCGAGACCCCGCTTTTCCCGAGCACCGCAGGTTGCCCCCGAGCGCCAGCGAGGGGGACGCAGACAGCGGGGTCGCCTTTTCTTTGCTTACTTTCTTTTGGCGAAGCAAAAGAAAGTGAGTAGCCGCCGGGCTACCCCGGCCAGCAGGCAAACAAGCAACAGCACAGTCGCTATAAATTCAATAGCTAATTGCGCCCACGCCACAAGGGCCAGAGCACTAAAAAGCTTAAGAACCCGCCTCTACTCCCCCCAAGGCAACATCAAGGTCACGATAGACAGCTTGGCAAACTCTGGCACAAACTCGTCAATGATGCGTTGCGGATCGGGACACAAAGTGCTGTCGGTGATCACGCCAAACTGCACGCCACCGCCGTAACTCAGAATCGACACCCCCAGCCCGACATCACCGGACTGCGGCACCCAGAACATGCTTTGCTCCAAAGTGGCGCCGCAGAACTTGAGTTTTTCGCGCGGCCCCGGCACGTTGGTCATCACGGCCGTGGTTTTTTTGGAGAACAGGTTGAGCATGGCGTCCTGCGCCGGCTTGATCAGCAGCCCGGCAATCGCCAGCAGGCTGAAAGCCAGCAGCGGCTGGTAGCTGCCCTTGAGCGCGGCCATGCGGCGGCGCACTTCATACACCCGCTCAATCGGGTTGTCGACACCGATCGGCAACACCAGCGGCACCAGGCCAAACCGGTTGCCCAGCTTGTAGGCCTGCTCCAGGGGTCGCAGGTTGACCGGCACCATGGCACGGATCTCCTGGCCCTTGACCTCATCACCGTGAGATTTGAGGTACTCGCCAATCGCGCCGGCCACACAACTGAGCAACACGTCGTTGATCGAGCAGTTCAGCGCCTTGCCCACGGCCTTGACCTCGTCCAGCGGGATCGGCTGGCACCAGGCGACTTTTTTGGTCTTGCCCGGTTTGCCTTTGAGCCGGGTTTTCGAGTCGTCCGGCATCAGCGCCAGCGCGGCGCCGTCTTTCAGCACCTGCAACATCACCTTGGCCATGTCCAGTGAACCGGCCATGCCTTTTTGCGGGTCGCTCAGCAGGTGCAGGGACTTGACCGCACCTTCGCCGGCGGCGCCCAGAGCCTTGACCGTCAGGTCGGTAAAGGGTTTGAGCAAGGTGTCGGCGATCCAGTCTTCGGCGCCGCCGCTGCTCGCCTCCTTTTTCTGGCGCTCCGGCGGCGGCAGGCCGCCGTCCACCAGCGACATGGTCACCGAAATCAGCGCAATGCCGTCGGCGATGCAATGGTGGATGCGCACAATCATGGCGCTGCCCTTGATGCCATCCGGTCCGGTGTAATCCTCGATCAGGTGGATTTGCCAGAGCGGGCGTTTGCGGTCCAGCGGCTGCATCGCCAGCTCGGCGACGTGGTCCTGCAACGCTTCCTGCTCCCGGCCTTTGGCCACCTTGGGCAGTTTTTCCGCAATGACGTGGTTTTTCAGGTCAAAGTAACGGTCGTCCACCCAGGTGGCGCCGGCGGCGTCTTCGATCACACGTTGCTTGAAACGCGCGTATTTGAGCAAGCTGTTTTCTATGCGTTCACACACGGCCGCGTGGCTGACGCCGGGCTGTAACGACCAGACACCGACAATCATCATCAGGTTGGACGCGGTGTCCATGCGCAGCCAGGCGGTGTCCACCTTGCTCATGCGTTCGCCGGATAAACCCAGGGTGCCGGAGACGGCACGTGTCACGTTTTTTTGCACGTTCTGCGCGACTTTTTTTCCTGCGGCCTGGGCCGATACACGTGTGACCATAAAAACTCCAGCGTCATTTAAAGGTGCAAGGTGGCCATTTTTCGCAGGGCCGTCCCAAGAAAATATGCCCCCTCGGGGGGCAGCGCAGTACACCCAGTGACAAGCGTGGGGGTGATCTCTCTATTCTGCAGGGAAGGAGATGGCTAAGATACCGGGCAGTTACCCCAAGCACCGCTTGGGTGACCCACTAACAACAACGGAGCATTCACATGTCAGACCTCAAAGCCGCCTTCGACAAAGCCATGGCCGATTCCAAAAACCTCAGCGAGCGGCCCGACAACGCCACCTTGCTGAAAATTTATGCACTCTACAAGCAGGGCAGCGCCGGCGACAACACCGACAAGAAACCGGGTTTCGGCGACATGGTGGCCCGTGCCAAGTGGGACGCCTGGAACGGACTGAAGGGCACCTCGTCGGAAGTCGCAATGCAGCAATACATTGACCTGATTGCGTCCTTGAGCTGAGTCCGTTTTTCCCTGCGTTCCCCAGCGCAGTATGAAGCGGCTAAGCCGCCCCCATCTTAGGAACCAGCCCACCCGTGGGCCGCCCCGCTTTCAAGGCGGCGGTAAACGCCAGCATGCGGTCTATCGGCAAACGTGCCCGCAAGCCCAAGGCCGGGTCAACCTGCACCGCCGGGCTTTGGGTTTGCAGGGCCTGCGCCACGCCAGCCAGCCCGTTCATCGCCATCCAGGGGCAATGTGCGCAGCTTTTGCAGGTGGCACTTTCGCCGGCCGTCGGGGCTTCGATGAAAGTTTTTCCGGGGTTCAGTTTGCGCAGTTTGTGCATCATGCCGCTGTCGGTCGCGACGATGAATTCCTGCGCGTCCATGTCGTGGGCCGCCTTCAGGATGGCCGAGGTCGACCCCACGGCATCGGCCAGCGCAATCACATCGGCCGGTGATTCGGGGTGGACCAGCACCCTGGCCTTCGGGTGTTCTTTTTTGAGCACCTCCAGTTCAAAGGCCTTGAACTCGTCGTGCACGATGCAGCTGCCGTTCCACATCAACATGTCGGCGCCGGTTTCGCGCTGGATGTAGCTGCCCAGGTGTTTGTCGGGCGCCCAGAGAATTTTCTGGCCCTGCTCTTTCAGCGCCCGCACAATGTCCAGCGCGCAGCTCGACGTCACCAGCCAGTCGGCGCGCGCCTTCACGGCGGCGCTGGTGTTGGCATACACCACCACGGTGCGGTCCGGATGCGCATCACAAAATGCGCTGAACGCGTCCACCGGGCAGCCCAGGTCCAGCGAGCAGGTCGCCTCCAGGTCGGGCATCAGCACGGTTTTTTCGGGCGAAAGAATTTTCGCGGTTTCGCCCATGAAACGCACACCCGACACCACCAGCGTGCGCGCCGCGTGGTCCCGGCCAAAACGCGCCATTTCCAGCGAGTCACTGACCAGGCCGCCGGTTTCTTCGGCCAGGTCCTGCAGGTCCGGGTGCACGTAATAGTGCGACACCATGACCGCGTTGCGTTCTTTCAGCAGGCGGCGGATCTGGTCTTTCAGGGCCGCACGTTCATCGGGCGCCGGCTCCACCGGCACCCGCGCCCAGGCGTGACGTGTCGGGCACGCCGGCTGTTCGTAGTCGATGCGGACCAGCGGTTGAACCGGGGTGGATACGTCATTCATCACGGGTGTCATGGTGCTCACAGTTGCGCAAAACGCATGGAAAAATCAATCGCCTTGATATCTTTGGTCAAAGCCCCGATCGAGATGCGGTCCACCCCGGTGGCGGCAATGCCGGCCACGGTGTCCAGGCTCACACCGCCCGAAACTTCCAGAATCGCCCGCCCGGCCGTGATCTGCACCGCCTCACGCAACTGGGCCAGGTCCATGTTGTCCAGCAGAATCATGCGGGCGCCGGCCTCCAGGGCTTCCCGCAACTGAGCCAGGGTCTCCACCTCGATCTCGACAAAGGTCGCGCGGCCCGCCACCTCGGCGGTGCGCTGCAACACGGCATGGATGCCGCCGGCCGCTGCAATGTGATTTTCCTTGATCAGCACGGCGTCGTACAGGCCGATGCGGTGATTAACCCCACCGCCGCAACGCACGGCGTATTTCTGCGCCAGCCGCAGGCCCGGCAGGGTTTTGCGGGTGTCCACAATGCTGGCGCGGTTACCCGGCACAGCGTGCGCGGCCTGGACGTACACCGCGGTTTGTGTCGCCACCGCGCTCAGCAATTGTAAAAAATTGAGCAGGGTCCGCTCGGCACTCAGCAGTGCGCGGGACAAACCTTTGATCTCCAGGATGACCTGGTTGGCCTCGCAGCGCTGGCCATCGCGCACATGCCAGACCAGTTCGGCCTGCGGGTCCAGCCGCTGCAGCGTCGCCTCCACCCAGGGCAGGCCGCAAATCACCGCGGCTTCGCGCGCCAGCACACGGGCGTGGCTGCGCCGCGCGGGATCAATCAGACCGGCGGTCAGGTCGCCGGCCCCGATGTCTTCGGTCAGCGCACGCTCAACATCGGCCAGTGCAAGGACAGCCACACTGGCGGTGGAAAAATCAAACAAGGCATTCATGGGTTCATGGTGGGAAGGAAATCTTGGCGGCAAGCATAGCGGCTTCGCAGCCCCTATTCTGGTTGGCACCTTATCCGCACGTCACAAAAGGGGTTTAAGCAGCGACAACGCCTGTACTAGAATGCAATGGCTCCGGGGTGCTGCCCGACCATTGTGGTCGAGCCGCTGAGATGGCCAGGCCAAACCCGTGAACTTGAATCGGTTCGTACCGACGTAAGAAGAGCTGACAGCAAGCGGACCTCCGCTTGCCCGTCAACGATCAAAACCACCCGGCTGGTTTTGGCCACACCTTCGGAGCATTTTGTGTTTCAACACACCACAAGGATGCCCCGATGAACACGCCTGATCAATTCGCCCAGTTGCTGTCCCTGACACGTGAGCCTTTTCCCGCGTCACGCAAGATTTACGTGCCCGGCCAGCGCCACCCCGACCTGCGGGTGCCCATGCGCGAAGTCAGCCTGAGCAACGGCGAATCCGCCACGCTTTACGACACCTCCGGGCCCTACACCGATCCAGCCGCCGACATCGACGTGCGCCGCGGGCTCCAGGCCTTGCGCGCACCCTGGATTGCCGCACGCGGCGACACGGAAATTTACACCGGCCGCACAGCCCAGGCCGTTGACGATGGCACGCGTCGGGAAGACCGCACCGATCCCGCGGATCCGGAAGCTCAGCGCATCGCCGCCCTGCGTGCCCAGGCGGCCGGTTTGCAACGCACACCACGCCGTGCCAAGGCCGGCGCCAACGTCAGCCAGATGCATTACGCGCGCCGCGGCATCATCACCCCCGAGATGGAATACATCGCGCTGCGTGAAAACACCCAACGCGAGTGGATGGCCGAGTACCTGGATGACGCCGAACGGGCTAGCCGCGTACGCGGCAATCCCATGGGCGCGCAGCTGCCCGCGTTTGTGACGCCCGAGTTTGTGCGTGATGAAGTCGCGCGCGGCCGCGCCATCATCCCGGCCAATATCAACCACCCCGAAGTCGAGCCCATGATCATTGGCCGCAACTTCCTGGTGAAGATCAATGCCAACATCGGTAACTCGGCGGTGACCTCCAGCATAGAAGAGGAAGTGGAAAAGCTGGTCTGGGCGATTCGCTGGGGCGCTGACAACGTGATGGATTTGTCGACCGGCAAAAACATTCACACCACACGCGACTGGATCATCCGTAACTCGCCGGTGCCCATAGGCACGGTGCCGATTTACCAGGCGCTGGAAAAGGTCGGTGGCATCGCCGAAGACCTCACGTGGGAGATTTACCGCGACACCTTGATCGAACAGGCCGAACAAGGTGTGGACTATTTCACCATCCACGCCGGCGTACGTTTGCCCTTTATCCCCATGACGGCCAAACGCCGCACCGGCATTGTTTCGCGTGGCGGCTCCATCCTGGCCAAGTGGTGTATTTCCCACCACAAGGAAAACTTTCTGTACACGCACTTCGAAGAGATTTGCGAGATCATGAAAGCCTACGACGTGAGCTTTTCGCTGGGTGACGGTCTGCGCCCCGGTTCGGGCGCTGACGCCAACGACGAAGCCCAGTTTGCCGAGTTGCGCACCCTGGGCGAGTTGACCCAAATCGCCTGGAAACACGACGTGCAGACCATGATCGAAGGCCCAGGCCATGTGCCCATGCACATGATCCAGGCCAACATGGATGAGCAGCTCAAACATTGCCACGAAGCGCCTTTTTACACGCTGGGCCCGCTGACCATCGACATTGCGCCGGGCTATGACCACATCTCCAGCGCGATTGGCGCGGCGATGATAGGCTGGTTCGGCACCGCCATGTTGTGTTACGTCACACCCAAGGAACACCTGGGCCTGCCGGACCGCAACGATGTCAAGCAAGGCATCATTGCCTACAAGATCGCGGCGCACGCGGCCGACGTGGCCAAGGGGCACCCGGCCTCGCGGGCGCGTGACGAAGCCTTGTCCAAGGCGCGTTTCGAGTTTCGCTGGCACGACCAGTTCAACCTGTCGCTGGACCCGGACACCGCGCGCGAGTTTCACGATGAAACCTTGCCCAAGGAAGTCAGCAAGGTCGCGCATTTTTGCTCCATGTGCGGGCCCAAATTCTGCTCGATGAAAATCAGCCAGGAAGTGCGCGAATTTGCGGCGCAGCAGGGCATTGAAGAGGCCGCGGCACTGGCGCAGGGAATGCAGGCAAAATCGGCCGAGTTCCGCGAAGGCGGCAGCGAAATGTACATCCCCATCCAGAAACTTTGAACCCGCGATGAAAAGGGCAAACATCACCATGCACATCGGCATCGCAGGCGCAGGCCTGCTCGGACGGCTGCTGGCTTTCGAGCTGGCCAGGGTCGGCCATTCGGTCGAGGTTTTCGACCCCGCGTCCGGACCGCAGGCGCCCCCGGCTGGCCCGGGTGCGGCACCGCGCGCCGCCGGCTGGACCGCCGCCGGCATGCTCAGCCCCACGGCCGAGCTCGAGTCGGCCGACGCCCATGTGTTTGCACTGGGCTTGCGCTCGCTGGCCTTGTGGCCGGGTATCGTGGCGGCCCTGGGCCAGCCGGTCGAGTTGCATCAGCGTGGCAGCCTGCTGGTCGCCCACCGCGGCGATGAAGGCGCGGCCCGCCGCGTGGTGGACTTGCTGCAGCACAAGGCGCCGGCTGGTCATACGCCGCAGGCGCTGGACGCCGCGGCGCTGCGCGAACTCGAACCCGCGTTACACGGCGCGGCCCACGCCTGGTTGTTGCCGCACGAAGGACAAATCCACACCGTGCAGGCGATGGCCGCCCTGGCCCACGCGGCCACAACCGCAGGCGCACGCTGGCATTGGGGCGTGACGGTGAACCGGCTGCAGGCCGGCGAAATCCACACGCCGCAAGGCCTACATCGCTTCGACTGTGTCTTTGACGTACGTGGCACCGGAGCGCGACCTGAACCAAGCCACAGCGAACAGGACCCCGGTTTCACGCATGAGGTGCGGGGTGTGCGCGGCGAAATCATCTGGCTGCATGCGCCCGAGGTGGTGCTGCAGCGGCCGGTGCGCCTGTTACACCCGCGGCACCGGGTTTACCTGGTGCCACGCGAGGGCGGGCACATCGTGGTCGGCGCCAGCGAAATCGAAAGCGAAGACCGCTCGCCGATCTCGCTGCGCAGCATGGTGGAATTGCTGGCGGCCGCGCACAGCATTGTTCCCGAGCTGGCCGAGGCAAGGGTTGTTCATACGGAAACCAACCTGCGTCCCGCTCTGCCCGATAATCTGCCGCGCGTCGAACAAAGTCGGGGGCTGGTCCGCATCAACGGCCTGTTCCGGCACGGCTGGCTGATTGCGCCCGCCCTGGTCGAAGAAACGCTCAAAAATCTGGCATGAACCCTATCCACATCACACTCAACGGCGAAGCCCGGCAAGTCCCGGCGGGCAGCACGCTGGCCGACGTACTGGCGGCCAGCGGCCAGCCCGCGCAATCCTTCGCCAGCGCCGTTAACGGCGAATTCGTTGCGCGCGATGCGCGTGCATCCACACCACTGACGGAAGGTGATGCCGTTTTCACGTTCCAGGCCATCACGGGAGGCTAGTAGCAACATGACTTTTCACATCGCAGGTATCGAACTGGGCAGCCGCTTTTTTCTCGGCACCGCCAGCTACCCCTCGCCCTTAGCCTTGCAGCAGGCGATTGCGGCCTCGGGCGCCGAGGTGGTCACCGTGGGACTCAAGCGCCAATTGGCAGCGGGCGGCGGCACCCAGAACGACTTTTACAAACTGATCCGCGACAGCGGCGCCCGCCTGCTGCCCAACACCGCCGGCTGCCGCAGCGCACGGGAAGCCATCACCCTCTCGCAGATGGCGCGCGAATTGTTCGGCACCCACTGGATCAAGCTCGAGGTGGTCGGCGACGAACACACCTTGCAGCCCGACCCTTTTGAGCTGGTCACCGCCGCGGCCGAGCTGGTGCGCGACGGCTTCGAAGTGTTTCCTTATTGCACCGACGACCTGGTCAGTTGCCAGCGCCTGCTGGACGTCGGCTGCCGCATCCTCATGCCCTGGGGCGCGCCCATAGGTTCCGGCCAGGGGCTGGTCAACCCGTATGCCTTGCGCACCCTGCGTGCGCGCCTGCCCGACGTGCCGCTGATTGTGGACGCCGGCATAGGCTCCCCGGCCGACGCGGTGCAGGCCATGGAACTCGGTTATGACGCGGTGCTGCTCAACTCGGCCGTCGCCCATGCGCGCGACCCGGTGCAGATGGCACGGGCGTTCAAACTCGGCATCGAATCCGGGCGACTAGCTTACGAGGCCGGCATCATGGCGCAGCAGGACATGGCAGTTGCCTCCACACCGGTGACGGGCCGGCCCTTCATCCTGTGAGCGCCGTCCACACACCCCAGGTCTGGACCTTGGCCGGCAAGGCCAAGGAACTGAAACAATTATTGCTGCAGTCCGGCCATGAACAGCCGCAGCGGCCCGCCCTGCTTTGCCTGAGTCGCAGCGAAGCGGCCACGCTGTTGGGCCTGCCGGCACTGGACAAGCCCGAAGCCGTTGTACAAGCCGCAGCCAGCTTGCGTACCGCAGCGTGCGAGGCCGTCGTGATCACAGGCCACGAGACCGACTATGCCGACACGCCGCAGGCCAGCGGCTGGCTGAGCCGGTCCGCCACGTCTGCCGAAGTACTCGCCCATCCTGACGCGGGTAACGTGTTCGCCGACACCGCAGCACAAGCGCTGGCGCGCGGTTTTGTTGCCATGGAAGCCATCATCCTGGCCTGCATGGCCAGAAGTGATGCCTTGAGCCAAGGCGCGGCTTTGCCCCGCCCCGACTTTGCCCAACACAGCCGCAACCTGCCGGACTTCAGCCTGCCGGTGCCCACCACGGTCCGCGGCTTTGCAGCGCTCAGCGACGCGGACCTGGGCCTGTACGCCGTGGTCGACAGCGCCGACTGGATAAAACGTGTGGTCGCCGCCGGCGTGCGCACCGTGCAATTGCGCATCAAGGACGCCGAGGCCCCGGAACACCGCGACTTTGTGCGCACGCAGATTCGCCAGAGCATTCGCGCCGCCACAGCCGCCGGCGCGCAGTTGTTCATCAACGACCATTGGCAACTCGCCATCGAAGAGGGCGCTTACGGCGTCCACCTGGGACAGGAAGACCTGCACATCGCCGATCTGGCCGCCATCCATGCCGCCGGGCTGCGGCTGGGCATCAGCACCCACGCCTATTGGGAAGTCTGCCGCGCCTGGGCGCTGCGGCCCAGTTATATCGCCTGCGGCCCGATCCATCCGACCTTTGCCAAGGACATGCCCTGGATTCCCCAAGGCAACGGCAACCTGGCTTACTGGCGGACACTGCTGCCAACACCCGTGGTCGGCATCGCCGGCATGGACGTGGCACGCACCGAAGAAGCCGCGCAATGCGGCGTGGCCGGTGTGGCGGTGATCAGCGCCATCACGGCAGCAGCCTCGCCCGAAACAGCGATCGCACAATTGCAGCAAGCCATCCAGCGCGGCAGAAAGCTGCCGCCAAGCCTGGCGCCACTGCTGCCAAAATCGACCCTTTCTCTGACCTCTTGACTCTTCAGGACACCATGCAACGCACCCTTCTCGCCGGAAAAATCCATCGCGCCACCGTGACCCAATGTGAACTGCACTACGAAGGCTCCTGCGCCATCGACGACGACCTGCTGGAAGCGTCCGGCATTGCCGAGTTCGAACAAATCCACATCTGGAATATCAACAACGGTGCACGTTTTGTCACTTATGCGATCCGTGCCCAGCGTGGCAGCGGCACCATTTCGATCAACGGCTCGGCGGCCCGTCAGGCCTCGGTTGGTGACCTCGTCATCATTGCGGCCTTTGGCCAGTTGCCGGCCGAGCAGGTGGCGGGTTTTCAGCCCAAACTGGTGTTTGTGGATGAAGCCAACCGCATCAAGGAAGAACGCTCCACGATTGCAGTCCAAGGCCTGTGAGCCGGCTGCGCCATTCCGGCAGACCACAGATGTCGCATCTGTCCCACCTCAAGAATGAAAGCCATGTCCAGCGTTTTTGAACAACCCGTCACCCTGCACCGCCCACGTCAGGCCGCGCCCGCCAACCCTCAAGCTGCCACCGGCTGGAGTGTGGACGCCATCGAGGCCTTGCTCAACCTGCCGTTCCCCGACCTGATGCACCAGGCGCAAACCGTGCACCGCGACAACTTCGACCCCACCCGCGTTGAATTTGCCACCCTGCTGTCGGTCAAGACCGGCGGCTGCTCGGAAGACTGCGGCTACTGTCCGCAGGCCGCCCGCTACGACACCGGTGTCGAGGCCAGCAAGCTGATGGAGCCCGCTGAAGTGCTGGCCGCCGCCAAGCTGGCGCAATCGGCCGGCGCCACACGTTTTTGCATGGGTGCGGCCTGGCGCTCGCCCAAAGACCGTGACATTGAAAAAGTCGCCGAGCTGGTGCGCACCGTGAAGGCGCTGGGCCTGGAAACCTGCGCGACCCTGGGCATGCTGGAAGACGGCCATGCGCAGACGCTGCAAGAAGCCGGCCTGGACTACTACAACCACAACCTGGACAGTGCACCGGATTTTTACGGCGACATCATCACCACGCGTGACTACCAGGACCGGCTCGACACCCTGGCGCGCGTGCGCAAGGTCGGCGTCAAGGTCTGTTGCGGCGGCATCGTCGGCCTGGGTGAAACGCGGCGCCAGCGCGCTGGCCTGATTGCCGAGCTGGCCAACCTCACGCCCTACCCCGAGTCCGTGCCCATCAACAACCTGGTGAAGGTCGAAGGCACGCCGCTGGCCAACCAGGCCGACCTGGATCCGTTTGAATTTGTACGCACGATTGCGGTCGCGCGCATCACCATGCCCAAGGCGCGTGTGCGCCTGTCGGCTGGTCGGCAGCAAATGGGAGATGCGGTGCAAGCCCTGTGTTTCCTGGCTGGCGCCAACTCGATTTTTTACGGTGACAAACTGCTGGTCACCGGCAACCCCGACACCGATGCCGATGTGGCGCTGCTTGCGCGACTGGGCATGACACGCTCAGCACCGGAGGCTCAAGCATGAACCCGAAACCCGCCCAGCCGCCAGCCGCCAGTCCTTACGGCACCCTGCCCGCCGCGCCGCCAGCAGCTGCGCGCAAACCCATCAGCCTGCCGCGCCTGCGCGAGATGCATGCGCAAGGCGAAAAAATCACCATGCTCACCGCCTACGACGCCACCTTTGCGGCGGTGGCCGATGCGGCCGGCGTGGAATGTCTCCTGGTCGGTGACTCGTTGGGCATGGTCTGCCAGGGCCTGACCAGCACCGTGGGGGTGACGCTGGAGACCATGCGGCATCACACCGAATGTGTGGCCCGTGGCCTGCGCCGCGCCCAGGCCACGGCCTGGCTGATCGGCGACCTGCCTTTTGGCAGCTACCACGAGTCCAAGGAACAAGCCTTGCGCAGCGCCGTGGTGCTGATGCAGGCCGGCGCCCACATGGTCAAGCTCGAAGGTGGCGGCTGGACGACGGACACCGTGCATTTTCTGGTGGAACGCGGCATTCCGGTCTGCGCCCACCTGGGCCTGACGCCGCAAACCGTACACGCCCTGGGCGGTTACCGCGTGCAGGGCAAGGGCGACGAAGCCGCCGCCACCCTCAAACGCCAGGCCCACGAACTGCAGGACGCCGGCGCGGCCATGCTGGTGCTGGAGATGGTGCCGGCCGCCTTGTCGGCCGCGTTGACCACCGAGCTGAAACACTGCGCCACCATAGGTATAGGCGCCGGCGTGGGAACCGCTGGCCAGGTGCTGGTCTTGCACGACATGCTGGGCATGAACCTGGGCAAGATGCCAAAATTTGTGCACAATTTCATGAACGATGCCGGCAGTGTGCGGGGTGCGATGCAAGCCTATGTGAACGCGGTCAAAGAGGGCCGGTTTCCGGTTGATACGCAACACGCCTGGTGAAATCAGGCCCCCCACGCTCCCCACTGCGTGTGGTTCGCTGCCCCCAAGGGGGCTGAACTTGCTCGGAGCGGCCCGTCGCTGCGTTCCTTGGCCCCTGCGCTTGTCATTTATAGTCGCCCCTTCGGCTTGAATCCATCCCTTCCACATACGCCATGAAAATCGTTCACACCATCGCCGACCTGCGCGCCCAACTGGCCCCTTTTCAGCGCCCGGCCTTTGTGGCCACCATGGGCAATCTGCACGATGGCCACATCGCGCTGGTCAAGCAGGCCAAACCGCTGGGCGACGTGACCGTGGCCAGCATTTTTGTGAACCGCCTGCAGTTTGCACCGCACGAAGATTTCGACACCTACCCGCGCACCTGGGACGCCGACTGCGACAAGCTGGAGGCCGCCGGCTGCGATGTGTTGTTTGCCCCCAGGGAAGCCGACCTCTACCCCGAGCCGCAAACCTACAAGGTGCATCCACCGGCCGAGCTGGCCGACATCCTGGAAGGGCATTTCCGCCCCGGCTTTTTTGTCGGTGTCAGCACCGTGGTGATGAAGCTGTTTTCCTGCGTCTACGCCGGCAAGGCTGGCGGCGTCGCGGTGTTCGGGAAAAAAGACTACCAGCAGGTGATGATCATCCGGCGCATGGTGCAGCAGTTTGCCTTGCCCATCGAGATTATTGCCGGCGAAACCCTGAGGGCGGCCGACGGTCTGGCGCTGTCCTCGCGCAACGGTTACCTCACGCCTGAAGAACGTACCGAAGCCGTGCAGTTGTCCAGAGCCCTCAAGGGCCTGGGCGACGCGGTCCGGTCCACCGGTGTGGCCAACGCGGCCGACCTGGAAGCTTTGGCCATGCAGGCCCTGACGGCACGCGGCTGGCAGCCCGACTACCTGAGCGTGCGCCGCCGCGCCGACCTGCTGGCACCAAGCAGCGCCAGCGCCTCGGAAGCACTGGTGGTGTTAGGCGCCGCCAGGCTGGGCACCACACGCCTGATCGACAACCTGGAAATCTGAATCTACGGCGCCAGCGCTTAATCAGCGTCGGCCGGTGGTTCCGCCTGCTGGCCGGTGAGCCACTGGTAACCCTTCCAGGCCAGCAGGGCCGAACCCGCCCCCAGCATCAGGTTGCGCAGCAAGGGCCGGCCCCGCACACTGGAAAAGGCCAGCGACAGCACCGGACTGAACAACTGGGCACGTTTGAACAGGCCCATGGCCAGCGGCAAACCCTTGCTCAAGGCCAGGTTGGGCACACCACTTTTCAGAAAGCTCAGCGACTGCCGCGCCGTGCCAAAAGCGCCGCTCATTTCGGCACGCTCCGTCGCCGCGCGCATCAGCAGCAACTGCTTGCGCAAGGCGCGCTGGATGCTTGCGTCACTCATGGTGCCCACCCGTTTCGCGCTGCGCCTCAGGGACCAAGGCAGCTTGCAAGGCCTCGCGGTCTTTCGCCATTTCAGCCAGCGTGGCCTGCAGGAAAGGCGGGCGAGTGTTGAGCACACGCTGGATGCGCCACCAGAACCAGGCCGCCAGGCCGAGGTAACTCACCGCAATGATTGCCAGCGCCGTCACGCGCTGCGTGGCATCCACCGCCAGCACCACCAGCAGCGTGATCATCAGCACACCCACCAGGCCGAATACCAGCAGACCCAGCATGCTCAGCAACAGGCCGGTCAGCCGCTGCAGCTCTTCCTCCAGCTCCACACCGGCCAGGGCCAGACGGGTGTGCGCCATGCCCAGCGCCGTAACGGCCAACTGACGCAAGGACGCAAACAGACGCGCCGGCGGATGCGTGCCGGCGGGATGGCCGGAGTCGGTCCGGTGTGCCGTCATGGGGCGCTTACCCTAAAGCGCGGCAAACCGGTTCGCCGTGTGATCTCCACCATTATTTGCGGTTGACCAGCAGGCCAATCAGGAAGCCGGCGGCCGCAGCAATGCCCACGGCCTGCCAGGGGTGGGCGTGGACATAGTCGTCGGTATACCTGGCCGCCTCTTTGCCCTTGACACGCGCGGCCTCCTGCAGCCCGGACAGTTTTTCCGTGGCCACTTTCAGCTTGCCAGCGGCTTTTTCACGCAGGGCGGCAGCGGTGTCGCCGGTGGCGGCAGCCGCCGACTTCAGCAAGTCATCCACGTCGGAGAGAACCACTTTCATATCGGTGATCAATTTGTCTTTGCCAGTGTTTTCCATGGAGTGTTCCCAGGTGGTTTGAGTAAGGGTCAGGCGCAGTCCCAACCGTCGGCCTGACGAGATGACTCAGGTTAACCAGAATTGGCCGCGGGGTCAAAACATTCTGCGCCGTACAAGGCCCAAGCGGCGCTCCGCTCGCAACCCGATTCGGCACAATCAAGCCACCTCAACCCACCACCCAGCCCGCCATGGACCCTAACCTCTTGACACCACTGTTCACCCTGCTCGGCACGCTGGTCGGCGCACTGGTCACGTTTGCCGTGAACCGGCAGCAGTTCAAGCACCAGATCCAGGCTTTGCAGCAGCAATACAAAACGGAATTCATGGCCGAAGAAACCGCTCGCCATTTCCTGAGCCACAAAAGTTTCACCGACCGTTCGTTTGATGTTTTGAAAAAACACCTGGGTGGTTTTGAGGACGATGAGCTGCGCAAGATCCTGGTTCGGGCCGGCGCCGTGCGCACCTACCGGAGTGACGACAGTGAGTGGTGGTATTTGCTGTCGCGCACCGAGGAGCGGATTGAAAAACTGCAGCAGCGCGGCTGAGTTGAAAGCCCATAGTTGCTCTCTTTTTAATAGCTTCTTGCACCCACATCTACTGGGCCAGAGACCAATTTGATACTCAAACCAGGTGACAAAGGCAAAAAAAACCGCTTGGCCGCGGCTTTCCTGCATCAACTCAGCTCAGCCGTCGGGTCACGCCCCATCAGCGCCGCCACCGCCGCGGCCGGCTCCATCTGGCCGTCCAGCAAGGCGACCACGCCGCGGGAGATCGGCATGTCCACACCCAGGCCGGCGGCGCGTTGCACCACCGTGCGGGCGCAATACACGCCTTCGGCCACATGGCCCAGCGATTGCACCGCCTGCTGCAGGGACTGGCCTTGCGCCAGCAGCAAACCCACCTTGCGGTTGCGGCTCAGGTCACCGGTGGCGGTCAACACCAGATCACCCAGGCCCGACAGGCCGGTGAAGGTGTCAAAACGGGCGCCCAAGGCCAGCCCCAAACGGGTGATTTCGGCCAGGCCGCGCGTGATCAAGGCAGCCCGGGCGTTGAGCCCCAGGTTCAGGCCGTCGCACAGGCCGGTGGCAATCGCCAAGACGTTTTTAACCGCACCGCCGACCTCCACACCAATGATGTCGTCGTTGGCATAAATACGCAGTGTCGGGCCGTGAAATGCGGCCACCAGCGCGTCGCGCACCTCGGCATGTTCGCTGGCAGCCACCAGCGCGGTCGGCTGGCCGCGCGCCACCTCTTGCGCAAAACTCGGGCCGCTGAGCGCGCCCGCTCTTAAATTGATAGCTACTTGCGCCCGTATTTCATGGGCTAGGAGCCCAAAAGGCTTGGAAGATGAGGCCACATCGGCGACCGGGGCTTCAAACCCCTTGCAAAGCCAGGCCACCGGCACACGCACCTGCTGCAGGCGCAGCAACATGCCGCGCAAGGCGGCAATCGGCGTGGCGATCACGATCAGATCCTGACCGTGCAGCGCAGCGTCCAGCGAAGCCTCGGAGCCACCGGCCAAGACCAGGGTGTCGGGCAGAGCGATGCCCGGCAAATAACGTGTATTGACCCGCTGCGACTGCAGCGCCGCCAGTTGCGCGGCATCCCGCGCCCACAAGGTGACCTTGTGGCGCGGCGCCGATGCGCCGGCAGAAGCGGCAGCACTGATGGCCAGCGCCGTGCCCCAGGCCCCGGCGCCTATGACGGCAATTTTCATGGCGATGCGGGGACGGGTTCAGCCGCCCTTAAACGATGATTTGCGGGGCTTCCTGTGCGGCCGATGCGGCAGCGGCTTGCTGCTGATCAAACATGGCCTGGAAGTTGATTTCGGCCAGGTTGACCGGGGGGAAACCACCACGCTGGATCACGTCGGCCACATTGCCGCGCAAATACGGATAGACGATTTGCGGGCAGGCAATGCCCAGGATCGCGTTCAGTTGTTCGGCGGGCATGTTGCGGACTTCAAAAATGCCGGCTTGTTTGGCTTCGACCATGAACACGGTCTTGTCGCCGATCTTGGTGTGCACGGTGGCGGTCACGCTGACTTCGTACAGGCCGTCGGTGATCGGTTGGGCGTCCACGCCGAGCTGAATGTCGACCGCGGGCTGCTCCTGGTTGAGCAGGATTTCAGGCGAATTGGGCTGCTCGAGCGAAACGTCTTTCAGGTAGACGCGCTGGATCTGGAACACGGGATCGAGGTTGGCTTCGGCCATGGTGAATCTTTCGAATTGCTTTAAAAATAAAACCCGCTGTTGGGACAGCAGGCTGGGCGCATTATCTCAGCAGTCCCCGACGCGCTGGCGCCAGAACGGCCCGGAAAAATCAGGCGCTCAACAGGGGCAACAAGCCGCCCCGGCCGTCCAGCGCCACCAGGTCGTCACAGCCGCCCACGTGGGTGTCGCCAATAAAAATCTGCGGCACCGTCCGGCGTCCGGTGATTTCCATCATTTTCAGACGTTCGTCCGGCTGCATGTCGACACGGATTTCTTCAATGGCGGTCACACCGCGCTGCTTGAGCAGTTGTTTGGCGTGCACGCAGTAGGGGCAGCTGGCAGTCAGGTACATCTTGACGGTTTGCATCAATCAATCTCTCCGGGTCGGGTCAACAGGCACTAAGGGGTTCAGGCCTTCTCAAGCGGAAGGTTAGCGGCTTTCCAGGATTTCAGCCCGCCGCCCAGGCATTGGGCCTGCTCGTAGCCAAGTTTCTTGGCCACCGCCAGCGCCCGGTTGGCCCGCGCACCCGTGGGGCACACCAGGATCAGTGGCAAGCCCTTGTTTTTCACGGCGCCTGGCAGTTTTTCTTCGAGCTGGCCCAGCGGAATGTTTTTCGCACCCGTCACATGGCCAGCGGCGAATTCCTCGGCTTCGCTGACGTCGATGACCACGGCTTTGTCGCGGTTGATCAGTTGCACAGCCCCGCTGGCACTGAGTGAGCCGGCCGCCATGCCGCTGGAAATCAGGGGCCACAGCAGCATGCCGCCGGATGCCAGCGCAATGCCGATCAGCATCCAGTTGTCGATGAGAAATTTCACGTTAAGTCCTTCAGGGTTTTGCAGTTAAGCACTGATTTTAGAATGCAGGGGGTGAACAAGGCCGGGCCCAGGCCCTTGAAAACCTTGTTTCCCCCTATTTTTCCTTTGGCCCTGCTTTTTTTAACGCCCACTCGACTGCTTCAACCATGTACAAACTTGTGCTCATCCGCCACGGCGAATCAACCTGGAACCTGGAAAACCGTTTCACCGGCTGGGTCGATGTGGACCTGACACCTACCGGCGTGAAACAAGCCATCGCCGCCGGGCAATTGCTCAAAAAAGAAGGTTACGATTTCGACGTGGCCTACACCAGCGTGCTCAAACGCGCGACCCGCACACTCTGGCACACCCTCGACGAGATGGACCGCACCTGGTTGCCGGTGGTGCATAGCTGGCGTCTCAACGAGCGCCATTACGGCAACCTGCAAGGACTGAACAAGGCCGAAACCGCCAAGAAATACGGCGACGAGCAGGTGCTGGTCTGGCGCCGCAGTTACGACACACCGCCGCCGCCCCTCGAAGCCAACGACCCGCGCTGCGAACGCGACGACCCGCGTTACGCCAAGCTCAAACCCGGCGAGGTGCCGCTGACCGAGTGCCTGAAAGACACCGTGGCCCGCGTCCTGCCTTTCTGGAACGAAGCCATGGCCCCGGCCATACGCGCCGGCAAACGGATTGTGGTGGCCGCCCACGGCAACTCGATACGCGCCCTGGTCAAATACCTGGACAACATTGCCGACGAAGACATCGTGGGCCTGAACATTCCCAACGGCATTCCGCTGGTCTACGAACTGGATGCCGACCTGAAACCCCTGCGCCACTATTACCTTGGCGACAGCGAGGCGATTGCCAAAGCCGCGGCCGCCGTCGCCGCCCAGGGCAAGGCCTGAAAAAACCCTGCCCCGTGAGGGCTTTTCGCCGCGGCCGGCGCCTGTTTCATGTCAACCCACGGTAAAAGCCGGCAGGATTTGAAACATTTCCGGCCGCAGCCCACGCCGGAGACGGGAACCGCCGGCCAAGGCCTTTGTCCTGGGTGTATATTGGTTTAAATTCTGTGACAACTGTCTTTCAAGGCGAATGAAGGTTTTTTTATGGGTCAGAAACTCAAGATAGCAGGCTGGATCTCCGTCGGCGCGGTGGCTGGCGCCCTGACCACCGTGCAATTGCAGGCTGTCGCACGCGGCGGGATCAGCCCCCTGCCCCTGGAAGAACTGCAGCAACTGGCCGCGGTTTTCGGCATGGTCAAGACAGACTATGTCGAGCCGGTGGACGAGAAAAAAACTCATCTCCGACGCCATCTCCGGCATGGTCGCCAGCCTGGACCCGCATTCGGTGTATTTCGACAAAAAATCCTTCAAGGAATTCCGCGAAGGCACGACCGGTCGTTTTGTCGGCGTCGGCATCGAGATTTCGCAGGAAGACGGCCTGGTCAAGGTGGTATCCCCCATTGAAGGCTCACCGGCCGATCGCGCCGGCCTCAAGCCCAACGACCTGATCACCAAAATCGACGACACCGCGGTCAAAGGCCTGTCGCTCAACGAAGCCGTCAAGAAAATGCGCGGCGAGCCCAAGACCAAAGTCGTGCTGATGATCTTCCGCAAGGATGAAAACCGCACCTTCCCTGTGACCATCACGCGTGAAGAAATCCGCACCCAGTCGGTGCGCAGCAAGGTGGTCGAACCGGGTTACGCCTGGATTCGCCTGAGCCAGTTCCAGGAACGCACGGTCGAGGACTTTGTTTCCAAGCTGGAGCAGATTTACAAGCAGGAACCCCACCTCAAAGGGCTGGTGCTGGATCTGCGCAACGACCCGGGCGGCCTGTTGGATGCCGCCGTTGCCGTGTCAGCCGCCTTTTTGCCCGAAAACGTCACCGTGGTGTCCACCAATGGCCAATTGGCGGAAAGCAAGTTCACCTACAAGGCCGCGCCCGAGTTTTACCAGCGCCGCAATGCCGCCGATCCGCTCAAGCGCCTGCCCGCCGCCCTCAAGACCGTGCCGCTGGTGGTGCTGGTCAACGAAGGTTCTGCCTCGGCCAGCGAAATTGTGGCCGGCGCCCTGCAGGACTACAAACGCGCCACCATCATGGGCAACCAGACCTTCGGCAAAGGCTCGGTGCAAACCGTGCGGCCGCTGGGCCCCGATACCGGCCTGAAACTCACCACAGCCCGCTATTACACACCCAGCGGCAAGTCGATCCAGGCCAAAGGCATCGTGCCTGATGTGATGGTGGACGACACCCTGGAAGGCAGCCCATTTGCCGCCTTGCGCACGCGTGAAGCCGATCTGGAAAAACACCTGGCCAGCGGCCAGGGCGCCGAGGTGAAAGACCCGGGCCGTGAAAAAGCCCGCGAAGAAGCCCTCAAGCGCCTGGAAGAAGAGTCCAGAAAGAGCCCCGAGCAACGCCGTCCGCCCGAATTCGGCAGCGACAAGGACTTCCAGCTCGCACAAGCCCTCAACCAGCTCAAGGGCCGCCCCGTGCTGGTCAGCAAAACCATGGTTGAGCGCAAGGAAGAGAAGAAAGAAAACTGATCCTCGATCAGCCACCCGCCGGGGCGCAGGCCGCAAGGTCTGCAGCCCTGGTTCTTTCCTGAACCATCGCCCGCACGTCCGGGTACGCCCGTCCATGAACGATACCCAGTTGCTGCGTTATTCCCGCCACATCCTGCTCGATGAAGTCGGGGTGGAAGGCCAGAACCAATTGCTGGCCTCACACGTCCTGATGGTGGGTGCCGGCGGCCTGGGTTCTCCGGTCGCGCTGTATCTGGGCAGCGCCGGTGTCGGACGAATCACCGTGGTGGACGACGACCAGGTGGACACCACCAACCTGCAGCGGCAGATTGCCCACACGCTCGCGCGCGTCGGGCAGTTCAAAGCGCAGTCGGTGCAGACGGCGATTGCCGCCATCAATCCCGATGTCCAGGTTGTACCCGTCACCCAACGCGCCGATGCGGCCGTGCTGGACGAACTGGTGCCGCAAGCCGATCTGGTGCTGGACTGCAGCGACAACTTTGCGACGCGCCAGGCGATCAACCGGGCCTGCGTGAAACACCACAAGCCGCTGGTCTCAGGTGCGGCCATTCGGTTTGATGGCCAGGTGGCGGTGTATGACCCGCGCCAGGACAACGCGGCCTGTTATGCCTGCGTGTTCCCCCCTCTGAAGCCGTGGAAGAAGCCAACTGCGCCACCATGGGTGTGTTTGCGCCGCTGGTGGGCATTGTGGGCACCGTGCAGGCGGCCGAAGCGCTCAAGCTGCTTTGCGGCATTGGCCGGCCACTGACCGGCCGCTTGTTGATGCTGGACGGCCGCAACATGGAGTGGAACGAAGTGCGCATCGCCCGCAATCCCGCTTGTCCGGTTTGCGGCAGCCGCGAGGCCCATTAAGAGCCTGTTCCCGACGGCCGCTTATTTGACCGCGGCAGTGGCCGGGGCAGGTTTCTCCGGCGGTTTCACCGGACTGGCCATGGCCAGCACACGTTCGCAATCAGCGTCTTTGCCTGGGCCGGTTTCCACCGTCGCCGCTAGGGCCAGCAACGGATTGATGACACCCAGCAGCACAGCGATACCCCGCCCGGCCCGCCAACGCGGCCTTGTCCGGAAAGGCCGACGGCGCGGCAAACGTGCCTGTGATTTTCAAGGGGGAGCGCAGACTCAGGATGCTGTGATCCTTGGGTTGCGGGTACAGCACCAAATCCAGCGTTTCATGGGCCAGACTGATCTGGCCTTTGCCGTTGATCACCGTGTCGGAGGTGTCCAGCAAAATCGCCCGGCTGCTCATCAGACCCTGCTTCACGTCAAAGGCCGCAGCCGCGCAGCGCAAATTGACGTTTCTGTCGCCTTCCACCAGGAATTTGATGATCTCGCCACCGTCCAGGCCCATGAATTCAAGAAGAATATTGCTGAGTTCGCCCTTGCCCATTAGCAAGGCCACCGTGCCTGACGAAGAGCCCAGCACTTGCGCGACGGAGTTGCCGTGCCCCGTCAGGTCAATCCGGCCATTGAGTTTGCCCAGACTACCTTCGGTTCGCTCGATGTGGGGAAAAAGTCGGTTCAGCTGCAAGGTACGGGCATCCAGCCTGGCCTGCACCATGACGGGCTTGGCATTCGCGTCAAGGCGAATCTGGCCGACCAGTTTGCCGCCCGCCACACCCATGTCCAGCGGGTCCAGTTGCAACACACCGTCTGTCAGGCGGATATGGGCATCGAGGCGCTCCAGCGGCAGCCCCTTGGCATTTTTGACCTCGTCTACTTTGTAGAGGATGTCGGCATTCATACTGCTCAGACGCGCCAGGTCCAGCGTCGCTGAGGGCAGCACTTTGCCGGCGGCCTGCACCTGTTTGGCCGCCGACGAGGGCTGGCTCTTGGCAATGGTTTTGGTGGTCTTGCCCGACCGGTCGGACGGCACCCCCACCAGCGGCCCCAGGTCCTCGAAATCCAGCGCCCTGGACTGGAGTTTGCCGGACAACAAGGCGAGCCGGTCCGAGCGGTCGTAAACCAGGTTGCCGGAGATATCCGACTGCCCCAGACGCCCCTGAAGGCCCGCCACCTTCCACACTGCCCCCTGCTTGGCCAAGTGCCCACGCAGGGCATAAGGCGGTGTGTCCGGCAACACCACCCCCAGCAGGTTGTAGAGGTCGGCCCAGGTCTGGCCCTTCAGGTCAAAGTTGAGGTCCAGGCCGTCCAGCGCCGCCAGATTGCCTATGCTGCCACTGGCCTGCAAACTCGTACGCCCGGCACTGGCTTTGATGTCGACCGGAAAAGGATGGGCCTTGGTGTCGCTCAGCTGAAGCACGCTGCCGGTCCGCCCTTGGGCCAAAAAGGCCTCTTTTTTCCAGGTGCCGCGTGCCTTGTAGCTCAGCGGCATGGCCTGCGCCGGCGTGGTGGCCCCTGGCACGGCGCCGGCCGTATCGGTGATGACAAATTCGGCTTTGATGTCGGCCCCCTGTGCTTGTGCCAAGTAGTTGAGTGTGCCCTGGTCCACCAGCAGCAAATCAACCACGGGCACAGTGCCGGTGTCCGCCGTATCCTTACCCAGCGCCCAGGTGCGTCGCCCGTCGGCCTGCATTTGCAGGCCAAACACCGGCTGGCGCAGACTGACCCGCGGCAACTCCACCTGGCCACGCAGCAGGGGCCAGAGCTTGATATCCAACTCCGCAGCCTCGGCTTTGACCAGATAAGGATCGCGTGCCCAGGCCGGGTTGGCAAACTCGATGCCGTCGGCCATCACGCGGGACGTCAGCCCCAATTTCACATCAAGGCGGCGTGTGATCTCAAAGTGCCGTCCGGTCCGCTCGCTGACATAACGGTTGACCGGACCACGCAACCAGTCCCACGGAAAAAATACCACGACCAAGACCAGTACCAGCAAAAGTGCCGCAACACCTGCGGCCATCCAGCGCCACCACACACGACGTGTCCGGGGAGCGGCTTGTTGGGAAGGGTTCATAGGTGGTGCATGCGATTCTTGTGGGGGAAAACAAACAGGCGCCGACAAGGAGGTCGGCAGCGAAGAATCGGGTTTTAAGGCGATGGCGGAAAAATCCGTGATTGATGCAGTTTCTGCCGTCAACGGCAGATAAACCATCGGTTACAGCCATGGCCTGCTGTCAGCGTGTACCTACAGACAGGCTTGTAGGAGACGTCCTACGTCCAAGCCACCCTCGCCCTGTCAAAATCTGTTCGCCGCCTTGGATACATTAGTTAACAAGCGTATTTCATCAGGCAACAACCGTCACAACCGCGCCTACAGCTGCTGAAGTCAGTATTCAGCCTTTCGATTGAAGATCAGTGGGACTCAAAACTTATATCGTCGAAGACAACGCCACGATCCGTGACAACCTCATCGCCACGCTTGAAGAACTTGCAAACATTGATGCAATGGGCACGGCGGAAACGGAAAACGAGGCCAAAGCATGGCTCAAGGATAAAGACCAGTCCTGGGATCTGGCCATCGTGGACCTGTTCCTGAAACAAGGCAGCGGGTTGGGCGTGCTGGAAGCCTGCCGCAACCGCCTGGCCCATCAAAAAGTGATTGTGCTCAGCAACTACGCCACGGTGGATATCCGCAAGCGCTGTATCCAGCTCGGCGTGGACGCTGTTTTTGACAAGTCCAATGAAATCGACGCGCTGGTGGACTATTGCGTGGCGCAATACGAGTTACGCGGCGCCGCCAATTGATCAGTCGATCAACTTGTTCTTCAGCGCGTAATAGGTCAGGTCGCTGTTGGACGAGAGACTCATTTTTTCCATCACACGGGTTCTGTAGGTGCTGACCGTTTTCACGCTCAGGGACAAGGCTTTGGCGATGTCACCTGCGGTTTCACCTTTGGCCAGTTTCAGGAACACCTGAAACTCACGCTCGGAAAGTTGCTCATGGGGAGTTACATCATTTTTACGATTCAGTTGCTGCGCCAGCAACTCGGCCACGGCCGGCGTGATGTAGCGCTTGCCCAGCGAGATCACACGAATCGCGTTGACTATCTCCATCGGTTCGCACTCTTTGTTCAGGTAGCCGCTGGCGCCCTGGCGAATCAGGTTCACCGCGTAATGTTCTTCCGGGTAGCCGCTGAGAATCAGAATGCCGACGTCCGGCGCCTTGGCGCGAATCATGGCCAGGGCATCAATGCCGCTCTGGCCGGGCATGGACAGGTCCATGACCAGAATGTCCAACTCCACGTTGCGCACCAGGTCAATGGCTTCGCGGCCACTGGCGGCTTCACCCACCACGCGCAAATCGACCTGGTCGGAAAAGAACTGCTTGAGTCCCGAACGCACAATGGCGTGGTCATCGACAATGCCGATTTTGATCATTTCATTTCCTTGGTTGTCAGGCCGGCGCTGCCAAATGGCACGCAGCTTCAACGCAGTCCGGTGTTGTCCCGGGCTTTTGTTATCAATAGCGATTATTCACGATTAATCGATCATAAAACCGAGCGGAGATCATGATGCGATGGTTTGTTATACCCAAGATGGCGATCAGCCTGCCCCTGGCAGTCCTGGCGGCCGCCATTTTGATTTTCATCAACGAAGCCGGTTTTCGCCTCTCCACCCAGGCCGCCACCAGCATTGAAGCAGCGCAGGAAACGCGGGGCGCCGTCAACAAGTTGTTGCAACATATGCTGGACGCCGAAACCGGCCAGCGGGGTTATCTGCTGACGGGCGACCCCAAGTACCTGGTGCCTTACGACGATGCCACCTCCGACCTCAACCAGACCCTGAACACCCTGCGCCGTCTTTACACCCCTTACCAGGAAGAACTGGCGGAATTTGGCGAGCTGTCGCGCAATGTGTCACGCAAGCTGGCGGAAATGGACTTGAGCGTGCGCATGCGCAAACAAGGCAACGAGGAAGCCTGGAAGTTTGTGCTGACCACCGATGTAGGCATGGAGCAGATGAATGCCATCCGCAGCCAGATCACCAAATTGATCCAGTCCAGCGACCTCAAAATGCGCACGGCCCAGGCCCAGATAACACGTTCGCTGCAACTCTCGCGCCTGGGCATCGCCCTGATGGCGCTGGCAGGCTTGCTGGCGTTTTACATGTACCTGCGGCAAACCCGGGCCTTGCTGGACGCCGGTCGGCGCGAGCAGGCCTCTCTGCAGCGCGAGCGCGATCAGTTGGACAAGGAAGTGCGGGACCGTACCGCCACACTGGCCGAGCTGGCCACCCACCTGCAACAGGTGCGGGAAGACGAACGCGGCCACCTGGCCCGTGAACTGCACGATGAACTCGGCGCCCTGCTGACGGCGGCCAAACTCGACGTGGCCCGCATCAAGTCGCGGCTGGGCGTGATTTCGCCCGAAGCCACCGAACGCCTGCAGCATCTGGTCGAAACACTCAACAGCGGCATCGCGCTGAAGCGCCGCATTGTGGAAGACTTGCGGCCTTCCTCCTTGTCGCACCTGGGCCTGGTGGCCTCGCTGGAGATTTTGACGCGCGAATTCGAGGACCGCTCGGGGCTCAGCATCACCACCGATCTTGAAATGGTGGAGCTGGGCGGTTCGGCCCAGCTCACGGTGTACCGGCTGGTGCAGGAGTCGCTGACCAACATGGGCAAATACGCCGAGGCCCAGCACGCAGACGTCAGCCTGCACAACTTTGACGGCTACATCACGGTCGAGGTCAAGGATGACGGCAAGGGTTTTGACAGCACTCAGGCCCGGCCCACCAGCCACGGCCTGACCGGCATGAGGCATCGGGTGGAAGCTGCGGGCGGCCGGCTGACGGTCACCTCCAGTCCCGGGCAGGGCGCGCGCATTTTTGCGGTCTTGCCCAAAAGCGCTTTGACGCCCTGAGCCGGCGCTCAAAAAAGCAGCGCTCACACGTGCCGCAACACGCGTGCATACATCGCGCTCCGCCACCGAAGACTGATCGGTAGCGTCCTACACCACGCCATCACACCGGCCGACAGGGCCAACCGGCCCTCACCGATGAGCCGATGGATGACTGCCGCGTAACCTTGCGGCAGGTGTTTGAATTGCGAGCGCCGTAACCCGGGCCTCATCCCGCAAGGAGATTGACATGCTGCACTATGCCGTTGTGTTCCTGGTGATCGCGTTGATTGCCGCCGTGTTTGGTTTTGGCGGTATCGCGGCCGGCGCCGTCGAAATTGCCAAGATTCTGTTTGTCATCTTTGCGGTCATGGCTGTCGTCAGCTTCGTGATCGGCCTGATGAAAAGAAACTGACATCCCCCCTGTTTTGCCATAAAGGATTTTCCCCATGAAAACGCCAAACCCTGACCTTCCATCGACCCAGCAAACCCTGTCCACCACGCGCCAACTGTCCGACCAGGTGCTCAACGGCGTCGAACATGCCGTGGACCAGGCGGAAAGCAAATTCGGCCAGTTGCGTGGCAGTGTGGACCCCATGGTCGACAAACTCGCGAGCCAGGCCCAAAAGCTGGCGCGCCAAAGCCTGGACATGGCAGCCGAAGCCCGCGAACGGGCACAACAGTCTGTGCACCGTTATGCCGACGCCACCACACGTTACGTGGCCAACGAACCGGTCAAGTCCGTGCTGATTGCCGCGACCGTGGGTGCGGCGCTCGCGTGGCTGGTATCGGCTGTGCGCCATCGCGATTCCCGTTGACCGGTCGAGACCAGGCGGGCTTTGATACCCCAGGCCGGCCACACAGCGGCTTGTGATCCATCCCTTACGCAAACCGACCGGCGTGGTGCCGTCAGTCGGCCAGCTTTCCAACTCAGCGCACCACCCTAAATCCAGAACCCTTCAGGAGAATTCATGAAATACGCTCGCGCCATTGCATTCGCCGCCCTTGCCGGCATCACCATCATCAGCACCGGCTGCGCCGTGGGGCGCGGCCAGGAGACGGCAGGCGCCTACATCGATGACGCCGCCATCACCACCGCCGTGAAAGCCAAATTTGCGTCCGACAAGTCGGTCTCCGCCACCGCCATCAGCGTGGAAACCTTGAACGGCACGGTGCAGTTGTCCGGCTTTGCCAAATCGGCCACCGAGAAATCCCAGGCGGAAACCCTGGCACGCGACACCAAGAACGTGCGTGCGGTGCGCAACGACATCGTGGTTCGTCCTTGATCTAGCCATCACGCAACCAACCCGGGCTGGCAGGTTTGCCAGCCTGCGCGCAGGGTCCGTCGTCAAACACGACTGGCCCTGCTTTTTTATGCGCCGGATTTGTTGAGCGAGGGCTTGGATGCACCACGCGACACGCATAAAAAAAGCCCCTGCCTGGTACCCGGCAGGGGCGGTCGCGTGCGGGTGATCAGCTGGCTTTGATGACCAGTTGGTTGTTGACCGAGGTCACACCCTTGACCTGTTTGGCGATGTCGGTCGCCCTGTCTTTAGCGGCCGCCGTGGGCGCCGGGCCATTCAGGGTTACCACGCCGTCCTTGGTGTCCACATTGATCTTGGTGAGGCTCAGGTCCGGGTCTTTCGCCAGACCGGTGGAGACCGAGGTGGTAATGGCAATGTCGTCGATTTTTTCAGCCATCGCGCCAGCGGCCTTGCTCCCTGCCGCTTCGGCCTCCTTGGTGGCGTTTTTCATGGCATTGCCGGCACTGTCCATGGACGCTGCGGCTTTGTCTTTGGCGGCCTTGGCCGCCTGCTCGGTTTTGGCCATGCCTAAATCGATACTTTCACCAACGCTTTTACCGCTGTCCTGCTTGTTGCAGGCAGACAGCGCCAACAACAGGGCCATGGAACAGGCCACCGTCAGGGCCGTTCGGCTGCTGGGGGTCAGATGGGAATTCATAAAAATCTCCTGAAGAAGGATGAAACAACGTGCCGCGACTAGATCTTGTCGATCATTTTTTTGGCGGCATCCTTGAGCTGCTCTTTGCTATCGCCGAAAGTCGCCTGGGTTTTGCCCTTGATCTGCTCGCCCAGGCCTTCCACGGCCAGCTTGTCGCTACCGGCGACACGCCCGGCCACTTCTTTGGCCTTGCCTATCGCCTGGTCCACACGGCCCTTGACTTGATCTTTGTTCATGGCGTTTTTCCTTTGACTTTGGAGATGACAGCGGCTGGCCGACATGGCCGGCACCTTCTCAATATAGGCAGACGGGTGGCGGCAGGCCGTCAGCCTGTGCGGAATTTCCTGTAGGACGGCAGGCCACTGGCGGCCTGCCCGCGACATCAGGTGTGGCAAGGCCCATGGCGCTGGCGAAACACCCGTGGCGGCACGGCCGCGGGATCGGCAAACAGGCCGCGCCGCGCGGCTTGCGCCTGTACCTGCAACGCCTGATAAGGGCCGCCGCCCGACCAGGCCTGGCCCCGGCCCACCATCCAGCCGGCGATGTCTTCACCGCCCAGGTGAAGGCTGGCCACGGTCCGGCCATAACTGTCACGGCGGCGCGGCGACACCGTTACCATGCGGCCCGACACCCGTTGCGCCAGGGCCGCACGTGCCGCGACACCACCGGCCTGACAAATTTCGGGGGCGTCCATGCCGTGAATCCGGATCTTGACCGGCGGGCCGCCTTGCGCGGGTGCCACCCACACCGTGTCGCCATCCGTGACATGTGAGACTTTTCCGGCCCAAGCCCAGACCGGACGGGCGCAAACAGCTATCAGAACAATAGCGACACTGAACCAGGTCCGGGCCACGGCCTCAGCCCATCACCTGGCGCAGGCGGGCACCGCGGCGCCGGTCGGCCTTGGGCAGCTCGGTGTGGGCCAGCACCATGTGGTCGGCACGTTGCTGCAAGGCGTCCAGCGCCTGGTCCAGCTGCTCGACCCCGGACGTGGACAACGCCGCCAGCAGGTCGCGGTTGATCTCCGCCACCAGCGGAAACAACGCTGCATACAAGGCACGACCTTCCGCCGTCAGGGCCAGCATGGCCTGGCGCCGGTCACCGGGACGGGTGTCACGTTGCAGCAGTTTTTTGCCAACCAGCGAGGTGATGGCCTTGGAGGTGCGCGCCCGGTCCAGTTGCGCACGTTCGGCCAGTTGCGAGGACAGCAGGCCTTCGTCCTGGGCCAGCAGGGCCAGGATGCGCCATTCGCGCCGCGTGATGCCGAAGCGCCCTTCACACAGGCGTATCACCAGGCTGCCGGCCACACCCAGCAAACGGCTGATGCGATACAGCAACACATCGTCCAGCGCGGCGGGTTGGACTAGGCGGCAAGGCAGGGGCATCAGGGGTAAATACCGAGAATGATTGATTAGAACAATCAATTGTCCGGGGATTAGCATGGCCGTGCAAGCTGGCGCGAGCCGGGCTCACCCATCCATGGTCCCAAGGAGATGTTCATGCTGAAAACAATCAAGCACTGCCTGACAGTGGCCGTGGCCGCCGCCGCGCTCTCGGTCCACGCCCAGCCGCTGGACGGCCCGCTGCGTATCGTGGTGGGTTACGCACCGGGCGGCTCCAGCGACCGGGTCGCCCGCATCGTGGCCGACAAGTTACAGGCCAAACTCGGCGTGCCGGTGATTGTGGACAACAAGGCTGGCGCCGGCGGCCGGCTCGCGGCGCAGCAGCTCAAAAACACGCCCGCAAACCAGAACGTGTTGATGCTGGCCAACCCCGCCGTGATGGTGGTGGCGCCGCTGGTCTTCAAGGACAACGGTTACGACGCCGAGCGCGACTTTGTGCCGGTCTCACATGTCAACAATTACGAATTCGCCGTGGCGGTCGGCACGGCCATCCCCGTGCGCGAGTTGTCGCACCTGATCGCCTGGCTGCGTGTCAACCCGGGCAAGGCCAACTTCGGCGTGCCGGCCACCGGCAGCCTGCCGCATTTCTTCGGCCTGATGGTGGGCCAGAAAGCCGGGGTTGATGCCCAGGTGGTGGGTTACCGCGGCTCGGCGCCGCTGCTGAACGATCTGATGGGCGGCCAGGTGGCCGTGGCTTTCGACACCTTTGACACCGTGTTGCCGCAACACGAAGGCGGCAAGATCCGTATCCTGGCGGTTTCCAGCGCCGAACGTTCGCCACATGCGCCCAACATCCCGACCTTCAAGGAGGCCGGCATGGACCTGGTGGCCACGGGCTGGAACACCTTCTTCGCGCCCAGCAGCATGCCCAAGGCCAAGGTCGAGATGTTGTCCAAAGCCATCCGCGAAGTCATGCAAGACCCCGACACCGTGCGCAAATTCAACGACAGCAAGATGACCGCGGTGGTCAGCACACAGGCCCAGACCCAGGCCATGCTCAAGGCCTTCCGCGCGCAGTGGGCGCCGGTGGTGAAGACCTCCGGCTACCAGCCCTGATCCCAGACTTTCGGAATTGCCATGAACCTCCCTTCCTTGACTTTGTCTTCGCGCTGCCACCCCTTCGCCGCGCTGGCTAGCCTGTGCCTGCTGGCCGTGCTGGCTGCGCCGGTCCAGGCACAAGCGCTGTACCCCAACAAACCGGTGAAGCTGCTCAACAGCTTCCCGCCCGGCGGGCCGTCCGACATCCTGGCGCGTTCGATCGCCGAGGTCTTGCAAACCACCCTGAAGCAGCCTTTTGTGGTCGACAACAAACCCGGCGCCAGCGGCAACATCGGGACCGACCTGGTGGCCAAAAGCCCGGCCGACGGCTACACCGTGCTGATAGGCATAGACACCACCTTCACGGTCAACCCGCACATCTACAAAACCATGCCTTTCAAGGTCAGCGACTTCAAGCCGCTGATGGTCATGGCCTCGTCCGGCCTGCTGGTGGGCATGCAGCCGGCCACCGGCATCAAGACCATGAACGAACTGGTCGCCGCCGGCAAGACCCGGCTGCTGAACTTCAGCTCGGCCGGCAGCGGCAGCCCGGGTCATCTGGCGGTCGAGGTGTTCACCGACGCCACCAAGGTCAAGCTCAACCACATTCCCTACAAAGGCAATACCCCGGCCGTGACGGCCATCCTGGCCGCCGAGGTGGACGGCGGCGTGTTGGCCACGCCCGGCATGTTGCCCTATGTGAAGGCCGGCAAGATCAACGCCCTGGCGGTCACCAGCCGCCAGCGCTCCAAACTCGCGCCCGAGCTGCCCACCGTGGCCGAGGCCGGCTTGAAGGAACTGGAGCAGGAGGTCTTGTACATCGCCATGCTGCCGGCCGCCACGCCGGACGCCGTGGTCCAGACGCTGCAGCGCGCTTTTGCCGAGGCCCTGGCCCGGCCCGACGTGCAGGCCCGCATGGCGAACCTGGACTTGCACTATGAGGGCCTGACCGGCAGCGCCGCAAGCAAACGCCTGGCCGATTTGTCGGAGCGTTACAGCCGCACCATTCGCGCCACCGGCATGAAGGTTGAATAATGAAACGCCCCAACATCATTTTTATCGTCGCCGATGACCTCGGTTATGCCGACCTCGGCTGTTACGGCGGCCGCGCCCCGGTCTCGCCGGTGCTCGACGGCCTGGCCGCAAACGGCCTGAAATTCACCCAGGGTTACGCCAACTCACCGGTTTGTTCACCCACCCGTTTTGCGCTGATGACGGGCCGTTACCAGTACCGGCTGCGCGGTGGCGCCGACGAACCCATCAACAGCAAAAGCCGCGGCAGCGCGGTGTTGGGCCTGCCGCCCGAACACCCCACCCTGCCCTCGCTGCTCAAGGACAGCGGCTACCGCACCGCGCTGATCGGCAAATGGCATCTGGGTTACCCGCCCTCCTTCGGTCCGCTGCGTTCGGGCTACGAGGAATTTTTTGGACCCATGTCGGGCGGGGTGGACTACTTCAGCCACTGCGACTCGTCCGGCCGGCACGACCTCTGGTTCGGCGAGGAAGAAAAACAGGAAGACGGTTACCTGACCGATCTGCTCTCGAAACGCGCGGTCGATTATGTGGACCGCATGGCGCCCGGCGCCCAGGACGGCACACCTTTCTTCCTGAGCCTGCACTACACCGCGCCGCACTGGCCCTGGGAAACCCGCGACGACGCGGCGCTGGCGCCCCAGGTCAAGGACAACCTCTTCCACCTGAGCGGCGGCAACATCCACACCTACCGCCGCATGATCCACCACATGGACGAAGGCATAGGCCAGTTGATTCAGGCGCTGGAAAAAAACGGCCTGGTCGAGAACACGCTGGTGGTCTTCACCAGCGACAACGGCGGCGAACGTTTCTCCGACAACTGGCCGCTGGTAGGCGGCAAGATGGACCTGACCGAAGGCGGCATCCGTGTGCCCTGGATCGCGCACTGGCCGGCGAGAATCGCTGCGGGCGGCATCAGCGAACAACATTGCATGACCATGGACTGGTCGGCCACCATGCTGGACGCGGCCGGCGTGCGAGCTGCCCCCCACTACCCGCTGGACGGTATCTCGCTGCTGCCGGTGTTGCGCGAAGCCGGCCACAGTTTTCCCCGGCCGCTGCACTGGCGCATGAACCACCGCGGCCAACGCGCTTTGCGCGACGGCGACTGGAAATACCTGCAGGTTGATGGCCACGAGTACCTGTTCAACCTTCCGGCCGATGAACGTGAACGCGCCAACCTGGCCCAGCGCGAACCCGAACGCCTGCAAGCCATGCGTGCCGCCTGGCAGGCCTGGGAGGCCAGCGTGCCACCGATTCCTGAGGACGCCACAGTGAGTCTGGGTTATTCGGTCAAGGACATGCCGCAGCGTTAACCCGCCGGTGCCGGCTCAGTCGCTACCGTATTGATAGCTGCTTGCGCAAGTGGAATAAGGGCTGGATCCCTATTTCTTCAACGAATGGACGTCACCAGCCCCTCAGGCGCTGACAATCCAGCCTTCCAGCGGATCAACAGCCGCTGGCAAGCCGTAACAGGCGGCGCCCTGCTCATGCTGGGTTTGCGCCCAGGCCGCCTGCATCAGGCACAAAACCGCGTCCAGGCTGTCGCCGCTGGCATCGTCGACCAGGGTGTCGCGCTGGGCATGCGTCAGTTTCAGACGCAGAGCCAGCCGGGTCTGGCCCATTTCCAGTGCGGTGATCAAGTCCTTGCGGGCGATCAAGCGCTCCGGCGTCTGTTTGGACTTGTCGTCACTTTTGTAGGAACGCTGGCCCAACACTTCCCGCGCCAGCAGGCCGGGATAAGCTTCCAGCGCCACCCGCGCGCGGTCGCCATCCAGCAAAGCCGGCAGATGTACGCCGGCAGCCAGCAGGCGCGGCACACCGGCATGCAGCATATAAGCCACCGGCGGATTCACCCATTTCATGGACGGGCTGGAACCGGCCGGCAGGTCGGTGGCACGGTGGGCAAACTTGCCGCCCACCGGGCGCGCGGCGCAAAATGCGGCAAAGGTGTCACGGATCTCGGCGCGGCTCAGCGCTGCGTAGTGGCGCATGCAGTCCGGCCAGGCGGTCGGCCAGCCGAGTTGTGCCACCAGTTCACGCGGCAGGCCAAAGGGAAAATCAAAAGCGCCCAGCCAGGCCAGCGGCTGGCGCAGCCAAACTTCGAAATCATCCAGCGACTCGATGCGTTCCAGTTGGGCAAGCTGAACCCGCCCGTGTTTGCTGGACCCGCAAGCCAGAACAATGGGTTTTCTGCGTGTGGGCGCGCTGGAAAAATCACAACCTATCAGCAAGGGTGTGGCATGTGACATGGGCGTCTTTCCCTCAGCCCAGCGCCAGCGCCATCACACCCACCGCGATCAGGGCCGCACCCAGCAGACGCTGCAAGCGGTCGCCCTCGCCCAGCAAATGCCCGCCTATCAGCGCCGCAAACAACATGGACACCTCGCGCGCCGGCGCCACATGCGAGAGCGGCGCCGTCTGCATCGCGTACAAGACCAGCACATACGACACTGGGCTGATAGCGCCGACCAGCAGCGCGTATTTCCACTGCTGGCGCCACAACCGCAGCGCTGCCGGCATGTCGTGCAAAACCACAGGCGCCAGCAAGCCCAGGCGCACAAAATTGCCCAGGTAGTCGAGCAGGATGGGCGACATCAGCAAAAACTTCACGGCGTAACCATCAACCACGGTGTAGCTCGCAATAAACGCCCCCGTAAGCAGGCCGTAAATCATGCCTTTGTGCACACGCCGGCGCTGTTCCGGGTCGTGTGCGGCGCGCATCAAACCAGGACCGCCGGCGATCAGGAACACACCACCGACCACACCGGCAATACCCGCCAGACCCATCGCGGAAATCTGCTCGCCCAGCAAGACGATGGCCACCATGGAGGACAACAAGGGGCCGGAGCCGCGGGCCAGCGGATACACCACGGTCAGGTCGGCCTTGCGATAACCGCGCAGCAAGACCACGTAATAAAGCACATGCAAGACGCCGCTGACGGCGATAAATGCCCACTCGCGCCAGCCCCAGCCGGGCACCACGCCCCAGGCGGCCCAGAGGCCAACCGGCGCCCAGACCAGCATCAGGACCACGCTGGTGAAAAAAGCAAAACGTGCATCACCGCCGGCTTTTTTGGCGGCGATGTTCCAGCTGGCGTGAATCAGGCCGGCAAGAATAACCAGTGCAAGGGCGGACAGGGGCATGGCGCAAGCGGCGGACGGCGCGCAGGAACGCAGCGCGCCCGTGCAAACACCCGACCAGACAGGGTCAGGTGCGGCCGCAGATGGCGGCGTTGGCCATCAGGTCTTCCAGCAGGGCCAGCGACATCTGGCCCGAAACGGCATAAGGGTCCAGCTCGGGTTTTTCGGAGTATTTCAGCAGGATGGCCGTGTTGACCTTGGCCGCGTTGACCTGGCCCATGGACCAGCCGCCAAAATGGCGCTCGCTGATTTCTTCGTAATGCAGCAAGACCACGTCGGTGTGGCGCGGGTCTTTCTGGATATGGCCAAACAGCTCGCTGACCTGCTCGCGCCCGCCTTCCAGGGCCTGCAGGAAGATACCGCCGCCGTAACACAGGATGCCGGTGATGCCGCAGGCCGGGTTGTGGCTGCGCGACTGCGCCAGGATGGCGTCGGTGACATCGCTGGAGCCCGGTTGGGCCGAGCGGCTGGCGTAGAGAAGGCGTACCAACATCGTGAAGTCCTCAGTTGTTGTTCTTTTTCGGGATCAGCGACAAAAACTCGCGACGCAAGTTGGGGTCCTTGAGGAAGACACCACGCATGACGGAGTTGATCATTTTGCTGTCCAGGTCTTTCACGCCGCGCCAGCCCATGCAGTAGTGGCTGGCCTCCATGACAATCGCCAGGCCGTCGGGCCGGGTTTTGTCCTGGATCAGGTCGGCCAGTTGCACCACGGCCTCTTCCTGGATTTGCGGCCGGCCCATGATCCACTCGGCCAGGCGAGCGTATTTGGACAGGCCGATGACATTGGTGTGTTCGTTGGGCATCACACCGATCCAGAGCTGGCCGATGACCGGGCAGAAATGGTGCGAGCAGGCACTGCGCACGGTGATGGGGCCGACGATGATCAGCTCGTTCAGGTGTTCGGCGTTGGGGAACTCGGTGATGGTGGGGCCGGCCACATAACGGCCCTTGAAGACCTCGTTGAGGTACATCTTGGCGACGCGGCGCGCGGTGTTCTGGGTGTTGTGGTCCAGCTCGGTGTCTATCACCAGGCTGTCCAGCACGCCCTGCATCTTGACCTCGACCTCGTCGAGCAGTTGTTCCAGCTCGCCGGGTTCGATGAACTCGGCAATGTTGTCGTTGGCGTTGAAGCGTTTTTTGGCGGCGGCCAGGCGTTCACGAATCTTGACGGAGACCGGCGTGCCTTCGTCGCTGGCATCCAGACACGACACCAACCCTGTGCCTGCGGCGGGCGACGAGGAAGGGACAGCGACCAGCGTGGCCGCCAGCTCGGATTCGGGCGAGTTGGATTTCATAAGCATGCTCAGATGTTACCAGCCCGACCGGAAACAGTCATGCCCGACGTTTACAAGGGTTTTAGGCCTCCAGCCCTTGAAGGACGGACACAGGTAGCTATAAATTCAGGAGCAATTTAGAGGATGCGAGCGAGCGGCGGGATTTAGCCCGCGCCTGAGCTGCTGATGAACTTTGGCAGCAGCAACACGGCTTCGGCATTCGAGGGGGAATAACACTGGTCGGCAGCGGCCAGGTAAGGCAGCCACTGGTAAGCCGTATGTTCGCGCGCACTGAGGGTGACCACCGTCGCGGCCGGCACACACAGGCTGAACACATGTTCGGTGTTGCGTGTCACGCCGGAGGCGTAGCGGTGCCGCCAGGCCGGGTAAATCTCGTACACATTGGACAGCGCCCAGTCCAACAGGTCTTGCGGCTGGACGCGGATGCCGGTTTCTTCCCAGACCTCGCGCACGGCCGTGTGCAACAAGGGTTCGTCCAGCGCATCTTTGGAGCCGGTCACGCTTTGCCAGAAACCCGGGTGGTCGGCGCGTTCGATCAGCAAGACCTCCAGCGCCGGGGTGTGAATCACCACCAGCACCGACTCGGGGATTTTGAAGTTTGACAAGGTGTCTCCTCGCCGTTCAGCGGCCGGCCGCCATCTCAACCAGCCTGGCCACGGTGTTCATGTTGCGGGCTGTTCCCGCCTGGGCGGCAGGAATCGTCAGCCTGGACGAGGCCATGCCCGCGCCGTAATGGACATAGACCTCCCGGCGCCCCAGCGCGACTTCTTCGCCGTTCTGACCGGACAGGGTCGCCAACACATCGGCGGGCGGCGGCGCATCCAGAAAGATGGCCACGGTGCGCTTGGCCTGGGCTTTGGGAAACGGGTTTTCCGCCAGGACGGTGGCCATTTCTGCGCCGGTTCGCACCAGCACACCGACCGGCTTGCCGCCATGGGTCAGAAGACTGGCTTCCAGCCGCGCCTTCACCTGCGCCGCCGAACGTTCACTGCGAAAAACTACATTGCCACTGGCGATGTAGGTGCGGACCTGCGCAAACCCGGCCTGTTCACACAAGGCCTGGAGTTCGCTCATCAAAAGCTTGCCCGTGCCGCCTACATTCACGGCTCGCAACAGGGCAATGAAGGTCTGCATAAGGACAATGCCACCCAAGCCGCAGGGCCACCGCGAGGCGGCCGCGACGTCAGGTCGGCTGCGGGTTACGCAGGCGAATGTGCAGCTCGCGCAGCTGTTTCTCGTCGACCGGGCTGGGAGCGTGCGTCAGCAAGTCCTGGGCGCGCTGGGTCTTGGGGAAAGCAATCACGTCGCGGATGGACTCGGCACCGGTCATCATGGTGACGATGCGGTCCAGGCCAAAGGCCAGACCACCGTGCGGCGGCGCGCCGTATTGCAGGGCGTCGAGCAGGAAGCCGAATTTCTCTTGCGCTTCCTCGGGACCAATTTTCAGGGCGCTGAACACCTTGCTCTGTACATCGGCCTGATGGATACGCACCGAGCCACCGCCCAGCTCCCAGCCATTGAGCACCATGTCGTAGGCCTTGGAAATGCAGCGACCGGGATCGGTGTCCATCCAGTCTTCATGGCCGTCCTTGGGCGCCGTGAACGGGTGGTGCACCGCGCTCCAGCGGTTGTTTTCCTCGTCGTGTTCGAACATCGGGAAGTCCACCACCCACAGCGGCTTCCAGCCGGCCGTGAACAGGCCGGATTTTTTGCCGAAGGCGCTGAGGCCGATTTTCAGGCGCAAGGCGCCTATGCTGTCGTTGACCACCTTGGACTTGTCGGCGCCGAAGAAAAGGATGTCGCCGTTGGCCGCGCCCGTGCGCTGCAGGATCTCGGCAATCGCGGCGTCGTGCAGGTTTTTGACGATGGGGCTTTGCAGGCCTTCGCGGCCTTTGCTCACGTCGTTGACCTTGATCCAGGCCAGGCCCTTGGCGCCGTAAATTTTCACAAACTCGGTGTAGCCGTCGATCTCGCCGCGGCTCATCTCGGAGCCACCGGGCACACGCAAGGCCACCACACGGCCGCCCGGCGTGGTCGCCGGTGTGCTGAAGACCTTGAAGTCCACGTCGGCCATCACATCCGTCAGCTCGGTGAATTCGAGATTGATACGCAGATCCGGCTTGTCGGAGCCGAAACGGAACATGGCGTCGGCATAGGTCATGACCGGGAACTCGCCCAGGTCGGTGGCCAGCACGGTCTTGAAGATGTTGCTGATCATGCCCTGGAACATGTCGCGGATATCCTGCTCGCCCATGAAGGACGTCTCGATATCAATCTGCGTGAATTCGGGCTGGCGGTCGGCGCGCAAGTCTTCGTCGCGGAAACACTTGGTGATCTGGTAATAACGGTCAAAGCCCGCCACCATCAACAACTGCTTGAACAGCTGCGGGCTTTGCGGCAGCGCGAAAAACATGCCTTCGTTGACGCGGCTGGGCACCAGGTAATCACGCGCGCCTTCGGGCGTGCTTTTGGTCAGCATGGGGGTTTCGATGTCGATGAAACCGTTGGCGTCCAGGAACTTGCGGGTTTCCATGGCCACGCGGTAACGCAGCATCAGGTTGTTCTGCATGTAAGGACGGCGCAGGTCCAGCACGCGATGTGTCAGGCGTGTGGTCTCCGACAGGTTGTCGTCGTCGAGCTGGAACGGCGGTGTCACGCTGGGGTTGAGCACAATCAGCTCATGGCACAAGACCTCGATCTTGCCGCTTTTCAGGCCGTCGTTGACCGTGCCCTCGGGACGTGCACGCACCAGGCCCTTGATCTGCACACAAAACTCGTTGCGCACACCTTCGGCGGTCTTGAACATGTCGGCGCGGTCCGGGTCACACACCACCTGCACATAACCTTCGCGGTCGCGCAGGTCGATAAAAATCACACCACCGTGGTCACGCCGGCGATTGACCCAGCCGCACAGGCTGACGGTTTGGCCCATCAGGCTCTCGGTCACCAGGCCGCAATAGTGGGAACGCATTTGGGAAGTCATAAATAGGTCGCTTGTACTTGTGAGCGCTCGCGCGCTGCGGAGGAGAAATTATTTCGGTTTGTAGTTGGCGGCGCTGCCTGGCACCACCACACCCATGGAGATCACGTAGGTCAGGGCTTCGTCCACGCTCATCTGGAGCTCGATGCAGTCGGCTTTTCGAAGCATAACGAAATAGCCGCCGGTCGGGTTGGGCGTGGTCGGGACATAAATGCTCAGGTAATCATTCGGCAGGTGGTTGGCCACATCACCGCCCGGCATACCGGTCTGGAAGGCAATGGTCCAGACCCCTTCACGCGGCCACTGCACCAGCAGCGCCTTGCGAAACGCATTGCCGTTTTCGGAAAACAAGGTGTCGGACACCTGCTTGACGCTGGAATAAATCGACCGGACGATGGGAATGCGGCTGAGCAGCGCATCCCACCAGCGCACGAGTTTTTTGCCCAGGAAATTGCTGGCAATGGCACCAATCGACAACACGATGGCCAGGGCCAGCAACACGCCGAAACCCGGAATATGCACACCCAGCAATTTGTCCGGGTGCCAGCCGACCGGCAGGATTTGCAGCGTCTGGTCCAGCGTGCCTATGACCCAGTTCAGCAGCCATACGGTGACGGCCAGCGGCACCAGAACCAGCAGCCCGGCCAGCAGCCATCGACGTATGGCGGCCATCAGCTCGCCTTGCTAGGGGCGGCGGAGCCGCTCGCCGGTGAGGTGCTCGCAGCCGCCGGGGCCGGAGCCGCTGTCGTTGGGGCTGTGGACGCCGCCGGCTTGCTGTCTGCCGTGCTGCTGGCAGCCGACGTGTCCGAACCACTCACGGGCGGAACCGCCGTGGCACCACCGCCACCGCGGAAATCGGTCACATACCAGCCCGAACCCTTGAGCTGGAAACCGGCGGCAGTCAGCTGCTTTTTGAAAGCGGGTGCACCGCACTGGGGGCAGTCCGTCAGGGGCGCATCGGACATTTTTTGCAAAACGTCCTTGGAATGCCCGCAGGACTCGCATTTGTAAGCGTAGATTGGCATGGTGGTAGAGGTTTGGTCGCTGCTGTTTTACCCCACGGAACCCGCAGGATGCAAAACCTTCAATTATAGGCGTTAGGCCACTCCCACCCTGGCAGCGCGGTGATCAGCCTTCGGTAGACAGCCGGCGGTGCAGACCACGGTTGTTTTCAATGGTTTGCGGGGTCAAGGAGCCCACCAGCATGCCCAGGGTGGCGGCCAGCACACCGGCCAGCTGGGCCGGAAACTCCTGACCCAGCGTGGAAAAAGTGAACAACAGCCAGACGCCTATGCCGCACACCACCGAGAAAATCGCGCCCTGGGTGCTGGCTTTTTTCCAGTACAAGCCGGCCACCAGCGGCACAAACGCGCCGACCAGGGGCACCTGGTAGGCACCCGACACCATCTCGTAAATCGAGGTGCCCCGCATGGCGATGGCATAGGTGACCACCAGGCAACTGAACACCAGCACCGTGGCCCGCATCAGTTTGAGCTCACGTTTGTCGCTCATGCGCGGCTTGAACTGGCGCCAGATGTTCTCGACAAACGTCACGCTGGGCGCCAGCAAGGTCGCCGACGCGGTGGACTTGATGGCCGACAACAAGGCGCCGAAAAACAGCACCTGCATCACAAAAGGCATTTTTTCCAGCACCAGGGTCGGCAGGATTTTTTGCGGATCGTCCTTGAGCAGGAGGGCCGTCTGCTCCGGCATGATGATCAGGGCGCTGGCCACCAGGAACATGGGCACAAAGGCAAACAGGATGTAGCACACACCGCCTATGACCGGCCCCTTGGTGGCGGCGCTGTGGCTGTTGGCGGACATCACACGCTGAAAAACGTCCTGCTGCGGAATCGAGCCGAACATCATGGTGATGGCCGCGGCAAAGAAAAACACCATGTCCTTGAGCTGGGGTTCGGGCCAGAAGCGGAACAGGTCCTGGCTGGTGGCCAGGGCGATGACCTTGTCGGCGCCGCCGGCCTGGTTGCCGGCAAACACGGCCAGCACGGCCAGGCCCACCACCAGCACAATCATCTGGATGAAGTCGGTCACCGCCACCGACCACATGCCGCCAAACAAGGTGTAGGCCAGCACCGAGGCCGTGCCTATGAGCATGCCGGTCGTGGGGCTGATGGCGCCGCCCGACAGGAGGTTGAACACCAGCCCCAGCGCGGCGACCTGGGCCGCCACCCAGCCGAGGTAGCTGACCATGATGATGACGGAACACGCCACCTCGATGAGGCGGCCGTAACGCTCGCGGTAATAGTCGCTGATGGTCAGCAAGGACATCTTGTAGAGCTTGCCGGCAAAAAACAGGCCTACCAGAATCAAACAGGTGCCGGCGCCAAAGGGGTCTTCCACCACGCCGTTCAGGCCATGGCTGACAAACTTGGCCGGGATGCCCAGCACGGTTTCGGAGCCAAACCAGGTGGCGAACGTCGTGGTCACAATCATGACCAGCGGCAGGTTGCGCCCGGCCACGGCATAGTCCGACGTGTTTTTAACGCGCCTGGCGGCGTACAAGCCAATGATGATGGTGATCAGTAAATAGACGAAAACCAGGGTTAAAAGCAAAGCGGCCTCCTCAAGACTGCGTGATTATCCCCACATTTTCATCCCCACTTTCCCAGCCTCAAAAAAGCCGGATACGCAGCACCAGTTGCATGGCCAGCAGGCCCAAGGCAAAACCCAGGCCGCCGTAGATCAGGCTTTGCAGCAACTTGTTGGTGCGGCGCTGTTCCTGCAGCAGGTCCTGGAGATCCCGGTGGTTGCTGCCTGTCTGGCCTTTCAGGTATTGCTGCAACAGGCGCGGCAACATGGGCAGCAGCTTGGCGTAGGTCGGGGCCTCGGCCTTGAGTTGCTCCAGCAATTTATCGGGGCCGACCTGCTCCAGCATCCAGGTCTCCAGAAACGGCTTGGCCGTGCTCCACAGGTCGAGTTCGGGATCCAACTCGCGGCCCAGGCCTTCGATGTTGAGCAGGGTTTTTTGCAGCAACACCAGTTGCGGCTGGATCTCCACCTGGAAACGCCGCGAGGTCTGGAACAGACGCATCAACACCATGCCCAGTGATATCTCCTTGAGCGGTCGGTCGAAATAAGGCTCGCAACAGGCACGTATCGCGGCCTCGAGTTCGTCGACCCGTGTGCTGGGCGGCACCCAGCCGGACTCCAGGTGCAGCTCGGCCACACGTTTGTAGTCGCGCTGGAAAAACGCGCTGAAGTTCTGCGCCAGGTACTCTTTGTCCACCTCGGTGAGCGTGCCCACAATGCCAAAGTCCAGCGAGATATAACGCCCGAAGGTGGCGGCATCCAGGCTGACCTGGATATTGCCGGGGTGCATGTCGGCATGGAAAAAACCATCGCGAAAGACTTGCGTGAAGAAGATGGTGACGCCGTCACGCGCCAGCTTTTTCATGTCCACACCGGCATCGCGCAGGCGCTCGGCCTGGCCTATGGGTACGCCGTACATACGTTCCATCACCATCACGTCGGGCATACAGAAGTCCCAGATCATCTCCGGGATCAGCACCAGGTTGAGATTCTGCATGTTGCGGCGCAGTTGGGCCGCGTTGGCGGCCTCGCGCAACAAGTCCAGTTCGTCATGCAGGTATTTGTCAAACTCGGCCACCACTTCGCGCGGCTTGAGGCGTTTGCCATCGGCCGACATGCCTTCGATCCAGCCGGCCATCATGCGCATCAAGGCCAGGTCTTTTTCAATCGCCGGCAACATGTTGGGACGCAAGACCTTGACCGCCACCTCGCGGCCATTGGGCAAGGTCGCAAAGTGCACCTGCGCAATCGAGGCACTGGCCACGGGTTCGCGTTCAAAGGTGGCAAAAATCTGATCGACCGGCCTTCCAAAGGCTTTTTCAATGATGGCCATCGCCACGGCCGAGTCAAACGGCGGCACCCGGTCCTGCAGCTTGGCCAGTTCGTTGGAAATATCGGGCGGCAGCAAGTCGCGACGGGTCGACATGACCTGGCCGAACTTGACAAAAATCGGCCCCAGGCTTTCCAGTGCTTCGCGCAAACGCTCGCCACGCGGCGCCTTGAGGTTGCGGCCCATGGACACCACACGCGTCAGCCGCCGTATCCAGGGCTTTTCGAAACTGGACAGCACCAGCTCGTCCAAACCAAAACGCAGCACCGTCCAGACGATAAAAACGCCCCTGAAGAGGCGGCTCATGAAGCGGCCTTTGGCGGCTCCGGGGGGGTCGAGGCCGACACCGATGTGGACGACGACGGCGCCTGGGCCAGAAACTGCCGCAGACCGGCCAGTGCCTGGCGTGCCAGGTTGGAAAGGGTGTGGGCCGGCACGTCGCCGATCAGGCGCGACAGGTCTTCTTCCACATCCCAACGCAAGTTGTCGGCCAGCCAGGCGACTTCGGCGGCCAGTTGCACATCCCCTTCGATCTTGACGGGCGGCGCCTTGCCGGCCAGCACCGACTGCACCACCACGGCGGGGGACTCGGCCACCACGGCCAACAGCAGGTCGGGTTTGGACGCCGCTGGTGCGCGGTCCACCAGGCCCGCCGGTGTGATCAGCAGGTCCAGCGCAAACACGCCCCAACGCACATGGATCACGCTGCCTTTTTTGCGCAAGAGGCGGTTTTGCGCCTCTTTTTCCTGCATCAACACATGGTTCAGGAACAGGACAAGTTTTTGCTGGCCCTCATCCACCACCCAGGCGGGCGGTTGAAAACGGGTGGCCAGGGATTGCAGAAAAGAAAAAGGGGACGTGTTATTCATACGTCCCCGATTTTGCAGCAGATTGAAGAAAGCCCCTCCATCGGTCAAACGATTGAAGGGGCTTTAGTTCAGCAGGCGCCGCGGATCCGGCTTCGCCGGTCCGCAGGCGCAGTGCGCGAACGTGGGGGCTTATTGAAGGGCCTGAACGCCAGCGACAAGCCAGCCGCCGCCGCTGCGAGGTTTGGTCATGTTCCAGACTTCGCGGAAGGGGCTGGCGCCAGCCGACGCGTCTTCGCGGATCATGCCGGAGAACTCCACGCTGGCCATGTAGACATCGCTGAGCTCTTCAATACCCAAGAGCTTGGCGTCCAGCATGACCACATCGGTCTTGTTGGCCGTGCCACCGGTGTGTGATTCGCGGTCAGCCAGCTGGGCCTTGATCTGGGTCAGCATTTCGTCGGTCATCATGGCGCGCAGGCTGGTGACGTCGGAACGGTCCCAGGCGTCTTGCAAGGTCACAAAGTTGGTCTTGCAAGCCTTCAGGAAGCCTTCTGCATCAAAACCTGCGGGCACACCCCAGGACTGCGAACCAATCAGCGAGGAGCCGATCACCGAAGCGCCAGCGGCTGGCGTGTTGGATTCAAAGGCCGTGGTGTTGCGCTCCCAGGGCCGGGCCGAGGCGTCGTTGCCGACGTTTTCAGGGTTGTAGTTGCGCGGCGTGCTCGCATTGCCCGCCCCCTGGAAGGCATAAGGCGCCGAACCTTGGCCCTGGCCGTTGCCGGCCTTGAGCCTGCGCATCACAAAACCAACCACCACCATCACCACCAGGGCCAGCAAGGCAAACATGATGATCTGACCAAAAGCGCCGCCCAGACCCAGTGACGAAGCCAGCCAGGCCAGACCCAGACCTGCGGCCAAACCACCCAGCATCGCGCCCCAAGGCTTTTTAGGCGCCGCGGCGGCAGCGCCGGCGTTGGCCGGTGCCTGCGCTGGCGGCGTTGCCTGGCGCTGCGTGACATTGGACGATTGCCGGCCCACCGAGCCGCCGCCGCCCATGCGTTTGGCTTCCGCAGGCGCATAGGCCAAGAGCATGGTAGCGGTCAATACAGCCGCCAAAATCGCAGACCAAAGTTTCATAACGTCTCCTCTGATTAAACAAAACTCAACACTTGATTCCAACATGCAATGCCACCACCCCGCCGGTGAGGTTGTGATAGTCCACATGCCCAAAACCACCTTTGTGCATAAGGGCTTTTAATTCTTCCTGTCCCGGATGCATGCGAATCGACTCCGCCAGGTAGCGATAACTGGAGTCGTCGTTGGCCACCAGTTTGCCCAAGGTGGGCAGGACCTTGAACGAATACCAGTCGTAGGCTTTTTCCAGCGGCTTGGCAATTTTGGAAAACTCCAGCACCAGCAACTTGCCACCGGGCTTGAGCACACGGTTCATTTCCTGCAGGGCCTGGTCCTTGTGTGTCATGTTGCGCAAACCAAAGGCCACGGTCACCAGGTCAAAACTGGCATCGGGAAAAGGCAGGTGTTCGGCATCACAGACCGTGGTCGGCAAGACCTTGCCGGCATCCAGCAACCGGTCTCGGCCTTCGCGCAACATGGCTTCGTTGATGTCGGTGTGCACCACACAACCACTGGCGCCCACCTTGGACGAAAACGCCAGCGCCAAGTCGCCGGTGCCGCCGGCGATGTCCAGCACGCGCTGGCCTTCCTTGACGTCGGCCACCATCACCGTGTAGGCCTTCCAGACGCGATGCAGCCCCATGGACATCAGGTCGTTCATCACGTCGTATTTGGACGCAACCGAATCAAACACGCCGCGCACGCGGCCCGCCTTTTCCTTTTCGTCAACAGACTCAAAGCCAAAATGGGTACTTGTCATAAGCCAATGCTAGAGGCGAAAACCGCCAATTCAAGAGACAACCCTGTCCTCACCTAGGACATTGCCCCTGATTTATGTTGAAAAACAACACCGCCGCCCGCTGATACGGTGTGGCAAGCTATAAATTTGATAGCGCGCCCGGGGACGGTGCAAACGAATGTCAGTGGCTGCTGCAGGCGTGGCCGGCGGCCGCCACCATGGGTGCATCACGCAACATGCCGGCCGCCTCCAGGCGCTGCAGGTACTCGGCCCACAAACGCGGCTGCTCGGCGCCCAGGAAATACAGGTAGTCCCAGGAAAAAATGCCGCTTTCGTGGCCATCGGAAAAAACCGGCTTGACCGCATAGTTGCCGATCGGCTCCAGCTCAACCACGTTGACCTCGCGTTTGCCGGTCTGCAGCACTTCCTGGCCGGGGCCATGGCCCTGGACTTCGGCCGAGGGGGAATACACCCGCATCAGCTCAAACGGAATCTTGAACTCGGCGCCATCGGAAAAAGCAATTTCCAGCACCCGCGACTGGGTGTGCACCGTCAATGCGGTGGGAGTGGGTGTCCCGGGCTGAAGACCTGCCATGGTGGTGAATCGATTCTTTGAAAATGAATAAAACGCGGCCAGGGCCAGTTTGCCCTGATTCGGCTGATTTGCAAAACCCATGTTGGCCGTGGGTGCCCGTCCGCCGCCCATAGGCGGCGGACGGGCCCGGTGAAGGCCGGGTTAAACCAGCACCCGCTCGATGCCGCCGTGGTTGGCCGCTGCTACATAGGTCGGCAGCCATTCCTTGCCCAGGATCTGGTTGGCCATCTCGACCACGATGTAGTCGGCCTCCAGCAAACCGTTTTGCAAGTCATTGCCGAAGCGTGACAAGCCTTGCAGGCAGCTCGGGCAGCTGGTCAGGATCTTGACGTTGCCGCTCTCGCCGACAGCACCGCTGGCACGCAGCCTGGCTTCGTCTTTTTGCAGCTCTTCTTCCTTGCGAAAGCGGATTTGCGTCGAGATGTCCGGCCTCGTGACGCCCAGGGTGCCCGATTCGCCGCAGCAACGCTCCGACTTGAGCACCTGGTCGCCGAGCAAGGCCTTGACGGTTTTCATCGGCTCCTGCAGCTTCATGGGGCTGTGGCAGGGGTCGTGGTACAGATAGCCCTGGCCCGGCTGATCGGTTTTCAGCGTGATGCTTTTCTCGAGCAGGTATTCGTGGATGTCGATGATGCGGCAACCGGGGAATATCTTCTCGAACTCATAACCCTGCAACTGGTCATAACAGGTGCCGCAGCTCACTACCACCGTCTTGATGTCCAGGTAGTTCAGCGTGTTGGCCACGCGATGAAACAACACCCGGTTATCGGTGATGATTTTTTCGGCCTTGTCGAACTGACCGCTGCCCTTTTGCGGGTAACCGCAGCACAGGTAGCCCGGCGGCAACACGGTCTGCACGCCGGCATGCCAAAGCATGGCCTGGGTCGCCAGACCCACTTGCGAAAACAGGCGCTCGGAGCCGCAACCGGGGAAATAAAACACCGCTTCGGTTTCCGAGGTGGTGGTGGCCGGATTGCGGATGATGGGAACGTAGTCCTTGTCCTCGATGTCCAGCAGCGCACGGGCGGTTTTTTTGGGCAGGCCGCCTGGCATTTTTTTGTTGATGAAGTGAATCACCTGCTCTTTGACCGGCGCCCGGCCCACGCTGGCCGGCGGTTTGGCGGTCTGCCTGCGGGTCAAGGCACGCAACACATCGTTGGCGGCGCGTTGGGCCTTGAAGCCGACATCGACCATCGCACCGCGCATGAACTTGATGGTTTGCGGGCTAGTGGCATTCAGGAAAAACATGGCCGCCGCGTTGCCGGGGCGGAAGGATTTTTTCCCCATCTTGCGCAGCAGGTTGCGCATGTTCATGGAGACATCGCCAAAGTCGATGTCCACCGGGCACGGGCTCAGGCACTTGTGGCAAACCGTGCAATGGTCGGCCACGTCCTCGAACTCTTCCCAGTGTTTGATGCTGATGCCGCGCCGGGTCTGCTCTTCGTACAAAAAGGCTTCGACCAGCAAGGAGGTCGCCAGAATTTTGTTGCGCGGGCTGTACAGCAGGTTGGCGCGCGGCACATGGGTGGCGCACACCGGTTTGCATTTGCCGCAGCGCAGGCAGTCTTTCACGCTGTCGGCGATGGCGCCTATGTCGGACTGCTGCATGATCAGCGACTCATGGCCCATCAGGCCGAAGCTGGGCGTGTAGGCGTTGGTCAAATCGGCGAACAGTGCCTCGACCGGGCCATTTTTATAAGCCTTTTTGGCCTCCAGCCCAATACCGGTGGGCGCGAGAAGCTCTTTATTTCGTAGCAACTTGCCTTTGTTGAAACGCCCCTCGGGGTCCACCCTGAGCTTGTAGTCGGCGAAAGGCTGGAGTTCGTCATCGGTCAAAAACTCCAGCTTGGTGATGCCAATGCCGTGTTCACCGGAAATCACGCCGTCCAGCGAACGCGCCAGCACCATGATGCGGGCCACCGCCTGGTGCGCGGTTTGCAACATGTCGTAGTCGTCGCTGTTGACCGGCAGGTTGGTGTGCACATTGCCGTCACCGGCGTGCATGTGCAGGGCGGCCCAGACCCGGCCCTTGAGCACCTGTTTGTGAATCGCGGTGCAGGCCTCCAGAATCGGCACAAACGCGGCGCCCGAGAAAATCGTTTGCAGCGGCGCACGCAGCTGGGTTTTCCAGCTGGCGCGCAGGGTATGGTCCTGCAGTTGCGGGAACAAGGCATTGCTGTCCAGCAACCAGCCCGACCACAAAGCCCGCACCTCACCAAGCAGCGCCACCGCCTGGGCGACCCGGTCTTCCAGCAACTCGGCCGAAGGGATGTCGCCGGCGTCGTCCGACTTGCCCAGGGGCAAATTTCCCTTGAGGAAAAAAGCCTCCAGCGCGTCGCAGAGCTTGATCTTGTTGGCCAGGCTCAGCTCGATGTTGATACGTTCGATGCCGTCGGTGTATTCGGCCATGCGCGGCAGCGGAATCACCACGTCTTCATTGATCTTGAAGGCGTTGGTGTGCCGCGAAATGGCGGCCGTGCGTTTGCGGTCCAGCCAGAACTTTTTGCGCGCGTCCGGGCTGATGGCGATAAAACCTTCACCACGGCGCGAATTGGCAATCCGCACCACCTCGCTGGTCGCACGCGCCACCACGTCGGCATCGTCGCCGGCAATGTCGCCAAACAAGACCATTTTCGGCAGGCCGCCGTGGGTCTTGGACTTGGTCGCATAACCGACCGCCTTCAGGTAGCGGTCATCCAGATGCTCCAGGCCCGCGAGGATGGCGCCGCCGCGCTTTTGCTCGGCAAACATGAAGTCCTTGATCTCGACGATGCTGGGGACCGCGTCCTTGGCATTGCCGAAAAATTCCAGGCAAACCGTGCGGGTGTGCGCCGGCATGCGGTGCACAATCCAGCGCGCGCTGGTGATCAGGCCGTCACAGCCTTCCTTCTGGATGCCGGGCAGGCCGCTCAAAAACTTGTCGGTCACATCCTTGCCCAGGCCTTCCTTGCGGAAGGTTTTTCCGGGAATGTCCAGGCGTTCGGTGCGCACCAGGGTCTTGCCGTCGGCTTCGAAATATTTCAGCTCAAAGCTGGCCAGCTCGGCGTCGTGAATCTTGCCCAGGTTGTGGTTCAGACGTGTGACTTCCAGCCACTGCGCCTCGGGCGTCACCATGCGCCAGGAGGCCAGGTTGTCCAGGGCCGTGCCCCAGAGCACCGCTTTTTTGCCGCCGGCGTTCATGGCGATGTTGCCGCCTATGCAGGAGGCCTCGGCCGAGGTCGGGTCCACCGCAAAGACAAACCCGCCGCGTTCGGCCGCATCGGCCACACGCTGGGTCACCACACCGGCTTCGGTCCAGACCGTCGCGACGGGCTGGTCCAGACCGGGCAAGGCCACCTGTTCGACCTCGGTCATGGCCTCCAGTTTTTCGGTGTTGATGACGGCCGACTTCCAGCTCAGCGGAATCGCGCCGCCGGTGTAACCGGTGCCGCCGCCGCGCGGAATAATCGTCAGCCCGAGCTCGATACAACCCTTGACCAGGCCGGCCATTTCGACCTCGGTGTCCGGCGTCAACACCACAAACGGGTATTCGACGCGCCAGTCGGTGGCGTCCGTCACATGCGACACGCGCGACAGCCCGTCAAACTTGATGTTGTCCTTGAGTGTGAACTTGCCCAGCTTGCGTGCGGTCTGGCGGCGCAGGTCGGCCATCTCCTCGAAGGAGGTGGAAAAGCGGCTCACCGCGCCCCTGGCGGCATCCAGCAACTCGCCGACGATGGCGTCGCGCTGGCGGTCGGCTTCGGGTGTGCGGCGTTTTTCGACTTCACCAAGCCGGTGCTGCAAGGCCTCGACCAGCAGCTTGCGGCGCTTGGGGTTGTCCAGCAGGTCGTCCTGCAGGTAGGGGTTACGTTGCACCACCCAGACGTCGCCCAGCACCTCGTACAACATGCGGGCCGAACGGCCGGTACGGCGCTCCTCGCGCAGCAGGTTCAGCAAGTCCCAGGCACGGGTGCCCAGCAAGCGAATCACGATCTCGCGGTCGGAAAACGAGGTGTAGTTGTAGGGGATTTCGCGGATACGGGCTTGCCCGTGCGCCGCCTCAGGACTCACGTCGGAGGCGGAAACAGTCAATTCTTGGAGGGTGTCTGGGGCGTTCATCGTGGGGAAAATTCAGCCGTGGTCAGCTGCCATGCGTGCTGTGGGCCTATGTTACCGCAGCGCAGCATTATCCTGACGGCCCCGACCGGCCTCATGGAAATCCCGCTAGCTAAACCCGTGCCGGCTCGCGTAAATTACTTTGTCACAATCGGCGTCTAGACTGACCGTCATCAAAAATAAGGAGTTTTCATGAAGAACCGTTTTTCAGTAGCAGCGCTTGCCGTTTGCGCTCTGGCCCTGCCGCTGGCCAGCCAGGCCCAAACCGAAATCCAGTGGTGGCATTCCATGACCGCCGTGAACAACGAGTGGGTGAGCGACCTGGCCAAGCAGTTCAACGAAAGCCAGAAGGAATTCAAGGTTGTACCGACCTACAAGGGCACGTACGACGAGAACATGACGGCGGCGGTTGCCGCCTTCCGCTCGGGCAATGCGCCGCACATCCTGCAGGTGTTTGAAGTGGGCACGGCCACCATGATGGCCAGCAAGGGCGCCACCGTGCCCGTGGGCAAGATCATGACCGAGGCCGGCGTGGCGTTCGACCCCAAGGGCTACATCCCCGCCGTGGCCGGTTATTACACCGCCCCCAACGGCCAGATGCTGAGCTTTCCGTTCAACAGCTCGACCACCATCTTCTACTACAACAAGGACGCCTTCAAGAAGGCCGGCCTGAACGCGGACAAAGCCCCCGCCACCTGGCCTGAAGTGTTCGAGGCTGCCAAAAAGCTCAAGGCCAGCGGCCACAGCTGCCCCATGACCCTGGCCTGGCAGGGCTGGACCCAGCTGGAAAGCTTCTCGACCTGGCACAACGTCGAGTTCGCCACCCACCAGAACGGCCTGGGCAAGGACGGTTATGCCGCGCGCCTGAAGATCAACTCGCCGCTGCACGTGCGCCACATCGACAACCTGGCCAAAGCCGCCGCCGCTGGCGAATTCGTCTACAAAGGCCGCGGCGCACTGCCACAAGCCTCGTTCACCGCTGGCGAATGCGCGATGATCCAGACCTCTTCGGGTTATTACGGCGATGTCGCCAAGAACGCCAAGTTCGCCTACGGCCTGGCACCCCTGCCCTACTACCCCGACGTCAAGGGCGCGCCGCAAAACACCGTGATCGGTGGCGCATCGCTGTGGGTCATGGCCGGCAAGAAGCCCGCCGAGTACAAGGGCGTGGCCAAGTTCTTCGAATTCCTGTCGCAAACCAAGGTGCAGTCGGCCAGCCACCAACGCACGGGCTACCTGCCTGTCACCATGGCGGCCTACGACCTGACCGAAAAATCGGGCTTCTACCAAAAGAACCCCGGCACCGACACGGCCGTCACGCAGATGATTCGCAAGGTGACCGACAACTCGCGCGGTATCCGCCTGGGCAATTACGTTCAGATCCGCACCATCGAGGACGAAGAACTCGAATCGGTGTGGTCGGGCAAGCAGTCGGCCAAGACCGCCCTGGACGCCGTCGTGAAACGCGGCGACGAACTGCTGGTGCGCTTCGAACGCGCCAACAAGGGCAAATAAGCGGCCAGCAGACCCTGGGGCTGAAAAACCCGGGGTCTGGGCTAAGGCACAATAGCGCCACTTCGTGTGGCATTGCGCCACTTTTTTGCATTTGGAGTCGCGTTTGTGCGCCGGCCCACCCCCCTCATCCGCCGGGCCTCACAAGGGCTCCGGCGGTTGTTTTATTGTGAATCTCCATGGAAAAACGCGTACTTTTCCGCTCCCAATGGCTGCCCTGGGCATTGCTCATGCCGCAGCTCGTCATCATAGGCGTCTTCTTTTTCTGGCCCGCCAGCCAGGCGATCCTGCAGTCCCTGCAGGTGCAGGATGCCTTTGGACTGTCCACCGAATGGGTCGGCCTCGACAACTTCCGTCACTTGTGGAATGACCCCACTTACCTGGCGTCGTTCAAGACCACCGCCTGGTTCTCGGTGCTGGTTGCCGTGTTGGGCATCAGCATCTCGCTGGTGCTGGCCATTTTTGCCGACCGCATTGTGCGCGGCGCCATGATCTACAAGACCTTGCTGATCCTGCCCTACGCCGTAGCGCCGGTGATCGCCGGCGTGTTGTGGGTGTTCATTTTTTCACCCTCCATCGGGGTGGCGACCTTTGGCCTGCGCGCCCTCGGCGTGGACTGGAACTACCAGATGAACGAAAGCCAGGCCATGACGCTCATCGTGGTCGCCTCGGTCTGGAAACAGATTTCGTACAACTTCCTGTTCTTCCTGGCCGGCCTGCAATCCATCCCCAAGTCGCTGATCGAGGCTGCCTCCATCGACGGTGCCGGCCCGTGGCGGCGCTTCTGGAACATCCAGCTGCCGCTGCTGTCGCCGACCACCTTTTTCCTGCTGGTGATCAACATCGTCTACGCCTTCTTCGACACCTTCGGCATCATCGACTCCACCACCGCTGGCGGCCCTGGCCAGTCGACCTCGATCCTGGTCTACAAGGTCTACCAGGACGGCTTCAAGGCGCTGGACCTGGGCGGCTCGGCCGCACAGTCGGTGATCCTGATGATTATCGTGGTGGCACTGACCGTCGTGCAATTCCGCTACGTCGAGAAAAAGGTGCAGTACTGATGCGTTGTGCCTCGTTTTGTTTTGTGAATCTGGAGCCCGTCCATGGTTGACCGCCGCCCCTGGCTCACCATCCTGTCCCACGCCGTCATGATTCTCGGCGTGCTGGTGGTGGCCTTTCCGCTGTACCTGGCCTTCATTGCCTCGACCCACACGCCCGATGCCATCGTCCAGGCGCCCATGCCGCTGCTGCCCGGTACCAACCTGTGGGAGAGCTACAAGGCGGCCCTGCTGGGTTCGGGCAAGCTCGGCTCCAACACCACGGTGGCGCACATGATGTGGGTCAGCTTTGTGACCGCCATGGTGATCACCGTGGGCAAGATCGCGATCTCGCTGCTGTCGGCGTTCGCCATCGTGTACTTCCGCTTTCCCTTCAAGATGTTCTGCTTCTGGGCCATTTTTGTGACCCTGATGCTGCCCGTGGAAGTGCGGATTTTGCCCACCTACAAGGTGGTGGCCGAACTCGGCATGCTCAACAGCTACGCCGGCCTGACGCTGCCGTTGATCGCTTCGGCCACCGCCACCTTCCTGTTCCGCCAGTTCTTCCTGACGGTGCCGGACGAGCTGGTGGAGGCTGCGCGCATGGACGGCGCCGGCCCCATGCGCTTCTTCAAGGACATCCTGGTGCCGCTGTCCAAGACCTCGATCGCGGCGCTGTTCGTGATCCAGTTCATCTACGGCTGGAACCAGTACCTGTGGCCGCTGCTCATGACCACCAGCGAAGACATGTACCCGGTGGTGATCGGCATCAAGCGCATGGTTGCCGGTGGCGGCGAAGCCGCCATCGACTGGAACATCGCCATGGCCACCGCCATCCTGGCCATGTTGCCGCCCACGGCCGTGGTGATCCTGATGCAGAAGTGGTTTGTCAAAGGCTTGGTCGATACCGAGAAATAAGCCGCATCCACCCTCTTTTGACCTATTGAACGAATACTCCTATGGCATCCATTTCCCTGAAAAACGTCGTCAAGCGCTACGGTACCGGCAAGACCGCCGTGCCCGTGATCCACGGCGTGAATGCTGAAATCGCAGACCGTGAATTCATCGTCATCGTCGGCCCCTCGGGCTGCGGCAAGTCCACCCTGCTTCGCATGATCGCCGGCCTGGAAGAAATTTCCGGCGGCGACATCTGCATCGGCGACCGCGTGGTGAACAACCTCGAACCGGCCGAGCGCGACATCGCCATGGTGTTCCAGAACTACGCGCTCTACCCGCACATGACGAACTTCGAAAACATGGCCTATGGCCTGAAGATCGCCAAGGTGCCCAAGGACGAGATCAAGGCCCGCGTGGACAAGGCCGCCAAGATCCTGGAGCTGTCGCACCTGCTAGACCGCAAGCCGCGCCAGCTTTCGGGCGGCCAGCGCCAGCGTGTGGCCATGGGCCGTGCCATCGTGCGCCAGCCCCAGGTCTTCCTGTTCGATGAACCGCTGTCCAACCTGGACGCCAAGCTGCGCGTGCAAACCCGCCTGGAAATCCAGAAGCTGCACCGCGAACTCGGCATCACCTCGCTGTTCGTGACCCACGACCAGGTCGAGGCCATGACCCTGGCGCAGCGCATGATTGTCATGAACGCCGGTCGCATGGAGCAGTTCGGCACGCCGGAAGAGGTTTACAACCGGCCGGCGACCACCTTTGTCGCCAGCTTCATGGGTTCGCCGCCCATGAACCTGCTCCTCCATGCGCCCAATGCCGACTTCGGCGGCCAGCCCGGCACCATCCTGGGCATTCGGCCGGAACACCTGCAGATCGGCGCCACCGGTTGGGCCGTGCAGGTGGATGCGCTGGAAATGCTGGGCGCCGAGCGCCTGGTGTATTGCCGTTTCGGCGATGAGTTCCTGATCGTGCGCACCGATGAACACCAGGCCGTGCCGGAGATAGGTGCAACCATCCTTGTGGCACCGCGTACCGACCGGCTGCACTGGTTTGACGCCGAAAGCGGGAAACGGCTGTAATTTCAGAGGAAAGCCATGATGCCGTCGCCCATAAAACCCTGGCCCTATCCACGCTGGATCGCCCACCGCGGCGCCGGCAAGCTGGCGCCGGAAAACACCCTGACCGCTTTCAAACTGGGCGCCAGCCACGGCTACCGCATGTTTGAGTGCGATGTAAAACTCGAGTGCCGACGGCGTGCCGTTTCTGTTGCATGACGCCACGCTGGAACGCACAACGACGGGCAGGGGCACGGGCGGCGCGCTGCCCTGGAGCCAACTGTCGCAACTCGACGCCGGTAGCTGGCACTCGCGCGCGCATGCCGGCGAGCCGCTGTCGAGTTTCGAGAGCATTGCACGCTACTGCCTGCACAACGGCTATTTCCTCAATATCGAGATCAAGCCCACGCCTGGTGTTGAACGGCACACCGGGGAGGTGGTAGCCGCGCATGCGGCCAGGCTTTGGAAAAACACCGAGGTGCCGCCGTTGCTGACCTCCTTTAGCGTTGAAGCGCTGGAAGGCGCCCAGGAAACCCAGCCGCAAATGCCGCGCGGCCTGTTGCTCGACACCCTGCATAAAGGTTGGCTGGAGACCGCTCACCGGCTCGAATGCGTGGCTATCGTCTGCAATTACGCGCTGTGGGACCGCACCACGGTGGCACAGGCCCAGCGCGCTGGCTATCGCACCTTGAGCTATACCGTCAACGATGAATGGGTGGCCCGGCACCTGATCGAACTCGGCACCGACGGCATCATCACCGACCGCGTGGACTTGTTTTCGCCCGCGGCCTGAGCCAGCGCGGACTCGGTCCGGCCTGGCCCAGCTAGCCGACCTTGATGTTGGCCGCTTGTGCCGACCCTACCCGCCTCTTACCCGGCTCTGGCGGCGACGCGGCCCGCGCGTTAACGCTTCCAGCCGCGCAGCAACACCCACTGGCAAGTCGCTGCGCCCAGCGCCAGCAGCGCATAACTGGCCATCTTGCCGTCGCGGCCAAAATAGACCAGCCCGGCCAACAACAGCGCCACAGACACTACAAAAACAATAGCTGCCTGCACCCACAGGGAAAGGGCCAGAGGCCTGTTTGATCTAAAAAATTGAGAAAACACCCAACTCAGCAGCACCACCAGCAAGGCGACCACCGCCGCCGGCGCCATGAAATTGAGCAATTGGTTGGTCAGGTTGAGTGCGGTCATGGCAGCGGCGGGGGAAAAGGCCTGGCGCGCCAGGGTTTGACCGGCGTCAAAGGTGATTGAAAGAATGTAAGCACCGGCTCCTCTCTTCAATTTTATAATCGGAGGATGTCAGTCTGGGCCTTAGGCATCAACCATACCACCGCACCGCTCGATTTGCGCGGGCGTTTTGCGTTCGCCATCGACCAGATCGCACCGACCTTGACGGGCTTGCGCGCCTCCCTGGCGCGCCAGCCCGAGGCGACCTTGCTGTCGACCTGCAACCGCACCGAGATTTATTGCGCCGGCGAGCGGTCCGACCTCGAGCACACGCTGGCATGGCTGGCGCAACATGGCGGCGTCTCGCCGGCCCTGCTGCGCTCCCATTCCTACACCCTGGAAAACGACCAGGCCGCGCGCCATGCGTTTCGCGTCGCCAGCGGACTCGACTCCATGGTGCTGGGCGAGCCGCAGATTCTGGGCCAGATGAAAGATGCCGTGCGTGCCGCCGAAGACGCGGGCGCCATGGGCTCTACCTTGCACCAGTTGTTCCAGCGCTCGTTTGCCGTAGCCAAGGAAGTGCGCACCAGCACCGAGATAGGCGCACACAGCATCAGCCTGGCGGCCGCCTCGGTGCGGCTGGCGGGCCAGCTGTTTGAAAACCTGAGCGACATTCGTATCTTGTTTGTCGGTGCCGGCGAGATGATAGATCTTGCGGCCACCCACTTTGCCGCCAAAAACCCCAAATCCATGACGGTGGCCAACCGCACCCTGGAGCGCGGTGAAAAACTCGCCAGCCGTTTTGGCGCCGAAGTCATGCGCCTGGCCGACCTGCCCAGCCGCCTGCACGAATTTGACGCGGTGATCAGTTGCACCGCCAGCACCCTGCCCATCATCGGCCTGGGCGCGGTGGAGCGCGCGGTCAAGCTGCGTAAACACCGGCCCATGTTCATGGTCGACCTGGCCGTGCCGCGCGACATCGAGCCCGAGGTCAAGGCCTTGCCCGATATCTACCTGTACACGGTGGACGACCTGGCCCACGTGGTGCAAACCGGCAAGGACAGCCGGCAGGCGGCCGTGGCGCAGGCCGAGGTCATCATCGATGCGGGCGTGCAAAACTTCATGCACTGGATGGGCCAAAGGCGCACCGTGCCGCTGATCCAGCAGCTCAATGCGCAGACCGACGAGTGGCGCGCGACCGAAATCACACGCGCCAAAAAACTGCTGGCGCGCGGCGAGTCGGTCGACACCGTGCTCGAAGCCTTGTCGCGCGGCCTGACGCAAAAAATGTTGCACGGCACCCTGGCCGAGTTGCATGCCGGTGATGCGGGCAGCCGCGAAGCCACGGCACAAACCGTCTCCCGCCTGTTTTTGCGCGGCAGCCTGCCCAAAGCCAACAAAGAGCGTTAGCGTCGCTGCCGGGACCTGCTTGTCAGGTCGACCGCTCCCGCGGCGCCGGCCTGGCCGGATGCCCGTCCCCACCGTTTTTGCCCCCGGACGTTTTCCCGATGAAACCCTTTCTCCGCCAAACCCTGGACCGCCAGATTTTCCGCCTGCATGAGCTGGATGCCTTGCTGTCGGCCAGCGACGTGGTCAGCAACATGGAGCGTTTTCGCAACCTCACGCGTGAACATGCCGAGGCCAGCGTGGTGGTCGGCCAGTACCAGCGGCTGACGGCGCGCGAGGCCGACCTGGCCAGCGCACAAGCCATGCTGGCCGAGGCCAAGGATGACCCCGAGATGGCCGCCATGGCCGAGGAAGAAATCGCCGCGGCAGAGGCCGACATCACCAGCCTGGACGAAGCCCTGCAGCTGATGCTGATCCCCAAGGACCCGGACGATGCCCGCCCGGCCTTTATCGAAATCCGCGCCGGCACCGGCGGCGACGAATCGGCGCTGTTTGCGGGCGATTTGTTTCGCATGTACACCCGCTTCGCCGAACGCAAAGGCTGGGCCGTGGAGGTTGTCAGCGAATCGTCGAGCGAGCTGGGCGGCTACAAGGAGGTGGTGCTGCGTATAGCCGGCGCCACCGACAACACGGGTGCCGGCGTTTACGGCAAGCTGCGTTTCGAGTCGGGCGGGCACCGCGTACAACGTGTGCCGGCCACCGAAACCCAGGGCCGCATCCACACCAGCGCCTGCACCGTGGCGGTCTTGCCCGAGCCCGACGAACTTGAGGCCATCAAGATCAACCCGGCCGACTTGCGCATAGACACTTACCGCGCCAGCGGCGCCGGCGGTCAGCACATCAACAAGACCGACTCGGCCGTGCGTATCACCCACCTCCCGACCGGCATCGTCGCCGAATGCCAGGAAGGCCGGAGCCAGCACAGCAACAAGGCCCAGGCGCTGAAAGTGCTGACCGCCCGCATCCACGAAAAAGACCGCTCCGAACGCGCCGCCAAGGACGCGGCCATGCGCAAGGGCCTGGTCGGCAGCGGCGACCGCAGCGACCGCATACGCACCTACAACTTCCCCCAGGGCCGGCTGACCGACCACCGCATCAACCTGACCCTGTACAAACTGCTGGCCATCATGGAAGGTGACCTGGACGACGTGGTCACCGCCCTGCAGGTGGCGCGCGGCGCCGAACTGCTGGCGGAGCTGGAAACCGACTTGAACGGTTGAATCCCGGTTGTTCATGCATTAAATTGGCCTCTAGCCCTTATTCAACGGGCGCAAGCAGCTACTATTTTTATAGCGAATCACCCACCTGTGACCACCCTCACCTGCACACAAGCGCTGACCGCCGCCCAGACCCTGGGACTGGATCGCCTGGACGCCCAGTTGCTGCTGCTGCACGTACTGGGCAAACCGGACAGTGACCGGGCCTGGCTGCTGGCACATGACACAGACCTGCTGCCGGACGCAGTCGCGCAAGAGTTCCAACAGCTCAGCCTGCGCCGCGCCAGTGGCGAGCCGCTGGCCTACATCGTCGGCAGCAAGGAGTTCTTCGGCATGACGCTGCAGGTGGATGCCCGCGTGCTGGTGCCGCGGCCCGACACCGAAACCCTGGTCGAGTGGGCGCTGCATTGCCTGGCCGACCTGCCGGCCGCGGCCCGCGTGCTGGACCTGGGCACCGGCAGCGGTGCGATTGCCCTGGCCCTGAAAAACAGCCAGCCCAGCCTGGACGTCACGGCGGTGGACACCAGCACGGACGCCCTGGCCGTGGCCCGCGCCAACGCCAGCCAGCATCAGTTGGCCATCCATTTCATCGAAGGCAGCTGGCTTGACCAGGTGGACGGCCACTTTCACCTGATTGCCAGCAACCCGCCTTATGTGGCCGACGCCGACCCGCATTTGCCGGCCCTGGCCCATGAGCCGCTACAGGCACTGACGGCCGGGCCCGACGGCCTGAGCGATATCCGCCACATCATTGCGCAAGCCACCGCCCACCTGTTGCCGCAAGGCTGGTTGCTGCTGGAACATGGTTACGACCAGGCCGAGGCCGTGTGTGCTTTGCTGACACAACACGGCTTCACTGAAGTGCAAAACCGGACCGACCTGGCCGGCATTAACCGTTGTTCGGGCGGTCGCTGGACTGGCCACGCCGGCAGCCCGCCACAAACAGCGGGATAATCAAGCATTGATTTCCTGCTTTTGACTTCCATTTATTGATTGACTGTTGGCAGGCGCAGGCCGGTGTGGAACCGGTGACCGCGTGCCCCCTCCAAAGGAACTGAAATGAACGCTACCCAGCAACGCATAGACCAGATCGTCAAAGCCAATGACGTGGTGCTCTTCATGAAAGGCACAGCGCAGTTCCCACAGTGCGGCTTTTCGGGCCGCGCGATTCAGGTGCTCAAGGCTTGCGGCGTGACCAAACCCGCCACCGTGAACGTGCTGGAAGACGAAGAAATCCGCCACGGCATCAAGGAATACAGCAACTGGCCCACAATTCCCCAGCTGTATGTGAAAGGCGAATTTGTAGGCGGCTCGGACATCATGATGGAGATGTACCAGAACGGCGAACTGCAGCAGGTGCTGGGCACCAGCGCCGCCTGAATCTGCCTGACCACGGCCGCGTCAGCGCGGCCGCTCGCTCTTAGCGCTTACGCGCTGGTTCAGTCCGTATAACCTTCGCAGGCCCCGGCATTCACGCGGCCCTTGCATTCACGCTTGAGCCGCGTCGACCGTTCCTTTTTGGTTTCCTGCGAGCCGGGGATGAACTTGGCGGTTTTGCCTTGTCCGGCCACCTTGGTTTTGGCTGGTTTTTTACCGGCTTTGACTTGAGTGGGCGGGTTCAACACTTCTAAGGCCTGGGCGCGCGCTTCAGCGCCGCCTACCAGCAACAGGGCCGATGCGCTCATCGCCATGAGCGGCTGGATCATCCAGTTTTTCATTGTTTTCCCCTCCCTTTATTAAGGCGGTTGAACACCGCATGCGGCACGCCAAGCTACTGCAGTCTGGCATCCCCAAACACCTCGTCATCCGGTGGCGCATCGGCTGGCATGCGAAAGTCTTCGCTGGCCCAGGCGCCCAGGTCGATATTTTTGCAGCGTTCACAGCAAAACGGACGGAAACGATTGCTGGGAGCGTACACACTGGGGCCCTTGCAGGTGGGGCACACCACGATTTTGGGCGTTGGAGGTTCTGGCGGTTCTGAATTCATCATCGAAACTCAAGCTTACAACAAGCCTGCGGGCTTGGTTCAGGAACAGAGTGTCAGCTCGAAGGCCGCGTCGTCCGTTGCCGAATGCAAGCGGTCGTCGCTCTCGTGGCGCATCATGCGGACGGAAACCATCAGGCGGTTGCCGCTGATTTCGGGAATCAGCCCCAAGGCCGGGTTGATGCGCAAGCGCAGCAACTGGAAAGTACGTCCTTGCGGCAGGGTTTGTTGGTACTGCCCGCCAGTGGCCACCACTTTTTGCGGCGAGCCGGAATCACGCAGCAATTTGAGCAACATACGGATCGACTCGGCCAGCGGCACCAGGGTGGCGATCCAGCGCTGCAAATCCTTTTGGCGCGTGGACACGTCAAAGTGTTGCCAGGCGAAATACGCTGGCAAATCAAATTCGCAAGTGCCACCGGGAATCCCGATGCGGCTGCGAATGCTCATCAGCCAGTCGTTTTCCGTCAGGGATTGGCCGGCTTTTCCGGGCAGGGTGTTCAGGGCTGAAAAACAACCATCCAGCTGGGCAGTGACGTCGTCGAGCACCGCTTCGGAAATCGCCGGGTTGCCGCGATAACCATTGAGCACGTGTTTTTGTTTGTCGAGGTCCTTGAGCACATCGGTCTTCAGATCCGCGCGGGCCGCCACATCCATCACCTCAAAAATCGTGGTGATGGCGTAATGGTGGTCGGTGGGATGCTCCCGCGCAGCCAGTTCACCCAGGCGGTGAAACAAATGCTCGAGGCGCAAATAGGTGCGAATGCGTTCGTTGAAGGGATACTCGTAAAGAATCACTGCGATATATCTTTTTCAGCGGGTTGTTTGTTCGCCCATCATAGCCCGAAGCGCTGAGCCAATTGCCGCACCAGCAGCGCCAAGGCCGGCAAGGACATGGACGCGTCGTTGTAAATGCAGACATCGGCGGCCGCCAACCGCTGCTGGCGGCTGGCCTGACCGGCCATGACCTGCGCCACCGCCTCGCGCGCCCAGCCGTTACGCGCCATCACACGGCTGATTTGTGTTTCCTCGCTGCAATCCACCACCAGCACCCGGTCCAGTCGTGGCCGCCAGCGGCCAGACTCGACCAGCAAAGGAACATCAAAAACGATGCAGGCACTGTCCGCCTGTGCCGCCTGGCGAGCGGTTTCCGCGCCGACCAGCGGATGCACAATGGCCTCCAGCCTGGTCTTGGCACCGGCATCACTGAAAACCAGCTGGCGCATTTTGTCGCGGTCCATGGCGCCCTCCGGCGTGATGAAGCCGGCGCCAAACTGTTGTGCGATCAGGGCTATGGCGGCCCCGCCCGACGCCGTGGTCTGGCGCGCAATGGCATCGGAATCAATCACCACGGCGCCGCTATCTGCCAGCATCCTGGCGACTGTGCTTTTGCCGCTGCCAATCCCGCCTGTCAATCCCACACGCAGCGCCGCCATCGTCTTACAACCCGATAAAACGCAGAATGGACTCGGGGCCAAACACCATGGCCGTCAGCCCCGCACCGGCCAAAAAGGGGCCAAAAGGCACATAACCCCCTTCACGCAAACCGTTTGAAAACTTCATGGCGATGCCCACCACCGCGCCTATCACCGACGCCATCAAAATCATGGGGACCAGGGCCGACCAGCCGAACCAGACGCCCAGAGCCGCAAACAGCTTGAAATCGCCATACCCCATACCCTCTTTGCCAGTCACCAGTTTGAAGGCCCAATACACCAGCCACAGCGACAAATAACCGGCCACGGCACCCCACACGGCCTGGCTCAGGCTCACGCCAGGATTCCAGCCCAGGGCCGCCACAATCAACCCCGCCCACAACAAGGGCAAGGTGATGTCGTCCGGCAGCAAGGTGGTGTCCCAGTCAATCAGCGCCAATGCCATCAAAGCCGCCGCAAAACCACACCAGGCCAGCCCGGTGAACGTCAGGCCCCAGCGCCAAGCGCAGAAGAAAAACACGGCGCCAGTTGCGGCCTCCACCAGCGGGTAACGCAAGCCGAAGGGGGTGCCGCAGACAGCACATTTCCCCTTGAGAAAAACATAACTCAGGATGGGAATGTTTTCATACCAGCGGATCACGTGCCCACAACTCGAACAGCGCGACCGGGGCAGCAGCAAATTGAATTTTTGAGTGTTCTCGGGGACCTTGCCGGCCATCTCGGCATATTCCTGCGCCCACTGCTGCTCCATCATTTTCGGCAGTCGATAGATGACGACGTTTAAAAAGCTGCCAATCAGCAACCCCAGGATGCCGGCCAAAACGGCATCCAGGCCCGAAGGCCACCCAGTTACCAGACCCGACATCAAACCACTTGACCCAGCTTGAAGATTGGCAGGTACATGGAGACCACGATACCGCCAATCAGTGTGCCCAGAAAAACGATGATGATGGGCTCCATCAGGCTGGACAAACCGGCCACCATTTCATCCACCTCGGCTTCATAAAAATCCGCGGCCTTGCCCAGCATGTGGTCCACCGAGCCCGACTCTTCTCCAATTGCACACATCTGCAACACCATGGTCGGAAACAGGTTGGCATTGCCCATGGCCGCCGTCAGGCTGGTGCCGGTCGAAACTTCCTGCTGGATTTTCAAAGTAGCGTCAGCGTATAGCGAATTGCCAGAGGCGCCGCCCACGGAGTCCAAGGCCTCCACCAGCGGCACACCGGCTGCAAACATGGTGGACAAGGTCCGCGTCCAGCGCGCAATACAGGACTTTTCTATCAAGGCGCCAAATACCGGCACTTTCAGCAGAAGCCGGTCCATGAAACGCTGCATTTTTTCATTGCGCCGCCAGGCCTGCATGAAAAAATAAAGGCCTCCACCAATGCCCCCAAAAATCAGCCACCAATACGCCACAAAAAATTCGCTGATGGCCATCACAAACAGCGTGGGCGCCGGCAGGTCGGCGCCGAAAGAGGTAAACACTTCTTTGAACGCCGGGATCACAAAAATCATGATCACGGCGACCACGACAAACGCGACCACCACCACCGAGGTCGGGTACATCAAGGCCGACTTGATCTTGGATTTGATCGCCTCGGTTTTTTCCATGTACACCGCGAGACGGTCCAGCAACTGCTCCAGGATACCGGCGGCCTCGCCTGCCTCCACCAGGTTGCAATACAGCGCATTGAAGTACAAGGGGTATTTGCGAAAGGCCGCACTCAGGGACGTGCCGGTTTCCACATCGGTGCGGACGTCGTTGAGCAGCTTGGTCACGCTGGCATTGGCATTGCCGCGACCAACAATGTCAAAGGCCTGCAAAAGCGGTACGCCGGCTTTCATCATGGTGGCCAGCTGACGGGTAAAGATGGCAATATCCTTGGGTTTGATGGACTTGCCGGAGCGCATGCGGCGTTTCTTGATTTTGGTCAGGAACACACCTTGCCGACGCAAGGATGCCTTGACCTGGTTTTCGCCCACTGCACGGGTTTCGCCCCGCACCTGTTTGCCATTGCGATCCTTGCCTTCCCATTCGAAGACAAACTCCTTGATGTCTCGGGATGATGCAGTTGCCATGTTGCCTTCTTCTTGCTAATACGAACGGAATGGTGGGACCTTGAAACGGTCTGCGGCACGATGGGCTAGGCTTGCGAGCGATATCGGCTCAAACATTGGTGCAACCCAACACTTCTTCCAGCGAAGTCATGCCGATCTTAACTTTTTGCAAACCCGCGCCGCGCAGGCTTTTGACACCTTCGCGTTCCGCCTGCTCGGCAATTTCCAGGGCACTGCCGTCACGCAAAATGATCCTCTGGATTTCATCTGTGATGGGCATCACCTGGTAGATGCCGACCCGGCCTTTGTAGCCGTTGTTGCACATGGAGCACCCCACTGGCCGATACGGCGTCCAGGAACCGTCGACGTCGTCTTCCTTGAAGCCAGCGTCCAGCAAGGTTTCGCGCGGAATATCCGCGGGCGCCTTGCAATTGGGACACAGGCGCCGCGCCAGGCGCTGGGCCGTGATCAGGATCACACTGGACGCAATGTTGAAGGGGGCAATCCCCATGTTGCGCAGCCGTGTCAGGGTCGCCGGCGCATCATTGGTATGCAGCGTGGACAAAACCAGGTGACCGGTTTGCGCGGCCTTGATGGAAATTTCCGCTGTTTCCAGATCACGAATTTCGCCAACCATGATGATGTCGGGATCCTGGCGCAAGAATGCCTTCAAGGCCACGGAAAAAGTCAACCCGGCCTTGTCGTTCATGCTGACCTGGTTCACGCCCGGCAAGTTGATTTCCGCCGGGTCTTCTGCGGTCGCGATGTTGACACCGGGCTTGTTCAGAATGTTCAGGCAGGTGTACAGCGACACGGTTTTTCCGGAGCCTGTGGGTCCCGTCACCAGCACCATGCCATAGGGGCGCTGAACGGCGTTGAGCAGGCGCTCCTTTTCAATCGGCTCGTAGCCCAACGCGTCAATGCCAAGTTTGGCACTGCTGGGGTCCAGAATACGGATCACGATTTTTTCGCCAAACATCGTGGGCAAGGTACTGACCCGGAAATCGATCACGCGGTCGGGTCCGATCTTCAGCTTCATCTTGCCGTCTTGCGGGACCCTCTTTTCCGAGATATCCATCTTGGAAATAACTTTGATGCGTGATGCCAGTTTTTCCTTGATGGCCACCGGCGGTGACGCAATTTCACGCAATTCGCCATCAATGCGAAAACGCACCCGGTAGGTGTGCTCGTAGGGCTCGAAATGCAAATCCGAAGCCCGCATGCTGAAGGCATCCAGCAGCATCTTGTGCAGGAACTTGACGACAGGCGCATCTTCGACCTCGGACACGCTGGTGTCGCTGTTATCGACACTGGCCGCTTCCGCGCTGGCCTCGTCAAATTCGAAGTCGTCACCAATGATGCTGTCCATGGCTTCGGCCGCTGTGGCGGCGGACGCCTCCACCATTTTGGACAACTTGTCGTATTCGGCAATGATCCAGTCCACGCCCATTTGCGTGGAAAACTTGATTTTTTCCGCAGCCTCTTGATCGGACGGATCTGCCGTGGCAACAATCAAGCGGTTGTTGCGTTTGCTCAAAACCACAATGCGGTAGGCCTGACAGATCTTGGCGTCCAGCAAGCCCTTGGGCAGCCGCTGGATGTCTATCGCGTCAAGATCGAGAAGGGGGGCCGCAAACGCGGTGGACATGGTGTGCGCCAGATCCGACGGGGACACCGCACCGGAACCCGTGAGTTCAGCGATAAAGCTTGTGCGGCCGCTTTGGGCCTTGCGGAAAATGTCTTCTGCAGCTTTCTGGCCAAGCTTGCCGGCAACCACCAATGCCCGGCCCAAGCCGGGCAAAGCCAGCGAAGCGGGCGCGTTAACCACGGTATCAACAGCTGCCATGTCCTGCGAATCTCCCTCAAACAAGCATCATCGCCGATAGCGCAAGTGGTGTAAATCGAAAAGCACTTTGCGTCCCGTCCGGTGTTGGAACGAAGACAAAAGACAGCAGAAACGGGGAGAAAAAAGAGCGGGAGATGGTCGGGGTGAGAGGATTCGAACCTCCGGCCTCTACGTCCCGAACGTAGCGCTCTACCAGGCTAAGCTACACCCCGACAAGTGCTGAATCAGCGCTCAGGAGCGGCGCTGCAGCAGTTGAGAAGCCAATTGTAGCAAGGCCTCACTGTAGGGATTGTGTCCAAATACAGCCAGGGCCTGGATGGCGCGCTGCGCTTCCGCCGCTGCGGCATCGCGGGTCGCCTGCAGGGCGCCGGTCTGCCTGACGATGGCCACAATCTGCGGCAGTTGCTCGGTTCCGCCAGTTTCTATGGCGTGGCGGATGATGCCCTGCTCAGCGGCCGTGCCGCGCTGCATCGCGATGATTAACGGCAGCGTGGCCTTGCCTTCACGCAAATCGTCACCGAGGTTTTTGCCCATTTCAGCGGCATCCCCGTCGTAGTCCAGCACATCATCGATCACCTGGAAAGCCGTTCCCAGCGCCTGCCCGTAATCGGCACAAGCACGCTCGATGTCGGCCGGGGCCTTGGCCAGCAAGGCCGCCAGACGCGCACTGGCCTCAAACAGCTTGGCGGTCTTGGAGCGGATCACGCGCAAATAGCCCTCTTCCGACAAGCTGGCGTCATGCATGTTCATCAACTGCAAGACCTCGCCTTCGGCAATGATGTTGGTTGCCTCGGCCAGGGTCTGCATGATGCGCATATCACCCGCGTCCACCATCATCTGGAAGGCACGGGAATACAGAAAATCCCCCACCAAAACGCTGGCCGGGTTGCCAAAAGCCGCATTGGCGGTCGCCCGACCACGGCGCAAGGTGGACTCATCCACCACATCGTCGTGCAACAAGGTGGCGGTGTGTATGAACTCGACCACGGCCGCCAGGTTGAAACGCTGTTCGCCCTGGTAACCCAGGGCGCCGCACATCAGCAGTAAAAGCGCGGGGCGCAGGCGTTTGCCGCCGGCGGCAACGATGTACTGAGACACTTGGCTGACCAACAACACCTCGGAGCTGAGACGTTGCTCGATCACCACATCCATGGCGCGCATGTCGCCGGCAATCAGGGCCAGCGCTGCGGCGGTGCTAGAAGAATTTACAGACAAAACGGTCCAGACATGAAATTTCAGGAATTATAGGAAGCAAGCGCCCTTCGCGCTCCCCGGAAATTCGGGCCGATGGCGGCGCATGGACGAAATATCTGTGCCGTGCTAGAATATAAGGCTCTGTGGAAATCCGTCCGCAGAACTCAATTTACGAGGTCTCACATGTACGCGGTCATAAAAACCGGCGGCAAACAATACAAAGTTGCTGCTGGAGAAAAAATTAAAGTAGAACAGATTGCTGCGGACGTAGGCCAAGAGATCGTTATTGACCAGGTATTGGCTGTCGGCGAAGGCAGTGCAATCAAGGTTGGTACGCCCTTGGTGTCCGGCGCAACTGTCACAGTCACAGTACTGTCCCATGGCAGGCACGACAAAGTGCGCATTTTCAAAATGCGCCGTCGCAAGCACTACCAAAAACGCCAGGGTCACCGGCAAAACTTCACTGAACTGCAAATCGGCGCCATCGTCGGTTAAGCAGGGAAGTACCAGGAGTAACGAAAAATGGCACAGAAAAAAGGCGGCGGCTCTACGCGAAACGGGCGCGATTCCAAGCCCAAGATGTTGGGCGTCAAGAAGTTTGGCGGCGAAGTGATCAGCGCAGGCAGCATCATTGTGCGCCAGCGTGGCACCAAGTTCCATCCGGGCACCAACGTCGGCATCGGCAAGGATCACACCTTGTTTGCACTGGTCGAGGGCGAGGTTTCCTTCTCGACCAAAGGCTCGCTGAACAAGCACACTGTCAACGTGACCCCAGCGTAAGCTGATCACTTCGATGGCATCGAAGCCCCGCTTGGTCGGGGCTTTGTTGTTTTGGCTTTGCTTATTTAAACTATCCTCAGGATATCGGGCAGCCCCGCTGCCGGACACCTATTCAAATCATGAAATTTGTTGACGAAGCCTATATTGACATCGCTGCAGGCGATGGCGGGAGTGGCTGCGTCTCCTTTCGCCACGAAAAATACAAAGAATTCGGTGGTCCGAACGGTGGTGACGGTGGGCGCGGCGGGCATATTTACGCGGTTGCGGATATCAACCTGAACACCCTGGTGGACTTCCGCTTCTCGCGCCGGCACGAAGCCCGCAAGGGCGAACACGGCATGGGCTCGGACATGTTTGGCGCCAAGGGCGACGACATCATGCTCAAAATGCCGGTGGGCACCATCCTGAGCGACGCCGAAACCGGCGAGGTTCTGTATGAACTGCTGGTGCCGGGCGAGGAAGTGCTGATCGCCAAGGGTGGCGACGGCGGTTTTGGCAACCTGCGTTTCAAAAGCTCGACCAACCGCGCACCGCGCACCAAGACGCCCGGCTGGCCCGGCGAGCGCAAAAGCCTCAAACTCGAACTCAAAGTGCTGGCCGACGTCGGCCTGCTGGGCATGCCCAACGCCGGCAAATCCACCTTCATTTCGGCGGTTTCCAACGCCAGGCCGCGCATCGCCGACTACCCCTTCACCACCCTGCACCCCAACCTGGGTGTGGTGCGTGTCGGCCCCGAACAAAGTTTTGTGGTCGCGGATTTGCCCGGCCTGATTGAAGGCGCCTCCGAAGGCGCCGGTCTGGGCCATCTGTTTTTGCGCCATCTGCAGCGCACCCGTTTGTTGCTGCACATTGTGGACATGGCCCCGTTTGACGAGGGTGTGGACCCGGTCGCCCAGGCCAAGGCTATTGTGGGCGAGCTGAAAAAATACGACGCCGCGCTCTACGACAAGCCGCGCTGGCTGGTGCTTAACAAGCTCGACATGGTGGACGCGGACAAACGTGCCGCACTCGTCAAGGATTTTGTCAAACGCTTCAAGTTCAAAGGCCCGGTGTTCGAAATATCGGCCTTGACCCGCGAAGGCTGCGAACACCTGATCAAGACGATTTACCAGCACGTCAAAAGTGTGCAGAAAAGCGAACAGGAGCCGGAAGAAATCGATCCGCGCTTTGCCGATCTGCCCCCCGAGCCGGCGGCCGACTGACAGTGTTCTGGCTTTTCCCGGTTTTGCTACATAAACAATAGCTGCTTGCGCCCGTAGGTAAAGGGCTAGAGCACTAAAACACCTGAACATGCACGAAAAAACAGGTTCCCAGGTTCTTCTCAACGCCAAGCGCATTGTGGTCAAAGTCGGCTCCAGCCTGGTGACCGACGAAGGTCGGGGCCTGGATGCCGACGCCATCGGCCAGTGGTGCCAGCAACTGGCGCTGCTGGTCAAAGGCGGGCGTGAAGTCATCATGGTCAGCAGCGGCGCCATCGCCGAGGGCATGAAACGCCTGGGCTGGGCCACCCGCCCCAAAGCCATCCACGAGTTGCAGGCCGCCGCAGCCGTCGGACAAATGGGCCTGGTTCAGGTCTACGAAAGCCAGTTGCGCGACAACGGCGTCGGCAGCGCCCAGGTGCTGCTGACCCATGCCGACCTGGCCGACCGCGAACGTTACCTCAATGCCCGCTCCACCCTGCTGACTTTGTTGCAGCTGGGCGTGGTGCCGGTCATCAACGAGAACGACACCGTGGTCAACGACGAAATCAAGTTCGGCGACAACGACACCCTGGGCGCGCTGGTCGCCAACCTGGTGGAGGCCGACGCGCTGGTCATACTGACCGACCAGAAAGGCCTGTACAGCGCCGACCCGCGCAAAGACCCGACCGCCCGCTTTATCCACGAAGCCAGCGCCGGCGACCCCGCGCTGGAAGCCATGGCGGGCGGCGCCGGCTCCAGCATAGGCAAGGGCGGCATGATCACCAAAATCCTGGCAGCCAAACGCGCCGCCGGCTCCGGCGCCTCCACCGTGATTGCCTGGGGCCGCGAGCCCAACGCCCTGATCCGCCTGTCACAAGGCGAAGCCATAGGCACGCTGCTGGTAGCCCAGACGGCCAAAAACCAGGCCCGCAAACAATGGATGGCCGATCACCTGCAGCTGCGCGGCGCAGTCACGGTCGACGCCGGTGCCGCCGCCAAGGTGCGCGATGAAGGTAAAAGCCTGCTGCCCATCGGCATGACCGCTGTGCAGGGTGAGTTCTCCCGGGGCGACGTGATTGCAGTGCAGACTGCCGATGGCAGCGAAATCGCCCGCGGGCTGGCCAATTACGCCAGCGCCGAAGCCAGGCTGATCTGCCGCAAGCCTTCAGCGGAGTTTGAAAAGCTGCTGGGTTACACCGGTGAAGCGGAAATGATCCACCGGACCAACCTGGTTCTTACCGGCTAATTTTTAGCGGTTGAAGCGGCCGGCCTTGAGCTGGCGAACAATCTCATTGACCGACGACGCTGGCGCAGCACTGTCGCAAGCACCGGCCCTGGCAAACTGCAGCGCGTATTTGGACGGCATGTTGTCAAACACCGAGCGCCATTCGGCGTTCTCCACCTGGCGCCACACACCCTCCGGGCTTTGGCGCGCATAGGTCTTGAACTCGCCGGTGGCGCAGCGCAATCCCTCGTAAAACACATTGCGCGCGCCGCTGGCACTGCTGGCCACCATCACGTAGCGAACCACGCCATCACCCGTGATGCGCAGGGCCGCCGGGTCCACGCCGTACACCAGCGATGAATTCGGCGAGACCTCAAACGTCAGCAATTTCTTGAGGTCATAGGCCGGTGGCGGCGGGACCTCGCTTTCCTTCCAGTCCATCGCCTCCACATCGCGTTGCGCCCAGGCTGATACGGACAGGCATAGCAAACAGGCCAAAGCCAGCGGTTTAATGCTCATGTTTTTCATGGGTGGACGCCGCCATGCTAGTTTGCGGGTCGGGTTCAAAAGTCGCACCAGGTGGCAATTCAAAAGACGCACCGGGCAGCCCATGATGCTCCATCCCCGCCTCGCCCGGGTCGCGCTGACGCATGCCGCCGCGTAAATAACGGTTGCGGTGATCCGGGCGCGGCTCGAAACGTGTATCGACACGCGGCACAAAACGCGACAGCTCGGTCAAAGCCATTTCATAGACGCCGCGTTTGAACTCCACCACCACATCCAGCGGCACCCAGTAGTCGTTCCAACGCCAGGCGTCGAACTCCGGATGATCTGTGGCGCGCAGGTTCAAATCCCAGTCGTGACCGACCAGTTGCAGCAGGAACCAGATTTGTTTCTGGCCTTTGTAATGTCCACGCGCATCGCGGCGGATAAACCGGTCAGGCACCTCATAGCGCAACCAGTCCCGGGTACGGGCAAGCACCTGCACATGTTGCGGCATCAGCCCCACTTCCTCATGCAGCTCGCGGAACATGGCCTGCTCGGGATTTTCGCCCCGATCAATGCCACCCTGCGGAAACTGCCACGAGTGGGTACGGATACGTTTGCCCCAAAATACCTGACTTCTCTGGTTGAGCAAGATGATGCCGACGTTGGGCCGAAAGCCGTCCCGGTCAAGCATAATCAAACCTCAATTTTTTAAACTGAGTCCATTATGCACAGCGAAGGCCACCGCGCCAAGCCTGCAGCGGCGACTCCAGTGCTACAACCCAAATAAATCGCCCATGAAAGCCTCCCAGTTCTTCATTTCCACCCTAAAGGAAGCGCCAGCCGATGCCGAGGTGGTCAGCCACCAGCTGATGATGCGTGCCGGCCTGATCAAAAAACTGGGCGCCGGCATCTACAACTACATGCCCATGGGCTTGCGTGTGATCCGCAAGGTCGAGGCCATCGTGCGCGAGGAAATGAACCGCGCCGGCGCCGTCGAAATGAGCATGCCGGTGATCCAGCCGGCCGAACTCTGGCAGGAAACCGGCCGCTTCGACAAGATGGGCCCTGAGCTGCTGCGTATCAAGGACCGGCATGGCCGCGACTTTGTGGTCCAGCCGACCAGCGAAGAAGTCATCACCGACGTGATGCGCCAGGACATCCGCAGCTACAAACAACTGCCGAAAAACCTGTACCAAATCCAGACCAAGTTCCGCGACGAACGCCGTCCACGTTTTGGCCTGATGCGTGGGCGTGAGTTCATCATGAAAGACGCCTACAGCTTTGACCGCGACCAAGCCTCGGCCAAGGCCAGCTACCAGGTCATGGCCACCGCTTACCGCCGGATTTTTGACCGTTTTGGCCTGACCTACCGCGCCGTGGCCGCCGACAGCGGTGCCATTGGTGGCGACCTGAGCGAAGAGTTCCAGGTGATTGCCGCCACCGGCGAGGACGCCATCGTTTATTGCCCCGGCAGCGACTACGCCGCCAACATGGAAAAAGCCGAAGCACTGCCGCCGCAGGGCGAGCGCAAGGCAGCCACACAAGCCATGACCAAAACGGCGACTCCGGGCAAAGCCACTTGCGCCGAGGTGGCAGAACTGTTGTCCATTCCGCTGGAGACGACGGTCAAATCGCTGGTGCTGGCGACCGACACGCTGGATGAAACCGGCAAGATTATCAAGACCCAGGTCTGGCTGCTGCTGCTGCGCGGCGACCACGACATGAACGAAGTCAAGGTCGGCAAGGTGCCCGGCCTGGCGGATTTCCGCTTTGCCACCCTGCCCGAGATCGAGGACCACTTTGGCTGCAAGCCGGGCTACCTGGGCCCGTTGAACCTGCAAAAACCGGTCAAGCTGGTGGTGGATCGCGAAGTGGCAGCGCTGGCCGACTGGGTCTGCGGTGCCAACGAAATCGATTTCCACACCACCGGGGTCAACTGGGGCCGTGACCTGCCCGAGCCCGAACTGGTGGCCGACCTGCGCAATGTGGTGGCGGGCGACGCCTCGCCCGACGGCAAAGGTGTGTTGGCGATTGAGCGCGGCATCGAAGTCGGCCATGTGTTTTACCTGGGCACCAAATACAGCCAGGCCATGAACGCGACTTTTCTCGGCGAAAACGGCAAGCCGCAGTTCCTGGAAATGGGTTGTTACGGCATTGGCATCACCCGCCTGCCGGCCGCCGCCATCGAGCAAAACCACGACGACAAGGGCATCATCTGGCCAGATTCGATTGCCCCCTTCACCGTGGTGTTGTGTCCTATCAGTCCAGACCGCTTCCCTGATGTCCAGGTCGCAGCGGACAAGCTCTACAGCGAATTGCTGGGCGCTGGCGTGGACGTGATCCTCGACGACCGCGGCGAGCGCCCCGGCGCCATGTTTGCCGACTGGGAACTGATCGGTGTGCCACACCGCGTCACCATCGGTGACCGCGGGCTCAAGGAAGGGCATGTCGAGTACCAGCATCGCCGCGACACCGAAGCCAGCAAGATGGGCGTGAACGAGGTCCTGGCCCTCCTGAAGGGCAAACTGGCCGCATGAAGGTGCTGGCGCTGAACCCAGCCCACACCACAAGGCGAAAGTGCCTGCAGTCCTTGTCTGCCGGCGGTTTGTTGCTCTTGTTTTCAGAGCAAAGCAGGGCCGGTGCACAAATTGAAGAACCGCTGATCGACTCGGTCCGCAGCGCGCTGAGTTCAGCGGTTCTCAGCCGCGCACCGCCGGTGCCCGAGTTCAACGACACCGAAACCCGCCTGGCCTATTTGCGCTGGCTGGGCGCCATGAGCGAGCGGCTCAAGAAGAAAAAGCCCGAGTGGCAAATCCGCAAGGAGTTTTTGCAGACCGTCTGGTACGAAAGCAAACGCGCGGGACTGGACGTTGCGCTGGTGCTGGGCCTGGTCCAGGTTGAAAGCAACTTTCGCAAGTTCGCGGTCAGCCCGGTGGGCGCACGCGGCTACATGCAGGTCATGCCCTTCTGGACACGCGTGATTGGCGACGGCGACGCCGGCAAGCTGTTTCACATGCAGACCAATCTGCGTTTTGGCTGCGTGATCCTGCGCCACTACCTGGACCGTGAAAAAGGCGACCTGTTCCTGGGCCTGGGCCGTTACAACGGCTCGCGCGGCAAGGCGGTCTACCCGGACGCCGTGCTGGGCGCACGAAAACTCTGGGAATTTAACGGGCGTTAAACCCGCTTTGCGGCGAACCCGTTTGCCTGCTAGTCCGGCCAGCCCGGTACAAGCTGTGCCAGCCGCTCCCTCTTTTGAGTACTTTCGACCCAACCGGGAGGCCCATCAGGCCGACTAAATGTGGTCTTTCTGTCCCTCGCCAAATTCAGGATAGCCAAAAACGTAAAAAAGAGTAATCTTTTTGCTTTGTAACTCAACGGGGGGATTGAAAATGAATTCAGTTGTTGTGACAAGTTATCAGCCAACTTATGTTGCGCTGTCGTTTCTGGTGGCCTTTTTCGGTTCATTCGTGGCGCTCACCGCAGCCACCCGCATCAAACTACCCAACGGAAAAGCCAGTTTCTCCAACACCTTGTCGGCGGGTGTGGCGCTGGGCGGCGTCGGTGTCTGGTCCATGCATTTTGTCGGCATGGTGGCGCTCAAGCTCAATGTGGGTGTCAGCTACGGGCTGACTGAAATCGTGATTTCGCTGCTGGCCGCGATTGCGGCGACGTCGCTGGCGCTGGCTTTTGTCGCCCAAGCCCCCGACCATCTCGCACGCATCGTGGGGGCCGGCACGGTGCTGGGCCTGGGCGTGGTGTTCATGCATTACCTGGGCATGTACGGCTTGAAGTTCAACGGTTTCATTGAATGGGACTGGGGCCGCGTGGCGCTCTCAGTGCTGATTGCCATCGTGGCGGCCACCGCGGCCTTGTGGCTGGCCTTCAAAACCCCAACCCTTCCGATCCGGGCAGCGGCCGCCATCATCATGGCCGTGGCGGTTTGTGCCATGCACTACACCGGCATGGGGGCGGCGGAGTTTATCTGCACCACAACCAACCTCACGGCCATTCCGCAAGGTGCGGGCTACATCAGTTCCTTCAAGCTGGGCGGCTGGGTCACGATAGGCGCCTTGAGCATGGCCTTCATCATTTTCCTGGATCAATTTTTCCAGGAGTCCTCGGGCAAGCCGCTTCTGAAAGCTGCAGTACCAAAATAAGCTTGCGACGAGCTTTGTCGGCCCAAAGTCTGCGTCCGGTGAATTCAGGGAATTGCCGTATTTCTTAAGGAAAATAGGGCTCTAACCCTTAATCCATGGGCGCAAGCAGCTATCAATAACAGAGCGGAAGGAGACCCCGCCGATTGGCCTCAAGCCACAGTGTGGGTCGCACCGGCAAACGCGCGCTCGCCAGCAAACCAGGCCAGCACCGGGATGGTGCCGGGCAAGACCGGTGTGACTTCGACCGGCAAACGCTGCCAGGCAAACAGCTGGCCTTCGCGCATGTGCAACTCGCCCGTCCAGTCAAACACCTTGCAGAAGTTGAGCCGCACCAGTGCATGCGGGTAGTCCACCAGCTCGACTTTCCAGGGCTGCACGGCGCCAATGGTGATGCCGATTTCTTCATGCAACTCACGGCGCAAGGCTTGCTCGACGGTTTCGCCCGGCTCCAGCTTGCCGCCGGGGAATTCCCAATAGCCTTCATAAACCTTGCCGGGCGGGCGTGAGGTCAGCAAAAAGTCGCCGTCAGGCCGCACCAGCACACCGACCGCCACATCGACCACCTGGCGGTCCGCGCCGCCCTCACGCGGGCGTTCGCCGTCAGCGACCAGCACACTCATGTCGAATGATCGGGCGCCTGGTCGTCCTGATCGGGCGACACCACGGCTGCGGCGCCTGGCCGCTCATAGGCCGCGATGGCTGGCGCAGCCACGGGCCGCTGGTCACTTTCACGGCCAGCGTAGTCACGGGCGAACTGGTAAGCCACGCGACCACTGCGTGAGCCACGCTCCAGCGCCCAGACCAGCGATGCCGGTTTGGCGGCGGTAATGGCTTCAGGCGTCACGCCGAAAGACGACAACCACTGCGCGACGATGGTCAGGTATTCGTCCTGGCTGAAGGGGTAAAAGCTGACCCACAGACCAAAACGTTCGGACAACGAAATCTTTTCCTCGACCACCTCGCCGGGATGCACCTCGCCATCTTCACTGCGACTGTAGGTGAGGTTTTCCGTCATGTATTCGGGCAAGAGGTGGCGCCGGTTGCTGGTCGCATAGATCAGCACATTGGGCGTGGCCGCCGCGACAGACCCATCAAGAATGGACTTGAGCGCCTTGTAGCCCGGCTCACCTTCCTCAAAACTCAGGTCATCGCAAAAAACAATGAATTTTTCGGGCAGGCCGGAAACCACATCGACGATGTCAGGCAGATCGGTCAGGTCGGCCTTGTCGACCTCGATCAGCCGCAGGCCGCGCGCCGAATATTCATTCAGGCAGGCCTTGATGAGCGAAGACTTGCCGGTGCCGCGGGCACCAGTGAGCAACACATTGTTGGCGGGTTTGCCGAGCACAAACTGCTCGGTATTGCGCCTGATCTTTTCCTTCTGGTCCTCGATTTCCTTGAGGTCGCCCAGACTCATGCTGCCGATGTGACGCACCGGCTCCAGCGAACCATGGCCGGAGCTACGCTTGCGGTAGCGGTAAGCCACCGAGGCGCTCCAGTCCGGCGCCGACAGCGGCTGAGGCAACACGGATTCAATACGCGCAAGCAGGGACTCTGCACGCGCCATCAGGCGTTCAAATTGCTCGTTCATGCTTGGATGCGATTCTTAGCTGCGGTAGTCCGCGTTGATCTTGACGTAGTCGTAGGACAAATCACAGGTCCAGACGGTGTCGGCGGCGGTGCCGCGGCCCAGCAACACCCGGACGGTGATTTCGCTTTGTTTCATCACGCGCTGGCCATCGGCTTCAACGTAATCAACATGCCGGCCGCCGTTTTTGGCCACCAGCACGTCGTCCAGGTACAAGTCGATCCGGGTCTGGTCCAGGTCGTTGATGCCGGCATAACCGACCGCCGCCAGGATGCGGCCGAGGTTGGGGTCGCTGGCGAAAAAAGCCGTTTTGACCAGCGGGGAATGCGCAATCGCATAAGCCACCTGGCGGCACTCGGCGCCGGTTTTTCCGCCCTCCACCTGGATGGTGATGAACTTGGTCGCACCTTCACCGTCACGCACGATGGCTTGCGCCAGTTGCCGTGCGATCGCCAGCATGGCCGCACGCAAGGCCTGGCCCTCGGCGCTGTCCAGCGAGGTGATCGGTGCATGTGCCGCCTTGTTGCTGGCCACGACCACAAAGGAGTCGTTGGTCGAGGTGTCACCGTCCACCGTGACGCGGTTGAACGAACCTTCGGCCAGTTCGGTGGCCAACTGGTTCATCAGCGCTGGCGACACACAGGCGTCGGTCGCCAGAAAACCCAGCATGGTCGCCATGTTGGGGCGGATCATGCCGGCGCCCTTGCTGATGCCGGTGATGGTGACGTCGGTGCCGCCCAGCTTGATACGTGTCGAGAAAGCCTTGGCAACCGTGTCTGTGGTCATGATGGCTTCGGCGGCCTGGCCCCAGTTGTTTTCGCGGGCATCGGCCAGCGCTGCCGGCAAGCCAGCGGCAATACGGTCATGCGGCAAAGGCTCCATGATCACACCGGTGGAAAAGGGCAGTATTTGCTCCGGCGACAGATTGAGTTCACGGGCCAACGCGATACAACTGGCCTGGGCCCGGTTCAAACCGTCGGCACCGGTGCCCGCATTGGCATTGCCGGTGTTGATCAACATGGCACGGATGCCCATATTTTTGGCCAGATGCTCGCGGCAGATCTGGACCGGTGCGGCGCAAAAACGGTTTTGCGTGAAGACCGCACCGACCGAGGCGCCCTCCTCCAGCAACAACACCGACAGGTCTTTGCGGCCGACCTTGCGTATCCCCGCTTCGGTGATGCCCCAGCGCACGCCGGGGACGGGATACAGCTCGGCGACGGGTGTGGCAACCAGATTGACAGGCATGTTCTCTTTGTTCCAGGTAAGAGGTGGGTGGCGGTGATGGAAGGGCTTAGTTCAGCTTGCCGTGGCAAAGCTTGTATTTTTTTCCCGAGCCGCAAGGGCAGGGATCGTTGCGGCCGACACGCGGCATCGCCGAGGCCGGCAACGCCTGGCCACGGCGCAACGACTCTTCGTCGACTGTGGTCTGGACTTCGCCGGTTTCGGTGGGCGCCGTGTAGGTCACGTTGGCAATGTTTTCTGCGCGGTTTTCCATTTCCACGGCCGCTTGTTCGAGCTGCTCACCCGACTGCACTTGCACCGTCATCAGGATTTTGGTGACCGCGTTTTTCACACTGTCGAGCAACTGGCCGAACAACTCAAAGGCTTCGCGTTTGTATTCCTGCTTGGGCTGCTTCTGGGCATAACCACGCAAATGAATGCCCTGGCGCAGGTAGTCCAGCGCGCTCAGGTGATCGCGCCACTGGGTGTCTATGGTTTGCAGCAGCACAATCCGCTCGAACTGGGTGAAATTTTCTTCGCCGATTTTTTCGACCTTGGCGGCAAAAGCCGCGTTGGCGGCAGCCAGCACTTTCTCCAGCACGTCCTCGTCGGTGATGGCGCTGGCGGCCTGCACTTCGGCCTGAAGCGCCAGTTCAATCTGCCATTCGTCACGCAACACTTTTTCAAGACCGGCCAGGTCCCATTGCTCCTCGACACTTTCGGGCGGAATGTACTGGTGTGTCAGGTCGGTGAAACAACCTTCGCGCAGGGACGCGATCTGCTCCTGCAGGCTGGCCGCGTCCATGATGTCGTTGCGCTGCTGATAAATCACCTTGCGCTGGTCATTGGACACGTCGTCGTATTCCAGCAACTGCTTGCGGATATCAAAGTTGCGCGCTTCCACCTTGCGCTGCGCGGATTCGATGCTGCGGGTCACGATGCCGGCTTCGATGGCTTCGCCGTCGGGCATCTTCAGCCGCTCCATGATGGCGCGGACACGGTCGCCGGCAAAAATGCGCATCAGCGGATCGTCCAGGCTCAGGTAAAAGCGCGAGGAGCCGGGGTCACCCTGGCGGCCCGAGCGGCCGCGCAACTGGTTGTCGATACGGCGCGACTCATGGCGTTCCGTCGCAATGATGCGCAGGCCGCCCAGCGCCTTGACCTTTTCATGCTCCAGTGTCCATTGGGCCCGCAAACGTGCGATTTCCGCCTGTTTGGCGGCGGCGTCCAGCGACTCGTCGGCCTCGACGGCTTCCACGAGTTTTTCCACGTTGCCGCCCAGCACGATGTCGGTGCCGCGTCCGGCCATGTTGGTGGCAATCGTGATCATGCCAGAGCGTCCGGCCTGGGCCACGATCTCGGCTTCACGCGCATGTTGTTTGGCGTTCAGCACCTGGTGCGGGAGTTTTTCCTTTTCCAGCAACTGGTCGATGATTTCCGAATTTTCAATCGAGGTGGTACCCACCAGCACCGGCTGGCCGCGCTCATAACATTCGCGGATGTCCTTGATCGCCGCTTCGTATTTCTCACGCGTGGTTTTGTACACGCGGTCGAGCTGGTCTTCGCGCCGACTCGGACGGTTGGGCGGAATCACCGTGGTTTCCAGGCCGTAGATCGACTGGAACTCGAAGGCTTCGGTGTCAGCCGTACCGGTCATGCCGGACAGCTTGCCGTAAAGCCGGAAGTAGTTCTGGAAGGTGATCGACGCCATGGTCTGGTTTTCAGCCTGGATCTGCACCCCCTCTTTGGCTTCCACGGCCTGGTGCAAACCTTCGCTCCAGCGCCGGCCCGACATCAGGCGGCCGGTGAACTCGTCCACGATGACAATCTCGCCGTCCTGCACCACGTAATGCTGGTCGCGGTGATACAGATTGTTGGCCCGCAGTGCGGCGTACAAATGATGCATCAGCGAAATATTCGCCGGGTCGTACAGGGTCGCGCCTTCGGGGATCATGCCCAGGCCGAACAAAATGCGCTCGGCATTTTCATGGCCCTGTTCGGTCAGGAAAACCTGGTGTGTTTTTTCATCCAGCGTGAAGTCGCCGGGTTTGGTGACGCCTTCACCGGTGCGCGGATCGGCTTCGCCTTCCTGGCGTGTCAACAAGGGCACCACCTTGTTCATGGCCAGGTACATCTCGGTGTGGTCTTCGGCCTGGCCGCTGATGATCAGCGGCGTGCGGGCTTCATCGATCAGGATGGAGTCCACCTCGTCGACGATGGCGTAGTTGAGGACGCGCTGCACGCGATCCGCCACTTCGTAGACCATGTTGTCGCGCAGGTAGTCAAAACCGTACTCGTTGTTGGTGCCGTAAGTGATGTCGGAGTTGTAGGCTTCCTGCTTTTCCTCACGCGACATATTCGGCAAATTGATGCCGACCGTCAGGCCCAGGAAGTTGTAGAGCTTGCCCATCCAGCGCGCATCGCGGTTGGCCAGGTAATCATTAACCGTCACCACATGCACACCCTTGCCGGTCAGTGCGTTGAGGTAGACCGGCAGGGTCGCGGTCAGGGTTTTACCTTCGCCGGTCCCCATCTCGGCGATCTTGCCGTTGTGCAGCGCCATGCCGCCCAGCAGCTGCACGTCGAAGTGACGCATCTTCATGACCCGTTTGCTGCCTTCGCGAACAACGGCAAAAGCCTCAGGCAGGATGGCATCCAGGGTTTCACCCTTGGCGACGCGGTCTATGAATTCCCGGGTTTTGGCGCGCAACTCCATGTCGTCGAGCTTTTCAAGCTGCGGTTCCATCGCATTGATGCGCTCAATGGATTTGCGATAAGTTTTGAGCAGCCTGTCGTTGCGGCTGCCGAAGATTTGAGTCAGGATATTGGAAGCCATAAATGCGAGGCCGCGCTGGCAGCCCCGGTGAGCTGGCAGTGCGGCCGAAATCCCTTATTGAGTATCGACTTAAGTTAGGGGCGCTTCCAGTTTGTTCAACTGCGCGCCAACAGCGGATTTTACCTCTGCTGCGCTACTACTTCGGACGGGGCGCCTGAGCAGGCTGCACGGCCGGCTGCGCCACCGCTGCCACCATGGGTGCCGGAGGCAGTTTCTGGCCGGCGGTGAGGAATTTTTGCGGGTCCTGGAACACGCCCTGCACCAACACCTCGAAATGCAGATGCGGGCCGGTCGAGCGTCCGGTGGTGCCCACCTCGGCGATTTTCTGGCCACGCTTGATCAGGTCGCCCTTTTTGACCCAGACCCGGGAGGCATGGGCGTAGCGGGTCACCAGGTCATTGCCATGGTCCACCTCGACCATGTTGCCGTAAGCCGGGTGGTATTCCTGCGTCACCACAATCCCGCCGGCGGCCGCCAGAATCGGCGTGCCAGGCTCGGATGGAAAGTCCAGGCCAGTGTGTAATGCGGAGCGACCATTGAGCGGATCAAGCCGCCAACCAAACGACGAGCCGAGCACACCCCCCGACACCGGCTGCTGAGTAGGCACCATCATTTTCTTGATTTTCTGGTCAAACAAACGCGACTCCATCACCGTCATCAGGTCCACACGCTGATCGGTGAGTTTGTCGAGATCGGCCAGCGTGGCCTGCAATTCGTCCATGGTCAACGAACGGCCGGTGACCAACACCCCACCGCGGCCGGGCAAGGTCTTGATGTCGTTGGGATTGACCCCCGCCAGGCCGGAAACCCGCTCGCCCAGGGCTTCGAGCTGCATCATCTTGGCCTGCATTTCGCCCAGCCTTTTGGCCATGGCGTCGAGGTTTTCGCGCAGGAAACGATCCCGCTGCTCGAACTCGTCTTTCACCACCAGCTTGACGAGGGCACCCACCACCGGCCAACCTTCGCGCGCGCCCTTGAGAAACACCCAGTGGTACAGGCCCGCGGCCACCAGCATCAAGACCAGCGCCCCGACAAAAATCGCCACCACCAGCTTGGTGCCACTTAAATAAATGGCACGGCTTTTTGCCAGCCACGCATCCGTGATAATCAAATGCACCTGTCCCACTCCTTGAAAACCTGAGCCCACCCACCGTGATTTCCCGCCCCCGCCTGCATCAGGCCGTCACTCTCAGCCAGGCGGCAGAAAATGCGCCGTCTCTGGCGCGGCTGGCCATGCTGGTCAAGGAATCCAACGACAGGCTCAAAGCCATCGAGTCCTTGCTTCCGGCCAGCTTGCGCTCCGCGATTCAGGCTGGGCCGATGGACGAGGGTGTCTGGTGCCTGCTGGTCAGCAGCAATGCAGCTGCAGCCAAGGTTCGCCAGTTGTTGCCCCTGATCCAGTCCCGCCTGACGGACAAAGGTTTGAAGGTTACCTCAATTCGGCTGAAGATACTAATCACCCGAAAGTAGTCAAAATCGAAGTAAAACACGCTGCAAAGGCTTGCAGGGCTTGATGATGATGCTATTGAAGTGATAGTCGCCTGCACCAGCAGCCAGGTGCCGGTGCAGGGATATCATCAATGGTGCCGCTTGTCGGATTCGAACTGACGACCTACCGCTTACAAGGCGGTTGCTCTACCAACTGAGCTAAAGCGGCACAAACTTAATTTTACTTGACCCGTTTCAGCGAAGGACGTTTGCCCTGCTGCGGTTTGGGTGGCTCCGGGGGATCCGTGTCATCGTCACGGTCCGAAGCAGCATTGTTAGCCGGCACCAATTGTACGATCTTTATTTCCGGTCCCGCCGAAAGTTTTTCATCTTCTGCAGACAAAGCCGATGCCGGCTCATCCAACTCGCCTGATCCATCCGCGTCCGCCTCTGGCTGCGAATACGGCACCCCCGGTGTGACCAAAGGAAACGCCATGCCCTGGCCGTTTTCACGCGCATAAATGGCAATGACACGGCTGATGGGCACCATGATTTCACGTGCACTACCGGCGAACCTGGCCTTGAACTCGATGAAATCGTTGCCCAGCTTGAGCGAACTCGTGGCATCAAAACTGATGTTGAGCACGATCTCATTGTTCTTCACGTATTCGCGCGGCACCTGCACCGTCTCATCGACGGCCACGGCCACATAGGGCGTCAAACCGTTGTCGGTGCACCATTCGTAAAGCGCCCGTATCAGGTAGGGGCGTGTGGAGGTGGCGTCCAGGGCGTTCATCAAATCAGCCATTTAAACCAGAACCAGCGAGGCATGCGAACCGGCGCCCTCTTCCCCAGCCAGGGCCGCGGAACCGGCTAAGCCGGGCCGCAGGCGCAGCACCCCCTCGGGGGGCAGCGCAGTACGCGAAGCGACAAGCGTGGAGGCCATATTACTTGCGCATGACTTTCTCGGACGGCGTCAGCGCCTCGATGTAGGCCGGGCGCGAGAAGATGCGTTCGGCGTACTTGAGCAGCGGCGCGGCATTTTTCGACAGGTCGATGCCGTAGTAGTCCAGGCGCCAGAGCAGCGGTGCAATCGCCACGTCGAGCATGGAGAAATTGTCGCCCAGCATGAACTTGTTTTTCAGGAACACCGGGGCCAGCTGGGTCAGGCGATCGCGGATGTGCGAGCGGGCTTTTTCCAGCGCTTTTTCATTGCCTTTGGAGGCACGGGCTTCCAGGGTGTTGACGTGAACAAACAACTCTTTTTCGAAGTTGAGCAGGAACAAACGAACCCGCGCGCGGTCGACCGGGTCACCGGGCATCAGTTGCGGGTGCGGGAAACGCTCGTCAATGTATTCGTTGATGATGTTCGACTCGTACAGAATCAGGTCGCGCTCGACCAGAATCGGCACCTGGCCGTACGGGTTCATCACATTGATGTCTTCGGGCTTGTTGTACAAGTCCACGTCGCGGATTTCGAAATCCATGCCTTTTTCAAACAGCACAAAACGGCAACGGTGCGAAAAGGGGCAGGTCGTGCCTGAATAAAGGACCATCATGGTACGGGACTCCTAAATGCAAAGGAGTGGATACGTTGAAAGCATCCACTCCAGAAGGTGCCGGGCACGTGCCCCGGCGAAAAAATTACTTGATGTCTTTCCAGAACGCAGCGTTCAGGCGCCAGGCAATGAAGGTGAACATTAGCAGAAACATCAATACCCAGACGCCCACACGGACACGGGTGTTCTGCGCCGGCTCACCCATCCATTGCAGGTAAGCCACCAGATCGCCCACTGCCTGGTCATATTGCAACGGGGTCAGGGTGCCAGGGGTGACCTGTTGCCAGCCCTTGAAGACCGAGACCTTGTGGCCGTGTTCTTCTTTTTCGTCAAACAGCGGCTTGCGTTCGCCCGACATCTCCCACATCACATGCGGCATGGCCACGCTGGGGAAAGCCAGGTTGTTCCAGCCCGTGGCCTTGGTCTCGTCGCGGTAGTAGGTGCGCAGGTAGGTGTAGAGGTAATCCGCACCGGTGCCGCCGTGGCCGGAACGCGAACGCGCGATCACGGACAGATCGGGCGGGTTGGCGCCAAACCATTCCTTGGCCTGCTTGGGATCGATGGACGCCTTCATGGTCTCGCCGACCTTGTCGGTGGCGAACAGCAGGTTGTCCTTGATCTGCGCCTCGGTCAAACCGATGTCGCGCAGGCGGTTGTAACGCATGAACGCGGCCGAGTGGCAATTCAGGCAGTAGTTGACAAACAGCTTGGCGCCGTTTTGCAGGGCACCCAGGTCGTTGATTTTATTCGGCGCCTTGTCCCAAGTAATACCTTCGCTCGCTGCGTACACGCCGTTGCCGCCGGCCAGCGCCAGCACGGTCACCACACCCAGAGCGAGTTGTTTCAATGTCTTCATCATGTTCTGGATCTCCGGCTCAGTGGGCAGCAAAAGTCACGCGATCGGGCACGGGCTTGAAGGTACCCTGGCGGCTCCACCACGGCATCAGCAAGAAGAAACCGAAGTAAAACAGCGTGCCAATCTGCGAAATGGTCTGGGCAATGTCCAGCGTCAGGAAATGGCCCAGGCTGAAGCTGCCCCACACGCCCGGTGGCTGGATACCCAGGTAACCCAGGATCAGGAACAAAAAGATGAACACGGCGTAAACGTATTTATGCCAGTCGGGGCGATAACGCAAGGATTTGGCTTCGCTGTGGTCCAGCCAAGGCAGGAAGAACAGGATCACCACGGCGCCGCCCATCACGACCACACCCCAGAACTTGGCATCCAGCGATTTGAGCAGCAGGATTGCCACCACCACGGCGACCGCCATCGCCACCTTGAGGCCGATGTTGAACTTGCCCTTGATGAAGGCAAACACCACAGCCAGCCCCAGAATCACCGAGATCACATTGATCAGGTCGTCGGTCGTGGCCCGCAGCATGGAGTAATAAGGCGTGAAGTACCAGACCGGTGCAATGTGCGCAGGGGTCTTCAGCGAATCGGCCGGAATGAAGTTGTTGTATTCCAGGAAATAACCACCGGCCTCGGGGGCGAAGAAAATAATCGCCGAGAAGACCATCAGGAACACGCTGACACCAAAAATGTCATGCACCGTGTAATAAGGATGGAAAGGAATGCCATCCAGCGGTTTGCCATTGGCGTCTTTGTGGGCCTTGATTTCCACGCCGTCGGGGTTGTTGGAGCCGACTTCATGCAGTGCGATCAAATGCGCCACCACCAGGCCCAGCAACACCAGCGGCACGGCAATCACGTGGAACGCGAAGAAACGGTTCAGCGTGGCGTCACCGACCACGTAGTCGCCGCGGATCAGCAGCGCCAGGTCGGGACCGATGAAAGGAATCGCGGCAAACAGGTTCACGATCACCTGGGCGCCCCAATAGGACATCTGGCCCCATGGCAGCAGGTAACCCATGAAGGCTTCGGCCATCAGGCACAGGAAAATCGCGCAGCCGAAAATCCAGATCAGCTCGCGCGGCTTGCGGTAGCTGCCGTAGATCAGGCCGCGGAACATGTGCAGGTAGACCACGACAAAAAATGCCGAAGCGCCGGTGGAGTGCATGTAACGCACCAGCCAGCCCCAGGGCACATCGCGCATGATGTATTCGACCGAGCCGAAAGCCAGTGCGGCGTCGGGCTTGTAATGCATGGTCAGGAAAATACCGGTGACGATCTGGATGACCAGCACCAGCAAGGCCAACGAGCCAAAAACGTACCAGAAGTTGAAATTCTTCGGTGCGTAATATTCGCTCATGTGCTCTTTGTAGAGCTTGCTGGCGGGGAAGCGGTTGTCGACCCAGTTCATCAACTTGGCCGCAGCCGGTGCATCGGGGGAGATTTCTTTTAGTTCAGCCATAAGGGATCCTATTCGCTAGTCGGTGGAGGACTTGGGCGGACGCCACACGGCGCCGGCCTGCTTGTCCAGCAAAGCTTCAGGCTTTTTTATCCTCACCGATCAGCAGCTTGGCGTCTGACAGGTACATGTGGGGTGGCACTTCCAGGTTGTCCGGCGCCGGCTTGTTTTTATACACACGGCCGGCCAGATCGAAGGTCGAGCCATGGCAGGGGCACAGGAAGCCGCCTTCCCAGTCGTCCGGCAGCGAAGGCTGCGCGCCGGGCTGAAACTTGTCGATAGGTGAGCAACCCAGGTGCGAGCAAATGCCGACGGCCACAAAAATCTCGGGCTTGATCGAACGGACGTCGTTGCGGGCGTATTTGGGTGTGAGTTCGTCGGGCTTGCGCTCGGACTTGGGATCCGCCAGTTGCGAATCAAGCTTGGGCAGTTCGGCCAGTTGCGCGGGTGTGCGCTTGACGATCCAGACCGGCTTGCCGCGCCATTCCACGGTCAGTTTTTCACCAGGCTTCATGGCCGAGATATCCACCTCGACGGCGGCACCCGCGGCCTTGGCTCTTTCGGACGGCTGAAACGTGCTGACAAAGGGCACAGCAACAGCGGCAACACCAGCGCCGCCAACGGCGCAGGTGGTCACGATCCAGTTTCTTTTATCTTTATCGATCGGCGCACTGAGCGGCACCTTGTGGCTTGCTTGGGTCATGGATGTCCTACAAGAACGTGGCTTGAAAAACTTGAAAAGGGGCTTATCGGGGTCAACCCGGGATTGTAGCGGAGCGCGAAGGGTTATTTCAAGCGGCCAGGCGCCCTCCCGAGCGCCCGACGCCGGCATGGCGCGGCCGCCACCGTGGCGGCAACCACCATCCGGGCTGGTGCAAACCCACGGGCTGCGACCATAATCTGGCTGCGGGCCGGCATCCCAGCGGCAAGCACTGATTCAGCCAACAACAAGGAGTACACCATGGGCATGATGCAGGAATTCAAGGAGTTTGCGATCAAGGGCAGCGTCGTTGATCTGGCGGTCGGCGTGATCATCGGTGCGGCTTTCGGCAAGATTGTCGACTCCGTGGTCAGCGACCTGATCCTGCCGGTGGTGGGCGCGGTGATCGGCAAGATTGACTTTTCCAACCTCTTCATCGTGCTGGGCAGCGTGCCCGCGGGAACCGCCACCACCCTGGACGCCCTGAAAAAAGCCGGCGTTCCGGTGTTTGCCTATGGCAACTTCATCACGGTGGCGGTCAACTTCGCCATCCTGGCCTTCATCATTTTCCTGATGATCAAACAAATCAACCGCATGAAAAAGGAAACCCCGGCCGCGCCCGCTGCGCCGGCACCCACGCCGGAAGACGTGGTGCTGCTGCGCGAAATTCGCGACAGCCTGAAAAACCGCTAAGCCCGAAGCAGCCGGCGCCGGCAGCCGCTACCAACTTGATAGCTGCCTGCGCCCGCCCTTCCTGGGCTAGAGGCACTTTTTCCTTGAATTTTCAAGGAATCCGCGATTCAGGCGGCCAACTGGCGTGCCATGCGAATCGCCGCGATCAGGCTGGCCGGGTCGGCCTGGCCACTGCCGGCGATGTCAAACGCCGTTCCGTGGTCCGGGCTGGTACGCACCAGCGGCAGGCCCAAGGTGACGTTCACGCCCTGCTCCACCCCCAGGTATTTGACCGGGATCAGGCCCTGGTCGTGGTACATCGCCACCACCACGTCGAACTCGCCGGGCTTGTCCGGCGTGTTGCGTGCGCGCATGAACACCGTGTCCGGCGCAAAAGGCCCGCTGACGTCCAGGCCTTCAGCCCGCGCGGCGGCGATGGCCGGCGCGATGATGGTCTGCTCTTCGCTTCCAAAAAGACCGCCCTCGCCCGCGTGCGGGTTCAGGCCCGCCACCCCGATGCGCGGCGGCCGGCCCAGGCTGGCGCCCACCGCGGTGTGTGTGATGCGCAGGGTCTGCAGCACCTGGTCAAAAGTCACCGCCGCTATCGCCTGGCGCAGCGACATGTGAATGCTGACCAGCACGGTCTTGAGCTCGTTGTTGGCCAGCATCATGCGCACCGGCACGTCCTGCACGGGCTTGCCGAGAAACGCCGCGGCCTCGGCCTGCAGCATTTCGGTATGTCCCGGAAACTGCGCGGCCCAGCCGCCGGCGGCGGCCAGGGCCTCCTTGTGGATCGGCGCGGTGACCAGGGCGGCGGCCTCACCGGCCAGCACGGCGCGGGCGGCCCAGACAATGCAATCGGCGGCCGCTTGCCCGGCCAAAGGACTCACCAGCCCATAAGGGACGGGCGCAGGCAACTCACATTTTTGCAGCACCGGGATGCAGCGCGGCGGCACCGAGCTGAGTTGCGCCAGGGTCTCCAGCTGCGCCACGGCCAGCGGCACCGACGCCGCCGTCAGCGCGCAGGCACGGCGCAGGGTGGCCACGTCGCCGACCACCACACAAGCGGCCATGTCAGCCGGCGCATCGCGAAAAGCCCTGGCGATGATTTCCGGGCCAATACCGGCCGCATCGCCCATGGTGATGAGAAAAGGTTTGTTCATTCGAATACCTTGGTGCTTCGCACTGCGGCGCTCATGCCGGGTTGTCGATGTCGATGAATTCATGGGCCAGCCCGAACTGCGCCGCCACATGCGCGGCCACGGCGGGCGCGCCGTAACGCTCGGAGGCGTGGTGGCCGCAGGCGATGAAGGCCACGCCCATCTCGCGGGCGTAATGCGCTTGCGGCTCGGAGATTTCGCCGGTGATGAAGGCATCGGTGCCGGCGGCAATCGCCGCCTCGAAATAACCTTGCGCGCCACCGCTGCACCACGCTATGTTTTTAATAGCTGATTGCGCCCGTCCTACAAGGACCACAGGCCGATTTAATGCATGCTGGATGTGTTCGGCCAGTTGCTCGGCGTTGTCAAAACCCTCGGCAGCGTCGCTGCGGTGGCCCAAAAAGCCCAGGTTGTTCTCGCCGAAATAACGCTCGGCACGCAAGCCCAGTTGCCGCCCCAGTTGGGCGTTGTTGCCCAGTTCCGGGTGGGCGTCCAGCGGCAAATGGTAGGCATAGAGGTTGATGTCATGCGCCAGCAGCAGCGCCAGGCGTTGTTTCATCCAGCCCGTGACACGGCCGTCCTGGCCGCGCCAGAACAGGCCGTGGTGCACAAAAATCGCATCGGCCTGCGCGGCCACCGCCGCCTCGATCAGCGCCAGGCTGGCGGTGACGCCGGACACGATTTTGCGCAGCTCGGCCTTGCCTTCGACCTGCAGGCCATTGGGGCCGTAGTCCTTGAAACGTTCGGGCTGCAGCAGCGCATCGAACGCCTGCAACACATCCTGTCGGCTAGCCTGAGGAGAAGTAGTCATGTGCCGATTGTCTCAGGCCCGCAGCGTCACGTCAGGCCTTGCGCGGGCCGCGCCGTGCCGCCTTCTTCCCCAGCTGTTTCTCGACATAAGCGCGGTGGGTCATGGGCAGCAGGCCCAGGGCAAAACCCAGGATGGCCAGCCCGCCAACGTAATGCGCCGGACCCATCGCGTCCTGTTGCACCCAGGCGCTGATGATGATGGGTGTCAGGCCGCCAAAAATGGCGTAAGACATGTTGTAGGCAAAAGACAGGCCGGAAAAACGCACCGCCGCCGGAAACGCCCGCACACCGACGATGGGCACCACGGCGATGATGCCTACAAACAGGCCCACCAGCGCGTAGCTGAGCATCAGCGAGGCGGGTGTGCCGGGCAGGCCGCTGTAAAACAGATAGGCCGAGATAAACAGGCCGGTAAAACCGATCAGCATCACCGGACGTGTACCAAAACGGTCCGTCGCCCAGCCGACCAACACACAACCCAAGGTCAACATCAGGGTGGCGATGCAGTTGGCCTCCAGCGCCAAGGTCACGGGAATGTGGTGCACGGTCTGCAAATAGGTCGGCGTGAACAGCACCACCACCACGATGGCGGCGGACAAGACCCAGGTCAGCAGGCCGACCAGCAGGCTGGCGGCGCGGTGCTCGCGCAAAATCGTTTTGACCGGCATCTCGCGGGCCACGTCACGGCGTGCGGCCAATTCCTGGAACACCGGGGTTTCCTGCAGAAAACGGCGCAGATAGACCGAGACCATGCCAAAAACACCGCCCAGGATAAAAGGAATACGCCAGGCAAAGTCGCTCACCTGCGCCGGGCTGTAGTGGCGGTTCAGTGCAATCGCGACCAGCGAACCGAGCAGGATGCCGCCGGTGATACCCGCCGTCAGCGTGCCTATGCCCAGGCCATAACGTTTGGCCGGCACATGTTCAGCCACAAAAACCCAGGCGCCCGGCATTTCACCGCCAATCGCCGCGCCCTGCAAGACCCGCATGGCCAGCAGCAGCAGCGGCGCCGCCACACCAATGCTGGCATAGGTGGGCAACAGGCCGATCACCAGCGTAGGCAGCGCCATCATGAAAATACTCAGCGTGAACATGCGTTTGCGGCCCAGCTTGTCGCCGAAATGCGCAATCACAATGCCGCCCAGCGGACGCGCCAGGTAGCCGGCGGCAAAAATGCCAAAGGTCTGCAACTGGCGCAACCAGTCCGGCATGTCGGCGGGAAAAAACAGGCCGCCCAGCACGGTGGCAAAAAAGACGTAGATCACGAAGTCGTAAAACTCCAGCGTGCCGCCCAGGGCGGACAGCCCCAGGGTCTGGTAATCGTGGCGGGAAAGCGTGCGCGAAGGCGCGGCAGCGGCGCCCGCGCGGGATGGAGTCGGCTTGGTCATGGGTCTTCCCGAGGCAGTGATCAGTGTTGAAAAACTGCTGCGCGAAAAGGGACAGGCGGGGTCACTGCCTGCCGCCAGCGGCCGTTCAGGGCGCGCCAGGGTCTGGCGTCAGGCGGGCGGCAGCCCGGTATGGTGGCTGCCGCGAGGAACAGGTCGGCTTGCACAGCCTGCCTGTATTTTAAGGGTTTTCCCTTAATGCTTTGGAATTAACGGTTGGTTCCGACCTTCAGGGCAGGAAACCTTCGACCGACAGATAACGTTCGCCGGTGTCGTAGTTAAAACCCAGTACCGTGCTGCCGGGCGGAATCTCCGGCAGCTTTTGCGCAATCGCCGCCAGGGTGGCACCCGAGGAAATACCAACCAGCAGGCCTTCCTGCGCGGCGCAGCGGCGCGCGTAGTCCTTGGCGGCATCACCTTCGACCTGGATCACGCCGTCGAGCAAACTGGTCTGCAGATTGACCGGGATAAAACCCGCGCCTATGCCCTGGATGGGATGCGGCGAAGGAAGGCCGCCGCTGATCACCGGCGAGGCCGCCGGCTCGACCGCATACACCTGGGTGTGCGGAAACTTGGCCTTGAGCACCTGGGCCACGCCGCTCAAATGGCCACCTGTGCCCACCCCGGTGATCAGGTAGTCCACGCCCAACGGAAAGTCGGCCAGGATTTCTTGTGCGGTGGTGCGCACATGGGCGTCGATGTTGGCCGGGTTGTCAAACTGCTGCGGCATCCAGGCGCCAGCCGTTTGGGCCACCAGTTCTTTCGCGTGGGCAATCGCGCCGTTCATGCCTTTTTCGCGCGGGGTCAGCTCGAAGGTCGCGCCGTAGGCCAGCATCAGGCGGCGCCGTTCGAGGCTCATGCTGTCGGGCATCACCAGCACCAGCTTGTAACCCTTGACCGCCGCCACCATGGCCAACCCGACGCCGGTGTTGCCCGAGGTCGGCTCGATGATGGTGCCGCCCGGCTTGAGCGCGCCGGATTGTTCCGCCGCCTCGACCATGGACAACGCGATGCGGTCCTTGATGGAGCCGGCCGGGTTGCTGCGTTCGGACTTGATGTAAATCTGGTGGGTCTGGCAGGCCGCGCCAAACAGCCGGTTCATGCGGATATGCGGCGTGTTGCCTATGGTGGCGAGAACGCTGGAAGCTTTCATGGCAAGGTCCTTGAGGGTCGTTGTGGTGGCTTGGCCTGGGATTTGGCAAATTATGAGGCTTGGCGCCGGCCTGACGCGCTGTCAGGCCGGAACCGGGCGCACAAATTGGGCGAGAATTGGCGCATGAGGGGGCGGCCGATTTCAGGTCACGCCCCTGACCCGTTTGCCCGACTTTTCCCGACCTCTCCGCCGTTTCACCCTGGAACCACCATGCGCAAATCCTGGCTTTTGTTTTCCCAAACCGTCACGGTGCTCCTGGCCGCCTATTTTGTGGTGGCCACGCTGCAGCCGCAGTGGCTGAGCCGCTCGACATTGGGCAATGCGGTTGCCGTGATCCAGGCGCCGGCCGGCACCACGCCACCTGCTCCCGCGCCCGGCAGCCTGGCCGCGGCCGCCAAAACCGCGTCGGCCGCCGTGGTCAGCATCAACACCAGCAAAACGGCGGCACGCAACCCCAACATGGACGACCCCTGGTTCCGCTTCTTCTTCGGCGACCAGGGCCAGAGCGAGCCGCAGGTCGGCCTGGGCAGTGGCGTCATCGTCAGCGCCAGCGGCTACATCCTGACCAACAACCATGTGGTCGACGGCGCCGACGACATCGAGGTCATTCTCAACGACACACGCAAGGCCAAGGCCAAGGTCATAGGCACCGATCCGGAAACCGATCTGGCCATCCTGAAAATCGAATTGGATAAATTGCCGGTCATCGTGCTCGGCAGTTCGGACACGGCGCAGGTCGGCGACCCGGTACTGGCCATAGGCAACCCTTTTGGCGTCGGGCAAACCGTCACCAGCGGCATTGTCAGCGCGCTGGGCCGCAACCAGCTGGGCATCAACACCTTCGAGAACTTCATCCAGACCGATGCGGCCATCAACCCCGGCAACTCCGGCGGTGCTCTGGTCGATACCCAGGGCCGGCTGTTAGGCATCAACACCGCGATTTATTCACGCTCGGGCGGCTCCATGGGCATTGGCTTTGCGATTCCGGTGTCCACCGGCAAACAGGTGCTGGAAAGCATCGTCAAGGACGGCCAGGTGACACGTGGCTGGATTGGTGTGGAGCCGCAGGACCTGAGCCCGGAGCTGGCCGAGACCTTTGGCATCAAGCCCGACACGGTCAAGGCCGGCGGTGTGATCATCACCGGGGTGCTGCAAAACGGCCCGGCGGCGCAGGCCGGCATTGTGCCCGGCGACGTGATTGTCGAGGTGGCAGGCAAACCGGTGGCAACCGTGTCCGAGTTGTTGAGCGCCGTGGCCGCCCTCAAGCCGGGCGTGCCGGCGCCGCTGAGCGTGTGGCGCAAGGACAAAAAGACCGATATTCCGGTGGTGCCCGGCACCCGCCAACGGCCCAAGGTGCGGCGCTAGATCGGGATTTGATTCGCTATTGGATTGATAGCTGCTTGCGCCCATGGATCAAGGGCTGCAGGCCTTTTTCGCTTAAGACTTGGCGACTTCGGTGTCTTCTGGCGGCGCCTGGGTGTTCTTGATAAATATCTGCGCCGCCCAGATGCCGATTTCGTAAAGCAGGCACATCGGAATGGCCAGGGCCAGCTGTGACACCACATCCGGCGGCGTGACCACCGCGGCGACCACAAAAGCCAGCACGATGAAGTAGCCGCGGAAACTTTTCAGTTTCTCGACGCTGACGATGTTCATACGTGCCAGCACCACCACCGCGATCGGCACCTCAAACGCCATGCCGAAGGCCAGAAACATGCTCAGCACAAAACCCAGGTAGGCCTCGATATCCGGCGCCGCCACAATCGACTTGGGCGCAAAACCCTGGATGAAACGAAACACCTGGCCGAAGACAAAGAAATAACAAAAAGCCACACCGACAAAAAACAGCACGGTGCTGGACACCACCAGCGGCATCACCAGTTTCTTTTCATGGGTGTAAAGGCCGGGCGCGACAAAGGCCCAGACCTGGTAGAGCACCACCGGCAAGGCCAGCATGAAAGCGGCCATCAGCATGATTTTCAGGGGCACCATGAACGGCGAAATCACCGAGGTGGCGATCAGCGAGGCGCCCTTGGGCAAGGTGGCGACCAGCGGCGCGGCCAGCAGGTCGAACAGCACGGCCGGACCGGGCCAGAGGGCCAGCACGCCGGCGGCGATACCGATGGCGATCACCACCTTGATCATCCGGTCGCGCAACTCCATCAGGTGCTGCACAAAAGGCTGCTCGGTGCCCGCGAGTTCGTCGGGCTTGTCGGTGTTGGAATCGCTCATGGCAGAACTTTGCGCTGGATGGAAGGCGCCGTGGGGTGCGCGGGAAAAGGCCGATAAAACGAAAAATCAGGCATTGCGGGCCGGACGTGGGCGAAAACGCGCCACACGCGCCGCGCCCGACAGCGCCTTGGTGCGCACACCGGCGCGGGACTTGTACCACTGCGGTGTGGCACCGGCTTTCAGCCGCCAGTTTTTCTTCGGGTGTTTGTACTCGGGGAAACTGATCATGCCCGGCAACTCGTCGCTGGACGTCGTGCCCGTGGTTTCCGCCCAGGATTTTTCAAAGTCGCTGGCGTTGGTCTGTATGGAGTTTTCGACATCGCGGGCAGCGCCCTCGACGGATTCCTTCATCTTCTTGAGTTCATCCAGCTCCATCGAGCGGTTGACCTCCTGCTTGACGTCATTGACATAACGCTGCGCCTTGCCCAGCATCATGCCCACCATGCGGGCCACCCGCGGCAGTTTTTCGGGGCCGATCACGATCAGCGCCACCGCGCCTATCAGGGCGATTTTGGACAGGCCGATGTCGATCACGGCAGTTCAGCCCTGAGAGTCGTCAGGAAAAGAGCGGCTGCCAATCAAGACTTCTGCTTGGCTTCGACGTCGATCGTGGTTTTGTCGGCGCTTTGGGCGTGGGTCACCTGACCGGCGGCCGCGTCGGCTTTTTCGTCAGCGGTCTGGCCGCCTTCTTTCATGCCGTCCTTGAAACCCTTGACCGCGCCGCCCAGGTCGCTGCCCATGTTTTTGAGCTTTTTGGTGCCGAACACCATCACCACGATCAACAGAACGATCAACCAATGCCAAATGGAAAATGAACCCATGTTTTGCTCCTAATCTTTAATTGCAATCTTGCACAACGTTGCGCCCATTCTAAGGGCCTTGTACGCCGTTTCGCCGTCTTGACTTGCATTGACCACCCTGCCGGCTCAACTGGTATTTGCGGGGGAATGCCGGCCCTGCAAGGGGTCAGCAAAGTCCGCGAAGCACCCGCTTGGGGGCAACGGCCGCCGCGCAGGGCCGCCCCAAGCAAGGCCAGCCCCCTCGGGGGGCAGCGCAGCACGCGAAGCGACAAGCGTGGGGGCTCTATTTTTAGCCGCGCAGCCAGGGCCGGGGACCACCCATCACGTGCAGGTGCAAATGCTGTACTTCCTGCCCGCCTTCGGCGCCGGTATTGACCACCATGCGAAAACCACCCTCGGGGTAGGGTCGGCAGCCTTTTTCCAGGGCCAGCTTGGGCGCCAGCGTCATCATGCGGCCCAACAGCGCTTCGTGGGCCGGCCCGACCTGGGCCATCGAGGCAATGTGGGCTTTCGGAATCATCAAAAAATGCACCGGCGCCCAGGGGTGGATGTCGTCGAAAACGAAGATGTCCTCGTCTTCGTAGACCTTGGTGCTGGGGATTTTGCCGGCGGCAATTTTGCAAAAAATGCAGTTGTCTTCGGAATGGCTCATGGGTGTCTGCGGCTCAGATAAAAGGGGTGACGCGGGCCGGCCGGTTGCTGTTGAAACGTAGCCAGCCGCGTATGCAGCGGTACAGGTACCAGAGGTACACAATGCCGTAGGCCACCATGCCGGGCAACAAAAACAGCAGCCACAGGGGCGACAGCAGCACCAGCCACATCACGGTCCACCAGAAGGTCTGGATCATGTAGTTGTGGTGGTCGATGTACAAGGCGTCGGACTCGTCGGCACGGCGGATGTAATTGATGATGAGGGCGATCACCGCAAAAATGCCGCCACTGAACCAGGCCAGCGTGTGCAGGCCGTACAGCACATGCATGATGGTGCGGTCATTGGAGGTTTTGTAATCGAATTCAGCCAAATCTGTCTCGCTCATGGTTTCCTCTTTGGGGCACTTGCCTTATTTTTCAGTCGCGTCACGGGCCTGCACCTTGCGCAAGGCCTTTTCCTCGATACCACTGGTGCCTTCGCGGCGCTCCAGCTCGGCAATCACGTCGGCCGGGCTCAAGCCGTAATGCGCCAGCGCAATCATGCTGTGAAACCATAAATCGGCGACTTCGCCGACCAGTTTGGCTTTTAACTCGGGTGTGGCGCCGCCGTGGTCGATGTCCTTGGCCGCCATCACGGTTTCGGTGGCTTCTTCGCCGATTTTTTTCAAAAAGGCGTCCGGGCCCTTGTGCAACAGGCGCGCCACGTAGCTGGTGCCCGGGTCGCCGCCGTTGGCCGCTTTGCGACTTTCGATGATGTGCGCCAGGCGCTGCAGGGAATCGTTGGAGCTCATAGGTCTTGTTTTATTTGTAGATGCTGTGCGGGTCTTTCAAGACCGGCTCGGTCACGACCCACTGGCCGTCCTTGTACAGGCTGAAAAAACAGCTGTGGCGACCTGTGTGGCAGGCAATGCCGGGTTCATGGCCAAGCTGCGTGACCTTGAGCAGAATCACGTCGTTGTCGCAGTCCAGCCGGATTTCATGCACGGTCTGCAGGTGGCCGGACTCTTCGCCTTTGTGCCACAGCCGCCCGCGCGAGCGGCTGTAATACACGGCCTGGCCCAGCTCGGCGGTTTTTTGCAGCGCCTCGCGGTTCATCCAGGCAAACATGAGCACGTCGCCGCTGGAAGCTTCCTGGGCAATCACCGGGATCAAACCCTGGCCGTCCCATTTGATGTCGTCTAGCCAATTTTGAGTCATGCGCCAATTGTCATGGATTTGGAGAGGCCTCGGGGATATCCCAGGTCTGGATATCGCGGGACCGGCTCCGCCGGACCGCAGATATCGCCCCAACAGGGGGAAGGCGTAGCGACACGAAGTGCGCCAAGCCGACGGGGGTTGCCTAGATTCGCACCGGGATGCCGCGCCCGGCCATGTGCGCCTTGGCCTGCTGCACCGTGTATTCGCCGTAATGGAAAATGCTGGCGGCCAGCACCGCATCGGCGCCGCCCAGCTGGATGCCGTCGGCCAGGTGGTCCAGGTTGCCGACGCCGCCGGAAGCAATCACCGGCACGTTGATGGCGTCACTCACGGCGCGGGTCAGCGCCAGATCGAAGCCGGCCTTGGTGCCGTCGCGGTCCATGCTGGTCAGCAAAATTTCGCCGGCGCCGCGCCGCGCCATCTCGGTGGCCCAGGCGACAGCGTCCAGGCCGGTGTTTTACGGCCGCCATGACTGTAAACGTCCCAGCCGGCGCCGCGGGTGGCCGCGTCTTCGTCGCTGCGGCGTTTGGCATCGATGGCGACCACGATACATTGCGCGCCGTATTTGGCCGAGGCGTCTTCAATCACCTGCGGGTTGGCCAGCGCGGCCGAGTTGAAACTGGTCTTGTCGGCACCGGCATTCAGCAGGCGCCGCACATCGTCCACCGTGCGCACACCGCCGCCCACCGTCAGCGGGATAAACACCTGCGAGGCCACGGCTTCGATGATGTGCAGGATCAGGTCGCGGCCGTCGCTGGTCGCGGTGATGTCCAGAAAAGTCAGTTCGTCGGCGCCCTGCTCGTTGTAACGCGCGGCGATTTCCACCGGGTCACCGGCGTCGCGCAGCTGGGTGAAATTCACGCCTTTAACGACGCGACCGCCGGTGACGTCGAGGCAGGGAATGATGCGTTTGGCTAACAAGCGTTATCCGTTAAGTTCGTCAGCTTTGGCCTGAGCGGCGGCAAAATCCAGGTCGCCGCTGTAAATTGAACGGCCGCAGATCACGCCTTCGACGCCTTCGTCTTCGACCGCACAAAGTGCTTCGATGTCGGCCATGTTGGACAGGCCACCCGAGGCGATCACGGGAATGGTCAGGGCCTTGGCGAGTTTGACGGTGGCGTCGATATTGATGCCGCTGAGCATGCCGTCGCGGCCGATGTCGGTATAGATGATGGATTCGACGCCGTAGTCCTGGAATTTCTTGCCAAGGTCAATCACTTCGTGGCCGGTCAGCTTGCTCCAGCCGTCGGTGGCGACCTTGCCGTCCTTGGCGTCCAGCCCGACGATGATGTGGCCGCCAAAAGCGGTGCAGGCGTCCTGCAGAAAGCCGGGGTTTTTCACCGCGGCCGTGCCAATGATCACGTAACGCAGGCCGGAATCCAGGTAACGCTCGATGGTGTCGAGGTCGCGGATGCCGCCACCCAGCTGCACGTCGATTTCGCTGCCGACTTCGGCCAGGATCTTGCGGATCGCGGCTTCGTTTTTCGGTTTGCCGGCAAATGCCCCGTTCAAATCCACCAGGTGCAGGCGGCGCGCGCCTTTGTCGACCCAACTGCGCGCCATGGCGGCCGGGTCTTCACTGAAGATGGTGGATTGGTCCATATCGCCCTGTTTGAGGCGCACGCAATGGCCGTCTTTTAAGTCAATCGCGGGGATAAGTAGCATGGGCAATAAAGGAAAAACGGTGAGGTTGGAGTGAAGGAAAACCGCTGCGGCCGGGGCCGGCGGGCGGTGAAGGGCTTTGAAAAGCTTGGGGTTAAGGCTTCCAGTGCAGGAAATTGCGGTACAGGGCCAGTCCGTGGTCGGCGCTTTTTTCGGGGTGAAACTGCGTCGCGAAAATATTATCGCGCGCAACCGCCGCCGTAAAGCGCCCACCATAGTCGGCTTCGCCGGCAGTGTGGCGCGCATCCGACGGACGGGCGTAGAAACTGTGCACGAAGTAAAAATAGGCGCCGTCGGGCACACCGGCCCAGACCGGGTGGCCAGAGGCGGACTGGTAAACCTGGTTCCAGCCCATTTGCGGCACCTTGTAACGGCTGCCGTCGGGCTGCATGCGTCCGGCCAGGTCGAATTTGAGGACCTCGCCGGGAATCAGGTTCAGGCCGGCCGTGCCGGCGCCGCCGTCACCGGGCTGGCCTTCTGCGCTGTGGGTCAGGAGCATCTGCATGCCCACACACACACCAAACAGCGGTTTATGCGCGGCCGCATGCAAAACGGCGGGCAAGAGGCCGGACTCGGCGAGTTCGCGCATGCAGTCGGCAATCGCGCCCTGCCCCGGCAAAACCACACGTTCGGCGTTCATCACGTCTTCGGGGCGGGACGTCACCACCACGTCAAAGCCGCTGCCTTGCGCCACATGCTGGACCGCCTGCGACACGGAGCGCAGATTGCCCATGCCGTAATCGACCACGGCGACTGTTTTGTTGGATGCCATCAGACGCCGGACCCGCTACTGTATTTATAGCTGCTTATACCCGTAAATCCTGGGCTGGATGCCAATTTGATGCTTGAACACATGCAGATGGGCCTTACAGCGAACCTTTGGTCGAAGGAATCACGCCGGCGGCGCGTGGATCGATCTCCAGCGCCATGCGCAGCGCGCGGGCAAAGGCCTTGAACACGGTCTCAGCCTGGTGGTGGGCGTTTTCGCCCTTCAGGTTGTCGATGTGCAGGGTCACAAACGCGTGGTTCACAAAACCCTGGAAAAACTCATGTGCGAGCTGGCTGTCAAAGCTGCCAATCATGCCGCTTTTGAAAGGCACGTTCATCACCAGGCCGGGCCGGCCCGAAAAGTCGATCACCACACGTGACAAAGCTTCGTCCAGCGGTACATAAGCGTGGCCGTAACGGCGCAAGCCTTTTTTGTCGCCAACGGCCTGGGCCACGGCCTGGCCAAAGGTGATGCCCACGTCTTCCACCGTGTGGTGGCCGTCGATGTGCAGGTCGCCCTTGGCCTGGATGTCCAGGTCAATCAGGCCATGGCGCGCAATCTGGTCCAGCATGTGGTCGAAAAAACCGATGCCGGTGGACAGGGCCGCCTGGCCGGTGCCGTCCAGGTTGAGCTTGACGGTGATGTTGGTCTCGGCGGTGTTGCGCGAGACTTCGGCGGTGCGGGGCGCCAGGGTCGTGGGGGTGGTCATAGTGATTCTTTAAGGGCTGCCAGCATGTGCCGGTTCTCGTCGGCGGTGCCGACCGTCAGGCGCAAACATTGGGCGAGCAATGGGTGCATTTTAGAAACGTTTTTGACCAGCACCTTGCGGGCACGCATGCCCTCAAAGGTTTTCTGGGCATCCGGCACCCGCAGCAGGATCATGTTGGCGTCGCTGTTCCAGGTCTTGACACCCGGCAAGGCCTGCAGCGCTTCCAAAAGAATAGCACGCTGCGCCCGTATGTCCTGGGCCTGGGCCGCAAACACCTCGGCATGTTCGAGCGCAAACAAGGCGCACTCGTAGTTCAGCACGCTGATGTTGTAAGGCGGGCGTACCTTGTCGATCTCGGCGATCAGCGCTTTCGGGCCCATCAGGTAACCCAGGCGCACACCGGCCAGGCCGAACTTGCTGAGCGTGCGCATCAGCAACACATGGGGGTGCCGGGCGATGCGGTTGATGTAACTTTTGCTGGCAAACGGCTGGTAAGCCTCGTCGATGACCACCAGGCCGGGCGCGGCGGCGATGATTTTGTCAATCACCGCGTCGTCCCACAAATTGGCCGTCGGGTTGTTCGGGTAGGCGATGTAAACAATGGCCGGCTGGTGTTCGGCCATCGCGGCCAGCATGGCGGCTTCGTCGAGTTCAAAGTCCGGCGTCAAGGGCACACCGACAAACTTCAGGCCCTGCAGTTGCGCACTGATGCCGTACATCACAAAACCGGGCAGTGGCGCGAGGATGGTGGCACCGGGCACGTCGCAGGCCATGGCCAACAGCGAGATCAACTCGTCCGAGCCATTGCCCAGCATGATGTCAAAGCCTTCGGGCATCTGCGCATACGCGGCCAGTGCCGCACGCAAGTCGTTGATGCGGCCGTCCGGGTAGCGGTTCAGCGCCAGGGCGCCCAGGCGCTGGCCCAGCTTGGCCTGCAAGTCGGCCGGCAGGCGGTGCGGGTTTTCCATCGCGTCGAGCTTGAGCAGGCCGGCGGAATCCTGGACCGCATAAGCGTGCATGGACTGGATATCTTGCCGAATCAAATTTTTCAGCTTGGGCGCGATGTTGTTCATTTTTTCATTCTCATTTCAGCGGCGCGGGCGTGCGCCTGCAGCCCCTCGCCGTAAGCCAGCTCGGCGGCGATTTTGCCCAGGGTTTGCGCCCCGGCTTCGCTGACCTCGATCAGGCTGGAGCGTTTCTGGAAATCGTAAACACCCAGCGGGCTGGAAAAACGCGCCGTGCCGCTGGTTGGCAGCACGTGATTCGGGCCGGCGCAGTAGTCGCCCAGCGATTCGCTGGTGTAAGCACCGAGGAAAATCGCCCCCGCGTGTTTGAGCAGTGGCTCCCAGCGTTGCGGGTCGGTGCTGGAGACTTCCAGGTGTTCGGGCGCAATGCGGTTGCTGATGGCGCAGGCCTCTTCCATGCTGCGCGTCTGGATCAAGGCGCCGCGGCCGTTCAGCGATTTGGCGATGATCTCGGCGCGCGGCATGGCCGGCAGCAAGCGGTTGATGGCTTCCTGCACCGCATCCAGGTAAGCCGCGTCGGGGCTGAGCAAAATGCTTTGCGCCAGCTCGTCGTGTTCGGCCTGGCTGAACAAGTCCATGGCCACCCAGTCGGCCGGCGTGCTGCCGTCGGCCAGCACCAAGATTTCGCTGGGGCCGGCAATCATGTCTATGCCGACGGTGCCAAAAACCCGGCGTTTGGCGGCCGCCACATAGGCGTTGCCGGGGCCGGTGATCTTGTCGACGGCGGGAATCGTCGCCGTGCCGTAAGCCAGCGCCGCCACCGCTTGCGCGCCGCCTATGGTGAAGGCGCGTGTGACACCGGCCACATAAGCGGCGGCCAGCACCAGCGCGTTTTTTTCGCCCCGGGGTGTGGGCACCACCATGATGATTTCGCCAACACCGGCCACATGGGCGGGAATCGCATTCATCAGCACCGAGGAAGGATAAGCCGCCTTGCCGCCGGGCACATAAATACCGGCGCGATCCAGCGGCGTGACCTTCTGGCCCAGCAAGGTGCCGTCTTCGTCGCGGTACTGCCAGCTTTCGCCGCTGGCCTTCTTCTGGGCCTCGTGGTAGCTGCGCACACGGCGCGCGGCCGCCTGCAGCGCCTCGCGCTGGGCGACGGGAATCGTGTCGAAAGCGGCCTTGAGTTCAGCCTGCGTCAGCTCCAGCGCCTGCAGGGAATTGACATCGAGGTGGTCAAACCGGCGCGTGTAGTCCAGCACGGCGGCATCGCCGCGTTGTTGCACGTCGGCCAGGATGTCGGCCACGACTTGCTCGATCGCCGCGTCGGTTTCGGCGGACCACTGCAGCCGCGCCTTCAGTTGAGCATCAAAAGTGCTGTCAGCCGTGGACAGACGGGCGGGAGTAGCTACCAGATTCATAGCGTTTTATCAGGGGCTGGACGGTGGAATGGCCGATGCAAACGCATCAATGATGTTGCGCAGGGGCGCCTGCTTGAGCTTGAGCGCGACCTGGTTGACCACCAGGTGTGAGCTGATGTCCATGATGCGTTCGACCTCGACCAGGTGGTTGGCCTTGAGCGTGTTGCCGCTGCTGACCAGGTCGACAATTGCGTCGGCCAGGCCGGTCAGCGGCGCCAGCTCCATGCTGCCGTAGAGCTTGATCAGGTCCACATGCACGCCCTTGGTGGCGAAAAAATCGCGCGCGATGCTGACAAACTTGGTCGCCACTTTCAGGCGTGAACCCTGCTTGACGGCGGCTTCGTAATCAAAACCGGCGCGCACCGCCACACTCATGCGGCACTTGGCGATCTGCAGGTCCAGCGGCTGGTACAAGCCCTGGCCACCATGTTCGATCAAGGTGTCCTTGCCGGTCACGCCGAGGTCGGCGCCGCCGTATTGCACATAAGTCGGCACGTCGGTGGCGCGCACCAGCACCACACGCACGTCAGGCCGATTCGTCGCCAGGATCAGCTTGCGCGATTTTTCCGGGTCTTCCAGCACCTCTATGCCGGCGGCTTTGAGCAGCGGCAGGGTTTCGTCGAAGATGCGTCCTTTGGACAATGCCAGTGTGATCATGCTTTTACCCGCTCGATGTCGGCGCCGATGCCACGCAGCTTGGCTTCCATCTGGTCGTAACCGCGGTCCAGGTGGTAGATGCGGTCAACCAAGGTCTCGCCCTGGGCCACCAGGCCGGCAATCACCAGGCTGGCCGAGGCCCGCAGATCGGTCGCCATCACCGTGGCGCCCGAGAGTTTTTCAACCCCTTCCATGACGGCCACCTTGCCCTCGATCTGGATTTTTGCGCCCAGGCGCAGCATCTCGTTGACATGCATGAAACGGTTTTCAAAAATCGTTTCGGTCACCGTGCTGGAACCCTGCGCAATCGCATTGAGTGCCATGAACTGGGCCTGCATGTCGGTCGGGAAACCCGGGTATTCGGTGGTGCGGAAAGACTGCGCTTTCATGCGGCCCTGCGCCTGGACACGGATGAAACCGTCGCCCGCCGTCACAATGGCACCGGCTTCACGCAGCTTGTCGATCACCGCGTCCAGGTGGTCGGCACGGCCATGGCGCAGCACCACATCACCGCCCGTGGCGGCCACGGCGCAGAGAAAAGTTCCGGTCTCGATGCGGTCGGCCACCACCTGGTGCGTGCAGCCGTGCAGGCGCTCCACGCCCTGGATGCGGATGCGGCGTGTGCCGTGGCCTTCGATCTTGGCGCCCATCTTGATCAGCATTTCGGCCAGATCGCCAATTTCGGGCTCCTGCGCGGCGTTCTCCAAAATGGTTTCACCCTCGGCCAGGCTGGCGGCCATCAGGAAGTTTTCGGTGCCGGTGACGGTCACCATGTCGGTCGTGATGCTGCAACCCTTGAGCCTGGTCTGTCCGGCGGGCAGTTTGGCAATCATGTAGCCGTGTTCGACCACAATCTCGGCGCCCATGGCCTGCATGCCCTTGATGTGCTGGTCCACAGGCCGCGAACCAATCGCGCAGCCGCCTGGCAAAGACACCGTGGCCTCGCCAAAACGCGCCAGCAGCGGGCCCAGGGCCAGCACCGAAGCGCGCATGGTTTTCACCAGCTCATACGGGGCTTCCGGCGAACTCAAGCCGCCGGCGTTGATGGTGATGCGACCGGGTTTGGTGGCGTCATGCTCGGCCGTCACACCCATGTTGCGGATCAGCTTGAGCATGGTCGCCACGTCCTGCAGGCGCGGCACGTTGTCCAGCGTGACCGGCTCGGCGGTCAGCAAGGCGGCGCACAACTCCGGCAAGGCCGCGTTTTTGGCGCCCGAAATATCCACCGTGCCGGCCAGCGTTTTGCCGCCTTTGATAAGTAGTTTGTCCATGTTTTATGCGGCCGGATTGTTGGCCCACTCGACGGGCGTGTAGGTCTTCATCGACAAGGCATGCACCTCGTCGCTCTGCATGCGGCCACCCAGCGTGGCATACACCCGCTGGTGGCGCTGGATCAGGCGCTGGCCTTCAAAGGCGCTGGACACCACGGTGGCATACCAGTGCCGGCCGTCGCCGGTCACCTCAAGGTGGTCGCAATCCAGGCCGGCACGGATGATGGCCTGTAGTTCTTCGCTGGTCATGGTGTTTGAATACTTATAGAGAAAAATGATCGGTCAATGGCGAATTTTGTAGCCAACACGCAGCATGTTCACCGCTATGCCGCTGACCACCAGAAAAGCCGTGCCCACAATGGCGAAGCTGATCCAGGGCGAGACGTCGCTGATGCCGAAAAAGCCGTAGCGGAAACCGTCAATCATGTAGAAAAACGGGTTCAGGTGGCTGACGGTTTGCCAGAACGGTGGCAGCGAATGGATGGAGTAAAAAACGCCACTCAGAAAAGTCATGGGCATGATGACAAAGTTCTGGAAGGCCGCCATCTGGTCGAACTTTTCCGACCAGAGGCCGGCGATCAGCCCCAGGGCGCCCAGCAAACCCGCACCCAGCACGGCAAACACCAGAATCCATAACGGTGCCACAAAACTCGGCCGCCCAAAATAAACCGTTACCACGAACACGCCCAGACCGACCGCCAGGCCGCGCACCACGGAGGAGCCGACGTAGGCACAAAACCAGGCCCAATGCGACAGCGGCGTCAGCAGCACAAACACCAGGCTGCCCATGATCTTGCTCTGGATCAGCGAGGACGAGCTGTTGGCAAAGGCGTTTTGCAACACACTCATCATGACCAGGCCAGGCACCAGAAAGGCGGTGTAACTGACGCTGCCGTAAACCTTGACCTGGTCCTGCAACACATGGCCAAAAATCAGCATGTACATGACGGCGGTGAGCACGGGCGCACCCACGGTCTGGAAACCGACTTTCCAGAAACGCAGCACCTCTTTATAAAAAAGTGTTTGCCAGCCGGTCATTCTGCGACTCCCACGCTGCTTGCTTCGCGGGCTGGCGGCGTCGCGCTGCCCCTTATTCCATCAGGAGAGGCTCTTTTTCCTGAGGCAGGCTCCGCTAAAAATGGGTTTGTGCCTGTTTTTTCAGCCATCACTTCCAGGAACACATCTTCCAGGTCGGCCTTGCGGATTTCGACATCTTCGGCCACCAGGCCGGCCTCGCGCATGGCGCTGAGGTATTGTTCGATTTCATGGGCATTGTGCGCAGGCAACTGCACAATCCGGCCGGTGATACGGGCCTTGTCGGCCAGCACTTTGGGCAGCTCGCTGTCGATCTTGAAACGCAGCACATTGGAGGATGCGGACTTGAGCAGCTCGGAGGTCTGCGCCAGCGCGACCATACGCCCCTGCTTGAGCATGGCAATGCGGCTGCACAGGGCTTCGGCTTCTTCGAGGTAATGCGTGGTCAGGAGCACGGTGCTGCCTTGCTTGTTGAGTTTGGCGACAAATTGCCACAAGGTCTGGCGCAACTCCACGTCGACGCCGGCGGTCGGTTCGTCCAGCACAATGACCTGGGGTTTGTGGACCAGGGCCTGAGCCACCAGCACGCGGCGTTTCATGCCGCCCGACAGCTGCCGCATATTCGCATCGGCCTTGTCGGCCAGGCCCAGGCTGGCCAGCAACTCGTCAATCCAGTCGTCGTTGTTCTTGACGCCAAAATAGCCGGACTGGATACGCAGCGCCTCGCGCACCGTGAAAAAGGGGTCAAACACCAGCTCTTGCGGCACCACGCCGAGTTTGCGGCGGGCATTGGCATAGTCGCTCACCACGTCGCTGCCATGCACCGTCACGGTGCCGCTGCTGGCGCGTGAGAGCCCCGCCAGAATGCTGATCAGACTGGTTTTACCGGCACCGTTGGGGCCGAGCAGGCCAAAAAACTCGCCCGGCTGGATGTCAAAGCTGACATCATCCAGCGCCCGGACACCGGGACCGGACCGGCTGCGTGTACTGTGGTAATTTTTGGAGACGGACTGGAATGAGATGGCGGGCATGAGCCGTCTATTTTAAGGGCGTCAGCCCTGAGTCTGCCCGAGGTCGCGCAGATAAGGGCATTCAGCCCCCCGGGCAGCCGCGTCAGGCGGTCGCCGGCAGCAGCGTTTCCACGCCGTACAGACCCGCCAACTGGCGCAGGCGTTCGGGCAGGCCCTGCACGGAAAAGGTCTTGCCGGCGGCCAAAACTTCGCGGCGGCAGTCCAGCAGGACGGCCAGCGCCGACGAATCAAAAATCCGCAGCGCACTGGCATCCGCCACCACGGCAACGCCCGTTTGCGCCGCCAGCGCCTGTTTCAGGGCCAACAGCGCCGGCACCGCCAGGTCGTGCGTCAGCTGGGCAGGAAGCCGCATCACTCAGGACTTCTTGTCGCCGTTGTTGGACTTGTTACGCTGGACCAGCGTAGCGATCAGACCATCCACACCTTTGGCGGTGATTTCCTGCGCAAACTGGGTGCGGTAGGTATCCACCAGCCAGATGCCCAAGACGTTGAGGTCGTAAATTTTCCAGCCGCTTGGGGTTTTTTCCATGCGGTAGTCCAGCTGGATCGGGTCGCTGCGGCCAATCACTTCGGTGCGCACCAGCACTTCGGTATCTGTCGGTGCTGCACGCAGCGGCTTGACATTGATGGTCTGGTCCTTCACCTGGGACAACGCGCCGGCGTAGGTACGGACCAGCAAGGTCTTGAACTCTTCCTGCAGCCGTTTTTGCTGCTCGGGCGTGGCCTGGCGCCAGTTCCGGCCGACGGCTGCGGCCGTCATGCGCGTGAAATTGACATTCGGCATGATTTTGCTGTCCACCAGCGCGATGACCCGGCTCACATCACCACCCTGAATCGCCTTGTCGGCCCGGATCGTGTCCAGAACCTCGGTGGAGGTGCGTTTGATCAGAACATCCGGCGCCTCGTCAGCGGCACGTGCTGCGGGGCCCACAGCCAGCAAGGCCAGGGCAAGGGAAGCGCCAACAACATGGCTAAAAATTCGACGGTTCATGGTTTCCTTTCAGGTCGGAACATCTGCCTGCCGGAGCCGGGCGAAAAAACCCAACTGAGTGGCAAGTGATTGATTGGACTGTGTTTTTCTGGCGTTGGTTCGGGTCGGCAGGTGAAGTTATGACGCTGCTGTGTAAAGATTTTTTTACTTCGCGGGGGCAGGCGGCGTGGCTTCGGGCAGGTCAAAACGCTCTTCAGGCGCCCCGCTGGTGCCAAGATCAGCACCCCGGCGCTGCAAATAAGCATCACGCGTGAAGCTGTATTTGTCGAGCGCCGCCTGGTCCAACACCTCACCGGCACGCAGCAGGCTGGCGCGAAGATCCACGACGCGAAGGACATACAGGGAATTGCGGGTGGCGACACTGTCCACCGACCGGTACACCGGCTCGCCATAAATATCCACCACCAGCCCCGACGCGTCACGAACCGACGACGGGCCCAGCACCGGCAGCACCAGATAAGGACCGGTCCCCATGCCCCAATGGCCCAGGGTTTTGCCGAAATCTTCGCGGTGCCTTTCAATGCCCATTTCCGTGGCCCAATCCAGCACCCCGCCCAGGCCAAACACCGTGTTGACGCTGACCCGCATCAGGCTGTCCCCGGCTGCCTGCGGCTTGGCCTGGAGAAGGTTGTTGACGAAAGACCAGACGTCCGACAAGTTGCCGAAGAAGTTGCTGACACCCGTGCGCACCGGCGAAGGCAAGGCAGCCTGGTAGACCTCGGCCACCGGCTTGAGCACCGCCGCGTCCAGGCCGTCGTTGAAACGGGTCACACCGCGGTTAAACGGCTCAAAAGGATCACGCGGATTGGGTCCGGTGGCACAGCCCTGCAGCAGGGCCAGCGCCAGCAAGCCAGCCCAGAGGGCGGCCGATTTCATCGTGCTTGTTGTTTTCATTTTTTATCGTGGGCCTCTGCCGGTGGCGCAGTCGTCGAATTGGAACCGCTGTCCGCCGCCTTGCTGTACAAAAATTGGCTGATCAAATTTTCCAGCACCACGGCCGACTGTGTCTGTTTGATCACGTCACCCGCCGCCAGATTTTTCTCATCAGCACCCGCTTCAACACCGATGTATTGTTCACCCAACAAACCACTGGTCAGAATTTTCAGTGAGCTGTCTTTGGGAAAAACATACCGGCTCTCCAATGCCAGATTAACACTGGCTTGATAGGACTTGTCATCAAACGTGATATTTTCAACGCGGCCGACAATCACACCCGCACTTCTGACGGCGGCGCGTGGCTTCAAACCACCGATATTGTCAAACTTGGCGACCACCGCATACGATTTATCGAAGCTCAAGGTCAACAAATTGGCCGACTTCAGTGCCAAAAACAGGACGGCTGCAGCGCCGGCCAGCACAAACAGGCCGACCCACAAGTCATTTTTGGAGCGTTGCATCTTGATTCCTAAAAAAGCACGGGCCGCGGCAAGTGCCGGCCGGTAAATAAGTGGTGAATTTTCGCATTGGACGGGGCAATTATTGAGGTGACAAAAATCACACGCTAAACATCAGGGCCGTCAACACAAAGTCCAGCCCCAGCACCGCCAGCGAGGCCAGCACCACGGTACGGGTGGTGGCCCGCGCCACCCCTTCGGGGGTCGGTTGGGCCTCAAAACCCTGGAACAGCGCGATAAACGTCACGGTCACACCGAACACAAAACTCTTGACGATGCCGTTGCCGACGTCGCGCCAGACGTCCACGCCCGACTGCATCTGGCTCCAGAACGCGCCGGCATCGACACCAATCATGAGCACACCGACCACCCAGCCGCCCACAATGCCGACGGCGCTGAAAACCGCCGCCAGCAGGGGCATGGCGATCACGCCGCCCCAGAAACGCGGGGCGAGAATGCGGCGCACCGGGTCCACCGCCATCATTTCCATGGCCGACAACTGCTCGCCGGCTTTCATCAGGCCGATTTCCGCTGTCAGCGCCGTGCCGGCCCGGCCGGCGAACAGCAGCGCCGTGATCACCGGCCCCAGTTCGCGCACCAGGGCCAGGGCCACCAGCAGGCCCAGCGCCTCGGACGAACCGTAACGCTGCAAGGCGTAATAACTCTGCAAGCCCAGCACAAAACCCACAAACAGCCCCGAGACCGTGATGATGGCCAGCGAGTAGTTGCCCAGAAAGAAAATCTGGTCTCGAATCAGGCCAAAACGGGCAAACACCGGCCCCGTCAACGCCAGCAGCCTGGCCATCATGCGGGCGCCGTAACCCATTTCGGCGAGTTTGCAACGCGTGGCAAAACCCAGGTCAGCCACCAGATTGACCAGCACAGATTTGCTCATGGACGCTTGTCCTTGCCGGCCACGGATTGCGGGCCAAAGTCGTCGGCCTCGTTCGGGCCCGGGTAATGAAACTGCACCGGCCCCTCGGCCAAAGCATTCACAAACTGATGAACCAGCGGATCGCTGGAATGGCGCACTTCATCAGGCGTGCCCTGGGCGGCGATGCCGCCGTTGGCCAGGATGATGACCTTGTCGGCAATCCGGAAGGTTTCTTCCAGATCGTGCGACACCACAATGCTGGTGATGCCCAAGGTGTCGTTGAGCTGACGTATCAATTGCGCTGCGGTGCCGAGCGAAATCGGGTCCAGGCCGGCAAAGGGCTCGTCGTACATGATGAGTTCCGGGTCCAGCACGATGGCCCGGGCCAGCGCCACCCGCCTGGCCATGCCGCCCGAAATTTCACTGGGCATCAACGCATGGGCCCCACGCAGCCCGACCGCGTTGAGCTTCATCAAGACAATGTCGCGAATCAGCACTTCGCTCAAGGAAGTGTGCTCGCGCAGAGGAAACGCCACGTTGTCAAACACGCTCAGGTCGGTGAACAGGGCACCAAACTGGAACAACATACCCATACGGCGGCGCGCGGCGTACAAGTCCGCCTGGCTCAGGCCGCCGACTTGACGACCGTCAAACAAAACCTCGCCGCTTCCGGCTTTTTGCTGCCCGCCTATCAGGCGCAGCACCGTGGTTTTGCCGCCGCCGGAGGCGCCCATCAAGGCGGTGACCTTGCCGCGCGGCACGGACAGCGTGACGTCGTTCAAAATCACGCGATCCCCTTTGGCGCCTGGGTAGGCGAAGGTCACATGTTTGAATTCAACCAGAGAAGACGGCGCGCTGTCGGACATGAAGCAAAAAGAAAAGCCGGCAGACATGCCGACCTTTGGTTACGATTCCCCAATGATAAAGGGTTTGCCCTGATCCGGTTGCGCGAACAAAAGCCAGTTCTCGAGAAAACCACACCTGGCCCATAAGGTGGCCGTTGCCCACGAAACACAAAAAAACCGGGCAATGCCCTGTAGTGCCGGAAATTTATGAAAAACCAGGCTCCAGCCCTTTAAACACGGTCATGAGAAGCTACCATTTTTATAGCGCATCGCATCCAGGCAACTCGCCGCAAAAGCAAGACTCTCGTGGGCTGGCGCTCCACGCGCCGGCCCACCCCCTCGTCAATACTCCAAGCGGCGATTGGCGAGGGCCGGCCGCTTTCAGCGAGGCAGGTCGCTGTAACCCATGAGGAATTCATCGACGGAGCGCGCCGCCTGACGGCCCTCGCGAATCGCCCACACCACCAGGCTTTGCCCGCGACGTATGTCGCCGGCCGCAAACACCTTGGGCACATTGGTCGCATAACCGCCGGTGAAGTCTGTCGTCGCTTTCGCGTTGCCGCGTGCATCTTTTTCAACGCCGAAGGCTTCCAGCACCGCCGGGACCGGGGCCACAAAACCCATGGCCAGCAACACCAGATCGGCCTTCAGCAGCTGCTCGGAGCCCGCCACTTCCACCATCTTGCCGTTTTTCCATTCGACACGCACGGTTTTCAGGCCGGTGACTTTGCCCTTCTCACCCAAAAGCTCCTTGGTGGAAATGGCGAATTCGCGCTCGCAGCCTTCCTCATGGGAGGAAGAGGTGCGCAGCTTGATCGGCCAGTAAGGCCAGGTCATGGGCCGGTTTTCTTCTTCCGGTGGCTGGGGCATCAGTTCAAACTGCGTGACGCTGAGCGCGCCATGGCGGTTGCTGGTGCCCACGCAGTCGGAGCCGGTATCGCCGCCGCCGATCACGATCACGTGTTTGCCATCGGCACGTAACTGGTCTTTGACCTTGTCGCCGGCGTTGACCTTGTTTTGTTGCGGCAAAAACTCCATCGCAAAATGCACGCCGGCCAGATCACGGCCGGGGACCGGCAAATCGCGCGACTGCTCGGCACCGCCGGTCAGAATGATTGCGTCAAAGTCTTTCTGCAGTTGTTCGGGTGTGATGGTTTCCTTGGCCCAGTTGGTGACCTTGGAGTCCTTGCCCAGTGGGTCCTTGGCCTTGCCGACCAAAACACCGGTGCGGAAGGTCACCCCTTCGGCTTGCATTTGTTCGACGCGGCGATCGATATGGATTTTCTCCATCTTGAAGTCGGGAATGCCGTAACGCAGCAGGCCGCCGATACGGTCGTTCTTTTCGAACAAGGTCACGTCATGGCCGGCGCGCGCCAGTTGTTGTGCCGCGGCCATGCCGGCCGGGCCCGAACCCACCACCGCCACTTTTTTGCCCGTCTTGTGTTGGGGCAGTTGCGGCTTGACCCAGCCTTCGGCCCAGGCACGATCGATGATGGCGTGTTCAATCGACTTGATACCCACCGCATCGTCATTCACATTCAGCGTGCAGGCAGCCTCGCAGGGTGCGGGACAGATGCGGCCGGTGAATTCCGGGAAGTTGTTGGTGCTGTGCAGTGTTTCAATGGCACTTTTCCAGTCGGCCTGAAACACCATGTCGTTGAAATCAGGAATGATGTTGTTGACCGGGCAGCCGCTGTTGCAAAACGGCGTGCCGCAGTCCATACAACGTGCGGCCTGCTTGTTGGCCTGCGCATCATCGAGTCCGATCACAAACTCTTTGTAGTTTTTCAGACGCTCGGGGACGGGCTTGTAGCCCTCCTCGATGCGCTCGTATTCCATGAAACCGGTAACTTTTCCCATGTGGCTACTCCAGATACTTCTTGTTTAGGCGGCGGCTTGTGTGGCTTTGGCAACCACCGTCTTGCTTGCCGCTTTGGCGGGAACTGCAACAGCGGCTGATTTTTTGGCCGCCATTTCGCCCAACGCACGTTTGTATTCCAGCGGGAACACCTTGACGAATTTGCCGCGCGCTTCCGCCCAGTTGTCCAGCAACTCGCGGGCACGTTTGCTGCCGGTCCAGCGGTTGTGGTCTTCCAGCAATTTGCGCAACTGGGCCTCATCGGTCTGGCCGCCATGCCAGAGGCCATGTTCGCTGCCGGCCTCCTGCTGGGCCGCCGGCTGGACTTTTTCCAGCGACACCATAGCAGTGTTGCAACGTTTGGCAAACTGGCCATCTTCGTCGTAGACATAAGCCACGCCGCCGCTCATGCCGGCCGCAAAGTTGCGCCCGGTCTTGCCCAGCACCGCGACGGTGCCGCCCGTCATGTATTCGCAACCATGGTCGCCCGTGCCTTCGACGACGGCCGTGGCACCCGACAGGCGCACGGCAAAACGTTCGCCGGCCACGCCGCTGAAGAAAGCCTCGCCCGTGGTGGCACCGTAAAGCACGGTGTTGCCAACGATGGTGTTTTTATGCGACTCACCGCGGAAGTCAATGCTGGGGCGCACCACAATGCGGCCGCCGGAAAGGCCCTTGCCGGTGTAGTCGTTGGCGTCACCAATCAAATACATGGTGATGCCTTTGGCCAGGAAGGCGCCAAACGACTGACCGCCCGTGCCTTCCAGCTGGATACGCAGGGTGTCGTCAGGCAAGCCTTCAGGATGACGGCGCGTCAATTCACCCGACAACATCGCACCCACGGTGCGATTGACGTTGCGTGCAATTTCAATGAACTGGACTTTTTCGCCTTTTTCCAGCGCCGCTTTTGATTTTTCGATCAGGCGCACATCCAGCGCTTTTTCCAGCGCATGGTCTTGTTCCATCACATGCAGGCGCGGCACATCGGCCGGCACATTGGGCTGGTAGAACAGGCGCGAGAAATCGAGGCCATCGGCCTTCCAGTGTTCAATGCCCTTCTGGGTGTCGAGCAGGTCGGCGCGGCCTATCAGTTCGTCAAACTTGCGCACACCGAGTTGCGCCATCAACTGGCGCGCTTCCTCGGCGACAAAGAAGAAATAGTTAACGACATGTTCGGGCTTGCCGCTGAATTTCTGGCGCAGCACCGGGTCTTGCGTGGCGACACCGACCGGGCAGGTGTTCAAGTGGCATTTGCGCATCATGATGCAGCCTTCGACCACCAGCGGCGCGGTGGCGAAACCGAACTCGTCGGCGCCCAGCAACGCACCAATCACCACGTCGCGGCCGGTTTTCATCTGGCCGTCGGCCTGCACACGGATGCGGCCGCGCAGGCGGTTCAGCACCAGCGTCTGCTGGGTTTCGGCCAGGCCGATTTCCCAGGGCGAGCCCGCATGTTTGATCGACGACCAGGGCGAAGCACCGGTGCCGCCGTCATGGCCGGCAATCACCACGTGGTCGGACTTGGCCTTGGCCACGCCGGCGGCAATTGTGCCGACACCCACTTCGCTGACCAGCTTGACGCTGATGCTGGCGCGTGGATTCACGTTTTTCAGGTCATGAATCAGTTGCGCCAAATCTTCGATGGAATAAATGTCGTGGTGCGGTGGTGGCGAAATCAGGCCGACGCCAGGCACCGAATAACGCAAGGCGCCAATGTATTCACTGACCTTGCCGCCCGGCAACTGGCCGCCCTCGCCGGGCTTGGCGCCCTGGGCCATCTTGATCTGGATCTGGTCGGCCGACACCAGGTATTCGGCCGTCACGCCAAAACGGCCGGAAGCCACTTGTTTGATTTTCGAACGCAGCGAGTCGCCGTCCTGCAGCGGCAGGTCGACTTCGACCACGCTGTCGCCAATCACACTTTTCAGTGTTTCACCCTGCTTGATCGGGATGCCTTTGAGTTCCTGGCGGTAACGTGCCGGGTCTTCACCGCCCTCGCCCGTGTTGCTTTTGCCGCCAATGCGGTTCATGGCCACGGCCAAGGTGGGCATGGGCTTCGGTGCTAATGGAACCCAGCGACATCGCGCCGGTGGCAAAACGTTTGACAATTTCCTTGGCCGGCTCGACCTCGTCGATCGGAATGGCTTTGGACGGATCGATCCGGAACTCGAACAGACCGCGCAAGGTCATGTGACGGCGGTTCTGGTCGTTGATCAGCTGGGCGTATTCCTTGTAGGTGTTCCAGTTGTTCGCACGCGAGGCATGCTGCAGCTTGGCAATCGCGTCTGGCGTCCACATGTGGTCTTCGCCACGCGCGCGCCAGGCGTATTCACCGCCGGCGTCCAGCATGTTGGCCAGCACCGGGTCGTTGCCAAACGCGGCCTTGTGCATACGCAGCGCTTCTTCGGCGATTTCGAACACACCCATGCCTTCGACCTGGCTGGCCGTGCCGGTGAAAAACTTGTCAATGGTGGCGCGGTTCAGGCCAATGGCCTCGAACAACTGCGCGCCGCAATAACTCATGTAAGTCGACACACCCATCTTGGACATGATCTTGGACAGACCCTTGCCAATGGCCTTGACGTAGTTGTAAACCGCTTTGTCCGTGCTCAGGTCACCCGGCAGGTTTTTGGACAGTTCGGCGAGTGTTTCCATCGCCAGGTAGGGGTGCACGGCTTCGGCGCCATAACCCGCCAGCACGGCAAAATGATGCACCTCCCGGGCGGAGCCGGTCTCCACCACCAGACCGGCCGTGGTGCGCAAACCTTCCTTGACCAGGTGCTGGTGAATCGCCGACAGCGCCAGCACAGCCGGAATAGCGACCTGTGTCGGGCTGATGGCCCGGTCGCTGACAATCAGGATGTTCTTGCCACTCTTGATCGCGTCCACCGCTTCCGCGCACAGCGACGCCAGTTTGGCTTCCACACCTTCGTGGCCCCAGACCAGCGGGTAGGTGATGTCCAGCGTGTAACTTCTGAATTTGCCCTGGGTATGCGTTTCAATATCACGCAGCTTTTTCATGTCGGCGACATTGAGCACCGGCTGGCTGACCTCCAGCCGCATGGGCGGGTTCACCTGGTTGATGTCCAGCAGGTTAGGCTTGGGACCGACAAAGGACACCAGCGACATCACAATCGCTTCACGAATCGGGTCAATCGGCGGATTCGTCACCTGCGCAAACAGCTGCTTGAAGTAGTTGTACAGCGGCTTGTTCTTGTTCGACAACACGGCCAGGGGGCTGTCGTTACCCATGGAGCCCGTGCCCTCTTCGCCATTGACGGCCATAGGCGACATCAGGAACTTGATGTCTTCCTGGGTGTAACCAAAGGCCTGCTGGCGGTCCAGCAGCGACGGGGATTCGTTGAGGCCGGAGCTGGAAGAAGACGTCGCGCTGGCTTCGTCGGAGCCCATCTTTGTGCCATCGGTTGGTGCCGGCACATTGGTGGCCTGCACGTCGTCGAGGCGGATACGCAGGTTCTCAATCCACTGCTTGTAAGGTTTGCTGTGGGCCAGCGTGGCCTTGATCTCTTCGTCGTCGACCATGCGGCCCTGTTCCAGATCGATCAGGAACATCTTGCCGGGCTGCAAACGCCATTTGCGCACGATCTTGTTTTCGGGAATCGGCAACACGCCGGATTCGGACGCCATGATGACCAGGTCGTCATCGGTCACGCAGTAACGCGAGGGGCGCAAGCCGTTGCGGTCCAGCGTGGCGCCGATCTGGCGGCCGTCGGTGAACACGATGGAAGCCGGGCCGTCCCACGGCTCCAGCATGGCGGCGTGGTATTCGTAAAAAGCCTTGCGGCGTTCGTCCATGGTGGTGTGCTGTTCCCAGGGCTCGGGAATCATCATCATCACGGCCTGGCTGATCGGGTAGCCCGCCATGGTCAGCAGTTCCAGGCAGTTGTCAAAGGTTGCGGTATCAGACTGGTCGGCAAAGCTGATCGGATACAGCTTTTGCAGGTCGGTGCCCAGCACCGGCGAAGACATCACGCCTTCGCGCGCCTTCATCCAGTTGTAATTGCCCTTGACCGTGTTGATCTCGCCGTTGTGGGCGACGTAGCGATAAGGGTGGGCCAACGGCCATTCGGGGAAAGTGTTGGTGGAGAAACGCTGGTGCACCAGCCCCAGGGCCGACACACAGCGCGGGTCGGTCAGGTCCATGAAATAGGTGCCGACCTGATCCGCCAGCAACAGGCCTTTGTAGACCACGGTGCGGCTGGACATGCTGGGCACGTAATATTCCTTGCTGTGCGTCAGGCGCAGGTCCTGAATCGCGGCGCTGGCGGTTTTACGGATCACATACAGCTTGCGCTCCAGCGCGTCCTGCACGATCACATCATTGCCACGGCCAATAAAAATCTGGCGCAGGATGGGTTCTTTTTTGCGTACCGTCGGCGACATCGGCATGTCGCGGTTCACCGGCACATCACGCCAGCCCAGCAAAACCTGGCCTTCCAGACGCACGGCGCGTTCAAGCGCCTGCTCGCAGGCCAGACGGGAAGCATGTTCTTTGGGCAAAAACACCATGCCCACACCGTATTCGCCAGGCGGCGGCAGAGTCACGCCCTGCTTGGCCATTTCTTCGCGGTAAAGCGCGTCAGGCAGCTGGATCAGGATACCTGCACCATCACCCATCAATTTATCGGCACCCACCGCACCCCGATGGTCCAGGTTTTCCAGAATCTTCAGGCCCTGCTGCACGATGGCGTGGCTTTTGTGACCCTTGATATGCGCCACAAAACCGACACCGCAGGCGTCATGTTCGTTGGCCGGGCTGTAAAGACCGTTTTGTTCAAAATGTTTGATTTCAGCAGCCGTTGTCATGGCGCACTCCTAGTCGGTTGGGGGACATGCCGGCGCGTGAGGTACGCGCGGAGCTGTCCAGCCAGGTTTCGTAATATGTCGCAGGGATAAGGAGCATAGTGCAGTGCAACAACAATGCCAAGCAGAATAATTAGGGTCAGAATCTAATTAATTACCCATAAATTTCATCAACTTTTAATTAGGGACATATTAAAGTTGATTTAAAAATCCCATGCAAATCAAAGAACTAGAAGCGTCTACGGCGCGACAACCGATTTACGGATGGGGCGACCTGCCTGCGTTTTACTGACTCGACGTGGCGTTTTTTTTTGTAAGTCCGCGACGAAGTCGGCATCACCCAAGGCCCAGCCGCTGAGCACGGACTGCGTCAGCGCGAGTTGCTGCTGGTCCGACACCCCCCGCATGCACCAAATCGGCGTAAGCCGCCTCCCGGGCAAAAGGGGTGTTGCCCAGCGTCCAGAACAAGGGCGGAGGTGTCACCAGCTTGTCGCTGCGCAAGCCAATATAGTGAGCATGGCTGGACCAGGGGTAGTCGCGCGCCTCAGCCACCAGACCGGCGCGCACCGGGTTGAGGTCCATGTAGGCCATACAGGCCAACAAATACGACTCGGTCTGGATCACGGTGGAACGGTAACGGCCTTCCCACAAAGTTCCGGAGCGGCCCTGGCTGTCATTGAAATACCGTACGTAACGCCGGCCCACGGCTTGCATCATTTTGGGCAGGGCATCGCTTGACTCCGGGGTGGCCAGGAGATGAAAGTGGTTGCCCATCAACACATAGGCATGAACCGCTACACCAAACTTTTTGGCGTTTTCGTCGATCAGGCCCAGCAAGGTCTGGTAGTCGACTGCCGACGAAAAAATGGCTTGCCGGTTGTTGCCACGCTGGATGACGTGGTGCGGGTAGCCGGGAAGACTGAGACGGGAAAGACGGGCCATGACAAACTGCGTGGTGGTTCTGCCCCATCATAAATCCAACCTGACCCCAATTACTGGGCAGCTAACGAACCACTTTGCCATCCGGCGTGATGGTCACCAAATCCACCAGGCGCACCGATTCGTATTTTTTGGCGCGCAGGTTGATGCGAAAACCGCCCACGTCGTAGTCGGTCATGGCCTCAAAGGCTTTTTGCAGGCCGGCCCGGTCGGCCTTGCCAGCGCCTGCGGCACTGCGCCGCACACCTTCGGCAAAGGCCCGTGCCGCGATGTAACCCTCCACGCTTTCGTAACTGGGGTTCTGGTCGGTCTGGTTCACCGCATCCAGGTACTCCTTGATGATGGGTGTCCCGGCACTGCGCGGTGAAGGCACCACCTGCGAAATCACCACGCCGCCTATCTCTTTGCCGAGGGCCGTGAACAAAGGATCTATCCCAACCACCGAAAAATTCAGAAACTGGCCGGCGAACCCGGTCTTGCGCATGGCGCGGATAAACGCGGCCGAGGTGTTGAACAGACTGACCTGGATGATGGCCTGGGGTTGCGCCTTGGCCAGCTGCGCCACCGCCGCCTCTACTTTGTTGCTGTTGACGGGGGCAAAGGCGCTGGCGACCAGCGCCGGGCGTTTCAGGTCGATGAGGGCCTGGTTGACCGCGGCCAGGCCGGCGCGGCCCATGGCGTCGTCTTCGCCAAACACGGCGATACGGTCCTGGTTCAGCGTGGCGCAATGGCGCACCATTTTGTAGGCCTCGTCGGCCAAGGCCGGACGTATGTGAAAGGCATTGGCCAGAGAAGCATCGCGCAGCGCATCCGATGCTGCAAAAGGCGCAAAAAACAAGGTGTTGGCGGGCTGGGCGACGGCAAAAGCCGCATCGCAGCTGGCCGTGCCGACAAAACCAAACAAGGCATCCACGCCTTCGTCCATCAACTGCCTGGCGTTGGCCGCGGCTTTTTGCGGGTTGTAGCCGTCATCGAGCGCCTTGACCTCGATCCTGTAACCGGCCGCCCCGTTTTTGGCGTTGATGGCATCGAAATAAAGCTTGGCCCCGTTGAGATAGGCCAGGCCGATCTGGTCTGCCGCGCCGGTCAGAGGCACCGATTGCCCCACCAGCAGCTTACGACCACCCTTGCCGGCCTGCGACCAGACCGCCGGGCTGAGGACAGCGGCACCCGCTGACATCCCGCCCACAATGAGTACACGTCGATTAAGTCTCATGCCACACCTTTGTTGAAATGCCGGAGGGTCACGAAAGATGGATGCCCGGGCGGCTGACCGACACACATCGTCAATTCGTAACAAATTGAACAAGCACCCCGCAGGTTAGCCCTTTCAGGCCCCAGAAGGCAAGCGGGTGAATGCCAACACGTCATAAGGCTATGCGTGGGCCACCCGCCCGCCCCAAGCTGTCAGGGATGTGCCGGCTTCAACAAAGCCTGAATTTGCCAGGCCAGAAAGAGCCCCACCAGCGAACAGGTACCGGTGACGGTCCAGGTCAATTGCCAGTGGCCGGCTTGACCGGCAACCCAGGCCACCAGCGGTGGTCCGCAGAACTGGCCCAGCGCCGACCACTGCTGCATCCAGCCCACCGTGGTGGGCACGGCCGGCGCGCCCGGCGCCAACTGGACGGCCAGGCTGAACAAGGTGCCGGGAATCAACCCGCCCAACATGGAAAAAACCAGCACGGCGATGTATTGCAGCCAGGGCATGCCCGTGACGCCAAAAGCCAACACAGCGCCCAGTCCCATGGCGACAAAACCCACCGCCAGCAAGGTAACCGGGGCAACACCCCGGTGCAGCAGCCGGCCGGCCGCCAGGTTGCCAATGATGTTGACGCCCGCCGCCAAGGCAGTGAGCCAAGCCGTGGTGCCAGGCGCCAGGCCGGCCTGCGCGTAAATCGAGGGCAAAAAACCCACCACGGCCAGCCATTGGCCCGAATACATCGCAAAACTCAAGGCCACCAGCCAGGCGCCGCGCGAGCGCAAGGTGAGCCGCAGCAAGGCGCGCCAATCCGGGGCCGCCACCGACTTTGGTGGCGACAAGGGCGCCGCATCAACCGGCACGCGCCAAAACACCAGTCCCGCCAGCAAAACGGACAAGGCCGACAAGCCCCACCACCAGAGCCGCCAGCCCCAGGCGGCATCGGCCAGCGCCATCACCGATGGGCCCAGCAGCAAGGCCAGCGCGGCGCCCAGCGGCATGTAAGCGCCCCAGGTGCCCAACATGCGGCTCAGGCGCTCAGGCGGCACCAGCGCGCGCAGCAAGCCGGGCGCGGGCAGCACCACACACAAAAAACCCAGACCTTCGAGCGCGCGGGTCAGCAGCAACACGGTCGCCGTCTGCGCAGCTCCACCCCACACACTCGCCAGACTCAGAAGCAACAAGCCGACCAGCAGACTGCGCCGCGGACCCCAGCGCTGAATCAGCAGGCCCGCCGGCAAGCCCAAGGTCATGCCGGCCAGTTGAACCAGCGACAACAAAAAACCGGCCTGCAGCAGCGACACACCTATGGTTTGCTGCAACACCGGCAGCGCCGGCGGCAGCTTGGCCACATGCAGCGCAGCCACTACCCCGGCGGCAATCACGCAACTGGCAGGGTGCAGGGCTTTCAAACCGAGAACGCCACGCGACCGTGCAGGCGTTCGTGTTCCTTGGCGGCAAAACGATCGGTCATGCCGGCAATGTAGTCGGCCACCACCCGTTCGGGCTTGGCGGGGTATTTGGCACTGACCGGCAGGCTGTTGTCCAGCTGGTCAAAACGGTCGGTGTGGGCTTGCGGCATTTGTGCCGGATCGGCCATGTAGGCGGCAAACAACTCACGCACCACCTGCTGCGCGGTTTGCGTGGTGTCCACCACCTGCGGATGGCGATATAAATTTTGTAGCAAAAAACGCTTGAGGGACGCGGACTTCAAGGCCATTTCTTCGCTAAAACAAACCAGTGGCGGGTTTTGGCGCACGGCCTGCACGTTGCCCACTGCAGCGGCACGCAGGGCCGCGCGGGTGGCGTCCATCACGTCGTAAACCTGCGCGCTGAGCATGCGGCGTATGGTTTCGAACAGCAGACGCCGCCCCTGCAAACCGGGATGTTGCACCAGCGTTTCGCGGCTGTATTGATCGAACAGCGCCACTTCCCCGAGCTGCTCCAGGCTGAGCAGGCCGGAACGCACACCGTCGTCAATGTCATGGGCGTTGTAGGCGATTTCATCGGCCAGGTTGGCGAGCTGGGCTTCCAGGCTGGGCTGCATGACTTGCGCATGCGCATCCGTTGATGCGAGAAAACGTTGCGCCACGCCCCCAGGTTCGCGCGCTTCGATACGTCTGGCGTTGCGGCGCGAGCAATGTTTGAGAATGCCTTCGCGGGTTTCAAACGACAGGTTCAAGCCGTCATAGTCGGGGTAACGCTCTTCCAGCGTGTCCACCACACGCAGGCTTTGCAGGTTGTGCTCAAAGCCGGCGCTGTCCGGGTTGTGGCTTTTCAGGCAGGCATTCAGCGCGTCCTGCCCGGCGTGGCCAAACGGTGCTGTGGCCCAAGTCGTGGGCCAGGGCGATGGCTTCGACCAGGTCTTCGTTCAGGCGCAAGGTGCGGGCGATCGAGCGGCCAAGCTGCGCCACTTCCAGCGAATGGGTCAGGCGGGTGCGAAACAAGTCACCCTCGTGGTTCAAAAACACCTGGGTCTTGTACACCAGCCGGCGAAACGCCGTGGAATGCACAATCCGGTCACGGTCACGCTGAAAGGCCGAACGTGTAGGAGCAGCGGGTTCGGGGTGGCGGCGGCCCAGCGAATGCGCCGGGTCGCAGGCGTAAGAGGCCAAGCTTGTCATTTTTTATGCATTAAATCGGGCTCCAGCCCTTTGTAGACGGACGCAAGCAGCTACTGTTTTTGTAGCGATTGAATAAATCAAACGCAACTGACGTCAATCACTTCGCGCACCAGCGCATCCGGCGCACTGCGTACTGCGGCGCTGCCGGGCGCATCAATCACCACAAAGCGGATTTCGCCGGCTTCGGCTTTTTTGTCGACACGCATGAGTTCCAGGTAGCGCCCAGCGCTGTCGTCAGGCGACAGGCTGGGACCCACAACCGGTAGCCCAGCCCGCTGAATCAAGGTGCGCAAGCGATCCACAAAAGCGGCATCGACCAGGCCCAGGCGCTGCGACAAACGGGCCGCCATCACCATGCCGCAGCCCACACCTTCACCATGTAACCACTGGCCGTAACCCAGACCCGACTCGATCGCATGGCCAAAGGTGTGGCCAAAGTTCAGAATGGCGCGCAGGCCGGCTTCGCGTTCGTCCTGGCCCACCACAGCGGCCTTGATCTCGCAGCTGCGCTGGATCGCATAAGCCAGCGCTGCCGGCTCGCGCGCCAGCAGCGCGTCGATGTTGGTCTCGATCCAGTCCAGAAATGCCATGTCGGCAATCGGCCCGTATTTGATGATCTCGGCCAGGCCGGCGCTCAACTCGCGCGGCGGCAGGGTCTGCAACACATCCAGGTCACAAATCACGCGCTCGGGCTGGTAAAACGCACCCACCATGTTTTTACCCAAGGGGTGGTTGATGGCCGTTTTGCCACCGACCGAGGAATCCACCTGCGCCAGCAAGGTGGTGGGCACCTGCACAAAAGGCACGCCGCGCATGTAGCAGGCCGCGGCAAAACCCGTCATGTCGCCAACCACACCGCCGCCCAACGCAAACAACACGGTTTTGCGATCACACCCATTGCCCAGCAAGGCATCAAAAATCAGTTGCAAGGTCGCCCAGTCCTTGTGCGCCTCGCCATCCGGCAGAGTCACCAACAACACTCTTTTGTAGTGCGCCTGCAGCGCCTTCTGCAGGGCTGGGGCGTACAGCGGCGCGACGGTGTTATTCGACACGATCAGGGCCGTGCTGGCGGCTGGCAGGTTCTGGTAGGTGGCGGGCTCGCCCAACAGGCCGGCGCCAATGAGGATGGGGTAACTGCGCTCGCCCAAGTCGATGTGTACCTGCTGCGTCGCCGGAGGGAAATTTGCTTGCATGACTCAAGTGTAGAGGCTCTGTGGAGAGCCTTGTTTCAGCCGCGGACGCGCCCCAGAAAAATCACGCTCAGGCAGGCGGGGGCGGCAGAAACCCCGCTGCCTCCAGCTGCGCCACGATGGTGTTGACCAGCGCCGCCACCGAAGGCCGCCCGGTCTCCACCACAAAACGGGCGCTTTCACGGTACAGGGGGTCGCGCAGCGTATACAACTCGCGCAAGCGCCCCAACGGGTCCGGCACCTGCAGCAGCGGCCGATTCTGGTCATGGCGCAGGCGGCGAAAAATTTCTTCCGGGGACGAGTGCAAATACACAACCTGGGTACGCTGCATCAAATGGCCACGATTGGCCGACCGCAAGACCGCGCCACCACCAGTGGCCAGCACGCAGGCTTCGCCAGCCAGCGTCAACTCATCAATGACCGTCTGTTCCAGGTCGCGAAATGGCGCTTCGCCATCGCGCTCGAAAAACTCGCGGATCGTCAAGCCGAGGCGCGCCTCAATGACGTGGTCACTGTCCAGGAACGGCAGGCCCAGACGTTTGGCCAGTTGGCGACCCACCGTGGATTTGCCGGAACCCGGCAGGCCGACAAGGGCGATATGGGAAAGAGAGGTCACCGGACACTCCTCTCAAAAGTCATCGTCAAAAGGCAAAGGATTGAGTAAAACACGCTGAGCACATACCGATACGGAAAAATGAAAGGCCTGCTGTCCAGCAGGCCTATAAATCACACGCCGGGCTCAGGCCCGACGTCAAGACACAGCCCGGTCTCAGCGCAAGGCAGCGCCAGATATCATTTTGGGCGAAATAAAGACCAGCAACTCGGACTTGTTGGCGGTACGTGTTCTCGTTTTGAACAAATTGCCCACCCCTGGCAGATCGCCCAGCAAGGGAACCTTGGTTTCATCCTCACGCTCGTTCTGTTCAAAAATGCCGCCAATCACCACGGTGCCGCCGTTTTCCACCAAGACCTGGGTCTGGATATGTTTGGTGTCAATCGCAAAACCATTGGTCGTTGAGCGGCCCACGCTGTCCTTGTTCACATCCACCTGCAGAATGATGTTGCCTTCAGGGGTGATTTGCGGTGTCACTTCCAGCTTCAGGTTGGCTTTGCGGAAGGCAATGGAGGTGGCCCCGCTGGAGGTCGCCTGCTGATAAGGCAACTCGGTTCCCTGCTCAATCAAGGCTTTGACCTGGTCGGCGGTCACAATCCTGGGGCTGGACACAATTTTGCCTTTGCCGTCGGCTTCCATCGCCGAGATTTCTAGATTCAAAAGCCTTGTCAGTGAGGAATTAAACAGGGAGACCGCAAAGGTTGCCGCAGGGAACCCGTTTTGACCGACGCCTGGCAAATTGACAAAGTCTCCGGCGGTGGTTCCGAAGTTACTTCCCAACGCCGGGGCGGTACCAGGCGGAATATTTGGCGTGATGTAGGTTGCACCGAATTGTGTGTTCTGGCTTCCATTCAGGGTGAATGGCCGGCCGCCAAGCCGGACACCGATGGATTTACCAAAGGTATCTGAGGCTTCCACAATACGCGCCTCAATCAAGACTTGGCGCACAGGAATGTCCAGCTTGGCAATCAGGCTTTGCACCTGATCCAGCTTGGAAGGAATATCGGTCACAAACAGCTGATTGGTCCGCACCTCTGAAATCACACTGCCTCGAGGGGACAATATCCTGGTGGCCCCCACCACCCCGGTTCCTATCAGTCCCCTGGCAATGTCCGCCGCCTTGGCATAGTTCAGCCTGAAGTCCTGGGTACGCACCTGCTCCAGGTTTTGAATGGCGTTGCGCGACTCCAGATCGAGCTTGTCTTTCGCCGCCAGCTCATCCTTGGGCGCAATCAGCAATACATTGCCGGTTTTTCGCATGCCCAGACCTTTGGCCTGCAAAATGATGTCCAGCGCCTGATCCCAGGGCACATCTTTCAGGCGCAAGGTCACAGCGCCCGTGACACTGTCGGAGGTCACGATGTTGAAGTTGGTGAAATCGGCAATGACTTGCAGCAAGGAGCGGGTTTCAATGTTCTGAAAATTCAGCGACAGTTTTTCGCCGGTGTAACCGGGTCCTTGGGAGAGCTTGGAGGCATCCACTTTCTGCGGATGCACTTCCACCACAAACTGGTTGTCGCTTTGGTAAGCACTGTGCTCCCACAAGCCTTTGGGCTCCACCACCATGCGCACCTTGTCCCCCACCTGGGAAGTCGTCACACTCTGAACCGGTGTGCCAAAGTCCGACACATCCAGGCGACGGCGCAGCCCCTCGGGCAAGGCGGTTTTCAGGAATTCCACAACCAGGGTTTGGCCCTGCTGGCGGATGTCCACACCCACCTGGTTGTTGGCCAGATCCACCACAATCCGCCCTGAAGCGTCAGCACCGCGTCGGAAATCAATGTCCTTCAAAGGCAAGGTATCGCGATTGCGGTTTTCCGCAAAAATGGGAGCCGCAAGCGCTGATGGCTCGGCGACAGTCACTGGCTTGAGCGTGATCAGCAGTGACTTGCCTTGAATTTGCGCGGTATAGGCCGTGGACGCCTTCAGATTCAAAACAACACGGGTCCGCTCGCCTGCTTGCACCACATTGGCCGAACGCAAATTCCCCAGATTCAAATCAACCGCCGAACGCCCCATCGAGTTGCTGACCCCGGGGAAATCCAGCGCAATCCGGGCCGGTGTTTGAATCGTGAAACCCGTGGGCACCGCCGTCAAGGCTTCCGCAAGGTCGATACGAATCACCTCAGAACCGCCCTGGACAGAACCCGACACAGATTGAATGGCATTCTGGGCTTGCGCCCAAAGCGATGTCGACAACGAAGCCGCCAACAATGCTGTACCGATGACAAAGCGAGCGGAGATCCGTGACCATGTGCCCTGCAAAATACTCGCCTGCATCGTCCACGCCTTCTTATTCATTTTGATCCCTCTTGAAGCTGTAAATTGGCCATCCGCTCCATCCACTCCCCTGCGGCGTCCTGCACAATTTCACGCAGGGCCAGCTCGGTTTCAGAAATTTTCGTGATACGGCCATAGTTCTGACCTAAATAGTTGCCAATCCGAACCTGATACAGCAAGTTGTCCACCCGCACCAAGGCCACAGGCTGCCCCAGCTTGACGAGACTGCCCACCATCGCCACGCTGTCCAGGGGCATGGCTTCCAGCGGCTCCTTGCGCCGGTTCAGCTCGGGCGCGATGAGCGCGGCGTTGGCGGTCGCCTGATTGGAGTCGCGCTTGAGCGCTTGCATCAGTTTCTGATTGCTGAAAGGCTCAATCGCCGCCTCCTGGGTATACGCCTGCGGCGAGAATTTTGTCGGCTCCGGCAAGGGCTCGATTTTCGGCCGGGTCTGGCTGCGCTGTTCGGCCATCCATTGCTGCAACTCTTCCTGCTCTGACGAACTGCAAGCCGTCAGGCCCACACCTGAGCCCAACGCGAATGCCAGCAACACCGCTTTTTTAATGCGCGTTGTTTTCATTTTTTCGGGCCTTTCGCGGCCGCCGCCGTTTTACGCTGCAAAGCGACCTCATCGGGATCCAGGTAACGGAAGGTCTTGGCCGTGCTGTCCATGCTCATCAGGCCGTCCTTGACCGGAGCAATCGTGATGTTGTTCAGTGTCACGATGCGCGACAGGTTGGCAATGTCCGCCGCAAAAGCACCAACATCGTGATACCGCCCCGTCACCTTGATCGCGATCGGCAGTTCTGCGTAATAGTCCTTGACACTGACCTGTCCCGGCCTGAACAGCTCGAACTGCAAACTGCGGCCCAACCCGGCTTGATTGATGTCCGACAAGAGCGCGTCCATTTCCGCTTTGCTTGGCAACTGCTTTTCAAGTTGGGTCACATACTGCTGGACCTGCTCTCGCTGCTTTTTCAGGGCGTCCAGATTCACGGCTTGTGTCAGCTTCTTCTTGAAATCTTCCCGCAATTGGACTTCTTTGGCCTGTTCGGCCTGGAGTTCCTCGTCGGAGGCGCTGAGCCACACAAACCACAAGGCGACCATCACCACCACGGTGACAAACACGCACAAAAGGTAGCGGGGGAAGGCGGGCCAGGAGGACGGGTCGTTAGGATTAAGGCCTGCAAATTGCGCCTTCAGGCCGTCCTGGAGTGCCGCAAAATCTATGTTGACTTTAGGAATACTTGCCATATTCAGTGCTTGTTCCGAGCCGGTTTGTCAGATCCTGGCCGCGACAGGGCTGGCCTGCGCGGGTTTGATCGTTGCGGGGCCAGTGGTACCCGACGGGGTGGCCGGTGTCGCTTTCTGTACGTCGGTCGCTCGCTTGAGCGCCACCCGCATCGAAAAATTGGCCACACGGCGCTGATCACGCGCCCCGAGCGCAAGGCTCCTGCCCGTGATTTCAATCAGTTCGGGCCGGGTCAGCCACGGGCTGTTGTTGCCCAGATTGCGCAGCAACTCGGAGACCCGTTCGTTGGACTGGGCCACGCCAGCCAGCAAGACCACTTGATTTTCCTGCTTCATGCTGGTCAGGTAGACGCCATCGGGCAATTGTTTGACCAGTTCATCCAGCAGATAAACCGGCAGGTTGCGATTGCCCTGCAAATCTTCCACGGCATTTTGCCGCGCGCGCAGCGCAGCAATTTCCTGCTGCAAACCGGCAATTTCCTTGATCTGATTGTCCAGACGGGTGATTTCGGTCTTCAGATAGGTGTTTTGATCCTGTTGCCCCGAAATCTGGGCCTGATACCAGGAATACACTGCGCCGCAGATCAGGCCGCCGGCCAGCGCCGCAATACCCAAGGCCACAAAAAAAGCTTCGCGCCTGCGCTTGCGCGCAGCTTCGCGGTGAGGAAGTAAATTGACCAGAATCACTGGAAAAACCTCCGCAAAGCCAGCCCGCACGAGGTGAGGTAAGACGAGGCTTCACGCTTCATCTTTTTCTCCCGGATATTGTTGCCCAGGGTCATGCCCTCAAAGGGATTGGCCACCATGCAGGAAAAGGAAGTTTGCTGTGTGACAGCCTCGGTCAGGCCAGGCAAGGCCGACGAGCCCCCCGCCAGCATCACGTAGTCAACCTTGTTGTGAGGCGTGCTGGTAAAAAAGAACTGCAACGCACGGCCTATTTCCTGCGCCATGCTGTCGACAAAAGGCCTGAGCACACTGGATTCATAATCGTCCGGGAGATCGCCGCTGCGTTTTTTGCTTTCGGCCTCTTCCGGGGAAAAGCCGTATTGGCGCACGATCAGCTGGGTCAGTTGGGCTCCGCCAAAGGCCTGGTCACGTTCGTACAACACCTCGTCGTTCTTGATCACCTGCATGCTGGTCGTCAAGGCGCCCACCTCAAACAGGGCCACCATGGTGTCCAGGCCCTTGTTGGGCAGGTTTTCTATCAGGCGGGCCGTGGCCAGGCGCGATGCATAAGACTCCACATCCACCACCACGGGTTTGAGCCCGGCCGCTTCAGCCAGGCCTTGCCTGTCATTGACTTTTTCCTTGCGGGAGGCGGCGATCAACACCTCCACATCGCCCGCCGAACTGGCGCTGGGACCGATCACACAAAAGTCCAGACTGACTTCATCCAGCGAAAATGGGATGTACTGGTTGGCCTCGGCCTCAACCTGGATTTCGAGCTCCTGCTCGGACAGTCCGCCTGGCAGGATGATTTTTTTGGTGATCACAGCCGATGCCGGCAGGGCCATGGCCACATTGCGGGTGCGGGTTCCGCTTTTTTTGACCAGGCGGCGTACTGCCTCAGCCACTTCGTCGAACTTTTCCACGTTGCCGTCGGTGATCCAGCCTCTTTCCAGGGGCTCAATCGCGCATCGATCCAGCACCAGGTTGCCAGCCTTGTCGCGGCTCAACTCCACCAGCTTGACGCTGGATGAACTGATGTCCAAACCCAGCAAGGCTGACGATTGACGGCTAAATAAGGATCCCAAAGAGATCAAGACGGTCCCCAGATGATGGCTAATGTGTAGCCCTGCTAACTTAAGAAATCACTTGAATGCTATCAGTAAGGTCCTTGTACAACAAAGGATTTTCCGGTTTTGGCTTACCATCACCGTTGTCAAAAGTAGACGCTTTTCGCGGCTTTGGCTGAATTGATGCGAGAACGAGGATCTACATCCATACGCGAAATGAGAGACCATTAACAACCCCTCAAATCGTCCCTCGCAGGCATTTTTTTATAATGTTGACGCGCACTTACGCGGAACCTCATGTCATCAAACTCCTCGCCGTCCGAATCCCGCTCAACTCCCGCCAACCGCCCGCAGTGGATGCGGGTGGTGCTGAAAATTTCTGCCTGGGGCCTGGGCTTGGCGCTGGCTGGCTTTATTTCGCTGCTGATGGTGGTGGCTGTCGCGCTGGCTGTGGCCTACCCCAACCTGCCGGATGTGTCCGACTTGCTGGATTACCGGCCCAAGCTGCCGCTGCGCATTTATTCGTCCGATGCCGTGCTGATCGGCGAGTTTGGTGAGGAGCGCCGCAACCTCACCCCGATCGGCGACATTCCCAAAGTGATGAAAGACGCGGTGCTGGCCATTGAGGATGCACGTTTTTTCTCACATGGCGGTGTGGACTATATAGGCGTGATACGCGCCGGCCTGGCCAATGTGGGCCGCGCCAAGAGCCAGGGGGCGTCCACCATCACCATGCAGGTGGCCCGCAATGTCTACCTGTCCACGGAAAAAAGTTATACCCGCAAGATTTACGAGATTTTGCTGACCTTCAAGCTGGAGCACACGCTTAGCAAGGACCAGATTCTTGAGATCTACATGAACCAGATCTTCCTGGGCCAGCGCGCCTATGGTTTTGCCGCCGCCTCGGAAACCTATTTCGGCAAGCCGCTGAAAGACATCAGCATTGCCGAAGCCGCCATGCTGGCGGGCCTGCCCAAAGCACCCTCCGCCTACAACCCGGTGAGCAACCCGAAGCGGGCCAAAACGCGTCAGCTCTACATCATTGACCGCATGCTGGAAAACGGCTTTATCACGCCGGAACAGGCGGAGGCGGCCAAAAACGAGCAACTCACGATCAAATCCGGCCCCAATGCGGGCCGGGTGCACGCTGAATTTGTCGCGGAAACCGTGCGCCAGCTGGTGTTCAACCAGTATGGTGATGAGACCTACACCCGCGGCCTCAATGTGTTCACCACCCTGAACGCCGCCGACCAGACCGTGGCCTACAAAGCCTTGCGCAAAGGCATCATGGACTATGAGCGGCGACAGATTTACCGCGGCCCGGAGAAGTTCATCGAACTGCCCAAAGACCCCCAGGACATCGAAGAGGCGATTGATGATGCCCTGGTCGACAGTCCGGACAACGACGATGTGATGTCAGCCATCGTCCTGGAAGCTGGCCCGAAGAAAATCGTGGCAGTTCGCCAGAACAGCGAAACCATAGAAATCACCGGCGACGGCCTCAAGCCGGCCCAGTCCGGCTTGTCCGACAAGGCCGCGCCCAATATCAAGATTCGTCGCGGCGCCCTGATACGCGTCGCTAAAACGCCGAAAAACACCTGGGAAATCACACAACTGCCCGAAGTCGAAGGCGCTTTTGTCGCATTGGACCCACGCAACGGGGCGATCAAGGCCCTGGTTGGCGGTTTTGACTATGCCAAAAACAAGTTCAACCATGTGACCCAGGCCTGGCGCCAGCCGGGCTCCAGCTTCAAGCCTTTTATCTATTCAGCCGCCCTCGAAAAAGGCTTCACGCCGGCCACCGTCGTCAACGATGCACCACTGTTTTTTGATGCCGGCGTCACCGGTGGCCAGCCCTGGGAACCCAAAAACTACGACGGAACGTTTGAAGGCCCCATGAGCCTGCGACGCGGCTTGGCGAGGTCAAAAAACATGATCTCCATCCGGATCTTGCAGGCGATTGGTCCCAAATATGGGCAGGAATGGGTGACGCATTTTGGCTTTGATGCCGACAAACACCCGGCTTACCTGACCATGGCACTGGGTGCCGGCTCCGTCACGCCAATGCAAATGGCCATTGGTTACTCGGTGTTTGCCAACGGCGGTTACCGCGTCAACCCCTACCTGATCACCAAAATCACAGATCAGAAAGGCAAGGTGCTGGTTGAAAGCCCGGTGCCCGTGCTGGATGAATCGGTGCGTGGCATCGATGCGCGCAATGCCTTCGTCATGTCCAACCTGCTGCAGGAAGTCGCCCGTAGCGGCACCGCCGCCAAGGCGCAAGCCACCCTGAAACGGCCTGACCTGTTTGGCAAAACCGGCACCACCAATGACTCGATCGACACATGGTTTGTCGGCTACCAGCCGACGCTGACAGCGGCCGTCTGGATGGGCTACGACACACCGAAAAAACTGGGTGACCGGGAAACCGGCGGCGGCCTGAGTTTGCCGATCTGGATCAACTTTATGGAATACGCGCTCAAAGGTGTGCCCGTCACCGAGTATTCGCCGCCCCAAGGCGTGCTCAACATGGGCGGTGAATGGTTTTATGACGAATACGCCAAAGGCTCAGGCATCAGCAGTGTCGGCCTGGCCGACAAGGCCGCGCCAGGGGCCAGCACCGACAGCCCGGTCAGCGGTCAACCTGTGCCGCCGGGCACGGCCATCCAGTCGCCACCGCCCGGAGACGAAAGAAAACGGATTCTGGACTTGTTCAAGAACTAAAGATATTGCCCCCACGCTTGCCACTGCGTGTGCTGCGCTGCCCCCCAAGGGGGCTGAACTTGCTCGGGGCGGCCCTTCGCTGCGTTCGCTGCCCCCACGGTTGCCACTGCGTGTGCCAAGCTGCCCCCGAGGGGCTTAACTGGCTCGGGGGTGGCCCTTCACCGCGTTCGTTGCCACCACTTTTGCGCTACGGCGCGGCACTGAACACCAGCGCCTGGCCGGCCTGTTCGCTCGCATGCCGTGACAGCCGGGCAAACAATTCGCTGGCGTCCTTGGTGTCCGTCCATTGGCCGTTGATGAGCTTGTAGTGGAAACCGCCGGCACGAGCCGCCATCCAGATTTCTTGCAGCGGTTTTTGCAGATTGATCACAATCTGGCTGCGATTGGCAAACGTGAGCGTGATCATGCCGCCCGTCCGCTGGTTGTCGATGTCGGCCTCCGTCTCATCGTTGATGCGGTCACACGCCATTTCAATCGCCTTGAGCGCAGCTTCGGCATGGTCCAGATAATCAAGGTCCGTCATTACAATCCCATCATGTTTGCAAGATTTCACATTCGAGCTCAAATTTTAGGTTGCCGGCGTGTCCTCTCCTGGAGTCATGGCCTTTGCCCCCTGATACTTGCCCTCGCCGCTGCGGCCAGCCTGAGTGCTTGCGGCCAAAAAGGCCGGCTCTTTATGCCGCTTCCACCCAAGGCGATTCCTGCGGCGGGCGTTACACCAACCGCCCCGGCCAGCACCCCTGCCACACCCGCGCCCACGACAGACCTCCCAGAGGCCCCGGAAGCCAGTCCGCCTACCTACACCCCCAAACCGCAATGAGCTTGATCACTTCCTCTGCCCAGCCCGCCCTGCCAGGCGCGCCACACCTTGCCTACCGGGAAGGCCAACTGCATCTGGAAGCAGCTCGTCTCGACCAATTGGCCCGTGAACACGGCACGCCATTGTTTGTGTACTCCAAAGCGTCCATGCTGGCCGCGCTGGCGGCTTACCAGCAAGGCTTTGCCGGACGCAACGCGCAGATTTGTTATGCCATGAAGGCCAACTCCTCGCTAGGCGTGTTGCAGGTGTTTGCCCAGGCGGGCTGCGGCTTTGACATCGTGTCCGGCGGCGAACTCGAACGTGTGCTGGCGGCGGGCGCCGATGTGCGCCAAGTCATTTTCTCGGGCGTGGGCAAAACCCGCGCCGAAATGCGGCGGGCACTGGCCGCCGGCATCGGCTGCTTCAACGTCGAAAGTGAAGCCGAGCTGGACGTGTTGTCCGAGGTGGCGCTGGCCATGCAACGGGTCGCTCCGATCAGCATTCGCGTCAACCCCAACGTCGATCCGAAAACCCACCCCTACATTTCGACCGGCCTCAAGGGCAACAAGTTTGGCGTAGCGCACGAAGACGCTTTGCGGATTTATCAGCATGCGGCCGCCCTCCCGGGTTTGAAGATCGTCGGTATTGACTGCCACATTGGCTCGCAAATCACCGAAACCACGCCTTACCTGGACGCCATGGACCGGATACTGGACCTGGTGGCCAGCATAGAAGCGGCGGGCATCACCCTTGACCACATAGATTTTGGCGGCGGCCTGGGCATCAACTACAACCAGGATGCGCCCCCCGCGGCCGATGCCTTGTGGCGGGAACTGCTGGCCAAGATTGATGCGCGTGGCTACGGCGGAAAAAAACTGATGATTGAGCCCGGCCGTTCCTTGGTCGGCAATGCCGGTGTCTGCCTGACCGAGGTGATCTACCTCAAGCCCGGCGAGCAGAAAAACTTCTGCGTGATTGATGCCGCGATGAACGACTTGCCGCGCCCAGCCATGTACCAGGCCTTTCATGCCATCGTGCCGCTCACGCCACGCCAGGACTTGCCGGCGACGACCTACGACGTGGTGGGCCCGGTCTGCGAAAGCGGCGACTGGATAGGCCGCGACCGCGCGCTGGCGGTGCATAGCGGCGACTGCCTGGCGGTTCTTTCCGCCGGGGCTTATTGCATGAGCATGGCCAGCAACTACAACACGCGTGGCCGTGCCGCCGAGTTGCTGGTCGATGGCGCCCAGGTGCATGTGATCCGTCGCCGGGAAAACACCGCCGACCAGATGCGCCATGAGCAACTGATCCCCGGCTGAATGTTGACCTCTGCCGGGGGTAGCTCAGTCGCTACTATTCCGATAGCTGCCTGCGCCCGCCAATCATGGGCTGCAGCCTCTTTTTCCTTGAATATTGCTGCAAACGCCAGCCCAGCAGCAGCGCCACGATCACGGCATACACAAACACTTCGGCAAAGTTGTTTTTGCCGGCACGCATCCAGAAAAAATGCAGCAAGCCCAGTCCCGTGATCAGGTACACCAGCTTGTGCAATAACTGCCAGCGTTTGGCCCCCAGGTACTTGATGGCCGCATTGAACGAGGTGGCCGCCAGCGGGGTCAGCAATAAAAAGGCGGAAAAGCCGACCAGGATAAAGGGCCGCTTGGCAATGTCCTTGGCAATGTCGGCCACGTCAAAACCCATGTCAAACCAGCTGTAACTCAGCAGGTGAACCACCACATAAAAGTAGACGAAAAGGCCCAACATGCGCCTGAACCGCGCCAGCGCCGGCGTGCCGGTGATCACCCGCAGCGGCGTCACGGCCAGCACCATGCACAAGAAGCGCAAGGTCCAGTCGCCGGTCGCACGGATCAAATATTCGGCCGGATTGGCGCCCAGATTGTTGGTCAAGGCGCCGTAAAACAGCCAGGCAAAAGGCAACAAGGCGGCGACAAACACCAGCGGCTTGGCGGCCGGGTGCAAAAGCAGCGCTTTCGCGGCCTTCATCAGAAGTTCTTTTTGAGGTCCATGCCCGCGTAAAGCTGGCCGACCTGGGCCTCGTAGCCGTTGAACAGCAAGGTTTTGCGTTTTTTGGCAAACAGGCCGTCTTCCCCGATACGACGTTCCGTCGCCTGGCTCCAGCGCGGGTGATCCACGTTCGGGTTCACATTGGAATAAAACCCGTATTCGTTGGCGGCCGCCTTGTTCCAGGCGGTCTTGGGCTCTTTGTCGGTGAAACGGATTTTGACAATACTTTTGCCGCTTTTGAAACCGTATTTCCAGGGCACCACCAGGCGCACCGGCGCGCCGCTCTGGTTCGGCAAAACCTCGCCATACATGCCAAAAGCCAGCAAGGTCAGCGGGTTCATGGCTTCGTCCATGCGCAAGGCTTCGACATAAGGCCAGTCGAGCACACGCGAACCAACAAAAGGCATGGTTTTCGGGTCGGCCTGGGTGATGAACTCGACGTATTTGGCATTGCCCAGCGGCTCCACCTTCTTGATCAGGTCGGCCAGGGAATAACCGACCCAGGGAATCACCATGGACCAGCCTTCCACACAGCGCAGGCGGTAAATACGCTCTTCCTGGGCGCTGAGTTTGATCAGGTCTTCGATGGCCCAGGTTTTGGGCTGTTTGACCAGGCCTTCTATCGCCACCGTCCAGGGTTTGGTGACCAGGGTGTGGGCGTTCCTGGCCGGGTCCGACTTGTCGGTGCCGAACTCGTAGAAGTTGTTGTAGGTCGTCGCGTCTTTGTAGTCAGTGACTTTTTCCATGGTCACAGCACCAGGCACGCCAGAGCGGGCGCCGGGCAAGGCGGCCAGCTTGCCGGGTTTGGCCAGGGTTTGTGCCAACGCCTCCCGCCCGGCCCAGCCGGCCAGGGCCGCCCCCGCAGCGCCCGTGGCCATCAACCGGATCAGCTCACGCCGTTGCTGGTAGATGGCTGGCGACGTGATCTCGCTGGAAGCGGGGTGAATAAAGCCACGGTGACCGGTGTTGATCAGCATCTTGTTTCCTTGCAGTTTGTCGATTCAGGGCGGGGTTAACCTCAGTCTGTATACGCAGCGACTTCCAACAAGGATTCAAGCTGCGTTTACAAGGTTCCGTAACTGTGCAGACCGGAGAGGAACATGTTCACGCCCAGGAAGGCAAAGGTGGTCACGGCCAGCCCCACCAGCGCCCACCAGGACGCCACGGTACCGCGCAAGCCCTTGACCAGCCGCATATGCAGCCAGGCCGCGTAGTTGAGCCAGACAATCAGCGCCCAAGTCTCTTTGGGATCCCAGCTCCAGTAACCACCCCAAGCCTCGGCCGCCCACAAGGCGCCCAGCACGGTGGCTATGGTGAAAAAGGCAAAACCCACGGCAATCGCCTTGTACATCACATCATCCAGCACCTCGGCTGCCGGCAAACGCGCGGCAATCCGCTGGCGCCCCAGCAAAATGCCGGCGGCGATCAGGCCGGAGACCAGCAGGTAACCCACCCAGTAATTGCTGCCGCCCACATCGGCCGGCGATTTGCGAAACACAATCGGCACAAAACACAAAACCACGCCTAACAACCACAGCGGCGTGAGTTTGTACCAGCGGGTCTCGCTGGCCTGTTGCTTGATCAGGTAAGCCAGCGCCACCATGGCTGCCAGCGAGAACATGCCGTAACCAATGAAGTTGGCCGGCACATGTAATTTCATCCACCAACTTTTCAGCGCGGGCACCAGCGGCTGGATTTCATGCGCCTCGCGCACCACCGTGTACCACAGCAAAAAACCCACGGCGGCACTGACCACCAGCATCACAAACGCGCCCATGGCACGGGTGTTGTATTGCGCTTCAAAATACAGGTAAAACGCGGCAGTCATCCAGCAAAACAGCACAAACACTTCGTACAGATTGCTCACCGGGATGTGGCCGATATCGGCGCCCAGCAGATAACTTTCATACCAGCGCACCATGGTGCCCACCAGTGCCATGCCCACAGCCACCCAGGCAATTTTGCTGCCCAGCGATTCCAGCGTATCGTTTTGTCCCTTGGCGAACATGCCCAGCCAGTAAAACACCGTGCTCATGAAAAACAGCACACTCATCCAGAGGATGGCGGATTGGCTGGAGAGGAAATACTTGAGCCAGAAAACCTGTTCGGCCCGCGCCAGATCACTCTGGTAAGACAGGATGCCCAGCAAGGAAAAACCCGCCACCAACAACATCAACAAACGCAGTGGCCGCCAGAACCAGCCCATCGCAATCACGGCGGGAATGGTGCCCAGCAAAATGCCTTTTTCGTAGACGTCCATGTAGGCGTTGTAGCGGGCAAAGGCATATAACCCGCCCACCAGTGCCACGACGGCAAAAAGCCAGTCCAGCAGATTGCGTTTCGCAAAATAGCCTTCCTGCAGGCTGATGGTCGTCGCGTTTGTGCCGCGCGAGTTCAGGGTGGTGGTGTTCATCGTGGCACCTGTAAAAGTTTTGTTTTCAGCATTTCGAATTCCTTGCCACCGTCCAGGGTCTGGCGGTTGCTCGACATGGCCATGGTCGCCAGACTGCCTGTGCCTGATTCTGGCCCTTTTTCCGCCGCGGTGGTGTCCGCTGGTGCCAGCCAGACCCAGAGCCGGCGCTCACGTACATACAACATGGCAAAAATACCCAGGATCAGAAAGGCACAGCCCAGGTAAACAATGTTTTTACCGGGCGTCCGTGTGACCTGGAACACGCTGGCCTGCACCTGTGTGAAGTCTTTGAGCTCAAACGCCATGGGCGCGGGGTAGTGGTGGGCGTCGCTGAGCGACAACACGGCCTGCGCCATGTAAGCCTGGGTCTTGTCGTCGAGCGGCATGGGCTTGAGGCCGTTTTGCTCGCGAGTGAGTTGGGCCAATTCGAACAACACGCCGTTGAGGATACGCACCAGCACCTCGCCGGCGCGGTTGCGTTCGTCTTCCGGCACATTGGCTTCCATGAAAGCGGAAATCGCCTGCAAGCCGGCCAGCGCTTTGGGCTGGGTGGCCTCGGCCGGCTGGTCCGGACCGGCAAACAGGGCCAGCGCCCGCGATGCGGACGCCGTCAGTTGCTGGGCCAGCTCGGGCCGGTCAGCGGCAATCGCCTGGCGCACATAACGCTGGACCGCACGCTCGCGCTGGACCGGATCGGCCAGCGCCTGGCGCAGCCGCAAAAAGCTGTCCATGCTGCCCAACTCGTCGGCCGGGATACGCAGGTACTGGAAAGCGCCATTGAGGGTGTCGCGCACACCCAGCAAAAACACCGCCGGGCTAGCCTCTGCCGTGTCCATCTTGACCGGCAGCATGTAGTTATGGAACTCGCGTGCCTGACCAGAGGCATCGCGCAATTTATAGGTCACGCTGGGGCCGACATTGCGCAGTTCTTTTTGCTCTTTGGTCTTGTTGGCGGCGCCCAGGCGTGCGTCTATGGACTGGCGCAAATCGACCTTGCGTACATCGGCGCCCGAGCCGCCATCCAGGTTGCCCGCGCCGCCGAAGTTCTCGACGTTGATGACACGCAAGGCGCTGTACTCCAGCGTCATTTTTTCGCTGCCATTGGTCAGGCTGCTGGAGCCGCCAATCGTGCCCTGGATTTCAAACGGCTTGCTGGAGACCTGGGTACCGGTGGCGATAGGCACCGCCTTGAGCGTGACGCTGGAGCCGCCATCGTCAAAGCTGGACTGGAAAATTTCTATGCCCTTGTAGTGGGCCGGATGGTTGACCTCAACGCGGGCCGCCGTTTTTTCGCCGGTTTCCTTGTCGTGAATCACGATATCGCTGGCAAACAGCTTGGGCATGCCTGTGGAGTAATACTCAACGATGAATTTTTTCAGTTCCACCGCAAAAGGCAGGTCCTGCAGCAACACGCCGCCGGGCTGGTTCAGGATGGCGGTGCTGGACTGTGTGCCTTCGGCCACCAGCAAATTGGCCCGGAACGTGGGGTTGCCTTCGCCCAGGCGGTGTTGCGCCGGGACATCGGCAATCAGCCCGCCGCCGGTGTAAATGGCCTTGTTGTTCAGCCACATTTGCGCCCGCACCACCAAATCACCGTCGAGCAGGCCGCCGACACAGACCAGCACAATGGCGCTATGGGCCGCGATATAACCCAGCTTGTTGGCCGCGCCCGCCTTGGCGGCCACCATCCAGCCGCTGCCGCCTGGCGTGTCGCGTTGCTGCAGTTTGACCTTCCAGCCGCCCTGCACCAGGGTTTGCCCGATACGTCGCGCCGCGGTTTCAGGCGTTTCGCCCAGAGCGGCTTCGGCGCGCTGGCCAAAAGCCTTGAGGCTTTGCTCGCGGATGTTTTCCTTGACTTGGTTCAGGTCGGCCAGAATCTTGGGCGTGTTGCGGCTGATACACAGGCTGGTGCTGATGACCAGAAAGGCCAGGATCAACATGAACCACCAGGCGCTGTAGACGGTGTAGAGGTTGACCGCGCCAAACACCTGGGCCCAGAAGGGCCCAAACTGGTTGACGTAGTTGCCGAGCGGCTCGTGCTGCTTGAGCACCGTCCCTATCACCGAGGCGATACAAATAACAGTCAATAGCGCGATGGAAAACCGCATCGACGACAGCAGCTCCACACTGGAACGCAAGGCGTGCGAGCGGGACTTGAGCCGTAGGCCGTGAGTGGAAACTGTCATGCGTGCGTTTGAATAGGCTAAATGGGCTGGAACAAAAAAAGGCGGGCCTTCATCAAAAGACCCGCCTTGGTATGGAGTGCTTATTTCAACCGGGGTTCAATACAAACCGGGCGGACTGGCGGTATTTTCCCCAAAAGGGTGCTGGCCTGTTGCCCAGCCCCGTCCATACACTGTGTTTTTTCGGGGGATTCAGCGCAAGCCGGCGATGTAATCGGCGACGGCGCGGATTTCGCGGTCGTTCAATTTGTTAGCCACCTGGTTCATCAGCAGGTTGTTGGTGCGTCCGTTGTCGCGGAAAGCCGTCAGTTGCGTGGCGGTGTATTCGGCGTGCTGGCCGCCCAGACGCGGGTACTGCGATGGAATGCCGGCGCCGGTCGGGTTGTGGCAACCGGCGCAGGCGGGCACCTGGCGGTCGGAAATACCACCGCGGTAGATACGTTCGCCCAGGGCCACCAGTTCCTTGTCCTTGGCAAAACCGGGCTTGATCTTCTTGGAAGTCACCCAGTAGGAGATGTTTTTCATGTCGTCATCCGACAAGGCCGCGGCAAAACCCTGCATGACGGGGTTTTTGCGCTTGCCGGATTTGAAATCCTGCAACTGCTTGATCAGGTATTCCGGGTGTTGCTGGGCCAGTTTCGGGTTGGCTGCAATCGCCGAATTGCCGTCCGCCGCGTGGCAAGCCACACAAACCGCGGTAAAACTTGCCTCACCCTTGACCAGGTCGGGCTTGGCGACCTTGGCCGGGGCTGCTTCACCAGCCGCCTGCGAAATCGCAGGCACAGCCAGCAGGGCGGCAAATAAACAGGAAATCAACGATGTGGAAACAAGCTTCATATCGGGGGTTTAATAGTTGACTCTAAGGTGGACTGGACAATCAGCGCAGGCTTCAAGCTGCCTAAAGCCCCGCTGGGACAGCAACTTAATGCAAAACCCCCTGATTTTACAATGGCTTGAGGGACAATCCCAAATATGACCATATCTCCCCGATCTACCCCCGTCAAAACCCAGAAGCCTAGCGCCAAGCGGCCGACGCCCCAAGTGGCGGCGGCCAGAATGGCGGCGGCTCTGGCGGCCCAGCCGCCCCAGTCTGCCGAGGCCAAGATCGCCATGGGCTGGCTGCACACGGCCAAGTTTTTGACCACCGCCCCCGAGCTCAAGCACCTGCCAGAGCTCGACGTGCCGGAGATCGCCTTTGTCGGCCGCTCCAATGCCGGCAAATCCACCTGCATCAACACCCTGACCCAAGTCAACCGCCTGGCCTTTGCCTCCAAGACGCCGGGACGCACACAAAGCATCAACCTGTTTTCGCTGGGCAAACAAGGCCTGATGGACGCGGTGCTGGCCGATTTGCCGGGTTATGGCTACGCCGCCGTGCCCAAGGCGGCCAAATTCCGCTGGCAACAGGTCATGGGCAACTACCTGCAAACCCGCGAGACCCTGAAAGGTGTGGTGCTGCTGTGCGACCCACGCCTGGGCCTGACCGAACTTGACGAAATTTTGCTCGACGTGATCCGGCCCCGGGTCGAGGAAGGCCTGAAGTTTCTGGTGCTGCTGACCAAGTCCGACAAGCTGAACAAGACCGAGGCGGCCAAGGCGCTGTCCATTGTGCGACTGCAGGCCGGCGGCGGCGATGTCAAACTGTTCTCGGCGCTCAAGCGGCAAGGCGTGGAAGAAGTGGCCCAACATCTGTGGCAATGGGCACACCCGACCGAAAAAGCAGTCAAGGCCGACAAAACAGCCGCGGCCACCCCGCCGGCTGAAGAAGAACCCGGCGAATCCTGAAAACCGGGCGGGAAGCTCGCCGCTTTTGCATTTTTAAGTTAAATCTGCCTTCCGCCCTTTCAAGACGGGCGCAAGCAGCTACCAAATGCATAGCGACATGATTCAAACCCGTTTGATCCCCCTGCCGCACGGCATCACCCTGTCCTGCCGCATGGCGGGTGAGCCGGGCCGGCCGGTGCTGATGTTTTTGCACGGCTTCCCGGAAGCGGCCTTTGTCTGGGATGACTTGCTGGCACATTTCGCCAAGCCGGAAAACGGCGGCTACTACTGCATCGCACCCAATTTACGTGGCTTTGAGCAGTCCAGCGCCCCGCCGGATGCCGCCGCCTATCGCGCCAAACACCTAGTGCAGGACATTTCCGCGCTGATCGCCCAAACCTGTACGGCCCACAAGGGCCAACTCGCAAGTTTGGTCGCCCATGACTGGGGCGGCGCCGTGGCCTGGAGTTTGGCCGCAACGATGCCGCAGCTGATGAACAAGCTGGTCATCATCAACTCGCCGCACCCCGGCACGTTTTTGCGCGAGCTGCAACACTCGCCGGCCCAGCAGGCGGCCAGTGCTTATATGAACTTCCTGATCCGCCCCGACGCCGAGGCCTTGCTTGCCGAAGACGACTTCCGCCGGCTCTGGCAGTTTTTAACCAACACCGGCGAGCAGCAGGCGGCGGGCACAACGCCGGCCTGGCTCACTGAAGACGTCAAAAACCAGTACCGGGCGGTCTGGGGCATGGGGCTGACTGGCGGCTGCAACCTTTACCGTGCCTCGCCGCTGCGCCCGCCGCGCCCGGGGCCACCGCACAACGACCCGGCCGCTGCCGCCGTCACCTTGCCGCCCGAGATGCTGACGGTCTTGCTGCCGACGCTGGTGTTGTGGGCGCTGAACGATTTCGCCCTGCCGCCGGCCTTGCTGGATGGCCTGGAGGCCTATGTGCCGAAAATGCAGTTGCAACGTGTGGCGGGTGCCTCGCACTGGATCGTGCACGAGCAGCCCGACCTTGTAGCCAGCGCCATTCAAGGCTTTCTGGGCCAGACCTGAAACGCTCTGTTTTTAATAGCTACTTGCGCCCGCTCGCTATGGGCTGGAGGCCTAAAAAGCTTAAGAAACCGGCTCAGTAGACCGAATCTTCACCTTCGGGCCGGGTTTTGAAACGTTTGTGCACCCAGTAATACTGCGCCGGCATGGTGTTGATGTAGCCCTGAAGGCGTGTATTCATCACGACCGTGTCGGCAACAAAGTCGGCGGAGGGCACGTCGGTCCAGGCTGGCATCACCTCGACCTCATAACCCGTGGCCGTCAGGCGGGTCACCACCGGCACCACCTTGGCGCGCCCGAGTTTGGCAAAACGCGAGAGCGAAGGCACGGTGGCAGCCGTCACGCCATAAAACGGCACAAACACCGACTCTTCCGGCCCGAAGTTCATGTCGGGCAACAAGTACAGCGGCCGGCCTGCACGCAGCGCGCTGATGATGGGTTGCACCCCTTCGGCCCGACCGAACAGGCGTGTATGGCCAAAGCGCTGGCGGCCGCGCAATATCCAGCGGTCCAGCAGCTTGTTGGCCTGGTCGGTGTAAATCGTGGTGAAGGAACGTTGCACCTGTTGCGTCAAGGCGGCCCAGCCCGCATCCAGCCCGACAAAATGCGGTGCGAACAAGACCGTCGGCTGCTCGCCATCCAGCTCGGCCAGCGCGCCTGTCAGCCACAGGCGCTGCTTGAGTTTGTCCGGGTGGCCATGCCAGAGCCAGCTGCGATCCAGCCAGGCCTGGGCAAAAAATACAAAGGTCTGCCGCGTCAGCGCTTCCCGCTCCTGCTCGGTGCGCTCCGGAAAACACAGGCGCAAATTGGTCTGCACCACGCGCCGCCTCGGCACGGCAACGACATACAACAGCCCGCCCAGCGCCACACCCAGACCACGCACAACAGCCAGCGGCAGGGTCGCCAGCACTTGCATGAACACAATGCCGCCACGGGTGAACAGCGCGCTCATCAGTTGGCCCGGCGTTTTCAAGAAGCCTCCTTGTCGGCAGGCTGCTGACGCGGATGTTTGTAACGTGCATAGCCCCACAGGTACTGGCCCGGCTGGCTCAGCACAATCGCTTCGATCGCCTGGTTGATGATCGTCACCGCAGCCAACATGTCGGTTTTGGGCAAATGCTCCAGCGCGGCGAGTGGCGGCCAGATTTTCAGGAAATAACCCTGGCCGCGCGGCAGGCGCTCACAACTGACAGGCAACACCACCGCGCCGCTCTGCAAGGCCAGCCGTGCGGCCAGGGTCATGGTGTAAGCGGATTTGCCAAAAAACGGCGCCCACAGCCCCTGACCCTCGGGCGGAACCTGGTCGGTCAGCAAGGCCACGGCCTGGTTGTTTTTGAGCGTGCGAAACATTTGCCGGATGCCGCTGAGGCTGGCCGGCACCACGGAAAGCCCGGGCCGGCTGCGGGCGATATGTTCCAGCCGGGCCAGCCAGGGCTTGCGTGCCGGCCGGTAAATCGCGGTGATCGGCCCATACAGCTCGGCCAGCGCCTGCGGGCCCAGCTCGAAACTGCCGCAATGCGGGCCGAAAAAAATAATCCCTTTGCCACGCGTGAAAGCCTCACTGACATGGGTCTGGCCCTCGATGCGCACATTGCCCAGGCAAGAGGCCGTGGGCGGACGCATCCACAGCTTGGGCAGCTCGGCAACAAAACGGCCGGTCTCGGCAATCGCCGGCCGCACCGCGTCGAAAGCCAACCCGGCCTGCGCCACATTGGCCCGAAACTGCCGGCGGTAAGCCGGGCTCAGCGCCCAAACCAGCCAGCCCAGGCCCGCACCTGCGGCATGCAGGGCGCGCAGCGGCCAGAAAGAGAAAAATCGAAACAGATAAACCATGAAAAGGGAGTGGGCGGCGGGCAGTCTGAGCAAGAAGAAAATAGGGGTAAAAAGCTATAATGGCAACTGTCGCCGAGTTACTGAACAACTTGCAGGGCGACATTAAACCAAACTGCTAAAGCGTTCGCCGAGGCACCCCAGCCGGCAACGCGCCGACAAACTTCATGGAGTGTACGCAATGGCGAACGATTTTCTCTTCACTTCCGAATCCGTCTCCGAAGGTCATCCCGACAAGGTCGCCGACCAGATTTCCGATGCCATCCTGGATGCCATTTTCAAACAAGACCCGCGTTCGCGCGTTGCCGCCGAAACCCTGACCAATACCGGTCTGGTGGTGCTGGCCGGTGAAATCACCACCAACGCGCATGTGGACTACATCCAGGTCGCACGTGACACCATCAAGCGCATCGGTTACGACAACACCGAATACGGCATCGACTACAAGGGCTGTGCGGTCATGGTCTGCTATGACAAGCAGAGCAACGACATCGCCCAGGGTGTGGACCACGCGTCCGACGACCACCTGAACATTGGTGCCGGCGACCAGGGCCTGATGTTCGGCTACGCCTGCGACGAAACGCCCGAACTGATGCCCGCGCCGATTTATTTCGCCCACCGCCTGGTCGAGCGTCAAGCCCAACTGCGCAAAGATGGCCGCCTGCCCTTCCTGCGTCCCGATGCCAAGAGCCAGGTCACCATGCGTTACGTGGACGGCAAGCCGCACAGCATTGACACCGTGGTGCTGTCCACCCAGCACAGCCCCGACCAGAGCGAAACCCAGCACAAAATGAAGGCCTCGTTCACCGAAGCCATCATTGAAGAAATCATCAAGCCGGTGCTGCCCAAAGAGTGGCTGAAAGACACCAAGTACCTGATCAACCCGACCGGCCGTTTTGTCATTGGTGGCCCACAGGGCGATTGCGGACTGACCGGCCGCAAGATTATCGTGGATACCTACGGCGGTGCCTGCCCGCACGGCGGCGGCGCCTTCAGCGGCAAGGACCCGTCCAAGGTCGACCGCTCGGCTGCTTACGCCGCGCGTTATGTGGCAAAAAACATCGTGGCTGCCGGCCTGGCCCGGCAGTGCCAGATCCAGGTGGCTTACGCCATCGGCGTGGCGCATCCGATGAACGTGACGGTCTACACCGAAGGCACGGGCGTGATGTCGGACGAAAAGCTCTCGGCCTTGGTCAACGAACACTTTGACCTGCGTCCCAAAGGCATCATCCAGATGCTGGACCTGCTGCGCCCCATCTATGAAAAAACCGCCGCTTACGGTCACTTCGGCCGCGACGAACCAGAATTCACCTGGGAAAAAACGGACAAGGTAGCCGCGCTGCGCGCTTCAGCCGGCCTGTAAGCCATCCGCGTCAGTCGGACAGCAAAAAAGCCACCTGCTCAGGTGGCTTTTTTCTTGGCGTCTAAACGAACGTCAACTGGTAAAACTCGACGGACCTCGACGCTCTGGCGACGCTGCTTGGCTTTCAGGCGCAGGCGGGGACGTCACCAGAAAAGGCCAGGCCGGACGTGCCGGGTTGCTCCGTCTACCCGTGACCACGTCCTTGCCATTCGCGGTCACCGATTCAACGGGCCGACGTCTGGCTTGGCTGGAACCCAACTCTATGCTGAACAGACTCATGATTTTCTCCTGAAGGATGGGCTTGTCCCAGCTTGACCGGCACACTCGGTTCGAGCGTAGGCGGGCGAAACGGGGTCGCTTGTCAGATGTCGACGAAAGTGGCGTAGGACACCCGCCAGACAGCCCTCACAGAACGCGTGCGCCTGCCCAGCAGCCACTCATCAGGCCTTCCGGCTTTCTTTGCGCGTTCACAGCCGCACTGGAATCCCAGGAGTCGACCTGGACGCTCAGGCCGGCGTAAACGCCATAACCAGCGCCTGCGCGGATTTCATCGCCCGCCGACAAACTCTCGCCGGCCTTGATCGAGCCCTCCGCGTGAATCGATTCGCCGGATTTGATCCCCCAGCCCGCTTCCAGATGCATGCCGCTGCGGATGGCCCCGCCGGCCAGAATGCCCTGTCCGACCCGAATACTGTCCGCGCCGACAATGGCGCCGCCAACGTTCAGACTCTTGCCGCATTCGAGCCCCCCGTGGACGATCAGGTCCTGCCCGACGAAAGCGCTGCCTGTCAGTGACAGTTTTCCGTGGCAGATCAAATCCCAGGCAGCGCGCATATCGCCACCGCAAAGAATGAGTTCCTGCACATCCATACCCCAATCGGCCCGCACGTCACCGCCGGCCTGGAGCTTGCCCTGGCTGTGGATATTGCCCGCCACCCGGATGTCCTCGCCGGCCACAATGGCCTGACCCGCACGTATGCCGCCACCCGCCCGAATCGATCGCCCGGCCTGAACGACGGTGTCGACATCAATACCGCCGCGAACCTCCAGGGTGCCCGCAAAAACAATGGCCTCGGCGTCCAGTGAATCGACGCTCAGGACCTCGTTGGTGGGGCCAAACTGTGTCAACAACCAGCATGCGTCCTCGACACGCCCGGCACTGACCAGCGTGTCCAATGCCTCCTGGTAACCGCTACCGTCTTCGACGTTGCGGACAAACCAACGAAAGCCGTCGGCACAGGGACTTTTGGCCCTGAGAAATTTCTTTGTGAATTCCATCGTCTTCAATCCAATCACCATGCGCAGGGCCCATGCACCTTGTGCATGGGTCATGTGACGCATTTGGTGCGACCGGTCTGATCTCAACAGACGGCCGCAATCGCGCTGAACAGGGGCCCAGCGATGGAAGGTTTGCGCAGAAGAGAGGAAAAGTTATCGCCGGGCTGAGGAATGTGCGACTGGCTTGTATGGCCAGATCTCGCACACTGCGGCGCACCTCCCCACAGACAGGCAGCTCATGGCGCCTGCGCAAAGGGAGGGGAAAACGGAATGCATGGGTAGAAATGAAATGCTTGTTAGCTGCGTGGATGGTAGCACCCAGAGTTTTTAGCAGCAGTTCACCTCATTATTGACACCGCACCTCAGTCGACAAAAACCTCGGACAAACACGACACTTGAGCCCATGCGCCTGGGAGCCATGGACATACGGCAGCCTACCCACCGGCCAGCACGCCGACATCCGCGCTCTTGGGTCTTCCCGAAAATTCAGCTTTTGGGCTCCTGTGGTCGCATAAGCACATGTGGATTTATTATTTGCCACTTATATACTCAATGCGTCATGATCCATATTTTGGATACTTAAACGCATGGAACTCCGTCAACTCGAAGCGTTTGCCGCCGTCATGTCGGTCGGCAGCGTCACGGGTGCGGCCAGGTTGTTGAGCCGCTCGCAGCCGGCCATCACGCGCCTGGTGCAAGAGTTGGAAGCCGAAATCGGTTATGCGCTGTTTACACGCAACGGCCCACGGGTGACGCCGACCGAGCAGGGTTTCCTGCTGTACGAGGAGGCAGAGCGCGTTTTGGCGGGCCTGCGCCGGATCCACGAACGGGCCGTCGAAATCGCGCGCGGGGAGGCCCAACCCCTGTTGCTGGCGACAACGTCGGCGCTGGCCGTCGGCCTGCTGCCCCAGGCGTTGAAACGCGTGGAGGCCCAAACCGGCGCCACACCGGTCCAGTTGCGCACCGCATCACCCGAACAAGTGGTGCATGCGGTGTTGACTGGCGCCGTGCAATTGGGCGCCAGCAGCCTGCCGCTGGAGCACCGCGGCCTGCAGGTGCACTGGATTGCCCAATTGGCCTGCGTCGCCGTATTGCCGCAACACGACCCGCTAGCCGCTTTCGAAAAAGTGCCACTCGCAGCCCTGGCACAACGCCGGCTCATCACCATGAGCAACCCCTTTCGCTTGCGGCACCGGCTGGATGCCGTGCTGGCCGGGGCCGGGCGCGCGCCGGGGCAGCATGGCGCGCTGATCGAAACCAATTCTTCCATCAATGCCCAGGCCTTGGTGCGCGCCGGACTGGGCGTGGCCGTGCTGGAGCCGCTCACGGCCCACGGCGCGCCGCTGGCCGGCGTGGTCGTGCGTCCGATCGATACCGACATTCCTTTTTTCTTTGGCGTGATCACGCCCCAATCCCGGCCACTGACCGCCCCCGTGCGCGCTTTGGCCGACGCACTGCTGGAAGCCGCCGCAGCGCTGCCGGGTTTTGTGCAGCACGACGTGGCCGACCACGCCACGCTGCTGCAATCGGCCCATGCCGACGATGCAACAACCAGTCCTGGCGCGATGCCGCGAAAACGTCCGTGATGAAGTCCCCCATGAAACCTTGCGTTATGAACACCCCCGCCGGCTTTGGCCTGGAAACCCTGGAAGCACGGTTGCGCCAGGATTTGCAATGGCTGTGCCTGCCCGCACGACGCTGGGTGCCACCGCGCCAGGCGGACGGCGCCGAGGTGCTGGACACCGCCATCGTCGGTGGCGGCATGGCCGGCCTGGCGCTGGCCGCCTCACTCACCCACCTGGGTGTGCAGACGCGCATCTTCGACCGCGCGCCCGAGGGCTTCGAAGGCCCCTGGGCCACCACCGCGCGCATGGAAACCCTGCGTTCACCCAAGGAGCTGACCGGTCCGGCGCTGGGTTTTGGCGCCCTCACCTTCCGCGCCTGGTTCGAGGCGCAATTCGGTCTGGCCGCCTGGGAGGCGCTGGACAAAATCCCGCGCCTGCAATGGATGGACTACCTGCGCTGGTACCGCCGCGTGCTGGCGCTGGACCTGCGCAACCAGCAGCGTGTGCTGGCCGTGGTGCCCCGCGCCGATGGCCTGGTGCAGCTGGATCTGGCCGATGACAGCCAGGACGCCCGGCCTTACCAGGTGCTGGCCCGCCACGTGGTGCTGGCCACCGGCCGCGATGGCTTGGGCGGCCCCTGGGTGCCTGACTGGGCGCTGGCCCTGCCGCGCGATCGCTGGGCGCATTCGGCCGACAACTGGGACCCCGCCCTGCTGGCCGGCAAACGCGTGGTGGTGATAGGCGGCGGCGCCTCGGCAATGGACAGCGCCGCCACCGCGCTGGAGGCCGGCGCGGCCCGCGTCGACCTGCTGGTGCGCCGCGCCGAATTGCCGCGCGTCAACAAGGGCAAGGGCGCTGGCAGCCCGGGCGTGGCACACGGCTTCAAGGCCTTACCCGACGACTGGAAATGGCGCTTTCGCCACTACATCAACGTGCAGCAGGTGCCGCCGCCGCATGGCAGCACGCTGCGCGTGTCGCGCCATGCGAACGCTCACTTTCACCTGGGCACACCGGTACACACCGCCACGCTGCGTGGCGACGGCGCGTTGCGCCTGGACACCGCCAAAGGGCCGCTGGCCGCGGATTTCGTGATCTTCTGCACCGGCTTTCGCCTCGACTGGCGCCTGCGCCCCGAGTTCGCCGCCTTCGCGCCCCAGGTGCGGCTGTGGCAGGACCGTTACCAGCCCGAGCCCGGCCAGGACGACGACGAGCTGGCGCAGTCGCCCGACCTCGGGCCGTTACTCGAATTCCAGGAAAAAACACCTGGCGCTTGCCCCGGGCTGGCGCGCGTGCACTGCTTTTGTTACCCATCGGCGCTGTCGCATGGCGCCGTGGCCGGCGACATTCCGCAGATCAGCGACGGCGCCAAACGCCTGGGCCAGGGCCTGGCCGGCCAGCTGTTCACCGAAGACGTGGCGCAACACTTCGCGGCCATGGAGCGTTACGCCGAACCCGAACTGGACGGCGATGAATGGACGCCCGCGACCTTCCCCGCCTACCCCGACGGGGAGCGCCCATGACCGGCTGGCTGCTGCGCCGCGTTGCCCAGGCGGCTCTGGTGGTGGTGGTGATGACGCTGATTGTCTTCATTGGCCTGCACGCCATCGGCAACCCGGTGGACATCCTGATCGGCGACGACATGAACCAGGCCGAACGGCTGGCAGCCATCGCCCGCCTGGGCCTGGACCAGCCGCTGTGGCGCCAGTACCTGGCCTTCGTCGAAGGCGCGCTGCAGGGCAACCTGGGCAAAAGTTTCGTCTACCAGGAAGATGCGATCCGCCTGATCCTGCATCGCCTACCCGCCACCATGGAACTGGCCATCAGCGCCCTGCTGCTGGCCATCGTCATCGGCGTGCCGCTAGGCCTGTTTGCCGGCATGAAGCCGGACCACCCGGTGTCACACACGCTGATGGCCGGCAGCATCGTCGGTTTTTCATTGCCGGCCTTCTGGGTCGCGCTGATGCTGATCATGGTGTTCAGCGTGCAACTCGGCTGGCTGCCGGCCAGCGGGCGCGGCGAAACCCGCGCCCTGTTCGGCGTGGAATGGTCGTGGCTCACGCTAGACGGGCTGCAGCATTTGATTCTGCCGGCCTTCAACCTGGCGCTGTTCAAGATTTCGCTGGTGCTGCGCCTGACGCGCGCCGGCGTGCGCGAGGTGCTGCCGCAAGACTTCGTAAAATTTGCGCGCGCCAAAGGCCTGTCACCCACGCGGGTGATGGTCATGCATGTCTTGCGCAACACGCTGATCCCCCTGGTCACGGTGCTCGGGCTGGAGCTGGGCGCCACCATCGCCTACGCGGTGGTGACCGAAACCATCTTTGCCTGGCCAGGCGCCGGCAAGCTGATCCTGGACAGCATCAACGCGCTGGACCGGCCGGTGGTGGTCGCCTATTTGATGGTGGTGGTGGTGATCTTCGTCACGCTGAATCTGGTGGTGGATTTGCTCTATAAATTGCTGGACCCGCGCGTGCGCCTGGAGGCTGCGAAATGAAGACCTCCCGCAGCTTTGACGAACACTCGATCTGGTGGCGCGTAGGCGCCGACTTTCTGCACTCGCGCGTCGCTGTCGCCGGGCTCGTCATCCTCGCTCTGGTGGTGCTGGCCGCGCTCTGCGCACCCTGGATCACGCCGCAAAACCCCTACGACCTGATGCAGCTCGACGTGATGGACGCACGCCTGCACCCCGGCACGCCCAGCAGCGCCGCCGGCTACACCTACTGGCTGGGCACCGACGGCCAGGGCCGCGACCTCTACTCGGCCATCATCTACGGCCTGCGCATCAGCCTGCTGGTGGGCGTGGGCTCGGCGGCCATCGCGGCGGTGATAGGCACCCTGGTCGGCCTGCTCGCGGCCTACGCCGGCGGCAAGGTCGACGCGGTACTGATGCGCCTGGTGGACCTGCTGCTGTCCTTCCCGACCATACTGATGGCGCTGATGATCCTGGCCTATGTGGGCAAGGGCGTAGGCAACGTGATCCTGACGCTGGTGCTGCTGGAGTGGGCTTATTACGCCCGCACCGCGCGCGGCCAGGCGCTGGTGGAAACCCAGCGCGAATACGTCGAGGCCGCACGCGGACAAGGCATTCCGCGCTGGCGTATCCTCACCGGCCACATCCTGCCCAATTGCCTGCCGCCGCTGCTGGTGATCGGTGCGCTGCAGATCGCCCGCGCCATCACGCTGGAGGCCACCTTGTCCTTCCTGGGCCTGGGCGTGCCCATCACAGAACCCTCGCTGGGGCTCTTGATTTCCAACGGCTACCAATACCTGCTGTCCAACGAGTACTGGATCAGCTTCTTTCCCGGCGTGGCCTTGCTCGCCACCATCGTGGCGATCAATCTGGTCGGCGACCAGTTGCGCGACGTGCTGAACCCGAGGCTGCAGAAATGAATTCAGAAGTTCCAACCCTGGACGTGCGGAATCTGCAAACCCGCTTTCACACGCGGGGCGGTGTGTTGCCGGTGGTCAACGGCGTGTCCTTCACCTTGCAGCGCGGCAAGGTGCTCGGCCTGGTCGGTGAATCCGGTTCGGGCAAATCGGTCACCGGCTTTTCCATCATGGGCCTGGTCGATCCGCCGGGCCGGGTCGAAGGCGGCCAGGTCTTGTTCCAGGGCAAGGATCTGACGCAACTCAAGCCAGCCGAACGCCGTGCCTTGCGCGGCAACCGCATCGCCATGATCTTCCAGGACCCCATGGCCACGCTGAACCCGGTGCTGCGCGTTGATACGCAGATGATGGAAGCCGTGCACGCCCACCGCAAGGTATCGAATGCCGAGGCGCGCCAGCAGGCCGCAAACGCGCTGGCGCTGATGGGTATACCGAGTCCCGAGGACAGGTTGCGCGCCTACCCGCACCAGCTCTCGGGTGGCATGCGCCAGCGCGTGGCGATTGCCATCGCGCTGCTGCACGGCCCCGACCTGATCATTGCCGACGAACCCACCACCGCACTCGACGTGACCATCCAGGCGCAAATCCTGTCCGAGATGCAAAAGCTGGTACGCGAGACCGGCACGGCGCTGATCTGGATCAGCCACGACCTGTCGGTGGTGGCCGGCCTGGCCGATGACATCGCGGTGATGTACGCCGGGCGCATTGTCGAACACGGCACGGTGGACCAGGTGCTCGACCATCCGCAACACCCCTATACCCAGGGCCTGATCGGCAGCCTGCCCAGCGCCAACCGGCGCGGCGCGCGGCTCAAGCAGATTCCCGGCATGGCGCCCAATCTGCTGCACATGCCCACGGGCTGCGCGTTTGCACCGCGTTGCGCCCGCGCCAGCGTAGTGTGCGAGACCCTGCCGGAGATGACGCAACCGCGCCCCGACACGCCGGACCACGCGGTACGCTGCTTCCATCCCGGCACTGCGCCGGTCAGCACCGAGGCCATGGCATGAACATCAAAAATGATATGCCGCTGGTTGACATGCAAGGCGTGACAAAACGCTTTGGCGCGCAGCCTGCGCCCGGCAAATTCGGCACGGCGCTGTGGCGCATGGGCTGGTCCAAGCCGCCGGTAGTGACGCATGCCGTCGACGGCGTGGACCTGGCCGTGCGCCCCGGCGAAGTGGTCGGTCTGGTCGGGGAATCCGGCTGCGGCAAGTCCACGCTGGGCCGCATCGCCGCCGGCCTGCTGTCGCCCACAGAAGGCGCGGTGCACGTGAATGGCGCAGCGCTCGAAGGTCTTGATGCCAGGCAACGCCTGGCCGCCCGGCTGCGTGTGCAAATGGTGTTCCAGGACCCGTTCGCCAGCCTGAACCCGCGCCTGCGTGTTTCGCGCATCGTCGGTGAAGCCGCGCGCCTGCACGGCCTGACCGATGCGGCAGGGGAAGACGACTACGTCGCCGCCCAGCTGCAACGCGCCGGTCTCGACCCCAGCCTGCGCCACCGCTACCCGCACCAGTTCAGCGGCGGCCAGCGCCAGCGCATAGGCATTGCACGGGCGCTGGCGGTGCAGCCCGCCATGCTGGTCTGCGACGAAGCCGTGGCCGCGCTCGACGTGTCGATCCAGGCGCAAATCCTGAACCTGTTCATGGACCTGCGCGACCAGCTCGGCCTGGCCTATCTGTTCATCAGCCACGACCTGGGCGTGGTCGAACATGTCTGCGACCGCGTGGCCGTGATGTATTTGGGCCGCGTGGTGGAAAGCGCGCCGGTCGAAGAGCTGTTCGCCCGACCGAATCACCCCTACACCCAGGCCTTACTGGCCGAGATTCCGCGCATCGACGTGCGCCGCACCCGCTTCAGTGCCATTCGTGGCGAAATCCCGAGCCCGATCACACCGCCCAGTGGTTGCCACTTTCACCCACGCTGTCCGCAGGCCATGCCGCGCTGCAGCGTCGAAGTGCCGACGCTGCGCGGCATCGCCATCCACCACGCCAGCGCCTGCCATCTCAACGACCGCCCTGTTTGATCCAAGTGTTAATCCTGAAAGGACCCGCCATGAACTCCCGCAAGCTTTCCCTCATCGCCGCGGCCGTGCTGGCCGCCAGCGCCGCCGTATCTGCCCAGACCCTGTCCATCGGTTTTGCCGACCCGGTGTCGTCGGTCGACCCGCAGCTCAACAACCACGCCGGCGACCGCTCGCTGGCGCTGCATTTCTGGGACTCCATCATCAACTCGCGCGACGGCGGCAAGCTCGAACCCGCTCTCGCATCCAGCTGGAAAGCGCTGGACGACAAGACCTGGGAGTTCAAGCTGCGCAGCGACATCAAATGGCAGGATGGCAAGCCCTTCAGCGCCGACGACATCGTGTACTCGTTCCAGCGCGCACGCAACGTGCCCGGCACCGTGGCCTCGTACACGGGTGCACTGCGCACGGTGGAGTCGACCACCGCGAAAGACCCGCACACCGTCATCGTCAAGACCAACACGCCCAACCCCATGCTGCCGCTGGACATTGCGTCGATCTACATCGTGAGCAAACATGTGGGTGAAAAGTCCAAGACCGAGGACTACAACGCAGGCCGCGCCGTGATCGGCACCGGACCCTACAAGTTCATCTCCTACAGCCCCGGCGACCGCACCGTGTTCGAACGCAACCCCGGCTATTACGGGCCCAAGCCGCTCTGGGACAAGGTCAACTACCGCTACATCAACAACGGCGCGGCACGCACCGCCGCGCTGCTGGCCGGCGACGTGGACGTGATCGACAAGGTGGCCGTGACCGACGTGGCCAAGCTGAAGAAGACGCCGTCCGTCAGCGTCTACACCTATCCCGGCTTGCGCGTGCTGCTGCTGCAGCCGAGCTTCCGCCCCGGCCCCAACGAGTTCATCACAGACAACGCCGGCAAGCCGCTCGACAAGAACCCCTTGCAGGAGGTGAAGGTGCGCCAGGCGCTGTCCGTCGCCATCAACCGCAAGGCCATCGCCGACCGCATCCTGCAGGGCACGGTGACCGAAGCCAACCAGTGGATGCCCAAGAACACCTTTGGCTACAACCCCGAGGTCAAGGACATCGCCTACAACGTCGAGCAGGCCAAAAAGCTGCTGGCCGAGGCCGGTTTTCCGCAAGGCTTCCAGATCACCATCCACGTGCCGGGCGACCGTTACCCGCAGGCACCCGAGACCGTGCAGGCCGTGGCCCAGTTCTGGACCCGCGCGGGCGTCAAGACCAAGGTCGAGGTTGTGCCCTGGAGCGTGTACGCCGGCCGCGCCGGCAAGAACGAATACGCCGTGAGTGTGATCGCCTGGGGCAATGGCACGGGCGAAGCCGGCTATGGCCTGCTGCAGACCCTGGCCAGCAACGACGCCAAGCGCGGGCGCGGCTCCAACAACTGGGGCCGTTACAGCAACGAGGCCGTGGACAAGGCGCTGGACGCCGCCACCGTGGAGTTCGACGCCAAGCGCCGCGAAGCCATCTTTCGCCACTCGGTCAAGCTGGTCAGCGACGACGTCGGCAACATCCCACTGTTCCATTACCAGAACATCTGGGCCGCCAAAAAAGGCCTGAAAGTGGTGCCGCTGCTGAGCGACCGCACCACATCGATGCAGGTCAGCCCCGTCGCCCAATAAGGAAGGTCGCATGTCGTCCGCCACCCTGACCGTCAGCCCCGAAGACGCCTTGATCGACGTGCCGCGCCGCATCGCGGTGAACGGCCTGGCGCCCGGTGAAGAAGTCACGCTGAGCACCCACACGTTGCGCGGGCCGGGCGTGGTGTGGCGCGCCCACGCCAGCTTCCGCGCCGATGCCCACGGCGTGGTGGACCTGCAGCGCGACGCCCCGCTGGCCGGCAGCTACAGCGGCTTGTCGACCATGGGGCTGCTGTGGTCGCAGGCGCCCGAGCAGGAAGGTGCATCACGCGAGGTGTTCGCGGCCGAGCCCGCATCCGCACTGGCCACCGAAGTAACGCTGCAGCGCCACGGCGCGCCCGCCCTGCAGGCGCGCCTGGTGCAGCGCTTGCAAGGCGCCGGCGTGAGCCGGCGCGAGCTGCGCGAAGAAGGCTTGGTCGGCACCCTGTTCACGCCCGCCGGACCCGGGCCACACCCCGCGGTGCTGGTGCTCAACGGCTCGGGCGGCGGCATCAACGAGCCGCGCGCCGCCTTGTACGCCTCACATGGCTACGCGGCGCTGGCACTGGGTTATTTCAAGGCGCCGGGCTTGTCCGACTACATCTCCAACACGCCGCTCGAAATTTTCGAGACCGCGCTGCACTGGCTGCACCGCGAGCTGCGCCCCTTGAACGGCTTCGTCGCGCTCAGCGGCCAGTCGCGCGGCGGCGAGCTGGTGCTGCTGCTGGGCTCGCTGTTCCCGGAACTGGTGTCCGCCGTCATTGGCTATGTGCCCGGCGCCGTGGTGCACAGCGCGCAAAACGCCTGCGACCCGGCCACGGGACGCGAAGGGCCGGCCTGGACCTTTCGCGGCCAGCCCCTGCCCCACCTGTGGCAAAACAACCGCAGCGCCAGCTGGGACGCCTGGGACAAGGGGCCCGAGCCGCGCCGCCATGCCAACGCGCTGCTGACCGCGCTGCAAGACCCGGAGGCCGTGGAGCGCGCCCGCATCCGGGTGGAAAACATACGCGGCCCGGTACTGCTGCTGTCGGCCAGCGACGACGGCTCCTGGCCGTCCAGCCTGTACGGCCGAATGGTCACCGAGCGGCTGGCGCAGTTCCAGCACCCCTACGCGGTCGAGCAGCTCGATTTCGAGGGCGGCGGGCACTCCATCGTCTTTCCTTACGTGCCCACCACGCAGTTGGTCTATGCCCACCCGGTGTCGGGTCGGCTCAGCACCACCGGTGGCTCGCCGGCCATCAACGCCCATGCCGATGAAGCGTCATGGGCTGGCACGCTCCTCTTTTTAGAGCACGCTACGCAGACCCCACCTGGGCTACAGGCCTAAAACACTTAAAAATTGAATATTTCAGGAGTCCGCCATGTCCTCATCCCTTCCCGTCGCTGATCTGATCGACACCTTGGCCGCCTTGCCGGCCGGCAGCGCTGTGTTTGCCGTGCGCCACCAGCGCGACAAGGTGGTGGCCGCCACGCAAGGCAGCTACGACAGCATTTTTGACCCCGCGCTGAGCGGCGCTCCATCCCTGGCCGAACGCCTGCTGGCGGCCCACGACATCGCGCGTCTGGCCGGCAGCGCGGTCTTGCAGGCCCACTACCGCGAGCGCCTGCAGACCCTGCCGCTCACGTCGGCGCAGCAGGCCGCGCAGGGCGGCCAGCCCCCCAACGGCGACCCGCGCCTGCAAGCCATTCTGGGCTTCACGCGTACGCTGACCGAACGCCCGGTGGAAGGCGACCAGGCCGCGTTGCTTCAGTTGCCCGCCGCCGGCCTCACCACGCCCGAGGTGGTCGCCCTGGCGCAGCTGATCGCCTTCGTCGCCTACCAGTTGCGTGTGGTGGCCGGCCTGCAGGCGCTGGTCGAACTGGGCGATGACATCCACAGCACGCCGGCCGCAGCAGCGGCGGCGGAGGCCCCGTTCGTGCATCCCGCTGACCTGCCCAAACCCGGCGAGCCGGTGCGCGTGAACGGCTACACCAGCGAAACCCTGGACTGGAAGGCCTGGCTGCCGGTGCTGGCCCTGGACCAGGCCACGCCGGCGCAACTGGCCGTGCTCGAGAGCAGCCACCCCAAAGCCAAAACCAGCGACTACTACCGCGTGCTGGCGCACCAGCCGCGCATTCTGGAAGAGCGATCCATCGTCTTCAATGCCATCATGTACGCCCCCGGTGGCCTCTCGCGCGCCGAGCGTGAACTCGCCAGCGCCGTGGTCTCGCGCGTCAACGGCTGCGTCTACTGCGCCTCGGTGCACGCCCAGCGCTTCGAGCAGCTCACCAAGCGCAACGACGTGATTTACCAGGTGTTCACCGAGCCGCAGGGCGCCGGCACCACAGCCCGCGAACGCGCCATCGTGCAGCTCTCGATCGCCCTCACCACCCATCCGGCCCAGTTTGGCGCGGTCCAGTTGCAAGCCGTGCGCGCGGCCGGCTTATCGAATCTGGAAGTGCTGGACCTGGTGCACGCGGTGGCGATTTTTGCCTGGGCCAATCGTCTGATGCTGAATCTGGGGGAGCCGATATTTCCGGGGTAAACCTGGCTACTGGCGAACCCCGAACGCTGGGCAGAAGAGGTCGGAGCGACCCAAGAACAGCGATCTTCCTGGGCAGCCGGGGCCGCTATTGGGTTTGATTGGATTGAACAGCTGACAGCGGCTTTAAGAACTTCCGGCGGTACTCAAAAGTCCAGCGCCATGCAGTTTCTCTCATCAAATCCAATGTAAATCAATGACTTACAAGAACGCCTCACGCATTTGAGGCTCAGGGTTAGATGCGAATAATTCGCAATTATTTGAGCATCAACAATTGGCTGAAACCCGACAGTTCGACCCCCACGGACTTGAAACTGCCACAAAACGGCCTTATCATTAGCACTCGATGGTATGGAGTGCTAACAACCAGCGTTTCAAGCCAGTCCGTTCACAAACACCCGTTTCCCACGGGTGTTTTTTGATTCCAAAACCATTGTTTCAAACCCAGGAGCTCCTATGAAACTTCGTCCCCTGCACGATCGCGTGATCGTCAAACGTGTTGAAAACGAAACCAAAACCGCCTCTGGCATCGTCATCCCTGACAGCGCTGCTGAAAAGCCTGATCAAGGCGAAGTGCTGGCTGTGGGTCCTGGCAAGAAGAACGACAAGGGCGAAATCAGCGCCATGGCTGTCAAGGTCGGCGACCGTGTGTTGTTCGGCAAGTACAGCGGCCAGACCGTCAAGGTCGATGGCGACGAATTGCTGGTCATGAAAGAAGACGATCTGTTTGCAGTCGTTGAGAAGTAATTTCTCGGCTTTCACACATCCCTTAATCAATTGAATCTGGAGAATTAAACATGGCAGCAAAAGACGTCATTTTCGGCGGCGAAGCCCGCGCACGCATGGTCGAGGGTGTGAACATCCTGGCCAACGCGGTCAAGGTTACCCTGGGCCCTAAAGGCCGTAACGTGGTGCTCGAGCGCTCTTTCGGCGCGCCTACGGTGACCAAGGACGGTGTGTCCGTCGCCAAAGAAATCGAACTCAAAGACAAGCTGCAGAACATGGGCGCGCAGATGGTCAAGGAAGTTGCTTCCAAGACCTCCGACATCGCTGGTGACGGCACCACGACCGCTACCGTTCTGGCTCAAGCCATTGTTCGCGAAGGCATGAAATATGTCGCCGCCGGCATGAACCCGATGGATTTGAAGCGCGGCATCGACAAGGCTGTCACAGCCCTGGTCGAAGAGCTGAAAAAAGCTTCCAAGCCCACCACCACCAGCAAGGAAATTGCCCAGGTCGGTACCATCTCCGCCAACAGCGACGAAGAAGTCGGCAAGATCATCGCTGAAGCGATGGACAAAGTCGGTAAAGAAGGCGTTATCACGGTTGAAGACGGCAAGTCGCTGAACAGCGAACTCGACGTGGTTGAAGGCATGCAGTTTGACCGCGGCTACCTGAGCCCGTACTTCATCAACAACCCCGAAAAGCAGTCCGCCATCCTGGACAACCCTTTCGTGCTCTTGTACGACAAGAAAATCAGCAACATCCGTGATCTGCTGCCTACCCTGGAACAAGTCGCCAAGTCCAGCCGTCCTTTGCTGATCATCTCCGAAGATGTCGAAGGCGAAGCCCTGGCAACGCTGGTGGTCAACACCATCCGTGGCATCCTGAAGGTTGTGGCTGTCAAGGCTCCTGGTTTCGGCGATCGCCGCAAAGCCATGCTGGAAGACATCGCCACCCTGACCGGCGGCAAGGTCATCGCTGAAGAAGTCGGCCTGACCCTCGAAAAAGTGACGCTGGCTGACCTCGGCCAAGCCAAACGCATCGAAGTCGGCAAGGAAAACACCATCATCATCGACGGTGCTGGCGCTGCTGCTGACATCGAAGCCCGCGTCAAGCAGGTTCGTGTCCAGATCGAAGAAGCCACGTCCGACTACGACCGTGAAAAACTGCAAGAGCGCGTGGCCAAGCTGGCCGGCGGTGTTGCCGTGATCAAGGTTGGCGCAGCCACCGAAGTCGAAATGAAAGAGAAAAAAGCCCGCGTGGAAGACGCCCTGCACGCTACCCGCGCTGCTGTGGAAGAAGGCATCGTGGCTGGTGGCGGCGTGGCTCTGCTGCGTGCCAAGCAATCCGCTGGCGCCATCAAGGGTGACAACGCTGACCAGGACGCCGGTATCAAGCTGATCCTGCGCGCCATCGAAGAGCCATTGCGCATCATCGTCTCCAACGCCGGCGAAGAGCCAAGCGTTGTCGTGAACGCGGTGTTGGCTGGTAAAGGCAACTACGGCTACAACGCCCAAAACGGCCAGTATGGCGACATGATCGACATGGGTATCCTGGACCCCACCAAAGTGACACGTACGGCCCTGCAAAACGCAGCTTCCGTGTCGTCGCTGATGCTGACAACCGAATGCATGGTTGCCGAGGCTCCGAAAGACGAGTCCGGCGCTGGCGGCGGCATGCCTGGCGGCATGGGTGACATGGGCGGCATGGGCGGCATGGGCATGTAATAAAAATCGCGGGGACGGATGCCGGGTCTTTCAACAGAGACCCGGACGCAGACCCCCGTTTTTGCTGCCCCCAGCCAAAAGGGCCGCAGTGCGTCAAGCACTGCGGCCCTTTTTCACGTGAGCAAAAAAGAAAACACAGCGCCCTTGTCCTCGCGCTGCAGCAGGCGGATGTCGCTCCCGTGCAGTTGCAGAATGCGTTTCACGATGACCAGCCCCAGCCCGCCGGCACGCCCGCCCACAGATGAAAAAACCGGGCGCACAAAAAGACCTTTGCGCAACGCCCCCGGGATACCCGGTCCGGTGTCGCTGATCTCGACACGCACCCCCGCGGCTTCGGGCCGCAGTTGCACCACGATTTCGCCGCCTTCGGGGGTGTGGCTGATCGCGTTGTCCAGCAAATTGGTCAAGACCCGTTCGATCATGCCCAGATCCGCCGTGACGACGGGCAGGCCCGGCACGATGTCCGGGACCAGGCGCTGGCTGCGCGCCTCGGCAGCCAACTCGAACTTCTGGAAAACATCCTGCACCAGATCGGCCAGCGCGAAGCTTTCCAGCTCGGGTTTGACCACGCCGTATTCGAGACGGGCCAACTCGAACAACTCCTGGGCCAGACGCCCGACCTTGCGGCTCTGGCCAAGTGCAATTTCAAGGTAGCGGCGTTGCTCGGCCGCACTCAAGCTATCGGCCTTCACCAGCAGGGTTTCCAGATAACCGTGCAAAGACGTCAGCGGCGTGCGCAAGTCGTGTGAAATGTTGGCGAACAGTTCGCGCCGCTGTTGGTCCCGCAAGGTCAGTTCACGCCACTGTTCGGCGAGACGTTGTGTCATGCGCGAAAAGGCCTGACCCAGCGCGGCGATCTCTCCACCACCCTTGGAAGCTAGTTCCAACTCGGGCGCGGCCTTGTCCAGCGCCACCAGTCCATCCGCCTCGAAGTGGCGTACCGCCACGGTGAGCTGGCGCAGCGGCCGCGTGATCAGGTGAAAAGCCGCCAGCCCCGCGATCAGGCCCAACAAGGCCACCAGCGCCATGGACCAGAGCGTGGAACGCAACACACTGTCGGCCGAAAAATTCGCCGCCAGAGTGTCACGGGCCTCACCAAACAGGACCACGTAGACGTAGCCGGCATCACGCCCGTCCACTTTCAGCGGGGCAGCGCTGAATACTTTGCGCGAGTCAATGCTGCGCGGATCGTCGCCGAAGATGGGCAAGGGTGCGCCTGCCAGCAACTGCCGGACAGGCGCCAGGTCCACCCTGTTGCGTTTCAGATGCCCAGGCGGGGCCGCCTGCGCCTGAATACGTCCATCCGGACCGAGCAGATAAACCTCCACACTGGGGTTGACGGCCATCAATTTGTCGAACAGCTCATGTACCGCCACCTCATTGAATCCCCCAGCTTCCATCAAGGCCGAGTTGTCGGCGATGTGAGCGGCCAGCCCCATGGAGAGGCGCTGCGCCACCTCCTGCTCATGCACTCCATTGGCTTTCGTCTGCAGCCAAACGGATGCGCCGCAACAAGCCAGCAGCAAGACCGCAAACACCAGCGAAAGACGTTGTGACAGGGAAAGCCGGCTAAAACTCATACCTCAGCCTCTTCCGCAGACACCACCAGTTTGTAGCCGCGTCCCCACACCGTGAGGATGCGGCGGGGTTCTGCCGCATTGGCTTCCACCTTGATGCGCAGGCGGTTGATGTGGGTGTTGACCGTGTGCTCATACCCATCGTGCTGGTAACCCCAGACCTGGTTGAGCAAGTCGAGCCGCGAAAAAACACGCCCGGGATGGCGCGCGAAAAAATACAGCAAGTCAAATTCGCGTGGCGTCAATTCGATGCGTTTTCCATCCACCTGTACCTCGCGCTCCAGCGGGTCTATGCACAGGTTGCCCAGTTCCAGCCGGCCGGAGTCCACACGTGCATCACGCGCCATGGCCTCGGTGCGCCGCAGCAGCGCACGCACACGCGCCACCAGTTCCAGCACCGAGAAAGGTTTGGCCAGGTAGTCGTCGGCACCGAGTTCCAGCCCGAGGATGCGATGCACTTCACTGGAGCGGGCGCTGATGATGATGATGGGCGTGTAACGCGCCATGGCGCGGGCACGGCGACAGATTTCGAGGCCATCCACCCCGGGAAGCATCAGGTCAAGCACCAGCGCGTCCCAGTGACCGCGCTCCAGTTCACGCACGCCCGCATGGCCATCCGCCGCATGCACCACCGCAAAACCCTCATCGTGCAGGTGCATGCGCAGCAACTCTGCGATATGGGGATCATCTTCGACGATCAGCACGCGTTTGACGGGGTCCATGACCAAGGATTATCACGCGATCCCTCTTGGGGAGTTATCACAATTAATTGAACTTTCCGTGATGAATCGGCCATGGGGTGCGCCCAATAATCCGCCCCATGAAGCACAAAACCACCCGCCAAGGCAGTGCGCCCATCCACCCGCGGTGGATGCGCATCACCCACTGGCTCAACGCCCTGGCCGTGCTGGTGCTGGTCACCAGCGGCTGGCGCATTTATGACGCCTCGCCACTGTTTCCGTTTCACTTTCCGGCCGCCATCACCCTGGGCGGCTGGCTGGGCGGTGCGTTGCAGTGGCACTTTGCCGCGATGTGGCTGCTGGCCATCAACGGGCTGATCTATCTGTCCCTCAACCTGGCAAGTGGCCGGTTTTTCCGGAAATTCTTTCCGCTGTCACTCTCCGGCATCAAGCACGACATGTTGGCGGCGCTGCGCGGACAACTCTCCCACGCCGACCCACGGCGCTACAACCACGTTCAACGTTTGGCCTACCTCTTCGTGATGCTGGACATCGTGCTGTTGGTGCTGTCTGGTCTCGTGTTGTGGAAGTCGGTCCAGTTCGGTGTGCTGCGCGACCTGCTGGGCGGCTACGAATTTGCGCGTCGCATTCACTTTTTTGCCATGGCCGCATTGGTGGCTTTTCGTGGCCGTGCATCTGGTGATGGTCGCGCTGGTGCCGCGCACCCTGCTCACCATGTTGCGTGACCGCACAGGAAAATCCGTATGAAAATCCTCCAGCGCCCCCCCCTGTCCGGTCTTGGTGTCGACGGCGATGCCGTGCTCGCCGAGGCACGCAAGCTTATTGGTCGCCGCATCGAACAGCCGGCACGCCGCGCCTTCCTGCAGCGTTCGCTGACGCTGGGCGGCCTGTCGCTGCTGAGCGGCTGCAGCATCAGCAACAACAGTGGCGTCGAAGCAGCGCTGACCCACATCTCGCGCTTCAACGACACGGTGCAGGGCTGGATTTTCGACCCCAAACGACTCGCCCCGACCTACCCGGAATCCATGATCACGCGGCCCTTTCCGTTCAACGCCTACTATGGTGAAGACGAAATCCGCGAGGTGGACGAAGCCGGCTACCAACTCGAAGTCACCGGTCTGGTGGCCGACAAACACCGCTGGACCCTGGCCGAATTGCGTGCCCTGCCGCAGCAGGATCAGGTCACCCGCCACATCTGCGTCGAGGGCTGGAGCGCCATTGGCAAATGGGGTGGTGTGTATTTCGCGGACTTCCTGAAACGCGTGGGTGCCGACACCAGCGCCAAATACATCGGCTTCAAGTGCGCGGACGACTACTACACCAGCATCGACATGGCGACCGCGTTACACCCGCAGACCTTGCTGACGCTGAGCTACGACGGCCAGCCCCTGCCGCCGAAATATGGCTTCCCCATGAAGCTGCGCATGCCCACCAAGCTGGGCTACAAAAACCCGAAACACATTCAGGCGATCTTCGTCACCAACACCTACCCTGGCGGCTATTGGGAAGACCAGGGCTACAACTGGTTCGGCGGCAGTTGAGCGCCCTCAAGGCTCAACGTTGTTGAAACTTGCGGCACGTGCTCATCCCGAACCGTGCCATTTCAAACTGACTCGACAAGGACATCCAAATGAACAAACTCTCCGCAACCCTCCTGGCCACCAGCATGGCCATCGCTTCTGTCTCGGCCTTTGCCGCGGACGAGATGAAAAACGATGCCATGAGCAAGGACTCGATGGCCAAAGATTCGATGTCCAAGGATGCCATGGGCAAAGACAGCATGAAGAAAAAGGACTCGATGGCCAAAGGCTCAATGGCCAAGGACGGCATGAAGAAGGACACGATGGGCAAAGATGCCATGTCCAAGGATGCGATGGGCAAAGACGACGCCATGAAGAAATAAACCAGGCGGCCAGCACGCTCAGCCGGAGGTCCTCATGTTTTTTTTCATCCTGTCGTATCTTGGCGGAGCGCTGACCATACTCGCGCCCTGCATCCTGCCGGTGGTGCCTTTTGTCTTCGCACGCATTGACCAGCCCTTCGCCAAAAGCGGCCTGCCCTTGCTGGCGGGCATGGCGCTGACCTTTGCGGCGGTCGGGACACTGGGCGCCGTTGCGGGCAACTGGGCCGTGGCGGCCAACGACTATGGCCGAATCGGCGCCATGGTTTTGCTCGCCGTCATGGGCATGACCTTGGTCGCGCCCCGTTGGGCCGAACGCCTGACACGCCCCCTGGTGGCCTTGGGCTCGCGTCTTTCCAGCGCCGCGGCCAGACCGGCGGGCAGCACAGGCCACCCGGCCTGGTCTTCCTTTTTTCTGGGCATGGCCACCGGGCTGCTGTGGGCACCCTGTGCGGGCCCCATCCTGGGCCTGATCCTCACCGGGGCGGCCCTCGAAGGGCCCAGCGTGCGCACCTCCCTGCTGCTGCTCGCTTATGCGGCCGGCGCCGTGAGTTCGCTGGCCCTGGTGTTGCTGGCCGGCGGCCGGGTGTTTGCCATCCTCAAACGCTGGCTCGGCCTGGGCGAGTGGTTCCGCAAGGGACTGGGGGTGGCGGTACTCGCTGGTGTCACAGCCGTCGCGCTCGGGCTGGACATCGGATTGCTCACACAGTTGTCGTCAGGCGAGGGGGCTTCCCTGGAAAACACCCTGTTTCGGCGGTTGAACCCGCCACCGGCGGAACGCGCAGCGATTCGTTCAAGCGTGTTGAATCCCGGCCATTTCCTCAAGGTGCAGGCACGCCCGAGCTTGCCCCGGCTGGCCACACTGCCCATTGAAGGCAACATGCCGCCGCTGGCAGGTGGCGTCGAATGGCTGAACTCGCCGCCGCTCAGCGCCAGCGAGTTGCGCGGAAAAGTCGTGCTGGTCGATTTCTGGACCTTCGGCTGCATCAACTGCCGCAACGCGCTGCCTTATGTGCGCGCCTGGAGCCGCAAGTACAAGGACCAGGGACTGGTGGTGATAGGTGTACATGCGCCCGAGTTCGCTTACGAGAAAAACATCAACAATGCGAAACGCGCCGTGGGCGATCTGGGCATCGAGTTTCCGGTGGTGATCGACAACAACTTCAGCATCTGGCGCGCGTTCAACAACAACTATTGGCCGGCGCACTACTTCGTCGATGCGCAGGGCCGCATCCGCTTTCATCACTTCGGCGAAGGTGAATACGACAAGTCGGAACAAGTCATCCAGCAACTTCTGGAAGAAGCCAGAACTACCGTGAAACCGTCATGAACACACCATCCAACACCCACCCTCAGCCCACCACCCCGCATTCACGCCTGAAACGACGCGCGCTGCTAAACACCTTGCTCATCGCCTGTGTTGCCGGGGCGGTACTCTGGCAGGTCCACCCTTCGCTGGCGGCCGAAGCCGCGGTGAACATCCCGGCGCCTGCTGATGATCTGGTGGCAACACCTGCCGCCGCCCTCGAAACCGCGGTGCTCGCCGGCGGCTGTTTCTGGGGTGTGCAAGGGGTGTTCCAGCACGTCAATGGCGTGCGCAATGCTGTCTCGGGTTATGCCGGCGGCGAGGCGTCCTCGGCACGTTACGAGGCCGTGGGTTCAGGCCGCACCGGCCACGCGGAGGCCGTGCAGATCACCTATGACCCCAGGCAAATCAGTTATGGGCGCATCCTGCAGATTTACTTTTCGGTCGCGCACAACCCGACCGAGCTGAACCGCCAGGGGCCGGACCGTGGGCCGCAATACCGATCCACCATCTTCGCGCAAGACGCCACACAAGCGCGTATCGCCAAAGCCTATATCGCCCAACTCAACAAGGCCGGGAGCTTTGGCGCACCGATTGTCACCACCACGGAAATGCAAAAACCCTTCTTCCCGGCCGAGGCCTATCACCAGGACTACCTGGTGCTACACCCCAAGGCCTCCTACATCGTTTACAACGACTTGCCGAAAATCGACAACCTCAAGCGACTGTTCCCCGATCGCTACCGTGCGGCACCGGTGCTGGTCGGCAAGGGGGCCTGAGTCCGGCATCACCTGCCATGCTCCAACGAAAAAAGCCGCGTAGGCGGCTTTTTTGCAAGGACTCACGGGGATGACCCGCGACTGGGAACAACTCAAGCCTCGTAGGCAACCGCCCCTTCCCGTTCGGGCTGAGCCCACCAGTACATCAGCACAAAAAAGCCGATCACCGTCAGCATGAGTAATTGCCAACAGCCGTTTTTGCCGATGTCATGCAGGCGCCGCGTGCCCACGGCGAGCGCGGGCAACAGCAGCGCCAGCGACGCCAGCAGCGAAGGCGCAGACTCAGCCGGACGATGGCGCAAACCAGGACCATACGCGCGACACGAAAACCGTCGTCCTATTTTTTGGCCGCGGCAACAGCAGGCAACAGTTTCAGCGGGCCGTAAAAAGCCTGGAGCTGGCCCTCGTTTCTTTCCCCCTCGGTAAAAACCGCAAAACTCAGCAAGGCACCGGGATCTTCGCCAAAAGCCTTGCGGTAGTCCGCGCGGATGTCCCGCTCATAACTCAGCCATTGGTTGTAGCCCTGGTCGCCCGAATCCACAACGAGCTTGCGAATGCGGTCGGTACGGTCATGCATCACGACATCACCCGGCTTGTTAACGCGCGACCAGGCATAAATCAGCGTGGCAAAGGGCAGCTCTTCGCCGGTCAGCATGAGGCTTAACTCCGACAGCAGGGAGTTCTTGATCGAAAAGCGCGACCGATCGCCGTCGAAGGCCAGAACCACGCGCACAGGCACGTCTTCCAGTTCGGCGAGTGAAGCGTTGGCGTCAGCGCCGGGCGGCGGCACGTTCCACGAAAAACTGATGCGACCCAGGTCAGCGGGTTCAATGCGCTGGCGGCGCCGCAAAATGCTGCCCGTCGCATCGGCCGTGGCGCGCACGGCATCGCGGCCTTCGTGCCGCATATAGCTGTAGCGTGTGGACTGTTTGCCCGGAACCCGAAAAATCTCCCATACCAGGTCATCCGCGTTCAGCCCACCGGTTTTCGCAGGGACACTCAGCTCGGCCCAGGTGGTACCGCTCACATCCAGCGCCGGTCCCAGCGTTCCGCCCTGCGAAACCGGCTCCTCGGTGTCTGCGTCGGCCTCCTGCCCCTGATGTGTAGCGCACCCGGACACAAGACTGATGGTCAGCCACACCACGGCAAGGCCTTTAAAACAGCGTGCCGGGAGCGTGGTTTGGCTTGAATTAAAAAAGCGGAGACCGCGGAAGGCAGAAACGGGTTGAGGCATGGTGCGGAAAGAAGGTTGTCAGATCAATGCCAAGAGTTGACCATGAAGCGCCACGGTCCCGCAACGAAATACTGCACACCGCCGCCAGGCAATCAGGCCGAATTGATTCTTCGCAACAGCCCCGAGGTCGATCCGTCCAATCCCGTGGCATCACCCGTCGCCAGCCTGGCTTCTATATCCCGAGCCAGCACCTTGCCAAGCTCCACCCCCCACTGATCGAAACTGTTGATGCCCCAGATCGCGCCGCTGGTGAACACGCGATGTTCCTGCAGCGCGATCAACGCACCCAGGCTGGCAGGCGTGAGTTCATCAAGCAACAAGAAGGTGCTGGGCCGGTTGCCGGGGAAATGTTTGTGACCGCCCACATCGTCTTGACCCTGCATCAAGGCTTGGGCTTGCGCCAGCACATTGGCCAGCAGCTTGTCATGGTGGCCGGGCAGGCCATGGCGGGCCTGGGCCACGGCCACAAATTCGACCGGCACCACATCGGTCCCCTGGTGCAACATCTGGAAATACGCGTGCTGGCCGTTGGTCCCGGGTTCGCCCCAAAGCACAGGCGCGGTGGCAAAAGGCAGGGTCCGGCCATGCTTGTCCACACGTTTGCCGTTGCTCTCCATTTCCAGCTGCTGCAAATACGCCGGCAGGCGGCGCAAGGCGCTGCTGTAGGGCGCGATGCTGCGGCTGGTAAAGCCATAAAAATTGCGGTACCAGACATCGAGCAGGCCCAGGCGCACCGGCAGGTTTTGCGCCAGCGGCGCGGTCTGGAAATGTTCGTCCATCGCGTGGGCGCCGGCCAGAAAATCCTTGAAACCCTGCGCACCTATGGCGATCGCCAGCGGCAGGCCGATAGCCGACCACAGCGAATAACGCCCGCCCACCCAGTCCCAGAAGCCGAAGGTGGTGTGGATGCCGAAAACCTGGGCCGCTGCCACGTTGGTCGTCAGCGCGGCGAAATGGCGCGTGATGTCCTGGCCGCCCTGCGCTTCAAACCAGTGTTTCGCCGACAAGGCGTTGGTCATGGTTTCAGGCGTGGTGAACGTCTTAGACGCCACCAGGAACAAGGTGTTCTGCGGTCTGAGCTGATCCAGCACCCCAGCCAGTTCCTCGCCATCGACGTTGGAGACAAAGTGAAACCGTTTGCCCGGCAACCGGAAGGCCTCCAGCGCCAGCACCGCCATTTGCGGGCCGAGGTCGGAGCCGCCTATGCCGATGTTGACGATGTCGGTGATGGCCTCGTCTCCGCGCACCTGCTCCGCGTAGGCCAGCATGGCATTGCGCGTCTCCTGCGCCTGAGCCTGCTCTTTCGCTATGTTTTCAATAGCTTCCTGCGCCCGTCCTTCCTGGGCTGGAGCCGGATTTCTTAACAAGAAATGCATGGCCGCACGGTTTTCGGTGCAATTGACCTTCTCGCCGGCAAACAGGGCGTCGCGGTATTGCTCGACGCCACACTGGCGCGCCAGGTCCAGCAGCAAGGCCTGGGTAGACGTATCGATCAGGTTTTTGGACAGGTCGGCAAACACATAAGGCGCGTCCTGGCTGAACTCTGCAAAGCGTTGGGGATTGGCGGTAAAAGCAGCACGCAGGTCGAACTTTTTTCCGGACGCGTCAAAACGCGCTTGCAGCGAGGCCCAGGCCGGGGTCTGGTCGCAACGGGTGGTGGTGGGCATGCTCATGCGGCAAGCATCAACTGTTCCAGCTTGAGCGCATCGGCGGCAAACGCACGTATGCCTTCGGCCAGCTTCTCGGTGGCCATGGCGTCTTCGTTGAGGGCGTAGCGGAAAGTCACTTCATCAAAATTGACGGCCGGCAGGTCCAGCGCCTGGGCGGCTTGGGCGTCCAGGGCGCGTTGCAGCGGCGCCTCGCTGGCGGCCAACTGGGCCAGCAGATCGGGGCTGATGGTCAGCAGGTCGCAACCGGCCAGCGCGGTGATTTGCCCGACGTTGCGAAAACTCGCACCCATGACTTCGGTGCTTATGCCGAAATGTTTGTAGTGGTTGTAGATCTCGCGCACCGATCTCACGCCGGGATCGTTGGCACCGGCCTTCTCGGCTTCGTTCCAGGCGACGCCGGCGGACTTTTTGTACCAGTCGTAAATGCGCCCGACAAAGGGGGAAATCAGCTGCACCCTGGCCTGACCGCAGGCCACCGCCTGGCAGAAGGAAAACAGCAGGGTCAGGTTGGTATGGATGCCGCGGTCTTCGAGCCGGCGCGCGGCCTCTATGCCTTCCCAGGTGGCCGCCACCTTGATCAGCACGCGGTCGATGTGAATGCCCTCGGCCTCGTACAACTCGATGATGCGTTCGCCGCGTGTGAAGGTGGCGTTGCTATCAAAACTCAGGCGTGCATCAATTTCGGTCGACACGCGGCCGGGAATCAGCGACAAGATTTCGCAGCCAAAACGCACCAGGAGGCGGTCCATGGTTTCGTCCAGCGCCCGGCCGCGGAACTTCGCCATCGTCTCAAGCAGCAGCGGCTGGTAGTCAGGCTTTTGCACCGCCTTGAGGATCAGCGACGGATTCGTGGTCGCGTCCTGCGGCTTGAAGGCATCGAGCTGCTTGAAGTCGCCGGTGTCGGCGACCACGGTGGTGAACTGTTTGAGGGCTTCGAGTTGGTTCATGGTCAAAGTGTAGTTGGGCAACTGCAGAAACCGCGTCAGGAAACTGCCCGATTGAGTTACGATTATGACCACATCATATGAAACTTTATTACATTACGCACTGGAAGGTTGGCAACAATGAGCTTTGATCTGGTCCTGTTTGGCGGTACGGGCGACCTCACCTGGCGCAAATTGATGCCCGCGCTGTTTCAGGCTTTCCGGCATGGCTCGCTGCCCAAAGACGGGCGTATTTTGGGTGTGGGCCGCGACGCCCTGACCGATGCGCAATACCGCGCGCTGATCCAGTCGCGTTTTGACAGCGTGGATCTGGCCAAACGGCCCAGCGCCGACGAGTTCGAGCGGTTTGCCGCCCTGCTGCACTATGTGCGCATGGATTTGTCACAGCCCGCCGACTATGCGCTGCTGGCCGACACCTTGCAGTCGCGCCAGGCCGACACCGTGGTGATGTATTTGGCCACCGCGCCGGCGCTGTTCACGGGGATTTGTGAAAACATGGCGGCCGTCGGACTCAACGGGCCGCAGACCCGGGTGGTGCTGGAAAAACCGCTGGGCCACGACCTGGCATCCAACCGCGCGATCAACGAAGCCGTGTTGCGTGTGTTGCCGGAAAAGCAAATCTTCCGCATCGACCACTACCTGGGCAAACCTTCGGTCCAAAACCTGTTTGCAATGCGTTTTGGCAACTCGCTGTTCGAGCCGCTGTGGCGCCGCGAAACCATTGCTAACATCCAGATCACGATTGCCGAAGAACTGGGCGTGGAAAAACGCGGCGCCTTTTACGACAACACCGGCGCCCTGCGCGACATGGTGCAAAACCACGCGCTGCAACTGCTTTGCGCGATTGGCATGGAGCCGCCCATCAACGCCCATGCCGACGCCATCCGAGACGAAAAGCTGAAGGTCTTGCGTTCGCTCAAACCCTGGACGCCGGAGACACTGAAGCAACACGTGGTGCGCGGCCAATATGTCGCCGGCAGCATCAACGGCGCGGCCGTGTCCGGCTACCGGCAGGAAAGCGGCGTCAACCCGGACAGCCGGACCGAAACCTTTGTGGCGCTGCGCACCGAAATTGCCAACTGGCGTTGGGCCGGCGTGCCGTTTTATATACGCACCGGCAAACGCCTGGCCGAGCGTGACGCCCATATTGAGGTGAACTTCCGGCCCACGCCACATGCGATTTTCAAATCGCCGCAAGGTGCAGGCAACCGGCTGGTGATCAATCTGCAGCCCAAGGACGGGCTGGAGTTGCACCTGCTGGCACAAGGCCAGGACAACCGCCTGGGCGCCCGTGTTGCCAGCCAGACCCTGGCGCCGGTACAACTGGACCTGGACTTTGACAAACGGTTTGGCACCGAACGCGTGGGCGCTTATGAACGCCTGCTGCTCGACGTGATCAACGGCCGCCTGAACCTGTTTGTGCGCAGCGACGAGCAGGAAGAAGCCTGGCGCTGGGTCGAACCGATTCTGGACGCCTGGCAACAAGACACGGCCGGCCCGCGCCCCTACGCTGCCGGCACCTGGGGACCGAGTGCGTCCAGCGCGATGATCGCCCGGGACAACTATTGCTGGAGTGAGGAATGTTAAGAATGTGGCCCCCACGGTCGTTCGCTTCGCGTAACTCCCTGCCCCCCGAGGGGGCCGTTGCGCCTGCGGCCCGGCAAAGCCGGTTCCGCGGCCCTGGCTGGCAACAGCCAATCCTGCACGCCGTGCGCGACTTTGGGGGCCTCTCCAGTGCTTGACCGGATCAAGGCCTCCTTGCCGTCCCTGGCGCCGGCCGAACAGCGGGTTGCGCACCTGGTGCTGAGCGACCCACGTGCGTTTGCCAATCTGCCGGTGACGGAGCTGGCGTCGCGCGCGCATGTGAGCAAGCCGACGGTGATTCGTTTTTGCCGCAGTGTGGGTTACGACGGCCTGTCCGACTTCAAGCTCAAGCTGGCCGGCAGTGTCAGCGAAGGCGTGCCTTTTATCCACCGCAGTGTGGATGTGGACGACAAGACCAGCGATGTGCTGGTCAAGGTCATCGACAACACCGTGGCGGCTTTTTTGAAATACCGCAACGACGCCAGCTCGGTGGCAATTGAAAAAGCCGCCCATGTGCTGGCCGCCACTTACCAGACCGGCCAGCGTATCGAGTTTTTCGGCGTTGGCAATTCCGGCATCGTGGCGCAGGACGCGCAGCACAAGTTTTTCCGTCTGGGCGTGCATTCGATTGCCTACAGCGACGGCCACCTGCAGGTGATGAGCGCCTCGCTGCTGCGGCCGGGCGACTGTGTGGTGATCATCTCGAACTCGGGCCGCACGCGCGACCTGATGGATGCCGAAGGCATCGCCCGGAAAAATGGCGCGACCACGATTGTGATCACCGCCAGCGGCTCGCCACTGGCCGCCGCCGGTCACATCCACCTGGCGGCCGACCACCCGGAAGGTTATGACCGCTACAGCCCCATGGTGTCGCGCCTGCTGCATCTGATGATCATCGACATTCTGGCGACCTGTGTGGCCTTGCGGATTGGTGGTGACAGGCTGCAGCCTATGCTCAAGGAAATGAAGAACAATTTGCGTAGCAAGCGGTACGCTTGAGGCCCTCGCCATTCAAAACCGTCTTTGACACGGGTTGTTTGTGGTGTGCCTACAAGCCGGGGGTAGCCCGGCAGCTACTCACTTTCTTTTGCTTCGCCAAAAGAAAGTAAGCAAAGAAAAGGCGACCCCGCTGTCTGCGTCCCCTTCGCTGACGCTCAGGGGCAACCTGCGGTGCTCGGTCCAGCCGGGGTCGAGCTCGAACTCGCTACGCTCAGACAATCGCTCGCCCTGATCCGACTCGCCCTGCGCTCCTCGGCGCAGACAGAAGGGGGGTGGGAGCGGGAACAAATCCGGGGAGACGAAGGCGCTTAGCGCGCCCTCGTCGGTCAAGAGACCGTCATTCATGCACGCGTTTGCAGCACACAAGGCCAAATGAAGTCCCCCTCCATCGCCCAGCGGGGCGAGGGAGGGGTTAGGGGTGGGAGTGGGGAGTCCGTCCTACTGCCCCAAGCAAACTGCAAAGCAGCGTGATGCCAAAAAACCAAATCTCTTAATAAAAATAGGCCTCCAGCCCTTACAGGACGAACATAAGCAGCTATAAAAACAATAACAACTAAATACGCCCCTCTTCCACCGCATGGCAAGCAATCTTCACGCCCCGGATGCTCAGGAGCTGCGGTCGCTCGTTGCGGCAGCGATCGTTGACATGCGGGCAGCGCGGGTGGAAGGTGCAGCCGGACGGCGGGTTCAGCGGGTTGGGCACTTCGCCTTGCACCGGCGTGCGCGCCTTGCCGGTGTCGTGCATCTTCGGAATCGCGTCGAGCAACATGCGAGTGTAGGGATGGCGCGGGCTGGCGAACAGGGTTTGTTTGTCGGCCAGTTCCACCAGTCGCCCCAGGTACATCACGCCGACCTGGTCGCTGACGTGGCGCACCACGGCCAGGTTGTGCGAGATGAACAAATAAGTCAGACCGCGCTCGCGCTGCAGGTCTTTCATGATGTTGAGCACCTGGGCCTGCACACTCACGTCCAGCGCCGAGGTGGGCTCGTCACACACCAGAAACTCCGGCTCGGTGGCCAGTGCGCGCGCAATCGAGATGCGCTGGCGCTGCCCGCCCGAGAACTGGTGCGGGTACTTCAACATGTCCAGCGGGGACAGACCCACCGACTTGAGCAGTTCGCCCACGCGGGTTTTGAGTTCTTCCTCGTCGGTGATCAGGCCGTGTTCCTTCAGCGGCTCACCGACAATGTCCTCGACAATCCAGCGCGGGTTCAGGCTGGCATACGGGTCCTGGAAAATCATCTGAATGCGGCGCCGCAATTGCCGGCCTTCCGGCGTCTTGAACGCGGCATGCGCGTCCTGGCCGTCGAAGTTCATCCCGCCGTGGGTGGGCTCGTACAAACCCACCAGCAATTTGGCGACCGTGCTTTTGCCGCAACCCGACTCGCCGACCAGCGCCAGCGTTTTGCCTTTTTCAATCTCAAAACTGACACCGTCCACGGCCTTGAGCATGAGTTTGGGCTTGCGTTCGATCACGCGGTTCAGCCAGGGTGGCGACACATCAAAAGTCTTGGCCAGATCACGGGCCTGAACCAAGGCTCCTGTCGCGCCGCTTCCGGCCATATCCTTGGTCATGCTCATAGCGCACTCCCGGCATGCAGCCAGCAGGCGGCACGTGTCGCGCCGGCCGGCAGCAGGTCTGGCCGCTCCTGCTTGCAGCGGTCAAACACCTTGGGACAACGCGGGTTGTAGGCACAACCGGCGGGGATGGCATTCAGGCGGGGCATGGCACCGTCAATCTGGTTGAGTCGCTCGCGGTCCAGCGTGATGTCGGGAATCGCCGCCATCAGGCCTTCGGTGTAGGGATGGGACGGGCGGTTGATCACTTCATGCACCGGGCCGATCTCGGCAATCCGTCCGGCATACATCACCGCAACGCGGTCACAGGTTTCGGCAATCACCCCCATGTCGTGGGTGATCAGCATCACGGCGGCGCCGTGTTTTTTACAAATGCTTTTGAGCAGGGTGATGATTTGCGCCTGGATGGACACATCCAACGCGGTGGTCGGCTCGTCGGCAACAATCAGCTTGGGCTCGGCGGCCAGCGCCAGGGCGATCACCACACGCTGGCGCATGCCGCCCGAAAACTGGTGCGGGTAATGCTCGATGCGTTGCTCGGCCGCCGGAATGCCGGTGTCCTGCAACAGCGAAATGGCACGCTGGCGGGCTTCCGCCGCACCGACCGGCAAATGGGTTTGTATCGTCTCGATCAGTTGCCGGCCCACCGTGTACAGCGGATTCAGCGAGGTCAGTGGGTCCTGGAAAATCGCGCCTATCTTGCGCCCGCGGATGTGGCGCATCTGCTCGTAAGGCAAGTTATCGATACGCTGGCCTTCCAACAATATCTGGCCACTGCCTATACGCCCGGGTGGTTCCAGCAAGCCGATGATGGCGGCGCCGGTCAGCGACTTGCCAGCCCCGGATTCACCCACCACGCCGAGAATTTCACCCGGCGCGATCTCGAAGGAAATGTCGTCCAGCGCACGCAGCGTGCCGTGCCGGCCTGGAAACTCAACCACCAGGTTCTTGACTTGCAAAAGACTCATTGGAATATCTCAATCACCGAAGCGGAAACGTGAAGCCAGGTTTTTCCGCCGGGCCGCCCCAAGGAAAAATGCCCCCCTTCAGAGGGCAGCGTAGTACGCGAAGCGACAAGCGTGGGGGTCATCGGCCGCAGCGAAGGGCCGCCCCGAGCAAGGCCAGCCCCCTCGGGGGGCAGCGCAGTACACGCAGTGACAAGCGTGGGGGTCATATCTCTTTAGCGCAGCCGGGGGTTCAGCGCATCACGCAGCCAGTCGCCCAGCAGGTTGACCGACAAGGCAATCAACACCAGGACCAGACCGGGAAACACAGTGATCCACCAGTTGCCGGAAAAAAGAAACTTGTTGCCAACCTGGATCAGGGTGCCCAGTGAAGGCGAAGTCGGCGGCACGCCCACGCCCAGAAAAGACAGTGTTGCTTCGGTGATGATGGCCGTGGCCACCTGGATGGTGGCCAGCACCATGACTGGCCCCATCACATTGGGCAACACATGGCGGCGCATGATGTGCCTGGGCGACACACCGGTGACGCGTGCGGCCTGCACATATTCCTTGTTGCGCTCGACCAGGGTCACGCCGCGCACCGTGCGCGCATATTGCACCCAGCCGGACTGGCCCATGGAAATCGATAACACCAGCACACCCAGCGCCACCCAATGGCCCGCATCCGGAAACACCGCCTTGCCCACACCGGCAATCAGCAAGGCCACCAGAATGGGCGGGAAGGACGACATGACATCGCAGATACGCATCAGGGCGGCGTCTATCCAGCCACCCCGAAAGCCGGCCAGCAGGCCCAGCGACACTCCCGCCGCCACCGACAAGGCCACCGAGGCAAACCCCACCAGCAGCGAAATGCGCGCACCGTACATCAGGGCCGACAGAATGTCGCGGCCTTGGTCGTCGGTGCCCAGCCAGTATTTGGGATTACCGCCGTCCATCCAGGACGGCGGCAAAAGGCATCCGACAGCTCCAGCGTGGCCAGGTCCATCGGATTGTGCGGCGCCACCCAACCGGCAAACACCGCACAGAAGACACAGACAAAAGCGATCACCGCCGCCACCACCGCCATCGGGGAGGTGCGAAAGCTGTAGCCGATATCGCTTTGCCAGGCCCGGTGGGCCCAGTTTCCAGTCAGGCTTGTCATCACTTGACCGTCACGTATCTCCACATCATGCCGTTATCCGGCCACTGGACCAGATCCACGTTTTTCTTGGCACCCCAGTTCAGGGTTTGCGCATGCAGTGGCAAATGGCCGACGTCGTCCTGATGGATCTTGATGGCCTCATGAATCATGTCGTTGCGTTTTTTGATATCGGTTTCCGAGGCAATCTTGTCGGTCAGTTCATCGAACTTGGGATTGCTGTAGGCACCCAGGTTGAACTGGCCGCGGCCACCGTCACCTGGCGTGGACATGATGGCGTACAAGACGTTGTGGGCATCCACGGTGCTGGAAGTCCAGCCCAGCATGTAGAAGCTGGTGTCGCGGCGCAAAATCTTGGGGAAATACGTGCCCTTGGTTTCGACCTCAAGCTTGATCTTCACACCGACACGCGCCATGTTGGCGGCCACCGCCTGGCAGATGGCGCCGTCATTGACGTAACGGTCATTCGGGCAGTTCATGGTGACTTCAAAACCGTTCGGGTAACCGGCTTCGGCCAGCAGCTTCTTGGAAGCCTCCGGGTCATAAGGCAGGCGTTTTTCCAGGTCAGGCGCATAACCGTTGACCTGCGCCGGGAACATCTGGGCAATCGGCATGGACGCGCCCCGCATCACTGTGCGCTTGATACCTTCGATATCGATGGCCTGGTAAAAGGCCTGGCGCACACGTTTGTCCTTGAAGGGGTTTTTGCCTTTGACATTCGAGAACAGCAGTTCATCGCGCTTCTGGTCCATGCCCAGGAAAATCACGCGCAGCTCGGGGCCTTGCAAGACCTTGAGGTTGGAGGCGGCCTTGACGCGACCCACGTCTTGCACCGGAATCGGCTCCATCGCGTCGATCTCGCCGGAGATCAGCGCAGCGACGCGGGTGGCGTCGTTGCCAATCACGTTGAAGATGACTTCATCGACATTGCCTTCGATCTTGCCCCAGTAGTTGCCGTTGCGCACATAGGTGGTGCGCACATTCGGCTGGCGTTCACGCAGGCGAAATGGGCCGGTGCCGTTGGCGCGGAAGGAGGCCGCGTTTTCAATGCCTTTGCGGCGGTCCACCGGCTTGGTCGCCTGGTTGGTTTCGCACCACTTCTTGCTCATGATGTTGAAGTGTGTGAACAACTCCGGCAGGATGGGAAAAGGCGCGATGGTGACGATGTCGATGGAGTGATCGTTGAGCTTTTTGATCTCCTTGATCTGGCCGACATAAGTTTTCATGTCGGAGCCATCGCTCTTGGCACGCTCGTAGCTGAAGATCACGTCATCGGCGGTGAACGGCGTGCCATCGTGAAACTGCACACCCTTGCGCAGCTCAAACCGCCAGACCGTGGGCGAGGTCTGCTTCCAGCTGGTCGCCAGCGAGGGGGCGAGTTTGTAGTCACGGCCCCGTGTGACCAGCGGTTCGTAGACGTTTTCGTTGACGCTGATCTGCAGCGACTCGTTGAGCGAATGCGGGTCCATCGACAAGGCGTCGCCCTGGTTGCCAACCCGCAAGGTAACCGCCGACGCTACCAAACTTGTAGCTGTCAGCGCAGTCCCCATCAGGGATAGAGCTGCTTTTTTCTTGAAATTCATGAGGTTCTCCTGTTGAAATGGATAAGGCTGGCGCTAAGTGGACAAAGGCATGGACTGCTCCACCAGGCCCGCATGCAAAGCAGCGCCCAGCGGCAAGATGTCGTCATTGAAGTCGTAACGGGTGTTGTGCAGAAAGCAGCTGCCGACGCCGTTCTCGGCGCCCTGGCCGATACGCATGTAGGCACCGGGCTTGACCTGCAACATGAAAGAAAAGTCTTCCGCTCCCATGCTGGGCGCCATGTCCCGCACCACGTGGTCGGTGCCCACCAGGGTTTCGACCACATGGGTGGCGAACCGGGTCTCGTCGTGCGAGTTGATGGTGGCAGGATAAATACGTTCGTAATGAACGCTGGCCGTGGCGCCAAAACCCAGCGCCACGGCGCTGCACAACTCGCTCAGCCGGCGTTCGACCATGTCCTGCACCTCTGAACTGAAGGTGCGCACGGTACCAACCAGCGTGGCCTTGCCGGGCACCACACTCATGGCGCCCAGGTCGCCGGCCTGCATCGCACAAATGCTGAGCACGGCGCTATCGATCGGGTTGGCATTGCGCGACACAATGCTTTGTGCCGCGGTGATGATGTGCGCCGCCACCAGCACCGGGTCCACCGTCATGTAGGCATGGGCGCCATGGCCGCCGCGGCCGGTGATGTCGATGGTGATGCGGTCCGCCGCAGCCATCATCGGTCCCGGCCGTATGCCCACCGTGCCCGGCCGCATGGCCGGCCAGTTGTGCATGCCGTACACCGCCTGCACCGGAAAACGGTCAAACAGGCCGTCCTCGATCATGATGCGGGCACCGGCAAAACCTTCTTCACCCGGCTGGAAAATCAGCACGGCGGTGCCGTCAAAGTTGCGTGTGGCGGCCAGATAACGTGCGGCACCGACCAGCATGGCGACGTGACCGTCATGGCCGCAACCGTGCATCAGGCCGGATTTGGAAGACTTCCAGGCGAACTCGTTGTGCTCCGTCATGGGCAATGCGTCCATGTCGGCGCGCAGACCGATCATCTTGCCGCTGTTGCTGCGTTGCCCCTTGATGACGGCCACCAGGCCGGTCTTGCCAATGCCGGTGTGGATCTCGTCCACGCCGCAGCGCTGCAGGGCTTCCTTGACCCGCGCACCGGTATACAGCTCTTCAAAACCGAGCTCGGGATGCGCATGCAGATCGCGCCTGAAAGCCGTCAGTTCCGGGTGGAAGGCGCTGATCTGGGCAAAGGCCCGGCCATTGGCTTTCAGGGTGGGGGTAGGGCGAGACGCTTGCATCAATGGCCTCCCGCGTTGCTTACGCGCAAGCGCGGATCGACGGCGAAATACAACATATCGACCACCAGGTTGATCACCACAAAGATCAGGGCAATCAGGCACAGATAGGCAGCCATCACGGGGATGTCGGCAAAGGTCACGGCCTGGATAAACAGCAAACCCATGCCTGGCCACTGGAACACGGTTTCGGTGATGATGGCAAAGGCGATCAACCCGCCCAATTGCAAACCAGTGATGGTCATCACCGGCACCAGGGTATTTTTCAGCGCATGGCCAAAATGGATGGCGCGGTTGGAGAGGCCGCGTGCGCGCGCAAACTTGATGTAGTCGGTGCGCAGCACTTCGAGCATTTCCGCCCGAACCAGCCGCATGATCAAGGTCAGCTGAAAAATCGCCAGCGTGATCGCCGGCAACACGATGTGGTACCAGCCATCAACGGTCAGCAGGCCGCTGCTCCACCAACCCAGTTGCACCACCTCGCCGCGTCCGAAGCTGGGAAACCAGCCCAGGCCCACCGAGAAAAACAGGATCAGCAAAATGCCGATCAGAAAGGTCGGCAGCGACACCCCCAGCAGCGAGATGGTCATCAGCACCTGGCTCATGAAGCTGCCGCGTCGCAAGGCCGCATACACACCCATGGGAATACCGACCACCAGCGCCAGCACAGCCGCGACCAGTGCGAGCTCCATGGTGGCGGGAAGACGTTCGGCAATCAGGCGTGAGACCTTGGCGCCCTGGCGCAGGCTCAAGCCAAACTCACCCTGCACGGCATTGGTCAGAAAGTGGGCAAACTGCACAAAAAAGGGCTTGTCCAGCCCCAGATCGGCGCGCAGCTGATTGATTTGATCGGGCCTGGCATCCTGCCCGAGAAGAAACACCACCGGATCACCTACATACTGGAAAAGCATGAACGCCAGAAAGGCGACGGTGACCATCACGATGACGGACTGAAACAGACGGCGGAGTATGAATGCGAGCATCGGGTGAAGGTTGGATCGAGAGCCGATGCTAGCAGAGCAAGCGCCGTGCCGACACCGGGATTTCCTTAGGCTTCAAGGAGCGAAAACAGGGAAAATCCCAGCGCTTTTCAGCGCTGACGCTTACTAAAAATCAGGCGTGATCAAACACCCATGAAGGTCATGGGCGAGGTGCTCTGCACCCCATGGACGCGCCACCTCCAGGTTGATCAGGCCCGGGGCCGCGATGTCACCTCCCCCCTTGGCGGCAAGGTGCAGGACGATGTTTAATTCGCGCGCGCAGCGGTCCCAAGCGTGACAGGCCCATACCAGGCCTGGGTCGTCGAACGCGTGTTGTCGCTGTCCGTCATGATGCCTATGCCCACCAGCGCACCCGGCGCCTCACCGAAGGCCTTTTCATAGTCCGCGCGTATATTGCGCTCGTAATCCACCCACTGGCGCAACCGGCCCTCGCCAGATTCGACCACCAGCTTGCGTATCCTGTCGGTGCGTGGGTTGACAATCACACTGCCTGGCGGGCGCGAGTTGCACCACACATACATCAAGGTGGCGTAGGGCATTTCCTCACCGGTCAGGGCGCGCGCAAGCTCGGAGAGCATGGCATTTTTGCCGGAGAACTTGCTGCGATCACCCTCGAATGCCAGAACAATACGAACCGGAGAATCGTCCGCATCGCGCAGCGCCATGTCAGCCTGAGCGATCAGGTCAGGCACTTTCCATGAGAAGCGGAGGCTGTCCAGCTCGGCAGGCTCAATCCGAACCGCCTGGCGCACCATGCTGGCCGAAGATTGGGCATGAACCGCCATCGCATCGCGGCCGTCCTTGCGGACGTAGCTGAACTTGCTGGGCTGCTTGCCCGGCAACTTGTAGTGTTGCCACGCCAACGCATCACCGTTACCGCCAGAGGCCAATGTCCACGGCGTTGGGGGCAAGCGCCCATCCACTGCTGCGGAACCGCCAGACAAAGACGAGCAGGCCGCCAGTTGCAACAAAATCCAAAGTCCAATAACTTGCCCTGCGATACGAAGCATAGGTTTGCGTTCCATTTCAATGATGCTCGAAGTGTAAGAGCGGCCGACCTCGCAGCCCACACCCGCTGAACAAAGTTCCCACGCCCTAACTGAATCAAAGCAGCCAAAGAACTCCGCCAATTGCCATAAAAGTAAAAAAGCCGCCAAGTCGTGAAACTTGGCGGCTTTGAGCTTTGAATCTCAAGCTGGCTTAAGCCAGCGAGGGATTAGAAAGCGTGGCGGATACCCAGGTACAACTGGCTGGCGGTCTGGCCAACAGTGTTGTTAGGCGTGCCGTTCAGCGAACCTTGGGTGTACAGGGCGTAACTAGCAGCAGCCTTGTTGTTCAGACGAGCGTAAGACACGCCCACCGAAGTGCGCTTGGACAAAGCGTAGTCGTAGCCAAGGGAGAACAGCGAAGCACCGCTATCAGCAAGGGTCGTGCCGTTGTTCTTGATGTTGCTGGCCTTGGTGTAGGTGGCCAAGAAAGTACCTGCACCCAGTGGCACGGTCACAGGGATGGACCAGACGTTACGCTTGGCTTTGGCATCAGCACCACCGATGGTACCGGTGTTGAGTTCCGAGTTGTCATAGGTCAGGCCAACGGTGGCGACGCCAAAGTTGTAGTCACCAAACAGCGTGTAAGCCTTTTGCGTGCCGCCGGTACCAGCAGCGCCAGCGAGCTGGTTTTCCTGCTTGGCGTCCCAGATAGACAGGCCAGCCTTGATCGGGCCATTGCCGTAGTTCAGGCCAAGATTGTACGCACGGCCTTTGCCTGCGTCGCCAACGGTGCCTTCAGAGCCTTGGAAATTGGTGCTGTAGTTCAGCTGACCCTGGAAACCGGAGAAGTTAGGCGTCGTGTAACGGATCACGTTTTGCGAACGGCTGGCGTTGGCAATGGCTTGAGCAGCACCACCACCATTGACAAAACCGAGCAGTGCGCAGCTGGAAGCCTGCAGAGCGGTGGAACGCGAGCCATGCTGGTCAGAGCCCAGGCAGTAATGGGTATCCATCTTGCCGATTTGGATCATGCCCAAGCCGCCGCTCAGGCCGACAAAGGTGTTACCACCAGCCAGGGGGCTGGAAGTGGGTGCGGCACCGTTGTCGTCAACGCGGAAACGGGTGTCGATCTGGAACACGGCTTTCAGGCCGCCGCCGAGGTCTTCGGTGCCGCCGATGATGAAGCGCGAAGAACCGTCAGAAACGCTCAGGCCGCTGCCAGTCACGGCGCCGGCTGGGCCGTTCGAATATTTGGTCTGGGCAACGCCGCCCTTGATAATACCGGACAAGGTCACGGTAGACTGAGCAAAGGCTGCGCCCATAACGGACAGTGTAGCCAGAGCAACTAGGGATTTTTTCATTGCGAGTTTCTCCAAGGTTAAACATAGGGCTCCAGGATTTCGGATCCCCGGGCCAACCTCCAATTAGGAAGTTGTATGTATTGCACCAGAGGCCGAAGGCTTTCGCAAAGGAATTAGCCGGTTAAATCCAATTTCGTTGCAGCTCTGCAACACATGTCGACCACTTGGCAAGGCGATCACCACTCGCCCTTGATGAGACAGTCTAACCAAACCGACTTGTACTACAATTTGTACTACATTCCATTGATCTGATTAAGAAAACTGGCGATTTTGGTCAGAATCGCCTTACCAAATGAAATATCAGTACATCTCCCTGCGGGAAGCCAATCAGAACTTTTCCCGGCTCATCGCTGCAGTGGAGCGCGGTGAGGCTTTTTGCATCACACGGCGCGGCCACGAAGTGGCACGCCTGACACCCTCGCCCGCCTCCGCCCTTGCGAACAAGGCCCCAGCTGCAAGCGCCACGACGAGCGCATCTCTGGATGAACGTGTGATGCAGCTTGAGACGCGGCTGGATAAACTGGCCTCTGCGCTCCCCACCACCGATACAAAGTAATACGCCATGGATGTCCTGCTCAATGCCGCCGATAGCGCCCTGCGCACCCTGTTTTCCAAGCCGCATGCGGCCCGAAGCTGCCCTACCGTGCCCGGCCAGGCGACCGAGTTGAGCATGCCCGACAAGGCGCTGGCCGGGGCGTTGATGCGGGTCAACCATGTCGGCGAGGTCTGCGCCCAGGCGCTTTACGCCTCGCAGGCCCTGAGCACCCGAAACCCGGCCTTGCGCCAGCATTTCATAGCCGCCAGCAAGGAAGAAGGCGACCACCTGGCCTGGACCCGTGAGCGGCTGGACGAACTGGGCACCCAACCTTCGCTGCTCAATCCCTTGTGGTACGCCGGTGCGTTTGGCTTAGGCTTGCTCGCCGGGCGACTAGGCGACAAGATCAGCCTGGGCTTTGTGATGGAGACCGAGCGCCAGGTGGAAGCTCATCTGGCCAGCCACCTGGATCGTCTGCCGGAAGGCGACCATGCGTCACGCGCCATCGTGGCGCAGATGAAAGACGACGAAGCGCGCCATGCGCAAGATGCGCAAGGTGCGGGGGCGTTTGAATTGCCCCAGCCCGTCAAGGCGCTGATGCGAGCTTCGGCCAAAGTCATGACCGCGACCGCGCACTACATTTAAGTCGCTACTTTTTTAATAGCTACTTACGCTTTCCAGACAAGGTCTAGAGCCATATTTCTCCTAAATTTCAAGCTTCCTGCAGCTCAAAACTGGTGGTGATGTCGGCCGTTTTGCCGAGCATGATGGTGGCGGAGCAGTATTTGTCATGGCTCATCGCTATGGCGCGCTCCACCACACTGGCCGCGATACCGTGTCCCGTCACCACAAAATGCATGTGAATTTTGGTGAACACCTTGGGATCGGTTTCGGCCCGTTCGGACGTGAGTTTGACCGTGCAGCCGCGCACATCATGGCGGCCCCGCTTGAGAATCAGGACGACGTCATACGCCGTACAGCCGCCGGTGCCGGCGAGCACGGTTTCCATGGGTCGGGGCGCCAGATTGGCGCCGCCGTTTTCCGGCTTGAGAGCGTCAGGAGCGCCGTCCATCTCCAATGTGTGGCCGCTGCCGGTCACGGCCAAAAACCCCATGGCCGAACCTGAAGTCTTTGTGTTTGCGCCAGAAGTGCTCCCACCGGTCCAGCTCACTGTGCATTCCATGAATCACCACCCTTTAAAACGAGAAATATTTGGATAAAAGCTAAAAAAGTTTATTTTTCACAACAGATTATTGCTGCGCTGCAACACGTCTCCGTTATACTGAAATCATCGCACGAACACGCAAGTGTTTTCGTGCAATGGTTGTCTCCTCCATCCCTCCAAGGGTGGATTTACAGGCCCAGACCGCAAGGTCTGGGCCTTTTTCTTGCCCGCACTACTTTGCGCTGCGCTCGCCAGACGCAACCCGCCGTGATGCCGCTTATTTTTGCCGCATGACACGCCGGCTTTGCAGCATGCCCACGTTCATCTCGCCTTCCAGCGTGGAGGCATAAAAATTCTCGATCATGTCGACTGAGGTGCGCGCATTGCGGGCCAGGGTCAACATGTCAATGCCCTGGCCATACAGCAACCTGAAGGTAATGGCCGTGTGGCGCAGGCAATACAAGGTGCGGGCCTGCCCGCGGTTGTCGGACAGGGCCATGCCGGCCTCCCGCAAAATCCACTTGAGCCAGAAATTCATCACCGCCAGCACATGTTCGCGATTTTTTTCCTTGGGTAAAAACAGGTAGTCATCCGGGCCGGCATAACCATCGCTGCGCGCCTTGGCCAGCAAGGATTCATAAATCCGGACCGCAGGCCGCAGCGTCACCACCGGTTTGTCATGTTTTTTGGTGGTCGGCAGGGTCAGCCGGAGGTACACCCGCTCACCCCGGATGACTTCAATATGTTTGTGCTGCATCAGCTTGATGTCGCTGGGCCGCACAAAGCTGTTGACCATGAAGCCGATCAGCCAGTACATGTCCTGCGGCATGGTCCGGAACTTGGGAGTCACCCAGAAACGCTCCCGGCCGCTGACGCTTTCCTTGACGCAGGGGGCGAGCGCCCCCTGGCGCACCAGCTGTTTGGCGGTACGCAGCATTTGTTTGTACTGGCTCACGCTGAAAGTGGAGCGCGGCTGGTTCTGAATGGTGATTTTCGGTATTTCCGGGATTTCAGAGATCCATTTGCGGGACCAGGCCAGCTTGAGCACCTTGCGCACAATCACCAGGTGCTGGCTCATGGTGGTCGCCGAGCGCTCCAGTGCGGCCATGCGGTTGATCAGGGCCTGAAGCTGCTCGGCCTGCACCTCCCCAATCAGCACATGACCCAGCACCGGCAAGATGGTGGCATTCAGCCGGCCTTTGATAATCGCCACCGATTCAGAACTGTAGGCTCCGCGCAACGCCCGGCTGGCCTCCAGCAACACCATTTTTTGCGCCACCTCGGCAAACGTCAGGGAGGAGCTGGTGGGCGGGGCAATTTCTATCGGCGTGGCCGGGGACAGATTGCGGCCAGCGTCCCCGCCACTTTCGTGCAGGCGATGCAGCCAGTCACGAGAAACCACATAAAACAGGGCCTTGTCGTGCTCCATGACAGCCACAGGCCCGGAACTTTTCACCAACCCTGACAGGCTGGCACTGGGGTTCCGAAGCTCGGAAAGGCTGACAGTGTAGTTGGCGTGAATTTTTTGCACGATGCACAACATGTTGTCTTCATGAAAATCACCATTCATATGAGTTTGTCTCCAACAGAAAGTTCTATTTTTTTGACGTGGACGGTAGCTGCTCTGGCTGCATTCGCCGCTGTTAGCGCTTTCGCCCAGTCTTCCGTGACTTTGTCCGGCACCATCAAGGGCGGCGTCGCCCAGACCAAATATTCGAACGGCCCAGCCGGCACGACCAATGGCAGCGGCCTGAGCGTTGCTGACGGTTCTTCGCGTTTCATCATCGGCGGCACCGAAGACCTCGGCGGCGGCCTGAAAGCCGTGTTCCAGATCGACACCCGTTTCCGCGTTGACGACAACGGCGGCGCACCCACTTCCAGCCCCCTGGCCAGCGGCAACACCTTCGTCGGCCTGAGCGGCGGCCTCGGCACGATCCAACTGGGCAAGATGGACACCCATTACTGCCTGGGCTCTGACCAGCACGGCTCGCGCGCTACCGCACAGCAGGCCTCCAGCTGCGGCATCCTCGGTTTTGTCGGCAATGCTGGCGCAGCCATCGCCAACGCCAGCCGCTCGACCAACACGATCCGCTACACGACGCCTAGCTTCTCCGGCTTCCAGGGCCAGTTGAACTACAGCACCAGCTTCAATGGTCCTGAAGGCATCCCCGGCGACGCAGGCAAAGGCCGTGCAGCCAATGCTGGCCTGAACTACGGCAATGGCCCGATCAAGGCCGGTGTCTCCATCTGGGATGCCAAGTCGGAAAGCCGCATTGCCGGTGTTGCCCGTGCTGACCAGAAGGCTTACACCTTGTTTGGCGACTACAACTTTGGCGTTGCCACCGTCGGCCTGACTTATGACAATTCGGAAATCAACAGCGGCCTGATCGGCGCTGCTGACTCCAAAAACAAGCGTAGCGCCTGGTCCATCCCTGTGACCGTGCCCATGGGTGCAGGTACTTTCCTCGCTACCTACACCAAGGCCAGCAACATCAAGAACAACGGCACCACCGTTGCTGACTCCGGCGCTTCGCTGTTCTCCGTCGGCTACGACTACTCCCTGTCCAAGCGCACTTCGGTGGGTGTCTCTTACGCTCGTCTGAACAACAAGGCCAACGCCGGTTACGCGCTGTACACCCAGGCTTCCCTGAACGGCACGCCTAACAACGCTGTTGGCCAGGACGCCAGCCAGTTGTACCTGGGCATTCGCCACGCTTTCTAATCCCTCGCTGGCTTAAGCCAGCTTGAGATTCAAAGCTCAAAGCCGCCAAGTTTCACGACTTGGCGGCTTTTTTGTTTCCAAGCCACCGACAGCGCTGCCACTCTAGCCTTTTACACAGGTACGAGCGAAAGAGCTTCAAACCCTCCTGCGCAAGACGAGCTTGCACAACCAGGCAAGAGCGCCAAGCGCAACCCAATACTTGCCCTGCATGTGACTCATGAAATCCAAGCAAAACGCCCTACCACAAAAAAAATACCCGCCAAGAGCTCCATAAAAGCAATTTAAACGGGTTTGGCACAAAAATACCTCCAAACTGCTGGTTTAATCGGGAAGACCTTGAAAGCCAAGGTCAATACAAGGGTGCAAACCCTAGTTTTTCAATTAACTTCAAAAACTCTCGTAATGAAAAAATCTCTCGTTGCCTTGGCAGCATTCGCCGCTGTTAGCGCTTTCGCCCAGTCTTCCGTGACTTTGTCCGGCACCATCAAGGGCGGCGTTGCCCAGACCAAATATTCGAACGGCCCAGCCGGCACGACCAACGGCAGCGGCCTGAGCGTTGCTGACGGTTCTTCGCGTTTCATCATCGGCGGCACCGAAGACCTCGGCGGCGGCCTGAAGGCTGTGTTCCAGATCGACACCCGTTTCCGCGTTGACGACAACGGTGGCGCCCCCACTTCCAGCCCCCTGGGTTCCGGCAACACCTTCGTCGGTCTGAGCGGCGGCCTCGGCACGATCCAACTGGGCAAGATGGACACCCATTACTGCCTGGGCTCTGACCAGCACGGTTCGCGCGCTACCGCCATGCAGGCATCCAGCTGCGGCATCCTCGGTTACGTCGGCAATGCTGGCGCAGCCATCGCCAACGCTAGCCGCTCGACCAACACCATCCGTTACACCACACCTAACTTCTCCGGCTTCCAGGGCCAGTTGAACTACAGCACCAGCTTCAATGGTCCTGAAGGCATCCCCGGCGACGCAGGCAAAGGCCGTGCGGTCAATGCTGGCCTGAACTACGGCAATGGCCCGATCAAGGCCGGCCTGTCCATCTGGGATGCCAAGTCGGAAAGCCGCATTGCTGGTGTTGCCCGTGCTGACCAGAAGGCTTACACCTTGTTTGGCGACTACAACTTTGGCGTTGCCACCGTTGGCCTGACTTATGACAACTCGGAAATCAACAGCGGTTTGGTTGCCGGCGCTGATGCCAAAGCCAAGCGTAGCGCCTGGTCCATCCCTGTGACCGTGCCACTGGGCGCAGGTACTTTCCTGTTCACCTACACGAAAGCCAGCGACATCAAGAACAACGGCACGACCGCTGCGGATACCGGCGCTTCGCTGATCTCCGTCGGCTACGACTACTCCTTGTCCAAGCGCACTTCGGTGGGTGTCTCTTACGCTCGTCTGAACAACAAGGCCAACGCCGGTTACGCGCTGTACACCCAAGCTTCCCTGAACGGCACGCCTAACAACGCTGTTGGCCAGGACGCCAGCCAGTTGTACCTGGGCATTCGCCACGCTTTCTAATCCCTCGCTGGCTTAAGCCAGCTTGAGATTCAAAGCTCAAAGCCGCCAAGTTTCACGACTTGGCGGCTTTTTTTTGTTTTCGAAGCATTGTCAAAAACCACGCCCTCGATTCGGTGCGTTGCTCCTGCAAAGAATCTCTCCACCCTGCGGTTGTCAGTCTAGCTTTCAATTCGATGACGTCGCGGCCTCAAGACGACTTGCAATGAAAGGCAAAACCATGAAGCACAAAAAAACCATATACCGTGCTTGCAAGTCACGAGGATGAATGCCATCAAAAGAATTCACCCAATCGTTCATATGGCGATAAGCCGCCTTGGAGGTGCGTGCAAAAAAGTACCCCTGTCAACGCCAAAAAGAATCTCAACTACAGCTGTCTCAGGAAGGCAACTGTCACGCATTTGTCATCAAAAAGTTCGCACCTCTTTGCTCTAATTAGTACGTCTTTCGCAATGAAAGTCAGCCCAAAGATCACAAGTTCTGGGATGTCATGTTTAACTTTAGAGAAACTCTTGCAATGAAAAAATCCCTTATTGCTCTGGCAGCCTTTGCCGCTGTCAGCGCCTTCGCTCAATCCTCCGTCACCCTGTCCGGCATCATCAAAGGCGGCGTGGCACAGACCAAATACTCGAACGGCCCAGCCGGCACCACCAATGGCAGCGGCCTGAGCGTTGCTGACGGTTCTTCGCGCTTCATCATCAGCGGCGCCGAAGACCTCGGCGGCGGCCTGAAGGCTGTGTTCCAGATCGACACGCGTTTCCGCGTGGACGACAATGGTGCCGCACCCACTTCCAGCCCCATCGCTACGGGTAACACCTTCGTCGGCCTGAGCGGTGGCCTTGGCATGATCCAGCTCGGCAAGCTGGACACGCACTACTGCCTGGGCCAGGACTCGCACGGTTCACGTGCCACCGCCTTCCAGGCCAGCAGTTGCGCCTTGCTCGGTTATGTGAATGGTGGCTCCTCCGCTCAATCCATCGCCAATGCCAGCCGCGCCACCAACACGATTCGCTACACGACACCGACCTTCTCCGGCTTCAAGGGCGAGTTGAACTACAGCACCGCCTTCAATGGTTCCGAAGGTGCTTTGGGCGATGCAGGCAAAGGTAAAGCGGTGTCTGCCAAACTGCTCTACGGCAATGGCCCGATCAAGGCTGGCTTCTCCGTGTGGGATGCCAAGTCGGAAGACCGTCGTGCTACCGCCACTCGTGGCGACCAAAAAGCCTACACGCTGTTTGGCGACTACGACTTTGGCGTGGCCACGGTTGGCCTGACCTATGACCAGTCGAAGCTGATTGCTGGCCTGATGACTGCTGCTGAATCGGAAACCAAGCGCAACGTCTGGTCTATCCCTGTGACCGTGCCACTGGGCGCAGGCACTTTCCTGTTCACCTACACCAAAGCCAGCGATCTCAAGGTTAACGGTACGACCCTTGCTGACTCCAGCTCTTCGCTGTGGTCCCTGGGCTACGATTATTCGCTGTCCAAGCGCACCTCGGTGGGTGTGTCTTACGCCAAGCTGAACAACAAGGCCAACGCCGGCTACGCGCTGTATGGTCAAGGTTCCGCCAATGGCACACCTAACAACGGCGTTGGTCAGGATGCCAGTCAGCTGTATGTGGGCATTCGCCACGCTTTCTGATCCCAGGCTGGCGTAAGCCAGCTTTAGTTTTGTCTCCAAGGTTTTTACAGCCACCTCTCCTCCGGACGGGTGGCTTTTTTTATGTCGGCCCACTTGAAAAAAAAAGCGGGGCAGACCTCTTTTCAAAAGTGATGCGAGCAAACACAGGTTTGCAGACGACGGCATGCGCATCCAACGGCCACCCGGACTGAGGAAAGGGCGAAACCCTACAATGATCCAGTGAAAGAGCGAACCATGACATCCACCCCCCAAAAAAAATCCTCGCCCAAGGCAGCCGACCTCAGCCCGGCCGACTACCTCAAGAAAATTCTGACGGCCCGTGTTTATGACGTTGCCGTGGAGTCCGGCCTGGAACCCGCGAAAAACCTGAGCCGGCGTGTGCACAACACCGTCTTGCTCAAGCGCGAAGACCAGCAGCCGGTGTTCAGTTTCAAGCTGCGCGGCGCCTACAACAAGATGGCGCACCTGAGCCCCGCCCAGCTCAAAAAAGGCGTGATTTGTGCCTCGGCCGGCAACCATGCGCAAGGTGTGGCGCTGGGTGCACACAAGCTGGGCACCCGCGCGGTGATCGTGATGCCGGTGACCACACCGCAGGTCAAGGTCGACGCGGTCAAGGCGCTGGGTGGCGAGGTGATCCTGCATGGCGACAGTTATTCGGATGCCCATGGACATGCGGTCGCGCTGGAGAAAAAAAACGGCCTGACTTTTGTGCACCCGTTTGACGACCCGGACGTGATCGCCGGCCAGGGCACGATTGCCATGGAAATCCTGCGGCAAATCCAGACCATAGGCAAAGGTTCGCTGGACGCGGTGTTTGTGGCCATAGGCGGCGGCGGCCTGATTTCCGGCGTGGCCAACTACATCAAGGCGGTGCGACCCGAGGTCAAGGTCATCGGTGTGCAAATGAGCGACTCGAACGCGATGTTGCAGTCCGTCGGCGCTGGCAAACGCGTGACGCTGCCCGATGTCGGCCTGTTTGCCGACGGCACCGCCGTCAAGCTGGTCGGCGAAGAAACCTTTCGCATCGCCCGTGAGCTGGTCGATGAATTCATCACGGTGGACACCGACGCCGTCTGCGCCGCCATCAAGGACGTGTTTATCGACACGCGCAGCATTGTCGAGCCCTCCGGCGCGATGAGTGTGGCCGCCATCAAGCAATACGTCGCCACGCACAAAACCAAGGGCGAGACCTACGCCGCCATTTTGTGCGGCGCGAACATGAATTTTGACCGCCTGCGTTTTGTCGCCGAACGCGCTGAAGTGGGCGAAGAGCGCGAAGCGCTGTTTGCCGTGACGATTCCCGAGGAGCGCGGCAGCTTCAGGCGTTTTTGCGAGCTGATTGGCGAGTTGCCGGGCGGCCCGCGCAGCGTGACCGAGTTCAACTACCGCATCAGCGACGCAGCCCAAGCCCATGTGTTTGTCGGCCTGACCACCCACGGCAAGGGCGAAAGTAGCAAGATCGCCAACAACTTCAGCAAGCATGGCTTCAAGTCGCTGGATTTGACCCATGACGACCTGGCCAAGGAACATATCCGCCACATGGTGGGCGGGCACACGGCGCTCTCCAAAGACGAACGTCTGCTGCGTTTTGTGTTTCCCGAGCGGCCAGGCGCGCTGATGAAGTTTTTGTCGACCATGAAGCCCGGCTGGAACATCTCCCTGTTCCACTACCGCAACCAGGGCGCGGACTACGGCCGCATCCTGGTCGGGTTGCAGGTGCCCAAGGCCGACAACAAGGCCTTCAAGACCTTCCTCGACACGCTGGGTTACCCGCACGTCGAAGAAACCGACAACCCGGTTTACCGGCTGTTCCTGCAAGCTTAAGACTATGACCACCCCACTTGCCTCCTCCGTTTGTCCAGGATGCGGCACCGCCTTCCGCTGCGGCATGGTGGCCGGTGATGCCAAGTGCTGGTGTGTCAAGCTGCCCCACGTGATGCCGGTGCCCGCCGCCAGACCTGCCTCCAGCCGCAACGCCGCACCAGCTTCCTGCTATTGCCCCGTCTGCCTGCAACAAAAACTCATTGCCGATGCAACATCCCGCCTTCCTGCCCACGATTGAACCCACCGCCAACGCCGCCTTGCAAGCCCGGCTGCAGCACAAGATAGACCACAAGACGAAACCACTGGGCGCCCTCGGCCAGCTCGAAACCCTGGCGCTGCAAATTGGCTTGATCCAGCGCAGCGAGACCCTGGCTTTCCAGTCGCCGCAAATGGTGGTGTTTGCCGCCGACCACGGCATTGCCAGCGAAGGTGTGTCGGCTTTTCCGCAAGGTGTGACGGTACAGATGGTGGGCAATATGCTGGCCGGCGGTGCCGCCATCAATGTGTTCGCCCGCCAGCACGGTTTTGCCCTGCAGGTGGTGGACGCCGGTGTGGCCGCTGACCTGGCCGACCACCCGCAACTGCTGAAACGAAAAATCGCACTCGGCACCCACAACCTCTGCGAAGGCCCGGCCATGTCGCTGGTGCAAGCCGAGGCGGCACTGCAGGCCGGCATAGCCATCGTGCAAAACCTGCCCGGCAACATCGTGGCTTTCGGAGAAATGGGCATTGCCAACACCTCGCCAGCGGCCCTGCTGCTGGCCCGGCTCTCTGGCCTGTCGATCGCCGACGTGGTCGGGCGCGGCACCGGCCTGGACGATGCGCAACTGAAACACAAACAAGCCGTCTTGGCCCGCGCCCTGGTCCGCCATGCGGATGTGCACCAGCCCCTGCCCGTGCTGGCTGCGTTAGGCGGCTTTGAAATCGCCATGATGACAGGCGCCATGCTGCAGGCCGCCAGCGAACGCCGCGTGCTGCTGGTGGACGGGTTTATTGCCGGCGCAGCGGCTCTGGTGGCCCACGCCCTGGTGCCGGCCGCCAAGGACTACATGGTGTTTTGCCACCGCTCGGCCGAACGCGGCCACCATTTGCTGCTGGCCCAGTTGCAGGCCAAGGCGCTGTTGGACCTGGACATGCGCCTGGGCGAAGGCACGGGCGCCCTGCTGGCCTGGCCGCTGCTGCAGTCGGCGGCGCTGTTCATGGCAGAGATGGCCAGTTTTGATTCGGCCGGGGTCAGTGGCAAAACCGGGGCAACACCCGCATGAGCCAGTTCCTGCGTCACTACCTGCTGGCGGTCCAGTTTTTCACCCGTATTCCAGTCACCGGCCGACTCGCCAACTGGGTCGGTTACAGCCCGACCATGTTGCGCGCCAGCGCTGCACATTTCCCCGGCATAGGCTGGCTGGTTGGAGCAGCGGCGGCGGGAGTTTATCTCTTGCTGCTGGCGCTGCTGCCGTCCACGGTGTTCACGCCGCTGGTGGCCGCCACCTTGTCCACCGTCACCTCGGTCTTGCTGACCGGTGCTTTTCATGAAGACGGCCTGGCCGACGTGGCCGACGGTCTGGGCGGCAGCCAGGACCCGCAGCGCGCCCTGGAGATCATGAAAGACTCACGTGTAGGCGCCTTCGGTGCGCTGGCGCTGGTGCTGGTGTTGGCCTGCAAACTGGCTTTGCTGGCCCTGCTGGGCGCCGCCGAAAGCGACCTGTCCGGCGCCGACGAGGCCGAAGAACTGATTCAGGGCTGGCTGGTGGCCGGCGGGCTGTTTACCGCCCACGTGGTCTCGCGCGGCCTGCCGCTGCTGCTGATCCGCCTGTTGCCGCATGTGGGTGATGCCGCCAGCTCCAAATCCAAACCCCTGGCCGACCAGATCACCTTGCCCGCCCTGGGCGCCGCCTTTATCTGGTGTTTTCTGGCACTGGCCCTGGCCAGCTATGTGCTGGACGCTACAAGTTTGATAGTCGCCTGCAGCCTGGCCATGCTCGCCCTGTTGTGGATGGGCCGGCTGTTCTGGCATCGGCTGCAGGGTTTTACCGGTGACTGCCTGGGCGCGGCGCAACAGGTTTGCGAGATTGCGTTTTACCTAGGCTTGGCGGTCAGTTTGTCATGACGCTCTGGCTGGTGCGCCATGCGCAGGTGCTGCTGGCGCCCGGCACCTGTTACGGCGCACTGGATGTGGCCGCCGACCCCGACGCCACCCGGCAATGCGCGGTGGCCCTGGCCGCGGTGTTGCCGCAGGGTGCGGCCGTCAGCACCTCGCCGCTACAAAGATGTGAGCAGCTTGCGCTGATTCTGCTTGGGCTGCGGCCCGATTTGACCCTTAAAAATGACGCCCGCCTGCAGGAAATGAACTTCGGCGCCTGGGAAGGTCAACCTTGGGCCGAACTCGGCCAGCCCGCGCTGGACGCCTGGACCGCCCGATTTGCAGACCACGTGGTCGGCGGCCACGGTGAAAGCGTGAGCGCCGTGATGGCGCGGGTGGCCCAGGCTTTTGACGAGTTGCCGGCCGCAAGCACCCCGGATGTGGTCTGGATCACCCACGCCGGTATCATCCGCGCCACCCAACTGCTGGCCCAGGGCATACGGCAGGTGACACGCGCCGACCAGTGGCCGCAGGAAGGTGTCGCCTGCGGGCAATGGCGCACCTTAACCCTGGCGCCCACGACGCCGGCGTTACAGTCAACGCATCCAACGTGAACAGGTAAACCCATGGCAGCCAATCTGGACGGACAACTGGTGGTGGCGATTTCATCGCGCGCCCTGTTTGACCTTGAAGAAGAAAACCGCGTTTTCGAGCAGGCCGACGACCGCGCCTACATGAAGCTGCAACTGGACCGGCTGGAGCATCCCGCCAAACCCGGCGTGGCTTTTTCGCTGGTCAAAAAGCTGCTGGCCTTCAACACCGATGTCAAACGTGTGGAAGTGGTCATGTTGTCGCGCAACGACCCGGTTTCCGGCCTGCGGATTTTCCGCTCGGCCGAGGTCAACAAACTGCCGCTGGAGCGCGGTGTGTTCACCAAGGGCCGTGCGCCTTACGACTACCTGCGTTCGCTGCAGGCCAACTTGTTTTTATCGGCCAACCCGCAAGACGTACGCGCCGCACTCAACGCCGGTTTTGCGGCCGCCACGGTGGCCACGCATGCGGTGCACGCCAAAAACACCTATCCCAACGAAGTGCGTATTGCCTTTGACGGCGACGCCGTGTTGTTTTCCGACCAGGCCGAGCGCGTGTTTCAAAAAGACGGGCTGGACGCCTTCCAGAAACACGAACGCAAGCTGGCCAGCAAACCGCTGCCCCCCGGCCCCTTCATGCCCTTGCTGAAGGCGCTGCACCGGCTGCAGCAGGCCGGCACGCCGCATATCCGCATCCGCACAGCCCTGGTGACAGCGCGCGGCCTGGCCACCGCCGACCGCGCGATACGCACCTTGATGGACTGGAACATCGAGGTCGATGAAGCCATGTTTCTGGGCGGTTTGGCGAAATCGGAGTTTTTGCGCGAGTTCGAACCCGACTTCTTTTTTGACGACCAGACCGGCCACGTCGACGCCGCCGCCCAACATGTGCCCGCCGGCCATGTGGCCAGCGGCGTGTCCAACCCCTGAGCGCTTATTTGCCCTGAAAGCGGGCCTGGCGTTTTTCGATGAAGGAACGCAGGCCTTCGGCGGCATCGTCGCTGCGCGACAAGCCCTGCTGCACCGCCATGAAGTCCTGCATCGCCAGGGTGGCGCCATGCTCCACCGCTTTCAGCGCATTTTTCCGCGTGGCGATCACGGCCAGCGGCGCCTGCTCGGCAATCAGCCCGGCGATCCGCAGTGCTTCGTCCAATACTTGCCCGCGCGGCACCACCTTCTGCACAAAGTTCAGCCTCAAGGCCTCGGCACTGCCAAACTCATCCCCCGTCAGCAAATGCAGCAAGGCATTGCCCAGGCCAGCCCGCTCGGCCATACGCAAGGTGGCGCCGCCGGTGGCCATGATGCCGCGTTTGACCTCCAGCTGGGAAAATCGGCAGTCCTCCGCCGCCACCACGATGTCGGCCGCCAGCATCAGCTCGATGCCCAGCGTGTAGGTGATGCCCTGCACCGCCACCACCATGGGTTTGCTGCGACGGCGGTAACCCTCCATGCCCAGATCCAGCGGATCCACCAGCCCCAGCGGCACGGCTTTTTCGCCGCGTTGCATCAGCGGTGCAATGGTCGGCAGGTCCAGGCCGGCCGTGAAGTGATCGCCCAGCGCATGTAACACCCCGACCCGCAGCGCCGGGTCGTCGTCCAGCCGGGTATAAGCCTGGCCCAGCTCGCGAAACATCTTGGGCGTGAAGCCGTTGCGTTTGGCCGGCCGGTTGATGGCGATCAGCAGCAAGGGGCCGCGCACCGTGCAGTCGATGCTGCCTTCGGGAGAAGGAGAGGTGGAGGTGTTCATGCGCTCATCCTAGCGGCATCCCCGGCCGCGCCGCATCGCCCCGGCGACAGGCTGGGCACTACACTGGCTTTCATTTCCGCTTTCAAGGACGAGACCCATGCCTTCGACGCCTTCGTTACCCGCCGTAGCCGGCAAGTTCAGCGCCTTCAAGGACTTCTGCGGCAAAGCCTGGGCGCTGACCGCGCCCTACTTCCGGTCCGAGGACAAATGGAAGGCGCGCGGCCTGCTGCTGGCCATCGTGCTGCTCAACCTGGGCGCGGTCTACATGCTGGTGCTGCTCAACGATTGGAACCGCGTGTTCTACGACGCCGTGCAGGAAAAAAACCAGCCGGTGTTCTGGGTGCAGCTCGGGCGTTTCACCTACCTGGCGTTTGCCTTCATCATCATCGCGGTCTACCGCTCCTACCTCACGCAACTGCTGCAAATCCGCTGGCGCGCCTGGATGACCGCGCATTACCTGCAGCGCTGGCTGGCCAACCATGCTTTTTACAAGATGGAGCTGGCGCGTTACGCCGAGTCGGGCAGCCATCCGGCCACGCCAGACAACCCCGACCAGCGTCTGCAGGAGGACTTGAACCTGTTCACTGGTTACACCCTGTCGCTGAGCATGGGCTTGCTCAATGCGGTGGTCACGCTGCTGAGTTTTGTCGGCATCCTCTGGAGCTTGTCGGGACCGTTTGCCTTCAGCCTGGGCGGCAGCAGCTTCAACATTCCCGGTTTCATGGTCTGGATGGCGGTGTTGTATTGCGTGGTCGGCAGCGTCATCACGCATTACATAGGCCGGCCGCAGATCAAGCTCAATTTCATGCAACAGCGTTACGAGGCCGACTTTCGCCACCATCTGGTGCGGGTGCGCGAATACAGCGAATCGATTGCGCTGGACAAAGGCGAAGCCGTCGAACGCACGCAACTGGACACGCGTTTTTCAGCGGTGCTGGGCAACTACCTGAGCCTGATCAAAAAGCAGAAAAACCTGAGCTGGTTCACCAACTTTTTCGGCCAGGCCGCCGTGGTGTTTCCCTTCATTGTGGCCGCGCCGCGCTTTTTCAGCGGCGCCATCCAGCTCGGCCAGTTGATGCAGATTGCCTCGGCTTTCGGCCGGGTGCAGGATTCGCTGAGCTGGTTCGTCGACAACTACGCCAGCTTGGCTGCCTGGCGCGCCACCACCGACCGTTTGACCAGTTTTGAAGAGAGTTTTAAGGCGCTAGCCCAGTCCGAACGGGCGCAATCAGCTATCAATACAGTAGCAACTGGCGACGCCACATCTGCACTGGCGACGCAGGACCTGACCCTGGCCTTGCCGACCGGCACGGTCTTGCTGGCGAATGTGTCCCTGCACGCCGACGCCGGCGACAACGTGCTCTTGAAAGGCCCGTCAGGCAGCGGCAAATCCACGCTGTTCCGCGCTTTTGCCGGCATCTGGCCTTTCAGCCGCGGCCGCACCAGCTTGCCGGGCAATACCATGTTTATTCCGCAGCGCCCCTACTTCCCGGACGGTCGTTTGCGCGACGCACTGGCCTACCCGCAGCCCGCCACGACCTACAGCGACGAGGCCTTGCGCCAGGCGTTGACCGACGCTCTATTGCCGCAACTGGCGGACCTGCTCGACGAGGAGGATGCCTGGAGCCAAAAGCTGTCGGGCGGCGAGCAGCAGCGTCTGGCGATTGCCCGCGTGTTCCTGAAAAATCCGACCTGGCTGTTTGCCGACGAAGCCACCAGCGCGCTCGACGAGGCGGCCGAAAAAACCCTGTACGAGCGGCTGCTGGCCCGGATCCAGAAGGCTGGCGGCGCGATGGTGTCGATCGCGCATCGGCCTGCGGTTGCGGCTTTTCACGGCCGGCAGTGGGAAATGGAAAAACTGCCCGAAGGCTCGCCAGCGCTTTACCAGCTCAAGCAAACCCGTATCTGAGCACTGCCCAAGAGGCCGTGAACTTAGGGCTTGGGCAAAGCCGCCGAATAGGACGTATGGCCGCGCGCACGCAGCTCGCAGGCCGGGCACTGGCCGCAGCCATAACCCCAGGCTTGGCGGTGTTCGCGGTCGCCCAAGTAACAGGTGTGGGTGTGTTCAACAATCAAGTCCACCAGCGGCTGGCCGCCCAGTACCTCGGCCAGCGCCCAGGTGGCGGCCTTGTCTATCCACATCAGCGGTGTTTCGATCAGAAACCGTTTGTCCATGCCTAAGGACAAGGCCAGTTGCATGGCTTTCATGGTGTCGTCGCGGCAATCGGGGTAGCCTGAAAAGTCGGTCTCGCAAACGCCGGTCACCAGCACCTGCAGGCCGCGCCGGTAGGCCAGCGCGGCGGCCAGGGTCAAAAACAGCAGGTTGCGCCCGGGCACAAAGGTGTTGGGCAGGCCCGAACTTTCCATCTTGAAGGCCATGTCGCGTGTCAGCGAGGTTTCGCTGACCTGGCCCAACACCGACAGGTCCAGCAAATGGTCATCGCCCAGCCTGGGCGCCCATTGCGGAAATTGCGCCCGGATCTCGCGCAGCACGTTCAGCCGCGCCTGCAACTCCACGCTGTGCCGCTGGCCGTAATCAAAGGCCACGGTTTCCACACGTTCGTATTTGGAGAGCGCCTGGGCCAGGCAGGTGGTGGAGTCCTGGCCCCCCGAAAACAGAACAAGGGCGGTGGTGTGCATGCGAAAGAAAACGTTGGGAAAAAGCCTATTGTGCCCCGCGCCCATACCGCGTGGGCAGCAGGGCGATCGTCAGGAAACGCCGAAAAACTTGAACGGTAACGCGGGGCGTTGTCCGTCCAGCAACTCGGCCATGGCTTTGCCCGAGCCGGCCCCGTGGGTCCAGCCCAAGGTGCCATGGCCGGCGTTGACCCAGAGTTTGTCCACCCGGGTTTTACCGATAAAAGGAATGTTGGTCGGTGTCGCCGGCCGCAGGCCGGCCCAGAAATGCGGCTGCCCGCCCTGCGCCACGGAGCGGGTGTCACAGACACCGGGCAGCACCTGTTCGACCCGGTCGGCCAGCATCTGGCAGCGGGCCTGGGCCAACGAGCTCTCGAGTGACAGGTCATAACCGGCCAATTCAATCGTTCCGGCCACACGCAAGTGGTCACCCAGACGGCTGATCGCACACTTGAATTCATCATCGATGGTGCTGACCCCAGGGCGCCTGTTCAGGCTTGAGCAGGCGAAAGGTGGCGCTGTAACCCTTGCCGGGTAAATCGGCAGGTCCACCCCGGCGGTCCGCAACAAAGGCGCGGTGTAGGAGCCGCAGGCAGCGACAAACGCATCGGCCTGCTTGGACAACGAAACACCGGTATGGCGGTTTTTGACCTTGACCGAACTCACGGCGCCACCCGCCGTCTCCAGCCGCAGGATGTCGTGGTCATACAAAAACTGCACACCCAGGGTTTCGCACTGGCGCGCCAGCGCCTGCGTGAACACCCGCGCGTCGCCGCTTTCGTCGCTGGCGGTATAAGTGGCGCCGACGATATGGGAAGCGAAGGCGCTGTAGGCCGGCTCTATGGCCAGCAGCTCCTCACGGCTGATGACCTGGCGCTGCACCCCAAATTTCTGCATCAAGGCCGCCGCATCGGCCGCTGCGTCCAGCGATGGCTGGTCGGTGAAATAGTGCGCAATGCCGCGCTCCAGCCGGTGGTAATCGATGCCGGTGACCGCCACGACGTCTTTCAAGGCTTCATGACTGTAGGCGCCCAGCGCCACAATCTGCGCCACATTGCGCTCAAACGCAGCGTCGTTGCACTGGCCCAGAAACTGCAGGCCCCAGCGCCACTGACGCCAGTCCAGCTGGGGCCGGAACAGCAAAGGCGCGTCACGGCGAAACATCCACTTCAGCAACTTGGCCGGCGCATCCCGGTTGGCCCAAGGCTCGCAATAACTGACGGAGATTTGCGCGGCGTTGGCAAAGCTGGTTTCGAGGGCTGCGCCGGGCTGACGCTCGACCACCGTGACCGCATGCCCACGGTTGGCCAGGTGCCAGGCCGTGCTCACGCCAATAATTCCGGCGCCCAAAACGATGATTTTCATGCCCGTTAGTCTGGAGGAGCCGGCCGCAAATGAACAGCCTTCTTTGAAAAATCAGCCGAAATGCCACGCGGCCGCCCCAGGCTCCTCACAAGCACGGATCAGGCAAAAAAACGGTCCTTAACAGCCCGCCCCGCGGATGTTGGCGTTTTGGCGCGAAAATGGCGGCCTGTTTCTCACACGCCCAAACCATCCCATTTATGAAAATCGAAAAAGACACCGCCGTCACCTTGCGTTACAAAGTGGCGGATGCCCAGGGCAAACTCCTGGAAGAAAGCCGCGAACCCATGGTTTATCTGCATGGGGGTTATGGCAACACCTTGCCCAAAATTGAAGAAGCGCTGGAAGGCAAAATGCCGGGCTACCAGACCACCTTGGCGCTGGAGCCGCAAGACGCCTTCGGCCTGCGCGATGAAAACCTGGTGCAATCCATCCCAAAAAGCCAGTTCCCACCGGGCGTGAAGGTCGGCGGTCAACTCGAAGGCCGGCGCGACGACGGCCAGCCCCAGGCTTTCACCGTGATGAAAATCAAGGGCGACACCGTGCTGCTGGATGGCAACCACCCGATGGCGGGCAAGGCCTTGCGTTTTACCCTGTCCGTGACCGAGGTGCGTGCCGCCAGCGAAGAAGAAATTGCACACCGCCACGTGCATGGCGAACACGGCCACCACCACTAAGACCTCGCGGGCAAGGGTGCGCTAGCGCCGCTTGTCCGGCACAAACTCGCGCGTGGCCAGCGCGCGAAAGCGGGCGGCGGCCGGGCTCTCGGTCTCGGCCAGGTAGGCCAGCGCCAGCCCGATGGCGGCCGCCGGCGGCACGTCCACCACGGGCCGGTAAACAATCTTGTCACTGACAAAACGCTGCATCACCGAGGGCACGAGGGCCACGCCCAAGCCGCTTTCCACCAGCGCCAGCACAGTCTGAATCTGAATGGCTTGTTGTGTCACGCGGGGGATGAAGCCGGCCTGCTGACAAGCCAGCATGGCTGTGCTGTGCAGGCCGGAGGCATAGGTGGGGGCGTACATGATGAAGGACTCGCCCGCCATGTCCAACAGCTTGAGCAGCCCCTTGTCAGCCAGGGCGTTGCCGCGGGGCAGCGCTGCAATGTATTCATCGTGCTCCAGCTGGACCAGCGTGGCCCTGGAGGCCTGCAGCAGCGGCACACGCACCAGGCCAATATCCAGGGCGTTGTCTTCCAGCTGCTGCATGATGTCCACCGAGGTGGCTTCACGCAGGATCAACTCCACGCCGGGGTATTCGGCGCGAAACAGCGGCAGCAGTTTTTGCAGCATGCCATAGGTGGTCGAGCCGACAAAACCGATCTGCAAGGTGCCGCCGGTTCCCTCTATCGTGCTTTTTGCCGTTTCGCGAAGCTGGTTGCCGTGGAACAGCAGCCGCTTGGCTTCCACCAGCACCGCCCGCCCGCTGGCCGTCAGCGTAACACCGGTGGATTCGCGGGCGAACAATTTGACGCCCAGCTCCGCTTCCAGCTTCTGGATCGAAACCGTCAGCGGCGGCTGCGCCATGTGCAGGCGTTCTGCCGCACGACGGAAATTAAGCGTCTCGGCAAGGATGACGAAGTGGCGTATGCGTCGCAGGTCCATGGGTTTGGCGGTATCGTTGCCGCCAAGCATAACTGAGCGTCCCGCCGCCGCCAGCACCCGGCCTGCGCGCACCTCAACCCTTGAAAACAGGGGGGCGCTTGGCCAGAAAGGCAGCGACCGCTTCCTTGTGGTCATCCGTCTGGTGCGACATCGCCTGAAAGGCCGAGGCCATTTCCAGCAAGGTGTCCAGACGTGTGTGCATGGCTTCCCGCAACAGCCGTTTGGTCAGGCGCACGGCATGGGCGGATTCGCCGCGATACGCGAAGCCAGCTCGTTCGCCGTGGCCAGCAACTGATCGGCAGGCACCACGCGCGACACCAGGCCCCAACTCGCCGCCAGGTCCGGCCCGATGACCTCCCCCGTGAAGGAGATCTCGGACGCACGCGACATGCCGATGATGCGGGGCAGCAGCCAGGCGCCGCCGTCGCCCGGAATGATCCCCAGCTTGACAAAACTTTCGGCAAATTTGGCATGTTCCGAGGCAATGCGGATATCGCACATGCAGGCGAGGTCCAGGCCCGCGCCAATGGCGGCACCATTAACCGCAGCGATGACCGGAACTTCGAGGTTGAACAAGGCCAGCGGCAGGCGCTGGATGCCAGTGCGGTATTCCTGGCGAATCTGCATGCCGCTGACCTCACCAGAAGCCTGCCGTTCCATGTCGCGGATGTCGCCGCCGGAGGAGAACGCCGTGCCGGCGCCGGTCAGGATGACGGCGCGCACGCTGCGGTCGTTGTGAATGCGGTCTATCGCGGCCAGAAAGTCCGGCACGGCCGAATTGCCGGTCAGCGGATTGCGGCGCTCGGGCTCGTTCATGGTCAGCGTGACCACGTGGCCTTGCTGTTCGTACAAAAGAAAGTCGGGCATGGGATGGGCCTCCTCAGGCTGTGTCATAGACCTCCAGCGTAGAGGATTTACCGCGCACAGTCCAATATCGTTAGTCAAAATATTGATACCAAACACGTATGGGTCAATGAATCTGATTTTTTGAATATCAAAGCGATCTCTCAAAAATTGATACTCAAACAATATCAATAACCAATTATTAAATATTGGACGGTATCAGCCACTCCTTCTATTCTTGCCTCATCGAAATAGACAGGAGTTCCCCATGAAAACGGCGTTAGGGCACCTCAAGGTGCTCGATTTGACCCGCATCCTTGCCGGCCCGTGGGCCACGCAAAACCTGGCAGACATGGGGGCGGAAGTCATCAAGATCGAGCGACCCGGCGTGGGCGATGACACCCGCTACTGGGGCCCTCCTTTCCTGAAAGACGCCGATGGCCGGGAAACCCGCGACTCCTCTTATTTCCTGAGCGCCAACCGCGGCAAACAATCGGTGACCGTCGATCTGGCCAGCCCGGACGGCCAGGAAATCATTCGCCAGTTGGTGCGCGACGCCGACATCCTGGTCGAAAACTACAAGGTCGGCACTTTGGCGCGTTACGGCCTGGCCTACGAGGACCTGCGCAAGATCAACCCTCGCCTGGTCTACTGTTCGGTCACCGGCTTCGGCCAGAGCGGCCCTTATGCGGCGCTGCCGGGTTACGACTATGTGTTTCAGGGCATGGGCGGCCTGATGAGCATCACCGGCATCCCCGACGGTGAACCCGGCGCGGCCCCTATGAAAAGCGGCATCGCCATCAGCGACCTGCTGACCGGCATGTACGCCACCACCGCCATCCTGGCCGCCATTGAACACCGGCGCGAAAGCGGTGAAGGCCAGTACATAGATATGTCCCTGCTGGACTGCATCGTCTCGATCAACTCCTACCAGGCGATCAACTACTTTCTGTCGGGCAAGATCCCGCAACGCATGGGCAATGCCCACTCCAACATGGTGCCTTACCAGGTGTTCCGCTGCAAAGAAGGCGACATCATCATTGCCGTCGGCAACGACGGCCAGTACGCGGCCTTCTGCAAGGTGATTGAGCGCCCGCTGCTGGCGACCGATCCGCTGTACACCAGCAGCGCGCAACGCAACCGCAACCGCACCACCCTGATCCCCCTGATCGCCGAAGCCATGCTGGCACGCACCATGGAAGAGTGGATCACCCTGCTGGAGGCCAACAACGTGCCCTGCGGCCCCATCAACAACATGAAACAGGTGTTCGAAGACCCGCAGGTCACCCATCGCGACATGCAGCTGTCCTTGCCGCACAACACCGGTGTGCATGCGCCCAGCGTCGCCAACCCGATCCGCCTGTCCGCCACGCCTATCCGTTATGAACGTTCGGCACCCACCTTGGGCGAGCACAACCAGGCCATCCTGCGCGATCGGCTCGGTCTGTCCGACGAACGTCTGGCCGAGCTGCAAGCCCGCGGCGTCGTCTGAACGCCCTCATCCCCACCCGACAACAACCCACCGGAGACTAAACCATGAGCATTCGATTCACTCGCCGCGCCGTTGCCGCTGCCTCCCTTTTCCTGGCCTTTGGCGGCTTCAGCGCCCAGGCACAGCAAGACGGACCTATCCGTTTTGTCGTGCCCTACCCCGCCGGCGGCGCTGCCGACCAGATCTCACGCCTGGTCGCCCAGGACGCCTCCCTCATTCTGGGTCGGCCCATCATCATCGACAACAAAGCCGGTGCAGCCGGCATGATCGCCGGTGAGGCCGTGGCACGTGCCGAGCCCGACGGCAAGACATTTTTCGTCGGCTCCAACGCACCGCTGGTCATCAATTCCGCGCTGTACGCCAAGATGCCGTATGACCCGGAAAAAGCCTTTCTTCCCGTGGCCGGCATGGGCAAGTCGCCCCTGCTGCTGGTCACCCGCAAGGAGTTGAAGGTCAACACCGTCAACGACTTGATCGCGCTGGGCAAAAAAGACCCGGGCAAGCTGACCATGGGCTCGGCCAGCAGCGGCAACATCACCCACCTCGCGGGTGAATACGCCAGCACGCTGATGGGCTTCAAGGTCACCCATGTGCCTTTCGCCGGCAGCGCCCCCGCCATCATGAGCATGATGGGCAACAACGTCGACATCATGTTTGATGCCTTGCCATCCTCCATGCAACAGGTCAAGGCCGGCAAGATCCACGCCCTGGCGATTCTCGACAACACGCGTTTTCCGCAACTGCCGAACATCCCCACCCTGAAAGAAGCCGGCTACCCGAACGCCGAGGCCAGCGCCTGGTTTGGCGTGGTTGCACCGGCACGCACCTCGCCAGCCATCATCAACGAGATGAACAAGGCTATCAACGAAGCACTCAAGAAACCCGAGTTGCTCGAAAAACTGCGCGCCATCGGCGCCCAGCCCATGCCCGGCTCACCAGAAGTATTTGGCAAATTCATTGCCGACGAACGTGCACGCTGGATTCCACTGGCCAAGTCGCTGGGCGTGAAAGCGGACTGACACCATGCAAAAAAGTTTCGACTCTATTGAGGCCATCAAGGCCTTTGTCGGTCAACCCGCCGTGAGCGGCGGCGCGATCACGGTGGACCAGGACATGATCAACGTGTTCGCCGGTGTGACGCAGGACAAGCAATGGATACACACCGATCCCGAGCGCGCCGCGACCGAGTCCCCCTTCAAGAGCACCATTGCTCACGGCCTGCTGACGCTGTCGCTGGTCACGGGCTGGTACCACCGCTGCTTTGCCTTTCCGAATCGCAAGATGGCGCTGAACTACGGCTTCGACAAGGTGCGCTTCACCGGCCCCGTGCCCAGCGGCTCGAAACTGGTAGGCCGCTTCCAGCTGGAGCGGGTGGATGACATCAAGCCGGATGAAGTGCGCTGTTTCTGGCATGTGGAAATCCACATTGAAGGCGCCGAACGGCCCGTGATGGTCGCCACCTGGCTCATGCAAATTCGCTACTGAACGACTGGAGAACCCACACCATGGCTGCCATAGAGATTAAACGGGTGGATGCAACCGCGGTTCTGACCATGAACCGGCCTGATCAGCGCAATGCGCTGGACTTCGCCATGCGGGAAGACTTCGCCGCCGCGGTGGCGGAGGTGCGCGACGACGAGTCGGTGCGCGCGATTGTGCTCACAGGCGCCGGCGGCCACTTTTGCGCCGGCGGCGACATCAAGACCATGGGCGAGCAGCAAGGAAAACGCGACATTTTCGAAGGTCGTGAACGTATCCGCAAAATCCACCGCTGGTTTGACGAACTGGTGGATCTGGAAAAACCCGTGATTGCCGCTGTGGATGGTGTGGCCTTTGGTGCCGGTCTGTCGCTGGCCCTGTGTGCCGACTTCGTGCTGGCCTCGCCACGCGCCAAGTTTTGCAGCGTGTTTGCGCGGCTGGGTTATATCCCGGACACGGGCGCGATGTACCTGCTGCCGCGCGCCATCGGCCTGTCACGCGCCAAGGACATGGTTTTTACCGGCCGTGTGGTCGGTGTCCAGGAGGCCAAAGAGATGGGCCTGGTGCAGACCATTTGCGAACAAGACTTGCTGCAATCGGCGCTGGACTTTGCAGAACGTTTCCACAGCGCGCCGACCGGGGCGCTGGGTATCGCCAAAAGCGTGATGAACCACGCTTTCGAATCCGACCGGAAAACGGTTTATGCACAGGAATCCATGGCACAAGCCATGTGCCGCGAAAGCGATTTCCACGAAGAAGCCGTGCGTCGCTTCCTGGCCAAGGAAGCCCCTTTGTACCAATGGCCTGATGCCAAACCCTGATTTGATGGAGGAGACTATTCATGACTGAGATCCGACCCGAGCAGGAATTTTTCGCCCACCTGGCGCAAGGAAAATTCATGCTCCAGCGTTCACGCAGCAGCGGCAAGTGCTTTTTTTACCCCCGTGTGGCAGAACCCGTCACGGGCGCACGCGACCTCGAATGGGTGGAGGCCTCGGGCCGGGGCACCGTTCATGCCACCACCGTGGTGCGTGTCAAACCACCGCAGCAGCCTTACAACGTGGTGCTGGTAGACCTGGAGGAAGGCCCACGCGTGATGAGCCGTGTCGAAGGTCTGGCGCCCGACGCGGTGTACATCGGCATGAAGGTGCAAGCCCGCATCGGGTCGCAGGATGAACGCCCTCTCCTGCTGTTCGACGCGGCCACAGACACAGGAAACAAGTGATGACACAAGACAAATTCCCGCGCGGCAAATCGGCCATCGTGGCTGCCGCCACCTATGGCATGGGCGAGTCCCCGGGCCGCAGTTCCATGGACCTCGCGGTGTCGGCCAGTTTGGGCGCGCTCGATCAGGTTGGCCTCAAACCTTCCGATGTCGACGGTCTGTTCATCGGTCTGCCCGACGATTTCCTGTCGGGCCTGACCTTTGCCGAATACCTGGGCATCCAGCCCCGGCTGACTGAAAACAACCGCACCGGCGGCTCGGCCTTTCTGACACATGCCATGTGGGCGGCGCTGGCCATCGAGGCCGGACAATGCGACGTGGCCCTGATTGCCTACGGCAGCAACCAGCGCACGGCTGCGGGCGGACTGGTCAGCGCCATGCGGCCGTCGGCCTATGAAGCGCCCTACAAACTGGGACGCCCGGTCGGCGCCTATGCGCTGGCGACCTCGCGCTACATGCACGAATATGGCCTGAAACGCGAGCAACTCGGCGAGGTCGCCCTGGCCGCACGCCGCTGGGCCCAGCTCAATCCCGATGCCTTCATGCGTGACCCGCTCACGATGGAAGACTACCTCAAGGCACGTCTGGTGTCGGACCCCATCAGCGTGCGCGACTGCTGCCTGGTCACCGACGGCGCGGCGGCCGTGGTCATGGTGAGTGCGGAACGCGCCAGACACCTGGCCAGGCGGCCGGTCTACCTGCTGGGCGCCGCCGCCGCCACCGACCACCGCGACATCACGTCCATGCCCGACCTGACCACCACGGCGGCGGTCTCCTCCGGTGCGCGGGCTTTTGCCCAGGCGGGGGTCAAACCGGCCGATATTGATGTGGTTGAGGTCTACGACGCCTTCACCATCAACACCATCCTGTTCCTGGAAGACCTGGGCTTTTGCAAGAAGGGCGAAGGCGGCGCCTTTGTGGAAAACGGTCGCATCGCCCCGGGCGGCGCCCTGCCCGTGAACACCAATGGCGGCGGCCTGTCCTGCGTCCATCCAGGCATGTACGGACTGTTCACCATGGTCGAGGCCACGCAGCAACTGATGGGGCAAGCTGGCGAGCGCCAGGTGAAAGACGCACAACTGGCCGTGGCCCACGGCAACGGCGGCGAACTCTCAAGCCAGGCCACGCTGGTCCTGGGCACCGAAGAAACACTTTAAGAAAGAACAGCCATGAATGACGAATCCCTCTCGCTGAAAAACAAAAGCATTGTGGTGACCGGTGCCGCCCAGGGTATTGGGCGTGCCATTGCCGACCTGGCCTTGAAGCTGGGCGCCACGGTGACCGCTGTGGACCTGAACGCTGGTGCGCTGGAAGCCTTCCGCGACGAAGCCGGCAAGGACCGCATGTTGCCCATGGTCGGCAGTGTCGCCGATATTGAATTTGCACAACGCACCGTGGACGAAGCCGTCGCCAAGTTCGGCGCCGTCCATGGTCTGGTCAACAACGCCGGCATCACCCGGCCCGCCATGATCGAAAAAATGAAGGCCGAAGACTGGCAACAGGTCGTCGACGTCCATCTGTCGGGCTCCTTCTACTTTTTGCAGGCCGCGGGCCGCCACATGCTGGCGCGCTCGCGCGCTGGTGACAAGGCTGCAGGCTCCATCATCAACATCTCCTCCGACGCCGGCCGGCGCGGCACCATAGGCCAGATCAATTACGGCGCGGCCAAGGCCGGCCTGCTGGGCCTGACCATGTGTGCCGCCCGCGAGTGGGCCAAATACAACGTGCGTGTGAACACCGTGGGTTTTGGTGTGGTGGAAACCCCCATGACCGAAACCATACGCAGCGAAAAGTTCGCCGATACCTACCTCGCACAAATCCCGCTGGGCCGCTGGGCCGAAGCGGTGGAAGTGGCCCGTCCGGTCTGTTTCCTGCTGTCGGATGCAGCGTCTTACATCACCGGCCAACATCTGTCGGCCAATGGTGGTTACACCATCGGCGTCTGATCCCTGCAGGAGAATTCCTTGAGCAACCTGTTATCGGCGTTCCGACTCGCCACTCTCCCTGCCGCTGCTGAGGCGTTTCGCGCCGAGGTGAAAGCGTTTCTTGCGTCCAGTTTTGCGGCCACGCCACCGGACATCCGGGCGCGTTCCTGGCTGGGGTTTGATGCCGCCTTCAGCAAGAAGCTGGCGGCACGCGGCTGGGTAGGCGTGACCCTGCCCGCCGCCTACGGCGGCGCCAGCCTGGATGCCTACTCGCGCTTTGTGCTGGTGGAAGAACTGCTGGCCGCCGGCGCACCGGTGTCCGCCCACTGGATCGCCGACCGCCAGAGCGGGCCCCTGATCCTCAAGTTCGGCACGGAAGCACAGCGCCAGTTTTATCTGCCCAAAATCTGCGCCGCGGAAGCTTTCTTTTGCATAGGCATGAGTGAACCCAACGCCGGCTCGGACCTCGCCAGCGTCGGCACCCGCGCCACCCGCTGCGAAGGCGGCTGGCGTTTGAACGGCCGCAAGATCTGGACGACCAATGCGCAGCATTGCCACTACATGATTGCGCTGGTGCGTTCCTCCGGCGAAGCGCAGGACAGGCAACAAGGTTTGTCCCAATTTATTGTCGACCTGAGCTTGCCAGGTGTGACGGTGCGCCCCATCCATGACCTGGCGGGTGATGCCCATTTCTCCGAAGTCTTTTTTGACGACGTGTTGCTGGCCGACGGTGCCTTGATCGGCCAGGAAGGCAGCGGCTGGACCCAGGTCAATGCCGAATTGGCCTTCGAGCGCAGCGGCCCGGAACGTATCTACTCCAGCATCGTGCTGCTGGAACACTGGATCAGTTGCCTGCGCCGCATGCCAGGCGCCGCGGTGCACGCTGCCACCATCGGGCGTTTCGCCACACACCTGACCACCTTGCGCAATATGTCCATCGCCGTCACCAGCAAACTGGTCAACGGCGAAAGCCCCATCGTTGAAGCGGCGCTGATCAAGGACATAGGCACGGAGTTTGAACAAAGCATCCCGGCCATCCTGGAAGCTGCCATCGCCATGGACCCGGCTGCGCCTGTGGACGCCGACTTGTACCGCGCGGTAGCCTATGTAAGCCAGATTGCACCGACGTATTCACTGCGCGGCGGCACGCGCGAGATCCTGCGCGGCATGATCGCGCGTGGTCTGGGCTTGCGCTAAGAAAGAAAAACCATGTTTGCAGAAGCCATAGAAGACATTCTCAAAAACCAGTGCACGCCGGCCGTGGTGCGCGCCATCGAAGGCGGCGGTTCACCCGTGCCCTTGTGGGAAGCCGTCGCAGATGCCGGATTTCTGGAGCTGCTGGCGGCAGAAGCCGACGGCGGTGCGGCCCTGTCCCTGGCCGAGCTGTTTCCGATTCTGAGCTGTTTGGGGCGTTACACGGTCCCGGTGCCGCTGGCGCAAACGATTGTGGCGCGGGCACTGCTGGATGCCCAGGTACCTGTGCCCGCCGGCATGATCACGCTGGCCGCCGCCTTTCGCCGCGAGGTGGATGGCGCCATCACTTGCGCATTGACGCCCTACGGCATGCTGGCCGACTTCGTGCTCGCCAGCGACGGCGATGCCCTGTTGCTGCTGCCTTGCGCAGCGGCACAGCGTCAAGGCACGGGCGTCAAACACAACCTCACGGCAACATTGACCTGGTCCGATGCCAGCAGTACGATGCGCGCGCCACGTGGCGGCAACATGCTGGCTGCTTTCGGGGCCGCCTTACATGCCGCCTTGCTCAGCGGTGCGATGAACCGCGTTTTCGACATGACGCTGCAGTACTGCAACGACCGCGTCCAGTTTGGAAAGTCACTCGGTAAATTTCAGGCCGTGCAACACCAGTTGAGCGTGATGGCGGAGCACACGGCGGCGGCCTCCATCGCGGCCGAAGCGGCCTTTCAGGGCGAGGAAAAAACACCGTCGCTGCTGGCCAGTGCCATCGCCAAGTCACGCACCAGCGAAGCGGCCGTGCTCGTCGCCGCAACCGCCCACGCCTTGCATGGGGCCATCGGGGTGACGGAAGAATACGACCTGCAGTTGTTGACCCGTCGCCTGCATGAGTGGCGCATGGCGCACGGATCGGAGGCTTACTGGAACACGCTGGTCGGCCAACAAGTGCTCGCCAGCGAGCTGTCTCTGTCAGACTTCGTCCGCACGATTTAAATTTTCATCACAAAGAGACAACATGAACTTCAAAAACATCAAATCCCGGATGGCTCCGGTTCTGGCACTGGTCTCTTTGTGCAGCGCGGCCTTGCTGCTGCCCACCGGCCAGGCCTGGGCGCAGGAGTTTCCCTCCAAACCCATCAAGTTCATTGTGCCTTTCCCGCCCGGTAGCGGCACCGACACCTCGGCCCGTTACTTCGGCAAAAAACTCGGCGAGATGACCGGTCAGCCCGTGGTAGTGGAGAACCGCCCGGGGGCCAACGGCTTTATCGCGGCCAAGGCCTTGCTCAGCGCGCCCGCCGACGGTTATACCGTTTTTGTCGGCAGCAACTCGTCGCTGGCCGTCAACGTGGCCTTGTTCAAGAAGCTGCCCTACGACCCGCAAACCGACATGGCGCCCTTGACCATGATGATGCGCGCGCCTACGGTACTTGTGGTGCCACCCAACTCCCCCTACAAAACGCTGGCCGAGCTGATCAGCGCCGCCAAGGCGCAACCCGGCAAGTTCAACTACGCGGCGGGCTCCGCCGGTTACCAGCTGATGTCTGAGGCGCTCAACGACAGCGCTCACCTGGATATCCGCAACGTGCCCTTCAAAGGCGCGTCCGAAGCCTTGATCGCCATCGCCTCGGGTAGCGTGGACATGGCGTTTTCCGACATCACCGCCGCTTACGAGCTGGTCAAGGGTGGCAAATTACGCGCCCTGGCCGTTGCTTCGGACCGCCGCTCCCCCACACTGCCGTCCGTGCCCTATTTTGGCGAAGCCGGTGTCCCAGGCTTCACCGCCTATGTCTGGGTAGGCGCCATGGTTTCCGCCAAAACGCCGAAAGCCGAAACCGACAAACTTGCGGCCCTGCTGTCACAGATCGAACGCCTGCCGGAAACCAAGGAGTTTTATGAACGCCTGGGTGCCGAAGTCATGAATGGCGGTGCCGATGAAATGCGCAAATTCCAGGCTGCCGAAATCGCGCTGTGGAAACGCATTGCGATCAAGGCCAAAGTCGAGCAGGAATAAACTGGACAAGAGGCGCCTATGCGGCACACAGTCCGCGGCGCCTTAAAAAATCACTCAGCGTTTCCGGCTTCGCCCCAGCAGGTTCATGGTGCCGGAATCCTTGAAAGCCTGTTCGATTTCGCCCGCCGTCTTGATCAACAGCGGCGCGATGGTTTCGGTGATGTGTTTGGGCGTCAGCTGTTTGGCCGAGCCGCCGCAGGTCAGGACCATGGTGCGGCCAAAATCCTTCAAGTAAAGCGGAACCGCGACACCGGTGACACCTTCACGCCATTCATGGATGGACGTGCAATATCCCTGCTCGCGGTATTCTTCCGTCGCTTTGGTCGCGGCCACACCCAGCTCTTGTGCATCACGCTTCTTGCTTTTGCTCAGGTGCTGGATGATTTTTTTCTGTTCCGAGGCGCTGCAGGAGGCCAGGTAGGCCCGGCCCATGGCCGTGGTGTCCAGGGCCAGATGTGAACCCACCTCCAGCGGCTTGGCCAGGGTGTTACGGCCCATCACCGCCTCCACAATCAACATGCTGTAGTCCTCACAGGCCGCCAGCGCCACCAGGCTGTTGGCGCGTTCCGCCAGTTCGGTCATGTGCGGGAGAATCAGCGGGCGCATCGCCATGCCACCCAACATGGCATAACTCAGCGACAACACTTTCGCGCCCAGGCGATAAGCCGCATGGCGGCTGTCGTATTCGAGATAACCCAGCTTGACCAGTGTATGGGTCAGGCGCGACACCGAAGAGCGCGGCAGCTCGCTGTACTCCGCGAGCTGGCCATTGGTCAGCAACGGCCGGCTGACCCGAAAGCAGGCGAGGATCAAGAGCCCGCGTGACAGCGCGTTGACAAGTTGACGATCAGGGGAGCTTACGGGTGCCGAGTCATTCATATCTCAGCGACGATGATCGCTAAATGATTTTTTTCTCGCGCAAGGTTACCAGAGATTCCGGCGTCAAGCCGAGCAACGCGCCCAACACTTCGTCGGTGTGTTGACCCAATCGCGGCGGGGCCATGTCTGTGCGCACCGGTGTCTCGGACAGGCGGATCGGGCTGGTGACTGTCGACACCACATGACCGTCCGGATGGGCGATATCGGTCTTCAGTTGGCGGGCCTGGACTTGCGGATCGGCAAACACTTGCGAGTAGTCATTGATCGGTGCGCAGGACACGCCATGCTCCTCCAGCAAGACCAGCAACTCATCCCGCTTGCGGCCCGCCAACGCCTGGGCAACCTGGGGAATCAGCCGTTCACGATGGATCAGGCGCTGCGGTGTGGTCAGGAAGGATTCATCACGCCCCAACTCCGGCAAGTTCATTGCACGGCAGAATTTTTGCCACTGACCGTCGTTGGCAATCGCCAGAATGATCTGCCCGTCGCTGGTGGCAAACACGCCGTAAGGCACGGCATTGGCATGGGCGTTGCCATAACGCTGCGGCACCTTGCCCGTGGCGAAAAATCCCGCGATCTGGTTAGACCCGAAGGCGACGATGCAATCGAGCAGCGCGGTATCGATGTATTGGCCCACACCGGTTTCAGCCCGGTGCACCAGCGCCCCCAGAACGGCGACTGTGGCGTACATGCCGGTGGTGATGTCAGCAACAGCAATACCGACCTTCTGCGGCCCCCCACCCGGTAATTCATCTTTCTCGCCGGTGATACTCATCAGGCCGCCCATGCCCTGAAACACAAAATCGTAGCCGGGGCGATGGGAATACGGTCCGTCCTGGCCAAAACCTGTGACGGAGCAATAAATCAGGGCGGGATTGATCTTTTTCAGGCTTTCGTAATCCAGGCCGTAACGCTTCAAATCACCGACCTTGTAGTTTTCAACCACCACGTCGCAGCTCTCGGCCAAGGTGCGAATCAGCTGCTGGCCGGCGTCTGTCGCGATGTCGACGGTGATGGATTTTTTTCCGCGGTTGGCCGAGGAAAAATAAGTGGAGTCCGGCAGATTGCCGCCTTGGCCGTCCGCCAGCCAGGGTGGCCCCCAGGTCCGCGTGTCGTCGCCCACACCGGGGCGCTCCACCTTGATCACCTCGGCGCCTAGATCCGCCAGATTTTGCGTGCACCACGGCCCCGCCAGGATACGGGTCAGGTCGAGGACACGAATATGAGAAAGAGCACCTTGCATGGTCGGCTTCGTTAAAAGTTGAGGGAATAAGTCCGCTCATTGTGCGCGTGCAGCGCCTGGAAAATCAACGCCCCATTCCGCTGTGCGGAACGCTGCTTGCGCTTTCAGGCAGCCTGCCTAGACTGGCTCCCAACAGGTTTTTTGGCCGCTGGCCCTGAAGCCAACTCCACCACACTGACCCTGGAAAAGGACAACGAAGTGACCTCTGCATTTAGTACCCCCAACGCGCCAGCGCTCGATCAGGCCGGCACGGTGCCCGCGGAAAAACTGGTCGCCCCGGACTGCCGCGGCTTGAACTTCCACACGATAGATCCGGCCTTCTCCGATCTGCTGGCACTGCGTTTGCCTGCCGAGGTGCTGGACTTCATCACGCCCCATCTGCACCAACTGGGGCAAGTCGCTGGCAGCCGGCTGGACGAACTGGCCATGGCCGCCGACAAGAACAAACCCGTGCTCCGCACCCGTACCCGTTTTGGCGCCGACGAGGACTGGATTGACTACCACCCGTCTTACCGCGAGATGGAAAAAATCGGCTACACCGATTTCGGCATCCATGCCATGTCACGCGCCAAAGGCGTGCTGGGCTGGCCGACACGTTACCTGCCGCTGGCGAAATACGCCTTCCAGTATTTGTTTGTGCAGGCCGAATTTGGCCTGATGTGCCCGATCAGCGTGACCGACAGTTCGACCTTTCTGATCGAACGTTATGGCGACGAGGAACTCAAGGCGCGTTTCCTGCCGGGCATGACCAGCACCGACCCCAGCAAGCTCCTCAAGGGCACGCAGTTCATGACGGAGCGCACCGGCGGCTCGGACATAGGCACCAACCGCCTGCAGGCAGTGCATGACGGCCAGCACTGGCGCCTGACGGGCGACAAGTGGTTTTGCTCGGCGGTCGATGCTGACGTGGCGCTGGTATTGGCCAGGCCGGCGGATGGTCCGGACGGCACCAAGGGACTGGCGCTGTTTGCCGTGCCGCGCCGTCTCGACGATGGCAGCCGCAACACCTACCGCATTGCACGCCTGAAAGACAAGATGGGCACACGTTCCATGCCCAGCGGCGAAGTGTTGTTTGAAGGCGCCGTGGCCTACCTGGTCGGCGACATCCACCAGGGCCTCAAACAAATGCTGGACCAGGTCAACCTGTCGCGTTTGTCACATGGTGTGCGTGCCGCGGCCATGATGCGCCGCTGCTGGAACGAGGCCATGGTGGTGTCCAACTACCGCATTGCCTTTCGCCGCCGCCTCATCGATCACCCCCTGCATCGCCGCCAGTTGATGAAACTGCTGCTGCCCACGGAGCAGGCCTTGTCCATGTTTGTGCACGCCGCCGACGTCATGCAACGCGCCGACAGCGGCGACCTGCGCGCACAACTGGAACTGCGCATGCTCACGCCGCTGTTCAAGTTCCGCGCCTGCCGGGACAACGTGAAGGTGGCGACCGGCGCGATGGAGGTTCGCGGCGGCAACGGTTACATCGAAGATTTTGTCAACGAACGCCTGATTCGCGACGCGCATATCGGCGTGTTGTGGGAAGGCACGAGCAACATCAATGCCCTTGACGCGGTGCAACGCGCCGCCGGCAAGGAAGGTGCGCACAATGCCCTCGCCGAGTCCATGGCCGACTGGTTGCGGCTGTCACCCGGCATCCCGGCCCCGCTGCTGGACCGCCTCAGCACCGCCATCGAAGAGGCGCGGGTCTTGATGGACCAGAGCGCGGCGACGCTGGAAGGGGAAGTGGACAGCCGCGAGGCCGCCTCGCGCATGTACCACGCCGTCACCGCCGCCCTGCTGGCGGGCGAAGGCGCCCGTGTTGGCCAACAAGGCGGCGACGCACGCCGCCTGTTGATCAGCCGCCAAGTCTTGCGCCACCGCCTGCAAAGTGGCGAAAAGAATGTCCAACGCGACAATCAAATCGAGATGCTGTTGCTGCAATCCGATCCCGTGCCGCTGGCACTGGCCCAGTCCCTGCTTAGCTGAGCGCCGCGCAAGCGCGCAGATGACGACAACAATCCTTCATGGAGACACTGATGACACCTCTGACATTTCGCAAAATTCGCCGATTCTTGTGCGTGAGCAGCCTGGCCGCACTCGCGCTGCCTTTCGCCCACGCACAGACCGACACCTACCCCAACCGCGTGATCCGGCTGGTCGTGCCTTATGCCAGCGGTGGCCCGACCGACCAACTGGCGCGCTCACTGGGCCAGCGTATGCAGGAAAGCCTGGGCCAGCCTGTCATCATTGAAAACAAGCCGGGTGCCGGCAGCATTCTGGGTGTGGACTATGTCGCCAAGTCGCCGGCCGACGGCTACACCTTGCTGTTTACCGCCAGCGCGGCCCTGGTCGTCAACCCCTCCCTGAATACCAAGCTGCCTTACCAGGCCAAGGACTTTGCGCCGGTCTCGAGTGCCGGCTCCTACACCATGTTTCTGGCCGTCAATCCCAAGCTGCCGTTCAACTCCGTTGGCGAGTTGATTACTTATGCCAAACGCAACCCCGGCAAACTTTCCTTTGGTTCGGCCGGCAACGGTACCTCCAACCATCTGGCGGGCGAGCTGCTGAAAAAGATGGCGGGTATTGACCTCATGCATGTGCCCTACAAAGGCAATGCGGCGGCGATGACGGATGTGATGGGCGGAAACATTTCAATGATGTTCGACCTCCCGGCCACCACGCTGCCCCACGCCCGCGCCGGCAACATCAAACTGCTGGGCACCACCGGCCTGGACAAGAACCCTCTGGCGCCCCAGGTGCCCACCATTGCCAGCAGCGGTGTGCCCGGTTACGACGTCACCTCCTGGTTCGGTGTCCTGGCACCGGCCAAAACGCCGCCCGAGATTGTCCAGAAACTCAGCAAGCTGATCGTCACCATCCTGAAAGACCCCGCCATCAGCGCCAAACTGGCCGGCCAGGGTTATGAAGTGTTCGGTAGCATGCCCAAAAAACTGGCGGACATGATGGCCGCCGACACCAAACTCTGGGCCGAGCTGATCCGCGAAGCCAACATCAAGCTGGAATAAGAAACGAAAACACCCGGCTGGATCGGCACAGGATTCGGCCGGATGCGACTCAGACTTTGTTCAGGCAGCAGGCTTTCAGCGGCCATCTTGCGATCCACCTCGTGGCCGCCGCAGCCAGGCAGAGCTGTGCTTTGGGTAAAAGTTTAAGAAAAATAGGCCTCTAGCCCTTTACCTACCTGCGCAATCAGCTATCAAATAAATAGCGATCAACCCTCGCCGCCGGTCTGACGGGAGGGCAAGCACAAAGCGCTGTCGAACGCCGTTTTACAGCGCCGCCACCAGCTCAGGCACGGCCGTGAACAGATCGGCTTCCAGGCCATAGTCAGCCACCGAGAAGATAGGAGCCTCCGGGTCTTTGTTGATCGCCACAATCACCTTGCTGTCTTTCATGCCGGCCAGATGCTGGATCGCGCCGCTGATACCGGCCGCGATATACAGCTGCGGCGCGACGATCTTGCCGGTCTGGCCGACCTGCCAGTCGTTGGGCGCGTAACCCGCGTCCACCGCAGCGCGGGAGGCGCCCAGGGCGGCACCCAGCTTGTCGGCCAGCGGCATCATGACTTCGTTGAACTTCTCGGCGCTGCCCAGGGCGCGGCCACCGGAGACGATGATTTTGGCGGCGGTCAGCTCTGGCCTGTCGTTTTTGGCAATTTCGCTGCCCACAAAGCGGGACTTGCCGCTGTCGGCCACGCCGCTCACCGTTTCAATGGCTGCCGCGCCGCCGCTGGCGGGGGCGGCGTCAAAGCCGGTGGTGCGCACGGTGATGACTTTGGTGGCGTCCAGGCTTTGCACGATGGCAATGGCGTTGCCGGCGTAAATCGGGCGCTCGAAGGTGTCCACCGCATCGACCTTGGTGATGTCGGAGATCTGACCCACATCCAGCAAGGCGGCGACGCGGGGGGCGATGTTTTTGCCGGAGGCGGTGGCCGGGAACAGGATGTGGCTGTAGCTGCCGGCCAGGGCCAGCACCTGGGCGGCCATGTTTTCGGCCAGGCCGTGTTCGAAGTGGGCGGCATCGGCGTGGATCACCTTGGCCACGCCGGTGATCTGGCTGGCGGCCTGGGCGGCGGCGGCGGCGTTCAGGCCGGCCACCAGCACATGCACCTCGCCACCACATTGGGCGGCGGCGGTGACGGTGTTCAGAGTCGCCGGCTTGATGCTGGCGTTGTCGTGTTCTGCAATAACAAGTGCGGTCATGTCGTCGGTTCCTTAGATGACTTTGGCTTCGTTGCGGAGTTTGTCGACCAGGGTGGCGACGTCGGCGACCTTGATGCCGGCGCTGCGTTTGGGCGGCTCGCTGACCTTGAGGGTCTTCAGGCGGGGTTTGACATCGACACCCAGGTCTTCGGGCTTGAAGTTGTCGAGCTGCTTTTTCTTGGCCTTCATGATGTTGGGCAAGGTGACGTAACGCGGCTCGTTCAGGCGCAGGTCGGTGGTGATGATGGCGGGCAGCGTGAGCGACAGGGTTTCCATGCCGCCGTCGACTTCGCGCATGACCACGGCCTGGCCGTCAATGATGTCGACCTTGGAGGCAAAGGTGGCCTGGGGCCAGCCCAGCAGGGCGGCGAGCATCTGGCCGGTCTGGTTGCAGTCGTCGTCGATCGCCTGTTTGCCCAGGATCACCAGCTGGGGTTGTTCTTTCTCGACCAGGGCCTTGAGCAGTTTGGCCACGGCCAGGGGTTGCAGCTCTTCGGCCGTCTCGACCAGGATGGCGCGGTCGGCGCCTATGGCCATGGCGGTGCGCAGGGTTTCCTGGCATTGGGCGACGCCGCAGCTGACGGCAATCACTTCAGTCGCCAGGCCTTTTTCTCTCAAGCGCGTGGCTTCCTCGACGGCAATCTCGTCAAAGGGGTTCATGCTCATCTTGACGTTGGCGATATCCACGCCGCTGCCATCACTCTTGACGCGCACCTTCACGTTGTAATCGACGACGCGTTTGACCGGGACCATAATTTTCATAAAGAACTTTCGAATGTTGAATCAAGCTGGCGCAGCATCTTCATGCGCCTCAGGAAGAAAAAATAGAGAGCTATCTGAGAGGGTTAGCGATGGTCGGCCTCGTAACGATCACGCAGTTCACGTTTGAGAACTTTGCCAATCGCACTGCGCGGCAGCTCCTCGATGAAATAGAGGTCCGCCAGCCGCTGGGTTTTCCCCGCGCGCTGGTTGTACCAGACCAGAATGTCTTGCGCCTCGCCCGCCGCCCCCGCACGCGGCACCACAAAAGCCACCGGCGTTTCACCCCATTGCTGAGAAGGAACACCCACCACGGCGACGTCCTCCACCGCCGGGTGACCACGCAATTGTGCCTCCAGATCGCTGGGATAAATGTTGAAACCACCGCTGATCACCATGTCCTTGCGCCTGTCGATCAAGGTCAGGAAACCATCGGTATCGAAGCGGCCCACATCACCGGTGCGTATGAAACGTTTGCCCTGCGTATCAAACCATTCGGCCTCGCGGGTTTTTTCGGGCTGGCCGTGGTAGGCGGTCATCATGCCCGCCGAATGGCCCACCACCTCGCCGGCTTCGTCATCGGTCACCTCCCGCCCCTCCTCGTCAATCAGGCGGATGTCGTGGCCTTCCGCGGGCCGGCCGACGGTGTGTAACTTGTCGGGGTGTTCATGCGCGGCGAGGATACAACTGCCGCCGCCTTCGGTCATGCCGTAAAACTCGACCAAGCCGCCCGGCCAGCGCGCGAGCACGTCGGCCTTGAGCGCCGCGCTGAACGGGGCGCTGGTGCAGAACTTGAAGCGGAACGCCGACAGTTTGTGATCACCGAACTGAGGTAAGGCCATGATGCGCTGGTACTGCACCGGCACCAGCATGGTGTGTGTCACACCGTGTTTCTCGGCCAGTTGCAGATAACGCGCCGCATCAAACTTGGCCATCAATTGCACACAACCGCCAAAAGCCAGCGTGGGGAAAAACACCACCAGCGTGGTGTTCGAATACAAGGGTGTCGCCAGCAAGGTCCGGCCGTCCGGGCTGTAGTTGTAGGCATCGCCCCGTCGCACATGGGCCCAGCGCATGCCGTGCGACTGCACAATGCCCTTGGGTGTGCCTGTGGTGCCGGATGAATAAATGATGTTGAATGGCGCGCCCGGTGTGATGTCCACCGCTTGCGGCGGTGTCCCTTCGGGTGCGAGCCAGTCTTCAAAGCCAAGGCCAGCCGCCTCAGCATCCAGCGACACGCAGCGCAAGCCCGCCATGTCCGTCGGCACCAACGCCTGCGCCGCCTTGTCGAGAAACAGCCATTGCGCCTCGGCGTCCCGCAACATGGCCCGCAGGCTGTCAGGCGTGGACGATGGCGCCAGCGGTGCCACCACCACGCCGGCGCGCAAGGCCCCGAGAAACAGCGCGGCATAAGACACCGAAGACAAGGCGCAAATCGCGATCACCTGACCCGGCAAAACACCCTCGCGCTGCAGCGCCGCAGCAACACGGTCCATGAGGGCATCAAGTTGTGCGTAACTCAGTTCATGCTGATCGTCACACAAGGCAGGCCGCTGCGGCTGGTGCTGGGCATGTGCCCGAATCAGTGCAGCCATGGTGATAAAAGGCGACTCTGGCGATATCGGGACGAGGTTCATGGGAGCAGCCTGATCATTGAAATTACGTAAAGAAAGGTGTCAGCCAAAACCATCAAAAATGATAGCTGCTTGCGCCCGTACGATAAGGGCTAGCGGCCAATTTCATGATGAACTCCGAAACGGGGCGCCCCAGCGCGAGGCGCCCGCTGTTCAATGATAACGAAGCGACGCAGGCACCTCTTCAGTCACACCAGGCACGGGCTCGGTCCAGATGTTCGCGGCACTCGCGCACCATGCGCTCCAGCAAATCGGCGCAGGTCGGCACGTCGTCGATCAGACCGATACACAGGCCGGCGGAAATCACGCCATTGTTGATCTCGCCCGCCTCCAGCGCGGCCCGTCCGCGCGCGCCCATCACCAGTGGGCGTATGTCCTCGAACTGGCAACCGCCCGGCCGGTTCTCCATGGCCACCACTTCTTCCGAAATGGCGTTCTTGAAAACGCGTGCGGTGTTTTTCATGGTGCGAAACATCAGCTTGGTGTCGCGCTCGGAGGCCGCAACCAGTGCCTGCTTGATGTTGTAGTGGATAGGGGCTTCCTGGGTGACACAAAAACGCGTACCCATGTTGACCCCCTCGGCGCCCAGGGCCAGCGCGGCCGCCATGCCACGCCCGTCGGCGATGCCGCCCGAGGCAATGATGGGAATCGTGAGCGCACGTGCCGCGATGGGAATCAACACCAGCCCCGGCACATCGTCTTCGCCGGGGTGACCGGCACATTCAAAACCGTCAATGGAGACCGCATCCACCCCATTGCGTTCGGCCGACAAGGCGTGGCGCACCGTGGTGCATTTGTGCACGATCTTCACACCATGGGCCTTGAACTGGTCGATGAAATCGCGCGGGCTGTTGCCCGCGGTTTCGACAATTTTGATGCCGCTGTCGATGATGGCCTGCACGTAGTCGGCGTAAGGCGGCGGCTTGACCGCCGGCAGGATGGTCAGGTTCACGCCAAAAGGCTTGTCGGTCAAGGCGCGTGTGCGTGTTATCTCGCGCCGCAAGGCGTCGGGCGTAGGTTGCGTCAGCGCCGTCAGCAGGCCCAGGCCGCCGGCGTTGGACACCGCCGAGGCCAGTTCCGCCAGTCCCACCCATTGCATGCCGCCCTGGATGATGGGGTAACGAATGCCCAGCAATTCGGTGATACGGGTTTTCATGGTTTCTCCAAAACGTTGCGGTCAGCCCAGGCTCATTCGAGCTTGGCGCCCGACTGTTTGATCAGGCGCTCCCAGACCGGGCGTTCTGCCTTATAGGCGGCGGCAAAAGCCTCGGGGGAACTGTCCTTGAGCTCGAAACCCATGGTCGCCACACGTTGCTGCACGTCCGGCTGCTGGGTGGCCTTGCGCACCTCGTCGGCCAGACGCTGCACCACGGCCTTGGGCGTGCCCGCAGGCGCCGCCACGGCCAGCCAGCCGGTCACGCGGTAGGCCTCGTCTTTCAGCCCCTGCTCGAACAAGGTGGGCACGTTGGGCAAGGTGGCCATGCGGCGCTCGCCGGACACACCGATGGCCTTGACCTTGCCGGCCTCGATGTGCGGCTTGGCCACCAGCGCGCTGGCGAAGGCCATCTGGATCTGGCCGCCTATCAGGTCTTGCATCATAGGCGCCTCGCCTTTGTAGGCGACGTGGTTCATGTCGGCGTTCTGCGTCAAGCTCATGTGGGCGCCCGCCAGGTGGGGATAAGCGCCCACGCCGTAGGAGCCATAAGCCAGCTTGCCCTTGTTGGCGCTCACGTATTTGAGGAGTTCGGGACCGGTCCTGGCCGGCACGCTGGGGTGCACCACCAGCACCAGCGGCGCCGTGGCGATCTGGTAGACCAGCGTCAGGTCGCGCTGCGTGTCATAAGGCAGCTTGGTGTAGAGAAACTCGTTGGTCATGAGCGAGTTGCTCAGCGACAGCACAATGGTGTGGCCGTCCGGCGGCGCCTTGGCCACCGCATCGGTGCCTATGATGCCGGCCGCACCCGCCTTGTTGTCGATGATGACGGGCTGACCCAGGCCGGCTGCCATTTTTTCACCCAGCACACGCGCCAACACATCGGTCGCGCCGCCGGGGGCAAAAGGCACGACCATGCGGATAGGCTTGGTGGGATAGGTCTGGGCCTGGGCGGTTATGCCCACACACAACAAGGCCGAGGTCGTGGCACAGAGCCAGGCGCGGCGGTTCAGAAAATTCAGAATCATGGTATGCCCCGGGTTCAGGTTTGAAATGAAATGCGTGAAAGAAATGAGATAACCAACAGGCTTAAACCAAGACCACTTGTGTCTTGAGCGGCAAACGCCCCAGCACCTGCTGCAATTGCGCCTGCAGTGGCGCGGCCAGCGCACCCGCCGCGGTGGCATCAATGAGCACCTTGAGCGCGTTGTCGCCATCGGCCTGTACCTGCGGTCGTGCCGCGGCAGCCAGACCCAGGCTGGCACAGGCCTCGTCCACCAAGCTATCGGCCACCCGGCAGGCGGCCAGGCTGCGAAGTTCAGGCTTGTAAATCTTGCCGACATTGGTCATAGGCATGTGTTCAATCACCGTCACCGACTTGGGCCTGGCCGGCGCCTCGTCAACCCGCTCGGCGGTGAAAACCAGCAGTTCGGCCTCGCTCACCGAGGCACCGGGCACCAGCGTCGCAAAAATCACAGGCAGCTCGCCGGCATAGGCATCAGGCGCCCCCACGGCGGCGCACAGCTGCACCGCAGGATGGGCGCCCAGCGCGTCCTCTATCACCTTGGGATCGATGTTGTGGCCACTGCGAATGATCAAATCTTTGGAGCGGCCGCTGAGGTTGAGCCGGCCCTGCGCATCCAGCCAGCCCAGGTCGCCGGTGGCCAGCCAGCCGTCGGCCGTGAAGGCCTTGGCGGTGTCGGCCGGGTCGAGAAAACCCGAAAACAGATTGGGGGATTTGAACAAGACCATGCCCTGCTCGCCGATGGGCAGGTCACGGTCGGACGCGTTGCCATGGTCGTCAAGCGCGACGATGCGTAATTGCGAATACGGCAGCGGAAACCCGACACAGCCGGCCGGCCCTTCGACGCCGGGCGGCGTGATGGTCGAGATGCCGGCCATTTCGGTCATGCCCAGGCTCTCGTGCACATGCAGGCCAAACAGGCGTTTGAAACGTGCGGCCAGTTCAGGCGCCAGCACGGCCGCGCCCGTACGGCAATAACGGATAGAGGAAATATCGGCGCCGGCCAGCGGCACATTGGCCAACGCAGCCAGCACCGTGGGCACCGCCGACAGGGAGGTGGGCCGGTAGGCCTCGACCAGGCGCCAGTAGTTGGCCAGTACGGCCTTGTTGCGCAATAGCGCCGTGGTCGGAATGATCACTTCCACGCCCGCCGACAAGGACGACAAGGAGGCCGGCAACACACCCGCCACATGGAACAGCGGATACCCGTTGATCGAAATGTCCGTGTCTTTCATGCCTTGCAGCTTCACGCTGGCCCAGGCCGTGAAGACTTGCGCCCCGTGGCTGTGGCGCGCCAGCTTGGGCGCACCGGTGGTACCGCCGGTGTGGAAGTAAGCCGCGATGTCGGAGGGGGCGATGTCACGGCCACTGACCAGACGATCGGCCGGTTCGCGTGCGCGCAAGGCGGCGAAGTCGGCCACACCCTCGGGCAGGCCACCCGCGCTGCCCGCAGCTTCGTCGTGTGGTGCCACACGCAACACCGTGGTGAGGGTAGGCACCTGGCCACGCAGACGCATCGCCTTGGACCAAATGCCGGACTCATCGTCCGAGCCGTAAGCGATCAAGACCTTGGCCCGACCCGCGATCATCAGCGACACCAGCTTCTCGTCGCTCAACAGGGGGTTAAGCGGCTGCACGATGCCGGCGGCCTCGCCGCCCCACAGCGCCAGGTGGTACTCCAGGCAGCCCGGCAGCAACACGGCCACCGCATCCCCGGGCCCCACGCCCAGGGTATACAAGGCATTGGCCGTCTGGTGAATGCCGGCCAGCAGATCGGCATAGGACCAGCGTATGGGCGCGTCAGCCGGGTCGGCCGTGCGCAAAAAGGTCAATGCCGTCTTGTGGCCAAAGGCCGCCCCGGCATTGCGGAAGATTTCATAGGTGCTGCGAACGGTGAGCGCCTCGTCCAAAGGGGTCTGCTCCAGCTTTCGCACATCTTCAATGCTGCGGATCGGATGCGAAGGACGGAAGGGCGCGCCGGCCCGGATCGCACTCATGCGGCAACCTGCTGCTGGCCGAGCGCGATGAAACGCTGCAGATGATGGTCTTCGTCGCCCAACTGGTGATCAATCATGACCAGGCGTTTGGCATAGTGGGCCAAGGGCAGTTCCCAGGTCATGCCTATGCCGCCGTGCATCTGTATGCTTTCTTCCGCCACCAGCGTGCCGATACGGCCTATGCTGAACTTGGCGGCCGACAAGGCCCGCTCGCGTGTCACGCGGTCCGCGCCATCGATGGCGGCGGCGGCGTTGATCACCGCGGAGCGGGCCTGTTCGATCTCCAGCAGCAGGTCCGCCATGCGGTGCTGCAGCGCCTGGAAGCTGCCAATCAAGATGCCGAACTGCTTGCGCGTGCGCAGATAGTCCAGCGTCGCGGTCTTGGCGGCTTCCATCGCGCCCAGCGCTTCGGCGCAGAGCGCCAACACGCCACGGCCTATGGCGCGCTCCAGCGTCGCGTGCCCCTGGCCTTCGGTGCCGAGCAAGGCCTCGGCACCCAACTTCACGCCGTCGAACGTGAGTTCGGCGACGCGGCCACCATCGATGGCGGGACAGCTGCGCACCGACAGGCCCGGCGTCTTGGCGGGCACCAGGAACAGCGAGATGCCCGCCTCGTCGTCCACCGCACCCGAGGTGCGGGCCGAGACCACAAACAGGTCCGCCTGTTCACCCTGCGGCACAACCGCCTTGGCACCGGTCAGCACCCAGCCGTCGCCGATACGCTCGGCGCGCGTCTGCACAGACGTCTGTTCGTAATGTGATTCCGGTTCATCGTGCGCAAAGGCGGCGATGACGGAGCCGTCGATGATCGCGGCCAGCAGGGCCTTCTGTGCTTCATTACCGGCGGCGCTGATCGCCTCGCCGGCCATCACCGCACCCAGCAGCGGTTCAACCACCAAGCCACGGCCCAGTGCCTCAAAAACCACGGCAATGTCGAAACCGGCGCCGCCGAAGCCACCGTCGGTTTCGCTGAACAAAGCGCCTATCACGCCCAGTTCGGCGAACTGCTGCCAGATCTCGGGGCTGAAACCATGGGCCGATTTGGCGATGTGATCCCGTTTCTCAAAAGCGTATTGCTCGGCAATGAAACGGTTCAGGCTGTCGGCGAGCATGCGCCGGTCTTCGCTGTGTTCGAAGTTCATGGCGTTTTTTCCTTACAGGCCAAGAATCATCTTGGAGATGATGTTCTTCTGGATTTCGTTGGAGCCGCCGAAAATCGACAGCTTGCGGTTGTTGAAATAGCGCGCAGCGGCTGCCTTCGCGTAGGCCGGGCCAAAGGTCTCGCCGTCAAAACCGTCCTGCAGCGCTTCGGCCACGAAGGGGCGGCCGTAGACACCCATCGCGCGGCGCGCGAGCGACGAGATCTCCTGGCGGATTTCGGTACCGCGTATCTTGAGCATGGAGCTTTCGGCACCCGGCACACCGCCGCCGGCCACCGCGGCAATCACGCGCAAGTTGGTGGTTTTCATGTTTTCGAGGTCGATCTCGACACGCGCCAGGCGTGCGGCAAAAGCCGGATCTTCAGCCAGCGGGCGACCGTTCCTGGTCTGCTTGGTGGCAATGGCCTTGAGCTGCGCCAGCGCGGCGACCGAGAAACCCACACCTGCGATGTTGGTGCGTTCGTAGGTCAGCAGGTATTTGGCACAGGTCCAGCCCTTGTCTTCTTCGCCGACCAGGTTCTCGACCGGCACACGCACATCGGAAAAGAACACCTCGTTGACTTCGTGTTCACCATCCAGCGTGATGATGGGACGCACCACCACACCGGGCGCCGTCATGTCGATCAATAAAAAGCTGATGCCTTCCTGCTTCTTGGCTTCGTGGTTGGTGCGCACCAGGCAGAAGATCATGTTGGCATGTTGACCCAAGGTGGTCCAGGTCTTCTGACCATTGACGATGTAGTGCTCGCCTTGCGCATCGGTGCCACGCACAGCTGAGGTCTTGACCGCTGCCAGGTCGGAGCCCGCGCCGGGCTCCGAATAACCCTGACACCACCAGTCAGCGCCATCAAGAATACGCGGCAGCCAGTGGCGCTTCTGCGCCTCGTTGCCGTATTTGATCAGCACCGGCCCCAGCATGTTCACGCCAAAAGGCACGATGCGCGGCGCATGCGCCAGCGCACATTCGTTCTCGAAAATGAACTTCTCGATGGCCGTCCAGCCCGGTCCGCCGTATTGCTCGGGCCAGTGGTTGGCGAGCCAGCCGCGCGTGTTCAGGATGGCGTGCCATTCCTGCATGTCGGCCTTGGTGAGTATCTGGCCGCCGCTGACCTTGGCCGAGAGGCGTGCAGGCAACTTGTCGGCCAGAAAGGCACGCACTTCGGTGCGGAAGGCTTCTTCTTCGGGGGTGAAGTTCAGGTCCATGGCGGACTCCTTAATAATAAATCTCGAACAGGCCGGCAGCGCCCATGCCACCGGCGATACACATCGTCACCACGGCGTACTTGGCGCCGCGGCGCTTGCCTTCGATCAACACATGGCCTGTGAGCCGCGCACCTGTCATGCCAAAGGGGTGGCCGATGGAGATCGCGCCGCCGTTCACGTTGAGGCGCTCCGACGGAATGCCCAGTTTGTCCTGACAGTAGATGGACTGCGAGGCAAAAGCTTCGTTGAGTTCCCACAGGTCGATGTCCTCGACTTTGAGGCCGTGGCGCGCGAGCAGCTTGGGCACGGCGAAGACCGGACCTATGCCCATCTCGTCGGGCTCGCAGCCGGCCACCGCCAGGCCACGGAACACGCCCAAGGGCTGCAGGTTGGCGCGTTCTGCGTCCTTGGCTTCCATCAGCACACAGGCCGAGGCGCCGTCGGAGAGTTGCGAGGCGTTACCCGCGGTGATGAACTTGTCCTCGCCCATCACCGGCTTCAGCTTGGCCAGCGCCTCATAGGTGGTGCCGCGGCGGTTGCAGTTGTCTTCCGTGGCGGTGACTTCGCGGTAGCTGACTTCCTTGGTGTCCTTGTCGGTCACCGCCATGGTGGTGGTGCAGGCCACGATCTCGTCCTTGTAGCAACCAGCCAGTTGCGCTTCCTCGGTCTTGCGCTGGCTCTCGGCCGAGAAACGGTCCTGCGCCTCGCGGCTGATGTTGTAACGCTTGGCCACGATGTCGGCGGTCTCGATCATCGCCATGTACAACGCGGGTTTGTGCTCGACGATCCACGGGTCCATGCCGTTGTCACCATTGTCGGTGGCGCTGCGGCCACGGATCTGCGAGATGCTTTCGACACCGCCCGCAATCATGGCCGGTGCGCCTTCGACCACAATGCGGCCCGCCGCCATCGCGATGGCCTGCAGGCCCGAGGCGCAAAAGCGGTTCACCGTGGTGCCGGCGATGCTGATAGGCAGGCCGGCGCGGATGATGCTCTGACGCGCAATGTTGCGGCCAGTCGTGCCTTCGGGGTAGCCGCACCCCAGGATCGCGTCTTCGATCAGCGCGGGATCCAGGCCCGAACGCTCCACCGCGGCACGCACCGCGAAGGCCGCCAGCGTGGCACCGGAGGTGATGTTGAATTCGCCGCGGTGCGCCTTGGTGAGCGGGGTGCGGGCGGTGGAAACGATGACGGCTTCACGCATGAGGTATCTCCTTATTCGGATTGATTGAGGCTGGCGAAATCAGCGCCGCGTTCGACCAGCGCCACCAGCAACGGCGAAGGCTGCCAGAACAGCGGGTCTTGTTTGGCGAATTCGCGGATATCGGCCAGCACCTGGGGCAGGCCCACGGTGTCGGCGTATTTCATAGGGCCGCCGCGATGGCGCGGAAAACCGTAGCCGTAGAGAAAGGTCACGTCGACGTCGAGCGGGCGCAACGCGATGCCCTGGTGCACGACGTTGGCGCCTTCGTTCACCATGGCGGCCATGTAGCGGCGCATGATCTCATCTTCCGTGAAGGCTCGCGGCTTGATGCCCGCGCGTTCGCGCTCGGTCTCTATGATCGCCAGCACCTCGGGATCGGGCTGGCCGGTGCGGGCACCTTCGGGGTAGAGGTAATAGCCGCGCTGCGTCTTCTGGCCGAACCAGCCGCGTTCGCAGAGGCGGTCGGTGATCTGCACGTAGCGCGCCTTCGGGTCACGTGTGGTGGCCTTGCGCTTGCGCGTGGCCCAGCCGATGTCGCCGCCGGCCAGATCGGACACCTGGAACGGACCCATGGGGTAACCGAAGTTGCGCACGGCCGCGTCGATGTCGTAGGGTGAGGCGCCGTCTTCCATCATGTGGTCAGCCGCCTGGCGGTACACCGCGAGAATGCGGTTGCCGATAAAACCGTCGCACACACCGGCGCGCACCGGAACCTTCTTGAGTTTTTTCGCCAGCTCGAAGCCGGTCGCGACCACGTCGGCGCTGACCTTGGCCGGCACCACGATCTCCAGCAGCTTCATGATGTTGGCTGGCGAGAAGAAGTGCAGGCCTACCACGTCGCCGGGGCGCGAGGTGCTGGCAGCAATCTCGTCGATGTCTAGGTAGGAGGTGTTGGTCGCCAGCACGGCACCGGGCTTGCACACACGGTCAAGCTCAGCGAAGACGGCCTTTTTGACCGCCAAGTCTTCGAACACGGCTTCAACCACAATGTCGACCTGCGCGAGTGCGTCGTAAGACATGGCACCCGAGAAACGCGCCATCAGGGCGGCCTTGGCCTCGGGTGTCATGCGGCCCTTCTTGATCAAGCCATCGTACACCTTCTCGACGTGGGCACGGCCGCGCGCGAGGCTGGGCTCGTCGCGCTCAATCATGGTCACGGGCATGCCTGCGTCCAGCATGGCCACGGCGATGCCCGCACCCATGGTGCCGCCGCCGACGATGCCTGCGGAGTCAAGTTGACGCGGTTTGGCCGCCTTGGTCTCCGGCGCCTTCAGCACCTCGCGTTCGGCGAAGAAAGCATGGATCAAGCCCGCACGTTGCGGGCTGTCGATACATTGCAAAAACAGCTTGCGCTCCAGCGCCATGCCTTCGTCAAAAGGCAGTGCGAGTGCCGCCTCGACGGCTTCGATGATCTTCATCGGCGAGAACAGGCCGCGGCTCTTCTTCGCCGTGTCGGCGCGTGCGGCGTCGACGGCGGCACGGCTGGCTTCGGTGTCAGCCAGTGCCGCTGCGTCGCGCGTGCGTCGCACGGGGGCCTGGCCGGCAACCAGTTCCTGGGCATAAGCCAGGCCCTCGGCCAAGGCGTCCTGGCCTTCGCCCAGGCGGTCTATCAGCCCCAGTGCGAACGCCTCCTTGGCACTGGCGTGGCGACCGCTGAGGATGAGATCAAGCGCGGCCTTGGCGCCTATCAGGCGCGGCCCGCGCTGCGTGCCACCGGAGCCGGGGAGTAGCCCGAGCAGCACCTCGGGCAGGCCCAGCTTGGCGGAAGACACGGCCAGCCGGTAGTGGGCCGACAGCGCAACCTCCAGCCCGCCGCCCAGCGCCGCGCCATGGATCGCGGCGACCACCGGCTTGGCGCAGTTTTCGATGCGGCTGCAGACCTCGGGCAGCGAAGGCGGCTGCGGCGGCTTGCCGAACTCGCGGATATCCGCGCCAGCGATGAAATTGCGGCCGGCGCCGACGATCAACACCGCAGCCACAGCACTGTCGGCTTCGGCCACATCCATGGCCGCGGCCAAGCCGCGACGCACAGCCACACCCAGCGCGTTGACCGGCGGATTGTTGATGGTCACCACCAGAACGCCGCCCTGGCGCTCGGTTTTGACAACTTCAGAAAGGGCATCGAAAGCCATGTGATGAGTCTCCTGATCTTGAACCACGATGAGAACGTAAGTAGTCAGAGATTGTTATTCGATCAATCATTCTTGACAATTACATAGATCATTGACAATCTGTCAAATAACTTTTGACATATATGAATCATGGAACCCTCCGCTTTAACCCTGCTGGTCGAGATTCTTGATGCCGGCAACCTGAGCCAGGCAGCACGCAAACTGAAAATGACCCGGGCCAATGTCAGCTACCACCTGACACAGCTGGAGCGATCGGTTGGCCTGCAATTGGTGCGTCGCACCACACGCCGGGTGGAGCCGACCGAGGTCGGTTTGCGCCTGTACCAACACGGCCTCAGTATCCGGAATGAATTGCTTGCCGCCCAGGAAACGGTGTCGACCCTGGGGCAGGGCCTGCAGGGCCGCGTGCGCCTGAGCGTGCCCAGCGGTTATGGCCAGATGGTCATGTCGGACTGGCTGATTGAGTTCAAGCGTCTTTATCCCGGCATCGTGCTGGATGTGTTGTTCGAGAATCGCGTCGATGACCTGATGCGCGACGAGGTGGACATCGCCATCCGGGTGATGCCGGAGCCGCCACCTACCCTGGTGGCGCGTGAACTGGGCGCCGTGCGTTACCTGGCTTGTGCATCGCGTGCTTATGCGGCCGAACACGGCCTGCCCACGCGGCTGGAGCAGTTGCGCACCGCACCACTGATCACCGCCGGTGTGATTGGCCGGCAATTACGCGTCTCCGCCTACCTCGGCAACGAACGCCAGGAAATCACGCTGGAGCCCACGCTGATCTCGGAACATTTCCCCTTCCTGCGCCAAGCCATTCTGGCCGGGCTGGGGGTTGGGCTGGTGCCTGATTACGTGGTGCTGGACACGGTACAGTCCGGAGAAGTCCTGACGGTGCTGGACGAATACCGGCTCAGCATTTTCGGGACCCAGATGTTCATGTTGTATATGCCTGATCGTCACCAGACCCGTGCGGCGCGTGCATTTATTGACTTTGTTCTGGACAAGGCCACGACAGCCCGTGCAGATGAAAAACTGCACCGCCCCACGCGACTTCAAGACTAGGAGGCTCAACGGAATCCTTCTGTCCTGAACTGAACAGCGTTTCACTCAGATGCGTGAGGCTTTCTGCATGACTGGAGCAAATTCATTCACCCGGCTTTTTCTGCCACCGGGCTCCTGTCTCTGACAGGGCTTCCCAGTAAATATTCCAAATCTCTGAACCGCCACAGAACCCCTACAGAAGAATCAATTGGGACTGATCTTCAGTTTGAGTTTTTCGATGATTTTTTTATTGTGGTTCGTGGTCGCTTCCAGTCTCTGCCGAAGCTGCTCTATCGAGGCATTTTTAGGATAGTCCAAACCTTGAGCCGTCAGAGCTTCACGAAATTTCGATGAATTTATGACCTTTTGCAATTCATTCTGTATTTGATCGCCAAGCGGCTTGGGTGTGCTGCTCAGCATAAACACGCCAACGCCAGCATCAGGCATGACCAGATCAGGCAGTCCTAACTCGCCAAAGCTGGGCACATTGGGCAGATGGGGGGAGCGTGTGGCTGACGCAACGGCCAGCGCACTCAGTTTTCCACTTTGGATAAATGGCACAACGTTCGTCACAACATCAAAAGTCAGCTGGACGTGATTGCCCATCAAGTCGGTCAACGCCGGAGCCGACCCCTTATATGGTGCGACGACCATAGAGTTGTTGCTTTTCTCCCGAAGAATTTCGCTCAAAAAATCGGACCGGTTCCCGGGGCTAAGGCTCGCGATGCTGACTGACTGGGGTTTGAGCTTGGCATATTCCAACAATTCCGGGATATTGTTGGGTGGAAAACTGGTGTTTTTCACCAAGACATGGACCATGCCAGCAGCTTCCGCGACGTAAGTAAAACTCTTGGTTGGATCGTATGGTTTTTTAACGGCAAGTGGTATATCAGTCATCATGCTTGATGGCCCGACCATCAGGGTGTGGCCGTCAGCAGGTGCACTCATGAGTGCACGCTCAGCCACGACAGCCGAGCCACCGGGCTTGTTGTCCACCAAAACAATTTGCCCGGAATTGACACGCAATTGTTCAGCAAGCAGACGCGCGACTGCATCGGCAATGCCGCCAGCCGGCGCAGGGACAATCAATCGAATGGGCTTGTCAGGCCACTTTTGCGCCTGTGCTGGTGATAGCGCCGCAACAAAGGACAACATAGCTATCGCAAATATCCTTAGCTTCAATGAATGAAAGATCATGATGATTCACCTTAAAAATGGAATTTACCGCTCAAAATTTCAATGACTCAGTTCTTTTCACGGTCTTCAAGATCACGATACCCCTGAGTCGCTCTATCCAGCGCATAACGCTGATTGATCTCACTATTTATCGGCCTGCCCTCATGGCCAGATAAATCACTGTCGTCGTCACGGGAATATGGTCGGAATCACCTGACAGCCATGGCGGTCCGTAGGCCACGGATTGAATGACCAGAGGCGCCTGGTTTTCAGAGAGCAGAGCGCCGTTCATAAAATGCATACCTATCTCCTTTAAGCAATTGATGCCTGAAAGCGTCAAATGCATCATCTGGTCGTCCTACACATTTGACTTAGCTTTCCACGTCTTCAACTTTGCATTTCATGACAGAAAGACTTGGGTAAGCAGTGAACTAGGGTTTGTGCTGAGGTTGGATTTAACTGGGAATGTCCGAGCTTGGTGGGTTCCTCTGGCTGGGAATCGACAGGCTTGCTGGAACCGAGGACGGGGAGCAGCTTAGAAACCGTTGATCAAGGCCTTCTTGTCATGGCCATGCGCTGACAGCGCGGTCATCAGACCGTGCCCACCGCGAAGCACGATGCGTCACTCAACAAGAAAAATCTTTATTCAATGCGCCGGCAGTACTTCACCGCGGCCGGCATCGCACAGGCGGAATACGCAGGCCGCGCAACCGCGGCGCCATATCGGCAAACGTCTCTTGGCCAATGTCAGGGGTGGATTTTTTTATCCCCAGCCAAGTTCGATGAGTCTGCAAAAATTCCGAACCGCTTCCAAAGCGTAGATGCCTAAATCAGCTAACCCTTCAAGACGACAGGTGCAACCTCGAAAATTGTCACGTACGGGACCGTGGCGGCTCCGCTCGCCGACGAGCGACAGCGAGGGCCGCCCGGCTCTCTTTCGCACTACTGCCGAACTGTGTTTTGTACCAGCGCGAGAAGGTGCTCGGCGCAGAGAACCCCAGCAGCGCGGCCACTTCTGTTAATGGCCGTTCGCTCTCAAGGACATAACGTACGGCAAGTTCCTTGCGGATGTCGTTAACGATTGAAGAAAAGCTCTGCTCCTGTTCCGCGAGGCGTCGCTGGACAGTACGGCACAAAACACCCAAGTGCTCCGTCACATTTTCAATGCTGCAACGGCCGCTCGGCAATAACAGCACGATGGTGCGTCTAACATCGTCCAGCATAGACGCCGCCTGCGAGGGCCCTGAAGAATCTATCAACTGCTGCGCGTAACGCGCCATCGCAGGATCGGCAGACGGGTTGCGAGAATCAAGATCGGCCTTCGCGCAGACGATGCAGTTGAATTCGTAGTCGAATTCGACGCAACGGCCAAACAAGCGTGTATGCGCACCCAGGTCGCGCGGCGCAGAGTGCATGAAGCACACGCGCCGCGGCTGCCAGTTGGCGCCCAGAAACTGGCGTATCAACTGCACCATGACCCCCAATGCCAGTTCAACCCTTTGGCGTGTGGGCTGATGCATGCGGCCAGCCATGAGCTCCTCGCGAATAATGACCACGCCGTCACGCTCTTCGATGGTCAGCGCAAGGGCGCCATTCAGCATCACCTGGTAACGCATCAGCACATCAAGCGAGTCGCGCAAGGTTGCCTGGTCGCGGATCAGGAGTCCTACCGCACCAAGATTGGACAACAAGCGTGACTCGGCCATGCAGAGTCCGAAACTTTCGTTCCCGGACTGGGTGGCAGAAGCTTGTAACAGTTGCCCGAAACGGTCCACGGGGATCATGAGATCCGGTTGCTCAAGCACGCTCGGGCTGAGCCCCGCATCCAGGAGCATGCGGGCCGGCGTTAAGCCCGAGGCACGAGCGACCGCGCTGTAGTTGGTCAGGCACGCAGCACGAACAAGGGAAGACATTGGCATAGAGAAATTGACGCGAAATGCAAATTGCTTGTCATGTATTGTCAAGCATACACAGTTCATTGTCATGACACTTGGCCCGTCGAGCCACGCTGCGATGAGGGATTCGCAACCATGATCCAGGACTTCCACGCAACGCCCGCGGTGGTTCTCTAAATTTCGATGGAGCAACACCATCCAGGAAAAACTAGTCACTTGCGCACTCAAGAAAAAACTCAGTGACGTCACCTCAGGCGCGGTTTCCAGGAACTCGTCGCAGGCAATGGAAATCCGCATCTTGACGCTGAGGTGTCACGTCGTTTCTTTCAAAGACCGGGGCCTTCCGTGAGCCACATCGCCGTAGTCCAAAAAAACAGACGTCCATCATGGATGATCTCTTGCACACCTAACCAACATGAACTCAATCACACCAACGATTCTGATTGTCCCTGGACTGCGTGAATATGTAGCTAACCACTGGCAGACGCTGCTTGCAGCAAAGCTGCCTAAGGTGCGCAGTGTCGCGCCACTCGAGCATGAAAAACTTAGCTGCGCTGCTCGCGTCGATGCCATAGACAGCACTTTGGCCGCCATTGATGGGCCAGTGATCATCGTGGCACACAGCGCAGGCGCAATGATGGTTGCCCATTGGGCAAGCCAGCGCGCCACACGCAGGGTCCGTGGCGCGCTGCTGGCAGCGCCTGCAGATCTCGAGACGCCCATGCCGGCGGGTTATCCAACGAACGACGAACTGAAGAGCCATGGCTGGCTACCGATACCTCGCGCCGCATTGCCGTTCCCCAGTATCGTTGCAGCGAGCAGCAACGATCATCTCACTCGTCTCGAACGGGCCCGCGACTTTGCACAAGCATGGGGAAGTCGCTTCGTCGAACTCGGTGCCGTCGGACATTTGAATCCAGCTTCAGGTTATGGCGCGTGGCCACAGGCAGAAGACTTCATTCACGAACTCTCACACGCTAATTTCTAAGCTTGCAGTGCAAAGGCCTTCGCAAACTACCGCAGCTGCGGCGTGCGTTAGCCCTTGTCGGCCTCACCCTGGGCCAACTTTTAGCGGTGTGCCAGTCAGGCCGCCAACGGAATCACCGGCAAGCGCATCGCCACCGGCTTGAGCTTGACCCGCGTGCTGGCATCCCCCGCCTCACAAAAGATTACCCCAGTGGTCCAAACCGCATGACTGGCGCGCAATAGCGCTCGGCCAAGCCAGACAGCTTCAGGCTTCATTCAGGCCTGCCAGCTGTTGATGGCGTGCTTTTTTTTTCAGACTTTTCTGTCATGAAATGCAAAGTCAAAGACATGAAAAGTTAAGTGAAGCACGGTGCAAAGTCAGATGATTAATTTCCTCGCTACAAATTAATCCCAAAGCTTTCATCCAGTTCGAGATTCTCGACCTTCACCTTTCCACTTGGAGACCCAGCACCATGAACTTCCTTGACGGCCACCTGTATCCTGAGAACCAGCAGCCCCTGATCATCACCGCCGCGCCCTATGCGCCGGGCTGGATTCCCTCGGACTTTCCGGAAGACATCCCCATCACCATGGAAGAGCAGATCCAGAAGGCGGTGGATTGCTACGAAGCCGGTGCCACCGTGCTGCACTTGCACGTGCGTGAAGCCGATGGCAAGGGCAGCAAGCGTCTGTCCATGTTCAATGAGCTGATCGCCGGGGTGCGCAAGGCGGTGCCCGACATGGTGATCCAGGTGGGTGGCTCCATCAGCTTCGCACCCGAAGATGATGGCTCGGCCGCCAAGTGGCTGAGCGACGACACACGCCACATGCTGGCCGAACTCACGCCTACGCCCGACCAGGTGACGGTCACCGTCAACACCACACAGATGAATGTGACCGAGCATGCGGGCGAAGATGATTTCCGTGGCGTTTCGCGCGGATTCCCGAACCTCTATGCCACCTACAAGGACATGATCGTGCCCTCGAACCCCAGCTGGGCCGAAGAGCACATCCGGCGTCTGAGTAAAGCAGGCATCCAGAGCGCCTTCCAGTGCTACAACATCAACAGCTTCGAAACGATTGAGCGGATGATTCGCCGCGGCGTCTACAAGGGCCCACTGGTGATGAACTGGGTGGCCATCAGCGGCGGCATGGATCAGGCCAATATCTACAACCTGGCCAACTTCCTGCGCGCTGCGCCCGATAACGCCGTGATCACGGTGGAAAGCTCGGTGCTTAATGTGCTGCCCATCAACATGATCGGCATGGCCCTGGGCCTGCACGTGCGTTGCGGCATTGAGGACGTGCTTTGGAACCAGACCCGCACGGGCAAGGCCAGCTCCGTCGATCAGATCAAGCAATTGGTGCGTATCGCCGGCGAATTTGGTCGTCCGATTGCGACAGGACAGCAGGCTCGCGAGATTCTGAAGATCGGTGTCTTCTACGAAACGGCGGACCAGACGCTTCAGGAAAATGGCTTTGCGCCCAATCGCAAGGGAGGCAACCAGGGCTTCCTGCGCAAGCCGGACTGAAGCCCCTGGGGGCATTGGCATCACATGCTGTATGGATCGCCCAGCATTTGCTGGGCGGACACAAGCCGGATGCAGCTACACCCAGCAAGCGCGGGAATTCGACTTCCACGCAAGCAGCCCTGGTACCAGGGGCATCAAAGTCAAATAGGTGCATCCGGGGAGATGCGTACCCATGTGCATTGATCAAGGAAGGAATAGATGATGACATCACTGAACCGTAGAGCGCTCGTCCTCGGAGCGGCCGCATCCCTGGTGAGCAATTGGGCTGGTGCTCAGGCTGGCAACAGCTGGCCGTCACGTCCCATTAAAGTCATCGTGCCAGGTGGCGCCGGCGGGCTGCTGGACGCGATGGCGCGCAAGCTCTACACCAACCTTGGAAAAACACTGGGCCAGCCATTTGTCATAGACAATCGCACGGGCGCGAATGGATTGATTGGTAGCCTCGCGGTTAAAACTGCAGCACCGGATGGCTATACGATTTTGCATAGCACGGCATCGTCAATGGTGATGTCTGAGGCACTGAGTCCAGACCTTTCGGTTAAAACCTTGCGCGACCTGGAGCCCGTGGCACTCTCTGCAGTTGGTGGCGTGCTGCTTGCAGTGCACTCTTCTGTGCCTGCGAAGACGCTCCCTGAACTGGTTGCCCTGCTGCGAAGCGATCCCGAAAAAATATCAATCGTATGGAAGTTGGGGAATCGGTTCGAATGGACACCTGACGATGGAGTGGCTCAAGCAACGAACCGGTCTGACCATCAATCATGTCCCCTATAAATCATCGCCAGCGTTGCTGACGGATATCATCGCCGGCGTGATTCCTATCGGCTGGATTGACGTCGTTTCGCCGTTGGGCTTTATTGCGCAAGGGAAGCTGCGCGGCATCGCATTGTCGGGAACAGCTCGCAGCCCTAAATTGCCTGAGGTCAAAACACTTTCCGAGCAGGGCTATCCATTTACCGCCACGGGTTGGCAAGGTGTTTTTGCACCAAAGAATACGCCAACGGAGTTGCTTGAGCGTCTGCATGCAGCCATCAACCATGAGTTGGTACAGCCAGAGTTCGCGGAATCACTTCGCGAGCTGAATATCCCGCCTGCAACGCCTGTGAGCCGTCAAGCATTCACGCAATTGATAACGAATGACCTGGCTGCCTGGCGGAAGGTCGTCGTAGACGGAAATATCAAGCCAGAGTGAGCGCCCATGAAGATTACCTCTCACGTTGACAAGATCGGTCGCCTTCTGCAACTCCGCGATCGACTCGACCCTCTGCAAGACTTTGAACTCTGGTACTGGACCTGTCTGACAACGGGAACCAACATCTGGAACGCTTCGCTGCATGCGACAGGATTGACCAGTGAAGATCGCGTTTTTTCCACGATCCCCGGTGTCCACGTCGTACCGCAGAGTGACGGAAGCTACCGCAGGGAACTGCGCGGTCCGGGTGATGTCAGTCATGTCGGCTGGCCCGCCATTCCTGGCGACATGCCAGAGCCCATCCAGCGCCTGGAAGCAGCATTACATGCACTGGAAGAGCACCGTGATCCTTGCTTGCGCGGCGACCGCACGCCCACTCCAACGATTGTCGATGACTGCAATCTGGCGCTATTGCAAGCAATCACCGTCTACGAAGCATTGGTCCGCCAAGAGAGACATCCATGAGCCCAGAAAATCACCGCGACAAAGCCGAACGAATTGAACAATCGCTTGCCAAGCTCACTGACTCGGACTGGGAAATTCGGATTGAGGCAGCCATGCTGGCAGGTACACACTGGGTCAACTTTGTCCTGCATAAACTCGGCGTAAATCAGGTGTCAGAAGACATGGTGCATGCATCCATGTGCATGGTCAGCATCCTTCGCAAGTACAAGCTTGCGGAGCCTGAGTTGATCGCGCAACTGGAAGAAATTGAGGAGCTTCGTCCGCTGTTCGTCCGTGGAGACATGGACGGAGGTGCGAAAGCTGCGGATAGAGCGCTCGAATTGCTGTGCTCAATAGGAGAACGAGCGCGACAACTGGCCTGCTCCAATACAGATACGTTGCAGCAGAACCCAAGGGCTCTAGGGGTTCTGTTGCCATAAGGACTGGCGATGGCTAGCAGGCTCATTGGCCAACATCGGTTTGACCGTCGAGCAGGTCTTCGTCGCACAGCAGTCCGGGAATCCTGGAAGATCCAGGCATGTGGCTGCGGTCGGCCATCAGCACGACTACTTGACGGTGGCCACGCGCGAGGCCACCACCGCAACCCAGCAAGCGGCTTCGGTTCCAGCTTGTACCTCAGCCGGTGCCCTCTTGCTCGGCGGCGCGGCAGTGCGCCAGGAAGTCTGTGGTCGCGCGGCCCAGCCGCTTTTCGCGGTGCAGCACAATGGCGAGTTTGCGATTTGCCTTGGGCAGGCGGGTCTGCAGTTCGATCAAGTGCCCGTCTGCCACGCTTTGCGCCACCGCGTAGCGCGAAAGGCAGCCCAGTCCGTCGCTCGCCGCCACCACGCGCTTGATCGCCTCCGTGCTGCCAAGTTCGAAGCCGACGCGGACCTGCCCCAGGTTTTTCAGCAGCCATTCATCCGCGATCTGACGCGTGCCGGAACCATGTTCCCGCAGTACCCAGGTGGCCTCGGCCAACTGGCGGGCCGTCGCGCAGCGATCCGCCAGCGGATGGCCAGGAGCAGCGAGGATCACCATTTCGTCATCCAGCCAGGGGCGCACGACCAAGTCGGAATGTGTCTGCGACCCTTCGACGAAGCCGATGTCGACGTCTAGACCCACCACCGCAGCGATCACTTCGCGGGTATTGCCTATGCGCAGATGGATCTGGCTCTTGGGGTGCAACTGCGTCCATTGCGCCACCAGGCTTGGCAACAGGTATTCGCCGATCGTGAAGCTGGCCGCCACGCGCAAAGGTGCGGCGTGTTCGTCCGTGAACAGGGCTTGCACTTCGGCCGCCTGTTCGAGCAGCGCCTGGGCCTTGGGCAACAGCGCGCGACCGTTCTCGTTGAGCAGCAGGCGTCGGCCGATGCGGTCGAACAGTTCGACACCGAGCGCGGCCTCGAGTTCGGCCAACGAGGTGCTGGCCGCAGATTGTGAACGTGCGATCCGGTCGGCCGCCGCACGTGTGCTGCCGCCGCGCGCCGTGGCCAGAAAAACTTCGAGCTGACGCAGGTTAAGGCGCAGACGCTGGAATGAATACTGATCTGATTTATCGATCATTCTGAACAATATTATCCGCTTTTTATCTTCATGACTTTTACCTATTATCTAATTCATTGAGGGCCTTCATCCTCCCACGCGCACGCCACATGCGCAGTTCGAAAGAGATTTGCCTGTGTTTAATTTCCAGTCGTCAACGTCGGCCGCCGATACCGCCCACCCCGCTTGGATGCCGCCGCACCTGCTGCAACTTCTCCCGGGCACCGCCTTGTCCGGGGTGATTGCCATGGCCGCCACCCTGGTGTCCACGCTACACGGCGGCCCCCAGTTCCTGTATGCGCTGTTCTTTGGTGTGGCTTTTCATTACCTCAGCCATGACGCCCACACCAGGCCAGGTATCGAATTTTGTTCGCGCACCGTGTTGCGACTGGGCGTCGGCCTGCTCGGTGCGCGTATCACGGCAAGTCAAATTGCAGGCCTGGGCTGGAGCACGGCGGCCATCGTCATCGCCGCCGTCGTGACCACATTGCTGTGCGGGGTGCTGCTGGGACGTCGTCTGGGCCTGAACCGTGCGCAAGCGGTGTTGTCCGGCGGTGCGGTTGCCATCTGCGGCGCGTCGGCCGCGCTGGCGATCTCGGCGGTGTTGCCGCGCAACAAGGAGAGTGAGCGCTTCACCCTGATGGTGGTGGTGACCGTGACCGTGCTGTCTACCCTGGCCATGGTGATTTACCCCCTGATTGCCAAGCTGCTGCATCTGCCGCCCGAGCTGGCTGGCTTGTTTCTGGGTGGCACCATTCATGACGTAGCCCAGGTCGTCGGCGCCGGGTACATGCTGAGCCCGGAGACCGGCGACTACGCCACCATCGTCAAGCTGTTCCGCGTCTCCATGCTGGCTGTGGTGGTGGTCGTGGTGTCCAGCCTGTTCAAGCGGCAGCGCGAGGCGAGCGAGAGTTCGTCCGCCGACGCCAAGCAGGCCCTGGTGCCGTGGTTTCTGTGGGTGTTCGTGGCCCTGGTCATCATCAACTCCGTGGGCGGTGTCCCCGCGGCGGTGCAAACTGGCCTCAACGACGTCTCGCGCGCCTGTTTGGTCGTTGCCATTGCGGCGCTGGGCGTGAAGACGTCCTTCAGGCAACTGGCCCGCGCCGGCTGGCGGCCCTTTGTGCTGCTGCTGGTCGAAACGTTGTGGATGGCAGGCTTTGTTCTCGCCGCCATCCTGATGCGCAGTTGAAGGGCCTGCATCGGTGCTGACCTTGTGCTCACGGAATCACTGGCAGACGGGCTACAAGTGGAAGAAGCACGAAGGCTTTACCGATCACTCCTGCGTATTCCGGCCTAGTTGACCATCCGTGCCGGTAATCGTTGACCAGCAACCCCAAAAATTCTGATGTTGACCATGTGGAGTGGTGACGCACACGGCTCGAGCACGACAGAGCGAATTGGTTCTATCGCTGCACAGAAGCCGTTCGCATTGCTCTCTTGCCCCGTGTGTTTACGATTTTAGGAAATCGTCTCCAAAATCCAACGCCCCGCAAACCCGCATGGATGCTAGAGCCGTGTTTACGACTTTAATAACCTGTTTACGACTTTAATTGCGCAGAACAAGAAATAGACCGCGAAAAACCACTCACTCCACTGTCACCGATTTCGCCAAATTTCGCGGCTTATCAACATCGGTGCCCCGCGCAACTGCTGTGTGATAAGCCAGCAATTGCAGCGGCACCACGTGCAACAGCGGGCTCAGTGCACCGTAGTGTTCAGGCATGCGAATCACGTGGATGCCTTCACTGCTTTCAATTTTGGTGTCGGCGTCGGCCAGCACGTACAACACACCGCCGCGGGCGCGGACTTCCTGCATGTTGCTCTTGAGCTTTTCCAACAGCGCATCATTGGGCGCCACCGTGACCACCGGCATGGCGCTGGTGACCAGCGCCAGCGGGCCGTGTTTGAGTTCGCCGGCCGGGTAGGCCTCGGCGTGGATGTAGCTGATTTCCTTGAGCTTGAGCGCACCTTCGAGGGCGATGGGGTAATGCAGGCCACGGCCCAGGAAAAGCGCGTTTTCCATCCTGGCAAAGTCTTCGGCCCAACTGATGACTTGCGGCTCCAGGGCCAGCACGGCTTGCAGGGCCGCCGGCAGGTGGCGCATGGCTTTGAGGTGAGCGGCTTCTTCGTCCTCGCTGAGCCGGCCCTTGCTTTGCGCCAGCGCCAGCGTCAGTAAAAACAGGCCCGCCAGTTGTGTCGTGAAGGCCTTGGTGGATGCCACACCAATCTCGACGCCAGCACGCGTGATGTAGGCCAGCTTGCACTCACGCACCATGGCGGAGGTCGCCACGTTGCAAATCGTCAGCGTGTGTTTCATGCCCAGCGACTGGGCGTGGCGCAGCGCAGCGAGTGTGTCGGCCGTTTCACCACTCTGTGTGATGGTGACCACCAGCGATTTCGGATTAGGCACCGAGGTGCGGTAACGGTATTCGCTGGCGACTTCCACCTGGGTCGGGATACCGGCAATCGATTCGAGCCAGTACTTGGCCGCGCAACCGCTGTAATAACTGGTGCCGCAAGCCAGGATGAGCACCGAGTCGATGTCCTTGAAGACGCGGTAAGCGTCGTCGCCAAACAGCTCCGGAACAATGCCTTTGATGCCTTCGAGCGTGTCGCCGATGGCGCGCGGTTGCTCGAAAATTTCTTTCTGCATGTAGTGGCGGTAGGGGCCGAGTTCGGCGGCGCCACTGTGCGCCTGCACGGTTTTGACCTCGCGCTGCACCGCCTTGTGCTCGCGGTCTATGACCCAGTATTTGCCGAGCTGCATGTCCACCAGGTCGCCCTCTTCCAGATACAGGATCTGGTCGGTCACGCCGGCCAACGCCATCGCGTCGCTGGCCAGAAAGTTTTCACCGCCCTCCTTGCCCACACCCAGGATCAGCGGGGAACCTGCACGCGCGCCCACCACGCGGTGCGGCTCGTCTTTGCAAAACGCGGCAATCGCGTAAGCGCCATGCAACTGGCGCGTGGTGGCCTTGAGCGCTTCGAACAAATCGCCGTCGTACAGGCTGTCCATCAGGTGCACGATCACTTCGGTGTCGGTCTGGCTGACGAACACATACCCTTTGGCCTGCAAGGCGGCGCGCAATTCGTCGTGGTTTTCAATGATGCCGTTGTGCACCAGCGCCACCTTGCCGGGCTTGAGGGCGGCGTCGCCGGCACCGTGGCTGAAGTGAGGATGGGCATTGTGCACCGCCGGCGCGCCGTGGGTGGCCCAGCGGGTGTGGGCAATGCCGGTGCCGCTTTCAAGTTTGTCTGCGCTCACCTGCGCCATCAACTCCGCCACACGCGAGGTGCTGCGCGCACGTTTCAGGCCGTCGGCATACACCGCGACGCCGCAGGAGTCATAACCGCGGTACTCCAGCCTTTGCAGGCCTTGCACCAGGATGGGAACAATATTGCGGGTGGAAACTGAAGCGACGATGCCACACATGATGAGCCTTTATTGAAAACGAATGCCGATGGTAATGAGGCTTATGAAAAATAAATAATCTAAATTGTTTTATTTTTGTAATTTAATTTCATAAATTATCATCAATATAGATATATTTCATATTCATCCAACAAATCGCGAATGAATTCACAAACTGCCCCACCCGGCCTGGTGCTGGATATCGCCGACCTGCGCATCCTGGACCAGTTGCAGCGTGACGCCTCGCTGTCCAACCAGGCGCTGGCCGCGCTGGTGCATGTCTCGCCGCCCACTTGTTTGCGGCGTATCAAACGCCTGCAGGAGGCGGGCTTGATTGAGCGGCAAATCGCCGTGTTGTCGCTGGAAAAAATGGCCGCCACCCTGGGCCACGGGCTGACGGCCATCACCGAGATCACGCTGGACCGCCAGGGCGCCGAGCAGCTCGAAGCCTTTGAAACCCGCGCCGTGCAAGACGCGGCGGTGCAGCAGTGTTACCGCGTCTCGCCCGGGCCGGACTTTGTGCTGGTGGTGCATGTGCGCGACATGCCGGCTTACCTGGCGCTGGCGCAGCGCCTGTTCACCAGTGACGCCAACGTGCGCAACGTGAAGGCGTTTTTCAGCGTCAAACGCTCAAAATTTGAGCCAAATCTGCCTCTAGCCCAATAGGAACGGGCATAAACAGCTATATATTTAATAGCAACCCAAGCAACACCCGCAGGCGCTGCCGAGCACGGCTACTTTTTTTTCTTGACCGGCCGTGTCCAATTGGCCAGGCTCACCTGCTTGCCGCGTGCCACGCTCAGGGCGCCCGGCGGCGTGTCTTTGGTGATGGTGGAGCCGCCGCCCACGGTGCCGCCCGCGCCTATGGTCACCGGCGCCACCAGCACGCAGTTGCTGCCTATGTGCACGTCGGCCTCGATCACCGTGCGGTGTTTGTTGGCGCCGTCGTAGTTGGCGGTGATGCTGCCGGCCCCGTAGTTGACACGCTCACCCACGGTGGCGTCGCCCAGATAGGCCAGGTGGTTGGCCTTGGCGCCTTTGGCCAGAGTGGCGTTTTTGACTTCGACAAAGTTGCCGATGTGTACCTCGGCACCCAGTTGCGCGCCCGGGCGCAACCTGGCGAACGGGCCAATCAGCGCGCCTTCGCCGACAGACACACCGAGCTTTTCGCCGTCGATATGGGTGAAGGGATGAATCACCGCGCCGGCGGCGATGGTGGCGTTGGCGATGCAGCAGTTGGCGCCAATCCGCACGTCGTCGCCCAATGTGACCTGGCCTTCAAACACGCAATTGACATCAATCTCCACGTCCTGGCCGCAGACCAATGTGCCGCGCACGTCGAAACGAGCCGGGTCGCTGATACGCACGCCCTGCTCCATCAGCCGGGTCGCCAACCGCAGTTGGAACGCACGCTCCAGCTCGGCCAGTTGCAGCGGGCTGTTGACGCCGTCGACCTGCACCTTGTCGCCGATACGTGTGGCCACCACCTCGGCGCCGTCCAACACGGCCAGCTTGACGATGTCGGTCAGGTAATACTCGCCCTGGCTGTTGTCATTGCCCAGACGGGACAGCCAGCTTTTCAGACGTGAATTCGGCACGGCCATGACGCCGGTGTAAATCTCGCGGATCTCGTGTTGCTGCGCCGACGCGTCCTTGTGCTCCACAATGCTTTGCACCGCCTCGCCCTGGCGAATAATGCGGCCGTAACCGCTCGGGTCTGGCATATCCACGGTCAACAGCGCCAGGCGTGTGCCGCCGCAGTCGGCCAGCAGGCCGCGCAAGGTGGTCGCTTCGATCAAGGGCACATCGCCGTTCAGAATCAAGGTAATGCCGTCGTCAGGCAGGCAGGGCACGGCCTGCTGCGCGGCGTGGCCGGTGCCCAGTTGCGGCTCCTGGCGCACAAACGACAGGGCCAGCGCACCCGCACCTGGAGACACCCCGGCCTCCACCTGCGGCGCGCCATGGCCGGTCACCACCACCGCTTGGCGCGGCGACAGTTGCACCACACAATCCAGAACATGCTGGAGCAGCGCACGGCCGCCCAAACGGTGTAACACTTTGGGCAGTTTGCTTTTCATCCGCGTGCCTTTGCCGGCGGCCATGATGACGACATCAACTGGAACTGAAATTGCCATGAAATTTCCTGTGCATTTTTTCGGGGGAGCGCGCGCTGCGCGATTTGGAAAACCCTGGCGAATTATCGGCCTGCTGGCGCTGCTGTTTCTGCTGCAAGCCTGCAGCGCGGTAAAAATCGCCTACAACCAGGCCCATGAGTTGGCGTATTGGCAACTCGACGGCTATTTTGATTTCAGCGAAACACAAACCACCCGGGTCCGGGAAGAACTGGTCCAGGTGCACCAGTGGCACCGCAACACCCAGTTGCCGACCTACATCGAGGCCTTGAAAAAATGGCAGGCCTTGCTGCCGGGTGACTTGGATGAAACCCAGGTCTGCAGCCTGGTCGAGGACGTGCGCGGCAAACTGCTGGCGATTTCGGAGCGCAGCGAAGCGGTGGTGAGCGAGCTGGCCCCCACCCTGGCGCCGGAACAGCTGGACCACCTGAAACGCAAATTCTCCAAGCTCAACACCGCCTACAGGCGCGACTTTCTGGAGGGTTCTCCGCAAGCCCTGCTCGACAAACGTGTGAAAAAGACCGTCAGCCGCGCGGAGACCTTGTACGGCCCGCTGGAAGTCAAACAGCTGGCGGTGATCCGCAGCTACATTGCGCAATCGGTGTTTGATGCCAAGCTGTCGCTGGCCGAACACCAGCGCCGCCAGCAGGACGCCTTGCAGACACTGGCGCCGTTGGTCGCCAGCCCGTCCACGACCCAACAAGCCCAGCCGGCGATCCGGGCCTATTTTGAAAGATCACTGAACTCGCCCGATCCGGCCTTCCGCAGCTACCAGGACCGACTGACACGCGACACCTGCAAGATGTTTGCAGCCCTACACAACAGCACCAGCGCCATGCAACGTGCCCAGGCGGTTCAAACCCTGAAGGGTTATGAGCAGGACGTCAAAACGCTGGCCGGCCAGCGTTTGTAAGGCCCCATCAGTTCACTCAGGCCTGCAGCGCCGCCCACATTTCCTGGTCACGCGCGGCCGTCCAGATGCGCGGATTTTTGATGCCGCTGGCTTCGTCGTAAGCACGGCTCACGTCAAACGGCAGGCAGTGTTCGTAAATAAAAACCTGGCCAAAAATCGGGTCCATGCTTTTGCGGGTATGCGCCATGGCGGTTTTCAGGTCCATCTTGGCGGCAGCGGCTTCCTGGCCGCAGCGGTACAAGGTCTCCACCCACTGTTTGGTGTAATCAATCGCCTTGTTCACTTCGGCCGCGCCTTTCATGGCTTCGCCGCGGCCGGGCACGATGGCCTCGGCCTTGAGTGCACGCAGCGCTTCCAGCGTGGCCGGCCACTCTTCGAGCTGGGCATCACCGGTGTATACACCGGCGTTGTATTCGACCAGGTCGCCGGAGAACAGCACTTTTTCTTCTTCGACCCAGGCAATGGTGTCGCCGCGGGTGTGGCCCGGGCCGGGATGCCAGATCTGCACCCGGACGCCGCCCAAATCCACCACCAGCTTGCCGGGCACTTCGCCTTGGACCGGGTCGCCGCCGGCAATCACCATCGTGGGCCAGGTCAGGCCGGGCACACTTTCGGCATTGCGGAACAGGCGCGGGAAACGCTCCATTTCGCTTTGCATATCTTCGGCGCCGCGTTCAATGATCAGTTCGTGGGTGCCCTGGCTGGCGATCACTTCGGTCGCGCCTTCGGCGATGTAGGCGCTGGCGCCCAACACACGCACCGCGTGGTAGTGGGTCAGCAACACGTATTTGATGGGTTTGTCGCTGACCGTGCGGATGCGGGCAATCAAATCCTGCGCCATCGCCGGTGTGGCCGTGGCATCGCTGACCATGATGAACTTGTCACCAATGATCACGCCGGAGTTCGGGTCACCCTCGGCGGTGTAGGCCCAGCAGTGGGCGCTGAGTTGCTCAAACGTGATTATTTTGTCCGTCAGGTCGGACTGCGAGGCGAAAGCTTTGGACATGGGGTCTCCGTAGTTGACCGAACAAGCGTCGGCCTTGAATCGTGGTTAGGTCGAATAATTCTACTATACGTAACTTATTACGAATAGTTAAATCAGTACCACTCAGCTGGCGAGCCCGCGCTCGAGCATGGCAATCACCTCTTCGGAGAAGGCGCGGTAACTCATGGGCCCATCGGGCCGCATCCAGGTGAAGGTCCAGTTGATCATGCCGAACAACATCATGGTCACCGCCGTCTGGTTGGCCGCGGTGATGCGTTGCGGATAGGCACGTTGCAGAAAGCGGGTCATGGCCGACACCACGTCGCGCTGGCGGTCCAGGATCAGCTCGCGCTGCACATCGCCGAGAAACTTGGTGTCGCCCAGCAACGCGCTGTGGCGTGTGGCCGACGTTTCGTATTCATCCAGGAAGTTGCGGATCAACTCATGCAAGGTGGCGCGGTCGTCCAGGTTTTTGCGTTGGGCGCTGGCTTCGGTCTGGCCTATGGTGGCCAGCAGGCGCTGGGTGTAGCGGTCCAGCAGGTCAAACAAAATGGCTTCCTTGCTGCCGTAGTAGTGGTAGAGCCTGGCCTTGGAGGTACCGCAGGCCGCGGCGATGTCGTTCATGCTGGCAGCCATATAACTGCGCTGCGCAAAACATTGGGCGGCCACATCAAGAATGGCTTCACGTTGCAGTTCGTGGGTCGCGGATTTGGGTCTGGCCATGCGCTATTGTGAAGCACGGCCGCCGCACGCTAAAGTAGCGCCATGCCTGCGGATCCTTCTTTTACCAGCTACTGCTGCGAACTGCTTGCCAGCGTGGGGCCGTGCACGGCGCGCCGCATGTTTGGCGGCGCCGGCATCAGCACGGAGGGCTTGACGATTGCGCTGATCGCCGACCTGGGCCAGGGCCAGCTGCTCTGGCTCAAGGCCAGCGAGGACACCCGCCATTTGTTTGAAGCGGCGGGCTGCGCGCCTTTTGTGTATATGGCCAAAAACAAACCAATGCGGCTCAACTACTACAGCGCGCCCGAAGACGCGATGGAGTCGCCTCAGTTGATGGCGCAGTGGGCCCGGCTGTCGCTGGCTTGTGCCTTGAAAACACGTGTAGCCAAGGTAGTACGGCCACGACCAGCTACAAAATCAATAGCAAACCGGGGGACCAGCACCGACAAGGCGGCCCCGGCCAAACCGGCCAGCCCCAAGACCAGGCGGCCCGACGCCGTGGTCGCCAAACCCAGGGCCTCACGCAAGTCACGCAGCGGCTGAGCCACGCCGCTGACGGCCAGGACGCGGCGCGTTGCGGGGCTGATGGCCATGCCTGCGCTGGCGGGCAAGGGGTCCCAGCTGAAATAAGCGGCCGAGTTTTTGGCCGCGCCCCAGGACTCCATCACCAGCACCTGACCAGGCAGGAGCTTGAGATCGTCGCCCGCGCCCAGGAAGTGGTCACCGCCGCGCACGCCGTCGTCCTGCTGCGCGTGGTTATAGGTGATCCACACCCGGCCATGCGCAATACGCAACACACCGGACTCGGTCGGCCGCAGGGTCAGCGCCCGGCCATCGCCCAGCTTCCAGCAGCCCGCCACCGCGTCTGTGCCGGTCAACGATTGCGAGCTGTGCTTGTTCAGGGGGTTCATGGCTTTTCTCCATCAAAAATCCGTTGGGAGGCTATGCATGATCGTTGTCCCGGGCTTGGCAGTCCAATGAAATCGCGCTACGCTATTCATTCCATAAACGCATGAATCGGAAACCCCGGCGATGCAGCACTCCCAAACCCATTTGCGCTCCCGTCCGATTTCAGCCGGCCAGTTGCGTGCCTTCGAGGCGGTCGCCCGACACCTGAACTTTCGCGCCGCCTCCGAAGAGCTGGCCCTGACCCAGTCGGCCGTGAGCCGGCAAATCCAGACCCTGGAGGAAGAGGTGGGCCTGAGCCTGTTTCACCGCCACACCCGCTCGGTCGAACTCACAGGCGCGGGCGGTCTGTTGCTGCGTGCCGTCACACCTTCGCTGGAGCGCATAGACGGCGCGGTGCGGCAGATCCGCCAGAGCGCGGGCCGCAAAAGTGTCGCGCTCACCACCTTTGCCTCCTTCGCATCGATGTGGCTGATCCCGCGACTGGAAGCCTTCCAGCGCGACAACACCGACATGGACATCCGGATTGATGCGTCCGACGCGGCGATAGACCTCGACACCTCGGACCTGGACATTGCGCTGCGTTATGGCCCCGCCAGCCGCATGGCGTCCTCAGGCGCGATCCGCCTGTTTGGCGAACAGCTGACGCCGGTGGCCAGCCCCTGGCTGCTCAAAAGCAGTCCGCGCCTGAAAAAGCCCGAAGACCTGGCCCAGTTTGCATTGATCGAGGCGGGTGACTCCCACGCCACCCATATGGAGTGGCTGACCTGGCGACGCTGGCTGGAGGTCCAGGGCACACCCAAGCTGGAAGGCAAACGCTGGCTGTATTTCAACTACGCCTACCAGATGGTGCAGGCGGCGCTGACCGGCCAAGGCGTGGTGCTGGCCCGCCTGCCGCTGATTGCCGAAAGCCTGGCCTCGGGCGACCTGATCGAGCCGCTGCCCCACTTGCGGCTGGACTCGCCCATGGCCTACTGGTTAATCGTCGGCAGCCGCAGCGCGGCCCGGCCCGAGGTCAAGGCGTTTTGCGACTGGCTGCAGGTCCAGGGGGCGTTGACCCGCCAGGCGATCGGCGATATGCCGGACCCGGACACGGTGGATAACATCGATTGAGCGCGACGCGCAGCGCGCGTGGGGCTATTCATGCAAGCCAGGGCCGCGGAACCGGCTCCGCCGGGCCGCAGGCGCAGCGGCCCCCTAGTGGGGCGGAGCGCTACACGCAGTGAGCGAACGTGGGGGCCACTACCTCGGCCAGACCACACCCTCGTCATTCAACAAGGTATCCAGCGGCACATCATGCGGCTCAGGCATCAGCTCGGGTAACCAGCCGTGGCTGTAACCCAGGCCCACGGTGAACGGCTGAGGCAACAAGGTGGCCAGGGTGCGGTCGTAAAAACCGCCGCCGTAACCCAGGCGGTAACCGCCCGGCCCGTAACCGACACAGGGCACAAACAGCAGGGTCGGGACAATCACCTCGGTGTCCTTGGGTTTGGGAATGCCGTAGGCGTCTTCTTCCATCGGGCAGCCGGGGTACCAGGCGTGAAAAGTCAGGGTTTTATGGACCTTGTCCACCACCGGCAAACCAATCTTGCGCGGCGAGCGGCTGGCCATGCTTTCGGTCGCGATCTGCACAGACCCATCTGGCGTCAACGGTGTTTTTGGCTCAAAGGATTCGCCCAGCATGGCGTCTTCCTGCCAGCGGTACAAGGCCGGCAAGGGGTCGAACTCGCCCTTGATCGGCCAGTAAGCGCCGATCACCGCGTCCTCGCGGCCTATCAGCCAGATCCGCAACACCCGCTGCAACAAATCGGCGCGCTGTAGGCGATCGGGCAGGTTCAGACGTTGTTCGATCAACGCTTTTCGCGCAGTTAATTTGTCCATAATGTCCCGATGCTATCCAAATTTGTTGTCACCACCCTGATTTCAGGCCTCTCTTTCTTGCTGATCCTCCTGCCGGCAGGGGCACAAAACAACGGTTCCCGCGGCGACGACGTGTTGCTGGAGATGAACAAAGCCTTCAAACGCGGCGACAAAAACAAGCTGGCGCAGTTGCTGCCGCAAGCGCGCGGCCACACGCTGGAGCCCTGGGCCGCCTACTGGGAGCTGAAAGTCCGGCTGGACGATGCCAGCGCGCAGGAGGTGCAGGACGTCATGGCGCGTTACGCCGGCACCTACCAGGAAGACCGGCTGCGCAACGACTGGTTGCTGCTGCTGGGCCAGCGCCGCGACTGGGCCGGTTTTGCCGCCGAATACCCGAAGTACCGCATGGGCGACGACAAGGATGTGCGTTGTTATGCGCTCTTGGTCGAACACCTGAAAAACCCCGGCGCCGATGCGCGCCTGGCCGAGGAAGTGCGCGGCAACTGGTTCGCCCAGCGCGATGCCAGCGACGGCTGCACCAGTGCCGCCGCGCGCCTGGTCGGCAGCAAGAACCTGACGGCGCGGGATGTCTGGCGCAAGGCCAGGCTGGCGACCGAAGCCAACCGACCGCGCGCCGCACGTGATGCGGTCGAGATCATCGCGCCCGACGCGCTGAACCTGGTGACCGAGCTGAATAACAGCCCGCTGCGTTTTCTGGCCACCAAGTCACTGGCGGTCAGCAAGGTCCGCAAGGAAATCGTCGTGTTGGCCTTGGTCAAGCTGGCCACCAGCGACGCCGACGGCGCGGCGCGCATGCTGGAAGACAAATGGGGCGCGCAACTCACGGAAGAAGAACGCAACTGGGTCTGGGGTGCGATCGGCCGGCAGGCCGCGACCCGCCTGAACGGGGACGCCTCGCTGGGCTACTTTGCCAAGGTCAGCAAGGACAGCGACCTGAGCGACGACATGCTGGGCTGGAAAGTCCGCGCCGCCTTGCGCGCCGGTCCCGTGCCGCGCTGGCCGCTGGTCTTGTCCGGCATCCACGCCATGAGCGAGAGCGCCCGCCAGGACCCGACCTGGGTCTACTGGAAGGCGCGCGCCCTGCTCAGCAACGCGCCGGCCACCGCCGCCGGCGGATCCATCGCGCCGCAACGCGCCGAGGCCCTGGCCTTGATGCAATCGATTGCGTCGGTGCGCGGTTTTTACGAACAGCTGGCCCTGGAAGAACTGGGCCAGAAAATCAGCACCCCGGCCCGGCCGGCGCCGCTCACACCCGAAGAAAAAGAAACCGCGCAGCAGCACCCCGGCCTGACCCGCGCCGTCTATGCCATCGGCATGGGCCTGCGCCCCGAAGGCGTGCGCGAGTGGAATTACAGCGTCAACCTGCATGACCGCGGCGGCATGAGCGAGCGCCAACTGCTGGCCACCGCCCAGTTTGCCTGCGACCGCGCGATCTGGGACCGCTGCATCAACACCAGCGAACGCACACGCACCGAGATGGATTTCGACCAGCGTTTCCCCACGCCTTTCCGTGACGCCGTGTTGCAACGCAGCCGCGACATCGGCCTGGACCCGGCTTATGTCTACGGCCTGATCCGCCAGGAGTCACGTTTCATCATGGACGCGCGTTCCGGCGTCGGTGCCTCGGGCCTGATGCAGGTGATGCCGGCCACGGCGCGCGAAACCGCGCGTTACATCGGCCTGGCGGGGTTCACCGCCGACCAGATCAACGACCGCGACACCAACATCGTGATCGGCACGGCTTATCTCAAACGTGCGCTCGACGACTTCGGTGGCTCCATGCCGCTGGCCGCCGCCGCCTACAACGCCGGTCCCGGCCGGCCACGCGTCTGGCGCAACGGGCCGGTGCTGGAAGCCGCGATCTGGGCCGAAAACGTGCCGTTTGCCGAAACCCGCGACTATGTGAAAAAAGTGTTGTCCAACACCACCAACTACGCCGCCCTGCTGAGCGGCCAGCCGCAGTCGCTGAAAGCCCGACTCGGCACCGTGGGACCGCGCGACGCCTCGGCCCCGCCGCCTGACGAAAAAATGCCTTGAGCGGCGATTGGCGCGCCGGTCTTGCTACCAAACCAATAGCTACTTGCGTCCGTCCAGAAAGGGCAAGAGACCTAAAAGGGTAATTTCTCAATAACTCCAGACAAGCCAGCAGCAGGCGCTTCTGCTCGGGCCATGCCGGAGGTGGCGACGAATTGAACAACGCGATGAAGGGTGTCTATGGAACCTGAAGACAACGCGGCGCCGGATGCGCGCATACGGCCCATTGGTTTGGACGGGGGAGACGGCGGCAGTGGTGAAAGCCGCCGGTGTCGTTCCTCGTCATCGTATTCTTCTCGCTCGTCATCACGCCAGCCCGCCGAGCCCAACCGCGACCCGGCCCGCGCGAGTGCGGCCAGCTACCGCATCGCCGTCGGCATTCTGCTGGTCCTCATCACCTATGGTTCGCTGTATCCGCTGACCTGGAATTTCGATCAGCCGCAGGACTTCATCTACATCGGCCAGGTCGGTGTGATCGATTTGGTGGAAAACATCGTGCTGTTCCTGCCGCTGGGCTGGCTGCTGGCCTGGCACTACGACGGCCGGCAGCGCCAGTGGACGCATTTCTGGATCTGGTTCGTGATCGCGCTCGTGGTGGCCAGCGTGCTGCAGTGGCTGCAGAAATACCTGCCGCGCACGCCCGCGGCCTCCGACATCGTGTTCAATATGACGGGCCACGTGGCGGGCTGGTGGGCTGGCAGGCTGTCGGTCCAGGCGCTGAACGGTGTCATGCAGCGCCACCCGGGGCTGCGCACCGCCGACCGTTTTGCCGTCCTCATGCTGGCCATCTGGGTGATCGCCGAACTGTTTCCGTTGATTCCCACCTTCGATGTGTCTTCGGTCTATGACAACGTCAAGTCACTGTGGCAACAAGATCCCTGGCAACCGCGCCGCATGTGGACTCACGTGGGCATGACCCTGATCGGCCTGGAGGCGCTGGCGCAGCTGTTGCGTTCGGCCTCGGTGGGCAGGCTGGTGCGGCCACTGGCGGGGCTGGTGACCCTGTGCATGCTGGCCGGCAAATTCGTCGTGCTCGGCCAGTCGCCCGGCCTGGCCGTGGTGTTTGGCATCGCCGGCGGCTTCATCCTGTGGCTGTCCACGGATTTCATGCCCGAGCGCCTGCGCCTGATGGTGGTGCTGCTGATTGCGGTGGCGAGCTACCTGGTCTACGCACTCGCACCGTATGAATTCCAGGACTTCCCCACCGCCATGCATTGGCGGCCTTTCGCCTCGTCGCTCGAAGGCAGCATCGAAGCCGCGGTGACCTCGGTGGCCTTTGAAGCCCTGTGTTTCGGCGCCATTATCTGGAGCACCGCGCGCATGGATTGGGTGCTTGTGGGCACGACCTTGTGCGTGGCGGCGCTGGCTTTCGCTTGCGAATGGAGCCAGCGCTACCTGCCCGGCCGCACGGCTGAAATTTCATCGGTGCTGACCGCGCTGGCCATGGGCTGGCTGGTGGCCGCGCTCGGCCACGCCGGCATGCGGCGCAAGAAAAAGGTCTACCGCCATAGACACCGCAGGGCTTGAGCTTCCGGCTCGCAGATCGGCCCAGGGGACAGCCGGGCGGCTGCGTTGACCAGTTTCACCGCCGACCAGATCAACGACCGCGACACCAACATCGTGATCGGCACGGCCTCCCTCAAACGTGCGCTCGACGACTTCGGCGGCGCCATGCCGCTGGCCGCCGCCGCCTACAACGCCGGTCCCGGCCGGCCGCGCGCCTGACGCAACGGGCCGGTGCTGGAAGCCGCGATCTGGGCCGAAAACGTGCCGTTTGCCGAAACCCGCGACTACGTGAAAAAAGTGTTGTCCAACACCACCAACTACGCTGAGCTGCTGACTGGCCAGCCGCAGTCGCTGAAAGCCCGGCTGGGCACCGTGGGACCGCGCGAAGCCTCGGCCCCGCCGCCTGACGAAAAAATGCCCTGAGCAGCGGCTCGCGCATCTATTTCGCTACAAACTTGATAGCTGCCGGCACCCGAACCCAAAGGGTTAGAGGCCTGAAATAGTAACTTCTCAATAGCTCAAGGCAAGCCAGCAGCAGCAGCAGCCGCAGCGTTGCGAATGAGAGTCCACCGTGGCGGGATGGTGTTGCTCAGGGATACGCGATCAAGCAAGTACAGCCAGAAAGAGATGCCCAGTTTGCGGCAGGTTTTCTTCAGGCTGGCAAAGGTGTCACGACACTGACGGCCCAGATCACGGCGCGTGCCCCCGCTGACTTTGCGCTTTTCACGAAGTCACGGAGATCGGTTTCGCTGCCATGGGTGTGCAGCGGTATGTCCGGGCGCTTCAAGACCAGCAGCAGCTCACTTTGACGCTACAAACCATGCGCAAAAAATGTCGAATATGTTTACACAACCTTATTCAAGCGCCTCCCAGGCATCTCAAAAAATCAACGTAAACCATTGAAATAAAAGGATATTTTTCACCTCTACAAAGCTGGACCGGAATTTGCTCTGGGTGCTTTGAAAGTTCGGGAAACCAAACTATTTACCCGTGGCTCCCTCCCTCCAACCACAACCATTTAAGGCAAGCACAATGAAAAAGATCAAGCAAATTCTGGCCGCCACCGCCCTGGTGCTAGGCTTTAGCGTGGCCCATGCCGGACCCATCATCATTGCAGGCACCGATATGGATGACCATGGTTTCTTCTCGGGAGGAGCCAATCAAACGGGTTGGAAATTCATGCAACTGGCCATGAGCAATATCGGCGGAGCTGTGAGCAACGGACAGACCAATGCGGTGTGTATTGGCTGTAACGGCAGTCAGGCCAGCGCCGCGTTCAGCAGTGCTTTTAGCTTGGCAGGACTGACGGGCTGGACCTCCACCCAACTGACCTCTACCACCGACATCACCAACTTCTTCAACAACACGGGTGCGGTCAATTTGTCGAATGCAGGTTTCATTTATATGCCTACGGTAGCCAACAATGTAACTGGCGGCATCAACGACATCCAATTGGCCGTGGTCAATCTAAATGGCACGGCCATCAACAACTATCTGGCGGCAGGCGGTGGACTCTTCACCCAGGAACAGGCCAACAGCAGCATTGGTTATGGCTGGTTGACCTCGCTGTTGCCCACGCTGGTGGTCAAAGGTGACAACTCGGGTGGCATTGCCAATTCCGGCGAGTTACAGCTGACGGTCCAAGGTAACGCGCAGTTCCCCGGCTTGACCAACACCGATATTTCCAACGCGACACCATGGCATGCGTATTTCGAAGGTGGCTTCGGTGCGTTGCAGTCCTTGATCGTGGGTAATGGCAATAATTTTGCAGCCAATATTTTGGATGACACGGTGGTGCTCGGCGGTGGATTTGCAGGCGGCGGCGGCGTGATTGTGTGTGGCCAGCCCAACCAGCCGCCTTGCGATCCCAACAATGTTCCTGAACCCGACAGTTTGCCGCTGGTGCTGGCAGCTCTGGGCGGGTTGTACCTGGCACAGCGCAAAAAATCCAATGCGGTTTAAGCGTTAGGCACCCCGGGGCAACAGACCCCGGGCTGAGAACATAGCACCGGCAGCGGTGCCATTTTTTGCCCCGTCCATTCCAGGCCCCACCTGCGTGTGCGTTTCACACCACCTGCAGCCAGAACCAGTACGCCGCCAGCGCCAGCAGCCACGAGCCGCCCTGCTGACCGGCCAGCCGCAATCGCTGAAAGCCCGGCTGGGCACCGTGGGACTGCGCGAAGCCAGTGCGCCACCGCCTGACGAAAAAATGCCCCGAGCAGCGGCCGGCGCACCGGCTTCGCTACCAAACTGATAGCTGCTTGCATCCATCCGACAAGGGCTGGGGGCCTAAAAGGCTTGATACCCGGATGAAAGGCGCGCTTGTCCGGCGGTTTTGTAGGCTTGCGCCTATGTCTTCCTGAGGGCGCACCAGCTAAATTGAGCGCTTCCCCTTTGCGCAGGAGCCCTCACGATGAACCCCACCTGGTGGCAACAAATTGCCAGCACCCTGGCCGCCGAATTTTCGGACCTGCCCGATCTGGCCCAGACCACCCGCGTGGTCTTGCGCCTGTTGATGGCGGCCTTGCTGGGTGGCTTGCTCGGCTGGGAAAGAGAACACAAAGGCCAGGCGGCCGGCGTGCGCACCCACATGCTGGTGGCCATGGGTGCGGCCTTGTTTGTGCTGGTGTCGCAGCAAACCGGCATGGGGCCGGACGACATGAGCCGGGTGATTCAGGGCATCACCGCCGGTGTGGGTTTCCTCTGCGCGGGCACCATCCTCAAGGGCGACAAGCTGGGCGACGTGAAAGGCCTGACCACGGCGGCCGGCCTGTGGCTGACCGCCGCCATGGGGGTGGCCGCGGGCCTGGGGCGCGAACTCACGGCCTTGCTGGCCACGCTGCTGGCCCTGGCCATACTGGCGCTGGTGCCGCTGCTGGTCAGGCTGCCGGAAAAACCAGCACCCCTGCTGGCCGCCGACCCAGGCGCAAAACCAGCAGACGCGTGATCAGGCTTTTACGCGCTGCGAGACAAATTCGCCTTCATAAGCTTTGGCCAGCGACAGTTTTTCCGCCTCACTCAGCACCTTGCCGGCCAGCTGAAAAATGCCTTGTTCTTCGTCCTGCAGGTGATGGTGGACTTTGTGGTGCAACTCCTTGGCCACCGCAATCCAGGCCGGTGAACTGAAGTCGGTGGCTTCCAGCGTGGCCACCAGTTTGTCCATCTGGTGGTGCTCGGCAATACCGTGGCGCGACGGCTCCTGCGTCATGTCGTGCGCAATCAGCGGCACATAAAAGAAACGCTCCTCGGCTGCCGCGTGGGCCGCGAGTTCGGCTTTCAGTTCCTTGAACAAGGCGGCGCGGTCCGTACTGTCTCCCGCAGTTTTGACCAGGTGGTCCGCCAGGTCGCGCTGGGTGTCGTGGCTGGTGCGCAGGGCTTCAAAAATGTTCATCCCTGAATTATCTGGAGCCGCTGCCACATGGCGTGTAGGTCGTGGCGCCCAGGCTGGCGGCGACGGCGACCTACATCGCCCCTCAATCGCTACGAAATTAATAGCTACTTAGAACCGCAGGATATGGGCTACAGGCAAAAATCATTATCAACATGTTTGATGTTTTGCATCTGCCGCCGCGAAGGCGTTTAATAAGCGCATGAAGAAAATTCTGGTTCTGGGCGGCACCGGCTTTGTGGGTCGCCATCTTTGCGAAAAACTCACGCAACTGCAGTGGCGCGTGACCGTGCCCACCCGGCAGGAGGCCAACGCCCGGGACATCCAGATGTTGCCCGCGCTTGATGTCTTCGAAGCCGATGTGCATGACGAAGCCGCCCTGACCGAGCTGGTGGCCGGCCACGATGCGGTGGTCAACCTAGTGGCCATCCTGCATGGCTCGCAGTCGGATTTTCAGAAAGTGCATGTGGCCTTGCCGCAAAAACTGGCCCGCGCCTGCGTCGCCAGCGGCGTGTCGCGTGTGATCCATATCAGCGCCCTGGGCGCCGACGCACGCAACCCGGACGGCGCGCCATCGATGTACCTGCGTAGCAAGGGCCACGGCGAGGTGGCACTGCATCAAGCCGCCAGGCTGGCCCTGACCCTGTTGCGACCCAGCGTGATCTTCGGCGCCGAGGACAAATTCCTCAACACCTTTGCGCAGCTGCAAAAAACCTTTCCCCTCATTCCGCTGGCCGGCGCCCAGGCCTTGTTCCAGCCGGTGTGGGTGGAAAACGTGGCCGAGGCCGTCGTGCACAGCTTGCAGGACGCCCACACCCACGCCACGGTCGGCAAAACCTTCGAGGCTTGTGGCCCGGCAATATTCACGCTCCGGCAACTGGTCGAAATGGCCGGAAGTTTCAGCGGCGTGCGCCACGGCCAGGGCCGACCGGTGATCGCCCTGCCCGCCGCGCTGGGCCGCCTGCAGGCGCGGCTGATGGCGCTGGCACCGGGCGAACCCCTGCTCAGCCGCGACAACCTGGACTCCATGACCCTGCCCAACATCGCCAGCGGCAACCTGCCGGGGCTGCAGGCGCTGGGCATCACGCCGGCGGCGGTGGAAGCCATCGCGCCGACCTACCTGGGCCCCGTCGGCGGCGGCTGGGGCCTGCGCAGCAACCTGACGCTCAAACGCAAAACCGCGGGCCGGTTTTAGCGCTCAGTCCGCCATCATCAATCGCGCTCTTTTTTGCATCAATGCCAGGTCGGTCGTGCAGTAGCATGGCCTTTCGTTCACAGCAGGAAGCCCCATGCTCAAGCTCTACATCGCCAACAAAAATTATTCGTCCTGGTCCATGCGGCCCTGGGTGCTGCTCAAGCAGGCCGGCATTGTGTTCGAGGAGGTCATGGTGCGTTTCGGCGCCGATCCGTTTTCCGCCACCTCCAGCTTCAAGCAGGCGGTCCTGGCGGTGAGCCCCGGCGGCCGGGTACCGGTGCTGGTGGACGAGGGCTTGGCGGTCTGGGACACCCTGGCCATCGCCGAATATCTGGCCGAGAAGTTTCCCGAGAAAACCCTTTGGCCGCAGGATGTGCAGGCCCGCGCACGCGCGCGCAGCGTCTGCGCCGAAATGCACGCCGGCTTTGGCGCCCTGCGCAGCGCCTGTCCCATGAATATCGAAGCCAAACTGTCCCAGACCGGCGCCATCATCTGGCGCGACCAGGCGGCCGTGCGCAGCGACGTAGAACGCATCGTGACGATGTGGACCGAGTTGCTGGCGCAACACAAAGGCCCTATGCTTTTTGGCGAGTTCACTATTGCCGACGCCTACTTCGCGCCCGTCTGCATGCGCATCAAAACCTACGGCCTGCCGGTGCCCAGCCACATCACCGACTACGTAAACCGCGTCTGCGCCTTGCCCGGTGTGAAGGCCTGGATAGAGGACGGCCTGACCGAGCAAGACTTCGTCCCGGCGGATGAACCTTATCGCGTGGCGCGGTAGTCTTCGCGACGGCATCACGCTGCGCCTTGGGTTGGCATTGGGCAGTAGGCCTGACTCCCCACTCCCACCCCTAACCCCTCCCTCGCCCCGCTGGGCGATGGAGGGGGATTTCATTTGGCTACGTGTGCTGCAAGCGCGTGCATGAATGACGGCCTCTTGTCTTCCCGCCTCCGTTCTCTATTTTTCTCCCCACCCCTTCTGTATGCGCCGAGGAGCGCAGGGAAAAGCGGATCAGGGCTCGCGATTGTCTGAGGCGAAGGCGAGTTCGAGCGAGACCCCGCTTTTCCCGAGCACCGCAGGTTGCCCCTGAGCGCAAGCGAAGGGGACGCAGACAGCGGGGTCGCCTTTTCTTTGCCTACTTATCTTTTGGCGAAGCAAAAGAAAGTGAGTTGCCGCCGGGCAACCCCGGCCTGCCCGAAGTACCAACAACCATCAAACTGGCAAAGGCCAAACTACACTAACCCCATGGAAATTTACATGGTCGGTGGCGCAGTCCGCGACGCCTTGCTGGGTTTGCCGGTACAAGACCGCGACTGGGTGGTGGTCGGTGCCACCCCTGAAGAACTCGCGGCCCAAGGTTTTATTCCGGTCGGCAAGGACTTCCCGGTCTTTCTCCATCCGCAAACCAAAGAGGAATACGCGCTGGCGCGCACCGAGCGCAAAACCGCGCGCGGTTACCGCGGCTTCGACATCCACGCCGCGCCCGACGTGACGCTGGAGCAGGATCTGGCTCGGCGCGATCTTACTATCAATTCAATAGCTATTGGTATCCATCCAGACTGGTCTGAAGGCCTTTTTGATATAAAAACAGAAGTCCTGATCGACCCTTACGGCGGGCAGCAGGATTTGCAGGACAAGGTGCTGCGCCATGTCACCGACGCGTTCCGCGAAGACCCGGTGCGTATCCTGCGTGTGGCGCGTTTTGCGGCGCGGTTTGCCGACTTCACGGTGGCGCCCGAGACCCTGGCGCTGATGCAGGCCATGGTGGACGACGGCGAGGCCGACGCGCTGGTGGCCGAACGCGTCTGGCAGGAGCTCAGCCGCGGCCTGATGGAAGCTACACCCTCGCGCATGTTCGAGGTGCTGCGCGCCTGCGGTGCCTTGAAAAAATTATTGCCCGAGGTCGACAAACTCTGGGGCGTGCCGCAACGCGCCGAGTACCACCCGGAAATTGATACCGGTGTTCACCTGATGCTGGTGCTGGACATGTCGGCGCAACTGCAGGCCAGCCTGCCCGTGCGTTTTGCCTGCCTGGGCCACGACCTGGGCAAAGGCACCACCCCGGCCGATGTATTGCCGCGTCACATCGGCCATGAAGAACGCAGCGCGCGTCTGCTCAAAGGTCTGTGCGAACGCCTGCGTGTGCCGACCGAGTGCCGCGAACTGGCCGAGGTGGTGGCGCGTGAACATGGCAACATCCACCGCAGCGCCGAGTTTGGCGCCGGCGCGCTGGTGCGACTGCTGGAGCGTTGCGATGCGTTTCGCAAGCCCCAACGTTTTGCGGAAGCCTTGCTGGCCTGCGAATGTGATGCACGCGGCCGCCTCGGGCTGGAAAACACGCCCTACCCACAACGCCAGCGGCTGGCGCAGGCGCTGCAGGCGGCCCAGTCGGTCGCCACCGAGCCGGTCGCACAAGCCGCGCAGGCCGCCGGCCTGTCGGGCGCCAAAATTGGCGAGATGATCCACATGGCCCGGGTGCGGGCCGTGCAGGACTGGCTGGACACGGCCACCGCCGACTGAACAGGGCGCCGACCTACACGCCGCGGGTGAGGATGCTGCTAAGGTGAAGCGTCATGCCCAAGCCTCACGAAACGCTACCCCGCATCGCGCCCGACAGCGCTCTTTTTCTGGATTTTGACGGCACGCTGGTCGAGCTGGCCGAGCAGCCCGAAGCCATCCAGGTGCCGCCCGGCCTGGCCGCCACCTTGTCGGCGCTGTCAACACAGCTCCAGGGGGCGCTGGCCCTGGTGTCGGGCCGCCGCCTGCTGGATCTGGATCACTTTCTGGCGCCCCTGTTGTTGCCGGCAGCAGGTGAACATGGCGCACAACGCCGCCGCGCCGATGGCAGCCTCGTCAACGCGCCGACGGTGGATTTGCAGCCCGCCTTGTTGGCCGCCGAAAGCCTGCTGGCACAACATGCCGGCCTCAAGCTGGAACGCAAAAACCTGGCCCTGAGCCTGCATTACCGGCACGCGCCCGAGCTGGAAGACCTGTGCCTGCAGACCATGCGTGCGGCCATGGCACGCAGCCCCGGGCTGGACATGATGCAGGGCAAGTTTGTGATCGATGTGAAGCCGGCCGGCGTCAGCAAAGGCACGGCCATCGCGGCCTTCCTGGCCGAAGCGCCGTTTGCCGGCCGGGTGCCCTTGTTTGTCGGCGACGACGTCACCGACGAAGCCGGCTTTGCCGAGGTGGCCCGCTTGGGCGGCCAGGGCATCAAGGTCGGCCCTGGCCTCACGCTGGCGGCCTACCGCTGCGACAGCGTGGCACACCTCGCGGCCTGGCTGCAGTCGGCCGTCCTGACCCACAGCCCGGATTCTGAAAGGAAGGCCTCATGAGTTCCACCCCACCGTCCGGCTACTTCGCGCCGCCCGCTCCGCCGTCCTTGTCCCTGGGCATCATCGGCAACTGCGCCTTCAGCGCGCTGGTGGATGCGCGCGGCCGCATCGTCTGGTGCTGCCTGCCGCGGTTTGACGCCGACCCGGTGTTCAACGCACTGCTGGATAACAGCGAGCAAGGCAGCGCCTTTGCCATAGATATTGAAAACTTCTCGTACAGCAAGCAATGGTATGAACCGAACACCGCTGTCTTGCACACCCAGTTGTTTGACACCAGCGGCCAGGCGATCGAAATCACCGACTTTGCGCCGCGTTTTTACCGGCGCTCGCGTTTTTTCAAGCCAACAACCTTGGTGCGCCGCGTGCGGCCCCTGCACGGCGCGCCGCGTATCCGGGTGGCGCTGGACCTGCGTTATGACTGGGGCCGGACAGCGCCTGAGATCACCCAGGGCAGCAACCACCTGCGTTATGTCGGCGACGCCTTGACCCTGAGACTCACCACCGACGCGCCGCTGTCGCATCTGCTCTCCAGGCAGGCTTTTGTGCTGACACGCGAACACAACTTTTTGCTGGGCGCCGACGAGTCACTGACCGAGGGCATTGCCGACACCGCGCGCCTGTTTGAAGAAGAAACCCTGAGTTATTGGCGCAAGTGGAGCCAGCGCCTGGCCATTCCGCTGGAGTGGCAGCAAGCGGTGATACGCGCGGCCATCACGCTCAAATTGTCGCTGTTTGAAGACACCGGCGCGATTGTTGCGGCCATGACCACCAGCATTCCCGAAGCGCCCCACAGCGGTCGCAATTGGGACTACCGCTACTGCTGGTTGCGCGACGCTTTTTTTGTCGTGCGCGCGCTCAACAGCCTGTCCGAAGTCGGCACCCTGGAAGACTATTTGCGCTGGCTCAGCAACGTGGTGGTGCAGGCCGGCGGCGGCCACATCCAGCCGCTCTACGGCATAGGCCTGGAGCGTGAACTGCCCGAGACCATCCACGGCCACCTGGGTGGTTACCGCGACATGGGGCCGGTGCGTGTGGGCAACCAGGCGCAGGAACATTTTCAGCACGATGTGTATGGCAACGTGGTGCTGGGCGCGGCCCAGGCTTTTCACGACCAGCGTTTGTTGCACCGCGCCGGCGCAGCCGAGTTCTTGCGCCTGGAAGCGGTCGGCGAACAGGCGGTGCGTACCTACGACCAGCCCGACGCCGGCATGTGGGAGTTGCGTACGCGCGCCCGGGTCCACACCTCCTCGGCGCTGATGTGCTGGGCCGCCTGCGACCGCCTGGGCAAAATCGCCGAAGGCCTGAAACAACCCGATCGCGCGATCTACTGGCATGGCCACGCGAACGTGATGCGTGAGCGCATCCTGCGCGAATCCTGGAACGAGGAACGTCAGGCTTTTGCCGAAAGTTTTGGCGGGCGTGATTTGGATGCCAGCGTGTTGCTGATGATTGAAGTGGGCTTTATCGACCCGAAAGACCCGCGTTTTGTCGCCACGGTAGATGCCCTGGAGAAACACCTGTGTGATGGCCCCTACATGCGGCGTTACGAGGCGCCGGACGACTTCGGCAAACCCGAAACCGCGTTCAACATCTGCACCTTCTGGCGCATAGATGCGCTCGCGCGTATAGGCCGCAAGGAGCAGGCCAGAGAAATTTTCGAAGCCATGCTGGCCGCACGCAACCATCTGGGCCTGTTGTCGGAAGACACCCACCCGGTGACCGGCGAGATGTGGGGGAATTTTCCGCAGACGTATTCCATGGTCGGCATCATCAACGCGGCCGTTCGTTTGTCGGCACCCTGGGACAAAGCAGTATGAACACCCCCGTTGCGGACTCACTGCGTGTAGCCGCCTCCCCCCTTGCAGGGGGCGACTCCTGCGGCCCGGCAAAGCCGGTTCCGCGGCGCTTGCTGGCTGCGCTCAAAGACATCAGCATCGGTGGTGCACTATGAGTCGATTGGTGGTGGTTTCCAACCGTGTCGCCGATCCGCGCAAGGCGGCAGCGGCGGGCGGCCTGGCGGTGGCGCTGGGCGACGCCTTGGCGGTTAATGGCGGTTTATGGTTTGGCTGGAGCGGCACTGTGGTCGAGGACGGCACACCGGGCGAAGGCGAGGTGCACACCCAGCAGGCCGGCAACGTCACGCTGACCACGGTGGACCTGTGCCGCGAAGACCACGACAGCTATTACCTGGGTTACAGCAACGGCGTGTTGTGGCCGGTGTTTCATTACCGGCTGGACCTGGCCGACTTTGACGCCGGTTTTGTGGGCGGTTACCGGCGTGTCAACCAGTTGTTGGCGCGCAAGCTGATGCCGCTGCTGCGGCCCGACGACATCATCTGGGTGCACGACTACCACCTGATCCCCATGGCCGCCGAGTTGCGGGCCATGGGTTGCCAGAATCGCATCGGTTTCTTTCTGCACATTCCGCTGCCGCCGCCGCTGATCCTGGCGGCGATTCCGCAACATGAGTGGCTGATCCGCTCACTGTTTGCTTATGACCTGCTGGGTTTTCAGGCCCAGTCGGACGTGGACCACTTCTCGCGTTATGTCGGCCAGGAGGCCGGCGCCGAGGTGCTGGACCAGCACCAGTTCCGCGCCTTCGGGCGCACCGTGCATGCCCAGGCTTTTCCGATTGGCATCGACGTCGATGAATTTGCGGCCCTGACCCATGGCAAGGACGCCCGCGAGATGTACGACCGCATGAAGGAAGAATATTCGCGCCGCCGCCTGTTGCTGGGCGTGGAACGCCTGGATTATTCCAAGGGCCTGCCGCAGCGCCTGCGCAGCTTTCGCCGCTTGCTGCAGAAGTACCCGGAAAACCTCAACAGCGCGACCCTGATCCAGATCGCCTCACCCAGCCGCGAGGCCCTGCACACCTATGCCGATCTGCTTCAGGAACTGGAAAGCCTGTGCGGCTCCATCAACGGCGACTTCGGCGAGCTGGACTGGATGCCGGTGCGTTACATCCACCGCAACGTCGCACGCAAACGCCTGCCCGGCTTGTACCGCGTGGCCAGAGTGGCCTTGGTCACGCCGCTGCGCGACGGCATGAACCTGGTGGCCAAGGAATTTATCGCCGCGCAAGACCCGGCCGACCCCGGCGTGCTGGTGTTGTCGCGTTTTGCCGGTGCGGCCGAACAGCTCAAGGAAGCCTTGCTGGTCAACCCCTACGACACCGACGGCACGGCCGAAAGCATACAGATCGCACTGCACATGCCGCTGCAGGAGCGCCAGGCGCGGCACCAGAAACTGCTGGCCCGCATACGCAGCGAGGACGTGCATTGGTGGCGCAAGGCTTTTTTAAACACCTTGTCCGGCGTTGGCACCAGCTAGTTTGCGTCTGCGTCAGAGCACCAGCGCCAGCGCCGCGTAGTCACCCACCTTGTCCTCCAGCCCGGCGGGCACCAGCAAAAACCCATCGGTCAGTGCCGCTAGCTTGCCGCTGATCTGGGCCTGCAGGCGCGGGAGCAAAAAATCACGGTGGTGCCAGAACACGCTGCCGCCCAGGCTGATGCGCTGCAGGTCCAAGGTCACCACCAGGTTGTACAAGGCCCGGCCCATGACCCGGCATACATCATCAATCGTAGCCACAGCCCCCGCATCACCTGCGCGAGCGGCTATCAAAAGACTAGCAGAATCGGCATAGCCCAGCGCCGCAAACCGCCGCGGCAAGGCGTTGCCGGCAACCAGGGCCTCGACGTCACCGATGTTGCCGCAGCCGCACAAGGCGTCCTTGTTGTCGCTGACAAACATGTGGCCCGCATGGCCGGCATTGCCGTTTTTGCCGCGCAGCACCCGGCCGTCGACACACAGGCCGACACCGATGCCGGTACTCCAGGTCACGTAGGCGCAGTGGGCAAAGCCCTGCAGCGCGCCCCAGCGGCGCTCGGCCTCCAGCGCCGCGATGCCATCGTTTTCAATCCGCAGTTCGCTGAAACGTTCGCGCAGCGGCGCTTCCAGCAAGGCGCTGGTCCAGTTGTTAGGCAGGCCGCGCGCCGGGCCGGCCAGGCCGCCGCAGATATTCGGAGCGGCCACCTCCACCAGGCCATCACGCAACGTGAAAGGACCGCAGGACGACACCCCCGCGCCTAACACGGCCTCGGGCGCGATGCCGACCTCGGCACAGGCCGCGTCCACCATGCGCAGCACCTGCCGCGCCAGCGCGTCGTTGCTGCCGGTCATGGCTGTGGGCTCGCTGCGCCGCGCCAGCAGTTCCAGGCCGGCGCCGCTGCTCAGGCTGACGGCCACCTTGGTGCCGCCTATGTCGATACAAGCCTTCATGGAAAAGGTTCTTTCAGGTTGCGAGGCGCCAGCAGAGTCATGGTGCCAGTTTAGGCCACAGGCTGTCATGCGCCGGTCACGCGTGACGGTTACCGTTTGGTACCGAAAACACATAGAACCGATCCCGGGTGTAACGGCATCACCGTGGCGCACGCGGCATCGGAGGCGACAAAAATCTTTCAACATCCCAACAAGCGGAATAAAACCCATGACCTCGACAACCAAACACGCCCCCTGGCGCCGACTGGGCGCCGCCTTGTCGGCCGCCGCATCCCTCGCCCTGCTGGGCGCCTGCGTCGCCAGCCCCGCACAAGCGCCGGCGGCCATCGACAACAGCGCGCTGGCGCAGCCTGCGTTTCGCCCACACACGGCCACCTACGGCCTGGTCTACCGCCTGCCCAAGGACGTGGTTGATGTGATGGAAGCCAAAATCACCACGCCGCTGCAGCAACACCTGGTGCGTATGGGTCTGGACGCCGAAGCCCAGACCTTCAACCTGCCACACGTCACCGTGGTGCATATCCACAGTGCCGACCCGACGACGCCGCAAAAAATGCTCAAGGCCTTGCCGGCGCTGCCGCCTGTGATGAACGGCGTGGTGCTGAAAAACTTCTACACCACCGAAGCCGCCAAAGACGCCGGCCATCCCTGGTGGCTGGACCTGGGCATCGTCAAGACCGGCCAGGCGTATGAAGACATGATGAGCTTCAACACCCGCGCCACGGCCGCGTTTGCACCGCTGCGCGACGGACCGCTGCCCCGCGTGACCGGTCCGGTCTTCGCCAAAATGGGCGAGGCCGGCAAGGACCTGGTGCGCAGCGTGGGCGTGAGCGGCGTCAACGTGATCAAGGACGGCAAGGAACTGCGCTCGCACAACCCGCACAACACCCTGGTCTACAGCATGGCGCGTTTCACGCCGCAAGTGCAGGCCGGCATGAACCAGGTCGCCGCCGACTTCAACAAGGTCTTGCCTGAAGGCATGACAACCTCGTTCCAGAACGTGTCCATCGTCGAGCTGGCCTTCTCCGGCAATGTGTTGCGCGAGTTCTATCGCATCAACCTCGCCGATGGCTCCGTGGTGGACGTTGCCACCGGGCAAAAGGTGCGTTAAGCCCCGATCAGATGAGCTTGCTGACCACGCCGGCCAGCATGCTCAGAATGAGGGTGGTGGTCAGCGGGATGAACCACTCGCGGCCGAACAGCCTGAAACGAAAATCGCCCGGCAGCTTGCCAAAGCCCAGTTTGTGCAACAAGGGCGTAAACCAGCTGATCAGGATCAGCGCCAGGGAAATCACGAGCATCCAGCGAATCATGGGCTTAGTGTAGGTGGATCGACTGTTGATCTGAGCTGTTGTGTTGTGGTCTGCCTGCATGCCGGGGGTTGCCCGGCGGCAACTCACTTTCTTTTGCTTCGCCAAAAGAAAGTAAGCAAAGAAAAGGCGACCCCGCTGTCTGCGTCCCCTTCGCTGCGCTTCGGGGCAACCTGCGGTGCTCGGTCCAGTCGGGGTCGAGCTCGAACTCGCCTGCGGCTCAGACAATCGCTCGCCCTGATCCGCCTGGCCCTGCGCTCCTCGGCGCAGACAGAAGGGGGTGAAGATCAGGGAAACGAGAACGCGCTTTGCGCGTCCTCGTTAGTCTTACGGGACTGTGATTCAAGCACGCGGGCGCAGCACACGTAGCCAAATGAAGTCCCCCTCCATCGCCCAGCGGGGCGAGGGAGGGGTTAGGGGTGGGAGTGGGGAGTCACGCCTACTGTCTCAGGCGAACCGCGTCAGCAGCGTGACGCCAGCAAGTATCCCTACAAGGTATGCGATCTATCCCCCACCGCAAACCCCATCCCCTGCCACCCACTCCAAGGTCGCTCCGCCGAATCGACCACAAAGCCAATGACCTTGAACAACTCACCCATCTCATGTTCGTTGATGAGTTTCTGCACCATCACACGTTCAGTCAGCGGCACGTCTTCCATGCCGTCCAGCACACCGCAGTTCAGCAGAAACCGCGCCTGGCTGGTGTAACCCAGCACCTGCAGACCGGCGTCCTGGCCGGCCAGGGCGATGCCGGTGAAGTTGACATGGGCGGTGATGTCTTTTTCGCCCACGTCCTGCAGCGCATCGGCGTCGGCCAGATGGCCGCGGTGGCACATGACGGTGCCCATGTGGCGCTGCGGGTGGTAATACTCGTGTTCGGGAAAACCGTAATCCAGCAAAAACACCGCGCCGGCCTGCAGCCGGTCGGCCAGGGTGGCGACAAAAGCCTGGGCCTGGGGGTGGATTTCGGTCAGGTAGTCGTGTTCGCCTTCGACCTCCATGGGGGGTCGCAGCTCGGTGGGCTGGTCCGCCCACACAAAAGCCTCTTCAACCACGGCCACGCCACGTTCGTACCAAGCGCCGTCCGTGCGCGCCAGCAACTGCACCGGCATCGCATCCAGCACCTCGTTGCCCACCACCACGCCCGTCATCTGCGCCGGCAGTTCGCTGACCCAGTTGACCTTGTCGGCGTGGGCGGCCAGACGTTCACGCTGGCGCGCCTGCAGGCTGCCGGACAAATCCACGATGGTGTAACGCTGGATCTCTGGCAGCGCCTCCAGAATTTGCAGCGCGAGTGCGCCGGAACCGGCACCAAACTCCCAGACCTCGCGGGTGCCGCTGGCCTGCAAGGCCTGCCCCACCTGCCGGGCCAGGGCCTGGCCGAAACGCGGCGACAGCTCGGGCGCGGTCACAAAATCGCTGCCCGAGGCCGGCATCCAGCCGAATTTGCGCGAATCATTCGCGTAATAACCCAAGCCGGGGGTGTACAAGGCCAGGGTCATGAAGCGGTCAAAGGCTATCCAGCCGCCGGCGGCGTGAATGGCCCCGCGGATGTGCGCGGCCAGGGTGCTCGTTAAACTAGGGGGTGTCGTCATGGTCGGGGTACTCACCCCCGGATTGTCGGCGATTGCCCCGTCCCCAGCCTGATCCACCCCCACCCGCATGAAACCAGCGTCCCCCGCCCCTGTTGTTCTCGTCACCGGCGCCGCCAAGCGGCTGGGCCGCGAGATCGCGCTGGCGCTGGCTGCCGGCGGCTGGCGGGTTGCCGTGCATTACCGGGCGTCGGAAGCCGACGCTCTCAAAACCGTAGCTGACTGCGCCCGACTGACGGGGGCTGCAGCTCATTTCCGTGCAAATCTGGACGATGAAACGGAAGTTCGCGCCCTGTTGCCGCAAGTGATAAGCCACTTCGGCCAAGTCGATGCGGTGGTCAACAACGCCTCCACCTTTGAACACGACAGCGCCGCCAGTTTCGGTTTTGCGGCGTTGGAAAAACACATGCGCAGCAACACCGGCGCCGCCATTTTGCTGGCCCAGGCCCTGCATGCGCATGTCAGCGCCCGCCACACGACCGGCGCGGTCGTCAACCTGCTGGACCAGAAACTCTGGAACCAGAACCCCGATTTTTTCAGTTACACCTTGTCCAAGGCCGCGCTGGAAGCGGCCAACACCATGCTGGCCATCGCCCTGGCGCCGCAACTGCGGGTGGTTGGTGTGGCGCCGGGACTGACCTTGACCAGCCATTTGCTCAGCAAGGAAAAGTTTGAGGCCTTGCACCAGTTGTCGCCGCTGGGCCGTTCGTCGAGTCCGGCCGATGTGGCCGCCACCGTCAAGTTTGCGCTGGAAAACAGCTCCATCACCGGCACCACGCTGCTGGTGGACGGCGGCCAGCACCTGATGAAATTCGAGCGCGACTTCTCACTGATGTGAGCGCGCGTCCCCACACACCCACCATCAACGGCCAGCCATCATGTTCAACACCCGGGGCACCCAGATCCTGACACTCAATGGTTTGCGCTTTGACGCCAACTTGGGCATTCTGGATCACGAAAAAAGCGCGCCGCAGCCGATTCAGGTCGATGCCGAGCTCAACCTCGGCACCCAGCCCCTGCTGCCCAGCGACGACGACATTCACCATGTGCTGGACTACCGCAAGGTGCGCCAGATCATCATCAACGAATGCACGGCCGACCATGTGAACCTGCTGGAAAGCCTGATCGGCAAGCTGGCGCACCGCCTGATGCTGCTGCCCGGCGTGTTGGGGGTGCGTGTGAAAATTGCCAAACTTGAAATTTTTGAAGACTGCGAAGTCGCCATTCGCGTCGAGACCGGCCAGTGGTAAACCACCACCGCCGCCAACCTGGGGTAAAGCCATGAGCGCTGTATTGAATGAAGAAGTGATGAACGACCTGACCAACGAAGACACCGCAACGACCGCCAAAGCCGGCCTGAAGATAGAACGCGAAGAACACAAGCTGGAAAAACGCCTGTGCCGCGAAGTCGGCCGCGCGATTGTCGACTTCAACATGATCGAGGAAGGCGACAAGGTCATGGTCTGCGTCTCGGGCGGCAAGGACAGCTACGCCATGCTGGACATCTTGCTCAAGCTGCAAAAACGTGCGCCCATCAACTTCGAACTGATCGCTGTCAACCTGGACCAGAAGCAACCCGGTTTTCCCGACCACATCCTGCCGCAATACCTGGAGCAACTCGGTGTGCCGTATCACATCGAAACACAGGACACCTACAGCATTGTCAAACGGGTGATCCCCGAGGGTAAAACCATGTGTTCGCTGTGTTCGCGCCTGCGCCGCGGCATTTTGTACCGCGTGGCCGAAGAGCTGGGCGCGACCAAAATCGCGCTGGGCCACCACCGCGACGACATGTTGCAGACCTTTTTCCTGAACATGTTTTTTGCCTCGCGCCTCAAGGGCATGCCGCCCAAGCTGGTCAGCGACACCGGCAAACATGTGGTGATCCGGCCCATGGCTTATGTGCCCGAAAAAGACCTGATCAAGTGGGCCCAGGTGCGCGACTTCCCCATCATTCCCTGCACCTTGTGCGGCAGCCAGCAAAACCTGCAACGTGTGCAGGTCGGCAACATGCTGCGCGAGTGGGACAAAAAATTCCCGGGCCGTCTCGAGAACATGTTCACCTCGTTGCAAAACATCGTGCCTTCACATTTGATGGACGGCAAACAACACGACTTCAAAGGCCTGCGCAGCACCGGCATGCCGGACCCGGACGGCGACAAGGCCTTCGACGTGGAAGAATTTTTCGAGCCCGCCCGGCCCGGCATGGCGGTTGTGTCCCTCACCTAGGTTTAAGCCAAAAATGCCTGTAGCCCTGATGCGACGTGCGCTGACAGCTATTCTTTTTGCAGCAAGCCTGGTCGGCCTGTTAAGCGGCTGCGCCACCAGCCGCATGGTGGACAGCGAGGTCACGGCCTTTGCCCGCTGGGCGCCCGCGCCGCCTGCGCCTGGTGTCAACTACCGCTTCGAGCGCCTGCCTTCACAGCAACAAGCCGATCTCCAGCAAGCCCAGCTGGAAACCCTGGCCCAGACCGCGCTGGCCAAGGTCGGCCTGCAACACAACCCGCAAGTTGCCAGCTTGAGCGTGCAGATCAGCGCCAGCACCCTGCCCATGGCGCGCGCGCGCTGGGACGGCGGTTACGCGGCCTACCCCAATGTTTTTATTGGCAGCGGCATCGGTATAGGCAGCGGCGGCAGCTCCATCGGTTTCGGCCTGGGTTTTCCATTGGGTGGCGGCATGGAGCCGCCGCTGTATCGGCGTGAACTCAGCATCGTGATGCGCGACTTGCGCAGCAACAGCGTGGTCTACGAAACCCGCGCCACCAGCGACGAAGCCTGGCGCGACAGCGTGCCGGTGCTGGCCGCCATGCTGGACGCTGCCTTGCGCGGCTTCCCTGTCCCTCCGGTCGGGCCGCGCCGGATCAGCATAGAGATTCAAAAATGACTGAAGCCGCCCGTGTCCTGGCCATACGCCATGGCGAAACCACCTGGAATGTCGACACCCGCATCCAGGGCCAGCTCGATGTCGGGCTCAATGAGACCGGGCGCTGGCAGGCCGGCCGCTTGGGCCAGGCGCTGGCGGAAGAACCGATTGCCGCGATTTACGCCAGCGACCTGGGCCGCGCCTACGACACGGCGTTGTCCATCAGCCGGACCACCGGTGTGGCGGTACGCGCCGAAGAAGGTTTGCGCGAGCGGCATTTTGGCGAGTTCCAGGGCAAAACTTTTGCCGAAATCGAAGCCGTGTTGCCCGAACAAGCCATGCGTTGGCGCACCCGCGACCCGGCCTTTGCCCCGGCCGGGGGTGAATCCTTGTTGCAGTTGCGTGAACGTGTGGTCAACACCGCCGAAAAACTCGCCGCCCGGCATCTGGGCGAGTTGATTGTGCTGGTCGGCCACGGCGGCGTGATGGATGTCTTGTACCGCGCCGCCACCCGGCTGGAGCTGCAGGCCGCGCGCACCTGGGCGCTGGGCAATGCGGCCATCAACCGCCTGCTCTGGACGCCCGAGGGCTTTTCCCTGGTCGGCTGGGCCGACACCCAACACCTGGACAACGTGCCCGCCCTGAAAAAACCTCTGGATGAAACGAGTACCTGATGTATTTGCTGTCTGACCTGCTGGGCAAACCCGCTGCCGCCATCGACACACCCGCGCTGGTGATTGACCTGGACGCGATGGAGCGCAACCTGGCCAGCATGGCGGCCTTTGCCGCCAAACACCAAGTCAAGCTGCGTCCCCACGCCAAGATGCACAAAAGTGCCACCCTGGCCAAGTTGCAAATGGCCCACGGCGCGGTCGGTGTCTGTGTGCAAAAAACCGCCGAAGCCGAAGCGCTGGCGGCACTGGGCGTGAACAACATCTACATCAGCAACGAGGTGGTCTCGCCCTTCAAGCTCAAACGCGTGGTCGCACTGGCCAAAGAGCTGCAAGCCCTGGGCGGCCAGTTGGCCATCGCCGTGGACAGCCTCGAAGGCCTGCAACGCCTGGCCCAGGCCGCAGACGGCCAGCACACCCTGATCCGCGTTTTCATCGAGATCGATGTCGGCCACGGCCGCTGCGGCCTGGCGCCCGGTGCGGCCGCCGTGCCGCTGGCGGCTGAAATTGCCAGACACCCGGCGCTGCAGTTGGGCGGCTTGCAGGCCTACCATGGCCGGGCCCAACATTTCCGCGCCGTCAGCGACCGGCATGCCGGCATCGCGCAGGTGGTGGCCCATGTACAGGCCACCAAAGCGGCACTGGAAGCGGCCGGCCATGCCGTACCCCTAGTCACCGGTGCCGGTACCGGCACCTTCTCGCTGGAAACTGCCAGCGGCGTGTATGGCGAGTTGCAGGCCGGCTCTTACCTCTTCATGGACCGCGACTACGCCAGCAACGAACGCGACCCGGCACAGCCGCAGTTTGAACACGCCTTGTTTGTCAAAAGCCAGGTCATGAGTGTGTGTGCCAGCCACGCGGTGGTGGACGCCGGCCACAAAAGCCACGCCATCGACTCCGGCCTGCCGGCGGTGCACGGGCTGGACTTGGAGTACACCAACGGCGGCGACGAACACGGCATTTTGCGCGGCGCGGCGTTGCCGGCGCTGGGCGACACGGTCTGGCTCATCCCCGGCCACTGCGACCCCACGGTGAACCTGCACGACCACCTGCTTGGCGTGCGCGGCGGCCTGCAACACGGCACGGTCGAACAAATCATCAGGGTGGATGCCCGAGGCGCGTTGACCTGATTACGCATGGACAAACGACCTGAACGCAGTACCTACCGGACGCGCTAGACGATAAACAGGGGCTCTTCCCACCCGATGTCGTGCAAGGAAAAACTCGCCACCACCAGGCCGGCTCCGACGAGGGCAGCCGTGTCGTCACCTTGACCCATCTCCAACATCGGGCCTTCACCGGCATGGATAACGGCCAGAGATCGCCAGCGATTGAGCCAAGAGTCAGTGAGCATGGGGGAGAGAAATGGCTAACGTCGAAGGTGACCGGAAACCAAGACCGGCGGCGGAACTGGCAAGTCGTCTTGGGTGTCCGCGTTGAGTGACCTGTTAGAACTCCGCGTACTCTTACACATATCGGAGAAAAACTTGGGGTAACAGAAGGACGAGACCGGCGATCACGAAACGATTTGAGTCACGATGCAAAATCTTCGCTTCGGCGTCGCCATCCTTTCCCCGCTGGATGATTTCTTGCGGAGTGAGGTGGCCGAGGCGCCGCATCAGTCTGAACTTCCTCGGCAGTAGCCACATAGACCCCACCAATACCCAAAGAAGCAGCGTGAGTGCAAACAGATAGCCGCGCATGCCTGAATCCTAGCCTTGTGAGTTTTACCGTTTGACATGAGGGATGCCTAAAAGGCGCAGCCTTTTAGGCATCCCCTCGATGGAAGGGTTAGGCGTCACGTGATGAGATGACCTCACGCCTTGATCACTGTGGTGTCAATCTCTACGAGTTGTCCCACGTAGCCCAGTCTGGCAACACCGAGCAAGGTAGCTGGCGGAACTTGGCCACCAAACCAACCTGCGACCGCTGACCATGCCGCAGAGAGACTTGCTTGATCTCCGACCACGTACACGGCCAATTGTCGAATGTCCGTGACTTGAAATTCGTGTACTGCGAGGAGCCGCTCTAAGTTGCGCAAACACTGCAGGGCTTGTGCGCTCGGGTCCTGGGGGCCCACCAATTGGCCATGGGAGTCGAGAGGCACCTGGCCAGCCACGAACAGGCGATCGCCGAGGCGATCCGCGTAGCGGTATTGCGGCGTCGCTGAAAGTCCTGCAACAAGTTCGGCTTCATTCATCGGACGTGGTCAAGTTGGCTAAGGTTTCGGGGCCTGACTGCAGTCTTCTCTGCTGCCGAGAGCGGCGAAGCATGTGTTTGCTGTCGCCTAACGTAATGTAGATCGTCGAATAAACCGGCTGTCCCAGTTTATCCGACGAGATAAAACAGAAGAACAGCGTTTGCATGAAGCCGCACTCAAACCCCACAACGCGCTTGACAAGGCGCTTTGGCTGAGGAGCGCCTGTCGGACCTTATGAAAACAAATCATCAGGGTTGATGCCAGAGGCACCTTGACCTGAGTCAGGCCAGAATCGCGGGATGAGCTCAAGCCAGATCATCGTCCTTGCCGTCCCATTCTTCCTGCTGCTGATCGCGATTGAATTCGCCTGGGGCTACGCCAGAGGCCGCAACACCTACCGCCTGAACGACGCCGTCAACAGCCTGAGTCTGGGCATGTTGAGCCAGCTCAGCGCGGTGTTCACACGGCTGTTGCGGGTCGGCATTTACACCGCGATTTATTCATCGGTCGCGCTGTTTCCCAACGCCGAGTTCTGGAACCACTGGTACGGCTGGCTGTTGGCGCTGGTGTTTTACGACTTTTGTTATTACTGGCTGCACCGCGCCGGCCATGAATCTGCGGTGTTCTGGGCGGCCCACGTGGTGCACCACCAGAGCCAGGACTACAACCTCTCGACCGCCTTGCGGCAAACCAGCAGCGGCGCCCTGCTGGGCTGGATTTTTTATGTGCCCATGGCCGTGGCCGGTGTGCCGCCGCTGCTGTTTGGCAGCGTTGCGCTGATCGACCTGCTTTACCAGTTCTGGGTGCACACCGAACATGTGCGCAAGCTGGGCTGGTTTGACCGCTGGTTCTGCTCGCCGTCCAACCACCGCGTGCACCACGCGGTCAATGACCGCTATCTGGATCGCAACTACGGCGGCATCCTGATCATCTGGGACCGCTTGTTCGGCAGCTTCAAGGAAGAAGACGAAAAATGTGTTTACGGCACGCGCAGCCCGCTCAACAGCTGGGACCCGCTCTGGGCCAATACCGAGGTCTACTGGAGCCTGCTCAAAGACAGCTGGCACGCGAAAAACTGGGCCGACAAACTACGCGTCTGGTTCAAGCCGCCGGGCTGGCGGCCGCCTGACGTGGCGGCGCGTTTTCCCAAGCCGCCTTTTGACATGACCCAACTGGAAGTTTTTCACCCACCGCTAAGCCGCAGCGTGCGCTGGTTCGGCGCCTTGCAGTTTGGGCTGCTCTTGCTGGGTGTGATCGCCTACCTCTGGCAGGCCGAGGCCATGGCCTTGGCACCGCGTGTGATCTGGTTGGGGGTCTTGCTGGCTGGTTTGTGGAGTGTGGGCGGCCTGCTGCAGGGCCGACTCAGCATCTTGCAGGTCTTGCTGATCAGCTCCGCCGCCCTGGCCACGGCCAGTGCGGCGCTGGGCTTGCGCGAATTGCACCTGGTGTTCAAACCCTTGACCCTGCTGATCGCTATGATTTTGGTAGCCGCTCGCGCTCGTCCTACCTGGGCTGGAGGCCGATTTGATGCATACCTCTTGATGGCGCTGGCCGCCAGCCTGGCCGGTGACGTGTTGTTGATGCTCCCCGGTTATTTCATCCCCGGGCTGCTGGCCTTTCTGGTCGCCCATTTGTTTTTCATCGCCCTGTTCCGGCAAGGTGTGGCCTGGTTTCCCAGCCGCCGCACCTTGTGGCTCACGCTGCTCACCGGCCTGGCCATGTACGCATTTTTGTGGCCCCACCTGAGCCCGCTGCTCAAGGGCGCAGTGGCGGCTTATGTGCTGGTGATCACGCTGATGGCGGCGCAGGCCATAGGCCGCGCGCTGGTGCTGCGCGACCAGGCCTCGGTCGCCGTCGCCGTGGGTGCCGGCTTTTTCATGCTGAGTGACGCCTTGCTGGCGACCAACCGTTTTGTGCAGCCGCTACCGCTGGCACAGTTGTGGGTCTTGAGCACCTATTACGTGGCGCAAATCCTGATCGCCAGCCACGCCCGGCCCGTGAACCCGTCAGGACACAAACAGGTCTAAGCCGCCGTCCTGCCGGTTCGCCGGTGCCGTCACGCCCAGGTGCCGGTAAGCCGCCAAGGTGGCGATGCGCCCGCGCGGCGTGCGTTGCAAAAAACCTTGCTGGATCAGATAGGGCTCGATCACGTCTTCAATCGTGTCGCGTTCTTCACCGATGCTGGCGGCGATGTTGTCCAGGCCCACCGGCCCGCCGTCAAAACGGTGGATCACCGCCTCCAGCAGTTTGCGGTCCATCACGTCAAATCCTTGCGGGTCCACGTCCAGCATGGCCAAGGCCTTGTTGGCAATCGCCAAGGTGATCTGGCCCGTGCCCTTGACTTCGGCGTAGTCGCGCACGCGGCGCAACAGGCGGTTGGCAATACGCGGCGTGCCGCGCGAGCGGCGGGCAATCTCGAAACCACCTTCGGTGTCCATGGGCACATTCAGCAGGCCGGCACTGCGCCTGACGATGCGGGCCAGCTCGTCGGCGGAGTAAAACTCCAGCCGCGCGACGATGCCGAAACGATCACGCAGCGGATTGGTCAACATGCCGGCGCGTGTGGTCGCACCGACCAGCGTGAAGGGCTGCAAATCAAGCTTGATGCTGCGCGCCGCCGGGCCTTCACCGATCATGATGTCGATCTGGTAGTCCTCCAGCGCGGGGTACAAAATTTCCTCGACGACCGGGCTCAGGCGGTGGATTTCGTCGATGAACAAGACATCGTTTTTTTCGAGGTTGGTCAGCAGCGCCGCCAGGTCTTTGGGTTTTTCCAGCACCGGACCCGAGGTCTGGCGCAGGTTCACACCCAGCTCATGCGCAATGATGTGGGAGAGCGTGGTTTTGCCCAGACCGGGTGGGCCAAACAACAAGACGTGGTCCATGGCCTCGCCGCGTTTGCGCGCCGCGCCGATAAAAATCTCCAGTTGCTCGCGCACCTTGGACTGGCCGACGTAGTCGTCAAACAGCTTGGGCCGCAAGGCGCGTTCAATCGCCTCTTCGTTCGGCGATGCCGGTGCGGCCGACATGACGCGTTTGGTGGGCGGCACGCCCGACATATCGAAGTCGTCAGTCTGAATGCTCATTTGGCCAGGGCTTTCAAGGCCAGCTTGATACCGTCACTGACACCAATGTCTTTGGGCAGGGCTTTCAACGCCAGCGCGGCATCGCGGTCGCTGTAACCCAGGGCCACCAGCGCCTGCAGGATGTCGGACTGGGCATCGTCGGCCACATTGACCTGGATACCCATGTCGGCGCCCAGCTTGCCTTTGAGTTCCAGCAACAAACGCTCGGCGGTTTTTTTGCCAATACCGGGCACCTTGATGATGCGGCCGGCTTCCTGGCTGGTCACGGCCTGGGCCAACTCGTCCACACTCATGCCGCTGAGCACACTGAGCGCGGTGCGCGGGCCGACGCCGGAAATCTTGATCAACTGGCGAAAGGCCGCCCGTTCATTGGTCGAGCCAAAACCGTAAAGAATCTGGGCGTCTTCACGCACCACAAAATGGGTCAGCAGGCTGACTTTGTCGCCCAGGCCGGGCAGGTTGTAAAAGGTGCTCATGGGCACCAGCACCTCGTAACCGACGCCATTGCAGTCCACCAGAAGCTCCGGCGGGTTTTTTCGGCCAGCAGGCCACTTATTCGTCCGATCATGGGCAAATCTTATCAGTCAGCACTGACTTAAATATGGAGGGACAATCACGCTTGGCTCCCGCCAAATCCTATCCCTGCCCGAAAAGCCTCCAGGAAAACCCGCTTTTGATTCTCCGCCACACCTTCACGCCGCCGAACAACACCCGCATGGGCCATTTGTGCGGTCCCCTTGACTCGCATATCCGCACCATCGAGGCGGCGCTGCAGGTCACGATTGCGCACCGTTTTGAGCAGTTCAAGATCGACGGCACCAAGGTCCGCGCCAACCAGGCGCTGGAGGTCTTGCAAGCCTTGTACGAAATCGCGCAGCGCCCGATTCCCGAAGAAATCGTGCAGTTGATGCTGGCCGGCGACACCGCCCTCAACGTGGCGCCGGACGGCGCGATGACGCTGTCCACCCGCCGCGCCGATTTGCGCGCCCGCACGGTGAACCAGGGCGTTTACCTGGAAAACATCGCCACCCACGACATCACCTTCGGCATAGGCCCGGCCGGCACCGGAAAAACCTACCTGGCCGTGGCCTGCGCGGTGGATGCGCTGGAGCGCAGCGCGGTGCAACGTATTGTGCTGACACGCCCGGCGGTGGAAGCCGGCGAACGCCTGGGCTTTTTGCCGGGCGACCTGAACCAGAAAGTCGACCCCTATTTGCGGCCGCTGTACGACGCGCTTTACGAACTCATGGGGTTTGAGCGTGTGCAAAAAGCCTTTGAGCGCCAGCAGATCGAAATCGCACCGCTGGCCTTCATGCGTGGCCGCACCTTGAACCATGCGTTTGTGATCCTGGACGAGGCGCAAAACACCACGCCCGAACAGATGAAGATGTTTTTGACGCGGATTGGTTTTGGCGCCAAGGCCGTGGTCACCGGTGACGTCAGCCAGGTTGATCTGCCGCGCACCCAGCTCAGCGGGTTGGTGGATGCCGAACGTGTGCTCAAACGGGTCAAGGGCATTGCCATCACCCGCCTGACCAGCGCCGACGTGGTGCGGCACCCGCTGGTGGCACGTATTGTCGATGCTTACGACGGCTACAAGGGCAAAGACAGCACCGAAGACGTGACAGATTCGGTCGTGCCCATCGCCCGCCCTGGCAGGACCAGGAGCCGCAATGGCTCTTAAAAATCTGCAACTCTCGCTGCAGTTCGGCGATTTGAAAGACGCCGCCCGGCATCGCGCCGCCCTGCCCCGCCACAGTGTGACACGCTGGATACGCCACGCGCTGGAGAACGATGCGGAGATCACCGTGCGTATCGTGGACGCCGAAGAAGGCCAGGCGCTGAACCGCGATTACCGGCAAAAAGACTACGCCACCAACGTGTTGACCTTTGACTACACACAAGCGCCCGTCGTCACTGCCGACCTGGTGTTGTGTGCACCGGTGGTGGCCAAAGAAGCCAAGGAAAACAAAAAAACCTTGCAAGCCCATTACGCGCATTTGCTGGTGCACGGCACTTTGCATGCGCAGGGCTACGATCACGAAACCAGCCAGCAGGATGCCGAAGACATGGAAGCCCTGGAGACCCGGGTGCTGGCGGGACTGGGTTTCAAGAATCCGTATTAGCCACAACCCCTCACAAACCCGAAGGACAGAGGCCATGCACACGCACCACCAACACCTGTTCAAAACCGACTTGCGCAAACTGCGCCCCACCCAGATCACGGTGGGTTACGCCGAAGTCGAGGAAAAACGGGGGCTGTGGAGCGGCATGGGCAAAACCCAGCGCCAACAGTTTCTGGACAACCACTGGTTTCCCGCCGTGCGTGGCCCGAATGACAATTTTTACATCGTCGACCACCACCACCTGGGCCTGGCGCTGCTGGAAGAAGGTGTGAACCAGAGTTTTGTGGTGTTGCTCAAGGACTTGAGCATGCTGGACAAGGACGAGTTCTGGACCGTGATGGACCACCACCAGTGGGTTCACCCCTACGATGGCCGTGGCCGACGCCGCACCGTGGCCGAACTGCCCAAAACGCTGGACCAGCTCAAGGACGACCCCTACCGCAGCCTGGCCGGGGAAGTGCGCCACGCCGGCGGCTTCCCCAAGGACGCCACGCCCTTCGCGGAATTTTTGTGGGCCGACTTTTTTCGCCGTCGCATCAGCACCAAACAGGTGAAACGCGATCCGGATGCCGGGCTGCAAACGGCGCTCATTTTGTGCCACAGCCCCGAAGCCGCGCACCTGCCAGGCTGGTCGGGGGTGGTCACACCGCTGGCCGCCTAGCCCCTGAACCCACATCACGGCGTTTCGTGAGCACGGCCCAGCCCGCATCCCCGCGAAACACATGGTGGGCAGACCTGTTGGCGGGTATCTCGGTGGCCGGTGTGTTGTTGCCCGAGTCTGTGGCTTATGCCGCAATTGCCGGTGTGGCGCCCATGCACGCGTTGCTGGCCGCATTGATCGGCTTGTGCCTTTACCCCTGCTTCGGGAGCAGCCGCTTTGCCGTGGTGGCGCCCACCTCGTCTGCGGCCGCGGTGTTTGCGTCGACAGCGGCGATAGGCGGCCCGGTCATGGGCTATGCGCTGGTCAGCCTGACCGGGGCCTTGTTCCTGGTCGCTGCGGCCCTGCGTGCGGGCTTTCTGGGGGCGTTTATCTCGCGCCCGGTGCTGCGCGGTTTTGCCTGGGCGCTGGCCCTCACCATCATGCTCAAGCAGGTGCCGCTGCTGATGGGCGTCCATGCCAGCGGCGCCCAGTTCGGACCACTGGTCTGGAGCTTGTTTATCGCGGCCCCGCAAACCCATCTGCCCAGCCTGGCGCTGGGCGTAGTGGCCCTGCTGCTGTGGCTGGCGCTGTACCACGGGGTACAGCGCTGGCGCTTTCTGCCCGTCTCCCTGGTGGTGCTGGTCCTGGGTGTCATGGCTTCGGCCGGCCTGGACCTGGGCACACGTGGTGTGGCGCTGGTGGGCGACATCCACTGGCAAGCGCTGTCCTGGAGCCCGCCCACCATGCATACCGACCACTGGCTGCGCGCCATGGAAATTGCCCCCGCCCTGCTGCTGATCCTGTTCGCCGAGTCCTGGGGTTCGGTGCGTTCACTGGCCCTGCAAAACGGCGACAAGGTCGATGCCAACCGCGAATTGCTGGCCCTGGGCGCCGCCAATGTCGCCAGCGGCCTGGTACAAGGCCTGCCGGTGGGCGCGGGCTTCTCGGCCGCAGCGGCCAACCACGCCGCCGGTGGCCGCAGCAAATGGGCGGGCGTCGCCGCTGCGCTGGCGCTCGCGTTGCTGTTGTGGCTGGCCCGGCCGGGGATCGCGCTGCTGCCCGTGCCGGTGCTGGCCGCCGTGGTGATCGGCATTCTTTCGCACAATCTGTGGCCGCGCGCGGTGCTGGCCAGCCTGCACCTGGGCGGGGACGCCTGGCTGGCGGGGGCGGCCGCCTTGGGCGTGCTGCTGTTCGGTGTGTTGTTTGGCATGCTGCTGGCCGTGGGCCTGTCGCTGCTGCTGGCCATGCGGCGTTTTGCGCAGCCGATTGTCACGGAGCTCGGCCTGTTGCCCGGAACACGCGATTACATTGACCGCTCACGCCATGCCAATGCCACCCCGGTCGCGGGCGCCCTGATCATGCGCCCTGAAGAACCCCTGTTTTTTGCCAATGCGGAACGTATTTTCCAGGTGGTGCGCCAACGCGCCGAAGCCGGCGCGGCCCGCGCCGTGGTGCTCAGCCTGGAGGTCTGCGACGACCTGGACAGCACGGCGGTCGAAGCACTCGGGGAGTTCGTGGTCGGCCTGCAGCAGCAAGGCGTGGCGCTCTTGCTGGCACGTGTCAAGGACAGGCCGCGCGAGGCCTTGCTGCGCGCCGGCCTCACGGGGACAGCCCCGCCGGCCGTGTCGCTGTTCTGGAGTGTGGACGACGCCGTCAACGCCATCCCGACCACAAGCGCTACGCCACCCTGAGGGGAATCGTCACCGGCCCGTCATTGACCAGGTGCACCTGCATGTCGGCCGCGAACTGCCCGGTCTGCACCACGGGGTGGGCCTGCCGCGCCTGCGCCACAAAGTAGTCGTACAGCCGGCGCCCTTCATCTGGTGCAGCGGCGTTGGTGAAACTGGGCCGGTTGCCAGCCGACACATCGGCGGCCAGGGTGAACTGGCTCACCAGCAGCAAACCGCCGTTGATGTCCTGCACGCTGCGGTTCATCTTGCCGGCCTCGTCCGCAAAAATCCGCAGCTTCAACAGTTTGGCAAGCAGCTTGTCGGCCTGCCCCTCGCTGTCGCCGCGTTCGGCGCACAACAAGACCAGCAGCCCGGCACCGATCTCGCCGATCACCTCGCCGTCCACGACCACACGGGCCTGGCTCACGCGCTGAATCACACTGTTCACATCAAATCCTTCTCATCATCAACATAGGCTTCCACATCGGAAGGCAACAACTGGATGGTGGCCCGCAGGCCGGGCACTGCACTCATCAGCGCCTGCTCGACGCTGGTACGCACGGCGGCCGCACGGCCCAGGGACCAGTTGGCCGGCATGTGCATGTGCAGGTCGACAAAACGCCGCTGGCCCGCACGCCGCGTGCTCATGTGGTCAAAACGGATGGTGGGATGCGCAAACGCTTCCAGCGTTTTCTGAATCTCGGCCAGCACCTCCGGCTCCACCGCTTCGTCCATCAAGCCCTGGGACGAACGCCACATCAGTCGGCCACCTTCCCACAGGATGTTCAGCGCCACCCCCATCGCCACCAGCGCGTCCAGCCACAACCAGCCGGTCAAGGCCACGGCGCCAATACCGATGACCACACCGGCCGAGGTCCAGACATCGGTCACGAGATGCCTGGCATCCGCTTCCAGCGCGATGGAGCGATGTATTTTGGCCGAGCGAAACATGGCCCAGGCCAACACGCCGTTGAGGCCAGAACTGAGCACGGACAGGACCAGCCCCCAACCCACCTGCTGCAGCGGCTGGGGGTGGAACAGGCGATGGCCCGCCGTCCAGAGGATGGCCACGGCGGCACCAATGATTAACGCGCCTTCAAAGCCGGACGAAAAATACTCGGCCTTGTGGTGGCCATAAGGATGGTCATCGTCGGCCGGTCGCTGCGCGATGGTGACCATGGCCACGCCGAACAAGGCGCTGGCCAGATTGACAAAGGACTCCATCGCATCGGACAACAACCCCACCGAACCGGTGATGTACCAGGCTGCTGTTTTGAGCGTGATGGTGACCAGGGCCACGGCCACAGACGCCATGAGCAGGCGCTGCGGATTCCAGAACAACCAGAAGGAAGGGTTCATGACACGACTTTGGTGACCAAATTCACGAAGTACAGGAATAGTCCAGGCGGGACCGGCGAGTTGAGAAGGACATCATCTGTAAGATATTGTGATGCAGTCAACAGGGTCCCCATGAACAACAACTACAAACGGCTGCTGAGCAGTATCCTCCTGGTGAGCACCAGCGTGTTTGCGCAGGACAGCGTCACCGTCGCGCCAGCCCCACCCGCAATAACCGCCGCCCCTGTGGCCATCCATGCCGGCGTCTTGAAGTCGGTGCACGGCGACGTGTCCCTGCTCAATGCCAAGGGTGCCGCAAGGCCAGCCCGTGCCGGTGAACAGATACAGCCCACGGACCGCATCGTGACGGGCACCGACGCCGCCGCCAGCCTGGTGCTGCGCGACGGCACCGTGATTGTGGTCGGTCCGACCTCACAACTGGATCTCAAAGCCTTCCAGTTTGATGCCGTGACGCACAAAGGCAATCTGCTGGTGTCCTTGCTGCAAGGCTCGATGCGCATGCTGACCGGCCTGCTCGGCAAGGCCCAGCCCGAAGCCGTGCGTATCGACACCAGGTCCACCTATGTCGGCATTCGCGGCACGGATTTCATCGTTCAAGCCGACCCGATCTGATGACCGATCAACGCCCTCCATTCTTCACCGTCCTTTGTTTGCTGGGATTCAGCGCGCTGCTGGCGGCCTGCACCTCGCCGGGCACGCGTGTCGTGCTGCTGCCGCAAGACGATGGCCAGCCCTCGGCGGTGGTCGTCCACGCCAAGGGCGGTGAGCGGGTCTTGTCCCAGCCCTATCAACGCGCCATCGCCCTGACCCATGCCACCGGTGCGCCCCGGCTCGACGAGGTGGACCCGGCCAAACTCCGGGCCGACAACGCCAGCCTGTTTGACTTGCGCCCGCCCAAGCCAGGGCGTTACATCGTGCACTTCGACATAGGCGGTACCGCACTCACCCCCGAGTCGCAACAAGCCATGGACGCGGCCCTGGCGGACGCCCTGGCGCGCAGTGGCGGCGACATCGTGATCACCGGCCACACCGACACCGTGGGGCCGGGTCCGGGCAACGACGAGTTGTCGCACCTGCGCGCCCAGGAGGTGCAGCAGATGTTTATTGGCCGCGGCTTTCCTGCGCTGCGCATCGAAGCCGCCGGACGCGGTGAACGTGAGTTGTTGATTCCCACACCCGATGAGACGGAAGAGCCGCGGAACCGGCGCGTGGTCATCGAGGTTAGATAAAAAAAGGGGCTATAGCCCTTACCCCACCTGCGCAAGCAGCTATCAAAACAGAAGCGACTCATCTCCGCGCAACGGTCTCCGCGCACTGCGTCTGAGCGCTCCGGCGATTCAGCATGCAAAAATGCGGCATGCTGAATACGCTGCAACGTCGCTGGCCGTGGATCCTGGCCTGGGGCCTGATCACGGCCCTGGGCTGCCTGCTGCTGGGCCGCCTGGCGCTCACCCAAGCGCGCGAAGCCTTTGAAACCGACATGCGGATTGCCCACCGCCTGCTCAGTCAGCGTGTGGTGCAGCATGACGCGGTGATGGCCACGCTGGCCCTGCTGCAGCCCCTGCGCGAGGCCTCGCCATCCGCCCAGCCCGAGCAGCGCCTGGGTTCGGTCTACCCGCAAATCCTCGCGGTGCAACGGCGCGATCCCGGTACTTCCTGGCCGCAGGACAGCCTGCGTCTCGCCGAAGAAAAATCACGCCAAAGCCATCACGCCGAATTGGCCGATGTTGACTTCAGCACAGGCCGCTACCAGCTGGTGCTGGGCGCCGACCCCACCAGCCACGCCTTGCTGATTGATCTGCGCAGCACCGTGCCCTGGAGCGAGTGGCCCATGCAGCCAGAAAACAGCCCGGTACGTGTCAGCCTGGACCATGGCGGTCAAAGTTTCCTGCTTCAGCCCGGGCAGCTCGCCGGGACCGGATGGCGTTTTGACTTTCACAAACACCTGGCCACCGACAGCCAGCCTTTTGACGTTGTCGCCGAGCGTCAGGTGGGCTGGTCGGAACTGCCCTGGGGCGAAATGTCGGCCTGGGCGGCGCTGGTTGCAGCCCTGCTGGGCGCCTGGATGGCGGTGTTGCGTCAGCGCACAGCGCGCCGGCGCGCCGAAGAGTTGTTGCGACTGGGCCAGGTCGCGCGGCTGAACTCGCTGGGCGAACTTGCCGCCGGCCTGGCCCATGAGCTGAACCAGCCCCTGACCGCCGTGCTGGCCAACACCCAGGCCGCCAGCCGCCTGCTGGATGAAGACCCGCCCGAACTGGGCACTGCGCGCGTCGCCATGACGCAGGCGGTGGAGCAGGCCAGACGGGCGTCCGAGGTGGTGGGACGTTTGCGCCGTGTCATAGAGCGGCCGGAACTGGCGGGAGAAGTCAGGCCGGTGCTGCTGCAAGACACCGTGCGCAACGCGCTCTACCTGCTGGAGCCCGAATTCAGGCGCCGCAACGTCGCCCTGCCGGAAATCGAATCGACCGGCCAGCCGGGCCCCGTCCTGGCAGACCCGGTGGCGCTGGAACAAGTCATCCACAACCTGCTGATGAACGCCTTGCAGGCGCTGGAGCAGGTGGCAGTACCGCAGCGCCAACTCACGTTGGCACTGCGCGAAGACAAACACCAGGGCGTCTTGAGCCTGCGCGACAGCGGCCCCGGCATCCCGCCTGAACTGCTGACACGTATTTTTGAACCCTTCTTCACCACCCGCGCTGGCGGCCTGGGTTTGGGCCTGAGCTTGTGCGAGACCCTGGTCAGCAACATGGGCGGCACGCTGAGCGCCCACAAGCTCACCCCGCAGGGCGCTGAATTCCGTCTAAGCCTGCCACTGGCAACGACGTCATCAGGAATCGCGCCATGAACGAAACAAACCCAACGGCGGCCACCCTGTCACCGCTCATCCACCTGATTGACGACGACGAAGCTGTGCGTAACAGCCTGGCCTTGCTGATCGGCACCGTGGGCCTGCGTGTACAACCCTGGGCCGATCCGCAGGTCTTCATGCAGGACTTCGACCGGCAAACCATAGGCGCGATTGTGCTGGACGTGCGTATGCCCGGTGTGAGCGGCCTGAGCATCCTCGACACACTCATCAGCCAGGGTGTGGACCAGCCCATCATCATGTTGACCGGCCACGGCACGGTGGCCATGTGCCGCCGCGCCTTCAAGGCCGGGGCCGCGGAATTTCTGGAAAAACCGGTGAACGACGAGCAACTGCTGGAGGCGCTGCAAAACGCCGTGCGCCAGCATGTCCAGTCGCGCGAACGGAACAAGGTCGACCAGCACGCCCAAGCGCGCTTTGCCCAGCTGACGGAGCGCGAACGCGAGGTCTTGGGCCTGATCGTCGCCGGCCTGACCAACAAGGAAATCGGCCGTGCGCTGGATGTCTCGCCGCGCACCGTGGAAACCCACCGCGCCAATCTGTTTGCCAAGCTGGAGGCCGACTCACTGGCGCAGTTGATACGGCAATATGCGACGCTGGTGGACAAAGCCGACGGTCGATAGGTCCTCACCGAAAACCAGTCCCAGCCGCAGAACCGGCTTCGCCAGGCCGCAGGCGGGCGGCCCCCTCGGGGGGCAGGGAGTTACGCGAAGCGAATGACCGTGGGGGCAGTATTTCTACGGAGCTCGGCGCGTAGCCCTACGAATGGGCAAAGGTGTTGCCATTTTTTAAAGTTCTTCCACGGTTGATTGAACCGTTTCACAAAGAATTGATGGAGAACACCATGCGCAACGTTATCAAGGTTTCCGCTCTTGCCCTGTCCCTCGTGGCCGCTGCTGCCAGCGCCCAGGGCGTGCGCACCGAGAAAAACATCTCCCTGGAGCTGGCCAACCAGATCGCGGCCGCCACCGTCGCCGCCTGTACAGCCAATGGTTATGCCGTGGGCGTCACCGTGGTGGACCGTGCCGGCACCGTGCGTGCCGTGCAACGCGCCGACAATGCCGGCCCGCACACCCTGGCCGCCAGCTTGCAGAAAGCCTTCACCTCGGCCTCCGCCAAAAACACCACGCTGGCCATGATGGAAGGCGCGCAGAAAAACCCCGGCGCCGCCAACCTGACCGATATCCCCGGCTTTTTGCTCTTGGGCGGCGGCGTGCCGGTCAAGGTCGGCAATGACACCATAGGCGCCGTCGGCGTGGGTGGCGCACCCGGCGGCCACCTGGACGAAGCCTGCGCCGTGGCGGCGCTGGACAAGGTCAAGGACCAGTTGAAATAATCCCAGGAAAATCCGCCATGAAACCCAGCCCTCTTCGCCTGCCCCTGAGCCAGCTGGTGTTGGCCGCAGCCTGCGGGCTGGTGAGCATGGCGGCCCTGTCCGCAGCGGCCCAGGTCGCCCCTGACGCCACGGAAGTGGCCGCCTACCAAGGCCTGCACGCCGCCGCCCACAAGGGCGACCTGGCCAAGATCGAAAAACTCGTCGCTGCCAAAGCCGAACTGGATACCCGCGACGGCAACGGCCGCACCCCGATACATGTGGCAACTTTTGCAAAACAAGCAGGCGCCATCCGCGCACTGGCAAAAGCGGGCGCCAACATCAACCTGCTGGACAAGGACAGGTACGACGGCGTGACGATAGCCTCGGTTGCCGATGACGAAGAAACATTGCGCGTGCTGCTGGCACTGGGTGCCAGCGCCAAACACATCACCAGCCGCTATGACGGCACCGCCCTGATCGCCGCCGCCCATCTGGGCCACGAGGGTGTGGTGAAACAGCTGATCGCCGCCGGCACACCGCTGGACCACGTGAACAACCTGCATTGGACGGCCGTGATCGAGTCCATCGTGCTGGGCAATGGCGGGCCGCGCCATCAGGAAACCTTGCGCGCACTGATAGCCGCAGGCGCGAACCTTCAGCTCAGCGACCGGCAAGGCAACACGCCACGGCAACTTGCCAAGTCGCGCGGCTACCGCGAGATGGTGCAGATGCTGGAACAGGCCGGCGCACGCTAGAGCCCGTGGCTCCAGGGCGTTCAAAAACCTCGCGAAGCCCGCTAAGGGTTGTTCCCGGCGCGGTCACCGGATGGCACCGCTACGATGACTTGCGCACACCACCACGGCTGTGTGCGACTCAAACAACCCTGAGGAGACAAGCACATGAAAATTCACAAACGCGGCGCAGCCATCGCGCTCGGCGGCCTGCTGACCCTGGCGGCCGGCGGCCTTTTTGCGCAGGCCTCTGGCCTGACGCGGGTCATGGTCGGCAAGGCCGATGTTTCCGTGCCCGGACGCGAGGCCGTGGTGGCCCGCGTGGACGTTGCGCCAGGCGCCAAGGCCGGCCGCCACACCCATCCCGGCGATGAAATCAGTTATGTCCTGGAAGGTGAAGCCACCTTGCTGGTCGACGGACAACCTCCGCGCCAGGTCAAGGCCGGTGAGTCTTTTGTGGTGCCGGCCGGCGTGGTGCATGACGCACACAACAATGGCGCCAGCCCGATCAAGCTGGTCGGCGTGTATGTCGTGGAGAAGGGCAAACCGCTGGCAACACCAGCCCCCTGAGCCGCGCGCCGGGGACCAGCGACATGGGTGGGATGATCACCCCCCATGCGCTGATGAATAGCCCGCGTCAGAAACCCTCACCAGCCGCGCGAATGCCGCCGGTGATCGTCAGCGAATCCACGGTCCCGTGCAGTTCAAGCGGGTTGACGCCGGGGCCATGGGTGGTCAGGCCGCCCGCGATACTGACCTCACGCGCCCAGGCACCCGGCTTGAAACTCAGAGCGATGGCTGACAGCTTGACCACCACACCCTTGACCAGCGAGTCACCGGTTCCGCCAAACGTTTCTATGCCGCGGTGCACCACAATGCTGCCCACCGGCTGGCTGATCTGCATGCCTACCGCGCCATCGGCATGGGTGACCACGCGGTCAAACTCGGCCGAATGCACGGTGCCGGCATACACGTTGTAGCCGCGCGAGCCCTGGCCAAAGGTTTCTATGGGGGCGTTGACCACCAGTTCGTTGACCGTGCCGAAATTGACAAAACCGATGCCACTGGGGCCGTAGGACGTGATCTTGTCTTCGGCCACCCAGCTGTCCACCGAACCCCAGTTGTCCAGCACCATGTCGTTCTGGCCGTAAGTCGTCACCGGACCCAGGTTGTGCACGCTGTCCACGAAAGCACCATAGACGGTGAACACACCGCCGGAAATACGGTTGGCCACGCCCGGTGCGATGCCGCCATGGCTGTACACCGCGTCGGTTTCGAGCAGGCTGACCACCATGCGGCCGCCCACATCACCCGCGCCACTCACGAAAATACCACTGCCATGCACAGGCGCGCCGGCGCGGCCCGCCGACAGGCCGGTCAATTCGGCGGTGATGGTGACGGCCTTGTCGGTCTGCTGGTTCCACAGCGTGAAGGCGCCGGGAATCACCTCCACTCCAAAACCGGCGGGTCGCACCTCGTAACCACGCGCATCGGCGGCCACAATGTCCACGTCATGCGCCTCGACATGACCGCCCCGCACCTTGTCACGCGCCAGCAGCAACACCACGCCATGCACGACCAGGCTTTGCAGCAGGAGACGGCCCAGCTGGTCCACCCCGGTGTCATTGAAGACCGCCCATTTATCAATGTCCGTCACCAGCTCCAGGTTGTCCACGCAGTTGTCTGTCGACAGCTGGAGCCCGTGCTGGCCGGCGACAAAACGCAGTGTGGTTTGCGGGTCCGCACCGGTCAGGGTCTGGCCGGGTGAGAGGCGCAGCATAGGCACATCGGCCAGGCTTTCGGTCACGGTGATGTGGCGGACACTGGTATCGGCTGTAGCAGCCAGTAGAGCGGCCGCAGTGGAAACCTGGCGATGTTGCTGGGTCATGGCAAAAACTCCATTTTTCAGGCGCGGCGCTGGCAGCGCCGGCTAACCCTGATTTTTTGCCCGCCAGTATGGCCCGTTTGAAGGCAAATTACTTACATTTTTACGAAAGTGTCACGCGCGCAAATTTGCGTTTGCCGACCTGGACCACATAGGTCCCGGCGTTGAGCTTGAGGGCTTTGTCGCTCACCACGCTGGAATCCACCCGCACGCCCCCGCCTTCAATCAGCCGGGTCGCGTCCCCACCCGAAGAGGCCAGGCCTGCGGCCTTGAGCACGGCGCCTATGCCCAGCGGCGCACCAGACATCGACACTTCGGGAATTGCATCCGGCACACCACCTTTGCTGCGGTTGATGAAGTCCTGCTCGGCCGCGTCTGCCGCCGCGGCGCTGTGAAAACGCGTGGTGATCTCCTTGGCCAGCGCCACTTTGGCGTCTTTGGGGTTGCGGCCGGCTTCAACTTCTTTTTTGAGGGCCGCGATCTCGGCCTCGCTTTTGAAGCTGAGCAGGGTGTACCACTTCCACATCAACACGTCGGAAACCGACAACACCTTGGCAAACATGGTGTTGGGCTCTTCGGAAATGCCGATGTAGTTGTTTTTGCTTTTGGACATCTTCTCGACGCCGTCCAGGCCTTCGAGCAACGGCATGGTCAGGATGCACTGCGGCTCCTGGCCGTATTCCTGCTGCAGGTGGCGCCCCATCAGCAGGTTGAACTTCTGGTCGGTGCCGCCCAGCTCCAGGTCGCTTTTGAGCGCCACCGAGTCATAACCCTGCATCAACGGGTACAAAAACTCATGCACGCTGATGGGTGTACCGGCCTTGAAGCGGTCGTTGAAGTCGTTGCGCTCCATCATGCGGGCCACCGTGTAACGGGACGCCAGCTGGATCATGCCGGTGGCGCCCAGGGGTTCGCTCCACTCGCTGTTGTAACGAATTTCAGTTTTGGCCGGGTCCAGCACCAGGCTGGCTTGCCGGTAATAAGTCTCGGCATTGACCTTGATCTGCTCGGAGGTCAGCGGCGGCCGGGTGGCGTTGCGGCCGGACGGATCACCGATCAAGGAGGTGAAATCGCCAATCAGGAAAATGACCGTGTGGCCCAGATCCTGGAGCTGGCGCATCTTGTTGAGCACCACCGTATGGCCAATGTGGATGTCCGGCGCGGTCGGGTCCAGCCCCAATTTGATGCGCAACGGCACGCCCGTGGCTTCGCTGCGCGCCAGTTTTTTGACCCATTCGTCCTGGGGGATCAACTCTTCGCAGCCTCGCAGGGAGACGGCCAGGGCCATCTTTACACGGTCAGTCACTGGGTAGTTTGTAACAAGCTCTTGATTCATAAGGGTTTTTCACATGTCGGGCAGTTGTCCGACAGATATAATCGCTGTTTCGCCATGCCGAGCCCCTGTCTCAGTTGGCCCGCAAATTGCAAACCGATTCTAAGTTGTTGCCCGTCGCCACCCTATTTTGTGGCCGCGCAACACCACCGCCAGTTGTTATCAGGCTGCTCACCGCAGCCTGATGCGTATATAAGTTGGGAATTCCAGTTTTGATCAAAAACGATCTCTCACGCGGCCTGCAAGCCCTTGCCAGTTTTTTGCGCCGCCACCCCAAGCGAATCACAAGCACCTTGGCCGCCTTGCTCCTGGGCACAGGCGTTACTGCGTTTGGTGTCGCGCCCCTGGCGCCCGATGCATCGGATTTGCCGGTGCGCCAGATTCTGGAAGCCGTCCAGAGCCTGCCGACAGAAAACCAGACCGAAGCCCTCGATGCCTTCCGCTTCAAGCTGTTTCGCACCGAAACCACGCGCAGCAGCGACACCGCGGATGCCTTGCTCAAGCGCCTGAACATAGACGATGCCGCTGCCGCCGCCTTTTTGCGCAATGATGACAACGCCCGGCTGGTCTTGACAGGCCGCCCCGGTAAAACCGTGACCGCAGAAGCCAGCGACAGCCAGCAATTGCTCAAGCTCAGCATGCGCTGGCCCACTGACGACGAAACCCAGTTCAAACGTCTGGTGATCGAACGCAGCGCCACGGGCCTGGTTTCACGTGTTGAAACCGCGCCTTACGTCAGCTCCAACCGGCTGGCCAGCGGCAACATCCAGACCTCGCTGTTCGCCGCGACCGATGACGCTCGTATTCCCGACGGTGTGGCCGTGCAGCTGGCGGAAATTTTCTCCAGTGACATCGATTTCCGCCGTTCCCTGCGCAAAGGCGACCGTTTCAACGTGGTTTATGAAACCCTGGAAGCCGATGGTGAGGCCTTGCGCACCGGCCGGGTGTTGTCGGCCGAGTTCGTCAACGACGGCAAGGCCTACCAAGCCATGTGGTTCCAGCCGCCAGGCCAGGACGCAACAGGCACACCCAACAAAGGGGCTTATTACACCCTGGACGGCAAAAGCCTGCGCCGCTCCTACCTGAGTTCGCCGGTGGAGTTCTCCCGCATCAGCAGCGGGTTTTCCATGCGTTTCCACCCCATTCTGAAAAATTGGCGTGCCCACCTGGGCACCGACTTTGCCGCGGCCACGGGCACACCAGCACGCACCGTGGGTGACGGCGTGGTCGAGTTCTCCGGCGTGCAAAACGGCTATGGCAACGTGGTGTTTGTCAAACACCGCAACGGCCATGAAACGGTTTACGCCCACCTGAGCAAGCTCATGGTGCAAAAAGGCCAGACCGTCAGCCAGGGCCAGACCATTGGCCTGGTCGGCGCCACCGGCTGGGCGACCGGACCTCACCTGCATTTTGAGTTCCGCGTCAACGGCACCCAGCAAGACCCGATGACCATCGCCCGCCAAAGCGAGACCGTTCCGGTTTCCGCCGCGGCCCTGCCCGCCTTCAAGCAATTGGCTCAGAACGTCAGGATCGAGTTGCAGGCGGCCACCACCATAGGCCAGACCCGGGCAGAATAAGCCGTCCCGCTGGACTCATCAAAAAAGCGCTCTTGATGGGCGCTTTTTTTATGCCGACCGGTACGGCAAAATGATCACATGTCTGATCTTTACATTGGCCTGATGTCAGGCACTTCGCTGGACGGCGCCGATGGCGTTTTGCTTGATTTCTCCGGCGCCGGCCTGCGGGTCATGGCGGCGGCGAGTGAACCTTTTGCCCCCGATTTTCGCGCCGAACTGCTGGCGCTCAACACGCCGTCTGACAACGAGTTGCACCGTGCGGCCCTGGCCGCCAATACGCTGGCGACGGTTTATGCCCGGGTCGTGAAGGCCCTGCTGGCCAAAGCCGCGCCACAAGGCATCCAACCCGTCCACATCCAGGCCATAGGCGCCCACGGCCAGACCGTCAGGCACCAGCCGCCAGACAGCGCCAACGCGGCTCGCGGTTCCGGCTACACCCGCCAGCTCAACAATCCGGCGCTGCTGGCCGAGCTGACCGGTGTTGACGTGGTGGCCGACTTCCGCAGCCGCGATGTGGCGGCGGGCGGCCAGGGGGCGCCGCTGGTGCCGGCCTTTCACCAAAACATTTTTGGCGCTGTCGACAGCATGGTCGCGGTGCTGAACCTGGGCGGCATTTCCAACCTCAGCGTGTTGCCGCCCACCGGCACGGCGCCGGTGCTGGGTTTTGACTGCGGGCCGGGCAATGCGCTGATGGACGCCTGGTGCCAGCAACACACCGGCCAGCCGTTTGATGCGGGCGGTGCCTGGGCGGCCAGCGGAAAACTGCTGCCGGCGCTGCTCGCCAGCCTGCTGGATGAACCCTATTTCTCCAAAGCACCACCAAAAAGCACAGGCCGGGATCTGTTCAGCCTGCAATGGCTGTCCGCCAAACTGGCACCCTTTGCCGCGCAGCGCCCTGAGGACATCCAACATACATTGACGGAATTCACCGCTAGCGCTTGTATCACGGGCGTGAACAGCTATGCAAAAGATAGCAAATCACTGATCGTGTGCGGTGGCGGGGCTTTTAACCAGCACCTGATGCAACGTCTGCAGGCCGGTTTGCCCGCCCTGCGGGTGAGTTCCTCAGAGGCCCGTGGCCTGCCGCCGCTGCAGGTGGAGGCGGCGGCCTTTGCCTGGCTGGCACGCCAGGCCGTCCAGCGCCAGCCCGGCAACCTCGCCAGCGTGACGGGTGCGGCCGGTCCGCGCATACTGGGCGGCATTTACCCAGCCTGAAGCCCGACTAACCCTGACCCGACGCCTCGGGTTCTTCCGCTTTTTTGACCACCCGCACTTCGGGCGACAACTGCCAGAAAATGCCGGCCGAGGCCAGCGTCATCAAACCCATGCAGGCAAACGTGGCCTGAAAGGCATGCAGGGTCTGCGACGCCTGGGCACTGCCAAAAAAGCCGGTAAAGCCCGCCAGCACGGCGCCGGCCGCCGCCACCCCCATACTCATGGCCAGCATCTGCACCATGGACAGCAGGCTGTTGCCACTGCTGGCGTTGCTGCTGTCCAGGTCGCGCAAGGTGACCGTGTTCATGGCGGTGAACTGCATGGAGTTGACGGCGCCAAACAAGGCCAGTTGCAGGATGTGCAGCCACAAGGGCTGGCTGGGCGCGACAAAGGCAAAACTTGCCATGGTGAGCCCCACCAGCATGGTGTTGGTGACCAACACCCGGCGGTAGCCGTAACGCGTGATCAGCGGCGTCGTCACACGTTTGACCAGCATGCTCGACAGGGCCACCGGCACCATCATCATGCCCGCCTGCATGGGCGAATAACCCAGGCTGAGCTGCAGCAGCAGGGGCACCAGAAAGGGCATGCAGGAGCTGCCCAGGCGCGAAAAAAGATTGCCCAGCAAACCAATGCTGAGCGTGGGAATGGAAAAGAGCTGCGGTGAAAACAGCGGGTCCGGCCGCTTCGCCGCATGCAGCCAGTAGGCGGTCAGGCTGGCCATGCCGAACACCAGCAACACCAGCACACTGGCCTGCTTGAGGCCCAGCCCCGACAGCCCGTCCACCGCCAGCGATACGGCCACCATGCCAAAGGCCAGCAGCAAATAACCCGCCAGGTCAAAACGTGGCGTGTCCGGCCGCGGGTTGTCCTGCATGTAAAACACCGTGGCCACACAACCGATCAGGCCGACCGGGATGTTGATCAGAAACACCCAATGCCAGGTGGCCACCTCGACCAGCCAGCCGCCCAGTGTGGGGCCGATCAAGGGGCCCACCAGGCCCGGAATCGCGATAAAACTCATGGCCTGCAAAAAACGTTCGCGCGGATAGGCCCGCAGCACCGCCAGCCGCCCCACCGGCAGCAACAAGGCACCGCCCAGGCCCTGCACCACACGCGCCGCCACCAGTTGGCTCAGGTTGCCCGACAAAGCGCAGGCCACCGAGCCGACCACAAACAGGGCAATGGCCGCCACATACACCCGCCGTGTGCCAAAACGGTCGGCAACCCAGCCGGAAGCGGGAATCAGCATGGCCATGGTCAGTGAATACGCCACCACCACCGACTGCATGCGCAGCGGGCTTTCGCCAAAACTTTTGGCCATGGCCGGCAAGGCCGTGTTGACGATGGTGGCATCCAGCGTCTGCATGAAAAATCCGACCGCCACCAGCCAAAGCAGGATGCGCAATGATTTTTCTTCGGTTTGGGCGGGGGTCGGCATGTTTCTACGATTTGGGTATGGCCGCGCTGACGAGCAGACAGTAAAAAGCCGCCTCAGGGGCGGCTTTCAGGACGGGCTGGCGGGTGTTCTCAGGCAGAAAAGCTGGAACCGCAGCCGCAGGTGCTGGTGGCGTTGGGGTTTTTGATCACGAACTGGGCGCCTTCGAGGTCGTCCTTGTAATCAATCTCGGCGCCGACCAGGTACTGGTAACTCATGGCGTCAATCAACAGCGACACGCCATTTTTGGTCATGGTGGTGTCGTCTTCGTTGGTGATTTCATCAAAGGTGAAGCCGTACTGGAAACCGGAGCAGCCGCCGCCCTGCACAAAAACACGCAGTTTCAGATCCGGATTGCCTTCTTCGGCGATCAGATCAGCCACTTTGGCCGCGGCACTGTCGGTAAAGACAAAAGGTGCGGGCATTTCAGTCTGGATGTTTTCAGCTACTGCGCTCATGGGGGACTCCGTTCTTCAAACTCAATAATTCATGGTACCGCAATTCAAGCAACCACAGCGCCTGCCCTGAATTGGGGCTGATTGTAAGTGCCAACTCCCCTTCGCAGCTTCTAGCCGTTGTTGGCAGCCAGCTTGAGCAGGGGTTTGTCGCTCACCTCATGGTTGATGGGCCGCAACTGACCAAAGATGACGGCACCCTGGTGCATTTCAAGTGCCTTGTAAGCCACATCGCCCTGGATGGTCGCCTTGGGCTGCAACTCCAGCAAATCCAGGGCATGGACCGGCCCCATCACGCGGCCATTGATGATGACGTGGTCGGCGTAAATGTGGCCGGTGACACAGGCCGACTCGCTGATCACCAGAATACTGGGGCTGCCTTCATTGGCACGAATATCACCAATCACTTCACCATCGATGCGCAAGCCATCGGTGAACTTCAGATTACCTTCAATACAGCTGCCCTGGGCAATCAAACTTTTGATCGGAGGCTGTGTCTTTTTACCGAACATGAACAAATCCTGTGGGTTGGGCCGCGGGCGTCAGAGTTTGACGGTATGGACGGAACGGACAGCCGTTCCCTCGACCACTTTGGCGGTCACCGTTTTTACCACGGCCGAGGCGGGCAAATCGAGCACGCCCTCGATGCGGCGGTACTGCTTGAACTGCAGGGGCTGGGCGCCACCGGGCAGACTTGCGGTCCACGGTTTGCCCGCGAGGATGCCGTTAAACGTCAGCTCCAGCCGGCCATTGAACACGGGCGCATCCTTCACGGGCTGAATCACCAGCACCTGCCACTTGACCTGCATCTCTGACAAGGCATCGGCCTGCAACCCACGGATGGCGACACTTTCCACACCGCCGGCGGGCAGGAGTTTTTCGAAAAAGCCCAGGTCGTCACGCAACAGGCGGTTATCCGCTTCCAGCTGCTTGAGTTGGCCCTGCATTTTTTCCTGCGCGGCTTTTTCGGCCGTCAGCAGGCTGCCCGAGATATTCGCAATCGATTGCGACTTGTCGCGCTCGGCGCGTAACGTCGCGACCTCCTCGCGCAGCTTGGTCAATTCGAGCTTGGCATCCTTGTCCAGCCCGGCAATGCTGACGCCCAGCTCAAAGGTCCACAAGGCGATGGCGGCAGAAAAACCCAGCATCACCGCGCCCATCGCCCAACGCACAGGCCAGGGCATGGCACTGCGAATGGCCATGCGGGGTGAGCTGATGGTCAAGCGGCGGCGAAACAGGCGGAATTTCAAGGGCAGATCCTGCGATTTTCTGTACAAGAGCGTGCATTGTGCACGCAGAGTGGCCCAGCCATGAAAAAAGCCGCCAGGCGCAAACCGGACGGCTTTTTCGGGAACAGCAAAAACGAATTAACGCTTGCTGAACTGCTTGCGACGACGTGCTGAACGGAAGCCGACTTTTTTACGTTCGACTTCACGTGCATCACGTGTGACAAACCCGGCCTGGCTCAACGCTGGCTTGAGGGTGGTGTCATAGTCGATCAGCGCACGGGTGATGCCGTGGCGGATCGCGCCGGCCTGGCCGGACTCGCCACCGCCGTGAACGTTGACCATGATGTCAAACGTTTCGACGTGGTTGGTCAGGTGCAGCGGCTGCTTGCAGATCATGATCGAGGTCTCGCGACCGAAGAACGCCTGGATGTCCCGGTCGTTCACAGTGATCTTGCCTGTGCCTTTTTTGATAAACACGCGGGCGACGCTGGATTTGCGACGGCCGGTGCCATTGTTCCATTCACCAATCATCAATAGCTCCTTAGATGTCCAGCACTTTAGGCTGTTGGGCGGTATGCGGATGCTCTGCACCACCGTACACCTTGAGCTTTTTGATCATGGCGTAACCGAGCGGGCCCTTGGGCAGCATGCCCTTGACGGCTTTTTCCAGGGCGCGGCCCGGGAACTTGGTCTGCATGTCGCGGAAGTTGGTCGCCGAGATACCGCCGGGGTAACCCGAATGACGGTAATAAATCTTGTCTGTCGACTTGGCGCCGGTGACACGAAGCTGGGCTGCGTTGATGATGACGATGAAGTCACCGGTATCGACGTGAGGCGTATAAATGGCCTTGTGTTTGCCGCGCAAACGGAGAGCAACTTCGCTGGCTACTCGTCCGAGGACCTTGTCGGTCGCGTCAATCACAAACCACTCATGCACCACGTCAGCGGGTTTTGCGCTGAAAGTTGTCATGGGTTTACTTTTCAAGTTGGTTTGAGCAGCCCTTTTCCACGGTCGGTGTTTCTCTGACGGAAACCTCTTAGGTGGGAATCAATGCCTCGCCGCGGGGCCAGCCGATCGCTGCGAAGCCTGCCATTATACAAAACCCGGGGATTTGCGCCAGTTGCCGGGCTCCGGCCCCGCCGGCCAGGGGCCATTCCCGGGCTGGGCTGGGCTAAAAGCCCTCAAACCGCTTGCTGTTTTGCAGCCGGGCGTTGTTTTCAACACACAGGGCCAGCCCCGCCATCTCCGGTTTCTGGCACTGGTGGTAAATACACATGGGGCGGCTCACAAAGTTGCTGTCGGCGCAGTAAACACGTGGATCGGGTGCGGCCGCGCGCGACGGCGCAGCCGCCTCCGCACGTTCAGATGCGGTCGCCGCCACCGAAACCGGGGCGGGAACAGGCGGCGGGCTGGCCGCATCGACCGGCGCCGCGTGTTGTTTGCCCGACGGCCGCTTGGGCGCATGGGCCGGGCCGGACGGCACAGGCGGATGCTCCGGCGCGGTCGACACCGGGACGGTTGTTGCCAGCACCGTCTGCCCGCCGTCTCGCGCGGTTGCAACCGGATCGGCCTTGCGTTCGTTTTTCGCCGCCGCCATCCCAGCCTCGGGCGCCCCACGGCCCCGATTCATAAACAGCGCGGCGGACAGCGCCAGCAAAACCAGCACCGCCACGCCGGCGCCCACACGCCAGGGCCAGCGACTTTGACTTGGCCCACCGCTCGCCTTGGCGGCTGGAACTGCGTCCCGACGCCGAGCCGGCAACGCCAGGGCCGGTGTCGGCTCCTGGCTGGGTCGGCGTTTGGGACGCGGCCGGGGTTCTTCGGATACGGCCCTGCCGGCCCCGGGCGCGCCTGGCGGCCCCCAGAGCGTGCCCAGTTCAGCACGCCAGTCGAAGCGGGACATGCCGTTGGGCGTTTCGAGCGCCATGGCCTGCACCAGGGCGGCCACGCTTTGCGGCCTGTCCTTGGCCTCGATGGCCAGCGCCTGGCCTATGCCCTGCACAAAGGCCGGGCTGTAACTCAGGCCAAACTGCTCCTGCACCGTGCGTGCGACGCGGGCAAAAGGCGGCAGGCGGTCCCGCACCACGCGAAGGGTGGCGGGCAAGGGCGGCTTGTTGCACAACAAGCCATGCACCACGGCGGCCACCGCGTACAAATCGGTCCATGGTCCCTGGCGTGAGCCCAAGGCGCCGACATGTTGCTCCAGCGGCGCGTAACTCAGCTTGAGTGCATCCGCCAGGTCCTGGGTCTGGCCGCCTATGGCATGACGCGCGGCGCCCAGGTCCAGCAACACTGGAGGCCCGATGTCCTGCAGAAAAATATTGTCAGGCGAGACATCCCGGTGCACGGCTTGCCCGTGGTGCAGGGTTTTGAGCGCGCCCAGCACCGCCCACAAGACCTTGCGCAGCCAGGCCTCGGACGGCGGCGCGCGCATCTGGCTGCGTGCCGCCTGCAGGGTGATGCCGCGGTACAGCGGCATCACCATGTAAGCGGTCTGGTGACCTTCCCAATAACGAAACACCTTGACCAGCGAAGGATGGTCAAACTGCGCCAGCAAACGGGCTTCGGCCACAAAAGACTGGAGCCCGGCCTGGAAAGCCGGCTGATCGACCGGATCACGCACCCGCACCGCGCTGTCGGCGCCGCGGCAAGCCAGCGCGGCCGGCATGTATTCCTTGATGGCGACCGGCCGTTGCAGCGAATGGTCAAAGGCCTGGTAAACCATGCCGAAGCCGCCGGCGCCCAGCAGCCCCAGCAGTTCGAATTCGGCCAAACGGGTCCCTGGCGGCAAAGCCTGCGCATGGGTGATCAGGGAAACAGGGGTCGTGGTCGACGGGTCGGTCATGGGCGGCGGCAGGCAAACAGGGCTTTTTCTGCCATTAGGCATGGCGCCCCTGCCAGCGTCAAGACACCCTGTCCGCCAAAGCCCTGCGTCCGTCGGGCGGGCGTACCTCATCGCAAAAATAGACTACCCCTGCGGCACGCGGCGAAAGACGTGAGAGCCCGTTAACATAGCCCCATGTTTAGTTATCGCCACGCCTTCCATGCCGGCAACCATGCCGACGTGCTCAAGCACACCACGCTGATCGCGTTGATGAAGTATTTGACCCAAAAAGACACGGCACTGACCGTGATCGACACCCATGCCGGGGCCGGGCTGTACCGCCTCGACGGTGATTACACCGAAACCAGCGGCGAAGCCCAGGACGGCATCTTTCGCCTGCTTTCGGCATCAAAAATGCCTGCAGCCCAGGCAGGCAAAGCGCCAACAGCTACCAAAAGCGTAGCGCCTGCCAAAACAGGCAAAGTCGCCGCCGAGCAACCCCTGGCGCCGGTGCTGCAGGATTACGTCGATTTCCTGCGCAGCCTGAACCCGCAGTTTGCCGAAACCGGCGATCCGGCCCATCTGAAAATTTATCCGGGCTCGCCGTTTATCGAGCAACATTTTTTGAGCGGCCGCGACAAACTCAAGCTGTTTGAGTTGCACCCCACCGATTTCAAGTCACTGACCGGCAACATCGAACAATTGGGCGTGGGCCGGCAAGTGGTCGTTTCGCGTGAAGACGGTTTTGAAGTGCTGAAAACCTTTCTGCCGCCGCCGGCGCGCCGCGCCATGGTTTTTTGCGACCCGAGTTACGAAATCAAGACCGACTACGGCCGTGTCGCGTCCATCATGGCCGATGCGGTCAAACGTTTTGCCACCGGCACCTACGTCGTCTGGTACCCCATCATTCCCCGCCCCGAAGCCCATGATTTGCCGCGCAAACTGAAAACCCTGGCGACCAAGTCCAGCCGCAGCTGGTTACATGCCACCCTGACGGTCAAGTCCAGCAAACTCACGACCGACGAGGCCGGCGACGTCAAGCGACCCGGCTTGCCGGCCAGCGGCATGTTTGTGATCAACCCGCCGCACACCCTCAAGGCCGACCTGCAACTGGCGCTGCCGCAAATGGTGACGCGCCTCGGGCAGGACCGCAACGCCGGCTTCACGCTGGACCACGGCGGTTAAAAAAACCGGCTGACCAGCCGCTTCGGCAGCCCTGCCAGCAATTAGCCGACCGTGCGGTCGGCTAATTGCTATACTGCGAGAAATTGCCTATTGGGCAAGCGCCGCATGACAGGAGCTTCCGCATGTACACCCAATCCCTAGACGTGGCCGACAGCTCGGCGCCGGCCTCGCTCGCCGCCGCGCCCGAGGCCTTGCAGGTCCGCTTCGACCAGAAGATTGATAGCGACCAGAAAATCGAGCCGCAGGACTGGATGCCCGAGGCCTATCGCCGTACCCTGGTGCGCCAGATCAGCCAGCACGCCCACAGCGAAATCATAGGCATGCAGCCCGAAGGCAACTGGATTTCGCGCGCACCCTCGCTCAAACGCAAGGCGATTTTGCTGGCCAAGGTGCAGGACGAAGGTGGCCACGGCCTCTACCTGTATTCCGCCGCCGAAACCCTGGGCAGCTCACGCGAGCAGCTGCTGGACGCGCTGCACAGCGGCAAGGCCAAATACAGCTCCATCTTCAACTACCCGACCTTGTTGTGGGCCGATGTCGGCGTGATCGGCTGGCTGGTCGACGGCGCGGCCATCATGAACCAGGTGCCGATTTGCCGCTGCTCTTACGGGCCGTATGCACGCGCCATGATTCGCATCTGCAAGGAAGAAAGTTTTCACCAGCGCCAGGGTTTTGAAAGCCTGATGGTGCAGATGCAAGGCACGTCCGAACAACGCGCCATGGTGCAGGACGCGGTGAACCGCTGGTGGTGGCCGGTGCTGGCGATGTTCGGCCCGCCCGACGCGGAAAGCAGCAACAGCGCGCAAGGCATGCGCTGGGGCATCAAACGCCTGAGCAACGACGAGCTGCGCCAGAAGTTTGTCGATGCCACCGTGCCGCAGGCCGCCATCCTCGGCGTGACCCTGCCCGACCCCGATTTGACCTGGAACGAGGAACGCGGACAACACGACTACGGCGCCATCGACTGGGACGAGTTCTGGGCGGTTGTGGGCGGCAACGGTCCCTGCAACCAGGAACGCCTGGCCACACGGGTGCAAGCGCATGAAGACGGCCAGTGGGTGCGTGACGCGGCCCTGGCCCATGCGGCCAAGAAAAAATCGCGGCAGTTGCGGAAAGCCGCATGAAAAAACTTCTGCTTGCCGTCTCTTCCGTTGCTCTCGTTGTTTTCCTCTCCTTGCTTGCCTGGGTGAGTGATGACATCGACAGGTGCCTCGACAGCGGTGGCAGATGGAATGCCAAGGAAAGGATTTGCGAAAAATGAGTCAAGAATGGCCACTCTGGGAAGTGTTCGTCAGGTCCAAACAGGGCCTGGAGCACAAACACTGCGGCAGCCTGCATGCGGTGGATGCGCAGCAGGCGTTGCAGATGGCGCGCGACGTCTACACGCGGCGCCAGGAAGGGGTGAGCATCTGGGTTGTGCCGTCCAGCAGCATCACCGCCAGCGCGCCCGACGACAAGGCGGAATTTTTCGAGCCCATGGGTGACAAGATTTACCGGCACCCGACCTTTTACGACATCCCGGACGAAGTGGGTCACATGTGATGGCGGCATCCTCCCTGGACTATCTCTTGCACCTGGCCGACAACGCCCTGGTACTGGGCCAGCGTAATGCCGAATGGTGCGGCAAGGGCCCGGTGCTGGAAGAAGACATTGCCCTGGCCAACATGAGCCTGGACCTGATAGGCCAGGCGCGCTTGTTGTACCAACATGCGGCCACCGTCCAGGGTGAAGGCGCGAGCGAAGACACCCTCGCCTACTTCCGTGATGCCCAGGACTTCCGCAACTACACCCTGTTGGAACTGCCGCACGCCTCCAACACGTCCGAGCGCGACTATGCGGTCACCATCACCCGCAACTTTCTCTACAGCGCGCTGATGCTGCTGCTGTGGGACGCGTTGCAGGACTCGAAAGATACGCAACTGGCCGCGATTGCCGGCAAGTCGCTCAAGGAAGTGCGTTACCACTTTCGTCATTCGCGCGACTGGCTGCTACGCCTGGGCGACGGCACCAAAGAATCCCAGGCCCGCACGCAATGGGCCTTGAAGCATTTAATGCCTTACACCCAGGAATACTGGACGCAGACAGCTATCGAAACAGTAGCAATTTCAGAAGGCATCGCGACCGATACAAGGGCCTTCAGAACACACTGGGACACACTGGTTGATGAGGCCTTGAAGGAAGCCGGCCTGCAGCGCCCGGGTTCAGACGCTGCCCTGCCGCTCGGAAAAAACGGTGACCACAGCGAGCACCTGACGCCCCTGCTGGCCGACATGCAAGGCCTGGCACGCGCCCACCCGGAGGCTCTATGGTGAATGCTTCGCTCTCACCACGAGCCTCAGGAGGCTTTTATGGAACACCCCCCTCAAGCGGGTGGTGGTGGTGATGACCACCGTGCAGCACATCTGGGAGCTGCTGGACGCCGTGCCCGATCCGGAAATCCCGGTGGTGTCCATCCGCGAGTTGGGCATCTTGCGCGATGTGCGCGAGGACGATCAAGGTCTGGAGATCATCATCACGCCGACCTACAGCGGCTGCCCGGCCATGGACCAGATCGCTGACGACATCCGCACGGCACTCGCGCAGCAACAGCTCAGCGCGCGCATCACCACGCAACTGGCGCCGGCCTGGACCACGGACTGGATCAGCGCCGCCGCCAGGATCAAGCTGCATAGCTACGGCATTGCGCCGCCGCACACGCTGGCACCGGGTGGCGACAGGGTGATCCGTTTTGCGCCGCGCCTGAGTGCCGCCCAGGCCGTGGCTTGCCCGCAATGCGGCTCATCCCACACCACTGAAACCTCGCACTTCGGCTCCACCGCCTGCAAGGCGCTGTACAAATGCCTGGATTGCCTGGAACCGTTTGACTACTTCAAAACATATTAAGGCCCCCACGTTCGCTCACTGCGTGTAGCTCTCTGCCCCCCGAGGGGACCGCTGCGCCTGCGGCCCGGCAAAGCCGGTTCCGCGGCCCCGACTGGCTAAGAGGAAACCGGCAATTGACTTCACATGTCCTACTTCCATTCACTCACCATCTCGCGCGTCACGCTGGAAGCCGCCGGCGCGGTTGCCATCCGTTTTGCCATTCCGGCCGAACTGCAGGACTTGTACCGCTTCACGCCCGGGCAGTTCCTGACGCTCAAGGCCAGCGTGAACGGCGAGCCGGTGCGCCGTAGTTATTCCATCTGCAGCAGCACACAGCAATTCGCGTCACGCGGCGAAATCGAGGTCGGCATCAAGCCGGTTCAAGCCGGCGTTTTTTCCAACTGGGTCACGCGGCTGCAGCCCGGCGACACGCTGGAGGTGATGCCGCCTGAGGGCCGCTTCACGCCGCGATTGACCGGAGCGCGGCACCGCGTCGGCTGGGCCGCCGGCTCGGGCATCACGCCGCTGCTGTCCATCATCAGCAGCACGCTGGCCAGCGAACCCGACTCGCGTTTCACCCTGGTATATGGCAACCAGCACGTCAACACCATCCTGTTCAACGAAGCGCTGCAAGACCTGAAAGACAGTTACCCGGCGCGCCTGACCCTGATCCATGTGTTCTCGCGCCAGGCACAGGAAGTGGCGCTGTTCAACGGGCGGCTCGATGCAACCAAGGTCGGTGAACTGCTGGCCAGCCTGGTACCGGCCGACAGCATTGACGAGACCTTTGTCTGTGGCCCCGAGGCCATGATAGAAGCCTGCGAGTTGGCCTTGCTGGCGGCCGGTGTGCCGCGTGAGCGTATCCATGCAGAACGGTTCACGACCGGAGAGCGCAGCCCCGTCGCTACTAAATCAATAGCTGGTGGCGCTCATGGAATAAGGGCTGAAGGCCAAAATGACTACATAAACCCGGCAACACCCGGCCCCATCCGCCTGTCGGTGCAACTGGACGGCAAGTCACACGAATTACGCATGCACGCCGATGAACGTGTGCTGGACGTGGCACTGGCGGCGGGACTGGACCTGCCCTACAGCTGCAAGGGCGGCGTCTGCTGCACCTGCCGCGCCAAGGTCGTGCAAGGCCGGGTACACATGGAAAAAAACTTCACACTGGAAGACTGGGAAGTGCAAAAAGGGTTTGTGCTGAGCTGCCAGGCGCGGCCACTGAGCGACAGCCTGAGCATCAGCTACGACGACAGGTAGCGACCTCAGCGGGGATCATTTCTCTTGAGGTGGCCCGGCGAAAAATCGGCCCGCAGGCTACTGACGATGGCCTTCAGTTGGTTCGGGAGTTCCACACATGGAGCTCAAACACCGCCTCGCCGGCAGGGATCTTGAGCTGGCTGAAAACCAGTTGTGTCGCCGCTTGTTCGGCTTGTTCCCAGCGCACCACCGCCTGCAGCTCTTCAGGTGTCCGATCGTCGAAGGGATTTTCAGCGCTCAGGGACCGCACAGCCTAGGCTTCGCAATAAGCGCCGCGTACGGCGGACGGGCCACCCAACGCGGCTTCCAGGGCTTCCAGAAATTTCGTTTCTGCAGCTTGCCGCTGCGTGTCTGTCAGGCCCTTGGCGGCCAACAGGGATGCGTTGTATTTGCTCTGCGCTCTCATGGGACTTGCTACGGAAGGTGGAAGGCCAATTCTACGTTTCCACAGCGCGGCCCGTGAGTCCGCCTGTCAATACTTCAGCGCCGTGCTTTTGCCCCAGAACACCCGGTAGGCAAAGATGGTGTAACCCACAATCACCGGCAACACCACCAGCGCACCGACCAGGATGACACCCATGGATTCGGGCGCGGAGGCCGACTGCCAGATCGTCAGCTTGTCGATCACCAGCCACGGAAAGATACTGTAGGCCAGGCCATAAAACGCCAGCAAAAACACCCCCACGGTCGAACCAAACGGCACCCAGACGCCGTATTCATTGCCCTGCGCCAGCCGCACCGGCAGGCGCTGCAGGCTGCGGTAAATGATCCAGAACAAAACCGCCGTGGCCACCGGAATCGGCAGCAGCAACACGATGTTCGGGAAGGAGAACCATTTGGCATAAATGCTGGCGCTGACCAGTGGCGTGGCGATCGAAATTGCGGCGATACCGGCCATGGTGAACCACAGGCTGCCGCGTGCCCAGCGCACCGCCCGCAGTTGCAACGCACCTTCTGTCTTGATGATCAACCAGCCCGCACCCAGCAGGCAATAAGCCGCCACCAGCGCCGCGCCTATCACCGCGTTGAACACCACATTCCAGGGGCCGGAGGCGAACCCCGTGATCAGCGCACCCAGCATGTAGCCTTGACTCCAGCCGGCCAGCAGCGAGCCGCTGTAAAACAGCCGGTTCCACAAAGGTTTGTGCGCCGCGTGTGCCTTCACGCGGAAATCAAAAGCCACACCGCGCAAAATCAGGCCTATCAACATCAGCGCCACTGGCAAATACAGCGCGCCCAGGATGATGCCGTACCCCTTGTGAAACACCGTGAGCAAAACACCCACACCCAGCACCAGCCAGGTTTCGTTGGCGTCCCAGAAAGGGCCAATGCTGGCCACCATGGTGTCCTTGTCGTCGTCGCTGGCGCGGCGCATCAACACCCCCACGCCCAGGTCGTAACCGTCCAGGATCACATAGGCCAGCATCGCCAGGCCCATGACCACGAGAAAGACAATCGGCATCCAGCCGGCGGCCTGCGTCAGATCGGGGGCGAGATCAAACATGAGAGGCTCCTTCTTTTTCGGGATAGTTCATGACATTGAGCTGGTCCTCCAGCCGCGCGACCTGGGGCTTGGACCGCGCCAGGTAAAACACCACGGAGATGTAAGCCACCAGCAGCGACACATACAGCGCGAGGTACAAGACCAGCGTCAGCGCGATCGTAGGCGCCGGCACCTTGGAGGCCGCATCGGCCGCCGTCAGCACACCACTCACCAGCCAGGGCTGGCGCCCGATCTCGGTCACGTACCAGCCGGCGACCAGCGCCACCCAGCCGGAAAAGGTCATGGCCACCAGCACCCGGGCATGCCAGACCGTCAGGCTGCGGGTCTGGCCTTTTTTCCACGGCGCCAGCTGAAAGGTCGTGGCCCAGCTCACGGCCAGCATCAGCAGGCCGACCCCGACCATGATGCGAAAGGCCCAGAACACCGGCGCCACCGGCGGGTGTTTGCCCTCAAACTGGTCCAGGCCCTTGACCTCGCCGTCCCAGCTGTGGGTCAGGTAGAGCGAGGCGAGTTTTGGAATGGCGATTTCATAACGGTTCTCTTTGGCCTTTTCGTCGGGCCAGGCAAACAACACGGCGGGCACACCTTTTTCGGTCTTCCAAATGCCCTCCATCGCCGCCAGTTTGGCCGGCTGGTGTTCCAAGGTGTTCAGGCCATGCGCATCACCAGCCAGGATCTGCAGCGGAATCAGCACCGCCGCCAGGTAGACACCGGTTTTGAGGCTGGCCATCACGTCGGCACCGCGCTCCTGGCGCAGCCAGCGATAGGCAGATACACCCGCGACCAGAAAGGACACCGTCAGCCCCGAGGCCAGCAACATGTGCACCAGCCGGTAGGGAAACGAGGGGTTGAAGATCACTTCAAACCAGCTGGTGACATGGGCCTGGCCGTTGATCATTTCAAAGCCGGCCGGCGTCTGCATCCATGAGTTGAGCGCCAGAATCCAGAACGCCGAGAGTGTCGTGCCGCCGGCCACCAGCCAGGTCGCCACCGTGTGTGTGGTTTCACTGACACGGGACCGCCCGAAGAGCATCACGCCCAGCATGGTCGCTTCCAGGAAAAACGCTGTCAGCACCTCATAGGCCAACAGCGGCCCGGCGATGTTGCCCACGGTTTCCATGAAGCCCGGCCAGTTGGTGCCGAACTGGAAACTCATGGTGATGCCGCTGACCACACCTAGCGCAAAGGTCAGCGCAAAAATTTTCACCCAGAACTGGTAGGCATCCATCCAGTGCTGCTGCCCGGTCTTGACGAAGCGCAGCTTGAAAAACAGCAGCACCCAGCCCAGCGAGATACTGATGGTCGGGAACAGGATGTGAAACGTGATGTTGGCCGCAAACTGAATACGCGCCAGCAGAAATCCATCAAGGCCTTCCATGGTCAGCTCCCTTCTTTATCGTTCGTGTTATCGAAGATCCGGCCAGCAGGTTTGTGATCGGCAACACCCGATGGTTGAGCCGCCATGGTGTCTGGTGTCGGCTTGCCTGTCAAACCGGCCACCACCTTGCTCGTCAACTTGTCCTTGACCTCCAGCAGCTTGGCCACCTTGGCGCCCATCTTCATCAGGCTGACCAGGGTGGCCGAATCCATCTTCTGCACATCGGCCAGCCAGCCCGTCATGAGCTCGATCAAATCGTGCATTTGTTTCATGCGCGCCTGGGCGTGGATGTCGTCCTCATGCGCCGGCTGCTCCATCAGCGCATCACGCAACATGGACAAGGTCGGGTCAATCTCGCGCTTGCGCCGCTCCTCGGCCAGGGTGCGGAAGATGGCCCAGACGTCTTCGGGCGCCTGGAAATACTCGCGCCTGTCATTCGGCAGGTGCTGCAGCCTCACCAGATTCCAGGACTGCAGCTCTTTCAGCCCCATGCTCACGTTGGAACGCGAAAAGCCCAGTGCCTCGCCAATATCGTCGGCATTCAGGGCACGCGGCGAAACATACAAGAGCGCGTAAATCTGGCCAACGGTGCGGTTAATGCCCCATCGACTGCCCATTTCTCCGAAATGAAGGACAAAACGTTGGGTCAGGGGGGCTAGGTTCATGGCGGCTCGTGTTTACTGAATTTTCAGGAATTACTGAAAGTATAGTAATCAAACCACGATTGCACCAGCTATGAATGCTTGCCATCGCGTAGCGTGAGGCTATTGCGGGCTCAGTCCAAAAACGGGGGAAAGCACCTACCCAGCAGAGGAGGCCCCATACGCGAGCAGCACCTAAACTCGGTGGCGGCGGGGTTTGTCGGTCAATTGTTTAGCTGGGAAGCTGGGAAGCTGGGGTGAGATCAGAAAATTCTTTGCGGAACAACATGGCTGATTTATTCAGCACCAGCTTATGCCGCTGCGGCATTTTTATACCGCAGACTTTGCGGCATACATTACGTTAAACACCAGAAGAAAAACACTAGGAAACCACATGGAGCAACCGTCATCGAACTGGTTCGTTCGAACACTCATCGTCATCTTCTGCATCTTTTTGGGGGTGATGGTTGTTTTTCGATTCTTTCTCATAGAGCCACGAGGAGAGATTTCCGGCGGGCTTCTAGTGCTTCTAGCCTTCGTGCTTGTATTGGTGCTCAGCGAGTTGTTTGACAACTTCTCCCTCGGGAAGCTCGTCAACATGTCCAAGTCGCTAAAGGAAAAGGAAACTCAGAAGACGGAGTTAAAGAAAGAGAATGCCGAGCTGCGTACACAGCTAATAACAGTGACAACCAGCGTCTCGCAACGGCAAACAAGTACCAACATATTTGGCCTGCCTGATCAAATGGCAGAGCTGTTGACGGTGAAGAAGGCAGCTGACGAAGAAGTCGCCGCGAAGCGAAGGGAAGAAGAGGTGCCGCGAGCCGCGGCGGCGGAAGCGCCCAGCCGCCGCATAGATCGAGCAAAGCTCGAGTCAACCTCGATCGCGAAGTTCGTTTCGGCTCAAAATCTGCAGGCCTTCAACGTCATCCAGGAAGCCAAGTTGTCCACGCAGTTCTCTGGCATAGATCCAATCACTGATACCACACCGATCTTTGATGCCTACATCAACACGGTCGATTCAGAAGTCTTTGTCGAAACTCGGCCTAGCGGGTATACATCGTTGATGTTCCGGGATCGTCTCTACGTGATGCTGACAAAACTACATCACTACAAGACCATTAAGAAGGCCAATGTCTACTTGGCTCTGGTACTTGCGAACGTTCAGGAAGAAACCGCGCGCCCCGCAAGCTTCTATCTTGATCGTCTGCAGCGAGAGTTCGAACCAGCAATCACCTCTGGGTTGCTCAGAATACATGTCATCGAATTCAGTTCAGAAGAGACCGCCGGCCTCTATATCGAGTCGCCTGGCGTCTAACTCAAACGTTGGGCCGCATCAGGATTGAGAATGCCATCTACTTCGGGCGAATGAAGCTCGCCAATATCTATGAATTGTTCAGTAGCTATGTCATCTCCATGTTCTATCGCCCTAAATATTGCTCTGCTGGTCCAAGGCGCAAGTTTGCATACCCTAACCATTCCAACCAGCTTCACCCGCCACACCAAACGACAGCTAACTCACAATCTATATTGTGGGATCGAACCTAATCCGGGGCCGACATCACAGCTTTTGCATCGCGCGCGCCAAGCAGCCACAGCCCTTTGACAAACTCTTGGCGGACAGACAGGAAAGTTGATCCCTGTACTAAACCCGCCAAGGCATCTGCGCCCGCAACGTCCCATCCCGCAACCAAAGCCCCAGCCACATCAGCACCCCGATATACACACCAAACAGCGTGTGGCTGAACAAGGGATCACCAATGCGTGCATGCGTGGCAATCGCGCCGCCCAGATAACCCGTCAGCAGCACAGCCCCCAGCACGGAGGTTTTCGGGAAGGCGTAAAGCAGGCCGCAGATCAGCAGCAACACGGCCAGCGGCACGGCCGAGGTCACGGGCCAGCCGAGCTGGATCAAGGACTCGGCCACCTGCGGCACACCCATGAACTTGATGCTGATGTCCATCAGCAGGAAAAGCAGGACCAGGCCGGTGAGGACGCGGCCTGTCCAGAGGGCGGGTTTTGAAATCGGGCTGACGGTGCTTGTGGTGTTCATCTGTGATTCCTCCACGGAAGTTTTTGATCTGTTCAAACGCTCAAGCCGTGGGCTTGGGCGCGCCCACCAGTTCGGCGAGCTGGTCGGTGCATTGGCCCCAGCCTTCATAAAAACCCATCTTTTCATGCGCCTCGCGGTCGGCGACCGACCAGTGCAACACGCGGGCGGTGTAACGCGTCTTGCCGCCCTCGTCGACAAAGCTCAGCACCACGGTCATGAAGGGTTTTTCAGACGGCTGCCACGCTTCGGTGTAGGCGTCGGTGAACACCAGGCGCTGGTTGGGCACCACCTCCAGGTAGACGCCGCGGCTGGGGAACTCTGTGCCGTCCGGGCCGGCCATGACAATCATGCTGGCGCCGCCGGGGCGCACATCCAACTCGGCGCGCGGCGTGCGCCAGGGTTTGGGGGCAAACCACTGTTTGAGCAGTTCGGGCTGGGTCCAGGCCCCGTAAAGCTTCTCGCGCGGGGCGGCGATCAGCCGGGTCAGGACCAGTTCACGGTCGGAGGCGGGGGCGATGAGGGCTGAGGCAGTCATGCGGTTTTCCTTTCGGTTGGGTTTTACCAAGGCCTTTTCAGGCCTCTCAGCTGCACGACGATTAGCGTATAGCCGTTTCGACAAGCCACGGGAAAAGCCAGGGTAAATACTTGACTTGGTCGCCTGGAACCCAAGCACCCAACCCGTAAACGCTATGCATTTAATAGCTACTGACGCTCGCCAAATAAGGGCGCAGTGCCGATTTCATGCACAAAATCTGGTTTACCCACGCCTTCTGGCTGGCCAGCCGGTTTTGGCAGGATCAGGCTTGACGCGCGATCCGCGGATGGCCGGTCTGCCCTTACCGGGTCGGCGCTATTGGCAAGTCAGGCGCTACCTGCGCATACTGGCCCGCCAACTCTAACTACCTCAAAGGATGGGACCCATGCGCTACTCCACGACTGCCTTCAGCTTTGCCATCGCCACTGCATTTGCGGCCGGAATTGCGGTGTCGCCGTTGGCGCATCACGCGCTGCCCGACGCGCATGCGCAGTCGGCGCCCCTGGCTCCCGCGATGATCGACCTCATGGCGCTCAAGCATGGCGAGATTCCAGCCACGCCCAATCCCGAGATGAATGCCCGGGGACTTGTCAGCACCGACAACGCCACGATTGGCATTCAGTCCGGCAACGTGGCAAAACATATCCATCCCAAAACCGACGAGATCCAGTACATCATCGAAGGAAGCGGCGCGATGTGGCTGGGCGGCGAACGCAAGGAATTCAAACCGGGCACGCTGATCATCATCCCCAAAGGCACGGCACATGGCGGCACCGTGGTGACCAGCGGGCCCGTCAAAGCCCTCGCGATCAAGATACCGCCGCAGGCCAGGGACGACGTGACTTTCGTCAACTGAGCGACCGCAAACCGCCGGTGCTGGTGCGACCGGCGGCCAGAAACTCAGCGCCCCCTGACACCTGCAGTGAGCCAGGTTCAACGCGCCTTCGGCTTCACCCGCTTGACGACCCGTGCACGTTTTTTGGCCGGCGCTGGCGGTGGCCGCGCTTCAGCCACCGCTGGCGTGGACTCCGGCACCAGCAGCACCACCTCCTTGAAGCCCAGGCCCAACATGCCGAGTTCTTCGGCGGCGGCGCGGCTCACGTCGATGATGCGGTTGCGGCTGAAGGGGCCGCGGTCGGTGATGCGTACATCCACGTCCCGGCCGTTGACCAGGCTGTGCACCCGCACCATGGTGCCAAAAGGCAAGGTGCGGTGGGCGGCCGTCAGGGCGTGCATGTCGTAAATCTCGCCGCTGGCGGTGCGCCGGCCCTGAAAACCCGGGCCATACCAGGAGGCGCCGCCGCGCTCGAACTCGCGCGCGGGTTCGCCCGCCAGCAGCTCCGGCCGGGCCGGCTCATCGGCCGGCCGCTCTGCGGGTGATGCCGTCTGGCTGGAGGAAGCGCCTGGCGCTTTAGGAGTCTTGCCGGCGCGTGGCACGGGCTCGGCAGGTGTGGCCGGCGTGGACACCGGCGCCGTCGTACACGCGGCCAGCAGCGCCAGCAAGCTGGCGGCCAAGGCAAACCGGATCACACCCTGTTGCATGGGTGGCCGGCCTTAAGCCCCGTTCAGCCGCCGGATGATTTCCGTGGTCGCGGCGGCCTGGTTCATGGTGTAGAAATGGATGGCGGGCACGCCGGCTGTTTGCAGCTGGGCGCACAGGGCGGTGATCACGTCCAGGCCAAAACTCTTGATGGACGCGGTGTCGTCGCCGTAGCCCTGCAGGCGCAGGCGTATCCAGCGCGGGATTTCTGCGCCGCAGGCGTCGCTGAAACGCATGAGCTGCGTGGAACTGGTGATAGGCATGATGCCGGGCACCACCGGCACATCAATTCCCATCTTCTGCGTGTCATCGACGAAGCGGAAGTAGGCGTCGGCGTTGAAAAAATACTGGGTGATGGCCGAATTGGCACCGGCCCTGACCTTGGTCGCAAAGGCCTGCAGGTCGGCGTCGGCCGATTTGGCCTGCGGATGGATCTCGGGGTAGGCCGCCACCTCGATGTGAAAGGCATCGCCCGTGGTCTCGCGGATAAACGCCACCAGGTCACTGGCGTAATGAAACTCGCCACCCATGCCGTAACCGCTGGGCAGGTCGCCGCGCAAGGCCACCAGGCGCGTCACGCCCATGGCCTGCAGCTCGGCCAGTTGCTGGCGCACCGTGGCCTTGGTCGCACCGACACAAGAGAAGTGGCAGGCGGCCTGCACACCTTCGGCCAGGATTTCCTTGACCGTGCCAAAGGTGCCGTCCTGGGTCGAGCCACCGGCACCAAAAGTCACCGAGCAAAACTCGGGCTGGTGCGCGTACAAGGCCTGGCGCACACCGCGCAGCTTGTCGGCGCCTTCAGGCGTTTTGGGTGGGAAAAATTCAAAGCTGATCGGAAGATTCATCACCAGTCTCACTTGTTCTTCAGGACGTCGCAGCGCGGCTCAATCGTCTTTGTCGCGGCGTTTGCCGCGCGCCGGGCCATGCTGGCCGGCGTGGGCTTCTTCAGAGTCCTCGTGCGCCTCATGCATGGCGCGCAGTTCGCTGCGCGGTGTGCGTTTGGCGGCCTTGCGCGGTGGGGCGACCGCCAGCGGCTGGTCTTCCCCCACGGCTTCATGGCCTTTTTTCGCATGGATAAAAAATTCGCGGTTGCCGTCGCCGCCTTCAATCGGAGAGTCCAGCCAGCCCAACACCTCCAGGCCCAGCCCGGTGCAGGTGTCGCGCAAACGTTTTTCGACAAACGCAAAATGCACCGGATCACGCACGATGCCGCCCTTGCCCACCTGGCCAGGCTGCAATTCAAACTGCGGCTTGACCAGCATCAACAAGTGGCCGTCGGGCTTGAGCAGGCGCACCACGGCGGGCAACACCAGGGTCAGCGAGATAAAGGACAAATCGCCGGTCAGGAAGTCGAAGATCGGGTCGAAGTCGGTGTCTTCTTCGTAGCCTTCACCGCCCTCGCCATCTTCGCCCTCTTCGCCGCCACGCATGGCCCGGCTGTAATGCGTCACCAATTCGTCGGCCGTCAGCGAACGGGCATTGACCCCTTCGATACACACCACGCGCGCATCGTCGCGCATCGTGCCGTGCAACTGCCCATGGCCCACGTCCACACCCACCACCTGGGCGGCGCCACGCTGCAGCAGGCAGTCGGTGAAACCGCCAGTGGACTGGCCGATGTCCAGGCAGCGCAAGCCGCTGACATCGACACCGGTTTTCTGGAGTGCGCCTTCGAGCTTGAGGCCGCCGCGCGAAATGTATTTCGCCTCGGTGGTGTCCGGCACCTGGACCTCGGCGTTGCCGGGCAATTCGTCGCCGTTTTTGGCGACTTTTTTCCAGGGGCCGCCCTCTTCCACGCGCCACAAGACGCCCGAAGCAATCAGGCGCTGGGCCTGCGAGCGGGTGGTGGCCAGGCCATGTTCAACAAGAAAGAGGTCAGCGCGCATGATGGAATTTTCTGCCTTTTACGGCGTTGATGGCGTAGCGAGCGGCCCGAGAGCAAGGCGCGGGTGGCAGGCAACCGGAATGCACTTCAGGTGCATGAGGATTGCCTGATCAGGACCCGCAACGCCGCTATCGGATCGCGCAGTAGCCATTAGTAGCGGTAGGTGTTGGCCTTGTACGGGCCGGCCTTGTTCACGCCAATGTAGGCCGCTTGTTCGTCGGTCAATTCGGACAGCATGGCGCCGACCTTCTTCAGGTGCAGACGCGCCACTTTTTCGTCCAGATGTTTGGGCAACACATACACCTTGCCGGCTTCGTATTCAGACTGCTTGGTGAACAGTTCGATCTGGGCGATGGTCTGGTTCGCAAAGCTGGACGACATGACAAAGCTGGGGTGGCCGGTGCCGCAACCCAGGTTCACCAGACGGCCCTTGGCCAGCAGGATGATACGTTTGCCGTCCGGGAAGATCACGTGGTCAACTTGCGGCTTGATCTCTTCCCACTCGCATTTTTCCAGCGAAGCGATGTCGATTTCGTTGTCAAAGTGGCCGATGTTGCAGACGATGGCCTGGTCCTTCATGGCGGCCATGTGTTCGTAACGGATCACATCCTTGTTGCCGGTGGTGGTCACGAAAATGTCGCACTTGTCGGCGGCGTATTCCATGGTCACAACCTTGTAACCTTCCATCGCGGCCTGCAGGGCGTTGATCGGGTCGATCTCGGTCACCCAGACTTGCGCGCTCAATGCGCGCAAGGCTTGGGCCGAACCTTTGCCCACGTCGCCGTAACCGGCCACACAAGCGACCTTGCCGGCGATCATCACGTCGGTGGCGCGTTTGATGCCGTCCACCAGGGATTCGCGGCAGCCGTAGAGGTTGTCGAACTTGGACTTGGTCACCGAGTCGTTGACATTGATGGCGCGCAGGGCCAAGGTGCCCTTGGCCGACATTTCATTCAAACGCAACACGCCGGTGGTGGTTTCTTCGGTCACGCCGATGATGTTTTTCAGGCGGCGGCTGTACCAGGTCGGGTCTTGCGCGAGCTTGGCCTTGATGGAATTGAACAGGCAGATTTCTTCTTCGCTACCGGGCTTGCTCAGCAGGCTGGCATCGGTCTCGGCCTTGGTGCCCAGGTGCATCAACAAGGTGGCATCGCCGCCGTCGTCCAGAATCATGTTCGGACCTTCTTCAGGCGTGCCCTTGGCGCCGCTGAATTCGAAGATGCGGTGGGTGTAGTCCCAGTAGTCGGCCAGGGTCTCGCCCTTGACGGCAAACACCGGCGTGCCGGTGGCGGCGATCGCGGCGGCAGCGTGGTCTTGCGTCGAGAAGATGTTGCACGAGGCCCAACGCACGTCGGCGCCCAGGGCTTTCAGGGTCTCGATCAGCACGCCGGTCTGGATGGTCATGTGCAGCGAACCGGTGATACGTGCGCCCTTGAGCGGCTGGGCCTTGGCGAATTCTTCGCGAATGGCCATCAGGCCTGGCATTTCGGTTTCGGCGATCTTCAGTTCCTTGCGGCCCCAGGCGGCAAGGCCGATGTCGGCAATGATGGAATCAGTAACAGGTTTCAGGACGGCGCTCATACGGTTCTCCAGATTTCAAACGTCAATTGGGCAATATCGCCACGGCATGTTGCGTTGAGGAACGGGGATGTCGGTCGGTCACCCGGCTTCTAAGCATATGCGGGTGAGCGTGGTTGCAAATGAAAGTCCTGAGCCTAGACCACATGTCGTGGGTTGCAACGCTCCTCAGGGAGCCGCCATTGTACAGACATGCGACACTTTCGGCATGAAAGCCCTGAAAACCTGGCCCGAAACCGAGCGCCAACACATCACCGGTGTCTTCACCGACATCGACGACACCCTGACCACCGAGGGCGCCATCACACCCGATGCACTGCAGGCGCTGGCCGACCTGAAAGCCGTCGGCATACACGTGATTCCCATCACCGGCCGCCCGGTCGGCTGGAGCGAGCCCTTTGCGCTGAGCTGGCCGGTGGATGCCATCGTCGCCGAAAACGGCGCGGTGGCGCTTGTTTCAAGCCAAAACAGCCTGCAACCTATAGTGGACGGACGTAGTCAGCTATCAAAACTGTATCAACAGGATGAAACCACACGCTTGGCCAACTACGCCCGCATGCAGGAAGTGGCGCGCCGCGTGACGCTGGAAGTGCCCGGCGCCGTGCAATCGGAAGACAGCCCGGGGCGCGAAACCGACATCGCCATAGATCACAGCGAGTTTGTGCATTTGCCGGCCGAGGCCATCAACCAGGCCGTGGCCATCATGCAAAACGAAGGCATGAACGCCACCGTGAGCTCCATCCACATCAACGGCTGGTTTGGCGCACACAACAAGCTGGAAGGCGCACGCTGGATAGTCCGCGAACTGCTGGGCCGCGACCTGGACAGCGAAATGCAGAACTGGGTCTATGTCGGCGACTCGACCAATGACCAGCTGATGTTCGAGGCCTTCCCGCATTCGGTGGGGGTGGCCAATATACGCCGCTTCGAGGCCCAGCTCAGCCACAAGCCGCGTTACATCACCGAGGGGGAACGCGGCGCGGGTTTTGCCGAAGTTGCCAAGGCCGTGCTGGCGGCGCGCCGCCGCTGAGCAGAACGGCGATTTGGCCGGCACTTACAAGCCAAATCCGCCTCCAGCCCAGATACAACGGACGCAAGCAGCTATTGATTCAATAGCAACTCAGGCACACCCACCCGGGCCAGCACACTTTCCAGCGCTTTCCCGGTGTGGGTGCCCAGCTTCACCACCGCCTCCGGCGGCGCGGACGCCACCACCTGGCCGCCGGCGTTGCCGCCGTCCGGGCCGAGGTCAATCACCCAGTCGGCTTCGGCGATCACATCCAGGTCGTGTTCGATCACCACCACGCTGTGGCCACCATTGACTAAACGGTGCAGCACGTGAATCAGTTTTTCGACATCGGCCATGTGCAGACCAACGGTGGGTTCGTCCAGCACGTACAGCGTGTGCGGCGCTTTCTGGCCACGGCGCGTGATGTCGTCACGCACCTTGGACAGCTCGGTCACCAGCTTGATACGCTGGGCCTCGCCACCCGACAAGGTCGGCGAGGGTTGGCCCAAAGTCAGATAACCCAGGCCCACGTCTTTCAGCAGTTGCAGCGGGTGCGCGATGCTGGGCATGGAGGCGAAAAACTCCACGGCTTCATCAACTTCCATGGTCAAGACATCGCCGATGTTTTTGCCGCGCCAGGTCACGGCCTGGGTTTCGGGGTTGAAACGTGCGCCGTGGCAGGTTTCGCACAACACCTTCACATCCGGCAAAAAGCTCATGCCTATGGTGCGCACGCCGGCGCCTTCGCAGGTCGGGCAACGCCCTTCGCCGGTGTTGAAACTGAAACGCCCGGCGCTGTAACCACGTGCCCGCGCTTCCAGCGTGTCGGCAAACAGCTTGCGCACCGTGTCCCAAAAACCGATGTAAGTGGCCGGGCAGGAACGCGGCGTTTTACCGATCGGCGTCTGGTCCACTTCCAGCACACGGTCCACGCCGGCATAACCTTCGATGGCTTCGCAGCCGGTCCAGGCCGGATGTTGGCCGGCGCCATCGGCATCACGCCCGGCCTTGGTTGAACGTTGCATGACCGCGGCATGCACATTGGTCAGCAAGACGTCACGCGCCAAGGTGGATTTGCCGGAACCCGACACGCCTGTCACCGCCACCAGCCGGTACAGCGGCACGTTCACCGACACGTTTTTGAGGTTGTGCAAGTGCGCATTCACCACCTTGAGCCAGGACGTGAACGGCCCCGCAGCGCTGGGCGCCGCGTTGTGCAACGCGCTGGCGCTGGCGGCAGCCGCCTTCAAGGCCTTGGCTTTTAATGCAGCCGCCTTTTGTTTGCTCACGGGTTTGGCATCCGCAGCAACAGGTAGCGCCACCACCACGGCGGCGGGCGCCGCGCCGGTACGCGTCTCGCGGCGCAGCTGCAGCGGATGAATCAGGGGATTGGCCAGGTAACGCCCAGTGAGTGAATCCGGCAGCGTCGCCAGGTGTTCGGCCGTGCCCTGCCCCACCAACTGCCCGCCGCGTTTGCCGGCGCCGGGGCCGATGTCGATGATGTTGTCGGCGCGGCGAATGGTGTCTTCGTCGTGTTCCACCACCACCAGCGTGTTGCCACGCTCACTCAGTTTGCCCAGGGCACGCAACAGGATCTGGTTGTCGCGCGGATGCAGGCCAATCGTGGGTTCGTCCAGCACATAACAAACCCCTTGCAGGTTGGAACCCAGTTGCGCCGCCAGCCGGATACGTTGCGCTTCGCCGCCCGACAAGGTGGGCGCGCCGCGGTCCAGCGTCAGATAACCCAGGCCCACGTCTTCGAGGAATTCGAGCCGGCTTTTGATCTCGGGAACCAGATCGCGTGCAATCCCCGCTTCGCGGCCGGACAACGCCAGTTGTTCCACCCAGGCGCGCACGTCGGTCACCGACAAGGCGGCGATGTCGGCGATGCCTATGCCGGCAAACTTCACCGCGCGGGCTTGCGCGTTCAGGCGTGTGCCTTCGCATTTGGGACAGGCCGCGTCCACCACATCGTCGGCTTCGGGCTCGGCAAAACTTTGTTCGCGGCCCTTGTTGTCGTCGTCACGCACCGAGTCGTCAAACACCTTGCGTTGTTCTTTGGTGAGTTTGACACCGGTACCCCACACAATCCGGGCACCAGCCGTGTTTGCTGTTGTAGCTGAAAAGCCGCGGATCCAGCTCGGGGTAAGAGGTGGAACACACCGGGCAGGCACGCTGCGTGGACGAGGCCTGCAACTGGCCTATGTGTTTGGTGGAGGTGCCAGCCAACATCGCGCCGCGCAAGCCGTCGAGCGGGGCCAACACATGCACCACCCCTTTGCCATGTTGCAGCGCGGTCGTCAGCGCCTGGCGCAGCGCGGCTTCGTTGTCGGGCGTAACGTGGATGTCGGCAATCGGCAACTCGACCGTGTGTTCCTTGAAGCGGTCTATGCGCGGGAAGTTCGTGGTCGGCAAAAACTCGCCGTCGATGCGCAAGTGGGTGTAACCACGCGGCCGCGCCCAGTCGGCCAGTTCGGTGTAGACACCTTTACGGTTGATCACCAGCGGCGCCAGCAGGCCGATGTGCTGGCCGCGGTAGGCCTTGAGCAATTGCGCGGCAATACTTTCAGGGCTTTGCGGCATCACGGCCGCGCCGTCCTTGATGCAATGCTGGATGCCCAGCTTCACATACAAAAGGCGCAGAAAATGCCAGACCTCGGTGGTGGTGCCCACGGTGGACTTGCGCCCCCCGCGCGACAGGCGCTGCTCAATCGCCACCGTGGGCGGAATGCCGTAGACCGCATCGACTTCGGGCCGGCCGGCCGGCTGCACAATGCTGCGCGCATAGGCGTTGAGCGACTCCAGGTAACGCCGCTGGCCTTCGTTGAACAAAATGTCAAAGGCCAGGGTGGACTTGCCGGAGCCCGACACACCGGTCACCACATTGAACTGGCCGCGCGGAATATTCACCGACAGGCTTTTGAGGTTGTGTTCCTTGGCGTTGACGATCTGGATCAGGTTGGAGAACTTGGGCCTGGTGGCCCAGGCCTTGGGCCGCGCTTCTTCGACACCGTGTACCTTGCCCATGGCCTGCTCGTATTCACGCAGCGCCAGCGCGGTGTGAGAGGTCGGGTGCTGGCGCACAGATTCAGGCGTGCCTTGTGCCACCAGCAAACCGCCGGCTTCACCGCCTTCGGGGCCGAGGTCGATCAGCCAGTCGGCGGAACGGATCACGTCCAGGTTGTGTTCGATGATGATCAACGAATGGCCGACGTCGAGCAACTTGCGCAAGGCGCGCATCAGCTTGGCGATGTCGTCAAAATGCAGGCCGGTGGTGGGCTCGTCAAACAAAAAAAGCGTGCCGCGGTTGATGTTTTTCAGCGCCAGCGGCTGGCGGCTGACACTGGCGGTTTTGGAGGCGCCAGCCAGGAAACCGGCGAGCTTGAGACGCTGCGCCTCACCGCCCGACAGGGTCGGCACGGGCTGGCCCAGCTTCACATATTCCAGGCCCACATCCACAATCGGCTGCAAGGCACGAATCACCTCGCGGTCCTGCGCAAACAGCTGGCTGGCCTCACTCACCGTCAGGTCCAGCACGTCGGACACATTCATCAGCCGCGGCAACACATCCCCGATGGCTTTGCGCTCTATCGTGACTTCCAGTATCTCGGGCCGATACCGTTTGCCGTCGCAGTCGGGGCAACGCAGATAAACGTCGCTCAAAAACTGCATCTCCACATGTTCAAAGCCCGAACCACCGCAGGTCGGGCAACGCCCGTCACCGTTGTTGAAGCTGAACTTGGACGCGGTGTAACTGCGTTGCCGCGCCAACGGGGCCTGCGCAAACAATTCGCGCACCGCATCCCAGGCGCCCACATAACTGGCCGGGTTGGAGCGCGCTGTCTTGCCAATCGGCGACTGGTCGACAAACACCACATCGGTCAGGTAGTCCGCGCCCATCAGTCTGTCGTGCGCACCCGGCGTTTCGGTGGCTTTGCCAAACTGGCGCAACAAGGCCGGCGCCAGAATGTCCTGCATCAAGGTGGACTTGCCGGAGCCGCTGACACCGGTGACACAAACCAGGCGCTGTAGCGGAAACTCCACCGTCAGGTTTTTCAGGTTGTGGTCGCGTGCGCCTTCCAGAATCAGGCGCGGTGTGTTGTCGGTGACCGCACGTTTGAAACCCATGCCGACCTGCTTGCGTGAACCAAGGTAGGCGCCGGTCAGGGTATCGGCGTGTTTCAGGTCTTCAGGCGTGCCGTCAAACACAATCTGCCCGCCCTTCTCGCCCGGGCCGGGACCCATGTCTATCATGCGGTCGGCGGCCAGCATCACGGCCGGGTCATGTTCGACCACCACCAAGGTGTTACCTGCATCACGCAGCCTGTGCATGGCCTGGGTGATGCGGTTCATGTCGCGCGGGTGCAGACCGATGGAGGGTTCGTCGAGCACAAACAAGGTGTTGACCAGCGAGGTGCCCAGGGCCGTCGTCAGGTTGATACGCTGCACCTCGCCGCCGGACAAGGTGCGGCTTTGCCGGTCCAGCGTGAGGTAACCAATCCCCACATCACACAGGTATTTGACGCGGGTGTGGATTTCCTCGAACAAGGATTTCAACGCCTTGTATTCCGCATCGGGCGCAACGCCGTCTTGCACAACCGCCGGTGCCAGGCCATTGAAGAACTGTCGAAGGCGGTCAATCGGCAGTTGCATCAAGTCATGCAAACTCAGGCCAGGCAGGGCTTCAAGTTGCGCACGGCTCCAGTCCACGCCCACCGGCATGAAACGTTTGCCCGGCGGCAACACGGCATCGGCCGCCTCTTTGGAACCCAGGCGCCACAACAAGGCCTCCAGCTTCAGGCGCGCACCGCCGCAGGTTTCGCACGGTGTGTAGCTGCGGTACTTGGACAGCAGCACACGGATGTGCATCTTGTAGGCCTTGCTTTCGAGGTAGGCAAAAAAGCGCTTGATGCCGAACCAGTGCTGGTTCCATTTGCCGTTCCAGTTCGGCGAGCCGTTGATGACCCAGCCCTGCTGCTCGGACGTGAGTTTGGACCAAGGGGTGTCGCGCGGAATGCCGGCCGTTTCGGCGTGGCGCATCAAATCGTCTTGCGCCTCTTTCCAGGCCGGCGTCTGCATGGGCTTGATCGCGCCGGAACGCAAGGTCAGCTTGTCGTTGGGAATCACCAGGCCGTAGTCCACCCCGATCACGCGGCCAAAACCACGGCAAGTTTCGCAAGCGCCCATGGCGGAGTTGAAGGAAAACAGCGACGGTGTGGGATCGCCATAACGCAGGTCGCTGTCCGGGCAATGCAGGCCGGTTGAAAAGCGCCACATTTCCTCCAACGCACCTTCCTCGCCGCCCTGCACATACACATTCAGCTTGCCGCCACGTTTGAGCGCCACTTCAATGGCTTCGATCACACGCGCCTTTTCGGCGCTTTGAATGCGAAAACGATCGGCCACCACGTCCAGCAATTTGTGCGGGCCGGCAGGGGTGGCAACCTCGCGCTCGGCATGCACCCGTGTGAAACCGCTGGCCGACAGCCACTGTGTCACCTGTTCGGCACTGGTATTGCCGGGCAATTCCACAGGAAAAGTCATGATCACTCTTGCATCACTGGCCGCCGTGCGCGCCATCAACTCTGCATAAATCGATTCGGGCGTGTCATGTCGCACCGCCTGCGCCGTCTTTTTATCAAACAGCTGCGCGGCACGGGCATACAACAACTTCAAATGGTCATTGAGCTCGGTCATGGTGCCCACGGTGGAGCGCGAACTGCGTACCGGGTTGGTCTGGTCAATGGCAATGGCCGGCGGCACACCTTCGACCTTGTCCACGGCGGGCTTGTCCATACGGTCCAGGAACTGCCGGGCGTAGGCCGAAAAAGTTTCCACGTAGCGGCGCTGGCCTTCGGCAAACAGGGTGTCAAACACCAGCGATGATTTGCCCGAGCCGCTGGGGCCCGTGACCACCGTCATTTCACCGGTGCGAATATCCAGATCCAGGTTTTTGAGGTTGTGCTGGCGCGCGCCGCGAATGCGGATGATTCCCTGGGACATGTATGGGTGCTTTCCTGAAGAGGTCAAACATTCTAGACAGAGCCGCCAAGGCCTGCTGCGTGGGGTTAAAACCCTTTGGGGCGCCGAAAAGCCCACGTGTTACCAGGGTTTCGTCTGGTTTTTGGGAGGCGTGCAGGCGCCATCGTGCGGCATTGAAGGAAACCGCAACCCAGGCTAGGGGGCAAACTTATCGCGCTCGCCGCCTGCAGTCAGGCCAGCCTGGCGCGCCAAGCCAAGTTGACGCGACCAAGGCCAGAGGCGACGCCAACGAGGGGGAACGCTAAAGCGGAGAAATCAAGCGCTGAGCCGAGGACCGCGACGGACGTGACACGCTGGCGGCATACACCGCCACGTCTCAGTCGTACAGGGCGCTTTGAAGTTCCTTGAACTTCTCCGGCCCGACGGCATCCTTGATTTTGGGCGCCAGCTCCTGCAACTGGGCCAGGTTACCCGCAGCTTCCACCGCCAGGTTGAGCCTGAAGCCGCGCAGGCCCAGACTCGCCGTCAGCCGTGTGGCGATCGGGTAGGCCTTTGAATAATGCGCTTGTTCGTTCTGGGTAGGCGGGGCGCCGGCGACCGACGTTGGGGCGGGCTGTGGCGTCGCAACAGGCGCGGCGGCGACGCTGGCCGCCAGCAAACCCAAGGTCACCAGATGAGTCACATCCTCTGCCGTGACACTCAAACCGGCGGTTGCTTTGAGCACCTCGTCGGCACTGCGTTTGCCGTCAAACATGATGAACGCCGAGCGCTGCCGCGGCGTGAGTGCAACAGATCGGCTCTGGAACGCTGTTTGCCCCAGTTCCGTCTTTGTATAAATCATCGGCTTGTCTCCAATCAATGCACTGGGCTCCTCCCTGAGGAACTTAGAGACGCTGTTGTTGTGTTTCTATTTTTCTCGCGTTTGATTCAATTTAACCCATTTTTGACGCGTCATGCACTATTTTTGGGCGCAGCCACACCGATGCAAACACAACACCCCCACCGACGTGGCCGGCCCGTCAGGCCGCAGCAGCTACTTTCGTCACAACCTGCGTGGGCATTTGCAAAGCACCGTGCTTTTCGCCGCCCATATCAATATCTCCGCCCTTGGCGAGCATGTACAAGGCCAGGCCCGCAAAAACAACAAAGGCCACCGCAATTTTCCACATCGTCATTCTCCAAAAAAAAAGACCCCCGGCAAATGATGGCGAGGGCCAAAAATTTATAAAAACCAATCGGGCAACACAGGCGGTTAAGCCTGTGTTGCCGTACGCGTTCAGTCTTTGGCGTAAATGTTCACGTCCTTGGTTTCCTTGATGAACAAGGTACCGATCACAAAGGTCATGCCGGCAATGATGATGGGGTACCACAAGCCGTTGTACATATTGCCGGTCTGCGCCACGATGGCAAATGCCGTGGTGGGCAACAGGCCGCCGAACCAGCCGTTACCGATGTGGTAAGGCAAGCTCATCGATGTATAACGAATGCGCGTCGGGAACAACTCCACAAGCATCGCGGCGATCGGGCCGTACACCATGGTCACCAGCAAAACCAGCCAGAACAACAAGGCCACCGTGAGGAGCTTGTTCATCTTGGCCGGATCCGCCTTGGTCGGGTAACCGGCCAGTTTCAGGTCTTCAGCCACTTCTTTCTTGAACGCGGCAATGGCCTTGGCGGAAGCTTCGTCAAACTTGAGGTTGGCCACCGTCCCGCCAGGCGCCTGCACAGTCTTGTCACCAATCTTGACGACGGCAGGCGAACCTGCAGGGCCGGCGACGTTGTCATAACTCACCGAGTTTTGCACCAGGTAACGTTTGGCAATGTCGCACGAGCTTTTGAAGTCAATCTCACGTGCCACAGGGTTACCCTGGAACGAGCAGGTCGCTGGATCGGCCGTCACCACGACGCCGGCGGTAGCTTGTGCCTTGGCCAGGTCAGGGTTGGCAGCTTCCGTGATCATCTTGAAGACCGGGAAGTAGGTGACCACGGCCAGCAGGCAACCAGCCATGATGATGGGCTTGCGGCCTATCTTGTCGGACAACATGCCGAACACCACGAAGAAAGGTGTACCCAGCAGCAGCGCGGCGGCAATCATCAGGTTGGCACTGGTGTTGTCCACCTTGAGCTGTTGCGTCAGGAAGAACAAGGCGTAAAACTGACCCGAGTACCAGACCACGGCCTGCCCGGCGGTCAGGCCGATCAGCGCGAGGATCACGATCTTCAGGTTTTTCCACTGACCAAAGGACTCGGCCAACGGTGCCTTGGAGGTTTTGCCTTCGGCCTTCATTTTCTGGAAAGCTGGCGACTCGGACAGCGACAAGCGAATCCAGACCGAGATGCCCAGCAGGAAAATGGATGCCAGGAAGGGAATACGCCAGCCCCAGTCACCAAACGCCTGCTCACCCAGCCAGGTGCGCACACCCAGAATCACCAGCAAGCTCAGGAACAGGCCCAAGGTGGCCGTGGTCTGAATCCACGAGGTGTAAGCACCACGTTTGCCATGGGGAGAGTGCTCCGCCACGTAAACCGCCGCACCGCCGTACTCACCGCCCAGTGCCAGGCCTTGCAACATGCGCAGGGCAATCAGGATCACCGGCGCCGCCACACCAATCGTGGCATAGCTGGGCAGCAGGCCAACGATGAATGTCGACAAACCCATGATCAGGATGGTCACCAGGAAGGTGTATTTGCGACCAATCATGTCACCGAGGCGGCCAAACAGCAGGGCGCCGAAAGGACGCACGATGAAGCCGGCGGCAAACGCGAGCAGGGCAAAGATGAAAGCTGCGCCTGCATCCAGTCCGCTGAAGAACTGTTTGGCAATGATGGCGGCGAGCGAACCGTACAGATAAAAGTCGTACCACTCAAACACGGTGCCGAGCGACGAGGCGAAGATGACCTTCTTCTCCTCCGCTGTCATCGGCCGGTCAGGAGCTGCTGTTGACATGATTTAGTCTCCAAATAATAGTGGCCCCCGAGATGGAAGGCTGGACAGATTATTTTGGGCGTCACTGACCCTGCTCTGACTTGAAACCAACAGGAGCTTGCACGAAACTTATGCGGGGCTGACAAGTTAAGGGGAAACCCGCAAGAAAGTTTTCAGCATGCGGAGAACGGGCCGCCAAGGCCTATTTTTGGCGCGTGACACCAGGCGCAAATTGACAGGCCGCCGACCAGTCGGGACCGTCAAACCAGGCATCCCCCAACAGGAAAGCGCGCAACATGGGCAGCGCATCCAGCCCCCAAAACACCTTGCCGTCCACCACCATGGCCGGCACACCAAACACACCCTGCGCAATCGCTTCATCGCTGTGCGCCTTCAACTGCGCTTTGACGTCGGCCCCGTTGACGTCGCGAGGCGGCGCCAGTTGCGCCGTCAGCGCGGCCAGCCGCTGCACATCACTGGCCTCCGCGCCTTCGCCCCAGACATGCCGAAACAAGGTTTCGCAGACATAACGGTTGGGTGTGCCATGGGCATCACAAGCCGCAGCCAACCGCAGCAGGGGCAAGGGATTGAACGGATGGGTGGCAGGCAGTTGCAGCGTGATGCCGTGCTGATGCGCCAGCCACAAGACCTGGCGATAGGTCCACTCGCGCTTGCCGGAAATTTCAGCCGGGCCCAGTTGTCCATGATGTTTCAAAAGGCCGGCAAAAAGCAGCGGCTTGTAAGTGACGCTGTAGCTGATGCCTTTCAGGGCTTCCGGCAGTTTTTCGAACGCCAGGTAGGCATAGGGCGAAATAAAGTCGAAATAAAAGGTGATGTGTTTCATGGCCGTGGCTGCAGGCGCAGTATGCGAGGTCATGGTTGCAAAGCCGCCATACGCTGCTCAATCAGGTCCCACACAGCACGCTTGCCGCCATCGGAGGCCTGGCTCCAGGCGGCGATTTCGTCGCGTGTGCGAAAGCAGCCTTCGCACAGTCCGCTGGCCGAACTCATGCGGCAGATGGAAATACAAGGAGAAGGAATATCCACGGTCTCGGCCTTGATGGCGCGGGCGCGAAACGTCACCAGATCAATCGCGTGTTGCAAAGCAACCCGCTCCTGCACCGGATCCACCGCAACATCGGCCACCGGTGCGCCGGTCAGGGTTTGCAATTGCTGCGGACTCAGCTTGAACACGCCATGCGGATGGCCGGCTGCGGCCCAGATGTCGTCAAACCGAAACAAAGTCTGGTCGATCAGCGTGATGGACGGGCTGGCATGCGCCAGCGGCGACACCCCACCAATCGAAAAACCGGTGCGCGTCTTGACAAACTCCGCATCGGCACGGCCCAAGCGTTTTCCGTCAGGACACACCAGGGCTTCGACTTTTCTTTCATCCACGCGCTGGTCACCGGCCGTGACAACCAGCACCGCCGCGTCGTCCGACTTGCGGCGAAAAATGATGCTTTTGGCGATCTGCCCCAACATGATGCCCAACGCGTCGGCCGCCTGCTGCGCAGTGCGCGCCGCATCGTCCAGCATGATCGGGGAATGCGGGTGGTTGTGCGCCTCCAGCACAGCGGCAACGCGCTGAACGCCCTCAGGCAACACGGTCAACTCTGCACCACACATCAGCCAGCCCTCTTGTTCAGCAAAGCGGTGGCCGCCCGCGAGTTGGGTTTGCGCTCCAAAAAGTCACTGATGAATTTTCCAGCATCAATCAGCTTGTCGAGATCGATGCCGGTGTCTATGCCCATGCCTTGCAGCAGGTAGACCACATCTTCCGTTGCCACATTGCCGGTAGCACCTTTGGCATAAGGACAGCCACCCAGACCGGCGCACGAGGTGTCGTATTGCCAGATGCCCATTTGCAGGCAGATCAGCGTGTTGCCCAGGGCCTGGCCATAGGTGTCGTGAAAATGGCCAGACAGCTCATCGAGAGAAAAATGCTGCAGAGCCGCGTCCATCGCCCGCTGCACTTTCAGCGGCGTGCCCACACCAATCGTGTCGGCCACCCCGACATGTTGCACGCCGATGTCCTTGAGCAGACGTGCCACCATGCCGACCCGCTCAGGCGCAATCTCACCTTCGTAAGGGCAGCCCACCGCGCAGGAAATCGCGGCGCGTACATGGATGTTTTGCGCCCGCGCCGCGGCGACCACAGGCCGGAAACGTTCTATGCTTTCGGCAATCGAGCAGTTGATGTTGCGCTGGCTGAACGCCTCGCTGGCCGCGGCAAACACCACGACCTCATCGGGCTTGGACAACACTGCCGCCTCGAAGCCCTGCATATTCGGCGTCAGCACCGAATAACTGACACCAGGCTGGCGTGTGATGCCGGCCATCACCTCCGCGTTGTCGGCCATTTGCGGCACCCATTTGGGCGAGACAAAACTGGTGACCTCGATGTCCATCAGCCCGGCATGCTGCAGCCTGTGTACCAGCTCGATCTTGACCGCCGCGGGCACCGGCTGTTTCTCATTTTGCAGGCCATCGCGTGGACCGACATCGACCAGTTTGACTTTGGCGGGAAGGTTCATGCGTTCAGTATCCCTTCTTCGGGTCAACCACACCGGCAAGACTGGCAATGTCCTGCCCGCCCTGCAGCGCCACGATCTTGCCGGCAATCTGCGCAATACTTTCCTCGCGCAGGGTACGGGCCGAGGTGTGCGGCGTGATCGTGATTTTGGGATGTTGCCAGAAGGCATGGGCGGCCGGCAAGGGTTCGGTCCGAAAAACATCCAGTGTCGCGCCGGCCAGATGGCCACTGTCAATCAGCGCCATCAGGTCCTCGTCCACCAGGTGGGCGCCGCGCGCCACGTTGATGACATAAGCGCCAGACAGCAGCCGGGACAAGGTTTGCCGGTTCATGATGTTTTGCGTCTCCGGCGTCAGTGGCAACAGGCAGACCAGGATGCGGGTGCTGGCCAGGAAATCCTGAAAACCGTCATCCCCCGAAAAACAAGTCACGCCGTCCACGTTTTTGGCCGACCGACTCCAGCCGCGCACCGGGAAATCAAACTGCGTCAGCGTCCTGGCGACCCGCTCACCCAGCGTCCCCAGCCCCATGACGCCGACCGGAAAGTCAGCACGCAGCTGCGGTTTGCGGTAAGACCAACGGCCCTGCTGGATATCGGCCTCGTAAGCATCAAACTCCCGAAAATGCCGGATCACCGCGTGGCTGACATATTCAGCCATTTGCACCGACATGCCGGCGTCGTCCAGCCGCACCACTCGGGCCTGGGGCGGCAAAACGCAGCTTCATCAAGGCATCGACGCCCGCGCCTATATTGAACAAGGCCTTGAGTTGCGGCTGTTCGTCGAAAAATTGCTGGGGCGGCGCCCAGACCACGGCATAGTCGGCGGGCTCGGCGCCGGGCGCCCACAGCTCCACGCTGTCGGCCGGAAACGCCGCACGCAAACCTGCCAACCAGGGATCAGGCTTGGCATCGGTGCAGCAAAAAGTAATTTTCATCGTGTCATCATCTCTATTGGGTTGTCAGGCAGCCATTTTTAGAAGCTCCGCGCCTTCGGTGACCTGGTCGCCGGGAGCGTATAACAGCTCCTGAACCACACCGTCGGCGGGCGCCGCAATTGTGTGCTCCATTTTCATCGCTTCCATCACGGCCAGCGCCTGGCCTTTGCTGACGGTGTCGCCCGCCTTCACGGCAAACGACACCACCTTGCCAGGCATGGGCGCGGTCAGCCGGCCTATTTCACCATGGCTTTCCCCTGCATGCGCCAGCCGGTCGATCACCGTGATCTGGGTCGCGCCCTGCCGGGCAAACACATGCACCACCTCGCCACGGCGATAAATGGCCGCAGCCAGGCGCTGTTCGCCGAATTGGATATCCACCACGTTCCCGCTGCGCGAAAACACCAGCCGGCCGTCCTGGCCGCCGGCGGCCAGGTGCAAGCTGCCGTCATGCTGGTAGGTCAGCTCGGCCTGCTCGGCGGCCTGGTCATGAAACTCGAATTCGAAACGCCGCAGCGCCACACCGTGCGCGCGCCAGCCGTCCCGTTTGCTGAAGGGGTCGTCCGTCTCCTGCGCTTTTTCCTCCAGCAGGGTCAGCACCACGGCGGCGGCGGCGGCCACGGGCAGGCCGATTTTTTCCTGATTGAACAACACGGCCTGCTCGCGCGGGATCAGCGCGGTATCGAGGTCCGCCTCGGCAAACGAGCGGCTTTGCACCACATGGCGCAAAAACTGCACATTGGTGCTCAAACCCACGATGTGGACCTGCGCCAGTGCTTCATCCATACGCGCCAGCGCCTGCTCGCGGGTATCCCCGTGCACGATCAGCTTGGCGATCATCGAGTCGTAAAACGGCGAGATGGTGTCGCCTTCCCGCACGCCCGCGTCCACACGCACCAAGCCACGTTCGAAAGACACACAATCGGGCAAGCCATACACATGCAGGCGGCCGGTCGCCGGTAGAAAATTGTTATCCGGGTTTTCGGCGCAGATACGCGCCTCGATGGCGTGGCCATGGATGCGCAACTGCTCCTGCGCCAGAGGCAATTTCTCGCCCGAGGCCACGCGCAACTGCCACTCCACCAGGTCCAGCCCGGTGATCGCTTCCGTCACCGGGTGCTCCACCTGCAGCCGGGTATTCATTTCCATGAAGAAGAAATTCATGCTGCCGTCGGCACGTTGCTCGACGATGAATTCCACCGTGCCCGCACCGACATAGTTGACCGCACGTGCCGCGGCCACCGCGGCTTCGCCCATTTGCTGGCGCATGGACGCCGTCATGCCGGGCGCAGGCGCCTCTTCCAGCACTTTCTGGTGCCGTCGCTGGACGGAACAATCCCGCTCGAACAAATAAACGTAGTTGCCGAAGGTGTCGCCAAACACCTGGATTTCAATATGGCGCGGGCGCTGCGCGTATTTCTCCACCAGCACCGCGTCGTCGCCAAAACTGCTGATGGCTTCGCGTTTGCAGGAGGCCAGCGCGGCATCGAAGTCTTCGGCCTTGTCGACGGCACGCATGCCTTTTCCGCCACCACCAGCACTGGCCTTGATCAGCACCGGATAACCGATGCGGTCGGCTTCGCGCTTGAGCAGCGCCGGGTCCTGGTCGCTGCCGTGGTAACCCGGCACCAGCGGCACGCCGGCTTTTTCCATCAGCTGTTTGGACTCGGCCTTCAGGCCCATGGCCTTGATGGCCGACGCGGGCGGGCCGATAAAAACCAGGCCAGCGCGGGCACAGGCTTGCGCAAACTCCTCGTTCTCGCTCAAAAATCCATACCCCGGATGAATCGCCTCGGCGCCCGTGGCTTGGGCCGCCTCTATGATTTTTTCCCAGCGCAGGTAGCTGTCCTTGGGCGCGCTACCGCCTATGTGAATGGCTTCGTCACACACGCTGACATGTTTGGCGCCAGCGTCCGCATCCGAATACACGGCCACGGTCTGGATCGCCATGCGCCTGGCGGTGGCGGCCACGCGGCAAGCTATCTCACCTCGGTTCGCAATTAGTATTTTTTTAAACATGTCTGTCGTTCTTTGAAAAAGGGGACTTGAGATGAAAGGCCGGCGGCAAACCGGGATCGGGTTTGCCGCTGAAAATGCGGGCGACACGCGCAAACAGCAGCTTCAGGAAACGCCAGCAATGGCGGATCAGCCAGACGCTGAGGATCAGCACCAGCACCAGCAAGCCGACAAACACCAGGGGATGGGCTATGGCCAGCCACAGGCCCGCGGGCACCATGCTGTCTTCCACCAGAGAGGCACCGACATTGGTGAAGGGTTCGGGTGAGGTGTTGATGGCCGCCCGGCTGGTGGCTTTGGCCGCATGGCTGGTCGCCGCCAGCGTGCCACCCATCAGGGCCGCGACCAGCGCGATCAGTCCGTTGTCGGCGCCGAACACACCGGCGGCCAGGGCTGCACCGGCCGGAATACGGATCACGGTATGCACCACGTCCCACAAGGAATCCAGCCCCGGAATCTTGTCGGCAAAAAACTCGACAAACACCGTGAAACCGCTGGCACCCAGCACCACCGGGTGGGCCAGCAGGTGCAGGCCAGGCGGCAACTGAATCCAGCCCATGAAGCCCGCCAGGCCGGTCAGCAACACAACCAGGTAAAGGCGCACGCCACTGGCCCAGCCCAGCGCACCGGCCAGGGCAATCAGTTGTGCGGTGTCCAGTGTCTGCATGTCACACCCCTTCTGACCAGACGACCACGTCGTCCACCGAATACAGCTTGCACGGCTTTTTGCCATGGCGAGCACAACTTTCGAGTGCGCGTTTCAGGGGGTCTTCCCCGCCGTCTGCCCAGCCCCACGCACCATCCGGCCCGATGGCAAAGGCCCGCGGAATGAATTTGGTCAGGTAGACCTTGTACCCGGCGCGCCCCGTGTCTTTGACATACGGCAGTTTGCCCTCATCCTCCAGCGGTGCAAACGCCGTTGGAGACGGAACGGGCGTCAAGCCGGCCATTTTGAATGCCGAGAAATCAGGCTGGGGTTCGCTGGGAAGGCCCACGGACGCCAGCAACCGGGAAACTTCAGGCTGCCAGATCGGCTGCCCGGCACGCGAGCCAAACATGGCATGCGAATCGGACCCGAACTTGCCGAAAGCAATCAGCCTGGCCTTGCCGCCGGCTGCCGTGTATTGATCGAACATGGCATGGAAGGTAGCGGTATTGAAGTAGCTGTCGTTGTCCCCATAAAACCAGACCGAAGGCAGGCTGGTTTCCCTGGCATAGGCCGCCGCACTGCGCGCCAGGTTGTTTTCCCAAGCTGCGCAGCTTTCCTGGCGCAGACCGCCGGCAAAGTTGACCAGCGCCTTCACGCCAGGATAAGCCTGCGCGCCAAATGCCAGCGTGGTCCAGCCCCCGTGGGACTGACCAAGCACCACGATGTTGTTTTTGTCCGCCCACGGCTGGGCCGTCACGTAATCCAGCACGGCCTTGACGTCGCCCGCCTGCGCCCGGCCATTGCTTTCAACATTGCAACCACCCCCGACATAGGTGCCGCCGGATTTGGAGAAGCCCTGGCGCATGGGCACCACGACCGCGTAACCCCGCTGCAGGAAATAGCGCGCCGCCGTGGCCGGCCGGTAACGCGCCTGAAAGCGCGAATCGCCGTAAGCCTTGCCGTGGTTGATGACGGCAATGGGGAACGGCCCCGCCCCTTCGGGCTTATACAGCGTGGTTTCCAGATGGATTGTGAACAGCCCCGTTTTGGGGACCTGGATCACGGTTTCGTTGAGCGACGCATCCATGCCGTCGGCCTGCGCCAAGGCCGGGGATAGCCCGGCACCCAGCAGCACGGCGGCAAGAAAAATAGGCTTCAGGTTCATGGCTGATGTCGCGGTTGCCCGCCTCAGGCAGGCAGCAGCCAGTTCGGCTTGCGTTTTTGCAGGAAGGATTGCACGCCTTCGCGGCCCTCGTCACTCACACGGATGTCGGCGATGGCTTGGACCGTCATCTCTCGCAACACCGGGCTGATCTCCTGCCCTGCGACGTCCTGCACCAGCGTTTTGCACAGTCGCACGGCCTCGGGGCCAGCGTTGACCAGGGTCTTCGCCAGCTCGGCCACCTTGCTGTCCAACTCAGCCGCCGTGACCACCTCGTGCACAAAACCGATGCGCAAAGCTTCGGCGGCATCAAAACGTTCGGCCGTCAGAAAATAGCGGTGCGCCGCGCGCGCACCCATGGCCCGGATCACATAGGGGCTGATGGTCGCGGGGATCAGGCCCAGCTTCACCTCGCTGAGGCAGTAACCCGCGGTGTCCACCGACACCGCCATGTCACAGGCCGCCACCAGGCCGGTGCCGCCGGCATACACATCGCCCTGCACGCGCGCAATCGTCGGCTTGGGGCAGGCGTAGATCGTTTGCAGCATCCCGGCCAAAGCACCCGCGTCGGCGAGGTTTTCCTCACGCGTGTAGCCGGCCATGCGTTTCATCCAGTTCAGGTCAGCGCCCGCACAGAAGGCTGCTCCCTTGGCGGCCAGCACAATGCAGCGCACGTCATCACGCGTGCCCAGCCCCTGAAAACAGGTCGTCAGTTCCGCAATGACCTCGTCGTTGAAGGCATTGCGGACGTCGGGCCGGTTCAGCGTGACCGTGGCCACACCCGCCTTGCAATCCAGTTCCAGATGGTTCATCAGTTCATCCTCAATAACGTTTGGCCACTTCTTCCAGCATCACTTCCGTCGCGCCGCCGCCTATGGCCAGCACCCGCGCGTCGCGCCACAGCCGTTCGATGGCGGTCTCGCGGATGTAGCCCATGCCACCATGGAATTGCTGGCAGGTCTGCACCACCTCGTTGACCAGCTCGCCCGTCAGCGCCTTGAGCATGGACACGTCCTGCACGATGTCATGGCCCTGGGTCACACGCCAGGCGCAGTGGTACATGAACTGCCGTGCGGCGCGTGTCTTGGCGTCCAGCATGGCCAGGCGCTGGCGAATGGTCTGCTGATCCCACAGCGTCCCGCCGAAAGCCTGGCGCTGGCGCACGTAGTCCAGCGTCAGCTTGAGTGCCTGCTGGCAATGGCCCACCGCCATCGCAGCCAGGGCGATACGTTCGGTCTGGAAGTTTTTCATCACCGAATAAAAACCCTTGCCCTCTTCGCCCAGCAAATTCCCCGCAGGGATACGCACGTTGTCGAAAATCAGCTCCGCCGTGTCGGACGACAACCAGCCGGTTTTCTTCAGCGCCCGGCCGACAGTGAAGCCCGGTGTGCCCTTCTCCACGATGAACATGGAGATGTCGCGCTTGCCGGGGCCGGTCTTGGCCGCGACAAAGTACAGGTCCGCATACACGCCGTTGGTGATGAACATCTTGGTGCCGTTGAGCACCCAGTCGTCCCCCTCACGCCTGGCCGTGCTGCGTATGCCCGCCACGTCCGAGCCGGCGCCCGGCTCAGTGATGCCGACGGCGGTGATCAACTCGCCGGCAATCACCTTCTTCATGTATTTGTCTTTTTGCGCCACATTGCCCGCGTGGTGCAAATGCGGGCTGGCCATGTCGGTGTGGACCAGCACGGTGATGATGAAGCCGGCAAAGGTGGACTGCGACAGCGCTTCGGCAAACACCAGGTTGGTCATGGCATCGCTGTCGGCGCCGCCGTATTTTTCCTCGTACATCAGGCCGAACAAGCCGGCCTGGCCCATACGTTTGAGCACCTCACGCGGCACACAACCCTGCTCTTCCCAGGCGGCCGCATGTGGTTCGACCTCCTTGGCGATAAAGCGGCCAATCTGGTCGCGCAGGGACTCGTATTCGGGCGTGTCGTAGATGGAGGCGTTGGACATGTCTGTTACCGGTTACATGCGGAACACGCCGAACTTCGGCTCGGGGATGGGTGCGTTCAGGCTGGCCCGCAAACCCAACGCCAACACACGTCGCGTGTCGGCCGGGTCAATCACACCGTCATCCCAGAGCCGGGCGCTGGAGTAATAAGGATGGGACTGGTGCTCGAACTGGTCCAGCATGGGCTGCTTGAAGGCTTTTTCTTCCTCGGCACTCCAGCTGCCGCCCTTGGCCTCGATGGCGTCGCGCCGCACACTGGCCAGCACCGAGGATGCCTGCTCGCCGCCCATGACGCAGATACGTGCATTCGGCCACATCCACAAAAAGCGCGGGCTGTAGGCCCGGCCACACATGCCGTAGTTGCCGGCACCAAAGCTGCCGCCGATGATGATGGTGAACTTGGGCACCTGGGCCGTGGCCACCGCCATCACCATCTTGGCGCCATGGCGCGCAATGCCTTCGGCTTCGTATTTGCGACCCACCATGAAGCCGGTGATGTTCTGCAAAAACACCAGGGGGATTTTCCGCTGGCAACACAGTTCGATGAAATGCGCGCCCTTTTGCGCCGACTCGCTGAACAAAATGCCGTTGTTGGCGATGATGCCGACCGGCATGCCTTCGATGTGTGCAAAACCGGTCACCAGGGTGCTGCCAAAACGCGCCTTGAATTCGTCGAACTCGCTGCCGTCCACGATGCGGGCGATGATCTCGCGCACATCGTAAGGTTTGCGGGTATCGGTGGGCACCACGCCGTAGACCTCTTCCGCTACATATTCAGGAGCTACTGGCGCCCGTCCCATATGGGCTGGAGCCTCTTTTTGCTTGTAATTCGTGTTCAGGTTGCCAATTGCAGCCCGCGCCAGCGCCAGCGCATGCGCGTCGTTTTGCGCGAGGTAGTCGGCCACGCCGGACAGGCGGGTGTGCACATCGCCGCCGCCCAGGTCTTCGGCCGTGACAATTTCACCGGTGGCGGCTTTCACCAGCGGCGGGCCGCCCAGAAAAATCGTGCCCTGGTTCTTGACGATGATGGTTTCGTCGCTCATGGCCGGCACGTAGGCGCCGCCCGCCGTGCAACTGCCCATGACGACGGCGATCTGCGCAATACCCTGCGCACTCATGTTGGCCTGGTTGTAAAAAATGCGGCCAAAATGATCCCTATCGGGAAACACCTCGTCCTGGTTCGGCAAGTTGGCGCCACCCGAATCCACCAGGTAAATACACGGCAGCCGGTTCTGCATCGCCACTTCCTGCGCGCGCAGATGTTTCTTGACCGTCATCGGGTAATAGGTGCCGCCCTTGACCGTGGCGTCGTTGCACACAATCATGCAGTCCACACCGCTGACGCGGCCTATACCCGTGATCACCCCGGCGCAGGGCGCGCTGTCGCTGCCGTCGCGGTCCGGGTACATCGCGTACGCGGCCAGCGGCGACAACTCCAGGAAAGGCGTACCGGGGTCCAGCAGCATCTGCACCCGCTCACGCGGCGGCAGTTTGCCACGCGCCATGTGTTTGGCACGGGCCGCTTCGCCGCCACCGGCGGCGGCTTTGCCGACCTGGACCTGCAGGTCTTGCACCAGGGCACGCATAGCGGCCGCGTTGGCCTGAAAGTCGGCCGAACGGGCGTTGAGTTTGGTTTCCAGAACTGGCATGTGTCTCCTCTGTTCAATTCGCGCGGCTGCGGTGCGGGGGCCTGTGCCTGCGGACAGGGCCGGATCAAGCCACACCTTAACGCCAAACCCGCAGCTTAGGCCCAAAATGGGCCAAATGCTCGCCACACAGGTTGCAAATCGTGCCAGACTTCGCGAAACTTGACCCATGCCTGCCCGCACCGCGCCAGAAACCGCTAGCCCGCCTATTGCCGCCACACCCATGGCCTTTGCACGGGTGATCGTTGCGGCTTACCAGCGCTACGGCCAAAGCCCCGCCAGCGCACTCAGACAGGCACAGATCACGCCAGCCAGGCTGCAACAGGCCGAGGCCCGCATCACCGCCCGCCAGATGGAGGTTTTGTCCGGCGCGGCCATGCAGGCGCTGGACGACGAAGCGCTGGGCGCCTTCTCACGCAAGCTGCCCTGGGGCAGCTACGGCATGCTGGCCCGGGCCTCGCTCAGCGCGCCGGATCTGGGCGTGGCGCTCAAGCGCTGGTGCCGCCACCATGGGCTGCTGGCCGACGACATCCAGCTCAAGCTGGTAATCACCGGTGACAGCGCCGCCATCACCATCGCGGAACGCGCCGATCTGGGCCGCCATGGCCCCGCTGCACGCGAGTTCTGCCTGGTGCATGTGCTGCGCAACATCCACGGCCTGGCCTGCTGGTACATCGACTCGCGCATTCCGCTGCAGGGCGCGCGTTTTCCCTTTGCCGCGCCGCCACATGCGGACGCCTACGCACTGATGTTTCCCGGGCCGCTGCAGTTCGACGCGACCCAGGCCGCGATTCGTTTTGACGCGCGTTACCTGGCCCTGCCACTGCGGCGTGATGAAAAAGCACTGCGGCAGATGTTGCAGCGCGCCCTGCCGCTGACCGTGCTGCAGTACCGGCGCGACCGCCTGCTGATGCAACAGGTGCGCCAGACCCTGAGCGCCTACCCCGACCAGGCACACAACGCCGACGGCATCGCGGCACTGCTGAACATCTCCACGCGCACGCTGCACCGGCAGTTGAAGGAAGAAGGCGCGTCGCTGCAGGCGCTGAAAGACGAGGTGCGTTTCGAGCGTGCGAAGGACTTGCTCAACCGCAGCGACAAACCCGTCAAGCAGGTGGCAACGGCGGCGGGTTTCAAAAACGACAAAAGTTTTATCCGGGCTTTCCGGCAGGCGACCGGGCTGTCGCCGGCTGAATTCAGACGCCAACTTCCGGAGTAACCCGCAGACGCCGCGATGCCCAGGCCCCCTAGACTCCTCTGTATTCAAAAAACGAGGAGACACCATGCGTACCCTGTTGATTCGCCCCCTGCTTTCCGCCGCCCTAGTCCTCGCCGTTCTCTTCGGCGCCGCCACCGGCGTGCTGGCCCAGACCAAACCCAAGGTGCTGGACCTCGGCCCCGACAAGCCGGCCTCGGCCATCTACATCGGCAACAGTTTTTTCTATTACAACAACAGCCTGCACAACCATGTGGGCCAGTTGATCAGCGCCGGCCAGCCAGGCTTCAAGCACCGCGCCAGCTCGGCCACCATCAGCGGCTCGGGTTTCGACTGGCATGACGTGGAGAGCTACTTCCGCCCCAACGCCGTTGGCTCTTATTCCTTCGGCGCCAACAACGTCGTCACGTTCAACAAGCTGGACCGCTTGTTCGACCTGGCCATCATGATGGACTGCAGCCAGTGCCCGCTGCACCCGCAGCTCAAAACGATTTTCAAGGAGTACGCGAAGAAACACGCCGACACGGTGCGCAAACATGGCGCCAAGCCGGTGTTCTTCATGTCGTGGGCTTACCAGGATGTGCCGTCCATGACGGCCGAACTCGCCGAGGCCTACACCCAGGCCGGCAACGACAACAACGCCCTGGTCATTCCCGCCGGCCTGGCCTTCGCGAAGTCCATCGTCAAAATGCCAGAGCTGAACCTGTACGTGGCCGACAAACGCCACCCCAGCCTGGCCGGCAGCTACCTGGCCGCGTGCACAACCTATGCGTCGCTGTTCAAGTCCTCACCGGTGGACCTGAAATACACCGCGGGCCTGGACCCGGCCATTGCGCGGCATTTGCAGACGGTGGCTTGGGAGACGGTGCAGGAATATTTCAGCCGCATGCGCTCCCCGGGCGTGAGCGACTAGCCACATTCTTCCAACAGCTCGCGCAGCACGTCATTGTTTACTCACTTATCAATAGCTGACTGCAGCCGTCCTTCTTGGACTAGAGCCACTTTTTACTTAAAACGGGTCGCCATCGACGTAACACCAGCGCCCCGACTCCCGCACTAAGCGGCTGCGTTCGTGCATCCGGACCACACGGACAGATTCGCGCAAGCGCGCAACAAACGCCAACTCGGCGCGGTCGGCGTCAATGACACGGTGCGAACACACGTCCAGCCCCGACCCTTTCGCGGCCAGGTTCAGCGTCAGGTCGGTGGGGCGGATGCTGGCATGCCAGTTTGCCAGCAGGTCGTCCGGGCGGCCCAGTACAAACGCGCTGTAGCGCGAGCGCATCAGCGACTCGGCGTCGGGTGCGGGCGTGGCGGCGTTCTCGTTCAGGCAGGGGCCGCAGCAGGCTGTTGGCGCCTAGCTCACGAGGGCCAGCAACTTGACCAGACCTGCCGCAATCAGCCCAAGCCCAAGGGCCGACGCCAGTCGTTCTCCTCTCGGCGCCAATTTCTCAATCGCGACGGCAATCGACAGCGCGGCGATCCAGGCGAGGTTCATGACCCCGCCCACGAAAAGCAGGGCCATCAGCGCCCAGCAACAGCCTACGCAGAACAGGCCATGCCGCACCCCCATCACGAAGGCACCATACAAGCCGGCGCGCCACTCCCCGAGCAGGAAACCCATCGGTGTACGACAGCGCGAAAGGCAGACCTGTTTGAGGCGCGAAAACTGATAGACACCGGCGACGAACAGCAACAGTGCCGTCAGCAAGGTCGACGTGCTGACGATCATCGGATTGACCCAGCCCATGGCTTGCAGTGCCCACTGTGCCGCCGTGGCCCCCGCGCTGAAGGTGACCCAGACGAACAGGTAGGCGGCAACGAAGCTGAGCCCTCGCGCCCGCTCTCCGCTGTGCATGCCCAGCTTGACGAAGGTCAGGATCATCGGTAGTGCCGACGGCAACATCATCGCGGCCATCATGAGCGCCCACATGGTCCAGATCGCCAGCACGCTGGCCGTGCTCCAGTTTGAAGAGCCCGGCATCGTCAGTTGCGCAAACGGTTGGCTCATGTCGACCGCGATCCAGGCCAAAAACATCCAACCGATCACGCTGATTGCCAGGATCCCCGTCGCCAGCCTTGGCTGCCGGACAATGAGGGTGGTCATGCCTTGTGACGCGCTGTCAGCCGAATCAGGCGCTTGCCGTCGCATCGATCACCGTCCTTTGCCAGTTGACGAACTTCCTCGAACGATGCGCGTGTTTCTGCAGGCCGTCAAGCCGGGTGACTTCCATTTCGACAGGCGCTACTTGCCAATGCGCACGTTGCCGGCATGGTCAAGATGCCAAATTGCGGACGCTCAAACATCGGCATAAACTGTTTTGGCTGCGGTCGCAGCGGCAGCGGATCCGTTCCCTGCACACGGATATTCGAACGGCACCTTCATTCAAGGAGTACCGCTATGTCTACCTGGCAAATCTCCGGTCAATACATGGAGACATGCAATTGCGCATTTCTCTGCCCCTGCATCGCCTCCAACCTCACGGCGCGGCCGACCGAAGGTGACTGCAAGGCGGCGGTCACCCTGCACATCGACAAAGGCGTGAAGGACGGCATCAAGCTCGACGGGCTGTCGTTCGTTGTCATGATGCATTCGCCGGGCGCCATGGGCGAAGGCAACATAACCGTCGGGCTTATCGTCGACGACTCCGCTTCGGATCAGCAGCTTGACGCGATCAGTGCCATCGCCACGGGGTCGGCCGGGGGCCCGATGGCCGCGCTCGCACCGCTCGTCGGCAAGATTGCAGGCGTCGAGCGGCGGCCCATCCGCTTCGAGGCCGACGGACTGAATCGCTCCATGAGCGCAGGTGAGTTGGTTGACCAGGCTTGCGAAGGTATCGCGAGTGCCGTCGCCCCCGGCCAGGCCATCGGCATTGACAACACCGCGCATCCCGTGAACAGCCGACTGTCTCTTGCCAAGGCGAAGCGCAGCAGTTTTCACGCTTTCGGCATCGACTGGGATGACGCCACCGGCACGCGCAACGGCCACTTTGCGCCCTTCGCCTGGGCGGCTTGATTTCTCAGATCGTGGGAAGGCGTTGTCCAGCGCCAGACTTTTAACGCCTGCTGATTTCTGACCGGAACGCCGCTATGGGAACGTGCCCGACACGCCTTGCAACGAGGGCCGTTTCAGTCATCGCGCGCGACTGGGGATGTCCCCGCCCTTCCTGCAAGCCGTGAATCCTGCCACGGCTTTCCACCGCCCTGCGAATCGTCTTGAGTTCGCGCATCAGGCCTTCGTTACGGCGCTAGCGCAGCAAAGACCCACTACTCAGTCACCCAGCAACCGCCTGGTGCCACTTCTCCAGCCCGAACAGCCGAACGCGAAAGGTCTTGAAATTCACACCTTCGTCGCATGGCCGTGGCACGCTGGCGGCGGTTTTTTCTTCCGCCGTGCTGAATGCTTTATTTGCTGGGCGTCATCTCGAAGAAACCAATCGGATGCACCTCAATCCCCCAGCCCACGCTCTCGCCCAAGGTCGCCGCCGGATGCAGCGAAGCCACCCGCACCGCCTCGTCTTTATCCGCGGCCTCAATGATGAAGAAGCCGCCCACCATTTCCTTGGCCTCGGCATAAGGCCCGTCGGTCACCTGCGGCTTGCCGCCGCGCGGTCGCAGGGCGAAAGCGGCTTGCGGGCCTTCAAGCGAAGCGCTCACGACCAGGTGGCCGGTCTTTTTGAGTTCGGCGTCTTTGGCCGGGCACTGGCTCACCAGGGCCTGCTTGTCGGCAGGCGCCATGGCGGCGAATTTTTCGGGGTTGTAGTAGGCGAGGCAGAGGTACTTCATGGTCATGTCCTTTCAAGATAAGTGAACGTCACATCAACACGACGAACGGCTGGCCCTTATTTCGACATGCATCCGCCAACTGCATCCATAAAAAAGGCTTCCACCCGGGAAGCCTTTTTTTGAACAAGAAAGAAGTTGCCTTCAGCCGGCCACATCCTCAGCCACCCGCTCGGTCAGGCCAATGCGGTCCAGCGCAGCGGCCAGGTTGGCCACCGTCTTGTCGACGTTGTGCCACTTCTCCAGCCCGAACAGACCGACACGGAAGGTCTTGAAGTCGGGGCCTTCGTCGCATTGCAGCGGCACGCCGGCCGCCGTCTGCAGGCCCTGGTCGAGAAACTTCTTGCCGGACTGGATATCCGGGTCCGTCGTGTAGCTGACCACCACGCCGGGGGCCTTGAAACCATCGGCAGCCACGCTGGGCAGGCCACGGCTTTCGAACAGCGCACGCACTTTTTTGCCCAACAATTCCTGCTCGGCCTTGACCTTGGCAAAACCGTAGGCTTGCGTTTCTTTCATGGCGGCGGACAGGCGGGTGAGCGCGTCGGTGGGCAGGGTCGCGTGGTAGGCGTGGCCACCTTTTTCGTAAGTCTCCATGATCTGCAGCCACTTCTTCAAATCGCAGGCAAAGCTGGAGCTGGTGGTGCCGTCGACGGCGGTGCGGGCGCGCTCGCTGAGCATGACCATGGCGCAGCAGGGTGAGCTGCTCCAGCCTTTTTGCGGGGCCGAGATCAACACATCGACACCGGTGGCCTTCATGTCCACCCACATGGCGCCGGAGGCGATGCAGTCGAGCACAAACAAACCACCCACGGCATGCACGGCGTCGGCCACGGCTTTGAGGTAGTGGTCGGGCAGGATCATGCCGGAGGCGGTTTCCACATGCGGGGCAAAGACGAGAGCGGGTTTTTCTTTGGCGATGGCGGCCTGCACGTCGGCAATCGCTGTGGGCGCCCAGGGGGCTTGCGCGCCCGGGCCAGTCTGGCGCGCCTTGAGCACGGTGGACGAGGCGGGGATGTGGCCCATGTCGAAAATCTGCGTCCAGCGGTAGCTGAACCAGCCGTTGCGAATCACCATGACGTGTTGGCCGGCGGCAAACTGGCGCGCCACGGCTTCCATGCCGTAGGTGCCGCTGCCGGGCACCAGCGCCACGGCGTGGGCGTTGTACACCTCTTTCAGGATGCGGGAGATGTCCGTCATCACGCCCTGGAAGCTTTTGGACATGTGGTTGAGCGCGCGGTCGGTGTAGACCACCGAAAACTCGAGCAAACCATCAGGATCGACGTTGGGCAGCAGTCCGGGCATAAGGTCCTCGCAAGGTAGTTGACATGTCGGTTGGGCAGCTTAGCACGCTGCGCCGATTTCTGGGGCTGGCCTGCGGGCGCGCCCCCTGCCCTCAAGGCGGTGACGCGGGCTGCGCAGCGGCCGATGGCAAAGAGCCCACCAGCTTCTGGAACTGGGGCGAGGCCTGCAAGACCTGGCGGCCGGCCGCAATCAGGCGGGTCACATCGTCGGGATGGATGGAAAACGCCGTGGGGATCTGCAGCAGGCGGCTGCGTTCTGCGGCTTCGGGGGCGTCGCGCAGGTTGACGTTGATCACGTACAGCTCGGCGTCTTCGGCAAAGGCGCTTTTGCCGGTGTCGTTGTCCAACTCGCGCTGCCATTGCCGGGCGGTGTCGCGCAGCAGGCCCAGGGTTTCCTGGGTGGCGCGGGCACCGGTGCCAAACAGCATGGCGTCCACCACCTGCAGGGTGCTGGGCACCTTGTCGCTTTCGTCGATACGTGCGGAGGGATCGCGCTCGGCATTGACCGCAATCAGCACCAGCTTGCGCACCGAGCCGCGCGGCAGGTCGCCCAGGGTGCGGCGTATGCCGCCGGCGCTCATGGAGCGGTCCAGCAGGCTGCGCAGGCCCAGGTTGTCGGCCACGCCGCCATCCACCAGGTGAATATAGGGCCGCGTGGTCGCGTCCTGGTAGCTGTTGAGTTGCGACAGGAACAAACGCGTGCGGTAACTGCCCGACGTGTCGGTGGGCGGCGGATCGATGGCGTCTGGCGGCTTGCAGCTGCCGGCGTAGTTTTTGACGGTGACCGGGCTCAACACCAGGGGCACGGCTGAAGAAGAGGCCACCGCAAACGACAGCGGCACGCTGGCCAGGTCGGAGCAGATCAGCGAAAACTGGTTCCACGAAAAATCGAAGCTGGCGCCCAGCGACAAATCAGTCGCCGAGATCAGCAGCCGCGGTCGCCCGGGGCGGTCCCACACGTCGGAAAAGGTCTTGCCGCGGTATAGCTCGGCCAGGCGCCGCTCCAGCAACTGGCTGCGGCCAAACCAGGGCGAGGACAACTCGATCAGGTTGACCGGATTGAGCGCCAGGCTGATCAGCGAGTCCTGAAAGTTCTGCCGCAAAAACTCGGGCTCGAAACGCTCAAAGGTTTCGGCCCCAAACGCCGCGTAATAAGCCGCAACAATGCTGCCGCCGGACACACCGCTGACAAAATTAACATGGTCGAGCAACGAGACCTGGCGGCCTTTGGTCACCAGGGGCGTCTGGTGCAAGGTCTGCAACACCCCGTAGCCAAACGCGGCGGCGCGCGCACCGCCGCCTGACAGGGTGACCGCCACCATCATGCTCGGGTCTTCCGAGGCGATGCCCACCACCGCACCGACCCGGTCGGGGTCGGGCGGCACCACGCCATCCACCAGGGGTGCGTTGATCCACGGCCGGGTGCTGCTGGCGCAACCCACCAGCGTCACCGCCAGCAAGACCAGGGCCCAGCGGCGACACCAGGACATCAGCGGGCGGGCCATGGTGCTTCCTGTCAGGCAGTGAGAGACGGCTGCACGGCCAGCAGGCCGGGCAAGGCCGCCAGATCGCTCACGACATGGCGCACCCCCGCCTGGCGCAAGGCCGCGGGTGCGTCATGGCCGGCCTCGGCCGGGCTGTAACCAAACACCGTGGCCCCGGCCGCAACCCCGGCCGTGGCGCCGGTCACCGTGTCCTCGACCACCGCGCAACGTTTGGGATCAACACCCAACGCGGCCGCCGCCGCCAGGTAGACATCGGGCGCCGGCTTGGAGCGCGGCATCTCGTGGCCGCTGAAAATACGGCCCTTGAAATAAGGCATGAGCCCGCACTTCTCCAGCTGCAGTTCGACCTTGAAACGATCGGCGCCTGAGGCGCAGGCGATGCGGCCGCCATACAGCGCGTGAATTTTGGCCACGGCGTCCACCGCGCCGCGTATGGCCTGAACACCGGCGACCAGCCCCTGGTTGCGCCGCTCGCGAAAACGCAGCATCCAGTCTTCGGTCAGCGGCTGACCGGTCTGGGCTTCGATCAGGGCGGTCTCGTCCTTGACAGCCTTGCCGATGAAGAGGCGCATACATTCGGCGGAGGTGAGTGTCCAGCCCAACTCTTCCAGCATGTCGCGCAACACCCCATTGGTGATGCCTTCGCTGTCCACCAGCACGCCATCACAGTCAAACAACACCGCATCGAATTTCAAAACAAACCTTTCTTGCTACCGAATAAATAGCTGATTACGCCCGCCACATCAGGGCTAGAGGCCTATTTCATGCATAAGCCTAGCGCTGATCGCCGTCCACATAGTACCAACGGCCCGCGCCTTCACCCTCTTTCACGAAACGGCTGAGCTCGTGCAGGCGCACAGCCGGGCTGCCCGGGCTTTTCTGGCGCGCAACAAATTCGACCTCGGCATGCGTGGCATCCACCAGTCGGCGCTGCCGCACCTCCAGCCCCAGCCACTTCACGCCGGGGTCGAACTCAATCTGCGCCGGGCGCTGGCTGGCATGCCAGGTGGCGAGCAGGTAGTCGGCGCGTTCCAGCACAAAAGCGGTGTAACGCGAGCGCATCAGCGACTCGGCGTCCGGCGCCGGCGTGCCGGCGAAGTCGTCCAGGAAGTGGCCGCAGCAGCGGGCCAAGGCCAGCGGTTTTTTGGCCGGGCCCAAGCGGCCGCAGGGACAGGGCGGGGACGGTGGCGAAGTTGTCATGCGCCCTTTTTCGCCTTGCGCTCTTCCAGGGTTTCGGTTGGCGCGCCCTGTTTGACCCACTCGGTATAACCGCCGTCAATGTGGGCGACATTGCTCATGCCCATGTCCTGCAAGGTTTTGGTCGCCAGCGCGCTGCGCCAGCCGGCGCCGCAAAACAGGATGAACTCACGGCTCTCGTCGGCAAAAAGCGGCTTGTGATAAGGGGAAGCCGGGTCCACCCAGAACTCCAGCATGCCGCGCGGCGCATGGAAAGCGCCGACCACCGTGCCCGCCGCCAGTTCGCGCACGTCGCGGATGTCCACCATCTGCACTTTGGGATCGGCGAGTTTGGCCTTGGCCTCTGCAACGCTATAGGTCTTGACCTCGGCCATGGCCTCGTCGACGAGGGCCTGGAAACCTTTGGTGATGGGCATCCGCGTTCTCCTGAAAATGTTCGGGCGGCACAGGCCTCGAACACCCAAGAATAGCGGACACGGAGGCCACCTGCTTCAGAGCAGGCCCAGATCCCGCGCTTTGATACCGGCAAACACCTGGTCGAGCTGGCCGGTGTTGAGCCCGAACTGGCGCGCGAACAGGCCCGCCAGCACCGCCCGGTACTCGTTGAGCACGGGGTAGTCGCGGTTCTGGAACAAGCTGGCGGGTTCGATCCGGACCTGCTCGCCCACCAGCCTTTGGCCGCGCACGCTGCCGCCCAGCACCCAATACACCGTGCCGTGGCCGTGGTCGGTGCCGCGGTTGCCGTTTTGCCGGAAGGTGCGACCGAACTCGCTCACCACCACCACCGTGGTGTCGCGCCAGGCCGGTCCCATTTCCTGCGCAAAAGCGGCCAGGCCCTGGCCGAGTTCGTCCAGCCGGTTCGCCAGATAACCCTGGGCACCGCCCTGGTTGACGTGGGTATCCCAGCCGCCTACATCGACAAAACCGAGGTTGTAACGATCACGCATCAGGCGTGCGATGCGGCGCGCCTCGCCGCCAAATCCCTTGGCCGTCATGGCGTTGCGGCTGGCCGCGTCCATCTCGGCGGACATTTCGCGCATCACCTCGTCGCGCACCGAAAACCCTTCATCGACGCGCGCCGCCAGCGCCGTGCCCTGGTACATGGCCGCAATCAACTGGCTCTGGCGCATATCGACCGAAGACTTGGCAACCGCCTTGAGCGCCGCGTTGGGCACCTGGACCTTGCCTTGCAACACCAGCGGCAACTGGTTGGTGAAGGCAATAGGCGCGGCGCCGTTGACCACGGCCGCCAGCCGGTTCATGAAGCCCGAGCGGTAGTCGCGGCTGCGGTCCAGCGCCTGGCCCAGCTCTATGCTGTCCTGGGTTTCAAAATGGCTGCGCGAGCTGTCGTCGGTGCCGGCAAAGGGAATAAACGCGACTTCACCTTTTTGAAACAGCGGATACACCGTGTCGCGCAGTGCCGGGTGCAAGCCCCAGTCGGCCGTCAGCGGCAAAGCGGTGTTGAGATCGGTACCGGGGCGCGGCACGGCGATGTCGGGGCGCGCCTCGTAATAAAAATTGCTGGAGATAGGCACCAGCAGGTTGCAGGCGTCGTAAGCGCCGCGCAAAAAGACCACCAGCAGGCGCGATTGCGCGGCTGGGGCGGCCAGCAGTTGTCCAGCGCCCGCCGCCAGCGACAGGGCGGCGACGGATTGCAGCAAGTTGCGACGTTTCATGGCGGCTCCAATCAAGGGCTTAACGGCTCATCCACTCGGGGGAGGACAGCAACAAGGTGTTCCATTCCTGCGGCGAGGCGGCCTGGTCCAGCACATGCAAGGTGGCCGGGCTCAAGGTCTTGCTGATGGCCTGCTCGTACAAGGCACTGGCCAGTTGCGGAAAGGCCGGCCGCTCGCGCGGTTGCGGCTCGTCGGTCTTGAACAGGCCGGCACTGCCAGAACCGATGGCCTTGGCGATTTCAAAACGCGTGGCCATCTGGCCCGAGCTGGCCCAGGCCGAATCCACCAGGGGGTAACCGTCGGGCGTCTGGCGGCCGTACAGCGGCTCGCCCATGCGGTTCAGCCAGTTCAGGATGGGGCCGACGTTGAGTATGGTCTTGTCGTTGTAGGCCAGGCGCACGGACGAAATCACGTAACGCATCGGGTCCTTGAACTTGCGGCCAGCCGCCTGCGCAAACTCGTTAGAACTCAGCAGGGTTTGCAGGGTGGCGGCGATGTCGCCGTCACTGCGCAAAAAGGTCTGGGCCATACGTTCCACCAGCGCCGGCGGCGGATCGTCTGCCAGCCAGTACACCGCCAGCTTGCGGCTGATGAAACGCGCCGTGGCCGGCGAACGAGCCAGGCGGTCCAGCGCCTCATCAAACTCGGCCAGGCCGCGGCCACGTATGGGTTGGCCCAGGAACTCCTTGGCGCCGAAATCATGCCGCGCGGGGTTGAACATAAAGGCACCCTGGCGCACGTAAAAAGGTTGCAGCTCGGGGCGCAGCCTGGGTTCGTTGGCGCCGTTGCTGATGCCCACGCCGGTCAGGATGCGCGCCAGCTCCTGCACATCGCGCTGGCTGTAACCGGCGTTCACACCCAGCGTGTGCAGCTCCATCAGTTCGCGGGCATAGTTTTCGTTGATATGCCCGGCGGCGTTTTGCACGTTGTCCAGATAGACCAGCATGGCCGGGTGGTGCGCCACTGCGCCCAACAAGTCCCTGAACTTGCCCAGCGCACGCGGGCGGACCGCCGCATCTTCGTAGTCGCCTAGCGTGGCGCGCAGATTGGCCTTGTACTGGTGGACGCTGAAGTGGTTCATCCAGAACCAGGTCATCTGCTCCTGGATCTGGTTCGGGGAATAAAGCGCACGCAGGATGTGGCGCGTGGCCGTCTCGCGCCCCAGCCGATTCATCTCCTGCTGCCAGGCCTGCAAGGCGGCTTTTTTCTCGTCGTCGTTGGCCAGCGCCGCGGCCTCCTTGCGGCGTTGCGCCATCTCCTGCTCTAGCGCATCCACCGGGCGCTGGCTGATGGTCATGGCGTCGATTTGCGCCTGCACGGCCGGCGCCAGCCGTGCGGGGGACGGATGTAATTGCTGGTTCAGGTAGGGGGCCAGGCGGGCGCCATCCACGGATGCAACCGCCGCGGTGTTGGCGCCCCAGGTCAGGCGGTTGATCGTCCTGAACGTTTCAGTGGCGGCCGGCTTTTCCGGCGCCGAAGCTAGCGGCGCACCCGCGTTACCGGCGACGCCAGGCGCCGTGCAAGCGCTCAGCATCGCGAGCAGCACCGACAGCGCGGTGACAGGCAGAAAACGGCCGGTCGTCATGCTCGGCGCCTGCTTATCGACCGATCGCCTTGCTGTTCTTGTTGAGTTCCTGGTTCAGCGCGGCCTGGTCCTGCTTGGTGATGTGGCCGCCATCCTGCTTGGCCATGGAACGTTCTTGCGCGCGAATCGCCTTGTCATTGGCGCGCAACTGGTGCGCCTGCTTGTGGCTGAGATCGCCTTCCCTGACCTCCTGGGAAATCCGCTTGTTCTGGTTGTGGATGCGGTTGTTGACCTGCTCGCGGCGCGGATGGTCTTTCTGCCACTGCGTGTCAGCCGCAAAAACGGGGCTGCTCAAAAAACCAACGGCCGCCGTCAAGGTGAGCAAGGCCAGCGTGGTTCGGACGGAAGTCTTCATGGTGTTTTCCTTGGGGTGGGCGGCCCACCGGTTGGCGTGCCTGCTTACTCTAACGCCGGCACCGGAACCGGCGCCGACAGCCCGGATCAGCTTTACACAAGGAAAAGATCTTGGCCTGCCTGCGGCCAAAATCGAGGGGAAACCCTAGGTCACAAGGCGCGTTGGATGATGATTTTTTGCACGTCGGAGGTGCCTTCGTAAATCTGGCAGACACGTACATCGCGGTAAATACGCTCCAGCGGAAAGTCGCTGACATAACCGTAACCGCCCAGGGTCTGGATGGCGGCGCTGCAGACTTTTTCGGCCATTTCGCTGGCGAACAGTTTGGCCATGGCGGCTTCCTTCAAGCAGGGCCGTCCGGCATCCCGCAGGCTGGCCGCATGCCAGATCAGCTGGCGCGCCGCTTCAAGCTGGGTCGCACAGTCGGCCAGGCGGAAACCCACGGCCTGGTGGTTGAAGATGGCCGTGCCAAAACTCTGGCGCTCCTTGGCGTAGGCCAGGGCAAACTCGAACGCGCTGCGCGCCATGCCCACACTTTGTGCGGCAATGCCTATGCGCCCGCCTTCGAGCGCGCCTAGGGCGATCTTGTAACCTTCACCTTCGGCACCGATCAGGTTTTCGGCCGGGATGCGGCAGTTGTCGAAATTGATCTGCGCCGTGTCGCTGCTGTGCTGGCCCAGCTTGTCTTCCAGCCGCGCCACCACATAACCCGGCGCGTTGGTCGGCACCAAAAAGGCGCTCATGCCCTTCTTGCCGGCGCCCTTGTCGGTGACCGCAATCACGATGGCCGCGTGGCCGTTTTTGCCGCTGGTGATGAACTGTTTGACGCCGTTGATCACGTAGCCGTCGCCCTGCTTCACCGCCGTGGTGCGCAGCGAGGAGGCATCGCTGCCCACATGCGGCTCGGTCAGGCAAAACACCCCCAGCATCCGGCCTTGCGCGAGCGGCTCCAGCCATTGCTTTTTCTGCGCCGCGTTGCCGTAACGCATGAGGATGGCATTGACCGGGCAGTTGGTCACGCTGATGGCGGTGCTGGTGCCGCCGTCGCCGGCGGCAATCTCTTCCAGCACCAGCGCCAGGGTCAGGTAGTCGAGGTTGGCGCCGCCAAACTCTTCGGGCACACAGATGCCGTAAGCGCCCAACGCCGCCAGGCCCTGATGCGCCGCGGTCGGAAAGTCGTGTGTCTTGTCCCAGCGCGCGGCGTGGGGCCAGAGTTCTTCTTTCGCAAAAGCGCGAACCGCGTCGCGGATCATTTCCTGGTCTTGCGTGAGCAGCATGTGATGTTTACTTTCCTTGACCCAGGTCCATGATCATGCGGGTGGTCAGGTAGAGGCGGCGCGGGATCGCATCGATCATCACAAACTCGGCCTGGTTGCTGTGGTAACCGAAACCGGGCAGGCCTAGGCTTTCGATGACCGGCTTGCCGGACAGCGCCGCATAGGCTGCGTCGGTGCCGCCGCCGGTGCGGTCAACGATGGTCAGCTCGGCGCCGACTTCTTTGTAGATGGCCACGGCCATGTCCACCAGCTTGCGGCCTTCCGTGCCGGCGTTGAAGGCCGGACGACCACGCTTGATGATCACTTGCACCTGGGCGTCAGGCAGACGTTTTTTCGCGGCCTTTTCTTCCAGCACCTTCATGGCCGCTTCAAAGTCTTCGTTGCGGGCGTAACGCACGTCGGCATTCAGCGTCGCTTCATCGGGAATGATGTTGGACACCGCGCCGGATTTGGCGACGGTCCAGTTGAAACGCAAATCCTTCGCCTTGTTGTCGATATCCTGTGTGCGCAGCACCAGGTCGGAGGCCTCGACCAGCGCATTGGTGCCCAGCTCGGGCGCCGCGCCCGCGTGGGAGGCTTTGCCTTTGATCCTGGCTTCGACATAGGCGATGCCCGAGGTGCCCAGTGTCATGCCTTCTTTCATGGCCAGGGTCGGTTCGAAGGACAAGACGTAATCGTTTTCCTTGGCCAGCGCCTGGATCAGGTCACGCGAACCGAAGGAGCCTTTTTCCTCGTCGGTGTTGAACATCACGGTGATGCTGCCAAACCCCTGGAAGCCCTGGGCCTTCAACACCCGCAGCGCATGCAGGATGACGGCGATGCCGCCCTTGTCATCGGCGATGCCGGGGCCGAACGCGCGGTTGCCGTCAATGCGGAAAGGCGCTTTTTCCAGCGTGCCTTTGACGTACACGGTGTCCATGTGGGCGATCAGCAAGAGGCGCTTGCCGCCTTTACCCTGCAGGCGGCCAACGATGTTCTCACCCACCACATCACCCGCGGCCTTGTGACGTGTGACAGTTGCGCCCAGCGCCTTGAGTTCGGCTTCCAGCAGTTGACCCATGGCGCTCATGCCTTCGGCGTTGCCGGTGCCGGTTTCGATGTTGACCAGGCGCTCCAGCGTTTTCACGGTAGCCGGTTGCTCTGTCGTCGCGGCGGCAAACAAGGCGTCGTTGCGGGTTTGAGCCCAAACGCTGCCGGCGGCGAATCCGGCCGCCAGCAAAGCCGCGAAGCCAAGTGTCTTGAACTGTTGTGTTGTGTTTTTCATGCTGTTTTCTGTGAATGAACTGTCGTGAAGAAGCGTCGATTCTGCCGCGGTCCGAGCGCGGGCGCTGTCACCAAGAATCGTAGCGGCGCCCATCGTGGTGCAGGAAGGCGCCCTGATGCGCGATGCTTATCCCGGCCAGGGTCTGGCGCATGGCGCCGACGCTGGCCTGCACCGTGAGCGGCGCGTCGGCCCCGCCCATGTCGGTTTGCACCCAGCCCGGACACAGGGCCACCAGGATGGCTTTCGGGTAGTCAGGTTGGGCGGCGACCACCGCCATGTTGAGAGCAGCCTTGCTGACGCGGTAGGTCCAGCCGAAACTGGACTCCACCGCACCGATCTGCCCCATGCCGCTGCTGATGAAGGCGAACTTGCCGCCGGCGGCCTCCACCAACGGCGCCACCTGCGGGATGGCCTGCATGGCGCCCAGCACATTGGTGTGCAGGGTGCGGTCAAACTCCTCACGGGTGGGCGGCACGTCGGCGCCGGTCGTGGTGTACACACCAGCCACATACAGGGCAAGGTCTATCTTTTCGCCGTCCAGCAGCCAGGCCAGGCCGCTGATGCTGGCCGGTGTGGCCACGTCGACCTTGAGGGCCTCGGCGCCCAGGTCGCGCAACCGCTGCAAGCCTGCCTCGTCGCGCGCCGTGGCCAGCACACGCGCGCCAGCCGCGCGGTACTGGCGCACAAACTCCAGGCCAATGCCGCGCGAAGCGCCTATCACCAGGACTGTGCTCATATCGCTCGTTTCATATGAAAATTAAGCCTCCAGCCCAGGTGGGTATTGCGCAAGCAGCTATTTAATTTATAGCAACTCTATCGCCAGGGCGGTGCCTTCGCCGCCGCCGATACAGAGCGTTGCCACACCTTTTTTCAGGCCGCGGGCTTGCAGCGCATGGATCAGGGTGACGATGATGCGGGCGCCGCTGGCACCAATCGGATGACCCAGCGCGCAGGCGCCGCCGTTGACGTTGACGATGTCGTGGCTGATGCCCAGCTCTTTCATCGCGGCCATGGGCACGACGGCAAACGCCTCGTTGACTTCCCACAGGTCCACGTCTTTCACGCTCCAGCCGATTTTCTTGAGCAGCTTGTTCACCGCACCGACAGGCGCGGTGGTGAACCACTCGGGCGCCTGCGCAAAGGTGGCATGGCCAACGATGCGGGCGATGGGTTTGGCACCCAGTTCCTTGGCGGTGGAGGCACGGGTCAGCACCAGCGCGGCGGCACCGTCGTTGATCGAGGAGCTGGAGGCGGCGGTGATGGTGCCGTCTTTTTTGAAGGCCGGGCGCAAGGTGGCGATTTTGTCGAGTTTGACCTTGCCCGGACCTTCGTCGATGGCAATCACGGTCTCGCCGGCGCGGCCCTTGACGGTGATAGGGGTGATCTCGGCCGTGAAGGCGCCGGACTCGATGGCGGCCTTGGCACGCTGCACGCTGGTAACGGTGAAGGCATCTTGCGCCTCGCGCGTGAACTGGTATTTGTCGGCGCACTGCTCGCCAAACGTACCCATGGCACGGCCGGGTTCGTACGCATCTTCCAGGCCGTCCAGCATCATGTGGTCATAAATGCGGTCGTGGCCGATACGGATGCCGCTGCGGCCCTTGAGCAGCAGATGCGGCGCATTGGTCATGCTTTCCATGCCGCCGGCGACCATCACGTCGCGGCTACCGGCGACAAGCTGGTCGTGTGCGAGCATGGTGGCTTCCATGCCGGAGCCGCACATTTTGGAGAGCGTGACCGCACCGGCACTGGCCGGCAAGCCGCCCTTGAAACCGGCCTGGCGCGCGGGCGCCTGGCCCTGGCCCGCCATCAGGCAGTTGCCGAACAAGACTTCGTCGACCTTTTCTGGCGCGATGCCGGAACGGGCTATGGCCGCCTTGATGGCCGCGCCACCCAGGTCATGTGCGGACAGGCTGGTGAAATCGCCTTGAAACGCGCCCATGGGGGTGCGGGCGGCGCCGATGATAACGATGGAATCAGACATGGTTTTCTCCTTGATAAAAAAGTGAATCATTGAACCAGCGCGCCGCGTTCTTCCTGAGCGACGCGCAAGATGTATTTCTGAAAGCCCGGGTCCTCGCGGCGCAGCAGCAGCGGCAAGGCATTGAAAAAACTTTCGCGCTGGCACCACTCGCGCATGTAGTCGTCCCAGCTGTTCCAGCGACGCGCCTCGACCTCGCTCATGCGATCGCCCCAAGCCACAAGGTAGGCGCGCTCGAACAGGGAGATCAGCATATCGAAAATAATCATGGTGCGCTCGTTCTGCTCGCGCGTCGGGTTGTCCAGCGGTTCGTTGGTACGCAGGCGCAGGTCGGGGTTGGCCAGCACGGTTTTCAGGAAGTCGTTATAGGCGTCCGACAAGGACTGGTAGGCGGCCTCTTCCTCGTTGTTGCGCTCCTTGCGTTGTTCCAACGCAAAAAAGATGATCGCAAACGGCAAGGCCAGGGCCGTGACCACAAAACTCGCATATTCCCAAACGTCTCTCATGCTGGCGTCCTCAAGCTTTCCGCGCGGCGTATTTTCGCCCGAAACGCCGGTCCCGTTCGTAGGGAAACACGTCATGCACATGGCCGGCGGCAATCCGCTCCTTGTGGCTTTGCCAGAAGGCCGCGTCCAGCAGCTCGCTGTGGTGTTTCATGAACACCTCGCGCACCGCGTCGTTGCCGAGCAGAAAGGGGGCAAAGGTTTCCGGGAACACATCCTTGGGCCCGACCGTGTACCAGACCTCGCCGCTCATTTCTTCTTCCTCGTTGCGCGGTGTCGGCACGCGGCGGAAGTTGCAGTCGGTGATGTATTCGATCTCGTCGTAGTCGTAAAACACCACCTTGCCGTGGCGTGTGATGCCGAAGTTTTTCCACAACATGTCGCCGGGAAAAATATTCGCCGCCACCAGGTCCTTGATGGCGTTGCCGTATTCAACCACCGCACGTTCGATCTGCTCCCGCGCCTCGGGCTCCTTGACGCCGATGTCAAAAGCTTCCTGCAGGTAGATATTGAGCGGGATCATGCGGCGCTCGATATACACGTGTTTGATGATGACTTCGGTTTGCCCGTCGCCGTCGCGGTCGCTGATCTCCAGCTGGCTGGGCGCAAATTTTTCAATCTCGGCGATCAGTTCGTCGTCAAAACGATCGCGCGGGAAAGCGACTTCGCGGTACTCCTGGGTATCGGCCATGCGCCCGACACGGTCGTGTTGCTTGACCAGCAGGTATTTGCCCTTGACCTTTTCACGCGTCGTGTCTTTTTGCGGCGGGTAGTAGTCCTTGATGACCTTGAACACATAAGGAAACGAAGGCAGGTCAAACACCAGCATGACCATGCCCTTGATGCCGGGCGTGATGCGAAACTTGTCGGAGGAATGCCTCAGGTGGTGTAAAAAATCGCGGTAAAAAAGTGTCTTGCCCTGTTTGGCCAGGCCTAACGCGTTGTAAATTTCCGCGCGCGGCATACGCGGCATCATGCTGCGCAAAAACTGCACGTAGGCGGAAGGCACACCCATGTCGACCATGAAATAGGCGCGCGCAAAGCTGAACAGCATCAGCAGGTCGTCTTCACCAAACAAGGCGGCATCAATGATCAGCTTGCCGTGTTTGCCGTGCAGCAAAGGCAAGGCCACTGGCAGCTCGCTGAAGCCGTTGATGATTTTGCCGACGACGTAAGCGCCCTTGTTGCGAAAAAACAGGCCGGACAAAACCTGGATCTGAAAATTGGCCCGCAGCTTGACATCACCCAGGCGCTCACGCAGGGCCAGGGCCACGTAGCCGGCGTCACGTGACAGGTCTTCAAAATCGAGGTGCAAATCAAAGTCCTGCACCAGCTGCATCACCGTGGCCTGCAGGGTCTCGGGGGTCGGGTAATACGCGCGATACGTCGGCAGCGCGGCCGGCTCTTCGTTCTCGATGTATTCGGTGCTGACCGCGGGCCGGACAAAAATGAAATCGTTCTGGAAATAACTGCGGTGCAGGATTCTGGTGGTGACCGAGTTGAAAAAAGACTCGGCCAACTCCGGCTGCTGGTGGTTTACCAAGAGGCCAATGAAATGCAGCTTGACCTGGTGCCACACATCCATGGATTGTTCGCCGGCCTTGAACTCGCGCTCCAGCCGCTTCGAGGCCTCGCGCACCCGCAGGTCGTAAAACTCGATGCGTTCCCGCTGCGCGCGTTGCTGGCCATGCCAGTCCCCCGTTTCAAAACGGTGTTTGGCGCGCGCCGACTCGCTGCGAAACAGCTGGTAATGGCGGTTAAAGCCATCCCGCATCGCTTTGGCGATGTCGTAAGCAAGCGGCGAGTCGAGGCGCTGGGGGAACATGGACAAGGCTTCCGGAAGCAGGCGACAGCGTGTCGGGAAGGGTCCCGCGACTTTAGCGGCGCGCCGCCGCCACGCCGGCCACGGCGGCTTGGTAGCGGACATCCAGCCCTTCGTTGCTGTCCACGGACATGTTCAGGTTGTTGATGAGCCCGTCCTTGAGCCCATAACACCAACCGTGCAGCGTGACCTTTTGGCCACTGGCCCAGGCGTCTTGCAGCACGGTGGTCTGCGCGATGTTGACGACCTGTTCAATGGCGTTGAGCTCGCACAGCGCATCGTGACGATGTTCGGGCGCGACCGCGGCAATCAGTCCGAGGTGTTTGTCGCGCACATCCTTGACGTGGCGGATCCAGTTGTCGGCCAGGCCCACGCGGATGTCGTTCAGCGCCGCCAACACGCCGCCGCAGCCATAGTGGCCCACCACCATCAGGTGTTCGACGTGCAACTGGTCCACGGCGTACTGGATGGTGGACAGGCAGTTCAGGTCGGTGGGCACCACCACGTTGGCCACATTGCGGTGCACGAAGATTTCGCCCGGCTCCAGACCGGTGATCTGATTGGCTGGCACGCGGCTGTCGGAGCAGCCAATCCACATGTAGCGCGGCTTTTGCTGTGCCATCAGCCCTGTGAAGAAACCTGGACGCTCGCGCTCCATCTGCGCGGCCCAGGCACGGTTATGGGCAAAGAGGTCTTGAATGGAGGTCATGGAGACTATTTTCACCTTCTTTGACAGTTGTGCCGGTCTGCTGGCGTCTGTCCGACTTTCGATCCGGGGCATTCATGCGACGAGGCCATGACCAATTCGGGATTTACATCGTCTCCGCGAACAGCTCGCGCCCTATCAACATGCGGCGTATTTCACTGGTGCCGGCGCCGATTTCGTACAGCTTGGCGTCGCGCCAGAGCCGGCCCAGCGGGTAGTCGTTGATGTAGCCGTTGCCGCCGAAAATCTGCACGCCCTCGCCGGCCATCCAGGTGGCTTTTTCCGCGCACCAGAGAATGACCGAAGCGCAGTCCTTGCGCACCTGGCGCACGTGTTCGGTGCCCAGCATGTCCAGGTTTTTGGCGACGGTGTAGGCAAACGAGCGCCCAGCCTGCAACACGGTGTACATGTCGGCAACCTTGCCCTGGATCAGCTGGAACTCGCCGATGGAGGTGCCGAACTGCTTGCGGTCGTGGATATAGGGAATCACACTGTCCATGACCGACTGCATGATGCCCAGGGGGCCGCCGGTCAACACCGCACGTTCATAGTCCAGGCCGCTCATCAAGACCTTGGCACCGCCGTTGAGGCCGCCCAGGATGTTTTGCGCCGGGACTTCCACATTGTTGAAGACCAACTCGCCGGTGTGGCTGCCGCGCATGCCCAGCTTGTCGAGTTTTTGCGCAACGGAAAAACCCTTCATGCCTTTTTCAATCAAAAAGGCCGTGACACCACGTGCGCCCAGTTCGGGCTCGGTTTTGGCGTAAACCACCAGGGTATCGGCGTCCGGCCCGTTGGTGATCCACATCTTGCTGCCATTGAGAACGTAATAACCGCCTTTGTCTTCGGCTTTCAGTTTCATGCTGATCACGTCGCTGCCGGCGTTGGGCTCGCTCATGGCCAAGGCGCCCACATGTTCACCACTGATGAGTTTGGGCAGGTATTTTTTGCGCTGCTCGTCGCTGCCGTTGCGCTTGATCTGGTTCACACACAGATTGCTGTGCGCCCCGTAAGACAAACCCACCGAGGCGCTGGCGCGGCTGATTTCCTCCATGGCGATCATGTGCGCCAGATAACCCATGTTGGCGCCGCCGTATTCTTCGCTCACGGTGATGCCCAGCACGCCCAATGCACCCATTTTTTGCCACAAATCCATGGGAAACTGGTCGTTGCGGTCTATCTCGGCGGCACGCGGTGCGATTTCGCTTTGGGCAAATTCACGCACGGCATCGCGCAACGCGTCAATGTCTTCGCCGAGCTGGAAATTGAGTCCTGGCATGTTGGTCATGATGGTCTTTCTGAAGGCTGAAGGCGCGCGCTGGAGAGGGTCCGGGACGCGTGTTTAATAGGTTTTGGGGACTGGAACAAGCGTCTGCTGCATCAGGGCGCAGGCACTTTCCTTGCCGCCTGCGTCCAGGTGTGTCACTTCCGCCGTGGTCACAATAATGCGTTTTCCGGCCTTGGTCACACGGCCCACCGCGCGCAGCTCGCCGTCCCTGAAAGCGGCCAGGAAATTGATTTTGTACTCGACCGTGGTGACCTCGGCGTCCAAAGCCGCCACCGTCAATGCGGCATAACCGCCGGCAATGTCGGCCAGCGCGCCCATGGCGCCACCGTGAAAACCGCCCTGCTGCTGGGTGACACGCTCCGAATAAGGCAGCGCCACCTCACACAGGCCGGGCTCCACACGCAGCAGCCGGGCACCCAGGTGCTGCATCAGCCCCTGGCGTAAAAAGCTTGTCTCGATGCGCCGGAACAGTTCTGACGGCGCGGTGGATGCGTCCATGTGAAAGGCCTGTGAAAGGTGTGGAAGGGAGACTTTTTTTGATTGACGTTTACGTAAACGTCAATTATGACTGATTTAGCGGAACGCCTCACAAGCCCCGCGGGACATGCTGAGCCGGCGCAGAAACCGAAACTCACAAGGAAGCGGTTTTGGGCTTTTCAGCCTTGCCCAGCAAGGCTTTGGCGTCTTTTTCGTGGGTACGTATCTCATCCAGGTTGGCCTGCAAGTCCAGCATCTGCGCTTCCAGCTTCTTGCGGTGTTCGGCAAGAATGGCCAGAAATTTTTTGAGTTGCGGGGCCGTGTCGCGCGGGCTGTCGTAAGAATCGATGATTTCCTTGGCCTCCACCAGGGACAGCCCCAGACGCTTGGCGCGCAGGGTGAGCTTGAGCCGCGTGCGATCGCGTGCGGTGTAGACCCGGTTGCGCCCGCCCGGCCCTTCGCGCTGCGGCTGCAGCAGCCCCATGTCTTCATAAAACCGGATGGCGCGAGTCGTCAGGTCGAACTCTTTGGCCAGATCGCTGATGGAGTAGGTGGTGCTTGCCATGCTGTGAAACCCTGGGGACAGGACCTTTGTGAAACCGCCCGATAAATCAGGTGTAATGAGGGATCTTCGAATTTACGTTAACGTAAACGTCAACCTACCGAGCGATCTTACAAGATGAATGAACTGGAAGCACAACTCCACTACCCTTTTGGCGACGACCTGCCGCCGCCCGGCGGCACGCTGGAGGTGGCCCCAGGCGTCAAGTGGATACGGATGCGCCTGCCTTTTGCGCTGGACCACATCAACCTCTGGCTGCTGCGCGATACCCTGGACGGTCCGGATGGCCCCACCCAGGGCTGGACGGTGGTGGACTGCTGCATCAGCAAAGACGAATCCAGGGCGCAATGGGAAAGCATTTTTGCCAATGAGCTGGAAGGCCTGCCGATTCTGCGCGTGATTGTCACCCACATGCACCCCGACCACATCGGGTTGGCGCACTGGTTATGTGCCCGCTGGAACGCGCCGCTGTGGATGAGCGCCACCGACTACCACACGGCCCGGCTCAGCACCCTGGGCCCCACCGGTTTCGGCGGCGAAGACGCGGCCAATTTTTTCGTCTCGCACGGGCTGAGCGACCCGGAATACGTCACACAAATCCGGGGGCGCACCAACTACTACCCAGGCCTGGTGCCCGCCGTGCCCAACCGTTACCACCGCATGATGGACGGTCAGGTCATTGCCATCGGTGGCCGCGAGTGGACCTGCATCAGCGGTTATGGCCATGCGCCGGAACACATCGCGCTGTCCTGTGCCGATGCCGGCCTGCTGATCAGCGGCGACATGATCCTGCCGCGTATTTCGACCAATGTCAGCGTTTATGACGCCGAACCGGAGTCGAACCCGCTGACCCTGTTTTTGCAGTCCATCGACAAATTCAAGTCGCTGGCGCCCGACACACTGGTACTGCCGTCTCACGGCAAACCCTTCAAGGGCCTGCACACGCGCATCGCGCAATTACATGCGCATCACCACGACCGGCTGGCAGAAGTCATGGAAGCCTGCGAGACCAGCCCCTGCAGCGGTGTGGACATCCTGCCGGTTATGTTCAAACGCAAGCTGGATGTACACCAGACCACCTTCGCGCTGGGTGAGGCGGTGGCCCATCTGCACACCTTGTGGTTTGAAGGCAAACTGAAACGCCGGCTGGGGGCCGATGGTGTTTACCGCTTCCAGCCCGCCTAGAGGGATCGCTGCGGGGGCTTGAGCGCCTGCGGCAGGGACAGGAAAAAACTGGCACCCCCCTGGTCGGTGCTCTCGCCCCAGACGGTACCGCCATGGCGGTCCGCCACCCGCTTGACAATGGCCAGGCCCAGTCCTCCGCCTGGGAAATCAGCGGCCGAATGCAGGCGCTGAAACGGTGCGAACAATTTGTCGTCGTAGGCGGCGTCAAAACCAGCCCCGTTGTCCGACACAAACAACACGCACCCGCTTGGGGATTGGCCGGGCATCAGCCCGACCTTGATCCAGCCCTGCTCTTTTTTGGCCGTGAACTTCCAGGCGTTGTCGATCAGGCAGGCCAAAGCCAGGGTCAATAGGCGCCTGTCACCGAGCAATGGCAGCGCAGGCGCCATTTCAAGCACCAGTTGCCGCTCCGGTTCGCGCTGGCGCAGTTCGTTCACCAGGCGTTGGCACACGGGCGTCAGATCCAGCACCTCGGGCGCCAGACTCATGCGTGGCAAATGGGTCAAGGTGCGTAAATCGTCAATCAACTTGGCCAGCTGGCGGGTACTGGCACGAATACGCGTCAGGTAGTGCTGGCCCTGCGCGTCAAGCGCCGACGAATACCGCTCCGCCAGCGTCTTGGCAAAGCCGTTGACAACATGCAAGGGCGCTTTCAGGTCGGTGGACATGGCGTAGCTGAAAGCCTCCAGCTCCTCGTGGCTGCGCTGCAACTCGGCATGGCATTGATCGAGGCGCTGCGCCAGCACGGCATTGCGCCGCTGCAACTGCACATCGGCCAGATGTTTGGCCCCGACGTCTACCACGCTGACCAGCACGGCGGCATGTTCGAACCACTGCACAGGGCTGCAGGCCAGCTCCACCAGCACACGTTCGCCAGTCATTTTTTGCTGGGTACACAGCCGCATCTGCTGCTGAAATTCCCCTGTTGGCAGGCCATCCAGCCAGTTCGCGCCTTCAGCTTCCGGAAACAGTGCCTCAACCGGGAGGTTTGCCCACGCGTCCGGCGCCATGCCGTAAAACGCGGCCGCCGCCCGGTTGATCGCCAGAAGGCGCCGGGAAGAGATGTCGAACAACCACATGGCTTGCGCATTCGCGTCAAACAGGCGTTGGTTGCAAAATTCGCTGCTCTGCAATTGCAAAAGGGCTTGACGGGTCTCGCTGACGTCCCGCAGGTTGAGTGCCCATCCGCCGGCATGCGGCCGCAGACGGTACTCTATCCATTGGTCCTCACGCACATGGTGCGCAAAAAAGTATGGGCCTTGCCGGCCCCCAACACCTGCTCGGCCTGGCTGCGGTGTTTCTCGGCAATCGGCGCAGGCACGGCGTCCCAGAACTGGGTGCCCGGCAGACCGGCCTGCGGCATTTGAAGAAGCGCCCGGGCACGGCTGTTCAGGGTCGTCAGCCGCCCCTTGCTGTCCAACAAGGCGATGCCATCGGTCGCCAGTTCCAGGCCGGCCAGAAAAGTATCCTGCTGTCCTGTCGCCGGGGCATCAGCCAGTCCAGGCCCTGGCAGCCTCCTGGACCTGGTCAGCGACTTCAGCCATGTTGTCAAGGTAGTCAATGAACGCTGACCCTGGCTTGCCCTTTGTTTAAGGGCAAGTAGCCGGCGACAGCCTTAACGCCACTTGCGATTGGCCACCAGCAGTGCGGTGATGTAACCATGCAACCAGTCAAAATTGATCGGCTTTTCCAAATAATGCGCGCTGGGTGGCAGCCCGCCGCGTTCCTTGACAACGTCTTCGGGCAATCCGCTGATCACCAGAATCTGCATGGCCGACAGTTGCTGGTTGCGCTTGAGGGCACGCAACATCTCCAGGCCGTCGACCCCCGGCATGTTCAGATCCGTGATCAACAGGTCCGGCCGCATGCTGGCGATATCCATCAAGGCCTCCAGGGCGGAGTTCATGAAGCTGCAATCCACCGTCATGTCCCATTGCTCGAACTGGGCTTTGTACAACTCCCGTGCTGCCTCGTCGTCTTCCACGACCAGCACACTCAGGCGACTCCTGGGGTCCGGGTCCGCATGTGCCAGCTGCGGGCTGTGTTTTTGCAGGTAAGCATTGATGGCCCGCAGGGACAGCCGGCGATGGCCTCCCAGCGTTTTCCAGGCTTCAATTTCGCCTTTTTCAACCAGTGACTGCACCGTGGCCACCGACAGACCCAGCAATTTCGCGGCATAGGTGGTGCCGCAGTAGTCCTCGCTGGAGAAATCGGTAGCCGTGATGGCGCTCTCAAAAGACAGGGGTTCACGCGGCATAGCAAAAGCCTAAAAAAATTCAACTAGCAATTTAAACAGATTAATAGGTTTATTCAATTGGTCTAACTCTCGGTCACTTCCAAGCCTCTTCTGACAATCCGGCCTCCGCTTGTCTACTCACTCAAAGGGATGGCGCTCCTGGCAAGGTAAAAAAGAAGGTCGCCCCTTTGTCCGGCTCCGAGTCTGCCCACACCTGACCCCGGTGGCGGCCAATCACCCGGCTGACCGTCGCCAGCCCCACACCAGTCCCCGGAAACTCGGTCACCGCATGCAAGCGCTGAAAAGTATTAAAAAGCTTGTCGGCATACGCCATGTCAAACCCGGCACCGTTGTCCTGGACAAAAAAGACGGCTGCCCCGGCAACATCCGTGGTGTGTCCCACCTTGATAACGGCAAAAGATCGCTGAGAAGTAAATTTCCAGGCATTTCCCAACAAGTTTTCCATCACCACACGAATCAGCCGCCCGTCCCCCTGGGTCCGCAAGCCGTCTTCGATACTGATCTCGGCCTTGCGTTCAGGGTTGCGAACCCGGCATTCGTCGGCTATCTCGCGTGCAATCGCGCTCAGATCGATGGTTTCATAACGCAGTTGCATGCGCGAGACCTGCGCCAGCGACAACAAGTCCTCAATCAGCCGCCCCATCTGCGCCACGCCGGCCTGGATACGCGACAGGTAGTGCTGGACTTTTTCGTTGGGCGGGCCGGAGCTCAATTGTTTGGCCAGCAGGCGGCTGAAGCCGTCCACGGTGTTCAAGGGGGAGCGCAGATCATGCGACACCGAATAGGAAAAGGCTTCCAGCTCCTGGTTGGACAGGCGCAGCGCGGCCTCGATCGCCTTGATCTCACTCACGTCGGCATCAATGCCGACCCAGAACAAGACCTCACCGCTGTCATCAAGCACCGGGGACGCCCGGTAAGACATGGTGTGGTAAGTGCCGTCCCTGACCATCAGCCGCCGCAGTCCCATATACGGCGTCAGGCTCTGGCGCGAGGCTTCCCAGTTGGCGGCCATGTCAGGCAAGTCGTCGGGATGCATCGCCGCCATCCAGCTCCGGCCCTGCCAGTCCGCCAGGGTGCCGCCCATCAACTCGTACCATTTGCGATTCAGATAGGTCACCCGGCCTTTGGCGTTTATGGTCCAGATGACCTGCGGGGCCTGTTCGGCCAAGGCCCGGAACAAGGCCTCCTGCCGCTCCAAAGCCGCCGTGCGTTCGGCCACTTTGGCTTCCAGCCCCAGGTTGAGCTGGTGCACCTGCTCAAACAGTTTGGCATTTTCAATGGCAATGGAGGCCAGTTGAGCGATCTCCACGGTCACATACTGGTCCTGCAAACTGAATTCACCCTCGTATTTGTCGGTCAGTTGCAGCAGGCCGATATTTTCGCCATTACGCCCCGTCAGCGGCACCGCCAGCCAGCCGCGCATGGCCGGCTGTTTGCCGGCGGCCTCACCCGCCACGGCGCGCCAGCGCGGATTCGCCGCCAGTTCGGCCTCCGTCAGCCGCATCGGACTGTTGGTGTCACACACGGTCGCCCAGAGTCCGCTGCCATACGACTGGCTGACAAAATCCCGGCAGTTCGCATATTTGTCCGTCACGGACACGGCATTGATGGTCTGAGCCCAGTTGCCCCTGGCCGTCAGGCTCACCACGGCCTGGTGGGCACCCACCACGGCCCTGGCCTGGTCCACGGTCTCCTGCATGGTGGCTTCCAGCCGGCGGTGGCTGGTGATGGCCTGGGTCGCATCGGCGGCCCGCTGCAAGGTGAACAGGTGGGCCTGCACATCGTTCTCGGCCTTGAGTTGTGCGGTGATATTGTTCGCCACCACGAAGCGGGCGTCTCGCCCCAGGTAGGCAATGGCACGCGAGACCGTTTCCACCGGAAACTCCTGGCCCGTCTTGCGCACATGAAACCACCGGTGCGCCGACCCCAGAAAATCCCGCGCCAGATGTTTCTTCAAGCGTTCATGTTCGGCCTCGGGCAGGATGTCGTAAATCGTCAGGTGCAGAAATTCGTCCCGGGTGTAACCGTAACTGTCCAGGGTCGCCTCGTTGACCGCCAGAAATTCCCCGGTCCCGGCATCGGCGATCCACATCGGCACCGGTGCCGACTCGAACAGGGCCGCATAACGCTGCTCGCTGTCGATCAGGGCCTGCTCGGCCCGCTTGCGTTTGGTGATGTCGCGCTCAATCGCCACGAAATGCGTGAAGGCCCCACTGGCGTCAGCGAGGGGCACCATGTCCAGGTCCAGCCAGAACTCTTCACCACTCTTTTTGTAATTGATCAGTTCGGCTCGCACCGGTTTCATGTCCCGGAGCGCCGCTGCAATACGGTCCAGTTCGGCGCGCTGCGTTTTGGGGCCCTGCAGAAACCGCGGCGACCGGCCCAGCACTTCCTCGCGGCTGTAACCGGTGCGGCGCTCAAACGCGTCGTTGACAAACACGATGCGCGGCCCCGGCTCGCCCAGCGGGTCGGCTTCGGTAATCAGCACGATGTCGTTCAAGCGGGCAATGCTGCTCCCCAACAGCCGCAGTTGCTCCTGCGAATCATGTTTCTCGGTGATGTCCTGCAGCGCGCCCACCACACGCACCACCACGCCATCCTGCATCAAGGCCTGGCCCTGGGTCCGCACCCAGATATGGCGGCCCTTGGCGGTCACCAGCGGCAACTCCAGGTCCCAGGAGGTGCCGTGGTCCGCGGCGGCCCGCGCGGCGCGGCTCATGGCCGCTCGCGCCTCGGGCGCATAGAACAAAAAGGCATCATTGATGTTGATGGGCGTGGCGGGATCCACCTCGTGGATACGGTAGACCTGCTCCGACCAGGCCATCTGCATGCCATCGAGCACCACTTCCCAGCCACCGATTTTCCCCATCTCACCGGTGCGGCGCAGCAACTCGGTACTGCGTGCGGCCACTTGCTCCGCGAGTTTCCGCGCTGTGATGTCCTGCACCACACCGGCGCGCAACATCGCTGCGCCCGTGGGGTCGTGAAAAGGCTCACCATGCTGGTGTATCCAGCGGACCTGCCCAGCGGGCGTGATGATGCGGTATTCCGAGTCCAGGGGCAAGGCATCGCGCGCAGCGGCGTCGCGCTGGCGCATGTAGTCAGGCCTGTCCTCCGGGTGGATCAAGCGAGTGAACGCATCCCGGCTGCTCAGAAAATTCTCGCGCTCCATCCCAAACAGTTCATGCGCATCGTCGGACCACCAGAGCTCCTGGGTGATCAGATTCAGCTCCCAGTTGCCGATACGCCCCAGGCGCTGGGCGTTGAGCAGCTTGTGCTGGGCTTCACGCAACTGCTCATAACTGCGCGCCTGCTCCAGCTGCAGCCGCTCAACTTCGGTGATGTCCGTGAACACCATCAAGGCCCCGAGCACGCTGCTCGGGCCGCGCATGGGTCGGTAATTGCAGCTGATCAGGCGCCCGGCAGGCTCACGCGTATTGCGCACAAGGATGGGCAAGGGCCCGCCGCTGTCGCCCTGCAGCGCCCGGTACAAAGGCAACTGGTCGAAGGCATACAAGGTCTGCGTGCCCGGCACAAACAGGCCCTGGCGCTCCGGCCAGCGCGCGGCCAGCACCAGGGACAACTCGTCGATGGCAAACAGCTGCGACGCCGTGTCATTGACCAGCAGCGGCCGGCCGGTGGCGTCCACCGCCATCAGTCCTTCCTGCATGCTGTTAATGATCAGCTCCAGGGTTTCGTACGCCTGCCGGCTGCGTGCCAGCTCTTTTTCCACATCCTGCTCGCGTTGCTCCAGCGAGTCGGCCATCAGGTTGAAACTGGCCGCGATGCGGGAAAATTCGCCCTGAGTCGCGTGCTGGCGAATCGGGATACGCACGTTGAGGTGGCCTCGCTCCAGCTCACGCGTGGCATGCAGGATTTGCCGGGTCGGCGCCACAATCGCACGCCCCCCAATCATCCAGGCAATCCAGCCGCCGAGAAAAGCCACCAGTGACAAGGTCGCCAGTTCCAGCCACAGCTGTTTGCGGCTGGGCCCGACAATCTGGTCGCGGGCCATGCTGACCGAGACAAACACCGACGACTCCGCACGCGGGCTGCTGGGCATGAAGGCCCACAAACGCGCCTGCCCCGCACCGTCGGCGCCTTCGCGCACCCCCGAACTCAAGGTTTTCACCGCTTCCCGCAAAACCGGGGAACGGACCGTGTCCCCCACCTTAATCGGCAACACGGGTTTGCCCGCCAGCAAGACCCCATCCCGGTCTTGAATGCCCAGCGCGGCACCCTCGGGCAACTGTATGTCGGCGATCGACTTGGCCATCTGCTCCAGATCGAAGGAGGCATACACCACGCCTGTCACCTTATCGTGGGCATCAATCACCGGCTGGGCAAAGGTCATGATCGGTTTAGCGGCCGCCAGCCGCCCCACCGTGTAAGGGCCCACCACAAAACGCCGCTGCTCAATGGCGTCACGAAAATAACGACGATCGCCCAGGAAGGCCTTTTTGTCGCTGCCCAGGGCATGACAACGGGTATAGCCGTCCAGCCCCAGAAGGCCCAGGTTGGCATATTCGGGCAGGCGTTGGGTCAGGCTGGAAAAATAGCGGTCGCAATCAGTGCTTTTGCCGTCCTGCAGGCCGGGCAAGGACGCCATCACCGTCAATACCTGGCGGGCCGAGTCGGCGATATTTTCCTGGCCGGCGGCGGCTAGCGAGGCGGCAAATTGCAGATTGCTTTTGGCCAGCACGACCTCCGCCTCGGCATTGTGCAGCGCCTTGAAAATCGACATGCCAAACAGCGGAACAATCGCCACGACCACCAGCATGACGATGCGTGCACGCAAACTGATCCTAGCCTTCATGTTGCTTCCAGCTATTTAACTCACCCGACTGTAAGTCATGCGCACCGACCAGCCAAAGAAGAAGCGCCAGCGTCGGATGCGATCCCGGCCTCGGGTCAAACCCGCGCAGCAACACCCGTGCTCAGGCCGTGGCGAGGGACTCATTGACCCGCAGCCAATAGTCCAGCAGGCGGCTCAATTTTTCGGTGAAATCGCCAAAGTCGACGGGTTTGCGGACAAAACCGTTGGCGCCGCCTTGATAACAGGCCACGATGTCGGATTTTTCGCTGGACGAGGTCAACATGACCACCGGAACCAGTTCGGTCAGCGGGTTGCGGCGCACGCTGCGCAAAACGTCCAGGCCGGACAGCTTGGGCAGCTTCATGTCCAGCAGGATGAAGGCCGGTTGTTTGTGGATGTCACGGCCGGCATGGACGCCCTGGCCAAACAGGTAATCCAGGGCCTCGGCACCATCACGCGCGGTCACGATCACCGTGTCCGCCCCTTGCTCCTGCAACGTCAGAACGGTGAGCTCAAGGTGGTCCGGATTGTCTTCCACCACAAGAATAGGTTTGTCGTTCATGGAGGCCTTTGCTATGAATTTTTATGAACTTATTGTTTTTGTCATATTTATGATATTGCATGAATTCAACAACTTGTCCATCCGTCCGACTATCCCCGACGCTTAGACGCGAATTCCGGCAATTTATCACCAAGTCCTACCATTTGGGCATGGTTTCGTCCTTCAACTGGCTGCGTAACTCCGCGTAATCCGGCACCACGGCGCGCACCGTGTCCCAAAAACGCGGGCTGTGGTTCATCTCCCGCAGATGGCTCAGCTCATGCACCACCACATAATCAATCACCGACAGCTTGAAATGAATCAGCCGCCAGTTCAGGCGGATGGAGCCGTCGGCGCTGGCGCTGCCCCAGCGGGTACCGGCGCTGCTCAAACTCAGCTTGCGCCACTGCACGCCCAGCTGCGGCGCAAAGTGGTCCAGGCGCTCGGTGAACAAGCGTTTGGCCTGACGCATCAGCCAGGCCTGCACGGAGTCGCGAATTTGGTCGGCCGTGGCGTCCTGCGCCAGCGCGATGTGCAGGGTCGATGCCGCCGTCCCGCCCGGGCTGTCGGAGGCCGTGGAGGTCTTGAGTTCGCCGCCGACGCCGCCAAAGGCGTGGCGCGGGTCAATGACCAGCGTCACAGGCGCACCCAGGAAAGGCAGGCTCGCACCGTTTTTCCAGTCAATGCGCGCGGATTCCAGCCGCGCATGCCGGGCCCGGGTTTCCTGCAACTTGGCCACAATCCAGCCGGCTTTTTCCTGCACCGCCTTGTCAATCTCGTAGAGCGGCACCCACTTGGGTGCGCTCACCACCAGGCCCTCGGCGCCGACAGAAAAACCTATGGTGCGGCGTTTGCCACGACGGAACTGGTAAGCCACCACGGTCTCGCCCAGCAGGGCTTCGCGGCTGGCATTCGGATGGCGGTAGGTGGCGGGGTCCAGCAACTGCTGCAAGGTCTGCGTCGGCAGCGGGTCTGCAAGCAGCGCCTGGCTCGCTATGCTTTCAGGAGCTGCTTGCTCAGAATCCGCAAGGGCTGGAGGCCGATTTGGCTCTTTATTTTTGGATTTGTCCGGTTTTTGCGCCGCGGGCTTGACGGGCACCGAATCAAAGAGGTCAAGCGTGAACTGGAGAAGCCTTTGCATGCAGGCAGTTTAGCGCTGCCGGCCGGCACTTCCTAAAGGCGCCGAACGCCGCACAGGGACGTCCTCCCTACCAGCCGGGGCCGCGGAACCGGCTCCGCCGGGCCGCAGGCGCAGCGCCCCCCCTGGGGGGCAGCGCCGTACGCGAAGCGACAAGCGTGGGGGCTAACGATAAGCCTCGGGATCGAGGCGGCGCATCTCGGTTTCTATCCAGGCCTCGACTTCACGCATCAGTTCTTCGGGCTTGCGGCCCACACTGCTGATGGGTTTGCCAATCGAGATATCGACAATGCCCGGCCGCTTGATAAAGGCCTTGCGCGGCCAGCACTTGGCCGAGGTCACGGCGACCGGGATCACGGGCGCGCCGGTTTCAATCGCCAGCCGTGTGCCGCCGGTTTTGTAGACGCCTTTTTGCCCGCGCGGAATACGCGTGCCTTCGGGAAACATGATGACCCAGGTGCCCTGGGCCATCAGGCGTTTGCCCTGGGCCACCACCTTGTTGAAAGCCCGGGCCCGCTGGCTGCGATCGATGTGGATCATGTCCATGCGGCTCATGGCCCAGCCGAAAAAGGGGACGTACAGCAGCTCACGCTTGAACACAAAGGCCAGCGGATGTGGCATCAGGGTCACCATGGAAAAGGTCTCCCAGGTGCTTTGGTGTTTGACCAGCAGCACGGCAGCGCTGGTTTCGCCGGTTGGCAGGTTTTCCATGCCGGTCACCCGGTTCTTGATGCCCAGGATGACCGTGCCGCCGCTGACCGCCAGACGCAGCCAGCCGGCACACAGCCAGTAAATCTGGGTGCTGCTGCCAAACAGCGAAAACACCAGCACGGCCAGCGCCCACGGCACCACCGTGATGGCCATCCACAGAAGATGAAGAATGGAGCGAATCAGTGCCATGGCGTGTTGTCAATCAAGGGTTTAAGCATTTCAGGCCTGCAGCCCTTTAGATACGGGCGCAAGAAGCTACTGTTTTTATAGCGTCACGTGACAGCGCCGCGGTTCAGGATGAATTCGACAAAGGCCGCCAGGTCGGCGTGCAGACGTGTGCCCGGCGGCAGGCCCTCGGGCTGGCCGCCAGCCCGGTACGGCGCCGACTTGCCGGTCAGCACCAGATGTGGCTCGCAACCGGCGGCAGCACCGGCCAGCAAATCACGCACCGAGTCGCCGGCGGTGGGCACCCCTTTGAGCGGCACACCAAACCGCGCACCGATTTGTTCGAACAGGCCGGGCAGCGGCTTGCGGCAGTTGCAGGACTCTTCCGGGCTGTGCGGGCAATAAAACACCGCATCAATGCGCCCACCCTGGGCCGCCAGCAGCTTGTGCATCTTGGCGTGCATGGCGTTGAGCGACGCCACGTCAAACAAACCACGCCCCAGGCCCGACTGGTTGGACGCAATCACCACATGCCAGCCCGCATGGGTCAGCCGCGCAATCGCCTCCAGCGCACCGGGCAGTGGCATCCACTCGTCCGGCGTCTTGACGAAATCGTCGCTGTCGCTGTTGATGGTGCCGTCGCGGTCCAGGATGACAAGTTTCATACGCCAGGCTTTCTTTAGACAGCCAACTTGGAGAGGTCGGCCACGCGGTTCATGGCCTGGTGCAAAGTCGCCAACAAGCCGAGGCGGTTGGCGCGCAAAGCCGGGTCTTCGGCGTTGACCATCACACCGTCGAAGAAGGCATCGACCGGCGCCTTCAAGGCCGCCAGCGCCTGCAGCGACGCGGCGTAGTCGTCCAGCGCAAAATGCCCGTCCGCAATCGACGCAACGATTTGCAGTGTGGAGAACAGCTGTTTTTCAGCATCCTCTTGGAGCAAGTCAGAATGGACTTTGGCCTCCACCGTGCCTTCGGCTTTTTTCAGGATGTTGCCCACACGTTTGTTGGCGGCGGCCAGCGCCGGCGCTTCGGGCAGTGCGGCAAAAGCGCGCACGGCCGCCAAGCGTTTGGCGACATCGCCCAGGCGTTGTGGCTTCAAGGCCAGCACGGCATCGACTTCCTGCGCGCTGTAACCTTGCTCACGCAACGATCCGGCCAGGCGGTCATAGATGAAGCTAGCAAGCTCCTGTCCCGATGAATTCGCCACGCCAAAGTGTTTATTCAAAGACTGCAGGAGGTTTTCATCCGCATCTGGTGGCATCAACTCGATGGATGCAACCGATCCTCCGCAGAACTGCTCTACAAATGGAGCCGTTGCTACTGCAAGCAAGCGACGGGGGGACAGCGGCAAATCCTTCTCGACCAGCATACGAATCACGCCCAAGGCATGGCGGCGCAGCGCAAACGGGTCTTTGTCACCAGTCGGTAGATTGCCGATGCCAAACATGCCGACCAGCGTCTCCAGCTTGTCGGCCAGCGCGACGACCACACCGACAGCGTTGCGCGGCAACTCATCACCGGCAAAACGCGGCTTGTAATGGTCTTCAATGGCGTCGGCCACCACGGCAGGCAAGCCGTCGTTGAGCGCGTAATAACGGCCCATGATGCCTTGCAACTCGGGGAACTCGCCCACCATATCTGTCACCAGATCGGTCTTGGCCAGTTGCGCCGCCTGATCGGCCTGCTGCGCCAGCATGTCGCCACCCAGTTGCTGGCCAATCGCCTTGGCAATTGCCCGCACGCGCTGGATGCGTTCACCCTGCGTGCCCAGCTTGTTGTGATACACCACCTTGTCCAGCCCCGCCACGCGCGAAGCCAGCGTCTTCTTGCGGTCCTGGTCAAAAAAGAACTTGGCATCGGCCAGACGCGGGCGCACCACCCGTTCGTTGCCGCCAATCACCGCGCTGGCATCGGCCGGGCTGATGTTGCTCACCACCAGGAATTTGTTGGAGAGCTTGCCCGAAGCATCGAGCAGCGGGAAATACTTCTGGTTGGCCTTCATCGTGAGGATCAGGCATTCCTGCGGCACATCGAGGAATTCTTTTTCGAATTCGCAGACCAGCACATTCGGGCGCTCGACCAGCGCGGTCACTTCATCCAGCAAGGCCTCGTCTTCAATGGCTTTGACACCACCGCCAAGCTTGGCCGCAGCCGCCGCCAGCTGGCGGGTTATCTCGGCGCGGCGCGCGGCAAAACCGGCAATCACGGCGCCGTCTTTTTCCAGCGTGGCTGCGTAGCTGTCGGCGTCAGGCAACACGACGGGATCAACCAAGGCCTCGAAGCGATGGCCGTGTGTGCTGTTGCCCGACTTCAGGCCCAGCGCCGTGACTGGCACCACGCTGCTGCCATGCAAGGCCACCAGGCCGTGGGCCGGGCGCACAAAACTCACGCTGCTCCAGCCCGGCAGTTCGCAATCGGTTTCCAATTGGTACGTCATGACCTTGGGGATGGGCAGCTTGGCAATCGCTTCGAGCAGCGCTTTTTGCAGGCCTTCGGCCAGGGTCGCCCCGGTGACCGTGCTGTCGTAAAACAACGCCTCGGCCTTGCCGTCCATGGCTTTTTTCAGGCCGGCAACAGCCGACACATCGGCGCCCAGCGCCTGCAGCTTTTTCAGCAGCGCCGGTGTGGCGTTGCCGGACACATCCAGCCCCACGCTGACCGGCATCAGTTTTTGCGACACGGCCTTGTCGGCGGCTTGCGCCGCCACTGCCGTGATGTGCGCGGCCAGGCGGCGCGGCGAGGCATACGGTGAAACGACCGAATCGGCGCCGGTCAGTCCCTGCGCCTTTAACTGATCAAAAAGCACCCCGGAAAATGCCTCGCCCAATTTCCGCAGCGCCTTGGGCGGCAATTCTTCGACAAACAGTTCAACAAGCAGGCTTTGGGTGGTCATAGTGAGATTGTGCACAGGCGAGGGGCCTGCGCGGTTTCATAAATTCGGGCGGTTTCAGGATGGGCGCTCATCGCGGTCAAAGTGCGCATGGTCGCCAGCATCGACTGAAAAACAACGTTGGTGTCGGCGATGACGCGTTCGACCAGCTCGGGCGGTGGTGCGGTCCGGGTGCCCAAGCGCGGTTGAATCACATCCTGGATGAGATAACCGATTTGGAACTGCAGCTCCAGTTGGTAGTAAAGCCAACCGGGATCGGCTGGATTCGCCGCTGCCATACGCTGCATGTGCGCGAGCGCATTGCGGTAGACGGCGGTGGCGTCAGCGTCGCCCTCAGCACTGCGGTGGTCGCGGGCGATCTGAAAGTAGCTGCTGCGCAGATCCATTTGCGCATCGATATTGGCTGGGTCGCGCTCAATGATGGCGGTTCGCAGCCGCAGGGCTTCCTGCCGCAACTTGGCGCCGGTCTCAGATTTGCCCCGGTGGCGTTCAAACTCTGCGGCGTCACTTCGGTTGCGCGCCAAATCAAGCTGCCACGCGAGATTGCTGGGGTCGAGCTTCACCAGTTTGTCGTGGATTTCAAAGCCAGCCAGGAACGCATCGCGCGCTTGGCTGACGTTGGCGATGGTGGCAAACATCTCGCCCAAGCGGTCATAGTTCAACGCCAGCTCGTGCTGCCATTTCGTGTTCGCAGGTTCAGCGTCGGCCAATTTTTCGCGGAGTTCGAGTTCGGCCATCTTGGCGGCACGAGCCGGTTTTTCCCCGCCCATGCCAAATTGAACGCTACCCAAGCCTTCATACATGACGGCAAGATCATGTTGCCAGGCCTTGTTGCCAGCATTCTTCGCCACAACGCTTTTCTGCAGGTCTACCGCTTTCTGGTGCAGGTCGCGGCTCTTGGTCCAAGCACCCGATACCTTGGCCAAGCGCGAATAGGCGACAGCCAGATCACGCTGCCACGCGGCATGCTCGGGCTCGGAGGCCAGCAGCTTTTCGAGGATCGCAATGGCGGAGGCAAAAGATGCCGCGGCCGCCTGGCGCGCCGTGGCGGCGCGCGTCTCATCGGGTGCGGCAGAACGAGCCCCGTCGGGCCGAACCTGCCTGACCGGCAGCTTGGTGATGGCCAGCAGCAAGTCCTGCCTGTGCGCGTCTGTTGGCGCGTCTTTGACATGGCGTTCTGCCGCATTCAGCGCACGCCGATAACCATCCTCAAACGGGTAACGCAGTAGCGCCAAGTCGCCCTTGCACCCTTGAGCCTTACCCGTCTGCATGTGCGCTAGAGCGACTTCGTACTGCGCCTGTTTGTTGGGTTTGCCGTCGAATTGAAGCTGGGGTAGCGCCTGCGCAAGCGCAGCCGAAGACACAGCAAAGCTGAACAGGGCAAGCCCCGCCAGCATTGCACGTGTCACCCACGCGTTCTTCATCGGTCAGGCAGCCTTTTTCGGCATGCGTTCCACCCACTCGCGCGGTGCCATCGGGAAACCCAGGCGTTCGCGGCTTTCGTAATAACTTTGCGCCACGGCACGCGCCAGGTTGCGGATGCGGCCTATGTAGGCGGCGCGCTCGGTCACGCTGATGGCGCCGCGGGCGTCCAGCAGGTTGAAGCTGTGTGCGGCTTTGAGCACCTGCTCATACGCCGGCAGCGCCAGTTGGGCTTCGATCAGGTGTTTGGCCTGCTTCTCATGCGCGGTGAACGCGGTGAACAAAAAGTCGGCGTCGCTGTGTTCGAAGTTGTAGGTCGATTGCTCCACCTCGTTTTGTTTGTAGACGTCGCCGTAGCTGAGGCCGTCGGTCCACTGCAGGTTGTAGACGTTGTCCACGCCCTGCAGATACATGGCCAGCCGCTCCAGGCCATAGGTGATTTCGCCGGTGATGGGTTTGCAGTCGATGCCGCCCACCTGCTGGAAGTAGGTGAACTGCGTGACTTCCATGCCGTTGAGCCAGACTTCCCAGCCCAGGCCCCAGGCGCCCAGCGTCGGGTTTTCCCAGTCGTCCTCGACAAATCGGATGTCGTTTTTCTTCAAATCGAAGCCCAGGGCTTCCAGCGAGCCGAGGTAAAGCTCCAGGATGTTGCTTGGCGCGGGTTTCAGCACGACCTGGTACTGGTAGTAATGCTGCAGGCGGTTCGGGTTTTCGCCGTAACGGCCGTCTTTCGGGCGGCGGCTCGGCTGCACGTAGGCGGCCTTCCAGGGCTCGGGGCCGAGCGCTCTCAAAAATGTAGCAGTGTGTGACGTCCCGGCGCCGACTTCCATGTCGTAAGGCTGCAAAAGTGCGCAGCCCTGGTCAGCCCAGTAGGACTGCAGCTTCAGAATAATTTGCTGGAAAGTGAGCATAGGAATGGTTGGTGACAAAAGCGCGGCGCCTGTTGCAGCGCCGGGACAACGATACCGCGGGCGGTGATCGCCAAACCGCTCATTTTACGCGGCGCTGACGGCGGGCCGGCGCAAGCGATGCCGGCTGCGGCGCCAGGGCCGCCGGGACGTCCCACGGGGGCGTGCCGCGGAAGGCCTCCACCAGGAAATCGACCATGACCCGGACCTTGGCACTCAGGTGGCGGCGACTGGGATACACCGCCAGCACATCGGTGTCGTGCATGCGGTAGCCCGGCAACAAGGGCCGCAGGCGGCCCTCGGCCAGATCCTGACCCACCAGAAACGTGGGCTGCCAGATGATGCCCAACCCCGCCAGCGCCGCCGCGCGGGCTGTGTCGCCATTGTTGGTGTGCATGACGCTGTTCACTTTCACCGCCTGCGGCCGGCCTTGCGCGTCGACAAATTGCCACTCGTCCGCGGTGCTGGCATAGGTGTAGGCAATGCAGCGGTGAACCGCCAGGTCAGCCGGGGTCTGGGGTTCGCCATGAGCCTGCACATAGGCCGGCGCGGCACACAAGACGTTGCGCGAGGTCGCCAGCTTGCGCGCCGCATGGGTGGCCGGCCCGGCGCGCGAGATACGCACGGCCAGGTCATACCCCTCCTCCACGATGTCGACCACCCGGTCACTCAGCGCAACGTCCAGCTCCACGTCAGGGTAACTTTGCATGAAACGCGACCACAGCGGCGCCAGGTGCCGGATGCCAAAACTCACCGGGGCGTTGATGCGCAAACGCCCGCGCGGCTGCAGCGTCGCCAGGGAAGCCACCGCCTCGGCCTCGGCCACCTCGTCCAGAATCGACTTGCTGCGCTCATACAGCGCCTCGCCGCTTTCGGTGAGCGACAACTTGCGCGAGCTGCGGTTCAACAGCCGTGTGCCGAGGTGTGCTTCCAGCTCGTTCACATAACGGGTGACGTTGGCGGGCGAGGTATCCAGCGCATCGGCGGCGCGTGTGAAACTGCCCCGACCCACCACGGCCACAAAAACCTCCAAAGCGCGCAAACGGTCCATGCCAGCCCCTTGAAGTTCATAAAAGCTGAATGATTAAACCACTTTATGCCACTTCTTCTCATAGAAGTTAAATCCTAAAGTTCAGTCACCGGTCAGCCCCAGAACCCGCCGGCCCAGGCGCCCAGCCTTCAGACCACCCCACTTTGGAGAACTTTCATGAAACGCTTCGACCACAAAACCGTCCTCGTCACCGGCGGCAACAGCGGCATTGGCCTGGCCACCGCACTCGCGTTTGCCCAGGAAGGCGCACGCGTCATCATCACCGGCCGCGACCAGGCCACGCTGGACCAGGCTCGCGCGCAACTCGGCCCCCAGGCGCTGGCGCTGCGCAATGACGCGGGCGACAGCCAGGCCGCCAAGGAGTTGGCTGCCGCCCTCTCCCGCCAGGGCATCACGCTGGATGCCTTGTTCATCAACGCCGGCGTGGCGAAGTTTGCGCCGCTGGAGGCGATTGACGAAGCCTTGTGGGACCAGACCTTCAACGTCAATGTCAAAGGGGCGTATTTCGCCATCCAGGCGCTGCTGCCCCTGTTCAACCCGGGCGCGGCCATCATCCTGAATGGCTCCATCAACGCCCACATCGGCATGCCCAATTCCAGCGTGTATGCGGCCAGCAAGGCGGCGCTGATCTCGCTGGCCAAAACCCTGTCGGCGGAGCTGATCCAGCGCGGCCTGCGGGTCAACGTGGTGAGCCCCGGCCCCGTGACCACGCCGCTTTACGGCAAACTGGGCGTACCGGCCGGCCAGCTTGAGGCAATGACCGCCGGCATCCAGGCGCAGGTGCCGCTGAAACGCTTCGGCACACCCGCCGAGGTGGCCAGCGCTGTGGTCTACCTGTCGTCGTCGGAAGCCGCCTTTATTGTCGGCACCGAACTGATTGTGGACGGCGGCTTGAGCCAGCTCTAGGCCTGGGGGCGGGTCCGCCGCGGGTGAAAAACCGGCCCGGCCTTCGCGCAAACCCTTGATGGCGCGAAGCGCCTGGGCGGTTAATCTCTGGCCAACACAAGGCAGAGATGACAACCCAACAGCTGATTTTGAGCCTGGTCCTGGCGACCATGGTGTTTTCGGTGGCGCTGGACCTCAAGGTCGGCGACTTCCAGCGTGTGGCCCAGGCGCCCAGGGCGGTGATCTGCGGCCTGATCCCGCAGTTCATCCTGCTGCCGGTGGGCACCTGGATCGCCACCCTGTTGCTGGACCTGCCGCCCAATGTCGAGGCCGCCATGATTCTGGTCGCGGCCTGCCCGGGCGGCAGCCTGAGCAATGTGATCACCCACCTGGGCCGGGGCAACGCGGCGCTGTCGGTCAGCGTGTCGGCCGTGGCTAGCGTGATTGCGCTGTTTGCCACGCCCTTCAACTTCAGCTGGATGATCGCCAGCAACCCGGCCACCGCCGCCTGGCTGCGCACCCTGGACCTGGACCCCTCGGGCATCTGGCTCAGCCTGCTCTTGCTGCTGGCCGTGCCCATGGGCCTGGGCCTGCTGATGTCGCACCAGTTGCCCGCCCTCACCGCCCGCATCCGCAAGCCCCTGGGCAATTTCGCCGTGATCGCCCTGCTGCTGTTTATCGTCGCCGGCCTGATCAAGGAGCGCCAGTTGCTGACCCTGGGCCTGCTGCCCCTGCTGCTGATTGTGGTCTTGCACAACGCCAGCGGCCTGTTTTTCGGCTGGATCACCAGCATCGCCATGCGCGTCAGCGAAAAAGACCGGCGCGCCGTCATGATCGAAGGCGGCATGCAGAACTCGGGGCTGGCGCTGGGCATCATTGGTGTGCAGTTCAACAGCGACCTGGGCATGGTGACGCTGGCCAGCTTGTGGGGCATCTGGCATATCGTGAGCGGCCTGTCACTGGCGTATTGGTGGAGGGGGAAAGATGCTCGACTTGCTCATTAAAGGCGCGACCGTGGTGGACGGCAGCGGCGCCCAGCCGTTTGTCGCCGATGTCGGTGTACGCGCCGGCCGCATCGTGGCCGTCGGCGCCATCGACGAAGCCGCGCAGGAAACCGTGGACGCACCAGGCCTGTGGCTGACACCCGGTTTTGTCGACATCCACACCCATTACGACGGCCAGGTGACCTGGGACGAGAACTTCACGCCCAGCATTTACCACGGCGTGACCACCCTGGTGATGGGCAATTGCGGCGTGGGTTTTGCACCGGTGCGGCCCGGCCATGAAGATGATTTGATCAAACTCATGGAAGGGGTCGAAGACATTCCCGGCGCCGCGCTGCACGAAGGCATACGCTGGAACTGGGAGAGTTTTCCGCAATACATGGATGCGCTGGACCAAGACCCGCGCAGCCTGGACTACCTGGTGCAAGTGCCGCACGACCCGCTGCGTATGTACGTGATGGGTGAGCGCGCCGTGGCCCAGCAAAGCGCCACGACTGACGACATTGCGGCCATGCGTGCCCTGTTGCGTGAAGCGCTGCAAGCCGGCGCGGCGGGTTTCAGTACCGGACGCAGCGACAACCACCGCACGTCTGAGGGCAAGGAAACACCGGCGGCCGAAGCCAGCGCCGCCGAACTGGTGGGCATTGCCGGCGCTTTTGAAGGCATCACCCACGGCGTGGTGCAAGTGGTCAGCGACTTCGATCTGCTGCAGGGGCCGCAAAAGTTTGACGCCGAATTTTCGCTGATCGAACAACTGGCACGCGCCAGCGGCAAACCCCTGTCCATGACCTGGCTGCAGCGCGACCCGGGCGGCGAACAATACGAGGCCATCCGTGCCCGCGTTGAAGCAGCGGTGGCAGCCGGCCTGCCGCTTTACCTGCAGACCGCGGCGCGCGGCATTGGGGTGATCAACGGGCTGGACGCGAGTTTTCACCCTTTCATGGGTTTCCCGGGTTACAAGGAAGTCGCGCACCTGCCTTTGGAGCAACGTGCGGTCGCGCTGCGTGAACCGGCGCGCAAGGCCCGCATCCTGGGTGAAAAATCAGAACGCCTGGCCGGCGACGGCACGGCGATTCCACCGCTGGTGGACATTTTGCTGGCGCGCATAGACCAGATCAGTGGCCGCATGTTCCCGCTGGACGACCAGCTCAACTACGAGCCCTCGGTGATGCAGAGTTTTCTGGTGCAGGCCAAACAACGCGGCATCACGCCGCTGGAAGCGCTGTACGACCACCTGGCCGCCGGCGACGGCAGTGGGCTGGTTTATTTCCCCATCTTCAACTACAACAGCGGCTCGCTGGCCGCGGTGCGCCAGATGCTGGCTCATCCGCGCGCCCTGTCCGGCCTGGGCGACGCGGGTGCCCATGTGGGCACGGTGTGTGACGCCAGCTTCAGCACCTTCATGCTGACGCATTGGGTGCTGGGCCGCGCGGAGGGCCAACTTTCGCTGGCGCAGGCGGTTGAGATGATGAGCAGCCGCAATGCGCGTTACCTGGGCCTGCAGGACCGGGGCCTGATCGCGCCCGGCCTGCGCGCCGACCTCAACCTGATAGATCCGCAACGCCTGACCATGGGCACGCCAGCCCTGGTGCGCGATCTGCCGGCCGGCGGCAAACGTTTTTTACAAAAGGCGCAAGGTTATGTGACGACCTGGGTGGCCGGGGTGGCGGTGCAGCGCGAAGGTGACATCACCGCCCACCGCCCAGGCCGGCTGGTGCGTATGGGCCAGGCTGTGCGCTGAATTCTCAAGAAAAAGTGGCTCCAGCCCTTTAAATACGGGCGCAATCAGCTACCGTTTTAATAGCAACTCAAAGGCCCTGGCTAGCGCCGGCGGCCCAGCCAAGCCAGCAGCACCAGGCCGGCCGCGCCCAGCCACAAGGGCCACAAACCAAAACGCGACACCCACCAGGCATACGGCGTGATGCCCTGCCGGCCTTCAACCTCGCCCACCAGCACGCCGCGCGTGTGGCGCGGCAACGCGTGGGTGACTTCGCCGCGGTGGTTGATGATGACCGTCGCCCCGGTGTTGGTGGCGCGGATCATGGGTCGCTCGAACTCCAGCGTGCGCATGCGCGAAATGGCCAAGTGCTGGTCGATGGCCACGGTGTTGCCGAACCAGGCGATGTTGCTGACATTGACCAGGATGGTGGGCGCACTGGCCGGGTCGACAAAAGCCGCCGCCAGTTCTTCGCCAAACAAATCCTCGTAACAGATATTCGGCGCCAGGCGCTGGCCCTGCCAATCCAAGGAAGGCTGACCCAGCGCACCGCGTTTGAAGTCGCCCAGCGGAATATGCATCAGGTCAATGAACCAGCGAAAACCCGGCGGCACAAATTCGCCAAAGGGCACCAGATGGTGTTTGTCAAAACGGTAAAGCGGCGCCTGCGCGGCTGCGGCGGATGCCGCGGGGCGCAGCCCGACCACCGCATTGGCGTAACCCTCGGTGTAACTGCCCAGCGGCATACCTATCAGTGCCGCCTGCTGGCCACTGGCAAAACGTGTTTGCAGCGCATTCCAATAGCCTTCAGGCAGTTGTTGCGGCAGCAGGGGCAGCGCGGTTTCGGGTGCCACCACCAGTGCGGTTTTGGCATCGCGCAGTTGCTCGCCATACCAGCGCAGCGCGGTTGGCAAACCGCTGCCGGGCTGGAATTTTTCATCCTGGGGAATATTGCCCTGCAGCAGCGTGACATCCAGGCTGCCGGTCGGTGTGGAATTGGGTCGGCCGGCGAGCAGCGACAGCCCGAAGAACAAGACGATCACTGGCACGATCAGCCGCTGGCGCCGGAACTGGCCGAGTCCGGCGAAGCAGGCCGCCACAAAGGCTGCGAGAAAAGTAATGCCATGCACACCCACCCAGCGCGCGTAGTCGCCGAGCAAGCCGTCCAGATGCGCATAACCGGCCTCACCCCAGGGGAAACCGGTGAAAAACTCCACACGCGCCAGCTCGGCCAGCAGCCAGAGTGCGGCAAACACCAAAGCGCGTCGCAGCCGTGTTGCGGGCGCCAGCGCCACATACGCGGCACAGGCGGCGGCGTAATACGTGGCCAGGAAAATCGCCAGCCCGACAATCGCCAGCACGGCCAGCGGCGCGGCCAGCCCGCCATACACATGCAGCGACACAAACAGCCACCAGAAAATGCCGCACAACCAGGCGCTGGCAAACGACCAGCCCAGTGCCAGCCCCTGCTTCCAGCCGGTGCAGCGGTCCAGTTGCCAGACCAGCATGCCCAGCGCCAGCAATTGCAAACCCCAGACCGGCTGGCCTTGCGCCAGCCCCCAGGGAAAAGGCCAGGCGATGCTCAAGGCCTGGGCGCAGCCAGCGATCAAAACAAGCGCAAGCCGCAACCGGGAAAGTTCTTGCCGCTGTTTGGGGTGGCCGATGTGTTCCAGCAAGGCGGGCAAGGTGGGCAGCGCGGACACCATGCTGTCGATTGTCTGCCGTCCCATCTGTGCGTGGCCCTTATTCGGCGCCGGTCGCGGCGGGCGCGACCTTGAACCAGCGCACGGCGCCGCCTTTGGTGTGCAACACGGTGAACTGCAGGCCGGACAAAACGTAGGTTTCGCCGCGTTTGGGCACATGGCCCATCTCATGTGCGACCAGGCCACCTATGGTGTCAAAGTCGGTTTCGGGCAAGGTCACGCCAAAGGCCTCGTTGACCCGTTCGATCGCGGTGTCGCCGCTGACGCGGTAGGTGTGGTCGGTCAGGCCGAAGATGTCGCCGTCGTCTTCGGCGATGTCAAACTCGTCCTCGATCTCGCCGACGATTTGTTCCAGCACATCTTCAATGGTGATCAGCCCGGCGACGCGGCCGAACTCGTCAATCACGATGGCCAGGTGGTTGCGGTTGCCGCGGAACTCACGCAGCAAGTCGTTCAGGCCCTTGCTTTCGGGCACAAACACGGCAGCACGCAACAAGGCGCGGATGTTGAGCCCGGGCGCACGTTGCAGCTTGAGCAAATCCTTGGCCATCAGGATGCCAATGATGTTTTCTTTTTCGTTTTCGTAGACGGGAAAACGCGAGTGGGCGGTGTCTATCACCAGGTGCAGCAACTCGTCAAAAGGCGCATCGATGTTGATGGCGTCCATGCGCGGCGCGGCCACCATCACATCCCCGGCCGTCATGTCGGCCATGCGGATCACGCCCTCGAGCATTTCGCGGCTTTGCGCGCCTATCACGTCGTTGTCCTGCGCTTCAACCAGGGTTTCAATCAGCTCGTCTTTGGAGTCGGGCCCGGGGTGAAGCATTTCAGCGAGCTTTTGCAAAAAGCCGCGCTTGTCTTCCGGTTTGGAAGGTCTACTGGGGGGAGCGTCGGACACGAGGGTGTTCGGTAGTTGAGAAGCTGTCAAGGATAGCGCATTACCCGAGGAGGCCGAAATACGCAAACGTGCGCCACCTACTTCTCCCCGCCTTTTTCAGCAGGGGCCGCGGGCCTGGCTTCGCCAGACCGCAGGCGCAGCGCCCCCTCGGGGGGCAGCGAGCTACACGTTAGTGAGCGAACGTGGGGGCCTCACATAGGCATGCGGTCGCGCCCGTCGCGCACACCGCGCCGCACTTCCTGCACGATGGCCAGGAAATCCCAGAACTGCTTGGCCTGGACTTTCAGGCGGTAGTCGGTCTGGGCCAGCTGTTCTTCCACCATCTCGGTCATGCGCGAGTCCAGGTCGGCCGGCGGCAGCTTGAGGTAGGCCTCGCTCTCGGAGCCGTCGCGCTCGATCACGGCGCCGGCTTTGCGGGCGATGTTGAGCATGGCGGTGTTTTCGCTGAGAGCGTGGATGAACATCATGCTCACGCCTTCATTGCGCGCATGGATCACGGCGCGGTCGAACAGCCGGGCGCCGTAGCCGCGCCCGCGGGCGTGGGGCAAGACCGACACGCCGAACTCGGCGCAGCTGGTGAGTTTGGGGTCTACCGACAGCGCCAGGTGCGCCATCGCGATCAGCTCCAGCTTGCGGTTGTAAATGCCAAATATCTCGTCGCGCTCGAAATTGAGGCCGGCCACATAACGGCGCACCTGCTCGTCGCTGGCGGCATAACCAAAACGCAGGTAGCGGTCGTGATCGCCCAGCGCCAGCAAATGGTTTTCAATCCGCTCGCCATGGCTGGGGCCTATGGAACGGATGGGCACCATCACAGGCGGCTTGTGCGGCGCGCGTTCGCTTTCCGCCACGGGGGGGCGGAGCAGTTCTTTGCCTGCGTTCAGGGATGCCTTGAGAAAAGTGCCGGGGGTAACCATGGGTCAAATATAAGGGTTTTCCCTAGAATACCTAGTACCAAGGGCTTCTTTCCGGGCAGAACCGCAGGATCGCTTCAATCTACATGCCAAATCGGCCTCCAGCCCTCTGCACACTTGCGCAAGAAGCTATAAAAACAGGAGCAAACAAGGCTTGCAGCACCCGCCTGATGGGCCAGCGCCAGCCCCAAACTGGGCGCGTGCCCCTAATTCAGTTCCTGAATTAGGCCCGCAAGCCGCCGCAAAAACAAGCGCGCCGACGTACCAGCGTCAAACCGGCACCGCCGTGGTCGCCTTGACCCGGTCCAGCACAAAGCTGGTTTTGCAATCCTGCACGCTGGGGTGTTTGAGCAAGGTGTCCATGATGAAGCGGCTGTAGTGGCTCATGTCGGCCACCACCACCCGTAGCAAATAGTCCATTTCGCCGGTCAGGGCCGCACATTCCACCACCTCGGGCCAGGTCTGCACACTGGCGCGAAACAGGTCCATGGGGTTGCGTTTATGAGATTCCGTGTGTTTTTCCAGCCGCACATTGATATAGGCGGTCAGCCCCAGCCCCACGGCCTCGGGCTTGACCAGCGCCACATAACGGTCGATCACGCCGCTTTCTTCCAGCCGTTTGACCCGGCGCAACACGGCGCTGGGCGAGAGGCTGACCTGCTCGGCGATTTGCTCGTAAGTGGCCCGGCCGTCGGCTTGAAGGCTGCGCAATATCAGTCTATCCAGCTTGTCTAATGCTTCCATCTGTCATATTTTGCATGTTTACTGCACCAGCCTCAACTTTGGCGCCTCACTACGCATAAAAAATGAGGGCTGGCGCTACTACAGTCAATGCATCCGTATTTTGTCCAGGAGACATGCATGAACGCCCCGCTACAAACCGCCAGCGCCAGCTGGGACAACCCCATGGGCACCGACGGCTTCGAGTTCATCGAATACGCCGCGCCCGATCCGGCCGCCATGGGTGCGCTGTTCGAACGCATGGGTTTCACGCCCATCGCCAAACACCGCCACAAAAACGTTACCTTGTACCGCCAGGGCGGCATCAACTTCATCATCAACGCCGAGCCGGACTCGTTTGCCCAGCGTTTTGCGCGCCAGCACGGCCCCAGCGTTTGCGCCATCGCCTTCCGGGTGCAGGACGCCAAGGCCGCATACGAGCGCGCCATCAAGCTGGGCGCCTGGGGTTATGCCGACACGGCAGGCCCGGGCGAGCTGAACATTCCGGCCATCAAGGGCATTGGCGACTCCATCATTTATTTCATCGACCGGTGGCGCGGCAAAAACGGCGCCCAGCCCGGCGACATCGGCAACATCGGTTTTTACGACGTGGACTTTGAGCCCCTGCCCGGCGTCACCGGCCCGGAAGCGCTCAACCCGGTCGGCCACGGCCTGACCTACATCGACCACCTGACCCACAATGTGCACCGCGGCCGCATGGCCGAGTGGTCGGGCTTTTACGAGCGCCTGTTCAATTTCCGCGAAGTGCGCTACTTCGACATCGAAGGCCAGGCCACCGGCGTCAAGAGCAAGGCCATGACCAGCCCCTGCGGCAAGATCCGCATCCCGATCAACGAAGAAGGCAATGAAAAAGCCGGCCAGATCCAGGAATACCTGGACAAGTACCAGGGCGAAGGCATACAGCACATCGCCATGGGCTCCAGCGACCTGTTTGCCACCGTGGACGCCCTGCAACTCAGCGGCATGAAGCTCTTGAGCACGGGCGACACCTATTACGAGCTGCTCGACAAACGCATTCCTGGCCACGGCGAAAACGTGGCCGATCTGCAGGCGCGTAATATTCTGGTGGACGGCACGCCGGGCGAGTTGCTGCTGCAAATCTTCAGCGAAAACCAGCTCGGCCCCATCTTCTTCGAGTTCATCCAGCGCAAGGGTAACCAGGGTTTTGGCGAAGGCAACTTCAAGGCCTTGTTTGAAAGCATAGAGCTCGACCAGATGCGCCGCGGCGTGCTGGCCGCCACCAAAGCCTGAACCACAAGGAGTTGATCATGGCTGTCGAACCGGTTGTTTATGGGGCCAGCGAACGCCCGCCGCGCGGTGACTACGCGCGTGGCGGGCAGGTGCACAGCGACTACACCTGCCCGCAAAACTATGCGGCCTACACCGCCGCCGACCATGACACCTACCGCCGCCTGTACGAGCGCCAGGCCGCGCTGCTGCCCGGTCTGGCCTGCGACGAGTTCATTGCCGCCCTGCCCTCGCTGGGTGTCAAGGACCGCATCCCGCGCTTCGAGGAAATCAACGAGCGCCTTTACAAGGCCACGCAATGGGAAATCGTCGCGGTGCCGGGGCTGATTCCCGAAGTGCCGTTTTTTACCTTGCTGGCGAACCGTAAATTCCCGGTGACCGACTGGCTGCGCACCCCGGAAGAGTTCGACTACATCGTCGAACCCGATGTGTTTCACGACCTGTTCGGCCATGTGCCACTGCTGTTCAACCCGGTGTTTGCGGATCACATGCAGGAATACGGCAAAGGCGGCCTGAAAGCCCACGGGCTGAACGCCTGCGAGCAACTCAGCCGGCTTTATTGGTACACGATTGAATTCGGACTGATCCAGCAGAAAGACGGCCTGCGCGCTTATGGCGCCGGCATCCTGAGTTCCTCCGGCGAACTGCAATATTCCGTCACCAGCCTCGAGCCCCAGCGCCTGGCGCTGGACATTGAACGCGTCATGCGCACCCGTTACAAGATCGACAGCTACCAGCAGACCTACTTCGTCATCAACAGCTTCCAGGAGCTGTTCGACAAGACGGCACCGGACTTCACGCCGATTTACCAGCGACTCCAGGGTCTGCCCGAGATTGCGGCGGATGTGCGGCTGGCTGGCGAGGTCCTTATTCAGCGCTGAAGCGTTGGAGTCACGCCAAGCCCCTCCACGACAAGCGAGACAAAGACTCGCGGAGTGAGCCGTTCTCCACAAGAGCCTCGCTGCGTGACACGCATATAGCAGGCGCCGTCTCGGGCCGGAGACACGCGTTGGATGATGAGCCGCAGTCCAGCAACGACGAACTCCGGTACGGCGTGGTGCTTTCAGACTCCAGAACACCGGCCTCGCACGACCCCGCGGGTCCGCCTCTCTGGCCAAACGCTTGGGCCTGAACCAAATAGGCTTTACAGTACGTCGTAACGTTTACTAACATGTAGTCATTTCATCAACCGCGACCACTGGAGAGAACTTATGGGCTATTTCATGAAGGAACACGACATCCACGTCGGAAGTCTGCTTGATCAGTTGAACGTCCGTTTCGGACCAACGCCTGACAAGAAAACACACTTTGGCGGCATTGATGAAATGGTTGCGTTGCAAAAAGAATTCAAAATTTTTAAAAAGGGCCGCGCCTTTAAAAATAGCGTGGCGGTTCTCAATATCGGCGCATCCCACGCCGAAGCAAGAAACCGTATGCATGACTACTTCACCAATTTGAGCAAGCATGACTCCAACGTGCCCAACCAGAATGGCGACACGGCCGTTGTCAATGCCCTGGTAAAAAACCTCGCCTCAAAAACACCCATGCCGGTATATTTCACCTTTCACGACATGCGGGCAGAAAAGGGAAACACCCGGGTCTTGATCACCGAGAAGAATAGGCCCGTTACGTATTTCAACCGTGACTACCTGACCATCTCCTTTCCGACGCTGCCGGAAAAATCGGCCAAGCCGGCAGCAAAGCCCGCGGCAAAAGTAGCCAAGAAATAGGCGCGGCAATGAGCACGGGGGTGGGCTCCACCATCATGACCACAACGCCCCCCCCAGCAAGCGGCTCGACAGCTTGCACGCGGAAATTGAACGTTATTACACACGCAAGGTGTTGACACATGGGGCAACTGCCCTTGGGGTGGATTGGACCTGTCAGCCTACGCAGGAGTTGCGCTTTGTTCAACTCCTCAAGCTGTGTGATTTTCGCAAAGAGATCTCCCTCAACGATGTCGGCTGCGGTTATGGCGCGCTGCTGGCCTTTCTGTTGAAACGGCATCGCAGCGCCTGCGTCGACTACCTCGGCACAGACCTCTCGGAAGCCATGATCGCGCAGGCGCAACCCTCTTCCCGTCCAAACATTCGCGCTCAATTTATCGTCGGCAGTGCGATTCCGCGCGTGGCGGATTACTCTGTCGCCAGCGGAATTTTTAACGTCAAACTTGCACAGTCCGCTGCGCGATGGACTTTGTTCATCAAGAAGACCCTGACCGACATGAATAATGCAAGTCGCCTTGGTTTTGCCGTCAATTTTTTGATGCCGCTTGGCTCTGAGCTACAAGCCATCCCTGCGCTCTCTCACGCATCGCCTGAAATTTGGATGCGTTACTGCGCACAGCAGTTCGGAGCAAAAGTTCGAGTTGCTTGCCGACTACGGCATGCGGGAGTTCACGCTGCTTGTCCGACGCTGATGCCCGTGTGACCAGGCAAATCGGTCAATACGGCCAATCGAGATTGTTCGCGAAACAAGGACTCTTGATAAATCGCGGCGCCGGTCAGACGTATCAACCGCTCCGCCTCCGCGAACAAGGCCTGCGCCTGATCGGCCCGCGCCGAGCCGAAGGCGTCAAGCATCGCTGACGCACGGGTAATCAGCGCCCGGCACTCGGGCAAGCGGGTACTTCGCTGACGGGAAATTTCAATCGCTTCCTGGGCGATATCCAAGGCTTGTTCAGAGTTACCAAGGCCGCGGTGACATTCCGCCAGACTAGCGAGAATTTCAGTTTCAAACTCCATGGCGACCTTGGCATGTCGAACCAGTGTCAACGCCTCCGAAAAAGTCCGTGCAGCCGTCTCAAAGTCGCGGTCAATACTGGCAACCGTCGCGCGACAGCTCAACGCAAATACACGCAAATAGGGATTTTCATGCTTGGCCGCAATCTCCGCGACATACGCGTAGTGCTCGTGCGCCAACTCAGCGTTCTGACGGCACCACGCCAAATCTATGTACCCAAAATGAGCGAATTGCAGGATCACCGGGTCATTCGATGACTCCCCCCGGCCCAACAGCTCCTGCAAGCATTGCGCGGCATCCTCCAGACGCCCCAACCGCATCAGCAGTCGCCCCCGCATGCCCATCACCCAATGCTCAATGCTGAAGCCAATCCATTCACGGTCAAATCGGTCAATGGCACCCATGTCCCGAAGCGCAATATCGTTGGCCGCCAAGGCCTGCTCCAGCATGCCTGCCCAAGCATAGGCCTGACTCAATGCGGCATTGATCGTCGCTGCGCGCCCCGGGTCGGCATCGGCATCCATCAGCGACAAGGCCTTCTGCAGACGCTCAACATACTCGTCCGCCGGACCGCCGCTTGCCTGCAACATCCGTCCTTCGCCCATCAAGAGTAATTGGATTGAGCGGCTATCTACTTCCCCAGCAAGTTCGGTTGCTTCGTCGATAAAGGGTTGCACCTCCTGCAAAGTCAGACCTTCGCGCCATCCAAGCACCGAAATCTGTCCGCCGGCCCGCACCCGCAAGCTGTCGCTCGCGGTGGATCTGGGCTGGTTTTGTAGAAGCGCGCGCACCTTATGCCAATGCTTGATCGCGAGAGCAGAATTGGTAGCGCCGACCCATTGCGCAGCGCGAGCCGCATGACTGGCGGCATCCAGAAGCTGTCCCGCGGCCTCATAGTGGTACGCGATCAGGCCCGCATATTCATCGAGCTGATCACGGTAATAGACCTCCATCGCCAGGGCAACCGCGCAATGTAGCGGGCCGCGACGGACTTTGAGTTGCGTGCTGTACGCCACCTCCTGAATCAAGGGATGACGAAATGTAAAACGACGTCCACCTACCGCGGGCTGCGGCAAGATCAACTGGGCATGGCAGAGACCATTCAGCCCCTTTTCAATCACACTGGCGAGGGGGCTGGCCATGTGCTCGAGCACCGCCAATGGAATCTCTTTACCGATGATGGCGCACATTTGGAGAAGCGTTTTTTCGGGCTCCCCCAGTCGATCAAGTCGGGCGCCAATGACGGCTTGCACGGTCGCCGGCAACGCTCGCTCTAACGCATCCAGCCCTGCGATGCGCAGATCCGACCCCTCGGCCAGCAGTCCGCTGTCACTCAGCGAACGCACCAGCTCCTCGGCAAAAAAAGGATTGCCACCACTTCGTCTGACGACCAACTGGCATACGTCCTGAAATTCCTGGCGAGGGCCGATCAATGTTCTGACAAGGTGTTCCGTCTCCTTGTCGCTCAACTGTCCCAATTCAATTTTCTGAGCATTCTCGGCCTGCGCCCACGGCAAGTGATAAGAGGGTCGGTAATTCAGGACCACCATGGTCCGCGACCCTGAGGCGGCGTCAATGAGCGTCGCAATAAATTCCTCGCTGGCTTCATCCAGCCAATGCAGGTCTTCGATGAGAATTACCGAGGTTGTCGCGGCATCGTGTTTAAGCAACTCCCGCACGATATTGAGCAACCGGGCATGCCGCGCTTTGGGACTGGATGCCGCATGCAGACTTTCAGCTGGCGCGACCCCAAGGAACTCATACAAAAGCACCAGGTCGGGTTCAGCCGGTGGACCGAGCTCGGACATACGTGCCGCGATCCGGGCCCTGGCAGCGGCGGCATCGTCCGTAGGCGGAATTCGGAAGAAAAATGTGCGGAGCAGGCTCAAACCGGGCTGCAATGGCGTGGCGTGACCATAGGGCTGTGCACGCACCTCATACACGGGTATCTGTCGGGCACGACACCACTGGGCGAACTCGTGGCAAAGTCGGCTCTTGCCGGCGCCGGGCTCACCCGAAATATCCACCACGCGCGCCTTGCCATGTTCGGTGAAATGCAATGCCTGCTGGAGCAATGCAATCTCCCGATCGCGACCCAAAAACGGTGTCAGGGTCGCCTGATGAAACCCTTGACTCCCCGTCTTGAGCCCCTCCAGCGCATAGACCCCGTATTGACCTGAAATGCCTTTCAGTGAGTGTGAGCCCATGGGCCGCGCGTCGCACAAAGAACGAACCAGCCCATAACAACTTTCCGACATACAAATGCCGCCCGGATCGGCCAGACTCACCACCCGGCTCGCCAAATGAATGGTCAAGCCATGGGCGCCACCGCCTCGGCCATCGGCATTCCGGGGGTCGGACGCAACCTGCCCAGAGTGCAACCCGACACGAATACGCAGACCATGAGTCCCGCCGGGAAATGCCTGCTGCATGTCGAGCGCGGCTTCGCAAGCCAGCAAGGCATGTCCCTCCAGCGCTTTAGGAACACCGAACAAGGCCATCACGCCATCACCCATGGTTCGCACCACGGTGCCGCCAAATGCTTCGATGGACTCGCACATGAGCGCCAACGCCGGACCCAGGCGCTCCATGGCCTGTTCGGCATCCAGATCGGCAATCTGCTCGGTGGAACTCACAATGTCGGCAAAAAGAACCGTGGCCTGCTTGAGTTCACCCCACATGAGCGTTCGGGGGAGGACACGTGGCGCGGTCACAGCCGCTGAACCAGCGGGATTCTGCGGTGTGCCGCAAGCACCACAGAATCGCGCCGAAGGACTACATTCTTGTCCGCAATGCTGACAAACCAGCGACAAACCTGCGCCGCAGCCCTCGCAGAACCGATTGGCGTCGGGATTGACCGTCAGGCACGATAAGCAACTCAACGACATTTTTTGAAACTCTCAGCAACAGACCGCCGCATCAATGCGAATCCCCGCATCATGCCATTGGTAAAGCCAAGCTTTAACCAACATCTGCGTCTAAGTCACGACTTTGACAGCCTGCCAGGCAGAAATGACTGCTTTGTATTCTTTTGACTTAATTCCAAAGCGCACACCGGCCACCCGGCTTGTTGCCTTTGCGGCGTCCAGAAAACTGGCTTTGGGCTTGAGTGCTTCAAAGGCTTCGTACCAGATGGGACCGGCCTTCTCCCATGAAAATCCGCCAATTTTTTTAGCCGCCAGGTAAAAGGCATGGTTGGGAATGCCTGAGCTGTCATGCACGTCAGCGCCGTCAACATACTGGTCCATGCTTTTGAATTGATCGTCTTCGTACCACGTCAACTTGCGATTGCCCGGATCTTTCAGTGAGCGAATGGCCAGCCCGTGCTCGGGGGCAAGCAGATGCTCACCTAACAACCAGTTGGCTTGGGTGACACTTTGCCGACCATGCCACTGCTTGACTATGCTGCCAAAAATATCGGAAAAAGACTCATTGAGAGCGCCGCTCTGGCCCTTGAGCGCATGGGTTTGCTCCTTGAATTCACGGTCCTTCACGGGCACCCGAACCACGCCCAGTCCACCAGGAATCAGGTGTTGCATGACGCCGTGTGTCAGCTCATGAGCAATGATGTCCAGCGCAGCCGTAAATCCCGCCACATTCTGATCTCCGTCGCCAAAAATCATCTGATCGCCGGTCCACATGGCATTGCTGAAGTTTTTTCCAAAATGCACCGCTGACTCGACCCGCATGCCGCGGTTATCGATAGAGTTGCGCCCGAACATCTTCAGGTAAAAATCCAGTGTGATGCCGGTGTTGTCATAGGCCTGATTGACGGCGGGATCTCTGACCGGCTTGTCTCCCTCGTTGCGCACACGTTTTCCAGGCAACTCGGTACCTGAACCCGCATCGAAGATGGCGCGTCGATAGGCCGCCTTTATAGGGGCGGGTTGCGCAGGCGCAAGCAACAGGGGCAGATGGACAGGCCCGGCCCATGCGTTACGCTGGGTTCTCAAGCGGGCGGCCATGCTGTCCAGGCCTTGGCAATCGACCGAACCGGCCTTTTCAGCGCATTTTCGGAGTAGTTTGGAGGGAATAGCGAAACATACGCAGCCATACACTGAACTCATCGGTGTTGTCCTGAAGTGCAAAGAAAGGCGACAGTGGCGGTACGGCCGCGCGCAACAGCTCACCGCAGGGTCTGAAAATGCTGCCGACTTGGCGGCTTACCAGCGGCTGGGCAGCTTCTTGAGCAGGGTAATACGCCGAATCCCCAGCTCGATGTAGCCCCCTTTTTCAAGGTCTTTGAGCAGGCGGCTGACCATTTCGCGCGAAGCGCCAACACGGTTAGCAATGTCCTGGTGTGTGATGCCTTCCAGCGTGGCGCTGCTGCCGTCGGTCGTGTCACCACGGCGGTCTTCCAACAGGGCGATCAGCCGGCCATAGACGTCGAGCAGCGCCATATTGCGCGCCGTCTCGGTCGCCGCACGGGCCCGGCGGATCACCTGAACCACGAGGTTGATGGCGAACTCAGGCTCGTCGACCAGGTGCTCGCTGACATCGGCACGGCTCAGCACGGCGCAGGTACAGGGCTCCAGGGTCATCACGGAGGCAGACCGGGGGCCGCCATCCAGCGACATTTCACCGAAATAGTCACCGGTGTGAACGGTGCCATAGGTGATTTCCCGCCCGCTCTCGTCCATGGCAAACACCTTGACACTGCCTTTGAGCAACACGAACAGGCTGTCGCCGGCTTCGCCTTCGTTGATCAACACCGCATTTTTGCGATAGGTGCGCGATACGCCGCGCCGCGCCAGCGAACGCAACTCGGGGACCAGTTGTGCGTACAGGTCGTCGCTGGAAGGAAGTGGCGTGCTCATGATGAGCCGTAATCTAGCATGCGGCGGGCCGTCGGTGTAGCCGGCGCGGCCGGAGGGGCGCATTTTTAGTGTATTTGCACCAGATGCAGAGGTGCCACTGGCGGCAAAGCCGCCACATGGTTCACCAGCTCCCGCACCCCGCTGGAGCCGGTTTTTGCGCACAAGCTGCGCACGTGGCTGCGCACCGTAGAAACAGCCACGTTCATCTGAACAGCGATTTCAGGGGTACTCAAGCCCCGGCACAGAATGACCAACACCTGCTCTTCCGTCTGCGTCAAACCATAACTTCGGGAGAAAAACCCGAACACACCTGAGTCACACACGTCGGTACGGGAAAAAAACAGCGCAATCCGGGTCTGCCAGGCCGACGGGTCTCTCTGAAGGGGAACAACGGCCAGCATCAAGCTCAGGCCACCGCCCGACACCTTCACCAGGCTGCGTTTGCCAGCCACGGCTTTGACCAAAGCGCCTTGCAGTGTTTTGCTGTCCTCAGGGTTGATCGCATGAATCTCGCCACTGACCTGCACCAGCATCCGGCGACGCTTGAGTTCGGTGCGAGCGGCCTGGTTGGCATGAATGATCTGGCCACGCGCACCAACCACCACCACGCCGTGGGCCAGGGCATCCATCAGCACCGCCAAAACGTCCGCGCCCGGATCGGGATGTTGGGATTGGCCAAGAAGCAGGGCCGGATCCGCAAATCCGGCATTCAACAAGGTGTTCATCTTCACGCGCTTTGAGGCTGTTACAGCTTATTGAGCGTATGAAGCCTGACGGAATCTTGATAGTGAATATGCAAGCTGCGACCTGTGAAAAAATTCACAAGAGAATTCGCAACCACATGGACGCCATGCACACGGCAAGGCTTTGTTGACGGGCCTCTGAGGCTCATCGTGACGGCTCACCCTCGCCAAAAGTGAGTGCAAGCTCTCTATGGATGGATTACCCTTTCTATTTGATCCATCCTTGCCGGGACCACCGCACCAATCCGGCCTGAAACATTCAGACCCAGGTGTCCAGAATCGTGCTGGTTTTCCCCCAATAAACCTGCAAGCTCTCAAGCTGCTGGAGGGCATTGGCGGGCACCTGCCCTGTTTTCGCCGCCACCTCAAGCTCGCTGCAAACAGTCTGCATGGCCACAGCCCCCACATTGCCGGTCGCGCCAACCAGGGCATGGGCGGCCCAAGCCAGGGCAAGCGCGTCATCGGTACGGATACTCTGTTCGATGGCCTGGAGGCGAAGGGCGGCGTCGGCGACAAACAGGGCAATCACCTCACGGGTCATGCTGAGTTCGTCGTCGTCGAACTCCTTGAACTGGGCCAGGCGCTCCAGGTCCATCAGTGGCGGCTCGGGGGCACGCGCCGGCTCGGGCGTCTCCAGCGGCGCCATGTCGCCCTGGCCCGCAGTTGCCAGCGTGCCTAGACCTTCCGCAGCCAAGGTCATCGCGGGCAACCAGCGCTCCAGCGCCTGCGCCAGCGCGGCCACATGCAGCGGTTTGGTCAGGTAATCGTCCATGCCGGCCGCGGCGCAGCGGGCACGGTCTTCAGGCGACGCGGCGGCCGTCAAGGCAATGATGGGCGGGGCCGCCTTGCCCATCAGGGTCTGAATTTGCTGCGTGGCCTGAAAGCCATTCATGCGCGGCATGTTCACATCCATCAACACCGCGCCAAACCGCCGGCCGGAGCCTTGGGCGCGTATGACGGCGTCTACGGCCTCCTGCCCATCCAGTGCGGTTTCTGTCTGGTAGCCCAGTTTGACCAGCATGGCACAAGCCACCTTGAGGTTGACGGCGTTGTCGTCAACCACCAGCAGGGTCAGATTTTTGCGGCGGCACCCGCTTTGGGTTCCGCCAGGAGATTCCCACTAGCGCCCGCCGAGAGGCAACGTGCCAACGTATCAAACAACTGCTTCTGGCGGGCAGGTTTGAGCAGCCGCGCTTCGAACAATTGGGCGGCTTCATGGCCAGGCGGCATGAAGCCCGACGTGAGCAAGACCAGCGGCACCTTGACCAAGTTGGGTTGGGCCTTGATGGCGCGCGCCAGCGTCACGCCGTCCATCTCGGGCATGTGCATGTCGGTGATGATGATGTCAGGCTGCGCCGCGTTCTCCCGCGCCAGCGCCTGCAAGGCCTGGGCGCCTGATTCGACACTGCTGACGTGCATGCCCCACAACTGAAGCTGCCGCGTCAGGACACGAATATTGGTGACATGGTCGTCGATCACCAGCACGTGTTTGCCCTGCAGCGCCGCGGCATCGACGGCCCCCCTGCGGCGAAGGCAATTTCGCCAGGGGCGCCTGGATGGTGAACCAGAAGGTGGAGCCCTGGCCGAGCACACTGTCGACCCCGATCGCCCCGCCCATCAGTTCGACCAGACGCTTGCAAATCGCCAGGCCCAGGCCGGTCCCCCCGTATTTGCGCGTGGTGGAGGTGTCGACCTGGCTAAAGGCCTGGAACAAGGCATCGATCCGGTCTGGCGGTATGCCTATCCCTGAATCAGACACACGAAACTCGATCAACAGACGGCCCGAATCACCCGGGTTGGGCAATTGCCGCACGCTGACGGCCACTTCGCCTTTTTCCGTGAACTTGACGGCGTTGTTGATCAGGTTGATCAACACCTGCCGGATACGCGTGATGTCGCCGGCAATTGCGGCCGGAATGTCCAGCAAGCCGGGACCAGCGGCCTCGGGCACGTCAACAATCAACTCTAGATTTTTTTCCCTGGCCCGTGGCGCGGCGATGTCGCAGGCCTCTTCAACCGCGCTGCGCGGGCTCAGGGGTTCGGCCTCCAGATCCAGCTTGCCAGATTCAATTTTTGAAAAATCCAGAACATCGTTGATCACCGCCAGCAACTGATCACTCGACAGCCGTATGGTTTGCAGGTAGTCGCTTTGCTCGTCATCCAGCGAGGTCTCGGCCAGCAGCGTACTCATGCCCACCACGCCGTTGAGCGGGGTGCGAATTTCATGGCTCATGGTTGCCAGGAAAGCCGCTTTGGCCTTGGCCGCCTGCAGGGCTTCTTCGCGGGAAGCGAGCAACTCGACCGTGCGCTGTGCGACCCTTTCTTCCAGCAGCTCGTTGGCCTCTTCAATCGCCCGCGTTTTGGTTTGCACCTCGGCCCGGTAACTCTGGAGCTGCTCGGCGCTGTCGTGCATGACCTGGGACAACTCCCGCACCTCCCGCAAATGGGTGTTGCGCTCTATCCGCGGCACCTCGCCGCGGCCGAGTTGCTGCGCCGCGACACTGAGACGCTGAAGCCGGTGCCCGATCCGGGTCGCGACATACAAGGCCGCCAGAGCGCCCAGCAAGACCAGCCCGGCTATCGCGATCAGGGACAACTTCCAGGCCCGGGTGATGTCGGCCGTGAAGTCGCTCTCGGGGGCGGCCACGACCAGCGTCCAGTGCAAACCCAGCGCTTCGCCAAACGGGCGCTGAACCATCAGCAAGGTATCGCTGTGCATGGGCAAACGTTGCAAAGCCGTGTTGCTGGCGACCGAGTCTTCGCGCTTCTGGGACTGCTCACGCTGCAAGGCCGCAAAACTTTCACGAATCACGGGGTTCGCACTTTGCTGCGGGCTGCGCCGCACCGGCTTGCCCTGCGCTTTCTGGAACAAGCCGTCGCCCGCGGACCCGGCCACCAGCAAGCCCGACTCATCCACGATATAGGCGGCCCCACGCGCGCTGATGCGCTGAGTCTGCAGCAGGTCGGCGAGCCGCTGTAAATACAGGTCCACACCAAACACGCCAGCCGCCCCCCCATCACCGTCATACACAGGTTGTGACAGCGTGACGAACAACTGCGACTTGCCCGGAACAGTTTGAATGGGAGAAAAAGTACGGTCCTTGGCCACCATCGCGCCCTGGTACCAGCCCCGGGTCCGTGGCTCGAAGTTGGCTTGTGCCGTCGCCAGCGGCTGGCTTCGGTCACCGGGCCGCCGCGCCATGAAGGCTTGCAGGCCGCTATCGCTCTTGCCACGCAGCAAGACTTGAGTGCCATTCTCTGTATGGTTGACGGAGAAATACTCGCCCCGGCTGTTGCCAAAATACAGGCTGGGCACATCCGGCGATTGCATGGACAAGGCAAACGCCATGGGCTCGAAGGCTGAGCCATGACGCAGCCAGTCTCTGGCCTGCTCGGTTTGCGTTGCCGTCAAACGCTCAGGAAACAAGCCGTTCAGGACATTGTGGGCCTGACCCAAGTGGGCTTGTGTTCCGGCCTCAATCCTTGTCGCGACATTCAAAAGAATGCTGCCGGCCAAATTTTCCACGGCCTCTGCGCTGCTACGCGCCATGAGCCAGGCCACCAGACCTGCGGGGACCAGCGCAAACACCAGCAGGCTGGCGACCAGAATACGACGTAACGAAAACGTTCTTTTTGACATGAGGCCAGACACCTGGTGAGTTAGCGCTGGGGCTATTCAGCGCCTTGCAGAGTTAAGACTGAAGCGCCAGGCCCAACAGTTCAGCAGCATCCAGCGCTGCCGTGCGGCCAGGCAAGGAAACAAGCGCCCGACCGCCAATGTTGACGGCACCGGTCACGCCACGCAGCATGGCCACGCTGGCGGCGATCTGCCAATTGGCCCGGTGTGCCTGCTTTTGCAGCAGCAAGGTGGCACTGACCGTGTCACCGACAGGCAGCACTTGCATCCCGCCGCGCAATGGATCCTCAAGTTTGGCCAGGGCCACCGGCCCGCTGTTCAGTGCCACGCTGACATCGAAACGGGGCAAGCCGTGCGCCGGAAAGTGGTGGTTGAGAAACTTCTGCACGCGTTTGGCCGAGTCCAGCAGCCCCAGCGCGGCACGCGCGGCACGCAAGCCATGGTTGACGGACGAGGTGTCCGTGCTGTCGACAAAAACAACCAGCAGGCCTTCGCCAACAAATTGCATGTGGCGCGCCCCAAACAAATGCACGGTGTCCCCGGCATTGTTGTAAAACTGGCGCACGACATCGCTGAGTTCTGCGCTGGAGAGTTTTTCAGCAAGGCTGGCGTAATTAAGCACATCCACAAACAGGACCGTGGCGTTGGAAAACCGTTCGTCTTCGCTCGCCCCGTCGGCGGCCGGCCATTTTTCGCTGAGTTCGGAAGCCAGTTTTTTCTCGTACAAACGGGCCAGGTGGTGTTTCTGGTCTTCCAGCGCGGCCTGAACCGCGGCCTCCACGGCCATGGTTTGCAACGCGGCTTGCATGTTCCGTTTGTTGAGCTGGGCGGACGCCGCTTCGCGCAACTCGCCGGGTCTGAAAGGTTTGGTGATGTAGTCGTCGGCGCCACTGGTCATGCCGATACGCATGTGGGCGCGTTCTTGCAATGAGGTCAGCAAAACGACCGGTGTCGCCATGATGCTCGGGTCGCCACGCAAGGCCTGCAACATGGCAAAACCGTCCATGGTGGGCATTTGCACATCGCTGATCACCAGATCCGGCTTGTGTTGCCGCACCAGTTCTAAGCCCGTCAGGCCATTGTCGGCCGACAAAACCTCATACCCGTCTTTTCTGAGCACCGAGCTCACCAGCGTACGCGTGGCGGCATCGTCTTCCATCAACACAATCAGAGGCATTTTTCTCCCGGGCAAACGCCCAAACAAAATCAGCCCCAAGCATACACAAATCGTTACCCATCAAGAGTGGCGTTTAGAGCCTGTTTGAGCGCCCTCATCCAGCAAAGCCAGCGTGGCCTGTATCACCTGCGGCAGAAAAGCCAGTTGCACATGGGCGGCAGCACGCAGCAAGCGATTGTCGGCGCCAGGCAAGGTGGCGGTGGAGACCGGGAACACGATGTTGTCGCAGTTCGAGTACCAGCAGGTAAACAGCGCATGACGCTCAGGCGGCAAGCCATGGCCAAGCTGCTGCAGCCAGGGGCCAGCCAAGCGCATCTGACGACCATTGGCGACATGGCTGAAACGGGCCAGCCAGGTGCCACGGTGCGGCGTTCCCAGTGTCACCACGTGGTGCACCCGTGCCTCCGCCTGCATGGTTTGAAGCCAGGCCCGCGCCGCCAGGCCGCCCATGCTGTGGCACACCAGCAGCGGCGGCAGGCCGCTTGCGGCCGTCACCTGCCGAACCGCGTCTTCGATCAGCGGCACATAGTCGTCGATGGAGGCGAAGGGTGGCTCCAGGTTGACGGCCGCATAGGCATGGCCCGTGCCCTGAAGCGGTTTGAGCCACGGCGCCCAGAAAGCTCGGTTGCAAAAGAACCCATGAATAAACACCACGCCGCGCCGCCCTGGCACCACAGACGGCGGCGACAACTGGTCGGGAAAGGCCCGGGAGCGAAAGGGTTGGCGCCAGCAAAACACCAGAGGCGCCGTCAAGGTTTCGCCCAGCCAGGCGCTTGTTAGTTCTCGCCACGACGGCCGGGGCGCCGGATCGTTGCTGTTGACGAACCGCAGGGCCACCAACTCCATGGCCAGGAAAGCAGAGCACCCAAGGATCAACATCACAAAACCGGCACAGGCCAGGACCGGCGAACTTTTCCAATAAAAGACCAGCCATGCGCCCGCAGCCGCCAGTAGCGAGAGGGTGATGAATTGCTGAAGGCGTGCCAACATGCAAACGTTCCGGTCAAGGCCCGGGTTCAAGCCAGCGTGACATCGCGACCAGTCAGCTTTTTGACCAGGCCCTGCGCCAGGCGATTGGCCGTGCCGTAGACCGACAACTGGGGATTGGCACCAATGCTGGTGGGAAAAATCGAGCCATCGTGGATGGACAAATTCTCAAGCTGCCAGTGCACCCCGTCGGGCCGGGTCACACCCAGCGTTTCCCGCCCGCCCAAACCGCAGCCGCCCATCACGTGGGCACTCACCACTTTGGTCAGCAGGGGTTTCATGGGCAAGGCGTTGATGGCCTCACGGGTCTGGGCCCAGCTGGTGTAGGGCTGGGCCATTTCATGCAAAGGCAAGACCTGGCGCGCGCCGGCGGCAAACTGGATCTCCGCCATCGACAGCAAGGCCCGGCGCGCGCCGTCCATCACATAATCGGTCAGCGGGTAGTCGAGCACGGCGGAGCCGTCACTGCGCAGTTTGACCTGCCCACCGCGCGACTGCGCATGAAAGCCGTCACGCAGCAGCGCCAGCAAGGTGTGGTTGTGCGGAAAGGTCTTAAGCAAGTCTTGCTGGCTTTGGCCCATGCCGGGCACGGTCGATGCAAAAATCACCGGATGCAACGGCGGCGCTTCCAGTTTGTAGCCAATCGGCCCATCAATGGCTTGTGTGTCCAGGAAATGGTCGGTGTAAATCGATTGCGGCGCACCGTTCCAGGCTTCCACTTTTTGCGCAAACACCGCCGAACTCATCACCACCGGGTGCAGAAAGGTCCGGGCGCCCAGCAGCCCATACGGATCAGGCGCGCCAGAGCGCAGCAGCACTGCCGGCGAATTGATGGCGCCACCCGCCAGCACGTAATGGCTCGCTACTATTTTGGTAGCTACTTGCGCAGGTACCATGCGGGCTAGAGCCCCATTTGGCATCACATTCTGGCAATACAGCGCGGTCACCTTGCCATTGGCCATCTCGAAACGATCCACCCGCATTTCAGTCAACAACTGCGCGCCCTGGTCCAACGCCGCCGGAATGGTGGTCACCAGCATCGACTGCTTGGCATTGGTCGGGCAACCGAGGCCGCAGGAGCCAAGGTTCCAACAACCTTTGACGTTGCGCGAAATCGCCGAAGCCGCGATGCCCAGCGTGGCCGCGCCGCGGCGCAGCAAGTCGTTGTTCTCGTTGGGCGCCGTGAGCCAGGGCAGGATGTTCAGGCGTTGTTCGGCCTGCGCAAAATACGGCGCGAGGGCTTGCGGGCTGTAGTCCGCCAGGGCGAATTGCTCCTGCCAGAACTGGAGGGTAGGCGCCGGGGTGCGAAAAGAACTGGTCCAGTTGACCGTGGTGGAGCCACCTACGCAACGCCCCTGCAGGATGTTGATCGCCTTGTCTTCGGTCTTTCGCGCTGCGCTTTCCTGGTAAAGCTGCGGATAAGCTTCCGACTCTTTCTGATTGAAGTCGCTACTGCTTTTGAGCGGCCCCTCCTCAATCATCACCACCCGCAAGCCCGCTTTGGCCAGCAACTCGGCGGTGATGCCGGCGCCGGCACCGCTACCGACGATGGCGACATCACAAACGATTTTTTCCGGCGCCTGGCCCAGGATGCCCCCCAGCACTTTCCAGCCGCGCTGGAGACCGTCGCGTATCGGGTCTTGTAATTGACTCATGGGGCTGCCCTAACTTTCAGATGCGCTGCGGACCGGGATAACCGAGCTGGGACCAGGTGGCGCTGTCTGTGAAATAAGCCGCCGCGGTGATGTCGTGCAAGGCCGCGTAGGCTTGCTGGCGCAGCGCCAGTGCAGAAAATCGCATGCCTTGCAGCGCCTGCTGGACCTGGGCCTCGCTGGCCAAGGACCAGGCTTGACTCAAGCCCGCCAGGGCGAGTCGTCCGGGCGGGCTGGCCAGCAAGGCCAGCAATTGCGACAGTTCGTCTTGCGCGTGGGGTGGCAAGGCCGCCGTCAATTCGTCGATCCGGTCCAGCAAAGCATCCAAAGCGGTTTGTCTTGTGGCTGCGTCAGCCGGCAAGCTGCCCTGCAGCACCCCGCGGCCCACGGCCCGAAACACCTCGCGGCCACTCAGACTGAGTTCACCGTTTTTCAAGCCGGCCTGCAGCAGGGCGGCCGCGCCGCCGGCCATCGTCAGCACCACGGCCGAAGCAACACCCAGCTGGAGTAAGGTCCGTCTTTGCATCGGCCGAGTGTCGCATGCGACCGTCTGATTCCAATAGAGCACCCCATCTAGATAAACTCGGTGTTTATATGGACCCTGTTGCACTCCGGATTCGTGAAGCCATGCAGGCCGTGTCGGCACTGCGCGAGCGTCGCGCGGCCGACCCGCGGCTCGACCAGGCCTGCCTGGAGGTCAAACGTTTCCAGGCACAACGTTTCAAAGCGACCTACGCAGACCTGCTGCACAGCCCTCGTTATCAGCGGGCGGCGCATTTCTTTCTGCACGAGTTGTATGGTGACCAGGACTATGCGCAACGCGACCAGCAGTTCGCACGCATTGCCAGCACCATTGCCCGTCTTTTCCCCGCCGCGGTGGTAGAAACCGCGGCCTCGCTGGCAGAAGTCCATGCGCTGACAGAACAACTGGACGACCTGATGGCGCAACAATGGCTGATCACACGGGCCCCCACCAGCCTGTCTGCGCGTTATCTCCAGTGTTGGCGCCAGGTCGCGGACCGGCCGGCCCGATACCAGCAACTACAGGTCGTGCTGCATTTGGGTCGCGAGCTGGATCGCCTGACCCGTATGCGCGGCCTGCGCAGCTTGCTGAAACTGATGCGGGCGCCGGCGGCGGCGGCAAGCCTGAGTTCCTTGCAGAATTTTCTCGAAGCCGGCTTTGACGCTTTCGCGGACATGAAGGGGGCTTCAGAGTTTCTGCGCTTGATTGAAGACCGCGAGTCGGCCTGGATAGATGCCTTGTTCGAGAAAGACGCTGTCGCCTGCGAGACCCAACTGCACCAACTTCTTGCCGCGGACCCAGCCTACTAGGGACAAGCCTCATACGCTTGTGGCCACGCTGATTTCACAATGGGGCACAAGGAGTTTTCAATGAACAAGTTTTGGCTCGAGAGTTATCCCGAAGGCGTTCCGCACACGATAGACACCGAGCAGTTCGGCTCACTGAACCAGTTGCTGGAGGACTCCTTCAAGAAAAATGCCTCGCAGCCGTTTTCCGTCTGCATGGACTGCTGGATGTCTTACGGACAACTCGACCAACTGTCCGCGGCACTAGGCGCCTGGCTACAGAGCCTGGGGTTGAAGCCCGGTGCGCGCGTGGCCATCATGCTGCCCAACATTCCGCAGTTTGCCGTCACCATGGCTGGCATTCTGCGTGCCGGCTACACCTGCGTGAACGTGAACCCGCTGTATACCGCCCGCGAGCTTGAACACCAGCTCAAGGACTCCGGTGCGACCACCATCGTGATTCTGGAGAACTTTGCGAAAACGCTGGAAGAAGTCATCGACAAGACGGCTATCCAGCATGTGGTGATCGCATCGATGGGCGACTTGCTGGGCTTCTGGTTCGGTCGCTGGATTTCTTTTGCAGTTCGCCATCTGGCCAAAATGGTGCCGGCCTACAAACTGCCGTTGGGTGATGGCCGCAGCGTTACGCCCTTCAAACGCGCGGTTGCTGACGGCCTGGGCATGGCGCTCAAGCCCAGCCAAAGCAATCTGGACTCCGTCGCTTTCCTGCAATACACAGGCGGCACCACCGGCTTGTCCAAAGGCGCGGTACTCACCCACCGCAATATCGTCGCCGCCATCTTGCAGGCCGAAGCCTGGTTTACGCCAGCGTTGCGTCGCGTGGGCGATGTCAGCAAGACCAACAGCATTGCGGCGCTGCCGCTGTACCATATCTTCGCGCTGACCTTGTGCCTGCTGGCCATACGCTGGGGTTCCCACCTGACCTTGATTCCCAATCCGCGCGATTTCGGCCAATTCATAGAGGTGTTAAAGAAGCGACCTTTTCACATGTTGCCCGCGGTCAACACCTTGTTCAATGCCTTGCTGCAACATCCACAAATCAAGTCGGTGGATTTTTCCAATTTGTGTGTGTCCCAAGCGGGCGGTATGGCCGCCTCTGCAGGCACGGCCAAAAACTGGCTGCAGGTCACCGGCTGTCCGATGATTGAAGGCTGGGGCATGAGTGAAACCTGCGCCATCGGCACCAACAACCCGGTCTTAAGCACCATGTTCAGCGGCACCATAGGCCTGCCTTTGCCAAGTATTGAGATCGCCATCAAGAACGACGAGGGCGATTCTCTGGCCGTGGGTGCGTCCGGTGAGATCTGCATCAAGGGCCCGCAAGTCATGACCGGGTATTACCAGCAGCCCGAGGAAAACAAAAAGGCCTTCACCGCCGACGGATTCATGCGAACCGGTGACATCGGCATCATGGATGCACGCGGCTACACAAAAATTGTCGATCGGAAGAAGGACATGATCATTGTTTCCGGCTTCAATGTCTTCCCGAACGAACTCGAGAATGTGATCTCGCTGTGCCCGGGTGTGGTCGAATGCGCGGCCATCGGTATTGCGGATGAGAAACAGGGCGAAGCCATCAAGGTTTTTGTCGTGAAGAATGATCCGGCACTGACAGAGGATGATCTCAGCGATTACTGCAAACAGCATCTGACGGGCTACAAGCGACCCAAATACATTGAGTTTCGCGACGACTTGCCAAAAACCAATGTGGGAAAAATCCTCAGGCGGGAATTACGGGCGGCCGCCTAGTCAGAACGCCAGCGTGCATCCATGACTACAAGCCAGTTACCCGCCGGCGTTCTTGTTTTGGAACGAGGCTGGCTGTCATCCAACAACATCCTGTTTGTCGGATCAACGTCGACCGCGCTGGTAGACAGTGGCTACAGCACACACTCGGAGCAAACCGTCGATCTCGTCGGCGCCAGCTTGAAGCAGCGTCCGCTGGATGTTCTGCTCAATACACATCTGCACAGCGACCACTGCGGCGGTAACGCGGCCCTCCAGCGCGCGTATCCGGAGCTGCAAACACTGATTCCACCTGGCCAGGCGGCCTCGGTCTCGCCCTGGGACGCGGTGGCCCTGACGTATGTCCCGACGGGTCAACACTGCCCGCAGTTTCAGTTCAATGGCCTGCTGTTGCCCGGTACAGAAATCCAGCTGGCGGATACGCCATGGCAAATTCACGCCGCGCCCGGTCATGACCCGCACTCGCTGATTTTCTTTGAGCCGCAATCACGCACCTTGATTTCCGCGGACGCCTTGTGGGAAAGCGGTTTCGGCGTGGTATTTCCTGAACTCGACGGCGAGCAGGCCTTTGACGAAGTAGCGGCCACCTTCGATCTGATTGAGCAACTGGATCCGCGCTGGGTCATCCCCGGCCACGGCCCGGTTTTCGCTTACCGCCCGGCGATTCTGGCCCATGCACGCCAACGCCTGAACGCCTTTGTCAGCAACCCAAGCCGGCATGCACAGCACGCGGCCAAGGTCTTGCTCAAGTTCAAACTCCTGGAACAACAGCTGCTGCCCTTTGCCGACTTTGTCAATTGGGCTCAGCGGAGCAGCTACTTCGAACGCATACGCGAGAAATTCTTCCCATCCATGGCATTCGAGCTTTGGATAGAACAACTGCTAGGCGAACTTGTACGTTCTGGTGTCGCACGCAGAGATGGCGCGATGGTCTACAACGCGTAAGTCGGAGGGGGTTTCTTTGTTTCGGCTGAGGAACTCAGCGCCTGGCGGACTTAAACCGCGAGCTACATCTTGTGGAAAAGTTGTTCCCGGAGCTCTGATTTCGCTGCGCAC